>NZ_WWIN01000001.1:0-4800000 GCF_009862865.1 Streptomyces sp. SID5469 | reverse complement strand
TACGGGCATGAACCTGAGCATCCGCTCATCATCGTGGATCGGCACGGCCGGCACCTCCCCCGGTGATGTGAGGCTGCACACGTGGGTGCGGCGCCGCAACGCCGCGTACGGCGGGGTGAACATGCGTCCGGGATGGCAGGCTTGAGCCCATGCGCATGCGCCGATCGTTTCCGTTCCTCGCCGGGTCCGCCCTGCTCGTCGTGCTGTCGGCACCCGCCGTCGCCGCCGACGGGGACGAGGGGTTCACCATCGGGGACTCCCGGATCACCGAGTCCAGCGGCCTCGCCGCCTCGCGCCTGCACCCCGGTGTCTACTGGACGCACAACGACAGCGACGACGGCCCGTACCTCTACGCCGTGGACAGCCGGACCGGGAAGACCGTCGCCACCGTCACCCTGAGCGGCGTCGGCTCGCCGCGCGACGTCGAGGCCATCTCCATAGGCCCGGGCAACGAGATCTATGTCGGCGACATCGGCGACAACCTCGGCGGCCAGTGGGACCACGTGTGGATCTACGAACTGCCCGAGCCCAAGGTGCTCGAGGACCAGACGATCCGTGCCACGCAGTACGTCGTGAAGTACGCGGACGGAGCCCGCGACGCGGAGTCGCTGATGGTGCATCCGAAGACCGGGCGGGTCTACATCGTCGACAAGAAGGAGGACGGCGGGCACCTGTACGAGGGCCCGGCACGGCTCTCCGCCTCCGGGACGAACGTCTTCGAGCCCCTCGGCGCCGTCGGCCTGTGGGCCACCGACGCCGCCTTCTCGCCCGACGGGAAGCAGCTCGCCGTACGCGGCTACTTCGGCGGGATCGCGTACACGTGGAACGGCGGGAAGATCAAACGGCAGGGGCAGCTCAGCGTGCCGTTGCAGCGGCAGGGCGAGTCCGTCACGTACACCGCCGACGGCTCGGAGCTGATGTACGGGAGCGAGGGGGCGGACAGCGCGGTGAAGCCGGGGAGCGTGCCGGGCTACAGCGGTTCCGGCGCCAAGTCGCCCTCCGGGGGCGGCGGTTCGGCCTCCGCGCAGGACGGCGACAGCGACGGCTCACACGCGAACTACAAGGTCGGCGCCCTCGCCCTCGCGGTCGCCCTGGCCCTGGGCCTCGGCGTCAAGCGGCTGTTGCGCAGGGGCTGACGCCCGGGTCGTCGCACGACTGCGCGGGACATGAGCGTCCGAACACAAGAGCGTGGAACGCATGAGCGTGCGACACGAGCGTGGGACATGACAGAGGGGCGCCCGGCTGATGCCGGGCGCCCCTCGTCGGCGTACGAGAAGGAGTTACAGCTTCTCGATCACGTAGTCGATGCACTTCGTCAGCGCCTCGACGTCCGCCGGGTCGATCGCCGGGAACATCGCGACGCGGAGCTGGTTGCGGCCGAGCTTGCGGTAGGGCTCGGTGTCGACGATGCCGTTGGCGCGCAGGGCCTTGGCGACGGCGGCGGCGTCGACCTCGTCCGCGAAGTCGATCGTGCCGATGACCTGCGAGCGCTTGGCCGGGTCGGTGACGAACGGGGTCGCGTACTTCACGTCCTCGGCCCAGCCGTACAGCGCGCTCGACGAGGCCGCCGTGCGGCCCACCGCCCAGTCCAGGCCGCCCTGGCCGTTGATCCACTCCAGCTGCTCGTTGAGGAGGAAGAGGGTGGCGAGGGCCGGGGTGTTGTACGTCTGGTTCTTGCGGGAGTTGTCGATCGCCGTCGGGATCGAGAAGAACTCCGGGACGTGGCGGCCGGAGGCGTGGATACGCTCGGCGCGCTCGATCGCGGCCGGGGAGAACACCGCGAGCCACAGGCCGCCGTCGGCGGCGAAGGACTTCTGCGGGGCGAAGTAGTAGACGTCGGTCTCGGTGATGTCGACCGGCAGGCCGCCCGCGCCGGAGGTGGCGTCCACGAGGACCAGGGAGCCCTCGTCGGCGCCCGCGACGCGCTTGATCGGGGCGGCGACACCGGTGGAGGTCTCGTTGTGCGTGAAGGCGTAGACGTCCACGCCCGCCTCGGCGGCCGGCTCGGGGTGGGTGCCCGGGTCGGAGGAGATGACCGTGGGCTCGGCGAGCCAGGGGGCGAGCTTCGCGGCCTTCGCGAACTTCAACGAGAACTCGCCGAAGCTGAGGTGCTGGGACTTGTTGTCGATCAGCCCGTGGGTCGCGACGTCCCAGAACGCTGTGGAGCCGCCGTTGCCGAGGATCACCTCGTAGCCCTCGGGCAGCGAGAACAGCTCGCTGACGCCCTCGCGGACCTTGCCGACCAGGTTCTTGACCGGCGCCTGTCGGTGGGAGGTGCCGAGCAGGGAGCTGCCCGTGGCGGCCAGGGCGTCCAGCGCCTCTGTCCGCACCTTGGAGGGACCCGCGCCGAAACGTCCGTCAGCGGGCTTGATGTCGGAAGGAATCTGGATCTCAGCCACGGACGGAGCGTATCCGGTCCGGGAAACGGGGGCGTAACGCAGTCCGTCGGGTGAGACGCCGTGTCCACGAACTGGTCCTTTTATCGCCCCCGCCGCCCGCCGCCCCGGCCGACCTGCTCGGTCCGGGGGAGTTCGCGGAGCGAGCCCGCTCAGCCCAGCCGCACCGGCAGCTCGAACAGGTCGTTCTGGGTCACCACCGGCTTGTTGCGGAGTTCCGCCGCCGGGACCGCCAGGTCCAGCTTCGGGAAGCGGGCGTAGAGGGCCGGCAGTGCGACGCCCGCCTCCAGACGGGACAGCGCCGCGCCCGGGCACACGTGCGGGCCGTGGCCGAAGGAGATGTGCCGGTTCTCCGTGGAGCGCGTGATGTCGAACTCGCCCGCCGTCGGCCCGTGCGCCGCCTCGTCGCGGCCGAGGGCGCCGTACGACACGATCAGCGCGTCACCCGCCGGGAGCACCTTGTCCCCGACCGGGACGTCCTCGGTCGCGAAGCGGATCAGGACGTGGGAGGTCGGCGTCGAGTAGCGCAGCGTCTCCTCGACCACCGACGACCAGTCCGCCTCGCCGGACAGGACGAGGGCGCGCTGCTCGGGGTGCGTGGAGAGGTTGACGACCGCGTTGACGATGAGGGAGATCGTCGTCTCGTGGCCGGCCGCGACCATCAGCTGGAGCGTGGAGACGATCTCCGCGTCGGTGAGGTGGTCGCCGTCCTCGGAGGCCAGGATCAGCGCGCTGGTCAGGTCGTCGCCCGGTGCCGCCCGCTTGGCGGCCACCGTCTCCGCCATGATCCCGGCGAGCTCGGTGAGGGTGGCGATGACCTCGGCCGGCGGGGTCTGGGTCGAGAAGAACTTCTCGAACAGCTCCCCCAGCCGGGGGAGTCTCGCCTCGTCGATGCCCATGAGGTCGGCGACGACGTACATGGGCAGGGGGTAGGCGAAGTCGGCCTTCAGGTCGACGACCTCGCCGGTGAGCCGGTCGAGGAGCTCCTCCGTCAGCTTGGTGATCCGCTCCCGCATCTGCTCCACACGCCGGGGCGTGAGCGCCTGCGCGACCAGGGTGCGCATCCGGCGGTGGTCCGCGCCGTCCACCGTGAGCATGGAGCGGCCGGGGTTGGCCAGGCCGATCAGCGGCCAGTCCGGGGCTATCTCACCGCGCTGCCAGGCGCCCCAGACGTTGATGTCCTTCACCAGCCGGGGATCCGTGAGGAGCTTCTTGGCCTCGGCGTGGTGCGTCACCGCCCACACGGGCACCCCGCCGGGCAGTTCGACGGCGGCGAGCGGACCCGCGGCGCGCAGGGCGGCGCTCTCAGCCTCCAGGTCGGAGACGAACGGGTCCAGGGCGATACGAGTCGTCATGCGGGGGAACCTCCAAGGGCGGGGATGGGCGTGAACTTCACGGGCAGTTCCGTCAGTCCCCGCAGCCAGGGGGAGGGCCGCCGGGCCAGGGAGCCGGCCGGCAGCGCGAGGTCGATGTCCGGCAGCCGGTCCAGTACGACCTCGATACCGGTGCGGGCGATGACCTCCGCGATCTCCTGCGCCGGGAACGGGCAGCGGTGCTCGCCGTGCCCGAAGGAGAAGTGCGCGTTGTTGCCGCCGGTCAGGGCGGCGCCGTCGATCCGTACCTGCGGGTCGTTGTTGGCGCCCTGGAGGCCGAGCAGCAGCAGATCGCCGGCGCGGACGCGGCGCCCGCCGAGCTGGGTGTCGCGGGAGGCCCAGCGGCCGGCCACGTTCTGGGTGGGGGTGTCCTCCCACAGGACCTCGTTCATGGCCTCGGCGACACTGTTGCGCCCGCCGAACAGCGAGGCGGCGAACCGCTCGTCCGTCAGCATCAGACGCAGCGAGTTGCCGATCCAGTCGGCGGTCGGCTGGTGGCCCGCGGCCATCATGACCATCAGGTCCTGGGCGATCTCCTCGTCCGTGAAGCCACCCGAATCCGCCAGCATCCGGCTGACCACGTCGTTCGCGGGCTCGGCCTTGCGGTCGGCGAGCAACTGCGCCATGGACGTGGCCAGATGGGTCTGTCCGGCGATCGCCCGGTCACGGCCGTCGATCATGTCGTTCAGCGCGGTGACCAGACCAGGGCCCTGTTCCTCGGCGAAGCCGTAGAGGAGGGCGAGGACCCGTACGGGCAGCAGGGCCGCGTAGTCGGCGACGAGGTCCGTCTCGCCCTTGGCGCACACCGCGTCGATCAGCTCGTCGGCGAACTTCTCGGTGAGGGACCGCAGTTCGAAGGGGTCGACGGCCTCCAGGGCGTCGCTGATCATCGCGGCGCGCTCGCGGTGGCGCTCGCCGACCGTGTAGAGGATCGACGGCTGCTTGTGGCCGATCATCGGCAGCAGCGGCCAGTCGGCGGGAATGTTCGGCCACTGGTTCCACAGCTCGGAGTCGCGGCTGAACAGCACGGGGTCGCCGGTGACCTGGTGCAGCTCGCGGTAGCCGAGCACCAGCCACGCCGGTATGTCGCCGTCGAGCAGCACCGGTGCCACGGAACCGTGTTCGCGCCGCATCTCCCGGTACAGGGCGGCGGGGTCGGTCTGGAACCGGGGGCCGCTCAGCGGAACGGGGGCGGGGGCCGGGGCGGGGGTCACAGGGCCAACTCCGGGGCTCGGGGGACGTACAGGCTCTTGAGGTGCTCGACCAGGGTGATCAGCACCCGCTTGCTGGACTCCCGCGAGCGGGCGTCGCAGTCGATCAGCGGGACGTGCGGGTCGAGGTCGAGGGCCTCGCGGATCTGTTCGGGGGTGTGCGCGGGGCCGCCGAAGTCGTTGCAGGCGACGATGAACGGCGTGCCGTGCCGCTCCAGACGGTCGATGGCGTACCAGGAGTCGTCGATGCGGCGGGTGTCGACCAGGACGACCGCGCCGAGCGTGCCGGCGAAGAGGCGGTCCCACAGGAACCAGAAGCGTTCCTGGCCGGGCGCCCCGAAGAGGTAGAGGATGTTGCGGGTGTCGAGCGAGATACGGCCGAAGTCGAAGGCGACGGTGGTCGCGGACTTGCCGCGCACCTCGCTGATGTCGTCGACCGTCTCGCCGGCCCGGGTCATCGTCTCCTCGGTGCTGAGCGGGCGTATCTCGCTCACGGAGCGCACGAGGGTCGTCTTGCCGACGCCGAAGCCGCCGACGACCACGATCTTCAGACCGTTGTCGGCGGAGGCACCCAACGGGGTACGGGTGTCAGGGGTCTCGGAGGTCACGGAGTCCTCAGAGGTTGCGGAGTCCAACGAGCACCTGCTCCAGGATGTCGGGGTCGGGAAGCGCGGCCTTGCGCGGATGGCGGGCGCTGATGCGGCCCGCGGCCAGCAGGTCGGCGAGCAGGATCCGGGTGATGCTCACGGGCAGCCGCAGTTCGGCGGCGATCTCCACGACCGCCGTCGGCCGGTCGCACAGCCGCAGGATCGCGGCGTGCTCCGACTGCATGCCCGGCACCGGATCGCACTCGGCCACCACGAGGGTCACGAGGTCGAAGCGGGAGTCGTCGCCGGACCGGCTGCGTCCTCCCGTGAGGGTGTACAGCCGGTCGGGCGCGTCGTCTCTGCCCGGGCGGCTCATGACGTACGAGGCGGCGCGCTCAGGTGTTCGCCGAGCTGCTCCACGAGTTCGCTCATGTTGTGCCCGACCAGACCCGCGTCCGCGTCCTCGGTGGTGACCACGGCGAGATGTGCGCCCTCGCCCGCCTCCACGATGAACAGGACCCCGCCGTAGAACTCGGCCATGGCCGAGCGCACGCCCCCGCTGCCGTCGCCGAACTCCACGGACGCCCCGTGGGACAGCGACTGGATGCCGGCCGCGATCGCGGCGAGCTGATCGGCCTGGTCGACGGACAGTTCCGGCGTACGGCACAGCTTCAGGCCGTCGCGGGAGGGCACGAGCGCGTGCCGGGTGCCCGGGGTGCGCTCGATCAGACCCTCGATGAGCCAGGTGAGTTTCTCGTCGGCCGTGGTGGTGCCGGTCATGAAGTGGTGTCGCCTTCCGGGTGCGCGTGCGAGTGGGGGTGCGGCTGTGGCTGGGGGTGCGGCTGGGACTGCGAGGGGGTGGCGGGCGGCGGGTCCTGTACGGGGGTGGCGGGTGCTGTGGCTCGTACGGGGGCCGGGGGTGTCGTGGGGGGTGCGGGCTTGGTGGGCTTGGTGAGCTTGGCGGGGTGCCGGTCCTGCACCTGCACCTGCACTTGGTCCCGGTCCCGGTCCCGGTCCCGGTCCTGGGCCTGGTCCTCGGCCTTGGCCCGGTCCCTGCCCTCGGCCCGGTCCCCGCCCTCGGCCTGGTCCTGGTTTCGGCCCTCGGCCTTGGCCCGGTTCCGGTCTCGGTCCTCGGCCCGGGCGCGGTCCCGGTCCTGGGCCTCGGGCGTCGGATCGGTTGTCGTGCCCTGGACTGCGGCCTGGTCGGGCATTGTGCCGCGTACCGCCTGGCGGAAGCTGCTGAAGCGGGCGACCCTCGCCTTGGCGTCGTCGGCGGTGCGGGGCTCGCGCTCGGTCCGGCCGGTGGCGTGGGGGCGGCCGCGTTCGGCCTCGGCGAGGGCGCGGCCCCGGCGGCGCTTGGGGAGGCCGCCCGTGTCGCCGCCGCCGCGCTCGGCCGACTCGTGGGTGGGGACCGGGTCGGGGTCGAGGTCCTCGGGGGAGCGGGCGGCGGCGTACGACGGGAGGGGGCGCGAGGGAGCGGCGGCGGGCGGAGCGGCGGCGGGCGGAGCGGTCGCGGGAGACGCGTCCGGCGTGGTCGCGTCCGTCGAGGTCGCGTCCGTCGAGGTCGCGACGGCCGGATCCGTGGCAGCCGGTTCGACGGCGGTCGCAGCCGTGGTGGTCGCAGCGGCGGCCGCGGTGACGGGCTGCGCGGGCGCGGGCGCCGGGGGGACCGCCGGCACCGTCGACAGGATGTCCTGGGGGATGAGGACCAGGACGCCCGTGCCGCCGCGCGCGGACGGGCGGAAGGACACCTTCAGGCCGTGCTTGCGGGCCAGGCGGCCCACGACGGCGAGGCCGAGCCGGGTGCCGGTGAGGCCGCCGAGGTCGGAGCTCTCGCCGGACACGGCGCGTTCGGCGCGGCGCAGCTGCACGTCGCTCATGACCAGGCCGCTGTCCTCGACGGAGACGATGACACCGGCCGGCACTTCCTCGACGTACACGTGGACCTCGGCGGTCGGCGGCGAGAAGTTCGCGGCGTTGTCGAGGAGTTCGGCGAGTGCGTGCATCACGCCCTCGGCGGCGTGTCCGGCGACGGCGGCCTCGCTGGAGGAGTGGACGCGCACGCGCTGGTAGCCGCCGATGCGGCCCATCGCGCCGCGCAGGATCGACTCCATGACGATGGGGCGTGCCCAGCGGCGGCCCGAGCGGGCGCCGGCGAGCACGGCCACGGAGTCGGCGAGGCGGCCCGCCTGCGCGGTGCGGTGGTCGAGGTACAGCAGGTCGGTGAGGACCTCCTCGTCGGCGTGCCGCTCCTCCATGCCGCGCAGGTCGGCGAGCATCCCGGTGGCGAGGGCCTGCATACGGCCCGCCACGTTGCCGGTCACGGAGACGGCGGCCGCACGGGCGCCGGCGGCGTGACGGGCGCGCTCGGCGAGGCGGGCGTTCTCCTCGGTGAGCCGGGCGACGTCGGCGGTGAGTCGCGTGACGTCGGCGGTGAGCCGGTCGCGTTCGCCGGTGAAGTCGGCGGTGAGCTTGTCGCGTTCCCGGGTGAAGTCGGCGGTGAGACGGTCGCGTTCCCGGGTGTAGTCCGTGGTGAGTTCGTCGCGTTCGCGGTCGAACTCCTCGGTACGGCGGGTGCGTTCCTGGTCGAACTCGCCGGTGAGCCGGGCCCGCTCCTGTGCGAACTCGTCGGTGAGGCGGACGCGTTCGCGGGCGAAGTCCTCGGTCAGCCGTGCGCGTTCCTCGATGAACCCGTCCGTCAGCCGGCCCCGCTCCTGGCTGAAGTCCTCGGCCAGCCGGGCCCGTTCCTGCAACAGCCGCCCCGCGTCCCGCGTCACGGCGTCCAGCCGTCCGCGCGCCAGCTTCGCCGCCCGCATGCCGTGGGCGGCGAGGGCGACCGCCGTGCACAGCAGCAGCACGGCCGCGCCGCCGCCCCAGGCGAGGGGGGCGCGTACCGAGTCCGGAGCCGCGAAGACCGCGCCGGCCACCGCGATCCCCGCCGCGACGGCGGTGACCAGCGGGAAGGGTGCGATGGAGCCGAGGGTGGGCCGTTCGCCTGGGGGGAGGGGCGCGGTCATGAATCGTGTCCTAGGTCGGGTCCTGGGCGAGAGTCGACACCTGGTGCTCAATTTGCCGTCACTATATGTGAGTTGGTGATCGAATTGGGGAGGTTCTGATTCTGGTCACCTAATCCGATCGGGCCCGGCCGGGCAGCGGTCCGCCGCGTTGGCGGTGGTCACTGTCAGTGGTCGGATGCATCCTGGGGGCATGACACAACTCGGTGACCATGGTGACCGTGGGGGCCGTAGGGACCGTAGGAGCCGTGGGGATCGCGGTGAACGCGGTGAACGCGGCGAGCCGGACCGCGCGGCGCCGGCGCCGTCCCTGCGCGAGGCGCTGCACGCGGCGCTGCGCGAGGCCGTGCGCGGCGAGGTCGCCTTCGACGCGACGGCGCGGGCGCTCACCACCATGGACGCGTCCAACTACCGCCGGGTGCCCCTCGGGGTGGTGGCCCCCCGTGACGCCGACGACGTGGCGGCGGCGCTCTCCGTGTGCCGCGCGCACGGGGTGCCGGTCGTGCCGCGCGGCGGGGGCACGTCGATCGCCGGCCAGGCGACGGGCACGGGCGTGGTGCTCGACTTCACCCGGCACATGAACCGGATCGTGTCGCTGGACCCGGCGGCGCGCACGGCGGTGGTGCAGCCGGGGGTGGTCCTCGACCGGCTCCAGGAGGCGGCGGCCCCGCACGGCCTGCGCTTCGGCCCGGACCCCTCCACCCACGGCCGCTGCACGCTCGGCGGGATGATCGGCAACAACTCGTGCGGTTCGCACTCGGTGGCCTGGGGCACGACGGCGGACAGCGTGCGCGAGCTGAAGGTGATCACCGGCCGCGGGCAGCGGCTGACCCTGGGCCGGGACTGGGCAGGCGCCCCCGAGGGGCTGCGTCCCCTGGTGGACGGCGAGTTGGCGCGCCTGCGGACCGGATTCCCGGCGCTCCCGCGCCGTATCTCCGGGTACGCGCTGGACGCGCTGCTCCCCGAGAAGGGCGCGGACGTCGCCCGTTCGTTCTGCGGCTCCGAGGGCACGCTGGGCGTGCTGACGGAGGCGGTCGTCCGGCTCGTCGAGGCCCCCCGCGCGCGTGCGCTGGCCGTGCTGGCGTACGCGGACGAGGGCGCGGCGGCCGACGCGGCGGCCGGACTGCTGCCGTACGGGCCGCTGACGGTGGAGGGCATGGCGGCGGATCTGGTGCCCTCCCCGGCCGATCTGCCGAGGGGCGGTGCCTGGCTGTTCGTGGAGACGGGCGGCGCGACGGAGGCGGAGGCACGCGCGCGTGCGCAGGCGATCGTGCGGGCGGCGGACGTCATGGACGCCCTCGTGGTCACCGATCCGGCCGGCCAGCACGCGCTGTGGCGCATCCGGGAGGACGCGAGCGGTACGGCGACCCGGATGCCGGACGGCACGGAGGCCTGGCCCGGCTGGGAGGACTGCGCGGTGCAGCCGGCCCGGCTGGGCGCGTATCTGCGGGACTTCAGAGGCCTGATGTCGGCACACGGCCTGCGCGGCACGCCGTACGGCCACTTCGGCGACGGCTGCATCCACGTCCGCATCGACTTCGACCTGCTGACCGAGGTCGGGATCGGCCGCTTCCGGCGCTTCTCGCAGGAGCTGGCCGACCTGGTCGTCTCCCACGGGGGATCGCTGTCGGGCGAGCACGGCGACGGGCAGGCGCGGGCGGAGCTGCTGCCGAGGATGTACGGGCCGGAGCTGGTCGCCCTCTTCGAGCGGACGAAGGACATCTGGGACCCGGACGGTCTGCTCAACCCGGGGATGCTCGTGCGGCCCGCCCGCCTCGACGAGAACCTGCGGTTCGCGGTGCTGCCGAGGAAGCCGGTGGACGTGGAGTTCGGCTACCCGGCCGACGGCGGGGACTTCTCGGCGGCGGTGCGCAGATGCGTGGGCGTGGCGAAGTGCCGTACGACGTCGGTGTCCGGGGCGGGCGTCATGTGCCCGTCGTTCCGGGCGACGGGCGAGGAGGAGCACTCCACGCGCGGCCGGGCGCGGTTGCTGCACGAGATGCTGGCCGGCGAGGTGATCACGGACGGCTGGCGGTCCGCTGAGGTGCGGGACGCGCTCGACCTCTGTCTCTCCTGCAAGGGCTGCCGGACGGACTGCCCGGTCGGGGTCGACATGGCCACGTACAAGGCCGAGTTCCTGCACCACCACTACGAGGGCCGGCGGCGCCCCGCGGCCCACTACGCGATGGGGTGGCTGCCGGTGTGGCTGTCGGCGGTCTCCCGGACGCGGGCGGGGGCCGTGGTCAACGCCCTCGCCTCCGTAGGGCCGTTGGCGGCCGTGGCCAAGCGGCTGGGCGGGATCGCGCCCGAGCGGGGGATTCCGCGGGTGGCGCGGGAGACGTTCAGCCGGTGGTGGTCGCGCAGGTTCCGGGACCGGGTGCGGGCGTTCGTGCGGGAGGCGAAGCGGGGGGAGCGCACGCGGGTCCCGGGCGCCGGACGGGAGAGCGTCGTGCTGTGGCCCGACACCTTCACCGAGCACCTCTCACCCGCTGTGGGCCGCGCGGCCGTACGGGTCCTGGAGGCGGCGGGGCTGGCGGTCCTGCTGCCGCCCACGTTCCGCATGAAGTCGCCCGCGGTCATGGACGGGGTGTCGAAGGCGCCGGCCGGCTTCAACGTGTTCATGCCGCACCGCCGCCGGCGCGTCTGCTGCGGCCTCACCTACGTCTCCACGGGGCAACTGGACCGCGCCCGCACCGTGCTGCGCCGCACGCTGGACCTGATGGAGCCGGTCCTGGACGCCGGCCTGCCCGTCGTCGTCCTGGAGCCGAGCTGTGCGGCCGCCCTGCGCACCGACCTCCCGGAGCTGCTGCACGACGACCCGCGCGCGGCCCGGCTCGCGGCGGCGGTGGTGACGTTCGCGGAGGCACTGGAGCGCCACGCCCCCGCCTGGACCCCGCCCCGACTGGACCGCCCGGTGACCGGTCAGACCCACTGCCACCAGCACGCGGTCCTGGGCGACGCGGCGGACCGCCGCCTGCGCGAGGCGGCGGGCCTCACCGGTGAACTGACCGGCGGCTGCTGCGGCCTGGCGGGCAACTTCGGCTTCGAGAAGGGCCACTACGACATCTCGACGGCCTGCGCGGAGGACCAACTGCTTCCGGCGGTACGGGCGTCCACGGCCGACACGATCGTGCTGGCGGACGGCTTCTCCTGCCGCACCCAGCTGGAGCAACTGGGCGGCGTACGGGGACGGCATGTGGCGGAGGTGCTGGCGGAGGGACTGGGAGAGGCACCGGGGGACGTGCTGGGGAAGGGACCGGGGGGCGGGCCGGGGGGCGGGCCGGGGGAGAGATGAGGAGCGGTGGGGGGAGGGGCGAGAACCGGCGGTGCGGGTGTGGTCGTCCGTCTCGTCGTGCTGCAAGAGCAGCCCGACCGGCGCCCGGCGCCCGGCGCCCAGCACCCCCGACTCTCCGAGGAACCCCCGTATGAGCCTGCGTGTCCAGCCCATCACCCGTGAAGAACATCTGGCGTTCGTCGCGTCCCGCCCGTCCGCCAGCCATATGCAGGTGCCTTCCTGGGGTGATGTGAAGCCGGACTGGCGGGCGGAGAGCCTCGGTTGGTACGACGAGGGCGACGGCGGCGCACGGGGCGGTCGGCTGGTCGGGGCGGGGCTCGTGCTGTTCCGGCCCCTGCCGAAGCTGAAGCGGTACCTCGCGTACCTCCCCGAGGGCCCGGTCATCGACTGGTACGTGCCGGACCTCGACCGCTGGCTGGACCCGATGCTGGCGTACCTCAAGGCGCGCGGGGCGTTCTCGGTGAAGATGGGCCCGCCCGTGGTCGTACGGCGATGGAGCGCGGACGCGGTCAAGACGGCGATCGCCGACCCGGGCGCGCACCGCCTGCGGGACGTGACCGCGACCGCCCACGAGCCGCGCGCCTTCGACGTCGCGGACCGGCTGCGCCGGATGGGCTGGCAGCAGACCGAGCCGGCCGGCGAGGACGGGTTCGCGGCCGGACAGCCGCGCTAGGTCTTCCAGGTCCCGCTGGCCGGACGGACCGTGGACGACCTCCACCGCGGCCTCAACCAGCAGTGGCGCCGCAACATCAAGAAGGCCGAGAAGGCCGGCGTGAAGGTGGTGCAGGGCGGCTACCACGACCTGCCGGCCTTCTACACCCTCTACACCGAGACCGCGGCACGCGACCGCTTCATCCCGCGCCCCCTCCCGTACTTCCAGCGCATGTGGACCGCGCTGACCGCCGAGGACCCCCACCGGATGCGGCTCTACCTCGCCCACCACGGGGGCGAAGTGCTGTCCGCCGCGACGATGCTGACGGTCGGGACCCACGTCTGGTACTCCTACGGGGCCTCCACGAGCCGTCGCCGCGAGGCCCAGCCCAACAACGCCGTCCAGTGGCGCATGCTGACCGACGCCCATGCGCGCGGCGCCGAGGTCTACGACCTGCGGGGCATCACGGACACCCTGGAGGACTCCAACCACCTCCTCGGCCTGCTCCGCTTCAAGGTCGGTACGGGCGGCGAGGCGGCGGAGTACCTGGGCGAATGGGACTTCCCGCTGAACCGCCTGCTGCACAAGGCGCTCGACCTCTACATGGCGCGCCGCTGACGTACAACCAGCACCCAGGTTTCGTGGCCAACACCCAGGATTTCCCCAGCTATTCACAGCCGCTGTTTGCTGCGCCGTGAGATGAGAACCGTGTAAGTTTCTCGATGTCAGGCGGAAAAGATTTCTCAGGTGACGACCAGAAATCCCCGCCCGTAAGCGTAAAGAATTCTCGCGAGCTATTCGAGCTATTCGAGCTGTTCGCACCACGCACTACGAACTCTCAAGGAGTCGGAATGAGCTTCAAGAAGCTGGCCCCGCTGCCCCCGAAGCCCAAGTCGAAGCTGCTCCCGCCCCCGCCGAAGCCCAAGCCGAAGCCGAAGCACGCGCCGAAGCCGCCCAGGGTCGACGGCAAGTGATCCAGCGGTGAGAAAGAGGGCCGATGGTGCACCATCGGCCCTCTTCGCATGCCGCCTCCCGTAATTCCGGCGAGCCGCGGCGATATGGAGCGAGATGTGGAGCGAGGGTGGTAATTCCGCATTCCGGTACCCGGCCGGTGAATTCATCGTGCCTTTGGTCACGGTTATAGGAGGGGTATCGCATGCACCCGCAGCAAAGCGAACACGGCGCGTACGCGGACTATGAAGACGGCGACGGTCACGGCGACGGCGGCCGCGACGGCGACGGCGACGGTGACTTCGAGGGGAGCCAGGACCCCGACACCCCGTCCATCCCCGCCCGCGTCGCCTTCCGGCGCTTCTGGCCCATGACCAAGGGGCTTCGGGGCTTTCTGCTGATCGTCTGGCTGTGCACGGTGCTGAACGCGCTCACCGAGACCGTCGCCATCCTGCTCTTCAGCGACCTCACCGACCACGCCCTGCAACAGGGTTCGCTGGACGCGTTCTGGAGCCCGGCCGCCCAGTGGCTGGGCGTCGCCGTGGCCGGCGCGGCCGTCGGCTTCGCGGGCAACTCCCTCGCCGCATGGGCCACGGAACGCTTCGTGATGCGGCTGCGCGAGCACGTTTTCGACCACGTCCAGCAACTGCCGCCGCACTTCTTCCAACGCCACCGGCAGGGCGATCTGCTGTCCAGGCTGACCGCCGACGTCGAGGCGATCGAACAGATGGTCGTGTCCGCGATGGTGGGCGCGGCGTCCGCGGCCTTCAGCGCGCTCTTCTACGCGGCGGCGGCGTTCTGGCTGCGCTGGGACCTGGCGGCGGCGACCTTCGTCCTCGCACCGCTGTTCTGGCTGGCGGCCCGACGCTTCTCCGGCAGCATCAAGTCCGTCTCGCGCGAGGGCCGGGTCGCCGACGGCGCGATCACCTCGGTCGTGGAGGAGTCCCTCGGCAACATCGTCCTCACCCAGGCCTATGACCGCCGGGACGCCGAACGCCGGCGGCTGAACCAGGAGGCGGGCGCCTGGTTCCGGGCCGCGGTCCGCTCGACCCGCCTCAACGAGCTGTACGAGCAACTCGTCCAGGTCATCGAGACGGTGTGCGTGCTGGCGGTGATCGGCCTCGGCGTGTGGGAGATCTCCACCGGCCGTATGACGCTCGGTCAGCTCCTCGCG
Source organism: Streptomyces sp. SID5469 (assembly GCF_009862865.1). NCBI lineage: Bacteria > Bacillati > Actinomycetota > Actinomycetes > Kitasatosporales > Streptomycetaceae > Streptomyces > Streptomyces sp. SID5469. Next base: position 4,785,347 of record NZ_WWIN01000001.1, on the reverse strand, counting down.
TTCGCCGCCTTCCTCGGCTATCTCTACCCGCCCGTCCGCGGCCTGGCCCAGCTCGGCCTCACGGTCACGGCGGCCACGGCGGGGGCCGAGCGTCTGATCGAGATCCTCGACGTCCGGCCCGCGGTGGCGGACCCCGCGCGCACGTCGGAGAGCATCGGCCGCCCCGACGGCTCGGTGGAGGTGCGGGACGTCTCCTTCCGCTACCCGGGCGCGGACAAGGCGGCCCTGGAAGGGCTGTCCTTCGCGGTCCGCCCCGGCGAGCTGGTGATCATCACCGGCCCGAGCGGTGCGGGCAAGTCCACGGTCTCCAAACTCCTCCTGCGCTTCTACGACCCGGACGCGGGCTCCGTCCTCCTGGACGGCGTACCGCTGAACGCGTTCCCGCTGGCCCGACTGCGCGAGTACGTCACGCTGCTGCCGCAGGAGACCCTGGTCCTGCACGACACCGTTCGCGCGAACATCGCCTGCGGCCGCCCCGGCGCCAGCGAGCACGCGATCGTCGAGGCGGCGAAGGCGGCCGACGCGCACGCGTTCATCACCGGGCTGCCCGACGGATACGACACCCGGGTCGACCCCAACTCCGCCCGGCTGTCCGGCGGCCAGCTCCAGCGCCTCGCCATCGCCCGGGCCATCCTGCGTGACGCGCCGGTCCTGGTCCTGGACGAACCGACGACGGGCCTGGACGCGATGGCCGCCCGCCGTGTGGTCAGGCCGCTGCGCCGCCTGATGGCGGGCCGTACGACGATCATGATCACGCACGATCTGAACCTGGCCCCCGACGCGGACCGCATCCTGGTCGTCGACCACGGCCGCATCGTGGAAACGGGCCGCCACGACGACCTCCTGTCCCGCGCGGGCGCCTACGCCCGCCTGCACCGCTCCCAGAACAACGCCCTCATGGACACGGGCGAGCTACGACTGCCGCTGTTCACGGGCCCGGAGGGGCGCGCCGAGCAGTTCGCGTACGGGACCGCGCACGGCGCCACGCCCGGGGCGGTTCCCGGTACCGCACCCGGCGCCGTTCCCGGTACCGCGTACGGCGCCGGGCACGGGACCGCGTACGCAGCCGTTCCCGGCACCGTGTACCAAGCGGCACCCGGCACCGCGTACGCAGCCGTCCCCGGCACCGCGCACCATGCCGCAAACGGGAACGCGTACGGAACCTCGGACCAAGTCGCGTACGGAACCTCGGACCAAGTCGCGTACGGAACCTCGAACCAAGCCGCGTTCGGAACCTCCTACGGAGCCGCAGGCGGAATCCCGACGGACCCCCCGTACAGCGCCCCGTACAACTCCCCGCACAGCCCCCCGTACGGATTCACCGCCGACGTTCCGTCCGACTTCCCCGTCACACTCCCCGGCGGTCGCCCCCTCTTCCGCGACGAGGTGCCCTGGCACGGCGTCTGAGGCCACCGGCTCCCGGGACCATGGGCTCTCGGCATTCGAGACAGGCCCATAAAGGGTTCACACGCCTGACAGGAGTCCACTACCCTGGACTGAGCAGTGCAGCGTGATGAACGAACCCTGTGTTGAGTCCCCTGGAAGGCCCCGTGAACAACCCCAGCGCCGTCCCGTCCCCGGCGGCTCCTCCCGTCGTTCCCGCGACGGACCACGTACCCACGGCGGGCGGCGGCCCCGGTCGCCGGGGCGCCCTCGGGCCCGTCGGACTGGTCCTCGCCGGAGGCATCTCCGTGCAGTTCGGCGGCGCGCTCGCGGTGACCCTGATGCCGCGGGCCGGGGCGCTCGGCGTCGTCACCCTGAGGCTGGTCGTGGCCGCGATCGTGCTGCTGGTGGTGTGCCGGCCCAGGCTGCGCGGGCACTCGCGCGCCGACTGGGGCACCGTCGTCGTCTTCGGCATCACGATGGCCGCGATGAACGGCCTCTTCTACCAGTCGGTCGCCCGCATCCCCCTGGGCCCCGCCGTCACGCTCGAGGTGCTCGGCCCGCTCGCGCTCTCCGTCATCGTCTCCCGCCGCGCCCTGAACCTCGTCTGGGCGGGCCTCGCCCTCGGCGGCGTCTTCCTGCTCGGCGGCGGCGGCTTCAGCGACCTCGACCCCGTCGGCGTCGCCTTCGCCGTGTCCGCGGGCGCCATGTGGGCGGCGTACATCGTCTTCAGCGCGCGCACGGGCCGCCGCTTCCCGCAGGCCGACGGGCTGGCGCTCGCGATGGTGGTCGCGGCGGTGCTGTTCGTGCCGCTGGGGATCGCCGAGTCCGGTACGAAGCTGCTGGCGCCGACCACGCTCGGGCTGGGCGCCGCCGTGGCCGTACTGTCCTCGGTCCTCCCCTACACCCTCGAACTGCTCGCCCTGCGCCGCCTGCCCGCCTCCACCTTCGCCATCCTGATGAGCCTGGAGCCGGCCGTCGCGGCGACCGCGGGCTTCCTCGTCCTGCACCAGTCGCTGTCCGTCCTGGAGTCCCTCGCGATCGCGCTCGTCATCGCGGCGAGCATGGGGGCGGTACGGACGCAGGTGGGCCGGGGCAAGGCGCTGCCGCCGGACGCCTGAACGGAGGTCGGCGGCGGGCGGTCTCCTGGCACATCCGGCACACTCCTGATGGGGGCGTAGGCGGATGAAAAGGCTGTACTGGCAGGTAACGACTGATATCGGCTGATACCTGGTCAGTGTCGGCCGATACCGGCCGGTACCGGCGCAGAGGCTCCGTCAGGAGGACCCATGACGACCGACCGGAACAAGACGGCCGAGCGGGACACCACCCACAAGCCCTTGAGGGTCACGGCCCGGGGAAGGGCCGTCCTGGCCGACCCCCGGCTCAACCGGGGAACCGCGTTCACCGATGAGGAGCGCCGGGCCCTGGGCCTGGTCGGCCTCGTGCCGCCGCGCGTGCTCACCCAGGACGAGCAGGCCGACCGCGCCTATGCCCAGTTCCGGGAGCAGCCCGGCGACCTGGCCAAGAACGTCTACCTGACGGCCCTCCACGACCGCAACGAGGTGCTGTTCTACCGGCTGGTCGGCGACCACCTCGAGGAGATGCTGCCCATCGTCTACACCCCCACCGTGGGCACGGCCATCAAGCGCTACAGCTACGAGTACCGGCGCCCCCGTGGGATCTACCTGTCCGTGAACGCCCCCGACGACATCGAACGCTCCCTGCGCGCCGCCGGCCTCGGCGCCGACGACGTCGACCTGATCGTCGCCACCGACGGCGAGGGCATCCTCGGCATCGGCGACTGGGGCGTGGGCGGCATCGACATCGCCGTCGGCAAGCTCGCCGTCTACACCGCCGCCGCCGGCGTCGACCCGCGCCGCACCCTGCCCGTCATGCTCGACGTCGGCACCAACCGCCAGGAGCTCCTCGACAGCCCCCTCTACCTCGGCAACCGGCACCCCCGCGTCGACCGCGACACCTACGACGCCTTCATCGACGCCTACGTCACCGCCGCGACGAAGCTGTTCCCCCGCGCTCTGCTGCACTGGGAGGACTTCGGACCCGCCAACGCCCGCCGCATCTTCAACCACTACCGCGACGACGTCTTCACCTTCAACGACGACATCCAGGGCACCGGCGCAGTCAACCTCGCCGCCGTCCTCTCCGGCGCCAAGGCCGGTGACCTGCCCCTGCGCGACCACCGGATCGTCGTCCTCGGCGCGGGCAGCGCCGGTATCGGCGTCGCCGACCAGCTCCGGGACGCCCTCGTCGCCGAAGGGCTCTCGTCCGACGAGGCCACCGCCCGCTTCTGGTGCGTCGACCGCTACGGCCTGCTCACCGCCGACCAGGGCGACAAACTCCGCGACTTCCAGGTGCCGTACGCCCGTCCCGCCGACGAGGTGTCCGACTGGCAGCGCGACGACGACCTGCCCGGCATCCCGCTCGACGAGGTGGTCCGCCGGGTCCATCCGACCATCCTCATCGGCACCTCCGGCCAGGGCGGCGCCTTCACCGAGACCGTCGTCCGCGAGATGGCCGCACACACCCCGCGCCCGATCATCCTGCCCATGTCCAACCCCACCGACCTCGCCGAGGCCAAGCCCGCCGACCTGCTCGCCTGGACCGACGGCAAGGCGCTCGTCGCCACGGGCAGCCCCTTCGACCCGGTGGAACTCAACGGCACGACCTACCGGATCGGCCAGGCCAACAACGCCCTGATCTTCCCGGGCCTGGGGCTGGGCGCCATCGTCGCCCGAGCCACCCGGGTCACCGACCGCATGCTCCGCGCGGCGGCCGACGCGGTCGCGAACCAGACGGACGTGACGGACCCGGGCGCGCCCGTGCTGCCACCCGTCCGCGACCTCCGCGAGACCTCTTTCGCCGTGGCCGTGGCGGTGGCCCGAGCGGCGGCGGAGGACGACGTCGCCCGAGCCGGCACCGACGACATCGAGGCGGCGGTACGGGCGGTGACGTGGGAGCCGGTCTATCCGCCGGTCCAGGCGGTGTGACGGGCGGACACGGCCCGTCCAGGCGGTGTGACGGGCGAACGCGGCCGGTCCAGGCGGTGTGACGGGCGAACGCGGCCGGTCCAACCGTTGTGACGGGCGAACACCGCCCGTCCAGGCGGTGTGACGGGCGGACGCGGTGAACGCGTTGCGGGCAACAAATTCATGCAAGCATGCTTGATTGTTTCTGACCCCGCTGCCATGCTCCCCCCATGTCCGATCCGACACGCGTGCTCGACGACCTGCGTGCGGAGAGCGAGGAACTCGACCGGCTGGTAGCCGAGTTGAGCCCAGAGCAATGGGCCCTCGCGACCCCCGCCCCGCGCTGGACCATCGCCCATCAGATCGCCCACCTGGCCTGGACGGACCACTCCGCCCTGCTCGCGGTCACGGACGAGGACGCCTTCCGCGCGCTGGTCGACAAGGCCCTCACCGCACCGGAGTCGTTCGTGGACGAGGGGGCGGACCAAGGCTCCCGACTCCCGTGCGCCGAACTGGTGAAGCGATGGCGCGAGAGCCGCGCCGCCCTCGACCGCGCCCTGCGCGAGGCGCCGCCCGGCGCCCGCTTCCCCTGGTACGGACCGCCCATGTCCGCCGCCTCCATGGCGACGGGCCGGCTCATGGAGACCTGGGCCCACGGCCAGGACGTAGCCGATGCGCTGGGTGTGGTCCGCACCCCCACCGACCGGCTGAAGCATGTGGCCCGCATCGGTGTGCGCGCACGGGACTTCGCCTTCGGTATCCATGGGCTCCCCGTCCCCGCCGCCGACGCCATCCGGGTCGAACTCACCGCGCCCACCGGCGAGGGCGAGTTGTGGACGTACGGCCCCGAAGACGCCCCCCAGCGCGTCACCGGCCCCGCCCTCGACTTCTGCCTCCTGGTCACCCAGCGAGCCCATCGCGCCGACCTCGCCGTACGGGCGACCGGCCCCGACGCCGACCGCTGGCTCGACATCGCCCAGGCCTTCGCGGGGCCACCCGGCACCGGCCGCCCCGGGAAGGGAACGGCAGAGTGACCGAGCCGACCGCCCCGCTGCGCATAGGCAACTTCTCCGGCTTCTACGGCGACCGTTTCGACGCCCTCCACGAGATGCTCACCGGCGGCGAACTGGACGTCCTGACCGGCGACTACCTCGCCGAGCTGACCATGCTCATCCTCGGCCGCGACCGCCTGAAGGACCCCACCGCCGGTTACGCCCGCACCTTCCTCCGCCAGCTCGAGGGCTGCCTCGGCCTCGCCCACGAGCGGGGCGTGCGGATCGTCACCAACGCGGGCGGCCTCAACCCCGCCGGACTCGCCGACGCCATCCGGAACCTGGCCGGACGCCTCGGCATCCCCACCCGCGTCGCCCACGTGGAGGGCGACGACCTCACCGCCGCGCACCCGGGCAGCCTCGCCGCCCACGCCTACCTCGGCGGCTTCGGCATCGCCGCGTGTCTGCGCGAGGGCGCCGACATCGTGGTCACCGGGCGGGTGACCGACGCGGCCCTGGTCACCGGGCCCGCCGCCGCCCACTTCGGCTGGCAGCCGGGGGAGTACGACCGGCTGGCGGGCGCCGTCGTCGCCGGGCACGTGCTGGAGTGCGGGGCGCAGGCCACCGGCGGGAACTACGCCTTCTTCCGCGACGCGGACGTCCGCCGCCCCGGGTTCCCGCTCGCGGAGATCCACGCGGACGGCACCGGCGTCATCACCAAGCACCCCGGCACCGGCGGCCTCGTCGACGTCGGTACGGTCACCGCCCAGTTCCTGTACGAGACGGCGGGCGCCCGGTACGCGGGCCCCGACGTCACCGCCCGCCTCGACACCGTACGGCTCACCCAGGACGGCCCCGACCGCGTCCGCGTCGAGGGCGTACGCGGCGAGGCCCCGCCCCCGGCCCTCAAGGTCGGCCGCAACCGGCTCGGCGGCTTCCGCAACGAGGTCGTCTTCGTCCTGACCGGTCTCGACATCGAGGCCAAGGCCGCGCTCGTACAGGCGCAGCTGACCGACGCGCTCGCCAAGTCCCCGCCCGGCGAGGTGCGGTGGGACCTCGTGCGCACCGACCGGCCCGACGCCGACACGGAGGAGACGGCCAGCGCCCTCCTCCGCCTCGTCGTCCGCGACCCGGACCAGGAGGCCGTCGGCCGCGCCCTGAGCGGGGCTGCCATTGAGCTGGCGCTGGCCAGTTACCCCGGTTTCCATGTGCTGGCACCCCCGGGGAAGGGCGCTCCCTATGGCGTCTTCGAGGATGTGTACGTCCCCCATGGCGCCGTCGACCATGTGGCCGTCCTCTACGACGGACGCCGTATCCCTGTGTCCCCGGCCCAGGACACCCTCGTACTCCACGACGTGGCGGAGCCGCCGCTGCCCGAGGCCCCGCCGCCGGGACCGACGCGCCGCGCCCCGCTGGGACTGGTCGCCGGAGCCCGCAGCGGGGACAAGGGCGGGAACGCCAACGCCGGTGTCTGGGTGCGCACGGAGGACGCCTGGCGGTGGCTCGTCCACGAGCTGACCGTCGACCGCTTCCGGGACCTGCTCCCCGAGTGCCGCCCGCTGCCCGTCGTGCGCCACGTCCTGCCGAACCTCCGCGCCCTCAACTTCACCGTCGAGGGCATCCTCGGCGAAGGCGTCGCCGCCCAGCACCGCTTCGACCCGCAGGCCAAGGGCCTCGGCGAATGGCTCCGCTCCCGCCACCTGGACATACCGGAGGCACTCCTGTGACGGTCCTCGCATCCGCGCTCGACACCACGGGCCCCGAGTACGCGGCGAACCGTGAAGCCATGCTCGGCAAACTCGCCCAACTGACCGCCGAGCACGCCAAGGCGCTGGCCGGCGGCGGTGAGAAGTACGTCGCCCGGCACCACAAGCGCGGCAAACTGCTCGCCCGTGAGCGCATCGAGCTGCTGCTCGACCCCGACACGCCCTTCCTCGAGCTGTCGCCGCTCGCCGCCTGGGGGAGCGAGTACGCGGTCGGTGCCTCGCTCGTCACCGGGATCGGTGTCGTCGAGGGCGTCGAGTGCCTGATCACCGCGAACGACCCGACCGTGCGCGGCGGCGCCAGCAACCCCTGGAGCCTGAAGAAGGCCCTGCGCGCCAACGACATCGCGTACGCCAACCGCCTGCCCTGCATCAGCCTCGTGGAGTCGGGCGGCGCCGATCTGCCGTCCCAGAAGGAGATCTTCATCCCCGGCGGCGCGATCTTCCGCGACCTCACCCGGCTGTCGGCGGCCGGGATTCCGACGGTCGCCGTCGTCTTCGGGAACTCGACCGCGGGCGGCGCGTACATCCCCGGGATGTCCGACCACGTGATCATGGTCAAGGAACGGGCGAAGGTGTTCCTCGGCGGGCCGCCCCTGGTGAAGATGGCCACCGGCGAGGAGAGCGACGACGAGTCCCTGGGCGGCGCCGAGATGCACGCGCGCGTGTCGGGTCTCGCCGACTACCACGCCGTCGACGAGCAGGACGCCCTGCGGCAGGCCCGTCGGGTCGTGGCCCGGCTCAACCACCGCAAGGCGTACGGCGATCCGGGCCCCGCCGTCCCCCCGAAGTACGACGAAGACGAACTCCTGGGGATCGTGCCCGGCGACCTGAAGGTGCCGTTCGACCCGCGTGAGGTCATCGCGCGCGTGGTCGACGGCTCCGACTTCGACGAGTTCAAGCCCCTCTACGGGACGAGCCTCACCACCGGCTGGGCGACCCTCCACGGCTATCCCATAGGGATACTCGCCAACGCCCAGGGCGTGCTCTTCAGCCAGGAGTCCCAGAAGGCCGCCCAGTTCATCCAGCTCGCCAACCAGCGCGACATCCCGCTCCTCTTCCTGCACAACACCACCGGCTACATGGTCGGCAAGGAGTACGAGCAGGGCGGCATCATCAAGCACGGCGCCATGATGATCAACGCGGTGTCCAACTCGAAGGTCCCGCACCTCTCCGTCCTCATGGGAGCCTCGTACGGGGCCGGTCACTACGGCATGTGCGGGCGCGCCTACGACCCCCGCTTCCTGTTCGCCTGGCCCGGCGCCAAGTCCGCCGTCATGGGCCCCCAGCAGCTCGCCGGCGTCCTCTCGATCGTCGCCCGGCAGTCGGCCGCCGCGAAGGGGCAGCCCTACGACGAGGACGCCGACGCCGCGCTGCGCGCCATGGTGGAGCAGCAGATCGAGTCCGAGTCCCTGCCGATGTTCCTGTCCGGGCGGCTGTACGACGACGGGGTCATCGACCCGCGCGACACCCGCACCGTCCTCGGCCTGTGCCTGTCCGCGATCCACACGGCCCCCTACGAGGGCGTGCGCGGCGGCTTCGGCGTCTTCCGGATGTGAGGTCCCTCCAGTGATTGCATCTGTCCTCGTCGCCAACCGCGGCGAGATCGCCTGCCGGGTCTTCCGTACCTGCCGCGCGTCCGGAATCCGGACGGTCGCCGTGTACTCGGACGCCGACGAGAACGCCCTCCACGCGCGCGTGGCCGACGCGGCGGTACGGCTGCCGGGTGCGGCGCCCGCTCAGACGTATCTGCGCGGCGACCTGATCGTGAAGGCGGCCCTCGCGGCGGGCGCCGACGCCGTCCACCCGGGGTACGGGTTCCTGTCCGAGAACGCCGGCTTCGCGCGCGCCGTGCGGGACGCGGGGCTCGTCTGGATCGGGCCGCCGCCGGAGGCGATCGAGGCGATGGCGTCCAAGACGCGCGCCAAGAAGCTGATGGGGCTCGAGCCCCTGACGGAGGTCACGCCGCCGGACCTGCCCGTGCTGGTCAAGGCGGCCGCGGGCGGCGGCGGCCGCGGCATGCGCGTCGTGCGGGACCTCGCCGAGCTGGACGCCGAGTTGGCGGCGGCCCGCGCCGAGGCGCTGAGCGCCTTCGGGGACGGGGAGGTGTTCGTCGAGCCCTATGTGGAGGGCGGACGCCATGTCGAGGTCCAGGTGCTCGCCGACACGCACGGCACGGTGTGGGCGCTCGGCACGCGCGACTGCTCCCTGCAAAGGCGCCACCAGAAGGTGATCGAGGAGTCACCGGCCCCCGGTGTGGACGCCGAACTCACGGCGGAACTCCACGAGCTGGCGATACGCGCCGCGCGCGCCGTCGGCTACACGGGCGCCGGCACCGTCGAGTTCCTGGTCGCGGACGGGCGGGCGCACTTCCTGGAGATGAACACCCGCCTCCAGGTGGAACACCCGGTCACGGAGGCGGTCTTCGGTATCGACCTGGTCGCCCAGCAGATACGCGTCGCCGAGGGCGCGGCGCTGGAGAGCGACCCGCCACGCGCGCGTGGGCACGCGATCGAGGCCCGCCTGTACGCGGAGGACCCGTCCCGGGACTGGGCCCCGCAGACGGGCACGCTGCACCGGCTCGCCCTGCCGCGGGAAGCGGACGTCCGCCTGGACACGGGCTACACCGACGGCGACCCCGTCGGCGTCCACTACGACCCGATGCTCGCCAAGGCCGTCGCCCACGCCCCCACGCGCGCGGAGGCGGTGCGCACGCTGGCGGACGCCCTGGAACGGGCCGAGATCCACGGGCCGGTCACCAACCGCGACCTCCTCGTACGGTCACTGCGGCACCCGGAGTTCACGGCGGCCCGCATGGACACCGGGTTCTACGACCGGCACCTGACCGAACTGACGGCGCCCGCCCCGGACCCGTACGCCCCCTTGGCCGCCGCCCTCGCGGACGCCCACGGCCGCTCCCGGTTCGGCGGCTGGCGGAACCTGCCCTCCCAGCCGCAGACCAGGCGCTACCTGATGGCGGGCGACGAGCACGAGGCCCGCTACCACCACACCCGGCACGGCCTGACCGCCGAAGGGGTGCGCGTCGTGCACGCGGACGCCGGCCTCGTCGTCCTCGAAATCGGCGGCGTACAGCGGAAGTTCCGGGTCAGCCGCTACGGCGACCAGGTCCATGTGAACGCGACGGCCCTCACGGAACTGCCCCGCTTCCCCGACCCCGCCGCCCGCCAGGAACCGGGTTCCCTGCTCGCTCCCATGCCGGGCACCGTCGTCCGCGTCGCCGAGGGGCTCGCCGAAGGAGCCCGGGTGGAGGCCGGACAGCCCCTGCTGTGGCTGGAGGCGATGAAGATGGAACACAAGATCTCCGCGCCGACGGCGGGCACCCTCGGCGCCCTGCACGCCACCCCGGGCCAACAGGTCGAGGTAGGCACTCTGCTCGCGGTAGTACAGCGCGCCCTTTAGGGGCGCGGGACGGTGTCGATATGCGACTCCGTCGCGTGGGCCCGACCGGCCACAGACGTCCCGCACTCACCCCAGGAGCCTTCATGACCCGAGTCATCGAGACCGAAGAGCACCAGGCCCTCCGATCCGCCGTAGCCGCCCTCGGCAAGCGCTACGGACGCGAGTACCTCACCCGCGTGGTCGCCGAAGGCGATTACCCCGACGAACTCTGGTCCGAGACCGCCAAGCTCGGCTATCTCGGAGTCAACCTGCCAGAGGCGTACGGGGGCGGAGGCGGCGGCATCGCGGAACTCTCCATCGTCCTCGAAGAGCTCGGCGCCGCCGGCTGTCCGCTGCTCATGCTCGTCGTCTCGCCCGCGATCTGCGGCACGGTCATCGCCCGCTTCGGCACCGAGGCCCAGAAACAGCAGTGGCTGCCCGGGTTCGCCGACGGCAGCCGCAGCATGGCCTTCGGCATCACCGAACCCGACGCGGGCTCGAACTCCCACCGCATCACCACCACCGCCCGCCGGGACGGCACCGACTGGATCCTGAGCGGCCGCAAGGTCTTCATCTCCGGTGTCGACATCGCCGACGCCACCCTCGTCGTGGGCCGCACGGAGGACGCCCGCACGGGCCGGCTCAAGCCCTGCCTGTTCATCGTCCCGCGCGACACGGACGGCTTCGGGCGGCGGCCGATCGACATGGAACTCCACGGCGCGGAGAAGCAGTTCGAACTGACCCTCGACGATGTGCGGCTGCCCGCGGACGCGCTCGTCGGCGACGAGGACGCCGGTCTGCTCCAGCTGTTCGCCGGCCTCAACCCGGAGCGCGTGATGACGGCCGCGTTCGCCATCGGCATGGGCCGCTTCGCGCTCTCCAGGGCCGTCGAGTACGCCCGCGACCGCAGCGTCTGGAAGCAGCCCATCGGCGCCCACCAGGCCATAGCCCACCCGCTGGCCCAGGCCCACATCGACCTCGAACTGGCCCGCCTGATGATGCAGAAGGCCGCCCACCTGTACGACTCCGGGGACGACGTCGCCGCCGGGGAGGCCGCCAACATGGCCAAGTACGCGGCCGGCGAGGCCTGTGTGAAGGCCGTCGACCAGGCCGTGCACACCCTCGGCGGCAACGGGCTCACCCGCGAGTTCGGGCTCGCCTCGCTCATCACGGCCTCGCGCGTGGCACGGATCGCCCCGGTCAGCCGGGAGATGATCCTCAACTACGTTTCCCACCAGACCCTGGGCCTGCCGAAGTCCTACTGAGACCATCCGAGCCGTACGACGTATCGACACACGCCGAGCCGTACGAGGAGGAACCGTGTTCCGCAGCGAGTACGCAGACGTCCCGCCCGTCGAACTCCCCATCCACGAGGCGGTGCTGGGCCGGGCCGCGGAGTTCGGGGAGGCACCCGCCCTCGTCGACGCAGTGGACGGCACCACCCTCACGTACGAACAACTGGACCGGTTCCACCGGCGGATCGCCGCGGCGCTGGCCGAGGCGGGCGTCCGCAAGGGCGACGTCCTCGCCCTGCACAGCCCGAACACCATCGCCTTCCCGACGGCGTTCTACGCCGCCACGCGCGCGGGCGCGTCGGTCACCACCGTGCACCCGCTCGCCACGGCGGAGGAGTTCGCCAAGCAGCTGAGCGACTGCTCCGCCCGCTGGATCGTCACCGTGTCGCCGCTCCTGGACACCGCCCGCAGGGCGGCCGAACTCGCGGGCGGCGTCCGGGAGATCTTCGTCTGCGACAGCGCGCCCGGGCACCGCTCACTGATCGACATGCTGGCCACCGCCGCCCCCGAGCCGCGGGTCGACATCGACCCCGCGGAGGACGTCGCGGCCCTCCCGTACTCCTCGGGCACGACCGGCACACCCAAGGGCGTGATGCTCACCCACCGGTCCATCGCCACCAACCTCGCCCAGCTCGAACCGGCCGTGCCGACGGGGCCGGGCGAGCGCATCCTCGCCGTCCTGCCCTTCTTCCACATCTACGGCCTGACCGCCCTCATGAACGCGCCCCTCAGGCTCGGCGCCACGGTCGTCGTACTGCCCCGCTTCGACCTCGACACGTTCCTCGCGGCCATCGAGAAACACCGGATCACCCACCTGTACGTCGCCCCGCCGATCGTCCTCGCGCTGGCCAAGCACCCGGCCGTCGCGCAGTACGACCTGTCGTCCCTGAAGTACGTCATCAGCGCCGCCGCGCCCCTGGACGCCGACACCGCCGCGGCCTGCTCGCGACGCCTGGGGGTGCCCCCGGTCGGACAGGCGTACGGCATGACGGAGCTGTCACCCGGCACCCACGTGGTCCCGCTGAACGCCGTGAACCCGCCCCCGGGGACCGTCGGCAAGCTCGTCGCGGGCACGGAGATGCGCATCCTCTCCCTCGACGACCCGGACCAGGACCTGCCCGTCGGCGAGGCCGGTGAGATCGCCATCCGCGGCCCCCAGGTCATGAAGGGCTACCTGGGGCGCCCGGAAGCCACCGCCGCGATGATCGACGAGGACGGCTGGCTGCACACCGGGGACGTCGGGCGCGTGGACGCCGACGGCTGGCTGTTCGTCGTCGACCGCGTCAAGGAACTCATCAAGTACAAGGGCTTCCAGGTCGCCCCCGCCGAGCTGGAGGCGCTCCTGCTGACCCACCCGAAGATCGCGGACGCCGCCGTCATCGGCGTCTACAACGACGACAACAACGAGGTCCCGCACGCCCACGTGGTGCGCCAGCCGTCCGCGGCCGACCTCTCCGCGGGCGAGGTGATGATGTACGTCGCCGAACGCGTCGCCCCCTACAAACGGATCCGGCACGTCACCTTCCTCGACGAGGTGCCCCGGGCCGCCTCCGGGAAGATCCTCCGACGACAGCTGCGAGACCTGCGGGAGCACTCATGACTCTGATCGGCATCACGCGCGCGCGGGGCATCGCGACCCTCGCCCTGGACTCGCCCGGCAACCGCAACGCGCTCTCGGCCGACCTGGTCACCGAACTCGCCGACGCCCTCACCGCGTGCGGCAAGGACCCCGACGTACGCGCCGTCGTCCTCACGCACTCCGGGAACACCTTCAGCGCGGGCGCGGACCTCAGGCAGCCGCCCGACCCGGCGGCCTTCGTGGGGCTGCTGCGGGGGATCGTGGAGCTGCCGAAGCCGGTCGTCGCGCGCGTGACGGGCCATGTACGGGCGGGCGGGCTCGGCCTGCTGGGCGCCTGCGACATCGCGGCCGGCGGGCCCGGGACGTCCTTCGCGTTCACGGAGGTCCGCATCGGGGTCGCGCCCGCCGTCATCTCCATGCCGCTGCTGCCGCGCCTCGAGCCGGGGGCCGCCCGCCGCTACTACCTCACGGGGGAGCGCTTCGGCGCGGCGGAGGCCGTACGCATCGGGCTGCTGACGGCGTCCGGCGACGACGTGGACGAGACCCTGGCACCGATCCTGGACGGGCTGCGGGCGGCCGCCCCGGGAGCCCTGGCCGAGACGAAGGCACTGGTCACGGCTAGGGTGCTGGAATCCTTCGACCGGGACACCGCGGCACTGACCGCGCTCTCCGCACGGCTGTTCGCCACTGCCGAGGCCCGCGAGGGGATGACGGCCTTCCTCGAACGACGGGACCCCGCATGGGCGCTGTGAACACGGCCGACCGTGTTCCCAAGCAGGACCGCAGCCGGGCCACCCGGCAGCGCCTCCTCGAAGCCGCCGTGGCCTGCCTCGCCGAACACGGCTGGGCGGGCTCCACGGTCTCCGTCGTGGCCGAGCGCGCGGGCGTGTCACGGGGCGCCGCCCAGCACCACTTCCCGACCCGCGAGGACCTCTTCACGGCGGCGGTCGAGTACGTCGCCGAAGAGCGCTCCACGGCGCTCCGGGTGCTCTTCCCGGAGGGCGCCGCCGACCGCCGCGCCGTGGTCTCCGCGCTCGTCGACCTGTACACGGGGCCCCTGTTCCGAGCCGCCCTGCACCTGTGGGTGGCCGCGTCGAACGAGGACCAGCTCCGGCCCCGGGTCACCGAGCTGGAGGCCCGCGTCGGCCGCGAGACCCATCGCATCGCCGTCGACCTGCTGGGCGCCGACGAATCCCGGCCGGGCGTACGGGAGACGGTGCAGGGCCTGCTGGACATGGCCCGCGGCCTCGGCCTCGCCAACCTCCTCACGGACGACGCGAGCCGCCGGGACCGGGTGGTGACGCAGTGGGCGGCACTGCTGGAGGAGACGCTCGGCTGAGGGCCCGCCTCGCCTCCTCGCGAAGGGCGTTGTCAGTGGCGGCACGTAACGTGTGAATCCGGTGACGCACTGCGAGGGACAGCGGGGAGCAGGACCATGGGGGACCACTTCCAGACGATCGTCGACCTGGACGCGAGCGCCGGGGAGGCACCGGAGCTCGCCGCGCGCGTGATCGAGTGGCTCGTGACCGAGGGCATCGTCCTGGCCGAGCGGACCGACTGCGTCCTCGGCCGCCCGCTCGGTCATCCGCCGGGGCCGAACTGGCGGCGGGCGGTGGGGGAGAACCCCGACCTGGACCCGTCCGACGGTCTCGCCGTCCACACCAGGCGTACGGCTTTCGACGCCGGCCAGGGCGGCCCGGAGTCGGTGACCTGCCCGCGCTGCGGAGCGACGACGGAGCTGGCCGGCGAGGACTACGCGGACGGCGCGGACGGCGCGGACTACGAGGACGCGGCCGGGGCCGAAGACCGGTCGGAGTCGGACGAGGGCGCGGCCGACGGTGTCTGGGACCGCTTCGCCGCCGCGATCGAGGTCTGGCACGCGACCGGCGCCGCCACGGTCGCCTGCCCCGCCTGCGCGCACCCGGTCCCCCTCGCCGACTGGACGTGGAACGACGACTGCTTCGCCTTCGGCCACCTCGGATTCGAGTTCTGGAACTGGCCGGAGTTCACGTCCGGGTTCCGCGCCGACATAGCCCGCCTCCTCGACGGCCACCGCACGGCGTACGTGTGGGGCAAGTTCTGACCCGTACCTGTACCCGTACCTGTACCCGTACCCGCAGGCGTAGTTGTGCCCGTACCCGCACCCGTACAGAGACGCGACCTGTGTACGGATTGCGCCCTGCGCCCGGCTATGACCCCGGTCACATCCGTACTGCCCGCTCCGCAGTACTCTTGGCCCATGCTTCCGATGCTCGTTCGACGCCGCCACGTGGACTACGTGCGCGTCACGAGCATGGGCTGTCGGCGCTCTGCCTGACCCAGCCCCTTCGCGTGCCCGAGCCTTCGGCTCGCTCGCCTGCTTTCTGCTCTCTTCCACCGGCACCCGTGGCCCCGCCCCACCCCTCGGCGGCCGCCCGGGCACCCCGTACACCTGCGGACGCACCTCATGACGAACACGGCGACAACCCCGTCGTACCAGCGCTACCAGCAGCTCCCGATCATCGACCTCTCCGCGGCCGACCGAGGCCCGCAGGCCCGCGCGCTGCTCCACGCGCAGCTGCACAGCGCCGCCCATGACGTGGGCTTCTTCCAGCTCGTCGGGCACGGGGTCACCCAGGCCGAGACCGACGAGCTGCTGCGCGCCATGCACGCATTCTTCGCGCTGCCCGAAGCCGACCGGCTGGCGATCGACAACGTCAACTCGCCCCACTTCCGCGGCTACACGCGCACCGGCGACGAGCGCACCGGCGGCAGCCGCGACTGGCGCGACCAGCTCGACATAGGCGCCGAGCGGCCCGTACGGACACCCGGCCCCGGCGAGCCCGCGTACTGGTGGCTGGAGGGCCCGAACCAGTGGCCCGCCGCCCTGCCCGAGCTGCGCACGGCGGCCCTGGCCTGGATCGACAAGCTGAGCGCCGTCGCCCAGCGGCTCCTGCACGAGCTGCTCACCGCCATCGGCGCGCCCGCCGGCTTCTACGACCCGGTCTTCGGCGAGCACGCCCACCCGCATCTGAAGCTGGTGCGGTATCCGGGCAGCGCGGGCGACGGCGCCGACCAGGGCGTCGGCGCGCACAAGGACTACGGCTTCCTGACCCTGCTGCTCCAGGACCAGGTCGGCGGGCTCCAGGTGCAGCGCGAGGACGGGCTGTTCCACGAGGTGCCGCCGCTGCCGGGGGCCTTCGTGG
Source organism: Streptomyces sp. SID5469 (assembly GCF_009862865.1). NCBI lineage: Bacteria > Bacillati > Actinomycetota > Actinomycetes > Kitasatosporales > Streptomycetaceae > Streptomyces > Streptomyces sp. SID5469. The sequence goes on along the minus strand of NZ_WWIN01000001.1, from coordinate 4,768,761 downwards.
TCAACCTGGGCGAGCTGCTGGAGGTCGCCACCAACGGCTATCTGCTCGCGACGAACCACCGGGTCGTGAGCCCGCCCGGCGCCACCGAGCGGTTCTCCGTGCCCTTCTTCTACAACCCCCGGCTGGACGCGCGGGTCGAGCCGCTGCCCTTCCCGCACGCCTCCACCGCGCCCGGAGTCACCGACGACCCCGCCAACCCGCTGTTCGCGGAGTACGGGCTCAACGAACTGAAGGGCAAGCTGCGCGCCCACCCGCTGGTCGCCGCCCGCCATCACGCGGAGCTGCTCACCCCCGCATGATGACGGGCACCCGCCCGGGGGACTCGGCCCGGACGGGCGCCCGTCCCCCGGTACTCAGCGCGGACGGACGCCCGTCCCCCAATACTCAGCGCGCGATGTCCTCGTAGCCCTCGATCTCCTGGGGGCCGCGCGAACCGGGGCCCACATAGCGTGCGGACGGGCGTACGAGCCGGCCCGTGCGCTTCTGCTCCAGGATGTGCGCCGACCAGCCGGCCGTGCGGGCGCAGGTGAACATCGAGGTGAACATGTGCGCCGGCACCTCGGCGAAGTCGAGCATGATCGCCGCCCAGAACTCCACGTTGGTGGCGAGGACGCGGTCGGGGCGGCGGTTGTGGAGCTCCTCCAGGGCCGCCTTCTCCAGCGCCTCGGCGATCTCGAAGCGCGGGGCGCCCAGCTCGCGGGCGGTGCGGCGGAGCACCCGCGCACGCGGGTCCTCGGCGCGGTAGACGCGGTGGCCGAAACCCATGAGGCGTTCGCCCTTGTCCAGAGCCTTCTTCACATACGCCTCGGCGTCTCCCGTCCGTTCGATCTCCTCGATCATGCCGAGGACCCGGGAGGGCGCACCGCCGTGCAGCGGTCCGGACATGGCGCCGACGGCCCCGGAGAGGGCGGCGGCGACGTCCGCGCCCGTCGAGGCGATCACACGCGCGGTGAAGGTGGAGGCGTTCATGCCGTGCTCGGCGGCCGACGTCCAGTACGCGTCGACGGCCGCCACGTGCTTGGGGTCCGGCTCGCCCCGCCAGCGGATCATGAACCGTTCGACGACGGAGTGCGCCTTGTCGATCTCGCTCTGCGGGACCATGGGCAGGCCCTGGCCGCGGGCGGACTGGGCGACGTAGGACAGGGCCATGACGGCGGCGCGGGCGAGGTCGTGGCGGGCCTGCTCGGCGTCGATGTCGAGCAGCGGTTTCAGGCCCCAGACGGGGGCGAGCATGGCGAGCGCGGACTGGACGTCGACACGGATGTCGCCGGAGTGCACGGGGATGGGGAACGGTTCGGCGGGCGGCAGGCCGGGGTTGAAGGCGCCGTCGACGAGCAGCCCCCAGACGTTGCCGAAGGAGACGTGGCCGACCAGATCCTCGATGTCGACGCCCCGGTACCGGAGTGCGCCGCCCTCCTTGTCCGGTTCGGCGATCTCCGTCTCGAACGCGATGACTCCTTCGAGTCCGGGTACGAAGTCGGACATCAGGCGGCTCCTCGTGATGTGTGCGACGGGCGGGTTCGGATGGGCACGACACGTATGGGACGGGCGGGAACGCTCTGCTGGTGTGCAACTGTCTACAGGGGTGGCCCACGGTTTCCCGCTCCCGGCTCCACGGTCGTCTCCGAAGACTCGCGGTCCGAAGCGGTCACCTCGATCTCACCCCGGTGATGCCCCGATCGGTCGGCACTCACCCAACCGGAGCGGCAGCAGCACTTTATCCCCGAGTGCCACCTTTGGGGAGAGCGTGCGGCACTCAGTGCCACCCAGTGATGAACGACACCCCGCCGGATGCCATGGCGCGTACGGCAAGATGACCACGTGACCGACCGTGACCCTATCCACGACCCCGCGGCGATGCGTGAGCACTACCGGCTGGAGGGACTCGACGAGACCGAGCTGGCCGCGCACCCGATGGATCAGTTCACCCGCTGGTTCGCGCAGGCCGCGCAGGCCGCCGCACAGGGGGTGGTGTACGAGCCGAACGCGATGGTCGTCTCCACCGCGGACGCCGACGGCCGGCCCAGTTCGCGCACGGTGCTGATGAAGCAGTACGACGAGCAGGGCTTCGTCTTCTACACCAACTACGACTCACGCAAGGCGCGCGACCTGGCCGCCAACCCGTACGTCTCGCTGCTCTTCCCCTGGCATCCGATGGCCCGCCAGGTGGTCGTCACGGGCCTCGCGCGCCGGACCGGGCGCGACGAGACGGCCGCCTACTTCCGCACCCGGCCGCACGGCTCCCAGCTCGGCGCCTGGGCCAGCGCCCAGTCCTCGGTGATCTTCTCCCGCGCCGAGCTCGACGCGGCGTACGAGCAGTTGGGCGTCCGCTACCCCGAGGGCGAGCAGGTCCCGGTCCCGCCGAACTGGGGCGGCTTCCGCATCGCCCCGCAGACGGTCGAGTTCTGGCAGGGCCGCTGGAACCGCCTCCACGACCGCCTGCGCTACGTGGCCGAGCCGGACGGATCCTGGCGGGTGGAGCGACTCAGCCCCTGAGACCCCGGCCCCCGGCGGGCGCCGCCACCGACGCCCCCGCCTCCAGCGCCGCCGCCCCCCGGAAGGTTCGTCAGCCCAGCACCGCCGCCTCTTCGGCCGGCCCGCTGGTGGTCTTCTCGATGCTCGTCTGGCCGATCCTGCAACTGGCCACGACGTACTACACCCCTCTGGTTCGTCGCCGGCGTCCGCCTCCCGCACTTCGCGCTCCCGACGGCGGTCCAGGCGATCGGGGCGGTCTTCCCCCTCACCGGCAGCCTGATGCTGGCGGCCGCGGCCGTGATCCTGCGGGTCGGGGAGTCGCGCGCCCAACGCACCGGAAAACTGAGCCTGGCGTAGACGGCGACGAACGCAGACGACCCGCGAGCTCGGGTTCCTGCGCCTGACGGCGGAGGAGCCGGCCGGACGTACCGGCGAGCTCGCGGGTCGGGTGACTGCTGGAGATTGGGCCGGCTGCGCGCTGATGTCACGCGCTGGTCCGGCACCGCACTGGATGTGGTGACGGGCCGCTAGCCCGCAGCCACCTCACGCGTCCGGTTTGCATACATCTGCCGAACCACCTCCTCTCTCGTGTACACCACACACTAAGAACCGATCGGGCATCGCTCAAGCGCTTTTTTCGAAGGTTGCCGCACGGGCTCCCGGGGCACGGGCAGGAGAGTCGGCGGAGGAGCTCCGGCGGAGGGGATCCGGCGTACAACGTTTCGTCCAATCTTTCGGGAACAGGATGTGGGCTGGGTCACGTTCCAGTTGAATGAAGGCGAGTGAGCGAACTGACGCGCCGTACGTGCGGACGCAGCCTGCAGGGGGTCCAGGTGAGTGCTTCCCGGCGTAGTGGGACCACCGACGAGCTGGGGCCCGACGGGCCCGATCCCGAGCGGGACGGGCCCGACGGGGCGGACCTGCTTGCCGCGCTCCTGGACGGGATGGACGCGGCGTTGTGCGCGTTCGATGCCGACGGCGTCGTGACGCACTGGAACCGGGAGGCCGAGCGGATCCTCGGCTGGACCGCCGCCGAGGCCGTGGGGCGCCGGGGGTTCGCCGGCTGGGCCGTACGGACCGCCGACGCCGAGGACGTCGAGGCGCGGCTGATGACCGCCATGCAGGCCCCCGGCCGTCAGGTGCACGAGTTCGCGCTGCTCACCAAGGACGGCGGCCGGGTGCTCGTACGGACCCAGTCCGCGGCCGTGCACGGGCCCGACGGGAAGCCGGCCGGGGTGTACTGCGCCTTCAGTGAGGTGCACACCCAGATCGACCTCGAGCGGTCCATCGCCCTGAGTGAGGCGCTGTTCGAGGACGCGAGCTGGGGTGTCGTGCTCGTCGACGCCGACCTGCGGCCCGCGGTGGTCAACGCGCATGCCGCGCGGGCGCTGGGCACCGGGCGCACGACGGTGCTCGGGCGGCCGCTGGGCGACCTGCTCTCCCAGGGGGTCGAGGAGCTGGAGAGCGCCCTGACCCATGTGCTCGCCGAAGGGGCGCCGCCCGCGCCCGCCGAGATGTGGGTGAGCGTGCGGACCGCCGAGGGCGAGAAGCGGCGGTGCTGGCGCAGCGGGTTCCTGCGGCTCGCCTCGCCGCTCGCCGAGGAGCCCGTACCCCTGGGTGTCGGCTGGCTCTTCCAGGACATCACCGAGGCCAAGCAGACCGAGCAGGAGGCGGCGCTGCTGCGCTTCCGCACCAACCAGCTGCACCGGGCCGCGCGGGCCGCCGCCGAGTGCGAGGACCCGGGGGAGGCGGCCACCGTCCATCTGGACTTCTCGCTCGCCGGGTTCGCGGACCACGCGTTGATCGACCGGGTGGCCGGGGGCCCGGTGGCGGACGGCGACAGGGACGGGGACGGACCGCCGGTGCGGCTCGTACGGGCCGCCGACACGCCCTCGGGGGCGCCCGGACCGAGCCTGCTCGTCGGGAAGGCGGAGCTGCCCGTGTGGTACGCGGAGGGGCATCCGGCGTTGCAGTGCGTGGAGCGGGCCGGGTCCGTGCGGGCCAGCGCGGGGGTGTCCGACGCGGAGCGGGCGCGGGAGTGGGCCATCTCGCGGCAGTGGCCCGGGGACGCGGTGCACGCGCTGTGCGCGGTGCTGCGCAGCCGGGGGCGGACGCTCGGGGTGGTGACGTTTCTGCGGGGGGCCGGGCGGAGCCAGTTCGAGCGGGCCGACGCGGTGTACGCGGAGGACGTGGCGGTACGGATCGCCGCCGCGTTGGACCTGGCCGGGCTGGCCGGGCTGGCCGGGCCGGCGGGGGAGCGGTAGGGGGTGGCCCGCGCCGACTCCGGTCGGCGCGTGGGACTCGGCCTCAGCGGCGGTAGAAGATCCTGTCGCCGTACTCGCGCATCACCCGGTCGTTCCAGTCGTGGCCGCCGTCCACGTTGCCCGACCGCAGGAGCGGGGGTTCGATGCCGCGGTCGGCCAGCGTGCCCGCGGCCGTGGCCATGACCGCCTGGAGCAGAGCCGTCGTGACGACCGTCGACGCGGGGGCGAAGGGGGCCTCGATCGTGTCCAGGGTGAGCTCCGCGTCGCCCACCGCGATCCTCGAGTCGAGGACGATGTCGCAGTGGTCCTTCAGATACGTGCCGGAGACGTGGCGTGACCTGGTCTGCGAGGCGTAGGCCACGGAGGTCACGCCGATGACCTTGACCCCGAGCGCACGGGCGTTCATCGACATTTCCACAGGGAGGGCGTTGCGGCCGGAGAGCGAGATGATCACCAGTACGTCGCCGGAGCGGACCGGGCTCGAGTCGAGGACGGCGCTCGCGAGGCCGTCGACGCGCTCCAGGGCGGAGCCCAGGGTGGCCGGCATGACATCGACGCCGACGACGCCGGGGACGGCGAGAAGGTTCATCAGGGCCAGGCCGCCCGCGCGGTAGACGAGGTCCTGCGCGGCGAGGGAGGAGTGCCCGGCGCCGAAGGCGAACAGGCGGCCCCCGTCGGCGACCGTGTCGGCGATGAGGGTGCCGGCGGCCGCGATGGGCTCGGCGTCCTCGTCCCGCACGCGCTGGAGCAGGCCGATCGCGGCGTCGAGGAACTGCTCGGCCAGCTTGCTCTCGCTCATCGGCGAAGCCCCTTCGAAGTCTCGTCAGCGTCGACGCGTCGCGGATCACGTTGCGGTCTGGACCAGCGCGCTGTCAATACGGCCCGCGGGCCCGTACAGCCGCAGAAGGCGGTCTTGACCGTGTGGTTGCGACGGCGCGGCACGGTTGTCAGTGGTATGCGTCAGAATTGAATCCAGGGCCAGCGCACGCGCCGGAAGCCGTCGAGTCTCCGGCAGAGCTAATCGAGGGGCACGAATGTCCGGACTGATCGACACCACGGAGATGTATCTCCGCACCATCCTCGAGCTGGAGGAGGAAGGCGTGGTCCCCATGCGCGCCCGCATCGCCGAGCGGCTCGACCAGAGCGGGCCGACGGTGAGCCAGACCGTGGCGCGGATGGAGCGCGACGGCCTGGTGGCGGTGGCCAGCGACCGCCACCTGGAGCTCACGGAGGAGGGCAGGCGGCTCGCCACGCGCGTGATGCGCAAGCACCGCCTCGCGGAGTGTCTCCTCGTCGACGTGATCGGTCTGGAGTGGGAGCAGGTGCACGCCGAGGCGTGTCGCTGGGAGCACGTGATGAGCGAGGCGGTCGAGCGCCGCGTCCTGGAGCTGCTGCGCCACCCGACCGAGTCGCCGTACGGGAACCCGATCCCGGGCCTGGAGGAGCTGGGCGAGAAGGACGGCGCGGACCCGTTCCTCGACGAGGGCATGGTGTCGCTGGCCGAGCTGGACCCGGGCGCGGACGGCAAGACCGTGGTCGTGCGGCGCATCGGCGAGCCGATCCAGACGGACGCGCAGCTGATGTACACGCTGCGGCGGGCGGGCGTGCAGCCCGGCTCCGTGGTCAGCGTGACGGAGTCGCCGGGCGGCGTCCTCGTGGGCAGCGGCGGCGAGGCGGCCGAGCTGGAGGCGGACGTGGCCTCCCACGTCTTCGTCGCGAAGCGCTGACCCGGGGCGGCCCGCGGCGGCATCGGACGCTCCCGGTGTCCGAACCGACCGCGCTTTGCGCGTAGTTGACCGTCTGTTGACTGTGCGGAATCGCAGCGCATCTCCGGGTTGCGTGCAAGTCTGTCCCTGTGCGGGAAGGGGGCGGGCATATGCGCCGCAGAAGTGTCGAGGGCCCCGGCGCCCTAAGGCGCCGGGGCCTGTCCTCCCCCGTGCTGACCCGGAGCCCCGAGCTCCCAGGGTCATTCCCCGCGGACCGTTTTCCCCGAGCGGTCCGCCCCCCGTTGAAGATCTCCCCTCGGCGACGGCGAACAATCCCCGGGAGAGGTCACTCGAACGAGGGGTGTTGTCGCCAGAAGCAGCATTTTCGAATAGCTATTCGATAGCGTGAGGGGTGTGGGGGGCATGAGGGTGACGAACCCCGCGAGGCGCGCGCTGTAACAACCGGCGCGAGTAGTAATGGCGCGAGCAGTGAGCAGCAACCAGCAGGAGCAGCGGAACGACAGCGGCAGAACAGCCGTACGACAGCCGTACGACAGCGGTGGACCGGTCGGCTCGACGCGGGAGCGAGCGGTCCGAGCGGAGCCAGGGGGGTGCCAGGACTATGGTGCGGCGCATCGATGTGACCGGTGCGGGCGGCGTACGCCTCGCGGCCTGGGAGTTCGCCGATCCTCCCAAGAACGGGGAGAGCGAGCGAACGCCGGGCGTGCTGTTACTGCACGGCCTGATGGGCCGAGCATCACACTGGGCGTCGACCGCCCGCTGGCTCTCCGAGCGGCACCGGGCCGTCGCCCTCGACCAGCGAGGCCACGGCCAGAGCGGGAAGCCGCCAGAGGCGGCCTACACCCGTGAGGCCTACGTCGAGGACGCGGAGGCCGCCCTGGAACAGCTGGGTCTCGCCCCGACCGTCCTCATCGGTCACGCCATGGGCGCCCTGACCGCCTGGCAGCTCGCCGCCAAGCGCCCCGACCTGGTCTGCGGTCTGATCATCTGCGACATGCGGGCGTCCGCGCTCGGTGCCGCCTCCCAGCGCGAGTGGGAGGACTGGTTCAAGGCCTGGCCCGTCCCCTTCGCCACGCTGGCCGACGTACGCAAGTGGTTCGGCGAGGACGACCCCTGGGTGGAGCGTCCGAACCCGTCGCGCGGCGAGTTCTACGCCGAGGTGATGCACGAGTCCGACGACGGCTGGCGTCCCGTCTTCGAACCGGAGCAGATGCTGAAGTCCCGCCAGACCTGGGTGTACGACGCGCACTGGGAGGAGCTGGCACAGGTCCGCTGCCCGGCGCTGGTGGTCCGGGGCCTGGACGGCGAGCTGGGCCGGGCCGAGTCCCAGGAGATGGTGCGGGTGCTGCCGTACGGGCAGTACGCGGAGGTGGCCGAGGCGGGCCACCTCGTGCACTACGACCAGCCGGAGGCGTGGCGCGCAGCGATCGAGCCGTTCCTGGACGGAGTCCTGGCGCCTTGACCCGCACGGGCCGTGGCTGACTGGCCTGCACGGGCCGTGGCTGACTGGCCCGCACGGGCCGTGGCTGACCGGCCCGCACGGGTCCTGGCTGACTGGCCTGCACGGGACCTGTCCGACCGGCCCGCACAAGCCCCGGCCCACACTCCGGCGGCCACCGCCGGGGCCACCTCTTGCCGACCGCCGCCGGGAGTCATCCTTTGCTGACCGCCGCCAGGATCTCCGGCAGCCGCCGTGCCGTCCGTGGTGCGGCGAGCCGGAGTCCGAGCAGCGTGAGCAGGGCGCCGTACGCGGCGCCCACCGGCAGCAGCAGCCAGGTCCACTCGCCCCCGCCCGCGGCCACGTTCAGCCAGATGGTCAGGATGATGACGGGGGCGCTCAGCAGTGCCGCCGACACCATGCCGCCGAAGATCGAGATCCAGGCGAGCCCCGCCTGCCCGGGCGCGACGTTCTTGTAGCCCTCCTGCGGGATGGAGTACGGGAAGCGCGCCGACGACCACGCCCCGGTCGCCAGCATCGCCCCGAGCAGCGCGAAGGACAGCCCGAGCACCTCGGGCAGCCGGGGCCAGTCGCCGAGCATCGCGGTCGTCAGGACGCACACGAGCGTCGCGTACGGCAGGGTGATCACCAGCAGGGCGAGCGCACGCCCGCGCAGCTCGGCGTAGGCGTCCCGGGTGGACGAGATCGTCATCGCGACCATCCAGAACGCGGAGGTGTCCTGCCCGAACTGGTTGTACATCTGGATGCCGAGCATTCCGGCCGCGAAGCACGCGAAGTAGATCGAGCCGGTGCCCTGGAGCGCGTTGAACACCGGCACGATCAGCCCGATGGCCAGCGACGTCGCCCAGGCCGCCTTGGTCTTGGGATCGCGCCAGACATAGCGCAGGCTGCGCTCCATGACGGTCCCGGTGCGGCCCGCGGGCAGCAGCCGGCCGAGCCCCGAGGACCGCCCCGCCCTGTCCCGCCCGGGTTCGGCGGCCTGGAGTGTCGACCCGTCCGGCGAGGTCATCAGCCTGGTCAGACTGCGCGACCAGAGCGCGAGCAGGCCCACCAGCGCCAGGGCGCTCAGCACGAGTTGGGCGACACCGGCCCCGTACCAGCCCCGGCTCACCGAGTCGACCGCGCCGATCGCCGCCGCCGGCGGCACCCAGCGCAGTACGTCCGCCGCCGGGTCGAGCTGTGACAGCCCGCCGGCCGACCCCAGTCGCTGCGCCCCGAAGTTGACGAGCTGCGCGCCGATCGCGACCACCAGTCCGCTCAGCACCGCCAGATCGCGGCCCTTGCGGCTGCTCAGCAGACGGATGTTGGCGGCGGCGACGGCCCGGGCCAGCGCCACGGAGCCCAGCAGGGCCAGCGCCACGCCGACGACCGCGGTGACGCATGCGGCCGTGCCGTGCGCCACCGAGACCGCGGAACCGGCCAGCAGACACAGCGTGAACAGCGGCCCGATGCCGACCAGCGAGGCCGCGAGGAGCGCCCTGATCAACGGCCGGGGGCGCAGGGGCAGCATCACCAGGCGGGTGGGGTCGAGCGTCTCGTCGCCGCTCGGGAAGAACAGCGGCATCACGGCCCAGCCGAGCGCCAGGACCGCCACGAGCAGTACGGCGACGGCGGGGGCGTGTGTGGTGCCGCGCAGCGCGATCAGGCCGAGCAGCTGGAGGCCGGCGAAGGGCAGGACGAGGACGAGGGAGGTGACGTACGCGGCCCGCCGCCCGGCGGACTGCCGCAGCCCGTTCCTGAGGAGCGACAGCTTCAGCCGTACGACGACCGAGGTCAGGGAGGGCGTACTCGTCGGGTCGGCCGTACTCGTCGGGTCGGCCGCGCTCACCGGGCGCCGCCGCCCAGCCAGTCGAGGTCGGTGGCGGCGGCGCGGCCGTTCGCGCCGACCAGTTCCAGGAACGCCTGCTGGAGCGAGGGGGCGCTGCCGCGGACTTCCGCGAGCGGGCCGTGTGCGCGGATGCGCCCCGCGGCCATGACGGCCACCCAGTCACACAGCGATTCGACCAGCTCCATGACGTGGGAGGAGAAGACGACCGTGGCGCCGGAGGCGGTGTAGCGCTCGAGGACGCCGCGGATGGTCTGCGCGGAGACCGGGTCGACGCCTTCGAACGGCTCGTCGAGGAAGAGGACTTCGGGGTTGTGGAGGAGGGCCGCGGCCAGTCCGATCTTCTTGCGCATACCGGTCGAGTAGTCGACGACGAGTTTGTGCTGGGCGCCCGCGAGGTCGAGGACGTCGAGGAGCTGGGCGGCCCGTTTGTCGACCTCGACGCCGGGCAGGCCGCGCAGTCTGCCCGTGTAGCCGAGGAGTTCACGTCCGGAGAGCCGCTCGAAGAGCCGGAGTCCCTCGGGCAGTACGCCGATCCGGGCCTTCACCGCCACCGGGTCCTGCCACACGTCGTGGCCGACGACCTCGACGGCGCCCTGGTCGGGGCGGAGCAGCCCGGTGACCATGGACAGGGTGGTGGTCTTCCCGGCCCCGTTCGGCCCGACGAGGCCGACGAACCGGCCCGCGGGCAGTTCCAGATCGACTCCCGCGACGGCGATCTGCTCCCCGAACCGCTTCCAGAGCCCCCGCACGCGTACGGCGGGCACATCCACCACTGCTCCCTCAGCCATGTAGGCACCCTAAGGGCGAGTGTGCCCCCTCAGGGGCGCGTGGCCGGGACATCCTGCGGCTTCGCGAAGCGGGCGCGACAAGCCCCCGACGACCCGCTCGGTCCGTACCTGTCCGTACCTATCTGTACCTGCCTGTACCTGCCCTTACGGGTCTATACAGTCCCGTACCGTCTCATATCGTTCTATGCGGATCTGCGTGCGAGGCGGTCCGCAGGGCTATCGTTCCCGTCCGCACGCGTACGCGAGGGGCGAGATCAACTCCTCCGCATCCGGCAGCCAGCGGTTCGCGGGCGTCGGTCGGCAGGCCCACTGGACGGCACCCCGGGAGCCGTAACGGGTGGGCGGGGCGGCCACGTACATGCCCTCGCCGAGCGCGACGAGGTCGAGGGAGGCGGGCGGCCAGCCCAGCCTGCGGACCAGGTCGGGGATCTTCACGGCGGCCCCGGGGAGCACGAAGAACTGCATGCGCCGGTCCGGTGTGCAGGTGACCGGGCCGAGCGTCAGCTCCATGCGTTCCATGCGCGCGAGCGCGAGGAAGCCGGCGGTCTCCGGCACGTCGATCGCGTCGAACGTGCGCCCGGTGGGCAGCAGGATCGACGCGGTCGGCTGCTTCGCCCACATACGGCGCGCGACGGTCGCGCTGCCCGTCGCCTGCGTGGCCCAGTCCTCGCGCGCCGGGTGCGCGCCGGGCACGGCGCACGCGGCGTCCCCGCACGAGCAGCGCGGCACCCCCTCGACGGCTTCCAGCCAGGTCCCGGCGAACACGTCCCAGTGGCGTTCCTCGGCGTAGCGGACGGCGGTGTCCTGCAGCGATTCGCCGCGCTGCTTCGGGATTTGGGCGGCCTGAGGCCCCGCGATGGTCTCTTCCACGAGGAACTCAACTCCAGCCGTCACCTTGGGTTACGGCCGGCGCGTGCGCGGGGGAGGAGCATCGATTCCGCACGTGGGGCGCATGGATGCACGTGTGGGGGCGCGCATGGGCAACGACAGCGGCCGGTGGGTAACCACGTGGGGGGTCGGGCAAGCGTCCTTACCCCGGCAATCCTCGCATGTCTCGCATCTTCGGTATGTCCGCGGGGCATTGATCTTCATGGCCGACTTCTTTTGTTCGTTCCGGCGGGGAACCGGCCACTGAGGACACGTCAACTCGGTGCGTGGGCAGGCACCGCAGCCACAGGGGGTACGCCATGGCCGCAAGGCCTCTCGTAGCCAGGCAGCCGAACGAACGGCTCCAGGCGCTCATCCAGGAAGCGGGCTGCTCGAACGCCGGGCTGGCCCGCCGGGTCAACATGTGCGGCGCGGAACACGGTCTCGATCTGCGCTACGACAAGACGTCCGTGGCCCGCTGGCTGCGTGGACAGCAGCCACGGGGCCGGGCTCCGGCGATCATCGCCGAGGCGCTCGGCCGCAAGCTGGGGCGCACGGTCACGATCGACGAGATCGGCATGGCCAACGGCAAGAACCTGGCGTCCGGCGTGGGCCTGCAGTTCTCGCCGACCGTCCTCGGCGCCATCGAGCAGGTGTGTGAGCTGTGGCGCAGCGACGTCGGCCGCCGGGACTTCCTCTCCGGCTCCTCGGTCGCCGCCTCGGCGCTGGTCGAGCCCAGCCGCGACTGGCTGATCTCCGTGCCGGACTCGCAGGTGGCGCGGTCGGCCGGCCCCCGGGTCGGGATCTCGGACGTGGCGGCGGTGCGCGCGATGACCCAGGCCCTCGTGGACCTGGACCACACGTACGGCAGCGGGCATGTGCGCCCGGTCGTCGTGCACTACCTCAACAGCGTCGTCTCGGGGCTGCTCGCGGGGTCGTACCGCGAGGCGGTCGGGCGTGAACTGTTCGCGGCGGTCGCACGGTTGACCGAGCTCGCCGGGTACATGGCGATCGACACCGGGCAGCCGGGCCTCGCCCAGCGGTACTACATCCAGGCGCTGCGGCTCGCGCAGGCGGCCGGGGACCGCGGGTACGGCGGATATGTGCTGGCCGCGTCCATGAGCCACCTGGCCGCTCAGCTCGGCAACCCGCGGGAGATCGCGCAGTTGGCGCGGGCGGCGCAGGAGGGGGCACGCGGGCGCGTGACACCCCGTGCGGAGGCGATGTTCTACGCGGCGGAAGCGCGCGGGCACGCGTTGATGGGCGACGCGCGGGCGGCCCAGGTGGCGTCCGGGCGGGCGGTCACGGCGCTGGAGTCGGCGGACCCCTCGTCCGGGGACGACCCGGCGTGGATCGCCCACTTCGACGAGGCGTATCTGGCCGACGAGTTGGCGCACTGTCACCGGGACCTGGGACAGGCGGAGGCGGCGGCGCGGCGCGCGGAGGAGTCCCTGGCCGGGCACCCCGAGTCGCGGGCGCGCCGCCGTGCCATCGGATATGTGCTCCTCGCCACAGCGCAGGTGCAGCAGCGCGAGGTGGAGCAGGCGTGCCACACGGGGCTGCGGGCGGTCGAACTCCTCGGCACCCTGCGGTCGAACCGCGGCGCGGAGTACCTGGACGACCTCCAGCAGCGCCTGGAGCCGTACCGGGACGAGCCGGTGGTACGGGAGTTCGGGGCGCGCATGGAGTTGCAGGCGGCGGCGTGAACGTACGGCCGGCGAGGAGGTGAACGGAGGGGAAACGCGTGCGCCGGTGACGGAAGGAGGCATGTATAGCGCACGGCGGGGCGGATTCGTTACCGCGGTCACAGGGGCGGACGTCTCGTCCTGTGCTGCGTGGCATCGGGTCGTGGAGACCCGGTAGCGTGAGCCGACGATTCCGAAGGTCCCCCATTCGTAGGAGTCCCGGTGACGCAGAGTGGACAGGGCGAGGAGCCCTCGGCGCGGCCCGCGCGCGAAGGCATCGTGCTGCCCTCGGACGGTGGCGCGCCCCTCCTGCCGGGCACGACCGGCGATCAGCGGCCCGCCCCGGCGGGCGGTCAGGCCTGGGGTCAGCCCTGGGGCCCGGACGGCCCGGGGCAGACCCCGCCCGCGCCGGGCTGGGGCGCGCCCACGGACGCGGGACAGCCCTGGACGGCGCCCGAGCCCCCGCAGTCCGCGCCCGCGCCCGACTGGGGCACCTCGGGGGCGCAGCCGTCCTGGGAGGCCTCCCAGGACCTGCGATCGGGCTGGGACGGCCCGCAGGGGCAGCCCAGCGACTCCGGGTACCCGGTTCAACAGCAGCAGCAGCAGCCGCATCAGCAGCAACCGCATCAGCAGCAGCCGCAGCAGGCGGCCGGCTCCGCGTTCCCCGCGCAGCCGCAGCCGCAGCCGCAGCCGCAGCCGCAGTACGCGCCCGACTCCGGCTTCCAGCCGCAGTCGCAGCAGGCGCCCGCGCCCGGGTTCTCCGCGCCGCACGGCACCGGCGGTGCCGGCCCGCTGCCCCCCGAGGGCGCGCAGGCCTTCCCGCCCGTCCCGGGAGGCGCCCCGCTGCCGCCCGTCGACGAGGGGGCCACGCAGTACCTCCCGCCCGTGCCCGCGGCCCCGGACGAGGGGGCGACCCAGTACCTCCCGCCCGTCCCGGCCGTCGACGAGGGTGCCACCCAGTACATTCCGCCGGTCGCCCCCGGAGCGCTGCCGCCCGAGGTGTCCGCCGACGCGACGCAGTTCCTCGGCCACGGCCCGCAGGCCGGCTCCCGGCCGGCCGCCGACCCCGACGCGCAGGCCACGCAGTACCTCCCGCCCGTGCCCGCGGAGCCCGACGCCGGGTCCTACGGGATACGGCCGGGCGCGCCCGACGAGCGGCAGCCGCCGGCCGAGTTCGACAACCTCTTCCGCAGCGACTCGGCGGGCGCGTCGTCCACCCAGCAGCTGCCGCAGTTCCAGCCGCCGGCCGCGGGAGCGCCGGGAGCGCCGGGTGGTCGCGCGGCCGCCCGGCGCGCCGCGGGTGACGAGGGGGGCGGCCGCGGTGGCCGCACCGGTTCGCGTGTGCCGCTCATCGCCGCCGTCGGCGTGGGCATCGCCGTGCTCGGCATCGGCGCGGGCGCGCTGCTGAGCAGCGGTGGCGGCAGCGAGAGCAAGGGCGACGACAGCAAGCCCGTGTCGGCGAGCGCCCCGGCCAAGGAATCGTCGGCGTCGGCGTCCGCCGACCCGGCGAAGGAACAGGCCGTCGCGCTGGACCAGCTCCTGGCGGACAGCGGCAACAGCCGCGACTCCGTGATCAAGGCGGTCGGCAACGTGCGGACCTGCAACAACCTCGACCAGGCGGCCGGCGATCTGCGGGACGCGGCCAAGCAGCGCGGTGACCTGGTGACCCGCCTGTCCGGCCTCTCCGTCGACAAGCTCCCGAACCACGCCGCGCTGACCGCCGCGCTGACCAGCGCCTGGCAGGCCTCCGCCTCCGCCGACACCCACTACGCGGCCTGGGCCGACCAGGTCAACGGCAAGAAGGGCTGCAAGAAGGGCCAGGCCCGCACCACCGGCCAGACCGTGGCCGGCAACCGGGCGAGCACCACGGCCAGCGCCCAGAAGGTCAAGGCCGCGGGGCTGTGGAACACGATCGCGTCCACGTACGGCCTGACCCAGCGGCAGCCCACCCAGCTCTGAGCCCGGGGCGCCGGCGTCTGCGGGCGCCGGGGCTCAGTACGCGTTGCTCTCCAGGACCTTCGACACATCGACGAAGCCGCGCCGGGCCGCCACCAGCCGGCCCTCGCGTACGACCTGGAAGGTGACGTCGGCGTTGACCACGCGGGGGAAGTCGACGACCGCCGTCATGTCCTCGAAGCGCCAGCTGAGCCTCGGTGTGAGGCCGCCTGTCTCCACCTTGACGCCGTCGTCCAGGGCCCGCCGGACGGTACGGGCGCTCACCTCGCCGTCGAGCGACTCGACGACCTTCTTGAGCACGGTGTACGCGATCCAGGTCGTCTGCACGCCCGCGTCCGCCGGGTCGATCCGGTTGTCGCCGAAGGCGTGCTCGCGGATCACCTTCTTCATCGGCCCCCAGCGCGCGTCGCTCGCGACCGGGTACCAGCCGGTGACGTACGCCCCTTCGTACGGCCCCGACGCGCCGCCCGTCGCGTCGATCACCGACTGGTCGACGCTGCCGAGCACGGACGCGGTGCGCACCGTCGGGTAGTCGTCGCGCTGACGCCGGAAGGAGTCCATGAACGTGTTGGTGCGTTCGTCGAGCGCGGGCACCACACAGCCCTTGTTCAGCGGGTCGGCGCTCGCCCGCCGCAGCGCCTGCCGGGCCTGTCCCGCGAACTCGCTGGCGTCCTCGTCCGCCCGCAGATCGGCGGCGGCCGAGTGGCCGCCCGCCTTCAGGCCGGAGCCGAACAGCACCGGGAGCTGGTCGCCGGCGAAGGTGTCGGGGCGGATGAGGGCGACGGGGCCGCAGCTCTTGCCCAGTTCCTCGCCGAGGCCGGCCAGCAGCGCGGGCTGGCCGCCGTTGACCGGGTAGGACAGGACGCTCTTGAACTCGTCGTCGGTGACGCCGTAGCCGCCGATGTACGGGATGCCCGCCGACTCCAGCGGGGAGAGGAAGGAGCTGGCGTGCTGGCTGTAGGAGCCGACGACCGCGACGGCTCCCTCGTTGACGGCGCGCCGGGCGCACTTCGCCGCATCCACGGTGTCGTTGTGGTCGTTGCAGGTCAGGACCCTGAGCTTGCGGCCGTTCAGGCCACCCTCGGCGTTGACCCAGCGTGCGTACGCCTTCGCCATCGCCGGCATGCCGGGCTCGTTGGTCGCCGTGGTCTTCTCCGGTGCCCAGGTCATGACGGTGACGGTGTCGTCCCCCGAGCCCCCCGTGACACCGGGGACGACACCGCAACCGACGGCGAGCGCCGCACACGCCGCCAGGGCCCCCGCGGACAGCGCCGCGGTCTTGACGGGACGAGGGAGAAAGGAGGTGCGTCGCCTGCCGGTCATGGACACGCACGATTCCGTCACATCACTAATGCAGGTGTGACCATTGGTCAACGAGGGGTGACGCTGAGGTGAATTACGGGGGCTGATGATCTGGTTTTCGCAGGGAACGTACGATCGGTGACCGTGCAAGGTTCGGAGAACTCTTCCCGTCGCGGCCGTCGCTCCTCCACCATGGGCGGCATGCCACTGAACGACATGCCGTGGTGGCGCTGGCGCAGCAATGTGCGCTCCGCGCTGCACATGCTTTCCGACCCCGCGTTCCAGCGTGATGTCTGGCTGGCGGGCGTCGACGGGTACGGGGACGTCACCGACGCCGTGTACCGGCTGGTCGAGGACACCTGGCTGGACAACTGGTCGGCCGAGAAATACGTCGGCACGATATTCCGGGATTCGCAGGAGGCGGCGCTCGTCGACACGGCCGTGCTGCGCGTGCTGCGCATCATGCACCAGGTCGGCCCGGACGCGCCCGTCTCCGCCTACCTCGACCACCATGCGTGGCCGGAGGCCGTCCGGGCCGCCCGCGACGCGCATGTGCGGTTGGCCGTGAGCGACGAGGAGGACCCGGACGTGCCGCCGCGGACGCTCGAGGTGCTGCGGATCCTGACGCGGACCGCGTGAGCCGGACCGCGTGCCGCGGACGGCGTGACCCGAACTGCGTGTCGCCGACTGCGTAGCCCTTCGTGCGGGCGGCCGTCCGGGTGGCGGGACGACCGTCCGGCGCGGGCGCCGGATATGGGACCCTGTCCTGCATGAACGAGCAGTCCGTCCGCGCCGCCGCGCCCGCTGAGCAGTATGTCCTCACCCTCTCCTGCCCGGACAAGCAGGGAATCGTGCACGCCGTGTCGAGCTATCTCTTCATGACCGGCTGCAACATCGAGGACAGTCAGCAGTTCGGCGACCACGACACCGGTCTGTTCTTCATGCGGGTCCACTTCTCGGCGGAGGCGCCGGTGACGGTGGAGAAGCTGCGCGCGAGCTTCACGGCGATCGGCGACGCCTTCCACATGGACTGGCAGATCCACCGGGCCGAGGACCGGATGCGGGTCGTCCTCATGGTCAGCAAGTTCGGCCACTGTCTGAACGACCTGCTCTTCCGCGCCCGGACCGGCGCGCTGCCGGTCGAGATCGCGGCCGTGGTGTCCAATCACACGGACTTCGCGGAGCTTGTGGCGTCGTACGACATCCCCTTCCACCACATTCCGGTGACGAGGGACAACAAGGCGGAGGCCGAGGCGCAGCTGCTGGAGCTGGTCCGCAGCGAGAACATCGAGCTGGTCGTCCTCGCCCGCTATATGCAGGTCCTCTCGGACGACCTGTGCAAGCAGCTCAGCGGCCGGATCATCAACATCCACCACTCCTTCCTGCCGAGCTTCAAGGGTGCGAAGCCGTACCACCAGGCGCACGCCCGCGGTGTGAAGCTCATCGGTGCCACCGCGCACTACGTGACCGCGGACCTCGACGAGGGCCCGATCATCGAGCAGGAGGTCGAGCGGGTGGGCCACGACGTGACGCCGGACCAGCTGGTCGCGATCGGGCGTGACGTGGAGTGCCAGGCGCTGGCGCGTGCGGTGAAGTGGCACGCGGAGCGCCGCATCCTGCTGAACGGCCGCCGCACGGTCGTCTTCGCGTAGGCCTCCGGACCGGTCGGGCGCCCGGACCGGTCGGGCCGTCGGGTCCGTTCGTCCTCGGGTCCGTTCGTCGTCGGGTCCGTTCGTCGTCGGGTCCGTTCGTCGTCGTCCGGGCTTTTTTGGCCGGGCTCACATCCGGCTGAGCGAGGCCGCCGCGAGCAGTACGTCCCTGATCGCCTCCCGGTCGCCGTCCTGCCCGGCGGCCGCCTCCTCCGGTGACACGTGCCCCGCGGCGAGCCGGCAGAACTCCACCCCGTCGAGCGCGACATGAGCGACCTCGTGCGCGGCGGAGCCGGTCGCGGCCGGAGAGTCGAGCGGGATCAGCCACTCGCCGCCGCCCAGACCCTCGATCTCCAGGCGCAGACTGCGGCCGGGCGCGCCCGCCGGGACGAGGTGGCGGGTCCGGCGGGGCGGGGCCGCGAGCCCGGCCCGGCGGCGCTCGGCCAGGGAGACGGGCAGCACCCGGGCCGCCAGGTCGATCATCGTGTGCAGATGGCGCGGGGCGGGCGGGTCGTACGGGTAGTCCACCGCGTCCGCGATGTCGTCCGCGTGCACCCAGCACTCGAAGGCCCGGTCCAGCATGGAGTCGCGCAGCGACAGCTCGAAGCCGCCGTAGGGCACGGGCAGTTTTCCGGAGCCGCCGCCCGCGAACGACACCGTGCGGACGAGGCTGTGGCTCTGCTCCCGCCATGGGCCGCGTACGGAACGGGTGGGCGGGAAGTGGGCGGCCCGCCAGTACGCCTCGGTGCGGGCCGTGGGCGTGCCGTTGCCCGCCGGTGTCCCGGCGAGGGGGTCGTCGAGGCCCAGGGCGACGGCGACCAGTCCGTCGACGGTCAGCAGGTGGGCGATCACTCCGGCCACGGTCGTACGCCGGCTCGCGGGCCGCTGTCCGTCGAACCAGCGCAGCCGCACCGGAGCGTGCCACTCGGCGTCGCCGATGTCCTGGAGCAGCGCGTCGAGCCGCGCGGTCTCCGCGTCGTACGCGGCCGCCCACTTCGGCACCGGGATGCGCGGCGGACGCCGGTCGAGGCAGCCCTCCAGGACGCGGGTGCGCAGGGCGGGATCGAGGTCGAGGCTCTCGGCGGGGTGCAGCAGGCCGACGGCGTCGCGCAGCCGCAGCGCCTCCTCCGCGCAGGGGCCGCAGTCGCCGAGGTGCTCCTCGACGGCCGCGGTCTCCTCCGGCGAGCAGGCGGTCAGCGCCCACGCGCCGAGCAACGACTTCAGCACCCGGTGCTCGAGCACGAGCGGCAGGGGCCCGAGGTCGGGCAACGGCCGCCCGCTGTCCTCGACGGACACCCGCGGTGGCGGTACGCGAGGCAGCCGCCCGGAACCACCGACACCGCTGCCGCCGCTGCCGCCGGCGCCCCCGACGCCCTTGAGCCCGTCGGCTCCGTCGGCACCCTCGGCTCCGTCAGCGCCCTCGGCCCTGCCGGTCCCAGTGACCCCCTTGGCCTCGGCAGTCCCCTCGGTCCCGGTAGTCCCCTCGGTCCCGGGGGTCCCCTTGGGTCCGTCGTGCCGCTCCGTTCCGTTGCCCTCTTCGGCTCCGTCCTGCCCGTCGTGCCTCTCGGCTTCCTCGGACCCTTCGGCTTCCTCGAACCCCTCCGCCCCGCTCACCGTGGCCTCCCGTCCTCGGGCGGTAGCCCGGACGTGCCGGGGTCGTTGGCCGTGGACAGGAGTTGGAGGCCGAGGCGCAGGCGGCGGCGGGCCTCGTCCTCCGTGATGCCGAGGTCGACCGCGGTCTGGCGGTAGTCACGGCGCTGGAAGTACGCGCGCTCCAGCGCGGCCCGCAACGGCGTCGGCATGGACGTGACGATGTAGTCCGCGCGGGCGGCCACCGAGGCGCGCCGCACCCTGCGCTCCAGGTCCTCCGTGGTGCCCCGGCCGCCCCGGGCGAGCGCGGCCGTCTCCGTGGCGCGCAGCCGCTGCACCGCCAGCCGGTGCGTCAGCCCGGCGACCCAGGAGCGCAGCGGACCCTGCTTGGGGTCATATGCGTCCGGGTGCTCCCAGACATGGGCGAACACCTCGCGGGTGATGCGGTCGGCGGCCCGCTCGTCCCCGAGCACCCGGTGGGCGAGGCCGTGCACGAGCGAAGCGAACCGGTCATACAGTTCACCGAGCGCCGCCGCCTCGCCGCGTGCGAGCCGCTGCTGCATCTTGCGGTCCCAGCGGGGCGGTGCGTTCTTCGCCGCCATGCGGCCCCCTCACATGCGCTCGTGCCCGGTGTTCGGCCTGCTCCAGCCTCTGTCCACTGCTTCCTCGAATGTAGTCCGCACGTCTGACAGCGCACGCCCCTTTGCGGCAATGTGCGCCCCTTGACGCGCCGCGGATGGTAGGGGCTCGGCCTTGGCAGCTCCATGACGGCTCCGTGGGATCCCGTGCGGACGATCCGTGCTGCGCCGTGTCTACCCTGGCGCACTCCGATCAGGCACGATCGAATCAGACCGTACGTGATTGAAATGGCTTAACTACCACACGCTTTCGATCGATTACCGGTGTTTCATGGAACGGTGGTGGGGCAGCCGCGCTGGAAGGAAGCGTAGGGATCGATTCCGTTTTCGATCGGCGGGCGAGCGAGCGGAGGGGCGTGGCGGTGGTGTTCAAGGTGACCGAGGGCAAGCGAGGTGACTGGGCCGTCCTCCAGGTGGCGGGCGAGATGGACCTGATGACCTCGCCGGTCATGCGCCAGCGGGTGCACGACGCGGTGGCGGACGGCCACCGCAGTCTGGTCCTCGATCTCTCCGAGGTGCTGTTCTGCGACTCCAGCGGCGTCGGCGTACTGATCGCGACCCGCCGTCTGATCCGCTCCTGCCAGGGCCGGCTGCGCCTCATCCTGCCCGCGCAGGGCGCCGAGGACGGATCGCACGTCAACCGCGTTCTCGCCGCCCTGGGCGTCCGCCGTCTCTTCGACGTCCACCCGGACCTCGCCTCGGCCGTGGACGAGGAAGCCCGCCCCCTGTCCGCGTGATGCCCCTCACACGCCCAGGGGTGCACGGCCACACTGTTGTCCCGGAATTCCCGCAGTCTGGGTACAAGCGCCGGTTTCCCGCTCGCCCGAAGGCCCCGGCGTCGTACGCTCCGTGCCAGACGAACCCCCGGTCCCGCGGAGAGACCGGCTGAGATGTGAAGTAAGGCGGTCCGAAAACACCATGGTCAGCACCGAGTACGAGCGCAAGATCGCTGCCCGGTTCGCCGGCTTCGACCAGGACGGCAACGGCTACATCGACCGTGAGGACTTCAACGCCGCGACCAAGGCGGTCCTCGCCGAGTTCGGTACCCCGGCCCGGTCGGACAAGGGTCAGTCCCTGTATATCGGCGCCGAGGCCTTCTGGCAGGGCATGGCGGGGATAGCGGACCGGGACGGTGACCAGCGCATCACCCGGGAGGAGTTCGTGGGCGGCGCGGTCAAGCGGCTGCGCGACAACCCCGAGCGGTTCGCGGAGATCGCCCGCCCCTTCCTGCACGCGGCCCTCGCCGTCGCGGACACCGACGGGGACGGCGCGGCCACGGTCGACGAGGCCGTACGGGTGCTCAAGGCGCTGGGCGTTCCCGAGGAGATCGCGGCCGCGGCGGCCGGCACCCTCGACGCGGACGCCGACGGCCGGATCGGGGAGGCGGAGGTCGTCTCCGCGTTCGCGCGCTACTTCACGGTGCCGGAGTGAGACTCACCGCGCATAGCGCTCCCTCAGCCGGTACTTGAGCACCTTCCGCAGGGTCTCGTTGCGCGGAAGGGCGTCCACCACCTCCAGCTGCTCCGGCAGCTTGTGGACGGACAGCCCTTCCGCCCGCAGATACGAGGTCATCGCGTCCAGCGTCAACGCCCCCGCTCCCGGCGGCTGTTCGACCACCGCGCAGACCCGCTCCCCGCGCTCCGCGTCCGGCAGACCGATCACGGCGACGTCCCCGACGGCCGGATGCCGGTGCAGCAGATCCTCGATCTCCTTCGCCGAGATGTTCTCGCCCTTGCGGATGATGACGTCCTTGAGGCGGCCGGTCAGCACCAGATGCCCGCTGCCGGTGAGATGGCCCAGGTCGCCGGTACGCAGGAACCCGTCCTCGTCGAAGGCCTCCGCCGTCTGCCGCGGATCCAGATAGCCCTGGCACACCGCCTCCCCGCGCAGCCGTACCTCTCCGTCCACGATCCGTATCTCCATGCCCTCCGGCGGCCGTCCCTCCGTCGTCGCCAGGTTCTCGGCCGTGTCGTCCGGGGAGCCCATCGTGATCATCGGCACCTCGGTCATGCCGTATCCGTGGGTGAGCTGCACGCCCATCTCGCGTACGACACGGTGGTAGACCTCGGGCGGCTTGGGCGCCCCGCCACCCGCCAGCAGCCGCAGCGTCGGGACGACCGGCGTGTCCGGCTGTCGCCGCTGCTCGGCCAGGAAGATCGAGTAGAAGGCCGTCGACCCGCCCGCCACCGTCACCCCGTGCCCCCGGTAGCCCGCCAGCGCGTCCGGCAGCGCGAACTGCTCGAACATCACCGCGGGGAAGCCGTACAGCAGCAGCATCACCGTGTAGTCGGGCCCGGCGATGTGCGCGTACGGGAAGGCCATCGAGCCCACGTCGTCCGCCGTCAGGCGCAGGGCGTGGGCGAGACAGGATCCGCCCGCGATCAGTGAACGGTCCGTGTGCAGTACGCCCTTGGGGTCGGAGGTCGTCCCCGAGGTCCAGTAGATCCAGCGGACGTCGGTGCCCTGGGCGGGCGGGGCGGGCAGCAGCGCGGGGTCGCCGTCGGGCAGGGCGTCGTAGGCCTCGAAGATCCCCTTCGCGCCCAGCCGCCGTGCCATCGCCGTGTGGTCGAACCCCCGCCAGGTGCCCGGCACGGCGAAGAACTCGGCCTTCGACTCCCGCAGCGCGAAGCCGACCTCGCGGTCCCGGTAGAAGGGGATGACCGGCGACTGGACGGCGCCCAGCCGGGCCAGCGCGAAGGACAGCAGCGCGGTCTCGATGCGGGTGGGCAGCTGCCAGGCGACCACCGTGCCGGGGCGTACGCCCATGTCGTACAGGCCGGCGGCCACCCGTTCGGCGCGGTCGCGGAGTTCGCCGAAGCTCAGGGACCGGTCGTCCTGGAGGAGGACGGTCCGGTCGGGGGTGAGGCCGGCGCGGCGGACGACGAGTTCCCAGAGCGTGCCGGAGGTGCTGAGCGCGTGTGCGGTGTCGTTCACGACGGCCCCCTCGTAACTGACGGACAGTCAGATCGTGGCAGAGCGTAAGGCTCGGTGCCTTGCTGGTCCAGGGGTGCGGCACTAGCCTGCTGGTATCCAGTGATCTGACGGACCATCAGAAACTGTTGCCAGGCGGAGGGGACCCATGACCGAACTGCCCCGCATCATCAGCGTCGACGACCATGTGATCGAGCCCGCGCACCTCTTCGAGACCTGGCTGCCGAAGAAGTACCGGGACCGCGGTCCCAAGCCGCTGACCGCCGGAATCGGCGAACTCGCCTACGTCGGCGGCAAGTACCAGATCACCATGGACCCAAAGGGGCCACCCACCGACTGGTGGATCTACGAGGACCTGAAGTTCCCGTACAAACGCAACATCGCCGCCGTCGGCTTCGACCGCGACGAGATGACGCTGGAGGGCATCACGCGCGCGGAGATGCGCCGCGGCTGCTGGGACCCCGTCGAGCGCCTCAAGGACATGGACGCCAACCACGTCGAGGGCTCCCTCTGCTTCCCCACCTTCCCGCGCTTTTGCGGTCAGACCTTCGCCGAGGCGCACGACAAGGAAGTGGCCCTGGCCTGCGTACGCGCCTACAACGACTGGATGGTCGAGGAGTGGTGCGGCGACAGCGGCGGCCGGCTGATCCCGCTCTGTCTGATCCCGCTGTGGGACATCGGCCTGGCGGTCGCCGAGATCAGGCGCAACGCGGCCCGCGGAGTGAAGGCCGTGACCTTCTCCGAGATCCCCACCCACCTGGGCCTGCCGTCCATCCACTCCGGCTACTGGGACCCGTTCTTCGCGGTCTGCCAGGAGACCGGGACGGTCGTGAACATGCACATCGGGAGCAGTTCCCAGATGCCGGCGGCCTCCCCGGACGCACCCCCCGCCGTACAGGCCGCGCTGTCCTTCAACAACGCGATGGCCTCGATGATGGACTTCCTGTTCAGTGGCGTCCTGGTGAAGTTCCCGCGCCTCAAACTCGCCTACTCCGAAGGCCAGATGGGCTGGATCCCGTACGCCCTGGAACGCGCCGACGACGTGTGGGAGGAACACCGCGCCTGGGGAGGGGTCAGGGACCTGATCCCCGAGCCTCCCTCGACGTACTACTACCGGCAGATCTTCTGCTGCTTCTTCCGCGACAAGCACGGCGTCGCGTCGATCGATGTCGTCGGCCGCGACAACGCCACCTTCGAGACCGACTACCCGCATGTCGACTCGACCTTCCCGCACACCAAGGAAGTCGCCCTCGACCACGTCGAGGGCCTCGACGACGAGACGGTCTACAAGCTGATGCGCGGCAACGCGATCCGCATGCTGGACCTGGACCTGGACCGCGACCTCGACCACCTCGGCAACCGCGACCACCTCGGCGCCCGCGACACCCTCAGCAGCCGCGACAAAGCGGACCGGTAGTGGACCTGACCCGCACGCCCGAAGAGGAGGAGTTCCGGGCCGGGCTGAGGACATGGCTGGCGAAGGCGCTGCCCTCGCTGCCGCCGAAGCCGTCCCCCGACGACTGGCCGGCCAGACGGGCGTACGACCTCGGCTGGCAGCGGATGCTGTACGACGCCGGATACGCGGGGCTGCACTGGCCGCTCGACGCGGGCGGCCGGGGCGCCACCCCGACCCAGCACCTGATCTTCCTGGAGGAGACGGAAAAGGCGGGCGCACCCTACGTAGGGGCCAATTTCGTCGGGCTGCTGCACGCCGGACCCACGATCGCCGCCGAGGGCACCCCCGAACAGCGGGCGCGATGGCTGCCGCCCGTGCTGCGCGGCGAGGAGGTGTGGTGCCAGGGGTTCAGCGAACCGGACGCCGGCTCGGACCTCGCGGCGCTGCGCACGCGCGCGTGGCGGGACGGCGACGACTACGTGGTGAGCGGATCCAAGATCTGGACCTCCCACGCGGAGGTCGCGGACTGGTGCGAGCTGCTGGTCCGGACGGATCCGGCGGCGCCGAAGCACCGCGGCATCTCCTGGCTCGCCCTGCGCATGGACGCGCCGGGGGTCACGGTCCGGCCGCTGCGTACGCTCGCGGGCTCGACCGAGTTCGCGGAGGTCTTCCTGGACGACGTCCGCGTACCCGTCGCCCATCGCGTCGGCGCCGAGAACGACGGCTGGCGCGTGACCATGGTGACCCTCTCCTTCGAACGCGGCACGGCGTTCGTCGGCGAGGTCGTCGCCTGCCGGCGGGTACTCGGCGAACTCGCCCGCGAGGCGCACAGGAACGGCCGCTGGGACGATCCGGTGCTGCGCCGGCACCTCGGGAGGCTGAACGCCGAGTTCCGCGCACTGTGGCGGCTCACGCAGTGGAACGTGAGCGAGGCGCAGAGCACCGGGGGAGTGCCGGGCGTCGGCGGGTCCGTCTTCAAGCTGCGGTACTCGCACGCACGGCAGGAGCTGTACGACGCGGCCGCCGAGGTGCTCGGCCCGGACGCGGCGGACCTGGGGCGGGAGTGGACCCTCGACCGGCTGTCGTCGCTGTCGTACACCATCGCGGCCGGCACCTCCCAGATCCAGCGGAACATCGTGGCCGAGCGCATCCTGGGTCTGCCGAAGGGGCGGTGAAGCCGGTGCGGTTCCAACTCACCGAGGATCAGAAGGCGTTGCGGGACGGGGTGCGCGGGCTGCTGGCGGGGCGCTTCGGCCGTGCGGCGCTGCGGGCCGCCGTCGAGGCGCCGGGGCTCGACCGGACGCTGTGGCGGGAGCTGGGCGCGGCGGGGTTCTTCGCGCTGCGGCTGCCGGAGGCGGAGGGCGGGGTCGGGCTCGGCCTGCCCGAGGCGGTGCTGGCGTTCGAGGAGGCCGGACGGTTCCTGCTGCCCGGGCCGCTGGTGGCCACGCATCTCGCGGCGGGGGAGGTGGCCGGGGCGGCCACCGGCGAGACCGTGGTGACGGCCGTGCACGGGGGGCTCGTGGAGTGGCTGACGCAGGCGGACGTCGTACGGGGGGACACGGCGGGAGCCGAGCCCCTGCGGTCGGTGGACCCGCTCACTCCGCTGCACCGGGTACCGGGGACCGCTGAGCCGGCCCCCCTGGTGATGCTTCTGACGGCAGCCGAACAGCTCGGCACCGCCGCGCGCACCTGCGAACTCGCCGTGCAACACGCACGGACCCGTGAGCAGTTCGGGCAGCCGATCGGGGCCTTCCAGGCGGTCAAGCACCTGTGCGCGGAGATGCTGGTGCGGGTCGAGACGGCGCGTGTCGCGGTGTACGCGGCGGCCGTCACCGCCGACCCGCTCGACATCGCCGCGGCCCGGCTGCTCGCCGACGAGGCCGCCGTGCGCGGCACCCGCGACTGCCTCCAGGTGCACGGGGGCATGGGGTTCACCTGGGAGTCCGACGTACATCTGTACCTGAAACGGGCATGGGTGCGGACGCAACGTGGAGAATCAGTCACGGAGAGTGAGGAGAGGTTGGCGAGGGAGTTGCTGTCCGGGACGGGCTGACAGGGCCTCTGGGCTGGGACTCTTCGGGACGCTCGGCGGCAGATGTCGCGGATTGTGGCATACCGGAACTACGGAGCGTTGATATCGGGTTGTGTCCTAGGCGTGACTTGTCACGGCCTGGAGTCGGCGTCGTGCTCCGGTACCTTGTGTGGGATGCGAGTGGTTCTGAGACCGAGCCATCCCGGTGCGGCCCCTGTGACGGTGCCGGATCCGGCGATGTGCGCCGCTCGCGGGGCGGGGCGGTCGCCCGTCACCGCCTGTTCGACTCCCCGTGGCAAGCGTCGCACAGTATGCCGCACGCGTACTCCTTCGCGCTGGAATATGCCCGAAGCGCTTGTTGGGGTGACTGTACGTCAACCATGCTGTCTCGTAAGGGAATCACAGTCCGTGATCCCAGTTCTGCCCATGGTTCTGCGCATGCAGACAATGACCACGATCGTGGCCCTTGCGAGGCGCGAGGCGATGTGTCCGCCGGTTCGGATGGTGTGAGCGGTGCAGGTGCTTCAAGTGCAGCTGGAGATCCGGCCCGACCCCGCAGAGGTGGGGCGGGCCCGCAGATGGGCTCGTTCGCGGCTCGTCGGGTCCGGGATAGAGGCCGACGAGCCGCTGTCGGAGACGCTGATCCTGCTGGTCTCCGAACTGGTCACCAACGCCGTGGTGCACACCGGCTGCCCGGCCGTGCTGCGGCTGCTGCTGACGGGCGTGCGCGACGACTCCTCCGGGGCCCCGTCGGGCACGGTCCGCCTGGAGGTGGCCGACTTGAGCGCCTGCCCGCCGGCCCCCCGGCATGCGGAGGGTGACGAGACGGGCGGCCGCGGCCTGGAACTGGTCGACGGCCTCGCCGACCGCTGGGGCTGGACCCCCGAGGGCGCGGGCAAGCGCATCTGGTGCGAGCTGGACCGCTGCGCTGCGGCGACGGAGGGCGCGGCCGTGTCCTACAGCGGGGACGCGTCGTGCGGTGTGGACGCGTCGTGCGCCGGGGAAGTGGCGACGTCGTACAAGGGTTTCGCCTACGAGGCCGTGTAAGGGCTTCGCGAACGAGGCCGTGTACGAGCTTCGCGCGCGAGGCCGTGCGGAGGCTTCGCTGACGAGGCTGTGTGGGACCTCGCCTACGAGGCGGTGCGGGGACGCGCCTACGAGGCGGTGCTGAGCGGGCGTTGCCCGTGCGGCCGGTTCGGGTGACCCGGCGCGCGGGGGCGGTCGGGCGCGAGTGCATGCGCCTGGGCATACGGCCGCACGGGCTCTGCTGCCGCGGGGCGGCCATGGCTGAATGCGCCGGGATGTGCTCCCGTACGCGCCGTCACAAATAGGGCCTAAGTGATAATTCCCCGAACGGGTGTTGACGTGACGTGTCCGTTTGATCACGCTTGTGTTCAGCGATTCGCCGCGAGGGGACGTCGAGGGCTTCGGTGACGGGAGCCCTTGGCGAGTGCGGGTCGCGATTCGGCGTCGGCTCCTACCGGGGCATCAGGAGCAGGGCGGGCACGCCGGAGTCGGATGGCGGCGCGCAGTGCCGTGCTCGGGGCGAGCAGTGCCGCGCCGCCAGCCGACCCTTCTTCCCTCGCCCGCCTCCCCCTGCCTACAGGATCGCGACCGGTGCCACCGGGGTCCCCGTGCCGCCGACGAACGGTTCGGGCATCGCCGACAGCAGGAAGCAGTAACGCTCTTCTTGTCCACAGGCTGTGGACAACTCTTCGAGATTCCAGTTCTGACCCTGCAACATCCCCATTTCGACCAGATCGAGCGCGTGTACGGGCAGCCACAAATCATCGATCTCGGGCGGAAATATCTCAAAGGTGAGCGTGTCGTTCGCGACGGCGGCCACATCGCGTGCGTGGAACCACTCCGGAGTGCGCACGGACAGCCCCGGCGACGGATATCCGTACGCGTCCTTGGCGCCCGCGAGGTACGTCTGGATCTGCCCGGTCCGCACGAGCGCGATGTCGCCGGGCCGTACGCGCGTCCCGGCGAGTTCCTCGGCGGCGTCCAGGTCCTCCGGGGTGACGGCGTGTCCGCCCGCCAGCCGGTCCACGCCACGCGCGCGTGCCACGTCGAGCAGCACCCCGCGCGAGACGATGTGCCGCGGCTTGTCGATCCCGCTGAACTCGGCGCCGCCGTGCGGGGTGATGGTGTCCGCCGGGCGGCCGTTGTAGATCTTCCCGGAGTGCGAGACATGGGTGAGCGCGTCCCAGTGGGTGGCCGCCTGGAGTCCCATGGTCACGGCGTCGTCGCTGCACGCGACCGTGCCGGGACCGAAGATCTCCTGGTTGATCTGCACCATCACATGCAGTGGATTGACCCGCCCCGGAATCAGACCGGTCTGGACGCCGTCCTCGCGGAGCGGGAGGGCGAGGGGGACGCGGCGCCCGGTGCGGACGGTGGCCGCGGCCTCCCGTACCACCTCGTCGGTGATCAGGTTCAGGGTGCCGATCTCGTCGTCGGCGCCCCAACGCCCCCAGTTGTTCACGCGTTTGGCGATGTCGTGGAACGCGGGATGAAGTGCCGGCCGTGACATGAGTCCTCCGCGGGGCTTGTCTCCAGGTATCCGACGGGTCATAAAATCTAACGGTCCGTCAGAAACCGCGGGAAGGGGCCGGGCGTGGGGAACTTCTTGGCAGGCAAGGTCGTCGCCGTGACCGGCGCGGGCCGGGGAATCGGACGGGCGGTGGCGCTGGCCGCGGCGGCCGGCGGGGCGCGCGTCGTCGTCAACGACCACGGGGTGTCCGTCGAGGGCGCCGAGCCGACGAGCGCCGTCGCCGAAGGCGTGGCCAAGGAGATCGTGGCGGCGGGCGGCGAGGCGGTCGCGGTGGCCGACGACATCTCGACGATGGCGGGCGGACAGCGGGTGGTGGACGCCGCGGTGACGTCGTACGGCCGTATCGACGGTGTGGTGTGCGTGGCGGGCATCCTGCGCGAACGGATGCTGTTCAACATGACCGAGGAGGAGTGGGACCCGGTCGTCGCCACCCATCTGAAGGGCACGTTCACCGTCTTCCGCGCGGCCTCGGCGGTGATGCGCCGGCAGGGCTCGGGCACGCTCATCGGCTTCACCAGCGGCAACCACCAGGGCTCGGTCTCCCAGGCCAACTACAGCGCCGCGAAGGGCGGGATCATCTCGCTGGTGCGCAGCGCCGCGCTCGGCCTGCACAAGTACGGGGTGACCGCCAACGCCGTCGCCCCCGTGGCCCGTACGCGCATGTCGGCGAAGGTACCGATGGAGCTGAAGGAGATCGGCGAACCGGAGGACGTCGCCGCGCTGGTGGTGTACCTGCTCTCGGAGCGGGCGCGGCAGGAGCGGATCACCGGGCAGGTCTACACGATCGCCGGTCCCAAGATCGCCGTCTGGGCCCAGCCGCGCGAGCTGCGCGCCGGGTACGCGGAGGGCTCCTGGACGCCGGAGAAGATCGCGGACTTTCTGCCCGGGACGGTCGGGACGGATCCGATGCCGCTGCTCCAGCAGGTGGAGGCGATGGCGCGGGCGGCCGCGAAACGCTCCGCCGGGTGAGGGGGAGAGCCGTGGAGTTCGGATTCGACGCCGAGGACGAGGTCTTCCGTACCGAGGTGCGTGGCTGGCTGTCGGCGCAGCTCACCGGTGACATGGGCCGGCGCGACTGGGAACGGCGGCTCGGCGGTGCCGGCTGGATCGGGCTCGGCTGGCCCGAGGACGGCTACGGCAACCGTCGCGTGAGCCTGACGCGGCAGGTCGTCTGGGCCGAGGAGTACGCCCGTTCGGGCGCCCCCGCCCGCTCCGGTCACATCGGCGAGAACCTCCTCGCGCCCACCCTCATCGCCCACGGCACCCCCGAGCAGAAGGACCGCTTCCTGCCCCCGGTGGCCCGCGGCGAGGAACTCTGGTGCCAGGGCTACAGCGAACCCGGCGCGGGCTCGGACCTGGCCGGCGTGCGCACCGCGGCCGCACGGGACGGGGACGCGTACCGTGTGACCGGCCAGAAGATCTGGACCTCCCTCGCCCACGAGGCCGACTGGTGCTTCGTCCTCGCCCGCACCGAACCCGGCTCGCGCCGTCACCACGGGCTGACCTTCCTCCTCGTGCCGATGGATCAGCCAGGCCGTATCGAGGTCCGGCCGATTCGCCAGCTGACCGGCACCAGCGAGTTCAACGAGGTCTTCTTCGACGGCGCGGTGGCGCGGGCCGCGCATGTCGTCGGCGGCGAGGGCAACGGCTGGCGCGTCGCCATGGGCCTGCTCGGCTTCGAGCGGGGCGTGTCGACGCTCGCCCAGCAGATCGGCTTCGCCGCGGAACTGGGGCGCGTGGTGCGCACGGCGGTGGCGAACGGCGCCGCGGACGACCCCGTCGTACGCGACCGGCTCGTACGGCAGTGGGCGCTGCTGCGCACGATGCGCTGGAACGCGCTGCGCACCCTCGGCAACGCGGCGGATGCCGGCGCCCCCAGCGTGGCCAAGCTGCTGTGGGGCCGCTGGCATCAGCAGCTGGGCGAACTCGCCATGCAGGTGCGGGGCGCGGCGGGGGCGGTCGGTCCGGCGGACTGGTCGCCGTCGGCACCGTACGAACTGGACGCGTACCAGCAGCTGTTCCTCTTCAGCAGGGCCGACACCATCTACGGCGGCTCGGACGAGATCCAGCGCACCATCATCGCCGAGCGCGTGCTCGGCCTGCCGAAGGAACCCAGGGGACCCGAGGGATAGGGAGGCGGCGCGATGCGCGGAGTGGTCTTCGACGGAAAGCAGACCCAGGTCGTGGACGATCTGGAGATACGGGAGCCGGGACCCGGCGAGGTGGCGGTGGCGATCTCCGCGGCCGGGCTCTGCCACAGCGATCTGTCCGTGGTGGACGGGACCATACCGTTCCCGGTTCCTGTGGTGCTGGGCCATGAGGGCGCGGGGGTGGTGGAGGCCGTGGGCAGTGGCGTCACCCATGTCCGGCCCGGAGACCATGTGGCGCTGTCCACGCTCGCGAACTGCGGTGCGTGCGCGGAGTGCGACCGGGGGCGGCCGACGATGTGCCGCAAGGCGATCGGGCGGCCGCAGCAGCCGTTCGCGCGCGGCGGCCGGCCGCTGTACCAGTTCGCGGCCAACTCGGCCTTCGCGGAACGGACCGTGGTGAAGGCGGTGCAGGCCGTCCGGATCCCGAAGGACATTCCCCTGCCCTCCGCGGCGCTGATCGGCTGCGGGGTGCTGACGGGCGTGGGCGCCGTGCTCAACCGCGCGCGCGTGGAGCACGGCGACAGCGTGCTGGTCATCGGCACGGGCGGGATCGGCCTCAATGTCCTCCAGGGCGCGCGGATCGCGGGTGCCCTGACGATCGTCGCGGTGGACGCGAACCCGGCGAAGGAGGCGGTGGCCCGCCAGTTCGGCGCGACGCACTTCCTGACCTCGACGGAGGGGGTGAGGGACATCCTGCCCACGGGCGCGGACCACGCCTTCGAGTGCGTGGGCCGGGCCGCACTCATCCGTCAGGCCGTCGACCTGCTGGACCGCCACGGCCAGGCGGTGCTCCTCGGCGTACCGCCCGCGACGGCCGAGGCGTCCTTCCTCGTCTCCTCGCTGTTCCTGGACAAGTCGATCCTCGGCTGCCGCTACGGGTCCTCGCGGCCGCAGCGGGACATCGCGCTCTACGCGGACCTCTACCGGGAGGGCCGGCTGCTGCTGGACGAGTTGGTCACGGCGACGTACCCCGTGGAGGACTTCGAGAAGGCGGCGGCCGACGCGCATGAGGGGAGGGTGGCGCGGGCGGTGCTGACGTTCTGAAGCCCGGGTGCCGGGTGCCGGGTGCCGGGCGCCGGGTCCGTCAGGCGAGGCCGGCGGGGCTGGTGCCGCTCCCCGTTCGGAACGTACGCCGGTACGCGGTCGGGGTGACCCCGAGCGCGGCCTGGAGGTGCTGGCGCATCGACTGGGCCGTGCCGAAGCCGGCGTCGCGGGCCACCTGGTCGATGGAGAGGTCGCTGGACTCCAGCAGGTGGCGGGCGTGTTCGACGCGCTGCTGGGTGAGCCACTGCCCGGGGCTGACGCCGACCTCCTCACGGAAGCGGCGCGTGAAGGTGCGGACCGACATGGCCTCCTGCTCGGCCATGTCGCGCAGCTGGATCGGTTCGTGCAGCCGGCCGAGCGCCCAGGCGCGGGCGGCGGTCGTCGTCGCGACCTGCGGCTCGGGCACGGGACGCCGGATGTACTGCGCCTGCCCGCCGTCGCGGTGCGGGGGTACGACGGTACGGCGGGCCACCTCGTTGGCGACGGCGGCGCCGTGGTCGCGGCGTACGAGATGCAGGCACAGGTCGATGCCGGACGCGACGCCGGCCGAGGTCAGGACGTCGCCGTCGTCCACGAAGAGCACATCGGCGTCGACCCGGATCTTCGGGAAGAGCCCCTGGAAGTGTTCGGCGTGGTACCAGTGCGTGGTGGCCGGGCGGCCGTCGAGGTAGCCGGCGGCGGCGAGGACGTACCCGCCGGTGCAGATGGAGACGAGCCGGGTGCCGGGGCGGATGTGGGCGAGGGCGGCGGCGAGTTCGGGGGTCAGTACGCCTTCCTCGTGGACGGGTCCGAGTTCGTAGGAGGCGGGGACGACGACGGTGTCGGCGGTGGCCAGGGTCTCGGGGCCGTGCGCGACGAGGACGGCGAAGTCGGCGTCCGTGTCGACCGGGCCCGGCGGCCGCACCGAGCAGGTGACGACCTCGTACAGCGGCCGCCCGTCCGCGTCCCGCGCCTTGCCGAAGATGCGCTGCGGGATGCCCAGCTCGAAGGGGATCAGCCCGTCGAGGGCGAGGACGACGACGCGGTGCAGCGGGGATGCCTTCGGATCGGCCATGGCCCAATCCTAACGAATGCTGTCCTTCGGGCCACTCGTTCAGGATCGGCGCACGCCGGAAGCTCTATGACGTGACCCAGACAACGGACGCCATCGCCGCTTCGCAGGAGCCCCCCGCCCCACGACGAACCCGTATCCACCGCGCCTGGTTCGTCGCGGCCGTCACCTTTGTGACGATCATCGGCGCGGCTGCCTTCCGTTCGCTGCCGGGGCTGCTGATCGACCCGCTGCACCAGGAGTTCCACTGGTCGCGCGGCACGATCAGCGCGGCGGTCTCGATCAACCTCGCGCTGTACGGGCTCACGGCGCCCTTCGCGGCCGCGCTGATGGACCGCTTCGGCATCCGGCGCGTGGTCGCGGTCGCCCTGGTCGTGATCGCGGGCGGCTCGGGCCTGACGGTGTGGATGACGGCGGCCTGGCAACTGCTTCTGTGCTGGGGTCTGTTGGTGGGGCTGGGCTCCGGCTCGATGGCCCTCGCCTTCGCGGCGACGGTCACGAACCGCTGGTTCACCGAGCGCAAGGGCCTGGTGACGGGCATCCTGACGGCGGCCTCTGCGTCGGGCCAGCTGATCTTCCTCCCGCTCCTGTCCTGGATCGTCACCGAGCACGACTGGCGTCCGGCCGCGGTGACGGTCTCCCTCGCGGCCCTCGCGGTCGTCCCCTTCGTCTGGCTGCTGCTGCGGGACCACCCGGCGGACGTGGGCGTGAAGCCGTACGGGGCGACGGAGTTCGTGGAGAAGCCCGCGCCGATGCCGGGGGCCGCCCGGCGCGCGGTGACCGTCCTGCTCTCCGCGGTCCGCACCGGACCCTTCTGGCTGCTGGCCGGGTCCTTCGCGATCTGCGGCGCCTCGACGAACGGCCTGATCCAGACGCACTTCGTGCCCGCGGCCCACGACCACCACATGCCGATCACGGCGGCGGCCTCGCTGCTCGCGGTCATCGGCGTGTTCGACGTGGTCGGCACGATCGCCTCCGGCTGGTTCACCGACCGCTTCGAGCCGCGCCGTCTGCTGGCGGTCTACTACGCGCTGCGCGGCATCTCCCTCCTCTTCCTCCCCATGCTCCTGCACCCCACCGTGCACCCTCCGATGATCTTCTTCATCGTCTTCTACGGCCTCGACTGGGTCGCCACGGTCCCGCCCACCCTGGCCCTGTGCCGTGAGCAGTACGGCGAGGACAGCGCCATCGTCTTCGGCTGGGTCCTCGCCTCCCACCAGGTCGGCGCCGCCCTCGTCGCCTTCCTCGGCGGCCTCGCCCGGGACCTGCTCGGCTCGTACGACGTGGTCTGGTACGCGTCCGGCGCCCTGTGCGCGGCGGCGGCCCTGATGGCCCTGGTGATCAGGCGGCGGCCGGTGCGGGGGGTGGTGGCTGCGGCGGCCTGATGCGGGGGGTGGTGGCTGTGGCGGTTCGAGTTTCGTCGCTCGGCACTCGTCAGAGGAACCGGCCGCGGTGGAAGAGGAGCGGCTCCTGATGGGTGTCGCTCGTCCCCAGGGACTGGACCCTGCCCACCACGATCAGATGGTCGCCGCCCAGGTGGACCGCGTGGACCGCGCAGTCGATCCAGGCGAGGGAGCCGCTCAGCCGCGGGGAACCGGAGAAGGGCGCCGCGTCGTACCCGACCCCGGCGAACTTGTCCGCGCCGCTCACCGCGAAGCCGCGGCACAGATCGGCCTGGTGGGCTCCCAGTACGTTCACGCAGAACACGCCCGCGCGGGCGATCCGGGGCCAGGTCGTCGACGTCCGGCCGACCATGAACGCGACCAGCGGCGGGTCCAGGGAGAGGGACGAGAAGGACTGGCAGGCGAAGCCCGCCGGGCCCTGCTCCCCGGGTGCCGTGATCACCGTGACGCCGGTCGCGAAGGTGCCGAGGACGCGCCGGAACTCGGTCGGGTCGAGCGGCGCCCGCTCGTCGTCCCGGACCGCCCGCAGCTGGGGGCGGGGCGGCGTCCCGACGGGCTCCGCGACGGTGGGGGCCCCGGCCGACCTGAGGTAACGGACGGCGGCTGCCGCCATCCCTGCGTGTCCCATCACGTCACCATTGAAGCTGACGGCCCGTCAGAAGTGAAGGGCTGTACGGGATCGGCACCTCTGGACGTGAGGTCCTCCACCTAGGTCAGCGCCCTTCGAAGCGAGGACTTCGGCGCTCCACGAAACTCGTCACGCCCTCGGCCGCGTCCGCCGTCGTCATGTTGATCTCCTGTGCGGCCGCCTCGGCGGCGAAGGCGCTGCCGCGGTCGGTGTCGAGGGAGGCGTTGACCAGCTGTTTGGTGAGCGCGAGGGCGCGGGTGGGGCCGGCGGCCAGGCGCGCGGACCACTCGCGTGCCGTCTTCTCCAGGTCGTCCGCCGGTACGACACGGTTGACGAGCCCGAGCCGTCCCGCGTCCGCCGCCGTCAGCGCGTCGCCGAAGAACATCAGCTCCTTGGCGCGCTGCGGACCGATCAGCCGGGGGAGGAGATAGGCGCCGCCGCCGTCGGGGACGAGGCCGCGGCGTACGAACACCTCGATGAACCTGGCCGAATCCGCGGCCAGTACGAGGTCGCAGGCGAAGGCGAGGTGCGCGCCGATGCCGGCTGCCGTGCCGTTCACGGCGGCGATCACCGGCTTCTCGCAGTCGAGTACGGCGCAGATCAGGCGCTGCGCGCCGGAGCGGATCACGCGGGCCACGTCCCCCGCGGTCCGCTCCCCGGCCGGTGGCCCGCCGCGCAGGTCCGCGCCCGCGCAGAAACCGCGGCCCGTCCCCGTGATGACGACGGCTCGTACGGCCGGGTCGGCGGAGGCGTCGCCGAGGAGTCGGATGAGGCGTTCACGCTGGTCAGGGGTGATGGCGTTGAGGGCGTCGGGCCGGTTGAGGGTGATCCGCGAGACGTGATTGTCAGTGGCGTGCAGTACCAATGAATCGACTGGATCGACTGGATCGACTGAATCAACGGATTCCTCGGGGGAGGCTGTCATGGGGGCGCTCCATCTTCTGGGCCATCATCTGGTCCGGCTTCTGGGCCGTCATCTGGTCCGGTTCCCGGTCCGGCCGCTCCGGTTCTCAGCGGCACACCGCCAGCGCGTCCAGTGCCACCGCTCCCTGCCCCCGCGGCAGCACCATGAGCGGATTGATGTCCAGCTCCGCGAGGTCGTCCCCGAGTTCGAGGGCCATCCGCTGCACCCGGATGACGACCTCCACCAGCGCGTCCACATCCACGGGCGGCCCGCCGCGCACCCCGTCCAGCAGGGCCCGTCCGCGCAGCTCGCCGAGCATGGCCCGCGCCTGGTCCTCGCCGAACGGCGGCACGCGCACGGCGACGTCCCGCAGCACCTCGACGAGCACCCCGCCGAGCCCGACGGTCACCGTCGGTCCGAAGAGCTGGTCGTGCGTGACGCCCACGACCAGCTCGACGCCCCGCTCCACCATCTGGCACAC
Source organism: Streptomyces sp. SID5469 (assembly GCF_009862865.1). Taxonomy (NCBI): domain Bacteria; kingdom Bacillati; phylum Actinomycetota; class Actinomycetes; order Kitasatosporales; family Streptomycetaceae; genus Streptomyces; species Streptomyces sp. SID5469. Next base: position 4,731,956 of record NZ_WWIN01000001.1, on the reverse strand, counting down.
CAGCACCCCGTCGAGCGAGATCCCCTCGTAGCGCGCGATGTCGGTCAGCTCGCGGTAGGCGTCCCTGACCTGGCTGGCGGAGGTCAGTCCGATCTTCACCAGGCCGAGTTCGGTCTTGTGGGCGATCTGCGCGCCGGACGCCTTCATGACGACCGGGTAGCCGACCTGCGAGGCCGCCCGCACGGCCGCCGCCGCGCTGGTCACCAACTGCTCGCGCGGCACGCGGATGCCGTAGGCGCGCAGCAGCTGTTTCGCCGCGTGCTCGCTCAGCTGCTGCCCCGGGCGCATCAGGGCCTGGGCCTTGCGGAAGGAGGGCGAGGGGGTGCGCGGCGCCTCGTCGAAGGGCGAGCGGTACGAGGCGGTGAACCGCGCGTGGTCGAGATGGGCGCGGACGGCGGTGATGCAGTTCGCGAAGGTACGGAAGGTGGCGACCCGCGACGAGCCGAGGAGCGTCTCGCGGTACGCGGCCTCGGTGCCGACCGGCGACCCCCACACCACGCACACCAGCTTGTCCGTCGCCTCCGCCGCGTCCACCAGATCCTGCGCGAGCTTGTCGCTCATCGGCGGGAAGGGCCCGGTGATGGGGCAGATCAGCACCCCGACGGCCGGGTCGGCGAGGATCGCGTCGATGATCTTCCGGCCGCGCCAGTCGCCGACCGGGTGCCCGCCGTTGTCGACGGGGTTGGTGACGTTCAGGTACTCCGGTATCCACTCGTGCAGCTCGGCCTGCTTGGCGTCCGACAGCACGGGCAGGCGCAGCCCGGCCTCGCTCGCCAGGTCCGCGAAGTGCGCGCCCGTGCCGCCCGAGATCGCATAGACGACGACCCCGTCGGCCTGCGGTGCGCGGGCCCGCGCCAACAGGGCGGCGGTGTCCTGGAGTTCGTCGAGCCCGTCGACGCGGATCACGCCGTACTGCCGCATCGCCGCGTCCACCACCGCGTCCGCGCCGGTCAGCTTGCCGGTGTGGGAGGCGGCCGTCCGGGCGCCGGTCTCGGTGCGGCCGACCTTGACCGCGACCACCGGCACGCCGCGCCGGGCGGCCCGGTCGGCGGCGAGCAGAAAGGAGCGGCCGTCCTTCAGCCCCTCGATGTAGCAGGCGATGGCGCCCACCTCGGGCCGTTCGGAGAAGTAGGAGATGAAGTCGGCGGTCTCCAGGTCGGCCTCGTTGCCGGTGGGCGCCCAGTGTGAGAGTCGGACGCCCAGCTCCTGCATCGTGAAGACCGGGCGGCCCTGGTGTCCGGATTGGGTGATCAGCGCGATCGCCGGTCCGTCCAGGTCCTCGCGGAACTCCTCGAAGGCGTTGAGGTTGGTGTTCGGGCCGAGCAGCCGCAGCCCGGAGCGTCCCACGGCGGCGGCGAGCCGGGCCTGTGCGGCGGCGCCCGCCTCGCCGGTCTCGGCGAACCCGGAGGCGAAGGCGACGGCGAACTTCACCTTGGCACCGGCGAGTTGCTCGATCACGGGAAGGGGGTCGGCGACCAGCAGCACGGCCAGATCGACCGGTTCGGGCAGGTCCGCGACGGAAGGGGAGCAGGGGATGCCGAAGACGGACTGACGGGTGGGGTGCACCGGGTGCAGCCGGGCGCCGACCCGTTCGGCCCAGGTGAGCAGCTGCCGGGTGATGCCGGTGTTCGGCCGGCCCTCGGTGTCCGAGGCGCCGATCACGGCGACGGACCCGGGGCGGAAGAAGCGGTCGAGGTCGGGCACGCCGGCGTACAGCGGGCGGCCGCTGACATCCAGGTCGTCGGCCTCGGCGGGCCTGCCGTGCACGACCGGAGAGGGTTGCTCGCCGCAGGCGATGACCCGGGCCCGGCGGGAGTCGGTGGTGAGGGTGCCGTGGGTTGATCCAAGCATCGGTCCGCCCGCCTGTGTGACAGCCAATTAACTGACGCAGTGTCAGATTACTGAACTGACGCGGTGTCAGGAACGGGTCTGCACGCAAAGACGTGTGGCGGGCACAGGTTTTGTACCCGCCAGGGGCCGAAGGGGAACGCGTCCGGGGAATCTCAGGCACGGCGGAGCGACGGCGCGGCGGAGCGACGGCGCCGACGGGGACTGCCGGCCTGGCCGCCTCTTGCGAGGCCGTCCTTTGCGGGAGGCCGTCCTTTGCGAGAGGTCGCCCCTCGCGAGGCTGTCCCTTGCAAGGTCGCGCCTTGCGAGGCTGTCCCTTGCGAGGTCGCGCCTTGGAAGGCCGTTCCTTGTGAGGCCGCCCCCCTGTGAGGCCGTCGTCTACGCGGGCGTTCTTGCGGTCGTCCTCGCGAGCGCCTTGGCGACCGCCTTCGCGATCTTCTCCGCGTCGATCGCGAGTTCGCGGAACATGCCGCTGATGGGGTTGGTGAACCCGGTGAAGTACAGGCCGGGGGCCGTGCGTGGGGTGCGGGCGCCGTGGACGGTCGGGCGGCCGCGGCCGTCGAGGACGTCGAGGTGGCCGACGAGGTCCTCCAGGGCGCGGGCGTAACCGGTCGCGGCGATGACGACGTCCGGACCGATGCGGTTGCCGTCGGCGAGGACGACCTTCCCGTCCTCGAACCCGTCGACGGCGGCGACGATCTCGACCCGCCCCTTGCGCACGGCGTCGATGAGCCCGACGTCCTGCACGGGGATCGACCCCTCGCGCACGCGGGAGTACAGACCGGTGTCAGGGCGCGGCAGCCCCTGGGCCGACAGGTCCGGCACGCTGAGCCTGGCCATCGGCCCGGCGAGGAGGTCGACGAGACGCACCGGCAGCCGTCGTACGACGATCCCCGTGAACTGGGCCGCCCAGCCCGCGGTCGACCGGCGCACGATGTGCGGCGCCGTGCGCACCGCGAGCCGCACCCGCGAGGCGCCGCCCTCCACCAGATCGACGGCGATCTCGGCGCCGGTGTTGCCGACGCCGACGACAAGGACGTCACGGCCGGCGTGGGGCGTGGCGTTGCGGTAGTCGCCGGCGTGCAGCAGCTCGCCGGTGTAGGCGTCGCGGCCGGGCCAGTCGGGCAGGTGCGGGGTGTGGTTGTGGCCGGTGGCGACGACGACCGCGCTGCCGGTGAGTTCACGGCCGCCGGTGGCGTGCAGCAGCCAGCCGGTGCCGTCGGGCGCGGGTTCGACGCGCGAGACCTCGACCCCCGTCACGATCTCCAGCTGGTGGTGTTCGACGTACTTCTCCAGGTAGCGCACCACGTTGTCCCGCGACACCCAGCGCCCGAAGGAGCGCGGCATGGGCAGGCCGGGCAGGGCCGACAGGCGCCGGGTGGTGTGCAGGTGCAGCCGGTCGTAGTGGCGGCGCCAGGACGCGCCGACGCGGTCGGACTTCTCCAGTACGACGGCCCGTACGCCCTGGGCGCGCAGTGCGTGCGCCGCGGCGAGGCCGCCCGGTCCGCCGCCGATGACGTAGACGGGGCGGTCCTCGTGGGACGGCACCGCACGGGGCGTCGAAGTAGCAGTCGAGTCGGCCATGAGCGCGAGCGTAATCACGCCCACCGTTGATGGGTCTCGGTCAAGACCGGAATTGGTTGCGGATTGATCACGGCTGTGGGAGGGGTGAGGGGGGCCGGTGGCGCAGGGCCTCTGGTTGTGGGGGATCGGTGACGCGGGCCTCTTGCGTGAGCGCTGCTCGTACGCTGAACTGACGTACCGTCAGAAACCCGGTGGGGAGGGCGAGTGCGTATGGACTCGATCTGGCTCGGCGGCGCGGAGTGGCTGGCCGTGCTGCGTATCGGGCTCGGGCTGTGGTGGCTGGAGAGTTGGCGGCACAAGGACAAGAAGGCGTGGTTCGAGCGCGGGACCGGGATCGCGTGGGCGGCGGACGTCGCGGCCAAGCACCGGTGGAGCGTCGTACGCGGCGGCTTCGACGCGGTGGTCGCGCCCCGGCCGCGCACGATGGCGTACGTCGTCGTGTACGCAGAGCTCGCCCTCGGGCTGGGGCTGATCGTCGGCCTGCTGACGCCGCTCGCGCTGGTCGGCGGCCTGCTGCTCAATCTCTTCTACCTCGTCCTCATGATCCACGACTGGGCGGAGCAGGGGCAGAACTCGATGATGGCGCTGATCTCGGTCGTCGGGCTGTTCGGGATGTCGTGGCAGACGTGGTCGCTGGACAGCGCGTTCGGGCTGTTCCAGTGAGCGGGCGGCGGTTCGACGAGCCGGAGACCGACGCGTTCACCCGCCCGTACTGGGACGCCGCCGCCGAGGGCGTCCTGCTGCTCCGCCGCTGCGCCGGCTGCGGCCGCACCCACCACTACCCTCGCGAGTTCTGCCCGCACTGCTGGAGCGACGACGTCACCTGGGAGCGTGCGAGCGGCCGCGCCACGCTCTACACCTGGTCCGTCGTCCACCGCAACGACCTGCCCCCCTTCGGGGAGCGCACCCCGTACGTCGCCGCTGTCGTCGACCTCGCCGAGGGGCCGCGGATGATGACCGAGGTGGTGGAGTGCGCGGCGGCCGAGCTACGGGTGGGCATGGAACTGGAGGCGGCGTTCCGGCCGGCGGGGGAGGTCACGGTGCCGGTGTTCCGGCCCCGGGGGTGAATCCGCCCCCCCAGGTGCGCGGGAGCACGCGTTCGCGGACGGCCGCGCGGGCGACTTCACGGCCACAGCAGTTCCTTGAGCCAGCCCTCCTCCGTGCGTCGGTAGACGAGCCGTACGTGCCGACGCCTCGCGTCTCCCTGGAAGAACTCCACCTCTTCCGGCCGGAGGCGGTAGAGGGTCCAGGTCGGGGCAGGGGCGTCGGGGTCGCTCTGAGCGCGGTCCCAGGCGCCGTCCGAGGCCCGCCCCAGCTCCTCCATCGAACCGAGCACTTCACTCTGCCTGCCGACGAGCGCGGCGGCCAGCGCCCCCGTGGAGCGGGCGTGCAGATCCGCCTGCCCCTCCTGGGCCGGGGCGACCTCGACCGGGCCCCGCAGCCGGATCTGACGGCCCTGAGTGGGCCAGTAGAAACTCAGAGCCGCGTACGGGCGGGCGGCCAGCTGGCGGCCCTTGCGGCTGGTGGCATGGGTCGCGAAGGCCCAGCCGTCCGCGTCCGCGCCGTGCAGCATCACGATGCGGACGTCGGGCAGGCCGTCCTCGTCCGACGTCGCGAGCGTCATCGTGTGCGGCTCGGTCTGGCCCGCCGCGACCGCCTCCGCGAACCACTCCACGAACAGCGGGAGTGGTTCGGCGGGTGCGGATGCCGGGTCGAAGGAGGGTAGCTCTACGTCCCACACCCGCAGTGACCTGAGCAGCTCGTGAAGATCCGTTCCCATGCCCCGAGTATCACTCGGGGGCCCGGCAAAGCTGCGCCATGAGCCCTCCGTGCAGCAGTTCCGCGTCCACAACTCACCGACCTCCGGTGCGCCGTGCCCCCAGTTCAGCGGGTACGTGTTCCCCTCCGGCGCGGGTGCGCCCACGTACTCGTCACGCGCCGAGCGCGTGAACCGGCGGGCGCCGGGTGGCCAGTCGCGCTCCGCACGGAAGGCCGCAATCTGGTCTTCGTCGGGTCCCAGGGAGGCAGTACGTTGATCTCCAAGCCGGAAGAGGCCAAACGGGCTGCTCGACCTGTTCGGCATGCTGCGTGCTCCGGCGCTTACGCCGTGGGAGTCCGCAGAACTCATCGAACGGAAAGCGGGGCAACTGTGAACGTGACGGAACTTGCTTGGTTCAAGTCCAGCTACAGCACCGACGAAGGTGGCGCCTGCCTCGAAATAGCCACCACCCCCGCCGCCATCCACATCCGCGACTCAAGGCACGTCACCGGCCCCACCCTCGCCGTCACCCCCACCACCTGGACCGCCTTCCTCCGTACCGTCCGTTGAGGCGCTCAGCGGGCGTCGCTCTCAGCGGCGCCCTCCTGCTCCCCCTCGCCGCCTGCGGCCCCCTCGCGGAGGACCCCAAGTCCTGGATCTCCGCCCCCGAGGTCTTCTATCTGCGTCCCGTCGGTGACACATCCGGGCCCAAGGCCAAGATGCCGTTCCATCTGCAGGCCGAGGACGTCAAGGCGACCAGCCGCTACGGCACGCAGGATCACCGGCTGACCGTCGACGTGCGCGGGTCCGAGGGCGTCGTACGGCTGAAGGCGGTCGGCCTGCGCAAGAGCGGGACCCGGTGCGTCAACGACACCGTGCGTGCCGTCTGCGACGTCAGCGGTGCCTACAACAGCTGGTCGGACCTGGACCGCGTCCACCCGGTCGCCGCCGAGGGCAGCAAACCCGGCGACACCGGCATCGTGCGTTTCACCTTCACCACGAAGGGCGGGAAGACGCTCACCACCCGCACCCGGGTCGTGGTCGGCGAACCCGAGGTGAAGGTGCGCACTCTCAAGGTCATCAAGGACGTGCGCCCCGGCGCCGACGTGACCGTACCGGTCGTCGTCCGCAATGACGGCGAGGTGCCGGTGCAGGGGCTCGCCCTCGAACTCGGTTCCGGGGAGCTGGACTTCCGGCAGCGGTACGCCAACTGCCGTTACCCGCCTCAGCGTCACGGCCACACGGCCGTCTGCCGGTTTCCCGGCCTGCGTGTCCCGCCGGGCGGGACCGTCGTCCTGCACCCGGCCCTGCGCCTGCGCGCGTCGACGAAGCGGATGTACGGCTCCTTCAGCCAGGAGGCCTGGCCGCTGGACTCGGGGCCCGGACAGTACACCGTGGTGCCGCCGGGTGGCGACCACGGTGACGGTCCGCCCCTGACCGCCGAGGCCTTGCAGGGCGCCGACGACACCGACGGCACGTTCGCCGAGGGAGACGTCTCCACCGACGTGCGTCTGGACACCCACGCCGACTACGAGGTCTTCGGCGTCGAACTGCGGGGCAGCCCCGGCACGAAGCGCTCGCTGCGGCTCAAGGTCCGCAACAACGGGCCCGGCATCCCCGGCGCCGGTACGAAGCTGCTGTTCACGCCGCCGCCCGGCACCGTGCTGGAAGAACCCATGGAGGCCATCGACGAGGACGCGTACGAGCCGTACTGCGACTCCGACGGCCCCGCGTACAGCTGCCTCGTGGGCCAACTCGACCCCGGCGAGACCCGTGACTTCGAGTTCACCCTGAGCCTCGACGGGCCGGGGCAGGGCAGCGCGGCCCTCCAGGACACCCAGCCGTCCACCGGCCGCCGCGACCCGAACCCGGCCAACGACACCGCTCCTGTCACCGTTCTGCCGTGACCTCCCACATCGCCTCAGGCCCCTACCGCCCCAGCACCACCGTCCCCGACGAGCAGAACCAGCCGCCGGTGCCGGACGCGACCGCCAGGCATGGCAGCTCGCCGTCCGGGCGCCGCGCCTGACGGCCCGCCGCCTCGCCGCGCAGCTGCCGCACCGCCTCCACCAGCAGAAACAGTCCGCGCATCCCGGGGTGCTGGGCCGAAAGGCCGCCCCCGTCCGTGTTCACCGGCAGTTCCCCGCCCCGCACCAGCAGCCGCCCCTTCTCCACGAACGCCCCGCCCTCGCCCTTCTCGCAGAAACCGAGATCCTCCAGGGTCACGAGGGTCATGTAGGTGAAGGCGTCGTAGATCTCGGCCACATCGATCTCCTCCGGCCGAATCCCCGCCCGGCCGAAGGCGAGGCGTCCGCTCACCGCCGCAGGGGAGACGGTGAAGTCCGGCCACTCGGACATCGTCGTGTGCGAGACGTGCTCGCCCGTGCCGAGCACCCACACCGGTGGCGTACGGCAGTCCCGTACGTACTCCTCGGCCGCCAGCAGGACCGCCGCGCCGCCGTCGGAGCGGATGCAGCAGTGCAGCTTGGTGAAGGGGTCGGCGATCATCGGGCCGGACAGGACGTCGTCCACCGTGATCGGGTCGCGGAACATCGCCTCCGGGTTCAGCGCCGCGTTCGCCCGCGCCTGGACGGCCACCGAGGCGAGCTGTTCGAGTGTCGTGCCGTACGCGTGCATGTGGCGGCGCGCGGCCATCGCGTACTTGGCGATGAGCGTGTGGCCGTAGGGGACCTCGAACTGGAGGGGACCCCGGGCGCCGAAGGAGAGGGTCCCGGTACGCCGGCCCGCCCTGATGTCCGCGCGGGCCGTGGAACCGTAGACCAGCAGGACCGCGTTCGCGTGACCCGCCGCGATCGCGTCCGTCGCGTGCGCCGCCATGACCTCCCAGGTGGCGCCGCCGACGGCGGTGGAGTCGACCCAGGTGGGGCGCAGGCCCAGGTACTCGGCCACCTCGACCGGTGGCAGGGTGCCGAGGCCGGCCGACGCGAACCCGTCGACCAGCGAGCGGTCCATCCCCGCGTCCGCCAGCGCGCGCCTGGCGGCCTGGGCGTGCAGGGCGTAGGGCGTCGCGTCGTCCACGCGACCGCAGTCCGAGAGGGAGACACCCACGACGGCGACCTTGCGCTTCCCCGGAGTCATGAATCTGACGGTACATCAGATGTCGAGGCGCGCGGGAGGCCGTCGTGGCTCTGGGCATCCGTACCGCACGGCGCTAATGTGACGCGCCGTCAGATCGGGAGAAAGGGCCTGGCCATGGACGCCCGTTTCACCGCCGAACAGGACGAGATCCGCCGCACGGTGAGGGAGTTGCTGCTCAAACGCTGGGGCCCGGAGGAGGTCCGGGCGGCGGTGGGGGCCGGCGCCGGGTACGACCCCGCACTGTGGTCCGCCCTCGCCGAACAGCTCGGCCTGCCCGGCCTCGCCCTCCCCGAGGCCTACGGCGGTGTCGGGTGCGCCGTCACCGAAGTCGCCCTCGCCTGCGAGGAGTCGGGGCGGGCGCTGGCCCCCTCGCCGCTGCTCGCCACCGCCGTCCTCGCCGCCCCGCTCCTCCTCGCCCTCGGTACCGAGACGCAGCGCGCCGAACTGCTGCCCCGGATCGCGGCGGGCGCGCTGACCGCGGCCCTCGCCGTGCCGGGCACGGCACTCTCCCTCGCCCTCGGGCTCGTCGGCGACAACCGGGGGAACTGGGCCGGTGGCGGACGTGCGGGAGGAGTGCAGGCGCGGCGCGCCGAGGACGGGTGGCGGCTGTACGGGCAGGTGGAGCAGGTGCTGGACGGGCACAGCGCCGGGCTGCTCGTGGTGGCCGCGCACGCCGGGGGGTTCGCCCGCCCGAGGACCCTGCTGTTCCTCGTGCGGGAGGGGGCCGCGGGCCTGGTGCGCGCACGGCAGACCTCCCTGGACGTGAGCCGGCCGCAGGCGCGGGTCCAACTGCGGGACGTGCCAGCCGAGTTGCTCGGCGACGAGCACGTCGATGTGGCCGACGCGCTCATGGCGACGGGCGACGCGGCCGCCGCCGTACTCGCCACGGAGGCCGCGGGAGCCGCCGACCGGGCCCTGGAACGGACCGTCGACCATGTGCGGCAGCGGGAGCAGTTCGGGCGGGCGATCGGCTCCTTCCAGGCGGTGAAGCACCGGCTCGCGGACGTGTACGTGCAGGTGCAGGCGGCGAGGTCGGCCGCGTACTACGCCGCGTGGGCGGCCGGGACCGGCCCCGAGCGGGCCGGACAGGTGGGACAGGTGGGACGGACCGAGCGGACCGAGCGGGTCGGTGGGCTCGCCCTCGCCCAGGCCCTGGAAGCGCTGCGGACCGCCGCGGCCGAGGGCATCCAGCTGCACGGCGGCATCGGGTTCACCTGGGAGCACGAGGCGCATCTGTACTTCAAGCGGGCGACGGGGGACGAGCTGCTGTTCGGCCCGGTGCACCGGCTACGGGCATACGCGGCCGAGCGCTCGGGCATCTTCTCCCTGGCCGGATCCGAGGAGGTGGCCGTCTGATGCCCCCAGGCCTGCGGCTGTTGCACAGGATGTCCTCGTCCCCCGCCTTCGCCAGATACGCGCCGCGCATCATCCCCGCCGTGGACCTCACCGTGCACCGGCTGACCCGGGGGAGGGTGCAGCTCAGCGCGCAGATGCTGCCCGGCCTTGTCCTCACGGTCCGCGGCGCGAGGAGCGGACTGCCGCGTCGTACGCCGCTGGCGTGCATGCCGCAGGAGCCCGACGCCTGGTTCGTGGTCGGCTCCAACTTCGGTCGTCCGGCCCATCCGGCGTGGACGGCGAACCTGCTGGCCCACCCCGAAGAGGCCCGGATCAGCTGGCGCGGGCGAGACATTCCGGTGACGGCACGCCTGCTGGAGGGGGCGGAGCGGGCGGAGGCGTGGAAGCGGCTGCTCACGTTCTGGCCGCCGTACGCGACGTATCAGGCGCGCATCACCCGCGAGATCCGGGTCTTCCGCCTCAGCAGTCGCTGACCCCGCCGCTCTCCCTGGCCTCGCCGATGACGAGATCGGCCCGTGAGACGGTGCTGCGGATGAGGGCACTGGTGTCCTCGTCGACTCCCAGGGTCTTCGCGCGCGCGGCCTCCGGGGTGAAGCCGTAGCTGATGTAGCGGCGGGTGAGCCGCTCGCGCCTCGGCTCCGGGAGGGCGTCCAGGAACCAGGTCTCGTCCAGCAGGCCCTTCACCTGCCGCCAGGGCTCCTGCGCGGACAGCAGGAAGTTGCCGTCGACGATGACCAGCCGGTGGTGCGGCGCGACCTCGATCGACCCGGCCACGGGGTCCTCGAGGTCGCGGTCGAACTCCGGCCACCAGACGGTGCTTTCGGTGTTTTCGGTGTCTCCGGTCTCGGCACGCGTACGGCGCAGGAGGGCGACGAAGCCGTCGGCGTCGAAGGTGTCGATCGTGCCCTTGTCGGCCGCCTGCCCCCGGGCCTCGATGACCTTCTGGGCGAGGTGGAATCCGTCCATGGACACGGTCACGGCCAGTCCCGGCCGCTCTTTCTCCAGCCGCGCCCGCAGCTGCTCGGCGAACGTGGACTTGCCGGCGCCCGGTTCTCCGACGATGCCGAGCAGTGCCCGCCCGGCCCGGGCCAGGTGCAGGGCCCGCTCGGTGAGGGCGTCCATGGACGGAGGCCCGTAGAGCGACGTACGGCGCGGGTCGGCTTCCCCGGTGAGGCGGTTCTTGTCGGTGATCGTCATTCGGGGAGCTCCGACGGGGGGTGGAAGGCGGACGTGTCCTGCCCGCGGCGTGTTGTGCCCGCGGCATGTTCTGCCGGGGCTGCCGCACAATCTAGCCGCCGAGAACGCGTCGGCACAGACCTTGCGCAGAGCGACGGACCGACCACTTTCCGTGCAGCGCAGCGGGCGGCAGTCCATCCGGTGGACTGCCGCCCGTATGACAGGAATTGAGCCGGGTGCTGCTCCGTAGTGCCTCGCCTTCGTGCAACTTCGTGCTGCTTCGTACTACTTCGTCGGCTTCTTGCCCGTGACGCCGAGGTGCACCAACAGGGCGAGGTTCGGCTTGAGTTCGGCCTGCTTGACGCCCCAGCTCTGGAAGCCCTTCTGGTGCGAGGCGACCGCCGCGAGCATCGCGACCAGTGAACCGGCGATCGCCGCCGGGTTCACGTCCTTGTCGATCCTGCCCTTGGACTGGAGTTCGGCGATGGAGTCCGAAAGGGAGTTGTTCACCGAGTTGAGAATCTTCATGCGGATCTTGTAGAAGCGTTTGTCGCCCTCGGCGGCACCCAGATCGACGACCCTGAGGATCGCGTCGTTCTTGCGCCAGAACTCCAGGAATCCGTCGACGAGTTCCTGTGATGTCTGCCAGCCGGCCTTGCCGACCCATGAGCGCCCTTCGAGCAGCTCGGTCAACCCGGCGCCTTCCGCGGCCATTTGCTCGGCGATCTCCAGGACGGCGCCTTCGACGTCCGGGAAGTACTGGTAGAAGGTCGCGGGTGAAGTGCCCGCCTTCCGGGCGACATCAATGACTTTGACGTCCCGGTAGGGCGATGAGCTGAGCATCTCGCTGAGGCAGTCGAGCAGCTTCTGCCGGGTCGCCTGCCCACGCCGACCCGCCACACGGCCGTCGACGGTACGCACTTGTCCTGTCATGACGTCAGCTTACCGAGGGGTGATCGGAGCGCGATTCGGCCGACTGCAAATGGGGAGTACGAGGGTCGCGGGGGCCTCTGAGGAGGGAGTACGTCCACGCGCGCGCAGCGTGGAAGGCCGTTAGTTTGGCGATATGGCCGAAACCCCGCCATCCACCGCGTCCGACCGGAACGGTGCCGCCTTCCCCGAGGGCGTCCCCTGCTGGGTCGACGCCCAGCTGCCCGACGTCGAGGCGGGCAAGCGCTTCTACGGTGAGCTCTTCGGGTGGACCTTCGAGCCGGCGGCCGGGGCGGAACACGGCCCGGCGGACGGCCCGGCACCCGGCTCCTCCGTGTGGGCGTACCTGGACGGCGCCCCCGTCGCCGCACTCGCGCCCAAGGCGGACGGCCGGATGCCCACCGTCTGGACCGTGTACTTCGCGACGCCCGACGCCGCTGCCCTCGTGGGCCGCATCCGCACGGCCGGCGGCCAGGTGATCAACCCGCCGACCCCGCTGGCCCCCTTCGGCACCTTCGCCCTGGCCGCCGACCCGGAGGACGCCGTCTTCGGTCTCTGGCAGGCCGGTGCGCACCCCGGATTCGGCCGCCGTCACGAGCCCGGCTCCTTCGGCTGGACCGAGTTGTACGCCCGCGACACCGCCGCCGCCGACTCCTTCTACGCCGACCTCTTCCACGACGCCCTCTTCGGGCCCGGCGCCCGCCCCGATTTCGGCCGTGCTTCCGTCACCGACGTCTTTCCGGCCGAGATGCCGCCCCACTTCCTCGTCCACTTCGGTGTCCGGGAGGGTGACGACGCCTTGGAGGACGCCATCCGGGCGGTGAACCGGCTCGGCGGGCGCGTACAGGTGCCGTCCTTCGACGCGTCGTACGGACGTGTGGCCGTGGTCACGGACAATCAAGGGGCGTCGTTCGCACTGCTCCAGCGGTGAGACTTCGTGCCGTACCGGTGGAAAAGGGCGGCCCGCGGAGCGGTCGACGTGGTTTTGTCCTGAGACACCCCGATCCGCCCCCGGGTTCGCACCAGGTCGCCCGGCCAGGAAGAATCAGGGTGCGTGCCGCCATGGCGGTGCGGTGGTGAGACGCTGCACGGGGTCGCGTACATACGTGGGTGACGCGGCCCGTACGGGGAGGTGGCAGGCAAGTGGTGGATCAGCTGACGCAGCACGATCCGCGGCGGATCGGGCCGTTCGAGGTGCTGGGACGGCTGGGTGCGGGCGGCATGGGGCTGGTCTATCTCGCGCGCTCGGCCTCCGGCCGACGTGTGGCGATCAAGACGGTCAGGACGGAGCTCGCCGAGGACCAGCTGTTCCGGGTCCGCTTCACGCGTGAGGTCGAGGCGGCCCGCGCGGTCTCCGGCTTCTACACGGCGACCGTGGTCGACGCCGACCCGCGCGCGGCGGTGCCGTGGCTGGCGACCGCGTACGTTCCCGCGCCCTCCCTCGAGGAGATAGTGACCGAGTGCGGGCCGCTTCCGGCCCAGGCGGTGCGCTGGCTGGCCGCGGGCGTCGCGGAGGCGCTCCAGTCGATCCACGGTGCCGGACTCGTGCACCGCGACCTCAAGCCGTCGAATGTGCTGGTGGTCGAGGACGGGCCGCGCGTCATCGACTTCGGTATCGCGTCGGGCGTTTCGAACACGCGTCTGACCATGACGAACGTCGCCGTCGGCACGCCCGCCTACATGTCGCCCGAGCAGGCGAAGGACTCGCGCAGCGTCACCGGCGCGAGCGACGTCTTCTCGCTCGGCTCCATGCTCGTCTTCGCCGCCACCGGGCACGCCCCCTTCCACGGCGCCAACCCGGTCGAGACGGTCTTCATGCTGCTGCGGGAGGGCCCCGACCTCGAAGGTCTTCCCGACGAGCTGCGGCCCCTCATCGAGTCCTGCATGCAGATGGAGGCCACCGGCCGCCCCAACCCCGCCGACCTCCAGGCCCAGCTGGCCCCCCACCTCTTCGGCTCCGGTTCCGACGACAGCGGTACGGCGTCCGCGTGGCTGCCCGAGCGGGCGGTCGGCCTGATCGAGGCCCGCCGCGGCGGCCGTCCGGCCATCAAGCCGCCGGCCGGCGGAAGCCAGGGCGGTGCCGGAGGCCGCAGCGGAGCGCGGCCCGTCGTACCGCCCCCGCCCTCGCACGACCCCGTTCCGGTGGGCGTCGGCGCGCCCGACGCCGGCCCCGTGCGGCTGGCCGGTGCCCCGGTGCCCATCGGGCCGGGACCGCGCGTCGCCGACGCCCGCGCCGCCGCCGTCAAGGCGCCTCCTCCCGAGGCGGGCCTCGCCGCGTCCTGGTCCCGGCCGCGCCCCGGCGTCAACGGCGCCGAGCCGGTCCCCGCGGTCGCCCCGCCGGTCGCTCCCGCGGAGTCCGCGTCCGGCTGGCGCCCCTGGCGTTTTCGCATGTCGAACGATGTCTGGGGCACGCCCGCCGTCGCCGACGACCTGGTCTACGTCACCTCCTTCGAGGTGCACGCCCTGGACGTGGCGACCGGCCGCCGCCGGTTCAAGACGCGCGACGTCGCCTGGTCGATGTCGGTCGCGGACGGCCGGGTCCACGCCTCCGACGGGCCGACGCTCTTCGCCCTGGACGCCCGCGAGGGCGCCGACCTGTGGCGGCTGTCCACGGACGCCTGGGTGTACGCGCTGAAGGCCGACCGGGGAACGGTGGTCACCGGCACGCGCGGCGGCGGCGTACAGGCCTGGGAGGCAGCCAACGGGCAGAAGCTCTGGGAGATCACCGGGGCCCAGCAGGACTTCGAGTCCCCGGAGGCCGGCCCCGTCGTCCACGACGGCACGGTGTTCGTCTGGAAGGACGCCCGGCTGCGCGCCCTGGAGGCCCGTACCGGCGAGGAGCGCTGGTCGTACCCGATCGGTGACGCGGCGTCCTGCGGCGGCGTACCCGTGCGGCTCACCCCGGCCCCCGACGGATACGTGTACGTGTCCGCCGGCACCCGGGTCCTGGCCGTCGACATCGCGGGCGGCCATGTCCGCTGGCACTTCGAGGCACCGGCGGTGTTCCTGTCCCCGCCCACGTTCGTGCCGGGCCCCGCGGTGGCGGGCGGCGGCATCTACCTCGCCGACTACCTCGGCACGGTGTACGCCCTGGACGCGACCGACGGGCGTGACCGCTGGCGCATCGCCACGGAGTCGCGCGCCTCGCTCGACCCCGTCCTGGTCGCCGCCGGTCACGTCCACGTCGGCAGCGGCAAGGGCCTCTACACCCTGGACGCCGTCACGGGCACCCCGAAGTGGCGCTTCCAGGCGGGCGGCGACATCGTGGGCGCCCCCGCGGTCGCCGAGGGCCGTATCCACTTCGGCTCCACGGACCACCTCCTGTACACGCTGAAGGCGGACGACGGCCGGCTGCGCTGGAAGCTGGCGACGGGCGGCGAGATCACCGGCGCCCCGGTGGTCAAGGACGGCGTGGTGTACGCGTGCAGCAAGGACCGCTGCGTGTACGCACTGGACGCGGAGAAGGGGACGGGGACGGCGCGGACCGCCTAGCGCCGGCGCGGGGAACGGCCCGGCGCCCGTCCGGCGGGTCAGGCCCGGACAGGCGCGGGGAGGCTGGGCGCAGGGCCCGCGGTGCTATCGGTTCAGGAGCGGGGAGGGCGACCTTCCCGGAGATCCGTTCCGGGCGCCGTTCATCCGTTGCCGAGCGCGAGGATCAGCTTGCCGGTGTTCTCACCTGAGAACAGCTTGAGCAGGGTCTCCGGGAACGCGCGGACGCCGCCTTCGACGATGTGCTCCCGCGAGCGCAGGCGGCCGTCCTTCAGCCATCGGGCCAGCTCGGCGCTCGCCTGCGGGTAGCGGTCCTCGTAGTCGAAGACGACCATTCCCGTCATCGACGCCCTCGCCGCCAGCAGGGCCATGTAGTTCGCCGGACCGGGCGGCCGCTCCGTGGCGTTGTACTGGGACATCGAGCCGCAGATGACGATGCGGGCGCCGCGGGCCAGGCGGGTCAGCACCGAGTCCAGAGTCTTTCCGCCGACGTTGTCGAAGTACACGTCGACTCCGTCCGGCGCGTGCTTGCGCAGCGCGTCGCGAAGGTTCTCGGACTTGTAGTCGATCGCCACGTCGCAGCCGAACTCGTCGACGATCGTCCGGCACTTCTCGGGTCCGCCCGCGACGCCGATGACCCGGCAGCCGTGGATCCTCGCGATCTGCCCGACGACGCTGCCGACCGCTCCGGCGGCGCCGGACACCACGACGACCTCGCAAGCTCGTCGACGTGGGCCTGCTCGACCGAGTGCAGTACGCCAGCGATCCGGACCGCTACGAGTACCGCCTGACGGCCGCCGGCCGGGAGTTGTTCGGAGCGATCGTGGTGCTCATGCGCTGGGGCGACACCCACCTCGCCGGGCCGGAGGGCCCGCCGATCGTGCTCACGCACCGGACCTGCGGCGAGGTCACTCATCCGAGGCTCACCTGCGATGTGTGCGGTGAGGAAATCACCATCCACAGCGTCACGCCCAGCCGCGGGCCCGGGTTCCTGGAAGCCGATCCCGCGCCGCCCGAGGACCCGGCACGCTCCGAGAGGAACTCATGATGTCGACGGTACTGTCAGGCCACCCGGCGTCCGGCGCACTTCACGCGGACGACCGGCCACTCATCGTCGGGCTCGGGGGAACGGCACGCCGCGGTTTCTCGTCCGAGGTCTGCCTGCGCACGGCACTCGAAGCGGCCGAGCAGGCCGGCGCGCGCGTCGAGCTCTTCAGCGCCGACGCCCTCGACCTGCCGATGTACCAGCCCGCGAGCAGCCATCGCACCGAGCGCGCCGTCGCGCTGGTCGAAGCCGTCAGGGCGTGCGACGGGCTCATCCTCGCTTCGCCCAGCTACCACGGCAACCTCTCGGGACTCGTCAAGAACGCCCTCGACTACTTCGAGGACCTGCGCGACGACGCGCGGCCCTACCTCGAAGGGCGCGCCGTCGGCTGCATCACGTGCGCGGCCGGCTGGCAGGGGACGGTGGCCACGCTCACCAGCCTGCGCGGGATCGTCCACGCCCTGCGCGGCTGGCCGACCCCGCTCGGGGTGACGGTCAACTCCGCGACACCGGTGGTGGTCGACGGGGCGATCGAGGACGCCGGGCCTCGGCAGCGCCTGGGCCTGCTCGGCGAGCAGGTCGTCGGCTTCGCTCACGCGCGCCGCGGCTGACACGGCGGTCGTGCACCGCGGGTGTGTGCGCTTGTACCGCTGTCGGTGGCCTTGAGTAGGGTGCTGGCATGTACACACGGGGGCGTACTCTCAAGTTCGCAGCGGTATTGACCATGGTGGTTCTCGCGCTGACCGGGTTCTCCAGGGGACGCGGTCACGGCGGCCACGGCGGCCACAGCGGTGGTGGCGGTTGCAGCAGCTCCAGCCAGAACCACGACAGTTCGTCGTCATCGACATCGGGTGGCGGCTCGTACAGCTCCGGATCGACGACATCGGGTGCGGGGAGCGACGACTCCTACGACGATTCCTACGGCGACTCGGACGACGACTCTTACAGCAGCGGCAGCAGCAGTAGTGGCAGCAGTGGCGGCAGTACCTACAACCGCCGCCCCACCCACCGTTCCAACCCCACCTCCTCCAGCGGCGACGGCGATGACGAACCGCTGAAGGACGGCACGGCGAGGGTGGTGAGCTGTGCGACCAAGAAGGCGCCCTACGCGACCGTCGAGGTCAAGAACCCCAATGCACGTAAGGGCACCTTCTGGATCACGGTCACCTTCAAGGACAAGGACGGCCTTGAGATAGTCGACCACTACGCCGATGTCCGGGTGCCGGCGAAGGGGAAGGCGACCGTCGACGTGGAGGTGGGCGGCGCGGGTCTCGTCGACTACGTCGACCACTGCGACGTCGATCCGGTCGCCGAATCGTCGAGCTGACGGACCACGTCGGCCGTACGCGGGGTGCGCTGCTAGGGTGACCGGACTCCCGCCGGTGGATCTCGTTCCGCGGCGGGCTGTTTCCTGGGCCTGAGAGCCCTTGCGCTGTTCGCGCACCCCAATCCAGCGATTTTCAACGGGGGTTGAAAACGTGCAACTTCGTCATGTCCGCGCCATCGCCGTCTTCGGTATCGCCGTGGTCGCCCTCACCGGAGCCCGGGGCTCCCACGGCGGCGGCTGCCACAGCGACAGCGGCGGTTCCGGCAGTTCGTCCTCGAGCGGCGGCGGATCCACCGGCTCCACCGGCGGCGGCGCCTACAAGGACGACAACGACTCCACGACGACCGGCGGTTCGAGCGGCAGCGGCTCCACCACCGGCTCCACCACCGGCGGCGGCAAGGCCACCGACCCCGCGAAGGACGTGAAGATCGAGACCTGCGTGTTCGACGACGCGCGCGGCATCGTCGCCCACGTCAGCGCCACCAACTCCAGTGCGAGCACGACGTACACGTACAAGTTCAGCGTCACCTTCAAGGGCCCGGACGGCTCGGTCGTGCGCACCAGCAACTCCACCATCCCCTACGTCTCCGCGAACTCCACGGACACGCTGGACGTGGCGGCGTCTTACGTCCCCGCCGCCGGGCAGAGCGCGAGCGGCAGCACCTGCAAGCTGAGCGCTGTGACGCGTACGGCGGAGTAGGACGGCCGAGGGGCGGGCCGTGCGGTGCCCGCCCCTCAGTCCCTCAGATCCTCTGCTCGCCCCGCAGCCCGGTCAGGAAGTCGACCAGCGCCGCGTTCACCTCGTTCGGTCGCTCCTGCTGTGTCCAGTGTCCGCAGCCCGGCAGCACCAGCGGCTCGCGGCGCAGGTTGGGCATCAACGCGGGGAGCTTCTCGATCAGTTCGGCCGTGCCGGGGAACGCGGGGACGGCATCCCGGTCGCCGTACATGTACAGCGCCGGCGGGCTGACGACCGCGCCCTGCCAGGCCGCCGTCAGCTCCCAGTTGCGGTCGAGATTGCGGTACCAGTTGAGCGCCCCGGTGAATCCGGGCGCGAACTCCTCCGCGAACACGTCGAGGTCCGCCTCCGTGATCCACCCCGGCAGCACCTCGGGGTCGGGCATCCCGTCGAGGAAGCCCCGCCCCGGTGCGACCAGCGGCTGCCGTCCGCTGCCCGCGCCCGGGGCGTCACCGGAGGCCGAGTACAGGAACTTCCGCAGCGAGCCACGTGCGTCCCGCCCGAACTCGGCGTCGGCGACACCTGGCTGGGCGAAGTAGTTCCAGTAGAACTGTCCGTCGAACATCTCGTCCATCGCATCCAGTGGCGGCCGCTCGCCCCGGAACGGCGGCGGCACGCTCAGCCCCGCGACCCCGCGCACGACATCGGGCCGCAGCAGCGCGGTGTGCCAGGCCACCGGCGCGCCCCAGTCGTGCCCGACGACGTACGCCGTCTCCTCCCCGAGGGCGTGGATCAGGCCGATCACATCGCCGACGAGGTGCAGGATGGTGTACGCGTCCACGCTCTCGGGACGGTCGCTGCGCCCGTATCCGCGCTGGTCCGGGGCGACCACGCGGAAGCCGGCGGCCGCCAGTGGCCCGAACTGATGGCGCCATGAGTACGAGGACTCGGGGAAGCCGTGCAGCAGCACGACCAGCGGTCCCTCGCCCTGCTCCGCGATGTGCAGCCGGATGCCGTTCACGTCGATCATGCGATGGTTGACCATGATTCGAGCATACGGGTGTGCCATGCATCCGCATTGCTAGCGCAACCTGTGCTCGCGGCTTCGTTCCCCGAACAGCTCCGCCTGTCGCTCACCCGGCAGATTTCCGAGCGCGATCAGGTGCGGCGCCTGTGCGTATCCCGCGGTACGGGCCGCCTCCTTGGCGGCCCACAGCGCCCGCACGGTCCCCTGTACGGCCTCGGTCGGGCAGCCGGCGATGACGGCCGCGCACCGCGTTGCAGCCGCCAACGCCTCCCCGGGTGCCGTCACCTCGGACACCAGCCCCACCTCGTACGCCCGCCGCGCCGAGATCCGCTCCGCCGTCCCCATCAACGCCATCCGCGCCGCCTCCCCGTACGGCATCCGCTGCGCCATGAGGACCGACTCGTACGCGCTGACCATGCCGTACGTCGTATGCGGGTCGAAGAAGGTCGCGGTCGAGTCGGCGACGACGAACTCGCTCTCGCCGAGCAGATAGAAGGCGCCGCCGCAGGCCATCCCGTTCACGGCACAGACGACGGGTTTCCACAGGTCGTTGGACTTGGGCCCGACGGTGAGGAGCGGATCGTCGGCCATGTAGGGCGAGGTGGGCTGCGGAACGTCGACGCCCCGGTCGATGCCGGTGCAGAACGCCCGCCCGCCGGCTCCGGTCAGGACGACGGCCCGCACCGAGTCGTCGCGCCGCAACGCGCTCCACACGGCGGCGAGTTCGGCGGCCGTCTCCAGATCGATCGCGTTGAGCCGCTCGGGCCGGTCGAGGGTGACGACGGCGACGCCGGTGTCCTTGTCCGCGACGACGCGCAGGGTCATGGCCGCTCCAGTACCCACTGGGGCAGTCCGGCGCTGCTGAAGACGGCCTGCACCCTGGCGCCGATCCGCACGCGTTCCGGCGCGACACCGTCGAGCGGCGCGTCGGCCTCGCTGACCAGGTTGCCGACCAGGCGTATCCGGGGTGCTTCGGCGAGCTCGACGACGATCACGTTGTACGGGGCCTGCGCCGCGTACTCCGGCAGGAGCGGCGGGTGGGGGACGACGTACGACCAGACGCGCCCCTTCCCGCTCATCAGCCGCCACTCGCTCGCGAAGGACCGGCAGTGCGGGCAGCAGGGACGGGGCGGGAAGCGCGGCTCGCCGCAGTCGGCGCACGCCTGGACCCTCAGCTCGCCCCGGGCGGCGTACTCCCAGAAGGGGGCGCCGTCGTCGTCCACGACCGGTGTGAGCATCTCAACTCCTCAGGAGAAGTGCGGACGTCGGTACGCCTTCGCCGGCCGTGACCAGGCAGGTGGCGGCGCCCGGGACCTGGGCGGTGCTCGTCCCCCGCAGCTGTCTCACGCCCTCGTTGATGAGGTTGAACCCATGCACATACGCCTCGGACAGGCCCCCGCCCCCCGTGTTCAGGGGCAGCCGGCCGCCGATCTCCAGCGCACCGCCCTCCGTGAAGGCCCCGCCCTCCCCCCGCCCGCAGAAGCCGTAGCCCTCCAGGGACAGCGGTATCAGCGGGGTGAACGCGTCGTAGATCTGCGCGACATCCACGTCCTGCGGGGAGAGGTCGGCGTGCTTCCACAGGTGCCGGGCGGCCGTCCAGGCGGGGCCGGTGAGCGGATCGTCGTTCCAGTAGTTGACCATGCCGTGGTGCTGGGCGGGCAGGCCCTGGGCGGCGGAGTGGATGTAGGCGGGCCGTTGCGGACAGTCCCGCGCCCGCGCGGCGGAGACGACCACGCACGCCAACGCCCCGTCCGTCTCCAGGCAGTTGTCGAAGAGGCAGAGGGGCTCACTGATCCACCGGGAGGTCATGTACATCTCGCGGGTGAGCGGGCGGTCGTACATGATCGCCGCCGGGTTCTGGTTGGCGCGGTTCCGGCAGGCGAGGGCGACATTGAAGAGGTGGTCCCGGGTCGCCCCGTACTCGTGCATGTAGCGGCGGGTCAGCATCCCGATCTCGTCGGCCGGTCTGAGGAGGCCGAAGGGACGGGTCCACTGGGCGGGGGTGGGGAGTTGGGCGCTGGTGTTCTTCCACGGCCGCGGCCCGCTGCCCCGCTTGCGCGACCGCCAGGCGACGCCGACCGTGGCCTGCCCGGTGGCGATGGCGGCGGCGAGATGGGCGACGGTGGCACAGGAACCGCCGCCGCCGTACCCGACCTTGCTGAAGAAGGTCAGGTCCCCGAACCCGACCGCCTTCGCCAGCTGGACCTCGTCGGTCTCCTCCATCGTGTAGGAGGCAAGGGCGTCGACCTCGCCCGGGGCGATTCCCGCGTCGTCGAGGGCGGCGAGCACGGCCCGGCAGGCCAAGGTCCGCTCGTCCTCGGGGAGGTGCTTGGCGAAGGGTGTCTGACCGATACCGACGATCGCGGTGGCGTCCTTGAGTCCGGCCATGCTGGATATACCTCCGCAGAGTGCCCACGGTGAACCGGCAGTTGTCGCAGCCGACAGTGCTGGCTGACAGGGCGTCAGGCTACAGCTAATCTGACGGTCAGTCAGCTAGTGAGTGCGGGGAGGCCGTTCGTGCGCGGAGACGTGGAGTGGGGCAGCATCCCGGGCCTGGTGCGGTCGTCCGCGGAGCGGTACGCGGATACCGAGGCGGTGGTGGAGGGCCGTACGAGGATCTCGTACGCCGAGTTGGGCGCCCGGGTGGAGCGTGCGGCGGCGGCGTGTATCGCCAGCGGGGTGGGTGTCGGCGACCGGGTGGGCATCTGGGCGCCGAATTCGCTGGACTGGATCGTCTCGGCGCTGGGCGCGGTGTCGGCGGGCGCGGTACTGGTGCCGCTGAACACGCGCTTCAAGGGGAGCGAGGCGGCTTATGTTCTGCGGCGGAGCGGGGCGCGGTTGCTGTTCGTGACCGGGACGTTTCTGGGCACGTCGTACGTGGCTTCGCTGCGGCGGGCGGCGGGGGAGGGCGAGGGGCTCCGTGGTCCCCTGCCCGGGCTTCCCGCCCTGGAGCAGGTGGTGGTGCTGGCGGACGACGCGCCGGCCGACTTCCGTACGTGGAAGGACTTCCTGGCGAGCGGGGAGGGGGTGGGCGAGGCGGAGACGCGGGAGCGAGCGCGGGGGCTGGACGGCTCGACGGTCTCGGACATCATCTTCACGTCGGGTACGACGGGCCGCCCGAAGGGCGCGGTGATCACGCACGCGCAGACGTTGCGGGCGTACGAGGTGTGGAGCGACCTGGCGGGCCTGCGCCGGGGTGACCGCTACCTGATCGCGAACCCCTTCTTCCACACCTTCGGCTACAAGGCGGGAGTGATCGCCTGCTTGATGCGAGGCGCGACGATGATCCCGCAGCCGGTGTTCAACGTGGACACGGTGCTGGCGAACATCGCCGCGGAACGGGTCTCCGTACTACCGGGCCCGCCTACCCTGCACCAGTCCCTGCTGGACCATCCGGCCCGGGACGCGTACGACCTGTCGGCGCTGCGGCTGGTGGTGACCGGGGCGGCGGTGGTGCCGTTGCGGCTGGTGGAGCGGTTGCGGGGGGAGTTGGGGGTGGGAACCGTGCTCACGGCGTACGGCCTCTCGGAGGCCAGCGGCATCGTCACGATGTGCCGTCGGGGCGACGATCCGTCCGTGATCGCGTCGACGTCGGGGCGCGCGATTCCCGGTACGGAGGTCCGTGTGGAGGCGCCGCTCGGCTCCCCCGGGGAGGTCCTGGTCCGCGGCTTCAACGTGATGCGGGGCTACTTCGAGGACGAGCGGGCCACGGCGGCGGCGCTGACGGAGGACGGCTGGCTCAGGACGGGCGACGTGGGCGTCCTGGACGCGTCCGGCAATCTCCGGATCACGGACCGGATCAAGGACATGTTCATCGTCGGCGGCTTCAACGCCTACCCCGCCGAGATAGAGCAACTGCTCGGCCTGCACCCGGATGTGGCGGACGTGGCGGTGATCGGCGTACCGGACGCACGCCTCGGCGAGGTGGGCAAGGCGTACGTGGTCCGCCGCCCGGGTTCCGTCCTGACGGGGGACGACCTGATCGCCTGGTCCCGGCGCGAGATGGCGAACTACAAGGTGCCGCGGGCGGTGGAGTTCGTGGGGGAGCTGCCGCGGAACGCTGGCGGGAAGGTGGTGAAGGGGGAGTTGCGGGGGCGGTGAAGGGCCTGGAGAGCGGGCTTCCCGGCGCGCCTGGCAGGGGGTGTTCCGCACGGCCCGACCCGCGCGCACTCCCGGTCCTCCCGCACGCCACGGCCGGCGACGAGTCCGGGTGCGGTGCCGGCGCCGGACACACGTCGGCCGCGGCGGCTCCCCCTCCGCGCCGCCGCGGCCGATCCCCGTGTGGGAAAAAGGTCTAGGTGGGGTTGGACGTGATGTGCGTGTTGTCCGGAGTGGTCTCGCCGTCGTCCTCGACATCGGTGATGTGGGTGTTGAGCGGCTTGATCTCCGTGCCCGCCTCGGCGTCCGTGATGTGCGTGTTGAGCGGCTTGATCGTCGTGCCGGCCGCAGCATCGGTGATGTGCGTGTTGAGCGGCTTGATCTCCGTGCCGGCCTCGGCGTCGGTGATGTGGGTGTTGTCCGGCTTGACGACCGTCTCGTCCTTCGTGATGTCGCTCATGATGGTGCCTCCCCATGGTGATTGCCGTTGAACTGTGGAGAGCCCACCCGGCCACTCCCCCGAGGGTGGCCGGGTGGGCCACTCGAGTCGCCCACCCTAAGGTGCGAGTGCGGCGACCTCACCGGCGGTCCGTCTGCCCCCCGACGCGACGGATCGACAACCAAGAGAGTGCCTGGCCGCGATAAACGAACGATGAACGCCCTGCCCGGTGTCAGGCAGCGGCGGCCGGAGCCAGCAGTGCCTGCACCTCGGCGGCCTCGGGAGAGTTCAGTTTCACGTAGATTTCGAGGGCCTCGCGCCAGCAGACCTGAGCCCTGCCGGGCTGGCCGATCCCGTTCAGGGACTTGCCGAGCACCGTGAGCACGTTGCCGCGACGCCACTCGCCGCCGATCCCCCGCAGCAACGCCAGCGCCATCTCGGAGTTGGCCGCCGCCTGCGCCGGGCGCTGGGCCAGGAGATCGACCTCGGCCAGCCGGAAGAGGGTCATCCCCTCCCACAACCGCTGACGGCTCGCGCGGAAGACCTGGAGCGCCTCCCGGAGACGATGGGTGGCGTCGGCCGGCCGGCCGCTCTTGCTGAGGGCCATCCCCAGCGCGTAGCGGCCGTTGGCGACCTTGAGGGAATGCCCGAGCTCCTCGTACATCTCGGTGCCCTGCTGGGCGAGATCGACGGCGCTGTGGGCGCGATCCGTCTCCAGGTGCAGCCGGGAGAGATTGCACAGGGCGGCCGCCGCGCCGGAGCGGTCCCCGCAGGCGCGGAACTCCCGGATGGCCCGCTCCAGGTACTCCTCGGCCTCCGCGTAGCGGCTCTGGTAGAACGCGAAGGCGCCCAGGATGTTCGCCGCCCAGCAGCAGGGCAACGGATCCGCGGCCGCCTCGGAGAGCGCGAGCGCCTGCCGTGCCTCCTGATCGGCCTGGTCGAACAGGCCGGACCAGTGGCGTGCGTTGGCCAGGACGAGGATGGCCCGCCCCTCCGCCCGGCGGTCCGAAGCGACCCGCGCCGCGTCCCGCAGCGCCGTCGCGGCCGCCTCGTACTCCTTGGCGTTCGCCCCCGATTCCGCCAGGTCGACAGCGGCCCACAACAGGTCGACGGCACGCCTGAGCGTCGCACCGCCCGACGACTGCCGTACGCAGGCCAGGAGCGGCACGGCCTCGGAGTAGAGCCAGTCCTGGGCGGCGCGGCGGTCCGGGAAGACCAGTCCCGGGGTCCGGGTCTGCTCCAGGTGATCCACCAGCCGGTCCCCGGGCCGCTCGATGGCGAAGACCTCCGCGGCCGTGGCCAGATAGAAGTCCAGCAACCGCGCCATGGCCGCGTCCCGCTCGCTCGGCGGGTGCTCGTCGCGCTCCGCGCACGCGCGGGCGTAGAGGCGGACCAGGTCGTGGTACCGGTACCGGCCGGGAGCCGCCGACTCCAGCAGGGACGTGTCGACGAGGGACTCCAGCAGGTCCTCGGTCTCCTCGGCCGGGAGGTCGAGGACCGCCGCGGCCGCGGCCAGGGACATGTCCGGGCCGTCCGCGAGGCCCAGCAGGCGGAAGGCGCGGGCCTGGGGCGGGTCCAGCTGGCCGTAGCCCAGCTCGAAGGTGGCCTTCACGGCCAGGTCGCCGGCCTGGAGCTCGTCGAGGCGCCGGCGTTCGTCGGCGAGCTTCGCCGCCAGTACGGAGACGGTCCAGGTGCGCCGGGCCGCCAGCCGGGACGCGGCGATGCGGATCGCCAGGGGAAGGAAACCGCACGCCGCCACCACGTCAAGGGCCGCCTCGCGCTCCGATGCCACCCGCTCCTCGCCCACGATCTTCGTGAAGAGCTGGAGGGCCTCCTCCGGCGACATCACGTCGAGGTCCACGAGGTGCGCCCCGGCCAGGCCCACCATCCGTACCCGGGAGGTGACCAGGGCCGCGCAGCCCTCCATGCCGGGCAGCAGCGGACGCACCTGGGCGGCGTCGCGGGCGTTGTCCAGCAGGACCAGCACGCGGCGGCCGTCGAGGACCGAGCGGTACAGGGCGGAGCGTTCCTCCAGGGAGTCGGGGATCGCCGAGTCCGCGGTGCCGAGGGCCCGCAGGAACGCGCCCAGGACGGTCTCCGGCTCCGCCGCCCGCTGTCCGGCGCCCTGGAGGTCCACGTACAGCTGGCCGTCGGGGAAGGCGGCCCGCGCCTGGTGGGCCACGTGCACGGCGAGGGTCGTCTTGCCGACGCCGCCGATCCCGGCCAGTGCCGAGACCGCCATCACCCGGCCCTCGGCGGACGCGAGCACGTCGCTCAGTTCGGCGACGAAGGCGTCCCGGCCGGTGAAGTCGGGCACCGTGGCGGGGAGCTGGGCGGGGCGTACGGGCGCCGGCGGGGGTTCGGCGGCCGGGCCGGAGGGCTCCGCCAGGCCCGGGTCCGCCTGGAGGATGCGCTGCTGGAGTTCCTTCAGGCCGGAGCGGGGGTCGACGCCGAGTTCCTCGGCCAGCAGGTGCCGGGTGTCCGCGTAGACCGCGAGGGCCTCCGCCTGCCGGCCGCTGCGGTACAGCGCGAGCATCAGCAGCTCGCGCAGCCGCTCCCGCAGGGGGTGCGCGGCCGTCAGGGCGGTCAGCTCCGAGACGGCCTCCGCGTGGCAGCCCTGTTCCAGGTCCATGTCGAGCCGGGACTCCAGGAGCTGGAGCCGCCATTCGTCGAGGCGGGCCCGCTGGGTCTCGGCGTACGGTCCCGGCAGGCTCGCCAGCGGCTCCCCGTCCCACAGGGCCAGCGCCTCGTTGAGCAGGGCGCGGGCCCGGCACAGGTCGCCCGCGGCCTTCGCCTTCTCCGCGTCGGCGGCGAGCGCCTGGGCCAGGGACACGTCCAGCGCCTCCTCGGGCAGGCCGCGGATCGCGTACCCGCCCGACTCGCTGACCATGACTCCGGCCGGCAGTACCTTGCGCAGCCGGGAGGCGTAGGTCCGTACGGCGGCCAGGGCCTGCGACGGCGGCTCGTCGCCCCACAGGGCGTCGATGAGCTCACCGGCCGTCGCGGTGCGGCCCTCGCGCAGCAACAGCGCGGCCAGCAGGGCGCGTTGCTGCGGGGAACCGGTGGACAGCGCTTTCTCCCCGTGCCAGGCGCGGACCGGGCCGAGCACGCCGAAGCGCAGCGCCGCCGATTCCTCGGGACGCCACTGCTCCGGTACTCGCGGCACACCGTCCATCGCTGCCCCCTGCCGAACCGTCCTGACTAGGAGGACAGTTTGCCTTGTTCATGGCGGATGCGTCAGCCGCGGGGGAAAGCGATCACAGGGCGCCGCGGGGGACGTCACAAAGCCTGCACACACTCGCCCCATGACGTCCGCCCCGGGAGTGCCCTCGCACATAGCTGACGGGTCGTCAGATCAGCGCTACCGTGAGCCGTATGGAGACCTCCCGGACCCTTTCGGCCTTCCCGAAGATCATCTCGGTGGACGACCACACGGTGGAGCCCCCTGACGTCTGGCGGGACCGGCTCCCGAAGAAGTACCAGGACACAGGCCCTCGCATAGTCCGCGCGCCTCTGAAGGAAATGACCTTCCTGGGCGGCAAGTTCGCCCCGGTCATGGGCGGTCCCGGCGACGACGGCCCCCTCGGCGACTGGTGGGTCTACGAGGACCTGCACCGGCCGCTCACCCGTCTCGACACCGCCGTCGGGTACTCCCGCGACGAGATCAAGCTCGAAGTCATCACGTACGAGCAGATGCGTCCGGGGTCGTACGACGTCCCGCGGCGGCTCGCCGACATGGACGTCAACCACGTCCAGTCCGCCCTCTGTTTCCCCACCTTCCCCCGCTTCTGCGGCCAGACGTTCACCGAGGCCAAGGACCGTGAACTGGGCCTTCTCGGGGTCAGGGCCTACAACGACTGGATGGTGGAGGAGTGGTGCGGCCCGGACGCCCACGGCCGGCTCATCCCCCTCACCCTGGTGCCCCTCTGGGACGCGCGGCTCGCGGCGGCGGAGGTGCGCCGCAACGCCGCCCGCGGCGTACGCGCCGTGGCCTTCTCCGAGATACCGCCGCACCTGGGCCTGCCGTCGGTCCACACGGACGACTGGGACCCGTTCCTGGCCGCCTGCGACGAGACCGGCACCGTCATCGCCATGCACATCGGCTCCAGCAGCCGCATGCCGTCGACGTCGGCCGACGCCCCGCCGGCCGTCGGCTCCACCATCACCTTCGCCAACTGCTGCTTCTCGATGGTGGACTGGCTGATGAGCGGCAAGTTCGAGCGCTTCCCGAACCTCAGGGTCATGTACGCGGAAGGCCAGATCGGCTGGATCCCCTACATCCTGGAGCGCGCGGACGTGGTGTGGGAGGAGAACCGCGGCTGGGGCGGCGTCGCGGACAAGGTGCACCGTCCGCCGTCCGAACTCTTCGCCGGCCACGTCTTCGGCTGCTTCTTCGACGACGCCTTCGGGCTGCGGAACCTCGACGCCATCGGGATCGGAAACGTCCTGTACGAGACCGACTACCCGCACTCCGACTCGACCTGGCCCAAGTCCCGCGAGGTCGGCGAGGCGCAGATGGGGCACCTGGAGGCGGAGGTGGTGGAGCGGATCGTGCGGGGGAACGCGATCGAGCTCCTCGGGCTCACGGACGACGGGTTGTGGGCCGGTCCCGGCGGTGCCCGTTGAACGGCTCCTTCGCCTACGGGATCCAGCTCCCCGTCCAGTCCCAGAGCACCCTCTACACGGAGGGCTGGGAGGCGGGCGCCGGGCCGGACGACCTCGTGGAGATCGCCCGCACCGCCGACCGCTCCGGTTTCGCCTACCTCGCGGGCTGCGACCACGTCGCGATCCCCCGGCGTCTCGCGAGCGCGATGAGCACCGTCTGGTACGACCCCGTCGCCACCCTGTCCTTCCTGGCCGGTGTCACCGAGCGCGTCCGGCTGCTCAGCCATGTAGCGGTCGTCGGGCTGCGGCATCCGCTCGTCACGGCCAAGCAGTACGCGACCCTCGACCACCTCTCCGGCGGCCGTCTGATCCTCGGGGTCGGCGCCGGGCACGTACGGGAGGAGTTCGAGGCGCTGGGGGTGGACTTCGAGCGGCGGGGGTTCGTGCTCGACGAGTGCGTCGACGCGCTGAGGGCCGCGCTGGGGCCCGACGAATTCCCCGTCCACCACGGCAAGGTGTACGACTTCGAGGGGCTCGGGCAGCGGCCCCGCCCCGCCCAGCCGCGGGTGCCCCTGTGGGTCGGCGGCTCCTCGCCCGCCGCCGTGCGCCGGGCCGCGGTCCGGGGCGACGGGTGGCTGCCGCAGGGGGACCCGCGCGACCGGCTGCCGGAGCAGATCGCGAAGCTGCGGCGACTGCGGGAGGGCGCGGGCATCTCCGACCCGATCACCGTCGGCGCCATCACCGAGCCCCTGTACGTGGGCGGGCCCGGCTGGGACGTCGGCCGCCGCACCCTCGCCGGGCGCCCCGAAGCCCTCGCCGAGTCGCTGCGGGCGTACCGGGCGATGGGCGTGGACCAGATCCAGGTGCGGTTCCGCAGCCGGAGCCGCAGCGAACTCACCGACCAGATGGCCGCGTTCGGCGCCGAGGTGGCGCCGCACCTCACCTAGGGAGACCCATGGGCAAGCTGGACGGACGCGTCGTCCTCATCAGCGGGGCGGCGCGCGGGCAGGGTGAGCAGGAGGCGCGGCTCTTCGTCGAGGAGGGCGCCAAGGTCGTCGTCGCGGATGTGCTCGACGACCAGGGGGAGGCCCTGGCCAAGGAGATCGGGGCCCGGTACGTCCACCTCGACGTCGGTCGGGAGGACGACTGGCAGGCGGCCGTCACGGTCGCGAAGGACGCGTACGGGCACATCGACGGCCTCGTCAACAACGCCGGCATCCTGCGCTTCAACGACCTGGTCGGCACGCCACTCGCCGAGTTCCAGCAGATCGTGCAGGTCAACCAGGTCGGCGTCTTCCTCGGCATCAAGACCGTCGCGCCCGAGATCGAGGCGGCGGGCGGCGGCACCATCGTGAACACGGCCTCGTACGCGGGCCTGACGGGCATGGCGTACGTGGGCGCGTACACGGCGACCAAGCACGCCATCGTCGGCCTCACCCGCGTCGCCGCCCTGGAACTGGCCGCCAAGAAGATACGGGTCAACGCCGTCTGCCCGGGTGCCATCGACACCGCCATGAGCAACCCGTCCCAGCTCGACCCCGGCGCGGACCCCGAGGAGACGGCGCGGGCCCTCAGCGAGCTGTACGGCAGGCTCGTGCCGCTGGGCCGGATCGGCAGGCCCGAGGAGGTCGCCCGGCTGGCCCTCTTCCTCTCCGGTGAGGACTCCTCGTACATCACCGGGCAGCCGTTCGTGATCGACGGAGGATGGCTGGCGGGAGTGAGCGTCATCTGACGTCTCGTCAGCTATTGACGCTCCTCGGGGGCGGTGGAACAGTCGGCTGTGTGAATCTGACGGCACGTCAGATTTGATGGACAAGACTCCTGGGGACGGTGAACCTCCTTGGAATTCGGGCTCTTTGTACAGGGATACGTGGGCAAGCGCGCCGAGACCGACCCGCTCGCGGAACACAAGGCGCTGATGGAGGAGACCGAGTACGTCATCCAGGCGGACACGTCCGGCTTCAAGTACGCCTGGGCGTCCGAGCACCACTTCCTGGACGAGTACTCGCACCTCTCCGCCAACGACGTCTTCCTCGGCTATCTCGCGCACGCCACCGAGCGCATCCACCTCGGCTCCGGCATCTTCAACCCGCTCGCCCAGGTCAACCACCCCGTGAAGGTCGCCGAGAAGGTCGCCATGCTCGACCACCTCAGCGAGGGCCGCTTCGAGTTCGGCAGCGGACGGGGGGCGGGCAGCCACGAGATCCTCGGTTTCATACCGGGCGTCACCGACATGAACTACACCAAGGAGATCTGGGAAGAGACCATCGCCGAGTTCCCGAAGATGTGGCTCCAGGAGGAGTACCCCGGGTTCCAGGGCAAGCACTGGCAGCTCCCGCCGCGCAAGGTGCTGCCCAAGCCGTACGGGAAGTCGCACCCCGCGATGTGGTACGCCGCCGGGTCGCCGCCCTCGTACGCCATGGCCGCCCGCAAGGGCCTCGGCGTGCTCGGCTTCAGCGTGCAGAAGGTCTCCGACATGGAGTGGGTCCTCGAGCAGTACAAGACGGCGGTCGTCGAGGCGCGGCCGGTCGGGGACTTCGTCAACGACAACGTGATGGTGACGACCACCGCCATCTGCGCGCCGACGCACGAGGAGGCGGTACGGATCGCGGTCGGCGGCCAGCTGCACTACCTGCCGTCCCTCGTCTTCCGCTACCACGACACCTTCCCGCGCCCCGAGGGCTTCCCCGTCTGGCCCGAGACGCTCCCCGAGTACAACGAGGAGTTCATCGAGCTGCTCATCGCCGAGGAGCTGCTGATCTGCGGCGATCCGGGCGAGGTGCTGACCCAGTGCAAGCGCTGGGAGCAGGCGGGCGCCGACCAGCTGAGCTTCGGTCTGCCGGTGGGTGTCCCCAAGGAGGAGACGCTCCAGACGATCCGGCTGATCGGCGAGCACGTGATCCCGAAGATCGACACGGATCCGGTGCACCGCACGACCCGTTTCCGGCAGTCCGTCTAGAGGGGGTACGCGCCATGCTCGACCACGTCATCAGGGGCGCGACCGTCGTGGACGGGACGGGCGCGCCCGCGTACACCGCCGACGTGGGGATACGGGACGGCCGTATCGCCGCCGTCGGCACGGTCACCGAGCCGGCCAGGGCCGGCGAGGACGCGGCCGGCCTCGTCCTCGCCCCCGGCTTCGTCGACCCGCACACCCACTACGACGCCCAGCTGTTCTGGGACCCCTACGCGACCCCGTCCCTCAACCACGGGGTGACGACGGTCGCGGGCGGCAACTGCGGCTTCACCCTCGCGCCGCTGAACCCGGACCGGCCCCAGGACGCGGACTACACCCGCCGGATGATGTCCAAGGTGGAGGGCATGTCCCTGGTCGCCCTGGAGGAGGGCGCCCCCTGGAGCTGGCACACCTTCGGCGACTACCTGGACGCGCTGGAGGGCCGGATCGCCGTCAACGCGGGTTTCATGGTGGGGCATTGCGCCCTGCGCCGGTACGTTATGGGCCCGGACGCGGTCGGCGGCCGGCCCACGCGGGAGCAGCTGGAGCGGATGCTGGCGCTCTTCCACGAGGCGATGGACGCGGGTGCGTGGGGCCTGTCCACCACCCAGTCGTCCACCCACTCGGACGGCGACGGACAGCCGGTCGCCTCCCGGCACGCGCGGCCGGCGGAGCTGCTGGCGCTGGCGCGGGCGGTGGGCGAGCACGAGGGAACCCAGATCGAGGCGATCGTCGCCGGCTGCCTGGACCAGTTCAGCGACGCGGAGATCGACCTCTTCGTGGAGATGAGCGCGGCGGCGGGCCGGCCGCTCAACTGGAACGTCCTCACCATCGACGCGGCGGTTCCCGAGCGCGTACCGCGGCAGCTGACCGCGAGCGAGCGGGCCCGGAAGGCGGGGGGACGGGTGGTGGCCCTGACGATGCCGATCCTCACCCCCATGAACATGTCCCTGGGCACCTTCTGCGCCCTGAACCTGATCCCCGGGTGGGGCGAGGTGCTCGGTCTGCCGGTGCCCGAGCGGATCGCGCGGCTCCGCGATCCGGACGTCCGCGCGGAGCTGCTGCGACGGGCGGACAGCAAGGAGGCGGGCGTCTTCCGCCGCCTCGCGAACTTCGGCCGGTACGTCATCGGGGACACCTACAGCACGGCGAACGAGGGCCTGACCGGGCGCGTGGTGAACGACATCGCGGCCGAACGCGGGCAGGACCCCTTCCACTGCCTGGTGGAGATCTGCGCGGCCGACGAACTGCGGACGGTCCTGTGGCCCATGCCCACCGACAACGACCCCGACTCCTGGGCCCTGCGCGCCGAGACCTGGCGGCACAAGGACGTCCTGCTCGGCGGCTCGGACGCGGGCGCCCATCTGGACCGCATGTGCGGAGCCCCGTACACGACCCGGTTCCTCGGCGACTGTCTGCGCGGCCGGAAGCTGGTGCCGCTGGAGCAGGCGGTGAAGATGCTGACGGACGACCCGGCGCGGCTCTTCGGCCTCCGGGACCGCGGCCGGATCCGGGAGGGCTTCCACGCGGACCTCGTGCTCTTCGATCCGGCGCGGATCGACGCGGGCAAGGCCACCCTGGTGCACGACCTGCCGGGAGACAGCCCACGGCTCGACTCGAAGGCGATCGGCGTCACGGCCGTGTGGGTCAACGGGGTCGAGGCGATCAGGGACGACGTGGTGACCGGCGCCGTACCGGGAAAGGTGCTGCGGTCGGGCCGGGACACGCGGACGGTGAGCACCAGATGACTCCGGGGACTCCAGGGAATCCAGCGGCTCCAGTGACGCCTGGGGCGAGCGACGCGCAGCGGCTGTTCATCGGCGGTGAGTGGGTCGCCCCCGACGGCGGCCACTACGAGGTGATCGACCCGGCGACCGAGGCAGTCGTCGGGTGGGCGCCGGAGGCCTCGCGGGACCAGGTGCACGCGGCCGCCGCCGCGGCCCGTGAGGCCTTCGCGGCGTGGTCGCGCACGCCGGCCGAGGAGCGTGCGGCGGTCCTCGGCCGCGCCGCGGAGGTGATGCGGCGCAACCTCGTGCCGTACGCCGAACTGGCCCAGGCCGAGAGCGGCGCCACGACCGGCACGGCGCGCGGCATGCAGGTCGGGGTCGGGGCGGCCCGGTTCAGGCGGTACGCGCGTGTGGAGCCGGCCGAGGAGCCCATCGCCCCGCAGATCAACGAGGCGGGCCCGTTCGGCAGGGCCGCCGTCATGGGCGCCCTCGCGGTACGGCAACCGGTGGGCGTCGTCACCTGCATCACGTCGTACAACAACCCGTGGGCGAACCCGGCGGGCAAGATCGCGCCCGCGCTGGCCATGGGCAACACGGTGGTGGTGAAGCCGGCCCCGCAGGACCCGCTGTCCGTGTACCGGATGGCCGAGGCGCTTCAGGCGGCGGGTGTGCCGCCGGGTGTGGTCAACGTGGTCAGCGGTTCGGGGGCGCAGGCAGGCGAGGCGGCCGTGGACTGCCCGGACGTCGACATGGTGAGCTTCACCGGCTCCACCGCCGTCGGACAGCGCATCGCCGAGGTGTGCGGCCGCGGCATGAAACGGCAGTTGATGGAGCTGGGCGGGAAGGGCGCGGCGCTCGTCTTCGAGGACGCGGACCTGGCGTCGGCGGTCTCGGGGATCGGCACGACGTTCTCGTTCTACAGCGGCCAGATCTGCACGGCGCCGACGCGGGTGCTGGCGCAGCGGGGCGTGTACGACCGCGTGGTCGACCAACTCGCCGCGTACGCCCGCCGTCTGCCGGTCGGGGACCCGCGCGCCCCGGGCACGGTCGTGGGCCCGGTGATCTCGGCGGCCCACCGGGACCGGGTGGAGTCGTATGTCGAGCTGGGCCGCAAGGAGGGGGCGAGGGTGGTGACGGGCGGCGAACGGCCCCCGTGCGCCACGGGGTTCTACGTCGCCCCGACGCTCCTCGCGGACTGCACCACCGACATGAGGGTGGTCCGCGAGGAGATCTTCGGTCCGGTCGTGGCCGTCCTCCCCTTCGACGACGAGGAGGAGGGGATCGAGCTGGCCAACAGCAGCGACTACGGCCTGATCGACTACGTCTGGTCCGCCGACGTGGCCCGCGCCTTCCGCGTCGCCCGCCGCCTCAGGGCCGGCGGAGTCGGCGTCAACACGGTCGGCCGGAACATGGAGGCCCCCTTCGGCGGCTTCAAGAGGAGCGGGGTCGGCCGGGACGTGGGCTCGTACGCGCTGCACGCGTACAGCGAGCTGCAGGCGATCGTGTGGCCGGGGTGAGCCGGCCCCAGTGGCGTCAGTGGTCCCCGTGGTCCCCGTGGTCTCAGTGGTCGTGGGCCAGGTGGAGCTTGAGCAGGTCCACGCCGTAGTCGCCGCCGTTCGGGGTGCGGATGATGGTGTGGATGTGCTGCTGCGTCGGCTTGCCGCCGGGGCCGCCCATGCCGCCGCCGGACTTGGTGCCGTACGCGATCGGGGACTGGGCGTCGTACTCGATGAGCACGACCGGGCTGTGGACGCGGTAGTAGAACGGGGAGGTGTCCTTGGTCGCGCCGATCCAGTAGAAGTACGTGTCGTCCAGGTGCTTCTCCACCTCCGTCATCTTCACCTCGGCGTGCCCGTCGTCCATGTAGCCGACGTAGACGCGCACCAGGTCGAGCAGCTTGTCCCGCTGCGCGTCGGTGAGCTGGGAGCCGGCCAGGCCCTGGTAGGCGAGCTTGAGGTTGTCCTGGCCCGCGCCGGCCTTCATGTTGTCGCCGGCCTTGGTCTCCGAGGAGACGACCTTCTTGCGCTGCGCGTCGGTCAGGGAGCGCAGCATCGTCAGACCGGCCTTCGTCTCCGTCCTGAAGGTGACGATCTTCTCGCCCTTGTACGTTGCGGACGTCGGCTCGGAGCCCATGAAGGTCGGCGTCATGACGACCTGGTCGCCCAGGACGAAGTAGTTGATGGCCACGTGGTGGCCCTCGTACTGGAAGCCCCAGGGTTTCGTGGTCGACGGGGTGCCCATGATCGTGAAGAAGTAGGCGCCCTCGGTGAGGGTCTCCTTGCCGCCACCGCTGTACTCGCCCAGGAACGCGTTGAGCTTCATGATGTTGCGGGTCTGGGTGAGCCCGTCGGCGGACAGGGCCGCGCCGAGCAGCGCGTAGCCGAGGTCGCGCTTCTTGGCCGTGATGTCGCCCATGCGGACGCCCTCGCGCTGGTATCCGTCGACGTTGCTCCAGGCCAGCCATTCGTCGGCCTGCACATCGAACAGGGTGGCCTTGCGTTCCTTCTGGGAGAGCCCGTCCAGGAAGGCCTGCGCCGCCTTGACCACCGCGTCGGTGGAGACGTCGGTGGCGTGGACGGAGTACAGGCCGTCGGCGGCCTTGCCGTCGGTGGTGACGCCCGTGAAGTCGTCGTACTTGACCTCACTGGCGCCGGGGCCCATCCCGCCGGCGCCTCCGCCGGGCCCCCCGGAGGGGGCGCCCGAGGGGGCGCCGGACGGCATGCCGCCCGGCGCCCCGGAGGCCGAGGCGGAGCTCGACGCGCCGGAGGAGCCCGCGGAACAGCCGGTCATGGTCGCCACCGCGGCGACACCGCCGGCGAGCAGCGCCTTGTTCATGAACCACCGGCGACTGCGCTCGGCTTCGGGAGTGCGGGGTGTGTGTCCGTCCATGCGCCCCAAGCTCCACGACGGAGATAAAGCGCCGGTGGGGGAAACCTGTGAGGCGGCCATGAGAGGCGTGGCCGCCCCCCCGTCAGGTCACGCGGGTGTCCGTCAGGTCCACCCGCACCGTCAGCAGACCCGTCCCGAAGGCCCGCACCGCCGTGCTGTTCAGGCGCGGCAGGGTCTTCAGGCGGGCTCGGGGGTCGTCGTCGGGCAGGAGGTGGGCCGTACCCGGGTGCCAGTGGCCCCGGATGCGGACGCGTACGGTCGGGTTCGCCTTGATGTTGCGGATGTACTGCGACTTCTCGCCGTACTCGGAGACGAGCCAGAAGGAGTCACCGACGCGGCGGCCGCCCACCGGGGTCCGACGGGGCAGCCCCGACGTGCGGCCCGTGGTCTCCAGGACCGTCTGGAACGGCAGTCGGCGCAGCACCGGATTGCCGACCCTCCGCTGGAATGCCGTGATCGCCCGGAACTTGACCTCGTCGTAGCGTGCCATCTTCGCCTCTCCCGTCCCTCTCGCCGCTCGCGCCTCTTTCATCAGCGAGCCTCGCCGACCACGGCCGCGCTGTCGACCGCGCGCCTCACGCCCCCAGAAAGATCGGGTTGGTGAACGCCGCCAGCGGCCCCGGCAGCGGACCCAGCGCCGCCTCGTGCCGGAGCTCCGCCCGTACGTACGCCGCGTACTGCGCCGTCGTCCGCCACTCCACCGTTCCGCTGCCGGACACCGGGAGGACGGCGCTCGTGAAGAGGACACCCTGGTCCGTCACGAAGCGGGCCGAGCAGCGGGGCGCCCCCGTGACCTCCAGACGGACCGTGACCGGGGCGTCGCCGGCCACCCGCAGCCGGCCGCCGATCCCCGCGTGCTCACCTTTCGGCCCCGCCGCCGAGAACGACAGCGACACCGACTTCGACTCGGCCACGTACGAGCGGCCCGCGCGGATGCCCTCCTGGACGGCCTCGCGGGTGAGGTCGTCGGCGAGGACGACCGTCTGCGGGGTGCCGACCGGGTCGGGGTCGCGATGGGCGTCACTGTTGCCCATCGCCGGGATCCACGACCGCGCGTCCCCGCGCACGGACGCGACCAGCATGCTGTCCCAGTCGGCCAGCGCCACCTCGTCGTCCGGCGTGTACGCGCCGTTCCACACCTCGATCGCGTCGGCCTCGCCGAAGCCGAACTTCCAGTTGCAGCCGACGCAGGTGGCGTGCGGATGCGCCGGGACGACCAGGCCACCGGCGCGCCGGATCTCCCGGGCGTACCGGCCGAAGCGGTTGTCGCGGGCCCGGTAGCGCCAGTCCACGAACGTGCCGGGGTCGGTCCCCAGCGCCACCACATGGCCGTTCCTCGTCGTGACCTCCTCGCCCAGCATGATCAGGAGGTCGTCGCCCGCCTGGTCCGCCCAGTGCGGGTGCGCGGAGTGGGTGTTGTGATCGGACGAGTTGATGAAGTCCAGGCCCGCGGCGCGGGCCAGGGCGGCGATCTCCGCGGGGGTGCGGCGGCCGTCCGAGTGCCAGGAGTGCAGATGGCAGTCGCCCCGGTACCAGGCCCGGCCGCGGCCCTTGGCGCGCGCGGGCGGGTAGCCGGGCCGCGGGGTCCGGCCCTGCTCCCCGTAGGTCAGCGTGACCGTGATCTCGTACGGCAGACCCCCCGGCGCCACCGTGTACGGGCCGAGGGCGATGTGCCAGGTGCCGGGGCGGACGGGCCCCGGGACGTACCCGGGGGTCGCGTCGTCCGCACGGACGAAGAACTCCGTGCGGGCGCCCCCCGACCAGCCGCGGAAGCCCTTGCCGCCCAGTTCCGTGCCGCGTTCGTCGAAGAGGCCGATGTCGAGGGCGTTGCCCGGGGTGCCGGCGGGCACGGCCGGCTTCTCGTAGGTGTAGGCGACGTGGAGTTCCTGTACGCCCGAGGGGACTTCGACGGGCACGTACACGAAGTCCGGCGAGCCGGTGGGCAGGGTGCCGCGCACCGTCCGCGTCTCCTGGCCGGCCGCCGGGGCACCGCTCGCGAAGCTCACGCTTCCCAACGTAAGCGCGGCGGCCGCTCCCGTCACGAACAACGCCCGTCTGCCGATTCCGTGGTCGTCCTCACACATGACAGCTGCTCCCAGGATGTCGGGTGACATGGGTGGTGCAGGGGTGGCGCGTACCACCCTGGTATTCAGCCGTGAACTCCCGGGCAAGGGAAGGGAAGCGGGAGAGGAAGACACCGGTGGGCGTCGGGAATCGGCCGCCGCCGGGGTGGCCGATGACGATCCCCGGCGCGGGAGGAATACCCGCGGACTCTGTAGGCCTGATCACCGCAAACGTATGCTCGAGGGATGACGACCTCCGCGACCTCCGGAACCGGGCCCACGGCGAACTCCATGCGGCGCGCGCTGAAACGGGCGCGGGACGGTGTCGCACTCGACGTCACCGAGGCGGCCGTGCTCCTCCAGGCCCGCGGCGAGGACCTCGACGACCTCACCGCCTCCGCCGCCCGGGTGCGTGACGCGGGCCTGGAAGCGGCCGGCCGCGCCGGAGTCATCACCTACTCGAAGAGCGTCTTCATCCCCCTCACCCGCCTGTGCCGGGACAAGTGCCACTACTGCACGTTCGTCACGGTCCCCGGCAAGCTGCGCCGCGCCGGGCACGGGATGTTCATGTCCCCGGACGAGGTCCTGGACATCGCCCGCAAGGGCGCCGCCCTCGGCTGCAAGGAAGCCCTGATCACGCTGGGCGACAAGCCCGAGGACCGCTGGCCCGAGGCGCGCGAGTGGCTGGACGCGCACGGGTACGACGACACGATCGCGTACGTACGGGCCATCTCGATCCGCATCCTGGAGGAGACGGGGCTGCTGCCCCACCTCAACCCGGGCGTGATGTCGTGGACGGACTTCCAGCGGCTCAAGCCGGTCGCGCCGAGCATGGGCATGATGCTGGAGACCACGGCCACCCGCCTCTGGTCGGAGCCCGGCGGCCCGCACCACGGCTCCCCGGACAAGGAGCCGGCCGTACGCCTGCGCGTCCTGGAGGACGCCGGCCGCTCCTCCGTCCCCTTCACCAGCGGCATCCTCATCGGGATCGGCGAGACGTACGAGGAGCGCGCCGAGTCGCTGTTCGCGCTGCGGAAGATCTCGCGGGCGTACCACGGCATCCAGGAGCTGATCATCCAGAACTTCCGCGCCAAGCCGGACACGGCGATGCGCGGGATGCCGGACGCGGAGCTGGACGAACTGATCGCCACGGTGGCGGTGGCCCGGCACATCATGGGACCGCGCGCCTGCCTCCAGGCGCCGCCGAACCTCGTCGACAGCGAGTACGGGCGGCTGATCGGCGCCGGGATCGACGACTGGGGCGGGGTGTCCCCGCTGACCATCGACCATGTGAACCCGGAGCGTCCGTGGCCGCAGATCGACCTCCTGCGTGAGCAGTCCGCTCAGGCGGGCTTCGAACTGCGTGAACGCCTGTGCGTCTACCCGGAGTTCGTGCAGCGGGGCGAGCCGTGGCTGGACCCGCGGCTGCTGCCGCACGTACGGGCCCTCGCGGACCCCGCCTCCGGTCTCGCGCACGCGGACGCGACGGTCGAGGGCCACCCGTGGCAGGAGCCGGAGGAGGCGTTCGTCGCCCAGGGCCGCACCGACCTGCATCACAGCATCGACACCGAGGGCCGTACGGGCGACCGCCGGGACGACTTCGACGTCGTGTACGGCGACTGGGAGGCGCTGCGGGAGGCGGCGGCGCCCGGCATGGTGCCCGAGCGCATCGACACCGACGTCCGCCAGGCCCTGGCGACGGCGGCGAACGACCCCACCCGGCTCACCGACGCCGAGGCGCTGGCCCTGCTGCACGCGGACGGCCCGGCGCTGGACGCGCTCACCCGCATCGCCGACGACGTCCGCAAGGCGGCGGTCGGCGACGACGTCACCTACATCGTCACCAGGAACATCAACTTCACCAACGTCTGCTACACGGGCTGCCGCTTCTGCGCGTTCGCCCAGCGCCGCACGGACGCGGACGCGTACACCCTCTCCCTGGAGCAGGTCGCCGACCGTGCCCAGCAGGCGTGGGACGTGGGCGCGGTCGAGGTGTGCATGCAGGGCGGGATCCACCCCGACCTGCCCGGGACGGCGTACTTCGACATCGCGAAGGCGGTGAAGGAACGCGTCCCCGGCATGCACGTGCACGCCTTCTCCCCGATGGAGGTGGTGAACGGCGCGACCCGCACCGGCCTGTCCATCCGCGAGTGGCTGACGGCGGCGAAGGAGGCGGGCCTGGACTCGATCCCCGGCACGGCGGCGGAGATCCTGGACGACGAGGTCCGCTGGGTCCTGACGAAGGGCAAGCTGCCGACGGCCACCTGGATCGAGGTGATCACGACGGCCCACGAGCTGGGCATCCGCTCGTCCTCGACGATGATGTACGGCCATGTGGACCAGCCCCGCCACTGGCTCGGCCACTTCCGCACGCTCGCGCGGATCCAGCAGCAGACGGGCGGCTTCACGGAGTTCGTGACGCTCCCCTTCATCCACACCAACGCCCCGGTGTATCTGGCGGGCATCGCCCGCCCCGGCCCGACGACCCGCGACAACCGCGCGGTGATGGCGATGGCCCGGCTCCTCCTGCACCCCCACATCCCCAACATCCAGACCAGCTGGGTGAAGCTGGGCACGGAGGGCGCTGCGGAGATGCTCCGTTCCGGCGCCAACGACCTGGGCGGCACACTGATGGAGGAGACCATCTCCCGTATGGCGGGCTCCAGTTACGGCTCGTACAAGTCCGTCAAGGACCTGATCGCGGTGGCGGAGGCGGCGGGGCGTCCGGCGAAGCCGCGTACGACCTTGTACGGGGAGGTGCCGCAGGAGCGGCAGCGGGCGGCCGCGGCTTCCGACGGGCATCTGCCGGAGCTGCTGCCGGTGCTGGACTGAGGGGAGTCAGGCGCTGGCGGCGGTGCGCGGGGCCGACGGGCGGATCCTGCGCAGGGCCACGCCCATGAACACGGCGTTGGCCGTCGCGGCGACCGCGATTCCGGCCACATAGAGGGCCGTGGCAACACCGGTGGGCGCACCGCTGAGCACGTCGTCGGGCAGCAGCGTGTAGAGCAGGCTCAGCGGGGCGGTCAGCAGCCACGGCACCACGGCCGCCAGCGAGGCGTCGGGGTGGGAGACGAACGCGGCGTCGTAGAGGACGAACCCGGTCGCGGCGACGACCACGGCCAGATAGACGCGCGAGAGCCAGTTGTCCCCGGCCGGGGCGAGCAGGGCACGGCTGCGGCGGGAGATGTCCATGAGGTCCTCCGGTGGGTGGGTCGATCGCGTGGGCTCCCTTCCGCGCGGTGCGCCGGAGGGCTGTGACCCAAAGATGACGGCTGCGCCCGCGGCCCGGCATGAGTACGGCTACTCACCTGCAACTGAGCTGCCAAGAATGCGAGTTGGGACATATTCGCTACGGCGGTGTCAGTGACTCCTGTTAGCCTCCTGCGGCTCGTGTGATCCACGAGCCTCAGGAATTGCATGGGGAGGGCGACGACTTGGCCAGACACAGCCGACTGAGACGGACCGCGGTGGGGGCGGCCGTGGCCGCCACGGTCCTGGCGGCACCGGGAACGGCCGCGGCGGCGGGCAACACACCGCCCGCGCGACCGCTCGTGAAGGACCTCCAGACCGGGAGCAAGGCGTGCGCGGCGGGGGAGGACGCGCGGCCGTACGTGGCGGAACCGCCGAAACTGAGCGCGGTGCTGTACGACCCCGACCGCACCCAGGTCAGCGGTGAGTTCGAGGTCTGGTGGACGGACACCGAGGGCGCCGAGCAGCGCAGGACCTACACGACCACGGCGAAGCTCTCGGGCACCCCGTTCACCCTGCAACTCCCGTCCGACATCCCGCCGACCACCGTCGTCTCCTGGCGGGTGCGCGCCAACGACGGCACCACCACGTCGCCTTGGAGCTCCGCGGGCGAGGACGGCTCGGCCTGCGAGTTCGTGTACGACGACGTGAATCCGGAGAAGGCGGCGCTCTCCTCCCCCGAATACCCGCAGCCACAGGACGTGTTCTGGGTGGACGGAGTGGGCGTGTACGGCCACTTCACCATGGACTCGCCCTCGGACGACGTCGTGGCCTACACATACGGCTTCATCGGCGGCCCCTACGGAACCGTCCGCGCCCAGCAGGCCGGCGGGGCCGTCACCATTCCCTTTCTGCCGCTCGCCTCGGGTCCTCAGCGGCTGACGGTCCGCGCGATCGACCGGGCCGGACGCAGCAGCGGCCAGTCGGCGTACGAATTCAACGTGAAGTCCGGCCACGCCCCCGTCTCCCAGTGGAAGCTCGCCGACCCGGCCGGCACCACCAGCGCGGCCGCCGAAACCGGAACCGCCGCGCGCGCCGGCTCCGGGGTGACCTTCGCGGGAGCCGCGCCGGACGGCACCGGCCTCACCAGCACCGCCCACCTCGACGGCGGCGACCAGGCGTTCCTGACCCCCGACGCCCCGGCCGTGGACACGCACGGGACCTTCGCGGTCAGCGCGTGGGTGCGCCCGGAGCGCACCGACCGGGACATGGCGGTGGTGAGCCAGGGCGCCGGCTCCACGGGAGCCGGGCTCGGACTGCGCAGGGGCGACGAGGGCCCGGTGTGGTCCTTCACCGTCGCCGGCCAGGAGGTCTCGGGCGGCGCTCCGGAGACCGGCGAGTGGGCCCACGTCCTCGGCCTGTACGACGCCGAGACCGGCCTGGCGCAGCTCTACGTCAACGGCCACGAGGCCGGTACGAAGACGAAGGCCGAGCCCACGCGGACCACCGACGCCTTCCGGATCGGCCAGGGCTCCGGTCTGTCGGCCTGGCAGGGCGACATCGGTGACGTCCGCGCCTACGACCGGGTCGTCGTACCCGCCGAGGCCACCGAACTCGGCTACCGCAAGCCGAAGTCGCTCGGCCACTGGTCCCTGGAGACGGCGTCGGACGGTGCCAGCCCCGAGCAGAGCGGCAGGGCGCCGCTGAAGCTGGGCGCGGGCGCGACGGTCTACCGGGTCCCGGACAGCTCCTGCCTGCCGGAGCTCGACCCGGACTGCCCCGTCGTGCCCCTCCCGCTGGTCGGTGACGGCCACCTCCAGCTGGACGGCGAGACGGGCTACGCGGCCACGGAGCAGCCGGTCGCGGACACCTCGGGCAGCTTCACCATCGGCGCCGTCGTACGGCTGGCGGACGCCGAACCCGCCCACCCGATGACCGTGCTGTCGCAGGCCGGCGAGCACACGGACGCCTTCAAGGTGCGCTACCAGCCGTCGGAGCACGCCTGGCAGCTGGTCATGCCGGTCAAGGACGAGCGGGGCGCGGCCGAGACCGTGGTGTCCCAGATCGAATCGGCGGACGGCGGCGAGGGGCAGGGCCACCGTCTCGCGGTCGTGTACGACGACGCCACCGACCAGGTCAAGCTCTACCTGGACGGCGTCGCCGGCACCTCCGCGACCGCGGACTTCCCGGACGGCTGGCACAGCTCGGGCCCGTTGCAGGTGGGCCGCGGCCACACGGCCGACGGCTGGGGCGAGTACCTGCACGGCGACGTCGACGAGGTACAGGCGTACGCGGGGGCGCTGCGGGACCGCGACATCACCGGCCTGGGCTGGGGCACCGACCCTTGCCTGTGCTGATCCCGGCAGCGCGCCGAACCTGAACCGGTCGCCCCGCCGTCAGGTAGTTGCCGTCGGTCAATTCGGGGCCCGGCGTGACGTCGGCCTTCACGACCTGGTTGTGGTCGTGAAGGCCGACGTTGTCCTGGGTGCGGTGCGTGAGCCCGTCATGACCGGCTGACCGCCTGGGGCCCGGCGGTCGGTCTGGACCGGGCGGTGGAGCCGGCCGTCGCCCTCGACCCGGATGGCGCCCGGTATCTGATGCGGCGGGCCGTCACCCTGTTGGCCGTGGGCCGTCCGGACGAAGCGCTGGCCGATCTGACGCGTTACCTCGGTCTTGGCGACGACCTGGTGCGGGCGCACCAGACGCTCGCCCAGGTCCATCTGCCGGCCGCGTCGGCTGACCGGTCTGCTGTCCGGGCCGTGTGAGTGGATCGACGTGGCGTGGCCGGCGACCTGCTCGAAGAACCTCTGCACACCCCCACCAGTGATCACCAGTGACTGTGCGCATTTCGGGTCGTTGGGTGGAGTGCCAAGCCCAGGAGGGGTGGTACCGCCGGTGCTCGCCGAGCCCGGTGTGACGCTCCTTACGGGCCCGGAATGAAACGTGACGAAGAGGCAACGCTCCCCTCCATGTCCCCCATGACTACCTCACGGCAGGTGACGCGATGACCACGGCGACCGGAGCAACCCGGACGCCGCCCGCCACCGCGCCCACGGCCGAGACCGGCCGCACGCCGGCGCCCTCGCTGCCGTCCCTCACCGGCCTGCGGTGGATGGCCGCGCTGCTGGTCTTCGGACTGCATGTGCGCAACTTCGGCTACTTCGACGGCACCGGTGCCCGCATCGCGACGTGGGCGTTCGGGGCCGGCGCCAGTGGGGTGTCGTTCTTCTTCATCCTCTCCGGCTTCGTGCTGATGTGGTCGGCACGGCCGGGGGACCGCGCGCTCGCCTTCTGGCGGCGGCGCATCGCCCGGATCTATCCGGTCCACCTGGTCACCGCCGGGATCGCGCTGCTCATGGGGTTCACCCTGGCCCATCAGCCGAGGCCCACCCTGCACCAGGCGGTGGCCAATGTGCTGCTGGTGCACTCCTGGTGGCGCCTGTGGTGGCAGACGCTGGACCCGGTCAGCTGGTCGCTGGCCTGCGAGGCGTTCTTCTACGCCGCTTTCCCG
Source organism: Streptomyces sp. SID5469 (assembly GCF_009862865.1). Classification (NCBI taxonomy): domain Bacteria; kingdom Bacillati; phylum Actinomycetota; class Actinomycetes; order Kitasatosporales; family Streptomycetaceae; genus Streptomyces; species Streptomyces sp. SID5469. The sequence goes on along the minus strand of NZ_WWIN01000001.1, from coordinate 4,687,163 downwards.
CTGCTGGCGGTCCTGCTGCGCCGCCTCGGCGCCCGGGGGTCGACGGCGTTGGCCGGGCTGTCGGTGCTGGCGGTCGTGGTCCTCGCCCGGGCGGACGAGCACCACTGGCTGAGCCAGCCGCTCAACTCCTTCCCCGCGGCCCGCCTCCCCGAGTTCGTCCTCGGCGCGGCCGTCGCCCGGCTGGTGATCCTCGGCCGCTGGCGCGGGCCGGGTCTTGAGGCCTCGCTCGCCCTGACGATCATCGGCTACTTCTTCGTTCCCCAGGTCACCGCCGGGTACCCGGCGACGCCGTGCACGGTCGTCGGGTTCGCGCTGCTCATCCCGGCGGCCGCCGTCGCCGACCTGCGCGGTCTGCCGTCGATGTGGCGGCACCCGTGGCTGGTGCGGCTGGGTGAACTCTCGTTCGCCTTCTACATGGTGCACCTGCTGGTGCTGCGGGCCGGCACCAATCTGCTGGGGAAGTACCCGCACTACGGCATGCTGCTCGGACTGGCGGCCACCGCCGCCGCGTTCGCCGTGGCACTGGGCCTGTCCTGGGTCCTGTACGAGGGCGTGGAACGCCCGGCGAGACGCCTCCTGCTCCGCCACCGCCGCTCCGCGCCACCCCGACCGACACCGCGGCCCACACCCCCGAAGCCCCACCCGGAGTCGACCACGGCCCGGGCCGACTAGCGGACGGCCCGGGTTCGGCGCGTCGAGGAGCGGGCGGCACGGCCTCGGCGCGCCGACCCGCCGGACCCGTACGCCCGCCGAACCCGTACGCCCGCCGAACCCGTGCGCCCGCCGTCCCGTCGTCCCCCCTACCTCAGCGTGCGAAGTTCGCCCCGAATCGGGCAGCTTTCTCCGGGGCGTTCAGCGTGCTGGGGCCGAAGGAGGTGATGTTGGTGGTCGTCAGGCCGGTCTTCGAGCCGCGCAGGAGCCAGGCCGCGCCCGAGTTCTGGTACGTACCGTCCTCCTGGGGCGCGCCCACCGCGAGGTCCGCGCGGTTGTTGGCGTTGACGTCCGCGAGCAGCACCGAGGCGCCGAAGAAGTCGCCCTTCTCGGAGGCGCCGGGGACGCCGGACGTGGACTGGGTGAAGGCCTGCGCCCCGGTGCCGGTGAGGCCGGACGGGCCGCCCTTGAGCAGGACCACCGAGCCCGCCTCGCGGATCGAGTCGATGTCCTCGCCGGGCACGCCCACCGCGATGTCCGGGTAGCCGTCGCCGGTCACGTCACCGGCGGCGAGCGAGTAGCCGAACTGGTCGCCGTAGTTCGCGTTGTTGTCGCCCGCCTCGCCGACGCCCGGGACGCCCGTCGTGTCCTGGTTGATCTTCGCGGTACGGGTGGAGAAGCCGGACGCGGAGCCGTAGACGACGCGGATGTCGCCGGCGTCGTACTCCATCATCTCGGAGACCTGGTCGACCTGGCGGGCGATGAAGTCGCCGTAGCCGTCCTTGTTCACGTCGGCGATGACCCCGCCGACCGTGTAGTGGCCGGAGGACTGGAAGGTCTTGCTCAGTCCGGTGGACGTGCCCTTCCACAGGCGGGACTTGTACTGCATCTCCTCGAAGCCGTGCTGGGTGACGACGTCGTCCTTGCCGTCCCCGGTGACGTCGCCGACGGTGAAGCCCTGCGGCCCGTCCTCGTCGTCGAAGGCGAGCGTGTCGGTCCGCGCGGGCACCCCGGCGCGGGTGAAGGGACCGAAGCGCACCTCCAGCGAGCCGCCGACGTTGGCGACGAGGTCGGCGTGCCCGTCGCCGTCGATGTCGCCGCCGCTCACCTGGTACGTCGTCCCGGCGAGCGCGGTGCCGCCGCCCAGGCCCTGCGCGGAGCCCCAGAGCACCACGGGCGTGCGGTAGCCGCCGACGACCAGGTCGGTGTAGCCGTCCTCGTCGAGGTCGCGGGCCGCCGTCCAGCTGCCGAAGTCGTCGTACTCCGTGACGTCCCCGGGCACGCCCTCGGTGGCGCGCGTGATCAGCTTCGGGTGCGCGCTGTCGGCGCCGGCGGAGGAGCCGTACACGACCGAGAGGTAGCCCGCCTCGCCGACGCCCGACACCGTGGCGTTCGGCGCGCTGATCGCCAGGTCGGCGAACCCGTCGCCGTTGAAGTCGATCACCGGCGGCGTCGTCGTGGGCGCGGCGAAGGCCGGTGCGGCCAGGGCCACGGGGGCGGTCAGCAGCGCGGCGAGCGCGGCACAGCCCAGTACGGAACGACGGCGGATGCGGTGGGTCACGAAGACTCCCGGTGTTGGTTCTTGGTACGTCGGTCGTTCATGTTGACCATCGGCGGTACGAAACGGTTGTGGTGCGGATGGTCTCGCGATCGAACGTGGCCCTCAGCCGATCGTTCCCGTTCGATTACAGTGCTGGGCGTTGCGGACGGGAGGAGGGCGTGGTGGGTGCGACAGCCGGTGCCGTCTGGGGCCGTGCCGAACAGCAGGACTTCCGCAGCCGGGTGCGCGGAACGCTGCTGGGCACGGCGGTCGGCGACGCGCTCGGCGCTCCGCTGGACGCGCTCTCCCTGGACGAGATCCGCGAGGCGCACGGCCCGCTGGGGCTCGTCGACCTGACCTTCGGGCACGGCAGGCGCGGCGCGGTCACCCAGCTGACCCAGCTCACGCTCTTCAGCCTCGACGGGCTGATACGCGCCCAGGTCCGCCGGGACACGGGCGCCTGGCATCCGCCGACGGATCTGCACCGGGCGTATCTGCGGTGGGCGGCGACCCAGCACGACTGGGGGCCCGACGAGCGCCGCAAGGAGGACGGCTGGCTGGCGCGCGAGGAGTGGCTGTACGCCCGCCGCTCGCCGTCCCGGGCCTGTCTGCTGGGCTTGGCCGACGAGACCATGGGCACGCCGGGCGCGCCCAAGAACCCGGGCGAGACGGGGCCGGAGGCGGCGGCCCGCTCGGCGCCGTTCGGGCTGCTCGTCGGCTGGGAGCCGCAGCTGGTGCTGCAACTCGCCGTCGAGTGCGCGGCGCAGACGCACGGACACCCCACGGCGTACCTGGCGGCGGGGGCGTACGCCGTCGTCGTGCATGCCCTGGCGCGCGGCGAGAGCCTGGACGCGGGCGTGCAGCGGGCGTTGCAGCTGCTGTCGGCGCGGCCGGGGCAGCAGCCGGTCGCGGACGCGTTGCAGCACGCGCTGGGTGCGGTGCGGCAGGGGATGCCGACGCCGGCGCGGGTGGAGGAGCTGGCCGGGGACGGTACGGCGGAGGGGTTGCTGGCGGTCGCCGTGTACTGCGCGCTGGTGGGGGAGGACGTCCGGCACGGGCTGTGTCTCGCGGTGAACCACGGGGGCCCGTCGGGGGTGGCCGGGGCGCTGACCGGGGGGCTGCTGGGTGCCCTGCACGGCGAGACGGCCCTCCCGCCGGCCTGGCTGGCCGAGCTGGAGGGCCGTCCCACGATGCTGGTCCTGGCGGACGACTTCGCGATGGAGATGACCCAGGGCCCGGCCCTGCACGGGCCGGGCGGGTCCTCGCCGGGGTGGCTGGCCCGCTATCCGCGGGCGTGAGGGGCCGGCACCCGCGGACGGACGATGGACGGGCGCCCGTTCACACGCCCGTCGGGCTGGTGGACGTGCCGTCCGTCTGCGCCTGCGCCGGCACCGCGGCCGCCGTCGAACCGTCGTCGTCCGTGTTGATCTTCTCGATGATCGCGTCCCGCTCCGGTGTGTCCTCCGGCTTCACCAGGCCGATCAGGATGTACAGGACCAGCGAGATCACCATCGGCAGCGCCACCTGGTACTCCAGCTTCACATCCGTGCGCTGGGAGAAGTCCAGGTTGTAGTTGATGAAGAAGAACGCGAGCAGACCGCACGCCCAACTGGTCAGCGCCGCCGTCGGGCCCGACTTACGGAACGGCCGCAGCAGGCCCAGGATGAACGGGATCGCGATCGGGCCCATCAGACCGGCCACCCACTTGATCACCACGGTGATGATGTCCTTGAACGTGGGGGAGTTGACCTGTGTCGCCACCGCCATCGACAGGCCCAGGAACGCGACCGTCGTCACCCGCCCGGCCATCAGGCCCGTCCGGGTGTCCCACGCCCGCGCCGCCTTGTTCAGCACCGGCACGATGTCCCGGGTGAAGACCGCGGCGATCGCGTTCGCGTCGGAGGAGCACATGGCCATCGTGTGCGAGAAGAACCCGACGACGACCAGTCCCAACAGACCGTGGGGGAGCAGCTGTTCGGTCATCAGGCCGTACGCGTCGGACCCGTCCGGCTTCTTGGCGGTGACCAGCAGCGGCGACAGCCACATGGGGATGAAGAGGACGAGGGGCCAGACGAACCACAGTCCCGCCGACAGGAACGCCGACCGCGTGGCCTGCTTGGCGCTGCCCGTCGCCATGTAGCGCTGGGCCTGGTTCCACATGCCGCCGTTGTACTCGAACAGCTTGATGAACAGGTACGCGATGAAGAAGACCGTGAGGTACGGGCCGGCGAAGCCGTTCGCGTGACCGTCCAGCTTGGGCGAGTCCAGCGCCTTGGAGAGGCCGCCCTGGTCGGAGATCTTGTTCAGGGCGATGATCAGCATGGCGAGTCCGGCCAGCAACTGGATGACGAACTGGCCGAGTTCGGTCAGCGCGTCCGCCCACAGGCCGCCGATCGTGCAGTACACGGCGGTGATGCCGCCGGTGATGAGGATGCCCTGGGTGAGCGTGACGCCGGTGAAGACGCTGAGCAGGGTCGCGATGGCCGCCCACTTCGCGCCGACGTCCACGATCTTCAGCAGGATGCCGGACCAGGCCAGCGCCTGCTGCGTGGGCACGTTGTAGCGGTCCTTCAGATACTCCAGCGGCGAGGCGACGTGCAGCCGTGACCGCAGCCGGTTGAGCCGTGGCGCGAACGCCTTGGCGCCGATCGCGACGCCGATGGCGATGGGCAGCGCCCAGGTGACGTAGGACGTGACGCCGTACGTGTACGCGATGCCCGCGTATCCGGTGAACATCACCGCGCTGTAGCCCGACATGTGGTGGGAGATGCCCGACAGCCACCAGGGCATCTTGCCGCCCGCGGTGAAGAAGTCGCTCACGTCGTCCACACGCTTGTGGGACCAGACGCCGATCGCGGTCATCACACCGAAGTACGCGACCAGGACGGCCCAGTCGAGACCGTTCATGTGCCCCCTTCCAGGGTCCGCCTTGTGAACTCCGCTCAGCTGGCTGGCACTTCGCCTGAGCGGGGTAGGGGCGAGGAAGGCCGCGAAGTGCCCGCTCATCGTGAGTTCGCGGGCAGGGCGGCGACAAGCGACCGGATGGTCAAGAGGGGGCAAAATCGTTCTGCTTGCTGACCTTGGTTCAGCTACATGAACGAATGAAGTGGGGTGAACGGCGCGTTCCGTCGGATCCCGGCTACCGCATCAGCTCCCCCGCGTTCACGAGCAGGGACTGTCCGGTGATGGCCCGCGCCCGGTCGGAGGCCAGGAAGACGGCGGCGTCCGCCACGTCGCCGTCGGTCGCCAGGTCGGGAAGCGCCATCCGGTCGGCGAGCCGCTGCCGCACCTCCGCCTCCGGTACGCCCTCCGTGTGCGCCGTGAACTGGACGTACGCCTCCACCGGCGGGCCCCACATCCAGCCCGGCAGGACCGTGTTCACGCGGATCCGGTACGGGCCCAGCTCGCGCGCCAGGGAGTACATCGCGCTCGTCAGCGCGCCCTTCGACGCCGCGTACGCGGCCTGCCGGACCTGCGACGGTGCGGCCACCGACGACTGTGTGCCGATGATGACGACCGAGCCGCCGCACGGCTTCAGCGATGGCAGGCAGGCGCGGGTCATCCGCAGCGTGCCGAGCAGGTTCACGTCGATCACCGACTGCCAGGTGGTGAAGTCCGCGTCCTCCAGGCCGCCGAAGTAGCTGTCCCAGGCGGCCACATGGACCACGGCGTCGATCCGCCCGAACCGCTCCCGGGCCAGTGCCGCGAGGGCGTCGCACTGGCCCTCGTCGGTGATGTCGGTGGCCCGGTACGCCGTGTGCGCGCCGTCCGGGTCGCAGGCGGCCGCGGCTTTGGCGAGGTTCGTCTCCGTGCGCGCCCCGAGCACGGCGTTGCCGCCGTCGCGCACCACGGCCGCCGCGACCTGGTGGCCGAGCCCGGCGCCGACCCCCGAGACGACGACGGTCTTGCCCTGAAGCAGTGACATCGCAGGCCTCCCCGGCTTCCCAGCCCTGGCGCATTGTCTGACGGAGCGTCAGAGTATGGGCGACCGGCGGAGGAAGGAAGGGGAGCGACATGAGCGAGGACACCCGTGGTGAGGACACCCGTAGTGAGGTGTACGCGGAGTTGGCGGCCGTGGGTCCGTACGGCGTCCGCCCGGGCCATGCCCTGATCACCATGGTCGAGCCGCATCCGGGGCACGAGTACGCGTACAACCGCTGGTACGAGGACGACCACTACTACGCCGGCGCGATGGCGATGCCCTGGATGTACGCCGGGCGCCGCTGGGTGGCCACCCGCGACCTCCAGCTGCTGCGCTACCCGGAGAAGTCGGCGGTCGCCCAGCCCGTCTCGGCGGGCTGCTACCTCTCCACGTACTGGGTCACCGACGGCCGCTACGACGACCACATGAAGTGGACGGTGGGCATCAACAAGCGGCTCAATCGCGACAGGCGGGTGTATCAGGACCGTACGCACGTCTTCACCGCGTTCCAGGACCACGAGGCGACCGTGTACCGGGACGGGGCCGTGGGGCCCCGCGACTTCCACGCGCTCGACCACCCGTACGCGGGCCTTGTGGTGGAGGTCGTCGATGCCGACGGGCCGGCCGGGCGTGCCGAGCTGCTGGAGTGGCTGCGCTCGCGTCACCTGCCCGGGCGCCTCGCGGGCTCTCCGTCCGCGATGGTGACGGTGTTCCGCCCGACACCGCTGCCCGGCGACCGTATGACGTATGTGAAGCAGGTCGAGGGCGTGGACACCCGGCTGACGCTGCTGTGGTTCCTGGAGGCGGATCCACGGGAGTGCTGGGAGGCGTACTTCACCGGGCTGGACACGGATGTGCACGAAGCCGGCCTGGGGAGAGTCGAATTGGTGGCGCCGTTCATACCGACGGTCCCGGGGACGGACACGTACGTGGACCGGCTGCGCTGATCCGGGGCGCGCTCCGCAGCGAGTGAGCCGAAGGGGCGAGCACGATCGCCCTCTCACCACAGGCCTTTGCGCCCCGGAGGCGAACCGAGCTCTGAAAAAAGGGGAGGGCCCCCTCGGCCGGGACGGCGGGCCAGTCGAGAGGGCTCTGTCGGTGGTGCGTGTTCAGTTGGGTGGTTCGGTCGGCGCACGGGGTGGTGCGGTGGGTGACGGTGGTGCATCAGCCGAGGTCGAAGGCTCCCCGGCTCACCTCGACCACGAAGGCGTTCCACGAGTCGGCGGGGAAGGCCAGCGTGGGGCCGGCCGGGACCTTGGAGTCCCGTACGGCCATCGCCGCGACGACCGGGGACTTGACCTCGACGCACGCGCCATTTCCCGTGGAGTACGAGGACTTGGTCCAGGTGTCCGTGGCGCCTTGCTGAATTGCCATGTTCGCTCCGCTTTAGCAGTCGTAGTGTTGCTGTCACCGCACAGCGCGTTCGTCTCCGAACCCACGGCGCGGTTTGCGCCAACGTTGTTGCTTGATGGCGTGATCGACGCTACTCGCCAACATCGGCGTGCGGAGCGACTATTCACTCGACCGGATGGCATATTCCGTTGAGGTCTTCCGCCGGAACCCGGTGAAGGTGTACGGTGCCGCGCTTACGCTCCCCGGCCCCTCAGCGGGCGTACTCTTTCGCGATGTCCGCGATGAACTGACGGGATTGCTCCACGTTCAGGGCCTGCGCCCGCAAGTGCTCGTACATGACGCTGTACTTCTGGACGTCGGCCGCTTTCTCCAGGTACAGATCGCTGGTGACGCCCTCGATGTAGACGACGCTCGAATCGGCCGCGTCGGGGAACTCCAGGATCGCGTACTGCCCGTTCAGCCCGGGGTGCGCGCCCATATCGAACGGGATGACCTGCACCGTGACGTGCGGCAGCTGCGACTGCTCGACGAGATGCTCCAACTGCTCGCGCATCAGCGACCGGTTGCCGACGACCCGGCGCAGCGCGGCCTCGTCGAGGACGGTCCACAGGCGCAGGGGGTTGTCCGGTGCGGAGATTCGTTCCTGCCTGCGCAGGCGCACCTGGACGCGCTTGTCGATGTCGCCCGGGGCCGTCTCCGGCAGCGCGCCCGCGATGAGCGCCTCCGCGTAGGGGCGGGTCTGGAGCAGACCGGGGACGACCTGGGGGTCGTAGACGCGCAGGGACGCCGCGTCGGTCTCCAGGCCGATGTACACGCTGTACGGGATGTCGCCGAAGGAGTGCCACCAGCCCTGCTGGCGCGAGTCCTTGGCCATCTGCATCAGCGAATCGACGATCCGGTGGTCCTCGACCTCGTAGACTCCGCACAGATCGCGGACGTCGCGCTGGCTGATACTGCGCCGTCCGTTCTCCAGCCGGCTGATCTTCGACTGGGAGACCAGCAGCCGCTCGGCGACCTCTTCGGCCGTCATGCCCTTGAGTTCACGGAGCCGGCGCAGTTCCTGACCCAGTCGGCGTCGCCGGACGGTGGGATCGACATTGGACGCCACGGGACGTGCACCTCCGGCTGCGGGCCTCTACTTTGCGTATCTGCTGTTGAGCAGACTGCCACCAAGGTGCTTTCTACCGCTGGGAAACGGCGGATATGCGCTGCGTACACGCCAGTTCGGAGATCAAGCCGTTATATCGGGGATATGCGGCATGTATGGCGTGCGTGGTGTGCGCCGTGCGTATGGCCCGTACGGCGGGTGTGTCGCGTACGGGGCGCGCACGGCGTGCGGGGTGCGTATGCGGCCGCGCGGGGCGATGGAGCCGTGTCGTCGTCCGGACGTACGGCCTCATCGCCCCGCGCGGACCAGCGGCTCCCGAACCGGGTCTTGGGGACTGCGGTGCGGCACTGAGGTACTGGCGGTACTGGCGGTGCTGGTACTGCTGGTGGTGCGGGTGCTGCTGGTGGTGCGATGCCGTGGGACTGCGGCTCAGTGGGCCACGGCGCGCGCCATGGATCCGTGGCGCGGTTGCATCGGCATTCCCCTGGCGGGTTCCGGTGCGGGCCTGGCTCCGGGGGCGGCCTGGCGGCCGGCCGGTGCCGGGCTGCGGCGTGGCTGAGCGGCCACACCGTTCTGAACGTCCATGACCGCGTGGGCCACCAGGCCGCCCATGGGGTCATGCCTGATCAGGTCCCGTAGCCGGGAGCGGGACGAGCGTCCCTCATTGCCCGGATACAGGTGCTTGCCGAGACCGACCGCATGGGCCAGCGCGGCGAGCGCCGCGGTCCGCGGGTCCGGCGGGACGCCGGTGCGGATCGCGTTGTCCAGCCGGGCCTTGATCTCCCGGCTGATCGCCGTGTCCGTCGCCTGGTAGCGAGTCGTCGGCAGCACCCCGCACATCTGGCCGGCCACGGCATGCACCATGCCGCACCTCTCCAGATGCGAGAGATAGGTCTGGCGCAACCCCAGCCGGGGTCCGCCAATCCAGTTCACCGCGCGTACGGGTGCTCCGCGTCGGCGAAGCAGTTCCAACGCACAGTCCAGTGTTGGATCTCCTGTCGGCCGTGGCGCCACCACGGCGATACGATCCCCGTCTGGGGCTATCCGTCCGGCCAGCGCCAGCTCCACTAGCTGTGCTCCGGCCAGACCGAGGTCGAGCGACTGCGGCTGTGCGGTGGTACCCGTGGTCGGGTCCAACGCCAGCAGCAGAAGCTCCTCCGGAATTGTTCTGCGGCTCCTGCCCATCCATGCCTCCCCGCGTGGATGAATGACAGGGTGACCCCTCTCACATTGGTCTGTCGAGAGCGCGTGACCGGTTCGTGGTGGAACCGGTAGATATGTCGTTCTCGTCTACCGCAGGGGTTAAGCCCGCACACAGGACACTGGTACATGGTTCGGACAGCGGTGTAATGCGGTGTCCGGGCGAGGATTCACGGTTCGGTCAGGCGCGCTCGTGGGCGTGCGGCGCATGGAGGAGGCATCGGTGGCGGGCGAGTCCCCCGACAGGTCGAAGCAGCATGAGTCGTCGGCAGAACCGACGTCGGGGAGCCCCGCGGCGGTCCCGGGGCCGACGCAGCCACCGGTGAGCGCGGCGAAGGTTTCCGGTGACCCCCGCCTGGCGGTGGCCCGGGAGACGGTCCGGGTCGACCAGGCGACGGCGGTGTTCTCGACGCGGGCGCTGAAGGAGGCGGAGGTCGCCGCGACGGCGCCTGCGGGTACGGGTGGTGCCTCCGAGGGTGCCTCGACGACGTCGGCGTCCTCGGAGACCGCCGGGACCGTTGAGACCGCGGACGCCGCGGACGCCGCGGACGCCGCGGACACCGGTGAGACCGAGGGGATCGGCGGGAAGGGCGACGCCCGGCTGCGGGCGGCGGTGGCGGCCTGGGTGCGCGGGGCCGACGACGAGGGTGGCGACAAGGGCGGCGCCAAGGGCGAGGAGGCCTCCGAGGAGGCCGACGTCGAGCCTGGGGACGAGCCTGGGGACGAGCCTGGGGACGAGCCTGGGGACGAGCCTGGGGATGAGCTTCAGGGCGAATCCGCGGCTGAGGGAGCCTCAGAGGAGGCCGCCGACGAGCCTGAGGAGAAGCCCGAGGAGAAGCCCGAGGCGGAGAAGCCCGCGGCGGAGAAGTCCGCGGCGGAGAAGTCCGCGGCGGAGAAGGCGGACGGCGAGCCCAAGGGGGAGCCCGACGCCGCGGAAGCGCGCGGGAAGGCCGACAAGGCCGCGGAGAAGGCCGCGGCGGCGACTGCCAAGGCCGGGAGCGACGCGTCCGAGAAGGCGTCCGAGAAGGCCGGGAGCGGCGCGTCCGCGAAGGTCGGGAGCGGCGCCTCCGATAAGGCCGGGAGCGACGCGTCCGGGAAGGCCGAGGGCGGCGCGTCCGCGGAGGACGCTGTCGAGGAGCAGTCCCCCGTCGACCAGCCCACCGCCATCTTCAAGGCCGTACGGCGGCCGGCGGTGGACCAGCCCACGACCATGCTGAAGCTGGGCTCCACCAAGCCCGCCGGCGACAAGTCGGGCGCGGACAAGGCCACTGAAAAGCCGTCGGGCAAGCCGGCCACCGCCAAGTCCGCCGACAAGCCCTCGGGCAAGTCCACGGACAAGCCGGCCGACAAGCCCTCGGGCAAGTCCGCCGCCGAGACCCCCGCCGAGCGCACCAGCAAATTCGTCGCCCTCAAGCCGCTGGACGAGCCCGGGTCGGCGAAGCCGAAGGCCACCCCCGCCCCGGGAGCGGCCGCCTCCGGTGCCACCGCCACGGGCGCCGCGGGCATCACCGCCCCCAAGCCGGCCCCGTCGCCCGCCGAGGCGACCGCCGCGATCCCGCAGGTCGGTCCCGAGCGCACCACGCAGCAGCCGCTGCCGCCGAAGCCCCCGCTGGACCTGCTGGCCGAGCTGACGAACACTCCGCCGCCCCCGCAGACCCCGGTGCGCACGATGGTCCGGCGGGTCAAGATCTGGACCCCGCTGCTCATCCTGCTGGTCGTCGTGTTTGCGGTCGCACAGGCCGTACGTCCGTTGCCCACCCCCACCCTGGGGCTGACCGCCGACGAGACGTACACCTTCGAGGGCGGCAAGCTCGACCTGCCCTGGCCGGGTCAGGGGCAGTCCGCCGTCGAGGTCGAGGGCGTCGGCACCGTCGGCACGGCGGGCAAGCAGGCGCCCAAGCCGATCGCGAGCGTCGCCAAGATCATGACGGCGTACGTCATCCTCGAGGAGCACCCGCTCAAGGGGACCGCGGCCGGCGACAAGATCACCGTCGACCAGCAGGCCGAGGACGAGTCCAAGAACGAGGACGAGTCGACGGCGGCCATGACCAAGGGCCAGAAGTTCACCGAGCGGCAGATGCTCCAGATGCTGATGATCCCGTCCGGGAACAACGCGGCACGACTGCTGGCCCGTTGGGACTCCGACAGCGAGACCTTCGTCGGCAAGATGAACGCCGCCGCGAAGAAGCTCGGCATGACGAACTCCACGTACACCGACCCGAGCGGTCTGGAGAAGACCACGGTGAGCACGGCCACCGACCAGCTGAAGCTGGCGAAGGCGGTCATGCAGAAAGAGGTGTTCCGCAGCATCGTCGGCATGGCCAAGGCGGACATCCCCGGCCTCAAGGGAACGATCTACAACAACAACGACCTGCTGGTGAAGCAGGTCGGCGTGATCGGCCTGAAGACCGGTTCGTCGACGCCCGCGGGCGGCAACCTCGTGTGGGCGGCGACCAAGACCGTGAACGGCAAGGTGCGGACGATCTACGGCGCGGTGCTGAACCAGGACGCCGGCACCGGCCGGGTCTGGGACAGCCTCCAGCTGGCGCTCACCAACAGCCAGAAGCTGATCGACAAGGTCCAGCAGGGCCTGATCTCCGCGCCGGTGGTGAAGAAGGGGCAGGTCGTCGGGTACGTGGACGACCAGCTCGGCGGCCGGACCCCGGTCGTCGCCACCGAGAACATGACGGCGGTCGGCTGGCCGGGCCTGAAGACGAAGATCTCGATCGGTGCGGGCGACACGACGGTTCCGCACGAGGCGAAGGCGGGCAAGGTCGTCGGCGAGCTGACGGTCGGCGACGGTTCGAGCCACGCGGTGACGATCCCGGTCGCGCTCCAGTCCGACCTCGCTGAACCGGGCTACGGAGCGAAGTTCACCCGAGTGAGCTGAAACGGCGTACGGCGCGAGCCGTGGCGGCGTACGGGGAAAGGCATCGGACCCCGCCGGAGGGCCCCCACCCGGGGGCTCCCCGGCGGGGTGCGTGCTAGCGTCGCGAAATCGGGGTCGAACGCGGGCCGTGGGCCCGAACGGGAAGAGAAAACGGGACACGGGGAGTGCCTTGAAGTGGCCGCAGTGGAGCCGACACACGCCGATGACTCCCGTCCAGGGAGCAGTTCCACCCCCCGAATAACGCCGCCCGCGCACCTGCACGGCACGAACGGCGCCGCGCGTCCGCCCGGTTCCGCCGACACCCTCGGCGCCCACGACGCCCCCGACACCCTCGGCGCCCACGACGCCCCCGAAACCCTCGGCGGTCCCGACACCCCGGAGACCCCGGACGCCCCCGGCACCCCCGGCAATGAGCACGAGCCCGCCGGACGGTTCGCGCGCCTCCGTCGTCTGATCCACCGCCACCCCGTCCTCTCCGTCACGGCCCTCGCCGGTGTCCTGCATCTCGCCTGGTTCTTCACGTTCGCGAACAGCGGTGGTGACCTCGCGGCGCAGGACGCGTGGGCGGAGTTCGTCGGACGGCACCCGGACTCGGCGTACAACCTGGCCTGGTACGGCGGGATGCACCCGGTGTCGTACAGCGTGGTGTCGCCGTATCTGATGTCCGTGCTCGGGGTGCGGACCACGATGATGATCGCGGGGACCATCTCGGCGGGGCTGCTGACGATGATCCTGATACGCAGCCGGGCGGTGCGTGAGCCGTTGTGGCCCGCACTGGCCGGGGTGTTCGCGCTGCTGTGCAACGCCGTGTCGGGCCGGGTGACGTACGGCCTGGGCATGGCGTTCGGGCTGGGTGCGACCGCCGTCGTGTTCTGCTGGCCCTACCGCTGGCGCTACAAACGCTGGGCGAAGGCCCTGTGCGCGGCGCCGCTCGCCGCGCTCTCCACCGCCGCGTCGCCGGTCGCCGGACTCTTCGTCGGTCTGATCGCGGTGGCCCTCTTCTTCCAGAAGCGCCGTCCTGGCGCGTGGGCGCTGGGTATCGCGCCGACCGTCGTGGTCGCCGTCTCGGCGTGGCTGTTCCCGTTCTCCGGCACCCAGCCGATGGGCATCGGTTCGACGATCCTGCCGTTCCTGTTCTCCGTGGTGGTCTACCTGTTGGTGCCGCGGGAGTGGAAGACGGTACGGATCACGGCGGCGGTGTACGGGCTCGCCGTGTTCGGCGTCTGGGCGGTCAGCTCCCAGATCGGCTCCAACATCACCCGGCTCGCGATGCTCTTCGCGGGGGTCGTCCTGCTGGCGGCCCTCCCCTTCGCCGTGCCGCGCACCCGCAAGTGGTACGCGATCGTGGTCGCCCTCGCCGGATTCACGGGCTGGATCGGCTTCAAGACGGTCGACGACATCATGCATACGACTCCGGCGGCGTCCTGGGCGCGCGAGCTGGCGCCGCTGGTCAACCAGCTCCAGGTGATCGGTGCCGAGAAGGGCCGTGTCGAGGTGGTCCCGGCGCGCTCGCACCGGGAGGCCTCGGCGCTCGCCCCGTACGTGAACCTGGCCCGGGGCTGGAACCGGCAGGCCGACATGGAGCGCAACCCGCTCTTCTACGACGACACACTCAACTCCGCGAACTACCACGAGTGGCTCCAGCGCTGGGCCGTTCACTACGTCGTCCTGCCGAAGGGCGAGCCGGACGGCGACGGGGGGCAGCGGGAGCGGCAGCTGGTGCAGCGCGGGATGCCGTACCTGAAGCAGATCTGGGGCGACGCGAACTGGCAGCTGTTCTCGGTGACCGACCCGACGCCGCTGGCGGACCCGCCGGCCGTCGTGGACCGGGCGAAGCAGGGGGAGCTGACGATCGAGGTGCAGAAGGCGGGGCGCGTCCTCATCCGCATCCCGTACTCCCCGTGGCTGGGTCTGGTCGACGCCGAGGGCAAGAGCGTGAAGCCACCGCAGGAGACGGCGGAGTCCAAGCACCGCGAGGAGGGCACGCCGAAGACGTACGACAACGTCAACGGCTGCCTGATGGAGGAGGAGCAGGACGAGTCCGGAGACAACTGGACGGTCCTGCTGGCTCCGGGCAAGGGCACCTACCGGCTGGCGGCGCCGTACCAGCTCCCGCGGGGGACGCCGTGCCCTGAAGAGCTGCGGTGAGGGGGGTGCGGCGGGGGTGAAACCGCCCCCGCCGCACCCCCCTCAGCCCACCTCGGCGCGCCCCGTCACCTCACCGGGAACGCCACATCGCACACCGCGTCCTGAGGCCCCGCCGCGTCCCAGTCGGCGAAGTACACCTCCCGGCACGGCCCCGCGTGGTTCAGCCCCCGCTCCGCGATCCACTCCTCCACCGCCTCGAAGGCCGCGTGGATCTGCGGGTTTGCCACCTGGGCCTTCGTGATGCGGGTGTAGGCGAGACGCCGGGCCGGCTCGACGCGGACCCCGGTGTCCCAGGCCCGCCCGTGTTCCTCGGCCCACGCCCGCGCGGCGGCCTCGTCGGCGACCGGCACGCAGGCCTCCGCCGGCCCGTCGCTCTCCTGCGACACCTCCGCGTGGTACGCGACGAACGGCGCCCCGGTCGTCCCCCCGCACGCCTGCGCCGCGTCCTCCAGACGCCCCAGCGCCGCCCCGATCCACGTCGGCAGCTCGTCCGGCAGGATGTGCCGTGTCTGTGTGATCAGCACCTGCTCGGGCACGTCCACCGTCTCGACCACGAACTTCCCGTACATCTCGGAGCTCCTCCCCGACAGTCGTCCACGGAGGTACTCGGCGAGCGTCCGCTGCGAGGCGAACCGCGCTTCGGCTTCCGCCCAGTAGCAGGCCAGCCGGTCGGCCGCCGACGGGCCGTCGAGCCCGGCCGGTTCCACCACCTCGGCGATCCGCGCGAGCGGCATGTCCAGCCGCCGCAGCAGCGCGACCATGCGGGCGCGCTCGGCCTGGTCGGCGCGGTAGTAGCGGTAGCCGGTCGTCGCGTCGACGTGTGCCGGGGGCAGCAGACCGAGCCGGTCGTACAGCCGCAGCGCCTTCGGCGAGAGCCGCGAGCGCGCGGCGAACGCGCCGATGGTGAGCAGCTCACCCGAGCGCACACGTTCCTGGTCCACGAGTTCCACGAGTTCCCGGTCCACGAGCCCATCCTCCGTCACCGGGCGCCGTCCGCCCGGTGACACAGGACACTCGTCCTTGCCCCAGGGGCAAGGTCAACCGGCGAGCTGCCGCTCCACCGCCGTCACGACCTCGGCCGACTCCGGCTCGGTCTGCGGAGAGAAGCGGGCGACGACCTTCCCGTCCCGCCCGATGAGGAACTTCTCGAAGTTCCAGCGGATGTCGCCGGTGTGCCCCTCGCCGTCGGCGAAGCCCACGAGGCTCTCGTACAGCGCGTGCCGCGCGTCCCCGTTCACCTCGACCTTCTCGGTCAGCGGGAAGGTCACGCCGTACGTCGCCGAGCAGAACTCCGCGATCTCCTCGGAGGTCCCCGGCTCCTGCCCGAGGAACTGGTTGCACGGCACGCCGAGCACGGTGAAGCCCTGGGCCGCGTACCGCTCCTGGAGCCGCTCGAGACCGGCGTACTGCGGGGTCAGCCCGCACTTGGAGGCCACGTTCACAATGAGGACGGCCTTGCCGGCGTACTGCGAAAGGTCGGCGGAACCGCCCTGGAGCGCGTCGATCTCGGTGTCGAGGACAGAGGTGGCAGCGTTGTCTGTAGTCATGAGCGGATGCTAACTCCGCTCGGTGTCGTCCCCGCTCTGGGCCTTGACCAGGACCTCACCGGCCGGTGTCCGCGAGTAGAGCACCGACCGGCCCGCCCGCCGCCGCTCCACCAGCCGCGCGTCCAGCAGCACGCGCAGATGCCGCCCGACCGACCCCAGCCGCTGCCCGGTCACGGCGACCAGCTGGGAGGTGGACAGGGGAGAGCCGAGGAGGACGAGCACGGCGGCCCGCGCGGGCCCGAGCAGCGCGCCGAGGCTCGCGGGCACGGCCTCGGACCCGCCGCCGGCCAGGACGCCCGCGCACGGGTAGACGACGGCGTACCGGTGGGGCTCCTCCCAGCTCACCCAGCCGATCCGCTGCGGGGTGACCGGTACGAAGAACAGCTGGGCGCCGGAGATCTCGCGCGGCGGGTACGCGTGCGGATTGACCTGGAACCGGTTCTCGCCGAGCCAGCGCGTCCCCGGCCGCAGCTCGTCCAGCACGGCCGCCCAGCCGCCCCGGCCCAACTGCGCGGTCCGCGCGACGACATCGGCCTCGAGGACGCGCCGCCGCCGGGCCCAGTACGGGCGTACGGCCTCGGTCCAGAGCCAGGTGAGGAGGTCGGCGGCGCGTTCAGGGAGGTCGTCGCGGTGCAGGCGGGCGGGGAGCGGGCCGCGCAGGGAGACGGTGAGGTGGCCGCGGGCCGCTTCGGGGGAAGCCGAACGGACCCGGGCGACCTCCTCCTCGAAGGTCTCCCTCTCCCGCGGGGCGGGGGTGAAGAAGTCGGCGATCCAGTCCCGCCCGAGCCCGGAGCGCACCAGCTGCGCGGCGACCGGATCGGCCGCCAGCAGCTCCCGGTACGCGGGCAGGTGGGCGTCGAGCCAGCCGCGCTCACCGGGGTGCGAGGCGACCCCCGCGTGCAGCAGCTTCAGGCTCGCGAAGGTCTCGGCGAGCGGTGACAGTACGAAGCGGCAGCCGGCGAGAGTGTCGGCGTTGACCTGCCACCAGCCCATGTTTCGCCTCCCCGCGAAACAATAACGGCCCCCGCGTACGCCGTCCGAGACTCCGCGCATGCGCAGCTACTCCGACCTCTTCCGCACGCGGGAGTTCACCCCGCTGTTCGTGTCCTCCTGCTTCCGCACCGCGGCCGCCACGGTGAGCGGTCTGGCCCTCGGCACGCTGGTGTACCGGGCGACGGACTCGCCGCTGCTCTCCGCCCTGAGCATGTTCGGCCCGTCGCTGGCGCAGGTCGTGGGCGCGACGACCCTCCTGTCGGCGGCGGACCGGCTGCCGCCGCGGGCGACCGTGGCGGGCATCGCGCTCGCCTTCGCGCTCGGTACGGCGGTGATGGCGGCACCCGGTCTCCCGGTCTGGACGATCTTCGTCCTGCTGCTGCTCCTCGGCCTGGTCCAGTCGCTCGGCGGCGGAGTTCTGTGGGGCCTGCTGAACGAGATCCTCGCCAAGGAGGGCTATCTGCTGGGCCGTTCGGTGTTCAACATGATGAGCGGGGTCGCACAGATCACGGGGTACGCGACGGGCGGCGTCCTGGTGGCGCTGCTGTCCCCACGGGTCACGCTCCTCGCGGCGGCGGCGCTCTACCTGGCGTCGGCCCTCACCGCCCGCCTGGGCCTGACCGGCCGCGCCCCGCGCGCCTCCGGCCGCCCGTCCGTCGTACAGACCTGGCGCACGAACGCGCGCCTGTTCTCCTCGCCCGAGCGCCGCACCCTCTACCTCCTCCTCTGGATCCCCAACGGCCTGATCGTCGGCTGCGAGTCGCTGTTCGTGTCGTACGCGCCGAGCCGGGCGGGCGCGCTGTTCGCCTTCGCGGCGTTCGGCATGTTCGTGGGGGACGTGACGACGGGCCGTTTCCTTGCGCCCCGGGTGCGGGCCCGCCTGGGCATCCCGTTCCTGCTGCTGCTCGCGGCGCCGTACCTGCTGTTCGCGCTCCGGCCGGGGGTGGCCCTGGCGACGGCGTGCGTGGCCGTCGCCTCGATCGGCTTCGGTTCGAGCCTGATCCAGCAGGAGCGGCTGGTGTCCCTGATCCCGGACGAACTGAGCGGCCACGGCCTCGGACTGCACACCTCGGGCATGCTGACCATGCAGGGCGTGAGCGCCGCACTGGCGGGCGGCGTCGCCCAACTCACCTCACCCGGCCCGGCGATGACGATCATGGCCGTCGCCTCGATCACCGTGACCCTGACACTGGCACCGTCCCTCCTCCGTCGCGGCGCCGCGTCCCGGGACCGCCGACACCCGGAGGTGTCCGCGCCGAAGGAAAGGCGATCCGGAGTGAACTCCTCCTGAATGAAGGCCGGTCGTGCCACACGCGAAGTCGGCGGGACCGGGTGGTGAGAGTTCCTCGCCCGGGGGCGTGGTCGGCGGCAGGATTGAGGCGTAGTCGCCGAACTGCCGGGGGGAACCGTGTTCACGCCGTACGACTCCGAGGAGTGGCCTGCCCGCAGTCTGCTGGGGGTGCTGTCGCCGCCCGCGCGGCGGGAACTGCTCGGCCTGGGTGTCGAGACGCGGTTCGAGCCGGGTGAGGTGCTGCTGACCGAGGGCGCGCACGACCGGCATGTCCTGTTGCTGCTGTCCGGCTTCGCCAAGGTGACCGCGACCGTGGAGAACGGCGAGACGTCGCTGCTCGCCGTCCGGGTCGGCGGCGACTCGATCGGGGAGATGGCGGCCATGGACGGGGCGCCGCGCTCGGCCACGGTGACCGCGTGCGGGCCGATGACGGCCCGGGTGCTGCAACCCGGGGTGCTGCACGGTCTGCTGATGCGGCGCCCGGAGGTGTCCATGGCCCTGGCCGGCATCGTCGCGGACCGGCTGCGCTGGGCGAACCGGCGGCGCCTGGACTTCCGCGGCTATCCGGCCAAGGTGCGGCTGGCCCGGCTCCTGGTGGAGCTCGCCACCTCCTACGGGCGCCCGACGGACGGCGGCGTCGTCGTCGGCTGCCGGCTGACGCAGCCGGAGATGGCCGCGCTCACCGGGGCCGCCGAGACGACGATCCACAAGGGGCTGCGCGAACTGCGTGAGGGCGGTCTGCTGGAGACCGGCTACCGCTCGACGGTCGTCCGGGACCTGCCCCGGCTGAGGCAGCTGGCGAACCTGGCGCCCGAAGGCCGCGAAGGCCACGAAGGCCACGAACCCCAAGGGTCCTGACGGCCCCCTAAGGCACCAGAGTCCCTGACGGCCCCCAAAAGCCCCGGCGGCTGAGCCTCCTTCGGCACTCAGGCCAGTACGGGACGCAGCACCACGAACAGCCCCGCGCTGGTCCCCATCACCGCCGTGCACACCACGGCACCGGTCAGACACCGGTACTTCCGCAGCGCCACCCGCGCGAGAAACCTGACCGTGTGGGACAGCTCCCGCCGATCGGTCGCCTCGTCGGCGCCGGGAGCCTCGGCGGGCAGGATGTCGGGGCCCGAGGCGAGGTGGACGAAGCTGTATCTGTTGGCGTGCGCGGAGTGCAGCACCCGGGGCCGCAGCGTCGCCGCCAGACAGCCGGCGCCGACGAACAGGCCGCCCAGGAACAGGGTGAGCAGCGTCCCGGCGAGCACGCCCGCCGCTCCACCCCGCTCCACGGTGTGCAGGGCCTGCCGGCTCCAGGTGTCGGCCGTGCCGACCAGCGCCGCCTGCGCGGCCGCCAGGATCCCGGCCTTGGTGTCCGCGTGCTGATGGGTGGTCTGCAGGGCGGTGAACATGTACTGCGCGGGGCGGTTGTCCGGATCGGCACCGGCGGACGGCATGCGTTCTCCTCGTGACGGTGGGTACGACCCGTCCAGTCAGGCGCCGGTTCCGCCGGTCGAACCAGTCACTTCTATTGCTTTGCGGGAATTCCCGCATCTTGCTGCATCCCGTATTTCCACGGGGTCCGGGCCGCGTCGCGCGTGTACGACTGAGCCGTACCGGCGTCCGCGTGTCCGGGGGAGCGGGCGCCGGTGCATTCACGAGAGCACGAAAGTCGGGGAGTGGGGAACATGAGCACGTTCGGGCGCAGACTGCTGCTGGCGGTCGACGCGAAGGGGTACGGCGGCGTCGACGTACTGACACAGACGCAGTTGCAGGAGGCCATCCAGCGGCTGCTCGGGCAGGCGGCGGACGCGGCCGGTCTGGAGCGGGAGCGGTGGGCGACGCAGGAGGCCGGCGACTCGGTGCTCGCGGTCCTGCCCGAGGGGGCGTCCGAACCGGACCTCGTCGACACGTTCATGCGCAGCCTGGACGCGGGACTGCGGGCCTTCAACCACGGGCGGCTGCCCCAGGCGTGGCTGCGACTCAGGGCGGCCGTGCACTTCGGTACGGCGTCCCCGGCGGCCAACGGATTCGTCGGCAGGGCTCCGGTCGAGATCGGCCGGATCCGCGACAGCGCGGTCCTGCGCTCCGCCCTGGCCGCCGCACCGGACGCCGCTCTGGCCGTCGCGGTCTCGTCGACCGTCTTCAACGACGTGATCCGCGAGGCGTACACGACGATCCGGGCGCAGGAGTTCCGCGAGGTGCGGATCGAGGAGAAGGAGTACACCGGGCGGGCGTGGATCTGGGTGCCCGGGTACGACGTACGCGGGCTCGAACTGGACGGCGCGGGCGCGGACGGCCCACGCCCTGGGGGTGGTGAAACGCCCGCCGCGCGCCCCCCGAATGCGCCAACTGCTCCTGTGGACACGGTCGTTCAGCAGTTCTACGGAACCGTCAACGCCGAGGGCGCCGTCTTCGGAATCTCCAAGTGACTCCGAGTGACGGCCGGGAATGAACGAGGAACAGCAGCACGAACAGCAGCAGGAGAGGCCGGGGACGCCTGCCGGGGAGCAATGGACGGCGCCCGCCTCCGCGCCCCCGCCCGCAGCGGCCGGTGCCGGCGCGGATCCCGGCGCGGATCCCGGCGCGGATCCCGGCGCGGATCCCGACGCCGCAGGAGCCGAGGCGAAGGACACCGCCGCACCCGAGAACACCGTGAACCCCGAGAAGGACACGGCGGCGGCGAAGAAGGACCCGGCGGCGAAGAAGGACACGGCGGCGAAGAAGGACACGGCTGCCAGGAAGGACGAGACGGCCGCAGAGAAGGACGCCTCGGCCGCGTCGGCCGCCGAGAAGGCGGAGCGCGCCGCCCAGGTCCAGCACAACAACGTCAACCAGCACTTCTACGGCTCCCTCGACGCCCGCCACGCCCACTTCGGCATCGGCGGGATCGGCGGCACGGACACGCCGAACACCCGCCGCCGGGCCATCGGGCGGCTCGACGCCGGAGAGGCGGACGCGGTCCTGGAGTCGTACGTCGCACCGCCCTGCTTCGAGGAGGCGGTGCGCGCGCTGCGGCAGGACGGTGTGGTGGTGCTGGTCGGGCCGCCCGGCACGGGCAAGCGCTCGGGGGCGGTGGCCCTCCTCGACGCGGTCGCCGACGGCGCGGAGTACGTGGTGCTCTCCCCGGGCCGGAGCCTGGAGGAGCTCGCCACCGGGCGGCCGGCCTTCGAGAAGGGCAACGGCTATGTGCTGCTCGACCGGATGAACGAGGGCTCGTCGTCCGGGACGGCGGACTTCGACTGGCGGCGGGTCCGGGACGCGGTGCGCGAGCAGGGTGCGCACCTGGTGGTGACCACCGTGCACACGGTCGACGGGGAGCCCCCCGAGTCCGTACGCCATCTGACCTGGCAGGTCCCCGCCCTGGCGGACGTGCTGCGAGTGCGGCTGCGGAAGGCGGGATGCGCCGAGAGCACCGTCGAGCAGGCCGTCGGGCTGCTGCCCGCCGGATGCCGGATCGCGGAGGCCGTCGCGGCCGCCGACCGGATCGCCCGGGGCGCCGACCCGGCCGGGGTCTGGCAGGAGTACGGCAGCAGCGCCGCGCACCCCGTGCGCGACTGGTTCGCCGCCGAACGCTCGCTCCAGGAGGCCGCCGAGGTCACGACGCTCGCCTTCGTCATCGGTGCCGGGCGCCGCGACTTCGAGCTGTGCCAGGAAGGTCTTGAGCCGTATCTGGCCCCGGCCTTCCCCCAGACGCCGACCGGTCCCGGGACGGCCACGGCGGACGGCGCCCCGGCGGCCGCGCCCCGGCGGACCGTCGACCGACGGCGCTCCCTGGCCCGTAACGACCTGGTCGCCACCGAGGCGCAGAAGCACGGCGCGCTCAGCCGGACCGTGCTGGTCTTCCGCAGCCCGCAGTACCGGCAGTGGGTCCTGGAGGAACTGTGGGCGAACCACTCGACGGACTACTGGGACGGCGTACGGGACTGGCTGACCGACATGGTCCGCACCGTGCCCGACCCCGACCTCCAGATGTCCGTCGCCTCCGGCCTCGCCCTGCTCGCCCGGCCCGCCTTCGACGAGGTCGCCGAGTCCTATCTGCACCCCTGGGCGCGGGGCACGGCGGGCCCCCTCGGGCAGTCCACGGCCACGATGGTGCTGTGGTGGATGTGCCTCCTGGACGAGAACCTCGGCGCCACCGCGCTGGCCGTCGCCCGCGGCTGGGCCCAGTCCCGCGACCCGGGGCTGCGCTCGACGGCGATGGCGGCGTTCGGCGGGGAGCTTGGCGTCCGCTTCCCCTCCGACGCCGTGAAGTGGCTGTGGCATCTGATCAGCCGGGCCGGTGACGAGTCCGCGGAGGCGGTCTCCGCCCTCGCCGCCCTCGTCGCCGTGCAGGTCGCGTCCCGGGAGAACGCCGGCGTCGTCTTCGTCTTCGCGGCCCTCGCGCACCGGATGGGCGTCCAGGGGAGAACGGGCGCCGCGACCCATCTGAAGGAAGCCACCTTCGACGCCGTCCAGGCCGTCCTGACGGTACGCGACCTGGGCAGCAAACGCCCCGTCTGCGCCGTACTGGCCGGACGGCGCCCCCAACTGATCGACAGGTTCGGACAGTTGTGGGCCGGACTGCTGTGCAACCGGCCGCGGCGCGCCTCGGCGCTGCGGGACCTGCACGACACCCTGCGCGCCCTGCCGGCCACGTGCGAGAAGCCCGAGGCCATAGCCGGACGCTTCGGCCGGGCGGTCGGCGCCGCCCTGCCGGCGGACGAACGCCCCCTGCTGGACAGGGCGTTGCGGGCGATGGCGGCCCGCTCCGACGACACGGTCGCCGCCGCCCTCACCGAGACCTTCCTGACCGCCGTACTGAGCACGGAGGACTGACACGCATGGCACAGAGATATCCGCTGGTCGAACAGCGGGAGTACGGGCTTGCGCAGCAGCGCGGCGGCTGGCTGCGCAAGCGCACGAGCAGGGGAGACGGGGAGCTGCCGCCGCTGGCCGCACACCAGGTCCGGGTCTTCAGGGTCGGTGAGGAGTACGTCGAGGACCACGGCCGGCTGCGGCCCGACGACGGTGTGGTGGTCGCCGCCAGCTCGGTCACGGTCGTCGACCGGAGGGCGAGCGTTCCCGTCGTCGTCGAGATGCGCATCCCGTCCGCCGAGGTGGGCGACTTCACCCTGCGGACGACCTTCCACTGCACCGTCACGGACGCGCGTGCCGTCGTACGGGACGGGGTCACCGATGTGGAGGCGCTGCTCTTCGGCTACCTCCGGGGCATCCCGGGCCTCGCCGAGGAGGGCGGCGATCTGCGGATCGTCGACTCGGCCACCGTGCGCCGCCGGGTCGACGCCCGGCTGGCCGCGTATCTGGACATGCGGCCGCCGGTCGTCTCCGGCCTGAAGGCCGTGCCGTCCGCGGTCGACGTCCTCACCCCGGAGGAACTCGCCGCGCACCTGAAGGAGGTCGAGGAGGCCAGGCTCGCCCGGGAGAAGGAGCGCCTGCGGGACGAGATGGAACAGGAGCGGGTCCGCGCCGAGGCCGACAAGGAGCGGCTGCGCGAGGAGATCCGGCGCGAGGAGGCCCTCATGAAGGAGCTGAACCGCCAGGAGCGGGAGCGGATGCGCACGACGTACGAGCGCACCGACAGCGCCGAGGGGCAGGAGCACGCGCTCGGGCTCGAGGCCCAGCGCAACGGGTTCGTCCGGAACCAGATAACCGAGGACCTCCGGGTCATCGGCAACGATCCGATCGCCGCCGACTTCTACGCCAACCGCAGCGGGGACCTGACCGCCGGCGCGTTCGCCGAGCGGCGTCGCGAGGACGAGTCCGGTCGCCTCGAACGCGAGGACGCGCTGCACAAGCTCGAACAGGAGTACCTGGAGCGCCGGGCCACCCTGGAGCGCGAGGACCAGGAGCGGCGGGCCGCCCTCGACCGGGACGAGCGGCGCTACCGGCTCGACCGGGGCGACCGGATCAGGGAGTTGACCCGCCAGGACCGGAACGAGGAGGCCGCCGCCAAGCGCGAGGAACAGGCTCGCAGCCGGGCGGAGGCGCGCGAGGACAGGCTGCGCGAACGGCTGGAGGGCCGGCAGGACGCCCAGCTGCTGCGCGAGGAGCAGCGCAAGTGGGCGGAGCGGCGCATCGACCTCGGCAAGCACCTCGTCAACCGGGGGCTCGTCGACAACGCGGCGGTCGACATGGGCGCCTTCATCAACAGCGTGAGCGAGATCCCCCCGTACGGCTCGGCCCAGGCGCTGGGCCAGGGCCGGGACGAGGAGGTGCAGAAGGCCTCGGCGGAACGCCTCGACAAGCAGACCAGGAGGCCGGCCCCCACCGATGTGGTCGACGGTGACGGCGACGACGGCGACGACAGCGACATCGGAGTCTCGGAGGCGAACCTTGGCGACTGACGCACCGGTCCGCCCGGCCGACTGGGCACCGTTCCCCGACGACCCGAGGCCCTTCCGCCCGGCGCGCTCCGACCGGAGCCCGGCGGTACGGCTGCGCGGGGTGATCGGCGTCGACGAGGACGTACTGGACTGGGTGCCGGAGGAGCGAGCCCGCTACACCCGCTACGGCGCGATAGTCGTCAACACCGCGTTGCTGGGCGGCGTCTCCATGGCCCTGGCCATGGGCACCTTCCGTTCCGACCTCCCGCTCGCGGTGGTGATCCTGGTCGCCGTGGTCTGGTTCTGGGTGGTCCTCGCCCTGGACAGCTGGCTGGTGTCGAGCACCCACGGCGTGCCGGCCAGAAACCCGCTGCGGGTGCTGCTGCCGCGCCTCGTGCTCTCCGTGCTCCTCGGTCTCTTCATCGCCGAGCCGCTGCTGTTCCAGATCTTCGACAAGGAGATCCACCAGCAGATCGCGGTGGGCAACGAGGAGAAGGTGAGCACCTACAAGGGCATGCTGGTGTCCTGCAACCCCGCCGACGGCTCGGACACCAGCGGCCGGGCCGCATGCGGGAAGTACCAGCTGAAGGTGGAGGGTTCCACGGCCCAGCTCCGTGACGACATCCAGCGCAACACCGCCCGAACCAAGGCGATGCGGGCCCAGGTCGACGGCATCAACAAGACCCTGAACGCCAAGATGGCCACCGAGCAGCGCGAATGCGCCCGGGACAAGTGGATCTGGTACGGCGATGTCGCCGACGTCAGCCAGACCTGCGAGCGCGCCCGCGCGGACTCCTCGTCCTACCGCACGACCAGCAAGATCAAGAGGTACGAGGGCGAACTCGAGAACCTCGTCGCGAAGGGCCGGACCCTGACCGCGCGCATGGAGAAGGCCGGCGACGCCTACCAGCCCGCTCTCCAGCGGAGTATCGACGCCAAGACGCGGCAGCGGGCGGCCGAACTCGACGACGACGGGATCCTCACGCGGGCCCACGCGCTCGAAGCGGTCGCCTGGTCCGACTGGTACGCCGGGTTCGTGTTCGTCGTACTGCACCTGCTGATCCTGGCCGTCGACGCCATGCCCGTCCTGGCGAAGCTGATGAGCGGCTGCACGACGTACGACACTCTGCTCACCGCCCGCCTCGACACGAGCCGCCGTCTGCACTCCGACGACCTTCAGGTGCAGCACGCCTGCGCCACCATGGAGTACGAGGTGCGGCGGCACCGCATCGAGCAGGACACGTCGGAGCGGATGCGGCGGCTGGAGCACGACCACGGCCTGGCGCAGGCGGAACGGGCCGCCCTCTTCCGCGCGGAACTCGACGCGCGGGCGGCACGGATCCTGCGGGGGGACTGAGCCCGGCCCCGGCCGGGTCGCACACGGATTCCGAGGGACCGTGTGCGCCCCGGCCGGCCGGCGCTCCTGAACAGCGAGCCGAACGCCGCGCCCCCCGGTCGAGGATCAGGAAACCGTTGGCCAACCACCACCTCCGGCACGGATAAATAGATGGCGCACCGCACCGAAGTCGGCGTGCGGAGCATCTACGGAGGAGGAACGGATGGACATCCGGAGCCTGAGCCAGGCCGAAGCCGAACGGCGGGCCGCGCTGCTCACGGTCGAGAGGTACGACGTGGCGGTCGACCTCACCGCTCTGCCGGACGGGCCGGACGTGCGATGCGTGTCCACCGTGACCTTCGGCTGTCGTGAACCGGGCGCGGAGACGTTCGTGGACTGCGCGGCCCAGGTGCTGAGCGCCACGCTCAACGGCGTCGAACTCACCCCGGCCGCCGACGGACGCATCCCGCTGCCCGCCCTGGACGCGCACAACGTGCTGCGGGTAGAGAGCGTGCAGTCGAACACCGCCGAGGGCGAGGGCGTGCACAAGGCGGTCGACCCCGCGGACGGCGAGGTCTACGTCTGGATGTCGTTCGAGCCCGACGAGGCCAGGTTCGTGTGGGCGTGCTTCGACCAGCCCGACCTCAAGGCCCCGCACGCGTTCACGGTGACGGCGCCGTACGACTGGACCGTCACGAGCAACTCCGGCGACCCGCGGATCGAGGAACTCGGGGAACGCGACGAACCCAGCCGGCCGGCAGCGCGCCGCTGGACGTTCCCGGACACCCCGCCCCTGGCGACGTACAACACGGTCGTCAACGCGGGCCCGTTCCACGAGATCCGCCGCGAGGCCGACGGCTACGACCTGGGCATCTACGCCCGCCGCTCCCTCGCCCAGATCCTCGAACGGGACGCCGACGACGTCTTCACGGTCACCCGCCAGGGTCTGGCCTTCTTCGCCCGGGTCTTCGGAATGCCGTTCCCGCAGCGCAAGTACGACCAGGTCTTCGTACCCGAGTTCGGCGGGGCGATGGAGAACTACGGCTGCGTCACCTGGGCGGACGGCTTCCTGTGCCGCGCCGAGCCGACGCCCGCCGAGCGCGAACTGCTCGCGAAGGTCCTGCTCCACGAGATGGCGCACATGTGGTTCGGCAACATCGTCACCATGCGCTGGTGGGACGACCTCTGGCTGAACGAGGCGTTCGCCGAGTTCGCCTGCAACTGGGCCGCCGCCGACGCCACTTCGCACACCGACGCCTGGGCCGGACACCTGGCGAACGGCAAGCTCCGCGCCTATCTCGCCGACCAGGGCCCGATCTCCCACCCGATCCGCCAGCCCGTCCGCGATGTCGCCGAGGCGGCGTCGATCTTCGACGCGATCACCTACCCCAAGGGCGCCTCGGTCCTGCGCCAGCTGATGACCTACGTCGGCGAGTCGGCCTTCTCGGCCGGCATGACCGCGTACTTCGCCCGCCACGCCTGGGGCAACACCACGCTCCAGGACCTGATCGACGCCCTCGCCGAAGCGAGCGGCCGCGACCTGGACGCCTGGCGCGCGGGCTGGCTGGAGACGGCGGGGACGGACCGCCTCACGCTGGAGCGGGAGGGCGACGGCTACGTACTGGTGGCCCACGGCCCGGACAGCGGTCCCCGGCCGCATGTGCTGGCGGTCGGCGCGTACCGCGCGTCGCGGGACGGCTCGCTGGAACGTACGGCGCTGGTGACGGCGGAGGTGACGGGGGAGCGCACGCCCGTCGCCCTGCCGCCGGCCGCGGACGGCGCCCCCGCCCTCGTCCTCGTGAACGACGAAGACCTGACCTTCGCCACGACCCGGCCCGAGCCCACCGCCGCGTCCGCGTACCTCTCCGCGGCTGCCCGGCTGCCCACCGCCATCTCCCGGGGCGTGGCCGTGGCGACGGTGTGGGACATGCTGGTCACGGGGGAGGTGACGGCGGCGGAGGCGGGCCGCTGCGTCACAGCGGTGGTCGAGTCCGAGACATCGGACGCGGTGATCGAGCCGTACCTCACGCTGGCCGGGGACATCGCGGAACTGTGGGCGCCCGACGCCGAACGCCCCGCGCTGACGGCGCTGGTGGCCGCGGCCTGCCGCCGCCTCGCGGAGGACCCCCGCCGCCGCCAGGTGAGCCTGCGCGGCCTGGCCCGCACCGCCACCGCTCCCGACGACCTGGCCTGGCTGGAGTCGCAGACGGCCCAGGACATCGACCTGCGCTGGCGCCTTCTGGCCCGCCGGGCGGAACTGGGCGACAAGACCGCCGATGACGTGGCCCTCCTGCTGGACCAGGACCCCGACCCCGACGCCTGGGTGCGTGCGCTCACGGTCCGGGCCGCCACTCCCGACGCCGAGGCCAAGGAGGAGGTCTGGCAGAAGCTGGTGGTGGAACGAGCGGTCCCGCTCAGCTCGGTCAGCCAGGTCACCACGGCGTTCTGGCGCCCGTCCCAGGACCTGCTGCTGGCACCGTACGCCGAGCGCTACCTCGCCCTGATCCCCCAGTTGGAGCGCGGCGGCATGATTCCGGCGATGGTGTTCACGAGCCGGCTGCTCCCGCCGTACGCGATCGACGCCGAGTTCCTCACGACAGCGGAGAACGCCTCCCGGGACACGGTCCCGGTGGTCCGGAAGACCTTGCTGGAACGCTCGGACATCGTGCGGCGGATGCTGGGAGCGCGGGAGTACGGGGGCGCGGGGGCCTGACCGGCCCGAATGTCACCGAAGGCCCCGGACGGACCCCCATGACCGGACCGGACCGGGGCCTTCGCCTGACGCCCCTCGGATGTGGCGAAACCTTTCTCCTGTCCGAGGAGAATTCAAAAGACAAACCGCTTGGCTTTTCACTCGTTGAGCGTGTCGCGGTTAATTCTAATGACAAACGCTGTCGTCAACTATTTCACCGGATTACGCTCACTCATTTGCCGCGCATCTGGAGGAGGAGGGCCGCGTTAGCGGAATATGACGAAAGCTAGGATCCTTGGCTCGACCCGCTCCGGAGCGGCGGCGGAGAATCTGCCCGCGGCCCGTGCTGTGGCAGTGGGGCGGTACACCTACACGCCTGCCGCGGCGTACTCATCTCCCGATGCGCGCGGCACCTTGCACGGAGACGGCGCGCGGGTCGAACTACAGGTCACCGAGTCGCTGCTCAGTGAGTTTCTGACGCTGCTGGACGCGGCCCAGGAGGAACTCGGTCGGCGGTGGAGCAGCCAGGGACACTCCGGCTACCACACGGCCCGCATGTGACGGGGGCGGATTTCCGTGAATGACGACTATCCGGATCTCTCCTTCCCCCGGCGCGAACGGTATCTCGGTGCCTACCCCACCACGTCGGGTACCGGCCGGCACCGGGGTCCTGTCGACGCCCTGCACTCGGCGGTTCCCTTGGAAGGCTCCGACCCGGGCTGGGACCCGGTCGAGGAACTCACCTACCTCCTTCAGGACGCCGCGGCGGAGCAGGCGGCGGCCATGGTGCCGCCACCTCGCAGCGAGCCGCCGTCCGGCGACGGCTTCAGTGGCGACCCGATGGAGAACCTGGCGCAGATCACCGCTGAGTTGCCGCCCATCCGGCGCCCTGCCGCCGGGCATCGGAAGGTGCGAGTCCGCAAACTCCGCTTTACGTGGTTGCAGACCGTCAGCTTCGTGATGGCCGCGTTCGCCGCCGTCATCGTGTCGATGGTGAGCGTCTTCGGCGGCATGGTGGCCTACGCTCCGCTCCAGCGGATCGCGTCCGGCACGCAGAGCGGGACGGTCCCCTGGTGGCCCCTCCTGGTCTACGGCCCCTGGATGGTGGCCTCGCTCTCCATCCTGCGGACCGCCCTGCACCAACGCCGGGCCGTGCACTCGTGGTTCGTCGTTCTGCTGTTCTCCTCCGTCGCGATGATGCTCTGCGTGGCCGAGGCCGACAGGACCTTCACCGGTATCGCCGCGGCCGCCCTGCCCGCCCTCGCGTCCCTGGCCTGCTTCCAGCAACTGGTCCGGCAGATCACCCTGACCCGGCCACCGCGCCAGCGCACGTCCCGCCACCGGCAGCGCCTCATCCCCGCACCTCAGGAGTCGACCGAAGCCATGCCGGACCCCGTCCTTCGGGAAACGCCTCGCGCCTGATTCGGCTCGGTCGCCTTCCCGACCGCTCTCCGGCCGGCCTCCCGGCCGCTTTCCCCGGACGGCTCAGCTCTCCACCGCTCTCTACCGATCTTGATGAAACAACCCCTGGCCGGTGCATACGGTCAGGGGTTGTGTGTTCCTCGCCGGTCGGACGCCGGACCACGAGGTGCGCTCCCCGGGCGTCGGCGGCCGGGTAGCACCACTGGTCTTCATGACTGCACCACTGTCACGATCATCACCGGGCGCGCGAGCGTCAAGGCGGCGACTGTCGCCAAGGTGGACACCTCGCAGGACGAGCTGACGAAGTTCTGTGCCCCGTGGGAGATGCCCGGGGTCGTCCGTCGTAAGGCCCTATGTCGACGGCGAAATACGATCCCACCAGTCGCGCGCGGATCATCTGCTCCTGATGAGTGTGCGCACGGCTGTCCGCGAGCTCTACCAGGAGTCCAGAGAGCTCATAGACACGTACACGCGAGAATTCCGGCGACTCGCCAAGCGGGGGACGGGAGTGACGTGACGCGCGGCCGGCGGCTGAACATGGCTTCCTCCGAATCGCAGACGGCTCACAGAGAGGTGAGAGCGCCGGCCGAAATCGGGGGACGGTTCTTGACCTGGCGGTTGTGGCGGCGGCGCATCAGCTCCCCGGGGAGCAGTGCGGCTCCGCAGTAAAGGGACAAGCCCGCCCAGAGCGGGAGCGTGAAGCAGAGTACGCATGAACTTGCGAGCCAGGCCGGGATGAAAATCAGGTCGACCCATGGCGGAACGCATTCATGCCGGAGGGAGGCAAAGGATATCGGCCGTCCTTGGCTGCGTGCCGAGACGTACCGCATGTAGGTCATGCTGGCGGCCGCCCCGATGGCGATGGCGGCCAAGGTGGTGATGATCAGCACGAAGATCTCCTGAGTCTGTTCCTGGGAAGTTCTGCATCCAGAGAAATTAGCCGGGGAAGCCTCGCGTCAAGTCACGGGAAGTTGTGGCTTGAAATTCCAAAATCGATCTTGAGTAATGAGAGCCGCCGTGCGGAACGGCGAACCGGGAGTCCCTGGGAGACCGTGGAGACACCGCAGACCCCGGGGGCAGCCGACGGGCCCGCCCGCCCAAAAGCCCGGCCGCCCGCCCCCCCCCCCGGTCGGCTCCGGCGAAATCAGCACATCCGCACCCGCCCGCACTCTTCCGTTACGACAGACACCCTTGACAGCGTGCGTACTGTTTCGCGACGTTTGAGCCTTGCCGAACGGCTCGAGTCCCGGGCGTCGACCGTGGCACGAGCGCGTACACGGCGTGGATCAGCAGATGGCCAAGGAAGTGGCAGGACGCGGACAGCGCGTCATGGGGGAAATGGGGGGAGCGGTCGCCCATGCGATCCATTCGATCCATGAACAGTGATCCACACGCCGCACCGGCCTGCGCGGTGACCGGTGCGTCCCTCGCGGAGCCTGCGGAAGGGCAGTTGATCTGAGGTGGACATCACGATCCACAGACCCGCGGAGCTGAACACCTCGCTTCGCCGGGCCTGGCACCAGGCGATGGACGAGTCGCCCGACTACGCCAACCCTTTCCTGGCACCGGAGTTCGCGGCGGGGATCGGCACGTACCGCGGCGGGGCGCAGGTGGCGGTCCTGCGTGAGGGCGGGGAACCCGTGGGGTTCTTCCCGTACGAGCGCAACTCCTTCGGCGTCGGCCGGGCCATCGGTCTCGGCCTCTCCGACTGCCAGGCCCTCGTGCACCGCCCCGGGGTCACCTGGGACCCGCAGGAACTGCTGCGGGCCTGCGGGCTGTCCGTCTTCGAGTTCGACCACCTCGTCGAGGAGCAGAAGCCCTTCGGCAGATACGTCACGGGGACCTTCGCCTCACCGGTGATCGACCTGAAGGACGGCGGCGGCAGCTACGCGGAGTGGCTGCGCGGCGCGTACCCGGGGCTGGCCAAGACGACACTGAAGAAGGAACGCCGCCTGGGGCGCGACCTGGGCGAGATGCGGTTCGTCTACGACGAGCGCGACCCGCGGGCGCTGCGCACCCTCATGGAGTGGAAGTCCGCCCAGTACCGCAGGACGGGACGGATGGACCGGTTCTCGCGGCCGTGGATCGTCGACCTGGTGAACCACCTGTTCCACGTCCGCGACGAGCACTTCACCGGTGTGCTGTCCGTGGTGTACGCCGGCGACCGGCCGGTGGCCGCGCACTTCGGACCGAGATCGCGCACGGTGTTCGCGGCCTGGTTCACGGCGTACGACCCCGAGCTCCGCTACTACTCGCCCGGGCTGATCATGCACCTTCGGATGGCCGAGGCGGCGGGCCGGGACGGTGTACGGCTCATGGACATGGGGCGCGGCGACAAGGAGTACAAGGACTGGCTCAAGACCCGCGAGCTGCGCGTGGGCGAGGGGTTCGCGACCCGTCCCCACCCGGTGGCGGCGGCGCACCGGCTGTGGCGCAGACCGGTGCGCGGCCTGCGGAACACGGTCCTGGCCCATCCCACGCTGCGGGAGCCGGCCGACCGGCTGCTGAGGACGGTCGGCACGCTGCGCACGTCGGGCCGGGCGGACTCGGGCGGAGCGGGACCCCGTGCACGCTGAGCCGGGGCCCGCCCCGCCGGAAGCCCGGCCCGGCCCCGACCGGCGCTCGCGCGCACGCGCCGGGTCTCCCGGGCGCCCCTTCGACGACCCTTCGACGGCCCTTCGACGGAAGAGGTGACGATGCCGTACGGATCGCGGCTCGCCGCGATGATGACACGGCGACTCGGACGCGAATGCGTCTACACGCCCTCGGCACGGCTGGCCCTGTATCTGGCGCTGCGGCACTGGTGCCGGCCCGGCGCACGGGTGCTGATGTCACCGGTGAACGACGACGTGATCCTCTTCGTGGTCCTCGCGGCCGGGCTGCGCCCGGTCCTTGCCCCCGTGTCCGTGGGGGACGGCAACATCGACCCGGCCGCCGTACCGGAGTCGACCTGGCGGAGCGTGGACGCCGTCCTGACCACGAATCTGTACGGGATGCCGGACCGGGTCGTGGAACTGCGGCGCCGCTGCGAGCAGTTGGGGATCCCCCTGTTCGAGGACGCGGCGCACGCGATCGGCACGCACGTGGACGGGCAGCCGATCGGGACGTTCGGGAAGGCGGCGGCATTCAGCCTGTCCAAGCACGTGGCGGCGTCGGCCGGCGGCTTCCTCGCCGTCGAGGACGCGCGCACCCGGCGGGAGTTGGAGCTGCTGCGCGACGCCCTCCTGGTGCCGCGCCGCCTCCATGACGACCTGGCCGCGACGCTCCGGCCGCTGGCGCGGTCGGCCGTACGCACCCTCCATCTGGTGCGTCCCGTATGGCGGACGATGCAGCGTCTCGGGGTGCTGGAACGCGATGACTTCCGTATGGCCCTGCACGCGGAGCGGCTCTCCGGCTGCGCGCGCGAGGCGCCGAGCCTGGCCGCGTACGAGCCCTGGGTGCGCGTCGACCTGCACGGCTTCCGGTCCCGCCACGGGGCCCTGGTCCGCGGGCAGTTGACACTGCGGATGGACCGGCTCGACGACGACCTCGCCCGGCGTGCGGTCGGTGTCTCGCTGCTGTCCGGCACCGCCTGGGCCTCCCCGGCACTCCGCGACCGGACGGCGCACAACGGCCATCTCCCCCTCTTCCGTGTTCCGCTCCTGGTCCACGACCGCAACGCCCTCATAGAACGCCTGGTGAGCCACGGCGTGGTCACCGGGTATGTCTACGACCCCCCGCTCGACGACTACGCGGGCGCGGAGTTCGTCGAACCGTCCCCCGACCCGTCGGCCGCCCGCTGGTTCGCCTCACACGTGCTTCCGGCCGACCCGCTCCTGGCCCGCGGGATCACCAACGCCCTGACGGCAGAACAGGCGGCAACGGCACACCCCTCGACCCCGGCCGCGGCCCCGGCCCCCATCCCGGACACCACCCCGCCGACCCCCTTGGGCCAGTGAGGCGGGTCGGCGGGTTACGTCGCGGAAACGGCCGGTCTCACGGCTGCTCGGGCAGCGGGCGATCGTTGACGACGTGCTTCATGACCAGGGTGGAGGTCAGGCGCTGTACGCCTGGCAGGGTGGCCAGGTGGCGGTCGTAGAGCTCCTGGAAGGCGGCCAGGTCGGCGGTGGCGACGCGCAGGATGTAGTCGGGGTCGCCGAACAGCCGCTGGGCCTGGATGACCTGCGGGACGGCGGCCACGGCCTGCTCGAAGGTGGAGACGGTGTCGCGGTCCTCCCAGCGCAGCGTGACGAACACCAGGGCC
Source organism: Streptomyces sp. SID5469 (assembly GCF_009862865.1). Taxonomy (NCBI): domain Bacteria; kingdom Bacillati; phylum Actinomycetota; class Actinomycetes; order Kitasatosporales; family Streptomycetaceae; genus Streptomyces; species Streptomyces sp. SID5469. The sequence goes on along the minus strand of NZ_WWIN01000001.1, from coordinate 4,652,513 downwards.
TCGAAGTTCAGGCCGACCGCGGCCGGGTCCACGACGGCGCGGTAGCCGCGGATCGCGCCCGTGCGCTCCAGATCGCGCAGTCGCCGGTGGCACGGCGAGACGCTGAGCTGTACGCGGGCGGCCAGCTCGGTCACTGTCAGGCGGCCGTCCATCTGTAGCTCGGTAAGAATTTTCCGATCAAGCGCATCCATAGAAAGATTCTCCCCCAGTCCAGGCGTTGGCGAGCAAATCATAGGAACACTTTCGGGCAGAAAGTTCCTAATCTTCCCTCTTGAAGTGATGAACGTGAGAGGGATGGATTCATGGACGCGGGCACAGTGGCGGCCTTCCTGGCGATTGATCTTCTGCTGGTGTTCACGCCCGGGGCGGACTGGGCCTACGCGATCGCGGCGGGACTGCGGGACCGTTCGGTCGTCCCGGCGGTGGCCGGGCTGGTGGCGGGATACGCCGGGTACACCCTGCTCGCCGTGGCCGGCCTGGTGGTGATCGTCGCCGGCTCCGCGAGCCTGCTCACCGCTCTGACCGTCCTGGGGGCCGCCTACCTGATATGGCTCGGCTGGAGCGTTCTGGCGCGGCCGGCCACTCCCCAGGCCTCCGCGGAGGCCGTGGCCGCTTCCAGGTGGCGGATCGTGCTGAGGGGCGCGGGGATCAGCGGTCTGAACCCCAAGGCGCTGCTGCTGTACTTCTCTCTGTTCCCGCAGTTCATCCACCCCGGTGAGGGGTGGCCCGTAGCGGCTCAGACCGGTCTGTTCGGCACGCTCCACATGGCCAGCTGCGCCGTCGTCTACCTGGCCGTGGGCGTCTTGGCCCGCACCGTACTGAAGGCCCGGCCGACGGCGGCTCGCGCCGTGGCCCGAGTCAGCGGAACCATGATGATCGTCATCGGCGGGTTCCTCCTCGTGGAACGCCTGGCCGGATGACGGCCCCGCCCTCCTGGCGCCGGCCGTGGGCGACCACATCGAGGCCGTGGGAACGGTCCTGAAGTCGGGCCGCACCGGTGAATGTCGACGCACGAGGCGACCAGTGAATTCCGCCGTCCACCCCGCGGCCGGGCCGCATGGTCACGATCCGCGGCACACGGTCAAGAGGCTGATGGTCCGATTGCCTTCTTCGGAGGGCCGCGAGACCATCGCCGGATGTGGGGAGAGTTGATCACGCGGCACACCAGCGAGGTCGAGTTCGGTGCTCCGGTCTCGGACGACGCGCTGACTTGGGCTGCGGGGGTCCTGGGCTCCCCGCTGCCGGACGAACTGATCTCGGTGCTGCGCGAGAGCAACGGCATCGTCGGCGAGTACGGCAACCACTTGGTGTCGCCGATCGAGACGATCGTCCAGCGGAACGTGGAGCTTCGCAGCTCCTTCTCCGAGCTCTACATGGCCTTCGACCAACTGCTCTTCTTCTCGGACATCCCGGGCAACGGCGATCTGTTCGGGATGGTTCTCGTGCCGGGGCAGTACGACCAGGTGTTCGTCTGGGATCACGAGACCGACAGCCGGAACTGGGTCGCCTCGTCCCTCGCCGATTTCCTGGAGCGGTGGCTTACCGGGGCGATCGACGAATAGCCCGGCACGACGGCCGACCAAGTCCGTTGGTGCGGAGACCGAGACGGCCCGGCACGAGGCCGGACCGTCTCGGTTCTGCGGCCGGACCATCAGCTCAGTCGGAGGCGGGCGATCCCTCGGGCTCAGGTGTCCGCGTCAGCAGTTCGAACCACGTGGTTTTGCCGGTGGCGGTACGGGTACTGCCCCAGGCCTCGCTGAGCAGATCGAGCAGTTCGGTGCCGCGTCCGCCTTCCGCGTCGGTGTCGACGACGCGGCGTACGGGGCCGGCGGGGTCCGTGTCCTCGACCTCGCACCGCAGACGGGAGCCGCGCACCTGCAAGTTGAGCCGCAGTGGGCCGCGGGTGTGGCGCAGGGCGTTGGTGACCACTTCGCTGACCAGGAGCTCGGCGGTGTCGGCCAGGTCCTCCAGATTCCAGTCGCCCAGTTGCGCGGTCACCGTCCGCCGGGCCAGACGGGCCGAGGTCAGCTCCCGCTGCAGAGGCCAGGAAGCGTCCCAGGCGGTGGCGCGGGCGCGGGGCGCGTCGAGCGGTTGCAGGGGTGCCAGGACGCGGGACCAGAGAGCCAGGTTCCGGTGCACCCATGTCGTGGGTGTGTCCTTCAGGGGCCGGCCCTTCCTCTGAGCGTGGTGGTCCGAAGCGCCCTTCTGCCCCGATTCCCCGTGGCGGCGGCAGATCCGGGCCAAGCGCTCCCCGAGGGAGGTCGTGGTGAGGCCGATCACCTGGGAGGCCATGGAACCACTCCTTTCTGAGCTGCTGGCGACCATGGCTGCCGAGGTGCCACGTCTTGCGTTCGCGTAGCACTCGCTACATCTATAAATGTACATGTAGCGGGCGCTACAGTAAATACCTCAACGAAAGCTAATGAATCGGACAGGTGTGATCCATTCCGCCCTGTCCGCCCTGCCCGCCCTGCCCGCCCTGCCCGTCCCGTCCGTCCCCGTCCCGCCCGTGTAGCTGCACCTGGGAGCCTTCATGCCACGCCCGCCCGATCCCGCCAAACGACGCGACCTGCTGGACCGGGTCCGTGAGTACATGATCCGCAACGGCTTGGCCGACCTGTCCCTTCGCCCGCTGGCCCGGTCCCTGGGCACCAGCGACCGCATGCTCTTGTACTACTTCGGGAGTAAGGAGCGCATGGTCGCCGAGGCACTCGCCCTGGACGAGAGGCGACCGCTCCTGCGCGCCCGGATCCTGCTCGGCCCCACCGACTCCCCCAGGAACCCGGCGTGGCTCCGCCGCTTCATGGAGGAAACCTGGCGGCAGCTCAGTGCCCCCGACCTGCGCGCCGCGCTCCCCCTCTACCTCGAGGTCATGACCGTCAGCGTGCTCCACCCCGACCGGTACGGGCCCTTCATGCGCGACGTGCTGACCGAGTGGAGGGGCCTGCTCGTCTCCGTCTTCCGCGACCTGGGCATGGCCGAAGCCCGAGCCCGAACGGAGGCCGACCTCCTGGTCGACGCGTTCTTCGGCCTGCTCATCGCACCCCTGGCCGACGGCGGATGGGACCGGTCCGACGCCGCCGTCCACGCCCTCCTCGACCGCCTCGAACCCGGCTGGCACGACACCTGAACCCGGCCGGCACGACACCTGGAGACGCTCAGGCCGACAGCTCGGTGAGAACCTCTCGGTCTGACGCCCACGGTCCGTCCGAGCGGCACCGGCGGAAGCCTGCGATCCCCGCCGTGATGCTGCAAGGGACGGCACACCGGCGCCGCCATGCCGGTGACCCCGTGGTGCGCCTGCTGTGCGGCACCCGGATCACCCGGGAGGTTGGCACCGAAGCAGGGCGCGGCGGAGCGGTCGGGGCATCGGGTGCGGACGGGACGGAACCTTGAACAGGAATTCGGGCAGTGCCCGCCGACAGGCGCTGCTTGCCGCTGTACGGTCGCTGATGATCGTGGGGGCCCTCGTGGCCGGCTACTACCTGCTGCCGCTGGGTTCGGCCTTCACCGCCGGCACCGTACTCGTGCTTGTCGGTGGTCTCGCGGCCGGGGCACTGCTTCTGGCATGGCAGATCCTCAGGATCACGCAGTCCCCGTGGCCCGGGCTGCGGGCCATGGAAGCGCTGGCGGCGACCGTCCCACTCTTCATCTTGCTGTTCGCGACGGCCTACTGGCTGATGGAGCGCAGCGCGCCGAACACCTTCAGCGAGTCGCTGTCCCGGACCGACGCGCTGTATTTCGCCATGACCGTGTTCAGTACGGTCGGATTCGGAGACATCACCCCGCGCAGCGAATCGGCCCGGCTGCTCACCACGGGGCAGATGACAGTGAATCTCCTGCTGATCGGCGTGGCGGCCCGGTTCCTGGTGAACGCGGTCCAGGAAGGCAGACGACAGCGGGACCGTTCGACAACCGGCAGCCAGGACGGCACCACCCCCGACGCTCGATGACCCCGCTAACGCGCTGGCCTGCACCGTAAGATCCGGGCCGGCCGCACAGGTCGTAGTCAGGCGGGCGCGTAACCGGGTCGCGGACGGCCGACCGTCGAGAGGCCCGAGTCGGCTGCGGTTGCGGTGGTTGCCATGCCCCGCTGCTGTGCAGCAGTCACCGTCGTGTGCCGGCGAACTGCTGGTCAGCCGCAGCCGCAGCCTGCGGACGCCGAGGCCGGTTCGGGGGCCTGGGTGGTGTGGCAGCCGTCGCCGGTGGCGTTGGGGGCGGCGCTCTTGCCGAGGGCGTCGGCGTCGGCCTTCACGACGTAGACCTCCCACGGCTCCTGGCCGGGCCCGTGCACCCAGACCTTGTCCTGGAGGGCGTAGCAGCAGGAAGTGTCGTTCTCCTCGAAGGTGGCCAGGCCGGCGTCCCTGAGCCGGGTGGTGGCGGCGTTGACCTGGCCGGTGGAGTCGACTTCGACGCCGAGGTGGTCGAGGCGGGTGTCCTGGCCGGGCTCGCCCTCGATCAGGACGAGCTTGAGCGGGGGCTCGGTGATGGCGAAGTTGGCGTAGCCCTCGCGCCGCTTGGCCGGTTCGGTGCCGAACAGCTTCGAGTAGAAGGTGATCGACGCCTCCAGGTCGCTGACACGCAGGGCGAGCTGAGCGCGAGACATAGCAGGGCTCCCATCGTTTTGCATTGATGTCTGTCGATGCAAGATTGCGCGTTGGATCGAAGACTGTCAACATAGAAGTATGTCGAATCAAGAGCTTGTCGTGCTGGGCCGGAGTGACGAAGCCGGCGTCTGCTGCCCCGGGCTGCTGACCGCCCCGCTGGACGAGGGCCGGGCCGGGGAGCTGGCGAAGGTGTTCAAGGCGCTGGGTGATCCGGTGCGTCTGCGGCTGCTGTCGATGATCGCCTCACGGGCGGGCGGTGAGGTCTGCGTATGCGACCTGACCCCCGACTTCGACCTGTCCCAGCCGACGATCTCGCACCACCTCAAGCTGCTGCGGCAGGCGGGTCTGATCGACTGCGAACGGCGCGGCACCTGGGTCTACTACTGGCTGGTCCCGGAGATGACCGATCGCCTCGCGAGCATCCTGACCCGGCCTGCGGGTGAGCCGCTGCCGGGCCGTGCCGCCGCCGCGGCCGCTCCGTGAGTGCTGCCGGACCTGAGGGGAACGTGGCCGGCCGTATGTCGTTTCCCGGCCGCTACCTGGCCCGCTGGATCCTCGCCGCGATGGCTGCCGGGCTGGGCCTGGGCCGCCCAGGCTCGTCGGCGCGGCGCTCATGTTCGCCCTGGCATGGTTCTTCCTGTCGGATCTGCCAGCCTGTCGCGCCGGCCAGGCCCTCGCAGGCGTCGTCGGCCCGCTCCTCGAAGCCCCCGTACTGATCGGCCTCGTCCACGTCGCCCTGCACGCCCGCCGCTACTTCACCACCCCCGCCCTCCCCGCACCCCAGGAAGATCCCGCTCATGCCTGACATCACCGCCGCCCCCTCCGTGCTGTTCGTCTGCGTCCACAACGCCGGACGCTCGCAGATGGCCGCCGCCTTCCTGACCCACCTCGCGGGCGACCGCGTCGAGGTCCGCTCGGCCGGCTCCGCCCCCGCCGACACCGTCAACCCCGCCGTCGTGGCAGCCATGGCGGAGGCGGGCGTCGACATCTCCGCCGAGGTCCCCAAGGTGCTCACCGTCGAAGCCGTCCAGGCCTCCGACGTCGTCGTCACCATGGGCTGCGGCGACACCTGCCCCGTCTTCCCCGGCAAGCGCTACCTCGACTGGCGCCTTCCCGACCCCGCCGGACAAGGAGTCGACGCCGTCCGCCCCATCCGCGACGAGATCGAAAAGCGCGTCCGTGGCCTCATCGAGGAGATCGCCCCGGAAACGCAACCGTGAGTACCCCACCGGGAGCCCACATCGGGCGAGGAGTGCCATTGAGAATATGGAAATACTTCCTGAATTGTCGCGTAAGGGCATTGCCGGTCCCGGCCAGGTGCAACTGAGTGGTCATCACGCCGACAATGCGAGCATAAAGCCCCGCCGGATTCGTCCGGCTGGGCTAATTTTATTCTCACTCGCATATATCCTCCTTCAGTAAGTCGTCATCGTCCTCAATTAGTGTGTCGGGCAAGACCGTCCGGTCACCCCTGTTACTGTGCGGCTCCCAGAAATAATCCACACAGGATTGAAAGCGCCGGTCGGCGGACGAGATTTTCCTCAGCCGAATACTGGCGTAGCCCGGTCGAGAGGATACGGACCATGCACGACTTTTCTCGTCGCGGACTGCTCAGGGCGACGGCGGCCGCCGGCGCCGGTGCGGTCGTTCTCCCGGGCATCACGGCCGCGGAAGCCCCGGGCGCGAGCGCCGCGACCGGCACGGCCGAAAGCGTGAAATGCAAGCCGGCGAAGCTGACCGGCCGCATCGTCCGTCCCGACGACCCCGGGTACGCGGATGCGAGCCTCGGCTGGGACGAGCTCTTCGTTCACTATCCGCTGGTCATCGTCTACGCCCAGGAGACCCAGGACGTGGTCAACGCCCTCACGTGGGCGCGGCAGCATGACGTCGCGCTGCGGGTGCGGAGCGGTGGCCACAGCCTTGAGGGCTGGTCGAACGTGGACAACGGCATCGTGATCGACGTCAGCGAGTTGAAGTGGGCCCACATCGACACCGCCTCGCGCATCGCGACGGTCGGCGCCGGGCTGAGCCAGTTGGAAGCGGTGACCGCGCTGGCGGAGAAGGACCTCGCGGTGACGACCGGAACGGAGGGCACCGTCGGCCTGTCCGGTGCGACACTCGGCGGCGGTTTCGGCTTCCTCACCCGCTACCTCGGTATGGCCTGCGACAGCCTGATCGGGGCTGAGGTCGTCGTCGCGTCGGGTGCCGAGTGCGCCAAGGTGATCAAGGCGGACGGGAAGAACAACGCGGACCTGCTCTGGGCGCTCCGCGGGGCGGGAAACGGCAACTTCGGGATCGTCACGTCACTCACCTATAAAGTGGCTCCGCTGAAGAGCGTCGCTTATCTGCAAGCGACATGGGACGGCCTCGGGGACCTGCAAGGGGTCTTCGACACATGGCAGCGTACGGCGCCGGTCGCCGACAACCGCCTCGGCACCCAGCTCGAGATCCACAGGGGCGAGATCCTGCTGTTCGGGGTTCTCGCAGAAGGGTCGGAGGCAGAGGCGGAGGAGCTGCTGGCCCCGATTCTGTCGGTCGGCAATCCCCAGGTCTCGGTACAGGTCGGCAACTGGGGTGACGTATACGCGGGATTCCAGATTCCGACAGCGGACGAGCCTGCGAACTGGAAGTTCTTCTCGCAGTTCACCACCGAGCCGTTCCCGGAGAAAGCGATCAGTCTGATCGCCTCATTCATGCAGGACGCCCCCTCGGACGACAGCAACTTCTTCACTCAGGCTTTCGGCGGAGCGGTCCGGAGGAGCCCCCGCGGCGGTACGGCGTTCCCGCATCGCGACGCGCTCTTCTACTCCGAGCCCGGCGCCGGCTGGGGGACTCGTGGACAAGCGGGCAGCGGCGACGAGATCACCCCGCAGGCCCAGGCCTGGATCGCCGAGTTCAGCCAGGCACTGCGGCCGTACGTGAACGGCGCCTACGTCAACGTGCCGAACATCGGCATGCAGGATTGGGAAACCGCCTACTGGGGATCCAACTTCGACCGGCTGCGCAAGATCAAGGCGAAGTACGACCCGCGCAACGTCTTCCAGTACGAGCAGAGCATCCCGCCCGCGTCATGCTGACCGGCATACGCCCTCGGGACCCCGATCCCGGTCAGGGCACGAGCGCGCAGGACCGTCCGGTACGACGATGACCCCAAGAGCCGCCGTCGTCGCACGGTTCCGCTGCCCACGCTCTGCGGCACCCCGCTGCACGGGCCGGGAACGTCAGGTGCTGCGGTGTGGGCGGGAGCGGGAGCGGGGGCGGGGGCGGGGGCCGGGGTGTGGAGGGGGCGTAGGTGTGGGAGGGGGCCTTCAGGGCCCGGGTCACCGTGCGCCGTCCAGAGCACCCGACATGAGCCGGCGGACCGCCCGTCGCCTGCAACAGATGTGACGCCCGGTGCCGGCGCACAGTGTCCCTCCGCGCCGTACCGGCTCCTGGCTTTCCCGCGCCGTACCGGCTCCGGTCCCAGCCCCGGATGCATGCGCTGCGCTCGCCGGCCATGCCACTGGCACGGGGAGGGTTGCTCTCGCTCAGTCCCGTGCGGGAGTCCCGTGACGGCCCGTCGGCCGTCGGCGGTGACCAGGACGGGGCGGCGCTCCCCGGCACCGACCGAGGCCCGCTCCGGGGCCGGCCGGGGTGCGACCGCGCACTGCTGCATTGGCATCACCGATGTCACCAGGTCGGGGGGCTGTGCCGTCGGCTGCCGGGCGGTACATCCCGGATCGGTGTGACCATCACACCAAGGTGACATGGCGACTCCGAGCCGTCACCACACCTGGCAGGAGGGACCGATCGATGAACCTCATGAACCTCACTCTGAAGCGACTGCTCGGCGTTACCGCGGTGGTGGCCACGGGCGCGGCGGCCCTGCTCGGCACCGGAGCCGGCACCGCCGGCGCCGCCGACAGGGCGCACTGCGACCGTGCCGAACAGGACGTGTGGAGCGGCGATCCCAGCCGCAACCTGACCGGCCATCGGTGCAGCATCCCGACCCACAAGAGCCGCTGGTACACCGTCGAGATCGACACCCTCGTACAGACCCGCTACAAGGGGGACACCGTGGACGGAGGGGTCGACCGGGCCAAGACCCTGCACAACAGAACCATCAGGTGCATGGGCTATACCTCCGACAACGGCACGGTGAACTGGTTCGGATGCCCACCCGCCTGACCCACCCGCCTGGCACACCCTCCTGACCCACCCGCCGAAGGCTCCCGCGCCGACGCCCCTGCCCGTCGGCCTGGGCAATGGTGCGGCCGGACGCGGCGGCCTGGGCCGATGGTGCGGCTGCGGTGCGGCACCCGCCGACCGATCCGGACGGCAGGGAACCGCCGAAGAGGACCCCACCGGCACGTAGTGGCACACCTGTGGCACGACGCCTGAAACGCCGAACCGCCGGCCCGGGAGGAACCCACTCCTGAGCCGGCCCTTCTCCTTGCACCCCCGGGCAGGATTCGAACCTGCTTTCGGCGGTGTGGTCGGAGATCAGGCCGACGACGGCTCGGCAGGTGCCCCGATCGTTAACGTGCGCCACGTTGTCAGCACCACAACTCCCCTTTCCCGTACAACCCTTCAGGCTCACCAGAGGTCATCTCTGAGCTCGCACGTATGTCCTGGAGGGGAACTCATGTCCCGGTCCCATCACAAGCGCTCTCGGCGTCCCGCCGTCCTGGGCGCCACCGCCGTCGCGGCCGTCCTGGCCGGTGGCCTGCTCATCACCCTGCCCGGCGGCGCGAGTGCCGCCGGGTCGGGCCTGGCCGACGACTTCAACGGTGACGGCTACCGCGATCTGGCGACCGGCGCCCCGGGCGCTGTCGCGGGCGGGAAGGCGAAGGCGGGCGCCGTGGTCGTCAACTACGGCTCGTCGAGCGGTATCAGCGCCGCGCGCCACAAGATCACATCGCAGAGTTCCTCCGGCGTGCCGGGCGCCTCGGAGACCTCCGACCGCTTCGGCACCGAACTCGCGCACGGCGACCTCAACAACGACGGCTACGGCGATCTCGTCGTGGGCGCACCGGTGGAGGACGTCGGCGGCGATGCCGACGGCGGTTCGGTCACGATCCTGTGGGGCGGCTCGTCCGGCCTGTCGGGCGGCACGACGATCAGCGACCCGAACGCGTCGGGCCACGACCGGTTCGGCCAGTCCTTGGCGGTCGGCGACTTCACCGGTGACGGGAAGGCCGATCTGGCGGTCGGTTCCACCGGCAAGGACGTGTGGATCTTCAAGGGCGGCTTCACCAAGTCCGGCGGCGCGGCCGGAAAGCTGCGCTTCGACGCGCAGATCGAGTCCGGCGCGTACCCCAGGGGCGCCGTCCAGTTGGCCGCCGGGGACTTTGACGACGACGGGGCGGCCGACGTGGTGGTGGGGTCCGCCGCGGGCAACTTCGTCTACCGCGGCGCCTCGACCGGGCCCACGCTGCAGACCGAGGTGGGCACGGGGTACGCGGGCGCGCTCACCGTGGCCGACTTCGACCGCGACGGGCACGACGACCTGGTCGTCGGCACCGACTTCGTCGACGTCATCTCGGACCGGACGGCGAAGGGCGGCTACGTCACCGTGTTCTACGGCGGTGCGGCGGGCGTCGACACCACGCGCAGCGCCGTCTTCAGCCAGGACACCGCGGGTGTGCCGGGAGCGGACGAGTCCGACGACTCGTTCGGAGGCGCGCTCGCAGCGGGCGACGTCAACGGTGACGGTTACCCGGACCTCGCCGTCGGCGCGGACTTCGAGACCATCGGCTCCGCGGACCAAGCAGGCAGCGTCTGGGTGCTGCGCGGCGGCGCCTCCGGCCTGACGGGGACCGGCGCCCAGTCCTTCGACCAGGGCACCTCGGGTGTACCGGGCGCCAACGAGTCGTCGGACTTGTTCGGCGACGCCATCCATCTCGCCGACCACAACAAGGACGGCCGCGCCGATCTGTCGGTGGGCGCGGGCGGCGAGAACAGCGACGACGGCGCCGTGTGGGTCCTGCGCGGCTCCACCGGAGGTCTCAAGGCCACCGGCGCGGTGAGCTTCGGTGCGTCCTCCGTGGGCATCGGGAACTCGGGGGAGGACCCCATGTTCGGGGACGCCATGTCGGGCTCCTGAGCACGGAGACAGACAGCCGGAAGGGGCGGCACCGGAGGATTCCGGTGCCGCCCCTTCCGTTGTGCCGACTTACGAAGCACGCGACTGCGCCGACCGATCCGCCCAGGGCGAAGCGCGTCAGCTGGGGAAGCTCGGGTGATCTGGGGAGTTGGGCGGTCGACCTGGGTCTTGTCCAGGGTCCGGAACGTCGTGAGGAAAGCTGTACTCCTCAGGTGAAGAAGAGTTTCGGGCTCTACCCGTGTGTGGCGTTCCTGTCGTACGCGTCCTGGTGGCGTCGGACCTCGGTGCCGCGAGGGCACTCCCGAGAACGTACGGCGGTCGGTCGAGGGCTCGCTGCGACGCCTGAACACCGACTACATCGACCTCTACTACCAGCACCGGATAGACCCGGGGACGCCGATCGAGGACACGGCGGGGACGCTTTCCGAGCTGATCGAGGAAGGCAAGATCCGCCACTACGGGCTGTCGGAGGCGGCGCCCGCCACCATCACCATGCCGGGTATCGCGTATCGCCGCTGACGGCTGTGACCGGCCCGTCGCTGTCGATCGCGGCGCTGCCCCCAAGCTGCCGTTTCAGCGGGCCGTACTGTCGCCGCCTGAGCTGCTCTCAGGGGCCAGACGGAAGGATACGTGCACTGCGAGTCGGGCGGGCCATGTCGTGGCGCGTGGCGTCTGCCTGGCGGACAGCGTGGCAGCGGTGAGATCCGCGGTCTCTCCTTCGCTGCCGATGAGGAGCTTTTGACGGACATACCGCTGTACGCGGGCCGGGACTGGGCTGTCGCCAACCGCTCTGACCTGCTTGTACGCGCGGCCTGGGAATTCGTCGGCACTGGGATCGGCACGGCTCTCGTCCTGTGGACCGCCTGGATCAGGTCCTACAGCAGCGGCTCGCGCGACGAGATGAACAGTCCTGACCTCCGGGAATGAGCGGTGAGTTGAGCACCCGGTCCGGTGCAGGCCGCCCGGCCGACAAAGTGGAACGATGCCCGCTCCACGGCGTGTGGGCCCTCGGGTCGCGCGTCGGGTACTCGCCCGTCGGCGTCTCGTCGCCGGTGGTGGGCGTGCCGTCGGACGGTGCGCACAGTGTCCGGGAAGCGGAGTCCGATCCGCACCCGTCGCTTGAGGAGGTGGCGAAGGCGCAGCACGTCCCCAAGGGCGCGAAGGCGGTCGCGGAGTGGTGGCGCGACCTTGATCCGGTCACGCGCGGCATCCTGCTTCAGGAGAAGGGCGACGAGCTGCGAAAGGCGGGGATCACGAGCCCGCTGTACAAGTGGCGCGCTGCTGACGAGGGTTGGTTCCGGAGCGTTCAACACCGAGGACGCCACGGCCAAGGATCTGGGGTACTTGGCCCGCGCGCAGGCCAGCACTACCTGGGTAAGTCGGGTGAGCCGCTGGTCCTGGATATCGACCGCATCCTTATGGACGATCCCGGACCAAGAGATGGGACGGCTGAACAAGAACTGGTCTTGCACAGGAGTTCGACACGCGAGGCAACAGCTCCACGTTAGCTCCACGTACACGTACGACCTGGACAGCGACGCGAAACCGACGGTGAACCCGCCGGACCAAGGACGAGAAGGAACCCGCGGCGACGTCTCCCGCGGCGACGAGGAGAACCGGTGACGATCAAACGAGGTACCCCCCTCATCGCGGCACTGGCTGCCACCCTCTTGCTTTCCGCGTGCTCCAGCCCGGACACGGACGATCGCCGCGTGACCGACGGGCGCACCTCGCAGTGGGACAAGAACGCCGGCGCGCCCGAGGCGTCGGCGTTCATGAACGTGACGGCGCCCAAGGCCGCGACCGAGGTCAAGGGGGCCGTGCAGATCAACCCTCAGGAGGACATCCACCTCCTCTCGTTCGTCACCAGCGAGAAGAACGCCGAAGGCATCGCGAGGGACCTTCGTTCCGAAGAACCGCTGAAGGCGAACAAGGCCGACTTCGCCCCGGACGGCGAGCTCTTCAAGCACCTCGGGCTGGCCGAGCCGCAGACGCTGAAGGGAGCCCGCTCGGCCGGGGTCTGCCCCCCGTGCGTGAAGGACGATCGCCGCAAGAAGGTGCAGTGGATCGACATCTACGTCCAGGCGCTCAAGGACGATCAGGCCAGGGTCTACCTGAAGGCGTTCTGAGCTCAGTCTCAGCCGAGCACGGCACCCAGTTCGGGGAGCTGGGTGCGGGGGGAAGTGGAGTAACGCGTCGGTGTCCAGTCAGAGTGGAGTAACGCGTCGGTGTCCAGTCGCGCTGTTTCGCCGTCACAGTCGACAGGCACTGAGCGCTCTTGGGGCCCCCTGTTCATCATCGGTTCGCCCATGACTGTGTGCCCGAGAAGATCGTGCATCTGGTGAGCCGCCGATCGATTCCCGGTGTTCCCCGTGGTTCCCCGTACAACCTGGCACGCGTCTGGCACGACCCCTTCGTCCTGAACTGCGAGCGGAGCCGCCGCTGACGTCTCTTCGGGCTATCGGCCGGCCTGCTCGGCGTTGCCCCTTGGAAGGCCCTGCTGTTGTCAGTACACGGCTTACTCTTGACTGCCATGTACTTTGCATCGCAAAGTTGGTTCTCGGCGGGCGATCATGCGGCGGTCCGCTCATGAGCGCTGCCAGAGCGCCGGCACAAGGGGGAGATATGGGAACATCCGCACCGAGCAGCGCGGGATCGGAACCGAGAGCGGCCGCGGCCGCTTTGTTGGCTGCGACGGAAGGCCTTCGGGCGAGGACTCGCAGGCAGACCAACGGAGCGTGGACTCCCCTCCTTGGCTTCGGGCTCCTTGCACTGGCGGCCATTCCGGTCGCCCGGTACGCCTTCAACTTCGGAGCCCACGGGCGCTACGTCGGGTCCTATCCGGCCTTTGCCTACGCCGAGTTGACCGGCCTGTGCGTCGTCCACGAACCAGGGACCCCCTGCCTGAAAGGCGAGTTCGACGGAGCCGTCCTGCGCTTCGTGGCATGGGGCGTGTGGTTCGCGCTCCTCCCCCTCGCGTGGTTCGTCTTCGCCCGCTGGTATCGCCTGCGCGGGGAGGCCCGGGGCGTCGTCCCCCGGCGCGGCATGTGGGTCAGCGTGACCGCCGTATCCACCACTGTGATCACGACAGCTCTGGTGGCGCTGCTGTTCGGCAGGAACCAGTCCTGGGAGGCCGTGCTGCTGGAGAACAGCTACGCCTCCCCGTGGTACCTGGCCGGCATCGGACTTCTCGCCCTCGGAATCGCCGAACGCAGCTGGATCGCCGCGGCGGCAGGCACCGCTCACGCCCTGCTGCTCACGGGGTACCTGGGAGCCTCCTGGGGCAGTGGATGGCTTCCCTGGCAGCACCCCGCCCATCCCGGCTGGGCCGACGGACCGCAGTTCAAGGCCTTTCTGCTCGCTGCCATCCTGCTCCTCGCCGGTCTGGGCGAGCGGACAGCGGTCCGCCGCCGGGGCGCGCCCGGTGTCGCGGTTGCGGGTACGGTCGTCCCATGAGCGTCGAAGACTCGGCCGCTACGCAGGACAACCAAGAGGAACTGCATCCCACCCAGGCGCTGGACGACACCGTCCACCAGCGCGTGCGGCTCGGCGTCCTCACCGTTGCCCGTGAAGCCGACCGGGTCGAGTTCAGCTTCCTGAAGAAGCAACTGGCCGTCACCGACGGAAATCTCTCCCGGCACCTGAAGGTGCTGGAGGAGTCCGGAATGATCACCGTGGAGAAGGGCTACGCCGGTCGACGCCCCCGAACATGGGTATCCCTCACCCGTGAAGGTGCGCAGGCCCTGGACACCGAACTCCGGGCCCTACGTGCACTCGTGCTACGCCTTGAGGCTCCCCGTCCCGTGCCCGGCACACCCGATGAGTGATCACCGCTTTAGGGGCGAGGTTGGGGGATCACAGGTCTGACCTGGGAATCCCTGCCATGGGCGAGGTGGGGAAGTACACATCCCGGCGCACCTCGATTCCCCGTGAGTCCCCGCCCGTTCCGGCACGGAAGTGACACGCTCCGCGGCTCCCTCGATCCGGCATCGATCAAGGCTCTTGCTGCTCGCCCGCGGCAGTGTCATCCGCGGAACCTCTGCGGCCTCGCCTGGCTGCCCGAATTCGGTCGATGAAGAGTCCCGCAATTGCAGCCAGGAAACAGATCGCCGCTACGCCGAAGCCCACCCGCAGTAGGGGCGGCCGTCCGTTACCCAACGCGCGGGCGCCGGCCCAGACCGCTCCGGCCATGAGCCCGAGACCCTGTATCCACCATCGCTCATCCTTGGCGTTTGTCATGTACTTAATCAGCGTCATGCGTGATGATCTCACTCGCGCCTACCCACCACTCACCCCAGCCCGCGCTCGCGTGGGCACTTGAACCAGTAGAGAAAGTTGCAACTCAGGCGGTGACGGTGGGCTGTTGGGTCTCAGGTGCTGCTCGATGTGGCGGTTGAACATCGTGGTGTGTGGTGCGGAACTGGTCCAACAGCTCGAAGAACATCTCCATGGCGGACCTGTCGGCCTTCTCGGCCGCGCGCTCAATCTCTGTCGCCCAGCCCAAGGAGCTGGCGTTGGGCATACCTGGCCGGCCCCATAGCCACTCGGAGAATGAGCACTGGTTTCCGGGGGACCAGAAGTCAAAGGGCTCCTCGATGCCGTGGACGCCCAGGGCAACCCGATAGCCGAGCAGCATGGAGTGCAAATGCTGCAAGGAGCTGCCGCGCACCCACATGCCAGGGCGCAGTCGCACTTCCTCCAGGAAGGCGTACACGTCGTGCAGCTCGCCCAGCTGCCTTGGCGCTCGTCTGGCCTTTGCTGTCTCCGTCATACGGGCACCCTAGTGAGGACCTGCCGTTACTGGGGATGGCTGTCGTGGGGCTTGAAGCCATATGCGCAGGCAGGGAGTTCGAAGCCTTGGCGGTAGGCGAGCGGCAAGAACAGCACTGGTCGGATCGTCCATGTGATGCGAGTGCTGGCGTGGGTGACGGAGACCGTGCAGGGCTCCGCGCGTAAGAGGGCTCGGCGGGTCAGGATGCGCCCTTCGTACAGCCAGGACCATGCCTCCTCGGGATCGAGTGCCGGAGAGATGGTGCGGAGCGCGACCGCAACGCATCGGTCGGCCTGCGGTACCGAATACGCGTCGAAGGACGCCCGGAGTGCCGGCCAAGTCCTCTTGACGAGGTCTCCAGCACTCGCACCAGTAGCCCCGCCCTGGCTGGCGTGGACCACGACAGGTATCGGCTGCTCAAGAGGCGGCCGGTGGTGAGTGACCGCTCTCGTTGATATCTGAAGTGGATGTCAAAGGCCCCGGACCGTGATCGGTCCGGGGCCTTTGCCCTTGTGCCCCCGGCAGGATTCGAACCTGCGACACCCGCTTTAGGAGAGAGGGTGGGGTGTCCGGCTACTGACCTGCGGCTTCGATACCTGATGCGGTGGCTGACAACTCGACCGCACGCCACCGCCGTTGACCCTGGGTGACCCCTGGATCTGGCACGGTTGTGGCACGAACCTCAGCCGACGACAGTCAGCCACGACGGCGGGTGCGTCGACCGATCACGCACGCGTATGCCTCGCTGCACCTCAACCGGCCTCAGCCACGCTATCGGGGTTTGTCGTCGACCAGAGCAAGCGGCTACGGCCGGCCCGTGACAACGACCGGGCCCTCAGCTTGGGAAGCGCAGTCGGCAGAAGTTGCGTCTTTGCCTGAGCGGTATAGCTCGGTGCGCCATGAGCGCTACGTATTAGCCCAGCGGGAGCGGTGCTGTCGGACGTACGCAAGGCGGATCCGGTGCTGCGCATGAACCTTCAGAGGTCCGAGATCTTCGCCTGTGGCCGAGTCAATGATGCGCAGTTCGTCCGTGAGGAATCGGCCACCCATGTCAAAGCGGATGTGACAATTCGGGCAGAGACAGAGCATGTTTTCAACTCGGTCGGGACCGTTATGGGGCGCTCCGAGCGCTTGTATGTGCGCACCTTCGCTGTATGAGAAGGGCTGTGCCGGAAATTCGATCTTGGTCCTGCAGAACTGGCAGGTGTTGTCGTACCACACCTTGACCTGGCGTCTGACCTGGGAATCCCGGTCCTGGGCCTGCACTATTGCAGCTCTGCGCCGGACGGGTGTATCGGGGAAGTCCAGGGTGGCGCTCTCTGCGGGCCACGAAGGTTCCACGCAAATGCCGGCCGGATCTGCTTCGGTGGGCACGGCCGAGCTGGTCTTGGCGAGGGGGTTCTCGAGCAGGACGCTAGCCCCATTAGCCAGGTCAGCGACATCGCGAATGGAGCGCCACACCAGGGACCAAGCTGCCTCGATCACGTTCGGCTCGATGGCTGGTGACATCTCTGCGGCGGCGAGTGCCGCTGCCACCCGAAGGGTGTGCTCCCCCACCCTGATCGTGAAGGCGGCATCCCTTGGGGCCGGGCTGTTCAGCAGTGTCGAGTCTTCCAGACTTCTGATCTCGCCCCACATCTCTGCTGCGGCTCGACTCAGCTTCACTTCCCGCTGACTTCCGATCGCCCATTCATACGCGGCGACCAGCTCGGGAGAGGGCCCGGTCTGCACAGTGCGGCCGTGGCTGGGCTGACCGCGGAGCTTGAACGGCAGGAAGCGGGAGTAGAAGGCGTCATCGCCAGGCCCGTACGGGCGCTGCTCCCAGCTCATATCCGAGAGTCCCCAGAGGACTCCCACCGTGGGCGGTATACGGTCCAGCTCCTGCTGGGCAGGGGTCCGCTTCTTTGCGCCGATCCACAAAAAGTTGCTTCCATCCCACGCCTGACGCAACGCGTAGTTGAGCTCCCCCTGGAGTCGCTGCCTACCGGCCGGGGTCCGTTGAAACGGAGAACTTTCAAGCAACGTGCTCCGCGGTGCGGGAGTGTGCAGGGAGGGGTAGCGGCGGGCTGATTCCACTGCGCTGAGGAGGTGGGCCTCGCTGGTGACTGGGTGGCGCCCCGCCAGCGATGTGAAGTAGTCCCGCACGCGCAGTGCACGTACCACGCTCTGTGCCAGCCCATCGGACGGATTCGAGCTGTCTCCGACAAACGCAGTCCACACTAGCGTCGGACGCACTCCCGGCAGGTACGAGCGAACCTTCACGGTGGGCGCGATCGCGGTCGACCACACTGAGATGGCTGCCGCATACATCTCTTCGGCCTGCAGGTCGTCTGATGGGCTCAGCTGACGCGCGAAGTCCCCGATGGGGCCGTGCAGGATGACTCCGTCACTGGGCACCGTTTCTCCTCTGTCCATGGGGCGGCGCGGCCTCGCAGGCGGCCGGCTCCGCAACATGATCTCGTGCGGATGGTGCGCCGATCATGGGAACTGCAACCAAAACTGCAACCACGGAACGACGAAGGCTCCGACTGTGATCCGGTCGGAGCCTTCGTTTGCCCAGGTGGGCGGCTGCGGAGGATACGAAATTCGAACTCGTGAGGGGTTGCCACCAACACGCTTTCCAACTGTGTTGGTGGGGTGAGGGGCTGCGTCCAGGTGCGTTCACCTTGGTTCATGGGCGGTCGGTCGTGGGAGTGGCTACCGGCTTCGGTCCCGTCTGAACGGCCTTGCACGGCGCTGAATGAGACGGAAAGTGAGACGGGTGGGTGTGGCAGGAGTGGTACGACGTACTGTGTCGCGGTGTCGTGGTAAGGCAGAGTGCACGAGATGTCGAGGGGGGATCGTGAGGGCAGGAGATCGCGAGTCAACGTCTACAACGAGGCGTACGAAGACGGTGCTCCGCCGAGCGGCAGTACACCTCGCCGCTATGCATCTGAGCGGAGCGCTGCTGCTGCTCACCTTCCTTGTGCCACCGGTCTGGGTTCTGGACGCCTACGGGGCAGCCCCGGCCAATGATCCTTCGGCGGACGTGCCGCCTTTCATGATCTTCCTGGCTGTCGTGTTCGGCTGCGTGAGCTTCCACATGGTGGTGCAGATCCCCTCGGGACTGCTGGGTACTTGGCTTGGTCGGAACCGTACGGCCAGCGTCAGTTACGTGCTCGTCCTGGTGGTGGCGAGTGTGCTCACGACCGTTCTTCTGTGGGGAGCCCTGGGGGCTGGCAGCGCCGCCCAAATCCTTCCTTTGTGGGCCGACTTCATGGCGCGCGGCTCGTTGGCCATGGCTGCGTATGTCTGGCTGAGCCGCCACCTCCGGACTCGGCTTGTGCAACGATCTGTTGCCAGGTAGCGACCTCAGCTTGGGAAGCTCGGGTGATCCAGGGGACGCTGGACGCCTCACCTGCGAGGGAGCGCCCTGACGCCCCTCCGGCGCGTCCGACTTCGTAGCTGCTGTTCCCCGTGGCTCCCCGCTCGTTCTGGCACGGCTGTGGCACGGGGAACATCTGATCCGTAGCTCTATACCGGTCAGTCGATGACTTCCTCGTCGCCCCCTCCGTGTGGCTCACTCCTCCCCATCCCTGTTCAGGTACAGCGGGGAGGAGAGGTGCGTGTCCAGGTCCAGGAACCACATGGTGACGGCGTGTTCGAACTTCGCGCAGGCGTTGAGGTGCTGGGCGGTGAGGTGGGCGACGTACCGGGCGGCGGGCGTGCTGTACCGGGGAGGCTCGTCGGTGCCGGTCGGCAGGTCGTTCTTCAACGAGAGGATCGCCAGCCACCGGCCGTTGAGGAGGTCGGTAGCGAATGAGTGCAGCATCTTGCGGGCTTCGCCCATGCCGTGTTCGGACGCGAGGTGGCGGATCTCGTCGGCGTCGAAGCCCTTGAAGGCAATGTCGGGGATGCCGGACAGGTTTTCGCGGAAGCGGGCAATCGCCTCCAGCTCGGACGCGGTGAACGGGTCGGTCCCGGACTCGTACTTGGACAGGTCGTCAATGCCTGTGTCAGCCATCGTGCTCCTTCGGTGGTGCTACGAGGGTGGGACGGGGTCAGCCGAGGTAACAACACAGGTGCAGGCTCGGCCGCTCCTGTAGGGGCGTGATGCCGAGGACAGTGAGGGCGGCCTGAGCAGCGAGCAGCCAGGGGCTAAGAAGGCGCTGGGGGCAATCGCTGCCGCATAACTCCTGACCTGGCGTTTCCGGGTGACTGAGCGCAAGAGTTCGGCGTCCTCGACACGTATTCGGCAGGAGGGGTTCCGAACGTTTATCGGCCAGGGGCCGAGTGAAGTTGGTGGAGCGAGTTGACCTGCCCAATCCAGAACTCGAGTCTCGCCGTTGCGGAGGAGTCCTTGGGGAGCAGGTCGAGCCGCTGCGCGAGCGTGTAGAACCCCGGCCCGGCGTCGTTCGCACCGAGGTAGTGAACCAGTGCAGAGATCATGAGCCCGCTCTTTGGGTAGTCCTGTTCCACTATCAGGCCAAGCAGGTAGCCCATGGCGGCACGTTCGTCCGCCTGCTCGAAGTCGAAGCCGGGAAGCCCTGTCCGCCGGGCCAGCACAGAGTTCATCTCCGTATAGGTCGTGACCTTGTGGAGCTGTGCCCGTTCAACGAGGAACTTCAATCCGGCATCGGTCAACTGCTCCCATGCCTCGTCGCTTCGGCCGTACATCGCCACCCCCTGCACTCGCGGTCCAGGCATCGAGTATGCCGATCTGGCTGCCACGATGGGGCGGCTTCGATCGCACGCGGCTCCGGAGGCCGTTCCGCCTTGTGGTGTTCTTCCTGGCCAGCGCGCCGACATAGGCCCGTTGCAGATGGCCTGTCCACGAATAGTCCAGGGAACTGGAGGCCCCTGGGGCGCACAGCTAACCAGCCGATCGGAAGCCTCATCGCGTCGTGCAGTCACGTACGTCCGTCCATGAACCGCAGCCGCCTCACATGCTGCCGACGTGGCGGGAGGGCAGGGCGCCCGGCTCCTGGTCGGCAGTGGACGCAGCACCACCGGGATCTCTGCGGTAACCAGTACCTCAAGAGATCGGCCAGTGCTAGCATGATCGCTTATTGTAGCCACAAAATGGCAGGGAGTAGCGGATGCGAATTGAGTGTCTACGTTCGAGCATCTCCAGCGGGGGTAAGGTCTTCCCAATTTACATAGGATTTGCTTCCGCTGCCGACATCTCTAACATCGCGATTGCTCCAGCCTTCACTCGGCAGACCGACCATCAACAGATTGCAGCAAACATCACTGCTCAGCCCGTTCGGGATTGGCAACGGCCCATCAACTATGACCGTGTGGATCAGATCGCTGAGGTTTTCAATAACTCTGGCGCCCTAATGCCTAATCCGGTGCTGCTTGCAAAGAACGCCTTCACGTCGGGCATTAGCATCCGACCCAAGCGTATCGACTCCACTTCGTACAGTACAGGCACTTTCATTGTTGATGTTCCGGAGGATGTCAAAGATCCTTCTCAGAAGCCACTTTGGATTCTCGACGGTCAGCACCGAATTACTGGGCTGAGTAGATCTGCGCAATCCGGGGACCCTGTTCCCGTTGTACTGCTACTCGACGATGGCAGCAATGCTTATAGCAGCCCGCTGCTGGCCAACCTATTCGCCCAAGTGACAACGGCGGCTACCAAGCTGGACGAGCTACATAATGAATGGCTCACATACGCCTTTAACCTGGGAAAGTATGCGACGAGCAGAAATGCTAGCGATGCCGCGAAGCGGGCCTTCGAAACTGTCGTAGAGCTGTGTCGTACACCTGCATTCCGCGGTGAGGCGAACCCATTCTTTAATAACGTGCAGTTCAATGAGCACCGGCCAGCTAGTCCGACTTTCGGTGGGTTTTCCTTTAAGTGTAATGCGCTCGGCGACCTCGTAAGTCGTCACTACTATAATCTGCCCGTTCAGCATCGGGTTCATCTGAACCCGTCGGAGCTGGCGGCCGAGTTGAGCCACGCCTACATTGCGCTTCATCAAACGGTCGGGAACCATGCCTCGTCGGTCTTCTTTGGGAAAGCCCAAAGTCAGCAGACCATCATGCAGGAGGCCTTTCTTGTTGGTGTTCTTGCACGAGCTTTGACCTATGGGTCGACGGCGGATTACAGATCTCTACTGCAAGAACTTAAGTTCCAAAATACTAACTGGGACTTTTCGTGGGTTCGCGCCCTTAGCGGACCGGCTAACACGGTCAGCAAAAGAATCGCTCGGAATGTTCTCGAAGATGCACTGGTTAGGGGTGCGCTCCCCGAGGCTAGCGGAAACCTGGCCGATCATCTTAAAGGAAACGGGGCCGCGGTCGTTCTTACGTTTAGCCGACTAACGCCAGCCGGCCGCCCGGCTAAGCAAGGGAAAGAGCAGTACAAGATGTTGCGGGGCGCAACTGGCAGCCATAATGCGGGAACGACGACACACGTAAAAGCAACTGAGCAAACATCCAACGTCGGCGACTTTGAGATTCTGGACGCGAAAACGGTGGGGCGCCCGTTGCGGTACAAAGAAATTGAGGGGAGGGGTTTGTGCTTGAATGGAGAATATTCGAATCCCCTGGAAATCGTGGTCGTAATGAAGCACTATGGCGATCTGTCTAGCCAGTCGGAGCTACAGATCAACTGGTGATTGACGTAGATGTAATGCGCCAGCGCTTCAGTGGCGCCTTCAGTTATCTCCAGTTGGTGAATGAGCTTGAGGGCATCTCCGTCGACACTTGGAAAATTCGACACATGGATGCACGTGCTCTGCGATCCCTTCCGGAAGCTCTTGCTCTAATCAATCCGATTGTTGCGCCTATCTCGCGAGACGATTGGACTAGGTGTGTTGGACCTCGTTCCTTCAATATCGTTCGTCCAAGAAGCACTCATTGCGCTTCTCGCGTCGTATGGGGGTATGAATGCCCACAGGTTCGCGTAGGCCATCAGATTGATCACTTTTGGCCCTACAGCCTAGGTGGGCGCAGCGTCGTAGAGAATGGTCTCTGGCTTTGCGAGATTCATAATCGAGCAAAGTCGGACGATGTTCATTTTTATGCCTGGGAGGAGGGGCGATTCCCGTCTTGGCTCTCCATCACTCTCGCCCATGTTGAATCTCGATTGCAGTGAAAGCGTGAAATCCTCCGATGTGTGTCTCTGGGGCACGGGTTTGGCGCGACTGGCAGGTCCATCCCTGGCCTGTCTGGAGCGGTGCGGAGACTCCTCTGGGATCCAGACCACGCTCGGGCTCTGTCGATGGCCAGGGGATGACCTGCCAGTACTGACCACGCGTTACTCCTTCAACCAAGCGCACGCTTTCCAACTGTGTTGGTGGGGTGAGGGGCTGCGTCCAGGTGCGTTCACCTTGGTTCATGGGCGGCTGGCCGCCGGTGCGGGGACGGCTCCGAATCTCGCCTGAACGACGGTGAACGGGGCTGAATGAGACGGAAAATGAGACGGCCGTGCGTTCTCCAGTCCTTCTTGCTGCCTTGGTTGGCCCGAGAGGAGGTCGCGGAGGTCTTGCTGGCCAAATAGGCATACTTGTCCGGCTTCTTGGCGCGTCCTCACACTTCCGGCATGGTGTATCGGTGCCGTGCGCAGACCGACGACGGGACATTATGCAAGAACCGAGTGACCGGCCCAGACGTGCGATGTCACCACCATCGCGGTCGGCCGGCCGGACGCGTCCCCACGCCCCGTAAACGACCTGCGAAGCGTGCCCAACCCCCGCTTCGAGCACCGCGGCAGTCGGCCACGCCCAGGGCCGCCACTCGACCCCAACGACGCCCCCAGCCTCCAACACAAGCCACCCGAGAGCGTCAGAGAGCGGAGGAGGCCGCGCGACTATGCCTGGACGTCGTCGAACACGGTGGCACCGCGGTCATCGCTGAGCGCGCGTCTGCCTACGTCTCGGACGAGACGTGGAAAACGCTCGTGAAGCGCCATCGCCGGAGAGGCTGTGATGACCTCGCCCAGTTGGCGCGCAGCATCCTCAAAGGCAAGGATCGGTTGCATGAGGCCGTTGGCCGCGCAGCAGGCGGCCTCTTCGGCTTGCTGGGTCGCCCCAGGATCGAGCGGGTCTTTGCGCAAGAGCTGGCCCGGAGGATCCCACTGCCGGTTGATGCGAAACTCTCGGCAGCTGCGCGGGGCTTGCAGATCGCGGGTATCTACATCTGCATCGTTGGCAACAGAGACCTAGCCGACTGCGCCTGCCTGCGAGACGTGCTCAAGGTCGAAGGCAAGGAACGTCTACAGCGACTGATACAGGGCGCGATGGAGGACTGGAAGGGGCTTCCTCGACGCATACGCGATGGCGTAACCGAGTTATGAGAGTCCGACTGCGGGGAGGTGCGTGACCCCTAGTGCTGACTCTTAGCTTGGGAAGCTTAGGTGCTCTAGGCGCGGGAGCACTGCTGACCTGCGGCGGAGTGGATTCGGCCCCTGGCGATTCGTCGACTGGTTCCCCGGTGTTCCACGTGGCTCCCCGCACGATCCGGCACGGGTCTGGTACTGACCTCATCGTCTGAACCACTGCTGAGGCCGTTGGTGCCCGGTGGGCTGGCCACCAGGCCACCGTGGAATTCGCGGGTGACTGCCGTGTGCCAGACGCTGTACTCCGTTGAGCACACCAGGGCCCGCGCTGTGGCTGGCGTCCAATTTGATCACATCGAGAGGACTGCATGGGCTGCGCTTGGGCCTACGTACTGATCATCCCGAACCCGGAGAGCTACGTTCTCGTTACAGCGAGGGTAGACGATCTATCGGTTGGTGAAAGATCCTCGTAGCGTGTGCACCTAGCTTCAGGGGGAGGGCAACACATGTTGAGCACAAGTGCGGAGGTGCCAGCAGAGCCGCTGAGAGGCGACCTGCGAGAGAAGGACCGCATGGAGATGCTTCAGGAGGGCTATCTGCGGGCCGTAGCGGCAGCTTCAGGTTGCACCATGGCGAAGCCGGAGCCGGATGATGGCATTGACTGGCAACTCACTCACTCTTCAGACTCACATGAAGTCGACTGCCAAATTGACCTCAAAATACAATTAAAGAGCACCTGGACCTCTCCCGCTTCTCCGTCTAGCGGGTTCGTGTCCGTGAATCTTAGTAATGATCGACTTGAGATGATGGCACGAACACCGGTAATGGTGCACAGAATCCTAGTCGCCATGATTGTGCCAAAGGACATCGCACGCTGGGTGGAGGCGAGTCATGATTACTTCGCGCTTCGTCATTGCGCGTACTGGCGGAGCTTATCCGGCGAAGTGCCAAGCGGAAGAGAACACACTGCGGTCCGGGTAACTACGTCGAATATTTTCGATGATGTCGCGCTCTGCGGCATAATGGAAAGGATCGGAAAAGGGGGAATGCCATGAATTCCCCGAGCTACAAGGAGATCGCGTCTAGCATCTCAGATTCTCAGCTGGCGTTAATTTTGGAGCGCAGTGGTTGGGAAAGATTCGGAGGGCAGGAGAGCCTATACAGTCGCTGGCGTCCGAGTGGTGAGAGGGGCGTCGGTGGACTGCTACTACCGCAAGACTCGGGAGTTGCAGACTATGCGGAACTACTCGCCCAGGCGGTAGCTCAAGCGTGGAAGCTTGGAGATGATCGGGTTCGATCTCTTCTTGAAAAGGCTGTTGTCACCAGTACCCTAGGTGACGAGATTAGATTCCAGAAGGAAGCGCAAACGCACCACGGAACCATTCAGTGGCTGGCAGGGGAGGACCTGTATTCTGCCGCCCGTAAGTCAATGGTGGTGGCGGCAAAATCGCGCAAATCGAAACTTGCATATTTCGGGAATTCGAATTCTCATCTCGCTCGCTCGTTTCTGGATTCCGTTTTAATGGGGCAGACGGAAGTCGGAAGTTACGTTGTTACTGCCTATGCGCCACCAGACGAAGTTTTTACCGAGAAGAAGCTCAAACCAGGCGACACAAGACCGTTGACGGGCACCCACACCGGCCGGGACATCACGCGTGGATTGGTGCACGTGCTTGAGACTACCCGTGAGGTCGTGGACCATTTTGCAGATACTGGATCCACGTCGGGCTTTATTGAAAGCGTGGGTCGTGGGTTCTGCTACGAGATTACTCATGCCGTGCGGGATCTGGTTAGAGATTCACGCGGTGGTGAGGTTCGCGTTGAGATGACAGTAGCGGCTGATCTATTCGAAGAAGTGCACACTGAGTCTCACAGCCTGGAATTTTCGCCTGCTGATTACCCGATTCTCGAAAGAGCTGGCAATGTGCTGGCAGCCACGTCAAGGCCTCAGCGAGTGACAGTATTGGGTTCCGTCACCCTTTTGGAGCGACCTAATCCGGGCAGGCCAGGTCTGATTAGGCTTGATGTTCTGGCGGGAACTGCAGCGCGGAAGATGAGGGTTAGGCTAAATGCCGAAGATTACGACCTCGCTATGGATGCGCACCGAGATAACATGGCGCTTAAGATCACTGGTCGACAAGAGATCGAGGGGCGCTATTACTGGCTCTACGCCCCAGAGCAAATCGAACTTATTCCCATGGAGATCGTTGAGGGGAACGCTGGTTCCCCAAGCTCAGAACAGCACCCGTTGTTCTGATTTTGCTTGCTCGTCTCACCTCGGTGATTCGTCAACCTGACTGGTGCTTAATGGGTCCTGCCGGAGGGGCCCGGAACGCCAGGCAACATTTATGCTGGTTGGCAATGTCGGCCACGCTACTAGATCGCCAAGCTTGGACAGCTTCATAAAGGCGGAAAGTGGTGGCGCTATGTCTGATGTTTCTGATCCGAACGACGAAAGTGAAATGGACAACGAATCCGAGGGGGATCCTCTATCTGGCTGGAGCCGGTTCGCGGCCGGATTTACGGGACTAGCTTTATCTAGCGTTGGTGCAGCAGCCGTCTTTATGACAAATAATCAGGCGGGCTCCGTCGCGCTCATTCTGGGTGGGATCGTGTTCCTACTCATGCTAGTAAGCGGCAATCCGCTTCTTAGCTTCGGGCACGGCGATACCCAAATGAAATTCGCGACCAAGCGGAGACGTGAACGAGCTATTGAAGAGGCTCGCGAGGCATCTCCTCAGGAGGCTCGCCGAGCGCTTGATGTCCTAAGGACGGTGGATCCTGGTGCAGGCAGCGATGTCAACTTTATGCGGACCTCTGCGCTGGTTTACGAGCGTCTGATCGTGGCCGAACTCACTCGACTCTTTCCTGAGTATGGTGTCCTAGAGCAGGGCGTAGACCTCGGCGCAGACTTGAGGGTTGTTACGCCAGACCAGAGGTCAGTTTCTATTGAAATGAAGTATCTGACCCAGAAAAGCTTTGTTTCAGCGCAATATGTAAGACAGTTGCTCGGAATGGCTAGCATTAGCGTGGAAGGTCATTTGCTCGTAAGTAATAGAGCGCTGACACGCCCGGCCGCCGAACTGTTATCCGATGCTCGTAGGCGGGGCATCAAGGTGGAGTTTTCGCGTTGGAGGGACGAGCAGGATAATGGCGACCTTTATGAGGCTGTAAGTGCTTTGCTCCATGCTGATGGCGGTGCCTCGTAAAGCCGTGGAGCCGACCGCCCAAGCCACGACGTACCCCTTTCTCTGGCATCAGCGGCTGACTGCTGAGAGCGCGGCGCGGGCGGCGGCTGGGCTGGAGCGGGGCGGAGACAGGAGCGCAGGCCCGGCCGGGGGCCGGGCCGCGCGCGGGGAGCGGAGCGAGCCGCCTTGAACCAGTAGAGAAAGTTGTAACTCAGTCGGTCACGTGGGGCTTTGTCTTGTCTCGGTTGATGCTTGACGTTGTGGCTTCACCTGATGCTTGACACCGCTTGCCTCGGCTTGGCTGTGCGCGTCTGATCCGCGTGCAGGGAGGGCCGGGGCCGTGCTGGTGGAGTTGAGCGTGGTCGAGCAGCGGTATCACGCGGTGATGGAGGTTGCTGCGGGAGTTCCGGTCACTCAAGTCGCGGCCCGGTATGGGGTGTCGAGGCAGTCGGTGCACTCCTGGGTGCGCAAGTACGAGCAGTCGGGTCTTGCGGGACTGACGGACCGGTCGCACCGGCCGGCCTCGTGTCCGCACCGGATCGCGTCGGAGGTGGAGGCGGTGGTCTGTGAACTGCGGCGCCGGCATCCCACCTGGGGTCCGCGCAGGCTGGTGCACGAGTTGGAGCGCAGGGGCCTCGCACCGGTGCCCTCCAGGGCGACGGTCTATCGGGTTCTGATCCGCAACAGTCTGATCGAGCCGGGGGTCCGCAGGCGTCGCCGGTCGGATTACCGCAGGTGGGAGCGGTCGGCGGCGATGGAACTGTGGCAGATGGACATCGTCGGCGGACTGCTGCTGGCAGATGGCGGCGAATGCAAGATGGTCACCGGGATCGACGATCACTCCCGGTTCATGGTGATCGCGAAGGTGGTCCAGCGGGCCACGGCCCGCGCGGTCTGTTCGGCCTTCGGGGAAGCGCTGGTGCGGTTCGGAGTGCCCGAGGAGGTACTGACCGACAACGGCAAGCAGTTCACCGCCCGCTTCTCTCCCGGCAAGCCGGGAGAGGCGATGTTCGACCGGATCTGCCGGGAGAACGGCATCACCCATCGGCTCACGAAGCCGCGGTCCCCGACCACCACCGGGAAGATCGAACGCTTCCACCAGACCCTGCGGCGTGAACTCCTCGACCAGCAGGACCCGTTCACCGACCTGGCCACCGCGCAGGCGACCGTGGATGCCTGGCTGGAGGAGTACAACCGGATGCGGCCTCATCAGGGACTGGACATGGCCGTCCCGGCCAGCCGCTTCGTCCCCCGGCCGCGGGCCGAGCAGGATGCCCTGCCGGTGAGGCTGCCCGCCCGCCTCGACCCGGTCCCCGCGCCGGCATCGGCGGAGCCGGAACCAGCGACGGTGCCGCGGGCCTGGCCGATGACCGAAGGCGAGGTCGGCGCGATCGAGGTGGACCGGGTGGTTCCCGCGTCGGGGAACCTGAGCCTGCGCGGGCAGCAGATCTGGTTCGGCCCGGCCCTGGCCGGCACCACGGTGACCCTGCGGATCGACGTGAACCGGCTGCACGTCCTGATCGGCGGCGGCCGGCACAAGACGCTGCCCTCGAAGCTGTCCGGCCGTGACCTCAAAGCCCTGCTGGCCGGCGGAGACGCCCGGCCCGCCGGACCCTGGGCCGAGGAGCCCGGACCGGCCAGGGACACGAAGGGGACGGTGGAGGTGGACCGCACCGTGAACGCGGTCGGCTACGTCGGCCTGGGCGGCGACAAGGTCCTGATCGGCTGGCCGTTCGCCGGACAACGGGTCACCCTGCGGCTGGACGGACGGGTCCTGCAGGTCCTCGACGAGCAGCGCGTCCTCAAGGCCACCCTGCCCAGCCCGCTGCCGGCCTCGGCCTGCGGGCGCCTGCAAGGAAGCCGTCCGGCCGGACCGCCTCCCCTGCTGCCGCCGCCCGCCGAGCAGATCGCCGAGCGGACCGTCAGCAGCGTCGGCGGCTTCATGGTCGCCGGACAGCGCATCCAGCTCGGTCGCGGCTATGCCCACCAGGTCGTCACCGCCCACCTGGCCGAGGACGTCATCCGCGTCTTCCACGGCCCCGAGCTGATCACCACCGTCCCGCGCGTGACCAGGAAGGAGGTGGTCGTCCGCAAGTCCGGCGAACACAACCGCCGGAAGATCGTCTAGGGCAGACGTCAAGCATCACCCGACGCCAACCCGTCAACCATCAACTGAGACTCGACACGGTCACGTGGGGCTTGAAGTCATATGCGCAGCACGGAAGTTCAAGGCCTCGCCGGTGGGCCAGGGGTAGGAAGAGCGCTGGTCGGGCAGTCCAAGTGATGCGTGTGCCGCCCTGGTTGATCGTGACAGTGCAGGGCTCCGAGCACAGGAGAGCTCTCCTCGTCTCGATGCGGCCCTCGTACAGCCACTCCCAGGCTTCGTCGGAGGCTCTGGAGTCCAGTGCTGGCGTGATGGTGCGCAGTGCGATCGCTATCCAGCGGTCTGCCTGTCCGGCGGAGTGGGCGTCGAAGGAGCTGTGAAAGGCCGGACTGTCTGCCTTGGTGAGGTCTTCGGTCCAGCATTCGCACCAGAAGCCGCGGGTGTATCCGTTCACGAGGTCACCCCGGGCGGGTAGGCCACGAGGACGTAGCGCGTGTTCTCGTCGTGCAGGGTGAGTTGGTAGGCCGTGCTTGTGGTCAGGTAGGCGAGGGCTCGTTCGTGTTCCGTCTCGTCCCTCAGCCAGTAGCGGCCCGGCTGGGCGTATGCCATGTCGAGTTGGTCCGTGACGTTCCTCGTGCGTTCGCGGAGCCACCGCAGTGCCAGGCGGGGGCTCGTCGCATCGTGAGCTCCCAGGGGGATGGAGCTGGTCTCGTGCAGCGGGTAGGCCGTGGCCCAGCAGCGGTACGTGCCGTCCTGCCCCGCCGCGGCTAAGTCCTCGGGAGTGGTCGAGGTCAGCACGGGTGGCCTCCCGGGCGGGCGCTCGTGAAGAGTTCTGCGGTGACTGTGTGGCCGGCCTGGCTGTCGTGGATCACGACTCGGTGGGCGATCGCGCTGACCATGCCGAGGCCTCGCCCGTGTGTGGCGTTCTGGTCGGCGTGCTCGGTCTTCGGTGCCGTCCCGGTGCCGCCGTCGTCTGTGACTGACAGGGCGACGACCTGGGAGGAGACCGCGAGGGCCAGATGGAAGCTGCCTGACTGCTGTCCGCTGGCGGTGTGGAGGATCGCGTTCGCGCTTAGTTCGCTCACGATCAGTTCGGCGTCCTCGGCTAACGGTGAGCCGCGCAGGATGTCCCGCGTCCAGCGGCGGGCCCTGCTGACCTCTTCTGGGAAACCTGGGCAAGTGAGTCCCCAGACCCGCGCAGTGCTCGTATACTCGTGCATACAAGTTCCTTCGTGCTGGTAGGCCGCCATGTGCAGCGGGTTCGGGCTAGACGAGTTTCACGCCGTCGTGGGCGCGGATGGCCGGCGGGGATGCCGCGTCGAGTGCGTCAAGGACGCGGATCGCGTACGCCTCGTCGGCGAGTTCGGTGACTTCTTCGCGGGTGGCCCAGCGCAGTGCGTAGGTCTCGTCCCCGGTGGTGGGTGTGCCGTCGGCGGCTTCGCATCGGAAGACCAGCGAGACGATCAGGCCCGTCATGTTCTTGTAGACGCCTGTGAGGGTCGCGGGGAGCGCGATCTTGATGCCGGTTTCTTCGAGGACTTCGCGCTGAAGGGCCTCGGGGAGGGTTTCCTCCCGCTCGACGATGCCACCCGGAGGTTCCCAGTGACCGTTGTCGCGACGCTTGATCAGCAGGGCTCGGCCCTGGTCGTCGACAATGACTCCGGCAACGCTCACGGAGTGCGGGCGGTCAGTGGTCACGTTCCTCGGCCTTCTCGGATGGCTAGGCTCTCCACCGTAGCAACAACACTCGCCCACTCGTCTAGATACCTAAAGGAGTACTCGTGACCTCACTCCCGACCAGTCTGCTTGGCGACCTGGACCCCACGAGCGATCGTGCGGTGTTCCGGCAGATCGCCGACCAGCTGCGCGAGGCCATCGACCGTGGGCGATTCAAGGAGGGCGAAAAGCTCCCCTCGGAAGCTGAGCTCGTCGAGCACTACGGAGTGTCCCGGATGACCGTCCGGAACTCCTTCTCCATCCTCCAGGGCGAGGGGCTCGTCCATGCCGAGCACGGAAAAGGCGTCTTCGTACGACCACGGCCACCCGTGCGGCGACTAGCCTCCGACCGGTTCGCCCGGCGCCACCGCGAACAAGGGAAGTCCGCGTTCATCGTCGAGGCCGACGCCGCCGGAAGTCACCCGCAGGTGGACAGCCTGGAGGTGAAGGAGGAGAAGGCCAGCCAGGACATCTCCACCCGGCTCGGCTCCGTACGGCGCGTGCTCGCCCGCCGGCGCCGGTATCTGCTCGACGGGCGTCCGGTCGAGTTCGCCACCTCGTACCTTCCGCTCGACATCGCCCGGGACACCCCGATCGCCGAGCCCAATCCCGGTCCCGGCGGCATCTACGCCCGTCTTGAGGAACTGGGCCACCGGCTCGACCACTTCGAGGAGGAGATCCGGGCCCGGATGCCCTCGCCGTCCGAGGTCAAGACGCTCCGGCTGGCCTCCGGCGTGCCCGTGATCCACCTGATCCGCACCGCGTACGACACCGAGGGGCGGGCCGTGGAGGTCTGCGACACGGTCATGGCAGCGGACGCGTACGTCCTGTCCTACCAGCTCCCGGCGACGTGATCGGTGTGAGGAGCGGGTGATCCGCGGTGGTGCGCGGGGCCGCTTCCCGGAACTCGTACACGCCAACAGGCATACTCGTATAGACGAGTGGGCAAGTTGTGTGGCAGGGTGGTCGTCGTTCCCGGAGATCGGGTTCGAAGGCTGCATCTTGTATAGACGAGTAGATGGGAAGAACTCTTGCGCACCATCCGTGTGGAGACCTCGGCCGCGACGATCCTGCTGACCGAGGCGCCCGAGCCCAAGGTCCGCGACCGGCAGACCGGCGAGATCGCCAAGGACATCAACAGCGGTGAGGCACTGATGACGATCGGCGTCGTCTACATCGAGGAAGGAGAGTCCTCCCTCATCAAGGTCACCGTTCCTGAGAGCGGTGTCTCCGAGGGGCTCGCGCTCGGCGCTCCGGTCTCGCTGCCGGGGCTCGTGGCCCGGCCGTGGGAAAGCGTGTTCAACGGCCAGCAGCGGCACGGCATCGCCTACCGCTCCGCCGCCGTCACTCCGGCCGCGTTCCCGGCCGCCATGGGGGCCACGGCCTGATGACCGATCTGGCAACGCTTCTGGAGGTGGGTGGTCCCGTCGCCGCGCTCGGCGGCGGGGCTGCCTACACCCGGGCCAAGCACCCCGGCGTCTACTGGTCCACGGTCGGTCTCCTGATATCCACGGCCCGGCTGCTCAGCTCCTACAGCTCCGTCATGGAGGCCTGCGGCCTGACCGTCGCTCCCTCCCGGCTGCGGGTCCTGGCGGTCAAGGCCACCACCCGACGGGAGATACGCCCCGTACCGCCGCGTCGGGGAATCATCCGGCCCACTTCGACCGGGTTACGGCTTCGTCTGCGGCTCGCTCCCGGGCAGGAACCCGCCGACGTCGCCGCCTCGGCCGAACGGCTTCGGCATGCCTGGGGCGTTCACGCCGTGTACGTCACGACCGTCAAGCCCGGTGTGGTCGAACTGCGGCTCGTCGGCTTCGATGTCTTGCGGCGGGTACGGATGCCGCGCAAGGTCGATGGCGGGTTCCTCAAGGTGCCTGTGGCGCTGCGGGAGGACGCGACTCCCTTCGTACGGGACTACCGCACCGTGCCTCACCAACTGACCCTCGGCGCAACCCTGTCCGGCAAGTCCATGTACCTGCGGCATCTCGTCGCCGGACTCGCCCCGCAACCCGTCGCCCTGGTCGGCATCGACTGCAAGCGCGGTGTGGAGCTGGCGCCGTTCGCCGCCCGGCTCTCGGCACTGGCCACCGACCCCGAACAGGCGGCCGAGCTGCTGCCGGTGCTCGTCAAGGAAATGGAGGACCGATACGACCTGATCAAGGCCCGGCAGGGGATCGCCCCGGACG
Source organism: Streptomyces sp. SID5469 (assembly GCF_009862865.1). Taxonomy (NCBI): domain Bacteria; kingdom Bacillati; phylum Actinomycetota; class Actinomycetes; order Kitasatosporales; family Streptomycetaceae; genus Streptomyces; species Streptomyces sp. SID5469. The sequence continues at coordinate 4,619,587 of NZ_WWIN01000001.1, read as the reverse complement.
CCCCCGACGAGGAGATCACCTCCGACATCTGGGGCCTGTCCGAGCACGAACGCCCCGTCCCCATCGTCCTGTTCGTGGACGAGGTAGCCGAACTCTTCCTCGTCGCTACCCGCAAGGACGAGGACCGACGCGACGAAATGGTCACGCAACTCATCCGCCTCGCCCAGCTCGGCCGCGCCGCCGGTATCTACCTGGAGGTCTGCGGGCAGCGCTTCGGCGCCGAACTGGGCAAGGGAGCGACCATGCTCCGGGCCCAGTTGACCGGCCGTGTCTGCCACCGCGTCAACGACGAAGCCTCCGCCAAGATGGCGCTCGGAGACATCGCCCCCGAAGCCGTCTCCGCCGCGTGCGCCATCGCTCCCGAACGGCCCGGCCTGGCCGTGGCCGGTGACACCTCCGGCGGCTGGTCCCGCATCCGCACCCCGTACCTCTCCCTCGGCGACGCCGCCGAGATCTGCCGCCAGGCGGCCCACCTGGTGCCCGACCTCCCCGCGCTCAAGCGCTTCCGGTCCGACGTGCCCGTACGGCCCGTCGACACGACGAGGGCCCCGGTACTCCAGCCGCGCCCCGTGACCGACTGACACTCGCTCCCTCCCCACTCCGGTCGGCGTGACCGTCTCGCGCCAACTCCCTACCCCTGCCATGCCTGAATCCGGAAGGAGCCGCAGCATGCGCGCCCAACTGGCCCGTATCGACGCGGTACTCGTACAAGCGCTCATCGCCGCAGCACTGTCCTTCGCCCACCTGCACGACGTCGCCTCGGCCGCCGGTCAGGACGGATGGAAGGCCTGGGCGTATCCCATCTCCGTCGACCTGCTGCTCGTCGCCGCCTGGCGCCGGTTGCGGACCGGCGACGCGAAAGCGGCTGGGTGGTGCTGGTTCGTCATCGCGCTCACCGCGTCCCTCGGAGCCAACGTTGCCACCGCCGGGCTCCTCGACCTGGACCAGGTGCCGGCATGGCTCCGCATCCTCGTCGCAGGCTGGCCCGCGGTCGCCTTCCTCGGCGGGACCCTCCTCGCCCACTCGGCCCCGGGTCCGGTCCCGCACGAGGACACCGAGGACGAGCAGGACCAGGAGGACGCGCCCGATCCCGCCCCGGAGCTCCCCACGCAACCGGCTCCCGAACCGACCCCCGCTCCGCCTGCCGTAGCCGTCCCGGCCGCCCTGGTCGAGCACGCCCGCAAGGTCGCCGCCGAACACCACACCCGTACCGGAACGGCCATCGACACCCCGACCCTCCGCGCCCGGCTCGGCGTCCCCGCGCCCATGGCCGACGCCATCGCCGCCCACCTCTGAAAGGAGATCCGCGTGACCGCCAACCGCCGCTTCCGGTCCGTCACCCGCATAGGCCCCGTTCAGGTCGGCACGTCCTACGACGACCGGGGCCACGAGAAGCACACCGCCGCCTGCACCGCCCCGCGCTGCGGCTTCTCCGCCGACTACGACAGCCGCGCCGCCGCCGAACTCGCTGCCCGTACCCACCGCTGCCCCGTCCGCTGAAAGGACCTGCACCCCCGTGACCGTCAGCCTCCCGCTCGTCGTCGTCCTCGGCTTCATCGCCTGGGGAGCGGTCAAGTTCCTCGGCGTCCGTACCTGGATCGTCGTCGTGATCGCCCTGTTCGGCTTCCTCCTCTCGCACACCTTCATGGCTCCCGCCATCGACTCCGGCACGCGTTCCGGCGTGGGCATTGTCAACGGCTCACATGACTAGACGAGTAGATAAGGAGACTCCGCTGTGTTCCTGCCCAAGTACCCCGACAACTCGACCCCGCCGCCCGCACACACCCACACCCCGGCCGACCCGGCACCCGTACGACGCACGCTCCTGCAGATCTCCATCAGCCCCGGAGCAGTCGCGGCCGTCCTCGTCGGCGGAGTCGTCCTGACCGCGCTCCTGGCCGCCGTCGCCGTCACGGCCATCTCCGTGGCCATCGCCGCCGTGGTCCTGCGCTCGATGCTCCGCGACCACCACCGGCGCTGAACGGCATCTGATGCCCCGGGGCGGTTCGACACGGCCAAGCATCCACCGCCCCGGGGCTCATCCCTCCTGACCAGCGCAGCAAGCCAGCCAGAAGGAGAACGCCATCTTCACCCGCACCAACCCGCCCCCACTGCCCGAACTCGCCAAGCTGGCCCAGCACGGCACCCTGCCCGGTATCCTCCGCCAGCTCTCCGGACTCGGCGGCTGCACCAACCCGATCCGCCTCGACGGCCACCGCACCGAGTACGACGTCGACACCCGCACCGGCGAGATCGGCAACGTCCTCCACCGCCTCGACTCCTCCAGCCTCCCGGCCGGTCACCTCCTGGTCCGCTGCAACAACCGCCGCACCACCCGCTGTGCGGCCTGCGCGGAGGTCTATCGCCGCGACACCTTCCACCTGATCACCTCCGGACTGCGGGGCGGCAAGGGCATCCCGGAACGCGTCGCCGCCCACCCCCGCGTCTTCGCCACCTTCACCGCCCCCAGCTTCGGTCCCGTTCACAACCGCCCCTCCGGTCCGGCCGGTTCGGTCCGCCGTTGCCGCTGCGGCGTCCACCACGACCAGGACGACGCTGCGCTCGGCACCCCGCTCGACCCAGAAACGTACGACTACGAAGCGGCCGTCCTCTGGAACGCGCACGCCGGCCCGCTCTGGCGACGCTTCTCCACCTACCTGCGCCGCGAGGTCGCCAAGCGCGCCGGATTCTCACAGCGCGCGTTCCGCCAGTACGCCCGGGTCTCCTTCGCCAAGGTCGCCGAGTACCAGAAGCGCGGCGCCGTCCACTTCCACGCCGTCATCCGCATCGACGGCCCCGAGGGCGGCGACACCCCGCCTCCGGCCTGGGCCACCGCTGAACTGCTCACCGACGCCATCGGCGCCGCTGCTGCTCACGTCCGCGTGGACGGCCCGGTCATCGACGGACGCGCGCCCACCTTCACCTTCGGCCGTCAGCTCGACGTCCGCACGATCCGCTCCGCCGACTTCGACAGCGGCCAGGAACTGACCGAGCGGGCTGTCGCCTCCTACATCGCCAAGTACGCCACCAAGGGCGCCGAGACCGCGACCGGAGCTCTGGACCGCCCGTTGAAATTCCTCGCCGAACTCGCCCAACTCGACATCAGCGACCACGCCCGCCGGCTGATCCGAACGGCCTGGGCCCTCGGCGCGCGCAAGGAGTTAGAAGACCTCCGCCTCCGGGCCTGGGCCCACATGCTCGGCTTCCGCGGCCACTTCTCCACCAAGTCCCGCCGCTACTCCACCACCCTCGGCGCCCTTCGCGCCGCCCGCGCCGAATGGCGCCGCGCCCAAGCCGCAGCAGCCACCGAAGGCGACACCGGCACGACCCTCGTCGTCTCGCACTGGGTCTTCGCCGGAACCGGTCTGTCCTCCGCCGAAGCCTGGCTTGCCGCATCCCTCGAACCCGCCCCCGGAACAGAAGGAGAACCGATCCGTGGCTGACCGCTATCTGACCGTGGCGCAGGTCGCTGAACTTCTCGGGACGACGGAGCGCTTCCCGCGCCGCCTCATTGCGGAGCGACGCATTGTGTTCGTCAAGGTTGGCCGACATGTGCGCATCCCCGAGAGCGCGTTGGGGACCTTCATCGAGGCTCACACCATTCAGCCGATACGCCGGAGTGGTGGCGCCCTGCGGAGGGCTGCCTGATGGCCAACAAGAAGGGGAGGCGCAGAAGCTTCGGGTCCTGCCGTCAGCTCGCCTCCGGCCGGTGGCAGGTGCGCTACCGCGATCCGCAGACTGGCCTCCTGCGCCCGGCTGAGAAGACGTACGAGACCAAGACCGATGCGCAGGTCGCGCTGACTCACATTGAGGCGGACATCACCCGTGGGCAGTGGGCGGACCCCGATGCTGGGGATGTGAACTTCGCCGACTACGCCACGGCGTGGCTGAGGGATCGGAAACTGGCCGACCGGACTCGTGAGCGGAATGAGTCGGTGATGCGGCTGCATGTCGTTCCCGTTTTCGGTGCGGGCTCCATCGCTGACGTCACGACCGCTCGGGTGCGAAGCTGGCGCGGCAAGCTGCTCGCTGCTGGGGTGGGGGAGCCCACGGTGGTCAAGGCGTACCAACTGCTGCGGGCCCTGATGAACACCGCGGTAGATGACGAGCTGATCCGCCGCAACCCGTGCCGGATCAAAGGCGCGGACAGTTACGACGTGCCTGAGCGGCCTGTTTTGTCGGTGGCGGAAGTCTTTGGCGTCGCCTATGCCATTGCACCGCGCTACCGGCTGCTCGTCCTCCTGGCTGCGTTCACGACTCTCCGCTTCGGCGAGCTGGCCGCGCTGCGTCGCAAGGACATCGATCTGAACGGTCGCTTGGTTGTGGTCCGCCGGGCACAGGCCGAGTTGCAGAACGGGCGGCTCTTCGACAAGGCGCCCAAGTCGGCCGCGGGCCTTCGAACCGTTTCCTTCCCCGCTGAGCTGGTCGACGAGATCAGCCACCACCTGAAGCACTACGCCGCCGATGGTCAGGAGGGCCACCTGTTCGTTGGTCCACAGGGTGGGCAGCTTCGGCGGAGCAACTTCCGGGATGACTGGATCAAGGCCAGGAAGGCAGCGGGCGTCTCGCCCAAGCTGCACTTTCACGACCTGAGGCATACGGGCAACACGTTGGCTTCGACCGCCGGCGCCAGCACTCGGGAGCTGATGACGCGCATGGGCCACAGCAGCTCGCGCGCGGCGTTGATCTATCAGCACATGACAAGTGACCGTGATCGGACGATCGCGGACCGCCTTGGGGCCATGATCCGGAACGGCGAGGGCGATCTGACGGCCGCGGGCGACTGAATCCCCACACGAGCTCTGTTGCGCAGCGTGGAAGGCAGTGTAGGGCCAGCTCAGGAGGAAACATCTTCCTGAGCTGGCCCTTTCCCCTATGTGCGTGCCAGAACCCAAACCGGAGATCCTGCTGGGAGCTCTATGCGGAACGGTCAGCGGCGCGTGGTGTCCGGCGTCTCAGGGGGCTGCGGGCTGGATGTAGCGACACCCGGTTCCGGCGGCTGCGGCACCTCATTGCCGCACCGAGCGGTCATTGCCAAGGACGCGGTAATAGCCAAAGCCGCGAGCAATCGCATCATGCTGCCGCCTGCGAACTTCTTTGCCGCGAAGGAAAGTTCTGCGTTTTCAGATTCAGCTCGAATGTTGATTTTCAACTTTTCCCTCTAATCGCTAGCAGTGAATCAACATAAAACGGGATGTATCGGACTCCAGGATGCCGCCCTGATCGCCTCCGTGTAGGCCGATTGGTGTTTAATCCACTAATTAGAGAAATGTGAAGAATATGGAGGTATGTGTAGAGCTCTCCAGGCGAGTGCGTCTGATTCCGTGCTCGTCGCCAGCGCTGCGACCTGGTGGCGCAGGTCGGGCTGCCCTCTGAGGCGGGCATGCTGATCTTCCTCGGGCAAGGACGCTGGCGCAGGCTCTACTCGGTCGTAGTGGCACGCGAGTGGCACGGCACCAGAAATGGCAAAGGGCCAGCCTGGGAGGAAACCCCTCCTGAGCTGGCCCTTCATGCTGTGCCCCCGGCAGGATTCGAACCTGCGACACCCGCTTTAGGAGTTCCGGCCGCCGACTCCCTGGGCTAGGACCATGCCCGGCCATGGCGACTAGCCCGGTGCCGAACTGTTTCTCCGAGTACGGCTATGTGCACGCACGTTGCCGTCAGTCGTTGCCGTCAGACCCGCGCATTACGAGTTATCCGATCATGGTCCGGGGCCGTTCGCCGACGTCCACCGTACGCCGCGCCTGCCTGGTCACAAGGCCTGCCGGACTACGACGGACGTCAGCGTATGACTCGAGAATAAGTGGCGATTGAGACCGCAATTGAGACCGCGACCTCTTCGTCCCGAATTAGGCCCTGGAAGATCGCCTATCTGTGCTCTAGACCAAAAGTGCAGCTCAGAGCGTTGGGGAGCATCGGTCTCCGTTGGCGCCTCAGGGATCCCGACGGAAGATCATCTCCAGGAATTCTCCAAGACTCACTCGCGCGCACCGCGCACGATGCAGGAGCCGGCGTGTGGTCCGCAGACTCCGCACAGATCGCCGTTGCGCGGGGGATCGTCTCCAGGCTACTTCTGCCGTAGGCGCAAGCCATGACCACAGGTTGGGGTTGCAGCCCGAGTGGCAACGGGGTGCTGCGGTGCTGTCGTTCGACTGTCCGTCGTTGCGCCGATCCGCGGTTCGGATCTTCAACGCCAGCAGTCTGCACAACAGTTGGCTCGGCAGGCCGCCCTTAAGGAGTGAGGCGATCGAGCCGAATGCGCGTCAGGAAGCGCCACAGCGCGGTAAGTTGGTCTCACAACTCCATACACTCCGAAACGACCGCGTCCTACCGCATGGGGGCCGCAGTCAGACTCCAGGAGACTCCTCATGCTCACTGAGCAGGCGCAGCATGCGCTGAAACTGCTGTACCGTCGCGCCGACAAGACGGGCGACGCCTTCGACCTCGAGCGCATCGACCGCGCCCTCGACGAGGTCATCCGCCTCAACGCGAACGCCCCCGCCGCGTTTCAGATCCGCAGCGCCTTGGCGCATGCCGGCACGGTTCTGCGCGACCGGCGAGTCCTCGCGCCCGCGATCTCCCTCGATGAGACCGACTCGTACCGCGAGCCCGGCGCCCTCGACGAGCACTTCGCGGTCACCGACATCCGTGCGTGGCTCGACACTACGGAGGCGCTGACGGCATCGCAGCGCAGTCTGCTGCAGCAGCTGAGCGCTGATCGGGATCCCTCTGATCTGGCCGTGGAGCGCGGACTGAGCGTCGCGCGGATGCGCGAGCAGGTTTCCCGGGCTCGCCGTCGTGCACGGATCGCGTACGCCGCGGAGGTGGTGCGGGCATGACGACTCCTCGCCTGCTGCGCCTGCGCCCCTGGGTGGTACGCGCCATGATTCCTGACCAGTTGATCGGTACGTATGTGTTGTTCCGGAACGGTACGGAGCACTACATCGGGCGCAGCGACACGTGCTTGCGTAGACGGTTGCTGGCGCACTGCGCTACCGCTCGCGGCGAGTACTTCACGTATGACGTACACCCCACCCCGGAACTGGCGTTCGCCATGGAATGCAGCCTCTTCCACGCGCACCGCCACCACCTCACCAACGTCCTGCACCCGGACCGGCCCGACCATCAGAGTCCGAAGTGTCCGTTCTGCCTGGACGCCCTTACGAACACACTCAAGAGCCGCTTGCGGAGCAAAACCCTCCTTTAGCCTGAAACACATCAAAGGACAGCCATGAGCGTGAATCCCACCTTCCAGAGCCCTGACGACGGTGACCCGCAGGCCAGCCCCACATCGCAGGCGGCCATCATCCAGATCGACACCGCCCTGGAGTCCATGCGCGACTCCGGCTTCGATCTCACCGCCGCGGCCGGCGAGCCGATCGACAACTCCATCGAAGCCGGCGCAACCCACATAAAGATCGCGACCACCTTCGGCCCTCAGAAGCGATCTATCGAGGAGATCGCCTTCGCCGACAACGGCCGGGGCATCAAGACCGAAATCCTTGCTCTCGCACTGTCCATGGGCTTCAGCACACGCTACGGCCAACGGGGCAGCCTGGGCCGCTTCGGCGTCGGCCTCAAACTCGCCGGCCTCAGCCTCGGCCGCCGCATCGACGTGTACACCAAGCTGCCCGGCGACGACGTGATCCGCCACGCCTACCTGGACCTGCAGGAGATCAGCAAGAAGCAGCAGACCCACATCCAGGCCCGCGAGGTGCCAGCATGGCCGGCCGCCTACGAGCACTTGATGCGCAACCAGGACGGGACCCCCGTCGACTCCGGCACCCTGGTGATCTACGGCAGGATCGACAAGCTCGACGGCGGCGGCCCCTACGGCACCAGTCTCGACGAGAAGCTCGCCGACCTGCGCAACTTCATCGCCCGGGCCTACCGCAAGTTCCTGGACCAAGGGGTGATCATCCAGCTCAACGACACGAAGATCACCCTCTTCGACCCGCTGTTCCTGCTCGACAACCCGCGGATCCTCAAGCGGTACCCCAAGGAGGACATGCACGGCACGGTGATCGACGCGGACGACATCCCGATCGCTGACGGCCACTCCATCCACGTCACCGTCACCATCGTGCCCGCCATCTTCCGGTGGAGGTCAGGCGAGGGTGGCCTCAGGGACCGGGACGGCCGGGATATCCGCGAGTTCCAGATTGCGGACGGCGTCGGAAAGATCAGCATGGTGCGCAACGGCCGCGAGATCAACTACGACATCGTGCCCAAGCTGCTGCCCGCCGGCGTCGACAAGGTCGACCGCTACATCGGCATCGAGGTCACCTTCCCTGCCGAACTGGACTCCTTCTTCCAGGTCCGCAACGTCAAGCGCGGCGCTGTCCCCGTCGACAAGCTCCGCTCGGAGCTGCGCCAGTGGCTCGACCGGCCGGTGCGATCCGCTCGCCGTGCCATCCGTAGCCACTGGGGCGAGATCGAGACGCAGGAACGCGCCGCCGCGCAGGCCCACGCCGAAGCGACGGCAGCCGCTGCCCGCGCGGAGAAGACCGCGCCCATGGGACAGGCAGGCAAGGACCTCACGGATCAGGAGAGCGAGGAGATCCTGCAGGAGCTCCTTGAGGATCTGGGAGTCGCTGACGACCAGGAGAAGGCCGAGGAGGTCCGCGAGCAGGTCAAGCAGAACCCCTTCACCCTCGTCGACGGGGCGTGGCGCGGCAAGGAAATGTTCGAGATCGACCACCTCAACGGCAAGGCGATCATCCACCTGAACCACCGCCACCCCTTCATCCGCGACATCTACGACCGGCTCAAGGCCGTCGCTGACGACGGTGCCAACGGCGTCGAACCCGAAGAGCTGCTCGCCCTCATCCGCAAGACCCAGACCGCTCTCGACACCCTCTTCCTCGCCTACGCCAAGGCCGAGAACATGCATCCCAAGCCCAGCCAGTTCGACGATCTGCGCAGCTACTGGGGGCAGTTCACCCAGTCCTACCTGCAGGAACTCCGCAACGAGGAGTAGCCAACCAATCCCGCCCTTCCTCCTTGAAGGTGGCCGAAGCCCAGGCCAGTGTCTGGGCTTCGGCCACCCTCGTAGACCGGCCAAATGGCCACGTTAGAGGCGGAGTTATCGAAGCTCGGTGTCATGTTTGATTTACGTTCATATACAGGGGGATTCGTGCCGCTCGTTGTTATCCAGCCCTCCTACGGCAACCCTGCCGCCCGCCGCCACTGGAGGGACACCCTCGACGCCCACGTCGACTTCACCACCCATCCCCGGGCCAGCCTCCTCACCCCAGACCAGCGCAAGCAACTCAATGAGTTTCACCCCAGCGGTGCCGCCCGCTTTTGGGGAGCGACCAGCGTGCAGGACACGAAGATGGACCGCCTCCACGCCGGAGACATCGTCCTCTTCACCGGCAAAAACCACGTACGCGGCATTGGCGAGATCGGTGCGCTCTTCCGTAATGCCCAGTTCGCCAACAGCATGTGGACCGAAGACCCCACCAAAGGCAGCTGGCACAACGTCTACAGCCTGCTCTCCTTTGCCCCCACCGAGATCCCCTACGAGGAGATATGGGCCCTGCCCGGCTTCAACGTCGGCGACAACTTCATAGGCTTGCGTATCCTGGATCCCGAGAAGGCCACCACCATCCTCGATGGCCTCGGCATCGAAGCACAAGTGGATGCCGAACTTGGCAGGCAACTACACGAGCCGGTTGCACGCGCGCTGCGCACCCACACAGACATCGTGGACGGCGAAGCCCTTCGCACGCAGACCACGCGATACACGCTCACAGAACGCGAACTCGTCGTCCACCGCACCGAGGCGCTCCTCCTCCAGGAGTACACCGACTCGCTCGGGATCGATCAGCCTCAGCGACTCCGCACGCCGGCTGGCATCACCGACTTGCACTTGACGCGGCCGGACGGTAGCGAAGTCGTAGAAGCCAAGCGCGCCAGCACCCGCCGGTTCGTACGAGAAGCCCTGGCACAGCTCCTGGACTACGCCCCTCACACACCCGAGCCAGCCACACGTCTCACGGCCTTGTTCCCTACACGCCCGGCTGACCAGGAGCTGGCCCTGCTCCACCGCTACGGCATCGACTGCGTCTACCGCACCCATCCCCGCGCCTTCGAGCGTGCGCCCGCGGACCAGGAGGTCCGAGCCGGCATGACGCCGTTCTGGCAAGGACGGCCGTCGAACTAGATCCGGCGATCTCGAGGAGCGGTTCCACATCTTGTTCGCGAGCTGGACGACGTGGAAGTGATCGACGACGATCGTGGCGTGGGGCAGACCGGTGCGCACGGCGGCCCGGTAGCTGGTCGACGTGTCGATGGCCACCTTCCATAGGATTGAGCCTGAGGCGCGGCCAACGAGGAGGCATGGGTGGGCAATCTGGGGGGGTACCAGATGATGACGACGCTGGCGAAGAAGGTGGGCGGCCCCGTGGCGCTGGCCGTCGTCACTGCCGTGAGCGGGTGGGCCATCGGCCGGGGTGCTGAAGCCGGCGGGAAGGACATATTCAAGGCCGCCAAGGCTGCGGCCAAAAAACGGAACGCCCCGTGCTCGACGAAGGGCCAGGTCTTCGACGTTGTGTCCGACGGCGAGGACGGCAAGGGCCTCGTGCTCCGGGCAGGTGACCAGTACCGAGTCATGGAGTGCGACGGGGAGGCGATCCTCATCGAGGTGCTCGGTGGCACGAACAATCCCTACTTCACGTCATCGCAGTTCCTGGCGTCAGTGTCGGGCTTCTCCACGGGAGAGAAGACCAAAGCCAAGTAGCTCGACTGCGGGCGTGGGCACTCGAGGCAGCAGCTGACCGCGCATCGTAGAAGCCCCCGTGAGCGCAGCGCTCACGGGGGCTTCTACGATGACGTCGATTCAATCACCCATGCGTCCAAGCGAAGCCACTGCGCACCCGCTTTTTAACTGCCCGCCCGGCCGTTCAACGGCGTTCATGCGGGTTCGGAGGCTGGGCCAGGTTGGGGGGCCGCACGACGCCGAACGGCGCTGACCACCGGTGCACTGGACAGAGGCCAGGACAACGAGCGGCTCAGTGTCAGTGGCCCTTCATAGGATCAACGGCGGACCGGTGACGGAGGAGACTCATGACCACTGCAGCGTTGACTGATGTCAGCATTGTTCGGAGGGTTGTCCAGGAGTACGACGACAGGGGACGGGACGCCTTCCTGGAGGCGCATAAGTTCGAGCGTGCCAATCAGTACTACCTTCAGGTGGCTGGTCGGCTGTACGACGCTAAGGCCATCGTCAACGTGGCATTTCGCTACGAACACCAGGAGCCTGGCTCGCGCGTGATCAGCGGTGGACGGGACCACAGCAACCGCCTGTTGGAGCGCCTGGGCTTCACCGTGATCGACGGACGCCCCACCACGGTCGAGGGTGAGCGTGCCTGGCGTCTCGCAGTGTGGTCGCACCTACAGCTCACCGAAGACCTTAGCCAGGTTCCGCCGGGCGTCCTGCGCGCATTCGGTGTCTACGGCGGAGGCCAGGGCATCTGGATGGATAAAGCCAGGACGGACGCCGTCCACGAGGGCGGAATCACTATGGGAGTCCTTCACACCGGTGCGCACTACCCAGACGAGATCAGCGACAACGACGTGATCTACCACTACCCAACTACCGGGCGGGGCCCGGGCCGCGACGAGTCGGAGGTCGCTGCAACCAAGGCAGCAGCAACCCTGAAGCTCCCCATCTTCGTCATCGCGAAGCCAACTCCCCGATCCAGTGTCCGCATCGTGCGCCTGGCGTGGGTGGAGGGGTGGGAAGAGCGCTCCAGGATCTTCCTGATCAGCTTCGGAGACAGCAGACCTGAACACCTCCTGACCGAGGACCACTCAGACAACCAGCCTTTTTCCCTGACGGGCAACCGCAGCCGGAGCAGCCGGCGCAACGTTCGTGAGCGCCCCGGCCAGCGTCGATTCAAACTGCGAGTCTTCCAGCGCTACGGACCTCGCTGTCCCCTCTCGGGAATCGCAGTGCCCGAGATGATTGAGGCAGCTCACCTAAGGCCCGACGCCGAGGACGGCACAGACGATCCTCGCAACGGCTTGCCCCTCAACGCGGCACTGCACCGCGCCTACGATGCCTACCTGTTCGCTATCGAGCCCGAGACCCTCAGCGTGGTGACGCGCCCCCAGGGCCCAACCATCGAAGAGCTTGGCATCTTCACGCCACACCTTCGTGAGCTGCCTCGGCGCCCACACACGGAAGCGCTGCGCTGGCGCTACAGGGAATGGCAGTTGCGTATTGGCACACAGGGGTAGCACGACTGAGCAGATTTACAGTGGGCTGCTTCTACCATCTGCGACCTGTGGCTCTCCCCGCGCCGGCCGCTACTGGGGGACGCCTGGGGGAAACAGGGGCTCCGCCTCGGCCCCCGCACCCGGACGACTGGGTGTCAACCTGCCTTCGATCGCTTGGCGTCTAGTAGGACTCCGTTAGGTCTGTCTCGATCTCGGCCTTGAGTGTGACCCGCTGGGCAGGGGTTGCTGGCAGGTGGTGCAGATGCCGGTCCAGCACCTCAGGATGTCCTGGAGGGTGTCGAGGACTTGGTAGAGGGTGAGTCCGGCGCGGGGACTTTTGGGGCCAGGCGCTGTTCGGTGAGGAAGGCGTGGGCGGCGGTCACGAGGGTGACGTGGTGGTGCCAGCCTGGCCAGGAACGGCCTTCGAAGTGGTCCAGGCCCAGGCCGTGTTTGAGTTCGCGGTAGTCGTGCTCGATGCGCCAGCGGACCTTGGCCAGGCGGACCAGGTCGATGATGGGGGTGTCCGAGGGCAGGTTGGACAGCCAGTAATCGGTGGGCGCCTCAGCATCGGAGGGCCATTCGATCAGCAGCCAGCAGTCGGGCAGGACGCCGTCCCACCAGCCCTGTTCCGCCGAAGCGGCGGCTTTGACCGGACGTTCGACGGCCTTGCCGGCGGGCCGGATGCGCACGGCGGCGAAGCAGGAGCGTAACTGCCCGCGCGAGTCCTGCCGCCAGGTGAGCAGGGTGAATGCGTCTTGCCGGAGGCCGGCAGCAAGTGCTGACAGCGACGGCGCGGGGTGCCGGTAGCGGGGCTGGGGCCAGCAGCCGACCGGCCCGTTGCGGGCCGGCGCCACGGGCTTCGCGTCGAATGGGTGGGCGGTGACATCCGAGCGGACGGCCGGCATGTAGGCGATGTGGCGGTCGGCCAGTGCGGCCCGCAGGTGTGCGTTGGTGCCGTAGGCGGCGTCGGCCACGATGACTGGCGGCGTCATGCCCCAGGCGGCGAGGGTGTCGAGCATGTCCAGCGCGAGGCGCCACTTCTCGCGGTGCGTGACCTCGGGTGGGATCCGGGTGATGGTCCGGCGGTCGGTGTCGGACGCCCACTCTTCGGGCAGGAACAGGCTCCATTGCAGCGGGCAGGAGGCGGTATCACTCGCGGCGTGGACGCTGACCGCGACCTGGCAGTTGGCCCGTTTGCCCAGCGCTCCGCAGTACTGCGGAGCCACCCCGGCCGACATCCGGCCGTCCTTGGGCACCGACACATCGTCGATCACCCAGGCCACCGGGGCGATCAGGGGCAGCATGCGTTCGCAGATCCGCCGCTGCACCGGCACCGGATCCCAGGTGGACTGGTTCACGAACTGCTGCAGGTTCTGCTCGTTGCCGTCCGGCAGCCGGGCGGCCATGGCCTGGATGGACTTGCGGCGGCCGTCCAGCATCAGACCCCGCAGATAGCAGTCGCCCTTGGCCCGCTGGTCCTTCCGCGGCACCGAGGCGAACACATCGGCCACGTATAACGCCAACGTCGCCCGTACGCGGTTCACTTCGTGTGCGTCCACACACCCAACATGCTCCGGAACAGGCCCGACCGAAAGACCTGACGGAGTCCTACTAGGAGTCAGCCAGAGAGTGGCCGGGGGCACCCGCACCGGTCCGGCCGGGCCGGTGCGGATCAACTGGATTCCCTTCAACTACTGCCAAAGTTCACGAGATGCGGCACCATACATGGCAAAGCCGCGTGAGGGCTGGCTTCTCCGCCTGGGAGGTTCCTGATGCCGTCGTTCCAGTTCTGTCTGTATGAGGTGTCGGTGCGGCAGTTCATGAAGAAGGATACGCGACGCCTAGTTGCTGAGTTCAATTCACGACGGCACGACTTGCTCGACAGGCTTCACCACTTCATGAATGACGAACTGGGGAGCAAGGGAGTCGCCCTGCAAAAGAGCGAGCACTATATTCGACTTAAGCAGCTTAAAGATAACTCGCGAGTCCTGTGGTCGACCGTTGAAACTGGAAAGTTCGGTAATACAGGAATTGTTGTCGCAACCGACACGGGCGACAACGCATTTAATATCAGAGCAACTGACGCCCCCACCTACCCCCTGCGGCAATGTTTTGTCGTGCCACGGTCCGGCGAATCCGCCATTTGGGCAACAGAGGTGATCGGGCAATCTACTGCCATCACCTCACTCTGGACACCATTCAGCGACTGGTTCAAGGAGGAGTACGATTCGGATCGTCTAGTCGTTGACAGGGAACCGCTGCAGAGCACCGATGCATGGAACGCGTTCATTGACGAATCGGAACTCCAAGAGATTAGCTTCCTTACGCGCCTACGAGATTCGGATGGTGCGGTCGGAGTTCGTACGCAAGAATTCAAGGCCAAAAGTGGCCGCGGGACCCGACTTAGTAAAGATTGGCTCCGGAGGGCACTTTCTCGGGACCTTCCCCCGTCGGCTGTATTCACAGCAACAGGAATTCCCGAACCGGATGAAGTTCACCTAAGCATTGAGCGAGACGGGAAGAGTCGAACCATCGTTGTGGGTAGGCATTTTCCTCGATTCATGTATCAGATCGAAACACCAGACGGCCTTCGCCCCGATGACGCCACCTTCGAACGAGAGGTGCTGTCAGAGGTAGGTGCTTCACTTGACCTCATGGGGGTCAGCCGCGGCGATTGGCAGGCGTGACCTGAGGCTGCACAGGCGGAGGGTGCATGACTGTCAAGTGGAGTGTCGCCAAGATCGCTGTTGCCCACTTCAAGACGTACTGGGACGCGAGTAAAGATCGCCCCATGGCGTCAGACTACGCGACGTTCATCGGCATCCCCGTTGTGCTCGCGATCTTCGCAGCGGTGATGACACATATGGGCCACTTCCACGTTCGAGATGTGTCTAAGTTGATCGGCGGCATGGGGGTCTTTACCGGGCTGCTATTTGGACTGCTCACAAACGTCTTCACTCTCAGCCTGCGCGTACGACGAGACGAGGGTTTGGATCCGGAGCATGCAGTTGTCAAACAAGTTCGAGAACTGTTTTACAACGTCTCCTGGGCTGTCGTAATTGGGTGCACCCTGATCACCATGTTGATTTTGGCTGCCGCGACGCACTCGACCACTTCGGCGCTTGGGTCCATCTGGACGGGTGTGCTCACCTTCCTTGTTCTGCATCTCATGCTCACCATTCTGATGGCACTAAAAAGACTTTGGTTCGCGCACGATAAAGTAGCCAAACTGCCAGCCAAGCAGAAATAGACAAGCCGTGAAGAGCGGACGTCTGTGACGGTGTGAATACCGCACGCAAGCGCAGCAGGATTGCAAGCGGTTCCGGCCGTAGGCGTCTCTTCTACTGCTGTAGGAATTTCAGTACGGATTCCGGGTTACCGTCGTAGACAAGGTGCGGTTCGTCCGCCCCGGGGGGTACAAACCGAGTCCGGTAGCGGAGCAAGTCGCTTTCGGAGAAGTAGATAGAGTTCGGGTCAGCTTCATGCCTTGCATTCCGTTTACTCACACGCGACCACAGTTCTTCGTGACTGGCCTCCAAGTAGACCAGCGCCACGGTTGCGCCGGCATCGGTCGCGATCGCCCGCCACCGAGCACGGTCGTCCGGGGTCCAGAAGCCATGGTCGATCACCACGTCTTGCCCGGACCGAAGTTGCTCTCCGAGTTCGATGGAGATTTCTTCAAGGACCGGACGCTCAAGGGCCGGGAAAATACCTCGGGGGAAGTCAATCCCGTACACACCGTGTCGGCGAAACATCTCTTCGTCTGGGCAAAGTCGGATGAAGCCACGGGCTGTAAGCGCGCTGGACAACGTCGTCTTACCCGAGCCGGGGAGGCCTGCCATCAGGACGCAGAAGGGCTGGGTGTTGCCCACGGCCGTCACTGGGTGACTTCCGATTCGGTGCGCCACGTACGACCAGGACCTCCAAGGTCCACCCCGTACTCGACGACGGTGCCCTCGCTGTCGACGAACTTCGCTGTCATCACGACCACAGGTTCCGCTGGAGGGTTTTCGGGATCTAGTTCCAAGAGCCGCGTGTACTCCGGGGTGAGCAAGCGGGCAGAGGCGCTGTCGACGCGATGAGTGATGGGATGGCCAGTCACCTGGGCAATGAGCTGGAGGGATGTTCCCCCTGTGAGGCGCTCACTCGCCGCCAGTTGGGGAATCAGCCGCCCGAACCGAGCGGGAATCCATGAGGTGCTGTGGGCCACGATGCCGTGCCGGTCTCGGTAGACACGGCTTCGGCGGATCACATCGGAGCCGGGCTCGATGTCCAGCGCATGGGCCACTTCGGCGGGTGCGGGCACGACGGCGGCCTTGTGGGAGTCGGACCGTTCACCTGCACCCCAACTAGACCCGGTACGGCGCCCTCGGTCCTGGCGCTGGGCCCCCGAAGACATCGGAGCCGGCTGGTCTAGAACCTCCGTCCCAATGCCGTGGATGCCTCGCACCAGACCCTCGTTGCGCAGTTTGCGCAGGGCCTTCTCGGCCGTCGCGGTACTCACGTTCCACTCTTCCGCGAGGTTTTTGATGCTCGGCAGGAGCGATCCCGGCTGTAGCTGACCAGACGTAATCAGCTCTGTGTAGTGGGCGGCAATCTTTGCGTACGGCGCCCGATTGTCGGCCTGGCCTGCCATGTCGCCTGCTCCCTGTCGTCACTTCCCTGAGGTTCCCTACCTTACCGCTTGACACCGCAGGGAACCCTAGGGAACCCTAAGGATGTGCCCGGAGGGAAGCCCCGCACCGCAGGGGGTGAGTACGAAGTGAGCGCGCATTGATTGAGAACTCAACAGAGTGCTGATCCAGCCGCCTGTTCACGGGCGGTCGATGGATCGCGAAGTGAGCCCGAGTGCTCACGGTCCTTGACGCCTCTCTACGGGGCGTCATGGGCCGTGGCTGCTCGGCCGAGCAGACCAACAACAACGGCGAGCGGCTCCCGGGGGGCAACCCGGGAGCCGCGTTCGGGCCGTTCCACCTACCAGGGAGAACACGACCCAATGGAACACATCGTGACTGTTCAGGAAGCTGTTACCGCATTCGCGGACTGGATGGAGCCGACGGACGGCGAGCTGGACGCGATCGAAGCTGAGATGCCGCGGATCCTCGCGGACGTCGAGGCGCTGGACGTACAGATCGCCCTGCTCGACCAGGCGCCCACAGAGCTGGACGAGCGGCGCGCCCGCCGCGGCCGGCGCCGGGTGCTGTCGGAGCGGGCAACGCTCGCCAACCGCGCCGTCTCGGGTGCGGTGGCGTGATGGCGCGGGAGCTGCGGGCGCAGCTGTCCGCGAGTCGGGGCGGCTGGCGGCTCTACGTGGTGGTGCGCGGCTCGGTCGAGCCGTGGCTTGAGCACTGCTTCGGCCCGGGTGATCGGTTGCTGACGTTCACGGAGCGGGCGCGGGCGCTCACGGCGCTGGGGTTCGTTCAGGCGCCGGCTGCTGAGTGGGAGTGGACGGAGTTCAGCACGGATCCCGCCGACCCCGCCTCGCCGGTGTGGCTGCTCGCCTCCGTGCTGGTGCGTTCACGGCAGGAGGCTGCGGCGTGAACGGTGTTCATATCCGTTCAGCGGAGCGCGCGCTGAACGTGGGGACGTGGCTGATCGTGTGCGGCGCCATGCTGTATTCGATCCTCACGGTCACCCCCCTGATGTCCGCTCACACCCCCGCCAAGTGGGGGTGGACGGCGCCGATCCTGCCGCTCGTCGTGGACGCCGCGGTGGTCATCGTGGTCCGTCTCGACTCCGTCCTTGCCCGCCTGGGCGGGCACGGCGGACGCTGGCCCATCGTGCTGCGGTGGATGACCGGCACCATGACCCTCGCCCTCAACACCGCCGACTCCGCCTTACAGAAAGACCTGGTCGGAGTCGCGGTCCATTCCGTGGCGCCGCTGCTGCTGATCGTCACGGCGGAGACCGGACTTGCCTACCGCCGCGCCATCACCGCCGCCGTCACGGCGCTGGAGGCGCGGCAGCGGGCCGAACGCGAAGCAGCCCAGCGGGCCGCCCGCGAGCGGCAGGAAGCCGCCCGGCGGGAGGCGCGCGAGGAGCGCGAGCACGCCGCGATGCTGGCGCGTGAACAGCGTGAACACGAAGCCCGCCTCGCCGCAGAAGCAGCGGAGCGCGAGGAACGCCGGCGGCGGGAGGAGCGCGAGGACCGCGCCGCCCGCGAGGCTGCCGAACGCGAAGGGCGTGAACGCCGTGAACGCGAGCGTGAACAGCGCGAGCGCGATCGTGAACACGCTGAACGCGAGGCCGCCGAACGGGTAGCGAAGGAGGCCGGGGAGCGTGCGGAAGCCGCCCGCCGTGAACACGCCGCGCTGCTGGATGGTCCGCCCGTGAACAGCAAGCTGCCCGAGGACCACGCGCGGCGGATCGTCGCCGCTGCCGTGGCCGAGGGCGTATCGGTGCGGCGCGCGGCCGATCTGTGCGGCTGGTCGGTCGGCTGGGTGTCCGCCCGCTACGCCGAGTACCGCGACCCCGGTGACGGTGGCGCGCAACTCGCGATCGTGAGCCAAGCGTGAGCGCCCGGAGCAAGCGGCGTCAGCCGGCCGGGGACATGTTCCCCGGCATGGCCGACCGCATCACCGGCCGCCCACCGAAAGCCGAGAGCGAGCCGGAAGCGATGACGCTGGATGAAGCCATCGCCCGCTCGTTCGCCATCTATGACCGCGTGCTTGCCGTCTTCCCGGTGGTGGCCACGGTCGGTTTGTTCTCCGGTGGCAACGACTCCGTGGTCGTCAACCACCTCTT
Source organism: Streptomyces sp. SID5469 (assembly GCF_009862865.1). NCBI lineage: Bacteria > Bacillati > Actinomycetota > Actinomycetes > Kitasatosporales > Streptomycetaceae > Streptomyces > Streptomyces sp. SID5469. Next base: position 4,600,618 of record NZ_WWIN01000001.1, on the reverse strand, counting down.
CCGCCACCGCGTGGACGCGATCGCGCACGTCAACACGGGGACCGGAATCCCGGAGACCACTCAGCACGTGCGGGACGTGGTCGCCGCATGGGGCCTGCGCCTGCATGAGCTGCACCCCCGACACTCCTACCGGGATCTCGTGCTCGGCAACGTGCTCGCCACCCGCGGCAAGAACATCGGCCGACCCGTCTGGAAGGGCTTCCCCGGCCCGGCCGGCCACTCCGTGATGTACCGCCGCCTCAAAGACGAACCGCTGCAACGCCTGCGCGGGCAGATCATCGGCAAGCGCGGGCGGTCCCGCAACGTGGTCTACCTGGGCGGCATGCGCTGGGCAGAAACCGACCGCAGGTTCCGCAACGCCGAAGAAGTCGACCGGGAAGGCGCCCTGATCTGGGTGTCTCCCATCGTGCACTGGACCGATGCGCACATGCGCGAATACCGGGCCCGGCACCGCTGCACCCTCCCGCACGAGCACGCCGAACACCACCTGTGCACGCCGGATGCGCTGCCGCTGAACGAGGTCACCGTTCACCTGCACATGTCCGGCGAGTGCCTGTGCGGAGCATTCGCCAGGCCCGGCGAACTCGATGAGATCGAGTACTTCTACCCCCAGGCCACCAAGCCCCACCGGGAGCTGGAGCGCGAGGCGGAAGCCGCTGGGTTGCCCGCGTGCAAGTGGGGGCAGCGCCCGCCCGGCCCGCGCTCGCGTCGCTCGGCCGGGCGGCTGTGCACCAAATGCGACGGCATCGAGGGACAAGCCGACCTGCTCGCCGAATGGCGTGAGTCCGGCCTGATCACCGACGCCCAGTTCGCCACCTTCACCAGCACCGACGAACAGCGCGCCGCCTGAACCCCTCCACCATTCTGGGAGTTTCGCTGTGTCAAGTCGTACCCGTGCCCGCGGCTCCAAGAGGGCTGCCGGCGTCCACACAGTTTCGATCCCGCGTCAGCGCGGGCGCCGCCGGGCCCAGCCGTTCGTGATCGTCTTCCCTGAGTCGCCCTCGCTGACTCGCGAGGCACTCGGCTTCATCGGCCGCGCGCTGTGGAAGGGCCGCCGCGCGCTCGCCCCGACCGCGCTCGCCCTGCTCGCGTTCGCCGTGACCGGCCTGCTGCACGTCATGGCCTGGTGGTCGTCCCTGATCCTCGCGCCCCTGGCCGCGGGCCCGCTGGTGTGGCTGGCGGTCATGCAGGTACGCCGGCCCGGCCGCGGCGCGGTCGTGCTGTGGCGGGCCGGCCTGGCCCTGCTCGCCACGTTCACCGCCGCATGGGCCGCGCTCGCAGCCGGCTTTGGGCCGCTCGCCGGCCCGCTGGATCTGGTCTGGCTGCTGATGTGGATCGCCGCTCAGACCGCGTGGCTCTTCGTCCGCCGCTCGCACTGACCTCAAGGGAGATCGCCCCATGGCAGACCAGGCTTCCGCCCACCGGCGGGCACAGACCACCAGCCGACCGCGCAACACCAACGGTGACGGCAAGGGCAACAAGTTCGCCAACGCCGGCGCCGCCGCCGGCGGGTTCGTCGGCGCCCTCGGTGGCTCGTTCGTCCCGCCGATCAACGTCACCGTCAACAACAGCAAGCAGACCGCCCGCACCGGGGGCGGCAGCCGGCCGCACTCCGAGTCGCTGCTGCCGTCGCCGGAGTTCGGTTCGCCGGCGCAGGTGCGGCAGTACTGCAACACCCTGCGCGCCGCCGCCGTGACGCTCTCGATCGAGGTGGCCATGGGCGCCGAAATCATGAAAGGCGTCCTGGCCGCGGTTCCCGACCCGCAGGGCCGCACCTTCGGCTCCCGTGTCCGGGCCGCGAAGGTGGCGCGCAAGATGCAGCGCTCCGCCGACGCCCTGCGTGACGCGGCGAAGAACGCCGCGGCCTGCTACTCGACCTTTCAGCAGGAGTTCGAGGAGGAGATCAACCGCGTCCGTCACCGTGCCCGCAAGCCGCAGCAGCCGGTCATGAACTGGCACCAGCAGTAGGAGAGGCAGCCACATGACCAGGAACAATCGCCGCAACGTCACCGATTATCTGGACGACGGGCGGACCATGGCCACCTACACCGTCCCCGACATGCACGGTTCGTCGGGCGGGGGCGTGGGTGCGTACCTGCTGCACCGGGCCAAGCCCCACCTTCCCCCGTGGATCGGCCTCGCCGGCACCGGTATCGCCGGCGCGCTGGGGAACTGGCGGTGGGAGGGCAGCGCCGGCGCCGGCGTCGGCCTCACCCTCGCCTCCGTCGCCCTCACCGGGGCAACGTGGTGGGCGGGGAAGTCGACCAGCCAACAGCGCCGGCTGCACTCCGCCGTCACCGTCGCCGCCGGCTCCGCATGGGTCACCGCCGCCTGCCTGGCCGGCCCCACGGCCGGCTCTATCGACGACATGTTCCTGATGGGCGGGCCGGTCGTGGCCCTGTCGTGGAACGTGCGCATGATGCTGCGCCACAACCCCGAGGGCGCCGTGAACGGGAGCTCTGACGGCGGGCTGCTGGAGAAGGTGGGCCTGGCCCGGGCGCAGATCGGTGCGGCGAAGGTGGAGCCGAACCGGGTCACCGCGCCACTCGCCGTGGTGGCCGGTGAGCAGACCAACGACGACGTCACCAAGGCACTGGCCCGGATCGCCTCCGCGCTGGACCTGCCGACCTCCGCCGTCCGCTACACCCCCGACGCCGGATCCTCCCGCCGCGGCGAACTCGTCATCGTCCCCGAAGACATGCTGGCCGACGTCGTGGAGTGGGAAGGGCCGTCGAACCTCGGGGGTTCGATCGCCGAACCGCTGGTCATCGGCCGCTACGACGACGGCGCCCCACTCGTCGTGTGGCTGCCGGGCGACCCCGACGCGGAACGCAACTCCACCCACGTCCTGGTCGCCGGCGGCACCGGATCCGGCAAGGGCGACGCCGCCTTGAACCTGCTGACCGAGGTTCTCTCGCGGCGGGACGTGATCGTGTGGTTCTCCGACCCGAAAGCCTTCCAGGACTTCGCCCCGCTCCGCCCCGGCCTGGACTGGGCAGCCGAGGGCGGCACCGACACCGAGGTCATGGTCGAGGCGGTCAAGGCCGTCATCCCCGCCCGCACCCGCTGGCTGGGCGCCCACGGCTACCGCCAGTGGGTACCGGCCGCAGCCCAGCAGCAGAACGACCCCGCCCACTCCTGCCAGAGCGCTAGGGCGTGCGGCTGCGCCGGGATGCCGTTCCTGGTCGCCTGGTTCGAGGAGGCCGCCAACACCCTGCGCGCCCTCGGAGACGACGCGTTCACCGGCATCGCACAGGAAGCCCGATCGGCAGGAATCTCGCTGATCGTGTCGCTTCAGCGTCCCTCCTACGACCAGATGTCCACCAGCACGCGGGCATCGCTGCCGTCCGTGATCGCCCTCGGCTGCGACCCCCGCGACGAAGGGTTCTGCCTCCCCGACACCGTGCTGGACGCCGGCGCCCACCCCGGAGCATGGGGAAACCGGCGCCCCGGATACTGCTACACCGTCTCCCCGGGCATCCCCGAGGACCGCTACCCCTCCCCGGGCCGCACCCGCCGCTTCACGCTGCGCGCCGTACCTGTCATGCAGCAGCTCGCCACGTGGGCGCAGCACAACGGCGCGCACGCCGACCCGATCACCGCCGGCGCCGCCGCTGGCGTGGCCGGGCAGGCATACGCCGGCCGCTCGAGCGACTCGCCGACCGCGCAGCCAGCCGCGCTGCGGGCCGTCCAGGAAGGGGATGACATGACCGAGTACGGCGGCGGGCTGCTGGTCGACCTCGAAGACGCCGGCATCGACGCGGACGCCGAACTCCCCGAGGCCGAGGACGGCGACGACGCCCCGATCTTCGGGCAGGAGACCGGGCGTAAGCCGTCCCCGGAGGAGGCACGGCGGTTCTTCGCCGAGGCGCTCGCCGACTTCGAGGCGGCCGGGCAGATGGTCGTCGGGCCGAAGGACTTCATGGACTGGTGCGACCGTCACAACCTCTCGCGCCCGTGGGTCTCCGAGCGGTTGAAGGAGGCCGCCATGGACGGCCGTCTGGAGGCGACGAACACCACCGGCCGGTGGCGCATCGTCCCCGTCCTGACGGCCGCCTGACACCTGACACCGTCACGGGCCCCTGACACCCAAACCCCTAGGCAAACCCGCTGTCAGAAACCCGTGACACCCCTGCCTGACACTCCCTGACACCACACCTGACACCCGAACCCCGCGGGCTCGCGCCACCACGGCGCGAGCCCGCGGCTCATCACGGGAGGCACGTTCCATGACGCACACCCACCGGCCGGCCGCCCTCGAGGTGCACCACCCGCAGCCGCTCGCCGTCCACCCGACCGTCGCACCCCTCGTGACCGTCCAGCCGGGCCCGACGCCGGCCGTGCAGAGCATCGTGTTGCCCGACGGCCGCGTCGTCACCGGCTACACCCTCACCCCCGCACCCGCCCTGGCCCCCGTCGACGCGCGGCCGGCCGTCTCGCGCACAGCGGTCAACGTCGCCCTCGGGGGCGTCGGGTTCGCCGCAGTGTGCGGCGGGCTGGTCCTGCTCACCACGTTCATCGCAGCCCTGACCACGTTCATCAGCCAGCTCATCACCCTCGCCGCGGTCATCTTCGGCGGATGGATCGCCGTACAGATCCTCGGCGGCACCCGGCACACCGGCCGGGGCGGAACCACGATCAACATCCGTAAGGCCGTGATCAAGCGCAGTCACTTCCACGGCTAGCGGCACGCGAGTCCCGCCTCCGGCCGGCTAGGGCTGGTTGTAGGCGAGCGGCCAGCCGGCGAAACCGCCGTCCTCGGTCTGCCAGACCAACTCCACGTACTCCTCACCGAGAAGATCCTTCACGTCCTCGGTGGGCTCGCTGGGCAGCAGAACAACCACCCGAAGCAGGTCCTTGCGGCCCGGGATGTGCCGGCGGTAGTCAGCCAACTGCCCGATCGCCATCCGCACATTGGCCCGCGTCGTCTGCCCCTTCGCCTCATACAGCGCGTGATCCGTCGCGTCGTACAGGTCGGGAGTCAGCGCCCCGGGCTCGCCCTTGATGGTGATCTGAAAACTGTGGGTCTCGTGGCCCGCCGCGGCCAGATGCGCCACGAACGCCTTCACCAACTCGCCCTCGCGGCGCAGCACCTTGCGCTGCCCGGCAGGAATGTCCGCCATCGTCTCAACAGTGCTGTGCTGCTCGGTCTTCTTGACCTTCGCGCCGCTCTGCTCCGGCAGCACCACCGGCTGCGCCACCGCTACCGCGGGATCAACGATCTCGAACGCAGTCTGCGCGGCGGCCGGCATCCGGTCCGCCTCCGTCCACGCCGGCGTCGTTCCCTCAGCCGGCCGGAACCGGAACACCAGCACATCGCGCATCACGCCGTCCTTGCCCGGCCCGCGCCGAACGTCGTACGGCTTCACCGGGTCCAACACCATCTGACCGATGTAGCGCTGCCGCATCGCTCCACTGCCCGGCAGCCGGCCGTGCGCGACGAACAGATGCACCTCACGGCCCTTTTCGACGTGGCTGAGCAGCGAGCCGTTGCGGCCGGAAGGCTTCTGGTCACCGTTGGCGCCGGCACCCGTGTACAGGTACAGCGGCCCGAACTCGTCGTCTTCCGCACGGCCATCGAAGGTGTACCCGTACTCCTCACCCGCGGACGGGTCGGAGTACACGAACACCTTGCCCGCAGCATCGGCCGGCTCGATCCCCTGGAACGTCCCACAGCCGTAGGTCGCAGCGATCACATCGCGCGTCGTCACCCAACCCGGCACAAGATCAACGGTCGTCGTCATGCCGCGACCCTAACCACCCCCACTGACACCCTGCCGCCCCATTTCCCGGGATGCAGGCAAAAGGGCGACCCCCCATCCGACCAAGAACACGGGGCCGCCCTCCTCACCAGCACCCTGCAACAGGACTGGAGACACCCAGCATGACCCAACCCACCGACATTCGGACAGAGCACCTGGCTACTGCTCTCTCCCTGGCAGCCTCCGGCATCCCGGTCCTGCCGCTGCGAGCAGGGAAGGTGCCCTTCGGCAACTGCCACCGCTGCACAGACAACGCATGCGGGGGCCGGCCCAACATGAAGAACGCCGGGCCGTGCGCCTGCCCCGGCCCCTGCCACGCATGGGCGGCCGCGACCACGGACCCGGACGTCATCCAGTCCGGCGTCTGGCGGCGCGCATGGATGCGGGCGAGCGCGGTCGCCTACCACCCCGGCGGAGCCTGGCTGACAGTCGTGGACCTCGACAACGCCGAGGCCGTGACGTGGGCACGCGAAACCCTGCCAGCCACACAGACCGTGCCCACCACCCGCGGTGAGCACTGGATCTACCTCGGGCCGATGCAGTCCACCAACGCGGTCCGGCCCGGCGTCGACATCAAATCCACGATGGCCTACGCCCGCTACCTCGGCCCCGGCACCGGCCGCATGGCGGCCCTGCCGGACGCCGTACGCGCGCTGACCGTGAAGAACCCCACCACGGCCCGGCCCGCGCCCCAGGCCATCACCGTGCCCGCCCTGGCCGGGGGTGGGGAGTGCCGGCACCGCACGCCCACCTACCTCGAGCGTGGCATCGCCATGGCAGAGCAGCGCATCACCGCGGCTTCCAGTGCGGTGCACGCCACCGTCTACCGGACGTTCCTCGCCGTGCTGTCCACGCACGGTCGATGCGGCTGCCTCACCGACACCCACATGGCGCGGCTGTTCGCCGCCGCTCAGGCAAAGGGCGAATCGGCCCGGCATTGCACCGACGCATGGACCAACGCCCGTACCAGGTTGGGACTGTGAGCATGGCCGACGACGAGACGAACCCCGCCCGCAAGGTCATCACCGACTACGCGCAAGCGCACTTCCGGTACTTCCGCACCGCTGACGGCACCGTGTACGCGCAGCGGAACGGCCACCCCGTGGCCCGCCCGATCCGCTCCCAGGGCACCACGGGCAGCCACCGGCAGGAACTCATGGTCGGCCTGTTCAGGGACGGGCGCGGCGTGTTCAACGGATCCGCCCTCAAGGAGGCGTTGGACCTGATCGAAGCACTGGCCCTGTACGAGGACGTCCAACCCGTCCACATCCGTGTCGCCCCTGGATTCGACGGGGCGACGTGGCTGGACCTGGGCCGCGACGATGGGCAATCCGTCCGCATCCACCCTACCGGCTGGGACATCCTCACCCCCGACCCGCGAGAAGTCTGCTGGCGGCGCACGCAACTCACCGGGGAACTGCCCCTGCCGGCCAAGGACACGGGCGGCAAGGGCATCGACCTCTTGATGCGGTTGTGCAACTTCGCCAACGCTGAGACCGAGTGCCTGGCCATTGTGTGGCTGATCGGCTGTCTCGGGCCATCGGTGCCCGTGCCCGCGCCGTTCCTCACCGGCCCGCAGGGTGCGGGCAAGTCGACCGGTGGGCGGATGCTCGTGCGGATCGTTGAGGGGATGAGCGGTGACCTGCGCCGGGCTCCGAAGGACGAGGAGAACCTGATCGCAGCGGTCGCCGCAGGGTGGGTCACCGCGCTGGACAACCTCTCCCACATGACGCCGGATCTGTCTGACGCCATGTGCTGCATCGTGACTGGCGCCGAGAGCGTCAAGCGTGCGCTGTTCACCGACGGGGACGTGTTCCGCGTCGGTTACCGCCGGCCCCTGCTCCTGACCGGTATCGACGTGGGCGTCATCCGGCCCGACCTTGCTGAAAGGCTCCTGCCGCTGCGGTTGGAGCGGCCCCGCGTCCGGCGCACCGAGGCCGAACTGTGGTCGGAGTATGCGGAAGTTCTGCCCGTCGTCCTCGGCTCGCTGCTGGATCTCACCGTGAAGGTCCGCGCGGTCGCAGCGGAGACCCCGACCGATCTGCGGATGGCGGATTTCGCGCACCTGTGCGCGCAGTTCGATGCGGCAACCGGCCTGGGAGCGCTCGCCGCGTACCGGGCCAGTCTGGACGACCTGAACGACGACGTGATCGAGGGAGATCTCCTCGCACAGACCGTTCTTCGGCATGCCGACACCATCGAGCCGGGCGGGGCGCAGCGGATGACGTCCACGGAGTGGCTGCACTGTCTCAGTCGCCTCTACAGCGGCGAAGATCTTCGTGCCTTGCCCAAGGGGTGGCCGACGACGGGCAAGGTCCTCTCCGACCGTCTCAAACGCCTCCAACCGACCCTGGCCGCCCGGGGCGTCCTCATCGACACGGGCCGCACCAGCGAGGGCCGCTACCTCGAAATGACCCGGACGGCCCCCGTACCCCCACATCAGCAGCAGCGGATGCACTGACCCGCGCCCGTTTCGCCCGGACAAGCAAGAGGAGCACCACCGGCCGGGCGTGCTCCTCTTGCTGTTCGGCGCACGCGACGCCCAAGGGGCGCGCCGCGCAGCGGCTCCTTCCTCATGCTCTGACCCGCACCGCACCACAACAGACACCCCCTCTTTTGTCCTAAGAGGGAAGACGCTGCGTCATCTGCGTCATGGAGGCCGGAAAACGGCACCTGAACTGCGAAAACGTCCATGACGCAGACGGCGGAGTCTGCGTCATCTGCGTCATCTGCGTCATGGGATGCGTCGCGGGTGACGTGCCGATGACGCACCTCCGAGCCGCTGCGTCACACAAAACCGCAGCTCAGAAGCCTGAATGACGCTGATGACGCAATGACGCAGAAATCCGCACCTCGGACACATGCGGGCTCCTGAGAAGCCCCTGAATCCGACTCCACTCGCAGGCTCCGCCCTCTCCGGGAGATCCCAACGTGCTGACCGTCGTCACGAGCGAACCCCAAGCCCTCACCGTTCCGGAGGTCATGACCGCTCTGAGGCTTAGCCGCAGCAAGGTCTACGACCTGATCCGCTCCAAGCAGCTCCCGAGCTACACCTCCGGCCGTGCCCGCCGCGTCCCGGTCGACGCCGTACGCCACTACATGCAGGACCGACTTGAGGAGAACGCAGCCTGATGGCCCCCCGCAAGAGAAACCCCAACGGCTCCGGCAGCATCTGGCAGCGCAAGGACGGGCGTTACGAGGCGCGCGTCTACGTCCCCCAGCCTGACGGCACCCGCAAGCGCAAGACTGTCTACGGCACCACGTGGGAAGAGTGCGACACCAAGCGCCAGGAACTGGTCCTGCGCGATCGCCAGGGCATTCCGACGCCCACAAGGTCCGCCAAGCTCTCCGAGTGGCTTCCGTATTGGCTGAAGCACTACGTCGAACCGCGCCGCAAGCTCAGCACGTACGACAAGTATGAGGTGCAGGTCCGGCTCTACCTGGTGCCCCTGCTGGGCACGAGGCGGCTGGAGTCGTTGAGCGTGGCAGACGTGCGCCGCTTCATCACCCGCGTGCAGAACGCACACACGGCCGCGACCGCGAAGGAGTCGCATCGAGTGCTGCGTACGGCGCTCACGGCGGCTGTGCGCGAGGAACTGATCACGCGGAACGTTGCGTCGCTGGTCGAGCCGCCGCGCGTCAAGCAGCGGGAGATCCGCCCCTGGTCGCTGGAGGAGACGCTGAGCTTCCTTGAAGCCGCGCGGAGCGATCCGCTGTACGCGGCATTCGTGCTGGCCATTGCCATGGGGCTTCGGCGCGGCGAGCTGGGGGGCCTGCGCTGGTCGGATGTGGACCTGGACAACCGCGTCGTGCACGTCCGTCAACAGACGCAGCGTCGCAGGGGAACGCTGTACGACGACGATCCCAAGAGCCGCCGCATCCGCGTCGTGCCGATGCCCGCGCTGTGCATCGCACCGCTGCGGTGGCACCGGCTGCGACAGCGGGAGACGTTCGCGCGCACGGGCGTTGCCTGGTGCGAGGCCGGCTACGTCTTCGCCACGCGGAACGGCCGGCCGGTCGAGCCGCGGAACGTGTACCGGTCTTTCACGCGGGTCGCGGCTGACGCAGGGCTGAGGGTGGTCCGGCTGCACGACGCGCGGCACGGCTGCGCCACGCTACTGACCGCGGCCGGCGTCGCGCCGCGGGTCATCATGGAAATCCTCGGGCACAGCCAGATCAGCATCACGATGGACGTGTACACGCACGTCGTGCATGACACCCAGCGGGAGGCGATCAGTCACATGGACCGGTTGCTCAAGCGTCGTCTGCCCACCAGCCTGAGCGGCGGAGCTGGATCAATAGAGTTTCCTTAACGGAAAAGCCCCCGCCTCGGACACCGGCGGGGGCTCAAATCCCGGGAGCGTTCGCCCTGATCACTCCCGGAGGAGATACTCCAGGGCCTTGATCCCGAGCGTGAAGACGACTACGGCCGCCGCTGCTCCGGCGCCGGTCGCGCCATAGAAGGTGAAGTCGCCCGCACGCGCAGCAAAGATCCCGGTGACAAGCCCGGCGATAACAGCGCCGAGGGCGAGCAGTGTGAGGTGCATCGCCCGGTGAACCAGCCCGCGATCAATCGCTTGCTGTGTACGGTGCATGGAAGGGTCCCGTCTCTGAGAACTGACTCGTGGCCCGAGAAGAGCCCGCCGGATGCCGTAGGAAGCCCGGCGGGCTCTCTGTTCGAGATAGCTGAATCTTGGCGAGCGGGTGCCTGAAATTGCCAACGGAACCGGCGATTTGCGAGGTTACTCACCACTCGCAAAAACTAGGGCTTCCTGTCGCTTGAGCGCTTGTGACGCGTGGTATGGATGCCAGGCGTGTCCGCTGCCAAGCGTAGGGAAGTGCTTCGGCGGCTGGCGTAAGCGATCGCGTGACCTGAGCGGAGGCGACCGCGTACGAGCGATTGGTAGTGCGCGCTACAGAGGATCCGGATGTGCTCCGGGCGGAGACTGAGACTGAGACGACTGCCGTCAAAGAGTGCCGTCAAAAGGCCCCGGACCATGATCGGTCCGGGGCCTTTGGCCTGGTGCCCCCGGCAGGATTCGAACCTGCGACACCCGCTTTAGGAGAGCGGTGCTCTATCCCCTGAGCTACGAAGGCGGGGATCTGTCGAAACCGTTTCTGGGATTGGTCCAGGTGGGTCCCGGCAGTGGTGTGGTGGCGCGGTCGGCGTACGGCTGTGCCACCGCCGACAGTGTAGCGGGTGGCGCTCGGGCGTCTGTCGTGCCGGAGCCACGGCTGACCCGAAATCGATGGCACGAGCGGTGGGTCGTGGTGGGGCGGGCTTCGTTCACAGCGGCGAGACCGCGGGGGCGTCCGTACGGTCAGGTATCGAGATCTTCGGTGATGTGCCAGAACGTCGGTCGATCTTGGCCCGTTGTCCGTTGTCCGTTGTCCGTGGTTCATGGTTCATGGGACGGGGGTGGCGCGGTGAGTGGCGCGTATCCGGTCGCGTAGGTGGCGAGGGAAGCCCCTGCCCAGGGGGCGGGCAGGGGGTTGGGGGTGCTGCGGTTGCCTCAGGGGCGGATGAGTACCTTGAGTGCCTCGCGGTCGTCCATGGCGCGGTAGCCGGCCGGGACGTCGTCGAGGCCGACGGTGCGGTCGAAGACCCGGCCCGGCTCGACCTTTCCCTCGAGGACGTCGGGCAGGAGTTCGTCGATGTAGGCGCGGGCCGGTGCCACGCCGCCCGTGAGGGTGATGTTGTTCATGAACTCCTGGAAGCCCAGCGGAACGTCGTCGTACTGCGGTGCGCCGACCCGGCTGACCGTGCCGCCCGCGCGGACCACGCCGAGCGACATCTGAAGGGCGGGCAGCGTGCCGACGCACTCCAGCACGGTGTGGGTGCCGTCGCCGCCGGTCAGTTCGCGGACGCGCTCGATGCCTTCTTCGCCGCGTTCCGGTACGACATCGGTGGCACCGAAGTCCCGGCCCAGGTCGGTGCGGTCCTTGTGCCGGCCCATGAGGATGATCCGCTCGGCGCCGAGCCGTCTGGCGGCCAGTACCGCCGACAGGCCGACCGCGCCGTCACCGACCACCGTCACGGTGGTGCGGGGGTCGACTCCGGCCGTCACGGCGCTGTGGTGGCCGGTGCAGAACACGTCCGACAGGGTGAGCAATGAGGGCAGCAGGGCGGAGTCCTCGGCGACGGGCAACTTGACCAGCGTGCCCTGCGCCTGCGGGACCCGTACGGCCTCGCCCTGGCCGCCGTCCACACCGTCGGCGGCCCACCAGCCACCGTGCCGGCAGCTGGTGTGCAGGCCCTCGGCGCAGAAGTCGCAGGTGTTGTCCGACCAGACGAACGGCGCGACCACCAGGTCCCCGTTCTTCAGTCCGGACACGTCAGAGCCGACGTCCTCGACGACGCCGAGGAACTCGTGGCCGATGCGCTCGCCCTGCTCGGTGGCCGGCCGCGACTTGTAGGGCCACAGGTCGCTGCCGCAGATGCAGGAACGCAGTACGCGTACGACGGCGTCGGTGGGCTGCTGGATCTTCGGGTCCGGCACGTCTTCCACGCGCACGTCCCCGGCACCGTAAATCAGTGTTGCTCGCATGAGGTTCTTCCGATCGCTGTTGCTGATACGGAGTGGCGGGTGTGTCTGTGCTGCACTGCCTCGGTGCTTCAGCAGCGGCCCCCCTCCGGCGCGGGCAGGGCGCCATGCCCCTGCGTCCCCAGGCCGACGACGCCGACCTCGGGCGGCCCTTTCCGGCCCGGCGTGGTGCGCATGCGCTCTTCCTCTCCGCCTCTCGTCGGCCGGCAGCCTCAGCGGGAGCGGGCTTGGTGTTGCCCGGCGGGCTGGTGCCGGCGCTGCTGCTCCGGGCCGGGCGGATCCCGCGCGGGTGCGCCCGCGCCCAAGGGGGCACGCACCGGCACGCACCGTCACGCGCCGCCCAGCCTGCTGAACGGGCTCGCCGCGTGGCAGGCAGCGGTCAGCCGGGGAGTGGTGTTCCGGGGCGTGTCACGCCCCCCACAAGCCTGCCGTGCAGGTCACGGCACCGCCACACCGAACGGCACGAAGAGTGAGCGGCGGGCATGGCTCGGGGGCGGGCGGGCTGTCGGGTGGGCTGCTTCAGGCTCCTGTTCGCTTCGGCCGCTGCGGGCGCGTGCCCGGGGTCGCAGCTCAGGGGGAGGCCGGCGAGACCAGTGGCCATTCCTCCGCCGACTGCTCCAGCGTGCGGACGATCGTGCCGCCGCTGGCGATGGGGATCGCGGAGAGCATCTCGGCCGGGAAGTCGAACGCGTCGACCAGCGTCATCAGGTGCGGGGCCAGGTCGTCGTACACGCTGTCGAGGGCCCTCGGCAGCGCCCGTACGTGGTCCGCCGTCAGATGGCCCTCGGCGAGCAGGTCACCGGTGTGGTCGCGGAGCCGGCGGAGCAGGAACAGCCGGCACAGGGAGCGCAGCAGGAAGCGCGCCGTGGGGTCCGTCGCCCGCTCGGCCGCGGCGATGAGCGCGTCGGCGGCCTGGAGACGGGCGTGCGCGGAGACCATTTCGAGGGCGGCGGTCGACGTGCCGTTCCACCGGCCGACCGGATCGCCCGCCGGGCCGTCACGCAGGTCGGCGCGGGCCCGTGCCTGCCAGATCGCCTCCGCCTCGGCGAGCAGACCGCGCAGGAAGGCCGGGTCGGCGAGCGTGGCGCCGGGAGCGCCGGGAGCGCCGGGAGCGCCGGGAGCGCCGGGAGCGCCGGGAGCGCCGGGAGCGCCGGGAGCGCCGGGAGTGGCGGGTGCGCCGGGTGCGGAGGGAGTGGCGGGCGCGGCGGGGCGGTTGGGCGCGGAGAGTGCGGCGGAGCTGTTGGGTGCGGCGGGGGCCCCGGCCCGGGTGCGGGCCGTCGTGTCGTGGCCGAAGACCATCTCCGCCGCCGCCTTCACCCAGATCACCAGGTTGTCGCCCTCGGCGGTGATGCCGCCCTCGATGTTCGACGCCAGGTCGGAGATGCCGTTGGCCGGGAACAGGCCCTGGGCGCCGCAGCGTTCGCGGCACTCGGTGGTGATCGCCCGCGCCTGCCAGGTGATCCACCCCTTGGCGACCGCCGTCAGCCGCTCGACCTCCTCCCGGTCCTCCTCGGTGCGTGCCGCGAAACGGTCCACCACCGTGCGGTGCAGGAAGGTCATCGCGTACGCCGTCGCCAGCGCGTCGAGCAGCCGGCCATGGTGGCTGCGGTGGGCGGCGACCGGTATCCGCTCCCCGGCCCGCGGGCCCGTCACGAGGCGGCTGTGGGCGTAGCGGACCGCGATGGTCAGCGCGGCGCGCGCCATGCCCAGGGTGCCGGCGCTCATGCACAGCTTTCCCATGGTGACGCGGTTGATGGAGCGCAGGAGGCGTTTGCGCCTGTTGCCGAGGGTGCTGGTCAGGGTGCCGTCGGGGGCGAGTCGTCCGTGGGCGGCCTCCAGAAGCGCCTCGCGCGGCAGCCACTTGTGGTCGAAGGCGGTGAGGGCGTGGTCCACCGGGGTGCCCGTGCGCTCCGGCAGCGGGCGGACCCGTACGCCCGGCAGGAGGCCGGACCGGTCGCCGAGCGGGGTCAGGAAGAGGAAGACGCCCTCGTCCCGGCCGTCGACGACGAGCCGGGCGGCGACCACCGCGCTCTTGGGGCCGCCCGTCGTGCTCGTGTTGGGCATGAACTTCTGCGCGCCCGGCGTCGGTGTGTGCAGATGGAAGCCGCCGCTCGCGCGGTCGAAGACCGCCACGGTCTCCATGGCCGCCACGTCGTTGCCGTGCTCCAGTTCGGTGCAGAGAAACGTTCCGACCTGCTGGAGGGTGGTGAAGGCGGACAGGTCGCGCCCGTTGTCGTCGTGGTCCACGAGGCTGCCGAGGAACAGGTTGTAGTGGATGCTCGCCAACGTGGTCAGGCCCCCGTCGACCGGCCCGATCCACTCGTGCAGCGCGGCCAGCCGGTGCGGGTCGGCGGCGAGCCGCACCGGGTCGTCGACGGTGTCGTTGAGCAGCCGCAGCCGGTCGTACGAGAGTGCGGTGCGCTCGGCGGGGGCCAGGCCGGGCCGGTACGAGAACTCCCGGCCGGAGATCAGCCTGCGCCAGGTGCCGTGCGTCCGCTCGCGGCCGGTCCCCTCGAAGAGCAGGTGTGCCAGGTGGTCGGCGACCGGGTGTCCCGTGGCGACCGGGCCGGCCTCGAACGTCGTAGCGATCATCGAGCTTCTCCCTGGCTTGGGACGGGCTGACGTGAACCACGGGACCCGAGAAGGGCTGAGGAAGGGCTGGAGAGCTGCGGAAGAGCTGCGGAGGAGCTGCGGAAGAGCTGCGGAAGAGCTGGAGGTCAAAGATACGTACTAGACGGTTTTGTCTTCAAGTCCCTCTTGCGGTCAAGGGTCATCCCTTACAAGGGAGTTGGGGGTGAGATATGTGTTTTTGAGTGGTTTGTGAGAGGGCGAGGGGAGCATTGAAAAACCGTTCAGCTGGTTTTATCGTCCCGGTCAGGACCGGGCCTGTCTTCGGCGGTGGAGTGGAGGATCGTCGCTGTTAGGGTGCGAACCGCTTGGTCTTTTCCCGCTGGTCGGGACGGTGTCCCGCGATCCGGACGGTGTCCCACTGGTCGGGACGGTGTCCCGCTGGTCGGGCTGGTGCGGAGGGTGCGTGTGGCGCGGCAGGAGCGAGCCATTCGGACGCGGCAGACGATTCTGGTCGCCGCGGCCGAGGTGTTCGACGAGGTGGGATACGAGGCGGCAACCATCTCCGACGTGCTGAAGCGCTCGGGGGTCACCAAGGGGGCCCTCTACTTCCACTTCACGTCGAAGCAGGAGCTGGCCCAGGCCGTGCTGGCCGAGCAGGTCGCCTCCCTTCCGCGCGTCCCCGAGCAGGAGCTGAAGCTCCAGCAGTCGCTGGACGAGGCGCTGCTGCTCGCCCATCTGCTCAGGGAAGGCACCGGCGATCCGATCGTCCAGGGCAGTGTGCGGCTGACCGTGGACCAGGGCTCGCCCAGGGACCATCTCAACCGGCGGGTCCCGATGCAGGCCTGGACCGAGCACACGCAGTCCCTCTTCGAAGAGGCCAGGGCCAAGGGCGAGATCCTGCCCCACGCCGATGTGGAAGCGCTCGCCAAGCTGTTCGTGGGCGCGTTCACCGGCGTGCAGGTCCTCTCGAGGATCATGACCGGGCGCGCGGACCTGGCGGAGCGGGTGGCCGACCTCTACCGCCATCTGATGCCGTCCTTCGCCATGCCGGGGATCCTGGTCCGCCTGGACTTCTCCCCGGAGCGGGGCTCGCGGGTGTACGAAGCCGCCATGAAGCAGCGGGAGTCGGCGGCAGCGAGTACGACGGACGCGGCACGGACGTTGGAGTGACTGTCCGGCGTGCGCGTCCCGCCGCCCCGGCCAGCCGGACCCGAACGGAACCACCGACCGAACGGAGCGCACGGATGGACATGACCGACATGGCGGAGACGGCCGAGGCGCCCGGGACGGCCGAGGCGCCCGGGACGGCTGAGGCGCCCGGGACGGCCGAGGCGCCCGAGACCGCTGAGGTGTCCGGGACGGCCGAGGCGCCCAGGACAGCGGAGACGGCCGAGGCGCCCGAGACGAACGGAACCAACAGGGTGGCAGAGGGAGTCGGAGCAGCCGGCGTCACCGGGATGAACCAGTGCCCCTACGCCCTGGACGTGACCGGGCGCGATCTGGCGGGCGAGACCGCGCAGCTGCGGACGCGGGGGCCCGCCGTGGAGGTGGAGCTGCCGGGCGGTGTGGCCGCCTGGGCCGTCGTACGGCAGAAGTACGTGAAGCAACTCCTCATGGACGCACGGGTGTCGAAGGACGCGCGACAGCACTGGCCCGCGTTCGTCTCGGGGCAGATAGACGAGGCGTGGCCGCTGTATCCCTGGGTGGCGAACGAGAACATGCTCTTCGCCCACGGGGACCGGCACGCCCGGCTGCGCCGGCTGAACGCGGCCGCCTTCACCGCCCGCCGCACCGAAGCCCTGCGCCCCCGCGTCGAGGAGATCACCGCCGCCCTGCTCGACGGGCTGGCGGACCGACCCGCCGGTGAACAGGTCGACCTGCGCGCCGAGTTCGCCAAGCTGCTGCCCATGCGCGTCATCTGCGAGCTGTTCGGCATCGCCGAGGCGAACCGTGAACCTCTGTGCACGGCACTGGAGCTGGTGTTCGGTACGGCGGTCCCGGCCGACGAGATGGCCGCGGCCCAGGTGAAGGTCTTCGGGATGCTGGCGGAACTGGTCGCCGAGAAGCGGGAGCGCCCCGGCGGCGATCTGACCTCCGCGCTGATCGAGGCCAGGGACGGCGACGACAGCCGCCTGACCGAGCAGGAACTCCTCGGCACCCTCTATCTGATGATCGCCGCGGGCCAGGAGACCACCTGCACGCTCATCACCAACGCCGTCGCCGCCCTGTGCGCCCACCCCGACCAGCTCTCGCACGTGCGGGAGGGGCGCGCCGACTGGGCGGACGTGGTCGGCGAGACCCTGCGCACGCACGGTCCCGCCGCGTACTCGCCGATGCGGTTCGCCATCGACGACATCGAGCTGGACGGCGTGCACATCAAGAAGGGCGATCCGATCCTGGTCTCCTTCGCCGCCGCCGCGGCGGACCCCGAGCCGTACGGGGCGGACGCGGCCGTCTTCGACGTACTGCGGCCCGGCCGCCGCGACGACCTGGCCTTCGGATACGGGGTGCACCGCTGCCTGGGCGCTCCGCTGGCACGCCTGGAGGCGACCACCGCGCTGTCGGCGCTCTTCACGCGCTTCCCGGACCTGACGTCCGTTCAGCCGACGGAAGAGCTCGAGCCCGTACGGTCCTTCATCGTCAACGGGTACGGCTCCCTGCCGGTCGTCCTGCGGCCGCACTGATGCGCGAGAAAACCGCACAAGCGGTTTGTTAAAGTTGCTGGACCCCCATCAGCAACGGAGCGCCCGATGGTCAAGCAGGTCAGACAGGAACGCGCGATCCGCACGCGCAACGCCTTGATCGAGTCCGCCGCCGCGCTCTTCGCCCGGCACGGCTACGAAGTGGTCTCGCTGTCGACGATCAGCGCCAGGGCGGGGGTCAGCAACGGTGCGCTGCACTTCCATTTCCCCAGCAAGGCCGCCCTGGCCGAGGCGGTCGGGGTGGCGGCGGCGCAGCGATTCGGGCGGATCATCGCCGGCGAGGCGCTGCCGGCTCAGCGCGGTGGTGTGCCGGAGCGCGGTGGTGTGCCGGAGCGTGGCGGGTTTGCGGAGCGTGGCGGGTTTGCGCGTCATGAGGGGGCGTCGGCGTACGGGGGGTCGTCCCGTTACGAGGGGGCGCCGGAGCGCGGGGCTTCGCTTCGGCGCATCGAAGCGCCTCGTCGCTGGGATGTGCCCCGGCGTGACGAGGCGGCGTCGAAGCAGGGTGCGGCGTCTCGGCAGAACAGTGCGCTGCAGACGCTGATCGACACGAGTCATGCCCTCCTGCGCGGCCTCGGTCACGATGCCGTGCTGCGGGCGGGGTTCGCGCTGGGGGACGGTGCGGAGGCCGTCGGCCGCGGCGAGGACCTGTACCGCAGATGGCAGGAGTGGGTGACGGAGGTGCTCGCCCGGGCCGAGCGGGAGGGCCTGCTCGCCCGCGACCTGGCCGTCCGGGACGCGGTGACCGCGGTGGTCGGCGCGACGATCGGCTTCGCCGTCCTCGGCGGCCATGAGGGGCAGTGGCTCTCCCGTACCACCCTCACCCGCTTCTGGACGCTGCTGCTGCCACGGCTCGCGACGCCGACGGCGCTGGAGGGGCTGATGGCGTCGGGCAGGCCGCCGGAGACGCGCTGACGGACCCGGGGGCCTGCAGCCGGGGAGCGGCTGCCGTACGGCTCATCCGGCGGTGGTCGCCGGGGTCCGCGTCTCCGCCCGGCTGGGGCACGTCCCGTCCGGGTCCACCGCGGTCAGGGCCGCCGCCGTGGCCGCGCGCGGCAGCAGTACCCGCCAGAACGCGGCCAGCGACTGGCCGGAGAGCCACTCGGGGTCCCGGCGGCCGAGCAGTTCGAAACCGGTGGTCGCGGCCACCACCGCGCTGACCGTGTCGGCGCGGACGAGGCGCCGGGCCAGCAGCCCCTCCTCGGCGGCCTCCGCGAGCAGCTGCTCCACGCAGGTCTGCCATTCCCGGAGCAGATTCAGCGCGCCGCCGCCCGCCGATTCGCAGTTCAGCCGGAAGCCCGCGCGGGCGACGACGTCCCCGCGCAGTCGCTCGGCCAGGGCGTGCGACGTGTTCGTCAGCCGTTGCAGCGCGTTCGTGCCCGGCGGCTGGGCCAGCCAGGCCGCCCGGCGCAGGCTCACCCCCGCCGCCGCCTCCACCGCCCTGGCCACCTCTGCCTTGCTCTCGAAGTGGAAGTGCAGTGCGCCGGGGCTGACACCGGCGCAGGCGCTGATGTCGGCCAGCCTCGCCTGTGTGTAGCCCTGCCGTTCGAAGGCGTGGGCGGCGGAGCGGATGAGGGCGTGGCGGGTGCGGGCGGCGCGTTCCTGTTTCGTCACCGGTGACTCCTCGCGGAAGGCGGCTGACCAGAGGGCCCTGCAAGAAACCAGCATAGCGGTTTGTTTGTGGCGCCCGTCACCACTTCGCCGACGCGGTACCCCCGGAGGCCAGGCACCGGTCACTGCCGCCGCCCGCGCTGCCCGCTGCCGCCGCCGAGCCGTACCGCGCGGCTCGGGCGTCGCGCATGCCGTCAGGCCCCCGGCACCTCCCTGAACCGGCCCGCGATATGCAGATCCGCCTCGATCCGCGAGGCCGTCGCGAGCAGTTCCGGCAGGACCTCCTCGACACATTCCTCGGGCGTACGACGGCTGCTGTGCAGGGCGACGTTCACCGCCGCCACCACCCGCCCCCCGCGCTCCCGCACCGGCACCGCGATCGACCGCAGCCCCTCCTCCAGCTCCCCGTCGACCAGGGCGTATCCGTCCCGCCGTACGCGATCCAGCACGGCCCGCAGTTCTTCCGGGTCCGTGACCGTACGGGGCGTGGGCGCGACCAGGTCGGACGGGTCGGGGAGGTGCGGTTCGGGCAGGTCCGCCAGCATCACCCGGCCCAGCGAGGTCGCGTAGGCGGGCAGTCGCGTACCGACCGTGATGTTGACGCTCATGACGCGGCTGGTGGTGAACCGGGCGGTGTAGCGGATCTCGTCGCCCGCAAGGACCGCGAGCGACGCCGACTCGTGCACCCGCCGCGACAGCGCCGCCAGGTGCGGGGCGGCGACGTCCGGCAGTGTCGTCCGGGACAGTGCCGGGAAGCCGAGGCCGAGGACGCGCGGGGTGAGCCGGAAGACCCCGCTCTGTGCGGTGACGTACCCGAGGTGCTCCAGGGTGATCAGCGCGCGCCGGGCGGTCGCCCGGGCCAGCCCCGTGGCCCGGGCGACCTCCGTGAGCGTCAGCGCGGAGCGTCCCTCCCCGAACGAGGTGATCACCGTGAGACCGCGGGCCAGCGACTCGACGAACTCCCGGCCCAGTTCCTGCTTGGAGGCGCCGGTCCAGGCGGCGAGCCCGGACGGGTCGGCGGGCGCGGCAGGCTCGGCGGGCGGTGCCTCGCGCAGCTCCCGCTCCATCGCGTCGACCGACGTGCGCAGCCGCGGCAGCAGGGCGTCCCGCAGGCCGGCCGCGGTGTGCCGACTGGTGTGGCTCACCACGCTGACGACACAGGCGATACGGCCGTCCGGGTCCCGTACGGGCACGGCGAGGGCCACAAGACCCGGCTCGATCAGCTGGTCGTCCAGTGCCCAGCCCTGCTTTCGGGCCGCCGCCGTACGCTCCTCGAAGTCGTCGCCCAGGGTGCCGCCTCGGCGCCGTCCCGAGGACCTTTCGCCCCTGTCGTCGTCCTCCAGCGGGCGGCTGCGGGCCGGAACCGCCGGAAAGCCGCGGTCCTCGGGGTCCGCCGCCCGCCGCTCGCGCCACCGCTGCCACTCGGCCGCATCCCATTCGGTGGCGAACAGCGGGCCCGGCGCGGTGCGTTCGGCGGGCAGCAGGTCGCCGATGCGGAAGCTCAGGGACATGGCGCGGCGCCGGGTCGCCTGGTGGATGAAGCGGATCCCGTCCCGGTCGCCGACGGCGAGGGACACGGACTCGTCCAGCTCGTCGGCGAGCGCGTCCGCCTGGGCGTGCAGCAGCTTCGGCAGCCGCAGCGCGGCCAGATACGCGTTGCCCAGCTCCATCAGCCGTGGTGCGAGTACGGCGTCCCGGCCGTCCAGTCGTACGTACCCCATGCGCGCCAGCGTCGCCGTGATCCGGTCGACGGTGGACCGGGCGAGCCCGCTGGCCCGCTCCAGGCCGCTGAGGCTGGCCCTCCCGTCGGCCTCCGTGAGCCGCCGCAGGACGGTGATGCCGCGGGTGAGCGGAGCGACGGCCTCGGCGGGTACGGCGGTGCTGTCGGGGGCCGCGGTGACGTTCGGGGACATGCGCTCACGGTAATGCCGCGCCCGCCACGTCCGCCGAGAGACGTACGCCGCCCGGTGGCCGCGCGGAGCACGTGTGCCGAGCCCTCCGCCGTCCTCGTGCCGAGCCCCCCGTCCTCGCCCCTGTCCCCGCCCCGTCCTCGCCCCGTCCTCGCCTGTCCCCTCGACTCAACGCCGCGACACCTGGACCCGGTAGTCCCCGGAGGGGTCCGCCGCGATGACCGTGATGGTGATTCCTCTGGCCGGGTCCTTGAAGGACTCGTCGGCTATGAAGGGGGCGTCCGACAGTTCGGCGTGGACGTTGGGGCTGCGGGTGCAGCCGCCGCTGTCGCGCGTGGAGTCGAACACGTTGATGGGCCCGTTGCCGGTGTCTATGTCCGCGTCGACCTTGTAGATGAGGATGCCGGGGCGGCACACGTCCGCGTCGTTGCCCTCGGGGGTGCGCAGTTCCAGCGCGTACGCCGTGGTGGTGCTGAGGGGCACGACGACGAGCTTGACGCCGCCGGGCCGGGCCAGCGGGGTGAGGGTGTACTCCGCGGTGCCGGGTGCCGAGGCGCAGCGGACCTGGGAGTCGTCCAGCCAGCCGAGCTTCCATTTGTGCCAGGCGAGCAGATCGTTGTCCGCCCCCCAGTCCTCGCTCATGATGTCCCAGTGCCCGACCGCGCCGCCGCCGTCCTGGGTGTAGAGGTCGGGCAGCCCGAAGGTGTGGCCGTTCTCGTGGGGGAGCACCCGGTAGCCGGTCTCCGCGTAGGAGCCGGAGCCGTCGTCCTGGCGGCTGTAGACGAACGACGCGTTGGCCACGGGCACCCCGTCGGCGACCGGCGCCTCGGTGTTGCCCGCGAAGGTCACCGACAGCACGGTGTCCAGGGCGGAGGGGCCCGCGTTCGGGGTGATCAGCACGTTCAGCAGGTCGTACTGGCGGAAGTCCACCTCGGGATCGGCCTCCGCCACTATGTCCTGGACCAGACCGCGGTAGCCGGGGTCGAAGGGTGCGCCGCGTTCGATCCCGTACGCCCCGAAGGGCTTGGGCATCCGGAGCCAGTGGGTGACCGGGGCCTCCGGCCGGTAGTCGAGGCGGCCGTACGAGCTGACCTTGAACCAGTTCTGGGTCTGCGGGAAGAACTCCGCGAGGCGCTCGAGCGCGCTGCCCTGGCCGGGCGCGTCGGAGAAGTCGACCATCAGGGTCAGGGCGCGGACCGTGCCGGTGGAGCGGGAGTAACCGGCCGGGGTCGGGATGCCCTCCGCCATCTGTACGCCCATTCCGCCGCGGATCATGCAGGAGCCGAGCGCCGTGGAGCGGGCCGGTGCGATGGGGCCCGCCGTCGTGGAGCCCGCCGTCAGATGTCCGGTACCGGCGGAGGTGGAGACCGCCAGCGTCAGAACGGTGACCGAGGCGAGCGCGGCGACACGGCGCGGGCGTATCCGGCGGCGGGACGACTGCATACGGGGGCCCTTCGCTCCGCGGCAGCCGCCGGTCTCCGACTGCACCCTTGCGATCACCCTGTGTCGACGGGTTCGGGGGCGCGCGTTGAAGGAGACCGATCGAGCGGTTTACCACCGAAGGGGTGTGACTCAGGTCACATCAAATCTCTTCCGGGTGGGAAATAACCGGGGATGGTTTCCCCGTTTAGCCAGGTGTCCAGCGAAACGGGGAGGGAATCCCCGGATCGCGGGTCACACACGATGAACCATCCGACGATCGACCTCTTGCCTCAAGGAGTACGCCGTGGAGACCGCCGCCCCCGTGCAGCGCCGAGTGCCCCGGCCGCGCGCCGATGCCGTGCGCAACCGGGAGCGGATCGTCACCGCCGCCCGCGAGATGTTCGTCGAGTTCGGCCCGGACGTGCCGCTCGACGAGATCGCCCGCCGGGCCGGCGTCGGCAACGCCACGGTGTACCGCAACTTCCCGGACCGCGATGCCTTGGTGCGGGAAGTCGTCTGCTCGGTCATGGACCGTACGTCGGAGGAGGCCGAGCGCGCGCTCGCCGAGACCGGCGACGCCTTCGAGGCGCTGTCCCGCTTCGTGCACGCCGCCGCCGATGAACGCATCAGCGCGTTGTGCCCGATGGTCTCCAGCACGTTCGACCAGCACCACCCCGATCTGGAAGCGGCAGGTGAACGGATCGAGCAGCTGGTCGCCTCGCTGATGGAGCGCGCCCGCACGGCCGGACAGCTCCGCCCCGATGTGGCCGTCGGCGATCTGATGATCGGCGTGGCCCAGCTCAGCCGCCCGCCCGCCGGAACCGGGTGCATGAGCCTCGACCGCTTCGTCCACCGCCACCTGCAGCTGTTCCTGGACGGGCTGCGGGCCCCGGCCCGCTCCACCCTGCCCGGCACGGCCGCGACCATGGAGGATCTTCGACAGGCCTGACCGACCAGCCGATGACCAGCCGATGAGTTCGGCCTCTTTCACCAGTCACCACTGACGTCAGTCGCCAGTGGCCCGTCACGCGTCACCAGTCACCAGTCACCACCGACGCTGACGCGTCACCAGCGACAGACCACAGACTTCCCGGCCGTCACCGTCGACGAGCCGTGCCCTTTCCCTGACCTTTTTCCGTTACGAAGTACCGAAGTGGGTACCCCCATGTCTGAAACAGCCACGGCAAAGGCGGCGCAGGCCTCCGAGGCCGAAGCCCATTCCAACCGCTGGAAAGCGCTCGTCTTCATCGCGCTCGCCCAGCTGATGGTCGTCCTCGACGCCACCATCGTGAACATCGCGCTTCCGTCCGCCCAGCAGGACCTGGGGATATCGGACGGCAACCGCCAGTGGGTCATCACGGCCTACGCGCTCGCCTTCGGCGGTCTGCTGCTGTTCGGTGGCCGCATCGCCGACCTGTGGGGCCGCAAGCGGACCTTCGTCACCGGTCTGATCGGCTTCGCCGCCGCGTCCGCCCTCGGCGGCGCCGCGCAGGGCGAGGCGACGATGCTCGGGGCCCGTGCCCTCCAGGGCGCGTTCGGCGCGCTGCTCGCGCCCGCCGCGCTCTCCCTCCTGGCCGTGATGTTCACCGATGCCAAGGAGCGCGCCAAGGCGTTCGGCATCTACGGTGCGATCGCCGGTGGCGGTGGCGCCGTCGGCCTGATCCTCGGCGGCTTCCTCACCGAGTACCTCAACTGGCGCTGGACGTTCTTCGTGAACATCCCGTTCGCGATCATCGCGGCGGCCGGTGCGTACTTCGTCATCCGTGAGCCGGCCGGCGGCCGCAACCGTTCGCCGCTCGACATCCCGGGCGTCGTCCTGTCCACCCTCGGTCTGGTCTCCCTGGTCTACGGCTTCACCCGCGCCGAGTCCAACGGCTGGAGCGACTCCACGACGATCGGCATGTTCGTCGCTTCGGCGGTCCTGCTCGCGGCCTTCGTGTTCGTCGAGTCCAAGGTCAAGGCCCCGCTGCTGCCGCTGCGCGTGATCACCGACCGCAACCGCGGCGGCGTGTACCTCTCGCTCGGTCTCGCGATCATCGCGATGTTCGGCCTGTTCCTCTTCCTGACCTACTACCTCCAGATCGTGAAGGGCTACTCGCCGGTCAAGACCGGCTTCGCCTTCCTGCCGATGATCGTGGGCATGATCACGGGCTCCACGCAGATCGGCGCCCGCCTGATGACCCGCGTTCCGGCGCGGCTGCTGATGGGCCCCGGCTTCCTGGCCGCCGCGGTCGGCATGCTGCTGCTGACCCAGCTGGAGATCGGCTCCTCGTACGCGGGGCTGCTCCTGCCGGCCCAGCTGCTGCTCGGCCTCGGCATGGGTACGGCGTTCATGCCGGCCATGTCCCTGGCCACGCTGGGCGTCGAGCCCCGTGACGCCGGTGTCGCCTCCGCGATGGTCAACACCTCGCAGCAGGTGGGTGGCGCGATCGGTACGGCGCTGCTGAACACGATCGCCGCCTCGGCCACCACCTCGTACATCAAGGACCACATCGCCGGTGCGGCCGCCAAGCCGCAGCAGCAGCTGGTCCAGCTGGAGGGCATGGTGCACGGCTACACCAGCGCGATCTGGTTCGCCGTGGGCATCCTCGTGGCCGCCGCGACGATCGCCGCGACCTTCGTCAACGCCGGCCGCCCGGACACCTCCTCGGTCTCCGGCTCGGGTGAGGGCGACGGCGTCGAGGACGAGTTCAAGGTGCCGGTGATCGCCCACTGACACCGGCGGTACCCGCGGCGGTACCCCTTCGGTCTTCGTACGTACGAGGGGTGGGGACGCCTCATACGTACGAACCCCAGGACCTGCCCTGGTTCCGGACTCAGCGGAGCCAGGGCAGGTCCGCGCCCGCCTCCTTCGGCTGGAGTCCCTCGGAGATGATCTGCATGATCTCGCCGAGGGACTTCTGCTGTTCGGGGGAGAGGCGGTCGAAGAGGGCCTGGCGGACGGCCGCGACGTGTCCCGGCGCGGTCTTCCGCAGTACCTCGTACCCCTCGTCGGTGAGGACGGCGAACTGGCCCCGCTTGTCCGAGGGACAGTCCTCGCGCCGCACCCAGCCGCTCTTCTCCAGCCGTGCGATGGCATGCGAGAGGCGGGAGCGCGTGATCTTCGCGCTTATGGCCAGCTCGGTCATCCGCAGCCGCCGCCGTGGTGCCTCGGCGAGCTGGACGAGCAGGCCGTAGTAGATGTGCGGCATGCCCGCGTCGCGCTGGAGCTGGCGGTCGAGGTGATCCTCCAGGAGGGTGACCGCGTGCATGTAGGAGCGCCAGGTGTGCTGTTCGTCCTCGGTGAGCCAGCGTGGCTCCTCTGCGGACGCGGTCGCGGACGTCGACGTTGACGCGGGTGCGGGTGCGGATGCCGTGTTCATGTACCCCACTGTACGAGCCTCCTCCTTGAATATTAAACAAATTGCGCGTAAGCTGTGCGGTGGAAAGCTTGAGACTTCAAATATAGGTTTCGGGCTGCACGCGGCCTTCGTCCAGCGTCGGCCGCCGATCCTCCGAAGGGAGCCGCAGTCATGTCCGCCGCCGCCCAGGAGCGCATGCCCGCGCTCTATCTCAGCCACGGTGCTCCGCCGCTCGCGGACGACCCGATCTGGCCCGGCGAACTCGCCGCCTGGTCGGCGGACCTGCCACGTCCCAGAGCGATCCTCGTGGTCTCCGCTCACTGGGAGGAGGCCCCGCTCGCCCTAGCCGCCACCGAGAGGGTCCCTCTCGTCCACGACTTCTGGGGCTTCCCGGAGCATTACTACCAGGTGCGGTACGACGCTCCCGGCGCCCCCGCGCTCGCCGAGTCGGTCCGCAAGCTGCTGCGCGCCCCCGGCACCCCCGTCCAGGACGTCCCGGACCGCGGCCTCGACCACGGCGCGTACGTCCCGCTGGTGGAGATGTTCCCGGACGCCGACATCCCGGTTCTGCAGATCTCGATGCCGACGCTCGACCCGGTGAAGCTGATGGAGATCGGCCGCAAGCTGGCGCCGCTGCGCGACGAGGGCGTGCTGATCGTCGGCTCCGGCTTCTTCACGCACAACCTGGCGGCCCTGCGCCAGGGCGGCATCCCCTCCTGGTCGGTCGAGTTCGACGACTGGGGACACCGGGCTCTGGACACCCGTGACTGGGACGCACTGCTCGACTTCACCCGCAAGTCCCCGGCCGGCCTGCTGGCCCACCCGCGTACCGAGCACTTCGCTCCGCTCTTCGTGACGATGGGCGCGGCGGACGCGACGGGAGAACTCGACGACCAGAAGTCCGTGATCGACGGCTTCTGGCTGGGGCTGGCGAAGCGGTCGGTGCAGTTCGGCTGAACGGCGTACGGCTGCTGGTCGGCGTACGGCTACAGCTCCCTCTCGTACCAGGCCACGTCCCAGTACCGTCCGAACTTGCGGCCCACCTCCCGGTAGGTGCCGACATGCCGGAACCCGAAGCGTTCATGCAGCCGCGTGGACGCTTCGTTGGGCTGGGCGATGCCCGCGTAGGCGCGGTGGAGATCCTCGCCCGCCAGCGCCTCGAAGAGGGCGCCGTAGAGGAGCGTGCCGATGCCACGGCCAGCCGCGTCCGGGGCGACGTAGACGGTCACCTCGACGGAGGTGGTGTAGGCGGGCTTGGCGCGGAAAGGACTGCTGGTGGCGTACCCAAGAATCTCCTGTGAGTCCGCGCCCGTGGCAACCATCAGCCGGTGCGGTCCGTCTTCAGGGTGGGAGAGCAGCCAAGGGCGGCGCTCTTCCGGCGTGAAGGCGGCGGTATCGAATGTGATGGGCGTCTCACGTACATAGTGGTTGTAGATGTCGGTGAGGGCTTTGAGGTCGGCCTCGACTCCCGACCTGACCTGCACCTCTGTACGTTCCGACGGCATCCCGCCTCCCCTCGTGGCCGGACAGGGTACTGCATGATCAGAAAAATCGAAGGGCGGGTTGGGAATTCTGTCCGGATTCCAGTCGTTGTTTCCTTCGGAAGCGGGGCACCCGGAAGGGTGTCACCAGCGCCACAGGACCATCCGTCAGCCCACCATCGCAAGGGAGCACGCATGGCAACCCGTGCCGTCGCCCGTCGTAAGTCCGCCGCCGGCGGGACCGACGCGGCAAGCAGCGTTCGCGCCGTAGGCGGCGAAATCGCCGACCGCGACCTGGTCGGCATGTACCTCGACGAGATAGCCCGTACGCCACTGCTCGATGCCGCCAAGGAAGTCGAACTGTCCCAGATCATCGAGGCAGGTGTCTTCGCGCGGCAGATCCTCGACGGCGAGGAGGAGCCCAGGGCGGAGGCCACTCGCGAGGAACTCGAATCGCTCGTCGCCGACAGCGAGCGGGCCAAGGACGTCTTCATCAAGTCCAACCTGAGGCTCGTCGTGGCCGTGGCGCGCCGCTACCCCCGTAGCGGGCTCCCGCTGCTCGACCTGATCCAGGAGGGCAACGCGGGCCTGGTGCGCGCGGTCGAGAAGTTCGACTACCGCAAGGGCTTCAAGTTCTCGACGTACGCGACCTGGTGGATCCGGCAGGCCATCACCCGCTCGATCGCCGACCAGTCGCGGACGATCCGTCTGCCCGTCCACCTGGTGGAGGAGCTGGGCCGGATCCGGCGAGTGCAGCGCGAGTTCAACCGGGAGCATGGCCGTGAGCCGGAGCCCGCGGAGATCGCGGCCGAGCTGGACTCGAACCCGGCGCGGGTCACGGACGTCCTGGACTGGGCGCGCGACCCGGTCTCACTGAACATGCATGTCGACGACGAGGGCGAGACGCAGTTCGGCGACCTCCTGGAGGACACGTCGGCGGTATCGCCGGAGCAGTCGGTGCTGACGCTGCTGCGCAGCGAGGAGCTCGACGACCTCATCGGCCGCCTCGACCAGCGCACGGCCTCGATCATCAAGATGCGGTACGGCATCGACGACGGCCGGGAGCGCACGCTGACGGAGGTCGGCAAGGAGCACGGCCTCACACGCGAGCGCATCCGCCAGATCGAGAAGCACGCCCTGCTGGAACTGAAGAAGCTGGCCCGGAGCACCGGGTTCGACGCGGCGGCGTAAGGGGTCTTCGGCGGTTGCCCGGCGGTTGCCCGGCGATCGCTCGAGTGCGGCGGAGGGTGCCTGAGGGGTGCGCCTGAGCGGTGCCCGAGTTCCGGAGGGTGCGTGTCGGATCGGTTGCCCGAGGTCTGGGGTGATGGCCCGCGCGGGCTGCCGAGAAGTGCCTGATCGAGGGTCACGGGTCGGGAGTGCCCGATGGCGGTGTCCCTGCTTGCCCGGGGCGGCCGCTTGAGGGCGGCACGGCGGTTGCGGCGGTTGCTCAACGGGTGAGTCGATGTCGCGGCGGTCGCCTGGCGGTGGGCCCAGGCGGTCGGACGGTGGCGGGCCGTGGCTGCCCGACGGTGGTCGTTCGCGGAGGGACGCGGGCCGCGTGTGCCCGGCCGGTGGGCCGGGGGCGGCGACGGCTTGGAAGCGCGGCCCTGCGGCGGCGACGGCTTGGAAGCGCGGCCGGCGGCAGGCTCCCGGCGGCCGACGCCCGCACGACAAGAGGAGCCGAGCCCCGATGGCTTGGAAGTGCGGCCCCACCCGCCGCACACCCCCCGTGCGGCTCGGGTGTCACAGCTTCGGCCGCGCCGCACAGACATGGCGTGTTACGTCGCTTCAACCGGCTGGACCCGGGGCACAAGACCTCCGGGCCCAGGAAATTCGGGGGCCGGGCCGCGAGCCCGCAGCCCCCACCAGAACCACAGTCCCGACGCACTCCCCCCGGCGCCGGGACTCTTCCCGAGCCGAGCTTCGGCGCCACCCCCCCCGGCGCCGAAGCTCGACTCTCCCGAGCCGAGCTTCGGTGCCTCCCCCCCTGGCACCGGAGCTCGGCTCCTTTTGCGGGCACACGCCGACGGGTCGCCCCGAACCTGAACCCCGGGGCGACCCGGATGGCAGATTGTGCCACAGCGGCATAACCTGCCGTCCGTGACCGGTACCAACCGTGCGACCGGCCCTTCCGCCGGCCGCACGTCGAAAGCTTCCGCAGGCGCGTCCCTGATCGAGCGGCGCAAGGCGGCGACCCGGATGGAGATCGCCCGGGCCGCCGCGGGACTCTTCATGGCGGACGGGCTGCGTGCCACCCGCGCCGAGGACATCGCCCGCGCCGCCGGGGTCGCGCCCCGCACCTTCTACCGTTATTTCGCCACCAAGGAGGAGTCGCTCGCCCCCCTCTTCTCGGCGGGCGCCCACAAGTGGGCGGAGGCGGTGCGCGAAGCCCCCGCCGCACTCTCCGTCCCGGACGCCCTGCACCACGCCGTGGTCCGCACCCTGACCCCCGGCGTCGGCGTGTCCCACACCTCCCTGGAGTGGGTCCGCTCCCTCCTGCGCCTCACCGGCACCAACCCGGCGCTCGCGAAGGTGTGGGCGGAGATCTGCCAGGCCGCGGACGGGGAACTGGCGGAGGTGCTGGCGGCCCGGCCCGGGGTGGTGGCCGCCCCGGACTCCCCGGCCGTCCGCTTCGCCGCCGCCGTGGCCGGCGCCGCCGTCCGGGTGGCGGTGGAGAGCTGGGCGGCGGACGACGCACCGGCCGTCGGTCCCCAGGGGCCCGCGGATCTCGCCGTACGCAACCTCGAGACCCTGCGGAACTTCCCGTGGGACGAACTCTGAGCCACCCGGCGCCCGCCCGCACCCGCAGTCAGCGGCTGAGTGACCGGCTGTGTCACCGGCTGTCCGTCGCCCACCCGTCGTCCGCGCCCACCGCCCGGGTCAGTCGTCCCCCCAACTCCCTTACGCACCCCACCAGTTCCGGCGGCTCTTGCACCGTGAACTCACAGTCGACCATGGCGATCCGCACCGCCAGCCACTCCACGGAGTCGCCGGCGGAAGCGCGCAGCCGGCAGCTGTGCTCGTCGATCGGCTCGGGCGCGCCGAGCCAGTTGGGCAGGCGGGCCGCGACGAACTCCGCGGGCGCGGCGAACGTCACCTCGAACTCGTACGTCTCCTGCCGCCGGAACATCGACTGCCGCAGAAACTCCGCCGCGTTCCCCGTAGGCAGCTCCCGCGGCGTGAACCGCGCGCCGGTCGCGAACGGCTCACTGACCCGGTCGACCCGGAACGTACGCCAGTCCTCGCGGTCCAGGTCGTATGCGACGAGGTACCAGCGACGCCCGGTCGAGACCAGCCGGTACGGCTCGGTCTGGCGGCGGGACGGCGTTCCGTCCCCGGAGCGGTAGGCGAACCGCAGACGTTCTCGGCCGGCGATCGACGAAGCCATCACGGTCAGCGTCTCGGGTGCGATGCTCGCGCCGTCGCCGCTGGTGAGCGGGGTGGTGGCGGCCTGGAGCGTGGACACGCGGTGCCGCAGCCGCGACGGCAGCACCTGCTCCAGCTTGGCGAGGGCCCGTACGGACGCCTCGTCCACGCCCTCGACCGCGTGCCCCGCCCCGGCCCGCAGCCCC
This sequence comes from Streptomyces sp. SID5469, assembly GCF_009862865.1. Classification (NCBI taxonomy): domain Bacteria; kingdom Bacillati; phylum Actinomycetota; class Actinomycetes; order Kitasatosporales; family Streptomycetaceae; genus Streptomyces; species Streptomyces sp. SID5469. Next base: position 4,569,704 of record NZ_WWIN01000001.1, on the reverse strand, counting down.
ACCGCGATCGCCACGGCCTCCTCGTCGTCGAGGACGAGCGGCGGCATGGCCTTGCCCGCCACCAGCCGGTATCCGCCGTCGGACCCCTTGGTCGCCTGCACCGGATAGCCCAGCTCCCGCAGCCGGTCGATGTCACGCCGGACGGTACGCCGGGACACCCCGAGCCGGTCGGAGAGCTCACCGCCCGGCCACTCGCGGGGCGTCTGGAGGAGGGAGAGGAGCTGGAGCAGCCTGGCCGGGGTGTCCGTCGTCATGTTTCCCAGAGTGCCGCACATCTAGGACATGATCTGACCTAATGGTGTCCTACCTTCGGAGCATGACCTCCACCGAGACCCCTCTCAACAGCCCGGCCGCCGCGGCCGACCGGCGCCGCTGGTTCGCGCTCGCGATCGTGATGACAGCGGCCTTCATGGACCTGGTCGACGTCACGATCGTCAACATCGCGATCCCGTCGATCCAGCGGGACGCAGGCGCCTCGTGGGGCCAGATCCAGTGGATCACGGCGGGATACGCGCTGGCCTTCGCCGCCGGGCTCATCACCGGCGGGCGGCTCGGCGACATTCACGGCCGCAAGCGGCTCTTCCTCATCGGCATAGGCGGCTTCACGCTCGCCTCGGCGCTGTGCGGCTTCGCCGCGAACCCGGAGATGCTCGTCGCCTCGCGCATCCTCCAGGGCGGAATGGCCGCGATGATGGTGCCGCAGGTGCTGTCGATCGTGCACGCGACCTTCCCGGCACACGAGCGGGGCAAGGTCTTCGGTCTCTTCGGCGCGATCGTGGGGCTCGGCGCCGTCTCCGGTCCACTGCTCGGCGCGCTGCTCACCGAGTGGAACCTCTTCGGCCTTGAATGGCGGCCGATCTTCCTCATCAACCTGCCGGTGGGCGTGGCCGGACTGATCCTGGGCCGTCGGTTCATCACCGAGTCCAAGGCCCCGCGCGCCCTCAAGCTCGACCTCGTCGGCGTCGCCCTCGTCACGCTCGGCCTGCTGATGCTGCTCTACCCGCTGACCCGCGGCCGTGAGCTGGGCTGGCCGCTGTGGGGGCATGTGTCGATGGCGGGCGCGCTGGTCGTCTTCGCGGCGCTGGTGGCGTACGAGAGGCGGAAGACGGCGCGGGACGGGTCGCCGCTGGTCGAGCTGTCGCTGTTCAAGGTGAAGAGCTTCGCGGCGGGCATCGCCGTACAGACCGTCTTCGGTATCGCCCTCGGCATCTTCTTCCTGGTCTGGACGCTCTACATGCAGATGGGGCTGGGGTGGAGCGCGCTGCGGGCGGGCCTGACCGGGGTGCCCTTCTCGATCGCGGTGTCCGCGGCGGCGGGCATGTCGGTGCAGCTGCTGGTCCCGCGCTTCGGGCGCAAGGTGCTGCAGGCGGGCGCGCTGCTCATGGCCCTCGGCGTGCTGCTCTACATCTGGGAGTCCGACCGTTACGGGATGGCCATCGCCTCCTGGCAGATGGCTCTTCCGCTGGTGGTCATGGGCGCGGGCATGGGCTTCATCGTGGCCCCGCTGACGGACGCGGTGCTGTCGGAGGTCCCGCGCGAGCACTCCGGCTCGGCCTCGGGCCTGATCAACACGGTCCAGCAGATGGGCAACGCGCTGGGGCTCGGTCTGGTCTCGGTGGTCTTCTTCGGCGAGATCGGCGACCGTCTTACCCGGGCCCAGGTGGGGCCGGCCTTCGCACACGCCTTCCAGCACGCGCTCGGGTGGGTGGCGGTGGTGCTGGCGGTCATCTTCCTGCTGATGTTCGCGCTGCCGAAGCGGCCGGCGCAGCACGTGGAGGGGGCCGGGGCCGCGGACACCCTGGGGGAGAAGGAGCCGGTGCTCGTCCCCTGACCCAGGGTTCTCATCCCTGATTTCGGGGTCTCACCACCACCGCGGAAGCGGGTCGCGCCTGAGCGCGGCCCGCTTCTCCTTCTTCCCAGACCTCTTTCCTGCTTCGATCTCCAGCGTTCGATCTCCAGCGTTCGATCTCCAGCGTTCGACCTCTTGTCTTCGAGCCTCTTGTCTTCGAGCCCCGTGCCATGGGTCTCTCGCCTTCACACAGTCAGACGCCCGTTTGTGCCCACATCGCGCCCGAACCTGTTTACTTTCCGGAAATCCGCGCGTAGCCTCCGATTGAAACCACAGGTTCGGGCATGAAGCGGAGGCGAACGGACATGTACGCACCGGAGCGGCAGCAGGAGATTCTCCGGCTCGCCCGTGACGGCGGGCGGGTGGATGTCGTATCCCTGGCGGAGGAGTTCCAGGTCACCGCGGAGACCATCCGCCGCGATCTGAAGACCCTCGACCGCGCCGGCCTCCTCCGTCGCGTGCATGGCGGTGCCATACCGGCCGGGCGCCTCGACTTCGAGCCCGACCTCGCCGAGCGCGAGAGCACGGCCGCCGACGAGAAGGACCGCATCGCCGAAGCCGCCCTCGCCGAGCTGCCGGCCGACGGCACGATGATCCTCGACGCCGGATCGACCGTCGCCCGCCTGGCCGGGGCGCTGCCCCTGGACGCGACGCTCACCGTCGTCACCCACAGCCTGCCCATCGCCGCCCGCCTCGCGGACCACCCCGGCATCCAGCTCCACCTGGTCGGCGGGCGCGTCCGGCACCGTACGCGGGCCGCCGTGGACGCCTGGGCCCTGCGCGCGTACAGCGAGATCCGCGCCGACGTCCTGTTCGTCGCGGCCAACGGCTTCTCCGCCGAGCACGGACTGACCACCCCCGACCTCGCCGAGGCCGCCGTCAAGCGCGCGGCCGTCCGTGCCGCACGCCGCGTGGTGCTGCTCGCCGACTCCTCCAAGCACGGCCAGGAGCACTTCGCCCGCTTCGGCGACCTCGGTGATGTGGACCTGCTGATCACCGACAGCGGGTTGAGCCCCGAAGACGCCACCGCCATGGAGCGCGGCGGCACGGAAGTAGTGCGCGCATGATCCTCACCGTCACCCCGAACCCCTCCCTCGACCGTACGTACGAGGTCCCGTCGCTCGACCGCGGCGAGGTCATCCGGGCCACCGGCGAACGCATGGACCCGGGCGGCAAGGGTGTGAACGTGTCCCGGGCCGTCGCCGCGGCCGGACAGCGGACCGTCGCCGTGCTCCCGCTCGGCGGCGCGCCCGGCGCCTTCGTCGCCGCACTGCTCGACGCCCAGGGCATCGACGTGGCGCCGGTCCCGGTCGCCGGAGCCACCCGCTCCAACATCTCCGTCGCCGAACCCGACGGCACACTCACGAAGATCAACGCCCCCGGGCCGGAACTCACGCCCGCCGAGGCCGAGTTGCTCCTGGAGACGGTCCGTGAGCAGTACCGGGCCGGCGACACCACCTGGATCACCTGCTGCGGCAGCCTCCCGCGCGGCCTCGCCCCCTCCTGGTACGCCGACCTGGTCGCCCGGGCCCACGCGGCCGGCGCCCGGATCGCGCTGGACACCTCAGGACCCGCCCTGCTGGAAGCCCTCCGCGAGCGGCCCGACGTCGTCAAGCCCAACGCGGAAGAACTCGCCGAGGCGGTCGGCCGCCCCCTCGCCACCGTCGGCGACGCCGTCAAGGCCGCCGAAGAACTGCGCGGTCTCGGCGCCGGCGCCGTACTGGCCAGCCTCGGCGCGGACGGGCAACTGCTCGTCGACGCCTCGGGCACCTGGTTCGGCAGCGCACGCGTCGACGCCGTACGCAGCGACGTGGGCGCCGGCGACTCCTCCCTCGCCGGCTTCCTCATCGCCGGCGGCAGCGGAGCCGACGCCCTCGCCTCCGCCGTCGCCCATGGCGCCGCCGCCGTACAGCTGCCCGGCAGCGTGATGCCGAAGCCGGCCGACCTCGACCCCTCCGCCGTGACCGTCACGGCAGAGGTGCCCGTGGACCGCGTACTGACGGAGCCGGTGTCATGAGCGCCCCGGCCCTGAAGCGGCGGGGATTCCCCAGCCCCGCCCGCAACCGCACCACCCCCCTCGGCGCATGTGACACTCCCCGGATTTCCGTCACATACGAACGCAACACCCCCGTCCCCACCTGTGCCCACCAGTCCCCCCGGGCCATACGCGTGCGAAGGAGCCCGCGATGAGCGAGATGATCACCGCGGACCTGGTCGACCTCGACCTGTCCGCCCAGACCAAAGAGGCGGCGGCACGTGCCCTCGCCGAGCGGATGGTGGCGAAGGGCCGGGTGACCGACCTGGACGGCTTCCTCGCCGACGTCGCCGCCCGCGAGGCGCAGATGCCGACCGGCCTCGACGGCGGCATCGGCATCCCGCACTGCCGCAGCGAACACGTCACCGAGCCCACGCTGGCCTTCGGACGCAGCGCGGCCGGGATCGACTTCGGCGCGCCGGACGGCCCCGCCGACCTGATCTTCCTGATCGCCGCCCCGGCAGGCGCGGACGACGCCCACCTCACCATCCTCTCCTCCCTCGCCCGGCAGCTGATGAACGCCGAGTTCACCTCCGCACTGCGGGCCGTGGACGACGCGGCCGCCGCCGCCGCACTCATCCGCGGCGACGAGACCCCGGCCGCCGGCACCTCCGAGAACTCCGTGGCGGAGCCGATTGCGGCGGCCTCCGCCGGCACCGCCACGGAGGGCACGGCCCCGGTGCCGGGCGCGACCGTCGACGACGGTTCCGCCCCGGCGCCGGGCGCCGCCGCCACCGACGGCGCACCGAGCGACAACGACGCGCGTCCCTTCCGTGTCGTCGCCGTCACCTCCTGCCCCACCGGCATCGCGCACACCTACATGGCGGCCGAGTCGCTGGAGAACGCGGGCCGCGAGGCGGGCATCGACATCGTCGTCGAGACACAGGGCTCGGCCGGCTTCACCCGCCTCGACCCGGCCGTCATCGCGGCGGCGGACGGCGTGATCTTCGCGCACGACGTACCCGTACGGGACAAGGACCGGTTCGCCGGAAAGCCCACCGTCGACGTCGGAGTGAAGGCCGGAATCAACCGTCCCGCCGCACTCCTCACCGAGGTCCGCGGCAAGGCCGAGCGCGGCGAGGTGACCTCCGGGTCGGCCGCCGCCACACCGGTCGAGCGCGGCGGCGAGTCGGGCGAGGGCTACGGCACCAAGCTGCGCAAGTGGCTGATGAGCGGCGTGAGCTACATGGTTCCGTTCGTCGCGGCCGGCGGTCTGCTGATCGCCCTCGGCTTCGCGATCGGCGGCTACAAGATCAACAAGGCGCCGTCGGTCATGGACCACTTCCTGTGGACCCAGGCGGACAGCTGGGGCGCGCTGTTCTTCCAGATCGGCGTCGTGTCCTTCGGCTTCCTCGTCCCGGTCCTGGCCGGCTACATCGCGTACGGCATGGCGGACCGGCCGGGTCTCGTGCCCGGCTTCGTCGGCGGCGCGATCTCCCTCACCATCAACGCGGGCTTCCTCGGCGGCCTGGCCGCCGGTCTCATCGCCGGTGGTGTGGTGATCGGGATCCAGAAGGTCAAGATCCCCGCGGCCCTGCGCGGCGTCATGCCGGTGGTGGTGATCCCGCTGATCTCCGCGGCGATCGTCGGATTCCTGATGTTCGTCGTGATCGGCAAACCCATCGCCTCGGCCCAGAAGGGCATGACCGACTGGCTGAACGGCCTCACCGGCACCAACGCCGTCCTGCTCGGCGCGCTGCTCGGCCTGATGATGTGCTTCGACCTCGGCGGCCCGGTCAACAAGGTCGCGTACACCTTCGCCACCGCCGGTATCGCGGTCGCCGGCCCCAGCGACTCGGCGATGAAGATCATGGCCGCGGTGATGGCGGCCGGCATGGTTCCGCCGCTGGCCATGGCCCTGGCAACGACCGTACGCGGCAAGCTCTTCACCCAGACCGAGCGCGAGAACGGCAAGGCCGCCTGGGTCCTCGGCGCCTCCTTCATCACCGAAGGCGCGATCCCGTTCGCGGCGGCGGACCCGCTGCGCGTCATCCCCTCGGCCATGGCGGGCGGTGCGGTCACCGGCGCCCTGTCCATGACGTTCGGCGCCACGCTGCGCGCCCCGCACGGCGGCATCTTCGTGGTCCCGCTGATCGGCAACCCGCTGCTGTACCTGGTCGCCATCGCGGCAGGTGTCTGCGTCTCCACCGCCCTGGTGGTCGCCCTGAAGGGCATGCGCAAGCAGAGCCCCGACGACGTCACCAAGGAGGCCGCACAGGCGCCGATACCGGCCAAGACCGACTCCAAGCAGCCGGTCGCGGCCTGAGCGACATCCGCTGAGCACAGTCGGCCGCAGCCCCGCCGAGAACGGGAGCTGCGGCCGACTGTTTTGCCCCTGTTGGCAGGGATATGCGATCGGCCGATTGCCCCCCTTGCGGCCGCGGTGAACCCTTCGCCGGACCTGCGAGATAGGTCACGGTCCGGGGCTGAAGCGGCGGGCCGTGGTGTCTACTGGAACTCATGCCCGAGCACGCGTCGATCCTCCAACTGACCGGTGTGACCGTCCTCGCCCTGGCCATGGGCGTCTGGATCGCCGGCCTGATACGCCTGTTGCGTGCCCCACGCGCCCCCCGTGCCCCACGCGGCGGGCACGGAGTACGGCACCGCGGCGCCCACCGCCGCCGCGACGTGCTGCGGGCACTGCCCCGCCAGCGCCAGGCGGGCCCCGCGCTGGAATCCGTCGACCTGACCCCGGCCGAACGCGACGCCTTCGCCGGTCTGGTACGCCAGTTCAGCGACGGCCGCTCTTAGGGCGCGTCGGTCGCGCAGGTCTCGTAGACAAAGGCCCCGTAGGCAAAGGCGCTGTCGGCAAAGGCGCTGTCGGCAAAGGCGCTGTCGGTAAAGAAGCCCACCGGCGTCGGCTTCGCGGCCTCAGCCCAGCGTCGCCGCCCGCCGCTCCATCGCCTCGCGTGCCGCCTCCTCCGACGCGTACACCTCGCACATGTGCCGCCCGTCCGGCGTCGCCGTGTGCTCGACCTCCCACAGGGACAGCTCACGTCCGTCACGGAGCAGGAACGCGTGCTCGTAGAGCGAGAAGCACAGCCTCATCTGGCCGGCCCGGCACGGGCGCCCGAAGGCCTGGGTGATCTGGTGCGCGAACGCCGAGCCGAGCAGCAGCGAGGCGAGGTCCGCGTCCGGCGGATCCGGGTTCTCCGCACGGCGCAGCAGCCGACGCGCGTGGTCCGCGGAGTTCTCGGGCAGGTAGGCGTGGCGCGGCTCGGGGATCGGCGACAACTGCACCAGCACCGGCAGTTCGAAGTCCGGGGCGTCCGGCGGCAGCGGCAGCCGGGCCGTGGCCGCCAGCAACTCCTCCTCGTCCACGTACACCTCGTGCTGCGGATGGCTGCCGGGCGCCGTGTTGTGCACCAGCTCCCACAGCGTGACCGCCGAGCCGTCGGCGAGCAGCCAGGTGTGCCGGTACGTCTCCCGGTGCAGCCCCGCGCTGTGGTGCGCGGAGTGCAGCGAACTGTCGTGCGCCAGCGCGCAGTCGAGCCGCCATATCGTCTCGTCGGGCAGCTCGAACGAGTTCAGCGCACGGCCGAGGAGTCGCGCGAGATGCTCCTCCGGAGACTCGGGCGACTCGGGTGGTTCGTACGCTGCTGTCTCGTACGGAACGCTCAAGGCTTCTCCCGGCGTTGCTGCATGTCACCTTGTGGGTGCATACCGTAGCCCCTCGGTCGGACATCGTGCCCACGAACCGAGAAAACGTGTGGACGGAAAACGGGCGGGCCATGCGGCAAGTTCCCGCACGGCCCGCCCGAACGTCCGCCCCGCCCCGAAGCGGCCCTCAATAAGCCCTGGTCAGACGGCACTTCCGGCGGTCCACGCGCTCCACGACATATTCCAGCCGTTCAGACCGTTGTCCGGCGCGACCGTCTTGTCGGGGGAGTTCTTCACCGTCACGACGTCCCCGACGAGCGAGTTGTCGTAGAACCACTTCGCGACCGTGTCGCCCTGCGCCCCCTGCACATCGGCGAGACCGACACAGCCGTGGCTGGTGCCCTGCCTGCCGAAGGGCGGGTTGCCGCGGTTGTACCAGTAGTTGCCGTGGATGAAGGTTCCGGAGCTCGTCAGACGCATCGCGTGCGGCACGTCCGGGATGTCGTACTCGCCGCCGTAACCGACCGTCGAGCCGTTCATCCGCGTCTGCGCGAACCTCTCGGAGATCACCATCTGCCCGTTGTACGTGGTGTGCTGCGGGCTGCCCGCCGAGATCGGGACCGACTTGACGGTCTTGCCGTCCCGCACCACTGTCATGGTCTGCGTACTGACATCGACCGTCGACACCTGGGAACGCCCGACGGTGAAGGTGACCGTCTTCTTCTGCACCCCGAAGACGCCGTTCGCGCCCTCGACCCCGTCCAGGTCGATCTTCATCGTGACCTTGGAACCGGCCTTCCAGTACGCCTCGGGCCGGAAGTCGAGCCGCTGCGCCCCGAACCAGTGCCCGACCACCCGCTGCCCGCTGCTCGAACTGACGGTGATGTGCGACTGCACGGCCTTCTTGTCGCCGATCACCTTGTCGAAGTTGAAGGAGACCGGCATCCCGACACCGACCGTGCTCCCGTTGTCGGGTGTGTACGTGCCGATGAAACTGTTGGCCGAATTGACCGTGGTGAAGATCGAGTTGGCGGCCGCGGTGCGGTTGCTCGCGTCCTTGGCGGTGGCGGAGATCTGGTACTTCACCCCGCGGTCCAACTGCTTGGCGGGCTTCCAGCTCTTCCCGTCCGCGGATATCGCCCCCGACACGGCCGTACCGGCGCCCGCCACCGTCATCTTCACATCGGTCAGCTTCCCGTCACTGACCTTCACACCGGTCGCGTTGATCGACGCGCCCGTCGAGCCGTCCTTCGCCGAAATGGTGATCTTCGCGGTGGACGTGTTGCCCGAGCCGCTGCCGCTCTTGCCGTCCCCCTTACCGACGTTGGCGTCGGCGCTGCCACCGCAGGCGGTGAGACTGAGAGCGCCGACCACGAGGGCGGCACAGGCCACCACTGCGCGCCGTGCTGCGATGTTCGGCGTTGCCACGGGCTTCTCCAGATGGTCGTGAGGGGCGGGACGGGCGTGCCGCGTGCTCCGCGCGGTACGCCGAGAAAGAGCGAACGCCGCGAGGAAGGGTTCCCACCGCTTCCGGTGAACGCCATCGCGTGACAGAACCGGGACAATCGCCCACCCCCTCGGAGGTCCTCCCCCGGGGGCCCCTCCCCCCTCCCCCCGCCGCTCCCTCCGGGCCCCCTCCCCTCCCCGCCCCCACCGCCCGACCACTACCGGCTCCCGTACAGCTCCCCGTACGAAGGCCACGTCCCGCCCGGACCGTCCGCCGACTCGGCCGCCCGTACTGCTCGGACGATCGCCCGCGTCACCACGTCCGCGCCCGCCGCCAGCACCTCGTTGAGCGCCAGGGGGCTGTCGGAGGGCAGCGGGTGGGCGCCGGTCGCCAGCGTGAACACCGTGTCGCCGTCGCTGAGCAGATGCACCGGCCGCACGGCCCGCGCGATCCCGTCGTGTGCCGTGCCCGCGAGCTTCTGCGCCTGCGCCTTGGTGAGCTCGGCGTCGGTGGCCACCACCGCGAGGGTGGTGTTCAGCGGAGGCGGCGCGTTCTTCGCGGCCGTCTCGGCCAGCCGCCGCCGGGCGGCCTCGTGGACCCCGTCCGCCGGATACACGACACGTCCCTGGAACAACTCCCCGTACAGCACCCCCGTTTCCGGATCCACCGTCGAACCCGCCGCGTTGGCCACCACCAGCGCGGCCACCGTGATTCCCGAGCCGAGCACCGTGCTCGCCGTGCCTACCCCGCCCTTGACCTGCCCGACCACCGCTCCCGTACCGGCGCCCACGCATCCCTCCGGCACGGGGGCGCCCGGCTCGCTCGCGGCGGCGGCCTCCACCGCGGCCCGCCCGGTGGCCGCGTCCGGCCGCGCCCGGAAGTCTCCGCCACGGCCCAGGTCGAACACACAGGCCGCCGGCACGACCGGCACGACATGCGCCGGGTCCGGGCCGACGCGCACTCCGCGCCGCTGCTCCTCCAGCCAGGCCATCACGCCCGACGCCGAGTCCAGCCCGTATGCGCTGCCGCCGGTCAGTACGACCGCCTCGACCCGCTGCACCAGATTGCGCGGGTCCAGCGCATCGGTCTCCTTGGTGCCGGGTCCGCCACCGCGTACGTCCACGGCCGCGACGGCGCCGCCCTCGGGGGCGAGTACGACCGTGGTCCCGGTGAGCCAACCGCCGCCGGTCCGCGTGGCGTGCCCCACGCGCAGGCCCGCGACATCTGTCAGAGCGTCAACTGTCATGGGGCCAGTCTTCCTGCGCCCCCGGCCTTCGTTATGCCGTTGTCGCCGCTCTGCCCTTCTGCCGCGCGGCCATGCGTACCGTCAGCATCACCCCGCTCGCCACCGCCCCCGCGGACACGATCCCCGCGCCGAGGACCGCCCACTCGCCCAGGAACGTGCACACGATCACCAGCAGCGCGGCCGTCGGCAGCACGAGTTGCTGGGCGATACCCACCTTGAAGTAACGGGAGTGCAGCACCCATACGGTGAGGAGGTAGAGCGCCGTCGGCAGGGTCACCGCGGCGGACGCGGTCAGTGTCGAGACGTGCGCCTTGCCGACCGCCTCCTCGACGGCGACCTCCAGTCCCGCGCCGATCGCCGCCGCCGAGCCGAAGATCAGGTAGTGCCCGTATCCCCACAGGAAGCTCTCCCTGTTGGACCGCAGATGGCCGTGGATCGGTACCACGAAGTAGATCCACCACGCGGCGAAGACGATCAACAGCCCGCCGATCGCGATGGGCAGCAGCTCGCCCAGCGCGTTGTGCTCGTCCACGGCCGACTTCACGGCGACCGTGGCCGCGGCGATCGTCTCGCCCAGCACGATGATCGTGAACAGGCCGAAGCGCTCGGCGATGTGATGCGGGTGCCAGGACGTCGTGAAGTCCTTCTCCGCGTACACCGGAACGCTCAGCTCGAGCAGCGCCATCACCAGGAAGACCCACGGGCGCGCGTGCTCCGGCAGGACCAGCAGGCCCAGCCAGCCGACCTGGCACAGGAACACGCCGCCCGCGTACCGCAGTGCCATGGTTCTCTCGGCTCCCCGGCCGGCCCGCGCCGCGCGCAGCCACTGCGCGATCATGGCGAACCGCATGATCGCGTAGCCGAGCCAGACGACCAGGAAGTCGTGCTCCTCGAACGCCTTCGACACCCCTGCCGCGAGTACCAGGACCCCGGCGATCTGCACCAGGGTGACGATCCGGTAGAGCGCGTCGTCGTTGTCGTAGGCGGAGGCGAACCAGCTGAAGTTCATCCACGCCCACCAGATGGCGAAGAAGATCATCGCGTAGTTGAGGATGCCCTGGCCCGAGTGCCCCGCGGCGACGGCGTGGACGAGCTGGACGCCCGCCTGGGCGATCGCCACGACGAAACACAGGTCGAAGAACAGCTCCAGCGGTGATGCGACGCGGTGGGCCTCGCCGCGTCCGCGGGCGGTCATGGGGCGCAGCGGGCTGAGCGGGGTCGGTCGGGCCGGGGGAGTGGGTTCCGCGGCCGACGGGGGAGGAGGGGACGAGGTCATGGGGCCAAGCACAGCAGAAGGACGCCGGGAAGTCGGCGTGTGCCCCGCCGATCGCCGGGCGCTCCGGCACCGGCTGACGTCCGGCCCCGTACTCTGGAGGCATGACTACCGCCCCCGAACCCAGTGTCCCCAAGGCCGCGCTGATCTTCGACGACCCGCTGAGCCAGCAGTCCTCGGACGACACGGACCGTGGGTGGGGCGAGCGGCCCGGCGTCGACAGCGACAGCGCGGCCGACCTGAAGCGCTTCCTCGACGAGAAGCCGCCCCACCACATCTGAGCGCGGGCCCGCACTCCCCGGGCCCTGGCCTTGGCGCCGGCCCGGATTCTCCTCGTCAGTCCTGGCTGTGTCCGGGCCCGCGCTGGGCCACCAGGGCGTCGCGTATCTCCTTGAGTACTTGCAGCTCGGTCACCTCGATCACCTCCTGCATGCCCGCCTTCGCCTTGCGACGGGCCTCCATGCGGGCCAGGTACTTGGACATCGGCAGGACCATCAGGAAGTAGACGACGGCCGCGGTGATCACGAAGCTGAGCGTCGAGCTGAGCACCGTGCCCCACATGATCGGTATGCCCTTGGTGACCGTGCCGTCCTTCGCCACCTGGCAGGGGGCCCTGAAGCACGAGCTGTACTTGTCGAGGTCCTTCGTGCCGAACGCGCCCACCAGGGGGTTGATGATCCCCTTCACCACCGAGTTGACGATGTTGGTGAAGGCGGCGCCGATGACCACCGCCACTGCCAGGTCGACGACGTTTCCGCGCATCAGGAAGGCCTTGAAGCCCGCCAGGACGCCCGTCTCCTTCTTCTCGCTCACCAGAGGGCCCCTCTACGCCTGCACAAGTTGTGGAACAAACAGCTCCGCAACCTACGTCAGGGAGTCCCGCGTCTGTCCAATCGGGTGACACCGAGAAGGAACCTGATACCCGGACGGCGAGGCCTTTCAGCAGGTTCGGCACAGGGTCACCGCCAGCCGTGAGGTCGTGCTCGCTCCGGCCAGTCGCGCCGCCGTTGCCCGGGGTACGGAGAGGACGACCAGGGCGCCGCTCTCGGCCATGCCCTCGCCGGTGTCCGGCACCTCGGTCACGCGGGCCGCGGTCGCCACCACCCGGGTCTCACCGCCGCTGTCCGCCGCGACCACGTCGATCCGGTCGCCGGGCCGCAGGAGCCGCACGGTGGCCGCGTCCGCGATCCGCACCGGTGCCGTGACCGTCCGGACCGTGCGCCCCCGCCGTACGGGGTCCGCCTCCGAGGCCGCGTGAGCGGGCGGGCCCGGGTCCGGGTGTCCGCGCGACCGTCCCGGGTCCTGCGGGCCCGCCGCCACCAGCGCGGCCGCCGTGACCGCCAGTCCCGCGGCCACGGCGCGCTGCCGGTGCCGCGCGAGACGGCGCAGTCGGTACCGCCCGCCGCGCACCCGCAGGGGAGCGAAGTGCGGCACCTCACAGGTCGGAGGCGCTTGTGTGCCGGGCGGGCGGGAGACGGGGGAGAAGTGGGTGTGCGAGAAGGGCTGAGCCATGGTGACCACCACCTGCGACGAGAGATCGGCTTGCGATCCCACGATGAGGCTTCGCGGCGGATCCTGCCGGAGCCCGTGGACTACCGACGAGTTGTGGACAACTCGCTCACCCGAACGGGAAGTTCCGCCCGCCCGAACCCCCTGCTACGCCCGCCCGAACCCCCTGCTACGGCAGCCCGAACCCCTGCTACGGCAGCTCGAACCCCGGATCCATGCCGCCGAGCGCCGTCGTGCACAGGCAGTCCCGCGCGTCGTTCGCCGGCAGGGCCGCCACCGCGTCGAACAGCACATCCCGCAGCCGGTCCACGTTCGAGGCGAACACCTTCAGGACGTCCTCGTGCGAGACGCCCTGACCGGTCTCGGCACCCGCGTCGAGGTCGGTGACCAGCGTCAGCGACGTGTAGCACAGCTCCAGTTCACGGGCGAGCGCGGCCTCGGGATGCCCGGTCATGCCCACCACGGACCAGCCCTGCGCCTGATGCCACAGTGATTCGGCGCGGGTGGAGAACCGCGGTCCCTCGACCACGACCAGCGTGCCGCCGTCCACCGGTTCCCAGTCGCGGCCGCGCGCCGCCGCCAGCGCGGCCTTGCGGCCGACGGGGCAGTACGGGTCGGCGAGCGAGACGTGCACGACGTTCGGCACGCTCCCGTCGGGCAGCGGCAGCCCGTCGAAGTACGTCTGGGCACGGGCCTTCGTACGGTCCACCATCTGGTCCGGCACGAGGAGTGTGCCGGGCCCGTACTGGGCGCGCAGGCCGCCCACCGCGCACGGTCCGAGCACCTGGCGCGCGCCGACGGAGCGCAGCGCCCACAGGTTGGCGCGGTAGTTGATGCGGTGCGGCGGCAGATGGTGGCCGCGGCCGTGGCGGGGGAGGAAGGCGACCCGCCGGCCGGCGATCTCGCCGAGGAAGAGGGAGTCGCTGGGCGGCCCGTACGGGGTGTCGATCTGGACCTCGGTCACATCGTCGAGGAAGGAGTAGAAGCCCGAGCCGCCGATGACACCGATCTCTGCGTTCGCCATGACCAGCACCCTAGCTGGCGCCGAAACACCGAAGACCCCGCCGTCGCAGGACGGCAGGGTCTCGGGAGAAAAGCCTTAGGCGGCGGTGCTGCCCGCCGACGAGGATCCCGTCGACGACGCCTTCGAGTCCGACGAGGACGTAGAGCTCGACGACTTCGAGTCCGACGACGCCTTCGAGTCGGACGACGACGAAGAACCCGACGACTTCGCGGACGAGGCCGGGCTGCTGCTCGAGGACGAGCCGCGGCTGTCGTTGCGGTAGAAACCGGAGCCCTTGAAGACGATGCCGACCGCGGAGAACACCTTCTTCAGGCGGCCGGCGCAGCTGGGGCACTCGGTCAGGGCATCGTCAGTGAACTTCTGCACCGCCTCGAGGCCCTCGCCGCACGCGGTGCACTGGTACTGGTAGGTCGGCACTTGTCTTCCTCCTGGCACTCTCACTCAGTGAGTGCTAACGACGGTCCATAGTGACGTATTCCCCGCGATCAGTCCACCGTCACCGGCACTCGGTGACCGACGCCACGTGCGACCGTGCGGCCCGCGGGCCGGTGCGCGAGCCGTGAACGCAAGCACACGAGGGTCGCGAGCGCCAGCACCGTACCGGCCATCGGGACCAGGAATCCGGCGCCGTCCCACAGCCGGTCCTCCAGCTGGCCGGCGACCGTGACGGCCGCCGCCTGGCCGAGCGCGACCGCGCCGGTCAGCCAGGTGAAGGCCTCGGTGCGCGCGGTCGCCGGGACCAGGTCCTCGACCAGCGTGTAGCCGGTGATCAGGGCGGGCGCGATGCACATGCCCACGAGGAGGCCGATTCCGGCGAGTACGACCACGGAGTGGGCGGTCCACAGGCCGGAGGCGGCCAGGGCGAGGGCCGCGTACCCGATGACCAGGCGGCGCTGCGGGGCGATCTTCCAGGCGATGGCGCCGCAGACGATGCCGGAGAGCATGTTGCCGGCCGCGAAGGTCCCGTACAGGACGCCGTTCAGGCCTGGCTCGCCGATCGACTCGGAGAACGCGGCGAGCGACACCTGCATGCCGCCGAAGACCGAGCCGATGCCCAGGAACGTCACGATCAGAACGCGCACTCCGGGGACGCGCAGGGCGGAGGCGTGCTCCACGCGCGCGTGCCGGTCGGGGGCGACAGCGGGCTGGGTGCTCTTCTGCGCCGCGAACAGCAGACCGCCGACGAGGGTCAGGGTGGCCTCGGTGAGCAGGCCCGCGGCCGGGTTCACGGCGGTGCACAGGGCGGTGGCCAGCAGCGGGCCGAGGACGAAGGTCAGCTCGTCGGTGACGGACTCGAAGGCGGCCGCGGTGGTCATCAGGGGCGAGTCCTGGAGCTTCACGCCCCACCGGGCACGCACCATGGGCCCGACCTGCGGCACCGAGGCGCCGGTCGGGACGGCGGCGGCGAACAGTGCCCACAAGGGGGCGCCGGTCAGCGCCAGCGCCGTCAGGGAGAGGCCCGCCAGGGTGTGCACCAGGACACCGGGGAGCAGGATCGCGCGCTGCCCGTGGCGGTCGGCGAGACGGCCGCTGTAGGGGGCGAACAGGGCCATGGAGACGCCGGTGGCGGCCGCCACGGCGCCGGCGGCCCCGTACGAGCCGGTGGTGTGCTGGACGAGGAGCACGATGGAGATGGTCAGCATCGCGAACGGCTGGCGTGCGGCGAAGCCGGGGAGCAGGAACGTCCAGGCGCCGCGGGTGCGCAGCAGCCGGCCGTATCCCGGGCGGGAGGAGTCCGGGGGCGGCGAGGTCTTCGACGTCCCGGAGGTGACCGTGGATGCCACGGCCCGTGCCTTTCTGCCGCCTGGTAGCGCGCCCGTGCGGGGGCGCCGAGAGCTGTCCTCTTGCGCGGAACTGCGGTAGATACCGGCGCCCACTGCGAGGGTGTCCCGGCCGCCATACGGTCGCGCCAGCTCTGCGTCAGGCAGAGTTGGTTCGATCTAGGTCTGCCTTCATCGTACAGGGGTCGGCTGCCGGTACACCTGTGAAAACGGGCACCATGGGGGCCGTAGCCTCCGATTACCGGAGGTGTGAACCGTGCGAAACGTGCCCGTAACGGCCTGCCCGACAGGCGGGCGGCCGCTCAAGCCCAGCGCGCGCTCAACGCCCCGGCCGGTCGTCCGGTGCCCCGGTGCCCAGCCATCCGGCCAGCTTGCCGCCCTGGCCCACGGCCCGCAGCCGTGCCTCCGCCGCGTCCCGGACGGGGTCGGTGGTCACGACCAGGAGTTCGTCGCCGCGGCGCAGCACCGTCGTCGGCAGCGGAACGAACGACTTCCCCTCCCGGACGACGAGGGTGACCGCGGCCCCCGCGGGCAGCCTCAGTTCGTTGGTCTCGACGCCGTGCATCTTCGACCCCTCGGGGATCGCGACGGACAGCAGATGGCCGCGCAGCCGCTCCAGGGGTGCCGACTCGATGCCCAGGTCGGCGGCCTGGCCGGCCGACGTGTCCAGGTGCAGCTTCCGGGCCAGCCAGGGCAGCGTCGGCCCCTGGACGAGGGTGTACGCGATGACCAGGACGAAGACGATGTTGAAGATGCGGCGGCTGTCCTCGACACCGTTCACCATGGGGATCGTCGCCAGGATGATGGGCACGGCGCCGCGCAGCCCGGCCCAGGACATCAGGACCTGCTCCTGCCATGGCACCCGGAACGGCGCCAGGCTGATCACGACGCTCAGCGGCCGCGCGACCATGGTCAGCACCAGGCCGATGAGGAGCGCGGGCCAGATGTCGTCCCCCAGGTCGTGCGGGGTGACCAGCAGACCGAGCAGGACGAACATGCCGATCTGGGCGATCCAGCCGAGTCCGTCGGCGAAGCCGCGCGTGGCGGGCCAGTGGGGCAGCTTGGCGTTGCCGAGCACCATGGAGGCCAGATACACGGCGAGGAAGCCGCTGCCGTGTGCGAGCGCTCCGGCCGCGTACGCGGTGACCGCGATGGCCATCACGGCGATGGGGTAGAGGCCGGAGGCGGGCAGCGCCACGTGCCGCAGGCCCCAGGAGCCGAGCCAGCCCACCGCGATGCCGATGGCCGCGCCGATGGCCAGCTCCAGGGCTATCTCGCCGAGCAGCGCGTACCAGTGCTCGACCGGCCCGGCCGTGGAGAAGGCGACGACGAGGATGACCACCGGAGCGTCGTTGAAGCCGGACTCGGCCTCCAGGACACCCGTCACGCGCGCGGGGAGGGGGATTTTCCGCAGGACCGAGAAGACCGCCGCCGCGTCCGTCGAGGACACCACCGCCCCGATGATGAGCGCCTGCCGCCACTCCAGACCGATCAGCCAGTGCGCGCCCGCGGCCGTGACACCGACGCTCACGGCGACGCCGGCCAACGCCATGGAGGAGGCGGCCGGGAGCGCCGGTCTGATCTCCTTCCACTTCGTGCCGAGACCGCCCTCGGTCAGGATCACGACCAGGGCCGCGTACCCGATGACCTGGGTCAGCTCGGCGTTGTTGAAGTGGATGTCGCCGACCCCGTCCTGGCCCATGGCGATGCCGATGCCCAGGTAGACGAGCAGGCTGGGGAGCCCGCTGCGTGACGAGATCCGAACCGCCGCCACCGCGATGAGCAGGACGAGCGAGCAGACGAGCAGGAGCTGGTTGAGGTGGTGGACAGTCAGCGGCTGTTCCCTTCTCGCCAATCGAGCGCTGCGATGTGAACGCTTCGATCCGAGCATGTGAATGCGATCCGAGCACGTGAGGCCGGTTCTACCGGTCACTTCACGGCAAGTACTTCGTTACCTTACCTAACTCTTGACGCTTTCTTGACACTCGAAGAGGCAAGATCGAACTCCCGTCCGCCTCGGTTACCGACTCCGCGTCAAGGCGCGGTTGGCCCTGCGCCTATGGTTGCTCCAGCGCTCAGTCAAATGCACAGCCCCGCCTGCCGCTCGCGTTAGGACAGCAAGGACAGCGATGCCCCCCAACACCACCGCCTCTTCCGGTGAGCAGCCCGGCAAGTCCGGCAGGAAGAAGGGGCGCAAAGCCCGTTTGCTCGTGATCGTCCTGGTTCTGGCCATCATCGGAGGCATCGGCTTCGGTGCGTACTGGAGCATCAGTACGGTCCGCGCCTCGTTCCCGCAGACCAAGGGCTCGATCACCCTCGACGGCCTGGCCGGGCCGGTCGACGTGAAGCGCGACGGCTACGGCATCCCGCAGATCTACGCCTCGTCCGACGCGGACCTGTTCATGGCGCAGGGCTACGTCCAGGCGCAGGACCGGTTCTACGAGATGGACGTGCGCCGCCACATGACCTCGGGGCGCCTGTCGGAGATGTTCGGCAAGGGGCAGGTCAAGAAGGACGAGTTCCTGCGCACCCTGGGCTGGGACCGGGTGGCGAAGAAGGAGTACGACACCAAGCTGTCGGCCGCCACGAAGAAGTACCTCCGGGCGTACGCCAAGGGAGTCAATGCCTACCTCGAGGGCAAGGACGGCAAGGACATCTCCCTGGAGTACGCCGCCCTTGGTTTCACCAACGACTACCAGCCCCAGAAGTGGACCCCGGTCGACTCGGTCTCCTGGCTCAAGGCGATGGCCTGGGACCTGCGCGGCAACATGCAGGAAGAGATCGACCGCTCCCTGATGACCAGCCGCCTGGGCCCCAAGCAGATCGCTGACCTGTACCCGGACTACCCGTACAGCCGTAACAAGACGATCGTCCAGGAGGGCCAGTACAACGAGCTCACCAAGGCGTTCGAGCAGGGTGGCTCCACGGGCACGCAGTCCACGACCGGGGGGACGTCGACCGGGACCTCGGGGACCTCGGGGACCTCGGGGACCACGGGCTCGACCTCGGCCTCGGGGACTTCCACGTCGGCCTCGGACCCCTCGGCCCTGGAGAGCCAGCTGACGGGCCTCTACAAGCTCCTGGACGACGTCCCCACCGCCGTCGGCGTGAACGGCAACGGCATCGGCTCCAACTCCTGGGTCGTCTCCGGCGACCACACCATCACCGGCAAGCCGCTGCTGGCCAACGACCCGCACCTGTCGGCCTCGCTGCCGTCGGTCTGGTACCAGATGGGCCTGCACTGCCGCAGCGTCTCCAGCAAGTGCCAGTACGACGTCTCCGGCTACACCTTCGCGGGCATGCCCGGCGTGGTCATCGGCCACAACCAGGCCATCGCCTGGGGCATGACCAACTCCGGGGTCGACGTCACCGACCTCTACCTGGAGAAGCTCAGCGGCGACGGCTACCTGTACGACGACAAGGTGCTGCCGTTCACGTCCCACGACGAGACCATCAAGGTCGCGGGCGGCAGGAGCAAGACGATCGTCGTCCGCGAGACCAACAACGGACCCCTGCTGTCCGACCGCAACGACGAACTCGTCAAGGTCGGCAAGAAGGCCACCGTCGACACGGCGGCGCCCGACCGCGGCGACGGCTACGGCATCGCGCTGAAGTGGACCGCCCTGGCGCCGGGCAACTCCATGGACGCCGTTTTCGAGCTGGACAAGGCGGCGAACTGGTCGGAGTTCCGCAAGGCGGCCGCGTCCTTCGACGTGCCCTCGCAGAACCTGGTCTACGCCGACAAGGACAACATCGGCTACCAGCTGCCCGGCAAGATCCCCACGCGCGCGAAGGGTGACGACGGCTCGCTCCCGGTGCCCGGCTGGGACTCCAAGTACCAGTGGACCGGCTACATCGAGCAGGACGAGCTGCCCTACGAGTACAACCCGGACCGCGGCTACATCGTCACCGCCAACCAGGCCGTCGTCGACAAGGACAAGTACCCCTACACGCTCACCACGGACTGGGGCTACGGCTCCCGCAGCCAGCGGATCGCCGATCTCATCGAGTCGAAGATCAAGGGCGGCGGCAAGATCTCGACCGACGACATGCGCCAGATGCAGCTCGACAACAGCAGCGAGATCGCCAAGCTCCTGGTGCCCAAGCTGCTCAAGCTCGATGTCGCCGACAAGCATGTGCGTGAGGCGCAGAAGCTCCTCGAGGGCTGGGACTACACCCAGGACGCCGACTCGGCGGCGGCCGCGTACTTCAACGCGGTGTGGCGCAACGTCCTCAAGCTCGCCTTCGGCAACAAGCTGCCCAAGGAGCTGCGGGTCCAGGGCCAGTGCCTGTACGTCGATCCGGCCGAAAGCACCGGTCCCGCGGACCAGGACCAGAAGGTGCGCGAGTGCGGCCAGCGCGACGCGGACCAGGCACAGCCGGACGGCGGAGACCGCTGGTTCGAGGTGGTCCGCTCCCTCATGGACGACGAGAACAACGACTGGTGGACGTCGCCCAAGTCGCGCACCGACGAGGCGACCGACACGCGTGACGAGCTGTTCGCACGGGCGATGAAGGACGCCCGCTGGGAGCTGACCGCCAAGCTCGGCAAGAACATGGACACCTGGAGCTGGGGCCGGCTGCACCGCCTGTTCCTGAAGAACCAGACCCTCGGCACCGAAGGTCCGGACGTCGTGAAGTACGTGCTCAACCGCGGCCCCTGGAAGCTCAGCGGCGGCGAGGCGACGGTCAACGCGTCCGGCTGGAACGCGGCGGGCGGCTACGGCGTCGTCTGGGTGCCGTCCATGCGCATGGTGGTCAACCTCGGGGACCTCGACAAGTCCAAGTGGATCAACCTGTCCGGCGCCTCGGGACACGCCTTCAGCGCCCACTACACCGACCAGACGGACAAGTGGGCCAAGGGCGAGCTGCTGCCGTGGGCCTTCTCCGAGAAGGCGGTCGACGGGAGCACGAGCGACTCGCTGGTACTGAAGCCGTGAGGCACCGGCCATGAGCCACTGAAATGGCCCTCCACGCACGCGTGGAGGGCCATTTCGCGTCCATGCGCTTCAGGACGCGGCCCGAAAGCGGCGCACCCCCGACGGCGTCACCGCCGCGTGCACCGGCCGGTCGTGCGGCTCCTCCGGTACGCGGTCCACGACCTCCGTGTCGTACAGCAGCACCACCAGGGCCGGATCCACGCCCGCGCGCTCCAGGCGGGCCAGTACCCGGTCGTACGAGCCCCCGCCGCGGCCCAGGCGCATCCCCCGGGAGTCCACCGCGAGGCCGGGCAGCAGGACGGCGTCGGCGCCGAGCACGGCAGACGGGCCCAGCCGGGTGCCCGCCGGCTCCAGGAGGGCCATCTTCCCGCCGTGCCGGACGCGGGCGAGTGAGCCCTGTCCGGCGTACGCACCCCAGTCGAGATCGTTGTCCGCCAGGAGGACCGGCAGCAGCACGCGCACCCCGCGCGCGTGCAGCGCGTCCAGGAGCGCGAGGGTGCCCGGCTCGCTCCCCACGGAGACGTACGCCGCCACCGTGCGCGCGTGCGCCAGCTCCGGCAGTTCCAGGGCCCGGGCCGCGAGAGCGGACGCCGTTTCCCGCACGTCATCCGCCGTCAACCGGCTTCTCACCACAAGGAACTCTCGCCGCAACATTCGCTTGTCAGGATCAGAGCCGGGCCTCAGGTGACTCACAGGTTTCTCCCGTATCCTTTCTAATGCGCTCATATGAGAGTGAATTAATCGGACCCACAGATTCCGCACATAGCCACCGGATATGGTGGCGGGCATGACTGAGTCGCATCCCAGGATCACCAAGGCTGTCATCCCCGCAGCGGGCCTCGGCACACGCTTCCTGCCGGCCACCAAAGCCACTCCCAAGGAGATGCTTCCGGTCGTCGACAAGCCGGCGATCCAGTATGTGGTGGAAGAGGCCGTGTCCGCGGGTCTCGACGACGTCCTGATGATCACCGGCCGCAACAAGCGCCCCCTCGAGGACCACTTCGACCGCAACTACGAGCTCGAGTCGGCTCTGCAGAAGAAGGGCGACGCCAGCCGGCTCGCCAAGGTCCAGGAGTCCAGCGACCTCGCGACCATGCACTACGTGCGCCAGGGCGACCCGAAGGGCCTCGGCCACGCCGTCCTGTGTGCCGCACCGCACGTCGGCCGCGAGCCCTTCGCCGTGCTCCTCGGCGACGACCTGATCGACCCCCGCGACCCGTTGCTGGCCCGCATGGTCGAGGTCCAGGAACAGCGCGGCGGCAGCGTCATCGCGCTCATGGAGGTCGCGCCCGAGCAGATCCACCTCTACGGCTGCGCGGCCGTGGAGGCCACCGACGAGGGCGACCTGGTCAAGGTGACGGACCTGGTCGAGAAGCCGGACCCGGCGGATGCCCCCAGCAACTACGCGATCATCGGACGTTACGTCCTCGACCCGCACATCTTCGACATACTGCGCAAGACCGAGCCGGGCCGCGGGGGCGAGATCCAGATCACCGACGCCCTCCAGCAGCTCGCCGCCGACGAGAAGGTCGGCGGCCCGGTGCACGGCGTCGTCTTCAAGGGCCGCCGCTATGACACCGGCGACCGCGGCGACTATCTGCGTGCCATTGTCAGACTCGCATGCGAACGTGAAGACCTGGGGCCGGAGTTCCGGACCTGGCTTCGCAGTTACGTAGCCGAGGAGATGTAGCGATTTGAGCAGCGCCGCGACCCGTGCCACCGGCCAGGACCACCTCTGGTCGGTGACCGAACACCTGGAGGACATCCTCGCCACCGTCCGTCCCCTCGAACCCATCGAGCTGCAACTCCTCGACGCCCAGGGCTGCGTCCTGGTCGAGGACGTCACGGTGCCGGTCTCCCTGCCGCCGTTCGACAACAGCTCGATGGACGGGTACGCGGTGCGGGTGGCCGATGTCGCGGGCGCGAGCGAGGGGTTCCCGGCCGTCCTGACGGTCGTGGGCGATGTCGCGGCGGGCCAAGCCGACCTGCTCCACGTGGGCCCCGGCCAGGCCGCCAGGATCATGACCGGCGCCCCGCTGCCGCCCGGCGCCGAGGCCGTCGTCCCCGTGGAGTGGACCGACGGCGGGCTGGGCGAAGGCCCGGTCTCCGGGATGCGCGCCCACAGCGCGGCCCCCGAGGGCGCCTCGGGTCAGGTGTCCGTCCACCGCCCGGCCGAGGCCCGCGCACACGTGCGCGCGCTGGGCAGCGACGTCCGGGCCGGCGACCGCGCCCTGGCCGCCGGTACGGTCCTCGGCCCGCCGCAGATCGCCCTGCTCGCCGCCATCGGCCGCGGCACCGTGCGTGTGCGCCCGCGCCCGCGCGTGGTCGTCCTGTCCACCGGCAGCGAACTCGTCCAGCCCGACGAGAAACTGGGCAGCGGCCAGATCTACGACTCCAACAGCTTCGCCCTCACCGCCGCCGCGCGGGACGCCGGAGCCATCGCCTACCGGGTGGGAGCGGTCGCCGACGACGCCGAGACGCTCCGCTCCACCATCGAGGACCAGCTCGTCCGCGCCGACCTCATGGTCACGACGGGCGGGGTGAGCGTAGGGGCGTACGACGTCGTCAAGGAGGCTCTCTCCACCGTCGGCGACGAGGACGAGGCGGGCAGCGGCGTCGAGTTCCGCACGCTCGCCATGCAGCCGGGAAAGCCCCAGGGCTTCGGCTCCGTCGGGCCCGACCACACCCCGCTGCTCGCGCTCCCGGGCAACCCGGTCTCCTCGTATGTCTCCTTCGAGCTGTTCGTCCGCCCCGCGATCCGCACCCTGATGGGCCTGGAGGACGTGCACCGGCCCACCACCAGGGCCGTTCTCCGTACGGACAAGGCGCTGACCTCGCCCGCGGGCCGCCGGCAGTTCCTGAGAGGGACGTACGCGGACGGCGAGGTGACCCCGGTGGGCGGCGCCGGATCCCATCTGATCGCGGCCCTCGCGCAGGCGGACGCGCTGATCGTGGTCCCCGAGGACGACACCTCGGTCGAGCCCGGCACCGAGGTCGAGGTGGTCCTGCTCGGCTGAGGACCCCGGGTTGGCGGTACCGTGTCGCGCACAACAGGCCACGCGCCGCACCGCGACGGGCCCTGACCGGGAGCGCCACACCACATGACTGTTCCATCCCGGGGGGAGACCCCCGGACCCCCTGCGCAGGACCGGCTGACGCACATCGACGAGGCGGGCGCCGCCCGCATGGTCGACGTGTCCGGGAAGGACGTGACCGCGCGCACCGCCCGCGCCAGCGGCCGCGTCCTCGTCTCACCGCGCGTCGTCGAACTGCTGCGCGGCGAGGGAGTCCCCAAGGGGGACGCCCTCGCCACCGCGCGCATCGCGGGGATCATGGGCGCCAAGCGCACCCCGGACCTCATCCCGCTGTGCCACCCGTTGTCGGTGTCGGGTGTCAAGCTTGATCTGTCGGTCGCGGACGACGCCGTGGAGATCCTGGCCACCGTGAAGACGACGGATCGCACGGGCGTCGAGATGGAGGCCCTGACCGCGGTCTCCGTCGCCGCGCTCACCGTGATCGACATGGTCAAGGCGGTCGACAAGGGGGCGGTCATCACGGACGTACGCGTGGAGGAGAAGACGGGCGGCAAGTCGGGCGACTGGAGCAGGTCATGACGCGGCCCGCCGAGCCGTCGATCGGCGGTGCACTGACCGCCTCGTACAGCGCCCTGGTCGTCACGGCCTCCAACCGTGCGGCGGCGGGGGTGTACGAGGACAAGGGCGGGCCCCTGATCGCGGAGGGGCTCGCGACGTTCGGCTTCGCGGTCGACGGGCCGTGGGTGGTGCCGGACGGCGATCCGGTCGAGGAGACGCTGCGCAGCGGCGTCGCGGCCGGGTACGACGTCATCGTGACCACCGGCGGCACCGGGATCTCGCCCACCGACCGCACGCCCGAGGCGACGCGCGCGGTGCTCGATCACGAGGTGCCGGGCATTCCTGAGGCCATCCGGGCGTTCGGACGGGAGAAGGTGCCGACCGCCGCGCTGTCCCGGGGACTGGCCGGAGTGGCGGGAGGCACGCTGATCGTGAACCTGCCGGGATCCACCGGCGGAGTGAAGGACGGACTGGCCGTCCTGGAACCCCTGTTGGTCCACGCCGTCGACCAGATTCGCGGCGGTGACCACCCCAGACCCAGTGGGGGTGCGAGCTGAACAGCCCATCGTGGCCCGTCGAGCTTCGGGACGGCGATCTCGTCCTGAGGCCGATAAAGCTGCGCGACCAGCGGGCCTGGCGCGAGGTCAACCGGCGCAACCGGGACTGGCTGCGACCGTGGGAGGCGACCATCCCGCCGCCCACGCCCAGCGGCCCGATAGCGCACCGGCCGACCTACCGCCAGATGGTCCGCCATCTGCGCGCGGAGGCCGCCGCGGGCCGGATGCTGCCCTTCGTCATCGAGTACCAGGGCCGGCTCGTCGGGCAGTTGACGGTCGCCGGGATCACCTGGGGCTCGATGTGCTCGGGGCACGTCGGCTACTGGGTGGACGAAGCGGTCGCGGGCCGCGGGGTGATGCCGACGGCCGTCGGGCTCGTGGTCGACCACTGCTTCCGGACCGTGGGCCTGCACCGCATCGAGGTCTGCATTCGCCCGGAGAACGGGCCCAGCCGCCGGGTGGTGGAGAAACTCGGATTCCGTTCGGAGGGGCTGCGTCCGCGTTATCTCCACATCGACGGCGCCTGGCGCGACCACCTCGTCTTCGCGCTCACCGCCGAGGAAGTGCCGGAGGGGCTCCTCGCCCGGTGGCGAAGGGCGCGTGAGCAGCAGGCACGCCGACAGGACCCCAGCAAGCCGGGCAACGCCAGCAAATGAAATGTATGTTCGAAAATGATCGCTCGGCGATCGACTTGAGTCGGTCTCGGGTCATTGAATTCGCGGTCCCGGCGGCCTGCTGATCGCATCGGTCACAAAAAAAGCTCGAAATATCAGCCAGATCGTGCGACACACCGGCGCAATTGGCAGATGGCCTCATGCAAACCCCTCTACCGTGTGAGGCGTGAGCAGCAGCGGCCTCATCTACGCAGTCATCGTCGGGGCCTGGGCCGCCTACTTGGTGCCGATGTGGCTCCGTAGGCAGGACGAGCTGAACGAGGCCCGTCCGACGGAACGCTTCAGCACCGCCATCCGGCTGCTGTCCGGACGGGCGGGCATGGAGCGCCGATACGCCAAGGACCTGCAGGCGCGCTCCGCCGAGGAGGGGGAGCCCAGCGCCGACCCGGACGCCGTCACCGACTCGGTGGACGTCCGGGCCTTCGCCATGCCGCCGACCAGGCCGCGGGTGCAGACCCGGGTCGATCCGGCGGCCCCGGCGGAGCCCCCGTCGGCAGGAGCTTCCGTACCGGCTCCCGCGTCCGGCCACAGGCCGGCGTCGAAGTCGGTCCCGAGTCCCCAGGCGCACGCACAGGCACAGGCGCACGCACAGGAACAGGCACAGGCCCACGCACAGGCGCAGGCCCGGTCGGGGGCAGGCGCGGGAGCGCAGTCGCCGTCCGTGCCGCCCTCCCAGGCCGTGCCGCAACAGACGGCCAGGTCCGCGTCGGCCGCGCGGCGGGCGGCCTCGGCGGAGGCCGCCGCGCGGGCCCGGCGCTCGAAGGTGCTGGCGCGCCGGCGGCGTACGACCATGATGCTGTTCCTCGCCTTCACGCTCGGCGCGATCGTCGCCGCGGTCGGCGGCCTCGCGTTCCTGTGGGCGCCCGGGGTGCCGGCGGTGCTGCTGAGCGGGTACATCGCGTATCTGCGGGCGCAGGAGCGCAAGCGGTTCACGTACACGATGGACCGGCGGCGGGCGGAGCTGGCGGCGCAGCGGTTGCGGGAGCGGCAGCCGCGTCGGCGGGCGTCCGTCGAGGCGGACGGCGACGAGCCGGAGGACGGACCAGAGCCGCAGAGCGACCCCGGTCTGTCCGCGCTCGCGGCGGACCGCCGGGCGCTCGTCGAGCAGACCGACCACGCGGAGTGGGTCGACCAGCAGCGCGAGCGGCAGCGCCGGCCGGGCCACGGCGACAGCTGGGACCCGGTGCCGGTGCCGCTGCCGACGTATGTCACCGCGCCGGTCGCTCCGCGGGCCACGCCGAGCGTGGATCTCGGGGCGCCGGACGCGTGGAGTTCGGCACGGTCGTCCAGTGCGGTGGAGCCCGGGGCGGCGGCGCGGGAGCGCGAGCCGGGTCCGGGCACCGATGCGGGGTCCGCGCCAGGTGATCCCGGCGCGGAGGAACAGGCGGACGCCGCGGACGACGGGCGCAGCGACGCCCGCCGTGCGGCCTCCGCCCGTCGGGCCCGGGAGCGTGGGCGTACGCCGCTCTTCGACCAGTACGAGGACGGGGAACGGCCGCGCGCGGCCAACGAGTGAGCCTCCGTTCCGCCGGGGACCGACCCGTCGTGACGCCGCATCGGTCCCCCTTCGCTGACCAGCCAGGAACGGATTTCCAAGCACCCGGATCGGGATGCTAGAGTTTCACTCGTTGCAAGGGCCTGTGGCGCAGTCTGGTAGCGCACCTCGTTCGCATCGAGGGGGTCTGGGGTTCAAATCCCCACAGGTCCACCGCAACAACCGCTCCTGAGTCTCAACTCGGGGATGGTTGACGAGATCCCGTCCAGCTCATGGAGCTGGGCGGGATCTCGTGTTTTTGGCGCTTCGTGCGCAAGTCCGGGTTCGCGTGCGGGTCCAGGAGCGATCGGTGTCCTGTGCGGGGCCGTTGAGGCGTTCGCCGTGGGTGCGGAACGAACGCGCACCGCTTCGGCCGTGACGCCGCCCTGGGGCAGGGCTGGTGTCTTTGTTGGCATCATGCTGCAGTGCTTCTCGGCCACCGGGCCCCTGGGTGCCGGCGAGCGTGGGGCGATGGTTCCCGGCCAGTTCCGCCGACGGGCGTTCCCGAGTGCGCAGTCCTGGGCGAGAGGCCCTGCTCAGCGGCGTCCCCGTGCTTCGCGAGTGCCGCGCGGCGGAAAAGCGGCGCGGGCCCTTCCGCTGTCAGCACCTTGCCAGCGCAACTCCCTGCATTCATTTTCCCTGGTGAGTGGCCTGCCCTCTCGGCAAGAATTCAGACATCGGACGGCGGGGAGCCGGCCGGAGAAACGCAGGGGAATTTAAAATTCCGAGGGGGAATAGTTTTATGAGCAAGGATCTGCTGCGCGCCGTTGTCGTCACGCTGGCAATTGCCGCCACCGCCGCCATGGGCACGGCGAGTGCGTCGGCCGCCAATGCGCACACGGTCGTCGCGGCCGCAGAGTCGGGGGATCCGATTTGGGGGACCTCGCCCGCGGATGACGAGGGAGACCCGATCTGGGGCTGATTTTCAGCCACTCATGACCGAAAAGGACCCGCTCCTCCGGAGCGGGTCCTTCGTTGCTGCCCACTTCACCCACATCTTCGTTGCGGAATCGTTTCGGCCTCCACATAATGACCAGGCGGCTTGTAGGCGCGTCACGGGGGTGAGGGAGCGTCATGCTGGAACCGCTGGGGCTGGGCGCTCATGCGGCCGAGGTCTACCGGGCCATGCTCAAGCGGCCGGATTTCGGCGTGGAAGATCTGGTCACCTCGCTGGGCTGGGAGCAGGATCTGGTCCGCTCCGCGCTCGACGAGTGTGTCCGTCTCTCGCTGATCAAACCTTCGTGGGACGCGCCCGGAGGGCTGCGGGCGGTGAGTCCGGAGATCGGGCTGCAAGCGCTTCTCGCGCGGCAGGAAAGTGAATTCCTGGAGCGCCAGCAGCGCATCGCCGAGTCGCGGATAGAAGTGGCCCGCTTCGTCGACGAGTACACCGCGGCCCAGCAGAAACTGCGCAGCACCGTCGTCGAACGTCTCGTGGGAATAGACGACATCCGCTCCCGCATAGAGGAATTCACGCAGGAATGCGGCACGGAGCTGCTGACCTTTGCGACCGGAGGCCCGCAGTCCGAAGCCAGCCGGCAGGCCAGCCGCCCGCTCTGTGAGGATCTGGCCAAGCGGGGCGTGGTCATGCGGAGTATTTATCTGGACAGCGTCCACAACGACCCCGCGACGGTGGAACATCTGCGGTGGCTGCACCTCCACGGCGACCAGGTGAGAACCACCGCCTCGCTGCCGTCCCGGATGCTGCTGTTCGACCGCACCCACGCCGTACTGCCCATCGACCCCGACGCCTCGGCGGCCGGGGCGCTCGTCCTGCGCGGCGCGGGCGTCATCGCCACCCTCGGCGATCTCTTCGACCGGGTCTGGGAGTCCGCCATCCCGTTCAGCGGCGGCCGGCCGCAGCCCCGGGACCGCGGGGAGGAGGAGCTGACGGGACAGGAGCAGGCCGTACTGCGGCTGCTCGGCGAAGGACTCACGGACGAGGTCGTCGCCCGCAAGCTCGGTGTCTCCGTGCGCACCGGGCGCCGTATCACCGCCGAACTCATGGGCCGGCTCGGCGCCCGCAGCCGCTTCCAGGCGGGGCTGCGGGCCGCTCAGCTCGGCTGGCTGACGGGATCCGACACCGTATAGGCCGCGTATAGCAGGCGAATCCACTCTCGACTCATCGAATGGATGGCGGAGTCACCGGACTCCGATACCGATCCCTCATTGGAGTCGAGATGCCCAACGCGAACGTGACGACCGGACTTGACGCTGCCCGCAAGCAGGAGATCAAGGAGATCGTCTGCGACATTCTCGAGATCGACGAGGACGAGGTCACCGAGACCAGCCTCTTCAAGGAGCAGCACGACGCGGACTCGCTCCGCGCCATCGAGATCCTCGCCGCCCTCGAGCGCACCCAGAAGGTCACCATCGACCAGGCCGAGCTCAGCCGCATGGTCAACCTGGAGGGCGTCTACGTCGTGGTGTCCGAAGCCGCACAGAACTGATCTGCCGTCCCGACCGTCAGATGGGTGAGCTTCGATGAACGCTTCGATCAACACAGACGCGCGCGGTCACGGCGGACCCGAGGACCCGCGCCCCGAGGCCGCCGGACGCCGGGTGGTCATCACCGGGCTCGGCGTGGTCACCAGCATCGGCATCGGTGTCGAGGCCTTCACCGCCGGCCTCCGTGCGGGACGCAGCGGCGTCAAGCCGATCACCGCGTTCGACACGACCGGGTTCGCCCACGCCAACGGCTGCGAGGTCACCGACTTCGAGCCGGAGCGCTGGCTCGACCGGCAGCACCCCGAGGAACTGGGCCGGGCGAGCCAGTTCGCGGTGGCCGCCGCCAGGATGGCGGTCGCGGACGCCGGTCTGCACGAGGAGGACGTGCGGGCCCGCCGGTCCCTGGTGTCCGTCGGCACCACGGACGGCGAGTCCCGCGACCTCGACCAACTCGTCGCCGCGGGCCTGGAGAACGGGCCCGAAGAGTACGAACCGGCCGTCGCCCGGCGCATCCCCGCCGGGCGCCTGTCCGCCGGCATCGTCCGCGAGCTGGAACTCGAGGACGTGGAGGCCGTCACGATCCCGACCGCGTGCGCGGCGGGCAACTACGCGGTCGGCTACGGCTACGACGCGCTGCGCAGCGGCGATGTCGACATCGCCCTGTGCGGCGGCGCCGACGCCGCCTGCCGCAAGACGTTCACCGGTTTCTACCGGCTCGGCACCATCGCCCCCGAGGTGTGCCGGCCCTTCGACAAGGACCGCGAGGGCATCCTCACCGGCGAGGGAGCGGGCATCCTCCTGATGGAGAGTCTCGACTCGGCGCTCGCCCGCGGTGCCCGGATCTACGCCGAGGTGCTCGGGTACGGGCTCGCCTGCGACGCGCTGCACCCCGTCGCCCCCGACCGGGACAGCATCGCGCGGACCATCCGGATCGCGCACCGCAACGCGGGCATCACCCCGGACCAGGTCGACTTCGTCTCCGCGCACGGCACCGGCACCAAGGCCAACGACATCACCGAGGCGGGCGCCATCCGCCAGGTGTTCGGCGAGGACGCCATGCCGCGCACCGTCTCCATCAAGTCGATGATCGGCCACAGCATGGGCGCGGCCAGCGCGGTCTCCGCGGCGGCCTGCGCGCTGGCGATCACCGAGGGCTTCATCCCGCCGACGGTCAACCACCGGGAGACCGACCCCGAGTGCGGTGTCGACTGCGTGCCCAACCAGGCGGTCGAGACGGAACTGTCCGTCGTGCAGAACAACGCCCTCGCCTTCGGCGGCAACAACGCCGTACTGATCCTCGGGGCCTACCGGAGCGCGGCATGAGCTGGATCGTGACCGGGATGGGCGCCGTCGCCAGCATCGGCGACAGCGTCGAGGAGATCTTCGGTTCGCTGGTCGAGGGCCGCAGCGGGCTCGCACCGCTGCGGGGCTACGACCGCGACAACTTCCGTGCGCAGGTCGCGTACGAGATCGACGACCGTCCTGCGCCGGGCGTCGACGAGCCGCTGCGGGCCACCCGCTGGCTGGAGCGGGCCGTCGCCGCGGCGGCGGCCGACGCCGGGCTCGGCGACGACCTGTCGCGGGTGCCGGTGCTCGTCGGCACCACCCTGCGCGAACTGCGCTCGGTGGAGCTGTCCTGGCGGGACGGCATCCCCTTCGACGCCGCCGATCTGCACTTCGGCACCATGCTGCGGCGCCGCTTCGGGGCCGTCGACACCCACACCGTCGCCAACGCCTGCTCGGCCTCGCTCTACGCCCTGGCCCTCGGCGCCGACCTGCTCGACCTCGGCGCGGCGGACACCGTCGTCGTCGCCGGGGTCGACACCATCACCGAGAGCACGTACGGGCTCCTCGACCGCTGCTACCCCGAAGCCCCCGACCGCGTACGGCCCTTCGACCGGGCCCGGCGCGGAATGCTCCAGGGCGAGGGCGCGGTGGCCGTGGTGCTGCGCAGGGAGGCCGACGGCCCGGGACCCGGTGCCCGTGTCCATACGCGGGTGCGGGGAGTCGCCGTCAACTGCGACGCCCATCACCCGTCGGCACCCGACGCCAAGAACATCGCCGCCGCCGTCCAGGAGGCGCATCTGCGGGCCGGCGTACGGCCGGCGGACATCGACCTGGTCATGCTGCACGGGACCGGGACCCCGCTGAACGACGAGGCCGAATCCACCGCGCTCGGCACGGTGTTCGGGGGCCTCGACCCCTCCCCGTACATGACCGCGATCAAGTCGATGACCGGGCACACCGCCGGGGCGTCGGGGCTGCACAGCCTGGTGGCGGCCGTCGACGTGCTGCGGACCGGGACCATCCCGCCGACCGTGTACCTCGACGACCCGGTCGAGGCCGTCGCGGGCTTCCGCCTGGTGCGGGGCACCGCCGAGCGGGCTTCGGCGCCGCTGCGGATCGCCCAGATCGACTCGTTCGGGTTCGGCGGGCTCAACGCGGTCGCGGTCGTGGAGCGGGTCGACGGCCCGCCGGCCTCCGAAGAAGGAGCGGGCCAGTGAGTACCGCGCGCACGGCGGACGTCGTGATCACCGGAATCGGTACGGCCGTACGGGGCCTCGACGGCCCGGCGGCCCTGTTCGGACCCCTGCCCGCCGGGCACCGGTCGGCGGCCGACCCCGTCTCCCGCCTCACCGGGCGCGGCCTGCGCTACAAGGACCGGGCCACCAAGCTCGCCATGGCCGCGGCCAAGGACGCGCTGCGCGCGGCCGAACTGGTCGACGCGGCCGGTGAGCTGACGGTGTCGGGGGAGGCCACCGGGGTCGTCGCCAGCACCAACTACGGCAACGCCGACACGGTCTGCGAGACCGTGCGGACGATCGCCGAATCGACCTATCTGGCGACCAGCCCGATGCTGCTGCCCGCCACCTCCAGCAACGTGGTCGCCTCCTGGCTGGCCATCACCCACGGGTTGCGCGGGGCCAATCTGACCCTGTGCAACGGGCCCACCTCCGGTCTCGACGCCGTCAACTGGGCCCGCCTGCTGATCGCGGCGGGCCGGGTCGAGCGGGTGCTCGTGGCCGGCGTCGAGCCGGACAACCCGGCGGTGCGCCATGTCACGGACGCCGCGGAGGCCTCGGACCATGAGGCGTACGGAGAGTTCGGCGCGCCGGTGCTCTTCGACGGAGCGGTGGCACTGGTCGTCGAGTCGCCCTCCTCGGCACACGCGAGGGGAGTGCGGCCGCTGGCCGCCATCGGCCCGTACGCCCGCCGGGGCGACCACGCGGAGGCCGTCGCCGAGGTCCGGGCGCTGCGTCCGGGGCCGGTCGGCCTGTGGTGCGTGCCCGAACACCCGGAGGGCGTACGCGCCCCCGCGCCGGCCCTCGGCGCGGCGGCCGGCTCCGCCCCCGTCCACGACCTGTCCGCACTGTTCGGTCCCTCGTCCGGTGCGCTCGGTGTGCTCCAGTGCGCCGCGGCCGCCGTCTGGCTGGACACCGGACCCGGGGACGGCGAGGTGGCGCTGGTCAGCGCGGGCACCGGCGACGCGGGCGGCGACGACGCGGGCGCGGCCCTGATCCTCACCGCACCCGGTGCCGTCGCGGCGGTCGCGGCGGCACCCCGGCCGGCGGGCGGCGTGCGATGAGCGGGCTGTCCGCCGGCTCCGGGCCGTCCGCCGCCACCCGGCCGCCCACCGCCTCCGTGCGGCTGCGGCGGGCCGCCCGGGACACCCGGGAACCGGTGCGGATGCTCACGTTGCACGGGCTGGCGGGCATGCGCCTCCGTCTGGCGGGCGTACGAGCAGCGGGCCTCGGCACGCGTCGAGTTGTGGGAGGCCGTGCTGCCCTGGAGCGCGGACGGCGACCCCGACTGGAGTCTGCGCGACGACCCGGCGGACCATGTGGAGCACGCCCTGGACAGCGTGCCCGGCGGTGCCGACGTGATCGTCGTGCACTCCTTCACCGCGGGACCGGCCCTGGAGGCACTCGCCCGCCGGGGCGCGGGACGCGGGCCGCGCGCCGCGGTGGTGGTGGCCCCCTTCCACCGGCGCACGCCCGGGGAGTTCACCTGGGACGACGCCACCTACTACCTGAGCGGCTTCCACCGCATCCTCGACGAGGGCCTGCGGATCAGCGCGGGGGACCGCCTCGCCCCGCAGCTGCGCGCCGCGATGGCGCTGCGGGTGCGGGACCGGATCGGGCCGTACGGCTGGCAGCAGTTCTTCGGCGCGTATCTGCGCAGCCCCTTCCTCGACGTCGGCGCGCTGCGGCTGCCGGTGCTCGTCGTGGCGGGGACGCAGGACTTCGCGGCGCCGCCGGACGACGCCCGCGCGCTGGCCGCCGCGCTGCCCGACGGCAGGTTCCGGCTCTTCGACGGCTGCGGCCACTTCGCCATGGCGGAGCAGCCGGACCGCTTCGCGGACGCGGTGCACGGGCTGCTGCACGAGGTCTTCGCCGGCACCTCCCCGCACCCTTCGGACCACCCTTCCGACCAGCTTTCCGACGAGCTTTCCGAGCACCTTTCCGTCCATCCCTACGCCCCCTACGCACCGGAGTTGACGTGACCACGAACACCGCTGACACGGCTGACATCGAGGCCGCGGTCCTCGCCCTGAAGGAGCCCAGCTCCCTGGAGATCCGCCCCCGCTACGAGGGCTCCAACATCTGCACCTGGATCGGCTTCAAGCACGTCAACTACCTCGTCGAGGAAGCCGTTCTCAACCATCTGCGGCAGGCCGGGATCGCCCCGGGCACGGTCTACGAGACCTACGGACTGTGCACGGACATCGTCGACATCGACACCCGCATCCTGCACGCCTTCCACATCGACGACACCGCGATCGCCGAGGTGAAGCCGCACCGCAAGGCCAAGGACGGCGAACTGGTCCTCGCCGTCACGCTCCATGTGCGGCGCGAGACCCTGCTGAAGGCCGTCACCTCGACCGTACGGGTCCAGCTGCGCCTCGACCCGCGCGGCGGCGGCGAACTGCCCGTCCCGGCCGCGCTCGCGCCGTTCGCGGTGGACCGGCTCGGCGCGGTGCCCGGCTGGACCCCGGAACCCGTCGAGGTGGACCTCGCGGCCGACGACCTGGTCAAGGAGCTGACGGCCGGGCGCAACGCGTACGCCTGGAAGTTCCGTATCCCCTACTGGTACTGCCACTTCACGGAGCGCCAGCAGATGTCCGGCTATCTGCGGCTCATGGAGGAGGCCAAGGACCGGCTCGTCGCCGACCGGGGCGTCTCCATCAAGACCCTGCTCGACGAGCAGAACTGGATCCCGGTCGTGCCGCACTCGCGCATCACGGTGCTCGACGAGGCGCGCATGGAGGAGGACCTGTATGTCGTCCTCACCGTCGAGAGCGTCTTCAAGGGCTTCACGTACGACTCGCGCATGGACACGTACGTCGTACGCGACGGGCAGCTGGTGCAGACCGCGACCGGGCGGATCACCCACGGCTACGCGGTGATCGAGAACCGCCGCGACTGGAGCCTGGTCTCCTTCGACGACCGCATGAACGCGGCCCTGGAGGGCCGTTCGGCATGAACCGCGAGGTCGAGGTCGTGGTCACCGGGATCGGCGCCGTCACCTGCCACGGTGCGGGCGCCGACACCCTGTGGCGGGCCATGACGGCGGCCGGGACCCGGCTGCCGGACCGGCCGGCGGACCCGCTCGCCCGGATGGACCTGCCGCTGATCAGCCTGGTGCCCGACCCCGACCTCAGGGCCGAGCGGGCGACCCGCTTCGCCTCGCTCGCCGCCGCCGAGGCGCTGTCCGACGCCGGACTCGACGGACCGTCACTCGCCGCCGCCCGTACGGCCGTCGTGTTCGGCAGCTGCATGGGCGAGCCCGGCGGCAACGAGCGCGGGCGGGGCGCGGACGACGGCTGGCAGCCGCCGTTCCGGCTCGCCTCGGCGCTCGCCGGTGAACTCGGTCTGTTCGCCACCGTCCACGACATCGGCAACGCCTGCGCGGCCGGCGGCTACGCCCTCGGCATCGCGGCGGACCTGGTGCGCGCGGGCGAGGCGGACGTGGTGATCGCCGGTGGTTCCGACGCGTACTCGCGGGTCGCGCTCGGCTGCTTCAACCGGCTCGGCGCGGTCGACCCCGAGCGCTGCCGGCCCTTCGAACGCGACCGGGCCGGCACGGTGTTCGGCGAGGGCGCGGGCGTGTTCGTCGTCGAGTCGGCCGCGCACGCCCGGGCGCGCGGCGTGCTGTCCTCGCCGGACGGGGCGCCGCGACTCACCGGTGTGGCATGGAGCTGCGACGCGGACCATCCGACGGCTCCGCAGGCCGACGCGGAGCAGGTCGTACGGGCCATGCGCGAGGCCCTGGGCGCGGCGCCGGACACGGTCGGCTGCGTCGTACCGCACGGCACCGGCACCCGGCTCAACGACGTCCTCGAGAGCCGTGCGCTGCACCGGGCCCTCGGGCCGCGCGCGGCGCGGGTGCCGCTGTACAGCCTCAAGGCACTGCTCGGCCACACGGGCGGGGCGTCCGCCGCGCTCGGCGCGGTCGCGGCCGCGCTGATCCTGCGGCACGGCGAGGTCCCGCCGAACGTGCCGCTCAAGGAGCAGGACCCCGAGTGCGAGGTGCTGCTGCCGCAGGGCGACGCGGTACCGCTCGCCGACGGAGCCCGCCGGGTGCTGGTCAACGCGTACGGCTTCGGCGGCAACAACGCGTCGCTGGTGCTGGAGAGCGGGACACCCACGGGGCCCTCCGGGGGCTCGGCGGCTGGGGAGCGGGCGGGCGCCGCGTCCGGGGGCGGGGTGGGTTCCGTGTCCGGCGGGTCGGGCTCGGCGGGCGGCGGGGCGGTGGTGGGGCCCGGTGGTGGGTCGGGAGGCGTGGTTCGGCGGACGGTGGAGGGTGGTGGGGTGTCGTGAGCCGGGTGGGTTGTTGGAGCTGGCCGTGACCGGGGTCCGGGGTCGTCTCTCCCTGGGGGGACACGGCCGAGGTCGCCGCGGCGGCGGGCGGGGCGGCGATGCCCGGCGCCGAGAGGTGGTTCGACCACCGGGAGCGGCTGGGGCCCGCGCGGATACAAAGTACCTTCCGGCCGCCGCCCAGTACGCCCTGGCCGCCGCGCGGGCCGCGCTCGCCGACGGCGGACGGCCCGACGCGGTCCCCGCCGACCGCCGCGGGCTGCTGCTCGCCACCGGCGCGGGGCTCGCCTCGCTCTTCGACGCCATGGACGCGACCGTCGCCGAGGACGGCGGCGCGGCACATCTGTCGCCCGCCACGGCCCCCTACTTCGCGGTCAACGTCCTCGGCAACCGGCTCGCCGCCGAACTCGAACTGAAGGGCTTCGCCCTCACGGTCGCCACCGCCCGCACGGCCGCCGCGGACGCGCTGTCCACGGGGGCGCTCGCGCTGGCCGCCGGCCGCTGCGACACGCTTGTGCTGGCGGCGGCCGAGGAGCCGCTGCCGGCGGTGCGCGGCGGCGGTGGTGAGCAGGGCGCCGCCGCGTTCACGCTGGAGCCCCTCGCGGCGGCGCGGGCCCGCGGCGCCCGGGTGCACGGCACACTGCGGGCCCGCTCCCTGTTCGTACCGCCGGGCGCGCTGCGCGACAGCGCGGGCCGGGAGCGGGCCGCCGCCTATCTGTCGGAGGCGCTCGCGGACCTGCTCCTCGGCCCGGCGGGCGGGCCGCCCGTCCCCGTGAGCCGCGACCTCGACCTCGACCCCGACCCCGACCTCGACCTCGTCCTCGTCCTCGACGAGTCCGCCGTCGGCGAGGCGGTGGCGCTCGCCGTCGCCGGTGCGGCG
The DNA here is from genome assembly GCF_009862865.1 of Streptomyces sp. SID5469. NCBI lineage: Bacteria > Bacillati > Actinomycetota > Actinomycetes > Kitasatosporales > Streptomycetaceae > Streptomyces > Streptomyces sp. SID5469. Next base: position 4,532,499 of record NZ_WWIN01000001.1, on the reverse strand, counting down.
CCCGGTGCCGGCCTGCCCGCCACCGGCCCCCGGCTCCCCATGCCCTCGGGGGCACCCGAGATCGCACACCCCCCGGGCACTCCGCGGGTCGGCTGTCTCGGTCCCGCGTTCGCCCTCGCTCACGCCGTCACCTCGCCGGACGGCCCCGACCGGCTCGTCGTCTGCGCCACCGGCGCCGGACACGTCGCCCTCGTCCGGGTCTCGCCCGCCCGTCCGTCCCGCCTCACCACACAGGAGCCATCGCATGCTGAAGTCGCTTGAGGGGAGCTGGTGCCTGGTCCTCGGGGCGTCCAGCGGGATCGGCCGGGCCATCGCGCTCGGTCTGGCCAGGGAAGGCGTGCACGTCGCCGGGGTGCACTTCGACACGGCGGCGCGCGCCGAGGAGGTCGAGGCGCTCGTCGAGGAGATCCGGAGCCTCGGCGTCGAGGCCCGCTTCTTCAACACGAACGCCGCCTCCAAGGCCACCCGTGCCGAACTCGTCCCGCAACTGGCCGAGTTGACCGGCGCCAACGGTGGCATCCGGATCCTGGTCCACTCGCTGGCCTTCGGCACCCTGGTCCCGTTCACGCCGAGGGAGGGCTGGGACCGGCCGATCAGCGTACGGCAGCTGGAGATGACCCTCGATGTGATGGCCCACAGCCTCGTCTACTGGACCCAGGACCTGCTCGCCGCGGGGCTGCTGCGCAGCGGTTCGAAGGTCTACGCCATGACCAGTGCGGGCACCTCCCAGCATCTGCCCAGCTACGGTGCCGTCTCCGCCGCCAAGAGTGCCCTGGAGTCCCATGTCCGGCAGCTCGCGGCCGAGTTGGCGACCAGCGGCATCGCGGTGAACGCGCTGCGCGCCGGCACCACCGTCACTCCCGCCCTGCAACGCATCCCGGAGCACGCCGGCTACATCGAGCGCGCCGCCGAGAACAACCCGCACGGCCGCCTCACCCGCCCCGACGACGTCGCGGACGCCGTCGCGCTGCTCTCCCGCACCGAGTCGTCCTGGCTGACCGGCAACACCATCGGCATCGACGGGGGCGAACTGCACGCCGCCGCCGGGGCGTGGGGCTGAACGCCGAGACCTTCGCCCCCCGGAGCACCGGACCCTTCCCCCGGAGCACCGGACCTTTCCCCCGGGCAGCAGGACCTTCCCCTGAGCTTCCCCTCGTACGACCTTCACCGACAGGAGCAGAAAGCGATGAGTGTCAGTCTTGCCACCGGGGCGGACCCGGACACCCTGGTCGTCTCCGGCTGGTCGGCCGCGTCGCCGTACGGACTCGGCGCCGAGGCCTTCGCCGCGGGGGTGCTCGGGGACGTCGACGCGGTGCGCGGCGCGGACGACGCCACGGACCTCGGACCCTACGAACGGGCCGGCCGCGTACCGGACTTCGCGGCGAAGGCGGTCCTCGGCCGCAAGGGCACCCGGGCCATGGACCGGGCCACCGCGCTCGCCGTCGCCACCGCGGGACTGCTCCTGGAGGAGGCCGGTCCCGGTCTGGCCCAGGACGCCCCGGAGGCCGTGGGCATGGTGCTCGGCACCGGACACGGCAGCGTGCAGAGCATCATGGACTTCACCCGGGACTCCCTGACCGGCGACAAGCCGTTCCACGTCGACCCGGCCCTGTTCCCCAACACCGTGATGAACCGCGCGGCCGGCCAGAGCGCCATCTGGCACACGCTCCGCGGCCCCAACACCACGGTGGCGGGCGGTGCCGCGACCGGTCTGCTGGCTCTCAACTACGCGGCCCGGCTGCTGCGGCAGCGGCACTGCGAGGCCGTGCTGTGCGGCGCGGTCGAGGAGTTCTCGACCGCGCGCGCCTGGCTGGAGTACCGGGCGCGCACCGGCGGCCCGCACCGGCAGCCGGCCGGGCCGCTCGGCGAGGGCTGCGCGCTGTTCCTGCTCGAATCGCTCGGCCGGGCCCGCGCCCACGGCCGTACACCGCTCGCTTCACTGCTCGCCGCCCGGTTCATCGCCTTCACCGACCAGGAGCGGGCCAAGGACGCGGTCGCCCGGTCGGTCACCGAGGCGCTCAAGAACGCCGAGGTACGGCCCGAGGAGGTCGCCCTGCTGGTGCCGTCGGACAGCGGCGGCGAGCTCGGCGCCCGCGAGGACGCGGCGCTCGCCGACCTCTTCGGAGAACACCGGCCGCCGCGGCTGCGGCTGCGCAGGCTGACCGGCGACCTGGGCGCGGCCTCGGCGTCGATGCAGCTCGCCGCCGCCGTCGCGGCCGGCGGCGAGGGCACCCCGGTGCTCGTCACCTCCGTCGACCCGGACGGCCAGACCGGTGCGGTCGTGCTGCGTACCGGTACGCCGTGAGGGGCGCCCGGGCGCGCCGCAGGGCGCTGCGGCTGCGCCGTCTGCTCATTCACCACTCGTACGCCGGTCACCGGCCGGCGTATGCCCACCACCATCCGGAAGGACGTGTCTCCCTCATGCCCGAGACCACCACCACCGCGCTCGACAAGGAACAGCTGCGCGAACTGGTCGCCGATGTGCTCGACCTGGATGTCGCGGAGGTCACCGACGACGCCGACTTCATGGAGGACCTGGACGTCGACTCGCTGATGGCCCTGGAGATCACCGTGCGGCTGGAGAAGGAATACGGGGTACGGCTCGCCGAGGCCGAGCTGACCTCGATCACCTCGCTGCAGGGCACGTACGAACTGCTGACGAGCAAGCTCGGGGACACCCGATGAGCGCCGCGACGCCGCTGGGCGACCTGGAGCTGATCCGTACCGGTCCCTCGGGCGCCGTCACCGCCTTCGACGCCCCGGTGGACGGGCCCGTCATCGCCGGGCACTATCCCGGCTTCCCCGTGCTGCCCGGCGTGTTCCTCATCGAGGCGGCGGACCGCACGGTGCGCCAGTGGGCCAAGGACAACGGCCGCGCCCAGGACGACGGCGCCGACCCCGGCAGCGGTGCGGACAGCGGTACGGCCGGCACCGCGGACAGCGGTACGGAGCTGGAGCTGGCCGCCATGGACCGCTGCCGCTTCCACCGTCCCGTCTACCCCGGCGACCGGGTGCTCGCCGACGTGTCCGTCGTGGACAACGCCGCCGGGCTGCTCTTCAAGGCCGCCGTGGCCACCAACCGCGGGAAGGTCGCCGACATCCGGCTGCGCTACCGCGCGAAGCAGGAAGAAGAGGAAACCCCGTGACCGTGCACGGCATCGACCGGATCAAGAACACCATTCCGCACCGCGGGGAGATCCTGCTGGTGGACCGGGTCGCGGACGTGGTGCCCGGAACGCGGCTGACCGCGTACAAGGCGGTCTCCGGCAACGAGCCCTGCTACGCGCCGCTCGGCCAGGACGCCGCCCCGGCCGACTACGCGTATCCGACCTCGCTCGTCATCGAGTCGTGGGCCCAGTCCGCGGTGCTGCTCTCGGTGTGGGAGAACCCCAATCCGGACGTGCTCGCCGGGAAGGTCGAGCTGGCCGGTTCCATCGGAGATGCGGTCATCGGAGAGCGCGCCTATCCGGGGGACGTCCTCGAGCACCGGGTGCGCCTGGTGAAGTCCGTGGACGAGACGGCGATCCTCGCCGGCGAGACGCTCGCCGGCGGCCGTGAGGTGCTGCGGATCGGATCGTTCGTGGTGGCGCTGCGGGACGTCACCGAGCTGCTTCCGGCGCCCGACCGTGCCCTGCTGAGTGTGTGAGGAGAGGACCCATGTCCGAACAGAGCAGGTCCACGCCGGGTGACAAGGTCGCGCCGGGTGACAAGGTCGCGCCGGGCGACCAGGCCGCGCCGGGTGACAAGGTCGCGCCGGGTGACAAGGTCGCGCCGGGTGACAAGGTCGCGCCGGGCGACAAGGTCGCGCCGGGCGACAAGGCCGCGCCGGGCGACAAGGTCGCGCCGGGCGACCAGGCCGCGCCGGGCGACAAGGTCGCGCTGGTCACCGGAGGTTCGCGGGGTATCGGCCGCGCGGTCGTCGCGCGGCTGGCGAGCGACGGCTACGACATCGGCTTCTGCTACCGCTCCGACGACCAGGCGGCGGCCCTGGTGGAGAAGGAGGTGCGCGAGCTGGGCCGCCGGGTGCTGTCCCGGCGCGTGGACGTGACGGACCGTACGCAGGTACGGGAGTTCGTCACCGCGGCCGAGGAGGAACTCGGCCCCGCCTCGGCGGTGGTCACCTCGGCCGGCATCACCCGCGACAGCCCGCTGGTCCTGATGCCGGACGAGGACTGGGACGCGGTGCTGCGCACCAACCTGGACGGCACCTACAACCTGTGCCGTGCGGTGGCCTTCCCGATGATCAAGCGGGGCGGCGGGGCCGTGGTCACGCTCTCCTCGGTGGCCGGGGTCGCGGGCAACGCGGGCCAGACCAACTACTCCGCGTCGAAGTCCGGGATCATCGGCTTCACCCGGTCGCTCGCCAAGGAGGGCGGCCGGCACGGGATACGCGCCAACTCGGTGGCCCCGGGCTTCATCGACACCGACATGACCTCGGAGCTGCCGCCGAAGGTGGCCAAGGAGATGCTGGGCCGGATTCCGCTGAAGCGGTTCGGGCGACCGGAGGACGTGGCGGCCCTGGTCGCCTTCCTGCTCTCGTCCGAGGCCGCGTACATCACCGGGCAGGTGTTCCAGGTGGACGGCGGTATCGCGCTGTGAGCGCCGCCGTGCGCGCGGGGCGCCGTCGCAGGCGGCCCCCGCGCTTCTACTTCTCCCTGCGCAGCCCGTACTCCTGGCTCGCCTACCGGGACCTGCTCGACCGGTATCCGGCCACGGCCGCGGCCGTGGAGTGGGTGCCGTTCTTCGAGCCGGACGAGCTGAGCCGCAAGCTGCTCGCCGAGGCGGGGGGAGCGTTCCCGTACACGCCGATGTCCCCGGAGAAGCACCGGTACATCCTTCAGGACGTACGGCGGCTGGCGGGCGAGCGGGGGCTGGAGTTCACCTGGCCGGTGGACCGCGAGCCCGTCTGGGAGGTGCCGCACCTCGGCTACCTGGCCGCCGCCCGGCACGGGGTGGGAGCGCAATACATCGCGCTGGCCGCGCGGGCCCGCTGGGAGCTGGGCCTGGACATCTGCGACCGGACCGTGATCGCCGGCTTCGCCGCGGAACTCGGTCTGGACGCCGAGGAACTGGCCACCGCGTCCGACGACTCGGGGCTTCGCGCGGAGGGTGTGCGGGTGCTTCTGGAGATTCAGCGCGACGGGGTGTTCGGCGTGCCGTTCTTCGTCGACCACTTCGACAAGTACTGGGGCGTCGACCGCCTCCCGGCCTTCGCCGCGGCGCTCGCGGCCAAGACCGCCGCCGACCTCACGGGGGTCCCGGACGACTCCGGGGACCCCCTTCCCGTACCCGCGGCGTCCGTCGACGACGGTCACGCGGGCGGGTGCGGCTGAGCCCGTCTCCCGGGCCGGCCGCATCCCCCGGCCGCCGCACGGCGCTTCCTCCGGGCGTCCGTGCGGCGGCCGTTGTGCGGTCGCCCCTCGGGGGCCGGGCCGGGCGGCTGCCCGTTCGCGTTCGCGTTCGCGTTCGTATTCGTGTCCGGGCCGCTGACGTGGGCGGGTGCATATAGGTGCCGCATAGCGGGGGGCGGTTGCCTGGGGTTCCGTACCGCTGCTGGGCGAGCGCGGCTCCGAGAAGCCGCAGAGGGTGGGTAGTTGGGGTGTCCGGCTTCGAGAGCTTCGTCAGCGCGCTGCGCCACAGGGTCGCGGACACGCCGACCCGCAGCGCCGTCCGCTTCAGCGCGGGCGCGGCCGAGGAGGACGTGACGTACGCGGCCCTGGACCGTGCCGTACGCGCCGCCGCGCACGCGCTCGGCGATCGCGTCACGCCCGGGGACCGGGTACTGGTCTCCTGCGGGCCCGGCACCGGCTTTCTCCGGGCCTTCCTGGCCTGCCTCTACGTGGGCGCCGTGCCCGTTCCGGTGCCCGTGCCCGGGGGGTTCGGGCGGCAGGAGGCCCGTACGACCGCGATCGCCGGGGACACCGGGGCCCGCCTGGTCCTCACCGACGAGGCGAGCGCGGGCGCGGTGCGCCGCTGGCTGGACGGCGAGCGGGACGCGCTGCCCGAACTGACCGTCGCCACCGTGGAGTCGGCGCAGGAGGCGGGCGACGCGGACGCGTGGCACGAGTGGCCCGTCGGGCCGGAGGCACTCTGCTTCCTCCAGTACACGTCCGGGTCGACCAGTGAGCCGAAGGGCGTGATGGTGCCGCACGGCGCCCTCGTGCACAACCTGCGGCTGATGCGCGACTGCCACGGCTGGCACGGCGGCATGACCTGGTGCAGCTGGCTGCCCGCGTACCACGACATGGGCCTGATCGCGATGATGCTCGCCCCGCTTTATCTGGGCGGCACGGCCGTGCTGATGTCGTCCACCGACTTCCTCAAGCGGCCCGTCTCCTGGCTGCGGCTGATCGAGCGGCACCGCGCCGAGATCAGCTGCGCCCCGAACTTCGCGTACGACCTGTGCGCGCGCCGTCTGACCGAGGAGCAGACCGCCGGCCTCGACCTGTCGAGCTGGCGGTACGCCTGCAACGGCGCCGAGCCCGTCGACGCCGCGACCCTCACCCGGTTCGCGGAGCGCTTCGCGGGCGCGGGCTTCTCGGCGCGGTCCCTGCTGCCGGGGTACGGGCTCGCCGAGGCCACCCTCTATGTCTCCGGCACCCGGGCCGACCGGCCGCCGGTCGTGCTTCGCGCCGACCCCTCGGCACTGGCCGGCGGCGAGGTCGCCGAGGCCGAACCGGGCTCCACCGCACAGGAGTTGGTGAGCAGCGGCATCGTGCGCGGCCTCGATGTGCGCGTCGTGGACCCCGGGACGCGGGCCGAACTGTCCGAGGGGCGGGTCGGTGAGATCTGGATCCGCGGCGGGAGTGTCGCCCTCGGGTACTGGAACCGGGCCGAGGAGACCCGGCGGACCTTCGGCGCGGCGACGGCCGACGGTGACACGGGCTTCCTGCGCACCGGTGACCTCGGAGCGCTGCGCGCCGGCGAGCTGTATGTGACCGGCCGCATCAAGGAAATGATCATCGTGCACGGCCGGAACCTGTATCCGCACGACATCGAACGCGAACTGCGCGACCTCGCACCGGCCTTCGCCGACCTGCCCGCCGCCGTCTTCGCGGTGCGGCCCGGGGGCGCCCACGCGCCGGAGGAGATCGTCGCCGTCCAGGAGGTGCGCGGCCGGGGGCTGTCCGGGGAGGAACTGGCCGCTCTGGCCCGCACCGCGCGCGCCGGGCTCGCCCGGCGGCTCGGGGTACGGGTCGGGGGCGTCGCCCTCGTCAAGGCGGGCCGGATCCGGCGCACCACGAGCGGCAAGATCCAACGCACCCTGATGCGCGGCCTCTTCGAGGGCGGCGAACTCCAGCCCCTGCACGAGGAACTGGCACCGGAACTCGCGACGGCCTTTCGGAGCGGCGGGCGGACGCGGGAGACGCCATCCACGTCATCGACACCATCCACGCCAACGACACCATCCACGCGATCGACGCCGTCCGCCGAGCCCGCAGCGCCCGCCGGCGGCCGGAGTGCGTACGAGTTGGCCGGGTCGGTCGGTGGGGGTGTGGGTGCGGGGGGCTGGGATCCGTATGCGCTCAGTCGGGAGCTGGAAGTGCGGCTCGGGGATCCCCGGGACGGGAGCGCGGAGTTCTCCTTCCGGCGCAGCGCGGAACTCGACCGCGCCGAGGAGTTCCCCGCCGCGATCTGCCGGGAGCTGGACGCCCTGGGCGTGCCGCGCTGGTTCGCGCCCGCCCGGTACGGCGGTGAACTGCGCGGCAGTGAGGAGCTGTTGCAGCTGATCCGGACGCTGGGCCGGCGTGACTTCACCGTCGCCCTCGGCCATGTCAAGACCTACCTGGGTGCCGTCTCCGTCTGGGTCGCGGGCCGGCCCGAGCAGGCCGCGGCGCTCGCGGCGCGGGTGACGGCCGGTGCCGTGGTCTCGCTGGCGGCAACCGAGCGCGCCCACGGCAGCGACCTGCTCGCGGGCGAGCTGCGGGCCGGGCGGACGCCCCGCGGCTGGCGGCTCGACGGCGAGAAGTGGCTGATCAACAACGCGACGCGGGCCGAACTGGTCTGCGTCCTCGCCCGCACCGACGAGGCGGGCGGCAGCCGCGGCTTCAGTCTCTTCCTCGTCGACAAGGCACGGCTCGCGCCGGACAGCTGGCGCCCGCTGGCCGGCGTACCGACGCACGGCGTGCGCGGCGCCGACATCAGCGGCATCGCCTTCACCGGCGCCGAGCTGCCCGAGGACGCGCTGATCGGCGCCGAGGGCGAGGGACTGGAGATCATCCTCAAGGGCTTCCAGATCACCCGCACGCTCTGCTCGGCGATGTCGCTCGGCATGACCGACCACGCACTGCGCATCGCCCTGGACTTCGCCCGCACCCACCTCCTCTACCGGCGCCCGCTCGCCGAACTCCCGCACGCCGCCCGGACCTTGGCGGAGAGCTACGCCGACCTGCTCGCCATGGAGGCCGTCAGCCTCGTCGCGACCCGCTCCCTGCACACCCTCACCGAGGAGCAGAGCGCGGTCTCCGCCGTGGTCAAGTACCTGGTGCCGACCCTCGGCGACGAGGTCGTCGGAGAGCTGCGCGGACTGCTCGGCGCCCGGGCGATGCTCACCGAGGACTTCGCCGACGGAGCCTTCCAGAAGGTGGAGCGCGACCACCGCATCGTCGGCATCTTCGACGGGAGCACGGCGGTCAACCTCAACTCCCTGATCAACCAGTTCCCCGTGCTCACCCGCGGGTACCGCAAGGGACTCGCCGACCGGGACGCGGTCGCCGCGGCCGCCCGCCTCGACGGGCCGACGCCCGAGCTCGACCACGGCCGGCTCACGCTCTACGCACGCTCCGGCTCCAGCGTCGTACAGTCCCTGCCGGACGCCGTGGAGCGCGCCCGGGCCACGGCGCCGCCGGCCGTCGTGGCGCGCGCCGAGCAGCTCCTCGCCCTCGCCGACGAGGTGCACGGGGAACTCGCCGCCCACCGGCACAGCGCCCGCGCGGTACCGGAGACGGCCTTCGCCTCGGCCCGCCGCTACGCCCTGGTGTACGCGGGCGCGGCGAGCCTGCACCTGTGGCTGGAGAACGCGGGCACCGCACGCGCGAGGGGGCCGTTGTGGGCCGACGCGGCGTGGCTGGACGCGGTGCTGGCCAGGCTGCTGCGCCGGCTCACCGGCACGGCCGACCTCGACGACGCCGACGGCCCTGCCCTGGACCGGCTGCTGCCCGCGCTGCACGCGCAGTTCGAGGAGGGGGCGCTGTTCTCGCTGCTGCCGTGCCCGCTGGGGGAGGGCCGCCCGGCCGCGGTGCCCCCGGTCCGCATCCCCACCGTCACGACGGCCACGACCAAGGAGCCGGTATGACCGACCTGCTGACCGCCGGCGCCGCCGACGCCCCCCTCGACCCCGCCGGTCCCGACCCGGACCTCGCCCGCGTCGACCGTCTCGAAGCCCTCCTCGGCGACCCGGACGACGCGGCCAACCCGCTCGGGCTGCATGCCGTGCTCGCCGCCGACGAACGCGGCGAACTGCTGCCCGAAGGGGAGCGCGCGCTACGGGACTTCGGCCTCGGGGCCGAGTTCGTGCCCGCGGCGTACGGGGGGCGCTTCGTGCGGGCCGACCGGTTCGCGCTGCTCATGCGGAGCCTGTTCCGGCGGGACTGCGCCCTCGGCATCGGTCATGGCGTCACCAGTTTCATCGCCGGCCTGCCCGTCTGGGCGGACGGCAGCGACACGCAGCGGTACCGGGCCGCGGGCCTGCTGCTCGGCGGCGGCCGGATCGTCGCCGCGTACACCGAACTCGACCACGGCAGCGACTTCTCCCGTGTCTCGCTCGCCGCGCGCCCCGCGCCCGGCGGCGGCTATCTCCTCGACGGCGGAAAGCAACTCGTCAACAACGTGGGCCGGGCCGAGGCGGCGGTCGTGTTCGCCCGCACCGACGAACGCCCCGGCAGCCGCGGCCACTCCCACCTCCTGGTGGACCTCGACGCGCTGCCCGCCGACCGGGTGGACCGCACCGCCCGCTACGCCACCTCAGGGGTACGGGGCTGTCTGCTCGGCGGCGTCGACTTCGACGCCTGCCCGGTCCCCGCCGACGCGCTGCTCGGCACCGAGGGCGGTGCCATGGAGACCGTGCTCAAGGTCTTCCAGGTGACCCGCAGCGTGTTGCCCGGCATGGTCGTCGGGGTCGGTGACACCCAGCTGCGCGCGGTGCTCGACTTCGCCGGACAGCGGCTGCTGTACGGGCAGCCCATGCACGAACTGCCCGAGGTGCGCTCCGCGCTGACCGGCGCCTTCCTCGACCTGCTGATCTGTGACGCGCTGTCCGTCGTCGGCGCCCGGTCGCTGCACCTGCTGCCCGCGGAGGCCAGTGTGCGGTCGGCGGCCGTGAAGTATCTGGTGCCCCGGTTCCTCCAGGACAGCTCCTACCGGCTCGGCGTGCTCCTCGGAGCCCGCAGCTACCTCCGCGAAGGGCCGTACGCCGTCTTCCAGAAGGCCGCTCGTGACCTTCCGGTCGTCGCCCTCGCGCACGCCAGTGGCGCGGTGTGCCTCTCCACCATCGTGCCGCAGCTGCCGCGGCTCGCCGAGCGCGCCTGGCAGCCCGCGCTGCGCGGGGACGCCTCGTTCCAGGAGGCGCCGCGGACGCTGTTCCGCCTCCACGAGCCGCTGCCCGCCCTCGACTTCGGCCGCCTGGAGCTGACCGCGCGCGGCGCCGACAGCCTCGCCGGCCACCTCCCCGTCCTCGCCCGTGAGCTGGCCGAAGAGGCCCGGTCCCGGCCGGAGCTCGCCGAACTCGCCGACCTGGCCGGCCTGTTCGCGCGGGAACTGGACGAACTCGCCCGGCGCTCGGTCGCCCTGCCGCCGCGCGACCGCACCCCGGTCGCGGGCCGCCGCGCCTTCCTGCTGGCCCAGCGGTACGCCCTGCTGCTCGCGGCCGCCGCCTGCCTCGGCGTCTGGCGTGCGGCGACGCCCTCCGACGGCTTCGTCGCCGACCCGCTCTGGGCCGCCTCGGCGCTGCACCGGCTGGCCGAGCGGCTCGGCCTGCGCCGGGGGCCGCTGCCCGAGCCCGCCGTCCGGCAGCTGTTCGCGGAGCTCGCCGAGCGGCACGAGACCGGCCGCACCCTCGATCTGTTCCGCGGCCGGCTCGCCCGCCGGGCCGCCCCCTCCCATGGAGTCCAAGGAGCCATCTGATGACCGAGACCACCACCGCCGTCACCTCCCCGGAGGCGATCCGATCCTGGCTCACCGAGCGCGTCGCCTCCTACCTGGAGCGCCCCGCCGCCGACATCGACGCTGGCGCGCAGCTCGCCGAGCTCGGCCTCGACTCGGTGTACGCCCTGTCCTTGTGCGGCGACGTCGAGGACCACTTCGGTCTGGTCGTCGAGCCGACCATGGCCTGGGACCACCCGACGGTCGACGCCATCACCGCGTTCCTGGCGGCCGAACTGGCCGCGTAGGGAGCCGAAGCACACAGCTGTCCCCCCGGCAGGCCGGGGCGGCACAGCTGTTCCCCCCGGCAGGCCGGGGCCGTCCGGACCCCTCCCCGGACGGTCCCGGCCCGAACGCGCGCCCGGCCGGGGGCCTTGGGGCGCACCGGGGCACCGGGGCGTACAGGGCGCCGGGGCGTATAGGGGCGTCATAGTGCTCGCGCAGAGAATTCCCGGGTCAATTCTGTGTTGTGCCGCAGTGACTCTCCGGGAAGGGGCAGCCGTGCCCGACAAAACGTTCCCAGGCATTCTGTCAACCGTAGGAAACACCCCACTTGTGGAATTGGAAAGGCTGCTGCCGGATTTCGGCTCCCGGGTATTCGGGAAGATCGAGAGGTTCAATCCGGGCGGCAGCATCAAGGACCGTTCCGCCCTCGGCATGCTGCTCGCCGGCATCCGCAGCGGCGAGGTGCAGCCCGGCCGTACCGTGATCATCGAGTCCAGCTCGGGCAATCTGGCCGTCGGACTGGCCCAGATCTGCCGCTACTTCGGACTGCGCTTCATCTGCGTGGTCGACGGCAAGACCACCGAGCAGAACCTCGCCATCCTCAGCGCGTTCCGGGCCGAGGTCGAGGTCGTCACCGAACGCGACGAGCTGACCGGCGAGTTCCTGCCCGTGCGGCTGCGCCGGGTGCGCGAGCTGGTGGCCGCGACGCCGGACGCGTACTGGCCCAACCAGTACGCGAGCCTGCTCAACCCCAAGGCGCACGAGACCACGATGCGGGAGATCGAGGAGTCCCTCGACGGTGCGGTCGACTTCCTCTTCTGCTCGGTCAGCACCTTCGGCACGCTGCGCGGCTGCCGTGACCACATCAGGGCCCGCGGCCTGGACACCACGATCGTCGCGGTGGACGCCCTGGGCAGCGCGATCTTCGGCCTCGAGTCCACCCAGCGGCTCATACCGGGGCACGGCGCCTCCGTGGTGCCGCCCCTGATGGACGCCTCGGCGGCCGACGAGGTGGTGCACATATCCGATCTGGAATGCGTCGTCGCCTGCCGCCGGCTCATCGGTCGTGAAGCGGTCCTCGCGGGCGGCTCGTCCGGGGCGACCGTCGCCGCGCTGTGGAAGATCCGGCACCGCATTCCGGAGGGCTCGAACTGCGTCCTCATATTCCCCGACGGCGGCGACCGCTATCTCGACACCATCTATTCCGACGCCTGGGTGAACCAGAACTTCGGAGACGTCGCACACCTGTGGAAGGACTGATTCGCCCGTGCTCATGTCCACCGGCCAGGAAGGTCTCTGGCTCACCCATCAGCTGGACCCGGACAGCCCCGCGTACAACGTGGTCCTCGCGGTGCGCCTGCGGGACCGGGTGCGCACCGAGGTGCTCCAGGAGGCGCTCACCGCGCTCGTCCGCCGGCACGAACTGCTGCGTTCCCGCTTCCCCGGCACCGAGCAGGGCCCGGTGCGTGTCACCGGCCCGGCCGAGGCCGTACGGCTCGACGTGCGGGAGGTGCCGGACGCCGACGACGAGCGGCTCTTCCTGCTGGCCCAGCGCGCCGGCGAGGAGCCGTTCCGGATCGCCGACGAGGGCGCCTTCCGGGCGGTGCTGCTGCGCCGGGCCCCCGACGACGCCGTCCTCGTCACGGCCACCCACCACATCGTCAGCGACGCCACCTCGCAGTGGCTGCTGGTCCGTGACCTGTTCGCCGAGTACGGGGCGCGCACGGGAGTGGAGACGCCCGACCCGTTGCCCGTCGGTACCGACTGGGACCAACAAGTGCGTGCGGAGCGGGAGTTCATCGGATCCCCGCGCGGCGCGCGGGCCGCCGCGTACTGGCGGCAGGTGTGCGCGGGGCTGACCGCCGCCACCCTGCCCACCGACCGGCAGCGCCCGCCGCAGCGCACCCTGAACGGCGCCACCGTCGAGCTGGCGCTGCCCGAGCGCACCGCCGCCCGGCTGCGGGACGCCGCCGCGCGCCATGCGCTGACCCCGTTCGCCTGGCTGCTCGGCACGTTCCAGACGGCGCTGCACCGCTCCGGGGCGGGAGACGGCTTCCTCATCGGCTGCCCGGTCACCACCCGCTTCACCCCGCGCAGCAGGGAAGCGGTCGGCTACTACGTCAACGCCCTTCCCATGGCGGCCGTGTTCGGCCCGACGACCACGCTTCTGGAGACCGCGCAGGCCGCACAGCGCCGGCTGCGCACCGGTCTCGCCCACGCCCGTCATCCCGTCGAGCTCCTGGACACGACGGCCGGGCGCGGGCCGCTCTTCCGTATCTCCTGCACCCTCGTCGCCGCCGACCGGCTGCCCGTGCCGGGCCTCTACGAGGGACCCGTCCGGCTGGGCGGGCTGCGCGCCGAACTGTGCGACGTGCCGCAGCAGGAGGGCCAGCTCGACCTGACCGTCGAAGTCCTCCAGGACAGCCAGGGCTTCAAGGCGGTCCTGCGCTACAACACCGACCTGTTCGACGCGGCCACCGTGGAGCGCTTCCGCGACACCTGGCACCGCCTGATCGACGTCTCCCTCGACGCGCCCGGCACCCGGACCGCCGACGTGGAGCTCGTCGCCCAGGACGACCTGCTCTTCCTGCTCGCCCTCGGAGGCGTGTCATGACCGGTACGGAGTCCGCGGCGGCCGGGGGACCGGTACGCCAGCAACTGCCCGAAGGACCCACCGTCTGGTGCACCAACGGGCCCGCCGCGGTGGCGATGTGGCGCGAGATGCAGCCGCCCGGCGCCTACCACCGGGCGGCCGGGCGGCTGCGGGCCGGCGACACCCTCCTCGACATCGGCGCCAACGTCGGCCTCATGTCGGTGCACTGCGCCCGCGCCTGCCCCGGCGTCCGCGTCGTCGCCGCCGAGCCCGCCCCCGACCTGCACGCCTGTCTGCGCCGCAACCTGGCCGACCACGCGGCGCCCGGCTGGCAGGCGGAGTGCGCGGCCGTCTCCGACCGCCCCGGACTCCTGCGTTTCACCTACTACCCCGACGCGCCGGGCAACTCCGGTCTCTACGCCGACCCGCGCGCCGACGACGAGATCACCCTGGCCTTCCTGCGCAACAGCGGAGTCGACGCCGAGGACGCCGAGGAACTCGTCGAGGGGCTGCACGAGGGCGTCGAGTTCACCGTGCCGGCCGTCACCGCCTCCGACCTGGTCCGCCGGCACGGCATCGAACGCGTCGACCTGCTGAAGGTCGACGTCGAGCGGGCCGAACTCGACGTGCTGCTCGGCCTCGAGGAAGCGCACTGGTCCCTCGTGCGCGCCGTCGTCGCCGAGGTGCACGACGAGGACGGCCGCCTGGCCGCCGTACTCCGGCTGCTGCACGCCCACGGCTTCACCGTCGACGTACGCCAGGAGCCGCTGCTCAAGGGCACCGCGCTGTACGACGTCGAGGCCGAACGGGCCGTATAGGCCGCATATAGCGCGCGCTCGCACCATCAGGGTCAACAGCCCTGCCCCCGAGCCCCGGCTCCCGGGCCTTTGCCCCGCAGAGAGGAATCCCATGCTGATTCTCCGGCGCGCCGATGTGACGGACGTCCTGTCCGGCCGGGAGACGGAGATCATCGACCTCGTCGCCGAGACCTACCGGCTGCACGACGAGGGGCAGACGTCCCTGCCGCACTCGACGTTCCTGCGTTTCCCCGAGGAGCACCACAGCCGGGACCGGATCATCGGCCTGCCGGCCTACCGGGGCGGTGAGCGGCCCGTCGCCGGAATGAAGTGGATCTCCTCCTTCCCCGGCAACGTGGCCGCCGGCACCGACCGGGCCAGCGCCGCCGTCGTCCTCAACTCCCTCGGCAACGGGCACCCGGTGGCGTTCGTCGAGGGTGCGGTGATCTCCGCGAAGCGCACCGCCGCGAGCGCGGCGCTCGCCGCCCGGGAACTCACCGCGGACAACCCGCCCGCCGCCGCGCTGCTGATCGGCTGCGGTGTGATCAACCTGGAGATCCTGCGCTTCCTGGCCGCCGCCCTGCCGGACCTGCGCGAGGCCGCCCTGTACGACACGGACCCGGCCCGCGCCGAGGCCTTCGCCGCACGGTGCGCCGAGGAGGTCCCCGGGGTGAAGGCCCGTCCGGTGACCGACCTGGCCGCCGCGCTCGGCGAGCACCGCCTCGTCTCCCTCGCCACCACCGCCGCGACCCCGCACATGGACCTGTCGGCGTGCGGCCCGGACACCACCGTGCTGCACATCTCCCTGCGGGACCTGACCGCCGAGGCCGTCCTCGGGGCGGTCAACGTCGTCGACGACGCCGACCACGTGTGCCGCGAGCGCACCTCCCTCGACCTCGCCCAGCAGGCCACCGGCAACCGTGACTTCGTCGCCGCCCCGATCGGCGCCCTGCTGCGCGGCACGGCCACGCTCCGCCGCACCGCGGACCGGCCCGTCGTCTACTCCCCGTTCGGTCTGGGCGTGCTCGACCTGGCGCTCGCCGAGTTCGTGCGCGAGGAGGCCGACCGGCGCGGCCTCGGCGTACGCGTCGAGGACTTCCTGCCCGCCTTTGCCTGACCACTTGTACCGATCACCGACCAAGGAGTTGCCGTGACCGCAGAACAGACCGCACAGCAGGCCGCGGACCAGCCCGCACAGCAGGCCGCACAGCAGTCCGAGGGCCCCGTCCAGCGGGTCGTGTTCAACGACGAGGAGCAGTACTCGCTGTGGCCCGCCGGGCGTGACCTGCCGGCCGGCTGGCACGCCGAGGGCACCGAGGGCAGCCGCGAGGAGTGCCTGGCCCGGATCGCCGAGGTGTGGACCGACATGCGCCCGCTGAGCCTGCGCCGGCACATGCACGAGTCCTCCGCGGCCTGAGCCCGTCCGCCCACCCCGACCCAGGTCTGTGACAGGAGTTACCGTGAACGCCGAACTGCTTTCGGAACGCTTCGCCGAGCAGGCGTTCCGTACGCCGCACGCGGCCGCCGTCGTCGACGGAGCCCGGACGGTGACGTACGAGGAGCTGGACCGTGCGTCCCTGCGCATGGCCCGCCACCTGCGGGACCTGGGTGCGGGGCCCGAGACGCTCGTCGGGGTGAGCCTGCCGCGCGGCGTCGATCTGATCGTCGCGCTGCTGGCCGTCTGGCGGGCCGGCGCGGGCTATGTCCCGCTCGACCCGGCCCAGCCGCCCGCCCGCCTGTCGGACCTGGCCCGGGAGGCCGGGGCGCGCCTGGTGGTCGCCGGACCGGCCCTGGCGGGCCCCGTGCGCGACGCCGGTGCCCGGCGCGTCGGACCCGAGGAGATCCCGGACCGGTCCTCGGACCCCGCCGGCCCGCTCCCCGCCGCCGACCCCGCCAACGCGGCGTACGCCGTCTTCACCTCCGGTTCGACCGGCCGGCCCAAGGCCGTCGTGGTCACCCACGCGGGCATCGCGAACCGGATCGGCTGGACCGTGCAGCGGCATGCGCTCGGGGCGGCCGACCGGGTTCTGCAGAAGACCACCATCGGGTTCGACGCGGCCGGCTGGGAGATCTTCGCGCCGCTGGTCGGCGGCGGCACCGTGGTGCTCGCCCCGGCGGGCGCCGAGCGCGACCCGGCCGCGCTGCTGCGCGCGGTGGCCGACCACGGCGTCACCGTGCTCCAGGTCGTGCCGTCGGTGCTGCGGCTGCTCGTGGAGGAGGGTGACTGGAGCGGCTGCGGCTCGCTGCGGCTGCTGTTCTCGGCGGGCGAGGCCCTGCACGCCGAGCTGGTCGCGCGGCTGCGTGAGCGGACGGGCCAGGACCTGGAGGTCTGGAACACCTACGGTCCCACCGAGTGCTCCATCGACATCACCGCGCAGCTCGTCGACCCCGCGCTCACCGCGGGTCCGGTGCCCATCGGCCGCCCGCTGCCCGGCATGCGCGTCCTCGTCCTCGGACCGAACGGTGTCCCCGTGCCCGTCGGTGTTCCCGGCGAGCTGTACGCGGGCGGCGTCGGAGTGGCCCGCGGCTATGCCGGGCGCCCCGATCTGACCGCCGACCGTTTCGTGCCCGACCCCTACGCCACCGAGCCCGGCGCCCGCCTCTACCGCACCGGTGACCAGGTGCGCTGGCGCTCCGACCGCACCCTCGAGTACCTGGGCCGGCTCGACCACCAGGTGAAGGTCAACGGCGTCCGGATCGAGCCCGCCGAGGTCGAGGCCGCGCTCGCCGCGCACCCGGCGGTCACCGGCGCGGTCGTCACGCCGTACGAGGCCGACGGCGGCGGCAAGCGGCTCGCCGCGTACCTCACCGTCAGCGGCGAGGCGGACCCGGCCGGGCTGCGCGGTTTCCTGGCCGAGCGGCTGCCGGACAGCCATGTCCCCTCATTCCTCCACACCCTCGACGCGTTCCCGCTGACGGCCAACGGCAAGGTCGACCGGGCCGCGCTGCCCTCCCCGGCCGAGATCGCCGCCGCCGGGCAGCCCACGTACACGGCCCCGCGCGACGCGGCGGAGGAACTCGTCGCGGGGGTCTGGGCCGACCTCCTCGGTCTCGACCGGGTCGGCGCGCTCGACGACTTCTTCGCGCTGGGCGGCACGTCGCTCCAGCTGACCCGGCTCGCGGCCCGGCTGCGCGCCGCGTCGGGCGAGAAGGTCTCCCTGCGCGGCCTGTTCGCCGCGACGACGGTCCAGGCCCAGGCCCAGCTGATCGGCACACCCACGGGGGCGGCCGACGGCGGGACGAGCGGTGCCGTGACCGGCGGCACGACAGATGCCGGGCACGAGGGCACGGGCGGCACGGGCGGAGCCGTCCACGGCGGCACGGGCGCCGACGTGGACGACGGGCCCCAGATCCGCCCCGTCCCGCGCACCGGCGACCTCCCCCTCTCCTCCGGTCAGCGCCGCCTCTGGTTCCTGGACCGGATGCACCCCGGCAGCCCCGAGTGGGTCGCCCCGCTCTTCCTGCGGCTGCCGGGTTCCCTGGACGCCGGGACCGTGGGCCGGGCCCTGGACGCGCTCGCCGCCCGGCACGAGCCGCTGCGCACCCGCTACGTCGACCAGGGCGGCGAGCCGCGCCAGATCATCGACGCGCCGGGCGCCGGCACCGTCGAGCTGCGCGTCGAGGACACCGCCCGCGACGGGGTGGCCGCGCTCTTCGGCGCACAGTTCGAGCGGGGCTTCGACCTCGCCGCGGGCCCGCTGTGGCGCGCGCTGCTGGCCCGGGTGGCCGGCGAGGACCATGTCCTCCTTCTGACGATGCATCACATCACCTGCGACGGCTGGTCGACGGTGATCCTGGAACGGGAGCTGCGCGAGCTGTGCGCCGCCGACCGGGCCGGCCGCGCGCCGGACCTGCCCGAACTGCCCCTCCAGTACGCGGACTACGGCTCCTGGCAGGGTGCCCGCCTCACCGACGCCGTCGTCGAGGGCGAGCTGACCCACTGGCGCGCCGCCCTCGACGGCATCGCCCCGCTCGACCTGCCCGCCGACCACCCCCGCCCGGCGGTGCGTGATCCGCGCGGCGCGGTCGTACCGTTCCGCGTCGCCCCCGAACTCGCCGTCAAACTAGCCGAGTTGGGCCGAGCCCACGGCGCCACCCCGTTCATGACGCTGCTGACGGCGTACGCCACGCTGGTCGCCCGCCACACCGGCCAGTGGGACGTCCCGGTCGGCACCCCGGTGGCCGGCCGCACCCGGCCCGAGACCGAGAACATGGTCGGGTTCTTCCTCAACTCCCTCGTCGTACGCTGCGGCCTCACCGCGGACCTGGGCTTCACCGAGGCCCTGCGCCGGGTCAGGGACGCGGCCCGCGCCGCCCTCGTCCACCAGGAGCTGCCCTTCGAGCGGCTGGTCGAGGAGCTTCAGCCCGAGCGCGACCTGTCCCGCACCCCGCTCTACCAGGTGGCCTTCGACCTGCACAGCGAGGGCGTGACCAGCGTCGTCACCCATGACAGTGACCTGGCCGCGTTCGCCGAGGCCTGGCAGGTCGCGAAGACCGATCTGTCGCTGTTCATGCGGCAGACGCCCGACGGCTCCCTCGACGGGGTCCTCGAATACGCCACCTCGCTGTTCGAGCGGGGCACCGCCGAGCGCATGACCGGCCACTTCCTCACCCTCCTCGAACAGGTGGCCGAGCAGCCCGAGACCCCGCTCGGCGCTCTGGAGCTGCTCTCCGCCGACGAACGCCACCGCCTCCTCGTCGAGTGGAACGACACGGCCGAGGACACCGACGACCGTACGGTCTTCGAACGCTTCGAGGAGCAGGCCCGCAGCGCCCCCGAGCGCACCGCCCTGACCTTCGGCACCGAGACCGTGACGTACGGCGAACTGGACGCCGCGGCCAACCGGCTGGCGCAGCACCTGCGCACCCGCTGCGTGGGCGCCGAGTCACGCGTCGCGGTCCTGCTCGACCGGGGTCCCGAACTGGTCACCGCGCTGCTCGCGGTGTGGAAGGCGGGCGGCGCCTATGTGCCGGTCGACCCGTCCTACCCGGCCGAGCGCATCGCGGCGATGTGCGACACGGCGGGCGTACGCACGGCGGTGACCACCTCCGCGTACGCGGCCCGCTTCACCTCCTCCGGCACCCGCCTGCTGCTCCTGGACACGGACGCCGACGACATCGCCGGGCGCCCGGCCGCCGCGCCCGCCCGGACCAGGGACCCGCGACGGCTCGCGTACACCATCTTCACCTCGGGCTCGACCGGCACACCCAAGGGCGTCGAGGTCACCCACCAGGGTCTCGCCAACCACGTCGCCTGGGCGGCCCGCGAACTCGCCGGGCAGGACTACGGCGGCGGCGCCCTGTTCTCCTCGGCCGCCTTCGACCTCGTCGTCCCCAACCTGTGGGCGCCGCTGGTCACCGGGCAGCGGCTGTTCCTGCTGCCGCAGGACACCGACATGTCCGAGCTGGGCAAGCGGCTCGCGGAGGCCCAGCCGTTCAGCTTCGTCAAGCTGACCCCGGGCCACCTCGACATCCTCGCCCTCCAGCTCACCCCGGCCCAGGCGGGCGCGCTCGCGCCGGTGCTGGTGGTGGCGGGCGAGGCGTTCACCCGCGCCACCCTGGAGCGCTGGCGCGCACTCGCCCCGGACACCCGGCTGATCAACGAGTACGGGCCGACCGAGGCGTCCGTCGGCACGACGGTGTACGAGATTCCCGAGCATGCCGACGCCGACGTACTGCCCATCGGACGCCCGCTGCCCAACATGCGGGTGTACGTCCTCGACCCGGCGCTCCAGCCCGTCCCGGTCGGGGTCGCCGGCGAGCTGTACGTCGGCGGCACGGGTGTGGCGCGCGGCTACGCGAACCGCCCCGACCTGACGGCCGACCGCTTCCTGCCCGACCCGTACGGCACCGGCCCCGGCGCCCGCATGTACCGCACCGGCGACCTGGTCCGCCACCTCCCGGACGGGAACGTCGCGTTCCTCGGCCGGGTCGACGACCAGGTCAAGATCCGCGGCTATCGCGTCGAACTCGGCGAGATCCAGGCCGTGCTGACAGCGCACCCCGCCGTCCGCGACGCCGTCGTCACCGTGCACCGGCCCGAGAACGGCGAACCGACGCTGGCCGCCCACGTGGTGCCCGCCGACGCCGCCGCGCCGCTGCCCGACCTCGCCGCCCACTGCGCCGCACGCCTGCCCGAGTACATGATCCCGGCCACCTTCACCGCGCTCGACACGATCCCGGTCAACGCCAACGGCAAGGTCGACCGCAGCGCCCTGCCCGCGCCGGGACGGACCGCCGACGACGAGAGCCATGTCGCACCCAGCGGCCCCGTCGAGGAGCGCGTCGCCGAGATCTGGACCGAACTGCTCGGCGTCCAGGCCGGAGCACACGACAACTTCTTCCACATCGGCGGCAATTCGATCCTCGCGATCCGCCTGATCTCCCACCTCCAGCAGGAGTTCGAGATCGACTTCGCGGTCCGCACGGTCTTCGAGGGACCGACGGTCGCCCGTATCGCGGCCACCGTCGAGGAGCGCGTCACCGCCCAGATCGCCGCGCTCTCCGACGCCGACCTCCTCGACGACGCGGCCCGCACCGACACCACACACCTCACGAACAACCCAGCGCTGAAGGAGCACCAGGCATGAGCACCGGGGAAATGGAGAAGCCCGTCCTCTCGGGCACTGATGCCGACGCGCTCCGCGCCGAACTGCTGCGCCGCCGTCTCGCGGGCCGGCGCACCGGCGCCACCCGCCGCCCGGACATCCCCCGCGCCGACCGGGACGGCCCGCTGCCGCTGTCGTACGGCCAGCAGCAGATGTGGTTCCTCAGCCGCCTGGAGCCGGACAGCCCCGAATACCTGGTCCCGCTGGTGCTGCGGCTGCGCGGCGCCCTCGACACCGAGGCCCTCGACAAGGCCTGGCACCAACTGCTGGAGCGGCACGAGATCCTGCGCACCCGCTACGCCCTGGACGGCGACGAGCCCGTCCAGATCATCGACGCGCCGCGCCCCCTGCCCCTGGACCGGTCCGGGGCCGCGGACGACGACGCGGTCCGCGCCCTGGTCGAGGCGGACCTGGCCCGCCCGTTCGACCTCGGCCGCGACTGGCCGGTGCGGGCGCGCCTGATCCGGCTCGCCGACGACGAGCACGTCCTCGCGGTGGTCTTCCACCACATCGCCTGCGACGCCTGGTCCACCGGCGTCTTCGGACAGGAACTCAGCGCCCTGTACACGGGCTCGGCCCCGGCCCCGCTCACCGTGCAGTACGCGGACTACGCCGCCTGGCAGCGCGCCGAGCTGACCGGCGAGGTCGTCGAACGTCACCTCGACCACTGGAAGGGCCGGCTGGCGGACCTCGCGCCGCTCGAACTGCCCACCGACCGGCCGCGCCCCGCCGTGCGCGACGGCGCCGGTTCCGCCGTCGCCTTCGACGTGCCCGCCCCGCTGGGCACCCGGCTGCGCGAGCTGGCCGCCGCGCACGACAGCACCCCGTTCATGCTGTTCCTCGCCGCCTACCAGAGCCTGCTGGCCCGCCACACCGGCCGCGCGGACATCGCCGTCGGCACCGTGGTCTCCGGCCGCGGCCGCCCCGAGCTGCAACGGCTCATCGGCTACGGCATCAACACCCTGGTGATGCGCGGCGACCTCTCCGGCGACCCCGCCTTCACCGACCTGCTGGCCCGCACCAGGGCCACGGTCCTGGACGCCTACGACCACCAGGACGTCGCCTTCGCCCAGGTCGTCGACGCCCTCGGCCCCGAGCGCGACCTCTCCCGCACCCCGCTGTTCCAGGTCGCGTTCACGATGCACGGCGACCGCAGCTCCGCGTTCGCGTTCCCCGGCGTCGAGGTGGCGCCGTTCGAGGGCGCGGGCCGGGTCGCCAAGTTCGACCTGGACCTCCAGATACGTGAGCGGGCGGACGGCTCGTTCGGCGGGCACCTGGAGTACGCCACCTCGCTGTTCGACCGGGCGACGGTCGAGCGGTTCGCCGGCCATCTGCTGCGCCTGCTCACGGGGATCGCCGCCACGCCCGGGGCGCGCCTGTCCGCGTACGAGATCGTGGGCGAGCGGGAGAAGGCCGTCCTGCTCGGCGCCCCCGAGGCCGTGGAGCCCGTGACGCGCCGCGTGCACGAGGTGTTCGAGGAGCAGGTGGCGCGGACCCCCGAGGGGGTCGCGGTCTCCTTCGAGGGGACGGATCTGACGTACGCGGAGCTGAACGCCCGCGCCAACCGGATCGCCCACGCCCTGATCGCGAAGGGGGTCGGCCCGGAGACGCTCGTCGGGCTGAGCCTGGAGCGCGGCATCGAACTGATCCCGGCCCTGCTCGGCATCCTCAAGTCGGGTGCCGCGTATCTGCCGCTGGACCCGGCGAACCCGGCCGACCGGATCGCGTACATCGTCGGGGACGCACAGGCCCCGGTGGTGGTGACCACCGCCGAGCACGCGCATCTGTTCGACGTGGAGCTGCTGCTCCTCGACACGGACGCGCCGGACCTGGCCGCGCGGCCGGACTCCGACCCGGGCGTGCCCGGCAGCCCCGAGAACCTGATCTACACGATCTACACCTCCGGCTCGACGGGCCGGCCGAAGGGCGTCGCCCTCACCCACACCAACGTCGTACGCCTCCTGGAGCGCGGCAACGAGCACTACGCCTTCACCGACACCGACGTCTGGCCCCTCTTCCACAGCTACGCCTTCGACGTCTCCGTCTGGGAGATGTGGGGTGCCCTGCTGCACGGCGGCCGGCTGATCGTCGTCCCCTACGACGTCACCCGCTCCCCGGAGGAGTTCCTCGACCTGCTGGTGCGCGAGCGCGTCACCGTGCTCAACCAGACGCCCTCCGCCTTCCGTTCGCTGGTCGCCGCGGACGCCGAACTGTCGCTGCGCGCGGTGGTCTTCGCGGGCGAGAAGCTGGAGATCTCCGAACTGCGCCCCTGGGCCGACCGGTTCGGGCTCGACCGGATCGCGCTCGTCAACATGTACGGGATCACCGAGACCACCGTCCACACCACCTACCACCGGCTGACCGAGCGGGACCTGGACCCGCGGGCGGGCAACGCGGTCGGCCATCCGCTGGCCGACCTGCGGGTGTACCTCCTGGACGCGGACCGACAGCTGGTCCCGGTCGGCGTGCCCGGTGAGATCCACGTCGGCGGCCCCGGCGTGGCACGCGGCTACCTCAACCGGCCGGAGCTGACGGCCGAGCGGTTCGTCCCGGACCCGTACGGTCCGGCGGGCTCGCGTCTCTACAAGAGCGGCGACCTCGCGCGCCGGCTGCCCGACGGCAGCCTGGAGTTCCTGGGCCGGATCGACGACCAGGTCAAGATCCGCGGCTTCCGGATCGAGCTGGGCGAGATCGAGACCGCGCTGGCCGCGCATCCGCAGGTCCGTGACGCCGTCGTCCTGGTCCGCGAGGACACCCCCGGCGACAAGCGCCTCGTCGCCTACACGACGCCGGCCGCCGACCAGGCCCCGGCCCCCGGCGACCTGCGCTCCCACCTGGCGGCCCGGCTGCCCGAGTACATGGTCCCGGCCGCGTTCGTCGCCCTCGACGCGCTGCCCCTGACCACCAACGGCAAGCTCGACAAGCGCGCCCTGCCCGCCCCCGGCCAGGACGCCCTCGGCGCCGCCGGCCACGTCGCCCCGCGCACCGTCGCCGAGGAGCGGATCGCCGAGGTGTGGGCCGACGTCCTCGGCCTCGACCGGGTCGGTGTCGAGGACGGCTTCTTCGAGCTCGGCGGTCACTCCATCCGCGCCGTCACCCTGGTGGGCCGGCTCCGCGCGATCGGCTACGACCTCGCCGTGCGCGACGTCTTCGAGTACCGCACGGTCGCCCGCGTCGCCGAACTGGTCACCGGGCGCCCGGCACCGGAGGACGCCGACCGCAGGACCGAGCCGTTCTCCCTGCTCACCGCCGAGGACGCGGCCCGGCTGCCCGACGGGCTCGCCGACGCCTACCCGCTGTCCCAGGTGCAGCTCGGCATGGTCGTCGAGATGCTCACGGACGACGGCAAGCACCCGTACCACAACGTCACCTCGTTCCGTATCCGCGACGAGCGGCCCTTCTCGCTCGACGCCCTGCGCGCCGCCGCCGCGGCCGTCGTCGCCCGCCACGAGGCGCTGCGCACCTCCGTCGACCTCACCGGCTACTCCGTGCCCCTGCAACTGGTCCACACCACGGCCGAGATGCCGGTCGGTGCCCGCGACCTGACCTCCCTCACCGAGGAGGAACTCCTTTCCTCCCTGCGGGAGTTCACGGCCAAGGAGCGCTCCGAGCTGTTCGACCTGGCGACCCCGCCCCTGCTGCGCCTGCACGCACACATGGCGGGCGACGGCAGCTGGTGGATCACCAACACCGAGTGCCACGCGATCCTCGACGGCTGGAGCCACCACTCCCTGCTGATGGAGGTCCTGGAGGAGTACGGCCGCGTCCGCGACGGCGGACAGCCGTCCGAGGCCCCCGTGCCGGGCGTCCGCTTCGCCGACTTCGTCGCCGCCGAGCTGGACGTGCTCGACTCCGCCGGGACCCGCGCCTACTGGCAGTCGGTCGTCGACGGCTACGCCCGGCTCACCGTGCCGGCCCCCTGGCGCGGCGACCCGGACGACACCGGCGCCCCGTACCGGGTGCCCGTGCCCTTCCACGACCTGGAGGACCGGCTGCGCGCCCTGGCCACGAAGGCGGGCGCCTCCCTCAAGAGCGTCCTGCACGCGGCCCACCTGAAGACGCTGAGCATGCTCACCGAGGAGGACCGCTTCTTCAGCGGTCTGGTGTGCAACGCCCGGCCCGAGGTGCTCGGCGCCGACCGCGTCTACGGCATGCACCTGAACACGCTGCCGTTCGCGTACGACCGCACGGCCGCCACCTGGCGCGACCTGGCCGCCGCCGTGTTCGCCCGGGAGATCGAGCTGTGGCCCCACCGCACCTATCCCATGCCGGTCATCCAGCGTGAACTCGCGGGCGGCGAGCGGCTGATCGACATGCGGTTCAGCTATCACGACTTCGACCAGGTCGACCGCGCCCAGGTCGACTACCTGGCCAGCATCGACGACAGCCCCACCGAGTTCCCGCTCGGCGTCTCGGCCCGCGTCGGCCACCTCGTCCTCACCGCGTCCCCGAAGGCCCTGAGCCGCGCCGGCACGGACCGCCTCGCGGCCATGCTGCGCGGCGTCCTGGAGGCGATGGCGGCGGACCCGGAGGGCGACGCGCAGGCGTCGTTCCTGCCGGCGGGGGAGCGGGAGCGGCAGCTCGTCGAGTGGAACGACACGGCGTACGAGGCCGAGACCGCCTCCGTGCTCCGGCGCTTCGAGGAGCAGGCGGCCCGCACCCCGGACGCGGTGGCCGTCGGTCACCAGGACGGCACGCTCTCGTACGGCGAACTCGACGTGCGCGCCAACCAGTTGGCGCACCATCTGCGAGGCCTGGGCGTCGGTGCCGAGTCGCGGGTCCTGGTCCGGCTCGACCGGGGCCCGGACCTGCTGACGGCGCTGCTCGCGGTGTGGAAGGCCGGGGGCGCCTACGTCCCGGTCGACCCCTCCTACCCGGCCGACCGCGTCACCGCCATGCGGGAGCTGTCCGGCGCCCCCGTGACCCTCACGGAGATCCCGGTGCGGGCCCTGATCAGCCTGCCCACCGGCGCTCCCGCCAGGACCGACGACCTGGACCGGCTCGCGTACGTCATCTTCACCTCGGGTTCGACCGGCACCCCGAAGGGCGTCGAGGTCACCCACCGGGGACTGGCCAACCATGTCGCCTGGGCGGCGCGGGAACTGGCGTCCCAGGGGGACGGCGGAGCCCCGCTGTTCTCCTCGGTCGCCTTCGACCTGGTCGTCCCGAACCTGTGGGCGCCGCTGGTCACCGGCCAGGCCGTGCACACCGTGAGCCAGGACGTCGACATGGCCGACCTGGGCGAGCACCTCGTCGCATCGGGCCCGTACAGCTTCATCAAGCTCACCCCGGGCCATCTGGACGTGCTCGCCCAGCAGTTGGCACCCGAGCAGGCGGCGGCCCTCGCGCCGGTGCTGGTGGTGGCGGGCGAGGCGTTCACCCGCGCCACCCTGGAGCGCTGGCGCGCGCTCGCCCCGGACACCCGGCTGATCAACGAGTACGGGCCGACCGAGGCATCCGTCGGCACGACGGTCCACGAGGTGCCGCGGGACGCCGAGACCGACGTACTGCCCATCGGGCGCCCGCTGCCCAACATGCGGGTGTACGTCCTCGACCCGGCGCTCCAGCCGGTCCCGGTCGGGGTCACGGGTGAGCTGTACGTCGGCGGCACGGGCATCGCCCGCGGCTACGCGGGCCGCCCCGACCTGACGGCCGAGCGCTTCCTGCCCGACCCGTACGGCACCGAGCCCGGCGCCCGCGTCTACCGCACCGGCGACCTCGTACGCCAACGCCCGGACGGGAACGTCGAGTTCCTCGGCCGGGTCGACGACCAGGTCAAGATCCGCGGCTACCGCGTCGAACTCGGCGAGATCCAGGCAGTGCTCACCGCCCACCCCGGTATCCGCGACGCCTTCGTGACGACCGTCGACGGCGAACTGGCCGGCTACTACGCGCCCGCCGGCGCGGAAGGGGTCCGCGAGCACCTCGCCGACCGGCTGCCCGACTACATGGTCCCGGCGACCCTGACCGCCCTCGACGCCCTGCCCCTGAACGCCAACGGCAAGATCGACCGCAAGGCGCTGCCCGCACCCGACGCCGCCGCGGCCGACGACGACGGGTACGTCGCCCCGCGCACCGACACCGAGGAGCGCATCGCCGCCGTGTGGGCGCAGGTCCTCGGCCTCGAACGCGTCGGTGTCGAGGACGGCTTCTTCGAGATCGGCGGCCACTCCATCCGCGCCGTCGCCCTCGTCGGGGCACTGCGCTCCGCCGGGTTCGACATCGGCGTACGCGACGTGTTCGAGCACCGCACGGTCGCCGCCCTCGGCGAGCACCTGACCGGGCGCCCCGCCCGGACCGAGGTGGACACCCCCGTGGCGCGGTTCGCGCTGGTGCCGGCCGAGGACCGCGCGCGGCTGCCCGAGGACGCGGTGGACGCCTATCCGCTGACGCAGGTACAGCTCGGCATGGTCCTGGAGATGCTCGCCGACGACACCAAGCACGCCTACCACAACGTGTCCTCGTTCCGGATCACGGAGGCCGCGCCCTTCTCCGCCGACGCGCTGCGCGGCGCCGCCGCCGTGGTCGCCGGCCGCCACGAGATGCTCCGCACCTCCTTCCACCTCGACGGCTTCTCGCAGCCGCTCCAGGTGGTGCGTGCACACGCGGCGATCCCCGTCGCCGTGCACGATCTGACCGCGCTCGACGAGGCGGGGCGGCGGCGCGCCGTCGAGGAGTTCATCGCCCGGGAACGCGCCGACCTGTTCGACCTGGAGCGGGCCCCGCTGCTGCGGATGACCGCACACGTCGAGGAGGACGGCGCCTGGCGCCTCGGCCTCACGGTGTGCCACGCCATCACGGAGGGCTGGAGCCACCGCGCGCTGCTGATGGAGCTGCTCGACGAATACCGGCGGCTGCGCGACGGCGGACAGCCGTCCGAGGCCCCCGCGCCCGCCGTCCGCTACGCGGACTTCGTCGCCACCGAGGTGCGCTCCCTGGAGTCGGAGCACGACCGGGCGTACTGGCGTGACGTCACCGGCGGCTTCGCGCGCTTCGCGCTGCCGGCGGCCTGGGCGGGCGACCGCTCGGCCCCGCGGGAGACCTTCCGGGTCGCGGTGGAGCTGCGCCCCTTCGAGCAGGGGCTGCGCGCCCTGGCCGCGCGGGCCCGGGTCTCCCTCAAGAGCGTGCTGCTCGCGGCGCACCTGAAGGCGCTGAGCGTGCTGACCGAGGAGGACCGCTTCCACTCGGGTCTCGTCTTCAGCGCCCGCCCCGAGGCGCCCGGCGCCGACCGCGTCTACGGCATGTACCTCAACACCCTGCCGTTCGCCTTCGACGCCGACCGCGACCGCACCTGGGAGGAGCTGGTCCGCGAGGTCTTCGCCCACGAGGCGGGCATGTGGGAGTACCGGCGCTACCCGATGCCGGCGATCCAGCGCGACGCCGGGGTGGAGCGGCTGCTCGACGTGCGCTTCAGCTACCAGGACTTCGACCACGTGGACACCGAGCGCGTCGACGTCGGCGACAGCTCGGGCGAGGGCGCCACGGAGTTCTCCCTCGCCGTGTCCGCTGTCTCCGGCTACCTGCTGATGACCACGCACACCCACGCCCTGTCCCGGGCGAACGCCGACCGGCTCACCGCGCTGTACGCGGGCGTGCTCACCGCCATGACACAGGACCCGGCGGGCGACGCCCGGGCCGTGCCGCTGCCGGCGGACGAGCTGCGGCGCCAGCTCGTCGAATGGAACGACACGGCGTACGAGGCCGAGACCGCCTCCGTGCTCCGGCGCTTCGAGGAACAGGCGGCCCGCACCCCGCGGGCGCCCGCCGTGACCCTGGGCGAGCGGACCCTGACCTACGCCGAACTGGACGAGCACGCCAACCGGCTGGCCCACGCGCTGCGGGCGCGCGGTGTCGGCGCCGAGTCCCGGGTGGCGGTCCAGCTGGACCGCGGCCCCGTGCTGATCGCCGCGCTCCTCGCGGTGTGGAAGGCGGGCGGCGCGTACGTGCCCGTCGACCCGTCCTACCCGGCCGAGCGCGTCGCGTCGATCGTCGGGACGTCGGGCGCCGCGGTGGCGGTCACCTCGGCGGCGTACGCGGACCGGTTCGGTGCCGTGTCGCTGCTGCTCGACGACGAGGACGTCAGCGCCCTGCCGTCGGCCGCGCCCGCCCGCGCCGACGACCTCGACCAGCTCGCCTACGTCATCTTCACCTCCGGTTCGACCGGCCGGCCCAAGGGCGTCGAGGTGCCGCACCGCGGCCTCGCGGGCCATGTCGGCTGGGCGGCACGGGAGCTGGCCTCGCGGGGGACGGGCGGCGCGCCCCTGTTCTCCTCGGTCGCCTTCGACCTGATCGTCCCGAACCTGTGGGCGCCGCTGGTCACCGGGCAGCGGGTGTTCGCCGTCCCGCAGGACACCGAACCCGCCGAGCTGGGACACCGGTTGCTGGCCGGCGCCCCGTACAGCTTCGTCAAGCTCACCCCCGGCCACCTCGACCTGCTCGCCGAGCAGCTCACCACCGAACAGGCGCAGGAGCTGGCCGAGGTCATGGTGGTGGCGGGCGAGGCGCTGCCCGGCGCCACGGCCGACCGGTCCCTGGACATCCTCGGTCCGGGCCGCCTCATCAACGAGTACGGCCCGACCGAGGCCTCCGTCGGGACCACGGTCTTCCCCGTCCTCGCGCCGGTCGGGCGCGACGTCGTACCGATCGGGCGTCCGCTGCCCAACATGCGGGTGTACGTGCTGGACTCGGCGCTCCAGCCGGTGCCGGTGGGAGTCACGGGGGAGCTGTACGTCGGCGGCACGGGTGTCGCCCGCGGCTACGCGGGCCGCCCCGACCTGACCGCGGAGCGGTTCCTGCCCGACCCGTACGCGGCCGAGCCCGGCGCCCGGCTGTACCGCACCGGTGACCTCGTACGTCACCTCCCGGACGGGAACGTCGAGTTCCTCGGCCGGGTCGACGACCAGGTCAAGATCCGCGGCTACCGGGTCGAACTCGGCGAGGTGCAGGCGGTGCTCGCCGAACACCCGGCCGTGCGCGACGCGTTCGTCACCGTCCACGAGCCCGTTCCCGGCGACCGGCGTCTGGTCGGCTACTGGACGCCCGCCGCGGGCGCCGGGGCGCGGCCGGAGGAGCTCGCGGCGCACTGCGCGGTGCGGCTGCCCGACTACATGGTGCCGTCGGCGTTCGTGGCCCTGGAGGCGCTGCCCCTGAACGCCAACGGCAAGGTCGACCGGGGGGTCCTGCCCGTCCCCGGCCGGGGGGCGCTGCGCAGCGGCACCGCGCATGTGCCGCCGCGCACCCCGACGGAGAAGGCGCTGGGCGCCATCTGGTCCGAGGTCCTCGGCGTCGAGGAGATCGGCGTCCACGACCGCTTCTTCGACCTCGGCGGCCACTCGCTGCTGATGATCAAGGTGCTGGCGGCGGCCCGCGCGGCGGGCCTCGCGGTCTCCGTCTACCGCATGTACCAGCACGACACGCTGATCGACCTGGCGGCGGCGGTGGACGAGGACACGGCGGCGGGGGCCCGCGCGGGCGGTTCGCAGTCGGCCGACGCGGAGTCGGCCACGAGCGGCGCCGCCGCCGAAACACAGGCCTCGGCCGGCACGGCACCGGCCTCTTCGGCGGAGGCTGGCGGGTCTCCGGCGGAGGCTGCCGGGTCTGCTGTGGGTGCCGTCTCGGCTGGGGGCGCTCGTGCCTCCGGTGCTGCGGGCTCCTCCGGGGAGGCTGTCGCCCCCGCTGCGGTTGCTGCGGGCTCTTCCGGGGAGGCTGTGGTCTTCACCGCTGCCGCTGCCGCTCCCGGCGTCCCCACTCCCGCTCCCGGCGTGGACGCCGCCGCCCCCACCGTCGCCGTCTCCGCCGAGTTGCTTGCCGCTCTGTTGGAGCAGGCCGCCGGGGGTGACCCGGGGCGGGCGGGGAGCGGGGTGGTGCCCGAGGCCGCCGCGTTGCTCGGGGCCGCGCGCCGGGAGG
Source organism: Streptomyces sp. SID5469 (assembly GCF_009862865.1). Taxonomy (NCBI): domain Bacteria; kingdom Bacillati; phylum Actinomycetota; class Actinomycetes; order Kitasatosporales; family Streptomycetaceae; genus Streptomyces; species Streptomyces sp. SID5469. Next base: position 4,501,231 of record NZ_WWIN01000001.1, on the reverse strand, counting down.
CGCCCGGGGTGCGGGGCGAGGACCGGGATCCGCTCGCCGAGGGGCTCACGGCCGCCATGGCCGAGCGTCATGTGCCGGGCGTCGCCCTCGCCGTCATCCGCGACGGCGCGGTCGCCGAACTGCGCGGCCACGGCACCCTCGAGGCCGGCGGCAGCGACCCGGTGACCGAGCGCACCCTCTTCCAGGTCGGCTCCATCAGCAAGCACCTGACCGCGTTCGCGGTCCTGCGTCTCGTCCACGAGGGCCTCATCGACCTGGACGCCGACATCGACGGCTACCTCACCTCCTGGCACCTGGCCGACGACCCGGCAGCGCCGGGCACCGTCACCGTGCGCACGCTGCTCGGCCACCGCGCCGGTCTCGCCCGGCACCGCAGCGTCGGGTTCCGCCCCGGCGAACAGCTGCCCACCCTCCTGGACCTCCTGGAGGGCAGGCCCCCGGTGACCACCCCGCGCGTACGGCGGGAACTGCCGCCCGGCGAGGTGTTCCGCAAGAGCAGCACGCACTACTGGGTGCTCCAGCAGGTGCTGGAGGACGTCACGGGCGAGCCCTTCGAGACGCTGATGCGCCGGCTGGTCCTCGACCCGCTCGGCCTCGCCGACACCAGCTTCGACCAGGAACACCCGCGCACCGCGGGCCTGCCCGTCGCACTCGGGCACGACGCCCACGGCACCCCGCTGAGCGGCGGCTGGCGCGAGCGGGCCCACCTGGCGGCCGCCGGCCTGTGGACCACGGCGGGCGACGCCGCCCGCTTCGTACTCGCCGTACGGGACGCCCTCCTGGGCGCACCGGGGGCCCTCGTCCCGCAGGCCCTGGCCCGGGAACTGCTCGCGGGCGAGACCGGCACCTTCTACGGGCTCGGCACCATCGTCGACGACACCGGCGACGACCTGGAGTTCGGCCACGGCGGCGAACCCTCGGGCTACTGGAACATGGCGATCAGCCGGATGCACGGCGGCACCGGGTTCGTCGCGCTCACCAACGCCGACTCCGGCAAGGCCGTCGTCAAGTACCTCACCGCCGAACTCGGCCGCAGGGACGCGACGTTCGGCAGCGGCCGGCTCGCCGCCGACTGGCGTCGCGAGGACCCGGCAGGCGCGCTCCCGGCGGTGCTCGCCCCCGTCGTCACGGACGAGGAGCGCGCATGACGGCCGGCCCCCGCGAAGCGCCCGCACGACGGCCCGCACGCCGTCCCGCCCCCATCCGCAAGGTGACCCATCCGCAGGAGGACACCGTGGCACCCGTACGGCATCTGATCTCCATCGACGACCTCTCCGACACCGACCTGTACTCCCTCGTACTCCGTGGCGCCGCCTTCTCGGCCGGTACCGCGGGCCGCCCCGCGCCGCTGGCCGGGGACGTCGTCGGCATCTACTTCCGCAAGACGTCGACCCGCACCCGCACCGCCTTCTCCAGCGGAGCTCTGCGACTGGGGGCGCAGATCATCGCGTACGGCCCCGACGACCTCCAGCTCAACACCGGCGAGACCAGCGAGGACACCGGACGGGTCATGTCCGGCATGCTCGACGTCCTGGTCGCCCGGACCGCCGGCGACCCCGCCGAGATGCGGGCCTGGGCCGCGCAGGACCGGATGGCGGTCGTCAACGCGATGAGCGCGGACGAGCACCCCACCCAGGCACTGACCGACCTGACCACCCTGCAAGGGCACTTCGGCGGCATCGAGGGGCTGCGGGTGCTGTACGTGGGCGAGGGCAACAACACCGCGTCGGCGCTGGCGCTCGCACTGACTCGCTATCCGGGCGTCTCCCTCGAACTGCGCACGCCGCCGGGCTACGGGCTGGCCCCGTACTACCGCGAACGCGCCGCCGACCAGGCCGGCCGCCACGGCGCCACGTTCCGCGAGCGGCACGACATGGACGACCTGCCCGCCGATCAGGACGCCGTCTACACCTCCCGCTGGCAGACCACCGGCACCAGCAAGCCGGACCCGGACTGGCGGGAGATCTTCGCCCCGTTCCAGGTGTCGGCGGCACTGTGGGAGACCAGTCCCAAGGCGGTCTTCCTGCACGACCTGCCCGCGCACCGCGGTGACGAGGTCACCGCCGAGGTGCTGGACGGCCCGGCGAGCATCGCCTTCGCGCAGGCGGAGAACAAGATGCACAGCGCGATGGCGGTGCTGGAGTGGTGCAGGCCGTGACCCTCGTCGAGGGCGCCGGTCCCCGGACCGGCGCCCCACCCGAACCGCTGCGCCGCAACCGGGAGTTCCTGCTCCTGTGGTCCGGCGCGAGCATGTCGTTCCTCGCCACGCGGGTGACGGCGGTGGCCTACCCGTTGATCGTGCTGTGGCACACCGGCTCCCCGCTGGCGATGTCCGTGGTGTCCACGGCGGCCCTGCTGCCGCTGCTCCTGGTGCAGCTGCCGGCCGGCGCCCTGGTGGACCGCTGGGACCGGCGCCGGCTGATGCTGGGCTGCGAGGCGGGCCGGGTCCTCGCGGTGGGCAGCGTGGCGCTGGCGCTCGCGGCGGGCCGGGTGGACGTGGCCCACCTGGCGGCGGTGGCGTTCCTCGAATCGGCCCTGGCCGTGTTCTACCGGCTCGCCGAACGCGGCGCCGTACGCAACCTCGTCCACCCGGCGCACCTGCCCGCCGCCCTCGCGCAGAACGAGGCGCGCGGGCGGGCGGCCGGTCTGCTCGGCCAGCCGGGCGGGGTGCTGCTGCACTCGGCGGCCCGGTGGCTGCCCTTCGGCTTCGGCGTGCTCGGCTACCTCGTCTCGCTCGTCACCCTGCTGTTCGTCCGCAAGGACTTCCAGGCGGAGCGCACCGCCCCGGCGCGTCCGGGACGGCTCACCGGTGAGGTCGCCGAAGGCATGCGCTGGCTGTGGCGCCAGCGGTTCCTGCGCGCGGCACTCGGCTATGTCGCCGGCACCAACGTCCTGTTCCAGATGCTGGCACTCGCCCTGATCCTGCGGATCAAGGAGGCGGGACTGCCGTCGGCGACGCTCGCGGTCGTCGTGGGCATCGGCGGCGTCGGCGGCCTGGGCGGGGCGCTCGCCGGCGGCCGCCTCCAGCGCCTGATGTCCCAGCGCACCCTGCTGATCGGGGGCGCCGTCGCCTGGACGCTGCTGATCGGCGCCATGGCACTGACCGCCCGCCCCGTGCTCCTCGGCGCGCTGTACGCGGGCACCGGATTCGTCGGCGCCGTGTTCAACGTCGCCGCCGCCGTCTACCAGGTGCGCATCACCCCCGACGCGTTCCAGGGCCGGGTGGCCGCCACCGCGGGACTGATCGGCTCGGGCACCAACGCGCTCGGCTCGTTCGCGGGCGGCCTGCTGCTCACGGCGTGGGGCGCGCTGCCCACGGTCCGCGCGATCGCCGCCGCCATGGCCGTACTGGCCCTGCTCGCGGCGGTGGCACCGGGCCTCAGGGGAGAAACGGCGGCGACGCCACGGACAGCGGAGCCGGTCGATCCGGTGGAGCCGACGGAGAAACCGGTGGAGCCGACGGAGAAACCGGTGGAGCCGACGGAGAAAGGAGAGGGGGACCGATGACTGAACGACGTGTGCACGGCGTGCGCGGCGAGCCGTGGCTCAGGCGCTACCCGGCCCGGTCGGGAGGCCGCCCCCGGCTCCGGCTCGTCTGCTTTCCGCACGCCGGCGGCAACGCCCAGCTCTACCACGGCTGGCCGGCGCGTCTGCCGTCCGACCTGGAGCTGCTCGCCGTCTGCTACCCCGGGCGCCAGGAGCGGCTCGCCGAACCCTGCGTCACCGACATGGCCACACTGGCCGACGCGGTCACCGACGCGCTGCTGCCCCACCTCGACGTCCCGCTCGCCCTGTTCGGGCACAGCATGGGCTCGACGGTGGCCTACGAGACGGCCCTGCGGCTTCGGGCCCGGCACGGCGTCGTACCCCGGCGGCTGATGGTCTCGGCCCGCTCCGCACCGCACCGCGCCCGCCCCTCCGGGCTGTATCTGCGCACCGACGACGAACTCGTCGCCGGGGTGCGCCGGCTCGGCGACCTGGGCTCGCAGGCGTACGACATCCCCGAACTGCGCGAGCTGCTGCTGCCCGCGCTGCGCGCCGACTACCGGCTCATCGAGAGCTACCGGCCCGCGACGCCCCCGGAGCCGGTGGCGTCGCCGGTCACCGCGTATCTCGGCCGCAGCGATCCGGGCTGCGACCGCGACAGCGTCCTCGCCTGGTCAGAGCTGTCCTCGGCCGGGGACTTCGCCCTGCGCACCTACCCGGGCGACCACTTCTATCTCGCGCAGCGGGAAGCCGAACTGGTCGCCGATGTCAGTAAAGATCTGGAGGAATGACTCATGACGGACACGCAGACCTGGACGCCGTTGGAGATCGAGACCGAGTGCGAGGGCGGGGCGGAGGAACTCGTCGAGCGGGTGGCCGGCATGGGGGAGGAGTTCGGCAAGCTGCTCGTGGCGGAGAAGGGCCTGGTCTTCCGTGGCTTCGGGGTCACCCCCGAGGACCTCGACCGGGCGCTCGACGCGCTGCTGCCCAACCGGCTCGCCTACGTCCACGGCAACTCGCCGCGCACCAAGGTCGGCAGCAACGTGTACACCTCCACGGAGTACCCGCGGGAATTCACCATCTCCATGCACAACGAGATGAGTTACGCGCACGCCTGGCCGTCCCGGCTGGCCTTCTACTGCCAGGTGCAGCCCGGCGGCGGCGGCGCGACCCCCGTCGTCGACGCGGCCGTCTGGTACGGGTCCCTGGACGCCGAGGTGCGCGAGGCCTTCGCGGGCGGGGTGCGCTACGTGCAGAACCTGCACGACGGCTACGGGCTCGGCAAGAGCTGGCAGGACACCTTCGAGACCACGAGCCGCGAGGAGGTGGAGGCCTTCCTCGGCCCGACCGGCGCCACCTGGGAGTGGAAGGCCGACGGCGGCATCCGGGTCTCCTCGGTGCGCCCGGCCACCACCCGGCACCCGGTCACCGGCGCCGAGGTGTGGTTCAACCAGTCCGACCAGTGGCACCCGGCGGGCCTCGGCGACGACACCGCGGCGGCGCTGGCGCAGATCCTGCCCGAGGACGAACTGCCGCAGAGTGTGACGTTCGCCGACGGCAGCCCCATCCCCGCGGAGTACGTCGCCCAGATCCGCGACCGCGGCCTCGCGAACGCCGTCGACGTGGACTGGCGCGCCGGCGACCTGCTGCTCATCGACAACGTCCTGCTGGCGCACGGCCGCCGCCCCTTCGTGGGCGACCGCCGGGTGCTGGTCGCGATGTCGGACTGACCAGGCGGACGGACGGAACGGACGGAACGGACTGAGGCGATGACCGCCGCATACGAGAACCTGAGGGACCGCGACGCGGTCCACATCTGGCAGGGCCGGGCCCCCGACGCGCTCGCGCCGGGTGACACCGACCTGCTCTCGGAAGAAGAACGGCACCTGGTCGAACGCCTGCCGGACGCGGCCGCGGTCCGTTACGCGGCCGCGCACGCGGCGCTGCGCCGGGTGCTCGCCGAGTACCTGGACGTGGCACCGGGGGACATCGTCCTCGGCAGGCGCCCGTGCCCGCGCTGCGCGCATCCACGGCACGGCAGACCCCGTGTCGACTGGCCGCCCACCGACCTCGACTTCAACCTCTCGCGGTCCGGGCCGCGCTGGCTGCTCGCGGTGGTGGTCGGCCGGCAGGTCGGCATCGACGTGGAGGACGGCCGCAGCCTGGACGTGGAGGGCGCCTCGAAGCTCGTGCTGAGCGCCTCCGAACTCGCCCACGTCCGGTCGGCACCGGACGAGGCCGCGCGTTCGCACGCCTTCTTCCGCTGCTGGACGCGGAAGGAGGCCGTGGTCAAGGCGAGCGGGGTCGGCATCATCACGGACCTCAAGGCGGTCGACGTACGGCCCGCCCTCGACGGTCCGGTCGTGGTCACCCACACCGAGCCGACGGGCCCCGACACCTGGCTGGTGCAGGACCTGTCGGTGGCCGACGGGGTGTTCGCGGCGCTGGCCCGGGAGGCCGGTTCCACGGGCCCGGTGGTGCGGCGCGGTGACGAGGAGCGGCAGGAACAGCAGCAGGAACAGCAGCAGGAGCAGGCGAAGGCGACGGGGGTTCTGGTCCGATGACCGCGATCGAGTACACGGCACAGCCGGGAACGCCGGTGCACGACTACATCGCCGAGAACCGGGAGAAGCTCCGGCGGGTCCTGGGCGAGCGGGGAGCGCTCCTGCTGCGCGGTTTCGAGGTCGGCGGAGTCGACGGCTTCGACGGCGTGGTCCAGGCGTTCTCCGGGAGCAGGCCGCTCAGTTACGCCGAGCGGTCCTCGCCCCGCTCCACCATCAAGGGCCAGGTCTACACGTCGACCGACTATCCGGCCGACGAGGAGATCTTCCTGCACAACGAGAACTCCTACCAGGCCGTCTGGCCGCACACGCTGTACTTCTACTGCATCGAGCCGGCCCACACCCGGGGCGCGACCCCGCTCGCCGACATCCGTGAGGTGTACCGGGCCATCGACCCGGCGGTGCGCGAGGAGTTCGTGCGGCGCGGCGGCTGGCAGGTGGTGCGCAACTTCCACGCGGACTTCGGCGTGCCCTGGCAGGAGGCGTTCGGCACCGGCGACCCGGCGGCGGTCGAGGAGTACTGCCGCGGCAAGGGCATCACGGCCGAGTGGCGCGCGGACGGGGGGCTGCGGACGACGACGGTGCGGGCCGCCGTGCACACGCACCCGGGCTCGGGGGAGGAGGTGTGGTTCAACCACGCCACGTTCTGGCATGTCACCTCGCTGGCGCCGGAGGTCCAGGAGGGGCTGCGGGAGATCTTCCCGGACGAGGACCTGCCCACCAACACGTACTTCGGCGACGGCGGACGCATCCCGGACGAGACGGTCGCGCATCTGCGGGCCGCGTACCGCTCGGCGACGACGCGCTTCGACTGGCAGCGCGACGACGTGCTGATCGTCGACAACATGCTGGCCGCGCACGGCCGGGAGCCGTTCACGGGCCCCCGCAAGATCGCGGTGGCGATGGCCGAACCCTCACGCCCGCCCGCCGCCTGACGCTGCCCCTTGCCCCCTTGCCGCCTGTCCTTCGCCGACCGGCCCACCAAGGCCGACGGCACCGACGCCGGTCCACCAAGCCGGTTCCACCAAGCCCGATCCACCAAGCCCGATCCACCAACGCTGGCTGCACCAAGCCCGACCGCACTGACGCCGACTGCACCGAGGCCGGGGCGCCGGCTCCCTCGTGGGAGTCGGCGCCCCGGCCCTTTGTGCTGCGGTCCGGGCCGATCCGGCGGATCGGACCCGGACCGCGGCGCGCGCCGGAGGCGACGGGGGGAGGGTCCCTCCGGCACGCGGTCCCTGGGTTCACTCCCGCATGCCGGCCAGTTCCACGGCCCTGCGCCGCAGGGAGACCCCGGCCGGGGCCATCGCCGAGACGACCGCCAGGACGGCGCAGACGGCCACCGCCGCGCCGAGCACCGGCCAGGGGAGCTCGATCGAGGACCACACCTCGAGGAGCCCGAGGGCGCCCCACATCCCGGCCAGGTTGAGCCCCGCGGCCAGCAGCCCGAGCACCCCGCCCACCGCGACCACCATCAGCGCCTCCGCGCCCACCAGGCGCAGCACCTGCCACCTGGTGGCCCCGGCCAGGCGGAGCACCGCCAGGTCGCGCACCCGGTCGGACGTCGCCATGACCAGCGTGTTGGCCAGGGCGATCGCCGTGTAGACGAGGGCGATACCGAGGACCAGGATGAAGCCGAGGCGGGTCGTCCGGTTGGTCTCGGGGTAGCTCGCCCGCACCCACGCGTCCTTGGTGAGGACCTGTCCGCCCTCGGACCGCACGGCCTCGCGCAGACCGGCGGCCACGGCCGAGGCGTCGGCGCCGTCCGCGACCGACACGTCGACCCGGTCGACGCTCGCGCCCTGGGCGTTGCCCGGGGTGACGTAGACGCCGTTGTTGCCGGTGCCGGTGTGCATCACCGCGGCGATCTTCAGGGTCTTCTTCGTGCCGTCGCCGAGCCAGACGGCCACGCTCTGCCCGACGGTGTGCCGCGCCCACTCCTCGTTCACGATGATCGAGTCGTCGTCGAGGTCGGTCACCCGGCCCGCCGCCAGCGGCAGCCGCGTCGTGGTGGCGAGCATCGCGGGATCGGCGGCCCGCGCCTCGGACTTGATCAGCGCGACGCCGTCCTCGAGGACGTACACGGCGCTCGTGGAGGTGGCGGAGACCTTGGCGCCCGGCACCTCACGCAGCCGGGTGAGAGCGGCCGCGTCGAAGCCCTCGGAACTCCCCGGCGACACCACGAAGTTCGCGGCGGTCTGCGCCCGGGTCTCGGTGGCCTTCGCCTCGTTGAGCGTCGCCGTGGCGCCGAGCAGCGAGCCCGCGAGGGCGACCGTGACCAGGACGGGCGCCGCGACGGCGGCGGTACGGCGCACGCCCGCGGCGGCGTTCTCCCGCACCAGCATCCCGGTGGCGCCCGGCAGTTGGGCCGGCAGCCAGGCGATCAGCCGGGTCATGGGCCGCACCAGGACGGGGGCGAGCAGCGCGACCGCGGTGATCAGCAGCATCGGCCGGCTGACGTACGTCTTGCGGTGCAGCAGGTCGCCCGGCTCGGTGGCCAGCGCGAAGACCAGCGTGCCCACGGCGGTCAGCAGCAGGGCCAGACCGGACAGCCAGCGGCCCCAGGTCATCGTCCTGGTGTCGACGGACGCCTCGCGCAGCGCCTCGGTCGGCCCGGTCCTGCCGGCCCGCCAGGACGCGGCCACCGCGCCGCACAGGGCCACGAGCAGGCCCGTCCAGAAGGCCATGTAGTACGGCCACGTGTAGTCGCCGATGGTGAACCAGGACGGGGCCAGCTCGTTGTCGACCACCCACTGGGCGAGGCGCGGCGCACCGTACGCGCCGAACACGCAGCCCGCGGCGGACGCGAGGACACCGACGAGGAACGCCTCGGAGATGACCATCCGGCGGATCTGGCCCGGTGTCGCGCCCGCGGTGCGCAGCAGACCGAACTCGCGGCGCCGCTGGGCGACGGCGAACGCGAAGGTCGACGCCACCACGAACACCGACACGAAGGCGGTGACCCCGCCGGCCGTGCCGAACATGGCGTTCATCGCGACCAGGGCCTCGCTGTCGCGGTCGGGATCGGCGTCGGCGAGCCGGCGCCTGTCACCGGTGAGCACGCTCACCCCGGTGCTGTCCCGCGCCGCGTCCCGCACGGCGGCCGCGTCGGCGTCCACCACCAACTGAACGCTGACAGGCGCCAGTTCGGCGGCCCGCGCGTCGCTGAAGAAGACCGCGTTCTCGAAGCCGAGCCCGGCCACCGTGCCGACGACCCGCACGGTGCCGCGGTCGGTCCGCAGCCGCTGTCCCACGGTGGCCCAGTCGCCGCTGACGACGACCTGGTCGGCGGCCCGGGGCGCGCTTCCGGCACTGATCTCGTACGGGGCGAAGGCGGCGGTCGACCAGGGGTGGCCCACCAGCTCGCCGGGGCCGCCCCGGGCGCGTACGGCGAAGGCACGGTCCTCGACCACGGGACCCAGCTTCTTCAGCTCGGTCTTCAGGGCGGCCGGTACGGCGCGCGGCTGGGCCAGCTTCTGGACCCGGTCCCCGATGGGGGTCGGCACGCGCAGGGTGTCCGGTCCCTTCACCACGACCGGGGCCGCGGCGAACCGCTCGGGCTCGCGGTCCGGTGCGTCCAGGGACGACGCGAGGGCCAGGCCCATGACGGCGAGCAGACCGACGCCCAGGGAGAGCGCGACGAAGCTGCCGACGAAGGTGACCCAGCGGGCGCGCAGGGTGCGCAGGGCGACGCTCAGCACGGCGCGGCCTCCAGCTTGGTCATGCGTGCGGCGATGTCCTCGGCGCTCGCCCCGATCAGCTCGCCGTTGACCCGTCCGTCGACGAGGAAGACGACCCGGTCGGCGTACGAGGCGGCCACCGGGTCGTGCGTGACCATGATGACCGTCTGGCCCTCGCTGTCGACCATGCCGCGCAGCAGGGTGAGCACCTCCCGGCTGGTCTGCGAGTCGAGCGCGCCGGTGGGCTCGTCGCCGAAGAGGACGTCGGGGCGGGTGATCAGGGCCCGGGCCAGGGCGACGCGCTGCTGCTGGCCGCCGGACATCTCGGTGGGCCGGTGCCCGGCCCGGTCGCCGAGCCCGACCTGCGCCAGCACCTCGCGGACCTCCGTCTTGCGGGGGCGGCGTCCGGCCAGGCGCAGCGGCAGCGCCACGTTCTGTTCCGCGGTCAGCGACGGCAGCAGGTTGAACGCCTGGAACACGAAGCCGATGCGGTCACGGCGCAGCAGGGTCAGCTTCGTCTCGCTGAGCTTCGTCAGTTCGGTGTCGCCGACGGTGACCGAGCCGGAGGTGGGCCGGTCGAGTCCGGCCGCGCACTGCAGAAGGGTGGACTTGCCGGAGCCGGACGGCCCCATGACGGCGGTGAAGGTGCCCCTGGGGAAGGCGAGCGACACCTGGTCGAGGGCGGTCACCGCGCCGCCTCCCGCACCGTATCGCCTGCTCACGGAACGCAACTGGATCGCGTCGTTACTCATCTGTCCCACTCATTCGGTGTCGGTCCTCCCGCGCGACAGGGCGGGACGGAAGTCGTCGGGAACTGGTCCCGGCGTGGCCATTGTTGAGGCGGCCGGGTGGCCGGATAAGGCGCTGCGTCGGCAGGTTCCTGCCGTGGCAGCAGCTTGCGGAGGAGGTGCGTCACCCGGGCCCGGCCGGCCCCATGACGTACCCGATCAGGACGAAGGCGGGCGCCCATACGACGCTGCTGACGACCGACCAGGCGAGGTAGCGGCGCAACGGCATCCGGGTGGCTCCGCACAGGGTGGGCACGAGGGTCCGCAGGACGGCGGTGAAGCGGCCGACGAACACGGCGCTGCCACCGCGCCGTTCGATCAGGCCGAGGGCGCGGTCGGTGTAGCGCCGGCGCCGCCCGTCGGCCGGTACCCGCGCGAGGAGCCGGGCGCTGAAGCGCCGCCCGACGGCGTACCCGGCGACGTTGCCGAGCACCGCTCCGACGACCGCGGTCACCAGGGCCGCCACGACGGGAACGCGCCCGTGCCAGGCGAGCAGGCCGCCCATCACCACCGCGGTCTGCCCCGGCAGCAGCGCGCCGACCAGCGGCAGGGCCGCCTCCAGCGCGGGCAGCAGCAGCACCGTGGCGAGGATGCCGAAGCTTCCGTAGGCCAGGACGCGCTCGGCCAGCCAAGCCATCATCGGGGCGCCGCCTCTCTCGTCATGTCGATGACTCAACGAAACCGCGGGAGGGCGGGGCGGCGCAGTGCGGCAGAACCGAGACTTGGGGTAGGGCCAGACCTACCTCCCGCGTTCGGTTCAGCTCGCCCTGGTGAACGGCCGGTCCGTGCGCTGTTCCCGGCCGGCCCGCACGACGAGCCGCACCAGGGCGTGCAGCCGGTAGCGGGGCTCGCCCGCGGAGTCGATGCCGGTCATCTCCAGGAGGGACACCTCGACGAGCCGCTCCAGGAACTCCTCGGCCGCCGTCTCGGGCAGACCGAGCAGCAGCGCGGCCGAGGTCGCCGCGAACGGCTCGGCACCGCGGCGGACGAGCGTGCGCAGCAGCTCCAGCTCCGGCGCGGGCAGTTGCCGCAGTGCCGCGTCGAGGCGGCGCCGTACGTCGAGTTCACCGACCCGCAGCTCGCCGAGGCGGGTGGCCGGGTCGGCGAGCCGCCGGGCGAGCCGGGCCGCCGGCCACAGCGGCCGGGAGGCGAGCCGCGTCCCGGCGATCCGCAGCGCCAGCGGCAGCCCCGCGCACACCTCGGTGACGGTCCGGGCGGCTTCCGGCTCCACGGCGAGACGCGCGTTCCCGGCGATGGCCGCGAGCAGGGCGAGCGACTCCTTCCGGTCCATCGGGTCCAGGGCGACCGTGCGCGAGCCGGGCACCGCGGACAGCCTGCTGCGGCTCGTGACGAGGACGGCGGCGTCCGAGGTGCCCGGAAGCAGCGCGTCCAGCTGAAGCTCGTTCGCCGCGTCGTCCAGCAGGATCAGCAGCCTGCGGCCCGCCGTCCGGGTGCGGTAGCGGCGGATCAGCTCGTCCAGTTGGAGCGGCGACCCGTCGGGGGCCGGCAGGCCGGCGGACGGATCGCCGAGTGCGCGCAGCAGTTGGGCGAGGACCGCGCAGGAGTCCTTGACGGTGCCGTCCTCGTGGTGCAGCCGGGCGTACAGCAGACCGTCGGGGAACTCGGCGGCGACGGCGTGTGCGACGCGGACGGCGAGCGCCGTCTTGCCGACACCGGCCATGCCGGTGATCAGCAGTCGGCGCGGGCGGAACGCGGAGCGCCGGTCGGCCGGGGGCGGAGCGAGCCGGGCGCACAGCTCGGTGAACTGGTTCTCCCGGCCGGTGAAGTCGGCGGTGTCGGGCGGCAGCATGACGGGTGCGGACGGCGACGCGTACGGCGCGGAGTACGGCGACGCGTACGGGGCGGACGTGGGCAGCCGCGCGGGCTGCGGCAACCGGCTCAGCTCGCCGGTCAGCACGGCCTGGTAGGTGTCCGTGAGATCGGTGCCGGGGTCCACCCCCAGCTCCTCGGCGAGCACGTCGCGGCCCTCGTGGAAGGCGCGCAGCGCCTCGGCCTGCCGGCCGCACCGGTACAGCGCCGTCATCAGCTGGGCGCGCAGCCGCTCCCGCACCGGGAACTCGCCCACCAGGCCGGTGAGTTCGGGAACCAGGCGCTGGTGCCGGGCGAGGGCGAGATCGGCCTCGATGCGACGCTCGAGGGCGCTCATCCTGGACTCCTCGAGGCGCGGCAGCTCGGCCTCGGCGAGATGGGGCGTCACATTCGAGAGCGCGGGACCCTGCCACAGGTCGAGCGCGCGCCGCAGCAGCTCCCCGGCCTCCGGGAACCGCCGCTCCTCCAGCGCCCCGCGCCCGAGCCGGTCCAGACGCTCGAACTCCACCATGTCGACATGGGAGCCCTCGGCGAGCAACTGGTACCCGGGCTGCCGGCGGACGAGCTCGACATCGGAGCCCAGATGCTTCCTGAGCCTTGATATGTACGTGTAGATCTGGGCGTTCATCGTGGCCGGCGGGTCCCACCCCCACAGCAGCGAACTCAGCCGGCTGTCACCCACCACGCGGCCTCGCGCGAGCAGCAGTACAGCGAGAACCGTGTGCACCTTCGAGCCGGACAGGGCGACGCGGCGCGCGCCCTCTCTGGCCTCCACGGGTCCCAGAAGCTGGAATTCCATCGTGACTCCCCCACGGTGTACGGCCGTGGCCGCCCTGTGCGGCAGTGGCCGAAAGCGACGCGCCGGGCGTGCCGCTCACGGTCATTGTTTGCGCCAACGTGTGGCGGAATTGAGCCTTCAAAATGGCAACAGGCTGCCGTGGCAGGTCTCTGCAGCCCCACCCCCGTGACCCCGCGGCCCGTGAATCGTGCCCTCGCGGCCCTGTCCCGTGCCCCGTCCGCCGACCCCGCCAGGGACCTTTCGGCCGTCCCCGCCAGGGACGTTCCGCCCGCCCCTGCCGGCGGAAGGTAGGGCTGGCACTACCCCCGGTCCGCCCACTGGACCGATGGCACCGGCGGGAGCGGCCCTTCTACGGTGAGCCCATGCACCCTCGGAATGTGTGGCAGGCCATGTCCAGGCCGGGCTTCCTGCTGTCGTCGTGGCCGTGGCGGTCGGTCCTGTATCTGCTCACCGGGGCGGCGGCCGGGATCGCCGCGCTGGTGGGGATCGTGACCGTGGCCGTGATCGGCGGCGCCCTCGCCGTCGTCCTGGTGGGGCTGCCGCTGCTGGTCTGTGTGGCGCTGGCCGGAATCCCGGTCGCCTCCATGGAGCGGCGCAGGCTGGCGCTGATCGACCTGGACCCGGCGACGGACCAGCACCGCACGCCTTCCGCCCCCGGGCTGTGGGCCTGGCTGCGGACCCGGCTGCGGGAACAGGCGACCTGGCGGGAACTCGGCTACGCGCTGCTGTTCGCGGGGCTGCTCTGGCCCGTCGACGCCCTCGTGGTCACGGTGGGCCTGCTGTTCCCCGTGTCGATGGTGGCCACTCCGCTGCTGATGGCCACCATCGGGGGCGGCGACGAGGCGAAGGTGCTCAAGCAGTGGACGGTCACCACCTGGCCGGGAGCGTTCGGGGTCGCCGTGCTCGGCCTGGTCCTGCTGGTGCTCTGCGCCTACGCGCTGGGCCTCGCGGGCGGCGCCCGGGCGGAACTGACGCGGCTTCTGATCGCCTCCAGAGAAGCCGACCTGGACGCCAAGGTCACCGAACTCGCCAGCTCACGCGTCCGGTTGGTCGACGCGTTCGAGGCCGAGCGGCGCCGCATCGAACGAGATCTGCACGACGGGGCCCAGCAGCGGCTCGTCGCCCTGACGATGACACTCGGCCTGGCCCGCCTGGACGCCCCGCCGGGACCGCTCGCCGACCAGCTCGCCAAGGCGCACGAAGAGGCCGGCAAGGCCCTGGAGGAGCTGCGGGAACTCATCCACGGCATCCACCCCAAGGTCCTCGCGGACTACGGCCTCGAGGCGGCCGTCGCCGACGCCGCCGACCGCTCCGTGGTCCCCGTGGACGTAGGCCTGGAGCTGCCCGGCCGGCTGCCCGAAGCGGTGGAGGCCGCCGCCTACTTCGTGGTCTGCGAGGCCCTCGCCAACGTCGCCAAGCACAGCGGGGCGAGCCGCGCCGAGGTGAGCGGCGGACACCGGGACGGCCGACTGGTCCTCGAGGTGCACGACGACGGCGGCGGTGGCGCGAACGCGGCGGACGGCAGCGGGCTGACCGGACTCGCCGACCGGGTGTCGGTGCTCGATGGCAGACTTGCGCTGTCCAGCCCGCCGGGTGGACCGACCCTGCTGCGTGTGGAGATTCCTTGCGAGCGAACCGACCCCTGCGCGTAGTCCTGGCCGAGGACAGCGTGTTGCTGCGGGAGGGCCTCATCGGCCTGCTCACCCGCTGCGGTCACGAGGTGGTGGCGGCCGTCGGCGACGCGCAGGCGCTGCTCGTCGCGGTCGCCGAGCACGCACCGGACATCGTGGTGACGGACGTCCGGATGCCGCCGGGCTTCCAGGACGAGGGGCTGCACGCGGCGGTCCGGCTGCGCGAGAAGCAGCCCGCGCTGCCGGTCCTGGTCCTGAGCCAGTACGTGCAGCGGGCGTACGCGTCCGAACTGCTGGACTCCGGCGACGGTTCGGGCGTCGGCTATCTGCTGAAGGACCGGGTCGGCCAGGTCGAGGAGTTCGTGGACGCGCTGAGCGAGGTCGCGGACGGCGGCACCGTCGTCGACCCCGAGGTGGTGCGCCAGCTGCTGCGCCGCCGCCGGGACCCACTGGCCCGCCTCACCCCGCGCGAGCGGGAGGTCCTGGCACTGATCGCGCAGGGCAAGTCGAACGGCGCGATCGCCCGTGAACTGGTGGTCTCCGAGGCGGCGGTCGGCAAGCACATCGGCAGCATCCTCACCAAGCTGGACCTGCCCCCGGCGGACGAGACCCACCGCAGGGTCCTGGCGGTACTGGCCTTTCTGCGGGCGTGAGGCCCGGGGGCCGGTCCCCCCGTCCCGCATCTGAACACCAAGTCGGCGTGCACTCAGACAAGTTGACGTACGCACCCCGCCGGCTCCCCGTATAGGAGCCGCATACGACCGCCATAGCCCCCCGGCGAACGCTGGGCGCGCTTCGGCGGACCCCGTCGGAGCAGCCCGCGCTCTCCCACGGAGGTACCCCCCCCATGCGCCGTCGCGTCGCCGCCACGCTGGCCACCACCGCCCTCGCGCTGACCGCCGCCCTCGTACCCGTCACGTCGGCATCCGCCGCACCCGCCGACAAGGCGACGGTCCTCAGCAACTGGACCCAGACCAGCGCCGCCAGCTACAACGCCTTCTTCGCGGCCCGCGCCGACCAGGGCGCCTGGAGCGCGTACGGCTTCGACTGGTCCACCGACTACTGCACCACCTCGCCGGACAACCCGTTCGGCTTCCCCTTCGCCAACTCGTGCGTCCGGCACGACTTCGGCTACCGCAACTACACGGCGGCCGGCTCCTTCGACGCCAACAAGTCCCGCCTGGACAGCGCCTTCTACGCCGACCTCAAGCGGGTCTGCACGGCCTACTCCGGAGTGAAGAAGGCGTCGTGCGACGCGACGGCCTGGACCTACTACCAGGCGGTCGTCAACCTGGGCTGACCACCGCCCGCGACGGTGACCGGGGTCACAGGGCCTTCGCGAAGCACTGGCTCAGCTCGTGAAAACGGTAGTAGCCGAACTTGGGGCACTGTTCATAGCCGCTGGAGGCGTACAGAGAGATCGCCTCCGGCTGCTTGGCCCCGGTCTCCAGGACCATCCGCAGCCGGCCCGCCGCACGCGCGTCGTCCTCCAGGGCCGCGAGTATGCGGCGGGCCAGGCCGAGCCCGCGTGCGGCGGGAATCACATACATCCGCTTGAGCTCGGCGTCGCCGTCCGTGTACCCCTCGCCGTTCTCGTCCTGGGAGCGCCAGCCGCCCGTGGCGACCGGCTGGTCCCGCTCGTCGTACGCGATCAGGTAAAGCCCCCGCGGTGGCGCGAACATGGTCGGGTCGAGCGGGGTCGCGTCGCCGTCGTCGCCGTAGCGCTCGGCGTACTCGAGCTGCACCTCGTCGTTGAGCCGGACGGCGTCGGGGTGATCGAAGGCGACGGGGCGAAGCTGGAGAAGCTGGATAGTCATGCGCGCAAGCGTACATCTATGCGCACGTCCGCTCTCCTGGATTAAGTATCGTGCCGGGGTGCTCACTGTGACCTCTGTGAATGTGAACGGACTCCGCGCCGCCGCGAAGAAGGGCTTCGTGGAGTGGCTCGCGGAGACCTCCGCGGACGTGCTGTGCCTTCAGGAGGTACGGGCCGAGCCGGACCAGCTGCCCGCGGGCGTGCGCGCGCCCGACGGCTGGCACGTCGTCCACGCGCCCGCCGCCGCCAAGGGGCGCGCGGGCGTCTCCCTCTACACCCGCCGCGAGCCCGATCGCGTCCGCGTCGGCTTCGGGTCGGCGGAGTTCGACGGCGGCGGCCGGTACGTCGAGGCCGACCTGCCCGGCGTCACCGTCGCCAGCCTCTACCTGCCCTCCGGCGAGGTCGGCACCGAACGGCAGGACGAGAAGTACCGGTTCATGGGGGAGTTCCTCACCCACCTGAAGGACCTGCGCGAGCGCGCCGCCGCCGACGGCCGCGAGGTCCTCGTGTGCGGCGACTGGAACATCGCCCACCAGGAGGCCGACCTCAAGAACTGGCGCGGCAACCGGAAGAACGCGGGGTTCCTGCCGGAGGAACGGGAGTGGCTGGGCCGCGTCCTCTCGCCCGAGGACGGCGGATACGTCGACGTCATGCGAGCCCTGCACCCGGACGTCGAAGGCCCCTATTCGTGGTGGTCGTACCGGGGGCGGGCCTTCGACAACGATTCAGGGTGGAGGATCGATTACGAGGTCGCCACGCCGGGCCTCGCCGCCAAGGCGGTCAAGGGCTTCGTGGAGCGGGCGGCCACGCACGAGGAGCGCTGGTCGGACCACGCCCCGGTGACGGTGGTCTACGACCTCTGATCCGCCGCGGGTCCACGGCCTCTGATCCCGCGCGGGTCTACGGCCTCTCATCCCGCGCGGCCGACAGCCGCCGGTCCAGTGCCATCGACAGTTCCGCCTCCACCACGCTCTTCGCCAGGGGGCGCAGCCGGCGCAGGTCCTCCGGTGTGCGGTCTCGCTTCAGGACCAGGTCGGTGAAGAGCGCCGCCAGTGCCTCCGTGTGGACGCGAACCCGGCCGGCCGCCGCGAGGACGTCGGCGAGCGGGATGCCCTCGCGGACCAGTGCCGCCGAGACGTCCAGCAGGCGCCGGCTGATGTGCACGATCTCGCCGCCGTCCGTGCCGAGATAGCCGAGGTCGAGCGCCGCGGCGAGGTTCTCCGGGGTCGCCTGGCCGGCGAACACGTCGGCCAGCTCCTCGGGGGAGAGGCGGACCGGGGTCTCCTCGGTGGGCGCGCCGAGGCCCAGGAGCTCCCCCACGTTCCGTCCGTGGTCGAAGGCCTCCGCCAGCTCCGCGATGCCGCTCAGCGTGTGGCCGCGCTCCAGCAGCCCCGAGATCGTGCGCAGCCGGGCCAGGTGCGTCTCGTCGTACCAGGCGATACGGCCCTCCCGGCGGGGCGGCGGGATCAGCTTGCGCTCGCGGTAGAAGCGCAGGGTGCGCACCGTGATGCCGGCCTCCTTGGCCAGCTCCTCCATGCGGTACTCACGCCTGCCTGCCTTCTCTGCCACGCCCGAACCCTACGTCGTACTCCCGGTAACTTTCCCGCTCCCGACCCCTACCCATCAGTACGGCGCTGCCCTACTCTCCCCATTGCGCCAGTAATCACCGGCAAGGTTGTGCGGCTAGGAGGCGTCGGGATGACCGAGGGCGATCAGGTGCGGCGCGAGCGGGTGCCCCATGTGCGGGTGGCGGTGATCGGGTCCGGGTTCGGCGGGCTCGGGGCCGCGGTGCGGCTGCGCCGCGAGGGCGTGACCGACTTCGTGGTCCTGGAGCGGGCCGACAGCGTCGGCGGCACCTGGCGGGACAACAGCTACCCCGGCTGCGCCTGCGACGTGCCGTCCCACCTCTACTCGTTCTCCTTCGCGCCCCACCCCGACTGGCCGCGCACCTTCTCCGGCCAGGAGCACATCCGCGCGTACCTGGAACACGTCACGGACACCTTCCGGCTCCGCCCGCACCTCCGCTTCAACTCCGAGGTCAAGCGCATGACCTGGGACGCGGACCAGCTCCACTGGACGGTCGAGACGGCCACCGGCACGCTCACCGCCGACCTCGTCGTCTCCGCCACCGGGCCGCTGTCCGACCCCAGGATCCCGGACGTGCCCGGCATCGAGACCTTCCCCGGCAAGGTCTTCCACTCGGCCCGCTGGGACCACGACTACGACCTGCGCGGCAAGCGCGTCGCGATGATCGGCACGGGTGCCTCCGCGATCCAGATCGTTCCCGAGATCCAGCCGCGGGTCGCGAAGCTCACCCTCTTCCAGCGCACCCCGCCCTGGGTGATGCCCCGCGTCGATCGCGCCATCGGCCGGGCCGAGCGCGGGCTGCACCGCATGTTGCCGTTCACCACCCAGGTCCGCCGCGGACTGCTCTGGGGCATCAGGGAGTTGCAGGTCCAGGCGTTCACCAAGCACCCCGACGAGCTCGGTCTCGTGGAGCGGCTGGCCAGGCGCAACATCGCGCGCGCCATCGAGGACCCCGGCCTGCGCGCCCGGCTGACCCCCGACTACCGCATCGGCTGCAAGCGCATCCTGCTCTCCAACACCTACTATCCGGCGCTCGCGCGGCCCAATGTCGACGTGGTCGCGAGCGGCCTGGCGAAGATCGACGGATCCACGCTCGTCGCCGCCGACGGCAGCAGCGCCGAGGTCGACGCGATCGTCTTCGGTACGGGCTTCCACGTCACGGACATGCCGATCGCCGAGCGGGTCGTCGGCGCCGACGGCACCTCGCTCGCCCAGTCCTGGAGCGGCGGCATGAAGGCGCTGCGCGGCGCGTCCGCCCCCGGCTTCCCCAACTGGATGTCGATCATCGGCCCCAACACCGGGCTCGGGAACTCCTCGATGATCCTGATGATCGAGTCCCAGCTCAACTACCTGGCCGACTTCATACGGCAGTTGGACGTCCTCGGCGGCAAAGTCGCCCTCGACGCCCGTCCCGGCGCGGTGCACGCCTGGAACAGCAAGGTCCAGGAGCGGATGCGGCGCACGGTGTGGAACACCGGCGGCTGCACGAGCTGGTACCTCGACGCGAACGGCGTCAACACCACCGTCTGGCCGGGGACGACGACGGAGTTCCGCAACGCCACGCGGCGTGTGGACCTCGCGGAGTACGAGGTCGTACGGGCTCCGAGGCCCGCCGCCGCGGGTGTCCGCGCGAAGGCGGAGGCGGACGCGTGAGCAGGCTGACGCACACGGGCGCGGCGAGCGGTCCCTACGCCCCGCCCGTCCCCGTCCGCGCGCTGACCGCGGTCTCCGCCGACGGCGCCCGGCTGCACGTCGAGGTGCACGGACCCGAGAACGCGCCCGCCGTCGTCCTCGCGCACGGCTGGACCTGCTCGACCGCCTTCTGGGCGGCGCAGATCCGGGACCTCGCCGCCGACCACCGTGTGATCGCCTACGACCAGCGCGGGCACGGACGCAGCCCGGCGAGTGCCCTGTGCGGCACCGAGGCGCTCGCCGACGACCTGGAAGCCGTCCTCGCCGCCACGCTCGCACCCGGCGAGAAGGCGGTGCTGGTCGGGCACTCCATGGGTGGGATGGCGCTGATGGCCACGGCCGGGCGGGCGCGGTTCAGGGAGCACGCGGCGGCGGCCCTGCTGTGCAGCACGGCCAGTTCGAGGCTGGTCGCCGAGGCGAAGGTGGTGCCGCTGGTCGCCGGGCGGCTGCGTACCTGGCTCACCGGGCGGATCCTCCGCTCCCGCGCCCCGCTCGGCCCCGTCACGCCGGTGGCGATGCGGGTCCTCAAGTACGGCACCATGGGCGCCGGTTCGTCCCCGGTCATGGTCGAGGCGTGCGCGCGGATCGTGCACGCCTGTCCGCGGCAGGTGCGGTACGCCTGGTCGCGGGTGCTCGGCCTGCTCGATCTCGACCACGGCGTACGGGAGTTGACGGTGCCGACGGCGGTCTTGGTGGGCGCCGAGGACCGGATGACACCGCCGGTGCACGCCCGTGCCCTGGTCGCCGCGCTGCCGAACTGCGTCGGTGTCACCGAGCTGCCGGGGCTCGGGCACATGACACCGGTCGAGGCCCCCGAGCTGGTCACCGCCCGGATGCGTGAACTCGTCGCGGCATACGTACACATCAAGGAGGGCGCATGAGCAGGGTGAGCCTGGAGGGCCAGGTCGCGGTCGTCACCGGGGCCGCGCGCGGTGTCGGCGAGCTGCTGGCCCGCAAACTGTCGGCACGCGGCGCGAAGGTGGCTCTGGTCGGTCTGGAGCCGGACGCGCTCAAGCAGGTCGCCGAGCGGCTGCACACCGACAGCGGCCACTGGTACGCCGACGTCACCGACCATGAGGCGATGGTGCGGGTCGCGGCGGAGGTGAAGCAGCGGTTCGGGAAGGTGGACATCGTGGTCGCCAACGCGGGTGTGGCGAACGGCGGTCCGTTCGCCGAGTCCGACCCGGTGGCGTGGCGGCGGGTGATCGAGGTGAACCTGATCGGCTCGGCGGTGACGGCCCGCGCGTTCCTGCCGGTGCTGACGGAGAGCCGTGGCTACCTGCTCCAGATCGCCTCGCTCGCGGCGATCACCCCGGCGCCGATGATGACCGCGTACTGCGCCTCGAAGGCGGGCGTGGAGGCGTATGCGCACAGTCTGCGCGCCGAGGTCGGCCACAAGGGCGTGCGGGTCGGGGTGGGTTACCTCTCCTGGACCGACACGGACATGGTGCGGGGCGCCGACCAGGACGAGGTGATGCGGGAGTTGCGGCAGCGGCTGCCGTGGCCGGCCGGCAAGACGTATCCGCTGGGTCCCGCGGTCGACCGGATCGTGGCCGGGATCGAGCGCAGGTCGAGCCATGTGTACGCGCAGTGGTGGCTGCGCGGGATGCAGGGCGTGCGCGGGTATCTGCCGATGGTCATCGGGGCGGTGGGGCAGCGGGAGATGCGCCGCTTCGAGCCGCGGCTGAAGAACGTGGGAACGAAGCTCGTCGGTGCAGGTGGGGCGGCTGATGAGGAGGCGCGGAACACAGCGCGTAATTGATCGAAATGCGCGCTATGTCCCCCCGTGCAAGTCTGGTCGAGGCCCGATCCCCTCACCCACCACGGGAGTGAACCCACATGGGTATGAAGGACCAGTTCCAGGACAAGGCGAACGAGCTCAAGGACAAGGCGAAGAAGGCCAGGTCCGGCGACCGCGACGACATGAGCCAGCGGGCCCGCAAGGACCGCGAGCAGGGGCAGAAGCCCATGCGCGAGCCGATGCGGGACCCCATGCGCGAGCCCATGCGGGACCCGATGCGCGAGTCCATGGACGACCCCATGGACGACCCGCTCGACGAGCTTGACGAGCACCGGGGCGCCTGACCGCCTCATCAGTACGGGAGTGAACCCACATGGGTAAGAAGGACAAGTTCCAGGACAAGGCGAACGAGCTCAAGGACCAGGCGCAGAAGGCCAAGGAAGAGGCCGGCAAGCGCTCCTCCGAGCAGCGTGACCGTTCCCGCGAGAGCCTGGAGGACACGCAGCAGGACATGGACGACCGCATGAACCAGGACTACGACGCCTGACGCGGTCAGCCGAGAAGAAGGGGTGTCCCCTGACGAGGGGGCACCCCTTCCTTCTGCCTTGTTCATCGTCTCGGCGGCAGCTTCGGCCGGGTGTGGACCGGGACGTCGTGGTGGTCCGGAGGCGTGGCCGCCGGATGGGTGCGGAGCAGGTCCTGGGCCAGCTGGATCGCGTCGTCCATCTGGGCATGGCGGCCCTCCGCCCAGTCCAGGGGCGTGCGGAGGATCTCCAGGTCCGGGGCGACGCCGTGGTTCTCGATGGACCAGCCGTACTCCTCGAACCACGCCGCGTTCATCGGCACCGTGATCACCGTGCCGTCGCCGAGGCGGTGCCGGCCGGTCATGCCGACGACGCCGCCCCAGGTGCGCTGCCCCACCACCGGCCCCAGCTTCAGCAGCTTGAACGCCGCCGTGATCATGTCGCCGTCCGAGGCCGTCGCCTCGTCGGCGAGGGCGACCACCGGACCGCGTGGCGCGTTCGACGCGTACGACACCGGCTGGGCGTCGCGCGTGAGGTCCCAGCCCAGGATCTTGCGGGTCAGCTTCTCGACGACCAGCTCGCTGATGTGCCCGCCCGCGTTGCCGCGGACGTCCACGATCAGCGCGGGCCGCGACACCTCCATCCGCAGGTCCCGGTTGAACTGGGCCCAGCCCGAGCCGCCCATGTCCGGGATGTGTAGATAGCCGCAGTGGCCCCCGCTCAACTCCCGTACCACCTCGCGCCGTTTGGCCACCCAGTCCTGGTAGCGCAGCGGCCGCTCGTCGATCAGCGGGACCACGGCCACCCGCCGTGGGGGCCCGTCCCCCTCCGCGGGGGCGAACGTCAGCTCCACCGTCGTACCGCCCGCCCCCGCGAGCAGCGGATACGGGCCCGTCACCAGGTTCACCGGGCGCCCGTCCACATGCGTCAGCATCGCGCCCTCCCTGATCCCCGTACCGGCCAGCGGCGAGCGGGCCTTGGAGTCGGAGGAGTCGCCGGGCAGGATCCGCTTCAGCATCCAGCCACCCTCCCGGCGGACGAAGTTGGCGCCCAGCAGCCCCTGCCAGCGCTGGTAGTGCCGCGGCCCCTCGTTGCGGCGGGCGGGGGTCACATACGCGTGCGAGGTGCACAGCTCGCCCAGCACCTCCCGCAGCAGATCCGCGAACTCGTCGGGCGACGCGACCCGTTCGACCAGCGGGCGGTACTGGTCGAGGACCGCGTCCCAGTCGACGCCGGACATACCGGGGTCCCAGAAGTACGCGCGGGTGATCCGGCCCGCCTCCGCGTACGCCTGCCGCCACTCCGCCCCCGGATCCACCTCGTGCATGATGCGCCGCAGGTCGATCCAGACGGTGGTGTCGCCGTCCCCGGACTCGGTGGAGGGCACCGCCCGCAGATCTCCTTCGTCCACGACCACCAGCCGTGACCCGTCCCCGCTCACCGCGAACCAGTCCAGGTGGCCGACGAGTTCGGACTTCTTCGCCTTGTTGATGTTGAAGTACTCGAGGGTCGGCCGGCCGCTGGTGTCGTCGGGGTTCGCGAAGGTCTCGCCGAGCGCGCCCGAGATCGGCCACCGCAGCCACACCAGGCCGCCGCCCGCGACGGGATACAGCGCCGAGTACTTCGACGCCGTGACCGGGAAGGGCGTGACCCGGCTCTCCAGTCCCTCCAGCTCGACGGTCACCGCGCCGTCGCCGCTCTCGTCCTCGACCGGATCGAGACCGCCGGCCACCGGCCGCCCCTCCGGGTTCAGCGCGAACGGGGAGAGGGTCGCCGAGGACAGCGGCACCAGGTACGGGCGGCAGCCCAGCGGGAACGACAGATCCCCGGTGTGCACGTCGTACACGGGGTCGAAGCCGCGCCAGGAGAGGAAGGCCAGATACCGTCCGTCCCGGGTGAACACCGGATTCTCGTCCTCGAAGCGCCCGTTGGTGACATCGACGATCAGCCGGTCCTTTATCCGCGCCATCTTGATCTGCCGCAGCGACCGCCCGATGCCCGGATGCGACCACGTCAGCCACGCCCCGTCCGGGGAGAAGGCGAGATCCCGCACCGGCCCGTTGATCGACCGGATCAGCTCGGTGACCTCGCCGTCCGGCTCCCCGCTCTCCACGGCGTCGGCCCCGGCCTCCTCGCCGGCGGCCTCGGACACCGTGATGAGCAGCAGCCGCCCGTCGTTCGAGGCGATCGCGAGCCGTTCGCCCCGCGGGTCCGCCGCCAGTTCCTGTACGCGGCCGAGCCGCCCCGAGGCGAGGCGGCGCGGCTCGCGCTCGCCGGAGACCCTGGGCAGATGGGCGATCTCGACGGCGTCCTCGCCCTCCGCGTCCGTGATGTACGCGACCTGACCGCCCGAGCCGAGCATCTCGGGCAGCCGCACCCGCACCCCCGGCGTGTCCGTGATCGTGCGCGCGGGTCCGTCCCGGTGCGTGAGCCAGTACAGACTGCCGCGTACGACGACGGCGCTGGCCCGGCCCGTCTCGTCCACGGAGATCCCGTCGACGTGCTGCGCGGCCGGCACCTGGTACGTACGGCGTCCGGCCCGCGGCCCGCCGAGCCGCACGTCGAGCCGGCGGGGCACCGAGTCGGGGGACAGGTCGTCGACGATCCACAGGTCACCGGCGCACTGGTACACGACCCGGGTGCCGTCGCTCGACGCGTGCCGCGCGTAGAACGCGTCGTGGTCCGAGTGGCGCCGCAGGTCCGAGCCGTCGTAGGCGCACGAGTAGAGGTTCCCGATGCCCTCGTGGTCGGAGAGGAACGCGATCCGGCCGCCCACGAACAGGGGGCTGTCGAGGTGCCCGTCGATGTCCGCGAGGAGCCGCTGTCCGTGCAGCCAGAGCCGCCCCGTCGCGCCGCCCCGGTAGCGCTTCCAGGAGGCCGGTTCGTGCGGTGGGGTGCCGGTGAGCAGCAGGGTCTTGCGCTCGCCGTCGATGTCGGCGACCGCGATGTCGGAGACCGGGCCCCAGGGGAGCCGGCCGCCGGGGTCGCCGTCGGTGGGGACGCAGTAGGCCCAGGTGAAGTAGGAGAAGGGCTCGCCGTGGGAGGCGACGGCGAGGATGTCGCTGTGCCCCTCCTTGTCGGGCGGCGACCAGCCGCACACCCGGGTGTCGGTGCTGCCCCAGTAGGTGAGCCGCCGGCCGGGGCCGCCGTCCACCGGCGCCAGGTGGATCTCCGGGACGAGGCTGCGCCAGCTCGTGTACGCGATGTGGCGGCCGTCGGGCGAGAAGCGCGGATGGCCGACCTTGGTGCGGTCGACGGTGATCCGCCAGGCCCGCCCCGCTCCGTCGAGGGGGGCCAGCCACAGGTCGTCCTCGGCCGCGAAGCACAGCCGCGCGCCGTGGAGATGCGGGAAGCGGAGATAGCCGGGGACGTTCTCGGACTCGGGGTTCACCTAACCCATGCTTTTCCGCGCGACGGGCCCCGGCAACTTGTGAAAACATGTGCGTGACCCACGACACGTACGAAACGGTTTCGTTTCGCTCGCTCTCGGGGTATCTTCAGGAAGGTACGAGGAAGACGTACGGGTAGACGTACGCAACCGGAAACCGTGTCGTTCGAAGCAGGAGAGGCGAGTGCGATGACTGAGACCGCAACGGTGCGCCGCAGTCGGATCACGCCCGAGCGCGAGGCCGAGCTGTACTCGGCGGTGCTCGACCTGCTCCGGGAAGTCGGCTACGACGCCCTGACCATGGACGCCGTGGCCTCCCGCACCCGGTCCAGCAAGGCCACTCTCTACCGCCAGTGGGGCGGCAAGGCCGAGCTGGTGGTGAAGGCGCTGCGGCACCAGAAGCACTCGCATTTCGGCGAGGTCGACACCGGCTCGCTGCGCGGTGACTTCCACGCCCTCGTGACGCGGGAGAACAACTGCGAGATGGAGCAGAACTCCGCGCTCATGCGGGGTCTGGCCGTGGCGGTGCACGCGAACCCCGATCTCCTGGACGCTTTCCGGGACCTGATCATCGATCCCGAGACGAACGAGATGCAGCGACTGCTGCAACGCGCCGTCGACCGGGGCGAGATCAGAGCGGACAACCCCGCGACGCAGTACGTGCTGCACATGCTGATCGGTGCCTTCGCGGCCCGCACCCTGATCGACGAACTGCCTCCCACGCAGGAATTCCTCACCTCGTACGTCGACGCCGTGGTCCTCCCCGCCCTCGGCGCCTGATTCCCTGCTTCCCCTCTCTCCCCTCCCTCCCCGCGCATTCCCTGCTCCACCTGACGCGACCGCTCACGTCGTCGGGCTGATGACCCCTGCCCACACGCACCTCCACGACCTGACCGGGAGTACGCCCTCGTGGCCACGTTCCTCTATAAAATCGGCCGGTTCGCCTTCAGGCGACGGCACTTCGTCGCCCTGATATGGGTGGCGCTGCTGACGCTCGCGGGTGTCGGCGCCGCCTCCGCGCCCACCGCGGGCTCCAGCTCGTTCTCGATCCCCGGCACCGAGGCGCAGAAGGCCTTCGACCTGCTGGAGAGCCGTTACCCGGGCATGAGCGCCGACGGCGCGACCGCACGGGTCGTCTTCCGGGCGCCGAGCGGCGAGAAGATGTCGGCCGCGGCCAACAAGGCGGCCGTCAAGAAGACCGTCAAGGCGCTGGGCGACGGCTCGGAGGTCACCTCCGTCACCGACCCCTTCAAGACGCACTCGCTCTCCAAGGACGGGGCGATCGCGTACACGCAGGTGCGCTACGACGTCTCCGGCATGGAGCTGAAGGACGCCTCCAAGGACGCCCTGAACGAGGCGGCGCAGGAGGCGCGGGACACGGGCCTGACCGTGGAGGTCGGCGGTGACGCGCTCCAGGCGGCACCCGAGACCGGGTCCACCGAGGTCATCGGCATCGCGGTCGCCGCGGTCGTCCTCGTCATCACCTTCGGCTCGCTGATCGCGGCCGGGCTGCCGCTGCTGACCGCGCTGATCGGCGTGGGCATCGGCGTCTCCACGATCACGGCACTCGCGAAGGCGCTCGACCTGGGCTCCACCACCTCCACGCTGGCGATGATGATCGGCCTCGCCGTCGGCATCGACTACGCCCTGTTCATCGTCTCCCGCTACCGGGCCGAACTGGCCGAGGGCAGGGAGCGCGAGGAGGCGGCGGGCCGGGCGGTCGGCACGGCGGGTTCCGCGGTGGTCTTCGCCGGTCTCACGGTCGTGATCGCCCTCGTCGGCCTGGCCGTGGTCAACATCCCGATGCTGACGAAGATGGGTGTCGCCGCGGCGGGCACGGTCGCCATCGCCGTACTGATCGCGCTGACGATGATCCCGGCGCTGCTCGGCTACACGGGCAGGATGGTGCAGCCGGCGGGCAAGAAGAGCAAGCTGCTCGGCGGCGGGCGCGCGGCGAAGAAGCCGGCCAGGCCGAACATGGGTACGCGCTGGGCGAGCTTCGTCGTCCGGCGTCCGGTGGCGGTCCTGCTGCTGGGCGTGGTCGGGCTCGGTGCCGCGGCCGTGCCCGCCACCTCGCTGGAGCTGGGCCTGCCGGACGACGGTTCGCAGCCGACGTCCACGACGCAGCGCCGGGCCTACGACCTGCTGTCGGACGGCTTCGGCCCCGGCTTCAACGGTCCGCTGATGGTCGTCGTCGACGCCAAGTCGAGCACCCACCCGAAGGCGGCCGTCACCAAGGTGACGGACACCGTCAAGGACCTCAAGGGCGTCGTGTCGGTGACTCCGGCGACGTACAACAAGGCCGGCGACACCGCGATGATCACGGTCGTCCCCGACTCGAAGCCGTCCTCCGTGAAGACCGAGGACCTGGTGCACGCCATCCGTGACGCGGGCGGCGAGATCAAGGCCGGCACGGACGCGGAGGTGCTGGTCACCGGCACGACGGCGATGAACATCGACTTCTCGCAGAAGCTGAACGACGCGCTGGTCCCGTACCTGGCGCTCGTCGTCGGCCTGGCGTTCCTGCTGCTGATCGTGGTCTTCCGCTCGGTCCTGGTCCCGTTGAAGGCGGCCCTCGGCTTCCTGCTCTCGGTGATGGCCGCGCTCGGCGCCGTCGTCGCGGTCTTCCAGTGGGGCTGGCTGGCCGGCCTGATGGGCGTCGAGGAGACCGGCCCGATCATGTCGATGATGCCGATCTTCATGGTGGGCGTCGTCTTCGGCCTCGCGATGGACTACGAGGTGTTCCTCGTGACCCGGATGCGCGAGGCGTACGTCCACGGGGAGAAGCCCGCCCAGGCGATCGTCACGGGCTTCAAGCACGGCGCACGGGTGGTCACGGCCGCGGCCGTCATCATGATCGCCGTCTTCTCCGGCTTCATCGGCTCCAGCGAGTCGATGATCAAGATGATCGGCTTCGGGCTCGCGATCGCCGTCTTCTTCGACGCGTTCGTGGTCCGCATGGCGATCGTCCCGGCGGTGCTCGCGCTGCTGGGCAAGCGGGCCTGGTGGCTGCCGAAGTGGCTGGACCGCGCGCTTCCCAACGTGGACGTGGAGGGCGAGGGCCTGCGCGCCCACGACACCGACCGGCCCAAGGACGGGGACGCGGACGAGGACCGGAAGCTGGCACGGGTCTGAGCCGTCCGTAGCTGTCCGTAGACGCTGACAGGGCGCCCCACGCTGGTGGGGCGCCCTGTCTTGCCTCTGACGTGGCCTGTTCTTACTGCTCCTGGTCGGACAGGTCTTCCGCGAACACCTCGGCGATGGAGGCAGCGGTGATGGCGCGGTCGAACCAGAGGGTGAGGGCGTCGAGGTCGTCGCAGGAGGTGATGCGCTCGCGGTCGGTGTCAGCGACGGGGATGCCGCGGCGGTCGAGGATACGCAGTATGTCGGCGGCCCGGCCCTTGGCCTCCCCTTCGGCCCGGATCTCCTGGGACAGCGATGACGTGAAGAACGAAGTATCGACGGCCACGAGGTCCCTCCAGATTTTGGCGGCCCAGGTCTTGTCCAAGCCTTGAGATGTGAGTTCTACGAAGATCGTTGCGGTCTCCGGGTCGAGGACTTCCAAGCCCTTCAAGGCCGCTGCCAGCGCTTTCAGTATCGCATCGATACCCCGGTCTCGGCCGTGCAGCATGGCGGAGAGGACGGCCAGCGGGATGTCGCGGGCGGCTTCGGCCGGGGCGCTGACCATAGGCACGTTGTCCGGCCCCAGGACCAGGGGACGCACCGTGAGGGCGGGCCACTCTGGCGGTCCGATATCCACAGGGAGGGCAGCCCAGGCGGCGGTGTTCCGGTCCTGGCAGACGACGAGGAGTACCGGGGGCAGCTTGTACTTGGCGTACAAGTGGGCCAAGTAGTAGGCCCAACTGTGGGGCTTGTCCAGATCCTTCTTTCCTTGCGCCTCGACGGCAAGGAGGAAGTCGCCCTCCACCGTCTGGAGAAGGCCCGGTATCCGAAGAAGGTGCGCGAGCTGGCGCAGCTGGAGGAGCGTGCGGTTGAGCTTCAGCTGTACGGCAACCACAACCTCCACGGGCTGTTGCAGACGCCGGAGTACGCACGGGCGCTGCTGGGGACACGGCGGCCCAAGCTGTCGGCGGGCGAGATGGAGCGGGCGTTGGCCGCACGGATGGCTCGTCAGTCCATCCTGGAAAAGGAGTCGGGTCCCGAACTCAGCTTTGTTCAGGAGCAGGTGACGCTCGAACGTCCGGTCGGGGGGAAAATGGTGCTGAGCCGACAGCTGGAACACCTCCTGGAGGTCGCCCGGTTGCCGAACGTCGAACTCCAAGTGATGCCGACCGCACGCGCGGAGCACCCGGGTACGGGCGGTCGGATCCAGGTACTGAAGTTCGCGGACGGCACGGGAGCCGGGCGCACCGACGACGAGTTCGGCGGACGGCCGGTCTCCGACCCGAGGCAGCTCCGGATCCTCGAACTGCGGTATGGCATCATCCGGGCGCAGGCTCTCTCGCCAGGGGAGTCGCTGGACTTCATCGAGCAAGCGCTGGGGGAATTATGAGCACCTCGGAACTCCACTGGTTCAAGAGCAGCTACAGCGACAGCAGCAACCCAAGTGACTGCGTCGAAATAGCCACGACCCCCGCCACGATCCACATCCGCGACTCCAAGACCCCCCACACCCCCCATCTCACCCTGACGCCCGCCACCTGGACCGGCTTCCTCGCGTACGTGTCCGGGAAGTGACCGGCGGGCTCCGCGCGAGGAACCCGTTCGCGTGCCCGGTACACGCACCGCTAGCGTGCCGTGCATGACGACGTCGACTGCCACCGAAGGCACGGAAGACTCCGGCGCCCACCCCCGATTCACCGAGGCCCTGCGCGAGATGGGGCTCGGTGACCTGCAGACACGGATCCGGCGGTTCCCGGACGGCACCCGCACCGCCGCCGAGGCCGCCGCCGCGATCGGCTGCGAGCTGGACCAGATCTGCAAGTCGCTGATCTTCGCGGCGGACGGGGTGCCGGTGCTCGTCCTCATGGACGGGGCGTCGCGCGTCGACGTGGAGCTCGTCCGGCGGGAGCTCTGCGCCGCGAAGGTCACGCGAGCCAAGGCCGACCTCGTGCGGGAGACGACCGGGTACGCGATCGGCGGCGTCCCGCCCTTCGGGCACCGCACGAGGACCCGCGTCCTCGCGGACCGTTCGCTGCTGGAGCACGACACGGTGTGGGCCGCCGCCGGGACCCCCTACGCCGTGTTCCCGATGGAGCCCGAGGCCCTGATCGCCCACGCGGGGGCCGCCCTGGTGGACGTGCGCGAGCGCACCGCGTGACCCCGGCCGTCACGGCGGCCGTCCTGCTCGCCGCGGTCACCCACGCGAGCTGGAACGCGATCGCCCACCGCGTCACGGACAAGCTGGTCGGATTTACGCTGATCTCGGGCGGCGGCATGCTGATCGGCCTCGCGGCGATCCCGTTCGCGGCGCTCCCGGCGGGCGGGTCGTGGCCGTATCTGCTGATCTCCTGCGCCATCCACATCGCCTACTACGCGCTGCTGATGCGATCGTTCCGGCTGGGCGACTTCGGCCAGGCCTACCCCATCGCGCGCGGCACCGCCCCGCTCGTCGTCACGGTGCTGGCGGCGGTCTTCGCGCACGAGGTGCCGGACGGCTGGGCGGCGGCGGGCGTCGTCGTGTCGTGCGCGGGGCTGACGGGTGTGGCGCTGTGGGGCCTGCGCGGGCGCCGCCCGAACTGGGCGGCGATCGGCGCGGCACTGGCGACGGGGCTGACCATAGCGGCGTACACCGTGGTGGACGGCCTCGGAGTGCGCGCCTCGGGCTCGTCGTTCGGGTACATCGCGTGGCTGATGGCGATCCAGGGCGTGGTGATCCCGGCGTACGCGCTGTACCGCTGGCGCGGTGCGGCGGTGGGGCTGCTGCGGCCGGTCGCCGGGCTCGGCCTCGTCGGCGCGGCGCTGTCCGTGGCGGCGTACGCCCTGGTCCTGTGGGCCCAGACCCGGGCCGAACTGGCGCCCATCGCCGCCCTGCGCGAGTCCTCGATCATCGTGGGCGCGGCGATCGGGGCGGTCTTCTTCAAGGAGCGCTTCGGGGCGCCGCGGATCGCGGCGGCCGGCCTGCTGGTCGTCGGGATCGGCCTGATGCTGCACGCGGGCTGACCGCGCGTACTCGCCCGCGGCCACCGGCTCGGGCCCGCGCTGGCGCCGGACGCCACCCGAGGAGCACTCTGGAATTACCGGTTCCGGAGGTGATCGTCATGACGCACACCATTGTGGGATGGCATGTCGAGCTGGAATTCCAGGAGGACGACCAGCGCACCCGCGCGGCGGCCCTCGTACGGCTTCCCGACGGGAGCGAAGTACGGGCGCACGGCTACGCGAGCCGTCACCGTTCCGACGAGAATCAGCCGCGCGTCGGCGAGGAGATCGCGGCGGCGCGGGCGCTGAACGAGCTGGCGATGCAGCTACTGACCAAGGCGCACGACGAGATCGACGGCGCGTCGGGGCGGACGTCGCATCCGTTGACCCAGTAACGCGAACCCCGGTCCCGGTGACGCGAACCCGGTCCCGGTGACGCTCAGTTCCCCAGGGCCGCCCGTACCGCCCGTACCAGTGCCTGCGCCCGCGGGTCCGCCGTGACGCTCGTGCGGTAGCCGTTCGTCACATAGCCGAACGCTATGCCCGACTCGGGGTCGGCGAAGCCGAGGGGGCCGCCACGGCCCGGGTGGCCGAAGGAGGCCGGGGACAGCAGCGGGGACGCGCTGCCGTGCAGCATGTGACCGAGGCCGAAGCGGGTGTTCACGACCAGGACACGGTCGGGGCCCGCGGACCGCTCCGCGCGGGCCAGGGCGACCGTCTCCGGCCGCCACAGCCGTACGCCGTCCACCTCGCCGGTCAGCGCCGCGTAGAAGCGGGCCAGAGCGTCCGCCGTCGCGATGCCGTTGGAGGCGGGGAGGACGGCGGCGCGGTAGCCGGGGTCGTTCTCGTCCGGGAGCGGGGTGATCGCGGCGAAGGCCCGGCGGGTGAGGGAGGAGGGGTCCGCGTACGCCTGAGCGACCGCGCGCTTGGGGCGGGTGCGCAGGGCGCCGTCCGCCGCCGGAGCCTCGGTCTGTCCGCCCCGGCCGACCCGGTGGGCCCGCGCCGCCGGCAGCCCGACCCACAGGTCGAGACCCAGCGGCCCGGCGATCTCCGCCGCGATCCACTCGCCGATCCCGCGGCCCGTGACCCGGCGGACCAGCTCGCCCGTCAGCCAGCTGTACGTCTGTGCGTGATAGCCGTGGTCCGTACCCGGCTCCCAGGCGGGCGCCTGCGCGGCCACCGCGGCGGCGCCGAGGTCCGGGTCCGCGGCCTCGGCGGGCGTCAGCGGGCGGTCGAGGACCGGGACCCCGGCGCGGTGCGACAGAACATGGCTGACGAGCGTCCGTTCCTTGTGCTGCGCCTTGAACTCCGGCCAGTAGTGGCCCACCGGAGCGTCCAGGTCCAGCTCCCCGCGCTCGGCGAGCATCAGCAGGACGGCCGCGGCGACACCCTTGGTCGCCGAGCGCACGATCTGCGCGGTCCCCCGCTCCCAGCCCGCCGTACCGTCGACGTCCCGGGTGCCGCCCCACAGATCGACGACCCTGCGCCCGTCCCGGTACACGGCGACGGCCGCGCCCCGCTCCCCGAGCGTCTCGAAGTTCCGCGCGAACGCGTCCCTGACCGGCTCGAAGCCCTCGGCCACCGTGCCGTTCACATCCACGCCCGTGCTCCTTCCACCGTTCAACGACAGTGGATGCAACACACACCCGTCCCCGGCGATTCCTGAGCCGTGCCTAGCCCAGCACGATCGTGACCTCGATGTTGCCGCGGGTCGCGTTCGAGTACGGGCAGACCTCGTGGGCCGCGTCCACGAGCTTCGTCGCCAGGTCCTGGTCCACCACCGGCAGGGACACGCTGAGGGCGACCGCGAGGCCGTAACCGCGCTGCTTGTTGGGGCCGATGCCGACCTTCGCGGCGACCGTGGAGCCGGACAGGTCGTAGCCCTCGCGGCGGCCGACCAGCACCAGCGCGTTGTGGAAGCAGGCGCTGTATCCGGCCGCGAACAGCTGCTCCGGGTTCGTGCCGTCGCCGTTCCCGCCGAGCGCCGGCGGCATCGCGACCTTCAGCTCCAGCCGGCCGTCCTGGCTGGTGACGTAGCCGTCGCGGCCGCCGTGTGCGGTGGCCTCGGCGACGTACATGATCTTCGTCGGGCGGGTGTCGACAGCGGCACCGTCGATCATGGCAGGGCCTCCCCCAGGGCGGACAACGTGACGAACTACGGCAACACCGAAGTGCGCAAGTACATTGTGCACAAGGTACCGGCCGGTAGGCGCCCGTTCGCGGTCAGGGGTCGGCAACCGCGGGTAACCCGCGGCAGGTTGCGGGCGGGTCAGGTCAGCGGCTCTGTGCCGCCGCCGACTCCGCCCGTTCGGCCAGCCGCCACAGCTCTTCCCGCAGCGCTGCCACCTCGCCCCCGCGCAGTCCGGTCGCCGCCAGCAGCGCCTGCGGCACATGCGCCGCGCGCTCCCGCAGCTCCTCGCCCCGCCCGGTGACCGCCACGAGCACCGACCGCTCGTCGCGCGCCGAGCGCTCCCGGCTGACCAGACCCGCCGACTCCAGCCGCTTCAGCAGCGGCGACACCGTGCCGTAGTCGAGCCGCAGCGCGGCCGCCAGCTCCTTGACCGTCGTCTCGCCGCGCTCCCACAGGACCAGGAGCACCAGATACTGCGGATACGTCAGCCCGAGTTCGTCGAGAAGCGGGCGGTACGCGGCGGTCACGGCGCGCTGGGCCGCGTACAGCGCGAAGCACAGCTGATCGTCGAGCAGCAGTGACCCGGTGTTCTCTTGATTCGTCACGCGCCCATTGTCACGGAGCGCGGGTCGAAGCCGAAGGGCAACTCCAGACGGTGGGCCCGCATCAGCGTGTCGTCCGCGAGCAGCTCGCCCGTCCTGCCGTCCGCCGCGATCACGCCCTCGCTCAGGATCAGCGAACGCGGGCACAGCTCCAGGGCGTACGGGAGGTCGTGCGTGACCATGAGCACGGTGACGTCCAGCGACCGCAGGATGTCGGCGAGTTCGCGGCGTGAGGCGGGGTCGAGGTTGGAGGACGGCTCGTCGAGGACGAGGATCTCCGGCTCCATCGCGAGCACGGTCGCCACGGCCACCCGGCGCCGCTGTCCGAACGAGAGGTGGTGCGGCGGGCGGCCCTTGAACTCGGCCATGCCGACCTGGTCGAGGGCCCGGTCCACCCGGGCTTCCAGCTCCGCGCCGGTCAGCCCGGCGGCCGCCGGTCCGAAGGCCACGTCCTCCCGGACCGTCGGCATGAACAGCTGGTCGTCCGGGTCCTGGAAGACGATCCCGACCTTGCGCCGGATCTGGGCCATGTGCCGCTTGCCCACCGGCAGCCCGGCCACCGTCACGGTCCCCGCCCCGCCGGTGAGGATGCCGTTGAGGTGGAGCACGAGGGTGGTCTTGCCGGCGCCGTTCGGCCCGAGCAGGGCGACGCGTTCACCTCGTTCGACGCGGAAGTCCACGCCGAAGAGAGCCTGGTGGCCGTCGGGGTAGGCGAAGGCGAGGCCGGCCACGTCCAGGGAGGGCGCGCTCACGGGCGCGGGGGAGCCCACGGGCGCGGGGGAGTTCACAGGTTCGGGAGAGGTCACAGCGTCCATCCGAGCAGGCATACGACAAGGGCGGCGAAGGGGAGGGCGAGGGCGTACGACCACTGTGCCCGGGAAGCGGTCACCTCGTCGATGACCGGCATCGAACCGGCGTACCCCCGGCTGACCATGGCGAGATGGACGCGTTCCCCGCGCTCGTAGGAGCGGATGAACAGTGCCCCCGCGGACTTGGCGAGCACGCCCCAGTGCCGGATCCCGCGCGCCTCGAACCCGCGGGACTCCCGGGCGATCCGCATCCGCCGCATCTCGTCCGTGATGACGTCCCCGTAGCGGATCATGAAGGACGCGATCTGCACGAGGAGCGGCGGGAGCCTGAGCCGCTGGAGTCCGAGCAGCAGTTCGCGCAGTTCGGTGGTGGAGGCGAGCAGGACCGAGGCGGCGACGCCCAGGGTTCCCTTGGCCAGCACGTTCCAGGCGCCCCACAGGCCGTTGACGCTCAGCGAGAGTCCCAGCACGTCGACCCGCTCGCCCTCCGCCACGAACGGCATGAGCACGGCGAAGGCGACGAACGGGACCTCGATGAGCAGCCGCTTGAGCAGGAAGGGGGCGGGCACCCGGGCCCGGTGGGCGGCCACCGCCAGGAGCGCGGCGTACAGCGCGAACGCCCACATCGCCTCGCGGGGCGTCGACACGACGACGACCACGAAGGCGAAGGCGGCGGCGAGCTTGGTGTGCGGGGGCAGGGCGTGCACGGCGGAGTGCCCGTGCCGGTAGAGCTTGTGGGCGTGTCCCGCACCCATGTCAGACGCTCGTGTTCACGGGGGAGGCGTCGACGGTGCGCCGCCTGCGGACGGCCCAGAAGACGCCGGTGCCCGCGACGACGGTGATGCCGACGCCGATCACGCCCGCGAGACCGCCGGAGATCCGGGCGTCGGAGACGTCCTTGACGCCGTAGCCGGCGAGCGGGGAGTCCTCGGTGTGGTGCTTCTTGGCCTTGGCGTCGATGCCCTGGTCCTTGGCGACCTTCTCCAGGCCGTCGGGGCTGGCGGAGGCGTAGAAGCTGACGAACCCGGCGAGGACGAGGGAGGTGACGAGGCCGGTGATCCACACCTTGCGGTGCGAGGTGCGGGCGGCGACGGGGGTCGCGGGGGCGGCGGGCGCGGCGGGCGCGTCCACCAGATCGCCGCCGACCCGCAGCTTCAGACGCTGCTGGAGCCCGCGGGCCCCGTGGACGAGATCCGGCCGTACGGCGATGACGGCGCCGACGGTGAGGGCGGTGATCGCGGCCTCGCCGATGCCGATGAGCACATGCACGCCGATCATGGCGGTGGCGACCTTGCCGATCGCGATGTCTGTGGTGCCGCCGACCGCGTAGAAGAGGGTGAAGGCGACGGCGGCGGCCGGCACCGACAGCAGCGCGGAGACGAAGGCGGCGACCGTGACGGAGCGTCGCTTGCGGGGGAGCACCTTCACGAGGCCGCGGAAGACGGCGTAGGACACGACGGTCGTGACGATCGCCATGTCGGTGATGTTGACGCCGAGCGCGGTGAGACCGCCGTCGGCGAACAGGATCCCCTGCATCAGCAGGACGACCGACACGCACAGCACCCCGGTGAAGGGGCCGACGAGTATCGCGGCGAGCGCACCGCCGAGCAGATGTCCGCTGGTCCCGGCCGCGACCGGGAAGTTCAGCATCTGTACGGCGAAGATGAACGCGGCGACCAGACCGGCGAGCGGGGCGGTCCGCTCGTCCAGTTCACGGCGGGCACCGCGCAGGCTCACGGCGATGGCGCCGGCGGCGACCACTCCGGAGACCGCGGAGACCGGGGCGTTGATGAATCCGTCAGGCACATGCACCGTTCGATGATAGTGCCTTGTTGCGAATGCCTTGCAAGAGCGATGCGCTCACCAATAGCGGGCCGGGGCGGGCGAAGCCGTAATTGTCCGAGTATGCGACATTGGAGAAGTGAAGTAGCGGACCCACAGCCTCTGCTTAGGTTACAAAGCGTGAGGAGCTGTCGATGTCGGTCGTCGAACAGTACGCACGAGCCCATGTCGTCTCGGACGCCCCGGAAGCCCAGGACACCGTCCCGGTCGTCCTGCGCTACGACCCCGAAGTCGACCCCCGATCGGTCCGCATCGGCTTGCCCGGCCCGCACGAGTGGGCCTTCTCCCGCGACCTCCTGGAACGCGGCCTGCGCACCCCGACGGGCACGGGCGAGGTGCGCATCTGGCCGTGCGGCCGGGTCCAGGCGGTCATGGAGTTCCACTCGGCGCAGGGGGTGGCGGTGGTCGAGTTCGAGGCGAAGACCCTGTTCCGCTTCTTGCGCCGGACCTATCTGGCGACGCCCGTACCCCATTAGGGCCTCGGACCGGCCCCCTCAGGCCGGCCGCCCGCCTCGACCCGTCAGCTGCCCGCCCTGAGCAGTGCCGCCACGATCGGGCCCGCCGAGTCACCGCCGTGGCCGCCGGCCTGGACCACGCCCGCCGAGGCCAGGTCGCCCTTCCAGGCCGTGAACCAGCCGTTCGGCTGCTTCTGGTTGTCGACCTCCGCCGAGCCCGTCTTCGCGCCGTAGTCCGGGCCGAGCCCCGACATCGCCTGCGCCGCCGTGCCGGCCGCGGCGGTGTACTGGAGGACCTCCTTCAACTGCGCCCGCGTCGACGACGACATCGTGCGGGTCGTCTTCGCGAGCGCGCGGTCGTCCAGCGACGGCGACACCAGGTACGGCTGGTGGAAGACACCCGTCTTCGCCGTCGACACCACCGACGCCATGTTCAGCGGGTTCATGCGCACCCCGCCCTGGCCGATCAGCGAGGCCGCCATCTGCGCCGCGCTCTGCACCGGGACCGCGCCGTCGAAGGACGGGACCCCGATGGACCAGTTGTTCATGCTCAGGCCGTAGATCTGCTGCGCCACCGCCGTGAGGTCGCCGTCCTTCAGCTTCTTCGCCTGGCTGATGAAGGCCGTGTTGCAGGACCGCGCGAAGCTCGCCTTGAACGTGCCGCCCTTGATCTCGAACTTGTCGTCGTTCTGGAACTTCCAGCCGCCGTACGTCACGTACTTGGGGCACGGGTGCGTCTTGTCCGCCGACGCCAGGTTCTTCTCGAACAGCAGCGTCGACGTCACGATCTTCATCGTCGAGCCCGGCGCCAGCGAACCCTGGAGCGCCGTGTTGAAGCCGTGGGAGGAGTTGGCGAAGGCGAGGATCTCACCCGTCGACGGGCGCATGACCACGACCGACGCGCGCTCCTTCGTCGTCACCTGCTGCTCCGCCTTCGCCTGGAGCGTCGGGCTCAGCGTCGTCTTCAGCGTCCCCGGCGTCCCCTCGCTCAGCGTGACGAGCGTCTTGTCGGGGGTCTTGTCCTTGCCGGTCCCCTTCACCGCCTTGCGGACCACCCGCAGCTCGATGCCCGCCTTGCCGCCGGCCTTCTTGCCGTACTTCTCGCGCAGCCCGTCCAGCACCGAGCCCAGGGACGGGTACGTGGCCGTGGTCAGCTCGCCGCCGTCGCGGTCCAGGGCCTTGATCGGCGGCGTGCCCGCCTCGCCGGTCACGAGACGGTCGCCCGCACCGAGATCCGGGTGCACCACCGACGGCCGCCAGCTCACCAGCGGTACGCCGTCCTTGGCCCGCCGCACGACCGTCAGCTTCGACTCGTACGCGAGCGGCTTGCTCCGGCCCTTGTACGACACCGTCGCCTTGACGGAGAACGGGACCGACGCCCCCGAGCGCTTGCCGCGCGTCAGTGTCACGTCGGTGATGTGCGCGTCCTTGGTGTAGCCGGTCAGGGCCGTGCGCGCCGCCGCCGAGTCGTCGGTGGCGGCCGCGGCCCCGGTGACCTTGCCCCGCTGCCAGGCATTCAGGAACTCCGTGGCCGTCGTACGGATCTCCGTCGCCGACAGCGGGCCCGTCTTCACGGCCCGGTGGCGGGCCTGAGACGCGCGTTCCTCGGCCGCGGCCCCACTGCCGTACAGGCTGTAGGCACCGACCGCCCCGCCGACGGCGACGACGGCGATCAGCCCGCCGATGACGAGCGGACGACCGCTCCTGTTGCGCTCGGCGGCGCGCCTTCTCTTGCCCACAGCTCTGATTCCTCCGCTGTCCCCAGGCCCCCGGTACCCTCACGTTCCCAACGAGGAGCACCACCCTAGGGTCCCGCGGTGACACGGG
Source organism: Streptomyces sp. SID5469 (assembly GCF_009862865.1). Lineage (NCBI taxonomy): Bacteria > Bacillati > Actinomycetota > Actinomycetes > Kitasatosporales > Streptomycetaceae > Streptomyces > Streptomyces sp. SID5469. Next base: position 4,461,940 of record NZ_WWIN01000001.1, on the reverse strand, counting down.
TGACTTCAGCCGCCCGTTCGTAGCACAGCTGCGACGATCGGACCGGCCGCGTCGCCGCCGTGACCGCCCTCCTCGGTGGTGGCGGCCGCCGCGATGTCGTTCCGGTACCCGGTGAACCAGCTGTTGGACTTGGCCTGCCCGTCGACCTCCGCGGACCCCGTCTTCGCGCCGATGTCCCCGCCGAGCCCGGCCATCACGCCCGCGGCGGTGCCCTGGGTCGCGGTGAGGCGCATCATCGCCTTCAGCTGGGTGACCGTGTTCGACGCCAGGCCCTTGGCGGCGGCGAACTCCCGGTCGTCGAGCGACCTCGGGACCAGGTAGGGCTGGCGGAAGGCGCCCGTCATGGCGGTCGCCGTGACCGAGGCCATGTTCAGCGGGTTCATCTGGACCTCGCCCTGCCCGATCATGTTGGCCGCGGTGTTCGGGCCGCCGGAGGCGGGGACCGAACCGTCGAAGGAGATGATGCCGGTCTTCCAGTTGTCGCCGCCGAGCCCGAAGCGGTCCTCGGCCTCCTTGGTGAGCGAGTCGACCTTCACCTCGTCCGCGTACTTCACGAAGGCCGTGTTGCACGAGCGCAGGAAGCTGTTGGCGAGCGTCGCCTTCTCGTTGGGCTCCATGCCCGTGAGGTTGTGGAAGGTCTGGCTCTGCCAGGTCGCGGTGTCCGGGCAGGGGGCCGGACCGTTCATGGTCGCGATGCCGTTGTCGATCAGTGTCGCGGCGCTGATGATCTTCATGGTGGAGCCGGGCGCGAGCCGCCCCTCGAAGGCCGCGTTGAACGCGTCCTCGCGGTGGTTGGCGACCGCCAGCACCTCACCGGTGCTCGGCTTCACCGCGACCACCGACGACTCGGAGTACTGGGCCACCGCCTTCTCTGCCGCCGCCTGCGCGCTCGCGCTGAGCGTCGTACGCAGCTTGCCCGGAGTGCCCTTGGCGAGCGTCACGAGTGTCTTGTCGGCCGCGCCCTCGCCCGTGTGGTGGACCGACAGTTCGACCCCGGGTCTGCCGCCCGCCTTCTCGCCGTACTTCTCGCGCAGCGCGTCCAGGACCGGCCCGAGGGAGGGGTACTTCTTCTCGGTCAGGACGACGTCGTCGCGGTCCACGGCCTCGATCGGCGGGGTGGCCGCCTCGCCGGTGACCAGGGTGTCGTCCGCGGCGGTGAGGTCCGGGTGGACGAGGGCCGGCTTCCAGCCGACGAGCGCCCGCCCGGTGGTCTCACCACGGACGACGGTCAGCTCGGAGTCGTACGCGAGCGGCTTGCTCCGGCCCTCGTACGCCACCGTCGCCTTGACGGAGAACGGCACGGTGGTGCCGGACGGCGTGCCCGGCGTGATGTGCACCTTGGTGATGTGCGCTTCCGCGCGGTAGCCGGCCAGCAGACTGCCCGCCGCCACGGCGTCGTTGGTGTAGGAGGCCGCCGTCTCGGCGTCGCCCTTCGCCCAGGACGAGAAGAACTTGGCACTCGCCTCCTTGACCTCCGCGCCGCTCGGCGGCCCGCTCCTCGCGGCCTTGGTCTCGGGCGAGCCGCCCGCCCCGTCCCCGCTGAGCGCGGACACCACATTGAACGCCCCGTACCCGGCGCCCCCCACCATGACGGCGAACACCCCACCGACGATGGCGACCTTTGCCCCCTTGCGCATGTGCGCGATCCTCCCCGTTGTCGCCCCTGCGGGCGTTTCTGAACGTGTTCAGAAATTCTGGTCGTGCTCGCACTGTAGGCGTCCTGGGGGGCCGCTGTGAGGGGAGTTTCCGGAAGTTGTCCGAAGAGTGATCAGGGGGATGGTCGGAAACGGGCCAGATCCAGCCGCCCAGCCACATACATGAACGCACGCCGACGTCCGGCATCGGACCGCCGGTACAGCCTCGTACTGGGCTTACCGGGCTTACTGGGCTCGTACTGGGCCGTATTCGGCTGTTCGGCCAACGAAACGGGATGTCGTGCCGGGCGTCGCGAGCGTCAACAGTCCCCGAACTGTGATCATGGAGCGTTCCTTGCAGGTGATCGACGAGGAGCTCCAGGTCGCGGGGGCCGATGTGCCGCCGCCGTGTGGCGCTCGCGACAACGCGCTGTGGGTGATGTGGTGAACTGGTTGACCTCGCTGCCGGCGGTGGTGCTGGTTGTGGGCGGGCTCCTGCTTGCCTTACTGGTCGCGGCCGTGGCGCGGGTCGGCGTCCGGGCGCTCGTACCGGTCGAGGAACGGGACCGGGTGCCGCAGATCGCCACGCCCCTGATGCCGACACTCGGCGCTGCCTTCGCGATCTTCGCGGCACTCACACTGGCCAGCGAGGCCGGCTACCTGCGCGCGGCCGAGGGGCTGGTGAGCGACGAGGCGGCCGCGGCCTCCCGCCTGGCATGGGCGGCGACAAGTCCGCGAGTCCGGTCGGAGCCGATCCACACGGCACTGCTGAACTACTTGCAGACCACGCGCGCCGGGGAGTGGGAAGCCACCGCGGCGGCGTCCGGTGACGACCCCGCCACCGCTCGCGCGATCGCACGGCTGGAGCGGAGTGTGCGCGCCGAGGCGGCCCGGCCAGAGGTGGGCACCCCGACAGGCACGGAGCTGGTGGCTTCCGTCGACGGTGTCACCAGTAGTCGTCGCGCCCGCGTCGCGGCCGCCTCGCGCGACGTTCCCGCGCTGTACGTCGTCACGCTCGTGGTCAGCGGACTGGCCTTGATCGTGAACGCGGGCGCACTGGTCTTCCGCAGCAGCCTGCGAACATCACTGCTGATCGTAGGTGTTGCGAGTGTGGTCGGGCTGAGCCTGGCGTTGCTCTTCGCACTCAGCGGGCCCTGGAGCGGACCGCTCATCGTCAGTGGGCATCCGCTCGACGCCGTCATCGGAAACCTGAAGTCCGGCTTCTTCGACGGCGGGCCGTAGGCGACGGGCGCGATCAGTACGCCGACAACCGCTCACCGGCGGCCGCGCCCTGCGGCCGCCCAGAAGACTTCGTCGCCCGTCCTCGAGGATGCCGGTCGCGGACGTCAGTAACCGGTGCCGCGCTTGATCTGGGCCCGCTCGACCTCGGTGGTCCCGCCCTTGTGGTCCAGGGTGGCGCACGCGTCGGCGATGTCCTGGGTCAGACGCTCGATCTGCTCGCGGCTCAGGGTCTCCTTGACCAGGGCGCGCAGGATCTTCACCCGCTCCGCGTTGGGCGGGAGCGTGTACGCCGGCACCATCCAGCCACGCTCGGCCGAGAGCTGCCAGGCGATGTCGGACTCGTCGTAGGCGTGCTCGCCGGCGAGGCGGAAAGCGACCAGCGGCAGCTGCTCGAGGTCGCTGCCGATCACTTCGAAGCGGCCGCTGCTCCGCAGGTTGTCCGCCAACGCGTGGGCGTTCTTCTGCATCGTCTCCATGACGTAGGTGTAGCCCTGACGACCCAGCCGCACGAAGTTGTAGTACTGGGCGAGGACCATCGACGCGCCGGTCGAGAAGTTCAGCGTGAACGTCGCGTCGGTCTTGCCCAGGTAGTTCTCGTAGAACACGAGGTCCTTGGCCAGGTCGGACTCCTCGCGGAAGACCAGCCAGCCGATGCCGGGGTAGACCAGGCCGTACTTGTGTCCCGACACGTTGATCGAGCGGACCTGCTCGAGCCGGAAGTCCCATTTCGAGTCCGGATAGAGGAAGGGCCACACAAAGCCGCCGCTGGCGCCGTCGACGTGGATCGGGATGTCGAGGTCCCGCTCCTTGCGGACGTCCCGCAGGAGCTTGTCGATCCCGACGACGTCGTCCTTGTGGCCGGTGAACGTGGTGCCGACGACGGCGACGACACCGATGGTGTTCTCGTCGATGTGGGGCTCCACGTCCTCTGGGCCGATCGTGTACTTGTCCTCGGCAAGCGGCACGATCCGCGGCTCGACGTCGAAGTAGCGGCAGAACTTCTCCCACACGACATGGACGTCGCCGCCGAAGACCAGGTTGGGCCGGTCGGCCGGCAGGTTGGCCGCCTGGCGGCGCTCCCGCCACTTCCACTTCAGCGACAGCGCGCCGAGCATGATCGCCTCGGACGAGCCCTGGGTCCGGCATCCGGTGGTCTTGCCCGGTGCGTGGAAGAGGTCGGCGAGCATGCGCACGCAGCGCTGCTCGATCTCGGCGGAGATGGGGTACTCCGCGTGGTCGATGAAGTTGCGGTGGAGGTTCTCGGCGATGATCCGTTGCGCCTCCGGCTCCATCCAGGTGGTGACGAACGTGGCGAGGTTGCGCTGCGGGTCGCCTTCCATGACGAGGTCCTCATCCAGCAGCCTCATGGTGTCCGTCGCGGTCATGCCCTCCTCGGGGAAGGTCTGCGAGGGAGCGGGCTCGGTCAGGAAGCGGTTTCCGAACAGGGCCGCGACGTCTCTCTTGGTCATGCCGCCGATTCAACCGTCACCCGAGCGGCAGCCATGCCCAGGACCTCGGGTCGGACGTGGGATTCACGAGAACGGCGCACCTTGACGACTTCCCGACTTCCCGACGCGATCACTCCCGTGCCCACGTCCGGGAGCTCATTGGGCCGGGCCAAGTACCTCGGCGACGCTGCGGGGCTCTGTGCGCGGCTGCTGGTTGAGCTTGTGGCGCTCCATGGAGGACTGCCGGTAGACCTCCTTGCGGGACCGCATGATGTTGCCCAGGGGCGCGTGCTCGGCGGTGACCCGCCAGGGCGTGAAGGACAGTGAGTCCATCTTCTCCAGGTTTTCCGGGCCGGAGATGTCCTGCCGCGGCAACCGCAGTTTGGCCACGGTGACGGACGGCGAGAGCTGCTCGGGCCACTCCACGGTGGTGTCCTCCACCGGCATCCGCTCCAGGTCGGTGCAGAGCTGAACCTGGATGTCGAAGGCGTAGGGCCGCTCCTGGAGCTCGGCCTCAAGGGCCGGCCGGAAGACCTCCTGCGCGGAGGTCGGGTCGATGTCGCGCCGGACCACCGCGGCGGCGAAGGACGGGTCGGGGGTGATGCGCACCTTGGCGATGTAGTCCCCGTGCCGGACCGCGCCCATCGTCCAGTAGCTCGACAGCAGCAGGTTTGCCGGAGGGGTCTTCGACAGGCGCAGGAAGGCCAGGAACTCGTCCCACGCCCAGTCGTCCTGGTCCAGCGTTCCCTTTCCGGTCACGAAGTCGGTGAAGAAACGATGCGCGCCGGGGCGGCCCTGGGAGAAGTAGGCCGGCGCGTTCAGGAACAGTTCCTGGATGAACAGGTAGTGCTCGACCGTGTTGCAGAAGAAGATCGGTCCGTTGATGTTGGCGTAGTCGAAGGTGCCCGTGTCCGGTTCGTCTTCCAGCAGGGTCGGGCCGGGGATGTCGAAGATCTTCAGTGCCAGTCCGGTGGCGGCGCCCAGTCGCGCGTCGGCTCCGGCGTGAGGCGAGCCGTTGGAGAAGCGGATGAGCGCGTCATGGGTTCCCGGAGTCGCGTAGATGCCTTGGGCGTACTCGGGGGGAAGCCCGTCCAGGATCTCCACTTCACCGCGGACCAGCCCGTAGCCCTTGGCATGGGCGTCGCGCAGGGCCCGGCCGGTGCCACCGGCCTTGACCGACTCGGTGATGTAGGCCTCGGTCTTTGCGATCACCGTCTGCACGTTCTGGTCGAAGTGCGGGTCATCGTCTTCGACGTCCGGCGTGTAGGGGACGAACTGTGCTGCCATGACGTGACCTCTCCTCGGAGACCGTGGTGGGACCTCAGGGGGCAGGAACCGCCCTCAGTCCTCCAGCTCGGCAAGCCAGCGCAAGGCGCGCAGACCCGGCACGAAGCAGTACTCACCGCCCCGGGTGACCACGAAGCTGGGCAGGTTCCGCAGGCGGCGCCGGACCGGCTTCTCCGGGATGGTGACGCTGCCGGTGCCGCCGTGATGCCCGGCCACCGGGTCCTTCTCGCCGGGATAGCCGATGAAGTTGCCGTCGTTGACCCACTCGGCCTTGATGAATTCGAACTGCCGCTCCAGATGGGCTCCGATGAAGACTCCGACCAGGCCCCGCTCGGCGCCGTCGTCTTCCAGCACGCCCTCCGGCAGCGGCGGGCCGTAGGTGGTGCCGCGGCGGATGAGGCGGTGCATGCGTGCGTCGCCGATGATCGTGGCGTCGCGGGGGTTGGTGCGCCGGATGTGCGCACCGGCGGGGCACCGGAACCCTCGGTCGTCGTCCTCCCGGTACAGGAAGTTGTTGACGCGGTGCGGATCGGCCGCCAGCTCTGGATCATCGTGCTCCGGCGTCAGTGTCAGCGGCGCCCCGCTGGGCCAGCGCCCGACCATCTTCGCCGCCAGAAGTGCCTCCTCCTGGGCGCTGGAGGTGTTCGCGCGCAGGTACTGCCGCCAGGCCGCCACGTTGGTGTGGATCTTGCGAACGGCCGCGTAGGTTCCGTTGCGCCCCAGCACATCGGGGCTGGGCATGGGGGGCAGACTGCCGGTTTCGTCGGGGTAGCCGAGGATGAACTCACCGGCCTTGATGGGGACTTCCTGCGGGTTGGAGCCGGGCAGGCCGACGCCCTCGATGTTCGGATGGCTGATGCCGTCGCGGAATCCGAAGGTGGTGCGCCCGGTCGGGAGCTGGTGGACCTCCTGCTGCCAGATCACCTGGACACCGGGCGTGTCCTCGTAGGCGACACGGGCCCGGTCCAGCTCCTTGTCCAGCTGCGCCGTATCCGAGGAGAGGGCGCTCAACGCGATGTGGACATCGCCCGTCCCGAACGGTGCCTCCCAGTGGGCCGCGGCACTCTCGCCCACGTCACCGATCAGCTCCGCCCGAGCGGCCATGCCCTCACGGAACGCCCGCGGAAAGCTGTCCAGCGACTCCTGAGGCACCCCCAGGGCCCGCAGTCCCTGGTAGGTGAACGCCACAGCCACCCAGGCGTCCTGGCTCCGGTCCACGCTGGGCAGACCACCCGAGGTCACCGGGAGCAGCCGCCGCAGCAGGGCGCGCCCGGCGTGGCGGTCATCGACGCGCAGGAGGATGAACTTCCCCTCGTACGGCACGGGCCGTGGACGCAGTGCCCCGCTTTGGACGTCGTCGATCTCGACGCGCACGTCGCCCGCGCTGCTGCTTGCCGTCGTGTTCATGCTCGCCTGTGCCTCCATATCGGCCTCTGCCCGGGCAAACCTGCAGCGGCCGACCCGCGCCCGACGCGGTCCACCGATGTCGGGTCGGCTCTGAGGGGTGGTCGTGTCCGGGCTCCAGGGCCTGTCGCCCGGCAGACGGGAATGTGACGACAGGACCTAGGCCGCGGCTTCCTCCATCAGCTTCTGGAAGGCAGGCGTGGCCAGCAACTCGGCGTTCGCCGGGTTGTCCAGCGCCGCCCGGAACTCAGCGGTGTCCAACAGCGCCTCGAACGCCTCGTCCACGCGCTGGTCCTTCCAGATCTGCTGAACGGTCAGATCGGGGTACGAGCTGACGAAGACTCCCGCGGGCTCCTGCTGGGACACGAACCAGTCCTTCACCCCGGGATCGGCGACGCCGGGGAACCCTTCGGTGTGCGAGAAGATCTTGTCGAAGCGGGCCCCGACCACCGTCTTGGCGAAGTCGTCGATGTACGTGTCCCAGGAGCCGTCGAAGACGCTGGCGAACATGAACCGGGTGTCGTTGTCGAAGATCACGTGCCGTGCGTCGTGCAGGGTGCCGATCTGGCGCAGTGCCTCACGGGCTTTCGCGTCGGTCGCCGCTTCGGCGAACGCGGCGAGATCCTCACGCAGCGCGTCCGCGTGGCCCGGCTTGATCTTGGTGAAGACGGTGAACTCGCTACAGACCCCGTCCGACCTGCCCGGGCGCTCGGGCTGAGCTGACTGGGGTGCGCCTGTCGTCGCAGTCATCGTGAGATTCTCCTGCCACGGATCGGTGCGAGGGTCGCCAAGCGCCCGAACATGAGGCGCCATCGCCCTCACCTGTCAATCGTGACCGCACCTGCGTCGCCTTGCATCTCCGCCCCGGGGTGGTGTGGCCACCTGGGGGCGGATTCTTGCGAGGCTCCGGTTGCAGCGCGGGCGGCCAGCAGGCCAAGGCCAGGGTCCCCGCGTCCTGAGGAGTTCCCGAGGACAGATCCGCAAAGGCGCAGGAGGATGGAACAGGGAAGAACAGCGGCGCAGCTGATCGCACAACAGCCTGTCGCTCCGCCCAGACGCCGGCCCCGCTGCCGTGAGCGGGCTCGAGTGACGAGGTGCTCAGCAGTTCTCCGTCGTCCGCGGGAAAGCCGCGTGAGAGGTGCTGACCGCCGGCAAGTCGCCGTTCAGAAGGACCACTCTCAAAGAGGCGGCACCCCACGGGGCCAGGGTCCTTCCGCGGGCCCCGGGCTCACGTTAGGCCCCCGGGCTCACGTTCACGACAGTCCCACGGCCGCCCACGCAGGCTGTCGGGTCACCCACGTCCGCCAAGCGTTGCTCAACTGGATCGCCGCCCCGATCCCCACCTGGAGGCAACCATGGGCAAAGTTCTCGGTGACGTGCTGGGTCTTGCGGCCGGCGTCGCGATCAGCCCGCTCCCGATCATCGCCATCATCCTCATACTCGCGACGCCCCGGGGACGTCTCAACGGACCCCTCTTCACCCTCGGCTGGATCCTGGGACTCTCGGCACTGGGCGCGGTGATGCTGGCAATCGCTTCCCCCGCAGGTGCCTCCGCCCACAATCAACCGGCCACCTGGGTGGGAGCCGTCAAGCTCGCTCTGGGCGTGGTCCTCGTCCTCTTCGGCGCCCGGCAATGGCACCGGCGCCCGAAGGATCCCTCACAAGCCCAGCTGCCGAAGTGGATGGGCGCGATCGACCGCCTCACGCCGGTCAAGGTCTTCGGACTCGGACTGGCCCTCGCCGCGCTCAACGCCAAGAACGCCCCGCTGACCATCGCCGCGGCCGCCTCCATCGGCTCAGCCGGACTGCCGGTCGGGCAGCAGATCGCGTCGCTGGCAATCTTCGTCCTGATCGCCACCCTCGGCCTGCTGGCCCCGCTGGGAGTCTTCCTGCTCGGAGGAGAGCGAGCGAAGACCACGCTCGGCAACTGGAAAGACTGGGCCGCGCAGCACAACGTCGCCGTGATGGCGGTCCTGTTCTTCGTTCTCGGGTTGAAACTGCTCGGTGACGGCATCGGCATCCTCGTCTCCTGACGGGCTCGCACCCGCGGATCGTGGGCGCCCGCCTCGAACTGCCCTCGGACGCATGAACATCCGGCACACGTGCAGCTCGCTCGGATGAACTCGGCGGGTTCGGGTGTGGCTCCTCCGTCAGATACCGATGCCGCCGCCGGGGCCGAGATCTGGGGGGCCAATGTGCGGTGGTAGGCGCTGGATGTCTCGGAGAAGTTCAGTCAGCGCTTTCTGCCTTGAGGCCTGGATGCCCTTCGCCACGTCCTCGATCAGCGAACCGTAGAGGAAGGCTGGTATCGGCGACTGGACGCTCAGCACGTGCCCGAGCGCGAACCGCAAAGCGCCTGTTCCCCATTCGTCGGGGGCGCAGGCCACGAGCGAGTGACGGGCATGGTTCACCTCCGCCTCGGGTGCATCCGAGTCCCCTTGGGCGGGAGCGAAAGCCGGGAGCCGGTCCGGCTGTTCAACGCAGCCGATCGCCCAGGAAGCCGACCGGATGTCGATGGCCAACGCGATGCACTTCTCGGCCAGCGCGACTGCGTTCTTCGGTTCCTTCAGTGGTGGAAAGCCCGCCAGGTTCGCGAGGCCGTTGTACGCGTCGTGGAGTCGGCCTGCATCTCCTGAGCCACCGGCGACGGCGCGACCTGCACGCAGCACGCTGAGGGCAGCATCTCCCATCAGCTTCACATCAGGCTCCGGTCCGCTCGGCTCATCGCGCGAGACCACACGCCGACGTGGCACGAGTCCTCCCCCCTTTGACGCTCGTCAGGACCCTATGGTGGAAGAGCAGCCGGGGTGATCGCCAGATGGCGTGGCCCGGCCCCTTGTTGATCGCCAACGTCATCCGGCATGTGGGCGACGGCACGCCGGTGCGCGTACGGGTGTCACGTCGCGAGGACGGCGGCACCCGCATCGAGGTCACCGACCCCGACCCGCGCGCCAACCGTACGGTCATGGAGAGGTCTCAGGTGCCGCGTAATGATCCAGGTAGCGCCGCAACCGGGGCTCGACCCGTGACAGATCACCGCCGTTGACCGCATGCCAGAGGCGGTTCTCAGTCCAGAACCGATGGGCGAACTCCTCGAACGTAGGCGCGCACCAAAGGATCGCTGTTCTCTGCTCCTCGCCGTCATCGAGGTCGGTCCCGGTCTCCTCTCCGGCACGCCGCGCCTCGTACTCGAACTCGTAGTCAAGGTGGGAGTGAACTACGAACGCCTCACTCGACGGGCGAAGGTAGAGGTACCAGATGACGCAGTCCTGCTGATCCCTGAGGAACCGGACGAGGAAGGCGCCGGGTTCAACGGGGCTGGGCAACGGGTGAGAGATGCTGGTCCAGCAGCCAGTCACCGAAACCTCGTGCAACGAGCCGCGCAGATTCGCGCTGGTCTGGAACGTGACGAAATCGCGCGGGAGCGCGAGGCCCTCGGCGGCCAGCTCCCCGGCCAGGGTGTCCAGTCCTGCGACCTGCTCCGGGATGGAGTCGCCGACACCACCGAGCCACGGAAACGCCCCGGTGAACTGATCGGAGTCAAGCGGCGGCAGGCTCTCGTAGGGATAGTGCTCGTAGGTGTAACGGCAGGCACGGTATCCGCCGAGATCGGTGGCGCACCACGCGGCATCGAAGCTGACGGGTGCCGGTATGGCCCCTGGTCGTGTCTTCACTCGAACCCCCGATTGATCACTGCGAGCGGAGTTGTCGGCGCCGGCATCGCACCGGCCACCGACAACGCCGCCGCCCAGTTAGACCCACATATCCAGCCCCATCCGCAAGCCGGCCGGGCCGTCTCTGGGCCGTGATCATGAGAAGTGGCTGCTGGAAGGCGCGGGCAGGTGCGGCACCCCTACGTAGAGGACGGGCAAAAACGCCGGGCCGACGAGCAGCTCTACCAGTTGGTCAGGTCTACCAGTAGGTCGCAGTGCGGGTCGTCTTGGGACGGCCGCTGGTACTGCTCTTCCCTGACGAGGGAGGGCAGTGAGGCGATCAGCGCGGTGGGGGGAGTCTCGGTCAGGCGGATGTCGGCGCCGATGATGCCGGGGCGGTCTGGGCGTTGCACGTACAGACGCAGCAGGCCCTCGCCGTGCATCAGGAAGCCGATCAGGAAGGGGTTCTCGTCATCGCCGGGGCCCGACAGAGCGCGTACGACGGTAAGCGCCTGGCCCTGCACGGGCTCCGGATCCGGGGAGATCTCCTCCGGGCGGAGGCGAACCAGTGTCATCCCCAAGACCTCGCTGACATCACCGCTGCTGTAGATCTGGGGGCCGGTCAGGACCGTGCGCAGCAGGCCGGGGATGTCGTACGGGGTCACCGTGTCGTGGGGGATCTCGTACAGGAAGTTCATGCCGTTCTCGTCGTCTCCGGCGCGGACGGCGATCCGTACGGCACCGGGGGCGGGCAGAACACCGCGCAGGCGGCAGTACTCGGCAACGGGTGCGTTCAGGTGGTACAGCAGCAGGCGGGTGATATCCGCCTGCTGCTCCCGGTCTTCGGGGTCTGTCACGGATGCATCCACGCGGGGCACTTGTTGTCTCATTAGATTGCGGCAGAAAGCGTTGCTCGGCTGCTTGCGCACACGCCGACGTTGCACAAGTCCTCCCCCTTTGACGCTCTCCAGGCCCGAGAACTGCTGCCGTCGCTCAGGCCGGGGATGCCGGACGGCACGCACTTGACCCTGATCACCGACCGCCGCTGCCCTCTACCACCAGCGCTGGGGAGACCGAGACCGCCTACTACCGGACGCAGCCCGTTGAACACGGTTCGTTTGGCGGAGAGTGCCTAACACTACGAGCCCAATACGGCCGTTCGTCGAGTGACATCTTTAATGCGAGAGGGTAAACAATTTCGCGCATTCCTCCCTGCGAACCTCCTCATGCAACTCAAGGGAGGGAGTTCCCGCACGGATCACATCTCGTGCACGCATGCGAATCTGCCGCCATGTGTATTTCTGATCAGGGTGCTCTTGCGACCAGGTGACAGCATCAATTTGGGTTGCCCCGTACGCAATGCCGCGCATCTTGGCCCAGATCGCAGCGGAGGTGCACATAGGGCATGGCTCCAGCGTGGTCACCAAATAGGCGTCCGGCAGATACCTGGATCCAAGTCGCTCGGCAGCCTGCCTAATAGCGGTAATCTCCGGGTGGCCGGTAGGGTCATTCCCTTGAACCAGCTTGCTCCCCGACTTCCCGATAACTTGTCCGCCTTTGATTACCACAGCCCCTAACGCATAATTACCAGTCGTTGCCGCCTCTCGCGCCAAACAGAGGCATTCTTCCATCCCCTTGTAAATTTCAGCAGCGACTGAGCTTACGTTTACCTTCACGTGAACCTCACCTAAATGGACGACAGCATATATTCTTTGTCGCAGATTTTCCGATCTTCGCCCTCCGTGGCACGCTCGATCCATAGAGAGCCATCGTTTTCCACTACCCAGTAGTCATGACTCCTGATATCTATACAACGCACTTCTATAATCCCTGTGAACAGTGCAGATAAATCTGCTACACCCTTATGTACGGCTTCCAATTCATTGGGCAGGAAGTCGAATGCGGTGGTGCGACCTGCGCGACCACGACTGACCACCGGGATGAAGCTTATCTTTCCAGCTCCAACGTCACATGCAAAATCGACCATCGACCTCATGGAATCTACGACGCCAGGAGTGACTACCGTATTTATAGACAACCGCACTTCTGCATTTATTACTTTGTCGATATTTTCAATTATCTGCGCAAAGGAGGCGCGCCGCAGTATCTGGTCGTTTTCGGCAGACGGCCTGTGAATGCTGAACTTGAACTCACCACCACGCGAGTGTGCGGCAGCCACGATCTCGTCGGAAACGTCAAATCCATTGGTTATGACTACTGGCTTGAGACCTGCTTCCCCGACTGTCTCGATTATCTCAGCCAGATCGCTCCGCGTGGTGGGCTCTCCCCCTGAAAGCTTTAGCGATCGCACCGCTCGCGCCGCAAAGAAACGCGCCAAGCCGGCAATCTCTACGACTGAGAGCTCGGCTCGATCTGCCGGTGGAGCCTGGCAGAAAGCACATGCAACGTTACAGCGACGAGTGACACGTAAGCAGATAGAGCTAGGAACTTCCTGCGGCATTTCCATGGTCAGCGCTCTCCAGTTCTGTAGAGAGTTCGAGCATGTTAAGCACATGGGACATCTGCTCGGCGAATTGTTCCGCGTACCCAAGGCAAACTTGGATCGCATCACCCGAGGCAACCGCATCCGGGAGCTGAGTGCCGTAAAAGACAATTACGCCATGCGGCTCGTGACGTGCATCGTGACTGTTCGTCAGCGCATCCAGGCGTAGAACCGGACATGCTAGGACCCACCGCTGCTGGGGCTCGATCATTCTTGCCACGTCCGGCTCATACAAGTTTGTGTGGTCACCCGGAAGCTCTTCATAAAGCGGCACTCGGTCCCTGAATGCTCGACCGCTCACAATGTGAGGTGTGTCGACGTAAATGCGCGTAAACCCAAATTCGCGCGGCATTCGAATATTCAGGACGGCAAGGTCGCGATCCTGCCTGATGTAGTAGCGTCCTTCATGGTCTTTTTCCGCGACGAAGTATCGAGCGTTGCAGGGAATGGCAAGGGTCTTGGCGACCAGTTCACAGACGATCTTCAGCATCCCCTCAAGGATGCGCCGCTGTCGTTGCTGTAGCGTTGAATAGAGACGCCTGAACTCATCTTCCTGCACCATGCGCCACCTCCATGCAGCGGCTTCCCCGGCTACCAGTAAGGCGATACCCAAAAATAAAGGTAGATTACCCCACCGTAATGAGGTGAGTGAGGTGACGTAGCCGTAATGAGCCAACTGATCAGTGTAAATATTGATCCAAAGCCCCACGAGTATCGCAGAAGCGACGGAAGCGCACACGCGCACCACTGTCATTTTAGGCAACATTAGAAGCATCTCTTTTCGTCTCATGCCAGTCCAGCACGTTGATCAGCCCTGGATGAAGGGCGCGTAGGGGGCGCGCGGTCACGTACGGGAGCATGTAGGAGTGCTTGGTCGCGGAGCCATCTTGGCCAGGAATTGCCGTCGCCTCATGAACTGGGGCAATGCCTGTCGGCAGGAGTGGTCAGAGGCAGCGTGGAGCGCGATCGGCACAACGGCCGAAGCCATGTGCGGTACAGCAGCGAAATACAGCAACCCTGGCGACCGCAGGCGACGGCAGCAGTCGGAACGGGCTCGGATCGAAAAACCGCTAACGACCGATAACGACCACGAGGGTGCGGCCGTCAGCCGCACCCTCGTGGTGTGTCCGCCCAGCTAGACCCACGTATCCAGCCACATCCGCGACCGCCAGTCGTCGATCGGGATCGCCGTGCCCGTGTACAGGGGCCAGAAGTAGATGAAGTTCCAGGCGATCAGGAGGACCAGGACGCCCGCGCCCGCCGCGCCCACCACCCGGCGGCGTTCGCCCGAGCCGGGCGGCCCCAGGATCGCGCCGATCATCATGGCCACCGCCAGGCACAGGAACGGGACGAAGACGACCGCGTAGAAGTAGAAGATCGTGCGTTCCTGGTACATCATCCACGGCAGCCAGCCGGCCGCGATTCCGCAGGCGATCGCGCCCGCCCGCCAGTCGCGGCGGAAGAGCCAGCGCCACAGGACGTACAGGACCGCGAAGCAGGCCGCCCACCACAGCAGCGGGGTGCCGAGGGCGAGGACCTCGCGGGCGCACTTCTCGCCCGCGTCGGCGGGACAGCCGTCCTTGCCGGGCGACGGGGACTCGTAGAAGTACGAGACCGGGCGGCCGGCGACCAGCCAGCTCCAGGGGTTCGACTGGTACTGGTGCGGAGACGAGAGGCCTACGTGGAACTCGTACACCTCGTGCTCGTAGTGCCACAGGCTGCGCAGCCAGTCCGGGAGCCAGGTCCAGTGGCCGCCCTTGCCGTCGGTCGCGGCCCAGTTGCGGAAGTAGCCGCCGCTGCCGTTGGCCGGGGAGAGGATCCAGCCCGTCCAGGAGACCAGGTAGGTGGCCACGGCCACCGGGACCGTCGCCAGGAACGTGATGCCCGTGTCGCGCCGGAGCACGGCCGCGTACGGGCGGCGGGCGCCCGCGACGCGGCGGGAGCCGACGTCCCAAAGGACCGCCATCACACAGAACGCGGCCATGACGTAGAGCGCGTTCCACTTGGTGCCCAGGGCCAGGCCCAGCATCAGGCCGGCCAGCCAGCGCCACGGGCGCGGGCCGAGGCGGGTCGTCTCGGCGGTGTGCGCGTCCGGGCGTACGACACCGTCCGCGTCGGCCGGGAGCGCCGCCGCCAGCCGGGCGCGCGCCCTGTCCCGGTCGACGACCAGACAGCCGAACGCGGCCAGCACGAAGAACATCAGCACCCCGTCGAGCAGCGAGGTGCGGCTCATCACGAAGTGCAGGCCGTCCACCGCCATCAGCGCGCCCGCCAGGCAGCCGAGGAACGTCGAGCGGAACAGACGGCGGCCGATGCGGCACAGCAGCAGGACGGAGAGCGTGCCGAGCAGCGCCGTCATGAAGCGCCAGCCGAACGGGGTGAACCCGAACAGCCATTCGCCGAGGCCGATGACGTACTTGCCGACCGGGGGGTGCACCACATAGGCGGGGTCCGTCGGGATCGCCACATGGCCGTTGCCCTGGAGGATCAGGTCGTTGGCGTCCTTGGCCCAGTTCGCCTCGTACCCGTTGTGGATGAGCGCCCAGGCGTCCTTGGCGTAGTACGTCTCGTCGAATATCACCGCCTTGGGGCTGCCCAGGTTCCAGAAGCGCAGCAGGCCCGCCAGCAGCGTCACGAGCAGCGGGCCGCCCCACGCCGACCAGCGCGTCACACGGTCCGCGACCTCCTGGCGCAGGCCGATCGCCGCCCACAGCCGTGGGCTGGGCTCGCTGAACGGCGGCACCAGCCGGTCGCGCACGTCGGTTCTCGGCGGCGCCGTGTATCCGAAGCGGCGCAGCCGCTGCTGCCACGACGGCCACTGCTCGTCGGCGGCCTGGCCCTGCCGGATGTCCGTGGAGGACGCGGTACTGGTCACCGCGCCATCGTAGGGAACCCTTCTGTGGGAGTCCCGTGCTCCACCCCTGCGAGGATGGAAACGTGACCACAGCGCCTGGAACCCTCGTACTCGCCGGAACCCCCATCGGGGACATCACCGACGCACCGCCCCGGCTCGCCCAGGAGCTGGCGGGTGCCGATGTCGTCGCAGCCGAGGACACCCGGCGGCTGCGGCGGCTGACCCAGGCGCTCGGCGTGCAGCCGGCCGGGCGCGTCGTGTCGTACTTCGAGGGCAACGAGGCCGCCCGTACGCCGGAACTCGTCGAGGCGCTCCTCGACGGCTCGCGCGTGCTGCTCGTGACCGACGCAGGGATGCCGTCCGTCTCCGACCCCGGTTACCGGCTGGTCGCCGCCGCCGTGGCGAAGGACATCCGCGTCACCGCCGTACCGGGCCCGTCCGCCGTACTGACCGCGCTCGCGCTGTCCGGGCTGCCCGTCGACCGGTTCTGCTTCGAGGGGTTCCTGCCGCGCAAGGCGGGGGAGCGGCTGTCGCGGCTGAAGGAGGTCGCCGAGGAGCGGCGCACCCTCGTCTACTTCGAGGCGCCCCACCGCCTCGACGACACCCTCGCCGCCATGGCCGAGGTGTTCGGCGAGGACCGGCGCGCCGCCGTCTGCCGTGAGCTGACCAAGACGTACGAGGAGATCAAGCGCGGCCCGCTGGAGGAGCTGGCCGCGTGGGCCGCGGAAGGCGTACGGGGCGAGATCACCGTCGTCGTCGAGGGCGCGCCGGTCAGGGGAGCCGACGAGCTGGACGCCGACGAGCTGGTGCGCCGGGTCCAGGTGCGGGAAGAGGCCGGGGAGCGGCGCAAAGAGGCCATCGCGGCCGTTGCCGCCGAGGCCGGGATTCCCAAGCGGGACGTGTTCGACGCGGTCGTCGCGGCGAAGAACGCGGCGCGGACCGGCGCGTAGTCCGGCGGCGGGTCGGCCGGTAGTTCGCAGCGGACCAGCCCGTGGTCCGGCAGCGGGCCGGCCCATAGTCCGGTACGGGTCGGCCCGTGGTCCGGCGGCGGACCGGCGCATAGTCCGGCACGGGTCGGCCCATAGTCCGGCAAAGGGAACGCCCGGAACGCAAAGCTCAGGCCCGTTGGTGGGACCTTTCTGACAAGAAAATGCCAAAACGGGTCCAACACTCGACAGGGGCTGATGCGCTCGCGCCCGAGGAGGCGTCCACTGGTCGAGGGGACGCACCCGTCCCTCGCTCACGGCGGGACCCAGCGGGATTCCGAGGGGACCTCGCCTCGCCGGGGCGCTTGTCCAGCGGACAACAGGAGCTGGCATGAGTGAGATCGCAGGGCAGACCGGCCAGAGCACGGGCAACCGCACCTCGGCGACCGCCATCGTCCACGAGTCGTATTCCTTCGCCTGCATGCGCTGCGGGCACGGCTGGGAACAGTCGTACGAGATAGAGCACCACCTCGACGCCGAGGGCAGTGAGTTCGTGATGTACGTGGCGAACGGCAAGGTCGTGCCGTCCCCGCTGAGCCGGCCGACCTGCGTGAACTGCGACGGCCATGTCGTGCGCATCATGCGCCCGGGGCAGGTGTCCTCCGTGCTGGACTTGCTGCACCGGCCGCACCGGCCCGAGCCCGGAAGGCGGCCCCTGGCCGAGCCGGAGGCGGCGCCGGTCCGGGAGACCCACCACTGGCACCTCTCCGACCTGCTGCACCCGTTCCACCACCGCAAGGCCGGCTGAGCGGGCACCGCAAGGCCGGCTGCGGGTACTGCTGAGCGGGCACCGCAAGGCCGGCGGGAGGCGGTGGGCCGCGCCCGGCCGACGGGAGACCCGGTCTGCCCCTTTCGTAGGATCGGGGTATGCCTTCCCGCGCCTCCGACGCCGACAAGAACGCCGCCCCGCCGCTCCCGGCGCCGCTGCGCGTGCCCGTCGCCGACTCGCACACCCACCTCGACATGCAGTCCGGCACGGTGGAGGAGGGCCTCGCCAAGGCCGCGTCGGTGGGCGTGACGACGGTCGTACAGGTCGGCTGCGACATCGACGGTTCGCGGTGGGCGGCCGAGACGGCGGCCGCGTACGACGCCGTCCACGCGACGGTCGCGCTGCACCCGAACGAGGCTCCGCGCATCGTCCACGGCGACCCCGACGGATGGTCGAGGCAGGGCGCGCGCCGGCCCGGCGGCGACGGCGCGCTCGACGAGGCGCTCGCCGAGATCGACCGCCTCGCGGCGCTGCCCCAGGTCAAGGGCGTCGGCGAGACTGGTCTCGACTACTTCCGCACCGGGCCCGAGGGCAAGGCCGCCCAGGAGCGGTCCTTCCGCGCCCACATCGAGATCGCCAAACGGCACGGCAAGGCGCTCGTCATCCACGACCGCGACGCCCACGCCGACGTACTGCGCGTCCTCAAGGAGGAGGGCGCCCCCGAGCGGACCGTCTTCCACTGCTACTCCGGGGACGCGGAGATGGCCGAGGTCTGCGCCCATAACGGCTACTTCATGTCCTTCGCCGGCAACATGACCTTCAAGAACGCGCAGCCGCTGCGCGACGCGCTCGCCGTGGCGCCCCTGGAACTCGTCCTCGTCGAGACCGACGCGCCCTTCCTGACGCCCGCGCCGTACCGCGGACGGCCCAACGCCCCGTATCTCATTCCGGTCACGGTCCGCGCGATGGCCGCCGTGCGGGGCATCGACGAGGACGCGCTGGCGACGGCGCTCGCGGCGAACACCGCCCGCGCGTTCGATTACTGACCGATAACGACCGAAACGCTCCCGGGCCCCTTTCGGGTGCAGGTCCAGGCCGTGTCGCGACACAGCGTAGTCGCGTTGCTTTGGAGAGTGACGACCGCTCCGCTAGGTTCTGGTCGCCCGATCCGGACGCCCTTGGAGCTGTCGTCGTGAGCAACTCGCAGCACGAGACGTACGAGACGTACGGCACGTACGGGCCGCCGTACGACCCGTACGACCCGTACGAGCTGTCGTACGGGCCGGCTGAGCCGCCGTACAGGATGACCGAGCCGTCGTACGGGGCGGCCGAGCCCTCGTACGAGATGACCGAGCCGTCGTACGGGACGGCCGGGCCGTACGGCCCGGTCCCCGAGCCGCCCGGGCCGCACACCGCGCCGACCCTGCCCTACGGGGTCTACGAGGACACCTACCGGCCCGCCTACGAGTCGGGCGGGTCCCCGCTTCCCCGGCGGACGGACGCCGCCGGTCACCCGGGCGGGCGCGCCGAGGCCCGGCGGGCGGCCCGGCGCCGGAAGATCTCCGTACGCCCCGACCCGCTGCGCCGACTGCTGCCGCAGGCCCTGGTCGTCGTCTTCCTGGCCGGTGGCACCACGGCGTTCGTCGCCAAGGACAAGGCGATCGAGCTGAGCGTCGACGGCAAGCCCCGCACGCTGCACACCTTCGCCGACGACGTGACCGAGCTGCTCGCCGAGGAGGGCGTCGGCGTCGGCGCCCACGACGTCGTGGCCCCCACCCGGGGCTCCGCACTGGCCAGCGGGGACGAGGTCGCGGTGCGCTACGGCAGGCCCGTGCACCTCACGCTCGACGGGCAGCGGCGCAGGGTGTGGACGACGGCGCGCACGGTGGACGGCGCGCTCCAGCAGCTCGGGGTGCGTGCGGAGGGCGCGTACGT
This sequence comes from Streptomyces sp. SID5469, assembly GCF_009862865.1. Taxonomy (NCBI): domain Bacteria; kingdom Bacillati; phylum Actinomycetota; class Actinomycetes; order Kitasatosporales; family Streptomycetaceae; genus Streptomyces; species Streptomyces sp. SID5469. Next base: position 4,442,285 of record NZ_WWIN01000001.1, on the reverse strand, counting down.
GTCCACCTCGCGCTCCCGGCCGATCGGCCGGGCGGGGCTCGCGCTCGACGTCCGTACCGAGCGGACGGTGACGATCATGGCGGACGGCCGGGAGCGGACGATCCGTACGAACGCGGCGACCGTGGGGGAGGCCGTGGAGCAGGCCGGGATCACCCTGCACGGCCAGGACACGACGTCGGTGGCGCCGGGGAGCTACCCGCGCGACGGGCAGACCGTGACGGTGATGCGGATCACCGGGTCGAGGGAGGTCCGCGAGGAGGTGATCCCGTTCGGCGTGGAGCGCATGGACGACCCCGCGCTGTTCCGGGGCACGGAGCTGGTGGAGCGGGCCGGGCAGCCGGGGGCGCGGCGGGTCACGTACTCGCTGCGCACGGTCAACGGTGTGCGGCAGACGCCGAAGCGGATCGACTCCGAGGTGGTGCGCCAGCCGCAGAACCGGGTGGTGAAGGTCGGCACGAAGCCGCCGCCGCCGTCGGTCGCGGGCGCGGACGATCTGAACTGGGGCGGTCTCGCGGCCTGCGAGTCGGGCGGACGGCCGGGGGCGGTGGATCCGTCCGGCACGTACGGGGGCCTGTACCAGTTCGACACCCGGACCTGGCACGATCTCGGCGGCTCCGGCCGCCCCCAGGACGCCCCGGCCGCCGAGCAGACCTACCGCGCGAAGAAGCTGTACGTACGCCGGGGAGCAAGCCCCTGGCCACACTGCGGCTCCCGCCTCCACGACTGACCCCGTCGGAGCTGCGGCGGCCGCCGCTGCCGTTGACCGAGCCGCCGTGAGGCTGGCCCGCCCCCGGCGCTTGCCCGTGGCGGGGCTGCGGTGCTCGCCCCGGCGGTTGCTCCCGGTGGGGCCGTGGTGTGGCCCCTCCCGGCGGCCCACTCCGGCCGCACCGTGGCTTGTGCCTGGGCGGCGGCCTCTGGTCGAGCTGCGGCACGCACCCCGGCGGCGGCCTCGGCCGCACCGCGGCACGCGCCCCGGCACCGCGGCACGCGCCCCGGCGGTGGCCCCTGGTCGCACCGCGGCACGCGCCCCGTCCGCCCCCAGCCGCTCCGCGGCGCTCGCGTCCGTGGTGGGCCTTTACCCTTGGTCCGTGAGCAGCCCCGCCCCCGACGCCCTCCTGGGCCCCGCCGACATCCGCGAACTCGCGGCAGCCCTCGGCGTGCGGCCCACCAAGCAGCGCGGACAGAACTTCGTCATCGACGCCAACACCGTGCGCCGTATCGTGCGCACCGCCGGAGTACGGCCCGACGACGTGGTGGTGGAGGTGGGGCCCGGGCTCGGGTCGCTCACCCTCGCCCTGCTGGAGGCCGCCGACCGCGTCATCGCCGTCGAGATCGACGACGTCCTCGCGGGGGCGCTGCCCGCCACCATCGCCGCCCGTATGCCCGAGCGGGCCGAGCGGTTCGCGCTCGTCCACTCCGACGCCATGCACGTACGGGAGCTGCCGGGCCCGCCGCCCACCGCGCTCGTCGCCAATCTGCCGTACAACGTCGCCGTGCCCGTCCTGCTGCACATGCTCGACACCTTCCCGAGCATCGAGCGCACCCTCGTGATGGTGCAGGCCGAGGTCGCCGACCGGCTCGCCGCCGACCCCGGATCGAGGGTGTACGGCGTGCCGTCCGTGAAAGCCAACTGGCACGCCGAGGTGAAGCGGGCCGGCTCCATCGGACGCAATGTCTTCTGGCCGGCACCCAACGTCGACAGCGGGCTCGTGTCGCTGGTCCGGCGGACCGAGCCGATCAAGACGACCGCGTCCAAGACCGAGGTCTTCGCGGTCGTCGACGCGGCCTTCGCCCAGCGCAGGAAGACGCTGCGGGCCGCGCTGGCCGGCTGGGCCGGGTCGGCCGCCGCCGCCGAGGCCGCCCTCGTCGCCGCCGGGGTGTCCCCGCAGGCGCGCGGGGAGTCGCTCACGGTCGAGGAGTTCGCCCGTATCGCCGAGAACCGCGGCGCCGACCACGCCGACGACGCCAACAACTAAGGAGACGGCCCACCAGTGAGCGTGACCGTACGCGTCCCCGCCAAGGTCAACGTCCAGCTCGCGGTCGGCGGCGCCCGCCCCGACGGCTTCCACGACCTGGCCAACGTCTTCCTCGCCGTCGGCCTGTACGACGAGGTCACCGCGACCCCGGCCGACGAGCTGCGCATCACGTGCGAGGGGCCCGACGCCGCACAGGTCCCGCTCGACCGCACGAACCTCGCCGCCCGCGCGGCGATCGCGCTCGCCGCGCGACACGGCCTCGCACCCGACGTCCACCTCCACATCGCCAAGGACATCCCCGTCGCCGGCGGCATGGCCGGCGGCAGCGCGGACGCGGCCGGCGCGCTGCTCGCCTGCGACACCCTGTGGGGTACGAACGCCTCACGCGGCGAACTCCTCGACATCTGCGCCGAGTTGGGCAGCGACGTGCCCTTCAGCCTGGTCGGCGGCGCCGCGCTCGGCACCGGGCGGGGGGAGCGGCTGCGGGAGCTGGAGGTCGGCGGGACCTTCCACTGGGTGTTCGCGGTGGCCGACGGCGGGCTGTCGACCCCGGCCGTGTACGGGGAGTTCGACCGGCTGAGCGAGGGCGTACGCGTACCCGAGCCCGTCGCCTCCCAGGAACTGCTCGACGCGCTGGCCAAGGGGGACGCCGTGGCCCTCGCCGCCGCCGTCTCCAACGACCTCCAGCCCGCCGCGCTGTCCCTCTTCCCGTCCCTCAGCGACACGCTGGAGGCGGGCCGTGCCGCCGGCGCCCTCGCCGCGCTGGTCTCCGGCTCCGGGCCGACCACGGCGTTCCTCACCCGGGACGCGGACGGCGCGGACGCCGTGGCCCAGGCGCTGCTCGCGTCCGGTACATGCCGGACGGCGCGGGTCGCCCCGTCTCCCGCACCGGGCGCCACCGTCCTGTAGGACGCCCGAGGGGACACACAAGGAGACGCTCGCGGAAACGCCCATGAGGACGCCCATGAGGACGCCCATGAAGGCGTACAAGGAGACGTACTCAGGGGCGAGTTGAGTACGAGCGCGCTGACGCCCCGCGACCCGTCGGCGCGACCGTACTCGTATGAGACCAAGCGACCTTGCCGCGGCCACCCCGGCCTCCCGCGACCGCTACGTCGACCTGCTGCGGGTCGCCTCGCTCGGCACGGTCGTCCTCGGCCACTGGCTGATGGCGGCCGTGGACGTCGGGACGGACGGGCGGGTGCGGGTCGGCAATCTGCTCGCCGTCGAGCCCCGGCTCCAACTCCTCACCTGGGCCCTGCAGATCATGCCGGTGTTCTTCTTCGTCGGCGGCTTCTCGCACGCCCTCTCCTACCGCTCGCTCAGCCGGAAGACCCCCGACACGTCCGTCTACTCGGCGTTCCTGCGCGCCCGGCTCCAGCGGCTGCTGCGGCCGACCGTCGTCTTCATCGGGGTGTGGGGCGCGGCGGCGCTCGGCCTCCAACTGGCGGGCAGCGGCGGTGGGTTGCTCGACGTGTCGCTGCGGCTCGTCGCCCAGCCGCTCTGGTTCATCGGGATCTATCTCGCCATGGTCGCCTTCACGCCGCCCCTGCTCAGGCTCCATGAGCGGTACGGGTGGGGCGCGTTCGGCGGGCTCGTCGCGGCGGCGGGGACGGTGGACGTGCTGCGGTTCGCCCTCGGTGTGCCGTACGTCGAGTTCCTCAACTTCGCCTTCGTCTGGCTCGCCGTCCACCAGCTCGGATTCCTGCGCGCGGACGGGAAGCCGGGCAGGCCGTACGTCCTCGCCGGCGCCGGGCTCGCGGGGGCCGCGCTGCTGGTGGCGTACGGGCCGTATCCGCTGTCCATGGTCGGGATGCCCGGGGAGAAGATCTCCAACATGGCGCCGCCCAGCTTCGCGCTGCTCTGCCACGGGCTGTGGCTGGTCGGCGCGGTGGAGCTGATGCGCGCCCCCGCGACGCGGTGGCTGGACCGGCCGCGGGTGTGGCGGACCGTGGTCGCCGCCAACGGGATCTCGATGACCGCCTTCCTGTGGCACCTCACCGCGATGCTCGGCGTGTACGGGGCGCTGCTCGCCGCCGACGTGCGACTGCCGGCGCCCGGCACAGGTGCGTGGTGGGTACAGGTACCATTTCGGATCATGGTCGCCGCGCTGCTCACCGCGGTGCTGGTGGCCGCCTTCCGCGCCTTCGAAAAACCCTCGGGGGTACGGGAGCCGAGTGCGCCGCGCGCGTATGCGGGACCCGCTGCCGCGTTCGGCGTCACCCTCTGTCTGTTCGGGGTCCTCGGGCTGTCGATGGTCGGCTTCGGAGGGCTGCTGGAGGGGCGTTCGGCGGTACTGGTCGCCGTCCGGGTGACCGCCCCCGCCGCCGTGCTGATGACCCTGGCCGGATGGCTCCTGGTCGAACGGTCGGGCCGGAGAAGACCTCGCGGTGCATGAATATGCGGACGTGCCCATGTCTACGTCTCCCCGGCACCCGGTGTCGGCCGGGCGGCTACCCTGGAGGGTCGATCGTCCCCCTTGTCAGGAGAGAAATGGCCGTCAATCTGGTCAATGTCGAGGCCGTCAGCAAGGTGTACGGCACCCGTGCCCTGCTCGACGGCGTCTCCCTCGGCGTGTCCGAAGGGGACCGGATCGGAGTGGTGGGGCGCAACGGCGACGGCAAGACCACGCTGATCCGGATGCTCGCCAAGCTGGAGGAGGCCGACACCGGGCGCGTCACCCACTCCGGCGGGCTGCACATCGGCGTGCTCACCCAGCACGACTCGCTGGACCCCGAGGCGACCGTCCGGCACGAGGTCATCCGGGACATGGAAGACCACGAGTGGGCCGGCAACGCGAAGATCCGGGACGTACTCACCGGCCTGTTCGGCGGCCTCGACCTGCCAGGCTTCCCGCAGGGCCTGGACACGGTGATCGGTCCGCTCTCCGGTGGTGAGCGGCGCCGCATCGCGCTGGCCAAGCTGCTCATCGAGGAGCAGGACCTGATCATCCTCGACGAGCCCACGAACCACCTGGACGTCGAGGGCATCGCCTGGCTGGCGAACCACCTGCGCGAGCGGCGGTCCGCGCTCGTGTGCGTCACCCACGACCGCTGGTTCCTCGACCAGGTCTGCACGCGCATGTGGGACGTGCAGAAGGGCGACGTGTACGAGTACGAGGGCGGCTACTCCGACTACGTCTTCGCGCGCGCCGAGCGGGAGCGCATCGCCGCGACCGAGGAGGTCAAGCGGCAGAACCTGGTGCGCAAGGAGTTGGCGTGGCTGCGGCGCGGCGCGCCCGCCCGTACGTCCAAGCCGCGCTTCCGCGTCGAGGCCGCCAACGAGCTGATCGCCGACGTCCCGCCGCCCCGCGACAGCAGCGAGCTGATGAAGTTCGCCTCGTCGCGGCTCGGCAAGACCGTCTTCGACCTGAAGGACGTGACCGTCCAGGCCGGGCCCAAGGTGCTGCTCAAGCATCTGACCTGGCAGCTCGGCCCCGGTGACCGCGTCGGCCTGGTGGGCGTGAACGGGGCGGGCAAGACCTCGCTGCTGCGCGCCATGGCCGAGGCCGCCCGCAGCGAGGGCGAGAAGCAGCCCGCGGCCGGACGGATCAGCACCGGCAAGACCGTCAAGCTCGCCTATCTCTCCCAGGAGGTCGCCGAACTCGACCCGGCCCTGCGGGTGTTGCAGGCCGTGCAGCAGGTCCGTGACCGCGTCGATCTCGGCAAGGGCCGCGAGCTGACCGCCGGACAGCTGTGCGAGACCTTCGGCTTCAACAAGGAGAAGCAGTGGACGCCGGTGGGGGACCTGTCCGGTGGTGAGCGGCGCCGGCTCCAGCTGCTGCGGCTGCTGATGGACGAGCCCAACGTGCTCTTCCTCGACGAACCGACCAACGACCTCGACATCGAGACGCTCACCCAGCTGGAAGACCTCCTCGACGGCTGGCCCGGCTCGATGGTCGTCATCTCCCACGACCGGTTCTTCGTCGAGCGGACCACCGACAAGGTGTACGCGCTCCTCGGCGACGCCACGTTGCGGATGCTGCCCCGCGGGATCGACGAGTACCTGGAGCGACGGCACCGCATGGAGGAGGTCGCCGCTGCCGCCGTACTCGCCGCGGCGCCCGCTCCCGCCAAGGCCACTTCGGCCGCGGACGCCCGTGCCGCCAAGAAGGAACTCCAGAAGATCGAGCGGCAGCTGGACAAGATCTCCGAGCGGGAAACCAAGCTGCACACCCAGATCGCCGACAACGCCACGGACTTCGAGAAGGTGGCGAAACTGGACGCGGAACTGCGGGAGTTGGCCGGCGAGCGCGAGGAACTGGAGCTGCGCTGGCTGGAACTCGCAGAGGACGCCTGAGCGGCGCGGGGGCGTACGGCGAGCAGCGCGCAGACGGCGTGAAGGGCGCGTGAAGGCGCGTAACGAGGGCATCACGGGCCGGTCCTCCCTTGGGAACAGGGGATGTACCAGCCCGGTGTTCGAGGGTCGCAGAGTGATACAAAGGGCCGTCTGAGAACAGTCTGAGAACCACTCCGAGCGAGTACCGCGGGTGGCGAAAATCAGTGAATGAGGGGGAGCGCTGATGACTCAGCCGCCCAACCAGCCGCCGCAGGGCGGCTTCGGGGCACCGCAGGACCAGCCGACCGTAGGCTTCGGCGGCCCGCAGGACCCGCGTCAGGACCCGAGACAGGAACCACGGCAGGGCACGCCCCCGCCGCCCGCCCAGCCACCGCAGACGCCGCCGCCTCCGCCGCAGTCGCCGCCTCCGCCGCAGCCCGGCTACGGCTATCCCCAGCAGCCCGGCCCGTACGGGCAGCCCCAGCAGCCGGGCCAGCCGGGCCAGCCGGGACCCTACGGGCAGCCCCAGCAGCCGGGGCCGTACGCCCAGCAGCCCGGCCCCTACGGCGCCCCGCAGCCTGGTTACGGCTATCCCCAGCAGCAGCCCGGCTACGGCTACCCGCAGCAGCCGCCGCAGTTCCCCGGCGCGCCCACCCCGCCGCCCGGCGGGGGTTCCAAGAACCCCTTCAAGGGCAGGCCGGCGGTGCTCATCGCGGCCGCCGTCGCCGCCGCGCTGCTCGTCGGCGGCACCGTGTGGGCCGTCACCTCCGAGGGCGGGAGCGACGACAAGAAGCCCGTGGCCGAGAAGAGCGAGAAGAGCAAGGGCGGCAAGACCTCCGCCTCCGACGATCCGGTCAACCCCGGCGACGGCAGCGGCGACGGCGGCGCGGACCCCGAGAACCTCAACGAAGGCCGCCAGGCGGGCGAGTCGAAGGTGCTCTGGTACAAGGAGGCGCCCGACGCGCCCGGTTCCGGCGCCGACGCCCCCGGCATGTGGATCACCGGCAAGACGGCGGTGAAGGCCGCGTACAAGCAGGTCTTCGCGTACAACGTCGGCAACGGGAACCCGGCCTGGGACCCGATCACCTTCCCGCAGAAGATCTGCTCGGTCACCCAGCAGAAGACGGCCGACGACAAGATCGTCGTCGCCTACATGAGCGGCGTCAGCGACAACGCCAAGTGCAACCAGCTCCAGCAGATCGACCTCGACACCGGCAAGAAGGGCTGGAAGGGCGAGATCGCCGAGGGCGCTCTCTTCGACAGCACCTTCAACGTCAGCCTGACCATCACCGGTGACACGCTGCTGGTGGGCCGTTCGCAGTCGGGCACCGCGTACGACGTCGCCACCGGCAAGAAGCGCTGGGACAAGAAGAAGTACGGCACCGCCTGCTTCCCCACCGCGTTCGCCGGCGGCGCCAAGATGATCTCCGTCGCCTCCTGCGCGGCCGGCACCGGCACCGAGCACGACGAGGTGCAGGAACTGGACCCGGCGACCGGCAAGGCCAGGTGGACCAAGAAGATCCCCAAGGGCTGGACCGTCGCGCGCACGTACTCCGTCGCCCCCGTCGTCCTCTACCTCACCAACGAGGACAAGAAGCAGTGGAACGTCTCCACGCTGAAGAACGACGGCACGCTGCGCTCCCAGGTCGACGTCGACGAGTCCTTCGCCCCGCAGTGCGGCTGGGCCATCCTCGACCGTGACCTCCAGGGCTGCACCGGTGTCGCGGCCGACGCCAACACGCTCTACCTGCCGACCGAGGCGAAGACCGGCGCCAACGAGGTCGTCGCGGTCAGCCTGGAGACCGGCAAGGAGAAGTGGCGCGTCAAGTCCCCGGCGGACGAGTCGATGCTGCCGCTGAAGATGGACGGCACCCACCTGATCGCGTACGTCGAGCCGTCGTACGACGCGGGCGGCCAGGTCGTCTCCATCCCGACGGCCGGCAGCAGCCACAAGCCGGCCAAGCTGCTCCAGAACCCGCAGGGCACCGCGCAGATCGAGAGCGGCTTCTACTCGAAGGCCCTCGACTGGGTGGACGGCCGCTTCTACCTCTCCACGACCCGGCTGACGGGCAGCAACGAGTCCAAGGAGAAGCTGATGCTGGCCTACGGCAAGTGATCGAGCTCCTTCTCACGTCCCGGCCCACCGCCCCTTCGCACTCCGAGGTACCCACGTCATGAGCCAGCCGCCCCCGCCCCCCAGCCAGCCTCCGTCGGGCGGTTTCGGCGCGCCCCAGGACCCGCCGCCGGGCGGTTTCGGCGCGCCCCAGGCCCCCCCGCCGGGCGGTTTCGGCGCGCCCACGCCGCCCCCGCAGGGCCCGCCCCAGACTCCGCCGCCCCCGCAGGGCCCGCCCCAGGCTCCGCCGCAGCCCCCGCAGGGCCCACCGCAGCCCCCGCAGGGTTCCGGTTACGGGTATCCGCAGGCGCCGCCGCAGGCCCCGCAGGGTCCGGGCTACGGCTACCCGCAGACGCCGCCGCCCGCCCCGCAGGGGCCCGGTTACGGCTACCCGCAGGCGCCCGGACCCGCACCGTCCGGTTACGGCTACCCGGGCCAGCAGCCGCAGTACGGCTACCAGCCGCCGACCGTGCCGATGCAGCCTCAGCCCCCGCAGGGCGGGCGGAAGGGGCCCGGCGCCACGACCTGGATCATCGTCGCGGCGGTCGCGGCCATCGCACTGATCGTGGGCGGCGGTGTGTACATGTACTCCGCCACCGGCGGCGACGACAGCAAGAACAACTCCTCCGGCACGACCGGCGGCAGTGGCGGCAGCGGCGGCAAGGACGACGACGCCACCTCGGGCGGCACCGACACCTCCAGCGGCGAAGCCAAGGAGAAGGCGCCGGCCGACCCCAGCGCCAAGGTCCTCTTCCAGGTGCCCGCGCCGACGATCACCGACAAGCAGGAGATCGACAGCGTCAGCGGCTCCTGGCTCACCGACTCCGTCTACGCGAAGGCCGGCGTCGCCAAGATCGTCGGATACGACGCGGACTCCGGCTCGAGCAAGTGGACGCTGCCGCTGACCGGCCAGACCTGTGCCGCCTCGCCGGAGATCTCCGCCTCCGGCATCGCCGCGGTCGTCACCGAGTCGGGCAAGCGCGCCGGCAGCAGCGACCGCAAGCCGTGCAGCGAGGTCACCGCGTTCGAGGTGGCCACCGGCAAGAAGCTGTGGACCAAGAACGTGTCCGTCGGCGACGCCAAGGTCGCGTTCGAGGAGGTCACCCTCTCCGGCGGCACCGTCGGGGTCGGCGGCCTGTACGGCGGCGCCGCCTTCGACCTGTCGTCCGGCAAGGTCCTGTGGCAGCCGAAGGCCAGCGGCTGCCAGGACCTCGGCTACGCGGGCGGCGAGCAGCTCGTCGCGGTGCGCAAGTGCGGCGAGTACGGCGACGAGAAGTACGAGGTCCAGCTCCTCGACCCGAAGTCGGGCAACGTGAAGTGGAGTTACAAGCTCCCCACCGGCATCGACAACGCCAAGGTGATCTCCAGCAAGCCGGTCGTCTTCGGCGTCGACTCGGGTGACGTCACCGCCTCCGGCGTCACCGACGTCTTCTCCCTCGACGACAGCGGCAAGCTGCGCACGAAGATCACGCTCGCGGACGGCAAGTACGAGCACGACTGCGGTGTCGGCGACGTCCACGACTGCCACGCGATCACGGTCGGCAACGACAAGCTGTACGTCCCGACCAAGGAGCACGACGGCACGGCCCAGGGCAGCCGGACCAACGAGATCGTCACGTTCTCGCTGGCCACCGGCAAGACCGCCGGCGACAAGATCGACGCGGGCGACGACTACGAGATCTTCCCGATCCGCATGGACGGCGGGAACGTCATCGCGTACAAGGACGGACCGTACAACAAGGGTTCCCAGGTCGTCTCGGTGAACGGCACGTCCCTGAAGGAGACCAAGCTCCTGGAGACCCCGTCCACCGACGCCGTGCGCAGCGCCATCAGCAGCATGGTGCCGAAGTCGTCCGAACTGCTCTACACGGACGGCCGCCTCTTCATGGGCAAGGATCTGGTCAGCAAGCCGTACTCGACCGACCAAAAGGAGTACGCGGCCCTGGGCTTCGGCGCCAAGTAGCCGAGAACGCGGTCGTTCGAAAGGCCCCGTCCCTGTTCAGGGCGGGGCCTTTCACGTACCCCTCAACACGCGCGAATGGGAGGGATTTCGGTAATCCGGGGCACTTCTCACCAGTAGGGGAAGCGCGACGTCGAACAAGCGTGTAGCTTCCGGGGGCATGGAGGGCGGGGGGTGCCGGGGGGGCTCCTGTCCGAGGGGACCAGTGGGCATCCGAAGCGGGCATTCACTGGGGGGACTGGGGGGTTGCTCGATGGGAGTGCGGCTGATGGTGGTCGACGACCACCGATTGCTCGCCGAGGCGCTGGCCTCGGCTCTGAAGCTGCGCGGGCACCGCGTGCTCGCCGCGGCCGCGCCCGCCGCGGGCGCGGCGGAGCTGGTGATCACCAGGGCGCCGGAGGTGTGCCTGCTCGGTACGGCGACACCGGACGAGCCGGGCATCTTCGACCCGGTGGTGAAGATCAAGCGGGAGCGTCCGCAGGTGGCGGTTCTGGTGCTGGGGCCGGTGCCGAATCCGCGTGGGATCGCGGCGGCCTTCGCCGCCGGCGCCTCCGGTTACGTACGGCACGACGAACGGATAGAAGGCGTCGAGCGCGCCATCATGAAAGCGCGGTCCGGGGAGGCCGCCGTGGCGCCACAGCTGCTCCAGGGCGCCTTCAGCGAGCTGCTCAACCCGGCCGCCCAGCCCGACGACGAAGGTCAGCGTCTGCTCCAGATGCTGACGCCGCGCGAGGTGGAGGTCCTGGTGCGGGTGGCCGACGGCGAGGACACCCGGCTGATCGCGGCCGGCATGGGCATAGCCCCGAGCACGGCCCGCACCCATGTGCAGCGGGTGCTGATGAAACTGGGGGTGGGGTCGAGGCTGGAGGCGGCGGCGCTCGCGGCGCGTACCGGGCTGCTGGACCGGGCGGGGCCGGTGGCGGCGGGGCCCGGGAGTGCGGAGGATTCTCGGCCTGCGGAGCAACCAGGCCGGGGGTGAGGCGAGTTGGCCGAGTTCTCGGGGCTGGTACCCAAGAAGCGTTGGGTCCGACGGTGAAGAACCGCCGAACCCAACGCCACACGCTCGGACGACATTGTCAGGCGTGTTGGGAAGTCACCGGCACAGGGCGCGGTGAACTAGCCGGTCACACACAAACGGCAGCGAGCTGCGCAGCGGTGGCGACCACCGCGTTGAACGCCGCGGTGATGGCGGCCGGGTCCTGCGGGTTGGCCGCCAGCGCGGCGGCAAGGACCTGGAGCTGCGCCTGCAGTTGCAGGGTGAGCGCCGCGCAGGTGGGCGGCGTCGGAGGCGCCGCCGGGAGGCACCCGTTGGCACGGAGCTGTGCGACGGTGACCTGGGCCGCGGCGATCGCCGCCTGGGCCGCGGGGACGTCGGGCGGCGTGGCGGCCAGCGCCGTCGCGGCGGCCTGCAGCTGCGTGGAGAGCTGACCGCTCAGAGCGGCACAGACGGTCGGGGGCGTCGGGGGCTTCGGGCCCTTGACCCCCTGCGCGACTGACGTGCTGGGCTGCGGGACCGTGGCGGCGACGGCCACGGGGGCGATAGCCATAGACAGAGATGCCAGGGCCGCGGCCGTCGCGACTGCGGACCCAAAGCGCTTGATTTGGAACATTCCGCGCCTTTCTTCGTGCGTGAATGAGGAAGTTTGGGGAGGTTTGTGTCCCCGAGCTCAGGAGGCCCCGCGGCGCGGCCGACGGCAACTCCACGTGTCCTGTTCGCTCTGGTCAGTAGCGGCGACCAAGACCCTGGACGGGAAGAAAAGCGCAGGTCAGAGACGTGCGGAGGAAGTGATTCGAACGGGGGTGCCCGCTACTGTGAACGAGCGACCACCTAGAGCGAGCGTTCGAAAGCTGCGGCTCGACGGCAAGCTTCACGCAGGCGTTGCCGTCGCCGCCGTCGGAGAACGTCGACTTCTGCGAGCACGGCCAAGGCGTCGACCCCGGCCCGGAACCCGGGCGCACCAGCACACTGACCTGGGCCGCGGAGCCGGCCCGGCCCGAGGCTTCCAGGGGAGTTCGGCCGGGGATCGCGCACGGGGCGGCGCATCGTCACGGCTTACTCGTCCGGGTCCCAGGCCTCGAGCAGGTCGAAGAGACGTCGGCCGCCGTCGAGCTTCAGGGAGTCCACCGGAATACGGCCGTACAGGGCCAGGACCAGCTCACCGGCGGTGCCCCGGAAGGAGGCGTCGGCCGCGTCCGGGTCCTCGCCGGCAGCGGCGGCGGGCGCCGTGCCGGGCGCGGGAAGACGGGTGGCCCGTGCGCCGTCGGCGGAGAGCGAGAGGCGCCAGGAGCGGCCCTCGGAGGCGTGGAAGTCGACGGCAGCGGGCTCGTGCGGCCAGGCGCTTGTCGTTGCGACGCAGGTGGACAGGAACTCGTCGACACCGTCGAGCGCCACCTCGTCGGGCAGCGGCTGCGGGGCACCTACGGTGATCTGGGCGTCGTACGTGTGCACCGCGAGCTGCTGGAGCTGGTGCCGAGCTACGGCACCGGAGGTCGGTGGCGACTGCGACGTCCCCCACCACGTCCAGCAACCGCGATCCGGGCCGGCCTTCCGCAACGCGTCCAGCAGTTGCTCCGTGGACTCCGCCAACCAGGCCAGCAGGGCCTCGCGCTCCCGGGGCGCAGCCGGGGCGCCCTCCGCTGCGGACTTGGCCGGAGCAGGCCCTGCGGCGACGGTGGCGGCCCAGTCGCGGCGCCCCTCGCCGATGTGCTGCGCCAGATCGAACAGCGTCCACTCGGGGCAGGTCGGCACCTGTACGTCGAGACTGGGCGCGGCGGCGACCGCGGCGCGGAAGGCGGTCGATCGTTCGTCGATCAGTCGCAGCAGATCGGAAAACTCCAGAGTCTTTTCCACCGGGGCTGTCTATCACCGTGCACCGGCAACCGGACAGCGATTTTCACGGCCCACGCGGCAAGCGCGCGGCACGGGCCGCGCGCCCTCGGTGACGTGCCGGTGACCGCGGACGAGACGGCGCGGGAGGGCAACTCGCGGTGTACAGCCGTCCGGGGCGGGAGTTCCCCAAGTGAACTCCCGCCCCGGACAAGAGAGTTACTGCGACGGCTCCTCATCGGCAGGCGTCGGCGGCACCGTGGGCCGCAGCCACATCCACCCCAGGAAGAACAGCCCCAGGGCAAGCATCCCGAGCCCCGTCCACAGGTTGATGTTGACGCCCTGTGCCTTGTCCAGGTCGGCGTCGGACGGGGAGATCCCGGCGATCGTGACGATGATCCCGTAGACCACGAACAGGCCGCCGATGATCCGGCGGATGTCGAAGAGGCGGGCGGCGGTCGCGGACTTGCTCTCCAGATCGGTGACTTCGCGTTGCAGGTCGGACATGGTGATCAGCCTCCGATCGGATCAGAACGAGTACGGGATGTAGCAGAGGGCGGCCAGGACGATCGCCGACCAGCCGAGCAGCGCCGGCTTGCGGTACCAGGCGTCGTCACCGGTGGCCGGCGGCTCCGGCACACCCGGGGAGCGCGTGCCGTAGACCAGGCCGGCCAGTTCCGCCTCCGGCTTCGGAGCCGTAAAGAGGGTGACGGCCACCATGACCACCGCGCCCGCCACGAAGCCGACGATCGCCGAGACGAAGTTCGCGCCCTGGTCGCTGGGGATGTCGATGACGCCCTGCTTGTAGATCCAGAAGTAGTTGACCATCGCGGCCGTGGTGCCCGCGAGCAGGCCCCACACGCCGGACTTCATCGAGGCGCGCTTCCAGAACATGCCGATGATGAAGACCACGAACATCGGCACGTTGAAGAAGGAGAACAGCGTCTGGAGGTAGCTCATGATGTTGGAGAACGACGACGCGATGAACGCCGTACCGATCGACGCCATGACGCCGACCGCCGTGATCAGCCGGCCGAACCGCACGTAGTAGGCGTCCTCGCGGTCCTTGACCACGTACCGCTGCCAGATGTCGGTGGTGAAGACCGTGTTGAAGGACGAGACGTTCGCCGCCATGCCCGCCATGAAGGCCGCGAGCAGACCCGTGACCGCGATACCGAGCACGCCGTTGGGCAGCAACTCCTGCATCAGGTACGGGATCGCCTCGTTGTACTGGAGGTCCGAGCCGCTGGTGCCGATCTTCGGGACGAGGACCGCGGCGACCAGACCCGGGATCATCACCAGGAACACGATGAAGATCTTCGGGAACGCGGCGATCAGCGGAGTGCGCTGGGCGGCGGACAGGTTCTTCGCGGACAGGGCGCGCTGCACCTCGGCGAAGTTGGTCGTCCAGTAGCCGAAGGAGAGCACGAAGCCCAGGCCCAGGATGATGGTCAGCCAGTTCGCGCCCAGCGGGTTGGGGTCGCCGATGCCCGTACCGCCCCAGGCGGACAGGAAGTTGTCGCCGTGGCTCTTGGTGAGCGAGTCGCTCAGGCCGTCCCAGCCGCCGACCTTCTTCAGGCCGAGGACCGAGATGGGGATGAGCGCGGCGAGGATCACGAAGAACTGAAGCACCTCGTTGTAGATCGCCGAGGAGAGACCGCCGACCGTGATGTACGCGAGCACCAGGAAGCCCGCGACCACGATCGCCACCCACTGCGGCCAGCCGAGCAGCGCCTCGACGACGATCGCCAGCGCGTACAGGTTGACGCCCGCGATCAGTATCGCCGCGAAGGCGAACAGGACCGAACTCAGCAGGTGTGCCGGCTTGTCGAAGCGCTGGAGCAGATACTCGGGGACCGACCGGACCTTGGAGCCGTAGTAGAACGGCATCATCACCAGGCCCAGGAAGACCATGGCCGGGATGGCGCCGATCCAGTACCAGTGGACGACCGCGACGCCGTACTGCGCGCCGGTCGCCGCCATGCCCAGGATCTCCGTCGCGCCCAGGTTGGCGGCGATGAACGCGAGGCCGGTGACCCAGGCGGGCAGGGAGCGCCCGGAGAGGAAGAAGTCGAGGCTTGTCTTCACCGAGCGGCGGGCGGCGAAGCCGATGCCCAGCACGACGGCGAAGTAGATCGCGAGGATCGTGTAGTCGAGCCCGTTCGTGGGGAGTCGGAGCCCGTCGGCGAGGTACGTCGCTTCGAGTGGATGTGTGGGCAGATGCGTGGGGGACTGCATAGGAACTCGCTTCGTTGCGTGAACGTATCCGACCGGAACCTACGCCTCCGCGTTCAGTAAATGAACACGTGTATTGGGGTTCTTTGTTTGATTGTGATGTTGACGTCTGGGGGGCCTTGTGGTTTGTTATGTTGAGTTCTGTTTGAAGACTTGGGTGGCTCGAATGAGGAGTCCGGCGTGAAGAAGACCTCGACCCCGCTGGCCGACGGTCGCGAGCTCATCTACTACGACCTGCGCGACGACGCCGTGCGCGACGCCGTGGACCGGCGCCCGCTCGACCGGACCGTCACCAGCTCGGAGATCCGCCGCGACCCGCTGCTCGGCGACTCGGTCGCGATCGCCTCGCACCGCCAGGGCCGCACCTACCACCCCCCGGCGAACGAATGTCCGCTCTGCCCCTCCGAGGGCGAGCGGCTGAGCGAGATCCCGGACTCCTCGTACGACGTGGTCGTCTTCGAGAACCGCTTCCCCTCGCTGGCCGGAGACTCCGGCCGCTGCGAGGTGGTCTGCTTCACCTCCGACCACGACTCCTCCTTCGCCGACCTGACCGAGGAGCAGGCGGGCCTGGTCCTGGACGCCTGGACCGACCGGACGGCGGAGCTGTCGCATCTTCCCTCCGTCCAGCAGGTGTTCTGCTTCGAGAACCGCGGCGCCGAGATCGGCGTGACACTCGGCCACCCGCACGGACAGATCTACGGCTACCCCTTCACCACGCCCCGTACTGCGCTGATGCTGCGTTCGGCGGCCGCGCACAAGGAGGCGACGGGGGGCGGCAACCTCTTCGACGACGTACTCGCCGGCGAACTGGCCGGGGAGCGGATCGTCCTTCAGGGAGAGCACTGGGTCGCCTTCGTTCCGTACGCGGCGCACTGGCCCTACGAGGTCCACCTCTACCCGCGCCGCCGGGTCCCCGACCTGCTGGCCCTCGACGAGGACGCACGCACAGAGTTCCCCAAGGTGTATCTGGAACTCTTGAGGCGCTTCGACCGGATCTTCGATGGGACGGGTGGAGGGAAAGAAGGGGTGGGCGAGCCTCCGACGCCGTACATCGCCGCCTGGCACCAGGCGCCGTTCGGCCCGTTGGAGGAGTTCGAAGGCGTCAACCGTGACGACTTCGCACTCCACCTCGAGCTTTTCACCATTCGCCGCACTTCCGGCAAGCTGAAGTTTCTCGCGGGTTCCGAGTCCGGCATGAGCGTGTTCATCAACGACGTGCCGCCGGAGACCGCGGCCCAGCGACTGCGAGAGGTAGCGAGTTCATGAGTGGGAAGTACCTGGTCACCGGCGGTGCCGGCTATGTCGGCAGCGTGGTCGCGCAGCACCTGATCGAGGCCGGCCACGAGGTCGTCGTCCTCGACAACCTCTCGACCGGCTTCCGCGAGGGCGTGCCGGCGGGCGCCTCCTTCGTCGAGGGCGACATCCGCGACGCCGCCAAGTGGCTGGACTCCTCCTTCGACGCGGTCCTGCACTTCGCCGCGTTCTCGCAGGTCGGCGAGTCGGTCGTGAAGCCCGAGAAGTACTGGGACAACAACGTCGGCGGCACGCTGGCCCTGCTGGCCGCGATGCGCGAGGCCGGCGTACGCAAGCTGGTCTTCTCCTCGACGGCCGCGACCTACGGCGAGCCGGAGGAGGTGCCGATCGTCGAGACGGCGCCGACCAGGCCCACCAACCCCTACGGCGCCTCGAAGCTCGCGGTCGACCACATGATCACCGGTGAGGCCGGGGCCCACGGGCTCGCCGCGGTCAGCCTGCGCTACTTCAACGTGGCCGGCGCGTACGGCAGCTGCGGTGAGCGGCACGACCCCGAGTCGCACCTCATCCCGCTCGTGCTCCAGGTCGCCCAGGGCCGCCGCGACGCCATCTCCGTCTACGGCGACGACTACCCGACGCCGGACGGCACCTGCGTCCGCGACTACATCCACGTCGCGGACCTGGCCGAGGCCCACCTGCTCGCGCTGGACGCGGCCACGCCCGGCGAGCACCTGGTCTGCAACCTCGGCAACGGCAACGGCTTCTCCGTCCGCGAGGTCATCGAGACCGTCCGCCAGGTCACCGGGCACCCGATCCCGGAGATCGTGGCCCCGCGCCGCGCCGGCGACCCGGCGGTGCTCGTGGCCTCCGCGGCCACGGCCCGCGAGCGACTCGGCTGGAACCCGGCCCGCGCGGATCTCGCGGGCATCGTCGCGGACGCCTGGGCGTTCGCTCAGCACAAGGAGTAATAAGTGGTGGGGGTTCGCGAAGGGTTCGAGGAGCTGTACGGGGCCGCGCCGGAGGGCGTCTGGGCCGCCCCCGGCCGGGTCAACCTCATCGGCGAGTACACCGACTTCAACGAGGGCTTCGTGATGCCGCTCGCCCTGCCGCACACGGCGGTCGCGGCGGTGTCCCGGCGCACCGACGGAGTCCTGCGGCTGCACTCGGCGGACATCGAGGGCCCCGTGGTCGAGCTGCGCGTCGACGAGCTGGAGCCGCTGACGAACACCAGCTGGGCCGCGTACCCGGCGGGTGTGGTGTGGGCGCTGCGCTCCGCGGGACACCCGGTGACGGGCGCGGACATCCACCTCGCCTCGACGGTGCCGACGGGCGCCGGCCTGTCCTCGTCGGCGGCCCTGGAGGTCGTGACGGCGCTGGCCCTGAACGACCTCTACGAACTGGGCCTGACCCGCCCCGAACTGGCGCGCCTCGCCCAGCGCGCGGAGAACGACTTCGCCGGCGTCCCGTGCGGCGTGATGGACCAGACGGCGTCGGCCTGCTGCACCGAGGGCCACGTCCTGCACCTGGACTGCCGGGACCTGTCCATCCGCCAGGTCCCCTTCGACCTGCCGGCCCACGGCCTCGAACTCCTGGTCGTCGACAGCCGGGTGAAGCACGCGCTGGGCGACGGCGCCTACGCGGAACGGCGCGCGGGGTGCGAAGAGGGCGCACGGCAGCTCGGGGTCTCGCATCTGCGGGACGTCGCGTACGAGGAGCTGGACGGCGCGCTGTCCCGCCTGCCCGACGAGCGGGTACGCCGCTACGTACGCCATGTCGTCTCGGACGACCACCGGGTGGAGCGGGTCATCGCCCTGCTGGACGCGGGCGACGTACGCGCGATCGGCCCGATCCTGACGGACGGCCATGTCTCCCTCCGCGACGACCTGCGCATCTCCTGCCCGGAGCTGGACCTGGTGGTCAGCACGGCGAACGCGGCGGGCGCGCTCGGCGCGCGCATGACGGGCGGCGGCTTCGGCGGCTCGGCGGTGGTCCTGGTCGAGTCCGCCGACGTGGACACGGTCACCAAGGCGGTGACGGAGGCGTTCGCGGCGGCCGGTCACACGGCGCCACGGGTGTTCCCGGCAGTGCCCTCGGAGGGCGCCCGGCGGCTCAGCTGAGGCGGTCGAGGCGCTTCGTCAGCGTGTACTCCGTGGTCCCCGGCGGATAGTCGGGGATCACGCACACCACCTCGTAGCCCCGCTTCCGGTAGAAATCCGGGGCCTGGAAGTCCCAGGTCTCCAGGCGGGCGGCCCGGCAGCCGCGCTCGTCGTGGGCCGTCCGCTCGGCGTCGGCCAGCAGCCGGGAGCCGAGCCCCGTGCCCCGGTGGCGCTCGTCCACCCAGAGGTAGGTGACGTGCAGCCACGTCGTCCAGGTGTGGCCCACCAGGCCGCCGGCCAGGTCACCGTCCTCGGACAACGCCCACACATGCAGCGGACGTTCACGTTCGTCCGGCGTTCCGCGCAGCGCGCGCAGAGCGGGGGACGCCGCCGTGTTCGTGTCCAGCAGCCGCCGCCGAAGCAGATTCCGCCGCTCGTTGTCGACTTCTGTCTCCATACGAAACATACGGCTCACCATAAACGCGCTGGCCAACCAGTTCTGCAAATAGCCTTCCGCTTCCGGCTCCCGGCCCTACCCTGATGAGCAGTACCGGTGGGGGCCGGTGCTGATCAGGGGGCGAGACAGTCGGGTACGACGCCCGGAGTGGGGGTAGCAGTTCCAGCACGGCGGCGGCCGTGCGGCTGCGGCACCCCGTTTTCCCGAGCAGACTCGGGGATCTCCGGGCGTCGTACCTGCGCCGGTCGTCCCCCGACTCGTGGGGGTTTCAGTGCTTCGCATCCGTGTCCTGGTCGTTGACGACCATCGCATCTTCGCCGAGTCGCTCGCCGCTGCCCTTGCCGCGGAGCCCGACGTCGACGTCTCCGCGGCCGGCAGCGGTCCGGCCGCGCTGCGCGCCCTGGAGCGGGCGGTGGCGGAAGGCCGCAGATTCGACGTGTTGCTCGTCGACGCCGACCTGGGCGGCAACGTGCCCGGCACCCGCCCGGCCGTCTCCGTCCGCGACGGCAACGAGGAGGGGCTCGTCGACGGCATCTCGCTCGTCGCGGGCGTCCGCTCCGGGCAGCCGAGCGTACGCACCGTCGTCCTGGCCGAGAAGGACGACCCGCGCCGCGCCGCCCTCGCCCTCCAGGCCGGTGCCTCCGGGTGGGTCGCCAAGGACTGCTCACTGTCCCGGCTGCTCACCGTCATACGGGGAGTGCTGCGGGACGAGACGCACCTCCCGCCCGCCCTGCTCACCGGCGTGCTGCGCGAGCTGACCGCCGCCCGCAAGCACCGCACCGAGAGCGAGCGGCTGGTCGAGTCGCTGACGCCGAGGGAGCGGGAAGTACTGCGGTGCATGGTCGCGGGCCTCGGGCGCAAGGCCGTCGCCGAACGGCTGTTCCTCTCCCCGCACACCGTCCGCACCCATATGCAGAACGTGCTCGGGAAGCTGGGCGTGCACTCCACCCTGGCCGCCGTCGCGCTCGCCCGCCGCGCCGGGGTCGGGCCCGCCGACCTAGCCGGGGATGTTGTCGAACGGGGCGGTCAACTGGCGTAGCAGGGCCGCGAGTTCAGCGCGCTGGGCCCGGCTGAGTTCGGCGAGGATCGCGCGCTCCTGGTCGAGGAGTCCGGCGAGCGCCTGGTCGGCGCGGTCGCGGCCCTCCTCGGTGAGCCGGACCAGCACGCCCCGGCGGTCGCTGGGGTCGGGCAGCCGCTCGACCAGGCTCTTCTTCGCGAGCCGGTCGATACGGTTGGTCATCGTGCCGGAGGTGACGAGCGTCTGGGTGAGGAGCTGGCCGGGGGAGAGCTGGTACGGGGCCCCCGCGCGCCTGAGCGAGGTGAGGACGTCGAACTCCCAGGGCTCCAGGCTGTGCTCGGAGAACGCGAGCCGACGGGCCCGGTCCAGATGCCGGGCGAGCCTGCTCACCCGGCTGAGCACCTCGAGCGGTTCCACGTCGAGGTCGGGGCGCTCCCGGCGCCATGCTGCGACCAGCCGATCGACCTCGTCCTCCATGACGATCAGTGTAGTGGTTGTGTCGACGTGAAGTCTCTTGACCTGAAGTTTCTTTACTTGAAATCTCTTGATCTAGAGTCTCTTGACGTCGAGATAGTTTGGGTGTGAGGCTGACCTGTGTCATCAGGCCGTGACTTCGAGGAGGACCGCCATGCCCGCCGCCGTCCCCAGCTGGGATCCCAGCCAGTACCTGCGCCACGCGGATCACCGCGCCCGCCCCTTCGCCGACCTGCTGGCCCGCGTCCCCGAGCTGCCCCGGGACCCCGCCCGCATCGCCGACCTGGGCTGCGGCCCCGGCAACGTCACCCGCCTGATCGCGGAGCGCTGGCCCACCGCCCGCATCACCGGACTCGACAACTCCCCGGAGATGCTGGCGAAGGCCGCCGCGTACGCGGGTCCCACGGCCGGCGGCGGCCGCCTCGACTTCGCCGCCGCGGACGCCCGGACCTGGACACCCGCGCAGCCCTACGACCTGATCGTCAGCAACGCCACGCTGCAATGGGTGCCCGGGCACATCGACCGCCTCCCCGCCTGGACGGACGGGCTGGCTCCCGGCGGCACCCTCGCCTTCCAGGTGCCCGGCAACTTCGACTCGCCCAGCCACCGGCTGATGCGCGAACTCGCCCACTCGGCCCGCTGGAAGGACCGCCTGGCCGACACCCTGCGCCACGACGACGCCGTGCACACGCCCGCCGCGTACCTGGAGGCGCTCACCGCCCTCGGCTGCGCGGCCGACGTCTGGGAGACCACGTATCTGCACCTCCTCCAGGGCGAGGACCCCGTACTGGACTGGGTGAAGGGAACGGGCCTGCGCCCCGTCCTCACGGAACTGGGGGCGGCGGACGCGGAGGCCTTCGTCGCCGAATACCGGGAGGCACTGCGCGAGGCGTACCCGGCGACGGAGCGCGGCACGGTGTTCCCGTTCCGCCGCGTCTTCGCCGTGGCCCACAAGGAGGCGTGATGCTCACCGCCGTCGACCACGTCCAGCTGGCCGCACCACCGGGGTCGGAGAACGCCCTGCGCGCCTACTACGTCGACATCCTCGGCATGAGGGAGCTCCCCAAACCGCCGGTCCTCGCGGCGCGCGGCGGCTGCTGGTTCCAGGCGGGCGCGGTGCACCTGCACCTGGGCATCGAGGCGGACTTCCGCCCGGCGAGGAAGGCGCACCCAGGACTGCGGGTCACGGACATCGAGTCGTACGGGGGTCGGCTCGCCGCCCGGGGAGCGACGGTCACCTGGGACGCCAACCTCCCGGGCCACCGCCGCTTCTACTCCGAGGACCCCGTCGGCAACCGACTGGAGTTCCTGGAGCCGCTCGCCCCGGAGTGACCGGGCGGCGCGGCGAACGGGCCGCCGCCGTCAGGACTTCGGGTGCCGCCGTCAGGTCTTCCGGCGCTGCTGTCAGGACTTCGGGTGCCCCCGTCAGGTCTTCCGGCGTCGCCGTCAGGACTTGCGGTGTCCTATCAGCCGCGGCTTCGGCTCCAGGCCGTCCAGCCCGTGCCACGCCAGGTTCACCAGGTGCGCCGCCACCTCGGCCTTCTTCGGGCGGCGCACGTCCAGCCACCACTGACCGGTCAGCGCGACCATGCCGACCAGCGCCTGCGCATACAGCGGCGCCAGCTTCGGGTCGAAACCCCGGCTCTTGAACTCGCGGCCCAGGATGTCCTCCACCTGGGTGGCGATGTCCGAGATCAACGACGCGAACGAACCCGTCGACTGGGGGATCGGCGAGTCGCGGACCAGGATGCGGAAGCCGTCCGTGTACTCCTCGATGTAGTCGAGGAGCGCGAAAGCGGCCTGCTCGCACAGCTCACGCGGGTGACCCGCCGTGAGGGAGCCGGTGACCATGTCCAGCAGCCGCCGCATCTCACGATCCACCACCACCGCGTACAGGCCCTCCTTGCCGCCGAAATGCTCGTACACGACAGGCTTGGAGACCCCGGCCTTCGCCGCGATCTCCTCCACCGACGTCCCCTCGAAGCCCTTCGCGGCGAACAGGGTGCGACCAATCTCAAGAAGCTGCTGGCGCCTTTCCGCACCAGTCATCCGCGTGCGGCGCGCACGCCGCGGCTTTTCATTGCTCGGGGTGCTGCTGGAGTCGGTCGCCACGCTGTCAATCATGCCGCGTCGGCGCTCTCCCTCTTGCGCCGGGAGCCTTCCTCACCGGTGTGACGGCGGGAATCGATACGCGAGCGTGACGGCCAGCGCACGTCATAAGCCCAGCCCAGCCGCTCGCACCAGCGGATGATCCGCGCCGAGGAATCCAGCTGGCCGCGCTCCACCCCGTGCCGCGCCGACGTCGGGTCGGCGTGGTGCAGGTTGTGCCACGACTCACCGCAGGACAGCACCGCCAGCCACCACACGTTCCCCGACCGGTCACGCGACTTGAAGGGACGCTTGCCCACCGCATGACAGATCGAGTTGATCGACCACGTCACATGGTGCAGCAGCGCCACCCGCACGAGCGAACCCCAGAAGAAGCCGGTGAACGCCCCCCACCAGGACATCGTCACCAGACCGCCGATCAACGGGGGCAGCGCCAGCGAGAGACCCGTCCACAGGACGAACTGACGCGAGATCGCACGGATCGCACCGTCCTTGATCAGATCCGGCGCGTACTTCTCCTGCGACGTCTGCTCCTCGTCGAACATCCATCCGATGTGCGCCCACCACAGGCCCTTCATCAGAGCCGGAACCGTCTCGCCGAAACGCCACGGCGAATGCGGGTCACCCTCCGCGTCGGAGAACTTGTGATGCTTGCGGTGGTCGGCCACCCAGCGGACCAGAGGTCCCTCGACCGCCATCGAACCGGCGATCGCCAGCGCGATCCGCAAGGGCCGCTTGGCCTTGAACGAACCATGCGTGAAGTAGCGGTGGAAGCCGATCGTGATGCCGTGGCAGCCGAGGTAGTAGAAGAACACCATCAGGCCCATGTCGAGCCAGCTCACCCCCCACCCCCAGGCCAGCGGCACCGCCGCGAGCAGCGCCAGGAACGGAACGATGATGAAGAGCAGCAGCGTGATCTGCTCGAGCGAACGTTTCCGCTCGCCGCCCAGCGTCGCGGACGCGGCCATGGAGTCGTTGTTCGCCTTCGGAACGTCGTCGATCACATCGGAGCCTGGGGTCATGGGGGCGTCCCCTGAAGGGTCGAGGGTGGGGGGATGGCCGATTACGGCGCCTACGGTTCCGTAACCTACGGCATCGTAAGTATGGCAGTGCGCCGCCCGGCGGCAAGAGCCCGAGAGTCTGCGCGCCCGCATGGACACCTATCCTTGGAGTCGGTCGGACAGCGCGGTCCGCTCTGAATTTCTTCCCGGATGCCCCGTCCCTAAGCGGCACCCGCCGTGCGGTCGCCACCCGGGTTCCCTCCCAGACGAGCTTCAGACGAGCTTTTGACAAGCTTCAACACTGCAAGGAGCCGCACCTGTGAGCAGTGCCGACGACCAGACCACCACGACCAGCAGCGAGCTGCGCGCCGACATCAGGCGCCTGGGCGACCTCCTGGGCGAGACCCTCGTCCGTCAGGAGGGCCCCGAACTCCTCGACCTGGTCGAGAAGGTCCGCCGCCTGACCCGCGAGGACGGCGAAGCAGCCGCCGAGCTGCTGCGTGGCACGGAACTCGAGACCGCGGCCAAGCTGGTCCGCGCCTTCTCCACCTACTTCCACCTGGCGAACGTCACCGAACAGGTGCACCGTGGCCGAGAACTGCGCACCAAGCGCGCCGCCGAAGGCGGACTTCTCGCCCGTACCGCCGACCGGCTGAAGGACGCGGACCCCGAGCACCTGCGCGCGACGGTCAAGAACCTCAACGTCCGCCCCGTGTTCACCGCCCACCCCACGGAAGCCGCCCGCCGCTCGGTGCTGAACAAGCTCCGCCGGATCGCCGCACTCCTGGAGACCCCGGTCATCGAGGCGGACCGCCGCCGCTACGACACCCGGCTGGCCGAGAACATCGACCTCGTCTGGCAGACCGACGAACTGCGCGTCGTCCGCCCCGAGCCCGCCGACGAGGCCCGCAACGCCATCTACTACCTCGACGAACTGCACGCCGGCGCCGTGGGCGACGTCCTGGAAGACCTCACGGCCGAGCTCGAGCGGGTCGGCGTACAGCTCCCCGACGACACCCGCCCCCTCACCTTCGGCACCTGGATCGGCGGCGACCGCGACGGCAACCCCAACGTCACCCCCGAGGTGACCTGGGACGTCCTCATCCTCCAGCACGAGCACGGCATCAACGACGCCCTCGAGCTCATCGACGAACTCCGCGGCTTCCTCTCCAACTCCATCCGCTACACGGGAGCGACCGAGGAACTGCTGACGTCGCTCGGGACCGACCTCGAACGCCTGCCCGAGATCAGCCCGCGCTACAAGCGCCTCAACGCCGAAGAGCCCTACCGGCTCAAGGCCACCTGCATCCGGCAGAAGCTCGAGAACACCAAGCAGCGCCTCGCCAAGGGCACCGCCCACCAGCCCGGCCGCGACTACCTCGGCACCGGCGAACTGCTCCACGACCTCAAGCTGATCCAGACCTCCCTGCGCGAGCACCGCGGCGGCCTCTTCGCCGACGGCCGCATGGACCGCACCATCCGCACACTCGCCGCCTTCGGCCTCCAGCTCGCCACCATGGACGTACGCGAACACGCCGACGCCCACCACTACGCACTCGGCCAGCTCTTCGACCGCCTCGGCGAGGAATCCTGGCGCTACGCCGACATGCCCCGCGACTACCGCGGCAAGCTCCTCGCCAAGGAACTGCGTTCCAGAAGGCCGCTCGCTCCCAGCCCCGCCCCGCTCGACGCGGCCGGCGCCAAGACCCTCGGCGTCTTCCACACCGTCAAGCGAGCCCTCGCAGTCTTCGGACCCGAGGTCATCGAGTCGTACATCATCTCGATGTGCCAGGGCGCCGACGACGTCTTCGCCGCCGCCGTCCTCGCCCGCGAGGCCGGACTCCTCGACCTGCACGCCGGCTGGGCCAAGATCGGCATCGTGCCGCTCCTGGAGACCACCGACGAGCTCAAGGCCGCGGACACCATCCTCGAAGACATGCTCTCCGACCCGTCCTACCGCCGCCTGGTCGCCCTGCGCGGCGACGTCCAGGAGGTCATGCTCGGGTACTCCGACTCGTCCAAGTTCGGCGGCATCACCACCAGCCAGTGGGAGATCCACCGCGCCCAGCGACGCCTGCGCGACGTCGCTCACCGCTACGGCGTACGCCTGCGCCTCTTCCACGGCCGCGGCGGCACCGTGGGCCGTGGCGGCGGCCCCTCCCACGACGCGATCCTCGCCCAGCCCTGGGGCACCCTGGAGGGCGAGATCAAGGTGACCGAGCAGGGCGAGGTCATCTCCGACAAGTACCTCGTCCCCTCGCTCGCCCGCGAGAACCTCGAACTGACGGTCGCCGCGACGCTCCAGGCGTCCGCCCTGCACACCGCGCCCCGCCAGTCCGACGAGGCGCTGGCCCGCTGGGACGCGGCGATGGACGTCGTCTCCGACGCCGCCCACTCCGCTTACCGGCGGCTCGTCGAGGACCCTGACCTGCCGACGTACTTCCTCGCCTCCACGCCGGTCGACCAGCTCGCCGACCTGCACCTGGGCTCGCGGCCCTCCCGTCGCCCCGGCTCGGGCGTCTCGCTCGACGGACTGCGCGCCATCCCGTGGGTCTTCGGCTGGACCCAGTCCCGGCAGATCGTGCCCGGCTGGTTCGGCGTCGGCTCCGGTCTCAAGGCACTGCGCGAGGCGGGCCTGGACACCGTGCTCGACGAGATGCACGAGCAGTGGCACTTCTTCCGGAACTTCCTCTCGAACGTCGAGATGACCCTCGCGAAGACCGACCTGCGGATCGCCCGCCACTACGTCGACACCCTCGTCCCGGACCACCTCAAGCACGTCTTCGCCACCATCGAGGCCGAGCACGAACTCACCGTCCGTGAGGTCCTGCGGATCACCGGCGGGGAGAAGCTCCTGGACACCCACCCCGTCCTCCAGCAGACCTTCGCCATCCGCGACGCCTACCTCGACCCGATCTCCTACCTCCAGGTCGCCCTGCTCAAGCGCCAGCGCGACGCCGCGGCAGCGGACACGCCCCCCGACCCGCTCCTGGCCCGCGCCCTGCTCCTCACCGTCAACGGCGTGGCGGCCGGCCTGCGCAACACCGGCTGACCGCACACCCACGCGAGAGTGCCCCCGTGCCGCACACCGGCACGGGGGCACTCCCCGTTCCACCCCCGGGCGGGCCCGCGCGGGGCGACTACTGAAGCGCCGCGAACGCCGCCGTCAGCAACACCAGCCCCGAACCCGCCAGCGCCCACGCCGTACGCGCCATCCGCAGACCACCCGCCACCACGACCGACGCCAGCAGCAACGCACCGCCGAGCGGCACCCACGCGTAGAGAACCCCGGCCGGACCGGTCCGCACCACCTGGTCGGACCCCGGCTTCACCACGACCGTCAGCACCTCGCCCCGCCGCACCGCCACGGGCTGCTCGATGACGACCCGTGCCCGGGCCTTCGAACCCTCGGTCGCGGGCACGTACGGGCCCGTACACCGGTCCCCCGAGCACCGCGCCACCGTCATCGTGCCCCGCTCGCGCCCCTTCGTCAGCATCACGTGCTGAGCGGTACCCCACGAGCCCCAGACACCCGCGATCAGAATCAGCACGGCGACCGTTCCCATCGCCGCGATCCGCCCGAACCGCAGCACCGCGTACGCGCTCTGAGTGGAGGAGACGGCAGGCATGGCGGCGATCCTTGGCCATGACAACGCGCCCGGTCAACTCCGACGGGGGACAAGTCCCCAGTTGTACGCCTACAAAAGGCGCCCGTACTCCTACCTACGGAGGCACCCTCAGGAGTTGTACGTCCCCTGCGCCCGCTCCAGCCCCTCGATCACCAGACACTCCGCGGCGTCCGCCGCGCGGTCGACGAGGTAGTCGAGCTCCTTGCGCTCCGCCGACGCGAAGTCCTTCAGCACGAAATCGGCGACCTGCATACGGCCCGGAGGGCGTCCGATGCCGAACCGCACCCGGTGGTAGTCCGGGCCCATCGCCTTCGTCATCGACTTGAGCCCGTTGTGGCCGTTGTCGCCGCCGCCGAGCTTGAGCCGCAGGACGCCGTAGTCGATGTCCAACTCGTCGTGGACCGCCACGATGTTCGCCACCGGCACCTTGTAGAACTCCCGCAGCGCGTTCACCGGACCGCCGGACAGATTCATGTACGACATCGGCTTCGCCAGAATCACCCGCCGGTTCGCCGGACCGGGCGGCCCGATGCGCCCCTCGATCACCTGCGCCTGCGCCTTACCGGCCCGCTTGAACTTCCCCCCGATCCGCTCCGCCAGCAGATCGGCCACCATGAACCCCACGTTGTGCCGGTTCCGCGCGTACTCCGGCCCCGGATTCCCGAGCCCTACGATCAACCAGGGCGCATTGGCGTCGCTCGTCACGTCCGTGTCTCCCATATGTCCTTGATACGCGCCAGCCGCCGCTCCTGGTGGGAGCGGCGGCTGACAGAAGAGATTCCGGGGGTTCCGGGAGGATCAGGCCTCGGAACCGACCTCGGCGGTACCGGCGGCCTCCTCGGCGGCCTCCTCCGCCTGAGCGGCCAGGACCTGGAGAACGACCGCGTCCTCGTCGATGGCCAGGGTGGTGCCGGAGGGCAGCGGGATGTCCTTGGCGAGGATGGAGGCGCCGGCCTCCAGGCCCTCGATGGAAACCGTGACCGACTCGGGGATGTGCGTGGCCTCGGCCTCGACCGTCAGCGTGCTCAGCACGTGCTCGAGCAGGTAGGCACCCGGAGCCAGGTCGCCCTCGGTGTGCACGTAGACCTCGACGTTGACCTTCTCGCCACTGCGGACGAGCAGCAGGTCGACGTGCTCGAGGAAGCCCTTGATCGCGTCACGCTGCACGGCCTTCGGGATCGCCAGCTGCGCCTTGCCCTCGATGTCCAGGGAGAGCAGAACGTTCGGGGTGCGCAGGGCGAGCAGCAGCTCGTGGCCCGGCAGCGTGATGTGGACCGGCTCGGCACCGTGACCGTAGACAACGGCGGGAACCTTGCTCTCACGGCGGATGCGACGCGCGGCACCCTTGCCGAACTCGGTGCGGGGCTCAGCGGCGAGCTTGACCTCGGACATGATCACTCCTCGTAGTACAGGGGGAAAGGTGGTCACCCGGCCACAACAATCGGCCTGCTACGAAGAGCGCGTCGATAACGGACCGCCGCACCGAACAGTGCGGCCTCCCTCGCCGAGCAACTGTGACAGCTTACGCGGCGGGGAGGCCGTACCTGAAATCGATCTACCCGACCGAGGACTACTGCTCGTCGAAGAGGCTCGTCACCGAACCGTCCTCGAACACCTCACGCACCGCGTTGGCGATCGTCGGCGCGATCGACAACACCGTGATCTTGTCGAGCTCCAGCTCACCCGGCGTCGGCAGGGTGTCCGTGAAGACGAACTCACTGACCTTGGAGTTCTTCAGACGGTCGGCCGCCGGACCGGAGAGCACACCGTGCGTCGCCGTCACGATGACGTCCTCCGCGCCATGCGCGAACAGCGCGTCCGCGGCGGCACAGATCGTGCCACCCGTGTCGATCATGTCGTCGACGAGCACGCAGACGCGGCCCTTCACGTCACCGACCACCTCGTGGACGGTGACCTGGTTGGCCACGTCCTTGTCGCGACGCTTGTGGACGATCGCCAGCGGAGCGTCCAGACGGTCGCACCAGCGGTCCGCGACCCGCACGCGGCCGGCGTCGGGAGAGACGACGGTCAGCTTGCTGCGGTCGACCTTCGCGCCCACGTAGTCCGCCAGGATCGGCAGCGCGAAGAGGTGATCGACCGGACCGTCGAAGAAGCCCTGGATCTGGTCCGTGTGCAGATCGACGGTGAGGATGCGGTCCGCGCCCGCCGTCTTCATCAGGTCGGCGATCAGACGCGCCGAAATCGGTTCACGCCCACGGTGCTTCTTGTCCTGCCGCGCGTAACCGTAGAACGGCACGATCACCGTGATGCTCCGGGCGGACGCCCGCTTCAGAGCGTCGATCATGATCAACTGCTCCATGATCCACTTGTTGATCGGAGCCGTGTGGCTCTGGATCAGGAAGCAGTCGGCACCGCGCGCCGACTCCTGATAGCGGACGTAGATCTCACCGTTGGCGAAGTCGAAGGCCTTCGTCGGGACTACCCCGACACCCAGCTTGTGGGCGACCTCCTCGGCAAGCTCGGGGTGGGCGCGGCCGGAGAAGAACATCATCTTCTTCTCGCCGGTCGTCTTGATCCCGGTCACAGCACTGTCTCCTCAGAGGTGTCTCAGCAGGGTGCGAGAGGACATCTCAGCCGCGCGAACTCGCTGCTCGCCGTGAGAGGTCTTCCCAGCTGGGGGTGCGGGTGTGCACTTATCACGGTACGCCGTCCCAGACGCACCGCTTTCCGCTCAGTCTTCGCCTTCCGGCTTCCGGGAAGCCACCTCGGCCGCCTTCGCGGCAGCACTTCCCGGACGCTTACGGGCCACCCAGCCCTCGATATTCCGCTGCTGGCCACGGGCCACGGCCAGCGAACCGGGCGGCACGTCCTTCGTGATGACCGAGCCCGCCGCGGTGTACGCGCCGTCCCCGACCGTGACAGGAGCCACAAACATGTTGTCCGAACCGGTGCGGCAGTGCGACCCCACCGTGGTGTGGTGCTTGTCCTGACCGTCGTAGTTCACGAACACGCTCGCGGCACCGATGTTGGAGTACTCGCCGATCGTCGCGTCACCCACGTACGACAGGTGCGGCACCTTCGTGCCCTCGCCGATCGAGGCGTTCTTGGTCTCGACGTACGTGCCCACCTTGGCCTTCGCCCCGAGCCGCGTACCGGGACGCAGATACGCGAACGGACCGACGCTGGCCTGCGCCCCCACGTCCGCCCTCTCGGCCACCGTGTTGTCGATCCGCGCGCCCGCGCCGACCCGGGTGTCCTTGAGCCGCGAGTTGGGGCCGACCTCGGCACCCTCACCCAGCTGCGTGGTGCCCTGGAGCTGCGTCCCCGGGTGCACGATCGCGTCCTGCCCGAAGGTGACCGTCACGTCGATCCACGTGGTCGCCGGGTCCACCACCGTCACGCCGGCGAGCATGGCCCGGGTGAGGAGCCGGTCGTTGAGGATGCGGCGGGCCTCCGCCAGCTGCACGCGGTTGTTGATGCCGGCGATCTCCCGGTGGTCGGCGGCCACGGAGGCGCCCACCCGGTGCCCGGCCTCGCGCAGGATCCCGAGGACGTCGGTGAGGTACTCCTCGCCCTGGCTGTTGTCGGTACGCACCTTGCCGAGCGCGTCGGCGAGGAGCCGCCCGTCGAAGGCGAAGACCCCGGAGTTGATCTCACGGACGGCGCGCTGCGACTCGCTGGCGTCCTTGTGCTCGACGATGGCCGTCACGGCACCGGAGGCGCCGTCGCGCACGATGCGGCCGTAGCCGGTGGCGTCGGGGACCTCGGCGGTCAGCACGGTGACGGCGTTGCCGTCGGCGGTGTGCGTGGCGGCGAGCTGCCGCAGCGTCTCCCCGCTGAGCAGGGGGGTGTCGCCGCAGACGACGACCACGGTCCCGTCGACGACGCCGCCGAGCTCTTCGAGGCCCATCCGGACGGCGTGCCCGGTCCCGTTCTGCTCGGCCTGGACGGCCGTACGCACGGCCGGGTCGATCTCGGCGAGGTGCGCGGTGACCTGCTCACGGGCGTGTCCCACGACGACGACCAGGTTCTCGGGCTCCAACTCGCGCGCGGCGGCGAGTACATGACCGACGAGGGAGCGGCCGCAGATGTCGTGGAGGACCTTGGGTGTGGCCGACTTCATACGGGTGCCCTCACCCGCTGCGAGAACGACGACGGCTGCCGGGCGGATGGCGCTCACGGGGATGCCCTTCGGCTTTGGTGGGTGGGGACATCCGCAGGATACCGGGGCGTTTGTGGGGGGACATGGGAGCGGGCCCTGACATGACGGTCAGGGCCCGGGCCGAGCATCGCTCCCCCGCCAGGACTCGAACCCGGACAGATGGCACCAAAAGCCACAGTGCTGCCAATTACACCACGGGGGATAGAACTCAACTGAACCGGACATTTGGTCAGGTCGTCGAGTCGGCACCCAACACTATGCCGTACCAGGCGCCCTCGATGCGACGGTACAGATCGGCGCTCTGGAGAACGACGGTACGGATCGGCGCTCTGGAGAACGTAGATCACGAGACACCCCCGGTAGGCGTCGCCGGCGTTCTCGCGGACCGTTGTGCCCTGTGTGTGCGCCATGGGCATACCGTCCGGGCGGAATGCCGGGTTCCGGCATCGAACGTCGTGCGATTCGGCAGTTCGAGCGATACCGGATGGTTTCGCTTCTGTTCGATTGCGGGGTGTGGTGTAGGCCAGTACGCGAAACTCGCCGGAAAAGGGGCACCCGCCGCCCGTAGGCTGGGAGGCATGACCACGACGGGGGAAGCGGAAACCGGGGCCTTGACCGGGCCCTGGTGGTGGACGCGGTGGCGGAGTGCGGTGCTCGATATCGGGCTGGCTCTGCTGTCCGCGGTCGAATGCGTGATCGAGGGTGCCAGGTTCGCGCGGGATGCCGCGCTGCCGCTCCCTGTCGGCATGGTGTTCGGGTTGTTCGCCGGCCTGGTGCTGGTGCTGCGGCGCAAGTGGCCGATCGCGGTCGTGCTCGTCTCCATCGCCATCGCGCCGGCCCAGATGGGCTTCCTCATGGGGGTCGTGGGGCTGTACACCCTGGCCGCCTCGGAGCTGCCCCGGCGGATCATCGGCTCGCTCGCCGGTATGTCGTTCGTCGGGATGCTGATCGTGACGTACGTGCGGGCCCATCAGGGTGTGGTGCGCGGCGATCTGACCATCGGTGACTGGTTCGTTCCCTTCCTGTCCATCACCACCGCTCTGGGGATGACCACCCCTCCGGTGCTGCTCGGGCTGTATGTCGGGGCGCGGCGGCGGCTCATGGAGAGTCTGCGGGAGCGGGCCGACAGTCTTGAGCGTGAGTTGATGCTGTTGGCCGAGCGGGCGGAGGAGCGGGCCGAGTGGGCCCGGAACGAGGAGCGGACGCGGATCGCGCGGGAGATGCACGATGTCGTCGCTCATCGGGTGAGTCTGATGGTGGTGCATGCCGCGGCGTTGCAGGCTGTCGCGCGCAAGGATCCCGAGAAGGCGGTGAAGAACGCGGCGCTGGTGGGGGACATGGGGCGGCAGGCGCTCACCGAGTTGCGGGAGATGCTCGGGGTGCTGCGGACGGGTGACGGGACGGTGTCCCGGGTGCGGGCGGTGCCGCTGGTCGCTGTCGGGGTCGCCGCCGCCGCTGCCGCGTCGCGGGCCGTGGAGGATCCCTCGGACGGGCCGTGTCTTGCCGACCTCGACGTGTTGGTGGGGCAGTCGGCGGCGGCCGGGATGGCGGTCGATCTGTCGGTGGAGGGGGATGCGCGGTCGTATGCGCGTGAGGTGGAGCAGACGGCGTACCGGGTGGTGCAGGAGGCGTTGACCAACGTTCACAAGCATGCGGCGGGGGCCAAGACGCGGGTGCGGCTCGCGCACCGGAGTGCGGAGATCGCGATGCAGGTGGAGAACGGGCCGCCGCCGGAGCCGGGGTCCGCGGAGTCCGCGCGGCTGCCGAGCGGGGGGAACGGGCTGGTGGGGATGAAGGAGCGGGTCTCCGCGCTGGGCGGGGTGTTTGTGTCCGGGCCCACGGACGCGGGTGGTTTTCGGGTGTCGGCGGTGATTCCGGCGGGGGCGGAGGCGGCCTGAGGGCCGGTTTCCGGGGGTCAGCCCGCGGTGAGGCGTACGGGTTCGATGCCGGTCAGGAGGGTGGTGAGGCCCTGGTCGATGTCGGGGCCGAGGTACCAGTCGCCGGTGTGGTCGAGGGCGTAGACGCGGCCCTCGGTGTCGATGGCGACGAGGGCGCGGCTGTCGGATTCCTCGCCGAGGGGGCAGACCTCGGTGTCGAGGGCGCGGCCGAGGTCGCCGAGGGTGCGGGCCAGGTGGAGGCCGTGCAGCGGGTCGAGGTGGAGCGTGGCGGGGGCGAGTTGGCGGCCGGGGCCCTGCGCGGTGAGGTGCAGGCCGCCGAATTCCGCCCACGCTTCGACGGCTGCGGGGAACACGGTGTGGCGGTGGCCTGCGGGGGAGGTGTGGCTGCGGAGGGTGTCGGCCCAGAATTCCGCCTGCTTTATGTCCCAGCGTCCCGGCTGCCAGCCCGCGGTGCGCAGGGCGGCGTCCACGGGGACGGAGAAGCGTGTGGTGGAGGTGCGGTCGGCGTGCATCTGCCCTTCGTTCGTCTAGTGCCAGGGGTGGGCGTCGTTGCCGTGGTGCGGGCGTACGGGGTTGCGTGGGGGGAGTCAGCCCTGTGCCGTGGGGTCGACGATGCGTACGCCGAAGTGGTCGCTGAGGGCTGTGCAGGCGCGGCAGGGTGTGGCGAAGCTGCCGTGCAGCGGGTCGCCGTCCTCGCGGATGCGGCGCGCGGTGAGTTTGGCCTGCTTGAGGGCTTTGCGGGCTTCGCCGTTGGTCATCGGTTTGCGGGCGGCGCGTTTGGTGCGGGTGGCGTCGACGGCGGCGATGTGGCGGGAGATCAGGAGGACTTCGGCGCAGCGTCCGCTGAAGCGGTCGCGCTGGCTGCTGGTGAGGGTGTCGAGGAAGTCCTGGACGAGGGGGTGCAGCGGTGGGGGCTGGTCGCCGCGGGCGGCGGTGCCGGTGAGGGTGGCGCCGCGTACGGAGAGGGCGGCGGCGACGGTGGGGAGTATGCCGTCGCGGCGGTGGAGGAGGGTGGGTGCGTGCGGTGTCCCGGTGCTGCTCCAGCCGACCCGGGGGTCCCCGGATGTGTCCGTTTGTGTCGCGTTCATGGTCGTGGTCCCCTCCCCTGGCATTCTTCCGGGGGGACTCCCTCGCGTCTCCCGGAGGGACACAGACTGCCAAACGCCGTGGCTGGTGCGGAAGCTGGGGCGTCGCGACACGCCCGGGCGTCGTCGTATCGTCACGGCGGGGTGACGGCTGGTCACGGAAGCGGAGGCCCGGTGACCGGTGTCGTCGTACCGCATAGGCTGTCGATATCCGAGGTCCGTACAGCTATTCAGAACGCCGCAGGGGGCAACCGCCATGACGACAGGTCGGCTCGGGCAGCAAGCCGCGCCGCCGAACGCGGCCTATGCCGGGCAGGT
Organism: Streptomyces sp. SID5469; assembly: GCF_009862865.1. Classification (NCBI taxonomy): domain Bacteria; kingdom Bacillati; phylum Actinomycetota; class Actinomycetes; order Kitasatosporales; family Streptomycetaceae; genus Streptomyces; species Streptomyces sp. SID5469. The sequence continues at coordinate 4,407,434 of NZ_WWIN01000001.1, read as the reverse complement.
CGTGCAATTCCCGGATCCGGTCCGGGCTGCCCGTCACCCGAGGGGTGTGCGGGTCGACGAGCACGGTTATCCCGACTTCTCGGCCTACGCGCGTGCCGCGGCGGAGATCGCGGAGCCTCCGGAGGGCTTCGGTGTCGATGAGTTGCGTCTCACGGACTATGTCTCGGCGAACGCGGCGCTGGCCGCGTCCGGGCATGACTTGTGGGACACGATTCCGGCGGTGGCGACTCCGCACGGCTGGACCTGGCATCACGTGCCGGGGACACGGCGCGTTGAGCTGGTGCCGGTCGAGGTGAAGGCGTTGCTGCGGCATCACGGTGGTCTGGCGACGGCCGTGGTGGACCAGAACAAGCGGGGCACGCGGCCGTTGCAGGAGACGCGGCCGGCGCATTTCGGGTTGCCGAAGTCGTCGGTGGCGGTGACGGAGCAGCAGGTCCAGGGTGTGGAAGAGGATCTGGGGTACCGGCTGCCGGGCGCGTACCGGTCGTTCCTGAAGGCGGCGGGTGGTTGTGCGCCGGTGGGTGCCGCGTTGGACGCCGAGCTGGGTCTGCTGGTGGACCAGCCGTTCTTCACGGTGCGTGACGAGGCCGCGGTCAACGACCTGGTGTATGTGAACAAGTGCCTGCGGGACCATCTGACCAAGGATTACCTGGGGGTCGGGTTCGTGCAGGGCGGTCTGGTGGCCGTGAAGGTGAAGGGCGACGGGGCCGGGTCGGTCTGGTTCTGCGCGTATGACGATGCCCGGGATCAGGACGCGTGGCCGCCGGCGGAGCGGGTGCAGCGGCTGTTGTTGCCGTGCGGTGAGGACTTCGACCAGTTCCTGTCGCGGCTCGCGGGTAATCCGCCGGAGCTGGAGACGGTGGCGAATCTGATGGTGGACGGCGGTTTCGCGCGTGCCGTTCCCGTCTCTTCGGTGGGGGAGTGAGCGTCCGATGGTGACCTTCGCGCAGGCGCAGGAGCGCGCCGAGGAATGGATCAACGGGGACGTGCCCGGCTATCAGCACCGTGAGGTGCGGGTGCGGGAGTTCGAGCTGGGGTTCGTGGTGTGGGCCGAGGACCGCGCCGACGGTCCGCGTTCGGACGGGGGCGCGCAGCGGCTCGTCATCGCGCGGGACAGCGGGGAGGCGACGCTGTGGCCCGGGCTGCCGGTGGGTGAGGTGATCCGTCGGTACGAGGAGGAGTACGGGGTGCCGGAGGTGGTGCCGGAAGCGGCGCCGGTGCCTCCGGCGCGGGTGGATCTGAATCAGACGTCGTTCTTGTTGAGCCCGCCGGAGTGGCTCCAGGAGGCGGCGGACCGGATGGGGATTCCGGACCGGCGGAACGGTACGTCGGGCGGTGCGTCCGGGGGTACCTCGGGCGGTGCGTCCGGCGGTGTGGCCGGTGGCGCGTCGGGTTCCGGGGTCGGTGGTACGTCCGGTGGGGCGGCCGCCGCGGTGTCCGGTGGGGCGTCCGGTGGGGTTTCGGATGCGCGCGGGAACGCGGACGCGCACGGTGCGTCGGCCGCGCCGGGGGCGCACGCCGCGTCGGCGGCTCCCGGCGGGGGTACGCCGTGGCCCGCGGCCGGTGGTGCGGACGACGACGTACAGGACGCGGCGCCGCAGGACAGCGTTCCGGGTCCGCCTCCGGGGGCGACCCCGTGGGCCGGGACCGACACCAACGCGGAGGCGGGCGAGGACCGTTCGGTGCCGTTGCCCGCGACCGTGTTCGCGCCGCCGCTGAGCGGCCTCGGCGACCTGAGGGACGAGGACACTCCGCCGCCGGCCGCGACGCCGGACGCCAAGACGGCGCTGATGTCGGGCGGCAGCGGGCTTCCGCGTACGACGGTGGCGCCGGCCCTCGACGACGCGGTGCCCGCTGCTCCGCAGGGCCCCGTCACGCCGCCCCCGGGCCCCGGTGCTCCGCGGGTTCCCTCCGGGCCGTCGGCGGCCCAGGGTCCCGGTGCGCCGGAGGGTGCGGCCCCGAGTGCGCCTTCGTACGGCTATCCGCAGGGTCCCGGCGCGGCCCCGAGTGCGCCTTCGTACGGCTATCCGCAAGGTCCCGGCGCGGTTCCGGGGACGCCGCCGCCCGGTGCCCCGCAGGCTCCCGGTGCTCCGCACGCTCCGGGTGCTCCGCAGGCTCCGACGGGTTCGCCCGTTCCGGGGCGGCCGCTCGCGCCGAACGCCGGTGACATCGCCGACGCCGCGACCAGCAAGGCGGCGCCGCCTCGGGGTGCGCGCGCGGGTGCGCCGCGTCCGCCGGGCGCGCCGGGGGTTCCGGGTGCGCCTGGAACGCCGGGTGCGCCCGGTGCCATGCCTCCGGCGTCCGGGCCCGGTGCTCCGGGTACGCCCGCGGGCGGGTACGTGCCGACGCAGCTCGTCTCGCAACTGGGTCCGGACGGGCCCGAGGGCCTCGCGGGCCCGAATCCGCCGAGCGCGCCCGGTACGCCGAACCCTCCGGGCGGTACGCCGCCCGGGGGTGTCCATCACGCGGCCACGATGTTCGCCGACCCGGGCCGGCCCGGTGCCGGCCCCGGCGCGCCCCAGCCCCCCGGTCCGCCCGGCGCTCCGGGCCGTCCGGGCGTCCCGAACCCTCCGGGCCCGCCCGGTGCTCCCGGTCAGCCGGGTGCTCCCGGCGCGCCCGGTGCCCCGAACACTCCGGGCGGTACGCCTCCCGGTGGCGTCCATCACGCGGCCACCATGCTCGCCGGTCCCTCGGTGGGCGGCCCGGGCGCGCCGCTTCCGCCGCCGGGTGCCCCCGGTGCCCCGGGCATGCCTCCGGGCGCACCCGGTGCTCCTGGAGCCCCCGGTGGCCCCGGTGGTGTGCACCACGCCGAGACGATGCTGGCCGGTCCCCCGGTCGGCGGTCCCGGTCTGCCCCCGCCGGGTGCTCCCGGTGCTCCGGGCATGCCTGCCGGTACGCCTCCGGGTGTGCCGCAGGGCTGGCCGCCGCCCCAGCCGGGACAGGCCATGGCGCCGCAGCCGATGCCCGGTCAGCCGATGCCGCCGCAGCCGATGCCCGGTCAGCAGCCCCCGGCGTACGGCTATCCGCCAACCGGTCAGCCGACCGTCGGTCCCGGCTACCAGGCCGTGCTGCGCTACCGCGCCCAGGACGGTTCCGAGCAGCAGCTCATCCGGCGTTCGGCGCCGGGCACCCCGCACCCGGAGTGGCAGATCCTGCACGAGCTGCGCGCCATGAACGTGCCGCCGCAGCAGGTGCTGGAGCTGCACACGGAGTTGGAGTCGTGCGAGCTGCCGGGTGCGTACTGTGCGCGGATGATCCGGGAGAGCTGGCCGCAGGCGCGGATCACCAGCATCGCCACGTACGGCACGGATCACGCGAGCCGTCAGCAGGGCATGCAGGAACTCCTCGCGCACCAGGGCGAGTTGCATCAGGTGGCGGACGGTCCGGCGCGGCCGGGTCCGGTGCGGTCGCCGCTGCCGCCGGTGCCGCCGGCGCAGCCGATCCCGCCGGAGGCGATCGCGCAGGAGCTGGCGGCCGCCTTCGGTCCCGGTGTCTTCCACTTCGACCAGGCCGCGGTGTCCCGGCAGGGGGTGCCGCCGATCGTGGCGCACACCCTGGTGGTGGCCGGTCTGCCGGTCGACATGGGCCCGTTCTTCTGGGCGCAGGCCCAGCCGGGCCGTCCGGTGCCGACCCTGGCGGAGCTGGCGCAGGAGCGCGGGGTGCAGCCGGGCCCGGACGCGGGTTCGTACCTCGTGATGGGAAGCGACTTCGGCAAGGCGATCTGCGTCCAGTACGGCACGGCGAACATCGTCGCCGTGCCGGTGGAGGCGGGGCCGGGCGGTGCGCCCGTATCGCCGCAGTTCGTGAACACGGGGCTGCCCGAGTTCGCGCGCTGTCTCGCACTGCTGGGCCGGATGTGGCGCCTGCGGTTCGGTCTCAACCAGGAGCAGGCGGGCCGCTGGACGGTCGACTTCCAGGCGCAGCTCGCCTCCCTCGATCCGGCGGCGCTCGGCTCTCCGGAGAGCTGGTGGTCGGTGCTGCTGGAGCAGATGTGGGACGGGTTGTTGTAGGACGAAGCTGAGGGAATCCAAGGGTCGGGCCCGGTCGAATGACCGGGCCCGACCCTTTTGCGTGCGCACGCTGAACCGTTCCGACCGTGACGGGCAGGCGGAGTGTCGCGTTATGAACACTTACGCCCGATCCATCAAGATGTGCGCGAAATCTTCATTTCGTGTACGGCATTCTGTGTAGACGTTCTGTGTACGGCGTTCTGTGTACGGCAATCCGTTTTATGACGTTCCGTTGAGAACGTTCCGTGTATGGCGTTCCGTGTATGGCGGAGAGGGGTTCCACGATGAGCACGATGGGCAGCGCACCGGTGTCGCCGCACGGCTTCGTGCCCGTACGGCGTGGCTACCGTCCCGAGCAGGTCGACGCGTATGCCGCGGCCCTCTCGCGGGATCGCGACGCCGCCTGGGAGCGGGCCGCGCGGCTGACCGTGCTGGCGAGGGAGATGGAGGGGGAGGCGCTGCGGCTGCGCGAGACGGTGGCGGGGCTGGCTCCGCAGGGGTACGAGTCGCTCGGCGAGCGGGCGCGGCGGATCTTCGAGCTGGGGCAGGAGGAGGCCGAGGCCGTACGGGAGTCCGCGCGGCGGGAGGCCCGGGACGTCGTCGAGGAGGCGGAGGCCGAGGGGCGGCGGGTGCGGGAGGCCGCGCAGGCGTATGCCGACGAGGTGTGCGAGGAGGCGGAGGAGCGGATCCGTACGCGGCTGCTCGCGGCCCGGGCCGAGGCGGACGACCTGCGGATCTCGGCGCGGCGCGAGGTGAAGGAGGGGCGCGGCGAGGCGCTGGCGGCGCTGCGGGAGGTGCGGCAGCGCACGGAGGCGCTGCTCGCCGAGCAGGAGAAGGAGCACGCGGAGCGCGGGCAGCGGGCGGAGCGGGAGGCGGCCGAGCGGGCGGCGGCGCTCGACGCGCACCACGCGGAGCGGGTGGTGCGCGCCGAGGCCGCGCTGGCCGAGGCCGAACGGGCCCTGGTGGAGGCGGCGGAGTCGGCCCGGCAGGCGCAGCAGGACGCGGAGGAGCGGGCCCGGGTGCTGCTCGCCGAGGCCCGCGTCCATGCGGACCGCGTCGCCCGTGAGACGGAGCGGGTGCTGCGGGATCACGGCGAGCAGTGGGACTGCGTACGGGCCCATATGGACCACGTACGCAGCAGCCTCACCGCACTGACGGGGCGGGCCCCGGCGGAGTGGGCCGAGGGCCTTTGACGCTCAGCCGCCCGAGGCCCTTGCGCTCACCCGCCGAGGGCCCGTGATGCCCGTCCGCCGAAGGTTCTTGGGCGCTCATCCGCTCCTGCGCACCGCCCCCGCCAGGATCCATCCCTCGACGGCTTCGTACTGCCTGCGCTGTGCCTCCGCCTTTTGCCGGCCCGAGAGCAGCGTGCCGAGCCAGCCGAGGAGGAAGCCGAGGGGGATGGTGGCCAGGCCCGTCGTCGTGAACGGGAACCAGTTGAAGTCGGCGTCGGGGAAGGCGGCGGCGGGTGAACCGGTGACCAGGTTGGTGCCCGGCAGCAGCAGGACCACGGACAGGGTGCCGCCGATCAGGGTGCAGAGCAGGCCGGTTCGGGTGTAGCGGCGCCAGAAGAGGCCGTAGACCAGGGCCGGCGCGATGGCGGACGCGCCGATGCAGAACGACAGGGTGACCAGCGGCTGCAGACTGCGGTGGTGGACGAGGGTGGCCAGCAGGATCGTCGGTACGCCCACCGCCAGCGCCGACAGGCGGGCCAGGGTCATCTCGCGGCGCGGCGACATCTCCTGCACCCGCGCGGCGAACACGTCGTGGGCGAGGGAGTTGGCGCAGGCGAGGATCATCCCGGCGACCGAGGCGAGCAGGGTGAGGAAGAGCGCGGTGGTCACGGTGGTGAACAGGAGTGTCTCCGCCGACGACACGTCCGGGCCGAACGCCGCCCGCGAGCCCAGCAGGTAGGCCGTGTTGCCCTGTGGGTCGGCGGCGGCGATGGCTTCGCGGCCGACCAGCGCCGTCGCGCCGAAGCCGACGACGGTGATGACGAGCACGAACAGCGCCACCGCGGGCACCGCCCAGGACATCGACCGCCGCACCTGACGTGCGCTGTTGGCGGTGTACATGCGCATGGTGACGTGCGGGAGGCAGCCGCCGCCCAGGACGACCGTCAGCTCCGTAGTGATCATGTCGAGGCGCGGGTTGGGCCCGCCGGCGAACTCGAGCCCGGAGCGCAGGAACGCCGGTCCCGCGCCGCTGTGTGCCGCCGCGGCCGAGAACAGGGCGCCCGGGTCCCAGTCGAAGCGGTGCAGGATGAGCACGGCGACGACGGCGCCGGAACCGAGCAGCATGACGATCTTCATGATCTGGATGAGGGCGGTGCCTTTCATACCGCCGATCGCCGCGTAGCTGATCATCAGCGCGCCGAGGCCGATGATGCAGCCGGTCTTCAGGGTGTCGTTGGAGAAGCCGAGGATGAACGACAGCAGGTCGCCCGTTCCGGCCAGTTGGACGAGCATCAGCGGCAGCAGCGCGGCGATGGTGACGACGCACGCGGTGACGCGTACCGCCCGTCCGGGCATGCGCCGGGCGAGAGCGTCCCCCATGGTGAACTGGCCCGCGTTGCGCAGGGGTTCGGCCAGCAGGAACATCAGCAGCATGAGGGACAGGGCCGTGCTGAGGGCGAGTACGACACCGTCGTAGCCGGTGAGGGCGATGACTCCGCCGGTGCCGAGGACGGTCGCGGCGGAGATGTAGTCGCCCGCGATGGCGAGGCCGTTGCGCATCGGGGACAGGGAGCCGTAGCCCGTGTAGAACTCTTCGAGGTCGTCGCGGTCGGGCCCGGTCATCACGCACAGCAGGAGCGTGATGGTGGCGACGGTCGTGAACGCCACGAGCGACATCGCCTGCGCGGAACTGCTGAATCCGGTGAAGGCGGGTGCGGCGTGTTGTGTGCTGCTCGTGCTCATCGTGCGGCCTCCCGCTGGGCGTCCAGGTCGGCCTGCTTGCGGATGCGGTCGGCGATCGGGTCGACGGTGTGCTGTGCCGTGTACTCGTACAGGGCGATCGCCAGACCGGTGACGGGTACTTGGAGCAGTCCGAGCAGCAGTCCCAGGGACAGGCCGCCGGAGACGGTGCGGGTCATGAAGGACGGGGCGAACGCGGACAGGAGCAGGAAGAGCATGAAGTAGCCGAGCGCGGTGAGCGTGGCCACGCGGCGCTGCCAGCGGTAGGCGCCGCGCAGGAGCCGCAGGTCGCTGTGGTGGCCGAGGGCCGCTCGGCGCGGCTGCCGCTGCCGGGCGGGTTCGGACGGTTGCGGCTGCCAGGGGTAAGTGGCGTAGGAGGGGGACGAGTTGGCCGGAGGATCGAGGTGGGCGTGGTGCGGTGGGGTGGAGTAGGTGTGGTGCGGTGGAACGGGATACGACGGGGACGGGTCGTAGGACATCCCGGTTCTCCTTGCGTGGCTCGGGTCCGGTGCGGGACCGCAGGGAGCGGGGGGCGGTGGCGACGCACGCTACTCGGAGGTGTCGGGGCGTGCGGGCTTTTCACCAAACTGAGTGGTCGGTATGCGCTTACTTCGCTGACGTCGGGTGTTACCCGCGTTTACCCCTGAGCTGTGCGCTCGCTGTGCGGCCGAGCCGTGCACCCGCTGTGCGGCCGAGCCGGCACCCGCTGTGCGGCTGAGCCGTGCACCCGCTGTGCGGCCCGGCGGCCGGGCCGTCCCCTGGCGTGGCCGAGTGTGCGTCCAGGCCTGATCCGCCGGACGGGCCTCAGCGGGCCGTATCGTCTTCGGCCGGCTGGGTCTTCAGCACCGGAAAGCGCCGCGGTGCCAGCACCAGCAGCACCAGGAACGCCAGCGCCGCCGCACCCGCCGCCCCCAGATACACCGCGTGGACCGCGTCCGCGATCGCCCGGCGCGTCGACTCCGGGGCGGTGCCGGCGTCCAGGGCCCGGGTCACCGAGTCGAGGTCGCTCGCGCCGCCCAGCCGCGCGGCCAGCACCCCGTTGGCGATCGCGCCGAAGACCGACGCGCCGATGGTCTGGCCGGTCTGGCGGCAGAACAGTACGGACGCGGTGGTCGTGCCGCGTTCCGCCCAGCCGACGGTCGACTGGACGCCGACGATCAGCGGGAGCTGGAAGAGGCCCAGCGCGGCGCCGAGCAGCAGCATCAGGAGGGCCGGCTGCCAGGCGGCGCCCGGGTACGGAAGGAAGGGGAACGCCAGCAGGATCAGGGCAGCCGCGCCGATGCCCAGCAGCGCCGTGTTGCGGAAGCCGATCCGCCGGTAGACGTGCTGGCTCAGCGCGGCCGACACCGGCCAGCTCAGCGTCCATACGGAGAGCACGAATCCGGCGGCCACCGGGGCCAGGCCGAGGACCGACTGGGCGTACGTGGGCAGGAACACGCTCGGTGCCACCATCAGCAGCCCCAGCGCGCCGAGGGCGAGATTGACCGCGGCGATCGTCCGGCGACGCCACACCCACCCGGGGATGATCGGCTCGGCCGCCCGGCGCTCGACCAGGACCACGAGCGCCGCCAGCGCGAGTCCCGTACCGGACAGGGCGATCGAGGGCGTCGACAGCCACGGCCACGCCACCCCGCCCTGCACCAGGGCCGTGATCAGGACGCCGCCGCAGGCGAACACCGCCAGCGCGCCCGCCCAGTCGACGCGCGGGCGGGTACCGGACGGTTTCCGCTCCGGTTCGTGCAGGTAGCGGACGATCAGCCACAGGGCGACCGCGCCGATCGGCAGGTTGACCAGGAAGATCCAGCGCCAGTCCGCGTACGCCGCCAGCACCCCGCCGATGCCCGGTCCGGCGACCGCCGCCACCGCCCACACCGTGGACAGCCTGGCCTGGATCCTCGGGCGCTCCTTCAGCGGGTACAGGTCCGCGGCGAGCGTCTGCACCGTGCCCTGCAACGCGCCGCCACCCAGGCCCTGCACGATCCGGAAGGCGATCAGCGCGGCCATGTTCCAGGCGGTGGCGCAGAGCAGGGAGCCGGCGAGGAACAGGGCGGCGCCCACGACGAGCACCGGCTTGCGGCCGAAGGTGTCGGAGAGTTTGCCGTAGACGGGGAGCGTGACCGTCACGGCGAGCAGATAGCCGGAGAACAGCCAGGAGAAGACCGAGAAGCCGCCGAGGTCACCGACGATCTGCGGTACGGCGGTCGAGACGATCGTCGAGTCGAGCGCGGCCAGCGCCATGGAGAGCATGAGGGCGGCGACGACGGGCCCGCGCCTGTCGGTACCGGGGGGTCGAGCCGTCTCGCGCAGTGCGGGTCTGGTGTCGTCCACCGAATTCCTTTCCCCCTGCATCCATCCGCCGCCCACACCCTCTCACTTGACCCTCACGCCACGGGAGGGTGGAGCTTGGATGGGCCGGAGGGTGGAGTCGACCCCGAGAACCGGTCCACCTCACGGTGGACTGCCCCTAGGGGGACCTCCTTACTAGGTCCCGGGGAGGGTTCGTTCCGCCGGAGGAGGAGAAGGACCGGCCCGGTCCTTAGCCTGGCTTTATGCGGTCGGGGCGTACGGGGGTCGTACGGACCGCAGCTCCGGGGGTGGGGTTTACCCCCGGAAAAGACTGCGCTGCGCACCAGCGCGCCACACCACCTCCCGGCGCCAGACTCAACGGCGTAGCGCAGCACACCGCAGGTCGTCCGCTGACCGGCCCGCGCGCACTTCTTCGCATCTGCTGACCGACATAGGAGAGTTGCCGTGACATCGGCTGTGACCATTCCCAGGCACGGGGGCACTGGAGGGCGTACGGCCGTTGCCGCGCGAGCTCGGCAGGTCGTCAAGGCGTACGGGTCCGGAGAGACCCGTGTCGTCGCTCTCGACCACGTCGACGTGGACATCGCTCGCGGCCAGTTCACCGCGATCATGGGCCCCTCGGGGTCCGGCAAGTCCACCCTGATGCACTGCCTCGCCGGGCTCGACACCGTCACCAGCGGTCAGATCTTCCTCGACGAGACCGAGATCACCGGCCTCAAGGACAAGAAGCTCACGCGGCTGCGCCGGGACCGGATCGGCTTCATCTTCCAGGCGTTCAACCTGCTGCCGACGCTGAACGCGCTGGAGAACATCACGCTGCCCATGGACATAGCGGGCCGTAAGCCGGACAAGGGCTGGCTGAGCCAGGTCGTCGAGACCGTCGGGCTCGGCGAGCGCCTCAGGCACCGGCCCACCCAGCTGTCCGGCGGCCAGCAGCAGCGCGTCGCCGTGGCGCGGGCCCTCGCGGCCCGCCCCGAGATCATCTTCGGCGACGAGCCCACCGGAAACCTCGACTCCCGTGCGGGAGCGGAGGTACTGGGCTTCCTGCGCCGCTCCGTGGCCGAGCTGGGCCAGACCATCGTGATGGTCACCCACGACCCGGTGGCCGCCTCGTACGCGGACCGGGTGCTGTACCTGGCCGACGGCCGCATCGTCGACGAGATGTACGAGCCCACCGCCGACGCCGTTCTCGACCGCATGAAGGACTTCGACGCGCGGGGGCGTACGTCATGACCGTGCTGAAGACCTCGATGCGCAACTTCTTCGCGCACAAGGGGCGGATGGCCCTGTCGGCCGTCGCGGTGCTGCTGTCGGTGGCCTTCGTCTGCGGCACGCTGGTGTTCACCGACACCATGAACACCACGTTCGACAAGCTGTTCGCGGCCACCTCCTCCGACGTGACCGTCACACCGAAGGCGGCCAAGAGCGACGAGGACCCGCAGAGCGGCAGGCCCGAGTCGATGCCCGCCTCGGCCCTGACCCGGGCCGGGAAGGCCGAGGGCGTCAAGTCCGCCGAGGGCGCCGTCAGTTCGATGAACGTGACCGTCGTCAACAGCGACAACAAGAACATGGGGTCCACCACCGGCGCCCCGACGATCGCGGGCAACTGGACGAAGAACGACCTGCGTTCGATGCAGATCACCTCAGGTCACGCCCCGCGCGGTCCGACCGAGGTCATGGTCGACGCCGACACCGCCGACAAGCACCACCTGAAGCTCGGCGACGAACTGCGCACCATCGCGGTGACGGGCGACTTCCGCGCGAAGATCGCCGGCATCGCCACCTTCAAGGTGACCAACCCCGGTGCCGCCGTCGTCTACTTCGACACCGCCACCTCGCAGCGTGAACTGCTCGGCGCCACCGGCCGGTTCACCCACATCAACGTCACGGCCGCGGCCGGCGTCGGCGACGAGCAGCTCAAGCGGAACGTCGCCGACGCACTCGGCGCCGGCGCGTACACGGTGCGGACGCAGAAGGAGACCGCCGACGAGAACCGCAAGGGCATCAACGGGTTCATGGGCGTCATCAAGTACGCCATGCTCGGCTTCGCCGGCATCGCGTTCCTGGTCGGCATCTTCCTGATCATCAACACCTTCTCGATGCTGGTGGCCCAGCGCACCCGCGAGATCGGCCTGATGCGGGCGATCGGTTCCTCCCGCGGGCAGGTCAACCGGTCCGTCCTCGTCGAGGCGCTGCTGCTCGGCGTCGTCGGCTCCCTCCTCGGGGTCGCCGCGGGCGTCGGCATCGCGGTCGGCCTGATGAAGGTCATGTCGTCGATGGGCATGGACCTGTCGACCCGGGATCTGACGGTGAAGGCGACGACCCCGGTGGCCGGCCTGCTGCTCGGCATCGTCGTCACCGTCCTCTCCGCCTACCTCCCCGCCCGACGCGCGGGCAAGGTCTCCCCGATGGCCGCGCTGCGCGACGCCGGCACCCCGGCGGACGGCAAGGCGGGTCTCGTACGCGGCCTGATCGGTCTGGTCCTCACGGGCGCCGGCACCTTCGCGCTCTACGCGGCGGCCACCGCCGACAAGGCGAGCGACGGTTCGCTGGTGCTCGGCCTGGGCGTCGTCCTGACCCTGATCGGCTTCGTGATCATCGGCCCGCTGCTCGCGGGCGTCGTGGTCCGTGTCATCAGCGCGGTGCTGCTGCGCGCCTTCGGCTCCGTGGGACGCATGGCCGAGCGCAACGCCCTGCGCAACCCGCGGCGTACGGGGGCCACCGGTGCGGCCCTGATGATCGGCCTCGCGCTGGTCGCCTGCCTCTCCGTGGTCGGCTCCTCGATGGTCGCCTCGGCGACCGACGAACTCGACAGGACCGTCGGCGCGGACTTCATCGTCCAGGGCAACCAGCGGATCGTCGCCCAGGCCGAGAAGGCCATGCAGGCCACCCCGGGTCTGGCGCACGTCACCCGCTACAAGGATCTGAAAGCCGAGCTGACCACGCCGGACGGCAAGGTCGACGGCTCCGGGATCACCGCGGCCGACCCCTCCTACGCCGAGGACCTGCACCGCAAGACGACCGCGGGCGAGCTGACGGCGGCGTACGGCAAGGACGCGATGTCGGTGGGTTCGGACTACGCCAAGAAGCACGGGGTGAAGGTCGGCGACACCGTCTCGGTCGCCTTCACCGGTGGCAGCACGGCCAGGCTGAAGGTCGCGGCGATCACGGACGACGACGTCGCGATCGACCAGGGCGCGCGCTACATGTCCATCGAGACCATGAAGAAGTACGTGCCGGCCGGCAAGATCCCGCCGAACCAGATCATGTTCGGCGAGGCGAAGAAGGGCCAGGAGAAGCAGGCGTACGCGGCGCTGAAGAAGGCCATGGAGCCCTACCCGCAGTACCAGGTCCGCGACCAGACCGACTACAAGCAGGAACTGAAGGATCAGGTCGGCCAGCTCCTGAACATGGTCTACGGCCTGCTGGCCCTCGCGATCATCGTGGCGGTCCTCGGCGTGATCAACACCCTCGCCCTGTCGGTGGTGGAGCGGACACGTGAGATCGGTCTGATGCGGGCCATCGGCCTCTCCCGGCGCCAGCTGCGCCGCATGATCCGCCTGGAGTCGGTGGTGATCGCGCTGTTCGGCGCGCTGCTCGGCCTCGGCCTGGGCATGGGCTGGGGCACCACCGCCCAGAAGCTCCTGGCGCTGGAGGGCCTGAACGTCCTGGAGATCCCCTGGCCGACGATCATCGGGGTGTTCATCGGCTCGGCCTTCGTGGGCCTGTTCGCCGCACTGATCCCGGCGTTCCGGGCAGGCCGGATGAACGTCCTGAACGCGATCGCCACCGAGTAGCCTCCGGCGGTTGTGGCCGTGGCCCTGGCCGCGGTCGCGGTCGCGGACGGGGACGGGGGAACGGGGGACGGGCCCGGTTCCGGAGGCACATCGCCTGCGGAACCGGGCCCGCCGCCGTCCCTCACCCGTCACAAGGTGAGCGGACGTTGTCCACAGCCCCGCGCATGCCGGCGCGGGGCGTCGTACGCTGGAGAACCCCCGGCCCGTGAGACGTGTCGGGCCCTTCGCGTTGCCCTCTCCTCGGGATGGAACCCTTCATGAGCCTGCACGGTCTGCTCGACGCCGTCGCCAAGGACGCCGCACTCGCCGAAGCGGTGCAGGCCGCCACCGACGGCAACCGCATGCACGTCGACCTGGTCGGACCTCCGGCCGCGCGCCCCTTCACCGTCGCCGCGCTCGCCCGGGACACCGGCCGTACGGTCCTCGCGGTGACGGCGACCGGACGGGAGGCCGAGGACCTGGCGGCGGCCCTGCGCTCCCTGCTCCCGCCGGACCGCGTCGTGGAGTACCCGTCGTGGGAGACGCTTCCGCACGAGCGGCTGAGCCCGCGCAGCGACACCGTCGGACGCCGTCTCGCCGTGCTGCGCCGCCTCGCCCACCCGCGCGCCGACGACCCCGAGACCGGCCCGGTCTCGGTCGTCGTGGCGCCGATCCGCTCCGTGCTCCAGCCGCAGGTCAAGGGCCTGGGCGACCTGGAGCCGGTGGCGCTGCGCACAGGGCAGACGGCCGACCTCGGCACGATCGTGGAGGCGCTGTCCGCGGCCGCGTACGCGCGGGTCGAGCTGGTCGAGAAGCGCGGCGAGTTCGCCGTACGAGGCGGCATCCTCGACGTGTTCCCGCCCACCGAGGAGCACCCGCTGCGCGTGGAGTTCTGGGGCGACGACGTCGAGGAGATCCGTTACTTCAAGGTCGCCGACCAGCGGTCCCTCGAAGTCGCCGAGCACGGCCTGTGGGCGCCGCCCTGCCGCGAGCTGCTGCTCACGGACGACGTACGGGAGCGGGCCGCCGCCCTGGCCGAGGCCCACCCGGAGCTGGGCGAGCTGCTCGGCAAGATCGCCGAGGGCATCGCCGTGGAGGGCATGGAGTCCCTGGCGCCCGTCCTCGTCGACGACATGGAACTGCTCATCGACGTCCTGCCGAAGGGCTCGATGGCCGTCGTGTGCGACCCGGAGCGGGTGCGGACGCGGGCGGCCGACCTGGTGGCCACCAGTCAGGAGTTCCTCCAGGCGTCCTGGGCCGCGACCGCGGGCGGCGGCGAGGCCCCCATCGACGTCGACGCGGCCTCCCTGTGGGCCATCGCGGACGTCCGGGACCGGGCCCGCGAGCTGGAGATGATGTGGTGGTCGGTGTCGCCGTTCGCCGCGGACGACGAACTCGACGCGGACACCCTGAAGCTCGGCATGCACGCCCCCGAGAGCTACCGCGGCGACACCGCGAAGGCGCTGGCCGACACCAAGGGCTGGCTCGCGGACGGCTGGCGCACGGTGTACGTCACCGAGGGCCACGGCCCGGCGGCCCGTACGGTCGAGGTGCTGGGCGGCGAGGGCATCGCGGCCCGCCTGGACCCGGACCTGGCCGAGATCAGCCCCTCCCTCGTGCACGTCGCCTGCGGCTCCATCGACTACGGCTTCGTGGATCCGCGGCTCGGACTCGCTGTCCTCACCGAGACGGACCTCTCCGGCCAGCGCTCGGTGTCCAAGGACGGCGCGCGCATGCCGGCCCGGCGCCGCAAGACCATCGACCCGCTGACCCTCGAAGCGGGCGACTACATCGTCCACGAGCAGCACGGCGTCGGCCGCTACATCGAGATGGTGCAGCGGACCGTGCAGGGCGCGACCCGCGAGTATCTGGTGGTGGAGTACGCGCCGGCCAAGCGCGGCCAGCCCGGCGACCGCCTCTACATCCCGACCGACCAGCTGGAGCAGATCACCAAGTACGTCGGCGGCGAGGCCCCCACCCTGCACCGCCTGGGCGGCGCGGACTGGACGAAGACCAAGGCGCGCGCCAAGAAGGCGGTCAAGGAGATCGCGGCGGACCTGATCAAGCTGTACAGCGCGCGCATGGCGGCTCCCGGGCACGCGTTCGGTTCGGACACGCCGTGGCAGCGCGAGCTGGAGGACGCGTTCCCGTACGCGGAGACCCCCGACCAGCTGACGACGATCGCCGAGGTCAAGGAGGACATGGAGAAGACGGTCCCGATGGACCGCCTGATCTGCGGCGACGTGGGTTACGGCAAGACGGAGATCGCGGTCCGGGCGGCCTTCAAGGCGGTGCAGGACGGCAAGCAGGTCGCGGTCCTCGTCCCGACGACGCTGCTGGTGCAGCAGCACTTCGGGACGTTCGGCGACCGCTACTCGCAGTTCCCGGTGAACGTCCGCGCGCTGTCCCGCTTCCAGACGGACACGGAGGCCAAGGCCACCCTGGAGGGCCTGCGCGAGGGCTCGGTGGACGTCGTCATCGGTACCCACCGCCTGTTCTCGTCGGAGACGAAGTTCAAGGACCTGGGCCTGGTCATCGTCGACGAGGAGCAGCGCTTCGGCGTCGAGCACAAGGAGCAGCTGAAGAAGCTGCGCGCGAACGTCGACGTCCTCACGATGTCGGCCACCCCCATCCCCCGTACGTTGGAGATGGCGGTCACGGGCATCCGCGAGATGTCCACGATCACCACCCCGCCGGAGGAGCGGCACCCGGTGCTGACCTTCGTGGGCCCGTACGAGGAGCGGCAGATCGGCGCGGCCATCCGCCGCGAACTGCTGCGCGAGGGCCAGGTCTTCTACATCCACAACCGGGTGGAGTCGATCGACCGGGCCGCGGCGAGGCTGCGCGAGATCGTCCCCGAGGCCCGTATCGCCACGGCCCACGGCCAGATGTCGGAACAGACGCTGGAGCAGGTGGTCGTCGACTTCTGGGAGAAGAAGTACGACGTGCTCGTGTCCACGACGATCGTGGAATCGGGCATCGACATCTCGAACGCGAACACGCTGATCGTGGAGCGCGGCGACAACTTCGGCCTGTCACAGCTGCACCAGCTGCGAGGCCGGGTGGGCCGAGGCCGTGAGCGGGGCTACGCGTACTTCCTCTACCCGCCGGAGAAGCCGCTGACGGAGACGGCCCACGAACGCCTGGCCACCATCGCCCAGCACACGGAGATGGGCGCGGGCATGTACGTGGCGATGAAGGACCTGGAGATCCGCGGCGCGGGCAATCTGCTCGGCGGCGAGCAGTCGGGCCACATCGCGGGCGTCGGCTTCGACCTGTACGTACGCATGGTCGGCGAGGCGGTCGCGGACTACCGCGCGTCGCTGGAGGGCGGCGTGGAGGAGGAGCCGCCGCTCGAGGTCAAGATCGAACTGCCGGTCGACGCACACGTCCCGCACGACTACGCGCCGGGCGAGCGGCTGCGGCTCCAGGCCTACCGGGCGATCGCCTCCGTGAACACGGAGGAGGACATCAAGTCCGTACGGGAGGAACTCGTCGACCGCTACGGCAAGTTGCCCGAGCCGGTGGAGAACCTGCTCCTGGTCGCGGGCCTGCGCATGCACGCGCGCGCGTGCGGGGTCGGCGAGATCGTGCTCCAGGGCAACAACATCCGCTTCGCGCCGGTGGAGCTGCGGGAGTCGCAGGAACTGAGGCTGAAGCGGCTGTACCCCGGCACGGTCATCAAGCCGGCCGCGCACCAGGTGCTGGTGCCGCGCCCCAAGACGGCGAAGGTGGGCGGGAAGCCGCTGGTCGGGCGGGAACTGCTGGGCTGGACCGGGGAGTTCTTGACTACGATCCTTGGCTCGTAGGGGGCGGTGTGCTGGGTGGTGAGGTGTGCGGGTGGGTGAGGTGTGCTGGTCGGTGAGGCGTGCGGATAGGTGAGCTGGGGAGGGCGACGGGGGCCACGCCGCGCGCCCTGCGCCACTACGAGCGGGCGGGTCTCATCGCGTCGCGGCGCGCCGCCAACGGCTACCGCGTGTACGACGAGGGGACCGTCACGCGCGTACGCAACATCCGCCACCTCCTGGCCGCGGGCCTCACCCTCGACGACGTACGCGTCTTCCTGCCCTGCCTGGACGGCGACATGACCGCCGGCCCCGCCTCCGCCAGGGCGCTCGGGGTCGCGCGCGAACGTCTGGCCGTCATCGACGAGCGCATCGCGGCCCAGCTGGCGGTGCGGGAACGGCTGGCGGCGGCCCTACGGGAGGCGGGGGCCGTGCGCGGTGGCGGTGGCGGTGGCGGTGGCGGTGGGTGAGTCTCCCGCGTGAGGACGGTGGAGTGGTGGAGTGCTCGCGTGTGGACGGTGGAGTGGCGGAGTGCTCGGGTGAGGACGGCGGAGCGGTGGAGTGCTCGCGTGAGGACGGTGGGGTGCTCAGGTGAGGACGGCGCCGCCGTCCACGGGTAGGACGACGCCGGTGACGAAGGAGGCGTCGGGCGCGGCGAGTCGGGTGATCGCCCAGGCCACTTCCTCGGGGCGGCCGATGCGGCCCAGCGGAGTGTGCGCGAGCTGCCACTCGCGGATCGCCGCGCTCTGCTCCGGGGTGAAACCGGAGTGCCGGCCGATGGGGGTCGCGATGGCGCCGGGCGCGACGGCCGAGACCCGGATGCCGCGCGGTGCGAGCTCCACGGCCCAGCTGCGGGTGAGGAGTTCGAGTGCGGTCTTGGTGGCGGCATAGAGGGAGTTGCCGGGCCAGGCGCGCTGCCCGACGGACGTACTGACGTTGACGATCACGCCCCGGCTCTCGGTGAGAGCGGGGAGCGCGGCCTGCGTCAGGAGGACGGGCGCGATGAGGTTCGTGGCGAGCAGCGGTTCGATGGACGTACGGGTGTAGGTCGCCAGGGATTCGGTGCCGACGATCGCCGCGTTGTTGACGAGGACGTCCAGGCGTCCGTGGGTGTCGAGGACGGTGTCGATGATGCGGGCGGGGGCGTCCTCGGCGGTGACGTCGGCGGGGAGCGGGGTGATTCCGGGGTGCCCTTCGGTGGTCTCGGCGAGCGGGGCCTCGCGGCGGCCCACGGCGACGACCCGAGCCCCCTCCGCGGCGAACGCGCGGGCGGTCGCCCGGCCGATTCCGGTGCCGGCGCCGGTGATGAGGACGGTTCTGGTGCTGTTCATGGGAGGGATCGTCGAACCCTGACGCCGGTGTCAAGGTCAAGCCGGTCAAGACGACTTCGACTGGAACAGCATTCCCGCCAGCGTGCGAAAGACCTCCTCCGGGTCCTGGTCGCCGACCGGTCCGTCCAGGTTGTGGCTGAGAAGGAGCGTGGCGAAGCCGTGGGCCAGGGACCAGGCGGCGACGCCCGCGAGGCGGGGGTCGGGGCCGCGGCCGGCGGGCGCGTCGGAGACGGCCGAGCGCAGCCGCTCGCCGGCGAGGGCCTTGGCCGTCGTCAGCTCCAGGTCGTTCGCGCGGAGCAGCTCCGGTGTGAACATCACCTGGAAGTGCGCCGGGTGCCCGGTCGCGAAGCGTACGTAGCGGACGCCGGCGTCGCGCAGGTCATCGGCGTCGGCCAGGGCGGTGGCGAGCAGTTCGTAGCCCTCCGCCGCGATGGCGGTGAGCAGGCCGGTGCGGTCCTTGAAGTGGTGGGCCGGCGCCGCGTGCGAGACGCCCGCCCGGCGTGCCAGGTCGCGCAGGCTCAGTGCGGAGGGGCCGTCGGTGGCGATGACGTCGAGTGCGGCGCCCAGGATCGCGCGACGGAGGTCTCCGTGGTGGTAGGGGCGCTGGTCGGGTTGATCGCGCTGATCGGCGGTCTGGCTGCTCGGCATGAGGTGAAGCGTACGCGGAATCTAGGCATTGACAAGTTGGGCAACCTCCGGCAATCTAGTCAGTGTCAAGTTGTGTCGGGCGTGAGAGCGCTCGGGAATCGGGTCGAGGGGGAGTGTCATGTCCGAGAACACCAGCGGGGCGAGCGGGGGCGGCGGCACGGTGCGGGGCGAGGAGCGGACCGGTGTCGACCTGGGCACCGTGCGCCGGCTCTGGCATCTGCTGGAGCCCTTGCACGCCGTGCTGTATTACGCGCCGGAAGCCTTCGACGAGGCGGCGGCGCTGGGATACGGGACTCAGGAACGCTGGGAGAGCTACTTCCCGTACCGCGCCGCGCCGTTGGGTGCCGTCGGAAGCGAGCGCGTGACCTCCGCCTTCTACAGCTTCAGTCCGCGCATGGTCGCCGCGTACATGGACTCAGCCTGGGACACCGCGAGCCCGGACGCGGTGCTGAAGGCGCGGGAGGCGGCGATGGACCGGGCCTACCGGGCGATATTCGGCGACCGTGCGGACAGCCCCGAACTCGCCGAGGCGGCCGCGCTGGCCCGCCGTGCGGCAGAGGCGGCGAACACGGCGGGACGCCCGCTGGCCGCGGCCAACGCCGAGCTGCCCTGGCCCGAGGCCCCGCACCAGCAGTTGTGGCACGCGGCGACGATCCTGCGTGAACACCGCGGCGACGGCCACCTCGCCGCACTTCTCGTCGCGGGCCTCGACCCGGTCGAGGCCCTGGTCTCCTTCGCCGCGATAGGCGCGGCCTCGGTGGAGCGCTTCGAGAGCCGTGGCTGGACGTCCGAGGAGTGGACGGCCGCGCGGAACCGGCTGGCCGCACGGGGCCTGGTGGGCGAGGACGGTGTGGCGACGGAGGCCGGCCGCGCCCTGCGCCGCCAGGTCGAGCACCACACCGACGAACTCGCCGCCGAGCCCTGGCAGTCCCTGGGCGCCGACGCGACCGGCCGACTCGCCGACCTGCTGGGGGAGTTCTGGGTCGCGGTACTGGGCACGGGCCTGTTCCCGCCGGAGACGACACTGGGGATCGGGAAGGTCTGAGGCGCCCCTCGCCGATCCCCGTCCATCGAAGTTACCGGAGACGCCGCACCACCGGCGACGCACCCGGCGTGCACCTGTTGCCCGTTGGGGGCGGTATGGCCAACACCCCCCGGCCGCTACGGTGGGAACGGCGGGAACGGGGCAAGCGGGTAGCAGGACAGGCAACAGGACAGGCAAGGGGAGGGGCGTCGCGTGCGTCTGAGGGGTGGGGCGGCCGCCGCCGCGGCGGTGCTGATCGCTGTCGGCGGCGTCGGCGGCTGCAAGAAGGAGACCAACGGATCCTCGGGACCGCAGGAGACGGCGGCCGGCGGTGCCGCGATCTCCGCGGTCGACTCGCTGACCGTCAAGGGGCGGGCGCCGAAGACGGGGTACGACCGGGGCAGGTTCGGTACCGCATGGGCGGACACGGACTCGAACCGGTGCGACACCCGGGACGACATCCTCAAACGGGACCTGAAAGAGGTGAAGTTCAGCGACGGCAAGTGCAAGGTGACCGCCGGGGTGCTGGACCCGGACCCGTACACCGGTCAGCAGGTCACCTTCGCGCGCGGCCGCAGCCAGGTGGACATAGACCACCTCGTCGCGCTCTCGGACGCCTGGCAGAAGGGCGCCAAGTACTGGGACGCCGGCAAGCGCATAGCCCTGGCCAACGACCCGCTCAACCTCCTCGCCGTCGACGCCGGCCCCAACCGCAGCAAGGGCGACGGCGACACGGCGACATGGCTGCCGCAGAACAAGGCGTACCGCTGTACGTACGTCGCCGCCCAGGTCGCCGTGAAGAAGAAGTACGACCTGTGGGTGACGTCCGCGGAGAAGGCCGCCATGAAGAAGGTGCTGTCGACCTGCCCCGGCCAGAAGCTCCCCTCCGGGGGCAACCCGACCGAGGCCCCGAAGCGCTTCCACGCGAACTGACACCTCCGTCCACCGCTCACCGCCGCTCACGGTCCGCTGCCCGGCGCCCGCGAAAATCGGGCCCTTCGACACCGAGGGGCTCGTCGAAGTGCCGGGCGCCCTGGTTCCGGTGCACTGCGAACCGGGGCGCGGCTACGCCGTCTACGTCGAGCCCAACGTGTGGGTGCGGCACCGGCTGTGACCGGTGCCGCACCCCTCGCCCGGCGGCGTCAGTCGCTCAGCGCGTCCAGGTCCAGCACCTTGCCCTTGGGCGCCTCGGCGGGGACCGGCTTCTGGTAGTCGCTGAAGGCGATCGTGCCCGCGTCCTTGGCGGACGTGCTGACGACCTTCAGCAGATACGGCTTGCCCTCGGTGGCGACGTACAGGGTGTAGCGGTCCTTGCCGTCCTTCTCGTGGAGGACGATCGCAGGCGTCCCCTCCACCGTCGTCGTTTTGCCCCGGGTGGCGTCGGAGTTCACGTCCTCGGCGCCGGCGAGCACCGTGCCCAGGTCGCAGAAGCTCGCGATGTCCTTGGCGTCCTGGCCCTTCGCCGACATCTTGGTCCACTTCCCGGCCATCATGGCCACGACCGCGTCGGTGTCCCCCTTGGGCTCGCCCTTGCTCTGGGCGCGCAGGAAGGCTTCGTCGTACTTCATGTAGACGGTGTCGTCGGTCTTGATCAGGTCGGCCTTGCCCTGGCCGTCCATGCTCATCGTGCCGGCGCACTCGCCCTTCTTGTTCAGGGCCATGTCCAGCTGGATCGTGCCGCCGCTCTCGTCGTCGGGGACGTCGCCCTTCATCCGGAGCGACGACGCACCGTTGGTGGCCTTCACGGCCCGGTCGGCGATCTCGCCGCCGGTCAGCCCGGCGAACGGGCCCTTCGGCTTGCTGTCCGCCTTGTCCTGGCCGGGCAGACAGCCGGTGAGTCCCGCGGTGGCCGCGGCGGCGAGGCAGAGAGCGGCAAGTGCGGTGCGACGCATGACAGTTCCTTGAGGTGAGACGTGATATTCGGTGAAGTGGGGGTGGGTGCGGGGAGGAGACCGGGTCAGCCCGTCTTCTTCCATTCCTGGCAGCCGGTGGTCTTGAAGTAGGCGTCGCTCGCGCTGATCGTGACGACGGCGGAGCCGGTGACGTTGTTGTTCGCCCTGATCGACTCGATGGAGTGCAGGGCGTCCTTGGCGCGCTCCCAGTAGCACAGGTCGTCCGTGTTGCCGGTGGTGCGGTACGTGCCGGGCTTGACGTCCTTGCCGACCTCGAAGTCACCGTCGCCGTCGAACGCGGCCTTCTTGACGGCCTTCTTCGTCGTGCCGTTCTTGCCGTCGGTCTTCCCGCCCGGCTTCTGGCCCGCGGACGCCGACGTGCCCTTGCCGCCGTTGTCCTTGTCGCCGTCGCCCCCCCGCGTTCGCCGACACCGCGCCGATCACGACGACACCGACCACAACGCCCAGCGCGATCTTGCCCTTCATACCCACGGCAGTTCCTCCCCCTGCTACGGAGCGACCGTCCCCCTCCGGAGGTCGCTCGTTCGGTGGGTCAATAAGAACAGAGGCTGTGAACCGAGTCAACACGGTTCACGGAATGGGTTGTGTACACGGGCGTGAATCGGTAGATCTTGTGCAGGTCGGTATGCTCGGCGTCACGCACGAGGTCGTACGCACACCAGGTAGAGGGGAGCCGGGCGGGTGCAGGACAACGCGACAGAGGTGACCGCCGCCGGAATCGCCCGGCTCGCGGGGGTCGGCCGCGCCGCCGTGAGCAACTGGCGCCGCCGGCACGCCGACTTCCCCAAACCGGTCGGCGGCACCGAGACCAGCCCGTCCTTCGCGCTCGCCGAGGTCGAGGACTGGCTGCGCCGACAGGGCAAACTCGCCGAAGTACCCCTACGGGAACGCGTCTGGCAGCAGCTCGTCGGCCACCCGGAGGGCCCCGTCGCGGCGCTCGTCCACGCGGGCTGCGCACTTCTCCTGATCCACGACCGCCCCACGGTCTGGCTGGAGCTGAGCGCCGCCTCCGACGAACGCCTGGCCGAACTGCTGCCCACCGCCCTCGAACAGGTCCTCGCCCCCCGCTTCGGCATGGTCCGCCGGCCGGCCGTGCGCACCCCGGCCCCCGCCGAACTCCTCCCCTCGGCCCCGCTGCTGCGCGGCGCGGCCGAACTCGCCGCCGAGCTCGGCGCCCGCCAGACGTACGAGTTCCTGCTCGGCCGGCACCTCGACGCCAACCCGCGCCAGTACACGCTCACGCCGGGCGACCTCGCCGCCCTGATGGCCGACCTCGCGGGCCCCGCCCGCAGCTTCCTCGACCCGGCTTGCGGCACCGGCGCCCTGCTGCGCGCCGTCGCCCCCGGCACCGACCAGGAGCTCTACGGACAGGACAGCGCCCCCGAACTCGCCGAGCTCACCGCACTCCGCCTCGCCCTGCACACCAGGGCGGCCGTCCGCACCGCGGTCGGCGACAGCCTCAGGGCCGACGCGTACGAGACCCTCAGAGCCGACGCGGTGCTGTGCCACCCGCCGTTCAACGAGCGCAACTGGGGTCACGACGAACTCGCCTACGACCCCCGCTGGGAGTACGGCTTCCCGGCCCGTACGGAATCCGAACTCGCCTGGGTGCAGCACGCGCTGGCCCGCCTCAGGGACGGCGGCACCGCCGTCCTGCTGATGCCCCCCGCCGCCGCCTCCCGCCGCTCGGGCCGCCGCATCCGCGCCGATCTCCTGCGCCGTGGCGCCCTGCGCGCGGTCATCGCCCTGCCGGTCGGCGCGGCACCCCCGTACAACATCCCGCTGCACCTGTGGGTGCTGCGCCGCCCCGAAAGGGCGCCCGCGCAGCCCGAGGTGCTCCTCGCGGACACGGCCGGCGTCTCGGAGGCCGCCGACGGCCGCGGCCGTCTCGACTGGCCGGCCGTCCGCGCCGCCGTCCTGGACGCCTGGCACCCCTTCGACCGCACCGGCACCACCCGCGAAGAGCCCGGCGTGAGCCGCTCCGTGCCCGTCATCGAGCTCCTCGACGACGACGTCGACCTGGCCCCCGCCCGCCATCTGCCCCCGCCCGCCGCGGGCGGCGGCGCGGCGGAACTCACGGCCGTACGCGAACGCCTCGGCGAAACCCTCCGCCTGACCGCCGACCTCACCCCGCCCCCCACCGGCACCGCGGGCCCCGCCCGCTGGCCGCTCACCACGATCGGTGAACTCGCCCGCGGTGGCGCCCTGCTGATGCGCACCGGCGGAAGCGGCCCCCACGCGCGCGTGCTCACCGATCACGACGTGATCGCCGGCACCGCGCCCTCCGGAACGCTGACCGACAACGCTTCGCCCGAGGAACCCGTCCTCGTCGAGGCGGGCGACGTCGTCGTCCCGGTCCTCGGCGGCGGCGCCATCGCGCGCGTGGTCGACGACGCGACCGCCGGGGCCGCCCTCGGCCGCAACCTCACCCTGCTGCGTCCCGACCCGGCCGCGGTCGACCCCTGGTTCCTCGCCGGCTTCCTGCGCGGCACCGCCAACAACCGCCAGGCCAGCAGCTACGCGTCCACCGCGACCAGGCTCGACGTGCGCCGTCTCCAACTGCCCCGGCTCCCGCTCGACCAGCAGCTCCGCTACGGGGAGCGGTTCCGGGCGCTCGCCGCCTTCGAGGAGGCGCTCCGCCTCGCGGGGCGCCTCGGTGAGCAGCTCGTGCGCGGCATGCACGACGGTCTCACGGACGGGTCGGTCGCCCCGGAGTGACGTACTCCGGGGCGCGCGGGCACCGCGTGCCCACGCGCGCGAGGTGATCAGTACGACAACGGTTCCGTACAACCCGGGACAGCTTGTCGGAGTCGGGCTATACGCTCGGACTTCGATACTCGTACGTCCGCCTTCACCCGGTCCCAGGAGCAGTCATGTACGGCCACGGCGCGCCGCCGCCCACCCGCAGTCAGGGCACGGTCATCACCTTGCGCGTGCTGTTCGTCGCCGCGGGGTTCCTCTCCTGCGGGCTGCTCGCGTGCCTCCCGCTGTTCCGGGTCGCGGTGCTGCGCGGCAAGTGGCCCGACTGGCTGCTGGCCTGGCTGAGCCTGCCGCTGTCCATCGCCGGGCTCGCCGTGGTCGGCTCGGTCCCCGAGAGCGACCACCGGGGCGACGTCGCGCTCGCCTCCGTGCTCATCCTCGGTGCCGTCAGCGCCGCGTACTTCGTGGTCTTCGACATACGCCACCAGCGCACTCTGCCGTCCGCCGACCGCCCCGTACCGCCGCACACCACCGGCTACATGCCCCCGCAGCAGCCCCAGCCGGGCTACGGCTACCCGCCGGCCCAGCCGTACGCCGCCACGCAGATCTCGCACACACCGCCCCCGTACACCCCCACACCGCCGCCGCAGCCCCCGGCCCCGGCCCCGGAGCCGCAGCGTCCCGCGCCCGCGCGCATCGACCAGGTGCGGGCCGAGCTCGACGAACTGAGCGACTATCTGCGCAAGCACGAGGACGGCAGATGACCGTGTCGACCGGCCGCACCGTCGCCGGCCGCTACGAACTGTCCACGCTCATCGGGCAGGGCGGCATGGGCCAGGTCTGGACGGCATACGACAAAAGGCTCGACCGGCGCGTGGCCGTCAAGCTGCTGCGCCCCGACAAGGTCGCGGGCCAGGAGGCCGACGAGCTGCGCCGCCGTTTCGTGCGCGAGTGCCGGGTCACCGCGCAGGTCGACCACCCGGGTCTGGTCACCGTGCACGACGCGGGCAGCGAGGGCGAGGAGCTGTTCCTCGTCATGCAGTACGTCGACGGGGCCGACCTCGCCGACCACCTCGCCGAGCACACCCCGTATCCCTGGCAGTGGGTCGTCGCGGTGGCCGCGCAACTGTGCGCCGTACTGTCCGCGGTGCACGCCGTGCCCATCGTCCACCGCGACCTCAAGCCGCGGAACGTGATGGTCAAGCAGGACGGCACGGTCACCGTCCTCGACCTCGGTGTCGCGTCGGTCATGGACACGGACACCACCCGCCTGACGCACACGGGTTCGCCCATCGGCAGCCCCGCCTACATGGCCCCCGAGCAGGCGATGGGCGGCGCGGTCGGCCCGTACACCGATCTGTACGCGCTCGGCGTGCTCATCCACGAACTCCTCAGCGGCGACGTACCGTTCACCGGCTCCACCGCGCTCGGCGTGCTGCACCGTCACCTCTACGAGCCGCCGCTCCCGGTGCGCCGGCTGCGCCCCGAGGTGCCGGAAGCCCTCGAAGCGCTCGTCCTGCGCCTGCTGGCCAAGGACCCGCAGCACCGGCCGGCCTCCGCGCAGGAGACGTACGAGCAGCTGCTGCCGCTCCTCCCCGCGCGCGGCACACCCACCGGCGCCCCGCTCGACCCCACACGTCCCTTCCTGCGCCCGCACGCCCCCTGGCCGGACCGGGCCCGTACGCCCGCGCCGCAGCCGTCGGCCGCCGCGTCCGCGCCCGCCGTCGAGAAACCCGATGTCGTGGGCGCCGTGGACGAGGTCAAGCGGCTCCTCGGAGAGGGCCGCATCACCCAGGCCGTCGACATCCTCGGCGCGATCCTCCCGGCGGCCGCCGCCCAGCACGGCGAGCACTCGCCCGTCGTACGCACCCTGCGCAAGCAGTACGCCGCCACGCTCATGGACGACGGCCAGTACCGCCGTGCCCTGCCCGAGCTGCGCCGCCTGGCCGACGAGCGCGCCACCGAATCGGGCCAGGCCGACCCGCAGTCCCTGCGCTTCCGCTACGACGCCGCGCAGTGCCTCGAACAGCTCGGCGAACCGGCGGCCGCGCTCGCGGAGTACCGCGCCCTGCTCCCGTACTACGAGAACCAGTACGTCGCGGGCGACCCCGAACTCTCCCTCGAAGTCCGCCGCCGCATCGGCCACTTGCTGCTCGCCCTCGGCGACCGCGTCGCCGCCCACGACACCCTCGCCCGGCTGCTGCACGACGTGGAGCGCCTGCGTGGACCCGGCCATCCGCTGGTGGCGGAGGTACGGCGGACCTTGCAATGGCTGGGACAGGTGCGCGGGTAGCTTTTGCTGTGCCTTGAGGGAACTTTGTGTTCCCCGAGGGACAGCGTTTTCCGAACACGGGAGCGACGTCGGATACGTTGCGAGCCGTTTTCCGCGTCACCGTTTTTCCGCGTCGCCGTTTTCCGCGTCACACACACCATGGGGTGGGGTCTTTCATGTCCAGCCATCGGCAGTCGAAGAAGCGCAGATACATCACGTGGGCGGTCGCCGGTACCGCCGTCGTCGCCGGAGCCGGTATCGCCGCGCAGACCTCGATGGCGGCCACGACCTGGCCCGCGCAGCGGACGTTCACCGGCCGCGCCTTCGACACCTGCGCCGCGCCCTCCCTGTCCGCGATGAAGGCCTGGCACACCGGCTTCTACGGCGCCGCCGCCGTCTACGTGGGCGGCAAGAACCGTGGATGCGGCCAGCCCAACCTCACCGCCTCGTGGGTCAAGTCGGTCAGCACGCTCGGCTGGAAGCTCATCCCGCTGTACGTCGGCGCCCAGCCGCCCTGCCAGACCGGCTCCAGCCCGGAGAAGATCACCGCCTCCACTGCCGCCTCGCTCGGCGCCACCGACGCCGCGGACGCGGTCGCCAAGGCGTCGGCCCTGGGGATGAAGGCGGGCAGCCCGATCTACCTCGACATGGAGTCGTACGACGTCACCGACAAGGCCTGCAACGACGCCGTACTGACCTATGTACGCGCCTTCGACAAGGCCCTGCACGCCAAGACCTACCGCACCGGCTACTACGGCTTCCGCAGCTCCAGCGCGAAGGCCGTCGCCGACGCCACCGACCGCACGGACCTGCCGGGCAACCTCTGGTACGCGCTGTGGGACAAGCAGAACACCACGACGGCGGACTGGCCGTTCGGCGCCGGTCAGTGGACGAACCACAGCCGAGCCCACCAGTACATGGTCAACAGCAAGGAGTCGCGCGGCGGGTACACGATCACCGTGGACCGCGACGCGTGGGACGCGCCGGTGGCCATCACAGGTTGACCGACGCGGGCGGAGTTCGCCGTGCGGCGGTGCCCGAAGGACATGCGAATCGTTGGTCGAAAGGGTGGCCGAGAGCTGGGCCACTGCCTACCATCGATCACCGCAAGACTTTGTGCACCGTCGCACAATCTCCTCGGGAGGTTCCCTTGCACCGCCGCCGTCGCACCGCGCTAGTCCTCTCCGCCGCGATCGTCGCGGCGGCTCCCCTCCTCACCGCGTGCGGCGGCGAGGCGCACCCCGGCGCCGCGGCCGTCGTAGGCGGCCAACGGATCACGGTCGCGCAGCTGGAGAGCCGGGTGAACGAGGTGCGCACGGCCCAGCGGGCCGCCACCACGGACGACGCCCAGTACGAGCAGACCATCGCCAAGACCGGCAGCCTCACCCGCGACACCCTGCACAGCCTGGTCCTGGACCGGGTCCTGGACCGTGCGGCCAAGGACGCGGGTGTCAGCGTGACCCGCAAGGACGCCCAGCAGATGCGCACCGCCCTGGAGCAGCAGGCGGGCGGCACGAAGGCGCTGGAGTCGGCCTGGCTCCAGCAGTACGGCGTGGCACCGGGGCGGCTCGACGACAGCCTCCGCACCGAGATCGAGGCGCAGAAGCTGGCCACCACGCTCGGCGCCGACATGAACACGGTCAACGGCAAGGCGGCGTTCTGGAAGGCGATGTCCGAGGCCTCCAAGAAACTCCACGTCACCCTGAATCCGCGCTACGGCACGTGGGACGTGCAGAAGAGCAGCCGGGTGGACGCGAAGACCCCGTGGCTGCGGGAGGTCACGGCGACAACGACCCAGCAGACGGCGTAGCGGGGTACGGGCGCACGGGCCTGTGGATAAACGGTTCGGCCGGTCGGCGTGCGAGGACAATGGAGCAGCGCCGGCAAAGGAACAGCTGTCGGCAATGGCGTAGCCGTCGGCAGTGAAGCGGCGGGGAGCGTCCCGCCCCGCCGGCGAACCGCTCACCGCCCGGCCTGTGGATAACTGCTGGTGGTGTCGGCGGCGTGGGTTACGTTCGAGGGGTGAACGCAACCAGCCTCAACGGCGACTCGAACGTGACCGGTGCCGACGCCCCCGCCCCCGGCCGCATCGTCCTGCTCACCACCAGTCACCGTGTCGCACCCGGACTCCTGTCCTGGCCCGCCTGGCAGGCGCTGCACGGTGCCGACCGGGTCCTGTGCGCGGACGGCGCGCACCCCCAGCTGCCGTATCTGCGCGAGGCGGGCATCACGGTCGACGAGGCGTCCCCGACCGCCGAGGAGCTGGTCGACGCCTGCGCCGGCGGCCGCACGCTGGTCGTCGTCGCGACCGGCGAGGGCGAGCCGCGCCTCACCGACGGGCTGGCCCGCCTCGCGGGCTCCGGCCGCATACAGATGCCGGACCTGGAGCTGCTCCCCGCCTCGTACGACCTGCCGGGCGCCCGTCTCCTCGACCTCGTCCAGGTCATGGACCGCATCCGCGCCGAGTGCCCCTGGTCGTCCCAGCAGACCCACAAGGGCCTGGCCAAGTACGGCATCGAGGAAGCGTACGAGCTGGTCGAGGCGATCGAGGAGGGCGACCGCGACGAACTCCGCGAGGAGCTGGGAGACGTCCTGCTCCAGGTGGTCTTCCACGCCCGGATCGCGGAGGAGGACGAGGACGAGCCGTTCTCGATCGACGACGTGGCGGGCGGCATCGTCGCCAAGCTGATCCACCGCCACCCGCACGTCTTCGGCGACGAGACCGCGGCCACTCCGGAGGAGGTCAAGGAGCACTGGCTGCGCACCAAGGCGGTGGAGAAGCAGCGGACCTCGGTGACCGAGGG
The DNA here is from genome assembly GCF_009862865.1 of Streptomyces sp. SID5469. Taxonomy (NCBI): domain Bacteria; kingdom Bacillati; phylum Actinomycetota; class Actinomycetes; order Kitasatosporales; family Streptomycetaceae; genus Streptomyces; species Streptomyces sp. SID5469. The sequence continues at coordinate 4,377,952 of NZ_WWIN01000001.1, read as the reverse complement.
CGTTCCGCTCGGCCAGCCGGGCCTGGCCCTGGCCGCGAAGCTGTCGTCGCGGGTGCGCACGGCGGGACTCGACGTACCGCTGCCGCACGGCGAGGACGTCGGCTACGAGCTGCTGGCGATGGCCGCGCGCGCCGAGGCGGAGGGCGTGGACCCGGAGGCGGCACTCCGGGCGGCGGCGCGGGCCTACCGGGACGCGATCCGGGGGGCGGAGGAGACGGGCGCGGCGGGGGACTGACACAAGCGGCGGACCTGCCGGGGTCGGCGGCGTGAACGCGGTGAGCCACATGTGTCAGGTGGCCGTGAACTCCACGGGGAGGTTGCGCAGCCCGCGCATGATCAGGCCGCCTCGCCAGCGCAGGTCCGCGGGATCGGCGGCAAGGCGGAGATCGGGCAGCCGGCGCAGCAGGGTGGCCAGCGCCGTGCGGCCTTCGAGGCGGGCGAGCGGCGCGCCGATGCAGTAGTGGATGCCATGTCCGTAGCCGAGGTGCTGGTTGTCGCTGCGGGAGAGGTCGAGCGTGTCCGGCTCGTCGAAACGCGCGGGATCACGGTCGGCGGCGGCGAGGACCACGAGCACGGGATCACCGGAAGCGATGCGCTGTCCGCCCATGTCCAGGGGCTCGGTCGCGTAGCGCCAAGTAGCCAGTTCGACGGGGCCGTCGTAGCGGAGGAGCTCTTCGATACCGGTGTCGAGCAGGTCCTGTTCGCCCCGCTCGATCGACTGCTGCAGTCGCGCCCGCTGCTGTGGGTTGCGCAGCAGCGCGTATGTGCCGTTGCCGATGAGGTTGATGGTCGTTTCAAAACCGGCGAACAGCAGTACGAAACACATGGCCGCGGCTTCGTTCTCGGTGAGGTGCTCGCCGTGGTCGGAGGCGCGGATGAGACCGGAGATGAGGTCCTCGCCGGGGCCGGGGTCGGCCGGCAGCGCCTCCCGTTTGCGGTGGATCAGCTCGGCGAGATAGCCGCGCATCTTCTTCACGGACCGCGCGACACCGCCCCTCGGCCCTCCCCCGTGCCGGATCATCATCCCCGCCCAGTCCCGGAAGTCGTCCTGGTCCTCGCGGGGGACGCCGAGCAGGTCGCAGATGGCGTAGATGGGGAGGGGGAACGCGAACTCATGGATGAGGTCGGCGCTTCCGGTCTGCGCGAACTGGTCGATGAGGTGGTCGGTCAGCTCTTGGACCCGGGGCGCGAATTCGGCCACTCGGCGGGGTGTGAACGCTTTGGAGACGAGCCGACGGAGGCGCGTGTGGTCCGGCGGGTCGATGTTGAGCAGATGGGTCATGAGGTTGGCGCTGCGCTCGCCGGGGATACCCGTCTTGCTCTTTCCGGGGGCGTCTTCGGAATGGTGCACGGGATTTTTGGAGAGCCGCGCGTCGGCCAGCGCCTGCTTGGCGTCCGCGTACCGAGTCACCAGCCACGCCTCGACACCGCTGGGAAGTGTGGTGCGGTGCACGGGCGCATGCTCGCGGAGCCACGCGTAGGCAGGGTAGGGGTCGGTGGCGAACTCCCAGGTGAAGAGTTCGGGTTCGCTATGTGGGGCGTTCACGGGGTGACGGTACCGGGAGCCGCGTTCTCGCTGGAGTCGGCGCGTACCGGCGGCCGACCCCGCCACCGTGCCGACCCCGCCGCCGTGCCGACCCCGCCGCCGTGCCGACCCCGCCACCGTGCCGACTCTCCCGACGTGACAACCAGCACCTCGGCTACGGGCACGGCGTCACTGCTGCCTCGGTGTACCCGCCGCCCGACTGTGGGCAGACGCCGCTCGCCCCTCTCCAGGAACTGCAACTCGCGGTGGATTCGGTCGATTTGGGCTGCACCGAAAGCGCGTCATGCATGGATTGCGCACGCTTCCGGTGGAGTTCACCCCAGCTGGGCGGTGAGGTACCCGCATGCACTAACACAGAGAGCTGTCGCGAGAGAACTGACATTCGTTCAACTCTGTGATCTTCACGTGATCTGCGCGGCATTAACTTGTGACAAGCGTTCGAGTACGGATACGTTCACGCATCAAGCGCGGCGCTTGGCCACAACCGTCGCGCAGCTCACTGCTGTCACGCGAAAGGCAACCGCATGCTCTCCGGGAACGGTCGACACCGACGCCCCCGTCAGGCTCCGGCCCTCCTCGTCGCGGCCGGCGTGACCGGCTCGGCCATCGCGATCCCGTTGCTCGGCGCCACCGGCGCCAGCGCGGCCAGCGGTACGACGTGGGACCAGGTCGCGGAGTGCGAGAGCGGAGGCTCCTGGAGCGCCGACACCGGCAACGGGTACTACGGCGGGCTCCAGTTGTCCCAGGGGAACTGGGAGAAGTACGGCGGTCTCGACTACGCCCCCAGTGCCGACCAGGCCAGCCGCTCCCAGCAGATAGCCGTCGCCGAGAAGGTCCTCGCCGCCAAGGGCAGCTCCCCCTGGTCCACCTGCGGCATCGCTGTCGGCCTCAGCCAGGACTCCGGTTCGGCCGACGTCGACACGGGCCTCCTCGGCAGCGGATCCACGGCCGACTCCGACTCCGGTTCCGGCATCAGCTCCGGCCTGTCCGACTCGTCCTCTTCGTCCGGCTCCTCGTCCGCGGCCAAGGATTCCAAGGGCTCCGCCAAGGCCGACGCCACGCCGTCCGGCTCTTCGACTTCCGACAGCTCGTCCGCGGATGCGGCGAAGAGTGACGACTCGGACAAGTCAGGGCAGAACGGCGACGCTTCGACCCCCTCCGAGGCGGAGTCCACCAGCTCCGGCCGGCACCGCGGCGACACGGCCGACGAGAGTGCCGCCGACGGCCGCGCCGACGACTCCACCGGCCGGCATGCCTCCCGCGGCTCCGACGGCTCCCGCGAGGCGGCTCCCGACGCGGCCGACGACGCGTACGTCGTGCGCCCCGGAGACAGCCTGTCGGCCATCGCCGACTCCCTTGGGCTCAGGGGCGGATGGTCCGCGCTGTACACCGAGAACGAGAAGACCGTCGGCGCCGACCCGGACGTCATCGTCCCCGGTCAGAGCCTTGCACTTGCTGCCGAACCGGGCGAAAAGCAGCGGTAGTTCGGACCGTCTTTCACCGCTAATGTCCCGGTTTGGTGAGAGTGAGAGATGAGTCTCAGAAGCCCTGATCGTCTTTGAAATTCCGGCGATCGACTGCTTACGGTCGTGATCGCTCGCCACAGCGGGCCCCGACGGTCGCAACGCCGAATCCTGCCAGCGGCCGTACGGGAACAGTCGTCGCGTAAGCGCCGCAGGCAGGAGCGGGGGACCCAAGGTAGGCGCCGGGCCCAGCACTTGAGGCTGGTCCGGCTAGGGGTGAAGTCGCGCGCCGGAATCGGCAGAGGAAGGCGCGCGGCCGGGCAACTCAACCGGCCCGAACCCGACAGCTCACCTCGTAGGCGTCGGTGAGGGGATCACTTCATGCTGCTTTCCAGCAAGGGCAAGCACCGCCGCCCGTCCAAGGCCACTCGTGCGATCGCCATCGCCGGTGTCACCGGTGCCGCCGTCGCCGCCCCGCTCATGGCGGCCGGCAACGCCTCCGCCGCCACCGCCTCCGAGTGGGACGCCGTCGCCCAGTGCGAGGCCGGCGGCAACTGGTCCATCAACACCGGAAACGGCTACTACGGCGGCCTTCAGTTCTCGGCCTCCACCTGGGCCGCGTACGGCGGCACGGCCTACGCCTCCACCGCCGACCAGGCCTCCAAGTCCGAGCAGATCTCGGTCGGCGAGAAGGTCCTCGCCGCCCAGGGCAAGGGCGCCTGGCCGACCTGCGGCACCGGACTTTCGGGCGCCGCGAACAACGCCGGCTCGCCGGCCCCGAGCACCCCGCAGCAGAGCACCCCGAAGAGCAGCACCACCCAGTCGACCGAGCAGCGCGCCTCCCGTTCGGACGAGCGGCCGGCCGCCAAGACCGTCGAGACCCCGACCGGCAAGAAGGTCAAGAAGGGCGACGGCGAGTACAAGGTCGTCAAGGGCGACACCCTCAGCTCCATCGCCGAGAAGAAGCACGTCGCGGGCGGCTGGCAGAAGCTGTTCAAGCTGAACAAGGACATCGTCGACGACGCCGACTTCATCTACCCGGGCCAGCAGCTCCACCTGAGCTGACAACAGGCTCGTACCTGAACCACAGCGCGCTCCCATACGTGACCTCCATGGTGGAGGCCTCGTGAGGGGCCGCCCCCGTCCCCACGGGCCCCCCGCTCCGGTGCGTCTTCCCCCGTACGCACCGGGGCGGGGCTTTTTCTTGTCCCGGTCGCACCGGATATACCGGGGCTCTTTTGTTCCGTTCGGAAACAATTTACTCTCGGTTCTGTCCATGAGGTGGTCGACCGGCTGGCCGATCCCTCAGAGCCGGTTAGGCTCATCCCGCGGGGCCTCCACAGGTCTGCGCCCAACCGGGCCTCCGGCCCGGCGTAACTCGCGTCACATCCCAGAAGGAGATGCTCGTGCCGTCCATCGACGTCGTCGTAGCCCGGGAAATCCTGGACTCCCGAGGCAACCCCACGGTCGAGGTCGAGGTCGGCCTCGACGACGGCAGCACGGGTCGTGCCGCCGTCCCGTCCGGCGCCTCCACCGGTGCCTTCGAGGCCATCGAGCTCCGCGACGGTGACCCCAACCGTTACCAGGGCAAGGGTGTCGAGAAGGCCGTCCTCGCCGTCATCGAGCAGATCGGCCCGGAGCTCGTCGGCTACGACGCCACCGAGCAGCGCCTGATCGACCAGGCGATGTTCGACCTGGACGCCACCGACAACAAGGGCTCGCTCGGCGCCAACGCCATCCTCGGCGTCTCCCTCGCCGTCGCGCACGCCGCCTCCGAGGCCAGCGACCTCCCGCTCTTCCGCTACCTGGGCGGCCCGAACGCGCACCTGCTGCCCGTTCCGATGATGAACATCCTGAACGGCGGCTCGCACGCCGACTCCAACGTGGACATCCAGGAGTTCATGATCGCCCCGATCGGCGCGGAGTCCTTCTCCGAGGCCCTGCGCTGGGGCGCCGAGGTCTACCACACCCTCAAGAAGGTGCTGAAGACCAAGGGCCTGTCCACCGGCCTCGGCGACGAGGGCGGCTTCGCCCCGAACCTGGAGTCGAACCGCGCCGCGCTCGACCTCATCATCGAGGCCATCAAGCAGGCCGGTTACATCCCGGGCGAGCAGATCGCGCTCGCGCTCGACGTCGCCGCGTCCGAGTTCTACAAGGACGGCAAGTACGAGTTCGAGGGCAAGTCCCGCTCGGCCGCCGAGATGACCGAGTACTACGAGGAGCTCGTCTCCGCGTACCCGCTCGTCTCCATCGAGGACCCGCTGTACGAGGACGACTGGGCCGGCTGGAAGGTCATCACCGACAAGCTGGGCGACAAGGTCCAGATCGTCGGCGACGACCTCTTCGTCACCAACCCGGAGCGCCTGGCCCGCGGCATCGAGGAGGGCTCCGCCAACGCCCTGCTCGTCAAGGTCAACCAGATCGGTTCGCTGACCGAGACCCTGGACGCCGTCGAGCTGGCCCAGCGCAACGGCTTCAAGTGCATGATGTCCCACCGCTCCGGCGAGACCGAGGACGTCACCATCGCCGACCTCGCCGTCGCCGTGAACTGCGGTCAGATCAAGACCGGCGCCCCGGCCCGCTCGGACCGTGTCGCCAAGTACAACCAGCTGCTGCGCATCGAGGAGATCCTCGACGACGCCGCCGAGTACGCCGGCCGCTCGGCGTTCCCCCGGTTCCGCTCGGCGAACTGATCAGGCACAGCGAGGGCTGATCCGCCAAGGCCCTTGGGCAGCGTCGTACGTACGTCCCCGTACTCGGTCCCGTACCGTGTGCGGGGACGTACGCGCGTGTGAAGGGGAGGCGGGAGATGGCCGTGAAGGACCGGGACCGGTTCTCCACCGCGACCAGGCTGCGGCTGCTCGGCGAGCAGACGGCGGCCCGCGTCTACCGCTCCCAGACCAAGCGGCAGGCCCGCCGCTCCCGGCTGACCAGCCGGGCCGCGCTGCTCGCGCTGGTGCTGTGCTCGCTGATCGTGGCCCTCGCGTACCCGATAAGGCAGTACGTGTCCCAGCGCGCCGAGGTCGCCGATCTCCAGCGGCAGCAGGAGCGGGCCCGGCAGCGCGTCGAACAGCTGCGTGACCTCAAGGCCCGCTGGCAGGACGACGCCTACGCCGAGCAGCAGATCCGGCAGCGGCTGCACTATGTGATGCCGGGCGAGACCGGCTACATCGTGATCGACCCGGCCGCGGCCAAGCCGGCGCGGACGACGCAGGGTGCGGCCGACCGCCCCTGGTACGCCAACGTCTGGGACGGGGTCGACAAGTCCGACGCCTCCGACCAGTGAAGAACGAGAAAGAGACTTACGTACAGGCATGGAAACGCCCCCGCCGACCACTCCGCGCACCGAGCCGACCGACGCGGACGTCGAGGCCTTCAAGCAGCAGCTCGGGCGCCCGCCGCGCGGACTGCGCGCCATCGCGCACCGGTGCCCGTGCGGACAGCCGGACGTCGTCGAGACGGCGCCGCGGCTGCCCGACGGCACGCCGTTCCCGACGACGTACTACCTGACGTGCCCGCGGGCCGCGTCCGCGATCGGCACCCTCGAGGCCAACGGCGTCATGAAGGAGATGACGGACCGGCTGGCGACCGACCCCGAGCTGGCCGCGGCCTACCGCGCGGCGCACGAGGACTACATCGCCCGCCGCGACTCCATCGAGGTCCTGGAGGGCTTCCCGAGCGCGGGCGGCATGCCGGACCGGGTGAAGTGCCTGCATGTGCTGGTGGCCCACTCCCTGGCCGCGGGCCCGGGTGTGAACCCGCTGGGCGACGAGGCGATCGCGATGCTGCCGGAGTGGTGGCGCAAGGGGGCCTGCGTGGTGCCGGCCGCCGACGAGTGACCGTCCGTTCCCGTCCCCGGGGGCCGCGCCCCCAGGCCCCCGCTTCGGCCTGAACGGCCCGTCCTTGAACGCCGGACGGGCCGATCGCCGCCGACCGGAGCCGAGAACTCACCCCTCGACCTCAAGGAACTGCCATGACCCGCGTCGCCGCCATCGACTGCGGTACGAACTCCATCCGGCTCCTCGTCGCCGACGCCCACCCGGAGACCGGGGAACTCGTCGACCTCGACCGGCGGATGACCATCGTCCGGCTCGGCCAGGGCGTCGACCGGACCGGGCGGCTCGCGCCCGAGGCCCTGGAGCGGACCTTCGCGGCCTGCCGGGAGTACGCCGCGATCATCAAGGAGCACGGCGCGGAGAAGATCCGCTTCGTCGCCACCTCCGCCTCCCGCGACGCCGAGAACCGCGACGAGTTCGTGCGCGGGGTCATCGACATCCTGGGTGTCGAGCCCGAGGTCATCACCGGCGACCAGGAGGCCGAGTTCTCCTTCACCGGCGCGACCAAGGAGCTGACCGGCCGCGACGACCTCGCCAAGCCCTTCCTCGTCGTGGACATCGGCGGCGGCTCGACGGAGTTCGTGGTCGGCGACGACCATGTGCGCGCCGCACGCTCCGTCGACATCGGCTGCGTCCGTATGACCGAACGTCACCTGGTGCACGACGGCCAGGTAGTCGACCCGCCGTCGCCCGACCGGATCGAGGCGATCCGGGCCGACATCGACGCGGCGCTGGACCTGGTGGAGCAGACCGTGCCGCTGCACGAGGCGCACACGCTGGTCGGCCTGGCCGGCTCCGTCACCACGATCTCGGCGATCGCGCAGAACCTCCCGGAGTACGACTCGGTCGCCATCCACCACTCCCGGATCCCGTACGACCGCGTCCGCGAGATCACCGAGTGGCTGCTGGCCTCCACCCACGCCGAACGCGCGGCCGTCCCCTCCATGCACCCGGGCCGCGTCGACGTCATCGGCGCGGGCGCCCTCGTACTGCTCTCGATCATGGAGCGGATCGGGGCGCGGGAGGTCGTGGTCAGCGAGCACGACATCCTCGACGGAATCGCCTGGTCCATCGCGTAGTTCGCGCGGCCGTCAGCGAGGCGTTCGCGAGGTCGGCGGCGGGGCGCTCGCGCGGCCGTCGGCGAGACGCTCGCGCGCTCGTCGGCGAGACGTTCGTGAGGTGTCCGGCGAGGTGTTCGTGAGGCGTTTCGGGGGGCCTTGGGCGTGACCTGGGGGACACTTTGCTACCCGCCGGTAGTCTCTCCTGAGCAGTTCGGATAACGTATGAGCACGCTCTGAGGGCCTTCCGGACCCCCTCCGCGGCACACCGCCGGAAAACTTCGTGAAGTTCTTCACAAGGATTTCGGGCCTGCTGGGCGACGATTCGGTGGGTTGCCCCCTTCAGGGGGGCTCACCAGGTGCGGGAGGGTGCTCAGCGGAGCGTTGCGGGTGTGTTTCCGGCGGGTGGGCGCGGAGGGTGGTTCGGCCCGTTCGAACGACCGGAGTGCAGCTCACGCGGTGTTGACAACGGTCCGCACCGCGCGGTGGTTCCCCTCCATCGACATGACCTGGGTCACGTGAGCCGCGCAGTGTAGCAGAGGGCTCACCCAAGCTTGTGAAGGGGCGCACGAGCGACCCCCCTGGGGCGGGTGGATACTCGATGGCATGAGCACCACGGAGCGTCCCAGGATCCTCGTAGTAGGCGGTGGGTACGTAGGCCTGTACGCAGCTCGGCGCATTCTCAAGAAGATGCGCTACGGCGAGGCGACCGTCACGGTCGTCGACCCCCGGTCGTACATGACCTACCAGCCCTTCCTCCCCGAAACCGCCGCCGGCAGCATCTCCCCTCGGCATGTCGTCGTCCCGCTGCGACGCGTGCTGCCGAAGGCGGAGGTCCTCACCGGCCGGGTCACCACCATCGACCAGGACCGCAAGGTCGCCACGATCGCCCCTCTCGTGGGTGAGGCGTACGAGCTGCCTTTCGACTACCTCGTCATCGCGATGGGCGCGGTCTCCCGCACCTTCCCGATCCCCGGCCTCGCCGAGCAGGGCATCGGCATGAAGGGCATCGAGGAGGCCATCGGCCTGCGCAACCACGTCCTCGAGCAGCTCGACAAGGCCGACTCGACGACCGATGAGGAGGTCCGCCGCAAGGCGTTGACCTTCGTCTTCGTCGGCGGTGGCTTCGCCGGCGCCGAGACCATCGGCGAGGTCGAGGACATGGCCCGCGACGCGGCCAAGTACTACAACAACGTGTCGCGCGAGGACATGCGGTTCATCCTCGTCGACGCCGCCGACAAGATCCTCCCCGAGGTCGGCCCCAAGCTCGGCCAGTACGGCAAGGAGCACCTGGAGAGCCGCGGGGTCGAGATCTACCTCTCCACCTCGATGGACTCCTGCGTCGACGGCCACGTCGTGCTGAAGAACGGCCTCGAGGTCGACTCCAGCACGATCGTGTGGACGGCCGGCGTCAAGCCGAACCCGGTCCTGTCCCGCTTCGGCCTGCCGCTCGGCCCGCGCGGTCACGTGGACACCCAGACCACCCTCCAGGTGCAGGGCACGGACTACATCTGGGCCGCCGGCGACAACGCGCAGGTGCCGGACATGGCCGCCCGCAAGGCCGGCGTCGAGAACGCCTGGTGCCCGCCGAACGCGCAGCACGCGCTGCGTCAGGCGAGGGTCCTCGGCGACAACGTGGTCTCCGGTATGCGGGGCTTCCCGCAGAAGGAGTACGCGCACTCCAACAAGGGTGCGGTGGCCGGGCTCGGCCTCCACAAGGGCGTCGCGATGATCGTCATGGGCAAGATGAAGATCAAGCTCAAGGGCCGGCTGGCGTGGTACATGCACCGCGGCTACCACGGCCTGGCGATGCCGACGTGGAACCGGAAGATCCGGGTCTTCGCGGACTGGACGCTGCAGATGTTCCTGAAGCGTGAGGTCGTGGCGCTGGGCGCGCTGGAGTCCCCGCGCGAGGAGTTCTACGAGGCCGCCAAGCCGGCGCCGGCTCCGGCCGCCGCGGTCGCGCCGAAGACCGAGGAGAAGGCCAAGGCCTCCTGACCTCCGGTCACCGAACAGCCCGAAGGGGCCTTCCGCCATCCGTGGTGCGGGAGGCCCCTTCGGCGTTCCCGCGCAGGCGAAAGAAGCATGGTCGCTACATCTATTTTGCTCACTCGTAACGCGAAAGGGGGACTGCGCGCGGCTTCCGCCGGTGTTTACGTGGTGTTGGACGTTCCGGGATCTACCGTCACGGAGGTGTGCGCCATGCCAGACGCCGCGCTGCGGCTGAAGAGCCTTCTCGACCAGTTGCTGGGAGCCCCGCTCCCGCTGCGTATTCACGCGTGGGACGGTTCGGAGGCCGGCCCGCCCGGTGCTCCCACCCTCGTCGTGCGCAATCGCCGCGCCCTGCGCCGGCTGTTGTGGAAACCCGGCGAGCTGGGCCTGGCCCGGGCCTGGGTCGCGGGCGACGTGACGGTGCGGGGAGACCTCTACGCCGTCCTCGACCTGATCGCCGGGCTCCTCTGGGAGCGCCGCGACGACGCCCGTACCCTCACCGAGGCCCTGCGTGACCCGGACGTACGCGCCGCGGTCAGCGGCCTGGTGCGGATGGCCGGACCCCCGCTGCCGCCCGCCCCGCCCCGCGAGGAGGTCCGCAGACGCGGCCATCTGCACACCAAGCGCAGCGACCGGCGCGCCATCAGCCACCACTACGACGTCGGCAACGACTTCTACGAGATCGTCCTCGGCCCGTCCATGGTGTACTCCTGCGCCTACTGGGCCACCCCGGACGGCACACTCGAGGACGCCCAGCGCGACAAGCTCGAACTCGTCTCCCGCAAGCTCGGTCTGACCCCCGGTCAGCGGCTCCTGGACGTCGGCTGCGGCTGGGGCTCCATGGCCATCCACGCCGCCCGCGAGCACGGCGTGAGCGTCGTCGGCATCACCCTCTCCCAGGAGCAGGCCGCGTACGCCCGTAAGCGCGTCGCCGACGAGGGGCTGACCGACCGGGTCGAGATCCGCGTACAGGACTACCGGGACGTGACCGACGGCCCGTACGACGCGATCTCCTCCATCGGCATGGCCGAGCACGTCGGCGCCGAGCGGTACCTGGACTACGCGCGGGATCTGTACGCCCTGCTCAAGCCGGACGGGCGGCTCCTCAACCACCAGATCGCCCGGCGGCCGCAGCTCGACGAATCCACGTACTCCGTCGACGAGTTCATCGACGCGTACGTCTTCCCGGACGGTGAGCTCGCGCCCATCGGCAGCACGGTCACCCAGCTGGAGCGGGCCGGGTTCGAGGTCCGTGACGTCGAGTCCCTGCGTGAGCACTACGCCCTCACCCTGCGGCGCTGGGTCGCCAACCTGGAGGCCCAGTGGGTGCGGGGCGTACGGCTGACGAGCCCGGGCCGGGCCCGTGTCTGGCGGCTGTACATGGCCGCCTGCGCCCTCGCCTTCGAGCACAACCGCATCGGCGTCAACCAGGTGCTGGCGGTCAGGACACCGGAGTCGGGCGCCTCCGGGATCCCTCTGCGGGCACGTACCTGGAACTGAGCACAGCGCGAAATGGGGCCCCGTTCCAGGGATCGGAACGGGGCCCCGCCTCATGTACGGCTGTCGGTTACTCCGACTTGATGGCCGTCAGCATGTTCAGGCGGGCCGCCCGGCGGGCCGGCCACAGGGCCGCCAGGACGCCGACCGCCGCGGCCAGCAGGAGGAAGAGGGCCATCCGGCCCCAGGGCAGGACCAGTTCGTACGTCGCCATCTTGGTGCCGAGCAGTTCACCGGCCGCCCAGCCGAAGAACACGCCGAGGCCGATGCCGAGCACACCGCCGAAGAGCGAGATGACCAGGGACTCCAGCCGGACCATCCGCTTGATGCCCTTGCGGTCCAGGCCGATCGCCCGGAGCATGCCGATCTCCTGCGAGCGTTCGAAGACCGACATGGCCAGGGTGTTGATGACACCGAGGACGGCGACGATCACCGCCATCGCCAGCAGGCCGTAGAGCATGTTCAGCATCAGCGTGAACATCTGCGCGATGTCGTTGGAGATGTCCTTCTTGTCCTGGACCTTGATGGCCGGGTTGTCGCCGAGTGCCTTCTCCAGCCGGTCCTTGACCGGGCCGGACGCGCCGGCCGACGTCTTGACCATGACCTGCATGTCGGACGGGTCGGTCAGATGCGGGGTGAGCGTGGCGTTGTCCAGCATGATGCCGCGCATCATCTCGGTGCTCTGGTACACCCCGGTGACCGTGAGCCGCTGCTTCTTGCCGTCCTCGAACGAGGCCGTGAACCGCGAACCGGCCGTCCAGTGGTGGGACGCGGCGGTCTCGTCGTCGACGACGACCTGCGTGCCGCCGACCTTGAAGGCGCCGTCCTGGACCGTGAGATCGGTCAGGTCGTTGATGGACCGGCCGTTGACGCCGGTCAGGTACTCGGTCTCGCCGTCGATGCGCGAGGGCGCGTTGCGCAGCGGGCTGGTGGCGGTGACGCCGTCCGTCGCGGAGAGCTTCTTGTCGACGTCCGTGGAGAGGTAGTTGCCGTTGGCCATCGAGACGACGTAGTCCGCCTTGATCGCGGAGGACGCCATCTTGTCGATCGACGTCTGCAGGCTGCCCGCCATCACCGTCATGCCGGTGATCAGAGTGAGGCCGATCATCAGCGCGGAGGCGGTCGCGGCGGTGCGCCGCGGGTTGCGTACGGAGTTCTGGCGGGCGAGCTTGCCGGAGACCCCGAAGATACGCAGCACCGGGGCGGCCGCGGCGATCAGCGGGCGTGACAGCAGTGGCGTGAGGATGAAGACGCCGATGATGAGCAGCACCGCCCCGAGGCCCATCGGGGCCTGCCCGTCCGAGCCGTCCAGGGTGGTGGCGTAGAGGACGACCGCGATGCCGGCGGCGGAGAACAGGGCGCCGAGCGTGTTGCGCAGGACCAGGGACTTGGTGGTGGCCTTGGCGTGCACGCTGCTCATCGCGGCGACCGGCGGGATCTTCGCGGCGCGCCGGCCCGGCAGCCACGCGGCCAGCATGGTGATGAGGATGCCGACGAGCAGCGCCGTGGCGACCGTGCCCGGGGAGATGACCAGCGGGCCGTCGGGGACGGTGGCGCCCAGGGTGCCCATCAGGGAGCGCATGCCCGCGCCGATGCCGATGCCCGCGGCCAGACCGGTGACGGCCGCGACCGCGCCGACGACGAACGCCTCGATCAGTACGGACCGGGTGACCTGCCTGCGGGAGGCGCCGACGGCGCGCAGCAGCGCCAGCTCCTTGGTGCGCTGGGCGACCAGCATGGTGAAGGTGTTGGCGATGATGAAGGTGCCGACGAAGAGCGCGATGCCCGCGAAGACCAGCAGGCCGGTCTTCATGCCGCTCATCGCGGAGGCGATCTGGGTCGCCTGGTCGTCGGCGAGCTGCTTGCCGGTGGTGGTGGAGGCGACGTCCTTCGGCACGACCTCGTCGAGCGCGTTGCGCAGCGCGATCTGGCTCGTCCCGGAGGCGGCCTTCACATCGATCTCGTCGTACTCGCCGGCCTTGTGGAACAGCTGCTGGGCGGTCGCGGTGTCGAAGAGGGCGAGGCTGCCGCCGGCCGCGACGTTGCCGTCGTCGGTGGTGAAGATGCCGGTGACCTTCGGGGTGAGCACCGGGCCGTCGACGGAGAGCCGTACGGTGTCGCCGACCTTGTATCCGGCGCGCTCGGCCGTCCTCGCGTCGAGGGCGATCTCGTTCTTGCCGCGGGGGGCGTGTCCGACGGTCAGGGGGTAACGGGGGTCCTTGGTCCCCCAGTAGTTCCCGCCCTGCGACTGGAAGCCGTTGCCGACGAGCTTGCCGTCCTGGTCGGCGATGGCGGTGAAGCCGTTCACGACGCCGATGGCGGAGCCGGCGCCGGGCACCTCGGCGGCCTTGTCGAGGAGCGCCTGGGTGAGCTTGGGCCGCTCGGCGATCGTGTCGCCCTCGTCCTGGCGGCTCTCCGCCTGGATGGCGACGTCGACCTGGTCGAAGCCCTTGGCGGAGCTCTTCTGGTAGGCGTCCGAGATGGTGTTGGTGAAGACCAGGGTGCCCGAGACGAACGCCACGCCGAGCATCACGGCGAGCACGGTCATGACGAGCCTGGCCTTGTGCGCGAGTACGGTGCGCAAGGCGGTACGGAACATGGGTTTTCTCAGTCCAGGAGGTATGGGGTGAGGGGACGTCGGCTCAGTCCCGGGCGGTGGGGGTGAGGGGACGTCAGCTCGTGCGGCCCTTGGCGTCGAACTGCTTCATGCGGTCGAGGACCGCGTCGGCCGTCGGCCCGTGCACCTCGTCCACGATGCGTCCGTCCGCCAGGAAGACGACCCGGTCGGCGTAGGCCGCGGCCACCGGGTCGTGCGTGACCATGACCACGGTCTGCCCCAGCTCCCGTACGGAGTTGCGCAGGAAGCCCAGCACCTCCGCGCCCGAGCGCGAGTCCAGGTTTCCGGTCGGCTCGTCGCCGAAGATGATGTCGGGCTTGGACGCGAGCGCGCGGGCCACGGCGACGCGCTGCTGCTGGCCGCCCGACAGCTGGGCGGGCCGGTGGCTCAGCCGTCCCGACAGGCCCACCATCTGGATGACGTTGTCGAGCCACTGCTTGTCCGGCTTGCGGCCCGCGATGTCCATCGGGAGGGTGATGTTCTCCAGGGCGGTCAGCGTGGGCAGCAGGTTGAACGCCTGGAAGATGAAGCCGATCTTGTCCCGGCGGAGCTTCGTGAGCTGCTTGTCCTTGAGCGAGCCGAGCTCGGTGTCGCCTATGCGCACGGAGCCGCTGCTGAAGGTGTCGAGGCCCGCGACGCAGTGCATCAGCGTGGACTTGCCGGACCCGGAGGGGCCCATGATCGCGGTGAACTCGGCCTGCCGGAAGTCGGCGGTGACCCGGTCCAGGGCGACCACCTGGGTCTCGCCCTGTCCGTAGACCTTCGACAGTTCCGTGGCGCGGGCGGCCACCGCGGTGGTCCGGTCGGCGAGGGGAGTGCTGGTCACGGGAGGGTGCTCCTGTCGGGACGGCGATGATGGGGACGTGTTCCATCCTGGGGCCCGATCGGAGCCCTGTAGTCAGCCGCTGTTCCGGTTCCCGGGGGCGACTCGGGACTGACCGGCAGGGCGCGTCTCATACCTGGGGATGACAGCCGCCCCTGAGGGGGCGCAGTCGCGGCTTTCTGTGCGCCGACTGTGCGCCTCGCTCGTTCGGGCGGTACCAGGGTCGTGTGCGGGCGGTGAAATTCCGTCATTCCGCATACGCCGGTCCGAGTTGCCCGAAAGGCTACTGGCAAGTGCGGATGGCCCGTACCGGGTGCTGATGCACCCTCAGACGTCAATAAAATAAGACAACATCGGGTCCACCGCCCGCTGTTCGGAGGATGCGTCCCGATAGGCTCGGAACCTCGATGCGGAGCCCATGGCCTGCCCGGATGGTGGAATGCAGACACGGCGAGCTTAAACCTCGCTGCCCCTCGCGGGCGTACCGGTTCAAGTCCGGTTCCGGGCACCTCCCGCGCCACGGCACCTACCTGCTGGAACGGCGGGGAGGTGCCGAATTTCTTTTGTGGCCCGGGAACACCACGGGAGCACGCCGTCTCTGCGGTCGTTTTATGGCGTACGTGACGCCGCGAACGAACCGAAAGTCTTCAGAGCCGCTGTCGACAGCCGCTGTCGATGAGCATGCCCGCATTCAGGCGAACGCGTTCCTGTGGTCCGTCGCCCACTGTCGGTAGGAGCGTGGTGGGTGGCCCGTGACCCGGGCGAACGTGGGGTCGGTCGTCGTCTTGCGGCCCAGCAGCTGGCGTTGTGCGCTCAGGACGAGTGCGTGCACCACCTTGGGCGGGTAGCGCCGCGCCCACCGGGCGGCAGCCTGCTGTGGTGTCAGTTCGCGGCAGACCAGCGGGCGGCCGAGGACCGCCGCCAGGTGCCGCGTCTGTTGCTCCGCGGAGACCGCTTCGGGGCCGGTGAGGGGATACACCCGGCCCTCGTGGCCGGGTGAGGTCAGCGCGGTCACCGCGACCTCGGCGATGTCACGGGGGTCGACGCAGGCGTTCTCCGAGCCGGGGTACAGGGCTCGCACGGTGCCTTCCCGGCGGATGGAGTCCGCCCAGGACAGGGTGTTGGACATGAAGGCGCGCGGTCGCAGCAGGGTCCAGTCGAGCCCGGAGGAGCGCAGCGTCTCCTCGCACTTCCGCTGCCACCGCGTGATCAGGTCGTCGGCGTCGTCCTCACCGGCCGCGTACGAGGACAGCTTCACCACATGCCGTACGTCGGCCGCCACCGCCGCCCGCAGGAACCGCCCGTCCTCCTGACCGCCCGGATCGACGGTGACCAGGAACGCGGCCTCGACGCCCTTCAGTGCCCGCAGCAGCGACGCGTGGTCCTCGTACGCTCCGGTGGCGACCTCGACGCCGGGCCCTTCGACCGTGAGCCGCGCCGGGTCGCGGACCAGAAGGCGCACCCGGCCGGACCGCGCCAGTGTGTGTGCCACCTGGCGGCCCACCACGCCGGTCGCGCCCGTCACCAGAATCACCGCACAGGCCTTTCTCGTCGGGCCACGGGCACCGGGATCGCACCCGGCTCCGGGCACGGCCGACGACCGCACCCGGCCCGTGGGTCGGAAGAACAGGGGTCGCATCGTGGCCCCCGCCGCTGACACGCCGCTGATCCGCGGAACGAGGGCGTGACCTGGCCGCCCGGGTCTCCGAGGAGGGCTCCGGGAGTGATCAGCGGCGTGTCAGCGGCCTCGTCGACACTGGGCCGGCGCCGGGCCGACAACGGTCCGACTGACGTACGGAACCAAGCCGTCCACCCTCGGCGACCGCCTCCTCCTCCCCCCCGGCCGGCCATCGGACGGGGCGTTCGAGAGGCAGGCGGATCCCGCCCCGAGCTGCCGGGACCGCACGCTCCACGTCACGCGCCGAGCAGAAGAGGCAGGAAACGAGGAATGCGGATGACCACGCACATAGAGACGACGCGAGAAGAAGAGAGGAACGGAAGCCGGGTAGGCCTGCTGCCGCCGCCGGCCCCGTCACCCGGCGGGGACTCGTGGCTGACGGAGCTGACCGTCGACCGGAGGGACCCCTTCTTCTTCGACCACCCGCTGGACCACGTCCCCGGCATGCTGCTGGTGTGCGGGATGGCGAACGCCGTGCGTGACCGCATCGACGTGCCCCCGGGCTTACGCGCCAAGTGGGTGGTGAACTTCCGGGTGATGCCGGAACTGTCTCCCGAGCTCGTGCTGTACGCGGCGCCGGAGGAGAAGGGCCGCCGCCCGCTGCGCGTCACGCAGGGGCCGGCCGTCGTCTCGGACGGCTGGTTCGTACTGACCCCCGACAGCGATCCGGTCCGCCCCTCCGCCGCCGGCGCCCGTCGTGAGGCCCCCGCGCAGGCCTCGCTGGTGCATCGCACCCGCCCGGCGAACGTGATGATCGGTGAACCCCGGGCGACCGACGGACTGGTCACCGCGCCCGTACTGGTCCCGGCTTCCTGGCACACCCTGGCGAGCCGCAGGGCGGGCCTGCGCTCCGTGAAGTCCGTCATCGAGGCCGGCCGGCAGTTCGCCACCTGGTTGTCGCACCGGGTGGGCGGCTGGCCGCCGGAAGTACAGATGCTGTGGCTGCGGCTCACCGCCGACCTGCCGCTCGACCTGCCCGCCTCGGTACCGCTTTCGCTGCGCTGGCGGCAGGTGCGTATGTCCGACGACAAGGCCAGACTCACCTTCGAGGTCGTCGCGGGTGAGGGCGAGGGCGTCACCGTCGGTTCCCTGATCTACGTCAGCAAGGGCCTGTCCCCCGACGGCTACCGTGCCTTTCGCGCCGACCGGGAGGCGGCGGCATGAACCAGCGCCTCGTCGTCCTCGCGCTGCGGGCCCTGCTGCCCGTGACCTGCGCCGTGTTCGTGACCGCGATCGGTCTGCTGCTCACCGACCACGCCTCCACGCCGCAGTTGGCGGGCGCCCTGTTCGCCGGCCTGTACGTGCTGTGGGTACTCGCCGAGGCCAGGATCACCGTGCGGCATCCCTCCCAGTCCGCCGCGGAGAACAGCACCCTGCTGCCGTACGCCCTCGCCCGCGCCGGCACCGGAATGTCCGCGGTGCTCTGGCCGCTGCCGTGGCAGGGGTGGTCGGCGTGGCTGGTCGTGCCGGTCGTGGTGTTCACCGCCGCGGTCGCGCTGCGCCTGGTCGCCATCCGTACTCTGGGGCGCTTCTACTCCCACCACGTGGTCCGCTATTCCGACCATTCCGTGGTCACGCACGGCCCGTACCGACACGTGCGGCACCCGGCCTACACCGGGATGCTGCTGGCCAACGCCGCGTTCGTGTCGTTCTTCCTCAACCCGCTGAGTGTGCTGTTCCTTCTCGCCCTGTGCGCCGTGGTCACCTGGCGGGTCCGGGTCGAGGAACGGGTGCTGTGGGAGGTGCCCGGATACGCCGGTTACGCGGGCGGCCGGGCACGGCTCCTGCCGGGGGTGTGGTAGGCCATGGCGCATACGGTCCACCACCCCCCTTCGACCGGCTCGACCGGCCGCGGAACCACTGACGCGGGGGCCCCCGCTTCCCTTGACACCCATCTGGCCGGGCCCGTTGATACACATCTGGCCGGGCCCGCGGCCGACGCGCTGGCCGATCCGGTCCAGGTGGGGCACAAGTTCTCCCGGCAGCACACGATGCGCCGCGCCGGCCTTCCCGTGCCCGCCTTCTTCGTCCTGACCGCCGAGGCGTTCGCCGCGTCGGTGCCCGTGCCCGCCGGCTTCCCCGGCACCGGTGCGAGCGCCGGTGACCTGATGGCCTGGGCGCGCGCCGCGCGGGACCGGGTCCGCGCCGTGCGGGTGCCGGCGGAACTGGCCGGGCGGATCCTCGCCGCCTTCGACGAACTCGCCGGACCCGACGGGCTCGTCGCCGTACGCGGCTGTACGGCGGCGCAGGCGGACGGCAGCGGAGAGGACGGCGCCGACGACCCGTTCGCCGGGCTGTCCGACAGCTACCTCTACGTCCGCAGGGACGCCGTCCTCGACCGGGTCGTGGACTGCTGGTCCTCCGCCTACAACCCCGAGGCGGTGCTCTACCGGGTGCGGCGCGGCGTCGACGTCACCGCGGTACGCGTCGCGGTCGGGGTGCAGCGGATGGTGCCGGGAGTGCGGTCGTTCGTGATGTTCACCCGTGATCCCCGCGGCGGTGCCCAACAGGCGGTCGTCGCCGCCGCGCACGGCATCGGTGAGGGCATCGTGCAGGAGAAGGCCGACATCGACCACTTCTTCGTGAACCGCGCCGACGGTGCCGTCCGCGGCGAGCTCGCCGTGAAGTCCGTGATGGTCGGTCTCGACCCGGCCCGCGCCGACGAGGGCCCGGTCGTCCTGCCGGTCCCCGCCCCGCTCGCCCGGAAGGCGGTGCTCTCCGACGCGGATGTCCGCCGCGTCGGTGCGCTGGCCGCCCGCGCGGAGGAACTGTTCGGCGGCCCCCAGGACATCGAGGGCACCATCACCAGTGACGGTGCGATCCACCTGGTGCAGGCCAGGCCCGTGGTGCAGACCGGGTCCGTGGTGCAGACCGGGTCCGTGGTGCAGACCGGGCCCGTGCCCGGTGAGGGCGCCGTGCCGGGTGCCGGGGCCGTGCCGGGTGCCGGGGCCGCGCCGGGGGACGAGGCCGTGCCGCCCGTGCCGTGGACCAACCACAACCTCACCGAGTCCTTCCCCGGTGTCACCAGCGCGCTGACGTACTCACAGGCCCGGGTCTTCTACCGGACCGGCTTCGCCGACTTCTACCGGCGCGTCGGCGTACCGAAGCGGTCCCTGCGGCGCAACCAGCACCACCTGAGCCGGATGATCGGCCACCTGGACGGGCGGGTGTACTACCGGCTCGACGCCTGGTTCGCGCTGCACGGCCAGATCCCCGGCTTCGAGCTCATCCGCCCCATGTGGCAGCGTTCGCTCGGCTTCACACAGCCGCCCGACCACGCCCGTCCGGACGAGGGGGACCGCCGCCGCGCGTGGGGGGAGGTGCTGCGGGCCTCGCCCCGCCTCGGCTGGGCCTACGTCACCCAACCCCGCCGACTGCGGCAGTTCCTGCGCTGGTGGGACGAGTTGATGGCGCAGTGGCCCTCCTTCGAGGACTGCACCGCGGACGAACTCGTCGCCCGCTACCGCACCATGTGGGCCGAGGCCGAACACCGCTGGGGCATCACCATGGTGTCCAGTTACTTCGCCCTGGTGGCGCTGACGTGCGCCGACTCCCTGCTCAAGCGCTGGGCGCCGGAGGGGTCGGCGCTGCTGCCGCGCCTGCTGGGCGGCGGCCGGCCCAACCGCACTCTGGCGTCGGTGCGTTCCTCCATCGCCCTGGCCGAACGCGTCGCCGCCGACCCGGCGCTGCGCACCGCCGTGCTGGAGCGACCCGAGCGGGAGGTGTGGGAGGAGATCGCCTCCTCGGTCCACGGCGAAGCCGTCGCCGAGGAGTTCGACAGGCATCTGCGGACCTATGGCGACCGGGCCCTGCACGATCTCAAGCTGGAGGTGCGCACCCCTCGCCAGGAACCGTGGCAGATCGTGCCCGCGCTACGGCCCTTCATCACCCAGGGGCTCACCGTCGCGGCGAACGAGGCCGACGAGGCCGCCGCCCGGCGCGCCGCCCGGCACGCGCTGCGCGAGGCCTGCCCGAATCCGCTGCGGCGGGCCGTGCTCAGCGGTGTGCTCGCCTCGCTGCGATTCAGTGTCAAGGCCCGCGAGGACACCCGGTTCTGCCGCAGTCAGCTGTACGGCGTCTCCCGTGAGGTGATGTGGCGGCTCGCGGAACGGCTGGTCGAGGCGGGCATGCTGGACCGGGCGTCCGACATCGTGCACCTCCAGGCCGAGGAGGTACTCGGCGCGTTCGACGGCACCCTGCCCGAGACGGATCTGCGCGCGGTGGCCCGGCGGCGCGAGGCGCGGCAGGACGCCCGCGCGGCCACGCCGGACCCGCCCGCCTACTTCACCGTCCCCGGCGGCCTGCCGGTGCCGGTGGCGCTGGCCTCGCGCCGCGACACCCGGCCCCGGGCCGGTCTGGCGCGGGACGGCGTACTGCGCGGCATCGCCTCCAGCAGCGGCAGGGCCCGTGGCCGGGCGCTGGTCGTCCGGGACACGCGGGTGCCGCCCGAGCAGTGCGTGGACCGGATACTGATCGCGAAGGAGACCGACCCCGGCTGGCTGGCGCTGATGATGGCGGCCAGGGGGATCGTGGTGGAGCGCGGCAGTCTGGTCTCGCACACCGCGATCAGCGGACGGCTGCTCGGGGTACCGACAGTGGTCGCGGTCACGGACGCCATGACGGCCGTCCCGGACGGCGCCTGGGTGGAGATCGACGGCGACGCGGGCACGGTACGCCCGCTGACGGCGGCCGAGGCAGCCCAGTGCGAGGCAGCGGAAGCCGCGCGGCGCGACGCAGACGACGCAGACGATGCCGACGACGCCGCGCACCGTAAGGCCGACGACGCCACGGCTTCCGGACGGGACCACTCGGACAGTGCGGCGCCCGGACGTGGCGACCCGGACGGCACGGCCCCCGGTCATGACGGCACCACGGCCGCGCGCGGGGAGGCGTAGCCCGTGCGCGTGGACAACCTGCACATCGCCGGCCTCGGCTGCTACCTGCCCAGGCCCTATCCCGCCGAGCGCGCCGTCGCCGAGGGCCGGTACGAGGCGGCGGAACACAGGAACGGCGGCTGGACCGGCGCCGCCGTCGCCGGGAACATCTCCCCGCCCGAGATGGCGGTGAAGGCCGCCCGCACCGCGCTGGAGCGCTCCGGGCACCCGGCCGCCGACATCGCGCTGGTGCTGCACGCCTCGCTGCACGAGCAGGGCCCCGAGCTGTGGACGCCGCACCAGTACGTGCTGCGGCACGCGGTGGGCACCCAGGTGCCCGCCATGGAGGTCCGGCAGGGCTGCAACGCGGCCCTGGGCGCCCTGGAACTGGCCCACGGCTACCTCAGCGCCGATCCGGCGAGAGCGGCGGCGCTCGTGACCGCCGCCGAGAACTTCGGCACCGAACGCGTCGACCGCTGGCGCTACCAGGCGGGCGCGCGCATGAAGCGGCCGTCCATCCTCGGCGACGCGGCCACCGCGGTCGTCCTGTCCAGCCGCGGAGGCTTCGCCCGGGTCAGGTCGATCGTCTCGGCGTCGCTGCCGGAGCTGGAGGAGATGAACCGGCCCCGCGGCCCCCTGTTCCCGCCGAACCGGACCCGCACCGGCCGCATCGACCTGGTCGCCCGGGTGCTCGACTACGCCCACGACAACCCGGGGGCCGCCACGCTCGCCAGGAAGTCGCTGGACGCGGGCCGTACCGAGATCGCGCTGCGGGCCATCGAGGACGCGGGGCTGCGCCCGTCCGACATCACCCGGGTCACCCACGTGCTCTCCGGGGGTCCCGAGTACATCCGGGCCGTGCTCGAACCCCTGGGGATCGACCCGGCGCGGGGCGTACTCGACTTCGGCCGACACCTCGGCCACATGACCACCAGCGACCAACTCGCCGCGCTGCACCATCTCGTCGAGACCCGCCAGGTCGTCGAGGGCGACCGGGTCCTGATGATCAACAACAGCTTCGGGGTCTCCCTGTTCGGCGCGGTCGTGGAGATCACCGGCAATCCGTCCTGGGCCACCGGAAGCCCGTCGGCATACAAGGAGTGGAAGTGACCGTCTCGCAAGCAGAGGGCACCATGACCGTGGCCCGGTGGATCGGTTCGCTGGAGGCGGGGTGGCGTGCCCGCGACGCGGAGGCGATAGCCGCCCTCTTCACCGACGACGCCGTCTACCACCAGGGCCCCTACGGCGCCCCGCACACCGGCCGGGCGGCCGTGGCCGAGCACTGGCGCGGGACGCTGTCACGGCAGAAGGACGCGAAGATGTGGTTCGGGGAACCCCTCGTGTCGGGCCGGCGGGCCGCCGTGGAGTGGTGGTGCGTGCTGTACGACCCCGCCACCGGTACGCCCCGCAACGCGGCGGGCTGTCTGGCGCTGCGGTTCGCGCCGGACGGGCGGTGCGAGTCCTTGCACGAGTACTGGCACGGGGCGCCGGACCAGGCGCTGGAGCCCGCCGAGGGGTGGCTGCGATGAGCGGCGCGAGCGCACGGTGCCCGTTCTCGGGCGCCGGCGGCGGGACGGACGTTCTGCCGCTGCCGGCCGACCCGGGCACGGCAGCCGGTGCTCCGGCCCCCGGTCCGCCCGACGCACCGGCCGCCCCCGCCCCCCGTACGGCGGACCGGTCCGCCCCCCACGCGGCGGACCCGCACGCCCCCAGCACGGCGGACCTGCCCCGCTTTCCCTTCCCCGGCCTGTCCGGCATCCCCCTGGACCCCGTGCTCCTGGACCGCTACCGGGGCGAGCCGTTGGTGCCGGTAGGGCTGGCGAACGGCCGCGAGGCCCTGCTGGTGACCCGGTACGCCGACGTCAGGACCGTGCTGTCCGACGACCGTTTCAGCCGGGAGGCGTGGGCCAACGGCACCCTGTTCGCCCGCAGGTCCGGTGCGCTCGCGCTGGTCACCAGCGACGCGCCCACGCACACCCGGCGTCGCAGCCGGGTCCAGTCCCGCTTCACGCACCGCAGAGCCGAGGAGGACCGGCCCCGCATCGCGCGGATCGCCGCGGAACTGCTCGACTCCCTTCAGGCCGCGGACACCGGCCGGCCGGTCGACCTGATCGCCGAGTTCACCACTCCGTTCCCGTACCGGGTGATCTGCGAGATGCTCGGCGTGCCGGTGGCCGATCTGGACCGACTGCTGCCGTCGGTGACGGTGATGATGTCCGCCGGACGCTTCTCCGCCGACGAGGCAGCCCGCGCCCACGAGGTCATGTACGGCTACTTCTTCGGACAACTGGCCGCGCGCCGCGAGGCGATCGCGGCCGGGTGCCCCGGGGACGACCTGCTGACGTCGCTGCTGTCCGCGCCGCGGGAGACCCGGCTCAGCGACGAGGAGATCGTCGTCTTCGGCTTCGGCCTGATGATGGCGGGCGGCGAGACCACCGCCTCCCATCTCGCGATGTGCGTCCTCCAGGTACTGGGCACACCCGGCCTCGCCGACCGGCTCAGGCGCGACGCGTCCGCGGTGCCGGCCGTCGTGGAGGAACTGCTGCGGTGGGTGTGGTTCGCCGGTACCGGCGGCCAGCCGCACGTGGCACTCGAGGACGTCGAAC
The DNA here is from genome assembly GCF_009862865.1 of Streptomyces sp. SID5469. Lineage (NCBI taxonomy): Bacteria > Bacillati > Actinomycetota > Actinomycetes > Kitasatosporales > Streptomycetaceae > Streptomyces > Streptomyces sp. SID5469. The sequence goes on along the minus strand of NZ_WWIN01000001.1, from coordinate 4,353,962 downwards.
TCGCGGGCCGGGTCCTGCCCGCGGGCCAGGTCGTCATCCCGCTCACCGACGCGGCCAACCGCGACCCCGGTGTCTTCCCCGACGCGGACGAGTTCCGCCCGGACCGCGCGCCCAACCCGCACATCGGCTTCGGCCACGGCCGGCACATGTGCCTGGGTGCCGCACACGCCCGGGTGGAGCTCCAGGAGGGTCTGACCGCGGTCCTGGAGCGCCTGGACCACCTGGAACTGGCGGTCGAACCGGCGGAACTCCGCTGGCGCGACCAGATGTTCATGCGCGGCGTGTGGGAACTGCCGGTGCGCTGGCACACGAAGGAGGACGGACGGTGCTGAGACGCTGGACCCGCTTCGTGGCGGGCAGTTACCCCCCGCTGCCGTCGGTGCTGTTCGCGTTCCTGTGGGCGTACGGGGTCACCGGGCTGTTCGCGGCCGTGCAGCCGCAGAGCCCGCCCTGGCGGCCCGGAACCGGCACCTTCACAGCCGCCGTCACGCTCACCGTCACCCTGCTGCTGATGCGCGCCGTGGATGACATCCGCGATCTGGCGTACGACCGCGCGTTCCACCCGAAGCGGCCGCTGGCCGCCGGAACCGTGCGGATGAAGGACCTGCTGGTGCTGTGCGCGGCCGGCGCGGTGCTCGTGCTGGCACTCAACGCCGGCAGCCCCACGGCCCTCGCGGTCCTGGCGGCCCAACTCGGCTACTGCGGGCTCTTTCTGACCGTCGACCGCCTTCTGGGCTGGCCACCGGGAGACCGGCTGTTCCTGAGCCTCCTGTTCAGCTTCCCCGCTCAGTTGCTGCTCCACGTCTACCTCTACGCCCGCTACCTCCACGACACGTCCTCGGGCCCCGGCCGCGAGGGAGTCCTGGCCATCGTGATCACCGTGCTGGTCACCGTCCACATGGAGTTCGCCAAGAAGATCACCCGGCGGACACGGCCCGGCGAACGCAGTTATGTCGATGCCCTCGGCCTCGGCGGGACGGTGGCCGTGGCGCTGATCGCGCCGGTGCTGTCGGTCCTGCTGCTGATGACCCAGGCCCGTCCGGTGGCCTTGCTGACGCCGCTGGCCCTGCTGCCCCTGCTGCTGCCGGCCCGGGCCGGCTGGCGGTTCTGGCGGACCCGGACCCCGCGCTGGCCCGCGGCGTCCCCGGCGTACTACGTCCTGTCCACCTTCGCCTGCTACCTGGCGCTGAGCCTGACCTACGGATGACACAACGGCGCCGGGCCCGCAGGCCGTTCCGGGCATTGACAGCTCGCCCCTCCGGTCGGAAACTCACCCAGCATGGTGAAGGAAAGTTCACCATGCGAACTCCGTCACTCGACCACGGGGCCGGGCGAACGCGAAGGGGCGTGCCGATGCGTACCACCGTCGGGATCATCGGGGCCGGACCGGCCGGACTGCTGCTGGCCCGGCTGCTGCGCAACGCCGGGATCGACTCGGTGGTTCTGGAGAGCCGGGACCGGGCGTACGTGGAGCGGCGCCAGCGCGCCGGGATCCTCGAGCAGGGGACCGTCGACGTGCTGCGGGCCGCCGGGGCCGGGGAGCGGATGGACCGGGAAGGGCTGCGGCACGACGGGATCGAGCTGCGGTTCGACCGGAGGCGGCACCGCGTCGACTTCCCCGCGCTCGCCGGCGGCCGCGCCGTGATGGTGTACGCGCAGACCGAGGTGTGCAAGGACCTCATCGCGCTCCAGCTCGAGGAGGGCGGACCGCTGCTCTTCGGCGCCGAGGCGCTCGCCGTGGAGGGGGCAGGGACGGAGCGGCCGCGCGTGCCGTTCACCCACGAGGGGCGCGAGGACGTCCTGGAGTGCGACTACGTCGTGGGCTGCGACGGATTCCGGGGCGTCGCCCGGCAGGCCGTGCCCGCCGAGGTGTCGCGCGTCTTCGAACGTACGTATCCCTTCGGCTGGCTCGGCGTCCTCGCCGATGTCGCCCCCTCCCACGACGAACTCGTCTACGCCCGCCACGAACGCGGCTTCGCCCTGCTCAGCATGCGCTCGCCGGCCGTCTCCCGGCTCTACCTCCAGGTGCCCGAGGGCACGGACGCCGAGGCCTGGGCGGACGACGAGATCTGGGCGGAGCTGGAGCGGCGCTTCGAGACGGACGACGCCTGGCGGCTGGAGCGCGGGCCGATCACCCAGAAGTCCGTCACCCCCATGCGCGGCTACGTCCACGAGCCCATGCGGCACGGCCGGCTCTTCCTCGCCGGGGACGCGGCGCACATCGTGCCGCCGACCGGGGCCAAGGGCCTCAACCTCGCCGTCGGGGACGTCGTGACCTTCGCGCGGGCGCTGACGCACCTGAAGGAGACGGGATCGGGCGAGCGCCTCGACGCGTACTCCGCGACCTGTCTGCGCCGCGTCTGGCAGGCCGAGCGGTTCTCGTACGACATGACGACCCTGCTGCACCGCCCGCCGGCCGCCACGCCGTTCGAGGAGCGCGTCCAGCTGGCCCGCCTGGAGCGGATCACGTCCTCCCGCGCCGCCGAGGCCGACCTCGCGGAGGGGTACACCGGTTCCCCCTGGAGTGACCCGAACGGGCGCTCGGCCGCCGGCCGGTCGCCGGCCGGTCGTCGGCGGATGACTGACCGGGCGCCGAACGGGCACCGGACCACTACCGGTCGAGCGCCCTGTTACGGCTTCGTACCAGTGCTCGCCGGGCATGGGACACACGCGTACCGTGGCAGCACAGGGGAAAGATCCTTCTTAAGCAGTAGGGTCAATCCTTTGCCTACCTATTACTCTTGAGGCCAAGGCCACGCCAGGTGGCCATGGAGGAGTGAAATGAGGAGCAGTAACCCGGTCTTCTCGCGTCGGGGGTTCAGCCGCGACAACGGCTACGCGGGCTTCAACACCGCGCCGCCGGCCGGGGGACCCGCTGTCGGCACGCAGGCCAACCCGTACGCCCAGCAGGGCGGCAACCCCTACGCGCAGAACCCGTACGCCCAGCAGGGCCAGCAGTACGGCGCTCCGCCGCAGGCTCCGGTCTCCACCGGCCGGATGACGATGGACGACGTCGTCATGCGCTCGGCGATGACGCTCGGCACGGTCGCGGTCGGCGCGATCCTCGCCTGGGCCGTGCTGCCGGTGACGAGCACCAGCTACGCGCTGGCGATCGGCGCCGCGCTCATCGCGTTCGTCCTGGCGATGGTGCAGTCCTTCAAGCGCACGGCCTCGCCCGCGCTGATCCTCGCCTACGCCGCCTTCGAGGGAGTCTTCCTCGGGGTCATCAGCGAGATGTTCAACAGCCAGTGGTCGGGCGCGCCCTTCCAGGCGGTGCTCGGCACCATGGCGGTCGCCGGCGCGACCCTGCTCGTCTACAAGGCGGGCTGGATCCGCGTGACCGCGCGGTACGCGCGCATCGGCATGGCCATCGCCATCGCCTTCATCCTGGTCATGGCGGTCAACCTGCTGCTGGTCGTCTTCGGGGTCGCCCCCGACGGCGGACTGCGCAGCATGGGCCCGCTGGGCGCGGTCGTCGGCATCATCGCGATCCTGCTCGGCGCGTTCTTCCTCACCCTCGACTTCAAGCAGATCGAGGACGGCATCGCGTACGGCGCGCCGCGCGAGGAGGCCTGGCTGGCCGCGTTCGGCCTGACCATGACCCTGGTGTGGATCTACGTCGAGATGCTGCGGCTGGTCGCCATCTTCAGCAGTAACGACTAGCGCCGCCGCCCCGGCAGTGAAGGGCCCGCGAACTCCGGTTCGCGGGCCCTTCGTCGTGCTGCGGGTGCTCGGATGCCGGTTCGTTCGGCGGTGCGCGCTCAGAGCAGTTTGCGCGCGGCCCTCCTCAGGTCGTACTCGTGAATGATCGCCTTGGCGTGGCCGTACGCGAGGTTGTGCTCGGCGCGAAGCCAGCTGACCTTTTCCTCGAAACGGAAGAGAGCGGGGCCTTCGTCGACGGTGCGCAGCCAGTCGGACACTTCACGACCGGTGCAATGGGGGATGCGGGCGAGCAGGTTGCGATGGGTCTCCGCGGAGAAGACTTGGGACATCGGCGCCTCCGGGACGCAAGGGGATGTAAGCCGGTCCTTCAGGTCACCGTGCCTGAGCGTTCGCGTGTTGGCAACAGTCCCGCTGCGGCGCGTAGTCTCGCGGCGTGGTTGATACGACGCCTCTGACCCGTGCCGTGGATCATTTCGCCGACCTGCTGCGGGCCGCTCCGCAGAGCCGGCTCCAGCGAAGTGCTGCGGCCGAAGCACTGGGGCTGGCCAGGGAGTTGGCGCTGCGCGCCCAGCGGCTGGAGGACCCCGCCGCCGAGCCCCGTGAGATGCCCGACGCGGGCATGTTCGCGGCCGCGGACCAGATCACCGTCGCCGGACGAGATCTGGCACTCGTACTGAGTAACGAGGAGGAACTCGCGGAGGCGGTGACCCTCGTGGTCGAGGCACAGAAACGCGCCGGGGTCTGATCCGACTCCCGACGCGGTGCGCAGGCCGCTCTCCGGCGGCGGTTACAGCGACGCGATGACGCGGTCCGCCAGGACGTACACGGTCTCCTCGCCGCAGGCGAACGTCAGCGCGTACGCCCCCGAGATGCCCGAGCCGCCGAGCAGTACCGGAGTGTCGCCGGCGCGCAGGGCCGCGGACAGCCGCTCGGCGGTGTCCCGGTGGCCCGGGGTCATGCACAGGGTCGTACCGTCCGCGAAGACGTAGACGTCGAGGGTGCCCAGCGGGCCGGGGCGGATGTCGGCCAGTTCGGTACGCGACTCGGCGAGCTCTTCCAGGCAGGTCACCGTGCGCTCGTGGTCGCCCACGACGGGTGACTGGACCGGCACGAAGTCCGGGTGCGAGGGGTGGCGGCGGCGGGCCGCGGCCAGCTCGGGCGACTCCCCGGAGAGCTCGTCGGCCTCCAGACCCGGCTCGGCCACCGGCTCGAGGCTGTCGTGCTCCAGGCCCATGAAGTCCGACTGGCGCGGCAGGAACAGATCACTGTCGGGCAGGCCCAGCAGGGACGGCGCGTCGGAGATGTCACGCGCCTCCTGGGCGGCCCAGAACGCCCGTGCCTCGGCCAGCTCGCGCTCCCGCTCCTCGGCGAGCGCCTCGGCCACGGCGGCACGTATCTCCTCCGCGTCGGCGGTGGAGCGGGCGGCGGGCACGAGACCGCGCGCGCTCGCGGCGCGGCTCTCGGTCAGTTCGGTGTGCAGAGCCGCTATCTGCCGGCGCAGCGACTGGAGGGTGCGCAGGACGGCGACGCCCACAACCGCGGTGGCGGCTGTGGTGAGCAGCAGAGCAATCGGCATGGCGCTCACTGACGTACTCCCGGTTCAAAGTCGACCCCCCGACTTCCTACATCAGCTTGAAGGGCGGACTAAGCAGCTGTCAGTGCGTAACGTCACGAAACGGGCAGGACTTTCGGCCCGGGGATCGGCGTGAAACTGCTCTGACCTGCGTGAATCCTCTCCTGGAGGGAGATAGGTCACATCCTGGGGGAGATTGGATCACAAAACGGCCCGGAGCCGGGGGGAACCCCTTGGGATTCCCGGGCTCCGGGCCTGAAGGTCACGCTGGGTCCGCCTCCCGTCACGCGGCCGGGTTCGGCCGGCGGCGCGCAGCCGGTCTCAGCTGAGGCGCTCGATGACCATCGCCATGCCCTGGCCGCCGCCGACGCACATCGTCTCCAGACCGAACTGCTTGTCGTGGAACTGGAGGGAATTGATGAGCGTGCCGGTGATGCGGGCGCCGGTCATGCCGAAGGGGTGGCCGACGGCGATCGCGCCGCCGTTGACGTTCAGCTTGTCCAGGTCGATGCCGAGGTCGCGGTAGGACGGGATCACCTGGGCGGCGAAGGCCTCGTTGATCTCGACCAGGTCGATGTCGTCGATGGTCAGGCCCGCGCGCCGGAGCGCCTGCTTGGACGCCTCGACCGGGCCGAGGCCCATGATCTCCGGGGAGAGGCCGGTGACGCCGGTGGAGACGATGCGGGCGAGCGGGGTGAGACCGAGCTCGCGGGCCTTCGTGTCCGACATGATCACGAGGGCGGCGGCGCCGTCGTTGAGGGGGCAGCAGTTGCCGGCCGTGACGAGGCCGTCGGGGCGGAAGACCGGCTTGAGGCCCTGCACGCCCTCCAGGGTGACGCCGGCGCGCGGGCCGTCGTCCTTGCTGACGACCGTGCCGTCGGGGGTCGTGACCGGCGTGATCTCGCGCTCCCAGAAGCCGTTCTTGATGGCTTCCTCGGCGAGGTTCTGGGAGCGGACGCCGAACTCGTCCATGTCCTGACGGGTGACGCCCTTGATGCGGGCGAGGTTCTCGGCGGTCTGGCCCATCGAGATGTACGCGTCCGGGATCAGACCGTCCTCGCGCGGGTCGTGCCAGGACGCGCCCGCGCTCTCGGCGACGGCGGCGGTGCGGGCCTCGGCCTCGGCGAAGAGGGGGTTGTGGGTGTCGGGCAGGCTGTCGGAGTTGCCCTTGACGCTGCGGGACACCGCCTCGACGCCCGCGGAGATGAAGACGTCGCCCTCGCCGGCCTTGATGGCGTGCAGGGCCATGCGGGACGTCTGGAGCGAGGAGGAACAGTAACGGGTGATGGTGCAGCCCGGGAGGTGGTCCATGCCCATCTGCACGGCGACGATGCGGCCGAGGTTGTGGCCCTGCTCACCGCCGGGGAGGCCACAGCCGAGCATCAGGTCGTCGATGTCCTTGGGGTCCAGCTCGGGGACCTTGGCGAGGGCGGCCTGGATGATCGTGGCGGTCAGGTCGTCCGGGCGCAGGTCCTTGAGGGAGCCCTTGAAAGCGCGGCCGATGGGGGAGCGGGCGGTCGAGACGATCACGGCTTCGGGCATCACGGCTCCATTGGCGTACGGGTGTACCTACGGGCAGGGCTGATTGGGAAGTTACCCGTACGTACGAAGGAGGTCACGGGGGTGGAGGTGTGACCCCGGCCGCACTTTTCTAAGCGCTTGCTCATGCGAGGGGCGGAGGGGCATGCCGGGGCGGACGCGGGGGCGGGAGCCGGGCGTGGCGTGTCCGGCCGAAGCGGGCGCCGGGGGCGGCCGCCCCCGGCGGAGCTCACGCCGACGTCTCCCGGGCCGGTGTCGCCGGGGCCGTCGCGTCGGCGGCCGGCAGCCGCCGCCGGCGCCGCCGCTTGAGGAGGGCCCAGGGGCCCCGCGGTCCGGTCGGCATCGCCGCCGTGACCTCCGTGCCCGGCTCGGACGCGGCCTCGGCCGCCGCCCGTGCCACCGGCAGGAAGCCCTCGCGGCGGGAGACGTCCGGGCGCTCCTCCTCCGCCGGCCACAGGCCGAGCGCCGCGCAGACCGTCGGCAGTATCGCCATCGCGGCGGTCGCGTAGCCCTCCGCCGAGGGGTGGTAGTGGTCGGGGCCGAAGAGTTCCCGGGGGTTCGCCGCGAACTCCGGGCCGAGCAGGTCGCCCAGCGACACCGTGCGCCCGCCCTGCTCCACCGCCCCGATCGTCTGCGCGGCCGCCAGCTGGCGCGAGGCGCGGCGGGCCAGCCAGCGCAGCGGCTGCTGGACCGGCTCGATCGTGCCCAGGTCGGGGCAGGTGCCCACGACCACCTCCGCACCCGCGGTGCGCAGCCGGCGTACCGCGGCGGCGAGATGGCGGACCGAGCGGGTGGCCGGCATGCGGTGCGTCACATCGTTCGCCCCGACCATGATCACGCAGACGTCGGGCACCTGTTCGGAGGCGCCGAGGACCAGGCCGACCTGGCGGTCGAGATCGTCCGACTGGGCGCCCGGCAGCGCCACGTTCCGCAGCACCACCGGGCGCTCGGCGACCGCCGCGAGCCCGGAGGCCAGCAGAGCGCCCGGAGTTTGACCCGATCGGCGTACGCCCTGACCGGCGGCGGTGGAGTCGCCGAGCATCGTCAGCCGGAGCGGCGGTTCACCGGGGACGGTGTACGCGTATCCGTAGCGGCCCTCCGCGCTCGGCGGGTGCGGCGCACTGCCGTTGCCCACATGGCGCTTGGCCAGCTGCACCTCGGCCAGCACGACGCCGATCGTCGCCGCGCCCACCAGACCGATCCCACCACCGCCGTACGCGGCACCCGCCGCGATGCGCCGGGCCACCCTCGCCCTCGACAAGCTCGTCATCCGCCGCCGCCACCTCCTTGTAGCCGTACAACCACTGCTTGCCCCGTAGAGGCGGTCGGCCAATCTCAACGGCACGTGAACGCGTGTAGGGGGCCGTAGGCTGGCGGGACCTAACGACCACTTCTTTGCAGCTCCGGAGACAACGGTGCAATTCCACGACTCGATGATCAGTCTCGTCGGCAACACCCCGCTGGTGAGGCTCAACAGCGTGACCGCGGGCATTCAGGCGACCGTCCTCGCGAAGGTCGAGTACTTCAACCCGGGCGGTTCCGTGAAGGACCGCATCGCCCTGCGGATGATCGAGGCCGCGGAGGAGAGCGGCGCTTTGCAGCCCGGTGGCACGATCGTCGAGCCGACCAGCGGAAACACCGGTGTCGGGCTCGCCATCGTCGCGCAGCAGAAGGGGTACAAGTGCATCTTCGTGTGCCCCGACAAGGTGAGCACTGACAAGATCAATGTGCTGCGTGCCTACGGGGCCGAGGTGGTGGTCTGCCCGACCGCCGTCGACCCCGAGCACCCCGACTCCTACTACAACGTCTCGGACCGGCTCGTGCGCGAGACGCCCGGTGCGTGGAAGCCGGACCAGTACTCCAACCCGAACAACCCCCTTTCGCACTATCACTCCACCGGCCCCGAGCTGTGGGAGCAGACGGAGGGGAAGATCACCCACTTCGTCGCGGGCGTGGGCACCGGCGGGACCATTTCCGGTACCGGGCGTTACCTGAAGGACGCCAGTGAGGGCCGCGTCCAGGTCGTCGGCGCCGACCCCGAGGGCTCCGTGTACTCCGGCGGCTCCGGGCGCCCGTACCTCGTCGAGGGCGTCGGCGAGGACTTCTGGCCGACCGCGTACGACCGCACGGTCGCGGACGAGATCGTCGCCGTGTCCGACAAGGACTCCTTCCAGATGACGCGGCGGCTCGCCAAGGAGGAGGGGCTGCTCGTCGGCGGTTCCTGCGGCATGGCCGTCGTCGCCGCGCTGCGGGTCGCCGAGCGGCTCGGGCCGGACGACGTGGTCGTGGTGCTGCTGCCCGACAGCGGGCGCGGGTACCTCAGTAAAATCTTCAACGACGAATGGATGGCCGACTACGGCTTCCTCGAGGACTCCGGGCCCAGCGCCCGCGTCGCCGACGTCCTCAGCGACAAGGCGGGCGGCTCCATCCCCTCCCTCGTCCACATGCACCCCGACGAGACCGTCGGCGAGGCGATCGAGGTGCTGCGCGAGTACGGCGTCTCGCAGATGCCGATCGTGAAGCCGGGCGCCGGCCACCCGGACGTCATGGCCGCCGAGGTCGTCGGCTCGGTCGTCGAACGCGAGCTGCTCGACGCGCTGTTCACGCAGCGCGCCTCCTTGCAGGACCCGCTGGAGAAGCACATGTCCGCGCCGCTGCCGCAGGTCGGTTCAGGCGAGCCCGTCGGGGACCTGATGTCCGTCCTCGGCACGGCCGACGCGGCGATCGTCCTCGTCGAGGGCAAGCCGACCGGTGTGGTCAGCCGCCAGGACCTGCTGTCGTTCCTGGCCAAGGGCGGCGGCAAGCAGTAGCCGCGGCCCCGCCCGCCGGACGGACCTTCGGGTCCGTCCGGCGGGCGGCTCATCCGGTCCGTCCGTCCGGCGGGCGGGTCTTCGGGTCCGTCCGGCGGGGCATGGCACGGAACTTCGTAGAAGTGGTACGAGCGCGTCACGTCCGCGCAGCACCCGCTTAACACGCGTCCGGCACATTGGTGGATGTCGGCAGGGCGGGAGCGGCTCCCCGCCCCGGCCGGCACCGAAAACGGCGCCAAGGACCTCCGGAGCGGCTCCCGGACCTCCATGGACGCCACGGACGCGTAAGCCTGGCCCTGACCCGGCCCGCGTCCCTCGCGGGGACCGCCGTCGTCCCGCCCCCCGGTAACGGGGGTGCGGCGGTCCCCGCGCAACACTTTCCCGGCAGCAGGCCGGTCCTAGCCTTCCCAGTCCGGTTCCGGCTTGTCGCCGCGGCGGCCGAAGGACGGGAACACGCGCATCGCCTGCACCACGTTGACGCCCACGATGCCCATCCAGGTGATCAGGAGTCCGGGGAGGTGGGCGGTGGCGCCGATCGCGGACAGGGGGATCGCGAGGACGAGCGAGACGATGCCGAAGCCGAAGCGCTCACCCCAGGAGTCCGTGGCCTGCGGGGACCGTGCGCCACGGGCCACCACCATCTGCTGCTCGGCCAGCTGACGCCGCACCCGGCGGTCGACCGCGCCGTCGATGCGCTGATCCACCTTCTCCAGGAACGAGTCCACCAGCGCGGACTCGTACTCGTCCCCCAGCTCCCTGCGCGCGTGCAGGGTGGCGTCGAGTTCCTTCTTCAGTTCGGCGTCGCGGGCATCCATACCGGTCATGGCGCTCACGGTAGGCGTGCCGTGGTCGCCGCGGCACTGGGGGTAGCCCCCCTGTTCGAGCTGGGCCGCACCCCCGCAGGCCCCCCTTCCCGCTTCTTCTCCTACTTCTTCTTCACCAGCCCGTGCTGCTCGGCGTACGCGTTCGCCACGTCCTCCGGGTCCTTCTTGTCCTTGTCCACCTGGCGGTTGAGCTCGGTCAGCTGGGCGGTGGTGAGGACGTTGCCGAGTTCGGCGAGGGCCCTGCGGACCGTGGAGTCGGCCTTGCGGTCGGCGATGAGCGGGACGACGTGCTGGCCCGGGACGAGGTTCCTGGGGTCGGACAGGACCACCCAGTCGTTGGCCTGGATGTCGGTGTCGGTGGTGAAGAGGTTCGCCACGTCCACGTCGCCCTTCCTCAGGGCGCCCTTGACCAGCGGCCCGGAGGAGTCCAGGGACTTGAACTCCTTGAACTCCACCCCGTACACGTCCTTCAGGCCGACCACGCCGACCTGACGCTTCTTCACCTCGGCGGCGGCGCCGATGACCAGCTCGCCGTTCTGCTTCTTCAGGTCGGCGAGGGAGGACAGGCCGTACTTCTTCGCCGTCGCCCGTGTGACGACGAAGGCGTCGGAGTCCTCGGCCATCCCGTACGGCAGCACCTGGAGGCCGGACGGGAGGGCGACGGTGAGGGCGTTCTGCATCGCGCCCTCCTCCGTGGCCGTCGCCTTCGGGGCGAGGTAGTGCAGCAGGGCGCCCTGGTACTCGGGGAGCAGGTCGATGTCGCCTCCCCTGAGCGCGGGGATGAGGATCTCGCGGGTGCCGAGGTTGGGCCGGACCGTCGTCCTGACGCCGGCCGCCTCCAGGGCGGCCGCGTAGAGGTGGCCGAGGACCTGGTTCTCGGTGAAGTTGGCGGTGCCGATGATGACCCCGCCCTTGCTGGAGCCGCCGCCCGAGCCGCCGCTTCCCTGGCTGTCGAGGGAGGTGATACCGCTGCTGCACGCGGCGAGGGCGGGGACGGAGGCGGCCGCGAACAGGCCGCCGAGGAGAGTACGACGATTCATTTCGGTGGGTTCCCTGAGGCCTAGGCGGTGCGGGTGGGGGTCCCCCCGCTCGAGCGAAGCCGAGAGTGGGGGAGGAAGAGGAAGCGCTGGAGGGCGGAGAGCGCCAGGTCGAGGACGACGGCGACCGCGGCGACGAGCACCGCGCCGCCCAGGACCTGGACCAGGTCGCGCTGGGCGAGGCCGTCGAAGACATAGCGGCCCAGGCCGCCGAAGGACACGTACGCGGCGATCGTGGCCGTCGCGACGACCTGGATCAGCGCGAGCCTCAGACCCGTCATGATCAGCGGGAGCGCGAGGGGAAGCTCCACCTGGAAGAGGACCTGGTGCCAGCGCATGCCCTGCCCGCGCGCGGCGTCCTTCACATCCGGGTCGACGGCGGTCATGCCCGCGTACGTGTTCGTCACGATCGCCGGGACCGCGAGGGCGACCAGCGCGATGTACACCGGCCACATCGACAGACCGCTGGCCAGGAAGACGAGCACGACCAGGCCCACGGTGGGCAGCGCGCGGCCGAAGGACGCGAGGTTGATGGCGAGGAACGCGCCGCGCCCGGTGTGCCCGATCAGCAGGCCGACGGGCAGCGCGATCGCGGCGGCGACGAGGGTGGCGAGCAGCGAGTACTGGAGGTGCTCGGCGAGGCGGTGCGCGATGCCGTCCGGGCCGGTCCACTGGTCGCCGCTGACCAGCCAGGCGCCGAGGTTCTTGAAGAGTTCGTACATCAGGCGCGCCGCCTCTTCCACGGGGTGAGTGCGTACTGGACCGCCACCAGGAGCGCGTCCGCGACCAGGGCCAGCAGGATCGTCAGTACGACGCCCACGATCACCGGCGTCGGGAAGTTGCGCTGGAAGCCGTCCGTGAAGAGCTGGCCGAGGCCGCCGTCTCCGATGTACGTCGCCACGGAGACCAGGGAGATCGACATGACCGTCGCGATCCGGACGCCCGCCATGATCACGGGGAGGGCGAGGGGGAGTTCGACGGTGAGGAGGGTGCGCAGCGGGCGGGTGCCCATCGCCTTGGCGGCCTCCTTCGTCTTCACCGGGACCGAGTCGAGGCCCTCGACCGTGTTCCGCAGCAGAACGACCAGGGTGTAGACGGTCAGGCCGATGACGGTCGTGGTGCGGGTCAGCCCCGAGACCGGCAGGAGGAGGACGAAGATCGCGATCGACGGGATCGTGAACAGCACGTTCGACAGGCCGAGCAGGAAGCCGCGCAGCGGGCGGATCCGGTGGGCGATCACCGCCAGTGGGAGGGAGATCAGCAGGCCGAAGAAGACGGCGGTCAGGGCGGCCTGGAGGTGGGAGAGGGTGAGACCGGTGAGGTCGTCGGTGTGGTCGCCTATCCACGACCAGTCGACGCTCACGCGGCGACGCTCGCTTCGCTGTGCGCCCGGCCCGCGTGCTCGTGGATGTCGTCGCGGGACGACACCCCGGTGAGGACTCCGTCCGCGTCGACACGGACCGTCAGCCCGTTCGGGGAGGCGACCGACTCGTTCAGGGCGGCGAGCAGCGAGTCGCGGTCCCTGAGCGGTCGTACGGGGAGTTCGGCACCGTCCTTCGAACGCCAGTGCTGCGGCCGGCGGGCCTCGTCGAGGACGAGGGTCCAGGCGCCGCCCTCGGGGGCGGGGCCCTGCGGGACGTCGGCGAGCGTGGTCAGCGACAACAGCTTGAGGCCGCGCTCGGCGCCGAGGAAGTCCGCCACGAAGTCGTCCGCCGGGCGGGCCAGCAGTTCGGCGGGCGAGGCGCACTGCACGAGGTGGCCGCCGGTGCGGAAGACCGCGATCTGGTCGCCGAGCCGGACCGCCTCGTCGATGTCGTGCGTGACGAAGACGATGGTCTTGCTCAGCTCTTTCTGGAGGCGCAGGAGTTCGTCCTGGAGCTGGGTGCGGACGACCGGGTCGACCGCGCCGAACGGCTCGTCCATGAGCAGGACCGGCGGGTCGGCGGCGAGGGCGCGGGCGACTCCGACGCGCTGCTGCTGGCCGCCGGAGAGCTGGTGCGGGTACCGCCGGCCGGCGTCGGCGGCGAGGCCCACGGTGTCGAGGAGCTCGGCCGCCCGGGCCCGTGCCTTGCGGCGGCCCCAGCCGAGGAGCAGCGGCACGGTGGCGATGTTGTCGAGCACCGTGCGGTGCGGGAAGAGCCCCGACTGCTGGATGACGTAACCGATGGAGCGGCGCAGCTCGGCGGCGTCCTGTTCGAGGATGTCCCGGCCGCCGACCCGGATGGTGCCGGAGGTCGGATCGACCATCCGGTTGATCATCCTGAGCGTGGTCGTCTTACCGCAACCGGAGGATCCGACGAGGACGGTCACACCGCCTTCCGGCATCTCCAGGGAGAGATCGTGGACTGCTGTCGTTCCGTTCGGGAAGCGTTTGTGGACCGCGTCGAACTGGATCATGAGGTGTCCCTTGCCCGGCCTGCATATCGTCATGCAGAGTTCTCGGTGTCTGAATAGATTGTCAATGGTCCGGCGTTAAGCGCTGGTTACTTATGACCGCCAGGCAAGATCCGATGTCCGGGTTGAGGGGAGTTTGCGCGTGATGTCGTCTCGGATCGTGGATACGTCGACCGTGGAAGTGAGCCCCGCGTCGACCGGGATCGTGGTCCTCGACGGCTGTGGAATCGGCGTCTCCGACGTCGTGTGCCTCGCCGACGGGGCTTCGCGGCCGGTTCCCGGCACCGAAGCGATGAAGCGGGTGGAGGAGTCCTGGGACGCGGCCCGGCAGATCGCCGCGACCGGCCGGGTCTACGGCCGCTCCACCGGAGTGGGCGCGAACCGGAACGAGGACGTGCCCACGGAGGCGGCCGCGGGGCACGGACTCCGGCTGCTGCGCAGCCATGCCGGGGCCATCGGGGCGGAGCTGCCCGCGCGGCAGGTGCGGGCGATGCTGGCCGTGCGGGTCAACCAGTTGCTGGCCGGCGGCGCGGGGCTGCGGCCCACCGTGGTCACGGCGCTGTGCGAGGCGCTGGAGAACGGGGCCTACCCCGTCGTGAACGAGTTCGGCTCGGTGGGCACGGGCGACATCGCGGCCCTGGCCCAGGTGGGACTGGCGCTCGCGGGGGAGCATCCGTGGCGACGGGCGGAGACTTCCGGGGGGTTGGGGTCGGAGACTTCCGGTGGGCCGGGGGCAGGGGCTTCGGGTGGGCGGTACGCGGGAGGCGTGCGCGCTCTTCGGCGGGGCGCGTCCGCGCGGGAGATCGGCGCTCCGGAGCCCCAGCTCCTCGACAACAACGACGCCCTCGCGCTCATCAGCAGCAACGCCCTCACCCTCGGCCAGTCCGCGCTCGCGCTGCACGAGCTGCGCGGGCTCATCGGCGCCACCCAGGTCGTCGCGGCGCTCTCGCTGCTCGCGGTCGACGGCTCGCACGAGGCGTACGCCGCCCCCGTGCACACCGCCCGCCCGCACCGCGGCTCCGCCGAAGTCGCCCGGATCATGCGGGAGTTGATCGGCGCCGCCGACCGGCCGACCCCGCCCCTCGGCCGTATCCAGGACCCGTACGGCTTCCGCTGTCTGCCCCAGATCCACGGCCCCGCACACGAGGCGGCCGACGCGCTCGAAGCGGTCCTCGCGGTCGAGATCAACGCCGCCGCCGAGAACCCCCTCATCTCCCCCGGGGACCTGGCCGCCTACCACCACGGCGGCTTCTACCAGGCCCAACTCGCCCTGGCCCTCGACCACTTCAGGCTGGCCATCACCCAGGTGGCGCGCCTGTCGACGTCCAGGCTGTCGACGTTGAACGAGCCCGCGTACACCCGGCTGCGCCCCTTCCTCGCCGACCACGAGCCCGCCTCCTCCGGCGTGATGATCCTGGAGTACGCCGCCGGAGCCGCCCTCGGCGATCTGCGCGCGTTCTCCGCGCCCGCCTCGCTCGGGCACGCTGTACTCTCCCGGGGCGTCGAGGAACAGGCCAGCTTCGCCTCGCTCGCGGCACGCCAGACGCTGCGGGCGTGCGACGCGTACCGTCTCGTCGTCGGCTGTGAACTGGTCGCCGCCGTACGGGCGCTGCGCCAGCGCGACCTGCGGCCCGACCCGGAGCTGCCGGTGGGCCGGGCGCTGGAGCTCGCCGAGTCGGTGCTCGACCCGGAGCCGGCCGACCGGCCGCTCACGGACGACGTGACGGCCGCGGCCGCACTGCTCGACCGGTTCACGGAGATCTGGAGGGGGAGCGAGTCATGAGCGGGGACAGGGACACGGAAATGACGGACAGTCCGGCCGGGCGGCTTCAGGCGCTCTTCGAGGGGCACCGGCTGACACCGACCCAGCGGCGCATCGCGCACAGCATGGTGCGGCGCGCCGCCGACGTGCCGTTCCTGTCGAGCGTGGAGCTGGCGGAGCTGGCCGGGGTCAGCCAGCCGTCCGTCACCCGCTTCGCGGTGGCGCTCGGCTTCGACGGCTACCCGGCGCTGCGCAAGCATCTGCGCGAGGTCGCGCCCGCCGAACAGGCCCCGGACACCTCCTCGTACAACGAGTACCAGCAGGCCGTCGAGGCCGAGATCGAGAACCTGAAGCATCTGGCGGAGCTGCTGGCCGACCCGCGACCGCTGGCGCGTGCCGGGCGGCTGCTCGCCGCGTCCCGCCCGCTGCCGGTGCTCGGGCTGCGGGCGGCGGCCTCCCAGGCGTACGGCTTCGCCTACTTCGCCGCCAAGGTCCATCCGGACGTACGGCTGCTGCACGAGGGCGGCACGATGGTCCAGGACCGTATCGACGCGGCCGTCCGGGCGGGGGCGAGCGCGCTGCTGTGCTTCGCGCTGCCGCGGCATCCGCGCGAGGTCGTGGACACGCTGGCGTACGCGAGGGAGGCCGGGCTGACCGTCGTCACGGTCGCGGACTCCGCGTTCGCGCCGGTCGCCAAGGTGTCCGACCTGCTGCTGCCCGCCGCCGTCGGCACGGGCCTCGCCTTCGACACGGCGTGCGCCCCCATGCTGCTCGGCCGGGTACTGCTGGAGGCCATGTGCGACGACCTGCCGGACGCGCAGGCACGCCTGGAGGAGTTCGACGCGCGGGCGGCGGCGAAGGGGTTGTTCGTGGAGTAGGCCTCGGCGGAGGGGTTGTCGCGGGGGAGTGGGCCTCGGCGGAGGGGTTGTCGCGGGGGAGTGGGCCTCGGCGAGGGGATGCCGGGGGAGCGGACCCGTCCTCTCCTCGTCCGTGGTTCTCAGATTCGTCTCACCTTCGCTCGTTAGCCTGCCCGCGGACAGTCGGGGACCTGAGGAGGCAGGGCATGGCGCGCGGAGGGCAGGGGCTGGCTCGGGTGGCCGTCGTGGTGAGGGCCGGAGCCGCGCCGTTGTGGTGGTGCGGGGCGTTCGCGGCGGGCGTCGGAGTGCTCGTACCGGGGCTGACCGGACGCCGGATCGGCGTCATGGCCGGGGCCGTGCTGTTCCTCGTCGCGGCCGCCGTCGTGACGTACGGGAGCCGGAAGCGGTACACCGCCCTGGCCGCCGCGGCCGCACGCGCGGGCAAGCACGATGTGCTCCAGGACCGCGCCGTGACCGTCCGCAACTGGCGCCGGGGCCATCGCTGGTGGCTGCTGCTCGCCTTCGTGGCCGCGCTGGTCAGCTCCTTCGCCGTGCCCGCCGCCGGGGGCATGCTGCTGGCCGGGCTCGGCACCGGACTGCGGCTCAAGGCGGCCTGGCTCGGCCGGCGCGAGCGGGCCGGCGACGCCCTGCTGTGGGTGCGCGTCGACTGGCTCGGCGCACATGGCGGACGACCGGCGGGCAAGGCGGTCAAGGTCTACCGCAGCACGGGCATCGCGGCGGGCGACGCGGCCCCGGGCGGGGCGCGTCGCCGCACCGACGCACTGGTGTAGGCCTGGGTCAGACCTCCAGGTCCGCCTCGATCCTCTTCAACTGGTGCCGGGCCATCGCCAGGTTGGCCCGCTTGGCATCCAGCACCAGATAGAGGAACAGGCCGTTGCCCCCACGTCCGGTGATCAGCCGGATCAGGTGGTACTGGTCGGTCAGCGTGATCAGGATGTCCTCGATCTCGCCCTTGAGCCCGAGGTGCTCCATGGTGCGGAGCTTGGCGCGTACGACATCGGTGTTGCCCGCGGCCGCGACGGTGAGGTCGAAGCTCTTGCTGCCGCCGATCGTGCCGAGCGCCATTCCGGTGGTGTAGTCGACGAGGGCGGCTCCGGTCGCGCCCTCGATGGAGGCGAGGGCCTCTTTCAACGCGGTTTCGGTGTTGGTCATGACGGGGTGTCCTTTCAGCTTTCCGTGGTGGTGGTGCGCGCGTTCGTGGTGGTGCGGGGTTTCGCGGGAGCGCGCGCGGTTCTGGTCCGCGGGGTGGCGGACTTGGCGACGGCCTTGGCGGGTGCCTTGGCCGCGGGTGTCTGCGGCGCCGGTTCGGCGCGGGCCGCCGCGGCCTCGATCAGCTCCCCGATCCGGGTGCCGGCGCGGCGGCCCTCCAGGTGCAGGCGGCCGACGTTGACCCGGTCCTGGGCCAGCAGCGTCAGGACGGCGGTGCCTCCGGCGGCGTACGTCGCCACATAGCCGTGCACGCCGCGGACCAGCAGCTCGCGGAAGTCGCCCTGCCCGGTGGCGTCCGTCACCCGCAGCGCGACGCCCAGCGCGGCCGCCGTGAGCGCGGCCAGGCTGTCCGGGTCGACGCCGGGGGTGTCCTGGGCGAGGACCAGACCGTCGACGCTGGCCGCGAGCGCACCGGTCAGCTGGGGCACACGGGACCTCAACCGGTGGAGTTCGTCGAGGACTTCGGCCTCGGCCGCCATCAGTAGTCTCCTCTCGGCACGCTGTCGGAGCGCGCGGATCACAGGGCCTCCAGGGCGTCACGGAGCCGACGCAGCAGAGAGACGTCGGGGTCGGTCGACGTCAGGGCGAGATGGGCGAGCGGGTCGGGCGGGGTGGGTGTGTCGGGCGGGGCGAGCGGGTCGGGCGGGGCGAGTGTGAGGGGCGGGGTGCCGCGGGCCGGCAGGGCTGTGGGGGCCGGAGGGGCTACCGGGGGCGCGGGCGGCGCGGGCGGCGTGGTCCGCGCGGTGGCGGTGCCGGCCGAGGTGGCCGGGGCTGGAGTGTCCGGGGCCGGGGTCGTCGCGGCCGGGGTGACCGGCGCGGGTCCCGGAGGGGCTCCGGCCGGGGACGTCGCCCCTAGCGCGGCCCGTGCCTCCGCCGGGATCGCCGCGTCGAACCGCTCCCGCTCCTCGTGGCACGCCGGTACCTCCGCCCCCGGGGCCGGCGCCACGATGCCCGCGGCGGCCAGGCGACGCAGGTCGACCAGGGTGTGGAAGGCCGGTCTGCCCAGTGCGCGGGATATGTCCGCCGCCGTGCGTGTGCCGTCCACCCGGCCGAGCACCGCGGCCTGGCGGGGCGCGACCGTCGGCTCGTCGAGGCGCTCGATCCGTACGAGCGGGGCGTCGTCGGTCGCCGGGTCGGGCCAGATGCGGTGCAGCAGCTCGCGGCGGCGCAGGGTCTCGCGCTCCACGGCGGCCACCGGCACCGGGTGGACGGGGCCGAGCCAGTGCGCCGCCCCGTAGCGGAAGCGGGACGGGGCGCTGCTGGGGCCGAGCACGAAGTACGCCGCGTCGTACAACGCTCCCAGGTGACACAGCTCCAGCGCGCCCTTCGAGATCCGGCCCCGGTCGACCAGGAACCGCCCCACCAGCCGCCGCGCGCCCGCCTCGGCGACCGCCTCGCGCCAGCCCTCGGCGTTCAGCGCGCCGCGCACGGTGAGCAGCACGTCGAGGCCGGGCGTCGCGGGGCTCTCGGCGTGCACCACCTGGCCCTCGGACAGATAGAGGCTGCCGCGCTCGCGCACCAGTACGCCCGTGGCACGCTCGGCGGCGAGGCGGCTCAGCATCGGCGAGAGGCCGGTGGCCGGGGCCTCCGCCCGCTGCCGTACGGGCAGCGGGGGCGGCGGAGGTGTTCTGACGGTCGTCATCCCAGCACCAGCCGCCCCGCCATCTCGCCGAGCCGGATGCGGGCCAGCGCGAGGTTGCCGTCCGCGCGGGCCAGCCACAGATGCAGGAACACGCTGCTGTCGAAGGTGGTGGGTACGAACCGCAGCACGTGGTAGCTGTCCCGGTTGCTGATGATCAGGTCCTCGACCGGTACCTGCCCGGACCAGTCGGAACCCTCCTCCGGTGCGAACGCCCGGTGCTCGGCGGCCAGTCGGGCCAGCTCGGCGGCCTCCGCCGCCGTCGTCTCGTGGTCACCGCCGGGGGAGTCCCCGACGGTGCCAAGAGCGAGCCCGCTGGTCCAGTCGACCACCGAGGCACCCCGGGCACCGGGCAGTCGCATGGCTTCCAGCAAGCACTCGTCGATTCCGGGCACCGTGGCTCCCCTCCCGCCTCGGGTACGGCTGAGTGACAACGAAGCTACGCAACGTGTGCGCGAGGGGTGAGCGATCCGGCATTTTCCAGTGGAACATGCCCCCGAATGACTAAGGTGGGTCAACTGGGCTCTTTTACAGGCCTGTTGGGGTCATGGGGCGCCGGCGGGTCGACCGGTGGGCTGACGTGCGGGTATGCGGGCGCCGTGCATGACGGCGTGCGGTGTGCCGCGCGCGACCTGGTGTGGTGCGCCGCGCACATCGGCGCGTGCGCCGTACCGATGCGCGCCGGTCAGGGGACCGGGGGACTCACAGCGCCGAGAGCGCCGAAGCGTGCCCCCCGCCCGACTCCATCACGATCTCCTCGACGGCCTGCGGTTCCCGTACGACCGCGAAGCGGACCCCGCTCCCGCCGGCGCCGCCGCCCACGCCGCCCGTCGCGAAGCCGTAGATGCCGGGCCTGGCCAGGGAGTTGTACGCGTAGTGGTGGGCGAAGTAGTACGCGCCCGTGTCCAGCGCGGCCACGTGATCGCCCTGTTCCAGCAACGGCAGCGCACGTCCCACGGCGAGGAGGTCGCCCGCGAAGCAGGCCGGTCCCGCCACGTCCTGCACCACCTCGGGCCCCGCCTTGGGGTGCCCCTTCGCGTCGTACGCGGTGATCCGCAGCGGCCACGAAGCCGGCGCGTACACCGTGCGGGTCGCGACCTGCACCCCGGCGTGCGTGACCGCGACGGCCCGCCCGCCCGCGCTCTTCGCGTACTCCACGCGCGCGACCACGGTCCCGTGCTTGGCGAGCAGCGACCGCCCGAACTCCGTGACCAGCCCGTACCGCCCGTCGAACAGCCCCGGTACCGACTCCGCCAGCAGTCGCGCGTACCGGGCGTAGGTCGGTGTCGTGGCGTCGGAGCCGAAGTTGACCGGCAGCCCGCCGCCGATGTCGATCGTGTCGATCTGCCGCCGCCCCACGTGCCGGTTGATCTCCTCGGCGAGCGCGTACGTCTCCGCGATGCCCCGCGCCATCAGCGACAGCGGCATGCCCTGCGAACCGGAGTGCGCGTGCAGCCGGGTCAGCCAGGGGCGGTCCGCGTACGCGCGCAGGATCCACTCACGGGCTCCCTCGTCCCGCAGGGCGACCCCGAACTTGGAGGTGGCCGTGGCCGTCGACAACGCGTCGATCGAACCGCCTCCGACCTGTGGATTGACCCGGATCCCGACCGGTGAGCCGCTGGGCGCCGACCGCACGAGCGCGTCGATCCGGTCCAGCTCCTGCGGATTGTCCGCGTTGACGGCGATCCCGAGTGCCAGCGCCTCCCGCAGCTCGGCGGGGGTCTTGGCGGGCGAGTCGAGGACGGTCCGCTCCGGCGCCACACCCGCCGCCTGTGCCAGCGCCAGCTCGCCGGGGCTCGCCACCTCCGCCCCGATGCCCGCCTCCCCGAGCAGCCGCAGTACGGGCACCAGCGGGGTCGCCTTCACGGCGAAGGCGTGCAGTACCGGCGTGCCCGGCGCGACCACCGCGTCGAAGGCCGCCCGCAGCGCGGCCGCCGAGCCCCGGATCCCGGCGACGTCGAGGAGGGCGACGATGGGCGCGTCCGCGCCGAGAAGCCCCTGTCCGACGGCGGCCCGCACGGCTTCGTCCCGCCGGGCGACCCGCGCGGCGTCGGTCTCGCCCGCGTTCCCCGTGCTCCCGCCCGCCCCGTTGTCCCTCGCGTCGGTGGCACCCATCGCATCCCCCGTCCTGTCGCGTTCCGCGCCCATATGTCCAGGCAAACATCCCCCGACACCCCGGCGCTTGCACGCCCCATGTATTGACTAGCTCTATTCAGGAAGTCAGGATGTGAATATCTACTGCATAAGTCCGCTAGGAGGCAGACCATGTCAGGACCCCGCCCCGTACGAGCGCCGCGCGGTACGGAACTGAGCGCCCTGGGATGGCAGCAGGAAGCCGCCCTGCGGATGCTGCAGAACAACCTCGACCCCGAGGTCGCCGAGCACCCCGACAAGCTCGTCGTCTACGGCGGCACCGGCAAGGCGGCGCGCGACTGGCGCTCCTTCGACGCCATGGTGCGTACGCTCCGGACCCTCAAGCAGGACGAGACGATGCTCGTCCAGTCCGGCCGCCCGGTGGGCGTCATGCAGACCCACGAGTGGGCCCCGCGCGTCCTCATCGCCAACTCCAACCTGGTCGGCGACTGGGCCAACTGGGAGGAGTTCCGCCGTCTGGAGGCCCTCGGCCTGACCATGTACGGGCAGATGACCGCCGGCTCCTGGATCTACATCGGCACGCAGGGCATCCTCCAGGGCACGTACGAGACGTTCGCCGCCGTCGCCGCCAAGAAGTTCAACGGCACCCTCGCCGGCACGATCACCCTCACCGCCGGACTCGGCGGCATGGGCGGCGCCCAGCCGCTCGCCGTGACGATGAACGACGGCGTCGCGATCTGTATCGACGTCGACCCGCGCGCCATCGAGCGCCGCATCGAGCACCGCTACCTGGACGTGAAGGCCGACTCCCTGGAGCACGCCCTGCAGCTGGCGGTGGAGGCCCGCGACGCCCGTCGTCCGCTCTCCATCGGCCTCCTCGGCAACGCCGCCGAGCTGCTGCCCCGCATGCTCGCCGAGGGCGCCCCCGTCGACATCGTGACCGACCAGACCTCGGCCCACGACCCGCTGGCCTACCTCCCCGTCGGCGTCGACTTCGACGACATGGCCGCGTACGCCGCGAAGGACCCGGCGGGCTTCACCACCCGCGCCCGGGAGTCCATGGCCCGGCACGTCGAGGCCATGGTCGGCTTCATGGACGCGGGCGCCGAGGTCTTCGACTACGGCAACTCGATCCGCGGCGAGGCCCAGCTCGCCGGATACGAGCGCGCGTTC
Organism: Streptomyces sp. SID5469; assembly: GCF_009862865.1. Taxonomy (NCBI): domain Bacteria; kingdom Bacillati; phylum Actinomycetota; class Actinomycetes; order Kitasatosporales; family Streptomycetaceae; genus Streptomyces; species Streptomyces sp. SID5469. The sequence continues at coordinate 4,331,367 of NZ_WWIN01000001.1, read as the reverse complement.
GCCTTCCCCGGCTTCGTCCCCGCCTACATCCGCCCCCTCTTCTGTGAGGGCAAGGGCCCCTTCCGCTGGGCCGCCCTGTCCGGCGAGGCCTCCGACATCGCCAAGACCGACAAGGCGCTCCTCGAGCTCTTCCCGGAGAACGAGTCCCTGCACCGCTGGATCAAGATGGCCGGCGAGCGCGTCCACTTCCAGGGCCTGCCCGCCCGTATCTGCTGGCTCGGCTACGGCGAGCGCGACAAGGCGGGCGAGCGCTTCAACGACATGGTGGCGAGCGGCGAACTCCAGGCCCCGCTGGCCATCGGCCGCGACCACCTCGACTGCGGCTCCGTCGCCTCCCCGTACCGCGAGACCGAGGCCATGCTCGACGGCTCCGACGCGATCGCCGACTGGCCGCTGCTGAACGCCATGGTGAACGTCGCCTCCGGCGCCTCCTGGGTCTCCATCCACCACGGCGGCGGTGTGGGCATGGGCCGCTCCATCCACGCCGGTCAGGTCTCCGTCGCCGACGGCACCGAGCTCGCCGGCGAGAAGATCCGCCGCGTGCTGACCAACGACCCCGGCATGGGTGTCATCCGGCACGTCGACGCCGGCTACGACATCGCGGAGTCCGTCGCCGACGAGCGCGGCGTGCGCGTCCCGATGCGCGAGGGTGACGACGCGTGACTTTCCACAGCATGTGGGCGGAGCTGCTGCCGATCGGCCGCAGCTCCGCCTCCGGCGGCTACCGCCGCTTCGCCTGGACCGGCGCCGACGCCGACTGCCGGGCCTGGTTCAAGGCGCAGGCCGAGTCCCGGGGGCTGACGTACGAGCTGGACCGGAACGGGAACCAGTGGGCCTGGCTGGGCGACCCCACCGCGGGGGACGCCGTGGTCACGGGGTCTCACCTGGACTCCGTCCCCGACGGCGGCGCCTTCGACGGCCCCCTCGGGGTGGTGTCCTCCTTCGCCGCCCTCGACGAACTCCGCGCGCGCCAGGTCACGCTCGCCAAGCCCCTCGCCCTCGTGAACTTCGGGGACGAGGAGGGCGCCCGCTTCGGGCTCGCCTGCGTCGGCTCCCGGCTCGCGGCCGGACAGCTCACCGTCGAGCAGGCGCACCGGCTGACCGACGCCGACGGCGTCACCCTCCCGCAGGCCATGGAGCGGGCCGGGTACGACGCCGGCACCATCGGCCCGGACCCCGAGCGGCTCGCCCGTATCGGCGCCTTCGTCGAACTGCATGTCGAACAGGGCCGCGCCCTCGACCTCAGCGGTGACCGGATCGGCATCGCCAGCGCCATCTGGCCGCACGGCCGCTGGCGCTTCGACTTCCGGGGCGAGGCCAACCACGCGGGCACGACCCGCCTGGCGGACCGCCGGGACCCGATGCTGTCGTACGCGGAGACGGTCCTCGCGGCCCGCCGAGAGGCCCGACTCGCCGGTGCGGTCGCCACCTTCGGCAAGATCGCCGTCGAGCCGAACGGCGTCAACGCCATTCCCTCCCTCGTCCGCGGCTGGCTGGACTCCCGCGCCGCCGACCAGCGGACCCTCGACACGGTGGTCACCGGCGTCGAGAAGGCGGCCCGCGAGTACGCCGACGCCCACGGCATCGAACTCGACGTCGTCCGCGAGTCGTTCACCCCCGTCGTCGAGTTCGACCACGCCCTGCGCGACGAACTCGCCCGCATCCTCGGCAGAGACACGGGAACGGGCGCCGGCACGGGCGCGGACCTCAAGGTCCCCGTGCTGGGCACCGGCGCGGGACACGACGCCGGAATCCTCTCCGGGACCATTCCGACCGCCATGCTGTTCGTACGCAACCCCACGGGCGTCTCGCACTCCCCGGCCGAGTACGCCGCCGAGGACGACTGCGTGGCCGGGGTGACCGCACTCGCCGACGTACTGGAAGGGCTGGCCCGCAGGTGACGCAGACGTACTGGCTGGAGCACGCCTGGCTCGACCCCGCCGTCGAGCCGGGGGTGTCCGTCGAGGTCGCACAGGGCCGGATCGCGGCCGTCCGCACGGGCGTCGGCACCCCGCCCCCCGGCGCCGAGATCCTGCGCGGTCTCACCCTCCCCGGACTGGCGAACGCCCACTCGCACGCCTTCCACCGCGCCCTGCGCGGCACCGTCCAGGTGGGCAGCGGCACCTTCTGGACGTGGCGCGAGGTCATGTACGCCTTCGCGGACAGGCTGACCCCGGACACGTACCACGCGCTGGCCCGCGCCGTGTACGCGGAGATGGCGCTGGCCGGGGTCACGGCGGTCGGCGAGTTCCACTATGTGCACCACGCCCCGGGCGGCACCCCGTACGCCGACCCGAACGCCATGGGCGAGGCGCTGATCGCGGCCGCCGCCGACGCCGGCATCCGGATCACCCTCCTCGACACCGCGTATCTCTCCTCCGGCTTCGGACAACCGCCCAACGCCCATCAGCTCCGCTTCTCCGACGGCACGGCCGACGCCTGGGCGGAACGCTGTTCAGTTCTCAAGGACCGTGATCACGCGCGGATCGGTGCGGCCATCCACTCCGTACGTGCCGTGCCCGCCGGACAGCTGGCGACGGTGGCGCGCTGGGCCGAGGAGCGGCGGGCCCCGCTCCATGTGCATCTGTCCGAGCAGACGGCGGAGAACGACGCCTGCCAGGAGGCGCACGGCCGCACCCCCACCCGGCTGCTCGCCGACCACGGGGTCCTCGGGCCGCGTACCACCGGCGTCCACAGCACCCACCTCACGGACGAGGACATCGCGCTGCTCGGCGGCTCCTCGACCGGCACCTGTATGTGCCCGACGACGGAGCGGGACCTGGCGGACGGCATCGGCCCGGCCGTCGCCCTCCAGCGCGCGGGCTCCCCGCTCTCCCTCGGCTCCGACAGCCACGCCGTGATCGACCTCCTCGAAGAGGCCCGCGCGATGGAGCTGAACGAGCGTCTGCGCACCCGTACCCGGGGTCACTGGACGGCGGCGGCCCTTCTGCGGGCGGCCTCGGCCGACGGCCACGCGGCCCTCGGCTGGGACGACGCGGGCACCCTGGAGCCCGGCGCGCTCGCCGACTTCACGACGGTCGCGCTCGACTCGGTCAGAACAGCGGGACCGCTGCCGCGGCTCGGCGCCGAGACGGCCGTATTCGCCGCGACGGCGGCCGACGTGCGCCACACGGTCGTGGGCGGACGTCATGTCGTACGCGACGGAGCGCACGCGCTCGTGCCCGACGTGCCGTCGGCACTCGCGGACGCCGTCGAAGCCCTGCGCGCGTGACCCGCACCCCCAGCCCGGCCACCCACGAGGACCCCATGAGCAGCACAGTCACCACAGCCCACACCGCCGGCACAGGCAGCACGGTCATCACCAACATCGCCGGCCTGGTCACCAACTCCCCCTCCTTCGGACGGGGGTCCCCCCGCTCGAGTAAATTCGAGAGTGGGGGAGCATCCCCTCTCGGTCTGATCCAGGACGCGGCCGTCGTCATCGACGGCGACCGGGTCGCGTGGATCGGTGAATCAAGCAAAGCACCCGCCACTGACAACCGGGTCGACGCCGGTGGCCGGGCGGTGATCCCCGGCTTCGTCGACTCCCACTCGCATCTCGTCTTCGCGGGCGACCGCACCCAGGAGTTCAACGCCCGTATGTCGGGCCGGAGCTACACGGCGGGCGGCATCCGCACGACCGTCGCGGCCACCCGGGCCGCGAGCGACGCGGATCTGGAGGCGAACCTCACCCGCTACCTCGACGAGGCCCTGCGGCAGGGCACGACCACCTTCGAGACGAAGTCGGGTTATGGCCTGACGGTCGAGGACGAGGCCCGCGCGCTGCGCATCGCGTCCGCGCACACCGACGAGGTGACCTACCTCGGCGCGCACATCGTCCCGCCGGACTACGCCGACGACCCGGCCGCGTACGTGGCCCTGGTCACCGGCGAGATGCTGGACGCCTGCGCCCCGCACGCCCGGTGGATCGACGTCTTCTGCGAGAAGGGCGCCTTCGACGGCGACCAGGCGAGGGCGATCCTGACGGCGGGCCGGGCGAAGGGCCTCCACCCCCGCGTCCACGCCAACCAACTGTCGTACGGCCCGGGCGTCCAGCTCGCGGTGGAGCTGGACGCGGCGAGCGCGGACCACTGCACCCACCTGACGGACGCGGACGTCGACGCCCTCGCGAGCGGCCGGACCGTCGCCACCCTCCTCCCCGGCGCCGAGTTCTCCACGCGCGCCGAGTGGCCGAACGCCCGCCGTCTCCTGGACGCGGGCGCCACGGTCGCGTTGTCCACGGACTGCAACCCCGGCTCCTCCTTCACGTCCTCGGTGCCCTTCTGCATCGCCCTCGCGGTACGGGACATGGGCATGACCCCGGACGAGGCGCTCTGGTCGGCCACGGCGGGCGGCGCGGCGGCCCTGCGCCGCGAGGACATCGGCCACCTCACCCCGGGCGCCTACGCGGACCTGGCGTTCCTCGACGCCCCGAGCCACGTCCACCTGGCGTACCGGCCGGGGGTTCCGCTGGTGTCGGAGGTGTGGCGGCGAGGGCGCCGGGTCCGCTGACGGCCGGCCCCGGCGGGTTCAGCAGGCGCCCTCGGCCGTGGTGGCACTGAGGTCGTACTCGGGAACGTAGGTGCCCTGCTGGTCGCCCACGCCCGGGACGGTGAAACCGCCCTCGTCCGACTCCTTCTGGGAGACGCTCATGCAGTAGGCGGCGTCGGTGCCCTCGGCCGTGATCTCGTAGTCGTCCCGCGAGTCGGCCGGCTCGACGTTCACGGCGTACCCGGGGCCCATGTCCTCGCCCGCGTCCTCGACTTCTTGCTCGATCAGGTCGGAGTAGTCCGAGTACTCGTCGTCGATGTGGGGTTCCTCCTCCAGGGCGGAGGCCGCCTGCTCGACCGCCTGGCCGAGCTCGCCCGCACTCCACGAGTTGTCGTCGGCGAAGTCGAGCGCCTTGAACCCCTGGAAGGCCATGACGGCCGCGGCGATGAAGATGAGCACCCGCTGCCATGCGTACGCGCTGTCCGACGGCTCGTTGGCCTCCGGATCGCGGTAACGCCTGGCGGCGAAACGCCAGTACAGCTTGCGTTGGTCGGCGAGGCCCAGGGCCACGAAAAGGGCGGCGGCCACGAAAAAGAAGACGACGATGCCGGTCATGCGCTGTAGATCCCCCGTGGTGTGTACATGCCTACACGGCGGTCCTGTCTACCAGGGCCTGGGTTACAGGCGCAAAGGCCGGCCGGGTCTCAGGCCGCCCCCGCCCGCCATCGCTGTGCGGCGCGGCCCTCGGCCGGCACCAGGAACAGCGCGTCCCCGTACGGGGTGACCGCGTGGTCCGGGGCGACGGCCGGGCGGATGACCCCCTGCGCGTCGACCGTGAAGCGCAGGTTCCGGCCGTTGCGCCCGTACACCGCGCCGCACTCCCAGATGCCGACCCCCCGGTCCGTGGAGCCGCGGCTGTCCAGGCAGAAGTCCGGGTCCTCGGACGACTGGAGGACGCCTCGCGCGGTGTCGACCCGCCAGCGCTGCGTGCGGGACGAGGTGCAGGGGGCCGTGACGACGTCCGTGCCCAGGTCCATCACGCCGTCGCGGATGTCCAGGCAGAGGCCCGAGTCGGCGTTCACCACCTGGGCGAAGGAGCCGTTCGGCGGGTGGGGAGCGGGGGGCTTCGGGCTGGGCTTCGGGGAAGGGGGACGCGTCGTCTTCGACGCCGACGGACTCCTCGACGGCTTCGGGGACTTGCCGGCGGTGTGCGACGGCGAGGGGGACGGGGTCGCCGAGACGGTCGCCGTCACCGTCACCGCGGGCGGCCGGGACGGGGTGGCCACGGCGTTGGCCGCCCGCTCCGGCTCCGGGCCGCCCGAGACGAGGAGGTAGGCCAGGAACGGGATCAGCGCCACGCCGAGTGCCGTCGACGCCAGTACGAAGCGGCGGGACGGCCACCAGCCCGGGGCCGGGCCGGGACCGGGGTCGCCCGGCCCCGGTCCGGAGGGGCCCGGGCCGCCGGCGACCGCCCGCCGGGTCACCGCCCCGCCCGTGACGTACGCCGCGCCGCCCCAGGCCAGCAGACCCGCCGCCAGCGCCGTACGCGGGTCGTCCCGCAGGGCGGAGAGTTCGTCGTACGCGGTGGCGCAGTACACGCAGTGCACCATGTGGGCGTGCAGGTCCGCGCTGTAGCGGGGGTTGTCCGGGCGCACCGACTCCTCGATCAGCCGCCGGAAGTCCTGGCACCGCGGATCGTCGGAGGCGGCCAGCCGGGTCGTCAGGCAGGACTGGCGCAGGCTCTGGAACGCCGGTTCCGTGCCGTACGTGACGTCCTCGCGGGTGAGTCCCACGAAGTCGGCCGTCCGGTCGTCGGGTTCGCCCTCCACGACGGCGTACCAGACGACGCCCTGGACCCGGGACGGAAGCGACTGGAACGCGGCGAGCAGCGGCGGCACCTGTGCGCGGGAGCCCGCCGCACCGAGGTGTGCGAGCAGGTCCGGGTCGAGGCGGGCGGCCCGCTCGTCCGCCGCCCAGGACGCGGCCACGCGGCCCGCCAGCAGCAGGAGTTGGTGTCGCCAGGGCCCGCGCGGGTCGGAGCCGCGGGCTGTGTCGCGGGCGGCGAGCGCGAACGCCTGCGCCGTGAGCCGGCGTGCCGCCGCGTCGTCCACCGTGCACAGGCGCGCGTATCCGAGGACCGCGGGCCGGTGCCGGGTGCGCAGTTCACGCAGCGCCGGATACGCGGTCGCGGTGTCCGTGCGCAGCAGTTGGGTCAGCCGCGCGTCGGACGCCGTGCTGTGTCTACCGTCCTCGGCCTCGGCGTCACCGTCGCCGTCGCCCCGGTCGGCCCGTGCCATCCCCCTGCCTCCTCGCACCCCCTGGCTCTGCCGCCGGGCATGCCTGAGACATCGCACACGTACCGGCGGGTATGGGGGGTGACCATAGTGATGGAAGGCAACCCGCGGGGAAAGAGGTAACCCACGGTAAGTGCACGGAGAGCGGTGGAGCGGTGGAGCGGCGGGAGTGGCGGGAGCGGTCGAGCGGGGGGGCGGTGGAGCGGAGGGGCGGTGGAGCGGCGGCCGGTATCCGGAGCCCGGCCACGGCCGGACAGCAGTCGTCCGGCACCCGGCCGCCGCCGGACACCGGACCCTTGCCGCACTCGGCGCGCGCCGCTCGGCACGCCCCGCTCAGCACACCCCACAAAACCGCGACCGCAGAAGTCACCGCGGTCCGAAGGAGTCCCTACTCCTCCACCGTCAGTCCCTTGCGCAGCCGCACCAGCGTCCGGGACAGCAGCCGGGACACATGCATCTGCGAGATGCCCAGCTCGTCGCCGATCTCCGACTGCGTCATGTTCGCCACGAACCGCAGGGACAGGATCTTCCGGTCCCGCGAAGGGAGTTGGGCGATCAGCGGCTTCAACGACTCGACGAACTCGATGCCTTCGAGCCCGTGGTCCTCGTACCCGATGCGGTCCGCGAGCGCGCCCTCGGAGTCGTCCTCCTCGGGCTGCGCGTCCAGCGACGACGCCGTGTACGCGTTGGACGCGGCCATCCCCTCGACGACCTCGCCGTTCGAGATGCCGAGCCGCTCGGCCAGTTCGCTCACGGTCGGGGCGCGGTCGAGCCGCTGGGCGAGTTCGTCGCCGGCCTTCGCGAGATCGAGGCGGAGTTCCTGGAGTCGGCGCGGTACGCGCACGGACCAGGACGTGTCACGGAAGAAACGCTTGATCTCGCCGACGATCGTCGGCATCGCGAAGGTGGGGAACTCGACGCCGCGGCTCAGTTCGAAGCGGTCGATCGCCTTGATCAGGCCGATCGTGCCGACCTGGATGATGTCTTCCATCGGTTCGCTGCGGGAGCGGAACCGGGAGGCGGCGAACTTCACCAGGGCGAGGTTGAGTTCGACCAGGGTGTTGCGGACGTACGAGTATTCGTGGGTGCCCTCTTCGAGGGACTCCAGCCGCGCGAAGAGCGTCTTGGACAGGGCTCGTGCGTCGACCGGCCCCACCTCGTCGTACGGGGGGATCTCGGGAAGTCCGGCGAGTACGTCGCGCTCCCCGGGGAACCCGTCGTGCTCCGCGAGGGATGCGTGCTCCAGGTTTTCCGGAGGGCGTGTCGACGTCGCCCGCTGGGTATGCGATTCGTCGAGCCGGGGTGACATGATGTCCTCCATCGTTCTCGGCATATGGCCGCCGATGCCAATACGTGCACTGCGGTGTGCGGCGCCTCCAAAGCCGGCCGTGTCGATTGGGTGTCCCTACTAGCCCTACCTGCTTTCGGGAGCCCCTCGCAAGTGCGCTGCGTGATGATATGTCCGATTTGGGTAAGTTGTTCGGGTGTCATGGCGTGTGGGGAAGGCGTAGGGTTCGAGGACGTCAAGCAACAGCCACGACGGTCGGGAGAGAAACGGCATGGACCGCGGGACGGTCGGCAGCGCACAGTCGGGCCGGCTTCTTGTCGAGGTGCGGGAAGAGGGCACGAGTGCCGTCGTGACCCCCGCGGGTGAGCTGGATCACCACACCTCCGAGCTATTGCGTGAACCGCTCGACGATTGCCTTGGAAAGGGCTTCGCGCGCCTGGTGGTGGACTGCTCGCGCCTGGAGTTCTGCGACTCCACCGGGCTCAATGTGCTGCTCGGGGCCCGTCTGAAGGCCGAGGCCGCGGGCGGCGGAGTACATCTGGCGGGGATGCTGCCGGTGGTGGCCCGGGTCTTCGAGATCACCGGTGCCGATGCCGTCTTCACCGTCCACGAGACGCTCGAGGCAGCCCTGGCCGACTAGGCCCGGCGGGTCGGGCCGGCGGGTCGGACCGTGGAGGGAATCGTGGGGGGAATCGTGCCCCCGGCTGTCTCCGGCGCGACGGGCGCGTTACGTCCGTCACAGCTTCCGTCCGAATCCGTGGGTGTTCTGCCGGTTCGCTCGGGCAGGAGACATCCTGACTACGTCCGCAGCCACAACGAAATCGGCGGGAACGCCGTAGATCCCTGTAAGTGAGTCTTGAATCGTGAACTGGTGAATCGGTGAGGTGAAGCGCTGATGAGCACCACCCGGCCTTGCTCGCCGGGCGACCGCGGCCCGGAGCCGGGCGCCGGCGGCGCTTCCGGGATGTCTGCGGAGCGGGCTGCGCCCGAGGAGGAGGCGGCCGCCATGGCCTCCGCGTCCTCCACGGCCGCCACGCCCTCCGCGACCCCCGCTGCCTCCGCCGAGGACGCACCCTCCGCCGAGGATGCACCCCCCGCCGAGGGCGGGAGCGTAAGCGGAGGCGGGAGCACGTCGTCCGCCGCGGCCCGCCGAACCCGCAAACTGAACTTCGACGACCAGAGCGGTGTCGTTCCGCTCGCCCGCGACTTCGCCCGCCAGGCGCTGTACGAGTGGGGCTGGCTGCCTGCCGCGACCGCCGACCAGCGGGCTGCCGCCGAGGACGTGCTGCTGGTCGTCTCCGAACTCGTCACCAACGCCTGTCTGCATGCCGAGGGTCCCGACGACCTCTGGATCAGCTGCGACAACAAGGTGCTGCGCATCGAGGTCTCCGACAAGGGCGCGGGCCAGCCCGCCCCGCGCACCCCGCACCGCGCCGGCCGCCCCGGCGGCCACGGCATGTTCATCGTGCAGCGGCTCTGCCTGGACTGGGGGGTTGTGCGGACCCCCGGGGCCGCGGGCAAGACCGTGTGGGCGGAACTCGGCGCCCCCGCATAACTCTTACCTTGGGTTACCCACGGTTCGAGCCCTTCCCCGGGCATCTCTGAGCGCGCGCCGGATCTCCTCAGATCCGGCGTGCACTTTGTCTTCCCTCGACAAGGCCCCGGGCGTACTTTGACGGCCCGATCTGATGTGCCGTCAGTAACTTCGGCGACGAGGGGACTCGAGGTGTCGTACCGGACGTACCAGAAACGAACCGCCGCGCTCGCGTTCGCCGCGGCCCTGGCCGGCTCGGCGGTGCTGATGGCCGCCCCCGCCGCCGTGGCCGACGTGGTGGACGTCAACTACCAGTGCAAGACGCCGATCGGCGACAAGAGCGCCGTGTCGCCCATCGACATCAAGAGCGTCAAGAGCGGCAGCGGCTACAAGCTCACCATGTCCTTCCAGAAGGGCGTCTCGTCCAGCCCGGTCGAGCTGGGCAAGGGCGCGATGAACCCGAGCGCCGTGATCAAGCTGGGCGGCGCGGACAGCGGCACGGTGGCCGTGAGCGGTCCGGCCAACTCGGCCGCGATCCCCGCCGACACCCCTATCAAGATCAACGACTTGTCGGGCACGTACACGCCGAAGAAGACCGGCAAGGTCACCTTCACCGCGGGCGTCCTCACCATCAAGGCGCTCGGCACGACGACCACGTGCACCCCCGGCAACAACCCCAAGCCGTCACTGACCCTCGACGTCACGGCTGCGGGCGGCGGCGGTACGTCGGGCTCCACACAGAGCGGTACGGACACCGGGAGCGGGCTCCCGCAGACCGGACCCGAGGACTCCGCGATCGCGCTGGGCACCCTCGGCGGCACCGTGCTGCTCGCGGGCGCGGCCGGAGCGCTGTGGCTGACGCGCCGGAACCAGGCGGCGCGCCGCTAGGACATGTCCGGCGCATCGGGCCGGGCTCCCGTGTCCCGGGCCGGCCCCCCGTGTCCTGGGCCGGGCTCCCGGGTCCCACTGCCGGGCTCCCGTGTCCCGGGTCCTGACGCACCGGACAGGCCCCACCACCGCGTACGACCCGCAGGAGCCGCCGATGCCGTACGTTTCCCACGTCCTTGGCCTTGCCGCCCTGACCCTGCTCGCCGCCGCACCGTCCGCCGCGGCAGCCGACGCCTGGTCCGTCGCGCCCGCGACGGGCGGCACTGCCGGGCGGCCGTACATCTACGCGGAGGGCGAGAGCGGCACCGTCCTCGAGGACGCCGTGTCCGTGCTCAACCCGGGCGGCACACCGCTCACCGTGCGGCTGCGCGGCGCCGACGGCCCCGATGGCGTACGGAGCGGGCCGGTCGGCACGGGCGCGTGGATCGGTTTCGCCCGGGCGACGGGCGGACACAGACGTGCGGCGTCGGCGGTGTCCGTGACCGTGCCCGCCCGCACGCGCGCCGACGTGCCGTTCACGGTGAGTGTTCCCCCGGGCACGACACCCGGTGACCACCCCGGCGCGATCGTCGCGGAGGCGGGCGGCCGCTCCAGCGCCGTACGCGTCCGGCTGCGGGTCGGCGGGCCGACGCTGTCCGCGCTCAGTGTGGAGCACGTCTCGGTGGGCGGCGGGCGGATCTCGTACGAGCTGGTCAACCGCGGCAACACCGTGCTCGCCCCGAGCCTTGCGGTGCACGTCGACGGCCTCTTCGGGCCGCTGCTCGACCGGCCCGCGCACGCCCTGTCCCTCGACCTGCCGCCGGGCCGCCGCGTCACGCTCAGCGAGCCGTGGCGGGACACCCCGGCGCTCGACGCGGTCCAGGTGCGGCTCACGGTGACCGCGGCGGGCGGGGCCCGCGCCTCGGCGTCCGCGTCGGCCCGGTTCGTGCCGTGGGGCGCGGTGGCGGGAACGGGCGGCGCGTTCGCGGCCGCGGGCGCCGGTTTCGTCGTACGACGTCGCGGGCGCGGCCCGCGGGACGGGGACGCGGCCCCGCGGCAGCCATGGCAGCCATGGCGGCCATGGCGTCGAGGGCGCCGCCCGCCGGACGGGGACGCGGGGGAGCCGCCGTGTGCGGAAGCCGAGCTGACGGGAGCGGTGAAGTGAGCGGCAAGGTGCGGATGACGGCGCTGGTGGCGGTGCTCGCGCTCGCCCTGCTCCCGTGGGCGGGGGCGACCGCCTCGGCCGCGGACAATCCCTCCGTCAGGCTCTCCACGTCCCAGGCGGGGAGCGGCGGTTCGATCACCGTGACCGGCAGCGGCTGGCGCCCGAAGGCCCTGCTGATGGTGCTGATCTGCGGACAGTCCGTGCCGTCCCGCGGGGTGATCGGCGGCACCAACTCCTGCGCCAACGCGGACGGCCGCGCGGTCACCACCGACGCGAAGGGGGCGTTCAGCAGGAAGCTGCCGGTGGCCGAGCCGCCCAAGCCGTGCCCGTGTGTGGTGCACGTCGCCACCGTCACCGGCGAGAAGGCCGACGCCGACGCCGTCTTCCAGGTCGCGGGACATCCGGTACGGGCCCTGCCGAAGGAGGACACGAGCGGGCGCCTGTCCGTGCTCACCGACACCCGGCTGGACGGGTCGAGCGGGCTGCTGACCTGGTTCGGGGCGCCGCCGTCCCGCACGCTCGTCCTCACCGTCGGCAACGTCGGCACGTCCCCCGTCAAGAACCCGGTCTTCCGCGTCGGCACCTCCCACGGGGTGTTCGCCCCCCAGTGGGAGGAGCAGCCGTGGCGTGGCACGGTCGCGCCCGGCGGGAAGGCCCGGATCAAGCTGCCGGTGGAACTGGCGGCGGGCGCCCACGGCGACTACACGATCTCACTGGAGTACGGCGGCAAGGTGCTCGCCGAGCAGCCGTGGGGCGTCGGCCGCCCATGGGGCGTGACCCTCTTCTGGATCCTGCTCTGCGTCGTCGTACCCGCGGCGGTGTTCCGCGTCGGGATGGCCGTGGTGGACCGGGTACGGCCGCGGCGCCGGGCACCGGGGCGGCACCGGGTCCTGAAACTGCCCGAACTCACCCTGCGCCTGCCGAAACCGGGCGCACCCGCTCCTGAGACCCGCACCACCCCGGCCCTCCCGTGGTTCACCCCGGACGGCGATCCGGGCACCCCGGCGGCCGGTCCGCTCTCCGCACCGCAGGAGGAGACGAGTCCGACGTCTTCCGCAGAGGAGACGAGTCCGACGTCTTCCGCGTCTCCGACGACTCCTACGACGAAGGGAAACACGTGAGCACGCTACGGAGAGTTCTTCCGGCAGGGGAGCGGAGGGGGCGCAGAGCGACCGCGGCCGGAGCCGCCCTCATGCTCGGCGGCGCGGGCCTGCTGCTCGGGGTGACCGCCGGGCCGGCCCAGGCCGCCGAGGTGTCGTACGCGACCAAGTGCGTCCCGCCCGCGGCCTCCGGCCTCGACCCCGTCGAGGGCACCACGAAGGTGGAGATCACCGCGCCCGCCACCGCGAAGGTCGGTGACACGGTCGAGGTGGTGTGGAAGTTCGTCCAGGCCGCCTCGAAGAACCCGGACATCATCGATCTGCCGAAGGACTCGGTGCAGCCGAGCGGCACCCTGAAGGCGGCCGGCGCGCAGGCCGCCGGCATCGCGATGCAGGGGGCGCGCCAGAACCCGGCCATCCCCAAGGGCGGCGCCATGGTGCTGTCCGACATGAAGGGCACCCTGAAGCTGACCACGCCGGGCGAGGTCACGCTGACCCCGGACGCGTACGCCATCAACGCCTTCTCGACGGACACCAAGTGCGCGCCGACGGAGACCGTGAAGTCCGCCGCGACCATCAACGTCACCGCAGGCGGGGGGAGTTCGTCCAGCGCCACGCCCGATCCCTCACAGAGCGCGACCGGCGGCAGTGACACGGGCGGATCCAGCGGCGGCCAGACCGACTTCACGGGCAAGGAGGTCTCGGTCCCGTACGCGTGCAAGACGCCGATCGGCGACAAGAACGCCACCTCGCCCGTCCAGATCAACGCCAAGAAGAACGGCGGGAGTTTCGATCTGACGGTCCAGTTCAAGAAGTCGGTGATGGACAGTCCCGCCGACATCCCGAAGGACTCCGTGAAGCCGTCGATGGAGGTCGTGCTGGGCGGCGCCGACAAGGGGACGGTGCGGGTGGAGGGGCCGGCGAACGCCGACGCGATCAAGAGCGGCGACCCCATCGAGATCCCGGACCTGACGGGCACGTACAAGCCGGGCGCGAGTGGCACCTCGACGCTGTCCCCGGGTGTGCTGACGGTCAACGCCCTGGGCACGACCACGACATGCACCCCGACGAAGACGGAGGTCTCCCTGTCCCTGGACACCACCGAGCAGGCGAACGGCGCGTCGGGCGGCGGCTCGTCGTCGACGTCCGGGTCCGGCGGTACGTCGGGTGGTACCTCGGCCGGCGGTACCTCGTCCGGCGGGGGCCTCGCGGAGACGGGTGCCGGTGACCATGGCGCGCTGAAGGCCCTGGGGCTGGTGGCCGGCACGGTGATCCTGCTGGGCGGAGCGGTGTTCACGTTCCTGCCGGGACGGCGCGTGCGCTGACCCGGCCGCCGGGCGGGCGGGGTGCGGGCGCTTGGCGTGCCCCGTGGTGACGGGCGCTTGGCGTGCCCCGTGGTGACGGGCGTTTCGCGTGCCCCGTGGTGACCGTGAACCGGGGAAGGGCCTCACTCGTCCCCCAGAACGACCACCCCACCGAACGCCCCCCACCGTCCGCCTGCCCCTGGAGGCCCCGTACATGAACGCCACAGCGACCCGCTTCCTCTACCTCGCCCGGCACGGCGAGGCAACCGCGGACGAGGACGCGGGCGAGCTGACCGCGAACGGCCGCCGCCAGGCCGAACTCCTCGGCGACCGGCTCCGTGACGTGCCGCTGGCCGCGATCCACCACGGCCCGCTGCCGCGCGCGGCGCAGACCGCCCGGCTGATCGGCGACCGGCTGAAGGAGGTCCCGGTGCGGGCGGCCGAGGCGGCCGGGGACTACGTGCCGTACGTGCCCGGCCGGGCCGAGCTGCCCGCGGACGCGGCCGACCGGCTGCTCGCGTTCCTGGCGCCCGTGACGCCGGACGAGCGCGAGCGGGGCGCGGCGCTGGCGCGGGCGGCGCAGGAGCGGTTCACCGGCCCCGTGGCGGGCGACGAGGTGCGCCACGAACTGGTCGTCACCCACGCCTTCCTCATCGGCTGGCTGGTCCGGGCCGCCCTCGACGCCCCGCCCTGGCGCTGGCTGGGCCTCAACCACGGCAACGCCGCCCTGACCGTCCTCCGCTACACGCCCGGCCGTCCGTCCGCCGTGCTCTTCTTCAACGACATGGCCCATCTGCCCGCCGAACTGCGCTGGACCGGCTTCCCGCCCGAACTGCGCGGGTGAGGGACGCGAACGGCCGAGGGCCGCCGCACCGGGTGGTGCGACGGCCCTCGGCCGACAGCAAGGAAAGCGAGTGCGGCAGGGCTGCTCAGGCGCGCGTCAGTGGACGTCGCCCATCAGCTCCTTGACCTTCTTGCGGTACATCCACACCGCGACACCGGCGACCGCGGCGAGCGTGGCCTGCAGGGCGACGATGCCCGTCTTGTTGAGGTCGACGCCGGCGATGGAGAGCAGACCGGTCGTGGCGTCACCGGCGGTGACGGCCAGGAACCAGACACCCATCATCTGGGAGGCGTACTTCGCGGGCGCCATCTTCGTGGTGACGGAGAGGCCGACCGGGGAGACGGTCAGCTCACCGACGGTCTGCACGAAGTAGATCGCGACCAGCCACATCGCGGCGGCCTTGTGACCGCCGTCGGCGATCGCCAGGGGCGCCAGGAAGAGGAAGAACGAGGCACCGATCAGGAGCAGACCGGACGCGAACTTCGTCGCCGTGCTCGGCTCCTTGCCGCGGCGGTTCAGCGCCAGCCACAGCCAGGCGAACACCGGGGCCAGGGCCATGATCAGGACCGGGTTCACGGACTGGTACCAGGAGACCGGGAAGTGCCAGTCGAAGATGGTGTTCTCGGCCGACGAGTCGGCGAAGATCGACAGGGTCGAGCCGCCCTGGTCGTAGATCATCCAGAAGACGGCGGCGGCGACGAAGAACCAGATGTACGCGGACATCTTCGACTGCTCGACGCGGTCGAGGGCCTTGTCGCGCTTGATGCGGGCGATGACCATGACCGGGATGATCAGGCCGGCGACGGTGATCGGGACCAGCAGCCAGTTGAGCGTGTAGTGGCCGGAGAAGCCGACGATCGCGTAGAAGACGACGGCGACGGCCGCCCACATCGCCGACTTGCGCAGCGTCGCGGCCTTCTCCTCGGCGGACAGCGGCGTCGGGACGTCGCTGGAGCGGGCGCTGAGGTGGCGGCTGCCGAGCAGGTACTGGGCGAGGCCGAGCGCCATGCCGAGCGCGGCGAGCGCGAAGCCGAGGTGCCAGTTCACGTTCTCACCGACGGTGCCGATGATCAGCGGCGCGGCGAAGGCACCGAGGTTGATGCCGATGTAGAAGAGGGTGAAGCCACCGTCGCGGCGCGGGTCGTCCGGGCCGTCGTAGAGGTGGCCGACCATCGTCGAGATGTTGGCCTTCAGCAGACCGGAACCGATCGCGACCAGGCCGAGGCCCGCGAAGAAGGTGCCGGACGTCGGCAGGGCCAGCGTCAGGTGGCCGAGCATGATGATCAGGCCCGCGACGGCGACCGTCTTGCGGGGGCCGAGGACACGGTCGGCGAACCAGCCGCCCGGGAGGGCGAGCAGGTACACGAGCGACACGTACACCGAGTAGATCGCGGTCGCGGTGGCCGCGCTCAGGTGCAGGCCGCCCGGTGCCACCAGGTACAGCGGGAGCAGAGCTCTCATGCCGTAGTAGGAGAACCGCTCCCACATCTCGGTCATGAAGAGAGTGGCCAGTCCGCGGGGGTGGCCGAAGAAGGTCTTCTCGGAACCGGGGGTGCCCGGGGTGACCGAGTCCTTCGTCAGGCTGGACGCCATGGGTCGTTCCTTGCTGGTCGGGACGCGCTGCTGGAGCGTGTGCGCGCCCGGTGGGGGGCGGCCGGCACCGGCGGGGATCGTTCGCGTCCGCCCCACGCCCATGGGGAGTCCGCTCCGGATGACGAAGCGGTGGACGGCGACCACCGGGATCCACGCCTCTACGCGCATCGCTGCGCTGAGGCCCGGCCACAGGTCATTCCTTTCAAGGCTGGCGAAGGCCAGCCCGCACACAAAAGAGACCTTCGGCGTCAAGTGCTCGCCAAAGGCCCCCGGTGTAGCTACAGGCGTTGCCGTCACCATACGACACGACACTGCCGGATATGGAAGGACTTGAGACGTGGATCACAGGTGATTCTGGAACCACGGACACGTATTCGAAGGTACTAGCCCCAATGGCATCCCACAGCCGCAGGCCGGACCATCCACAGCCGGCGGCCCGGACCACCCCCGCCCGACGGCGTGCGTCCCGCACGGCGCCCGGTGGCCGCGACCGCGCCCGCGGACGGATGTGAAACGGGGCATCTTCGCAGCCCAAGGTAAGAAAACCCGGTAGCCGACCACGCCGCGGCTCTTGTCATCGGCGGACTACCATCACCCCATGACCCGTGTACTGCTCGCCGAGGACGACGCGTCCATCTCGGAGCCGCTGGCCCGCGCCCTGCGCCGGGAAGGTTACGAGGTCGAGGTGCGCGAGGACGGACCCACCGCACTCGACGCCGGAATGCAGGGCGGCGTCGACCTGGTCGTCCTGGACCTCGGTCTGCCCGGCATGGACGGCCTGGAAGTGGCCCGCCGGCTGCGCGCCGAGGGACACACCATCCCGATCCTCATCCTGACCGCGCGCGCCGACGAGGTGGACACCGTCGTCGGCCTCGACGCGGGCGCCGACGACTACGTCACCAAGCCGTTCCGCCTCGCCGAACTGCTGGCCCGGGTACGGGCCCTGCTGCGGCGCGGCGCCGCCGAGCCCCAGCAGCCGCCCGCCACGCACGGCGTGCGCATCGACGTCGAGTCGCACCGCGCGTGGATGGGGGACGAGGAACTCCAGCTGACCGCGAAGGAGTTCGACCTGCTGCGCGTCCTCGTCCGGGACGCGGGCCGGGTCGTCACCCGCGACCAGCTGATGCGCGAGGTCTGGGACACCACCTGGTGGTCGTCCACGAAGACGCTGGACATGCACATCTCCTGGCTGCGCAAGAAGCTGGGCGACGACGCGGCGAACCCCCGCTACATCGCGACGGTGCGCGGCGTGGGCTTCCGCTTCGAGAAGAGCTGACCCGGCCGTGCCTCACGGGTTTCCTCGCGGGTAGCAGCACATGCGCCGTCGACTCATCCAGTCCACCCTCGCCGTCGTGCTCGTGGTGATCGCCGTCTTCGGCCTGTCCCTCGTGATCGTCGAGACGAGGACGATCAGCAACAGCGCCCAGGAGCGGGTGGACTCGGAGGCGCTGCGCCTCGCCAGCATCGTGGACAGCCGCATCCTCGGGTCCGAGAGCGTCAGCGCGGACATACTCAAGGACCAGGTCGGCGCGGGCGGGTACGCCGAGATCACCATGCCCGGCCAGGCCCCGATCGCCATCGGCACCAAACCCGTCGGCGATGTCATCCACGCCACCGAGAAGGGCGAGGAGGGCGAGACGGTCCGGGTCGAGGAACCCCGCTCGGCGGTGACCCGCGAAGTTGGCCGCACGCTGCTGATCATCGCGGCGGTGGCGCTGCTCGCCGTGATCGCGGCGGTGCTGCTCGCGGTGCGCCAGGCGAACCGGCTCGCCTCCCCGCTCACCGACCTCGCGGAGACCGCGGAGCGCCTCGGCTCGGGCGACCCCCGGCCGCGCCACAAGCGGTACGGGGTCCCGGAGCTGGACCGGGTCGCGGACGTCCTGGACTCCTCCGCCGAGCGCATCGCCCGCATGCTGACCGCGGAGCGCCGCCTGGCCGCGGACGCCTCCCACCAGCTGCGTACGCCCCTCACCGCGCTCTCCATGCGCCTGGAGGAGATCACCCTCACGGATGACCCGGACACGGTGAAGGAGGAGGCGACGATCGCGCTGACGCAGGTCGAGCGGCTCACGGACGTCGTGGAGCGGCTGCTGACCAACGCCCGCGACCCGCGTACCGGCTCCGCCGTCTCCTTCGACCTCGACGAGGTCATCCAGCAGCAGCTCGCCGAGTGGCGCCCGGCCTACCGCAGCGAGGGCCGCGCCGTCGTCAGCTCCGGGAAGCGGCACCTGCGGGCGGTCGGTACACCGGGAGCGGTCGCCCAGGTCCTGGCCGCCCTGATCGAGAACTCCCTCATGCACGGCGGCGGCACGGTCGCCCTGCGCACCCGGGTCACCGGCAACCAGGCCGTCGTCGAGGTCACCGACGAGGGCCCCGGCGTCCCCGCCGACCTCGGCGCCCGCATCTTCGAGCGCACGATCAGCGGCCGGAACTCGACGGGCATCGGCCTCGCGGTCGCCCGCGACCTCGCGGAGGCCGACGGCGGCCGCCTGGAGATGCTCCAGGCGCAGCCCCCGGTCTTCGGCCTGTTCCTGTCCCGCACCCCCCTGAAGAAGGCCCCGCAGGGCGAGGAGGAGCAGGGACCGACGGTGCGGTAGACGGGCCCTGAGCCCGGTCGGCGGGCCTGCGGGCGCGCGGTCCGGCCGGCAGGCCGATACCGGGGTCCCGGGCGGAGCCCCGGAGGGCCGGTACGGAACCGGTAGAATCGGCAGCACAGCCCTAGCTCACCGCCGGAAGGCAAACCGTGCCATCAGCACCCTCCGCCGCCGCCCCCGACACCGTTCTGGTCGTCGACTTCGGCGCACAGTACGCCCAGCTCATCGCCCGCCGCGTCCGCGAGGCCCGGGTCTACAGCGAGATCGTGCCGAGCACCATGCCGGTCGCGGAGATGCTCGCCAAGAACCCGGCGGCGATCATCCTCTCCGGCGGCCCCTCGTCGGTGTACGCGGAGGGCGCCCCCCGCCTCGACCGCGAGATCTTCGAGGCCGGCGTCCCGGTCTTCGGCATGTGCTACGGCTTCCAGCTGATGGCCACGACCCTCGGCGGCACGGTCGACAACACCGGCGCCCGCGAGTACGGCCGCACGCCGCTGCACGTCAGCAAGTCCGGCTCGACGCTCTTCGAGGGCACCCCCGACGAGCAGCCGGTCTGGATGTCGCACGGCGACGCCTGCTCCGCCGCCCCCGAGGGCTTCACGGTCACGGCCTCCACGGACGTCGTCCCGGTCGCGGCCTTCGAGAACGACGAGAAGCGCCTGTACGGCGTCCAGTACCACCCCGAGGTCATGCACTCCACGCACGGCCAGCAGGTGCTGGAGCACTTCCTGTACCGGGGCGCGGGCCTCACCCCGTCCTGGACCACCGGCAACGTCATCGACGAGCAGGTGGAGCTCATCCGCGAGCAGGTCGGCACCCGGCGCGCCATCTGCGGTCTGTCCGGCGGCGTCGACTCCGCCGTGGCCGCCGCGCTCGTACAGAAGGCCATCGGTTCCCAGCTGACCTGTGTGTACGTCGACCACGGTCTGATGCGCCAGGGCGAGACCGAGCAGGTCGAGAAGGACTTCGTGGCCGCGACCGGCGTCCAGTTGAAGGTCGTGGACGCGGAGGAGCGTTTCCTCACCGCGCTCAAGGGTGTCTCGGACCCCGAGGAGAAGCGGAAGATCATCGGCCGCGAGTTCATCCGGGTCTTCGAGCAGGCGCAGGCGGAGATCATCGCGGACGAGGGTCCCGAGGTGGCCTTCCTGGTCCAGGGCACCCTCTACCCGGACGTGGTCGAGTCCGGCGGCGGTACGGGCACGGCCAACATCAAGTCCCACCACAACGTGGGCGGCCTGCCCGAGGACCTCGAGTTCGAGCTCATCGAGCCGCTGCGCAAGCTGTTCAAGGACGAGGTCCGCATGGTCGGCCAGGAGCTCGGCCTGCCGGACGAGATCGTCCAGCGCCAGCCGTTCCCCGGCCCGGGCCTCGGCATCCGCATCGTCGGCGAGGTCACCAAGGAGCGTCTGGACCTGCTCCGCGAGGCCGACGCCATCGCCCGCGAGGAGCTGACGGCCGCCGGTCTCGACCGCGAGATCTGGCAGTGCCCGGTGGTCCTGCTCGCGGACGTCCGCAGCGTCGGCGTCCAGGGCGACGGCCGCACCTACGGCCACCCGATCGTGCTGCGCCCGGTGTCCAGCGAGGACGCCATGACCGCCGACTGGTCGCGCCTCCCGTACGACACCCTGGCGAAGATCTCCACGCGGATCACGAACGAGGTCGCGGACGTCAACCGAGTCGTCCTCGACGTGACGAGCAAGCCGCCGGGCACCATCGAGTGGGAGTAGTCCCGGGAGCCGAGGGGGAGTAGTCCCGAGGCTCACGTCCGCCTGAGCGTGCGCACCGGCGCGCCAGGCCGCCAGATCTCGACGACCAGATACATGTCGTCCTCGACGTAGGTCCGTACGACCTCCGTCAGCTCGGTGCGGAAGAGGTGGAACGGCTCCGGCGGTTCCACCTCTTTCCCATACGCGGCCTTCGTCGCCGGGTCCTCGACCTCGATCGCCCGCCCGCTGATCCGTACGTCCCCGCCCCCCGTCCCGGCCCCCTCCCCGGGGTTCGCCTGGAGCGCGAAGCGCGGGTCGCGGCGCAGGTCGAGCGCCTTCAGCGAGTCCGGCATCATGCCGAGCCACAGTTCGCCGTGCAGGAAGCGGACTTCGAGGCCGGTCGTGCGGGGCGAGCCGTCCTTGCGCAGGGTCGCCAGGACGTGATGGGCGAAGCCCCCGAAACGCTCCTCGGCGATATTCGCGAGCCCGGGTTCCGCCGTGGTGAAAGCCGCCCAGTTCGTCTGTGTCATACGGGGAGTCTGGCGGGGATACCCGACATCTTCTGTCGGGTATCCCCGCCAGACTGCCATGGCCCGTCGTCGGGCCGGGTCAGTGCTGTGAACGGGGGTCGTCCGCAGGGATGTCGCCGGACCCGTCATCCGGGGCAGCGGTCACGCCCCGCCGGACCGGGAGCATTCACGGATCTCTTCACAGAACTGCTCTGTTTTCCTGCGCTGACCGACGGTAACTTCCGCTCCGTGACGGAACTCAGGCCTGGAGGACCGATGTACGGGCCCACACCACCCCTGCCCCTGCCCACCGACCGGCTGCAGTTCGCCATGCCGCCGATGTACGAGTCACTGGACGACGAGCGCACGCATCGCAAGGAACGGCTGGCCGGCGCCCTGCGGCTCTTCGGGCGGCTCGGATTCGAGGACGGGGTCTCCGGCCACATCACCGCGCGCGATCCCGAGTACAGCGACTGCTTCTGGGTCAACCCGTTCGGAATGCCGTTCAAGCATGTGACCGTGAGTGATCTTGTGATGGTGAACGCCTCGGGGCAGGTGATCGAGGGCCGCTACCACGTCAACCAGGCGGCATTCACCGTGCACGCCCAGGTGCATGCCGCCCGCCCCGACGTCGTGGCCGTCGCCCACTGCCACTCCGTGCACGGGCGCGCCCTGTCCGCGCTCGGCGACCTGCTGGACCCGATCACCCAGGAGAGCTGCGCCTTCTACGAGGACCACGCGCTGTACGACGCGTACACGGGGGTCGCGGTGGACGCCGAGGAAGGCCGCCGGATCGCCTCCGCGCTCGACACCCGCAAGGCGCTGGTGCTGCGCAACCACGGGCTGCTGACGGTCGGCGACTCGGTGGACGCGGCGGCCTGGTGGTTCGTGTCGATGGAACGGTCCTGCCAGGTGCAGCTGACCGCGAGGGCGGCGGGCCGGCCGGTCCTGATCGACCACAAGCAGGCGGTGGCGACCCGCGAGCAGCTCGGCGGGGATCTGGTGGCGTGGATCAACTACCAGCCGCTGTGGCAGGACATCAGCCGGAGCGAGCCGGACCTGCTGAGCTGACGGTGTCAGAAGCCCCGGAGGACGGCTGCCTTGGCCGCGGCGAACTCCTCGTCCGTCAGCACGCCCTCGCGGTGCAGCTCGCCCAGATCCCTGAGGCGGCGCAGGAGTACGTCGTGGTCGGCCGCGGGTGGTACGGCGGTGGCGAGCCGCGGGCGCTCCACGAAGTCGGCGAGGCGGGTCGAGGGGTGCGGCAGCCGGGCGGTGACCGCGGCGGCGACGAGGGCCGTCAGCAGATCGCGCCGGGCGCTGCCCCACAGATCGAGGGCGTACGGGTCCTTCTCCGGCGGCAGCTTGGAGAAGACGGTCTCACGGGTCACGAAGCGCAGGAAGCCGTCCTCGTAACCGGAGTTGGGCAGCCACTCGACCTGCACCAGATCGCCGACCGCGATGATCCGCGGACCCGTCGCCCGCTTGATCCGTTCGGAGGTGTCACTCCAGTCGATCCGCACTTCGGCGCCGTCGAAGGAGACCGTGCCGTCACTCGAACGGACGGAGACCGGGACGGGTGGGCCGGACAGGAGGTAGGCCTTCGTCGGCTCCTGGGGAATCTGCTCGAGCAGGAGCGAGTGCCGGATCTCCTCGGCGACGTACTCGGCGACCCCCGAGCGGTCGATGTCCACGGCCAGCCGGTAGGGGTCGGCGGCGTCCGGCAGGCGTCCGCCGGTCGCCTGGAGCAGCGGATCGGCGCCCTCGCGCAGCCTCAGCCGCAGCCTGCCGCGCTTGCGTTCGGGCTCGTAGACGATGCCGGAGATCGCCTCCAGGGGGACGGTGACCTCCCCGTACGTCTGCCGGAACAACGGCACGGAGCGGTGCAGTCCCGGCGTGATCCGGACCGTACTGCCGTCGAAGGCCCAGCTCCCGTCGCGCTGGATGATCTCGGCCATACGGAAATTCTCGCAGCCGGGTCAACAGGGGGCCCGCGAGTTCACTCGGACTGACGGACCTGCCGGATGCGGGGGGTGTTCGGTACGGCACAATTCGCTGTCGTCGGCCGGGAGTTGTGCGGGTGCGCGGCGGTACGGGGCCGCGCGGTGCTGGTGTGCGGCGGCGTGGGCGTGCGGCGATGCGGGTGCGTGCGGTGCGGGTGTGCTGTGGTGGGCCTGTCGCGGTGTGGGCCTGTCGCGGTGCGGGTCTGTGCGGTGGTGGGCCTGTGTGGTGGTCGGTTGTCCGGTGGGTTGGAGTTCTGGCGCGGGAAGGCGGCAGTTGGTGGCGGTGCAGGAGGCGAGGCAGGGCGCGGGGCGTGGAACCGGGCCCGGTGCGCATGAGGGCGGGTGCACCTGCGGGGACTGTCCGCACGGCGCGCGCGAGGGACATCGGCGTGCGGTGGCCGCGTTCCTCTCCAGGCGGGACGAGTTCGCGTCGGGGCAGGGGCTGCCGGCGGCGGTCGCGTACTCCGCGTCGGCCTCGCGGCAGTGGGTGTCGGACGAACTGACCCAGTCCGCGGACCTCGTCGCCGAGCGAGGGCGGGTCGAGGGCGAGGCCTGGCTGGGCCGGCTGTGGCGGCATACGGCGTTCGTGGTCTGGGGCGTGGTCGGGGCGCTGCTCCTGGCACAGGCGCTGACCGCCATCGGTGCGGGGTGGACGGTGGCGCGGACTGCCGGGCTGCTCGCCGCGGTGGTGGTGGGCGGGTCGCTCACCGGCGCGGGCTATCTGCACCGGGCGCGCGGCGGAGCCCTGGCGCCGGTCATCGGCGAGGACAACCGGCTCTCCACCTCCCGTGCGGTCGCGGCGAGTTGGGTGCTGTTCGTGGTGTACGCGGTGCTCGTGCTGGTGGGGCAGCTGGCGGCCGCGTCCGGGCCCGGTGAACGGGACGCGCTGATCGCCGGGCTCGAACTCGCCCGCGGAGTGGGCGTGGTGACCGTGGTCGCCGTGGCCTGCGGCATCGCGGTGCTGGTGCGGCGGGTGGTGGGCCTGCGGGTGCTGGGGCAGCGGCTCCAGAAGGTACGCGCCGACCGCCCGCGCGGAGCGGATCTGCTCACGGACGACTCGGGGCGGGGGAGCTTCGCGGACATCCAGTACGTGGTGGTGGGCGCGGTGGCTCTCGCCTTCGCCGCGGTACGGCTGGCCCGGCGTCCCGACCAACTCCCCGATCTGCCGTGGGGGCTGGCGCTGCTGGTGCTCGTGTCCGCCGCGACGTATCTCGCCGGGAAGTACGCGGAGGGCGGGCGTCCGGTGGTCCTGTCCGTCGTGCGGGCCCGGGAGGCGGGGGATCTGGACGCGCCGATCCGGACCGGCGACGACATCGAGATCCGGGGCGCGGGCTTCGTGCCGCCGGGGGCGCAGACGGCGGACCGGTTGTCGCGGATGGTGGTGCGGATCGGGGCGGTGCATGTGCATGTGCCACTGGTGCCGGTGGCGGGGGGCTTCAGCAACCCGACGGATGCGGTACTGACGGTGCCGGTGCCGGCGGATGTGGAGCCGGGGCGCGTGGAGGTGCAGGTGATCACGGCGGCGGGGGTCGAAACGAATCGGGTGACGATCGACGTGACGGACTGAGGGGTGTGGCGTCACGGACTGAGGGGTGTGGTTCGTGTGCCGCCCGGCGGTGCGTATTTACGGGCGAGGACGGAAAACAGACGGCGCAGATACTGAGCGGTAGCGGCCCTCCCTACGTATGGTTTGTTGAGAGGGCAACGGACCGGCGGGCGAGAGGCGGCACCAGCGATGGCTCACGGCATGCGCACCGACACCCAAAGCCCCTACCTCGAAGGCGACCGGGACTGGCGGGACACCGCCACCCGATACGCGCTGCTGCCTCTGCGGGTCTTCCTCGGCGTCACCTTCATCTACGCGGGCCTGGACAAGCTCACCAACAGCGCGTTCATGTCCGAGTCCGGCGCAGGCTCGATCGGCGACATGATGCGCACGGTGCGCGACTCCTCGGCGATCCCGGCCCTTGTCGACCTCGCGCTGAAGAACCCCGTCGGCTTCGGCTACGCCATAGCTCTAGGTGAACTGGCCGTCGGTATCGGCACCCTCATCGGCCTGCTGACCCGCCTCGCCGCGCTCGGCGGGGCCCTGATCTCCCTCAGTCTCTGGCTGACCGTGAGCTGGGCCTCCGACCCCTACTACTACGGCAACGACCTCGCCTATCTCATGGCCTGGCTCCCCCTGGTTCTCGCCGGCGCCTCCGTGTTCTCCCTGGACGCGGCCCTGCGCGCACGACGCAGGCAACGCGGGGCCGGCTACCGCTGACGCGACGGCCTGGCTCCGCCGACGAGGTCGGTCGGCGCTGACGCGGCCCGGCTACCCGTGACGAGGTCGGCCGACGCTTACGCGCTCGATTGCCGCTGTGAAGTTCTCCTCCGGCGTCCGTCACCCGTCGTCGAGTCACCGTCGTCGAGTCACCGTCGGCGCGACCCCTCGGCCCGCTGCTTGTCACCCCGACGCTCATCCCCCCGACGGCCGGTCCGACGGCCACGCCCCCTCCGGCTCGGGAGAAGCATGGTCGTGGCCTGCGCGCCGTTGGCGTATCGCGTGCGTCAGGAACGCCGCCGCACCCGCCAGGCAGAGGCCGCCCGTGACCATCGGGATGATCGCGAACCACGGCGTCTCCCATGAGCCGCCCGCATCGCCGGCGAAGGCGACGCCCGCGACGGTGAGGAACAAGCCCGCTATCAGCTTTCCTGGCTGGAATTCATGACGCAGCACGAGTTACCTCCACCTGTCCCACGCCGACTTCGAGGTCGAGGTTCAGCGTGCCGCCGTTCTTCGTGCCGGACGGGGTGAGCGTCACTTGCTGCTGCTTGCCCGGCTCCACGTCCACGTCCTGCTTTCCGTCGCCCGGCAACTGGATGTCGCCGATGCCCGCCCGGATGTCCACTTCTGCCGTCACGTCGGCGGGCAGCACGACCCTGAGCCGGCCGGCCCCGACCTGCGCCCCCGTCGTCACCGTCTGGTCCTTGGCGAGACGCAGACGGGTCAGATCCAAGGTGCCCTCGCCCGTGCCGAGCTCGTACCTCGGCTGCACGGCCGACGCCGACGCCGGTGTCCAGTTCGTCCGCACCCAGTGCGTGCTGATGTCCTTCGGTAGGGCCGCGGACGCCGCGAGCAGACCCGCCGTGATCACCGCCAGGAAGAGTGAGCCCGCGCCCGTGCGCCCCAGGAACGCGCTGATCGCGATGCCTGTGCCGAACACGGCCAGCGCGCACGCCAGGCCGGTCTGGAGACTGGTGCCGAGAGCGTGGTCGTCCCATGTCAGCCCGGTGCCGAGGGCTCCCGCCAGCAGGGCGAACAGGAACACCCAGCCGCCGATCCAGCGCGGACCACGCGGCTTCGGCTCGCGCGCCGTGCGTATGTCCTGGCGGAACGAGGTGCCGCGGGCGATGTTGACCGCCGCCGAGACGTCCCGGTCCCGGGCGTCCATGGGCCCCCACAGATAGCCCGTGCCACCCACATGCGTGCCGTCCTTGACGATCGGGTCGCGCCACCAGGAGGGGTAGGAGGCGGGCACGGGTGGTGCCTTGGCCTCCGGCGGGGCATCGGCCACGGCCTGGGCGGCCAGCGGGTCGGGATCGGGGGCGCCGCGCCGCTGCGACCAGTACCCCGCGCCCGCGAGGAGCAGGGAGAGGACCGCCGCGAAGGTGAGCACCCCGCCGTTGTTGAGCATGGAGAGGAAGACGCCGCAGCCGACCAGGGCGAAGAGGACGGCGGCCAGCGCGGGGCCGTCGACGCGGCCGGTCAGCAGCTTGCGCACCTCGTTCTCCTCCTCGTCGTCGTACGGGACGAAGAGCCAGACGAAGCCGTAGAAGATAAGGCCGAGGCCGCCGGTCGCGGAGAGCACCGCGAGCACGATCCGGAAGATCACCGGATCCATGTCGCACTGCCGCCCCAGCCCCGCGCACACACCCCCCAGCATTCTGTGCCGCCGGTCGCGGCGGAACCTGGGCGGGGCCGTCGGGGCCGTCGCCTCGGACGCGGCAGCGTCACCTGACGGGCCGGCGGACGGCGCGGCGTCCCGTGGCTCGGCCGCCGGTGGTCGGGCGCCGTGGTCCGCGCCGGGCTCCGGACCACGGCCGGTGCCGGGGCCCGGACCGGGGCCCGGCTCCGGTGCCGCGTGCTGCTGATCTGTCATGTGTATATCGTCGCCGCCGCGGCCGCCCGGCGGCAGTCGGGATGACCCTGGCGGAACCCTGATATCTGCCCTGACGGGGGCGGCGGGAAGTGTTCGATCAGCGGTCTTTCGAAGATCAGGGGAGTCTCGGGGGTAGACCCTGATGCCCGGGTGGGCCGGTCGTGTGAACATCGATGGCATGCCGGACGCCGCAGCAGTGCCACTCGCCGACCCGCGGCTCCCGCGCAAGCTCTACCGCAGCAGTGACGGACGCTGGCTCGGGGGCGTGGCGCGGGGGCTCGCCGGGCATCTCGGTCTGCCCGTGATCTGGGTGCGGCTCGTGTTCGTCGGCCTGTTCATGGCGGACGGGCTGGGCGCGCTGCTGTACGCCGCGTTCTGGTTCTTCGTGCCGCTCGGCGTGGGCGGCGTCGACGCCCAGCGCCCGCCTGCCCTCACCACCGAGACCGCCGCGGACGGCCGTCGCAGACTCGTCGCCCGCAAGCCCGACAAGGGACAGATCGCCGCTCTGCTCCTCATGGTCGTCGTGGCGATGGTCTTCGTCGGCAAGGTGAATCTCGGCGGCGGAGCCAAGGCGTATCTCTGGCCCACCGTGCTCGTCGGCGCGGGAGTCGCCCTGGTCTGGCGCCAGGCGGACAACGCACGGCGGGCCCGCTGGGTGGAGGTCGGCCGCCGCCGGCGCACACTCACGCTGCTGCGGTCCGCGGCCGGTGTCCTGCTGGTCACCGCCGGTGTCTCCGGCATCTTCGTCCTACAGGGCTCCGCTGCCCACCTCGGCTCGGTGCTCCAGGCGGCGCTCGCGGTCCTGGTCGGCATAGCGCTCCTGGCCGGCCCCTACCTCGTACGCATGACACAGGACCTCTCCGAGGAGCGCCTGATGCGTATCCGCGCCCAGGAGCGCGCGGAGGTCGCCGCCCACGTCCACGACTCGGTGCTGCACACCCTGACCCTGATCCAGCGCAACGCGGAGAGTGCGAACGAGGTGCGGCGCCTCGCCCGTGCCCAGGAGCGCGACCTGCGCGCCTGGCTCTACAAGCCCGAGGGAACCGGCAAGGACGAGGCCGACGAGCCGGACACCCTCGCCGAGGCGGTCCGGCGCAACGCGGCGGAGGTGGAGGACAAGCACGGTGTCCCCATCGAGGTCGTCATAGTCGGCGACTGCCCGCTCGACGAGGGCCTGACCGCACAGATGCAGGCCGCGCGGGAAGCAATGGTGAACGCCGCCAAGTACGGTGGCGACGGCGGAGCCGTACAGGTCTACGCCGAAGTCGAGGGCAGGACGGTCTTCGTGTCCGTTCGCGACCGGGGCCCCGGCTTCGACCTCGACGCGATACCCGGCGACCGCATGGGCGTCAGAGAATCGATCATCGGCCGCATGGAGCGCAACGGCGGAACGGCACGGCTGCGTGCGGTGCCCGACGGCGGTACGGAGGTCGAGTTGGAGATGGAGAGGGCGGAGAAGACGTCATGAGTGACGCGAAGGAGCCGAGCGGGTCGGCCGAGCCGAACGGCGGCGTGACCGGAGCGGACGCCCCCGGGCGGCATGTGCGGGTCGTACTCGTGGACGACCACCGCATGTTCCGGACGGGGGTGCAGGCCGAGATCGGGCAGACCGAGCGCACCGGCGTCGAGGTGGTCGGCGAGGCCGCGGACGTCGACCAGGCGATCACGGTCATCACGGCCACGCGCCCCGAGGTGGTCCTCCTCGACGTCCATCTGCCGGGCGGCGGCGGGGTCGAAGTCCTGCGCCGCTGCGCGCCGTTGATGGCCGACGCGGAGCAGCCGGTCCGTTTCCTCGCCCTGTCCGTCTCGGACGCGGCGGAGGATGTGATCGGCGTCATCCGCGGCGGGGCCCGCGGTTATGTCACCAAGACCATCACGGGCACGGACCTGGTCAACTCCGTCTTCCGCGTTCAGGAGGGCGACGCGGTCTTCTCCCCGCGCCTGGCCGGCTTCGTCCTCGACGCCTTCGCCTCGACCGACGCCCCACCGGTCGACGAGGACCTGGACCGCCTCACCCAGCGCGAGCGCGAGGTCCTGCGCCTGATCGCCCGCGGCTACGCGTACAAGGAGATCGCCAAGCAGCTGTTCATCTCCGTCAAGACGGTCGAGTCCCATGTCTCGGCGGTGCTGAGGAAGCTCCAGCTGTCGAACCGTCACGAGCTGACCAGATGGGCCACGGCCCGCCGACTGGTCTGACCCGGCTGGTCTGCCCCGACTAGTAGGACGCGACCGGCAGGACATGGCTGGTCTGACCCGACCGGTCTGACGATGGGGTGGGTGCGCGGCGGCCGGTCACCCGGTTTCCGCCTGCGTGGCGGCAACGCCGGGGCAGATGACGGGACATGCGGGCGGGGGAGTGGCGGGGCAGGGACAGAGCCGGCGCATCCGCTGTCCTGGCACCGCAGGCGGCCGGGCCGCCGGGGCTGCCGCCCGGCTGCGTCGCGTCACCGGACACGGCCGGGGCCCCCGCTGAGGGAGTGACGGCGATCGGCGAGGCGCTGCGGGAGGTCGGCTGAGAGACGTACCTCCCGGACCTCAAGGTCACCGACCGTTCGACGCTTCCCCCGACGCCGGTCCGGCCCCGGGTGCTGCCCCCGGCCCCGGTGCCGCCCCCAACCCGGGAGCCGGCTCCGCCCCTGACCGCACCCCCGGCCGCGGCCGCAACGCCCGTACCGCCCACCGGTAATGACGTACGGCCTTGCCCACGCCGATGAGGCCGGTCAGCCACAGGATCAGGCCGATACCCATCCCCAGGGCGACATCGCCGTAGGTGCCCCCACCGGGCTTGGCGTCGGCCGTCGCCGCGAACGACGACCACAGGCCGATCGCGCAGACGCAGAGTGAGGAGAGCAGCCAGAAGAGGCTGAGGCCGGGGGCGCGGAGACGGGCGTCCGTCGGCGGGTGGCTGTCCAGCCGGAGCCAGTCGTCCAGAAGTTGGTGTATCCGGCCGTCGCGGCGGACGGCGAGGCTGACCGTGACGAGCGAGGGGGTGAGCGCCGCGAGGCCCAGAATGGCGAAGAGCGGGCCGAGGACGAGGCTGGTGGGGTCCTCCTGCTCGATCTGCTGCAACGGCAGGACGAGCAGCGCCCAGCCGATGATCGCCGTGACCGCCAGCAGCCAGAGCAGCAGCACCCGGTGCACCCCAAGACTCCGTCTGCGCAGCTCCTCCAGCGCCCGCCACCGGTCGGCCAGCAGCGCCGAACGGTCCGGCCAGGTCCGCAGATGCGCGGGCGGCGGCGGAGGAGGCAGCGTGGAGCGGGGCATCGGGGCCTTCCCGGGCGGGCACCGCGGGGGGCGAGGCCGCGGCGGCAACGGACGGAGCACGGTTCGCGAACGGGGCGAGCGTCGGGCGGTGCTGTAGGGCGGTGCTGTTCGCGCCGACGGTATCGCGCTGCCGTGTCCCCGACGCCCACGCGCCGACGTACCTGTCCGGAAGCCTCCCCCATTCCGCGGACAGGGAGAGGCTCTCGCCGCGCCCCCGACCGCCTCGGTGCGGGAGGCGTCCTCACACCACCCGAGTGGCCCCCGCGAACGGCATCTCGTCGATCGGCGCCAGCCGTACCGGTGCGGTCGGATTCGGCGCGTGGATCATCTGTCCGTGCCCCACATAGATCCCGACGTGACTGATCCCGGAGTAGAAGAACACCAGGTCACCGGGGAGGAGTTCGGAGCGGGAGACGCGGCGGCCCGTGTCGATCTGGGCGTAGGTCGTGCGCGGCAGCGAGATACCGGCCGAGCGGTACGCCGCCTGCGCCAGGCCCGAGCAGTCGAACGCGTCGGGGCCGGTCGCGCCCCAGACATAGGGGCTGCCGAGCTTCGCGTACGCGTAGGAGACCGCGGCCGCCGACCGTGAGTTGGGCGCCTCGGCGGTCGCGGCCGACAAGGAGGCCGGCCCCAGGTCCCGCGCCGCCGAGCGCGAGGCATGCCCGGCGCCCCCCGCCGTGTCCAGCTGCGCCCGCTGCGCGTCCGTCAGCCGGGACAGCAGCCGCCGAGCCTCGGTCAGCTTCGTCGTGACCGTCTTCCGCTGCCGCTTCAGCTCCGTCTGCCGGGACTTCAGCGAGGCCAGCTCGACCTGCGCCGCCCCGCGCAGCTGTTCGATCTCCCGCAGCTGCTTCCGTACGCGCTCCACGGCCGTGGCCTGCCGGCTCCCGGCCCGCTCGGCGACCGCGGCCCCGTCCAGGTACTGCTTCGGGTCGGAGGAGAGCATCAGCTGCACCGCGGGGTCGAGGCCGCCCGAGCGGTACTGCGCGGCCGCCACCGAACCCAGTGCGTCCCGGGCCGAGTTGAGCCGTTCCGTCCGCCGTGCCGCCTCGTCGCGCAGCGCATTGAGCCGCCGCTCCGCCTTGTCGGCCTTCTCCTTCGTCCCGTTGTACTTCTCGGTGGCGGCCTCCGCCTGCTCGTACAGCTTGTCCGCCTCGGCCTTGACCTGTGCCGGAGACAGCTGCGGCTCGGCGTGCCCGGTCCCGTCGAACGCGGTCGCGGTCGCCGCACCCGCGAGGGCGACCGTGACGGCGGTACGGGCCGTATGACCGCCGAGGGAGCGCTGTCTGGGCTTGCGGTGTGCTGCCACGAGGGCCCACATCCTTCCGTACGACCGCCGGGACGCGAGCGGTCAGCGGTTACGCGTCCGGCGGCGGCCCGCACAGGGGGAGCAGGCCGCCGCCGGACCTTTCGGCGGTGGTGTCCGGCTGCCGCCCCTGGCCCGGGCGGCGGTGGGGAGCCGGTCACCTGGTGGAGGACGCTAAACCTGACGGCGAGGGCCCCGTAACGCAATGTACGGAACTGGCGTGAGGAGACTGCCAGGTGACCGTATGTGACCGTGATCCCGGACCAGGGACGCCGACTTCACGCAGGGTGATGACCGATGTGGCGGTTCCGCGGGCGCGCAGGTGCGGCGGGGTGCTAAGGGATGCATATATGCGAGGACCGGGGTCCCTGGGTGGTGGGCCGGTGTCAGGGGGCACGAGCCCCTCTGATTAGGCTCCGGCCTCATGGACGTACTCATCCATCTCTTCGTCGGCCTGCACATCATCGGCATCGCCGCGCTCCTCGGCGGTTTCCTCACCCAGATGAAGGCGATGGGCCGGGGCACGGCCCGCTTCGTTCCCGGGATGCTGCACGGCGCGCTGACCATGCTGGTCACGGGCGTCGCCCTGGTGGGCCTCAACCAGGCGGACGACCACTCGGTCAACACCATCAAGATCGGCGTGAAACTGGCGCTGCTGATCGTCATCCTCGGCCTGGTCTACGTGAAGCGCGACGAGGAGCAGGTCGACAAGGGGCTGTTCGGCCTGGTCGGCCTGCTGACCACGGCGAACATCTTCATCGCGGTGCTCTGGACCTGATGTCCACGACGGCGGCCGCGCAGACGGCCGGCCACACCGCCACCGCGATCCACAGCAGGACCTGCCCAGGCCCCCACAGCCAAGGGACGCCGAGCACGATGGCGACGGACAGCACCGCCACCGCCGTCATCGCCATCGGGAAGACCGTCGCCCAGCGCCGGACGTCGTACGCCGGCCGCGGCCACCGCAGCTCGGCCGCCCACAGCACGCAGTACCAGCCGAGGGCGAGCACGAGCAGCGCGGCCGTCACGGTCCGCAGCACGCCGTTGTCGTCGTCGTTCCAGAGGTAGGGGCCGCCGCTGCGGCGGGCCGCGACGAGCTGTGCGCCGGCCAGCGCGGAGAGGGCGAGCGCACCGCCCGCGATCCAGTGGTCTCCGGCGCCTTCGGCGACCTGCCGCAGGTCGAAGCGCCACAGGGCGACGGCGTACAGGACGAGCCCCAGCCAGAAGAACACCAGCGCCGTGTGCGCGAGCCACGCCACCCCCAGGTCGGCCGCCAACGTCGCGCCGAGCAGGGCGAGCCCCTGCGTGGCCACACACGCCAGGAGCACCACCCCGGGCATGTGCCGTTCCCAGCGCCGTACGACAAGGAAGAGCAGCCCCGGCCACAGTGCGGCGGCCAGGGCCAGCAGCGCCTCGGCCAGGCCCTGCCACCCCAGCGCGGACAACCGGGTCCCGAGGACGGCGGTCGCGGCCACGGCGGTGAGCGCGGCCGGTGTCCCCGCCTCGGCCGCCCACCGTTCCCGCTCGCGAAGCAGCCGTACGGTGAAGTCCGCGGCGAGCGCGAGCCAGGCCGCTCCGGCCGCCACCAGCGCGATGCGGGACAGGACCTCGTGTCCGGTCAGATGCAGTCCGACCGACACGACGCCGGTCGCCATCACGGCGGCTCCGTCGGCGGGCGGGAGCGGCGCCCACCAGGTGCGGGGCTGAGGGGTGCCTGGCATGGGCCCGATGCTAGGGACGTACGCGCGCATGGCGGTACGGGGCACGCGCGCGTGGCGCACGAAAACCGGTCACGTGCGCGTGGCGCACGAAAACCGGTCACGCGCGTGCGCCGCGGGGGAATGCGTGGGCTAGGCCGGCCGCACCACGCTGTGGATCGCCGACTCGCCGTCGTAGAAGATCGACTCCTCGCGGACGTACGCGCCCGGCTTCGGGGCGTGGATCATCATGCCGTTGCCGATGTAGAGGCCGACGTGGCTGATGTCGTCGTAGAAGAAGACCAGGTCGCCCGGCTGGATGTTCGAGAGGGAGACCGTCGTGCCCGCGTTCACCTGGTCATAGGTGGTGCGTGGAAGCGTGACGCCGGCGGCCTTCCACACCGCCTGGGTGAACCCCGAGCAGTCGTACGAGCCGGGACCGGTGGCGCCCCAGACATACGGCTTGCCGATCTGCGCGCGGGCGAAGGCGAGGGCCTTGCCAGCCTTGGTCGAGTACGACGATCCGGCAGACCCCGTGGACCCCGTGGACCCCGTGGACCCCGTGGAGCCCGTGGCGCCGGTGGCGCCGGACGTGCTGCCGGTTCCGGACGCCGGGTCCTGCTGGGCGGTCTGTTGCGCGGCCGCGGCCTGCTGCCGCGCCAGTTCCTCCGCCTTGCGGTCGGCCGCGGCCCGCTTCTCCTTCTCGATCGCCGCGAGCCGCGCCTTCTCCTCGGCGGTCAGCTTCGACAGCAGCTCGCGCGCCGTGGCGAGCTTGTGCTGGACGGTCGCCTTGGCCGTCTTGAGCGCACTCTGCGACTCGGTGAGGGTCTCCAGGCTCTGGGACGCCTCCTGTCGCTTCGTCGTCGTCGCGGCCTGCTCGGTGACGTAGGCGTCGACGGCGTCCTTCTGGTGGTCGGTCAGCCGACTCATCAACTGGGTCTGGTCGAAATAGTCCTGAGGACTGTCGGCCAGCAGGAAGGTCGTGGTGTCGGGTGCGGAGGCCCCGGTCCGGTACTGCGCCGCCGCGAACGAGCCGAGCCGCTCCCGCGCGTCGTTGAGCTTCTGGGTGCGCTGCGCGACCTCGTCGAGGAGGGTGCCGACGCGCGTGCGCTGCTTGGTGGTCTTCTCCTTGGCCGCGTTGTACTTCTCCGTGGCCGACTCGGCCTGGCGGTAGAGGTCGTCGACCTTCTTCTCGACTTCTTCGAGACTCGGCTTGTCGTCGGCCGGGGGCGCGGCGTTGGCCGTCTGGGAGAGCAGGGCCACGGAGGTCAGAGCCGCCGTCGCCAGGCCCGGGGTCCGTATGCCTGCCATGCGCGTGCCGGCGGGACGCGGCTTTCGGTGCGGCGCCATGAAGGCGTCTCCTTCCGTGTTCCGCCTACCGAGTTAGCTGTCGGGTTCGGGCGCGTGCTTCGGAAGGTTTGCCCTACGGTCGTTGCCCTTCAAGGCGGTTGAAGCCCTTCAAGGCGGCTGAGCCGATTCACCCCGAGGTCGGTTGGGTCCCCGGCTCCAGCTGCCACGGGCGGCACGCCGGACTCGGCGGAGGCCGCGCGGCCCGGCGATGTTCGCCGGTGGGGGTCGTGCGGCCTGCCGGGCACGGTAGCCAACTCGTGTGGCCTGTGTGAAGTTTGATGCGCGATATGCCCGATACATTTTCGTGACCTTAGCCACGGGGGTCGCTGCCCGCGGGCAATCGGGATGGGTCTGGGGTGAGTTGTCCGGACGTTGTCGTGGTGGTAGGTGGCGGGAGTGGGGTGGAGTGGGGTGGAGCGGGGCGGGGCCTGGGGGAGTGCGGCGCTGCTGGGGCGTGCGCTGGGTGGCTTCTCGCCCGGCCGATCTCTTCCGGTCAGTCGCCGGCCGTAACGCGGCAAATGCGGACAGTGGTGGGGTGTTGGGTGATCGCAATCGGAAGATCGTCGACTTCAGCGGCCCTCCGCGGTCCCTCGAGGCACCGAATTGCGGCCCATCGGGGCACCGAGTTTCTGGGGCGGCGACCGGTTGTCGGTGGGGCAGCCTAGACTCGGAGAGCGATGAGCAGCCTCTTTGATGACAGCTTCCTGGCGGACCTCAAGCCCTCGCGGGCCCACGAGGAGGAGCCCCCGCCGCCGCCCGAGGACGATCACGTACCGGAGTCGGTTCCGGACGATCTGTTCGGCGGGAAGTTCGACGTGCCGCCGGACCGGGACACGTACTACCGCGACGGAGCCCCCCGCCCCGCCGTGGACCCGGCCACGCTCCTGCACGGGCTGAACGAGAACCAGCGCGCGGCCGTGGTGCACGCCGGTTCCCCCCTGCTCATCGTGGCCGGTGCCGGCTCCGGCAAGACGCGCGTGCTCACGCACCGGATCGCGCACCTGCTGGGTGAGCGCCATGTGCACCCCGGCCAGATCCTCGCGATCACCTTCACCAACAAGGCCGCGGGCGAGATGAAGGAGCGCGTCGAGCAGCTGGTCGGCCCGCGCGCCAACGCGATGTGGGTGATGACGTTCCACAGCGCGTGCGTGCGCATCCTGAGGCGTGAATCGAAGAGGCTCGGGTTCACCTCCTCCTTCTCGATCTACGACGCCGCCGACAGCAAGCGTCTGATGGCCCTGGTCTGCCGCGACCTGGACCTCGACCCCAAGCGCTTCCCGCCGAAGTCCTTCAGCGCCAAGATCTCGAACCTGAAGAACGAGCTGATCGACGAGGAGGACTTCGCCGCCCAGGCCGCAGACGGCTTCGAGAAGACCCTCGCCCAGGCGTACGCCATGTACCAGTCGCGGCTGCGTGAGGCCAACGCGCTCGACTTCGACGACCTGATCATGACGACGGTCAACCTGCTGCGGGCCTTCCCGGACGTCGCCGAGCACTACCGCCGCCGTTTCCGCCACGTCCTCGTCGACGAGTACCAGGACACGAACCACGCGCAGTACGCCCTGGTCAGGGAGCTGGTCGGGGTTCCGGGACCGGGTGGCGGCGCCCGCCCGGAGGACGAGCCGCCCCGCGAGGACGACCTCGAGCCCGCCGAGCTGTGCGTCGTGGGTGACGCCGACCAGTCGATCTACGCCTTCCGCGGCGCGACCATCCGCAACATCCTCCAGTTCGAGGAGGACTACCCGGACGCGACGACGATCCTCCTGGAGCAGAACTACCGCTCCACCCAGACGATCCTCAGCGCGGCCAACGCGGTCATCGAGCGCAACGAGTCCCGTCGCCCCAAGAACCTGTGGACCAACGCGGGCGCCGGCGCGCAGATCACCGGCTATGTCGCCGACACCGAGCACGACGAGGCGCAGTTCGTCGCCGACGAGATAGACCGGCTGACGGACGCGGGCGAGGCAAAGGCAGGAGACGTCGCCGTCTTCTACCGGACGAACGCGCAGTCCCGTGTCTTCGAAGAGATCTTCATCCGCGTCGGCCTGCCCTACAAGGTCGTCGGCGGTGTCCGCTTCTACGAGCGCAAGGAGGTCCGGGACGTCCTGGCCTACTTGCGGGTCCTGTCCAACCCGGAGGACTCGGTCCCGCTGCGCCGCATCCTGAACGTGCCCAAGCGCGGCATCGGCGACCGCGCGGAAGCGATGATCGACGCCCTCTCCCAGCGCGAGAAGATCAGCTTCGCGCAGGCGCTGCGCCGCGTCGACGAGGCGTACGGGATGGCGGCCCGCTCCACGAACGCCGTCAAGCGGTTCAACACGCTGATGGAGGACCTGCGGACGATCGCCGAGTCGGGCGCGGGCCCGGCGACGGTCCTGGAGGCCGTGCTCGAACGCACCGGCTACCTGGCGGAGTTGCAGGCGTCGACGGACCCGCAGGACGAGACCCGCATCGAGAACCTTCAGGAACTCGCCGCTGTGGCGCTGGAGTTCGAGCAGGAGTCCGGGGCAGGGGAGGAGGCCGCGACAGGCGATGCGGCGGGCGACGCGGCAGGCGACGCGGCAGGCGACGCGCCGGGTGGTGCGCCGGGCGCGGCGTCAGGTGATCTCTCGGCGTTCCTCGAGCGGGTCGCGCTCGTCGCCGACTCCGACCAGATCCCGGACGAGGAGGACGGCAACGGAGTCATCACCCTGATGACCCTGCACACCGCCAAGGGCCTCGAATTCCCGGTCGTCTTCCTCACCGGCATGGAGGACGGCGTCTTCCCGCACATGCGGTCGCTCGGCCAGACCAAGGAACTGGAGGAGGAGCGGCGCCTCGCGTACGTCGGCATCACCCGCGCGCGGGAGCGGCTGTACCTCACCCGTTCGTCCCTGCGCAGCGCGTGGGGCCAGCCCTCGTACAACCCGCCGTCCCGCTTCCTGGAGGAGATCCCGGACGCGCATCTGGAGTGGAAGCGGAAGGGGGCGTCCGCTGCTCCGCTGTCTTCGGGGCCGGCCTCGGGCGTGGCGGCCTCGCTGTCGTCGTCGCGCTCGCGCTCCGCGGTCTCGGGGGCGTCCGGCTTCGCCACGCGCCGGGGCGGTGCGTCCGAGAAGCCGGTGGCCTCACTGGCGGTCGGGGACCGGGTCACGCACGACCAGTTCGGCCTCGGCACGGTGGTCGGCGTGAAGGGCACGGGCGGGAACGCGGAGGCGACGATCGACTTCGGCGACACGAAGCCGAAGCGGCTGCTGCTCCGGTATGCGCCGGTGGAGAAGCTTTAGGTGGTCGGCCGGGGTTTTCCAGCCCCGGCCGGCATCACCACTCGGGCCGTCCGGCGTGTGAGGAGGAGCCCGTTCAGGCCGAGGCCTGGGGGTAGGCCTGGGGGTGCGGCCCCGGGCACGCCGAGGGGTCGCCGAAGAGGGTTCGCCTACGTCGGGTCCAGGCCATGGCTCCGAAGCCACGGCAGCGGGTCGATCGCCGAGCCCCCGGCCGGGCGGACCTCGAAGTGCAGGTGCGGTCCGGTCGAGTTGCCGGAGTTCCCGGAGAACGCGATCGGGTCGCCGGCCTTCACGGTCGTACCGGACGCCACCTTGTACGTGGACAGGTGGCAGTACCAGGTCTCCGTACCGTCCTTGGCCGTCACTATCGCCATGTTCCCGTACGCGCTGTTCCACTGCGTCCGCACGGTTCCGTCGGTCGCGGCCAGCACGGTGGTGCCGTACGAGACGGGGAAGTCGATGCCGGTGTGTACGGACATCCAGTTGATGCCGGCCTGGCCGTAGTAGGCGCTGAGCCCCTTCTGCGCGACCGGCAGCGCGAACTTCGGACGCAGCCGCTCCTTGCGGGCCGCCTCCGCCGCCGCCTTCTGCTTCTCGGCGGCCTGCTGGGCCTTGAGGTCGATACGTTCCTGCGTTCGGCTAGCCCGGTCGGCGAAGTCGTCCGCGCCCGCGGAGAGGCTCTCGATCTGGGTGTCGAGCTTGTTGTTCGCGGCGGACGGCTTCACAGCGATCGCGTCGGCGGCGCTGGCCGTCGTGTGCGCGTCCTTGCTGTCGCTGCTGCCGACGCCGACGGACGCGGCGGCGATCCCGGCGACCCCCATCACACAGGCCGACGGCACGGCGACGGTCAGCAGCGCGGAGCGCCTGGCCGGAATGCGGCGGCGGGAACGGGAGGCGGTGCGCGACGCGGCGCGGGAACCCGGAACCGGAGTGACCTCCTCCTGGTCGTCGAGGAGCGGAATGTCTCCGGGGGCCTCGACGCCGTGTTCGCCGTGTTCGCCGAGTTCTTCGTGCTCGGGAGAGATCTGCTCGAACGTCGCCGTGGCCTGCTGGTCGAACGGTTCCGGGGTGACCTGCTCGAACGTCGCCGTGGCCTGCTGATCGAACGGTTCCTGCGTGACCTGCTCGAACGTCGCCGTGGCCTGCTGGTCGAACGGTTCCGGGGCCGACTGGTCCTGCGTCTCGTGCGCGGCCGTGCCGTCCGAGTTCCACTGCGTGGCGTCGTACGCACCCGTGTCGAAGGCCTGCGTGCCCCATTCCCACTGCTGGGTCCGGTCGGCCGGAGCGGTCTGGTCGCCGTGGTGCCAGGAGCCGGCGTCCCACTGGCCCGAGGCGTCGGGGCCCGGGTGCTGCGAGGGAATGTCGGCGAGCTGCTGGTAGCCGGTCGCCCACGCGGTCGCGTCATAGGCGCCCGTGTCGTACGCGGCCTGATGCTGAGCCGCGTACGCGTCGTAGTTCAGCGTCTGATGGGTACCGGTGCCGAGCGTTTCGTGGCTGCCGGTGGACCACTGCGTGGCGTCGTACGAGCCGGTGGTGCCGTCACCCGGCATATCGCCGAAGAGGGGGTCGGTCGCGAAGCTCGCCATCTGATGGCCGCCGGTCGCGAAACCGTTGGCGGAGCCGTCGGCGTACGTAGTGAACTCGCCGTACTGGCCACCCTGCCCGCCATATGCCGCGTAGTGCGCCGAAGCGGCATCGGAAGCCGGAGCCGGGGGAGTAACGGTCCCCGACGGGTGACGGTCGTTCACCAACTTCTCTTTCGCCTCGACAACAGGGGCTGGCAGAGCAGTCTCGACAACAGGGGCTGGCGGAGCAGTGCGGCGACTGTACCCGGCGGTACGCGGGCGCGACAATCTTCCGCAGGTTTCGCGCTCGCAGGAAACGGGCATTCGGCCGTGTTTTGGCGGTCTGTGGACACGGCCTTGGCCTGGTGTTCGATGATTGTTCGAGCTCGGATGGCTCTCTGCTGGGGTCGAGTGACGGCTGTGCGCGGGTTGTCAGGAGGCTGTCGTCAGGAGGATGTCCCGCGGAGGCTCACGCCACCGTCAGGCCGTCGGTGCGGGGGGCGGCTTCGGCTCCCGTGCCCTCGGAGTCGAGTGCCTGCCGTATCCCGGTCGCCACGGCGGGGTGCACGGGCAGTGCGAGATGTCCGATACCGCTGACCCGCACGTTCTGCACCATCAGGTCGGGGTGCTCGACGCAGGCCGTCTCCAGCGGATCCATCAGGTGGTCCAGATCGCTCCAGAAGCTGACGAAGTGCGTACGGCAGCCCGGTGCGGGCCGCTGGAGCTCCTCGATCACCTCGGAACCCGGGCGCATCTGACGGACGATCGGGTGCGCGTTCGCCAGCGGCGCGACCCGGGTGCCGGAGTGCGGGGTGCCCAGCGTGACGAGCGTGCGGACGCGGATGTCGCCGCCGAGGCACTGCACGTAGTACCGCGCGATCAGTCCGCCGAGGCTGTGCCCGACGATGTCGACCCGTGCGTGTCCCGTGCGCTCGCAGATCACCTCTATGTGCCGGCCGAGCAGCTCGGCGGCGGTACGGATGTCGCACGTCAGCGGTGAGTAGTTGAGCGACTCGATCTGCTGCCTGCCGTGCTGGGTGAGGGAACGGCGCAGCAGGACGAAGACCGAGCGGTTGTCTATGA
Organism: Streptomyces sp. SID5469; assembly: GCF_009862865.1. Classification (NCBI taxonomy): domain Bacteria; kingdom Bacillati; phylum Actinomycetota; class Actinomycetes; order Kitasatosporales; family Streptomycetaceae; genus Streptomyces; species Streptomyces sp. SID5469. The sequence goes on along the minus strand of NZ_WWIN01000001.1, from coordinate 4,290,411 downwards.
AGCCATGGAGGAGGACGACCGGGGGCTTGGCCTCGGTGGGCAGCGGTGCGGTCTCCGCCGGAAGCGGGGGCGGTCCGGCGCGGCGCTCCTGTGCGATCCCGGAGGGATAGAGGATGAGGTGGCCCGCGAGGATCGCGATCTCCAGGGCGGTCGCCTTCAGGAGGGCCACGGAGAGTCCGGCCAGTTTGCTGGGGAACAGACATCGGCAGAGTGGCAGAAAGGGCTGCACTGCCCCGGTGACCTTCATGGCCGACCTCCCGTCGGCACGCGGGAGAACGGCTCTGTCCCCCGTGTGCCCTCGTGGAAAGTCGCGACGCCGGTGGTGACGGTGATGGCCGACGGTGCGTGTGCGGCGCGTGGTGCACCGGTGACGCGACGGAGCATTCCGCCGTCGTGGGGACGTGGTGCCTCGCCTCTCTCGTGGCGCGGTGCTGCGTCGTCCTCGTACGTCGGGCGTGGCTCCCTGTTGTCGTGCCCTCGCCTGTCTGCCTCACCACCACGGCGCCCCGCTGGCGGCGGAGTGGTGCGGCTACCTCGTAGCGGCTCTCCTTGCGCACGGTCCGGTAGCGGCACGTCTGCCGCGGATGGCCGCGGCCCGTGTGCCGCAGAAGCGTGGAACCCTGCGCGGCGAACGTGTCCCATTGTGTGATTTCCCCCTCGGTGTGTGCCGCGAAACTGCCGGTTGCGGGATGCTGTCGATAACGTTCGTTCACTTCCCCGGTCGGTGCGGCGGGGGCTACCTGTGTGGGTACAGGTCGGTGTAGTCGGTTCATGGAGGCAGTGATGGGTGTGGCAGCCGGTCCGATCCGCGTGGTGGTGGCCAAGCCGGGGCTCGATGGCCACGATCGCGGGGCCAAGGTGATCGCGCGGGCGCTGCGCGATGCCGGTATGGAGGTCATTTACACGGGGCTGCACCAGACGCCGGAGCAGATCGTGGGCACGGCCATCCAGGAGGACGCCGACGCGATCGGGCTGTCGATCCTGTCCGGGGCGCACAACACGTTGTTCGCGGCGGTCATCGATCTGCTCAAGGAGCGCGATGCCGAGGACATCAAGGTGTTCGGTGGCGGCATCATCCCCGAGGCGGACATCGCGCCGCTGAAGGAGAAGGGTGTCGCGGAGATCTTCACTCCGGGGGCGACCACGGCGTCGATCGTGGAGTGGGTGCGGGCGAACGTGCGGCAGCCTGCCGGGGCGTAGCCCCTGCGCGGGCGCCGGTGCGTACTCCGTCCGGTGGGTGGGCCGGGGCCGCGCCGGTGTGGCTTTCCGCCGCGCGGGACGTACGGCTGCCTGCCGGTCATTGACGCGGTGGGCGGAGAAGCTTGTGAGCGACGGGCGTGGCCTGCCGGTACGGCCCTTTCCGAGCGGGTGCGGGTGCTCGGGGGCCGGGAGCGGCACGGATGGGCGCAGGCGCCGAGCTGCCCGCACGGGTAAGCGGCCCCGCGCCAGCACGGGCCCCGGGTGTCCGGACAGCGCAGGTGAGGGGTGCGTCGTCATGGGCCCTCCAGCTCCTCCCGCATCGCCGCCCGCAGGCGCAACGTGGTCGTGAGGCGCTGGAAGGCCTCCGCCCAGTAACCACCCGCCCCCGGAGACGCGTCCTCCGGTTCGTCGGGTACGGCCGTCAGGGCGTCGAGGCGGCCGGCCTCCGCAGGATCGAGGCAGCGTTCCGCCAGCCCCATCACCCCGCTGAAGCTCCACGGATAACTCCCCGCGTCCCGGGCGATGTTCAGCGCGTCTACCACTGCCCGCCCCAGCGGCGCCGCCCACGGCACCGCACACACCCCGAGCAGCTGAAACGCCTCCGACAGCCCGTGCGTGGCGACGAACCCCGCGACCCAGTCCGCCCGCTCCGCGGCACCCAGCGTCGCCAGCAGCTTCGCCCGCTCCGCCAGCGACACCGCCCCCGGCCCTCCGGCCTCCGGGGCCGACGGCGACCCCAGCAGCGCCCTGGACCAGCGGGGGTCCCGCTGCCGTACCGCCGCCCGGCACCACGCCGCGTGGAGCTCGCTCCGCCAGTCGTCCGCCACCGGCAACGCGACCACCTCCTCCGGCGTACGCCCCCCGAGCCGGTTCTGCCACGTCCCGAGCGGTGCCGCCTCCACCAGCTGGCCCAGCCACCACGACCGCTCACCCCGTCCCGCCGGCGCCTTGGCCACCACGCCGTCGCGCTCCATGCCCGCGTCGCACTCGTGCGGTGCCTCGACCACCAGCGTCGGCACCCGACGCGTACGGTCCACCGCCACGCAGGAGCCCGCGCGGTCCGCCATCCGTCCGGCCAGCGCCGATTCCGGCAGCGCCGACAGCAGCTCCGCCGCCGTGGCCCGCACATTGCGGCTCCGATCGGAGAGCGACTGCTCCAGGAACGGCTCGTCCGCGGCCGCCAGGCCCGCCCGGAGTGAGTCGAGGAACATCAGCCGGTCCTCGGCCCGCTCCGTCGCCCACGTCGTGGCGAGCAGCTCACGGGCGGTTTCGGGGCTCTGCGCCCGGAGGGTGGTGAGCAGCGCCACCCGTTCCGCGAACAGGCCTTCCTGCCAGAGCTGTCGTATGCGGTCCGACTCCTGCGGGAGCGGCAGCTCGGCGCCGCCGCCCGGCGCGGCGCGCAGCGCGAAGCGCCAGTCCGGGTTCAGCCGGGCCAGCCACAGCGCGCGCGGGCCCGCGAAGGCCAGGACCGCCGGGCGCAGATCCGTACGTCCCCTGGCCGCGTCCAGCAGCGTGGGCAAGGTCTGCGGGGGTGCGGCGAAACCGCGCGCGTTCGCCAGGGAGAGCCACTGCGGCAGCAGTTCCATGAGGTCGGGCGCAGCCCCTCTGCGGCCGCCGCCGCCCGTGCCGGGCCGGTCCGCCAGCAGCATCGACAGCCGGCGCGCCGCAGCGGGCGGCAGCTGCGGACGCGGATCCGCCGCCGCAGGCTCCGGCCGTGCCGCCGCCCGCGCGGGACGCAGCCCGGCCCTTCGCCGTACGGTCTCCACGGCCGCGATGTCCAGCAGCGCCGCCGGTGCCTCCCGACCGGACGCCGGCCCCGGTGGCGTCCGCCGGTCCGTCCCGAGCAGCGCGACAGTCACCAGCTCTTCCCAGGGCGCGACGGAGGGCGCGGCCGGGCTGCCGGGCGTGGGGGCGGGCGCGGGTGATGTGCTCATGCGAGGCCCTTCCGTCATGCGAGTCCCCTGTGCGCAGTCGATCGGAGTGGTGTCGGTCAGCACAGCGCCACCGCCTCTCCCGTCTCCTCCGGCCAGGCCGTCAGGGGAGTGAAGCCCCGGTGGCCGCACTCGCCGAAGACCGTGACCGGGGCACCGCCCGAGAGGGCGATCAGGCGCCACAGGCCCGGGCGGGAGCGGGCCGCCGGCGTGAGGGGGAGGGCCAGGTCGCCGTACGCGTCGGCCAGCTGCCAGGTGTCGTCCGCCGGGGTCGGTACGACGCGGCCCAGCGTCACCGGGAACGAGTCCAGCCACGGGTCGTCCCTGAGCGCCCGGCCGTAGCGGGCCGCCGCCTCGGCCGGGCTGATGCCCGGTGGCCGTGTCGAGGCGGGGGCGGGCGGTGTGAACTGCTCGCCCAGGGCCGCCCGCAGCTGACCCGCACCCGGGTACGCGGACACTTCCGCCTCGACGGCCAGGCCCACCGGAAGCGTCAACTCCGGTGCGCGCCCCGCCGCCCCGTAGGAGAGGAGCAGCGGCGTGCGCCCGGACGCCTCGCCGTGGAGCCAGATCCGGCGAGTGGTGAGCCGGCTGTCCGACGTGTCGTACTGGGCCAGGACCAGCCAGCGGTCGCGCACCGGCGGGCCGTCGGGCGAGCCGGGCAGGCCGATCCGGGAACGGACGGTCGCCGCGAGCCCGTCCGGCAGATCCTCGCGGCGCAGCCAGCCCTGGTCGAGGAGGTGGAGCAGGGCACACTCCTCCAGCAGACGGACCGGCCAGCCCGGACCGGACGACGGGATCGCCCCCAACTCCCGCACCCGCGCGGCCAGTCCCGGAGCCTGCGCGTCCACCATGCGGGCCGCCGTCTCCTCCCACAGCCCGTACCCCTCCCGCTCGGCCGCGGCCAGGCCGCCGCGCAGCAGATCGGCCAGCCGCTGCTCCAGCTCCGCCGCACCCGCCGTGATCCGCTCGGCCCGGCGCTCCGCCCTGCGCCGCGCCGCCTCCGGATCACCGGACGCGGAACCCGCCGTGCTTGCCGTCCGTTTCTCCTCCGCGCGCTGCTTGCGCCCCCTTGTCCACTGCTCCGCCCAGTCCGGCGCCTGCCCCAGCGGCACCGCACCGTCCTCGCCCGCCCAGAGCAGCAGCAGCCCCAGCGCGTGCTTGCACGGGAACTTGCGGCTCGGGCAACTGCACTTGTACGCGGGCCCGGTGGCGTCCGCGATGTCGACGACCGTCTGATACGGCTTGCTGCCACTGCCCTTGCACAGTCCCCACACCGTCCCCTCCTCGGAACGGCCGGCCTCCGACCACGGGCCGGCCGCGCCGAGTTTGCTTCCCGCTTTGCGTGACGAGGCGTCAGGCGCCAGTGCCAGCACCTGATCCGCAGTCCAGCGCACCCCCTGCTGAGTCATGCCATCGAAGGTAGATCCCCCCACTGACAATCGACTGCCGTGCCTGCATTTGTGCAGGTCAGAGCGCATTGTCAGTGGTGTGGTGCACGGTGGAACCAGATCCGAGCCGATCGAGCTGGAGGGGGACCGCTCCATGTCCGTGTCCGTCGAACCGACGTCCGTCGACCCGAGCCCCGACAAGTCCGCGCCCGCGAACGCGAGCGGGAGAGCGGACGCGAGTGCGCGTCCGTCCACGGGCGAGAGCGCGCGTCCGTCCGGGGGAGAGACGCCCGAGGTCCTGCGACCGCACGCCGAGGTCACCTTCGCCGCCGAACTCGCGGCGCTGGCCGCACAGGACGACCGGCCGCGCCCGGTCCGGTGGCGGCTGTCGCCGTGGGCCGTGGCGACGTATCTGCTGGGCGGCACACTGCCGGACGGCACGGTCATCACACCGAAGTACGTGGGCCCGCGGCGCATCGTCGAGGTCGCCGTCACCACCCTCGCCACCGACCGGGCCCTGCTGCTGCTCGGGGTGCCCGGCACCGCGAAGACATGGGTGTCCGAGCATCTGGCCGCCGCCGTCAGCGGAGACTCCACACTCCTGGTGCAGGGCACGGCCGGCACACCGGAGGAGGCGATCCGCTACGGCTGGAACTACGCGCAGCTGCTCGCGCACGGCCCGAGCCGGGACGCGCTGGTGCCGAGCCCGGTCATGCGGGCCATGGCCGACGGAATGACGGCCCGCGTCGAGGAACTGACCCGCGTTCCGGCGGACGTCCAGGACACCCTGATCACGATCCTGTCGGAAAAGACCCTGCCGATCCCGGAGCTGGGGCAGGAGGTGCAGGCCGTACGCGGCTTCAACCTGATCGCGACGGCCAACGACCGGGACCGCGGGGTCAATGAGCTGTCGAGCGCGCTGCGCCGCCGTTTCAACACGGTGGTGCTGCCGCTGCCGGAGAGCGCCGACGCCGAGGTCGACATCGTCTCCCGCCGGGTGGACCAGATCGGCCGCTCGCTCGATCTGCCGGCCGTGCCCGACGGCGTCGACGAGATCCGCCGGGTCGTCACGGTCTTCCGCGAGCTGCGTGACGGCGTCACGACCGACGGGCGTACGAAGCTGAAGTCACCCAGCGGCACGCTCTCCACCGCGGAGGCGATCTCCGTCGTCACCAACGGGCTTGCCCTGGCCGCCCACTTCGGTGACGGCGTGCTGCGCGCGAGCGATGTCGCCGCGGGCATCCTCGGCGCCGTCGTCCGCGACCCGGCGGCCGACCGCGTGATCTGGCAGGAGTACCTGGAGGCGGTCGTCCGCGAGCGCGACGGGTGGATGGACTTCTACCGGGCGTGCCGGGAGGTGAGCGCATGAGTGACTCCGGATGCGACGCCGTGCGGGGGTTCTGGCACGGGGCGGGGGTCCTGGTGACGCGCTGTCTTGAGGACGGTGCCGGGGGCCGGGGTGCCAGGGAGGGGCTGGAGGACCTGGAGCACCTGGAGTTCAAGGACTTGGGCTGGACCCGGCGGCGAGGGGGATCGTGTGGCAGGCGATGAGGAGGCTCAGTCCGTAGGCGTAGGCGTAGGCGTCGACGTGGCCGTGGGTGGGGGCGGAGACGGCGGTGAGCGGCCGTTGTTGCTCGGCGTGCGGCATCACGGGCCCGGTTCGGCGCGGGCCGTACGGGCGGCTCTGGAAGCGGCGCGGCCGCGGGCCGTGCTGATCGAGGGGCCCCCGGAGGCGGACGCCCTGATCCCGCTCGCCGGGGACGAGGAGATGCGGCCGCCCGTGGCGCTGCTCGCCCATGCCGTGGAAGAGCCGGGGCGGTCGGCGTTCTGGCCGCTGGCCGAGTTCTCCCCGGAGTGGGTCGCGATCCGCTGGTCCCTCGAACACGGGGTGCCGGCCCGCTTCATCGACCTCCCGGCGACGCACACGCTGGCCTGGGACAAGGAGGAACCGGCCGCGGAGAAGGAGCCCTTGCCGCAGCCCGTCGACGAGGCCGTCCGGGTCGACCCCCTGGCCGTACTCGCCGAAGCCGCCGGGTACGACGACCCGGAGCGCTGGTGGGAGGACGTGGTCGAGCACCGGGGGACGGGGGGTGACGTGTTCGCGCCGTTCACGGTGCTCGAGGAGGCCATGGGGGCGCTGCGGGAGGCGTACGGCACCGGGGGGCACGAGCGGGACCTCGTTCGGGAGGCGTACATGCGGCTCCAGGTGCGGGCGGCCCAGCGGGAGTTCGGTGACGACGTGGCGGTCGTGTGCGGTGCCTGGCATGTGCCCGCGCTGCGGCGGAAGGCCACCGTCGCCGCCGACCGGGCCCTGCTGAAGGGGCTGCCCAAGGTGAAGACCGACATGACCTGGGTGCCGTGGACGCACCGGCGGCTGGCCCGGGCCAGTGGGTACGGCGCCGGGATCGACTCGCCCGGCTGGTACGGGCATCTGTTCGGCGTTCCCGACCGGCCGGTCGAGCGATGGCTGACCAAGGTGGCCGGGCTGCTGCGCGAGGAGGACCGGATCGTCTCGTCCGCCCACGTCATCGAGGCGGTGCGGCTGGCCGAAACGCTCGCGGTGATGCGCGGACGTCCGCTGCCCGGGCTGACCGAGACGACCGACGCCGTTCGGGCGGTGATGTGCGAGGGCTCGGACGTGCCGTTGGCGCTGGTGCACGACCGGCTCGTGGTCGGCGATGTACTGGGGGAGGTCCCCGAGTCGGCTCCCGCCGTCCCGTTGCAGCGGGACCTGACCCGGCTCCAGCGACGGTTGCGGCTCAAACCGGAGCCGCTGGAGCGGGAGGTGGAGCTGGACCTGCGCAAAGAGACCGACGCCGAGCGCAGCAGGCTGCTGCACCGGCTCCGTCTGCTGCGCGTGGCGTGGGGCGAGCCCGCCGCGTCGCGCGGCAGCACCGGTACGTTCCGGGAGACCTGGCGGCTGCGCTGGGAGCCGGAGCTGTCGGTACGGGTCGCGGAAGCCGGGGTGTGGGGCACCACCGTGCTCGCCGCCGCGACCGCCAAGGCCGAGGCGGACGCGGTCGCCGCGCAGGCGCTGGCCGAGGTCACGGCGCTCGCCGAGCGCTGTCTGCCGGCCGGACTCCCGGGCGCGCTGCCCGTCGTGATGCGCGTCCTCGCCGACCGCGCGGCACTCGACACCGATGTCGGCCATCTCGCCCAGGCCCTGCCCGCCCTGGTCCGCTCCCTGCGCTACGGCGATGTGCGCGGCACGGACACGAAGGCACTGGCCGGGGTCGCGACGGGCCTCGCTGAACGCGTGTTCGTCGGACTGCCGCCCGCGTGCGCCGCGCTCGGCACGGAGGCGGCGGAGGAGATGCGCCGCCATGTGGACGCGGTGCACGGGGCGGTGGGTCTGCTGGGGGAGGGGACCGCGGCTCGGCAGGGCGACGAGGGCTCGGGCCAGGGCGGTACCGGCATACGCGAACGCTGGCACTCCGTGCTGCGGGTCCTCTCCGGGCGGGACACCGTACCCGGAGTGATCCGTGGGCGCGCCGTGCGACTGCTCCTGGACGACGGGGCGCTGGCGCAGGACGAGGCCGCACGGCTGATGGGGCTCGTGCTGTCGCCGGGGACGGCGCCGGGGGACGCGGCCGCGTGGATCGAGGGGTTCGTCGGGGGCGGTTCCGGCGGCGGGATGCTGCTCGTGCACGACGAGCGGCTGCTCGGGCTGGTGGACGCCTGGCTGACCGGGGTACCGGCGGAGGCGTTCACCGACGTACTGCCCCTGCTGCGGCGCACCTTCTCGGCATACGAGCCCGGGGTGCGCAGAACGCTGGGCGAGCTGGTGCGGCGCGGACCGGGGGCGCGGGGGAGTGCCGCGGCCGTCGGCTCGGGCACCCCCGGATACGCCACCGACCTCGACACCGAGCGGGCCGACGCGGTGCTGCCGGTGCTGCGCCTGCTGCTCGGGCTGGACGACCTCGCCGACGGCGACACCAACGACCTTGTGGGGGTGACTCGATGACCGCACACGCGACCGACCGAGCGGGGACGACGACGCCGGCCGCCCGCCTGGCCGACGGCGCCCGCGTGGCTGACGCCGCTCGCCCGGCTGACGGCGCCCGTCCAGCCGACGCCGCCCGCCCGGCCGGTGCCGGCGAGAGGCTGCGTCGCTGGCGGCTGGTGCTCGGAGGGGACGCGGCGGACGGCACCGGGTGTGGGCTCGCCGGGCAGGACGCCGCGATGGACGGGGCGCTGACCGCGCTGTACGGGAAGGGGGACAAACCGCAGACGGGCCGAGACCGTTCGGCGGGGCTCGGGGCGTCCGCGCCGTCCGTCGCCCGCTGGCTCGGGGACATCCGGACGTACTTCCCCTCCTCGGTCGTCCAGGTGATGCAGCGGGACGCCATCGACCGGCTCGGGCTGTCCACCCTCCTGCTCGAGCCGGAGATGCTGGAGGCGGTGGAGGCCGACGTGCACCTCGTGGGCACGCTGCTCTCGCTCAACAAGGCGATGCCGGACACCACGAAGGAGACGGCGCGGGCCGTGGTGCGCAAGGTCGTCGAGGACCTGGAGAAGCGGCTGGCCACCCGCACCCGGGCCACCCTCACCGGTGCCCTCGACCGCAGTGCCCGCATCACCCGCCCACGCCATCACGACATCGACTGGAACCGCACGATCGCGGCCAACCTCAAGCACTACCTGCCGGAGTACCGCACGATCGTGCCCGAGCGGCTCATCGGCTACGGACGCGCCTCGCAGTCCGTCAAGAAGGAGGTCGTCCTCTGTATCGACCAGTCGGGGTCGATGGCGGCGTCCGTCGTCTACGCCTCGGTGTTCGGTGCGGTGCTCGCCTCCATGCGGTCCATCGCCACCCGGCTCGTCGTCTTCGACACGGCCGTCGTCGACCTCACCGACCAGCTCGACGATCCGGTCGACGTCCTCTTCGGCACCCAGCTCGGCGGCGGTACGGACATCAACAGGGCGCTCGCGTACTGCCAGTCGCAGATCACCCGGCCCGCCGACACGGTCGTCGTCCTCATCAGTGACCTCTACGAAGGCGGGATACGCGACGAGATGCTCAAGCGGGTGGCGGCGATGAAGGCGTCGGGGGTGCAGTTCGTGACGCTGCTGGCGCTGTCCGACGAGGGGGCGCCCGCATACGACAGGGAGCACGCGGCGGCGCTCGCGGCGCTGGGCGCACCGGCGTTCGCCTGCACGCCCGACCTGTTCCCGGAGGTCATGGCGGCGGCGATCGAGAAGCGGCCCCTTCCGATACCGGACACGGCATGACGGAGGCTGAGAAACCGGATATGACTACCCATCGGTAATGGGGGGCTTGCGCAACCTCGGGAGTCCCGTGCGAGGATCGACGCCTCTTCACTTTCGAGTCGCTGTCGAGTCATCGTCGACTCACTGCCGTCTCGGTGCAGACGGTGCGCCGCGTCCGCCGTGTCCGCCGTGTTCCGTTCTGTACCGCCTCGTTTCGTCACGTTCCGCCGCACGGAGGCTCCGCCCGTCTTGACCCTGCCAGCCGCGCTGCCCTTCTCCGGTGCCGCTCTGCGTGTGATGCGCGGGGCGGCCGGACGGCGCGCGCTGCATGTGGTGGTGCTGGTGGGCGGGTTGTTCGCGCTGGGGCTCCTCTGCGGGGAGCAGGTGCATGCGGCGGACGGTACGCCGACGGTTTCGACAGCTGCGGAAACGGTTTCGGGGACGGCTCCGGGGGCGGCACCGCCAGCGTTCGTGCGGTCGGTGAAGGGGACGGCTCGGCAAGCCGGACGGACCATCAGCAGCGCGGCGGCCCAGGAACCGAAGGGCGCGCCCACGCCTGCGGCTCGCCCTGTACGCCCTGAAGCAACGGCCGTTCCCTCGGCACCCAAGGGATCCCCCGGAACGCCGTCCCGCGCGAACGCCGCAACGCCTTCCCGTGCGAACGCCGGAACGCCTTCCCGCGCGAATGTCGGCCCCGTCGCCGACGTCACCAAGACGGCCCCCGCCGTCCAGCGCGTCGTCCGTCCCGTCGCCGTCGGCCTCGCCGGTGGTGTCGTACGGCCGGTCGGGGATCTCGCGGACACGGTCGCCGACGGGCTGGCCGACGCGTCCTCGCAGGTGCCGGTGCCGTCGTTCCCTTCGCCTCCCTCGCCTCCTTCGCCTCCTTCGCTTCCCCCGCTCCCTTCGTTGCCCGCGCTCCCCGAGCCGCCCTCGCTGCCCGGTCTCCCGGGGCTGTCCGGTCTGCCCACGTCCCCGGTGCAGACCCTGCCGGCCCCGGCGAGTCCGCGGCAGCCGGGCGGCACGGCGGCGCACGCGGGTTCCGCGGAGCAGCGGGAGACCCAGGAATCACCGGCGGCATACGGTCCACCGGCCGTCGGCGCCTCCTCGGCCGGTGGGAACGTGATGCACCGCGCGCCCCACGGCGCAGGGCCCGCACAGGCGCCCGCGCAACAAGCCCCCGGTGACCCGACCGGCGAGCTCGGCCCGCAGTCGGCGGTCGACAACGGCGCGCCGCGGCACGGCGACGCACATGCCGTGACCCTGGACCACCGGGCGCCGCTGCGGCTGGTGCCCGGCGCCACCGCGGTCGTCACCGCGGACGGGACCCGGGACAGGTACCGGGACATTCCGGAGTTCCCCGGCTAGAGCCAGGCAGCCCCTCCCCGCCCCGACCTGTCGCGCGGGGGCGGAACAGGTCTGCCCGTCGTCCGGACACCCCTCCGGTCTCCGGACGGAAGCCACCGAAGCCCCTTGGCCGAGGCCTGACCGATGCGAAGTCGCTGGTCCCCATCCCCACTCTCCGGACCGCCCCACGCATCCGTCGGTCGACCGGCCGACCGGCACCGGTGCGCCCGAACTCCAGAACTCCCGAACTCCCTGGTCCGGGTTCTCAGAACCCGGAATCCCGGAATCCCGAAGGATCTGACGCAAGCATGAACAAGAACATCCGCCGTTCCATCGTCATAGCCGCAGGTGTCACCGGCGCGTGGGCGCTCGGTTCCGCCGTCGCCAGCGCGGACGAGCTGCCCGCGCCGTCCGTCTCCGTTCCCGACGCGGCCGACGCAACCGACGCGTCCGACGCGAGCGTCGACACCACGGACCCGTTGGGCGCGGTGACCGGCACGGTCGACGGCGTCGTCTCCGGCGTCCAGGACACGGCCACCGGCCTCACCGGCACCAATGGCACCACCGCCCGCGTCACCGACGCCACGACCTCCACGGTCACGGATGCCGCCGGCCAGACGAAGACGACGGCCGCCCGCACCACGAGCACGGCCACCACGGCCACGACAGCCGCAGCGGACCAGGCCGACCAGGCCCGCCGGTACGTCGACGCCGAGGTCCCCGTCTCCCACCTCTCCCACGCGCACACCGCGAACACCACGCACACCGTGCACGCCGCCCGGGGCAAGGCCACCGCGGTCGCGGACGGTGCCACGCGCGCGGTAGACGCGGCCGTGTCCGACGCGGGCGCCCCCCGGGGCGGGATCGACTACCTGTTCGGTCCCCTCTCGGCCTTCGCGCCCGAACTGGAGCAGGCCCTCGCGGCCGCCCAGACCAAGCTCCAGGGTGCTCAGGACGCCGCCCAGCCCAAGGCGCAGGGCGTCCAGGGCCTCGTACAGACGAAGGCGCAGACCACCACCGCGGGCGCGGGCCGTACCGCGGCGGGTGCGACGAGCGCCGCGCACCACGCGGTCGGCTACGCCCAGGGCCGCGCCACGGGCACGGTTGCCGCCGCCCGGGGCACGGCGGGCGAGGTCACGACGGCCGCCCACGCCACCGCCTCCGCCGTCCCCGGCCACCTCACGGGCACGGTCACGGGGGTCGAGCAGCAGGCGGTCGGCTCGGTCTTCGGCACGGTCGCCGGCGTCCCCGGCACGGTCCAGGGCGTCACCGCGACCGTCACCCCGGTCGTCGACGGGACGGCCGCCGCCGTTGTGCCGCCGGTCGCCGTGACCGCCGTCGACGGGGTCGCCCCGCTCGCCGACCACGCCGCCGGCAACGCGACCGGCCTGGCGTACGGCGTGGTGGCGGATGTGCAGCCGCTCGCGCGGGACGCGGCCGGCCATGCCACGACGCTCGCGTACGGCGTCACGGGCGACGTGCAGCCGCTGGCCTCGGGCGTGGTCCGGGACGCCGTGCACGAGACGGCCGCGTCCGTGCTGCCGCCCGTCGCCGCGACCGCCGTCCACGGGGTCGTCCCCGTCGCCGGGCAGGCGGCCGGGGACGCGACCGGCCTGGCGTACGGAGTCGTCGGCGACGTGCGGCCCTTCGCGGGCGGGGTCGTCGGCCAGGTTCCGCCGCTCGCCCAGGGTGTCGGCGGCAGCGCCACCGGGCTCGGCCACGGCGTCACCGACGAGGTGCAGCCGTTCACGAACGGCGTGGTCGGCTCGGTCCACCCGGCGGTGGACACCGTGGTCGGCTCGGTCCATCCGGCCGTGGACACCGTGGTCGGCGCGGTGCGGCCGGTCGTGGACACCGTGACCGGCGCGGTGCGGCCGGTCGTGGACACGGCGGTCGGCGCCGTCGGCCCGGTCGTCGACGGCGTCGGCGGCAGCGCCACGGGCCTCGCCTACGGAGTGGTGGGCGACGTACAGCCCTTCGCGGGCGGTGTGGCCGGCGCGGCCGACCCCTTCGCGCGGGGCGTCGTCGGCCAGGTCGGCCCGTTCGCGCAGGACCTGACCGGGACCGTCGAGTCGGCGGGCGGTCCGCTGGCCGGCCACGCCGTGACCGGCGTCCAGGGCGTCGCCGAGTCGGTCACCCCGGGCTACCTGCCGCACGTCCAGCACACCGGCGCGTACGGCACGTACAGCATCTGACCGGACCGCGCACCGTGCGGCTGCCGCCCGGCGGCACAGTCGCAGCGCATTCAACCGACTCCACGGGGAAACGGGACTTGGACGGCGGCCGAAAGCCATCGGTCCGTCCGACCGAAACCCTGCGGATGGGGCGGGGTGATCCCCATTGGGGTGGAGATCACCCGCCCTGGGCCCTTCCCAGCTGTTGAGGGCCTGTTCAAGGGGTCTCACCGGGCAAACCCCAGCCCGGTGAGGCCCTGCCCCGGCACCGCTCCGGCCGGATCTGTGACAGGTATCACCGCTCAGGTGTGATCTGCGATTTAGAGCCCCAGCTCAAGCGGCGATAACCTGCGAGACGGACATGCCGCGCGCTCGGACACCGTGTGCGCCACCCTTGTGACAGCGGACGTCACGTTGCCCTTCGCGGCACGCCCACGCAGACAACGAACCGCGAGATCACTGATAGGGACGGACGCGCGTGGACCTGTTCGAGTACCAGGCGAGGGACCTCTTCGCCAAGCACGGTGTACCGGTGCTGGCCGGTGAAGTCATCGACACGCCTGAGGCGGCCCGCGAGGCGACCGAGCGTCTTGGCGGCAAGTCCGTCGTCAAGGCCCAGGTGAAGGTCGGTGGCCGCGGCAAGGCCGGTGGCGTGAAGCTCGCCGCCACCCCGGACGAGGCCGTCGCTCGCGCGACGGACATCCTCGGCATGGACATCAAGGGCCACACGGTCCACAAGGTGATGATCGCCGAGACGGCTCCGGAGATTCTTGAGGAGTACTACGTCTCGTACCTCCTCGACCGCACCAACCGCACCTTCCTCGCCATGGCGTCCGTTCAGGGCGGCATGGACATCGAGGAGGTTGCCGAGAAGACCCCCGAGGCCCTTGCGAAGGTCCCGGTCGACGCTGTGGAAGGCGTCTCCATCGAGAAGGCCCGCGAGATCGTCGCCCTGGCGAAGTTCCCGGCCGAGGTCGCCGAGAAGGTCGCCGAGGTCCTCGTGACCCTGTGGGACACCTTCGTCGCCGAGGACGCGCTCCTCGTCGAGGTCAACCCGCTCGCCAAGGTCGCCTCCGGCGACATCCTGGCGCTGGACGGCAAGGTCTCCCTGGACGAGAACGCCGAGTTCCGCCAGGCCGACCACGCCGCCCTCGAGGACAAGGCGTCGGCCAACCCGCTCGAGGCCGCCGCCAAGGAGAAGAACCTCAACTACGTCAAGCTCGACGGCGAGGTCGGCATCATCGGCAACGGCGCGGGTCTCGTCATGAGCACCCTCGACGTCGTCGCGTACGCTGGTGAGAACCACGGCGGAGTCAAGCCCGCCAACTTCCTCGACATCGGCGGCGGCGCTTCCGCGCAGGTCATGGCCAACGGTCTCGAGATCATCCTCGGTGACCCGGACGTCAAGTCCGTCTTCGTCAACGTCTTCGGTGGCATCACCGCCTGTGACGAGGTCGCCAACGGCATCGTGCAGGCGCTGCAGCTGCTCGCCGACAAGGGCGAGGAAGTCACCAAGCCGCTGGTCGTGCGTCTCGACGGCAACAACGCCGAGCTGGGCCGCAGGATCCTGTCGGACGCCAACCACCCGCTGGTCCAGCGCGTGGACACCATGGACGGCGCGGCCGACAAGGCCGCCGAGCTCGCGGCTGCGAAGTAAGGGACGAGGGAAACAACCGCCATGGCTATCTTCCTCAACAAGGACAGCAAGGTCATCGTCCAGGGCATGACCGGTGCCACGGGCATGAAGCACACCAAGCTCATGCTGGCCGACGGCACGAACATCGTCGGCGGTGTGAACCCGCGCAAGGCGGGCACGTCCGTCGACATCGACGGCACCGACATCCCGGTGTTCGGCTCGGTAGCCGAGGCCATCGAGAAGACGGGCGCCAACGTGTCCGTCCTCTTCGTGCCGCCGGCTTTCGCCAAGGCCGCCGTCGTCGAGGCCATCGACGCGGAGATCCCCCTCGCGGTCGTCATCACCGAGGGCATCGCCGTCCACGACTCCGCCGCCTTCTGGGCGTACGCGAAGTCGAAGGGCAACAAGACCCGCATCATCGGCCCGAACTGCCCCGGTCTCATCACGCCGGGCCAGTCGAACGCCGGCATCATCCCGGGCGACATCACGAAGCCGGGCCGCATCGGCCTGGTCTCGAAGTCCGGCACGCTGACGTACCAGATGATGTACGAGCTCCGTGACATCGGCTTCTCGTCGGCCGTCGGCATCGGTGGCGACCCGATCATCGGTACGACGCACATCGACGCGCTCGCCGCGTTCGAGGCCGACCCCGACACCGACCTGATCGTCATGATCGGTGAGATCGGCGGCGACGCCGAGGAGCGTGCGGCGGACTTCATCGCGAAGAACGTGACGAAGCCGGTCGTCGGCTACGTCGCCGGCTTCACCGCGCCCGAGGGCAAGACCATGGGCCACGCCGGCGCCATCGTCTCCGGCTCCTCCGGCACGGCCGCCGCGAAGAAGGAGGCCCTCGAGGCCGCCGGCGTCAAGGTCGGCAAGACGCCGACCGAGACGGCGAAGCTGGCGCGCGCCATCCTCGGCAGCTGAGTACGGCCTGAGCGGCTGAACCACACCGGCTGAGCTTCCTGGCTCGAACGGCTGAACGCACGGACGGGCCCGCATCCCTCACCGGGGATGCGGGCCCGTCCGCGTACGCGCCACCTCAGTGGTCGTCGGGCCGTCCGCGTACGCGCCACCTCAGTGGTCGTCGGGCGTGAGCCTCTCCGGCCCGTTCAGCAGCTCCGACCTGAGCTTCGCGCGCAGTTCCAGCTCCTGCCGGGAGAGCGGGCCCGGAGCGACCCTGGGCGGTACCCCCTGCACCGTCGCGCCCGGCGCCACCGGCGGCTCGTAGTGGTCCTGGGCGTCCCGCAGGGTCAGCGCCGTCGCGCTGATGATCACGACGGTGAAGGCGACGGCCGCGCGGGTCCACTGACGGGCCCGCTGTTCGCTGCCGGTGCGTACCGTCGGGGGCCGCGCCGCGCGCAGGCGCTCCCCGGACGCCAGTGCGGTGAGCCGGCGGTGGAGTTCCTCCGGTGCCGCCAGCTCCGGCAGCCGCGCGGCGATCGCCCCGCGCGCGTGCAGCAGCCGGTTCGCCGCCGCGGGCGTGCTCGCCTCCGTCTCGGCCGCCGTCTCCGGCAGACCGAGCCCGACCCCGTCGTAGAGCAGCAGCGTGCGCCGGTGCGCGGGCGGCAGCTTGAGGAACGCCTCGAGCAGTACGCGGTCGGCCGCGTCGGCGGGCGGGGGTTCCGGGTGCCGGTGGCGCGGACGCAGCCGGTGCCAGGGCGAGAGCGCGTACTCGTACGCCGTCGCCCGCACCCACCCCCCGGGGTCCCGGTCGACGGCCACCTCGGGCCAGCGCTGCCAGGCCAGTTGGAACGCCCGTTCCACGGCCTCGCGCGCCAGCTCGCGCCGCCCGGTCAGCAGATAGGTCTGCCGTACGAGGGCGGGGGCGCAGAACGCGTACAGCGCGTCGAAGGCCTGAGAGGGCGTCAGCGCGGTCGTCGCGGTGGGATCTTCCGTGTCCGCGAGGATCTCGTCGGCGGTGGACACGGGGGTGAGGGCGGCACCCACCGGTACGCGTACCGGCTGTTCCTGACGGAGGGGCGCCTCGGCGGGCGGCCGCACGGCGGGGGGCTCCGTCTCCGGTGCGGCCGGTACCGGTGCGGCCGGTTTCGGGTCGACCGGGTCGGCGGCGGGCGGCTGAGGGGCGGTCAGTCCGGCCAGCGCCCGTGCGTACGCTTCCCGCTTGCGGCCGCGCGGTGTCGTACGGCCGGCCTCCCAGGAGCGCACCGTCTCGCGGCTGACACCCACCTTGGCGGCGAGCTGAGCCTGGGTCAGTGACTGGGCCTCGCGCAGGCGTCGGCGTTCCTGGGGGGAAGGCAGCGGGGTGTCAGGGCTCTGCGTCACAGGGCGCCCCTCCGTACGAAAAAGTACATAAACGTATATTGAGCGACACATCCGAGGTTCGCCTGTTACGCACGGAAAGCGCGTGTCGTTGGGAGCATGGCGGGTGTGACTCAATTGACCGATCACCGAACGCCGTTGTCGCCCCTGCTCACCCGGTTGCCCGACCGATCGCCCGGACTGGCCGCCAGCCTCCTGGGTGGTGCGCTTGCGGCGGTCCTGGGACTCGGCTCGTTCGCGGTGCTGGTGACGGTGCTGTGGATCAGTTCCCCCTACCCGGACAGCGGGCCCGGTGGGGCGCTGCACATCGGCGCCGCGCTGTGGCTGCTCGCACACGGTGTCGAACTCGTCCGCACCGACACGCTGGCCGGCGCGGCCCGCCCGGTCGGCGTCACCCCGCTGCTGCTGCTGGCGCTGCCGGTGTGGCTGGTGTTCCGGGCGGGGCGGGACGCCGTCGATGTGGACGAGGAAGGTGACATGCCGCCGGTGGCCGCGCGTACGGCCCTGTCCGGGGTGGTGGCGGGCTATGTGGTGGTGGGCGTGGCGGCCGGGGTGTACGCCTCGGGCGGCGCGCTGCGGCCCTCGTGGCTGTGGACCGCCGGGTGTCTGCCGCTGCTCGCCGTGACCGCGGCCGGGGCGGGGGTGTGGACGGCGTACGGGCGCCCGCGCGGGCCCTTGCCGCCGCTCGCGCGCCGGGCGCTGAACGCGCTGCCCGGGGGCGTACGGCGTTTTGTCACCGCCGATGCCCGGGGGTGGACGCGGGCCTCCCTGCGGGCGGGACTGGCCGGGGTGGCGGTGCTCGTCGGGGGTGGGGCGCTGCTGGTGGGGGTGTCGCTGGTGTGGCACGGGGGGCCGGCTCAGGACTCGTTCCTGCGGCTCACGGAGGGGTGGTCGGGGCGGTTCGCGGTACTGCTGCTGGCGTTGGTGCTGGTGCCGAACGCGGCGGTGCTGGGGGGCCGCGTACGGGCTGGGGCCCGGGTTCGAACTGGGGGCCGGGCATATGACCGGGCCGCTGGCCACCGGGACTCCGCCGGCGCTGCTGCCGCCGTTTCCGCTGCTGGCGGCGGTGCCTGAGGCTGCGGGGCCGTGGGGCTGGGTGGCGGGGGTGGTGCCGTTTGCGGCGGGGGTGACGGTGGGGTGGTTCACGGCGGGAGCGGCCGTGGCGGACGGGAAGGCGCGCTGGTCGCGGGCGCGGACAGCGGCGGTGGCCGGGGTGGCCAGCGCTGCTGTGCGGGGCCGTTCTCTGGATACTGGCACGCGCTGGCGGGCGGGCCGCTCAGGGGTGCGCACGCTGGCCCGGTTCGGGCCGGTGGGGTGGCAGGTGGGCGGTGCCACGGTCGGGTGGAAGGCGCTGGTGGGGGTGCCGGTGGCGGTGGGGGCGTGGGGGTGGCGCCTGAGCGGGCGGGGACCGGGGGACGGCGGGAGGTGACTCGGGATGCCGTCGCCGGCCGGCGGGCCAGGGCGGGGGAAGGGCGGCGAAGGCGACGTGGTGGTGGCGACACCGGCACCGGCGCCCGCGGCGACCCCCGCGCCTGTGCTGCCGGTGCCTTCGGCGGTCGACGAGACGTCCGAGCTGTACGACTTCCTGCCCTCGGACGCGGAGGGCTCGTCCTGGTACGACGACGCGGCACGGGAGAGCCGGTGGTCGGCGCTGAGGAAGGCGGCGACCTCCCCGGAACCGACGGAGGCGGCGGCGCCGACGGATGCGCGGGAGGCGCCCGCGCCACCGGAACCACGGGAGGTGGCGGCCACCCCGGAACCACGGGAGGCGCCGTCCTCACCGGAACCGCCGGAGGGGGCGACGCCACCCGAGCCGCCGCAGGCGCCGTGAGCGCGGACGGCGTGAGCGCGGACGGCGTGAGCGCGGACGGCGTGCCTCCGCGGCCGAAGCGGTGGAGCGGCGGCCGTCGGCGGCAGTCGTCAGCTCTGCGACCCCAGCAGGCCCCGCAGGTTCTTCGGGAGCAGATCGTTGCAGGACTGCTTCGCCGTCTGGGTGAGGGCGTCGTTCGTGCAGGTGTAGTAGTCGCTGTAGACCAGCTGCGCGGTGAACGTCGCCGCGACCATGACGATCGCCAGGGAAGCGGTGACCAGGCCGCTGATCGCCGCCGTCCGCTGCGGGCGGGCGTTGGCGGTCGCCTCCGGCGCCGGGTTGTCCGGGTCCGGCGTGCGGGGCTTGGCGCGCAGGGAGCTCGCGCCCCAGTACACGGCCAGCGCCCCCAGCAGCAGTGCCACGTACGGCCAGCTGAAGAGCGCGAAGAAGAAGGCCCACATGCCGCAGAGCAGTGCGTAGCGGGCGCGGCGCTGGGCCGGGTCCGCGGGGTCCCAGCGCAGGCCCGCACCCGGGCCTCCCGGGCCACCCGAACCCTCAGGACCGCCGCCCTGTCCGCCTTGTCCGTCCGGTCCGCCCGGCCGTCCCTGGCGGTCACCGAAGCCGCCCTCGCCCGAACGCCCCGGCTGCCGGTCGCTCCACTGGCTGCCCCAGGGGGACTGACCGGGCTGTCCCGACGGCCCTCCGTGCTCGTCCCCCTCCGGTCCGCCCGAGGGACGCCGCGGCTGCCAGGGCCGGTCCGGCGTCCCCTCCGGCGGCGGAGCGAACGGATTGTCCTCCGAGGAGCCCGAGTCGCCGGACCCCGAGGAGCCCGAGGAGCCCGAGGAGCCCGAGCCGCCGGACCCCGAGGTCGAAGCACCGGACCCCGAGGAGCCCGAGCCGCTCGACGGGGTCTCCGGGCTGCGCCCGCCCGCGGCGTCACGCTCGCCCGCGGGTGCGTCCTCGCCCTCCCGCGGCGGCGTGGGCTGCGGGGGAGAGGGGCGCCGCTCGCGCAGCAGGAGCTGAGGGAGTCGGAGACTGCGGTCCGGCATCAGGTGTGCGTCTTCCCCTTGGTGGTTCCGGCTGGTGGATCCGGCGGGCGGAATGTCCACCCCCGGGCATGCGTACCCGGCATGCGTACCCGTCCTGGTCAACGTCCCGCACGGAGAAGGCGTTCCCCGCGCCGGACCGTCTTCCCCGGGACGGGTCCTGCCCTGACGCTACCTTCCGGCCACGCCCCCGTCCCGTGGGGGCCGTCCGGAGTGCCGGTATCGTTGCTGCCGGTCGGCCGCTTCGTAGACTTCCCCGTATCGCGGGGCGCGAAGCATTCGTACGAATGAACAACCGGCCGTACGACCGACCGGACAGACGCTCCCCCGAGAAAGGGCCCCACCGTGGCCGCCAAGCCCGTGGCCAAGCGCCTCGTCGTGCTGGTTTCCGGATCCGGTACGAATCTGCAGGCTCTCCTCGACGCCATCGAGGCCCAGGGCATCGAGGCCTACGGGGCGGAGATCGTCGCCGTCGGCGCCGACCGCGACGGCATCGAAGGCCTCGCCCGCGCCGAGCGTGCGGCCCTGCCGACCTTCGTCCGCCGGGTGAAGGACTACGACACCCGTGACGAGTGGGACGCGGCGCTGACCGAGGCCGTCGCCGCGTACGAACCCGATCTCGTCGTCTCCGCCGGGTTCATGAAGATCGTGGGGAAGGAATTCCTCGCCAGGTTCGGCGGTCGGTTCGTGAACACGCACCCCGCCCTGCTGCCCAGTTTTCCCGGGGCCCACGGCGTGCGCGAGGCACTCGCGTACGGCGTGAAGGTCACCGGATGCACCGTCCACTTCGTCGACGACGGTGTCGACACCGGACCGATCATCGCTCAGGGCGTGGTGGAGATCCGGGACGAGGACGACGAGAGCGCTCTGCACGAGCGCATCAAGGAAGTCGAGCGAAGGCTGCTCGTCGAGGTCGTGGGGCGGCTCGCCCGCAACGGCCATCGCATTGAGGGACGAAAGGTAGTTATCCCGTGACCGCCGAAGGTACCGTGACCGCCGAGGGCACGCAGCGCCCGATCAGGCGCGCGCTCATCAGCGTCTACGACAAGACGGGGCTCGAAGACCTCGCCCGCGGCCTGCACGAGGCCGGTGTCGAGCTCGTCTCCACCGGCTCCACCGCCGCGAAGATCGCCGCGGCCGGCGTCCCGGTCACCAAGGTCGAGGAGCTGACCGGCTTCCCCGAGTGCCTGGACGGCCGCGTCAAGACGCTGCATCCCAAGGTCCACGCGGGCATCCTCGCCGACCTGCGGCTCGACGAGCACCGGCGTCAGCTCGAGGAACTGGGCGTGGAACCGTTCCAGCTCGTCGTCGTGAACCTCTACCCGTTCCGCGAGACCGTCGCCTCCGGCGCCTCCCCGGACGAGTGCGTCGAGCAGATCGACATCGGCGGCCCGTCCATGGTCCGTGCCGCCGCCAAGAACCACCCGTCCGTGGCCGTGGTCACCAGCCCCGAGCGGTACGCCGACGTCCTCTCCGCGGTCCGCGGCGGCGGCTTCGACCTCACCGCCCGCAAGCGGCTCGCCGCCGAGGCCTTCCGGCACACCGCGGCGTACGACGTCGCCGTCGCCTCCTGGTTCGCGTCCTCGTACGCCCCCGTCGACGAGTCCGTCTTCCCGGACTTCCTCGGTGCCACCTTCGAGCGCAAGAGCACCCTGCGCTACGGCGAGAACCCGCACCAGCCCGCCGCCCTCTACGTCGACGGCGGCGGCACCGGCCTCGCCGAGGCCGAGCAGCTGCACGGCAAGGAGATGTCGTACAACAACTACACGGACACGGACGCCGCGCGCCGTGCCGCGTACGACCACGCCGAGCCCTGCGTCGCGATCATCAAGCACGCCAACCCCTGCGGCATCGCGATCGGCGCGGACGTCGCCGAGGCGCACCGCAAGGCGCACGCCTGCGACCCGCTGTCCGCGTTCGGCGGTGTGATCGCGGTCAACCGCCCGGTGTCCAAGGAGCTGGCCGAGCAGGTCGCGGAGATCTTCACCGAGGTCATCGTCGCGCCCGGTTACGAGGACGGCGCGCTGGAGGCCCTCGCCAAGAAGAAGAACATCCGCGTGCTGCGGGCCCAGGACGCTCCGGCCAACCCGGCCGAGCTCAAGCAGATCGACGGCGGCGCGCTGCTCCAGGTCACCGACCGTCTCCAGGCCGACGGCGACGACCCGGCGAACTGGACCCTGGCCACCGGCGAGGCCCTGTCGCCCGCCGAGCTGGACGAGCTGGCCTTCGCCTGGCGAGCGTGCCGCGCGGTGAAGTCCAACGCGATCCTGCTCGCCAAGGACGGTGCCTCGGTGGGTGTCGGCATGGGTCAGGTCAACCGGGTCGACTCCGCGAAGCTGGCGGTCGAGCGGGCGGGCGAGGAGCGTGCCCGTGGTGCGTTCGCCGCGTCGGACGCGTTCTTCCCGTTCCCCGACGGCCTGGAGATCCTCACCGCGGCGGGCGTCAGGGCCGTGGTCCAGCCCGGCGGTTCGGTCCGTGACGAACTGGTCGTGGAGGCCGCGAAGAAGGCGGGCGTGACGATGTACTTCACGGGCACGCGCCACTTCTTCCACTAGGTCCACCAGCACCAGGGCCGTGTCTCCCCCTTGCGTAAGGGGGAGACACGGCCCTGAGTGTGTCTGAGTGGCGCGAACCCGTCGCTCTGCGCTGCGCGCACAAGCCCTGCGCTGCCCTGCGCTGCGCGAAGCCCTGCCCTGCGCTGCGCGCGAAGCCCTCGTTCAGTTCTGGATGACCATCGTGCCGGCGGCCTTGTCGTGCCAGCCCTGCTGGCGGCCCGACTTGTCCCAGAAGGGGGACAGGTAGACCAGGACCTGGCCGATACCGCAGGCCAGGCTGCCGACGAGCGGGATGATCCAGCGGATGAACGAGGAGCCCAGGCCCGGCTTCTGGCCGGTGTCCGCCTTCACCACGCGGATGCCGACAGCGAGCTTGCCGAGGGTGGCGCCGACCAGGCCGGTCATCAGCCACTCGTAGAGCAGACCGACGATCGCGAGAACGGCGATCATGCTGCCGATCTTGGCGGCGATGTCCGAACTCGCGTTGTTGATGCAGGTGTTGTAGTCCGCGGCGTTCGGGTCGCAGTCCTGCGCGGCGCCGATGGAACCGGCCACGCCGATGGCGCCGAGGATGAAGTAGATGACGAAGAAGGCCACGCCGTCGATCGCGCGGGCGCCGAGGCGGCGGCCCATCGAGGCGACGCGCGGGCCGGGTCCGCCCGGTCCGCCCGGGTAGCCGTAGCCGGGCTGGCCCTGCTGGGGGTAGCCGTAACCCTGCTGCGGAATGCCTCCCGGCGCCTGCGGGTAGGGCGGCTGGCCCTGCTGGGGGTAGCCGTAACCCTGCTGGGGGTTCTGCGGCTGTCCGTACGGATTGTCGGGCGCGCCGAAACTCATGGCGATTTTTCCTCCGTTGCAAAGGCGGGGACGTTGCGGATTGCGCGGAGGAACGTCACGATACGAGCGGTTTGCCCCCCAACACTGACCGCGTAGTGCGGCGTTCATCGTGGTAGGAGGGGCACTTTTTGTCCAGTAGATACGATGAGCTGTTGTGCAGTCGCAATGTCTGTGATCGCGCAGCCGCGGGCAGCGCGGCCCTGATTGGAACCGGGGGCCGGTCATCCGCGAGGATGGGGTCATGACCGCCCAGATTCTCGATGGCAAGGCCACCGCAGCCGCGATCAAGTCCGATCTGACCGCCCGCGTGGCGGCCCTCAAGGAAAAGGGTGTGACGCCCGGCCTCGGCACGATCCTCGTCGGGGACGACCCCGGCAGCCAGAAGTACGTCGCGGGCAAGCACCGCGACTGCGCCCAGGTCGGCATCGCCTCCATCCAGCGGGAGCTGCCCGCGACCGCCACGCAGGAGGAGATCGAGGCGGCCGTACGCGAGCTGAACGAGGACCCGGCCTGCACCGGCTACATCGTCCAGCTGCCGCTGCCCAAGGGCATCGACGAGAACCGCATCCTGGAGCTGATGGACCCGGACAAGGACGCGGACGGCCTGCACCCGATGAACCTCGGCCGCCTCGTCCTGAACGAGCCGGCCCCCCTGCCCTGCACCCCGAACGGCGTCCTCACCCTGCTCCGCCGCTACGGCGTGGAGATCAAGGGCGCGGAGGTCGTGGTCGTCGGCCGCGGCGTGACCATCGGGCGTCCGATGCCGTTGCTGCTGACGCGGCGCAGCGAGAACGCGACGGTCACGCAGTGCCACACCGGTACGCGCGACCTCTCCTCGCACCTCAAGCGCGCCGACATCATCGTCGCCGCGGCGGGTTCCGCGCACCTGATCCGGCCCGAGGACGTGAAGCCGGGCGCGGCCGTGCTCGACGTCGGTGTCTCGCGCAGCGCCGAGGGCAAGATCGTCGGCGATGTCCACCCCGGTGTCGCCGAGGTGGCCGGCTGGATCTCCCCGAACCCGGGCGGCGTCGGCCCGATGACCCGCGCCCAGCTGCTCGTCAATGTGGTCGAGGCGGCGGAGCGCAGTGTCGGCTGAGGGCGGGCCCGAGAAGGCTCCGGACAAGAACGCGGCGACCAGGACCACGGAGCCGCGCACGGGCTCGGGGCGGTCGTCGGGTGTGAGCGGTGAGCCGGCCGTGCGGGACGCGAGCGTCGAGGGCGTGGGCGGCGGCCCGGCCGCGGAGGACGCGAACGGCGGACCGGCCGTGCGGGACGCGAGTGGTGCGCCGGCCACGGAAGGCGGGCCGGCCGCGGATGGCGAGAGTGGCGCACCCGCCGTGGCGGAGGCGAGTGGTTCGCCGGTCGAGCGGGACGCGAATGGCGGGCCGGTCGTGCTGGACGCCGTCAGCGCTCCCGATGCCGACGGGAAGCCGCGGCGGACCACCCGCCGTTTCCCGTCCTTCACCCGGGACACCGCGCGGCCCGAGGGCGGTGGCCGCGCCGCGTCCTCGGACGCGCCCGCGCCCGCCCGCCAGTGGCCGATCCTCACCGTGCTGACCGCCGTCGGGCTCGGGCTGCTGCTCACCGCGCTGGACGTGGTCCGCTTCGGCACGGTCCTGATCGGCGTGGCGCTGCTCGCCGGCGCCGCGATGCGCTGGGTGCTGCCCGATGTGGGCATGCTCGCGGTCCGGTCGCGGTTCACGGACATGGTCACGTACGGCGTGCTGGGCGTCGCCATCGTGCTGCTCGCGATGATGGCTCAGCCGAACCCGTTGCTGGAGATCCCGTTCCTGGACGACACGCTGCACTTCACGATCCGTACGTAGCGCTCCGCGGGTGGGGCCGGGGGCGGGGTGTGACCGGCGGCCGGTTCGGAAGGTGCGGGCCGGCGGTGGCTGGTCGCGCCCACGCGACGGAGTCGCATGTCGACACCGTCCCGCGCCCCTTTCGGAGCCCGAAGTGTGCGTACGGCGTCTGCGGGTTGTGCTGTATCCGGCGGGCGGCGTTCGGGGTGTCCGGTGAATCGAACACCCCTGGTTCTCGCCACGCTTCCGGCTCGGGCGGCCACGATGGTCGGGCGGGTCGTAAGGGGGGAACGACGTGGCGGAACGGGGCATGGGGGAGTGGGCGCCGCTGCCCGCGGACCTGGGGCGGGAGGCCCGCGCGCTGGCCGAGTCCTGCCGTCTCCTCAAGGAACGCACCGGACTCAGCCTGGCCGCTCTGGCGGAGCGGACCCACTATTCCAAGTCCTCCTGGCAGCGCTGTCTCAACGGCCGCCAGATACCGCCCCGTTCGGCCCTGCGGTTCCTCGCCGAGGCGGCCGGGGCCGACCCGGCCCGGCTGCTCGGCCTGCGTGAGGCGGTGCTGCGGTCCGGCCGGGGTCCCCTAGCGCCGCCCGGGCCCCGGCAGCCGTCGGACGGGCGTGGGCCGTCGCACGGGCGCGGGGAGCCCGCCGAGGCGGTGCCGCAGGAGGCGATGCCTCAGGACGCGTCACCGGCGTCACCGGCCGAGTCCGGCCGGACAGCGCGGGAGGAGCGGCGGGCCGGGAAGAGTGTCCCGGCGTCCGCCGCTCCCACGGCCCCGCTCGCGGCGGCGGTGCGCCGCTGGCGGCTGATCGCCGCCGTACTGCTGGCACTGCTCCTCGCCGTCACCGGCACGGCCCTGGCCGTCATCGGCCAGGGCCGCACCGACTGCGAGCCGGTCACGACGAATCCTTGAGGCCCCCATCGGTGCCGCGGGTGGGCCCGACCGGTCGTCGGGCGGGCTGATCCATGAGGGATCAGGAGGACCCGCCGGCTGTCAGTACGCGGCCGCGACCCACTCGTCGTCGACCTTGACGAAGTAGACCTGCTGGGTGACGCCCGCGACGGTCAGGCGCTTGAACTGGACGGTCTCGTCGATGACGCCGTCGTAGATGACGAGGCCCTTCTTGTTCGCGGAGCCCAGGTTGTTGTCCGCGAGCGAGAACGACGCTCCGTCGGCCTTGCCGGTCTGCTTGAGGCCGTTGCCGGCCTGCCAGAACTTCGTCGCCGAGACCGTCCGGCTGTTGAAGTCGCCGGTGATGTCGTCCTGGGTGAACGACTTCAGCGTCCCGTTCTTGGCCTTCCACTTGGCACCGTCGGCCCACAGGACCGTCTGCCACAGGGCGACCGCGTTGCTGGTGTCGTCCTTGGCGAGGGTCCCCTCGTCGTTCCAGTCGTCGTGGGTACCGGCCTTGCCGTCGACGAAGCCCGTGTCCTCTGAGGCCAGGGCCGTGCCGACGGCCGCGATCGACCCGAGTGCCGTGCCCGCGGCCAGAACCGCCGCCACCGCTGCCGTGCGGATGTGCTTGCGCATGGTCTTCATTCCTCTCCCCGGACCGCTTGCTCCGCTGATCCCGTGATCCCCCGGTGCGGCCCGTGGCTCGTTGTGTGCCAACAGCCATCAGGTCGCGGCAGGCCGTGCCGCGGCTCCCCGGATCGGCCGGGGCGGGACGAACCGGGACGTCCCGGGCCGGGACCTGCGGGGTCCCGGCGCGCCTCGCGGGACGTGGCGGGACGGGACCGGGGGCGGGACGGGACGCGGGACGTGAGGCGCGGGGCGCCGGGTGCGCAGGGGGCCCGGGAGGCGCCGGGCACAGGGTGGCGCCCGTCCTCACCCCCGTGGGAGGACGGGCGCCAGAGGCGGCCGGGCCGCCCGTGGTCAACACTCGGCCACACGGAATCAGCTGTTCAACACCTGGCAGTCCGCTGTGGCACGGAAGTGACCATTCCGCTACCGTGTCCGCGCCCGGCAACGGGAACCGAGAGGCAACCGAACGGCAACCGCGTGGGAACCGATCCGCCGCCTGACATCGTCCATCGCTCAGATCGGGCGATGCGGAAGAGGTGAATGATGGGTGCCTGGCAGCCGCTGCCGGACGATCTGCCGCCGGAGGTACGGCACTTCGTGGAGCAGCTGCGGCTCCTCAAGGACCGCACGGGATTGAGCCTGGTCGCGCTCGGCGCACGCACCGCCTACAGCAAGTCCTCCTGGCAGCGCTACCTCAACGCGACCCAGCCGCCGCCCCGGCAGGCGGTCGCCGCGCTGTGCCGGGTCGCGGGCCTCGCCGAAAGCGAGGCCGAACGCTTCGGCGTGCGATGGGAGTTGGCGGTCCACGCCTGGCCCCGCCCGCCGGCCCCCGCACCCGCTCACGCCGGCGGACCGACGGGCGGACCGACGGGCGAGCCGATGGGCGGACCGGCCCCCGGCGCGTACGAGGACGATCCGACGCTCCCTTGGTGGGACGCGCGCGACAACGTCCCCGAACCCCGCTGGTCCCCGACGCGGCTGCTCGCGGTCGCCGGCGTCATCGCCGTCGCCCTCCTGCTCTGCGTACTCATCGGCGCCTTCGCGCTGACGTGACGGCACCATGGGGGGCGCACGGGCTCCGTGGGACGTTCCGTGCGTCGGTCGAGGGCGTTCCGGCCGACTGCCCGAGGTGTCGGTGGGACACTGGACCAGGGCCTCATGGGCGCGCAACGGCGCGCGCTCAGGCCCGAATGCTCCCGTGCGCCCCCTATGGGGGAACTGAGATCCTGGCCGGGCGCATCCCTGTGGGTAGCCAGAACGGGGACTCGCGGAGGGTGTCGCGAGCGAGGAAGTCCGGCACGCACGAGGGAAGCCAGGTACGTATGTACGGGGGGAAGACCAGACACGTACGGGGGGACAGTTCAGGCTCGTACGGGGGAAGAGGGGGAAGCAATGCCTCGTTGGAAGGCTTTGCCGGATGAACTCGATCCGCAGGTCAGGGAGTTCGCAAGCCAGTTGCGCAGGCTCGTCGACCGCAGCGGGCTGAGCATAGCCGCGGTGGCCGACCGCACGGGCTACAGCAAGACGTCCTGGGAGCGATACCTCAACGGCCGGCTGCTCGCGCCCAAGGGCGCCATCGTCGCCCTGGCCGAGGTCACCGGCACCAATCCCATTCATCTGACCACCATGTGGGAGCTGGCCGAGCGCGCCTGGAGCCGCTCGGAGATGCGCCACGACATGACGATGGAGGCGATCCGGATATCCCAGGCGCGCGCCGCGCTCGGGGAGTCCGGTGCCCCACCGGCGGCGGGCAGGAACGGCAAGGCGGCGCGCGGCGCCACGGTGCTGCCCGGCGTGGCGGGCCCGGCCGGCGTCTCGCCGACCATTCCGCCGCAGCCGACGGCCCCGGACGTCCAGGACTCGTCGGGCGAGGCCCGGCGGGGCGCCCTGCGGGGCGGCTCCTCCGGCGGCTCTTCCGGTGCCTCCGCCGCCTCCTCGGGAGGCAACTCGTGGGGGCTCGCCGGGTACGCGGGCCCGGCACAGGCCGACGGGCGCGCGCCCGCCGCTCCCACCGGGCGCTCGGGCTCGCCCGAGAAGGGGGGACCTCGGTCGCCCGGGGGGCCGGGCCGGACGCCGGAGGCCGCCGCTCACGGAGCGCCGGGCGGACAGCCGCCACGGGACTCCGGTCCCCCTGCGGTCGGCTCGCCCGACGGGGCGCGGCGCAAGCGGCGGCTGACGATGTTCCTCGCGGGCGTCGTCGGCGCACTCGTCGTGATCGCGGCGGCCGTCTTCCTCACGAACAACGGCGGCGACAAGGACAACGAGACCGCGCCGAAGTCACCCGCGGCCTCGGCCTCCGCCGACCCCGACCTGCCGGCGGGCGTGAAGTGCAGCGGCAAGAGCTGCACCGGCAAGGACCCGGAGAACATGGGCTGCGGTGGCGAGTTGGCCAAGACCTCCAACAGCGTCACCGTCGGCACGACCCTCGTCGAGGTCCGCTACAGCAAGACCTGCGGCGCGGCCTGGGCCCGTATCACCCGGGCCGTGCCGGGCGACGAGGTCACCGTGGCCTCGGGCGCGTCGGCGAAGCAGACCGGCACGGTCGAGGCGGCCGCGGACACCGACGCGTACACCCCGATGGTGGCCGTGAAGGACGCCGGCGAGGCGAAGGCCTGCGTGACCCTGAAGGCGGGCCAGAAGGGCTGCACCACCTGAGTGGCATCCGGGGGAGCGTGGGGGCGTTCCCCCGGGAAGCAGCCGACGCCGCCGAAGCAGCCGAAGCCGCCGACGCCGCCGAAGCAGCCGAAGCAGCCGAAGCCGCCGACGCCGCCGAAGCCGCCGAGCCAGCCGAAGCGGGACGAGGAAAACTCATTCGAAATTGGGGGGCATGGCCGCCCGCACCCTGGGCAGGCGCACCGTACCCCCACGGGAGTCCGGCCCGTCCGGGAGGGCGACAGTCCTTCCCGGCTCCGGCACCCCTCATGGCGGCCGCCTCGTTCCCCCCTCTCCCGAACGGGCGGCCGCCGCCCCCTCCGTGACCATCTGTGGGGTGGGCCACACCGACCCGGACGTCTCGGATGCCGGATGCGCGATAGCCTGACGGGCGGATCTCTCTTGACGCCAAGAGATCGATCATCTGTACCCCTGATCGATCATTCCGGCGGACGCAGGGGATCCGGAACCTGCACCCGGGGCAGCGACGCCCCACCGCCAGCTGTCCTACGGAGAACGCCATGACCCGCACTCCCGTGAACGTCACCGTCACCGGCGCGGCCGGCCAGATCGGTTACGCCCTGCTCTTCCGCATCGCCTCCGGCCAGCTGCTCGGCGCGGACGTGCCGGTCAAGCTGCGTCTCCTGGAGATCACCCCGGCGCTCAAGGCCGCCGAGGGCACGGCGATGGAGCTCGACGACTGCGCCTTCCCGCTCCTTCAGGGCATCGACATCACGGACGACCCGAACGTCGCCTTCGACGGCACCAACGTCGGTCTGCTCGTCGGCGCCCGCCCCCGCACCAAGGGCATGGAGCGCGGCGACCTGCTCTCCGCCAACGGCGGCATCTTCAAGCCGCAGGGCAAGGCCATCAACGACAACGCCGCGGACGACGTCAAGATCCTCGTCGTCGGCAACCCGGCGAACACCAACGCGCTCATCGCGCAGGCCGCCGCCCCGGACGTACCGGCCGAGCGCTTCACCGCGATGACCCGTCTGGACCACAACCGTGCGCTGACCCAGCTCGCGAAGAAGACGGGCAGCACGGTCGCCGACATCAAGCGTCTGACGATCTGGGGCAACCACTCCGCCACCCAGTACCCGGACATCTTCCACGCCTCGGTCGCCGGCAAGAACGCCGCCGAGGTCGTGAACGACGAGAAGTGGCTGGCCGAGGACTTCATCCCGACGGTCGCCAAGCGCGGCGCCGCGATCATCGAGGCCCGTGGCGCGTCCTCCGCCGCGTCGGCCGCCAACGCCGCCATCGACCACGTGTACACCTGGGTCAACGGCACCGCGGACGGCGACTGGACCTCCATGGGCATCCCGTCGGACGGTTCCTACGGCGTCCCGGAGGGCCTCATCTCCTCCTTCCCGGTCACCACCAAGGACGGCCGGTACGAGATCGTCCAGGGCCTGGAGATCAACGAGTTCTCCCGCGCCCGCATCGACGCCTCCGTCAAGGAGCTCGAGGAGGAGCGCGAGGCGGTCCGCGCCCTCGGCCTCATCTGAGCCCACACGCTTGACGCGTAGCACCGCGCAAGGCCCCGCCGCCGGATCCGTTCCGGGGGCGGGGCCTTCCGCTTGTCCGTCATGCGTACCGAAAGTACGTATCGAACGTGCGTACTTAATCGGCGTTTGAGGTGACACGACGGACGGGACCGTCGCTATCGTCGAATCCTGGTGTGGGTGGGGCAGGGGGACGAGATGCAGCAACGGCGGGACCCGGACAGACAACAGTGGAGCGGCGACGGGCACGACGACGGGCACGGCGGTGGCCACGACGGCGGGAACGACGGCGGGAACGACGGCGGCGAGCGGGCGGAGCCGTCGCGCGACACGCCGTTGTGGCAGCGACCGCCCGTACCTCCGTCGGACGAGGCACCGGACACCCCCTGGTGGGCGGGCGCCGAGACCCAGGCGGCGGGGGTACGGCCTCCCGCGCCACCGTCGCCGCCGACGGAAGAACCGTGGGCCGCGCCTCCAACGCCGGAAGAACCGTGGTCCTCGCCTCCGTCTCCGTCGGCGGAAGAACCGTGGTCCTCGCCCGCGCCTGCGCCGCCGGAAGAGCCGTGGGCCGCGCCCCCGCCCGCGGAAGAGCCGTGGTCCCCGCCTCCGTCGGCATCAACCCCATGGTCCTCGCCTCCTCCGCCTCCCCCGCCCGACTCCTGGTCGTCCCCCGTCCCCGTCGTCGGCGGCGGCACGCCGCCCGGCTCGGGCGGGTCCCGGCGCACGCTCGTCCTCGTCGCGGTGCTGGCGGTGCTCGCGGGCGCCGGGGTGGGGGTTCGGGCGTGGGTGCTGACCCGCGACGACTCCACGGAGCACACGGGGGCGGCGGGCGCCGGGCCGTCCGTGACCGTCACCGCCACGGCGACGGCCGGGGAGGACGCCGCGGGGCAGGGCGGCTCCACGCTGTCCGACGGCGACAGCGTCGGCACGGACGCGCAGCCGTCGTCCGCCGCAGCCCAGCCGTCCCCCGGCTACAGCCGGGCCGTCGACCCGGTCGGCTACACCGTCGACGTGCCGCAAGGGTGGGTGCGTGAGGAGAAACGGGGAGTCAGCGCCGAGGTCGTCACCTACGCCTCACCGGACGACGGCCGCACGCTGAAGCTGTTCCAGGTCGTCGAGAACACCCCGGCCGAATCCCTCGACCTGGCGGAGAACGGTCCCGGCGGATTCGACGGGCTGGCGGATTTCCACGTCCTCGACCGGTCCTCCGGCGCAGACTGGGCCAGGCTCGACTACCGCTACGACGACCCGAAGAGCGGCACCACGCAGGTCATCGACCACCGCTTCACAGCGGCCGACGGCACGCTGTACGCGATCCGTTCGAGCGGCCCCTCCGGCCTGGACGTGGCCGAGCCGTTCACCGTGGCCCTGAACTCGTTCTGCCCGACCGGGGCGAGCTGCACGAGCCCCTGACACCGGCGAGTCGCCGCGACACGGACGAGTCGCCGCACTCGATCCCGGGACGCCGTCCTCGTACGCCCCGCCCCGCCCGTCCGACGCGCGCCGTGCCACATCACCTCACCCTGGGTGATGCCCGGCGCCGCTCGGCGTGCCTTTCTGTCCTTTTGGTCGCATTTTCCGTGACGCCGCACACTTTCGGCCATCGATCGCGCATGCATATCCCACTCAGGGGCAGGTGCTCACGGCCCCCAAGAGTGACACGGGTGTGACACAGGGGCACCGAACAGGAACGGAAGGCAATACCGATCATGGCCGGACAGCAGGCACGGCAGGCAGGGCAGACGCAGCGGACCATCCATGTCGGCGGGGAGTGGCGCGAAGCCGACTCCCGCGCCACGCGCGAGATCCTCGACCCCGCGGACGCCAAGCCGTTCGCCGTCGTCGCGGAGGGTGACGAGCGGGACGCCGACGCGGCCGTCGCCGCCGCCCGGCGCGCCTTCGACTCGGGCGAGTGGCCGCACACGCCCGTCGCCGAGCGCGCCGCCCTGCTGCGCCGCGTCGCCGATCTCCTCGTGCGCGATCGGGAATCGCTGGGCCTGCTGGAGAGCCGGGACGCGGGCAAGACCCTCGAAGAGGGGCGCGTCGACATCGACTGCGTCGCGGACGCCTTCCGCTACTTCGCCGATCTGGTCGTCGGCGAGGGTGGCGGCCGGGTCGTCGACGCGGGTTCGCCCGACATCCACAGCGTCGTCGTGCACGAGCCGGTCGGCGTCTGCGCCATGATCACGCCCTGGAACTACCCGCTCCTCCAGGCCAGTTGGAAGATCGCGCCCGCCCTCGCCGCCGGCAACACCTTCGTGATCAAGCCGAGTGAGATCACTCCGCTGACCACCGCCGCCCTCGTCGACCTGCTCGTCGAGGCCGGAGCGCCCGCCGGTGTCGCGAACATCGTCACCGGCCCCGGCCACACCGTCGGCGCCCGGCTCGCCGAGCACCCCGACGTCGACCTGATCTCCTTCACCGGCGGACTCGCCAGCGGCACCAAGGTCGCGCAGGCCGCCGCCGTCAGCGTCAAGAAGGTCGCGCTCGAACTCGGCGGCAAGAACCCCAACGTCGTCTTCGCCGACGCCTGCGCGACCGACGAGGACTTCGACACCGCCGTCGACCAGGCCCTCAACGCCGCCTTCATCCACAGCGGCCAGGTCTGCTCGGCGGGCGGCCGCCTCATCGTCGAGGAATCCGTCCGCGAGCGCTTCGTCGCCGAACTCGTCCGCAGGGCGGGCCGGATCAGGCTCGGCCGCGGCACCGAGGACGGCGTCGAGTGCGGTCCGCTCGTCTCCGAGCAGCAGCGCGACAAGGTCGAGGGGTACGTGGCCTCGGCACTGTCCGAGGGAGCGGTGCTGCGGACCGGCGGCAGGCGGCCCGAGCCGAGCGACGTCAGGCCCGCGGCCGGCTACTTCTTCGAGCCGACCGTCCTCGACCAGTGCCACCGCGGGATGAAGGTCGTACGCGAGGAGGTCTTCGGGCCCGTCCTGACCGTCGAGACCTTCCGCACCGAGGACGAGGCCGTCGCCCTGGCCAACGACACCGAGTACGGGCTCGCCGGCGCCGTCTGGACCAGCGACGCCGGCCGCGCCCGCCGGGTCGCCGGACGCCTGCGCCACGGCACCGTCTGGATCAACGACTTCCACCCCTACCTCCCGCAGGCGGAGTGGGGCGGCTTCGGCAAGAGCGGGGTCGGGCGCGAGCTGGGACCCGCCGGACTCGCCGAGTACCGCGAGACCAAGCACGTCTACCAGAACCTCGCGCCGAAGCCCGTGCGCTGGTTCGCAGGCTGAGGACGGCCCGCCCGGCCCCTGTTCCGCACCCCGGCACCACGTCGCGGGCCGACGCCGTCCCCCGACCCTCGCACTACCCCACGTCCCAAGTAACCCAGGAGCACCACCCCATGCACGAGAACTCCTATGAGAACTCCCATGAGAACTCCCGCGAGTACGACTACGTCGTCATCGGTGGCGGCACTGCGGGCTCCGTCATCGCGTCCCGCCTGACCGAGGATCCGGACGTCACCGTCGCCGTCATCGAGGGCGGCCCCAGCGACGTCGGCCGCGACGACGTGCTGACCCTGCGCCGCTGGATGGGCCTGCTCGGCGGGGAACTGGACTACGACTACCCGACCACCGAGCAGCCGCGCGGCAACTCGCACATCCGGCACAGCCGCGCCCGCGTGCTGGGCGGCTGCTCCTCGCACAACACGCTGATCGCCTTCAAGCCGCTGCCGTCCGACTGGGACGAGTGGGAGGCGGCGGGCGCCGAGGGCTGGGGCGCGGTGCCGATGGAGGCGTACTACGCCCGGCTGCGCAACAACATCGTCCCCGTCGACGAGAAGGACCGGAACGCGATCGCCCGCGACTTCGTCGACGCCGCCCAGGCCGCGCTCGGCGTCCCCCGCGTCGAGGGCTTCAACAAGAAACCGTTCACCGACGGCACCGGCTTCTTCGACCTCGCCTACCACCCGGAGAACAACAAGCGGTCCTCCGCGTCGGTCGCCTACCTCCACCCCTTCCTGGACCGCCCGAACCTCCACCTCCTCCTGGAGACCTGGGCGTACCGGCTGGAGCTGGCGGGCACCCGGGCGACCGGCGTGCACGTGCGCACCAAGGACGGCGAGGAGATCCTCGTACGGGCCCGGACCGAGGTCCTGCTGTGCGCGGGCGCGGTCGACTCGCCGCGGCTGCTGATGCACTCGGGCATCGGCCCGAAGGAGGACCTGGAGAAGCTCGGCATACCGGTCGCGCACGATCTGCCCGGCGTCGGCGAGAACCTGCTCGACCACCCCGAGTCGGTGATCGTCTGGGAGACCGACGGGCCGATCCCGGAGAACTCCGCGATGGACTCGGACGCGGGCCTGTTCGTGCGCCGCGACCCCGAACACGCGGGCCCCGACCTGATGTTCCACTTCTACCAGATCCCCTTCACGGACAACCCCGAGCGCCTCGGCTACGAACGCCCCGAGCACGGCGTGTCGATGACCCCGAACATCCCCAAGCCGAAGAGCCGCGGCCGGGTGTACCTGACCAGCGCGGACCCGTCCGTCAAGCCCGCCCTCGACTTCCGGTACTTCACCGACGAGGACGACTACGACGGCCGTACCCTCGTCGACGGCATCAAGATCGCCCGCGAGATCGCGAAAACCGAACCACTCGCCCGCTGGCTCAAGCGCGAGGTCTGTCCAGGTCCGGAGATCACGGACGACGAGGAGCTGAGCGCATACGCCCGGCAGGTCGCGCACACCGTGTACCACCCGGCGGGCACCTGCCGCATGGGCGCCACCTCCGACGAACACGCCGTCGTCGACCCCAAGTTGCGCATCCGCGGCCTCGACGGCATCCGCATCGCCGACGCGTCCGTCTTCCCCACGATGCCCGCCGTGAACCCGATGATCGGGGTACTCATGGTCGGGGAGAAGTGCGCCGACCTGCTGCGGGGTGACGCGTGATGAGTACGCCGCCGCAGAACACGCGCCCCGTCTTCTCCGTGGACGGCCTGTGGAAGGTCTTCGGCCCGAAGGCCGAACGCGTCCCCGCCGACCCCGAACTCGCCGCGCTGAGCGCCGCCGAGCTGAGCGAGCGCACCGGCTGCACGGCCGCCGTCCGCGACGTCTCGTTCGACGTGCACAAGGGCGAGGTCTTCGTCGTCATGGGCCTGTCCGGCTCCGGCAAGTCCACGCTCGTGCGCTGTCTGACCCGGCTGATCGAGCCGACCGCGGGCACCATCGCCATCGACGGCGAGGACGTACGCGCCATGGACAGGACCCGGCTGCGCGAACTGCGCCGCCACCGCGCGTCCATGGTCTTCCAGCACTTCGGCCTGTTGCCGCACCGCACGGTCCTCGACAACGTGGCGTACGGCCTGGAGATCCAGGGCCTCGGCAAGGCGGAACGCCGCGAGCGGGCCGCCGAGGTCGTCGCCAAGGTCGGCCTGGAAGGCATGGAGCAGCGCAAGCCCGGCCAGCTGTCCGGCGGTCAGCAGCAGCGCGTGGGCCTGGCCCGGGCGCTCGCCGTCGACCCCGAGGTCCTCCTCTTCGACGAGCCGTTCAGCGCGCTGGACCCGCTGATCCGGCGCGACATGCAGGAGGAGGTCGTCCGGCTGCACCGCGAGGAGGGCCGCACCATGGTCTTCATCACCCACGACCTGAACGAGGCGCTCCGCCTGGGCGACCGCATCGCCCTGATGCGCGACGGCCGCGTCGTCCAGCTCGGCACGCCCGAGGAGATCGTCGGCTCGCCCGCCGACGACTACGTACGCGAGTTCGTCCGGGACGTGCCGCGCGAGCAGGTGATGACGGTCCGCACGGCGATGCGCGCCGCCTCCGCCGAGGAGGCGGGAAGCGGCCCGGCCGTCGCCCCGGACGCGACGGTGTCCGAGGCGATCGAGGCGGTCGCGCGGGCGGGCAGCCCGGCGCGGGTCGTGGACTCCGGGCGGTGCGTCGGGGTGGTCGACTCCGAGGCGCTGCTCGACGTGGTCGCCGGCGTCGGTGCCAGCGGCCCCGCCCCCGCGGTGACAGCGGTTCCCCCGTTCGAGCCGAGCCGGGACTTCGGCAACGCGGGCGCCGGCGCGGCAGAGGCGGCGCCGGGTGACGTCACCGGCGAGGAGGTCGCCTGATGGCCACAGCCACCGCTGCCGCCTCCCACGTCGGCGTCCCCGCCTTCCTCAGGCGCCGCGCCGTCCGGAAACTCGCGCTCCTCGCGCTGGCCGCGGCCGTCCTCGTCCCGCTCGCCGACGCCCGCTGGGCGAGCGGGACCTGGCCGCACGCGCTGACCGTCGACCTCACCGAGCCGCTCGGCAGGGCCAGCGACTGGATCATCGACAACCGGGACAGCCACCCGCTGTTCCTGTACTTCTTCGGCTACGTCAGCAACGCCGTCGTCCTCGCCGTGCGCGGCGTCTACCTCGTGCTGCTCGCGGCAGGCTGGGCCGGTGTGACGGCCGCCGCCGCGCTCGTCGCCTGGCGGGTGGCCGGAGTCCGGCTGGCGGCCGGCACCGCCGTCGCCTTCCTCGTCTGCGGTCTGCTCGGCATGTGGGTGCCCACCATGCAGACGCTCGCCCTCATGGTGGTCGCGGTCCTCGCGTCCGTCGTGCTCGGCGCGCTCCTCGGCCTCGCCGCCGGGCTCTCCGACCGCACCCACCGCGCCCTGCGGCCGATCCTGGACACCATGCAGGTGCTGCCCGCCTTCGCGTATCTGCTCCCGGTCGTCCTCGTCTTCGGCATCGGCGTCCCCGCGGCGGTCCTCGCCACCGTCGTCTACGCGGCCCCGCCCATGGCCCGGCTCACCGCGCTCGGCCTGCGCGACGCCGACGGCGGTGTGCTGGAGGCCGTCGAATCCCTCGGCGCCACGGCCCGCCAGCGCCTGCTCACCGCCCGTC
Source organism: Streptomyces sp. SID5469 (assembly GCF_009862865.1). Taxonomy (NCBI): domain Bacteria; kingdom Bacillati; phylum Actinomycetota; class Actinomycetes; order Kitasatosporales; family Streptomycetaceae; genus Streptomyces; species Streptomyces sp. SID5469. Next base: position 4,252,681 of record NZ_WWIN01000001.1, on the reverse strand, counting down.
TGCCGCTGGCCCGCAAGGAACTGCTCCTCGGCCTCAACCAGACGATCATGATGGCGCTGTCCATGGCGGTCATCGCCTCCGTGATCGGCGCCGGCGGCCTCGGTGACCGCGTCTACCAGGCGCTCGCCTCCGTGGACGTGGGCGCCGCCCTCGCCGCGGGCATCCCGATCGTGCTGCTCGCGGTCGTCCTGGACCGGGTGACCGGTGCGGCGGGGGAGGGGCCCGGCGCCGACGGCTCCCGCCGCGCCGGGTGGGCCTACGCGGCCGCCGCGGCCGTGGCCGTCGCGCTCGCCGGCCGGTTCACGCACCGCCTGGACTGGCCCGACGCCTGGACCGTGCACATCGCCGCGCCGGTGAACCGGGTCGTCGACTGGATGACCGACCACCTCTACTCCGGCGTCCCCTACCTCGGCGGCACCGCCGACTGGGCGGGCCACTTCACCACCTGGGTCCTGGACCCGCTCCGCGACGGCCTCCAGTGGCTGCCCTGGTGGTCGGTGCTGCTCATCGTCGCCGCCCTCGCCTGGCTGATCGGCACCTGGCGCACCGCGCTCACCGCCGTCCTCGCGATGGCCGCGATCGGCGTGCTGGGCGTCTGGAAGCCGTCCCTCGACACCCTCGCGCAGGTGCTGGCGGCCGTGGCCGTCACCCTCGTCCTGGGCTTCGCGACGGGCGTCGCCGCCGCGCGCAGCGACCGCGTCGAACGGCTGCTGCGCCCGGTCCTGGACGTCTTCCAGACGATGCCGCAGTTCGTGTACCTGATCCCGGTGGTGGCGCTGTTCGGTGTCGGCCGGGCGCCCGCGGTCGCCGCGGCGGTGGTCTACGCGCTGCCCGCCGTGGTCCGCATCACGACCCAGGGGCTGCGCGCGGTCGACCCGGCCGCGCTGGAGTCCGCCCGCTCGCTGGGTGCCACCGGTGGGCAGCAGCTGCGCCAGGTCCAGCTCCCGCTGGCCCGCCCGGCCCTGCTGCTCGCCGTCAACCAGGGCGTCGTCCTGGTCCTCGCCGTCGTCATCATCGGCGGTCTGGTAGGCGGCGGCGCGCTCGGCTACGACGTCGTGTTCGGCCTGGCCCAGGGCGACCTGGCGACCGGTCTGGTGGCCGGCGCGGCGATCGTCTGCCTCGGCCTGATGCTCGACCGGGTGACCCAGCCGACCGGGCGCCGCGCGAAGAAGGGAGCGTGACATGACGCGTCACATGACTCGGCGTACGAGGATGACGACGATGACGGCGGGTCTTGCCGTGCTGCTGCTCGCGACCGGCTGCGGCGCCGCCGACATGACCAAGCAGGCCTCGCCCTTCGCGGGCGCGCAGGGCGCCAAGACGGTGACGCTGTCCGTGCAGTCCTGGGTGGGCGCACAGTCGAACGTCGCCGTGGCGCAGTACCTGCTGCAACACAAGCTCGGCTACCGCGTCGACACCGTCCAGGTCGACGAAGTGCCCGCCTGGGACGCGCTCAGCCAGGGCCGGGTCGACGCGTTGCTGGAGGACTGGGGTCACCCCGAGCAGGAGAAGCGGTACGTCCAGGACAAGAAGACGATCGCGCCCGCCGGCGGGCTCGGGGTGACCGGGCACATCGGCTGGTACGTCCCGACGTACTTCGCCGAGCAGCACCCGGACGTCACCGACTGGAGGAACCTGAACAAGTACGCCTCCCAGCTCCGCACCGCGGAGAGCGGCGGCAAGGGCCAGCTCCTGGACGGCTCCCCGTCCTACGTCACCAACGACAAGGCGCTGGTGAACAACCTGAAGCTGAACTACCAGGTCGTGTTCGCGGGTTCGGAGGCGGCGCAGATCACCCAGATGCGGCAGTTCGCCAAGGAGAAGAAGCCCTTCCTGACGTACTGGTACGCGCCGCAGTGGCTGTTCAAGAAGGTCCCGATGACGGAGGTGAAGCTGCCCGCGTACAAGGAGGGCTGCGACGCCGACGCGAAGAAGGTCGCGTGCGCCTATCCGCACACGCCCCTCCAGAAGTACCTGAACGCCGATTTCGCGAAGAGCGGCGGCAAGGCGGCGCGGTTCCTGAAGAAGTTCAAGTGGACGACCGAGGACCAGAACGAGGTCGCCCTGATGATCGCCGACCAGAAGCTGACGCCCGAGGAGGCGGCGAAGAAGTGGGTGGACGGCCACGCTTCGACGTGGAAGGCGTGGCTGTCGTAGCCCCTGCCTCGCCCGGGGCCGGTCCGGCCTGATCCGCCGGGCCGCCCTACGCCAGCTCGGCGGCGATCTCGCGCAGTGCTTCCGTCGCCCGCAGCTGGAGGCCCGGGCCGAACGTGATCCGGGTGGCGCCGAGTTCACCGAGTGCGGTGAGCGAGGGGCCCCCGGGCCGGGCGAGCAGGTTGACCGGCCCCTGGATGCCCGACCGCAGCAGGGGCAGTACGTCCGTCGGGGCGCCGATCGGATAGACGCAGTCGGCGCCCGCGGCGACGTACGACGCGGCCCGCTGGATGGCCCGTGCGGGATCCGTGACCCCGCGCACGAAGGTGTCGACGCGGGCGTTCACGAAGAGCCGGTCGCCCGCGGCGGCGCGCACCTCGGCGAGCCGGTCGGCGTGCCGGGCGGGGTCCTGGAGCACTCCCCTGTGGGAGTCCTCCAGATTGCAGCCGACGACACCCGCCTCCAGGAGCCGCTCCACCAGTTCCCGGGGCGCGAGCCCGTACCCGTCCTCGATGTCCGCGGACACCGGCACGTCGACGGCCCGTGCGATCCGCGCCACCGCCGCGAACATCTCGTCGGCGGGCGTCGCCCCGTCCTCGTAGCCGAGCGAGGCGGCGACTCCCGCGCTCGGTGTGGCGAGCGCGGGGAACCCCGCCTCGGCGAACACCCGTGCGCTCGCCGCGTCCCACGGACCGGGCAGCACCAGCGGATCGCCGGGCACGCGGCCGCGGTGCAGGGCGCGGAAGAGATCGACGCCGCTCACCATGTGTAGCCCCCCGGGGGAATCCGACGGCTGACCATCAGCCGGTTCCAGCCGTTGAGCAGCTGGATGCGGTTCTCCGACTCGCCGTCCTTGCGGGCCAGTTCGAGCTGCCGTGTGCGCACCGTCACTTGTGCTGCCCGGCCTGGTAGTGGCCCGGCACCAGCCGGCAGGTCACCCCGAACCGGTTCCACGCGTTGATCACCGTGATCGCGGCGATCAGCTGGGCCAGCTCCGCCTCCTCGAAGTGCTTGGCGGCCCTCTCGTACACCTCGTCCGGCACGAAGCCGTCCGTGAGCACCGTGACCGCCTCGGTCAGCTCGAGGGCCGCGAGCTCCTTCTCCGTGTAGAAGTGCCGCGACTCGTCCCACGCGCTGAGCTGCACGACCCGCTCGACGCTCTCGCCCGCCGCCAGCGCGTCCTTGGTGTGCATGTCGAGGCAGAACGCGCAGTGGTTGAGCTGCGAGGCGCGGATCTTCACCAGCTCGCGCAGCTTCGGGTCGAGGCCCCGCTGAGCCGCCGTGTCGAGCCGGATCATGGCCTTGTACACATCGGGGGCGAGCTTGGCCCAGTTCAGGCGGGGGCTGTGCTCGGGGGCGTACTCGGCGGTGGGGGTGGTCGTGGCGGTGGTGGTGTCGTTCGTCGTCATGCTCTCGACCCTATGAGCGAAGCAGCCCAGGAGTATGGTCCATTTACATGGCGAAATCTTGGGCCACTTTCGGGGTCGATCTCCACGTCGAGCCGACCGGACCCGGCATCCGCAGAGGTCTGACGGAAGCCCTCCGCGAGGCGGTCCGCGGCGGGCGCCTCGCCCCCGGCACCCGGCTGCCCTCATCACGGTCGCTCGCCGCCGACCTCGGCATCGCCCGCAACACGGTCGCGGAGGCGTACGCGGACCTGGTGGCGGAGGGTTGGCTCACCGCCCGCCAGGGCTCGGGCACGAGCGTCGCACGGCGCCCGGTGCCGACGCCCACCGCCGCCTCGGCCCCCGGCCGCCCGACCCGCGCCCGCCCGGTGTACGACCTGGTCCCCGGCACCCCCGACCTGTCCTCCTTCCCCCGCGCCGCCTGGCTGAAGGCCTCCCGTCGCGCGCTGACCGTCGCCCCGCACGAGGCCCTCCACTACGGCGACCCGCGCGGCCGGGTGGAACTGCGCACCGCCCTGGCCGGCTATCTGGCCCGCGCCCGGGGCGTCCGCACGGACCCGGAGCACATCGTCATCTGCTCCGGCTTCCTGCACGGCCTGATGCTGCTCGGCCAGGTGCTGCGCGGGCGGGGACTGACCTCGCTGGCCGTGGAGTCGTACGGGCTCGACGCCCACTGGCGGCTGCTGGAGGCGGCCGGGCTGCGCACGGTGCCGCTCGGATTCGACGAACTGGGCACGCGTACGGAGGAGTTGGCGGCCGGTGCGCAGGGTGGGGGTGCGCTGGGAGGCGTACGGGCGGTGCTGATGACGCCCGCGCACCAGTTCCCGATGGGCGTACCGCTGCACCCCGACCGGCGGGCGCGGGTGGTGGACTGGGCGCGGCGCGACGACGGTCTGATCCTGGAGGACGACTACGACGGGGAGTTCCGCTACGACCGCCAGCCGGTCGGCGCCCTCCAGGGGCTCGACCCCGACCACGTCGTCCATATGGGCACGGCCAGCAAGTCCCTGGCGCCGGGCCTGCGGCTGGGCTGGCTGGTGCTGCCGCCGGCGCTCGCCCCGGAGGTGGTCGCGGCGAAGGGTGGGGTGGACTGGTCGTGCGGGGTGCTGGACCAGCTCACCCTGGCGGAGTTCATCGCGTCGGGCGCCTACGACCGCCATATTCGCGCGTCCCGGCTGCGTTACCGGCGGCGCAGGGACGCCCTGGTGGCGCGGCTCGCCGAACAGGCCCCCGGGGGCCGGGCGACGGGCATCGCGGCGGGCCTGCACGTGGTGCTGCGCCTGCCGCCGGGCACCGAGCAGTCGACGCTGAGGGCGGCGGCCTGGCAGGGGCTCGCGGTGCACGGCCTCGACCGCTACCGCCACCCGGAGTCGACCGCCGAGCGGTCCGACGCGCTGGTGGTGGGCTACGGGACACCACCGGACCACGGGTGGTCGGGGGCGCTGGACGCCTTGTGCGCGGCATTGCCTTTCGACAGTACCGGCTGACCTCAGTGAGGCCGGGTGGGCACCGGCGCCCAGCCTTTGGTCACGCCTGGCCGGGAACGGCGTGGGCGCGTATGCCTGCCAGGAGGTGGGCGAGGGTGGTGGGGGTGGTGGTGAGGACCGTGGTGGGGGTGTCGCTCTCGCGGAGGTGGAGGGTGGTGGGGGTGGATGCGAGTTCGAGGCAGTCGTTGCCTTCACCGCCGCCGGAGAAGGACGACTTCTGCCACTTGAGGCGGGTGGCCATGGCTCTTCCTCACAGTTCCTTGATGAGCTTGTGGATGAGGTCACGTGACTGACCGGGGTCCAGTGATTCCCCCTTCACCCTACGGAAGAGCGTCCGAAAGTGGTCCAGTTGGGCTTCCGAATCGACGAAGGCCGTGCCGTGCGGAGCGTCGCGTACGACAGTGTCCAGGCGCGGTACCGCGCCACCCACGTACACCATGGCGCTTCCGGCACCGGCGAAGTCGTCCAGGCCGAACGGGATGACCCGCACGCTGATGTGCTCTTCCTCGGACAGCTCCGCAACCCGGGTGAGTTGGGCACACGAAGCGGGTCGGCCGGCCACCTTGATGCGGAGTGCTGCTTCGTGGATCACGGCCTCGTACGGAATGGGCGTGGGACCCTCGATGACGACCCTCCGCTTCATCCGGTGGTGTACCCGGTGTTCCACCTCGCTCTCCGGGAACTCCGGGTTCATATAGGAGAAGAGCGCACGGGCATAGTCCTCCGTCTGGAAGAGCCCAGGCACATGGATGACCGCCACATCGTGGCGGAACGTCGCGTGGTGGTCGAGTTCGGAGAGGTCCAGGTAGGCGGCCGGAAGGACACCTCGGTACTCCTCCCACCAGCCACGGGTCCGGTCCGTGGCCATGACGACCAAGGCATCGATCAACGCGCTGTCGGAACATGCGTAGTTGGCCGCGAGGCGGCGGATGCGTTCCTCGCTGACTCCTGCGATGCCGGACTCGATCTGACTCATCTGGACCGAGCTCACGCCCAGCAGGGTCGCGGCCGCGGTCGCCTTCAGCCCAGCGGCGTCCCGGAGTTTGCGCAGCTCGGAGCCCAGGCGCGCCTGCCGTGCCGTGGGGTGTCGCCGCGTCGCCATGTACAGCTCCTCAACTTGCCGGCATGGGTGCCTCGTTCGGGCGTCAGATTACGCGAACGACTTGCACCGTCATAACTTTCAGACCTACTGTCAGTGATGAGACGCACACGCTGCGGAAGCGCACCGCTCCGTCCTGCCGTGACGGCTGCGGCATTGCCACCGCCCGTAATCCCACCCCACTTGGAGCTGACGCATGCCCGAAACCGACTCCGCCGCCGACTCCTGGGAGTACTCCCTCTACATCCCCCAGGACCTCCGCGCCGTCACGGTCTGCCGCCGCACCCTCCGTCTGGTCCTCACCCTCCACCACCTCACCCACCTCGCCGACACCGCCGAACTCCTCGCCTCGGAGCTGGTCTCCAACGCCGTACTGCACACCAAGGGCCCGGCCTGTCTCCGCGTCCGTTACCGGGACGGCCTCCTGCAGATCGGTGCCTGGGACGCCGACCCCGAGCCGCCCGAGCCGCCCGGCCGGTTGGAGGAGTTGACCGATGCCGAGAGCGGACGCGGGTTCGCCCTCGTGCGGGCGTGCTCCGACGTATGGGGCTGGCAGCCGCTGTCCCGGCTCGGGCATCGGGGCAAGCTGGTCTGGTGCGAACTGGGGGCCGCGTAGCTCCCCGCGCCCCTGGAAGCGGGCTCAGTCGCGTCGCCCCGTCACCCCTCCTCCACCGGCGCCTCCCCGAACCGTGTCAGCGCCAACGCCCCCGCGACCGCCACCACGAAGCCCAGCACGGCCAGCCAGGACAGGCCCTCCCGTGTACGGTCACCCAGCCAGATGACCCCCACCAGGGCCGGTCCGACGGTCTCGCCGATGACCAGGCCGGCCGTGGCCGTCGTCACCGAGCCGCGTTGCAGCGCCGAGGTCAGCAGGATGAATGCGGCGCCTCCGCCGATGAGCAGTGCGTACGTCGCCGGATTGGTCAGCAAAGTGGCGGGCGCGAGGTCGTCGATCAGGCGTACGGACACCGCTACGACCCCGAACCCGAATCCGGCCCCGAGGCCGAGGACCAACGCCCGCCCCCGCCCGGACATCCGCCCGCCCACCAGCCCGAGCAGCAGCACCGCCACCGCCGTCGCGAGCGTCGCGTACTTCAGCGCCGTCGACCCGGCCCGGTCGCCCTCCGCCCCGGACGCCAGCCCGAGCATGCCGAGGCCCGCGCACACCACCCCCACCGCGGCCCACTCGACCCCGCTCAACCGCACATGCAACAGCCGTGCGGCGACCACCGCCGTCACCGCGAGGCTCGCCGCCAGGGCCGCGCCGACCGCGTAGATCGGAATCGACCGCAGTGCCGCGATCTGGAGCAGGAAGCCCAGCCCGTCCAGCGCCAGGCCCGCCAGATACCGCCACTGCCGCAGCGCCCGCAGCAACAGAGCCGCGTCCCCGCCGGGCCCCGTGGTGGCGGCCTCCCGGGTGGCGATCGCCTGCAACACCGTCGCCGTACCGAAGCAGACCGCCGCGCCGAGCGCGCACATCATTCCAAAGAGCACAAAGTGACTGTAGGGGAAGGGGATCACGGGGGGCCGGTGCATACGGCAGAGCGGCGCTCTCTAATGTGATCGCCTGATTGATCCTACGAACGGGGGAGTACGAACATGGCGAACTCACGACGGCAACTGCGCTCGGGCACGGTCGTGCTCGGCGGCATGGGACTCCTCGCGGCGGCGCTCACCGCCTGCTCGTCGGACGAACCCGACAAGCGCTGCGTCGACCGCGACAGCTACAACCTCGGCAAGGGCGGCTACAAGGTCGTCGCCGACAAGAACTGCAAGACGGGCAGCTCCGGCAGCGGCAAGGTCTCCTCGGGCTACACCTGGTACTACGGCGGCGACAGGAGCAAGAGCCGCATCGACTCCGGCAGCTTCACCAAGCCCTCCAAGGGTTCGGGCGGTTCGAGCGGCGGTGGCGGCGTCGACCGCGGCGGCTTCGGCAGCGGCAAGGGCGGCTCCGGCGGCTGAGCGGTCACGGAGCGATCGGACTCGTACGCCATGGAACGCCGCACCATCGACCCCCGCCCCGGCTGGCAGCAGACCGTCGAGGCGCAGGGCCTCATCTACCCGCTCACCCGCTACCCCGACGACTCCCTGCGCCCCTACTGGGACGAGAGCGCGTACTACGTCTTCTCGCTGCCCGAGGTGGAGGCGCTGGAGGAGACCGTCGAGGAACTGCACCGCATGTGCCTGGCGGCGGCCGCGCACATCGTCGAGCAGAATCGCTTCGCCGACCTCGGCATCGCCGACCCGCGCCTCGCCGCGCTCGTCGCCGAGGCCTGGCACCGGCGCGCCGAACTCCCGTCCGTCTACGGCCGGTTCGACCTCCGCTACGACGGCACGGGCCCCGCCAAGCTCCTCGAGTACAACGCCGACACCCCGACCTCGCTCGTCGAGGCCGCCGGCCCCCAGTGGTTCTGGATGGAGGACCGTTTCCCCGGCGCCGACCAGTGGAACTCCCTCCACGAACGGCTCGTCGACGCCTGGAAGAAGCAGGCCGCCCTCCTCCCGCCGGGCAGCCCGCTCTACTTCGCGCACTCCGCCGCCGACGAACTCGGCGAGGACCTGATGACCGTCGCCTATCTCAAGGAGACCGCGGAGCAGGCCGGCCTCGACACCGACTGGATCTCCATGGAGGAGATCGGCTGGGACCCGCTCTCCGGCCGCTTCGTCGACAACCAGCTCCACTTCATCCGCAGCTGCTTCAAGCTGTACCCCTGGGAGTGGCTCACCGGCGACCGCTTCGCCGGCCATGTCCTGGACACCCTCGACAACGGCGGCGGCACGGGCTCCACCCTGTGGATCGAACCCGCCTGGAAGATGCTGCTCAGCAACAAGGCCCTGCTGGCGATCCTCTGGGAGCTGTACCCCGGACACCCGAACCTGCTCCCCGCCTACCTCGACGGCCCACGCGACCTGGCGACCGCCAACGGCTACGTCGCCAAGCCGCTCCTCGGCCGGGAGGGCGCGGGGGTGACGGTCCACGCACCGGGCGCCGCCCCCGTCGTACGCGAGGAAGAGCCCTGCTGCTACCAGGAGCTGGCACCCCTGCCCGCCTTCGACGGCAACCACGTCGTCCTCGGCGCCTGGGTCGTCGAGGACGAGTCGGCGGGCCTCGGCATCCGCGAGTCGTCCGGGCTGATCACGGACGAGTACGCCCGCTTCCTGCCCCATGTGATCCTCTAGGGCCTGTCACGGCACTAGACACCGAGCACGCCACGCAGTTGGGCCAGCCCCCAGTCCAGGTCCTCCTTGGAGATCACCAGTGGGGGCGCGATCCGGATCGTCGAGCCGTGGGTGTCCTTGACCAGGACACCCCGGTCCATCAGCTTCTCGGAGATCTCCCGGCCCGTGCCGTACGCCGGATCGACGTCCACGCCCGCCCACAGCCCGCGCCCGCGCACCGCCGTCACCCGCCCGGTGCCGGCCAGCACCCCCAGCTCCCGGTGCAGGTGCTCGCCCAGCTCGGCCGCCCGCGCCTGGTACTCGCCCGACCGCAGCATCGCGATCACCTCCAGCGCCACCGCGCAGGCCAGCGGGTTGCCGCCGAACGTCGCCCCGTGCTCACCGGGCCGGAACACACCGAGCACCTCGCTCGACGCCACCACCGCCGAGACCGGCACGATCCCGCCGCCGAGCGCCTTCCCCAGGACGTACACATCCGGTACGACCCCCTCGTGCTCACAGGCGAACGTACGCCCCGTCCGGCCGAGCCCCGACTGGATCTCGTCCGCGACGAACAGGACGTTCCGGTCCCGCGTCAGCTCCCGCACCCCGGCCAGGTAGCCGGCCGGCGGCACCAGCACCCCCGCCTCGCCCTGGATCGGCTCGAGCAGCACCGCCACCGTGTTCTCGGTGAGCGCCGAACGCATCGCGGTCAGATCCCCGTACGGCACGATCTCGAAGCCCGGTGTGTACGGACCGAAGTCCGCCCGCGCCTCCGGATCCGTGGAGAAGCTGATGATCGTCGTCGTACGGCCGTGGAAGTTGTTGCCCGCCACGACGATCTTCGCCATCTCCGCGGGCACGCCCTTCACCCGGTAGCCCCACTTCCGGGCCGTCTTCACGGCCGTCTCGACCGCCTCCGCGCCCGTGTTCATCGGCAGCACCATCTCCATGCCGCACAGCTCTGCCAACTGGGTGCAGAAGGCGGCGAACCGGTCGTGGTGGAACGCCCGCGACGTCAGCGTCACCCGCTCCAGCTGCGCTCGCGCCGCGTCGATCAGCCGCCGGTGGCCGTGTCCGAAATTGAGCGCCGAGTATCCGGCCAGCAGGTCGAGATAGCGGCGCCCCTCGACGTCCGTCATCCAGGCCCCGTCCGCCGTCGCCACGACGACCGGCAGCGGGTGGTAGGTGTGCGCACTGTGCGCGTCGGCCGAGGCGATGAGTGTTTCGGTGGTGCTCACGAGGACTCCGTTTCCGACCGCACGACGACGGGTGACCCCCCTCCCCATCGTCGCGCGCACGCCGGACGGGGCGTAGTCGACCCGCGGCCCCGGCCGCGTCGCCGCCCGTCCGGCACGCCCGGTAGGCTGGCCGACGGGCCGTGACTGGCGCGCTGGGATGGGACCGACCATCGGGGAGCGGCCTGAATGCGAATGTGTGCCGTGCGCCTGGGCCGAACGTGAACCGTGAACGCTGAACGCCACGCCGTCCGGAGGCCGACATGCCCGAGCAGCCCCTTTCCACCGAGTCCACCGCCTTCCGCAGCGCCCTCGACGTGATCCGGGCCGTGGAGCCCCGCGTCGCCGACGCCATCGGGCAGGAGATCGCCGACCAGCGCGAGATGCTCAAGCTGATCGCCTCCGAGAACTACGCCTCTCCGGCCACCCTCCTGGCCATGGGCAACTGGTTCAGCGACAAGTACGCCGAGGGCACGGTCGGCCGCCGCTTCTACGCCGGCTGCCGCAACGTCGACACCGTCGAGGCACTCGCCGCCGAGCACGCCCGCGAGCTCTTCGGCGCCCAGCACGCCTACGCCCAGCCGCACTCCGGCATCGACGCCAACCTCGTCGCCTTCTGGGCCGTCCTCGCGGACCGGGTGGAGGCCCCCGCCCTCGCGAAGGCGGGCGTCCGCAACGTCAACGACCTCTCCGACGCCGACTGGGCCGAGCTGCGCCGCGCCTTCGGCAACCAGCGCATGCTCGGCATGTCCCTGGACGCCGGCGGCCACCTCACCCACGGCTTCCGCCCGAACATCTCCGGCAAGATGTTCGACCAGCGCTCCTACGGCACCGACCCCGCCACCGGCCTCATCGACTACGAGGCCCTGCGCACCTCCGCCCGCGAGTTCAAGCCGCTGATCATCGTCGCCGGCTACTCCGCCTACCCCCGCCTCGTGAACTTCCGGATCATGCGGGAGATCGCCGACGAGGTCGGCGCGACCCTGATGGTCGACATGGCGCACTTCGCCGGCCTCGTCGCGGGCAAGGTCCTCACCGGCGACTTCGACCCGGTCCCGCACGCCCAGATCGTGACGACCACCACGCACAAGTCGCTGCGCGGCCCGCGCGGCGGCATGGTGCTGTGCGACGACTCGCTCAAGGACCAGGTCGACCGCGGCTGCCCGATGGTCCTCGGTGGCCCCCTTCCGCACGTCATGGCCGCCAAGGCCGTCGCGCTCGCCGAGGCCCGCCGCCCCGAGTTCCGCGACTACGCCCAGGCCGTCGTCGACAACTCCCGCGCCCTCGCCGAGGGCCTGGTGCGCCGCGGCGCCACCCTGGTCACCGGCGGCACCGACAACCACCTCAACCTGATCGACGTCGCCTCCTCCTACGGCCTCACCGGCCGCCAGGCCGAGACCGCGCTGCTCGACTCGGGCATCGTCACCAACCGCAACGCGATCCCCGCCGACCCCAACGGCGCCTGGTACACCTCCGGCATCCGCATCGGCACGCCCGCCCTGACCACGCGCGGCCTCGGCACGGCCGAGATGGACGAGATCGCGGGCCTCATCGACCGCGTCCTCACCACCACCGAGCCCGGCACCACCGCCAAGGGCGCCCCCTCCAAGGCCCAGCACGTCCTGGACCCGAAGATCGCGGACGAGATCGCCCACCGCGCCGGAGACCTGCTGACCGGCTTCCCGCTCTACCCGGAGATCGACCTCGGCTGACGCCACCCCGTACGCCGGTCGGCCCTACAGGTCGATCAGCTCCTGTCGTGGCTCCCGCGGCGGTCCGGCACCTTCACGCCGGGCCGCCGTGCGGCGTACCAGGAGGGTGCCGCCGACCCCGAGGGCGAGTCCCGTGCCGAGCCCCCACACGCCCCAGCGCACCGCCGAAGGTCCCTCGTCCGCCGGGGGCGCGGGAGCCGCCCCGAACAGACCGCTCCTGTTCACCTCGGCGAAGACCGAACGCGTCGCCCGGTGCCAGCGCACGTCGTCGTCCGCCACGTCCGGCGCCGGATCCGTACGCACCCAGGGCGTCCCGTCCTCCGCGAGGAACACCTGGTCCTGCCGCTCGATGCCGACGTCCCCGCCGGGCGCCCGGTCGGTGTACGGCCAGCCGCCGATGCCCGTCAGGCCCCACACCACGGTGGCCCGCACCTTCGGGTAGCGGCCCCGCGCCCAGGCGTCCGGCACCTTCTCGGTCCCGACGTTCATCGGCCCCAGCAACTGCCAGATCCGGGCGAAGTCCCGCTGCCCGGAGCGCAGGACGACCGTCCGCCCCGACCCGCCCGCGATGACCAGCGCCAGGTCCGGTATGTCGCGACCATGACCGTCGTCCCGGCCGAGAGCCCCGGCCTGCGGCGCCCCGAGCACCATGCATGCCATGGCCACGGCGAACACGGGCCGTACGCGCCGAGCGCCCCGCAGGCTCCGTGGACCCCGCCGCAAGCCCCTGACCAGCGCAATCCTGCCCCACAGGCCCTCGCCCGATACGCCCCTGCCCATCACAGTCCTCCCCTTCTGTTTCCGGCCTGTTCCGGACCGGCGCCTCGCACCTGAGAGAATGGCGGACATGGCCTCTGATCGTCCCCGCGTGCTCTCCGGAATCCAGCCCACCGCAGGCTCGTTCCACCTCGGCAACTACCTCGGCGCCGTCCGCCAGTGGGTGGCCCTCCAGGAGTCCCACGACGCGTTCTACATGGTCGTCGACCTGCACGCGATCACCGTCCCGCAGGATCCGGCCGATCTGCGCGCCAACACCCGGCTCGCCGCCGCGCAGCTGCTCGCCGCGGGCCTCGACCCGGAGCGCTGCACGCTCTTCGTCCAGAGCCACGTCCCGGAGCACGCGCAGCTCGCCTGGATCATGAACTGTCTCACCGGTTTCGGCGAGGCCTCCCGCATGACCCAGTTCAAGGACAAGTCCGCCAAGCAGGGCGCCGACCGCGCGAGCGTCGGCCTGTTCACGTACCCGGTCCTCCAGGTCGCCGACATCCTGCTGTACCAGGCCAACGAGGTCCCGGTGGGCGAGGACCAGCGCCAGCACATCGAGCTCACCCGCGACCTCGCCGAGCGCTTCAACGGCCGCTTCGGCGAGACGTTCACGGTCCCGAAGCCGTACATCCTCAAGGAGACGGCGAAGATCTTCGATCTCCAGGACCCGTCGATCAAGATGAGCAAGTCGGCGTCCACGCCCAAGGGCCTCATCAACCTCCTCGACGAGCCGAAGGCCACCGCCAAGAAGGTCAAGAGCGCGGTCACCGACACCGACACCGTCATCAGGTATGACGCGGAGCACAAGCCGGGTATCAGCAATCTGCTGACCATCTACTCGACCCTCACCGGAACCGGTATCCCGGAACTCGAGGAGAAGTACACCGGCAAGGGCTACGGTGCGCTGAAGACGGACCTCGCCGAGGTCATGGTCGACTTCGTGACCCCGTTCCGGGAGCGCACCCAGCAGTACCTGGACGACCCGGAGACCCTCGACTCGATCCTGGCCAAGGGCGCGGAGAAGGCGCGTGCCGTGGCCGCGGAGACGCTCTCCCAGGCGTACGACCGGGTGGGCTTCCTGCCCGCCAAGCACTGAGCCGTACCGCACACACTGAGCCGTACAGCACACCTTCACCGCCGCCCAACTCGACGGCGGTAGCCGTACAGTCGATAGCTGAACGCTGCCTCGGCAGCCACCCCTGCCCGGGTAGGACACGACGACAGGAGACGACGTGGGGACCGTAACGATCGGTGTGTCGATCGCGGTCCCGGAGCCCCACGGCAGCCTGCTCCAGGAGCGGCGCGCGGGCTTCGGCGACGCCGCTGCTCACGGTATCCCCACGCATGTCACGCTGCTGCCGCCGACGGAGGTCGACGCCGCGGCGCTGCCCGCGATCGAGGCGCATCTCCTCGAGGTCGCGGGCGCCGGGCGGCCGTTCCCGATGAAGCTGTCCGGGACGGGTACGTTCCGGCCGCTGTCGCCGGTGGTCTTCGTCCAGGTGGCCGAGGGCGCCGAGGCGTGCACCTGGTTGCAGAAGCAGGTCCGTGACGCGTCCGGGCCGGTGGCGCGCGAGCTCCAGTTCCCGTACCACCCGCACGTCACGGTGGCGCACGGCATCGAGGACGAGGCGATGGACCGGGCGTACGAGGAGCTGGCGGACTACCGGGCCGAGTGGCCGTGCACCGGCTTCGCGCTCTACGAGCAGGGCCCGGACGGAGTGTGGCGCAAACTCCGGGAGTTCACCTTCGGCGGCCCGGTGGTGCCCCCGCAGGCGGGCGCCCCCGCGGAGCGGAACTCGACTCCGGCCTGTTAGCCGGAGCCGTCGACGGCAGGCGCGGCCTCTTCCTCGACGGCAACTGGTACCTCGCGGCGGACGGCACCTGCGTCAAGATCAAGCGGCCCCGGCTGACGGACAAGGACGGTGCCCGGCCCTCGTCCGCCCAGCTGCTCTGGCTCACGAGCGTGATCCCGTTTCCCGGCACGGACACGGTGCTCGGCGCGGGCCACGTCCAGGTCAACCAGGCCGGCGACCCGATGGAGAAGGCCGTGGTGGTCCCCCTCCGGCGCTGACCGGGGCCGGGCCCGCACGGGTAGTCGACCGGTGCCGGGGTCCGCACGGGTAGTCGACCGGGGCCGGGGTCCGCGCGGGCGGTCAGCCGGGGCCGGGGTCCGCGCGGGCGGTCAGCCGGGGCCGGGGTCCGCACGCGTGGTCGGCCGGGCCCGGGGCCTACACCGGCAGGCGCCGGAACACCGGTCGTGGCACATGCCGCAGCGCCGACATCACCGCCCGCAGCGCCCCCGGCACCCACACCGTCTCGGAGCGCCGGCGCAGCCCCAGTTCGATCGCCGTCGCGACGGCCTCCGGGGTGGTGGCCAGCGGCGCCTCGGCCAGGCCGGCCGTCATCCGCGTACGGACGAATCCGGGTCGTACGACCATGACGTGCACGCCGGTGCCGTGCAGCGCGTCGCCCAGGCCCTGGGTGAACGTGTCCAGGCCCGCCTTGCTGGAGCCGTAGATGAAGTCGGAGCGGCAGGCGCGCTCGCCGGCGATCGAGGAGAGCACCACCAGCGAGCCGTGGCCCTGCGTCTGGAGCGCCCGCGCGCACACCAGGCCGGCCGAGACCGCGCCCGTGTAGTTGGTCTGCGCGACCCGCACCGCGGCCACCGGGTCCCGTTCGTCGTCGGCCTGGTCGCCGAGCACGCCGAAGGCGAACAGCACCATGTCGATGTCGCCCTCCGCGAAGACCTTGCCGAGCACGGTCTCGTGGGACTCGGGGTCGAGCGCGTCGAAGGCGACGGTGCGGGCGTCCGCGCCCAGTGAGCGCAGCGCTTCGGCGGCCTGCTCCAGCGCGGGGGAGGGGCGTCCGGCCAGCCACACCGTGCGGGCGCGCCGGGCGATCATCCGGCGCGCGGTGGCCAGCCCGATCTCGGACGTACCGCCGAGGATCAACAGGGACTGCGGGGCGCCGAAGGCGTCCTTCATGAAAACCACACTCCTAGGGCCTGTCTTGACGGTGACCGTAGCGCCGCAAAACGGTCATAACCCCACACTCTCCCTGTTCATCGCGACTCCTCACTGAAATGGGTGCGCCGGAATCGGCCCGGCGCTCGCCACTGTCCAGCGTTTTCGGGGTACCCGGACCCTGGCTTTCCGAGAGGTTCGAGGCGTTCGGGATCTTCGAGGCGAGGGAAGAGTCGGATCATGGACTGGCTGAAATCACTCCCCGGCATCGGGCCGTTGATCGCGCGCCTGATGACCACTCACGCGTGGCGTTCGTACGAGCGTCTGGACCGGGTGAAGTGGACCCAGCTCGCCGCCGCGATGACCTTCATCAGTTTCGTGGCGCTCTTCCCGCTGCTGACCGTGGCCGCCGCGATCGGCGCCGCCGCGCTCAGCGAAGAGCAGCAGAAGACGCTCCAGGACAAGCTCGCCGAGCAGGTGCCCGGCATCTCCGACCAGCTCGACATCCACGCGCTGGTCCAGAACGCGGGCACGGTCGGGGTGATCGCGGGCGCCGTGCTGCTGTTCACCGGCATCGGCTGGGTCGGTGCGATGCGCGACTGCCTGCGCGCGGTCTGGGAGCTGGACGACGACGAGGAGAACCCCTTCCTGCGCAAGCTCAAGGACGGCGGTGTGCTCCTCGGCCTGGGCGGCGCCGTTCTCGTCACCCTCGCCACGTCCACGGTCGCCTCGGCCATGGTGGGCTGGACGGCCGACCGGCTCGGCATCGAGAGGGACGGCTGGGGCAGCGTCCTGCTGCACATCACCGCGTTCCTCGTCGCCGTACTCGCCGACTTCCTGCTGCTGCTGTACGTCCTGACGCTGCTGCCCGGCGTCGAGCCGACCCGGCGCCGGCTCGTGGTGGCCGCGCTGATCGGCGCCGTCGGCTTCGAACTGCTGAAACTGCTGCTCAGCGGCTATATCCAGGGCGTCGCGTCGAAGAGCATGTACGGCGCCTTCGGGGTGCCCGTCGCGCTGCTGCTGTGGATCAACTTCACCTCGAAGCTGCTGCTGTTCTGCGCGGCCTGGACGGCGACGCCGAGCGACGGCCCGGCAGAAGAAGAGGTCAGCGGCGCGTCCGACGACGTACCAGATCGGGCAGCGGCCAGCGGCGGTTGACCAGGAACCCGCCCGCCACGAGCAGCACGAGCACCCCGCCCGTGACCGCCAGCGCGATCCCGACTCCGCTCGAACCGCCGTCCTTCAGATCGGCGGCCACCGGCTTCGCGGACTCCTTGTCCGCGCCGGCACCTGGGGAGACGGGCGCGTTCGCGCCCGGCTGCGCGCTGGTGTCCGCGCCCTGCGGGGCCACCAACTCGCCCACCGGCGTCACCTTGTCCGCCGCGCCGAAGCCCCAGTCCAGCAGCTTGGCGGTCTCCTTGTAGACCTCGTTGTGCTCGTTCTTCTCCGGGTTCATGACCGTGACGAGGAGCACCTTGCCGTTCCGCTCGGCGACTCCGGTGAAGGTGGCGCCCGCGTTGCTGGTGTTGCCGTTCTTCACACCCGCGATGCCCTGGTACGGGGTGATGTCGCTGTCGCCGGCCAGCAGCCGGTTGGTGTTCTGGATCTCGAAGGACCCGCGGGTCGTCTTGCCCTTCTTCTTCGTGGTCTCGCCCGGGAACTGCGCGCGCACGGTCGCGCAGTACTCCCGGAAGTCCTTCTTCTGCAGCCCGGAGCGGGCGAACAGCGTCAGGTCGTACGCCGAGGAGACCTGCCTCGGGGCGTCGTACCCGTCGGGGCTGACCACGTGCGTGTCCAGGGCCTGGAGCTCCCTGGCGTGCTCCTGCATGTCCTCGACCGTCTGGCCGACGCCCTTGTTCATCGCCGACAGGACGTGCACGGCGTCGTTGCCCGAGCGCAGGAAGACGCCGAGCCACAGGTCGTGGACCGTGTACGTCTCGTTCTCCTTTATGCCGACCACGCTGGAGCCCGCGCCCATGCCCGCCAGATCGGAGGGGACGACCTTGTGCTCGGTGTTCTTGGGGAACTTGGGCAGCAGCGTGTCGGCGAACAGCATCTTCAGGGTGCTCGCCGGGGGCAGCCGCCAGTGCGCGTTGTGGGCGGCCAGGACGTCTCCGGACTCGGCGTCGGCGACGATCCAGGAGCGTGCGGTGATGTCCTTCGGGATCACCGGGGCACCGCTGCCGAGGTTCACCTGGGTCCCGGGACTGCCGAGTTGGTCGCCACCGATGGTCGACATGCCGGACGGGGGCGTGGCCGAGAGCGTCGCCGTCGGGGTCCCGGTCGGGGTCGTCGTGGGGGTCCCTGTCGGGGTCGCTGTGGGGGTCGCCGCCGGGCTCCCGTCCGCGAACGCGGTCGCGGGCGCGGTGAGCGAGAGGGTCAGCAAGGACAGGAGCGCGGCGGAGGTGACCGGCAGGCGGCGCCTGGCGGTCCTGTTCGAGGCGGGCACGGTCGAGAACGTACAGGGCGGGGGGCACGAAGTCCCGCCCCGGACCGGCCGACGCTCCCCACCCCGGCGCGGTGCGCCGTCGGACGACAGCGATACTGAACCCATGAAGCTCAGCCGCCCCGTCTCCTGGTTCCTGCTCGCCTTCGGGGTGTGGAGCTGGGTCATCTGGATCACTTTCGTCAAGAACCTGTGGAAGGACGGCAGCGGGCTCGCGTTCGACGACGCGGGCGATCCGACGGCGTACTTCTGGGTGCACCTGACGCTCGCCGTCGTCTCCTTTGTCTTGGGGACGGTTGTCGGGGTCATCGGGTTGCGCGGACTGCGCGCCTTGCGCCACAGGTCATAGCCACACGTCATATCGGGAGATACGAGGCTGCCGTGGTCGTTGTCTTCGTGCTGGTGGGCCTGGCCGTGCTGGTCGCGTTCGGGGCACTGCACTGGTACGCGTGGCGCCGGCTGGTCCGGGACACGACGCGCGGCCCCGGCCTCGCGCGCCGCACCGGCACGGTGGTGATCGTCACCGGTCCCGTGCTGATGTTCGGGGCCCTGATCGCCGAGCGCACCGGCGCGCCCTTCTGGCTCCAACGGGTGCTGGCGTGGCCGGGCTTCCTGTGGATGGCGTTCTCCCTGTATCTGCTGCTGGCGTTGGTGGCGGCCGAGTTCGTACGGCCGCTGGTGCGGCGGCTGGTGGAGCGCGAGGCGCCCGCCGAGGTCGCCGTACCCCAGCCGGAGCGCGTGCCGGCGGGCACGGCGGGCACGGCCGCGACGGAGCCGGAGCCGGAGGTGGAGTCCGCGCCGGAGCCGAAGCGGCCGGAGCCGGCGGGGCCGCCTCGGGCCGCGGCCCCCTCCCGGCGTCTGTTCGTCTCCCGGGTCGTCGGCGGAGCCGCCGCCGCGGCGGCGGTCGGCACGGTCGGCTACGGCACGTACGGCGTCCTGCGCGGCCCCCGGGTGAAGCGCGTCACGGTCCCGCTGGCCAAGCTGCCGCGCTCGGCGCACGGTTTCCGGATCGCGGTGGTGAGCGACATCCACCTGAGCCCGGTCCTGGGCCGGGGCTTCGCCCAGCGCGTCGTCGACACGATCAACTCCACGCAGCCGGACCTCATCGCGGTGGTCGGCGACCTGGTCGACGGCAGCGTGCAGGACCTGGGCCCGGCGGCGGCACCGCTCTCCCAGCTGAAGGCGCGGCACGGGAGCTACTTCGTCACGGGCAACCACGAGTACTTCTCCGGCGCCGGGCAGTGGGTCGAGGAGGTGCGCCGGCTGGGCCTGAACCCGCTGGAGAACGCGCGCACCGAGCTGCCCGCCTTCGACCTCGCGGGCGTCAACGACG
This sequence comes from Streptomyces sp. SID5469, assembly GCF_009862865.1. Taxonomy (NCBI): domain Bacteria; kingdom Bacillati; phylum Actinomycetota; class Actinomycetes; order Kitasatosporales; family Streptomycetaceae; genus Streptomyces; species Streptomyces sp. SID5469. Next base: position 4,232,919 of record NZ_WWIN01000001.1, on the reverse strand, counting down.
TGGCGGGTGAGAGCGAGGGCCAGGGCCCGGACTTCGACAGGGCCCTGGGCGACCGGGACACGACCCGGGCCGTCGTGCTCCTCGCCCACCAGCCGGTCCAGATCCACGAGGCCGTCCGGCACGACGTGGACCTCCAGCTCTCCGGCCACACCCACGGCGGCCAGCTCTGGCCCGGCAGCCTCGTCGCGGCCGCCGCCAACCCGACGGTCGCGGGCCTGGAGCGCTACGGCGACACGCAGCTGTACGTGTCACGGGGCGCGGGAGCGTGGGGCCCGCCCACCCGGGTGGGCGCGCCTTCGGACATCACCGTCGTCGAACTGGCGTCGAAGCAGGCGTGAGCCGGCGCCCGCGTAGGGGGACCCTCGTCCGAGGGGGCGCGGGGCCCTCCGCGAGGCGCCTCATTCCTCCCCCCGCGTCGGCAGCGTCACCGTCACCGCCAGGCCCTCGCCCGGTGCCGTGCGGACCGTCACGTCGCCGCCGTGGGCCGTGACCACACCCTGCACGATCGCCATCCCCAGACCACTGCCCGCGCCACCGCCCGCCCGGAAGAACCGGTCGAAGATGCGGGCCGCGTCGTCCTCGGCGAGCCCCGGCCCCTCGTCCGCCACACACAGCCGTACGACCCCGTCCGCGCGCTCCACCCCGAGCCGCACCGGCACATCGGCGGCCGTATGCGTGCGTACGTTGCCCACGAGGTTGCCCAGCACCTGCCGCAGGCCGGACTCGTCGGCCTGTACGAGCAGCGCGCCGTCCGCGCCCACGGTCACCGGACGGCCCGGCTGCTGGGCCCGCAGATCCTGTGCCGCGTCCCGCACCAGACGGGTCACGTCGACGTTGCGGACACGGAGTTCGGGCCGCTGGTCCAGCCGGGCGAGGGTGAGCAGTTCGTCGACGAGCCGGCCCATGCGGTCCACCTCGCCGTTCATCCGGTCCCAGGCCCGCCGACGTTCGTCGGGATCGCTCAGCATCCCCTTCTCGTACAGCTGGAGATAGCCGCGGATCGCCGACAGCGGCGTACGCAGCTCGTGCGAGGCGTCGCCCACGAACCGGCGCAGCTGGGACGCGCTGCGCTCGCGCGTCCGGTACGCCGACTCGACCTGGTGCAGCATGGAGTTGAGGGCGAGGCGCAGCTGCTCGACCTCCTGCGTCGGATGGTGGCTGGACGGCACCCGCCGGGTCAGATCACCCTCGGCGATCGCCGACGAGGTCTCCACCATGTCCTCGAGCGGCCGCATCCGGCGGCGCACGCTGAACATCGTCAGGCACGCGAGCAGCGCCAACAGCAGTGTCCCGATGGCCATATCGAGCTTGAGCGCCTTCGCGTTGCCCTTGTGCAGCGCGTCGGTCGAGGTGGCGAGCAGCACGAACGTGCCGTCGGCGAGCCGCACCGCCGTCGCCCGGTAGGGGGCGCCGCGTACGGTCACGTCGTGCGGGTCGGTGTCGTCGGCGAGGCCGCGCGGGTCGTCCACCGCCTCGGCCAGCGCACGCTGGGTGGCGGTCGGCTCGAGGCCGCCGATGGCGACGGCCTTCCCGTGGCCGTCGACGGCCGCGAAGACCGAGTCCGGTTTCGGTGTCTCGTCGGTGTGCGGGACGAACAGGTCGCGGGCGAACGCCAGCGTGCTCAGCGAGTCGATCTGCCGCAACGTGAGCTGTGAACCGCCCAGCGAGTCACGGGTCTGGGACAGCTCCGCGTCGATCTGGTCGAGCAGATAGTGCCGCATGCCCATGATGCTCACGGCGGTCGCCACGACGATGCCGAGGGCGAGCAGTCCCACGTTCGTGAGCGTCAGCTGGCCGCGCAGCGAGTGGATGCCGTGGTGGCGGCGCGGCCGCCGGACGCTCACGCGAGCCCGTATCCGACGCCCCGCCGGGTCTGGATCACCGGCGGACCGAGGGGTTCGAGCTTGCGCCGCAGATAGCTGATGTACGTCTCGACGACGGTCGACTCGGCCGGGGTGTGCTCGTACTGCCAGACATGGCGCAGGAGTTGCTCCTTGGTCACGATCCGCCCGCCGTTGCGGACCAGGAACCGCAGCAGGGCGTACTCGGTCGGGGTGAGCTCGACCGTGTGGCCGGCGCGGCGCGCGCTGTACGTCGTCTCGTCCAGCTCCAGGTCGCCGTAGCGCAGGGGCGGGCGCCGCGGCAGGGCGTCGGCGGGGCGCGTACGGCGCAGTACGGCCGTGATGCGGGCGACGACCTCGTCGATGTTGAACGGCTTGGTGATGTAGTCGTCGCCGAAGCCGAGCGCGCCCACGATCTCGGCGGGCGCGTCCCGGGCGGTGAGGAAGACGACCGCCAGGTCCGGCTGCCGCAGGCGCAGTTCACGGCCCAGCGCCCGGCCGTCGCCGTCCGGCAGCATCACGTCGAGCAGCGCCAGGTCGATGGGGGTTCCCCCGGCCCGGGCGGAGCCGGGAGCCCGGGGGCGGGTGCGCTCGGCGAGGGTGAGGGCCTGGCGGACGGTGCCCGCGGTCAGCACCTCGAAGCGGTGGTAGCGCAGGGCGATGGTGAGGACGTCGGCGATGCTCGGCTCGTCCTCGACGACGAGGACGGTGGCTCCCTCGTGAGCGGTCATGTCCCCAGTATCCGTGCGCCGCAGGGGCCGTGGGCGGGCTGCCGCCTTGGAGTTCCTTGAGAGTCATGGGCAGGTCGTGTCCACCCGCGTGTGCCGTCGCGGAAGGTGGGTCCAGTACCCCGGGGGACCGACGGACCGACGGACCGATTCGACTGTCGACTAAGGAGCGTTGAGCGTGACGGCATTGGCACGGTGGTGCTATCGGCACCGGCTGGTGGTCCTGTTGCTGTGGGTGGGGGCGCTGTTCGGACTGGGCTTCGCGGCATCCACCGCGGGCACGGACTACGCGAACGTCTTCTCCCTTCCGAACACGGACTCCAAGCGCGCGTACGACCTGATGGAGAAGGCGTTCCCGGACAGCGCGGGCGACACCGACACGGTCGTGTGGAAGGTCGACGGGGGAACGGTCGAGGACCCGTCCGTACGGTCCCGGATCCAGCCCGCGCTCGACGAGATCGGCCGGATGAAGGGCGTCGGCGGGGTCACCAGCCCGTACGCGGGCACCCAGGGGGCCGCCCAGGTCAGCGGGAACGGGCGGATCGCCTACGCCCAGATCACCTTCACCGAGCAGGCGAACGCCGTTCCCAAGGAACTGGTGCAGAACGTCGTCGACACCGCGCAGAAGGCGGAACGCGGCGGACTCCAGGTCGAGTTGGGCGGTCAGGCGATCCAGCGGGTGCAGGAGCCGCCCACCGGCATCGCGGAGATCGTCGGCATCCTGGCCGCGGCCGTCGTCCTCTTCCTCGCCTTCGGCTCGCTCTTCGCGATGCTGCTGCCGATCGGCATCGCGGTCTTCGGCGTCGGCACCGGGCTGTTCTCGACGCAGCTGCTCAGCCACGCCACGGACATCCCCGACCTCGCCCCGCTGCTCGCCACGCTGATCGGGCTCGGCGTCGGCATCGACTACGCGCTGTTCATCGTCACCCGGCACCGGCGCGGCATCCTGCGGGGCATGGCACCGGAGGAGTCGGTGGTCACCGCCCTCAACACCTCGGGACGGGCGGTGCTGTTCGCCGGCGGCACGGTGTGCATCGCGCTCGCCGGGATGCTCGTGACGAACCTGCGCTTCCTGGACGGCGTGGTCATCGGCACCTCGCTCACCGTCGTCCTGAGCGTGCTCGCGGCCGTCACCCTGCTGCCCGCGCTGCTCGGTTTCCTCGGCACCCGGGTGCTCAGCCGCCGGCAGCGGCGCAGGCTCGCGGCCGAGGGGCCCGAGCCGGAGCGGGCGAGCGGACTGGCGGCGCGCTGGTCCACGAACGTCCAGCGGCGCCCGCGCTCGATCGCGGTGATGGCTCTCGTCGTCATGGCCATCCTCGCGATTCCCGTGCTGTCGCTGCGGCTCGGCGCCACCGACCAGGGCAACGACCAGGCGTCGACGACGACCAGGAAGGCGTACGACCTGCTCGCCGAGGGGTTCGGGCCGGGCTTCAACGGTCCGCTCCAGGTGGTCTCGGACGGCGGTGACGCGAACGCGCTCGTGCGGGGCATCGAGGCGACCGACGGGGTGGCGCGGGTGGCCGCGCTGCCGCCCGCGCGGGGCGTGACGGTGATCCAGGTCGTCCCCACCACCTCACCGCAGTCCGAGCGGACGGACCGGCTCATCGACACGCTGCGGGAGAAGGTGATCCCGGACGCCGGCGCGAACGCCCATGTCGGTGGCGTGACCGCGATCTCCAAGGACTTCTCGTCCGTGACCGGCGAGCGGCTGCCCTACTTCATCGCGACGATCATCGGCCTCGGCTTCCTGCTGCTGATGCTCGCCTTCCGCTCCCTCGTCGTGCCGCTCACGGCCGCGCTGATGAACCTGATCGCGGCCGCCGCGTCCTTCGGGGTGCTCGTCGCGATCTTCCAGTGGGGCTGGGGCCTGGAGCTGCTGGGCCTGGGCAAGGAGGGCCCGGTCAACGCGTTCCTGCCGGTCATCATGCTGTCCCTGCTCTTCGGCCTCTCCATGGACTACCAGGTGTTCCTGGTGAGCCGGATGCACGAGGAGTGGGTCCACACGAAGGACAACGCGCGCGCGGTCCGCGTGGGCCTCGCCGAGACCAGCCGGGTGATCAACTCCGCGGCCCTGATCATGGTCTGTGTCTTCCTGGCCTTCGTCCTGAGCGGCGACTCGGGCGCGGCGATGGCGGGCGTCGGCCTCGCGGCGGCGGTCGCGCTGGACGCGTTCATCCTGCGTACGGCGCTGGTGCCGGCCGCGATGCATCTGCTGGGCAACGCCAACTGGTGGCTGCCTGCCGGTCTGGAGAAGCGGTTGCCGCATCTCGCGGTGGAGCCGCAGGAGGACGCCGTCGCGGAGCCGGCCGCCGAGGGCGGTGCGACGGTGGTGCACGGCTTCGTCCGTGACGCGGAGGGCGGGCCCGTCGACAGCGCGATCCTCACCCTCCTCACGCCCGGCGGCCGCCAGGCGGACCGGGTGACGTCGCTGGCCGACGGCTCGTACATCCTCTCGGCGCCCGCTTCGGGAACGTATCTGCTGGCGGTGACGGCCACCGCGTACGCGGCCCGCGCCCGGCACCTGTCCGTGGGCACCGAACCGCTGGTGTACGACGTGGAGCTGACGGCGGACGAGGTGGACGAGGTGGACGCGGTGAACTGAGGACCGCGCCCGTCAGGGGGCGTCGGCGGACGCGGGCGCCCCCGGTGGGTTCCCCTGCCGCTTTTTGGCCTTGGCCGGATCCGGCAGCGCGTTGGTCATCCCCGGCAGGAAGTCCGTGAACAACTCGTGCACCTCGCGGACGAGGGGCCGCAGTACGCGGAAGCGGGCCAGGGAGACCCCGCGGGCCGTGAGGCGGGCGCCGCGCTCGGCGAGCCGGTAGCTGCGCTCGCGCCCCTCCGTACGGTCGAAGACCCAGTACAGGACGAGCCCCATCTGGGAGAGCCACATCAGCTCGGGCAGCACGTCCCGCAGCTCGTCCGGCACCTTGGTCCGGGTCCCGGCCAGCACCTCGCGGTGGACGCTGATGGCCTCCACGCGCGCGTGCTCCGACTCGGCGGAGAAGGGGCTGAGCGGGCTGTCCGGATCGGCGGCGTTCTTGAAGAACTGCACCGCGAACTCGTGGTACGGCGTGGCGATGTCCAGCCAGGCCTTCAGTACGCCACCGATCCGGGCCTCCAGATCGGTCTCGCGGTCCAGCACCTCCCGGACCGCCTCCTGGTGCTCGGCGGCGATCCGGTCGTAGAAGCCCTGGATCAGATGTTCCTTGCCGGCGAAGTAGTAGTACGCGTTGCCGACGGAGACCCCGGCCTCCTTGGCGATGGCCCGCATGGTCGTCTTGTCGTATCCCCGCTCCTGGAACAGCCGCATCGCGGTCTCCAGGATCAGGGCGCGGGTCTGCTCGGACTTGGTGAGGGCGGCGCCCTCTTCGGCCGGGGGGCCGGTTTCGGGACTGTCGTTCTTCGCGGGCACGGGAACGAGCCTAACCAGTGGAGCAGGTGCCGCTGTCACAGCCGGGAGGGCTGTAGGTCCACCCGGAGGCCGGGTGGTACGTCCAGCCGTCGCCCACGTGGTACGAGCCGCCGCCCCACTGCCCGCCCTGCCGGGTCTCGCGCCACTTGGCGGCGGCGAGCATCGCGCCCCTGGCGAACACGGCCCCGCGCGGGGTGCTCAGCCGGTGGGCGAGCGGCCGTTGCTCGCGCAGCGCCCACAGGCACACGACCCAGGCGGCGGAGCCGCGGTACACCTGACCGCTGTCGCCGACCACGGTGATCTCGTCGAGGGTCGCCCGGTGGTCGAGCGCGGGGAAGCGCGCCCTGGCCCGGTCGGATCCCGCCGGCAGGAGTTCGAGGGGCACGAGCTGACGCTGCTTGACGAGCCAGTCGCGCAGGAAGGTGCAGAGCGAGCACTGGGCGTCGTACAGGACGGTGAGCCCGCGGACCGGGACGCGCGCGGCGTCCCGGTCCGGGCCGGCGGTGGCCGGGGAGGTCATCCCGCTCACGCCCCGGTCGTCGGGGCGACCCAGCCCTGCGGGGCGACGGGCGGCAGCTGCTCGCGCTCCATCACTCCGCGCCGGCGGATCTTGTTGAGCACGTACACGTTGCCGAGGTGCATGACCCCGAGCACGAGCAGCACGACGCCGAGCTTGGTCGACAGTGCCTCGAAGATGCCGCGGGCGTCGGCGATCTCGTCGTCACTGTTCAGGTAGAGCGCGACGAAACCGAGGTTGACGAGGTAGAAGCCGACCACCAGGAGGTGGTTGACGGCGTCGGCGAGCTTCTCGTTGCCGTGCAGTACGTCGGCGAGAAATATCCGCCCGTTGTGGCTCAGCGTGCGTGCCACCCAGATGGTCAGGCTGATGCTGACCAGCAGGTAGATGACGTACGCGACGACTGTGAGGTCCATGTCCCCACCCCTTCTTGAACGCGTTCAAAACGCTGTCGAGACGAATGTAGACCCGTTTTTGAACACGTTCAAGCGGACGGGGGCGGGGTGGATGCGACGGTCGTCACAGCCGCCGTGGCGAGCGGTCGTGGCGGTCACGCCGAACGGTGACGCCGGACCGTCACGCCGAACGGCGGCCGAGCTCGGGGCGCTTGCTGTAGTCGGTGAAGCCGATGACGTTGCCCCAGGGGTCGGCGACCTCGACCGTCCAGCCGGTGGCGACGGGGAAGGGGGCGTCGAGGGGCGTCACGCCCGCGCCGGCCAGGGTGCGGGCCGCGATCCGGGCGTCCCGGACCTCCAGCCAGACCCGGGGCGAGGCCCACAGGGGTGGGCGGCGCGTCAGCTCGTCCTCCTGCCGCAGCAGCACACCGGGCGTCTCGCCCCCGACCTTCAGCAGCGCGATCCCGGCCTCGTCGAGCCGGAAGGCCAGCGGGAACCCGGCCAGCTCGTAGAAGGCCACCGCCTCGTCGAGATCCCCGACGGGCAACAGCACGTTGTCGAAACCGAGCAGCTCGTACGACTGGTCATCTGACATGCCATCAGATTAGGTACGGTCACGCCACCGCCGACGGGGGCTGACCGTGGGGGTCACTCGATGGGGGGAGGCGGTGGGCATTCCCCCAGGTCCCCCAGTTCTGATCGATCCAGGGGCGTTGTCAGTGGTGCCTCGTACTGTCGGCGGCATGGGATTGGTGACGTTCGTCGACGAGACGACCAGTGGGAACCGTGGCGGGGGCTGGGGACTTGAGATCGCCGAGGAGCGGCTCGCGTTGCGCGAGCTGATCCGGCGGCGGGTCTTCCAGGAGGTCGCCGAGTACAACGCGCGTACGCCGCAGGTGTTCCAGGGGCTCGTGCAGCCCGAGGACACCGAACGCGTGCTGAACGGATACGCGGTGCGGCCGGGCCGGCGGATCGACCCCGAGGCGCAGACACGCCTCGCGCTGAAGGCCTTCGCGGGAAACGGGTTCCTGGTGCTGGTGGGGGACCGTCAGATCACCGGCCTCGACGAGGAGATCGAGCTGACGCTCGGCACCGAGGTCACCTTCCTGAAGCTCGTCGCGCTGGTGGGTGGCTGACGATGGCGCACCACACCCCGACGTCCCACCTGGAACGCGCGCGCAACCAGATCGCGGCCGGTGACATGGGCCGGCTCGCCCACGTGGTCCTCAAGGCCGCCGAGCACAACCGCGGCCACTGGGGCGGCGGCTGGGCCGAGATACTGGAGATCCTGCGCGAACTGCCGAGGCAGGAGCGGCTGCGGCTCGCGGGCGCCCTGGCGCAGCGGTGCCAGGAGTTCGACGAGGGCTCCGCCGGCCGGCGCCACGCGCTGACCCTGGCGGCGGTCGTCTCCCGCGACCTGCCCGACGAACTGTTCTCCGTGGAGCGGCTGAAGCAGCTCGACCAACTCGCCCGGCAGCACTCGTTCTGGTACGGATCGCGGCTGGAGGTCCTGGCCGAGGCGGAGCTGGCAGCGGGCCGCCCCCTCGCGCCCGCCGTCGTCGCGGTCCTGCGCCGCTCGGCCCTGGTCGCCTACCGCGCCGACCACCTCACCGAGCTGGCCGGGAAGCTCACCGAACCCGTCCTCAACGTCGGCGAGGAGTGGGCCGAGCGCGCCCTCCAGGACGCCGCCGGCCCCGACTGGCAGGCCCTGCTCGCGCACGCGCTCACCGCCACCGCCTCCAAGCCCACCGCCAAGTGGGACAAGCGGGCCCACGAGATCATCGGGGCGCTCGGCCCGGACCGCGTCCGCGCGGCCGTACTGTCCTGGCTCACCCTCGTCGGCCGCCCCCGCACGTTCCCGCTGGAGAGCGGGACGGCGTACGAGCCGGACCACAACCACGCCTACGACCCCTACAACGCCAACGCCCTGCGCGGGCTCGCCTGGCTGGTCTCGCTGCTGCCGCCGCACCCCGGCACCCCGAGGACGCTCGGCGCGCTCGTCGAGACCTCCCTGAGGAAGGTCGCCGGGCTCGGCCCCCGCAACCCCAAGGTCGCCAACGCCGGCGTCATCGCGCTCTCCCGCATCGACAGTGAGGCCGCCCTCGCCGAACTGGCGCGCCTGGCCACCCGGGTGACGTACAAGAACACCGCCAAGCTGCTCGACACGGCCCTTCAGACCCGGGCCACCGCGCTCGGCCTGAGCCGCGAGGAGATCGAGGAGCTGGCCGTGCCCGGGTACGGGCTCACCGGGGTCGGCCACGCCGAGCACCGGTTCGGCGAGGTCACCGCGCTGCTCGACGTGCACGGCACCAAAACCGTGCTCAGCTGGCGCAACGCCGCGGGCAAGGAGGTCAGGAGCGTGCCCGCCGCCGTGCGCCGCGACCACGCCGAGGAGCTCAAGGAACTCAAGACCGCGGCCAAGGACATCGACCGGATGCTCAGCGCGCAGAGCGAGCGGCTCGACCGGCAGTTCCTCGCCCGGCGCACCTGGGCGTACGACGTCTGGCGCGAGCGGTACCTCGACCACCCGCTGGTCGGCACCCTGGCCCGCCGCCTCCTGTGGAGCGTCGACGGCACCTCCGTCGGGTTCGCCGACGGTGAGCCGCGCACGCTCGGCGGCACCCCCGTCAAGGCCGGCTCCGAGGTCACCCTCTGGCACCCGGTCGGACGCGAGCCCGCCGAGGTCGTCGCCTGGCGGGACTGGCTGGAGCGGCACGCGATCACCCAGCCCTTCAAGCAGGCCCACCGCGAGGTGTACCTGCTCACGGACGCCGAGCGCACGACGGGCACGTACTCGAACCGGTTCGCGGCCCATGTCGTGCGCCAGCACCAGTTCAACTCCCTCGCGGCGATCCGGGGCTGGCGCAACAAGCTGCGTCTGTGCGTCGACGACGAGGCACCGCCCGCCACCCGCGAGCTGCCCCAGTGGGGGCTGCGCGCCGAGTACTGGATCGAGGGTGACGGGGAGGAGTACGGCGAGGACACCACCGAGTCCGGCAGCTATCTGCGGCTGCGCACCGACCAGGTCCGCTTCTACCCGATCGACGCCCCGGCGAACTCGGCGCACTGCTACGGAGGCGAGTACCGCATGTGGCTGCGCGACGGGGCGGACCCCGTCGAGCCCGTTCCGCTCACCGACATCCCGCCCCTCGTGCTGTCCGAAGTCCTGCGCGACGTCGACCTGTTCGTCGGCGTGGCCAGCGTGGGCAACGACCCGACATGGCAGGACGGCGGCCCCGGCGGCCGCTTCCAGGAGTACTGGACGTCCTACGGCTTCGGCGAGCTGAACCAGAGCGCCGAGACCCGCCGTGCCCTGCTGGAACGCCTGATACCCCGGCTCGCGATCGCGGACCGCTGCTCGATCGAGGGCCGGTTCCTGCACGTCAAGGGCGAGCGCCACACGTACAAGATCCACCTGGGCTCGGGCAACATCCTGATGACCCCGAACGACCAGTACCTGTGCATCGTCCCGAAGGCGAGCGCCGCCGCCCCGGGCACCGGCTATCTCCCCTTCGAGGGCGACCGGACGCTCGCGGTCGTCCTCAGCAAGGCGACGATGCTCGCGAAGGACACGGAGATCACGGATCCGACGATCCTGAGCCAACTGTGAATCCGGGTCCGGACGCACCGGGGGGGGCGGACGAGACCGGCCCCGGCTTCCCGGCCCGCCCACCACTCCTGCAAGATGACCGACAGCCGTGTTCGGCGTCCTGTGCACCACAACCCCGGAGTCAACCGCCTTGAGTGAGCAGCCCCCGCAGTCCCCGCCCCCCAACCAGCCGCCCGGGTACGGCTATCCGAACGCCGGCGCGACCCCGCCCGGCGGACCGAACCCGTACGCGGCCGGTCAGCCGGGCTCGTACCAGCAGCCGGGAGGCCAGTACGGCTACGGCTACCAGCAGCCCGGATACCCGCCGGGTGCCGTCCCGCCGGGCACGTACACCGGCGACCCCAACGCCCCCTACGGCTACGACCCCTACGGCCGCCCGTACTCCGACAAGTCGAAGATCGTGGCGGGTCTCCTCCAGCTCTTCCTGGGCAGCTTCGGCGTCGGACGCTTCTACATGGGCAGTGTCGGCATCGGCATAGCCCAGCTCTTCACCTGCGGGGGCCTCGGCATCTGGGCGCTCATCGACGGGGTCATGCTGCTCGCGGGCAACGAGGCCAAGGACCAGCACGGGCGGATCCTGCGTGGCTGAACCGGCCCGCGCGCCGCTGAGCTTCCTGCGGCACCCGGCGGCGGCACCCCTCGCGGTGCTCGCCGCCGGGGCCGCCGGTGCCTGCTACCTCTACACCACCGACCCGCACGAGCCGGGCCATGTGCTGCCCCGCTGCCCGCTGCGGCTCGTCACCGGGCTGCTCTGCCCGGCCTGCGGCGGCACCCGCATGGTGTACGACCTGATGCACGGTCACTTCACCGCGGCCTGGCTCGACAACAGGCTGCTGCTGCTCGCCTCCCCGTTCGCGCTCGGGCTGTTGGCGCGCTGGTTCCTCGAGGGTGTGCGCGGCCGGCGGTGGCGGCCCGAACCGAGCGCGCGTACCCAGGCGGTGGTGCTGCTGGTGGCGGTCGCGTGGGTAGTGGTCCGCAACCTCGTCCGGTGATCGGCGTCCCCGTCCGGTGATCCGCGTCCCCGTCCGGACTTCCGGCCCCCTTGGTGAGGGCATGGCCAGGACTTGGCCGGAATTTGATCACGGGATGGGAACGATAGTGCGATCCCTCTCCCGCTGGTCCCACGGATCTCCGTACGCTCCACACGTCACAGGGGGGATGACGTGCACACGATCTTTGGCGATCTCTGCCATGGGTCCCTCCTGGGAGTCCCCGGAGCGGTCCGCTCCGGTCGCATTCAGTCATCCAGGAGCGTTTTTCATGACCGTCCCCACCCCCGAAGCCCCGTTCGGCGTCGACCCGCAGGGCCGCCCGTACTCCGACAAGTCCAAGGTCGTTGCCGGCGTCCTCCAGCTCTTCCTGGGCACCTTCGGCGCCGGCCGGTTCTACGTCGGCTCCACCGGCGTGGCCCTCGGCCAGCTCTTCACCTGCGGTGGCCTCGGCCTGTGGGCGCTGATCGACGCGATCCTGTTCTTCACGAGCAACGACCGCACCGACAAGCAGGGCCGCGTCCTGCGCGGCTGACGGCGTGAACGCACCGAGGGCCCCGCTCCGGACAGGAGCGGGGCCCTCGGCGATGTACCGGAAGGGGATGTCAGAAGCGGCGCGTGATCAGCGCCCGCTTCACTTCCTGGATCGCCTTCGTGACCTCGATACCGCGCGGGCAGGCGTCCGTGCAGTTGAACGTCGTGCGGCAGCGCCACACGCCGTCCTTGTCGTTGAGGATCTCCAGGCGCTGCTCCCCGGCCTCGTCACGCGAGTCGAAGATGAAGCGGTGGGCGTTGACGATCGCGGCCGGACCGAAGTACTGGCCGTCGTTCCAGAACACCGGGCACGACGACGTGCACGCGGCGCACAGGATGCACTTCGTGGTGTCGTCGAAGCGCTCGCGGTCCTCGGCGGACTGAAGTCGCTCGCGCGTCGGCTCGTTGGTGTCCTTCGTGATCAGGAAGGGCATCACGTCCCGGTACGCCTGGAAGAACGGCTCCATGTCGACGACCAGGTCCTTGAGGACCGTCAGGCCCTTTATGGCCTCGACCGTGATCGGCTTCTCGGGGTTGATGTCCTTGATCAGCGTCTTGCAGGCCAGACGGTTCTTGCCGTTGATCCGCATGGCGTCCGAGCCGCAGATGCCGTGCGCGCAGGAGCGGCGGAAGGTGAGGCTTCCGTCCTGGTCCCACTTGATCTTGTGCAGGGCGTCGAGGACGCGTTCCTTCGGGTCGATCTCCAGCTGGAAGTCTTCCCAGGCGGCCTCGGCCGAGATCTCCGGGTTGAAGCGGCGGATCCGGAGGGTGACCGTGATGTACGGCGAGTCGGCGAAGCCCGCCTCGGGCTTGCTGTCCGCCTTGTCGAGGGTCGGGGTAGCCATCAGTACTTACGCTCCATCGGCTGGTAGCGGGTCTGGACGACCGGCTTGTAGTCGAGACGGATGGACTCGGTGCCGTCGTCGCCGACCTCGCGGTACGCCATGGTGTGGCGCATGAAGTTGACGTCGTCGCGGTTCGGGTAGTCCTCGCGGTAGTGACCGCCGCGGGACTCCTTGCGGGCGAGCGCGGAGACGGCCATGACCTCGGCCAGGTCGAGCAGGTTGCCCAGCTCGATGGCCTCGAGGAGGTCCGTGTTGAACCGCTTGCCCTTGTCCTGGATCGAGACGTTCAGGTACCGCTCGCGCAGCTCCGCGATCTTCTCGACCGCCGTCTTGATCGTCTGCTCGGTGCGGAACACCATGACGTTCGCGTCCATGGTCTCCTGGAGCTCCAGGCGCAGCGTGGCGACCCGCTCCGTGCCCGTGGAGGCGCGCAGGCGCTCGACCTGCGAGACGACCTGCGCGGCAGGGTCCTCGGGCAGCTCGAGGTAGCCGGCCTTCGCCGAGTACTCGGCCGCGGCGATGCCCGCGCGACGCCCGAAGACGTTGATGTCGAGCAGCGAGTTGGTGCCGAGCCGGTTGGCGCCGTGCACGGAGACACAGGCGACCTCGCCGGCCGCGTACAGGCCCGGGACGACGGTGGTGTTGTCCGAGAGGACCTCACCCTCGACGTTCGTCGGGATGCCGCCCATGGCGTAGTGCGCGGTGGGCTGGATCGGGATCGGGTCCGTGTAGGGCTCGATGCCGAGGTACGTACGCGCGAACTCCGTGATGTCCGGGAGCTTGGCGTCCAGCTGCTCCGGCGGGAGGTGCGTGAGGTCGAGGTAGACGTGGTCGCCCTCGGGACCGCAGCCGCGGCCCTCACGGATCTCCGTGTAGATGGAGCGGGACACGACGTCACGGGACGCGAGGTCCTTCATGACCGGCGCGTACTTCTCCATGAAGCGCTCGCCGTCCTTGTTGCGGAGGATGCCGCCCTCACCGCGGGCGCCCTCCGTCAGCAGGATGCCCATGCGCCAGATGCCGGTCGGGTGGAACTGGAAGAACTCCATGTCCTCCAGCGGCAGCCCGCGACGGTAGACGGCGGCCTGGCCGTCACCGGTCAGCGTGTGCGCGTTCGACGTCACCTTGAAGAACTTGCCGGTGCCGCCGGACGCGTAGATCACGGCCTTCGCCTGGAAGACGTGGATCTCGCCGGTCGCCAGCTCGTACGCGACGACGCCGGCGGACTTCTTGACGCCGTCTTCCTCGACGATGAGCTGGTCGAGGACGTAGAACTCGTTGAAGAACTCCACGCCCTCCTTCACGCAGTTCTGGTACAGCGTCTGGAGGATCATGTGACCGGTGCGGTCGGCCGCGTAGCAGGACCGGCGGACCGGCGCCTCGCCGTGGTTGCGGGAGTGACCGCCGAAGCGGCGCTGGTCGATCCTGCCCTCGGGCGTCCGGTTGAAGGGAAGGCCCATCTTCTCCAGGTCGAGGACGGCGTCGATGGCCTCCTTCGCCAGGATCTCGGCGGCGTCCTGGTCGACCAGGTAGTCACCGCCCTTGACGGTGTCGAAGGTGTGCCACTCCCAGTTGTCCTCCTCCACGTTGGCCAGCGCGGCGGCCATGCCGCCCTGCGCGGCGCCCGTGTGGGAGCGGGTGGGGTAGAGCTTCGTGAGCACGGCGGTGCGGCTGCGCTTCGTCGCCTCGATGGCGGCGCGCATACCGGCGCCGCCGGCGCCGACGATGACGGTGTCGTACTTGTGGATCTTCATGGTGGTTGCCTCAGCCCCGTGCCTAGCGGATGTTCGGGTCGAAGGTGAAGATCACCAGCGTGCCCAGCAGAATCGTGAACACCGTGGCGGTGTACAGCAGGCCCTTCAGCCACAGGCGCGTGTTCGCCCGCTCCGCGTAGTCGTTGATGATCGTGCGCAGGCCGTTGGCGCCGTGCAGCATCGCGAGCCACAGCATGGCCAGGTCCCAGACCTGCCACCACGGGGACGCCCAGCGGCCTGCCACGAAGGCGAAGCCGATCTTGGAGACGCCGCCGTCGAGGACGAGCTGGATCAGCAGGTGGCCGAGGACCAGGACGACCAGCACGATGCCGGACAGGCGCATGAACAGCCAGCCGTACATCTCGAAGTTGCCACGGGTGGACTTCGGGGTCTTCTTCGTCCGCTTGCGCGGCGACTCGATGACGGGCGCCGGGTTGTCGACGCCGTACAGCGAGGCGCCCTCTACGGGGCCGATCCCGGAGGCGGCGGTATCAGTCGTGGACATCTGCGTCAGCTCCCGAACAGTTCACGAGCGGCGTGGCCGAGGACGGGGTAGATCGCCCCGATCATCAGCACGAGCCACAGGACGACCACGGACCAGAGCATCTGCTTCTGGTAGCGCGGGCCCTTGGACCAGAAGTCGACGGCGATGACACGCAGGCCGTTGAGCGCGTGGAAGAGGATGGCGGCGACCAGGCCGTACTCCAGCACGGCGACGATCGGCGTCTTGTACGTGGACACGACCTTGTCGTAGTCCTCGGGGGAGACACGGACAAGAGCGGTGTCCAGCACGTGTACGAACAGGAAGAAGAAGATGAGGACGCCGGTGACTCGATGAGCCACCCAGGACCACATTCCTTCCCGGCCGCGGTACAGCGTTCCAGCCGGCACGGAAGAACCCTCCGAAAGCGGGGATTGGGGCCTGCCGGCTTCGATGTCGGTCGGGCCCGGCCGGGTACGGTCCACCGGCCCCGGCCATCGTAGCGACGTGTTGTCGGAACGCTTACAGCGGCCCTACCGATGTGATCGAACTGGCAATCAAACGGGCTACTGCGCGGGGCCCGGCGGAGGGGCCCTGGCCCCGCGCCCTCACGGGGTGCGCTGGAGTGCGGGCCGCGGGGAAAAGTCGCGCACCAGGCGGGCGAGCCGTCCGCGCGCCAGTCGCCGCAGCTCCTCCGCCGCCAGGACGCGTTCCTCCTCGCGATCGTTTGTCAATCGTGACCGGATGCCCGCCAGCACCTGATCGAGTGCTTCCCCGGGCGGGGCGTTGTCCAGGCAGATCACGAACACATGCCCGAAGCGGCTCTCGTACGCGGCGTGCGCGGCGCTCAGCGCGGTGTGCGCGACGGAGTACGCGTCGTCCGGGAGCAGGGTCAGCGACTCGCCCGCGAGCGCCTCGGCGAGATCGGCGGGCGCCAGGTCGTACGCCGCCTCGTCGGCCGCGGCGAGCAGCGCGTCGAGGTCCGGATAGGGCCGGTGGTCGGCGACGCGGCGGGCCCAGCGCAGACTGCGGCAGCAGGTGAGGAGGGCGCGCTCGGCATCGTCGACGCGGACGCCGTTGAAGCGCTCCAGGCCCATGGCGGCCGGGGTGCGGGTCTGCGCCGGCAGGGTGAGCCGGCCGTGTCGTGGAAGACGGTGCGAAGGCAGCGGGGGTCCTCGGCGGGATCCGGTGAGGTCGTGTGGACGTCACGTGGGTGTCGGCAGGGGAGGGTGTGAGAGATGCGCGCCACGCTAGCGAGGTGGATCGTGGGCTGTCCGACGGATGCCCGAATTTCACCCGGACGGGAGAGTTTCGGAACCTCTGAAGGGCATACGCGGCGTGCTGAGGTCGTAGGTTCGGAACGGGGAGTCGGTGTGGAGGTGAGTGGCGTGCGGTCAATATGTGCCGAATGTACTTACGTGGTGCGCGGCGCGGTGCGGGACGTGGCGTGGTGAGCGGCCGCAGGCGGCGCGTCCCCGAGGGGAGGACGCCCGTCAGGCGCAACAGGTTGCTGCTGGGTGGCGGGCTGATCGTCGCGGGCACCCTCGGGGTGACCGCCGTCCTCTGGCCCTCCGGCGGCAGCGAGCCGGCCGGTGCGCGGGCGTCCACCGCCTCCTCGGCCGCCGCCGCGACCCGTACGCCCTCCCCGTCACCGACCCGCGCCTACCCCTTGTCGAAGGCACCGCGCACGATTCCCGCCGTACGGGAGCACACGGCCGCCCGGGGGCCGGGCTGGCGTCCGGCGAAGGGCGGCCGGGTCGTCGTGGGCGACGCGGCACTGGCCGACGAGGGCAAGCTGACCGCGGGCGAGCTGGGGCTGGCGTACGCGGGCCGGACCGGTGCCCGGGCGGGAGACGTGGAGCTGGCGCTCGACAAGGGCACCGGTGGCCCGGAGTCGTACACCCTGACCGTGCGGGGCGGCCGGGTGCGGATAGCCGCCCCCGCCGAGGCGGGCGTCTTCTACGGCACCCGCACCCTCAAGCAGGCGGTGCACGGCGGCGGTACGGCGCCCGAGGGCGTCGTACGCGACCGGCCGGCCAAGCCCCGACGCGGCCTCATGCTCGACATCGCGCGCAAGCACTTCACGGCGGGCTGGATCGAGGACCGCATACGGGAACTGGGCGACCTCAAGTACAACGAGCTGGGCCTGCACTTCTCCGACGACCAGGGCTTCCGTATCGAGTCGGCCTCGCATCCGGAGATCGTGTCCCGGCAGCACCTGACCAAGGCGGAGGTCCGCGGGATCGTCGACCTGGCGGCGAGCCGGCACATCGCCGTCGTGCCCGAGATCGACTCGCCCGGTCACCTGGGCGCGGTGATCGCCGCGCACCCCGACCTCCAGCTGCGCAACGCCTCGGGGGTCCCCGCGCGCGGGGCCGTCGACATCTCCAAGCCCGCCGCCGCGACCATCGTCGACGACCTGCTGAACGAGTACGCCGATCTGTTCCCCGGCGCGTACTGGCACCTCGGCGGCGACGAGTACCAGGCGCTGATGGTGTCCGATCCGTCGGCCTCCTATCCGCAGCTCGCCGCGGCCGCCCGGAACAAGTACGGGGCGAACGCCACCGTCGCGGACCTCACGACCGGCTGGCTCAACGGCCGCGCCGACAACATGCGCGCGCACCACCGGACGATGCGGGCGTGGAACGACGGCTTCTACCGGTCGGCCGGCACGGTCCGGCCGGCCAAGGACATCCAGGTCGCCTACTGGACCGGCAAGGAGATCGGCGCCCGGCAGCCGGCCGAGTACCTGAGCGCGGGCCGCAAGCTCATCAACTACAACGACGAGTACCTCTACTACGTGCTCGGCCAGCCGCAGACCTTCGTCTACCCGACGGGGCAGCGGATCTACCAGCAGTGGACCCCGCGCGTCGTGCGCGGCAGCACGGCCGTCCCCGCGCGGTACGACGCCCAGATCCTCGGCGGGGTCTTCGCGGTGTGGTGCGACCTCGCGGCCTCGCAGACCCAGGACCAGGTCGCCGCCGGGATCCGGATGCCGCTGCGGGCGATGACCCAGAAGCTGTGGGATCCGCGGACGCCGACGCTGTCCTGGACGGAGTTCCGGGCGCTGGCGAGGCAGTTGGGCTGACAGCCCGGGGGAACCCGGTGGACGTACGGGGTCCGTGGACCGTATGTTCCGCGTGCCATGCGTGAGGTTCTGGGGAGAGCCCCGTGTGGCTTTCACCGACCACACACCTGGGGGACGTTCCACCATGCTCTGCACGCGCTGCCGGCACCGCGCCGCGTCGACGCCCGAGGGACTCTGCACGAACTGCGCGAACGGCACGACAACGGAGTCGACGGTGCCCGCGACACCGGACGCCGCCGCCGGGGCACCGCAGCCGGCCGCACCCGCGTCCCCGAAGCCTGACGCACCCGGGTTCGCGCAGTCCGACGGGCCCGGGTTCGCGCCGCCCGGTGGGCCCGGGTCCGCGCCGCCCGGTGCGCTGCCGACGGCTCCGCCGCTCGGTGCGGCGCCCCTGTACGCGCCGGGCGGGCAGCCGTCCTGGCTGCGGTCGCCGGTCGGGCTCGGGAGGGCCACCGCGGCGCTGCTCGGGGTGGTCATCGCCGCCGATGTGTTCGCCGTGGTGGCGGACTTCAACATGTACGACGTGTCGGGTGCCCTCGCCGACGGCGAATTCGGCGCGGGGATGCAGGACAAGGCCGACCGCGCGGACGCGCTCTACGCGGCGGCCGGGGTCGCGCAGGTGGCCGCCCTCATCGCGACCATGATCGTCTTCCTGGTCTGGTTCTACCGTGTGCGGGTCAACGCCGAGGTGTTCGCGCCCGACCGGCAGAGCAAGTCGCGGGGGTGGGCCATCGGGGGCTGGTTCGTACCGGTGGTGAACCTGTGGTTCCCGCGCCGGATCGCTCTCGACATCTGGGACGCGAGCGGCCCCGACGCCCTCTGGGACGGCGACCTCGCCGCCGCGCCGCGCCCCTCGCGCGCCCGCATCAACGCCTGGTGGGCGGTGTGGGTCGTCTCGCTGCTCGCCGACCGCCTCGCGTCGACTGCCTACCGGAAGGCCGAGACGGCTCCGGAAATCCATAAGGCCGCAGGTCAGATGCTGTTCTCCGACGTCGTCGACATGGTGGCGGCCGTCCTCGCCATTCTCTTCGTCCTGCGCCTGACGCGCATGCAGGACGAGAAGGCACGGCGGGGCCCGGTATCGGTCGAGGTGTGAGCCCACCTCCGGATTGCCCGATTCCGGCAGCGCGCTCCCGTCCCGCTGTGGTGTATTCGGCGCGGGTCGAACAGCCGAGCCGCGCGGACGGGGGACGGGAATGGCCTACTGGGGATACTTCGTCGTGGGCAGAAGCGAGCGGCCGCTCGCGGAGCTGGGCGCCCTGACCGCGGCGTCCGGCATGACGCTGTTGCAGACGGCGCCCGGCGGCTGGCAGGTGTGGGAGTACCCGAGCGGCGACGGCGACGTCGGCAGCATGAACGCGCTCGCCCGGGAGACCGGCGCGCCCGCCCTGTTCGGATACGTCATGAACAGCGTCTGCGTGGCCGTAGAGGCCGCCGCGCCGCAGAGCGGTGCCTGGACGACCTGTCTCGCCCGCCGCGCCATGGCCGGGTACCTGGCCGGCGGCCCCGGTGACGGCGAGCAGGAGGGGCTCGGTGTCGAGGACTACTTCCTCACCCCGGGCGAGGCCGCCGAACGCGCCGTCGCCTGGGCCGCGGAGGCCGGGCACACCGTGGCCCCCGGGCCGCTCGCGCAGGTGCTGGGCGTGGACCCCGACCCCTCGGAGCCGTTGGCCGAAAACCTCTTCTTTCGATTCCTCGACCGCCTCGGTGTGGTGCCGCTGTGACACTCCCGGGCTGTCGCACGCAGTAAGGGGAAGTGCGGGCTCCGTGAGAAAAGGCGCCCCGGCGAGGCGTTTCGAGGAGTCACGATGAGCCTGGTGGAACTGATCGCGGAGGCCGATGAACGGGGGCTCGCGGCGAGCGGGTTGGCTTGTTTGGATCGTTGCGTACCGCTCCTCGGGGGTGACGACGAGGTCCTGCGGCCGCTGTGGGCGAGCCTCGTGGAGGGCCGCGAGTGGGAGGAACGGCTCACGAAGGCACGGGCCGAACTGGGCGCCGCCGACGCGGAGCCGACCGAGGCCGAGGACGAGGCCTGCGGACTCGCCCGCCGCATGCTCGACGCCGTCCCCGCGCAGCCCGCGGCCGGCGCCCTGCGTGAGTGGGCCGACGCCTGCTCGGTCGCAGCCCTCCAGATCCACCGGCTCCTCGACGCCGCCGACGACGGCCCCGGCCCGGTCTCGGCCCGCCGCGAGGGCCGTACGGAGGGCATGTCGCCGCTCGTCGCCGCCGAACTGCGCCGCCAGGTCACCGTCCTGGAACTCGTCGCGGGCCATGGCGCGGGCGGACTGCGCCGGGCCCTCGACGTGTCGACGGAGGGGCGGCGCGTGCTGCGGGCGGTGGTCTCCCGACGGGCGCGCGGCCGGGCCTGAACGCGACCGCACACGTGCTTCCAGCTGCGTAAACCCGTCCCCTGGGAGAATCCTGTGACCGTCCTGCGGTCGGGGTGGGGCGGTCCTGCGCCGGTGTCGGGAACCCCTCCGGAACGCGTGACGAATCCTGGCCGGAACGCGCTTTTCCGGGTGTGAACGTTACTGAGGTGACCCGGCCCCAGGCCGCGGCGAAGCCCGTCCGCTGGGCCGCCGACGCCGTCGCGACCATGCGCGAGGGCGCCCGGCTGCGGCTCGACTACTCGGCGCAGAGCCTGTGGCGCGTCGACCGGATGATCGAAGGGATACGCCGCGAGGGCGCGCCGTACGCCGCCGTCGAGGCCGTGCTGCGCGGATTCGGCGCGTACACGGGCGAGGTGGTGGTCCGGCACACCGGCGGGGAGTGGTGGACGACCGGCGGCGACCACTGGGTGCGTACGCCCGACGGGCGGCTGTGGGACCCGATCGACGAGGCCCGCCGCTGCTACCTGGGCGACGGCTCGCTGCGCCTGTTGTGCCGCGACGCGGCGGACTGAGGCGCCGGGCGGGGCCGGCGCACGGAGGCCGGGGCCCCGTGGGGCCCCGGCCTCCGCCTGCTCGTTTCGGACGCGGCTACGGCGTCAGGACCTGCCCCAGCCGGCCGCCCGTCGACGTGCCCAGCTGAGCGATGCCGTAGTAGACGGCCTTGGCCGTGGTGACCGTGCCGCCGGTCACCGGCACGTACAGCAGGGTGCCGGTGCCGGTGTCCTCGCCCTCCGCGCCGATCGTGAGGTCGGCGTAGCCGTCACCCGTGACGTCGCTCAGGGAGAGCGCCGAGCCCAGCTTGTCGTCGGTCTCCGTGGAGCCCGGGATGTTCGCCGTGTCCTGGGACAGGGCGAGCGAGCCCGTGCCGGTGAGGCCGGACGAGGCGCCCTTGAGGAGCCAGACCGAGCCCGCGTTGGAGCGGTTCTTCGCGTCGCGGGTGATGTCCTCGCTCGGGGCGCCGGTCAGCACGTCGGCGTAACCGTCGGCGTTGACGTCGCCCACCGAGACCGAGGTGCCGAAGGCGTCCCCGGACTCCGAGGCGCCCTCGACGCCCGTCGTGCCCTGGTGGACCGTCGTCATGCCGGTGGTGGTGAAGCCGGTGGACGCGCCGGGGACCAGGGTGACCTGGCCGCCGGAGCTGCCGCCGGACTCGCTCGCGGACGGTTGGCCGATGACGATGTCGTCGTAGCCGTTGCCGTTCACGTCACCGGCCGCGAGGGAGCGGCCGCCCTTGACGGTGAGCGTGGACACCTTGGACAGGCCGAGGGCCTTCGAGCCCTTGAACCAGGTGACCCTGCCGACGCCGGACGCGTCGCGGTAGGTGAGGGCGACGTCCGCGTAGCCGTCCCGGTTGAAGTCGCCGGAGGCGGCGTCCGCGTAGGCGAGGGCGCCGGAGACGGTGGTGATGTCGCCCGCGGTCTCCTGGCCGTTGGCGAACCGGGCCACCCAGTTGCCGCCGGTGCCGGTGGCCGCGGTGAACACGTCCGCCTTGCCGTCCGCGTTGAAGTCGCCGACCGCGACGGTCGCGCCGAAGTGCGCGCTGTTGGGGTTGTAGTCGTCGCCGAGCGCCATGGTGTCGGCGCCGGTGTCGAACTTCGGGCCGTACAGGATCGTCACCGCGCCGCGGTCGGCGTGCGTGGTGTCGTCCTCGCCGGGCGCGCCGACCGCGAGGTCCGCGTAGCCGTCGCCGTTGATGTCGCCCCAGGCCGTGGCCGCGCCCCACTGGTCGCCGGACTCGGCGGCGCCGGGCACGCCCGTGCTGCCCTGGTTGAGCTTCAGCTTCGAGGCGGAGACGGGACCGCTGATCCCGCCCGGCACGAGCGTGAGCCAGCCGCTGCCCTGCTTGGGCGTGGCGGCGACCAGGTCGCTGACGCCGTCGCCGTTGTAGTCGGCGGTCGGGATCGCGGAGCTGCGGCCCGGGCTCGACGCGTACCGCCGGACCTCGCCCAGCTTGCCGTACAGGTTCTTGCCGGGGGACGTGGTGGTGGCCGCGTCCTTCCCGCCCGAGATCACGTTCAGGGTGGCCTGGGCGTCCTTGGCGTACACGCCGGTGTCGGCGTCGGCGGTCAGCGTGACGGTGCCGCTCGGGTTGCCGCCGTACTGGCCGAGCTTCCACGCGGCGAGACGGGCCACGGACTCCACGGCGGACCGGGACGGCTTGGCCGCGGCCGAGGCCGCGCTGCCCTCGAAGTCACCGAGGACGGCGATGCCGGTCGAGTCGCCGTTGAAGCCGTAGGTGTGGTCGCCGCGCACGGGCAGGTCGGCGCCGCCGGCACGGCCCTCGAAGATCCGGCCGCACTTGTCGACGAGGAAGTTGTAGCCGAGGTCGCCGCGCTGGGCGACCTGGATGTCGTACGCCATGATGCCGCGCACGAGCGACGCGGACTGGGCGCAGCTGTAGTCGTTCGAGCCGGCCGTGTGGTGCACGAAGACGGCGCTGATCCTGTCGATGTACTGCGGCGAGCCGGCGACCGCCGACTCGTCGGCGCCCCATCGGGTACGGGACACGATCGACGGCCGGGCGACGGTCGAGGCGGGGGCGGTGGGGGCGGTTGTCGTCGCGGTCGAGGTCGCGGTCGCCGTCGCGGAGGCCGAGTCGGAGTCGCCGGGGGCCGGGGCGGGCTCGGAGCCCGTCTCGGTGGCGGACCCGGACGGGGTTCCGGTCGGCGTCTGGGACGGATCCTTCGCGACGAAGGCGGCGTTGCTCAGGTCGGTGCCGGTGCCGGTGCCGCTGGTGTCGAGGCCTTTGTTCCTGGCCTCCGTCGTGGTGACGCCCGGGTCGACGAGGTTGACCTCGAGTCCCTCGGGCAGCCCGGCACGTGCCGATCCGTCGGCCGCGAGCACGCGCGCCTGGACGCCGTCGCTCGGCCCGACCCACAGCGGATCGGATGCGCCGCGGGCGTTCTTCGCCCCGGGCTCCGTCCGGTCGACGGGGAGCCCGGGAGCCAGGTTCCGCCAGCCGCTCCACTCACCGGTGTCGGTGCCGCGCGTGCGCACCTGGGCGGTCCCGTCGAGCTCGCGGGCGGCCCCGGTCCAGGAGACGCCCACGATCGAGAAGGCCTCGGTGGTGGTCCGCGCCAGCTCCCGGCTGCCGCTCGTGCCGGCCTTCAGCGCGAGGTCGTGCACCTCGACGGGCCGCTTGCCGCGTGCGACGTCGTCGGCCGCGTCGCCGCTCGGACTGGCGACGGCGTACGTCACGACACCCGCCCCGCCCGCGACAACGGCCCCCAACGTCAGCCATGTCCTTCGCTTCAGACTCAGCGGCTTGTACGCATGGGTCTTACGGCGACTCAAATACCCCACCCCTAGAAAAACTCCACAAACAAACCACCCGACATAAGGGTGGCCCTCTATTCAGCGCACAAAGGGCCAGTGAACATCACACGAACCATGTGTGTGGTGCGTCACTCAAGGTCTCCTCGGCCCAATGAGCCTCCCGCTGGGCACATCTGACGCACTGTGACACTTCCGTCCCGTCCGACGCTGATGACCTTGGGGGCGTGGACACGGCCATCGTGTCGCACGGCGTGCACGCGGTACGAATCGGTACGGGCGAGGACGGTATTGGGCCAGGGAGGGGAACCCCGCCGGGTACGGGCGAACGACGGGGAGCTGGGTGCGGCTGTCGCGCGGGCCCAGCGGGGGGACGAGGCCGCCTTCGCGGTGGCGTACCGCATGGTGCAGCCGGGGATGCTCGGCTATCTGCGCGGGCTTGTCGGCAACGACGCGGAGGACGTCGCGTCCGACGCCTGGCTGGAGATCGCGCGCGACCTCGGCCGGTTCCGCGGCGACGGCGCCGGATTCCGCGGCTGGACCGCCACCATCGCCCGTCACCGGGCCCTCGATCATCTGCGCCGCCAGCGGGTACGGCCCCAGGCGACGGCGCTCGAGAACGACGTACTGGAACTGCCCGGCACGCACGACACCCCCGACCAGGCCCTGGAGTCCCTCTCCACCGAGTACGCCATCGAACTGGTCGTCCGGCTGCCGCGCGACCAGGCGGAGGCGGTGCTGCTGCGCGTGGTCGTCGGTCTCGACGGGCCCGCCGCCGCCCGCGTCCTCGGCAAGCGTCCGGGCGCGGTCCGCACCGCCGCCCACCGGGGCCTCAAGCGCCTCGCGCAGCAGCTCGCCGCCGAGGGTGTGACGGATGAGGGCTCCCGGACGCTGGGGGAGTCGGGATGAACGGCACGGGGCCGGCAGGCAGGGGTGGGCGCGGACATGGGTGAGCGACCGGACGGCGGGGCACGCCTCGACGCGTTCCTCGCCGCCGCCATGCGCCCCAAGGCCCTTGACGCCGAGGCCGAGGCCCGGGCCGTCGCAGCCTTCCGGGTCGCGCGCGAACAGGGGACGCGCGCGGCCCGGATCCGACGCCGCGACGACTGGCGGCCGAAGGGGGAGCGCCGGGCGGGGCGTTCGCTGCGGACCACGTTCGCCGTGGTGGCGGCCGCCCTGACGCTCGGCGGCGTGGCGGTGGCGGCCGTCGGCGGGGTGCCCGGCGACGCCCCCGAGGGACGGCCCCGCCCTTCGAGCGCCGCGCCTGCCGCTTCGTCCGCCGCGCCCGGGGCCGACACGGGGGTTCGGCCCACGGGCGCGCGGAGGGCGGACGAGAAGAGCGATCAGCTCAATCAGGGCGATCGGGGCAATCGGGGCGATCTGGGCCATAAAGGGAAGAAGAGCAAGAAGGTCAAGGACGACAAATCATCGCCAAAGCCTGTGAAATCTGTGAAATCGACGAAGTCGAACAAGCCGGAAAAGGCCGATAAGGCCGATAAGGTCGAGAAAGTCGCGAAGGCAGCAAAGGCCGACAAGGCCGACAAAGCCGACAAGGCGGAGAAAGCCGTGAAGGCTGAAGCGTCCGCGAAGGCCGAAAAGGCGACGAAGTCGAAGTAGCGGGATCCCGCCCCTATCCGCCGATGGCAACGGCCGGGGCCGCCACCCCCCACAGGAGAGGCCCCGGCCGTCGCGCGGCACGGGCCGCGCGGCGGCCCGTACTCTCTACAGCGCCGTGGATGCGTTTTCTGTCACACCTCACTCCGTCACGGCTTAGTTCACTCCATCACGGGTTAGTTGCATGCTGTACGAACATGGACGGGGAACGGTTTCAGGCCGTAACGTGCCATTCGCGCCGGGGCGCGGAGGACGGACGACCGCACCCATGAGGGGCCTAGGACCGCAACCACCAATTGAGGAACCACAACGGCGAGCAACCCGGTCCGCGAGAGCGGCGCCGGTTCAGGCGCAAAGAGGGGCGCGCGGGTGCTGGGGGACGACGCGGAGCTGACCGCCGCGGTGCTTGCGGCACAGGACGGGGACGAGACCGCGTTCCGGACTGTGTACCGCGCCGTGCATCCACGGCTGCTCGGATACGTACGGACGCTGGTCGGCGACCCGGACGCGGAGGACGTCACCTCCGAGGCCTGGTTGCAGATCGCCCGGGACCTGGAGAGGTTCAGCGGTGACGCGGACCGGTTCCGGGGCTGGGCGGCCCGGATCGCGCGCAACCGCGCGCTCGATCACATACGCATGCGCGGGCGCCGTCCCGCGATCGGCGGCGACGAGACCGAGCTGACCGGCAAACCCGGCGAGGCCGACACCGCGGGCGAGGCGATCGAGTCCCTGGCCACCGACCGCACCCTTTCTCTGATAGCCCAGCTCCCGCAGGACCAGGCGGAGGCCGTCGTGCTCCGGGTGGTCGTCGGCCTCGACGCCAAGTCCGCCGCGGACACGCTCGGCAAGCGCCCCGGAGCCGTCCGTACGGCGGCGCACCGCGGTCTGAAGCGCCTCGCCGAGCTGCTCGGCGCCGACGACCCGGAATCCCCGGGCGGCCTCGACGGGCTCCCCCCGCAGAGGGACCCGCAAAGAGACCCGCAGCGGGCCCCCCAAAGACCCCCACGAAGAGAGCCGCGCACCCGCGCGGTGACGTCCGCCGGTGTGACGCATCTGCGTTCGCGGACGCAGAAGGACATGTGATGGCCGACGAGCAGTACAGGTGGCTGGACCGGGACGCCGCGGAGCGGCTGCTGCGGGGAGAGTCGCTGGAAGCCGTCGACGCCGACACCCGGAAGCAGGCCGAACAGCTCGCCGAGGCGCTGGGCGCACTGGCCGCCGACCCCCTCCCGAACAGCGCGGAACTCCCGGGCGAGGCCGCCGCGTTGGCCGCGTTCCGCACGGCCCGTCAGGGCAGGAACGGCGAGGAGAAGGTCCTGGGCGGCCGCGGGCGTCCGCACGCCGTCGCCCGCGCCGCGCACTCCGCCGACGCCGGGCTCGTACGCCTCGGGCGCCCCGAGCGGGCCGCCCGCCGTGGTCGGCTGGGCCGTCCCGTGCGCCTGGGGGTGGCGGCGGCGCTGGCCGCCGGGATGATCGGCGGTGTCGCGGCGGCCGCCGGAACCGGAGTGCTGCCGACGCCGTTCGGCGGTGACGAGCCCGGGCCCACCGCGTCGGTGTCGGCCGCCGTGACGCCCGAGCGGCCGCTCGGCTCGTCGTCGCCGGGAGCCATCGGGGACGGCGGCGGATCCGAGGCGCCGACGCCCGACGGCACCAGCGGCGCGCCGGTCCAGGGCGGTTCCTCGCACGACGAGGCGGACAAGGGCTCCGCGGCGAGCGGGCGGCCTGGGGCGGACAGCAGCCGGAACCCGGCACGTTCACGCGAATGGTGGAGCGCTGTGCTCTCGTCCTGCCGCGACGTGCGCGGCGGCAAGGACGTGGGCACCGAGCGGATGCGCAGCCTGGAGGAGGCGGCCGGCGGCGGCCTCCGGGTGCACAAGTACTGCAAGGGCGTCCTCGCCTACGCCGAAGGGCATTCGGGTTCGGGTTCGGGCGCGATCGACCCCGGCGACGACGAGGGCTCCGGCAGGGACAGCGGCAGCGGCAGGGGTGACAGGGACGGCAAGGGCGACGGAGACGGCACGGGCGACGGGGACAACGGAGGCAGGGGAGGTGATGGCGATGGCCATCACATACTCCCCGGCGGCAGCGCCCCCGGCGGCAACGGCCTGATCGTCACCCCGTCCCCGTCCCCGTCCCCGTCGCGGCACGCGCTCACGTCGCTGGTCCCGAGGTCCTAGAAGTCCTAGAAGTCCCAGAGGTCCTAGAAGTCCGAGACGTCACCGACGTCGCCGAGTTCGCCGTCGGCACCCACGGTGACGGCTCCGTCGTACGGCCCGCCGCGCGCGAGTGCGCCCGCCTGAGCTGCGAAGACCCGCTCCGTACCCCAGTTGACCTGCGGTTTCGTTGCCCTCGGACTTTTCTTCCGCGCGGGTGTGACACTTTCGCCCGCGGTGGCGCAGTAATGAGTGAGCCGACTGGTCATCGGCCGTCGCACGGAGCCGGGGTTCCCCCCGTACCCACGGCTCCGTGCATGTTGGCGCGGGCGGGACACGTTCCCCCGGTCCCGCCCGCGCCCCCGCCTCCCCCGTTGCATCCCCCGTCTCTCTCCAAGACGCGTGCGGCCGTGCATTTCTATGCCTGGCGTGACGCAGGTCACACAAAATGGCTTCGTCTCAGTCCCACGTCCCGCACCTCACCAGTAGACGACGACCTTGTCCCCGGTACGGACCTGCGCGAACAGCGCCGCGATCTTCACCTCGTCCCGTACGTTGACGCAGCCGTGCGAGCCGCCCGCGTAGCCGCGGGCCGCGAAGTCGTACGAGTAGTGCACGGCCTGGCCGCCGCTGAAGAACATCGCGTACGGCATGGGTGAGTCGTAGAGCGTCGACACATGGTGACGGGACTTCCAGTAGACGCTGAACACACCTTCACGGGTGGGCGTGTACTGCGCGCCGAAGCGCACCGCCATCGTCGAGACGGTCTTTCCGTCGATCATCCAGCGGAGCGTCCGGCTCGTCTTGCTGATGCACAGCGCCCGGCCCGTCATGCAGCGCGGGTCCGGTGCGGCGGCCGGCTGCCCGCCGAGCGCGTACAGCTCCCACTTCGTCGGCTCGTGCGTCATCCGCACCAGCCGCTGCCAGGTCACGGCGTCCGTCTCGCCGGTCCGCGGCAGCCCGCGTTTGCCCTGGAAGCCCCTGACCGCGGTGACGGTCAGATCGTCGTACGTCCCCGTCGGCCCGTCGAACAGCCAGGCGACCTGCCGCAGCCGGGCCTGCAACTCGCGTACGGCCGTGCCCTTGTCGCCCGCCGACCAGAGGACCTTGGCGGGGGCGGGCGCGGGCACGGGCGTGGAGGTGCCGCTCGGCTTGTCGCCGGCCGGTGTGCGGCTCGCCGTCGGCGGGTGGCTCGCCGTCGGGGTGCGCGGGAGGTCGATGTGCACGGGTGAGCGGTGTTTGCCGTCCGCGTCCACGCCCTGTGCCGTGCAGCCGCAGACCGCGACGAGCGCCACGAGGGCGGCCATCGATCTTCCCGCCATGCCCTTGGTACGCATACCAACCCCCGCTGTCTCAATGGTCATGCCGGTCACCGCCCCCTACTCCGCCCCCTGAAGTGTTCCCCGCGCGTGACCCGTCGCGAACTACGCGGCATGGTTGTGGTCAGGAGCGGCAGATGTGCGGTCAGGGTGGTAGGGCTGCTGTGAGCAAGGTCCCAGCGTGGGGCCCTCCACCGGGCGCACGGGCGCCGCTACAGTCCGTCGCGAGGTCGTCTGTACTGGCGAGTAACCAACGAGTCGGCAAGCAACACGGAGGCACACACCATGGCGCGCGAGTCGGAGTCCGGACTGCCCATCGAGCCGGTCTACGGGCCTGAGGCGCTGGAGGGCTGGGATCCGGCCCAGAAGCTGGGGACGCCCGGCGCGTACCCCTTCACACGTGGTGTGTACCCGTCCATGTACACGGGTCGGCCCTGGACGATGCGGCAGTACGCCGGCTTCGGCACGGCGGTGGAGTCCAACGCGCGCTACAAGCAGCTGATCGCGAACGGCACGATGGGTCTGTCGGTCGCGTTCGACCTCCCCACCCAGATGGGCCACGACTCCGATGCCCCGATCGCGCACGGCGAGGTCGGCAAGGTGGGCGTCGCGATCGACTCGGTCGAGGACATGCGGGTGCTCCTCGGCGGGATCCCGCTGGACAAGGTGTCGACGTCGATGACGATCAACGCTCCGGCCGCGCTGCTCCTGCTCATGTACCAGCTGGTCGGCGAGGAACAGGGCGTTCCGGCGGACCGGCTGACGGGCACGATCCAGAACGACGTCCTCAAGGAGTACATCGCGCGGGGCACGTACATCTTCCCGCCCAAGCCCTCCCTGCGGCTGATCGCCGACATCTTCAAGTACTGCAAGACCGAGATCCCGAAGTGGAACACGATCTCGATCTCCGGCTACCACATGGCGGAGGCGGGCGCGTCCCCGGCGCAGGAGATCGCGTTCACGCTGGCGGACGGCATCGAGTACGTCCGTACGGCCGTGGCCGCGGGCATGGACGTGGACGACTTCGCCCCGCGCCTGTCCTTCTTCTTCGTCTCCCGTACGACGATCCTCGAAGAGGTCGCCAAGTTCCGTGCGGCCAGGCGGATCTGGGCCCGCGTGATGCGCGACGAGTTCGGCGCCAAGAACCCCAAGTCGCTGATGCTGCGCTTCCACACGCAGACGGCCGGCGTGCAGCTGACGGCCCAGCAGCCGGAGGTGAACCTGGTCCGGGTGGCGGTCCAGGGCCTGGCCGCGGTGCTCGGCGGTACGCAGTCGCTGCACACGAACTCGTTCGACGAGGCGATCGCGCTGCCCACGGACAAGTCCGCGCGCCTCGCCCTGCGCACCCAGCAGGTGCTGGCGTACGAGACGGACGTCACGGCGACGGTCGACCCCTTCGCGGGCAGCTACGTCGTCGAGAAGATGACGGACGAGGTGGAGGCCGCGACGGTCGAGCTGATGGCGAAGGTGGAGGAGCTGGGCGGCGCGGTCAACGCGATCGAGCGCGGCTTCCAGAAGGGCGAGATCGAGCGCTCCGCGTACCGCATCGCCCAGGAGACGGACTCGGGCGAGCGGGTGGTGGTCGGCGTCAACCGCTTCCAGCTCGAGGCGGAAGAGCCCTACGAGCCCCTCCGTGTCGACCCGGCCATCGAGGCCCAGCAGGCGGAACGCCTCGCCAAACTCCGCGCCGAGCGCGACCGGTCGGCCGTCGACGCCGCCCTCGCCGACCTGAAGAAGGCGGCCGAGGGCACGGACAACGTCCTCTACCCGATGAAGGACGCCCTGCGCGCCCGCGCCACGGTGGGCGAGGTGTGCAACGCGCTGCGGGAGGTCTGGGGGACCTACGTGCCGTCGGACGCGTTCTGACCTGCGCAATTTCTCCTTATGGGTGATCGGGGGCGGACAACGGACTGACCCGCGACACCCGAAGGCGGAGTGTCGTACGCGCGTGCGACACTCCCTTTCATGTTTGGTGTCACCGATCTCCCCACCTACCTCGCAGGCCTTGTCCTGATCGTCCTGCTCCCCGGTCCGAACTCGCTGTACGTGTTGTCCGTCGCCGCCCGCAAGGGCGTACGCGCCGGATACACGGCAGCCGCGGGCGTCTGGTGCGGTGACACCGTGCTGATGACGCTGTCCGCGGCCGGAGTCGCCTCGCTGCTCCAGGCGAACGCCCTGCTGTTCGGGATCGTGAAGTACGCCGGGGCCGGGTATCTGACCTGGCTCGCGTTCGGCATGCTGCGGGCCGCGTGGGAGATGTGGCGGACCCGCCGGGACCGGGCGGACGCGGCCCGGGCACCCGTCGCGCCGGTCGCCGGAGAGCGGCCCTTCCGGCGGGCGTTCGTCGTCAGCCTCTTCAACCCGAAGGCGATCCTGTTCTTCGTCGCCTTCTTCGTTCAGTTCGTCGACCCGGGGTACGCCTACCCGGCCCTGTCCTTCGTCGTCCTCGGCGCCTTCGCCCAGCTGGCGAGCTTCCTGTACCTCACCGCGCTGATCTTCAGCGGCACGAAGCTGGCGGCCGCCTTCCGCCGACGCAAGCGGCTCTCCGCGGGGGCCACGACCGCCGCGGGCGCCCTCTTCCTGGGCTTCGCCGTGAAGCTGACACTGGCCGGCGCCTAGGCGACAGCCACCCGGGCCGCGTACTCCGTCAGTCCCGCCGCCGTCCTGCCCGCCCAGCCCACATACCCGTCGGGCCGGACGAGGAAGACGCCGGCGCCGTACTCCTCGTACGCCGGAATCCGGACCGTGCGGGCACCGGCGAGCGTCGGCAGTTCCGCCTCCGTGCCGACCGCCAGCAGCGTCCAGTGCGGCCCCCTGAACGCGTCGAACAGCCGTACGTCGCCACGGATCCCGTCCGGCGCGCGGTCGCCCGCATGCAGCGCGTCCCGCGCGAGGCCCGCGCGCGTCTCCACCGCGAGCGAGGACCCCCGGTAGCCGAGCCCGAGCTGCCGGGTCGCCTCCCCGCGCCGCACCTCGCCCCGGTGGACCTGGGTGGACAGCCCGAGCATGTCCGCGGCGACGGGCAGCCGCTCCTCCTCGTACGAGTCGAGGAGGGACACGGGAGCCCCGCCGCGCAGCACCGCGCCCAGCTTCCAGCCCAGGTTGTACGCGTCCTGGACGCTGGTGTTGAGGCCCTGTCCGCCCGCGGGCGAGTGGACGTGCGCGGCGTCGCCCGCGAGGAAGACGCGGCCCGCGCGGAACCGGTCGGCCATCGCGGCCCGCGGCCGGAAGTCGGAGGCCCAGCGCACCTCGGTCACCTCGGCGGGGGCGAGGTGCGAGCGCGTGGCGACGACCTTGCGGATGCCGTCGAGGGACAGGTCGGCATCCGTGCCCTCCGGGAACTGGGCCACGACCTGGAAGTCCTCCGCGCCCGCCAGCGGCCAGATCGCGAGAAAGCCGTCGTCCTCGCGCGGCGGGAAGATGTGCCAGTTGTCGCGGTCCAGACCGGTGATCCGGACGTCCGCCACCAGCATCGGGTTCGGGTCCACCGTCTCCCCGGTCATGCCGATTCCGAGCGCGCGCCGCACGGCGGAGCGGCCCCCGTCGGCGGCGACCGCGTACCGGGCGCGGACAGCGGTGCCCGAAGCGAACTCCGCGGTCACGCCGTCCTCGTCCTGCCGGAGGCCGACGACCTCGCGCCCGAAGCCGACCCGCCCGCCGAGCTCCTCCAGCCGCGCGAACAGGATCTCCTGAGTGCGCCACTGCGGGACCATCCACGGCTCGGCGTACGGCGAGTCGTCGCTCGCCTCGGCCGGGTCGAACAGCTGATGCTCACCCACGCGCTCGCCGTCCTGCCAGATCATCCCGACGGGGTAGGAGCCACCGGCGGCGCGGATCGCGTCCAGCACACCGAGATCGTCGAACACCTCCATCGTGCGCGGCTGGATCCCCTTGCCGCGGGACCCGGGGAACAGGCCTTCGGCCCGCTCGACGACGAGGGCGCGCACCCCGCGCCGGGCCAGGTCGACGCCGAGGGCGAGTCCGGTGGGACCGGCACCGACGATCAGTACGTCCGTGTTCACGACAGTCTCCTTAACGCCGTTAAGTCGCATGTCCGGAGGATGCCCTTAACGGCGTTAAACTGTCAAGCGTGGTTACCCAGAGATCCCCCAAGCTGGACAAGAAGCAGGTCGTCGAGACCGCCCTGCGGCTGCTCAACGAGGCCGGCCTCGACGGGCTCACCCTCCGGGCCATCGCCAAGGAGCTGAACGTCCAGGCACCGGCCCTGTACTGGCACTTCAAGAACAAGCAGGCGCTGCTCGACGAGATGGCGACGGAGATGTACCGCCGCATGACCGAGGGCGCGCACCTCGCCCCGGGCGCCTCCTGGCAGGAGCGGCTGCTCCACGGCAACCGCGCGCTGCGCACCGCCCTGCTCGGCTACCGCGACGGTGCCAAGGTCTTCAGCGGCTCCCGCTTCACCGGCACCGAACACGCGGTCCAGCTGGAAGCGAGCCTGCGCTCCCTGGTCGAAGCGGGCTTCGACCTCCCCCAGGCCGTGCGCGCCACCTCCACGGCCTACTTCTTCACCCTCGGCTTCGTCACCGAGGAACAGGGCGTCGAGCCGCTGCCGGGGGAGCGCCGCGAGGGCTACGACGTCGACGAGCGCGCCGCGCGCATGGCCGACTTCCCCCTCGCGGCGGCCGCGGGCGCCGAGATCTTCCAGAACTACGAGGAGGGCTTCGAGGAAGGGCTGCGCCTGGTGATCGCGGGGATCGAGGCGCGGTACGGGATCAGGTGAACGCCGGGCCCCGGATCCGGAGGGGCCGCCTCCGACACGGAGTCGGCCCCCAGTCCGGTGGGGAGCCTCGGTCCTAGGTCCGTCCGCCGCCCGGTGCTACGGCCGCGGCCTCGACAGCGCCCCACGCAGCTTCGGGGCCAGCCGCTCCTCCACATACCGGTTCAGCAGCCAGGCCAGCAGCAGCATGGTCGCGACCGTCAACAGGAACGTCCCGTACGACGGAATCCCCAGGTCCCGGTGGTAGACCTTGATGGCGACCCACCCCAGGTGCTCGTGCACCAGGTAGAACGGGTACGTCAGGGCGCCCGCCACCGTCAGCCAGCGCCAGTTCACCCGATTCAGCCAGCCGAGCGCGATGGCCGCGACCGCCAGGTACCCCAGCGTGACGATCAGGACGATGCCGTACGCCGGCCGGTACGAGAAGAAGTCCGGGTTCGGCGCGTGCCACAGGCCGCGCACCGCGTAGTGCTGCCCGATCAGCCAGCTCACGCCCACGATGCCCCAGGCGTACGCGTCCCGCCGGTCGCGGTGGACCAGGTAGAGCCCGATGCCGCCGACGAAGAACGGCGCGTACTCCGGCATCAGCACGAGGTTCAGCAGCGGCTCGTCCGCCGCCTGCGCGATCGCCGCCGCCATCGTCCAGCTCGCGCAGAACAGGATCACCCGCTGCCGGGTCGCGCCCGGCAGCACGATGCACAGGGCGAACAGCGCGTAGAACCGGATCTCCGCCCACAGCGTCCAGCAGACCCCCAGCACCCGGTCCACGCCCAGGGGTTGCTGGAGCATCGTCAGGTTGACCAGCGCGTCGCTCGGCGACACCGCCTTGTAGGCGACCGTCGGCAGCGCGAACACCGCCGTCACGATGATCACCGCCGCCCAGTAGGAGGGCAGCAGGCGGGACGCGCGCGAGGCGAAGAACGAGCGCAGCGGCCGGCCCCAGCCGCTCATGCAGATCACGAAGCCGCTGATCACGAAGAAGATCTGCACACCCAGACAGCCGTACGCGAACCACGAGTGCAGGGTGGGGAACTGGTGCCGCGGGGAGCCGCCCCAGGCCGCGGTGACGTCGCCGTCCCGGCCGCCGTAGTGGTACGCGGCGACCATCAGCGCGGCGACGAGCCGCAGCCCGTCGAGCGCACGCAGCCGCGGCGCGTGCGCCTTGGGAACGATCCGCGGGGGGACACCCGCGGCGCCCTGCCCGGCCTCGGGCGCCGTCGCAGCGGGCTTCTCGAGCGGTGTGGGCACCGGCGTGTTCGGCTCTGTCTCCACGGGCGCGTTCATCCGAGCGTCGCCCGCTTCAGCGAACGGGCACGGCGCGCCACCCGGCGCACCGTGGCGTTGCGCGGGATGAAGGCCAGCTGGGCCGGTACGGCGCCCGGAAGCGCCAGCGAGGTGAGGCGACGCCGCTTGAAGTAGCGCCAGGTGTGCGGGGTCAGCTGCCGCGTCAGATAGCGCTCCGCCGCCGGGCGCAGGCCGGGGCAGATCTTCGGCTGCATCGCGTAGCCGACGGCTCGTACGAGGCTGGTGAGGTCCTCGACGTCCAGGCCCTGTCGCTGCTCGGTCACCGCCGCGCGGTCCGTCAGCAGGGGCAGCAGCGCGTCGACGATGGTGACGGGGACACGGTTGCTGTTCTCGTACGGCGTCAGCCGGTCGAGGAGGGACTCGGTGCCGATGCGGGCGACCGGCAGGCCGTACAGCGCGGACGCGGTGAGCAGCGCGGTGGAGAAGCAGCCGACGACCAGCGCGGGGCGCATCCGCTGGTAGAGGACCTCGGCGAGGACCGGGGTGTCGAGCACCGTCAGGTCGGCGCCCAGCTTCTCGGCCTCCTTCTCCAGCAGACGCGACCAGCGGGCCGGTGCGGTCGGGTGCGGCTTGAAGACCACCCGCGTGTGACCGAGCTCGATCGCGCCCTTCAGCATCCGCACATGGAGGTTCTCCTCCTCCTCGGCGGTCAGGATGCCTAGGGCGGAGAGGTACTGGCCGAGCAGGAGGGCGGGTTCGTCGATGGCCGGCAAGGTGTCGCCGGTGTCCACGAGTTCGCCGAGCACCTTCGAGAACGCGTCCGTCGGCACGATCTCGGGCTCGACGCCGAACTCGGTGAGCAGCAGGGGCTCGAGGCCCGGCACCAGGTCCAGGTGGAGCAGCCGGGTCACCCGCGTGCCGACCAGCGGGTCGATCTTGTTGCGGGTGGGGCCGTAGCTCATCAGGCCGTCCGCGTAGACGGTGACGGGCGCGCCGGTGAAGATCTGCGCGATGCCGAGCGCGGGGTTGACCTGGATCGACTCGACGGCCAGTGCCACGTCGTCGTCGCCGAGCCGCCAGGCGAGCCGCAGATGCCGCTCCCACAGCGGCACGTCATCGAGCCGCGGGGCCCAGCCGCCCGGATGGAAGGGGGAGATGGTCTCGTTCCACGAGATCACGTCGTCGAAGCGGCCGCGCAGGTGGTCGAAGCCGGGCATCTCGTCCAGGGCGGGCGTCGTCTCGGGCGTCGCCGCGTTGTTCGAGACGAGCAGGATACGGCGGTCGGCGGGGGCGAAGCACTCGGTGTCCAGCGCCGCGGCGAGCGTCGCCGCGCCGTACAGCGTCGACGCGAGGAAGATCTGGGTGGTCACGCGGGCACCCCCGCGGCGGTCGCGGGACGGCGGCGCAGCCGGCGCAGGCGTGAGGCGCGCTGGATGTCCATCGAGTCCAGTGCCTCTTCGAGCACGTCCTGCGGCATACGGCGCAGTGCGACGGCGCTCATCGACTTCAGTTTCCGTGCCACCGGTGGCTCGAACCTTTCGATGGATCCCAGATGGTGGGAAATGATTGCGCAATATGTGCGAACTGCCTTGGGGAGCAATTTATCCGCGTCACGGTCCTTCGCGGTTTCGGCCACCACCTGGTCGAACGCGCGAATGAAATCCAGCTGCCGTACGTCGCCGATCTGGGTCAGCGAGGAGGCGACACCGCGCCGGTAGAAGACGCCCAGCAGTCCCACCGTGGCGAAGGATTCGGCCTCCCGGTGCAGCTTCCAGATCCACGGCCGGTCCTCGGCGGTGCGCAGCCCGTCGGTGAAGTGGAGCAGCCCGCGGTCGACGAGCCGGCGGTGGTAGATGCCCGCCCAGGCGTACGCGTAGTCGACGGAGGTGGACCGGTCGGCGGGCAGGATCGCGTCGCGCGGGTTCATCACCACACCGCGCCGGCCGTGCGGCACCCGGTTGACGGTGCGGGCCCGCGCGGTGCACTGGACATGATCAGTACGAACGAAGTCGCACCCCAACTCCTCGATGGCGGACAGGAGTTGGGGGAAATAGCCGGGAGCGAGCCAGTCGTCCCCGTCGAGGAACGTCAGGTACTCGCCGCGCGCGGTGTCTATCCCGGTGTTGCGTGCGGTCGCGAGCCCTCCGTTCTTCTCGTGTCTGACATGCACCGCGCCCGGGAGCTCGCGCTCCGCACGCGCGAGGATGTCCGGGGTTTCGTCGCGCGAGCAGTCGTCGACGAGAATGAATTCGAAGTCGTCGCCCGCGTTCGCACGCAGGCTCTTCAGGGTGTCGGGCGCGTATTGCTGCACGTTGTAGAACGGCACGATGACGGAGAGCTTGACCACCCGAGTGACGTTAGGCGGCGGCCCGGCATTCGTCTTGACCGGTGGTGAGATGTCAGGTGAACGACGCGTGGCGAAGCCGTGAACCGAGCCGATTTCCGCGCGCGACACGCCCCGAATCCCCAATCGGCGATGTGCTGTTAACCCGTTGTTGCATTCCGGTTGGGCCGCGGATCGGAATCACTTCCTAGCGTTTTCGACGTGCCAGCAAGTACTACGAAGTCCCTGCGGGTCGCCGTCCTGGCCGATTCCGATACCCGGTGGAAATGGGGCGCGCTCACCGCGAACCGCGTATCACCGAATGAATCGGACATTCGGCTCGAC
This sequence comes from Streptomyces sp. SID5469, assembly GCF_009862865.1. Lineage (NCBI taxonomy): Bacteria > Bacillati > Actinomycetota > Actinomycetes > Kitasatosporales > Streptomycetaceae > Streptomyces > Streptomyces sp. SID5469. The sequence goes on along the minus strand of NZ_WWIN01000001.1, from coordinate 4,195,325 downwards.
GGCTTCCTGCTGCGGGGCCGTGCCACCCCCACCCCCCGCCAGCTCGAAGAGGTCGGCGTCCGCGCGGACTCCCTGCGCGAGGTCACCGCCGTCGAGTTCCTGCGCCATATGAAGGGGGAGACGTACGACATCGTCGTGCTCGCCCTCGTCGGCGGCGCCGTCCAGGCGGTGCTGCACGGACTCGGGCACGCCCGGCAGGGACACGAGAAGCGGCCCGTGGTCGTCACCGGCTATGTCGGCGTCGTCTACGAGAAGCTCGCCGACGGCCTCCTGCTGCGCCACGGCGCGGACCTCGTCCTCGCCAACTCCCGTCAGGACGCGGAGCGTTTCAGGGCCGTGTTCGAGGGAGTGGGCGCCGACGCCTCGGCGGTGACCGAGGTGGCGCTGCCCTTCCTCGGCGGGCGGCCCTACGCCGGGAACGACCCGTCCGCACAGCGGGGGAGCAGGCCCTACACGGTGGTCTTCGCCGCGCAGCCCTCCGTACCGGAGAGGCGGGGGGACCGTACGTACCTGCTGAACCGGCTGGTCCAGCACGCCCGCCTGCACCCGGACCGCGAGGTGCTGCTCAAGCTGCGCTCCAAGCCGGGCGAGCACACCACGCACATCGAGGAGCTGCCCTACCAGAAGCTGGCGCAGCGGCTTCCCGACGGTCTCCCGGCCAACTTCCGTCTGGTGTACGGAAACATGGGCGAGGTCCTCGACCGCTCCGACCTGCTCGTCACGGTCAGCTCCACGGCGGCCCTGGAGTCCCTGCACCGCGGCATCCCCACCGTCGTCCTGACGGACCTCGGGGTGCGCGAGGCGCTCGGCAACCACCACTTCGTGGGCTCCGGCTGCCTGGCCTCCTGGGACCAGCTCGACGCCGGCCACCGACCGCTGCCCGACCCCACGTGGGTGGCCCGGCAGGGCGTCGCCGCTGGGGGCACCCCCTCTGGGGGAGGGTCGTACGAGACGGCCTTCGACGCGGCACGCGAACGGATCGCCGGGCTGCTGGCCGCCGGCGAACTCCCCCCGCTGGCGCCCTACTACACACCCGTCACCGCGCCCGGCTACCTCCCCGGCATCCTCGCCCGCCACCACCTCGCCCCGGACGGCAGCCCGCTGCCCGGAGCGCCCGCCGCCGACAAGGAGCCCAGCCCCGTACGGCAGATGGTGCGCCGGGCGGCCCGCGGCGCCTACCGCCACGGAGTGCAGCGCGTGGCGCCCGTCATCCGGCGGATGGGGGAGCTGTGAGCACACCTATCCCTTCCCAAGGAGTACAGCGAATGTCCCACTCGGAAGCGGGCCAAGCGGCTTCGGTGCGCCGTGTGCTCGCGGTGATCCCCGCGCGCGGCGGCTCCAAGGGCGTGCCCGCGAAGAACCTGCTGCCGGTCGGCGGCGTACCGCTGGTGGCCCGCGCCGTCCGCGAGTGCCGGGCGACCCGGCTCGTCACGGACGTCGTCGTCTCCACGGACGACCACGCCATCGCCGCCGCGGCCCGCGAGGCCGGCGCCGAGGTCGTGCTGCGGCCCGCCGCCATCGCCGGCGACACCGCCACCTCCGAGGCCGCCGTCCTGCACGCCATGGACACCCATGAGGCCCTGCACGGCGCGGCGGTCGACGTGGTCCTGCTGGTGCAGTGCACCAGCCCCTTCATCGTCCGCGAGGACGTGGACGGAGTCGTCCACGCCATCGTCGGCAAGGGCGCGGACACGGCGCTGACCGTGGCCCCCTTCCACGGCTTCGTGTGGCGCGACGCCGACGACGCCCCCGGGGCGCTCGGCGCCGAGCGCGCCGCCGTCGAGGGCGGCACGGACACCCTGGTCACCGGCACCGCCACCAGCGGCGGCTACGGCATCAACCATGACAAGTCCTTCCGCCCGCGCCGTCAGGACCGCCCCCAGGACCTCCTGGAGACGGGCGCCGTCTACGGCATGGACGCGACGGGCTTCCGCGAGGCCAGGCACCGCTTCTTCGGCCGCACCGAGCTGGTCCGCACCGACCCGGCCCGGGTCCTGGAGATCGACGACCCCCACGACCTCGCCCGCGCCCGGGCCCTCGCGCCGCTCTTCGACGCGAACCGGCCCGGCGCCCTCCCGACCGCCGAAGACATCGACGCGGTCGTCCTCGACTTCGACGGCACCCAGACCGACGACAGGGTGCTGATCGACTCCGACGGACGGGAGTTCGTCTCCGTGCACCGCGGGGACGGCCTCGGTATCGCGGCCCTCCGCAAGAGCGGCCTGACGATGCTCATCCTGTCCACGGAACAGAACCCGGTCGTCGCCGCCCGGGCCCGGAAGCTCAAGATTCCGGTCCTGCACGGCATCGACCGGAAAGACCTCGCACTGAAGCAGTGGTGCGAGGAGCAGGGCATCGCGCCCGAGCGCGTGCTCTACGTCGGCAACGACGTCAACGACCTCCCGTGCTTCGCCCTCGTGGGCTGGCCGGTGGCGGTCGCGAGCGCCCACGACGTCGTGCGCGGCGCCGCACGCGCGGTCACCACCGTCCCCGGCGGCGACGGCGCGATCCGAGAGATCGCCAGCTGGATCCTCGGCCCCTCTCTCGACTCCCTCGACAAGTAAGGAACGTTTCACCATGAGCAACTCCCGTCTGCGCAGCTTCGGTTCCAAGACCGCCGGCCCGGGCCACCCCGTCTACGTCGTCGGCGAGATCGGCATCAACCACAACGGTGAGCTCGAGAACGCCTTCAAGCTGATCGACGCCGCCGCCGAGGCCGGCTGCGACGCCGTCAAGTTCCAGAAGCGCACCCCGGAGATCTGCACCCCGCGCGACCAGTGGGACATCGAGCGCGACACCCCCTGGGGCCGCATGACCTACATCGACTACCGCCACCGCGTGGAGTTCGGTGAGGACGAGTACCGCCAGATCGACGAGTACGCCAAGAGCAAGAACATCGACTGGTTCGCCTCCCCGTGGGACACCGAGGCCGTCGCCTTCCTGGAGAAGTTCGACATCCCCGCCCACAAGGTGGCCTCCGCGTCCCTGACCGACGACGAGCTGCTCCGCGCCCTGCGCGGTACGGGCCGCACGGTCATCCTCTCCACGGGCATGTCGACCCCGAAGCAGATCCGTCACGCGGTAGAGGTCCTCGGCTCGGACAACATCCTGCTCTGCCACGCCACCTCGACGTACCCGGCGAAGGCCGAGGAGCTCAACCTCCGCGTCATCAACACCCTCCAGGCCGAGTACCCGAACGTCCCGATCGGCTACTCCGGCCACGAGACGGGCCTGCAGACCACGCTCGCCGCGGTCGCCCTCGGCGCCACGTTCGTCGAGCGCCACATCACCCTCGACCGCGCCATGTGGGGCTCCGACCAGGCCGCCTCCGTCGAGCCGCAGGGCCTCACGCGCCTGGTCCGTGACATCCGCACCATCGAGGCCTCCCTCGGCGACGGCGTCAAGAAGGTCTACGAGTCCGAGCTCGGCCCCATGAAGAAGCTGCGCCGGGTCCCGGGCGTCGTCGCCGAGGCGGAGATCGCGGCGGCGGCGGGCGAGCCGGTAGCGGTTTGAGCCACTTACGGGACGGTCGTACGCCGATGAGCCCCCGCGCCGGATCCGCCGGCCCCCACACTCTCGCCTTCGTCGAGAGTCCGGTACAGCTGTTGAACGTCCTCGAATGGGCGTACACGAACGCGCTGCACGACCCCGGCGCGGGGCTCACGCTCGTCGTCCTCTCTCCCACGGACCCGATGACCCGCGGCCAGCTGCGCCGTATGGCCGAACTGGCCCGCGACGAGGGGTACGAGGTCCGCTGGGAGGAGGCGCGGGGCGGTCCGACGGCGCCGTTCCACACGATCGGCGGTCTGGCGGGCGTGCTGCGCCGGGCGGACCGGATCGTCATGGGAGACCCCTTCTCCCGCTACGTACAACTGCTGCTGACGATCACCCGCGCCCGTGAACTGGTCGTCGTGGACGACGGCACGGCGACGATGGAGTTCGTCGCCCAGCTCGCCCGCGGCGAACGTCTGGTGCGCTGGCACCGCAAGGGCGGCCGACCGGGCCCGCGCGACCTGCTCTTCGCCCCGGTGTCGTCGTCGGCGCGCCGCCGGCTGACGCCGAGCGCGCACCGCACCGTCGAGGTGTTCTCGTCGATGCCGATCGACTCGGCGCCCGAGGGCGTCAAGGTCACGCGGAACGACTTCTCCTGGACCCGCGTCCGCTTCGGCCCGCCGCGCCTGACCAAGGGCGCCGACCTGGTGGGCACGTCCCTGGTGGAGACGGGCGTGGTGGACGGCGACCGCTATCTGGAGGCGGTACGGGCCCTGGCCAAGGCGCACGGCGCGACGCGCTACTTCGCCCACCGCCGCGAGAGCACGGACAAACTCCGCCGACTGGCCGCGGAGACAGGCCTGGAGATCGTCCGCCCCGACCTTCCCCTGGAGCTGATCGCCCGCCGTGGCCCGATCGGCCGTACGATCCTGAGCTTCCCCTCGACGGTGGTCCACACGCTGCCGCTGGCGCTGGCCGGCACGGAGGTCCGCGTCGCGGTCTGCGACATCGACCCGACATGGCTGACGGAGAACGCGTCACCGCGGGCACAGGGGTTCCTGTCGGGGGTGACGGGGACGGCGCGGGACGTGCACCGGCTGTCGGCGGTGCGCATGGCGTAGGGGTGGGTGCCCCTTTCCGGGCGGCCGTCCGTCCGACGCGCGTGCGTGCGTCGGGAAACCCGCCACCGCCATTTGTGGGACCGTAGAGCGCGGGGAATGGGCTCAGGCACTCCGAGCGTTTCCCCGACGGACGCGCTCGGGCACCCCGGGCCTTCCCATGGGTTCCGCCGGCAGCCCCGGCGGCGTGGATCACGAGCCCGGCCACCACACCGGACCACGATCCGTCGTCCGGAAAGGCGGGCGAGCTTACCCATCCCGACCGATATGTATGCGTCGGGCGGCCAGTTTTCTTCCCCTAACGGGCTGAAGTTTTGTTGATCGTGGGTCGCGTGGCCGCACCGTCGCCCTACCCTTCAAAGGGTGAACCAACTGATGTCCCGAGAGTCCGAGGCCGATTTCCCCGGGGACGCAGAGCTCCCCGGCGCGCTGCCCGAGGCACTGCGCGCCGAACTCGTGGCGTTCCGCCGCGACGTGCACATGCACCCGGAGCTCGGCAACCAGGAGTTCCGCACCACCGCGGCCCTCAAGGCACGCCTGGAGAAGGCCGACCTCCACCCCCGCGTGCTCGACACCGGGACCGGGCTCATCTGTGACATCGGGAACACCGCCGAGACCGGCGACGGGGCGCAGGCCGCCGACGCCGGCCCGAGGCCCATGCTCGCCCTGCGCGCCGACATCGACGCCCTCCCCATCCCGGACGCCAAGGTCGACTGCGCGTACCGCTCCACGGTGCCGGACCGCGCCCACGCCTGCGGCCACGACGTCCACACCACCGTGGTCCTCGGCGCCGGGCTCGTCCTCGCCGAGCTGCACAGCCAGGGGCGTCTCCCGTACCCCGTGCGGCTGATCTTCCAGCCCGCCGAGGAGGTCCTGCCCGGAGGCGCGGTCGACGCCATCGCGTCGGGTGCGCTGGAGGGTGTGGGGCGGATCATCGGCGTGCACTGCGACCCCCGGGTCGACGCCGGGCGCATCGGGCTGCGGCACGGCCCCATCACCTCCGCCTGCGACCGGCTCGAAGTGGCGCTCAACGGCCCCGGCGGCCACACCGCGCGCCCCCACCTCACCACCGACCTCGTCACCGCCGCCGCCCGCGTCGCCACCGATGTGCCGGCCCTGGTCGCCCGGCGCGTCGACGCGCGCAGCGGACTCGCGCTGACCTGGGGACGTATCGAGTCCGGCCACGCCTGCAACGTCATCCCGCAGCGCGCGGAGCTGTCCGGGACCGTGCGCTGCCTGGACCTCAACGCCTGGCGGGCGGCACCCGACCTCGTGCACGCGGCCATCGACGAGATCGCCGGTCTCTACCGCGCCAAGACCGAGATCAACTACGTCCGCGGGGTGCCCCCGGTCGTCAACGACCCGGCCGTCTCCGACCTGCTGCACGACGCCATGACCGCCCGCCGCGGCCCGGACTCCGTCGAGGACACCGAGCAGAGCCTCGGCGGCGAGGACTTCTCCTGGTATCTGGAGCACGTGCCCGGCGCCATGGCCCGCCTGGGCGTCCGCAAGCCGGGCGAGCGCGTCGTCCGTGATCTCCACCAGGGCGACTTCGACGTGGACGAGCACGCCATCACGGTCGGCGTCGAGCTCTTCACCGCGGCCGCCCTCCTGGACGCCGCACGGTAAGGCGGAGAGGCTGAGGGGTGCCCCCTTCGGTACCCCTTCGTCCGCTTGCGTCACCCCGCCGTAACCACCGGCGCGCAAACGTAACCCGGTGTCGGCACGAATCGATAACGGCCACGAGAAACCCCGTTCCTCTCCCCTTCTACGCGCGTTACTGTGCGCCGAAATCGCTGCGGTCGCGGCGCATTTGGGGATGCGGACCGGTGACGGGCCGTGGGGACGAAGGGTGCTAGCTGTGCGTCTGATATCTCGGAGGACGAGATTCTCCCGAGCCGCGGTGACCGTCGCGGTCGTCGCCCTCGCGGCAGCCGGTTGCGGTAAGTCCAGCAACGAGGCCGACAGCGGTTCGGACAAGAGCTCGTCCGGCTACACCGGCAAGGGCATCGGTCTCGCGTACGACATCGGCGGCAAAGGCGACCAGTCCTTCAACGACGCCGCGTACGCCGGATTCGAGAAGGCCGAGAAGGAGTTCAAGATCGGCGGCCGGGACATCGAGCCGCAGGACGGCGAGTCGAACGCCGACAAGGTCCAGCGTCTGGAGCAGCTCGCCAAGGCCGGCTACAACCCGGTCATCGGTGTCGGCTTCGCCTACGCCCCCGCCGTCAAGGAAGCCGCCGCGAAGTACCCGAAGACCACCTTCGGCATCATCGACGACGAGCAGGTCAAGGCGGACAACGTCGCGGACCTCGTCTTCCACGAGGAGGAGGCCTCCTACCTCGCCGGCGTCACCGCCGCCAAGACCACCAAGTCGAACGTCGTCGGCTTCATCGGCGGCGTGGACGTCCCGCTGATCCACAAGTTCGAGGCGGGCTTCGCGCAGGGCGTCAAGGACACCAAGAAGGGTGTCACGGTCAAGTCGCAGTACCTGACCGAGACCGCCGCCGAGGGCGGGTTCTCCAGCCCGGACAAGGGCGAGGCCGCGGCCGAGGGCCAGATCGGCGCCAAGGCCGACGTCGTCTACGCCGCCGCGGGCCTGTCCGGTCAGGGCGTCATCCAGGCCGCCGCCGAGCACAAGGTGTGGGCGATCGGTGTCGACTCCGACCAGTACAAGCAGGACGCGCTGGCCAAGTACAAGAACTCCATCCTCACCTCGGCGATGAAGGACGTGGCCGGCGCGGTGTACAACCTGTCCAAGTCGGTGCACGACGGCAAGCCGCTGACCGGTGTGGTCCGCGCCAACCTCAACACCGGCGGTGTCGGCTTGGCCGACTCCAACCCGACCTTCAAGGACATCACCGACCTGCACGCCGCGCTCAACAAGGCCAAGGCGGACATCATGGACGGACCTGCCAGCATGCACACTAGGTGACTGCCCGTTATTATACAGCACCAGCGACGTGCGAAAACCCTCGCACTTACCCAACTTAGTGCCCTTCCATGCGACTTCTTCCCGACCCCGCCCATGCGGCCGTTCCGCCCCGTCCCCGTTGCCTCCCGCAAGCGGCGCGCAGCGTTCCGTAATCTGTGGGGCATCTGTGGCCACAGCTCGGTAACGGACCGGACAGAAGGGGTTTTCCGTCTCGTCTACGCGCGTTACGCTGCGGCGGAACCAGCGCCTGGTTTGGGCGCTTGCACAAAGGAGTCACGTTCCATGCGCCGGGTGTCCCGAATCGCGGTTGCGGGCGTTGCGACCGCTACCCTCGCCGTCTCTGTTGCCGCCTGCGGCAACTCGTCCAGCGAGTCCTCGTCCAGCAGCAGCAGCGGCGGCACGGCCAAGGGCGTTGCCCTCGCCTACGACGTCGGCGGCAAGGGCGACCAGTCCTTCAATGACGCTGCCACCACCGGTATGGAGAAGGCCGGCAAGGAGTTCAAGACCGCCACCACGGCCGTCGAGCCGCAGGACGGCGAGTCCGACGCCGACAAGGTGCAGCGTCTGGAGCAGCTCGCCAAGTCCGGCTACAACCCGGTGATCGGTGTCGGCTTCGCCTACGCCCCCGCCGTCAAGGAAGCCGCCGCGAAGTACCCGAAGACCACCTTCGGCATCATCGACGACGAGCAGGTCAAGGCGGACAACGTCGCGGACCTCGTCTTCCACGAGGAGGAGGCCTCCTACCTCGCCGGCGTCACCGCCGCCAAGACCACCAAGTCGAACGTCGTCGGCTTCATCGGCGGCGTGGACGTCCCGCTGATCCACAAGTTCGAGGCGGGCTTCGCGCAGGGCGTCAAGGACACCAAGAAGGGTGTCACGGTCAAGTCGCAGTACCTGACCGAGACCGCCGCCGAGGGCGGGTTCTCCAGCCCGGACAAGGGCGAGGCCGCGGCCGAGGGCCAGATCGGCGCCAAGGCCGACGTCGTCTACGCCGCCGCGGGCCTGTCCGGCCAGGGCGTCATCAAGGCCGCCGCCGCGCACAAGGTGTCGGCGATCGGTGTCGACTCCGACCAGTACAAGCAGGACGCGCTGGCGAAGTACAAGAACTCCATCCTCACCTCGGCGATGAAGGACGTGGCCGGCGCGGTGTACAACCTCGCCAAGTCGGTGCACGACGGCAAGCCGGAGACCGGTGTGGTCCGCGCCAGCCTCAGCACCGGCGGTGTCGGCCTGGCCGACTCCAACCCGACCTTCAAGAACAACGCCGCCCTGCAGGCCGCGCTCAAGAAGGCCGAGGCGGGCATCAAGGACGGTTCGATCAAGGTCAAGACCAACTGACCTCAGTCGCGGGCCTTGGCCTGAGAGGCGCTGTAATGGCAGCGTTACGGCCACGGAACGGGGTGCGGCGAGGATGTCCTCTTCGCGCCCCGTTCGCGCGGCACAATGCTCGGAACGATCGGAACCGATCAGGTCCGAGCACTATTTAAGGCAGGGGCGCTACGCGCGTAGATCGGCCCCTTTTCCAAGGAGAGTGCGCCATCGACGCGTCCAGCAGCCCTCCGCTCACCGCGCAGTCGACCGCGGTCGAGCTGGCGGGGATCACCAAGCGTTTCCCCGGTGTGGTGGCCAACCACGACATCCACCTGACTGTCCGGAAGGGCACGGTCCACGCCCTCGTCGGTGAGAACGGCGCCGGGAAGTCGACACTGATGAAGATCCTCTACGGCATGCAGAAGCCGGACGAGGGCACGATCGCCGTCGACGGTGAGCAGGTCGCCTTCCACAGCCCCGCCGACGCCATCGCCCGCGGCATCGGCATGGTGCACCAGCACTTCATGCTCGCCGACAACCTCACGGTCCTGGAGAACGTCGTCCTGGGCAGCGAGAAGCTGTACGGCATCGGCGGCGGCGCCCGTAAGAAGATCCGCGAGATCTCCGACCGCTACGGGCTGAACGTGCGCCCCGACGTCCTCGTCGAGGACCTCGGTGTCGCCGACCGCCAGCGCGTGGAGATCCTCAAGGTCCTCTTCCGCGGCGCCCGCATCCTGATCCTGGACGAGCCCACCGCCGTACTCGTGCCGCAGGAGGTCGACGCACTCTTCGACAACCTGCGCGAGCTCAAGTCCGAGGGCCTCGCCGTCATCTTCATCTCGCACAAGCTGGGCGAGGTGCTGTCGGTCGCCGACGACATCACCGTCATCCGCCGCGGCACGACGGTCGGCACCGCCGTTCCGTCCGAGACCACCCCCCGCCAGCTCGCCGAGCTGATGGTGGGCAGCGAGCTGCCGACGCCGGAGACCGCCGAGTCCACCGTCACGGACAAGCCCGTCATCCAGGTCAAGGGCCTCACGGTCTTCGCCGGCGGTGCCGCCTCCCTCGGCGAGTTCGACGAACCGTCGGCCACCGGTCTGCTCACGGAGGACACGGCCGAGACCGCCGGCGGGGTGCGGCGCGTCCTCGACGACGTCACCTTCACCATCCACGCGGGCGAGGTCATGGGCATCGCCGGTGTCGAGGGCAACGGCCAGACCGAGCTCATCGACGCGCTGATCGGCCTCAAGCACGCCGACTCCGGCTCGATCGGCTTCCTGGGCGAGGACATCACGTCGTGGCCCACCCGCAAGCGCCGCGAGCAGGGCGTCGGTTACATCCCCGAGGACCGCCACCGCCACGGCCTGCTCCTGGAGTCCCCGCTCTGGGAGAACCGCATCCTCGGCCACGTCACCGAGCGGCCCAACGCGAAGGGCTTCTGGCTCGACATCAAGGGCGCCCAGGACGACACGCGCCGGATCGTCGAGGAGTACGACGTCCGTACCCCGGGCATCGACGTCACCGCCGCCTCCCTGTCCGGCGGCAACCAGCAGAAGCTGATCGTCGGCCGCGAGATGAGCCACAACCCGCGCTTCCTGATCGCCGCCCACCCCACCCGCGGTGTGGACGTCGGCGCGCAGGCCGCGATCTGGGACCAGATCCGCGAGGCCCGCCGCGAGGGCCTGGCCGTCCTGCTCATCTCGGCCGACCTGGACGAGCTGATCGGCCTCTCGGACACCCTCAGGGTGATCTACAACGGCAGGCTGGTCGCCGACGCCGATCCCGCCACCATCACGCCCGAAGAGCTGGGCTCGGCCATGACCGGCGCCGCCTCCGGCCACCTTGAGCACGCCGAGTCCGCAGCGGACTTGGGGGAGGACGAGACCCGATGAAGAAGTTCGACAAGGAGCGCGTGCTCCTTGCGGTGGCCGGCCCGGCCATCGCGCTCGTCGCGGCGATCGCCCTGACATCGATCGTGCTGCTCGCCTCGGGCCGCAGCCCGTTCGAGCCGTACTCCCTGATGCTCGAGCAGGCGACGTTCTCCGACGTCCAGGTGCTGATCATCAACCAGGCGTCGATGTACTACATCGCCGCGCTCGCGGTGGCCCTCGGCTTCCGCATGAACCTGTTCAACATCGGCGTCGACGGCCAGTACCGCCTCGGCGCGGTGATGACGGCGGTGGTCGGCGCGCACATCGCGCTGCCGTCCTTCCTCCAGATCCCGCTCCTCATGCTGGTCGCCATGCTCACCGGCGCCTTCTGGGCCGGCATCGCCGGTGTCCTCAAGGTCACCCGGGGAGTGAGCGAGGTCGTCGCGACGATCATGCTCAACGCGATCGCCACCAGCCTCATCGGCTACCTCATGCTCAGCGACAACTTCGGTGTGCAGGTCGGCAACAACAACACCACCGGCATCATGAAGGAGTCCGGCTGGATCCCCGGCATCAACCTCGGCGCGGACGTCGGCGAGATCTACGGCCTGGTCTTCCTCGCGGTCGTCCTGGGCATCCTGTACTGGATCGTGCTCAACCGCACCCGCTTCGGCTTCGACCTGCGCGCCAGCGGCGCCTCCGAGTCCGCCGCCGCGGCCTCCGGCGTCGACGCCAAGCGCATGGTGCTCATCGCGATGCTGATCTCCGGCGCCGTCTCGGGCCTGGCCGGTCTGCCGCTGCTGCTCGGCGACGTCCACACCTACAGCCTGAGCTTCCCGGCCGGCCTCGGCTTCACCGCCATCGGCATCGCGCTGCTCGGCCGCAACCACCCGGGCGGCATCGCCCTCGCCGCCCTCCTGTGGGCCTTCCTCGACAAGGCGTCCCCGGCCCTCGACTACGCCACCCCGGTGGCGTACGAGAAGGAGATCGCCACGATCATGCAGGGCCTGATCGTGTTCGCGGTCGTCATCTCGTACGAGGCCGTACGCGTCTGGGGCCTGCGCCGCCAGCAGAAGCGCGTCGGCGCCGAGCTGGCCGCGGCCGCCGCCCACAACAACTCCGAGAAGAAGGAGGTGGCTGCCCGATGAGCACCGTGACCGTCGCCAAGCCGCAGGCGAAGAAGCCCGGCAAGGGCAGCCGCCGCATGTCCCTCCCGGTACTCCTGCTCGTCATCGCGGGTGTGCTGGTCCTGACCTCGGTCGTCCGCCTGATCACCGGCGCGGACGGCATCACCTCGACCGGACAGATGTCCACGGCGCTGCGCCTCGCGGTGCCGATCGGCCTCGCGGGCCTCGGCGGTCTGTGGGCCGAGCGCGCGGGCGTCGTCAACATCGGCCTCGAGGGCATGATGATCCTCGGCACCTGGTTCGGCGCCTGGGCCGGTTACCAGTGGGGTCCGTGGACCGGTGTCGCCTTCGGCATCATCGGCGGCATGCTCGGCGGCGTCCTGCACGCCATCGCCACGGTGACGTTCAACGTCAACCACATCGTGTCGGGTGTGGCGATCAACATCCTGGCGCTCGGCACCACCCGCTACCTCTCCAAGTTCACCTTCGAGAACGAGCCGGGGGGCTCCTCCAAGCAGTCCCCGGGGATCGACTCGCTGGGCACCTTCGACATCCCAGGCCTGTCCAGCGGCCTGAACACACTCAACGAGAAGCACTGGTTCCTGGTCTCGGACATCGCGGGCCTGATCGGCGGTCTGGTCACCGACCTGTCGCCGCTCACCGTGGTCGCGGTCGCGCTCGTCCCGGCCACCTGGTGGGTGCTGTGGCGTACGGCCTTCGGCCTGCGCCTGCGCTCCTGCGGTGAGAACCCGGTGGCCGCCGAATCCCTCGGCGTCAACGTCTACAAGTACAAGTACCTGGCCGTGATCATCTCCGGCGGCTTCGCCGGCCTCGGCGGTGCCTTCCTGTCGATCGTCGCCTCCAACGTCTACCTGGACGGCCAGACCGCGGGCCGCGGCTACATCGGCCTCGCCGCGATGATCTTCGGCAACTGGATGCCGGGCGGACTCGCGCTCGGCGCCGGCCTGTTCGGCTACACCGACAGCCTCAACCTGCGCGGCGGCACCACCAACGTCCACGCGCTGATCCTGCTGCTGGCGATCCTGCTGGTCTTCGGGGCGGCGTATCTGCTGTGGAAGAAGCGGTACACCCCGGCCGTGGTCACCGCCGTGGTGTCGGCGCTGATGTTCCTCTGGTACACCTCCACCAACGAGGTGCCCAAGCAGGTCGTCAGCGCGACGCCGTACATCGTGACGCTGCTGGTCCTGTCGCTGTCCGCGCAGAGTCTGCGGATGCCGAAGGCGGACGGCATGCCGTACCGCCGGGGACAGGGCAAGTGACGTCCGGCGCCGGCGCCGGGTCCGCGGCCGTCGACTGGGAGGCCCTGCGGGCCGTGGCACGGGACGCCATGTCCCGGGCGTACGCGCCGTATTCGGGCTACCCGGTCGGGGTCGCGGCCCTGGTCGACGACGGCCGCACGGTCTCCGGCTGCAATGTCGAGAACGCCTCGTACGGGCTCGGCCTGTGCGCCGAGTGCGGGCTGGTCTCACAGCTCCAGAACACCGGGGGCGGCCGGCTGACGCACTTCACCTGTGTCGACGGCCGCGGCGAGATCCTCGTCCCGTGCGGTCGCTGCCGCCAGCTGCTGTACGAGTTCGGCGGCGCCGAGCTGCTGCTGGAGACGCCGGCCGGGATCGTGCCGCTCTCCGAGATGCTGCCGCAGGCCTTCGGGCCGGGCCATCTCACCCAGTAACGCCTGTGCGGCCCCTTCGAACGGCTCGGAGGGGCCGCGCACATTCGTAAGTCTTCGGAAGGAAAGCCATGGCCATGGACGCCATCTCCGTCATCCGCACCAAGCGTGACCGCGGTGAGCTCAGCGACGCGCAGATCGACTGGGTCATCGACGCGTACACGCGGGGCGAGGTCGCCGACTACCAGATGGCCGCCCTCAACATGGCGATCCTGCTCAACGGCATGAACCGTCGCGAGATCGCCCGCTGGACCGCCGCGATGATCGCGTCGGGCGAGCGCATGGAGTTCTCGGCGCTGTCCCGCCCGACCGCCGACAAGCACTCGACGGGCGGCGTCGGCGACAAGATCACGCTCCCGCTGGCCCCCCTCGTCGCGGCCTGCGGCGCGGCCGTCCCGCAGCTGTCGGGCCGCGGCCTCGGCCACACCGGCGGCACGCTGGACAAGCTGGAGTCGATCCCCGGCTGGCGGGCCCTGCTGTCCAACGAGGAGATGCTGCACGTCCTCGACACGACGGGCGCGGTGATCTGCGCGGCGGGCGACGGCCTGGCCCCGGCCGACAAGAAGCTGTACGCGCTCCGGGACGTCACCGGCACGGTCGAGGCGATCCCCCTGATCGCCTCCTCGATCATGTCGAAGAAGATCGCGGAGGGCACCGGCTCGCTGGTCCTGGATGTGAAGGTCGGCTCCGGCGCCTTCATGAAGACCATCGAGGACGCCCGCGAACTGGCCTCCACGATGGTGGGCCTGGGCACCGATCACGGCGTGAAGACGGTCGCGCTCCTGACGGACATGTCGACCCCGCTGGGCCTGACGGCGGGCAACGCCCTCGAGGTCCGCGAGTCGGTGGAGGTGCTGGCGGGCGGCGGCCCGGCGGACGTCGTCGAGCTGACCGTCGCGCTGGCCCGCGAGATGCTGGACGCGGCCGGTGTGAAGGACGCGGACCCGGCGAAGGCCCTGGCCGACGGCTCCGCGATGGACGTGTGGCGCCGCATGATCGCCGCGCAGGGCGGCGACCCGGACGCGCAGCTGCCCACCGCGCGCGAGCGGCACGTGGTGACGGCCCCGTCCTCGGGCGTCCTGACCCGCCTGGACGCGTACGACATCGGCGTCGCCGCCTGGCGTCTGGGCGCCGGACGCGCCCGTAAGGAGGACCCGGTGCAGGCGGGCGCGGGCATCGAGATGCACGCCAAGCCGGGCGACACGGTGACCGCGGGCCAGCCCCTGCTGACCCTGCACACGGACACCCCCGAGCGTTTCGAGTACGCACTGGAGTCGGTGGACGGCTCGTACGACATCGCGCCCACGGGCACGGACTTCAAGGCCACGCCGGTGGTGCTGGAGCGTATCGCCTGACCTGGACTCTCTCATCCGGGTGAACGGGATCGGTGGACCTCCACCGGTCCCGTTCGGCATGCCGGGACTGGTGACGCACCGACAGGAGACGATGCCGATGCCGACGGCGATGGCCGCGAACGGGCTCCGATGAGTTCCACCGCCCGCCCCGGTCTACCGAACGTGGATGCCATGACACCCGCAGTACTGGTCCTGCCCGCCGCCGTCAGCCAGGACGCCGTGGCGAGGCTGTGCGAGGACGTGCGCGCGCTGCTGGAGTCCACCGGCGCGGGTGTGGTCGTGTGCGACGCGGCTGCGCTCGGGCCGCCGGGCCTGGCGGCCGTCGACGCGCTGGCCCGCCTGGAGCTGGCCGCCCGCCGGACCGGGGGCCGGATCAGGGTCCGCGCCCCGGCTCCCGCCCTGCGCGCGCTACTCGATCTCGTCGGCCTCCGCTTCGAGGTGGAGGGGGAGGCCGAAGAGCGGGAACCAGCGCTTCGTGTCGAGGAAGAAGTGGAACCCGGTGAGCCGGCCGTCTGAGATCTCCAGGACCTGGAGCGCCCAGGGAGTGAAACCGCCCGCCTCCGGGTCCGGCTTGTACTGGGCGAAGCCCGGCAGGCCGTTGACCTGGACCGGCAGCAGCCGCGAGCCCGCGCAGGCCGCGCCGAGCGTGGTCATGAAGCCGGTGATGTCCGGCGTGCCGCACAGCCACAGGTCGAACGGCGGCATCGTCATCACCGCGTCCTCGTGCAGCAGCGCCGTCAGCGCCGCCATGTCGTACCCCTCGAACGCCGCCACATAGCGCTCCAGCAGCTTCTGCTGCTCCTCGTCGAGCGGGTCGGACACGGCGGCGTCCGCGGCGGCGCCCTCGCTGTCGGCGAGCGTCGCCCGCGCCCGCTGGAGCGCGCTGTTGACCGAGGCGACCGAGGTGTCGAGCAGCTCCGCGACCTCGCTCGCCTTCCACGCCAGCACCTCGCGCAGGATCAGCACCGCCCGCTGCTTGGGCGGCAGTCGCTGGAGCGCGGCCATGAACGCGAGCCGCACGGACTCCTTGGCCACGGCCGCCTCGGCCGGGTCGCTCGCCGTCGGCAGCACGCGCACGTCGGGCATCGGCTCCAGCCAGGTGCTGTCGGGGCGCGGGGAGAGCGCGGCCTGGGCGAGGGGGGTGGAGTCGGTCAGGTCCATGGGCCGGGCGCGCTTGTTGCCCGCCGTCAGCATGTCCAGACAGACATTCGTCGCGATCCGGTACAGCCAGGAGCGGAGGCTGGAGCGGCCCTCGAACTTCTCGTAGCTCCGCCAGGCGCGGACCATCGTGTCCTGCACCGCGTCCTCGGCCTCGAAGGAGGAGCCGAGCATCCGATAGCAGTACCCGGTCAGCTCGACCCGGTGCTTCTCCAGCCGGACGTCCAGGTCCGTCGTCGCCGTGCCGTCACTCATCGCCAACCCACCCCTGTGGCCGTTCCCGTCGCCTCGTCGCGCCGGCACTTCGGAAGCTACCGCAGCCCACTGACAACGGCCCCCCGAGCGGGAAAATGCCCAGGTCGGACCGGCTGTCGACGACTGCTCCCGGCTGCCTCAGACCAGTTGCCTCACGGACATGAGCAGATGCCGGTGCGCGGTGTCCGGCTCGCCGCCGTCCGCCACCGCCGTGAGCAGCGTCCGCTGTCCGGCCCCCAGCAGCTCCAGCCGCACCCGGGGCGCCTCGAAGGAGTTCAGCGCGTCCAGCAGATACCCCGGGTTGAACGCCGCCGTGACCTCTTCGGCACCGCTCAGCACGGCGGGCAGCCGCTGCGCGGCCACGTCGTCGCCGTACCCGGCGCCCAGCAGCACCGTCCCGTCCGGCGCCGAGAAGTCCAGCCGCACCGGACTGTTCGCCTCCGCCACCACCGCGACCCGCCGTACCGCCTCCGCCAGCGCCCCGCACTCGACCTCGGCGACCGCGGCCCCCGCCACGGCGAACAGCGACCCGTACTTCGGCAGCCGCCCCTCCAGCAGCCGTACGACCGTACGCATCCGACCGCCCTCGAAGCCGATCAGCCCGCCGGCCGCCCGGTCGAAGCCGATGCGGACGTCACCGGAGCGGGCCAGTGAGCGCGCGATGTCGAGCAGCCGCCGCGCGGGCAGCAGCGCCTCCACGACTCCGTCGGCCGCCGCCTCCGGCTGCCACCCCAGCGTCCGCACGGCATAGCGGTAGCGGTCCGACGCGGCCAGCGTCATCGCGTCGCCGTCCAGGCGCAGCTGTACGCCGGTGAGCACCGGCAGGGTGTCGTCGCGTCCGGCGGCGACGGCGACCTGGGAGACGGCGCTCGCGAACGCGTCGGCGTCCACGCTGCCGTACGGCTCGGGCGGTACGGGCAGCGCCGGGTACTCCTCGCGCGGCAGCGTCGACAGGCCGAACCGGGTGCCGCCCGCCTCCACCGTGAACCGCGTCCCCTCCAGCACACAGCTCACCGGACCGTCCGGCAGCACCCGGCAGATGTCCAGCAGCCTGCGCCCGAGGACGAGCACCTGCCCTTCCGCCACTGTCTCCGCGTCGGTCCCGATGCGCGCGGCCGCCTCGAAGTCGAACCCCGAGACGCTCAGCCGCCCCGCGTCCGCCGTCAGCAGCAGCCCGCCCAGTACCGGCACCGGCGAACGCGCGGGCAGTGCGCGGGCCGCCCAGCCCACCGCCTCGGCGAACGCCCCGCGTTCGACCTGGAACTCCATCAACAATCCCCCTGCTCGGCCCAGTTGTCGCGCGGACGCTACACGCGACCACTGACAACGGGCGCCGACCAGGGGGAACGAGGGGGAACCAGAGGGAATCCGGGGGAATCAGGGGAAGGGGGCGGAGGGGAGTGCGGAGCTCAGTGCGCCGGCACCGGACTCCGTCGCGCCTGCGCCCGTGCCGCGTGCGAGCCGAACACCGTGATCGTCACGACGCCGAGCACCGCGAGCAGGCCCAGGGTGACCGTGCCCGCCCAGCCGCCCGCGTGGAAGGCGACCGCGCCGAGCGTGCTGCCCGCGCTGGAGCCGATGTAGTACGCGGACTGGTACAGGGCGGAGGCCTGGGCGCGGCCCCGCTTCGCCGTGTGGCTCACCGCCGACGACGCCACCGCGTGCCCCGCGAAGAAGCCCGCCGTGATCAGCACCAGGCCCAGCAGCACGAACACCAGGGAGCCGGCCAGGGACAGCAGCAGGCCCGCCGTGGTCGTACCGCCCGCCAGGTACAGCGAGCCCCGCCGACCGAGGCGGTCGACCAGCCGTCCGGCCGTCGACGCCGAGACCGTACCCACCAGGTACACCAGGAAGACCGAGCCGATGATGCCCTGCGGCAGCGAGAACGGCGCCTCCGTGAGGCGGTAGCCGATCACCGTGTAGACCCCGCCGAACACCATCATGAACAGCGCGCCGATCGCGTACAGCCGGCACAGCAGCGGGTCGGCGAGGTGGTCGCGGACCGTGCGGGCCAGCACGCGGGGCCGCAGCGAGCCCGGCGTGAAGTGCTTCGGGGCCGGAAGCAGCAGCCGGAACGCGAACGCGCAGGCCACCGCGAGGAACCCGATCGTGCCGACGGCGACCCGCCAGCCCCACTCCTGTGCCACCCAGCCGGTGATGACCCGGCCGCTCATGCCGCCGACGCTGTTGCCCGCGACGAACAGCCCGATCGCGGTGATCAGCGCCTTGGGGCGGACCTCCTCGGCCAGATACGCCGTCGCCGACGCCGGCAGGCCCGCCAGCGCCGCGCCCTGCACCGCCCGCAGCGCGATCAGCGCGCCGATCGACGGGGCGAAGGGGACCAGCAGACCCACCGAGACCGCGACCGCCAGCGACGCCGTCATCAACGTACGCCGTCCGAACCGCTCCGACAGCGCGCTCATCGGCAGCACGAACAGCGCCAGGCCGCCCGTCGCGGCCGACACCGTCCAGCTCGCCTCGCTCGCGGTCACCCCGAGGTCGGAGGAGATCAGCGGGAGGAGAGCCTGGGTGGAGTAGAGGAGCGCGAAGGTCGCCACCCCGGCGAGGAAGAGGGCGAAGCTCATCCGGCGGTAACCGGGCCCGCCCGGGGCCATACGGGAGTCGGCGGCGGGGTCGGCGGTGGCGGAAACGGACGGGACGGCGCCCACGGTGGCGGGCGCCTCGGTACTGGCGGAAGGCATGCTTCGAAAGTAGGAGTCCCGCCACTCATCCGTCCAATGCATGAAACCGCCATAATCGTTCCCATGGTGCATCAGCAGAGGTCACAGGCCCACCTGTCACCGTCCAGTGACACAGAAGACATCGTCGCATTGCTCGCTCCACGCCTTGCGTACTTCGCCGGGGTGGCCCGCACCGAGCACGTCACCCGGGCCGCGCAGGAGATGCAGGTCCCGCAGTCCACCCTCTCCCGCTCCCTGGTCCGCCTCGAGCAGGACCTGGGCGTCGACCTCTTCGCCCGCCGCGGCCGCACGGTCTCGCTCACCCCGGCCGGCCGTACGTTCCTCGCCTCCGTCGAGCGCGCGCTCGCCGAGATCGAGCGGGCCGCCGACGAGGTGCGCGCCGACGCCGACCCGGCCACCGGCAAGGTCGCCTTCGGCTTTCTGCACACCATGGGCTCCGAGACCGTGCCCGGGCTGATCCGAGCCTTCCGCGCCGATCATCCGCGCGTCCGCTTCAGCCTCGTCCAGAACTACGGCGAGGCGATGATCGAGCGGCTGCGGGCCGGGGAGTTGGACCTCTGTCTGACCTCGCCCGTGCCGGACGCGCCCGACCTGGTGGCCCGCCGGCTCGACGAGCAGAAGCTGCGGCTCGTCGTCCCGGCCGACCACCGCCTCGCCGCACGCAAGCGCGTGCGCCTCGCCGAGGCCGCCGACGAGACCTTCGTGACCCTCGAACCCGGTTACGGGCTGCGCCGTATCACCGACGACGTCTGCCAGGAGGCCGGTTTCAGACCGCGCATCGCCTTCGAGGGCGAGGAGGCGGAGACGCTACGGGGCCTGGTCGCCGCCGGGCTCGGGGTCGCCCTCCTGCCGCCACCGGCCGTGCCCCGCCCGGGAGTTGTCGAGCTGACGGTCACGGCCCCGCGCGCGGTCCGCGAGATCGGCGTCGCCTGGCTGGACGGCCACCCGGACACACCGCCGGTGGCCGCCTTCAAGAAGTTCCTGCTGTCCAGAAGGGGACATCTGCTGCCCGACTGAGCCGACTGAGCCGGTTGATCCGGCTGATTCGGCTGCCCTTCGGCCACCCGTCACCCACCGCTGCCGGACCGGCCCGCGCGGGAGCGCTCAACGCCGCTTCAGCGACCGCCCGAACCCGGCCGCCAGTGGCATCCGCAGCCCCAGCGGCGGCGGCGCGGCGAGCGCGTCCTCCACCGGGCGGGAGAAGGCGTGCCCGAACAGCACGCCCATGACGAAGTCCTCGGCCAGTGCCAGCACTTCGGACCGGTGCTGATGCAACCCGTGTCCGTCGGAGTGCACTTCGAAGCGGCAGATGTCGCGGTTCGTCTTCTTCGCCCGGGACGCCAGCCGGAACGACAGCTCGGGGTCGGTGCGCTGGTCGTTCGTGCCGTGCACGAGGAGCACGCGCCGTCCGGAGAGCTGCTTCACCGGTTCGGGTGGCGCGGCCACGTCCTCCTCCGGCAGCCAGGGAGCGAGCGCCAGCACCGAGTTGACGGCTGTGTGCCCGCCCGCGCGCAGCGCCGCCCGCCCGCCCATGTCCACGCCGGCGAGACAGACGGGGACGTCCCCGTAGCGGCGTACGACCTCGCCCGCGGCCCAGGACGCGTCGTGCGCCAGATGCGCCTCGCTGCCGTTCCAGCCGCGATAGCGGTAGTGCACCACATGCGTGACCAGGCCTTCGTCGCGTCCCGCGCGCGCGAGATGGCGCCCGAGCGCCCGTACGGAAGCGGTCGGGAGTACGGGGGACGGTCTGCGGGTGGAGGCCTCGTCGCCGCCCGGGAGCAGTAGCACCACTCCGCTCACCGCCGTCGGCTCCGGGCCGAGCGTCCTCCCCAGCCGGGCCGTGCGAACCGGCGTCGCTTGGTGTGCCATGACAGAACAGTGTCAGAAGCATCGGTGTACGCCACCCGTCCGCCGGGTCACTGTTGGATATCGACGCTTCGTCGTGCCCGGAGCTCTACGCGCGTAGGGCTTATGGTGCGGAAATGACGAGCCAGCACCAGAACACCCCTAGCTCGGAACAGATCCGCCGGGCGCCCAAGGTCCTGCTCCACGATCACCTCGACGGGGGGCTGCGCCCCGGCACGATCGTCGAACTCGCCCGCGACGCCGGGTACTCCGGGCTCCCCGAGACCGACCCCGACAAACTCGGCATCTGGTTCCGCGAGGCCGCCGACTCCGGTTCGCTGGAGCGGTATCTGGAGACCTTCGCCCACACCTGCGCCGTCATGCAGACCCGTGCGGCGCTCGTGCGGGTCGCCGCCGAGTGCGCCGAGGACCTCGCCGCGGACGGGGTCGTCTACGCCGAGGTGCGGTACGCGCCCGAGCAGCACCTGGAGGCCGGGCTCAGCCTCGAAGAGGTCGTCGAGGCCGTCAACGAGGGCTTCCGGGCCGGCGAGCGGCGGGCCAAGGAGGATGGCAACCGCATCCGGGTCGGCGCGCTGCTCACCGCCATGCGGCACGCGGCCCGCGCCCTGGAGATCGCCGAACTCGCCAACCGCTACCGGGATGCGGGCGTCGTCGGATTCGACATCGCGGGCGCCGAGGCGGGCTTCCCGCCCACCCGGCACCTCGACGCGTTCGAGTACCTCAAGCGCGAGAACAACCACTTCACGATCCACGCCGGGGAGGCCTTCGGTCTTCCGTCGATCTGGCAGGCCCTCCAGTGGTGCGGCGCCGACCGGCTCGGTCACGGCGTGCGCATCATCGACGACATCCAGGTGCGCGAGGACGGCTCGGTGAAGCTGGGCCGCCTCGCCTCGTATGTGCGCGACAAGCGCATCCCGCTGGAGCTGTGCCCGAGCTCCAACCTCCAGACGGGCGCCGCGTCCTCGTACGCCGACCACCCCATCGGGCTGCTGCGGCGGCTGCACTTCAGGGCCACGGTGAACACCGACAACCGGCTGATGTCGGGGACGAGTATGAGCCGCGAATTCGAGCACCTTGTCGACGCTTTCGGCTACACGCTCGATGACATGGCCTGGTTCTCCGTCAATGCTATGAAATCCGCATTCATTCCTTTCGATGAACGACTGGCCATGATCAATGACGTCATCAAGCCTGGATATGCCGAGCTGAAATCCGAATGGCTGTTCAAGCAGACGGCTTCCACCAGCAGTTCTGCGGCATCCGAGGAGTAAGTGGAGCGCAACGGAAGCGGCCGGGTCCGCTGGATTCGGCCGCTTTTGGATGTTTGCGGAGCGCGGCTTTGCGTGTTTACGGTCGTGGACCGCTCACATCCCCGTCAACGGATCCAAGGACGCATTCCATATGAAGCAGTCTGCTGCCAAGACTCTCGGTGTCGCCGCGCTCGGTGCCGCCTTCGCCGCCGCGGGCGCGGGCGTCGCCAGTGCGGCCCCGGCCGTGCCGGACGCCTCCTCGGCGCTGGACACCGTCACCCGCACGCTGCCGGCGGACAACGTCACCCAGGTGCTGCCCGGCTCGCGTGAGGCGCTGAGCCAGGGTCAGAACGCGGTCGGCGCGGGTGTGGCCGCGGCCAAGCCCACCGCGGCCAAGGCCCTCAATGGCGGTCCGGCCGCGCCGGTCGCCGGACTGCTGGGCGGGCTGCCGCTGAAGGGGCTGCCCACCACGACACTGCGGTGACCACGATTCCGCTCGGCTGAGACCGTTCGTCCCGGCCGTTCGTCTCGTACGACGTCGATGGGGCGCACCCGGCTCGGGTGCGCCCCTCGGCATGTGCGGAGCGGTGCGGTCACCAGGCCGTACGGCCGGCCTTGTGCTCCGACGGGAACAGGATCCACAGCGCGATGTAGAGCAGGAACTGCGGGCCCGGAAGCAGGCACGACAGCAGGAAGATCACGCGCATCGTGGTCGCGGAGGTGCCGAAGCGCCGTGCCAGCGCTGCGCAGACTCCGCCGATCATCCGGCCGTCGGTGGGGCGGGAAATGGCGGTCATGAGGGCTCCTTCGCGAACCGTGGGACAGGCAGTCCGTCTGCCTTGATGTCCTCGACGCTACGGGGACGAAGCGGGCCGAAGCGTCGCTCTACGGTGCGATCCCGACCCTGGGAATCGTCGGGGTCAGACCCTGAGAGAGCTCCTCCCGGCCCAGGGCCGCACGGCGCCGCGTCTCGGCCCGGCGGCGGAGCCGGGCCCGGCCCGCGGGCACGATCGCCAGATGGGCCAGGGCCACGCCCACCGTGTTGAGCAGCAGGGAGTCGACGTCCACGACCTGTCCCGGCACCCCGGTCTGGAGCAGTTCGATGCCCAGCGAGATCAGGGCGCCCGCGGCGACCGTACGGGTCAGCGAGGCGAGCGGGGAGACGGCGAGCCGCCCCGCCACCATCGGCAGCAGCACGCCGAGCGGGGCGAGCAGCCCGAGGCCCTCACCGATCCGGCGCACCGCCTCCCGCGGGCCCAGGGCGAGATCGGCCCTGATACCGGCGAAGGGATGCAGGTTGGCGGGGCTCACCCAGGGAACGTCCAGCGGGCGCAGCGTGATCCAGACGACGAGCATGAGGTGTGCGGCCAGGAGGACACCTCCTGCCACACGGACGCGGATCACGGCACTGCCGCCGCCTGAGCCTTGACGCTGCACGCCCCCCAAGACGCCGGGTCCGGCGGGATCGGTTCCGTGTTGCGTCCCTGCGTGTGAGTGGCACAGCACACGTAGGGGTCTCCAGGGCCGGCCCGGCTCCGGGACGGACGAGCGCCCCGGCGGCGGTTCAGCCTGTCTTGACCTCGGTCGACGGTGGCTCCTGGGTGCCCGGCCGGGAGCGCACCTCCGTCGTGCACTCGTAGCGGCGCGGTGAACCGGTGTCCGGGCCGCCGAGGATGACCGCGCCGTCGTCGGCGGCGGTCGCCTCCGAGTTGGCGAACGTGCAGACGAGCTGCGCCAGCGCGTACGAGGTGAGCCGCCGGGGCGACGTGCTCAGCCGGAAGGTGTTCCCGGGGTCCTTGGCGCGGGGCCCGCTCACCTTGATGCCGCCGTTCACGTCGCTCGTGTAGCCCGCCTGCTTCTCGGCGGACGACGGGGTCCGGGCGAGTTCGTCGAGCAGCCCCTGGGCCACCAGCACCCGGCGCCCGGCCTCCGCCGTGCCGTCCGGGATGCGCACCGAACGGTCCACCGTCACCAACTGCGAGGCGCACAGCAGGAAGACCTGGACCGGGATGCCGGGACTGCCCTGGGTGGAGAGGTCCGGCGCCGACAGGGCACAGGGCACCCGCGACGGCGCGGGCCCGAAGTCGGTCGGGACCTGCGTGGCCCGGATACCGCAACCGGTGAGCAGCGCGGCCAGCAGCGGGAGGGCCAGCCAGGGACGCGGACGGGCCGCGGGCCGGGGACGTGAACCCACGGCAGTGAAGGGGCGTACGCCTCGTACCGTCATCAGGCGTTGCCCTCCGTGCCGTGCCCGTTCTGCCCCTCGTCCTCCGCGATCAGCGGTGACGGGTCGCGGGGCAGACGCAGCGTGAACACGGCGCCGCCCTTCAGGGAGTTGGCGGCCGTGATCTCGCCGCCGTGGATGTGCGCGTTCTCCAGCGCGATGGACAGTCCCAGACCGCTGCCCTCGGAACGGGGGCGCGAGGCGCTCGCCTTGTAGAAGCGGTCGAAGACGTGCGGCAGGACGTCCTCGGGGATGCCCGGACCGTGGTCCCGCACCTCGATGACCAGGTCCTCCGCCTCCGTACGGACGGACACGCGGACCGGCGAGCCGCCGTGCTTGAGCGCGTTGCCGATCAGGTTCGCCAGGATGACGTCGAGGCGGCGCGGGTCGAGGCGGCAGATGTTGCCGCGCTCGGCGTCGAGATCGACGGCGTCCAGCCAGGCGCGCGCGTCGATGCACGCGGTGATCTGGTCGGCGATGTCCACGTGGTCGAGGACGAGCCGTGCCGTGCCCGCGTCGAAGCGGGTGACCTCCATGAGGTTCTCGACCAGGTCGTTCAGCCGGCGCGTCTCGCTGACCACCAGCCGTACGGCCGGTTCGATCATCGGGTCCACGCTGCCCGTCTCGGCGTCGAGCTCCTCCTCGAGGACCTCGGTGACGGCGGTGATCGCCGTGAGGGGCGTACGGAGTTCGTGGGACATGTCGGCGACGAAGCGCCGCGAGGCCTCGTCACGGGCGCTCATGTCCGCGACCCGCTTCTCCAGGGACTCGGCCGTCCGGTTGAACGTCCGTGACAGATCGGCCAGTTCATCGGTGCCGGACACCCGCAGACGGGTGTCGAGCTTGCCCTCGCCGAGGCGCCGGGCGGCGATGCCGAGGCGGTGCACCGGCTTCAGGACGGTCGTCGCGGCGGCCTGCGCGAGCAGCGCCGAACCGATCAGGGCGAGGCCCGTCGCGATGCCCAGCGACCAGGCGAGGGAGTTGAGGTCCTTGGCCTCCGGCTCTAGTGACTTGAGCATGTAGCCGGTCGGGCCGCCGCCGATCACCTTCGCGCCGCCCACCAGATACGGCTTGCCGCCTTCGGTGACCCGCTGCCAGTACAGGTGGTACGCGTGCTTGTTGCCGCCCGACACGGACTGCTTCTTGTTCACCGCCGTTCGCAGGGACTCCGGTACGTCCTCCAGCGTGAAGGTGTCCAGGTCGGAGTTGCCGGTGACGGTCTTGCCGTTCGCGTCCTCGGCGACCAGCAGCACGCTGAAGCGCTGGCTGCTGGTTCCCATCTGCCCGGCGGTGTGCTGGAGTTCGTCCTGCGTCGGGTGCACGGGCAGCGCGCTCGCCCGGTTCTGCATCTCCTGCTGGAAGTCACGCAGCACCGCGTCCTGGGTGCGGGTGAGCACGGCCTCGCGGTTGAGCCAGTACGCGATCCCGGAGGCCGAGACGGCGGCGGTGAGCGCCACCAGGCCGAAGACGACGACGAGACGCAGCCGCAGGCTGGTGAAGCGCAGACCGGACAGGATCGCCTTGCGGGCCGCGGCCCAGCCGCGGAGCTTGTCCTGCGGTTTGGTCACTGAGGAGAGTCCAGCCGGTAGCCGACCCCGCGCACGGTACGGATGAGCGTGGGGGAGGAGGGAACGTCCTCGACCTTGGCCCGCAGCCGCTGCACACACGCGTCCACGAGCCGTGAGTCGCCGAGGTAGTCGTGCTCCCAGACGAGCCGCAGCAGCTGCTGACGGGACAGCGCCTGGCCGGGCCGCCTGCTCAGTTCGAGGAGCAACCGCAGCTCGGTCGGCGTCAGTTGCAGGTCCTCGCCGTTCTTGGTGACCGTCATGGCCGCCCGGTCGATGACCAGGGACCCGAAGGTCGCCGAGTCGTTGGCCTCGCGCTCGCCGCGCCGCAGCACGGCCCGGATCCGGGCGTCGAGCACCCGCCCCTGCACGGGCTTCACGACATAGTCGTCGGCGCCGGACTCCAGCCCGACCACCACATCGATGTCATCGTTGCGCGCGGTCAGCAGAATGATCGGCAGCTGGTCCGTGCGCCGGATGCGCCGGCACACCTCGAACCCGTCGATGCCCGGCAGCATCACGTCCAGCACGATCAGGTCCGGCCGTTGCTCGCGCAGCAGCTTCAAACCGTCCTCGCCGGTGGCAGCGGTGGCCACACGGTGTCCCTGGCGAGTCAAAGAGAGCTCCAGGGCCGTACGGATGGCGTCGTCGTCCTCGATCAGCAACAGGGAAGGCACGGGGGTCATTCTGGCCCATGGGAGGGCCGGTTTCGACCGTTGGAGCGCTCCCATACATGTCCCGCATACGAAGGAGCCCGCGCGCGGGCCGTGCGCGGGTCGCACGCGAGCGGTCCCGTGTCGTCTGCGTAGCCATACGACTCTTCTCTGTGATCGCACTGTGACGCGCCCGTGCGCGGGCCCTGTGACAGGTCTGTGACAGTCGGCGGACACGGCCATGAAGTGACCCCGGCAAGCTTTTCGACACAAGCAAGGCAGCACCACCGCAGGACAGCAGGGCAAGACCGCAGGGATACCGGACTCCACGACGGGGGGCGCGAGATGAACACGCTGCACAGCACCAGCACTGGCGCAGTTGTCACGCGTCTGCACGACGTCATCCGGAACACCGAGAAGTCCGGTGCCGTGAGCGGGCGGGGGTGCGCTCGCGGCACCGGGCGTCAACACACCGGGTCCGTACAGCAAGGGCGTACGCCCTACATGACGGTGGTTGACGCACTCACGGGGGGAAGCGGTACGGGGGTACAGGCTCACGGGGGAGCCGCGTACGGGGAGGACACGGGGGAGCGTCGCTCGGTGTCGGAGGCGGAGTTCACCGCCTACGTCCAGGAGCGCCGCGCCTCCCTGTACGCAACCGCCTACCACCTCACCGGCGACCGCTTCGAGGCCGAGGACCTGCTGCAGAGCGCGCTGTTCTCGACGTACCGGGCGTGGGACCGGATCAGCGACAAGGCGGCCGTCGGCGGCTACCTGCGTCGCACCATGACCAACCTGCACATCAGCGCGTGGCGCCGCCGCAAGCTGAACGAGTACCCGACCGAGGAACTGCCGGAGACCGCCGGTGACACGGACGCGATGCGCGGCACCGAGCTGCGCGCCGTCCTGTGGCAGGCGCTGGCCCGGCTGCCGGAACTCCAGCGCACCATGCTGGTCCTCCGTTACTACGAGGGCCGCACGGACCCGGAGATCGCGGAGATCCTCGACATCAGTGTCGGCACGGTGAAGTCCAGCATCTGGCGGTCGCTCCGCCGGCTGCGCGAGGACGAGGTCCTCAGCTTCGGCCGTGACGAGGAGGAGTCCTTCGGGGAGCTTGTCGCCTGAAGGTCTGGGGGGAGCAAGTAACGGGGGGAGCACGGGGGAAGTACGGGGGAGCGGTACCGGGGGGACCAACGGGGTCACGGGGGACCGCGGGGGATGCAACACCAGCACGGGGGAGCACGAAGAGAGCGGGACTGGAGGGCCGGGGGGTCCATCCAGTCCCGCTTTTTCGTGCCGTTGCCGGCGGCAGCCCCAGGGCCTAGGCCGTCGCCTTCGCGCAGCGTCCCGCCGCCGCTGCCGCCATGCGGCCCAGTGCCTCGTCCCGGTCGCAGGGGTGGGCGCCGAGGGCCGTCTGCCGGGTGACGATCGAGCGTTCGGCGCGCATCAGGCGCCAGCCGCGGCGCAGGAGGAAGGGGATGGACTTGCGGCCTTCCTTGAGGTCGCGCAGGAAGCGGCGGCGGAAGGTGGTGAGCGGGCCGCGGGTCAGGCAGAGGGCGTCGGCGAGAAGGCCCAGCTCGCGGCAGCGGTCCACGATCTCGGCGGCGAAGATGCCCTCCGCGATGAACAGCGGCGTCCGCTCGATGTGCAGCGTCTCCGCGCCGGTGCGGGCGCTCAGCGCGATGTCGTACACCGGCACGGTCGTACGGCTCGTCGCGCACAGCTCGGCGATCGCCGCGACGGCGGTGTCCGCGTCCCACGACAGCGGATGGTCCCAGTCGATGTCCGAACTCCCCTCCACCAGCGGCAGCGTCGGGTCGTCGCCCTCTTTGTAGAAGTCGTCGAGCCGCAGCACGGGCAGGCCGGAGCGGGCGGCGACGAGGGACTTGCCCGAGCCGGAAGGGCCGCAGAGCAGCACGACGCGGGTAGGTATCGGGGGATGGAGACTCACGAGACACCAGTCTGAGGCATCAGGCGGGCGGCGCCGACCCCGCGGGACGCCGTTGGAGCGCACATCACATCTCAACTACCCTTGGTGCCGACCTGATTACCTTGCGCAGCAGAAGGTGGCATCAGCCCATGGCACGACACGCCTCCCTCCCGAATCCGACCGCTCGGCGTGCCCTGGTCGCTCTCGCGACCGCGGCACTCGGGGCGGGCGCGGCCACGGCGTCGGCGCAGGCCGCCCCCGCCGTCGACGCGACGCACAACCGGCCCGCATCGACGGGCGCCATCGACTCGCAGGCTGGGCTCCGGCCGCTCACGGGCACGGTCGGGTACGTCACGGGACCGGTCGAGGGGCTCAAGCCCAACCCGCTCGCGGGCACGGGCGTCGATCCGCTCGACAACGGCGTCGGCACCCAGGTCGCCGACTTCAAGCCGCTCTCGTCGAAGGCCCTGACGGGGCCGCTCGCACAGGCGCCGTCCGTCGGAAGCACCCCGGTGCTCGGTCGGGCGGCGGGGCTGCTGCACTGACGCCACGCACGGAGAGAGCCGCGCTCCCCCTGGACGGAGGGGAAGCGCGGCTCTCCGTGTGCACGGGACCCCGGGGACACGGATCGGGGTCCCGAGACCTTGGCAGGACGTGAACCTGAAACCTCGGTTGGGCCCGAGGCCTCAGTGGGACCTGAGAGCTCAGTGGGACCTGAGAGCTCAGTAGGACCTGAGAGCTCGGCAGGTCCGAGACCTCAGTAGGAGGAGCCCGACGCGCCCAGTGACCCCGTCGGGTGCCAGACCGTCTTCGTCTCCAGGAAGGCCGTCAGGCGCTCGGTACCCGGGGTCCGCGAATAATCCACAGGCTGTGGACGGAGAACCCGCTTCAGGTTGTCCGCGGCCGCGATCTCCAGTTCCTTCGCCAGCTCGTCGTCGGCGCCCGCGAGGTCGATCGCGTTGACGTCCTGGTGGGCGGCGAGGGGGGCGGCGATCTCCGCCGTCTTGCCGGAGAGGACGTTGACGACGCCGCCCGGCAGGTCGGACGTGGCCAGCACCTCGCCCAGCGACAGCGCCGGGAGCGGGGACTTCTCGCTCGCGATCACGATCACCGTGTTGCCGGTCGCGATCACCGGGGCGATCACCGAGACCAGGCCCAGGAACGACGACTCCTGGGGGGCCAGGACGGTGACCACGCCGGTCGGCTCCGGGGTGGACAGGTTGAAGAACGGGCCCGCCACCGGGTTTCCGCCACCGACCACCTGGGCGATCTTGTCGGTCCAGCCCGCGTACCAGACCCAGCGGTCGATCGCGGCGTCGACGACAGCGGCGGCCTTGGACTTCGACAGCCCCTCGGCGTCCGCGACCTCGCGCACGAACTGGTCCTTGCGGCCCTCCAGCATCTCGGCGACGCGGTAGAGGATCTGGCCGCGGTTGTACGCGGTCGCGCCGGACCAGCCGCCGAAGGCCTTGCGGGCCGCCACCACGGCGTCACGGGCGTCCTTGCGGGAGGAAAGGGGCGCGTTCGCCAGCCACTTGCCCTTCGAGTCCGTCACCTCGTACACCCGGCCGCTCTCGGAACGCGGGAACTTCCCGCCGACGTACAGCTTGTAGGTCTTGAAGACACTCAGTCGCTGCTGCTCGGTCTTGTCGGTCTTCTCAGACATCGAGGTACGCCTCCAGGCCGTGACGGCCGCCCTCGCGGCCGAAGCCCGACTCCTTGTAACCGCCGAACGGCGAGGTCGGGTCGAACTTGTTGAACGTGTTGGCCCAGATGACGCCCGCGCGGAGCTTGCTCGCGACGGCCAGGATCCGGGAGCCCTTCTCGGTCCAGATGCCCGCCGAGAGGCCGTACTGGGAGTTGTTGGCCTTGGCGACGGCCTCGTCCGGGGTGCGGAAGCTGAGGACGGAGAGCACCGGGCCGAAGATCTCGTCGCGGGCGATGGTGTGCGCCTGGGTGACGTTGGTGAACAGCGTCGGCGCGAACCAGTAGCCGGACGACGGGAGTTCGCAGGCCGGGGACCAGCGCTCGGCGCCCTCCGCCTCGCCCTGGTCGACGAGTGAGGTGATACGGGACAGCTGCTCGGCCGAGTTGATCGCGCCGATGTCCGTGTTCTTGTCCAGCGGGTCGCCGAGGCGGAGGGTGGACAGGCGGCGCTTCAGGGAGTCGAGCAGCTCGTCCTGGACCGACTCCTGTACGAGGAGACGGGACCCGGCGCAGCAGACCTGGCCCTGGTTGAAGAAGATGCCGGTGACGATGCCCTCGACGGCCTGGTCGATGGGGGCGTCGTCGAAGACGATGTTGGCGCCCTTGCCGCCCAGTTCGAGGGTGACCTTCTTCTCCGTGCCCGCGACCTGGCGCGCGATGGCCTTGCCGACGGCCGTGGAGCCGGTGAAGGCGACCTTGTTGACGTCCGGGTGCTCGACGAGGGCGGCGCCCGCGTCGCCGTACCCGGGAATGATGTTGACGACGCCCTTGGGAAGGCCCGCCTGGCGGCAGATGTCCGCGAAGAACAACGCCGACAGGGGCGTGGTCTCGGCGGGCTTCAGGACGACCGTGTTGCCGGTCGCGAGCGCCGGGGCGATCTTCCACGCCAGCATCAGGAGGGGGAAGTTCCAGGGGATGACCTGGCCGGCCACGCCCAGCGGGCGCGGGTTCGCGCCGAACCCGGCGTGGTCGAGCTTGTCGGCCCAGCCCGCGTAGTAGAAGAAGTGCGCGGCGACCAGGGGGAGGTCGGCGTCCCTCGTCTCCTTGATGGGCTTTCCGTTGTCCAGGGTCTCCAGGACGGCGAGCTCGCGGGAGCGCTCCTGGATGATCCGGGCGATACGGAACAGGTACTTGGCGCGCTCGGAGCCGGGCAGCGCCGACCACTTCTCGAAGGCCTTGCGGGCGGCCTTCACGGCCCGGTCGACGTCCGCCTCGCCCGCCTGGGCGATCTCGGAGAGGACCTCTTCGGTGCTCGGGCTGACCGTCTTGAAGACCTTGCCGTCGGCGGCCTCGGTGAACTCGCCGTCGATGAAGAGCCCGTACGACGGGGCGATGTCGACGACGGAGCGGGACTCGGGCGCCGGTGCGTATTCGAATGCGGAAGCCATGATGGATCAGTCCACCGTCACGTAGTCGGGGCCGGAGTAGCGGCCGGTGGCCAGCTTCTGACGCTGCATCAGCAGGTCGTTCAGGAGCGAGGAGGCGCCGAAGCGGAACCAGTGGTTGTCCAGCCAGTCCGCGCCCGCCGTCTCGTTGACCAGAACGAGGAACTTGACGGCGTCCTTGGTGGTGCGGATGCCACCGGCCGGCTTCACGCCGATCTGGATCCCGGTCTGGGCACGGAAGTCGCGCACCGCCTCCAGCATGAGCAGGGTGTTCGCGGGCGTCGCGTTCACCGCCACCTTGCCGGTCGAGGTCTTGATGAAGTCCGCCCCGGCCAGCATGCCGAGCCAGCTCGCGCGGCGGATGTTGTCGTACGTCGAGAGCTCGCCGGTCTCGAAGATGACCTTGAGGCGGGCGCTGGTCCCGCAGGCCTCCTTCACGGCGGTGATCTCGTCGTACACCTTCATGTACTTGCCCGCGAGGAACGCCCCGCGGTCGATGACCATGTCGATCTCGTCGGCGCCCGCGGCGATCGCGTCGCGCACGTCGGCCAGCTTCACGTCCAGCGCGGCGCGGCCGGCCGGGAAGGCGGTGGCGACGGAGGCGACCTTCACGCCGGAGCCGGCGACGGCTTCCTTGGCGGTGGCCACCATGTCGGGATAGACGCAGACGGCGGCCGTGCTGGGCGTCGTGCGGTCGGTCGGGTCGGGGTGCACCGCCTTGGCGCCGAGCGCCCGGACCTTGCCCGGGGTGTCCGCACCTTCCAGCGTCGTCAGGTCGACCATCGAGATGGCGAGGTCGATCGCGTACGCCTTCGCGGTCGTCTTGATGGAACGGGTGCCGAGCGAGGCGGCGCGCGCCTCGAGGCCGACCGTGTCGACGCCGGGCAGCCCGTGGAGGAAGCGGCGCAGCGTGCTGTCGGACGCGGCCACGTCGCCGAGTGCGTGGGAGGGGGCACCGCCCTGGTCGAGCGAAGCCGAGAGCTTGGGGGAGGTGGGCATGGTCACCAGCCGAGCATATCTACGCGCGTAGCAGCTGTACACCCCCGGGGACTCTTCGAGGGTGCCACAGTGCGGGGCGCCGCGGGCGAGCACGGTCGCACACCGTGTAGGGCACGGTTGCGTACCAGGTACGGGCACCCTCGCACCCGTCGGGCAGAATCGTGACCATGACGACCCCGGATCACCAGTCACCCGTGCCGGACTCCTCGGAACCTTCGGGATCCCAGTCCAGGGACCGGATCTACCGGTCGCCCTCCGGCATCGTGGGCGGTGTGCTGCTGCTCGCCCTCGTGGGCTGGCTCGGTGTCGACGCGCTGGTCTCGGGCCACGGGCGCACGCCCTGGCTGGCCCTCGCCACGCTGATCCTGCTCGTTCCGCTGGTGGTCGCCTTCACGCTGCGCCCCGCCGTCTTCGCGAACGAGGACCGGCTGCGCATCCGCAACCCCTTCCGCGTCATCACGCTGCCCTGGGGCAGCGTCGCCTCGCTGCGCTCCGGCTACTCCAACGAGGTGGTCGTCAAGTCCGGCACCAAGTACCAGCTGTGGGCGGTGCCCGTCTCGCTGCGCGCCCGCAAGAAGGCGACCCGGCAGCAGAACCGCGCCGCGGCGCAGGCCCGCACCGGCGCGGCGGCGGCCCTGGACGCCGGGCCCCGGCGCGCCCAGACCGACCAGGTCATGGACGACCTGCGCGAGCTGGCCGAGGCCCACGAGTCGGCGGAGCGCGCGCAGGGAGAGCCGAGCGTGCGCTGGGCGTACGAGGTGATGGGGCCGGCGATCGCCGGTGCCGTGGTGCTGGTGATCCTGCTCGCGACGGGGTGACGGGTGACGGGTGACGGGGTGAGGGGCGACGGGGTGACCGGCGGTGGGCTGGCAGTCGGCGGGGCGACGGTGGTGGTCCTCAGCCGGGAGCCCCTGGGCGTGATGTGACCCTGAGCCGGGAGCCGGGAGCCGGGAGCCGGGAGCCGGGAGCCGGGAGCCGGGAGCCGGGAGCCGGGAGCCGGGAGCCGGGAGCCGTGGGAGGGCGGGGCTGTGAGCCTCGCGGTGCGTGAGTCTGGGAGACGATGAACAACCCTGTACAGCAGCCCGTGCTGCGCCTGCCCGAGTCCGCCGTGCCCGACGGGTGCCGTCCCTGGGACGGTGCGCAGGCGGCCCGCTGGGCGGGCGCGCTGCCGCCCGGGTGGACGCTGGCGCACCTCCGTATGCGACTGGTGTTCGGGGGGACCTGCCTCGGCGTGATCGGCGCGTTCTGGCTGACCACCCTCGCGGATCTGAAGCCGTTCGTGGCCGCGCTGCTCCCGCTCCAGATCCTGTGGCTGTTGCGGCGGCCCGAGGTCGCACGGGTCTCGGCGCCCGTCCTGGTCGTGGTGCTGCTGTTGCAACGGCCCGGGCTGCCCTGGGTCTGGTCCGGGCCCGCCGTACTGCTGCTGATCGCGACCTGGGTGGCCGCCGCGGTGCGGCTGCACGCCCGCGGCCGGCAACGGGAGCGCGCGCTCGCCGCCGCCGGTGGCGTGACGGCCGGGGTGCCGGGTGCGGACCGGCGGCTGGAGCGCGGGGCGTTCCTCATCGGTCTCGGGGGAGTGCTCACCGTGCTCGGCGCGGTGCTCGTCGTGACCTCCGGGCTCTGGCAGTCGGGTGACGACCGGCTGGGCTCCGCCACGGTCGGCTGCTTCGTGGCCGGTCTCGGTGTGACCGCCCTCGCCTCCGGCGTACTCGGCCGACGGCGCGCGGCCGCCCTGGGCCGGGCGCCCGCACCGGTGCTGCGGGTGCTCGTGCGCGACGACGCGGCGGCCGACACGGAGGTCTTCGCCGCGGACGACGTGGGGGCGCTGCGGCCGCTGTTCACCGTCTCCTTGCTGGACATGGACGACGACGAGGACGAGGACGAGGACGACGTCGACGGGGACGGCGTCGTCGACGAGGAGGAGCTGGCGGCGCTCCTCAAGGGCCTCGACACCGACGTGCCCGGTCCGCTGCGCGAGGCCGTCCTGTACGGAGCGCCCTACGACGGTGCCGAGGTCGTCGTGGTCAGCGCCGCCCAGGAGGCCGGCGACCCGCCTCTCGTGGAGCGGTCGACGGGGCCGGTGCGTCCGCTGCCGGAGGGGGCGGCGCGGCGTCGTATCGCCGCCGGGAAGGCGAAGGCCGGGCGGGAGGCCCGGCGGCAGGCCGTGTACGAGGAACGGCGGGCGGTGGCGGTCCTGGCGGCGGTACGGGACGGCGGGGGGCCGGCCCGGCGGTGGAGCGCGGGGTGGCTGGACCGGATCACCGTCGTGGCCGTCGTGCTGTGGGGCTGTTACGCGCTCGCCGGTGAGAGCGGGGTCTGGCGGTACGTCATCGGTGCCGGACTGGGTCTTCTCGGGGTGTGCCTGCTGCCCGGCCACCTCGCGTGGCGGATCACCGCCGACGCGGCCGGGCTGTGGTTCCGCCGGCTGGGCCGCTCCCGGCACATCGCCTGGGACCACATACGCGTCGTCGAGTGCAAGGGCACCGAACTGAGGGCCGACAGCTATCGGGCCGGCTTCGAGGAGTGGTCGGTGTCCGGGCCGCGATGGCCTTGGCTGGAGCGGAAGTTCGGGCTCATCCACCCGTACGAGCGGGTCGCCGCCGAGATCAACGCCATGTGGCAGGACCCCGCCCTGCGGCCGACCGCCGAGAGCGGCGGGCCGGAGCGAGGCCGTGGACTGTGGCCGGTGGCCGTGGCGATCGGGGTGGCGTGGGCGGCGGCGCTGGTGTTGCTGCCCTGAGCTGAGCTGAGCTGGGCTGGGCTGGGGTGCGGGCCGGTAGTGGGGGCGCGGGTCGGCAGTCGTGGTGCGGGTCGGCTGCGGGGGGTGCGGGGCGGGCCCCGCGTGGAGGGACGTGCCGCGTCGTGGGACGCGACACGTCGCGGGCTCACCGTGTCGGTGGGCCCGCGACGTGTCGGTCAGATGCCCGCTGCCTCGGAGAGGTCCCGCTTGATCGTCTCCAGGAGGTTCGTGGCCTTGGTGCGGGCCGCGGGGAGGTCCTGGCGGGTGCCCACCGGCACCACCACCTCCAGGTAGCACTTCAGCTTCGGCTCCGTACCGCTGGGGCGGACGATGACGCGGGCGCCGTCCAGCGTGTAGCGCAGACCGTCCGTCGGCGGCAGCCGGTCCGTGCCCTTGGTCAGGTCCTCGGACCGGGTGATCGCCAGGCCCGCGAGCCGCGTCGGCGGCTGCTCGCGCAGGCGCCGCATCGCGTTCGCGATCACGGAGAGGTCCTCCACCCGGACCGAGAGCTGGTCCGTGGCGTGCAGGCCGTGCTCCACGGCGATGTCGTCGAGGAAGTCGACAAGGGTGCGGCCCCGCTCCTTGAGCTCGGAGGCGAGCTCCGTGATCAGGAGCGCCGCCGTGATGCCGTCCTTGTCGCGTACGCCCTCGGGGTCGACGCAGTAGCCGAGCGCCTCCTCGTAGCCGTAGCGCAGACCCTCGACGCGGGCGATCCACTTGAAGCCGGTGAGGGTCTCCTCGTACGGCACGCCCGCCTTCTCGGCGATCCGGCCGAGCAGGGAGGAGGAGACGATCGACTCGGCGAACGTCCCGCGCGCGCCCCGGCTGACCAGGTGCTGGGCGAGCAGCGCGCCGACCTCGTCGCCGCGGAGCATGCGCCAGTCGGTGCCGCCCTTGACCGCGACGGCGCAGCGGTCCGCGTCCGGGTCGTTGGCGATGATCAGGTCGGGGTCGGTCTCACGGGCCTTCGCGAAGGCGAGATCCATCGCGCCGGGCTCTTCCGGGTTGGGGAAGGCGACGGTCGGGAAGTCCGGATCCGGCTCGGCCTGTTCGGCGACGAGGACGGGCTCCGGGAAGCCGGCCCGGGCGAAGGCGGCGAGGAGGACGTCCTTGCCGACGCCGTGCATCGCCGTGTAGACGGTGCGGGCGGTGCGGGGGGAGCCCTCGGCCAGTACGGCGTCGGTGCGCGCCAGGTAGGCGTTCAGGACGCTGTCGTCGAGCGTCTCCCAGCCGGAGTCCGGGCGGGGGACGTCGGCGAGGGCGCGGACGGCGTCGATCTCCGCGGCGATCTCCGCGTCCGCCGGGGGGACGATCTGGGAGCCGTCGCCGAGGTAGACCTTGTAGCCGTTGTCGCGCGGCGGGTTGTGGCTGGCGGTGACCTCCACGCCGGCCACGGCGCCCAGGTGCCTTATGGCGTACGCGAGGACCGGCGTGGGGAGCGGGCGGGGGAGGACCGCCGCGCGCAGGCCCGCGCCGGTCATGACCGCGGCGGTGTCGCGGGCGAAGTCGGCGGACTTGTGGCGGGCGTCGTAGCCGATGACGACGAGGCCGCCCTGCTCGCCCTTGGCCTTGAGGTACGCGGCGAGGCCGGCGGCGGCACGGATCACGACGGCGCGGTTCATCCGCATGGGACCGGCGCCGAGCTCACCGCGGAGCCCGGCGGTGCCGAACTGGAGGGTGCCGCTGAAGCGCGCGGCGAGCTCGGTGACGTCCTCGGCGTCGATGAGCTTGGCGAGTTCCTCACGTGTCTCCGCGTCGGGGTCCTCGGCCAGCCACGCCTTGGCCCGTGCGATGAGTTCGTCGTGCACGTCGGGTCAACCTCTCTCTTGTTCCTGCGCGAGTTCTTCCGGCCGCGAGTTCTTCCGGTTCTTCCGGCAGTGAGTTCTTCCGGCAGGGATCGGGGCGGAGTCGTTTCGCTCCCTCCGCCCCTACCCGTCCCGTCCCTCAGGGGCGCGGCGAAAAACGCATACGGCGGCACGCGTCCCGCGGCGGCACGCGTCCCACGGCGGCTAGAGCCGGTTCAGCACCTGGGTCAGCAGCGCGCCCATCCGGGTGGCCGAGTCGCGGCCCGCCTGGAGGACCTCCTCGTGGTTGAGGGGTTCGCCCGTCATGCCGGCGGCGAGGTTGGTGACCAGGGAGAGGCCCAGCACCTCGGCGCCCGCCTCCCGTGCGGCGATCGCTTCCAGGACCGTCGACATGCCCACCAGGTCCGCGCCGATCACCCGGGCCATGCGGATCTCGGCCGGCGTCTCGTAGTGCGGGCCGGGGAACTGCGCGTAGACGCCCTCCTCCAGGGAGGGGTCGACCTCCTTGCACAGCGCGCGCAGCCGCGGCGAGTACAGGTCGGTGAGGTCGACGAAGTTCGCACCGATGATCGGCGAGGTGGCCGTCAGGTTGATGTGGTCGCTGATCAGGACGGGCTGGCCGGGTCGCATGCCCTCGCGCAGGCCGCCGCAGCCGTTGGTGAGCACGATGGTCTTGCAGCCGGCGGCGACGGCGGTCCGTACGCCGTGCGCGACGGCGGCGACCCCGCGGCCCTCGTAGAAGTGGGTGCGGCCGAGGAAGACCAGGGCGCGCTTGTCGCCGATCTTGTACGAGCGGACCTTGCCGCCGTGTCCCTCGACCGCCGGCGGCGGGAAGCCGGGCAGCTCGGTGACCTGGAACTCGGCCTCGGGGGCGCCCAGGGCGTCCACGGCCGGTGCCCAGCCGGAGCCCATCACGAGGGCGACGTCGTGGGTCTCGGCGCCCGTGAGCTCGCGCAGGCGCGCGGCGGCGGCGTCGGCGGCGGCGTGGGGGTCGCCCTGGATGTCGTCCGGAAGAAGAGATGCGTTCACGCGCATGAGCGTAGCTGGTCCAGGCCTACGCGCGTAGATGACAGAGGTCACGGGTTTGCGATCGTTGTCTTGTCGTTTCCGATGAGAAGCCCGACGGGGCCCGGCGAGAGGCGCGACGGAGCCCGGCGAGAAGTCCCACGGAGCGCGGCGAAGCCCGACGAAGCCCGGGGAGCAGGGCGTCCGGGAGGGCGGTCAGGCGGCGGGAAGGAAGCCGGGAACGAAGCCGGGGACGAAGCCGTCCGTGTCGCTGAAGATCTCGACGACGAAGATCAGCAGGCGGCCCACGCCGGGGAGGACCCGCTCAGCACGGTCTCTTGCGCAGCTCCATCACGTAATCGTGCGGTGCCCCCGCCGACTCGGCCGCGTCGGCGAGCTCACCCAGGTAGCGTGCCGAGGGCAGTCCGCCCTCGTAGCCGTTCAGTACGTACACCCACGCGGCCTCCTCGCCCTCCAGGGTGTGCACGCGTACGCGCATGCGCCGGTAGATGTCGAGGCCGACACCCTCCCAGCGGTCCATGGAGTCCTCGTCCATCGGGGCGATGTCGTACAGCGCCACGAAGACCTGGGAGCGCGGGGCCTCGACGATCGTCGCCAGCGCGCCCTCCCAGCCCATGTGCTCGCCGCCGAACGTCAGCCGCCAGTCGTTGAGCCAGCCGGTGGCGCGCAGCGGCGAATGCGGGGCGCGGCGCGTCATGAGCCGCGGGTCGAGATTGCCGGCGTACGCGGCGTAGAGCGACATGGGTTCGAGGGTACGGCAGCGAAACGGCGGCCTCCTGCGTAACAGATGTACCTCCGGTGGCACCCGGGGGAGAAGCACCTTGAAGCGTGCGGGACAATGGAGTACGTGACTCGGATCGTGATCATCGGTGGCGGACCCGGCGGATATGAAGCGGCGCTGGTAGCCGCCCAGCTCGGCGCGGAGGTGACCGTCGTCGACTGCGACGGCCTGGGCGGTGCGTCGGTGCTGACCGACTGCGTGCCGTCCAAGACCCTCATCGCCACGGCCGAGGTGATGACCACCTTCGACTCGTCGTACGAGGAGCTGGGGATCATCGTCGCCGACGACACCCCGCCCATGGAGCAGGCGGCCCGGGTGGTCGGCGTCGACCTCGGCAAGGTCAACCGCCGTGTGAAGCGGCTCGCGCTCGCCCAGTCGCACGACATCACGGCGTCGGTGACCCGTGCCGGGGCCCGGGTCATGCGCGGGCGCGGGCGGCTCGACGGCATGCAGTC
This sequence comes from Streptomyces sp. SID5469, assembly GCF_009862865.1. Lineage (NCBI taxonomy): Bacteria > Bacillati > Actinomycetota > Actinomycetes > Kitasatosporales > Streptomycetaceae > Streptomyces > Streptomyces sp. SID5469. Next base: position 4,155,925 of record NZ_WWIN01000001.1, on the reverse strand, counting down.
CATCGACGGGTCGCGCAAGGTCGTCGTGCGGGCCGCGGACGGCGCCGAGGAGACCCTCGTCGCCGACGCCGTGCTCATCGCGACCGGCGGTCACCCCCGTGAGCTGCCCGACGCCCAGCCCGACGGCGAGCGGATCCTGAACTGGACCCAGGTGTACGACCTGGACGAGCTGCCGGACGAGCTGATCGTGGTCGGTTCCGGTGTCACCGGTGCCGAGTTCGCCGGTGCCTATCAGGCGCTCGGGTCCAAGGTCACCCTCGTGTCGTCGCGGGACCGGGTGCTGCCCGGCGAGGACCCCGACGCCGCCGCCGTCCTCGAGGACGTCTTCCGCCGCCGCGGCATGAACGTCATGGCCCGCTCCCGCGCCGAGTCCGCCAAGCGCATCGGCGACCGTGTCGAGGTCACCCTGTCGGACGGCCGGGTCATCTCCGGTTCGCACTGTCTGATGGCCGTCGGCGCCATACCCAACAGCAGTGGGATGGGGCTGGAGGAGGCGGGGGTCAAGCTCCGCGACTCGGGTCACATCTGGACCGACAAGGTGTCCAGGACCACGGCTCCGGGTGTGTACGCCGCCGGTGACGTGACCGGTGTCTTCGCCCTCGCCTCGGTGGCGGCGATGCAGGGGCGTATCGCCATGTACCACTTCCTGGGCGACGCCGTGGCCCCGCTGAACCTGAAGACCGTGTCGTCGAACGTCTTCACCGACCCCGAGATCGCGACGGTCGGCTACAGCCAGGCCGACGTCGACGCGGGCAAGATCGACGCCCGGGTCGTGAAGCTGCCGCTGCTGCGCAACCCGCGCGCCAAGATGCAGGGCATCCGGGACGGCTTCGTCAAGATCTTCTGCCGGCCGGGCACCGGGATCGTGGTGGGCGGTGTGGTGGTCGCGCCGCGCGCCTCGGAACTGATCCACCCCATCTCGATCGCGGTCGACAACAATCTGACGGTCGAGCAGATCGCGAACGCGTTCACCGTGTATCCCTCCCTTTCGGGCTCGATCGCCGAGGTGGCGCGACAGCTGCACACCCGAAAGACGGCCGGCGACGCCTGAGGCGACCGAGCCGCCGCGGACACCTTCCCGCTGGTCACGGGGAGTCGTCGACCATTCGGGCGGCATAGGCAGGCGGATTAGGCGCGTATACCACTTCCTGCCCTGCCATGCGAACAACTTCTGTTATTCGGCGCAAACTGCTGAAACCAGACGGTCGTTGGGGTTACTGTCAGTTTCGTGTTCGCTGCAGAACGTCGCCAATTGATCCTCGAAATGGTGCGAGCGAATGGGGCCGTGTCGCTCCGTGAGCTCGCCCGCGTCGTCCAGACCTCCGAAGTGACCGTACGGCGGGACGTGCGCGCACTGGAGGCAGAAGGACTCCTCGACCGCCGGCACGGCGGTGCGGTATTGCCGGGCGGGTTCACGCGGGAGTCCGGCTTTCCGCAGAAGTCACATCTCGCGACCGCCGAGAAGACGGCCATCGCCGATCTCGCCGCGAGTCTCGTCGAAGAGGGCGAGGCCATCGTGGTGGGGGCGGGGACCACGACGCAGGAGCTGGCCCGCCGGCTCGCGCGGGTGCCCGGGCTCACCGTCGTCACCAACTCGCTGCTGGTGGCCCAGGCGTTGGCCCATGCCAACCGGGTGGAGGTCGTGATGACCGGCGGCACTCTGCGCGGCTCCAACTACGCACTGGTCGGCAGCGGAGCCGAGCAGTCCCTGCAAGGACTGCGCGTGTCCCGGGCCTTCCTCTCCGGGAGCGGCCTCACCGCCGAGCGCGGCCTGTCCACCTCCAACATGCTGTCGGCGTCCGTCGACCGCGCGCTGGTGCAGGCCGCCGCCGAGGTCGTCGTGCTCGCCGACCACACCAAGCTCGGCACCGACACGATGTTCCAGACCGTGCCGACCGATGTCATCACGCGCCTGGTCACGGACGAACCGCCCGCCCACGACGACCGCGCGGCCACCGAACTCCAGGCCCTCGCCGACCAGGGCGTGCAGATCGCGGTCGCCGGGTCGGCGGCGGGCGCGGGAGGCGGCGATACGGTCCCGGCGGGGCGTCAGTCACGCCGGGACATGCCGCTCCCCGGTCCGCGCCGCGGCCAGGTCCCGGGCGCCGGGCCGCAGCTGCGCAGCACCACGGCCCTGGGCGAGCAGCAGCCGGGAGAGCGGGCGCGGGTCGCGGACCTGCGGCGCCGCTGACGTTCGTACCCGGCCGGTACGGGGCCTTCAGGGGTCCTCGGCGGCCGGGTGGACCGCTCGCCGCGCCCGGCGCGGCGCACACGGACCGTGCCGCCGGGCCGCCGCTCCCAGGCGCGCCGCGCGCCGCGCGTCGGCACACAGGGCGCGCGGGCCCCCAGGACGCTCCGCGGGCGCACCTGCCCCCGCGCTCTCTCCCACGCCCGCGCCCCGCACGGCATCCACGCGCTCCCTCCCGTCCCTCCGGGCTGCCCTGCGGCAGGGCATCGGGCCGGCCGGGGAGGTTTGGGGTGCGGGCAGGCGCAGTACTTTCTTCTCAGGACATCGAGGAACATCTCAGGACTTCTCATGGCGAGAGCAGCGCCGGGAGAGTGTGCATGGAGATCAGCGGTGCGGACGCGCAACGCGTACTGACACTGGTACGAGGAATCGAAGAGGCCGACTCCGTCGAGGAGTTCCAGGAACAGGCGCTGCCCGGGCTGATGGAGCTGATCCCGGCCGACGCGGCGCAGAGTTACCGGATAGCGGTCGACGGCGTCGGTCTGTCCACCCTCTCGCTGCCGACGGACTCCTTCCACGAGGACCCGATGGTCATCTACGACCATCCCCTCGACCACCCGCTGACCGAGGTCATGCTCCAGACGCCGACCCCGGAGGCATGGCGGGTGAGCGACGTGGCCGGCGACCGGCAGTGGGAACGCACCCACTGCTACAACCTGGACTTCCGCCCCTTCGGGTTACGGCGGCACCTGGTGGCGTCGGCCGGGTCCGACATGTCCGTGGTCGAGGGCTACGCACTGGTCCGCTCCGGCCAGGACTTCACCGAACGGGAACGCGACCTGCTCGGCTTCGCCCAGCTCCAACTCCGCGCCGTGCACAGGGCGCTGCGGGAGCGAGCCCGGTTGCGGCTGCTGGCCGCCGCCGCCCTGGAACTGGTCGGCGGGCACGACCGGGGTGTCGCCGCACTCGACGACGGCCGCCCGTACCCCCTCAACGCGGCCGCGGCCCACCTGCTGCCGGCCGTACGGCACGATCCCCGGCTCGGCCGCACCGAACCGTTCACCGCACGGGACGTCGAGGTGCGCTACGTCGCCCCCGCCGCACCCGGCCTTCCCGCGCTGCTCCTGCTCCGGGACCTCGGGCGGGGGCGGGCCGTCGCCCGGCTGTTCGGCGTGACCGACCAGGAGCACCGGACGCTGCGGCACCTCGACAGCGGCCTCACGGCGACCGAGACGGCCCGGCGGATGGGGCTGTCGCCGACCACCGTGCGGGGCTACATCGCCGCCCTGCACCGCAAGCTCGAGGCCGGGCACACGGCGGCGCTGCTGCGCCGGGGACGGGACCTCGGACTGCTCGCCGACTGAGACGATCTGTCGCGACCCGTCAGAATTGACGGATGGCCATCGGCCGGGCCTCCCGGTTCACTGGAGGGGTACAGCGCCGCACAGGCCGCTGCGCGCCGCCCGGAGCCGCCCGGGAGCCGCACAGAGCCTCCCGGCGCCGCACAGAGCCGCACAGAGCCCACGGGGGACGGGGGAGACGAAGCGCCCGGCGGACCTACTGCTCAGGTCCGCCGGGCGCTTCGGGGAGTCGAACGACCTCTCGGCCGGTCCTCCGGCCAGTCTTCCGGCCGGTCCTCCGGTCAGTCCTTGATCTCGCAGATGGCGGCGCCGGAGGTGATGGACGCGCCGACCTCGGCGCCCAGACCCTTGATGGTGCCGGACTTGTGCGCGTTCAGCGGCTGTTCCATCTTCATCGCTTCGAGTACGACGACCAGGTCGCCTTCCTGGACCTCCTGGCCCTCCTCGACGGCGACCTTGACGATGGTGCCCTGCATCGGGGAGGCGAGGGTGTCCCCGGAGGCCACCGGGCCGGACTTCTTGGCCGCGCGGCGCTTGGGCTTGGCGCCCGCCGCGAGGCCGGTGCGGGCCAGCGACATGCCGAGGGAGGACGGCAGGGAGACTTCCAGGCGCTTGCCGCCGACCTCGACGACGACGGTCTCGCGACCGGGCTCCTCCTCGGCGTCCGCGTCGGTGGGGACGGTGAACGGCTTGATCTCGTTGACGAACTCGGTCTCGATCCAGCGGGTGTGGACCGTGAACGGTTCGGCGGAGCCGGTGAGTTCGGGGGCGAACGCCGGGTCCCTGACCACCGCGCGGTGGAACGGGATGGCGGTGGCCATGCCCTCGACGTTGAACTCGGCCAGGGCGCGGGCGGCGCGCTGGAGAGCCTGTTCGCGGGTGGCGCCGGTGACGATCAGCTTGGCGAGCAGGGAGTCCCAGGCGGGGCCGATCACGCTGCCGGACTCGACGCCGGCGTCCAGGCGCACGCCCGGGCCCGACGGCGGGGCGAAGGTCGTCACCGTGCCGGGGGCGGGCAGGAAGTTGCGGCCCGGGTCCTCGCCGTTGATACGGAACTCGAAGGAATGACCACGCAGCTCGGGGTCGCCGTAGCCGAGTTCCTCGCCGTCGGCGATGCGGAACATCTCCCGCACGAGGTCGATGCCGGCGACCTCCTCGGTGACCGGGTGTTCGACCTGGAGGCGGGTGTTGACCTCGAGGAAGGAGATGGTGCCGTCGACACCGACGAGGAACTCGACGGTGCCCGCGCCGACGTAGCCGGCCTCCTTCAGGATCGCCTTGGAGGAGGAGTACAGCTCCTCGACCTGGGCGTCCGACAGGAACGGCGCCGGGGCCTCCTCGACCAGCTTCTGGTGACGGCGCTGGAGGGAGCAGTCGCGGGTGGACACGACGACCACGTTGCCGTGGGTGTCGGCCAGGCACTGCGTCTCGACGTGCCGGGGCTTGTCGAGGTACCGCTCGACGAAGCACTCGCCGCGGCCGAACGCGGCGACCGCCTCGCGGACCGCCGAGTCGTACAGCTCGGGGACCTCTTCGAGGGTGCGGGCCACCTTCAGACCGCGCCCGCCGCCACCGAAGGCGGCCTTGATGGCGATCGGCAGACCGTGCTCCCGGGCGAACGCGACGACCTCGTCGGCGCCGGAGACCGGGTCGGGCGTGCCCGCCACGAGGGGGGCACCCGCGCGCTGCGCGATGTGCCGGGCGGCGACCTTGTCGCCGAGGTCGCGGATGGCCTGCGGCGGCGGCCCGATCCAGACGAGGCCCGCGTCCAGGACCGCCTGGGCGAACTCCGCGTTCTCGGAAAGAAAGCCGTAACCCGGGTGGATGGCGTCCGCACCGGAATCCTTGGCGGCCTGGAGCACCTTGGCGATGTCCAGGTAACTGGTGGCCGGGGTGTCACCGCCCAGGGCGAACGCCTCGTCGGCCGCCCGGACGTGCAGCGCGTCCCGGTCCGGCTCCGCGTACACGGCCACGCTCGCGATCCCGGCGTCACGGCAGGCCCGGGCGACGCGGACAGCGATTTCGCCACGGTTGGCGATCAACACCTTGCGCACGATGACTCCCTCTCCTTGAAACAAGCCGAGTTTAGGGACTGCCGACACGACGTTACGACCCGTCCCCAGTGGTGAGCTTGCCCACACGGAGCGTGAGTCGAGGCTCACTCCACCGGCGAAAACCCTTGTCGCATCGCAGGACGCGGGAATCCTCCGCAAAACCCTAGCCCCCCGATGTGGTCAAGGTCTCTGTGAGGCCGCGCTGCGCCCGGTCGCGTTTCTTTGTCGAGTCCCTACTAATGGCCCAACGATTCTTTGCCCCCGGCAGACCTCTTGTCCCGCGGTTTACCCTCCCCCAAGCTCTCAACTACGTTCGAACAGGGGGGACCCCCATGTAGCGTTCGCGATGTATCGAACGTACTAGGGGTAACAGGAAACGCGCTCGAAAGTGGGTGGGGCCGGTGGTGCGTAGACCGGTGGCATGGGTGGTCGCGGTCGTCCTCTTCGTGGAGGCGCTCGGCATCGCGCTGCTCAACTGGTTCCTCGGGGTGATCGTCGACCGCCAGCACATGTCCCTCGCGGGGCTCGATCCGAACGCGATGTCCGTTTCCTCGAAGGCCGGCGGTGTGGTCTTCGGTCTCTACTTCGGGCTGTGCGGCCTCGTCGCGCTGCTGGTCGGCGTCCGCGACCGCTCCCCGGCCGGCCTCGGCCGCATCCTGCTGATCAGCGTCGCCGTGGTGCATGGGCTGCTGGGCGCGTTCGCGTGGGGGCTGGTGGGCCGGAGCGCGTTCCTGTTCATGATGGGGGTGCTCGGGCTCATCGTGCTGCTGCTGATGACGTACGACCGCCGGGAGGGCCCCGCGGACGCCGTGGACGCCGACGGCGACCCCAAGGGGAACGGCGACCCCAAGGGTGACGGCGACAGCGTGAGCCCGGGACCCGCGCCGGTCACACCCCCGGCTCCCAGCACCCCCTGATCACTTCTCCCGGGGCGTCCACAGCTGCGTGATGCCGACGCCCAGTTCGCCGAGCAGGCGGCGCACCGTCGGCAGGGAGATGCCGATGACGTTGCCGTGGTCGCCGTCGATGCCCTCGATGAAGGGGGCCGAGCGGCCGTCGAGGGTGAACGCCCCGGCCACGTGGAGGGGTTCGCCGGAGGCGACGTACGCGGCGATCTCCTCGTCCGTCGGCTCGCCGAAGCGGACGACGGTGGACGCGGTCGCCGAGGCGTAGCGCTTGCTCGCCGTGTCGTAGATGCAGTGCCCGGTCTGGAGGGTGCCCGCCCGGCCGCGCATCGCCTTCCAGCGGGCGGTGGCCTCCTCGGCGTCCGCGGGCTTGCCGAGGGCCTCGCCGTCCAGGTCGAGCACCGAGTCGCAGCCGATCACCAGTGCGCCCTGGACCTCGGGCTTCGCCGCCACGACGGAGGCCTTCGCCTCGGCCAGCGCGAGGGCGAGTTCGGCGGGGGTCGGTGCGCTCAGGCGGTCCTCGTCGAACCCGCTCACGATCACTTCGGGGTCGAGGCCGGCCTGCCGCAGCAGGTTGAGCCGGGCGGGGGACTGTGAGGCGAGCACGAGGCGGCGGCGCGGCTGATCGGTCATGCGTTCAGGGTATCGGCGCCCCGCATCCGAAGCCGAGGACGATCATCGCGAGCAGCATGGCCAGCGCCATGAGAAAACCCAGCCGCCGCAGCATGTCCTGCGTCTTCCGCAGCTCCTCGGGCGGCTCGTTCTCGGGGTCGGACCACAGCATGCTTCGAGCGTGCGCGGCCGACCGTCCGCGCGCCTGAGTACACGTACTCAACTTCACCAAACGGTTCTGAGGTTCCATTAAAGCTCTGGACTTGCTACCGTCACGACATCAGCTAAAGGGACTCCAGTTCCCTTTAGGTCGAAAAGGCCTGTTCGAAAAGGCCTGTTCGGAAAGGCCTGTTCGGAAGGGCCTGTGGAAGGAAGTGTGTGCCGTGTTCACCACCGCCTGGACCGCCCCGCCCCAGCTCCCCAGCGAGGGCTTCACCCCCAACTGGTCGAGGGAGGGATTCTGGCGCCAGTCCCTGCGCCAGGTCGTACGCCTCACCGCGGGCGGCGGCCGGGTCCGGATCCGGCTGTCCCACGCGTACGGGACCTCGCCGCTGAAGATCGCGGGCGCCACCGTGGCCCGCACGGCCGCGGGTGCCGCCGTCGAACCGGGATCGGTGCGGCGGCTCACCTTCGGCGGCTCGGGCGCCGTGGAGATCCCGGCGCGCGGTCAGGTCCGCAGCGATGCCGTCGAACTCGCGTCGGCGGCCGGGGAGGCGGTGACCGTCACGCTGCATCTCGACGCCGTCACCGGTCCGGCGACCTTCCACGCCCAGGCGTTCACGAGCAGCTACCGCGGTGCCGGGGACCGGCTGGAGGACGTACGGGGTGACGGCTTCGGCGAGTCCACCGAGTCCTGGTACTTCCTGACGGCCGTCGAGGTCGACGCCGGCCGCACCGACGCCGTGGCCCTCCTCGGCGACTCCGTCACGGACGGCTTCGGCTCCACCCCGGGCGCGGACCGCCGCTGGTCCGACGCTCTCGCCGGGCGCACCGGACGGCCCGTGCTGAACGCGGGCATCGGCGGGAACCTGCTGCTGAACGACTCCGCCTGGTACGGCGAGAAGGGCGTCCACCGCCTGCGCCGGGACGTCCTCGGCCACGAAGGCGTCGACACCCTCGTCGTCCTCCTCGGCCTCAACGACATCGGCTTCAGCGAGACGGACGAACAGCCGACGTACAAGCCGGCGCCGGTCGTCGAGGCGGACGAACTGATCGCCGGGCACCGGGAGTTGATCCGCCGCTCCCGCGGACGGCTACGGGTTGTCGGCGCGACCCTGCTCCCCTTCGGCGGCTCCGACCACTGGGGCGAACACGCGGCCAAGGTGAGCCACGAGGTGAACGAGTGGATCCGCCGCTCCGGCGAGTACGACGCGGTCGTGGACCTCAACCGCGCGCTGGCCGACCCGGCGGACCCGGGCCGGCTGCACCCGGCGTACGACTTCGGCGACCACCTGCACCCGAACGACGCGGGGTACGAGGTGATGGCCGAAGCCGTCGCGGGAGTGCTCTGACGCCGCTTTCGCGACAGGCCCTAGCCGGGCCAGTACGTGCGGCTCCACGTCGTCGGGCCCGGCTGGGGCAGCCGGTCGGCGGCGATGCGGGCCGGGTCGGCCCAGGAGTCCCGCGGTCCGGGCGCGCCGGACGGCACCGAAGCCGCCGCCGCGGCGCGCGCCCGCACCACCGCCAGTGCGGCGGCCAGCTCCTCCGGGGTCGGATTGCCCCGTATGACCTTGATCGTCACAACTGCTCCCAGGGCTCTAGAGGGGGATGTTGCCGTGCTTCTTCGGAGGCAGGGATTCCCGCTTCGTACGGAGCTGACGCAGCCCCCGTACGACATGGGCGCGGGTGTCGGACGGCATGATCACGCCGTCGATGTAGCCGCGCTCGGCCGCCGTGTAGGGGTTGAGCAGCGTGTCCTCGTACTCCTGGATGAGCCGCCGGCGGACCTCCTCGCGCTCCTCCTCGGGTGTGGCGGCGATGGTGCGGCGGTGCAGGATGTTGACCGCGCCCTGCGCGCCCATCACGGCGATCTGGGCGGTCGGCCAGGCGAGGTTGAGGTCGGCGCCCAGGTGCTTGGAGCCCATGACGTCGTACGCGCCGCCGAACGCCTTGCGGGTGATGACGGTGATCAGCGGGACGGTCGCCTCGGCGTACGCGTAGATCAGCTTGGCGCCGCGGCGGATGATGCCGTCGTGCTCCTGGCCGACACCGGGCAGGAAGCCCGGCACGTCCACGAAAGTGATCACCGGGACGTTGAACGCGTCGCAGGTGCGCACGAAGCGGGCGGCCTTCTCGGACGCGTCGATGTCGAGGCAGCCCGCGAACTGCATCGGCTGGTTGGCGACGATGCCCACCGGGTGGCCCTCGACCCGGCCGAAGCCGGTGAGGATGTTCGGCGCGAACAGCGGCTGCGTCTCCAGGAACTCGGCGTCGTCCAGGATGTGTTCGATCACCGTGTGCATGTCGTACGGCTGGTTCGCACTGTCGGGTACGAGGGTGTCCAGCTCGCGGTCCTCGTCGGTGAGGGCGAGGTCCGCCTCCTCCGGGAAGGCCGGCGGCTCGCTGAGGTTGTTGGACGGCAGGTACGACAGCAGCTGCTTGACGTACTCGATCGCGTCCTTCTCCTCCCCCGCCATGTGATGGGCCACGCCCGACACCGCGTTGTGCGTGCGGGCGCCGCCCAGCTCCTCGAAGCCGACGTCCTCGCCCGTCACCGTCTTGATGACGTCGGGGCCCGTGATGAACATGTGCGAGGTCTGGTCGACCATCACCGTGAAGTCGGTGATCGCGGGGGAGTAGACCGCGCCGCCCGCGCACGGGCCGACGACCAGGCTGATCTGCGGGATCACGCCCGAGGCATGGGTGTTGCGGCGGAAGATCTCGCCGTACATGCCGAGGGCCGAGACGCCCTCCTGGATACGGGCGCCGCCGGAGTCGTTGATGCCGATGACCGGACAGCCCGTCTTCAGGGCGAAGTCCATCGCCTTCATGATCTTCTGCCCGAAGACCTCGCCGAGGGCACCGCCGAAGACGGTGAAGTCCTGCGAGAACACGGCGACGGGGCGGCCGTCCACGGTCCCGTACCCGGTGACGACACCGTCTCCGTACGGGCGGTTGTTCTCCATGCCGAAGTCCGTGGAGCGGTGCTGCGCGAACTCGTCCAGCTCGACGAAGGAGTCCTCGTCGAGCAGCAGCGCGATCCGCTCACGGGCCGTCAGCTTGCCCTTGGCGTGCTGCTTTTCGACGGCGCGCTCCGAGCCGGCGTGCGTCGCCTCCTGGATGCGGCGCTGCAGATCCGCGAGTTTGCCCGCGGTGGTGTGGATATCGGGGTGGTGCAGCTCTTCCGGCTCGGACATCGGGATGCGGCTCCCTGCCTGCTCAATGGGGACGTGAGGGTGACGTGTTCGGTCCTGCTCGAGATCCTGCTGAGGGTTTTGCTACTGACTCGTAGGGTAGTGGCGGCGATACCTTTCGGCAGTGCGGCGTTTACCACACCTAGGGTGGGTTGCATGACGCCGAAAGATGCTTCTGACGCCCATGACGGTCGCTGGTCCGATCTGGACCGTCCGCCCTTGAACGCCGCTTCCCTGCGGCGCGCGCTGGTGCGGGAGGGGAGCCTGTGGTCCTCGCTCGACGTCGTACCCGTGACCGGCTCGACCAACACCGACCTGGCCGCGCGGGCCGGGACGCTCGACGAGGGCGCCGTCCTCGTCGCCGAGGAACAGACCGCCGGGCGCGGCCGTCTCGACCGGCAGTGGACGGCTCCGGCCCGCTCCGGCCTCTTCTTCTCGGTACTGCTGAAGCCGTCCGAGGTGCCCGTGCACCGCTGGGGCTGGATCCCGCTGCTCACCGGAGTCGCGGTCGCGACCGGGCTCTCCCGTGCGGCGGGCGCCGACACGGCGCTCAAGTGGCCCAACGACCTGCTGGTGAGCGTGGGCGGCCAGGAGCGCAAGGCCGGCGGCATCCTCGCCGAGCGCACGGGCGAGGACGGGGTCGTGGTCGGCGTCGGCGTCAACGTCACGCTCCACGAGGACGAACTGCCCGTGCCCGCCGCGGGCTCCCTCACCCTCGCGGGCGCGGTGAGCACGGACCGTGACCCGCTGCTGCGGGCCGTGCTGCGCTCACTGGAGCGCTGGTACGGCACCTGGCGCGAGGCGGACGGCGATCCGGCGGTGAGCGGCCTCCAGGAGGCGTACGCGGCGGGCTGCGCGACGCTGGGCCGGACCGTACGGGCCGAGCTGCCCGGCGGCCGGTCGCTCACCGGGGAGGCGGTGGCCGTGGACGGGGACGGCCGGCTGGTCCTGGCCACGGCGGAGGGCGTGCAGCAGCCGGTGGGGGCGGGCGACATCGTGCATCTGCGACCGGCGGGAGCGGGAGAGATGTGATCCCGGGTGCGGGAGGGGTACCCGGGTCTGGCGGTGGAACGGCGCGCGGGTCCGCCCGGGCCGGGCCGTTGAACGGCGCGTACGGCCGTTCCGTACGAGACTGGACAGTACGACTCGGGAGTGAGCCACAGCACACCTGCCGTAGAGTTGAGCGCGGTCGATACCTGACCGCGGCAGATCGGAAGGGCAGCAGGCGTGACCGTCGACGACACGGGTTCGGGCACCGGTGTACACCCCGCCCCCGACGGTGAGCCGGGGCCTACCGCCAGGCCTGTCAGCGACGCGTCGCCCGCGCGGGTCGACGCGCACGGTGGCCGTACCGATGCCCACGACCGGGTGGACGGGCACGAGGAGCCGGAGGAGAACCCCCTCGCGCTGCGCCTGGAACAGCTCATCCTCGGGGCGGAGCGCCGCTACACCCCCTTCCAGGCGGCCCGCAGCGCGGGTGTCTCCATGGAGCTGGCGTCCCGCTTCTGGCGGGCCATGGGCTTTGCCGACATAGGGCAGGCCAAGGCGCTGACGGAGGCGGACGTGCTGGCGCTGCGCCGGCTGGCCGGTCTGGTCGAGGCGGGGCTGCTGAGCGAGGCCATGGCGGTCCAGGTCGCCCGTTCCACCGGGCAGACCACCGCCCGGCTCGCCGAGTGGCAGATCGACTCCTTCCTGGAGGGGCTGACGGAGCCGCCGGAGCCGGGCATGACCCGCACCGAGGTGACGTACCCCCTCGTCGAGCTGCTCCTGCCCGAGCTGGAGGAGTTCCTCGTCTATGTCTGGCGGCGCCAGCTCGCCGCCGCGACGGGCCGGGTCGTACAGGCCGGGGACGACGAGGAGATGGTCGACCGCCGGCTCGCCGTCGGCTTCGCGGACCTGGTCGGCTTCACCCGCCTGACCCGCCGCATGGAGGAGGAGGAACTCGGCGAGCTCGTCGAGGCCTTCGAGACCACGGCGGCCGACCTGGTGGCCGCGCACGGGGGACGGCTCATCAAGACGCTGGGCGACGAGGTGCTGTACGCGGCGGACGACGCGGGTGTCGCCGCGGAGATCGCGCTCCGCCTCATCGAGACGATGGCGAACGACGAGACCATGCCGGAGCTGCGGGTGGGTATCGCCTTCGGCACGGTGACGACCCGCATGGGCGACGTCTTCGGTACGACGGTGAACCTGGCCAGCCGGCTGACCTCGATAGCCCCCCGGGACGCGGTCCTGGTCGACGGGGCGTTCGCGGAGGAGCTGACGCGTACGCGTGAGGCCCCCGCCTCGGAGGCGGAGGCGGCCGAGGCCGCGGCCGCCGCGGAGAAGGAGGGCGAGGAGCCGCCGACGTACCGCTTCGCGCTCCAGCCGATGTGGCAGCGGCCGGTGCGGGGCCTGGGTGTGGTCGAGCCGTGGCTGCTCACTCGGCGGAGCGGGGAGTCCTAGAGCGGGTGTTCCGGGTCGTGGCGGTCGGATCGTCGTGGCTCAACGGACGGCCGCGGCCGCCCGGTTGACGCACAGTCCGACGAGCGGCACGCACAGGCCGGGCGGGTGTGGCGTGTGGGTGCTGGCACTCGGGGCGGGACCGGGCGCGGCCGCCGTGGTGGCCGTGGGCGGGGGCTCAGTCGTGGCGTCGGTGGGCGCCGGGTTCGATCGAGGGGTACGGGCCGCGGGGGCGCCCCGCTGCCCCGGCGCCGTCGAGACGCTGCCGGGGGCCGCGGGCAGGAGGGCCACCCCGGACGGCGATGTCGCGGCGTGGCCGGAGCCGACGGGGGAGGTCGGTGTCGCGCTCGCGCCGCCCGTCGCGGCGGTGGCGCCGCGCCCTCCGGGGCTCCCCGAGCGGCCCGAGGGGGTGGCGCCGACGACCGCCGCGGCGCTGGCGGCCGGGTCGCCGGTCGCCTCGACCGGGGGCGCGGCCTCCGCGGTGCCGGGCCCGCCGCCGACCGACTCGGGCGCCAGCCGCACGAAGCTCAACGCCCCGGCGGCCAGTGCGAGCCCGCCCACGGCGAACAGCACCTTCCGCGGCCGCGGCTTGCGGTGACGCCCGATGGGCCGGAACCAGACGGGGCCGGAGGTGACCTGTACCGACTCGGGGGCGGGGGCGGCCGTTCCGGGGATGGCCCGGGGCCGGATCCCGCCCGCCCGTCAGCGGCGCGGTGCGCGACGGTGCCGGTGCCGATGCCGCGGGCGTCGGCGTGCGGCGCCGCCCCCTCCGGTGTCGCCGTCGCCGCGGTGGCGTCCCGTGCCGGTGGCTCGCGGTCGGTCCCGGCGGCGTCCCGTGCCGGTGGCTCGCGGTCGGCCCCGGCGGCCTCCCGCGGGGCCTTCTTCTCCGTCGCCGCCGTGTCCGTCATGACCGTTCCTCCCCGGTGTGCCCGCGCCGCCCGGATGCCGCCGTGGCGGTGCGCAGGTTATGCGCCGGTTGGGGATGTCGTGGGGGAGTTGCGCTCCGTGTCACCCGAACGGGAACGCGCGGCCGGTTTCTCCGTCGGGTTTCGTCGGGGCGGCCCGGCTGCGATGATCGAGCCGTCAGGAGTTAACCCGCGTTAACCGGGAGGGTGTCATGGCGGAGCGAGCGGACGAGCGGCGGTTCGGGGACCACGTCGTCGTACGGCGGCACACGCGGGGGCAGGTCGCGGAGCTCGTCCTCGACCGGCCCAAGGCCATGAACGCCGTGTCCACGGACATGGCCCGCGCGATCGCCGGTGCCTGCGAGGCGCTCGCCCACGACACGGACGTACGCGTGGCCGTGCTGACGTCCACCCATGAACGTGCCTTCTGCGTCGGCGCCGACCTGAAGGAGCGGAACTCCTTCTCGGACGCCGACCTGCTGCGCCAGCGCCCGGTCGCGCGCGCCGCGTACACCGGTGTCCTGGAGCTGCCGATGCCCACGGTCGCCGCCGTGCACGGCTTCGCGCTGGGCGGCGGCTTCGAGCTGGCACTGTCCTGCGATCTGATCGTGGCCGACGGCACGGCGGTGGTCGGCCTGCCCGAGGTGTCCGTCGGGGTGATCCCCGGCGGCGGCGGTACCCAGCTGCTGCCCCGCCGGGTCGGTGCCGCCCGCGCGGCCGAGCTGATCTTCTCGGCGCGGCGGCTGACGGGGGCCGAGGCAAGGGAGTTGGGGCTGGTCGACGAGCTGGTGGAAGAGGGCCAGGACCGCACGGAGGCGCTGGCCCTGGCCTTCCGCATCGCCGCGAACTCACCGGTCGGCCTGCGCGCCGCGAAGCGCGCCCTGCGCCTCGGCCACGGGCTCGACCTGCGGGCGGGCCTGGAGGTCGAGGACGCGGCCTGGCGCTCGGTCGCCTTCTCCGGCGACCGGGCCGAAGGGGTGGCGGCCTTCAACGAGAAGCGCAAGCCGGAGTGGCCCGGCGAGTAGGGCCCCGGCGCCGCCCCCGCGACATCCCCACCCCTGTAGCCCCGCCAATGTCCCAAATTGTCATAAACATACCTAGCCTGGGGTGATGGGTGAGGACAGACGGCTGACGGCCGTGGTGGCGCTGGCGCAGGGCATGGCGGCGGCGCACACCCCGCGGGAGTCCTGGCGGGCCGCCGCGCTCGGTGCCTGCCGCGCGCTCGCCGGGAACTTCGCCGCGCTGTCCGTGTGGGAACGCGAGCGCGGCCGGCTGCGGGTCCTCGCCAACGTGGGGGACCGCGCCTTCGACGAGGAGGAGTTCCCGGACGACGAGGCGTACCCCGTGCACCAGTTCCCGGAGATCACCGAATTCCTGCACGAGCGCTGGGCGCGTGGCGGCGAGCCCAACGCCTGGGTGGAGACGGCCGAGGGGTCGACGGCGGGGCGTGCCGGGTACTGCCACCAGCGCGTCGCCGCCCTGCGCAGGAGGGGGCGCGGCTGCTGCGTCGTCGCCCCGATCGTGCTGCACGGCCGCGCCTGGGGCGAGCTGTATGTCGCCCGCCCGGCCGGCGAGCCCGTCTTCGACCGCGCCGACGCCGACTTCGCCACCGTACTGGCCTCCGTCGTGGCCGCCGGCCTCGCCCAGACCGAGCGGCTGGAGGAGGCCCGGCGGCTCGCGTACACCGACGCCCTGACCGGTCTCGCCAACCGCCGCGCCGTCGACGTGCGCCTGGACGAGGCGATCGAACAGCATCGGCGGGACGGGGTCGTCGTCAGTCTCGTGGTCTGTGATCTCAACGGGCTCAAGCGGGTCAACGACACGCGCGGGCATGCCGTGGGCGACCAGCTGCTCGAACGCTTCGGGTCCGTACTGTCCCTGTGCGGCGCGATGCTCCCGGGCGCCCTCGCCGCCCGGCTCGGCGGTGACGAGTTCTGTCTGCTGGCGGTCGGCCCGGCGGCCGACGAGGTGGTCCGGGCCGCCGGTGAACTCTGCCGTCGCGCGGCCGATTTGGAGCTCGGCGAAGGGGTCGCGTGCGGGATCGCCTCGACCCAGGACCCGATCGGTCCGGTCCGCTCGGGCCGCCGTCTCTTCCGGCTCGCCGACGCGGCCCAGTACCGCGCCAAGGCCGTACGTGCGACGAAGCCCGTGGTCGCGGGGCGGGAGGGGCCCGACGACCCGGTCGTCCGGCTCGCGGACGAGCCGGCGCCGGCCAAGGCGGAGCGCCGCCGCTTCCGGGGCCGCCGATGAGGCCCCCCGCACGCCGCCCGGTCCCGCCCGGGGGAACCGTCGGCCACCGGCGGCCGGGGTGGCGCACGGGTAAGGGGTAAACCGGCCACCCACTAGTGACATCATCGAATTCACTGCGTACGCTCCTGAATATGGATATGCACACTGTGGTGGTGGGGACGTCCGGGGTGACCGCGTCCGACGTTCTCGCCGTGGCGCGTGGCGGCGCCCGGATCGAGCTCTCCGGGGAGGCGGTGACCGCCCTCGCCGCGGCCCGCGGCATCGTGGACGCGCTGGCGGCCAAGCCGGAGCCCGTGTACGGGGTGAGCACCGGCTTCGGGGCCCTGGCGACCCGGCACATCAGCCAGGAGCTGCGGGCGCAGCTCCAGCGCAACATCGTCCGCTCGCACGCCGCCGGCATGGGTCCGAGGGTGGAGCGGGAGGTCGTACGGGCGCTGATGTTCCTGCGACTGAAAACCGTCTGCTCGGGCCACACCGGCGTACGGCCCGAAGTCGCGCAGACGATGGCCGACATCCTCAACGCCGGGATCACCCCGGTCGTGCACGAGTACGGCTCGCTCGGCTGCTCCGGCGACCTCGCCCCGCTCTCCCACTGCGCCCTGACGCTGATGGGCGAGGGCGACGCGGAGGGCCCGGACGGCACCGTCCGTCCGGCCGGTGACCTCCTCGCCGAGCACGGCATCACGCCGGTCGAGCTGCGCGAGAAGGAGGGCCTGGCCCTCCTCAACGGCACCGACGGCATGCTCGGCATGCTGGTCATGGCCCTCGCCGACCTGGACGCGCTCTACAAGTCTGCGGACATCACGGCGGCCCTCTCCCTCGAGGCACTCCTCGGCACCGACAAGGTGCTCGCCCCCGAACTGCACGCCATCCGCCCGCACCCCGGTCAGGGCGCCTCGGCCGCCAACATGCTGGCCGTACTGGCGGGTTCCGAGCTCACCGGCCACCACCAGGACGACGCGCCGCGCGTCCAGGACGCGTACTCCGTGCGCTGCGCCCCGCAGGTCGCCGGCGCCGGCCGGGACACCCTCGCCCACGCCCGCCTCGTCGCCGAGCGCGAGCTGGCGTCGGCGGTGGACAACCCGGTGGTGCTCCCCGACGGGCGCGTCGAGTCCAACGGCAACTTCCACGGTGCCCCGGTCGCGTACGTCCTCGACTTCCTCGCGATCGCCGCGGCCGACCTCGGGTCCATCGCCGAGCGCCGCACCGACCGGCTTCTCGACAAGAACCGCTCGCACGGGCTGCCGCCGTTCCTCGCGGACGACGCGGGCGTCGACTCCGGCCTGATGATCGCCCAGTACACGCAGGCGGCCCTGGTCAGCGAGATGAAGCGGCTCGCGGTCCCGGCGTCCGCGGACTCGATCCCGTCCTCGGCGATGCAGGAGGACCACGTCTCGATGGGGTGGTCGGCCGCCCGCAAGCTCCGTACGGCGATCGACAACCTCACGCGCATCGTGGCGATCGAGCTCTACGCCGCCACCCGCGCCATCGAACTCCGCGAGGGTCTGACCCCCGCCCCGGCGTCGCAGGCGGTCATCACGGCCGTCCGCAAGGCGGGCGTCGAAGGCCCAGGACCGGACCGCTTCCTGGCCCCCGACCTCGCGGCGGCGGACGCCTTCGTGCGTGACGGCAGCCTGGTCACGGCGGCGGAGACGGTCACCGGACCGCTGGCGTAGGACCTGTCGTCGAACTCCCGGCGCCCCCGATGCCCGTCGGCTCGGGGGCGCGGTGCGTCGCGGCGCCGCCGGACGCGCGGGCGGGTGCGGCAACCGCCGCTTCCCGGGCGGCCGTTCCTCGGCGCGCGCCCCGGGTGCCGCTCAGTACGCCGTCATGCGTTCCCGTCGTACCGAATACGCCACGAAGCCCGCGCCCAGGCCGAGGAAGAGGGTGCCGCCCACCAGGTACGGGGTGGTGTCGATGCTTCCGGTGTCGGCGAGTTGGGCGTCCAGGGACGTCGAATCGGTCCCCGCACCGGAGTCCGAGTCCGAGTCCGTGTTCGTGGAGGTCTGTGTGACCGTCGTCGACGTCTGCTGCTGCCCGGACGTGTCCTGGGTCGCGTTGGCGGACGGGACGAACCACAGGGCGCACAGGAGGGTTCCCGCGGCGGTGGCGGTCAGCGTGGATCGGCGTGCGGTGGACGACCATCGGTGTGCGGCGGACACGGAATATCTATCCCCTTGTGGTGCTGGCGAATTGGCCGTGTGGGGCGATGCTAATGAAAGGCGCGGGTCGCGGGAAAGTCGCGGAACCCATGGGTCGTACGCTCGCAGCCATGAGCACTTCTGAGACATCACAGTTTGTCCGGCTTCGCGTGGAGCTGGTCGTGGAGATCGGCGACGCGGACGCCGTGACCAAGGCCGCCCTGGAGCGCATCGCGGATGACCCGGACATGCCGGACGACGAGCGCGGGCACTCCGAGAGCGCCGTGACGGAAGACACTGCCGAAGCCCTCGCGTATCTCGTCGACCCGTTCGACCTGGTCAGCGAGGTGCCGGGGGTCGAACTCGCCCAGGCCTCCTGGAGCAGCGAGCAGATCTCCTACGATCCCGATTCGCCGGAATGGGACCTCGGCGAGGATGATGGCGCGGAGGACGACGAGGAAGACGTGCTCGGCTGAGGCCGCGCGGGGCAATCGTGACCCCGGGCGGCAACCGCGGCCCGGGGTTCTCGCGTCTTCTCGGCGAGTCCCTGGCGTCTCACGAGACGCGGTGACCACTTCCGCCCCAGTCGATCAAGAAGATCCGACGTGGTGTGCCCCACATTCTCGCGGGATGTGGAACGAGGCGATCCAGTCGTAGCGTTGAACGCTGACACGGGGACTCACGGGGTTGGGGATAAGGCAACGATGGAGAGGCGTGTGATGACGGACAGTAACCGACGCAAGGGCCTGAGGGCTGCGTCCGTACTGCTCGGCGGGGTGCTGGTGCTCTCTGCGTGCAGCGGAGGCGACAGCGAGGCCAGTAGCGGCGGTGGCGACTCCACCTCGCAGGCCAAGGTCGACGAGGCTGCCGCCAAGAAGGCCTCCGAGGCCCAGATCAAGATCACGCCCAAGGACGGCTCCGACAACGCCTCCATCAACAACGCGGCCAAGGTCACCGTGAGCAAGGGCACGCTCACGGACGTCACCATGAAGACCGCGGCGGGCACCGCCGTCGCCGGCCGGATATCGGCCGACAAGAAGAGCTGGTCGCCCACCGGTCAGCTGGAGCGGTCGACCTCGTACAAGATCACCGCCACGGCGGACGACTCCGCGGGCCGCACCGCCCACGAGAACGCGTCGTTCACGACGGTCTCCCCGGCCAACAGCTTCATCGGCAACTTCACGCCGGAGGACGGCTCCACCGTCGGCGTCGGCATGCCGGTCTCGATCAACTTCGACAAGGCGATCACCGACAAGGCCGCCGTGCAGAAGGGGATCACCGTCTCCTCCAGCAGCGGTCAGGAGGTCGTCGGGCACTGGTTCAGCGCCAACCGCCTGGACTTCCGCCCCGAGGACTACTGGAAGGGCGGCTCCACCGTCACCCTGAAGCTGAACCTCGACGGGGTCGAGGGCGCGAACGGTGTGTACGGCGTCCAGCAGAAGACGGTCACCTTCAAGGTCGGCCGCAACCAGGTCTCCGTCGTCGACGCCCGGACCAAGACCATGAAGGTCACGCGGGACGGCAAGACCGTCAAGACCATCCCGATCTCCGCGGGCGGTCCTGACAACAAGACCTACCAGGGCCAGATGGTGATCTCCGAGAAGTTCAAGGAGACCCGGATGGACGGCTCGACGGTCGGCTTCACGAAGAAGGACGGCAAGGGCGAGTACGACATCAAGGACGTGCCGCACGCCATGCGCCTGTCGAACTCCGGCACGTTCATCCACGGCAACTACTGGGGCGCCAAGTCCATCTTCGGCGCGGTGAACACGAGCCACGGCTGTGTCGGCCTGTCCGACACGAAGGGTGCGGGCGACCCGAACACCCCCGCCGCGTGGTTCTACAACAACACGCTGATCGGTGACGTCGTGGTCGTCAAGAACACCGGCGACAAGACGGTCGCCCCGGACAACGGCCTCAACGGCTGGAACCTCGGCTGGGCCGCGTGGAAGGCGGGTTCCGCGGCCTGATCCGGCCCGGTTTCGTCTCTGACGGCGGCGGCACCGCCCCCTGAGGGCGGTGCCGCCGTCGTCGTGCGTGAGGCCCCTCTTACCGCCGTCCCCCACCCCTCAGGGCCTCCGCACAGCTCAACTCGCCTCTCTGCACAGGCTTCTCATCGTTCTTTTATGTCGGCCTTATCGCTTCATCACGGTCCGTACCTAGCTTGCGGCCATGTTCTTCACCTACCTGAGGCGCGAACTGCGCCGCCGCAGAAAGGCGGCCCTCGTCGTCGCCTCCGGCCTAGCGCTGGGCATCGCACTGGTCATCGTGGTCAACTCCGTGTCCTCCGGCATGGGGAAGGCACAGGACAAGGTCCTTCAGTCGCTCTACGGCCTCGGTACGGACATGACCGTCACCAAGGCGGCCAGTGCCTCGGCCGCGAGCTCCCAGCGCCCCCGCTTCAACTTCGACGCCCGCGGCGACGACTCCGACGCGGAGCAGAGCAGCGACCGTGTCATGGTCCAGGGCTTCCAGACCCTGGCGACCACGACCGTCGGCAAGGTCGGCGCGCAGCACGGCGTGTCCGACGCCGTCGGCGGTCTGAGCCTCCAGGTCGTCAAGGTCAGCGGCCAGTTCAAGCAGGGCCAGTTCCAGCAGGACCAGAACGCCGGCGGCAATCAGCAGGGTGGCCGCCCGAACGCCCAGGCGTCCCCGCAGGGCCGCGTCGAGGGCGGCGGCGCCAACTTCGGCGTCAACAGCTACTCCGTCTACGGCACCGACGTCACCGAGCCCGCCCTCGGCCCGCTGACCTCCTCGAAGATCACCAGCGGCCGTACCTTCACGTCGTCCGAGACGAACGCCAAGGTCGTCGTCGCCGACAAGTCGTACGCCAAGGAGCAGAAGCTCGTCCTCGGTGACACCGTCACCATCAAGAGCGTCAAGTTCAAGGTCATCGGCATCGCCACACCCGACAGCGGCGACGCGGCGGCGAACCTCTACATCCCGCTCAAGCGGGCGCAGACGCTCGGCGACGCCAAGAACAAGGTCACCACGATCTACGTCAAGGCGTCGGACTCGCAGCAGATCGACGTCGTCAAGTCGACGATCCAGAAGAACATCT
The DNA here is from genome assembly GCF_009862865.1 of Streptomyces sp. SID5469. Lineage (NCBI taxonomy): Bacteria > Bacillati > Actinomycetota > Actinomycetes > Kitasatosporales > Streptomycetaceae > Streptomyces > Streptomyces sp. SID5469. The sequence goes on along the minus strand of NZ_WWIN01000001.1, from coordinate 4,134,653 downwards.
CGGGGACGACGGTCACCACCTCCGCCGACCTCGCCAAGACCGTCTCCGGTTCCCTGTCCACCGCCTCCGGCCTCGCCAAGAACGTCGGAAAGTGGCTGTCGATCGCGGTGCTCGTGGCCGCGTTCCTGGTCGCGGGTCTGCTCACCTCCTCCGCCGTCTCCCGCCGCGTGCGCGAGTTCGGCACCCTCAAGGCGCTCGGCTGGAAGTCCGGCCGCGTGACCCGCCAGGTCGTCGGCGAGGCCATGGTCAACGGACTGGTCGGCGGCGCCCTCGGTATCGCCCTCGGCCTCGGCGGCGCGTATGTCGTCACCGCGATCAGCCCGACCCTCCAGGCCGACATCGGCTCCACCGGCGGCAACGCGGGCGGTCCCGGCGGTGGCGGCCCCGGCGGTGGCGGCTTCGGCGGGCCCGGCCGGCAGACGGCTTCCAAGGCGCTGGAGGTGGCGCTGACCGCGCCGGTCAGCCTGTCCACCATCGTGATCGCCGTCGCCCTGGCCGTCACCGGCGGTCTGGTCGCGGGTGCCTTCGGCGGCTGGCGGGCCTCCCGGCTGCGTCCCGCGGACGCCCTGCGCCGCGTCGAATAGCCCAGCCGGCCCACCCACTCCAGGAGTTGCACCATGTACGAACTCAGAGGCGTCAGCAAGCGCTATACGCGGGGCAAGGACACCATCAACGCCCTCGACGGCATCGACCTGACCATCGGCGACGGCGACCGGCTCGTCATCCAGGGCCCCACCGGCGGCGGCAAGTCCACCCTGCTCCAGATGCTCGGCGGGCTCGACAAGCCCACCGCGGGCAGCATCGAACTCGACGGCACCGACCTCGCCAGGCTCTCCGAGGCCAAGCTCACCAAGGTGCGCAGCGAGAACATCGGCTTCGTCTTCCAGAGCTTCAACCTCATCCCGACGCTCACCGCGCAGGAGAACGTCGAGACCGCCCTCGTCCCCCTCGGGGTGAAGGTGAAGGACCGCCGGGAACGGGCCGCCGAGGCCCTGAAGTCGGTGGGTCTGGGGGAGCGGCTCGGCCATCTGCCCGCCGAGATGTCGGGTGGTCAGCAGCAGCGCGTCGCCATCGCCCGCGCGCTGGTGAAGCAGCCCAAGGTGCTGCTCGCCGACGAACCCACCGGCAACCTCGACGAGTCGATGCGCGACGAGATCATGGAGGTGCTGGAGACCATGTGGAAGGAGTACGGGCTCACTTTCATCATGGTCACCCACGATTCGTCCCTCGCGAAGAAGGCCCCGCGGGTCGCGACGATCCGCAAGGGGAAGATCACTGTCAAGGAGAACGCGGGGGCGTAACCGAGCGATTGTGTAACAGAGTTCGCGCGGGCGGGTAACAGTTCGCCCGGTGAGCTCCTTACCGTCTTCTCACTTATTGAGCAGGTGATCACCCCTCGGCATACTTGCTTACGCCGGGGGGTGACGTACATGTGTGCGCTATTTCCCTCGGACGGGTGAACGGGGATTCGCCCGATACTTCATCTCCAGGGGGAGACTTGCGCAGACAAGTGAAGAGAGCATGCGCGGCCACCGTCGCCACGGCGGCCGCTGTGGTTCTGGCGGCGGGCATGACCACCCCGGCGTCGGCCAAGCCCGAAGTCGCGTCGAGCGGCACCACCACATCGGCCGGTTTCTCGGCCAAGCACCGCGTCACCCTGATCACCGGCGACCGTGTCGTCGTCGACGCCAAGGGCCGGGTTGTCGGCCTCGAGCGGGCGAAGGGGCGCGAGCACATACCCGTCTCGGTGCGCAAGGCCGACGGCCACACCCTCGTGGTGCCGGCCGACGCGGCCCGCATGATCGCCACCGGCAAGCTCGACCAGCGGCTCTTCGACGTCACCGAGTTGAACCGGTCCGCGACCCGCAAGGCCCAGAAGCAGGGCCTGAAGGTGATCGTGGGCTACAAGGGCACGGCGAGCGCCGCCAAGTCCGACGTGCGCGACGCGGGCACGCTCCGGCGCAGCCTCAAGTCGCTGAACGCGGACGCCGTACAGACGCCCAGGACGGACACCGCCGAGCTGTGGGACGCGGTCACCAACGGTGACGCGACCGCCTCCGGCGTCGCGCACGTCTGGCTCGACGGCACCCGCAAGGCCAGCCTCGACAAGTCCGTGCCGCAGATCGGCGCCCCCACGGCGTGGGCGGCCGGGTACGACGGCAAGGGCGTCAAGATCGCCGTCCTGGACACCGGTGTCGACGCGACCCACCCGGACCTCAAGGACCAGGTGGCCGAGTCCAAGAACTTCTCCGCCGCCGCCGACGCCGCCGACCACTTCGGTCACGGCACGCACGTCGCGTCCATCGCGGCGGGCACCGGCGCCAAGTCCAACGGCAAGTACAAGGGTGTCGCGCCGGGCGCGACGATCCTCAACGGCAAGGTCCTCGACGACACCGGCTCCGGCGACGACTCCGGCATCCTGGCCGGCATGGAGTGGGCGGCCGAGCAGGGCGCCGACGTCGTCAACCTGAGCCTGGGCGGCGGCGACACCCCCGAGATCGACCCGCTGGAAGCGGAGGTCAACAAGCTCTCCGAGGAGAAGGGCATCCTCTTCGCGATCGCCGCCGGCAACGAAGGCGAGTTCGGCGAGCAGACCATCGGCTCCCCGGGCAGCGCGGCCGACGCGCTCACCGTCGGCGCCGTGAACGACAGCGACAAGCTGGCGTCCTTCTCCAGCCGCGGCCCCGGCCTGGACGGCGCCATCAAGCCCGACGTCACCGCACCCGGCGTGGACATCACCGCCGCCGCGGCGCCGGGCAGCGTCATCGACCAGGAGGTCGGCCAGAAGCCGGACGGCTACCTCACCATCTCCGGTACGTCGATGGCGACCCCGCATGTCGCGGGCGCCGCCGCGATCCTCAAGCAGCAGCACCCCAACTGGTCGTTCGCCGAGCTCAAGGGCGCGCTGACCGGCTCCGCGAAGGGCGGCAAGTACACGCCGTTCCAGCAGGGCTCGGGCCGTATCGCCGTCGACAAGGCGATCAAGCAGTCCGTGATCGCCAACCCGAACTCGGTGAGCTTCGGCATCCAGCAGTGGCCGCACACCGACGACAAGCCGGTCACCCAGCAGCTCACCTACCGCAACCTCGGCACGAGTGACGTCACGCTGAACCTCGCGTCGACGGCGACCAACCCCAAGGGCGTCGCCGCTCCGTCGGGCTTCTTCAAGCTCGGCGCGACGAAGGTCACGGTCCCGGCGGGCGGCAAGGCCTCGGTCGACTTCACGGTCAACACGAAGCTGGGCGGCACCACGGACGGCGCGTACTCGGCGTACGTGACGGCCACGGGCGGCGGCCAGACCGTGCGCACGGCGGCCGCGGTGCAGCGCGAGGTGGAGTCGTACGACGTCACGCTCAAGCACATCGACCGTGACGGCAAGCCGGCCGTGAACTACAGCACCGACCTGACGGGCGTCTCGGGCCTCGCCGCGGACAAGTGGTTCGCCCCGTACGACGCCTCCGGGACGGTCAAGGTCCGTGTCCCCAAGGGCAACTTCATCCTGAACGCCAGCCTCTTCGCGGACCCGGAGGACTTCACCAAGGGTGCCGACTGGATCGCCCAGCCCAAGCTGAGCGTCACCAAGAACACCACGGTCACCGTCGACGCCCGCAAGGCGAAGCCGGTGGACATCACCGTGCCCGACAAGGGCGCCAAGTCGGCCTTCGCGTCGCCGGACTACACGGTCGAGGCCGGCAACAACAGCTACTCGTACGGCTGGTGGCTGGACACGTACGACAACTTCCGCACCGCGCACCTCGGCCCGAAGGTCACCGACGGCTCCCTGTCCCAGCAGTGGGAGGGGCACTGGACCAAGGGTGACGACGAGGAGTACGACACCACCGCCAGGGCCAAGGTCACGCAGCTCGCCACCGGCTACAGCAAGCACTACAAGGCGAGCGAGCTGGCCACGGTGAAGGCCGGCCTGGGCTCCTCCGTCACCGGCAAGAAGGGCGCGATCACGGCCTGGGGCTGGCTGCCCGGCAGCTCCGGCGCCTCCGCGATCGGCATCCAGCAGACGCTCCCCGGCACCCGGACGCTGCACCTGTCCACCTCGGGCGGGGTCCGCTGGACCTTCGAGTTCGAGCAGACCGGCGGGCTCGACGCCGACGGCTTCCCGATCGCCGAGGCGTACTACTCGACCGGCGACTCGCAGAAGCTCACCGGCGGCAAGACCTACGCGAAGACGTTCAACACGGCCGTGTTCGGGCCGCGTACCGGCGGTGACTTCAGCCTCTACCGTGACGGCAACCAGATCTACGGCTACGTGCCGCTGTTCGCCGACGGCAAGACGCACACCGGTTCGTCGACCTTCAGCTCGGTCACCACGACCCTCTACCGCAACGGTACGAAGGTCGGCTCGAACGACGACCCGCTGTTCGGCGAGAAGTACTTCAAGGTGCCGGCCGGTTCGGCGTCGTACAAGCTGACGACGTCCGTGAAGCGTGCCGCCACCGTCGCGACCGCGTCCTCGCGGATCGACGCCAGCTGGACCTTCAAGTCCAAGAAGGCCTCCTTCACGAAGCTGCCGACGTCCTCGGCCCGCTTCGCCGCGACGACCGGCCTGGACAGCCGCGTCACCGCCGACAAGAAGGTCTCGGTCCCGGTGACCGTCCAGGGTGCGGCAGCGGGCAAGAACCTCAAGTCGCTGGCGGTGTACGTGTCGTACGACGGTGGCAAGAACTGGACGAAGACCACCGTCAAGAACGGCAAGATCAGCGTCAAGAACCCGGCGAAGGACAAGTCCATCTCCTTCCGGGCCAAGATCGCCGACAAGAAGGGCAACACGTCGACGATCTCGATCTACGACGCGTACTACGGTAAGTGAGCGGACGTGACTAGCTGAGGCCGGTGCCTCGGCAGCGTCGGGCCCTTCGGGATCGCATCCCGGAGGGCCCGATTTCGTGTTGGCGGAGATGACGCGGGCATCGATGACGCGGGCACCGATGACGCGGACACCGAACAAAAGTCGCTTGTAACATCCCCGGGTTCTCAGGCGTGTTCAAGGCAGCGGGAACAATGACCGGCACTCTGACCGCACCCGCTGAGCAGTGACCACGAAGACGAACGAAGACGAACGAAGACGAACACGGAACGGGAAACGGGGACAGATGTCGGCGCAGTCGGAGGACTTCGACGCGTTCTACACCGCCACGCACAAACGGATGGTCGCCACGGTCTACGCGATGACCGGAGATCTGGTGGAGGCCGAAGACGCGGTGCAGGAGGCGTACGTACGGGCGTGGCAGAGATGGGACAGGCTGACGCGGGACGACGGGGATCCGCTGCCGTGGGTGCGGACCGTCGCGATGCGGCTGGCGATCAGCACGTGGCGCAGGACGCGGGGCCGCCTGCTCGCCCACTTCCGGCACGGCCCGGACGCGGACGTGCCCGAACTGTCCGCCGACCGCGTGGCGTTGCTGAACGCCCTGCGCGAACTGAACCCGGACCAGCGCCAAGTGGTGATCCTGCACCACCTCCTCGACCTGCCCGTGGAGCAGGTCGCGCGCGAGACCGGCGCCTCAAGCGGCGCGGTCCGCACCCGGCTGAGCCGGGCCCGCAAGGCCCTCGGCGAGCGCCTCGCCGAGCCCACCGTCTTCACCACCGAGGGAGTGGTCCGGCATGGCTGAGGTCGAGGAACTGCTGGACGACGTCGTGCTGCGGATGCCCACGGCCGAGGCGGTACGCGCCCAGGGGAGCCGGCGTCGCGCTCGGCGCCGGGCGGCCGCGCTGGGGGTCGCCGTCACGGCGATCGCGGTGGGGGCGTCGTGGGCGTCTGCTGCCGGGCGACGGCGGGCGCGACGCGCGGCCCGCGGGGCCCGCGCGACCGTCGGGGACACCGACGGCATCGCCCTCGACCGAGGTGGACCCCAGCCCGTACAAGAAGGGCGACACCATCGAGCTGCTGTCGGCGGGGGAGCTGCCGGGGGACGAGAAGTGGCACTGGAAGTCGGCCGCCAACGAGCCGGCCGGTGGGGTGACGGACGCTGAGAGCGCACTGGTGAAACTGAAGACCTGCGACGGATGGTCTCAGACCGGCAACCGGCAAGGCTCCATGCTGTACACCACTGCCTACAAGGGCGGCCGCGACGCGGCGGCCTGGCAGCGTTACGCGGAGTTCGACAACGCCGCCGGCGTCGACGAAGTGGTCGAAAACCTGGACACCACCCTTTCCACCTGCGGTTTCAAGCCCGTGGGCAAGGCCGCGGACACGCACTTCGCGGGCGCCAGCGAGGACGGCCGACGGGTACGCGTCACCGTCGAGCACGGCAAGCGGTGGATCTACGTGTCCGAGGTGGAGGACGGCCGGCCCGGCGGCGACTGAACACCGGCCGGCCCGGGCCCCGTGGCCATGTGTTTCGCCCAGCGCTGATACGGCGTGCGGCCCGTCGGAAGGGGAGCTTCCGGCGGGCCGTCCGTGTTTGTGTGGGGACATGACCGTTCACACTGTCGAATACATCCGGTACCGGATCCCCGAGCAGCAGTCGGCGGAGTTCCTCGCCGCCTACACCCGCGCCGCCGCCCAGCTCGCGGCGGCCCCGCAGTGCGTCGACTACGAGCTGGCCCGCTGCGAGGAGGACTTCGAGCACTTCGTCCTGCGCATCACCTGGACCTCGACCGAGGACCACATCGAGGGCTTCCGGAAGTCGGAGCTGTTCCCCGACTTCCTCGCCGAGATCCGGCCGTACATCAGCAGCATCGAGGAGATGCGCCACTACAAGCCGACGACGGTACGCGGCACGGGCGCGGCCGTGCCGACGCTCTACGCCTGGGCGGGCGGGGCCGAAGCCTTCGCGCGCCTGACCGAGGTGTTCTACGAGAAGGTGCTCAAGGACGACGTCCTCGCGCCGGTGTTCGAGGGGATGGCGCCCGAGCACGCCGCGCATGTCGCCCTCTGGCTCGGCGAGGTCTTCGGCGGCCCGGCGGCCTACTCCGAGACACAGGGCGGCCACGGACACATGGTCGCCAAGCACCTCGGCAAGAACATCACCGAGGTGCAGCGCCGCCGCTGGGTCAACCTGCTCCAGGACGCCGCGGACGACGCGGGCCTGCCCACGGACGCCGAGTTCCGCTCGGCCTTCCTGGCCTACGCGGAGTGGGGCACGCGGCTCGCCGTGTACTTCTCCGGCCCCGACGCGGTGCCTCCGGCCGAGCAGCCGGTGCCCCAGTGGTCGTGGGGGGCGATGCCGCCGTATCAGCCGTGAGACGCGGCCGCACCGGCGCGGCAAGCCGTGAGACGCGGCCTTACGGTGCCGCCGGCCGTGAGCCGCGGCCTCACCGGGGCGGCTCACAGGGCTACGGCTGAGGCGCCGTCGTACCCGCCCGCGTCGCGTCCGTCCCCCAGCTCGCCAGCAGGCGCAGCGCCTCCGCCGAGGCGGACCCCGGCTCCGCGTGGTACGTGATCAGCGCCTGCTCACCGTCATCGGGCAGCCGGAACGACTCGAACTGCAGCGCCAGGTCACCCACCAGCGGATGCCGCAGCAGCTTCACGCCGTGGGTCTTCTCCTTCACGTCGTGCGTGGCCCACAGCCGGCGGAAGTCCTCGCTCTTCACGGAGAGCTCGCCGACCAGGGCCGAGAGCCGCGGGTCGTCGGGGTGACAGCCCGCGTCCATGCGCAGAAGGCAGACGATGTCGATCGCCTTCTGCTCCCAGTCCACGAACAGATCACGGTACTCGGGCTTCAGGAACACCATCCGCGCCCAGTTCCGCTCCTGCGGCGGCAGCTCCGCCCAGTCACCGAAGAGGGCCGCGGCCATCCGGTTCCAGGCGAGGACGTCCGAGCGCTGCCCGGAGATGTACGCGGGCACGCCGTCCAGCGTGTCGAGCAGCTGCCGCAGCGCGCCCCGCACCTGCTGCGGCCGCGCCGTCTGCTTCTTCTTGTGCGCCTTCGGCTTCGCCAGATGCGTGAGGTGCGCGTGCTCGGCGTTCGTCAGCCGCAGCGCGCGGGCGATCGCGTCGAGTACCTCCGCGGACACGTTCCGTCCGTTGCCTTGCTCGAGGCGGGTGTAGTACGCGACGGACACCCCGGCCAGCTGCGCCAGCTCCTCGCGGCGCAGCCCCGGCACCCGGCGGTGCCGCCCGAAGTCCGGCAGGCCCACGTCCTCGGGCTTCAGCCGGGCCCGGCGGGTGCGCAGAAACTCGCTGAGCTCGGCACGCCGGTCCAGCGGCTGTCCGGCCCCCTGTACGGGTTCGGGCTGTTCGTCCATGCGTCCAGTATTCATGGTCGTACGACGGTGAACCTGTCCCCGCCAGTGGTAGGACCGCTGGACGTAGGCAAGACCGTGGTCTGGGTGAGCTCCGGAAGACCGGGCAGGCTGATTGTCGTGCCCGGCCGAAGGCAGCCGGCGCACTACCCCCCCTGCTAGGAGAACCCCGGCATGACCACCACTGTTGCCGCGTACGCCGCCCCGGCCGCCAAGGCTCCCCTGGAGCGCACCACCATCGAGCGGCGTGAGGTCGGCGAGTTCGACGTCCTGATCGACATCAAGTTCGCCGGTATCTGCCACTCGGACATCCACCAGGCCCGCGACGGCTGGGGCGAGGGCATATTCCCGATGGTTCCGGGCCACGAGATCGCCGGCATCGTCGCCGAGGTCGGCTCCGGCGTCACCAAGTTCCAGGTCGGCGACCGGGTGGGCGTCGGCTGCATGGTCGACTCCTGCCGCGAGTGCGAGAACTGCAAGGCGGGCCTGGAGCAGTACTGCGTCGGGGGCAACGTCGGCACGTACAACGCCCTCGACAAGAACGGTGAGCCCACCTACGGCGGCTACTCCGAGAAGGTCGTCGTCGACGAGAACTACACCGTCCGCATCCCGGACGGCCTCGCCCTCGACGTGGCCGCCCCGCTGCTCTGCGCCGGCATCACCACGTACTCCCCGCTCAAGCACTGGAACGCGGGCCCCGGCAAGAAGGTCGCCGTGCTCGGCATGGGCGGCCTCGGCCACATGGGCGTCAAGATCGCGCACGCGCTCGGCGCCGAGGTGACCGTGCTGTCCCAGTCGCTGCGCAAGAAGGACGACGGGCTGAAGCTGGGCGCCGACCACTACTACGCCACCAGCGACCCGAAGACCTTCGAGGAGCTGGCGGGCACGTTCGACATCATCCTGTCGACGGTCTCGGCGCCGCTGGACTTCGGCGCGTTCCTGTCGCTGCTGAGGACGGACGGCGCCCTGGTGAACGTCGGCGCCCCCGAGGAGCCGATCTCCATCAACCTCTTCTCGGTGATCGCCGGCCGCAAGACCCTCGCGGGCTCCGGCATCGGCGGCATCCAGGAGACCCAGGAGATGCTGGACTTCTGCGCCGAGCACGGCCTCGGTGCGGAGATCGAGCTGATCAGCGCGTCCGAGATCAACGACGCGTACGAGCGGGTGCTGAACAGCGACGTGCGGTACCGCTTCGTGATCGACACCGCGACGATCTGACACGCACCATCCGATCAGACGCGCATCACGCGATCTGACACGCACCACCCGATCCCCACGACGCACCGTCTGCCGCTCCCCCCGTGCGGCGGGCGGTGCGTCGTGGCATCGCGGCGTCGCGGTTCATGAGCGCGGTCACCGAGAGGCGCGGGCACCCCTGCCGGGTTCCCGCCCCAGCAGCCAGAGCAGATACGGCCCCCCGACCAGGGAGGTGAGGGCGCCGACCGGGATCTCCAGCGGCGGCAGCGCCGTACGGGCCACCAGATCGGCGGCGACCACGATGATCGCGCCGGTCGACGCGGAGCCCGCCAGCGGGAGTTGAGGGGTACGCGAGAGGCGCCGGGCCAGCTGCGGTGCGGTGAGCGCGACGAAGCCGATCGGGCCGGCCGCGCCGGTCGCCGTCGCGGCGAGAACCACGCCGAGGACCGTCAGCCCGAGCCGGGTCCGCTGCACGCGCACACCGAGCGCGGACGCGGTGTCGGCGTCGAGCCCGAGCGGGCGCAGGGCCCTACTCGCCCGCACCAGGGCGGGCAGACTCAGCAGCAGCACCCAGGCGAGCGGGGTGGCCTGCGTCCAGCCGCGTCCGTTGAGACTGCCCGTCAGCCACAGCTTGACCTGTTCGGCGGCGGTGAGTTCGCTCTCGGTCAGATAGAGCTGGACGACCGCGGAGAGGGCGACGCCGATGCCGACGCCCGTCAGCACGAACCGGGTCGGCTGCATGCCGTGGCGCCAGGCGAGGACGTACACGAGCGCCGCGGCCCCGAGCCCGCCCGCGACGGACACCGCCGGAAGGGCGCCGGGCGAGGCGACGGTTCCGGTCGCCAGGGCCAGTACGGTCGCGGCGGCGGCGCCGTGTCCGACGCCGATGACGTCCGGACTGGCGAGCGGATTGCGGGTGACGCTCTGCACGAGCGCCCCGGACAGCCCGAGAGCGGCGCCGACCAGAGCGCCCAGCACGATGGTGTGCGCCACCGGCAGCGGGGGTGGGGATACGTCAGGGGCTGACGGTCAGTCGGCGGCGAAGGACTCCCCGGCCGCGTACGACCGTACGAGCACGTCACCGCCGGTCCCGTCGCCGTTTCCGCCGTCGGCCCTGGTGCCGGTCCCGCTGTCGGTCCCGGGTCGTACCGTGTGCACGCGCCCGAGGCCGGAGACGCGTGCCGTCCGGCCGTCGACGGTCAGCAGGGTGTTCTCGTCGATCGCCACACCGTGAGGGACCCGTCCGTCCGCCACGGCGGCGATCAGCCGGGGCAGCGTCCCCCACTGCGCGGCATGCACGTCGACCCCGAACGGGACGAGCCCGAGCCCTTCCCGCACCTCGATCTCGTCCAGGTCCTCCCCGGTGTCCTCGGGGCAGACCGGAACACCACCGGCGAGCCACCCGCCGACGACCGCCCGCCGCGCGGCGACGGCGGCCCCCGCGGAGAACCCGGCGTACGGGATCCCGCGTTCGGCGAGCACCCGGGGCAGCCGGCCGAGGACCTCCGCCAACGCGTCCTGATAGGCGGGCGTCAGCCCGCCGCACACCAACAGGGCGTCGACGCGCCCGAGCGCACCCACGTCGAACCGCTCACCCAGGGGCACCAGCAGCGGCACCGGCGCACAGTCGGCGACCTTCCGCAGCACGGCCTCGTACCGGGCGAACTGCCCGGCCCCGTCGCCCTCGTCGACGAGAAGGCAGCCGACGACCGCGGCGTCACCCGCCGCCCGCTGCCTGCCCGCCCGCTGCCCAGCGGCCTCCAGGAAGGGGCCGTAGACGGCCTCGGCGCCCCGCTCGTCCCACCCGCCACCGATCAGATACGTGTGCATGTCGTACGTCCCCTCCAGGTCAAGATCATTTCCTTGCTCATCCCCCGGCTCATCCCATGGAGGCACGCATGACGGCAAGTTATCGCGGTGGACACGTCAGACGGGACCGAGTTCTTTCGCGGCGGCTCTACCAGATTGATCCCTGTCGGAACGGTCAGAACGGCTGAAACGGCAGAAGAGGCACCGGCCACGGGGAATGCTGCCCCTACAAGGAGAGCGGGGGACACGTGCAAGCCGTCTTACTGGGGTCCGTACTTTTGGTGTGTCTGGCCGCGCCGCTGGTCGGAGCGTCGCAGCGGCCGCGGTTGCCGTCGAGGCGGTGCACGCCCGAGCGTTCGGCGCACGCGCCGTTCGCGGTGGCGTTCGGCTGCTGGCTCGTGCCGGTGCCGATGGCCCTGTTGCTGGAGGACGGCCGCGCCGATCTGATGCACAGCTGGTGGGCCGTGGCCATGCTCATGGCCAGTCCGGTCGTCGCCTTCGCCCTGGTCCGCATGGTGGCGCCCCAGCGGCTGAAACGAAGGCGGCTGCTTCTGGCGGCGCGCGCGGCAGCCCTCATGGCCGCCGTGGTGGCCGTCGAGATGGCGGCGCTCGACGCAGGGGTTCCGTCGCTGTCCGTCGTCGGACCGCTGTTGACGGTCTCGTTCGCGGCGACGGCGACGGTGCTGGGCGTCCTACGGGTCGTGGACCACGGCTATTTCCCGCTGGTGCTGTTGCGGACGGCAGCGAAGCAGGCACTCGTGGCCGGCGGAACCTGGTACTGGATGCACCGCACCGGCGCCACCCTCACCCCCGATCCGGCGGACTCCACCACCACGGCCCAGGTGCTGGCCCTGCTGTGGTGGTCGGTGGTGGCGCTGTCCAGTGGATGTGCGCTGGTCGCGGTCGCCCGGCTGGTGCGCTGGCTGCGATCCGGTCCACCGGCTCGGCCCGCGCCACCCGGTGTGGCTCCCTGGCCGCCCGCGGTGGGCGACGTATGGATGGCCGAGCTCACCCACGACGACAACACCTACAAGGAGCGCCCCGTCGTGGTGCTCGAACACACGCCCGGCTTCGTCCGCGTGCTCGGCATCACCAGCGTCGACAAGTCCGACAGGCGGCGCGGCTATCTGAAGCTCCACATGTCCGAGTGGAAGGGAGTGCTGACCAAGGACGGCTGGCTGAATCTGGAGATCGCGCAGGTTCCGTACTGCGACTTCCTGTGGCGGCGCGGGGAGTGCCCGGACCCGGTGTGGGACGCGCTGTGCACGAAGGCGGCGGTCCGGGAGCGTCCCGCGGGCCGGGGGCCGACCCCCGGATTCACCTTCCGACACCGGCTGTGGTCGGCGATGAACGCGCACGCGGGCCGTGACTCACGCAACGTCCACGCCGGTTCCGACAACCGGCGGCGCCGGGTCTGGACGCGGGCAAAGGTGTGACCGTCGTATGACCGTCTCCCCCTCCCCGTCCACGGAGAGCCTGGCGCCACCGCCCGAACCGGAACCCGCGCAGCCGGTCCCGCGGCGGCCTGCCGGCTTTCGCCGAGCCCACGGAGCCGAGCCCATGGAGCCCCCGAGCCTGTCGAGCCCACGACGCGTGACTCGGTCAACGCCGGGCGGGGCCGCCCGGGGTGTGAGCGGTGCGGCGTGTCCACAGAGTCACATCGCTGCTCGTGGCGACGGCGAGGGTTTGCCCGGACGGGGAGAAGCCGGCGGCTCGGAGTTCGGAGTAGTTGGAGTGGAAGATGTGCCACCACTTCTCCCCGTGCGGACCGCGGTGAGGCATCCCGCTGCCGCGGGAGAGCAGGACGCGGTCATGCGGCCAGGCCGGGCTGACGACCTCCACCACCCAGCCGTCTTCGGTGCCGGTGTGGAGCCCGCCACCGAAGAGCCCGGCGATACGCACCCTGCTGCCGGCGATCGGCCCCAGCCCTGGGCACGACAGATCGGCCACGGCATCGGGGGTGCTGTCCTCGGGGTCGGGGTCCCGGTCGCGGGCGATCTTCTCCCCTGTGACGGCGTCGAAGAGGCCATGCCCGGCCTGCGAGACGACCATCACCAGGTCGTTGCCGTTGTCGGGGTGCGACGCGAAACCGATCCCGAGAAGTCCGCCGACAGCGGCGAAGGGCTTGAAGACCGGCCGCCAGGGCTCAGGCGCGGGAAGCACGGGAGCCGCCAGAAACCGGTCCCGCAGATCCTGTTGATAGCCGGTGAGCCCCGTCTCGCCGTCGCCCCGCCCAGATGACGCTGCCTTCTCGCTCCACTTCATCACCCCACCATGATCCACACTCCGCTCCGCTCCCGTACCGCCCGCGGGCCGGATCGATGAGCCGGCGCCCGCCGGTTCGGGCATGAAAGCCCCCAATTGCGACGGTTGGTTGTCTGACGATCTTGTGCTTTCACGGACGTAGGCGGGCCGGCAGTTCGTCTGCGGCAGGGTATGGGCGCTCTTGTGGCAGTAGTGGGGAGGTCATCCGAGAGCCATACCAGGGAGGAAGGCCACGAGCCCGGAGAGGAAGCTGCCGATTGCGGCCAGTGTGACGAGAGCGGCCTTCCCGTCCGAGAAGAGGCCGGAGCAAAACTCGCGTACTTGGCGTCGAAGGATCAGCATCTTCATCTTCTGCCAGCGATGTTGGCGGATGTGGCAGCCCATGAGGAGACCGGTTGCGTTGTTCCGGCAACCGTCTTCCCTTCCCCTGACAGGGGCTCCGCACGTCACGGGTGCTTGGAAGAAGCACCAGATCAGCACCAGCGCCGACAGGGTCGCGACGACCACAGGCCCCGCGGCCCTGTTGATCCAGGCGGCGATTAGCAGAGCGCCGACGACGACGCCCCACCACTGCCCCAATCCACCGAGTCGACTGCTCCCTGCCCCCGAAGTCGCCATGCCTGTAATCGTGGCGAGGAGTCCGGCGAATCATGCCCCTGGGGATTGGCTTGACCGAAAGTGGGTCCCAGGACGGCTGATCTTCTGTAAGCCGGATCGCCCAGACCGCACCGGACTAGGCCGTGATGCCCAGACCGCACCGGACTCGGCCGTGATGCCCATCGCGATGCTCGGTGCCACGGCCGGTTGGTGGGGTTGAGCTTCGGGCGGGCTACTCCTCCGTGACCCCGGAGCAGGGGCGACGCCCGTCGGAGAAGGCGCCCCCAGCTGACCGTGCCGCCGCGAGCCATCAGCACTCGTGCCCCTGCCAAGCCTCGTGCTCAGCCCCCCTCTCGCTGGTACGCCCACGCAGGATCAACGTTGCCAAGGCCGCACCGCTCGGGCACTGCCGCGCGGTACGGTCTTAGCTACCCTCCGGTCACTTGACCTGCACAGATGGCCCGAGAGGGTTGCCTTTGACGAGTGGATATGCGGGAGGGCGATTGCTGGATAGAGTCGTCTCGTCACAACTGGTTGTGGGGACAACCAAAGGCCTTTCGGCTGTCGACGTCCTGGGGAGGGCCTGCCGCATATGAGTCGTCGCTCTACTGGTTTGGTCGGCGTGTGGGCCGAGGTGCAACGGCAGCAGCAGCGCCAGATGGAAGCCGAGGCCAGACAGCGGAGACAAGAAGCTCAGCAAGCACGGGCCTACCAGCGGCGAGCTGCCCAGAGCCACCGCGAGTACAGGCAGGCGGAGGCGCTACGGCGCACGGAGGAACTGGACGCACAGGTCGCGTCGCTGCAAGGCCTTCTCGCTGCGGGTTGTCAGGCTCCGGCTTTCAGGGCTTCCTCGCTCATGCGACCCGAGGAGGTCCAGCCCTTCGCCCCAGGACCGTTGGCGCAGCCCGTGCCCATGCCGGATTTCCATCAGTACCAAACGCAAAGTGGTTGGACCGCGAGTCGCCGTGCTCAGGCGCAGACCGAAGCGCGGGCGCGCTTCGAGCGGGACTGGCACGCCGCCCAGGCCGCAGAGGCCCACAGACAGCAGCAGCTGGCGTCGTACCAGCGGGAGTACCAGCAGTGGGCCGATGCTCAGCTGGCCGAGGTACGTGCGCACAACGCCGGCGTCGTCGCGGTGACCGAAGGCGTGCGGCGTAGAGATCCCGACTCCGTGGTCGAGTACTTCTCCGCCGCTCTCTACGCCTCAACGGCGTGGCCCGAAGGTTTCCCACGTCAGGTTGCGGCGGCCTACGACTCAGCAGCCCGGCAGCTGGTTCTCGATTGGGAGTTGCCTGCCTACGGCATCGTTCCAGAGGTCAAGTCCGTTCGGTACATGTCCGGGGTCGATCAGGACAAGGAGACCCCCCGTCCGGCAGGCCAACGTCGAGCTCTGTACCGGGAGGTTCTCGCGCAGTGCCTGCTGCTCGTGCTGCACGAACTCTTCGCCGCAGATGAGCTGGGCGCGCTTGAGTCCGTGGCCCTGAACGGGTTCGTGGACGGACACGACCCTACGACGGGCCGGCCCGGCCATATCTTCCTCGCGACGGTCATGTCCCCGCGCTCTTCGTTCCGTGACCTGCACCTGGCACAGGTGGACGCGGGCAGTTGCCTGTCTGACGCACTGCGAGGGCAGCTCTCGGCCCGGCCGGACCAACTCACACCGGTACGGCCGAGCCGGCGGCCGCAAGACGTCGGGAACCGCGTCGTCGCTCACGGCAGCGATGAGGAACCGGACCTGTACGACATGGATCCGATCGCCTTCGAGAACCTTGTCGCCGAGCTCTTCCGGGCCATGGGAATGCAGGCGGTGACGACCCAACGCTCAAACGATGGCGGCGTGGACGTCGACGCGCTGGATCCGGCACCGATCCGAGGCGGCAAGATCGTCGTGCAGGTCAAGCGCTACCGCAACACGGTGCCCCCGACCGCCGTACGCGATTTGTACGGGACCGTGCAGGACGCCGGTGCCAACAAGGGTGTCCTCGTCACGACGTCAGGGTTCGGCCCTGGCTCACACACGTTCGCCAACGGCAAGCCGCTGGAACTGGTCTCGGGCTCCGAGCTCGTCGACCTGCTGCACAGACATGGGCTGCGCGGGCGACTGGGAGAGGGTGGTCGTCAAGCCGCGGCGCAGCCGACACCGTCGGATCCGAACACTCGGCTGCCCGACGACTACAACGTGCTGGGCATGTCGTGGACCGGAAGCGTGGCCCTGGACGTGTGTGCACTTGTCTGCCGTGGCAACCGCGTCCTCAGCGACGATCACTTCGTCTTCTTCAACAACCCGCAGACTCCGGACGGCTCAGTGCGCGCTCTTCCGGCCGCTGCGCCGGACAAGGCCGCGATCTGCGTCTCGTTCGACGGGTTGCCGTCGGAGGCTGATCGGCTCGTACTCGTGGCCGCCATCGACCCGGAGGTCAACGCGGACGCCGATCTCTCCGGCTTCACGGATGCCTGCATCCGGCTGCTCGATCCCGGTATGGCCGAGGTGGGACGGCTTGAGGTCTCTGACGGCCGAATCCGTGAGAGGGCCTTGGTGCTCGGGTCCTTCCGCCGAAGGTCCAACGGGGACTGGGACTTCGTACTCGGCGGCAAGGGCTACCCGGGCGGTCTGGAGGAACTCGTCCAGGATTTCGGCATCGTGGTGGCGTAGGTCCGCCTGAGGTCCGCATGCTGCCGGCGCCAGGGATCGTGCTGTGAACGCGGCTTGATGACCCACGTCATGCGGCCCCGCTTCCACGCGGCGGGAAAGCGGTCGTCGTGGAGGGCGGGCAGTCCGATTCGGGGGAGTATGCCTGGTAGACGGTGATCGTGGATGCCGTGTGGAGTGCGTGGATCCCGTGGTGCGGTTCTTCCATGGCGTACAGCGTGGAGCCGCAAGTGGGCGCGGCCACTGAACTTTTATGGTTGTGGTCACGGACGCAGGTGGGCCGGCAGTTCGTCTGCGGGAAGGTAGGGAAGCTCCTGCGGCAGTAGCCGTGCGGCCGAGTCGAGGTCGCCGTTGCCGACGAGCGTGCGGATCTCGCGGGCGAGTGGGGTCACGTCGCTGATGCTGACCGTCCATTCGTCCGCGTAGCGTCGTGCGGCTTCACCGGCCAGGCCGAGTTGCAGGGAGCGGTACGGCAGGGCTTGAAGGTGCAGGTCGCGCTCGGGGTCCCACTGGATGCGAGTGGGTGCGTGCTTCAGCTGACGCTGCCAGGTGGCGCGGTCGGGGTGCACACCGCGGACATAGCTCGACAGGCACGCGTGGCGCAAGGCCCACTCGAAACCGTCTCGGGTGATCTCAACGGCCAGGACGGTCTCCTGACCTGCTTTCGCGCCCCAGCCGCAGCGGTACATCATCCACAGGAACGACGGCTTGATCCACGTCATCCGGTCCCGCTTCCACGCCGTGGGGAACCGGCCCTCTCGGACCGCAGGCAGGCCGATTTCCGGGGAGTAAGCCTGGTAGACGGTGATCGTGGATGTTGTGTGGACCGCCCGGATCCTGCGCTGGGTTTCTTCCATGGCCTACACCCTGAGGCCGGGGCGGTGCGTGCGACCACTGATTTTCGGCGGTCGGTCCCTTTGTGCGCGAGGTGGCAGCAGCGGCGTGCCCCCAGTGCCGCAGCACCACCACGTCGGCAGGTCGGTGCGCTCCTCGCGGTGGCCGGTGGCCGGTGGCCGGTGGCCGGTGGCCGCAGGGCCGGTTGGGCGGGCACGGAATCGCCTGGAGCCCTCGCGCGTTGAGCGGAGTGGGCATGGGTGCCGGTGTGTGCGAGCCGCGTAGCCCGAGTGACCGAGCTGACAGATATTGGAGGGGCCGCAATGGCTGCGCAGACGCAAAGGGCCGTCCTGGCGGGTGGATGCTTCTGGGGGATGGAGGACCTGATCCGCCGGCTCCCGGGCGTGACGGCGACCCGGGTCGGATACACCGGCGGGGACGTGCCGAACGCGACGTACCGAAACCATGGCACGCACGCGGAGGCCATTGAGATCCTTTTCGACCCCGCGAGGACCGATTTCCGCGCGATCCTGGAGTTCTTCTTCCAGATCCACGACCCGAGCACCAAGAACCGCCAGGGCAACGACATCGGCCTCAGCTACCGCTCGGCGATCTACTACGTGGACGACGAGCAGAAGCGGATCGCCGAGGACACGATCGCGGATGTGGACGCCTCCGGACTGTGGCCGGGCAAGGTCGTCACCGAGGTAGAGCCGGTCGGCCCCTTCTGGGAGGCCGAGCCCGAGCATCAGGACTACCTGGAGCGTTACCCGGACGGCTACACCTGCCACTTTCCGCGCCCGGGATGGCGGCTGCCCGCCCGCGCGGAGGGCTGACCCCGAGGCGGCCCGGCGCAAGGCGGAGGCTGACTGGCCAAAGCCCCACCGCCGGGCCTGCCTGCGCTTGCCGGACTGCTCCACAGCCGGGCCTGCTGGCGCTTGCGGGACTGGCGGTGCCTCGCTGTGGACGAAGGGTGCCGACGGCGGGGCACCAGCCAGGGAAGGGCGGAACAAGGCTCCGGCGATCCCGATCCATCCTGAAGCCGGGAGGCCGGGGCCCCGCCCCGCCGCTACGCCCGCCGCTCAGTGCGGCAGCGTCGCCGGGCTTCCCCCGTTCGCCTCGTACCCCGCCACCGCCAGTGCCCGGTATATCGCGTAGTCCGACGCCGGGTCGGACGTGAGGGTCCAGGGGAGTGCGCCGACGTGTCCGTCGACGTGCACCAGCTGGTTCATCGCCTCCGACCAGCGCTCGCCGCGGACCAGGAAGAACACCAGGAGGTGGCGCACATGCGCCAGCATCGGGTCGTCGGGACGGGCTGAGTGCACCGCGTAGAGCGCGCCGTGCACCGCCTTCGTCACGACCTCGCTCTGGTAGAAGCTGCTGACCAGGTTCACCTCGGGGAGGTGCTCGAAGACCGCGAAGAGGGGCATCGCGGCGAGCAGGGAACCCCGGGGGGCGCGAGCGGCGGCCGCCTCCGCGAAGGAGTACGCCACCTCCCGCGAGCCGTGCCACTTCTCGCACCAGTAGTGCAGCGCGGCCAGATGCGCTCCCATGTGCTCGGGCGCGCGGTCCAGGATCTTGAGCCACAGCTTCTCGAACTCCGCCTGCGGGTAGGCCAGCCCGCGCGCGATCGACAGCTCGACGATGTACGGGATCGGGTCACCGGGGGCCAGCAGCGCCGCCTCCCCGCACGCGACCTTCGCCTCCTCCATGATGATCCGGAACTCGTCCGTCCCCGGCGTCGAGGTCCGCCAGGCCTGCTGCACCAGGAACTCCGCGTGCACCGCCGCGCCGCCCGCGTCCTTCGGCGCCTCGGCCCGCCACACCCGCAGCCACTGCCCGCCGGGCGTCTCGCTCACCCCGCCGGGGTGCTGCTGCAACTCCAGCGAGGCCGCGCCCGCGAAGGCCTGCACCCGCTGCCAGCGTGTCTCGTCCGCCGTCTCCGTGCCGGCCAGCAGCTGGGACGCCGCCCGGTGGTCCTGGGTCCGCTGCACCACATCCAGGACGTCCAGCAGGTCCTCGTCCGGGCCGGGCATGCGGATGTCCAGCTCCTCCTGCCGCAGGAAGCCGTAGTTCGCCGGGTCCGCGGCGTCCGGGTCGCCCGGCGCGACCTGCTGAATACCGGCCCGCCTGCGCATGAGGACCGGCAGCAGAACCATGCTCATCATGGCCAGCGCCATCAGGACCCAGAGAATCTCCATGCCTCAAGCGAACCAGACGGCTCCGACAATTGGCCAACCCGGTCGGCGGTCCTGTGGAAAACCGTGCCGCGCGCGGCACGTACAGCCCTCCCGCATGCGGCAAAACCGCCCGGCCTGCGGCAAAACCTCCCCGCAAGCGGCCCCGACCCGGCGACCCGGCCCCCGCGCCGCACCCGTAGGCCGTCATCAGTCCCGCGAGCGGACTACGCTCGGTTCCCATGAGCGACAGGCACATCAGTCAGCACTTCGAGACCCTCGCGATCCACGCGGGCAACACCGCCGATCCCCTGACCGGCGCGGTCGTCCCGCCGATCTACCAGGTCTCGACCTACAAACAGGACGGCGTCGGGGGGCTGCGCGGCGGCTACGAGTACAGCCGCAGCGCCAACCCCACCAGGACCGCCCTGGAAGAGAACCTCGCCGCCCTCGAGGGCGGCCGCCGCGGCCTCGCGTTCGCGTCCGGACTGGCGGCCGAGGACTGCCTGTTGCGTACGCTGCTCAGCCCCGGCGATCACGTGGTCATCCCCAACGACGCGTACGGCGGAACGTTCCGTCTCTTCGCGAAGGTCGTCTCCCGGTGGGGCGTGGAGTGGTCGGTCGCCGACACCAGCGACCCCGAGGCCGTCCGGGCCGCGATCACCCCGAAGACCAAGGCCATCTGGGTGGAGACCCCGTCCAACCCGCTCCTCGGCATCACCGACATCCCCGCGATCGCCCAGATCGCGCGCGAGGCCGGCGCCAAGCTGGTCGTCGACAACACCTTCGCCACCCCCTACCTCCAGCAGCCGCTCGCGCTCGGCGCGGACGTCGTCGTGCACTCGCTGACCAAGTACATGGGCGGCCACTCGGACGTCGTCGGCGGTGCGCTCGTGGTGAGTGACCAGGAGCTGGGCGAGGAGCTCGCCTACCACCAGAACGCGATGGGCGCGGTCGCCGGGCCCTTCGACTCCTGGCTGGTACTGCGCGGCACCAAGACGCTCTCCGTGCGCATGGACCGGCACAGCGAGAACGCCACCAAGGTCACGGAGATGCTCACCCGGCACGCGCGCGTGACGCGCGTTCTGTACCCGGGCCTGCCGGAGCACCCCGGTCACGAGATCGCCGCCAAGCAAATGCGGGCGTTCGGCGGCATGGTCTCCTTCCAGGTCGAGGGCGGCGAGGAGGCGGCCGTCGAGGTCTGCAACCGCGCCAAGGTCTTCACCCTCGGCGAGTCCCTGGGCGGCGTCGAGTCCCTGATCGAGCACCCCGGGCGGATGACGCACGCGTCCGCGGCCGGCTCCGCGCTCGAGGTCCCCGCCGACCTCGTACGCCTCTCCGTGGGCATCGAGAACGTCGACGACCTGCTTCAGGACCTCCAGCAGGCCCTGGGCTAGACACGGTACGGGGCTCGAGAAAGGGCCTCACCAGCCGGTGAGGGGTGGAGTCGTCTGCGACGGCGGCTCCACCCAGGGGCGTGCCGTCGACGCCCACACCACGAAGGCGACGGCCGCGGCCAACAGCAGCAGCCACATCAGACGGCGGGCCACCGTACGGCGGCGCAGCATGCCCGAGCCCCGGCGTACGACCTCCGCGTACAGATCGGGCGGCACCGGGGGCGGCGTCCGCTCCAGCAGCCGCCGTACGGCCGCCTCCCGTTCGAGCCGGTTCACGACGGGGCCACCTCCATGACGTCGGCGGGTGCCGGTCCCCGCGGCGGATGCAGCAGCGTCGCCGTCGCACGGGCGCAGATCGCCCCCACGCGTTCGGCGGGCAGCCCGAGCAGCGCCGCCGTCTGCTCCTCGGCGACCCCCTCGTACATCCGCAGGACGAGGATCAGCCGTTCCTGGGGCGTCAGCCGGGCCAGCACACTGTCCGGGGACGGCCGCGACCGGCCGAGCCCGCCGTACTGGTGCCATGCCCCGCGCGCGAAGCGGACGGCCAGGTACTGGCGGGTCCGGTCGTACGGGTCCTCGCCGCGCAGCCGGTCCCAGGAGGCGTACGTGTGGGAGAGGGCCAGCGTCAGCAGGCGCCGCGCGCGTGGGTTGGCGCCCGGCGGCTCCGCCGTGAGCAGCGTGGCGGCGTGCAGCAGCCGCCCTGCCGCGCCCGCGACGAACGCCTCGAACTCCCGGGCTCGGCGGGCGCCTTGGGACGCATGCCGTTCTCGCACCGCGCCTCCCGCCCGACGGCGACCCTGAGGGGAACGGGGCCCCGGCCGCGTACGACGGACCGCACCGTGTACGACAAGGACCCGGTCTCATATGAGGCCAGGCCCGGCCCTGCGGTCAAGAGCCCGACGCACATGCGTGCGGAGGGCGAACACGGGCGAACACCGGGCGACGCGCGCGGGGAGCCCGTGGAACGGCTCCACGCGCGCAAGGGGCGGAGGGTTGCTGGCGCGAGCGCGCGCAAGGGACAGCGGGCTCCTGGCGCGCGCGACGGGCGCCGCGGAGTGCGCGACGGGCGCCGCGGAGTGCGGGACGGGCGCCGCGGAGTGCGGGACGGGCGCCAGGAGTGCGGGACGGCCGCCCCTGGCGGTCAGGAAGCGGGCTGGGAGTCCCCGGTCGGCATCCCCGGGGTGGACATGCGGTCCGAGAGCGCGGTGTTGAAGCGCGTGAGGAGCGCGGTGAACGCCTCGCGCTCCTGCGGCGCCCAGTCGTGTGTCAGCTCGGACATCAACTGACGCCTCGAGGAGCGCACTTCCTCCAGCCGGGACATGCCGCGCGGGGACAGCTGGAGCACCACGGCGCGCCCGTCCTCCGGGTGCGAGGTCCGCTTGACGAGGCCGGTGTCGACGAGCGGCGCCACCTGCCGGGTGACCGTCGACGAGTCGATCCCCATGCTCGCGGCGAGGGCCTTCACCCCCATCGGACCTTCCTTGTCGAGGCGGTTGAGCAGCAGATACGCGGCACGGTCCATGGAGTTGCGCACCTGCCCCACCCCGCCGAGCCGGGTCTGTTCGGCACGACGCGCGAACACCGCGACCTCGTGCTGCAGAGTGTCGAGAAGACCGGGTTCACCGACGGTCGTCATGTCCATCGACATTTCAGGTGTTGTGGGCATGGCCGGGGGCTCAATTCATGCGTGGGGAGCTGGGTTGGGGGACAGGGTACGCGGCTGGGGCGCGGGCCGTACCGACGCTGCGCAATCCCGTCTCGGGCCTTGGTCACACCCGCTGTGGCGGGGCGTGAGCTGCGAGACTGGTGGTCATGAGCTACAGCACAGCTGACTCCTTGCCCGCGGTGACGCTCGACGACGTACGGGGCGCCCAGAAGATGCTGGCGGGCGTGGCGCGCATGACCGGCATGGAGGGCAGCAGGCATCTGTCCCAGCTGGTGGGCGCGCCGGTGCACTTCAAGTGCGAGAACCTCCAGCGGACGGGTTCGTTCAAGCTGCGCGGTGCGTACGTGCGAATCGCGGGACTGCTGCCCGAGGAGCGCGCCGCCGGGGTCGTCGCCGCGAGCGCCGGGAACCACGCACAGGGTGTCGCCCTGGCGTCGTCGCTGCTCGGCGTGCGCTCGACGGTGTTCATGCCGAAGGCGGCCCCGCTGCCCAAGATCAGCGCGACCCGGGAGTACGGCGCCGAGGTGCGGCTGCACGGAACGGTGGTCGACGAGACGCTGGCCGCCGCGCAGGAGTACGCGGCCGAGACGGGCGCGGTGTTCATCCACCCCTTCGACCATCCCGACATCATCGCAGGTCAGGGCACGGTCGGCCTGGAGATCCTGGAGCAGTGCCCCGAGGTGCGCACGATCGTCGTCGGGATCGGCGGCGGCGGGCTGGCCGCGGGCATCGCGACAGCCGTGAAGGCGCTGCGCCCCGATGTGCGGATCGTGGGCGTGCAGGCGGCGGGCGCGGCCGCGTACCCGCCCTCGCTGGCGGCCGGGCGCCCGGTGTCCGTCGAGAACCCGGCGACGATGGCCGACGGCATCAAGGTCGGCCGGCCCGGCGACGTACCGTTCCGGATCATCGGCGATCTGGTCGACGAGGTGCGGACGGTGTCCGAGGGCAACCTGTCCAGCGCGCTGCTGCTCTGCCTGGAGCGGGCCAAGCTGGTCGTCGAGCCGGCCGGCGCGAGCCCGGTGGCGGCGCTGCTGCGGGAGCCGGGCGCCTTCGAGGGGCCGGTCGTCGCGGTGCTGTCGGGCGGCAATGTGGACCCCCTGCTGATGCAGCGGATCCTGCGGCACGGCATGGCCGCCGCGGGCCGCTACCTGGCCGTCCGGCTGCGGCTTACGGACCGCCCGGGCGCCCTCGCGACGCTGCTCGGGGTGCTGCCGACGGTCGACGCCAACGTCCTCGACGTGAGTCATGTACGGACCGACCCGCGGCTCGGGCTCACGGAGGTGGAGGTGGAGCTGCACCTGGAGACCAAGGGGCCGGAACACTGCGCCGAGGTGGAGCAGGCGCTGCGCGAGGCGGGCTACACGGTCATCGACTGAGGCCCGTCGCGGTCGGGCGTACGGCCTATGCGGCACCCGGTCCGGGCGGCCTCGGCGTCTGCTCGCCGGGCATGACGAGGCGGCTATGACGCGCGAGGGGCTATGACGCGCGAGCGGCCATGGCGTACGAGCGGCTATGGCGTACGAGCGGCTATGGCGTACGAGCGGCTACGACGAGGCGGGCACGACGAGGCCCCCGCGCCGGGCATGACGATGCCCCCGGCGGGTGAGCGCCGGGGGCATGCCGAGGCTGGTGTCGTAGGCGTCAGCCCTGGTAGGGCTCGGCCTTGAGGATCTTGACGGAGGCGAGCTTGCCGTTCGGCAGCTCGTACTGCGCGTCCTCGCCGACCTTCTTGCCGTTCACGCCGGAGCCCAGCGGGGACTGCGGCGAGTACGTCTCGATGTCGGCGCTCGCGTACTCGCGGGAGGCGAGCAGGAAGTCCAGCGTGTCGTCCTCGTCGCCGTCGAAGGCGATGGTCACGACCATGCCGGGCGCCACCGCACCGTCCGCCGCCGGCGCCTCGCCGACCTTGGCGTTCTCCAGGAGCTGGGTCAGCTGGCGCACACGGAGCTCCTGCTTGCCCTGCTCCTCCTTGGCCGCGTGGTACCCGCCGTTCTCGCGCAGGTCCCCCTCCTCGCGCGCGGCGGCGATCTTGGCAGCGATCTCCGTGCGCGCAGGACCAGACAGGTACTCCAGCTCGGCCTTCAGCTGGTTGTACGCCTCCTGGGTCAGCCAGGTGACGTTCTCACTGGTCTGGGTCACAGGTGCTCCTCGTAGGTACTGGGAATACAAAGCATCGCCCTACCCAGAAGAATGTTCCTTCACGGATGGGCGAAACCACGAGCCTAACAATTCAGCGGCTGAAGGGGGAGGACATAAGCCATCAAGATTACGTCACCGCAGGTCAGCGGGCAGGTGACAGGGATGATGTCAGTCGGCGTGACAGCCGAGCAGCTCCGCCGTGGTCCCCAGGGCGGTCGTACGGAGCGTGACGACCTTGTCGATGCGGGTGTCGTGCCCGGTGAAACGGAAGTCCGCGCGGCCCACCTCGGAACCGTCCGCCGCCTGGGAGCGCACGGTGCAGTAGCCGGTGGCATCCGCGTCCTTGCGCACTTCCAGATGCACCTTGACCACGTCGTCCGAGGCCTTGAAGGTGATCACTTCGCCGCTGATCTTGTTCTGCACGACGTAGTGGTACGCGAAGTAGCCGAACAGGGCGAGCAGGGCCACGGCCAGGATGCCGCCGACGATCTTGAGCTTGTGGTCGGCACGCTCGTCCGCGGAGCGGCCGTACCGGCCCTCGGGCAGCTGCGTGCTCGCCGTACTCATGATCGTCCTCTCGGCAGGGCCGGGACGAAAGTCCCGGAAGGGGCGCCCAGGGCGGGGCCCGGAATTATTCGCCCCCCGATTCGGTCACTATAGAAGCCGCTCATCGCGCCGAATCACACCGGGCGCCGACTTGCCGACTTACTGAGGATTGAGCCTTGACTGATCAGTTGCGACTGATGGCCGTGCACGCCCACCCCGACGACGAGTCGAGCAAGGGCGCGGCCACCATGGCGAAGTACGTGTCCGAGGGGGTGGACGTGCTGGTCGTGACCTGCACGGGCGGGGAGCGCGGCTCCATCCTCAATCCGAAGCTCCAGGGCGACAAGTACATCGAGGAGCACATCCACGAGGTACGCAAGAAGGAGATGGACGAGGCGCGCGAGATCCTCGGCGTCAAGCAGGAGTGGCTCGGCTTCGTGGACTCGGGCCTCCCGGAGGGCGACCCGCTGCCTCCCCTGCCCGAGGGCTGCTTCGCCCTGGAGGACATCGACAAGGCGGCCGGCGAGCTGGTGAAGCAGATCCGCTCCTTCCGCCCGCAGGTGATCACCACGTACGACGAGAACGGTGGTTACCCGCACCCCGACCACATCATGACCCACCAGATCTCGATGGTGGCGTTCGACGGCGCGGCGGACACCGAGAAGTACCCGGAGTCGGAGTACGGTCCGGCCTTCCAGCCGCAGAAGCTCTACTACAACCAGGGCTTCAACCGCCCGCGCACCGAGGCGCTGCACCACGCGATGCTGGACCGCGGCCTGGAGTCGCCGTACGGGGAGTGGCTGAAGCGCTGGGACGAGTTCCAGCGTGCGGAGCGCACGCTCACCACCCACGTTCCCTGCGCGGAGTTCTACGAGATCCGCGACAAGGCGCTGATCGCGCACGCCACGCAGATCGACCCCGACGGCGGCTGGTTCAAGGTCCCGATGGAGATCCAGAAGAAGGTCTGGCCGACCGAGGAGTACGAGCTGGCCAAGTCCCTGGTCGACACCTCCCTCCCGGAGGACGACCTCTTTGCGGGCATCCGCTAGCCCTGAGGGACAATGCCTGACATGAGCGCAAGCGCGAGCCTGGCAATGACGCACCTCGTCCCCCTCGCCAAGGAGGTCGACCAGAACAAGGTCACCCCCGGCGTCCTCGGCTTCATCGTCTTCGCGGTGATGGCACTGGCGGTGTGGGGCCTGATGAAGTCGATGAACAAGCACATGAGGAAGGTCGACTTCGAGGAGAAGTCGCAGGACGGTACGCCGTCCTCGGACGCGTCCTCCTCCGGTACGCCTTCCTCCGGCCCGGTCGCCGCCGGCACGGCCGCCTCCGCCAAGGCGCCCGGCGGGAAGGCCTCGCCCGCCAAGGGCTGACCCCGCCGAGCCGACAGCACGCACGACTCCGTGACACCCGGCGGGTGTCACGGAGCCACGCGGGCACGGAGCCACGCGGGTGTCGCGGAGCCACGCCCCGGGACGGTCAGCGGGAAGCGGTCACCGGCACCCCCATGACCTCCCGGGCATGCCGGTCCGGCACCATCCGCAGACGCCAGGCCTGCCAGCCCGAGTCCAGGTTCACGCCTCGCTCCAGCAGCAGCTGGTACGCCTCCACGTAGTCGACCAGCTTGGTGTCCCGGAGCGGGTGCGAGGTACGGGACAGACGGCGCAGGTCCTCCTGGGCCACCGCCGTGCCGACCTCCACCCCGCCGGGAGCCGCGTACGGCAGCAGCGTGCAGCGCAGGAAACGGGCCCAGTCCTCCCCACGCCGGTCCCCGTACGAGGTGAACAGGTCCAGCGCCTCGTCGCACAGCGTCAGCGCCTGCTGGGTACGGCCGTTGCCCGCGTCGACCACCGCCAGCTCCAGGCACGTCCAGCCCTCGCCGTGGGCCACGCCGATGCGCTGGAAGTCCGAGCGGGCGTCGACCAGGAGCTGGCGGGCGAATCCCGAGTTCCGGAGCGAGCCCGTCTGCGCCGCTCGCTGGTCTCTCGTCACCCGGGCCGAATGGTGCCGCGCGCACGCCAGACCGTAGACGTCCCGCATCCGGGAGAACATCGTGCGGGAACGCTCCAGTTCACGGACCGCCTGGTCCAGGTTGCCCGTCTCCTCCAGGGCCTGGCCCAGGTAGTACACCGTCCAGGCCTCACCCCGCGCGTCCTCGTTGTCCCGGTGACGGGAGACCGCCTGGCGCAGCCCGTCGACCGCCGCGGACGCGTCCCCGGCGACCAGTCGCCCACGGGCCAGCTGGGTCAGGGCCCAGGCCTCACCGCGGGCGTCGCGCGTACGCCCGTACCGATCGAGGGCCTCCCGCAGTTCCGTGTCGGCGCGCGGTACGTCGCCCATGCGCAGGGCCAGCTGACCGAGCTGGAAGTGGGCCCACGCCTCACCGTGCACCGACTCGCCCTCGCGGTGCAGCACCAGGGCCTGGGTGAGCAGGTCGAGCGCCTCCGCCAGCCGGGCCCGGTCCCGCTCCACCGCCGCCAGCGCGTGCATCGTCCACGCCCGGTCCGCCGCCAGCTCGGGCGCGGCCTGGAGGTCCATGGCCTCCCGCAGCTTCGCCGCCGCCTCCGTCAGATTGCCCTGGTGGTGCAGGGTGATGCCGAGGGAGCCGAGCGCACGGGCCGCGCCCGCGTCGTGGTGCGCCTCGAAGTAGAGGTCCACGACGGACGACAGGGTGCTGCGGGCCTTGTCCAGCTCGCCCAGATGACGGGCCGCGATACCCGTACGCCACTGCACCGAACGGACCAGGAGGCCCTGGTCCACGGCTTGGGTCAGCTCGCTGATCTCGCCCAGCCGGTACAGGTCGCCGCGCAGCAGGCAGTAGTCGCACAGAGCGCCGAGAAGATTCAGGACCGCGGCCTGGTTCACCCCCTCCGCGTGCCGCAGAGCCGCCGTGATGAAGCTCGACTCGTCGTCCAGCCAGCGCAACGCCGTGTCCAGGGACGTGAAACCGTGCGGGCCGAACTGGTCCGCGCGGGTCGACGTCTTGCCGTCGACCAGACGGATCACCGAGTCCGCCAGCTCCGCGTAGTTCACGATCAGGCGTTCCTGCGCGGCCGTGCGGTCGGCCGGCTCCTCCTCGTCCAGCAGACGGGCCTGCGCGAAGGCCCGCACGACGTCGTGCAGCCGGTAGCGGCTGCCGCGGACGTGGTCGATCAGGCCCGCCCGGGCGAGCGCGTCCAGATGGCGGGCGGCCTCGTGCTCGTCCGTGGCCAGCAGCGAGGCCGCCGCCGCCGTGCCCAGGGACGCCCGGCCCGCCAGGGCCAGCCGGCGCAGCAGACGCCGGGAGACATCCGACTGGTCGGTGTAACGCAGCCACAGACAGCGCTCCACCGGCTCCACCGGGCCGTACGCCCCCAGATCGGCGGCCAGTTGCCGCGGGGTGCGCGGGCCCAGGGAGGAGCCCGCGATACGCAGCGCCAGCGGCAGACCGCCGCACAACTCCCTGATCCGGTCCGCCGACTCGGCGTCGTACGGTCCCGAGCTGTCCTGCGCCGCCGCGTTCAGCAGCTCCTCCGCGCCCGCCGCGTCCAGCGCCTCCACCGGGAGCTGGTGCACCCAGGCGGGCAGGTCGGCCGGCAGGTCCAGCGGCTTGCGGGCGGTCACCACGACCAGACTCTCCGACCGCTCGGGCACCAGCGTGCGCACCTGCTCCGCGTCCGACGCGTCGTCCAGCACGATCGTGACCGCCAGCCCCGTCAGATGCTGGTGGTACAGCTCGCTGAGCCGTCTGACCTGCTGGTCCGGTGAGGACCGATCCCGGAAGAGCAGCTGCTCACGCGGCGCGCCCAGCCGGTTGAGCAGATGCAGCAGCGCGTCCCGCGTGGACAGCGGCGGCTCCTCGGGGCTGTCGCCGCGCAGATCCACCACGCACGCGCCCCGGAACTGGTCCTTCAGCGCGTGCGCCGCCCGCACCGCCAGCGACGTACGCCCCGCGCCCGGCGCGCCGTGCAGCACCACCACCGTCGGCTTGGTCTCCGTGCTCGCCCGGGCCGCCTGCACCCACTGCGCGATCCGCGACAGCTCGGCGCGCCGCCCCGCGAACGGGCCGTCCGGCTCCGGGAGTTGACCGAAGGACTGCTCCAGGACGCTGCGCCGCCGTGCCGCCGCGCTCTTGTCGGTGCGCCGCAGCTGGGGCGCACCCTTCTTCGCGCCCGTCGCGGCCGTGATCACCCGCTGCTGGTCCAGGAACGGGCGGATGCCCCGTACTTCGAGCGCCGTCAGCCACTGCAACCGCAACTGCTCCGGGCCGCCCGGCTGGCCCAGCGCCCCGGCCCGGCGGCTCGCGGCCGGCAGATGCGAGGCGGTCACCTTCGCCACGGTCGCCGCGGCACCCACCACGCCCACGGCCGCACCGGCGCCGAACGCCGTCCCCGCACCCGTGCCGAGGGACAGGTCCGCCACGCAGGCCGCGACCGCCGCGACGGCCGCCACCAGCAGCGGCGTTCCGGCGCCCTCGCGCGCGTAGCGCTGACCGAACGTCAGCCGGCCCGCCTCCGTCTCGTCGAGGGCCCGCGTGTACGCCTCGTACTCCTCCGCGGCCGCCCGCGCCATGCCGTCCAGCGCTCCACGCGCCCGCGACAGCAGCAGCGCCCCGTCGGTGCGCCCGCCCGACCGGCGCACCTCCTCCTCCACAGCCCGGGCCAACAGCCGCTCGGCGTCCGCCCGATGACCGTCCCGCATGTCACGTCCCCCTCCGGCGGCAACTCCTCCGCCCACCAGTGTCCTTGGAGCGGGACGCGAGCGCGAGGGGGCCGACGATCACGGGCCTGCGGAGTGAGAGCTCCGGCGCCTGGACTCCGCGACCGGCACCGCCACCTTCGTGAAGCCGCCCCCGAGGAGGCGCGCCCGGTGGACCAGCGCATCTGTGCGACACCCGAGGCCGTGGGAGAGTGGAAGGGTGAACCGACTGGCCCATGAGACGTCCCCGTATCTGCTCCAGCACGCCGACAATCCCGTCGACTGGTGGCCCTGGTCGCCCGAGGCCTTCGAAGAGGCCCGCAAGCGGGGCGTACCCCTCCTGCTGAGCGTCGGCTACAGCAGCTGTCACTGGTGTCACGTCATGGCCCACGAGTCCTTCGAGGACGAGACGACGGCCGCGTATCTCAACGAGCACTTCGTGAACGTCAAGGTCGACCGCGAGGAGCGCCCCGACGTTGACGCTGTCTACATGGAGGCCGTACAGGCCGCCACCGGGCAGGGCGGCTGGCCCATGACCGTCTTCCTCACGCCGGACGCCGAGCCCTTCTACTTCGGCACGTACTTCCCGCCCGAGCCCCGGCACGGCATGCCCTCCTTCCGGCAGGTCCTGGAGGGCGTGCGCAGTGCCTGGACCGACCGGCGGGACGAGGTCGCCGAGGTCGCCGGGAAGATCGTGCGGGATCTCGCCGGACGCGAGATCTCCTACGGAGACAGCAGCACCCCGGGCGAGGAGGAGCTCGCGCAGGCCCTCCTCGGTCTCACCCGCGACTACGACGCCCGGCGCGGCGGCTTCGGCGGGGCGCCCAAGTTCCCGCCGTCCATGGTCGTCGAGTTCCTGCTGCGCCACCACGCCCGCACCGGCTCCGAGGGCGCCCTCCAGATGGCGCAGGACACCTGCGAGCGCATGGCGCGCGGCGGCATCTACGACCAGCTCGGCGGCGGTTTCGCCCGTTACTCCGTCGACCGTGACTGGGTCGTACCCCACTTCGAGAAGATGCTCTACGACAACGCCCTCCTCTGCCGCGTCTACGCCCACCTCTGGCGTGCCACCGGTTCCGAACTCGCTCGTCGTGTCGCCCTGGAGACCGCCGACTTCATGGTGCGCGAGCTGCGTACCGGCGAGGGCGGGTTCGCCTCCGCGCTCGACGCCGACAGCGATGACGGCAGTGGTCGGCACGTCGAGGGGGCGTACTACGTGTGGACGCCCGAGCAGCTGGAGCAGGCCCTCGGCCGCGAGGACGCGGAACTCGCCGCCCGCTGCTTCGGGGTGACGCGGGACGGCACCTTCGAAGAGGGTGCCTCCGTCCTCCAGCTCCCGCAGCAGGACGTCGT
Organism: Streptomyces sp. SID5469; assembly: GCF_009862865.1. Lineage (NCBI taxonomy): Bacteria > Bacillati > Actinomycetota > Actinomycetes > Kitasatosporales > Streptomycetaceae > Streptomyces > Streptomyces sp. SID5469. Next base: position 4,103,141 of record NZ_WWIN01000001.1, on the reverse strand, counting down.
GTTCGACGCGGAGCGGATCGCCTCCGTCCGGGCGCGGCTCCTCGGGAGGCGGGCCGAGCGTCCCGCCCCCGGCCGCGACGACAAGGTGGTCGCCGCCTGGAACGGCCTGGCGATCGCCGCCCTCGCCGAGACCGGCGCGTACTTCGACCGCCCGGACCTGGTGGAGGCCGCCATCGGCGCCGCCGACCTCCTCGTACGCCTGCACCTGGACGAGCACGCCCGGCTCGCCCGCACCAGCAAGGACGGCCGGGCCGGCGCCCACGCGGGCGTCCTCGAGGACTACGGGGACGTCGCCGAGGGCTTCCTCGCCCTCGCCTCCGTCACCGGGGAGGGGGTCTGGCTGGAATTCGCCGGGTTCCTGCTCGATCACGTCCTCGCCCAGTTCACCGACCCCGAGTCGGGCGCCCTCTACGACACCGCGGCCGACGCCGAGAAGCTCATCCGCCGCCCCCAGGACCCCACCGACAACGCGACCCCGTCCGGCTGGAGCGCGGCCGCCGGCGCCCTGCTGAGCTACGCGGCCCATACCGGCGCCGAGCCCCATCGCACCGCCGCCGAGCGGGCGTTGGGCGTGGTGAAGGCGCTCGGCCCGCGTGCTCCCCGCTTCGTCGGCTGGGGGCTCGCCGTCGCGGAGGCGCTGCTCGACGGGCCGCGCGAGGTCTCGGTCGTGGGCCCGGCCGACGACCCGGCGACAGGGACCCTGCACCGCACGGCGCTTCTGGGCACCGCGCCGGGCGCCGTCGTGGCCGTGGGGACTCCCGGGAGCGACGAGTTTCCGCTTCTGGCCGACCGGCCCCTCGTCGGGGGAGGGCCCGCCGCCTATGTTTGCCGTAACTTCACCTGCGACGCGCCGATCACGGACGCGGACCGGCTCCGCACGGCTCTGAGCGGCTGAAACGCGGTTGAACGGGCCGTAGTCAACTGGTCCAAACGCGACAGGCGTTCGGAATGTTCAGTAAGTCCCACGAGTGTGAGGAAACACGCTCTTCACCAAAAAGGCCTGTGCGCTTCACAGTTCACTCATAGTCTCTGCATCGTGACGCGACGGTTGTGGCTCATCGTCGCGACAGGGGGCTTTTGGGGATCTGGGGGGATCTGGTGCTCACGTCTGTCTTCATTGCTGCCGTTTCGCTGGCTTTGTTCTGGATGGCGGCCTTCACCCTGTGGTGGCAGATGCACGCGTGGCGTACGCCCGAGGTGCTGGCCTCCACCCGTTTCAGCAGACCGGACGGCGGTGAGGGCCTGTCCTTCTCGCTGCTGCTGCCGGCGCGACACGAACAGGCCGTGCTGGACCACACGATCCAGCGCCTGCTGGAGTCCAGTCACACCGACTTCGAGATCATCGTCATCGTCGGGCACGACGACCCGGAGACCACCGAGGTCGCCCGGAAGGCCGCGGCCCGCGACGAGCGGGTGCGCGTCGTCGTCGACACCCACGAGAAGAAGAACAAGCCGAAGGCCATGAACACCGCGCTGCCGCACTGCCGCGGCGACGTGGTGGGGGTCTTCGACGCCGAGGACCAGGTCCATCCCGAGCTGCTCGCCCACGTCGACCACGCCTTCCGCTCCACCGGCGCGGACGTCGTCCAGGGCGGCGTACAGCTCATCAACTTCAACTCCAGCTGGTACAGCCTGCGCAACTGCCTGGAGTACTTCTTCTGGTTCCGCTCCCGGCTCCATCTGCACGCGCAGAAAGGGTTCATCCCGCTCGGCGGCAACACCGTCTTCGTCCGCACGGACGTCCTCAAAGAGGCCGACGGCTGGGATCCCGACTGCCTGGCGGAGGACTGTGACCTGGGCGTACGTCTCTCCAGTGTCGGCAAGAAGGTCGTCGTCGCGTACGACTCCGACATGGTGACCCGGGAGGAGACCCCCGGCAGCCTGATGTCGCTGCTCAAGCAGCGCACCCGGTGGAACCAGGGCTTCCTCCAGGTCTACCGGAAGAAGGACTGGAAGCAGCTGCCGGGCTTCGGCCAGCGGCTGCTCGCCCGCTACACGCTCATGACGCCGTTCCTCCAGGCGATCTCCGGCGTCATCATTCCGCTCAACGCGGCCGTCGCGCTCTTCCTCGACGTGCCCGTCGGCATCGCCTTCATCACCTTCCTGCCGGCCGTCACCGCGTTCGTCACCTTCGTGTTCGAAGTGGTGGGACTGCACGACTTCGGCAAGCAGTACGGGCTCCGTGTCCGCTCCGTGCACTACCTCAAGCTGATCGTCGGCGGCCCCTTCTACCAGGTGCTTCTCGCCGGCGCGGCCATCCGCGCGGTGTGGCGTGAGCAACGAGGCCGCAACGACTGGGAGTTGACCAGTCATGTCGGCGCGCATCTCACCGAAGTGATCCGAGAGGACGTTCCCGCGTGACCTCCACTCTTCCCGCGGCGACCACACCCAAGGTCCCCGCGCAGCGGTCCCGTGCACCCAAATTCGTCCCCAGCCCCCCGCGGATCCTGCGTTTTCGCAGCTCGCGCTCGGATCTGCTGCTGTGCGGTGCGCTCCTCGTGGCGATCCTGGTCGTGCAGGGCTGGAACATCGCCGACTACCCGACGCTCAGCGACGACGAGGGCACCTATCTCTCCCAGGCCTGGGCCGTCCAGGAGGGCAAGGGCCTCGCCCACTACACGTACTGGTACGACCACCCGCCCCTCGGCTGGATCCAGATAGCCCTGCTGACCTGGATCCCCGCGCACTTCAGCCCCTCGTCGATGACGGTCGGCTCGATGCGTGCGGCGATGCTGGTGGTCAGCGCGGTGAGCACGGTCCTCGTGTACGTGCTCGCCCGCCGCCTCTCGCTGCCGCGCTGGGCCGCGGGCCTCGCCATGGTCCTCTTCGGGCTCTCACCGCTGTCGGTCGTGCTCCAGCGCGAGATCTTCCTGGACAACATCGCGGTGATGTGGACGCTGCTCGCGTTCTGCCTGGCCGCCTCCCCGAGCCGCCACCTCTGGCACCACTTCGGGGCGGGGATCGCCGCGGCCGCGGCCGTCCTCACCAAGGAGACGATGCTCGTCATCCTGCCCGCCCTGCTGGTCACCATGTGGCGGCACGGCCACCGCGACACCCGTAAGTTCGCCCTCACCGGGGCCATCACCGCATGCACCCTGCTCGGCCTCTCGTACCCGCTGTTCGCCCTGCTCAAGGGCGAGTTGTTCCCCGGTGCGGGCCATGTCTCGCTGTGGGACGGCATCACCTACCAGATGAGCCGCCCCGGCTCCGGCTTCGTCCTCGACCCGGGCTCCGGCTCGTACGGAGTCCTCCAGTCCTGGCTCTACTACGACCGTGTCCTGCCGCTCGGCGGTCTCGCCGGGGCGCTGCTGCTCCTGGTGACCTGGCGCTGGTCGGTGACCGCGCGGGCGCTGGCCGGACCCGCGCTCACCGTGGCGATCCTCGCCCTCGTCGCCCTGCGCCCGAGCGGCTATCTGCCCGCGATGTACGTCATCCAGGCCCTGCCCTTCCTGGCGCTGGTCCTGGCCGGTGGTACCGCGAGCGTCGCCCACGCGGTGCTGCGCAGGTGGCGCGGCGGCGCGGAGAAGCCGTATGTGACCGGGGCGCGGTACGTCGTGGCGGCGCTGCTCGCGGCCGTCGCCGGGGCGTACGTCGTGCCGCACTGGTACGACGGCGACCGCACCGCCCTGACCGCCGACGCGAACGCCCCCTACCGGGCCGCGTCGGCCTGGCTGAAGACCGAGGTGAAGGACCCGGAGGACACCCGGGTCCTGGTCGACGACGCGCTGTGGCTCGACCTCGTCCACGACGGCTACCGGCCGGGCCTCGGCGTCATCTGGTTCTACAAGGCCGACCTCGACCCCGCGGTGACCAAGACGATGCCGCGCGGCTGGCGCGACCTGGACTATGTGGTCGCCTCCCCGACGGTACGGCGTGACGCGGTCGACCTGCCGCACGTCAAGGCCGCCATGGAGCACTCCGAGCCGGTCGCCACCTTCGGCACCGGCGCGGACCGGATCGAGATCCGTCGGATCCAGACCGTGGGAGGTTCCCGATGAGTCACGAGTCCACCGTTCCCGAGGAGCTCGGCGACCCGGTCGTACGGGCCGCCGAGGTCCCTGAACCCGGGGCCGTCACCATCGTCGTACCGACCTTCAACGAGTCCGCGAACATCAGGGAGCTGCTGCACCGGATCACCGAGTCGGTGCCGGCGCGGCTGCCCTGCGAGGTCGTCTTCGTCGACGACTCCACCGACGACACCCCCGACGTGATCTTCCAGGCGGCGCAGGACTGCCCGTTCCCGGTCACCGTGCTGCACCGCGAGGAGCCCGAGGGCGGGCTCGGCGGCGCCGTGGTCGAGGGCATCAAGGCGGCCGGCTCCGACTGGATCGTCGTCATGGACGGCGACCTCCAGCACCCGCCGTCCCTGGTGCCGGAGCTGGTGGGCACCGGTGAGCGGGCGAACGCCGGGCTCGTCGTCGCGTCCCGCTACATCAAGGGCGGCAGCCGCGCCGGTCTCGCGGGCGGGTACCGCATCGCCGTCTCGCGCGGCGCGACCTGGCTGACGAAGTCGCTGTTCCCGCGCCGGCTGCGCGGCATCAGCGACCCGATGAGCGGCTTCTTCGCGATCCGCCGCAGTGCGGTCACCGCGGAGATCCTCCAGCCGCTCGGCTACAAGATCCTCCTCGAACTGGCCGTACGCAGCCGTCCCCGCGAGGTCACCGAGGTGCCCTTCGTCTTCCAGGACCGGTTCGCGGGCGAGTCCAAGTCGACCGCGCAGGAGGGCTTCCGCTTTCTGCGCCATCTCGTCGGACTGCGCACCGCCTCGCCGATCGCGCGGATGGTCGTCTTCGGGCTGATCGGCGCCACCGGTTTCGTACCGAACCTGCTGGGCCTGTACGCCCTCACCGCGCTCGGCATGCACTACGTACCGGCCGAGATCCTCGCCAACCAGCTCGGGGTGGCCTGGAACTTCCTGCTCATCGAGCACCTGCTGTTCCGCGAGCGCCGGCGGCACCGCACCTGGTGGGACCGGGTGGGCCGGTTCGCGCTGCTCGCCAACGCCGACCTGGTGCTGCGCATCCCGCTGATCGCGCTGCTGGTCGGCAGGTTCGGTATGGAGTCGCTGCCCGCCACCGCGGTGGCCCTGGTGATGACGTTCGTCCTGCGTTTCGTGGGGACCGAGGCGCTGGTCTATCTGCCGCGCCGGGGCCGGGGGGCGCCGGACGGGAGCCGCACGGCAAGGAGAGCCATGTGAACATCCGTACCCTCACCACGCTCGGCAGACGCAGAACCGCACTGGTGGCCGTGGCCGGTCTCACCGCGGGCCTGCTGCTCACCTCACCACAGCCCGCCTCGGCCGCCAACCTGGTCACCAACCCCGGCTTCGAGACGGCCGGCACGGACGGGATGCCGTACTGCTGGGAGAAGTCGGGCTGGGGCGACAACGACTTCACGTTCACCACCACGAGTGACGCGCACACCGGCACCAAGGCCATGAAGGTCGCGCTGACCCGGCGTGTCGACGGCGACCGCAAGGCGCTGATCACCGAGTCCGCCGCCTGCGCGCCGGTGGTCACCGCGGGCAAGCAGTACGACCTCGGCCTCTGGTACAGGACGACGACCCCCGACGCCGCGATCACGCTCTTCCGGCATGACGCGACGGCGGGCTGGCAGTACTGGACCGACCTCAAGACGCTGGACATGCAGAGCGGTTGGACCCGGGCGACGGTCCGCACACCCGAGGTGCCGGCCGGCACCGACCGCATCACCTGGGGTGTGTCGGTGTACGGCACCGGGTCCGCGACCACCGACGACTACACGATGGAGCAGGTCGCCGACCCGCTCCCGCCGGCCACCTGCACGGGCACGGCCGAGGAGTGCGCGAACGGCCGGTGGACGGTCCTGCCCACGCAGAACCCGGTCCGCTCCATGCACTCCGTCGTCCTCAACAACGGCAAGGTGCTGCTGATCGCGGGCTCCGGCAACAGCGAGGAGCAGTTCAACGCGGGCACGTTCACCAGCGCGGTCTACGACCCGGTGAAGGGCACGTACCGGCAGATCCCCACGCCCAAGGACATGTTCTGCGCGGGGCACGTCCAGCTCTCCGACGGCCGGGTGCTCGTGATGAGCGGCAACAAGGCGTTCCCGGTCGTGGGCGGCCACGGGTACGAGGGGTACAAGGACTCGTATCTCTTCGACCCGGTCACCGAGACCTACAGCAAGACCAACGACCTGAACGACGGGCACTGGTATCCGTCGGCGACGGAGCTGGGCAACGGCGACATCGTCTCGTTCGGCGGGCTGCGCGAGGACTCGACCGGCTCGGTGACCGCCGAGCGCTGGTCGGCCGCGCAGCAGCGGTGGCTGCCGCTGTGGCAGGTCAACCAGACCTGGTCGTACTGGGGTCTGTACCCGTCGATGATCCTGATGCAGGACGGCCGCCTCTTCTACTCGGGCAGCCATGTCTTCGGCAACGGCACCCCGGGCACCGGCTCGGCGGTCTACGACTACGACGCGAACACGACCACCGCGATCCCGGGTCTGCAGAGCAAGGACGAGCGCGACCAGTCGGCGAGCGTGCTGCTGCCTCCGGCGCAGGACCAGAAGGTCCTCACCATCGGCGGCGGCAACATCGACTCGAATCCGGCCGCCAACCGGCTGACGGACATCATCGACCTCAAGTCGGCGAACCCGGCGTACACCGCCGGGCCGCCGCTGCCGCAGGGCACCGTCGACCTCGGCAACGGCAAGGTGGCCGAGACCGGCACCCAGGGCAAGATGTACGTCTCGGCCGTGCTGCTGCCCGACGGCAAGGTCCTGGAGACCGGCGGCGCCCTGCACAATCGCGCCGACCCGGTCTACGAGTCGTCGATCTTCGACCCGGCGAGCTCCACCTTCGACCCGGTGGCCGCCGACCCGGAGGCCCGCGGCTACCACTCGTCCGCTTTCCTGCTGCCCGACGGCCGCGTGATGGCGACCGGCGACAACCCGGGCAACGGCACCTGGAACCACAACGTGTCCCTCTACACCCCGCCCTATCTGCTCAAGGGCACCCGCCCGACGATCACTTCGGTGATCGACAACGAGTGGGTGTACGGCGACACCCAGCGCATCACCGTCGACCGTCCCATCGCCAAGGCGGAGCTGATCCGCCCGGCGGCGGTGACGCACTCCTCGGACCCGAACCAGCGGTTCGTCGATCTGCCGCTGTCCGTGGGCGGCAACAACGTCGATCTGAACGTGACGAGCAACCCGAACCTGGCGCCGCCCGGCTGGTACATGCTCTTCGCGGTGGACGCCAACGGCGTGCCGTCGGTGGCCAAGTGGGTGCATCTCCAGGGCCCGTCCGCGCTCGCCGCCGCCTCCGAGGACACGGCTTCGGCGCATGTCCACCCGTTCGCCGACTCCCTGGACGGCAAGGTCACGGGGCCCGGCAGGAAGCGCGCCTCGCAGAAGGTCGGCGCCGCCGTCTCCGGATGCGACCGGCACTACGGGACCGTCAACGTCTGCGTGCCCACCGCGTTCCCGCGCGAGGTGAGGAAGACGACGGCCGCCCGGTGCGCCTGGCTCGAGAAGAACGACTACGGCCGGCTGAAGGTCAACGGCGAGGACGATCCGCTGGGGCTCGATCCCAGCAAGGACAAACTGGCCTGCGGCACCAAGGATCTGAAGCGCCGTTAGGCGCCGAACTCCGCGAGGGCGCGCTCCACGATGGCCTCCAGGCGGTCGTGGTGCGCGCCCTTCCAGTAGGCCCGCCCGCACTCCTCGCACTGCGCGAAGACGTCGTACGACCGCTGCGTGCCGCCTTCCAGCTGGTCGGCGACCTGCTCCTTGGTGGCCTTCTCGAGTACGCCGTTGCACGCCGTGCACCGGGTCCAGGGGGCCAGCCCGGGGGCGAACCGGTCCAGGACGTCACGGAGTTGGTCGTCGGGCCTGGTGCTGTAGATGTAGGCGCCCGCCCACAGCTCGCGGCGGCGCAGCAGGCCGCGGTCGCGGCTGAGCAGTACGCGCTTCTCGGCGGCCGAGAGGGCGGCGAGGGCCGGGTCGCCGAGGTCCGTCGACTCGTAGGCCGTGTCGACGCCGAGGAGGCGCAGCCGGCGGGCCAGCGTGCCGAGGTGCACATCGAGGAGGAAGCGGAGCGGGGCGCCGGGGACCCGCTGGGGGCGCTCGACCGGGCGCACCTCCACCGAGTCGCCGGCCGCCGGGATGTACGAGACGGGTGTCTCGCGGCCGTTCACGACGAGTGCGCCGACCTCCGGCAGGGGGACGCCGAGCGACTCCACGACGTGCCCGAGGGTGGAGGCGCCGTCGGTGCCGACCGCCGTGGTGCCGGACCGCCGCTCGTGCGGGACGAACAGGCGCAGTTCGGGGGCGAATGCGACGTGGATCTCCGGTCCGTTCACCGGATCAGGATGTCACGCCGGACGCGTCCGTGGCCTCCGGGTTTTTCGGTGGCAGACCGTTCTCCAGGACGTCCAGGGCGCGGTCGACGAGGTCGCCGAGGTCCTCCTGGTGGCCGGTCTCGGCCCAGTACAGCGAGGTCTCCATCAGGCCGCCGATGAGGGACATCGCGAACACCCGCACTTCCAGGCTGTCGGGGTCGCGGCCGGTGCGCGCCGCGATGACCCGGCACAGCATGCGGCCGGTGACCGACATGCTCTCCATCATCCGGGAGCGCACCGCGGGCACGTCGACCATCAGCTGGGTCCGCAGCCGGGACACGTGCGGCTCCTCGGTGAACCCGAAGCCGATGGCCTGGTGCACCGCGTACCGCAGGGACTCCGTCCACGGTTCGTCGGCCGGGCGGGCGGTCAGCTCCTTCTCCATGACCGGGTCGTACTCGTCCGTGAGGACGATGTCCTCCTTGGTCGGGAAGTAGCGGAAGACCGTCGAGGGGGAGACCTCGGCGCGCTCGGCGATCTGCTCGATGGTCGTCGCGTCGTACCCCTGCTCCTGGATCAGTCCGTAGGTCGCGTCGCGGATCGCGATCCGGGTCTTGAGCTTCTTCCGTTCCCGGAGCCCCAGCTGGGGGCCGTCGGCGGGGGTGGAGCTGTGTGCGGTGGCGGCCATGGTGCTCATTGTCCGGCATCGGCGGGCGTCGGGGCCACGGCGGTGTCCTCCTCGGGGGTCGGGGCCGGGGCGGGCGACGTCTCGGGCTTCGGGAGCAGCGCCGCGGCCAGCAGCGCGGTGACGAGTGCCGCGATTCCGCTGATCATGAGGACCAGGTCCATGCCGTGGAGGTACGCGGCGTTCGCGGAGGCGGTGAGCGCGCGGTCGCCGAGCTGCGCGGCGATCACATGGGCGCCGACCACCGAGTCGGAGGCGGCGTCGGCGGCCCCGTGCGGCAGGCCGGAGGTGTCGAGCCGGTCGCCGTATGCGCCCGCGAGGAGCGAGCCGAGCAGGGCGATGCCGATCGCGCCGCCCACCTGGCGCACCGTCATGAGGAGGCCGGAGCCGCTGCCGGCCCGGTCGCGGGGCAGGGCGCCGAGGGCGGCGGACATCGCGGGCACCACGGCGAAGCCGAAGCCGAGGCCGGCGATGGACAGCCACAGGGCGGTGAAGCCGTAGCCGTCGTCGACGGACGTGCGGCTGCCGAGGATCGCGGCGAAGGCGAGGGTGACCAGGCCGGCGCTGATCACCGCCCGCGCCCCGAACTTCGCCAGCAGCGGCTGTGCGCCCCTCGACGCGATCAGCAGCCCGCCCATCATCGGCAGCATCCGCACCCCGGTGGCGAACGTGTCGTTCCCGAGCACCGCCTGGAGGTACGGCGGCAGCACGAACATCAGCCCGGACAGGACGAACATGACGAGGGTCGCGGCGAGCGTGTTGAGCAGGAAGCCGCGCTGGGCGAGCAGGGAGAGGTCCAGCATCGGGCGGGCGCTGCGGCGTTCGCGGACGACGAGCAGGGCGATCAGGACGACGGAGGCGGCGAAGAGGCCGAGGACCAGCGGGTCGCCCCAGCCGCGCCCCGGCGCCTCGATGATCGCGTAGATCAGGATGCTGAGGCCGGCCGCGGTGAGCGCGGTGGAGACGGCGTCGACCTTGGGGGAGGCGGGGTCGCGGGTCTCGGGGAGCAGGAAGACGCAGGCGGCGATGCCGATCGCGGCCATCGGCACGTTGACCAGGAAGACCGAGCCCCACCAGAAGTGGTCGAGCAGCCAGCCGCCGAGGATCGGGCCGAGCGGCAGGCCCAGCGCGGAGGCGGCGGAGACCGCGCCGACGGCCCTGGTGCGCTCCTCGGGTCCGAACAGCGAGGGCAGTACGGCCATCGCGAGCGGCATCACGAGCGCGCCGCCGACCCCCATCAGGGCGCGGGCGACGATCACCGGGGTGACGTCGTCGACGAGGGCGCCGGCCAGGGAGCCGGCCAGGAAGACGCCGAGTCCGGTGATGAGCATCCGGCGCCGTCCGAAGCGGTCGCCGAGCAGGCCGGCCGGGAGCATCAGGGCCGCGAAGACGACGACGTACGCGTCGGCCATCCACTGCTGCTCGCCGGTGGACGCGCCCAGGTCCCGGGCCATGGTCGGCAGTGCGACGTTGAGGATCGTCATGTCGAAGCCGAGTACGAGCATGCTCGCGACCAGGGCTCCGAGGGCCCACCAGCGGCGGGCGTCGTGCCGCGGGTCGTGCTGCTGAGTGACAGTAACCATGAAATGAGAGTAGCTCTCAAAAGATGGTTACTGTCAATGGGGAGGGGGTGGTGCTGCGCTCCTGGCGCGGGCGCGGTGCCGTGTTCCCGGCACGCAAAAGTGGCCGCGACTTCGACGTCGCGGCCACTGAGGGGGAGCCGGCCGGAAGGGCCGGGGAAGGGTCATCCGTGCTGATAGGCCACCAGCGAGATCCCGACGTAGTGCACGACGAACGCCGCGAGGGTCAGGGAGTGGAAGACCTCGTGGAAGCCGAACCACTGCGGTGACGGGTTCGGGCGCTTGATGCCGTAGATCACGCCGCCCGCGCTGTAGAGCAGACCGCCGACGACCACCAGGACGAGGACGGCGATCCCGCCCGTGCGCATGAAGTCAGGGAGGAAGAAGACGGCCGCCCAGCCCATCGCGATGTAGCAGGGCGTGTAGAGCCAGCGCGGCGCGCCGACCCAGAAGACCCGGAAGGCGATGCCCGCGGCGGCCGCGCCCCAGATGCTCCACAGCAGCCACTGGCCCTTGGCCCCCGGCAGCAGCAGCATCGTCAGTGGTGTGTACGTCCCCGCGATGATCAAGAAGATATTGGCGTGATCCAGTCTGCGCAGGATGCCGTCCATGCGCGGACTCCAGGTGCCGCGGTGGTAGAGCGCGCTCACGCCGAACAGCAGGCAGGCCGTCAGAGCGAAGATCCCGCAGGCCAGGCGGGCGCGGGGCGAGCTCGCGAAGGCGGTGAGTGCCAGGCCCGAGACGAGTGCGGCCGGGAACATGCCCAGGTGCAGCCAGCCGCGGAGCTTCGGCTTGATCTCGTCGGACAAGGAGAGCGCGGCGGGACCGTGGCCTGCGGCCGGCGTGTCCGTGGGCGCGTCGGGGACGGGCGCAGTCATGGACCAGATCCTACCTACGGAACCGTAACTTACGTATCGGTCCACGCGGATGAGAGTTCAAGAGTGGCCATGATCTCACGGCGCGACCTGGCGTGCGGGGTGCTCCGGGGCGGATGTCTGAGGCGCCCCGGAGTGGATACCCGGGGTGAACCGACGGTGACGCGCAGCAAACCCGGCGATGAGTGGTGATGGTCACTCCGCTCAGGTGGGCGGTCCTCTGGACATATGGGCGGTGCCGTCGGATGATCATATGAGTGCGGTCGGCACCGGATGAGCGCCAAGATCCACCATCGTGAAGCGTCCGGGTCGCAGCCCCCACGGGGCATTCAACAGAAACCCCTCATTTAGGAGCAATCGTGGCGCGCGACATCGCGGCTCCCTCCAGCGTCCCCACCCAGCACAAAGAACTGATCTCGTGGGTCAACGAGATCGCCGAACTGACGCAGCCGGACAGTGTGGTCTGGTGTGACGGATCCGAGGCGGAATACGAGCGACTGAGCGAGGAGCTCGTCCGCAAGGGCACCTTCAGGAAGCTCGACCCGATCAAGCGCCCCAACTCGTACTACGCCGCCTCCGACCCGACCGATGTCGCGCGGGTCGAGGACCGGACGTTCATCTGCTCCGAGAAGGAAGAGGACGCGGGCCCGACCAACCACTGGAAGGACCCCGCCGAGATGCGGGAGATCTTCGCCGGTGAGCAGGGCGTCTTCCGCGGCTCGATGAGGGGCCGGACGATGTACGTCGTCCCGTTCTGCATGGGCCCGCTCGGCTCGGACCTCTCCGCGATCGGCGTGGAGATCACCGACTCCGCGTACGTCGCCGTGTCCATGCGCACCATGACCCGCATGGGGCAGCCGGTCCTGGACGAGCTCGGCACCGACGGCTTCTTCGTGCGTGCCGTGCACACGCTCGGAGCGCCGCTGGAGGCGGGCGAGGCGGACGTGCCGTGGCCGTGCAACTCCACGAAGTACATCTCGCACTTCCCCGAGTCCCGCGAGATCTGGTCGTACGGCTCGGGCTACGGCGGCAACGCGCTGCTCGGCAAGAAGTGCTACGCCCTGCGCATCGCCTCCGTCATGGCGCGCGACGAGGGCTGGCTGGCCGAGCACATGCTGATCCTCAAGCTCACGCCGCCGCAGGGCGAGTCCAAGTACGTCGCCGCGGCTTTCCCGAGCGCCTGCGGCAAGACGAACCTCGCCATGCTGGAGCCCACGGTCGGCGGCTGGACCGTCGAGACGATCGGTGACGACATCGCGTGGATGCGGTTCGGCGAGGACGGCCGGCTGTACGCGATCAACCCCGAGGCCGGTTTCTTCGGCGTCGCGCCCGGCACCGGCGAGCACACCAACGCCAACGCGATGAAGACCCTGTGGGGCAACTCCGTCTTCACCAACGTCGCGCTCACCGACGACAACGACATCTGGTGGGAGGGCATGACGGAGGAGACTCCGGCCCACCTCACCGACTGGAAGGGCAACGACTGGACGCCGGAGTCCGGTACGCCCGCCGCGCACCCCAACGCCCGCTTCACCGTCCCCGCCTCGCAGTGCCCGATCATCGCGCCCGAGTGGGAGGACCCCAAGGGCGTGCCGATATCGGCGATCCTCTTCGGTGGCCGCCGCGCCACCGCGGTCCCGCTGGTGACGGAGTCCTTCGACTGGAACCACGGCGTCTTCCTCGGCGCGAACGTCGCCTCCGAGAAGACCGCCGCCGCCGAGGGCAAGGTCGGTGAGCTGCGCCGCGACCCGTTCGCCATGCTGCCGTTCTGCGGCTACAACATGGGCGACTACATGGGCCACTGGGTCGACGTCGCCAAGGACAAGGACCAGGCGAAGCTCCCCAAGATCTACTACGTCAACTGGTTCCGCAAGAACGACGAGGGCAAGTTCGTGTGGCCCGGCTTCGGCGAGAACAGCCGCGTGCTGAAGTGGATCGTCGAGCGTCTCGAGGGCAGGGCCGAGGGCGTCGAGACCCCCATCGGCATCCTGCCGACCAGGGAGGCCCTGGACACGGCCGGCCTCGACCTGTCCGCGTCCGACCTGGACTTCCTGCTCACCGTCGACAAGGAGGTGTGGCGCGAGGAGGCCGCGCTCGTGCCCGAGCACCTCAACACCTTCGGCGAGCACACACCGAAGGAGCTGTGGGACGAGTACCGCGCACTGGTGCAGCGCCTGGGCTGAGGCCCTTTCCCTACTCCGCGGCCGGCTCCGATCTGCCCTGACCAGCTACATCGTCACGGCCGGCCGCGGTGCCGGCACCACGGACCGGCGAGGTTCCGCACAACGGCGTGTGGGGCCCTGGGCCTGTCGTCACCGCTCCGTCCGCCCCGACGGAGGGGCGACGGCAGGCCCTCGCCCGTGAACGCCCGCTCACTTCGAACGCTTTTCCGGACAGCGCGTGTGCGCAGATGGCGCGTGCGCGACTCGGGCCGCCGCGCCTCCGTCTCGCGCAGGCCGGTCCGCTTCCTCGCGGAGCAGCGTCACTACCGCTCCGGATGACGCCCCGGCGGCTCCTGCCACAGGGTCGGCCGGGTCCACCCGCGGGTCCGTACCGACCCGGCCGGCGCTGCTCTCGGTGATCGGTCCCTGGACGGTGACGTCGGCGCCGGGGCGATGACCGGCGCGCGGTGTGTGGCGCATGGTGTGTGGCGCCCGGTCCGCGCGTCGCTGCGGTGCGCGCGGACCGGGGCCGTTCGGGGGAAGCCCTCGGAGGGCTCAGCGGGGCGCGAGTTCGCGCGGGTCGGCGGCCGCCGCGTGGGCGTCCATGCGCTCGGCGGCGAGGATGGCGGCCGCCGTGTCGGCCCGGGAGGCGGCGACGACGAGGGCGCGGCCCGCGAGGGCGTGCGCCCGTCGGTGCAGTGCCGCGAGATGCGGCTCGTGGAGGGCGGCGGCCACCGACGTCCGGGCGGGCGGCAGTCCCCCGCGCAGCCGGGCCACCTGCTCCGCGAGCCGCTCGGCGGCCGTGTCCAGCTCCGCGGAGGGCGTCAGCGCACGCAGTTCGTCGGTCACCGCGAGCAGTGCCGCCAGATGACCCGCGAGCTGGATGTCCAGCTCCTCCTCGCGCGACCGGTGAGGAAAGTCGGGGGCGGTGCCGGCCATCGTGTGGACCGACTTGGTCCGGATCGGTTCATACATGGGATGGCCTCCAATGTTCTCAGGAAACCATCCTAGCTTAGATTCCGTCTAAAGTTGAGTGGAGTCGGGAAGGCTCTTGGGCGGCCCTGCGGCAAGGCCTCTGGCGGGCCTCCGGAGGCCCGCCGACAGGCCCGGCGTCACGGCTGGCTGTAACCGTCCAGGAAGTTCCCGATCCGGGTGATCGCCGAGGTCAGATCGCCCACCGTCGGCAGGGTCACCACCCGGAAGTGGTCGGGGTCCGGCCAGTTGAAGCCCGTGCCCTGGACCACCATGATCTTCTCGCGGCGCAGCAGGTCGAGCACCATCTGCCGGTCGTCCTTGATCTTGAAGACCTTGGGGTCGAGCCGCGGGAACAGATAGAGCGCGCCCTTCGGCTTCACACAGCTCACGCCGGGGATCTGGGTCAGCAGCTCGTGCGCCACGTCCCGCTGTTCCTTGAGCCGTCCGCCCGGCAGCACCAGTTCGTTGATCGTCTGACGGCCGCTCAGCGCGGCGACCACCCCGTGCTGACCCGGCATGTTCGCGCACAGCCGCATGTTCGCCAGGATCGTCAGGCCCTCGATGTACGAGTCGGCGTGCGCGCGCGGCCCGGAGATCGCCATCCAGCCGACCCGGTAGCCGGCCACGCGGTACGCCTTCGACATGCCGTTGAACGTCAGCGTGAGCAGATCGGGGGCGACCGCGGCGGTCGGGGTGTGCGTGGCGCCGTCGTAGAGGATCTTGTCGTAGATCTCGTCCGAGCAGACGAGCAGGTTGTGGCGGCGGGCGATGTCCGTCAGGCCCCGCAGCATCGCCTCGTCGTACACCGCGCCCGTCGGGTTGTTCGGGTTGATGATGACGATCGCCTTGGTGCGGTCGGTGACCTTGCGCTCCACGTCGGCGAGGTCGGGCATCCAGTCCGACTGCTCGTCGCAGTGGTAGTGCACGGCCGTGCCGCCGGACAGGGAGACGGAGGCGGTCCACAGCGGGTAGTCGGGCGCCGGTACGAGCACCTCGTCGCCGTCGTCCAGCAGGCCCTGCATGGCCATCACGATCAGCTCGGAGACGCCGTTGCCCACGAAGACGTGCTCGACGTCCGTCTCGATGCCGAGGGTCTGGTTGTGCATGACGACGGCGCGGCGGGCGGCCAGCAGGCCCTTCGCGTCGCCGTAGCCGTGTGCGGAGGAGACGTTGCGGAGGATGTCCTCGAGGATCTCGGGCGGGCACTCGAAGCCGAACGCCGCCGGATTGCCCGTGTTGAGCTTGAGGATCCGATGACCAGCCGCTTCCAGCCGCATCGCCTCCTCGAGCACCGGGCCCCGGATCTCGTAGCAGACGTTGGCGAGCTTCGTGGACTGGATCACCTGCATGTCCGCGAGCTTACGGCCGCGTAACGCCTTACGCGCCGTGTTTTCCGCCACGTGAGACACGGGGTGTCGAGCGGTGGCCACCCGCGGGTACACGTGACCCCCTTCTTGTCTCTACACTTTCCGGCCATGTCATGGCACCTTCAGCCCGCCGACCGGGCGCCCGGGACAAATGGCGCGAACGGGCCGGGCGGCCCGTCTGGTGCCGATGCCGCGCACGGCGCGCCGAGCGTCTACCACCCGCGGGCCGACGCC
Organism: Streptomyces sp. SID5469; assembly: GCF_009862865.1. NCBI lineage: Bacteria > Bacillati > Actinomycetota > Actinomycetes > Kitasatosporales > Streptomycetaceae > Streptomyces > Streptomyces sp. SID5469. Next base: position 4,086,939 of record NZ_WWIN01000001.1, on the reverse strand, counting down.
GCGCCCGCGTACGAGGAGTACGCGGACCCCGCGGCCGCCCACGGGTGGGAGAACGCCTACGACAGCACGCGCGAGCTGCCCGTGACCGTTCCGGACGCGGACGAACCGGCGGGGCCCGGCGGCCCGGTCCTGGACGGCGGACCGCGACGGCGGGCGCGCCCGAAGGGTCGCGGACGGCCGACGTCCCGGGTGCTCGTCGCCGTCGGCGCGGTCTGCGCCCTGGGTGCCGCCGTCGCGATCGCGGGGTTCTCCGGCTCGGGGTCCCCGGCCGGTCCGCGGGTCGAGGGCGACGGGGTGCGGCCGAAGGCCGAGCGGTCCGAGCAGCCGTCCGTGGACGCGAGCGCCTCGGCCGGCGCGGCCACCACCGGGCCGTCGGACGGCGGCGCCCCGCCCGTCACCGCCCGCCCGTCCGACGACGCGTCCTCCTCCGCCGGCGCTTCGGTGTCTCCTTCCCCCTCCGGGGAGGAAACCGGTGCGCCCACGACTTCGGCGCCCTCGACGGAGGCGGCGGTGACGGCGACGGCGTCCGCCGGCGTGAGCGCGTCCGCGTCCCGGCCGGGCAACTCCGGTCACGGCAAGGGTGCGAGCAAGCGGCCCAAGTGAAGGGTGCGAGCAAGCGGCCCGAGTGAAGGGCGCGTGCGAGCGGCCCAAGTGGCTCACAGAGGCCCTCGGGTGACGGCCCGGAAGCCGCAAGTAGCGGGTTATCCCTAGCGGTTCGTGCGGTCCGGAAAGAAGTCCTTGTCCCGTTCAGTCCCCTCCCATCACAATGCGCATGACAAGACTGTGGGCCGGAAAATCTCCGGTCACTCATGTCGCAAGAGGGGACCCCCACATGAGAAAGCCTCTCGTTGCCGCGCTCTTCGCTCTGGTGATCGCCGGAGCGGGCGCGGCACCGGCGGTCGCGGCACCCGAGCCGGCGGCCGCGGTGAAGTCCGCGGCCGCGGTGAAGACCTCAGCCGCGGTGAAGTCCACGGGCGGGACGAAGACCTCGGCCGCACCCACGCTCCGGGCCGTGAACTTTCGCCGGCACCGTCTCGCTCAGCAACTGCTCCGGCTCGGTCATCCGCTTCCCGAACTCCGCGGACACCGCCCCGGCGCTCGTGCTCAGCAACGGCCACTGCCTGGAGACCGGCTTCCCGGAGCCCGGCGAGGTGATCGTCAACCAGGCGTCGAGCCGTACCTTCGGCCTGCTCAACTCCGCCGCCACCCGGGTGGCGACGCTGCGCGCGAACAAGGTCGTCTACTCGACGATGACCGACACGGACGTCTCGATCTACCAGCTGACCACCACCTATGCGGCGATCAAGAGCGCGTACGGCATCAGCGCGCTCACCGTGCAGGACACGCACCCGACCGCCGGTACCGCCATCACCGTCGCCTCCGGGTACTGGAAGCGGCTCTACAGCTGCAACGTCGACGGGTTCGCGTACCGCCTGAAGGAGGGCGACTGGACCTGGAAGGACTCCCTCCGCTACACCTCCGCCTGCCAGACCATCGGCGGCACCTCCGGCTCGCCGGTGATCGACAACGCCACCGGCAAGGTCGTCGCCGTCAACAACACCGGCAACGAGGACGGCGAGACCTGCACGGAGAACAACCCCTGTGAGGTCGACGCGAGCGGCAACGTGACCGTCCGCGAGGGCATCAACTACGCCCAGGAGACGTACCAGATCCCGGCCTGCTTCACGACCGCCAACGTGCTGAACCTGAGCGCGAGCGGCTGCACCCTGCCCAAGCCGTAGGCACCGCGGGGCGGGTGGTCAGCGAGGAGTCCGGCGGACCGCCCGCCCCGCCAGTACGTCCGTCCGGCGGCCGTCCTCGACGACGAAGCGGCCGTCGATCAGCACATGCGGAAGGCCGGCCGGGAGCCTGCGCGGGTCCTCGAAGGTCGAGCCGGCCGCGACGGTGGACGGGTCGAACAGGACCAGGTCGGCGCGGTATCCCTCGCGGACGAGCCCCCGGTCCGGCAGCCGCAGCCGCGCGGCCGGGCGCCCGGTGAGGTGGGCGACGCACTCCTCCAGCGAGAGGACCCCCAGCTCGCGTACGTAATGGCCGAGGTAGTGCGGGAAGGTCCCGTACGCGCGCGGGTGCGGTTTCGTCCCTTGGAGGATGCCGTCGGAGCCGCCGGTGTGCACACGGTGGCGCATGATCGCGCGGACGTTCTCCTCGTGGCCGACGTGCTGGAGGATCGTGCAGCCGAGCCGGTCGTCGAGGAGCAGCCGGCGGGCGGTGGTCCAGGGGGCCTCGCCGCGCAGGTCGGCCGAGGCCTGGACGGTGCTGCCGACGTAGGGGGCGAGTGCCGGGTCGCTCACGCCCGAGATCTCGATCGTGTCCCACTCGATGGGCACGCCGTGACAGCCGTCCGCGCCGACGACCTCCATGGCGTGGCGGATCCGCTCCGCGACCGTGTCGTCCCGCAGCCGAGCGAGGACCGCCTCCGGGCCGCCCTCGCCCGCCCAGCTCGGCAGCATGGCCACGAGCGTGGTGCAGCCGGGGGTGTACGGATAGGTGTCGAGGGTGATGTCGGCGCCCTCGGCCAGCGCGCCGTCGAGGAGGGCCAGCAGGTCCGGTGCCCTCCCCTTGTTCACCCCGAAGTTCATGGTGGCGTGGGCGAGATGGAGCGGGCAGCGGGCCTCGCGGGTGAGGGCCACCATCTCCTCGTACGCCTGGAGCGCGCCCGCCCCGTACGAGCGGTGGTGCGGGCAGTAGTAGCCGCCGTACTCGGCGACCACCCGGCACAGTTCGGTGAGTTCGGCGTCCTCGGCGTACATGCCGGGGGTGTAGGTGAGGCCGGAGGACATGCCGACGGCGCCCTCGCGCATGCCGTCCGCCACCAGCCGCCGCATCCGGTCCAGCTCGCCGGGCGTCGCCGCGCGGTCCTCCCAGCCGACGGCGAGCATACGGACGGTGCCCTGCGGGATCAGATACGCCGCGTTGACCGCGATGCCCTGGTCCAGCCGGTCCAGGTACCCGCCGACCGACCGCCAGGTGAAGTCGATGTCGTCGCCGTGGCCGTTCCAGCCGGTGATCGCCCTGCGGACCTCGGCGAGCGTACGGTCGTCGACCGGTGCGTACGAGAGCCCGTCCTGGCCGACGACTTCGAGGGTCACCCCCTGGGCCGCCTTGGCACTGTGGTCCGGGTCCCTCAGCAGGGCGAGGTCGCTGTGGGCGTGCATGTCGATGAAGCCGGGGGCCAGGGCGAGGCCGCCGGCGTCCAGGACCCGGCGTCCGCCCAGGGCCGGGCCGTCGCGGCGGATCTCGGCGATCCGGCCGCCGGTGATACCGACGTCGGCACGGCAGGACGCGCCGCCGGTGCCGTCGACGACGCGCACATCACGGATGACGAGATCCACGGGGGCTCCTTACGGGGACTCCTGGAAGCACGGGGACTCCTAGGAGCACGGGGACTCCTGGAAGCACGGGAACCCCTAGAAGAACGTACGGATGTAGTCGACGACCGTCCCGTCCGCTTCCACCAGGGGGATCAGCTGCCACTTGTCGAAGGACGTGCAGGGGTGGGACAGGCCCAGGCCGACCCAGTCGCCGACCTCCAGCTCCGCCTCCGGGGCCGTACGGAGCCACGCGTGCTGGTCCGAGAGGGCCGTCACCTCGATGCCGGCGGCGTCGCGGATCTCTCCCGACCCCGCGTCCCGCACGACCTGCGCCAGCGGCAGATCCAGGTCGTACGCCGCGTCCCGCTTGCCCGCGTTGGCGAACGCCTGCCCGGGGGAGGGGCGCGAGACGATCTGCGTCCAGAGACGGAAGGCGGGGTGGAGGGCACCCTCCTCCGGGACCCGGGTGAAGGGCGTGAGCCTGCGGTAGTGGCCGTCGTCGTGCGAGACGTACGCGCCCGAGCGCAGCAACTTCAGCACGGGCAGGGAGAGGCCGGGGATCCCGGCGAACACGTCGGCGACCGCGTCGAACCAGGCGCTGCCGCCCGCGCTGACCACGATCTCGCCCGCGTCCTTGAAGCGCCCCGCCCGGTCGAGGTCCACCGCCAGCGCGACGAGCCGGCGCAGCCAGGCGTGGACCCGCTCGGAGTCCGCCCGCGGCACCTCGCCCTCGTAGCCCGCGACCCCGACCAGACGCAGCGTCGGCGTCGCGGCCACCGCGTCCGCGACCGCCGCGCACTCCTCCTCCGTGCGCACCCCGGTACGGGCGCCCTCTCCGGCGGCGAGCTCGACGACGACGTCCACCGGGCGGGGCGTGCCGCGCAGCGCCGCGTCCATGAGTTCCACTCCGCGCACGGAGTCGACGTAGCAGATGAAGCGGTAGCCGGGGTCGGCCGCGAGGTCGGCGGCGATGTGGCGCAGGGCCGCCGCGTCGACCAGCTCGTTCGCGAGGAACACCCGCTGGATGCCGAACTCCCGGGCCACCCGCACCTGGTGGGGGACGGCCAGGGTGATGCCCCAGGCGCCGTGTTCGAGCTGGCGCTGGAAGAGCTGCGGCGCCATCGAGGTCTTGCCGTGCGGGGCGAAGGCGAGGCCGTGGCGGGCCGCGTAGGTCTCCATGAGTTCGAGGTTGTGCGTCAGGCGTTCGGCGGAGAGGGCGAGGACCGGGGTGGTGAAGCCGCCGGTGAAGAGGTCGCGGCGCTGGGCGGCCAGCTCGCCCACGGTCAGCCCCTCGGCGTCCGGCGGGAGGCCCTTGAAGCGGTGGTCCACGCGGTCCGTGGCGAGCCGGGCGAGCGCTTCGGCACTCATGGAGCCTCCCTGATCAGAGCGCGTTGCGTGGTGTGCAACGGTCATTGCGTATGTCGCGTACTGCTGTCTAACATCCCAGCCAACACAGGGTCAACGGTGCCGTTGGCCGCGCGACAGCGAGGAGCCCGGCCATCGTGACCACCGACGGACGTACCGGTGCCGTGCCCCGCGACGCCCACGACGTCGTCGCGCTCGGCGAGTCCATGGTCACGTTCCTGCCGACGCGGCCCGGACGCCTCGCCGACGTGCCGTCCTTCGAGCGTGGCATCGGCGGCGCCGAGTCGAACGTGGCGTGCGTGCTCGCCGCCGCGGGGCACTCCGTGCGGTGGGCCGGGCGGGTCGGCGCCGACGGGTTCGGCGACCACCTGGTGGAGGCGATCGCGGCGTACGGCGTCGACACCTCCGCCGTGCGACGCGATCCCGCACGCCCGACCGGTGTCTACTTCCGCACGGCGGGCGACCGGGCCACCGACGCCCACGAGGTGGCGTACTACCGGGCCGGGTCCGCCGCCTCCGCGATGACGGCGGAGAACATGGACCTCGACGCCGTCCGCGCGGGCCGGGTGCTGCATCTGTCCGGCATCACCGCCGCCCTGTCCGACGGCTGCCTGGGCCTGCTGCGCGAACTCACCGCCCGCCGGCCCGCACGCCCGCTCGTCTCCTTCGACGTCAACCACCGGCCCGGGTTGTGGCGTGACACGGACGGGCCGCGGGTGCTGCTGGAGCTCGCCCGCGGCGCCGACCTCGTGTTCGTCGGCGACGACGAGGCACGGGCGGCCTGGGGGCTGCACGGCCCCCGGGCGATCCGGGACGCGCTCCCGGAGCCCGAGGTCCTGGTCGTCAAGCAGGGCGGGGGAGGAGCGACCGCCTTCGAGCGGCGGCCCGGCGGGCCGGGCACGGGCGACACCTCAACGGACACGGTCACCTTCGTCCGGGCTCTCCAGGTCGATGTCGTCGCCGCCGTCGGGGCCGGCGACGCCTTCGCCGCCGGGTTCCTCTCCGCCACCCTCCGCGGCCTGCCCGTCCGCGACCGCCTCCGGCACGGACACCTCATGGCCGCCGCCGCGCTCACCGTGCCCGGCGACCTCGCCGTGCCGCCCGCCCGCGACCACGCCGACCGCCTGGCCGCCCTCGACGACACCGCGTGGGAGACACTTCGACTCGGCCCCGGCTGGACACAAGCCGTTGATCGGGCCCAGGAGGAGGTACGTACCCCATGAGCCAGACCGTCGACCGCGCCCTCAGCATCCTGCCGCTGCTCGCCGAAGGCCCCGCCGACCTCGGCCAGGTCGCCGACCGGCTCGGTGTGCACAAGTCCACGGCGCTGCGCCTCCTGCGCACCCTGCACGAGCACGGCCTCGTCCACCGCCAGTCCGACCAGCGCTACCGCCTCGGCGCCCGGCTCTTCGCCCTCGCCCAGGAAGCCGTCGAGAACCTGGACGTCCGCGAGATCGCCCACCCCCACCTCGTACGCCTCAACGAGCAGTGCGGACACACCGTCCACCTCGCGGTGTACGAGGAGCACGAGGTCCTCTACATCGACAAGGTGGAGAGCCGCTACCCCGTGCGCATGTACTCGCGGATCGGGAAGCCGGTGGCCATCACCGTCGCCGCCGTCGCCAAGCTGCTCCTGGCCGACCTGCCCGAACCCGAGCGCCGCGCCCTCGCGGAGAAGCTCGACTACCCCATGTACACGGCCCGTTCGATCCCCAACGCCCCTGCCTTCCTGCGTGAGTTGGAGAAGGTGCGCGAACAGGGCTGGGCCACCGACCTCGGCGGCCACGAGGAGTCCATCAACTGCGTCGCCGCCCCCGTCCGCGGCGCCGACGGACGGGCCGTCGCCGCGATGTCGGTGTCCGCGCCCAACGTCGTCGTCACGGCCGACGAGCTCCTCACGCTGCTGCCGCTGGTCCGCCGCACCGCCGACGCCATCAGCCGCGACTACTCCGGAAAGCCCCCGAAAGACCAGCTGAAAGACCACCCGAGAGACCACCCGAAAGACCCCGGCTAAGGACTCCGCATGACCGAGAAGACCGAGAAGACCGCCCTCACCCCCAAGACCCACACCACCCCGCCCGCCAAGTTCTCGCACGGCGTCAGGAAGGGGAACATCCTCCAGGTCGCCGGGCAGGTCGGCTTCCTGCCGGCCGAGGAGGGCAAGCCCCCGACGCCCGCGGGCCCGACCCTGCGCGAGCAGACCCTCCAGACCCTCGCCAACGTGCGGGCGATCCTCGAAGAGGGCGGCGCCACCTGGGACGACGCGATGATGATCCGCGTCTACCTCACGGACGTCGACCACTTCGCCGAGATGAACCAGATCTACAACACCTACTTCGAGGAGCAGGGCCTCACCGCGCCCCCCGCCGCCCGCACGACGGTGTACGTCGGCCTGCCGGCCGGCCTCCTCATCGAGATCGACGCGCTCGCCGTACTGAGCTGAGCCCCGTCCTCCCACTCCCGCACGTCGTACGTCATCACGGTGCGGCGCCCGTCATCCCCGGGGCGCCGTGCCGCGATCCCCCCTGCCCGAAAGCACCATGCCCTCAAGAAGAGGCCCCCCTTGATCTCGTATCCGCTCGCAGCGACGGCCCCGGCCACCCCCGAGACGCCACCCCACACCGGCGGCCTGCTCCTGCTCATGGACGGCACCGCGGGCCTGCTCACGGTCGCCGCCCTCGGAATCGCCCTCCTCCTGATCCTGATCATCAAGGTCAGACTCCAGCCGTTCGTCGCCCTGCTCGCCGTCTCCATAGCCGTCGGCCTCGCGGCCGGACTGTCGGTCACCGAACTCTTCGGCACGGTCCAGCGGTCCACCGCGGTGTCGGTCGTCGAAAGCGGCATGGGCGGCATCCTCGGCCATGTGGCGATCATCATCGGCCTGGGCACGATGCTCGGCGCGATCCTCGAAGTCAGCGGTGGCGCCGAGGTGTTGGCGACCCGGCTGCTGAACCTCTTCGGTGAGCGGCGTGCCCCGCTCGCCATGGGCCTGACCGGCCTGATCTTCGGTATCCCGGTCTTCTTCGACGTCGGCATCTTCGTCCTCGCGCCGATCGTGTACGCGGCCGCCAAGCGCTCCGGCAAGTCGATCCTCCTCTACTGCCTGCCGCTGCTGGCCGGCCTGTCGATGACCCACGCGTTCCTGCCGCCGCACCCCGGCCCGGTGGCCGCGGCCGGCCTCCTGCACGTGCAGCTCGGCTGGGTCATCCTGATGGGCGTCGTCTGCGGCATCCCGGCCGTGCTCGCCGCCTGGGTCTACTCCGCCTGGATCGGCAGGCGGATCTTCGTCGCCGTACCGCAGGACATGGTCGAGGCGGCGGCCGAGGCCAAGCTGGCCGTCATCGAGGAACAGCGCGCGCAGGGTGTCGAGCCGCGTGAGGAGCCCGTCCCCCTCGGCACGGTCCTCGGCATCATCGGTACGCCGCTGGTGCTGATCCTGGCCGCCACCTTCTCCTCGATCGCCCTCGACCCCTCCACGCTCCGCTCGGTCATCGAGTTCTTCGGCAGCCCGTTCGTCGCCCTCACCATCGCCCTGCTGCTCGCGTACTACCTGCTCGGCATCCGGCGCGGCTGGTCCCGCAAGTCCCTGGAGACGGTGTCGACTTCGTCCCTCAAGCCGGTCGGCAACATCCTGCTCGTGGTCGGCGCGGGCGGCATCTTCGGGGCCGTCCTGAAGGCCAGCGGCGTCGCCCAGGCGCTCTCCGACACCTTCAACGACGTCGGCCTGCCGGTGATCGTCCTCTCGTACCTGATCTCCGTGGTCCTGCGGGTCGCCCAGGGCTCGGCGACGGTCGCCATCGTCACGACGGCCGGGATCGTGGCGCCCCTGCTCGCCGCGGGCGACCACTCCCAGGCCTTCGTCGCCCTGGTCATCATGGCCATCTCGGCGGGCTCCATCTTCGCCTCGCACGTCAACGACGGCGGCTTCTGGATGGTGTCGAAGTACTTCGGCATCAGCGAGCGGGACACACTCAGGACGTGGACCGTGCTGGAGTCGGTGCTGTCCGTCGCCGGGTTCGCGGTGGCGGCGGTGGTGAGCACGTTCGTCTAGGCAGTGCGGATAGGCAGTACGGATGGGCAGTACGGATAGGCAGTACAGACAGGTAGTACGGCCCTGCCCCGGATCCGCCCCGAAAGCGACCCGAGTGCGCCCGGCCCGTCGTGTGGAATGGACGTGGAGAACAGCCAGGGGAGCACGGAACGGGCTTGTGACGGGGGTGGCGGCGGTGCGATCCTTGCCGCCATGGCGCTGCCCCCTCACCTGCCCGATCACGGATCGGTTCTCGCGGAGGTGCGCAAGGTGAGGCGGGCCGGGGTCGTTCGGTTGAGGGGACTGGACACACCGGAGCTGATCCGCATCGCGCGAGAACTGCCCGGACAACAGGGGGAGTTGGCGAGCCGCTCGGTCGAGGTACTGCTGCGGACCGCCGTCGCGGGACTGGGCGGCGGCACACTTCAGACCGCCGCCGAGTACAGCCTGGGCCTCGCCCAGGGCACCCGGGACTGGCCGGCCGCGGACCGGCGCAGACGGGCCGCGGAGGTGTACGGCGTCAGCGTCGAACGCTTCCGCAAGCACCACGAACTGATGGTGCTGGGGCAGTTGACGGAGCAGGTGCTGGGCATCGCCGGCGCCCCGGCCGCCCCGGCGCGTGAAGTCCCGGCAACGGGACGGCCGGTGGCGCTCCCCGCCGCACACCGCGTCCTGAAGCCGTACGTCCACGGCCGGCCCGTGTCCGTCACGGTGCATGTGCACTCGGTCGATCTGCTCCGGGACGTCGATGTCGTCGTCTCACCGTCGAACACGTACTTCGCGCTGCCGGCCGCGTACAAGTCGTCGGTCGCCGCGACCCTGCGCCGGGCAGGCGCGCACAAGGACCCCACGGGGGGACTCGTCGAGGACAGCGTCCATGACGAGCTGCGGGGATGGGCCGTCCGGCACGGTGCGCCGGGCCGGGCGGCCCTGCCCGGCACGGTCGCCGCCACCTCCGCCGGAGCCCTCGCCGCACAGGGCGTCCGGCGGATCTACCACATGGCCGTCGCCGTGCCGCGCTTCGGCACCAACGACTACGACGTGCAGCCCGCCGACATCACCCGCGGTGTCACCCGGGTCTTCGCCCTCCTCGCCGAGGAGTCCCGCCGCTTCGACCCGCCCCTGAACTCCGTCTGCCTGCCCCTGTCGGGCGCGGGCCGCGGCGGACTGTCGCCGCTGGAGAGCTTCGGCGCGCTCTGGGCGGCCGTGGAGGCCGAACTCGCCCGCGGCGCACCCTGGGACGTCCACTTCGTGGTACGCCGCCACGCCCGCGCCGACCTCATCGAGCGGCTGCTGTCCGACCGCGCGGACCACGACACCGGGTCCCGGTGACACACGACAGGGGGAACCGTTGAATCCGTACGCCGTGCTGGCCGCGGCCGCCGCCGCCTGGGACCGGATCGCCGCACGCCTGGACCGGGCGGCGCGCGAGGGGCTGACCGAGCTGCTGCGCGTCGTACGCGACCGGGACACCGCCGAGCGGGAGCGGCTGGCCGCCGCCGCACGGGCCGCCGCGCTGCTGGGCGAGGCGCTGCCCGACGAGTTCGGGGCCGCACAGCAGGCCCGGCTCGCCCCCGACGTACTCGACGAGGGCGCGCCCACCGGCCCCGTCGTCCAGGGTTTTCACGCCGAGGACCTCGCGGTGCTGCTCATGGACGGCCACCGCATGGTCGGCCCGGTGCTCGGCCCGGTGCGCGAGCGGCTGCTCGCCGCGCCCGCCCTCGACGCCGACACGGTGCTGCGCGAAGGCGGCGACCCGTACGCGCCCGATCTGATCCGGCTGGCCGGCGCGGGCGGCCGGCCCCGGCTGCCCCGCTTCCAGTTCTCCGAGGGCACCCTGCCCTGGCTGGTGGTCCTGGAGGTCAACGCGCTGCTCGCCGCGGACCGCGACCCGTGGGGCGCCGCCGACTGGTGGCTGTCGGGCAACGCCTGGCTCGGCGCGCGCCCCGTCGTGCTGCTCGGCACCGGCCGCGACGGCCACCTGGCCGACGTGGCACGGTTCTTGATGGAAGAGGAGTAGCCGTGCCGAACCACCGGCCGCCCGCCGCCCTGACCGGCACCCCCGGCAAGGCCACCCTCGCCCGGGGCACCCTGCTGCACCGGGTGCACTCGGTCCACCGGGACGCCGCCGCGTTCAACCCGCGCCCCACGCACTGCCTGTACGGCGGCGGCCGCTTCGACGGCACCTCCTGCCATCCGTACGGCTATCTCTACGCGGGCTCGACCCCGGCCGCCGCGGTCTGCGAGACGCTGCTGCGCTCCGTGCCGTTCGACCCGTCGGGCGGGCCCCGGCTGCTGCCGCGGGTGAGCGTCGAGCGGCGCGGGCTGAGCGCGCTGCGGCTCACCACCGACCTCGATGTCGTCTCGCTGATGACCGGGCAGGACCTGGCCGCCGTCCACCAGGACAGTTGGCTCGTGCAGACCGAGGCGGCCGACTACGCGTACACCCGCGACTGGGCCCACTGGATACGGGAGCACACCGATCCCTGGGCGCAGGGGTTCGTCTGGGCCAGCAAACGGGAGCCCGGCGACCGCGCGGTCGTTCTCTTCGGTGACCGCTGCCCGCCCGGCGCCCTGGCCGCCGTCGACGGCCACACGGTGGACTTCGGCACCGACGGGGGACGACGCTGGCTCAACTCCGTTCTCCAGCCGTACCACGCACAGCTCGCGCCCTGAGCATCCCGGACCGCGAGCCGCACGAGCCGCACGCGATCCCGTACGTGAGGAACACCTGATGCCGGCCCAGCCCGTCGATCCCGTCGACCCGCTCGATCCCGTCGACTCTCCCGATTCCGCCGACGCTCCCGATTCCACAGACCCCGCCGACCCCGCCGACTCCTCCGACCACCTCGACCTGCTCGATCCCCTCGACCTCCTTGCCGAGCGCGAGGAAGTGCTCGAAGAGCTGTCGGGGCTGCCGGCCGACGACCCCGAGGTGCCCCGGCTGTGCGCGTACGCCGGGGAACTCAGCATCCGCCTGCACATGCTGCGGCAGGAGCCGGAGGACCTGGAGCTGGCGGCCGAGGCCTTCGGGCACGCCTTCGCCCGGCCCGGCACCGATGCCGAGTGGCACTCCTGGCGCATCATGTACGGGCATGTGCGCGCCTGCCAGTTCGACGCCGAGCCGTCCCCCGAACTCCTGGACGAGTGCCTGGCGCTGGTCGCCGAGGGCCTGGCGGGCCTGCCTACGGGCGACGAGCTCGGCGGGGCCCACGAGCTCGGCGGGACCGGCGGGACCGGCGTGACCGGCGAGCCTGGTGTGACCGACGAGGCCGGCGAGCCCGACGAGAGTCACGACACCTACGAGGCCGTCCGTGGCTTAGGACTGCGTCTCCTCGCCGCCGGTACGAAGGTCCGCTGCCTCGACTGCCCCGAGGATGCCCCGGCCGAGGAGCGCACCCGGCTGTTCGAAGAGGCCCTGCGCCGCCACGAGGAGGCGTACGAGCACCTGGCGCCCGGTGACCCGGACGACGCCGCCGACCTGAACGAGGCGCTCGGTTACCTCCGCTTCGAGCGCGGTGTCCTGCTCGGCAGCGCGGAGGACGGCGCCGCGTCCGCCGCGCACTACCGCGCCGCACTGGACGCGCCCCGCCCCGCGAGCGACCTCCCGTTCGTGCGGCACAGCCTCGGCCTCGCCCTGCTGCTGCACGGGCTGGTCACCTCCGACCGGGACGTGCTCGAAGAGGCGCGGGACGCCTTCGGCACCGCGCTCCTCGACGCGGGACGGGCCGGCGGCGACCGTCCCGAGTGGGCCTGGGAGGCGGAGATCCGCAGCGCCTACATCCGTGCCGTGCTGTGGGCCAAGTGGCAGGACCAGGGCCACGGTGCCGCCGCCGAGGTCGAACTGGCCGCACTGCTCGCCGAACCGGACGCCCTGGACCGGCTCAGCCCCGTGTACCTGGACATCTTCGGACGGCTGCTCTACGAGCGGGCCGCACACCGCGACGACCCGCAGGGCCGGGACCGCGGCATCATGCTGTTGCGGCGCGCGGTGGCCGAGTGGCGGCCGGAGCACGACGGGAACGTCACCGCGGCCGCCCTGCTCCTCGCCACCTTCCAGCAGATCCGCCACCAGGACGACCCGGACCCGAGCCGCCTCCAGGACATCGTCCGGGGCGCGTCCCTCGCGATGGCGGACGAGGAACTCGACCCGGAGAGCGTGCAGCTGGCCAGGATGATGCTGGCCTGGGCGCGGCACGGCCTCGAAGAGATGGGACTCCACGCCGAGACCGAGGGGCTGCCCGAGCAGCCCGGCTTCGAGGAACTCCGCGACATGTTCACCGCGATGTTCGTCACCGAGGAGGATCGCAACCTGGTCGACCTCGGGGAGCGTTCCGACTTCCCCGGCATCTACCGGGACATGGGCGGCGACAGACGGCGTATGGCCATCCTGGACGAGGGCTTCGCGAGGCTGGACGCGCTGTCGCCGGACAACGAGTTCCGGCCCCGGCTCGCCGCCATGCTGCTGTCGCAGCTGGTGGTGCTGGACCCGAACAACACCGACGTCGGCGCCGACCGCAAACAGCGGCTCCTCGACATCGTGCTCGAGCACGGCCGGGTCGACCCGGACTGGGACCGGCACGCCCAGGCGGTGGTCGGCGCGGCCCGGCTGCGGGACGAGATGGCGGGGTCCGGCGCGCGGATGGACGAGGTGCTGGCCCACTTCGACCGGGCGGCGGCGACGGGGGCCGGTGACACCGCGATCCCCGAGGTCGCCTTCGCCAGACTCCTCGCGCGTACCCACCGGGGACAGACCGTCGGCGCCGCCGACGACCTCGAAGCCGCCGCCGAGGCCTGGCGGCAGCTGCGCGACATGCCCCACATCTCCGACTACATGCGGCGCATGATGGACGCGCAACTGGCCGGCATGGACGCGCAGAACGCCGCACAGCGCGGCGATCTGGCCGCCGTGGACCGCCACATCGCGACCGTCCTCGAAGCGCACGCCTCCCTGGACCCCGAGGACACCTCACGCATCCAGCTGTGGACGTCCCTGGAGAACGCCCTCATGAACCGCGACGAGCTGGCCCGGTCTCTCGGCGCCCCGCTCGCGCCCCCGCCCCCCGGCCGCCCCACGGTGGACACACTGCGCCGCGAGGCGGCCCGGTTGCCCCGCAGCCACCGCGCCTGGGTCCTCGGCGACAACGGCATCTCCCGCTTCGGCCGCGCCATGCGGAACCGGGACGCGGACGCGCTCGCCGACGCCGTCACCCTGCTCCGGGAGGCCCACGACCTCGCCGAGGAGGACAGCGACAGCCGGCTGCGCTACGGCCACTGCCTGGCCTCCGCGCACTGCGTCCTGTCCGAGATGCTGCCGACGCCGCATCTGCGCCGCAGCCACCTCGCCAAGGGAATCGCCCTCTTCGAGAAGGCCTTCGAGCAGGTCAAGGGGCCCGAGCACCGGCTGTACGCGCCGGTCGGGCTGTCGCTCGGCCGCGCCTACCGCACCCGTGACGACCTCGGCCGCGGCGACCGCGCCGAAGGCCGGCGCATCGGTCTGGAGGCGCTGCGCGGCCACGCCTGGGCGGCGCTGCTCCAGTCCGGCACCGCGCACGCCGCGCAGGCCGCGGCCCAGGCCACCTCGACGGCGCTGGAAGTCGCCGGGTGGTGTCTGCGCGACAACGTTCCCGAGGAGGCCGTCCAGGCGCTCGACGCCTGCCGCGGGCTCGTCCTGCACGCGGCCACCACCTCGACGACCGTGCCCGAACGCCTTGTCGCGGCCGGCCACATCGACCTCGCCGAGCAGTGGCGGGCCGCGGGCGCCGGGGACCCGCTCTCCGCCGCCGGGGGCGGGCCTACGCTCCCCAGCGAGCTGCGCCGCCGGGTGCTCGCCGCGCTCACCGCCGGGGACGTCTCACAGGAACGGCTCCTCGACCCGCCCACCCCACGGGAGATCGCCGACGCCCTGCGCGCCCTGCGCAAGGACGCGCTGGTCTACCTCGTGCCCGCCTCGGAGGACGGCGGCGGCACGGCGGTCGTCGTCACCAACGGCGGCGACGTGCACGCCGTCCCCCTGCCCAACCTCACGGAGGTCGCCGCACCGCTCAAGGAGTACGCGCCGGCGGGGACGTACGCGCGCGACGCGGGGCCACGACCCGGCGGCGAGACGGCCGCGCCCGGCGGACGTGACGGCGGACGTGAGGGTGGACGCGACGGCGGACCGGAGCGTGACCTCGGGCCCGTGCCCGGGTTCGCGACCGGGGAGTACGGGTCCCAGGGCGCCCGAGTCGACACCCCGACGCTGCGCAAGCAGCTGGAACGGCTGTGCGGCTGGGCCTGGTACGCCGCGATGCGGCCGCTGTTCGCCGAGTTTCCCGAGCCGCGGGCCGGCCGCGTCCCCCGGCTCGTCCTCGTGCCCATGGGCGCCCTCGGACTCGTACCGTGGCACGCGGCATGGGAGCAGGGCGACGACGGGCGCCGCCGCTACGCGCTCCAGGCGGCCGAGATCTCGTACGCCGCCTCCGCCCGGCTGCTGTGCGAGGTGGCCGCCCGCCCCGCGGTCGCCCACAGCGGGGCGGCCCTCGTGGTGGGCAACCCCACGGGCGACCTGCACTACGCGGGCGAGGAGGCCGACGCCGTGCAGCGGGCGTTCTACCCCCGCGGCCAGTTCCTGGGGCGGCGCGGCAGCGGTCCCGCCGACGGCGCGGGCAGCCCGCAAGAGGTGCTGTCCTGGCTGCGCAAGGGCGGCGAGGACGAGGGCGGAGTACTGCATCTCGCCTGCCACGCCGTGGTCGCCGAGAACGCCCCGCGCAGCGCGTATCTCGCCCTGCACCAAGGGGAGTTGTCGGCCGAGGAACTCACCGAGGCGGTCAGTGACGGCAGCCGCGGACACCTCGGGCTGGTGCTGCTCGCCGCCTGCCGCAGCCATGTCTCGGGCCGCGGCCACAACGAGGCCTACACCCTGGCGACCGCCTTCCTGGTGTCCGGCGCCCGCTCCGTGATCGGCTCCCTGTGGCCGGTGCCGGACGACGCGACCTCGGTGCTGATGTACCTGACGCACCACTATCTGCGCACGGGCGGTGAACCGCCCGCCAAGGCGCTGCGCCGGGCCCAGCTGTGGATGCTGGACCCGGACCGCGACCGGTCGGCCGAACTGCCCGCCGAACTCGCCGACCGCGTCCGGCACATCGACCCCGACGACCTCAGCGCCTGGGCCGGGTTCACCCACCTGGGCCAGTGAACGCCCCCGGCCCGGGCAGCGCCGCCCCGCCGGGTACGACCGTCCGCAGCGGCACCGTCACCGTCGTCCAGCGGCCGGCCGCCGCACCGTAGGCGGGCCCGAGGTCACGGCTGCCGTCCGCCGCGTGGCCGGGGCCGGTGAACCGCAGGACACCGTCGCCCGGCACGCGGTCCCGGGCCACGACGGCGTACGGATCCCAGGCGGGCAGCTGGAACGGCACCGTGTTCAGCTCGCGCTCGGCCACGATCAGCTTCAGCCAGTCCCGGGCGGCGGCACCGGGGACGACCGCACGGTTCGGCGGCAGCGACAGCTGTACGGGATCGCCGTCGAGCGCGTACCCGGTGTGGCCGGGGCCGATGAAGTGCCCGCGGTAGAGCGCCGAGTCGGCGGCGTAGCTGTCGGTCAGGTCGAGCAGCAGGCACCACAGCTTCCGGTCGGGGGAGCGGTTGTGCAGCCGGATCGAGAGCCACGGCGCCTTTGGCCCGGCGGCTCCCGGCGGGTAGGAGACGGTGATCTGCCCGGAGCCGTCCGGGGTCAGCGCCTGGCCGGGGGCCGCGTGCCACGGCACGATCTCCATCCGGACGAGCCCGTCCAGGAGGGAGGGGCGGGGCGTCAGATCACGCAGCTGGTGCCAGCGCGTCAGATGGACCAGACAGTCCGCGATCCGGCGGGCGTGCGCCGCCGGGTCCGTCAGCGGCAGCGGGTCGACGAACGGCGTACCGTCCCGGCCCAGTACGTGCGCGAGACCCGCCCGCACCTCGACCCGGAAGTGCAGGTCCGCGGCCTCCTGCGGGCTGCCGACGAGCCGCAGCAGCGGCGAGGGCCCGCCGCCCGGCCCGGCCGACGCGATCGCCCGCTCCAACGCCCGTACCTCCTCCGACCGCGCAGGGCCGAGCAGAGCCACGCCGGCCGCGGGCAGCGCGAGCGCCGAGAGCGTCACGGGATACACCTGCTCCCGGGCCGGCATCCACTCCACGGGGTCGACGAGCGTACGTTCCGTGCGCACGTCCCGCGCCCGCACCACGGGCCCGACCAGCTCCCCGTCCACCACCGTGAACTCGGTGCCCTCCGCTCCCGCGCCGTCCCGCAGACCGTGGCCGCTGCCGCAGTCCACCTCCCAGCCGTCCGCGCCGAACCGCAGCAGATGCGGGCTCGGTCTGCGCGCCGCGCCGCCCAGGAACGGCTGGTCCGCGGGGCCGCCCGGCGTCACCGGGTACAGCACCGGCTGCTGACGGCCCCCGGAGCGGCGCAGCCGGGCGTCGGCCGCGGCCAGCAGCTCGCGGTAGCCGAGGCCGGGCCCCGCCTCGCGCACCGCGCCGAGCAGTGCGTACGTGAACGCCCCCATCCGCCGGCCGCCGAAGTGGCCCTCGAAGGACTGCTGGTCGAGACGGCTGGCGGCGAGCAGCACATGACGGGTCGGCGCGGGCGTACCGGAGCCGGCCGCCGCGACGACCCCTCGGGCCCGCTCGTCCGCCCCGAAATCCCAGCCCTCGCCCCCGTCTCCGCCCCCGCCCTCGCCCTCGCCCCAGTCCCAGTCCGGGGACGGCGGCGCGAAACGTGGGGTCAGTACACCCGCGCGGGTGCCGCCGCCCGCGTAGCAGCAGTCCAGAACCGCCACGACATGCGCACCGCCCTCGGCGACCCGCTCCAGCAGCGCGCCGAGCCGTTTGTCGAGGAGCGGCCCGTCCACGCACACCAGCGCCTGGTTCTGCCCCGTCGCCTCGATCAGCAGATCCGCGCCCGTGGCCCGCTGCTGGGTGCCGTGCCCGGAGAACCACAGCAGCGCCGTGTCCCCCGGCCCCGCCGCGCCCAACTGCCGTACGACCGCGTCCTCGACGGCCGCGACCGTCGCCTCGCCGTCGCGCAGGAAGAGCAGGTCCGCCCTCTCGCCGACGAGCTCCGTCACGAGCCGGGCGGCCTCCTCGACGTCGGTGACGGCGCCCCTGAGCGGGGTCGCCGTCTGCGACGGATAGTCGTCGATCCCCACCAGGAGCGCATGAATGGTCCCCATGGCGGAGAGTCTGCCAGGAGGGACCGGCGGGATTGGTGCGTCACCTGGGCGTGAACCGGGCGGATTCCGGGCTTAGTCGGGTTGCGGGGGTAGCAAATGTCAAACATGCTCGCACCATTGATGAAGCGTCACTAACCTTCATGGCTTGAACACGGCCGATGCCGACCGGCTCGCCGCCCATGACTCTCGGGGGACACATGGGACCCATTGAGCACCCACGACGCATTGTGCCCGGCGGCACACCCGCCGCGCCCGGAACGCAGGCGGGGACCGGCCGTCGCCTGATCGCCGCGGCGAACGAGACCCGGCAGCGGACCGCGAGCACGCCCGGCGCGCGGACGATCCGCCGCGAGCTGTACCAGCCCCGCTCCCGCCGGCTGCTCGACGCCGTGGCGCAGCTCGACGCCGGACTGGACGAGGCCGCCTGCCGGCAGCTGGCCGACCGGATCCGCGACGAGTACACGACCACGTACGACGACGTGCCGCTCGGCTTCGTCGCCCGGTGCTATCTGGGACCGCCGTACGTGGACCACCAGTTGAACCTCTTCCAGGTGATCGTCAAGCACTTCGCTCCGTCCCAGCGGATGCCCGACCCGTTCGACGGGGCCCGGATGCTGGCCCGCTCCGGCGCCTACGCCTACATCGAGGTCTACGCCGGCGGACTGATCCTCCCCGTCCTCGAGGACGGCACGGTCGTACGTCCCTGAACACGGCCGTACGTCCCAGCAATCCGTCCCAGCAGACAAGACAGCAGCAGTCGCACGTGAACGGAGACACCCATGTCCGAGGTGGACCACGTACTGCGCCGCCAGGTGCAGGAGGTCAGCAACCTCGTGTTCCGGCTCAGCGAACAGGTCGGCTCGGTGTCCGGCCAGGTCTCGGCGGTCGAGGCCGAGCAGCAGCAGGCCCGGACCGAACTCCAGCAGTTGCGCGCCGACTTCCTCGCCTTCGTCAAACAGGCCGAGTTCACCGCCAACGTGCAGCGCGCCGAGACCCGCATCGGCGTCATCCAGGACCAGGTCGACCACGAGTTCGGCCACCACAAGACGGTCCGGCGCACCGCGGTGGGCATGCTCCAGGCCTTCGACGTGGGTCTGGTGTCCGAGGACAACGTGCGGATGGTCAGCGACCAGCTGATGATCCAGACCCCCCGCTACTGGCTGGCCCCCGCGCTGGTGGCGCTCGCGTCCTGGTCCGCCGACGACCCGCAGCTGTGCGAGCGCGCCGTCGAGGAGGCCTTCCGGCGCTCACCGGACCGCACCGCCCTCTTCTTCGCGCTGGTGCTGCGCCGCCAGGACCGCAAGGAGTCGGCCGTGCGCTGGCTGCGGCACTATCTGCTGGCCCAGGACCCGACCGCGCTCGGCCGGGAGTTCGCGGTCATCCTGGAGTCCATCGCGCAGGGCGCCTTCGGGCTCGTCGGCCGTGATCTGCTCGACCGCACGCTGGCCGGCTGGCGCGCGCAGCTGATGGACAGCGCGGAGACGCAGGCGAAGCAGGTCCAGCGGTGGCGCGACGAGATCGACACGCTGCGCGCGCCGTCCGCCCAGGCCGAGTTCCCGCGTCTCTCCCAGGTCTCCCCGCAGTGGCCGCAGCTGGACGCGGCGCTCGGCGCGGCCCGCGGCCACCAGGCGCTGCTGAACAAGTACCGGGCCCTCCTGAACCGGGAGTTCGAGCCGTCGGAGCGGATCGAGGACGCCGTCGACGACATCCTCGACCGGCTCGTCAAGGAGTACGACAACGAGGAGCTGCCCCTCCGTCGCGACCTCGCCTTCAACCAGGCGGTCGTGGAACACGACGGTGACGTCCTCGCGGCCCGCGGCGCCGCCGACGCGGACGCCGCCTCGTACGAACAGACCCTCGACTACCTGACCGTGCAGACCACCGCCGCGCTCAACCCGCAGGCGATCGGCACCTCGCCCGCCACCCAGCGGCTGGCCGTCGTCGCCTGCCAGGAGTGGTTCCAGCACGCGCAGGCCGGCGCCACGCGCGACTACCGGCTCGCCGTCCCGCAGGACGTCCAGGCCCACTTCGACACCACGCACTCGGTGGGCGCGCAGACCTTCCGGCTGCCGCCCTGGACGGGCTCGTTCACCCAGCCGCTGGCCGCCCTCGAACAGTCGCTGGGCGCGCACTGGGACCGGCACATGCAGCCGTTCATCGACGCGCTCGCGTATCCGACGCTGAAGAAGGCGGCGCCGCTGATCGCGGTGGTGGCCGGCATCCTGCTGATCTTCGGCCAGGTCAGCATCGGTTTCGCGTTCACGGCGGCGGCGATCACCGCGGCCGTCTGGGGCCTGATCCTCCTCAACCGCAAGCAGTCCGCCGACCGTCTCCAGGATCAGGCCCGGCAGGCGCTGGACCGGGCCAAGACCGACTCGCTGCACCAACTGCGCGGCTCGGCCGCCGAGCTGACCGACTGGAACGAGCGGTTCCGGGCGGCGGACCTGGTCGACGCGGAGTGCCGCGCGCTGATCACGTCGCTGTCCACCGCGGACGGCGGAGCCTCCCCGTTCGAGGGCCGCACGGTGCGCAGGGAGGAGCCGACCGCATGAGGACGAACCTGTGCAGGCAGGCGCCGTACAGGGCGCCGTGCGAGGCGCTGCGCAAGGCGCCGTACAAGTCGCTTTGCATGGCGCCGTACGTCATGAGTGTGACCGTGTGCGAGGAGGACCCGACAGCATGAGCACGTCCCACCGTCCCACCCCGCCGCCACCCCGTCGCCCGCCGGGCGAATCGCCCTGGGGCGCGGCCACCGGGCAGCGGTCCGAGTCGCCCTGGGGATCCACCTCCCGCAGTCCGGGCGGCGAGCGGGTCACCAGCAGGCTGCGCCGCGTGGTGGAGGGGCTGCCCGACTGGGAGCCCCTGCCACCCGGCGAGACCGTCGTACGCCGCCCGGGCAGCGCCCCATGAGCGGCCTGTGGGGCGACGGCGGCCCCTACGCGGCCTGGGTCGGCTTCCTGCGCCGCTGGGCGGCCCTGGAACCCGTCGACCCCGGCACGCTGCCGGCCATCGTCCCGGAGGACTTCCAGGGCGACACGCTGGCCCGCCTGACCCAGCACCTCACGGACGCGCTGGACGCCCGGCTGAACGACTGGGCCGAGCGGCTTCTGCGGGCCATGGCGCACAGCACGGACGAGTTCTCGGTCGGCCGCGAGCTGGCCCAGGCCAGGGCCGGACTGAACACCGTCCGCGCGCTGGCCGGCCACCCCGGGCTGCCGCCGAAGGTGCGCGAGGAGCTGACCGGGCTCGTCGACCGGCAGATCCCGGAGCTCCAGGCGCAGTTGGAGCGCAACCTGGACGCCGAGGCCCGCCGGGGCGCCGACCCCCGGCTGCTGGAGCGGCGCCGCCGCACCCTGCGTGAGAACGCCCTCACGAGCGTGCTCACCGCGCCCCCGCCACCGCTCGCGCCCCCGTCCGCGCCCCCGTCCGCGGGAAGGCGGTCGCCGGTTTCCGGACCGGCGGCGGGCGGCGACGCCTGGGCGTACGACCCGGCGGCGCGGCCACGGCGCCGGATCGTGCCCGACTGAACCGCCGCACAGAAGCCCCGCCCGTCCCGGTACAGCGGAAGCCCGCCACCGGTCCCGGTACAGCGGAGCCCGCCACCCGTCCCGGTACAGCCGAAGCCCTCCATCCGTCCCGTACAGCAGTTCCCGCCCGCGCCGCGCACATGAGGCCCCGGCCCCGTCCGCAGCACCGACCTCGCTTCGAAGGCCCGTATCGCGCATGTCGAACTACACCGAGAGCCTCCAGTACCTCGACAGCTACATCTCCGCCCGGGTCCCGGTCATCGGGATGCGCACCATCGAGCAGCAGCGCGCCCTGCGGCTGCTGCGCGAGGCCGCCACCCAGCCGCGCCGCAGCAGCATGCCGTTCTGGATCTACACCCGGGCCACCGGCCTGCGTGACCTGCGCACCAACGCGCCCGTGCAGGACGACCGTTCGCTGACCGGCGCGATGGACTTCGCGGCGGCCCAGTTCACCAGCAGGGCGAACGCCACGGTCGTCTTCGTCGACCCCGACGACCTGGGCGGAGACACCCCGATCACCCGGCACATCGCCGAGCTGGCCCGGCTCGCCGACAGCAACATGGGCAGCATCGTCCTCATCACGGACACCCCCATCTGGAGCGGGTTGCAGCGGCTCGGCATGAGCCTGCACCTCGACCTGCCGGACGCCGACGAGATGTACGGCATCCTCAGCGGCTTCCTCGGCGACCACCACGGGCACATCCCCATCGAGTGGGACGAGGCCGACGGCCGGCGGGCCGCCGAGTTCCTGCTCGGTGTCACCGAGGCCGAGTGCATCAACCTGATGGCGACCATCGCGGCCAAGGGCTCCATCCAGAAGGCGGACGTCCTCGGGCTCGCCCAGGCCAAGGACCGCATCTTCAGCGACCTCACCGGTCTGGAACGGGTGCAGCTCAAGGAGGCCGACTACACGGTCGGCGGTCTGAGCAGCCTGCGCGAATGGCTCCAGCGCAAGCACTGGCAGCTGCACGAGGACCTGCGCGACAGCGCGCTGCGCCCACCGCGCGGGGTGCTTCTGGTGGGCGTGCCGGGCTGTGGCAAGTCCCTGTCGGCGAAGGCGATCGCCCACGAGTGGCAACTTCCGCTGTACCGGCTCGACATGGGTGCCATCCACGGCAAGTACCTCGGCGAGTCCGAGGGCCGTTTCCGGGAGGCGCTCGCGATGGCGGACCGGGTGGCGCCGTGCGTCCTGTGGATCGACGAGATCGAGAAGGGGCTCGCGGGCCGGGACGACGGCTCCGGGGTACCGCAGCGGATCATCGGGCAGTTCCTGTTCTGGCTCCAGGAGTCCCAGTCGCGCGCCTTCGTCGTGGCCACCGCCAACGACATCCGCAGCCTGCCGCCCGAGCTGCTGCGCAAGGGCCGCTTCGACGAGCTGTTCTTCGTGGACCTGCCGGACGCGCAGGACCGCAAGGAGATCATCGAGCTGTACTACCAGCGCTATCTTCAGGGCGAGCCCGACCGGGACCAGGTGGACCAGCTCGTCGACCTGTCCGAGGGGTTCGCCGGCTCGGACATCGAGTCGGCACTGCACGACGTGGGCCTGGAGGCGCGCCGCATCGGCGGGGCCGACGGTCTGAAGGCGTCGTTCCTGCGGGACACCTTCGCCAACACGGTCCCGATGAGCCGGGTCAACCCCGAGCAGATCGAGGAGATCAGGGCCTGGGGCCGCGAACGCGCGCTGCCCGCCGGGCGTTCCACGGTCAGCGCGGCACCGGGCGGGGCGAAGCCCTCGCGCCGGATCGTGTTCATGGACGACTGACGGGCGGCTGACGGGCCGACTGGGGGTGTCCGACGGGCGACTGACGGGCGGCCGGCACCGCTGGTGGCACACGGGGCTTGCGGGGCGGCTGTTGCCGACACAGGTTCTTCGACCATACTTCCCGCTGTGGAGCAGCGCATAGGTTCGAACAGCCAGCCCCTGGACGTCGCCGCGGTCGATCCGGCGTTCATTCCCGGGCTCACGCCGACCGTGTCCGCGGAGCCGAAGAGCACGGCCGAGCCCGAGGGCGCGGCCGAGCCGGAGAAGGCGGCCGAGGCCGCGGACGAGGCTTCCCCGGAGGACAAGACCTCCGAGGAAGCCCCCGCCGGGAAGGCGGCGCAGAAGCCGTCCCTCGGCAAGGCCTCCGGCAAGGTCTCCGACGAGGCCGACGACGAGCCCGCCGACGAGGCCGAGGAGGAACCCGCAGAGGAAGCCGACGACGAGGCCGACACCGAGGGCCCCGCCTTCGAGGCCTCCGACCGGCGAGCGAGCATCGTCGCCGACGGCAGAGGCGTACGACTGCGCCTGGACGACCAGGAGGCGGAGTTCCGCTGGGACGAGATCGGCGCGGTGGAGACCGAGTCGCCGCGCTTCGGCAAGCGGTTCACGATCACGGTCCACACCCCGGACCGCCGCTGGTACCCGATCGAGATCGAGGCGTCGTCCCGCTCTCGCTTCAAGGAGTGGGAGACGAAGCTCGACGAGGTGCTGGACGCCTACTTCCAGGAGTAGGCGCCCAGCGCGACGTGATCTGCCGTCAGGTGCAGTACTGCGCTTCCTTGCCGATCGACCGGTACATGCAGTCCGCGTTCTCCAGCAACTGCAGCACCGCGTCCCGGTTGCGTGACGTCTCCCGCTCGATGACCTCGTCGGGCGGGTAGAAGCCGCCGCCGGAGCTGGACGACGGGTACATCTCGAAGGTGTAGTCGAAGATCTTCTGGCTGCCCCAGAGGTAGTCGTCGATCGAACCGTCGGTGATGTACAGGTCGCTGGACTGCTCCGGCGTGTACCCGTTGCTGGCGGCCATCTTCTGGCCGACGGCCTTGAACGCGGCGGCGTCGTCCGCCGTCATGCCGGTCGCGGTGTCCGAGTAGGTGTAGCCGAAGGGCCACAGCACCAGCTCGCTGTAGGTGTGGAAGTCGATCCCGGCCTTGATCTGCTGCTTCCCGCCGACGACCCGGCTGCGTACGAAGTCGGAGACCACCTTCACCTCGGGCGCCGACTCGGCCGACGTGCCGCGGTAGGTCTCCGAGGACGTCGACCCCGACGAGCCGCCGCAGCAGCCCCACTTGTAGTTCCAGTTGCGGTTCAGGTCCGTACCGACGTACGAGGAACCGGAGTTGGGCTGACGGTTCTTGCGCCATGACCGATAGGACCCGGTCGCGATGTCGTACTCGCCGCCGTCCGGGTTGAGGTCCGGGACGATCCAGATCTCACGGTTGTTCACCATGTTGGTGACGCGGGAGTCGCTGCCGTATCCGGCCCCGAGCTCACGCAGCAGATACAGCGCCATCTCCACCGTCAGGTGCTCGCGGGCGTGCTGGTGGAAGGTGAGGATGACCTCGGGCTCGTTCTCGTCGGTCGCCACGTTGTCGCTGACCTTGATGGCGACGATGTTCCGGCCCTGGTACGACGTGCCGATCACACGCTTGCTCATGATGCCCGGGTAGGCCGCGAGCCGCTGGTCGATCTCGGTGTTCGTCTCGGCGTAGTTGTGGTACTTCGAGTCGGCCGACGGGAAGTCGAACAGCCGTACGTCGGAGCCGCTCGAACGATCCGGTGCCGAGCCCAGCGGCGAGAGGTCGTAACCGAGCCCGCGCAGCTTCTTGATCTGGGCCGCGCGGCCGGAGACGACGACGGTCTCCTCGTCGGCCTCGTCCACGGTCACGCCGGTCTGCTGGATGGCGGTGCGGGTCACGGGGGTGGTGCTCTGGTGGATCTCGTACTGCCGGACGTCATCGGCCGAGGGGTCGCTCGCCCTCGCACCGGTCGCGGTGGCGTCGGTGACGGCGCCGCCGACCGGCGCCGCGAGGGCGAGGGCCAGCAGGGTGGCGAGGGCGGCGGTGCGTCTGCCGCTTCGTGGGCCCCTGCCGCGGATACGAAGTCGCATGAAGTCTCCTTGGTGTGGAGGTGGGGGGTGGCGCTTTCAGTGCGACGTACGTGGTGCGGGTGTGGCGCTCATGGTGCGTGCGTGGCATGAGCAGGTCAAGTACCGACATAGAGCCGTTGGCGCAAACCGATCGAAAACCAGCCGTGTGGCGTAGGCGAAGGCCGACTGCGGGGCGGCGGGGGAGAGCGGGGGTGTGCGCCCGGGATGCGGGCGCACGGCATACTGACAGCGGCACATGGTCGGTGTCGACCGAGGCGAACAGGGGAGAAGAGAATGAACCAGCCCCCGTACGGCACCCCGCCCCCACCACCCGTACCGCCCACGGCACCTCCGGGCTACGGCCCGCCCGTACCGCACCCGGGCTACAGCCAGCCCGTACCGCCCCCGGCGCCCACGGGCTTCGGCCCGCCCCCACCTTCGTACGCGCCGTACCCCGCGCCCGCCGCCGCCCCGGAGTTCCTCGCCGTCGACCGCCACAACTCCGTGGTCGTGGACGAGACGGGGGTCACCTTCGAATGCAACGGCGTGACCGCGGAGTTCCCCTGGCCGGAAATCCGCAGCGTCCACCACCAGCCGAGCGGCAACGGCAAGTCACTGATGATGGCCGTGATCCACGCCGACGGCATGCTGTACGAGTGCGTGGTCGACGCGAAGCGCCGCGAACGCCTGCACGAGTGGCTCAACCAAGTGGCGTTGGTGATCGGGCACTACCGCTACTACCGCCCCGGCGGCTGACTCAGAGCAGGTGGTCGGCTTTGCCGGCCTTGATGTCGCGGATGAGGGTACGGAGTGCTTCGCGACTGTCGCTGAGGTAGGAGTCCTCGGCGCCGGCTACGGCTATGTAGGCGTTGCCCTCGTTGTCGGTGCCGAGGCGGAAGCAGTTGTTGCCTTCGCCGCAGAAGGGTTCTTCCCAAGCGATGCGGTCGTTCACGGCGTCTCCTACAGGTCGCGGGCGATCTTGCGGATGAGGTCGCGTGATGCCGCGGACGTCATCGCCGCGCCGTCCATCCAGTTCAGATGGGAACGGTACTTCGTGAGCTGGGCATCGGCGTGGGTGAACTCCGGTCCATGAGCCGAGTCCAGTTGCACGGTGTCGAGTTGGGGAACTGCTCCGTCCGCGTAGAGCAACGCATGCCCTGCGCCGGGGAACCCGCCCGTGGACGTGGGGATCACGCGGACCTCGATGTTCTCCCGCTCGGACTGGGAGCACAGATGCTTCAGCTGCTGCTGGGTGGCTTCCGTGCCGCCGTACGGCATGCGCAGAACGGCTTCGTGGACGTAGGCGATGTACGGGAGCGGGCTCGGTCGCTCCAGGACTTGCTGGCGCTCCATGCGATGTGCGACGCGCAGCTCGACCTCTAGTCGGGTCAACGGCGGCAGGACAGCGGTGAACACGCCTCGGGCGTAGTCCTCGGTCTGGAGCAGGCCGGGTGCATGCATGACTTGAGCGGTCCGGACGCGGGTGGCATGCCATTCGAGCTCGGCGATGTCCAAGAGCCCTGAGGGCAGGATTCCTCGATGGCGCTCCCACCAGCCGCGCTCCTTCGTCGACGTCATGGCGACCAGGGCTTCGATGTAACCGTCGTCCGTGCAGCTGTAGTTGCAGGCCAGTGTGCGGACGCGGTCCGGCGAGAACGGGCGGATACCCGACTCCATGTTGGACAGCCGTGTCCTGTCGATGCCCAGGAGCCCCGCGGCGTACTCCGTGGGCGCACCCGCGGCCAGCCTCATCTTTCGTAGCTCGGCGCCGAGCCGCTTCTGCCGTTCCGTCGGAGTGGATCTGGTTGGCATGGCGACAGTCTGCCCTCCCGGCGCGACCAGGTCCACGCACGAAGGGGGTAATTATCTCCAGAGCGATGGACACAGTGACTCCCGTGTCTCTACATTCCGTAACAGGTCAGCTACCCCCGGCAGTTGGAAGCGCATCGCGCGAGCCTGCCCGCAACCTCCTGCCCTGGGAGGGGCGGGCCCGCGCCAGGGAGACAAGCCACCGCTGCCGTCACCGTCCGCACCCGTAGGGAGCCCCACCTTGATGCCCGAGACCCGTTCAGCGGCCCGCTGCCCGCTGGCGACCGCATACCCGGCGGACCCCACCCCACCCCGTCCCGAAACCCTGGCCTACAGCCTCACGCTCCCGGCCGCGCTCTCCAGCCCGGCCGTGGCACGAGCGGCGACCCGCGCGTTCCTGGAGGCGCACGCCCTGCCGGACATCATGGACGCGGCGCTCCAGGCGGTCGGCGAACTCACCGCAACCGCAGCCCAGTTCACACAGGCGCCGGATTACTACCTGTCCCTCCGCTACCGAGCCGCCACCCTCCGAGTGATCGTCTACGACAGCCACCCCCGCCACACACAACCCCGCCTGGCCGCGGCCTGCGACACCCGCCGCAGGGCAGCCCTCCGCGTACTGGCCTGCGTATGCCGGGCCTGCGAAGGCGACTGGGGCTTCGGCGAGTCCCGGGAGCCGGGCGGCGGCACGCGGATGTGGGCGACCCTGCCGAGGGCGAGCGCGGCGGCGTACGGCTCCGCCGCCGTGCCCAGCGCCACCGCTACTTGAACGGAATGTTGAGCCAGGGGCTACCGGGCTCGGACATCAGGATCCGATGGGCGGAGACCATGTCCTGGTACCAGTCCCCGAACTCCTCCTCGTCGAAGTGGAGACAGCGCCCGAGGATGTAGGCGGCGGAGAAGTCCTGCCAGGAGCGGTAGGAGAGAGCGGCGCTGCGTCCGGCCTGGACGACCGCGGCCTCGGCCTCCTGCAACGTCCCGAACCGGGCGCCGAGCCCCCACCGGGCCATCTTCGAGGCTCGCCCGAGGTCCCAGGCCTCGACCGACGTCACATACCGGCCCTCGTCCAGCACCCCATCGGCGCGCATGCGTGCCTCGTACCGCGTGATGCGCCCGATGAGCCGCTGCACACCTTCGATCTTCGCTTCGGTCTCCGACTCGGGACGTGGCTCGCTCTTCGTGACGCCGTCGGCGCTGAGTACGGTCGAGCCGCCGGCTTCGGCGCGCAGTACGTTGGCGACGGCCTGCCGCCAGTACCCGATGTCGACATGCCCGCCGAAATCTCGGGCGATGGTGCGGCGCAGTCCGAGGGCGAACTCCCAGACGGAGCTGGAGGCATCGCAGGCCAGAAGGCTGCGCAGGTAGTACTGCCACTCCTCCCGGCTGGTGATGCCCCACCACTCACGCAGCCGCCGGCGCTCGCTGCCGTAGCCGGTGCCGTGCCAGGCCATGGCGTTCCAGAGCGAGCCGTTGTTGACGCAGAGGAGGGCGCCGCAGGCGAGACCGTGGGCGACGGGGCCGTGGAGCGGACCGCCGGCGTGGAGGGAGCGCAACTGCATGGCGATGGACGGTTCGCCCACGTGCTCGGCGACCCGGGACCACTCCGTGGAATGTGCGGGCCCCAAGGGCAGGGCGACCTCGCAAGGGCTGTCGGGATTGACCAGCAGCGTCGGCGGATCGGTGGGCTGCCAGGCGCGTGCGAACCAGCGCAGGGACCTGCGGGCGAACACCAGGTCGGGCTGCGGAGCGGGCAACATGCCCATGGTGAACACCTTCCACCATCGGGCGCCGGTCCGGAGGTTGCGATGGAAGCGGGGAAAGATGCCGTCGGGATCGGCATCGGTCTCGTCGCGCCCCACCTCGAAATAGAGCACGGTCCGAGCGAGCGCGTCGTGGAACGCCGCCCAGTCCCCCCGCGCCCGGGCCTCGAACAAAGCCTTCTCGACAGCCGTCGGTGGCGTCCAGCCAGGCGGAAACGGAGCCTGAGAGACGTCGGGTGGCGGCCCGAATGACATGTCTGTTCCCCCTGGTTATCAGTTCAGACGCAAAGAGTGTGGTCGGTGACGGCGAGGTGCGGTGAATTCATGCTGCGCCTTGCGCGTTACGTGCAGCCTTGTGCGGTCTCTCAATGGACGTGATGGTGAGGTTACGAGTCAGCAGTGCCACGCCTCTCCCAGACAAATGGATCATCGCGCTGTGGGGAGGGCTAAGGAAATCTGCACGTTGCCCGTAGCGCTCAATCCAGTCCAAAACGACTTGAGTCTCGCCCGTGGGTACACCGGCTGAGGCGCCGACGTCGAACAACTGGCCCGTTCGCACCTCGCCGCCCACGCAGCGAACGATACAAGTGGCCACCTGGGAGTCCTGCTCCTCAATGGAATAGAGTTGAATTTTTCCTGCGCTGGTCTCATTCACGTTTATAGGCAACCGCGACGAAGTGGTATAAGGTCTGGCCGACTCGCGTTTGATCAGCTCTTTCCTCCTCCCTCTTCCAGGGTGATCAAAATCTGCATGAGATCCTCTTCGGCGGAAGCGCAAAATTCCTGATCATGTTCCGTGATGGACACCACGGCCTCATTGAAGAACTCCCCACCTTGGCCTGCCTGATCGACGAGCCGGGCGGGAGCAATCATCCAGTTGCGTGCGGCCTTGAATCTCCACTCTAGATTCGTAGGGGTGTCCTGAACGAGGGACTCGAATTTCGTCTTCAGGAAATCTGACGGCTCCTCGAAGCGCCATGACGCAAAGGATACCTGTCGATAACCGTAAATCGGGTGGCGCTCCATGGGTGAGCGCATCCACACCACGTTTCCAAATCCTTCCAAGGCGCGCCTGAGTCTCTCGCGTCGGCCCCGACTGCTTCTCGAATTTCTTGAATCAGTCAACGTAGCGGGAGGGTCGAAAGTGTTGGGTGGCGGCCCGAATGACATGTCTGCGCCTCTTGAGATTTCCTCAGACGAGAAGAATACGGTCGGTTATGACAAGGCGGGGGGAAATCTGAATATTGATCTCCCCGCTGCATTCGCCCAGACTGAAGTCGAGGGTAATGGAGGTATTGTTGGCGGTGGCTGTTACGGACATTTTTATGGCACCTTCACGGAACAGGTCGAGGATCTTTTCTCCAGCAGGATTGATCCAACGCACCCGCACGGATTGGCTCAAGGAGTCGTAGGAGAGGAGCACGTCCCCGTCCTCGCCGCCTGACAGCTTAAGGAGACGAGCGCTGCCGTCCTCGTCGGTCTCCGGCCACTCCCCCAGTGTGTCGAGGATTTCATGGTCGTCTGGCACGGTGAATTCGCGGTGCATCTTTCCGATTCTTGTCGTTTTCGTTCCCGTTCAAAGGTGCCGGCCACGTGCACCGCAGCCGCTTGTCCGCTATGCGCTCACTGCCTGTACGTCCCCACGCGACAGCTTAGACAGGGCTCGCGTGACGTCATCCCAAGAACCAAGAGGCAATTCGCGGGCCGGAACTGAGGATTCCTCGACGTTCTCCCACCGCAGTACCTTGTCGGGACGGACGCTGAGGGACCATCCTGACTCGTGAACCAAGGAGACGTCGGAATGCTCGTCATCTGATCCCAGCAGGCCTGACAAGATGCTCCGAATCGTCGCTTCGTCGATGGATTCCCCCATGACGTTGTTCATGAAGTAGGACACAACTTCACCTCCCCGCCGGAGCCGGCGATGAGCGGGGCGCCGTCCTCGGAGAGGGGGAGGAGGACGGCCGTACGTCGGAACTCGCCCAGCAGGGCGGCCGCTTCGCGGCGTCGGCGGGCGGGGTCGTCCGCGTCCGTACGCTCGGGCGGCGGCTCCGGCACGGGTCCCGCGGGCGTCGTTTCCGGGACCGTCGTGTCGGCGTACTCCGCGATTCTGGACCGGCGTACGCCTCCCGCCGCCCCGCCCACTCCTCCGTGATCAACCATGCGCGGAATCATCACACCGGCACGCGGCTCAGCGCACGGCGGCACCCCCGCGACCGGCAGATCCCGGCCGACGGGAGCCCCGGAAACCCAGGACCCCCGTCGCGTTCCCGGCCGAGCACTGCCAGTTCCACCTACCGAGGAACCGCAGAGCGCTACGGCAGCGCGTGCACGTGCGCCCCCACCCCGTTCGACCACGCGTTCCCCGCCGACGCGTCCCAGTTCGTCGACCAGGTCATCGCGCCGCGCAGGTCCGGGTACGTCTTCGAGGGCTTGAAGGAGCCGCAGTTCGTGGCCTTGGTCAGGCAGTCCAGGGCGTTGTTCACCACCGTCGGGGAGACATAGCCGCTGCCGGCGCCGCTCGTCGAGGCCGGCAGGCCGAGGCCCACCTGGGACGGGGCGAGGCCGCCTTCGAGCTGGATGCAGGCGAGGGCCGTGAGGAAGTCGACCGAGCCCTGCGAGTACACCTTGCCGTCGCAGCCGAGCATCGAACCGCTGTTGTAGTACTGCATGTTGACGACGGTGAGGATGTCCTTGATGTTCAGAGCCGTCTGGAAGTACCCGTTCGACGTGGACTGCATGTCGATCGTCTGCGGCGCCATCGTGATGACCAGGGACGAGCCCGCCTTGGCGGAGAGGGACCGCAGCGCCTGCGACATGTACGTCGCGTTGAGGCCGTTCTCCAGGTCGATGTCGACGCCGTCGAAGCCGTACGTCTGCATCAGGGAGTACACCGAGTTCGCGAAGTTCGCCGCCGAGGCCGAGTCGTTCACCGACACCGTGCCGTTCTGGCCGCCGATGGAGATGATGACCTTCTTGCCGGCCGTCTGCTTCGCCTTGATGTCCGCCTTGAACTGGTCGACCGTGTAGCCGCCGAGGCCCGCCGAGTCGAGGCTGAAGCTCACGGCGCCCGGCGTCGACGTCGCGTCCGCGAAGGCCACCGCGATGATGTCGTACTGCGACTGGACGTCCGAGATCTTCTGGACCTGCGCCCCGTTGTTGAAGTTCTGCCAGTAGCCCGTCACCGCGTGCTTCGGCACGGAACCCCCGCCCCCGCCCGAGGAGGCGCTCGTCGTGCCCGTCACCGCCGCCGACTTCGCCGACTCACCCGCCGCGTTCGTCGCCGTGACCTGGAAGGAGTACGACGTCGAGGCGGCGAGGGAGGACACCGTCGCCGACGTGCCCGTCACCGACTGGACCTTCGTACCGGCCCGGTACACGTTGTAGCCCGTCGCTCCGGAGACGCTGTTCCAGGACAGGGAGACGGAGGAGGACGTGGTGGACGACACGGCGAGGCCCGCCGGGGCCGCGGGGACCGTGGGCGCGGGGTCCGAACCGCCGCCGCCGTCGGGGCCGAAGACGGACAGGTCGTCGGCGTAGTACGCCGCCTGCCCGTACCAGCCGTGCGTGTAGACCGTCACTGACGTCGTCGCGGCGCCGGTCGTGAAGGTGGTGGTCAGCTGCTTCCAGGACGTCGAGTCCGGTGTCCACGTCGACACGTCCGTCGTACCCGTGCCGCTCGCGCCCAGGTAGGCGTACCCGCCCTGCACCCAGGCGCTCAGCGTGTACGTCGAGTTGGGCTTGACCGCGACCGTCTGGGTGCACTTCGCGTTGTCCTGGCCGGCCGGCGTCGCCTTCAGCGCGGCCGAACCGCCGTGCACCGGCGAGGAGACGGTCGTACCGCTGCTCGCGGAACACGTCCAGTTGCCGAGGCCCGACTCGTAGCCGCCGTTCTTCGCGTTGTTGACGTCCGCGGCCGAGGCCGGACCGGCACCGGTGAGGGAGAGGACGGACGCACCCAGTACGGCGGCGAGGAGCCCCGCCCATGTGCGGGTGCGCCTCGGGGTGCGTAGGGGGGTGCGTCTGCGTGGGGGTGTGCCTGGTGCGCGGTCCACTGGGGCCTCCGGTGAGGGAAAAGGGGGGAGAGGGGAGGGGGAGCGTTGCGGAACGGTGGCCACCGTTGGACCTACAAACTGGTCCAGACCAATCTGGTTGTCAAGACCTCTGGAGATCTCAACCCCTGGGCGCGGAGGGTGAGTTGAGGCATATGCGCCTCACTCTGTGTGGATCAAGGTCACACCTTCGGTGAGATGATCTCGTTGATTCGGTGTTGAGCGGGGCATGCCGTGGATATGGTGCTGGGCAAGAGGATGCAAGAGGACGTCACAGGGGCGATCTGAGGCGGTGGTCGACCACCCCGCCGCAGTGAACGGGGTGGTGTGCAGCGTGCCGACCGCGATAGCCGTCACCAGCGCCGACCTGGTGCTCCCCCCGCTCGACCGGGGGACCCCGCCCGCCGCCGTCCAGCCCCTCGACACCCTCGAGCAGTCCCTGAACGGGATGCACGCGCTCATCGAGCAGCACGGGTACGTCGTCGTCCTGTACCCGGCTCCCGCCACCGGCCCCGCCGCGGCCGAGCAGCCGGACGTCAGGCGGCTGCGTACCGTGCGCTCCGTCCTGGAGAGCGACCGCATCGCGCTGCTCGGCATCGACCTGCCCCCGCTCGGACTCGCCTTACTGGCCCAGCAGTTGCGGCAGCTGTCGATGTGCGACTTCAGCCCCGGCGTACTCGCCTCCGCCGCGCGCCTGCTCGCCCACTACATCTACGCCGGCGCCCTGCTCGGCTCGGTCGCGGGGCTCGACCGCGTGCCCGTCTCGATGAAGTCCCACGCCAAGTCGTGGGTGCCGGGCGCCCAGTTCGCCGTACTGGCCAATCCCCGGCCGCAGCTCGTACGGGTCGGCGAGGAGGAGTTACCGGGCCCCGAGTTCGGCACCCGGCTGCTCGTCGCCGCCGGGCAGCCGCCCTCGGACTGGGTCACGGCCTCACTCGCTCCCGCGTGGCGCGTGCAGGGCGTGGCGACCGTGCCGCTGCCCGCTCAGTCCACGCGCTGGTGGGGCACGGGACGGCTCGCCGAGTTCGCCGCGGGCCTGTTCGACGTCTCCGTGCTCTATCAGCTCGTCTCGTCCGTACGCCGGGAGGAGTGCCACTGGTGTGGGCTCGAACTCATCGGCGACCGCTGCGGGTTCTGCGCGGCGCCGCTTCCCCCGCCGCCGGAGCTCGGGCAGGCGAGAGCGCCCGCGGCCGTACGAGCCCTGCCCCGGGGCCGGACGTAACGGCGCACGGCGCAGCACCACAGCACAGCACGGCCGCTCGACCCCTTCGCCCCCGCTCCGAACGAGGTTGTCCGCGTCATGAACTCACGCCAGCGCCGCGGCGTCATCCTGCTGGTCCTCTCGGTCCTGTGTGCCCTGGGCGCCTTCGCCGGAGTGCTGTCGGTGATCCGTGACGTTAACTCGAAGGTCGGCCCCGAGGTGGCGGCGTACCGGCTGAGGAACGACATCGCGCCCTACAAGGAGCTGTCGGCCGACCAGTTCGAGAAGGTCTCCATGCCCAGGCGCTGGCTGTCGAAGACGGCGGTCACCGACCTCGCCCAGATCCGCGGGAAGATCGCGGTGACCCAGCTGGAGAAGGGCTCGTTGCTCCAGACCGACATGATCGTGGACCGGCCCGCGCTGGCGGCGGGGCAACAGGAGATCGCGATCATGATCGACGCGTCGACCGGTGTCGCCGGCAAGATCAACCCCGGCTCCCGCGTCAACATCTACGCCACCTTCAAGGCGCCGAGCGACAAGGGCAAGGACCAGTCCAAGGTGATCGTCGAGAACGCCCGCGTCCTCGACGTCGGCAAGCTCACCGCCCTCGACCCCGGCCAGAGCAGCGACCAGCGCCGCCGCACCGCGAGCGAGGCCGTCCCCATCACCTTCGCGCTCGACACGGCGGACGCCCAACGGGTCGCGTACGCCGAGTCGTTCGCCGAACACGTCCGGCTCGCGCTGGTCGCGGGCGGCTCGGGGACCACGGTCCCGCCGGGCGACCGCTCATACACCCTCGACGAGGACAAGTAGGAGGCCGCGATGCGCTCAGCCGCGATGCGCTCAGCCACGAGGCACCCAACCCCTGCGAGGGCCGGCCGATGACCGTACGCATCCTCCCCGCCGTCGGCGACATCGACTCGGCCCGCGCCCTCGCCACCCTGCTGAGCCAGCTCACCGACGCCGAACCGGCCCCGCCGGTCGCCGACACCACCGCGCTCCTGGACACCCTGGCCCGGCTCGCCGCCGAGTCCCTCGACGAGCTGCCCGAGGTCGTCCTGGTCCACGAGCGCATCGGCCCGGTACCGGCGCTCGACGTGATCCGCGACCTGGTGCTGCGCTTCCCGGCGGTCGGCGTCGTCCTCATCACCGCCGACACCGGAAGCGGCGTCCTCACCGCCGCCATGGACGCGGGCGCCCGCGGCATCATCGGCCTGCCGCTCGGTTACGACGCCCTCGCCGAACGTGTCCAGGCGGCCGCCGCGTGGTCGACGGGCATGCGGCGCCACCTCGGCAGCGGGACACCCGAGCTGTACACGGGCCCCGGCGGCACGGTCGTCACGGTGACCGGCGCCAAGGGCGGCGTCGGCGCGACCGTCACGGCCGTCCAGCTCGCGCTCGCGGCCAGGGCGTCGGGCCGTACGGTCGCGCTGCTCGACCTCGACCTCCAGTCGGGCGACGTGGCCTCGTACCTGGACGTGCAGTTCAGGCGGTCGGTCGCGGACCTGGCCGGCATCACCGACATCAACCCGCGCGTCCTCCAGGACGCCGTCTACATCCACGACAGCGGCATCGGGCTCCTGCTGGCGCCCGCCGAGGGCGAGCGCGGCGAGGAGGTGACGGACCGGGTCGCCCGGCAGGTCGTGGGAACCCTGCGCTCGCGCCACGACGTGGTGATCGTCGACTGCGGCTCCCAGATGAACTCCGCCACCGCCGCGGCCGTCGAGATGGCCGACCAGGCGCTGCTCCTGGTCACCCCCGACGTGGTCGCGATCCGCGCCGCCAAACGCATGGTCCGTATGTGGGACCGCCTCCAGATCCGCAAGGCGGAGGAGACGCTCACGGTCGTCAACCGCCACTCACGCGGTACGGAGATCCAGCCGTCCCTGGTCGAGCGGGTCACCGGCACCAAAGTGGCCCGCTCCGCCGTCCCCGCCGCCTTCAAGGAACTCCAGTCCGTGGTCGACGCGGGGCGCCTCCAGGACCTCGACGCCCGCTCCACGGTCAAGCAGGCACTGTGGGCGCTGGCGGGGGAGCTGGGGCTGGTCGCCGTCCAGGAGAGCGGTGGACGGCGCCGGAAGTCCTCGGACCGCGGCGCGCTCTCCCTGCGGCGGCGCGGCGGCGACCGGGGCGCGGTCACCCTGGAGTTCGCCGGGATGTTCCCCCTGCTGCTGGTCGTGATGGCGATCCTGTGGGAGTGCGTGCTGTACGGCTACACGTACTCCCTCGCCGGGAACGCGGCGGACGAGGCGGCCCGCGCGGCCACGGCGGCGTACGCGATCAAGGGCGATGTGGGAGGGGCGTGCCAGTCGGCCGGCGCCGAGCATCTGCCGGATTCCTGGAGCGGGGCGGACATCAGCTGCGGGCAGGACGGGTCGGTGATGAAGGCGACCGTCCAGGTGGACGTCCCGCTGTTCTTCCCCGGGGTCAACCCGGGCTGGTCGGTCGACGGCTCGGCGGGGGCGGCGCTGGAGGGGGACGGCGGGTGAGGCTCCTCGACCGGCGCGCGACCCGCTTACCTCCCGCCGGGTCCCGGCCGCCGCGGCGATGGGGCGACCGGGGCGTGTCCATGCTGGAGTTCGCCGGTTTCCTCCCCATCCTCCTCGTCATCGGCATGGCCGCCATCCAGCTCGGCCTCGTCGGCTACGGCATCAGCCAGGCCGGATCCGGAGCGCGCGCCGCCGCCCGGGTCGCCTCGCACCAGGACGGCGACGTGCACGGCCGCGGGTCTGGCCTCGGTGAGCTCCTGGCTCGACCCGGACGTCCCCGCGCCGGCGAAGGGCGCCGACACCACCACCGCCACCGTCACCGTCCACGTCCCCTCCGTCATCCCCTTCTTCGGCGCCGGCTGGGACGTGACCCGCCGCGCCACCATGCCCACCGACGACTGACGCCCCCGCCCCCGAGACGACCGAAGCCCCCAGCCCCCGCCCCCGAGACGACCGAAGCCCCCAGCCCCCGAGAGGAGTTGACCCCGGACATGAGCCTCCGCTCCCGAATCGCCGCCCCCGACGAAGGCGGCCCCGCCCGCGAGGACGGACACCTGGTCGCCGTCTACCGCGCCAAGCTCCT
Source organism: Streptomyces sp. SID5469 (assembly GCF_009862865.1). Lineage (NCBI taxonomy): Bacteria > Bacillati > Actinomycetota > Actinomycetes > Kitasatosporales > Streptomycetaceae > Streptomyces > Streptomyces sp. SID5469. The sequence continues at coordinate 4,049,749 of NZ_WWIN01000001.1, read as the reverse complement.
CGAAGAGATCGACCTCGCCGAGATGTCGAGCCTGGCGGCGGCCGAACGCCGGATCCGCCTGGAGCGCGTACTCGGCCACATCATCAGCCGGGAGGGGCCGGTCCTCTCCTCCGCCGAGCGGTCCCAGCTGATCCGCCGGGTCGTCGACGAGGCGCTCGGCCTCGGCGTCCTGGAACCCCTGCTCGCCGACGCCTCGATCACGGAGATCATGGTCAACGGCCCGGACTCGATCTTCGTCGAGCGAGCCGGCCGCGTCGAACAGCTCCCGCTCCGCTTCGCCTCCACCGAGCAGCTGATGCAGACCATCGAACGCATCGTCTCGACGGTCAACCGGCGCGTGGACGAGTCGAACCCGATGGTCGACGCCCGCCTCCCCACCGGCGAACGCGTCAACGTCATCATCCCGCCGCTCGCCCTCACCGGCCCCACCCTCACGATCCGCCGCTTCCCCCGCGCGTACACGCTGCCGGAACTCATTGGCCTCGGCTCCCTGGACGAGCAGATGCTGCTGCTGCTCGCGGCCTTCGTCCGGGCCCGCTTCAACATCATCGTCAGCGGCGGTACGGGCACCGGCAAGACGACCCTCCTCAACGCGCTCTCCGGGCTCATCCCGTCCTACGAGCGCATCATCACCGTCGAGGACTCCGCCGAACTCCAGCTCCAGCAGGAGCATGTGATCCGCCTCGAATCCCGCCCCCCGAACGTCGAGGGCAAGGGCCAGATCACCATCCGCGACCTGGTCCGCAACTCGCTCCGGATGCGCCCCGACCGCATCATCGTCGGTGAGGTCCGCGGCGGCGAGACGCTCGACATGCTCCAGGCGATGTCGACGGGCCACGACGGCTCCCTGGCCACCGTGCACGCGAACTCGGCCGAGGACGCGCTGATGCGGTTGCAGACCCTCGGCTCGATGTCCGAGGTACTGATCCCGTTCGAGGCCCTCAAGGACCAGATCAACTCGGCGGTGGACGTGGTCGTCCAGCTCACCCGGCACGCCGACGGCTCCCGCAAGATCACCGAGATCGCCCTCGTCGTCTCGCACGGCCGCGAGCAGTTCCGCATCGTCCCCGTCGCCCGCTTCGTGCCGCGCCCCGTCGGCGCCGACCGCGTCGTCCACGGCCGCTTCGAGCACCTCCCGCTGCCACGCCAGGTCGCCGAGAAGCTGTACGTCGCCAATGAGCCGCTGCCGGCCGCCTTCAGAGTCGCGGACGCCATCGACGTACTCGACACGAGGCAGGCCATCGGATGACCCCCACCCGTGATCGGACGACCCCCACCCACGACGAGAGGAGCGAGCCGTGAACCATCCCGCTCTCCTCGCCCTCGGCGCCACCGTGCTGTGCGGCACGCTCGCCGTCGCGGGCGTGCACGTGTACGCGGCGGGCCGCGCCCAGCGCCAGGCCCTGGTCGACCGGCTGGCCGGCGGCGGCCCGATCCGTACGGTGGCAGGCCGCGTACGGCGCTTCGCGGGCATCGACCGCCGACTGCGCCGCACCCGCCTCGGCCGCGCCATCCACCTCCGCCTGACGACGACCGGACTCGACCTGACCGCAGGGGAGTTCACCACCTACGTCGCCGCGGTGGTCGTCGCGCTGTGGCTGATCGCGGCGACCACCCTGGCGCCGTTCTTCGGCCCGATCGCCGCCCTGGTCGGCATCTGGGGTGCGGCCGTGTTCCTCAACTGGCAGCGCCAGAAACGCATCGAGGCGTTCATCGGCCAACTGCCCGACGTGGCCCGTCTCCTCGCCAACGCGACCGCCGCGGGCCTCGCCCTGCGCACGGCCCTCGCCATGGCGGCGGAGGAACTGGAGGCACCCGCGGGCGAGGAGCTGGCGCGTGTCGCCGACCAGTTGACGCTCGGCAGGTCCGTCGACGACGCCCTGGACGAACTCGCCGAACGCCTCCCGTCCCGCGAACTGATCGTCCTCGTGACCACCTTGGTGCTGGCCAACAAGGCGGGCGGCTCGGTCGTCAGCTCGCTGCGCAACCTCACCCAGACCCTGGAGGACCGCAAGGAGACCCGGCGCGAGGTGCGCACCATGCTCTCCGAGGTCAACGCGACCGCCTTCACGGTCCCGCTCCTCGGGCTCGGCTCGCTGCTGCTGATCAACTCCTCGAACGAGGGAGCCCTCGCCCGCGTGACCGGCTCCTCGCTCGGCCAGGGCCTGATCCTCCTGTCGCTCGGCCTCTACACGGTCGGCTTCTTCGTCATCCGCCGCCTCGGCAAGATCGAAGTGTGAGGGGAGGCACGGTGTCCTCGTCTACGTCGCTGGGGTTGCTGCTCGCCGCGCTGATGGCCGTGGCCGTGGCGGGTGTCCTCCTCGGCATCCGCATGATCAGGGCGGACGCCAAGCTGCCCAGCGACCTCGTGCTCGCCCTGGAGGTCGGCGCCACCCGCGTCTCCACGGCCGACTCCGCCGTCGACCGCCTCGGCATGCGCTTCGCCCCTCTCGTCCTGCGCCTGATGGGCCCCCGCCGCGTCGCCGCCAAGCGGCGCCGCATCGACATGGCGGGCAACCCGGGCGGCCTCACCCTGAACCGCTACGCGGCCCGCCGCGCCGTCTACGGCATCTTCGGCGTCGTACTCGGCCTGATCTTCCTCACCAACGGTCACCCGCTGTTCGCGCTGGGCACCCTCGCCTTCGGCCTGCTCGCCGCCGACGCGCTGATCTGGCAGGCCGTCCGCGAACGCAAGGACGTCATCGACCGCACCCTGCCCGACTTCCTCGACGTCCTGGCGGTCGTGGTCTCGGCGGGCCTCGGCTTCCGCCAGGCACTGGACCGGGTGGCCGAGAAGTACGAGGGCCCCTGGGCGGACGAACTGCGCATCACCCTGCGCCAGATGGACATGGGCGTGAGCCGCCGCCAGGCCTTCGACGAACTGCGCAAACGCAACTCGTCCGAGCAGGTGGCCCAGTTCGTCTCCGCCCTGCAACAGGGCGAGGAGCTGGGCTCCCCGATCGCCGAGACCCTCATCCAGCTGGCCACCGACATGCGCCGCACCGACGCCCAGAACGCCCGCCGCCGCGCGGCGAAGACCATCCCCAAGGCCACGATGGTGACCCTGGTCTTCATGCTTCCGGCCACGATGATCCTCATCGCGACCGGCATGTTCCTGGGGTCGGGGACGAACTTCGGCTCGATCCTGGGGCGATGATGGGAGGCGGCATGGGAGACGGCCGGCTCGCGGGGCTGTGGGCACAGCGGGCACAGTGGGCACAGTGGGCACAGCGACACCCGGCACGTGCCGCCAGGCGGACCCCGGCGCCGGCCGGCCCCGACGCCGGATACCTGGCGGACGACGCCCCGCCCCCCACCAGCGTCCGCCTCCAGCTGAGCGCCCTCCAGGCCCTCTGCCGGCAGACCATCGCCGTCCGCCTGACGATGATCGCCTTCGGCGCCCCCTTCGCCATGGCCAACGCCGCGGCCGGCGCCCCCCGCTACGCCGTCCTGGCCGCCGCGGTCCTCGGCGTCATGGCCTCGTACGCCATGCTCCGCGACTGGGACCGCTTCGGCCCCCGTCTCCTGGCCCACCCCACCCTGATGGCGCTCGACCTGCTCTTCGTGGCGACCCTGCTCGTGACGGCGTCCCCCGCGTCCCCCCTGGCGTACGCGACGGTGTGCACCCCGCTCCTCTCCGGTCTCCTCTACGGCTGGCGCGGCTCGGGAGTGTTCACCGGCCTCCAACTCGTCGTCCTCCTGACGGTGTTCAGGGCCTGGGAACACCGCCCCGGCGCCGGCGCCAACACCCTCCTCGTCGCCGGCTTCTGCGTCGCCGCCGGGATCATCGGCGTCACCCTGCGCAATCTGATGTTCCGCTTCGGCGCGGCCAGTCAGGCGTTGTCGGAGGCGACCTCCCGGCTGGCGGTCGCGGAGGCGGTGGAGTCGGAGCGCGCGCGGCTGGCCCGCGAGATGCACGACTCGGTGGCGAAGACCCTGCACGGGCTGGCCCTGGCGGCGGACGCCCTGGCGGCGTCCACGGACCACAGCGACCCCGCCGCCCTCAAGCGCCAGGCGACGGTGGTGGCGGGAGCGGCACGCAGGGCGGCGGCCGAGTCCCGGGACCTGCTGTCGGACCTCCGGCGCCATACGGACTTCACCGCCGCGCACGTCGATCTGACCGCGGAACTGGGCTGCCGGGTAAGGGACTTCGGCACTCGTACGGGCCTGGCGGCAGAGCTGAGACTTCCGCGTACGGACGAAGACGCCCTGCGCGCCCTGCGGCAGCTTCCCTGCGCGACCGCGCACCACGTCCTGGCGGTCGTGTCGGAGGCGCTGGAGAACACCCACCGCCACGCGCGGGCGACGAGCGTACTGGTCGAACTCGACGTCGCCGAGGACCGGCTGGCGGTGAGGGCGGGGGACGACGGTGCCGGCCTGCCGCCGTCCGCGACCCCCGACAGCCCGGCGAAAACCGGCCACTTCGGGCTGCTGGGCATGGCGGAGCGGGCCGCGAGCCTCGGCGGCCGGGTCCGGCTGGGCCGTTCCCCGCTGGGCGGCGCCGAGGTCCACCTGACGGTTCCCCTCTCCACGCCCGCCACCCCCTCCACTCCCCACACCCCCCAAGAGGAGGCCGCACATGCCTGACCAGGCACTCTCCGGCCCGCCCCTGCGCGTACTCGTGGCCGACGACAATCCGGTGGTACGGGCGGGCCTGTCCGCCCTGCTGTCCGCGCACCCCGACATAGAGGTGGTGGCGGAGGCCTCGAACGGCGAGGAGGCGAAGGCCCTCGCCGGGGAACACCGCCCCGATGTGGTCCTCCTCGACGTGCGGATGCCGGGCACGGACGGCCTTACCGCACTCCCCGAACTGGTCCGGCTTACCACCGTGATGATGCTGACCTACAGCCGGGAGCCCAAGGTGGTGGCGGAGGCGCTGCGCAGAGGAGCGTCCGGTTACCTGGTGCACGGGGAGTTCACGGTGCCCGAACTGATCACCGCGGTACGGGATGTACGGAGGGGGCGGCTCACTGTCTCGTCTTCGCTCAGCGTTTCGTACGAACCGAACGGAAACCCTTCGCACCTGCAATCAGTTGTGGCACAGTCGTCGAAGGCTTGGCCCACCCGTGTGACGGGCCTGCCCCGCCGGACCGTCAATCGGCTGGACTTCGGTCTGAGTTCAAGGGAGGTGGAGGTCATGGATCTCATCGCGGCCGGCATGAACAACCGGCAGATCGCCGCCACCTGCTTCATCAGCGAGAAGACGGTCAAGAACCACATCAATCGCATCTTCGCAAAGCTGCACAGTGCGACGCGCAGCGAAGCGATCGCCCACTGGCTGGGTACGGCGCGGGAGGGGTGGAGCCGATGACTCCGCCCATGACTCCACCGATGATTTCACCGGCAAGAAGTTGGGCCCCTGGACCCACCCGGAGTAGGCGCGCTCTCACGTACGGTGCTCGGGTTGGTGGTGGTGTCGGGTGGGAGGGCGGCGGTCATGGTGACGAACACGAGGCGCAGGCTCAGCGGGTGGCGGACGACCGTGGTCTCCCGGATGCGGGGGGCGGGGCGGGACGCGGGGGCCGGGTTTGTGGAGTATGCGGGGTTGATGATCATCATTGCGGGGATCTTCACGCTGATCGATGGGCTCGGCCTGGACGGGTTGATCTCGGATGCGATCCTGCGCGCGGTCACCGACGTCATCGGCGGCTGAGCGCTGTACGACTGCTGAGCGATCGGGGGCAAACCCTCCCCATCTATATCTGGCTGACGGTGATCCTGCTCTTCGCAGCCTTCGCCTGTTTCGCGTTCGCCCAGGCAGCGTCCGCCCGCAACGGGGCTCAATCCGCGGCGGACGCTGCGGCGTTGGCGGCAGCGCAGGACGCCCGGGACGAGCTGTTGGTGCGCCTCGGGGACGCCGTCGGCACGGACGACAACTGGCTCGACTGGTTGGACCTGCCGGAGGACACGGTGCTCCCGGCCGACGGAGCCGACGCCGCGGCTCAGGTGTTGGCTGCCGCGAACGACTCGACCGTGCAGGGCGGAGCCCAACCGGTCGTGAGGAACGGCTATCCCGGCTTTCAGGTCGACATCCAGACCAACTACACGGTCGGTGACTCGATCATTCCCGGCACGGAGGGCATGCGGGCGAGGGCCCATGCCGTTGCAGTCGTCCAGCCGCGCTGCGACTTCGATCTGAACGCGGATCCCAAGAAGCCTGTAGAGCTGGGCTGTGATGGCCAGACCGTGAACATCGATCCCGAAGATTTCGATCCGGCCGACCTTCCTGACGCATCCGTGCTGTTCTCTGTGCATCTGGCCGAGTGAAAGGAAGCCGTACCCATGGACTATCGGCACACCATGAAGGGCCGCCGGGCACTGAGCGCCGTGGCGATCACGGCCGGGCTGCTTCTCACGGTGGCCGGCTGTGGCGGGGGAGACGACGGGAAGTCCGACAAGGGAACCCCGTCCTCCACGGCTCCCGCGAAGAGCGGCGACGACGGCAGCAAGGCGCAGTCGAAGGCCCCCGAGTCGGACACGGTGCTTGCCGAGGTCAAAGGCGAGGGCGGTGTGACGCTCACGGTGAAATCCGCCAAGCGCGACGGGGGCGGGTTCGTGACCGTCGAGGGCACGGTGGCGAACGGAACGGGCCGCGCCTGGTCCGTGGGGTCCTGGCGAGGTGACGAAAGGGAGTTGGCCAAGAACGGCGGTTCCATGGCCGGCGCCAGCCTGGTCGACGAGACCGGCAAGAAGAAGTACCTGGTGCTGCGGGACACGGAGGGCCGGTGCTTGTGCACGAGGTTCACGGGCGGCCTTCTCCAAGGACAGTCGACAGACTGGTTCGCCCAGTTCCCCGCCCCACCCGAAGGCACCACAAAGGTCAGTTTCCAGGTCGGCGGAATGCCCCCCGCCTCAATCGAAATCTCCGAGGGCTAACCCATGACCCTCACCCCCCGCCGCGCCACCGCGACCGCGACCGCCACCGCGACCACACTCACCGCACTGGCCGTACTCGCCACGCTCACCCTCACCGTCCCCTCAGCCGTCGCCGACGACGGTGACCCCAGCGCGCCCCCGGGCAGCGTGACCACCTCGCCACCCCCGGACGTGGATGCGAACAGCCCGGGTCTGAAGCTCGCGGACGGAGCGACCCTCGCCCCCGCCAAGGTCCTGGACATCAAGTCGGTCGTCGAGGACCTCGGCGGCGAGGAGCGCCGGGAGGACACGAACGCGGACGTGACGTTCGCGCTCCAGGCGGAGGTGCTCTTCCCCAAGGACAGCCCGAAGCTGAACCCGGAGGCACGGTCGCGCATCAACGCCATCGCGGACGAGATCAAGAAGCAGAACGCCACGAACGTCCGCGTCTTCGGTTTCACCGACAACCTGGGCTCGTACGCCCACGGCCTGACCCTCTCCAAGAAGCGCGCGGAAGCCGTCCACGACCAACTGGCCTCCGCTCTCGGCTCGCAGGACGTCACCTTCGAGGTCCGCGGCTACAGCGAGGACTACCCCATCGCCGACAACACCTCCGAGCAGGGCCGCCGCAAGAACCGCCGCGTGGAGGTGACGTTCCCGAGGGACACGGCATCGTCCGAGTCCCAGAAGTCCGGCGCGAGCTGACCGTCGGCACGGTGCTCGGCCCGGAAACCGGGCGTTCCTCCGCGCCTGCGGGGCGGGGCTGCGCGATGCTCGTCGTCTAGCTGATTCCTGTCGGTCGTCGTGGAACCGGGAGCCGGAGCTGTCATGAGAAAGATCGTGCTGATGATGTCCGTGTCCCTGGACGGCTATATCGAAGGACCGAACCGCGAGATCGACTGGCATTTGGTCGACGACGAGGTGCACCAGCACTTCAACGACACGCTCAGGGGGATGGGCGCCTTCCTGAGCGGGCGGGTCACCTACCAGCTCATGGCCGACTTCTGGCCCACCGCCGACGCCGATCCCGCCAGCACCGGACCCGTGGCCGACTTCGCCCGGATCTGGCGGGACATGCCCAAGATCGTGTTCTCGCGCACGTTGCAGCACGCCGGGTGGCACACCACCATCGTGCGGGACCTGGTCGTCGAGGACATCCACGCCCTCAAGGCCCAGGAGGGCGGTGACCTCGCGCTCGGGGGCGCGGACCTCGCCGCCGAATTCATGCGGCACGACCTCGTCGACGAGTACCGCGTGTACGTCCATCCCGTCCTCCTCGGCCGGGGCAAGCGCCTCTTCCCCGAGACCGACACCCTCACGCCGCTCCGGCTCACCGAGTCCCGCACCTTCGGCAACGGCGTCGCACTCCTCCGCTACGAACGCGCCGAGAGCACAGCCGACACAGCCGGCACGAACCCCGCAGCGGGCACAGCCGACGCAGCTGGCACAGACCGCCCGAACGGCACCGGCTCATAAAGGTGTTGTCCCGTGCCGCCCCCGCTCGATAGGAAGTCCGCATGACTGCACTCGGCGCCGTGTTCCGTCCCCAACTGCCCCCCGAGCGGCTGCGCGCGATCGCGCGGCTCGCGGACGACTGCGGGCTCGAGGAGTTGTGGCTCTGGGAGGACTGCTTCCTGGAAGGGGGGATCTCGGCCGCCTCCGCCGCGCTCGCCTGGACGGAACGTCTGCGCGTGGGCGTCGGTCTGCTCCCCGTGCCGCTGCGGAACGTCGCCGTGACCGCGATGGAGACCGCCACGCTCGACCGGCTGTTCCCCGGCCGGGCGGTCGTCGGCGTCGGCCACGGTGTGCAGGAGTGGATGGGGCAGGTCGGTGCGCGCGCCGAGTCACCCCTGACGCTGCTGCGGGAGTATCTCGACGCGTTGCGCGCACTGCTGCGCGGCGAGCGCGTCACCACGGACGGCCGGTACGTCACGCTCGACCGCGTCGCCCTGGACTGGCCGCCGGCGGACGCCGTGCGCGTCCTCGCCGGTGCCACCGGTCCCCGCTCGCTGCGGCTGTCCGGCGAGGCGGCGGACGGGACGATCCTCACCGCCGCCACCTCCCCGGAGGGCGTACGGCAGGCCCGTCGGCTCATCGACGAGGGACGGGAGTCGGCCGGTCGTACCGGCCCGCACGAGGTCGTCGTCTATCTGCACACGGCGACCGGCCCGGACGCCGCCGCCCGGCTGCGCGCCGAGATCGAGGCGAACGGTGAGGACCCGGCCGTGGAACACGGAGTCGCCGGGGACGCCGCCGAGGTCGCCAAGGCCGTCCGGCGCCTCGCCGACGCGGGCGCTGACACGGTGATCCTCCAGCCCACGGCCGACGAGTCCGACCCCGAGGGCTTCATCCGCTTCGCGGCCGGGGAAGTACGCCCGCTCGTGCCGTAACCACAGCTCACCGGCCGTTGTCAGTGCCCGGTGCCACACTCACCCGACATGAGCGACGACAACGTGGACAACGCGGGCGACGTGGAAGACGTACAGCTGCGGTACGTGACCGAGGCCGACCTCGAGGTCTTCCTCGCGTACGAGCACGATCCGGAGGCCGTCCGGCGGTCGAGGTTCACGCCCCGGCCGCGCGAGGCCTTCATGACCCACTGGAAGGAAAGGGTCCTCGGGGACGACACCGGTCTCGTGCTGACGGTCACCGTGGACGGCGACCCGGCCGGCAACATCGTGGCCTGGTGGGAGGGCGAGCGCCGCTTCATCGGGTACTGGCTCGGCCGCCCGTACTGGGCCCGTGGCATCGGCAGCCGGGCGCTGGGCCTGTTCCTGCGCCGCGAAAGGACCCGCCCGTTGTACGCCGACCCCTTCCACGGCAACACCGCGTCCGTACGCCTCCTGGAAAAGCACGGCTTCCGCCGCACGGGCACGGTCCGCCACGGGGAGGACGAGCACATCATGCTCGTGCTGGACGACGCCTGAGCCCGGCCGCCGCCACCCCGTCCTCCCGCACCTGCCACGGCATCACCCGGGCCGGTGATCCCCGGTCGCCCCGTCGATCAGCTCCCGCAGGATGTCCATGTGCCCGGCGTGCCGGGCCGTCTCCTCGACCATGCGGATCAGGACCCAGCGCAGGGAGACCCGCGTGCCGTTCCACGACGTGCCGAGGTCGTCCAGGGACAGCTCCGCGATCGCGCGGTCGGCGGCGGTGCGGGCGCGGCCGTAGAACTCGATGATCCCGTCGGTCGTCTCGTCCGGGCCCGCGCGCATGTCCTCCTCGCTGAACGGGTCGAACCACAGCGGCTCCACCTCCCGCCCGAACGTGCGGCAGAACCAGCCGTACTCCACGGACGCGAGATGCTTCACCAGGCCCAGCAGACTGGTACCGGACGGCGTCATCACCCGCCGCCCCTGCTCGTCGTCCAGCCCCGCCAGCTTCCACAACACGGCGTCCCGGTGCCGGTCGAGACTGGCGTGCAGACTCTCTTTCTCGCCACCGGTGTACGGCACCCGGACTACTCCTGGATTCGCGGTCATGGCCGGAACCTAGCAGCGGGCACCGACAACGAAATGGGGTCGCGCCTCCGCACCCCCGTTGAGAGGATCTCGGCCATGACCACGAGCCGAGCGGGCCGCACCAGCCATACCAGCCGCACCGGCGGTGCCGGTGGTGCCGGTGGTACCGGTGGTGCCGGCGGTACCGGTCACACCGGCCGCACCTTCGAAGACCTCGTCGCCGAGGCCGCGGCCGCGTCCGTCGACGGGTGGGACTTCTCCTGGTTCGAGGGCCGTGCCACCGAGGAGCGGCCGCCGTGGGGGTACGCGCGGGCCATGGGGGAGCGGCTGGCGGGTGCGTCCGCCGCGCTCGACATCCAGACCGGCGGCGGCGAAGTCCTCGCCTGCGCACCGGAGTTGCCCCCGCTCACGGTCGCGACCGAGGGCTGGCCGCCGAACGTCGCCAAGGCCACCGCCCTGCTCCACCCGCGCGGCGCCGTGGTCGTCGCCTCCCCGGAGGACGCGCCGCTGCCGTTCGCGGACGCCGCCTTCGACCTCGTCACCAGCAGGCATCCGGTGCGCACGTACTGGGACGAGATCGCCCGCGTCCTGCGCCCCGGCGGCACCTACTTCTCCCAGCAGGTCGGCCCCGCGAGCGCCTACGAGCTCGTCGAGTACTTCCTCGGCCCGCAGCCCGAGGAGAACCGCACGGCCCGCGACCCGGAGCGCGCGCGGACCGCCGCCCGGAAGGCCGGCCTGACGGTCACCGACCTCCGCCCGGTACGCCTGCGCATGGAGTTCCACGACATCGGGGCCGTCGTCCACTTCCTGCGCAAGGTGATCTGGATGGTCCCGGACTTCACGGTCGAGGCGTACGAGCCCCAACTCCGCTCCCTGCACGAGAAGATCGGGAGCGAGGGCCCGTTCCTCGCGCACAGCACCCGCTTCCTGATCGAGGCCCGCAAACCGCAGGCATAGATCACGGCCCACGGCGCACAGCCCACGGGACCGCGGGCCACGCCCACGGCCCACGGTTCACGCATGCGGCCCCGTCGTCACCTCCCCCACCACCAGCTCGGGCTTCGCCTCCAGCACCTCGCCCATCCGCTCCACCTGCTCGCCCAGTTCCTGTTCCTGTCGTGCCGTCAGCCGGCCCAACGCCTCCACCGTCACGGTCGTACGCCGCCCCTGACGCCGTTGATGCCACACCCCGGCCACCACCCCGTCGACGAGGAGCACCGGATAGTTGCCGGCCTGGCCGCGCGCGAGCGCCCGCTGGTACGACGCGCCCGGGAACAGCAGTTCGCGCGGCTGGGCGGCGATGCCGTACGGGTCGAAGTACGGCAGCAGCCGCACCCCGCGCACGGCCTCCGCCGGGAACCGGGTGTCCCCGGCGTCCACCCAGGCACTCGCCCCCTCGAACCGGACCTCCTCGATCTCCCCGGCCCGGGCCAGCGCACCGAACACGCCGTCCGCCCACCCCTTCGACGTGGCGGCCCACTTGGCGAAGTGCGCGGGCGTCGCCGGACCGTAGGCGCGCAGATGACGCCGTACGAGAGCGGCGACCGCCTGCTGTGCGGTGACTTCCGCGTCGGGCCCGATGCGCGCGGGGCGGGTGTACGTCACCTTGCGGCCGCGCTGGGGGCCGAAGCACAGCGCGCCCGACTGGCCCGCCCGGTGCATCACCTGGCGCCAGCGCGGCCACATGCCCTGGAACGCGGGCATCACCAGGTCTCCGGCCCAGGGCCCGGTGCGGGCGACGACCTCGTCGTTCAGCTCGTCGATGGTCAGGAACGCACCGTCGAGCGCGTCGCCGATCGCGGTCACCACCTGCTCCGCCTGCTCGTCGGTGAGCCGGACGTCCGGCGCGAACGGGCTCGGACGGGACGGGATCGCGCGGAGCGCCGCAGTCCAGAAGGGGAGTTCGGCGCTCGGGAGCAGATGGACGGTCCCGCGCGGCCCGTACGTCTTCACGAGCGTCCGGTCCTCCCACAGCGCCGCCCGTACGTCCGCCCGGGTGACGCCCTCGGCCCGTATCCCCACCGACAGCTCGGCCGCCGACAGCACCTGGGCGTGCGCGCCCAGCATCGCGCCGACCACCTCCGCGACGGCGCTGCCGGCCGGCGCGGGATCAGCCAGGAACTGCCGTTGCATCCGCCGTGCGCTCGCCTCGTCCCACGTGATCTTCAAGGTCATGCGGCGACGTTAGAAGGCAATGAGGTCAGATCCTGACCGCTTGGGTGATCCTTCCGGGCGCCGCACGCGCCGCACGCGCCGCACGCGCCGCACGCGCCGCACGCGCCGCACGCGCCGCACGCGCCGCACGTGCCGCACGCGCCGCGGTACCCGCGCTTCGGGGGAGTTGCTCCGGCACATCGGGGTGAATGGGGTGATCAGAATATGGCGGAACAGGTCGCTGGAAATCATCCTTGATCCACACAGTCCGCACGACCTGAACGAGTTCAACCCTCCCTGCTCTCCACGGATCCCGGCGAGAACCGCAGGTTTTCCGCATCGTTACCGAGGGCGGCTCGCTTCGCCGTGCCCCCTCACGTAAGTTCAGACCAAGGTAATTCGCGTGAGCAAAGCTGCGCGAGTGGCATCGCGCAGTGGAGGGGGCTGCGCGATGCCGCGTGCACCGGCTGACGCGGCGTCACCCGCCGCGTACGGCGACCCGCACCCCACGCCGGACCCCCCACCGCTCCATCGCCCCGGCCTCCGCCTCCAGGACATGCCGGGCCCGCGGTCGCGGCCGTCCGATCCGGCCCGGACGCATGGTCCGCACCGCCAGGACCCGCAGCTCGCGGTCCAGATAGGCGACATCGACCGCGAACCGCATCCCCAGGGTGTGCACCGAGTTCGCCGGGCTCAGCAGCAGTGCCCCCTCGATCCCCTCGCGCCTCAGCAGCCCGCGCCGCCGGGCGCGGGCCGACTTCGCGAGCTCCAGCGGGACCGGTTCGGGTGTCCCGGGGGTGGTGAACGTGGCCATGGCTGCGAAGTTAGCGCCGGCGTCAAGCGGGCGTTCCCGGCGCGTGTCACCCGCCCGGAGTACGCCGGGGCGTGTCGCCGAAAGATCTACAACTGTGCGCAAATCCTCCGGATTATTTCTGATTCCGAACGATTCCCTTGGAATCCGCTGCGATTCGGCCATGATCCCGCCCGGAATGAACGCCTCCGCGGCCACCGTCGCGTCGCCGGGCAACTTCGGAGAGTAGTTGTGGCACGCCGATGCACGCAGCATCACTTACGAAGGGTTATGGTGGAAACCCCCCCTCGGGCCGGTCCGTCTCCCCCCCACGGACCGGCCCGTTTTTTGTTTCCCTCCCGCCCCAGGCCGGTGAGCGCCCCCCTGCGCCCCCCCCCACGGGCCCGGAGGGCCCCGGTCGCAGCGGGCAGTGATGTCGTTCAGCCCGCTCAGTCGGCCTGCCGCCCCCATGTCGCCCGCCGGACCGGTGCCCAGGGACTCACGCAGGGACTCACCCGGGGACCGCCCGGAGAGCCGGCACGTCGAGCGGCTGTCGCCTCCGGCCCAGCCGCTGATCATCGAGTGCGAGGACCGGTGGATGAGGGGACGTACGCCCATTTCGGTGAGCGGCCGGGCGTTTCGGCGGTCCGCTCACTGGTGCAGGAGCGGATGTCCGCATACAGCGCCCTGCCCTGCCGGACACCGACGTCAGGCCGCCCGTCGCCTCCTCGGGCGGGGTGTCCGGATCGATGCCGGCACCACGTAGGGCCCCGCACACCCCTTGGCGTGCCCGTGACACCCCTTGGCGGAGCCACGCCTCCCCGGGGGTAGGCTTCGCCCCCGGGGACCGCCATACGGACAGGCCCCGAGGACCGCCATCCGGACAGGGATCGCCCTCGGCCGCGCCTGTCCGATCCGTACGGAGGGGCTGACAATCACGTGAACCTGCGGGACAACCTGCGCCGCCTGCTGGTCAGGTTCTATGCACGCAGGGTGGAAGGCCATCTCGACCACGACCAGGTGCCCAAGCACATCGGGGTCATCATGGACGGCAACCGCCGCTGGGCGAAGGCGGCGGGCTCCACCACCGCCCAGGGACACCGGGCCGGGGCCGACAAGATCGAGGAATTCCTCGGCTGGTGCTCGGAGACCGATGTCGGGGTCGTCACCCTGTGGCTCCTGTCGACGGACAACTTCGACCGTCCGCAGGAAGAACTCGGCCCGCTGCTCGGGATCATCGAGGGGGTCGTACGCACCCTCGCCGCCGACGGCCGCTGGCGCGTGCACCACGTGGGCACGCCGGACATCCTGCCCTCCCAGATGCAGAACGCGCTCAAGGAGGCCGAGGAGACCACCGCGCACGTCGACGGGATACTCGTCAACGTCGCCATCGGCTACGGCGGCCGCCAGGAGATCGCCGACGCCGTGCGCTCGATGCTCCTCGACGCCCACGAGAAGGGCACGTCGATCCCGGACCTCGCCGACGCCGTCGACGTCGACCTCATCGGCAAGCACCTCTACACCGGCGCCCAGCCCGACCCGGACCTGGTGATCCGGACGAGCGGCGAGCAGCGGCTGTCCGGTTTCATGCTGTGGCAGACCGCTCACTCCGAGTACTACTTCTGTGAGGTCTTCTGGCCGGCCTTCCGCAAGGTCGACTTCTTGCGCGCCCTGCGCGACTACGCGGCGCGACACCGGCGGTACGGGAACTGACCCGCACACCACCGCCGGGACAGTAGTAATAGGGAGTTCATCAGTGCGCCGTCATATGCCGTGGCATGGCAGCGCTTGTTCGAGGGCATAAGGCAAGGAGGTCGACACCCGAACCACGGGTGTCGTATCTCAGCGGGCGGCTCGGGGCCGTCCGCCCGGGAGGCCCTTTGCACCAGCCCGACCGTGCGGTCACAGCGCGGACGAAGCGGAGGGCCGGTCCACGGCCCGTGCATCGCGGCCGTCGACCGGTCCAGATCTCCTTCGTCGCTCCCCGACCTCATCCGAGGGGGTACGTCCTTCCGTGGTGACCAGCACAAAGCGCCACAAGCCAGACCGGCGCACCTATGTTCTCGACACCAGCGTCCTGCTGGCCGACCCGCACGCTCTGAACCGCTTCGACGAGCACGAGGTAGTGCTGCCGATCGTCGTGGTCACGGAGCTGGAGGCCAAGCGGCACCATCCCGAACTCGGCTACTTCGCCCGGCAGGCCCTGCGCCTCCTCGACGAGTTCCGGGTCCGGCACGGTCGCCTCGACGCCCCCATTCCCATCGGGGAGCTCGGCGGGACGGTACGCGTCGAGCTCAACCACTCGGACCCCAGCGTGCTGCCCAGCGGCTACCGCCTGGGGGACAACGACTCCCGCATCCTCGCGGTGGCCCGCAATCTGCAGGCCGAGGGGTACGACGTCACCGTCGTGTCGAAGGACCTCCCGCTCAGGATCAAGGCCTCGTCCGTCGGTCTCCTCGCCGAGGAGTACCGCGCGGAACTCGCCATCACGGGCTCCTCCGGCTGGACCGGGATGGCCGAGCTGACCCTGGCGGGCGAGCAGGTGGACATCCTCTTCGACGAGGGACACGTGTATGTCCCCGAGGCGGCCGACCTTCCCGTGCACACGGGCCTGACGATCCAGTCCGAGCGGGGCAAGGCCCTGGGCCGCGTCACCTCGGAGGGGAACGTCCGGCTGGTGCGCGGCGAACGGGAGGCGTTCGGGATCAAGGGGCGCAGCGCCGAGCAGCGCATCGCGCTCGATCTTCTCCTCGACCCGGACATCGGGATCGTGTCGATGGGCGGCCGGGCCGGCACCGGCAAGTCCGCGCTCGCGCTGTGCGCGGGCCTGGAAGCGGTGCTGGAGCGGCGTCAGCATCAGAAGGTGATGGTCTTCCGGCCGTTGTACGCGGTGGGCGGGCAGGAGCTCGGCTATCTGCCCGGTTCCGAGTCCGAGAAGATGAGCCCGTGGGCGCAGGCGGTCTTCGACACCCTGTCCGCGGTCACCAGCCGCGAGGTCATCGAAGAGGTCACCGCGCGCGGGATGCTGGAGGTCCTTCCGCTCACCCACATCCGCGGCCGTTCGCTGCACGACGCGTTCGTGATCGTGGACGAGGCCCAGTCGCTCGAACGGAATGTACTCCTGACCGTTCTGTCCCGGATCGGGGCCAATTCGCGGGTCGTTCTGACCCATGACGTGGCGCAAAGGGACAATCTGCGAGTGGGGCGGTACGACGGTGTCGTCGCCGTGGTGGAGAAGCTGAAGGGACATCCGCTCTTCGCGCACGTCACGCTGACCCGGTCCGAACGGTCCCAGATTGCGGCCCTTGTGACCGAAATGCTGGAGGACGGGCAGGTCTGACGGGTTCGACAACCGGCTTCCAATTAAGGCCGGTTATCCGATAGTTGGCGCCGTCCAGCAAAGGCAGAGAGCCTAGCTGGGCGGCGCTTCGGCGTGTGGGGCTTTCCGGATTTCCCTGGGGTCAAACGGCATGTGAGCTTTCACACGCAACGCAGAATTGCCTCGCGGTATCCGGGTGCGGCAGAGTCTCCTTCCTGTCAGGCCCCGCATACGACACACCTGTACCCCCAGCGGTACGGCACAGCAGAAGCACCAGAACTCCATAGAGCCGTCGTATGCCGCCCGAGTACCACGCGGCGCTCCCCTCAAGGGAGTTGCCCACCGGGCCCGCGCCTCCCGTGACCAAGCAGTTGGGAGGCCAGCGTCAAGGGCACGATTGCGTCCGCAAGGGTCACCTGTGGCGGGCGATGCTGGAAGGAAACCGTGTGAGCCGGATTTCGGTCCGGGGATTCGCAGTGGCTTCGGCCACCGCGGTCACCGCTGTCGGCGCCGTGACTGGTGTTGCCTCGGGCAGCACCGGGCAGCCCTCGAGCGACGCCGAAGCACTGGCGAGCGACTCGACGCTTCTCGCGGACATCCCCGCGGGTCAGCAGGCCCAGGTACAGACCGCATCCCTGACGCAGCAGGCCGACGCACAGGCCATCGCCGCGGATGCGAGCGCCAAGAAGGACGCCGAGGCGTCGGCCCGCAAGCAGGCAGCCGAGGACGCGGTCGCCAAGCAGAAGGCCGCGAAGAAGGCGGAAGCCGACGCGAAGGCGCGCAAGGAGGCCGAGACCAAGGCCAGCCGCGCCTCGGTCCGCTCCACCAGCTTCCCCGTCCAGGGCTCGTACACCATCGCGCAGATCCAGGCGATGGCGACCCAGATGGTGCCGAGCGGCCAGTTCCAGTGCTTCAGCAACATCGTGGACCACGAGTCCAGCTGGAACTACAAGGCGGTCAACGCCTCTTCCGGCGCCTACGGTCTCTTCCAGGCGCTGCCCGGCTCCAAGATGTCGTCCGTCGGTTCCGACTGGCAGACCAACCCGGCCACCCAGATCAAGTGGGGCCTCAACTACATGGACAGCCGCTACGGCAGTCCGTGCGAGGCCTGGTCCTTCTGGCAGGCCAACCACTGGTACTGAGCCGACCGCGGCCCCGGCCGCCGCTCAACCTCCCGAAGCCCCTCACCGTCTAAAGGTGAGGGGCTTCGGTCGTGGGAGCCCCGGCCATGTACGGTCGGAACCGACGACTCCAGGGGGGAGTGGTGGGGAGCAACGGGGGAAGAGGACGGATCATGTCGAAGGTGCCACGGTGGATCGGCCGGCTCGGCGCCGGACTGACCGAGATGGGTGAGCGGTTGGACGAGCGCCGCGCCGAGGTGGAGAAGGAGACGTCCGACGCGCCGTCGGACGGCTCGCCCCCGGTTCCCGCTCAGACCCCGGACCACGTCCCGCCCCCTCCCGAGTACGCTCCCGCCGTCTCCGCCCGTCCCGATCCCGCCGTGGCCGTGCCGTGGGGGATGAGGGTCGCGGCGGAGGCCGGTTGGCGGCTGCTCGTACTCGCGGGCACCGTCTGGGTGTTGATGCGGGTCATCAGCGCCGTACAGCTGGTCGTGCTGGCCTTCGTGGCCGCGCTGCTCATCACGGCACTGCTTCAGCCCACCGTGGCACGCCTGACCCGTCACGGCGTGCCGCGCGGCCTCGCGACCGCGCTGACCGCGATCCTCGGCTTCGTCGTGATGGGTCTGATCGGGTGGTTCGTGACCTGGCAGGTCATGGAGAACATCGACAACCTCTCCAACCAGGTCCAGGACGGTATCGACGAACTGCGGAAGTGGCTGCTGAACAGCCCCTTCCACGTCACGCCCAAGCAGATCAACGAGATCGCGAAGAACCTGCGCGAGGCCGTCGGCGCGAACACGGACCAGATAACGTCCGCGGGTCTGGAGGGCGTCACGGTCATCGTCGAGGCGCTGACCGGCATCCTGCTCACCATGTTCTCGACGCTGTTCCTGCTCTACGACGGCCGGCGCATCTGGGAGTGGACGCTGAAGCTGGTGCCGTCGGCGGCCCGGCCGGGCGTCGCGGGAGCGGGGCCGCGGGCCTGGCGGACGCTGACCGCGTATGTGCGCGGCACGGTGATAGTGGCGATGATCGACGCGATCTTCATCGGCCTGGGAATCTACTTCCTGGACGTCCCGATGGCCGTACCGCTCGCCGTCTTCATCTTCCTCTTCGCGTTCATCCCACTGGTGGGCGCGGTGGTGTCGGGCGCGCTGGCGGTCGTGGTGGCGCTGGTGACCCAGGGCGTCTTCACGGCGGTGCTGACGCTGGCGGTGGTGCTCGCGGTCCAGCAGATCGAGGGCCACATCCTCCAGCCGTTCATCCTGGGCCGCGCGGTCCGTGTCCACCCGCTGGCGGTGGTGCTGTCGGTGGCGGCCGGCGGAATGGTCGCGGGGATCGGCGGTGCGGTGGTGGCGGTGCCGTTGGTGGCGGTGACGAACACGGTGGTCGGGTCCCTGCGTTCGTACTCCCAGGACCGGGCCGTACGCCAGGCCACGACGGCGACCCCACCGGCGCAGACCCCGACCGAGCCGTCCGAGGCGCCGGCGTCGTAGCGGCCTTCCCTCGCCACGGCGGGGGCGGGAAACACATGGGCCCCGCCCACCACAAGGGTGGACGGGGCCGCACGCCGCGTAGGAACTACTCCGCGAGAACCGCCTCGGCGTCCAGCGTCGTACCGACCGCCTGGATCACCGCCGCGATCTTGAACGCCTCCTGGATCGTGTCCCGGTCGACGCCCGCCTTGCGGAGCACCTGCTCGTGGGAGTCGAGGCACTGACCGCAGCCGTTCACCGCGGACACCGCGAGCGACCACAGCTCGAAGTCGACCTTCTCCACACCAGGGTTGCCGATGACGTTCATCCGCAGCCCGGCGCGCAGCGTCCCGTACTCCGGGTCGGACAGCAGGTGCCGCGTGCGGTAGAAGACGTTGTTCATCGCCATGATGGCCGCGGCCGACTTGGCGGCCGTGTACGCCTCCGGCGACAGGTTCGCCTTCGCCTGAGGCTCCAGCTCGCGCAGCACGCGCGGCGAACGCGACGCGATCGCGCACGCCAGCACCGTGCCCCACAGCTGCTGCTGCGGCAGGTCGGAGTTGCCGATGACCGAGCCCAGGTTCAGGCGCAGGTCCTTGGCGTAGTCCGGTACGGCGGCCTTCAGTTCATCGAGAGCCATGGAAGATCACTCACCAGCCAGCAGCGCGACCGGGTCAAGGGTGGTCTCGCCCTTGGTCCAGTTGCACGGGCACAGCTCGTCGGTCTGCAGGGCGTCGAGGACCCGCAGGACCTCCTTGGGGTTACGGCCGACGGAGCCGGCGGTCACCATGGAGAACTGGATCTCGTTGTTCTGGTCGACGATGAAGACGGCGCGCTTGGCGAAGCCGTCCTCGCCCTCGATGCCGAGGTCGCGCATCAGCTCGTGCTTCGAGTCGGCCATCATCGGGAACGGCAGGTCACGCAGGTCGTCGTGGTCCTTGCGCCAGGCGTGGTGCACGAACTCGGAGTCGCCGGAGAAGCCGAGCACCTGGGCGTCACGGTCGGCGAACTCGTCGTTCAGCTTGCCGAAGGCCGCGATCTCGGTCGGGCACACGAAGGTGAAGTCCTTGGGCCACGCGAAGATGACCTTCCACTGACCCTCGTAGGTCTTGTGGTTGATCTGCTGGAACTCATTGCCCTTCTCCAGCGAGACACAGGCGGTCAGATCGAACTCGGGGAACTTGTCACCGACAGTGAGCACACGCTCTCCTTGCAGCGAGGAGACACCCCTTTTGAGGGTGTATCCCATGGGTTGGACGCTGTTGATGTTGGCACAAGGCGCATTGATTAGTGAAATAGCTACACTGGGTCGTGTTGATCGGTGACAGCTATCAGTGACGATGGGTGAGGGATACGCGTGAGGGGTACGGCCATGGCCGGGACCAGGACGAACGGGCGGCGCCAGCCCAGCCTCGCCCAGCTGCGGGCCTTCGCCGCCGTCGCCGAGCATCTGCACTTCCGCGACGCGGCCGCCGCGATCGGCATGAGCCAGCCCGCGCTGTCCGGCGCGGTCTCCGCCCTGGAGGAGACACTCGGGGTGACCCTCCTCGAGCGTACGACCCGCAAGGTCCTGCTCTCGCCCGCCGGTGCCCGTCTCGCCGTACGCGCCAAGGCGGTGCTCGACGAGGTCGGCGCGCTGATGGAGGAGGCCGAGGCGGTACGCGCCCCGTTCACCGGGGCCCTGCGGCTCGGGGTGATCCCCACCGTCGCGCCGTATCTGCTGCCGACCGTCCTCAGGCTCGTCCACGACCGCTACCCCGACCTCGACCTCCAGGTCCACGAGGAACAGACCGCCAACCTGCTGGAGGGCCTCGCGGTCGGGCGGCTCGACCTGCTGCTGCTCGCCGTGCCCCTCGGTGTGCCCGGCATCGTCGAGCTTCCGCTGTTCGACGAGGACTTCGTGCTCGTGACCCCGCTCGACCACTGGCTCGGCGGCCGGGAGGGCATCCCGCGCGAGGCGCTGCGTGAGCTCAACCTCCTGCTGCTCGACGAGGGCCACTGCCTGCGCGACCAGGCCCTCGACATCTGCCGGGAGGCGGGCCGCGCGGACGCCCCGGTCACCACCACCGCGGCCGGCCTGTCCACCCTCGTCCAACTCGTCGCCGGCGGCCTCGGCGTGACCCTGCTGCCGCGTACCGCGGTCAAGGTCGAGACGACCCGCAGCGAGGAACTCCTCACCGGGTACTTCGCGGACCCGGCACCCACCCGGCGCGTGGCCCTCGCCATGCGGGCGGGCGCCGCGCGGGGCGCGGAGTACGAGGAGCTCGCGGACGCCCTCCGCGAGGCCCTGCGGCCGCTGCCCGTACGGGTCCTGGGCCGCGACGACCGAGCCGCGACGGCCGGCCCGAGTCCGTTGCCCGGTACGGGACTACGGCGTTTCTGAGTCCGGACACGGCGGTGGGCCCCTCCGGCCGGGAGGGGCCCACCGCCATGTCCGGGACCGCTACTCCGCGCGCAGCCCGTCCGGCCGCATCAGCCGCAGCAGCGGCGGCAGGCTCAGGGCGGTCACCAGCAGCACGACTCCCGCGCCGCTGCCGGTCATCGTCAGCAGGCTCGACCAGTCCACGCGCACCGAGACGTCCGTCATCCGCTGGAGGACGATGCCCAGAGTCAGACCGACCACCGACGCCAGTACGAGACCCAGCGCGATCGGGATCGCCGTCTGCCACAGCACCGAAAGGCTCAGCGTGCGGCGCCGGGTGCCGAAGGCGACCAGGGCGGACAGCAGCTTCTTGCGTTCGCGCAGCTGCTCCAGCTGCGAGACCAGCAGGCTCGCGCCGATCAGGAACAGCACGCAGGTCGCGCCGACGGACAGGCCGGTGCGGATGGACGCGTAGCTCGTGTCCCTCGTGGCCGACGCCCAGGTCCAGGCGTGGGCGAGCGGGTGGAGCTTCGCCGTGGTGTTGCGGACGTGTTCGTAGACGTCCGGCACCGACTGGTCGATCTGCAGAAAGGCGCTGCCCTCGATGGCGGGCACGGCCTTCGCGGGCACCGCGCCCGGGGTGAGCAGGAAGCCGCCGCGCTCGCTGTTCGTCGGGTCCTTGCGGACCCCGGCCTTCTTGATGTCCCGCGGCACCGTCCAGGGGACCTGCCTGTTCGCCACGGCCCCGCTGTAGGAGGGGTCGATGTAGATGGTGCGGCCGGGCCTGGCCAGCTTCCGTAGGTCCGTGTCGTACTCGGCGTCCGTGACGGCGAAGACGTCACCGTCGTGGCACGTCGGCAGCTTGGCCACCTCGCGCAGCGACGCGCAGTCGCCGACGGTCATCGACGTGGACAGGTCCGCGTCCTTCTTCTTGTCGCCCGTCGAGGCCGAGCCGATCGCGGTGACCCGCTGTACGCCCTTGGTCCGGGCGAGCTGCTCGCGCGCCTGGTCGAGCGGGACGTCGTACGGCAGGCGCACCTCCATCTGCGCCCGCATGACATCGTTCGTCGACGCCTTGGTGTAGTCGCCCTCGACGCCGGCGAACAGCATCTGCAGGGCGATCGCGCCGGCCACCGCCACGGCGACGCCATTGACCATGCGGGCCGCCGAGCCGCTGCTCAACTGCAGTCGTCGCACGGCGAGTTGCCATGCCACGCCACCGCTGCCCAGCCGGCCGACCACCGTCTCCACGATCCAGGGCAGCAGCGCCGTGACGCCGACCAGGAGCAGCAGGACGCCGCCGATCACCAGGTACTGGTTGAAGTTCCCGCTGGTGTTGCCCTGCCCGATCATCGGGTAGAGCATCGCGAGCCCGCCCACCGGCAGCAGCAGCCGCCACCACAGCCGACGCCGCGCGGGCTTGGCCGTACGCACCACACCGAGCGGCTCGATGACGACCCCGCGCAGTGCGAACAGGGTGACGAGCACCGCGGCGCCGGGCACCGTGACGGCGATCAGCGCGGCCAGCGCTGGAGTCGGGTTCAGATAACTCGGGAAGACGCTCTGGCCGAAGACCTCGACGGAGCCGGCGACCTCACGGGCCAGCAGGAAGAAGACCGTGCCGAAGACGAGCCCGAGCACGGCGCCCCCGAGCGCCTCGCCGGCGGCGATCCGCCGGGTCATCCGACTGTCGGAGCCGACCAGACGCAGCGCCGCGAGCCTGCGGTCGCGCCGCTCGCCGCCGAAGCGCACGGCCGCGGCGATGAAGACGCCGACCGGCATCAGCAGCACCACGAAGACGACGAGGATCAGCAGGAGCAGCACCGGGTCCAGCTTGTCGGGCGGCCCGAGCGGCTGTCCGAAGTGGTCGATGCGGGTGACCTCGGAGCCGTTGATCCGCGGGGCGAGGTCATCGGCGCCCGAGTAGAAGGAGAGTTCGGCCGAGCCGATGAGGCCGGGCTCGCCGATGGTGCCGATGACGCGGTACGGCAGCCGCTCGCGCAGGAGTTTCCCGTTGCCGGACTTCAGGAGGTCGGCCAGCGCGGGCGAGACCACCATCTCACCCGGCTTCGGCAGCTTCCGCACACCCGGCGGCAGCGGCGCCCGGGGCCCTTCGGCCTCCAGCTCCCGTCCGCGGATGGCCTTGTCGCGGTACTCGTCGTCGACGCGCGCGACCAGCAGGGTCCGGTCGGAGGCCTTCGGTATGTGTGTGTTGCCGTAGGTGATGTCCGTACGGGCCGTCTCGCGGTCGCTCCGGGCCTGCAACGCGCTCGGTATCGCGGTCGTCATCAGGAGCAGGGCCACCCCGAGCCCGACCCCGACGGCCGTGAGCACGGCCCGCATCCAGCCCTCGCGTCCGCCGGTGAAGGCGAATCTGGCCCCCATGGCCAGGTCTCTGGACCACTGACGCACCCTCATACGATGCGCTCCATGTCCCGGGACCTGCCGTCGCGTACGACGATCTCGCGGTCCGAGTACGCGGCGACCCGCGCCTCGTGCGTCACGAGTACGACGGCGGCGTTGGTGGAGCGGGCGGCCTCGGTGAACAGCTCCATCACGCGTTCGCCGTTGAAGGAGTCGAGGGCGCCGGTGGGCTCGTCGGCGAACAGCACGCGCGGGCTGGTGACGAGGGAACGGGCGACGGCGACGCGCTGCCCCTGGCCGCCGGAGACCTCACCGGGGCGCTTGCCCTGGAGGTCGTCGACCTCCAGGCGCTCCATCCACGACAGCGAGATCCGCTCGGCCTCCTTGCGGCCGGTGCCGTTCAGCCGCAGCGGCAGGGCGACGTTCTCCACGCACGTCAGCTCCGGCACGAGCTGCCCGAACTGGAACACGAACCCGAACTCGGAGCGCCGCAGGGCGCTGCGCTCGGTGTCGCTCATACCGGCCATCTCGCGCCCGTTGTAGGTGATCGAGCCGGAGTCGGGCGGCACGATGCCGGCGAGGCAGTGCAGCAGGGTCGACTTGCCGGAGCCGGAGGGGCCCATCACCGCGACGACCTCGCCGGGGTGGATCGAGAACTCGGCGCCGTCCAGAGCGGTCGTCGCACCGTACGTCTTCCGCAGATCCGTCGCGGCCAGCAGAGAACCAGCAGGAGTCATCGGGTCGTCACCGCCTCGGCGAGTTTGTCGAGGCGCGCCGCGGTGAGCTCCAGCCACCGCAGATCCGCCTCCAGATGGAAGAGGGCATGGTCGCAGATGAGCTGGTCGGCCAGATCACCCTTGCGCTTGCGGTCGGTGAGGATGCGCATCATGCGCAGATGCTCGGAGCGCTGCGTGTCGAGGATCTCGGACGCGTCGCGGTGGGTGAGCAGCGCGAGGACGACCTTGGTGTAGAGGGTCGACTGGAGATACGGCTCGGGCTTCTCCGGGGTCGCGAGCCACTGCTGCACGTCGGTGATCCCGGCGTCGGTGATCGCGTACCGCTTGCGCTCGGGGCCGCCGCCGGCCTCGATCCCGTCGACCTCGACGAGGCCGTTCTTCAGGAGGCGGGACATGGTCGAGTAGACCTGGCCGTAATGCAGCGGCCGGTCGTGACCGAACTTTTCGTCGAAGGCCCGTTTGAGGTCGTAACCGTGACAGGGCCCGGACTCGAGGAGCCCTAGGAGCGTGTGACCGATGGACATGCGGAGCACACTACACACGGTGTATACGCCGCATGTATACGCGCAGTGTCTAGGTGGTGCCGGGGCGTACGAGAGTGCAGGTGGGGCCGATTGTCACAGTTCTGCGACACGCCATCGGCCCCCTCCCCGGTGATGAGGAGGAGGCCGTTCAGGTCGAGGAGGGTCCGGGGGTGGAGCCTCCCGGGGGCCGACCCCGGCGGGGGATCGGGCCGGCTTCCCCCGGCAGGCGGCCGGCCTCCGCGAGAGCGCGCCGCAGCAGGAACTCGATCTGCGCGTTCGTGGAGCGCAACTCGTCCCCGGCCCACCGCGCCAGCGCCTCGTACACGAGCGGATCCAGCCGCAGCAGCACCTGCTTGCGCTGCTGCTGCGGCCGCCGCCCCGGCGAAGGGGTGCCCTCCGAAGGAGCCGTCACTGGTAGAGGGTGCCCGTGTTCAGGACGGGCTGCGGTGCGCGGTCCCCGCACAGCACCACCATCAGATTCGACACCATCGCCGCCTTCCGCTCGGAGTCCAGCTCCACGATGTCCCGCTCGGTGATCCGGGCGAGCGCCGCCTCGACCATCCCGACCGCGCCTTCCACGATCTGCCGCCGCGCCGCGACGACCGCCCCGGCCTGCTGTCGCTGGAGCATCGCGGAGGCGATCTCGGGAGCGTACGCGAGATGCGTGAAGCGGGACTCGATGATCCGCACGCCGGCCGCTGCCACGCGCGCGTGCAGTTCTATGGCGAGCTTCTCGGTGATTTCCTCCGCGTTGCCGCGCAGCGAGAGGCCGTCCTCGTCATGGGAGTCGTACGGGTACTCGATGGCGATGTGCCGCACCGCCGCCTCGGTCTGAGTGGCGACGAACTCCCGGAAGTCGTCCACCTCGAAGGTGGCCTGCGCGGTGTCCTCGACCTTCCAGACCATGACCGCGGCGAGCTCGATCGGGTTGCCGTAGGCGTCGTTGACCTTGAGGACGGGGGTCTCGTGGTTGCGTACGCGGGTCGAGATCTTCGTGCGCGAGGTGAAGGGGTTCACCCAGCGCAGGCCGTCCTGCCGGATCGTCCCCCGGTACCGCCCGAAGAGCTGGACGACGCGGGCCTCACCCGGCGCCACCGTGTTCAGACCGCACATCGCGAGGAAGGCCGCGATGGCGATCAGGATGCCGCCGACGATCAGTGCGGCCTTGGCGCCGGTCGCGGCGAGTGTCGTCGCGCCCGCGATCATCCCGGCGCCGAGGAGCAGTCCGACGAGCCCGAGCAGCAGCGCGAGGCCGCCACCGATGCTGTGCGCGGCGAACTCCCGCACGCGCGGTGCGGGCATCTCGGGTACGTCGGCGGCGGGTGTGGAGTCGTGCGTGGAGTCGTGCGTGGACATGGCGGTCCCCCGATTCGTACGGCATGCGGTTCGGCATGCGGTTCGCTGCGGCACGGTGTGCGTGCCGCTTAGCTTCAATCTAGCTAAGTGATATCACATTAGCCAACACGGCAACCTTCCACGCCCCAGAGCGGTCGGTTCTGATGGGGCAGGTGCTGATTCTCACGTCCGTAAAAGACGGGATCGACGGCCCTTTGTCATATCGCGCGGTGTTAGCTTTCTGAGCTGACCTGTGCGACGAACCTGTGTGACACGCGAGAAGGAAGCGGAGCGGACGGACCCATGGGACGAGCGGAAGAGAGACGAGCGCGGCAGCGCGGTGGCCGCCGCGCGGCGCCCCAGGGCTCGTCGAGGACGGCTGCCAAGAGCGCCGGCGCCGGCAAGGGCCGGATACGCAGGCTGTTCACCTGGAAGAAGATCCTCGGCACGCTGTTCGGCCTGTGCCTGCTGGGCATGGGCGCCTTCATCGTGCTCTACATGATGATCAGCGTCCCCAAGGGCAACGCGGACGCCAAGCTCCAGAGCAACGTCTACGAGTACAGCGACGGCTCGCCCCTCGCCCGCACCGGCACCCGCAACCGTGAGATCGTCGACCTCTCCGAGGTGCCCAAGGGCGTCCAGCGGACCTTCGTCGCCGCCGAGAACAAGTCCTTCTACAAGGACTCCGGCGTCGACTTCAGGGGCACGGCCCGCGGTCTGATCAACACCCTCTCCGGCAAGGGCAAGCAGGGTGGTTCGACGATCACCCAGCAGTACGTCAAGAACTTCTACCTGAGCCAGGACCAGACCGTCACGCGCAAGCTGAAGGAACTGGTCATCTCGCTGAAGGTCGACCGCCAGAAGACCAAGAGCCAGATCCTCGCGGGCTACATCAACACCAGCTACTACGGCCGCGGCGCCTACGGCATCCAGGCCGCCGCCCAGGCGTACTACCGCGTGGACGCCAAGGACCTCTCGGTAAGGCAGGGCGCGTATCTCGCCGCGCTGCTCCAGGCCCCGAACCAGTACGACTGGGCCATCGCGACGGACACCGGCAAGAAGCTGGTGAAAGACCGCTGGAACTACGTGCTGGACAACATGGTCGAGGAGCACTGGCTGGACTCCGGCAAGCGCGAGGGCATGACGTTCCCGACGCCCAAGCCCCCGAGGGCGGCGCCCGGCATGGAGGGGCAGACCGGCTATCTGGTGGACGCGGCCAACGCGGCGCTGATGAAGCAGCTCGTCGCCCAGGGCGCCGCCTCCGACCTGGGCACCGCCGAGGCGATGGTCAAGGCCGGCGGCTGGACCCTCACGCTCAACATCGACAAGAAGAAGCAGGACCAGCTGGAGGCGGCCGTCAAGGCGAAGCTGACCAGCAAGCTGAACGCGAAGAAGCGCCCGGTGGACGGCGACGTCCAGGCCGGCGCCGCGTCCGTCGACCCGAAGACGGGCAAGGTCCTCGCGCTCTACGGCGGCCAGAACTACGTCAAGCACTACCTGAACAACGCGACCCGCCGCGACTACCAGCCCGCCTCCACCTTCAAGCCGCTGATCTTCGCGGCCGCCCTGGACGAGGGAGCCAGCACGCAGGACGGCAAGGCGATCAACGCCAACACGATCTACGACGGCACGAGCAGGCGCCCCGTCCTGGACAACGGCGACAAGGTCGGGTTCGCGCCGCCCAACGAGGACAACCGCAGCTACGGAAAGGTCACCGTCCAGCGGGCCATGAACGCGTCCATCAACTCCGTCTTCGCGCAGATGGGCGTCGACGTCGGCATGGACGACGTGCTGAAGGTGGCGGGCAAGCTCGGCATGGACACCAAGGGTCTCGAGGCGGTGCCCGCGCAGACCCTCGGCTCGATGGGCGCGAGCCCGCTGGAGATGGCGGGGATCTACGCGACCCTCGACAACCACGGCAAGAAGGTCACCCCGGCCGTCGTGAGGTCGGCCGAGCACAAGGACCGTCAGGTCAAGTTCCCGGACCCGATCGGCGACCGGGTCATCACCCGCGAGGCCGCCGACACGGTCACGTCCGTGCTGACCGGCGTGGTCGACGACGGTACGGCCCAGACCTCGGTGGCCCAGGCGGCGGACCGGCGCGGCCAGCAGGTCGCGGGCAAGACCGGTACGTCCGACAGCAACAAGTCGGCCTGGTTCACCGGCTACACGCCGAACCTGGTCACCTCGGTCGGTATGTTCGGCGAGAGCGCGAAGAACCAGAGCCAGGTCACCCTGAAGGGCGCCACGGGTCTCATCCCGGGCAGCGGCCGCATCAACGGCGGCGGCTATCCGGCGCAGATCTGGGCCGCGTACACCTTCGGCGCGATGGGCAAGGTCACCAAGTTCGACCTGGAGACCACCCAGGGCGCGGCGATCGAGCCCACCGTGACGCCGACCCTCACCCAGTCGCCGAGCGACTCGCCCTCGTCGTCGCCGACGACGAAGAAGCCGACGACCACGCCGCCCAGCACGTCGACGACCCCGGCGAGCCCGTCGACCTCGCCGACGACCAAGGGGCCGAGCAACACGCCGACGGGTACGACGACGACCCCGACGGACGGACTGCCGGACGATCCGGTCAATCCGAACGACCGGAACGGTCTGAGGAACCAGAACGATCCGACGAGTCAGTGAGTCCCGGCGGCTGCCTGACATGAACCCACGAGGAGGGCGCCCGGTGATCCACCGGGCGCCCTCCCGCGTTCGTGTCCTCAGCCTCCGTTGACGTTGCTGGCGATCCGGTCGCCGATCTCCTTGTCGATGTTGCGCCAGTACTGCACCGCGCGGTCCAGGACCGGGCGCGAGACATCGGCCTTCAGATGGCCGCTGACGTTCGACACGAGCCGGTCGCGGGCCGCGTCGTCCAGGACCTGGCGCACCATCGTGCCCGGCTGGCCCCAGTCGTCGTCCTCGCGGTGCGGCTTGGTCGCCTCGCGGACCAGCTCTCCGGCCGTCTCCCAGCTCGCCGGGTCGCCGAATTGCCCGTAGTCGGCCGCGGGGCCGCCGTAGGAGTTGGGCGCGTACGGCCTCGCCGCGTTCGACGGCACGTACCGCATCGGGCCGTCCTTGGCGTACGAGTTCACCGGGGCGTGCGGCCGGTTGGGCGGCAGCTGCGCATAGTTCGGGCCGATCCGGTACCGGTGTGTGTCGGGGTACGAGAACAGCCGGCCGAGCAGCATCTTGTCCGGCGAGGGGCCGATGCCCGGCACCAGGTTGGACGGCTCGAAGGCGGCCTGCTCGATGTGGATGAAGTAGTCCTCGGGGTTCTTGTTGAGGACCATCCGGCCGACGTCGATCAGCGGGTAGTCGCCGTGCGGCCAGACCTTGGTCAGGTCGAACGGGTTGAAGCGGTAGTCCGCCGCGTCCTCGAACGGCATGATCTGGACCTTCAGGGTCCAGGTCGGCGCGTTCCCGGACTCGATCGACTCGAACAGGTCCCGGCGGTGCTTGTCGGCATCCGAACCGGCCAGCTCGTCGGCCTCCGCCTGGGTGAGGAAGTCGATGCCCTGGTCGGTCTTGAAGTGGTACTTCACCCAGAACCGCTCACCGGCGCCATTGATCCACATATAGGTGTGGGAGCTGTAGCCGTTCATGTGGCGGTACGTCTTCGGGATGCCCCGGTCGCCCATCAGCCAGGTCACCTGGTGTGCGGACTCGGGGGAGAGCGTCCAGAAGTCCCACTGCATGTCGTTGCTGCGCAGCCCGGTGACCGGGTGGCGCTTCTGCGAGCGGATGAAGTCCTGGAACTTGATCGTGTCACGGACGAAGAAGACCGGGGTGTTGTTGCCCACCATGTCGTAGTTGCCGTGCTCGGTGTAGAACTTCAGCGCGAAGCCGCGGGGGTCGCGCCAGGTGTCGGGCGAGCCCTGCTCGCCGGCGACGGTGGAGAAGCGGGCCAGCATCTCGGTGCGCTTGCCCGGCTGGAACAGGTCGGCCTTGGTGAACTGGCTGACGTCATTGGTGACTTCGAAGAATCCGTACGCGCCACTGCCCTTGGCGTGCACCACACGCTCGGGGACCCGCTCCCGGTTGAACTGGGCCATCTTCTCGATGAGGTAGTGGTCCTGGAGCAGGATCGGGCCATCGGGACCGACGGTGAGCGAGTGTTCGTCGCTCTCCACCGGAATTCCGACGTTGTTCGTGGTGTACGGAGCCTTCTGGGGTGCCTGGGTCACGAGCGTCCTCCCGTCAAAGAAGAGGGTCGTTAGGTCGCTTCGCTCACCCCAGCAGTCAACTCCGCCGACGGGACGTCGGCAACATTTGGACGGGATCCAACTTCGGTTCGGTTCTGGGCGGAGGTGATCCCGGGGCGAGACGGGACGCGTACCCCCTCAGCTCCGGTTCAACTCGAACCAGACCACCTTTCCCGTGCTCAGCCGGGTCGCGCCCCACCGCCTGGCCAGCTTGTTCACCAGGTAGAGGCCGCGTCCGCCCTCGTCCGTGGCCCGCGCCTGTCGCAGTCGCGGCAGCTGCGGCACATCGTCGCCGACCTCGCAGCGCAGCACGTCCGTACGCAGCAGCCGCAAGGTGATCGGACGGGTCGAATAGCGCACGGCATTGGTGACGACCTCGCTGACCAGGAGCTCCATGGAGTCGCTGAGCTCCTCCAGGCCCCAGCGGGACAGCGCACGGCGGGCGAGCTTGCGCGCCCGGCCCGGTGCGGTCTCCTCGGGCTCCAGGAACCAGTACGCCACATCGCTGGGCGCGATCCCGTCGAAGCGGGCGGCGAGCAGCGCGATGTCGTCGTCCCGGTCGCCGGGGCCCAGCATGTCGAGCACCTCGTCGCACAGGGCCTCGAGCGGCGGCGGATGGTCCGGGCCGGTCAGCTGGGCGGTGGCGGCGAGCTTCTCCCGCAGCTGCTCTATCCCGGTCCACACGTCGCGCAGCCGGGACTCGACCAGCCCGTCCGTGTACAGCAGCAGCGTGGCCCCGGCGGGCGCGTCCAGCTCGACCGCCTCGAAGTCCACCCCGCCTACGCCGATCGGGGCGCCCGGCGGCACCCGCAGCACCTCGGCCCGGCCGCCCAGGTGCAGCAGCACCGGCGGCGGATGGCCCGCGTTGGCGATGGTGATGCGGTGTGCGACCGGGTCGTAGACGGCGTACAGGCAGGTCGCCATGCGGTCGGTGCCCAGGCGCTGGGCCTGCTCGTCGAGGTGGTGCAGCACCTCCTGCGGCGGCAGGTCCAGCCCGGCCAGGGTCTGCGCGGTGGTCCGCAGCTGGCCCATGATCGCCGCCGAGGTCATGGAGTGGCCCATGACGTCACCGACGACGAGCGCGACCCGGCTGCCGGGCAGCGGAATGGCGTCGTACCAGTCACCGCCCACCCGCGCGGTCTCGGCGGCCGGAAGATACCTGCTGGCCAGGCGCACGCCGGTGGGCCGGGGCAGCGTCTCGGGCAGCATCGTGCGCTGGAGCTCGTCGGCGATGTACGCCTCGCGGCCGTACAGCACCGCCTTGTCGATGCCGAGCGCGCTGTGCGTGGCGAGCTGGGCGGCGACCAGCAGGTCGTCCGCCTCGAACGCCATGCGCTCGGGGCGGCGCAGGAACAGGGCGGCACCGATGACGCGGCGGCGGCCGCGCAGCGGGGCCAGGATCGCGCGCTGCCCGCTGGGCATGGGCAGATCGTCGCCGAGGAGTTCGGGCAGCGCGGCCCGGGCGGCGGGCGCGTCCGCGAAGACGGGCCGTACTCCGCGCAGCACCTCGGCGAGCGCGCCGCCCGGCCGCACCTCGCTCAGTTCGGCCGTGACCGCCGACAGCTCGGAGGCGGGCTCCGGCTGGAACGCGGTCAGGAAGCCGCCGTCGGTGTCCCGCTCCTCGGGGATGCGGTCGGTGCGCCGCAGCCGCAGCACCATGGGCCCTATGGGCCGCTCGTCGCCGACCGGCAGCGGATCGCGCAGATAGACGAGGATCGCGTCCGAGAAGGTCGGCACGGTGGCCCGGCACAGGCCCATCACGATCTCGTCGAGGTCGATGCCGCGGGCGATCCGCCGGGTCGCGGCGCCCACGAAGCGCAGCCGGTCCCCGTCGCGCCGCATCGGCATCGGGCCGCCGGGCGGCAGCCCCTGCCCGGTGCGCCGGTCCCCGCCGCCCGCTGCCGGGGCGACCCTGTCCTGCTCCCCGCCCGGCTGGGCCGGGATGCCCTCGGGAGCGGGGCGCGGGCGGTGCGCGTCGGGACCCGCGTCCGAGGGCTGCGAGTGCTCGGCGCCAGGGGTGGACGGCTTGGCGCCGCCCGCACCCGGGGGCGTGGGAGTGCCCTGGCCGCCGGACGGACCCTTGCCGCACGGTGTCGTCGTGCCCTGTCCGGTGGGTGCGTCGCCGGTGCGGGCCTGTGCGGGTAAGGCCGCCGACGACGACGGCGTCTGCAGCGGTTCCGGGGTACGCAGGAGCGCCCCGCGGGGGTCCGCGGGGGCGGAGGGCCGGCCGGCGCTCGGCTGGCGGCGCTCATGCGAGGTGGGGTGCTCCGTCACGCGTGTCGAATCCATCCGTCCGGGGCTGCGCGCCGCGCGTGCAGTTCGTCCCGCAGAAATGCCGATACCCGGAATACGTGCCCCAGGAACGGAATTCCCGCGTGGTCAGAGGCTGTTCTTGATCCGCCGTCCGGCCGCCTGGAAGCCGATCCGGTGTAGCCCTCGTACCCCTCGCTCACGTCCTGCCGCCCCTCGGTGACGTTCGGTCAAGCCCAGCACATACTGCGGGAGTTGCTGCTGCGTGTGCCCTTGCGGAGGACGATCCTACGGTTGTACCACGGGGGCGCGACAAGGGTCTCACGTCGCCATCTGCGCGGGCGTACGGTCCCAGTCCTCCGGCAGGGGCGGTACGGCCCAGGAGGGATCCGGGCGCCAGTGCTGCCAGCCGTCCGAGAACGGCGGGCCCCAGGCGCGGATCACCTCCACCGCCGAGTGTCCCGCTTTTCGCACCCGAGCGGCGAGTTCGGCGTCCATCAGACCGTCCCGCTGGGCCTGCGCGAACTCGTCCTCGTCACGCCAGCCCCAAGTGCGGTCCGGATGCACGGAGATGTCCAGGAAGTGGTCCTCGGAGTCGACCCCGCCGGCCCAACGCGTCAGCGGTTCCTCCAGGTTCACGTACCAGTTCTTGAACAGCCAGCCCGGTTCCCAGAACAGCCACACCGACCACGGCTCGCCGGGCCGCGCCAGCTTGAGCACCCCGGTGCCGAACCAGCGGTCCAGCTGCACCGTGCGCGGCTTGGTGTAACGGGACTCCAGCGGCTCGACGTGCACGGGCGTGCCGTCCGCGAGCACCGGCCGCATGCATTCGGTGCCGGGTGCCAGCCACACCGCGAGCAGTTCGTCGTCGTCCCGTACGACGGTCACGGGCCGCGCGATGTGGAAGTGCTCGCCGGCGTTCTCCCGGTAGCGCCACAGGATATGGCTGCCCGGGGCCCAGTGCGCCGTCGAACCGTCCGCTTTCACTCGTCTCACCGCTCCACCGTCTGCCATGAACAGATATTAGGTGCCACAGGCATACGACGCTGCGATGCCCGTCACGGTTCACGCCATGACCCGGCGTCCGCGCGGCGACGGGACACACCCGGGTCACGGTGGTGAGCCCCGTCAGGGGTGCGTCATCCGCAGGACGTCGAGCGCCTCGTCGAGCTGCTCCAGGGTGAGGTCGCCACGGTCCACGTATCCGCTCTCCAGGACGACCTGACGGATCGTCTGCCGCTCGGCGAGGGCCTTCTTGGCGACCTTCGCGGCCTCCTCGTACCCGATGTACTTGTTCAGCGGGGTGACGACGGACGGTGACGACTCGGCGTACTCACGGGCCCGGTCGCGATGGGCGACGATCCCGTCGACGGTGCGGTCGGCCAGCAGCCGGGAGACATGGGCGAGCAGCCGGACGGACTCCAGCACGTTCTTCGCGATGACGGGCAGCATCACATTGAGTTCGAAGTTGCCGGCGGCTCCGGCGGCGGCGACGGTCGCGTCGTTGCCCGTCACCTGTGCGGCGACCATCAGCACGGCCTCGGGAATCACGGGATTCACCTTGCCGGGCATGATCGAGGACCCCGGCTGAAGGTCGGGCAGGCTGATCTCGGAGAGCCCGGTACGCGGCCCCGAAGCCATCCACCGCAGATCGTTCGCGATCTTCGTCAGTCCTACGGCGATGGTCCGCAACTGCCCGCTGGTCTCGACGATCCCGTCCCGCGCACCCTGCGCCTCGAAGTGGTCGCGCGCCTCGGTGAGCGGCAGCCCGGTGACGCGGGCGACCTCGGCGATGACGGCGGCGGAGAAGCCCGGCGGGGTGTTGATCCCGGTCCCGACCGCGGTGCCCCCGAGGGGCAGTTCGGCGAGCCGCGGCAGGGAGGCGGCCAGCCGCTCGACGCCGTACCGCACCTGGGCCGCGTATCCGCCGAACTCCTGCCCCAGGGTCACGGGCGTCGCGTCCATGAGATGCGTACGCCCGGCCTTCACGACGTCCGCGAACTCCTCGGACTTGCGGCCCAGCGCGGCGGCCAGGTGCTCCAGGGCGGGTACCAGATCGCGGGTGACGGCGGCGGTGGCCGCGATGTGAATGCTGGACGGGAACACGTCGTTCGACGACTGCGACGCGTTCACGTGGTCATTGGGGTGTACGTCCCTGCCGAGCCGTTCGGTCGCGAGCGTGGCGATGACCTCGTTGGCGTTCATGTTGGACGAGGTCCCGGAGCCGGTCTGGAACACGTCCACGGGGAAGTGCTCGTCCCAACGCCCCTCCGCGACCTCGGCGGCCGCCTCCTGAATGGCCTCGGCGACGTCCTTGTCGAGCACGCCCAACTCGGCGTTCACCTTGGCGGCGGCTCCCTTGATCCGGGCGAGGGCCTCGATGTGCGCCCGCTCGAGCCGCTGCCCGGAGATGGGGAAGTTCTCCACGGCACGCTGGGTCTGGGCCCGCCACTTGGCGTCCGCGGGGACACGGACCTCACCCATGGAGTCGTGCTCGACACGGTAGTTCTGCTTGTCGTCCTCGTCGGTCATCGACGATCACCTCCACCTGACACAGCACTTCCGACGGGCCCACTGTTCCCCGCGGGAGCGTCCGGTACCTAGCGCGCGCGCAGGTGTTCGTCCAGGCGGCCCAGTTCGTCCAGCAGGGCGTCGTCCGCCCGCCAGGCGGCGGGCCTGCGCGGGGCGGTGACGGCGAAGCCGGCCGGCGCCGGGTCCGACGGCTTCGCCCCGGGACGGTTCTGGAGGTAGGCGATGGAGGCCCGGACGGCCTGCCGGTCCAGCTTCTCGGCGTCCATGCCGGGAATGCCGCGGATGCGCCGCACGTACTCGGCCGCCTCACCGGTGTCCCGCAGCGAGAACATGGCCTCGACGAAGGCGGCACCGCCCCTGGAGCCCCGCAGGACGGCACGCTGCACCCGGCGGTGCGCCCGGAACTCACGGACCAGGCCGATCACCACGACCAGGGGGAAATAGCCGGTGAGCAGGCCCAGCAGGACGAGCGCCAGGATGTGTCCGGTGTGTCCTCCCGCGTAGTAGAGCAGGGCGAAGGTGCCCCAGACGGGGGAGGTGAACACCGCCATCTTGAGCAGGCCCCACAGCGAGTCCCAGGCGAACCTCGCCCAGGTCTGCCGGGACAGCGCACGCGCCGGATGGTCCGGGAGGCGCATCGTGTCGGGAACGACCAGAACCAGCCTGATCGCGCTCAACTCGCGGGACGAGCGCCCTTGGCGGACCGCGTACAGCAGGCTGGGGCCCCACAGGAGCGCACAGACGCTCAGCGGCGCGTAGAGCGTGATCTCCAGCAGGCCCCACGTCGTATGGCCCTCGGTGATCTCGTAGAAGCCCAGGGCCACCTGAAGGGCCGCCTGCAAGCCGGCGATCATCACCAGGCTGCCCAGCAGGACGTCGGTCTCCAGGACGTCCATCTCCACGCCGACCGTGCGGTTGACGACCCGTTCGAAGAACAGCCGCGTCCGGCTCTTTCCGACGCCGTAGGACAGGGGCTGGGTGGACTGGAACCACCAGAAGAAGAAGAGCGGCACGGCGTACCACCACAGCAGCTGGTCCCGCAGACGCCACCAGTACGCACCCGGTGCCGCCATGGCCACCAGGGCGTGCAGGACGCAGATGACGGCGACCGCCTTCGGCGACCAGCTGATGATCCGGCGCACCCGGACCAGGTCGTCGTCCCCGTGCAGGCGCCGCAGGTCGACGTCGACGGCGTGGGACTCCGTGGCGAGCGACCGCTCGCTGAGCATGGTGATCAGCAGCCGGCGGATGGACCGGCGGATGCCGGGGGTCAGGGCGGGCAACGTGGCGCAGTCGCGCAGCGCCGTGGTGCGGATCCAGCCGCTGCCACCGGCGAACGCGCGGTCGATGTACCGCTCGCGGACCGGCTCCGGCAGCAGGGGCAGACAGTCGACGGCGAACTTGCGGTCACTGACGCTGCCGCGCCTCCAGGCGGCATCCACCAGTGCCTGGACCAGCCCCTCGATCTCCGCCCGGGGCCACTGCGACTGGCCGTGGTAGGCGGCGGTCAGCAGCTCCAGGCAGTGCACGGCCATCGGGGACCAGGCGAAGGGGGTGAGCAGCGGGGGAGGGTTGGCGCCCTCCTCGCCGACCAACTCCCCGTACGACGACCACGTGAACTCCTCGGCGATGGGTACGTACTCTCTTCGGCTCGCCTCCTCCATGGCCCGGTAGCGGCCCCACTCGGCGGTCAGCACCCCGGCCAGCTCCGCCATCAGGGGGCCGGTGATCTCCGGGGAACCGTCCTGGAGCACGGTCACGGCCGTCTCGCGCCAGCGGCCGTTGGTCACCAGCTCGAAGGGCGCGACCGCGGAGGGACGCGACGCGACGTGGCGGCTCGCGAAGTACTGCTGTACGCGGCGGTGGCCGAAGAACACCCGGCGGCCGGCATGCCGGCCCTCCGGCGCGGAGACGAGGAGCCTGGACGCCGGCACGACGCGCAGCAGCAGCTCGCGTACGGCGGCGTCGTCACCCGCCTCCCGCACGATCTCCTCCCCGTACTCCCGTTCGCTCACCGAGAGCCCGCCGTCCGTCGACGTCAGCCGGAAGGCGAACCGCGCGAGGAAGTCCTCGACCCGCCGCAGTTCACCGGTGTCGCGGGCCGTCTCCACGGCCGCGTGCAGGCGCTGCGACACATACTCCTCGAACACGGCGCTCGGGCGCTCCGGAAGAGTGTGCCGCGCCTCCACATAGCTCGCGAGAAGCTTCAGGCTGAGCGGATTCTGGAGCTCCGTCACGAACCCGTGCCGCGGGTCGGTGAGGAGGGGCTGGACGAGACCGATGTCCTCGCGGCCGAGCCCGAGACCGCGCAGGAAGGACTCCTGCTGCTCCGACGACAGTCCCAGGATGTGCAGCCGGGTCCAGCCCGCGGCGCGCGGCCCCTTGTACTCCCGGGAGGCCACGACGCACCTTCCGCCGCCCCCGACGAGTTCGATGACCGTCTGGACGTAGGGCGACACCGCCTTGTCCACGGTCGCACTGCCGAGGACCGCGGGGATCTCGTCGAAGGAGTCGAGCAACAGGGTCACCCGGCGTCTGCGCAGATCCTCGGTGAAGCAGTGGGCGAAGTAGGAGGCGATCTCGATGCTTCCCCTGGGGCCCGTCTGCTGGGCGATGTACTTCCGCAGCACATCGGTGTTGATCTCGTCCGGCTTCGCCCTCAGTTCCCGCAGGTTGACGTAGATGGGCAGGGGCAGGTCCGGATTCCGTCCGGACACGATCTGCCGGAGTCCTTCCACGGCGTGCTGCCACATGGCGACGCTCTTGCCGGCGCCGGGGGCGCCCTGGAGCAGGATGAGATCCGTTTCGGGGCGGGCCAGCACCTGGGTGAGGGGCCGGGTGGCGTACCGTCCCCGCCTGCGCCACAGGCTGCGGTGGCCCGCGGCCGGGTATCCGTCCACGTCCTCGACGATGGCGGTCAGCTCGACCAGTTTGTGGTCCAGCCAGTGGGTCTCGTCGAGTGTGGACGTCAGCTTGCCCAGCAGCACTCTCGCGAGGGCCTTGCGGAACGCGGGCCCGTCGGCGGGGGCGGGAGACCCGGACGGGTCCGGGGCCGGCGCGGGTGTCTCGTTGACCATGACCCGGCGGTCGACGAACGAGATCTCCTTCGCCATGTAGACCGAGTCGACGGCCCAGTCGGGCTGATGGGTGACGGCGGCGTCCACGGCGCCCGGCAGGTTGACCCTGGCCTCCCGCTCACCGGGGGCGCCGTCGGGGGCGCCGGCCGGGTCCTCGGGACCTGTGATGTCGAAGCCTGACATGGCACGGGCCGATCAGAGGTGGTGCCCGACCCACTGGGCCATGGTGTCGAGGGAGGTGCCGAGTTCGGAGGCCGCCGCGGTCGCCGTGCCGAGCGCGCGCAGCCGGTTCGCGACCCTCGTCAGCCGGCCGGCGACGATGTCGTCACCGGGCGACGGGCCGTCTCCGGTGGCGTCTTCGCCGCTCGCGGCGTCGTCGGTGGCGGCGTCGGTGGCGTGTTCGCCGGCGTGGGTGTCCGCGGCCAGTGCCGCCTGGGCCAGCTCCGCGTCCATGGCCGCGAGATCGGCGCCGGGAACGTCCTCCAGGGCCCGTATACGTGACCGCAGTTCGTTCAGCGCCTCGGCGAACTCCTGGGGGGAGCTCCGGTCGGTGAGGCGGAGATCGCCCGCGATGTTGTAGACCTTGCCGACATTCCACCCGGACTGATTGAAGACCATGTCCCGCTCCCCCATGGCTGCGCCGACCCCCTGTATGACCCTCCATCAGGATATGTCCGGGGCATGTCCGTTGACATCGCCCAAGACGGGATGTTTTCCAACTAACCGAATGGCATTGCAATTTGTTCATTTGTGTCGGAACGGGAGCGCACGAGGGCCCTGGCCGACACGCCGGCCAGGGCCCTCCTCGGTACGGAACCGGCTACGCCAGCCCCGGCCCCCGTACCGGAATGCTCGTGAACGTCGGTGCGGGTGCGGGGTCCTTGAAGAAGTCGTTGCCCTTGTCGTCGACCACGACGAACGCCGGGAAGTCCTCGACCTCGATCTTCCAGACGGCCTCCATGCCGAGCTCCTCGTACTCGACGACCTCGACCTTCTTGATGCAGTCCTGGGCCAGGCGCGCGGCCGGGCCGCCGATCGAGCCGAGGTAGAAGCCGCCGTGCGCCTCGCACGCGTTCGTGACCTGCGCCGAGCGGTTGCCCTTCGCCAGCATCACCTTGGAGCCGCCCGCCGCCTGGAACTGCTCGACGTAGGAGTCCATACGGCCGGCCGTGGTCGGGCCGAAGGAGCCGGACGCGTAGCCCTCGGGGGTCTTGGCGGGACCCGCGTAGTACACCGGGTGGTCCTTCAGGTACTGCGGCATCTCCTCGCCCGCGTCCAGCCGCTCCTTGATCTTGGCGTGCGCGATGTCGCGCGCCACGACCAGCGGGCCGGACAGGGACAGCCGGGTCTTCACCGGGTACTTCGTGAGTTCCGCGAGGATGTCGTCCATCGGCTGGTTGAGGTCGATCCTGACGACGTCACCCGACTCGTCCAGGTGGTCGTCCGTGGTCTCCGGCAGGAAGCGCGCCGGGTCCGTCTCCAGCTGCTCCAGGAAGACGCCCTCGGCGGTGATCTTCGCGACGGCCTGGCGGTCGGCCGAGCAGGACACGGCGATCGCGACGGGGCAGGACGCGCCGTGCCGGGGGAGCCGGACGACGCGGACGTCGTGGCAGAAGTACTTGCCGCCGAACTGCGCGCCGATGCCGATCTTCTGCGTCAGCTCGAAGACCTTCTCCTCGAGGTCCTTGTCGCGGAAGCCGTGGCCCAGCTCCGAGCCCTCCGCCGGAATCTCGTCCAGGTAGTGCGCGGAGGCGTACTTCGCGGTCTTCAGGGCGTACTCGGCGCTCGTGCCGCCGACCACGATCGCCAGGTGGTACGGCGGGCAGGCCGCCGTGCCGAGCGAGCGGATCTTCTCCTCCAGGAACTTCATCATCGAGCCCTCGTTGAGGACCGCCTTCGTCTCCTGGTAGAGGAAGGACTTGTTGGCCGAGCCGCCGCCCTTGGCCATGAAGAGGAACTTGTACGCGCCGCCGTCCGTCGCGTACAGCTCGATCTGCGCCGGCAGGTTCGAGCCGGTGTTCTTCTCCTCCCACATGGTGAGCGGAGCCATCTGCGAGTAGCGCAGGTTCAGGTTCTTGTACGCGTCGTAGATGCCGCGGCTGAGGGCCGACTCGTCGCCGCCCTCCGTGAGGACGTTCTGTCCGCGCTTGCCCATGACGATCGCCGTGCCGGTGTCCTGGCACATGGGGAGCACGCCCGCGGCCGCGATGTTCGCGTTCTTCAGCAGGTCGAGGGCGACGAACTTGTCGTTGCCCGACGCCTCGGGGTCGTCGATGATGCGGCGCAGCTGCGCGAGGTGGGCGGGGCGCAGGTAGTGCTGGATGTCGTGGATGGCCTCCTCGGCGAGCTTGCGCAGCGCCTCCGGCTCGACCTTGAGGAACGTCCGCCCGTCGGCCTCGAAGGTGGAGACACCCTCGGAGGTCACCAGCCGGTACGGGGTGGTGTCCTCTCCCTGGGGGAGCAGATCGGTGTACGCGAACTCAGGCATCTCGCCCATTCCTCACTCGACAGACAGCGGCTGGCCTCCGTTGGCAGCGTCCACCAGCGTAGGACCTGGCGCGGACACCGAGCTTGTGAGGTAAGGCTCAGTTCGGCGAGGAAAGGGTTTCCAAAGGGTTTTCCACAGGCGCTCACGAGGGGTAGTCGCGATCTATCGCGTTTGGGTACGCTGCTGCCGTGGACCTTCAGAAGCAGACTGAACTCCGGCAGCAGCAGAGCGAACTGCGGGCCTCGGACGCCGATCGCGACCGGATCGCGGACATCCTGCGCGAAGCCCTCGCCGAGGGCCGCCTCACCGCCGAGGAGCACGCCGAGCGCGTCGAGGAGGTCTACCGCGCCAGGACCGTCGGCGAGCTGGAGCCTCTGGTGCGGGACCTGCCCGCC
Organism: Streptomyces sp. SID5469; assembly: GCF_009862865.1. Taxonomy (NCBI): domain Bacteria; kingdom Bacillati; phylum Actinomycetota; class Actinomycetes; order Kitasatosporales; family Streptomycetaceae; genus Streptomyces; species Streptomyces sp. SID5469. Next base: position 4,008,314 of record NZ_WWIN01000001.1, on the reverse strand, counting down.
GCCCACCCGCTTCGCGCGACCCCGGCATACGCCCCGGCGCCGAACCGCCCCACGGCCGGCGCGATACCCGTCGAGCCCGACGAGAACGTGGTGGCGGTGTTCAGCGCGGCCATGCGCAAGGGCCGCTGGCGTGCCGGACGTCGGATGCACGCGTACGCGATCTTCGGCAGCGTCGAGATCGACCTCAGCGAGGCGATCTTCGAGTACCAGCAGGTCGTGATCAAGGTGATCTCGGTCTTCGGCAACGTGGAGATCCGCGTCCCGGAGAACGTCTCGCTGCGCGGCACCGGCGGCGGTGTGCTCGGCAACTTCGAGGTGAGCACGCTGGATTCGGGCGACGCCGACGCCCCCGTGGTCTACGTGGACGGACTGGCCATACTCGGAAACGTCGAGGCAAGGCCCAAGCGGGGCAAGTTGGTCGCGGACATCCTCGACCGTGTGTCGGACCGCGTGACGCGCAAGCTCGACCACGGTTTGCGCAAACACCTGGACCGTTGACGCTTGTGAACTCGGTCGCGTCCGCGGCGAGGAGGGCGGGCCTGGAGGGTGCGGTTCCGGCCGGGCGGGCCGCCCGAAGGCCAGCGGTTGGGAACACAGTGCATAGGCCCGCGCACAGCGGGTAGGCCTTGCTGCATCGTCTCTCGCTCGCGAAGCCGTCGTCAGGAGTAGACCGTGCTGCAACCGCCGCATCAGTCCCTGCAGGTCGCTGCCGTTCCGGCCCAGCGGGCGCCAGTGCGGGACCGGGATCAGGACGCCCCATGGCACACGGAGGCCGTGTGCCGGCGTGACGAGGCCGGACTGTTCTTCGCACCCTCCAAGGAACCCACCGCGGCCAGGCTGTCCCGGGAGGAGGCGGCCAAGCGGGTCTGCGCGCGCTGCCCCGTGATGGTCGAGTGCCGGGAGCACGCGCTGCTTCAGCCCGAGCCGTACGGCGTGTGGGGCGGCCTCACCGCCGCCGAGCGCCGTGTGGTGCTGGCCCGGCGCAGGCGCCGTGACGTCGAGCTGAAGAAGGCCGCGCGGGGGACGATAGCGGCGGCGGGATAGCCGGTACGTACGGGAGCGGGGCACCCCTTCCGCACAAGGGGTGCCCCGCTCCCGTACGAGGGCCGGCTTCCGCGACCTGACGTCCGAGGCCGGCCTCGGAGGACCGGCCTCGGGATCCGTCTCCGTGACCTACTTCGCGCGGTCGAAGTCGATCTGGCTGTACGCGCGCAGCTTGCTCAACCGGTGCTCGGACCTGATCTGACGGACCGTGCCGGACTTGGAGCGCATCACGATCGACTCGGTCGTGGCTGTCTCGGCGCGGTAGCGCACGCCGCGCAGCAGTTCGCCGTCGGTGATGCCGGTCGCGACGAAGAAGACGTTCTCGCCGGAGACCAGGTCGTCGGTGAACAGCACGCGGTCGAGGTCGTGGCCCGCGTCGACCGCCCGCTGCCGCTCCTCGTCGTCCTTGGGCCACAGCTTGCCCTGGATGGTGCCGCCCAGGCACTTCACGGCGCAGGCCGAGATGATGCCCTCGGGCGTACCGCCGATGCCGAGCAGCAGGTCGATGCCGGTGCCCTCGCGCAGGGCCAGGATGGAGCCCGCGACATCACCGTCGGAGATCAGCTTGATGCGCGCGCCGGTCTCCCGGATCTCCTTGATGATGCCGTCGTGGCGCGGCCGGTCGAGGATGACGACGGTGACGTCCTCGGGCATGGAGCGCTTGGCCTTGGCCACCCGGCGGATGTTCACCGAGACCGGGGCGTTGATGTCGACGAAGTCGGCGGCCTCGGGCCCGGTGACCAGCTTGTCCATGTAGAACACCGCGGACGGGTCGAACATGGTGCCGCGGTCGGCGGCCGCCAGTACGGCGATCGCGTTGGTCATGCCCTTCGCGGTGAGCGTGGTTCCGTCGATCGGGTCGACGGCGATGTCGCACTCGGGGCCGGTCCCGTCGCCGACGCGCTCCCCGTTGAAGAGCATCGGGGCCTCGTCCTTCTCCCCTTCGCCGATGACGACGACGCCGTTCATCGACACGGTGGAGACGAGGGTCCGCATGGCGCGGACGGCCGCGCCGTCGGCGCCGTTCTTGTCCCCGCGGCCGACCCAGCGGCCCGCGGCCATCGCGGCGGCCTCGGTGACCCGGACAAGCTCCAGGGCGAGGTTCCGGTCGGGTGCCTCGGAGGGGACCTCTAGTTCGGACGGCAGCTGATGATTCTCGGTCATCGGAGCGCACCTTTCTGATACGACGACGGCCGGATGAGCGTAATGGTCACAACTCTATCGCCAGACCGACAAAATGAGCAGGGGGCCCCACGGATGAGCGGACCCCTGTACCTGCGACGATAGGGGCGTGGCAGGTACGAACGGTAAGCAGAAGACGGTCCGGGACATGATCCTCTCCCTGGGCCTGATCGGGCTGATGGCCGCAGTCATCTACATCTTCATCCCGCACGACGACTCCCCGCATGAGCCTCCGCGGGTCGACTACCGTGTCGAACTGCTGACGGCGCGCCGCGCGGCGTCCTACCCGGTCGCGGCGCCCGAAGGTCTGTCCGGCTCGTGGAAGGCGACGTCGGTGCGGTACGCGGGCGACGCCTTCGAGGCCTGGCATCTCGGGTTCCACGGTCCCGACGGTGCATACGTGGCGATCGAGCAGTCGACTCAGAAGGCGTCCGCGTTCATCGACTCGGCCAGTCAGGGCGCGAGGAAGACGGACGCCACCCAGCGCATCGGCGACCGGACGTGGCAGCGGTACAAGGGTGAGCGGTACGACGCCCTCGTGCTCGAGGAAAAGGGCGCCACGACCGTGGTGACCGGCTCGGCGTCGTTCGCGGAGCTGACGACGATGGCTCAGGCGCTGAAGACGGCGTGAGCGGTCGCCGCTGAACGCGGCGTGAGCCGCTCCGCGGGATGTGAAAGCCGAACAGTCGCTGGGTACGAAGGCCGAACAGTCGCTGGGTACGAAGGCCGAACAGTCGCTGGGTACGAAGGCTGAATACGTGAAGGGGCCCCCGGTGTGACCGGGGGCCCCTTCACGTATGCGTTCGGCTCAGACTCGTTCGGCCGTTTCGGCTCAGACCGTGGTGACGACCTGGTCGAACTCCAGGCGCGGGGAGCGCGGGAACCAGGCGTCCTCGCCCGGCTTGCCGATGTTGACCACCATCAGCGGGGTGTGGTCGTCGTCGAGGAACTCCTTCTGGACGCCCGCGAAGTCGAGACCGGTCATCGGGCCGGCGGCGAGGCCCGCGGCACGGACGCCGATGATGAAGTACGCGGCCTGCAGAGCGGCGTTCAGCGCGGCGGCCCCCTCACGGGCCGGGCGCTCCGCGAAGAAGACGTCCTTGGCCTGCGGGAAGTGCGGGAAGAGGGCCGGCAGCTCCTCGTGGAACTCGTTGTCCGCGGAGAGGATCGCGACCAGCGGGGCGGTGGCGGTCTTGGGCTGGTTGCCCTCGGCCATGTGCTGCACGAGGCGCTCGCGGGCCTCGGCGGAGCGGACCAGGGTGATGCGCAGCGGCGACTGGTTGAAGGCGGTCGGGCCGTACTTGACCAGGTCGTAGATCGCCTGCACCTGCTCGTCGGTCACGGGCTCGTCGGAGAACGTGTTGGCGGTGCGGGCCTCGCGGAAGAGCAGGTCCTGGGCGGCGGGGTCAAGGACGAGAGACATGGTGAACCTTCTCGGGAAGTGCGGTGGATCCGGGGATCGGCTGGCGACTTCGACAGTACGCAGAAGAAGTTCAAGGTTCAATCAAAGTGGGCCCATGGTGATCGGCTTCACAGTGCAAGGGGGTGGCCGAAGGGCCGATGGGTGTGAGTGACGAGTGCGCCGCACCTGGGCGACAGGCGAGCGGGCGGCACCCGGCGATCTCACGGGTGGGGGTGGGGGTGGAGGTGGGCGTGGGTGCGGGCGTGGCTCACCGGCCGTGGGGTCACCACTGGCGCCGGCTCACCGGCCGTGGGGCACCGCTGGCCCGGCTCACCCGCCGTGGATCACCACTGGCCCGGCTCACCCGCCATGGATCACCACTGGCCCGGCTCATTCCGAGTCGTCGCCCGCGTTCTCTTCCTCCGCCAGCGCCGCGTCCAGCCGCTTGCGCGCGCCCTCCAGCCAGGTCCGGCACACCTTGGCCAGCTCCTCGCCCCGCTCCCACAGGGCGAGCGACTCCTCCAGGGTCGTGCCCCCCGCCTCCAGGCGGCGTACGACCTCGATCAACTCGTCCCGCGCCTGCTCGTACCCGAGCGCCGTCGCGTTCGCCGTCTCGTCCGTCCTGCTGGTCATGCGCCCACCCTAAACATCGACTCGTACCGTGAACTCACCCTCGGCGACCCGCGCCCGCAGCACCTCGTCCGCCGTCACCTCGTCCGGCGCCCGGACCGCATGGCCGTCGGCTCGCTGGAGCACCGCGTACCCCCGCTTCAGGGTCGCGGCCGGTGACAGTGCCACCACGCGCGCGTGGGTGTGCGACAGCTCCGAATCGGCGCGGTCCAGCAGATGTCCGAGCGTGCGCCGGCCACGGTCGAGCAGGGAGGCGACCTGGTCCGCCCGCTCGTCGACCATCCGGTGCGGATCCTCTATCGACGGGCGGGCCAGCGTGTGCGCGAGCCCCCGCTCCTCCCGCTCGATGACCGACCGCACGCACCGCCGCGCCCGGTCCCGCAGCGCCCGCACCCGCTCGACCTCCTCGCCGACGTCCGGCACGACCTTCTTGGCCGCGTCGGTCGGGGTGGAGGCGCGCAGGTCGGCCACGTAGTCGAGGAGCGGGGTGTCGGGTTCGTGACCGATGGCCGACACGACCGGCGTACGGCAGGCCGCCACCGCTCGGACGAGCTGCTCGTCGGAGAACGGCAGCAGGTCCTCCACGCTGCCGCCGCCGCGCGCGACGATGATCACGTCCACGTCGTCGCGCGCGTCCAGCTCCTTCACCGCCTGGACGACCTGCGGCACGGCGTGCACGCCCTGCACCGCCACGTTGCGCACCTCGAAGCGGACGGCGGGCCAGCGGTGCCGCGCGTTCTCCAGGACGTCGCGCTCGGCCGCCGAGGCGCGCCCGCACACGAGCCCGATGAGCTGCGGCAGGAAAGGCAGGGCCTTCTTGCGCTCGGTGACGAACAGGCCCTCGCCGGCGAGGCTCTTCTTCAACTGCTCAAGACGGGCGAGGAGTTCACCGACCCCGATGGGCCTGATCTCGGCGGCCCGCAGTGACAGCTGCCCCCGTGGCGCGTACCACTCGGGCTTCGCGTGTACGACCACCCGGGCGCCCTCGCTCACCACGTCCGCCACCGCGTCGAACACCTGTCGGTAGCAGGTGACGCCGACCGAGATGTCGTACGACGGGTCGCGCAGGGTCATGAAGACGACGCCCGCGCCCGGGCGCCGCGACAGCTGGGTGATCTGCCCCTCGACCCACACCGCGCCGAGCCGGTCGATCCACCCCCCGATGAGCCGCGACACCTCACCTACGGGCAGAGGCGTTTCCGCGGACGTGTTCGCAGCCATGCGCCGAGCGTAGTGGGCGCCTGTGACAACGCGGCCCATGCCGGGTCGGTGCCCGGTGCCGTCCTCAAGCGCCGAACCGCCGGCACCGCGAGCACCGCAAGCAGCGCGAGCGCGGTCCGCGGGCCGGATGTGTCGGACGTATCGGATGTATCGGGTATCCAGGCCTCCCAAGGGTGGCGCCCGGCCCCGCGCCTCTCCCGGTGCCTCCGCCGCCTCCCCATGGAGGCGATCTTCGGCCCGCCGGGTGCGGCCTTACGATGGTTTCCATGACTGCTTCGTCTGGCCGCCGTGTCCTGCTCGCCGCCCCCCGTGGCTACTGCGCGGGCGTCGACCGTGCCGTGATCGCCGTCGAGAAGGCCCTCGAGCAGTACGGGGCCCCGATCTACGTCCGCCACGAGATCGTCCACAACAAGTACGTGGTGCAGACCCTGGAGCGGAAGGGCGCGATCTTCGTCGAACGGACGGCGGAGGTTCCCGAGGGGGCCATCGTCATGTTCTCGGCGCACGGCGTGGCGCCGGTCGTCCACGAAGAGGCGGCCCGCGGCAAGCTCGCCACGATCGACGCGACCTGCCCGCTGGTCACCAAGGTCCACAAGGAAGCCGTCCGCTTCGCCAACGAGGACTTCGACATCCTCCTCATCGGGCACGAGGGCCACGAGGAGGTCATCGGCACCTCCGGCGAGGCGCCCGAGCACATCACCCTCGTGGACGGCCCCGGGGACGTCGCCAAGGTAGAGGTCCGCGACCCGTCCAAGGTCGTCTGGCTCTCCCAGACCACCCTGTCGGTCGACGAGACGATGGAGACGGTCGACGCCCTCAAGGAGAAGTTCCCCCAGCTCATCTCCCCGCCCAGCGACGACATCTGCTACGCCACGCAGAACCGCCAGCTCGCCGTGAAGCAGATGGGCGAGGAGGCCGACCTGGTCATCGTGGTCGGCTCGCGCAACTCCTCCAACTCCGTTCGCCTCGTCGAGGTCGCCAAGCTCGCGGGCGCGCGTGACGCGTACCTCGTGGACTTCGCCGACGAGATCGACGAGGCGTGGCTGGAGGGCGTGTCGACGGTCGGTGTCACGTCGGGTGCCTCCGTGCCGGAGATCCTCGTCGAGCAGGTCCTGGAGTGGCTGTCGCAGCGCGGCTTCGAGGACGTCGAGATCGTCAAGGCGGCCGAGGAGTCCATCACCTTCTCGCTCCCCAAGGAGCTGCGCCGCGACCTGCGCGCGGAGGCGGCGGCCCTGGTGGAGCAGCGGACGGGCAACGGCCCCTCGGCGGAGTGACTGTCCGTCGTACGCCGTAACGTAGAGCCATGCAGATCTTCGGTGTGGACATCGGTGGATCCGGGACCAAGGGCGCTCCCGTGGACCTGGACAGGGGCGAGCTGACGGAGGAGCGCTTCAAGGTGCTGACTCCGCACCCGGCGACGCCGGACGCGGTGGCCGACGGCGTGAAGGAGGTCGTCGGCCACTTCGGCTGGACGGGCCCGGTCGGGATCACGTTCCCGGGAGTGGTCACCGGCGGTGCCACGATCCGTACGGCGGCCAATGTGGACAAGAGCTGGATCGACACGGACGCGCGCGCCCTGCTGAGCGACCGGCTGGGCGGGCGCCCGGTGACGGTGCTGAACGACGCGGACGCGGCGGGTGTGGCCGAGATGCAGTTCGGCGCGGGGCGCGACCGCCAGGGCACGGTCCTCGTCCTCACGTTCGGCACGGGGATCGGCAGCGCCCTGTTCGTCGACGGCGCCCTCGTCCCGAACACGGAGCTGGGCCACCTCGAGCTGCACGGCCACGACGCGGAGAAGCGTGCCTCGACGAAGGTCAAAGAGGACAACGACATGTCGTGGGAGCACTGGGCGCACCGCGTCCAGAAGTACCTCGCGCACGTGGAGATGCTCTTCTCTCCGGAGCTGTTCATCATCGGCGGCGGAGTCAGCCGCAAGTCGCACAAGTTCCTGCCCCTGATCGAGGGAATCAAGGCGGAGATCGTCCCGGCGGCGCTTCAGAACAACGCGGGGATCGTGGGCGCGGCGATGACGGCGGCGAAGAGCGCGTAGGCCGGCGGGGCCCGCTCCGGGCCCGGCTCCCGGCCGGGTCCGGGCCGCTCCGGGCGGGGACCGGGGCGGGCCCGCGGGACCGACGGCGGGCGCGGGGCGCGCAGCTCTCAGCCGACCGGCCGGGACGGGCAGGTGGGCACAGTCCGGTCAGGCCGGTGGGCCTGGCCCGGTCAGGCCGGTGGGGCACAGCCCGGTCAGGCCGGTCGGCGGCGCTGCGCGGCTCGGCGGCTCATCTGGCGGATCTTGCGCACCGCCGTGATGACACCCGCGACCAGCGTGCCGCCGTACAGCCAGCCCGCCTGCGTGGCGAGCGCGGTGACCAGGCCCATCAGGCGCCCCCCGAACCCCCCGCTGCTGTCGGCGAGGGGCAGCAGTCCGAAGGCGAACGCGAGGGGCACCACCACCGGCGCGGTCAGCAGGTCGCCCCGCCGCACCCACCACGCGGTCAGCGCGCACACCGGCAGGAACAGCACCCCGTACACCGCGAGCGACGCCCCGAACAGCAGTTGGTCGACACACGCCAGGGCGAACATCACCGCCCCGCAGAACAACCCCCCGCCGAGCCCTGTGAGCCGCGGGTTCGGCATCCGCCGTACCGCCTGGACCAGCGGCGAAGCAGACCGGCGCGGCGGAACGGACCGGCGTGGCGGAACGGACCGACCCGGCGGAACGGACCGACCCGGAGCAGGCGGACGGCGACCCGCGCCGGCGACGGCGCCGCCGCCCGGACCGCGCCCGCGCGTCGGCCGGCCGTCGGCGGCCTCACCGTTCCCGTCGGGCCGCCCGCCAGGCCGTTCGTCGGGCCTGCCGGGCCGTCCGGCGCCGGCTCCGCCCCGCCCGGCCTGCGGGGGCAGGGGCGTACCGCGTCGCGGTCCGTGCTGAGGGGGACGCGTCCTGTGTTGCTCCACTGGACCAACTTAGGTCGTTTTATGTGTCGAATGACCCCTGAGACACGCCGTAGGCGAGAGCTTGGCCAAGCGTTCGATACATCGCCGGTGTGGGGCGGCGCACGCCGTAGACTGGTGGATCGGCCCGCGCATCAGCCATGTCAGCCATGAAGGACCAGGCGCACGCAGCCCGGTCCGCACCGTCCTCACCATCCTCACGTACGGGAAGTCGCAACGTGTCGCTCACGATCGGAATCGTCGGTCTGCCCAATGTCGGCAAGTCGACCATGTTCAACGCCCTGACCAAGAACGACGTGCTCGCGGCCAACTACCCGTTCGCCACGATCGAGCCCAACGTGGGCGTGGTCGGTGTCCCCGACGCCCGGCTGGCCAAGCTGGCCGAGATCTTCGGTTCGCAGAAGATCCTTCCGGCGACCGTCGACTTCGTGGACATCGCGGGCATCGTGCGCGGCGCCAGCGAGGGCGAGGGCCTGGGCAACAAGTTCCTCGCGAACATCCGCGAGTCCGACGCGATCTGCCAGGTGATCCGCGCCTTCCACGACGAGAACGTCGTGCACGTCGACGGCAAGGTCTCGCCCAAGGACGACATCGAGACGATCAACACCGAGCTGATCCTCGCGGACCTCCAGACGATCGAGAAGGTCCTGCCGCGCCTGCAGCGGGAGTCGCGCATCAAGAAGGACATCGGCCCGAAGGTCGCGGCGGTCGAGGCGGCCCAGGCGATCCTGGAGAAGGGCGAGACCCTCTTCTCCGCGGGCATCGTCCAGGGCTCCGGCAACGAGGAGCTGCTGCACGACCTGCACCTGCTCACCACCAAGCCGTTCCTGTACGTCTTCAACGTCGACGAGGACGAGCTGGTCGACGACGACTTCAAGGCCGAGCAGCGCGCCCTGGTCGCCCCCGCCGAGGCGATCTTCCTCAACGCCAAGCTGGAGGCGGACCTCGCCGAGCTCGACGAGGAGGAAGCGATGGAGCTCCTGGAGTCGGTCGGCGTCGAGGAGCCCGGCATGGCGACCCTGGCCCGCGTCGGCTTCAACACCCTCGGCCTCCAGACGTACCTGACGGCCGGCCCCAAGGAGTCCCGCGCCTGGACCATCAAGAAGGGCGCCACCGCCCCCGAGGCCGCCGGTGTCATCCACACCGACTTCCAGAAGGGCTTCATCAAGGCGGAGGTCATCTCCTTCGAGGACCTGGTCGAGACGGGCTCGGTCGCCGAGGCCCGCGCCAAGGGCAAGGCACGCATGGAGGGCAAGGACTACGTGATGCAGGACGGCGACGTGGTCGAATTCCGCTTCAACGTCTGACGTGCGGAATTAGCACCACGCTGCTTGCCTTGTAAACGTACAGGTCAGATGGGGTCGGCTCTTCCGGGGGCCGGCCCTTTGCTGTCTCCCGTGCTGGGATGGTGCTGGGTTTTCTGACGGAGCGTCACTTTTTTTGCCTTCGCTTGAGATGTTCGCGAGTGGTACGTTATTCGGTACCATCTGATACGGGGAGTCGATCCATGTCGATAACTGCGAGCGAAGCCCGCAAGGCTCTCTTTCCGCTGATCAAGAAGGTCAACGACGATCACGAGGCCATCGAGATCGTCTCCAAGCATGGCAACGCCGTGCTCGTCTCGGCCGAGGACTACGCGGCACTGCGCGAGGGCTCGTACCTGCTGCGCTCCCCTGTGAACGCACGGCGACTGCTCAAGGCGTACGAGAACGCCCTGGGCAACATCAACGTCTCGGAGCGCGAGCTGATCGATCCGGATGCGACGGATCCTGCTGAGGGCGCTGCGTGAGGCTTGTCTTCGAGGATCAGGGCTGGGAGGACTACACGTCCTGGCTCAAGAACGACCGCAAGATGCTCGCTCGGATCAACAGGCTCATCGAGGACGTCAAACGCGATCCCTTCACGGGGATCGGCAAGCCCGAGCCGCTCAAGTACCACTTGCCTGGGGTGTGGTCGAGGCGGATCGATGACGAGCACCGTCTCGTCTACCTAGTCACCGACAAAGAGGTCGTCATCCTTGCCGCTCGCTACCACTACTGACCGTGGAGTGGCAGGACGAAGGGCATGCGACTGGGGTGACCGCCTCGCGGCGTCTTCACCGGTCCGTACACCCCAAGTACGCGGACGTGCCTCCGTCCTGCGGCGCGGCGCGTATCCGACGCCGCTGGATGATCCACTGCGGAACATCCGACAGCCCTCAGCGGAAGACCTGTTCGATTCGGACACGATCGCAGGCGGCCACAATCTCCGCACGGTGGCGGGACTCCGTACCGGCCACGGCTGCCTCGACCCTCCGGGTGTACTCCCGCTCGCGCTCCCGTTCCCGGCGCTCCTCCGTCCGGTGGCGCACCCACCACCGCACTACCCCGGCGAGCACCACGAGGACCACGAGCAGCCACGCGTACTCGCCTCGACCCTGGCCGCCACGGTCACCGGCATCGAGGCCGAGATCCGTACGTATCTCGACGCCCACCCCGAAAGCCGTGTCCGGGTCACCTGGCACCCGGTCGACGCCGACGACGCGATCAGCGACGAGTACGTGGCCCAGACGAAACCCGAGGGCATGCGGATGGGCAGTGCCTTCCGAAGACGCACCGAAAGAGGACCATGTACGAGTTCCACGGTTGGTTCGGCATCGCGGAGTCGCCGGAGGAGGCCGACACCGGCACCCTGGAGCAGGGCATCGCCGAGCTGCGCGAACGGGTCGAGGCGCTCGACTGGTCGACGGGCGAGGCGGTGCTGCGCGCTCACAACGGGGAGTGGTTCGTACGCGCCGACAGGCTGGTCAACCGGCGGCGCGACGAGGCGGAGGAGCTCGACGCCCTGGTCGCCTTCATCGCACGGCGCTTCCCCGGCGGGTGGGGTCTCCTGTACGAGCGCTCGGACGACCTTCCCTCACCGCCGGGGCCGGGCGCCTTCAGGGTGCGGGTGCTGGCACGTGGTGAGGTGACGGAGCGGCTCGATCCGTTTCTGTCGCCGGTACGGCCGCTCATCGAGGACTGACCGAGTGCTGGATCGCCGCTGCCGTACAAGGGGCGACCGGCATCCGAGCTGTGTGGCGGGGATGGAGCGCCCGTGCTGGGATCGTGCTGGGACGACCCCCTCCAGAACTACGTTTCCGCAGGCGGCAGCTCTGTCCTAAGGATTTCGGTTCAGCGTCTGATGCTGGGTTTCCTGATGGGCCGTCACTACAGGGCGTAGTCCCGGCCGGTCCCACGGGCCTTACCGCCCGGGCATGTCACGTCAGGGAGCACCGGTCCGGGCCCGCCACCGTTTGCCGTCTGTCGGCTGCCGACCCGTCGCACCGGCGGACGGCCCGGCCTGATGCTCTTCACCAACAACCGCTTCAGCCCGGCCCACTGGCTGCTCGTCAGATCACCCACGCGTCGCAGGACATGGCCCTCTACGGCCAAGGTTTGCTTTCGCGACAGACCCCAAGGCCGCCCGCGTCGTCACGAGGTCGGGGTCAGGGGCGCCTCGTACACGCCCAGGACCAGCAGCGCAGGGTGACGGGCAGGTCGAGACCCCCGAACGCCGGCAGGCCGGCGGGGTGGTGTTCGAGGGCCGTCAGTTCCCGCTCCAGGGGGGCGGCCGTCGGCCTCGGTGGCCTCCGCAGGTGTCGAGCGCCCCGCGGTCGAACGGGCGTGGCCCGTTGGCCGGACGGCGGGGGCCGTCGACGTGGTGTGGGGTCAGGAGGCGAGTTCCTGAGGGGAGTCGGGGAGCGGCCGGTTGAGAAGGTCGTGCTGGGAGATGAGGTAACCGGCGTGGAGCCGGTTTCGGGCGCCGATTCGCTTCATGATCTGTGCGACGTGGCGCTGGCAACTGCGCAGGGACAGCCCGAGGCGCGCGGCGATGCGCCGGTCCTCCTCGCCGGTGACCAGGAGACGCATGATGCTGTGCCGGACGTCCTCAGAGGTTTCTCGGACCTTCCGCTGGTCGTAGGCGATGCGGAAGGGGGTGGCGGCAACCCAGGCGCGTTCGAACGCGGCTGTGGCGAAGTCGACGATGCTGGGGTCGCTGACCAGCGTCGCGCCCTCGGACGGGTCGCGCAGCGGTACGAGCACATAGCGCCGATCGAAGATCATCAGCTGCGGGAACCCGTCGGCCAGGGTGCGGAACTGGGTGCCCAGGGCGGTGAAGTGCTCGACGTAGGCGGTCGTGCCGACGTCGAAGTGGGCGCTGTGCTGGTAGAGAGTCCGGATGGCGACGCCCCGCTCCAGCAGGTCACGCGACCTGGCGACCGATTCGTGGAGCACTTCCTGCGGCCGTGGACCGCCCGGGTGGGACGTGAGCACCTCGGTGGTCGACGAGGCCGCCAGGCCGTTGATGGTGCGCCGGACGTCGCCGCGGTTCGGAAGGACCTCGATGCCCGCTCGCCGCGATCGTTCGGCCGCGGCCGTCTCGTAGACGTGGACGAAGCCGTCGTACGCGGTGCGCATCGTCTCGGTCCGTGCCTGAAGGCGCCGTAGTTCGCCGAGCAGCGGCGCAAGACGTTGGAGCTTCGCGCTCTCCGGTGACACGGCGACGAACCGGCCGTCCCCGTCCTCCGTTTCGCGCACCAGGTGAAGGGTGCGCAGGTTCTGGATGGCCGCGCGGATCTCGCTCTGCGGCGCCCCCGTACCCGCTTCGACGTCACCGGTGGTGACGAGCCCCGCTTCGCAGGCGCGGGCGTAAATCCGCTTCTCCAGATCCCGCAAGACGATGGTCGGGTCCGGATCCCGCAAGGCGATGGCCGGGTCGCTGTGTATTGCTGTCACATACAACGAGCATAGTCCCCTTTATGTACCTGTCGTATTCGCGCCGACGAGGAAACGGCACCTTGACGATCTTGGCGGCCCGTTCATGTTCCGGATAGCTTGATCACGCCTCACAACGGCTCAGTTTTCTCAGCATGGAATGTGGTTCCGTGATTCTTGTCACTTGTTCTCGGGCCTGTTTCGGTGCCAATCGGCTCGGACAGGCTGTGCTCGGACAGGCTGTGCGATCGCACATGGCGTGTCACCGGGTTCGGCGGTAGCCGTCGAGTGTCGTACGAAGCCTGGCTCAGCCCCTTGCGGCGGCCGACTCCGCGCCCCGAGGCGCGGATCGTGGTCATCCCGCATTCCGGTGCCGGCCCCAATGCCCTGCTGCCGCTGGTGAAGCACATTCCCGCACCGTTCGAGGTCGTTGGAGTGACGCTTCCCGGGCGGGAGCGGCGGTTCGTCGAAGCGCCCGAGATCTCGCCGGACGACCTCCTCGGAGGCATCGCCCGTGAACTGGCCGCGCTGCCTTCCCTTCCCACCGTGCTGTTCGGGCACAGTCTCGGCGGATCCATCGCCTTCGCCCTGTCCGTGACGGATCCGGGCAGCTGCTCGGCGCTGGTCATCAGCGCCCAACTGCCTTGCGGATCGCAGATCGAGCGGCCGAGGGAGTGGGACGAGGACGCGCTGACCCGCGTGCTCCAGCGGGGCGGCGGGACTCCGGCCGACATGCTGAACGATCCGGCGTGGCGTGACCATACGCTGCGACTCCTGCGAGCCGACCTCACCCTCGGGGGACAGCTGGCGCTGCGCAACGCGCAGATGAGGGTGGCGCATCCGCTCACCGTGCTCGGAGGCGAGCAGGACCTCCTCGTCCCCGCGGAGCGGCTGGGCGCCTGGGCCGAGCGGGCGGACACCGCGGTGGATTCCCGCGTTCTCCCCGGCGGTCACTTCTATCTCCTCGACGATGCGAACCGCGAGGTTGTGGCCGAGGCCGTCGCGGCCTCCGCGAGGGTGGCCACGGCTGCCCCCTGACGTCCGACGGACGGGGCGGCATGACGTGCGCCCGTCCATTTCCCGCGGCTTCGCTCCGCTTTCTGTTCACTTCTCAACCGTCCGTATAGGGGGAATGCAGTCATGCCCAGGACTCATCTCATATGTCTGCCTTTCGCAGGTTCCGGTGCGTCGCTCTTCAAGGAATGGCAATCACTTGCTCCGGAAGGGCTCCGGATCGTCCCCGTGCAGCTCCCCGGTCGTGAGGAACGCTTCATCGAGGCTCCGCATACCGAGGTCGCCAGGGCCGTGGAGGAGATCCACACCACTGTGCTCGACCAGCTGGCCGACGCCGAAGACATAGCCGTCTTCGGGCACAGCCTGGGCGCCGTGCTGGCCTACGAGCTGACGCACAAGCTCCGCGTATCCCAGTCGGTGCCGCCGAGCCGGCTGTTCGTCAGTGGTTCGCCCGGCCCGTGGAGCGGTCGCGAGCACCGGGCCACCGGTCTGGACGACGAGGCGTTCCTGGCACAGGTCCGCGCGTTCGCCGGCTACGACCACCCCGCGCTCGCCCACCCCGAGATGCGCGCGCTCCTGCTGCCCATGCTGCGGGCCGACGTCCAGATGCACGAGAACTACCGCCCGACCTCCGACAAGCCCCTGGACGTGGCGGTCACGGCCCTGCGCGGCAGCGAGGACGAACTGGTCGACGCCGAGCAGATCGCCCAGTGGCGCGAGGCGACCACGGCCGACTTCCGCACGGCGGAGCTGGACGGCGGACACATGTACCTGGCCGACGGCGCCGAGGCACTGCTGCGGCTCATCGCCGGCGAGCTCGGGCCGGTGGACGCCCGATGACCCCGCGACTGTCCGGCAAGACCGCTGTCATCACGGGCGCCGCCCGCGGTCTGGGACGCGCCACCGCGGTGGCGTTCGCCCGCGAGGGTGCCGACCTGATGCTGCTCGACCTGGCGGCGGACCTGCCGGGCGTCCCCTACCCGCTGGGCTCCGAGAGCCAGCTGGCCCACACCGCCGAGTTGTGCCGCGAGCAAGGCGTCGCCGCCTCGACGGCCCGGCTCGACGTGCGTGACCTCGACGCGGTGGAGGCCGCGATGGCCACCACCCGCGAGCGGTTCGGACGGATCGACGTACTCGTCAACAACGCCGGGATCGCCGCCCCTTCGGGCAAGGCCGCCCATGAGATCGACGAGCGTGAGTGGCAGCTGATGATCGACGTCGACCTCTCCGGAGCCTGGCGGACCATCCGCGCGGTAGGCGGTCACATGGCCGAGCAGCGCTCGGGCAGCATCATCAACATCGCCTCCACCGCGGGCCTGGTGGGCTACCGCCACTTCGCCGGCTACGTGGCCGCCAAGCACGGCCTGGTCGGTCTGACCAAGGCCGTCGCGCTCGACTACGCACCGCTCAAGGTGCGGGTGAACGCCCTCTGCCCCGGCTCGGTCCGGGACGACTCGCAGGTCGAGGGCCGGATGCTGTCCGAAATCGCGCGTTGCCTGGACGTGCCGGTGGCCGAGCACGAGGAGACCTTCGTGCAGGCCCAGCCGATGAACTCCCTGATCGAGCCCGAGGACATCGCGTCGGCAGCCGTGTGGCTGGCCTCCGACGAGTCCCGCCAGGTCACCGGCAGCGTCCTCGCGGTGGACGGCGGCTTCACCGCCCGTTAGGGCCCGTCCGGCGGATCCCGCCGCCGACCCAGGCCGCCCCGCCGTCCGCCACGGGCCCGACGCCCCGCCGCCCGCTCCACTCGGGCCGGGCCGTACGTACCGATGCCCGTGGCGGCCGGCCCATGCCATTGATCACCGTCCCGGAGACCCGCCATGCCGCCTTCCCCCCTCCACGCCCACCTGATCCCGGCCGACTGCCCACCGTCGGGCCACACCCATGCCTGGCGGGTCCGGCTGCCCGAAGGCGCCGACACCGTCCGCCTTTCCCACCTGCTCGACACCGCGGTCGCCCCGTGGTGGCCCGAGGCCACCGCACGTCCGACGCTGTGGAGCGAACCCGTCCCCGCGGCCGCCGGCTCCACCATCGCGGACCGTCGCCTGCGGGCCGAGCTGCACCGCCCGCTGGGCACCGGCCAGGCGCCGCTGCGCGTGGTGCTCCTCGCCTACGCGGACGGCCGGGCCGACCTGATCCTGGTCGCCCACCGCGGCTTCCTGGACGCGGCCTCGCTGCGGCACGTGGCCGACGTACTGCTCGATCGCGCGCCGGCCGAGCGGCACGCCCCGCCGGCGAGCGCGCGGCTCGCGCCTGCCGACGCGGAGCTGCGCAAGGCGTGGAGCGTGGCGGAGTTCGCCGGCCGGGTCGAATGGGCGGCGGGCGACAGTTCCGCCGGGGACCGCACCGGCGTGGTGCGGCAGGCCCTGCGGGACACGGCCGCCGACACGTCGGGGGGCGCGCTCGCGGTCGCCACGGGACTGGTTCTCGGGCGGTACGAGAACCAGGACACCCCTGTCGTCGGCGCCCTGACCGGCCACCCGGGCCGCCCGGCCGACGCCCTCGGGCCCGACGCGGGCACCCTCCTGGCCCTGGACCTCTCCGGCGCGCGCTCCACCGCCGAGCTGCTGCGCGAGGCCGCGCACACGCTGACAGCCACGTGGTGCGACCGGCAGACCTACGCGGACCTGGTGGCCGAGTCGGGCGGCCGCGTGCTGGCGGGCGTGCTCGATCCGGTCGCGCACCCGGCGGACGGCCCCACCGAGACCTATCTGCCGTGCCAGACGGCCCCCTTCCCCCTCACCGTGATGGTGCGCCGCCGTACGGACGGGGAGCCGGAGCTGGAGATCCACCACCGTCTCGCCGACGTCGACGAGGCGGCGGCCCGGCAGTTCGCCCGGCACCTGGCGCGGAGCCTGGAGCAACTGTCCGCCGACGCGCAGGAGACGGCCCCCGAGGACATCGACCTGCTGGGCGACGAGGACCGGGACGCCCTGGTGGCCCTCGGCCGCCCGGCGCGACCGCTCGAGTGGCAGCCGCAGCGCATCGACGAGGTCTTCGCGCACCGCGCCGCCGAGCGCCCCGAGGCGATCGCCCTCAGCTGCGAGGACCACTCGCTGACGTACGCGGAGCTGAACAACCGGGCCGACCGCTTCGCGGGAGCGCTGCACAACCTCGGTGTCCGGCCCGGTGAACGGGTCGGCGTCTGCCTGGACCGCTCCCTGGACCTGGTCGTCACGATGCTGGCCGTGCTCAAGGCCGACGCCGTCTACGTGCCGATGGACCCGGCCTACCCGGCCGACCGGCTCGCCTACACCGCCGAGGACGCGGGGCTGCGCCTCGTCGTCACCGCGCTGGAGGACTTCCCCGCCGGACAGGCCCGCACGATCCATCCGGAGGAGCTGGCAGCGGGCACCGCCATGGCCGCGCCCGCACCCGGACGGGGCAACGAGCAGGCCGCGTACGTCATCTACACGTCCGGCTCGACCGGCCGCCCCAAGGGCGTCGTCGTCCCGCACCGCAACGTGGTCGCCCTGCTCGGTGCCACCCGGGAGGACTTCGGCCTCTGCCCGGACGACACCTGGACGCTGTTCCACTCCGCCGCCTTCGACTTCTCGGTCTGGGAGATCTGGGGCCCGCTGCTCACCGGTGCCCGGCTCGTCGTCGTGCCGTACTGGGTCTCCCGCTCCCCGCAGGATTTCCGCGCGTTGCTGCGGGACGAGCGGGTCACGGTGCTCAACCAGACACCCTCGGCGTTCGCCCAGCTGGTGGAGGCGGACCGGCAGCACGAACCGGACCTTGCGGTGCGCCTGGTGGTGTTCGGCGGCGAGCCGCTGGACGCACGTGGTCTGCGCGACTGGTTCGACCGTTACCCGGAGCGCCGCTGCCGCCTGGTGAACATGTTCGGCATCACCGAGACCACCGTCCACGTCACCGCCCAGACGGTCGGCCGCAAGGAGGCCCTGTCCGGCTCCCGTTCCGTGGGCCCGGCGCTGCCGGGCTGGTACCTCTACGTGCTCGACGAACGGCAGCGACCCGTCCCCCTCAACGTCCCCGGTGAGATCTACGTCGGTGGCGAGGGCGTGGCGCTGGAGTACCTCGGCCGTCCCGAGCTGACCGCCGAGCGCTTCGTCACGGATCCGTTCACCGGCGGCCGGATGTACCGCAGCGGAGACAAGGGCCGGCTGCGGCCGGACGGCCGGCTGGAGCACCTGGGCCGACTGGACACCCAGGTCAAGCTGCGCGGCTTCCGGATCGAGCTGGACGAGATCCGCAACGTCCTGCTGGACGACCCCACGGTGACCGCGGCCGCCGTGGTCCTCGGCAGCGCCGATGCCGGGGACGCGGCCGCGGCGCGCCTGGACGCCTACGTGGTCCTCGCCGGCGGCGACACCGCCGCGGTGCGCCGGCGGGCGGCCAAGGTGCTGCCCGAGTACATGCTGCCGGCCACCGTCACAGCTCTGCCCGCGCTGCCGCTGACCGCGAACGGGAAGCTGGACGCCCGTCGGCTGCCCGCTCCCGCGGCCGGTGCGCCCGCGGCGGTGGCCGCCCCGTCCGCACAGCCGTCGCCCGACTCCACCGAGGCCTCGGGCACGGGACTGGCCGCCGCGCTCGTCGAGGTCTGGCAGGACGTCCTCGGCGTGCCGGTCGGCCCGGACGACAACTTCTTCGAGCTGGGCGGCAACTCCCTGTACGCGGTGCGCCTCGCGGCCGCGATGAACGAGCGGAACCTGCCCCCGATGCCGATGCGGGAGCTGTACCTGAACCCGACCGTCAACCGCCTCGCCGCGGTCCTCGCACCGGGAGACCAGGCGTGAGTCAGTGTTGCTTCCCCACCCGCGAGGTGACCGCGTGAGCGCACCCGTGGACACCCCCGTACCGGGCGGCGAGCCGATGGCGTGGCTGCCCACACCGGCCGATCCGGCCGCGAGCGGCGCGTACGCCCCGGAGGAGCCGGCGGAGAAGATGGCCGGGGCGGAGCCGGGTGCCGTCTCCGTGCTCGCCACCCGGACGACGCCCGCCCGGGTGCTCGCGGCCTGGGCGGCGCTCCTCCACCACCACACCGGCCGGGTCGACCTCGACTTCGGCTTCGCCGACGCGGCGGCGCGACCCGCGACGGTACGGCTCCGGGTCGAGCCGACCGCATCGCTCGGGGCGCTGGAGGAAGCCGCCGCGCGGGCGCTGCGCTCGCCGTCGCCCGGCGAGCCCGCCGCCGCCACACCTTGGATGGTCCGGCACACGGACGCCGGTCCGTCCGGGCCCGGGCGCGCCGGCGCGCTCGTGGCGGAACTGGACGAGTCCGCCGGCGGTGGCTGCCTGAGGCTGCGGCACGACCCTGCCGCGCACCGCGCGGACGCGGTGGCCCGGCACGCCGTCCACCTGCGCGGCGCGCTGACCGCCCTCGCGGACGATCCGACGCTGCCGGTGCGGGAACTGGACCCGCTGACCCCCGCCGAACGCACCCGACTGCTGGTGGACTTCAACCGGACGACGGTCCCCTACCCGCGGGACAGCCGCGTCGAGGAGCTGTTCGCCGAGCGGGCCCGCACCGCACCCGGACACCCGGCCGTGGTCCACGGCGACACCGTCCTGAGCTACGCCGAACTCGACCACAGGTCGGAGCTGCTCGCGGCCCGCCTGCGCGCGGAGGGGCTGCCGCCGGGCGAACCGGTCGCCCTGCTCCTGCGGCGCGAGCCCACCCTGGTGGTCGCCGCGCTCGCGGTCCTCAAGGCCGGCGGCGTCTACCTGCCGGTCGACCCCGACTACCCCGCCGACCGGGTGGCGTATCTCCTGGCGGACAGCGGTGCCCGCCGGGTGCTGACCGTCAGCGACCTGGCCGGGCAACTCAAGGCCGTCCACGACCGGTCGGCAGATGACCTCACGGTCCTCGCCCTCGACACCTGGGACTGGCGACGGACCCCCGGCACGCCCCCGTGCGCGCCGGACGCCCCGCCGCGGGACGCCGGTGACGCGGCCTACCTGATGTACACCTCCGGTACGACCGGCAAGCCCAAGGGCGTGCTGGTCCCGCATCGGGGCATCACGCGTCTGGTCAGCGGGATCGGCTATGTACGCCTGGACCCGACGACCAGGATGGCGCAGGTCGGCACGACCGGTTTCGACGCCTCCGTGTGGGAGATGTGGGGCGCGCTGCTCGGCGGCGGCACCCTGTGCATCCTGGACCGCGAGACCCTGCTCGACACCGAGGAACTCGGCCGGGCCCTGCGCGAACAGCGCATCACCACCGCCCTGTTCACCTCCGCGCTGTTCAGCCGGCTCGCCGACGAGGACGTGACCCTGTTCCGTCCGCTGCGCGACCTGCTGGTGGGCGGCGACGTGCTCTCCGCCCGGCACGCCCGCGAGGTGCTGGCCGCCAACCCCGGCCTGCGGCTGGTCAATGCCTACGGGCCGACCGAGAACGCCGTGATCTCCACCTGCCAGATCGTCGGCGAACCCGTCGGCGCCCGGGTGCCGATCGGCCGCCCGGTGCCCAACGCGACCGCGTACGTCCTCAACCAGGACGGACTGCCGCTGCCCACCGGCGTCCCCGGCGAACTCCATGTGGGCGGCGACGGCCTGGCCGTCGGCTACCACGGCCGCCCCGACCTCACGGAACGTGCCTTCGTACCGCATCCGTTCGCACCCGGCCAGAAGCTGTACCGCACGGGGGACCGGGTGCGGCTGCTGCCGGACGGCGCGGTCGACTTCGTCGGCCGGACCGACCACCAGGTCAAGGTGCGCGGCTTCCGGGTGGAGCCGGGCGAGATCGAGACCACCCTGTCCGCGCTGCCCGGCGTGCGGGCCGCCGTCGTACTGGCCCGGCGCCTGCCCGGCTCCTCCGACAGCTATCTGTGCGGTTACGTCGTGGGAGACCCGGACCTGGACACCGACCGGCTGCGCTCGGCCGCCGCCGAGTCCCTGCCGCCGCACATGGTTCCCGCTCACCTGATCGTGCTGCCCGCGCTGCCGCTCACCGTCAACGGCAAGGTGGACCGCGCCGCGCTGCCCGAGCCCGCCGTCGCGACCGGTACGGCGCCCGGCGGCCGCCCGCCGCGCGACGAACTGGAGCGGGCGCTGATCGACCTGTGGGAGGACACCCTCGGCATCGCCGGCCTCGGCGTCGACGACCTGCTGAGCGCCTACGGCGCCGGCTCGCTGACCGCCACGCGGCTGTCCGCCCGGATCCGCCGCACCCTGCACCTGGCCTGCCCCGTCTCGCTGGTGCTGACCGCCCCGACGGTGGCCGCGCTCGCCGAGCGGCTGCGCGGGGCCGAGCCCTCCGGCCACGGCCCGCTGTCACCGGACGCCCACCCGGACGGCCCCCAGGGGCCGGCCCCGTTGTCACCGCAGCAGCACGGGATCTACGTCGAGCAGGTCAAGGACCCCACCGGGACCGAGTACAACCTGCCGCTCGTCGTGGACCTGCCCGAGGTCCCGTCGGCCGAGCGCCTGCGCACCACCCTGGCCGCTCTCGTGGCCCGGCACGACGTGCTGCGCACCGACATCACCCTGGACGCGGACGGCCGTCCCCACCAGCGGGTGCACGCGGAACTCCCGGTGGCACTCGAGGAGGTGGACCTGCCGGACGACGCCGACCCCGACGCGTGGACGGCCCGGTGGGTCAGGGCCTTCGACCCGCACCGGGCACCGCTGTGGCGCGTGGCGCTGCTGCGCCGGCCGGGCCGGGCCCGGCTCGTCATGGACATCCACCACCTGATCACCGACGGCTGCTCCCTCACCCTGCTGGCCACCGAGTGGGCGCGACAGCTGGGCGGCGCCGAGCCCGCGCGGCCCGAGGTCGGCTACGCCGACTACGCCCGCTGGGCCGCGGGGCCCGCGGGACGGGAACACGCCCTGGCCCAGGGGGAGTTCTGGCGCCGTACCTATGCCACGCCGGTACGGCCGCTGGACCTGCCCACCGACCTGCCCCGGCCCCCGGTGCGCCGGACCGAAGGGGCCCACCTGTCGTTCCCGCTCGCCGCGGAACTCAGCCACGCGATCCGTGAGCTGGCGCGCGCGGAGGGGGTGACCCCCTTCCACGTCCTGCTCGCCGGATACACGGCGTTCCTGGGGCGGATGAGCGGCAGCGACGACGTCACCGTGGGCACGCCCGTGTCCGGGCGCCACCTGCCCGGCGTGGAGCGCACCCAGGGCATGTTCGTCAACACCCTGTGCCTTCGGCTCAACCCGCGACCGGAGCTTTCGTTCCGCGCCCACCTGCGTGCGGTGGCCGACCACGCGATGGCGGCCGCCGATCACCAGGACTTCCCGTTCGGGGAACTGGTGGCCGCCGCGGGGGAGCGGGACTACAGCCGGCACCCCATGTTCGACACGCTCTTCGCGGTCCAGGACACCGGACTGCACCAGGTCGACTTCCTCGGCGGCCGCCCGCGCTGGACACCGGAAGCCACCGGACGCACTCTCTTCGACCTCAACCTGCAGATCGACGACGCCCCGGAGGGCTTCACGGCCCACTGGGCCTACAGCACCCACCTGTTCCTGCCGGGGACCGTCGAACTGTTCCGCGACGAACTGCTCGCCCTGTTCGACGCGGCCGTCACCGCACCCGACACGGCCCTGCACAGCATGAACGTGGTGGCAGCCACCACGCAGGCCGTGCCGGACTTCGACTTCGACTTCTGACCCAGCACTCTCGTTTCTGGAAGGTACCGTGCAATCCCTGGAAACTCTCGGCCGGCTCAAGGTTGCCGCGGCGCAACGTCCCCGCGAGGGAGCGTTCTGGCGCGCGGCACTCGCCGCCCTGCCCGAGCGCACCGGCTTCCCGTCCGATGCCCCGGGCCGTCTCGCCGGGACGGGCCCGCACACGACGACCGTGCTGCCCCTCGGCGCCGAACTGACCGCCGGACTGGACACGCTGACCCGTGGCCGGCCGATGGCGCTGCACACCGTGCTCGTCGCCGCCGTCGGCACCCTGCTCCAGCGCTACACCGGCGGTGAGGAGGCCGTCGTCGCCATCCCCGCCACGTCCGCGGACGCGGCGGCCCCCGCTCTCGCCGACGGGCTGGTGCTGCGCCTGCCGTTCACGCCCGAGTCGACGTTCCGCGCGGTCCTCGCCGACGCCAAGCCCCGGCTGGTCGCCGCACTGGAGCACCAGGACTTCCCGGTCGAGATCCTCGCCGGGGAGTTCGGCGCCGCCGCCGACCACGACACACACCCCTTCGCGGACGTCCTGGTCGACGTCGTACGCGAGGAGCACGAGGCACCGGCCGCCCGGCCGCGGTTCGCGGTGGTGTTCGCCCTCGTCCGCGACGGCGAAGGCCTGCGCCTGGAGCTGCGCCACCGTGCCGGGCAGCACAGCGCCGACACCGCCGGGCGGCTGCTCGCGCACTGCGCGGTGCTGCTGGCCGGAGCCATCGCCGCCCCGGACGACCCGCTGGCCGCGCTCGACCTGCGAGCGGACGCCGACCGGGCCGTGCTCGCGCGGGCCAACGGCACCGACGCCGCGTTCGAGGACACCGTGCGCCTCGACGAGCTGTTCACCCGGCAGGCGCGGCTGACCCCGGACGCCACCGCCGTGGTCGGCGACGGCTTCCGGCTCACCTACGCCGAACTCGACGCCCGTGCCAACCGGCTGGCGCGGACGCTGCGCGAGCGGGGCGTGGGCCGCGACGACCTCGTCGCGGTGCTGGCCGACCGCTCGCCGCAGCTGCTCGTCGCCGTCTACGCCGTCCTCAAGGCCGGCGCCGCCTATCTGCCGGTGGACCCCGGCTACCCCGTCGAGCGCATCCGCTACGTCCTGGACGACAGCGCCGCTCGTCTCGTCCTCAGCACGCCCCGCCACCGCGACCTGGTCCACGAGGGCCGCGAGGTACTCGACCTGACCGACGAGTCCGCGTACGCAAAGGACAGCACGGCGCCGGAGGTCATCGGCGACGCCCGCGACCTGGCGTACGTCATCTACACCTCGGGCTCGACCGGCAATCCCAAGGGCGTCCAGATCGAGCACCGCTCGGTGGTCAACCGCATCAACTGGATGCAGCGCGCCTACCCCGTCACGTCCGCCGACGTGATCATGCAGAAGACGCCCACCTCCTTCGACGTGTCCGTCTGGGAGCTGTTCTGGTGGATGTTCGAGGGCGCCGCGGTGTGCCTGCCCGACCCCGGCGCGGAACGCGACCCGGAGGCGCTGGTCACCGCCATCGAGCGGTACGGCGTGACCACCATGCACTTCGTGCCGTCCATGCTGGGCGCCTTCCTCGACTTCGTCGTGGGAGCGGGCGTACAGGCCGGGCTGGTGTCGCTGCGCCAGGTCTTCGCCAGCGGTGAGGCGCTCACGCCGCACCACGTCCGGCGCTTCGCCGAGGTCGCCGCCGCCACCACGGGCCCGGCCGCCCGGCTGATCAACCTGTACGGCCCCACCGAGGCCACCGTCGACGTGACCCACCACGCGTGCGGGCCCGACGACGTGGACCGGGTCCCGATCGGCCGCCCGATCGACAACACCCGCATCCTCGTCCTCGACTCCGGACTGCGGCCCCAGCCGGTCGGTGTGCCCGGCGAACTGTGCATCGCCGGTGTCGGTCTGGCCCGCGGCTACCTCGGCCGGCCGGAACTGACCGCCGAGCGGTTCGTCGCCGCCCCGGCCGCCGGTGAGGAGCGCGTCTACCGCACGGGCGACCTGGCCCGGTGGCTGCCCGACGGCAGCATCGACTACCTGGGCCGTATCGACCACCAGGTCAAGGTGCGCGGCTACCGCATCGAGCTCGGCGAGATCGAGGAGTCGCTGCGCCGCCACCCCCAGGTCAAGGACGCCGTGGTGCTCGCCCGCAAGGCCGAGGACGGTCAGACCCACCTGTGCGGCTACGTCCAGTCGGCGGACGCCCTCACCGAAGAGGACCTCAAGCGGCACCTCGGTGTGACACTGCCCGACTACATGGTCCCGGCGCGTCTCGTCGCCCTCGACACCTTCCCGCTCTCCCCGAACGGCAAGCTGGACCGGCGTGCCCTTCCCGAGCCCGGTCCGGCCGAGTCCGAAAGCGCCGCCTACGTGGCCCCCGGCACGCCGCAGGAGGCCGAGCTGGCCCGCATCTGGGGCGAGGTGCTCGGCCATGAGCGCGTGGGAGTGAACGACAACTTCTTCGCCCTCGGCGGCAACTCGATCCACTTCGTCACCGTCCTGGCGAAAGCCCGCGCGGGCGGGCTGGACTTCACGTTCCAGCAGTTCTTCCAGAACCCCACGGTGGCGCAGCTGGCGCGCAGCCTCGCCCGGTCCGGGCCGGGTGAACAGCCCGCCGCGCTCAGCCCGTTCGAGCTGCTGGAGCCCGAGGACCGCGCGCTGATCCCCGCCGGCGTCGAGGACGCGTACCCGATGACGCAGCTCCAGGCCGGCCTGGTCTTCCAGAGCGAGCTGTCGCACGGCACCGCCGAGTATCACGACATCCTCAGCTACATGATCCAGAGCTCCTTCGACGCCACGTGCTTCGAGGAAGCGGTACGCATCCTGGTCCGCCGCAACCCGATCTTCCGGACCAGCTACCACCTGACCGGCTACAGCGAGTACCTCCAGCTGGTGCACGAGGACGCTCCGCTGCCGCTGTACATCGCCGACCTGCGCGGGATGAGCGAGACCGAACAGGAGGAGTGGTACCGCGACTGGGCCGTGCGGGAGAAGGCGCACCAGTTCGTCTGGACGGAGCCGGGGCTGGTACGGCTGCACGTGCACGTCCTGTCGGACGACCTGTTCCGCTACAGCCTGAGCCAGCACAACTCCGCGCTGGACGGCTGGAGCATCACCCTGGTGCACACCACGCTGTTCGACCTGTTCCACCGGCTGCGCGACGGCCGGGAACTGCCGGATGCCACCGTGGACAACCACGCCCGCACCTACGTCGCGCTGGAGCGCCGCTCGCTGGCCGACGACGAGCACCGCGCCTTCTGGGCGGACCTGCTGGAGGACAGCACCTTCACGGCGCTGCCGCGGACCCGCCAGGAGGCCGAGGCGGACGTCCTCCCCGTGGTGTTCCACGAGGTGGAGTTCGCCCGGGGGCTCTCCGACCGCATCGTGGCGCTCGCCAACCAGCTGTCCGTGCCGGTCAAGAACGTGCTGATGGCCGCGCACGCGAAGGTGCTCTCGCTCGTCTCGGGCGAACCCGACGTGATGGTCGGCTACGAGCACAGCGGCCGTCCCGAGGCGGAGGACGCCACCCGTGCCATCGGGCTCTTCCTCAACACCGTTCCCTTCCGGGTGGACGCCGCCGAGGGGACCTGGGAGGAGCTGGTCCGGCAGGTCTACCGCTCCGAGACCGACCTGCTGCCCGCCCGCCGCTACCCCATGGCGCAGATGAAGCGGGACCTCGGCACCCAGAAGGAGCTCTTCGAAACCGCCTTCAACTTCACGCACTTCTACCTGCTCAAGCAGCTGGAGGCGCAGGACGGCTTCTCCCTGCTGGACGTGCGGGCCAACTCCGAGACCGAGTTCGTGCTGCGAGCGGAGTTCTCCCGGCACTTCGTCACCGACGAGGTCCGCCTGAGCCTGCACTACCACGCCCATCTCTTCGAGCCGTGGCAGATCGCCCGGATGGGTGCCTGCTACGCCGCCGCCTTCGAGCAGATGACGGCTGATCCGGGCGCCCCGCACCACCTGGCGAACCTGCTGGCCGAAGACGAGCTGGCCGAGCTGGAGCGGGCCGAGCGGGCCGACGCCCTCCCCACGGAGCTGGCGGCCTTCCTCCCGCAGCCCGGTGCCGCTGTCCGGGCCCGCGTGGTCGACGAGCACGGTCTCGCGGTGCCCTTCGCCACCGTCGGCCGGGTCGTTCTGCTCGCCGACGGGCGGGACCCGGTCGAGACCGGCCTGTACGGGCGCCGCGACCGCGACGGTCTGCGTCTGCTGGGAGAGGAGCGGGCGCGGCACACCTTCCGCGCCGGCCCGGCCGACGCGGCCGAGACCGCCTCGGTGCCGGAGCAGCCGGCCGACCGGCGGCCCCTCGACGAGGTGGACCGGCGTATCGCGCGGGTGTGGGCCACGGTCCTGGACACACCGCTGGAGGAGATCTCCCTCGACGACAACTTCTTCCTGCTCGGCGGTGCCTCGCTCGCCGCGATGCGCGTGGTCATGGAACTCGACGGGCTGGTCTCGCTCACCGACCTGATGCGCAACTCCACCCTGGCGGCGCTGGGCGAGGCCGCCCGCGCCAACCTCGCGGCGGCGACCGAGGCCGAACAGGGCCCGCAGGAGCTGCTGCTGTCGCTGTCCGCCGAACGCGGCGCCGCCGAATGCGCGCTGATCTGCTTCCCGTACGCGGGTGGCAACGCGATCAACTTCGAGCCGCTGGCACAGGCGCTGGACGCCGCGGGCGGCGCGGTGGCCGTGTACGGCGTGGAGCTGCCCGGGCACGACGCGGGCCGTCCGGACGAGGCGTTCTCGTCGCTGGAGGACACCGCCCGGCGCGTGGTGGAGGAGATCCGCGACAAGGCGGGCGACCGGCCGCTGATGCTCTGGGGCCACTGCGTCGGTTCCGCTCTCGCGGTGGAGACGGCGCGGCTGCTGGAAGCCGAGGGCACGACTCCGGCGGAGGTCTTCGTCGGCGGCAAGCTGCTGCACGACGCCGCGACCACGCGGCAGGGCATCGAGCAGGCGGCGGCGATGGCCGACGAGGACATCGTGCGCTGGCTCGTCGACGAGACCGGTTTCACCGGGTTCGACAGTCTGCGACCCGAGCACGCCGCGTTCGTGGCCGGGGTGTTCCGCCACGACGCCGGCTCCGCCAACGGCTACCTGCTCGCGGCCGACGAGCACGGCCCGAAGGCGCGGCTGTCCGCACCGCTGACCACGGTCTTCACGGCGGACGACCCGCTCACCCCCGGGCACGCCGAGCGCTACACCGCGTGGTCGCTCTTCGCCGATCAGCCCCGGCTGGTCGAACTCACCGACGGCGGCCACTACTTCTGCCGCACCGCGGCTCCCGCGGTCGCCGACCTGGTCCTGAGCCGCTGGCAGGCGGCCTCCGGACGCGGGTGACCCGCTGCCGGCGGGCCGGGTGCACACTCACCCGGCCCGCCGGCTCCACGGCCGGCCCCACCGGCCTCCCGCCGGCTCCACGGCCGGCCCCACCGGCCTCCCGCCGGCTCCACGGCCGGCCCCACCGGCGGCCGCCCGCCGGCTTTCCCCCCAGGCACGAACGAGGTGCGATGTCACATGAGTAATCCGCAGGCCCCGGGAGAAGCGGTGCGTCCCGGTCCCGGATCCACGCTGCGCGCCGGGGCGATGAGCATGCTGCCGTTCCTCGCGTCGGCCATCCCCATGGGCTTGGCCGGAGGCATCCTGGGGCCCGCCAACGGGCTGTCCGGCTGGGCCACGCTGGGGCTGGCGATGGCCGTCAACTCGGGCACCGCCCAGTTCATCGGGTTCGCCCTGATCGCGGGCCACTCGGGCGCGCTGACCATCCTGCTGACGACCCTGATCCTCGGGCTCAGGATGCTGATCTACTCGGCCATCCTGGTCCCGCATGTGCGGGAGGTCCCGCAGCGCTGGCGGGTGCTGCTCGGCTTCGGGCTGATCGACGC
The DNA here is from genome assembly GCF_009862865.1 of Streptomyces sp. SID5469. Taxonomy (NCBI): domain Bacteria; kingdom Bacillati; phylum Actinomycetota; class Actinomycetes; order Kitasatosporales; family Streptomycetaceae; genus Streptomyces; species Streptomyces sp. SID5469. The sequence goes on along the minus strand of NZ_WWIN01000001.1, from coordinate 3,979,667 downwards.
CGTCTTCTTCGTCGCCATCGAGCGCCTCAAGAAGGGCGAGCTCACCGAGCGCAAGCACCTGTTCTTCCTCGGCGCGTCCGGGGTCATGTACGTCACCTGGATGCTGTGCACCCTGGTGGGCATGGCGCTGGGCAGTGCCGTGCCGGACCTGGCGGACCTCGGTCTCGACTTCCCGATGACCGCCATGTTCGTCGCCATGCTGGCCGGGTCGCTGGCCAACTGGCGGGTGGGCGCGGCCATCGTGACCGCCGGTCTGACGGTCGTGCTCGGCCACGGCCTGCCGTACAACCTCGGCGTGGTGCTCGCCACCGTCGTCGGAGCCACGGTGGGCACCGTATGCGAGTACCTGGAGAAGCGCCGGACCCCGGAGAACTCCGCCACCGAGACGTCCGAGGAGAGTTCGCCGGACGAGGGCGACCCGACGAGCGAGGACAACACGGCGAACGACGGCAAGCCGCCGACCGAGGACAAGACGGCGAAGGCGGACAAGGTGAACGAGGAGAACGTGGCATGACGATGGCGCTGTTGATTCTGGGCATGGGCCTGTGCAGCTTCCTGCCGCGCTATCTGCCCCTGGTCCTCCTCGCCGACCGGGAGATGCCCGCGGTGGCCAAGTCCCTGCTGAGCTACACCCCGCCGGCGGTGCTGGCCGCCCTGGTCGTCCCGGAGATGCTGATGCCCGGCGGACACGGCATGCAACTGAGTGCGTCGAATCCGTATCTCATCGGTGGTGGCGTGACCTTTGTCGCCGGTCTCTACTCGAAGAAGTTCCTGCTGGTGACCGCGATCGGCATCGCCGCCTTCTACCTGAGCCGCTGGCTGCTCGGCTGACCGAGCCCTCCGCAACGACCACGATCATCATGGAGTCGGACATGTTCACCACCGAAACGACCTTGCGCGCTCCCCTGAGGGTGGCGGTCGCGCAGACCGTCGCCCGCCCGGGTGACACCGTGCACAACGCGACCGAGGCGGCGGCGACCATAGCCCGCGCGGCGGACGCCGGCGTCCGGGTCGTCCAGTTCCCCGAGCTCTCCCTCACCGGATACGAGCCCGGCTGGCTCACGTCCCACCTGCCCGCCGGAGCCCTGACCCCGGACGGCCCCGAACTGACCGCGGTCCGCGAGGCGTGCCGCGCGACCGGCGTGACCGCCGTCGTGGGCGCGCCGACCTCCGCGGGTACGAAGTCGGCGATCTCGGCGATCGCCGTCGGCGGAGACGGCGGGATCCTGGCCGACTACCGCAAGAGCCGGCTGGAGGAGCACGAGCGACAGCTGTTCGTGCCGGGCACCCAGTGCTGCACCCTGACCGTGGACGGCTGGCGGCTGGCCCTGGGCACCTGCTACGACGCGAGTTTCCCCGAGCACGCCCGGGCCGCGGCGCGCTCCGGCGCCGATGCCTATCTGTGCGGCGGGGCGTTCGTCCGGGGCGACTCCGACCACCGCCGTTCGGTGTACTTCCCCGCCCGCGCCCTGGAGAACACCTTCTACGTGGTGTTCTCGAACTTCGTCGGGCCGCAGGGACCGTGGGACTTCTGCGGCCGCAGCGCCGTCTACGGACCGGACGGCCGCACCCTGGCGGAAGCGGGCGCCCGGGAGGCGGAGCTCGTCGTCGCCGACCTCGACGACGCGGCGCTGGTGGCTACGCGCCGTGGTCTGACCATGCTCCGGGACCTGGACGACGCCGCGGCACCCTCGGCGATGAGTTCGTGTGTCGTGTGACGCCGACGGGTGACCTGACTTCCCCGTTTTCCGTACCGGAGGACTTGAGTAGTGCGCCCGCGGTACGACGACCCGCCGCGGGGCGCCCGGTTGTCCGGCTCATCGACGCGGACGAGAGCTCCCGGGCCGCCGCCCGGCACGCGCCACGGCTCCTGGGCCCCGAGGAGTGGACCCGCGCCGTCGCGCTCCGCCGTGGCCCGGATCGCGAGGTGTACGTCACGGCTCACGTCGCCCTGCGCATTCTGCTGGGTCCCCTGCTGAAACGTCATCCCGGTGATCTGCCGATGGGAAGGGAAGCCTGTCACGGGTGCGGCGCACCTCACGGCCGGCCGGTGGTGCGGGGAAGCCGGCTGCATTTCTCTCTCTCGCACAGCGGACGCCTGATCCTCGTCGCCTTCGCCGCCGAACCCGTGGGAGTCGACATCGAGCAGATCGCCTCGAGTCAGGCGGTGGAGCAGGCCAGGGACGCACTGCACCCCGCTGAGCGACAGGAGTTGGACACGCTCCCCGAGGCCCGAAGACCTCGCGTGTTCACCGACATATGGACGCGCAAAGAGGCGTATCTGAAGATGCTGGGCTCCGGACTCCTGCGGGACACCCGCCTGGATCGGGTGGGAACAGGGCGGCCGGGAAGTACGGGCGTCACCGGAGCGGAACTGACATCCGTGCCTGTGCCCTCGGGATACGCGGCGGCTTTGTGCGTTGCGGTGCCCGTCTGAAGGCCGCGCGGTCGGTGCCGGAGGCGACCGGGAAGTCCTGGCCGCGATCGGGTGCGTGGCCACGTCGGGCTGCGTCCGAGAAGCTCGCCCCACAACGGGTTCGGAGCCGGCCCGGTTTGTCGGTCCCCCGTGGCAGGATGCGCGCATCGGGGTGAACGGCACATGAGGGGCGTCATGACGGGTGGCGAGGGTGCGGTGGCCGACAGGTCACCGGTGCGGCGTGGTGGTGGTGTGTCGCGGCCGGGGAGCGACGCCCCGCCCGTGGGACGCCGGGCCCGGGACCTGCTCGCCCAGGGCACGGAGCTGTACGACGCCGCGCGTACCGTGCTCGCCGACCACGCCCGTGCCCTCGACGCCCTGCGCTCGGCCCTGACGCCCCTCAAGGCCGAACTCGTCGCCGCGGAGCTGGAGTCCATCCCCGTCTCCCGGCTGAAGGACGTCACCGAGGGGCGGCTCAGACTGGGGGCCGTCGAGGCGGCCGGGTTCACGTCCGTGCGCGGGGTGTACGAGGCCGGCCGCTACGAGCTGCGGCAGCTTCCCGGCGTGGGGGAGCAGACCGCCGACCGTGCCCTCGCCGCGGCCCGGCAGATCGCGCGGGCCGTGGCGGAGACCGTCTCCGTACGCCTGGACGTCGACCACCCCGAACCACGGACCACCGCGCTGGTCGTCGCCCTGCACCGGCTCGTCGAGGCCGGTCCCGAGCTGCGCCGCGCCCTGGACGCCGCCACCCGCCTCGACGAGCGGCTCGGCGCGCTGCTGCCCGCGGCCCGGCCCGCGGGCGGCCGGCTGCGTCTGGCGCTGGCCGGCCGGCACCGGCGGGAGGACGCGCTCGCCGCGGCCGCCGAGACGCGCGACCTGGTCGCGGAGGCCACCGCCCGGGACGTACCGCTGCTGCTCGCCCAGGCCAGTACGGACCTGCTGCGCGACCCCGCCTCCGACATCGAGGCCTGGGTCGACTTCGAGCTGCGTTCCGCGGAGTACTACAGCCAGCTCGCCGAGGTCTCGGAACACCGTCCGGACGCCGAGGCCGGCGAGGGCTTCCTGCCGTCCGGGGTCGCCGAGCGGGTGCACGCCCAGCCGCTCGACGACACGCACCGCCGGGTCTCCCTTCGCGGCTACCAGTCGTTCGGCGCGCGGTTCGCGCTCGCCCAGCGCCGGGTCGTGCTCGGCGACGAGATGGGGCTCGGCAAGACGGTCCAGGCCATCGCCGCGCTCGCGCACCTCGCGGCCGAGGGACACAGCCACTTCCTCGTCGTCTGCCCGGCGAGCGTACTGATCAACTGGACCCGCGAGATCCGCGCCCGCAGCACGCTGCGCGCCCTCCCGGTGCACGGCGCCGACCGGCGCGACGCGTACGAGGAGTGGCGCGAGCGCGGCGGCGTCGCCGTGACCACCTTCGACGTCCTGCACAGCCTGCCCGTGCCCGACACCGAGAAGCCCGGCATGCTCGTCGTCGACGAGGCCCACTACGTGAAGAACCCCGACACCCGCCGCGCCAAGGCCGTCACCGGCTGGACCGCACACTGCGACCGCGTCCTGTTCCTCACCGGTACGCCCATGGAGAACCGGGTCGAGGAGTTCCGGGCCCTCGTCCGCCACCTTCAGCCCGCCCTGCTGCCCGCCGTCCAGGGCGGCGGCGTGGCGGCCGGACCGCATGCCTTCCGCAAGTCCGTCGCCCCCGCCTACCTGCGCCGCAACCAGCAGGACGTCCTCACCGAACTGCCCGCGCTGGTGCAGGTCGACGAGTGGGAGGAGCTCAGCGCCGCCGACCGGGACGCCTACCGCAAGGCGGTCGCCGAGGGGAACTTCATGGCGATGCGCCGGGCCGCGTACGCCGACGCCGAGAAGTCCGCGAAGCTGGGGCGGCTGCGCGAGCTGGTCGCCGAGGCCGCGGACAACGGGCTGAAGGTCGTGGTGTTCTCGTACTTCCGCGAGGTGCTCGCCACCGTGCAACAGTGCCTGGGGGAGCCGGTGCTCGGGCCGATCTCGGGCGGCGTCCCCGCCGCCCGCAGACAGCGGCTGGTCGACGCGTTCGCGGCGATCGACGGGCACGCGGTGCTGCTCGCCCAGATCGAGGCGGGCGGCACCGGCCTCAACCTCCAGGCCGCCTCCGTGGTCATCCTCTGCGAGCCGCAGGTCAAGCCGACGATGGAACACCAGGCCGTGGCCCGCGCCCACCGCATGGGCCAGATACGTACGGTCCAGGTCCACCGTCTCCTCGCGACCGACAGCGTGGACGACCGGCTCCTGCGCATCCTGAAGAACAAGGACCGCCTCTTCGACGCGTACGCCCGCCGCAGCGACATCGCGGAGGCCACCCCGGACGCGGTCGACGTGTCGGACGCGTCGCTCGCCCGACGCATCGTGGAGGAGGAGCAGCAGCGGCTGGCCGCCCGGCCGGCCGACCAGCCGGCGCGTACGACGAGTTGAGCGAGCGCCGCCGGTCCCGTCCCGGGGTGCGGGTGGTGTCGACGCCGGCGTTGAACGACGCCGGCGTCGATCTCCGTACGCCCAGGGGACGGGCCCCGGCCGCGGTGCGGTACTCACGCCGATGCGCCCCCCGTGCCGATCGCACCCGCGGTTCGTGGCCGGCGCCCGCACCTCCGGCTGGTGGCCGGCGCCCTGTTCCGTGTCTGTCGTCCGGCACGTCCCGTCGGACAGGGTTACGCCCGCGCCGGTCCCGTCTTCAGCCCCGCCCCGCACAGCGGTACGACCGCCGCGGGCATTCCCTCGCCCGGACGCGGCCGGGGCTGGGGCAGCGCGCCCGCGCGCACGGCCGCCCAGCACGCCACGCCCGTCGACTCGACGTACAGTCCCCGCGACGCCAAGTCGCTCTGCGCGTGCCTGATCTGATCCTCCGTCACCGTCAGGAAGGCGCCACCGGACTCGCGTACCGCCCGCAGGATCTGACGGGCCCGCGGCGGGCGGGGGATCGCGATGCCCTCCGCGAACGTGGGGGCCGCCGGGGTGACCCCGACCAGGTCGTCCGCGCCCTGCTCCCAGGCGTGGGCCAGCGGTGCGACCGCCGCGGCCTGGACGGCGTACAGCGCGGGCCGCCGGTCGATGAGACCCGCCGCGTGCAGCTCGGCGACGGCAAGGGCGGCGCCGAGGAGCAGCGTGCCGTTGCCGACGGGCACGACGAGCGCGTCCGGGAGCCGTCCGCCGAGGTCCTCCCAGAGCTCGTGGACATAGGTCTTGGTGCCGTGCAGGAAGTACGGGTTGAAGACGTGCGACGCGTAGAAGACGCCCGCCTCGTCCGCGGCCTCCCGCGCCGCATGCGCCGTCGCCTCGCGGTCGCCCTCGACCACCCGCAGCCGGGCCCCGTGCGCCTCGATCTGCTCCAGCTTCTTCGCTGACGTGCCCTCGGGGACGTAGACCGTGCACGGCAGGGCGGCCCGTGCGCAGTACGCGGCGATCGCGGTACCCGCGTTGCCGCTGCTGTCCGCGACGACCTGCCGGGGCCGCAGCTGCAGCGCCAGTTCGGCCAGCAGCACCGCGCCCCGGTCCTTGAACGACAGGGTCGGCATCAGGAAGTCGAGCTTGGCCGCGACGCCGTCCGTCAGGGACACGAGCGGGGTACGGCCCTCACCGAGACTCGTCGTCGGCGCCGCGAGCGGCAGGCACTCCGCGTACCGCCACAGCGAGTTCACGCGCCCGCCGAGGGACTTGAGGGGCCCGGGCGTGGGGGCGAAGTCCAGGTCCAGCGGCCCGCGGCAGGCGGGGCAGCACCAGTCGAGGGAGCCGCCGGGGACGCGCGTGCCGTCCGCCGGGCAGAAGTAATCCGGCAAAGGAGTCATGTGCGCAGGTTAGATGGACTCCCGCGGCGTCCCGCGATCATTCTCCCGCACTCGTCCGCGACCCGCGTTCCACCCCCACCCGTGCCGCGCTTACCATGCGCCCTGTCGTACGTCTCGTACGTCAGTTCCATCCACGCCGGACGAGGAGCACGGTACCCGTGGCCATACCTCCGCCCCCCGGGCCCCAGCAGCCCGAGGGCCCGTACCCGCCTCAGGGGACGCCGTACCCGCCGCCGGGGACGCAGTACGTGCCTCCGGGAAGCCCGTACCCGCAAGGCCCCTACCAGCAGCAGCCGTACGCGAACCCGTACCCGCAGCCTTATCAGCAGTGGGGGCAGGGCTATTCCCCGTTCAACCGGCCGGCGTCCGTCAACGGTCTCGCCATCACCTCTCTCGTCCTCGGCGTCGTCTGCTGCGTGCCCGCCCTCGGGCTGATCCTCGGCGTGATCGCGCTCGGGCAGATCAAGAGGCGCGGTGAGCGCGGCAAGGGGCTCGCGATCGGCGGCATCGTCATGTCCTCGCTCGGCACCGTCCTGCTGGTGCTCTCCCTCGCCACGGGCGGCGCCCACGAGTTCTGGGAGGGGTTCGAGGACGAGGCGCGGGACAGCGGCGGCAGCGGCGTCACCTTCTCCGTCGGCAAGGGGGAGTGCTTCGACTCGCCCAGCGGCTCCCTCGAGGGCGAGGCGTACGACGTCGACAAGGTGCCCTGCGCCGGCGACCACCAGGCCGAGGTGTTCGCCAACTTCAAGATCCAGGAAGGCGGTTACCCGGGCGACGGCAAGATCTCCGAGACCGCCGACGACAAGTGCTACGCGCTGCAGAACGTGTACGCCATGGACTCATGGGCCGTCCCGGACAACGTCGACGTCTACTACTTCACGCCGACCGAGGACAGCTGGAGCCTCGGCGACCGCGAGGTCACCTGCATGTTCGGCAACACCGACGAGAAGGGCAGCCTCAAGGGCACCCTGCGCTGCGACGACACCACGCTCGGCGCCGACCAGCTCGCCTATCTCCAGGCCGACGGGATCCTCTACGACGCGCTGGACACCGCCCCCGACGAGGAGTACGTCGAGGACGACCTGCCGGGGCACAAGGAGTGGGCGACCCGGGTCGCCAAGGCGCTCGGCGACCAGACCGAGCTGCTGCGCGCGCACCAGTGGGCGGCCGCGGACGAGCAGCCGGTGACGGACCAGGCAAAGGCCCTGGACCAGGCACGGAAGGAGTGGGGGCAGGCGGCGAAGGCGGCCGACGCCGACGCCTTCTACACCCACTACGACAACGGCAGCAGGCTCCTGGAGGGCAGCAGGGCGGTCACGGCCCGCAAGGCTCTGGGTCTCGCCACGACCCCGCCTTCGGACGGCGGGGACGGCGGCGGAGGCGGACAGGGGAGCGGGGACAGCAGCAGCGAGGTGTGACGGCGGCCATAGCGGGGAGAAAGTGCCTGCGTAAAGACCCCGGCAGCCATAAGTCATCACATCGAGTGATTCTCTGGCCTTTGCTTGCATGGCACAACCCACGGTTGCCACGCTGTTGCTGTCTGTACAACCTGATGGGAGCGGCCTGTGACTTTCGGTGAGCAGCCGGCGTATCTGCGCGTCGCGGGTGATCTCCGCAAGAAGATCGTCGACGGTTCGCTGCCACCGCACACCCGCCTCCCGTCCCAGGCCAGGATCCGCGAGGAGTACGGCGTCTCGGACACGGTCGCCCTGGAGGCCCGCAAGGTGCTGATGGCCGAGGGCCTGGTCGAGGGCCGGTCCGGGTCGGGCACGTATGTGCGGGAGCGGCCGGTGCCGCGCCGCGTCGCCCGCTCCGGGTACCGGCCGGACAGCGGCGCGACCCCGTTCCGGCAGGAGCAGGCCGACGGGGCGGTGCGCGGCACCTGGGAGTCGCACAGCGAGCAGGCCGAGGCGAGCGGTGCGATCGCGGAGCGGCTCGACATCCGGCCCGGCGAGCGCGTGATGTGCACGAAGTACGTGTTCCGGGACGCGGGCGAGGTGATGATGCTGTCCACGTCCTGGGAGCCGCTCGCCGTGACCGGCCGTACGCCGGTGATGCTCCCCGAGGAGGGGCCGGTGGGGGGCATGGGCGTGGTCGAGCGGATGGCGGCCATCGACGTGATCGTGGACAACGTGACCGAGGAGGTCGGCGCCCGCCCCGGTCTCGCGGAGGAGTTGCTGACCCTGGGCGGTGTGCCCGGCCATGTCGTCCTGGTCATTCAGCGGACGTACTTCGCGTCGGGCCGCCCGGTGGAGACGGCGGACGTGGTGGTGCCCGCGGACCGGTACCGGGTGGCGTATCACTTGCCGGTGAAGTGACGCCCCTGCCGGTGAAGTGGCGCCGTCGCCCCTGCGGTTGCTTCGTGTCCAGGGGTAAGTGACCTGTTTCCGAAGCGCGGTTGGAATCCGGTCGTTCTCGTGTACCGCGCCCGCTCCGTGCTTCGCGCTGCTTAACGGGCGCTCGGGGGGCGCTCGACGGCGCGTTCGACGGGCTGCGCCCGCTCCGTCATGGCTGGTTGCGTACCTCTTTGTGAGAATCCGTATTCGCTGAGTGAAGGTTAGGCGTAGGCTCGGGCATATGCGGATTGCGGTTTCCTTGGTGGGCGGGGCACGGCGCGAGCCGGGGACGGGAAGCAGAGGGGCGCGATGAACGACGGCACGATCACTCTCCCCTGGCTCGTCATACGCCAGGACGACAACGGCAATCGCTATCGCGTGGGCAGGTACGCGACGCGGGCCGAGGCCCAGAAGATCGCGGACAGCCTCGACGGCCGTGGGCACAAGCAGCTCTACTGGGTGGAACGGATCGGGCAGAACGGCATCAAGTGATCCGAGCCCCTCGGTGATCAGCCTCGCCGGCGGCGCGTGATCGGCCGCGGTGCGCTCCCGTAGGCTCCGGCCCATGACGGAACGGATCGTGGTGGGGGCTGCCCTGCTGAGCGGCGGACGCCTCCTCGCCGCGCGCCGCAGCGCGCCCCCCGAGCTGGCCGGACGCTGGGAGCTACCCGGCGGCAAGGTCGAACCGGGTGAGACCCCCGAGCACGCCCTCGTGCGCGAGCTGCGCGAGGAACTGGGCGTGACGGCGGAACCGGGCGGGCGCGTACCGGGAGAGTGGTCCCTGAAGCCGGGATACGTCCTACAGGTATGGACGGCCCGCCTCCTCGCCGGCACCCCCGAGCCCCTTGAGGACCACGACGAACTGCGCTGGCTGACTCCCGGCCAGATCTGGGACGTGGACTGGCTGGACCAGGACGTGGCGGCGGTCAAGGCCGTGCTGGGCGTCTGGAACACCTAGTTCCGGGCCCTGGCGCAGCGTGCCCGGTCCGTACGCTCCGGGGTCGTGCCGTGCCCAATATGCGGGACGGTGGGGCATGTGTTGTTCCAGGGGCTAGCGCCCGGTACGCCGTTCGTGCCACAGTGCGCCCGCGTGTGCGGTAAGGCATCCCGGATACCGGGTATGTGCCCCTTAACCCCACGAAACCGGACATTGGTGGGCTTCTGGCCTGGGAAGTGATCGGCGTGCTCGACACCGAAGGCGAATGCGCCGAGTGGACGTTCCCCGCGGAACCCGGTGCGGTACGGACTGCGCGTGCGGTCGTCCGGGACCAGCTGCGCACCTGGGGGCTCGACGAGCTCAGTGACATCACCGCGCTGCTGGTCAGCGAGCTGGTGACCAATTCCCTGCGGCATGCCACCGGCCCCATCGGCGTACGGCTGGTGAGCCCCGCCCAAACGATGCCCACGCTGCTCGTGGAGGTCTCCGACCCGCTTCCGGACCCGCCCCGTGAACGCGCCGCCGACTCCGACGAGGAGAGCGGCCGGGGATTGCAGCTCGTCGCATGCTCCTCCCGGCGCTGGGGTACGCGGCCGGGAGACACGGGCAAGACCGTGTGGTTCGAGCTGGCGGTGCCCGGCTGAGTCGTACCGCTCGGGGCGGATGCCGAGGGGCGGCTCCGGGGGCCGGCGCGGAGGGGTGGCGCAAGGGGCGCGCCGGGAGCGCACGGAGGGCGATTGGTTCAGGCCAGTGGCGCCTGCGAGAGTCTTTGGTTCGACGGGGCGCCACCTGGTTAGAAGACTGGGAGTATGTGCCGGCCGGTCCAAAAAGCATCGGGACCGTGCTGTGATCGTGAACACCGTGTTGTGCGGTGCCGTAGTGCTGGATACTGCGGGCAGCCGCCCCCGGTGACCGGTGCCGGACGCGGTGAGCTGGAGGGGACGGTTCGCGTGAGCGAGATACCAGCGAAGGCCACGGAGTCCGAGGACCCGTCGGACGGCGCGAGGGCAAAGGCCGTGGCTGACTCGGCCATGCCCACCGCGGCCGACGACGCGGCCCACCCCCGCAGAGCCGTCGCGGCGGACGGTACGGCGGACGGCTCCGTGGACGACGCTGAGAGCGGCTCCGCGGGTGAGGCCGAGAGCGGCTCCCCGGCTGCCACGGCCGATGCCCTGGCCGGCGGCCGGGCCGATGACCGGTCCGGCGGCCGGGCTGATTACGGGGCTGATGAACCGATCGGTACCCGGACCGGTGAGCCGGTCGGCGACATGATGTGGCAGAGCAGTCCGCCCGGGTCCATGTACGACTACATCAAGGTCGCCTCCTTCTCCATCGGCCCGGACGGGCTCGTCGAGCAGTGGAGTCTGCGCGCCGAGCAGATCTTCGGTATTTCCGCGGAGCGCGCGGTCGGCATGGACCCCATCGCGGCGTTCGTCGCGCCCGACCGGCGTGAGTTCGGACAGCGCAAGATGGCGGAGATACTCGACGGACGCGAGTGGACCGGCGTGGTCCCCTTCCGGATGCCCACTCCGGAAGCGACCGAAGGGCTCGCCGAGGTCTATGTGATGCCCACCACGACCGAGGACGGCGAACGAGCCGCCGTCTGCATCGTCGTGGACGTCCGCACCCTGCGCCGGATCGAGACCGACCTTGCCGCCTCGCAGGCGATATTCGGTCAATCTCCGTTCGGATTCCTGCTGATCGACACCGATCTGCGGGTACGCCGCGCCAACCAGCGCTTCGCCTCCACGTTCGGCGGCAAGGTGGACGACCACCGTGGGCGCTCCGTCCACGACTACCTGCCGTCCCCGGAGGCCGAGCGCGTCAGCGCGACCCTGCGCCGCGTCCTGGAGACCGGCAACTCGATCACGGACATGCACGTCACGGGCTTCGTCCCCGGCTCCGACGAGCGCCGCGACTGGTCCATCAACCTCTACCGCGTGCACAGCGGCAGCGGCCGCCCCATCGGTGTCGCCTGGCTCGGAACCGACAACACCGCCCGCCGTGCGGCCGCCCGCGAGGCCGCGGCCGCCCGACGCAATCTCGCCCTTCTGAACGAGGCCGGCGCCCGCATAGGCAACTCCCTCGACCTGGAGACCACGGCACGCGAACTTCTCGACGTCGTCGTCCCCGGCTTCTGCGACCTCGCCACCGTCGACCTGTACCAAGGGCTGCTGGCCGGCGACGAGACCCCGCCGGGCCGGGCCGACGGCAGTGCCGAGCTGCGCCGGGTCGCCTTCTCCAGCGCGGTCTCCGACGCCCCTTTCGCCGGTGGACCCGACCCGGTGACGGTCGGCGCGGTGCACCACTACCCCTTCAACTCGCCCGGCGCCGACGCCCTGCGCACCGGCCGCCCGCAGCACGTCCCGCCCGAGGACGGCGGCCTCATCCAGTCCACGCTCGCCGTCCCGATGGTCGCGCACGACACGGTGGTCGGCCTCGCCCAGTTCTCCCGTACGAAGGGCAGCGAGCCGTTCGGCGAACGCGACCGCGCACTCGCCGTGGAGCTGGCCGCGCGTGCCGCGGTCTGTATAGACAACGCGCGCCTGTACCGCCGGGAGCACGAGCGCGCGTTGATACTCCAGCGCTCGCTCCTTCCCCCGGGCGACCCGGAGGCGTCGGGTCTGGACATCGCGTGCCGGTATCTGCCGGGCAACGCGGCGACGGAGGTCGGCGGCGACTGGTTCGACGTCATCGAACTCCCCGGCCACCGCACCGCGCTGGTCGTCGGCGACGTGATGGGCCGCGGTCTGCGTGCCGCCGTCGCCATGGGCGAACTCCGCACGGCCGTACGCACGCTGGCGCTGCTCGACCTCGAACCCGCCGAAGTCCTCTCGGCGCTGGACGAGATCGCCCGGGGCCTCGGCACCCCCGGCGGTGTCCAGCAGGCCACCCGCACGGCCCGCCAGCCGCGCGACGCGGACCTGTCCGAGGTGTACCTCGCGACCTGTGTGTACGCGGTCTACGACTCGGTGACGCGACGGTGCACCTTCGCCAACGCCGGCCACCTGCCGCCCGTCCTCGTCGAGCCGGGCGAGACCGCGCTGATGCTCGACGTACCGCCGGGCATGCCGCTGGGCGTGGGCGGCGAGCCGTTCGAGGAGGTGGAGGTGGAGCTGCCGGAAGGGGCTCTGCTGGCGCTCTACACGGACGGCCTGGTCGAATCCCGCGACCACCCCCTCGATGAGGGGCTGCAAGCGTTCGTGGGCGCGCTCACCGACCCCACCAGCCCGCTGGAGGACGTGTGCGACCACGTTCTCAACACCCTCGACACACACCACGGCGAGGACGACATCGCGTTGCTGATGGCGCGTGTGCAGGGGCTGCCGGCCGAGTCCGTCGGCGACTGGACGCTGCCGCGGGAGCCGCGCAGTGTGGGGCGGGCGCGGGAGTACGCGCGCGGACAACTGGTCAGCTGGGGTCTGGAGCCGCTGGTGGACACGGCGGAGCTCCTGGTCAGCGAGTTGGTGACCAATGCGCTGCGCTACGGCGAGGGCGAGATCAGACTCCGTCTGCTCCTCGACCGCACGCTGGTGTGCGAGGTCTGGGACGCGGGTCTGGTGCAGCCGCGCCGGCGCCGGGCGCGGGACACCGACGAGGGCGGGCGCGGCCTGCAACTCGTCGGGCTGCTCTCGGCCGGGTGGGGCTCACGGCGGACGCCGCGCGGCAAGACGGTGTGGTTCGAACTCCCGCTCCCGGACGGCGAAACGGGCCTGACGGATCCGGCGGAGGCGCTGCTCAGCCTGTTCTAGCCGGCCGGGCGAGCGGGCGAGCGGGCGGTCGGACCCGGGAGGCGCTGCGCGGGCCGTTCCAGGCCGACCGGACAGGGCAGGCGCCGCTCAGTCCGCTGCGGGCGGACGGAACAGCTCACCGCCGCCCCTCCGGCCACGCGTCCTCGGACCGCCGAAACTCGCGGGGCCGCCGGAATACGCCGCCGGGCTGTCGGAGTACACCGTCGGCCTGTCGGAGTACGCCGCAGGGCCGCCCGAGTACGCCGCCGGGCCGTCGGCGCTCGTCGGCCCGCCGGAGTGCGCGGGGCCGTGGCGCGCGTGGTGCGCGTCGTCATGGCGGGCGCTGCCGCCGAGCAGGATCCCGCCGAGCACCGCGCCGCCCGTCCCGTCGCCCGCCGGCGCTCCCGCGCCGTACGGATTCCCGTACGCCCGCACATCGCGCTCGGCGACCTGCCGGGCCCGCCGGGCCAGCGCGTCGGCCTCCCGCACCTCCCCGAGGCCCACGACCGGAACGAGCCCCCACCCGGCCTCCACCTCGCCGACTTCCGGCCCGGCCCCGCCTTCGCGGGGTTGCCGTGCGGCTGCCGCGCCGGCGGATTGCTGTGCGGCTGCCGTCTTGCCGGGTCCCGGCGAAGCCTTGATCGTGTCGGCTTCGGGCCCGGCTCCGCCTTCGCCCGGATGCCGCGCCGCCTTTCCATCGCCGGGCCCCCGCGCCGCTCCAGCGTCAGAGGCCTCCCGCGCAGCCTCTGCCGCGCCCGGCTTGCGCGCGGTTTCTGCCGTGCCCGGCTCCGGTGCAGCTTCTGCCGTGCCCGGCACCCGTTCAGCTTCTGCCGTGCCCGGCTCCCGCGAAGCCTCCACCTCGCCCGGCTGCCGTTCAGCGCCCGCCTCGCCCAGCCCCGGTCCGGCGCCCGCCTCGTCCGCTTCCGTCTCCGAGCCGTCCGGTGCCCGGCCTGCCTCAGCCTGCCTGGGTGTCTCCTCCGCGTCGCCCCCGTGCCCTCCCCCTTCCGGCTCCGGCCGTACGTCGTTCCCGTCGCTTGCTCGCCACCCCGTTTCGGGCCGGTGCAACCTCCGTATCGCCTCCGCCAGCAGGGTGCGTGCCTCGTAGCCCACCGCGCCCCGATGTGTCGTGACGTAGTCCGACGTCGCGGCGGTCGCGCTGCGTGCCGTCAGGCGGGAGTGGTCCAGGCGGACGAGGGCCTCGTCGTCGTCGGGTTCGTGGTGCCGGGCGACGTCCACGCCCGCGTGCGCCTGCTCGATCCGGCGGAGGGCGCCGACCGGGTCGTACACCCCCGTGGACATCTCCCGGCGCACCTCCGCCACCACCGCCTCGCCGCGGGCGATCCGCCCCGGCAGATCCGCCCGGGCGCCGGCCCCGCCGTCCGTGCGGCCGCGTGCCGCCACGAGGCCGGTCTCCGTCCCGGCCACCGCGGCGGGCAGTCTCTCCGCCGCGGCGGCCAGCTCCGCGGCGAGCCGCGCGACGCCGTCCACGAAGGCCGCGGCCTGGTCGACGGCCCCCTCCGCCGCACGCAGCAGCACGACCGCCCGCTCGGTCTCACCCCGGTCCAGGGCCTGCCGGGCCCGGTTGAGGCTGCTCGTGGCGAACACCAGCCGGTCCTTGGCCTGTTCGACATGGCCCGCCACCGGCACGACGGCCGAGGGGGCATACCGTTCGTGCAACTCGGCAAGCGTGGTGTCCGCGGCCGAGGCCCGCACGGTCAGCTCCCTGAACCGTGCCTCCGTCCGCTCCAGCACGGCCGGCGCCTGCCGCTCGAGCGACCGCGTCTGGTCGAACGCCGCGGCCTCCGCGTCCAGCCGCCGCCCCGCCTCCGCGCAGCGCGCGACGATCTCCTCCAGCATCCCCCGGGTGTCCGCGCCGCCGCCCGCCACGGAGTCGTCCAGGCGGTGCCGCAGCCGAAAGGCGGCGGCCAGCTCGGACTCCGCGTACTCCAGGGCAGCCCGGAAGGGCCGTACGGCCGTGTCCCCCAACTGTGCCGCTGCCGCCCGCAGTTCCTCGGCGCTGGTCCGTACGGAGTCGTCGGTCTCGACCAGTGACCGCCGCGCCCGCGCCTCGATCTCCTCCACCGAAGCCGCCCCGACGCTCGTGCCGCCGGGGGTCGTACGCGTCCGCATGCGCCGTCGCCGACGTACCTGCGCGTACACCGCCAGCAGTCCCGCCGCCCCCACCGCCACGACCGGCAGGACGAGGTCCCCGGTGGACGTTCCCCCGCCGTCCGGCGCGGCCCCGCCGGGGGCGGACGTCGACGCGGCCACGAACTGCTCGGCCGGGATCAGGGGAACCGAATGATCCACTCCGGCCATCTCCATGGGCAGCACCAGCCACCCCAGGGCCATCAGGCCACCGGACACACCGTGCGCCAGGCGCACGGCTATGTGCGACGAGGCTCGGCGCGACCGGCTTCGACTCAGGGGCGACGTCACATTTCGGAGGGTATGACCGCTCACCCGCCCCCGCGACCGGGGTGCGCCCGGGACGGGGCGCCAGGTGCGGGGAAGGCCCAGGGAGGCCCAGGGGTGCGGGCGCGGAAGTAGTACGGGCGTACGGGAGGGAGCGCGGAGGATGGGTACGAGACATACGGACTCCGAGGGGGAGAGCCGAGTGGGCCCGCCGGGAGCGGAGCCGGGGCCGGGGTCGGGGCCGGAGCCTCGGGAGACCTCGGAGGAGTCCTCATCCCGCACCCCCGCCTGGGCCCGCCGCACGGCCCGCGCCTGGCGGCACCCGCGCCTGCGCCTGCCCAAACGCATCGCGCTCGCCCTCGCTCTCGTCCTGCTCCTGCCGCTCCTCGCGGCCGGCGTCGCCCTGCGCGTCAACTACGCCGGGGACCCGGCCGCCGGCACCCAGACCAGAAACCGCGACGCCCTCTGGATGGGCCACGCCTGGGTCGACGGGCGGAAGCGGGACGCGGACGTGAAGGCGCTCGCGAAGCGGCTGCGCGGCACCGGCATCCGGGACCTGTATGTGCACGCGGGCCCGCTGGAACACGACGGAACCCTGCCCGGGTCGGCTCATCCCAGGGCCCGTTGGCTGGTCGGCGCCGTGCACCGCGAGCTGCCGGGCGTCCGGGTCCAGGCCTGGCTCGGCGACAAACTGGCGAGCGAGGGACCGGTCGGGCTGCGGCTGGAGCGCGCGGCGACCCGGACGGCCGTCGTCGGCTCGACCCGGCAGATCCTGGCGGCCGGCTTCGACGGCGTCCACTTCGACCTGGAGCCGCTGCACTCGGGGGACCGCGACTACCTTTCCCTCCTCGACGATCTGCGCGGCGTCACCCGCTCCGCGCACGTCCAGCTCTCCGTCGCAGCCCACCAGATCGACCCCCTCCCGGCGGCCAACGCGATCCGGGGCGCTCTCTCCGGTCACCCCAAGTGGTGGTCCCAGTCGTACTTCGGCCAGGTCGCCCGCCGGGTCGACCAGATCGCGGTGATGTCGTACGACACGGCCATGCCGCTGGAGAGCCTGTACGGCGGCTACGTCGCCCAGCAGACCTCCCTCGCCCTCGAGGTCACCCCGGAGTCGACGGACCTGCTGATGGGCCTGCCGTTCTACTACGAGGACAACCTGAGCCACCACGGCTCCGCCGAGACGGTCGCGGCGGCGGTACGCGGCACCCGCCTCGGCCTGTCCCGCACGGACCGCGACCGGGAGAACTTCGGGGTCGCCCTGTACGTGGACTTCGCGGCCAGGGAGTCGGACTGGACGGCCTACCGGAAGGGCTGGCTGCCGTAGCACCGCCCGGACGCACGGGCCCGGAACGGTACGACGGACGGACGGGCGGCGCTATGACGGGCGGCGCTACGACGGCGGTGCTATGACGGGCGGCGCTACGACGGACGAGGCCGCCTTCCGATCTTCGATCCCAGCCACACCAGCGGGTCGTACTTGCGGTCGACCGCCCTTTCTTTCAAGGGAATCAGGGCGTTGTCCGTGATCTTGATGCCCTCGGGGCAGACCTCCGTGCAGCACTTGGTGATGTTGCAGTAGCCGAGGCCGTGGTCGTCCTGGGCCGTGCGCTTACGGTCCAGGCCGGTGTCGGCGGCGGCGTCCAGGGGGTGCATGTCCAGCTCGGCGACCCGCATCAGGAAGCGCGGGCCCGCGAACGCCGGTTTGTTCTCCTCGTGGTCGCGGACGACATGGCACGTGTCCTGGCACAGGAAGCACTCGATGCACTTGCGGAACTCCTGCGGGCGTTCCACGTCCTCCTGCTGCATCCGGTACTCGCCGGGGCCCAGGCCGGCCGGCGGCACGAAGGCCGGGACCTCGCGCGCCTTCGCGTAGTTGAAGCCCACGTCGGTCACCAGGTCCCGTACGACCGGGAAGGCGCGCAGCGGCGTGACGGTGATCGTCTCCTCCCGGGTGAACACCGACATGCGCGTCATGCACATCAGCCGCGGCCGCCCGTTGACCTCAGCCGAGCACGAACCGCACTTGCCCGCCTTGCAGTTCCAGCGCACGGCCAGATCGGGGGCCTGGGTCGCCTGGAGGCGGTGGATGATGTCCAGCACCACCTCGCCGTCGTTCACCTCGACCTCGAAGTCCTCCAGGCCACCGCCCTTCACATCCCCGCGCCACACCTTGAAGCGGGCCTCATAGCTGGTCACTCGTACAGCTCCTCTTCGGCCAGGTACTTGACCAGCTCCTCCTTCTCGAAGAGGGCGAGCAGGTCGGGGCGGACGGGTTCGGTGGTGTCCCGGGTGAGGTCGATCTGGCCGCGGGCGGGGTCCATCGCCGCCAACCCGCCCGTAGGGTCGGCCAGTCGGCACAGAAGGTTGATACGACGCCACGCGCGGTCCATCGCCGGGTGGTCCTCGCGTGTGTGACCGCCCCGGGACTCCGTGCGCTCCAGAGCCGCGCGTGCCACACATTCGCTGACCAGGAGCATGTTCCGCAGGTCGAGGGCCAGATGCCAGCCGGGGTTGAACTGCCGGTGCCCCTCCACCCCGGCCCGCCCCGCCCGTACCCGCAGGTCCGCCAGCTTCTCCAGCGCCTGTTCCATCTCGCCCTCGCGGCGGATGATGCCGACGAGGTCGTTCATCGTCTGCTGGAGTTCCTGGTGCAGGGTGTACGGGTTCTCCGGCGGGCGGCCACCGGGGGGCCGGGGTACGTCCCCCAGGCCGGCACTGTCCGCGCCCGGCTCCGGACCCTCGGCCGAGAAGGGCCGCAGTGCCTCGGCGGCCGCCGTGTCGACCTGGATGTCGTCCACGCCGGTGCGGTCCCCGGCCGGCAGGCCCGCCGCGTACTGGGCCGCGTGCAGCCCCGCCCGCCGGCCGAAGACCAGCAGGTCGGACAGCGAGTTGCCGCCGAGCCGGTTGGAGCCGTGCATGCCGCCGGCCACCTCCCCGGCCGCGTACAGACCCGGTACGCCGCGGGCCGCCGCGGTGTCCGAGTCGACCGCGATGCCGCCCATCACGTAGTGGCAGGTCGGGCCGACCTCCATCGCCTCGGCGGTGATGTCGACGTCCGCCAGCTCCTTGAACTGGTGGTACATGGAGGGGAGCCGGCGCCGGATCACCTCGGCCGGCATACGCGTCGAGACGTCCAGGAAGACGCCGCCGTGGGGGGAGCCGCGGCCCGCCTTGACCTCGGAGTTGATGGCGCGCGCGACCTCGTCCCGGGGCAGCAGCTCAGGGGGGCGGCGGTTGTGGTCCGGGTCCTCGTACCAGCGGTCGCCCTCCTCCTCCGACTGCGCGTACTTCTCCTTGAAGACGTCGGGGATGTAGTCGAACATGAACCGCTTGCCGTCGGAGTTCCTGAGCACGCCGCCGTCGCCGCGCACCGACTCGGTGACGAGGATGCCCTTCACCGACGGCGGCCAGACCATGCCCGTCGGGTGGAACTGCACGAACTCCATGTTCAGCAGGGGCGCTCCGGCGAGCAGCGCCAGCGCGTGCCCGTCGCCCGTGTACTCCCACGAGTTCGACGTCACCTTGAAGGACTTGCCGATGCCGCCGGTCGCGATCACGACCGAGGGCGCCTCGAGGACGAAGAAGCGGCCGGACTCGCGCTCGTAGCAGAAGACGCCGGCGACCCGTCCCCCGGCGGAGCCGCTCACGGCGGCGCCGTCCTTCAGGACCCGGGTGACCGTGCACTCCTGATAGACCTTCAGGCGGGACTCGTAGTCGCCGGTCTCCCGCTCGTCCTCCTGCTGCAACGACACGATCTTCTGCTGGAGCGTGCGGATCAGTTCGAGGCCGGTGCGGTCGCCGACGTGCGCGAGCCGCGGGTACTCGTGACCGCCGAAGTTGCGCTGGGAGATCCGGCCGTCCTTCGTACGGTCGAAGAGGGCGCCCCAGGTCTCCAGCTCCCAGACGCGGTCGGGGGCCTCCTGGGCGTGCAGCTCGGCCATCCGCCACTGGTTGAGGAACTTGCCGCCGCGCAAGGTGTCGCGGAAGTGGACCTGCCAGTTGTCGCCGGAGTTCACGTTGCCCATCGCGGCCGCGATGCCGCCCTCGGCCATCACGGTGTGTGCCTTGCCGAAGAGGGACTTGCAGATCACGGCGGTACGGGCGCCGCGTTCCCGCGCCTCGATGGCGGCGCGCAGTCCGGCGCCTCCTGCGCCGACCACGACGACGTCCCATTCCTGGCGGTCGACCACGGGCATCAGTAGGCCTCACTCATCAGAAGAAGCGCGGATCGTCGAAGGCGCCGGACGCCACCAGGAAGACGTAGAAGTCGGCGAGCGCCACGCTCACCAAGGACGCCCAGGCCAGCAGCATGTGACGGGCGTTGAGCCGCCCGACCCACTGCCACATCCGGTAGCGCACGGGATGCTTGGAGAAGTGCTTGAGCTTGCCGCCGACGATGTGCCGGCAGGAGTGGCAGGAGACGGTGTACGCCCAGATCAGCGTGATGTTGAGCAGGAAGACCAGGGTGCCCAGGCCCATATGGCCCCAGCGGTAGTGCTCGTCGCGGAAGGAGAGCACGGTGTCGTAGGTGAGGATGCCCGCGACGACGATGGCCGCGTAGAAGAAGTACCGGTGGACGTTCTGGAGAATGAGCGGGAAGCGGGTCTCGCCGGTGTACTTCTTGTGCGGCTCGGGGACCGCGCAGGCCGGGGGTGAGGCCCAGAAACCCCGGTAGTAGGCCTTGCGGTAGTAGTAGCAGGTCAGCCGGAAGCCGAGCGGGAAGATCAGGATGATGACGGCGGGGGAGATGCCCCACCAGCTCCCGAAGAGGTCCGCGTTCGGGCCCGCGTGCATGGTCTGGCACCGCTCCGCCAGACAGGGCGAGTAGAACGGCGAGACGTACGGGGCGGCGTAGTAGTCCGTGTCCGCGAAGGCCCGCCAGGTCGAATACACGATGAAGGCCAGCAGCCCGGCCGCGGTGACGGCGGGCGCCAGCCACCAGCGGTCGGTCCGCAGATGGGGGGCGGCGATCGCGGCGCGCGTACCGGTTCGTACGCCGCCGCTGTTCGGATGGGGTTCCGTGCCAGTGGCCAACGCTGCTGCTCCTCTTCAGGGCTCGGTTCGCCTAGGACCTGTCCTGGCCGGGGTACTCACGGGGCGTGGCGGTCGCGGGCGCCCAGACCCTCGTCGTCCGAGTCCGTCCACAGGGATTTGTCGTACGGGGTGTCGGGGATGGCGAGCAGGTCGGGTCGGCGTGGCGCGGCCGGCTCGGCGGCGGCCTCGCGCAGCAGCGCGAGGCTCTCGCGCAGGTGGTCGGCATCGGCCCGCACCCGGCGCATCTCCAGGCCCGCGCCCAGCTGCTGTTCCAGCCGTCCCACGGACCTCGCAAGGTCGTCGAGGCAGCGCTGTACGGACGTCAAGTCTTCGTGCACGGACATGACTTGCCCTCACTTCCGCGGACCCTTTGGCCCCAAGGCGGCAACGTTCATGCGCCTGCGAGTGTTGCGCGTCAAACCGGGCCGTGTGAAGAGATCTGCACGGATTCCAGGATGGCACCATCCCGAACGCGCCGCCACGCGCTCCCGGCGCGCTGGGCGCGCCCCCGGCGACAGGGCGCTGCCTCCATGAGCGGCTTCGCCGGGCCCGCACGGCGGACCCGGCGCCGGGCGCCATTGGGCTGCATGGGTGGGCTTCACCGCGCGCTCCGCCGTGTCGCCGCCCCCACGTGGCTCCGCTCCCCTTCAGTGGGTCCATAGATCTGATCAGCCGCATATTCCGCCAAACGTGATCAAAGCCGACCCTGTTCTCCCCAGCGGAGCGGTTCCGCGAGACCCGGAGGTAGCAGTGATGTCCCACGACGGCGTCGGACCGCGCGCGGTGATGCGCTCGGTCGTGTTCCTCACCGCGGGTGTGCTCGTGGTGCCCGCGCTCACCGGCTGCGGCGCGGACGACGAGGTGAGCAAGCCGGTCGCCGGGCAGGACATCGCGCCGGCCGAGCGGGCTCTGGTCGCCGACGGGGGCACCCTGCGCTGGGCCATGGACGCCGTACCGGAGACCTTGAACACGTTCCAGGCCGACGCCGACGCCACGACCACGCGGATCGCCGGGGCCGTGCTGCCGTCGATGTTCCGGCTGGACGCCTCCGGGCGCCCGCAGCGCAACCCCGACTTCCTGGAGTCCGCCAAGGTCGTCGAGACCGAGCCCAAGCAGGTCGTGCTCTACCGGCTCCACCAGCAGGCCGTGTGGAGCGACGGCCGCGAGATCGGCGCCGCCGACTTCGCCGCCCAGTGGCGGGCCCTGTCCGGCAAGGACAGCGCGTACTGGACCGCCCGCAACGCCGGCTACGACCGCATCGAGAAGATCGAGCGCGGCAAGGGCAACCTGGAGGTCAAGGTCACCTTCAGCAGGCCGTACGCCGACTGGAAGTCGCTGTTCTCGCCGCTGTACCCGAAGGACGTCATGGGCACCCCCGACTCCTTCAACGACGGCGCGCGCACCAAGCTGAAGGTCACCGCCGGGCCCTTCGGGCTCACGAAGGTCGACCGCAAGGCGGGCGAGGTCGCTCTCGCCCGCAATCCGCGCTGGTGGGGCCGCCCCGCCAAGCTCTCCGAGATCGTGCTGCGTGCCGTTCCCCGCGACCAGCGGGCCGCCGCGCTCGCCGCCGACAAGGTCGACCTCGCGGAGGTCGACCCGGCGGAGGCCGAGCGGATCACGCTGGCCGCCCGCGACAAGGGCGGTAAGCCGCTGGCGGGGCCCCGCGCCGCGACGACGCCCGCCGGGGCGCTGCGCTCCTGGGCCGTGGCGCACGGCTCCGACGAGAAGGCCGCCGACCGGGAGATCTCGGCCCGCAAGAAGCGGACCAAGGCGATCGCCAAGTACGCCGACCAGCAGTCGGCGCTGGGCGGTTTCGTGGTCCGCAAATCCCTGGAGCCCACCTACACGCAGCTCGCCCTGAACGGCTCCGGGGGTCCCCTCGCCGACGAGCGCGTGCGGCGGGCCGTGGCGCGTGCCCTCGACCGCACCGAGCTGGCCAAGCTCGTGCTCCAGCCGCTCGGGCTGCCCGTCGTGCCGGTCGGCAGCCATCTCGCGCTGTCCGGGCAGGAGGCGTACGCCGACAACAGCGGCGCCCTCGGCGGGCAGGACACCACGGAGGCGCAGGCGCTGCTGACCGACGCCGGCTGGGTGCTCGGCGGACCCGTCAAGGAGCAGAAGAAGACGGCCGGGTCCGAGGGGAAGAAGGCGCGCCCCACCAACGGCTCCGGGGACGGTTCCGGGGACGACGGGACGTACGTCGTCGGCGAGGACAACAAGCCGTCCGAGACCGACAAGGAGAAGAAGGACCCCAAGGACCACACGAAGCAGCACGGCAACGAGCAGCCCGGGAAGCACGCCGACGACCAGGTCGGCAAGCACATCGACGGCCGGCAGTACGTCCACGAGCAGGTCGGGCGGGGCGGGGCGCCGGGCGCGTACGCCCCGAAGGGCACCGCGGCGCCGGGCGGCACGTCGGCCGGGGTGCTGGCCAAGGACGGCAAGCCGCTGACGCTGCGCTTCGTCCTGCCGTCCGGCCCGGGGTCGGAGTCCCTGCGGGCCGTCGGGGCCCGGATCTCGCGGATGCTGGACAGAGTCGGCATCCGTACGGAGATCTCGAAGGTGTCCGACGACAGCTACTTCAAGGACCACATCGCGTCCGGCGAGTACGACCTCGCGCTCTACTCGTGGCCCGCCTCCGCGTTCCCGGCCACCGACGCCCGGCCGATCTACGCCAAGCCGGTCCCGGCGGCGGACGGCTCGCTGAGCGTCGAGCAGAACTACACGCGGGTCGGCACGGACCAGGTGGACCAGCTCTTCGACCAGGCGATCGCCACGCTGGACGAGGACGAGGCGCGCGACCTGGTCCGTAAGGCCGACGCCCGCATCTGGGCCGCAGCAGGATCGATTCCTCTCTATCAGCGCCCCCAGCTGACGGCCGCCCGCCCCACCCTGGCGAACGCGGGTTCCTTCGGCTTCCAGACACCGCTCTTCGAGGACATGGGCTTCCTGAAGAAGGGCGCCAAGCCGTCGGCCGGCCCGTCCCAGGGGTAGGGGCCTGCGGCGTGATCAGCCGGCGGGGCCCCGGGGTCGCCGGGGGCCGCGGGGCCCTGCGGAGGCTGTTTCCGTCAGGGCCCCGTACCATGGGGTGAGGCCGTGGCGTGTCCAGCCCGGCAGAGCCCGCGTAACACAGACGTACGCGCAGGCCATCCACTCACTCCGGGAGTACGCCGCAATATGGCCACGCGCCACGACATCCGCAACGTCGCCATCGTCGCCCACGTCGACCACGGGAAGACGACCCTCGTCGACGCCATGCTGAAGCAGGCCGGTGCCTTCGCGGCGCACGCCGCCGAATCGCTCGACGACCGCATGATGGACTCGAACGATCTGGAGCGTGAGAAGGGCATCACGATCCTGGCCAAGAACACGGCCGTGAAGTACCACCCGAAGGATGGCGGCGACGTCATCACGATCAACATCATCGACACCCCCGGCCACGCCGACTTCGGTGGTGAGGTCGAGCGCGGCCTGTCGATGGTGGACGCGGTGGTGCTGCTCGTCGACGCCTCCGAGGGCCCGCTGCCGCAGACCCGCTTCGTGCTGCGCAAGGCGCTGCAGGCCCGCCTGCCCGTCATCCTGTGCATCAACAAGACGGACCGCCCCGACTCGCGCATCGACGAGGTCGTCAACGAGGCCTACGACCTCTTCCTCGACCTCGACGCCGACGAGGACCAGATCGAGTTCCCGATCGTCTACGCGTGTGCGCGTGACGGTGTGGCCTCGCTGACCAAGCCGCAGGACGGCACCGTCCCGGCCGACAGCGACAGCCTGGAGCCGTTCTTCTCCACGATCCTCCAGCACGTCCCGGCCCCGACGTACGACGAGGCGGCCCCCCTCCAGGCGCACGTCACCAACCTGGACGCGGACAACTTCCTCGGCCGTATCGCGCTGCTGCGCGTCGAGCAGGGCGAGCTCCGCAAGGGCCAGACGGTCGCGTGGATCAAGCGCGACGGCACCGTCTCCAACGTCCGCATCACCGAGCTGATGATGACCGAGGCGCTCACCCGCAAGCCCGCCGAGATGGCGGGGCCGGGTGACATCTGTGCCGTCGCCGGTATCCCGGACATCATGATCGGTGAGACCCTCGCCGACCCCGAGAACCCGATCGCGCTCCCGCTGATCACGGTCGACGAGCCCGCGATCTCCATGGTCATCGGTACGAACACCTCGCCGCTGGTCGGCCGTGGCGGCACCGGCAAGGGTGCCTCCGCCAAGGCGGCCGTCAAGGACCGCAAGGTCACCGCCCGCCAGGTCAAGGACCGTCTGGACCGCGAGCTGGTCGGTAACGTCTCGCTCCGTGTGCTCGACACCGAGCGCCCGGACGCGTGGGAGGTCCAGGGCCGTGGTGAGCTCGCGCTCGCCATCCTGGTCGAGCAGATGCGCCGCGAGGGCTTCGAGCTCACCATCGGCAAGCCGCAGGTCGTCACCAAGGAGGTCGACGGCAAGGTCCACGAGCCCGTCGAGCGCCTCACGGTCGACGTGCCCGAGGAGCACATGGGCGCGGTCACGCAGCTCATGGGCGTCCGCAAGGGCCGGATGGACAACATGTCCAACCACGGCTCCGGCTGGGTCCGCATGGAGTTCGTCGTCCCGTCCCGTGGCCTGATCGGCTTCCGTACGGAGTTCCTCACCGGCACGCGTGGCACGGGCATCGCCCACTCCATCCACGAGGGCCACGAGCCGTGGTTCGGCACCCTGACGACCCGTAACAACGGTTCGCTGGTCGCCGACCGCGCGGGCGCCGTCACCGCCTTCGCGATGACGAACCTCCAGGAGCGCGGCGTGCTGTTCACCGACCCCGGCACCGAGGTGTACGAGGGCATGATCGTCGGCGAGAACTCGCGCGCCGACGACATGGACGTGAACATCACCAAGGAGAAGAAGCTCACCAACATGCGCTCCTCCTCGGCCGACTCGTTCGAGGCGATCGTCCCGCCGCGCAAGCTCTCGCTCGAGCAGTCGCTGGAGTTCTGCCGCGACGACGAGTGCGTCGAGGTGACTCCGGAGGCCGTGCGCATCCGCAAGGTCGTCCTGGACCAGAAGGAGCGCGGTCGCACCGCCAGCCGAGCCAAGCACGGCTGATCCACTGACACTTGAGCCCGGGTGCCCCCGCGATGGGGGCACCCGGGCTTCTGTGTGTCCGTGGTACGCCCGCGCTTCTGAGGGACGGGCGGTACATCTAGCCGTTCCGGACACGTAGCGCAACCGGTTTTCCCGCCGTGGCGTCCGGAATGCGGAGCGTTCCGACCGATAGACATGTAACACGTCCGTTTCGTGGCCTTCTCACGGCGAACGCTTTGTCCGTATTTTGGAAGATGTACGCGTCAGCTGTGATTGAACCGAGACCTAAAGACTGTGGTCGGTATCTACCCCATGTCAGATAGTTAGCCGCAACGCTCGGGTCAATGGGTCATGCGCTGTGGGGACAGCGCCGACTCACGAGCACAGTGGGGTGTTTGGCCCTCCGTCAGGGGTGTCGGAGGTCTGTCACATACCCCTCCTGTCCGTGCACCGGTTGAGTCATGAGGAGGCCGTCAATGCCAACTACGCGTGTTCATCCGCGAGTTCTCGCGTTCCGCGACCGATAGGCATACGTCTTCCCGATCCGCATGGTCCAAGCCGTGGCCGCCCTCGCCTGTGGCGGCCACCGGCTCGGCGTACCCATGAATTGGACGAATCATGACGAGTCCTCTTGAGGTCGAGGGCGGCGGTCCGTCGGTCGTCGCGGACGACGAGAAAGACCCCAAGAAGGGGTCGGGGGCCGCGCAGTTGGTGGGCCGATCGCCTGGCCGGCTGATGTGGATCCGCTACAAACGCGACCGTGCCGGAGTGATCTCCGCCTACGTCGTCGGCTTCTTCTTCCTCCTCGGCCTGCTCTCCCCGCTGATCTCCAAGCTGTACGGCAAGAACCCGTACACCGTGTACGCGGACGAGCGCCCGGAGCTGTTCGACAGTGCCGGCGTGCCGGTGCAGCCCAACGGCGGTATCAGCGGCGAGTTCTGGTTCGGGCTCGAACCCGGCAACGGCTACGACGTCTTCACCAAGCTGATCTACGGCATCCGCACCTCGCTGATGATCTCCATCGCGGTGACGATCACGGTCGTGCTCACCGGCATCCTGCTCGGGGTCGCGGCGGGTTACCTCGGCGGCAAAGCAGACTTCTTCATCAGCCGGGTGATCGACTTCCTGCTGGCCTTCCCGTCGCAGCTGTTCTTCATCGCGAGCATGCCGGTGGTGGTCTCCCTCTTCGTGAGCCCGCGCGACGAGACACCGACGTATGTGCGGGTCGTCGCCCTCATCGCGGTCCAGTGGTTCCTGGGCTGGATGAGCCTCGCCCGTATCCTGCGCGGCACGAGTCTGTCCCTGCGGGAGCGCGAGTTCATCGAGGCGGCCCGGGTCAGCGGGGCGTCCCCCTGGCGCATCATCCGCAAGGAGATCCTGCCCAACGTGGTGACACCGCTCCTGGTGCAGTCCACGTATCTGCTCCCGAACTTCGTCACGATCGAGGCCGGCCTGTCCTTCCTCGGCGTCGGCATCGTCGAACCGACGCCCGACTGGGGTCAGATGTTCGCCAAGGCGTCGACCGAGCTCGTGCTCCAGAACGACATCACCTACATGTTCTTCCCCGGCGTCTCGATGATCATCTTCGTCGTCGCGTTCAACCTGCTCGGGGACTCGGTCAGGGATGCCTTCGATCCCAAGACGGCGCGCTGACCGCCAGGTCGCGGGCCTTCGCCCTGACTTCAGGACCGCACTTCAATCGCATGTCAACCGCACTTCGTCGTAAGCACTTTCTTCGCACTGGTGACACACAGATGGGTGGAAACTGAGTGATGAGTAGGGGCGGACGCCACGCATATGCCGCAATCTCAGTGCTCGCGGCCGGAGCTCTCGTGCTCACCGGTTGCAGCAAGGGCGGCAGCGACAGCGGCAACAACGACAAGAAGGACAAGGAGAACGCCCAGCGGCAGCAGGCGTCGATCAAGTTCGGCGACGCGAAGGACTCCACGGGTCCCGCGGCCGCCGTACCGGGCGCCAAGACCGGCGGCACGATGGAGGTCCTGCAACGTGACAGCTACGCCCACCTCGACCCGGCCCAGATCTACGTCTCCGACGAGGGCTCCGTCGCCACGCTGCTCCACCGCGGCCTGACCGGCTACAAGGCCACCAGCAACGACGGCAGCAAGCACGAGGTGGTCGGCGACCTCGCCACCGACTCCGGTACGACCACGGACGGCGGCAAGACCTGGAAGTACACGCTCAAGGACGGCATCAAGTTCCAGGACGGCACGGCGATCACCTCCAAGGACGTCCGCCATTCCGTCGAACGCCTCTTCGCGCCCTTCATCAACCAGGGGCCGCCCTACCTCCAGCAGTGGCTCGCCGACACCCCGGGTGCCGACTACCGCAAGCTGCTCAAGGACGGCCCGTACAAGGGCAAGCACCTGCCGGACAGTGTCCTGGAGACACCGGACGCGAAGACCGTCGTCTTCCACTTCAAGACGGCGCACCCCGACCTGCCGTACGCCCTCGCCATGGCGGGCTACGCGGTCGTGTCCCAGAAGGGCGACACCAAGGAGAAGTACGACAGGGCGCCCGTGGCGGCCGGCCCGTACAAGATCCAGTCGTTCAAGTCCGGCAAGTCGATGGTGCTGGTGAAGAACACCAGCTGGGACCCGAAGACGGACCCGATCCGCCACCAGTACGTGGACCGGTTCAACTTCACGTTCAACCAGCAGTACGAGACGTCCACCAAGACGCTCCTCGCCGACAGCGGCGCCGACCAGGCCGGCGTCAGCTTCAACAACCAGGTCGACGCGGGCAACCTCTCCAAGGTCCTCAGCGACCCGAAGATGAAGTCCCGTACGGTCGGCGGCTTCCAGCCCTACGTCGGCCAGATGAACATCAACATGAGCCACCCGGCCCTCAAGGACAAGAAGATCCGCGAGGCCATCGCCTACGCCCTGCCGATCACACCGTTCGTCCGGGCCTACGGCGGCACCGACGCGATGCAGGTCGCCGGCGGTCTGATCAGCCCGACCGTGAGCGGCTACGACGCCTCCTTCGACCCGTTCGGCAAGATCAAGAAACCGGCGGGTGACCCGGTCAAGGCCAAGGCGCTGCTGAAGGAGGCCGGCAAGGTCGGCATGAAGCTGACCTTCGGCTACATCAACACGCCCGAGGGCCAGCAGTACTCCACCGCCATGGCGGCCGGCCTGAAGAAGGCCGGCTTCAACGTCCAGCGCCAGGAGATCCCGGCCGAGACGTACTACGACCAGGTCAGCAAGCTCGACAACAACTACGACATCTTCCACACCGCGTGGGGTGCCGACTGGCCGTCCGCCTCGACCGTGATCCCGCCGGTGTTCGACGGCCGCGCGATCGCCGACGGTGCGCAGAACTACTCGCAGGTCAACGACCCCCACGTCAACAGCGAGATCGACCGCGTCAACAAGATCACCGACCCGGTGAAGTCCGCGGCCGGGTGGGAGAAGATCGACCAGTACCTGGTCAAGGAAGTAGTGAACGTCGTCCCGACCGCCTACTACAAGCAGATCCAGATCGCCGGCTCGAAGGTCGGCGGCCTGGCCTACGACGACGTGATCGGCGGCATCGACCCGCGACGCCTGTTCGTCAAGTAACCGCCGCCCCACCGGAGCCCGGTGCGCCCGCCTGCTCAGCGACGCGGGCGGCGCACCGGGCCCCGCCGGGCCCGCTGACGTCTGAGAGCTGCCCCTGCCATGCTGCGCTTCCTCATTCGCCGGACACTCGGCGCCGGCGTCATCCTCTTTCTGCTGAGCATCGTCGCGTTCCTGCTGTTCTTCGGAATGCCGCGTGATCCCGGACTGCTGATGTGCGGGAAGACGTGCACGCCGGCGAACCTCGCGAACATCCACCATGTGCTCGGCCTCGACAAGTCGATCCCCGAGCAGTACTGGATCTTCCTGCACAACCTCGTGCTGGGCAGCGAGGAATTCACCCAGGGCCCTTGCCCCGCCCCGTGCTTCGGCTACTCGTACCACACCAACGAGGAGGTCTGGGGCACCCTGATGGACCGCCTGCCGACCACCGTCTCCCTGACGCTGGGCGCGTGCGTCTTCTTCCTGCTCATCGGCCTCGGCACCGGACTGCTCGCCGCCTGGAAGCGCGGCACGCTGATCGACAAGACCGTCACGGCCGGGTCGATGGTGCTCAGTTCGATGCAGATCTACTTCCTGGGCCCGCTGGCGCTGGCCGCTCTCGTGTACCAGACCCACCTCTTCGACAAGCCCGCCTACCACGAGTTCACCGCGAACCCGGTCACCTGGTTCACCGGACTGATCATCCCGTGGGTCGTGCTGTCGACCATCTTCGCCGCGCAGTACACACGTATGGCGCGCTCGTCGATGATCGAGCAGCTCCAGGAGGAGCACGTACGCACCGCCCGCGCCAAGGGCATGTCGCGCAAGTACGTCTTCTTCCGCTACGCCTGGCGCGGTTCGCTGATCCCCATCGTCACCATCTTCGGCATCGACCTCGGCTCCCTGCTGGGCGGCGCGATCATCACCGAGTACACCTTCGGTCTGCCGGGTCTCGGCCAACTGGCGGTGCAGTCGGTGTTCTTCAGCGATCTGCCGCTGCTGCTCGGGGTGATGCTGTTCTCCGCCGCCATGATCCTGCTGTTCAACATCATCGTGGATGCCTGCTACGCCTTCATCGACCCGCGCGTGCGGCTGTCCTAGGAGCACTCCGTGACCACTGTGACCAAGGAATCGGGCGTTCCCTCCCCGTCGGACGCGGGCGCCTTCCTCTCGGTGCGTGACCTGCACGTCCGCTTCAAGACGGAGGACGGGGTCGTCAAGGCCGTCGACGGCCTCTCCTTCGACCTCGAACGCGGGCAGACCCTCGGCATCGTGGGGGAGTCGGGCTCCGGCAAGTCGGTGACCAACCTGACCATCCTCGGACTGCACAACCCGATGTTCACCGAGATCGACGGCGAGATCGTGCTGGAGGGACAGGAGCTGATCACCGCCCGCGAGTCCGAGCTGGAGAAGCTGCGCGGCAACAAGGTCGCGATGATCTTCCAGGACCCGCTGACCGCCCTGTCCCCGTACTACACCGTGGGCCGGCAGATCGCCGAACCGTTCATGAAACACACTGGGGCCTCCAGGAAGACGGCCTGGGACCGTGCGGTGGAGATGCTCGGCAAGGTCGGCATTCCCCGGCCCAAGGACCGGGCGAAGGACTATCCGCACCAGTTCTCCGGCGGTATGCGGCAGCGCGCGATGATCGCGATGGCCCTGGTCTGCGACCCCGATCTGCTGATCGCGGACGAGCCGACGACCGCCCTCGACGTGACCGTGCAGGCCCAGATCCTCGACCTGCTCAAGGACCTCCAGCAGGAGTTCGGCTCGGCGATCATCTTCATCACCCACGACCTCGGCGTCATCGCCGACATGGCCGACGACATCATGGTGATGTACGCGGGCGGCGCCGTCGAACGGGGAACGGTCGAGGAGGTGCTGCGCTCGCCCCAGCACCCCTACACCTGGGGCCTGCTGAACTCGATGCCGCGGATCGACTCGGACCTCGCCGCACCCCTCGCGCCGATTCCGGGGGCACCGCCCTCGCTGCTGAACCCGCCGTCGGGCTGCCGTTTCCACCCCCGGTGCACCTTCCGGGGCGAGGTCGGCGGGACGCGTTGCGTGGACGAACTCCCGCTGCTGCCACCCGGGCGGGGCGGGGCCTGCCACCTCACGGCGGAGCAGAAGCGGACCATCTTCATCGAGCAGATCAAACCCCGGCTGCGGTAGGGAGAGACACGTCATGACGGAAGACGTCATCAAGGGCGACGTCGGGAGGGACGGCGTCGAGAAGGTCGACGTCGTGAAGGGCGGGGCCACGAAGGGTGACGCCGCGAAGGGCGCAGCCGCGAAAGGTGACGCCGTGAAGGCCGACGCCGTGAAGGCCGACGCCGTGCAGGGCGACCTCACCCTGCCCGCCCCGCGCGAGGGCGCCGCCGACGACCCGGGGGAGCCGTTGCTCGTGGTGGAAGGCCTCGTCAAGCACTTCCCGGTCAAGGGCGGCTTCCCGATCCGGCGGACCGTCGGCGCCGTGCAGGCCGTGGACGGCATCGACCTGACCGTGAACGTCGGCGAGAGCTTCGGCCTGGTCGGCGAGTCCGGCTGCGGCAAGTCGACGACCGGCCGGCTGATCACGCGCCTGCTGGAGCCGACGAGCGGCAGGATCACGTACCGCGGCCAGGACATCAGCCACGCCAGCCGCAAGCAGCTCGCGCCGATCCGGTCCGAGATCCAGATGATCTTCCAGGACCCGTACTCCTCGCTGAACCCCCGGCAGACCGTCGGCAAGATCATCGCGGGTCCGATGGAGATCAACGGGATCCGGCCGAGCGGCGGCCGGGAGAAGCGGGTCCGTGAGCTGCTGGAGATCGTCGGTCTCAACCCCGAGCACTACAACCGCTTCCCGCACGAGTTCTCCGGCGGCCAGCGCCAGCGCATCGGTGTGGCCCGGGCGCTGGCCCTGGAGCCGAAGCTGATCGTCGCCGACGAGCCGGTCTCCGCGCTCGACGTGTCGATCCAGGCCCAGGTGGTCAACCTCCTCCAGCAGGTGCAGAAGGACCTGGGGATCGCGTTCCTGTTCATCGCCCACGACCTGGCCGTCGTACGGCACTTCTCGCAGCGCGTCGCCGTGATGTACCTCGGCAAGGTGATCGAGGTCGGCGACCGCGACTCGATCTACGCGCGCCCCCGCCACCCCTATACGCACGCGCTGCTCTCCGCGGTCCCCGAGGTCGACCTGGACGGCGGCGGCGAGACGCGGCGCGAACGGATCCGGCTGGCCGGCGATGTGCCGTCCCCCATCTCCCCGCCGTCCGGCTGCCGTTTCCGCACGCGCTGCTGGAAGGCGCAGGACAAGTGCGCGGCCGAGGAGCCGCCGCTGGTCCGGATCTCCGGCAACCGCGACGGCCACCTGACGGCCTGCCACTTCCCGGAGGACCCGACGACCGGCGCCCGCGAGGAGGACATCGTGCTCGACCCGGCCCTGGTGGCACTGGAGGAGGGCGGCGCGGAGGGCTGAGGGGAGGGCTGAGGGGAGTCGCGGCTAGGGGGCGATTTCGGCCACGGTGATGATCTCCGCGCTGGTGGGGGTGAGCGGTGCCCGCCCCCAGTCGCCGTACTGCTCGGCGACCGTCAGGCCGGCTTCCGCCAGGAAGCGGGTGAGCGCGTCGGGTGCGAGGAAGCGCAGGGTGCTCCGGCTGACCCGGGGGTGCTCCCAGGCGGGGCTGGTGAAGGTCTCGGTGAAGGTCACGCGATCGCCGGTGACGGGCGGTTCGACCTCGTGCCGGACGCGTACGGCACCGCCGTCGACCCGCGGGACCTCACGCACCCGGTCCGGGGTCCACGACTCCCAGGCACGGGCAGCCGGGTTCCGGGTCTCGAAGACGAACCGGCCGCCGTCCGCGAGGGCTTCGCGCACGCCGGCCAGACAGGTCCTCAATTCCGTGTCCCCGACCAGCACTTGAAACGCATGCCCGGTCATCACGACCAGGTCGAAGGCGCCCTGCCACCGCTGCGAGCGGAGGTCGCCGAGCACCCACTCGACGTCGGGGCGGCGCCGGCGGGCCTGGACGAGCATGGCCGCGGCGGGGTCGAGCCCGCACAGGCGTCCTGGATGCCCCGCGCCGCGGGCCCGCCCGAGCAGGGCGCCGGTGCCGCAGCCGACGTCCAGCACGCTCTGCGCGGACATCACAAGTCCCAGGTAGAAGTCCTCACTCGGGCCCCAGGGGTTGAGGGCGTCGTACAGTCCGGCGAGGGTGGTGTCGGAGAACGAGCGGTCGGCCATCCGGGGCAGTCTGCCAGGTCCGCGGTGGGGTTGTGGGGCCTCCGGAGCGAACTTTGTGGATCTTTGTGGTACGCGGGAGCGAGGGGCGGGGGCGGACGGGAACCGCACCACGGTCCAGTCACTTATTCGTTCGACAAGCGTGCGGAGGTCCGGGATGCTCCCATGCGATGACACGAACCGATACGCCTCCCGCCTGGGACGAGCGCACGCAGCTGGCCACCTTCCTCGACTACGTACGTGCCACCGCCCGGGCCAAGTGCGAGGGCGTCTCGCCCGAGGACGCCGTCAAGGCACCGTTGCCCGGCTCCCCGCTGATGACGCTGAGCGGAGTGGTCAACCACCTCCGCTGGGTGGAGTACTGGTGGTTCCAGGTGGTGTTCCTGGGCGAGGAGGACGAGGGTCCCTGGACGGACGAGGACCCCGACCGCGAGATGCGCATCGCCGTGGACATGCCGCCGGCGGACGTCCTGGCCGAGTACGAGGAACAGTGCGCCCGCTACCGGGAGCTGGTCGCGGAGCATGACCTGGACGCCACCGCCAAGCGCCCCATCCGCGACGGCCGCCATGTCGACCTGCGCTGGGTGATCCTGCACCTCATCGAGGAAACGGCCCGCCACAACGGCCACCTGGACATCATCCGCGAGCTGGTCGACGGCGAGACGGGAGCCTGAATCCATGGGCGAGACGAGCCGGTTGACGCCGGTCATCCACAACATCACCTTCGACTGCACCGGCGACCCGTACGACGTCGGGCTCTTCTGGAGCGCCCTGCTCGGCCGGCCGCTGGACGACGACGACAAGCCCGGTGACCCGGCGGCGCTGATCCGCGACCCCGACGGCGGCCCGAGCCTGCTCTTCCTGCGCGTCCCGGAGGGCAAGTCGGTGAAGAACCGGATCCACTTCGATCTCCGGCCCCGCGGATGCACCCGGGACGAAGAGGTCGAGCGGGCCCTCGGGCTCGGGGCACGGAAGGTCGCCGACCACACCCGTCCCGACGGCACCGGCTGGGTCCTCCTGGCCGACCCCGAGGGCAACGAGTTCTGCGTGGAACGCGGGGACGCCGAACGCGCGGAGAAGGACTGACCGGCATGGCCACACCGCCCGGCTCGCCCGACCCGCACGGGCCGGGCGGCTCTTCGCACCGGCTGCGCCTGGAGAAGGTGACCCCGGACAACATCGACGCGGCGATCGCCCTGAAGGTCGGGCCCGGCCAGGAGCGGTTCGTGTCCCCGGTGGTGAAGTCGCTCGCCGAGGCGTACGTGCACCCCGCGACGGCCTGGCCCCGGCTCGTTTACGACGGTGACGAACTCGTCGGGTTCGTGATGGCCTTCTTCGACATCCGCTTCAACCCCGACGACCCGGACGACCGCCCCCGGTCCGGCCTCTGGCGCCTCAACATCGGGCACGGCCGGCAGGGGCGCGGGTACGGCCGCTTCGCCGTGGACGCCGTCCGCGCGGAGATCCGCCGCCGCGGCGGGTCCCGGGTCACCGTCACCTGGGCGGAGGGCGAGGGCGGCCCCGAGCCGTTCTATCTCCGCCTCGGCTTCCGGCGAACCGGGGAGATCAGCGGGGACCAGGTCGTGGGCGAGCTGGACCTGGCCGGGGCCTGAGACAGCCGGGCCGTCATGCCCCCGGCAGGTCCGTCCAGCCCAGGATCGTGGCGCCGATGTCGCTGCGGGGGCGATGGCTGCTGCCCGGGGCGAACACGACGTAGCTGCCGGGGCCGTGGCGTTCCTCGCCCTCGATGACCTCCCCGTTCAGGACGTAGTAGCGCTCCTCGGAGGCGTGGACGTCGACTTCCGGCCACTCGGTCCCGGGGGCGAAGTCGATCAGCCAGCCGCGGGCGTTGTCGGTCTTCGGCAGCGGACGGCGCACGATCCCGGGCGTCACTTCCTCCGGCGGCACCTCGGCGACCTGGACGGCGTACTTCCCGGTGTCGGTGATGTTGCTCATGCTGCCAATCTCCCGCAGGCGGATCCCCCGCTCAAGAGTCAGGAAAGACATCAGGGGGTACATTCATGCCATGAACCGGCACCGGGTGACGGCCCTGCTGAACCCACCGCAGTCACCCTTCGAACTGGCCTGCGCCGCCGAGGTCTTCGGCACGGTCCGCCCGCAGCTCCCGGCCCACTACGACTTCCGGGTCTGCGCCGACCACCCGGGGCCGCTGCCGACCACCGTCGGCTACGCGATGCTCGTCGAGGACGGCCTCGACGCGCTGGACGAGGCGGACACCGTCGTCGTACCGGGCTGGCAGCCGCCCGGCACTCCCGCGCCCGCCCGCGTCCTCGCGGCGCTGCGGGCCGCGCACCGGCGCGGCGCCAGAATCATCTCCATCTGCACGGGCGCGTTCGTCCTCGCCCAGGCGGGGCTGCTCGACGGCCGCGCCGCCACCACCCACTGGCGCCGCACGGGCCAACTCGCGGCCGCCTTCCCCGAGGTGCGGGTCGAGGCGGACGTGCTCTACGTCGACCACGGCGACGTGGCGACCAGCGCCGGCATCGGCGCCGGGATCGACCTGTGCCTGCACCTCGTACGCTCCGACCACGGCGCCGCGTACGCCACCGAGGTGGCCCGCAGCATGGTCCTGCCACCGCACCGCGAGGGCAGTCAGCTCCAGTACGCCGTGCGGCCCGCCCCGGCCCGCACGGACGAGTCGCTGGCACCGCTGCTGGAGTGGGCCACCGCCCACCTCGACGGCCGGCTGACCCTGGACCGGCTCGCCGAGCGCGCCGGGCTGTCGAGCCGGACGCTCGCCCGGCGCTTCGCCGAGCAGCTCGGCACCAGCCCCGGACAGTGGCTGCTGGGCCGACGCATCGACGCGGCACGCGTGTTGCTGGAGCAGACCGACCTGCCGGTGGAGACCGTCGCCACCCGGGTCGGCCTCGCCTCCGCCGTCAACCTGCGCCGCCGCTTTCGTACGGCCGTCGGCACCACACCCGGCGCGTACCGGCAGATATTCGGCGGGGCTCAGCCCGAGGGAGGAGCCGGCGGGGCAGGGGGAGAGGGCTCGTCGAGCATTCCGGAGCGGGCTATCAGATAGCCGAGCTGTCCCCGGCTGCGGCTGCCGAGCCGGCCGGAGAGCGTGCTGATCCGCTTGGCCACCGTCCGCACCCCGATGCCGAGCCGCTGACTGATGGACTCGTCGGTGTGACCGTCGACGAGCAGTTGGGCGATCCGCACCAGAATGGCGTCCTCGCGGGCCCGCTTCGGCAGCGGATCGGCCGGGCTGATGGGTTCCGCCCCCTCCCAGGCCCGCTCGAAACCGGCCCGCAGATAGCGGATCAGTGCGGGGTGCCGGATCTCCAGGGCCTCGTTGGCGCGCTCGTCGTTGGTGGGGATGTACGCCACGGTGTCGTCGCAGATGATGAGCCGCTCGAAGATCTCGGTCACTGTCCGGATCTCGGCACCGGCCGCCACCACCTGACGGCTGTAGTCCATCGTGAGCTGGTGCTTGCGGATCGAGTGCTGGTAGAGCGTGCGCTGCCGGACGCCGCGGGCCAGCAGGGACATGTTCAACTCCATCGTCTCGGCCAGAAGTTCGGGCGGACGACTGCCACCTGGCTGTACCGTGATGATCTCCCGCTCGCTGGCGCGGGCGGAACTCGTCACCGAGGCGCTGATCGCGGCGCCGCCGACCAGCAGAGTCAGCGGGACCGCCTCCTTGCTGCGGACCTCCGAGTGCACCGCGTCGAAGGCCGCCATGGCGGACCGGATGTCGTTGATCTTCTTGCGCAGCTTCAGCCGCTCTTCTTCCAGCGGTGCGACCAGCGCGTCCACCGCGGCGCTCGGGGACACCGGGACGCACACGTCCGACGCCTCGGACACGGGGTGCAGCAGATGCAGACGGAGCAGCGCCTGAGACGTCTCCTCCCGCGGGCGCCTGCCCTGCGTGAGGGACTCCCGGTACTGGAGCAGATCGAAACCGCTGACGTCGGGGAGCTCGAAGTCGCCGGGGCGCGCGGCCCGGCCGAGGTCGTGATGTTCGTCTTGTTCGTCGTATTCAGTCATCTTTTGGGTCCTGCAGGATCTTGCACTGCGTAGTCGTGCCGCTCCGATCCGGTTCCTGTTGCGCACCGGAAAAGGCATGCTTTTCCCGAGCGGCGGGAAGATCCCCGACCGTTATGGGGAGGGAACTAGCGTGCACGACAAGATTTCCATTCGTTCTTTGCGAGCGCTGGTGTGCGGAGTCGCCGCCGGTGTGCTGACCGTCACGGTCCTGGGGTCCTGTCACATCACCGACGGCGCGCACTCGCAGACGAACGTCCAGGCGGACCTCGCCTGGGGTGTGGTCGCACGCCACGCGAACTAGCACCACCGCCCATGTCCGGCCGGGCGCGGCAGTAGTCCCGGAGTCCCGCACGCGCTGCGGGGCTCGACCTGCCGCGCCTCCCGTGATGCGGCCATTCAGCGAAGGCGCCGGTCGGGCGCCTCGACTCACAGGGGTGTGTCCACACCCTTTCTCCGGCTGGCCCGGCGGTCTGTCAGCCAGGTGCCGTTCGACTCTGTTGAGCGTCACCTGCTTCGCCGCGCCTCCGTTCGTATCGGTTTCGTGCACTTCAGGCACACCGTAGATCAATCAACGCGCGTCCACTAAGCCATGGGCGCGTTTCAGAAGGGGCCCCCATGCAGACTCTCAACGAGTCCACCTCCGTTCAGCAGCCGAAGACTTACGCGCAGATCGTCGACGAGGTGTCTTCCTGGCTGCCCAGGAATCCGGCCGAACTTGACAAGGCTGTAACAGGAGCGGAGCGCGACGCGATCCTCGACGCGATCCGTTCCCTCAACGACGACGCGCGGCTCGGCGACTCCGAGGCGTTCTATGCGCAGCAGCGTCTCCTCGCCCGCATCTACGGGCTGCACACCCTGATACCCGAGGGCCCCTCCGCCGAGGGGTCCGTCCTGCTGCACACGATCACCCGCCTGCTCGAAGAGGCCACCATCGAGGCCGAGGACGGCTACATCGAGCCCGGCCTGATCGACCAGGCGCCCGCCGAGCCCGCCGCCTACCTCTCCTGGCTGAAGAAGCTGGCCCGCGAACACCGCGTCTACAAGCACCCCTACTACCGGGAGTTCATCCGCGACGAGGCGACCTCCGCCGACCTGCGCACCTATGTGATGCAGGAGTCGGTCGTCGACGGGCGGTTCGACGACCTGCTGGCGATGATGCAGGTCGGCACCAGCGGCGCCGCGAAGATGGAGATCGCCCAGAACTTCTGGGACGAGATGGGCAACGGCAAGCCGGAAGAGGTGCACACCCACCTCTTCAACAAGATCTTCGAGGTCTTCGAGATCCCGGCCGACGAGCTGGAGCGCTCGCTGACCGCCAACGCGCTGCTCTCCGGCAACCTGGCCGTCCTGCTGTGCCGTTACCGGCAGTACTACCCGGAGGCCGTCGGCTTCCTCGGCATGACGGAATGGCTGGTTCCCGACCGCTTCGTGCAGGTCGTGCACGCCTGGGAGCGTCTCGGCCTGCCGGACATCGGCATCGTCTACCACCGGCTGCACATCACGGTCGACTCCCAGCACGCCGCCGGCTGGTTCCACAACGTGGTCATCCCCGCGGCCGAGTCGGAGCACATGCGGCGCGCCATCGCCCGCGGCACCCTGTGGCGGCTCAACTCCTCCGCCCGCTACCTCGACGAGCGCATGCCCGCCGTCGCCGTCTGACCCACGTCACACGATCCAGAAGGAGTCCGTCATGCCGCTCAACGAGCAGAAATTCGCTTTGATCGAGCTGCCGGAGGTCTCTCAGGAGCTCCTCGACAGCTACGAGGACCTGCCGGTCGACGAGTACATGGGCAACGGCACCCGCTTCAAGCGGTTCTCCCAGTACCGGCTGCGCCCCGAGGGCACCGAGGGCTGGACCTTCGAGCTGCTGGCCCACCGCGACTACACCACCTTCACCAAGTTCAACAAGGTCGGTGGCGGCATCCGCCGCGTCTACCAGCCCATCAAGGCCGACTTCGTGCCGTTGATCTCGCACGGCATCGAGGAGCTGGGTCTCGACCGGTCCGAGGACTGGCAGATCAACGTCCACCAGAACCGGACCCGGGCCGACGGCGACTACGCGGGCCCGCTCACCCCGGAGGGCGTGCACCACGACGGACACGAGTTCGTCATGATCGCCGTCCTGAACAAGAACAACGTGGCCGGCGCGCAGACCCGGCTGTGGGAGCCGGGCGCCGACGCCCCGTTCTGGACCGGCACGCTGGAGCCCGGCCACGCGGTGCTCCTCGACGACCGCGGCCTCGCCCACGACGTCACCGACGTGGAGTCGGCCGACGGCGGCCCCGCCAACCGCGACATCGTCATCATCGCGTTCTCCCGCTGGGCCGAGAAGTGGTACGGCGAGGAGCACGACGAGGCCGCGCTGGCCGACGGCGCCGAGAGCTGACGCGGACCTCGGCAGACAACAGCAGGAACAGGAGCCGGCACAGAGCATGGGCGAACATTCGACGTCCTCGACGGTCGTGACACCCGCGTCGACGCCTTCGGCGTCCTCGCCGCCCGCGGAGTTCGAGGAGTCCGCGGAGTTCTTCACCTACCACGCGCTCGGCAACGACTACGTGGTCGTCGACCCGCGCGGCAGCGACTTCACGCCCGGCCCCGCGGCCGTGCGGCTGCTGTGCGACCGGCACTTCGGGGTCGGCGCGGACGGAGTGCTGTTCGGACCGCTCGGGGCACCGGAAGCCGGTGAACCGGTGCGCCTGAGGATGTTCAACTCCGACGGCACCGAGTGCGAGAAGAGCGGCAACGGACTGCGGATGTTCGCTCTGCATCTGGCCGAAACCTACGGCGAGCCGTGGAGCGGGGACGAGGAGTTCCCGCTCCGCACGGCCGCCGGTGACGTACCGGTACGCATCCTCGACCTCGCCTCGGGGACCGTCCAGGTCGGCATGGGCCGGCCCGAGTTCGGGGCGACGGGCGAGAGCCTCGACGTCGGCGGGCGCCGCCTCGCGGTCACCTCCGTGCACAACGGGAACCCGCACGCGGTCGTCCCGCTGGCGGAGATCTCCGCCGGCCTCGCCCGCGAACTGGGGCCCCTGATCGCCGGACACACCCGCTTCCCGGGACGCACGAACGTGCAGTTCCTGGCGATCGTGGACCGCCGGACGATCGCCATCGAGGTCTACGAACGCGGCGCCGGCTACACCCTCGCCTCCGGCAGCAGCGCCTGCGCCGCCGCCGCGGCCGCGCACGCCCTCGGCCTGACCGGCCCGGACGTGGAAGTACGCATGCCCGGCGGCCGGATCGACGTCTCGATCGCGGCGGACGGCTCCGTCTCCATGACCGGCACCGCCGAGCGGATCAGCAGCGGCCGCTTCTCACCCGTCTTCCGGAACAAGCTGGAGACCGCACGATGACCGCGACCGTCCCGACCCACCCGGGGACCGCCCGATGACCACTGCGACGACCGTCTCCACGTACCCCATGCGCCGCTGGGTGTTCGACGACGCCGCCGGGCGCTACGACATCGACCTCGGCGACAGCAACCTGCCCTGCGGCACTCTCGACGAACTGACCCCCCTCGGCGGCCTCGAACTCGACTACGGGCACAACCGCGGCATACCCAGGCTGCGCGCCCTGGTCGCGGACCTCTACGGCACCGACGACGACCACGTCCTGATCACCCACGGCGCCCAGCAGGCGCTCTACCTCGTTTACAACGCGCTGCTGCGCCCCGGCGACCAGGTCATCACCTTCCGGCCCGGCTGGCAGCAGTCCTGGGACATGCCGGCCGAACTGGGCTGCCGGGTCGACATCCTCGACCACCGCCCGGACCTCACCGTCGACGTCGAGGCCGCGGCCGCCGTCGCGGGCCCCGACCTGCGGCTGATCGTCGTCAACACCCCCTGCAACCCGACCGGTCAGCGCGTCTCCGACGCCGACCTGGCCGCGCTGCACACCCTGGCCGCCCGCACGGGCGCGTACCTCCTGCTCGACGAGGACTACGCGCTGGAGCTGAAGGACTCGGCCGCCACCCGCCTCGAGCGGACGATCTCCGTGTCGAGCCTCTCCAAGGTCTACGGCTTTCCCGGCCTGCGCATCGGCTGGCTGTACGGGCCGCCCGAGCTCGTCGTGGCCTGCACGGAGCGCAAGTTCCTCTCCAACATAGGCAATTCCGTGCTGTGCGAGACACTCGCGTGCGACGTGCTGGAGCGCCGCGACCACTACACCGAGCGGTACCGCACGCTGACCGGGGAAGGCCTCGCCGTGGTCCGCGCCTGGGCCGCGCGCAACACCGACGCGGTCCGGCTCACCGAACCGCGGGGCACCCCCTTCGCCTGGTTCCGGCTGCTCACCGGCGAGGCGCCGCTCGACCTGTGCCGCCGGGTGCTGGACACCGGAGTTCTGCTCATGCCGGGCGAGACGCTCGGCGGCCCCGACGGATTCCGCCTGTGCTTCGCACGGGACCCCCATCTCATCTCCGAAGGCCTGCGACGGCTCGACCCCGTCCTGCGGCCCCAGGCCGTGCGCAACATGACAAGTGGAGCAGTGTGACCATGAGCCAGCCCAACGAAGAAGCGACCCGGGCCAGCAGGCCGACCGACGAGACCCGCACCCCGCTCTCCTTCGCACAGGAGCAGCTGTGGTTCCTCGACCAGCTCAGCCCCGGCGAGATCACCTACAACGTGCCCGTGGCGTACCGGCTGCGCGGCACCCTCGACGTCGGGGCCCTGCACCGGGCGCTGACCTCCCTGGTCACCCGTAACACGGCGCTGCGCACGACCTTCCGCTCCGCCGAGGGCACCCCGTACGGCGTCGTCGCGCCCGCGGGCGAGGTCGACCTGGAGATCGTCGACCTGGCGGACGCCGACCTGGACGCAACTCTGCGCGCCCGCAGCGAGGCCCCCTTCGACCTGGCGGCCGGGCCGCTGTACCGCTTCTCGCTGCTGCGGCTGTCCGCCGAGGACCACGTCCTGGTGCTGGTCTTCCACCACATCAACACCGACGGCTGGTCGTCGGCCCTGATCAACCGCGAGATCTCCGGCGCCTACAACGCCTTCGTCCAGGGCACGCAGCCCGCGCTCCCCGAGCTGGAGGCGACGTACGAGGACCACGTCCGGGCCCAGCGCGAGCAGCACGGGGGCGACTCCTGGGAGCAGCAGCTGAAGTTCTGGAAGGGGAAGCTCGCCGGGCTGCCGGTGGTGGAGATGCCCGCCGACCGCGCGCGTCCGGCCACCCCGACCCAGAACGGCGAGACCCTCACCTTCGACTTCCCCGCCGAACTGCTCCACGGGGCGCGGGCGCTCGCGCAGCAGGAGGGCGCCTCCCTGTTCATGGTGCTGACGACCGCCCTGAACGTCGTGGTCGGCCGCTACACCGGCCAGGAGGACATCCCGCTCGGCATCCCCATGCTCGGCCGCACGGAGCCCGAACTCGAGGACGTCGTCGGCCTGTTCATCAACATGCTGGTGCTGCGCACCGATCTGTCCGGCGACCCCACCTTCGCCGAGCTGATCGAGCGGGTCGCGGACGCCAACATGGACGTGTACGACAACCAGGACGTGCCGTTCGACCAGATCGTCAGCCATGTCCAGCCGGCCCGTGAGGCGGGCCGCAACCCGCTGTTCCAGATCGGCACCCAGCTGCTCGGCAGCGGCACCGGGGGTTCCGACCTGGGCCTGACCGGGCTCACCGACGAACAGCTGGACGTCGCCGTCCCGCGCTCCCGCTACGACCTGTCGCTGACGTTCCTGGAGAGCGCGGACCGGCTGCGGTTCGTCGCCGAGTACACCACCGACCTGTTCGACGGCATCCGCATCGAGGCGATGGCCCGGCACATCCAGAACGTGCTGGCCGCCGCGGTCGAGGACGCCGAGCAGCCGATCTCCAAGCTGGCGATGCTCGGCGAGGACGAGCGCCGGCTGCTGCTGGAGGCGGGCCGCGGCCCGGACTTCGACTTCAGCCACGACCCGGTGCACACCACCGTCCTCCAGGTCGCCGAGCGCACCCCCCACGCCGTCGCCGCGGTCTGCCGCGGGGTGGAGATGACGTACGGCGAACTGGCGCGCCGCTCCGGCAAGCTCGCCCGCCATCTGCGGGCCCGCGGGATACGCCCCGGACAGGTCGTCGGCATCGTCATGGACCGCGACCTGGACGCCCTGGTGGCCATGCTGGGCGTCATGCGGGCCGGCGGCGCCTACGCGGTCATGGACCCCTCGCACCCGGCCGCCCGTATCGACTACATGCTCCAGGACACCGCGGCCCCGGTCGTCATCACCCGCGCCGATGTGGCGGGCGGGCTCCCGACGAGCGAGGACCGGAAGGTCGTGCTCATCGACGCGGACTGGGCGGCCATCGAGGCCGAGTCCGACACCGAGCCGCTCGAAGAGCTCGCGGACCGCGAGACCCTCGCCTACGTCCTCTACACCTCGGGCTCCACCGGCCGCCCCAAGGGCGTGATGATCGAGCACCGCAGCCTGCGCGTGTTCATCGAGGCGTACCGGCACACGTTCGGCGAATTCACCCCCGAGGACCGGCTGCTCCAGCAGCCGTCGCTGATCTTCGACATGTCGCAGGGCGAGATCTACACCGCGCTGATCACCGGCGCCACGCTGGTCCTCGTCTCGCCCGAGGACGCCTCGTCGCCCGAGGCGCTCGGCACCCTCATCCGCGAGCAGCGCGTCACCTATGTCGGTCTCTCGCCGACCCTGCTCTCGCTGCTCGACGGCGGACCGTACCCGCACCTGAAATACATCATGGGCGGCGCCGAGGTCCTGCCGGCCGAGCTGGTCAACAAGTGGAACATCCCCGGCCGCAAGTTCGTGAACCTGTACGGCCCGACCGAGGCGGCCATCGCCTGCACCGAGTACCTCTGCGAGCACATCGAGTGGCGCTCCGCCCCGCCGATCGGCCGCCCCGAGTACGGGCGTCTGCACTACGTGGTCGACCGGCACGGCAACCTCGCCCCGGTCG
The DNA here is from genome assembly GCF_009862865.1 of Streptomyces sp. SID5469. NCBI lineage: Bacteria > Bacillati > Actinomycetota > Actinomycetes > Kitasatosporales > Streptomycetaceae > Streptomyces > Streptomyces sp. SID5469. Next base: position 3,935,208 of record NZ_WWIN01000001.1, on the reverse strand, counting down.
GTGTCCCCGGTGAGCTGCTCATCGGCGGCGAGGACGGCCTGGCCCGCGGCTATCTCAACCTGCCCGAGCTGACCGACGAGAAGTTCGTGCCCAACCCTTTCGAGCCCACCGGCCGGGTCTACCGCACCGGCGACCTCGTCCGCTGGACCCCGGACTACCAGGTCGACTTCATCGGCCGCATCGACAACCAGGTCAAGCTGCGCGGCCTGCGCATCGAGCTCGGCGAGATCGAGTCCGCGCTGGTCGCCCACCCGCAGATCCGCATGGCCCTGGTGCTGCTCAAGGCGGACCCGCAGGGCGAGAAGCAGCTCGTCGGCTACTACACGGTGCTCGGCGACCAGGCCCCGACCCTCGCCGAACTCCGCCGCCACCTCGGCGAGTCGATGCCCGAGTACATGGTGCCGACCGCCTGGGTGAAGCTGGACGAGTTCCCGCTCACGCTCGCCAAGAAGATCGACCGGCACGCGCTGCCCGAGCCGTCGTACGGCGCCGACGGTACGGAAGGCCGGGCCTACGTCGCCCCCGCCACGCCCACCGAGGAGCGGGTCGCCGAGGCCTTCGCCACGGTCCTGAAGGCCGATCAGATCAGCGCGGACGCCAGCTTCTTCGAACTCGGCGGCAACTCGCTCCAGGCGATGCGGGCGGTCAGCCGGATCAACAAGGCCTTCGGCGTGAAGATCAACGTCCGGATGCTCTACGGCGGCGCCACCGTGGGCGGCGTGGCCGAGGCCATCGACGAACTGCTCGCCGCCAAGGCCGGCCGTGACTGACTCGACCACCCTGGTGCCGCTCCGCGAGGACGGCACCCACCCGCCGCTGTACTGCGTGCACCCGGTCTCCGGTTCGGGCTACGTGTACGCGGGGCTCGCCGAACTCCTCGGCCCTCAGCAGCCGTCGTACGGCTTCGAGGCGCCGGGGTTCGACGACGGCGGGGCGCCCCTCAACTCGATCGAGGCGCTCGCGGAACGGCACCTGGCGTCCCTGCGGTCGGCCCGGCCGCGGGGACCGTACCTGCTGCTCGGCTGGTCGCTCGGCGGTGTGGTCGCCTACCACATGGCCCAGCGGCTCGTGGAGGCCGGCGAGGAGGTGCCGCTGCTCGTCCTCATCGACGCGACGGTGCCCCAGCCGTTCCCGCTGCCGCCGGAGAAGGCGCTGCTGCACGCCTTCCTGCGGGACCTCGTGACGGCGATGGGGGAGCCGCCGGAGGCGCTGGACGCGCTGCTGACGCCCTACCCCGACGACGTCACCCCCGAGGCGGTGTGGACGGCTGTCACCGCGGCCGGGGACGAGGTGCTTCCCGAGGAGTTCGACGAGGAGTTCCTCCAGGAGCGCTACGACGTGTTCCGCGCCCACGCCGAGGCGCTGTACGCGTACGAGCACCGGGGCCCGTACGCGGGCCGGGTGCTCTTCCTCAAGGCGGCCGACTCCCTGGACGCGCGCACGCGCTGGGAGACGCTCGCCCCCCGCGTCGAGCGGCACACGATCACGGGCGACCACGACTCGATCTGGGCCGGCGAGGCGTTCGCTACGCTCGCCGGCCTGGTGCGGCAGGGCCTCGCGCAGGCCCGGTCCGCTCTCGCCCCGGCGGAGGGATAGGCATGGCGATACCCGAGGACACGACGACGCAGGCGCCGGATCCGGAGCCCGCGGACGCGGTGGAGGACACGGCGGCGGCGGGCTCGGCGGCCCCCCGCCGCCGCGGTGGCGGGCTGTGGCGCAACCGGGACTTCCTGGTCTTCTGGACCGGGGAGACCCTCTCCCTGTACGGCACCCAGGTGACCACCCTCGCGCTGCCGCTCGCCGCCGTGCTGGTCTTCGACGCCAGCGCCGAGGAACTCGGTGTGCTGCGCTTCCTCCAGCTCGTGCCGTTCCTCGGGCTCGCCATGCTCTTCGGCGTCTGGGTGGACCGGGTCCGCAAGCGCCCGGTGATGATCGGTGCCAACGCGGCCCGCATGGTGCTGATCGGCCTGGTCCCGGCGCTCTCCGCGGCCGACGTGCTCAACCTGCCGCTCCTGTACGCCGTCGCGTTCGGCATCGGCGTCGCCCAGGTGCTGTTCGACGTGAGCTGGATGTCGTACGTGCCGGTGCTGGTGAAGGACCGACGCCACCTCGTGGAGGCCAACACCAAGCTCAGCACCACCTCGTCCTCGGCCGACGTGGCCGGGCCGGGTGTCGCGGGCGTGCTGGTGAACGCGCTGACCGCGCCGACGGCCATGGCGGTCAACGCCGTCACCTACCTGCTGTCGATCGTCTCGCTGCTGGCCATCAGGACCCCGGAGCCCCGGCCCGCGAAGCCGGAGCGGCGGCGCAGCATCCGGGCCGATCTCGTCGAGGGCCTGCGCTTCGTGTTCGGCAGCCGGCTGCTGCGGGCCATCGCCCTCGTCGGCTGCGCCTGCAACTTCTTCAGCGTGATGATCCTGTCGCTGTTCCTGCTCTACGCCGTGCGCGGGCAGCATCTGTCGGCGGCGACGATCGGCCTGGTCCTCGGCGTCGGAGCGGTCGGCGGACTGGCCGGCTCGGCACTGTCGGGCACGGTGATCCGCCGGGTGAGCGTCGGCAAGGCCTACCTGGTCTCGGTCTCCGGGATCTTCGTCGCCCCGCTGCTGATCCCGGCCGCGGGCGGCTCCAAGCTGATGGTGACGGGCGTCTTCATCGCCTCGTTCCTGGTCTTCTACGCCTCGCTCAGCGTCGCCAACGTGGTGATCGTCAGCCTGCGGCAGACCATCACGCCGGACCCGCTGATGGCCCGGATGACCGCGGCGATGCGCACGCTGATGCACGGCGGCGGCGCGCTCGGCGGTCCGGTCGGTGGTCTGCTGGCCGGTGCGCTCGGACTGCACGAGGCCCTGTGGCTGGCCGCCGTGCTCTCCGCCGTGATGCTGGTCCCGATCGCACTCTCCCCGGTCAGCCGCCTCCACGAGATGCCGGCCCCGGCACCCGTTCCGTAAATCCGCACCACCCCAACAGCGCCCGTACGCAAGGTCATTGCGCCGATCGAGCCGGGTCGAAGGAGGCATGGAAAGACATGAGCCCTGACGTGGACGAGATCGCCGCATGGAACGGCGTGAGCCCGCACGTGGACGAGATCGCCGCATGGAACGACACCGCGCGGGAGCTGCCCGGCGGTGGCGACACCCTGCCCGAGCTGTTCCGTACGCAGGTGTCCCGGACCCCTGACGCCACCGCCCTGGTCTTCCGGGACACCCGCCTCAGCTACACCGAGCTGGACGAGCGCTCGGACCGCCTGGCCCGGCTGCTGGCCGGGCACGGGGCCGCCCCGGACCGGGTCGTGGCCCTGACCGTGCCGCGCTCGGTGGAACTCGTCGTCGCGCTGCTCGCCGTACTCAAGACGGGCGCCGCCTACCTCCCGGTGGACCCGGACTACCCGGCGGACCGCATCGGCTACCTCCTCGCCGACGCCGCCCCGGTCCTGCTGCTCACCCACTCCGACGTGGAGGCGACGCTGCCGCCGGGCGCACGGCCCGAGGGGCTGCCCCGTCTGGTCGTCGACGCACAGGAAGAGCCGCTGGAGCGCGCCCCCTTCGCGCCCGCCCGTCCGCCCGCCGCGCAGGACGCCGCGTACGTCATCTACACCTCCGGCTCCACCGGGCGGCCCAAGGGCGTGGTCGTCCCGCACGCCGGCATAGTCAACCGGCTGCACTGGATGCAGCACGAGTACCGGCTGACCGGCGACGACCGCGTCCTGCAGAAGACGCCCTCGGGCTTCGACGTCTCGGTGTGGGAGTTCTTCTGGCCGCTGATCACCGGCGCCACCCTGGTCGTCGCCGAACCCGGCGGGCACAAGGACCCCGCCTACCTGGCCGAGCTGATCCGGGGCGAGCGGATCACCACCGTGCACTTCGTCCCGTCGATGCTCCAGGTGTTCCTGGACGAGCCGGCCGCGGCGCTCTGCACCGGCCTGCGCCGGGTGGTGTGCAGCGGTGAGGCGCTGCCGGTCGAACTCGCCGACCGCTTCACGGCGTCGCTGCCCGGCGTGCCCCTGCACAACCTGTACGGCCCGACCGAGGCATCGGTCGACGTCACGTACTGGGAGTACACCCCCGAGCCCGGCGCCACCTCGGTGCCGATCGGCCGGCCCGTGTGGAACACCCGCCTGTACGTCCTGGACGCGGCGCTGCGCCCGGCCGCGGTGGGGGAGACCGGCGAGCTGTATCTGGCCGGGGTGCAGCTGGCGCTCGGCTATCTGAACCGCCCCGGCCTGACGGCGGAACGCTTCGTCGCCGACCCGTACGGGCCGCCGGGCAGCCGTATGTACCGCACCGGGGACCTGGCCCGCCGCCGCCCGGACGGCGCGCTGGACTACGTGGGACGCGCGGACCACCAGGTCAAGATCCGGGGCCTGCGCGTCGAACTGGGCGAGATCGAGGCGGCCCTGGCCCGGCATCCGGCGGTCTCCGGGGCGGCGGTGCTGGTCCGGGAGGACCGGCCGGGCGACAAGCGGCTGGTGGGCTATGTGGTCCCGGCGCCGGGCGGCACGGTCGACCCGGCCGAGCTGCGCACGCTCGCCGCCACCACGCTCCCCGACTACATGGTGCCGTCGACGGTGGTCGTGCTGGAAAGCCTGCCGCTCACCCCGAACGGCAAGCTGGACCGCAAGGCGCTGCCCGCTCCGCCCGACGCCGCCGCCGCTCCCGCCCGGGTCGCCCCGCGCACCCCGCAGGAGGCCCTGCTGTGCGACCTGTTCGCCGAGGTGCTGGGCCTGTCCGAAACGCAGGTCGGGGTCGAGGACAGCTTCCTCGAACTGGGCGGCCATTCGCTCTCCGCGATCCGGCTGGTCAGCCGCATCAGGGCGGCCTTCGACACGGATCTGAAGGTCCGCCAGGTCTTCAAGACCCCCACCGTGGCGGCCCTGGCCGCGTGCCTCGCGTCGGCGGGGCGCTGACGCGTACGACGCGTACGACGACGCGAACGACGCGAACGAAAGGACAGAACATGGACACGAACCCCTTCGAGGACGACACCGCCTCGTACGTGGTCCTGGTCAACAACGAGGCCCAGCGCTCCCTGTGGCCGTCGTCCCTGCCCGTACCGGCCGGCTGGACCGTGTCCTTCGGGCCGAACACCCGCCGGACGGTTGTGGCCCACATCGAAGGCGACTGAGGCGGACGCGAGGCCGCGAAGGCGGCCGGGTGACGCCACAAGGCGAAGGCCCGTGTGCCCCAAAGGGGTACACGGGCCTTCTGTTTCCCCAGGAACCGGACGTTCGGGCTCGGGTCAATGGGCCGGTGAAAGTCGGGTTCCGTCGGCGGCGGTCGACGGTTAGGGGTGTGTCAGACCGCTGCCTTGGGGTCCTTGGAGAGACGGGGAGCCGGGACGGTCTCCTTGGTCTCCGGGTAGTGGCACGCCGTCAGGTGGCCGGCGTTGTTGCCCTCGACCTGGACCAGCGGCGGCGCCTCCGAGGCGCACTTGTCCGTGGCCTTCCAGCACCGCGTACGGAAGCGGCAGCCGGACGGCGGGTTGATGGGGGACGGCACGTCACCGGTGAGCCGGATGCGCTCGCGGGCCTCGCCGTCCTCCACCGTGGCCTCGGGGACCGCGGAGAGCAGGGCGCGGGTGTAGGGGTGGCGCGGGTTCTCGTACAGGTCCGCACGGTCGGCGATCTCCACGATCTTGCCGAGGTACATCACCGCGACGCGCTGCGAGAAGTGACGCACGATCGCGAGGTCGTGGGCGATGAAGACGAACGCGATGCCCAGGTCCTTCTGAAGGTCCTGGAGGAGGTTGACCACCTGGGCCTGGATCGACACGTCGAGCGCGGAGACCGGCTCGTCGGCCACGATCAGCTTCGGTTCGAGGGCCAGCGCCCTGGCCACACCGATGCGCTGGCGCTGGCCGCCGGAGAACTCGTGCGGGAAGCGGTTGTAGTGCTCGGGGTTGAGGCCGACGATCTCCAGCAGCTCACGGACCCGCTTCTCCCGGCCGCCGCTCGGCTGGATCCCGTTGATCTCCATCGGACCCGCGATGATCTTGCCGACCGTGTGTCGCGGGTTCAGGGACGCGTACGGGTCCTGGAAGATCATCTGGATCTCGGAACGGACCGGCGCCAGCTTCTTGCGGTCCGCGTGCGTGATGTCCTGCCCGCGGTACGAGATCTTGCCGCTCGTCGGCTCCAGCAGGCGCGTGATCAGCCGGCCCGTCGTCGACTTGCCGCAGCCGGACTCGCCGACCAGGCCGAGGCTCTCGCCCTCGGCGACCTGGAAGTCCAGTCCGTCGACGGCCTGCACGGCGCCGACGGTCCGCCGGATCGGGAAGCCGCCCTTGATCGGGAAGTGCTTGGTCAGCCCGGAGACGTCCAGGAGGGGGGTGGTGGTGCTCATGGTGGTGGAATCCCGTCTTTGCGTCAGTTGGCCGGGCTGGCGGCCAGGTCGGCGAAGAACGCGCGGCGCTGGTCGGCGGTCAGATGGCAGGCGGCCCCGCGACCGTCCGTGATCTCCAGCGGCGGGCGCTCGGAGGAGCAGCGCCCGTCCTCGACCTTCTCGGCGAAGCTGCACCGGGGGTGGAACCGGCAGCCGGACGGCGGGTTCAGCAGCGAGGGCGGCGAACCCGGGATCGGCGTCAGCGGTACGTCGACCGGTCCCTCCAGGCTCGGCATCGAACCGAGCAGACCCCACGTGTACGGGTGCTGCGGCGTACGCAGCACCTCCTTCTTCGTCCCGCGCTCCACGCACCGGCCGCCGTACATCACCAGCACGTCGTCCGCGATGTCGGCGATGACACCCAGGTCGTGCGTGATGAAGATGATCGCCGTGCCGAACTCCTTCTGGAGGTCCTTGAGCAGGTCCATGATCTGGGCCTGCACGGTGACGTCCAGAGCCGTCGTCGGCTCGTCCGCGATCAGCAGCTCGGGGTCGCAGACCAGGGCCATCGCGATCATCGCGCGCTGCCGCATACCGCCCGAGAACTGGTGCGGGTAGTCGTCCACGCGCACGTCGGGCTGCGGGATGCCGACCCGGGTCAGCATCTCGATGGCCCGCGCCCGGGCCGCCGCCTTGGAGCAGCCGGTGTGCTTGCGGTACGTCTCGCCGATCTGCTTGCCGATGGTGTGGTACGGCGACAGGGAGGTCAGCGCGTCCTGGAAGATCATCGCCATCTTGTTGCCGCGCAGCTTCTCCAGAGTCTTCTCCGAAGCGCCGTTCAGCTCCTCGCCGTCGAGGGTGATGGAGCCCTCGACGGCGGTGCTGTCCGGGTTGTGCAGGCCCAGGATGGTCAGGTTGGTGACCGACTTGCCGGACCCCGACTCACCCACGATGCCCAGCGTCTTGCCGCGCTCGAGGTCGAAGGAGAGGCCGTCGACGGCCTTGACGGTGCCGTCCTCGGTCGAGAAGTGCACCTTCAGGTCCTGCACGGACAGGAAGGGTCCGGTGGCCTGAGGGTTCCGCTCGCCGGCGGGCTTGGTAGCGGTGCTCTTCACGAGTGCGCTCCTGGATGGTGTTGCGTGGGAGGTCGGTTGGGGGCAGGAGTGGGAGCGGGGTCAGGCGAGCCGGATCCGCGGGTCGATCAGGGCGTAGACGGCGTCCACGACGATGTTCGCGATCACCACGAAGGAGGCGGTGATCACCATGATGCCGAGCAGCATGGGCAGGTCGTTGTTGGTCACGGCCTTGATGGCGAGCATGCCGATGCCCTGGAGGCTGAAGGTCTTCTCGGTGATCATCGCGCCGCCGAGAAGGACGCCGAGGTCGATGCCGAAGATGGTGACGATCGGCCCCATCGCGCCGCGCCAGGCGAAGCGGAAGAAGACGTTTCGGCGGGACAGACCCTTGGCCCGGGCCGTGCGGACGTAGTCCTCGTTGAGCTGCTCGACCAGTTGGGAGCGCGTCATACGGGTGTAGTTCGCGGTCCAGATCAGCGACAGGACCAGCCAGGGAAGGAGCAGCCCGTTGGCCCAGGAGGCCGGGTTCTTGGTGAAGTCCGTGTACGACGGCTGGTCCAGGATCTGCCACTGGTACACGAAGCAGTAGAGGGCCAGGGTGCCGACGAAGTAGATCTGCATCGACGAGGCGACCAGCGACGCGCCGCTCGCGACCTTGTCGAGCGCCTTGCCCTGCTTGACGGCGGCGATCATGCCCGCGCCGATACCGCCGATGAGGAAGACGACGGACGAGCCGAGGGCGAGGGAGGCCGTGGTCGGGAACCGGTCCATGATCGTGCCGAGGACGGACTCGCGGTTGACGAACGAGTAGCCCAGGCACGGCGCGTCGCAGTGGCCGTAGGAGCCGTAGTCCCGGCCGAGGAAGATCCCGGTCAGCCAGTGCCAGTACTGGACCGGCAGCGAGTCCGTGATCCCCATGTTGTGGCGGATCACCTCGAGCGTCTCCGGGGTGCAGAGCTTGCCGCAGGCCAGCCGGGCCGGGTCGCGCGGCACAGCGTAGAAGAGCATGAACGTGATCGCGCTGATGACGACCAGCGTGATCACGGCGCCGAGGAGCCGGCGGGCGAGGAAGCGAAGCATGGGGAGTGGCTTTCCTGGGATGGGCCGTCGTGCGGAGCGTGGTCGGACCGGGAGGTACGAGGGGCCACGAAAGGCGGGCCGAAGGAGTGGGGCGGCCCCGGGCCGCCCCACTCCTCAGGTATGGATCAGGACTTGACGTACATCTTGTAGAGCATGCAGCCGTCGAAGTTCGGGTCCATCTTCACGTTGCCGAGCTTGGAGCCGTGGAGGTAGATGCGCTTCATGTACACATCGGGGATGAACGCGCCGATCTCCGTGACCTGCTTGTCCAGGGCCGCCCACATCTTGTTGGCCTTGGTCTGGTCGGTCTCGAGCGTCGCCGCCTTGATGGCGGCGTCGACGGCCGGGTCCTTGAGGTGCGAGTAGTTCTGACCCTGGTCGACGACGTTGGCGCTGTCGAACAGCGGCTGGAACACCGAGTAACCGGTCGGCCAGTCGGAGGACCAGCCACCCCAGTAGACGTCGAACGGGTTGTCCAGCTTGCCGATCTGGTCGTACCAGGTGGTGGAGTCGATGGCCTTGGTGACCACGTCGAAGCCCGCCGCCTTGAGGGCGTTCTCGATGACGACCGCGATCTTCGGCTGGACGTCGTCCTGCTGGTAGGCGTAGACGATCTTCTGCTTGGTCTTGCCGGCCTTGTCGAGGATCTTCTTCGCGGCCTTCGGGTCGCCCGCGGGGGTCTTCAGCTTGCCCCAGACGTCCTGCGACTCGTAGCCGGCCACGAGCGGGCTCATGATGCCGGTGGCGTAGTCGCCACGGTGGACGCCGCCCATGAGCTGACGGATCTGCGCGGTCGGCCACGCCTTGATCAGGGCCTCACGGACGGCCTTGTCCTTGACCCGGGTCGTGTTGATCCAGTAGACGCTGACACCGCTGCCGAGCTCCTCGAAGACGCGGTCCTTGGCCTCGGTCGTGGCCTTCTGGATGCGCTCCTGCGGGATCGTGCGCCAGCTGACGGCGTACTTGTCCTTGCCGGCGTCCGCGATCAGGCGGTCGACGGCCGTCAGCTGCTCGATGCCGAAGGTGAAGTCGAACTGGTCCGGGTAGGCGTTGCGGATCGGGTCGGTGTCCGCGTCCCAGTGCTCGTTGCGGACCAGGACCATCGACTTGTCCGTGACGTGGGACTTCACCCGGTAGGGACCGTTGGAGACCGGCTTCTTGTCGTAGTCCTCCTTGGTGTCCTTCTTCACCGGGGTCGGCGCGTAGGAGTGCATCGCGACCACGTAGTTGAAGTCGGGGCGCGCCTCGGAGAGGTGGAAGGTGATCGTCTTGCCGCTGGTCTCGATCGACTTCAGGTGCTTGCCCTTGTACGGGCCCGAGTACGACTTGCGGTAGTTCTGCGAGCCCGTCAGCCACGCCTGGACGTAGAAGGCGCCCTCGGTGATGTAGCTGGCGAAGGCGCGCTCGATGCCGTGGCGCACGTCGTCGACGGTGACGTCGGCGCCGTTCTCCCACTTGACGCCGTCCTTCAGGGTGAAGGACCAGGTCTTGCCGCCGTCGGACATCTTGCCCGTGTCGGTGGCGAGGTCGCCGACCAGGGTCATGGTGCCGTCATCGCCGACCTTGTAGCCGGTCAGGGTGCGGGAGAGGACGATCGCGGCGAGCGAGTTCCAGGCGTAGTAGATGCGCTGGGGGTCGAGGTGCGAGAAGTCGTCGTCGTTCAGCAGGTAGGCGGTGCCGCCCTTCTTCGCGCCGGGGACCTCGGGGGCCGGGCCCTTGGAGTCGGCCGCGGTGCCGATCTTGACCGTGGTCGTCTTGGCCTTGGCGGCGTCCTGCTTGCCGCCGCCGGAGCCGCCGCTGGAGTCACCGCTGCTGCACGCGGACAGCACCGAGCTCGACGCGGCGACAACGCCGGTGGCTATCAGGAAGTTTCTGCGCGAAAAAGACATCGCATCCTGCCTTGGAAGTGAGAGTGATGAGAGAAGCCCGGCACCTGGCGTCGTTGCCGTGGTCCTGAAAAGGGCCGGAGATCAGCGCTTGGTCTTCGGGTCGAGCGCGTCGCGCATCGAGTCGCCGAGGAGGTTGAACGCCAGGACGAAGATCACCATCGTGATGCCCGGGAAGAGCAGGTAGGTGATGTCGTCCTGGTAGACGTCGGCGGCGCGTCCGAGCATGACGCCCCAGTCCGGAGTCGTTTCCTTGACGCCGACTCCCAGGAAGGCGAGTCCCGCTTCCGTGGTGACCATGGTCGGCAGGAGCAGCGTTGCCTGGATCAGGATCGGGGTCCAGAGGTTGGGCAGCAGTTCCTTGAAGATGATTCGCGCCGGAGACGCCCCCGTGACCTTGGCGGCCTCGACGAACTCCCGCTCGCGCAGGGCCAGCACCTGGCCGCGCAGAAGACGGGCGATGGAGGCCCAGCCGAAGGCGGTGAGGACGCCGATGAGGGAGACCACGGTGAGCCAGGTCGGCGTGTTCTCGTCGGGTGCCACGAACAGGGCGAGCACGACGGGGGTGAAGGCGACGAAGAACAGCTGGGAGGGGAAGGCGAGCAGGATGTCGATGACCCGGCCGATGAACCAGTCGGACTTGCCGCCCACGTAGCCGGCGGTGACGCCCACCACGACGCCGATGATCATGACGAGGACGGTCACTGCCGCGGCGATGAGCAGCGAGTTGCGGATCCCGTAGATGAGGAAGGTGAAGACGTCACGCCCGAGGCCGGGTTCGAGGCCGAACCAGAAGTCGGAGCTGATGCCGCCGTTCGGCTTGATCGGGAAGCTGTTGTCACCCAGCAGTCCCGGGGTGTTGATGCCGTACGTCGTGGTCGGGTCCTTGCCGTACAGCGTGGCTATCAGCGGAGCGGCGATCGCGACCACGAAGAAGAAGATCACGACCAGCGCCGAGATGACGCCCGTGCGGTCCCGCTTGAAACGGAGCCAGGCGAGCTGTCCGGGGGACCGGCTCTCGTTGGCCTTGGGAGTGGGAGAAGTGATCGACTTCTCGACACTCTCGTCGGTCACCTCAAGCGGGGCAGCCGCAGATGGAGTTGGGGGGGTCATGGTGCTCCAGGCCCGATGCGGTCAAGGACTCCGCAGGGCGCTCCCTACGGGCTACGCCGGACTTTTTCAACGCAATTCATTCAAGGTCAATAAATTCTCGGTCGCCTTGGTTTTCTCTTTACCTTCTTTACCTCAACTTGACCGACCTGTAGCTACGCGTGTAGCGCGTTGTGACCTATCTGTGTCCTGAAATGGACCAACTACGCGAAACGGTCAATGAGTTCGATATGCGGACTGCCCTGTGTCGAAATGCGTACATCACGGGTGCTGTTTCCAACGGTTCGGCATCGAAGAGTAAAGATCCATTGCGTGGCCATCTGGAGATCATCTCCGCGGCTCCCCGGGTGCGTGCATCCGGATGGTGTACATGCCGAAAGGGCGGGGTGAATGCGCGGTACACGACTTATAGCCCGATATTGACGGGAAGGTACAGCGCACTCCGAGGAGGCACTCCCATGCGTGGAGCCACGCACGCCAAGTGGGCCGCATGCGCGGCGGCGGCAGCCCTCGCGGCGACCGCATGCGGGGGCGGCGGCGGTGGCAGCGCCCCCGGGGTCCTGAGTTCCTCCTGGGGAGACCCGCAGAACCCGCTGGAACCGGCCAACACCAATGAGGTGCAGGGCGGCAAGGTCCTCGACATGATCTTCCGCGGGCTGAAGCGGTACGACGCCAGGACCGGCGCGGCCCAGAACATGCTCGCCGACCGGATCGAGACCTCGGACTCGCAGAACTTCACCATCACCATCAAGGGCGGATGGAAGTTCAGCAACGGGGAGCCCGTCACGGCGAAGTCGTTCGTCGACGCCTGGAACTACGGCGCCGGCCTCGAGCACAACCAGAAGAACGCGTACTTCTTCGGGTACATCGACGGCTACGACAAGGTCCACCCCGAGGACGGCGGCACACAGACCGCGGACACGCTCTCCGGCCTCGCCGTCAAGAACGACAGGACCTTCACCGTCAGGCTCAGGCAGAAGTTCTCGACGTTCCCCGACACCCTCGGCTACGCGGCCTTCGCCCCGCTGCCCCAGGCGTTCTTCGACGACCACGCGGCCTGGGTGAAGAAGCCGGTCGGCAACGGCCCGTACCTCATCGACTCGTACACCAAGGGTTCGAAGATGTCCCTGCGGAAGTGGGCCGGCTATCCGGGTGACGACAAGGCCCGGAACGAGGGGGTGGACCTCCAGGTCTACACCGACAACAACACCGCCTACACCGACCTCATGGCCGGCAACCTCGACCTCGCCGACGACATCCCGGCCGCACAGCTGAAGAACGTGAAGAGCGACCTCGGCGGCCGGTACATCAACACCCCGGCCGGGATCATCCAGACCCTCGCCTTCCCGTTCTACGACAGCAAGTGGAACCAGAGCGGCTCGGACAAGGTCCGCAAGGGCCTGTCCATGGCGATCGACCGCGACCGGATCACCGGCACGATCTTCCAGAAGACCCGCACCCCGGCCGGCGACTGGACCTCGCCGGTGCTCGGCAAGGACGGCGGCTTCCAGGACGGGCTGTGCGGCGACTTCTGCACGTACGACCCGCAGCGGGCCAAGAAGATGATCGACGAGGGCGGCGGCCTGCCCGGCGGACAGGTCAAGATCTCGTACAACGCGGACAGCGGTTCGCACCGGGTGTGGGTCGACGCCGTGTGCAACTCCATCAACAACGCCCTCGGCAACGACAAGGCCTGCGTCGGCAACCCGGTCGGCACCTTCGCCGACTTCCGCAACCAGATCGGCCGGCACAAGATGCCGGGGCCGTTCCGGGCCGGCTGGCAGATGGACTACCCGCTGATCCAGAACTTCCTCCAGCCGCTCTACTACACGAACGCCTCCTCCAACGACGGCAAGTGGTCCGACAAGGACTTCGACAAGCTCGTCGACCGGGCGAACGCGGAGACCGACCGGGCCAAGGCCGTGCAGCTCTTCCAGCAGGCCGAGGGTGTCGTGCGCGACAACATGGCCGCCATCCCGCTCTGGTACCAGAACGGCAGCGCCGGCTACTCGGACCGCGTCTCCGACGTGGCGCTCAACCAGTTCAGCGTCCCCGTCTACAACGAGATCAAGGTCAGCTGAGCCGAGCGGCGGCGGGCACCCCGGGCGCCCGCACCCCCTACCTCCGGAGCCCCCATGGGACGGTACGTGATCCGGCGTCTGCTGCAGATGATCCCGGTCTTCATCGGCGCCACGCTGTTGATCTTCCTGATGGTGAACGTGATGGGCGACCCCATCGCGGGCCTGTGCGGCGACAAGCAGTGCGACCCCGCCACCGCCGCCCAGCTGAAGAAGGAGTTCGGCCTCGACAAGCCCGTGTGGCAGCAGTACCTGACGTACATGGGCCATGTCTTCACCGGCGACTTCGGCACCGCCTTCAACGGGCAGGAGGTCACCGAGCTGATGGCCGACGCCTTCCCGGTCACCATCCGGCTGACGCTCGTGGCCATCGTCTTCGAGATCGTCATCGGCATCGCGCTGGGCGTCGTCACCGGCCTGCGCCGCGGCCGGCCCGTCGACACGGGCGTCCTCCTGCTCACCCTCGTCGTCATCTCGGTGCCCACCTTCGTCACCGGCCTGCTGCTCCAGCTGCTGTTCGGCGTCGAGTGGGGCTGGATCAAACCGTCCGTCTCCCCGGACGCCGCCTTCGGCGAACTGATCGTCCCCGGCCTGGTCCTGGCCTCCGTCTCGCTCGCCTACGTCACCCGGCTCACCCGGACCTCCATCGCCGAGAACAAACGGTCCGACTACGTCCGCACGGCCGTCGCCAAGGGACTGCCCCGGCGCCGGGTGATCACGCGGCACCTGCTGCGCAACTCGCTGATCCCCGTGGTCACCTTCATCGGCACGGACATCGGCGCCCTCATGGGCGGCGCGATCGTCACCGAGCGGATCTTCAACATCCACGGCGTCGGCTTCCAGCTCTACCAGGGGATCCTGCGCCAGAACACCCAGACCGTCGTCGGCTTCGTGACCGTACTCGTCCTCGTCTTCCTGGTCGCCAACCTGCTGGTCGACCTGCTGTACGCCGTACTCGACCCGAGGATCCGCTATGCCTGAACCGAGGGAGCCGGAAGGCGCCATCGCCGCGACGGGCATGGGCGGCGCGATGGACCTCGCCACGAGCGAGGCGGCCACGCTGGAGAGGATTCCGGGCGGCCCCGAGGGCACGGGCCCGCAGGGCAAACCGCGCTCCCTGTGGTCCGACGCCTGGCGCGACCTGCGCCGCAACCCCGTCTTCATCATCTCCGCGCTCGTCATCCTCTTTCTGGTCTTCATCTCGGTCTGGCCCTCGCTGATCGCCCCAGGCAGCCCCCTCAAGTGCGACCTGGCCAAGGCCCAGGAGGGTCCCGCGCCCGGCCATCCCTTCGGATACGACGGCCAGGGCTGCAACGTCTACACACGCACCGTGTACGGGGCCCGGGTGTCGGTCACCGTCGGCGTCTGCGCCACGCTCGGCGTCGCGATCCTGGGCAGTGTCCTGGGCGGACTCGCCGGGTTCTTCGGCGGCGTCCCGGACTCGTTCCTCTCCCGGGTCACCGACGTCTTCTTCGCGATCCCCGTCGTCCTCGGCGGGCTCGTCCTCCTCTCCGTGGTGACCAGCAATACGGTCTGGCCGGTCGTCGGGTTCATGGTGCTGCTCGGCTGGCCGCAGATCTCCCGCATCGCACGCGGCTCCGTCATCACCGCCAAGCAGAACGACTACGTCCAGGCGGCGCGCGCCCTCGGCGCCTCCAACTCCCGGATGCTGCTGCGGCACATCGCGCCCAACGCGGTCGCGCCGGTCATCGTCGTGGCGACGATCGCGCTCGGTACCTACATCGCGCTGGAGGCGACCCTGTCGTACCTCGGTGTCGGGCTGAAGCCGCCGACGGTGAGCTGGGGCATCGACATCTCCGCGGCGTCCCCGTACATCCGTACGGCGCCGCACGCCCTGCTGTGGCCCGCCGGCGCCCTCGCGGTCACCGTGCTCGCGTTCATCATGCTCGGCGACGCGGTGCGCGACGCCCTCGACCCGAAGCTGAGGTGACCGGCGCATGCTGCTCGACGTACGCGACCTGCGGGTGGAGTTCCGGACCAGGGACGGGGTCGCCCAGGCCGTCAACGGGGTCGACTACGGCGTGGACGCCGGCGAGACCCTCGCCGTGCTCGGCGAATCCGGCTCCGGCAAGTCGGTGACCGCGCAGGCCGTGATGGGCATCCTCGACACGCCGCCCGGCAGGATCACCGGCGGGGAGATCCTCTTCCAGGGCCGGGACCTGCTCAAGCTGAAGGAGGAGGAGCGGCGGAGGATCCGCGGCGCCGAGATGGCGATGATCTTCCAGGACGCGCTCTCCTCGCTCAACCCCGTGCTGAGCGTGGGCGACCAGCTCGGCGAGATGTTCGTCGTGCACCGGGGCATGTCGAAGAAGGACGCGCGGGCCAAGGCGGTCGAACTCATGGACCGCGTCCGCATTCCGGCCGCCGCCGAGCGCGTACGCGACTATCCGCACCAGTTCTCCGGCGGCATGCGCCAGCGCATCATGATCGCCATGGCGCTCGCGCTGGAACCGGCGCTGATCATCGCCGACGAGCCGACCACCGCCCTCGACGTCACCGTGCAGGCCCAGGTGATGGATCTGCTGGCCGAGCTGCGGCGCGAGCTGAACATGGGGCTGATCCTCATCACCCACGACCTCGGCGTCGTCGCGGACGTCGCCGACCGCATCGCCGTGATGTACGCGGGCCGGATCGTGGAGTCGGCGCCGGTGCACGAGATCTACAAGGCGCCCGCGCACCCGTACACCAAGGGCCTGCTCGAATCCATCCCGCGCCTGGACCGCAAGGGCAAGGAGCTCTACGCCATCAAGGGCCTGCCGCCGAACCTCATGAACATCCCGCCGGGCTGCGCCTTCAACCCCCGCTGCCCGATGGCCCAGGACGTGTGCCGAACCGACGTGCCGCCGCTGTACGAGGTGGACGACGGGGGCGCGGCTCGGGGAAGCGCCTGTCACTTCTGGCGGGAGTGCCTGCATGGCTGAGCCGATTCTGGAGGTCAGCGGGCTCGTCAAGCACTACCCGCTCACCCGGGGCATCCTCTTCAGGAAACAGGTCGGTGCCGTCAAGGCGGTCGACGGGGTCGACTTCGCCCTCGGGCACGGCGAGACCCTCGGCATCGTCGGCGAGTCCGGCTGCGGCAAGTCGACGGTCGCCAAGATGCTGGTCAGCCTGGAGAAGCCGACCGAGGGGTCGATCAAGTACAAGGGCGAGGACGTCACCAGACTCTCCGGCAAGGCCCTGAAGGCCGTACGGCGCAACATCCAGATGGTCTTCCAGGACCCGTACACCTCCCTCAACCCCCGGATGACCGTGGGCGACATCATCGGAGAGCCGTACGAGATCCATCCCGAGGTGGCTCCCAAGGGGGACCGGCGCCGGCGGGTGCAGGACCTGCTGGACGTGGTCGGGCTCAACCCCGAGTACATCAACCGGTATCCGCACCAGTTCTCCGGCGGCCAGCGGCAACGCATCGGCATCGCCCGCGGGCTGGCGCTGCGCCCCGAGATCATCGTCGCGGACGAGCCGGTCTCCGCGCTCGACGTCTCCGTGCAGGCCCAGGTGATCAACCTGCTCGCCAAGCTCCAGGACGAGTTCCGGCTGAGCTACGTCTTCATCGCGCACGACCTGTCGATCGTGCGGCACATCTCCGACCGGGTCGGGGTCATGTATCTGGGGCGGATCGTGGAGACCGGCAAGGACGCCGAGATCTACGACCATCCGACGCATCCCTACACCCAGGCCCTGCTGTCCGCCGTGCCCGTGCCGGACCCCGAGGCGCGCGAGCACCGGGAGCGGATCATCCTCGTCGGCGATGTCCCGTCCCCGACGAACATCCCCTCCGGCTGCCGCTTTCGCACCCGCTGCTGGAAGGCGCAGGAGCGCTGCGCCCTCGAGGTGCCGCTCCTCGCGGTGCCCGCGGTGTTCCGGTTCACCTCAGGACCGGCCGCCCACGACTCGGCCTGTCACTTCGCGGAGACCGTCCCCATGAGGCACTCCGCGCCGGGGCGGGTGGTGCCGCCGGAACAAGATCCGGAACAAGATCCGGAACAGGGGGCATAACCCCGCAAACAACCGCGAATCTCGTTAACACGCAGGCAACTTGACTGACCCGATACCGATATACGGACGCGTCAGGCTGAACAGCGTACGGCCGTGCGGGTGCCGTAGACCGGCCGGGGCGCGCCATGTCGCCCCGGCCGGTCGCACGCTCAGGCCACGCCCAGCGAGCGCTTCAGGAAGTCCAGCTGGAGCAGCAGCAGGTTCTCGGCGACCGTCTCCTGCGGGGTCATGTGCGTCACCCCGGACAGCGGCAGCACCTCGTGCGGGCGGCCGGCGGCGAGCAGCGCCGAGGACAGCCGCAGGGAGTGTGCGACCACCACATTGTCGTCCGCCAGACCGTGGATGATCATCATCGGTCGGTGCGGCTCGGCCGCGTCCACCAGGCCCGCGTCGTCGATCACCGAGTTCCGCCGGTAGACCTCCGGCTGCCGCACCGGGTGCCCCAGATAGCGCTCCTGGTAGTGGGTGTCGTACAGCCGCAGATCGGTGACCGGGGCGCCCACCACGCCCGCGTGGAAGACGTCCGGACGGCGCAGCACCGCGAGCGCCGCCAGATAGCCGCCGTAGGACCAGCCGCGGATGCCGACGCGGGAGAGGTCGAGCGGGAAGTCGCCGGCCAGCGCGTGCAGCGCGTCGACCTGGTCCTGGAGGGTGATGGCCGCCAGGTCGTCCTTGACCGCCTTCTCCCAGGCCGGGGAGCGGCCCGGAGTGCCCCGGCCGTCCGCGACGACCACCGCGAAGCCCTGGTCGGCGAACCACTGCGAGGTGAGGTGCGGATTGTGCGCGGCCAGCACCCGCTGCCCGTGCGGGCCGCCGTAGGGGTCCATGAGGACCGGTAGGGGCGTGTCACCGGGGTAGTCCGATGGCATAAGCACGGCGCATGGGATTTTCCGTGCGCCCCCTCGTGTGAGCGTCACGCGCGGGGGCAAACCAGGATGTTCGGCATACGAGGGCACGGTCGCCGCCCGCTTGCCCTCGCGCAGCACCTGCACCTGAGTGCCCGGCTGGGCCGGCACCGCCGAGACGAGCACGGTCACGCCCCCGGCGCGCACCGCGGAGTGCACGCCGGGCTCCTGCGAGACCCGCTCCACGCCGAGCTCGTTGACGCGGTACACATGGACCTCGCCGATCTCGGGGGAGGGGGCGGCCTCGCCGGCCGACGCCGCGACCAGCACGTCGTCGGCCGTCACGTCGAGCACCGCCCGTACATGCAACTGCGGTCCTGTCAGCGGCCGTTCACCCACCGCGAGGACCCGCGCACCGCCCTCGTCGGCGATCCGTACGAGCTGTCCGGCGGGGCTCCAGCACGGCACACCGGGGAAAAGATCAAGCCATTGTCGATCTTCGTCGGCGTGCACCATCCGCGTCGTCCCGCTGTCCGGGTCCACGGCCAGGAACAGCTGGCTCAGCTGGTCCCGGGCCTGCACCAGAATGAGCGGCGCACCCGCCTCTGACCAGTGCACATGCGCCAGATAGGGGTACCGCGCCCGGTCCCAGACGACCTCGGTGCGCACCCCGTCGAGACCGATGACGAACAGTCGTACGTCCGCGTTGTCGGTGCCCGCCGCCGGGTAGGCGACCCGCTGCGGCTCCCGCTCGGGGTGCGCCGGATCCGAGATCCACCAGCGGCGTACGGGCGCGTCGTCGACCCGTGCGACGAGCAGCCGGTCGGAGTCCGGGGACCACCAGAAACCCCGCGAACGGCCCATCTCCTCGGCCGCGATGAACTCGGCGAGTCCATAGGAAACCGTCGCCGCGTCCGCCGCGGGCTCCGGCTCCGCGAGCGCCCGGTCGCCCTCGCCCTCGGCGCCGACGACCCGCAGGGCGCCCCCGGCGACGTACGCGATGTGCCGTCCGTCGGGGGCGGGGCGCGGGTCGATCACCGGTCCCGGGACCCGGAGTTCACGTGCCGTGCCGGCCCGCAGTTCGGCCGTGAAAAGCCGCCCTGACAACGCGAAAGAGGCCAACTCCAGCGCCGTGTCGGTGGCGTAGGCGACGATCCCGGCGCCGCCCTCGCGACTGCGTTCGCGGCGCGCCCGCTCCTGCGGCGACAGGCGCTCGGAGGCGCCCCCGAGCAGTGCGCCCGGGTCGGCCGCCAGGCGCTCCCGACCGTCCGGCAGATCGAGGACCCACAGCTTTTGCGCCCGGTCCGTGCCGGACCCGGAACGCAGGAACACCACTCGGGAACCGTCGGGGGCCACGGTGAACGCGCGTGGCGCGCCGAGCGTGAACCGCTGGGTGCGCGCCTGCCGGCGTGGGAAGGAGAGAGGCTCGGTCGTCATGCCCTGACCATATTGGCCATGCGCCCCCTTGTGCGGCTGTGCGCCGATCGATGCGCGCGTACGGATAGTTATGATCACTAGCGGTGGGTGGGTATCAACCTGCTGGCTGCTGTACGGATTTACCGAACCCCAAGTTCGACCCCCATGTCCGACCCCATGTCCCTGGGATCTTTGGAGGTGAGCCGCCGTGGCACTCTCGATTTCGGCGGTGGTGCTGCTGGCGATCATCGTCTTCATCCTGATCAAGAAGTCAGGGTTGAAGGCACCACACGCGATCGTGTGCGTTCTGTTCGGGTTCTATCTCGCGTCCTCGACCGTCGCCCCGACCATCAACGAGCTGACGACGAACATCGCGGGCATGATCGGGAGCATCAAGTTCTGATCGCGCGGGACGTGGGCTCCGAGAGGCAAGCGTGCGGAGCCCGCTCCTGTCCGTCCTGTTCCGGCCCTCCGTAGCGCCCGGCTCCATGAGCCATCTACGGGTCGGGTTCTTCAGCCTTCGGATGCGTACGGCACGAAGGCGGCCCAGGCCTTGGGTGAGAGCGCGAGACGGGGGCTGCTGTCGGCGTGCTTGGAGTCGCGGACGTGGATGGTGCCGGGGGTGGTGGCGATCTCGACGCAGGAGTCGCCGTCGGGGCCGTCGCTGTAGCTGCTCTTGAACCACGCCAGCTCGGATGTATCTCCGGCGGAACCGTTGTGGATCATGTTTCTCCCAGCAGTTGCTCGATGAAGGCCAGCGACTCCCGAGGCGGGAGTGCCTGGGCCCGGATGGTGCCATACCGCAGCTCAAGGATCCGAAGCTGTTTCGGATCTGAGATCGGTCGGCCGTTGTACGCGCCATCGGAACGGCCCACTGCTGTGCCGTCCGAGAACTTCAGCACCTCGATCCTTCCGCTCAGTCCGGGGTGGGCCTCGGAGTTCGTCGGCATCACCTGAAGTGTGACGTTGCGCAACTGCCCTACCTCCAGCAGATGTTCGAGCTGCTGACGCCACACCATTGTGCCTCCGACCGGCCGACGCAACGTTGCCTCTTCCTGAACGAAGCTAAGGGCGGGGGCAGGCGACCGCTCGAAGATCGCTTTCCGGGCCATTCGGGCGGCCATGCGCCGCTCCGCCTCCTCCGGTGAGTAGGCAGGCTGCCAGACCTCGAACAGTGCCCGCGCATGCTCGGGCGTCTGCAACAACCCGTGCAGGCTGAGCCCGACATACACCCCGAGCTCGACCGCCTGCGCCTCCAACTTGGCGATCTCGCGGACGTTCTTCGGGTACCGGACCTTCTTCACGTCCTCCTTCATTGCCGAGAGCAACCCACCCGCCCCCAACAGCTCGTCCGCCCTGTCCAGGAACTCCGGCCGGGGAATCCGCTTCCCGCTCTCGATCTTGTAGACCATGTCCTCGCCGTAACCGACCGCCGTCCCGAAGTCGGCGGCGCGCATCCCCAGGGCCTCCCGCCGCAGCTTCAGCTGCCGTCCCACCGTCTCCACGACGGCGACGCCCCACTCGTCGTCCGGGTCCACCTCCCAACCCGGCTCGTCCGCC
Organism: Streptomyces sp. SID5469; assembly: GCF_009862865.1. Taxonomy (NCBI): domain Bacteria; kingdom Bacillati; phylum Actinomycetota; class Actinomycetes; order Kitasatosporales; family Streptomycetaceae; genus Streptomyces; species Streptomyces sp. SID5469. The sequence goes on along the minus strand of NZ_WWIN01000001.1, from coordinate 3,913,820 downwards.
TCCTCCTTGAGCTGGACCGCCTTGCCGTTCACCTGCGTCATCCCGCACCCCTCCGTCACCCGAACCGACAGCCCCGACACGACCGGACAACAACCGGACAGTCACCGTACGCAACGGCTCCATCACTGTTCACGGTAGGCGCGGACGGCCACTCTGAGTGACGTGATCCAGAAAACAGCCGCTCCCGAGGCCCGACTCGACCACCCCATCCGCAACTTCAGCGTGCAACTGTCACCCACGCCACGCGGAGCCCGCCTCGCCCGCCTGCTCGCCACCGAGCAGCTCCGCTCTTGGGAACTCCCGTTGGACCCGGCACGCCAACTCGTCGCCGAACTGGCTGCCAACGCGGCCACGCACAGCCGTGTCCCTGGCCGGGACTTCAGGCTCACCCTCTACGTCGTCGGTGACACCCTGCGTATCGAGGTGACCGACACCTGCGGCGACCTCCTGCCCCGCCCCCAAGACCCCACCTCCGACGCCGAGTCGGGCCGAGGCCTCGTCCTCGTCGAGGCGTTCGCCGATCGATGGGGCGTCGCTCAGGGACCGTGCCCGCGCAAGACGGTCTGGGCGGAACTGAACCTCGTACCCCTGGCACCGGACCCCGCCCGCACGTGCTCCGGTGCCAGGGGCGCTCTTCCCAAAGAACTACAAGGGTGAAAGAACCCCCACCAAGCCCCACCCCTCCCGCCCGCGGCACACAGTCACCCGCCCGAGTGAACGTCACCAACTCGGCTGGATTCCAAGCTGGTTGCCTGTCCTACGCTCAGCGCAACAACCGCAGACATGCGACGGCCCCCGCCGGGACGCCAATCCCAGTGCGAGGGCCTGACCACCGAGGAAGTTAGGGCTTCCTGATGGATACGCGAGACCTTAGCGTGCCCCCGCACGCCCAGTCCCGGCCTCCCGCCGACAAACACCCGAACCGGCGGCACTCCCGCACCGGAGACTCCGGCCACGGCGGCCTCACTCACGACAACGCCCGCCACACCACCCGCTTCACGGTGATCGGCAACCACCTGGCCCAGCACCCGGAGCTGTCGGGCCTCGCCATCGGGCTGGCCGTCTACATCCAGTCCCTCCCCGCAGGCGCCCGTGTCGACATCAAGACCCTCGCCGCCCGCTTCCCCGAAGGCGTGACCCGTATCGCCGCAGCTCTGCGCGAGCTGGAGGCCCACGGCTACCTGCGCCGCGAACGTCAACGCATCCCCGGCGGCCGCATCGTCACCCGCACGATCTCCTGCAACCAGCCGGGACGTCGTAGCGAGGGCGAGCCCGTCTGCTCCGCCCCCGCCCGGCCGGTGGCGGCCCCAGAGAGGCGCGAGAAGCGCGCACCCAAGCCCCTCCCCGCCGTACCGCACCCCGCCCAGCCGGCCCCCGCCCTCCTCCAGGCCGCCACGGCCCTCCTCGCAGGCCTCCGCCGCCACGACCCCCGCCTGCTCCTGTCCGCCTGCGACACGGCCCACCTCGTCCCCGGCGTCGCCGCGTGGCTGGAGCGCGACGTGAGCCCCGGCGCCGTACGGCACGCACTCACCAGCGACCTGCCCCCCGAAGGACCGCGGCGCCCGGCCGCCCTCCTCGCCCACCGCCTCGCCGCCCATCTGCCACCCCCGCCCCCGTTCGGCGTGCCTGCACCTCCGCCCCCGGCCGTCCGGAGCCCGCTCCAGACCTGTGACGGCTGCGACCGCGCCTTCCGCGCCCCTGACCCCGGTCTCTGCCGGGACTGCCGATCCGATCTCCGGACGGCCGCCTGATGCGGAGCTCCCGCACCCGTGTCCCGCTCCGCCACCGATACGCCGACCGGGGCACTCACGGGAGGACACCATGAGCACTCGGGCCGATCACGTGCTCGACGACGAGATGACAGCAGGCCGCGAGGCAAGTGAGGGGGAGACCCCTCGTAGGGTGGGTCCATGAAGGATCTGCCCGACCGGCGTCTGCTCCTGGTGCACGCGCACCCGGACGACGAGTCGATCAACAACGGCGCGACCATGGCCAGGTATGCGGCCGAGGGCGCCCAGGTGACGCTGGTGACCTGCACCCTCGGCGAGGAGGGCGAGGTCATCCCGCCAGCTCTCGCCCACCTCACGCCCGACCGGGACGACGCGCTGGGCCCGTACCGCGTCGGCGAGCTGGCCGCCGCCATGAAGGAACTCGGGGTCACCGACCACCGGTTCCTCGGCGGCCCCGGCCGCTACCGCGACTCCGGGATGATGGGCGGCGAGCAGAACCACCGCGCGGGCGCCTTCTGGGCCGCCGACCTCGACGAGGCCGCCGGGCACCTGGTGGCCGTCGTACGCGAGGTACGCCCCCAGGTCCTCGTCACCTACGACCCGGACGGCGGCTACGGCCACCCGGACCACATCCAGGCCCACCGCGTCGCCGTGCGTGCCGCCGAGCTGGCAGCGGACCCCGCCTTCCGTCCGGAGCTTGGCACGCCCTGGGAGATCGCCAAGGTCTACTGGAACCGGGTGCCCCGGCCGGTGGCCGAGGAGGGGTTCGCGCGGCTGCGCCTCGCTCTTCCCGGGACCCGTTTCGCCAAGTCCGCGGCGGTCGACGACGTACCCGGCGTGGTCGACGAATCGGTGATCACCACGGAGATCGACGGCACGCCCTTCGCCGCCGCCAAGGCCGCCGCGATGCGGGCGCACGCCACACAGGTCGAGGTCGACGGGCCGTGGTTCGCGCTCTCCAACGAACTCGCGCAGCCGCTCTTCACCACGGAGTACTACGAGTTGGTGCGCGGCGAGCGCGGCTCACCGCGCGAGACGGACCTGTTCGAAGGGGTGGCCCCGTGATGAGTACGACGGGCAGACAGCAGAGCGCGCTCGCGCAACCGGTGACGTTGCCCTCGGCCGGCCGGGCAGCCGCCTACCTGGGCCTCTTCCTGCTCGGCGTACTGGTCGGCCTGGCCGGGGCACTGGTGCAAGCCGCCTGGTTCCCCGGCGGGTTGCTGCTCGCGCTGGCCGGCGCGGCCGGGCTCCATCTGGGCGGGTCCTACGTGATCGGGTCCCGCGCGGGGGCCGTCGCGCCCGCCGCCGGATGGATGGTCGCCGTCGTGCTGCTCACCGCCAGCCGTCCGGAAGGGGACTTCCTGTTCGGCGCGGGAGTCGTCTCCTATCTCTTCCTGCTCGGCGGCATGGCCGTGGCTGTGATGTGCGCCACCCTTGCTCAAGGGCGGCAACCGGGCGGCGACCGCGTCCGACTTGGCAAATGACGTACCACTTCGCCGTATCCGCCGCGTGTCGGTCCCGTGGGGGTTTCCTCGACGGCCGAGGTTTGCGGGCCGGATATGGCCAGTATGGTGGTGCGCGCCGCCGAGCCGCCCGAGATGAGGTCGAGTCGAGTACACGGGCGGCGGAGCCAACCGGGAGAACCTGCCTTGAGTCGTGAAACTGACAGTTCGTCCGCCGGACCCAACGGCCGCGGCGGAGCCGCGTACCCGTCCGGGACGCCGCCGTACGGGACCCCCATGGCTTCCGAAGACGGTGTCGATGCGGGCCGTCCGGCCGCAAAGTCCGACGAACGCAAGACCGAGACCACGCTGACGACCCGGATCCGGATCAACATCCCCGGATCGCGGCCCATCCCGCCGGTCGTCATGCGCACGCCCGTCGTGGACGCCGAGGCCGCCGAGGACGCCCCGGCCGCCGAGGCCCCGGCGCCGGGCCCCGTGAGCGCGATCAGCACCTACGACGTTCCCGCCGAGGCCTCCGCGCCGCCCGGGCCGGCCGCGCCCGCCGGGCCTGCCGCGCCGGCCGAGGAGAAGACCAGCGACTGGTTCGCGCCGCGCAAGTCCGGTGCCCCCAAGGGGCAGCCGGGCGGCGGGTCGACCAACGGCGCCGGTCTCCCCACGGGTTCGGGTGCGCAGGGCGCGCCCGGCCAGGGAGCGCCGGGCGGCGGCGGTCCGCGGCCGGGTGCTGCGGGCGGTCCGGGAGCCGGCGGTCCGCGTCCGGGTGCGTCAGGACCGCGCCCCGGCGGTGCGGGTGGTTCCGGACCTCTGGGTGCCCGCCCGAACGGGCCTGTCCCGGGCGGCCAGGGCGGCCAGGGCGGTACGAACGGTGCCGGGCTGCCCGGTGCCACCGGTGCCGGACCCGTCGCGCCCGGCCACGGCGGCGGCACCGGCTCCTTCGACGTGTCCGAGGCGGTCGCGGCCACCACGGGCTCCTTCCCCCTCCCCGTTGTCGGCTCCGACAACGGCGCGGAACCGCGCCGCGACAACCTGCCGTACTTCTCCGAGAACGACCGGCGCGGCCCCTCCGGCCCGACCGGCGGTCCCGTCACCGGCGACGGCCCGGCCGTGCCGCCCAGGGGACCCGGCGGCCCCGGTCTCGGCGCCCCGGGGATGTCGAGCCCGGGCGGCCCCGGCCTCACCGCTCCCGGCACCGGGCCCCGCGGCCCCGTCGGACCCGGCGCCCCGAGCACCCCCGGAGCCCCTGGCGGCCCCGGCCGTAGCGGCGGTCTCAGCGACGACACCGCGATCCTCACCCCGCAGCGCTTTGCGCCCGACCCGGATATGCCCGGCTACGGCGGCCCCGGCGACAACGTCTCCGGGCACACCGTGACCAGCGGCATCCCCGTGGTGCCGTCCGGCGGCCAGAACTCGCCGTTCGGACCGGGCGCGCACACCGACGGACCGGTGCCGCACACCCCGCCGAAGCTGCCCGCTCCGTCCGAGCCGAAGACGGCCACCTCCTCGAAGCCGGCCAAGAAGAAGGGCCGCAGCAAGCTGGTCCTGCTGGGCGTCGGCGTGGTCTTCATCGGCGGTGTCGTCTACGGCGCCGGGCTGCTGATGAACCACTCGGACGTGCCGAAGGGCACCACCGTGCTCGGCGTCGACATCGGCGGCGGCACCCGCGACGAGGCCGTCAAGAAGCTCGACGACGCCCTGGGGGGCCGTACGGGCAAGGCGCTCAAGCTGTCGGTCGACGGCGACACCGTCTCCCTCAAGCCGGACCAGGCGGGCCTCCAGCTGGACAGCAAGGCCACCGTCAGCGCCGCCGCGAACAGCGACTACAACCCGGTGTCGGTGATCGGCTCGCTCTTCGGACAGCAGCGTGTCATCGAGCCCGTGATGCCCGTCGACGAGGAGAAGCTGCAGGCCGCCCTGGAGCGCGCCGCGGGCGGCGCCGGCTCGGCGAGCGACGGCACCATCAAGTTCACGTCCGGCAAGGCCGTCGCCGTGTACGGCAAGGCGGGCAAGGGCATCGACGTCGCCCAGGCCACGAAGGCCGTCGAACAGGCGTACCGCACACAGGTGGAGAGCGACACCAGCACGCCCGTGAAGGTGCCCACGACCACCAAACAGCCGACGGTCTCGAACGCCGAGGTCGACCGGATGATGAAGAAGTTCGCGAAGCCGGCGATGTCCGCCAACGTGACGGTGCAGACGGACGCCGCCCACGCGATCGCGTTCAGCCCGCAGAACTCCCTGTGGAAGTTCCTCGGCGTGAAGGCCGTGAACGGCAAGCTCGTCGAGGCGTACGACAGGGCGGCGCTGAAGAGCCTCTACGGCAACACGTTCGACGGCGTCCTCGTCACCCGCGGCACCGGCAAGAAGACGGCGGTGACGGTGGAGGACGTGATCAGCGCGCTGCGTCCGGCCCTGCTCACCACGAACGGCGCCGCGCGGACCGCGGTCATCGACACGGACCCGAGCTAGTCCGTACGCGACCAGGGGCATCCGGCGACGACCGGGTGCCCCTTCGTCGTACCCGGGGCATCCGGCGACGGCAGGGTGCCCCTTCGTCGTACCCGGGGCATCCGGCGACGGCAGGGTGCCCCTTCGTCGTACCGTCCGCATTCGGCGACGGCCGGGTGCCTCTTGCTCGTATCCGGCGCCCGGTGCGCGGCAGCCGTGTCACCGTGCCGCCCATGACATCTGTCATCCCGGACCGACGACAGGTGGCACTGCCCGGGACACCCCCTGCCCGGCCACGATGGGTCACATGACAACGACTGCGGTGACCACCGGCTCGGTGGTCGCGTTCGACCAGGTGACGAAGACGTACGGCGACGTCCGGGCCGTGGACGGGCTGACACTCGCCCTGCACCCGGGCGAGACGGTGGCCCTCCTGGGGCCCAACGGCGCGGGCAAGTCGACCACGCTGGACCTCCTCCTCGGGCTCAAGCACGCGGACAGCGGCACGGTCCGGCTCTTCGGCGGCAGCCCGCGCGAGGCCATCGTCGCCGGGCGCGTCGGCGCCATGCTGCAAAGCGGCGGGCTGATGGACGAGGTCACCGTCGGCGAGCTGGTGAAGCTCGCCTGCGACCTGCACCCCAAGCCGTTCCGCGTCACCGACGTGCTTGCCCGCGCCGGTGTCTCGCAGATCGCGGATCGCAAGGTCAACAAGCTCTCCGGCGGCCAGGAACAGCGCGTCCGCTTCGCGCTCGCCACGGCCGGGGACACCGACCTGATCGTCCTCGACGAACCGACCACCGGCATGGACGTCACCACCCGCCACGCCTTCTGGGCCACCATGCGCGAACAGGCCGACCAGGGCCGTACGGTCCTGTTCGCGACGCACTACCTGGAAGAGGCCGACGCCATCGCGGACCGCGTCCTGGTCCTGCACCGGGGCCGGCTGCTGGCCGACGGCACCGCCGCCGAGATCAAGGCGAAGGCCGGCGCCCGCCGGGTCTCCTTCGACCTGGAGGGCCCGATCGACGAGGCCCCGCTGCGTGCCCTGCCCTTCCTGACCTCCGTCGACATATCGGGTCACACGATCCGCATCCAGTCGACCGACGCCGACGCGACCGTGCACGCGCTGTACGGGCTCGGGGTCTTCCCCCGCAACCTCGAAGTCGCCGGGCTCGGGCTCGAGCAGGCCTTCGTCGCCATCACCGCCGCCGAGGAGTCGAAGTCCAAGTGACGAACATCTTCGCTTCGTGGGGTCTCATCAAACTGGAGATCGTCCGCGCCCTGCGCAACCGCAAGTTCCTGTTCTTCTCGGTGATCTACCCCTCGGCCCTGTTCCTACTGATCGCGGGCAGCGCCGACAGCACGACGAAGGTGGAGGGCACGGGCCTCAGCCTCCCGACCTTCTTCATGGTCTCGATGGCGTCCTTCGGCGCCCTGACCGCTGTCCTGATGGGCAACAGCGAGCGCATCGCCAAGGAGCGCGAGAGCGGCTGGGTGCGGCAGCTGAGGCTGACCACGCTCCCCGGCCGGGGCTATGTCCTCGCGAAGACCGCCAGTGCCGCAGTGATCAGCCTGCCGTCGATCCTGATCGTCTTCGTGGTCGCGGCGGCCGTGAAGAACGTCCGTCTGGACGCCTGGCAGTGGCTCGCGCTCACCGGCACGATCTGGGTCGGCAGCCTCGTCTTCGCCGCCCTCGGGGTCGCCATCGGCTATCTGGCGACCGGGGACGCGGTCCGCCCGATCACGATGATCGTCTACTTCGGGCTGTCGATGCTCGGCGGCCTGTGGATGCCGACGACGACCTTCCCCGACTGGCTCCAGTCCATCGCGAAGTGGCTCCCCACGCACGCGTACGCTGCCCTCGGACAGGCCATAGAGCTGGGCAACGCCCCGCAAGCCAAGGACATCGCCATCCTCGCCGTCTCCTTCGTCCTGTTCGCGGGCGGAGCGGCGTGGCTGTACCGGAAGGACACGCTGAAGGCGTGAGTGCCATGACGGAAGACCCGCAGCCCGACGACCTCCGGGCGGGATGGCTGGTGCGCACGGGGCAGTCACCGCGCAACGTGCGCGAGGCGCTGCGCAAGGCGATGTGGATCGTCATCTGGCTGGTGTTCCTCAGCTCACCGGTCCACGACCTGGCCTCCGGCCACCACACGCCCGCCGCCACCGCGGCCGGCTGGCTCGGCCTCGCGGCCTTCGTCGGGATCTATCTGACGCTGGTCTTCCGGAACATGGGCAGGGCGTTGAACGGCCCGGCCGTCGCCGCCCTCGTCGTCGCCCTCGGCGTGCTCGCCGTCGTGCTGTGCCTGTCCCTCGGCCCGTCCTGGCTGGGCCTCTTCGTGTACGTCTCCGTGGCCTGCGGGACGACGTTCCCGCTGCGGGTGGCGTACTGGACGATCCCCCTGACCGCCGTCGCGATGCTGCTCGTCGGCCTCCACGGCGGTGAGCAGGACGCGCGCAACCTCGTCCTCCTCGTCGTCCTCATCGGCTTCGCGATGACCGGCGTACGGCAACTGGTCCGTACGACGGTGGAGTTGCGCAAGGCGCGGGCGACCGTCGCCCAGCTCGCCGCGAACGAGGAACGGCTGCGGCTGGCCAGGGACCTGCACGACCTGCTGGGTCACTCGCTCTCCCTGATCACGCTCAAGAGCGAGCTGGCCGGGCGGATGCTCCCCGACCACCCCGAGAAGGCGGCCCAGCAGGTCGCCGACATCGAACAGGTCAGCCGCCAGGCCCTCGTCGACGTCCGCGAGGCCGTCACCGGCTACCGGCGGCCCCGGCTGGCCGGGGAGCTCGCGGGCATGCAGGTCGCGTTGACCGCGGCGGGCGTCACCGCCGACCTGCCGGCTGAACCGGACCTCGACGGCGTCCCCGAGGAGAGCGAGTCCGCGCTGGCCTGGGCGCTGCGCGAGGCGGTCACCAACGTCGTACGGCACAGCGGGGCCCGGCGCTGCGTGGTGGAGCTCGTCCACCGTCAGACGCTGGACGGTCCGGTGCTCGAACTGTCCGTGGAGGACGACGGTTCGGGCGGCTCCGGCAGCACCCCCGGCAACGGCCTTACGGGACTGACCGAACGCCTGGAGAAGGCCGGCGGATCGCTGGACGCCGGCCGCGTGCGACGCGGGTTCCGGCTGGTCGCGCGGGTACCGATGGCATCCGCCCGGGGGCCCGTGGGCACGGCGGGGACCCCGTAGGATCCGGGGCATGAGCCGCACGATCAAGGTCCTGCTCGCCGAGGACCAGTCGATGGTCCGCGAGGCGCTGGCCGCCCTGCTCGGCCTCGAACCCGACATCGAGGTCGTCGCCCAAGTCGCGCGCGGCGACGAGGTGCTGGCGGCGGCGCGCGAGCACGCCGTGGACGTGGCACTCCTGGACATCGAGATGCCGGGTGCCACGGGGATCGAGGCGGCGGCGCAGGTGAACCGGGAGCTGCCCGCGGTGAAACTGGTCGTCCTCACCACGTTCGGCCGCCCCGGCTATCTGCGCAGCGCGATGGAGGCCGGCGCCGACGCGTTCCTGGTGAAGGACGCGCCGGCGGCCCAACTCGCCGAGGCGGTACGCAAGGTGCTGGCCGGGGAGCGGGTCATCGACCCCACGCTGGCGGCCGCCGCGCTCGCCGGGGGCGCCAATCCGCTGACCGACCGCGAGCGCGAGGTGCTGCGCGCGGCGGCCGACGGCGCGACGAACGCGGAGCTGGCCACGGCCCTGCACCTGTCCCAGGGCACGGTCCGCAACTACCTGTCCACCGCCATACAGAAACTGGCGGTCCGCAACCGGACAGAGGCGGTACGGACGGCGCGGGACAAGGGCTGGTTGTAGAAACCCCACGAAGGGCGCTCAGTTGAGCATCGAGCGCGCCGCGCGGGCCTGGTGACGGATCCGGTCGGCGGCGCTCCCGTCGACGGCCTCGACCACCTCCGCGTAGGCGTCCAGCTCCATGGCTCCGGTCAGGAAGTCCCCCCGCTCGACGAGCAGTTGGGCGCGGTCGTAGCGCAGGCGGGCGGGGTGGGAGGGGAGCAGCAGGGAGAGGTCGACGGCCCAGAGCGCGACGTCCGAGCGTTCGGGGCGTGCGGCCGCCCACGCGCGGATGTTGTTGAGGATGCGCAGCACGACGTCGAGCGGGTCGGCCGGCGTGAGCATCGACGGGTCGAGCGGGGCGCCCGTGGCACCCGCGACGAGCAGTTCGGCGTCGCCGCCGGTCAGCACCCGGCCGCCGTCGAAGGGGTCGGCCAGCACCTGCTGCTCGGGGGGCCCGAATCCGACGACGAAGTGCCCCGGCAGCGCGACCCCGTACACGGGTGCGCCCGCTCTCCTGGCGACCTCCATCCAGACCACCGACAGCAGGATGGGCAGGCCGCGCCGGCGCCGCAGCACCTCGTGCAGCAGGGAGGACTCCAGCCGCTGGTAGTCCGCGGGCGTACCGCGGAACCCGCAGCGCCCGCCGAGCAGCTCGGCGAGCGCGAGGGCCCAAGGCCGCGGCCCGCCGGGCCGGAACGGCACCTGTCCGGCGAGCCGGTCGAGGTCGATCTGTGCCGCGTCGATCCCGGCCTCGTCCAGCGCCCCGTCCGCCGCCGCGCCCACGAGCAGACACAACGCCGACAGATCGGGCCGCTCGGACCGTGCCTCATCGGCGAACCGCCGCCGCAGCTCGGCGGCCCGCTCCGGTTCCGGGGGGTGTGGGGGACGCATAGCAGCCTCGTGCCCGTTCATACCGATCGATACGTTCCGACGCCGTCCACAGCATCGCCCGAGCCGCCGCCCGATGCGCCAGGCGGACCACTGCCCGGCCCGCCGACCGACCCGGCCCCCGAACCGCCACACACCTCGTCACCGCTCTCACCAGCCGCACTGCTCACATCCGGCGTACTGATCCCGCGAGGCGCACTGCTCCCGCCCAGCGCACCGCTCTCACCAGCCGTACTGCTCTCACTCGGCGCACCGGCCTCACTCGGCGCACCACTCTCACTCGGCGCACCGGCCTCACTGGGCGCACCAGCCTCATCTGGCACACCAGCCTCACCCGACACACCGGCCTCACCCGGCGCACCACGCTCCCGGCCCCCGAGCTCGCCCCGCACATCGCTCTCAGACGCCCACCGATAGTGGTGATACGCGTGATGCGTCGCGAATCCCATCCCCGCGTACAACGCCCGCGCCGCCGCGTTGTCCGTCTCCACCTGGAGCCAGGCCGCCGAGGCGCCCTCCTCCAGAGCCCGGCGGGCCAGGGCCGTCATCACCGCGGTGGCCAGCCCACGGCGCCGCTGCGCGGGGTCCACCTCGACCGCCGCGAAACCCGCCCAGCGCCCGTCCACCACGCACCGCCCGATCGCGGCCGGAGCGCGGCCCGCGGCCCCCGGCACCGTCGCGAACCAGACGGAGGGCCCGCTGCCCAGCACCTTCAGCGCGACCTCGTTCAGCCCCTTGCGCTGGTAGCGGCTCAGCCACGCCTCGTCCGCCTCGCGGGACAGCACCACCTCGGCGGACACCTCCCGGTCGGCCAGCGGCGCCAGCGCGCCGATCCACAGCTCGGCCGTCACCTCACGCGTCCATCCGCGCGCCTCCAGCTCCGCGCACAGCAGCTCCTGCGTGCCCTCGGCCCCGGTCGCGGTCTGGATGTACGCCGGCAGCTCACGGCCCGCGTACCAGTCCCGTACGACGGTCAGCGCCTCGTCCAGCGGCAGTCCCGGCTCGCCGACGGGCAGGACGGAGTTGGCCCGGCGGGTGAAGCCGGCGGACGCCCGCAGCTGCCAGTCGCCGAGCCGTTCGCGCTCCACCGGCTGCCAGGCCCGCGCGGCGATCCGCGCCAGCTCCTCGTACGAGGCCGCGGGACCCCGCCGACGCGCCGGTGCGGCCGGTACGACCTTGCCCGCGACCAGCGAGGACTCCGCTATCCGGACGCTTTCGCCGCCCCGCCGTGTGATCAGCAACACTCCGTTGTCCCATGATGTGAGAACTCCGACCGTGTCGGTGAACTTCTCACCCCCCGCGACATCTTCGTTCCACCGCCGCACGGAGACGCGTTTTCCCACGTCAGCAGTGGTGATACGGACTTCGAGCTGTCCGCCCGCAGAGATTTCCACAGGTCAGTTCACCCCTCCTGTATGGATCATGCCCAGGAACGGAGATACTAGGTGCGGGCATCGACGACGCCGCGCTCCCGCGCGCCAGGCGGCGGAGCCTGAGGAGGCCCGCCAGCGCCCTACCGAGGAGGAACGACAGCGTGACCTACGTCATCGCAGAGCCTTGTGTCGACGTCAAGGACAAGGCGTGCATCGAGGAGTGCCCGGTCGACTGCATCTACGAGGGCTCCCGGTCCTTGTACATCCACCCGGACGAATGCGTCGACTGTGGAGCCTGTGAGCCGGTGTGCCCGGTCGAGGCGATCTTCTACGAGGACGACACTCCCGAAGAGTGGAAGGACTACTACAAGGCGAACGTCGAGTTCTTCGACGAGCTCGGCTCGCCCGGTGGTGCCAGCAAGCTGGGGCTGATCGAGCGCGACCACCCCTTCATCGCGGCGCTGCCCCCGATGAACCAGTAAGTCCCCGCACATCCGTGCCGTCTCGGTCCCGTTCGGCGCCCCTGCCGCACGGGACCGAGGCGTTTGGCGCCCGTACGAGCTACGAGCACGGACGGGAGCGCCCGTACGAGCACGTATGAGAACGCCCGTACGAGCATGTATGGGAACGCCTGTACGAGACGTACGGGAGCGGCCCGTGCGAGCGCGTACGAGCAGTGCGACGAGTACGAGAAAGTGAGTCCGATCCCCGTGTCCGCAGTCTCCGACCGCCTTCCGACCTTTCCCTGGGACAAGCTGGAGCCGTACAAGGCGAGGGCCGCGGCCCACCCGGACGGCATCGTCGACCTGTCCGTCGGCACGCCGGTCGACCCGGTGCCCGAGCTGATCCAGAAGGCGCTGGTGGCCGCGGCCGACTCCCCGGGCTATCCGACCGTCTGGGGCACGCCCGAGCTGCGGGACGCCCTCACGGGCTGGGTGGAGCGCCGGCTGGGCGCGCGCGGCGTCACCCACCACCACGTGCTTCCGATCGTCGGTTCCAAGGAACTCGTCGCCTGGCTCCCGACCCAGCTGGGCCTGGGCCCCGGGGACAAGGTCGCCCACCCGCGCCTTGCGTACCCGACCTACGAGGTCGGCGCCCGCCTCGCCCGCGCGGACCACGTGGTCTACGACGACCCGACGGAGCTGGACCCGACCGGCCTGAAGCTCCTCTGGCTCAACTCGCCCTCGAACCCGACCGGCAAGGTCCTCTCGAAGGCGGAACTCACCCGGATCGTCGCCTGGGCCCGTGAGCACGGCATCCTCGTTTTCTCCGACGAGTGCTACCTCGAGCTGGGCTGGGAGGCCGACCCGGTCTCCGTGCTGCACCCGGACGTGTGCGGCGGCTCGTACGAGGGGATCGTCTCCGTCCACTCGCTGTCGAAGCGGTCGAACCTGGCGGGCTACCGCGCCGCGTTCCTCGCCGGTGATCCCGCGGTCCTCGGCCCGCTGCTCCAGATCCGCAAGCACGGCGGCATGATGACGTCGGCGCCGACGCAGGCGGCCGTGGTCGCCGCGCTGGGCGACGACGCCCACGTCCGCGAACAGCGCGAGCGCTACGCGGCCCGGCGCACGGCCCTGCGCGACGCGCTCCTGTCCCACGGCTTCCGCATCGAACACAGCGAGGCGAGCCTGTACCTGTGGGCCACGCGGGGCGAGTCCTGCTGGGACACGGTGGCGCACCTGGCCGACCTGGGCATTCTGGTGGCCCCCGGCGACTTCTACGGCTCGGCGGGCGAGCAGTTCGTACGGGTGGCCCTGACGGCGACCGACGAGCGGGTGGCGGCGGCGGTACGGCGCCTGGCGTAGCGGGCCCGCACACGGCGACGGGGTCCAGGGAACTCCCTGGACCCCGTCGCCGTTCGGATCCGGCGTCAGCCGAGCGGCAGGCCGCCCTTCAGCGGCAGCTGCTGGGTCGGCAGACCGCCCTTGGTGACCGCGTCCGTCGGCAGACCGCCACCGGACGCCGTCTTCGCGGTGTCGCCGAGCAGGCCGCCGGCCTGGCCCGCCGCGTCCCCGGCCACCTTCTGGGCGGCCGGCGTCGCCGTCCTGGCGACCTTCCCACCGGTCTTGCCCACGGCCGGGACCGCCTTCTTGACCGCCTTGCTGCCGGTGCTGCCCGCGAGCCCGGTGACATTCTGAGCCGCACCGTCGACGGTGTCGGCGGCGTGCGCGCCGTCCAATGCGGTCAGGCCGCCGAGGTTGGGGGCCGTCGGCAGTTCGGGAGCCGCGCTGGCGGAGCCGGCCGCACCGACCCCGGCTGCCGCTCCCGCTGCGACGAGCAGCGCGGCACGGGCGATCCGGCGGGTCAGGGGGAGGGACATGATGCTCCTTAGACGGGAGAGAACAGTGAAGTGTCCTACCGCGCCCGGCAGTTGACCGACTGGCTGTCGGCCGATCCGGCAGTTGATCGTCCGGGCTCGGACGCAGTGACTACCGCTCGAAGCCCGCGAAGGTTGCGGTGACCCGAGGTAAAGAGTTGGTAATGCGTCGCATTATCGGCTGTGGATAAAAGCGGGCAAAGGGTGCCCGGTCGGCAGGTCTGCCGAATCCTTACAGCTCTTTGCGCCCAAGGGATTTGGCGGACGGTTAAGGGCGTGCGACATCCCGTGCACGGCCGCGTCGGCACCCGGCCGGACTAGCTCCAAAGGGTGAGCACCCGTACTACTGCCCGGCGACTATCCGGACTTCGGCGGTGGACGTCTTCGCTCCGGAATCCCCGGCCGTACGCCATTCGTTCGCGTAACCGCCACGCGACCACTCGCGGCCCGCATAGGAGACGTGGGCGATGTGCAGCGCGGACGCGTTGGCCACGGCCCAGTGCGCCAGCGCCCAGCCGCGCTGCCGGGTACTGCCCTCGGCGGCCGTCCTCCTCGGCACCGGGACGGTGACGGCGCCGGGGGCCGCCGTGGCCTTCGGGGACGGCGAGGGCGACGGCGTCCCGGTGCTCACCTCCGCGCCGGCCGACTGCAGCACATCGCGTCCGAAGTCCCGTACGAGCGCGGCCCGCACCGCGTCCGTGCCGCCCGTCCGGGCCGGCGCCGGGCGGCCCTCGCAGGTCAGCGTGGCCGCCGAGTGCCCGGTCAGGGCGGCGGCGAGCAGCGTGGCGTCCGGCTCGTGCTTCGCGTACGCCTCCGGGTAACCGCTGCGCTGCACGCGCTGCGCGGCCACCGTGAGCCGCAGCTGTGTGTAGTCGCTCACCTTGGCCAGGTGCTCGTAGAACACACCCGCCGCGTACGTCGGATCCATGATCTGTTTCTTGGTGCCCCAGCCCTGCGAGGGCCGCTGCTGGAACAGTCCCAGCGAGTCCCGGTCGCCATGCCGGATGTTGCGCAGCCCCGACTCCTGGAGCGCGGTCGCGAGGGCGATCGTGACGGCGCGCTCCGGCATGCCGCGCGTGGCGCCGACCGCCGAGATCGTCGCCGCGTTCACCGCCTGCTCCGGGGTGAACTCGTACGACGCGCCGTCGCGCTCGTCCGAGACGACCTTGCAGCTCGTCGCGCCCGGGCCGCCGGTGACGTACTGCACGACGAGGTAACACGCGAGCGCGAGCAGGACTGCGGTGGCCGCTCCCATGCGCAGGAGGAGGCGGCGGCCGCGCCGAGCGGGAGTGGGGGTCGGCTCTGACACGCGTACAAGGTACTGGAGTCGACTGTCGGAGCTCTGTGAGGTTGTGGACAACTCGTGGGGCGGCCCCGCCGCGGACCGGGGCGCTAGGGTCGGCGGTATGGCCGATACCCCGCTTGACCTCACGCTGGACGCCGCCGAGCTCACCGCCCGGCTCGTCGACTTCCCCTCGGAGAGCGGCAGCGAGAAGCCGCTCGCGGACGCCATCGAGGCGGCGCTGCGTGCCCTGCCGCACCTCACGGTCGACCGGTACGGCAACAACGTCGTGGCCCGTACGAACCTCGGCCGCGCCGAGCGCGTGATCCTGGCCGGCCACATCGACACGGTCCCGATCGCGGACAACGTCCCCTCCCGCCTCGACGAGAACGGCGTGCTGTGGGGCTGCGGCACCTGTGACATGAAGTCGGGTGTGGCGGTGCAGCTCCGTATCGCGGCGACCGTCCCCGACCCCAACCGCGATCTCACCTTCGTCTTCTACGACAACGAAGAGGTGGCGGCACATCTGAACGGCCTCAAGCATGTGGCCGAGGCTCACCCCGAGTGGCTGGCCGGTGACTTCGCGGTCCTCCTGGAGCCCACGGACGGTCAGGTGGAGGGCGGCTGCCAGGGCACGCTCAGGATGTTCCTCAGGACCGAGGGGGAGCGGGCGCACTCCGCGCGCGCGTGGATGGGCTCGAACGCGATCCACGCCGCGGCCCCGATCCTGGCCAGGCTCGCCGCGTACGAGCCGCGCCGGCCGGTGGTGGACGGCCTCCAGTTCCACGAGGGCCTCAACGCCGTCCGCATCGAGGGAGGCGTGGCCAACAACGTCATCCCCGACGCCTGCACGGTCGTCGTCAACTTCCGCTACGCGCCGGACCGCACCGAAGAGGAGGCGGAGGCCTTCGTACGCGCGTACTTCGCGGACTGCGGCGTGACGGAGTTCATCGTCGACGACCACACGGGCGGGGCCCGCCCCGGCCTGACCCACCCGGCGGCCGCGGCCTTCATGGCGGCCGTCGGCGGCGAGGCCCGCCCCAAGTTCGGCTGGACGGACGTCGCCCGCTTCAGCGCGCTCGGCGTGCCCGCGGTGAACTACGGTCCCGGCGCCCAACTGCTGGCCCACAAGGTGGACGAGCGGGTCGAGGCGGCCGTGATCCCTCAGGCCGAGGAGCGGCTGCGGGCCTGGCTGACGTCCTGACCGGCGCGGCCGCCGGGGTGGTTCACGGCGGACATGCTCACGTCCCCCGTACGTAACCCCCCTGGATCTACGCTGGGGTGGAACGACCGCAAGCGGAGGGAGCGGACATGCCTACTGGCAACCCGGAGGGCAAGAAGCAGCCACCGGAGGAGCAGCGGCTGGGCCCCGTGCTGCGCAGGCGGGACCAGGTGCAGTCGAGCACGACGGACCAGCGGCTGCTCGACGCGGGCGGCCCCTCGGACTGGGTGCACACCGACCCCTGGCGAGTGCTGCGCATCCAGTCGGAGTTCATCGAGGGCTTCGGCACACTGGCCGAACTCCCGCCCGCGATCAGCGTGTTCGGCTCGGCGCGCACGAAGGAGGACTCTCCCGAGTACGAGGCGGGAGTGCGTCTCGGCCGCGGCCTGGTCGAGGCGGGCTGGGCGGTGATCACGGGCGGCGGGCCCGGCGCCATGGAGGCGGCCAACAAGGGCGCCTGTGAGGCGAAGGGCATCTCGGTCGGCCTCGGCATCGAGCTGCCGTTCGAGCAGGGGCTGAACCCGTACGTCGACATCGGCCTGAACTTCCGGTACTTCTTCGTCCGCAAGATGATGTTCGTGAAGTACGCGCAGGGCTTCGTCGTCCTGCCGGGCGGCCTCGGCACCCTGGACGAGTTCTTCGAGGCGCTGACCCTGGTCCAGACCCAGAAGGTCACGCGCTTCCCGATCGTCCTCTTCGGTACGGAGTACTGGGGCGGTCTCGTGGACTGGCTGAAGCACACGCTGGTGGGCCAGGGGAAGGCGGCCGAGAAGGACCTGCTGCTGTTCCACCTGACGGACGACGTGGACGAGGCGGTGGGGTTGGTGTCGAAGGAGGCGGGGAGGTAGCCCGGCCGGGGGGCCGCACAGCCCCCCCCGCAGCCACCCGTACGGCTACGCGAGCCCCCGACGGGCCACCGCCGGGGGCCGGTGCCCCGCGATCGACGCGACCATGTCCAGTACCTGCCGCGTCTCCGCCACCTCGTGCACCCGGTACACCTGCGCCCCGAGCCACGCCGAGACCGCGGTCGTCGCCAGCGTCCCCAACACCCGCTCCTTCACCGGCTTGTCGAGCGTCTCGCCCACGAAGTCCTTGTTGGAGAGGGAGACCAGCACCGGCCAGCCCGTCTCGACCATCTCGCCCAGCCGCCGCGTCGCCTCCAGGCTGTGCCGCGTGTTCTTCCCGAAGTCGTGCCCGGGGTCGATGAGCACCGACTCACGCGGCACGCCCAGTTCCACCGCCCGCTCGGCCAGCCCGAGAGTGACCCCCAGGATGTCGGCCATGACGTCGTCGTACGCGATCCGGTGCGGCCGCGTCCGCGGCTGAGAGCCCCCCGCGTGCGTGCACACCAGCCCCACCCCGTACCGCGCCGCCACCTCCGCCAGCCGCGGATCCACCCCGCCCCACGCGTCGTTGAGCAGATCCGCGCCCGCCTCGCAGACCGCCGCACCGACCTCGTGCCGCCAGGTGTCGACGCTGATGATCACGTCCGGGTGCCGCCGCCGCACCTCGGCGACGAATCCCACCGTCCGCCGTGCCTCCTCCTCGGCGGTCACCTCCTCGCCGGGACCCGCCTTGACGCCGCCGATGTCGATGATCGCGGCACCCTCCGACACCGCCCGCTCCACGCGCGCGAGGGCGGCCTCGTCGTGGAAGGTCGCCCCCTGGTCGTAGAAGGAGTCCGGGGTCCGGTTCACGATCGCCATGATCACCGGCTCGTGAGTGCCGAATTCACGCTTGCCCAGCCTGAGCATCCCCTGTGACCTCTCCTAGTACGTCCCGCTGCGGCAGGCCTGTTCTTTAGGATCAGGCCCGGGCCGCGGGGTTGTCGGGCGTCGTAAGCTGCTGCCGACCCGATCCGAAAGGCAGGCCCGCGCCGCCTGCGACCTTAACTGTCAGACCCGCATGGCACGATCGGACCCTGACAGATTCGACACTTCCGGCCGACGCGCTGCGCGTCGGCACCCGAGCGTGGGGACTCCAGCGATGTTCATGTTCATTTTCCTGGTCGTCGCGCTCGTCGTCGTGGTCGCCGCGGTGACACTGGCCGTGGTGGGCGGCGGCGAGAGCGCCCCGCTGCCCGAGGCGGCCGCCGAGCGGCTCGACGACCCCCTGCCTCCGGACCGGCCCGTGAACCGCGCGGATGTGGAGGCCCTGCGCTTCCCGCTCGCCCCCCGCGGCTACCGCATGGCGGACGTGGACGACGCCCTGGGCCGCCTCGGCGCCGAGATCGCCGAGCGGGACGCCCGCATCGCCGATCTGGAGTCCGCCCTCGCCGGGGCTCGGACGGCCAGGGTCTCCATGGACAAGCCCGTCGAGGGGGACCAGGGGGACCACCAGTGAGCAGCGGTGCCCTGGCCGGCTCGGACGGCGTGCTGCGCTGCCCGTGGGCCCTGTCGACCGAGGACTACGTGGCGTATCACGACGAGGAGTGGGGCCGCCCGGTCCACGGCGACGACGCGCTGTACGAGCGGCTGTGCCTGGAGGCCTTCCAGTCGGGCCTGTCCTGGATCACGATCCTGCGTCGGCGGGAGGGGTTCAGAGCCGCCTTCGCCGGCTTCGAGATCGGCAAGGTGGCGGACTTCACGGACGCCGACAAGGAGCGCCTGCTCGCCGATCCGGGCATCATCCGCAACCGGTTGAAGATCGAGGCGACGGTCGCCAACGCGCGCGTGCTGGCCGACTGGCCGGCCGGTGAACTGGACGAGCTGATCTGGTCCTTCGCCCCCGATCCGGCCGCCCGCCCCGTCCCGAGGACCCTCGCCGACGTGCCGGCGGTCACCGACGAGTCGACGGCCCTCTCCAAGACCCTCAAGAAGCGCGGCATCCGCTTCATCGGCCCGACGACGGCGTATGCCCTGATGCAGGCGTGCGGGCTGGTCGACGACCACCTGGCGGACTGCGTGGCCCGGAGCCACTGACCCCGGGCCCCGCCCCGGGTCACCGCCCCAGATACTTCGGCTTCTCCTTGTTCACGAACGCCTGCACCGCGATGCCGTGGTCCTCGGACGCGCCCGCGCGGGCCTGGAGTTCGTCCTCCTTCTCCAGGGTCTCGTCCAGGGTGTGGGAGAGCCCGTAGGCGAGCGACTCCTTCAGCGCCGCGTACGCCACGGTCGGGCCTTCGGCCAGGGACCGCGCCACCTTCTGTGCCTCGGCGCGCAGTTCGGCGGCGGGGACCACCCGGTTCGCGATGCCCCACTCGTACGCCTCCTGCGCGGTGATGCTGCGCGGGAAGAGCAACAGGTCGGCGGCGCGGCTCGGGCCGATGACGCGCGGCAGGGTCCAGGAGATCCCGGAGTCGGCGGTCAGCGCGACCCCGGCGAACGAGGTGTTGAAGGCCGCCGTGTCCGCCACGATCCGGTAGTCCGCGGCGAGCGCGAAACCGAAACCCGCCCCGGCCGCGACCCCGTTCACCGCCGCCACCACCGGCTTCGCCGCGCCGGTCAGCGCCCGCACGATCGGGTTGTAGTGCTCGCGCACGGTGCTCATCGTCTGCCCCGACCCGGACTGCTTGTCCGAGGCCAGCAGCCCGATGTGCTCCTTCAGGTCCTGGCCCACGCAGAACGCCCGGTCGCCGGCCGCGGTGAGCAGGATCGCCCGTACGGCTTCGTCGTCGGCGGCTGTCCGCGCCGCGTCCCGGAAGGCGACCTTGGTCGCGATGTTCATCGCGTTCATCGCCTCGGGGCGGTTCAGCGTGATCGTCGCGAGCCCGTCGCTCACCTCGTAGAGCACGGTGTCGGCCATGGTGGTTCCCCTCAGGTGTCGCGGCTCGGCCGTACCGGTCGGTACGCCCTGCTTCCGAAGGACAGCATGGCGGAGATCACCGACGGCGGACCGGACCGGACATGTGACCTGCGTCAAAGAAATCAGGACCGTTTCCGCTCGGCAGAAGTCCGTGCGGCGGCGCAGTATCGCAGTCACATCGCCGAATTGAGTGGTTTTGCTCGCGCGCGTTGCCCAAGCGATGCCGACTGATGTTGGTCATCGGGTCCTGAGATGCGGGATAATGGCCTGGAAGCAATGTGTTCGATGCCGGTGACGCGTGTCCTACCAACAGGCGCGCGTGCCCTCCCATGGGGCCGTCGGCGACGATGAGCTGGTTTCAGGAAGGGGAACGAGCATGGCGGCCATGAAGCCGCGGACGGGCGATGGCCCGCTCGAGGTGACCAAGGAGGGGCGGGGCATCGTCATGCGAGTTCCGCTCGAAGGCGGCGGTCGGCTCGTCGTCGAGCTGACCCCGGACGAGGCGGACGCTCTCGGCGACGCCCTCAAGAAGGTCGTCGGCTGACGCGGAAACGACCATACCCTTTCAGCTGCCCCGGCATCCTCGTAGGTGCCGGGGCGCTGCTTTTCCAGGAGTACGTGCCTCACGTACCCGAGTACGTGCCCCACGTACCCGCTGTTCAGGGGCTGGTGCCCAGGCTTCAGCGGCTGGTGCCCGTGGCTCGCCGGCTCAGCGCTTGACCGCGCACAGCAGCCCGTCGCCCACCGGCAGCAGCGAGGGCACCAGATCCGGGCTCTCGCGCACCGCGCGCAGCAGCTCCCGCAGCCGCCCGACCTCAGCGGGCTGCGGTCCCGAGTCCACCGTGCGACCGTCCGCGAAGACACCCTCGAAGACGACGAGCCCGCCAGGACGCAGCAGGCGCAACGATTCAGCGAGATAGTCCAGGCACTCCAGGCGGTCACCGTCACAGAAGACGAGGTCGTAGCCCGAGTCCGCGAGCCGGGGCAGCACGTCCAGGGCGCGGCCCGGGATGAAGCGGGCACGGTTGCTGGCGAAGCCGGCCGCGCGGAAGGCCTGCCGGGCGAACTGCTGGCGCTCCGGCTCCGGGTCCACGGTGGTCAGCACGCCGTCCGGCCGCATGCCGTGCAGCAGATGAATCCCGGAGACTCCGGTGCCGGTCCCGATCTCCGCGACGGCCTTGGCGTCCACGGTGGCGGCGAGCAACCGCAGTGCCGCGCCGGTGCCCGGCGACACCGAGCGCAGCCCTGCTTCCCGAGCCCGGTCCCGGGCCCAGCGCAGCGCCTCTTCCTCGGCGACAAAGGCGTCGGCGAACGCCCAGCTCGTCTGCCGGTTGCCGGTAATGACCCTCTCCTGTCCCCGTGGTTGCCTGGGCGTGACTGTATCCGTTGGTGTCGGGAACCCGCTGATGGGACCGGGCGTTTAGAAGGGTGTGGATCGCAGCGGGGGGCAGTGGATGGATGAGGATGCCGAACGGGACGTCGAGCAAATGCTGACGCGGTCATATGAGCGCGTATCAAATTCTCGTAAAACCGCTTATCCGGAGCTAACGGGCGAGGTGGCTATGGTAGGGGCTCCACTGGACACCACCAGAGCCGATAGGGGAGGTGCGGCTGCGCCTGTGGATCGGAGAGGAGTGCTGCGGCGCTTCCTCAGGTCGGCGGGTGAGCCGAAATCCGTGACCGACATCGCTGACAAGCACCACGCTGCCACCACCGCGCAGACCGCGACCTTCGCCACCGACGCGGACTCGCAGGCGTGGACTCCGCCCACCTGGGAGGAGATCGTCAGCACGCACAGCGGCAGGGTCTACCGCCTGGCGTACCGCCTCACCGGCAACCAGCACGACGCCGAGGACCTGACCCAGGAAGTCTTCGTCCGGGTCTTCCGCTCCCTGTCGACGTACACGCCCGGCACGTTCGAGGGCTGGCTGCACCGCATCACCACGAACCTCTTCCTGGACATGGTCCGCCGCAAGCAGCGCATCCGCTTCGACGCCCTCGGTGACGACGCGGCCGAGCGCCTGCCCAGCCGCGAGCCGTCCCCCCAGCAGGTCTTCAACGACGCGCACTTCGACGCGGACGTCCAGCAGGCCCTCGACACGCTGGCGCCCGAGTTCCGCGCCGCGGTCGTCCTGTGCGACATCGAAGGGCTGTCGTACGAGGAGATCGCCGCGACCCTGGGCGTCAAGCTCGGCACGGTCCGCAGCCGGATCCACCGCGGACGTTCGCAGCTGCGCAAGGCCCTTGCGCACCGCTCGCCCGCGGCCCGCGCGGAACGCCGTTCCTTCGCGGTCACGGGTGTGCCCGTGCTGGGAGGAGGGGGCGCGTCCGCGTGAGTGGAACACGGCCGAACTCCGCTGAGCGGCGTATTGCGGATCAGCATCTGGGAGACCGACTCTCTGCCCTGGTGGACGGGGAGCTCGGTCATGAGTCGCGCGAGCGTGTGCTGGCCCACCTGGCCACCTGCGCCAAGTGCAAGGCCGAGGCCGACGCACAGCGCCGACTGAAGAACGTCTTTGCGGAAGTGGCCCCGCCACCCCCCTCCGAGAGCTTCCTGGCACGCCTCCAGGGGCTGCCCGGGGGAGGCGACTCCGACGGCAGTGGTTCGCCGCTCGACGGGGGAGGCTTCGGCAGAAGACTGTCCGGCAGGCCCGGAGTCCCTGGGGGCGCCGGGGTCTTCGGAGTGAGGGGTGAGACGTCTTTCGGCTACGTCCCTTCCGGGCCGCACGCCACCGCGCTGTCACCGTCCGAGGACCGGGCCCTGTCCGGGGACCGTGGCTTCCGCATCCATGACGTCAGCCGGCACGAGGCCGAGCGGTCGGCCACGCGCGGCATGCGGTTCGCCTTCGTCGCCGCCGGAGCGGTGTCGCTGGCCGCGATCGCGCTCGGCGGAGTGTCGGCGACCGGGGTGCCGACCGACACCGCGGCCGACGCGCGGGGCGGATCGGGCTCCGGAAGCAATGTGACACCGATGCGCACTCCGGGCGCCGGAGCCGCCACGGCGCCGGAGTCCCAGCGCCGTCGCTCCGTCGGCCCGCTCCTCGGCCAGGGACAGCGCTCGCTCGGCGAGACCGCTGTCGCGCCCACCGAGGTGTCGGCGCCGCTGCTGCCCGGAGCCCCCACCCCGGCGGCCCGGAAGCTGCCGGACCTGCACACGCTGACCGCTCCCGTGGTGGCCGGTGCCGCCGTGATGTCCCCCCTCATACGTCCGCTCACCGAGGCGGCACCGGTCGCGCTGTCCTCATGGTCGACGGCGGCGGGTGTCACCGCACCCGGCCTGCTCGTCGCGCCGGACGCCACCTCGTTCCCCTCTCCCACCTCCCCCACCGCACCCTGAACCCGACCTCTGCGCCGCGGCCCGTGAACCTGGTTGAATCCATGGTGAGCCGCGTTCGTGGGAGGGATCCGAGCGCGGAATCGACGATTCTGCGGTGACCGCGGGCGCCGTAGCGCCGCGGGCCGGGTGTGGGGAGAGCATGAACGAGGGGAAGCCCACGAAGCCGAAGTGGTGGAGCCGCCCGCGGGTGCCCGCGGGGGGTGCCGACCCGTTCGGGGGCCCGCCGGAGCCGGACGCGGTGGAGAGCGGCGGGGTGGGTTCGCCCGAGGGACGCTCCGGCGCGGCGGCTTCCACGGACGGTGGACCGACTGACGCGGTGACGGGTGCGGGTGCGGGTGCGGGTGCGGGTGCCGATGCCGGCGCCGGCGCCGGTGGGGCGGTCAGCGGCGTGGCCGAGTCGGCTGAGTCCGACGGCGACTTCGAGCTCAGTCGGCCGGTCGGGGTGCCCGTACGTGAAGTCCCCGTCGGCGACGGGGACTTCGAGTTGGAGCGCCCGGCTTCGACGCGCCGGGGGAGCGGTCCGTCCGACGAGGTACCCACCGGCGCGACGGCGCCGGACGCGACGGCCGAAGCGGCCCAGGAGACGTCTGCTGCGGCTGACCTGGCCGTTGCCGCGGGCCCCGCGTCTGCCGATGCCGAAGTCGCCCCCGTGCCGGCGGTGTCCCGCGTTTCGCCCGACGCCGCGTCCGCCGGTGTGGCCGACGCGTCCGTCGACGCGGCCGACGCTTCTGCCGCCGCGGCCCACGCTCCCGCCGGTGCTGCCCACACGACCGTCGAAGCCGAGGGCGAAGCCGCCCCCGCGGCGGCCGTGCCCGGCACCCCGGCCGATGCCCCGGGCGGTGTTCCCGTCGACCGGCCCAAGCCGCTGCACGATCCCGATCCCTACAGCACCCACGCGGTACGGGCATGCGGGGGCCCTGGGCAGCGGGCTCCGCCCGTCCAGTTGCCCAGGCGACCACGCCCGCCCAACAGGCACGCCGCCCGAGAGCGCCTCCCATGACTGCCCAGGCACATGCCGCGCCCTCGGGACACCGGACGCACGGCGCCCTGGGCACCGACGCATGGCGAGCCCAACTGGGCGGCCCCGCGTCGCCGGCCGCAGCCCCATGTCCGCCCCCTGGCAAAACTACGACCCATGGGCCGCCACCTCCGCCCCCGTGCACCAGACGAGGCACCGCAGTCGCGCTCCCGGGAGGAGCGGCGCAAGCGCGCGAGTCAGGGTGCTCGTGCTGGGAGCCGTGGTCCTCGCCCTCGTCTCCGGCGGGATCGGCGGAGCCGTCGGCGTGTATCTGGAGCGCACCGGCGGGGTCACGGACGTGGAGCTGCCGCAGGCCGGCCAGGAGTCCGAGGAGCGGGCCGCGGACAGCGTCGCGGGGATCGCCGCCCGCGCGCTGCCCAGCGTGGTGACCCTGCACGTCAAGGGCTCCGCCGCGGAGGGCACCGGCACCGGCTTCGTACTCGACGGCCGCGGGCACATCCTGACCAACAACCACGTCGTCGAACCGGCCGGATCGAGCGGCGAGATATCCGTGACCTTCAGCGGCGGCGAGACCGCAAAGGCCACCGTCGTCGGACGGGACAGCGGCTATGACCTCGCCGTCGTCAAGGTGAGCGGGGTCGGCGGGCTCAAGCCCATGCCCCTCGGCAACTCCGACAACGTCCAGGTCGGCGACCCGGTCGTCGCCATCGGCGCGCCCTTCGACCTCGCGAACACCGTCACCTCAGGGATCATCAGCGCCAAGGAGCGGCCCATCACCGCCGGCGGTGAGAAGGGCGACGGCAGCGACGTCTCGTACGTGGACGCGCTCCAGACCGACGCCCCCATCAACCCCGGCAACTCGGGCGGCCCTCTCCTCGACTCCAAGGCCCGGGTCGTCGGCATCAACTCCGCCATCCGCTCCGCCGACAGCAGCTCCGACCAGAGCGGCCAGGCCGGTTCCATCGGGCTCGGCTTCGCCATCCCGGTCAACCAGGCCAAGCGGGTCGCGGAGGAGCTGATCAACACCGGCAGGGCCACCCACCCCGTGATCGGCGTGACCCTCGACATGGACTACACGGGCGACGGCGCGCGGGTCGGCACGAAGAGCAACGACGGCGGGTCCCCGGTGACGCGGGGCGGCCCCGGCGACCGGGCCGGCATCCAGGCCGGGGACGTCATCACCGAGGTCGACGGGCAGCGCATCCACTCCGGGGAGGAACTCATCGTCAAGATCCGCGCCCACCGCCCCGGCGACCGCCTGGCGCTGACCGTCGAACGCGACGGCAAGGAGAAGCCGGTCACCCTCGTCCTGGGCTCCGCGTCCGGGGCCTGACGGAGCCGCGGCAACTGACACCAACTTCACAGGTACGGCCCGAAACCGGGTCTCACTAGGCAAACATCCCGGAAAACCGGGTGTGTACACGCGGTCGAAGGCCTCGGGACAGTACCGGTCGGACGGGAACCCCGGGTACCGTGGACCCGGCCCGGACCACGGAAAGACCTGCCGAGGGCCGAGGACATCGCAAGGAGCTGCAAGGTGTTCAATGACATAGGACCGCTTGAGCTGGTGACGCTCGTTGTCCTTGCTGTGCTCGTCTTCGGCCCGGACAAGCTTCCGAAGATGATCCAGGACGTCACGCGCACCATCCGTAAGATCCGCGAGTTCTCGGAGAGCGCCAAGCAGGACATACGGGAGGAACTCGGTCCGGAGTTCAAGGACTTCGAGTTCGAGGATCTCAACCCCAAGACGTTCATCCGCAAGCAGCTGGACAACGACGAGCTGGGGCTCAAGGAGATCCGCAACGGCTTCGACCTGAAGAAGGAGATGGCCGAGGTCACGGACGCGGTGCACGGCCGTGAGTCCGAGACCTCCGCCTCCTCCTCGTCGGCCAACGGCTCCGCCGGCGGCACGGTCGACATGACGAAGAAGCGCGAGCAGCTCGAAGCGGACGAGCGCCCGCCCTTCGACGCGGACGCCACCTGATTCGTCCAGACGGACGCCGCCTGAGCCGTACCCGTGACGTCGGCTGACCCGTCCCACGGACGCCGCCTGAGCCGTACCCGCGGCGCCGGCTGACCCGTACAGCCATACCGCCGCGGCCGTACGGACATGGCCCGCGCTCTGCCTGGAACGTGACGCAGGCCATAGGCTCAGGAGCGCGCGAGCGGCCTGAAAACGACCCGTACGACGCCGTACGCGCCGGGCGTTTCCCGGCAGCTCGGAACGCTGTGGCTATGCTGCCCAGTTGTTGTGCGGACCGTTGGAGAGCGAGGACGCCCGTGGGGGGCGGGCCGCTCGGGTCCGACGAGAGCTAGGAGGCGTCCGGGTATGGAGACGACGAGTCGGGTGGGCGCGCAGGCGCCGGCCGCGGAGGGCGGACAGCAGTTCCCCTCCGCCCGGCGCACGGTCGACGGCTACCTGCTGGCGCCCTTTCCTTGGTACGGCCTCGACGAGGCGTTCACGGGCCCGCGCTGGCTGATGCAGGTGGGCACCGCGGCCGACGGTGCGGTGGAGCACGGTTCGATCGGGCACGGCGAGGAGCCCACCGTGCGCGGTGAGTCGACGGAGGACAAGGAGCGGTTCGCGGTCGTGGTGACCGTCGCGGCCAACCCCGTCAGGCGCAGTGCCGACGGCACGGGCCTGCTCGAGGCCACCTCGGTCTCCTCCGCGGCCTGGCTCGCGGGTGTGGGGCTGTTGTCCGTCACCTGGCCCGGCCAGATGGACCACACCCTGCGGGACGACTGGCTGGACCAGCAGACCGAGACGGCGTGGGTCCTGGCCGACGACCTGGCCGGCCCCGACTGGTCCACGCTGTCCCTCCCCGTGGACGGGGTCCCCTCGTCCTTCCACTACCGGGAGTCCGAGTTCGGCTGGGTCCTCGCCGGCTCCACCCAGGAAGGCGTCCACGTGGGCGCGTACGGGCGCGGGATGAGCGCGTACGGGCTGGGCTTCTCGGTGATCAAGGACATCGCGGCGTACGCGTAGCGCGGACGCGGCAGGGTTGCCGTACGGGCAGGCCTGGAGCTTGTCCGCCCCAGAGCTTGGCCTCCCGGAAGTTGTCCTCCCGGAAGTTGTCCTCCCGGAAGCTGTCCGCGCGGAACTCGTTCGCGCGGAACTCGGTCGCCTAGAACTTGTTCCGGGGCGTGATCCCCAGCGACATGCCCGACAGACCGCGCTGGCGGCCGCCCAGCTTGCCCGCGATCGCGCGCAGGGCCGAGCCGGCCGGGGAGTCGGGATCGGTCAGGACGACCGGCTTGCCCTCGTCGCCGCCCTCGCGCAGACGGACGTCGATCGGGATGGAGCCGAGGACCGGGACGGTCGCGCCGGTCGTGCGGGTCAGGCCGTCGGCCACCGACTGGCCGCCGCCCGTGCCGAACACGTCGACCATCTCGTCGCAGTGCGGGCAGGGCAGCCCCGCCATGTTCTCGACCACGCCGACGATCTTCTGGTGGGTCTGGACGGCGATGGAGCCCGCCCGCTCGGCGACCTCGGCCGCGGCCTGCTGCGGGGTCGTGACGACGAGGATCTCCGCGTTCGGGACGAGCTGCGCGACGGAGATCGCGATGTCGCCCGTGCCCGGCGGGAGGTCGAGGAGGAGGACGTCCAGGTCGCCCCAGTAGACGTCCGCGAGGAACTGCTGGAGGGCGCGGTGGAGCATCGGGCCGCGCCATACGACCGGTGCGTTGCCCGGGGTGAACATGCCGATCGAGATGACCTTCACGCCGTTCGCGGACGGCGGCATGATCATGTTCTCGACCTGGGTGGGCCTGCCGTCGGCGCCGAGCATGCGCGGCACGGAGTGGCCGTAGATGTCCGCGTCGACGACGCCGACCTTGAGGCCGTCGGCCGCCATCGCCGCCGCCAGGTTCACCGTCACCGACGACTTGCCGACGCCGCCCTTGCCGGAGGCGACCGCGTACACCCGGGTCAGGGAGCCGGGCTTGGCGAAGGGCACCTCGCGCTCGGCCTGGCCGCCGCGCAGCGCGGTCGCCAGCTCGCGGCGCTGCTCGTCGCTCATCACGTCCAGGGTCACGTCGACGCGCGTGACGCCCTCGACCGCCGAGACCGCCTTCGTCACGTTCGTCGTGATGGTCTCGCGCATCGGGCAGCCGGAGACGGTCAGATACACGGTGACCGCGACCGCTCCGTCCGCACCGATCTCCACCGATTTGACCATCCCCAGCTCGGTGATGGGTCGCTGGATCTCGGGGTCGTTCACCGTCGCCAGTGCTTCACGCACCGCGTCTTCCGTAGCCATAGGACGATGGTACGGCGCTGCACAGGGGGCCCGGAAAGACCCGTCAGCGGTCGTCTACGTCACGTCCGTGCGCACGCTCCGCCGGGAATACGACGCGGCCGTCCCCGTGGCCGTCGGTGTACCGCTCCTCCAGCTCCTTGACCAGGTCCTGGAGCTCCGAGCGGATCCAGTCGCGGGTGGCCACCTCACCGAGGCCGATGCGCAGCGCGGCGATCTCGCGGGTGAGGTATTCGGTGTCGGCGATCGAGCGCTCGTTCTGTTTGCGGTCCTGTTCGAGGTTGACCCGGTCGCGGTCGGCCTGGCGGTTCTGCGCGAGCAGGATCAGCGGGGCGGCATAGGAGGCCTGCAGCGACAGCATCAGCGTCAGGAAGATGAACGGGTAGGTGTCGAAGCGCCACTCGCCGGGGGCGGCGACGTTCCACACCACCCACAGGATGATGACGACCGTCATCCAGACGATGAACCGCCCGGTGCCCAGGAACCGCGCGATCCGCTCCGAGAGCCGCCCGAAGGCCTCCGGGTCCCACTCGGGCAGCAGCCTGCGGCGTTGCGGCTTCGGCTGGTCGAGCCGGGTACGGGGCCGGGTGGCGGCGATCGCCCCGGACGCCGTTCGTTCGCGGATCTCGCGCTCAGGGGCCATGGGGTGCCTCCGAGCCGTCGGCGCCGGGCCCGTCGTCCAGGTGGAACTCCGTCTCGCGCCAGTCCTCGGGCAGCATGTGGTCCAGTACGTCGTCCACGGTCACCGCGCCGAGCAGCGAGCCGCTCTCGTCGACGACGGGCGCGGCGACCATGTCGTAGGTGGCGAAGAAGCCCGCGACGACGGGCAGCGCGGCGTCCGGGGCGAGCGGTTGCAGATCGTCGTCGAGGATCGAGCTGACCAGTGTGTACGGCGGGTCGCGCAGCAGCCGCTGGAAGTGCGCCGTGCCCAGGTACTTGCCGGTCGGCGTCTCGTCCGGCGGGCGGCACACGTACACCTGGGCGGCGAGCGCGGGGGACAGGTCGGCGTTGCGGACCCGGGCGAGCGCGTCGGCGACCGTGGCGTCGGGCCGCAGCACGATGGGCTCGGTCGTCATCAGGCCACCGGCGGTCCGCTCCTCGTACGCCATCAGCCGCCGTACGTCCGCCGCTTCGTCGGGCCGCATCAGCGTCAGCAGCCGCTCCACGTCCTCCTCGGGCAGTTCGCCGAGCAGGTCGGCCGCGTCGTCCGGGTCCATCGCCTCCAGGACGTCGGCCGCGCGCTCCTCCTTGAGCTTGCTGAGGATCTCGATCTGGTCGTCCTCGGGGAGTTCCTCGAGGACGTCGGCGAGGCGGTCGTCGTCCAGTGCGAGCGCCACCTCTCCGCGCCGCTTCGGGGACAGGTGGTGCATGACGTTCGCGAGGTCGGCCGCGCGCAGCTGCTCGAAGGTGGCCAGCAGGCTCTCCGCGCCCTGCCCGTCCTCCTCCAGCGAGAACCCGGTGACGGCGGACCATTCGACGGTCAGGGTCTCGCCCTTGGTGCGCCGGAAGGCCCCGCTCCGGCCCTTCCGCACGAAGACCCGGTCGATCTCCCATTCCCGCCGGGCCGGAAGCTGCTGGACGGCCACGTCGAGGACGGTCACCTCCTCGCCCGTCTCCACGAGCCGGACGCGCCGGTCGAGCAGCTCACCGAAGACCAGCCGCTCGGTGGGCCGCTGTTCGAAGCGGCGCACGTTGAGCACGCCGGTGGTGATGACCTGGCCGGACTCGATGCCGGTCACACGGGTCATGGGCAGGAAGATGCGGCGCCGGGTGGACAGTTCGACCACCAGCCCGAGCAGCCGGGGCGGACGGCGGCCGACGCGGAGCATGGCGACAAGATCGCGGACGCGGCCCACCTGGTCGCCGTTCGGGTCGAAGACGGGGACACCGGAGAGGTGCGAGACGAAGATCCTGGGGGCGCCTGCCACCATGCCAGCGCCTCCTCTTCCTACGGGGTCCGTTTCCTGCGGGGTCCGTGCCTGCCGGGTCTGTTCGGGCCGCTTCGGTTCGTACCGGTTGGTTTCCTGCTCGTATGTCCGCTCGGATGGGCTTCAGGCTAGCCCGTCCCGGTCGGATACGCCCTGGTGGGCGGTCCGGACGGACTGGCTCCGGTGGGCGTGGCGGGCACCGGTACGCTGCCGTACGCCGATGAGGACATCCGCATGAAAGGCAGCCCCACCTGTGACTGCAATTCCCCAGGGTCGTACCCGCAGGGCCGCACTGGTGAGCGCGACGTGCGCACTGGTCGTGACCGGGACGGGGCTGACGGGGTGCAGTAGTAGCGATCCGGACGCGGGCACGAACGGGGTCGGCAAGCTGCCGGCCGAGAAGATCCAGAGCCGGACGCGTGCGGCCGCGGAGGCCGCGGACACGGTACGGCTGTCGGGCACCGTGGTGACCAACGGACGTACGTACCGGCTCGACATGCGCCTCAAGGAGGACGGCGCCAGCGGGTCGGTCACCTCGAAGGGAGCGACCTTCCGGCTGCTGCGGGTGGGCCGGCACCTGTTCCTGAAGGCGGGCGCGGACTTCTGGAGCCACCAGGGCGGCCAGGGCGGCGGCGGATCCAGTGACGCGGGGGACGCGGCCGCGGACAAGCTCGACGACAAGTACGTGAAGGTGCCGACCGGGGATCCGGCGTACAAGCGCTTCAGCGGCTTCACGGACAAGAGCGTGCTGCTGGACGGTCTGCTCACGCTGCACGGCACCCTGGCGACGGACGGCCACCACGATCAGAGCGGCGTCCGCACGATCCGCATCACCGGCGAGAAGGGCTCCGGCGGCACGCTGGACGTCTCCCTGGAGGGCAAGCCGTATCCGCTGCGCCTGGTGCGAGCGGGGGGCGCGGGCACCCTCAGCCTGACGGACTGGGGGAAGGGCTTCGCCCTGAAGGAGCCGTCGAAGAAGGAGACGGTGGACTACGGGCAACAGCTGCCGACGTCGTAGCCGACGTCGTACGACGTCGTAGGGGACGTACGGGGCCGGGGCGCGGGTGCGGTGCGGACGTGGCCGTGCGCCGTCGCGGCGGAGAGAGCCGCTGCCGCACGTCGGCCCGCTTCCCGGGTCGGGCGGCTGCCGCGCGACGATCCTATTCACCGGCACCGAACCGTTCCTGAAGCGGGTGCGCCCCGCCGGAGCCGCACCCGCGGCCCTCAGCCGCGCTTGCGCCGCTTCAGGAGCAGCCGGGGGAGTGCCGCCGGGATCGGGTGGCGGGTCGTCGCAGGCGTCGGCAGCGGTGCCGCCGCCAGTGAGTCCGTCGGCAGCTCGGCCGTGTCGCCGAGCGGTTCCAGCCGCAGCACCCGGCATTCGCGCGCCCAGCGCTCCGGCATCGCCTCGCCGTCCGGCGCGTTCAGGCGCTTGCCCTTCAGCTCGGCCACCGCGGCCGCCCACTCGGGGGAACCCGGCGCCAGCTCCACCACCTTCGCCGACCACGTGACGAGCCGGCCACCCTTGTCCTTGCTGCGGACGGTCACCGTCGCGCCCCCGCCGTCGACCAGCCCGGGCAGTGGCTGCTCACCCGGCCCGTCGCCGACCAGGCACACCGCACCCGCGTGCCACGCGTGCCACAGAGGGCGCGTCGGCACACCGTGCGCCCGGTCGTCGGGAGCCGGTGCGCCGTCGCCCCGGACCCAGATGAGTCCGGACTTCTTGGTGGCCTCCTCGACGAGGGCCCGGTCGAGCAGCTGTTCCGTCATGGCGCAAGCCTAACCAGGCCCCGTCACAGCCAGCCGTTGCGCTTCAGGGCGCGGTGGATGCCCAGACACAGCACCACGGTGACGCTCATGATCACCGGGTACCCGAACCGCCAGTGCAGCTCCGGCATGTGCTCGAAGTTCATGCCGTACACCCCGCACACCATCGTCGGTACGGCGATGATCGCCGCCCAGGACGTGATCTTGCGCATGTCCTCGTTCTGCGCGACGGACGCCTGCGCGAGGTTGGCCTGGAGGATCGAGTTGAGCAGCTCGTCGAAGCCCAGCACCTGCTCCTGGACCCGGGCGAGGTGGTCCGCCACGTCCCGGAAGTACTTCTGGATGTCCGGGTCGATCAGTCGCATCGGTCGCTCACTCAGCAGCTGCATGGGCCTCAGCAGCGGCGAGACCGCCCGCTTGAACTCCAGCACCTCACGCTTGAGTTGGTAGATACGGCCCGCGTCCGTACCGCGCGGCGTTCCCTTCCGGCCCGGCGAGAACACCTCCGTCTCCACCTCGTCGATGTCGTCCTGCACCGCGTCCGCGACCGCGATGTAGCCGTCGACGACGTGGTCGGCGATCGCGTGGAGCACCGCCGAGGGCCCCTTCGCGAGCAGCTCGGGGTCGTCCTGGAGCCGGTGCCGCAGCGCCCGCAGCGAGCCCTGCCCGCCGTGCCGCACGGTGATGAAGAAGTCCCGGCCGGTGAAGCACATGACCTCGCCGGTCTCGACGACCTCGCTGTTGGCGGTCAGCTGGTCGTGCTCCACGTAGTGGATGGTCTTGAAGACGGTGAAGAGGGAGTCGTCGTAGCGCTCCAGCTTCGGCCGCTGGTGCGCCTGGACGGCGTCCTCGACGGCCAGCGGGTGCAGCCCGAACTCGCCCGCGATACCGGCGAATTCGGCTTCCGTCGGCTCATGCAGGCCGATCCACACGAAGCCCCCGTCGCGCCGCACCTGGCGCATCGCCTCGTGCGGGGTGAGCGGCCGGTCGGTCGCGACGCGGGCGCCGTCGCGGTAGATGGCGCAGTCGACGACGGCGGAGGGCGTCGAGGGGTCACGCGTGGTGTCGTACGCACTGCCGTCCTTGCGCATCGAGGGACGGGACGGGCGGACCGCGGCACGGAGGTCACGGATCATCGACATGGCAGGCTCCTTCGCAACTGAAGGCAACCGGCGACGGTTGAAACTGCCCGGAATGGGGACGTCCTGACTGCGGATGTTTGGCACGTCCACAAAGCGGGGAGCACCGCACCGTCGCGGTGGTTGCTTCACTACTGATTCAGATCAGCACTGACTCGGGCGAACTCGGGTGAGTCAGATCAGGCGGTAACGAAGTGCTCTTCCGTCGGGCACCAGGCAGAACAGGATGCGAACGTGAGAGGCGGCAGCCGGCAACAGCGCGAAAGCGAAGCGAGAGCTACGTGACTCAGCGGTCGGAAGAGCGGGTGGTACTGCACGGTCGACTTCGGTCCATTGCAGCCCCACCTCCTCCGGCCGGTCCCCCGTGAGGGACGATCCATTCCCCGTAGGGAGCCCCCGTAGGGGAGTCTCAGTGCGTCGAGACCTGAGCCGAGACTTGAGAGCGACGCTTCTGCGTGCTGCCCCGACCAGCGGCCAACACTATCAGCGCACAGAAGCGTCAAGCCGCCGCTTTGCCCGTTACTGACGAGTTCTATGCTCGGCTCATGGCTGATGTTCTTCCTCTGGTCGAGGCCCGGTTGCGTGCGGCACTGGGCGAACCCGACGCGCGGGCCGCGGTCACCTTCCTCGGCACGGACCGCATCGAAGTGCTGCGCTTCACAGCGGGGGACGTCGTCCGGTACGCGACCCTCGGTATGTCGGCCCAGCCGATGACGGACCCCACGGCGGTCGTCGCCGACCAGGTGAAGGGCCCGCGCGCGGAGCTCGTCCTGTCGGTACGCGCAGGCGGCGCCGACACCGACAAGGTGCTCCGCCCGCTCGCCGTCCTCGCCGCGTCCCCGCAGGTCGAGGGCCTTGTCGTGGCCCCCGGCGCCTCGCTCGACGTGGGCGAACCCCTGTGGCCCGGCGCTCCGTTCAGCTCCGTACTGGTCGCCGAGTCCGGCGGTCTGGTCGAGGATCTGGAGCTGGACGAGCCCGCCGATCCCGTACGTTTCCTGCCGCTGCTCCCGATGACGCCGAACGAGGCCGCGTGGAAGCGTGTGCACGGGGCGCAGGCCCTTCAGGAGCGGTGGCTCGCCGGCGGAACGGACCTGCGCGATCCGTCACGCAGATCCGTTCCGCTGGACTGAGCCGGGCTCACCACCTGGCCGGAAACGGTCAGTTGACGACGACCGTGACGTCGTCCCGCGTGGCGTGCCGCCGCTCCGGCTCCTTGATCTTCGGCGCGAAGTACGGCGCCGCCGCGACCGCGAACCACCGGACGAAGTTGCAGCCCGCGCTCGCCACCGGGCGCGGTGCTTCCGAGATGCCCGGGCCGGCGCGGTGCAGACCGCGTTGTTCACGCCGATGAAGGCACCGGGCAGGATCGTGCAGACGACGGCGGTGGTGTGGCTGCCGTAGCGGTAGCCGTAGCCGAGGACGAGTGCGTCGACGGCGAGCAGCAGGCCCCCGGCGAAGAAGACCGCGCCCGACCGGTAGCCCTCGACGAGATCGTTGACGTATGCACACATTAAGCTGGTCGATCTGATTAATGTCAGCTACATCTAGTTTCTCCTGGCCGGGCGGGACGCGCGGAACGCACGCCGGACGGGTGATCGTCCTTGACGCGGCGGGTGACGGGGAGGACCGTGGGGCTCTATGAGGGGCGAACCCAGTTGCCCGAAGTGTGGTGGCCGGGTCAGGGCTCCCGGCCTCTTTGCCGACTCCTGGCAGTGTGATGTGCATGGCGCCGTGTATCCGTTGCAGCCCGTGATCCCGCCCAGCGTCGAGGCCCTCGGTGTCGTGGTGCACCGTGCCCAGGTACCCGTGTGGATGCCCTGGCCGCTGCCCGTCGGCTGGCTGTTCACGGGTGCGGGCTGCGCGGGTGACGACCGCAGCGGCGGGCGTGCGACGGCCGTGGCCTGCTCGGGGCCCGGTCCGCTCGGCGGCATAGGGGAGCTGGTCCTCGTCGCCGAGGAACTCGGCGTCGGCCTCGGCGCGCGGTACGCGGGCATCGACGGACCCGATCCGGGCCCGTACATCGATGTCGAGAAGCCGCCCCAGGCGAAGGTGCTGGCCGCCGGTCGGCCGACCCCGCTGTGGCATGTCTCCGGCACCCCCGACGACCGTGCCGTCTTCGCGGGCGAGGCGCTCGGGCTGTGGCTGTGGGCGGTCGTGTGGCCCGAGCAGTCGGGGCTGCTGATGTACGACGAACTGGTGCTGACGGATCTGCGGGACGCGGGTGCGGAGATGGATCTGCTGCCGTGCGGGGCACTGTCGCCGCGGCTCCTTGAGCCGTAGGTGCGGTGGGTCCTGTGGGTTCCCCGGGTTCCGTAGACCCCGTGGAACCTGTGGGTCCCGTGGATCCCGCAGGGCCCCGCAGGCCCTGCGGGGGCGGTGGTGTGTAGGGGGCGCATCGGGGCTGTGGGTGTGACGAGGGAGCTGGAATTCCCGTTATCCTTGAGCGTCCGCTTCCGTCCCGTCACCGCTTGGAGTCCGCGTCGTGCGCATCGATCTGCACACCCACTCCACCGCCTCCGACGGTACGGACACCCCGGCCGAGCTGGTGCGGAACGCGGGCGCCGCAGGTCTGGACGTCGTCGCGCTGACCGACCACGACAGCACCCGCGGACACGCGCAGGCGATCGCGGCGCTTCCCGAGGGGCTGACCCTCGTCACGGGCGCCGAACTCTCCTGCCGCCTCGACGGCATCGGCATGCACATGCTGGCCTACCTCTTCGACCCCGAGGAGCCCGGACTGCTCGCCGAGCGTGAGCTGGTGCGGGACGACCGGGTGCCCCGGGCCCAGGGCATGATCACCAAGCTTCAGGAGCTGGGCGTGCCGGTCACCTGGGAGCAGGTGGCGCGCATCGCGGGCGACGGCTCCGTCGGGCGCCCGCACATCGCCTCCGCGCTGGTGGAACTGGGTGTCGTGGAGAGCGTCTCGGACGCGTTCACGCCCGAGTGGCTCGCCGACGGGGGCCGGGCGTACGTCGAGAAGCACGAGCTGGACCCGTTCGACGCGATTCGGCTGGTCAAGGCCGCGGGCGGGGTCACCGTCTTCGCGCACCCGGCCGCGTCGAAGCGCGGGCGGACCGTTCCCGAGAGCGCGATCGGGGAACTGGCCGCGGCGGGGCTCGACGGCATCGAGGTCGACCACATGGACCACGAGCCGGCGACGCGCGCACGACTGCGCGGGCTGGCGGCCGACCTGGGGATCCTCGCCACCGGCTCCTCCGACTACCACGGCAGCCGCAAGACCTGTGTGCTCGGCGAGTTCACCACGGATCCCGAGGTGTACGGGGAGATCACCCGGCGGGCGACGGGCGCGTTCCCGGTGCCGGGTACCGGCGGAAGCCACTTCGCCTGAGGCGAGTCCTCCGGATCGGCCCGGATTCTGCCGGGCCGGCCTGCCGGGTCGCACGGCGTGCCATGCCGTGGCGCCCACCTGTTCGTCCGGTTCCGTTCCGCGGAACCGCCTGCCCATGGCGGCAACCCCGCTCTCATCACCTCCGCAAGGCCATCAACCGTGTTCGACGTCGCCGTCTTCGGCTCACTCTTCCTCACCCTCTTCGTGATCATGGATCCCCCCGGGATCACCCCGATCTTCCTCGCGCTCACCGCCGGCCGGCCCGCCAAGGTGCAGAAGCGGATGGCGTTCCAGGCCGTCTGCG
This sequence comes from Streptomyces sp. SID5469, assembly GCF_009862865.1. Classification (NCBI taxonomy): domain Bacteria; kingdom Bacillati; phylum Actinomycetota; class Actinomycetes; order Kitasatosporales; family Streptomycetaceae; genus Streptomyces; species Streptomyces sp. SID5469. The sequence goes on along the minus strand of NZ_WWIN01000001.1, from coordinate 3,876,502 downwards.
TGGCCGGTGGAGTCATCACCGTCTTCGGGTTGCTCGGGCACCAGATCCTCGACTACCTGCATGTCTCCGTGCCCGCGCTGATGATCGCCGGCGGACTGCTGCTCCTGCTCATCGCCCTCGACCTGCTGACCGGCAAGACGGACGAGCCCAAGCAGACCAAGGACGTCAACGTCGCCCTCGTACCGCTGGGCATGCCGCTGCTCGCCGGCCCCGGCGCGATCGTCTCCGTGATCCTGGCCGTCCAGAAGGCCGGCAGTGTGGCGACCCAGGTGTCCGTGTGGGCCGCGATCCTCGCGATCCATGTCGTGCTGTGGGTGGTGATGCGGTACTCGCTGCTGATCATCCGTGTCATCAAGGACGGCGGCGTCGTGCTGGTGACGCGGCTCGCGGGCATGATGCTCTCCGCGATCGCCGTGCAGCAGATCATCAACGGGGTCACCCAGGTGATTCGGGGGAGCTGACGGGCCGCACCGGCCCCGGGGCACGCAGAGCCCCGTACGACATCGGGTGATGTCGTACGGGGCTCTGAAGTCTGTGAGACGTCCGTTTCGCGACGGGCGCCCGTGAGACGTCCGCGTTACGAAGCGGACGATTCGGTCGGGCGGATCCACAGTCGCTGCCCGATGGCGGCGGCCTGCTGAACGATCCGATTGACGGAGGCGGCGTCTACGACAGTGCTGTCCACGGGCGTACCGTCGACATCGTCGAGTCGCATGATTTCGAAGCGCAAGGGCTTCTCCCTTCGTCTGGTCATCCTCCTGCGGAGAACTACTGGTGAGTGGTGCACGAGGCGGCAGTGCCCCGCGTTCCATACGGATACAACGGGATGCGTGTTACAAACATTCCCTACGCTAAGGAAATTTTTCGAGAACCTAATTACTGACGGGTAAGCAGTTGGTGTGCGGCCGGTGTGCGGTCGGTTTGGTTCATAGGGCACTGATTGGGACCGGTTGTGTTCGCAGCGTGACCGCCGGGACAATGGACGCATATGAACGACGACCACGCGGCGCTCGGCGCCCGCATCGACCGTACGAACGAGCTGCTCCAGCGCATGCTCGCCGAGGTGGCGAAGACGCCCTCGACTCATGCGATCTTCGTTGACGCCGGCTATCTGTACGCGGCCGCGGGGCGGCTCGTCGCCGGGACCGAGGACCGCCGGGCGTTCGAGCTCGACGCCGAGGGGCTGATCGAGGCCCTCATCGACAAGGCGCGCACGATCTTCGCGGACAGCCGGCTGCTGCGGGTCTACTGGTACGACGGCGCGCGGCGCCGCATCCACACGGCGGAGCAGCAGTCGATCGCGGAACTGCCGGACGTGAAGGTGCGCCTCGGCAACCTCAACGCCAACAACCAGCAGAAGGGCGTCGATTCACTGATCCGTACGGATCTGGAGTCGCTCGCCCGGCACCGTGCCATCAGCGACGCGGCGCTCCTCGGCGGCGACGAGGACCTGGTGTCGGCGGTCGAGGCGGCGCAGGGGTACGGGGCCCGTGTGCACCTGTGGGGCATCGAGGCCCCGGAGGGCCGCAACCAGGCGGAGCCCCTCCTCTGGGAGGTCGACAGCCAGCGCACCTTCGACCTCGACTTCTTCAAGCCGTATGTGTCCCGGCGGACCGCCGCCACGTACGACGCGTCCGCGGCGATCAGGCCCACCCGGGAGGACGTGCGTTTCGTGGGCGCGCAGATTGCCGCGAAGTGGCTGGCGGCACGCGGGCGGGAGGCGCTGGTGGAGCTGCTGCCCGGGCACCCGTATCTGCCCGGTTCGGTGGACCAGGACCTGCTGGTGGAGGCGGAGGGCCTGTTGCAGTACTCGCTCCGTGGGCAGGCGGATCTGCGGCGGGCGCTGCGGGACGGGTTCTGGGAGCACCTTCAGGCGCAGTACTAGGCCGCTCCTGCGCCGCCGGCCGCTCCTGCCGCTCCCCGGTCGTGCCCGCGCTTCCTGGTCGCTCCTGCCGCTCCCCGGTCGCTCCCGCGTCCCCCGGTCGCTCCCGCGTCCCCCGGTCGCTCCTACGTCGTTCGGCTGCGGTCCCAGAAGGCGGCGAGGGCGCGGGCCGTGGTGAGCGGCTGGTCCGTGTTGGGGGAGTGCTCGGCGTCCCGTACGACGGTGCGCTGGGCCCCCAGCCGGGTGGCCATGTCGTCCAGGAGAGTGATCGGCCAGGTGTCGTCGAGCTCGCCGGACAGTACGTGGACGGGCAGGCCGACGGCGGCCAGTTCGGCGACGCGGTCCGGCTCGACGCAGAGCTGACGGCCGGTCGCGATGAGCTGGGCGGGGCTGTTGCCGAGCCAGCGGCGGCGCAGGTCCTCGCGGTCGTCGAGCCCCTCGTCCAGCTCGCCGGTGTCGGTCTCCTCCGGCGCGTCCATCGCCTGCATGGCGTCCCACACCTGGGCCAGGTCCATCACGGCGAGGGCGTCGCGCAGCAGTTTCACGCGCTGCTGCTGGGAGCTGGAGATCTGCGCGGGGCCCGAGGCCATGAGCGTGAGCGAGACGAACGGCGCCGGGTCGAGCAGCACCGCCGCACGCGCGATCTGGCCGCCGAGCGAGTGACCGAGGAGGTGTACGGGGGCGCCGATCGCGTGCGTCTGCGCGAGTACGTCCTGCGCCAACTCGGCCTGCGCGTACGGGGCTTCGTCGTCGCGGGGGCCGGGGGACTCGAACTGGCCGCGGCCGTCCACGGCGACGGTCCGGTACCCGGCGTCGGCGAGGGGGCCGTGCAGGGCGATGAAGTCCTCCTTGCTGCCGGTGAATCCGGGCAGCAGCAGAGCGGTTCCCCGGAGAGGGCCGACCGCCGGCGCGTCGAGCACGGCGAAGTCACCGCGAGCGGTGGCGAGATGGTACGCGCGGACGCCCGGGGGCGGGGCGAAGGTGGGAGGACGGCTCATGGTGCGAGGCTAGCGGGCCGGTGCGCTGAGCGCGCTGCCGGTTCCAGCCTGCGGGCCGTTGTCCGGGCGCCGACGGGCGCGGGGCTGCCGCCGACACCGGTGCGGGCGGGGCCGCGTCAGCACCGGTGAGTGCGGGTCGGGCCCACACCGGCGGCCGTGGACCCTGCCCGGACCCTGCCCATGGTGAACGGGAAACGCCGATGGCCCGGCCCCACACCAAGTGGGACCGGGCCATCGGACGGGGATCAGCTCTCCGCAGGCTCCGCGGCCGCTGTGGCCTTGCGGGTACGGCGGCGCGGCTTCGCGGGCTCCGCCGCTTCCTCGGCCGTCTGTGCGGGGATCGCGGCCTCGGCTGCCACGGCCGTCTTGCGGGTGCGGCGGGGCTTGGCCTCGGTGGGCTCCGCGTCGGCCGCCACCGCGGTCTTGCGGGTGCGGCGCGGCTTGGCCTCGGTGGGCTCCGCGGCAACGCCCTCGGCGGTGTCGACGGCGGTCTCCGCGGCCTTGCGGGTGCGTCGGCGCGGCTTGGCCTCGGGCTCCTCCGTCGTCGCCACGGCCTCGGCGGTGTCGACGGCGGCCTCGGCCGTCTTGCGGGTACGGCGTCGCGGCGCGGCCGGTGCTTCCACGGCCTCGGGGGCGGCCGCGGCAGCACCCTCGGCGGTGTCGACGGCGGCTTCCGCGGCCTTGCGGGTGCGTCGGCGCGGCTTGGCCTCGGGCTCCTCCGTCGTCGCCACGGCCTCGGCGGTGTCGACGGCGGCCTCGGCGGCCTTGCGGGTACGGCGTCGCGGCTTGGCCTCGGGCTCCTCCGTCGTCGCGACGGCCTCGGCGGTGTCGACGACGGTCTCGGCGGCCTTGCGGGTACGGCGACGCGGCGCGGCCGGAGCCTCGGCGGCGTCCGTGGCCGGCGCCTCAAGCGTGACCTCGGGCGCTGCGACGGGGGTCTCCGCCGTCTTACGGGTGCGACGGCGGCGCGGCTTCGCGGACTCCGCGGCCTCCGTGCCCTCCGCCGTGTCCACGGCCGTCCGCGCGGCCTCGGTCACGACGGCCTCGGTCACGGCGGTCCCGTTCACCGAGGCGACCGGCTCGCCCGTCGCTCCGCCACGCGTGCGGCGACGGCGGCGCGGCGTGCGCGGCTCCGTGGACGCGGGGGAATCGGCGGAGTCCGCGGGCGCCTCGGCCGGGGTGACCGGGGTCACCGCTGCCGCGTCGACGGTCTCGCCGTTGCGCGTACGACGGCGGCGGCGCGGGGTGCGCTCACGGTCGCGGTCGCGGTCGCGGTCGCGATCCCGGTCGGCGGACGAGGGCCGGCCGCCGCGACCGCGTGCACCGCGGCCGCCGGTCTCGCCCAGGTCCTCGACCTTCTCCGCCGCCAGACCAGCGCGCGTGCGCTCGGAACGCGGCAGGACACCCTTGGTGCCCGCGGGAATGTTCAGTTCCTCGAAGAGGTGCGGGGACGTGGAGTACGTCTCCGGCGGGTCGTTGAAGCCCAGGTCCAGCGCCTTGTTGATGAGCTGCCAGCGCGGGATGTCGTCCCAGTCGACGAGGGTGATCGCGATGCCCTTGGCGCCCGCGCGGCCCGTACGGCCGATGCGGTGCAGGTACGTCTTCTCGTCCTCGGGGGACTGGTAGTTGATGACGTGGGTGACGCCTTCGACGTCGATGCCGCGGGCGGCGACGTCGGTGCAGACGAGGACGTCGACCTTGCCGTTGCGGAAGGCGCGCAGCGCCTGCTCGCGGGCGCCCTGGCCGAGGTCGCCGTGGACCGCGCCGGAGGCGAAACCGCGCTGCTGGAGCTGGTCGGCGAGGTCCGCCGCCGTCCGCTTGGTGCGGCAGAAGACCATCGCGAGACCGCGGCCGTCGGCCTGCAGTATGCGCGAGACCATCTCCGGCTTGTCCATGTTGTGCGCGCGGTAGATGAACTGCGCGGTGTTGCGGACCGTCGCGCCCTCGTCGTCCGGCGCCGTGGCGCGGATGTGCGTGGGCTGCGACATGTAGCGGCGCGCGAGGCCGATGACCGCGCCCGGCATGGTCGCCGAGAACAGCATGGTCTGGCGGCGGGCCGGCAGCATGTTGATGATCTTCTCGACGTCGGGCAGGAAGCCCAGGTCGAGCATCTCGTCGGCCTCGTCGAGGACGAGCGCCTTGATGTGCTTGAGGTCGAGCTTCTTCTGGCCCGCGAGGTCCAGCAGGCGGCCCGGGGTGCCGACGATCACGTCGACGCCCTTCTTCAGGGCCTCGACCTGCGGCTCGTACGCCCGGCCGCCGTAGATGGCGAGCACGCGCACATTGCGGACCTTGCCCGCGGTCAGCAGGTCGTTGGTGACCTGGGTGCACAGCTCGCGCGTGGGCACGACGACGAGCGCCTGCGGTGCGTCGGTGAGCTGCTCGGGCCGGGCGCGGCCGGCCTCGACGTCGGCGGGGACGGTGACGCGCTCGAGGAGCGGAAGGCCGAAGCCCAGCGTCTTGCCGGTGCCGGTCTTGGCCTGGCCGATGACGTCCGAGCCCGAAAGGGCCACGGGGAGCGTCATCTCCTGGATGGGGAAGGGGTTGATGATGCCGACGGCTTCCAGGGCCTCGGCCGTCTCGGAAAGGATTCCGAGCTCTCGAAAAGTCGTAGTCAGGGTGCTGCCTCTTCTGTGTACGCGGTGCGAGGCGAGCGCGGGGGTCGTGTCGGGACCGTGCCGGGGACGTCGGCCGCTCTTGACGGGCGGGCCGAGTGGCATGGGACCACTGCCGACGCTCGAGCGCTCGTACCGCTGAGGGTCCCTCCGGTGCCATACGCACAGTGCTGTACGGATGAGGAGGGCTGTCGGGTCGGAGCCGATCGGGCCACCGACCGGGCATCCTCATTCATGTGGCCCGTCGAATACTCGGCGGGCGCATTACCACCATACCCCGGAATCACGCACATGCGATGGCCGATTTGGTCACGTAGTCGTCGTCACACTCATTGACCAGGGACTTCCGCCTTGCGGTGAGCGGGCTATTGTGCGCTTCATGACGACGCCCGACAACGCCGCTGACACCCCCGCCGAACCGACCGGAGTCGCCGCCCAGGACTGGGCCAAGGCCTCCGTCGACCCCCAGTACCGCGCCGCGGTCGTGGACCTGCTCGGAGCGCTCGCCTACGGGGAGCTGGCGGCGTTCGAACGGCTCGCGGAGGACGCGAAGCTGGCGCCGACGCTCGCCGACAAGGCGGAGCTGGCGAAGATGGCGTCGGCCGAGTTCCATCACTTCGAGCAGATCAGGGACCGGCTCACCGAGATCGGCGCGGAGCCGACCGCCGCCATGGACCCGTTCGTCGCCGCACTCGACGGCTTCCACCGGCAGACCGCCCCGTCGGACTGGCTGGAGGGCCTCGTCAAGGCCTACGTCGGTGACTCCATCGCCAGCGACTTCTACCGTGAGGTGGCGGCCCGCCTCGACTCGGACACGCGCTCGCTCGTGCTCGCCGTCCTCGACGACACCGGGCACGCCGGCTTCGCCATCGAGAAGGTGCGCGCCGCGATCGACGCGGACCCGCGTGTGGGTGGCCGGCTCGCGCTGTGGGCGCGCCGGCTGATGGGCGAGGCGCTGTCGCAGTCGCAGCGTGTGGTCGCCGACCGTGACGCCCTGTCGACGATGCTCGTGGGCGGTGTCGCGGACGGCTTCGACCTCGCCGAGGTCGGCCGGATGTTCTCGCGGATCACCGAGGCCCACACCAAGCGGATGGCGGCGCTGGGGCTGGCGGCCTGACGCCTGCCCGGCGGACAGACCGCAGGGCGAGGGCCTGTTGCGAAAGGTGGCGCCTGCCGCTTTCGCGACAGGCCCCGCTTTCGTAACAGGCCCCGCTTTGAACAGGCCCTAGACGGAATTCGTACGGTGCCTGCGGCGGCGCAACCGGTGCCGCCGCGGTGCCCAGCGCCTCGGGCGCGCGGCGCTAGGCCGTCGCTGAGCGGCGGCGAAAACGCTCCGCCGGGCGGAGCAGCAGCGACAGCGAGGCGGCGGACACGACCGCCGCGCCGATCAGGCTCACGAGGACATGGCCGGGGCCGAGCGCGCTGTGCGTGAGAAACGCGCCGAAGAGCGCTCCGGCGACTCCCGTCGACAGGACCATGCTGCGGGCGGGCAGGCGATGCGGCATCCGGTACACGGCCGCCCAGGCCAGGGCGAGACCGATAATCGCGGAGCCGAGCGCTTCCAAGAACATGGTGGGGGTCCCTCCCGCACGACAGACACAGGTGCAAATCGGTCGTAGCCGGTCTACCCCTGACGTGCGGAAAGCAATCATCATCTGTGCGGGAGATGTGGTCCATCTGTGCAGTTCAGGCCTTGGTCAGGGCGCGAAGAAGGGGCCCGGCGACTGGTGTCGCCGGGCCCCTTCCATGCTGTCTGTGCTTACAGCGCGCTGAAGCCCACCTTGCGCGTGGTGGGCTCGCCGAGCTCCACGTACGCGAGACGGTCGGCCGGAACCAGGACCTTGCGGCCGTGGTCGTCCACGAGGCTCAGCAGTGCCGACTTGCCGGCCAGCGCCTCTGACACCGCGCGCTCGACCTCCTCGGCGGTCTGACCGCTCTCCAGAACGATCTCGCGGGGCGCGTGCTGCACGCCGATCTTGACCTCCACGACTTTGTCCCTCCGACGGTCAGTGATGTGCGCGGCCCTCCGCGCCGTACTCAGCACACATTAGCCCGGTGAGGGGACGTCCACGCTCCGCTCAAGAACGCCAGGAGCGAACAACGGGCGGGAACAAAAGTGCTGCCAGCGGTGGTCGCGGGGCTGTCAGTGGGCGTCCGTGCCGTGCAGCGGGAAGCCCGCGATGCCGCGCCAGGCCAGTGAGGTCAGCAGCTGCACCGCCTGGTCGCGCGGCACGCTGCGGTCGCTGTGCAGCCACGAGCGCGCCACCACCTGGGCCAGGCCGCCGAGACCGGAGGCCAGCAGCATCGACTCGGCCCGCGACAGGCCGGTGTCCTCCGCGATGACCTCGCAGATCGCCTCCGCGCACTGGACGGTGACCCTGTCCACGCGCTCACGCACCGCGGGCTCGTTCGTCAGGTCGGACTCGAAGACCAGCCGGAAGGCGCCGCCGTCGTCCTCCACGTACGCGAAGTACGCGTCCATCGTGGCCCGTACGCGCTGCTTGTTGTCGTTGGTCGACGCGAGCGCGGCGCGGACCGCCTGGAGCAGGGCCTCGCAGTGCTGGTCCAGCAGGGCGAGGTAGAGGTCGAGCTTGCCCGGGAAGTGCTGGTAGAGCACCGGCTTGCTGACGCCCGCGCGCTCGGCGATGTCGTCCATCGCCGCGGAGTGGTAGCCCTGGGCGACGAAGACCTCCTGGGCTGCGCCGAGGAGCTGGTTGCGTCGGGCACGGCGCGGCAGGCGTGTGCCCCGCGGGCGCGCTGCCTCTGTCTGCTCGATGGCTGTCACGCCGCCTCCCAATATCGTCCACATGCGGTGTGCGCCGCGCCGCCATCGTACTTTTCGGTAACCCTGGTGTGCGCGGTGCGAGCGCAGAATTTCACGGACCGGACGGGGATGAAAGCCCCGCGGAGCCCATCAAAATGTGCCAGATCGGGCCGATGAGTGCCTTGCGGCCGGTCAACGGCAGGTGTCCTCGGGCGTCACCGGTGGTCCTGCCTCTCCGGTTCGTACATCTGGTCGCACGTCTTGAGCAGCTGCATGCGTCAGGCAGTTCTGTGCGCCTCCCGTGGTTGCCGTGGTTGCCGTGGTCGTGCGTCACCGGTAGTCGTCCTCGTCGAGGGAGACCACGCGGGCCTGTTCCACCAGGTCGGCCTCGTTGGCGCGGTCCGGGTTCACGTCGGTCAGCGGGTCGTCCTCCTCCGGGGCGATGTCCGCGAGCTGCTCTGCGGCGTCTCCCTCCGGCGCCTCGACATCGAGCTCGGCCTCGCCGTCGACCTCGTTCTCGAACGTCTCGGGATCGGTGGGGTCTATGGCCATGGTGGGCTCCCTTCCTGGAATTCCGGGACGTCTCCTCAAGGAGGCGAGGAGGCAGGGGCCAGGTGCCGGTGCCCTGCCCCCGAGCCTAGGAGACAGCCCATCGGGGCGCTATGTGATGGTTGGGTGGATTGCCGTGCCGGTCGGTCGGCACCTCGCACCACCGGCCTCTCGGGTGCCCACGATCTGTGATGGCGAACACACGGGCCACTGCGTGATCGTCTCGTAACATTGCCGCATGTCTTCGACCGAGCTGCCGCCCGTGCCGGCCAGCACTGTGCTTCCGAGGGTGGCGCCCGTCCGGGTGGCGGAGGGCGAGCGGCTGCGGTCGGTCGGGCTGCCGGGGGCCACGCTGACCGTGCGGTCGAGACCGCCGGTGCGCGAGGGACTGCCGCCCGCCCTGTGCGTGCACGGTCTCGGAGGCTCCTCGCAGAACTGGTCGGCGTTGATGCAGCGACTCGAGGGGCTCGTGGACAGCGAGGCGCTCGACCTGCCCGGCTTCGGGGACTCCCCGCCGCCGGACGACGGCGACTACTCCGTGACCGGGCACGCGCGCGCGGTCATCCGCTATCTCGACGCCGCCGGACGCGGCCCCGTGCACCTGATCGGCAACTCGATGGGCGGGGCGGTCACGACCCGGGTCGCGGCCGTACGCCCCGATCTCGTCCGTACGCTCACGCTGGTCTCGCCCGCGCTGCCGGAGATCCGGGTGCAGCGCACCGCGGTGCCGACGGCGCTGCTCGCGCTGCCCGGGGTCGCGCCCCTGTTCACCCGTCTCACCAAGGACTGGACGGCCGAGCAGCGCGTACGTGGGGTGATGGCGCTCTGTTACGGGGATCCGGGGCGGGTCACGCCGGAGGGTTTCCGGGCCGCGGTCGAGGAGATGGAGCGACGGTTCGCGCTCCCCTATTTCTGGGACGCGATGGCGCGCTCGGCGCGCGGAATCGTGAACGCGTACACACTGGGCGGGCAGCACGGGCTGTGGCGCCAGGCCGAGCGAGTGCTCGCGCCGACGCTTCTCGTCTACGGTGGACGCGACCAGCTCGTGGGATATCGCATGGCCCGGCGGGCGGCGCGCACCTTCCGCGACTCCCGGCTCCTTTCGCTGCCGGAGGCGGGGCATGTGGCGATGATGGAGTATCCAGATCTGGTGGCGGAGGCGGTGCGCGAACTGCTCGCGGACACAGGTGAGTTGGGCGAGCCGGCGAAGGTCTCCGACGAGGCGGCCGGGTCGGCCATGGCGGACGAGGCCGGTACTGCCGGCGCGGGGAGCTGAGGCGCGGCGTGGGACGGCACAGCCGCAAGGGGCGGGGCGACAAGGGCGGCACCGGTTCCGTACCGGTGATCCCGGAGCCGGCTCGCGGCCGCGCGCAGACCCCGGTGCAGGCGCCGGGTGCGGACGGCGCACAGGCGTCGGTTGCCGCGGGTGCGCAGGCGTCGGTCCAGCGACAGCCGGCGGGCGGGGCCGCACAGCGGCCGGTGCCGCGGTTCGCGGACGGTACTCCCGCCAACGGTGTTCCGCGGTTCGCGGAAGGGACTCCCGCGCGTGGTGTGCCCGCCGGGCCTCGCCTGCCGGACGGGACCCCCGCTCGCGGTGTCCCGCGTTTCCTCGACGGGACCCCGGCGCACGGCACGCCCCGTCCGTTCGACGGCACCCCTGCCCACGGCACCCCCCAAGTCCGCGGCGGTCACCCCCAGCAGCGTGAACCCGGCGGTGGCTGGGGCGAGTCCGGAGGCGTACCCGCCGGTGCTCCGAAGGCCGCGCCGCCCGGACCGCGGCTTCCCGGACAGCGGCGGCACCGCGGCCTTGGCCCCCGGCAGGACTACGTCGACGCTTTCGGCGCGGACGAGGACGATGTCTTCGCGCCTCGGGGCGGCGCAGGCAACCGCATGGACCCCTACGGTCCCCCTTCCCCGCACGCTCCTCATGCCCACGCCCATGCCCCCGCCACCGACCGCGACGGCCGGACCGGGGCCGACACCGAGGCCGCGGCCGACGAGGAGCCGGGCAAGGAGAAGGGTGGCAAGGGCCGCACGTTCACCGGAATCGCGGCCGCCGCCGTCACCACCGTGCTCGCTGTCGTCGTGGCCGGTCAGGTCGCCGACGGACACGACGACAAGGCCGCCGTACAGTCGCAGTCCGCCACCGACAGTGCCCGCGACGCCCGCGACTCCGCCTCCCGCGGTGACGACCGGCCCACCCCCTCCGGATCGCCCAGCGTGGCCGCGCTGACGTACGGCCAGAAGATGGCCAAGGTGTATCCGCTCGGCGCCACGCTGAAGGCGGCGGGGAAGTTCGACGCGATCGGCGGGTTCGACAAGGCGCCGGGCGGGGGGCGGAAGTACACGTACCGCGTGGATGTGGAGAAGAGGCTCGGGCTCGACGGCGAACTCTTCGCGCAGGCCGTCCAGAAGACCCTCAACGACGACCGCAGCTGGGCCCACAACGGCGCCCGCACCTTCGAGCGGATCTCCTCCGGCAAGCCCGACTTCGTGATCACGCTGGCCAGCCCCGGTACCACCGCCGACTGGTGCGCCAAATCCGGTCTCGACACGACCGAGGACAACGTGTCGTGCGACTCGGCCGCCACCGAGCGCGTGATGATCAACGCCTATCGCTGGGCGCAGGGGTCGAAGACCTACGGATTCGGTGATCAAATTCACGCGTACCGGCAGATGCTGATCAATCACGAGATCGGCCACCGCCTCGGCTACGGCCACGTCACGTGTGGCAAGGACGGCGAACTCGCCCCGGTCATGCAGCAGCAGACCAAGTTCCTCGACCACGACGGAATCCACTGCCGGGCCAACGCCTGGCCGTACCCCGGGAGTTGACAGGCGGCTCAGAGATCACATTGACATGGGGCGAAAGTTCGTTCATATTTCTCCGCATGTCGCCTCGTCCCGCCTCCGTTCGCGCAGCCATTGAGCTGGCGCTGATCGGCGTGACCGCTCTCTGCGTGGCCGACATTCACTGTCGCTGACGTCCGCCTCTGGCGTACGCGTCGCGATTCTCCCTCTCTCCGTGACTTCGTCGCGGTTTTCGACGACCTGACGCCCGGGCAGACGTCTGTTCATTTTCGTCTCACTCCTCGTCAATCCGTCTCATCATTCGAGAGGTCGTCTTCCGATGCGTCATCCGTCCGTCATAGCGCGCCGCGTGGCCGCGGCATCCGTCAGCCTGGTCGTGGCAGCGGGCGCCGCCGCCTGCGGGCCGGAGGACAACGATGCCAAGGGCGCCGGTGGCGACTCCACGCCGCGGAAGGGCGGGACGCTCACCGTCCTGAACTCCAACCCGCAGGAGGACTTCGACCCGGGGCGGCTCTACACCTCGGGCGGCGGCAACGTCCCCTCTCTCGTCTTCCGTACGCTCACCACGCGCAACCGTGAGGACGGTGCCGCCGGCGCCGAGGTCGTCCCCGACCTCGCCACCGACACCGGGCGTCCGAGCAAGAACGCGACCGTGTGGACGTACACCCTGAAGGAGGGCCTCAAGTACGAGGACGGCGCCGCGATCACCTCCGCCGACATCAAGTACGGCATCGAGCGCTCCTTCGCCCCCGAACTCTCCGGCGGCGCCCCCTACTTGCGGGACTGGCTGGTCGGCGCGGCCGACTACCAGGGGCCCTACAAGGACAAGAAGGGCCTCTCGGCGATCGAGACCCCGGACGAGCGCACCATCGTCTTCCACCTCAACAAGCCCGAGGGCGAGTTCCCCTACCTGGCCACGCAGACGCAGTTCACGCCCGTCCCGAAGGCCAAGGACAACGGCACGAAGTACGAGGAGCACCCGATCTCGTCGGGCCCGTACAAGGTCGTCAAGAACGAGAACGACGGCGAGCGGCTGACGCTGGAGCGCAACACGTACTGGTCCGCGGCGACCGACGCGGAGCGCAAGGCCTACCCGGCCAAGATCGATGTGCGGTCGGGTCTCGACTCGTCCGTGATCAACCAGCGGCTGTCGGCGTCCCAGGGCGCGGACGCCACCGCCGTCACCACGGACACCAACCTCGGCCCGGCCGAACTCGCCAAGGTCACCGGCGACAAGGCGCTCGCCGCGCGTGTCGGCACCGGGCACTTCGGCTACACCGACTACATCGCCTTCAACCCGAAGGTGAAGCCGTTCAACAACGCCAAGGTGCGGCAGGCGATCTCGTACGCCATCGACCGCTCGTCGGTCATCAACGCGGCGGGCGGATCGTCGCTGGCCGAGGCGGCGACCACCTACCTGCCGAACCAGAAGTCCTTCGGCTACACGCCGTACGACCACTTCCCGGCGGGCACGTCCGGCAATCCGGCCAAGGCCAAGGAACTGCTGAAGGAGGCCGGTTACAAGAACGGGCTCACGATCTCCCTCACCCACTCCAACTCGAAGGACTTCGAGACCAGCCCGGAGATCGCGACCGCCGTCCAGGACGCCCTGAAGAAGGCCGGGATCACCGTCAAGCTCCAGGGCCTGGAGGAGAACGACTACAAGGACAAGATCCACAGCGTCAAGACCGAGCCCGGCTTCTTCCTCGCCCACTGGGGCGCCGACTGGCCGTCCGGCGGTCCGTTCCTCGCCCCGATCTTCGACGGCCGGCAGATCGTCAAGGACGGCGCGAACTTCAACACCGGCTTCCTCGACGACAAGTCCGTCAATGCCGAGATCGACGCGATCAACAAGCTGACGGACCTTGACGCCGCCGCCAAGCGGTGGGGCGCACTGGACCAGAAGATCGGCGAGCAGGCGCTGACCGTGCCGCTGTTCCACCCGGTCTACAAGCGGCTGTACGGCAGCGCCGTCAAGAACATCGTGATCAGCGACTGGACCGGTGTGCTGGACATCTCGCAGGTCTCGGTGAAGTAGCGCCGTGAGCGAGGCACTTGTCGCCTCCCAGGCCGCCGGGACGGGTACGCCCGTCCCGGCGGTTTCGGGGGCCCGTCAGTTCTGGCGGCGGCTGCGAGCGCAGCGCGCCGCCCTCGTCGCGGCGGCCGTCGTCGCGCTCCTGGTCCTGGTCGCGCTCGCCGCGCCGCTGCTGACGGCCCTGGAGGGCCAGGACCCGACCACCTACCATCCGTCCCTCATCGACTCCGCGCGCGGTGGCGTACCCGTCGGCTCCCTCGGGGGCATCAGCGGCGACCACTGGCTCGGCCTCGAGCCCCAGACCGGACGCGACCTCTTCGCCCGGCTCGTGTACGGGGCCCGGGTGTCGCTCGGCGTGGCGCTCGCCGCGACGCTGGTGCAGGTCCTCATCGCGGTCGTGGTGGGTATCGCGGCCGCGCTCGGCAACGGATGGGTCGATCAACTGTTGAGCCGGGCCACCGACGTCATCGTCGCCATGCCGCTGATGATCATGTCGCTGGCGCTGCTGGCGATCGTGCCCAGCAGCTTCCCGCGGCCCGTCCTCGTCGCGCTCGTCATCGGGCTGATCGCCTGGGGCTCACCCGCGAAGATCGTGCGCGCCCAGACGCTCACGCTCAAGCAGCTGGACTACGTCTCCGCCGCCCGGCTCAGCGGCTGGGGCACCTGGCGGATCGCCCGCCGCGAACTGCTGCCCGGGCTCGCCGCGCCCGTCATCACCTACTCCGCGCTCCTGGTGCCGCAGAACATCACCATCGAGGCGGCCCTGTCCTTCCTCGGCGTCGGTGTGAAGCCGCCGACCCCGTCCTGGGGGCAGATGCTCACCGCCGCCGACGTCTGGTACCAGGCCGCGCCGCAGTACCTGCTGCTCCCCGCGGGCGCGCTGTTCGTGACCGTCCTCGCGCTGACCGTCCTCGGCGACGGGGTGCGTACGGCCCTCGACCCGCGCGCGGCCTCGCGGCTGCGGGTCGGCACCGGCCGGAAGCGGGAGGCCAGGGCGGCTGCCGACGCGGGCGCTCCGGCGAAGGCCGATGTGGCCGCCCCGGCGCAGGCCGATGCGGGCGCCTCGGCGAACAAGGAGGCCAAGGCATGAGCGGCTTCACCGGCTTCGTACTGCGCCGCGGCCTCGGCGCCGTCGTCACCCTGCTCGCCATCTCGGTGATCGTCTACGTCGTCTTCTACGCCACCCCCGGCAACGTCGCCCAGATCACCTGCGGTCCGCGCTGCTCCCCGGAACAGGTCCATCAGGTCGCCGAGCAGCTGAAGCTCGACGATCCGCTGTACGTGCGTTACTGGCACTTCCTGGAAGGCATCGTCGTCGGCCAGGACTACTCGACCGGCACGTCGGTGCAGCACTGCTCGGCGCCCTGCCTCGGCCTGTCGTACCGGACCGACCAGCAGGTCACCCAGCTGATCTTGACGAAGCTTCCGGTCAGCCTGTCGCTCGTGTTCGGCGCCATGGTGCTGTGGCTGATCCTCGGGGTCGGCACCGGCGTGCTCTCCGCGTGGCGGCGCGGCCGGCTCACCGAACGGGTACTGACCGGCATCACCCTCGTGGGCGTCGCCACCCCCGTCTTCGTCATCGGGCTGATCCTGATGATCGTCGTCTGCGGACAGCTGGAACTGCTGCCCTTCCCGCAGTACGTCGCCTTCACCGACGACCCCGAGCAGTGGGCGTGGAACCTGCTGCTGCCATGGCTCTCGCTCGCCCTCATCGAGGCCGCCGCGTTCGCCCGCCTGACCCGGGCCGCGATGCTGGAGACGCTCGCCGAGGACCACGTACGGACCTTCCGGGCGTACGGCGTGGGGGAGCGGTCGATCATCGGACGGCACGCGCTGCGCGGGGCGTTGTCGCCGGTCATCGCGCTGAACGCCAACAACTTCGGCGCGCAGGTCGGCGGCGCCGTACTCACCGAGACGCTCTTCGGGCTGCCCGGCATCGGCCAGGATCTGGTGCACGCCGTGGCGGTCGTCGACCTGCCGGTGGTCGTCGGGATGGTCCTGGTGATCGGCTTCTTCGTGGTCCTGGCCAACGCCCTCGCGGACGTGCTGTACGCGGTGGCCGACCGACGGGTGGTGCTGTCGTGAGTCTTGTGGAAGTCACCGATCTCACGGTGGAGTTCGGGACGGTGCGCGCCGTGGACGGACTGTCGCTGCGCCTGGAGAAGGGCGCCGCGCTCGGCCTGGTCGGCGAGTCCGGCTCCGGCAAGTCGACCGTGGCGTCCGCCCTGCTGGGGCTGCACCGCGGTACGGGAGCGCGCGTCGGCGGCACCGTCAAGGTCGCCGGCACCGACGTACAGGAGGCCTCCGACGACGAACTGCGACGGCTGCGGGGCGGGAAGGCCGCCATGGTCTTCCAGGACCCGCTGTCGTCCCTCGACCCGTACTACGCCGTCGGCGACCAGATCGCCGAGGTGTACCGGGTGCACACGCGCGCGTTCCGGCGGGCCGCACGCGCGCGTGCCGTCGACGTACTGAACCGCGTCGGCATCGCGGACGCGGCCCGCCGCGCTCGCTCCCGCCCGCACGAGTTCAGCGGCGGCATGCGCCAGCGGGCCCTGATCGCCATGGCGCTGGCCTGCGAACCCGACCTGCTGATCGCCGACGAACCGACGACCGCCCTGGACGTGACCGTCCAGGCCCAGATCCTCGACCTGCTGCACACGCTGCGCGAGGAGACCGGGATGGGGCTGCTGCTCGTCACGCACGACGTCGGTGTCGCCGCCGAGAGCGTCGACGACGTCCTCGTCATGCGGCACGGGCGCGCGGTCGAGCACGGGGCGGCCGCCACGCTGCTGGGGGCGCCGGAACACGCGTACACGCGGGAACTGCTGGGCGCGGTGCCGCGCGTGGACGTGCCGCGTGCCACCGCCGGCGCCGGGGCACAGCCGGCGGAGGTCGTTCTCGAAGCGGTGGGCATGCGGCGCGAGTTCGGGCGCGGAAAGGGGGCGTTCGCCGCGGTCGACGACGTGTCCGTCGAGATCCGGCGGGGCGAGACCCTAGGCATCGTGGGCGAGAGCGGCAGCGGCAAGACGACGCTCGGACGGATGCTGGTCGGGCTCCTCGAGCCGACGGCCGGAGAGGTCCGTCACGACGGCCGCGTGCTGTCCGGGGTGAACCCGGCCGTGCAGATGGTCTTCCAGGACCCCGTCTCCTCCCTCAACCCCCGGCGCAGCGTGGGCGAGTCGATCGCCGACCCGCTGCGGGCCCGTGGGGAACGCGACGAGGGGCGCATCCGGGAGCGCGTGGGGGAGCTGCTGGAGCGCGTGGGACTCGATCCGGCGCACTACGACCGCTATCCGCACGAGTTCAGCGGCGGACAGCGCCAGCGCGTCGGCATCGCACGGGCGCTCGCCGCAGACCCGCGCGCCATCGTGTGCGACGAGCCGGTCTCGGCGCTCGACGTCACCACGCAGGCCCAGGTGGTCGCCCTGCTCGGCGAGTTGCAGCGGGAACTGGGGCTCGCGCTGGTCTTCGTGGCACACGATCTGGCGGTCGTACGCCAGGTCAGCGACCGGGTCGCGGTGATGCGGCGCGGGCGGATCGTCGAGTACGGCCCGGCCGACGAGGTGTACGAGTCGCCCCGGGACCCCTACACCCAGCAGCTGTTGGCCGCCGTCCCCGCCCTGGACCCGGCGGTCGCGGCCGAGCGGCGCAGCGCCCGCCGAGAGCTGGCCTCCGCATGACGATCTGTAACTCCTTGATCCCCTAGCGGGACCGAACGCGGCCCGCGCGGGAAAGTTACGAGCGTTCACCCCTTTTGGTGGTGCGATGGACAACCGTCCGTCGCACCACCGCCATGTCCGCGTACCTTCGTCCCGCTGCGAGCCGCCGGGTCAACGGCGGCTCCCCATACGGGAGATCGGGGGTGCACTCGTGCGCATCGGACTGCTTACGGAGGGTGGGTATCCGTATGTGAGCGGTGACGCCAGGCTGTGGTGCGACCGGCTCGTGCGCGGGCTTGAGCAGCACGAGTTCGACATCTACGCGCTCAGCCGCAGCGAGCAGCAGGAGGACGAGGGCTGGATCCAGCTGCCGCCGCAGGTCAGCCGGGTGCGGACCGCACCCTTGTGGACGGCCGAGGACGACGGGGTCGGCCACGGGCGCCGGGCGCGCCGGAGGTTCGCCGAGGCGTACGGGGAGCTGGCGGCGGCGGTCTGCGCGGTGGAGGAGCCGGGTGGGTCCGGGGGGCCGGGGGCGTTCCGCGGGGCCGTCGGAGCCGCTGCCGGGCCCGCGGCTGGATGGGACGTCGGAGGGGGCGCCGGCGTTGCCGTCGGAGATGTCCTCGGAGATGTCGGTGGAGGTGCCGTCGGGCCTGAGGCGGACCGTTTCGGCAACGCCCTGTACGCGCTTGCCGAACTCGCCCGCGACGAGGGCGGACTGGTCGGCGCGCTGCGTTCCGAGACCGCCGTACGCGCGCTGGAGCGGGCCTGCCGCGCCCGCGGGGCACTGCGCGAGGCGCGGGCGGCGCGCGTACCCGATCTTCTCGACGTGGCCGCGCGTCTGGAACGCGCCCTGCGCCCCCTCTCCCTCGACTGGTACGAGGACGACGGGCTCGGCTCGGTGGACCTGTGTCACGCGGCGGCCGGCGGTGCGGCCGCCCTGCCCGGACTCCTCGCCCGGCACTTAGCCGGCGTACCGCTGCTGGTCACGGAGTACGGCGTGCAACTGCGGGCGCACTACCTGGCCTCGGGCGGCGAGTCCGCTCCCGTACGCGCGCTGCTCGCCGCGTTCCACGGCCGGCTGGCGGCGGAGGTCTACCGCCAGGCCGCCTGCATCACCCCCGGCAACACGCACGCCCGGCGCTGGCAGGAGCGGTGCGGTGCCGACCGGGCCAAGCTGCGCACGGTCTACCCGGGCATGGAGGCGTCCCGGTTCGCCGAGGTCGGCGAGTCCACCGGGTGCGGCGACCCGGACACGCTGGTCTGGGTCGGCCGCATCGAACCGGCCAAGGACCTGATCTCCCTCCTCCACGCCTTCGCGGAGATCCGCAGACAGGCGCCCAAGACCCGGCTGCGCATCGTCGGCACGGCGGCGGGCGCCGAGGGCGTCGCCTATCTCGGGCACTGCCGGACCCTGGCCGCGCAGCTCTTCCCCGACGAGGCGGAGTGCGCGCACGCCGTCGGCGACAACCCGGTGTCCTTCGAGGAGATCGGCGGCCCGGAGGTGCCCGACCTCGCGGAGGCCTACGCGGCCGGGGCGGTCGTCGTCCTGTCGAGCGTCGTCGAGGGCTTCCCGATCAGCCTGGTCGAGGCCATGTTCTGCGGACGCGCCACGGTCTCCACCGATGTGGGCGCGGTCGTCGAGGTCATCGGCGGTACGGGCCTCGTGGTGCCGCCGCGCAATCCGCGGGCGCTCGCCGAGGCGTGCGTGACGCTGCTGCGTGACCCCGAGCGCCGTGAGCGCCTGGGAGCGGCGGCCCGCGCCCGCGCGCTCGAACTGTTCACCGTCGAGCAGAACGTCGCGGCATTTCACGGCATTTACCTGGAGATCGTCTCGCACTCGCCGGTGCGGAGGGTGTTCGTGGACGACACGGGGGAGCCGCTGCCGTTCGGCGTGCCGGCCGAGGCGCACGTCCCGGGGCGGTGGACCGAGGTGAGCCTCCTGGCCGGTGGTCGGCCGCGGTGGACGGCGGGAGCGGACGCGCCGGGGGCGCCGGTGAGGGGGACGACTCCGGTGCGGGCCACTCCGTTACCTGCTGTGGCTTCCGCTTGTCCTGTGCCTGCTGCGCCTGGTGTGTCTGCCGTGCCTGCCGCGTCTTCCGGGCCTCAGGAGCCGGTTGTGGCGGGGGAGGGGGCGCGATGAGCGGCCTGGGCGAACTGGACCGCCCCGGCACACCGGGCAGCCCCGGGGCGGGGGATGCACGGTCGCAGGAGTGGCCGGCGGGGGAGGGGACGGAGGCGGGAGCGGGCGCGGATCCGGATCCGGGTGCTGGTGCTGGTGTCGGCCCGGGTGCCGGGCGCAAGGTGTCCGCTCGTCGTGGTGGCGCGGATCCCGTCAAGGCGCTGATGCACCGGCACCGAGAGCTCTGCGAGCGGGCCGTCGATCCCCTGGAGATCGCGGCCGGCCTCGAGGCGCACGGAGTCACCGACCGGACCGCCGCCCGCTTCCGGCACCGGGATGTGTTCTCCCTCGCCGAGGAGATGTACGCGCGCGTGCCGCGCGACGCCGAGCCTGCGCCGCAGCCCGTCGCCGCCGGCCCGCGCGCCGAGGGCGGCGCATGGGCCGTGCTCGCCCTGCTGCCGGGCACCCTCTGCGCGGCGACCGTCGTCGGACTGCGGCTCACCGAGGGACGGCCACGCCTCGCCGTGGCCGCCGCCGGCGCCCTCGCCGTGGCGATCGGGCTGCGCGCGGCCCTCGGCCGGGGCCCGCTGCACGCCCCCTCCCACCACACGACGGGCGCCACGCGCGCGTGGACGTGCTGGCTGCTCGCGTACGCCCTCCTCGGCGACGGGCTCCTGAGCGCCGGGCTGGAAGGCGGCCCCGACGGCCCCTGGCCCCTGGCCACCGCTCCCGTGCTCGCCCTCGCCCTGGCCTGCGCCCCCGCCGCCTGGTGCGCCCGCCTCTTCGCCGTACGCGCCCGCCGCCGGCTGACCGCCAGCCGTGGTCTGGAGGAGTTCGCGGCCTCCGCCAAGCCGCTGCTGCTCGGGACATTCGTCCTGTTCCTCTGCTCGCTCGGCGCGCTGCTCGCGCTGTGCGCCGCCCTGCTGGACGAGAGCGCCGACTACCCGGGAGCAGGCACCCTCGGCGCGCTGCTCCTGCTCGCCCGACTGCTCACCGCACGCGGCTTCACCCACGCCCCGGCGGTCGTGCTCGGCGTCGCCGCGGCGGCCGAGGCGACCGCCCTGGCCGCGGTCTTCGCGGGCCGCCTCCCCGGCTGCTCGTATCTGGCCACGCCCGTCGACACGGTCGTCGGCGCCTGGGGACCGGGCGCCGTCCCGACCCTCGTCTGCGGTGCCGCCGCCCTGAGCCTGCTGATCCACACGACCCGCACCCTGACCCGGGCCTCGGCGCACGCCCTGCCGCCCGGACCACCCTGAGCCCCGGCCCATGGCAACGCCTCACCGCAGGCACGTCATGAACCGGAAACGCGCTCGAAGCGGCCGGCAACCGCTCCTGGCGCCCCTCTCTCCCGCGGGGCCGACATCGCGGGCCACCTCATCACCCACGGCACCACCTCTGAAGGAGAACCCCAAATGATCACCTCCCGAACCGGAGAATCCGCCCCGGGAGCCGCCCGATGAGGGTCCTGCTGATCGGAGCCAACGGATACCTCGGCCGCTTCGTCGCCGACCGGCTGCTCGCCGACCCGGCCGTGCAGCTCACCGCGCTCGGCCGCGGCGACGACGCCGACGTACGCTTCGACCTCGCCTCCGGCAGCCCCGGCGCGCTCACCCGCTTCCTGGACGCCGTGCACCCCGGAGTCGTCGTCAACTGTGCCGGAGCCACCCGCGGGGGTGCCCGCGAACTCACCCGGCACAACACCGTCGCCGTCGCCACCGTCTGCGAGGCCCTGCGCCGCAGCGGCTGCGGCGCCCGCCTCGTGCAGATCGGCTGCGGTGCCGAATACGGCCCCAGCCAGCCCGGCTCCTCCACGGCTGAGGACGCCGTGCCGCGCCCCGGCGGCCCGTACGGCGTCAGCAAGCTCGCCGCCACCGAACTCGTCCTCGGCTCCGGCCTGGACGCCGTCGTCCTACGCGTGTTCTCGCCCGCCGGGCCCGGCACCCCGGCCGGCTCCCCGCTCGGCCGCCTGGCCGAGGCCATGCGCCGCGCGATGCAGTCCGGCGACGGTGAGCTGAAGCTCGGCGGACTCGGCGTCCAGCGCGACTTCATCGATGTCCGCGACGTCGCCCGCGCCGTCCACGCCGCCTCCCTCTCCGCCGCGCAGGGGGTGATCAACATCGGTTCCGGCCGTGCCGTACGGCTGCGCGACGCGGCCGCCGTCCTCGCCCGCGTGGCCGGCTACGGCGGTGCCCTGCACGAACTCGACGGCCCGCACATCCCCGTACGGCCCTCCATCGGCCACCCCCGCCCCGAACCCGACCACGCGGCCCCGGCCGCCTACCCCTACCCGGACGGCTGCGGCAGCTGGCAGCAGGCCGATGTGCGCACCGCACGCGACCGGCTCGGCTGGCGGCCCCGGATCAACCTCGAGGAGTCCCTGGCCGACATCTGGATGGAGGCGGCATGTCGTATCTGACCAGCAGCGCAACGGGCACCGCGAGCACCGACTTAGGCCTCGGCTTCGGCATCCCCGGCTATGCGCACCCCCTCGTCGCCCCCATGGAATGGGGCGAGCTGGCCCGCCCCGGCACCCCCCTGCACTGGGTCGTCCTGAATGTGAGCGGCGGCCCCGGCGCCCGGCCCGACCCGCACTGCCTGGAGGCCGTCGGCCGACTGCGCAACGCGGGCGTCCGCGTCCTCGGCCACCTGGACACCACCTACGGCGTACGCACCTTCGGTGAGCTGATCTCCGACGCGCACCGGTATCTCGACTGGTACCAGACCGGGGGCTTCTTCCTGAGCCGCTGCCCCACCGAACGCGCCGCGCTCCCCGAGATCCGCCGCACGGTCGCCACCTTGCGCGGACTCCTCGGTGGCAGCCACATCGTCCTCGGCCACGGCACCCACCCGTTCCCCGGCTATGCCGAGAGCGCGGACCAGCTGGTCACCTTCTCCGGCCCCTGGAGCGACTACCGCTGGTCGCAGGTGGCCGAGTGGACCGCCGACTACCCACCCGAGCGCTTCTGCCACTTCGTGCACGGTGTCCCGCGCGGACATCTCGACGAGGCACTGCGCATCGCCCGCTGGCAGGGCGCCTCGACGATCTACTTCACCGACCGCACCGATCGTGGCGGCCGCGACGATCCCTGGGAGACCATGCCCGGCTACTGGGACGAAATCGTCTCGCGGATCGGAACGGGTGTCTCGGAATGAAGAAGGGCGTGGCAGTGTTACGGGGAGAACAACTGTAGTGATTGACCGACCAACGGAGCCCCCGTGTCGCTGCCACCCCTGGTCGAGCCGGCTGCCGAGCTCACCGTAGACGAGGTCCGCAGGTACTCCCGCCACCTGATCATCCCCGATGTGGGCATGGACGGGCAGAAGCGGCTGAAGAACGCCAAGGTGCTCTGTGTGGGCGCCGGCGGCCTCGGATCGCCGGCGCTGATGTACCTGGCCGCCGCCGGCGTGGGCACGCTCGGCATCGTGGAGTTCGATGAGGTCGACGAGTCGAACCTGCAGCGCCAGATCATCCACAGCCAGTCGGACATCGGCCGCTCCAAGGCCCAGTCGGCGAAGGACTCCGTCCTCGGCATCAACCCCTATGTGAACGTGATCCTTCACGAAGAGCGGCTCGAGGCCGAGAACGTGATGGACATCTTCAGCCAGTACGACCTGATCGTCGACGGCACGGACAACTTCGCGACCCGTTACCTGGTCAACGACGCGTGTGTGCTGCTCAACAAGCCGTACGTATGGGGCTCGATCTACCGCTTCGACGGCCAGGCCTCGGTCTTCTGGTCCGAGCACGGTCCCTGCTACCGCTGCCTCTACCCGGAGCCCCCGCCGCCGGGCATGGTCCCCTCGTGCGCCGAGGGCGGCGTCCTGGGCGTGCTGTGCGCGTCCATCGGTTCCATCCAGGTCAACGAGGCCATCAAGCTCCTCGCGGGCATCGGTGAGCCGCTGGTCGGCCGCCTGATGATCTACGACGCCCTGGAGATGCAGTACCGCCAGGTCAAGGTCCGCAAGGACCCGGACTGCGCGGTCTGCGGCGAGAACCCCACCGTCACCGAGCTCATCGACTACGAGGCCTTCTGCGGCGTCGTGTCCGAGGAGGCCCAGGAGGCGGCCGCCGGCTCGACGATCACTCCCAAGCAGCTCAAGGAGTGGATCGACGACGGCGAGAACATCGAGATCATCGACGTCCGTGAGATCAACGAGTACGAGATCGTCTCGATCCCGGGCGCCAAGCTGATCCCGAAGAACGAGTTCCTCATGGGCACCGCCCTCGAGGCCCTGCCGCAGGACAAGAAGATCGTCCTGCACTGCAAGACGGGTGTCCGCAGTGCGGAAGTCCTCGCCGTCCTGAAGTCGGCGGGCTTCTCGGACGCCGTCCACGTGGGCGGCGGCGTGATCGGCTGGGTCAACCAGATCGAGCCGAACAAGCCGGTGTACTAGGCGCACGTCCTTTCCGGAGGGGCTCGGCACCACGTGTGCCGGGCCCCTTTCCGTCGCCCGGGCTACGAACAGACCTTGCCGTCCTTCGGCACCGTCCCGTTCAGCAGGTAGCTGTCCACCGTCGAGTCGACGCAGTCGCTCCCACTCCCGTACGCCCCATGGCCCTCGCCCTTCCAGGTGAGCTCCACACCGACGTCCTTGCCCAGTTCGTCCGCCATCTTGCGGGCACCCTCGTACGGCGTCGCCGGGTCCCCGGTGTTGCCGATCACCAGGACGGGCTCCGCCCCGGGCGCGCTGACCTCCGGATTGTCGTACTGACCGGACACCGGCCAGTTGTGGCACCAGCCCGCCGTGTCCCAGCCCATGTAGTCGCCGAAGACGGGCGAGATCTTCTCGAACTCCGGCAGCCGCTTCTTCGTCTCCTCGGGCGTCGGGCGCTGCCTGTCGTCCAGGCACGATATGACCCGTTGCGAGTGGGTCGTCGTGCCGTAGTGCCCCGACGCGTCCCGGTCGTTGTAGCTGTCGGCCTGCAACAGCAGCTCCGAACCGTCCCCGCCCTCGGCCGCCTTGAGAGCGCTGGTGAGCACGGGCCAGCTCTGCTCGCTGTAGAGCGGCAGCACGATCCCGGTGACCGCCAGCGTCTGTGTGAGCTTGCGGCCGGACGACGTCGGCAGGGGCTTGGCGTCGATTCGCTTCAGCAGGTCCACGATCTTCTGGGAGCCCTGCTTCGGATCCTGGCCTGTCGCTTTGAGGTAGTCGTCCAACGCGCGCTGGAAGCCGCGGGTCTGGTTCTTGGCGTGGCCGACCGTGTCCGCGCTCGGATCGACGACCGCGTCCAGCGCCAGACGCCCCACGTTCTTCGGGAACAGGTGGGCGTAGACCCCGCCCAGTTCGGTGCCGTACGAGATGCCGAAGTAGTGCATCTTCCGGTCACCGAGCACCTGGCGCATCAGGTCCATGTCGCGCGCGGTGTCGGTCGTCGAGACGTGCGACATCAGCTTTCCGGCGGCCTTCTCGCACCCCTTGCCGAAATCGGCGGAGTCCTTCAGATACGCCTGCTGTTCGGTCGAGTCGTCCGGGGTCGAGTCGACCGACTCGGCAGCCTGGATCGCCCGGTCACTGCGGCAGCGCACGCCCTCGCTGGCGGCGACCCCACGCGGGTCCCAGCTCACGAGGTCATAGCGCTCGTGCAGTTTCGAGACCGTGGTCGCGTACGACGGCAGGTAGGAGACGCCGCTGGCGCCGGGGCCGCCGAAGTTGAACAGCAGCGAGCCGATGCGCCGGCCGCCCGTCGCCTTGGAGCGGATCAGCGCAAGTCCGATCGTCTCGCCGTCCGGCTTCGCGTAATCCAGCGGCACTTTGAGCGTCGCGCACTGCCAGTCGCCGCCCGGCGCGGGCGAGTCCGAGGTGGCCTTGCAGCGGCCCCAGCCGAGCTTCTGTGAGGTGAGCGAGGCGGGCAGCTGCGACGGCGTACCGGACGGCGACGAGGACGTCGACGAGTCGGCCGACCGATCGGCTTCGCCTGTCTCCTTGCCGTCGTCGGACGAGCCGCCGCCACAGCCGGCCACCAGCAACGCAGCGGCGGCCAGAGCCGTCCACCGTGCGATACGCGCCATGAGTACTTCCCCCGTTCCGAGTCGTCCGCCGGACGTGGCGGATGACACTCAGGCCATAGTAGGCGGGCTGCGGTGAGCGACCACCGCAGCCTGTGGATAACCTTTTTACCTGCGGTTTCTTATGAGCAGACAGTGTTGGCCGCCGGTACCTTCCCGTCCAGCAGATAGCCGTCCACCGCGCTCTGCACGCACTTGTTCTTGCTGTCGTACGCGCCGTGCCCTTGGCCCTTGTACGTCATCTCGACGCCGACGCCCTTGCCCAGCGCGTCCACCATCTTCTTCGCACCCTCGTACGGCGTGGCCGGGTCGCCGGTGTTCCCGACGACGAGGATCGGCGCGGCACCGGGCGCGCTCACGTCGGGATGGTCCGCGGCGCCCGCCACCGACCAGTCGGTACAGCTGAGCAGGCCCCAGGCCAGATAGTCGCCGAACAGCGGGGAGGCGGCCTTGAACTGCGGAAGCTTCGCCTGAACGTCGGCGGTGGTGTAACGCGGCTTGTCGTCCGCGCAGTTGATCGAGACGTTCGCCGCGACGAGATTGCTGTACTGCCCGTTCGCATTGCGCCCGTTCATCGAGTCGGACAGCAGCATCAGCACCTTGCCGTCGCCGTCGTACGCCTGCTCGAGCCCTTCGGTGAGGTACTCCCAGAAGTCCTTCGAGTACAGGGCCTGCGCGATGCCGCTGGTCGCGGCGGTCTGGGTCAGCTCGCGCGGGAAGACCCCCGGGATCGGCTTGCTGTCCAGGTCCTTGAGCAGTGTGGCGATCCGGTCCTTGACGTCCTGCGCGGTGTCGCCGATCGGGCAGTCCGTGGTCTTGGAGGTGCAGTCCTCGGCGAAATTGTCGAGCGCGAGCTGGAAGCCCTCAGCCTGTCCCAGCGAGCCCTGTTCCGGGTTCTGGGTCGGGTCGACGACCGCGTCGAAGACGGCCCGCCCGACGCTCTTGGGGAACAAGTGGGCGTAGACGCCGCCGAGCTCGGTGCCGTAGGAGATCCCGAAGTAGTGCAGTTTGGTGTCGCCGAGCACCTGGCGCATCAGATTCATGTCACGGGCCGCGTCGGTGGTGCGGACATGCGGCAGGATCCTGCTGGAGTGCTTTTCACAGGCCGAGTTGAAGGTCTTGGTGTTGGCCAGGAGATTCTTCTGCTCGG
Organism: Streptomyces sp. SID5469; assembly: GCF_009862865.1. NCBI lineage: Bacteria > Bacillati > Actinomycetota > Actinomycetes > Kitasatosporales > Streptomycetaceae > Streptomyces > Streptomyces sp. SID5469. The sequence goes on along the minus strand of NZ_WWIN01000001.1, from coordinate 3,849,909 downwards.
CCGTGTCGTCGGGCGTCGCGTCCTGCTGGAAGTACTCGTCGAGTTGTGCGTCGTCCTCGCACTTCACGCCGGCGCTGCGGCCGACCCCGCGCGGGTCGAAGCTCACCAGGTCGTAGCGGGTGCGCAGCTTTTCGTAGTCCTTGCCGAAGGCGGGCAGCGAGGCGACGCCGGAGCCGCCCGGGCCGCCGAAGTTGAAGATGAGCGAGCCGATCCGCTTGCTCTGTTCCCCGCTTGTCTTCGCCCGGATGAGCGCGATGTCGATGGTGTCGCCCCTGGGCTTGGCCCAGTCGAGCGGCGCCTTCATCGTCGCGCACTGCCACTCGTCGCCGTCCGGCAGCGGCGAGGGAGCGTTGCCGCCGCCCTCGGACTCGGACGGCGCCGGGCAGTCCTTCCAGCTCAGCTTCTGGCCCGACAGGTCCTCGTCCTTGGTGTCGTTGTCGTGGCTGCAACCCGTCACCGAAGAGGACAGCAGGACGGCGGTGGCGGTCAGGACGGCGGCGCGCAGCCGGGGAGGGTTCGGCATGATCCCATCCTGAGGTCGCGCGAGGTGGGCCGCTCGGGGCGCGGGCCGTACGAGGTACGCCAGGCCGGCTACAGGGCGCCCTTGCGTGTCAGATGGTTGAAGAAGAGCCAGCCCGGCAGCACCGGCAGCCACAGCGTCAGGAGCCGGTACAGCAGCACGGCGGGCGCCGCGACCTCCTTGGGAAGCCCCACCGCGATCAGGCCGACCGTGAGGGTCGCCTCGACCGCGCCCACACCGCCGGGGGTCGGCGCCGCCGAACCGAGCGCGTTGCCGGCGAGGAAGACGACCGCGACGCTGGCGAGGCTCAGCGTGGTGGTCTCCTCGTGCCCGAACGCCCGGATCGAGGCGTCCAGGCACATCACGAAGCAGGCGGTGAGCAGCAGCATGCCGCCGATGCCGGTGACCAGCTTCTGCGGCCGCTGCAGCACGTCGAGCATGCGCGGCACGACACCGGCGAACAGCGACCTCACGCGCGTGACGACGAATTTCCGCAGGAACGGCACCGAGGTCACCACGAGTACGAGCACCGCGACCGTCAGCAGACCCGCGATGACCGTCCGCGACGGCGACAGGGACGGTGTCTTCTCGGTGCCGGTCAGATAGCCGAAGGACAGCAGCATCAGGATGTGGCAGCCGAGCCCGAACAGCTGGGAGGCGCCGACACTGGCCACCGCGAGCCCCGGCCGCACCCCCGCACGCTGCAGGAAGCGCGTGTTCAGGGCGACGCCGCCGACCGCGGCCGGCGCCACGATCTTCACGAACGACCCGGCGACCTGCGCCGCCACGGTCCGCAGGAACGGCACCCGTTCCGGTACGAAGCCGAGCAGGCTCATCGCGGCGGCGAAGTAGCTCAGCGCCGAGAAGAGGACGGCCGCGGCGACCCAGCCCCACTCGGCGTTGCTGAAGAGCGTGCCGAACTCGATATGGGTGAGCTGCGTGAGCAGGAAGTACGCGCCGATGGCACCGGCGATGAAACTGATCAGCGTGCGCGGCCGCACCCGCTCCAGACGGGCCGGCTCGACCGGGGCCTGCGGCCGGATCCGCAGCACCTGATGGCGGATCTGGGTGAGCAGATCCTCCTCGCGGGCCTCGTCCAGGGCCTCGTCTATCGCCCGCTTCTCCGCCCGCTGTTCGGCGCGTACGGCCTTCTTGTCGGCCTTCTTGTCGGGCTTGGTGAGTACGACGGGACCGGCGTCCTGCTGCGCCTCCTCCAGGCGGGCCAGCTTGGACTGCCGGGACGCCTCCAGTACGGCCTCGCGTTCGCGCTGCGACCGCTCCCGGGCCAGTCTGCGCAGCGTCGCGCGCGTGGAGCGCGTCAGCGCGATCGGCTGGAGCAGCGGCAGACAGTCGGCGACCGCGTCGGGGCCGAGCACGCCGACCGCCGACGCCACCGAGCGCTCCGCGCCCACGCGCAGGCCGAGCGTGGCCAGGAGCTGGGCGATGTCCATGCGCAGCACCAGATCGCCGGCCGCGATCTCGCCGCCCCGCAGATCGGTCAGGATGACCATGCCGGAACGATCCACCACGATCGCGTCGCCCGCGAGCCTGCGGTGCGCGATCCGCCGTGACTGCAACGCTCGCACCTGCTGCCAGGTCTCGCGCAGCAGTTCGTCGGTGATCTCCGCGTCGTCCAGCGAGTCCAGGGTGCGACCACCGGTGTGCTCATAGACGAGCATGACGGCGTCGGGGCCGAGTTCGGAGGTCGCGATCAGCTTGGGCGCGTTGGCTCCGGCGGCGATGGCCGCGTACGCGAGGAGCGCCTCCTGTTCCAGCGCCTGGCGCAGCGACTGGAGGCTGCGGCGGGTGGTGATCCCGCGCAGCGTCAGCCGCCGCCACACGCGGTAGAAGAAGCCCTGTGCCTGCTGCTCGCGGTCGACCACCGTGACGTCCAGTGGCGGCCCGTCCTCCAGGGTGACGAAGTAGCGTCGGCCGCGGTCGCCGTTCTCCGTCGTGTCCGGCGCCTCCTCGCGGGCCGCGCTCACGGGGTGGAAGCCCACGGTCCGCAAGCCGGCCATCAGCGTCCGCCCCGTGGGGCGCACGTTCGGCGAGCCGACCGCGTACAGCGTTCCGTACGCGACGCTCCAGCCGATCAGCACGGTCAGGATGATCGAGAACGGCGTGGTGTAGCCGGTGACGAGCATCGAGAAGGCGTCGAGGAGCAGCACCACCCACAGCACTGCCCGCCAGCGCGGTCTGCGCGACATGCCGACGGCCGTCATGTAGGCGATGACCGGCGCGAGATAGCCGTGCACCGGGTCGGTGAGGGCGTGGATGTCGCCGGGCGAGGGCTGGGTGAGCGCTTCCTGGATGGAGTCCGGAGCCGCCCTGGCGACCCAGAGGTCCGTGGCGAGTGTCACTCCGTGGGCGAGCACGGCGGCCAGAACGCCGTCCGCGATGCGCAGTCCGTCCCGTTTGATCAGCCGTTCGATCGCGAAGGCGACCGGCACCAGGAGGATCGCGATGCTCGACACCAGCCCCGCGATCTTGATCAGCAGGTCGGGTGCCTGTCCGGTGCCCTTGTTGATGTCCTGTTCCAGGCCCGAGGTGGTGCCGTGCGCGAACGCGGCGACCGCGAGCAGCACGGCGATCGCGAGGACGCCCACCAGCAGGCGCATCAGGTCGGAGGGCCGGTGCACGCGCGCGGGAAGCAGCGGTTCGTCGCCCTCGACTTCTTCGTTGTGGGCGTCGTCGGCGCGGTCGGCGTCCGGCTCGGCCCGCTGCTCCTCGCTCACAGCTTGCCGCTTCTCGTCTCCGTGCGACTCGGGAGCCGCTTCTCCGTGCGACTCGGGAGCCGCTTCTTCGTGCTGCTCGGGGGATGCTTCCTGGTGCTGCTGCGGGGCTGCTGCTTCCTGCGGTTTCGGGCCCTCCTCGTGCGGCGTGGGGGCCGCGTCGGCGGTGTCGGGGCGCGACGAGACCCCAGAGGTGCCCTCCGCGTCATCGGGGTGCACACCCTGCTGTTTCATCGTCTCTTCTTGGTCTCGTATCACCAGTCACCGCCCGCACGATGGTGGCATGCCCGCCCGACACACGGGGGCATCAGGGTGCAAATGCGGGGGCGCACAGTCTGCCCGAAGCCTCGCCCGGGGGCGAGGGATACGCACGGTCGCCGTCGCGTCACATTGTCGGTGGGGTGGGGCAGGATGAGGCGGATGAGCGAGGAGAGCCTTCCGGCGGACGCCCTGCCGGAGTACGCGGAGCGGGTCCTTGACGTCGCCGAGCGGATCCCGCCCGGGCGCGTGATGACGTACGGGGACGTCGCCGAGTGGCTGGAAGAGGGAGGCCCGCGCCAGGTCGGCCGGGTGATGGCCCTCTACGGAGGAGCGGTTCCGTGGTGGCGCGTCATACGCGCGGACGGCGTGCTGCTCCCGGGCCACGAACTCAGGGCCCTCGGCCACTACCGCGCCGAGGGCACACCTCTGAAGGAGGCGAGCAGAGCCTCCGAAGGCCATCTGCCACGCGTCGACATGAAGCGGGCGCGATGGGACGGCGACGAGCGCGCGGAGGGCCACGTCTGACAGTTTCTGCCATCGGACCGCACCAGGGGTGACCTGTGGTCCACATGGGGGAAGCAGGGCACGGGCAGGCGATGCCGTACGTTCGTGGAGCGGGGGACGCCTGCGGCACGAGTGTCCCGACGGAGTGTCCGGAACAAGGGGAAGCCCTGCTTCCGCGGCATTCACCGGCGTAGCGTCGACGGCGCGCACCCCGTTCATCTCGCGGACACCGCTCTGCACGCGCGGCAGCCCGCCCACCAGTACGACCACCAGGACCGGCGAACCACGTGAGCTCCTCTTCCTCCACCAGGCGCCTTGTGCATCCCCGGATGCGACAGGGGAGCCGTGGCGCTTACCGACTGGTGCGTACCCCGTTGGCCCGGGTGGATCCCCCCCGTCTTGACGCAAACCAGCGCGCGGTGGTTGACCACACGTCCGGTCCGCTGCTGGTTCTCGCAGGTCCGGGAACCGGCAAGACGACCACGCTCGTGGAGTCGGTGGCCGCGCGGATCGCCCGTGGCGGGGACCCGGAGCGGGTCCTGGTGCTGACGTTCAGCCGCAAGGCCGCCGTCGAGCTGCGCGACCGTATGGCGCTGCGCATGGGTGCGGCGCGCGCTCCGCAGGCCACCACCTTCCACTCGTTCTGCTATGCCCTGGTCCGCGCCCACCAGGACGTCGGGCTGTTCGTGGAGCCTCTGCGGCTCCTGTCGGGCCCCGAGCAGGACGTGGCGGTGCGCGGGCTCCTCGCCGGACAGCCCGACCTGGAGCGGCTCGGCCTCGCGCACGTGCGCTGGCCGGACGAACTGCGCGCCTGCCTCACCACCCGGGGCTTCGCCGACGAGGTCCGTGCGGTACTGGCCCGCAGCCGCGAACTCGGACTGAGCCCGGGCGCCCTGCGCAGTTTCGCCGCGCGCATCGGCCGTCCCGACTGGATGGCCGCGTCCGCCTTCCTGGCCGAGTACCTCGACGTACTCGACCTCCAGGGAGTCCTCGACTACGCGGAACTCGTCCACCGCGCCGTCCTCCTCGCCCGGCGGCCGGGCGTCGCCGAGCGGCTGGCCGCGCACTACGACGCCGTCTACGTGGACGAGTACCAGGACACCGATCCGGCCCAGGCAAGGCTGCTGCACGCCCTCGCCGGCAGCGGCCGGACCCTGGTGGCCTTCGGCGACCCCGACCAGTCGATCTACACATTCCGGGGCGCCGACGTGAACGGCATCCTGGACTTCCCCGACGCCTTCCCGCGCGCGGACGGAAGGCCGGCGCCGGTCGAGGTCCTCAGGACGTCCCGCCGCTCGGGCGCCGGCCTGCTGGCCGCGACCCGGCTGCTGACCCAGCGCATGCCCCTGAACCGTCTCCCGGCGGAGAAAGTACGCGCCCACCGTGAGCTCGCGCCGGTACGGGACGGAGGCCACGCCGAGGTCTACACGTACCCCACGCCCGGTACGGAGCTGGACAACATCGCGGACGTCCTGCGCCGGGCACACCTGGAGGACGGCGTGCCGTGGGGCGAGATGGCGGTCCTGGTGCGCGCCGGCTCCCGTACGATCCCGACGGTCCGCCGCGCCCTGACGGCGGCCGGGGTCCCCCTGGACATCGACGGCAACGACCTGCCGCTGCGTCACGAACCGGCGGTGACGCCCTTGCTGACGGCGCTCAAGGCGGTGGCGGAGGCGGAGGCGGATGCCTCCGGCACGGACGCCTCCGGCACGCACGCCGAATCGTCCGGACCCGCCGGACCCGCCGCGTCCCCTGAACCCGCTGGATCGGCTGAGCCCGTTGAGCCCGCGCGGGAAAGCTCCTGGCTCGACACCGAGACCGCTCTCACCCTGCTCGCCTCTCCCCTCGCCGGCATGGACGCCGCCGACCTGCGGAGGCTCGGCCGCGCCCTGCGCGAGGAGGAGCGGGCGGCCGGCAACCACGTACCGCCGCCCTCCGACGAACTGCTGGCACGCGCGCTGGCCGAGCCGGAACGGCTGGTCGCGCACGACCCGGCGTACGCGCGCGGAGCCCAGCGCCTCGGCGTGCTGCTGCGCAAGGCCCGCGAGCGCCTCGCGGGCGGGCGGGCACGGCGGAGGAGAGCCCTCTGGGAGCTGTGGGACGGCACGCCCTGGCCCCAGCGCCTGGCGCGGGCCGCCCGGCGCGGCGGCGCGGCAGGGCGCAACGCCGACCGCGACCTCGACGCCGTGTGCGCCCTGTTCGCGACCGCGGCCCGCGCCGAGGAGCGCACCGGCGGCCGTGGCGCGCTCAACTTCCTGGAGGAGATCGACGCCCAGGACATCGCAGCCGACACCCTCACCCGCAGGGCCGTGCGCCCCGATGCCGTACGCCTGATGACCGCGCACCGTTCCAAGGGCCTGGAGTGGCGCCTGGTCGTCGTCGCGGGCGTCCAGGAGGGCCTGTGGCCGGACCTGCGCCGCCGTGGCTCCCTCCTGGAGGCTGACCGCATCGGGCGCGACGGCCTGGCCGAGCCGCTCACCCCGGGCGCCCTCCTGGCGGAGGAGCGACGCCTGTTCTACGTGGCCGCCACACGCGCGCGTGAACGCCTGATCGTCACCGCCGTGAAGGCTCCGGCCGACGACGGCGATCAGCCCTCCCGCTTCCTCACCGAACTCGGCGTCGAACCGAAGGACGTCACCGGGCGCCCCCGCCGCCCCCTGTCCGTCGCCGCGCTCGTCGCCGAACTGCGTGCCACCACCGTCGACCCCCGGGTCTCGGACACCCTCAGAGAGGCCGCCGCCCGCCGGCTGGCCCGGCTCGCCGCGCTCGGCGACGAGGACGGCCGCCCCCTCGTGCCGTCCGCCCACCCCTACCGCTGGTGGGGCATGTACGAGCCGACCGAGAGCAAGGTGCCGCTGCGCAACCGCGACCAGCCCGTCGTGCTCTCCGGAAGCGCCCTCGACCAGCTCGCCAACACCTGTTCCCTCCAGTGGTTCCTCGGCCGCGAGGTGAAGGCCGACGCCCCGGCGACCGCCGCCCAGGGCTTCGGCAACGTGGTGCACGTCCTCGCCGACGAGGTCGCCTCCGGACACACCCCCGCCGACCTCGACGTCCTCATGGAGCGCCTCGACTCCGTGTGGAACGCGCTCGCCTTCGACGCGCCCTGGAAGTCGGCGCAGGAGAAGGAGAACGCGCGCGTGGCGCTCGAACGCTTCCTGCAGTGGCATGTGATGGACCGCGCGGGACGTACGCCGGTGGCGAGTGAGCACGACTTCGACGTGACCCTCGAAGCGGGCTCCTACGAGGTACGCATCCGGGGCTCCATGGACCGTGTCGAGGCGGACGGCGAAGGCCGCGCCTACGTGGTCGACTTCAAGACCGGCAAACAGGCGCCGACCGCCGCCGAGGTGGGCCGCCATCCGCAGCTCGCCGTCTACCAGCTCGCGGTGAGCGAGGGCGCCGTCGACGAGGCGTTCGACGGCGTACGTCCCGAGCCGGGCGGCGCCGAACTCGTCCAGCTGCGCCAGGGCGCCGCCAAGCGGGACGGCGGCGAGGCCCTCCCCAAGGTGCAGGCCCAGGAGCCCCTGGAGGGGGAGTGGGTCGGCGACCTCCTGGCCACCGCCGCGGGCAAGGTCCTCGACGAACGGTTCTCTCCGACCACCGGCCAGCACTGCACCCACTGCGCCTTCCGGGCGTCGTGCAGCGCGCGGGCGGAGGGGCGCCACGTGGTGGAGTGACCCCGGCTCGGCAGATACGGCTGTGATGCACTGCACCACACGTGCTGACCTGTGCTTCTTCCAGCCATGCGGCTGATTGGTCCTCCACTGTCAGTGGCCGCCGCTAGCCTCTCTGACGTGCCAGCCCGTATCACCGACCCCGAGCAGCTCAAGGAGCTCCTCGGCATCCCGTTCACCCCGGAGCAGACGGCCTGCATCACCGCACCGCCCGCCCCGCAGGTGATCGTGGCCGGAGCCGGATCGGGCAAGACCACCGTGATGGCGGCACGCGTGGTCTGGCTGGTCGGTACCGGGCAGGTGGCCCCCGAGCAGGTGCTGGGCCTGACGTTCACCAACAAGGCCGCCGGTGAACTCGCCGAGCGCGTCCGCAAGGCACTCGTCAAGGCGGGCATCACAGACCCGGACGTGATCGACCCGGACAACCCGCCGGGCGAGCCGGTGATCTCCACGTACCACGCCTTCGCGGGCCGACTGCTGACCGACCACGGCCTGCGCATCGGGCTCGAACCCACCGCCCGCCTGCTCGCCGACGCCACCCGCTACCAGCTCGCCGCGCGCGTGCTGCGTGAGGCCCCGGGCCCGTACCCGGCGCTGACCCGCTCCTTCCCGGACCTCGTCGGCGATCTCCTCACCCTCGACTCCGAACTCGCCGAGCACCTGGTGCGCCCCGAGGAGCTGCGCGCATACGACGCCGAGCTGCTGAGCTCACTGGAGGGCGCCAAGCTCTCCAACGCCGAGCTGCGCAAGATCCCCGAAACGGCAGCCGCCCGTCGTGAGCTGGCCGACCTGGTGGTGCGCTACCGGGCCGCCAAGCGCGAGCGCGACCTCCTCGACTTCGGTGACCAGATCGCCCTCTCGGCGACCCTGGCACGCACGCGTGCGGAGGTCGGAGCCATCCTGCGGGACGAGTTCCGCGTAGTGCTCCTCGACGAGTACCAGGACACATCGGTCGCCCAGCGCGTCCTGCTCGCCGGGCTGTTCGGCGGTGGCACCGGGCACCCCGTGACCGCCGTCGGCGACCCCTGCCAGGCGATCTACGGCTGGCGCGGCGCCTCCGTCGCCAACCTCGACGACTTCCCCGAGCACTTCGCGCACGCCGACGGCCGCCTCGCGACCCGCCAGGCCCTCAGCGAGAACCGCCGCAGCGGCGGCCGCCTCCTCGACCTCGCCAACGGCCTCGCCGAGCCCCTGCGCGCCCTGCACGCGGGCGTGGAGGCCCTGCGCCCGGCCCCGGGTGCCGAGCACGACGGCCAGGTCCGGTGCGCGCTGCTGCGCACCCACGCCGAGGAGATCGACTGGATCGCCGACTCCCTCGCCCACCTCGTGCGCACCGGGAAGGAGCCCGGCGAGATCGCCGTCCTGTGCCGCACCGCGACGGACTTCGCCGAGATCCAGGGCGCGCTCGTCGCCCGCGACGTCCCCGTCGAGGTCGTCGGCCTCTCCGGACTGCTCCATCTGCCCGAGGTCGCCGATCTCGTCGCCGTCTGCGAAGTCCTCCAGGACCCCGGTGCCAACGCCTCTCTCGTACGGCTCCTCACCGGCCCGCGCTGGCGCATCGGCCCGCGCGACCTCGCTCTTCTGGGACGGCGCGCCCGCCTGCTCGTGTCCCACGCACGCGTGGGGGCCGACGACGACCCCGACCGCCGGCTCGCCGCGGCCGTCGAGGGGGTCGACCCGTCCGAGGTGATCTCGCTCGCGGACGCGCTCGACACGTTCCTGGAAGCGCCCCTCGAAGATCCCGCGGAGGCGGACGACGGGCTGCCGTTCTCGGCCGACGCGCGCGTACGGTTCGCACGGCTCGCCGCCGAACTGCGTGACCTGCGCCGCTCGCTCGCCGACCCCCTGATGGACGTCCTGCACCGGGTCCTCGCCGTCACCGGTCTGGAGGTGGAGCTGTCCGCGTCCCCGCACGCGCTGGCCGCGCGCCGACGCGAGACGCTGTCGAACTTCCTGGACGTCGCCGCATCCTTCGCCGCGAGCGACGGCGAGGCGACGCTCCTTGCCTTCCTCGGCTTCCTGCGCACCGCCGCCCAGTACGAGAAGGGTCTCGACAACGCGCTGCCGGGCGGTGAGAACACCGTCAAGGTGCTCACCGCGCACAAGTCCAAGGGCCTGGAATGGGACGTCGTCGCGGTCCCCGGGCTGGTCACCGGGACGTTCCCGAGCACCCAGGGCCGCGAGAAGTGGACCGCGCAGGGCAAGGTCCTCCCGCACGAGCTGCGCGGCGACGCCGACACGCTGCCCGACATCGAGGCCTGGGACTCCAGAGGCATGAAGGCCTTCCACGAGGCCATGAAGGAGCACCAGCACACCGAGGAGCTCCGCCTCGGCTATGTCACCTTCACCCGCCCCCGCTCCCTGCTCCTCGGCTCCGGCCACTGGTGGGGCCCGTCCCAGAAGCGCCCGCGGGGTCCGTCGGACTTCCTGCACGCCCTGTACGAGCACTGCGCGGCCGGGTACGGCGAGATCGAGGCGTGGGCGGAGGAGCCCGAGGAGAACGAGGAGAACCCGGCCCTGCACGAGGCGGCCGCCGACCACGCCTGGCCACTTCCCCTCGACGACACGGCGCTGGCCCGCCGCCGGGCGGCCGCCGAGACCGTACTCGCCTACCTGGAGCGAGTCGCCTCGCACGAGAACGCCCACCCCTCGGCGCCCTCGGCCGTCCACGACCCGACGTCGTACGACGACCCGGACTGGCCGCCACCGGAGGACGCCGAAAGCCCCCACGAAGATCCCTTCGACGAGGCCTACGGCGATCTCGCCCACGACGAGGCCCCCTACGGGGAGGACGACGTCCCGGAGGAAGGCCTCCTCGAAGACGACGGCGACGACGACGCCGACTGGGAGTCCTGGTCGACGGACCGGCCGACGGTGCCCCACCAAGCAGCGGCTCCGGAGGCTCGTCCCCACCCGGCGGGCCCGCCGCCCCTCACGCCCGAGGAAGCACGCACCATCGCCTCCTGGGACCGCGACCTGGACGCCCTCACCGGAGAGCTGCTGCGCGCCCGCGCGAGCGTCACCGACGTGCCCCTGCCGGCGTCGCTGACCGCGTCGCAGCTCCTGGAGCTGGCCGCCGACCCGGACGGCTTCGCCCAGGAGCTCGCGCGCCCCATGCCGCGCCCCCCGCAGCCCGCCGCACGCCGCGGCACCCGCTTCCACGCCTGGGTCGAGGCCCGCTTCGAGGAGCTTCGGCTGCCCATGCTGGAGCCGGACGAGCTGCCCGGCAGCGAAGCCGAGATCGCCGACGAACGCGACCTGGAGGCCCTCAAGGACGCCTTCGAACGCACTCCCTACGCCCACCGCACGCCGTACCGCGTGGAGGTCCCCTTCCAGCTCGCGATCGCGGGACGCGTCGTACGCGGCCGCATCGACGCCGTCTACCGGAAAGAGGGGAACGACGGGACGACGTACGAGATCGTCGACTGGAAGACCAGCCGCACCCGCACCGCGGACCCCCTCCAGCTCGCCGTGTACCGGCTCGCGTGGGCCGAGCAGCAGGGTGTGCCCCTGGAGTCCGTCACGACCACATTCCTGTACGTACGCAGCGGCGAGGTCGTACGGCCCGACGGTCTCCCGGACCGGGCCGCGCTGGAGCGGCTGCTCCTGGACGAGCCGTCCTCCGGTGAACCGCCGGGCGAGCGTGTCACTGAGGGCCGATAGGCTCCTGACCATGAGCGAGACCCCGGACAGCGCCGTCCGCACGTACATCGACAGTCACCGAGCCGTCTTCCTCGACGACCTCGCGGAGTGGCTGCGCATCCCGTCTGTGTCGGCCCAGCCCGACCACGCGGCGGATGTACGGCGCAGCGCCGACTGGCTCGCCGCCAAGCTCAAGGAGACCGGCTTCCCGACCGCCGAGGTGTGGGCGACTCCGGGCGCCCCGGCGGTCTTCGCCGAATGGCCCTCCGACGACCCGCAGGCGCCCACTGTCCTCGTCTACGGCCACCACGACGTGCAGCCCGCCGCCCGCGAGGACGGCTGGGACACCGAGCCCTTCGAGCCGGTCATTCGAGACAACCGCCTCTACGCGCGCGGGGCCGCGGACGACAAGGGCCAGGTGTTCTTCCACACACTCGGTGTCCGCGCCCACCTCGCCACCACGGGCCGTACCACCCCGGCGGTGCACCTGAAGATGTTGATCGAGGGCGAGGAGGAGTCCGGCTCGCCGCACTTCCGCGCCCTCGTCGAGGAGCACGCGGACCGGCTCACCGCCGACACCGTGATCGTCTCCGACACCGGCATGTGGTCCGAGGACACCCCCACGGTGTGCACCGGCATGCGCGGCCTCGCCGAATGCGAGATCGAGCTGCACGGCCCCGACCAGGACATCCACTCCGGCTCCTTCGGCGGCGCGGTGCCCAACCCGGCCACCGCGGCGGCCCGCCTGGTCGCCGCCCTGCACGACGAACACGCGCGCGTGGCGATCCCCGGCTTCTACGAAGGCGTCGCCGAACTCACCGCCCGCGAGCGCGAACTCTTCGCCGAGCTGCCGTTCGACGAGCCGCAGTGGCTGCGCACGGCCAAGTCGGCCGCGACGTACGGAGAGGCCGGTCACACCACCCTGGAGCGCATCTGGGCCCGCCCGACCGCCGAGGTCAACGGCATCGGCGGGGGCTACCAGGGCCCCGGCAGCAAGACGATCATCCCCTCCTCCGCCATGGTGAAGCTCTCCTTCCGGCTGGTCGCAGGCCAGGACCCCGACGACATCGAGACGGCCGTACGCGCGTGGGCGGCCGATCGGCTGCCCGCCGGGATCCGGCACGAGATCACGTTCGGGGCCGCCACCCGCCCGTGCCTGACACCGCTCGACCACCCCGCGCTGCAGTCCGTCGCACGCGCCATGGGCCGCGCCTTCGAACAGCCGGTCCGCTTCACCCGCGAGGGCGGCTCCGGACCCGCGGCCGACCTCCAGGAAGTCCTCGGGGCACCCGTGCTCTTCCTCGGGATCTCCGTCCCGTCCGACGGCTGGCACGCCCCCAACGAGAAGGTCGAACTCGATCTGCTCCTCAAGGGCGTCGAGACCACCGCGTACCTGTGGGGCGACCTGGGAGGGAGTCCGCGCCATGGGGACTGACCATCTCGCGGTCCGGACCGGCGACCTCACGGGGGCCAGGGCCCGGCACACTGGAAGGACCGCCCCGCACGCCCAGAGCCCGCCGGACCTGGTCCGCCCATGCCGTATGTCCCGCTGAACCGCCCGCTGAAATAACCGTTCCACCGGGGGAGTTGGAAGCACCTGTGACCACCTGGACCGACCGTACCGCCGACCGTCCCCTCTCACTCACCGCGCCGAGCGGCATCGATCGGGCCGCCCACCACCGGCTCGACGAGGCCTGGCTCGCGGCCGCGTGGAGCCACCCCACCACTCGGGCCTTCGTGGTCTCCGGCGGCCAGGTCCTCATCGACGAGACGGCGGACGGCGCCACCGAACTCGTCATGACTCCGTCATTCGAGGCCCCCCTCACCGAGGCGCACCGCTACTTCCTGGGCACGGACGACGACGGCGTCAGCTACTTCGCCCTCCAGAAGGACGCGCTGCCCGGCCGCATCGACCAGTCCGCGCGGCCGGCGGGCCTGCGCGAGGCGGGCCTGCTGTTGTCGCCGAGGGACGCGGGCCTGATGGTCCACGCGGTCGCCCTGGAGAACTGGCAGCGTCTGCACCGCTTCTGCTCGCGCTGCGGCGAGCGCACGGTGATCGCGGCGGCCGGCCACATCCGCCGCTGCCCGGCCTGCGGCGCCGAGCACTACCCGCGCACCGACCCGGCAGTGATCATGGCGGTCACGGACGACGAGGACCGCATCCTGCTCGGCCGCCAGGTGCACTGGCCGGAGGGCCGCTTCTCGACGCTCGCCGGCTTCGTCGAGCCCGGCGAGTCCATCGAGCAGTCGGTGCGCCGCGAGGTCTTCGAGGAGGCGGGGATCACCGTCGGCGAAGTCGAGTACGTCGCCAGCCAGCCCTGGCCCTTCCCCTCCAGCCTCATGCTGGGCTTCATGGCCCGGGCGACCTCGACGGAGATCAACGTCGACGGCGACGAGATCCAGGAGGCGCGCTGGTTCTCCCGTGAGGACCTGAAGGCCGCCTTCGAGTCCGAAGAAGTGCTGCCGCCGTACGGCATCTCCATCGCCGCCCGCCTGATCGAGCTCTGGTACGGCAAGCCCCTGCCGAGGCCGGGTACGGCCGTCTGACACCGACCGGCCACGGTGCGCGGATGACCGCCCACTCGACCACGGCGGCACCGCAAGCAGAAGGCGGTCCTCGAGTCTCCTCAAGGACCGCCCGCACGGCAGCGCACCGAAAGCGCCCCCGCTACGCGCCGATCTTCTGCTTGACCTGGGCCAGCGAAGGGTTGGTGAGCGTCGAACCGTCCGCGAAGAGCACGGTCGGAACCGTCTGGTTTCCGCCATTCGCCTTCTCCACGAACGCCGCGGAGTCCGGGTCGTGCTCGATGTTGATCTCGTTGTACGTGATGCCCTCACGGTCCATCTGGCTCTTCAACCGACTGCAGTAGCCGCACCACGTGGTGCTGTACATCGTCACAGTGCCCGGCATGTCTCGGACGCTCCTCTGCTGCTCGGGGGTGCGTGGTCGCAGAGACTCGAACGTACGGGAGAGAGCCGCCATTCCCGCACGGGGGCGGACGCGTCGCTGTTTCGGTGCTTCCGAGCCAGGGCTGTGAGCAAGGGCACGTGGGGCGGTGCGTCTGCCGCCCGGACGCGGCGGCGAGCCTGCCGCATTAGTACGACTGCAGGCGCCTCCCTGTGGACAACCGCCGCACCCGCCTCCGCCGACCTGGCAGCATGGCGGGGTGACAGCAGCAACGCACTCCACCCTCTTCCCACAGGTTCCGGACTCTGCCGACGCGGTGCTCGACGGGCTCGACCCCGAGCAGCGCGCGGTGGCGACCGCCCTGCACGGGCCGGTGTGCGTGCTGGCAGGTGCCGGCACCGGCAAGACACGCGCCATCACCCACCGCATCGCCTACGGGGTGCGCGCAGGCATCCTCCAGCCCTCCAGCGTGCTCGCCGTCACCTTCACCAACCGCGCCGCCGGCGAGATGCGCGGCCGACTCCGCCAGCTCGGCGCCTCCGGTGTCCAGGCCCGCACGTTCCACTCCGCCGCGCTGCGCCAGCTCCAGTACTTCTGGCCGAAAGCAGTCGGTGGCGGACTCCCCAGAATCGTCGACCGCAAGATCCAGATCGTCGCGGACGCGGCGGCCGCCTGCCGCATCCGTCTCGACCGGGGCGAGCTGCGGGACGTCACCGCCGAGATCGAATGGTCCAAGGTCACCCAGACCGTCCCCGCCGACTACGCGGCCGCGGCTGCCAAGGCAGCCCGCGAGGCCCCCCGGGACCCGGCCGAGATCGCCCAGATCTACGCAACGTACGAAGACCTCAAGCGCGACCGCGCCGTCATCGACTTCGAGGACGTCCTGCTGCTGACCGTGGGCATCCTCCAGGACCGGCAGGACATCGCGGAGGCGGTCCGCGCCCAGTACCAGCACTTCGTGGTCGACGAGTACCAGGACGTCAGCCCCCTCCAGCAGCGCCTCCTGGACCTGTGGCTCGGCGAGCGCGACAGCCTGTGCGTCGTCGGCGACGCCAGCCAGACGATCTACTCCTTCACCGGAGCGACCCCCGACCACCTGCTCGACTTCCGCACCCGCCACCCCGGAGCCACGGTCGTCAAGCTGGTGCGCGACTACCGCTCCTCGCCCCAGGTGGTCCACCTCGCCAACGGCCTGCTCGCCCAGGCCCGCGGCCGTGCCGCGGAGCACCGCCTGGAGCTGATCTCCCAAAGAGAGCCCGGCCCCGAACCCGTCTACACCGAATACACCGACGAGCCGGCCGAGGCCGAAGGCGCTGCCCGCCGCATCCGCGACCTCCTGGCCTCCGGCGTACCGGCGGCCGAGATCGCCATCCTGTTCCGCACGAACTCCCAGTCGGAAATCTACGAACAGGCCCTCGCCGACGCCGGAGTGCCCTACCAACTGCGCGGCGCCGAGCGGTTCTTCGACCGCCCCGAGGTGCGCAAGGCCGGCGTCGCCCTGCGCGGCGCGGCCCGCTTCGGCGGCAACGACACGCTCCTGGACGACGTCGTCGACCTGCCCTCCCAGGTGCGCGCCGTGCTCTCCGGAGAGGGCTGGACCAGTCGGCCCCCGGCCGGCTCCGGCGCGGTCCGGGAACGCTGGGAATCGCTGGCCGCCCTGGCGAACCTCGCCCAGGACTTCGCCGCCGCCAAGCCCGACGCCACCCTCGGCGACCTCGTGGCGGAGCTGGACGAGCGGGCGAGCGCCCAGCACGCACCGACCGTGCAGGGCGTCACCCTCGCCTCACTGCACTCCTCCAAGGGCCTGGAGTGGGACGTCGTCTTCCTGGTCGGTGTCGCCGAGGGCATGATGCCGATCACCTACGCCAAGACCGACGAACAGATCGAGGAAGAGCGGCGCCTCCTGTACGTCGGCGTCACCCGCGCCAGACAGCACCTGTCCGTCTCCTGGGCACTGTCCCGCTCACCCGGGGGGCGCCCGAACCGCCGGCCCAGCCGCTTCCTCGACGGGCTGCGTCCCGGCTCGGTCACCACCACGGGCCGCGGCGCCAGGGCCGGCGCCGCGGGAGGCATCGAGCGCGGCTTCGCGGGCTCCGCCACCAGCCCCGCCCCGCGCCGCACCAGCAGGATCCCGGCCCGCTGCCGGGTCTGCGGCCGCACGTTGAGCGACGCGGGCGAGATGAAGCTGATGCGCTGTGAGGACTGCCCCTCAGACATGGACGAGGGACTCTACGAGCGGTTGCGTGAGTGGCGGGCGGTGCAGGCGCAGCGCAGCGGGCAGCCCGCGTTCTGCGTCTTCACCGACAAGACCCTGATGGCGATCGCCGAGGCCGTGCCCGACGACGAGGGCGATCTGGCGCGGATCCCCGGGGTCGGGGTGCGCAAGCTCAATCGCTACGGAGCCGACGTTCTCAGCATCTGCGCAGGTCAGGAAGTTGAGGTGGGCGCCGAGGGTGACTGATGCAAACTCGTCGAAAAAATAGTTTGCGCATGCCCCAGCAATCCCCATAGGTTCTTAGGCACGGGAACAGCGGCCTTCTCCGAAGCCCTGGTTCCGTGCTGTACTTAATAGCCGTCGGACTGGCTCACCGCCAGTCCCTTGAGACGCCGAGAGGAGGCGATTCCAGTGATCAGCATCAACACCAGCTCCATCAGCACCGTCAAAATGACCGATCGCTCGGTCGTCTCCCTGTGCATGTCCGGCGTCTCGAACCTGGGGACCGGTCTGTCCGGCATTCGTGCCGCCCGGCCGGCGTCCTCCCTGTCTCTCGCGGAACTTCCCATCCGTGAGCGCAATGAGCGACCGACCAAGGCACTGGAAGCAGCAGTAGTGGCACAGGCGCATGCCTATGCCTTTGCGGCCGGTGCCGGATCCCTGAAGCAGACGACGCAGCACCACACGATGTGGGCCTTCCGTGGGCCTGAACCCTGGAGTGATCCAGCCTGATCGACTCAGGCCGGCGCCTTCAGGGCCGCGGAACCCCACCCGGGATCCGCGGCCCTTCTGTTTGTCCCCAACACCGGGGACAGACGGGCGAAGGGGCCTCGGGACAAGAAAAGAACCCGGTACCAGCCGCCACCCGGCCCAACAGGGCCGGAACGACCAGACGAGGAAAACCAACCGTGCAACTCGAAGCGCACGCCCCGTCCGTACCGCCTTCCGAAACGATCCCCCCGCCCGGCCTCACGGAGGACTCCACCTTGATCCCGCTCACCGCGCTCACCGCGCTCGACGACGCCATCGAGAACCTCGGCGTACCCGTCCCCTGCCGCTCGTACGACCCGGAGGTCTTCTTCGCCGAGTCGCCGGCCGATGTCGAGTACGCCAAGTCCCTCTGCCGCACCTGCCCGCTCATCGAGGCCTGCCTCGCCGGCGCCAAGGAGCGGCGTGAGCCCTGGGGCGTCTGGGGTGGCGAGCTCTTCGTCCAGGGTGTCGTCGTCGCCCGGAAGCGGCCGCGTGGCCGCCCGCGCAAGAACCCGGTCACCGCATGAACATCACAGGAACGATCGACCGCCCCCTCACGCACGACCCCAAGAAGCAGGCCCCGATGAAGCCGTCCGCCGGCGAGCCCGCAGGCTCCGCGATCCCAGACTTCACCACCACCGGCGCGAACGACTCGCGTCAGAACAGGACCCGAGAGATGCAACTCATCCCAGAAGCCCTGGCTCGTGCGCATATGCACGAGCGACTGCATGAGGCCGAGCAGGAACGCCGGGCCACGCGCCTGGCGACGGCCCGCCGGATGCAGCGCCGGGCCGAGCGCGCCTCGATGCGCGCCCGCCGCGCGCTCGCCATGGCGGTCATGCAGTAACCGACGGACGTCGGTAGCAGGAACCCCCGCGGGGGCCGGTCCCGAACGGACCGGCCCCCGCCGTGCGTTCGGCCGCCCGAACCACCGGTCACGGAGACATCGTCGACGAGGCGACGAGGCGACGAGCGACGAGATGTCGAGATGACGAGTCTTGCCCGGGACAGTGACCACAGCGGCTACGCCGCGCAACGACAGCTGCGCCCGTGCCGACCTCGGAGCGATCGAGGGGCGCCTGGACTCGGCTCGGTGGTAGGCCCCCTCCCTCGCCCGGCTCACGCCTCCGCGGCCGACTCCTCCTCCAGCAGGAAGCCCGGCAGCCACTCCTCCAGTTCGTCCCGCAGCCGCACGGTGGCGCCCAGCTGGCACAGGACGCCGATGGTGCTGAGGGTGACGCGGTGTATCAGGAGGTACGCCGGGGGCAGGTTCAGCTGCTTTCCCAACTGGTGCGCGGGGGAGCGCGGGTCGGCGATCCGGGCCGCCTGGCTGCGCATCCAGCCCCGCGTGAAGGTGAACTCGTCGGCCTGGGCCGGTTCGATGATCGGCAGCAGGTAGTCCAGGACGGCGTCGGGGTCCAGCTCTATGGACTCCTTGACGAAGCCCTCCTCGCGGAGCAGCTCGTAGACGGACTCGGCATCGCCGTCCAGGGTCATGCGCAGGGAGTCGCCGATCGGGGTCGGCAGGCCGCCCGGCAGGCGGTCGACCGTGCCGAAGTCCAGGACGCCCAGGCGCCAGCCGGCCTTCTCGTCGAAGCCGTCGGGCAACAGCCGGAAGTTGCCCGGATGCGGATCGGCGTGCAGGAGTCCCGTGCGGGCGGGCCCGGAGAAGAGGAAGCGGGCCAGGAGCTGGCCGGCGCGGTCGCGTTGCTCCTGGGTGCCGTCGGCGATCACCTCCGACAGCGGTATGCCGTCGATCCACTCGGTCACCAGGATCTGCTCGCTCTGGTGCACCACCGCCGGGACCACGACATCGGGGTCGTCGGCGAACTCCTCCGCGTGCGCCAGCTGGGCCTGCGCCTCCAGGGCGTAGTCCAGCTCCTCCGACACCCGATCGCGCAGCTCCGTGATCAGCGGCTTGATGTCCATGCCCGGGATCAACGGGCCCAACAGGCGCGCGAAACGGCTGAGTTGGTTGAGGTCGGAGAGCAGGGCCTCGCCCGCACCCGGATACTGGACCTTGACCGCGACCTCACGGCCGTCGTGCCACACCCCGCGGTGTACCTGGCCGATCGAGGCCGCAGCCGACGGCTTGTCCTCGAACTCCAGGAACAGCTCCTGCCAGTCCTCGCCGAGCCGCTCCTGAAGCACGGCGTGCACCGTGCGGGTCGGCATCGGCGGGGCCGCTTCCTGAAGCTTCGTCAGTGCCGCGCGGTAGGGCCCGGCGACCTCCTCGGGCAGTGCCGACTCGAAGACGGACAGCGCCTGCCCGAACTTCATCGCGCCGCCCTTCAGCTCGCCGAGCACCTTGAACAGCTGCTCCGCCGTGCGCTGTTGGAGCTCCCGGCCGACGATCTCCGCCGACTTCCCGCCGATCCGTTTGCCAAGCCCCCAGGTCGCCCGCCCGGCGAAGCCGAGCGGGAGCGCGGCGAGCTTGGCGGTACGGGTGACCGCCTTCCGGGGAAGATCAGACATGCGCCCTCCAAGTCCCAGACAGCCGTGCGGCGCGTGCCTTGCGGGGCAAGTCTGCCGACGGCTGTTGCTCCGCCATTGTCTCGTGCGGCTCCCCCTCCTTTGCGGTGTGTTCTCCGTTACCTTTCTCCGCGGCGCCGCAGGAGCATGCGGGATGCGCCCACACGGGCCGGGCGTGCCAGTCGAGCCGGGGCACGGAGGTCTCCCAGCGCGCGCCCGCGCTCGACGGCAGTTCCCCGTCGAGGAAGGCGAGCGCGTGCCCGGCGGCGACACCCGCGACAGCGGTCGCCAGCGCCACGTCGCACGCCTGCACCTGACGGGGCCGTCCGGAGCGCCACTGGGCGACCAGGCGCGGCCACGTCCGGTCCCGGTCGGCGCGCCCCTGGTCCAGGCAGCCCGCGCAGCCCGACTCGCCGGGCAGGACGAAGGGGCCGACCACTCCCGTGCCCTCCACGACTCCGGCGTAGAGATGCGGTGTGCCCGAAGTGATGAGTGGCTCGGCGGCGGCCGGGTCCGGGGCGTGGATGCCCAGGCCGTCGCGTGGAGTGAGGATCACCAGCGAGAGACCGGGGTCCGCTGCGCCCGCGGTGGTCCTGCGCGAGGCACGCTCCTGTCGCGGGGGCCGCTCCGGTGCCGCACTCCGCACGGCCCGCCGGGCCGCCTCGTTTCTGCGCTCGCCGATCGACTCGGCGGGCAGTCCGCCAGGGGCCACGTCCCACGGCTCGACACGGCCCGTGTCCTGTACGTCGACCTCGCCCACGCCGGCGCCCGCCAGCAGCGAGGCGAGGACGACACCCACCCGGCCCGCGCCCCTTACCTGCACCCGCAGGGAGCGACGGGCGGCCAGCCGCTGAATCCCCGCCCCCGGTGCGCGGGCGACCAGGGACAGGGACGCCAGATCGGGGCGGAGCCGGTCCAGGACGGCCCCCTTTCCGCGCAAGGCGTCGGCGCCCGGGCCCCCGCCCGTCGCGTCGTCCAGCAGCCCCGAGGCCGCCAGCCGCTCCACCAGTCCGTCGACATGGCCGTCGGGCAGCCCCATCCTGCGTCCCTCCTCTCGCAGGAGCGGCAGCCCGCGTGTGCCGTCGAGCAGGGCCAGGAAACTGCCCGTCGCCGTGTCCATCGGCCCCAGCACCATGGCGTGCGCGGGTGCCATCCCGAACTGCACGGTGTTGAGATCCCGCCAGCCGCGCCGCAGCGCGGGTTTCACCATCGGATGCATGAACGGCCCCCGTAGCCCGTAGAACGTCCCCGTGTGTCGGTGGGGCTCTGTGCTGCTCCGCCGACGAGTGCCAGCATGCCCGGCCCGCTCGGGACGTGCCGAAAGTTGTCCACAGGCGGTGGCGTTCGTCGTACAAATCGAGCGCACAGGGTGCGGATCGCCACGGAACCGTCCCAGAGGCGGGACTTCCCCCGTGTGCAGCGGGTAACGTCGGGGCGTGCCCGCCGACCCACTGCACCGCGCCGCAAAACCACAGCGCAGCACGACGAGCCAGCCGCCAAGCGGCTCGGGGGCGAGCGCGATCGAGGTTCGCAGGAGCGCGCGACGTCGCAGAACGGTCTCCGCGTACCGCGAGGGCGATCGCACCGTCGTGCTCATCCCCGCCCGTATGTCCGAGGCGGAGGAACAGCGCTGGGTGACCGTCATGCTCGACAAGCTGGCCGCCCAGGAGAGCAAGCGGCGGCTCGGCGACGCCGAGCTGGCCGAGCGGGCCGAGCGTCTGTCGCTCCAGTACTTCGACGGCCGCGCCCGGCCCACCGCGGTCCGCTGGGTCACCAATCAGAACACGCGCTGGGGTTCGTGCACCCCGTCCGAGGGCAGCATTCGCCTCTCGCACCGCTTGCAGGGCATGCCCGAGTACGTCGTCGACTACGTCCTGCTGCACGAGCTCGCACATCTGCTCGTGCCCGGGCACGGGCCGCGTTTCTGGCGGCTGCTGGAGGCGTATCCGCGTACGGAGCGTGCTCGCGGCTACCTTGAAGGGGTGGTCGCCGCCGACCGGCTGCCGCACCAGCCCGCCCCGGGCGCCGAGTAGGACCTCCGATCGCCCCGTGAAGAGGCGGTTGTGTACCGGGTCTGTACCGGCTTCGTCCGCTCCCGGAGTTTGCCGTTAGCCTGACGCGACGCACTCGCATTCGGGATGGGGGACGGTCGTTACGCATGGCCAGGGAATTCCAACGCGGCCACAAGGCCAAGATCAGTGACCTCACCGCGGGCACCGATCTGTACGTAGGCGTGCAGATCACCGGCCCCGGACTGACGTTCGACATCAGCTGCTTCGGTCTGGACGCCGAGGAGCGGCTCTCGGACGACCGGTACTTCATCTTCTTCAACCAGCCGAAGACCCCCGAGGAGTCCATCCAACTGCTCGGCGCCCAGGCGGGCGACACGGAGTCCTTCCGTGTGACGCTCGACCGGATCCCGCCGCAGATCCAGAAGCTGTCCTTCACGGCGACGCTCGACGGCGCCGGGCAGATGTCGCAGGTCGCCCCCGGTTACCTCCGTATCGTCGCGGGCGGTGAGGAAGTGGCCCGCTACTCCTTCACCGGTTCGGAGTTCTCCACCGAGCGTGCCGTGATGCTGGGCGACTTCTATCTGAAGGACGTCTGGCGGTTCGCCGCCGTCGGCCAGGGCTTCGACGGCGGCCTCGACGCGCTGCTGAAGAACTTCGGCGGAGAGGTCGCCGAGGAGGAGCCGGCTGTTCCGGCACAGACGCAGTCCGGTGCCGCGCCTTCGTTCGCGCCGCCCGCGTTCGGCGCCCCGGCCGCTCCCGCTCCCGCTCCCGCCCCGGCGCCGCAGCCCGCCCAGGGGTTCACGCCGCCCCCGGGGCCCACGCCGCCTCCCGCCCCGGCGCCCGCACCCTCCGTGCACGCCGCGCCGACCATCGTCGGGCCCCTGCACACCCCGCCGGGCGGCACTGTCCCGCCGCCGGGTCCCGCACCGTACGCACAGCCTCCCGGGCAGCCGGGTCCGCCGCCGGGATACGGACAGCAGCCTCCCGGCCAGACCGCCCCGATGCCGCCCGGCTACGGCCAGCAACCCCCGGGCGCGCCCCCCGGCTACGGCCAGCAGCCGCAGTACGGCCAGGTTCCGGGGCAGGTGCCGCCCGGTCAGTACCCGGGTCAGTCCGGTGCCCCGTCCCCGTACGGCGTTCCCCAGGGCGCCCCGCAGGGCGGTGCCGGTGTGGCCGCCGCGCTGTCGGTCTTCAAGGAGACGCCCACCGGTCAGCGCTGGACGCAGCAGAACAAGAAGCTGATCCGCGTCGACCTCGGCATCGGCGGCCAGCCGGTGCTGGCGCGGCAGGGCAGCATGGTGCTCTACCAGGGCAAGGTCGAGTTCAGCTACAAGGGCGCGGGCTTCGCCGGCCGGATCACGGGCAATGCCACCGGCCAGGAGATGCAGCTCATGCGCTGTACCGGCCAGGGCCAGGTGTTCCTCGCCGACAACGCCACCCATGTGCACCCCATCGAGCTCCAGGGCGACGCGATCTGCGTCTCCGCGGAGAACGTCCTCGCCTTCGACGAGTCCCTCCAGTACGAGGTCCGTCGCATCGAGGGACACGGCATCCCCGGGGGCGCGCTGTTCACGATGCAGTTCCAGGGGACCGGCACGATCGTCGTGAAGACGCACGGCGCGCCGGTCGTGCTGCCTGTGACGCCGACGACGTTCGCCGACTGCAACGCCGTCGTCGCCTGGTCCGCGGCCTCCCAGGTGATCGTCTCCAGCCAGGTGCGGATGCGCCGCAACGCCTACCCCGGCGACACCGGCGAGAGCGTGAACCTCCAGTTCCGCGGCGCGCCCGGCAATTTCATCGTCGTCCAGCCGTACGAGGTCTGAGGGAGCCCGTCATGAACCAGCCGCTCGCGGGCTTCGCCCCGGCACCGGTCACCGCCCGCATGGAGAACCACGGCAACCACATGCTGAAGGTCGCCATGCAGACCGGAAACGACCTCTTCGCGCGCGTGGGCTCGATGGTCGCCTACGAAGGGTTCGTCCAGTACGAGCCCAACCCGCCCGCCGTACGCCAGATCGCACGCGACTGGATGACCGGCGAGGGCGCGCCCCTCATGAAGTGCACCGGCGACGGACTGCTGTACCTCGCCGACTACGGGGCGAACGTCGTCGTCATCAACCTCAACGGCGACGCGATCTCCGTCAACGCCACCAACCTGCTCGCCTTCGACGCACATCTGACGTGGGGTGTCGAGCGCGTCAAGGGGCTCGCGAAGTTCGCCGGCCAGGGCCTGTGGAACACCAAGATCTCCGGGCAGGGCTGGGTCGCGCTGACCTCCCGGGGCAAGCCGATCGTCGTCGACTGCGGCGGCGGCGAGGACGAGACGTACGTCGACCCGGACGCGCTCGTCGCCTGGTCCCCGAACCTGAAGGTGAAGGGCAAGCGCAGCTTCAAGGCACAGTCGCTCATCGGGCGCGGCAGCGGCGAGGCGTACCAGATGGCGTTCTCCGGGCAGGGCATCGTCGTCGTCCAGCCCAGCGAGGACAGCACCGACCGCCTCCGAGTCCGGGGCTGAGGGGGAGCGACACACCATGCAGAGTCCGCTTTTCGGCTACAACGAACAGCAGACCCAGGACCGCTACAGCCTGCAGAACTCGCAGATGCTGCGCGTCGTCCTGGAGGGCCACGACGACATCCTCGCCCGCAAGGGCACCATGGTCGCCTACCAGGGCCTCATCGAGTTCGACGCCGAGTACCAGAACAACAGCCAGCAGCGCGCGCGTGCGTACACCGGCGAGGGCCTCGACCTGATGCGCTGCCACGGGCAGGGGACGGTCTATCTCTCGAACCTCGCCCAGCAC
The DNA here is from genome assembly GCF_009862865.1 of Streptomyces sp. SID5469. Classification (NCBI taxonomy): domain Bacteria; kingdom Bacillati; phylum Actinomycetota; class Actinomycetes; order Kitasatosporales; family Streptomycetaceae; genus Streptomyces; species Streptomyces sp. SID5469. Next base: position 3,825,418 of record NZ_WWIN01000001.1, on the reverse strand, counting down.
GTCCACGTGATGGACGTGGACCAGGACGGCCTCACCGTCGACAGCAGCTACGTCCTGGCGATGGACTCCTCGCTGCACCACGAGGTCATCGCCGTGGACAGCCAGTACGGCATTTCCGGCTCCGGCAAGTACCAGCTCAACATCACCGGCCGCGGAAAGGTCGCGCTGATGACCTCGGGCATGCCCCTGCTGATGCAGGTGACGCCGGACAAGTACGTCAACTGTGACGCCGACGCGATCGTCGCCTGGTCCACGAGCCTGCGCGTCCAGATGCAGGCCCAGACGCATTCCTCCGGAGTGTGGCGGCGCCGCGGCAACACCGGTGAGGGGTGGGAACTCAGCTTCCTCGGCAACGGCTACGCGCTCGTCCAGCCCAGCGAGCTGCTGCCGCCGCAGAACGCGCAGATCGGTCAGGGACTGCGCGCCCAGTACGGCATGGGGCAGCAGGGCGCCCGGGCGCAGAACCAGGGCAACGTCTGGAGCTGAGCGTCCAGAAAGCAGACGTAAGGGGCGGCCGCCAGTGCGGCCGCCCCTTACACGTCTCGCCTCACACTCTTCCCGCGAGGCTCACAGGCGTGAGCGTGTCGCCTCCAGCAGCCGGACGACCGACTCGTCGGCCACGTCCGCCACCTCGTCGTAGCCGAACCAGCGCACGTCGAGCGACTCGTCGCTGATCGCGTGCACCGCCCCCGGGGGCGCCACGACGGCGTACTGGACGTCGAAGTGCCAGTGGCACGGTGCTGGGATGGGATGCCGGTCGAGGCGCACCGGTCCGCCCGGCAGCAGCGTCAGGCCCGGGATGCCCGACTCCTCCGTGGCCTCGCGCAGGGCCGCGGCCGCGAGCGTCGCGTCGCCCGGCTCGCAGTGGCCGCCCATCTGGAGCCACATCCGCAGCTTCTTGTGCAGCGTGAGCAGTACCTGGCCGCGCTCGGGGTCGACCACCAGGGCGCTCGCCGTGATGTGCCCGGCGTGGCACGACTTCCAGGTGCCGTCCGGATGCGCCTCCAGGTGGCCCAGGTACGCCTCGCGCAGCTCCTCCTGGTCCTCGTAGCCCTTGAGTACGAGGACCGTGTCGTCGAAGAGGCTCACTCGGCGGTGTCGCCCTTGCTGTCGTCCTCGCCCTTGTTGTCGTCGTCCTTCTTCAGGTCGGGCTTCCCGGCGGCCGGACCGCCACTCGCCGCTTCGCCGAGCATCTTGTCCAGCTCGGAGAAGTCCAGCTGCTCGCGGTGCACGAAGCCGTCCGGGTCGTCCAGGTCGGACGCGGTCGGCAGCATGTCCGGGTGGGCCCACAGGCCGTCGCGGCCGTCGACACCGCGCGCGTCGGTGAGCGAGGCCCACAGACGCGAGGCGTCCCGCAGCCGGCGCGGCCGCAGCTCCAGGCCGATCAGGGTGGCGAACGTCTGCTCGGCCGGGCCGCCCGTGGCGCGGCGGCGGCGCAGGGTCTCACGCAGCGCGTCCGCGGACGACAGGCGGGGCTTGGCGGCCGCGTGCACCACCGCGTCCACCCAGCCCTCCACGAGCGCCAGCGCAGTCTCCAGACGGGCCAGAGCCGCCTTCTGCTCGGGCGTGTCCTCCGGCTGGAACATGCCCTGCTGGAGTGCCTGCTGCAGCTCCTCCGGGTTCTGCGGGTCGAACTGGCCGACCACGTCCTCCAGCTTCGCGGTGTCGACCTTGATCCCGCGCGCGTAGCCCTCGACCGCACCGAACAGGTGCGAGCGCAGCCACGGCACGTGGGCGAAGAGGCGCTGGTGGGCGGCCTCGCGCAGGGCCAGGTAGAGCCGCACCTCCTCCTCGGGGATGCCCAGGTCCTTGCCGAACGCCGCCATGTTCAACGGAAGCAGCGCGGCCTTGCCGGCCGGGCCGAGCGGCAGGCCGATGTCGGTGGAGCCGACGACTTCGCCCGCGAGCACGCCCACGGCCTGCCCGATCTGCGTACCGAACATGGCGCCGCCCATGGAGCGCATCATGCCGATGAGCGGGCCCGCCATGGCCTGCATCTCCTCCGGCAGGACGTCGCCCATGGCCGCGCCGACGCGCTCGGCGACCGGGTCGACGAGCTCCTTCCACACCGGCAGGGTGGCTTCGACCCACTCCGCGCGGCTCCAGGCCACGGCGGAGCCGGCGCCGGACGGCAGCGACGTCGCGTCGTCCAGCCACAGGTCTGCCAGGCGCACGGCCTCCTCGACCGCGGAGCGCTCACCGGGGCCCACGCTCGCGTCCTTGGTGCCGTCCTGGGTGCCCTGGGCGACCGTCTGGCGGGCGATCTGCTTGGCCATGTCCCAGTTCACCGGGCCGCCCTCGTACGAGAGCATCTGGCCGAGCTGCTGGAAGGCGGCCCCCAGGTCGTTGGGGTTGATGGAACCGAACATCGCGGCGAGCGGATTGTCGGCGCCGGGTCCTCCGGCTCCGGGCGACCCGAAACCGAACGGGTTGGCCGGTCCCTGACCCCCGCCGCTCTGCTGGTCCTTCTTCTTGCCCTCGTCGCCGTTCTCCGGCTCCTCCGGCGGAAGGCCGAATCCGAATGGGGTGTCACTCACGGGATTCCTCGGCTGGTAAGGCCACCGGTTCGCTCCGGCGGCTGGCTGCCCGACAACACCACCCAGCGTAGACACCACAGCCCGTTCGGGCCTCGGTGCTTCGCCGACTCGCTGCCTGCGGCAGGATGGATGCCACCTGGTACGCACGCGTCACAACGCTCGTACTGAAGACAACCGCTGGAGACGCCCGGTGAGTTCCCCAGATCCGCAGGTTCGCGCAGCGCGAAACCATTCAACCAGTCCCGCCGTCCGCGGGCCCGTCGTCGCGGTCACCGGCGCCGCGTCCGGTGTCGGCGCCCTCCTGACCGAGCGGCTCGCCGCGTCCGACGCGATCAAGCAGGTCGTCGCCATCGACGAGCGGCGCGGGGAGTGCGCGACGGCACAGTGGCACATCCTGGACGTACGGGATCCGGCCATCGCGGACAAACTGCGGGGTGCGGACGTCGTCGTGCACCTCGCGCTCGACCTCGATCTGGAGTCCGACGCGGCGGCCCGGACGGCGTACAACGTCCGGGGGACGCAGACCGTGCTCACGGCTGCCGCGGCGGCCGGCGTCCACCGGGTCGTGCTGTGCACCTCCGCGATGGTCTACGGGGCGCTGCCGGACAACGAACTGCCGCTCTCCGAAGACGCCGAACTGCGCGCCACGGCCGAGGCCACGGGCGTCGGGGACCTGCTGGAGATCGAGCGGCTCGCGCGGCGCGCGCCCCGGGCGCACCCGGGGCTCAACGTCACCGTCGTACGCCCCTCCGTGCTGGTCGGTGGCACGGATACGGCGCTGACCAGGTACTTCGAGTCGCCCCGTCTGCTGGTGGTGGCCGGTTCGCGGCCCGCCTGGCAGTTCTGCCACGTCGAGGATCTGTGCAGTGCTCTGGAGTACGCCGTTCTGGAGAAGGTCGACGGAGAGCTCGCCGTCGGCTGTGACGGGTGGCTGGAGCAGGAGGAGGTCGAGGAGCTGAGCGGGATCCGGCGGATGGAGCTGCCGTCCGCGGTCGCTCTGGGCGCCGCGGCCCGGCTGCACCGGATCGGGCTCACTCCGTCGCCGGCCGGGGACCTGGCGTACACGATGTACCCCTGGGTGGTGAGCGGAAGCCGGCTCCATGACGCCGGGTGGCGGCCGCAGTGGACCAACGAGGAGGTCCTGGCGGAGCTGCTGGAGGAAGTGGCCGGGCGGCACACGGTGGCCGGGCGGCGGCTCGGGCGCAAGGACGCGACGGCGGCCGGGGCCGCGGGAGCGACGGTCGCGCTGCTGGGCACGGCCGCGTTGGTGCGCCGGGCGCGGAAGGCTCGACGGCGGTTCTGAGAGGCGCACCCCGCGTCCTGGCCGACGTCGGTCGGGACTGCTTCGCCCCTGCCTCCGCCGCCCGTCACCCCGCGACAGCCCCATCGGTCCCATCCCCGGGGCCTGCCGCCCGCAGATGCTGTAGGACGCTCCAAACGCCCCCGCGCGCGTGCCGGGCGAATCGTCCATTCCTCGTTGTCGGTGGTGTGCGGCACGATGGGCTCATGGCATCCATGAACGACCACCCCGGCGAGCAGGCCGCCCAGGAGCCCGTCAAGCTGCTGGCCATCCGTGAGACGCCGCTCTCCCTCGACGAGGTCTTCCGGGCCGTCGGGGACGACGCGGCCGGTGGGACCGCACTGTTCGTGGGGACCGTGCGGAATCACGACGGGGGCGCCGACGTCGACGAGCTGGGGTATTCGTGTCACCCCAGCGCCGAGGCCGAGATGCGGCGCGTCGCCGAGAAGGTCGTCGCCGAGTACCCGGTGCGGGCCCTGGCCGCCGTCCACCGCATCGGTGATCTGCGCGTGGGTGATCTCGCCGTCGTCGTCGCCGTGTCGTGCCCCCACCGGGGCGAGGCCTTCGAGGCCTGCCGGAAGTTGATCGACGACCTCAAGCACGAGGTGCCCATCTGGAAGCACCAGAAGTTCTCCGACGGCACGGAGGAATGGGTCGGCGCCTGCTGAGACCGGCACCCGTTCCGGCTCACCGACCTCTCACCCGTCCTCCAGTTGCGTAACCGCACCCCCGGCGTGAGCGTTAACACTGCGGATGATTAATCTGCTGATCAGTCAGTTGCGGTCGCTCATGGGGTTGGGAGGTCGGCATGGCGGTGCTCGCCTGGTTGCTGATTCCGCTTTTGACTGCGATCGGTGCCGGACTGTGGGGCAGCTGGGCCGGACGGAACCGCAAGGCCGCGGGAGACGGTTCGGAACTCGCCGGGTACGCGCGTTTCCGCGAGGCCATGGAGAAGTCCCACTCGGGTACCTGAGACCGGGCAGCGGAGGCCGCGGGGCCGCCCCTGTGCGGACGGCCCCGACGGTGCGTTGACAGACCCGTCCCGTACTGTCGTTCCATGCCACGCCGCACCGCGACGATGCTCGCCTCCACCCTGATGTTGATCGCGCTCCTGTGCGCGGGAGTGTTCATCAAAGTGCCCTACGCGGAGATGTCACCGGGCCCGACGGTGAACACGCTCGGGGAGCACGACGGCGAGCCGGTGCTGCAGATCACCGGGCACAAGACCTATGCGACGACCGGGCACCTGAACATGACGACCGTCCGGGTGACCAGCGCCGACTACCGCATGAACCTCGTAGAGGCCGTGTACGGATGGCTTGCGCACGACAACAAGGTGGTCCCGCACGACACGCTCTACCCGGACGGCAAGACCGAGGAGCAGTCGACGCAGGAGAACGCCGAGGAGTTCAGCCAGTCCCAGGAGAGCGCCAAGGTGGCCGCCCTCAAGGAGCTGGACATCCCGGTGAAGTCCTGGGTGATCGTCTCCACCGTCCTCAAGGACTCGCCGGCCGAGGGCCGGCTGCACGCGGGTGACGTGATCAAGGCGGTCGACGGTACGGCGGTGAAGGCGCCCGACGACGTGGCCGAGCTGGTCACCAAGCACAAGCCCGGGGACGACGTCGCCTTCACGATCCTGCCCGCCAAGGAGCAGGCCGCGGCCGAGAAGTCGAAGACGTACGTGCCCAGGACCAAGAAGGTGACGATCACCACCGCGAAGTCCGACGACACGGGCGCGCCCCGGGCCATAGTCGGCATCTCCGCCGGCACCGATCACACGTTCCCGTTCACGGTCGACATCAAGCTCGCCGACGTGGGCGGCCCGAGCGCCGGTCTGATGTTCGCCCTCGGCATCGTGGACAAGCTCACCCCGGACGATCTCACCGGCGGCAAGTTCGTGGCCGGCACCGGCACCATCGACGACGACGGCAAGGTCGGCCCGATCGGCGGCATCGAGATGAAGACGGTCGGCGCGCGCGAAAAGGGCGCCCAGTACTTCCTGACGCCCAAGGACAACTGCGCGGCCGCCGCCAAGGACACCCCTGAGGGGCTCACGCTCGTCAAGGTGAACACGATCGACGACGCGCTGGACGCCCTCAAGGACATCCGCACCGGCAAGACGGCCGACCTGCCGAAGTGCACCACCAAGGGCTGACCACCGTCGCCTGTACGTAGGCGCCGCCATCAGGCCTGGCGCCATTTCCCGTACGTAAGCGGCGCCATCAGGCCCGACGCCATGGCCCGTACGTCGCTGGGGGCGCCCCCGAGCTTCGGGGGCGCCCCCAGCGACGTATACGGGAAAGTCAGTCCGCGAACGTCGCCGACAGGGCCTCCGCCAGACCCGGCACCAGGTCCGACCCGGTCAGCACCTCCGTCGGCGAGTCCTTCTCGCGCAGCCGCAGGGCCGATTCGCGCGCGCCGTCCCGCAGCACCGCCACCGTCATCCGGACCTCCTGGCGGTCCGGGTGCTCGGCGACCCACTTCGCGAGCTTCTTCTCGCTCAGCCCCTCCGGAACCGAGGCCTCCGCGGACGGCGGCAGCATCAGCCGCTCCACCGTGAGCGCGCAGCCGACCACCGCGTCGGGCCAGGCGATGGTGCCGAGGAACTCGTCCAGCGGCTTGCCGGCCGGGATCTCGTCCTGCTCGATGGGGGTGAGACCGGTGGTCTCCGGCGCGTCCGCGAGGCCGAGCTGGGCCGCGAGCGAGGGTTCCTGAGTGCGCAGCCGCGCGGTGTCTACGAGGGCGAAGAGGCGAGCGGGCTGGTCCCAGCCGAGGGTGGAGGCGTACTCGTCGATCTCGAGTACGGCCCGGGTGAGCGGGCTCGCTGCCATGGGAGTGTTGGACATGGTCACAATCCTGCCTCGTTAATCCCCCGAACCGGGAACCGAGTAAAGCGTGAGTAAGTTGCATAGGTGAGGCTCCACGATCACGGAGCCTGACGGATGGTCCGCGTTTCCGGGGGCCTGACGGATCAACAGCGAACTTCGAGGTGCGCACCTTGGCTTTCCAGATGCCGGACCGCGGCGGAGGCCCGACGGGGCCACGGATCAGAGTGGGCCGACCGTCCCGGCGGGTCCGGACCCTGCTCATGACACTGGGCGTTCTTGCCGTTCTCGGCATGGCGTTCGTCATGTTTGCGGGGTTCTGGACGGACTGGCTCTGGTACCGGTCGGTCAAGTACTCGTCCGTGTTCACGACCACCCTGTCGACCAAGATCGGGCTCTTCTTCGTCTTCGGCCTGCTGATGGCGGTCGCGGTCGGCGTGAACATCTGGCTGGCGCACCGGCTGCGCCCGCCGCTCAGCGCCATGTCGATGGAGCAGCAGAGCCTCGACCGCTACCGGATGGGCATCGCGCCGTACAAGAAGTGGTTGCTGCTCGGGATCACTTCTCTGGTGGGCCTCATCGCGGGTGCGTCCGCCTCCAGCCAGTGGCGGACCTGGCTGATGTGGGTCAACGGGGTGCCCTTCCACCAGAAGGACCCCCAGTTCCACCTGGACGTCTCCTTCTACGCCTTCGACCTGCCCTGGTACCGCTTCCTGCTCGGCTTCGGCTTCGCCGCCGCGGTGCTGTCCCTGATCGCCGCCGCTCTCACGCACTACCTGTACGGCGGGCTCAGAATCACCTCTCCGGGCGCGCGCGCCACGGCCGCGGCCACCGGGCACCTGTCCGTGCTGCTCGGCATCTTCGTCGCCCTGAAGGCGGTCGCCTACTGGCTCGACCGGTACGGGCTCGCGGTGAAGTCCAGCGACTTCAAGGCGACCGGCAACTGGACGGGCCTCAGGTACGTCGACGCCAACGCCTATCTGCCGGCCAAGACGATCCTGTTCTGCATCGCCGTGATCTGCGCCCTGTTGTTCTTCGCCACCCTGTGGCGGCGCACCTGGCAGCTGCCCGTCATCGGATTCGGCCTGATGGTGCTCTCGGCGATCCTCATCGGCGGGCTCTACCCGGCGATCGTCCAGAAGTTCCAGGTCCAGCCGAACGAGCAGGCCAAGGAAGCCCCGTACGTCGAGAAGAACCTCAAGGCGACGCGTGAGGCGTACGGCATCGACGGCGCCAAGGTCACCGAGTACCCGGGCAAGAGCGACACCACGGACAAGACGAAGCTGCGCGACGACGCCGACGCCACGGCGAGCGTCCGTCTGCTCGACCCGAACGTCGTCTCGCCCACGTTCCAGCAGCTCCAGCAGATGCGGAACTACTACGCGTTCCCGACCAACCTGGACGTCGACCGCTACAGCAAGGACGGCAAGGACCAGGACACGGTCATCGGTCTGCGTGAGCTGAATCTCAACGGCATTCCGAAGAACAACTGGATCAACGACCACTTCCGCTACACGCACGGATTCGGTGTGGTCGCCGCGAAGGGCACCACCGCCGACTCCGAGGGCCGGCCGGTGTTCACCGAGTCCGACCTGCCGTCCAGGGGTGACCTCAAGGCGTACCAGCAGCGGATCTACTACGGCGAGAAGACCAGCCAGTACTCGATCGTCGGCGGTCCCCAGAAGGAGATCGACTACTCCGACGACAGCGGTGAGAAGACCACCAGCTACCAGGGCAAGAGCGGGGTCAACCTCTCCAGCCCGATCAACCGGGCCGCGTACGCGGTGGCGTTCAGCGAGCCGCAGATCCTCTACTCCGGGGCGATCGGCGAGGGTTCGCGGATCCTGTACAACCGCACGCCCAAGGAGCGCGTCGAGGCGGTGGCGCCCTGGCTGACCATCGACGGGGACGCCTACCCCGCGGTCGTCGACAACAAGATCCAGTGGATCGTCGACGCGTACACGACGACGAACGGATACCCGTACGCCTCCCGTACGACGCTGGGTGACACGACGGCCGACTCGCTGACCGCCAACAACAACCAGCGCGCGGTGGTGGCCCAGCAGAACCAGGTCAACTACATCCGCAACTCGGTGAAGGCGACCGTCGACGCGTACACGGGCAAGGTCACGCTCTTCGAGTGGGACACCAAGGACCCGGTCCTGAAGACATGGGAGAAGGCCTTCCCCGGCACGGTGAAGCCGAAGGGCGACATCCCGAAGTCCCTGATAGATCATCTGCGGTACCCGCAGGACCTGTTCAAGGTCCAGCGCGAGCTGCTCACCCGCTACCACGTGAAGGACGCGCAGACGTTCCTCAGCGGCAGCGAGGTGTGGCAGGTGCCGGACGACCCGTCCAACAAGTCGGGCAACGCGGTGCCGCCGTACTACCTGAGCATGAAGATGCCCGACCAGCAGGCGCAGACGTTCTCGCTGACGACGACGCTCACCCCGAACGGCCGGGACAACCTGAGTGCCTTCATGTCGGTCAACGCCGAAGCGGGCACGAGTGATTACGGCAAGATCAGAATCCTGAAACTGCCGACGAGCAGAACAGTCGACGGGCCCAAACAGGTCCAGAGCCAGTTCAACTCCGAACAGGACATCGCCGAGTCCATCAGGCTGCTGAAGGGCGGCGACTCGGAGGTCGAGTACGGCAATCTGCTGACGGTGCCCCTCGACGGCGGACTGCTGTACGTGGAGCCCGTGTACGTACGCGGTGGCGGACTCAAGTACCCGCTGTTGCGCAAGGTGTTGGTGACCTACGGAGGCAACACCGCCTTCGAGGACACGCTCGACGAGGCGCTCAACAAGGTCTTCGGAGCGGATTCGACCACGCAGCCACCGGACGAGGGCACCACGAAGCCGCCGACGTCGAGCAACCCCACGGTCCAAGAGGCCCTGAACGACGCCCAGAAGGCCTTCGACGCGGGCCAGGAGGCCCTCAAGAAGCCCGACTGGCAGGCGTACGCCAAGGCGCAGAAGGATCTTGAGGATGCCCTGAAGCGGGCGGAGGACGCCCAGGCCGAGGCGGACAAGGCCAGCGGCGGCAGCAAGAGCGGTGACAGCGGCAAGGGCAGTGGGCCGACCAGCAGCCCGAGCGGCAGTGCCAGTAGCAGTCCCAGTAGCAGTCCGAGCAGCGACAAGAGCCCGAGCAGCGACAAGAGCCCCGGCAGCGACTGAGTCAGGGCACCCTCCCGCGCCGTGGTACGGTTGCAACACAACGGCGCGGGGTGGAGCAGCTCGGTAGCTCGCTGGGCTCATAACCCAGAGGTCGCAGGTTCAAATCCTGTCCCCGCTACTGAAGACGAAGGCCCGGATCCTGATCAAGGATCCGGGCCTTCGTCGTGTGCCGCGACGCGCCAGGGTGGCCGCGATGACCTGGCTACTCGTGCGAAGTGGTGCCGCCTGCGGGGGGAGTTGGGAAATCTGTGTTTGACTTGTCTCTCTGTGGGCATGTCGACAAAACGCTGAAGTGACCTCACTGGCTGCGGTATACCAGGTGTACCCAGGTTGCAGGTGGTGCGACGATGGACGTTATGGGGGACAAGGCAACTCTGTTGGAAACAGGGCGTTTTGCGCAGCCTGCCGACTTTGTGCAGCCTGCCGACATTGCGCAGCCTTCCGACCGGGACGAAACCGGCGAGGCTGCAGAGGAGGCGCGCCGTCGGCTCGCCGCCGAAGCGGGCGACGTGGAGGCGAAGAGCGTCCTCGGAGCCATGCTGCTGCGACGCGGCGATCTCGACGGCGCGGAGCCCCAGCTGCGCGCCGCGACCGCCGCCGGTGACCGTGCCGCCGCCAACAACCTGGGTGTCCTCCTGCATCAGCGTGGATACGCCGAGGAGGCGGCCGGCTGGTGGCGGATCGCCGCCGTCGCCGGTTCCGCCGCGGCCGCGCACGCGCTCGGGCGCCACCACCGCGAGCGCGGCGACGAGCCCGCAGCCGAGTACTGGCTGCGCCAGTCCGCCGAGCAGGGCCACGCCCTCGGCGCGTACGCGCTCGCCGACCTGCTGGAGCACCGCAACGACGCCCGCGCGGAGCAGTGGATGCGGGCCGCGGCCGAGCGCGGGCACCGCGAGGCCGCCTACCGGCTGGCGCGCGCGCTTGATCGCAAGGTCGCGGACGCGGGTGAGCCGGGCGCTGACAACGGTGTCATAGGAGCAGGCGGTGAAGAGGCCGCGCAGTGGTACCGGCAGGCCGCCGCGCGCGGGCACCGGCGCGCGGCGCTGCATCTCGGGGCGATCCTGGAGAAGCGGGGCGAGCTCAAGGAGGCCGGGCGGTGGTATCTGACGTCCGCCAAGGACGGCGAGGCGCGCGCCGCATGCGCCCTCGGCTTCCTGCTGCGGGACGCGGGCGACAGCGAGAGCGCCGCCGTGTGGTGGCTGCGGGCCGCCCAGGACGGCGACGGGAACGCGGCGAACGCGCTCGGCGCCCTGCACGCCGAGCGCGGCGAGACCCAGACCGCCGAGCGGTGGTACCGGGCCGCGATGGACGCGGGCGATGTGAACGGCGCGTACAACCTGGGCCTGCTCTGCGCCGAGCAGGGACGGACCGCGCAGGCCGACCAGTGGTACCGGCGTGCGGCGTACGCCGGACACCGGGAGGCGGCCAACGCGCTCGCCATCCTGCTGCTCCAGGTCGGCGACGCGGCCGGGGCCGAGCCCTGGTTCTCCAAGGCCGCGGAGGCGGGGAGCGTGGACGCCGCGTTCAACCTCGGCATCCTGCACGCCGGGCGCGGCACCGAGGAAGACGATGCGGCGGCACTGCGCTGGTACGAGCGGGCGGCTGCCGCCGGGCACACCGAGGCGGCGCTCCAGGTCGGCATCGCGTTGCTGCGCGACGGGGACGAGCAGGCGGCGGAGCGGCACCTTCGGTGCGCGGCGGGCGGGGGCAGTGCCGAGGCCGCGTACCGGCTGGCGTCCGTGCTGGACGCGCGCCGGCCGCCCGCGCCCGCGCACGAGCTGGGCGAGCCCGCGCACGAGAAGACCGAGTGCGAGGAGTGGTACGAGCGCGCGGCGTCCCAGGGGCACCGGCGGGCGCAGGTGCGGGTCGGGATGCTGGCGGCGGCCCGAGGGGACGTGGTGGAGGCGGCCCGGTGGTACCGGGAGGCGGCGGAAGCGGGCTCCCGGAACGGGGCGTTCAATCTGGGGCTGCTGCTGGCCCGCGAGGGAAGTGAGCCGGAGGCCGCGCTGTGGTGGACCCGGGCGGCCGATGCCGGGCATGGACGGGCGGCGTTGCGGCTGGCCCTGGTCTACGCGCGTCGCGGGGAGCTTGTCGAGGGGCAGCGGTGGGCGGACCGAGCGGTGTCTCTGGGACCCGCCGAGGTCTCCGAGCGTGCCGCCCGGCTACGGGATGCCTTGCGGCAGGAGCTGTCGGCCTGAGTCGTCGCCTGTCCTGCGCCGGGCGCCGGCGTCGGGGGTGGTTCGCCCCCGACGCCCCTACCCGTCCCGTCCCTGGGGGCTGCCGCCCCCAGACCCCCGCTTTCGGCCTGGACGGCCTCGTCCTCAAACGCCGGACGGGCTGCTTGCGCTCAGCCGTTCTCAAGTGATTTGCGCTGGTCGGCCCCACTGACGTAACGTTCAGTTCAACGACGCGGGGTGGAGCAGCTCGGTAGCTCGCTGGGCTCATAACCCAGAGGTCGCAGGTTCAAATCCTGTCCCCGCTACTGAAGGCCGAGGGCCGGAATCCTTAAGGGATTCCGGCCCTCGGTGTTTCTACGGCTCGTGGCCCCCACCGCCTCCGCGTACAGCGCCCGGTCCACCGCCTTCGACTCCGGGACCGGATCCCCGTTCGCCACGCCCGCCGCCGCGTACGCCCACTGCAACCGCCGGTCGTGCCCTTGCGGATCTCCCAATCCATGTCAGGTCGGTGGCGTTGAGCTGTGGACCGGTCTCTCCCACGGGGTCTCCTCGCGGAGTGTGGAAGGGACTGGTGGGTGCCGTCGACCATATGACGGGTCGTCAGATTCGGGAAGCCCGTATGCGGCAGCGGGGCGAGGCGGTGCACAGCGCGAAGCCCCGGCATCCCTGGGATGCCGGGGCTTCGCGGAAACGATCAGGCGGCCGCGCAGTTGGGGCACACGCCCCGGTACGTCACCTCGACGTCCGAGACCGTGAAGCCGAAGCGCTCCGAGTCGGGGAGGTCGGCGAGCGGGTTGCCGCTCGGGTGGACGTCGCGGATCGCGCCGCACCGGGCGCAGACCAGGTGGTGGTGCGGACGGTGGGCGTTCGGGTCGTAGCGCTTGGCGCGCTTGTCCGTGGCGACCTCCAGCACCTCGCCGAGGGAGACCAGCTCACCCAGGGTGTTGTAGACGGTCGCCCGGGAGATCTCGGGCAGCTTCACGACGGCGCGGGCGTGCACCTCGTCGGCCGTCAGGTGGACGTGGTCGCCGTCGAGGACCTCGGCCACGACGCGGCGCTGCGCGGTCATCCGCCATCCGCGGCCGCGCAGTCGTTCCAGTAGGTCACTCATACAGACAAGCCTAACAGTAGGGGGACCAGTTCCCGAACGGGTGTGACTTTGGAGCTTTACTTGACTTAGACATTGTCCATTGTAGGATCGTGACCGGCATTGGCCAAGGGACAGGACTTGCAGGAATGACGCAGGAGGCGCACGTGACGCAGGGACCGCTCACGACGGAGGCCGGTGCACCGGTAGCCGACAATCAGAACAGCGAGACCGCGGGCGTCGGCGGCCCGGTGCTCGTGCAGGACCAGCTCCTGCTGGAGAAGCTTGCCCACTTCAACCGTGAGCGCATCCCGGAGCGCGTCGTGCACGCCCGCGGCGCGGCCGCGTACGGCACGTTCACGCTGACCCGTGACGTCTCGCAGTGGACGCGCGCCGCATTCCTCTCCGAGGTCGGCAAGCAGACCGAGACCTTCCTGCGCTTCTCCACCGTGGCCGGGAACCTGGGTTCCGCGGACGCCGTCCGTGACCCGCGCGGCTGGGCGCTGAAGTTCTACACCGAAGAGGGCAACTACGACCTCGTCGGCAACAACACCCCGGTGTTCTTCATCAAGGACGCCATCAAGTTCCCCGACTTCATCCACACCCAGAAGCGCGACCCGTACACGGGCTCGCAGGAGGCGGACAACGTCTGGGACTTCTGGGGTCTGTCGCCCGAGTCCACCCACCAGGTGACCTGGCTGTTCGGCGACCGCGGCATCCCCGCGTCCTACCGCCACATGAACGGCTACGGCTCGCACACCTACCAGTGGAACAACGAGGCCGGCGAGGTCTTCTGGGTCAAGTACCACTTCAAGACCGACCAGGGCATCAAGAACCTCACGACCGAGGAGGCCGTGAACGTCTCCGGTCTCGACCCGGACTCGCACCAGCGCGACCTGCGTGAGTCCATCGAGCGCGGTGACTTCCCGACCTGGACCGTGCAGGTGCAGATCATGCCGGCGGCCGAGGCGGCCGGGTACCGCTTCAACCCGTTCGACCTCACCAAGGTGTGGCCGCACGAGGACTACCCGCCGATCGAGATCGGCAAGCTGGAGCTCAACCGCAACCCGGAGAACATCTTCGCCGAGGTCGAGCAGTCCATCTTCAGCCCGGCCCACTTCGTTCCCGGCATCGGTCCCTCCCCGGACAAGATGCTCCAGGGCCGCCTCTTCGCGTACGGCGACGCCCACCGCTACCGCGTCGGCATCAACGCCGACCACCTGCCGGTGAACCGTCCGCACGCCACCGAGGCGCGCACCAACTCCCGCGACGGCTTCCTGTACGACGGCCGCCACAAGGGCACGAAGAACTACGAGCCGAACAGCTTCGGCGGCCCGTTCCAGACGGACCGCCCGCTGTGGCAGCCGATCTCGGTCACCGGCGTCACGGGCGACACAGAGGCCCCGGTCCACACCGAGGACAACGACTTCGTGCAGGCGGGCAACCTCTACCGCCTGATGTCGGAGGACGAGAAGACCCGCCTGGTCGACAACCTCGCGGGCTTCATCTCCAAGGTCTCGCGCGACGACATCGCCGAGCGCGCGATCAACAACTTCCGCCAGGCGGACGGCGACTTCGGCAAGCGGCTGGAGGCCGCGGTCCAGGCCCTGCGCGGCTGACAGCCAGCACTGGACGCTTGTCGTGGAGAGCGGGCCGGATCCCCTGTGTCAGGGGGTCCGGCCCGCTCGCGTGCCCCGAGGGGACGCTCAGGCCGGTATGTGCTGCCGGGCCGGGGCCCAGCAGCGGATGATGTCGCGGACCGAGACGATCCCGACGGGACCGCTTCCGTCGAGCACGATCAGATGCCGGAAACCGCCGTGCGACATGGCCGTCGCGGCGTCCTCCAGGGTCCAGGCCGGGGCGGCGAAGACGACGTCGGTGGTGGTGTGGCTGCCTGCGGTCTCGGCATCCGGGTTCTGGCCGAGGGCCAGTGAGTTGAGGATGTCGCGCTCGGTCAGGATGCCGACTCCGCAGGAGTCCTCGTCGAGGACGACGGCCGCACCGACGCGGCGTGCGGACATCAGGCGGGCCGCCTGGCGGAGGGTGTGTGCCGGGCCGATGGTCAGGACCACCGTGCTCATGGCGTCGCGGACGAGCATGGGCTGGAGCCACCTCCTTGGTGAACCGACATGAGAAGCGATTCACAAGTTCACAAGTGGGGGGACTCTCAGAGTCGCAGTTAAAGGGAGAGTCAACAAGAGGGCGCGAGGCGACTTTCGAGGCACCCATGGCTCACATGAGCGCACTGGGGGCTTCGGCGGCTCCTCAGTAGCGCTGGTTGAGATACCCCAGCAGCTCGTCGTGGAGCACCCCGTTCGACGCGGCCGCGTTGCCGCTGTGCGGGCCCGGACGGCCGTCGAGGCCCGTGAAGGAGCCGCCCGCCTCCGTCACGACGATCGCGTTCGCCGCCATGTCCCACAGCGACAGCTCGGGCTCCGCGCAGATGTCGATCGAGCCCTCGGCGACCATCATGTACGGCCAGAAATCGCCGTATCCCCGGGTGCGCCACACCGCGCGCGTGAGATCCAGGAAGCCGTCCAGGCGGCCCTGGTCCTCCCAGCCGCTCAGCGACGAGTACGCGAACGAGGCGTCGGACAGCTTCGAGACGCGCGAGACGTGCAGCCGGGACGCCGAGGACAGACTGCGGCCGGAGAAGGCGCCGTGGCCCTTCGCGGCCCACCAGCGCCGGCCGAGCGCGGGCGCGGAGACCACGCCGACGACCGGCTGGTAGCCGCCCTCGCCCGCCTCCGTCAGGGAGATCAGGGTCGCCCAGACGGGGACGCCGCGTACGTAGTTCTTGGTGCCGTCGATCGGGTCGACGACCCAGCGGCGCGGGCCCGTGCCCTCGATGCCGTACTCCTCGCCGAGGATCGCGTCGCGCGGCCGCGCCCGCTGGAGGTGGCCGCGGATCAGCTCCTCGGCGGCCTTGTCGGCCTCGCTCACCGGAGTCATGTCCGGCTTGGTCTCTACCTTGAGATCGAGCGCCTTGAACCGTTCCATCGTCGCGGCGTCGGCGGCATCCGCCAGGACATGGGCGAGGCGCAGGTCATCGCGATAGTCGGGCATGTGTGAACCGTATCTGCCCCTTCCCGGGGAGGGCCACACGGCCTCCGGGATCTTCGCCGATCTTCGCCGGCGCACCCTTCGGCGCCCACTCGCCGGCGCACGCCCTTCGGTACCGCCGCGAACCCTTGACAGTGCCGTCGTGCGCGTCAAATCTGAGCGTCAGAGCCGCTCGCCCGAGGGAGGCGATGATGCCTGCAGCGCGGGAATCCCTGCTGGACGCCGCGTACACGGCGCTCGCGCGCCGTCCGTGGTCCGCCGTGCGCATGGTGGACGTGGCCGCCGTGGCCGGGGTGTCACGGCAGACGCTGTACAACGAGTTCGGCAGCAAGGAGGGCCTGGCGCGGGCGCTGGTGCGCAGGGAGGCCGACGCCTATCTCGCCGGTGTCGAGCGGGCGCTGGCCACGCACGCCGACCCGCGCGAGCGCCTCGCCGCGACCGCCGAGTGGACCACGTCCGCCGCCCGTGGCAACGCCCTCGTACGGGCCATGCTCACCGGCTGCTGGAGCGAGCGGCTGCCCTCGCCGACGCTCACGGCGGTGCCCTCGGCGTCCGCGGTGCCCGCGCAGCGCCGGGCCGACGGTGCGCTGCCCTCGCCCGCCGACTTCGTGGCGCTGGTCCGTGACCGTGCCGTCGCCGCGCTCGCCGGACCCGGCACCACCAGGTCGGACGCCTTCGAGCTGGCGCGCTCCTGCGAACTCGTCGTCCGGCTCGCGCTGTCGTGCGTGGCGGCGCCGCCCGGCGAGGGCGGGGTCCCGGACCTGGTGAAGGCCGCGCTGACCCCGTCCCACCGGCTGGGTGTCCGGACGGTCACTTCTTCTTGAGCCAGCCGACCTTGGTGAAGTCGTCGTCGGCGAGGCCGCCCGCGCCGTAGTTGGCGAGGTTCGAGCGGACGGCGAGGACCTGGGGGCGCTGGTAGAGCGGGATGGAGTGGCCGAGGGCCCAGATCTTCGTGTCGGCCTCGTTGTAGATCTTGGCCTGCTCGGTGGCGTCGGTGGTCTCACCCGCCTTCTTCAGCAGGGTGTCGATCTCCGGGGAGCCGACCGAGCCGTAGTTCTCGTACAGGTTCTTGCCGGCGGTCTGGCGGTAGATCGGGTACGCCTCGGAGCGGAAGATCTGGTCGACCCAGCGGAAGCTGACCAGGTCGAAGTTGCCGATGGTGACGTACTTGGAGAAGTAGTCGTTCGTCGGCACCTTCTTGATCGACACTTTGATCCCGACGGCCGCGAGCTGCGCCTGCACCAGCTCGGCCTGGTCCTCCTGCGCGGAGGTGCTGCCCGCGCTGAGTGCGTAGGTGAGGGCGAGCTGCTTGCCGTCCTTCACGCGCGTGTCGCCCTTGGTCTTCCAGCCGGCCGCGTCGAGGAGTTCGCCCGCCGCCTCGACGTCGTACGTGCCGTACGTACCGGAGTTGTCCTGGTAGCCGGCCTGGTTGGGCATGAAGAAGTGGCTGCCGTACGTCTTCAGCTCGACCGGGAGGTCCTTGCCGAAGGCGGTGGCGATGGCCTTGCGGTCGATGGCGTGCTGGACGGCTTGGCGGACCCGGACGTCCTTCAGCGGGCCGCGCGCGCCGTTCAGGGTGATGTGCACCTCGTCCCAGCGGGCGCCGGTGCGGATGTCCGTGCCGGCGGCCTTGGCAAGGCGCTTGTAGTCCTCGGGGAGGATCGCGGAGGCGTAGTCGATCTCCTTGTTGAGGTACGCGTCCGTCCAGGCGCTGAAGTCCAGGGCGCGGAAGACGATCGAGTCCAGCTTGGGCTTCGTACCCCACCACTGGGGGTCGGGGACCGCCGTGATGGTCTGGGCGGTCCTGTCGTACGCGGAGATCTTGAAGGCGGCGCCGGTGACCGGGATCTTCTCGGTCCAGCCCTTGTTGAACTTGGCCGGGGTGTCGATCCCCGCGGCGGGCAGCAGTGGGTCGAAGAGCCGCTTCCAGTCGGCGTACGGCGAGGAGAAGGTGACCTTGACCTGGTGGGCGTCGGTGCCCTGCCCGACCGCGCTGATCTGGTCGTAGCCGGAGGTGTTGGCGGCCTCGTACTCCTTGTTCGTGCCGTTCGTGGCCTTCCACAGGGCACGGAAGTCGCGCCAGCTCAGGGGCGCGCCGTCGGACCACTTGGCCTTGGGATTGAGCTTGTAGGTGACGACCTGGGGGCTGGTGGAGGTCACCGAGGCGGAGAGCAGGAAGTTCTCGTTCGGCCGGACCGCGCCGCGCGCGTCGGCGGTGAAGAGGCTGGGCTCGACCAGCTCGTTGATCGTCGCGGCGTCACCCTGGTTGCCGTTGGCGGTGTAGCGGTTGAAGTCCGCGATGTACTGGGAGATCGCGAACTTGAGGGTGCCGCCCTGCTGGATGTCGCTGAGCGGGTGGGCGTTGATCTGCTGGCTGCCGGCCGGGGCGGCGCTCTTCTGCGCCTGCGGCTTGTCGTCGTCGGACGAACCGCAGCCGGTCACCAGCAACGCGGTGGCCGCGGTGGCGGCGACCAGGGCTGCGGCGGGGGTTCTGCGCATGTCGGTGTCCTTTGTGGGGTGTCCTTCGGTGGCCGGCGGGAGCCGGTGGTCATCCGTGAATGCGCCGAACGTAGAACGGCTACGGCAGTCGTGGGAGCGGTTCTGGACTGCTGTCATGTTCTCTTCATGCTGGTGCAACAGCGGGACGGAAGGATGCGTGACGTGCCTGCCTATCTGGCCAAGCGGCTCGGCTATTACGCCGTCCTGCTCCTGGCCGCCGTCTGCCTCTCCTATCTGCTGGCCTCGTTCGCGCTCGACCCGCGCGCGTACTACGAGGGCCGGCAGCCGCCCGTCTCCGCGAGCGCGGTGAATCACCACCTCACCGAGATCGGCGTCAACGACCACGCGTCGCTGCTCGCCCGCTTCCTGCGCTGGGCGGGGCATGCGGTCCGCGGAGACCTCGGCAGGACGATCGACGGTACGAGCGTCAACGCGGAGTTCGGGCGGCGCATCGGGGTCAGCCTGCGGCTGCTGCTCGCCGGAACCGTGCTCGGCACGGTCGCGGGCGTGCTGATCGGAGCCTGGACGGCGGTGCGGCAGTACCGCTTCAGCGACCGGACGGTCACGTTCGCGTCCTTCGCACTGCTCTCCACCCCCGTGTTCCTGCTGGCGATCCTTCTCAAGACCGGAGCGATCTGGTTCAACCGGACGACAGGGACGGATCTGATCCAGTTCACGGGCGAGAAGAGCCCCGGGCTGACGGGCGGGTTCGGGGCCGTACTCCAGGACCGCGCCGTACACCTGCTGCTGCCCACCCTGTCCGTCGCCCTCTTCGCGATCGCCGGCTACAGCCGCTACCAGCGCAGCACCATGCTCGACGTGCTGGGCTCCGACTATCTGCGCACCGCGCGGGCCAAGGGTCTCGGCCGCCGGGCGGTGCTGCTCAAGCACGGGCTGCGGACGGCGCTGATCCCCATGTCGACGTACTTCTCGTACGGCTTCCTCGCGCTCTTCACCGGTGCCATCTTCACGGAGACGATCTTCGGCTGGCACGGCATGGGAGAGTGGTTCATCTCCTCGATCGGCAAGAACGACGTCAACTCGGTCGTCGCCGTCAATCTCTTCGCGGCGGTCACCGTGCTGCTGTCCGGCTTCCTCGCGGACGTGCTGCACGCCGCGCTCGACCCGCGCATCCGGCAGGCGTCATGACGATCACCCCTGTGGTCGAGACGGTCGAGGCGGCCGTACGTCCGGTCGGGCGCGGGACCGTCGTCCTGCGCCGCTTCGTACGCAATCGGGGCGCGCTCGCCGGATCCGTCGTCCTCGTACTGCTGTTCCTGCTGGCCTTCGTCGGGCCGTACGTCACCCCGTGGTCGTACAGCCATATCGACTACACCGCGTTGCGGTCGGGGCCGAGCGCCGACCACTGGTGGGGGACCAACCGGATCGGGCAGGACGTGTTCGCGCAGACCGTGCGGGGACTGCAGAAGTCGTTGCTGATCGGGCTGTTGGTGGCGGTCTTCTCGACCGGGCTCGCCGCATTCGTCGGCGCCTGTGCCGGGTACTTCGGGGGCTGGACCGACCGGGCGCTGATGTTCTTCGTCGACTTGCTGCTGGTCTTCCCGTCGTTCCTCATCATCG
The DNA here is from genome assembly GCF_009862865.1 of Streptomyces sp. SID5469. Classification (NCBI taxonomy): domain Bacteria; kingdom Bacillati; phylum Actinomycetota; class Actinomycetes; order Kitasatosporales; family Streptomycetaceae; genus Streptomyces; species Streptomyces sp. SID5469. The sequence continues at coordinate 3,805,167 of NZ_WWIN01000001.1, read as the reverse complement.
CGGCCGTCTCACCGCGGATGCCCAGCGGCGGCTGGGTCGTCCTCGCGGGACTGCTCGCCGTCTTCGGGTGGATGATCACCGCGCGGGTGGTCCGGTCGATGACACTGTCCCTGAAGGAGCGCGAATTCGTCCGCGCGGCACGGTTCATGGGCGTCGGGCCGTTCCGGATCATCTGGCGGCACGTGCTGCCGAACGTCGCCTCCTTCCTGATCATCGACGCGACCATCGCGGTCGGCGGGGCCGTGATGAGCGAGACCGCCCTGTCGTACTTCGGGTTCGGGGTGCAGACGCCGGACGTGTCGCTCGGCACGCTGATCGCCTCGGGGACCGGGGCGGCGGTGACGTACCCCTGGATGTTCTTCTACGCGGCCGGGCTGCTGGTGGTCTTCGTGCTGGCGGTGAACCTGGTGGGGGACGGGCTGCGGGACGCGCTGGACCCGACCTCCCGCAGCAGGAAAGGGGCATCGCGGTGACTCCCGTGCTCGAAGTGGCCCGTCTGAACGTGGACTTCGACGGGCGGCCCGCCGTCCGCGACGTGAGCCTCTCGCTCTCGCGGGGCGAAGTCCTCGGCCTGGTCGGTGAGTCGGGGTCCGGGAAGTCGGCCACCGCGCTCGCCGTCCTCGGGCTGCTGCCCGACAACGCGACCGTCCAAGGGTCCGTACGGCTCGACGGGCAGGAACTGGTCGGCGCGGGCGAAAGGGAGCTGACCCGGATCCGGGGGAGCCGCGTCGCCATGGTCTTCCAGGACCCGCTCTCCGCGTTCACACCGGTCCACCGCGTCGGCGACCAGATCGCGGAGGCCGTACGGGCCCATCAGGGCGTGTCCCGGGAGCGGGCCCGCGAACGCGCCGCCGAACTGCTCGACCTCGTCGGCATCCCCGCTTCCCGGGTGCGGGCCTTCCCGCACGAGTTCTCCGGCGGCATGCGCCAGCGCGCCATGATCGCCATGGCGATGGCGAACGAGCCGGACGTGATCCTCGCGGACGAGCCGACCACCGCCCTGGACGTCACCATCCAGGCCCAGGTGCTCGACGTGCTGCGCACGGCCCAGCGGGAGACCGGCGCCGCTGTCCTGCTGGTCAGCCACGACCTGGGGGTGATCGCCGGGATGGCGGACCGGGTGGCGGTCATGTACGAGGGGGAGGTGGTCGAGTCGGGAACGGCCGTCGAGGTGTTCGGACGGCCGCGGGAGCCGTACACGCGGAAGCTGCTCGGGGCCGTACCGCGTCTCGACGACGCGCGCCCGCGCGCCGAACTCCCGGACAGCGAACCAGTGTTGAGGGTGCGCGGACTCACCAAGACCTTTCCCCTTCTCAAAGGGAGCGCGTTCAAGCGGCGGGTGGGGAGTGTGTACGCCGTCGACGGCGTGGACCTCGACATCCGGCGCGGGGAGACCCTGGCGCTGGTGGGGGAGTCCGGGTCCGGGAAGTCGACGACCCTTTTCGAGCTGCTCGAACTCGCCGCTCCCGAGGGCGGGTCGGTCGAACTGTTCGGGCAGCGGCTCGGGAGCCTGCGCAAAGCCGAGTCGAAGGCGCTGCGCCGCCGGGTGCAGATCGTCTTCCAGGACCCGATGGCCTCCCTCGACCCGCGCATGCCGGTCGGCGACATCATCGCCGAGCCGTTGCGCACCCAGGGCTTTGACCGGGCCACCGCCGCCCGGCGCGTCCCCGAACTGCTCACCCGGGTCGGGCTCGACCCGGCGCACGCGGAACGCTTCCCGCACGAGTTCTCCGGCGGCCAGCGGCAGCGCATCGGCATCGCGCGGGCGCTGTCGGTCGAGCCGGAGCTCCTCGTGCTCGACGAACCCGTGTCGGCGCTCGACGTCTCCGTCCAGGCCGGGGTTCTCGACCTGCTGGACCGGCTGAAGGCGGAGCTGGGGCTCGCCTATCTGTTCGTCTCGCACGATCTGTCCGTCGTCCGGCACATCGCGGACCGGGTGAGCGTGGTCTACCTCGGCCGGACCGTCGAGTCGGGCCCGGTCGAGGAGGTCTTCGAACGGCCCCGCCACCCGTACACCCAGGCCCTGCTGTCCGCCGTCCCGCTGCCCGACCCGGAGCGCGAACGGGAACGGCGGCGCACGCGGATCCTGCTCGCCGGGGACCCGCCCAGCCCGACACAGCGGTACGACGGCTGCCGGTTCCGGGCACGCTGCCCGCTGTACGCCTCACTCGCCGAGGAGGAGCGCAAGCGGTGCGCCCATGACGTGCCGGTCCTCGACGGGGACGGGGCGGCCTGTCACTTTCCGCGGGTGCGCGAGGTGATCTGAGAGGCGCGCCGCGAGAGCGGCCTCAGTGGGCCGAGCCCGAGAGCTGGAGCCCGATCACGCCGATGATCACAAAGCTGATCGACACGAGCTTCAGGACGGAGACCACGTCACCGAGGAACACCATGCCGTAGATCGCGGTGCCCGCCGCGCCGATACCGGTCCAGACGGCGTAGGCGGGTCCCACGTCGAGCTTCCGCAGGGACAGGGTCAGCAGGCCGAAGCTGCCGAGCGCGAAGACGCAGAAGGCGACCGTGGGCCACAGTCGGGTGAAGCCGTGCGAGAGCTTCAGACAGACGGCGAAGCCGGTCTCCAGTAGTCCGGCCACAACGACCAGCAGCCACGCCATGTGATGTCCTCCCGTGTCCCCACGTTCCGTGACCGCTTTTTCTGGCTTGGATCCGGCTTGGTGCGATTATGCATTTACCGGCGTGCCGCGGGTGCAAACAACGCGGAGGTCACACGAGGATCAGTCGCCTTCCGTCCGCTCACGCGTTGCCAACAGCCTGCGCAGGGAGTAGAGCCGCTGCGGATCCGCGTGACCGTCCGTCACCCACTGGTCCAGCGCGCAGTCCGGCTCGTCGTGGCTGCACGCGCGCGGACAGCCCTCGGTGCCGGGTTCGAGGTCGGGGAAGGCCTTGATGACACGGGACGGGTCCACATGGTGCAGGCCGAAGGAGCGCACGCCCGGGGTGTCGACGACCCAGCCCGCACTGTCCGGCAGGGGGACCGCGCGCGCCGACGTCGTGGTGTGCCGGCCACGTCCGGTGACCGCGTTGACATGGCCGGTGCTGCGCCGCCGCTCCACCGACACGAGCGCGTTGACCAGGGTCGTCTTGCCCACGCCGGAGTGCCCGACGAAGGCCGTGATCTTGCCGTCCAGCTGCTTGCGCACGCGTTCCACCGCCTCGCCGCTCTCCAGCTCCTCGCGGCTGGTCACGACATACGGGACACCCAACGCCCCGTACATCTCCAGGAGTTCGTCGGGGGAGGCGAGGTCCGACTTGGTGAGGACGAGGAGCGGGGTGAGGCCGCCGTCGTAAGCGGCCACCAGACAGCGGTCGATCAGCCGCGGGCGCGGCTCCGGGTCCGCGAGGGCGGTGACGATGGCGAGCTGGTCGGCGTTGGCGACGACCACGCGCTCGTAGGGATCGTCGTCGTCGGCCGTGCGCCGCAGCACGGAGGTGCGCGGCTCGATGCGGACGATGCGGGCCAGGGTGTCCTTCTTGCCGGACAGGTCGCCGACAAGGGCCACCCGGTCGCCGACCACTGCCGCCTTGCGGCCCAGTTCGCGGGCCTTCATGGCCAGGACGACCCGGTCCTCGACCAGGCAGGTCAGCCGGCCCCGGTCGACGGTGATGACGAGGCCCTCCGCCGCGTCCTCGTGCTTTGGGCGGATGTTCGAACGCGGCCGGTTGCCCTTGCGGTTGGGGCGGGCGCGGATGTCGTCCTCGTCGGTGTGCTTGCCGTAGCGGCGCATGATCCAGGTCCGCCCGTCAGTTCCCGAGCATCCCGGTCCACAGGTCGGGGAAGTCCGGCAGCGTCTTGGCCGTTGTCGCCACGTTCTCGATCTGTACGCCGTCGACCGCGAGACCGATGATCGCGCCCGCGGTGGCCATACGGTGGTCGTCGTACGTGTGGAAGATCCCGCCGTGCAGCCGACGCGGGCGGATCGACAGGCCGTCGGCGGTCTCGGTGACGTCGCCGCCCAGCTCGTTGATCTCCTTGGTGAGCGCGGCCAGACGGTCCGTCTCGTGCAGGCGGAGGTGAGCCACACCGCGCAGGGTGGACGGGGAGTCCGCGAGGGCCGCGACCGCCGCGATGCCCGGGGTCAGCTCGCCGACCTCGCTCAGGTCCACGTCGATGCCGTGGACGGCACCCGAACCGGTGAACTCCAGCCCTTGCTCGGTCAGTTCACAGGAACCGCCCATTTCGGTGAAGATCTCACGCAGCTTGTCGCCGGGCTGCGTGGTGCGCTCGGGCCAGTCGGGGATGACGACCTTGCCGCCGGTCACCAGCGCCGCCGCCAGGAACGGCTGGGCGTTGGAGAGGTCCGGCTCGACGGTCAGGTCACGGCCGAGCAGGGCGCCCGGCGTCACCCGCCACACGTTCGCCTCGCCGCCCGACTCCGGGGTGTCCACCTGGGCGCCGACCGCGCGCAGCATGTCGACGGTCATGCGGATGTGCGGCATCGAGGGCAGGGTCGAACCGGTGTGCCGGACCTCGACGCCCTGGTTGAAGCGCGGGCCGGACAGGAGGAGCGCCGACACGAACTGCGACGAGGAGGACGCGTCGATGGCGACCGGCCCGCCGTCCAGGGCGCCGCCGCCGTGCACGGTCAGCGGCAGCGCGCCGCGGCCGTCGTCGTCGATGCGGGCGCCGAGGGCGCGCAGGGCGTCGATCACACCGTTCAGCGGGCGCTCGTACGAACGCGGGTCGCCGTCGAAGCGGATGGGGCCGTCGGCGAGCGCGGCCACCGGGGGCAGGAAACGCATCACGGTGCCGGCATTGCCGACGTCGACCGTGGCCGGGCCGTGCAGCGCGGCGGGGATGACACGCCAGGCCTCACCGGAGCCGTCCGAGCCGCCCCCGACGGAGGAGCTGGAGGACACCGTTTCCTCGATACCGACGCCCATCTCGCGCAGCGCGGCCGCCATCAGCAGGGTGTCGCGCGAGCGCAGCGGGCGGCGCAGCCAACCCGGCTCGGAGGCGAGGGCGGCGAGGACGAGGGCACGGTTGGTGACCGACTTCGACCCGGGCACGTGGACCGTCGCGTCGACGGCTCCGCTCGCGTGCGGGGCGGGCCAGAGGGCGGTGTGTGCGGGGTTAACGGTCATGCGTCCACTTTAGTGGCTGGCACTGACCGCAGATCTTGATCAAAAGCGGCGAAATCCGAGCGAAACAGTGCGGTGATAGGGCGTGGAGAGGCCCGGGGTACGTGCCGTGCATATATGCAAGGAGGGGGAAGGGGCGGAAAGCGGCGCGCCGGAGAAGCGGAGAGACACGCGCCGGACCGTCAGACCTCCAGCAGCCAGCGCCCCCCGCCGATCAGCGAGCACAGGGACACCGCGTGGAACAGGAACAGCCACAGTCCGGCCGGCACCCGCGTCAGCCGGGACAGCTGGTCCGCGTCCGAGTCGCCCGCGTTGCCGCGCGACCGCTTGGCCTGGAGTTCGAAGGCCGGGCGTACGCCGCCGATCAGCAGGAACCACACCACCGCGTACGCGAACGCCGCCTGCACCTGGGGACCGGCGAGCCAGGACACCACCACGAACGTGCCGCCCGTCAGCAGCACCGTCAGCGCGCCGTACGCGTTGCGGATCATCACCAGCATCGCTATCAGCAGGACGGTGGCCAGCCACAGCAGCGCGGTGATGTGGCCCGCGGCGAGCAGCGCGGCGCCGCCGAGGCCGAGAAGCGGGGGAGCGGTGTAGCCCGCGGCCGCGGTCAGGATCATGCCCAGGCCGTGCGGCTTGCCGCGGCTGACCGTGAGGCCGCTGGTGTCGGAGTGCAGCCGTATGCCGGTGAGGGTGCGGCCGGTCAGCAGCGCGATCAGACCGTGGCCGCCCTCGTGCGCGATGGTGATCGCGTTGCGGGAGAGGCGCCAGACGTTGTGCGGGACGATCACGGCGAGCGCGGCGACCATGGTCGCGATCACGACCCACAGGTCGGGGTCCGGCTGGCTGCCGAAGACCTGGTCCCAGAGGTCGGTCAACGAGCTCAGCGAGGTCGATGCGGTGCTGTCCATTGTTCTGCGGTGGCTCCCTCTGGAGGCAGTCGACAGGGGCTTGCGCGTAGCGCAATCGTTGAGGAGCGGTGGGCGGGTGGCGGGTGGGCCTGGCAGTCTGGCACGTATGTGCGGACGGTATGCAGCGAGTCGTGGGCCCGAGGATCTCGCAGGAGTCTTTGAGGTCGAGAAGTGGGAGCCGGAGGAAAGCCTGGCGCCCGATTTCAATGTGGCCCCGACCAAGGACGTCTACGCCGTCCTCGACCGCCCCCTCAAGGACGCCGACACCGCGTCCACGAGTTCCTCCGTCCCGGGCCGGCCGGTTCGCCAGCTGCGCAAGCTCAAGTGGGGCCTGGTCCCCTCCTGGTCCAAGACGCCCGAGGGCGGCGCCCGGATGATCAACGCGCGCGCGGAGACCGTGCACGAGAAGCCGTCGTACCGGCGCGCCTTCGCCGCCCGGCGCTGCATCCTGCCCGCCGACGGTTATTACGAGTGGGTGACCGGTTCGCAGGAGCGCGAGCTGGAGGTCGAGGGCAGGAAGAAGCGCCCGCGCAAGCAGCCGTACTTCGTGCTCCCCGCCGACGGGTCGGTCTTCGCGATGGCCGGTATCTACGAGTTCTGGCGGGACAGGACCCTGCCCGACGACCATCCGGGGGCCTGGTGGGTGACGTGCTCGGTGATCACGACGGAGGCGGAGACCAGCCCCCTGGCGGTGGCCCCGGCCGAGGGGCCGTACGCGCTCGCCGACATCCACCCGCGCATGCCCCTGATGCTCACCCCGGACCGCTGGGACGCCTGGCTGGACCCGGCCCGCACGGACACCGACGACCTCCGCGAGCTGCTCGCCCCACCGCCTGCCGGGCTGATGCGCGCGTACCCCGTCTCCACGGCCGTCAGCAATGTCCGCAACAACGGGCCGGAGCTGCTCAAGGAGCTGGAGGGGCCCGAAGAGGGCACACTCTTCTGACATGGCGGAGATCACCGAGCTCATCGAGACCGACGCGGGTACGGCGCGCATCACCTGGCACAAGGCGAGGAAGGCCAGCCTCGTGCTCGCCGTCAGCCATGGGGCCGGCGGTGGCATCGAGGCGCGTGATCTTCAGGCGCTCGCGCGGGTGCTGCCCGGGCACGGGGTGACCGTCGCGCTCGTCGAGCAGCCCTGGCGGGTGGCCGGGAAGAAGGTGGCGCCCGCGCCGAAGACGCTGGATGTGGGGTGGCGGGGGCTGTGGCCGGCGGTCGCGAAGGCCGGGCTGCCCGTGATCGCCGGCGGGCGGAGCGCCGGTGCCCGGGGCGCCTGCCGGACCGCGACGGAACTCGGCGCCGCCGCCGTCCTCGCCCTCAGCTTCCCGCTGCACCCGCCCGGCAAGCCCGAGAAGTCCCGCGCCGACGAACTGCTCGGCGCCGGGGTGCCCACACTCGTCGTGCAGGGCGGCAACGACCCGTTCGGGAAGCCGGAGGAGTTCCCGAACGGATCATACGAACTGGTCGAGGTGCCGTACGGCGATCATGGTTTCGCCGTCCCCAAACGGGCGCCCCTCGGCCAGGAGCAGGCCCTGGCGATCATCACGGACCGTGTTGTGGAGTGGACCGCGTCACTCGGGTAGGGCCCGGGAATGCGGTGTGGCTGACTGCTGTTGTGGCGAACAGAGAGTGTTCATCGTTCGTACGAGAGGAAGTCCGCCGCATGGGTTCGACCTTCTGCCCGAGCCGAAGCAGCGCCCGTGACCTGGAGTGGTCGGTGCTGCACGCGGCGAAGACCGCCCCGATTCGGGCGGCGGCCGGACCGGATCGTCGTCTATCCTCCGATTCGAGTGGGACCGGTTTCGGTCCTGCCACATCGCTGGAGGAGGTGGGTCCGGTCACTGGGACCGACGCAGGGACCGACAACGGCCAGGCGGAGCAGCCCGAGGGCCAGGGCACGAGCACGGAGTCGACCGCCGAGCGCAGCGCGCGCTTCGAGCGGGATGCGCTCGAATTCCTCGACCAGATGTACTCGGCCGCCCTGCGCATGACGCGCAACCCGGCCGATGCCGAGGACCTGGTGCAGGAGACGTACGCGAAGGCGTACGCGTCCTTCCACCAGTTCCGTGAGGGCACCAACCTCAAGGCGTGGCTGTACCGCATCCTGACGAACACCTTCATCAACTCGTACCGCAAGAAGCAGCGCGAACCCCAGCGCAGCGCGGCCGAGGAGATCGAGGACTGGCAGCTGGCACGCGCCGAGTCGCACATGTCGACCGGTCTGCGCTCCGCGGAGTCGCAGGCGCTCGACCACCTGCCCGACTCGGACGTCAAGTCAGCGCTGCAGGCGATCCCCGAGGAATTCCGCATCGCCGTCTATCTCGCGGATGTAGAGGGCTTTGCGTACAAGGAGATCGCGGACATCATGGGGACACCCATCGGTACGGTGATGTCCCGGCTGCACCGGGGCCGCCGTCAACTGCGCGGCATGCTCGAGGACTACGCCCGTGACCGCGGACTGGTCCCGGCCGGCGCCGGAGAGTCGAACGAAGCGAAAGGCTCGGGCTCATGAGCTGCGGAGAGCCGCACGAGACGGATTGCAGTGAGGTCCTCGACCATCTCTACGAGTTCCTCGACCATGAGATGCCGGACTCGGACTGCACCAAGTTCGAGGTGCATTTCGAGGAGTGCTCTCCGTGCCTGGAGAAGTACGGGCTCGAGCAGGCCGTGAAGAAGCTGGTCAAGCGCTGCTGCGGCCAGGACGACGTGCCGACCGACCTGCGTGCCAAGGTCATGGGCCGGATCGATCTGATCCGCTCCGGACAGACGGTGCCCGAGCACGACGTGACCGCCGCCCCGGCGACACCCCAGGAGTCGTGAACGCGCCTGCCCGTTCGGGCAGGCGCCGGGTTCATCACCCGAACGTGCTAATCCGCGGGTCGTAGACCCGCGGATTCGCTGGTTGCGGCCCCCGCGCCACCCCCACCCCTCTAGGCTCCGGAGCCTGAAAGGGGCATGACCGGGCAAGCGAGGCACGGGTTCGGGGAGGGGCGCCATGGGGGCTGTGCGGGCCATGGGGTCGGTTCCGGCACGGGGACGCGTGTACGTCCTCTGCACCGCCGTCGCCGCCCTGGCCTGCCTCGCTCCGGCGGCGACCGTCCGCGTTCCGTGGTGGGTGGTCGCGCTGCTCGCCGGGCTCTACGCCGGCTGCGAGCAGATCACGTTTCCCCGCGTCCGGCCCGGTCGCGGGGAGGTGAGCGGCGGCACCGGAGGGGACGGCTCCCGGCCGGCCGGCCGCCGGGTGCCCGCCGGTATGGGCACCCTCTTCCCCGTCCTGCTCGCCGGGGCCTTTCTGCTGCCGCCGTCGGCCGCCGCACTGGTGCCGCTGCCCGGGGCCCTGCTCGCCCGGGTCGAGCGGCGACCGCGGTGGCTGCGCCGGATCTGGCACGCGGCCCAGCTGGCCCTCTGCACCTGGGCGGCGTCCCGGGCACACGGGGCGCTGGGCGGGCGGGCCGCGGTCGCCTCCCCCGACTTCCCGTACGCGCTCGTGCCCGCCGGGGCCGCCGTGCTGGCGTTCTGCGCCGTGCTGACCGCGCTCGACGGGGGGATCCTGGCCCTGGCCGAGCGGGTGCCCGTGCGCGGTGCCTGGCGGGGCCTGTTCCCGCGCTCCCTCGCACCCGTCGCCGTGCACGGCCTTGCCGGGCTGATGATGGCGGTGCTGTGGCGCAGTCCGTACGGTCCGGTGGCCGCGCTGCTCGTGCTGCTGCCGATGTACGTGTCCTGCTGGGTGTTCGCGCAGTACCACCGGGAGCGGGCCGCCCATCAGGCCACGATCCGCGCGCTGGTGCAGGCCGTCGACATCAAGGACGGGTACACCCGCGGACACAGCGAGCGGGTCGGCCAGGCGTCGATGATGATCGCGCGCGAGCTGGGCATGGACGACGAGCGCGCCGAGGTGCTGCGCTTCGCCGGGATCCTGCACGACGTGGGCAAACTCGGGGTGCCCACGCGGCTGCTGCGCAAGGACGGGCCGTTGACGCCCGAGGAGCGGCGGATCATCGAGCTGCATCCCGAGTACGGGCACGAGATGGTGCGCGGGATCGGGTTCCTGGGGGAGGCGCGGTCCGCGATCCTGCATCACCATGAGCGGCTGGACGGAAGCGGGTATCCGTACGGGTTGACCGGGGCCCAGATCCCGGAGTTCGCCCGGGTGGTGGCCGTGGCGGACGCCTTCGACGCGATGACGTCGACGCGGTCGTACCGGCGGGCGCGGCCGGTGGCCGCGGCGCTGGAGGAGCTGGAGCGGTGTGCGGGGGCGCAGTTCGATCCGGTGATGGTGGGGGCGTTGGTGCGGGCGTTGGGGCGGCAGGGGTGGCATCCGGCGGTGACCGCGGACGAGAACGTACCGCCAGGCGTCTGCCCACCCGCCCCACCTGTTTCCAGCCGACTGGAAAGCCGGAGCCACCGAAACGGCGTCGGCGGGGGCGGGGCGTGAGCGGGCCGGAGAGGTCCGAGGGGTCCGAGGGGCCGGAGAGGCAGGGGCTGCCAGGGCAGCGGCAGACGTACGTTCCGGGGGCCGTCCGGGGACGGCCTGCCCGGGTTCTCGTCCTCGCCCACGGGGGCGCCCTGCTGCTGGGCGCCGCGGCCCTTGCCGACACCCTCTGGCACGGGGTCGACCGGCCCGGTGACGCCCTCGCCTTCGGGCTGCTCGTCGCCGTGGGGGAGCTGGCCCGCTGGAGCGGGGCCGGAGAACGGGCGTCGGCGCCGCTCGGCGCGGCCGGGGCGCTCGCCTACGCACTGCTCGGGGAGAACGCCGGGCACCCGACCCATCACGGCGCCCTCCAGGTCGTCGCCGTCGTCGTCGCCGCGGCCCTCCTCGGCTGTGTCCCCCACGTGGCCCGGGGCGGCCCCACCGCCGACCACCTCACCCGCCGCGTCCTCACCGTCGGATTCGCCGCCCTCTGCTTCCAACCCCTCTACGAGCGGGGCCGGTTGCACGAGTGGGGCGGCCCCGCCCACGCCCTGCTCCTCGTCGCCCTGCTGCTGCTCACCGCTCTGTGCGACGCGCTGCTCGCCGCGGTCATGGCACACTCCCGCACCCGCTGGCCGTTCGGCCCCCTGCTCCGCGACGAGCTGCGCGCCATGCTCGGCATCGGCTCCGCCGTGTGCGCGACCGGGGCCGTGATGTCGCTCGCCGTCGCCGTCGTGGGTCTCTGGGCCCTGCCCGTCTTCTCCCTGCCGCTCCTCCTCACCCAGTTCTCCTTCCGGCGCTACGCGGCCGTCCGGGTCACATACACGCAGACGATCGCCTCCCTCGCACGCGCGACCGAGATCGCGGGCTGCACCCCCGCCGGCCACGCCCGGCGCGTGGCCGTGCTCAGCCGGGCGGTCGGGCGGGAGCTCGGGTTGTCCGGGCCGGAACTGACCGTGCTGGAGTACGCGGCCCTGATGCACGACATCGGCCAGCTGAGCCTGGTCGATCCGGTGCCCGCCGGGGCCACCGCCGTGCTCTCCGCCGACGAGCAGCGGCGCATCGCGCTCCTCGGCGGTGCCGTCGTGCGGCAGACCGGGGTGAACGCCGAGGTGGCGGTGGTGGTGGAGCGGCAGGCCGACCCGTACCGGGAGCAGCCGGTGAGTGCCAGGATCGTACGGGCCGTGAACGCGTACGAGGAGATGGTTCGGGCAGCAGGTCCCGGAGGGCCGCTCACGGCCTTGGAGAAACTGCGGCTGGGCACCGCCCGCGACTATCAGCCGGAGGTCGTGGAATCCCTGGCCAGAGTGCTGTCGAGAGACGGTCTGACCTTGCCTTCGGCTGGGTAACCCATGGGTAATGAGCGCCCGTCCGACGGGACGTGGTTGGATGCGAGGGAGAGCGTGTTCGGGGGCGCAGGCCGGCCCATGGCCGTACTGACTTCAAAGGACCGGCAGGCGGGAAGCGCAAGGAACTGGCAGGCGGGAATCGTGAGGATCTTCGGCAAGGGACGGCACCGGCCCTCCGCCTCATGGCGGCAGGCCACCGACCGGGCGTTCACACTGATCGGCGACGGCCGGTACGAGGACGCGGGCGCGCTGCTGACGCGTGCGGCCGACCTGGAGCCGTGGCTGTCGGAGTCCTGGTTCAACCTGGCCCTGCTGCACAAGTTCCGGCACGACTGGGAGCAGGCGCGGGCGGCCGGGCTCAGGGCCGTGGCGCTCCTCGACCGCGAGACCGGCGCACCTGACTGGTGGAACGTCGGGATCGCCGCGACCGCCCTCCAGGACTGGCCGCTGGCCCGCCGTGCCTGGCAGGCGTACGGGCTGCGGGTGCCGGGCGGCGCCACCGCCTCCGGCGAACCCGTCGGGATGGACCTGGGCAGTGCGGCCGTACGCCTGTCGCCCGAGGGCGAGGCCGAGGTCGTCTGGGGGCGGAGGCTGGATCCGGCGCGCATCGAGGTGCTGTCGATTCCGCTGCCCTCCTCCGGGCGGCGCTGGGGCGAGGTCGTCCTGCACGACGGGGTGCCGCACGGGGAGCGGACGACCGCCGCCGGGCACGCGTACCCCGTGTTCGACGAGATCGAGCTGTGGGCGCCGTCGCCCGTGCCGACCTGGGTGGTGCTGCTGGAAGCGGCCACCGAGGACGACCGGGACGCACTGGAGCAGCTCGCGGCCGACGCGGGCTTCGCCGCCGAGGACTGGTCCTCGTCCGTGCGGCTGCTGTGCCGTATGTGCTCCGAGTCCCGGATGCCGTCCGACGAGGGCGACGGCGAGCACCTCGACCCGCACGACCACAGCGAACCGGGGCACCCGGGCCCCCTCGGCCACCGCACCGACGGGCAGCTGTGGGTGCCCGAGCGGGAGTGCGGCATCGCGGCGCCCGCCGCCCTCGTGCGCGGCCTGCTCGACGGCTGGGTCGCCGACAGCCCGGACTCGCGCGGCTGGCGGGATCTCGAAGAGGTCTGCTGAACGGCCCCCACCGGTCCCCGTAGGCTGTATGCGCACCACTCTCATGGAATTCGCAGGAAGGCGTACGTCGGTCATGGCGCAGCAGGACACCGATCAGCAGCACACCGGGGTGCTCCCCGTGGACGACGACGGCTTCGTCATCGACGCCGAGGACTGCGAGGAGCGCGAGGCGGCCTACCGCGAGCGCGGCACCTCGCGACCGATCACGGTCGTCGGCAACCCCGTGCTGCACAAGGAGTGCAAGGACGTCACCGACTTCGGCGCCGAGCTGGAGCAGCTGGTGGCCGACATGTTCGCCAGCCAGCGCACCGCCGAGGGCGTGGGCTTGGCCGCCAACCAGATCGGCGTCGACCTGAAGGTCTTCGTCTACGACTGCCAGGACGACGAGGGCACCCGGCACGTCGGTGTGGTCTGCAACCCCAAGCTCGTCGACCTGCCCGCCGACCGGCGCCGCCTGGACGACAGCAACGAGGGCTGCCTCTCCGTGCCCACCGCGTACGCGCCGCTCGCCCGCCCCGACTACGCCGAGGTCACCGGTCAGGACGAGAAGGGCAACCCGATCAAGGTGCGGGGCACCGGCTACTTCGCGCGCTGCCTCCAGCACGAGACGGACCACCTGTACGGCTACCTGTACATCGACCGGCTCTCCAAGCGCGAACGCAAGGACGCCCTGCGGCAGATGGCCGAGAACGAGCCCCGCTACCCCGTGGTCGCGAACGACTGAGCGAGGTTGCGAACGGCTGAGCGTGGTCGCGAACGACTGAGACAGAAAATGACAGCCGGGGCCTGAGCGTCCCGCACGAACGGCGTCTGGCCGGGGCCCTCCCGACCAGGCGTCGTTCGTATGTGCGTCGCACGTTCGATCCCTTGTGCTCGTTGAATGATCCATAATCAGTCACAGATGGGGGGATTCTCGGCACCAAAGGGTAGTGACTGGAGTAAATCCGTTCCCAGGACGGTCAGTTGTAGTGCTGAATGGAATGCGCGGGGATACGCAACGGCGCGCGCCCGGCACGGCGGGAGGGGTGTAGCGCCAACTGGCGGCTGAGAGGGGTTTGTTCGTGCCTGCTTTCCCACACAGCACTTCACCGACAACGACCGTGATCGCGGTTCCACCGGCGCTCTCTCTACCGGTGATCGAGACGGATTTTCCCCGTCAACTGCATCCGTATTGGCCCCGGCTTCAGGAGAAGACCCGATCCTGGCTGCTGGAAAAGCGCCTCATGCCGGCGGACAAGGTCGAGGAATATGCCGACGGACTGTGCTACACGGACCTCATGGCGGGCTACTACATCGGCGCCCCCGACGAGGTCCTCCAGGCGATAGCGGACTACAGCGCGTGGTTCTTCGTCTGGGACGACCGCCACGACCGGGACGTCATCCACCGTCGGGCCACCGCCTGGCGGCAGCTCCGGTTCCAGCTGCACACGGCACTCGACTCCCCCCGGGATCATCTGCACCACCGGGATCCCCTGGTGGCCGGGTTCGCGGACAGTATGGTGCGGCTGTACTCGTTCCTCGGCAAGAAGTGGAACGCGCGGTTCGCGTGCCACTTCCACGCGGTGATCGAGGCGTACGACCGGGAGTTCCACAACCGCACCCGGGGCATCGTCCCCACCGTCGAGGAGTACCTCGAACTGCGGCGGCTCACCTTCGCGCACCGGATCTGGACCGACCTGCTGGAGCCGAGTGCGCGCCACGAAATTCCGGCCGGCGTGCGGGAACACCCCGGATATCGGCGGGCCGCGCTGCTGAGCCAGGAATTCGCCGCCTGGTACAACGACCTGTGTTCACTTCCCAAGGAAATCGCGGGTGACGAGGTCCATAATCTCGGCATCAGTCTCATTCATCACGAGGGACTGACACTCGAAGAAGCCGTCACAGAAGTCCGGCGACGAGTGGAGGAATGCATTGCGGAATTCCTCGTCGCCGAAAAGGAGGCGGTGCACCTCGCCGACGGCCTCGCCGACGGAACCCGGGCGGGCCATGAATTGAGCGACGCCGTGAAGGCGTGCGTCGCCAATATGCGGAACTGGTTCAGCACCGTGTACTGGTTCCACCACGAGTCCGGCCGGTACCGGGTCGACAGCTGGGACGACCGCTCGACACCCCCGTACGTCAACAACGAAGCGGCAGGTGAGAAATGACCCTCGAATCGGTGAAACCCGAAGCACCGGAGGCACCACAGCTGCGCAACCCGCCCCTCGCCGGGGGCGGCATCCCGGGCCTCGGCCACGGCTGGAAACTGGCGCGCGACCCCCTGGGCTTCCTGGCCCAGCTGCGCGACCACGGCGACATAGTCCGGCTCAAACTGGGCCCCAAGACGATGTACGCGGTCACCACGCCGGCGCTCACCGGGGAGCTCGCGCTGAGCCCCGACTACGAGATCGGCGGACCCCTGTGGGAGTCCCTCGAAGGGCTGCTCGGCAAGCACGGGGTCGCCACCGCCAACGGGCCGACGCACCGGCGTCAGCGGCGGACGATCCAGCCCGCGTTCCGGCTCGACATCATCCCCGAGTACGGGCCGATCATGGAGGAGGAGGCGCGGGCGTTCGCGGCGCGCTGGCAGCCGGGGGAGATCATCGACTGCACATCGGAGTCGTTCCGGGTCGCCGTGCGCATCGCGGCCCGTTGTCTGCTGCGCGGCCATTACATGGACGAGCGGGCGGAGCGGCTGAGCATCGCGCTCACGACGGTGTTCCGGGGCATGTACCGGCGCATGGTGATCCCGGCCGGGCCGCTCTATCGGCTGCCGCTTCCGGCCAACCGCAAATTCGACCGCGCACTGGCCGATTTGCATCTTCTGGTGGACGAGATCGTCGCCGAGCGCCGGGCATCCGGTCAAAAGCCGGACGATTTGCTGACGGCATTGCTGGAGGCGAAGGACGACAATGGCGACCCCATCACGGAACAGGAGATCCACGACCAAGTCGTCGCCATACTCACCCCCGGCAGTGAAACCATCGCATCCACGATCATGTGGCTCCTGCAAGTCCTCACGGAACACCCGGAACATGCGGCCAAGGTGTGTGCGGAGGTCGAATCCGTCACGGGTGACCGGACCGTTGCATTCGACGACGTCCGGAAGCTTTCGCACACGAACAATGTGGTCGTGGAGGCGATGCGGCTGCGCCCCGCCGTATGGATATTGACGCGGCGGGCGGTGACCGAAACCGAACTCGGCGGGTATCGCATTCCGGCCGGTGCCGACATCGTGTACAGCCCGTACGCGATCCAGCGCGACCCCCGCTCGTACGCGGAGCACCTGGAGTTCGACCCCGACCGCTGGCTTCCGGAGCGCTCCAAGGACCTCCCGAAGTACGCGATGCGCCCGTTCAGCCTGGGCAACCGCAAGTGCCCGAGTGACCACTTCTCGATGGCCCAGCTCACCCTCATCACGGCGACGGTGGCCGCCAAGTGGCGCTTCGAGCAGGTGTCCGAGTCGAGCGACGCGACGCGCGTCGGCATCACGCTGCGCCCCCACCGGCTGCTGCTGAAGGCCATACCGCGCTGAACGCCCCGGGGTGCACCCTCGTTGCCTCGCCAGGAGGTGTGCGGGGGCGCACCCCGCGTTCATGGACCGGACCCGTCCGACCGGGAGTCCTGCCCGACCGTCACCCGGCGAGACCGAGCGGCCCCGTGGCCGGTCCCCGGAACGTACGCCGGTACGCGTTCGGGGTCGTCCCCAGCGACCGGACGAACTGATGGCGCAGGGCGGCCGCGGTCCCGAATCCGGTCCGGCCCGCGATCGCGTCCATCGTCTCGTCCGTCACCTCCAGCAACCGCTGGGCCAGCAGCACACGTTGGCGCAGGATCCAGCGGTACGGAGTCGTGCCCGTCTCCTGCTGGAAGCGGCGGGCGAAGGTGCGCGGGGACATGTGCGCGCGGGCCGCCAGCTGTTCGACGGTGACCTCCTCGTCGAGGTGCTGCTCCATCCACACCAGCACCTCGCCGACCGTGTCGCAGGGGGAGCGGGGCAGCGGCCGCTCGATGTACTGGGCCTGGCCGCCGTCGCGGTGCGGCGGCACCACCATGCGGCGGGCGATGGCGTTGGCGACCTCGGGGCCCTGCTCCTTGCGGACGATGTGGAGGCAGGCGTCGATCCCGGCGGCCGTACCGGCCGAGGTGATGACGGGGTCCTCGTCGACGTACAGCACGTCCGGCTCGACGATCGCCTTCGGGTACTGCCGGGCGAGTTCGTCCGCGTGGTGCCAGTGCACGGCGCAGCGCCGCCCGTCGAGGAGCCCGGCCGCGCCCAGCACGAAGACGCCGGAACAGACGCTGAGCAGCCGGGCACCGCGGTCGACCGCGCGGCGCAGGGCGTCGAGCAGTTCGGGTGGATAGCCGCGGGAGACATAGGAGTTCCCGGCGGGCAGGGTGATGAGGTCGGCCGTCTCCAGCCGTTCCAGGCCGTGCTCCGTGCGCAGCGAGAACCCCGCGTGCGTGCGCAGGGTCGGGCCCTCGGCGGACGCGACCGCGAACTCGTACACGGGCAGGCCCTCGTCGCTGCGGTCGATGCCGAACACCTCGCAGACGACGCCGAGTTCGAAGGGATGCACGCCGTCGAGCAGGACGGCGACCACGTTGGTGAGCATGCTGCCAGTGTGCCGTAGAGCTGGCAGTAATTCGAGGGTCTACGGCAGTCCTGCCACTGACAGGTAAGGAGTGATCGGCGCGACAGTGGTGTCCATGAACGCACTCATGGACAACCTCGCCGGAATACTGACCGTCCTCGTCATCTTCGTGGTGCTGGCCCTCCCCGCACTGATCGGCCTCGCCCACGAAAGGCGGATCGACCGTCAGCTCAGGGAGGCGGCCGGCCGCTCCCACCGGGAGGCCGGTCCGCCGCAGCGGCCTCAGGCCTTCGTCACCACCACCGTCACCGTCCACTCCTGAAGGCCCTTGCACGACGCCCTGGCCGGGTCGGTGACGCACAGCGGGCGGGACGAGGTGAGCCGTGCCTTCCCGGCCGAGACCGCCCTGAAGGCGGAGACGGCGTCGCCCGGCTGGAGGACGATGCCGCTGTTGGTGGCTTCGAGACCGCCGCCACTGACGGCGACGGGCTGCCAGGGCCTGTCGCGGGTGCCGTCCAGGCTGAGGCGGATCACACCGCCCGTCGGCACACAGACCGTACGGCCGCTGTCGGCGGCGCTCAGCTCCGTCTGTGCCGTACAGCCTTCGCCGGTCGTCGAGGGGGACGGGGACACGGTGCCGCTGCCGCCCGGGCCGCTTCCGTTCTGCGTGCCGCAGCCCGCGAGGACGAGCGTCAGTGTCGCGAGGGCGATCGTCCGGTGGTGGGTCGTTCGGCGCATGGCGTGGCCTCCTTGCCGCTTGGACGTGTCACCCGTGCACCAGGATCCACTCACCGAAGGTCTTCCGGGTGCGGCCGGAGGGCGGGACATGACGACGCCGGGCCGCGTGTGCGGCCCGGCGTCGTCCGGTGCTGAGCGGGCTGAACCGTCAGAAGTCCTCGTCGAGGTCGACCGTGCCCTCCACCGCGACCTGGTACGCGGACGCGCGCCGCTCGAAGAAGTTGGTCAGCTCCTGGACGCCCTGGAGCTCCATGAAGGAGAACGGGTTCTCGGAGCCGTACACCGGCGCGAAGCCGAGGCGCTGGAGGCGCTGGTCGGCGACGCACTCCAGGTACTGCCGCATCGACTCGGTGTTCATGCCCGGCAGGCCGTCGCCGCACAGGTCGCGCCCGAACTGGAGCTCCGCCTCGACGGCCTCCCGCAGCATGTCGGTGACCTGCTGCTGAAGCTCGTCGTCGAAGAGCTCCGGCTCCTCCTTGCGGACGGTGTCGACCACCTCGAACGCGAAGGACATGTGCATCGTCTCGTCACGGAACACCCAGTTGGTGCCGGTGGCGAGACCGTGCAGCAGACCCCGGCTGCGGAACCAGTAGACGTACGCGAAGGCGCCGTAGAAGAAGAGGCCCTCGATGCACGCGGCGAAGCAGATCAGGTTGAGCAGGAAACGGCGGCGGTCGGCCTTCGTCTCCAGCCGGTCGAGCTTCTCGACCTCGTTGATCCACTTGAAGCAGAACTCGGCCTTCTCACGGATGGACGGGATGTTCTCGACGGCCGCGAAGGCCGCCGTCCTGTCCTCGGGGTCGGGCAGATAGGTGTCGAGCAGCGTCAGATAGAACTGAACGTGCACGGCTTCCTCGAAGAGCTGACGGCTCAGGTAGAGCCGCGCCTCGGGGGAGTTGATGTGCTTGTACAGCGTCAGCACCAGGTTGTTCGCGACGATCGAGTCGCCCGTCGCGAAGAACGCGACCAGGCGGCCGATCAGGTGCTGCTCGGCAGGCGTCAGCTTCGCGAGGTCGGCGACGTCCGAGTGGAGGTCGACCTCCTCGACGGTCCAGGTGTTCTTGATCGCGTCCCGGTAGCGCTCGTAGAAGTCCGGGTAGCGCATGGGGCGCAGGGTGAGTTCGAAGCCCGGGTCGAGCAGGTTCTTGGTTTCGCTGGACATCACTGGCAGGCCTCGCAGGACTCGGGGTTCTCAAGGGAGCAGGCGACGGCGTCGGGCTCGGACACCTGCTGGACGGGGATGGTCTTCTCGGGCTGTGCCTGGGCCTGGGCGGCGCGGGCGATGCGGGTCGCCGGGCGGGAGCGCAGGTAGTACGTCGTCTTCAGGCCCGACTTCCAGGCGTACGCGTACATCGAGGAGAGCTTGCCGATGGTCGGCGTCTCCAGGAACAGGTTCAGCGACTGGGCCTGGTCCAGGAACGGGGTCCGGGCCGCGGCCATGTCGATGAGCCCGCGCTGCGGGATCTCCCACGCCGTGCGGTACAGATCGCGGACGTCCTGCGGGACCCAGGTGAAGCCCTGCACCGAGCCACCCGACTCGCGCAGCGCCTCCCGGGTCTGCGCGTCCCACACGCCGAGCTGCTTCAGTTCGTCCACCAGGTAGGAGTTGACCTGGAGGAACTCGCCGGACAGCGTCTCGCGCTTGAACAGGTTGGAGACCTGCGGCTCGATGCACTCGTAGACACCCGCGATGGACGCGATGGTGGCGGTGGGGGCGATGGCGAGCAGGAGGGAGTTGCGCATGCCCACGGCGGCGATGCGTTCCCGCAGGGCCGCCCAGCGCTCGGGCCAGGTCAGCTCGACGTCGAAGTGGTCGGGGTGCAGCACGCCACGGGCGGTACGGGTCTTCTCCCAGGCGGGCAGCGGTCCGTTGCGCTCGGCGAGGTCGGCGGACGCCTCGTACGCGGCGAGCATGATGCGCTCGGCGATGCGCGTGGAGAGCGCCTGGGCCTCGGGCGAGTCGAAGGGCAGCCGCAGCTTGAAGAAGACGTCCTGGAGGCCCATCGCGCCCAGGCCCACCGGACGCCACCTGGCGTTGGAGCGGCCGGCCTGCTCGGTCGGGTAGAAGTTGATGTCGACGACCCGGTCGAGGAAGGTCACGGCGGTGCGGACGGTGGCGTCGAGGCGCTCCCAGTCGATGTCCCGGCCGACCACGAACGCGCCCAGGTTCACCGAACCGAGGTTGCAGACCGCCGTCTCCCCGTCGTCCGTGACCTCCAGGATCTCGGTGCACAGGTTCGAGGAGTGGACGACGTGGCCCGGCTCCGCCGTCTGGTTGGCGGTGCGGTTGGCGGCGTCCTTGAAGGTCATCCAGCCGTTGCCGGTCTGCGCGAGGGTGCGCATCATGCGGCCGTACAGGTCGCGGGCCGGGATGGTCTTCTTGGCGAGGCCCGCCTCCTCGGCCTTGCGGTACGCGGCGTCGAACTCGTCGCCCCACAGGTCGACCAGCTCGGGCACGTCGGCCGGGGAGAACAGCGACCAGACGCCGTTCTCGTTGACCCGGCGCATGAACTCGTCCGGGATCCAGTGCGCCAGGTTCAGGTTGTGCGTACGCCGGGCGTCCTCACCGGTGTTGTCGCGCAGCTCCAGGAACTCCTCGATGTCGGAGTGCCAGGTCTCCAGGTAGACCGCGGCCGCGCCCTTGCGCCGGCCGCCCTGGTTCACCGCGGCGACCGAGGCGTCGAGGGTCTTCAGGAACGGGACGATGCCGTTGGAGTGCCCGTTCGTGCCGCGGATCAGGGAGCCCCGCGAGCGGATCCGGCTGTACGAGAGGCCGATGCCGCCCGCGTGCTTGGAGAGCCGGGCCACCTGGTGGTAGCGGTCGTAGATGGAGTCCAGCTCGTCCAGCGGGGAGTCGAGGAGGTAGCAGGACGACATCTGCGGGTGCCGCGTACCGGAGTTGAAGAGCGTGGGGGAGGAGGGGAGGTAGTCCAGGCGGCTCATCAGCCCGTACAGGGCGGCCACTTCGTCGACGGCGTGCGAGGTGTCGTCCTCGGCGAGGCCGGAGGCGACCCTGAGCATGAAGTGCTGCGGGGTCTCGATCACGCGCCGGGTGATCGGGTGCCGCAGCAGATAGCGGCTGTGCAGGGTGCGCAGCCCGAAGTAGCCGAAGCGGTCGTCGGCGCCGGTGTCGATCAGCGCGTCCAGGCGAGCGGTGTGCAGCCGTACGAAGTCGGCGGTGCGGTCGGCGACAAGGCCCTCGCGGTGCCCGACCGTGATCGACGCGGAGAACGACGTGACGCCCTGTGAGGCGGCCTCCTCGGCGATGCTGATGGTCAGCAGCCGGGCGGCCAGCCGCGAGTACGCGGGGTCCTCGGAGATGAGACCCGCGGCCGCCTCGGTGGCCAGCTCGCGCAGCTCCGCTTCGTCCGCCCGGGCGGACCGGCCGCGCAGAGCGGCGGCGGCGACCCGGCCGGGGTCGGCGTCGGGGAGGTCGGCGGTGAGGTCGGTCAGGGTCCGCAGCAGCGCGGTACCGGGACCGTCCGTCTCCGCCGATGTCACCGACGTTGTCACTGAAGCCGGATCGGCTGGCGCGATGGTCACGTGGGGCTCTCCCTCGCTCGGCACGGGGCCTGTTGGAGGGCAGCAGGGCGCACGGCACGGCAGGCACGCGCGCGTCCACCGGCCCACTCCGCGAGGCCCGGACGTCATGGCACCCGGGCCGGTCGGCCGGGGCGCGCTGTCGACAGGTCCTCGGACTGAAGCGAGCACGTGGCAGCGAAATACGCGAACACGCACAAGTACACCGTTGCGGGACAGTTCCGGATTCGCACCGGATTCCCCTGCGGCGACAGCGAGCATGAGCATACATCTTGTGCCGGGCCCCGGTGGCACCCCCACATCTTGTGTCCCGTCGGTGCCGGAGAGGTACGACGACGGGCCGCCGGATTTCCCGGCGGCCCGTGTCATGTGCCCGTGTACCTACATACCTACGCATCTAGGCGCCTGCGCACGCACCTACGACTCGGTGCGTCGCGCTCAGTGCGTGGCGCCCGCCGTGGCCGGCGGCAGTTCCACCTCGACGCCCGGGTCGCCGGCGTCCGCCGTGTAGTCCTCCGGCGAGGTCTCGTCGATGCCGTCGGGGGCCTTGAGGGCCTTCAGGGCGAAGGTGAGGACCACGGTGACCACCACGTTCAGCACGAACGCCGTCAGGCCGATGTAGCCGATCTCCCCGATCCCCGGGATCTCCTTCGAGCTGCCGCCGAAGTGCTTCTGGGTCGGGGACGCGACGCCGTACGCGGCCAGCGTGCCGTACACCATGCCGACCGCCCAGCCCGCGAGCAGCGCCCAGCGGTGGAACCAGCGGGTGAACAGCCCGCCGACCAGGGCCGGGAAGGTCTGCAGGATCCAGATGCCGCCGAGCAGCTGGAAGTTGATCGCCACCGTCTTGTCCATCGTCAGGACGAAGACCAGCGCGCCCACCTTCACCAGCAGCGACACGAGCTTGGAGACCTTGGTCTCCTGCGCCGGGGTCGCGTCCGGCTTGATGAAGTCCTTGTAGATGTTGCGGGTGAAGAGGTTCGCGGCCGCGATCGACATGATCGCCGCCGGGACCAGCGCGCCGATGCCGATCGCCGCGAAGGCGACGCCCGCGAACCAGTCCGGGAACATCGTCTCGAACAGCTGCGGGATGGCCAGCTGCCCGTTCTGGACCTTGATGCCGGCCGCGATGGCCATGAAGCCGAGCAGCGCGAGCAGGCCCAGCATCAGGGAGTAGAGCGGCAGGATCGTGGTGTTGCGGCGGATCACGTCACGGCTGCGCGAGGACAGCGTCGCCGTGATCGAGTGCGGGTACATGAACAGCGCCAGGGCGGAGCCCAGCGCCAGCGTCGCGTACGTCCACTGGCCCGCCTCGGCCGGTGCGAGCGCCCCGCGCGGTTTGCCGGTCGCCGGGTTGGTCTGGGAGAACGCCTCGCCCGCCTTGGCGAAGATGTCGTCGAAGCCGCCCAGCTTGATCGGGATGTAGATGATCGCGACCGCGATGACGAGATAGATCAGCCCGTCCTTCACGAACGCGATGAGGGCGGGGGCGCGCAGCCCCGAGGAGTACGTGTACGCGGCCAGGACGCCGAAGGCGATCAGCAGCGGCAGGTCCTTGACGAACCAGTTGGTGCCCTCGCCGCCGCCCACGCCCATGACGTCGAGGACGGCCTGGATGCCGACCAGCTGGAGCGCGATGTACGGCATGGTCGCCAGGATGCCGGTGACCGCCACCGCCAGGGACAGGCCCTTCGAGCCGAACCGGCCGCGCACGAAGTCGGACGTCGTCACATATCCGTGCTTGTGCGACACCGACCAGAGGCGGGGCAGGAAGGTGAAGATCAGCGGGTAGACGAGGATCGTGTACGGCACCGCGAAGAAGCCCGCCGCGCCCGCCGCGTAGATCGCCGCCGGTACGGCGACGAAGGTGTACGCCGTGTAGAGGTCGCCGCCGAGCAGGAACCAGGTGACCCAGGTGCCGAACGACCGGCCGCCCAGACCCCATTCGTCCAGGCTGTGCTCGTTCTCGGCCTTGCGCCACCGTGCCGCCAGGAAGCCCAGCACGGTGACGGCCAGGAAGAAGAAGACGAAGACGCCGAGGGCGACTCCGTTCACACCGTCCTTCACTGCCCCTCACCTCCCTTGCGGGCGCGCTGGTCGCGCTGCCACAGCTGGTACGCGGTCATGGTGAGCGCCGTGGAGATGAGCACCCACAGCATCTGGTACCAGTAGAAGAAGGGGATGCCTATGAAGGTCGGGTCGACCTTCGCGTAGGAACCGACCCACAGCATCGCCACGAACGGGGCGATCAGACAGAGGGCGATGACCACCCGGACCGGTGTCACCACCGGTGGTTTCACTTCAGGCGTTTCGGACATGCCACGGCTCCGTCCCTTCGCTGATCACCTGTGCAACGCGCAGGAAATCTAAGCGACGGTTCCGCTTTATGGAACCCCCGTCCGCATAACGGATGTGACGTACTGCTCATCGGCAACGAAAGGCCGTGCGAAAGGCCGTGGGGAAGGCCGCGCGAAAGGCCGCGCGAAAGGCCGCGCCGAAGACCGCGCGGGACACCGCCTCCTGACGGCCCGTGCGCACTGCGGGCGCCTCGGCCTCAGTCCTGGGGGCGCTTGAGTCTCGCCACGAACTTGTAGCGGTCCCCGCGGTACACCGACCGCACCCACTCCACCGGCCGGCCGTCCTTGTCCAGCGAGTGCCGCGAGAGCATCAGCATGGGCAGGCCGACGTCGGTGCCCAGCAGTCCGGCCTCGCGCGGGGTGGCCAGCGAGGTCTCGATGGTCTCCTCGGCCTCGGCGAGACGGACGTCGTAGACCTCGGCGAGCGCGGTGTAGAGCGACGTGTACTTGACCAGCGACCTGCGCAGCGCGGGGAAGCGCTTGGCGGACAGATGGGTCGTCTCGATGGCCATCGGCTCGCCGCTGGCCAGGCGCAGCCGCTCGATGCGCAGCACGCGGCCGCCCGCGGTGATGTCGAGCAGCCCGGCGAGGGTGTCGTCCGCGGTGATGTAGCCGATGTCCAGGAGCTGCGAGGTCGGTTCGAGACCCTGGGCGCGCATGTCCTCGGTGTACGAGGTGAGTTGCAGCGCCTGGGAGACCTTCGGCTTGGCGACGAACGTGCCCTTGCCCTGGATGCGCTCCAGGCGGCCCTCGACGACCAGCTCCTGGAGGGCCTGGCGGACGGTCGTGCGGGAGGTGTCGAACTCGGCGGCCAGCGTGCGCTCGGGCGGCACGGGTGTGCCGGGCGGCAGCGTCTCCGTCATGTCGAGCAGGTGCTTCTTCAGGCGGTAGTACTTGGGCACACGCGCGGTACGGATGGGTGCCCCGCCCTCGTTCTCCGCACTGCTGACGTCGGTGCTCATGCTCTGCCTTCCCGGCTCCGGGTGCCGAAGCGGCCGACCTGTCCGATCGGCCACGGCTCACATCGTGGCACGGCCTTGTGTACGGGTGTCCCGCGAGGATCCTCCGCACGCTCCGTGATCCCCTCTATATACCGTCGGGGTCCCTGTTGGTCTAGTCCACCGCGCTGAAGTGGTCCACCCTGGTGCGCCTGGTCGGACCTGCCCGCTCTGCGGCTTACCTACTTAAAGGTCCTTGCATATGTAGGTCCCGTAACGGACGCCGGATGCGCCCCGAACTCCCTTGACAGGCCTATTGGTCTGGGCCAAGCTCCCCGTACTGGTCTACACCATTGGTCCAGGTCCCGGCCCCGCTCGAGTACTGGCCCTAGGTCACCGCGGTGGGCAGGGGGGTTTGTGGCATCCCTGAGGAGGGTGGCGTGAAGCGCAAGCTGATAGCCGCGATCGGTATCGCGGGCATGATGGTCTCCATCGCGGCGTGCGGGGACAACAAGTCCGGGGGGTCGGACAAGGGCGCGGACGCCAAGGAGCTCACCGTCTGGCTGACGGTGGACGCGCAGAACAACTGGCCGGCGCTGGTCAAGGCCGCCGACGCCGCGGTGCAGAAGAAGCACCCCGGCATCAAGATCAAGCACGAGTACTACGGCTGGCCGGACAAGAACACCAAGCTCGACGCGGTCCTCGCCACCGACAAGGCCCCCGACGTGGTCGAGATGGGCAACACCGAGATGCTCGGTTACATGGTCAAGGGTGCCTTCGCCCCCGTCGACGCGTCGAAGTTCGACAACTCCGCCGCCTGGCTGGACGGCCTCAAGGCCTCGGTCACCTACGACGGCAAGACCTACGGCGTCCCGTACTACGCCGGCGGCCGGGTCGCCAACTGGCGCAAGGACGTCGCCGCTTCGGTCGGTGTGAAGACACCCCCGAAGACCTACAAGGAGCTCACCGCCGCCCTGGGCAAGATCCAGAAGAAGCAGGGCAGCAAGTTCAGCGCCTGGTACCAGCCCACCCGCGACTGGTACGCCGCGATGTCCTTCGTGTACGACGCCGGCGGCTCCATCGCGGTCGAGTCGGGCGGCCAGTGGAAGGGCAACCTCTCCTCGCCCGAGTCGGTCAAGGGCCTCACGGAGTTCAAGAAGGTCGTCGACACGTACATGCACGGCGACAAGACCAAGGACGAGTCCGACCGTTACATCGTGTACGGCCAGGGCAAGTCCGCCATGATCTTCGGCGCCGCCTGGGAGGGCGCGACCTCCGAGGACCCGAAGAACGACAAGACCGGCAAGCTCAAGGGCAACCTCGAGAACTTCGTGATGCCCGGCCCGTCCGGCAAGAACATCCCCGTCTTCCTCGGCGGCTCCGACCTCGCGATCCCGGTGAAGTCGAAGGCGCAGGGCGTCGCCGCCGAGTGGATCAACGCGCTCACCGGCGCCAAGGGCCAGAAGGGCCTGATGGCCAAGGGCAACCTGCCCAACAACAAGACCGACCTCGCGACGCTGAAGAACGACCCGGCGACCGAGGTCCCGGCCACCGCGGCCGAGTCCAACTGGTTCGTCCCGATGGCGCCGGGCTGGGGCCAGGTCGAGAAGGCCCAGGTCCTGCAGAAGATGCTGCAGAACATCGGCACCGGCAAGAAGTCGGTCGAGGCCGCCGCGAAGGAAGCGGACGCCGCGATCGACAAGGTCATCAACACCAAGTGACCTGAGAGCGGGGCCCTGTCGGGGACGGGGCCCCGCTCCTCGTACGACCACGGGGCGCGGCCGGCCGAGGGGCCCTGCTCCCCGTACGACCTGAGGGACCGCTGAGGAGCGCGCGATGAGTGCCGCAGACACGACCACCCCCGCCAAGGTGCCGCCACCTCGGCAGGCACCCCCGCCACCCGCCGTCCCACGGAAGCCGGGCAGAACGCGGACCTCGAAGGACACCGCCGTCCCCTGGGCCCTGCTGGCGCCCTGCCTGCTGATCCTCGCGCTGGTCCTCGGCTATCCGCTCGTGCGCCTGGTCACCCTCTCCTTCCAGAAGTTCGGCCAATCCCAGCTCTGGGGCTTCCAGCCGCCCGAGTCCGTCGGCTTCGACAACTTCTCCCTGGTGCTCGGTGACGGCGAGTTCTGGGCGGTCGTCGTCCGCACGATCGTCTTCGCGGGCGGCTCGGTCGTCTTCACCATGGTCGTCGGCATGCTGATCGCACTGCTGCTCCAGCGGGTCTCCGGCTGGGTGAAGACGCTCGTCAACATCGTGCTCGTGGCCAGCTGGGGCATGCCGATCATCGTGGCCACCACGGTCTTCAAGTGGCTCTTCGACTCCGACTACGGCGTCTTCAACGCGCTGCTCAGCAAGCTCCCGGGCGTCGACCTCATCGGCCACAACTGGTTCGCCAGCGGTCCGCAGGGCCTCGCCGTGATCATGCTGCTGGTGGTCTGGGGCGCCGTGCCGTTCGTCGTCATCACCCTCAGCGCGGGCCTCACCCAGGTGCCTGCTGAGCTGGAGGAAGCGGCCCGCCTCGACGGAGCGGGCGCGTGGGGCGTCTTCCGCTATGTCACGCTCCCCATCCTCAAGCCGATCATCGTGATGCTCACGACCCTCTCGGTCATCTGGGACATGGGCGTCTTCCCGCAGGTCTTCGTGATGCGCGGCGGCCACCCCGAGGCCGAGTTCCAGCTGCTCACCACCTACTCGTACGACAAGGCGTTCGTGGTCAACGACTACGGGCAGGGCTCGGCGATCGCGCTGCTCACCGTGCTGTTGCTGCTCGGCGTCGTCGCCGTCTACATGCGCCAGATGCTGAAGATCGGAGAGGTCGAATGAGCGCCATCGCCGTTTCGGGGCGTCGCAGGTCAAGGCTCGGCTGGAACCTGCTCGGCCTGCTCGTCTTCGTCACCGCGGGCTTCCCCGTCTACTGGATGCTCAACACGGCGTTCAAGCCCGCGAAGGACGCCATCGACCCGGACCCCAGCCTGCTGCCCACGAGCCCGACCCTGGACAACTTCCACCGGGCCCTCGACATCGCCGACTTCTGGGGCCCGGTCGGCCGCAGTCTGATCGTGTCCCTGTCCGTCGTCGTGATCGGCGTCGTGGTCGGCATGCTCGCGGCACTGGCGATCTCCCGCTTCGCCTTCCGCGGCCGGAAGATCGTGATCGTGGGCATCCTGGCGGTCCAGATGGTCCCCCTGGTCGCCATGATCATCCCGGTCTTCCTCCTCCTGAACGACCTGGGCCAGTACGACAAGCTCACGGGCCTGATCCTCACGTACCTGACCTTCATCCTCCCCTTCACGGTGTGGACGCTGCGCGGCTTCATCGTCAACATCCCGAAGGAGCTGGAGGAGGCGGCCATGGTCGACGGGTGCTCCCGCACGGGCGCCTTCATCCGCGTGGTCTTCCCCCTCCTCGCCCCCGGCATGGTCGCCACCTCGGTCTACGGCTTCATCCAGGCCTGGAACGAGTACCTCTACGCCCTGATGCTGATGAGCCAGGAGAACCAGACCGCCACCGTCTGGCTCGGCAACTTCACCACCAAGCACGGCACCGAGTACGCCCCGATGATGGCCGGTTCCACGCTGATGGCCGTGCCGATCGTCGTGCTCTTCCTCCTCGTTCAGCGCAAGATGGCCGCGGGCCTCACCGCGGGCGCCGTGAAGGGATAACGCCCCCGATGACGACACTCGCCAGTGGTACCGACACCCTGACGCGCGACGCCCTCACCGTCCTCCAGCCCGGCTTCACCGGGACCAGCGCTCCGGACTGGCTGCTGCGCCGCCTGGGCGAAGGCCTCGCCTCGGTCGGACTGTTCGGCCGGAACATCGCCTCGCCCGCGCAACTGGGCCGGCTGACCGCCCAGTTGCGCGCGGAACGCGACGACGTCCTGGTGGCGATCGACGAGGAGGGCGGCGACGTCACGCGCCTGGAGGTGCGGACGGGATCCTCCTTCCCGGGCAATCACGCGCTGGGCGCCGTGGACGACGTCGCGCTGACCCGGGAGGTGGCCTTCGAACTCGGCCGCCGGCTCGCGGAATGCGGCGTCAATCTCAACTGGGCGCCCTCCGCGGACGTGAACTCCAACCCCGGCAACCCCGTCATCGGCGTCCGCTCCTTCGGCGCCGACACGGACCTGGTGGCCCGGCACACGGCCGCCTACGTCACCGGCCTCCAGGCGGCGGGCGTCGCCGCCTGCACCAAACACTTCCCCGGCCACGGAGACACGGCGGTCGACTCCCACCACGCGCTGCCGCGCATCGACGTGGACGCATCGGTCCTGCACGCGCGGGAGCTGGCGCCCTTCCGGGCCGCCATCGCCGCCGGTTCACGCGCGGTGATGAGCGCGCACATCCTGGTCCCCGCCCTCGACCCGGACCGCCCCGCCACCCTGTCCCGCCGCGTCCTCACCGGCCTGCTCCGCGAGGAGCTGGGCTACCAGGGCCTCATCGTCACGGACGGCATGGAGATGCAGGCCATCGCGGGAACGTACGGCATCGAACGGGGCAGCGTCCTCGCCATCGCGGCCGGTGCGGACGCGATCTGCGTGGGTGGCGGCCTCGCGGACGACGAGACGGTACGCCGACTGCGCGACGCCCTGGTCTCGGCGGTGCGCTCGGGCGAACTGGCCGAGGAACGCCTGGCGGACGCGGCGGAACGGGTACGGGCACTGGCCCGGTGGACGGCTTCGGCGTCGGTTTCAGCTCAGGCGTCGGCGGCAGCTTCGGGTTCGGCTCCGGAAGCGGCTTCGGATGCGGCTTCGGCTCCGGGGGGAGTGTCCACCGGCATGGGGGCCGGCGCCGGTCCCGGTTCCGGCGCCGGACATGACATCGGGCTGGTCGCCGCCCGGCGCGCGCTCACGGTGACGTGCTCCGAGGCGTACGAGCCGGTGGGTGAACCTCCCTTCGTCGCCGTCCTCACCCCGGTGGCGAACATCGCGGTCGGTGACGAGACCCCGTGGGGCGTGGCCGCGGAGCTGGCGCGTCTGCTGCCCGGTACGGAGACGGGCAGCTTCGCCGGCGGGGAGGGCGGGAACGGCGAGGACACAGCACCCGCCGCGCTGACCGCCGCGGGCGACCGGCGCATCGTGGCCGTCGTCCGCGACGAACACCGCCATGCCTGGATGGCCTCGGCCCTCGACGCCCTGCTCGCCGCCCGGCCCGACACGATCGTGGTCGAGATGGGCGTCCCCCAGGCCACGCCCCGCGGCGCCCTCCACATCGCGACGCACGGCGCGGCACGGGTCTGCGGCCGGGCGGCGGCGGAGATCATCGCGGGCCACTGAGCCCACGCTTCTCGCCCCGGTCTCTCCCCGGTCGTGCGAAGGCGCCGGTCCCCCTGCCAGGGCCCGGCGCCTTCGCACGACCACCGGCCGGGCTAGATCCCCTGCCAGTCGGGCTTACCGGCGTAGGTGTGCCGGAAGTAGTCCGCCAGCTTCAGCTTGGAGGCGGCCGCGTCGTCCACGACGACGGTCGCGTGCGGGTGGAGCTGAAGCGCCGACGCGGGGCACACGGCGGCCACGGGTCCCTCCACGGTCGCCGCCACCGCGTCCGCCTTGCCCTCGCCCGTCGCCAGCAGCACCAGGTGGCGCGCCTCCAGGATCGTGCCGATGCCCTGCGTGATCACGTGGTGCGGCACCTGCTCGATGTCGCCGTCGAAGAACCTCGCGTTGTCGACCCGGGTCTGCTCGGTCAGCGTCTTGATCCGCGTGCGCGAGGCGAGCGAGGAGCACGGCTCGTTGAACCCGATGTGCCCGTCGGTCCCGATCCCGAGCAGCTGGAGATCGACCCCGCCGGCCGCGGCGAGCGCCTTGTCGTACGCCTCGCACGCACCCTGTACGTCCTCGGCCGTGCCGTCCGGCCCCATGAACGCGTCCATACCGAGCCCGAGTGGTTCGAGCACCTCCCGCCGCAGCACCGACCGGTACGACTCGGGATGCTCGGCCGGCAGCCCCACGTATTCGTCGAGCTGGGCGATCCGCGCCCGCGAGGCGTCCACCGCACCGGACTTCACCTGGGCGGCCAGCGCCTCGTAGATGGGCAGCGGGGTCGAGCCGGTGGCCACGCCGAGCAGGGCCTCGGGCTTGCGTCCGAGCAGCTGAGCCATGGCCTCGGCGATGAGCTCGCCGCCCGCCCTGGCGTCCGGGACGATGACAACTTCCACGCTGGGCCTGCCGATCTGAAGAGGGGGACTCAACTGGGACCCGTAGGAGCATATGTGGTTTAGACCAATCTAGCAGAGCTGTTTCCGCCGGGTGCGGTGAACAAAACCGGCCCCGGCCATGCCCCGAGGGGGCTACGCTGCGTCCGAGCCTTCGGCGGTTGTGGGGCAAGCCGATGTGGGACAGGCGGATGTTGGATAAAGAGACAACAACAAACATCCACCAACGCATGGACATGGGCGCGTGGACGAAGGACCATGGACTCAGGACCGTGGTCTAGTCCACAATGTGCAAGTAAAATAAGTAAAGCCACATACCTCCGTCTTCCCCGCACAGGAAGGCGGATCGAGGAACCGGCGCTCTCTGCCCTGACTGCTCCGGGTCCTCATCCATCGGCCGACCGGGACCGCACACCCCACGGCCGTTGCTGCTCCGGGCTGCGGTGCCGGGAGGGTTGAGGGTCCCTCTCAGGCGCCGCGGCCCGCGGGTGTTTCCGGGCCCGCGCCGCCCGCCGATTTCGGGCCATGTCCGAACCCCCGGGTACGCTCGCAGATGTGCCCTCCATGAACGAACTCGTACGCCAGCACACGGCCCTCGACGACTCCGACCTCGAGTGGTTGCACATGCTGGTCTCGGAGTGGCAGCTGCTCTCCGACCTCTCCTTCGCCGACCTCGTCCTCTGGGTCCCCACACGCGACGGCACCCGCTATGTGTCCGTCGCCCAGATGCGCCCCAACACCGGCCCCACCTCGTACCAGGACGACATGGTCGGCCACCTCGTCCCGCGCGGCCGCCGACCCCTGCTGGACGCGGCTCTGGACGAGGGCCGGATCGTGCGCGAGGGCGACCCCGAGTGGCGCGAAGAGGTCCCCGTACGGGTCGAGTCCATTCCCGTCCGCAGGGAAGGGCGCGTCCTCGGTGTGATCGCCCGCAACACCAACCTCCTGACGGTGCGCACCCCGAGCCGGCTGGAGCTGACGTACCTCCAGAGCGCCTCCGACCTCGCCCAGATGATCGCGGCGGGCTCCTTCCCGTTCCCCGACCAGCAGGTCGACATGGACGCCTCGCCGCGGGTCGGCGACGGACTGATCCGGCTCGACGGGGACGGCATCGTCCAGTACGCCTCACCGAACGCGCTGTCGGCGTACCACCGCCTCGGCCTCGCCGCCGACCTCGTCGGCCACCACCTGGGCAAGACCAGCGCCGAGCTCGCCCCGTCCCGGGGACCGGTGGACGAGGCGCTGGCCAAGGTCGCGAGCGGCTGGGCGCCCCGCGAGTTCGAGATCGAGGGCGAGGACGGGGTCATCCAGCTGCGCGCGATCCCGCTCAAGCCCAAGGGCACCCGCATCGGTTCGCTCGTGCTGCTCCGGGACGTCACGGAACTGCGGCGCCGCGAGCGGGAGTTGATAACGAAGGACGCGACCATCCGGGAGATCCACCACCGGGTGAAGAACAACCTCCAGACGGTCGCGGCCCTTCTGCGGCTCCAGGCCCGGCGCATCGACTCCGACAGCGGCCGCGAAGCCCTGGAGGAGGCCGTGCGCCGGGTCGGTTCGATCGCGATCGTGCACGAGACGCTCTCGCAGAACCTGGACGAGCGGGTGGAGTTCGACGAGATCGCCGACCGCGTGCTCGCCATGGTCGCCGAGATCTCGCCGGGCAAGGTGACGGGGCGGCGCAGCGGCCGCTTCGGAATCCTGGACGCCGAGGTCGCCACCCCGCTGTCGATGGTCCTCACCGAAGTCCTCCAGAACGCGCTGGAGCACGGCTTCCGCGAGGGCGACCGCGGCACGGTCGAGGTCTCGGCGGTCCGCGGCGGCACCACGAAGGAGGCGCGCCTCCTGGTCACCGTCCAGGACGACGGCGTCGGCCTGCCCGAGGGCTTCGACCCGCACCGCTCGGGCAACCTGGGCCTGCAGATCGTACGGACCCTGGTGGAGGGCGAGTTGGGCGGCACCTTCGACATGGTCCCGGCCCCGGAGCGCGGTACGCAGGTGATCCTCGACATCCCCGTACGGGCGCACAAGTAGGGCCGTACGGGGAAAAGCGGATCGATCGCACCCGCGAAGACCAGCGAAGAACAGGGAAGACCAGCGAAGAACGGCGAGAACGGCGAAGAACGGCGAAGAACAGCAATGAACCCCGGACCAGTTGATGGTCCGGGGTTCACCGTGCTCGTGCTATGCGCATCGGGGGTACTGCGCGCTGCGGCTCGGGGGCGGGAGATGCGTACGCGCTGTACGCGCCGCCAAGCTCAGGCTCGTTGCGGGGTGGGGCGTCAGGCGGTGGCCTGACGGGCCCGGTTGCGGGCGGCGCGGCGCTTCATGGCGCGACGCTCGTCCTCGCTGAGGCCACCCCAGACACCCGAGTCCTGGCCGGACTCGAGCGCCCACTGCAGGCACTGCTCCATGACGGGGCAGCGGCGGCAGACGGCCTTGGCTTCCTCGATCTGCAGCAGCGCAGGACCGGTGTTGCCGATGGGGAAGAAGAGCTCGGGGTCTTCCTCGCGGCAAACGGCGTTGTGACGCCAGTCCATGGCTGCTACCTCTCCTTGGTATTACATTCAGGTTGCTTGTGAATGTGAACGCTTTCACGAATCCCTCAACAAGTGAAGGGCCGATCGTCAGACGGACTGACGTGGTCCTTTGGATTGAGGAGGGGTTCTGGCTCTCTGTGGAGGCCGGTGTTGCGGGCCGTCTCGATCGCCACGTAGAGACTCGCAAACCTCAGCGGCGGATACAACCCCTTCCGGAAAGTTTTTTTTGATTCCTCGGTGTCGACTAGGTCACAGCCGTACTTCCATGGGGTGGACCGTGGTCTAAACGTTCGAGTGAAAGGAGTTTGGCTCGTTCCGCTCACACAATCACACGCAGTGCACGGCGTACGCCTGTGAACGTCACGCTCGTACGGAGCCCGAGGTGGTCGCCGTCCATCTGGAGGGGTAGGGGCGCCTTCGAATGCAAGGTGAAGTCGGTCAGGTCGTGCAGCGATACGGCGTGTTTGCCATGGGGTCCGCGCTCGGGGGACGAAGTGAGCAACTGGGTCGCATACCGGGCAACCGAGGCCGTCGACATGCGGCTGAGGCCGAGTATGTCGAGCCCGGTATCGAACGAGGCCTTAGGTGACGCGTACACCGGACGATTGCCGAGAAACGTCCAGGGTGAGGTGTTGCAGATGAGGGACAGGACCAGATCCGTGACCGGGGCCGCGCCGGGTCGCTCCAGCGTGATCGTTCCGTGCCTGCGGTGAGGTTCGTCCAAAAACTGGCGTATGGCCTGGCGCAAATACAGGCTGTGCGTGGAGCGCCTGCCGCGCTCGCGGTGTTGTTCGACCCGGCCGACCACACCCGCGTCGAAGCCGAGACCCGCGTTGAAGGTGAACCAGCGGGACGGGACCGCCTCGTCCTCCGTGCCCGGGGTGCCGGCGGCCAGGCCGAGGCCGACGGTGCGCTCACGCTTCTCGCGCAGCGCGTCGAGCAGGGCGCCGGTGGCCTCCACGGCGTCGTTGGGCAGGCCGAGGGCGCGTGCGAAGACGTTGGTGGAGCCGCCGGGGACCACGGCGAGGCGGGGGAGGTGCTCCGGATCGGGGCCGCGGTGCAGCAGGCCGTTCACGACCTCGTTGACCGTGCCGTCGCCGCCGAGCGCCACGACCAGCTCGATGTCCTCGCTGTCCGCCGCCTGCCGGCCGAGGTCCCGGGCGTGTCCGCGGTACTCGGTGGTGACCGCCTCGAGTTTCATCTCGCTCGCCAGAGCGTGGATCAAGACGTCACGGGTACGTGCGCTTGTGGTGGTTGCCGCCGGATTGACCACGAGAAGTGCACGCATGCGATGCAGGGTACCTACTGGGCGGTACTCGGCCCAGGCCGAGGTAGAGATCGGGTAAGAGTTCGAGGCGTGGCCTTGGGCACAGTGGAGGTGCCCGGGAGGGAGGGAGGCCAGTGGCCGACGGCTACCCTGCAGGGGTGAGTGCTGAGCAGAACCGCGTCCCGGACACCTCCGACGCCGAGCCCCGTCCCGGGCGGCTGACCGCCGCGGCGGCGCTGGCCGCGCTGGAGGGGCTCGCGCTGGCCGCGGGCGGTGTCTGGATGCTCGTACGAGGCGTCACGGGTGACCCGGACGACCGGCAGCAGGCCGTCACCGGCGGCATCACGCTGCTCGTGCTCGCGCTGCTGCCCCTGCTGGCGGCGCGCGGGCTGCTGCTGCGGCGCGGCTGGAGCCGGGGCCCGGCGATCATCACCCAGATCATGGCGCTGCCCGTGGCCTACAGCCTGCTCCAGGCCGACAGCATCGCCATCCCCGCGGGAATCGCGCTCGCGGCCGTCGCGGTCACGGCTCTGGTGCTGCTCGTGAACCCGGCCACGACCCGGGCGCTCGGTATCCGGAGGCCCGGGAACGTGCAGGACGAGAAGTAGCGACGCGTGCGGGGTGGGGCCGGAGCGGGCGGAGACGCTGGGCGCTTCCCGGCTCACTCCTCGACGAGCAGCTTCTCCCGCAGCTGGGCCAGGGTGCGGGCCAGCAGACGCGAGACGTGCATCTGTGAGATGCCGACCTCCTGCGCGATCTGCGACTGCGTCATGTTGCCGAAGAAACGCAGCAGCAGGATCCGCTTCTCCCGCGGCGGGAGGTCCTCGAGCAGCGGCTTGAGCGACTCCCGGTACTCGACGCCCTCCAGCGCCTCGTCCTCCGCGCCCAGCGTGTCCGCGACCGCCGGGGACTCGTCGTCCGTGTCGGGGACGTCCAGGGACAGCGTGGAGTACGCGTTCGCGGACTCCAGGCCCTCCAGGACCTCCTCCTCCGAGATGGCCAGCTTCTCGGCCAGCTCGTGCACCGTCGGCGAGCGGCCGTGCTGCTGGGACAGCTCCGCCGTGGCCGTCGTCAGGGCGAGGCGCAGCTCCTGGAGTCGGCGCGGCACACGGACCGCCCAGCCCTTGTCGCGGAAGTGCCGCTTGATCTCGCCGACTACGGTCGGGGTCGCGTACGTCGAGAACTCGACGCCGCGCTCCGGGTCGAAGCGGTCGACCGACTTGATGAGACCGATGGTGGCGACCTGGGTGAGGTCGTCCAGCGGCTCGCCGCGGTTGCGGAAGCGGCGCGCGAGGTGCTCCACGAGCGGCAGATGCATACGGACCAGCCGGTTGCGCAGCTCCGCGTACTCCGGGCTGCCGTCGGGCAGCATGCGCAGCTCGATGAACAGGGCGCGCGCCCCGCTGCGGTCCTGGGGGTCGTGCTGTGTGCCGCTCGGCACACTCGGCTCAGCGTTTCGCTCGTGCTCGCTCATCGTCCCGCCCGTCACGCGCCGCCCTTTCGAGGACGCTCCACCGGACTCCGTCCGCAGAGCCTCCCCGCGGGCACCCGCTGGATCCCGTCGCCCGTCGACCGGGACGGAGCGCGCCGCGCGCCCGCCCTCGCCGAACGGCTCTTGCTGCTGAGAACCCTCGGCCGCCGCCGAGGAGTGGTCCTCGGGGTGCGGCCGGGCCTGCTCGGGGATGCCGTCGATGCCGTCCGCCGTGCGCCGCGGCCCGCTGGGGCCGCCGCCCCCCAGGCTGTCGGCTCCGATCGAGCAGGGGGCACCCCCGTCCTCGGTGGGAAGTTCCCGTGTGCCGCGCTCTTCGTCCTGCACCGGCCCGTCCCCGTTCCTCACGCCGGCCCGGGTCCCGCGCCGCGCTGTTTGTAGAGGCTGATGGACACAGTCTTGTCGTCGGCGACCGCGGAGGAGACCTTGCCCGCGAGGGCCGACAGAACGGTCCAGGCGAAGGTGTCGCGCGACGGGGCGTGACCGTCCGTGGTCGGAGCGGAGACCGTGACCTCGAGCGAGTCGTCGACAAGCCGGAAGACGCAGCTGAGCACCGAGCCCGGCACGGCCTGCTGGAGCAGGATCGCGCAGGCCTCGTCGACCGCGATGCGCAGGTCCTCGATCTCGTCGAGGGTGAAGTCCAAACGGGCCGCGAGACCGGCTGTGGCCGTACGCAGCACCGACAGGTAGGCACCCGCGGCCGGCAGCCGGACTTCCACGAAGTCCTGGGTCGCGGGCTCGCCGTCGATCTGGGACACCCTCACCTCCAAGGTGGTACAAGCTTTTTCGGGGGCCGAGGGTCGCCCCCCGGGGTAACGCGCTAGGTGGTTCAGCGGTGACGCTACCGCGCTCTCAGGTTTTCTGTCCCCGGGACCCCAACCCCTTGCTGTCACTCATAGTAAACCTATGTATACGCACAGTGGCTAGGGGTCTGCGGGCCCAATTGGGAAGAGCGCGCGCCGGGTTGACGTACCCAGGCGTCAGACGGTCGAACCGTCCGGACCCAGGGTCACACGAGTACGGCCCGTAGTCACACGAGGACATGATCGACGAAGCACCAGCGCCAGCTTTCGCCGGGCTCGAAGGTTCGCATCACGGGGTGCCCGGTTTCCTTGTGGTGCTCCGTCGCGTGGCGCCGCGGCGACGAATCGCAGCAGCCCACGTGTCCGCACACCAGACACAGCCGTAGTTGCACCGGGTGCGTGCCGGTGGCCAGGCACTCCGGGCAGGTTTCGCTCAGAGGTTCGGGCTCCGGGTGCGGCAGCGCGTCGGCGTGCGTGCACTGTTTCATGATTGCCAGGTTACGACGGGTGTGCGGGAAGCCGCGCGAAAAAGAGGGCGGGCGGAAGACGATGGACGTATTGCCACTGCTGTTGCTGGTCGCGGGCAGCGCCGCGGTCGCCGGAGCCGCACGCCGTACGCCCGTACCCGCACCGCTGCTGCTCGTCGCTGCGGGCCTGATCGCCTCGTACATCCCCGGGGTGCCCGAGTACACCCTCGACCCGGAGGTGGTGCTTCCGCTGGTGCTGCCTCCGCTGCTGTACACGGCCGCCAGCGACAGCTCGTACCTCGATCTGCGCGCGCAACTGCGACCGGTGGCGCTGCTGTCCATCGGCTACGTCCTCTTCGCGACCCTGGTCGTGGGCTGGGCCGCGTATCTGCTCGTGCCGGGCCTGCCGCTGCCCGCGGCGCTGGTGCTCGGCGCGGTGGTCGCGCCGCCGGACGCGGTCGCGGCGACGGCGGTGGCGCGGCGGGTGGGGCTGCCCTCGCGGATCACCACGATCCTCCAGGGCGAGTCCCTGGTGAACGACGCGACCGCGATCACCGCCTACAAGGTGGCCCTCGCCGCCGCGGTCGGCGAGGGTGCGACCTGGGCGCACGGGGTGGGCGAGTTCCTGCTGGCGGCGGTCGGCGGCGTGGCGGTCGGGCTGCTGCTGATGGTGCCGCTGCACTGGCTGCGCACGCACCTGAAGGAGGCGCTGCTGCAGAACACGCTCTCCCTGCTGATCCCGTTCGTCGCGTACGGGCTCGCCGAGTGGGCGCACGCCTCCGGAGTGCTCGCCGTTGTCGTCGTCGCCCTCTACCTCGGGCATCGCAACTACGAGGTCGACTTCGCCACCCGGCTCCAGGAGGAGGCGGTGTGGAAGATGGTCGCGTTCGTCCTGGAGTCGGCGGTGTTCGCGCTGATCGGCCTGCAACTGCAGGTCGTGCTGAAGGGGCTCGGGGAGTACCGGGGCGTCGACGCCGCCTGGTACGCGGTGGCCGTCTTCCTGGTGGTGGTCCTCGCGCGGTTCGTGTGGGTGTATCCGGCGACCTTCCTGCCACGCCTGCTCTCCGCGCGCATCCGGGAACGCGAGGAGAACCCCACCTGGAAGGCGCCGTTCATCATCGGCTGGGCGGGCATGCGGGGCGTGGTCTCGCTCGCCATCGCCTTCTCGATCCCGCTGACCGTCCACGGGCAAGGGAAAGGTCCCTTTCCCGGCCGCAACCTCATCCTCTTCCTGACCTTCACGACCGTGATCGGCACGCTGGTCGTGCAGGGCCTGACCCTGCCCCCGCTGATCCGTCTGCTGAGACTCCCGGGGCGCGACGCGCAGGCCGAGACGCTCGCGGAGGCCAATGCCCAGGCCCAGGCCTCCCGGGTCGCCGAGCTGCGGCTGAACGACCTCCTCGACGACGAGCGCAACGCTCTGCCGCCGCCCCTGGCCGACCGGCTCCGTGACGTCCTGGAACGGCGGCGCAACGCGGTCTGGGAGCGGCTCGGCGCGGTGAACCCGGTGACCGGGGAGTCCGTCGACGACACCTACCGGCGCCTGTCGCGCGAGATGATCGCCGCCGAACGCTCGGTCTTCGTGAGGCTGCGCAACGGCCGTTACATCGACGACGAGATGCTGCGCACGCTGCTCAGACGCCTGGACCTGGAGGAGGCGGCGGCCTTTCGGGAGGCGACCTGAGCCGCCTCAGCCGAGCGGCCGTCCGGTGATGACGGCCGCGACGGTCGTGCCGCGGGCGAACCCGCCCTCTTCGGCCAGGGCGACAAGTCCGTACAGCATCTTGGCGACATAGAGACGTTCCACCGGCAGTCCGTGTCGCCGCTCGAAGTCCGCCGCGAACGCGTGGAGGCCGGGAGAGGTACGGGCGTAGCCGCCGAAGTGGAAGCGGTCGTCCAGGGACCAGGCGCCCTGGCGGCCGCCGAACGCCCGCTCCTGGAGCGCGGTGACCTCGGCGGTCAGGAAGTCGCCCTTGAGGACCGGGACGCCCAGCGCCCGCTGGCCGGGGCCGAGGCCGGCGGCCAGGCCCGCGAGCGTGCCGCCGGTGCCGCAGGCGAGGGCGACGACGTCGGCGTGCCCGCGCAGCTCCTCGCCGAGGGCGCGGCAGCCGCGTACGGCAGGGGAGTTGCTGCCGCCTTCGGGCACGACGTACGCGTCCTCGGCGGCCACCGCGCGCAGGATCGCGGCCAGCGTCCCCGGTTCGGTCTTGCGGCGGTACGTCGACCGGTCCACGAAGTGCAGCCGCATGCCGTCGGCCGCGCACCGGGTGAGGGAGGGGTTCAGCGGACGGTCGGCCAGCTCCTGGCCGCGGACCACGCCGATCGTGGCCAGCCCCAGGAGGCGGCCCGCGGCGGCCGTCGCTCGCAGGTGGTTCGAGTACGCACCGCCGAAGGTGACGAGCGGGCGGCCCGCCGCGGCCCGGAGGTTCGGCGCGAGCTTGCGCCACTTGTTGCCGATGAGGTCCGGGTGGATCAGGTCGTCCCGCTTGAGCAGGAGCCGGACCCCGTGCCGTGCGAAGCGCTCGTCGTCGACCGCCTGCACCGGCGACGGCAGGCGCGGTCGCAGGGCGGCGAGGTCGAGCGCTTCGGGGACGTCGGGGCCGGTCACCCCACCATTGTCGGACACCTGTGCGGAGGGGGCCGCCCGGCCGCCGTCACTTCAGACGGTCGCGGATCCGCTCCCGCAGCCAGGTCATCGTGAAGCCTCTCGGGTCCACCTTGCCCGGCTGCCACTCCAGATGGCCGATGACCGAGCGCTCCGACCAGCCGTGATGGCGGCAGATGGCGGCCGAGACCTTCTCGATCGCCTCCAGCTGGGCGTCCGGCCAGGGGTCCGTGCCGTCGCCCAGGTTCTCGCACTCGAAGCCGTAG
Organism: Streptomyces sp. SID5469; assembly: GCF_009862865.1. Lineage (NCBI taxonomy): Bacteria > Bacillati > Actinomycetota > Actinomycetes > Kitasatosporales > Streptomycetaceae > Streptomyces > Streptomyces sp. SID5469. The sequence continues at coordinate 3,764,540 of NZ_WWIN01000001.1, read as the reverse complement.
AAGTGGCGGTTGCCGTCGGTGTTCGCCTCGTTGTCCGGCGGGAGGGCCTTCTCGGCGATCACGGCGCGCAGCACGTCGTCGTCGCCCAGACCCGCGTGGTTGGCGCGGCCGTAGCCGACCAGGTGGACGACGCCGTCCTTGGTGATGACCCCGTGGCACAGCGGCCCCGGCAGCCCCTCGTAGCCGTCGCGGCAGAGCTCGACGGTGTGTTCGCTGCCCGAGGTGACGGTGTGATGGATCATCACACCGTGGACCGGCCCCCAGGGGCCCTTGTGATTGCGGTTGTGATGCTCCCAGTCGCCGACCTCGACGACGGTGACGCCTTCCTCTCTGAGCCGGTCCAGGAAACTGCCCGCGGACATGGGTGGGGCCATGACCGCCTCCTTAGCGCTGCGCGACGGCCGCCCGTCGCGACCGCCTCGTACCGAGGCTTGTACCCGGAACGCGACTGGGCGGCCCACTCGTTCGCACAGCGTGCGAGCCGATTCGGCCGACCCTGCCGACTCGGCGGTCCGGGCGGGACGGGCAGGTTCTGTCGTGCCGTCAGGAGTGGAGGAAAGCGTCTCCGTTCACCGCGATGTGGCTCTCCAGGGCCTGGAGAGCCTGCTGGGTCGCCCCGGGGGAGCCGCTGCCGCGTCGCTCCGCGTAATACGCGGCGCCCAGTTTCTTGAGCAAATCACCGCCGGCGCGCTGTGCCTGCACCTCGTCCAGCTTCTGCCGGCCCTGGGTGAGGCCCCGTTGCGCCTGTTCCTTCGCGCGGTCCAGGAAGCCTGCCATCGCTGTCTCCCGTCCTCGTCCTTGTACCTGTCCTCGTACGCGCACTTGTGTCGTCGAGGGATGAAACGGACGGCCGGATCTTGAAGTTCCCCAGCGCACCAGTTCGACGGCTCGACGGCTCGACGGCTCGACGGCTCGACGGCTCGACGGCCCGACGGCCCGACGGCCCGACCGGGTCCACCAGTGTGCCCAGTGCGCCAGTGATCCATTCCCGCTCATTCGTGTAATAGCACCGACACGCTCCGTGCTGGAGGCTTGTCCGTGCATCAGCGCATGATCGGGAGGGCAATTTTCATGTCGGTAGGCGAAGAGGTCCGCGCGGAGCAGGGCAGGCCCCAGCAGAGTCTCGGCACATCGGCCGCGCGGAACCTGGCCACGACCACCAAGTCCGCACCCCAGATGCAGGAGATCAGCTCACGTTGGCTGCTGCGCATGCTGCCGTGGGTGAACGTGCAGGGTGGCACGTACCGAGTAAACCGCCGGCTCAGTTACTCCGTGGGCGACGGCCGTGTCACCTTCGTGAAGACCGGTGACCGTGTGCAGGTCATTCCCGCGGAGCTCGGCGAACTGACGCTGCTGCGGACGTACGAGGACCAGGAGGTGCTCGGCGAGCTCGCCCAGCGCTGCGAGCAGCGGGAGTTCGCACCGGGGGAGGTGCTCGCCTCGTTCGGCAGCCGGGCCGACGAGGTCTTTTTGCTCGCGCACGGCAAGGTCGAGAAGGTGGGCACGGGCCCGTACGGCGACGACGCGGTACTCGGAGTCCTCGCCGACGGCGCGTACTTCGGCGAGCAGGCGCTGATCGACCCGGAGGCCATCTGGGAGTACACGGCACGCGCGGTCACCGCCTGCACCGTGCTCACCCTGCCCCGCCGGGACGTCGACCAGGTCGCCGAGCGCGCCGAGTCCCTGCGCGACCACCTCCAGCAGGCCCGCGCGATCCCCGAGCAGCGCACCAACAAGTACGGCGAGAAGGAGATCGACCTTGCGGCAGGCCACACCGGAGAGCCGGACATCCCCGGAACCTTCGTGGACTACGAGGCCACGCCGCGCGAGTACGAACTGAGCATCGCCCAGACCGTGCTGCGCCTGCACACGCGCGTGGCCGACCTCTACAACCAGCCCATGAACCAGACCGAGCAGCAACTCAGGCTCACCGTCGAGGCGTTGAAGGAGCGCCAGGAGCACGAACTCATCAACAACAGGGAGTTCGGGCTGCTCAACAACTGCGAGTACGACCAGCGGCTCCAGCCGCACGACGGTGTGCCAGGCCCCGACGACCTGGACGAACTCCTCAGCCGCAGGCGCGGATCCAAGCTGTTCCTCGCCCACCCGCGCGCGATCTCCGCGTTCGGCCGCGAGTGCAACCGGCGCGGGCTCGTCCCCGAGAGCGTCGAGATCGCGGGCAACCGCATCCCCACCTGGCGCGGGGTGCCGATCTTCCCGTGCAACAAGATCCCGGTCAGCGACACCCGTACCACCTCGATCATCTGCATGCGTACGGGCGAGGACGAGCAGGGCGTCGTCGGACTCCAGCAGGCGGGCATCCCGGACGAGATCGAGCCGAGCCTGTCGGTGCGCTTCATGGGCATCAACGAGCAGGCGATCATCTCCTACCTGGTCACGGCCTACTACTCGGCCGCGGTGCTCGTGCCCGACGCCCTCGGCATCCTGGAGAACGTCGAGATCGGCCGCTGGCGGTGACCTTCCGCACGAGCGGCGTGTCGTGTACCCGCCCGGCAGGGCGGGTACACCCCAGGGGTATGCGCGCGGCGGCAGCGGAAGCGTCATCGTCCGGGGACTCTCCGAGGTGGTCACATGGGTGAGTTGAGGTGGTCGCATGGGTGAGTTCCTGACGGAGGCGAAGCAGAGCCCGGCCGAGGTGCTCGAAAGGCGGAGCCCCGCGGGCCCCGCCGGCCGGCGAGGCCCGCTCCCGGCTCCGTCCACCGGGCGGCAGGCGCCGGCCGCGAGTCCGCCCACCGATCCGCAGGGCCCGGCGGCCCAGCTCGACGGGCAGGAAGCCGCGGGGATCCTGGAGCGTGCCCGGGCCTCGGTCGACCCCGAGCTGCGCCGGGCCGTCGACTCGCTGCCGGGGTCCATGCGCCGGATCGCGCTCCACCACTTCGGCTGGGAGCACGCGGACGGCACCCCGGCGGCAGGCAACGCGGGCAAGGCGATCCGCCCCGCGCTCGTGCTGGCCGCGGTCCGGGCGCTCGGCGGACCGCAGTCCTCCGCCGTTCGGGCCGCCGCGGCGGTGGAGCTGATCCACAACTTCACCCTGCTGCACGACGACGTCATGGACCGGGACACCACCCGCAGGCACCGCCCCACCGCGTGGACCGTGTTCGGCGACGCCGACGCGATCCTCGCCGGGGACGCACTTCAGGCCCTGGCCCACCGGCTGCTCGCCGAGGACCCGCACCCGGCGTCCGCGGCGGCCGCCGCCCGGCTCGCGGCCTGTGTCATCGAACTGTGCGCGGGGCAGCACGCGGACACGGCGATGGAGCGGCGCGGCCCGGGTGAGGTCACCCTCGACGAGTGCCTCGCCATGGCCGAGGCCAAGACGGGCGCGCTGCTCGGCTGCGCCTGTGCGCTGGGGGCGTTGTACGCGGGGGCGGAGGAGGAGGACGTCGAGGCGCTGGACGCGTTCGGCCGGGAGGCCGGGCTCGCCTTCCAGCTCATCGACGACGTGATCGGGATCTGGGGGGACCCGAGCCGAACCGGCAAGCCGGCCGGGGCGGACCTGATGGCCCGCAAGAAGTCCCTGCCCGTGGTGGCCGCGCTCGCCGCGGGCACTCCGGCGGCGGCGGAACTCGCCGAGCTGTACGCGGTTCCGCACCAGGAAGGGGAGCTGGAGCGCACGGTCCTGGCCGTCGAGCGGGCCGGCGGCCGCGACTGGGCCCAGCAGCAGGCCGCCGACCGGATGGCCCGGGCGATGCACGAGCTGTCCCGGGCGATTCCGGACCCGGAGGCGGCGGGCGGCCTGCTCGCCCTCGCCGAGTTCGTGACCCGGCGCAGCAACTGAAGCGGCCGACGGCCCCCGCAAGACCCCGGAGCCTTCGGGCCATGCGGCTCCTGACCCCGCACGGCACCCGGAGGCTCCGGCCGGGGCGGGTCCCGCGCATCCCCACGGTGCGCGGGGCCCGTCCCCTCATACCGCCCCGCGCGCACACCGACTACGCTGCAACGGCCGTGTCGGCTGCAACAGCCGTACGGACAGGGCTGGTTGAGGTGAAGGGGCGGGACATGGGCGTGGCGATCCGGACGGCGGGCGAGGGCGATCGCGAGGCGGTCGTCCGGCTTCTGGACGAGGCCTTCCAGCACGACCCGGTGAGCAGCTGGGTCTTCCCCGGCGAGGCGTACCGCCGGGCCACGCACCACCGGCTGATGGCGGCCTTCACCGACATCGTGCTCGGCGAGGGGCGCGTCGACCTCACCGAGGACGGCACCGCGTGCGCGCTGTGGCTGTCCCTGCCCGCCGACGCGCACGACGAGGAGGACGGCCCGGCCCGGCTGCGGGAGGCCGTCGACCCGGACAACGACCGTGTCGAGCTGATCGGCCGGCTGACGAGCGGGATCCATCCGTCGGGCCGGGCCCACGCGTACCTGTGGATGATCGCCGTGGCCCCCGGCCGCCAGGGCGAGGGCCTCGGCACGGCGCTCATGCAGCCCGTCCTCGACCGCTGCGACCGCGCGGGCCTGCCCGCCTATCTGGAGGCCAGCAGCGCCCGCAGCCGCAAGCTCTACGAACGCCTCGGCTTCGTCTCCACGACCCCCGCGCTCGACCTGCCGGACGGCCCGCGGATGTGGCCGATGTGGCGGGAGCCCCGGAGCTAGTCCGCGGCGGGAAGGCGCCGGACCCCGTACCGCAATACCCTGAGGACATGGGCAGCGATGAGTATGCGTGTCCCTCGTGCGGACAGCCTGTCGGCACGGTCGTGCGGCGCCACAAGACGCTCGGCGCCTTCGTCCCCGTGTGGGGACCCGCCCCGTGCCGGAATCCCCGGTGCACGGCGTACGTACCCGGAGGCGGGGCGGCGGCGGAACGCCCTGGGCCGCCCGAAGCGCCACCAGAAGCGCCGGCCGCGAAGGCGCCATGACGCATGAGGTACCTGGTCATCATGAGGTACCTGGTCACGGTGCGGGGCGGTTGACGCAGGCGCGGGCGGCCCGGCGCAGGCCTTAGCGTTACGCCATGTCCGAACCCCTTCTGCACCTTACCGAGCGCTCCCTGTGGGACGCCGCCCGCGACCGTGGCACGTACGAGATGGCGACGCGCGGCCGCACCCTCCAGGAGGAGGGCTTCATTCACTGCTCGCTGCGGCATCAGCTCCCCGGCGTGGCAGCGCTCCTGTACGGATCCCGCGCCGGGTCCGACGAGCTGGTGGTGCTGGTCGTGGACGCGGAGCGGCTCGCGGCGCCCGTGCGGTACGAGGCCGTGGGGCCCGGCGGCGAGGAGTTCCCGCACGTCTACGGGCCGATTCCGGTGTCGGCCGTCGTGGACGTGGAGGTCTGGACGGGCGGCGAAGCGGCTTCGGCGTGAGCGGGGTGGAGGGAGGACCGGGGGAGGACGACGGGCGCGCGGCCCCGCAGCGGGGACGGCGACGCGTCTGGCGCTGGGCCATCGGCGTGTGGGCGGCGGCCGTGCTCGTGGGCGGCGGGCTCACGCTCTGGCTCCAGGACTCGACGGAGCCGCCGCCTCCGACAGGCTGGGAGCCCGCCCCGGCACCGCTGCTGTCCGCGGACGTCCGCGACCACCCGCCGTGCCCGGGTGCGTCCGACGGGCAGGCGGTGCTGTGTGTGTACGCGACGGCTGACCCGGACCGGTAGGGACTAGGCCGGCAGGCTGCCCGTTTCCGGGTCGCGGGCCGTCAGGCAGTACGTTCCGCCCGCGGGGTCGCGCAGCACCGTCCACCGGGCGCCGCGGGCGACGAGCGTGGCGCCCAGCTCCTCGTGCCGGACCCGTGTCGCCTCGATGTCCGCGCAGGCGAGGTCGAGGTGGGCGGAGGTGGGGCGATCGGTGCCCAGGCGCTGGAGGAGAATACGGATCGGCAGCCCCTCGGGCGGCCTGACCAGGTGGAACTCCGGGAGGGCGCCGGGGTGGGAGGTCCAGCCGGTGAGGTCGCTCCAGAACGCGACGTCGAGGTCGTACACCGCCGGGGCGAGGTCGATGCACAGCTGGTCGAGGCGGCTGCCCTCGACGACGGGCGGCCGCGCCGACTCGCCGTGCCAGGGGACCGCGCAGAACAACTGGCCGCCGGGGGAGCGCAGTACGGCCCACCCCGGATGCTCGGCGACGACCTCGGCGCCGAGCCGCCGCGCCGCCCCGACGAGCGCCGGCACGTTTGCGACGGCGAGGTCGAGGTGGGCGCCCCCGGTACCGTCCCGCACCCCCTGCGCCTTCACGCACGCGTCGCCCGCCCCCGGCAGCAGCGACACGAACTCGCCCTGGTCGCCGCGGGATTCGGACCGCTCGGTCGCCGTGACGGCGGTCCAGAAGTCAACGGCCCGGACGAACTCCGCCGCGGGCCGGTCGACGAAGGCGTACGCCCAACGGATCGGTTCACTCATGGATCGCTCCCTGCCGGGCCGGACGGGGGCCATGGCCCCCCACCGTGTACATGGCCTCGTACCGTCTCCCGCCCGGCCCGCCCGCGCAACGAGGTTTCCGCGTCAGGCGGCGGAGCGCTGCTTGAAGCGCAGGAGGTTGCCCGCCGGATCGCGGAAGGCGCAGTCGCGCACGCCGTACGGCTGGTCCATGGGCTCTTGCAGGACCTCGGCGCCGGACGCCTCGACGCGGGCGAACAGGGCGTCGCAGTCCGGCGTCGAGAAGATGACCCCCCGCAGCATGCCCTTGGCCAGCAGCTCGGCCATCGCCTGCCGGTCCGCTTCGGACGCGTCCGGGTTCGCCCCCGGCGGCTCCAGGACGATCTCCACGTCCGGCTGGAGCGGCGAGCCGACCGTCACCCAGCGCATGCCCTCGAAGCCCACGTCGTTGCGGACCTCCAGGCCGAGGACGTCACGGTAGAACGCGAGTGCCTTGTCGTGGTCGTCGACGGCGATGAAGCACTGCGAGAGCATCACGCCCGGATCGGTGTCCATGTTCATGAGGTCACGCTAGGCCCTGTCGTCCATGTCCCGCCTGCCGTATCTGCCCGCCCGTACACGGGGCGGCCCCGTCTCGGGCGGGTGAGGCCCTTCGCCACGCACGGCGGGATGGGTGCCCCGTGTTCGTGCGACCGCGCCCGGTACGCGCTCGGCGTCTCGCCCACCAGCTCCGTGAAGCGCGAACTGAACGAGCCCAGCGAGGTGCACCCCACGGCCAGACAGACCTCCGTCACCGTCAGGTCGCCCCGCCGCAGCAGCGCCTTCGCCCGCTCGATCCGCCGCGTCATCAGATAGCTGTACGGCGTCTCGCCGAAGGCCGCCCGGAAGCTGCGCTGGAAGTGGCCCGGCGACATCAGCGCCGTCCGCGCGAGCGCCGCTATGTCCAGCTGCTCGGCGTACTCGCGGTCCATCCGGTCGCGCGCCTTCCGCAACCTGACCAGGTCCTCCAGATTCGCCATGCCATCAGGATGGCACGGGGCACCGACAACGCCCCGGCACGAGCCGCGTCGTCTCCCGGCTACTGACCCGGCGTACGGGCCGTCAGCCGCAGGCGCAGGCGGCGCGGGTGGTACACGGTGGCCAGGGCGACGGGCCGGACGTCCGCGTCGGGCTCCACGGTGACCCGCCACTGGCTCAGCATCGTGGCGAGCGCGAGGGTGGCCTCGGTCCGCGCGAACAGGTCGCCGATGCACTTGCGCGCGCCGGTGCCGAACGCCGTGAACGCCTGCCGGGCGACGGCCGAGGTGCGGTCGGGCAGCCAGCGGTCGGGGTCGAACCGGGACGCGTCGTCGTAGGCCTCCGAGTGACGCTGCACGGAGGAGGGGCTGAAGACGATGGTGGTGCCCTCGGGCAGGCGCACCCCCGCGAGGTCGACGTCCGACGCGGTGAGCCGGGTGAAGATCCAGGCCGGCGGATACATCCGGAGCGCTTCGGTGATGATCCGGTCCGTCAGGGACAGGCTCGGCAGGTCGTCCCAGTGCGGGGGCTTTCCGTCTAGGACGGTGTCGATCTCCTCGTACAGCCTCGCCTCGATCTCGGGATGCCGGGAGAGCAGATGGAAGATCCAGGTGAGGGTGCCGGCGACCGTCTCGGTTCCGGCCGCCATCACGGTGATGACCTGGTCGTGGATCTCCGTGTCGCCCAGCCGTCCGCCGTCCTCGTCACGGGACGCCAGCAGCGCGGACAGCAGGTCGTCGCGCTGGGTGTCGTCCCGCCGGTACTCGGTGATCAGGTCCTGCACGGTGTCGTGCAGGAAGCGCAGGTTGTTGCGGTAGCGGAGGTTGGCCGGGGTCGGCAGCCGCCGCAGGGAGTGGGGCAGGAACATCTGGCGGAAGAGCCCGTTGAGTACGGTGTCAAAGGCCTGTTCGACGCGCTGTGCCAGTTCCTCGGTGACCGGGGTGGAGTACAGCGTGCGGGCCACGGTGCGCAGCGCCATCCCGTACAGCTCGGGGAAGGCGTCGATGACCGTGCCGTCGTGCCACCGCGCCGCCGTGGCGTCGATCTCCGCGCGCATCGCCGTGGAGTACCGCTCCAGCTGCGTGCGCTGGAAGGCCGACTGCATCAGGCGCCGCTGCCTGCGGTGGTCGCGGTAGGGGCAGGTGACAAGACCGTTGCCGGCGATGTCCCGGGCGCGGTCGTAGAACACTCCTCCCTTGTCGAAGACGCGGTCGTTGGTCAGTACCTGCCGCAGCAGCTCGGGGTGGCAGGGCACATAGGCGGACGTCGGGCCAATGCGTATCTTCACCAGGTCGCCGTGCGCGGACAGCGAGGACATGAAGTGCAGGGGGCGGCGCATCATCTGCCAGGCGTGCCCCACTACGGGCACGGCCCCGGGGGCCGTTCCGGCGACGAAGGTGTGCTGGGACATCGGAATCCTCGACTTCCTCGATTGCTGGCTCCGTGCGCTGGTCAACTCCTGGGCGGCTACAGCGTGCTGCCCAGCTCCTCGAGGTAGCCCTGGTAGCTGGCGGCGATCGCGTAGTCGGCGGCGTACCGGCCCGAGCTGCGGTGCCAGTCGTACGACCCCCGGATCACCGAACGCACCCCGTCCATCCGGTACTTCTCCGCGCTCTCGCGCTCCTGCGCAGTGAGCTCGAAGGTGTCGTAGACCTTCGGCAGGCAGGCCTCGAGGAGCAGGAACTGTTCGAGGCGGGTGCGGACTCCGTCCTGCATGTGCGCGATGCTGCGGCCGCGCGTCCAGCCGTGCTCGCGCATCAGGATGAAGACCATGTTGTTCAGCTCGCCGCGGGCCTCTTCCTTCTCCAGGGAGGCGATGTCGTTGAGGATCAGATTGGTGTCGGTGGCGATCTGGAGCATCGCGAACAGCACGGCGCTGTCGAACACCCGCTGGGGCACCTCGCAGTGGCAGCTGCGCTCGGCCAGGTCCACGGTGGGCTGCACGCCGATGGTCTGCCTGCGCATGGCGAGGTAGTGACCGGCCGAGTCGTAGGGGGTGTTGAGGTGGCGGCTCACCGCCTCGTCGACGTATCCGGAGAAGTAGTTGCGCCAGTGCCGGGCGGAGCGCGCGCGCCAGGCGGGGGACATGCCCTGGCAGGTGCGCCGCCACACGTCGGCGAAACCATGGGCGATGGGCGGCGCCGACGTGGGCAGGGGGCCGTCGAGCGCGGCGGCGACGGCGTCGGTGAGCTTCCTGGTCTCCTGGGGGTCCTCGCCGCGCGGCCCGTCGAAGAGGTCGTCGAAGAGGAAGAACCACGACATCAGGTCGACGCCCAGGTCGAGGTCGGCTCCGGTGGCCGAGGGGTAGAAGCGGGCGGCCAGATCGGCGTAGCCGCCCCGGCTGTGGCGCTCGGCGGCGGCGTCGGTGCCGATGAGGCCGAGCGCGCGGGGCCAGCTGAGGTGGTCGGCCCTGGCCCGCTCGAAGTCGGGGCTGCGACGGCTGGGGAACGGTATGTGGAAGTCGACGTCCTGGGGCATTGCGGGTCTCCTGGGGGGGCTGTTGTGGGTCACAGGCGTGCCATGCCGGTCCGCGACGGGTGAGGAAGCGTTTCGGCACGGGGGGTTCGACGGGCCGGCCGGGCCGGGCGCGGCGGGAACCCGTGAGGAGGGAGCGGGCGCCTCCGGGGGTGGGATCGGCGCAAGGCGGCCTGAGCGGTGGAGGGCTGAACGACGGTCACGACCGGGCGGGCCTTCCGGGGCACCAGCGGGGACACCCGCGGGCGCCGAGCCGGCTGGTCACGGCCTGCCGGTCGCGGACATCCGCCGGGAGCAGGCGGCGCTGCCTGCGGTGGGGAGGGCGGTGGTGGCTGTCGTACGGGTGCGGGCGGCGCTGCCTGCGGTGGGGGTGGTCGTACGAGGGCGGGCGGCGTTGCCTGCCCCCGTGCGTGTGCGTGTGCGTGTGCGTGGGGCGGTTCCGGACGCTGCGGGCAGGGCTTCGGCGACGGCTCGGCAGGGTTCGGGGCCGTGGCCCGACTCGGGCCGCGCAGCGCCGGCCGACTCGGGCCGCGGAGCGTCGGCCGGCCTGGCCCGCGGAGCGTCGGCCGCGGGCCGGGCGGGTGTCCGGCCGGCGGCGCTCGCCACCTCACACCTCCCGGTCGACGACGAAGTGTCCGAGGGCGATGAGCTCGTCGCGCGCCGCGGCGTCCAGGTCGACGCCGCGCAGCGCGGCCTCCCCGAGCGCCATGCGCCGGGCCGCCTCGGCGGTGGCCCAGTCGCGGCCGCCGGCCGCCGCCACCAGGTCGGCCGCCCGGCGCAGCTCTGCCTCGTCGGGCTCGCCTGGTGCGGAGAGCCAGGTGGCCAGCTCGACACTCACGGTCCCGCCCTGGTTGAGCGCGTACGTGACCGGCAGCGACTTCTTGCGGGCCCGCAGGTCGGAGTGGACCGACTTGCCGGTGACAGCCGGGTCGCCCCAGATGCCGAGGACGTCGTCGGTCAGCTGGAAGGCGAGGCCCACCTGCTGCCCGTAGAGCGCCAGGGCGTCGACGGTGGTCACCGGCGCGCCGGCCAGTACGGCACCGATCGCGGCGCTGGCCGACAGCAGCGCGCCGGTCTTGCCGGCCGCCATGTCGACGCACTCCTCGATCGGCACATGGGCCCGCCGCTCGAACGCCACGTCCTGCACCTGCCCGCGGATGAGGTCGCGGGTGGTGCGGGCGAGCAGCCGCGCCGCGGCCGCCCCCGTGGGCAGCCCGCAGTCGAGCAGCACCTCCTGCGCGAGCGCCAGCAGCGCGTCACCGGTGAGGATCGCGCCCGAGGCGCCCCACAGCGTCCAGACCGTACGTCGATGCCGACGCTCCTCGTCGCCGTCCATCAGGTCGTCGTGCAGCAACGAGAAGTTGTGCACCAGTTCGACGGCCACCGCACCGGGCAGGCCGGTTTCCGCCGGTGCGCCGGCCGCCTGCGCCGACAGCAGCGCGAGCGCGGGCCGTACGGCCTTGCCTCCGCCGCCGTCCGCCGGGGTGCCGTCGGCCTCGATCCAGCCGAGGTGGTACGCCGCCTGATGGCGGGTCTCCTCGTCGAGCAGGTGGAGCGCGGTGCGCAACGCCGGTGTGATCGCGTCGCGGCTGCGGTGCAGACTTTCCGGGGTCACGGTCATGACGCCACACCCTTCACGGGGTCCACCAGGTGCACGGGGTCCACGGTGGACGAACGCTGCGGCGCCGCTCCTGGTGTGAGGGCGCCGTCGTGCCTGTCATTCCGGAGTCCGGCCGAGGAGTGGCCGAGGATGCCGCCTGCGGCCCCGTTGCCGCTGCGGACGGTCTGTTCCATGCTTGCCGACCTGGCTGACGCGCGAGTGACACCGCCTCGGCCCGCGCGGCATCACGCCGCGTCCTCCGGGTGCCACGGCTCCGCCGGGTCGTCGAAGATCGTGACGACCTTGCGCAGGAGCCGGCGCTCGGTCGGATCGAAAGCCCGTTTGGCGTGGACGGTCCCCAACTGGTCCCACATGACGATGTCACCGGGGAGCCACTCGTGGGCGTAGGTCAGTTCCGGCTCACCGGGCTTGGCGAACAGCTGCTGGAGCACCTCCTTGCTGGAGGTGACGTCCAGTTCGAGGATGCGTTTGGTGTTGAGCGGGTTGGCGTACACCGCGCGGCGGCCGGTCCGCGGGTTCCTGGCGATCAGCTGATGGACCGTCGCCGTACCGTCCTCGGGGGCCACGAACGGTTTCGCGGTCGGCCCTTCGATGGAGACCTCGCCCTGGTACTCCTCCTCGATGACGTCCTCGTAGCCGGACCGGAGCGAATGCCTGGCCCGGTAGGAGTGCAGGCGCTGCCGGAGGTCGTCCGGGAGGGATTCGTAGGCCGTGTACATGTCGGTGAACAGCGTCTGGCCGCCGCCCGACGGCGGTAGCTCGACCGCCGCCAGGAAGCCGATGCGGGACACCCTCGGGCGGAAGGAGTAGTCCGTGTGCCAGTCCATCCACTCCGCGTTGCCGACGCCTATCTTCTGCCCGTTCTCGTCGAGGATGTTGGAGATGAGGAGGATCTCGTTGTGATCCGGGCTGGCACCGGTCGTCAGGCCGGTCTTCGGTACGTGCCCGAAGCGCCGGGCGAACATGAGGAGGTCGTCGTTCGAGGGATCCTTGTGCCCGCGGAAAACCAGCACGAGGTGCTGGTCGAGGGCCTGCCAGATCTCTTCGACCTGCGTGTCGTCGATGGTGCCTGAAAAGTCGGCGCCGGCCACGACCGCGCCGATCGCCGAACCAGGTATCCGCGTAATGTCCATTGCTCTTGACACCTACCCTTCACGTAATTCGAGGTCGGCGAGGTCGTCCGCCTCTCGCCACCGTTTCAAAATATTGACGAATCCGACCGATCCGCCTCCGTAGCTGGAGTTGAGGATGGCCACATTTCGAGGGTTTCCCTCGTTGTTGAAAAGGCCCGGGGTGCAGGACTCGGTGAAGTCGAGGTTCCGGTTCGCCAGCCTGAGGATCGTCTCCACCCATTCCTTCTCGCCGGTGGCGGATGCTTCCACCACCTGCCGACCGCGCTGCTGCACGGCCTTGAGGATGTAGGCGACGTGTTTGCTCTGCTCATTGAGCATGTACGGCACATTGACGTGGAGACCCGACTGCGCCTTGGACAGGATGAAGCAGTTGGGGAAGCCGTTCACCTGGAGACCGTGGAAGGTGCGGGCGCCCTCGGCCCACTTCTCGGACAGTCGAATTCCGTCCCGGCCGACTATGCTGAATCCGGTGCGGTTCGTGTAGGGGACGCCGAATTCGGATTCGTAGCCCGAGGCGAAGATGAGGCAGTCGACCGGGTATTCCCGGCCGCCGGCCACCACGGAGGTCGGGGTGAGGCGCTCCACTCCGCGTCCCTGGGTGTCCACCAGGGTGACGTTGGGCCGGTTGTAAGTGTCCAGATATCCGTCGTGGAAGCACGGTCGTTTGCAGAAGAGCCGGTAGTACGGCTTCAGGGCGTCGGCGGTGTCCTTGTCGTGGACGATCGCGTCGACCCGTTTCCTCAGCTCCTCCATCTTGTGGAAGTCCGCGAGTTCGACGGCGGTGCCGATGTCCTTCGGGTCCGCGTCGGCCGCCGACTTCGGGAGGATCGCGGCGAGCTTGGAGGTGATCTCCGTCCAGCCGTCCTGGACGAGGTCCACGTCCTGGTCGACGCCCGAGGTCAGCGCATGGAAGTTGTCCATCCGCCGTTGCTGCCAGCCGGGTTCGAGCCCCGCCGCCCAGCCCGGGTCGGTCGGCCTGTTGTTTCGTACGCTGACGGTCGACGGCGTCCGCTGGAAGACGTAGAGATGCGCTGCCGACTCGGCCAGATGCGGGATGCACTGGACTGCCGTCGCACCGGTTCCGACGATTCCGACCCGCTTGTCCCCGAGTTTCTCCAGCCCGCCCGAGATGTCACCGCCGGTGTATGCGAAATCCCAGCGGCTGGTGTGGAACGAGTGTCCTTGGAAGGCCTCTGTTCCGGGTATCGAGGGAAGCTTGGGCCTGTGCAGGGACCCGATCGCCATGGCCACGAAGCGTGATCGGACGAGGTCCCCGCGGTCCGTGCGCACCAGCCATCGCGAGGAATCCTCGTCCCAGCTCAGCTCGGTGACGGAGGTCTGAAGCAACGCCTCGTCATAGAGATCGTATGTCCGCGCGATGGCCTGGCAGTGCTCGAATATCTCGGCGCCGGTCGCGTACTTCTCCGAGGGGAGGCGTCCCAGCTCTTCGAGAAGCGGCATGTAGACATAGCTCTCGACATCGCAGCGCAGCCCGGGAAAACGGTTCCAGTACCAGGTCCCGCCGACGTCCCCGGCCTTGTCGACGAGTCGGATGGTGTCGAATGCGCACGCCTCGCGCAGCCGGGCTCCCAGAAGCAGTCCGCCGATTCCCGCGCCGATGATGGTGACATCCACTTCGTCGGAAACGGGAGCCCGCTCGATCGGCTTCGCGTGAGGATCGTCGGCGTAATGGGCGAATTCCCCCTGCGCACTCAGGTACTGTCGGCCACCATCGGCCTGCACGCGCTTGTCGCGTTCCTCCCGGTACTTCGCTCTCACTGCCTCGATATCCACCACGGTATCTCCCTCATAAAGATATCGGTGCGGTGGGTTTCTGCCCGCGAAACCCGGTGGTCATGGGCGAGAACTGTTAACGCTCGGTGAAGAGGATTCGGTCCAGTACTTTTCCCGTGCCAGATGGCGCCATACGTCGTTGAATTGATCGCCGAGCCTGGTTTGGGCATCGGCGTTGGTGAATATGTAGAAGCGGTCCGAGCCCAGCGCGTTCCACACCGCGTCGGCCGCTTCGTCCGCGCTGATCGTCGTGTTCCCGGTCGCGTTCCGGGGAGCGACAAGACCCCGGGTCATCGGTGTGTCGACCCGCCCCGGGCAGAGAACCGAGACCCGCACGGGAGTGCCGTCGAGGTCCGCCCGAAGGCTTCGGGCCGCGGCCAGGTCCGCATGCTTGGACGCGGCGTACGACGCGGTACCCGCGCCGACGACGAACGCGGACATCGAGGCGGTCTGCACGAGGTGCGAGGGGCGCCCGCTGTCGAGGAGGCGCGGCACGAAGGCCCGCGCGACATGGACGTGCGCCCAGTAGTTGACGTCGAAGACAGCGTGCATCTCGTCCAGGGGAACGCTCCACAGCGGCATTCCGACCGGTCCGACGACGCCTGCGTTGTTGCAGACCACGTCGATGTCGCCGAGCCGCCCGAAGGCCGTGTCGGCCAGCTCCTGAACCGCGGCCGGGTCGGTGAGGTCGGCGACCACGGCGGTGACGTCCGCGCCGTGCGCGGCCAGCTCCTCGACGGCCCCGGCCAGGCCGTCACCCGCGATGTCCGTCATCACGACCCTGGCGCCCGCTTGTGCCAGTCGGGCGCTGAGCGCGAAACCGATGCCACTCGCCGCGCCGGTCACGACGGCCGTACTCGGTTGAAGGTGCATGCAGCTTCTCCACGTGTGTCGGCGAGCGGTTCTTCCGCGTCTGTCGGCCGGCGCGGCTCGGGCAGCGGCTGTCGGCTAGCGCGGCTCGGGCAGCCGCAGGCTCAGGGCGAAGATGACCGCGGAGAACAGGGCCAGCAGAACGAGGACGAGCACCGCCCCGGACGCGTCGCCGAGCGAGCTCGCGAGGGTGAGGTAGAGGGTCCCGCCGACCGTGACGCCCAGGGCCGTTGCCGTCTGCTGGCTGGTGACCAGCACTCCACTGCCGGTGCCCGCCGACGCGGGGGGTACGTCGGCGAGCACCATCCTCAGCAGTGTCGGTCCGATCAGAGCCTGGCCGATGCCGGTGAAGGCGAGCACCGCCAGGACCAGCAGGAGCGGCAGATGCGGCCACTCCACTCCGATCAGGAGGGCGAGCAGCAGCAGGCCCGTGCCCTGGACGACCGCGCCCACCGACACGATGCGCCGGCCGATACGGGCCGTGATCTTCGGGGTGAACAGCGAGACCACGAAGAAGGACGAGGCGAACGGGGACAGCACGCCGGCCGAGGCCAGCGCCCCGAGGCCCAGCTTGTCCTGCGCGACCAGGGTGTAGACGAACAGGAAGCTGCCGAACCCGATGGAGAAGGGCACGACCGCCATCAGCCCCGTGCGCATGCTGTGGCGGGCCAGGATCGAGGGGGGAAGCAACGGTGAACCGCCCCGGGCCTCCAGCCCGCGCTCGACCCTGACCAGAGTCACGGCCGCGACGGCGGCGACCACCAGCAGTGACCACAGCCAGACCGGCCAGCCGAGCGACCTGCCCTCGACGATCACCATCAGCACGCAGACCATGGTCACCCCGAACAGGGCCGTGCCGAGCAGGTCGAGGCCCGGTTTCCGGTCCGCCTTGGTGGCGGGCATGCGCCGGACCAGCAGCAGCGCCACCAGACCGATCGGCACATTGATCATGAACACGGATCGCCAGCCGGAGTCGCCGATGTCGAGCATCAGCAGGAATCCGCCGATGATCTGTCCGGCCACCGCCGCGATCCCGGCGGTGGCGCCGTAGAGGCTGATCGCCCGGGCGCGGGACGCGCCGTCGGTCGCCGCCTGGATGGTGCCCAGCACCTGCGGTACGAGCATCGCGGCGGCCGCGCCCTGCAACAGACGGGCGGCGATGAGGAAGGTGACGTTCGGCGCGAAGCCGCACAGTGCCGACGTGATCGTGAACGCGATCAGGCCGTCACGGAAGAGACGTCGTCTGCCGAACGCGTCTCCCAGACGCCCGCCCATGACCAGGCCGAGCGCATAGGTGATTCCGTAGCCGGACACGACCAGCTCCAGCTCGGCATCGGATGCGTGGAGGTCGTGTTTCACCGTGGCCAGCGCCACGTTGACGATGAAGAAGTCGGCGATGGACAGCGCGAAGCCCGTCAGGATCACTGCCAGGCCGGCGCCCGATAATCCCGCTGGTTTGTCACTGCCCTGGCGGACCAGATCTTCCTTTTCCACCGGGCCACCTGCGGGCGACGTCTCTGAAGTCAAATCCATACCTCTGTTTTTCGAATCGACGCCCGCCGGGGAAAATCTCCGGGTGGGGGTTGGTCGTCATTCCACGTCGGTGGGGGTACCGGTGATCTTCGCCATGATTCCCTTTGACGCGTCCTTTGCCGATTCCGTCCAGGGCGTCATTGCGTTGAAGCCGCGGTGGGATTTCGCGGGCTGTACCCGGGTGTCCATCGACATCCGCATGAGGCGCGGGTCCTTCGACAGGTTCGGAATTGATTTGTGGCACATGTGCGCATGAAAGAGGAGGATGTCTCCCGGCTCCATGGGGGAGTGCAGCAGGTGTTCGTCCTCACTCACCTCCGTCGGCGGAATTCCGCGCACCGGGTGGCCGAACCTGCGGAAGGACTCGTTGAGCACGTGGTCGCGCTTTCCGCGCCGGTGGCTGCCGTCCGCCAGCGCGACACCTCCGGACTCCCTGGTCGTCCGTATCAGGGGGATCCAGAAGGTGCGAAAGTCCTGGTTGGGCCCTATGTAGAAGCCGTCCTGGTGAAACGGCGTCAGGTAGTGGAAGGACGGCTCCTCGGAGCCCGCCTGCGACGGGTAGTACCGGATGGTCGTGGAGAGGAACACGAATACCGGCTCGCCGAACACCTGCTCGAAAACCTTGATGGTCGACGGGTTGTTCCAGAATGCGTCGTATTTGACGTAGTCGTGCATGGCCACTTCGTCGACCGACTCGAAGGAGTCGATCGTGAGTTCCTCGAGCGTGGCGTGCGGATCCGCGGCACCGAGCGCGACGAGTCCTTCCCGCATCTGCTCCGCCACCGTTTTGACGAGGTCACGGTCGAGTACGTTCCGCAGGAATAAGTAGCCGTGTTCCTCGTAGAAGCTGTCGAGTGCCGCTCGGTCGCCGAGCAGAGGAGTGCAGTCCGTGTAGTCCCCAGTCACGTTCGTCACAGATTCATCTCCTTGTGAGACCTCAGTGGCCGTGGTACTGCAATCAAACACTACCGCGCATTGGGGGCGCAATGCCATAACGATTTGCGGATATAGTGTGCCGGTTCCGGCCGACTGGCTTGAATTCGTGCATGTGGAGACTTTCGTTCACCAGGATTTAACCAGAACCGTTGCCGCGCCCATGTGTGATGACCGGCTCTCCTTTGTGTGCACGGCCGGCGGCTGATATCGGCAGTAGTGAATACACGCTCTGCATAAAAGGCCTGAAATGCATGGTTGAATTCACCCGGGAAGCGGCCGCACACATGCGGAGTCCGGCGGGGCGTCGTTGCCCGCCGGACTCCGTCGTTGCCGCTGCCGTCAGAGGGTGTCGCCGACCAGCAGGGCCAGGTCGATGAGGCGGTTGGAGTAGCCCCACTCGTTGTCGTACCAGCCGACGACCTTGACCTGGGAGCCCAGTACGCGGGTCAGCTCGGCGTCGAAGACGCAGGAGGCGGGGTCCCCCGCGATGTCGGTGCTGACGATGGGGGCCTCGGTGTAGGACAACAGACCCTTGTACGCGCCGGCGGCGGCCTTGGCGTACGCCTCCTTGACCTCTTCCACCGTGGTGCTGCGGCTGGCGGTGACCGTCAGGTCGGTGACCGAGCCGGTGGGGACGGGGACCCGCAGGGCGAAGGCGTCGAGGCGGCCCTGGAGTTCGGGCAGCACCAGGCCGATGGCCTTGGCGGCTCCGCTGGAGGTGGGCACGATGTTGAGGCCCGCGGCCCGGGCACGGCGCAGGTCCTTGTGCGGGGCGTCCTGGAGGTTCTGGTCCTGGGTGTAGGCGTGGACCGTGGTCATCATGCCGGACTCGATGCCCACGGCGTCGTGCAGCACCTTGGCCAGTACGCCGAGGCAGTTGGTGGTGCACGAGGCGTTGGAGATGATCGTGTGGCGCTCCGGGTCGTAGGCGTCCTGGTTCACGCCGAGCACGACCGTGACGTCCTCGTTGCTGGCCGGGGCCGCGATGATGACCTTCTTGGCGCCGCCGTCCACGTGCGCGCGGGCCTTGGCCGCGTCCGTGAAGATGCCGGTGGACTCGATGACCACGTCCACGCCCAGGTCGCCCCAGGGCAGGGCGGCGGGGTCGCGCTCGGCGAGAACCTTGACGGTGGTGTCGCCGGCGCGGATCGCACCGGGTTCCGCGGTGACCTCCTCCGGGAAGCGGCCCAGGATCGAGTCGTAGGCCAGCAGATGGGCCATGGTCGCCACGTCGCCGAGATCGTTGACGGCGACGATCTCCAGATCCGCGCCCCGGGTGGCTGCCGCGCGGAAGACGTTGCGTCCGATCCGCCCGAAGCCATTGATGCCGACACGAACAGTCATGGATCCCTCTCCTAGCGCTGACCAGGTATGACGCGCCCCGCGGGTGGCGGCACACGGGGCATCCGCCGCAACAGCATAAGCAGCTTACATAAGTTCACGATATATTTCTGGGGTGCACGACACCAAGAACCAAGATGTGAACGAAGAGCTCAACGACGAGCTCGCCGAAAAGCCGGGCGAAGAGGCGCACGCCGAGCTGGACGTGGACGCGTTCACCACGGCGATCGAGAACTTCAACCGCTTCTACATCCGGCTCCCGATGCTGGAGAAGCTGTCCTTCACGACGCTGTCGGTGCTGGACACCCTCGCGTTCGGCGGCAGCCCGATGCGGCTGACCGATCTGGCCAGGACCGAGCAGGTCAGCCAGCCCGGCATCACGCAGCTGGTCACCCGGCTGGAGCGCGACGGGCTGGTGGAGCGCCGGTCCGACCCGAGCGACGGCCGCGCCGTCCTCGTCCACATCACCGAGGCGGGCCGCAAGATCGGCCGCTCGCGCCACGAGGACCGGACGCGGCACCTCACCCCGCTGGTGGCCCAACTGGCCCCCGAACAGCGCCAGGCGATCGCCGACGCCCTGCCGGCCCTGGCCCGCCTGGCGGAAATCGGACGGGGCCGACCCTAGGGGCGCCCGGGGGAGACGTCGCACTCGGACAGGGACCTCGGTGTCGAGGCGTCGGGTCCGTGACGCCGGGTCCGAGGCGCCGGATCCGTGATGCCGGGTGTGTGGCGTCGGGTGCGTGATGCCGGGTGTGTGACGTCGGGTCCGAGGCGCCGGGTGTGTGACGTCGGATCCGTGACGCCGGATCCGTGACGCCGGATCCGTGACGTCGAAGTCGAGACAAAAAAGACCGCACCCGGACCGTCACGGCCGCCGTGTTCGGCGGCCCACGGGCCGGGTGCGGGCAGGAAGACCGAGCGACCGACAGGGTCGCGGGTCAAACGGCTTGATCCAGGATCAGGCCTTCTTGGTCTCCCAGAAGATCTTGTCGATCTGGGCGATGTAGTCCAGCGCCTTCTGGCCCGTGGCCGGGTCCGTGGACGCCTTGGCGGCCGAGAGGGCCTTCAGGGTGTCGTTGACCAGCTGGTGCAGCTCCGGGTACTTCTCGAAGTGCGGGGGCTTGAAGTAGTCGCTCCAGAGCACCGACACGTGGTGCTTGGCGAGCTCGGCGCGCTGCTCCTTGATGACCGTGGCGCGAGCCTGGAAGTGCGGGTCGTCGTTGCCGGCCATCTTTTCCTGGACGGCCTTCACCGACTCCGCCTCGATGCGGGCCTGGGCCGGGTCGTACACACCGCAGGGCAGGTCGCAGTGCGCGCTGACCTTGACCTTGGGGGCAAACAGGCGGGAGAGCATTGAGCTGTCCTTCCTCGTGATCGTCTTCTCAGGTGGGACATTACTCCGTAGGAGACGTCTTTTCGCGAGTGCCCCCATGGGCTTACGACAAAAGTCCAGGGTGAAACTGGGACTGGTGGAGGATCGGACCGGGGAGGTGCCGGTGATGCCGGAGCTGTCGCAGGAGACCGAGCGTGGGAGGGCCGTGCTGCCGTTCGGGGCGGCCGAGGTGACGGGACCGTCGATGGTCCCCACGCTTCAGCACGGGGATCGGCTGCTACTTCAGTACGGGGCGCGCGTCAGGCCCGGCGACATCGTCGTGCTGCGGCATCCCTTCCAGCAGGATCTGCTCGTCGTGAAGCGGGCCGTGGAGCGGCGCGAGGGCGGCTGGTGGGTGCTCGGGGACAACCCCTACGCGGGCGGGGACAGCACCGACTACGGCACCGTTCCCGAGGAATTCGTCCTCGGGAAGGTGCGGTTCCGGTACCGGCCGCGCAAGGAGGGTCAGCGCTCGCCGTTCGCGCTCGCGCTCTGGGCGCTCTCGGCCGCCCGGCCCGTGCTCTCCGTCCGGTCCGCCTCCAGGCGCTTGCGGGCCCGGTAGGCGGCCACGTTCGCGCGGGTGGCGCAGCGGTCCGAGCAGTAGCGCCGGGAGCGGTTCGTCGAGGTGTCCAGATAGGCGTTGCGGCACGGCGCCGCCTCGCACAGGCCGAGGCGGTCCACGCCGTACTCGGTGAGGTGGAACGCGAGGCCCATCGTGGCGATCGCCGCGTAGCCCGCGGTCGCGTTGGACGGGTGGTCGGCCAGGTGCATGTGCCACAACGGGCGCCCGTCGTCGTCCCGGTGGTCATGGCCCGAGATCTGCGGGCTCACCGGGAATTCCAGCAGCAGCGAGTTCAGCAGGTCGACGGCGAGCGTCTCGTCGCCGCCGTCGGCCGCCTCGAAGACCGCGCGCAGGCGCGCGCGGACCGAACGGAACCGCGTCACGTCCGCGTCCGTAGCGCGCCGGGCCGCCGACGCGTTGCCCCCGAAGAGGTCGCGGACGGCCTCCACCGAGGTGAGCGCGTCCTTGCCCCGGGCCGGCTCCTCGCTGTTGACGAGACGTACGGCGTAATCCGAGTAATAGGCCAGTTCCACTTGTAGTCCTTACGAGGGCGCTCTATCGTCGTGCGTGCGGTCAGGTAACAGCTGATCGTGCTTCCAGGGTATTACGGGTAAGGGTGCGGCCGAGCGAAGAAGGGGCTTCCATGACCACGACGACCGGAACCGACTGGCACGCCTGGCAGGAAAGCTGGGACCGGCAGCAGGAGTGGTACATGCCGGACCGCGAGGAGCGCTTCCGGATCATGCTCGACATGGTCGAGGCGCTCGTCGGCCCCGAGCCGCGCGTTCTCGACCTCGCCTGCGGCACGGGCACCATCACGGCCCGCCTGCTCGCCCGTCTCCCGAACGCGACCAGCACCGGCGTCGACCTCGACCCCGCGCTGCTCACCATCGCCGAGGGCACGTTCGCGGGCGACGAGCGGGTCTCCTTCGTCACCGCGGACCTGAAGGACCCCGAGTGGCCCGCCCGGCTGCCGTACGACGCGTACGACGCCGTACTCACCGCCACCGCCCTCCACTGGCTGCACAGCGAACCCCTCGCGGCCCTCTACGGTCAGGTCGCGGAGCTGGTCCGCGACGGCGGTGTCTTCATGAACGCGGACCACATGATCGACGAGTCGACGCCCCGGATCAACGCGGCGGAGCGGGCGCAGCGGCACGTCCGTATGGATCAGGCCAAAGCGGACGGTGCCCTCGACTGGGCCGAATGGTGGGCGCTGGCCGCCCAGGACCCGGTGCTCGCGGCCCCGACGGCCCGCCGCTTCGAGATCTACGGGGAGCACGCCGACGGTGACATGCCGTCCGCCGCGTGGCACGCGCGCGTACTGCGCGAGAAGGGCTTCGGCGAGGCCCGGCCGGTGTGGCGCTCGCCCTCGGACACGCTGATCCTCGCGGTCAAGTGAGCCCTGGAGGGCCCGGCACGGTGGTCAAGATCTGACCCTGCGCCGCTCCCGTGACGGCGCATGCCGAAGGGCGGTACGGGAATCCCGTACCGCCCCTTCACGCACGTACCGCTACAGCACCTTCGACGCTAGAGCACCTTCGACAGGAACGACTGCGTCCGCTCGTGCTGCGGATTGGTCAGTACGTCGCGGGGGTGGCCGGATTCGACCACGACACCGCCGTCCATGAAGACCAGCGAGTCACCCACCTCGCGCGCGAAGCCCATCTCGTGCGTGACGACGATCATCGTCATGCCGGACTCGGCGAGGTCGCGCATGACGTCGAGGACGTCACCGACCAGTTCCGGGTCGAGCGCCGAGGTCGGCTCGTCGAAGAGCATCAGCTTCGGGTCCATCGCCAGGGCCCGGGCGATGGCCACGCGCTGCTGCTGGCCGCCGGAGAGCTGCGAGGGGTAGTTCTTCGCCTTGTCGGCCAGGCCCACGCGCTCCAGGAGCTGGCCCGCGCGTTCCCGCGCCTTGGCCCTGCTGACGCCCTTGACCTGGACCGGCGCCTCCATGACGTTCTCCAGCGCCGTCATGTGCGGGAACAGGTTGAAGCGCTGGAAGACCATGCCGATGTCGCGGCGCTTGACCGCGACCTCGCTGTCCTTCAGCTCGTACAGCTTGTCGCCCTTCTGGCGGTAGCCGACCAGCTCGCCGTCGACGGACAGACGACCGGCGTTGATCTTCTCCAGGTGGTTGATGCACCGGAGGAACGTCGACTTGCCGGAGCCGGAGGGGCCGATGAGGCAGAACACCTCGCCGGTCTTCACCTCCAGGTCGATGCCCTTGAGGACTTCCACGGCGCCGAAGGACTTGTGGACGCCCTCGGACTTCACCATCGGCGTGGTGGCGTCCGTCTTGGTCACGTTGGCGGTCATGCCGTGCCTCCCCTCGGGCGGCCCAGCGAGAGCATGTTGGCCTTGATCTTCTGGAACGGTGTGGCCGGCAGACTACGGCTGGAACCGCGTGCGTAGTACCGCTCGACGTAGTACTGCCCGATGCTGAGGACCGAGGTCATGATCAGGTACCAGGCGGCGGCGAGGAAGAGCATCTCCACGGGCGCGCCGGACGTCTGGCCGATGTCCTGGGCGTAGCGGAAGAGTTCCGGATACTGGACGACCGACACCAGCGAGGTCGTCTTCAGCATGTTGATGACCTCGTTGCCCGTGGGCGGCACGATCACACGCATCGCCTGCGGGATCACGATCCGGCGCAGGGTTTTGTTGTGACTCATGCCGAGCGCGTGCGAGGCCTCGGTCTGGCCCTCGTCGACCGAGAGCAGGCCCGCGCGGCAGATCTCCGCCATGTACGCGGCCTCGTTCAGACCGAGTCCCAGGAGCGCCGTCAGCAACGGCGTCATGAAGCTCGACCAGTAGTCCTTGTAGATCGGACCGAGGTTGATGTACTCGAAGACCAGGCCCAGGTTGAACCAGATGATGAGCTGGACCAGGACCGGGGTGCCGCGGAAGAACCAGATGTAGAACCAGGCGATGGACGACGTCACCGGGTTCTTCGACAGGCGCATGACGGCCAGCAGGATGCCGCCGACGATGCCGATCAGCATCGACAGCACCGTCAGCAGGAGCGTCTTGCCGACGCCCGTGAGGATGCGGTCGTCGAAGAAGTAGTCCGGTACGGCGTGCCAGTTGATCTTGCCCTGGCCGAACGCGTAGATGATCGCGATCAGGATCGCGATGGCGATGACGGCGGAGACATAGCGCCCGTAGTGCCTGACCGGAATGGCCTTGATGGCTTCCGGCCCGCCCGGGGGAGTGCCCTCCGGGCCCGTCGTCTTGTCGATGTCAACAGTCACGGATGTTGCCTTTCAGTGCCCGTGGATTCCGGGTCACTTGCCGCCGTTGATCTGGGCTGCCTTGACGGAGCCGTCCTCGACGCCCCACTTCGCGATGATCTTGTCGTACTCGCCGTTCTTGATGATCGCGTCGAGGGCGGCCTGAAGGGCGTCCCGCAGCTGGGTGTTGGACTTGGCGACCGCGATGCCGTACGGCGCGGCCTCGACCTGCTCGCCGACGATCTGGAAGTCCTTGCCGCCGCCGGAGGTCTTCACCGCGTACGCGGCGACCGGGAAGTCGGAGGAGCCGGCGTCCGCACCGCCCGCGCGCAGGCGGGTCTGGGCCTGCTGGTCGTTGTCGAAGGCCTGGATGGAGATGGTCTTGCCACTGGGACACTTCTTGGCCTCGGACTTGGCGAGGTCCTCGGAGACCGTGCCGCGCTGCAGCACGAGCTTCTTGCCGCACAGGTCGGACCAGGTCTTGATGTTCTGGGTCTTGCCCTTGGGGGTGTAGATCGACACGCCCGCGGTGAAGTAGTCGATGAAGTCGACGCCCTCGCCCACCTTCTTGCCGGTGGTGGAGTCGACGCCCTCCTGGCGGTCCTTGGTGTCGGTCATCGCGGACATGGCGATGTCGTACCGCTTGGAGCGCAGACCCGTGATCAGGGTGTCGAAGGTGCCGTTCTGGAACTCGAATTTCACCCCGAGCTGCTTGCCCATCGCCTCGGCCAGGTCCGGGTCGATGCCGACCGTCTTGCCGGAGTTGTCCTTGAACTCGACCGGCGCGTAAGCGATGTCCGAACCGACCTTGACGACACCCGCGTTCCGGACCGACTCGGGGAGCTTGTCGGCCAGCGGTGCCGAGCCCGACGAGCTGCTGCCCGATTCGTTGCTCTTGCTCTTGGTCTGGTCACCGCAGCCGGTGAGCAGCAGCGTGCCCGCGACCGCGATCGCGCCGACCGCAGCTATCCGGGAGCGTATGGCGGTCGAACGGCGGATGGTGCTTGCGGTCATGGTGAGTTCCTCCGGCGGGAAGGTATGGAGTTGCCGATGGCCGGCGTTGCTGCCGTTGGGTCGACGAGAACACACACCATCGGGTGTCGCGACCTCGTGTGATTACGGGCATCCTGCCATTCGGACTGCGCCATTCAGGGGGCCGACTATGTCAAAATCGGATAACGGGTGATCCTCGAACTGCTTCAGGCCGGTACATCAAGGCCGGACCATATGCGGGAATCTTTCCTTCCGGCCGGAAGATCTTCGGTGCGTCTCACGATGCGGTCGGTCGTAACTCCGCATGTACGGCCTTATGGACGTGGCGGACATGTCCGGGGGCTTGTGTGCATATTCGGTCATCACCAGCCGTGATCGGCCAGGAGACATCTCGTCGGCGTGTGACCTTCGCGTTATGGACTCGTCCTCGATGCGGTCCGTCGGGTAAGAAGGTTCTTTACACCCCTCATCCGGGGCTCAGGGCGCGTGTGCGGCGCGCCCGTCGCGTAGCGGCCCGTACGCAACCACGGCGGCTGGGCCTACGCGGTGCCCGCCCACCCCTCACCAGGAGTGGACACCCTCAACCCATGAAGACTTAAGGGGTAAAACAAAGTGGCAGCGGAGATCGTCAATCCTCGCAGCGACAGCAGTACGGATCAGGAAGGCGGGGCGGAGCCCCTCGATTCCTTCGATCCCGCGTTCGCGCTGCATCGTGGTGGCAAGATGGCCGTGCAGGCCACCGTGCCCATCCGCGACAGGGACGACCTGTCCCTGGCGTACACGCCCGGCGTCGCGAAGGTGTGCACCGCCATCGCCGAGCAGCCCGAGCTGGTCCACGATTACACGTGGAAGTCGTCCGTGGTCGCGGTGGTGACCGACGGGACGGCCGTGCTCGGGCTCGGGGACATCGGTCCCGAAGCCTCCCTTCCGGTGATGGAGGGGAAGGCGATTCTGTTCAAGCAGTTCGGCGGGGTGGATGCCGTGCCGATCGCGCTGGGCACGACGGACGCCGACGAGATCGTCGAGACCGTCGTCCGGCTCGCGCCGTCCTTCGGCGGGGTCAATCTGGAGGACATCTCGGCGCCGCGGTGCTTCGAGATCGAGCGCAAGCTCCAGGAGCGGCTGGACATCCCGGTCTTCCACGACGACCAGCACGGTACGGCCGTGGTGACACTGGCGGCCCTGCGGAACGCCGCGAAGCTGACCGGGCGGACGCTGGGCGAGCTGCGTGCGGTGATCTCCGGCGCGGGTGCGGCCGGCGTCGCCATCGCCAAGTTCCTGCTGGCGGCGGGGCTCGGGGATGTCGCGGTCGCGGACCGCAAGGGCGTCGTGTCGAAGGACCGGGACGACCTCACGCCGGTCAAGCGCGAGCTCGCGGAGATCACGAACAAGGCGGGCCTGTCGGGCTCGCTGGAGTCGGCTCTCGCGGGCGCGGACGTCTTCATCGGGGTCTCCGGCGGTACGGTGCCGGAGCCGGCGGTGGCTTCGATGGCGGAGGGCGCGTTCGTCTTCGCCATGGCCAACCCGAACCCCGAGGTGCATCCCGAGATCGCGCACAAGTACGCGTCCGTGGTGGCTACGGGCCGGTCCGACTTCCCGAACCAGATCAACAACGTGCTGGCGTTTCCGGGGATCTTCGCGGGGGCGCTTCAGGTGCGCGCGTCGCGGATCACGGAGGGGATGAAGATCGCGGCGGCGGACGCGCTGGCCGATGTGGTCGGTGACGATCTCGCCGCGGACTATGTGATTCCGTCGCCGTTCGACGAGCGGGTGGCGCCTGCGGTGACCGCGGCGGTGGCCGCGGCTGCCCGGGCGGAAGGTGTGGCTCGCCGCTGAGCGGGTTTCTGGTGGCCCCGCCCGTTTGGGCGGGGCCATTTTTTTCTTCGCGCGGGCGTCCGTGCGGGTGATTTTCGGGCGGGGGGCCGGGGGCGGGTGCGCGGTGACATCTGGAGGCGCGCGCGGGTCGCGCCCTGCTTCGTCGGTGAGGCGCCCGTCCCGACCCGTGTGTCGGGTGCCGGCCGTGGTGCCGGTGCCCGGGGTGTGACGGGACGCGTGTCACAGGCGGTGCCGGTTCCGTCGGTGGGGTGCGGAGCCTATCGTCAAGGTCATGTTCGCTGCCTACGCCGCCCGAATCGACCGTGACCAGCCGCTCAGCGGCCTGGAGTTGGGGGAGCGCCCGGCCCCCGAGCAGAGGCCCGGCTGGACCACCGTGAAGGTCAGGGCCGCCTCCCTGAACCACCACGACCTGTGGTCCCTCCGCGGCGTCGGTCTCTCCGAGGACAAGCTCCCGATGATCCTCGGCTGTGACGCGGCCGGCGTGGACGAGGACGGCAACGAGGTCGTCCTGCACTCCGTCATCGGCCAGACCGGCCACGGAGTCGGCCCGAACGAACCCCGCTCCATCCTCACCGAGCGCTACCAGGGCACCTTCGCCGAGCAGGTCTCCGTGCCCACCTGGAACCTCCTCCCCAAGCCCAAGGACCTGTCCTTCGAAGAGGCCGCCTGTCTGCCGACCGCCTGGCTGACGGCGTACCGCATGCTCTTCACCAACGCGGGCGTACGCCCCGGCGACTCCGTGCTCGTCCAGGGCGCCGGCGGTGGCGTCGCGACGGCCGCGATCGTGCTCGGCAAGGCGGCCGGGCTGCGTGTCTTCGCCACCAGCCGTGACGAGGCCAAGCGCAAGCGGGCCGTGGAGCTGGGCGCGGTGGAGGCGCTGGAGCCGGGGGCGCGGCTGCCGCAGCGGGTGGACGCCGTCATCGAGACCGTCGGCGCCGCCACCTGGTCACATTCCGTGAAGTCGCTGCGGCCCGGCGGCACGATCGTCATCTCCGGCGCGACCAGTGGAGACCGTCCCTCCCACGCCGAGCTCACCCGCATCTTCTTCCTGGAGCTGAAGATCGTCGGCTCCACGATGGGCACCAAGGACGAGCTGGAGGACCTGCTCTCCTTCTGCGCCGCCACCGGCGTACGTCCCGTTATCGACGAGGTGCTCCCGCTCGACCGCGCACGTGAGGGCTTCGAACGTCTGGAGTCGGGCGACCTGTTCGGCAAGATCGTACTGACCACGACCTGACGGCTGTTCGCTCCTCCCGTCTCCCGTCTCCCGTCTGCGGCGGGCCCGGTTCACCGGGCCCGCCGTTCGTGTGTCCGCATCCGGACGTGTGCCCCGTATCGGACCTGTGTCCGCACCGGATGTGTCAATCGTGGTTGACAAAACCTCCTTGTCAACTTAAGTTGACAGTATGACCGAAGCAACGGATCTCGCCGAGCGCGCGGGCGACCGCGATCCGCGGATCGGGCTGCGGGCGGTCTCCGCGCTGCGGAGGCTGCTGGAGCAGCTGGAGGCGGTGCAGGTGCGCAGTGCGCGCAACCAGGGCTGGTCGTGGCAGGAGATCGCCGCGGAACTCGGAGTGAGCAGGCAGGCCGTGCACAAGAAGTACGGGAGGCAGTGATGTTCGAACGGTTCACGAAGGACGCCCGCGCCGTGGTCACGGGCGCGGTCGGGCACTGCGAACGGGCGAGGGAGGAGAAGGTCGACGAGGCGCATCTGCTGCTCGCACTCCTTGACCGCGAGGCCAGCCGTGGCTCCTTCGCCCTGGCGTCGCTCGGGCTGGCGGGCCGCCGCAGCGAGGTGGAGCGGGACCTGGCCGAGGCCCGCCGCCGGGGTGGCCTCTCCCGCGCCGACGCGGAAGCCCTGACCGGCCTCGGCATCGACCTCACGGAGATCGTCTCCAGGGTCGAAGAGGCTCATGGGGCGGGCGCGTTGGCGGTCGGCGGGACGGGCGGCGGGCGCCGGGGGGCGGGGCGACGCCCCTTCACTCGCGGCGCCAAGGACCTCCTCACGGAGTCCCTCCGTATCGCCGTCGCCCACCGCGACCGGCATATCGGCGACGAACATCTGCTGCTCGCCCTGACCGCCCGCCCGGGCGTCCCGGCCGAGGTTCTCGCGGATCACGGGGTGACGTACGAGGCGGTGACGCGCGTGTTGTACGGCGGGGGAGCGGCGAAGGCCGGGTGAACTGCGGGCGGCGCGTTCGGGGGGCATTTCGGGACGGCGGCGGTGCCCTGTCGGAGGCGGGCCTTTGGGGTGGGCGCCCCGGCTGTCCTGGACTGCTGAAGCGTTTCCCGGAGTGCTCGGCCCGGCCCCGCTGACCGCGACCGGTTTCCCGGACGGCCGCGACCGGCCGCCCGCTGACCGCGACCGGTTTCCCGCACGGCCGCGACCGGCCGCCCGGTGGCCGTGGCCGTGGCCGAGCCGGGTGATCGTCAGGCCTTCGGGGTGCGCAGAGTTGCGCCCAGGTGTGCCGCTGCCGTCGACAAGTGGCGCCGGGCGTAGCGCAGTTGCTCCTCCGTCACCCCGTGGTCGCGGGCGGCGTCGCGGATGTCGTCACGGAAACGGTCCAGGAGACGGTCCAGGTCGCGGGCGGGGTCGCCCGTGGAGTCCTCGTGCGCCCAGGCCGGTTCGTAATCGGCGGGGAAGTCCTCCGGCGTGACCGAGTACTCCGCGCCGGCGGTCGGGCCGGTGCCGGCGTCGGCCGGTGTCCTCGGGCCCTCCTTCGTCTCGGTGCGGCCGAAGCCGAAGTCCTTGCCGAACTCCCTTCCGAAGTCCTTCCCGAATTCGCCGAACTCCTTGGCGAGTTCGCTCAGACCGTCCCGTACGCCCGTCGGCCAGTCGCCTCGCGCGAAGTGGTCCTGGACCTGCTCCTGGACCCGCCTGGCGATGCGCTGCAACTCTTCCTGAGCCTGGGCGCGTGCGTGCTCCTGCGCCTCCTTGGCCTGGTGGCGCGCCCGCTGGGCCTCCTCGCGGGCCCGCCGGCTCTCGTCCTTCGCGCGCCGGGCCTGCTCCTTCCACTCCTGCTTGACGCGGCGCATCTCCTCCTTCGCGACGCGCCAGGACTCCTTGTCGCCGTACTCCCCGTGGCGCCCGTCGTCCTTGGCACCTGCCTCGGGGCCGCGCCGGGCCTCGGTCGCCGCCGCCCGCATCTCGCGGCGCAGATCACCCGCGGCGCCGCGCACGTCCGCCCGGATCTCGGCGGCCAGCTCAGCCACCGACTCGCGGATCTCCAGCTCGAGGTCGGCCAACTCACCTTGCCGGTCCGCCAGTTCGGCGCGGCCCGCGTCCGTGATCGCGTAGACCTTGCGGCCGCCCTCGGTGGTGTGCGTGACCAGTCCCTCGGCCTCCAGCTTGGCGAGCCGGGGATAGACGGTGCCCGCGGACGGCGCGTACAGCCCCTGGAAGCGCTCCTCCAGCAGCCGGATCACCTCGTAGCCGTGGCGCGGCGCCTCGTCCAACAGCTTCAGCAGGTACAGGCGCAGGCGGCCATGGGCAAAGACGGGAGGCATGTCAGAGCCCCTTCTTCTCGGTCGGGCCGTCGGTGGAGTCCTCGTCGGGCACCGCGTCCTTTGGCACTGACGCCGTGCGACGCGTGTCCTCGGGCTGATGCGCGTCCTCGGGCCGGGGCGTGTCCTTGGGCCGGGGCGTGTCCTTGGGTCGGGGCATGTCCTTGGGCCGGGGTGCGTCGCCGGGTGTCGGCGGCTCCGCGTCCCATGGCTCGTCCTCCGCCTGAGGGCGGCGCAGCAGGGCGATGGAGCCGGAGACGGTCATCGCCTTGAGCTTGCCGCTGCCCGAGCCGAGCCGGCCGGTGATCTTGTGCGCGCCCCACGGCCCACTGACCCGGAGGTCCTCGAAGGCGTTCGACACGGTGCCGCTCGTGGTGTTCGCCTCCACCTCCATGTCCGCGGGGTGGGGCAGCCTGATGGCGATCTCCCCGGAGACGTTCGACAGGTGGATGTCGGTCGGACGGTCCGCCGGGTCGAGGTCGACGATCATGGAGCCGCTGACCGACTCGGCCCGCACGGAGGGGCCCGAGCCCTCGACCACGGTCAGGTCGCCGGAGACGGAACTGAAGCGCAGATCGCCGGTGACGCCCTGGGCCTCCACGCTCCCCGAGACCGTGGAGGCGTGTACCGGGCCCGAGAGCCGCACCAGCGTCGTGTCGCCGGTGACGCCCTTCACCTCCGCGGGTCCGTCGATCCCGGAGACCACGGCGCCGGCGCCGACCACACCCACCTCCACGCGCGTGCTCATCGGGACGGCGAGCGAGACGACCGCGCTACGGCGCCAGCCCTTTCCGTCCAGCCACTTGAGGAAGCCCTTCCAGGGAAGGTCGTCGTACGCCACCGTGAGGGTGCCGCCCTTCTGCGTGACCGTCAGCGGCGGGCCCTCTATCGCGGACACCTCGAGCCGGGCGGAACCCTCCTCGGTGCCCACGACGTTCACCGTTCCGTTGACGATGCGCACATGGAGTGCCGTCACGGGGTCGTCAAAGGTGAGCTTCCTCGGCTCTGCGACGGACCACTCGGACATGGTGCAGACCTCCTCGGCCGGAGCAGGGTGCGACACGTCATATCGCGTCTTCCGGTCTCTCCCTAAACACGATATATCGCGGATGTCGAAAGTCAAGACACCCGTTCTGGTGAACACCTGGGGGGTGAAAGGGGTGAATGTGCCCAATATGGACGCATGTCGGCGGAAGGGGCCCCAGCCCGGGCGCGCGACCGCGCTGTCGGGTCCAGCCCGTCAGTAGTCGGGCCGCGTACGGAAGCGCAGCGCGGGCCGTCCGGCCGCGAGCGCGCCGCTGCTGACGCATGGCGCGCTGGAACGGGCGTACGACCTCACGCACCCGCGCGGCCGACCTGTCCATCCGGCGACCGCTCCGCGTAGCTTCCCCTGAGGGTCCACCCGAGCGGGTACCCCTGCCGGCCCACCCGCGTCGCTACCCCCGAGGGCCGATGAGGGGCCGAGGAGGGCCTACTCCTCGTCGTCCTCGTCGTCCAGTCGCGCCAGCCACGTCGCCAGCCGCTCCACCGGCACCTCGAAGTCCGGATTGAGATCGACGAACGTACGCAGCTGCTCGGCGAGCCACTCGAAGGTGACCTCTTCCTCGCCGCGCCGCTTCTCCAGCTCCTCGATGCCACGGTCGGTGAAGTACAACGTGCTCTCCGTCAGGTGGGGACAGGCGGGGCCTGCCGGAACGCAGTACCCCGCGGTCTCACCAGGATAGGCGCGGCCCGGCGGCCCCCGCTCGCACGGGTGGCCGGGCCCCCGCACAGGTAGGCCGGCGCTCACGCGCACGTGCGTACCACCGCCGGACCACCGCCCGCCGCGCCGTCACGACCCGTCCGTACCGATCTGCAGCAGCCACGACACGACGGCGCGTACGCCACCCGAGACGGCCGCGCCGAGCAGAGCGAGCGAGGCCTTGAGAGCGTGCTTGCGGTTCATGAGCGTTTCCTTTCGCGTGTGCGCCCGGAGATGAGCGACTTGATGCGTCAACTCTGATAGGGCAAAGGGGTGTTGCGTGAAGCGCTACGCGTTGCGGATGCTGTGGGACACGGCCGGAGCGGAGCCCTGGGGGTAGGCGCGAGTGGACGAACGACCCGAAGGCGGCGACGCGCAGGGAGCACGCGAGGGGCGCGATGCCCGCGGGGACGGTGAGCCGGACGAGGTGGTGTCGGGGGAACTGCTCCCCTACGACGACATCGCGGGCGTCGCGGCCGCGAGCGTCGGCCTGCACGCGCTCGCGGACGACCTCGCGGGTGAGCGCCGTGAGCTGGCCGTCGAGCTGCGCAAGTTCTTCGTGGTGCTCAGGCTCTCCGTGCGCCGGTACGCCGCCCTGCGGCCCTACAGCCCGAGCAGTGTGAGCCGCTATCTCAGCGGCGACCTCGTGGCACCGGACCACTTCGTCGCCACGCTGATGGACGACGTCGGCAGGGAACTGGGGCGCCCGCTGTCGGCGCAGGCGCGTGGCCGGGTGACGGGGCTCCAGCGGGCGGCCCTCCGGTCGAGCAACAGCCGTGCCTGGAAGGTGCAGGAGCTGGAGGACCGGTTGGCCGCGGCCCATCAGGACGCCCAGGTGGCCAGGACCCAGGCCGACGCGGTGGCCACGCTGCTGCACGCGGAGCGGCAGCGTGTGGCCGGGGTGGAGGAGGAGCGTCAGGAACTCGCACGGACACTGGAGGCCCATCAGGCCACCAGCGGAGCCGAGCTGGACGTGTTGCGCGCACAGCAACACCGGGTGCGCGCCGAACGCGACACGCTGCGCCGCCGGGTGGCAGACCTGGAAGCGGCGCTCGCGGCCGCCGAACACCGTGTTGCGGAGGCCGAGCAACGCTGCGCGGACCTGGAGCACGAACTGCTCACCGCGGACGCGGCGGCAGCCGCCGAGGAGTCCGCGGCCGCCGAGCAGGAACGGGCCCGGCAACAGGCCGAACTCGGCAGTCTGCGCGACGAGGTGGCGCGGCTGAGGGTGGCTGCCGAGCGGGTCCCGGAGACCTCCCCGGCCAGGGGAACGCAAGCCCCTCGCACCTCGGTCCACGGGGCCGAAGCCGACGCGACGGGCCCGGTTTCAGGCGATCGGTCCGCGGCCGCCCCTGCGGATGTCCCTGGTGCGGCATCGAGTGTCACGATCGTCTACGCCGGGTTCAACCGGGCCTGGGCGGCCTGGATCGGAGACCGTCTGGAGCGGTGGGGTGTGCGCGCCGTACTCATGCTCTGGGATGTGCCGGCCGACATCCCGCTGATTGATCTGCTGCGCGATCTGAAACTCGCCGAGGGCCGGATCCTCATCGTCGTCAGCGAGTGGTACTTCCAGTTGGGCCTGCGCTCCCACGACGAGTGGAACGAGGCCCTCCGGGAGGTCGTGGCGCCCGACCCGTCCCGGTTCGTGGCCGTCTCGGTCACCAACGCGCCCGTGCCCTCGGCCGCGGCGGTGCTCGCCGCGGTCGATCTGACCGACACGGGCGCCGACGAGGCCGAACGACGACTGCTGGCCCGGCTCGTCGGTCTGCCCGGTGACTCGCTGCCCGCGGCCTCGGGCGGCGAGCGGCGCGGGCCGCGCTTTCCGGCCGCCACACCCGAGGTGTGGGGCGGAGTGCCGCGCCGCAACACCCGCTTCACGGGACGTGAGTCGCTGCTGAGCGACGCCTACAGCCTGCTGAAGGGCGCCGAGCCGGGTGCGGGCGTCCTCACGCTGCACGGCATGTCAGGCGTGGGCAAGACCCAGCTCGCGGTCGAGTACGTGTACCGGTTCAGCTCCGAGTACGACGTGGTGTGGTGGGTCGGCGCCGACAACCGGGGGGTGTTCCGGCAGACACTCGCCGAACTCGCCTCGCGACTCGGCCTGTCCACGGGTGCCGAGTACGGCGAGCGGCTGCGTGCGGTGCGGGATTCACTGCGCCGGGGCGACCCGTACGCGCGCTGGCTGCTGATCCTGGACGGCGCCGACGACCCGGACCAGATCGAGGACCTGGTGCCCACGGGACCGGGGCACGTACTGATCACCTCCCGCAACCTCAAGTGGGGCGAACACAACAGCGAACTGCTCGAAGTCCCGGTCTACGACCGGCCCGAATCGGTGGCCTTCATCAGGCGCCGCGCACCACGGCTGGCGGAGGCGGACGCCGACCGGCTCGCGGAGGCCTTGGAGGATCTGCCGCTGCTGCTGGACCAGACCGCGGGCTGGCTCAACGACTCGGACCTGTCCGTCGGGGAGTACATCGCGTTGCTGGACGGAGGCATCGACCAGGACGTGGTCAAGGTCTCCGCGGACTTCCCGATCGCGTTCCGGACGGCCTGGTCGATCCTGCTGAACAAGGTCCGCGAGACCGTCCCGGAGGCCGTCGACCTGCTGCGTCTGTGCACCTTCTTCGCTCCCGGCCTCATCCCCGTACGGTTCCTCAGGGAGATGCCGCACAACGAGTTGCCGGAGACGATCACCGGGCTGCTCAACGACCGGCTGCTGTGGAACAAGGCGATCCACCAACTGCGTCAGT
Source organism: Streptomyces sp. SID5469 (assembly GCF_009862865.1). Lineage (NCBI taxonomy): Bacteria > Bacillati > Actinomycetota > Actinomycetes > Kitasatosporales > Streptomycetaceae > Streptomyces > Streptomyces sp. SID5469. The sequence goes on along the minus strand of NZ_WWIN01000001.1, from coordinate 3,729,502 downwards.
ACTCCGTCGTCCGTCTGGAGTCCCATGAGGCGGCCACCGACGGGAGCACCTCTTCGGGGGAGTCGCTGTACCTGCACCGGATGGTGCACCAGATCGTCCGCAACGACATGCCGGAGGACGAGCGGCATGAGTTCGCCGCCGTCGTGCGGCGCGCACTGGCGAGCGCGGACCCCGGCCGTCCCACCGACACCCGCCACTGGGGCGAGTACGCGGAGATCGTCCCGCACCTGAAGTACGCGGACGTACTCGACAGTCCTGACCCCGGCGTACAGCGGCTGGTCCTCAACTGCCTCGGCTACCTTCACCTTTCGGGCCGGTACGCGGCCGGTGTCGAGCTCGCCGAGCGCGCCCTGGAAGCCTGGCGGGAACTGCTCGGTGACACCCATCCCGTGATCTGGGAGCTGACCGCCCACCACACCAACCTGCTGCGCTCGACCGGGGACTACCGGCGGACGGAGGCCGTCGACCGGGCGGCCGTCGAGCACCTGCGGGAAGAGCGCGGGGAGCTGGACCCGGACCACTTGCGCGCGGCTGCCGGCCTGGCCGCCGACCTGCGGGGTCTCGGCCGCTACGGGGAGGCGCTGGAGCTGACCCGGCGGCTGCTCACGAGCTGCCTCGACCTCCTCGGGGAACAGGACTCGCGGACCCTCGACGCTCAGCACGACCTGGGGTTCTCGTTGCGGCTGCTCGGCCGCTACGAGGAGGCGCTGGACGTCGACCGGCGGACGCTGGAGGCACGTCGGGCGCTGCTGAGCGGGCGGCATCCCGGAATCCTCCTCTCGGAGACCTCCTGCGCGACAGACCTGCGTCTGCTGGGCCACTACGCCGAGGCGGAGTCGGCCCAGGCGACGAACGCGCGGGCGCAGCGCGCCGTGATGGGCTCCGACAATCCGCAGACCCTGCGCGCCGAGCACAACCTCGCGCTGTGCCAGTACCGCGCCGGCGACCGGGAAAAGGCGGGGAAGCTCTTCTCCCGCGTACTGGAGCGCTACGAGCGGACCCTGGGCGAGACCGACCCCCTGACGCTGGCCGCGGCCGTCAGCCAGAGCTGCTTCGCACGCGAGTACGGCGACATCGACCAGGCGGGCGCGGCGAGCGAATCCCTCATCGCCCGCTACGAAGCGATGCTCACCGACGGACATCCGTTCACCATCGGCGCCCGCGCCAACCACGTGTTGCTCCTGCGCCAGGTCGGCGCACGCGACGAGGCGCGCTTCGGGGCCGAGAAGGCGCTGACGGCCATGGCGGCGGCGATGGGCGAGAGCCACCCCTGGACCCTGGGCTGCGCCATCAACGCCGCCGCCGTGCGTCAATTCATCGGCGACGTCGAGTCGGCGGCCGAGCTGAGCGGGAGCACGGTCGCACGGGCCACCGACGCACTGGGCCGCACCCACCCCCTCACCCTGTCCGCCCGGGTGGCCCAGGCCGCGGACCTGCGTGGCCTGAGGGAGCACCGGCGGGCCGAGGAGATCGAGCAGGAGGTGCTTGCGGATCTCGCCGCGACGCTGGGCTCGCGACACGTCCACACCGTCTCGGCCCGCTCCCGCAACCGCCCGTACTGGGACTTCGAACCGCAGCCGACCTGAGGTACAAAGCGAGGGCCCGGCCCCGAGTCGTTAGAACTCGGAGCCGGGCCCTCGGTGTCGGTGTGTGTCCGAGACCTACGCCTCGAACACCTCTCGCACCAACTGCTCCTGCTCAGCCTGGTGCCGCTTGGCGGAACCCACGGCCGGCGAAGAGCTGTGCGGGCGGGAGATGCGCCGCAGTCGCTCCCCGTGCGGAACGTCCGCGCCGACCGCCAGGTCCAGGTGGTCGATCAGGTTGAGGGCGATGAAGGGCCATGCGCCCTGGTTCGCCGGCTCCTCCTGGGCCCACAGGTACTTCTCGGCGTTCGGGTACTTGGCGATCTCCGCCTGGAGCTCGGCACCCGGCAGCGGGTACAGGCGCTCGAGGCGGATGATCGCGGTCTCGGCAGCCGCTGCGTCCGTGGCGCCGCGCTTCTTCCGCTCGGCCTCGAGGTCGTAGTACAGCTTGCCGGCGCAGAAGACGACCTTGCGGACCGCGGCGGCGTCGACGGTGTCGTCGCCGATGACGGGGCGGAAGGCGCCCGTGGTGAACTCCTCCGTCTTCGAGGCGGCGGCCTTGAGGCGCAGCATCGACTTCGGGGTGAAGACCACCAGCGGCTTGTGGTGCGGGTTGTGCACCTGCCACCGCAGGAGGTGGAAGTAGTTCGACGGGAGCGTCGGCTGGGCGACCGTCATGTTGTTCTGCGCGCACAGCTGGAGGAAGCGCTCGATACGGGCCGAGGAGTGGTCCGGACCCTGGCCCTCGTAGCCGTGCGGGAGGAGCAGGGTGACGCCGGACGTCTGGCCCCACTTCTGCTCGGCGGCCGAGATGTACTCGTCGACGACCGTCTGCGCGCCGTTGACGAAGTCACCGAACTGCGCCTCCCACATCACGAGGGCGTCGGGGCGGGCCAGCGAGTAGCCGTACTCGAAGCCCATGACCGCGTACTCGGAGAGCAGGGAGTCGTAGACGTTCAGGCGCGCCTGGTCGTCCGCGAGGTACTGGAGCGGGGTGAAGTCCTCGCCCGTGACCCGGTCGATCAGGACGGCGTGGCGCTGGCCGAACGTGCCCCGGCGGGAGTCCTGGCCCGAAAGACGGACCGGGGTGCCCTCGAGGAGCAGCGAGCCGATGGCCAGGGTCTCGCCCATGCCCCAGTCGATCGTGTCGTCCTCGATCATCGCCGCACGGCGCTGAAGCTGCGGCAGCAGCCGCGGGTGCACGGTGACGTGGTCGGGGATGTTGACCTGGGACTCGGCGATCCGCTTCACGACCTCCTGGGAGACCGCGGTCGGCACGGCCACCGGGAACTCGGGCTGCGGCTCGGGAGCCGGCGCCTCGCCCGGGGTGGAGATGGCCTCGCGGACCTCGGTGAAGACCTTCTCCAGCTGGCCCTGGAAGTCCTGGAGCGCCTGCTCCGCCTCTTCCAGCGTGATGTCGCCCCGGCCGATCAGGGACTCGGTGTAGAGCTTGCGCACCGAGCGCTTCTTGTCGATCAGGTCGTACATCAGGGGCTGCGTGAACGCCGGGTTGTCGGACTCGTTGTGGCCCCGACGGCGGTAGCAGATCAGGTCGATGACGACGTCCTTGTTGAACGCCTGGCGGAACTCGAAGGCCAGGCGGGCGACGCGGACGACGGCCTCGGGGTCGTCGCCGTTCACGTGGAAGATCGGCGCCTCGATCATGCGGGCCACATCGGTCGCGTACATCGACGAACGCGACGACTCCGGGGCGGCCGTGAAGCCGACCTGGTTGTTGATGACGATGTGGACCGTGCCGCCCGTGCGGTAACCGCGCAGCTGCGACATGTTCAGGGTCTCGGCCACCACGCCCTGGCCCGCGAAGGCCGCGTCACCGTGCAGGGCGACCGGCAGGACCGTGAAGTCCGTGCCGCCCTTGTTGATGATGTCCTGCTTGGCGCGGGCGATGCCCTCGATGATCGGGTCGACCGTCTCCAGGTGGGACGGGTTGGCGGCCAGCGAGACCTTGATCTGCTCGCCGTCCAGGCCGGTGAAGGTGCCGCTGGCGCCCAGGTGGTACTTCACGTCGCCGGAGCCGTGCATCGACTTCGGGTCGAGGTTGCCCTCGAACTCGCGGAAGATCTGCGCGTACGACTTGCCGACGATGTTGGCGAGCACGTTCAGGCGGCCGCGGTGGGCCATGCCGATGACGACCTCGTCCAGGCGGGACTCGGCGGCGGAGTCGATGACCGCGTCCAGCAGCGGGATGACGGACTCGCCGCCCTCCAGGGAGAAGCGCTTCTGGCCGACGTACTTCGTCTGGAGGAAGGTCTCGAAGGCCTCCGCCGCGTTCAGGCGGCGCAGGATGCGCAGCTGCTCCTCGCGCTCCGGCTTGGAGTGCGAGCGCTCGATGCGGTCCTGGATCCACTTGCGCTGCTTGGGGTCCTGGATGTGCATGAACTCGATGCCGGTGGTGCGGCAGTACGAGTCGCGCAGCACGCCGAGGATGTCGCGCAGCTTCATCAGGGACTTGCCCGCGAAGCCGCCGACCGCGAACTCGCGCTCCAGGTCCCAGAGCGTGAGGCCGTGCTCGGTGATGTCCAGGTCGGGGTGCTTGCGCTGGCGGTACTCCAGCGGGTCGGTGTCGGCCATGACGTGGCCGCGGACCCGGTAGGAGTGGATCAGCTCGAAGACGCGGGCGGCCTTCGTGACGTCGTCGTCGTGCGAGGCGTCGATGTCCTTGAGCCAGCGGACCGGCTCGTAGGGGATCCGCAGAGCCTCGAAGATCTCGTCGTAGAAGCCGCCCTCGCCGAGGAGGAAGTTCGCGACGATCCGCAGGAACTCGCCGGACGCGGCGCCCTGGATCACCCGGTGGTCGTAGGTCGACGTGAGCGTCATGACCTTCGAGATGCCGAGCTTGTTCAGGGTGTCCTGGGAGGTGCCCTGGAACTCCGCCGGGTAGTCCATGGAGCCGACGCCCATGATGACCGACTGGCCGGGCATCAGACGCGGGACCGAGTGGACGGTGCCGAGGCCGCCGGGGTTGGTCAGGGAGACCGTGACACCGGTGAAGTCGTCCATCGTCAGCTTGCCGTCACGGGCGCGGCGGACGATGTCCTCGTAGGCCTGCCAGAACTCGAAGAAGTTCAGCGTCTCGGCCTTCTTGATGCCGGCGACGACGAGCTGGCGGTCGCCGTTGGGCTTCACCAGGTCGATGGCGAGGCCGAAGTTGACGTGCGCGGGCTTGACGAGGGTGGGCTTCCCGTCCTTCTCCGCGTAGTGCCAGTTCATCGACGGCATGGCCTTGATGGCCTGCACCATCGCGTACCCGATGAGGTGGGTGAAGGAGATCTTCCCGCCCCGGGCACGCTTCAGGTGGTTGTTGATGACGATGCGGTTGTCGAAGAGCAGCTTCACCGGGACCGCGCGCACGGACGTGGCCGTGGGCACCTCGATCGAGGCGTTCATGTTCTTCGCGACCGCGGCGGCGGGACCGCGCAGCGGGACGAACGTGGGGCCCTCGGCGGCCTCGGTCGCCGCGGCGGCCTTCGGCTGGGCGGGCGCGGCGGCGGCCGGCTTCGCGGCGGCCGGGGCCGGAGCCGCGGCAGCGGGCTTCGGGACCGCCGGAGCGGCCGCGGGAGCCGGAGCGGCCGGAGCCGGTGCCGGGGCGGCCGGAGCCGGTGCCGCGGGAGCGGCGGGGGCCGCAGCGGTCGGCGCGGCCGGAGCCGGCGTGGTGGTCTCTGCGGCCCCCGCGGCCGCAGTACCCGCCGGAGCCGAGGCGGCAGCTGCGCCCGGCTTGTAATCGGCGAAGAAGTCCCACCAGGCTCGGTCTACCGAATTCGGGTCCTGGAGGTACTGCTGATAGATCTCGTCGACGAGCCACTCGTTGGGTCCGAAGGCCGCAGCGGGGTTCTTCCCGGCTTGGTCGTCGGTCGAGATGCTCGAGTTACTGGGGGACTGTGGCGACACGGCGGCAACCGCCCTCTTCCGCTTCACAAGGTGATGGACAGCGGAAATAAAGGCTACGCCCCCATGGCCGGGAAGGTCAGGTCGGGTCCGTCCAACGTCGCGCAAGTCACATCGGAAACCGTGTTTCGGCTGTGGAAATGGCGGGAAACAAGCGGGGTTCCGGGCCGGAGGGGGTACGTCGGGACAGGGTCGCGGTACGACTCACGCGGCCCTCTGCCTGATCACACGTGTCCGCCACGGCGGACGCTCGTGGATCTTGTGGTTCCGGTTCGAACTTTACGTCAACTTGGCAGAGAGGGAAGTCCCGGAAGGGTGACCTGGATCCGGCAGCCCCGCTGGGATTCGGCCACACCGATCCGGCCGCCGTGCAGATCGACCGCCCAGCGCGCGATGGCGAGCCCCAGGCCCGTACCGCCGTCGCTGCCCGGGCCGTGCGGCGCGCTGACGGCGCCGCGGTTGAACCGCTCGAAGACCCGGTGCCACTCCGACTCGGGGATGCCCGGGCCCTCGTCCAGGACCTCCAGGTCCAGCGACTCGGGTGCGGGGCCCCGCCGGGCCTTGACCGTCACGCGCCCGTGCGGCGGGCTGTGCTTGACCGCGTTGTCGATCAGGTTGGCGACGACCTGGTGGATCCGCTCCGGGTCCGCGTGCGCGGTCAGCTCGGGCGGGGACACATCGAGGTGCAGATGGACGTCCGTGCGGGTGTGGCTGCCGGAGCCCGTCGCCAGGCTCGCGCGTGCCGAGGCGACCATGTTGGCCTCCTTCAGGACGCCGGACAGGTAGGGCCACACCTCGAAGCGGCGCTTGCGGAGGGGGACGACGCCGTTGTCCAGCCGGGAGAGGTCCAGCAGGGTCTCCACCAGCCGTCCCAGTCGCTCCGTCTGCTTCAGGGCCGTGCGCATCGTCTCGGGGTCGGCGGCGGAGATGCCGTCCACGATGTTCTCCAGGACCGCGCGCAGGCCCGCGATGGGGGTGCGCAGCTCGTGGGAGACATTTGCCACGAGTTCCTTGCGCTGGCGGTCCTGGGCCTCCAGCTCGTCGGCCATGAGGTTGATCGTGTGGGCCAGGTCACCCAGCTCGTCCCAGCGGTTCTCGCGCACCCGCCGCGTGTAGTCACCGCGCGAGATGGACCGGGCCACCGTGTTCATGTCGTCCAGCGGCGCGGTGAGCGAATGCGCCACGAACTGCGTTATCAACAGTGTGGCGATCATCGAGAAGACCGTGATGAAGCGGAGCTCCGTCTTGGTGTGCACCGCGATCATCGACAGGCCTGTGGTGATCAGCACCGAGATGACGACCAGCGCGCCCAGCTTGGTCTTGATCGAGAACGGGCGTACTCCGCCCCAGGGATCCCCGGGGCCCCTCCGTGCGGCCGGCCCGTCGCTCATGGCGTCGGGGTCTCCAGCGCGTAGCCCACGCCGTGCACGGTACGGATGCGCTCGGCCCCGATCTTTCGGCGCAGCGCCTTGATGTGGCTGTCCACCGTCCGGGTGCCGGACGCGTCGGCCCAGTCCCACACCTCGGCGAGCAGCTGCTCGCGCGAGAGCACCGCGCGCGGGGTGTTCGCCAGACAGACGAGGAGGTCGAACTCGGTGGGCGTCAGGTGCACGTCCTCCGAGCGCACCCGCACCCGGCGCTGCGCGTGGTCGATCTCCAGCTCACCGAGGCGCAGGATGCCGGTGCGGGGCGTCGTGGCGGCCACCACGGCCCGCTCGACCCGGCGCAGCAGCACATGCACGCGCGCGGCCAGCTCCCGCATCGAGAACGGCTTGGTCATGTAGTCGTCGGCGCCGACCCCGAGCCCGACGAGCATGTCGGTCTCGTCGTCGCGCGCGGTGAGCATCAGCACCGGCACCGGGCGCTGGGCCTGCACGCGGCGGCAGACCTCCAGGCCGTCGAAGCCGGGCAGCATGATGTCGAGGATCAGCAGGTCGGGCTGCCAGGCCTCCGCGGTGTCGACGGCGGAGGGACCGTCGCCTGCCGTTTGCACGAGGAATCCCTCGGCGCGCAGACGGGCCGCGATGGCGTCGACGATCGTCGGGTCGTCCTCGACCACCAGAACCCGGCGTTGAGCGCCGGGCGTCGCCGCCGCGCCGTTGTGGGAGGTGTGTGTCTGCTCCATCGCCCGCCCCTGAGGTGTGCTTTCCGGAATCCGTGGGGTGATCCCATGACTGCGCTTGACGCTTGAATGATCTGCGTCAGGTGAGCAGAGTACGGGCAGTCACCTTCGCTCGGCTATCCAGGTCTGACAGCGAGATGTACGACGTCCGGAACGCCCCGGGCAACGGGGACCTCTTCGGTACGCACCCCTAGGAACCCGGCATTCCGTAGGGTTCCTTCAAAATCCGGAGAGGGTTGTGCCGACCACACCGCTAGCACCCCACCGGGCTTCAACACCCGTGCGCAGGCTGCCAGTCCGGCCTTCGAATACAGGCTGTCGTTGCCCTCGGTGACCGTCCAGCCGGGTCCGTTGTCGATGTCCAGGCACAGGGCGTCGTACGTGGCGGATGTCTCATTGACGTAGGCGACGAGATCAGCTTCCACGATCTCGGTGCGCGGGTCGGCGAGCGCCGGCGCGGAGAGCGTGGACAACGGTCCGTCGCGGTGCCAGTCGATGACGGCCCGCTCGCGTTCCACGACGGTGATCCGGCCCCAGCGGGCGTCCGCGGCGGCGTGGGCGAGCGAGAAACCGACGCCGAGGCCGCCGATCAGGACGCTCGGCTCGGGCCGCTCGTCCAGTGCGTCGCGGGCCGCGTCCACCAGCAGCCGCTCCGAGCGTCCGTCCGAGGTGTCCATCAGGAAGCACCCGTTGGCGATGATCTGAAGCAGCGTTCCGTGGCGGCGCAGCACGACCTCGCCGTGAGGGCCCTCGCGACGGTCGATGACTACGGGAGAGTCGTACGAGGTGGTCATGGGCCCATCCTGGCAACTTTCACCAGGACGGTCCCGGGAATTTCAACTCCCGTGCGTCGACCCGGAACTCCCTGCTGTGAATCGCGTTGCGGGTGGTGTCGGTCATAGACAGCGATGCCATGCGACACGAAGTGTGGGGCGCGACGGAAGGAGCGCCGCACGTGGACCGCACTGTGGACCGCGCTGTCGCGACGGCTGACGCCGCGCTCATGGCCCCGGAGTCGGGCGCGCCCCCGCTGGACGGCCTGCCGCGGCAGCGCACGACGCCCCTCGCGGTGCCGCCGTCCGCCGGAGCGGTCCCGTCCCCGGCCTCCGCGCCGTCGTCGTCCGCCGGACCGGCCCCGGTGCCGCCGTCCGTCGCGCGGTCGGTGCCGCGCCGGCTTCCACGCCTGTGGCTGCTGCTGCCGAGCCCGCTCGGTACGCCCTTCACTCTCGCGTACGCGCTCGTCCTCGTCGCCACGTCCCTGGTCGCGGAGTACGCCGATCCGTCGTTCGTGCATGTCCTGCACCAGGCATCCAGTACGGATGTCGCGCATCTGATGCGGGATCCGCTGCTGGTGCTGGTGGCGAGCGCGCTGTGGGTCGCGGGCGGGGTGACGTCGCCGTACGCGCTCGGCTTCCTGCTCGTCCTCACGGCTCTGGAGCGGCGGACAGGGGGCCGGCGCACGGCGGGCGTGTTCCTGCTCGGCCATGTGCTCGCGACCCTGGCCACCGAGGTCCCGGTCGGCTTCGCGGTCCTCGCCGGCCATCTGCCCGGCAGCTCCCTGCACCGCCTCGACTACGGCATCAGCTTCGGCGTCGCGGCGTGCGTCGGCGCGCTGGCGGGCCTGCTGACACCTTGGCCGCGCTGCACGATCCTCGTCGTCTTCGGCGGGTCACTGGTCGCCGACCTGGTCGAGTTCGCGGATCCGATGACGGACTGGGGGCACCTGATGGCGCTGTCGATCGGGGTCGGGATGTGGCCGGTGGTGCGGCGGTGGCAGCGTGCGCGTACGTCCAGCCGTCCCGCCGCTGCGGCGAACGCGTCCGACTGCTAGCCCCGTCCTTGTCTCTGTCCTTCCGCCCCGACTCTCGTGAACCTCGCGCCGGTCGCCGGTGGCCGGTCGCCGGTCTGCGGCGGCGTGATCGTCATGCCCCGGTGAACTTCGCACTCGTCAGCGGTGCCGCCACCGTCCACCCCAGCGTCTCGTACAGCGCCCGTCCCTCCGGTGTTCCCGCGAGGACGCCGGTCTCCGCGCCCTGATCGACGGCGGCCCGCGCCAGCGCGCGCAGCACAAGGGTGCCCAGTCCTCGGCGGCGGTGGGCGGGGGAGGTCTCGATCTGGTCGACGACCGCCGTCGCGCCGGTCGGGGCGGTCTGGCCGCGCGCGGCCCAGGAGCCGTCCGGCGCGGCGACGATCACGCGGGTGACGCCTCCGCGAGACCAGGCGCGCAGCCGGTAGCCCTCGGGCACGGCCCGGTCCGCCGCGGCCGCCCCGGCGCAGGCTTCGGCACCCCTCAGGGAGACCGGCTTCAGAGAAACCGACATGAGGTGTGCGGGCTCGGGGTCCACCCACCATCCCTCGCCCAGCCACGGCCCGACGACCGCCGGGTCCGCGAAAACCTTGAGCCACACCCCGGCCCCGGTCACCGCCCCCGCCACCTTCCGGACCGCCGCCCGCTCGACCCCGTCGTTCGTCGCCGCGAGGACGTGCCGCGTGATGTGCTCCGGCTGCCCCACGTCGACGGTGTACCCCCAGGGCTCGACGACGGGCGGCGCCGCCCCGCGCGAGACGACCCAGCCGTCCACCCAGGTCCGTACAAGCTCGTTCACCGTCACCCCTGGTAATGGCCACTTAAGCTGTTTAGGTATTACGGAGTGACTATAGCGAGGTCGTGCGCGCCGGTCCTCGGAATTCCGTGGCGAAGCACCTGGTTCGCCTGGCAGAACTTCCGCGCCTCCGCACCCCTGCGGTCGGCGCGCATCCGGTGATTTCCGATGATCGCTGAGAGCGAACACTCCCCGGGGAACAATCCAAGGCTCACCTGCATTGAGTCGGTATAGCTCAACTTGACTGCCGAAGGGGAGATCATGGCTTCGACGTCCACACCGCTCACCTTGCCTGTGCTGCCGCTCGACGATGAGGTCGTGCTGCCCGGAATGGTGGTCCCGCTGGACCTGAACGACGCCGACGTGCGCGCCGCCGTGGAGGCCGCCCAGGCCGCCGCGCGGTCCGAGCCCGGCAAGCCGAAGGTGCTGCTGGTGCCCCGCGTCGACGGGGCGTACCCGGGCACCGGTGTGCTCGGCACCGTCGAGCAGGTCGGCCGGCTGGCCGACGGCGACCCGGGCGCGCTCATCCGCGGGCGTGGACGGGTGAAGATCGGCGCGGGGACGACCGGCCCCGGCGCCGCCCTGTGGGTCGAGGGCACACAGGTCGACGAGACCGTGCCCGACCCTCTGCCCGGACACGTCACCGAACTGGTGAAGGAGTACAAGGCCCTCGCCACCAGCTGGCTGCGCAAGCGCGGCGCCTGGCAGGTCGTGGACCGGGTGCAGGCCATTGACGACGTTTCCGCCCTTGCCGACAATTCCGGATACTCGCCCTTCCTCTCCACCGACCAGAAGGTGGAGCTCCTGGAGACCGCCGACCCGGTCGCCCGTCTGAAGCTGGCCACCGAGCAGCTGCGCGAGCACCTCGCCGAGCAGGATGTCGCCGAGTCCATCGCCAAGGACGTACAGGAAGGCGTCGACAAGCAGCAGCGCGAGTTCCTGCTGCGCCGGCAGCTCGAAGCCGTGCGCAAGGAACTGCGCGAGCTGAACGGCGAGCAGGACGGCGAGGAGTCCGACGACTACCGCGCCCGGGTCGAGGCCGCCGATCTCCCCGAGAAGGTCCGCGAGGCCGCGCTCAAGGAGGTCGAGAAGCTGGAGCGGGCGAGCGACCAGTCGCCCGAGGGTTCGTGGATCCGGACCTGGCTCGACACCGTGCTCGAACTGCCGTGGAACGAGCGGACCGAGGACGCGTACGACATCCAGGGCGCCAAGGCGATCCTGGACGCCGAACACGCCGGTCTCGAAGACGTGAAGGAGCGCATCACCGAGTACCTGGCGGTGCGCAAGCGGCGCCAGGACCGGGGACTCGGCGTGGTCGGCGGGCGGCGCGGCGGTGCCGTGCTCGCGCTCGTCGGACCGCCCGGCGTCGGCAAGACCTCGCTCGGCGAGTCCGTCGCCCACGCGATGGGGCGCAAGTTCGTGCGCGTCGCCCTCGGCGGCGTTCGCGACGAGGCCGAGATCCGTGGACACCGGCGTACGTACGTCGGCGCGCTGCCGGGTTGGGTCGTGCGCGCCATCAAGGAGGCCGGGTCGATGAACCCGGTGGTCCTGCTGGACGAGATCGACAAGGTCGGCTCCGACTTCCGCGGCGACCCGGCCGCGGCGCTCCTCGAAGTCCTCGACCCCGCCCAGAACCACACCTTCCGCGACCACTACCTGGAAGTCGAACTCGACCTGTCCGACGTCGTCTTCCTGGCCACGGCCAATGTGCTCGAAGCCATCCCGGAGGCCCTGCTCGACCGTATGGAGCTGGTCCGCCTCGACGGCTACACCGAGGACGAGAAGGTCGTCATCGCCCGGGACCACCTGCTGCCGCGCCAGCTGGAGCGGGCGGGACTGGAGAAGGACGAGGTCACGCTCGACGAGAGCGCGCTGCGCAAGCTCGCCGGTGAGTACACCCGAGAAGCAGGTGTACGCAACCTGGAGCGTGCCGTCGCCCGCCTGCTGCGCAAGGTCGCGGCCCAGCACGAACTGGGCGAGCGGAAGCTGCCGTTCACGGTCGCGGACGCGGATCTGCGCGGGCTGATCGGGCGGCCGCACCACGTGCCCGAGTCCGCCCAGGACCCCGCCGAGCGCCGTACGGCCGTTCCCGGTGTCGCCACCGGGCTCGCGGTCACCGGCGCGGGCGGCGACGTCCTCTATGTGGAGGCGTCGCTGGCCGACCCGGAGACGGGCGCGGCCGGTCTGACCCTGACCGGTCAGCTGGGTGACGTGATGAAGGAGTCCGCGCAGATCGCGCTCTCCTTCCTGCGCAGCCGCGGCGCGGAGCTCGAACTGCCCGTCGGCGACCTCAAGGACCGGGGTGTGCACATCCACTTCCCGGCGGGCGCGGTCCCGAAGGACGGGCCGAGCGCGGGCGTCACGATGACGACGGCGCTGGCGTCGCTGCTGAGCGGACGGCCCGTGCGGACGGACGTGGCGATGACCGGTGAGGTCTCGCTGACCGGGCGGGTGCTGCCCATCGGCGGCGTCAAGCAGAAGCTGCTGGCCGCCCACCGGGCCGGCATCACGACCGTGGTCATCCCCAAGCGCAACGAGCCCGACCTGGACGACGTCCCGGCCGAGGTGCTGGAGAAGCTGGACGTCCACGCGGTGACGGACGTCCGCCAGGTCCTGGAGCTGGCGCTGTCCCCGGCGACGAACGGCGCGGCACCGGAGGTTCCGGTCGCGGCGTGACGGACGTGACCGGTCGGTGAAGGCCCGGGTCCCGCGAGGGGCCCGGGCCTTCCCGGTCTTGATCCGCGTCAGCAGTCCTTCAGGAGCCGCGTCAGCCGTTCGCCAGCGCTTGCACCCGGTCCAGTGCTCCGTTGAACTTGTCGTGGTCGCCGACCGTCGGTCCGGACGACGTGTACTGCCACATCGTGTAGTACGACCAGCCCGCCGGAAGCGTGCCCGGGTCGGAGGCGTAGCGGGCGATCCACAGCGGGTCGGCGGTGCCGAAGCCGCCGTAGTCGCCGGTGCACTGGGTCCACCAGCTGGTGGCCGTGTAGATCACGGCGTCCCGTCCGGTACGCGCCTTGTACCGGGTGAGGAAGCTGCTGATCCAGCTGACCATGGCGCTCTGCGACTTGCCGTAGCAGGCGGCGCCGTACGGATTCCACTCGATGTCCAGCGCACCCGGCAGCGTCCTGCCGTCGCGGGACCAGCCGCCGCCGTTGTCGACGAAGTAGTCGGCCTGGGTGGCGCCGGTCGTGGTGTCGGGGGTGGCGAAGTGGTACGCGCCGCGGATCATGCCCACGGCGTACGAGCCGTTGTACTGCTGGGCGAAGTACGGGTTCGTGTAGTACGTGCCCTCCGACGCCTTGGCGTAGGCCCACTTGACCCCGCTGCTCCACAGGGTCGACCAGGCGACGTTGCCCTGGTGGCTGGAGACGTCCACCCCTTCCGTCTGGGTGGCGTCACCGGTGCTGGGGGTGCCGTTCCGGCCGTCGTGGGCCAGGACTCCCATGCCCATGTAGGCGGAGCCGCGGGCGGGGGTGGTGGCCGCCGGAGCCGGGTGGGTGAACAGGAGGGAGAACGCGGCGAGCAGGATGCCTGCCGCGAGCAGGCGTGGGCGGTGGGCCGTTCCGGATCTGTGCACGGACATTGCGTGCCTCCGAAGCGCTCGGTGGAACTCGGTGGGGGGAAAGCGCGGGGGCATGCGGCCTTCGTGGGGGGTCAGGTCCTTGTCGACCTGTGATGGCGTGGGCATGCCAGTCGTTGCCTGATAAAGAAGCTACGCACGTAGAAGACCGGCTGGGAAGAGGGGCCGGAGGCTGCCGTTGGTCTACGCCTGCGAAATACTGGGGGAGCTGCGTCAATGGACACTTTTGGCGGAAACTTTCAGCATCGGGAAACCGGGTCAGGGGCTTGACGTGCACGAGGACGGGAACGGCGCCGGGCGTCCGGTCGGAACCGGCTTGCCGGGGAGTGGTGTGGACCAGGGGACGGGCCGGAAAGGGGACCGCGAATTCCTGTCCCTGGAACGTGAGTTGACCGTTTTTCTGCGCCGCGCCCGCGCCAACCAGGGCGAGATGGCCCGCGAAGTCCACCCGGACCTGGAATCCGCCGCGTACGGACTCCTCGTGCGTCTGGACGAGTGCGGCCGCCAGCGGGCCACGGCACTCGCCGCCTACATCGGCGTCGGCAAGGCCACGATGTCCCGCCAGTTGCGCGCCCTGGAGGACCTCGGCCTGGTCGCCCGCGAACCGGACCCGGCCGACGGCCGCGCCTGGCTCGTCCACCTCACCGAGGAGGGCCGGCGGCGCGTCGGCCGGGTCCGGGAGGCCCGGCGGGCGCGCTACGTCAGCCAGCTCGCCCACTGGGACCAGCGCGAGGTCGCGGAACTGGCCCGGCTGCTGCACCAGTTGAATCTCGGTATGGAGAAGTAGCCGCCGCCCGGACCCTGCCGAGCGCGTCGGCCTCTCCTTCTACTTCATCTGTTTCTTCTACTTCGACCACTTCGACCACTTCGTCTACTTCGTCTACTTCGTCTACTTCGTCTACTTCGTCTACTTCGTCTACTTCGTCTACTTCGTCACGATGTTGCCGTCGCCGTCGACGAACACCGTGCTCCAGTACTCGTCCCACTTGTCGCCGACGTGCGCCGGCGTCCGGTCCTTCGGGTAGCGCACATAGCCCTTGGGCGGGAGCGGCGCGGCCCATGAGTACGCGTACTCAGCGGGGGCGGCGCGGGCACTCAGGTCTCACCACTCCACGAACACCACCGTCGCGTCGTCGTGCGTCTTGCTGCGGCGCAGGTGCACCCGCCGCTCGCTGTCCGCGCGCTCCAGCGCCCGCACCCGGTCCACCAGGGCCTGTCCGCCCTCCTTGCGCACGACCGTGAACAGAGCCTTCCAGTCGCCCTCGGCGAACTTCTCCGTCCAGCGGGTCGCACCGTCCGTCAGGGCGGCCAGCGCGCGGACCGCGCCGCGGTCCAGCGTGCCGGTCACCGCGCGCGCCGCGACCGACGGGTCCGCCGCCGCCGTGAAGAAGCCGCCCTCCTTGTTGCGGACCGTCGCGTCGGCGACGGCGTCCGTGACGAGGGACGTGCGGGGCAGGCGGGACAGGCGGTCGTCCAGGACGGCGGTGACCGTGCCGTCCGGCGCCTCGGTCAGCAGTACCGAGTCCGACAGGACCAGATACTCCATGACGGTCTCGGACCAGCGGGCCAGGACGACGGTCGCCTGCGGTGTGCGCGGGTGAGAAAGGTCACAGGTGTCCGCGTGGGCCCGCGCGGTGGCGCGAATGGCGTGCGCGAGGACTTCCGGCAACGCCAGATCTTGGCGGGAAACGGACAGTTCGGTCAGTGCTCCGCCGAGGCGTGCGCAGAACCACGGAACGGAATGCAGACAGCCGTATTCCCCCCGCGGCGGCGTCACGCCGTCCAGGACGATCAGCGTGCCGCCCTGTCCTGAGGCCGGAAGCGCGAGTGCGGCGAAGTCCTCGTTGGGGCGGGCCGGATCACCGGATTCCGAGACGAGTTCAGTACGCATCCGGCCAGTCTGCACGAGCTCTTCACAAGGCTCACGAAAGGCTGGCAACGGTCGCCGAACGGGAACGACCCCGCAGGCCAACCGCCGGTTTTGCCATGGAATGATCTACTCCGGTGGAGCGTGGCGGCGAATACTGCCAAAGCGCGCCGCCGACGTCCAACCGGCCCGCCGTACAAGGCCGCCGCACGCGCCAGAGGAACTTGCCCGGCAACTCCCCACCGAGGTTCACTCCTTCGGGTGGCGGGTCAGGTGAAGTGAGATCACTGCCCACCGGCACTGGGAGGGTCGGGAGCCGTACCGGGACGACTACACCCCAGCTGACGGAACGTCACCCGGGCCCATGAGCAATACGAGTCAGGAATGCGAGCACCGGTGCAGAAGACGCGGCCTCGGCGCACAGGCAAGCAGACGGCCCCCGAAGAGGGCGCCTCGTCCGAGTCCGCGGGCAAGGGTCGTGCTGCTCATGTGCGCAATCGGCTCATCATCGCCGTCGCCGTGGTCGCGGCCGCCGTCGCGGGGGCCGGCGCCCCCTCGGTCGTCGCGGCCTCCGGCCAACTGAACGACTCCCAGAACCTGGTGACGCTCACCGGACAGACCCAGCAGGCGCTCACCCTCGCCCACTCCCTGGCCGACGAGCGCGACGAGGTCACCTCCTACGTGGCCGCCGGGCGCCCCAAGTCCAAGGCCCCCGCCGAGCAGCAGAGCGCCCGCGTCGACCGGCAGGTCGAGGAAGTGCGCGCGGACCCTGACGCGCCCACCGCGCTGCGCAAGGACCTCGACGCCATCGACGCCGTACGCAGAGCGGCGCTCACCGGCAAGAGCACCGCTCTCGAAGCGCATCAGGCGTACTCGGCCACCATCACCGAACTCCACGCCCTCGCCGAGGAGCTGGCCGAGCGACTGCCGCCCCGCGCGGGCTCCGGCGCCCACGCCCTCGCCGAACTCGACGGCGCCGTCCAGCAGTCCGCCGCCGCCCGCGGTCTGCTGCTGGCCGCCCTGAACATCCCGCGCTCCACCCAGACCACGATCAACCCGGCGACCGGTCTGCCGACCACCAGCGACAGCTCCTCGGCCGCCGACACCAAGCAGCGCGACGCCCTGACCGCCGCCGCCCAGCAGGCCGCCGTCCGCTCCGACGCCGCGATCGCCGACTTCCGTGACACCGCGCCCCAGGCCGCCCGCGCCTCGTACGACTCCACGGTCAACGGCCCCGAGGTCGCCTCCGCCGAGAAGTACCTCGCCGGCCTCACCGACCAGCCCACCCTCTCCGACTCCGAACTCGGCATCAGCGTCAAGAAGCTCGACGCGGCCCTGTCCGCCCGTGTCGAGCTGATGCGCGGCGTCGAGTCGTCCCTCTACGAGCACCGCGGCAAGGACCTCGCCCAGCTGCGCGACGACGACGTCACCGCGCTGGAGATCCGCGTCGCCCTGCTCGGCGCCCTGATACTGGTCACCCTCGGCATCGCGACCGCCATGGCCCGCACGCTCACCCGACCGCTCTCCGTCCTGCGCCGCGGTTCCGCCCGCCTCGCCGCCGACCCGGCCGCCGAGGAACCGGTCAAGTTCACCGGTCGGAACGACGAGTTCGCCCAGGTGGTGCGTTCCGTCAACGCGCTGCACGCGCACGCCGTCGCCCTGCACGAGCGGCAGACCACCCTCGAGGCGGACCGCAAGCACCTCATCGGGCAGCGGCAGACGATGGCCGACGACCGGGAGCAGCTGCGCGCCGAGATCGCGACGGCCACCGCCCACCTGGAGCAGGTCCGGCAGAGCATTCACGGCACCTTCGTCAACCTCGCCCTGCGCACCCTCGGCCTCGTCGAGCGCCAGCTCGCCGTCATCGAGGGCCTGGAGGAGCGTGAACAGGACGCGGACCGGCTGGCCACGCTCTTCAAGCTCGACCACTTCGCCACGGTCATGCGCCGCCACAGCGAGAACCTCCTCGTCCTGGCCGGTGCCGAGCACGTACAGCAGCACGCGGGCCCGGTCCCGCTCGTCGACATCGTCCGCGCCGCGGTCAGCGAGATCGAGCGGTACGAGCGCGTCCGCATCGCGGCGCTGCCGCCGCACGCGCACCTGGTCGGCTTCGCCGCCGACGACCTCTCGCACCTGGTCGCGGAACTCCTGGAGAACGCCACGTCGTTCTCACCGCCGGACGTCTCCGTCGAGGTCTCGGGCTGGCTCCTGGAGAACGGCGAGGTGATGCTCTCCGTGCAGGACGAGGGCATCGGCATGACCACCGAGCGGATGCGCCAGCTCAACTCCCGGCTCGCGGACTTCGATCCGGAGGACGCCTACGACCAGGAGAGCGGCGAGGGCCTCGGCCTCGGTCTGTACGTGGTGGCCCGCCTCGCTCACCGGCTCGGCGTCCGCGTGCAGCTGCGCGAGCAGAAGCAGGGTGGTGTCGCCGCGGTCGTCGTGCTGCCCGGGACACTGCTGGCCTCGGCCCCCGAGGCCGTCGTGTCCACCACCGGACCGCTGGCCGGCGGCGCCGCCTCACTGTCACTGCCGGGCGCCGACGCGGAGGCCAACTCCAACGTCCTGTACGCCCGCTCGACGGTCGCCGTACCGGACTCCACGGCCGCCGAACAGGACTCCCCGGATTCCCTGGATTCCCCGGATTCTCCGGACTCCACGGCCGTCGTGCCGGAGCCCGCGGCCGGCGAGGACCCGTTGATCGCGGCGGCCGAGCGGGCGGTGCGGGAGCGTGACGAGGACGCCGTAACGGGAGAAAGCGCCGGACGCGAGCCGGAGCCCGAGCCCGAGCAGGTGCCCGAGCCCACGTCCCCCGAGACCACGATGGAGCTGCTGGCCCCGGTACCCGCGGCCGAGGAACCCGCCCCGGCCGCCGGGCTGCCCGCGCGGACCGCCACCGACCCCTTCGCCATCGGGCCCGACGCCCACGAGCGCACTGTCGACGAGGGGGAGGCGCCGTCCGCGGCCGAGGAACCCGGCACCCCCCGCCTCACCGCCAAGGGTCTCCCCAAGCGCACCCCCAAGATCTCCGCTCCCGCTCCGGTACCGCGCCAGCGGCCCGGCGGGGTCGACGCCGAGGCCCTGCGCCGCAGGCTCGGCGGCTTCCACCAGGGCGCCAGGAGCGGTCAGCGCGTCATCGAGGCCGAGATCGCCGAGAAGACGGCCGAGACGAAGGCGCCCACGGACCGGCCCGCGGACCGGTCCACGGGCCGGCCCACTGATCGGCCGGCACCCGAGCACACCGCACCACACGGCACCGCACAGGACGTAGAAGCATCGGGGGGCACTGTCGAGGAGGCAAGCAGTTGACCGCGCCCAGTACCTTCGGCCTGAGCAGCGAAGCCCGCAATCTGCACTGGCTGCTGACGAACCTCGTCGAGGAGGTGCCGGGGCTGCTGTCGGTCGCGGTCGTCTCCTCCGACGGCCTGCTGCTGCTCTCCTCCGACCCCGGGCGGAACGCGGAGGCACGGGCGGGCCTGGAGGGCAGGCCCAAGGGCCCGCGAGGCTCCTCCGCCGACCTCGCCACCATCGTCTCCGGCATCGGCAGCCTCACCATCGGCGCCGCGAAGCTGATGGACTCCGGAGCCGTCAAGCACACGATGGTCGCGATGGACGAGGGCAGCGTCTTCGTCATGTCGATCAGCGACGGTTCACTGCTCGGCGTGCACGGCTCCGCGGACTGCGACATGAGCGTGGTGGCGTACCACATGGCGCTCTTCGTCGGCCGGGCCGGACATGTGCTGACGCCCGAACTCCGCAGCGAGCTTCGGAAATCACTGGAGGACGAGTCGACCGGGAGTGCCCGATGAGTACGAGCGACAAGTCCTCCGCGAACAAGCTCCCGGTCCGCGGTGGCGGCCGCAAGCCCGCCCGCGTACGCCCCTACTCGCTCACCGGCGGCCGCACCCGTTTCGGCCACGTCCTGCTCGTCGAGACCTTCGTGGCCGCACTGGAGGCCCCGGCTGAGCGGCGCGAACTCACCAATGGTTCACTCAACACCCGAGTGATGCCCGAGATGCGGGCCATCGTCGAGCTCTGCCGCCGTATGCGCACGGTGGCGGAGATCGCCGCGCTGCTGAGGATGCCGCTCGGCGTGGTCCGTGTGCTCCTCAGCGACCTCGCGGACCAGGGAAAGATCCGTGTGTACGGAACCGGTCATGGCCCCGGACAGCCTGACCGCGCTCTGCTGGAAAGGGTGCTGAGTGGACTCCGTCGTCTCTGACGTCTCTGATCTCGTCGAACCGGACGAGGAGTTGAAGGCCTGGCAGACGGACCGCACGCGCGCCCCGATCGCCACGAAGATCGTGGTGGCGGGCGGCTTCGGCGCCGGCAAGACCACGCTGGTCACCGCCGTCTCGGAGATCACGCCTCTCCAGACGGAGGCGCTGATGACCCAGGCCAGTGAGGACACCGACGACCTGACGGGGACGCCGGACAAGCTCACCACCACGGTGGCCATGGACTTCGGCCGCATCACGCTCGACGACGACCTGGTGCTCTACCTCTTCGGCACGCCGGGCCAGCAGCGGTTCTGGTTCATGTGGGACGACCTGGTGCGCGGCGCGATCGGCGCGGTCGTCCTCGCCGACACCCGCCGCCTGTCCGACTGCTTCCCCGCGCTCGACTACTTCGAGAGCTGCGGACTGCCGTACGTCGTGGCGGTCAACCACTTCGACGGCAGCGAGAAGTTCGAGCCGGAGGATGTGCGCGAAGCCCTCACCGTGCCTGCACACATACCTGTCATGATCATGGACGCGCGTCGCCGGATCTCGGTCATCGAGACCCTGCTGGCCCTGGTCGGCCACGCGCTGGAAGTAAGCCCGGAATAGGGCCGGTACGTAGGAGGCAGCACCCGCATGCGGAAGATACTCGTCGTCGGAGCCGGCCAGTCCGGACTCCAGCTCGCCCTCGGCCTCCAGTCGCACGGGTACGAGGTCACCCTGATGTCCAACCGGACGGCGGACGAGATCCGGTCGGGCCGGGTCATGTCGACCCAGTGCATGTTCGACACGGCGCTCGGGCACGAGCGTGATCTCCAGCTGAACTTCTGGGAGTCCCAGGCCCCGAAGATCGAAGGACTCGGCGTCTCGGTCGCGGCCCCCGGCTCCTTCGACCCCGGCCCCTCGCAGCGCGCCATCGACTGGGTCGGCAAGCTCGACGGGTACGCGCAGTCGGTGGACCAGCGGGTCAAGATGGCCGGCTGGATGGAGACGTTCGCGCAGCGCGGCGGCCAACTGGTCATCCACGGCGCGGCCGTCTCCGACCTCGACTACTTCTCCCGTGCCTACGACCTCGTGCTGGTGTCGGCGGGCAAGGGCGAGCTGGTGTCGATGTTCGGCCGCGACGCCTCGCGCTCGCCGTACAGCGAGCCGCAGCGCGCCCTCGCGGTCGCCTACGTCCACGGCCTGGGCCCGCGCCCCGAGCACCCCGACTACGACGCGGTCCGCTGCAACCTCGTCCCCGGCGTCGGCGAACTCTTCGTGATGCCGACCCTCACCACCTCCGGCCGCGCGGACATCCTGTTCTGGGAGGGCATCCCCGGTGGCCCGCTCGACGTCTTCAAGGGCGTCAACGACCCGGGCGAGCACCTCTCCCTGACCCTGGAACTCATGGAACGCTTCACGCCGTGGGAGTACGCGCGGGCCACCAAGGTCGAACTGACCGACGGGAACGGCACGCTGGCCGGGCGGTACGCCCCCACCGTCCGCAACCCGGTCGGCCGGCTGCCCGGCGGTGGCCTGGTCCTGGGCGTGGCGGACGTGGTCGTGGCGAACGACCCGATCACGGGCCAGGGCTCCAACTCGGCGTCCAAGTGCGCGGCCGCGTACCTCGCGTCCATCGTGGAGCACGGTGAGAAGGAGTTCGACGAGACCTGGATGCGGGCGACGTTCGACCGCTACTGGGACACGGCTCAGCACGTGACGAAGTGGACGAACGCGATGCTCGGCGTCCCGCCGGAGCACGTCCTGAACCTGATCGGTGCCGCGGGCGCCCTCCAGCCGGTGGCCAATCGTTTCGCCAACGGCTTCGACAATCCGGCGGACTTCGAGAACTTCTTCTACGAGCCGGAGAAGACGGAGGCGTACCTGGCCTCGGTGGCCGGGAGCTGACGGCTCAGACGCGGGCGCGGGCCGGCTGCGGCCGGGCGTGCCCGCGCGGCGGAACCACGGCGTGCCCGCGCGGCGGAGCCACGGCGTGCCCGCGCGGCGGAGCCACGGTGTGCCCGGGCGGCGGAACCACATGGGGTACGGCCCCGTGTCCCTTCGGGCCGCCCCTGCCCTTCGCGGGGACCTCGGGAAGGGCGGGCTCCTTCGCGGTGGTTCCGGGGAGCGCCAGCGGGGCGTAGTGCCTCAGGGGCTTGGCCCGCGGGTCCGGGCGGACCGCGCCCAGTACCGGGTTCGCCGCGATGGGGGACACCTTGACCTGGCTTCCCGGTCTGGGCGCCTGGACCACCATCCCGTTCCCGAGGTACAGGGCCACATGCGTGGCCTCGGGGAAGTAGATCACCAGGTCTCCGGGGCGCAGTTTCTTCAGCGGGACGTGCGGCAGCGCGGCCCACTGTCCCTGGCTGGTGCGGGGGATGGCGCGGCCCGCGTGCGCCCAGGCCTGCGAGGTCAGGCCCGAGCAGTCGTACGACTTCGGCCCCTCGGCGCCCCATTCGTACGGCTTTCCGAGCTGCTGCACGGCATAGCGCAGGGCCTTGTCGCCCTGCCGCGAGGGGATGCGAGCGCTGCTCAGCGAGCCCGACGCCACGAACTTCCGCTGCGCCTGGGCCTCCCCGTTCTTCTCGAACTCGACCAGCTCGGCGCGCTGGTCCGTGCTGAGCGTGGCGAGCCGTGCCTCGACCTGGTCGAGCCGTCCCTGGACGTCGTCCCGTTCCTTCTTCTGACGCTCGGCGAGGGTGAGCTGCCGGTCGAGCGCCGCCCGGGCCTCGCGGGCCAGCCGGTCGCTGCGCTGCTCGTTCCCGGTCAGCCGCTCCACCGTCTTGGCCCGCGCCTGCGCCAACTGCCCGATCACATGGCCCTCTTCGAGGGCGTGCTGCGGATCGCGGGCCAGCAGCAGGCGTACGTAGGGGGAGATGCCGGTGCTGCCCTGGTACTGCTGCCGGGCGAGCCGGCCCACGGCGCCGTGGCTGTCCTGGAGGGAGAGGCGGGCCTGGGTGAGCTGCCTGTCCAGGCGCGCGACCTCGGCCTGCTGCCGCCTCAGCTTCTCCGTGGTGGCGTTGTGGCTCTCGGTGGCCTGCTCGGCCTGCCGGTACAGCCGCTGAAGATCCGTCAGGAGGCGTCCCATGGAGGTGGCGTCGGAGACGTCGGGGCCCGCGGAACCGGGAGCGGTCGCGGTGGGGTCGGGAGCCGTCTCCGTGGTGTCCGGTGCCGTCGCCGTGGTGTCCGGAGCGGTCTCCGTGGTGTCCGGAGCGGTCGCCGTAGAGTCGGGGTCCGGGGGCGGGGCCGCCGTCGCTTGCCCGGGGGACAGCAGTGCGCCGGCCGTCATCGCCGCCGTACATACCAGTCGCAGCAACCTTCCTGACACTTCATCACCTCCGCTGCGGGACGGCCCCTCCGTCCCGCACGGTGAGCATCAGACGGGTGGGGACGGTCCGCGCGCGGTGTGTGGGCGGTTCGGCCCAAGGAAGTCACCCGTCGGCGGCGTCCGGCTTGCCGTCCGGCGTGGCGTCTGGCTTCCTGTCGGGCGCGGAGTCCGGTGTGCCGTCCGGCTGCGTGGCGGGCGTGGGGGCCGGCTTGGACCAGGGCCATCTGATGCGGCCGCCCCCGCTGTCCCCTTCGGGGTCGTACACGTACTTCCAGCCCTTGTGGAGGCCGAGCCGCTTGCTCTGCGCCGCTTGCTCGCGCCGGTAGACGAGCACGGTGGGCGGGCCGCCCGCCGCGTCCGGGACGGGGACCCGGTAGGTCTTCGGGGGGTGGCCGGTCGGACCGAGCAGGATCGGCAGGACGCGCCCGTCCAGGGGGCCGCCGACGAAGGGGGTGTCTTCGCTCTTCACCGCACCAGTGTCACAGCAGGTGGGTGGCGTCGCCGAGCACGGGCAGCACCCGCCGGACCAGTTCGCCCGCGGCCCCGTCGGCCGGCTCCGTCGCCAGCGCCGCGCGCAGGACGTCGGCGGTCTGGGCGTCCCGTCCCGCGGTGGCCGCCAGACAGGCCACGAACTGCTCGACGAGCCAGTCCCGCAACTCGTCCAGCGGCGGGTTCTTCTCCTCGTCGAGCCAGATGAGCGAGGCCGCCTCGACGGCGGTGATCCACATCCGGACGGTCATCC
Source organism: Streptomyces sp. SID5469 (assembly GCF_009862865.1). Classification (NCBI taxonomy): domain Bacteria; kingdom Bacillati; phylum Actinomycetota; class Actinomycetes; order Kitasatosporales; family Streptomycetaceae; genus Streptomyces; species Streptomyces sp. SID5469. Next base: position 3,705,566 of record NZ_WWIN01000001.1, on the reverse strand, counting down.
GCAGCCGCGGGCCGGGCTCCCGCACCTCCAGGTGGTCGAGGATGTGCTCGGCGGCGGCCCGCCGCACCCCGTCCACGATCGCGGTGGTCCGGGAGGTCTCGACGACGCTTCCGCCCTGGAGCAGGGCGCTGAAACCGGTGTCGTGCTGGTCGACGAAGGCGAGATAGCGGTCGAGTGCCCGGCCGAGCCGTCGGGACAGGGGCCCCTGCGGCGGCTCCGCGAAGCACTGCTCCAGCTCCTCGGCGGCGGACCGCAGGGCGGCCTCGTACAGCTGCTGCTTGCCGCCGGGGAAGTACCGGTAGACGAGCGGCCGTGACACCCCGGCGGCCTCCGCGACGTCGTCCAGCGAGACCTCCTCGGGCGCACGGTGCGCGAAGAGCGCCAGCGCGGCCTCCAGAAGCTGACTGCGCCGTTCCTCGACGCTGAGCCGGCGGTATGCGGGGGGTGGGGCCTGCGACGTCATGTACCGCAGCGTAACCGTGCCGTCGCGGGCCCAGACACCCGGCGCCGGTGCGGGCCCGCCCGGGGGACCGCACCCCGAGGCGGGCCCCGCCCGTGCCGGAAGCGCGGGTCTCATCGGGGGCTGTGCCGCCGGGCAGGCTCGTGCCGGGAGGCGCCGGGCTCAGGCATCCGGAATTGGTGCGGGTCCGGCCGGGGGCTGCGCCCCGAGGCGGGCCGTGGCGGAAGTACGGGCCTCACCGGGCGCCGCGCCGCCAGGCGGGCCCGCACCCCACCGGCCGCCGCGCCGCCAGGCGGACCCGCACCGCCAGGCAGGCCTGTGCCGGAACGTGCTCAGGCCAGCAACCCCGACGACTGCCACAGCCGCCGCCCCACGCCCCGCAGCACCCCGATGTCGTCCAGGAAGTCCGTCAGCCGTTTCGAGCCCGTCTGCATGACCTCCCGGCGGTGTCCGCTCGCCCGTACCTGGGCCAGCGCCTCCTGCTTGTCCAGGCCCACGTTGGTGTAGACGTCGGGGTTGATGAAGGCCAGCGAGAAGACGCGCGCGAACTCGCCCGACGTGACCCGGGTGAACTCCTGCGACCAGCGCGGGGCGGTGACCATCTGGCGGCGCAGCTCCTCGCGGGCGTAGCGCACGTGCCGGGCCTCCTCCACGACGTGGATGCGCGTGACCCCGCGGATCAGCGGCTGGACCCGCTCGTCGGGGAACGTCAGCCGCTGCATCCAGTCGAGCACCTCCTCGCCGAGCAGCGTCGCCGTGAAGGACCCGGGGGTCGTCGAGATCGTCTTGAAGAGCCGGCCGAGGTTCTGGTGCAGCCGGCTCACCGGGTAGTACGGCGTACCGCCCCGGCTGATCAGGCGCGCGAACATCTTCGAGTGGCGGCACTCGTCCTCGATCTCGGTCAGCGCGTAGCGCACATGCGCGCTCGTCGCCGCCTTGTCGTAGATGTGCCGCACCAGCAGCTGCATCAGGATGATCTCGAACCAGATGCCGAGCGAGGCGAGCGCCGCGGCCTCGTGCTGCGCGAGGGCCATCCGCTGCTCCTCGCCCATCCGCTTCCACAGCGGGGTGTCGTACAGCGACACCAGCTCCGGCGGCCAGAACCACTTGCCCTCCTCGAACGGCGCCTCCCAGTCCAGCTCCTTGTCCGGGTCGAAGGAGTGCTTGGCGGAAGAGTCGAGCAGCCGCTCGGCCACCTGCTCGCGGTCCTTGAGCAGGCCGAGCGCGTCGCGCAACCCATCGGCCACGCCCTCCGTCACAGTCGTCATCGCCGTCCCACCTCGTCGTACGGGTCACCGGTACCGGGGCTCACGGGTTACCTCCGGGCACCCCCTTATGAGACTGCTTGTCAGCAAGGTCGTCAATCCCCTGTGCGCGACTTGTTGACGACTCGTCTACCGCGTGTGAGCTTGGGATGTATGCCGACGCATGAGCTGTACGCCAAGGACCCGGGAGACTCCCACTGGCAGGTGCCGGCCTCGGGCGCGGCACGCTTCAGCTGGGAGTACGACGACGGACGCGACCGGCTCCTCGCCCTCTACCAGAAGGGCAAGGACAAGCAGTGGGACGGTCAGCGGCGCATCGACTGGGGCCTGGAGGTGGACCCGCACGATCCGCTCGGCACGCCCGACGAGGCGATGACCCTCTACGGGACGCCGTACTGGGCGAAGCTGACCGACCGCGACAAGGGCGAGCTGCGCAAGCACTACGCGTCCTGGCAGTTCAGCCAGTTCCTGCACGGCGAACAGGGTGCGATGGTGTGCGCGGCGCGCATCGTGGAGTCCGTCCCCGACCTGGACGCGAAGTTCTACTCGGCGACCCAGACGATGGACGAGGCACGGCACGCGGAGATCTACGGCCGCTTCCTGCACGAGAAGATCGGCATGCTGTACCCGGTCAACGACAACCTTCAGGCGCTCCTCGGGGACACCCTGCGTGACGCGCGCTGGGACATGCCCTACCTCGGGATGCAGGTGTTGATCGAGGGCCTGGCGCTCGCGGCGTTCGGGATGATCCGCGACACCACGGACAAGCCGCTGCCGAAGCAGATCCTCGCGTACATCATGCAGGACGAGGCCCGGCACGTGGCCTTCGGCCGCATGGCCCTGCGCGACTACTACAGCCAGCTCAGCGACGCCGAACTGCGCGAACGCGAGGAGTTCGTCATCGAGGGCTGCTATTTGATGCGCGACCGGCTGCGCGGCATCGAGGTGCTGGAGAACTTCGGCATTCCGCGGGCGGAGGCGGAGCGGTACAGCGAGCAGTCCGAATTCCTGCACCTCTTCCGCCAGTTGCTGTTCAGCCGCATCGTCCCGTGCGTCAAGGACATCGGCCTGTGGGGCAAACGCCTCCAGCAGGCGTACGTCGACATGGGCGTCTTCGAGATGGGCAACTCCAACCTGGACCTCCTGATGGCCCAGGACGAGGAGATCGCGGAACGACTGGACGCCGAACGCTTCGCCGCGGAGGAGAAGGAGCGGGTCGCGGAGGTGACGGAGGCGATCGAGGCGGGCACGGAGTCCTGACGCGCCCCGACACCCGGCTGCTTCCGTCATGGACCGGGCGGCAGCCCGGTCCAGGGGGCGTACTCCCGCCCCGTCTCACGACCTGAGCACCGCCTCCATCACCGCCTTCGCGATCGGCGCCGCGTCCCCGCCCCCGCTGATGTCCCCGCGGCGCGCCGACGCGTCCTCCACCACGACCGCGACCGCCACCGCGGGTTCCAACGCGTTGTCCGCCTGCGCCCAGGAGATGAACCAGGCGTACGGCGTACCGGAGTTGCCGATGCCGTGCTGGGCGGTGCCCGTCTTGCCGCCCACGGTGGCACCGCGGATCGCCGCGTTCTTGCCGGTCCCCTTTCGCACCACGTCCGTCATCATCTCCCGCAGCCGCGCGGCGGTCGACGGGTTCATCGCCTGGTGCAGGGTGCGGGGCGACGTCGCCGAGACCGTGCCGCCGGCGCTTGTCGTGGTCCGTTCCACCAGGTACGGCGACTTCACCGACCCCCCGCCCGCCACCGCCGCCGCGATCATCGCCATCTGGAGCGGGGTCGCCCGCGTGTCGAACTGGCCGATCGACGACAGCGCCAGCTGCGGCGCGTCCAGCTTCGTGTCGAAGTTGCTGGGAGCGACCGGGAACGGGATCCGCAACCCCTTGTCGTTGAAGCCGAAGTGCGCGGCCGTGGCCGTCATGTCCTTCAGGCCCACGTCCACGCCCAGCTTCGCGAACACCGTGTTGCACGACCACTCGAAGGCATAACGCAGGGACGCGTCCTCGCAGTCCTCCGCCTCGTTCGTCAGCGAGATCCTCGTTTCGGGCAGCGGATACGGGTCCGGGGACCTCGTCGGCGCGTCCAGATCCCTGATCACGCCCGCGTCCAGCGCCGCTGCGGCCGTCACCACCTTGAACGTCGAACCGGGCGGATACGTCTGCCGGATCGCCCGGTTGAGCATCGGCCTGGCCGGGTCGCCGTTCAGCCGGTCCCACGCGCTCGTGACGGCCGAGTTCGTCCCGGACAGTTCGCCCGGGTCGTACGACGGGGCCGAGACCAGCGCCAGGATCCGCCCGCTGGACGGCTCGATCGCCGCCACCGCGCCCCGCCGGCCGGCCAGCCCCTCGTACGCCGCGCGCTGTGCGCCCGCCGCGAGGGTCGTGACGACCTTGCCGCCCGGGTTCCGGTCGCGCGAGACGCCGTTCCACAAGGGCAGCAGCGACAGCATCGGGTCGGTGCCCGCGAGGATGCCGTCCGCGGCGTTCTCCAGGCCCGTCGTCCCGTACACCTGCGAGGCGAAGCCGGTGACCGGCGCGTACAGGGGGCCGTCGTGGTACGTCCGTTCGTAGCGGAGCTGCTCGCCGGTGTCCTTGGAGCCGGTGACCGGCTGTCCGCCGACGACGATGTCGCCGCGCGGCTGGCCGTAACGGGCGATCGTCGGACGGCGGTTGGCGGGGTTGTCGTCGTACGTGGACGACTGGACGATCTGCACCCGGGCCGCGTTGACCAGCAGGGCGACCAGGAGCAGTGCGCACAGGGCCGCCGCCCGGCGGATGTAGCGGGTCATCGCCCGGCCTTCCCGCGGCTCACGGCGCCGCCGTGCCGTCGTACTGGCTGCGCGCCGAGTCGCTGATCCGGATCAGCAGCGCCACGATGATCCAGTTGGTGACGACGGACGAGCCGCCCTGGGCCAGGAACGGCATCGCCATGCCGGTGAGCGGGATCAGCCCGGTCACCCCGCCCGCGATCACGAAGGCCTGGAGCGCCACGATCGAGGCGAGGCCGATGGCGAGGAGCCGTCCGAACGGGTCGCGCAGGGCGAGGCCGGCCCGGTAGCCGCGCTCCACCAGCAGCGCGTACAGCAGGAAGATCGCGGACAGGCCGGCCAGGCCCAGCTCCTCGCCCGCCGTCGCCAGGATGAAGTCCGACTTGGCGGCGAAGCCGATGAGGATCGAGTGGCCGAGTCCGAGTCCGGTGCCGAGCATCCCGCCGGAGGCGAACGCGAAGAGGGACTGGGCGAGCTGGTTGGGGCCCTGGCCCGCGTCGATCGACGCGAAGGGGTGCAGCCAGTCCTGGACCCTGCTGTGCACATGCGGTTCGAGCCGGCCGACGGCGAGGGCGCCGCCGACCGCGAGCAGCAGCCCCACCGCGATCCAGCCGGTGCGGCCCGTGGCGACGTACAGCAGCATCACGAACAGGCCGAAGAACAGCAGCGAGGTGCCGAGGTCCCGCTCCAGGACCAGCACGCCGAGGCTCAGCAGCCAGATGGCGACGATGGGGCCGAGCACCCGCCCGGTGGGGAACTGGAGCTTCCAGACGCGCCGGCCCGCGTACGTCAGCGCATGGCGGTTGGCCGCCAGATACCCGGCGAAGAAGACCGCGAGCAGCACCTTCGCGAACTCGCCCGGCTGGATGGAGAATCCGGCGATCCGGAGCCAGATGCGGGCCCCGTTCACGGCCGGGAAGAAGATCGGCAGGGTGAGGAGCGCGAGCGCGCCGACGACGCTGACATACGCGTAGCGCTGGAGGACGCGATGGTCCCTGAGCAGGACCACGACCGCGATGAAGAGCGCGACCCCGAGCGTCGACCAGTTGAGCTGGGCCGGCGCCGCGTGGTCGGCCGGGGTCTCCAGGTCGAGACGGTAGATCAGCACCAGGCCCAGGCCGTTGAGGAGCACGGCGATGGGCAGCAGCAGGGGATCGGCGTACGGGGCCCGGAAGCGTACGGCGAGGTGGGCGAGGAGGGCGAGCACACCGAGCCCGGCGCCGTAACCGGCGGCGCCGGGCGGGACGGTGCCCCGCTTCGCGAGACCGACGGCGCAGTAGCCGTACACGGACAGCAGGACGGCGACGACGAGGAGGCTGAACTCGATGCCACGGCGCCGGGGCAGGCGTAGGTCGGGAGCGAGCGGGTCCGCCACCGCCTTCGTTCCGGGCCATCCGGGCTGGATCATGTCCGGAACGTAGCAAGCGGGCGACCTGATGTCCCGTTATGTCGCGACAATCGGTCCATTGCGGTGCATGTGGGGGAGTGTCAGTGTCGCCAGCGCCCCGCCGTCGGGCGCGTTGGCGAACTCCAGCGGCGCGCCCAGCACTTCCGCCTGGCCGAGCGCGATCGTCAGCCCGAGCCCGTGCCCCTTCGCGCCGCCCTCCGTACGGAACCGCTGCGGCCCGTGCGCCACCAGGTACGCCGGATAGCCGTCCCCGTGGTCCCGCACCGTGACCACGGGTCCGTCGACCGTCAGCACCACCGGACCCCGCCCGTGCCGGTGCGCGTTCGCCACCAGATTGCCGAGCACCCGCTCGAGCCGGCGCCGGTCGGTCTCCACGCGCGCGTCGCGCACGACCCGGACCTCCGTCCGCGTCCCCGACGCCCGCACCACGCGCTCGGCCAGCGGCGCGAGCGGCTCCGAGTCCAGCTCGAGCCGCTCCCTGCGGGCGTCGAGCCGGGAGATCTCCAGCAGGTCCTCGGTGAGCGTGCGCAGTGCGGCGACCCGGTCGCGCACCAGCTCGGTCGGGCGGCCCGGCGGCAGCAGTTCGGCGGCCGCGTGCAGTCCGGTCAGCGGGGTGCGCAGCTCGTGCGCCACGTCCGCGGTGAACCGCTGCTCGCTCAGCAGCTTGCTCTGCAAGGTCGACGCCATCGTGTCGAGGGCGCCGGCCACCGCGGCCACCTCGTCCTGGGGGCGCGTCGGATCCTTCGTCCGCGGGTCGTTCACGCGCGCGTCCAGGTCGCCGGCGCTGATCCGCCGCGCCACCTGGGCGGTGCCGTGCAGCCGCCGGGTCACCCGGGTCACCGCGAACGCGCCCACCAGCAGCGTCGCGCCGATCGCCAGCGCCGACGACCACACGATCGCCCGGTCGAGCGCGTCGATGGTGTGGGCGCCCTGCGCGTAGTCGACCCGCACGGCGAGCGTGCGCCCGCCGTCGGCGGGGCCCGCCGCCCACATCGTGGGCTCCGGGTCGTTCCGGCCGACCATCGTGCCGCGCCGTCCGTCGGTGGCCAGTTCCTTCAGCCGCGCGGGCAGACCCGGCGGATCGATGTCCGCGCCCGGCGGCAGCCGGTCCCCTGCCTGGTACGCCGACGCCGCCTGCGTCAGCCGGTCGAGCGCGCGGCCGCGGGCCTCGCCGACGGTCTGGTCGGTGACCGAGACATGGACGAGTACGCCGAGCAGGGCGGCGAGGCCGCAGCACATCACCGTGATGAAGACGGCGGCCTTCCAGGCGAGGGCGGCGGTCCAGCGGGGGAGACGTCCCAAGAGGCCCACGCGCCGTCCGGCCGGGCTCATCGGGTGCTCTCCGACGGGGTCGGCGACCGGGCCGGCTCCGGTGTCGCAGGGGGCGACGGCGACGGCGTGCCCCGGGAGGCGGGCGGCGCGGTGCCCACGCGCAGGATCTCGTCGCGGGCCGCCAGCATCGCGTGCTGGTGCGCGTCCCACTGCCAGACCGTACGGAACTCGTACCCCGGCAGTATCGACGGCGAGCGGATGATCACCTCCCGGCCCGCCACCTCCACGCTGACCACGGCGTCCGTGGTGCTCATGACCTGCACCAGCTTGTGGTGCTCGAAGGTGTAGGCGCGCACGGCGAGCTGGTTGCCGGGAAAGCGGATGCCGAGCACCATGTCGTCCTTCCCGTCGCCGGTGAGATCTCGGTAGTACGCCTGGAGGATCGGGCAGGCGCGGCCCCGCGCGCCCTTCTTTCCGCAGTTCCCGATCTGCCGCACGATCTCGTGGTACGGCGCCTTCGGGCCGGTGTACTGGGCCGGGTGCGCGGCGATGTCGGCGCGCATCACGTCGACCGGGTCCACCTCGTGGATGTCGTCGCCGGGGGCCGTGACCCCCTTGACCGTCTCCGTGTCCGCCTCGCCGTAGTCGAGGGCCGCGGTGGTGGCGGCCGGCAGCTGGGGCCAGAGCTTCGTCGGGCCGACGGCCGTGGGGGTCGCGCCCGCGCCGCGCAGCCCGCCGGAGTCGCCGCAGCCGGTCGCGGCCGTCAGCAGCAGGGCCGCGGTGAGGGTGCCGAGGGCCGCGCGCCCGGCGCGGCGGAGGGCGCGGCGGGCGCGGCCGGTGGGGGAGGGGCTGAGGCCGGTGAGTGAGGGGCTGAGGCCGGCGCGTGACGGGCTGAGGCCGGCGCGTGAGGGGCTGCGGGTGGCGCCTGTGTGGCGGAGGGGCGGCACTGCACTCCTGCGTCCGGGCCGCCCCCGCCCCGGCGGGGGCTTACCTGCGGAGGTCGGCGTGCTGAATGGTTTCGTACACCATATTCATAGGGAAGTCCTTTTTGTTCACCAGTGGGGGCTCATTGCCCACCGGCGAACACCGACGTCCACCGACGTCCACCGACGTCCACCGGCGGGGCCTCACTCCGTCAGTTCCTCCAGCAGGCGGGCCGTGGGCAGCCCCGCCCGCAGGTACGCGACGAACAGGTCGTTGTGCAGTGCCCAGTGCGAGCGGCGGGTGCGGACGAGCCGTATCGCCTCCTCGGCGGAGCGGCCGGACCGGATCAGGGCGTGCGCCACGACCAGCCCCGAGCGGTTGTAGCCGTGGTAGCAGCGGACCAGCACCCGGCGGCCCTGCTCCAGCGCCTCGGCCGCGGTCTGCGCGAGCCGGATGACGCCCGCGAGCTGCGTCCCGTCCAGCGGGCCGTCCGGGATCGGCCACACATGGTGCTCGACGCCCTCGTCGGGGCCGTGGCCCGGCAGCCGCAGCAGCGTCAGGACCAGGTCGAACTCATCGCGTACGACGGCGAACTCCAGTTGCCCGGCGGGGCCCTGGAACTCGTGCCCGCCCATCCACAGACCGGGCACGATCTCGCTCCACGGGCTGTCCGGGGCCGGCATATCGGGTCGCTTCCTGCGGGTCCGCAACGGCGCCTCCCACTCACTCCCCCAACTGCTCCCAAAGGTAGCCGCCTTCTTGCTCCTGGAGCACCCGCCTGGTCCCATGGTCATGGGGTGATGGTGCATGAGCGGACTCCGCGTCGTACCGACCTGGCGACATGGTCAGGAGCGGCTGTACGTCTGCCTGGCGGACGGGAGGAACGTCGCCTGGTACGACCGTGAGGCGGCCCGGGTCAACGTGCTCGGCGAGGACTGGCGGGAGGACGTGCTCGACGCGCTCGGGCCCTTCCTGACCGGGCCGGTCACCGTGGGTCCGCCACCGGTGCCGACGCCCGCGGAGCTGGCCCGCCTCACCCTCCATCCGGACGACGACCTGGCGCCCAACCGGCCCGGTGAGGCGCTGGTGATCGACCTGGACCGCGACCCGGGTCCTGCGCACCGGCTGCGGCCGGATCCGCGGCGGCGGGCGCTGGCCGCCGAGCAGGCGGTCGGCGAGGCGCTGGACCGGCTCGAGGGGGCGGGGTGGCACACCCTGCACTCGGTGCCGCTGCCCGGAGGCGATCGCATCCACCATCTGGTGATCGGGCCGGGCGGCCTGTTCTCGGTCCACGCGCTGTACGCCCGCAAGCAGCGGGTGCTCGTCGCCGACCCGATGGTCGGGGTGGGGCGACGGGAGCCGCGGCCGGTGCTGCGGTGGGTGCGGGCCGACGCCGACCGCGCCTCGTACGCGCTGACGGCCGAGGTCCGTCCGGTGCTGGCGGTGGTGGGGCCGACCGCCCTTGATGTCACGGCTCCGCTGCGGGCGGTGCGGGTCCTGCGGGAGGCGGACCTGTCCGGGCTGGCGCGGCTGGGCGGGGTGCTCAAGCCGGCGGATGCCGAGGCGCTGCACGCGATGGCCCGGGACCGGCATACGTGGTTGCAGGTGTGAGACGCGCCGGCGAGCAGGCGCCGCTGAGGCGCTCAGACGCTGCTGATTGCCGCCCCGGCTGACGGCCGCCCTCGCGCGGCGTCACGGCAGGGGCGCGGCGTGGCCGGGGTCGAGCAGGGGGGCCAGCAGGTCGCCGTGCTCCTGGAGGCGGGGGGCGATGTCGGGGGCCTGGAAGGCGAGCGGGCGTGCGGCAGTGCAGTCGGCGACCTCCTCCCAGGTCACGGGAGTGGAGACGGTGGGCTCGGCACGGGCCCTGAGGGTGTACGGGGCCGCCGTGGTCTTCCGCGCCGCGTTCTGACTCCAGTCGACGAACACCTTGCCGGGGCGCAGGCTCCGCGTCATGCGGTGCAGGACGAGACGGGGCATGTCCTTCTCCGCCGCCACGGCCAGCTCCTTGGCGTACTCCGTCGCCCGCCCGGACGGCGTCGGCTCCAGCGCCGCCAGCAGATGCAGCCCCTTCGACCCGGACGTCTTCGCGTACGACTCGATCCCGTCCGCCGCCAGCCGCTCCCGCAGCCACAGCGCGACCTCACAGCACTCGACGATCGTCGCGGGCGGGCCCGGGTCGAGGTCGAAGACGAGCCGGTCCGCCTGGCCGGGCGTGCCGATCCGCCACTGGTGGGTGTGGAACTCGGTCACCAGGTTCGCCGCCCACATCAGGCTCGCCAGGTCCTGGACCAGGACCATGCGGGCGGGCCCCTCCGAACGGGGCACCTCGGCGGTGACGACCCAGTCGGGCGTACCCGGCGGCACGTTCTTGGCGAAGAAGACCTGACCGTCCGGGCCGTCGGGGTAGCGCAGGAAGGAGATCGGACGGTCGTGCAGGTGCGCCAGGAGGGCGTCGGCGGTGGTGGCGTAGTAGTGCAGCACCTCGCCCTTGGTGAAGCCGGTCGCCGGATAGATGACCTTCTCCAGGTTGGAGAGGGCCAGCCGTCGCCCCGCCACCTCCGTGATCGGCGTCATACGATGAGAATCCCACGAAATCGGCTGATACCGATCGGAAAGGTGCTGCACGTGCGATCCATATGGAACGGCGCCATCTCGTTCGGCCTGGTCAGTATCCCGATCAAGCTGGTGAACGCCACGGAGAGCCACTCCATCTCGTTCCGCCAGATCCATCTGGAGGACGGCGGCCGGATCCGCTACCGCAAGTTCTGCGAGCTGGAGGACCGTGAGGTCACGCAGGACGAGATCGGCAAGGGGTACGAGGACGCGGACGGCACGATCATTCCGATCACCGACGAGGATCTGGCCCAGCTGCCCATCCCGACCGCCCGCACCATCGAGATCGTGGCCTTCGTCCCGGCGGACCGGATCGACCCGCTCCAGATGGACACGCCGTACTACCTGTCGGCGAACGGCGTCCCCGCCGCCAAGCCGTACACGCTGCTGCGCGAGGCCCTCAAGCGCAGCCAGAAGGTCGCCGTCGCGAAGTTCGCGCTGCGGGGGAGGGAGCGGCTCGGCATGCTGCGGGTCGTCGAGGACGTCATCGCGATGCACGGGCTGCTGTGGCCGGACGAGATCCGGCCCCCCGAGAGCGTCGCCCCCGACGCGAGCGTCACCGTCCGGGACAAGGAACTGGACCTCGCGGACGCGCTGATGGACACGCTCGGCGAGGTCGACCTGAACGAGCTCCACGACGGCTACCGCGAGGCGGTCGAGGCACTCATCGAGGCGAAGGCCTCCGGCGAGAAGGTCCCGTCCGCGCCTGCCGATGAGCCGGGCGGCAAGGTGCTGGACCTGATGGCCGCCCTGGAGAAGAGCGTCCGCGCGGCGAAGGAGTCGCGAGGCGAGGGGACGGGCTCGGAGACGGGCTCGGAGACGCGCGACCGCACGGGCGCGAAGAAGGGGAAGGCGACGGGGAAGGACACGGGGAAGGAGGCGCAGGCGGAGGTGACGCGGCTGCGCCGCAAGACGGCCCGCGCCGCGCCCAAGGAGGTCGGGGGCAAGAAGTCGACGTCCACGGCGAAGAAGGCGACGGCGAAGAAGGCGGCTCCGAAGAAGACGACGGCGAAGAAGACCACCGCCAAGGCGACGAGCGCGAAGAAGACCACGGCGAAGAAGACCCCGGCCAAGAAGGCGACGCCACGGAAACGCTCTGCGTGAGCCGGGGGCCCACGAGCTCGGTGTGAGCCGGGGGCCCACGCGCTCGGTGTGAGCCGGGGGCCCACGAGCTCGGTGTGAGCCAGGGGCCCACCCGCTCGGCGTGAGCCGGGGCCCACCCGCCCACACCCGCCTACCCCACTCGCCGCAGCGCCAGCACCGCGTTGTGGCCGCCGAAGCCGAACGAGTTGCTGAGGGCCAGGTCTCCGCCGGCCGGCAGCGGGCGCGCGCTGTGGGTCACGACGTCCAGGCCGATCTCGTCGTCCTGGATCGCGCAGCCGATCGTGGGCGGGATGAGACCGTGGTGCAGCGTGAGGGCCGTCGCGACGGCCTCCACCCCGCCCGCGGCGCCCTGGAGATGACCGAGGTGCCCCTTCAGGGCCGTGACCGGCACCGGCCCGCCGAGCACCGCCCGCAACGCGTTCGCCTCGGCGAGATCGCCCTCGACGGTGGCCGTGGCATGCGCGTTGACGTGCACGACGTCCACGACATGACCCCCGGCGTCCTTCAGCGCGCGCCGCAGCGCGAGCGCGACGCCGCTGCCGGACGGGTCGGGCGCGGCCATGTGGTGGGCGTCGGCGGACAGCCCCCAGCCGGCGGCCTCGCAGTAGATCCGCGCCCCGCGCGCCCGCGCGTGCTCCTCCGTCTCCAGCAGCAAAAACCCGGCACCCTCCCCGTTGACGAACCCGTCGCGGTCCTTGGCGAAGGGCCGGGAGGGCGAGCCCTCCGTCAGACCGTGGTGCGACAGCGCCCGCATCGCGGCGAACGACGCCATGATCGCGGGCGTGACGACGGCCTCGGCGCCCCCGGCCAGCGCGATGTCCACATGTCCGTACCGGATCCGGTCGATGGCCAGCCCGATCGCCTCGGTGCCGGAGGCGCACGCGCTGGTCACGGTGCGGGCCTCGCCGGTGATGCGCAACGCGAGAGAGACCTGCGAGGCGGCCTGCGAGGGCACCGTCATGGGGGTGGTGAGGGGCGACACCGAGCGCGGCCCCTTGGCGCGCAGCTTGCGGTCGCCTCCGACGAGGACGGACGCGTCCCCGAGGATGGCCCCGACGGACACGCCGACCCGCGCGGGGTCGAGCCCGCTCTCCGCCGTCCCGGCCCCGTCGAACCCGGCGTCCCGCCAGGCCTCCCGCGCGGCGAGCACGGCGAACTGGGCGGCCCGGTTCATCCGCCGCGCCTGCGGCCGGGGCAGCAGCGTGGCGGGGTCCACGGGCACGGTCCCGGCCACCCGCACGGGCAGCCCCTCGAACTCCTCCCCGTCCAACTCCCGTATGCCGCACTCCCCTTCGAGGAGCCCCCGCCAGAGCTCACCCACACCGACCCCGAGCGGGGTGACGGCACCGAGCCCGGTGACGACGACCCGACGCGGCGCCATGCCTCCCGCCGACCGGCGCGGCCGCGGATGATGCCGTACGAGATGGTCGCGCCCGGCGATCTCCCCGGCCAGCTCCCGCAACGCCCCGTCGGAGAGCGGCTCTTCGCGCAGACTCTCCAGGTCGCGATGCCACACACCCCACCGCCGTACGTACGTCTCCTCGACGGCATGGGGATCGACGACGCGCAGCGTGGTGACCCGGTCCCCGTCGCGGAACTCGACGCCCGCGAGATCGACCGACGTGACGACCGGAATCCGGCCCACATCCATCCGCCGACAGGCGACCGTGACCTGCCGGACCCGCCCCAGCACCTCATCGCGATCGGCCCCACCGAGCGGCGGCCGCAACGTCACCCGGACCGTCCCGGGCGTCCCGGGCGTCTCAAGTGCCCCGGGCATCCCGGGTGTATCGGCGGGCACGACGTGTATCACCACGAACCACCGGTCCCCGGCGACGTCCTCCTCCGACAGAGCGAGCAGATCCCCCGGCCTGACCTCGGCGACGGTGACGGCGTGGGGGTGGAAGTAGGGAATCTCCGAGGAGTGACGCATGAGAGCGGCTGCTTTCTGTCTGCGACTTGACGGATCTGTGGGGGAGAGCCGGTGGTACGCCCGACACGAGGGCCGCGTCGCAGCGTGCCCGGCCCGCGACACCGCCCTCGTTTCCCGTACGCAGTCCACGCGTGCACAACTCACCGGACCCCAGGGTTGGTTCGCGCTTCAGCCGGTCGATTCACCTGCCAAATGTTCAGTCCCATGACAAAAGGGATCTCGCATCGAGAGTCCGATGACCTCCGAGCCCCGGGCGGCCGGTACGCTCCCGCCGGACGAAACCCGAGCCGCCCGCAAGCCGACGTGGCGAACCGAGCCGCACAGGAGGAGCAAGCCCCGCATGCCGCACGCGCGTTACGACCAACGGGTCCGGGCTCTCGTCGAGGTCCGTGGAGGCCCCGACGACTGGGAGGAGGCGCAGCGGTGTTTCGAGGAGCACGGCTGGCCGGTGCGCGGCTTCTCCACAGAGACAGGCGGGGAACCGCCCCGAGGGCCGGCGCTGGATCCTGACCCCGAAGCCCGCGTGTACGAGATAGAGGTCCGCTTGTTCGGTGCCGCCAAGGCATGCGACCGAGGGGCGGCGCACAGGGTGCGCAAGGCCATGCGCGGCGCCCGACTCGAAGCGTACGTGCGCTTCGCGGAGCCCGTCCGGCGCGATCGCGAGATGTTCTCGCACTGGCGGGTCGTCGACAGCGCGCGGCATCGCGCCCGTCCACCGCACTCCTGGCGTCGTACTGTCTCGCGCCTGGCCCTGCGCTGCGGATGGTACGACGCGGGCGGCGTCGTATCGGGACACCCGCGGCAGGCCCTTCGACTGGCCCGGACACACACCCCTCAGATCGCCGGAGCGGGAGTGCGGCCCCTCGACGGTCGCTGGCGCGGCACGGTGAGGTACTGGCCGGAGGAGGAGACCGAACACCGTTTGTTCCACGCGGTGTCGTGGTCCTTGCTGACGGCCGCGGCGCTGGTCTTCGCGGCCGGTCGGTCCGGGTTCGCCTGGTGGTTCTGGGTGACGGTGGCCGGCCTCGGCGCGGCGGGTGGTGTGCGTGCGGGAGCGCGGCTCGCACGGGAGGGCCGACGGTTCGGCGTGGTGACGGTCCTGCTGCTGATGGCGTTCCTCACCGCTTCCGGGCTCGGTCTCGTCGACGGCGAAGGGCACGGCTGGACACGACGCCAGATACTCATGACGGCACTCGTGCTCGGTGTGATGTCGGGTCTGTGGCTCCTCGTACGCCAGTGGAGCTGGGGCGAGTGGGTCGCCTGGGCGGTCCCGCTCGTGGCGACCCTCGCCCTGTCCTCGTTTCTGGCCGCCGGATCCGTGCTCCACGCCCTGTACGCGGACGGCCTGTCGCTCTCGCCGGACGACCTCGAGGTGCCTGCGGTCTGGCAGGTACTGGCCGCCGCGAAGCTGCTCACACTGCTCAGCCCGCTGCTCGTCGTTCCCGCGTGGTGGGGAATCGCACGGCACCGGCACCACTCCTACGCGGCGCCCGGCGAACGCCTGAACGTAGCCCTGAACGCCTGCTTCTTCCTCCTGATGCTCGGCGTGGTCACCTTGCAGGCACTCGATTCGGCGAGCACGGCGGTGCACAGGACGACCGAGGCCGCCGAACGCGGCGACGATCCCCCGTCCTACTTCGGCGTCGAACCGGAATGGACCTGCGTCGAACCCGCCGTACCCCTCACCCGCCTCTCCGGCGAGGGCCCACACCTGTCACCGAAACACCCGTACCTGTCCTTCGGCGTAACGGCCGGCACCGCGATCCTCTGGGACCGAACAACCCACGAACCGCTCAAACTCCAGTCCTCCCAGATCCGCCTGACACCGGCCGAGTCCGGGACGACCCGGTGCACGAAACCGACCACGGGCGCCTCATGACACGGCCGTCCAGGCCCACACGCCTTCTCATCCTCCCGGGCCCGTCCGCTCCCGGCACGCCACCCCACCGGTCCGCTGCTGGCTCGGCGACATCGTGAACTCGGCTGTCACGTCACTCACTTCCGCCGAGCCCGGAGTTCAGCGTGGTCCCGTGCCATCCACATAGGGGCGGGCCCGGCGGCGCAGCGGGGACGTCTTGTCCCACACGTGCCAGCGCGCTCCGCACAGCGGGTCCGTCTCGTACGTCACCTCCGCCGGGAAGCCGTCGGCCTTGACCCGCTCGGCCGGTGGGCCGACGAGGGTTCTGCCGCAGCGCGGGCAACGGGCCGGGGTCGGCATGGGATGCATGCCCATCGGGACCTCCTCCTTGCGTGCTGACTCCTTGCGTACTGAAAGACGCGGCCTTGAGTCCGTCAGGTGAGGCAGGACCCCGGGTCCCTGGGCTGCTGCGTGGACATGGTCCACCCGGACACGGCTGTCTCATCGCTGGAGCACGACAGCAGACGCCAGGCGTCAGGGGTCCAGGCGAAGACCGCGTCCTGGCCGAAGTGCCGGCCCAGTTCACGCGCCTCGGCGTCGCTCAGGCCGACGAGGGCGGCGCTCTCCTCGACGTGCGCACCGCACACGGTGCCTCCTGCCGCGGGCCACCAGGCGAGCCGACGCCGGCCGATCTCCTCGAACAGCAGCGCCTGGGCACGGCCGTTGTCCTCGGCAGAGGCCGTACGGCCATAGGGATTGCATGCGGTGATCACATGGATGGTGCGCCCGGCCGGTTCTGGGAAGTGGCCTTCGGCTGTACCCTGCGGGCCCGGCACGACCCTCACCGTGCGGTCGGCGAGTCGGATGTCCACGACTGCCTGCTGGTAGCCCGCCCAGTTCCGGGGCGTGGCTGATGCGCGGGTGTTGTCCATGGGGTCTCCTGAGAATCGGGGACCCCCTTACGCGTCGTGCAGGGAGATCCGCGCTTACCCCCAACTGGACAGTGGGGGCCCGGTCTTCCCTGGAAGGCACCTTGCGCGGTGTGCGAGGTTGCCAGCCGATGATCGTCCAGGGGCGCGATCGGCTTCGTGACCAAGCGGGAGGCTTTCACAGTTTCGGGCTCGAATCCAGAGGCGGGAGCACCTTGTGAAGATCCGTGACGGGTGTTAATTTCACGCCCGGTCACGAGTTCCAGCGTCAAGCCCCGGCTTGCTGGACGGCATCCCGCCCGCTACGGGTGCCCCGGGTGACGACCGGCCCCGTGCGCGGTGCACGGGGAACCGCGGATCACCGGGGTGTGGCACTACCGGGGTCCACCGACTCCGGAAGGCCGTCCGCCCATGCCCGCGTCCGACGCGATCCCCGCCCTGCCACAGCACATCGGCTCCGCCCTCCCCACGCAGCCCGAAGCTGCCGAGCCGGGTGCCGACCTGCCAACGATCTCGGCCCGTCCGGAAGCGTTTTACCCCCACCCCTCGCCGCTCGCCCCCGTCGTCCAACGGGAGCCCGGCCCGGTGCCCGCGGAACACGAGCACGCGGCCGACCGGCAAGACACCTCGACGTGTGCCAGTACGCCGGGCAACTGCTGGGGGCATGACGGCGGCGAGGACAAGGAGCAGTACGCGAAGGTGGAGAACCACGACGGGGTCTGTGTCCTGTCAGTCGTGGACGACTTCACCGAAGGGATGGTGCCGGAGCCGTGTGGACGATCACGTAATGCCCCGGCCGTGTGGTCACGTAATTCCCCACCCTGTCGGTGGCGAGGTGTCAGGTGTGAGGGGTCATCGTCGACTGGTCAGTGGCCTCTGGCAGACTCCGCGGCATGGGAATGTTCAAGCGGGCCAATGAGGCGGAGAGTGCTGATCAGGCCGGGGAGCGAGCCGACTTGAGCCTCCTGCTGCTGCAGGGCGAAGACATGATCGAACAGTTGGGTCGTGCCCACATGTCCTGGGGGCTGGGTTCAGCGGACCGCTGGGATCTGGATCAGACGACCGGCATCATCACCTGGACCTTCCCTGACAAGACGGCGGCAGCACCCGCGCAGATCCTCGGCAGTTTCAGCCCCGGCTCGGGCTCGTGGCTGTGGGCCTGGGCCAACAAGAGCATCCTCCCCGACATGAGCCGTGACGCCCGCAGCTTCCGGGACTGGGCAGACGACAACGGGCATCCCGCTCTCGCCCAGCCGAAGATCGAGGCCGATGAGAAGGCCGCTGCGACGCTTGTGGCCTTGGCTGTTCGGGTCACCAAGGCGACCGGCTATTACCGGGGCCCGGGAGGCAACTCCGCCGTGATCATCACGTTCGGTCCGGTCACTCTGACCGCCGCTGACGGCAGCGTCTCCAACTTCAACATCAATATCGACTAGCGCCGGAGAGCTGGGCGGAGCTCGACGCCTGGGCCTCAGTGCTCAGGCGCCGAGCGGAAGCCTCCTGCGGTCAGCTGTCCTTCGCGGTCGCCGTTCCATTCTTGTCGGTGGGGTTCCTGGGACGCTTGCTGAGTGCGGCGGACGCGCTGCTGGAGGCGGGCGAGGAACCGACCGACCTCTTCCTGCGCCGCTCGCCGTGCCGCACGGCGGGCCCGGCTTCCATCCTGATCAGGACTGAGCGGTGGCGGCTCAGCGGAGAGGGGCTCTGCCCTGCGCCGAGAGTGACGTCTGGGGAGGGCGACTCGGTGCCAGTGGGGCGCAAAAGAAGCGGAAGCCCATTATTTCGTGACGTCAGTCACAACGCTCTGCCAATCAACCGGTGCACTTAGTAGATACGGCATGGCGTACATCTGAGTATTTGTCCGTCTTGGCCTGGATGTGGATCCTGCGGCGTGTGTCGGAATTCCGCCCGGCCGACAGGCACGCCCATTGCCCCGCGCTGTAAGGCTTCTGACGCCGCGACATCTTTTCCTCCTGTCGCTGTGTGGGGACCGGAGGCCCGCGCACGGCCTTGGCGAGGTCCTGAGATCTACGAAGCGACGTAGTGGTGGGACCCATTGCGTGCCCTGTCGGGCCGTTCTAAGAATGTCGACCCACAGGACGTCGCTGCAGTTCGGAACCGGTGTTCACCGAGTCGACCGCGCGCTGTGGCGCTCGGCGTCACCGAGTGAGTAGGAGCCCCCCACATGAAGTCGTCCCGAACGTCCCCGAGATTCCTCGCCCTCGCTCTCGGCCTGGGTCTGGCCTCCAGCGCATTGGCCGTGGCGGTGCCGGCGAGCGCCCAGACGGTTGCCACCCCCTCCGACTCCGCCGATACCTCCGTGGCGGGGTACGACGGGTCGGCTGAGGAGGCCGCGAACAACAAGGCGTTCTTCGAGGCTGTGCTCAAGTCGGTCGCTGAGAAGCGCGCCGCCCAGCCCAGCGGGCAGGCGGTGACCCTCCACTACGACGCCTCCAAGGCGCCGAGCTTCCGTTCGCAGATAGCGAGCGCGGCCGCGACCTGGAACAGCTCCGAGTCCAACGTCAAGCTCGAGGAGGCTTCGAGCGGGGCCGACTTCTCCTACTACGAGGGCAACGACCCTCGCGGGTCCCACGCCTCCACCGACGGCCACGGAAGCGGCCAGATCTTCCTCGACTACACCCAGGCCCAGCAGAACGACTCGATCCGCGTCGTCACCCACGAGACCGGGCACGTGTTGGGCCTGCCGGACAACTACAGCGGGCCGTGCAGTGAGCTGATGTCGGGCGGCGGCCCCGGCCCGTCCTGCACCAACCGCTACCCGAACGCCACCGAGCGCGCGCGTGTCGACGAGCTGTGGGCCGGCGGAGGCGCGCAGGCCCCGGGCACGGGGAGCCAGCCCGCTGGCGGCCCGAGTGCTGCACCGTCGGCACCGTCGGCACCGTCGGTGGCTCCGGGTACGGGGAACCAGCCTGCTGGCGGCCCGAGTGCTGCACTGCCGGTACGGCCCGTGGGGCCGGGTCAGGGTCCGTGGCGTCCGCACCTCCGTACGCTCTGGAATTGATTGCGTTCCCACTCATCGCGCGCCCAGGCGTGAGGGCGGGTGGGAACTCACTAGTCGATCTTGGTGATCGCCTGGCGAGGATCGTCTAGGTCAGACGTCAAGCATCACCCGACGCCAACCCGTCAACCATCAACTGAGATTCGACACACGCCGTGATCCGCCTCGACGGCCCCGACGATCCGCCCCCGTCCTGGGCCAACGTCGGCCTCCTCACCGACGCGATCCGCGCCGCCGCCCTGCACCGCTACACCACGGTGTCAGTGCCCGCCGCGGGCGACGAGCCGGCCCGCACCTTCCAGTGGGGCACACAGCTCGACATCCGGCCCGTGAAGGCATTCAACGACGGCACGGACATCACCGAACAGGCCGTTGCCTCCTACGTCACCAAGTACGCCACCAAAGCCGCCGAAACGACCGGCACCCTCGACCGCCCCATCGGCAACCGCGAAGCCGCCGTTCTGCTCGGCGTCCCCGACCACGCCCGCCGGCTCATCGACGCATGCTTCGACCTCGAACCCCTCTACCCCGACCGACGGTTACGCGCCTGGGCCCACATGCTGGGCTTCCGCGGACACTTCTCCTCCAAATCTCGCCACTACTCCACCACCCTCGGCACCCTCCGCCGGACCCGCGCCGACTATCGCGCCGCCCAAGGGCGCCAGGACCGCGGCCTCGAGGACACCGAGCCGGACACCGTGCTCGTCCTCGCCTCCTGGCAGTACGCCGGCCACGGCCACACCCCCGGAGAATCCGCCCTCGCCGCGACGATCGCCCGAGACCTCCAACTCAACCGCGAGACCGCACGTGAAGCCCTGTCCGACCAACTAGCCCTGGAAGGAGCGCACCTGTGAGGGATGAACTGATGACGGTCCCAGACATCCTGAGTGAGTTGAAAAAGTGTCACGGCGCACCTTCTACCGCTGGCGGGAGCTGGGCCAAGCGCCGAAAGCCCTGAAGCTCCCCAACGGTGAGCTGCGGGTGTGGCGAAGCGACTTCACCGCGTGGCTCCGTGAGCGGGAGGAAGCCGCGTGAAGTCCCTGGACGTCAAGATCTGGGGGGTTCGCAAGCGCCCTTCGAAGCGGCCCTCATACGACGTGCGTTGGTCGGTTGCGGAGAGGGTCTTCTCCGAGACGTTCCGAACCAAGGCTCTGGCAGATCATTACCGCACCAAGCTCATGCGCGCCGCGCGTGATGGTGATGAATTCGACGATGTCACCGGGCTTCCGGACTCGATGGCCGAGACAAGAGCCGAACTGAGCTGGTACGCCTTCACGCTGAAGTACCTGGCAATGAAATGGACGGCCGAGCGCTCCGCTGATCCGGCAAACCCTGCGCAACTGGGCTTTCGTGCTGCCTGGACCGGGTGAGCGGGAGGTGCCTACGGAGATCGAGGACACCTTGCATTGGATCGCCAAGGCGTCGCGCCCGTTGAATGATCTGGCTGACCCTGTGACGGCACGGGAGGTACTCGACTCGTTCAAGATCCATCTCGACGGGAAGGCTGCTGCGGCCGAGACCGTGCGCCGAAAGCGGTACAGCTTCGTCAACGCCCTGCATTACGCCGTTGACCTAGGCGAATTCAAGGAAAATCCCCTGATCGCCGTGCGCTGGCAGAAGCCCAAGGTTTCCAGTGAAGTAGACCCGCGCTTGGTGGTGAATCCGCAGCAGGCCGTTTCGCTACTCCACGCCGTGTCCTACGTGGGCGGTTACCGAAGGGCCCGCGGTCGTCGACTGGTCGGGCTCTTTGCCTGCATGTACTTCGCCGGCCTGCGGCCTGCCGAGGATATCGGCCTCTCCGAAGCTGACCTGACACTGCCGGAACACGGCTGGGGCACTGTGCTCCTGCACCGCACGCGTCCGAGCGTCGGCAAGCAGTGGACGGATTCGGGGGAGAGCCACGACGACCGAGGGCTGAAGAACCGGCCGGCCGAAGACATGCGCCCCGTGCCGATCCCGCCCCAACTTGTGTCGATGCTCCTTGAACCCCTCGACACCTTCGGGACCGCTTCAGACGGGCGCCTGTTCTATAGCGAGGGCGGAGGAGTAGTTGCCTCCTCGACCTACTCGCGAGCCTGGCAGGAAGCCCGCACGCTGGCGCTCCCGTCGGCCGCGGTGGCTTCGCCGTTGGCGCGTCGGCCGTACGACCTTCGCCACTCAGCCCTGTCGACCTGGCTCAACGCCGGGGTCGACCCGACCGAGGTCGCCGAACGGGCGGGCAACAGTGTCGAGGTCCTGTTGGGCCGCTACGCCAAGTGCATTGACGGGCGGCAGGAGATCGCCAACCGGAAGATCGAGGAGTTGTTGCGCGAGTATGAGTGAGGCCGGGCGGTGTGCCTTGTCGCTTGCCCGCGTCCCTGTCAGGCTTCTGAGCGCGCTTTCAGGGCCTGGCGGAAGTCGAGGTACGAGAGCGCTATGACCAGAAGCGGAACAATGATCCATAGCAGGGCGTGGCGCAGCCAGCCTTCGGTCAGGGCAGCGACGAGAACCACTGCGACGGCGCTTCCGACGAAGCCGAAGAACTGCCGGTAGGAGCGGAAGCCGCCGACCATGGCCGCGTGGCTTGCGGCAGGATCGTCTTCTTCGGCGAACGCGGTACGCATGGGGTGGCTGTCGCCCTCGCGCCTGGCTCGCTGCCAGGCGAAGAACCAGCGTCCGAGCACGTAGAGGACGAACGTTCCCAGGAAGATCCACCACTCGGTGGCATTGTCGGGCAGTGAGCGCGCCAGTGTCATGAGCACCGCATTCCCCGGGCTTGGGGGAGTAGACGGTTCCGTGTCGCGGTGACGCCTCCCTGGACCAACCCGGTCTCCCCTCCCCGTCGAGCTGTGCCGACCTGGTGCAGACACATCGCACACCGAGGCGGAGACGAACTCTTTTGCGCCCGCCTGAACCTCAGCCGACGAAAGTCAGCCACGATGGTGGGTGCGCCGACCGACCAGGCGCGTGTGTGCCTCGCCGCACCCCCACCGGTCTCAGCCACGCTGCTGACGCCGTCGATCAGAGCAAGGAGCGACGGCAGAAGCGCGGTGACGAAGCTTTAGCGCGGCGACTTCTTCGTCCCGAAGCAACTTGGGCGAGCGAGGGAGTGTCCTTCACCTGCGCTGGCGGTCCGCAAACGTCCGCGCTCTCGGCCGTTGTCACGCAGTTGGACACTCACCCGGGGCGGATCCCGATGCGCGGGCTCAACCGACCTCAGCTAAGTTCTCCGGGCTTTGGCATGGCCGTACCAGTGTCGTAGATCCACTTGGGTGACCTGCGGCTACCGGTCCTACGACTGTCGTTAGTAGGCGTCACCGGTCGCCACTGAGCGGCCGCGGACGGCCTACCGACGGCCCAGCAGTGATCACCTGTGGACTTCCAGCTACTCGTCTCCTGACCTAGTGGTTGTGGGCGTGCCAGAGGACCTCACCACGGACGAAAGCGCCCGGCTCAGGAGTCCACCTGTGCGGCATGGCTGTGATCTCCGCAACAGCGTCGAGGTCCTCCTCAGCCGGTACGCCGAGTGCATCGACGGACGACAGGAAATCGCCAACCGTAAGATTGAGGAGCTATTGCGTCAATACGACTGAAGCCGCAGCATGAGGCAGCGAACCCCTGATGAGTTCAGGGTTCGCTGCCTCATGCTGCGGCTTCACCAGTCTGCTTCGTCCATGTGTCCGCAGGTTAGGCATCTGTTCCCGTTCCACGGACCGTAAGATGAGCAGAAGGGGCATTGCCAACTGATGTGTTTACCCGTCACCCCTCCCGTCTTCCCGTCCGCCACAAAAGCTACCTCCGCGGAGAGTGGGGTAACCAGATCCCAGCGCTCGGGATCGTACAGGCCGGATAGTGCCGGGTGCATCCGTGTCAGCAGGGACTCGGAAGCCTCCTTGAGTTTCCCTTGAATGAAATCGGCGGCGGCTTTTAGCTGCTCGATGTCATCTGATGCCATAATCATCGCAAGCGCTTTTTCCGTGTCGCGCTTCTTGGCGAATGCGGCGGCCTTTTTGCGCACCTTCGGGGCCAACTCCTGCGCCTTGCGTAGCAACTCTGTGATGGCTGGGGCCAGTGTAGGCACCCTTCGGCCTTTCCCTGAGTTGCAGGGACGGCAACTTGGAGCGAGGTTTTCGATCGAGTAGAGATCGTAAGTCGCTGGGAGGCCGTGCCTTTCGAGTGCCTCGCGTCGCTTCGCTTCGTTTGCGCGTGAAGCCAGGTGTTTAGGGATGGGGTGCTCTACTTCGTATTCAGACCAGAAAACAGGAAGGTTGCACCAAACGCACCTTTCGCCCCAAAGGGTATAGAGCGCCCATCTCTCCGCATGGCTAATCTCATATGGCACGCCGGGAGGATACTGGACGATCTATCTGTGTGACACCGTTGCTGGGCGCCGCGACCTGGTTGCCATGCTTCGCTGCCGGCGTCCGGGAGGAGTTGCGGGGGCTGCATTTGCAGCGCGCCATTGTGCGGTATTACCCGGTATCAGAGCCGCGCTCGGTGCCTCTCGTCTGCTGACCTGGGCGGACGCCCCTAGGCCCTGTCCACAAATAGTCCACAGGGGCCGTCATAGGGCCGCTCGGCGACGCATACGCCTGCATATACGCGAAGACCCCGGCCTCAGCGTTTCCGCTGGTGACGGGTCCTTGGGCACCTAATTCAAGGTGCCCCCGGCAGGATTCGAACCTGCGTACACGGCTGCGGAGGGGGCTTGACTGCCAGGCGTCATCGCAGGTCGCAGCCCTACGGAAGGCTGTTAGGCGAGTACGGGTCCACGTATGGTCCACAGCTCGTAGCATGCGCACGAATATTGCTCTGTTCAGAGCGGCTGCGTTGCGGTGCGAATCGGTGAGGCCGCGGGGAGGATTACGTGAGCACCATCGGAACACTGCGTGGTTGCGCGGAGAAGCACCTGCGGACCTACGCAGATCCTCGAGGTCCCCGAGCCTTCCGTACGTATGACTGGCAGGGCGATCCGGAACGACTGAGCCCGTTGGACTGCTTGGCGCCGTCTCTGCTGAGCGTTCGTATCGGCTACAGGCAGGTGGTTCCGTTGTTCCGCCCCGACGGCCCGGGGGCTGAAGTTCTACACGCCATGGAGGCGGTGCTTGCGAATCAGGCGTGTGCGACAGCGGATTTCTTGGACGTGACGCTGGATCCGTCGACGGGACCCTGGTCTCTGGTCGATCGAGCATTGGTTGCTACAGGTGAAGCCGGCGGTACAGGGTTGCCCGATCTCAAGGCCGTTGCCGTCACAAAAATCCTCCACCGTAAGCGACCTAATCTTGTGCCGATTTTCGACAGGAATATTTACCAGTTCTACCTGGGAGAAAAGCCAATTTCCGGCGCTTATAAGGACACCCCTCGTCGCTTATGGCCGCTCCTGCAAGCAGATCTGCGCCGTCAGAAGCAATGGGTCCAAGACCTCATCGCCCCCGTCCGTACGCCTGACGACAGACCGCTCAGCCTTCTTCGAGCGGCAGACATCATTATCTGGGAGCACACTGCCAGCGAAGCGACGCCTGATGGTGCTCTGCTGAGACTGGGGGCACGTTCGCCGTTGCGTGGGTGTACCCGGCGGGCGTCTTCTACCCTGCTGAATGGTGTCGTTACCTAGACGCAGGTGTCTGAGATGCAGCAAATCTGGGGTAGTGAGCGTCGCCGGACAGCGATCGGGCGGATGGCCTTGTCGGTGCCCGCGCGTCAGGCTTTGGCGGATCGCCAGTTGGTGGCTGAGCGGACGATCCTCGACTACGGCTGTGGCCGTGGCGACGACGTCAGAGCTTTGCAGCAACTGGACTGCCAGGTGGTGGGTTGGGATCCGTACTACCGCACCGATACGCAACTAGTCGCCACCGATGTGGTGCTGCTGACCTACGTGTTGAACGTGATCGAGGATCCGGCGGAGCGTCGGCAGACCTTGAAGCAGGCGTGGGAGCTGACCTCGACGCTGCTGGTTGTCTCAGCGCGCCTGACATGGGAGAAGTCGAAAGTTCACGGTGAGGGGTTCGGTGACGGGCTGCTGACGAGCCGGCAGACGTTCCAGCATCTGTATGCCACGAGTGAGCTGCGGGAGTACGTGGAGCAAGTGACCGGCGCGCGAGTGGTGGCGGCTGCGCCCGGGGTAATCTACGCGTTCCGGGACGAGGGTGCCCGGCTGAGCTATCTGGCACAGCGTGTGATCCCGGATGCCGCGTGGCTTGCTTCCGAGGACACTGCCTCGGCGGTGAGTGCGGTGGTGGACTTCTTCGAACGTCGGGGACGTGCGCCCCGTATTGAGGAGATGCCGCGGACCGTTGCAGAGCTGTTGGCTCATCTGCGGCCAGGCGAGGTCAAGCGCCTGCTGAGGGACGGTGCTGATGCTGAGCGGGCTGATGCGGGGGCTAAGCGATCGACGCTGAACACCTTGCTCTATTTGGCGGTGGAACTGTTCAACGGTCGGGGGCCGTTCGCGAGTCTGCCGGTGGGCTTGCAGCAGGACGTGCGTACGTTCTTCAGTTCCTACAAAGAGGCGTGTCAACGCGCTGATCGGCTGTTGTTCAAGCTCCGCGACGACGGCTATGTACGCAATGCCATGAATGCGTCTGCTGCGGGTAAGATAACACCGACGGCTCTGTATGTGCATCGACGCGCGCTGGGGCGAATCCCGACGGTGTTGCGTTTGTACGAGCACTGCGCATCGATCGCTGCTGGTCGCCCGGAACAGTGGACGGTGGCAAAGCTCAAGCATCAGGGGAGGGCAGTGTCTTGGCTGGACTACCCAGACTTTGACAAAGACCCGCATCCACGGATCTGGTCCTCCTACATGGTGGACCTGCAGACGCTTCAGACGTCCCATCTCTCCTATGAGAACTCGGCCAACCGCCCCCTGCTCCACCGCAAGCATGAGTTTCTGGCACCGGATGATCCGGACGTGCCGCGATACCGCCGGTTGACCGAGTCTGAAATGCGGGCCGGGCTGTATAAACGGCCGCACCTGATTGGGACCGAGAACGGCTGGGAAGCCGAGCTCGTCAGATGCGGCCGGCAACTGCGCGGGCACCGCCTGGTGCGTCGCACGGAGACGTAGGCTGATCAGCCTTCCTGAGGCTGCATGCGGGCAATGGTTTCGGCAATGGGAAGAGGGTCGAAGTCCCTCGCTTGCGGAGGGAACCAGGAAAACCGCAGCCCATTGGCAGCCACGTCATCGGGAAGGCCCATAGCCTGGAGCACGTGGCTAGGGGTGTAGGAGGCGCTGGTGCACGCCGAACCTGTTGCAATGGCGACCTGATCCTTGAGTCGGACAATCAAGGCTTCAGCGTTGAGCTGGTCGAAGGAGACATTGAGGATGTGCGGCACGGTGTGAGCCTGATCTCCGTTGACCCGGAAGCGTGTCTTGCCGAGCGCTTCCAAGATCTGCTCACGCATCGCTCGTGCCTCGCGCTCCCAGTTATCCCGGCTCTCGTGGAAGATCCGCGCGGCCTCGTGGAGGCCCATGATCAGCGGGACCGGCAGAGTTCCGGGACGCAGCTTCCTCTCCTGGCCACCGCCGAACATGATCGGCTCCAGTGGAGCCTTATCCCAGCCGCGACGTCGTGTGATGAGCGCTCCGACCCCCTTCGGTGCGCCGATCTTGTGGCCGCTGATGCTGATCAGGTCGATTGGCGCGGTCAGATCGCCGGCGATCTTGCCGT
Source organism: Streptomyces sp. SID5469 (assembly GCF_009862865.1). Taxonomy (NCBI): domain Bacteria; kingdom Bacillati; phylum Actinomycetota; class Actinomycetes; order Kitasatosporales; family Streptomycetaceae; genus Streptomyces; species Streptomyces sp. SID5469. Next base: position 3,678,363 of record NZ_WWIN01000001.1, on the reverse strand, counting down.
ATCCCTGGGCGGCGTCCACGTGGAGGTAGGTCGGCGTGGACCGCAGGCGCTCGGCTAGCTCGGCGACCGGCTGGATGACTCCGGTCTCGTTGTTGACGTGCATCAGAGACACCGCGAGTGTGTCGGGGCGCACGTGCTCCATGACCTGCTCGACAGTGATTCGGCCTGACGCACCCGGCTCAAGAACGTCCACGGTGAAGCCGCGGGTTTCCGCGAGGTGCAACAGGGGCTCGAGGACGGCCTTGTGTTCGATGGCGGAGGTGATGATGTGCTTCTTGCCGGTCCGCTCGCCATGTGGAGCGAGGCCGAGCAGGGCGATGTTGTTGGACTCCGTCGCCCCGCTGGTGAAGATCACTTCCTCGGTCTTCGCGCCTACGGTGTCCGCGAGATAGGAACGGGCTTGCTGGACAGCCTTCTTGGCGCGGGCGCCGTATTCATGGGTGCGGCTGCCGGCGTTGCCGAAGTCCTCTGTCATCCAGTGCAGGACGACCTCGGCTACCCGGGGATCCACCCGTGTCGTCGCCGCAACATCCAGATACGCCACCACGGCGCTCACCCGCCTCTTTGCACGCTTCCACTACACGACGTACGTCAAGCGATTAACGTACACGGTGGACTCTCGGTGCGCGAAGTTGACACAGGGACCGCTAGCGCCGCCCCTGGAGGGTTTCCTCCTGGATGTGTCTGGCTGATTCGGTTGTGCCACCCCTGTGTAGTACGTCATCCCGCGTACCAGGGTACGTTGAGATGGAAGTGACGTACGTTTCTCGGGACACGTACGTACACGCTAGAGTGCACGGGTGCAGACTGAAGCGGCGAGCAAGACTGCGGGGCGGGCTGCCACGCGAGCGTCAACGGGCTTTGAATACACCTTTCCTGCGATCCGTGGAGTGCAGGCGGGGCGGGAGTTCTATGCGTCGATGTGCCCGCTGCGGCTCATCCCGAAGATCTTCCTCTTCGACGAAGATGATCTTTCCGCTGAGCTGAGAGCCCAGCGGGTGCTTAATAAGGGACGCCTGCCGGCGCTCGCTCGCTACATTCTGGACAATCCCGACGATTACGTCTTCAGTGCCCTGACCGCGTCCGTGGACGGGGATATGGCCTTCGAATGTCAGGGCGCAGAGGGTTCTGCGCACCGCACGGGGCAGTTGCGCATCCCCATGGATGCCCGCTTCCTGATCAACGACGGACAGCATCGCCGCGCCGCCATCGAGCTCGCGCTGAAGGAGAAGCCTGACCTCGGGGACGAGACCATCGCTGTCGTCTTCTTCCATGACACTGGCCTCTCTCGCTCCCAGCAGATGTTCGCCGACCTCAACCGGCATGCCGTCCGCCCGGCGCGCTCCATCGGGGTCCTGTACGACCACCGGGACCTCAACGCTCAGATCACGCGCGCCCTCACGGAACGCTCAGCCATCTTCAAGGGCTTTGTTGAGATGGAGAAGAGCACGCTCTCCGCTCGCTCGCGCAAGCTGTTCACTCTTAGCGCCCTGTATTACGGCAACCAGTCCCTCCTTCAAGGCCTCGACCTCAAGCAGGACGAGGCGATCAAGCTGACGCAGTCGTTCTGGGAAGCCGTGGACACGGCGCTGCCGGAGTGGGCGATGGTCCGCGGTAAGCAGCTTTCCGCCCAGGAGATGCGTCGGGACTTCATCCACAGCCACGGCATCGCCCTGCATGCGCTGGGCCGCGTTGGAAACGCGCTGTTGCGGGAGTCGGTCAAGGAGGCTGCATGGAAGAGGCGGTTGGTTCCGCTGACGGATGTGGACTGGACCCGGGGCAACATCGACTGGGAGGGGCGTGCCATCGTCGGCGGCCGCGTTTCCAAAAGCCATCAAAACGTGACATTGACCGTTAATTACCTGCGTAAGCATCTGGGCCTGGAGTTGAGCCCGGAAGAGCGGCGCGTGGAAGACGCATATCTGCGAGGCGAGGCATGACCACCATCCCCCTCAACCTCGGGCTTACCCCCGTACGTCGCAAGCCGTTCGGTGGACGCTCCCTGGAGGAGGTCGTCAACGAACTGACGGAGGAGATCCGGGAGCTCTACACCGCCGACCAGGTGCCCTGGGTCATCGGCTACAGCGGGGGTAAGGATTCCACTGCTGTCCTGCAGCTGGTGTGGATGGCTCTCAAGGGCCTGCCTGCCGAGCAACGCACCAAGGCTGTGCATGTCATTAGCACCGACACGCTTGTGGAGAACCCGGTCGTTGCCGCCTGGGTGTCCGCCTCGCTGGGCACCATGCAGGATGCGGCGCAGGCGCAGGGTCTGCCGGTCGAGCCGCACCGCCTGACTCCGGAGATCAAGGACACCTTTTGGGTGAACTTGCTTGGCCGGGGCTATCCCGCCCCGCGCCCGAAGTTCCGCTGGTGCACCGAACGTCTGAAGATTAAGCCGTCGAACGCCTTCATCCGCAGTGTGGTCGCCGCTCACGGCGAGGCGATTATGGTCCTGGGTATCCGTAAAACGGAGAGCCAAGCCCGCGCCCGCGCCATGGAAAAGCACGAGAAGCGCCGCGTCCGCGACCGCCTCTCACCCAACGCAAACCTGCCCAACTCCCTCGTCTACAGCCCCGTTGAGGACTGGACCAACGACGACGTGTGGGAGTTCCTGATGCAAAAGCCCAATCCCTGGGGCTACACCAATCAGGACCTGCTCACTATGTATCAGGGCGCTTCCAGTGATGGCGAATGCCCGCTCGTGGTCGACTCCACTACTCCTTCCTGTGGCTCAAGCCGTTTCGGCTGCTGGACCTGCACCCTCGTCGATGAGGACAAGTCCATGTCCGCCATGATCCAGAACGACGAGGAAAAGGAGTGGATGACCCCTCTGTTGGAGCTACGTAATAAGCTCGACGCCCCATTTGATGAATGGAAAGAGGGCGAGGAAATTCCGGCTGGCCGCAAGGTTGGCGATCCTAAGCCTGACAAGCCGGCTCGCGACTTCCGTCGGATGAACGGCAAGGTCATGCTGTTCAAGGACGACGCCATCCACGGGCCTTATCTGCAGTCCTTCCGCGAAGAGTGGTTGAAGGACCTGCTGGACGCCCAGACTTGGATCCGTGCCCATGCTCCGGAGCACGTGCAGAACATCGAGCTGATCACGCTTGAGGAACTGCACGAGATCCGCCGGATCTGGGTGTTCGACAAGCACGAGGTCGAAGACAGCCTGCCGCGGATCTACCAGGAGGCCACCGGCGAGTCCTTCCCGGGTGGCCCGCTCGACGAGCAACTCGTCATGGGGTCCGACGAGATGGACGTCCTCAAGCAGGTCTGCGATGGCGACGACCTGCATTACAACATGGTCCGCGAGCTCCTCGCCGTTGAGCGGAAGTACCGCACCATGGCGCGCCGTTCAGGCCTCTTCCAGGCACTCGAGCAGGCTGTGCAGAAGGGCTACTACGAAGACCACGAAGACGCCGTGGAATTCGCCACCCGCAAACAGAAGTGGCGAGACGACATCGCCGAGAACCTGACCTTCGACGACGAAAACGAACTCGATGCTCCTGCGTAAGATCACCCTCGAAGAATTCGGGGCGTACCGCGGAAAGCAGTCTCTCGACCTTACCCCCAAGAAGAACAAGCCGATCATCCTGATCGGCGGGTTGAACGGGTGCGGCAAGACGACTCTGCTCGACGCCATCCAGCTGGTGCTTTACGGCAACCGGGCGCGCTGCAGCGGTCGTGGCACCAAGGCCTACGAGACGTACCTGCGGGAGAGCATCAACCGCAAGGCCGACCCCAGCCGCGGTTCTGCCATCACCCTCGAATTCACCGTCATGACCGGTGGGCACGAGCACTACTACCGTCTCGTCCGCAGCTGGCACATCAGCGGTAAGACCCTCAAAGAGTTCCTCAACGTCTACGTCGACGAGACCTATGGCGAGCGGGTGAAAGCGCAGCGCAGCGCGGAGCCGGAAGGCAAGTTCAACCGCCTCCTCAGTGAGGGCTGGGCAGACCACGTCGAGTCGCTGCTGCCGTTGGAGATCGCCTCCCTCGCCTTCTTCGACGGCGAGAAGATTGAGTCGCTGGCCAACCCCGAACGGGCGGCGTCCGTCATCGAGTCGGCCGTGCACTCCCTGCTGGGCGTCAGCACCGTCCAGCAGCTGCGCAACGATCTTCTGGCCCTCCAGCGGCGCCAGAAGCTGTCCGAGGAGGAACAGCATCTCCTGGACAACATCCGTGCCCAGGAAGCCGAACGCGAAGCGGTGGTGTCCCAGTACGACATCGCGCACCAGGAACTGGCCCACTCCCGCAGCGAACTCGGCAAGGCGCAGCGCAAGCTGGACAGCCTGGAGAAGGCGTTCGCTGACGAGGGTGGCGATCTGTTCACCCGGCGCGTCGAGCTGGAAAACGACAGGAAGCAGGCCCTCGTCCGCCTGGCCCAGGTGCGCACGGAGCTCACGCAACTTGCAGCAGGACCCCTGCCGTTGTTGATGGTCGCACCGCTTCTCGACGACGTCCGGCAGCAAGCCAGAATCGAGCAGGAAGCCCAGCAGTCCGCCCAGGTCCTCGAGGTCCTCGAAGAGCGCGATCGGTGGCTGCTGGAGTTGATGCCCGACGCCACCCGAGCCGAGGTCCTCAAGCGGCTGGACGACGACCGCGCCGAGCGCGCCGCCAAGACGCAGCTGGCGGTGGATCTGCGCCTGCCGCACGACGCGCTGGCCCAGCTCACCGTCCTCGACGAACTGCTCCAGCGGGATACCCAGCGCTCCGCGCAGCTGCTTCATAGCGCCGCTGAACTGGCCGAGCATCTGGACCAGCTGGATCGGCAGCTTGCCGGCGTTCCCGCACAGGACAAGGTCGAAGCCCTCCAGGCGGCCCGGGGCGAGCAGATCGTAGAGGTAACCCGCTGTGAGACGACTCGCGACCGTGCCACAGCCAAGCTTGAGGACCTCAAGCGGCGCCGTGAACACGTCACCACGCTGCTGGAGCGTGCGCACAAAGAGTTCGTCCGCACCAAGGTGAAGGCGGAAGAAGTCGAGCGGGTGATCAAGTACTCGGAGAAGGCCCGCGACACTCTCGAGCGTTTCGGCTCCGCGCTCCTTGAGCGGCACATCAGTCGGCTCGAAGTGGCCGTTCTGCAGAGCTTCAAGGTCCTCATGCGCAAGCAGGGTCTCGTGCGCGACCTGCGCATCGATACCGACAAGTTCATCCTCACCCTGGCTGACGCCGATGGCGAGGCCATCGATCCGGCGCGTCTGAGTGCGGGTGAGCGCCAGCTTCTGGCTGTCTCGCTGCTCTGGGGTTTGATGCGCGTCGCCGGCAACCGGCTGCCCAGCGTCATCGACACCCCTCTGGGCCGTCTCGACAGCCGTCACCGCGAGCACCTCGTCGACCGCTACTTCCCCAACGCCAGCGACCAGGTTCTCCTGCTGTCCACCGACGAGGAGATCGACGAGTATCTGCTGGGCCGCTTGGAGAAGTCCGTCGCCCACACCTACACGCTCGTCCACGACGACACCGAATTCACCACCGCCGTCGTCGAAGGCTACTGGTGGAGTGCAGGAGCCTCGCATGCCGGTTGACCACGTCCGTCTGTCTCAGCCGGCCAAGGATCGGCTGTCCTACCTCAAGCGCACCACCGGCGTCACTCAGTGGAACGTGCTGTGCCGCTGGGCGCTGCTGCTGTCGCTGAGGGACCCTTCCACCCCGCTGGTGAAGGACATCGTCACTGACTCCAACGTTGAGATGAGCTGGAGGACCTTCGCCGGCCAGTACGGCGACCTCTACCTGGCCCTGCTCAAGCAGCGCTGTGTCGCCATCGGTGAGGAGCCCAATGACGAGAACATCCAGCGCGTCCTGACCGTCCACGTGCACCGCGGCATCGGCTACCTCGGTGCCGACAAGCAGATGGCCACGGTCGAAGGAATGGTCGGCGCCGTCGTGCCCACCTGACGCTTTCACCCACCCCCCGCGCTTGCCGAGGGCGCACAATCGCCCCGCCCTGGCACGCCCCAAAGTCTGTCCTCAAAGAGAGGACAGACCCGTATCCCCCACGCTGTCGGGCATGCGACCCCTCGCATGCCCGACAGCTGCATGTCCGGCGAGCCGCACCTTCCTGGTGGCCTCCGCATCATCCTTCGCCCGGCGCAGTCACAGCAGGGAGAAGACGTTGCCCGACCCACGGACACGGCGCCGACGCCACCGGGACCGCCCTGCTTTGCCGTGAGCTTGCTCCAGCGGGCAGCTCATGCAGGCGGCGAAGCTGCCCGTGAATACCGGTTGCTTAGCCCCTTTTTCGGTCCCCGAGCGCGTCATCGGCTCCGTGCAGGCACCGAGGGGGCTGCACGCACATGGCGCTCCGTCCGTGTCACCTATTGGCCCACCGGGAGTCATCCATGCGACGGGATGGCGTCAGCCCCACATAGAGAACACGCCGGTATGCCACGTCTTGGAAGCCCAGGTCATTGAGGGTGATCCCCCAGCGGCGCCGTTCACATCCCGAGCGCCCGGTGCGCAGGAGGTCCCGGTTCAGCCTCTGGGGGGATGCTGTTGAACCGTGATACATCGAAGAGAAGACGCCCACCTGCACGTTCCGCTACGATGCCGGGCAGAAAGTGGACGCCCCCCACCGCCACGTTCCCCTTACCGAGACGCAAAGTACGGAGCAAAGCGTGACGTTGCCCGCGCTGGCTCGTCGCACCAGCGACGGTACGTCGCCTTCGGTGATTGGCACGAGCGAAAGGGCAGGGCTCAACTCTCCATGCTGCACCACACACCGGCGGATCGAGCCGCCGAGAGGGCGTGCGCGCCGCCTTCCATGCATCCCGTACCCGGCGATGACGGTGGCCCTGTAGGGGCGGCACAGGCCGGCCAGCAGGGCGCCCTCAGGTTGTGTGCTGCCTCGTGGGCGTGGTTTTGACCTCCGCCTGCGCTGTAGCAGCCCGGCTGCCCACGCCCAGCCACCCCGAACATGGCCGGCACATGCTAGCGCGGTGCGATAAGCACGGTCTACCGCCATCGCACTCGCGTCGTTGCCTCACAGTAGGCGACAACCCACCCCGCATACCAAGGCTAAGGGGAGCCGGACCCTGGCCCGTTGAGGAGCTCGGCGATGTAACGGACTATCGGGGCGGGGGGATTTACCGCATGCGAAGCCTAGGGGTGATCTCTTCCTGCGATGAAAATCGCGGGTTTATTGAAAATGAAGGTCGACTTGCCGGTCCGCTGATCTGCCGTCCGGGCGGATTTCGTATTCGGTATGGCAGTAAAGTAACCATGGTGGGAGCATAAGTGTCAGCATTTCCAGCGGAGTCGTCGCAGCATGTTGACACATGGATTGATGTTCTTCCGTGGGTCGAGTATCTCCGTGCGCCAGACCTTATCGACCTCCAGCGACTCGGGGGACCCGTCCATTGGTGGGGAAAGGAAAGTCCGGCGCAGACGTCGATGAGACGGGCTTCCATGGAAGAAGTCTTTGACCTGCTGGGCAGCATTCTGCTATCTAGCAGGAACCTCGTAGAAGAAGAGTGCAAAACACTATTTCCGACTTTGGATGCCTCCACTGTCATTGAAGACCTCGATCTGGGAAATAGGGGTGCTGCCGCAACATTGGCGGAGTCCGGAATTCTCGCGCTGGGCGATATGCGGAACATGACACCGCATGATCTCAATTTGCTCCTTCCCCTGACGCGGGATGAGGTAGCCGCCCTCCTGAGCGTTGTGATGCGTGCGGTCGCCCTGCCGAACGAGACCTCGCACGCCATGGCAGTAACACAGTGGTTCAGTGAGCTGAACAGCGAAGAGCAAAGCCTGCTGCTCCTGTATCGATGTGCCCCAGAACCTCAGGAATTGTCCACGCTGGCAACGCAGCAACGCATGCCGTTGGAGCGCTTGCAGGAACTCTGTGACGAGCTACCCCATCGCCTCGACGCCGCCATGGCAACATCCTCCGCTTTGCGGGCAGCTGTGGCAGATTTCGACCATGTCACCTATGCGCCGACACCTGTGGCACAGCTCCAGCAGCGCCGCCCGTGGCTTTTCAGCTGCTTGCTGGACAGCGATGTGAGTTTCGTGTCGCTGCTGTCCTTCTTGCGTCATGCCGAAGTGCAGGAACAATGGATATGCCGCCCTAATATGCTTGAGCAAGTGAAAAAAACGCTGCACATCCTTGATTTTGAAAAGGATGAGGTGATGGCGCTCTCCGTTGCGCGGAGAATATTGAGTCAGCAGGGATGGGTTGCGTCATACATCGATGCTTGGCTCGATTTTTGCGGAATTTCTTCCCGATCGGGTCAGCTGCACTTCAGTGGCATGTCCATCACCCCCAAGATGGGTGATCTTCTGCGGCAGGACGCCCAGTCGGTGACAACTGATCACCCGGCAGTTGCGAAGAATCTCGACGGTGCACCACAGCCGGGCATGCACGATCACGACGGGGAGTCGGAGTCGCCTACTTCGGCTAGCCGTACCCCAGCGCAGGCGGATGCCGTCACTATTCGAGCATGGGCACGCAGCAATGGTTTTGTCATAGCAGAGCGCGGACGTATTTCGCAGGTTGTTCAAGACGCCTATGCTGCGGCACTCGGCGACATGTTGCCTGCTGCCTCTTCGCGGGAGACGCCACCGCTGCCCCTCACCCGTACTGATCCCTCCCGTTCACTGGATAACGAGCTTGCCGAAGAGTTCGCGTTGCTCGCTGGTCTGATGAACCCCGATGAGCAGGGCGTGACATTTGGTTTTCTCTTGCGATTCGGAGAAGAACTTCCGCCGCAGGCACAGGCTATTGTCCACCGTATCCTGAACGCCACGCTGGGGGAAAACGGGTGGATCACGGATGCGGAAGAAGTCCCGCAGGCTAGCGATAGTGCCGCCCCTGCACAGAAAACGCTTAAGCAGCGTGCTTGGGTCGTGCTCCAGGAAGCGGACCATCCACTCTCGACCGGCGAACTCACCTCACGCATGGGCGACGCTGTAAATGAGCGATCCCTGAAGGCGCAACTTGCTGCTGACCTGCGCTTTACGCGCAGTGATATCGACTCCTGGGCGCTTTCCGAATGGCAATTGCGCCCTTACACCAGTGTGCGTGAACTGGTGGAAGAAGAAGTCGATAAGGCGGGCGGCAGCATAGAAAGTGACGAGCTCGTGAAGGCGCTGACACAAGCCTTCTCCATCAAAGAGTCCACCCTGCGACAGGTGGTCTCCTCCGCTCCCTTCACTGCTCGCGGGGGACGAGTGCAACGCCTCACCGACCTTGAGAGCAAGGGGGAACAACGCGACACGCATGGGGCCGACGAGCCCACCGATAAAACGGTGGGTGTTCAGCTTGCTCGGGATCTCGGATTGGACTTCTAGTGCACGCTCTTGAAGCTCTCCGGCACGCCGATCTCGGGGGAGAATACCGTAGCGATCGCGGCAACGTTGTCGATGAGTTCTACGTCCCGGCTCTGCGGGCATCAACCGCGTACGACCGTGCTGTCGGGTATTTCACGGCTTCTGTCCTGGCCGTCATTGGCGAGGGCATAGAAGAATTCACCCGGCGCGCCGGGACGATGCGCATCGTGGCCTCGCCCTATCTTCTCGCCGAAGACATCACCGAGATCGAAGCCGGCTACGAACTTCGCGCCGTCCTGGAGAAGGCTGCTCTACGCGACCTGGAGCGTGCGACGGAAGACGCCAGGGCGGTGCGCGGACTAGGCAAGCTCGGCGTGCTCATCGCCGAGGGGCGACTGGACGTGAAGCTCGCCTACGTCACGGCAGGCAGCCGGGTCGGCATGTATCACGAGAAGATCGGCGTCTTCCGCGACGACCACGACCTCGTCGCGTTCAAAGGCAGCGCGAATGAGACTCTGTCTGGCCTGGTTGGCAACTTCGAATCCATCGAGGTCTTCCGTAGCTGGGACGACCGAGACCGTGAACGGGCTTTGCGTATCAGCAAAGACTTCGATGACCTGTGGCATGACAGGACGCCACTGCTGCGTGTCATGCCCTTCACCGATGCCGCCAAGCAGATCATCGAGCGCAGCACCCGCGCTGCAGTCGACCCTAGCGACGACACAGCGATCCCCCCGTCCGGTGCGCCGATCACTATCGCGCGCGAAGACCTCGCCGGCATGTTGACCATCCCTCCGCTGTTGGAAGTGCGCGACTACCAAAAGCGAGCCGTCACCCAGTGGTTCGCGCAGCGAGGCCGCGGCATCCTGCGCATGGCGACCGGCACAGGCAAGACTCTCACCGCCCTGTCCGCGGCCGCGCAGGTGACCAAGATGCTCCACAAGGTCGGCGAACCACTGCTCACCGTCGTGATCGCCCCCTACCAGCACCTGGTCGACCAGTGGGCGAAAGACATCGAGTGGTTCGGCGTGCACCCCCTGCGCGCCTACGAGTCGACCGCCGCATGGTTCCCCCACGCCTCCCAACTGCTGGATGCGCTAGCGCTGCATACCACCCGCGGCGGCGTCATCATCACCACGAACAAAACCTTCGGCGAGACCGCTTTCCAAAGCATCCTTCAGCGCTATCGCGGCCAGCTCCTCCTCATCGCCGACGAGGCACACAACCTCGGCGCCCGGCACATCCGCTCCAAGCTGCCTGACAGCGCGCAGTTTCGCCTCGGGCTGTCAGCCACCCCGGAACGCTGGTTTGACGACGAAGGCACCGCCGCACTCACCGACTACTTCGGCCCGGTGGTGTTCGAGCTCGGACTCGGCGACGCCATCAAAGCCGGCGCACTGTGCCGCTACACCTATAAGCCCGTGATCGTGGAACTGAATGCCGACGAGACCGACCTCTACATAGAGATCACCGAAAAGATCGGCAAGCTGTTCGCGATGCAGCAGTTCTCCGAACAAGCCGACGACAACAGCCCTCTGGGCCACCTGCTGCGCAAACGGGCCAACCTGCTCGGTCATGCCCGCGCCAAACTTCCCGCGCTGCGACGGGAGATCAGCCAACGCAGGGAGGAGTGGTATCAGCTGCTGTACTGCGCAGAGGGACAGCACCCCTTGTCCTACGAAGACGGTGCCGCGGCAGAGCCAGCGCAGATCGATCAAGTACTGGATCTCGTCGGCAATCACTTGCACATGCCCGCCGCTCGCTACACCGCCGAGACCAAACGGCCCGAGCGTCGCCAGGTCTTGCAGCGGTTCACCGACCGCAAGCTGCAAGTCATCGCCTCCATGCGCTGCCTGGACGAAGGTGTCGACGTGCCCGCCGCCCGCACCGCATACCTGCTGGCCAGTTCCTCCAACCCCCGGCAGTTCATTCAACGCCGCGGCCGAGTGCTGCGACAGGCACCGGGCAAGACCATGGCCGACATCGTCGACTTCATCGTGGTGCCCCCGACCAACATGCCCGACCTGCAGGACCGCACCGAACGCAGCATGGTGGCCCGCGAGCTGGCCCGCGTGACGGAGTTCGCACAACTGGCGGACAACGAAGCCGAGACCCTCGACCTCCTTCGTCCGCTGCGCCTGCGATATGGCCTGCTCGACACTTGATCCACTGCATCACCAAACGGAGTAGACGTGAGCGAGAAGAAAACTGCGCAGGACGTGCTGAGTCAGCTGTCGCCTGAGGGCGTCAAACTCGCCAGGCGCGTCATCGAGTTGGAGCGTGAAAACTTGCACATCAGAAGTTCCACCACCGTGGTCAACGAGATCGTGGCGGCCGTGAAGGGACTGATCAAGTGAAGCTCCTGAGGCTGACGCTGGACAACTTCCGTGCGTTCTACGGCCGTCAGACGCTGGATCTCGCCGTCAACGATTCCAAGCCGGCGGTGCTGATCTTCGGCAATAACGGTGCGGGAAAGACCACCCTCCTCAACGCCTTCGCCTGGGCGTTGTACGGAAAGTTCTCCGCCGACGTCGAGCAACAGCAGCGCGTCATCCATGACCACAAATGGGCGGAAACCCCGCATGGCACCCCAGTCAGCGCCTCGGTGGAGCTGAAATTCGAACACGCAGGGGTGATCTTCACCGTGTTGCGTGAGGTGGCCACCGTCAAGAACACCGACGAGCAGATAGCTGTCGCAGCCAAGCTCACCCTGAACGAGATAAAAAACGGCGAGAGCAAGCCCGTAGCCAACGGTCAGGACCGCATCGAGAAGATCCTCCCTGAAGGCTTGCGCCGCTTCTTCTTCTTCAACGGTGAGCGGATGGAGAAGATGTTCACCGGCGAGGAGAACAACGACGAGGTCAAACGCGCCATCAAGACCCTGATGGATCTTGAACCGATGGAGCGTGCGATCACCGAGCACCTTCCCGCAGCCGCACGACGCCTCGCCAAGGAGATCGACAAGGGTGGCGACAGCCGCCTCCAGCAGCTGCGTGATCAACAAGAAGGACTCGAACGGCAGCGCGATGACGCTGACCGGCGTGCGAAGAAAGTCTCCCGCGACATCAGCAGCTACGAGAGCGAAGTCCGGGAGATGGAAAGAGCGCTGCGCAGCCACTCGGAGTCCAAGCCTCTACAGAACGCCCGAAAGAAACTCGAATGGAAAATCAACGAGATGGGCGGGCAACTGCAGGACCGGTACGCACGCAAGCGTGAGGTCCTCTCCAAAGGAGGCTTCCTCGCCTTCACATCGCACATCGACGAAACCGTGATCGGGCTGGCAGAGGGCATGCGCGAGCGCCGCCAATTGCCCGCTGGAATCCAACGCGACTTCATCGAGGGCCTCCTCGACGAAGGCACGTGCATGTGCGGCACTCCCGTTCCCCAAGGGAGCTCGGCATATCAAGAGTTGGATAAACGTCGCTACAACGCCGGTCTTGCCGATGTGGAAGCCCGCTGGATGTATGTCAGTGGACAGATGAAGCACCTCAGCGAGGCACGTCAAAATCTCCTCGACGACCTGCGGCAGGCCACATTCGAGATTCAAAACTGCCAGGACGAGATCAAGAGCCTGGAGGAAGAAAAGAGCGAGGTCGACCGCCAGCTGCAAGGCGTCAACATCGAAGACGTACAGCGCCTCGAGCAGCGGCGCAAGGAATACGACGAAAAACGCATCGACGGACTCGCAGAGCATCGTCGACTGGAAGAGCGCCGAGTAGAGTTCGAAGCCGAGATCGACAAGATGAAGAGACTCTTCAAGTCCGCGCAGGCAGCGGACGATGCATCCCGAAAGGTGCAGCGACAGGTCAATCTCGTCAACGAGGTGCTGGACACCTTCCGCGAGGCACTGGAACTGAAGACCGAAGAGGTCCGCGAACAGCTCGATGCGAAGCTCAAGGAGGTCTTCTCAAGGATCTTCATCAAGTCCTACGAGCCCAAACTGACGGACTCCTTCGAGCTGTTGCTGAAGTCACCCGCCGGCATTGCTATCCGCAGCACGGGCGAAAACCAGGTCCTGGGCTTGTCTTTCGTCGGCGCAGTCTCGGAGATTGCCAAGCAGATCCACCAGCGCAAGGCCAAAGACAGCGAAGACATCATCGGCGAGGGAGGCATCTACCCCGTCGTCATGGATGCCCCCTTCGGCAGCCTGGACTTCACGTATCAAGAAGAAATCTCGCAAGCACTGCCGAAGCTCACCTCACAGATCGTCACCCTGCTCTCAAACTCCCAGGCGAGTGGCAAAGTGATGGAAAACCTGCAAGGGGCAGCCACCCGCATGTACGTGCTGCGCACGGTCACCCCCAACACCAACGCCGCGCAAGAGACCATCGAGATCAACAACCGGGCCGTCGCCTACGTCACGCACGGCGATTTCGAGCACACCATCTTGGAAGAGGTGGCCTTCTGATGGCATACGAAGACCGTTTCCGCAGGCCAGCCGCTCATGAGGACCTTGTCTCGGCATTGTCCGGCAAAGAGGGCCCTTTCAACGCCATGGTGGACGTGCTCATGTTCGCTGCCGTGCTAGGCCGTAACAAGGGCAAGCGAGATTCCTTTGATAAACCTGGCGAGCCCATTCGTCTGGCGCTGATCGAAGGCCGCCAATACGGCGATGTACTCGTCGACATGATCGCAGTGGCCGATGAACCAGACGATCCGAAGATCCTCGCCGATGAGCGCCAGCCCGACCGGGTCAAGATCTTTGAAGAGTATGCTAACGGCGGACTGAATTATATCCAAGGCGAGATCAACGCCAGCGGTGGGCACGACTACGTCTCCATCATTAGCACGCTGGTCATGGAAGCCCTCACCGCGCCCGACGAGCGGCAAAACGACGTCTCCGAGCTGATGCAAGCCGCGGACCTGGACTGGTAACAGCAACAGAGGATCCCGGCACGGCGCTGACGCTGCTGTGCCGGGCGTCTCCTCCTGGCCGAATCCGTCCCCTTGTCCAAAATTCCCTGGTCCATGCGTTCAGACAGTTCCGGCGTGATCGCTGAACCGATAGAATGACGTCCCGTCAGGAAGCGGAGTGCAGGTGGCCTACAGCCTCTTTGGCGTGAATTGCATCATCCAGGATGGCTATCCAGTAGGCCGAAACGAACTTCGCTTACCCGACGATGTATCAGGAGTCCTGCAGCTGTTGATCCGCAAGGGGGAGGAAACGCCGTGGTGACGATTCGTCGCGCGTACGACGCTTTTCGCACGTTTCAGACTTCAGACAGCAAGCCGTTGATTCTCTTCTCTGCTCCTGCCGTGGAGATCGAGAAGTGGTCGGGTGTTCCCGAACGGCGACGCCTCGCCGGAGAGGAAACCGCAGGGTTCCAGCGTGAACAAGACCCCGCCAGGGTCCGAGAACTAGCAAAATTCTTCAAGGATGACCGTAACGTAGCCCAAAATCCGCTCTTGGGAGCCTTGCAAGACGCAACGAAGGTGCATTTTAAAGAGAAGACCCCTGGCTCCCCCTTCGGACGCCTAGAGATCGAGTATGAAGACTACTCGAAAGTGCCACTCCGTGACTTGCTGCAGAGACTGACTGAAAGACTTGAAGAGCGCGTCGGCGCACTTAATGACAGCATCGTTGACGAGAGGAAAGTTGCTCTGTTGCTCGAGCGAGAATCTGAGCGGGCAGAGCCGTCCGGTCTCGCAGAGGACGAACAGATAGAAGAGGTTTCCAACGACGATAGGGACGAGGTCATTGCGGACAATGAAGGCGGAGATGTAAACACGGCACTGCTCGCTGAAGAAACGCACCTAGTGGACTTCTATGTCGAACTGAAAGCGCGGATGCGTGTTTTGCAGCATCTAGGGGTTGACGACGCCGACGAGATCCAAGGTTTCACCAAAGCTGCGCTATTGGGATACCTTAAGCCCGTCGTCCTCGTCGACGGACAACACAGGCTCAGAGGGGCCGTCCTCTCTGCTGAGCAACTGGCGGACACCCCGGCAGCTGAGGAAGCAGTCATGGAATCAGTTCAAGCAGGACTGGATCCTGGCGAGGCGGAGAAGCAGGTACTGCTGAAAAAGAGCCGCCACCTTCCCGTCTCACTGCTGATGGACAGCAGTCCGAGCGAGCATGTGTTTCAATTCGTGATCGTAAACCAGAAAGCAGTACTCATGGGGTCAGCCCTGCTGGGAACGATCATCTCGACCAGTCTCGGTCGAGAAGAATTGCAATCAGTTCGGGAGCGGCTTAAGGGAGCCGGCATTCAGCTCGAGGACTCCCAGGCCATTGCTTATCTAACTCGCGCTGAGGACAGCCCGTTTCGCGGGCTTGTGCAGACCGGTGTCGACGGGGACCGGCCGGACCTGCTCAAATGGAGCGTGCTGCAGAGCCTGGTCACTATTTTCCGCAAACTGCAGGGTGGCCGCCCCTACCACGAGAGGACGGATTACGCTCGAGCTTGGCGGTTGGAGTACTTCCCTAACTGCGGACTGGCTTCGGGTGACACGCTCGACGAGAAACTCGCAGACTGGTCACGCCCAGACGGACCGTGGAGAGAGATCTTTGTTCGTTTCTATGTCCACGTGCGCGACTATTTTGGCGACACGCAGGATCTAGATACCTACAACGCATGGGGTAGCACTGGGAATAGTAACCTCTTCAATAAAATTTCACTTACCATCCTGGCGTGCGACTATTTTGACTTCATCTACACTCAAGGCGAAGCCCTCGAGACCACGGATGACTTTGATCGCACCTTGCAGAGGTGGCTGAAGGACGGCCGTGTAAGCCCCTCCTACTTCAATCGTGACTGGCGTCTCGAAAAAACGAAAAAAGACCAATTGATCGTGAAGCGTCTGTGGTCTCAAAACTGGCATGAGTATCGGAAAGTGCCGGCCAACGGTCTTCCGCGGAAGTTCAAGCCGTAGCCGATGGATACTCAACCGATTGAGAATTTCTACAAGGTGCTCGACGGCGCGCTTAGTCGTAGATGGTCGGAGAGTCACCTCAGGGAAGTTGCTGAACTGACTGCCCCTTCGGGGCTTCTGGGAAGAAACGAATGGATTCTGCGCGCTGACTACTCGATGACGGTGGGTCGCTGGTTTATAGAAGGGCTCGTCGATCTCGGCAGATATGCTCGCAATACGGAGAGTATTGGCTATCTGTTCCGTGAAATATGCCAACGCTTGCAGGAAATGGATCCGCAAGCTCCGCAGGATGAACTGAACCAGATAGCTCGTCGGCTCACATCCTTCGCGTGGCGTGATATCAAGGCAAGGAGAGCCGCGGGGCGCGAGCGTATCGATAACGGCTTGCGTAATGCTGTCTGGTTCAAGAACGATCCCGTGCAACGTTGTTATTTGTGCGGGTATAAGTTTTGCCCACAGGCGCGGGATCTTTTCCTACGTCGAACGAAGGATCCGATCGAACCGCACAAATTGGTTGACTTCACGCGGCCGCGTGGCATCAAGTCCAGACACCTAAGAGTCGAACTGGACCACGTTATCCCGGTAGCCGAGGGTGGCGCCACCGACGAGGACAATCTCAAACTGGCATGTGGCTGGTGCAACGTGGTTAAGAGCAGCTTGTGGAGCGTCTATGACGCCAAAGCGTGGTCGAGCGGCGTCATTAATCATCCGTCACTGGGGGTTATATCGGTCCCGCAACCGTTCTGGACACTGCGTGTAGTTGCCACACGGGCACGCTGCGAAGCTCCAGTAGGTTGCGGTGCACGGTTGACCAGCCACGAACTCTTTGCCGCGCCACGCAATATCGCCGGAGCCCTAACACCCACCAACCTTATGGTGGTCTGTCGGGAACACGATCTGTGGGCTGGTCATCGCCTCGTCAGCCCACGATTGCTCCCGGGGTAGAAGTAGAGATCAACGCTGCCTGGAAACACAAACACGGCGCAAGCTCGCAGGTATGTAGAGCATCGCATGCGGGGCGTTGATGGACGGCGACGGGCTAGGTCGC
Organism: Streptomyces sp. SID5469; assembly: GCF_009862865.1. Lineage (NCBI taxonomy): Bacteria > Bacillati > Actinomycetota > Actinomycetes > Kitasatosporales > Streptomycetaceae > Streptomyces > Streptomyces sp. SID5469. Next base: position 3,661,166 of record NZ_WWIN01000001.1, on the reverse strand, counting down.
AATGCAACTTGTCGGTCTTGGCCCCACGAGGTCGGCGGAGCGGATTTGGGGTGGTGCTGCTTTGGCGCGAGTGATCATGGCCCCGTAAGCTTCCGGCGTGTCGGGTAGTCTGTGGACCTGACCGCTAAAGCACGACGTTGGGGCCATGATCTTCGAGGCTCGCGCCAAAGTGGCTCCGTAAAGCTGTGGAGCCGACCGCCTCAGCCACGACGTACTGATTCTCTGACGGTAGGCGGCTGGTTGCTCTGCGCGGCACGGGCGTCGGCCGGGCTGGAGCGGGGCGGAGACAGGAGCGCAAGCCTGGCCGCGCGCGGTGAGCGGAGCGAGCCGCCTTGATGGAGCCCTCGACGCAATCGAAACGAGCACAGTCTTCTTGCTACTGATCGAGGGAAACCCAGATGTCGAAGGCGCGCTGGGCTTCTTCTAGCAACTGCGCGAGCTTTGGGAACTCGTCATCGATCATTTCCCAGTCGCAGATCAAGCAGCCGTCGATGAGGGCCGTCCAAGCGGTGACAAAGTGTTTGAGGCAGTGTCGGATGTGCTCTTGGTAAGCAAGTACGTGACGGACTTGGCGCTGGCGGCGTTTCGCCTCGATCTCGTTCTGGTTCGGAGGCAGGCGTCGCACGAACGGCGATGGAATTGGTTCAGGGCCGTGATCTTCACTGAGAACCCCTGTTCCGCGATGGTGCAGCTCTGTTGTCTGGAGGATCAAGTCCTGGAAGTCGCTCCGCTTGGCGGTAGTCACTTCTCGGGCGAATGCCTGCATGATCCAGGCCCAGTCGGCTGCGTATCGCGGCTCTGAGCCGTGCCAGAAGGTTGTGCGCGTATGGAGAGCGCGGACCTCATCACCGGTTCTGCGCAACCGGGAGTGCATGATTTCCCACTTCTGGTACAAGCTATCGACGCTCTCGCGGTCGTCCTCGTCGTGTTCGTGATCAACGATCACGTCTACCCCCTCGTTGCTCGTGAGTCGAGGGCTGGAAGCGTACTGGTGGTGCGTCATACGACTCCCAGGGTCCCCAGCCGTCGGCGGCAGCGCCGGCTGGATACTGCGATTCGCACAGCGAGTAAAGCGCTGCTGTAGGCATGGTGGAGTCGAGGCCAGGCTGTCATGCCGAAGACTCAAGAAGCCGCGGGTGGCGTGACGGCGCGGCGGGGGCATGTTGTCAGTGCTGTTGTTCTGGGATGGAGTCGCGATCACCCCAGGGAGGGCGAGTGACCTGCGACGATGCTTCAAGATCCCGTCCACGCCTCGTCCATAGACCCTGACATGGAGCGGCTTCGGGCTGCATCCTCCTGCACATACGCGAAGACCCCGGCCTCAGCGTTTCCGCTGGTGACGGGTCCTTGGGCACCTAATTCAAGGTGCCCCCGGCAGGATTCGAACCTGCGTACACGGCTGCGGAGGGCACTGCCCCTCGTACGATCATTGCCCACCTGACCTGTGGAAACGGCTTCGCCTGATCGTGTGTGGGTGAATCTCATACGCCACTCACACGAAGTGTCGACAGCGCTGCAATCAGGAGCTGGTCGAGGTGTTGATCGGCGAGGGCTGGACGATCTTCCACGACCTGGGCCTTGCCGACGCCCGCCGGGCCGTGCACGTGGAACAGGAACCGGTGGCGGTCGTCGTCCACGGGCAGGTCGAAGTTCTCCCGGAACGCCCGCAGCTCCTCGCGTCTGCCCACGAAGCCCGCCCGCCGCCTGCGCCGGATCAGCTCCTGCATCGACATCCTCGCCCGCGCCATCCCGTCCCTCCCCTGGCCTCGCTCCGCGGGCCAGTGTCGCGCGCCTGGGCGGTCGCGAGGTGAACGGCCGCCGTACTCGATGGAACGTCCGCATCTCGCAACGGAGTTCCTGCGGTGTACAACCTTCACTCGAAGTGGTCCGTCTCCCGGTACGTCACACACGTTCCGCACAGGAGGCACAGTGCCCCGCCGCACTCTCACCGCCGCGATCGCCGTCACCGCGCTCGCGACCCCCCTCGCGCTCTTCGCCACCTCCGGCACGGCGTCGGCCGCGCCCGTGCCGCCCCGCACGCCGATGACCGACTTCAACCACGACGGACACGCCGACCTCGCGGTCGCGGCGCCCTTCGGCACCGTCGGCGGTGTGGAGAAGGCCGGTTACATCTCGGTCGTGTACGGCACCGCCTCCGGGCCCGGAACGGCGCGCCACCAGATGATCAGCCGGGCCACGCCCGGCGTCCCCGGCGACCTCCAGGGCACGTTCGCCTTCGGTGTCCAGACGCTCCCCGGTGACCTCGACGGCGACTCGTACACCGACCTGCTCGTGGCGAGCGGCGGCGACGACGGCGAGCCGACCGTGCTCTGGGGCTCCAAGGACGGCCTTACCGGCCAGAACACCGTTCTGCCGTACCGGTACTCCGAGTTCGCCCTCGGTGACTTCAACGGCGACGGCAAGCGCGACCTCGTCGTGAACTCCGACCCGAGCGACGACCCGGACGTCTCCGGGATGACGATCCAGTACGGCCCGTTCACCCGCGACGGCAAGACGCGCACCCAGGACAGCATCACCACGGACGACGGCCCCTCGGGTCTGCGCTCCTTCATCACCGGTGACCTCACGGGCGACGGTGTCGACGACATCGTCACCACGCACGGCTTCGAGGAGATGCAGCACGAGGCCCGCTTCTGGAAGGGGTCGAGGACCGGCGTCGGCCACACCTCCAAGGCCCTCGGCACGGCGTACAGCGGCACCGTCGGCGATGTCGACGGCGACGGCTACGGCGACCTGATCACCCGCGACATCGGCTCCGTCACCGAGGTCATCGACTCCGCCCCGGGCAGCATCACCATCCAGTACGGCGGCTCCACCGGGCCGAGCAACACGCGCAAGAAGGTCATCACCCAGGCCACCGCGGGGGTTCCCGGGGCGAGCGAGGCGAACGACGCCTTCGGCGCGTCCCTCAGCGCCGGTGACGTGAACGGCGACGGCAAGGCGGAGGTCGCGGTCGGCGTTCCCGGCGAGAGCCTCGACGCCGCCACCGGTACCGGCGCGGTGATCCTGCTCAAGGGCGCGTCCAAGGCCGTCGGCGGCATGACCGGCAAGGGTGCGATCGCCTACAACCAGTCCACTGCGGGCGTGCCCGGCGTCTCCGAGTCGGGCGACGACTTCGGCCGCCAGGTGAGCCTCTCCGACCTGAACAAGGACGGCAAGGCGGACCTGACCGCGACGGCCCCCGGCGAGGACGGTGCCTTCGCCGACTCGGGCGCCCTGTGGAACCTCTACGGCTCCGCGAGCGGCCTGACCACGACGGGCGCCGGCACGCTCAGCCCCGTGAAGCTCGGCGCCCCCGAGAAGGACGCCAAGTTCGGCCACACGCTCGGCGGCTGACCCCCTCCCCCTCTCTCGCCTTCTGTTTTTCCTGTCTTTCTCTGTCTTTCTCTCTTCTGGAGGATCAGTGCGACGCTCCCTCACGGCCGCCCTCGCGGTCACCACGCTCGCCACTCCCCTCGTGCTCGTCGCCGCCGCCGGCCCGGCCTCGGCCGCGCCAGTGCCGCCGCGCACGCCGCTCGTCGACTTCAACCACGACGGGTACGCCGACCTCGTGTTCTCCGCGGTCGGCGGCTACGAGGGCACGACGCCCGGCCAGGTGACGGTCGTCTACGGCTCCGCGTCGGGCCCCGACACCGCGCACGCCAAGACCTTCGGCCGCGCCACCCCTGGCGTGCCCGGCGACCCGGAGAGCGGCGGACGCTTCGGCCAGGAGACGGCCGCCGCCGACCTCGACGGCGACCGGTACACCGACCTCGTCGTCAACGGCTACGACGGCAAGGCCGTGGTCCTGTGGGGCTCCGCCGCCGGCCTGTCCGGCCAGGGCAGCGCCGAGCTGCCCTGGAACGGCGGGCACGTCACCGCCGGCGACTTCAACGGCGACGGCAAGCGCGACCTGGTCACGGTGGACTTCCCGCGCAGCGACGACCCCGACAACGACGACCAGGGCATGCTCATCTCCTACGGCCCCTTCACGCGCGAAGGCAAGGCCGCGAGCACCCAGGCGGTCGCCACCAGCCGGACCTTCGGCCCCGGCGGCTTCGTCACGGGCGACATCACGGGCGACGGCGCCGACGACATCGTCTCCAACCACGGCTTCGAGGAGATGGCGTACGGCAGCAAGTTCTGGGCCGGCGGCAAGGACGGTGTGAACACCACCCCGAAGCCACTCGCGGCCTCCGTCGGCGGGGCGATCGCGGACGTCGACAAGGACGGCTACGGCGACCTGATCGTCCGCGACATCGGCAACAACTTCGAGGACATGCCGTACCAGAAGGGCACGATCCTCATCAAGTACGGCACCGCGGACGGGCCTTCGACGACCCGCACCGCGAAGATCACGCAGGACACGGCGGGCGTGCCCGGGGTCGGCGAGGAGGGCGACGAGTTCGGCTCCTCGATCAGCGCGGGCGACGTGAACGGCGACGGCTACGCGGACGTCGCGGTCGGCATCCCCGGCGAGGACATCGAGTCGGTCGCGGACGCGGGGAGCACGGTGCTGCTCAAGGGCTCCCGCACCGGTCTGACCGGCACGGGCGCGCAGGCCTTCCAGCAGTCCACGACCGGCGTGCCCGGCGCCTCCGAGAAGGAGGACAAGTTCGGCAGCCAGGTCCTGCTGTCGGACACCAACAAGGACGGCAAGGCCGACCTGACGGCGACCGCGCCCCTGGAGGACGGCACCTACGCCGACTCCGGCGCCGCCTGGCACCTGCGGGGCGCGGCCGGCGGCCTGACGGTCACCGGCATCACGTCGTTCGGCCCCAAGGCGCTCGGCGCGCTGGAGAAGGGCGTCATGTTCGGCTCGTGGCTGGCGCGCTGACCCGTCCCTTCGGGACAGCCCCGGGCGCCGGTGACGAGTCGTAGGGCACGAGGCCCCCACTGCCAAGTGGGTCACGAACGCCGGCATCGGCGCCGTATGAGGGACTGACGTTACGACCGTGTATACGCAGACCTTGCTCGGCTGGCTGGGAAGTCAGCCGAGCGGCCAGGGGCGCTTTGATCTTCCTGATGGCTGACCTCCGCCACGCCGGGTTTCTCCCCCAGATACCCGTTCGCCATATGGCGGGCGGCGACCGGGCCGTTGTGGCCTCACTCGCCACTCAGTGACAGACAACGACAAAGAGTCGGACTCAGTGAGACTGAGTCCGACTCTTTGTTCATGGCATCCGCCCTGGTCAGCGCATGAACTGTGCTGGTTGTAGGCGAGTGCCCCCGGCAGGATTCGAACCTGCGCACACGGCTCCGGAGGCCGTTGCTCTATCCCCTGAGCTACGGGGGCGTGTCTGGCGCGTTGCGCTGCGACGGGTAGAACCCTACCAGCTCTTTCAGGGTCCCCATGAACAGGTTTTGGGGGTGGCGGGGGAGCGGTGTCGCGGCCCCGGACGAGGGGGAAGTGGGGAAAAGCCGGACGCGGTCGTGGGTGCCGACCTACTCTCGAGTTGTGCCAGGCGCGTCCGGCCGGGTGCTTGTTGTGGACGACAACAAGGTCATCCGGCAGCTGATCAGGGTCAACCTCGAGCTGGAGGGTCTCGAGGTCGTGACCGCGGCTGACGGTGCCGAGTGTCTGGATGTCGTTCATCAGGTACGCCCCGATGTCGTCACCCTTGATGTCGTCATGCCCCGGCTCGACGGGCTGCGGACCGCCGCCCGCCTCCGTGCCGATCCGCGGACCCGTGATCTGCCCCTCGCGATCGTGAGTGCCTGTACGCAGTACGAGGTCGAGGCCGGGCTCGGTGTCGGCGTCGACGCCTTCCTCGCCAAGCCGTTCGAGCCCGCCGAACTCGTGCGGCTCGTACGGCAGTTGATGGAGCGAGACAGTGAGGGAGGGGGAAGCGGGGGAGGCGACGGTGACCCGGCCTCCCTCGGCAGTCCCTGCGGCGCCGGTGGGGCCGGTGGGGCCGAGCGGGCGGGTGACCGCGCCGGCACCTGACGAAGACGTGCGGAGACGCGGCGGGGAGAAGCGGGGCGGAGAACGGTGCGCCGCGTTGCGGCTGATCGTCCCCCAGTGCCCACCCCGCCCCGTCCATATCCCGGACCCCCGAGTAAACCGACTCGCATTCCCACCCCCCTCCTCCCCTACGCTTGTCCCGTGACCCCCGTCGAGCTCTCCCGCACCGTGCTGCGCGCGGTGCGTTGTGCCGTGGACGAGGGTGAGCTGAGCGTGGCCGTTCCCGTACGGGCCGTGGTCACGCCGCCCGGGCCCGGCGGCTGTGGGGACTACGCCACCAACATCGCGCTCCAGCTGGCCCGCCCCGCCGGACGCCCGCCCCGCCAGGTCGCCGAGATCCTGCGCCCCCACCTCAGCCGTACCGCCGGTGTCGCCGGTGTCGAGATCACCGGCCCCGGCTTCCTCAACATCCATCTCGAAGCGGCCACCGCCACCATCGCCCTCGTACGCGAGATCCTCGACGGGCACGCGAACGGGCACGCCAACGGGCACGCAATCGGGCATGCAATCGACAGTGGCCATGACAGTCACGGCACCCCCTACGGCCACACCCCCACCCTCACCGGCCAAGTCATCCCCCTCCGCATCCCGTACGACATCCGCGCCGAAGTCGTCGCCGACAGCCTCGTCCGTATCGTCGCCAGCCAGGGCGGTCGCGCCGAGGTCGATCATGTGCGGGCGGGGGAGGCTGTCACCCTGCGGCCCGTGCCCGCGCCCGAGGACCCCGCCCCCCTCGGTGCCGACGCCGCCCGCTGGGCGCTGTTGCACCCCGCCGCCCACGACCGGCCCCGCATCACCGCCGACCACCTCGCGCAGCGCGAGAGCAACCCCCTCTTCCGGATCCGGTACGCCCACGCGCGTGCCCGTGCGCTCACCCGTTGCGCCGCCCGGCTGGGGTTCCACGGCGAACCCGGTGACGTACCCGTTGACGTACCCGGCGCAGAGGTTCTCGTCCGGGAGCTCGCCGGGTACCCGCACGCCCTGAGCGCCGCCGCGGCCCAGCACGCCCCCGACCGGCTCGCCCGGCACCTCGTCGCCACCGCCGACGCGTTCCTCGCCTTCCAGCACACCGTGCTGCCGCTCGGCGACGAGAAACCCTCGGCCGCCCACCGTGCCCGGCTCGCCCTCGCCGAAGCCGCCGGGACGGTGCTGGCCGGTGGCCTGTCCCTCCTCGGCATCAGCGCACCCGACTACCTCTGACACCTGAGAGAGCCACACAGACCATGAGCCGTTCCGCACACCCCGCCGGGCCCCGTCACGCCGACGTCCTCCCCGAGGGCCACTACAGCGCCCCGGCCGCAGATCTCAACGCCCTTGACCCGAAGGTCTGGTCCCACACCGTCAGCCGCGGCGACGACGGGGTGGTGCGCGTCGGCGGCATCGACGTCAAGCAGCTCGCCGAGGAGTTCGGCACCCCCGGCTACTTCCTCGACGAGGCCGACTTCCGCGAGCGTGCCCGCGCCTGGCGCACCGCCTTCGGGCACGACGCCGACGTCTTCTACGCCGGGAAGGCCTTCCTGTCGCGGGCCGTTGTCCGCTGGCTGCACGAAGAGGGGCTCAACCTGGACGTGTGCTCCGGGGGAGAGCTCGCCACCGCCCTCTCCGCCGGGATGCCCGCCGACCGCATCGCCTTCCACGGCAACAACAAGTCCGAGGAAGAGATCCGCACGGCCGTCGAGGCCGGCGTCGGACGCATCGTTCTCGACTCCTTCCAGGAGATCGTGCGTGTCGCGCACATCGCCCAGTCCCTCGGCAAGCGGCAGCGCGCGCAGATCCGGGTGACGGTCGGCGTCGAGGCCCACACCCACGAGTTCATCGCCACCGCCCACGAGGACCAGAAGTTCGGGATCGGCCTCGCCGACGGGCAGGCGGCGGAGGCCGTACGGCGTGCGCTCGCGCTCGACGGGCTCGAACTCGTCGGAATCCACAGCCACATCGGGTCGCAGATCTTCGACATGGCCGGGTTCGAGGTCGCCGCGCGCCGGGTCGTGAAGCTGCTCGCCGAGGTCCGTGACGAGCACGGCGTCGAGCTGCCCGAGATCGACCTCGGCGGCGGTCTCGGCATCGCGTACACGAGTGAGGACGACCCGCGCGAGCCGCACGAGATCGCCAAGGCGCTCAGTGAGATCGTCACGCGTGAGTGCGAGGCCGCGAAGCTGCGGACTCCGCGTATCTCCGTCGAGCCCGGGCGCGCCATCGTCGGGCCGACCGCCTTCACCCTCTACGAAGTCGGCACCATCAAGCCCCTCGACGGACTGCGTACCTACGTCTCCGTCGACGGCGGCATGTCCGACAACATCCGGACCGCCCTCTACGACGCCGAGTACAGCGTCGCTCTCGTCTCCCGCGCGTCCGACGCCGAGCCGATGCTCGTCCGCGTCGTCGGCAAGCACTGCGAGAGCGGCGACATCGTCGTGAAGGACGCCTTCCTGCCCGCCGACCTGGCACCCGGCGACCTCATCGCGGTCCCCGCCACCGGCGCGTACTGCCGCTCCATGGCCAGCAACTACAACCACGCCCTGCGCCCGCCGGTCGTCGCCGTGCACGACGGTGAGGCCCGGGTGATCGTCCGCCGCGAGACGGAAGAGGACATCCTGCGTCTCGACGTCGGATGACGGACGGCAGCAGCTGTACGGCGGCGGAAGATCTCCTGATTTCCGCCGCCGGGAAAATGAAATAGACGTCTCACGATCCGGACAAAGGCCGGAAAGTCCCGTTCGGTGAGTGAGACTGGTCCAACCGTAGACGGTATGAGGAAACGAGGTCGGATGATGCGTACGCGTCCGCTGAAGGTGGCGCTGCTGGGCTGTGGGGTTGTCGGCTCAGAGGTGGCGCGCATCATGACGACGCACGCCGACGATCTCGCCGCCAGGATCGGGGCCCCGGTGGAACTCGCGGGCGTGGCCGTCCGCCGGCCCTCCAAGGTGCGTGAGGGCATCGACCCCGCACTGGTCACCACCGACGCCACCGCCCTCGTCAAACGGGGCGACATCGACGTCGTCGTCGAGGTCATCGGCGGTATCGAGCCCGCCCGTGCCCTGATCACCACGGCCTTCGAGCACGGCGCGTCCGTCGTCTCCGCCAACAAGGCGCTCCTCGCCCAGGACGGCGCCGCCCTGCACGCCGTCGCCGAGGAGCACGGCCGCGACCTCTACTACGAGGCCGCCGTCGCCGGTGCCATCCCGCTGATCCGGCCGCTGCGCGAGTCCCTCGCCGGCGACAAGGTCAACCGTGTGCTCGGCATCGTCAACGGCACCACCAACTTCATCCTCGACAAGATGGACTCGACGGGCGCCGGCTACCAGGAAGCCCTCGACGAGGCCACCGCGCTCGGGTACGCCGAGGCCGACCCGACCGCCGACGTCGAGGGGTTCGACGCCGCCGCCAAGGCCGCCATCCTCGCCGGAATCGCCTTCCACACGCGCGTGCGTCTCGACGACGTCTACCGCGAGGGCATGGCCGAGGTCACCGCCGCCGACTTCGCCTCGGCGAAGAACATGGGCTGCACCATCAAGCTGCTCGCCATCTGTGAGCGGGCCGCGGACGGGGGTTCCGTCACCGCGCGCGTGCACCCCGCGATGATTCCGCTCACCCACCCGCTCGCCTCCGTGCGCGGCGCGTACAACGCCGTCTTCGTCGAGTCGGACGCGTCCGGGCAGCTCATGTTCTACGGGCCGGGTGCGGGCGGCTCGCCGACCGCCTCCGCCGTGCTCGGCGACCTGGTCGCCGTGTGTCGCAACAAGCTCAGCGGCACGACCGGGCCCGGCGAGTCCGCGTACGCCGCCCTGCCCGTGTCGCCCATGGGCGAGGTCGTCACGCGCTACCACATCAGCCTTGACGTGGCCGACAAACCGGGTGTTCTCGCCCAGGTTGCCACCGTCTTCGCCGAGCACGGGGTGTCGATCGATACCGTGCGTCAGCAGGGCAAGGACGGCGAGGCCTCCCTCGTCGTCGTCACCCACCGTGCGTCCGACGCGTCCCTGAGCGGGACCGTCGAGGCACTGCGCAGCCTCGACACCGTGCGGGGTGTCGCCAGCATCATGCGGGTTGAAGGAGAGTAACGAGCAATGACCCACCAGTGGCGCGGAATCATCGAGGAGTACCGGGACCGGCTGCCCGTCTCCGACAGTACGCCGGTCGTGACGCTCCGTGAGGGCGGGACGCCGCTCGTGCCCGCGCAGGTGCTCTCCGAGCGCACGGGCTGCGAGGTCCACCTCAAGGTGGAGGGCGCCAACCCCACCGGGTCCTTCAAGGACCGCGGCATGACCATGGCCATCACGCGGGCCAAGGAGGAGGGCGCGAAGGCGGTCATCTGCGCCTCCACCGGCAACACGTCGGCCTCCGCCGCCGCGTACGCCGTACGCGCGGGCATGGTCTGCGCCGTGCTCGTCCCGCAGGGCAAGATCGCCCTCGGCAAGATGGGCCAGGCCCTCGTGCACGGCGCGAAGATCCTCCAGGTCGATGGCAACTTCGACGACTGCCTCACCCTCGCGCGCAACCTGTCCGACAACTACCCGGTGGCGCTGGTCAATTCGGTCAACCCGGTGCGTATCGAGGGGCAGAAGACCGCGGCGTTCGAGATCGTCGACATGCTCGGTGACGCGCCCGACATCCACGTCCTCCCGGTCGGCAACGCGGGCAACATCACCGCGTACTGGAAGGGCTATCAGGAGTACGCCGCCGACGGCATCGCCCGCCACAAGCCCCGTATGTGGGGCTTCCAGGCATCCGGCTCCGCCCCGATCGTGCGTGGCGAGGTCGTCAAGGACCCGTCGACCATCGCCACCGCGATCCGTATCGGCAACCCGGCGTCCTGGAAGTTCGCGCTGGCGGCGAAGGACGAATCCGGCGGTTTCATCGACGAGGTGACGGACCGTGAGATTCTGCGCGCCTACCGGCTGTTGGCCGCGCAGGAGGGCGTCTTCGTCGAGCCCGCGTCCGCCGCGTCCGTCGCCGGTCTGCTGAAGGCCGCCGAGCAGGGCAAGGTCGACCCGGGCCAGACCATCGTCTGCACGGTCACCGGCAACGGCCTCAAGGACCCCGACTGGGCCGTCGCGGGCGCTCCGCAGCCGGTCACGGTCCCGGTCGACGCGGCCACGGCGGCCGAGCGGCTCGGGCTCGCGTAAACGGTTCGCCCGGGCGGTTCGAGCGGTTCAGGCGGCTCGAACGGTTCGCCCGGGCGGTAGGGGTGGGCGGTACAGGCAGGGGTTTTGGGGGGTAACCCCCGGTAACCCCATGCTGCACCCCATGAGGGGTGCACGGGGGGCTTACGACACGCATCGTGCGCCTCCCGTGCGCCCTATGTCGCCACAGAACCTTCCTTCGATAGGCTGTACTGAACCCGCCCGCCGCATATGCCGCGGTGCCGCGCCGTCATTGCGGCCTCAGGGTCTCCGTGTACGTATCCAATGTCGTAGCGAATGTCATTCGACAATCCCGCAGCTCAAGGAGAGTCATCGAGCGATGGCCGGTCCAGCGTTCCGTGCCGCCGCCGTCCGGGTGCGCGTCCCCGCCACCAGCGCCAACCTCGGTCCGGGCTTCGACGCCCTGGGCCTGTCGCTGGGTCTGTACGACGACGTGGTCGTCCGGGTGGCCGACTCCGGGCTGCACATCGACATCGCGGGTGAGGGCAGCGAGACGCTCCCGCGCGACGAGAGGCATCTCCTCGCCCGCTCCCTGCGCACCGCCTTCGATCTGCTGGGCGGCCAGCCGCGCGGCCTTGAGATCGTTTGCGCCAACCGCATTCCACACGGCCGTGGCCTCGGCTCCTCGTCGGCCGCCATCTGCGCCGGCATCGTCGCCGCGCGAGCCGTGACCATAGGCGGGGACGGGAAGTTGGACGACACCGCCCTGCTCGAGCTCGCCACCGAGATCGAGGGACACCCCGACAATGTCGCGGCCTGTCTCCTCGGTGGTTTCACGCTCTCCTGGATGGAGGGCGGCGCCGCGCGCGCCATCAGGATGGAGCCTGCCGATTCCATCGTTCCGGTGGTTTTCGTGCCCGGAAAGGCGGTCCTGACCGAGACCGCGCGCGGACTGCTCCCGCGCAGCGTCCCGCATGTCGACGCCGCCGCCAACGCGGGCCGTGCCGCACTGCTCGTCGAGGCCCTGACCAGGCGCCCCGAGCTGCTGCTGCCCGCCACGGAGGACCGGCTGCACCAGGAGTACCGCGCCCCGGCCATGCCGGAGAGCATGGCGCTGGTGGAGCGGCTGCGGGCCGACGGCATCCCCGCGGTGATCTCCGGGGCCGGACCCACGGTCCTGGCGCTGGCCGACGAGGCGTCGGCCGACAAGGTCGCCCGTCTGGCGGGCGAGGGCTGGGCCGCCAACCGGCTGAGCCTCGACGCCCGGGGAGCGAGCGTGCTGCCGCTTGCCGCCTAGAGACCTGCCGAACTGCATACGGTTGCCGGGTTTGGAGAGGGGGAATGTTTGTTGGATCCGGTAGTGTTAACCTCAAGTCTGCACCCGACCCCGCCATGGCGAGGTGCTTCGTGTCCCCGTCCGGGACAACCATTCTTCCGGGAGCCTCCCAAGCCGCATTGTGTTCCGTACGTCATCGCGTACGTCGTACGCGGACGCTGAGCGGTTTGTCGAGCACGCTCCGGAATCGGCGTGACCCAGCCGCGTGACACCGACACTCCAGTGCCACGGCCCGGGAAAGCGCCATCACCAGAAATTCTCTTCCGCCACTTTGGCGGTCCACCGCCCCGGCACGGTCCACACAGACAGGACCAAAGCCGGACAGCACAACCGGTCGCCGAGCCAGACAGGCCGACGTCCGCTCCAGGGAAGGACCCTTCGTGAGCGACACCACCGATCTGATGGGCGCACGTGTCGAGGAGACCGCTGCCGCGCCCGCCACGGACGCCTCCGCGCCTGCCACCGGTGCCGGCTCCCGGCGGCGCCGCGGTACCGGCCTCGAGGGCATGGTGCTGGCCGAGCTGCAGCAGGTCGCATCCGGCCTCGGCATCAGGGGCACCGCGCGGATGCGCAAGAGCCAGCTGATCGAGGTCATCAAGGAGGCGCAGGCGGGCGGCGGCGCCCCGGCCAAGGCGGCAGCGTCCGCCGCGGACGCCACCGAGACCAAGCCCAAGCGCCGTGCCACCTCCAAGGCTCGTACGGGCGACGACGCCGCCCCCGCCGAGAAGGCGGAGCGGGCCGCGAAGCCCGCCGCCGAGAAGGCCGTGGCGCAGCAGCAGATCGAGATCCCCGGCCAGCCCGCCAGCGAGGACGCCCCGGCCGAGCGCCGCCGGCGCCGTGCCACCGCCGAGGCCGGCAGCCCCGAGACGGTCGCCGCCGAGGCGAAGAGCGAGCCGAAGGCCGAGACGCCCGCCGGCGAGGCCAAGGGCGACGCCGCCGACGGCGGCGAGGGCCGTCAGGGCCGCCGCGACCGCCGTGACCGTGGCGACCGCGGAGACCGTGGAGAGCGGGGCGACCGTGGAGACCGTGGAGAGCGGGGCGACCGCGGGGACCGCGGCCGGGACCGCGACCGCCGTGGCAACAAGGGCGACGAGCAGCAGGGCCAGGGCGGCCAGCAGCGCGGCGGCGGCCAGCAGCAGGCCACCGGCCGCCAGGACCGCCAGGACCGTCAGCGTGACAACGGCCCGCAGGACGACGACGACTTCGAGGGTGGCCGCCGCGGTCGCCGCGGTCGTTACCGGGACCGCCGTGGCCGCCGTGGCCGCGACGAGTTCGGCGCCAACGAGCCGCAGGTCGCCGACGACGACGTCCTGATCCCCGTCGCGGGCATCCTGGACATCCTCGACAACTACGCGTTCATCCGGACGTCCGGCTACCTGCCGGGTCCGAACGACGTGTACGTCTCCCTCGCCCAGGTCCGCAAGAACGGCCTGCGCAAGGGCGACCACGTCACCGGCGCGGTCCGTCAGCCCAAGGACGGCGAGCGGCGCGAGAAGTTCAACGCGCTCGTCCGCCTCGACTCGGTCAACGGCATGGCGCCCGAATCCGGGCGCGGGCGACCGGAGTTCAACAAGCTGACGCCCCTTTACCCGCAGGACCGGCTCCGCCTGGAGACCGACCCGGGCGTGCTGACGACCCGCATCATCGACCTCGTCGCGCCGATCGGTAAGGGCCAGCGCGGTCTGATCGTGGCCCCGCCGAAGACCGGCAAGACCATGATCATGCAGGCGATCGCCAACGCGATCACGACCAACAACCCCGAGTGCCACCTGATGGTCGTCCTGGTCGACGAGCGTCCGGAAGAGGTCACCGACATGCAGCGGTCGGTGAAGGGCGAGGTCATCTCCTCGACCTTCGACCGCCCGGCCGAGGACCACACCACGGTCGCCGAGCTCGCCATCGAGCGCGCCAAGCGGCTGGTGGAGCTGGGCCACGACGTGGTCGTCCTGCTCGACTCGATCACGCGTCTGGGCCGTGCGTACAACCTCGCCGCGCCCGCCTCCGGCCGCATCCTGTCCGGTGGTGTCGACTCGACCGCGCTGTACCCGCCGAAGCGCTTCTTCGGTGCCGCGCGCAACATCGAGGACGGCGGCTCGCTGACCATCCTGGCCACCGCGCTCGTCGACACCGGCTCGCGCATGGACGAGGTGATCTTCGAGGAGTTCAAGGGCACCGGCAACGCGGAGCTCAAGCTCGACCGGAAGCTCGCCGACAAGCGCATCTTCCCGGCGGTGGACGTCGATGCGTCCGGCACCCGTAAGGAAGAGATCCTGCTCGGCAGCGACGAGCTCGCCATCACCTGGAAGCTGCGTCGCGTGCTGCACGCGCTCGACCAGCAGCAGGCGATCGAGCTGCTGCTCGACAAGATGAAGCAGACGAAGTCGAACGCCGAGTTCCTGCTCCAGATTCAGAAGACGACGCCGATGCCGGGCAACGGCAACGACTGACGCGTCTGCTTCAGAGGGGCCGCCCCCGACACCGACCGACCGGTGCCGGGGGCGGCCCTTTTCCGTTGCACGTGCGTACGTCCCGCGGAGACCTTTGCCACAGGCGGCCCGTCCGCCGGGGCCTTCGCACCGCTCCGCAAACTCCCGCGAAACCGCAGGTGAGCCCCGTATCGCCGACTCGCACAGTCACTGGGCGTCACTAAATCCGCACACACTGGACACACTGCGTTGTGCAACCCTTTCCCGAGTTTCCCCGTCTGACCGTACGGAGTGACCACGAAGCGGTACGCGTCACGACAGACCGGGCCTGGCCCTGAAAGCAGGGGATAACCGACCGACACAGGACTGAGGAGCACATGTCTGCCGAGAGCACGCCGGAACCCGGCATACCGGGGAGCACCGGCACCGAGGGCCCGCGCCGCCGCGCCAAGGGGCGCCGCAGAAAGCCCCCCGGCACGCGCCGCAAGGCCCTGCTCATCACGGCCTGGGCGGCCGCGGGCGTCGTCGTCCTCGGGGGGACCGGCGCCGGCTACCTCTACTTCAAGCTCAACGGCAACATCAAGAGCGTCGACATCAACCAGGCCCTCGGCACCGACCGGCCGCTGAAGGTCGACGACGGCTCCGAGAACATCCTGGTCCTCGGCTCGGACACGCGCTCCGGCAGCAACAAGAAGCTGGGCGGCGGCACCGACGACGGCAGCGCCCGCTCGGACACCGCGATGATCGTGCACATCTACCGGGGTCACAAGAAGGCCAGCGTGGTCTCCATCCCGCGCGACACCCTCGTCGAGCGCCCCCGGTGCACCGGCCGCAAGGGCACCGTGTACCCGGGCTCGTCGAGCGCGATGTTCAACTCCGCGTACTCCACCGGCGGCGCCGCCTGCGCGGTGAAGACCGTCGAGTCGATGACCGGCATCCGCATGGACCACTACCTCGAGGTCGACTTCTCCGGCTTCCAGGACCTCATCGACGACCTCGGTGGCGTCCGGGTGACCACCACCAAGGACATCGCCGACAAGGACAGCCACCTCGACCTGAAGGCCGGCACTCACACGCTCGACGGCCGGCAGGCGCTCGGCCTGGTCCGCACCCGGCACGGCGTCGGCGACGGCTCCGACCTCGGCCGCATCCAGCTCCAGCAGGCGTTCATCAAGGCCCTGGTCAACCAGGTCAAGCACATCGGCGTCCTGACCAGCCCGACGAAGCTGTACGACCTCGCCGACACCGCGACCAAGACCGTCACCACCGATTCCGAACTGGCCTCCGTCAAGGACCTCGCGTCTTTCGCCGGCGGACTCAAGGGCATCAGCTCGTCCCACATGAACATGGTGACGATGCCGGTCCACTACGACGCGGCGAACGCCAACCGCGTCCTCGTCGATAAGGCCAAGGCCCAGCTGATCTGGAAGGCACTCAAGGACGACCGGGCCATCCCGAAGGCGGCCACCCACGGCACGGCCACCGGCTCCGCCAAGGGTGTCGTGACGTCCGGCTGACCGGTCGCACGAAAACCCTTGGGAGGCCGCACGAAACCCTTGGGAACAGGCCACGAAAAGCCCTCGGGAATAGATCGTCCCCCACCCCGGTTTTGGGGGATGCGCCCAGTCCTGGCAGACTGGTACGTCGGCTCCGGTTCACGCCCCCCGCATCCCGCGGCGGCGACCCGGCGCCCTCCCGAAACTAGGAGACACCTTGAAGCGCGACATCCACCCCGAGTACGTCGAGACGCAGGTCAGCTGCACCTGTGGCGCGTCGTTCACCACCCGTAGCACGATCTCCAGCGGCACCGTCCGCGCCGAGGTCTGCTCCGAGTGCCACCCGTTCTACACGGGCAAGCAGAAGATCCTCGACACCGGTGGCCGTGTGGCCCGCTTCGAGGCCCGCTTCGGCAAGGCTGCCGCTGCCAAGAAGTAGCGAGCCCACAGCGCCGGTCTCCGGTGCCTCCGTACCGGGGGCATCGGGACCGGCGCTTTGCGGTGCAGCCACCCTCCCCCAGGTTCTCGACTTCGCTCGAGCGGGGGGAACCCCCATGCCGTACCTACGTCCCACGCCCGTACCGGAGCGGGGGACAGCCCATTGGAGCCGGAGATGTTCGAGGCGGTCGAGGAACTCATCGGCGAGCACGCCGACCTGGAGAAGAAGCTCGCTGACCCGTCGGTGCACGCCGACCAGGCCAACGCGCGCAAGCTCAACAAGCGCTACGCCGAGCTGACCCCGATCGTCGCGACGTACCGCTCCTGGAAGCAGACCGGGGACGACATCGAGACGGCGAAGGAGTTCGTCGCCGACGACCCCGACTTCGCCGCCGAGGTCAAGGACCTGGAGAAGCAGCGCGAGGAGCTCACCGAGAAGCTCCGGCTGCTGCTGGTCCCGCGTGACCCCAGCGACGACAAGGACGTCATCCTCGAGATCAAGGCGGGCGCGGGCGGCGACGAGTCGGCCCTCTTCGCCGGCGATCTGCTGCGCATGTACCTGCGCTACGCCGAGCGCGTCGGCTGGAAGACCGAGATCATCGACTCCACCGAGTCCGAGCTCGGCGGCTACAAGGACGTCCAGGTCGCCGTGAAGACCAAGGGCGGCCAGGGTGCCACCGAGCCCGGCCAGGGCGTGTGGGCGCGGATGAAGTACGAGGGCGGTGTGCACCGCGTGCAGCGGGTGCCGTCGACCGAGTCGCAGGGCCGTATCCACACCTCCGCCGCCGGTGTGCTGGTCACGCCCGAGGCCGAGGAGGTCGACGTCGAGATCCACGCGAACGACCTGCGGATCGACGTCTACCGCTCGTCGGGCCCCGGCGGCCAGTCCGTCAACACCACCGACTCCGCGGTGCGCATCACGCACCTGCCCACCGGTGTGGTCGCCTCCTGCCAGAACGAGAAGAGCCAGTTGCAGAACAAGGAGCAGGCGATGCGTATCCTGCGCTCCAGGCTCCTCGCGGCGGCCCAGGAGGAAGCGGAGCGGGAGGCCGCGGACGCCCGCCGCAGCCAGGTCCGCACCGTCGACCGCTCCGAGAAGATCCGTACGTACAACTTCCCGGAGAATCGCATCTCGGACCACCGCGTCGGCTTCAAGGCGTACAACTTGGACCAGGTGCTCGACGGGGACCTCGACGCGATGATCCAGGCCTGCGTCGACGCGGACTCGGCCGCGAAGCTCGCCGCCGCGTAACAGCGGTACCCAGCACACGACAACAGCTCAGCCCCGGAGGACCAGCGTGCAGCAACATTTTGGGGGTCGACCCCCAAACCCCCGCAGCGTGCTGCTCGCGGAAGTGGCCCAGGCCACCCAGCGGCTGGCCGACGCCGGCGTGCCCTCTCCGCGCAATGACGCGGAGGAGCTCGCCGCCTTCGTGCACGGCGTCAAGCGGGGCCAGCTGCACCTCGTCAAGGACGCGGACTTCGACGCCCGCTACTGGGAGATGATCGCGCGCCGCGAGGCCCGCGAGCCGCTCCAGCACATCACCGGGCTGGCCTACTTCCGCTACCTCGAACTCCAGGTGGGGCCGGGGGTGTTCGTCCCACGCCCGGAGACCGAATCCGTCGTCGGCTGGGCCATAGACGCCGTACGCGCCATGGATGTCGTCGAGCCGCTGATCGTCGACCTGTGTACGGGCTCCGGCGCCATCGCGCTCGCCCTCGCGCAGGAGGTGCCGCGCTCCCGCGTGCACGCCGTGGAGCTGTCCGAGGACGCCCTCCGGTGGACCCGCAAGAACGTCGAGGGGTCCAGGGTCGACCTGCGCCAGGGAGACGCCCTGGAGGCCTTCCCCGACCTCGACGGCCAGGTCGACCTCGTCATCTCCAACCCGCCGTACATCCCGCTCACCGAATGGGAGTACGTCGCCCCCGAGGCGCGGGACCACGATCCCGAACTCGCCCTGTTCTCCGGAGAGGACGGGCTCGACCTCATCCGCGGCATCGAGCGCACCGCGCACCGACTGCTGCGGCCCGGCGGCGTCGTCGTCATCGAGCACGCCGACACGCAGGGCGGCCAGGTGCCGTGGATCTTCACCGAGGAGCGGGGCTGGGCCGACGCGGCCGACCACCCGGACCTCAACAACCGGCCGCGCTTCGCGACGGCCCGCAGGGCGATGCCGTGAGCACGCCCGACGTTTCTTCAAGCCGGCAGTACGTGTACGAGGAGGCCCGCTAATGGCTCGGCGATACGACACCAACGACGCGACCGACCGCGCGACCGGTCTGCGCGAGGCCGCGTCCGCCGTCCGCCGTGGCGAGCTCGTGGTGCTCCCGACGGACACGGTGTACGGCGTGGGCGCCGACGCGTTCTCGTCGGAGGCCGTCGCCGACCTCCTCCAGTCCAAGGGCCGGGGCCGCAACATGCCCACCCCCGTCCTCATCGGCTCCCCGAACACGCTGCACGGGCTCGTCACGGACTTCTCCGAGATGGCCTGGGAGCTGGTCGACGCCTTCTGGCCGGGCGCGCTCACGCTCGTCGCCAAGCACCAGCCGTCCCTCCAGTGGGATCTGGGGGACACCCGTGGCACGGTTGCCGTGCGCATGCCGCTGCACCCCGTCGCGCTCGAACTGCTGTCGGAGGTCGGCCCGATGGCGGTCTCCTCCGCGAACCTCACGGGCCACCCCGCGCCGGAGGACTGTGACGCCGCGCAGGAGATGCTCGGCGACTCCATCTCCGTCTACCTCGACGGCGGCCCGACCCCCGGCATCGTTCCCTCCTCGATCGTCGACGTGAGCGGCAAGATTCCGCTGCTGCTGCGCGAGGGGGCCCTGTCGGCGGAGGAGCTGCGCAAGGTCGTACCCGACCTCGAGGTGGCGAATTGACAGCCCCTGACGCGGGGCGTGGCATAGGCACGGGAATCACAGGGGCCGATGGGTTCTCTGGGGGTTCCTTCCGCATCCTCCACGTCAGCACCGGCAACGTGTGCCGCTCGCCGATCACCGAGCGGCTGACCCGTCATGCCCTGGCGGACCGGCTCGGGGACCCCCTGTGGGGCGGGCTGATCGTGGAGAGCGCGGGGACCTGGGGCCACGAGGGCGCGCCCATGGAGGCCAACGCGGAGGCGGTCCTCGCGGACTTCGGCGCGGACGCCTCCGGCTTCGTGGGCCGCGAACTCCTCGACGACCACGTCATCAGGGCCGACCTGGTCCTGACGGCGACCCGCGACCACCGCGCCCAGGTCATCTCCATGGGCCACTCGGCGGGCCTGCGCACCTTCACCCTGAAGGAGTTCACCCGCCTGGTCCGGGCGATCGATCCGGCGACGCTGCCTCCGCTGGAGGACGGTGTGGTGGAGCGCGCGCGGGCGTTGGTGCGGGCCGCGGCGGCGTTGCGGGGGTGGTTGCTGGCGCCGACGGCGGAGGCGGACGAGGTGTATGACCCGTACGGTGCGCCGTTGCCGTTTTTCCGGTCGGTGGGGGACGAGATACATCAGGCGCTGGATCCGGTGGTGACGGCGCTGACGGGGGTGCCCGCGCGGATGTGACGGGAGCGTGCGCGGGGGCGGCCCGGTTCTTTCGGGTGCGCCCGCGTCCGTCGGGTGCGCCCGTGCGGGTGAGACACCGGGCGTACCCCACACCCCGGGCCTACATTGGACGTAGCTCACCCCCGCTCAGGCCCGGAGCCCACCATGTCGGTCACGCATGTACCGGAAGCCGTACGGCCCGCCGTCGCCGGGGCCGACTTCGAGGCCCTTCGTCGGCAGGATCCCGAGCTGGCCGAGATCCTCATCGGGGAGCTCGACCGGCAGTCGACCACGTTGCAGCTGATCGCCGCCGAGAACTTCACCTCGCCGGCCGTGCTCGCCGCCCTCGGCTCACCGCTCGCCAACAAGTACGCCGAGGGGTACCCCGGTGCCCGGTACCACGGCGGCTGCGAGTTCGTCGATGTCGCCGAGCGCCTGGCCGTCGACCGGGCGACGGCCCTGTTCGGCGCCGCGCACGCCAATGTGCAGTCGCACTCCGGCTCGTCCGCGGTGCTCGCCGCGTACGCCGCGCTGCTGCGGCCCGGGGACACCGTCCTCGCGATGGGCCTGCCGTTCGGCGGCCATCTCACGCACGGCTCGCCCGCCAACTTCTCCGGCCGCTGGTTCGACTTCGTCGGCTACGGGGTGGACGCCGAGACCGGGCTCATCGACTACGAGCAGGTGCGCACCCTCGCACGGTCGCACCGCCCGAAGGCCATCGTCTGCGGATCCATCTCCTATCCCCGGCACATCGACTACGCGGCGTTCCGCGAGATCGCCGATGAGGTGGGCGCCCATCTCATCGCCGACGCCGCCCACCCCATCGGGCTCGTCGCCGGGGGAGCGGCGCCCAATCCGGTGCCGTACGCCGATGTCGTCTGCGCCACCACCCACAAGGTGCTGCGCGGCCCCCGCGGCGGCATGATCCTCTGCGGCGGTGAACTGGCCGAGCGCATCGACCGGGCCGTCTTCCCGTTCACGCAGGGCGGCGCGCAGATGCACACCATCGCCGCCAAGGCCGTCGCGTTCGGCGAGGCGGCGACCCCGGCTTTCGCCGCGTACGCCCGTCAGGTGGTCGCCAACGCGCGCGTGCTCGCCGAGAGGCTGGCCGCCGAGGGGCTCGCGATCACCACCGGCGGCACGGACACCCACCTGCTGACCGTCGATCCCGCGCCGCTCGGCGTGGAGGGCCGCACCGCCCGCGGCCGGTTGGCCGCCGCGGGCATGGTCCTCGACACCTGTGCCCTTCCTCACGGCGACGCCCGCGGTCTGCGCCTCGGCACGGCCGCGCTGACCACCCAGGGGATGGGCGAGACCGAGATGGCCCGCGTCGCCAAGCTGTTCGCGGGCGTGCTGCGGGACGAGACCGACAGCAAGACGGCACGTGAAGAAGTGCGGGAGCTGGCTGGTGGATTTCCGCCGTATCCCGGCCGGTGAACGGTGGACGGGACCTGGTACACAGCCACTCGTGCAACCATCGTCGCTACCCGGAAGTCCTCAACCATATGCACGCGAAGCTAGGGTGTGGGGCTGAGGATGGCCAGCGAGACCTGTGGGGAAGCCTGTGCGTGAATACCTGCTGACGCTCTGCATCACGGCCGCGGTGACGTATCTGCTGACAGGGCCGGTACGGAAGTTCGCGATCGTGGCCGGAGCCATGCCGGAAATCCGGGCGCGCGACGTGCACCGGGAACCCACGCCCCGGCTCGGCGGGATCGCGATGTTCTTCGGTCTGTGCGCCGGTCTGCTGGTCGCCGACCACCTGGAGAACCTCAACGAGGTCTTCGCCGACTCGAACGAGCCCCGGGCGCTGCTCTCCGGAGCGGCGCTGATCTGGCTGATCGGCGTCCTGGACGACAAGTTCGAGATCGACGCCCTGATCAAGCTGGGCGGCCAGATGATCGCCGCCGGCGTCATGGTCATGCAGGGTCTGACGATCCTGTGGCTGCCCATCCCGGGCTTCGGGCTGTTCGCCCTGACCCAGTGGCAGGGCACCCTGCTGACGGTGGCGCTCGTCGTGATCACCATCAACGCCGTGAACTTCGTCGACGGGCTCGACGGCCTCGCCGCCGGCATGGTGTGCATCGCGTCCGCCGCGTTCTTCATGTACGCCTACCGGATCTGGTACGGCTACGGACTGGAGGCCGCCGCCCCGGCGACCCTCTTCGCGGCGATCCTGATGGGCATGTGCCTCGGTTTCCTGCCGCACAACATGCATCCCGCGCGGATCTTCATGGGTGACTCGGGCTCGATGCTGATCGGGCTCGTGCTCGCCGCGGGCGCCATCTCGATCACCGGGCAGATCGACCCCGACGCGATGAACCTGTTCTCCGGTTCCGAGCGCAACACGGTCCACCAGACCGTCCCCGTCTACATCCCGCTGCTGCTGCCGCTGACGATCATCGCGGTGCCGGCCGCCGACCTGGTGTCGGCGATCGTGCGGCGCACCTGGCGCGGTCAGTCGCCGTTCGCGGCGGACCGCGGGCATCTGCACCACCGGCTGCTGGAAATCGGCCACTCGCACAGCCGCGCGGTGCTGATCATGTACTTCTGGTCGGCGCTGATCGCCTTCGGGGCGCTCGCCTACTCCGTCAACTCGGCGTCCATGTGGATCGTGCTGGGCATCGCCGCGCTCAGCGCCCTCGGGCTCGGTCTGCTCCTGCTGCCGCGGTTCACGCCGCGCGCCCCGCGCTGGGCCGAGCACGTCGTGCCGCCGCGCTACCGGCGCCGGAGGGCGGCGAGGACGGGCTCCGCGCCGGCCCTCGACGGCCTTCAGGCTTCCGTCGACGGCGATCACGGCGACCGTGCGGCGACGGCGCCTGCCGCTGCCGCCGAGGCGCGCGAGCCGAGCGCCCTCGGGCTGCACGGCAGCACCGCGCTGTCCGAGCTGTCGTCGAGCCCACGGACCCACGAGCGCGAGCGGGCGCACGAGCGGACCCACGAGCGCGAGCGGGCGCACGGCCTGTCGGGCGGTACGGGACGTAAGTGAGGGGCGGCCCGAGAGGGGCGTGCGGCTCCTGCGGGGCGTGCGGCCTCTGCGGAGGCGGGCTTGCGGACTCCGAGGGGCGTGCGGCCCTTGAGGAGCCCGCGTCGGAGTCAGGTGGCGCTGGGGCCCGTCCCCCACGTCGAGCGCAGGGCGTCGCAGACCTCGCCCACCGTGGCCCTGGCCGCCAGCGCCTCCCGCATGGGGTAGAGAACGTTGTCGTCGCCCTGTGCGGCCTTCCGCAGCCGTAGCAGGGCCTCGTCGACGGCGGGCTGGACGCGCCACGCGCGCAGCTTGGCCAGCCGCTCCGTCTGCCGGGCCTGGAGGTCGAGGGAGTCCTGGTGCGGCGGGTGCGGCCGGGGCGTGGCGGGCCGGTCGCCGTGGGGCCGGCCGAGCAGTTGGCCGGCCAGGCCGTGTTCGAGGACCGTGAGCGTCCCGCCGAGCCGTTCGATCCGGTCCACCAGAGCGGTCGCCCCGGCCTCGATGTCCTCCGTGCACGCCAGGGTGGCCAAGCCGTCCCGGGGGGTCCGGACGTACAGGCGCGGTGCGGTCCGGCCCGAACCGAAGCGCTCGTTCGCCGTCCTGGTCCACACCCGGCGCGTCGCCCGTAGCTTGGCCCGGTTCTCGCGGCCGGTGGTGCCGCCGACGAGGCAGAGCGTCAGGCGCGGTGCGACGGTCCGCACGTCCAGGCCCGCCGTCACGGCCGCGCGCAGGTACTCGATGCCGCCGGCGACGGTGAAGGCGACCTCCAGCGCCGGGTCCGCGCCGGTCCCGGCCAGATGGTGGCCGCACACGGACAGGCACTGCCAGCGCGGCAGCTCGGCCTGGCAGTAGGCGAACACGTTCATGGCAAGACGGAGGGACGGCCGCAGCGGGAAGACGCCGGGCCCGCGGGCGAGGAACTCCTTGAAGACGTCGCCCCGGACCGCCCCCGCCAGCCGCTGGGCCGGTGCCCCGTGCTCCTCGGCGACCAGCTGGTAGAGGACGAGGAGGGGGGCCGCCGGGGCGTCGACGGCCAGCGACGGGACGACCCGGTCCAGGCGGAGCCCGCCGAAGAGCACCCGCATGTCGTCGATCGAGTCGACGGCCACCCCGCGCCGGCCGACCAGTCCGCGCGCCGCCGGCGCGTCGGAGTCGAGTCCGGCGCGCGTCGGCAGGTCGAAGACGACCGGTACGGCCCGGGTGCCGCTGCCGACCAGCTGCCGGAACCGTGCGTTGGCGTCCGCGGCGGTGCTGTAGCCGGTCATGCGGTGGGGCGGTCGGTGGCGCGGTCGGTGGGCCGGCCGCCGGGCCGGTCGGCGGAACGGCCGGTGGGCGCGGAGTGCTTCGTACGGTCGTACGGCGACGGGGCGTGCGGTGTGTCCCGGCCGGGGCCGTCCACCACGACCGCCGTGACGATGATCCCGTGCCGGACGAGCCAGCGGCCGTGAAGGTCCCGCAGCTCCGGCTCGGCCGCGCGCAGGGCGGTGGGGAGCACCCGTACGCGGAAGGTGCTGCTGACGGGGTCGAGGTCGATCAGGGCCTCCTCGAAGCCCAGGGGCCGCCCGGTCGCCGGGAACCACGCCTTGTAGACGCTCTCCTTCGCGCTGAACAGCAGCTTTCCCCAGACGACACCGGGGTGCCGGGCCGTGTGCTCCTTGACCTGGAACTGCTCCGCGGGCAGCGCGACGGCCTCCAGGACTCCCTCCGGAAGCGGCCGGTCGGGCTCCGCGTCGATGCCGACGGCCCTGATGCCGGGGGCGCGGGCGACGGCGGCGGCGCGGTACCCGGCGCAGTGGGTGATCGCTCCGCACACACCGGCGGGCCAGCGGGGTGCGCCCCTCGGGGTGGCGAGCAGCGGGCCGGGCGGGACGCCGAGCGAGGCCAGTGCCCGGCGTGCGCAGTGCCGGCCGGTCGCGAACTCCCGGCGGCGGCTCTCCACGGCGTCCTGGACGAGGGCGGCCTCCCGGGGGTGCAGCGAGGAGACCGGGACGTCGGCGAAGACCTCGTGCGCCCGCACGCGCGGCGGCAGCAGCTGCTCGATCATGGCCGTCGGTCCGCGGGTGACGCGGTCCGGTGGCCCGGCGGTGCCGGTACGGGTACGGGCACGGGTGCCGGTGCCGGTGCCGGTGCCGGTGTCAGGATCTGGACCGGCCAGTCCGGGCGCCGGCCGTACCGCTGCCACTCCCGCGGGTAGCCGAGGGACACCTCGTGGTGCGGTACGTCGTCGCAGCGGATCGTCCGGGGAATGTGCAGATGCCCGTGGACGACCGCGGCCGCCCGGTACCGGAGGTGCCAGTCCGCCGTCGCCGTGGTGCCGCACCACAGGGCGAACTCGGGGTGCCGGAGGACGCGGGTGGGCTCCCGGACCAGCGGGAAGTGGTTGACCAGGACGGTGGGCAGGTCGTCCGGCAGGGCGTCGAGCCTGGCCCGGGTGGCCCTCACCCTGGCCCGGCACCAGGCCTCACGGCTCGGGTAGGGGTCCGGGTGGAGCAGGAACTCGTCGGTGCAGATCACGCCGGCGTCGTCGGCCAGGCGCAGCGCGTGGCTCTTCGACCAGGCTCCCGGGGGCAGGAAGCTGTAGTCGTAGAGGAGGAAGAGCGGTGCGACGGCCACGGGACCGCCCGCGCCGTGCCAGACGGGGTAGGGGTCCTCTGGGGTGACGACTCCCAGGGCGCGGCAGAGGTCCACCAGGTGCCGGTACTTGCGCTCGCCGCGCAGTTCGTCGGGGTCGCCGGGCGCGGTCCACAGCTCGTGGTTGCCGGGCGCCCAGATCACCTTGGCGAACCGGTCCCGGAGCAGGGAGAGCGCCCAGGTGATGTCGGCCACGCTCTCGGCCACGTCTCCGGCGACGATGAGCCAGTCCTCGGCACAGCCCGGGTGCAGGTCCTGGACGATGTCCCGGTTCTGTCGGTGGCGTACGTGGATGTCGCTGACGGCCAGGAGCCGGCCGCCGTGGGAGGGGCCGCCGAGAGCGGCGGTGGAGCCGTCGTGCCTGTCCTGGCTCACCGGTGCCCCCTATGTCCCTGACCGGACCTGCGTACCCCGCACCGGACCTGTGCCGGATGCGGGCCGCCGGGTCGCGGCGGCCGTACCCCTCACAGCCTGATCCACCGCTGCGCCCGGTGGAACCCCTAATTCGCCCCCCGACTCCGGGCCTTGCTGTCCGTTCCCCGAGGAATGAGGGGATTCTGGCCATGTTGTTCATGGATAAAAGGCGGTAGGGGGGATGCGCGTTCGATTAGGGGTTGTGGGGGGACCCAGGGGCCGCGAAGCATGGTGCTGCGAGACAGCACGGCCGACGGGTCACAGCCCATGGGCCACCTGTAGCACGAAAGGTTCTATGGTGAGTGCCAACCGCGTTGACGGGAACCTGTGGGTCCGCCAGTTCCACCCGGCGCCGACCGCGGCCACAAAGCTCGTCTGCCTCCCACACGCTGGTGGATCCGCCTCGTACTTCCTGCCCGTTTCGAAGGCGCTGGCTCCCGGCGTCGACGTACTCGCCATCCAGTACCCGGGGCGGCAGGACCGGCGCCACGAGAAGTGCATCGACAACATCGCCGAGCTGGCCGACGCCGTGACGGCCGTACTGGAGCCCCTGGCCGACCGGCCGCTGGTGCTGTTCGGCCACAGCATGGGGGCCACCCTCGCGTTCGAGGTGGCCCTGCGGCTGGAGCGGAAGGGCATCGTGCCCCTCGCGCTGTTCGCCTCGGGCCGGCGGGCTCCTTCGCGCCACCGTGACGAGAGCGTGCATCTGCGCGGCGACGACGAGATCATCGCCGAGCTGAAGACGCTGAGCGGGACGCGGTCCGAGGTGCTCGGGGACGAGGAGATCCTGCGCATGGTGCTGCCCGCCATCCGCAGCGACTACAAGGCGGCCGAGACCTATCGGTACGCCGGCGGGGCGCGGCTCACGGCGCCGATCCACGCGCATTTCGGGGTGGAGGATCCGCGGGTCAGCCTCGATGAGGCGCAGGCCTGGGCGGACCACACGACCGGTCACTTCGAGCTCCGGAGCCATCCGGGCGGCCACTTCTACCTCAATGACCAGGCTCCACGCGTCATCGAGGAGATCGCCCGGGTCAGTTCGTCCGTCGCTTCGTAGCACTCGCCGGGTGCGGCTCGGGCCGCACCACGGTCTCCGCGCAGGGCCCGGTCCGGGCCCAGGTGGTCCCCGTTCAGTGTCGAGCGGCGGGCGGTGTGCCGCCGGTGCGAGCCGGCCCGGCACGAGTTGCTCCTGAATCGGGGAACGGTACATCCGGGAGTCCGGCGTCACGCCCCCGCGAGGACGCGGTGGCGCGCCCCGTCACGTCGGGCCCATGCCCGGGCGCCTTTTCGGGATTCCACACGACCGGCCGGCCGAGCGCGCATTCGGTGCGCTTCCTGTATTCCGTGCCTTTTTGTTTCCTTTCCTTTCGGGCGGGATTCCGGGCTCATTGCGGAACGGTGGCGCATCGGTCGAAGGCTGTGACATTTCTCGGTGAACCCTGTGGGCCCCGCACCCGTCCGCACCCTCCCGACCTGCACAGGTGTGGGCTCCGGCCTGCGCGGTTGCGGTGTTGGCCGATTTTTGACCGTTGAGTGGCTGAATTTTTTCACACATTGACAGTAGTTGCTCACTGATGTTTGACTCGTTCAGGTTTTGAGTGTTTGGAGGGTGAAAGCGGGGGAGTGGCAAATGGTATTTCCGGAGCCTTTCGGTGCCTCCCGTCTCCTGCTGCACGCTGCAACTTCTGGTTTTAGGTCGGATCGATGCGGGGTGTTTCGCGATTCATGGTGCTGATTGGGCGAGGTCAAGAAATAGATCGACTGCGCGCGGCCTATTCTTCAGTTCGTTCCACCGGTAGATCACGGGCCGTACTCGTCGAGTCGGCGGCCGGGTGCGGCAAGAGCGAGATCCTGGAGGATCTCGTACGGCATGTGGAATCGCTCGGCCTGATCGCTCTGCGCGCCACGGCGATCGCCGAGGAACGAAACACCCCGCTGAGTGTGCTCCGGAGTCTGGTCAACGGGGCTCCTTTCCCGGACGACCTCGTGCGGCGCTTTCACACGATGAGCGACGCGGCGGCCCGGATGATTTCCACGGAGGGCCGGGACAAGGCACGCCGCGACGCCGCCTGGTACGAACTGATGCGGACCTTCTGTACCGAGGTCCGCGCCCTCGCCCAGCGGGCGCCCCTGGTGGTGGCCGTCGACGACATCCACCACGGGGACGCCGACTCCCTTCGCCAGCTGCTCCATCTGGCCCGGCACTGCCGCAACGTGCCGGTGCTGCTGACGTTCACGCAGTCGCTCGCCGGCGGTCCGGCGGACCGGACCTTCGGCGCGGAACTGCTGAGGCAGCCGAACCTCGAACACATACGGCTGCCGAGGTTCTGTCGTCAGGACATCGCCGACATGCTGGCCGAGCAGGGACGCGCGGACGCCGGTCAGGGCACGGTGGAGCGCTACTTCGCGGTCAGCGGCGGCAATCCGCTGCTGCTGCGAGCCCTCCTGGAGGACGCCCGCCTCGAGCCCGACGACACCGTCGACGCCCAGGACGTGGGGCCCCGGGCCGGGCAGGCGTACGGCCGCGCGGTCCTCGCCTGTCTGGACCGCGGCGGAGAGAAGGCACACGAGGTCGCCGCCGGACTCGCCGTGCTGGGCGGGGCGTTCACCCATGAACTGCTCTCCCGCTTACTCGACATCTCCGCCGCGGCGCTCACCGAGAACCTGCGCGCGCTGCGGGCCGCCGGCATCGTGGTCGGCACGTCCTTCCAGCACCCGGCGGCCAAGGCCGCGGTCCTGGACTCCCTGGAGCCGTCGCACCGCCTCCGGCTGCACCAGCGGTCCGCGGCGTTGCTGCACGCCTCCGGCGCACCGGCGGCCCTGGCGGCCGAACACCTCCACGAGGCCGGACAGGCCGACGGCGCCTGGGCGGTGGGCGTGCTCCAGCAGGCCGCCGAACAGGCCCTGCTGGCGGACGAGGCACGGCGGGCCGTGTCGTACCTCGAACTCGCCCACGCCGCGAGCGCGGACCCGCGGGGCCGTACCGAGATCAAGATCAGGCTCGGCTCCGTCACGCGCCGGGTCAGCGCGGCCGACGCCGAACGCCATGTGGACGACGCGCTGCGGGGGTTCGGGGCCGGCCTGCTCACCCCGTCGGACACGGGCGGCCTCGCCGCGCTGCTGCTGGCCCACGGACGGCTGGAACAGGCGCGCTCGGTGCTGGAGCAGGGACGGCGGCCGGGCGACGGCGACGCCGACCGCACAGCCGCGCGGCGACAGCTCGCCGAGATCCGCGACAGCGTGCTGAACCGGGGCGCGTGGTGCGCGGGCACCCGGGCCGCCTGGCACGAGAACCCCGCCGGGCGGCCGTCGACGGGCCGGGCGGGCACCGGCCTGCGCGCCTGGCTCAGTGGGTCGCACGCCGCGCTGCTGGCCCAGCGCATCGCGGGCACCGAGGGCCTGCTGGAGATCACACACCTGACCGACGCCACGTTCGACCTGGTACTCAACGCGGTCTGGACGCTGCTCGCGCTCGGCGCCGTCGAGCGGGCCCTGCACTGGTGCGACACGTTCCTGCGAGAGGCGAAGCGGCGCGACGCGCCGGGCTGGGAGGCGGTCTTCGCGGCCGTACGCGCCGAGGGGGCCCTGCGCGGCGGCAATCTGGCCGAGGCGGAGCGGGACGCCCGCCGCTGTTTCGCGGTCCTGCCGGAACGGCACCGGTCGGCCCTGGAGGGCAGCGCGGTCTCGTACCTGGTGACGGTCCAGATCGCGCGGGGCAAGTACGAGGACGCGGCACGGCAGTTGAGCCGGCCCATGGCGGACTCGCTGCCCGACACCATCCACTGGCTCGACTATCTGCGGGCCCGCGGGCTCTACTACATGGCCACCCGGCAGTACCACTCGGCGCTGCGTGACTTCCACGAGGTGGGCCGCCTCGCCGAGCGGTGGGGCACGGACTGGCCCGCCCTGCTGCCCTGGCGCACGGACACGGCCGAGGCGCTGCTGCGCCTCGGGGAGCGGGAGCAGGGGCTGCGGCTGGCCACCGAGCAGCTGGCCATGGTGCAGGACGGCGCCCCGCGCATCAAGGGCATCTCACTGCGCCTCCAGGGGCTCGCGTCGGAGCCCGCCGCCCGGCTCGGGCTGCTCAACCGGGCCGTCGTGGAGCTGAGCCGCGCGGACGACCGGCTGGAGCTCTCGCGCACCCTGTTCGACCTGGCCGACGCCCACCGGGAGACCCGGCAGACCCGGCAGGCGGCGATGGTCCTGCGCCGGGCGCGGCAACTGGCGAAGAGCTGCGGGGCGCAGCCGCCCCGGGACCGGATCGGTTCGCCCGACGCCGCGGGGGCGTCGGGGGAACTCTTCGGCGAGGGACCCGAACGGAACGCCGACTGGGGACATCTCAGCGAGTCCGAACGCCGGGTCGCCGGCCTGGCCGCCAGCGGATATACGAACCGTGAGATCTCGGTAAGACTCTACATAACCATGAGTACGGTGGAGCAACACCTTACCCGAGTTTACCGAAAGCTAAAGATAAACGGACGTGAGGAATTGCTGGCCGAAGCCCGCGCGGGTGTGCAGGTCTGAAACCGCCGGGGGTGAGGTTAGGGGGGTGGGAAAACCTAGGGGTTGGTCCCCGGGGTGGCGCCGGATAGTGTCGAAACGGCTGAAACAGCATTACTGGAGCGGTTGAGAAAAGCAATCCCAGATTCTGTGCCAACGCGGGGAGAACGAGTGGAACTGGCGGATTCCGGCGACCTTTTGGAAATATTCGAGCGTACCGAGGAAATGGCGCGGCTCGCGCATGTGCTGGCGAGTGCCGGACAGGGCGAAGGCGGTGTGGTCCTCGTCAACGCGGGGCCGGGAGTCGGCAGAACGGCACTGCTCGACGCGTTCCTGCGGAAGGCCACCGAATCCGGCGCCCGGGTGTGCGCCGCCGCGGGCTCGTCCGCCGAGACCGAGGCCGAGTTCGGCGTCGTCGGCCAGCTTTTCCCGCCGACCGGTCCGCTGGGCGCCGGATTCCGATTGGCCCGGGCGATCGGGAGCCGCGACGCCGGTCCCGGGCTCGACGCGGACCGGCTCTTCGACGCGCTGTGCCAGGAGCTCCGGCGCCGGCCGACGGTGATCGCCGTCGACGACGCGCAGCTCGCCGACGCGGCCTCGCTGCGGTTCCTGCGGTACCTCGTACGACGGCTGCGGACGGCCCCGGTCATGATGGTGCTCACCGAACCCACCGGGCCCGACGCGCTGCCGCCGTCCTTCCAGGCCGAACTCCTGCGCCATCCGCAGTGCCGCCGCCTCGGACTGCTGCCCCTGTCCCGGGACGGTGTCACCCAGGTGGTCTCGGCCCAGGTGGGCAGCGACCGGGTACCGCGCCTCGCGGCGGACTTCCACGCCATCAGCGGGGGCAACCCGCTCCTCGTCCACGCGCTGCTGGCGGACCACCGGGCAGCGCACCGGCTCTCACCTGTCCCCTCTGTCCCTACTGTCCCCTCTGTTTCCTCTGCCTCGTCAGCTGCGTCTGCCTCGTCCGCTGCGTCCGCTGCGTCCGCCGTGTCCGCCGCGCCCGCCGCCAGTGCCGCCTTCGCCAAGGCGGCCCTCGCCTGGGCCTACCGCGACGAGCCCGTGCTCTTCGACGTCGCCTGCGGCTTCGCCGTACTCGGCGAGTCGGCGACCCCCGCCCGGGTGGCCTGTCTGGTCGACCGGGGGGCCGACGCCGTCGACCAGGTCATGACGGCGCTGGACACGGCGGGCCTGCTGGCGGGCGGCACCTTCCGCAGCGCCCTCGTCGGCAAGGCCCTGCTGGAGCACGTGGACGTGGAGACCAGGGCGGAACTGCGCCGCCGCGCCGCCCGGCTGCTCCATGGCGACGGAGCGCCGGCGACCGTCGTCGCGCGGCATCTCCTCGCCGCCCCGGTCGCCGAGCCCTGGGCGGGCCGCACCCTGCTCGCCGCCGCGGAGAAGGCCATGCAGGAAGGGCGGGAGGAACTCAGCCTCGACTGCCTGCGACTGGCCGGACAGAGCGCGACGACCGAACAGGAACGCGCCGCCGTCGTCATGGCCCGGGTGAAGATCGGCTGGGAGATCGACCCCCGGCTGGTGAGCCCGTGGCTCGACGAACTCGTCGCCGCGCTCAGGCGGGGCGACCTCAGGAGCGGGGACGCCGCCTGGATCGTCAAGCACCTCGCCTGGCAGGACCGTTTCCCTGAGGCCGTGGAGAGCCTCTCGACGCTGGCCGCGGCCGGCGATGCCGGCGAACCCGGCGTGGAGGCCGAACTCCACTTCGTACGGCACTGGTTGCGCCACTCCTGTCCGCCGTTGGAGGCGAGCGTCCCGGGCCCCTCGAACCCCACGAGGCCGCGCACGCCCCGCCTGCGCCGGGTGAGCCCGGCCTCCTACGCCGGCGAGGTGCTCGGCAAGGTCCTCACCGAGGGCCCCGACGACCACACCGTCGCCATGGCGGAGGAGATCCTGCGGGGCTGCCGGTACAGCGAGACGGTCGTCGAGGCCCTGGAGGCGGCGCTCCTGGCCCTGGTCTACGCGGGGCGTCCGGACCGCGCGGCGTTCTGGTGCGACGGGCTGCTCCAGCAGGCCGGAACCCGCTCGACGGGCACGTCGGTGGCGATCCTCTCCGGCATCCGGGCGGAGATCGCGCTCAGGCAGGGCGCGCTGCCCGCCGTGGAACAGTACGCGCGCAGCGCCCTCTCGGCCATCTCGCTGCCCGGCTGGGGGGTGGCCGTCGGCTCCCCGCTGGCCGCACTGGTGCACTCCACCACGGCGTCGGGGATGAGCGGGGTGGCCGGGGCCTGGCTCAACCAGGCCGTCCCCGACGGTATGTTCCGCACCCGCCACGGACTCCTCTACACCCACGCCCGGGGCCACTACCACCTCGCCGTCGACCGCCCGGCCGCCGCCCTCGACGACTTCCTGACCTGTGGCGGGCTCGCGAAGGAGTGGGGCATGGACGTGCCCACGTTCCTTCCGTGGCGGACCTCCGCGGCGCAGGCGCAGCTCGCCCTCGGCAACCCCGGTCAGGCGCGGGCGCTGGTGCGGGAGCAGCTCGGGCGGCCGGGCGGCAGTACGGCGAGGGCCCGCGGAGTGGCCCTGCGCCTGCTCGCCGCCACGGGCGAACCCGGCCGGCGTCCCGCGTTGCTGCGCGAGTCGGTCAACCTGCTGGAGAGCTGCGGCGACCAGGTGGAACTCCTCCGTGCCCTGGCCGATCGCTGCCAGGCGTTGGACCACGTCGGTGCGCCCGCGAAGGCACGGATGACGGCCCGGCACGCCAGGAACGTCGCCGACGCCTGCGGCGGGGATGCGCTGTTCCGCAAGCTCTTCCGGGACGAGGTGCCCGACCGCGAGGGCGACCCCGACGGGCTGACGGGCGAGGAGCAGGGCTCCGCGAGCCTGACGGCGGCGGAGCGGCGGGTCACCGCCCTGGCCGCGCTCGGCCACTCCAACCGCGAGATCGGGCGCAAGCTGTTCATCACCAAGAGCACCGTCGAGCAGCACCTCACCCGCGTCTACCGGAAGCTCGGGGTGCGCAACCGGGCCGACCTGGGCGATCTGCTCGCCGGGACGAACCTCGGCGCCGGGACACCGGCCATGGCCATGGCGTCCTCGGCCGTCGCGGGCTGAGGACGCTGTCGCGGGCTGAGGACGCCCTGTGTGGCGGCGGTCGCCCTGTGGGGCGGTGGTGACCCGTGTGGCGGCTGTGAGGGGTTGTTTAGTGGTTGAGGCTAGGGGCGGCGCGCTCGGATATTCGGTGGGAACTGCGGCCCTTCCGTAGCACCGAATGCGCGTCGTGCATTTCGCGTCGTGCATTCCTGAATTCCGTCGGCCGAATCGGCGCCGACCTCCCCGGTGTTCACCGGTGTTTCGCCGGTGTTCGCCGGTGTCCCCGGTGTACATGAACCGGCTCACGGCCGAGAAGCAGCGGGAACCGGACGAGGGGCTCATCAGCCACCTGTTGACCAGCGTGAACTGCCCGCCGACGAAGTCGCGGGCGCCGGCCTGCTGTTGCTGCTCGCCGGGCACGAGCTCACCATCGTGCGGAACGGCGGGGGCGGGTCGCCCTGGAGGACGTGGAGGTCGGCGGGCAGACGATCAGGGCGGGGGAGGGCGTGCTGTGCACGCTGTCCACCGCCAACCGCGACGAGGGGGCGTTCACCGACCCCGATGAGCTGGACCTGCGGCGCGACGCCCGCAGCCACCTGAGCTTCGGGTTCGGGATCCATCAGTGCATCGGCCAGTCGCTGGCCCGCGCCGAACCGCAGATCGCCCTGGAGACACTGCTGCGCAGGCTCCCGGGGCTGCGACTGGCGGCCTCCTTCGAGGAGTTGCGGTTCCGGGACGGGGTCGGGTTCTACGGGGTCAAGGAGCTGCCGGACCCCTGTCCCGCACTGCCGCCGGACCGGCCCTAAGGGGTCGGGTAGTGGTTGAGGCTAGGGGCGGTGGACTCGGATATTCGAAATGAACTGCGGCCATCGCGCCGCTTGAGCGCGCTTCGCATTTTCCTAGTGAGGTAAGGGAAACACATGGCGGGTGGGTCCGAGGCAGAGGCCGCTGAATTCCGGGCGCGATCCATTCAGCCGATAGCGGTGGTGGGAATGGCGTGCCGGCTGCCGGGTGCGGCGGGACCGGCCGAGTTCCTGGCTCTCCTCCGAAATGGCGAGGACGCCGTCGGTGCCGCTCCCGGGGACCGGCGGTACGCGCCACGGCGGGGCGGATTCCTCGACTCCGTCGACGAGTTCGACGCCGGCTTCTTCGGGATCTCCCCGCGCGAGGCCGCGGCGATGGACCCGCAGCAGCGGCTGGTCCTTGAGCTGAGCTGGGAGGCGCTCGAGGACGCCGGGATCCCGCCCGCCCGCCTCGGCGGCAGCGGCGCCGGGGTCTTCGTGGGCGCCATCGCCGACGACTACGCCACGCTGTCCCGCGCCGCCGGCGCCGACGCCGCCACCCCGCAGACGACGACCGGTCTGAACCGGGGCATCATCGCCAACCGCGTCTCCTACACGCTGGGCCTGCGCGGACCGAGCTTCACCGTGGACTCGGGACAGTCGTCGTCGCTGGTCGCGGTGCATCTGGCGGCCGAGAGCCTGCGCCGGGGCGAGTGCTCCGTGGCCCTGGCGGGCGGGGTGAACCTGATCCTTGCCGAGGACTCCACCGTCGCCGTGGAACGGTTCGGGGCGCTCTCCCCGGACGGGTACTGCTACACCTTCGACGCGCGGGCCAACGGCTATGTGCGCGGCGAGGGCGGTGGCGTCGTCGTACTCAAGCCGCTCGCCGACGCGATCGCCGACGGCGACGACATCCACTGCATCCTCGCGGGCAGCGCGGTGAACAACGACGGCGGCGGCGAGGGGCTGACCGTCCCGGACCGCGCCGGCCAGGAAGCGGTGCTGACCGCCGCGTACGAACAGGCCGGAATCTCCCCGGCCGCCGTCGGCTATGTGGAGCTGCACGGCACCGGAACCCCCACCGGCGATCCCGTCGAGGCCGCCGCCGTCGGGGCCGTTCTCGGCGCCGGGCGTCCGGCCGGGCAGCCGCTGCTGGTCGGCTCCGTCAAGACGAACATCGGCCACCTCGAAGGCGCCGCCGGTATCGCCGGCCTCCTCAAGGCCGTACTGGCCGTGCGCCACCGGGAGATCCCGGCGACCCTGCACCACGCGTCCCCGAACCCGGCCATCCCCATGGCGGAGCTCGGCATCGGCGTCAACACGGCACTCACACCCTGGCCGGAGCAGGCAGGGCCGCTGGTCGTGGGCGTGAGCTCCTTCGGCATGGGCGGCACCAACTGCCACGTGGTGCTCACCGAACCCGCGGGGTACGACGCCGCCGCTCGGCCGGCCACGGCCGGGATCAGGCCCGCCGGGACACCGGCCCCGCTGCTCGTCTCGGGCCGCGACGAACAGGCGCTGCGCGCCCAGGCACGCAAGCTGCGGGACCACCTCGACACGCACCCCGGCCTCCCCCTGCGCGACGTCGCCCACACGCTGGCCGCCGCCCGTGCCCCGCTCGCCCGGCGCGCGGTACTGCTCGCCGCGGACCGGGAGGACGTGTCCGCCGGTCTCGCCCGGCTCGCCGACGGCACACCCGGCGCGGACCTCGTGCGCGGCACGGTCTCCCCGGGCGCGCTCGCGTTCGTCTTCACCGGGCAGGGCAGCCAGCGCCCCGGCATGACCGCCGAGCTGTACCGGACGTCCGCGGAGTACGCCGCCGCCCTGGACGAGGTGTGCGCGAGCCTGGACCCGTGGCTGCGACGGCCGCTGCGGGACGTGCTGTTCGCGGCGGAAGGTTCCGACGAGGCGGCGCTCCTGGACCGTACCGAGTTCACCCAGCCCGCCCTGTTCGCCGTCGAGGTCGCCCTCTTCCGGTACGCCGAGCACTGCGGCCTGACACCGCGGTTCCTGCTCGGTCACTCGGTCGGTGAACTGGCGGCCGCGCACGTCGCCGGAGTCCTCTCCCTGGCGGACGCCTGCACGCTCGTCGCCGCCCGCGGCCGGCTGATGCAGGACCGGCCGGCGACCGGCGCGATGGTGTCGGTCCAGGCCACCGAGGACGAGCTGGCACCGTTCGTCTCCGAGTCGGTGACCCTGGCGGCGCTGAACGGCCCCGCCTCCACGGTGATCGCGGGTGACGAGGACGCCGTACTGGCCGTCGCCGCGCACTGGGCGGCCCGGGGACGCAAGACGAAACGACTGCGGGTCAGCCACGCGTTCCACTCCCCGCACATGGACGGGATGCTCACGGAGTTCCGCCGGATCGCCGCCGGACTGACCTTCGGCGCGCCCCGGATCCCGATCGTCTCCAACGAGACGGGCACCCTGCTCACCGAGGCCGACGCCCGCTCACCGGAGTACTGGGTACGGCACGCCCGTGCCGCCGTGCGCTTCCTGGACGGGGTGCGCCTCCTCGAGGACCAGGGCGTGACCACGCTGCTCGAACTGGGCCCCGACGGGGTGCTGTCGGCCATGGCACGGGACTGCCTGCGCGATGCCGGGACCGTGTGCGTGCCCCTGCTGCGCGGCCGCGACCGGACCGAACCGGAGGCGCTGCTCGCCGCGCTCGCCGGACTGTACGTCCGCGGCGTACCGATGGACTGGGAGCGGACGGCCACCGAGGCGGGCGCACGGCGGGTACCGCTGCCCACGTACGCGTTCCAGCGGAGGCGGCACTGGCTGCCGGAGCCCTCGGCGAGCGCGTCCCGGCCCGTGGTGAACGGTGGTGGGCACGCGGGGCAGGCGGGGCACGCGGGGCAGGCGGGGCGCGCGGGGCAGGCGGGGCACGCCGGGCACGATGGCGAGCCCGCCCCCGCGGTCCGCGACCGTACGACACCGGAACTCGTCCGCGACCGTACGACGCTGGAACTCGTCCGTGACGCCACGGCCCAGGTGCTCGGCCACGCGTCCCCGGACGACGTCGCGACGCACGAGGCGTTCAGGGAACTGGGCTTCAGCTCCCTGATGCTGGCCGAACTCGGTGAACGCCTCACCGAGGCGACCGGCCGCAGGGTGCCCACCACGCTGCTGTTCGACCACCCGACGCCGGACGCCCTCGCGCGCCGGCTCGAGGCCGACGGGGCGGAGCGCACGGACGCAGGCCCGGTGAGCCCGCCGGCCGCCGCCGCGCACGACGACGACCCCATCGTGATCGTCGGTATGGGCTGCCGGCTGCCCGGCGGCGTCCGGTCGCCCGAGGACCTCTGGCGGTTCGTGGCCGCCGGGGGCGACGCGATCTCCGCGCTGCCCGTCGACCGCGGCTGGGAGTTCGCCGCGGACTTCCCCGGCGAGGGCGGGTTCCTCGCGGACGTGGCCGAGTTCGACGCCGGATTCTTCGGGATCTCTCCGCGTGAGGCGCTGGCGATGGATCCGCAGCAGCGGTTGTTGCTGGAGACGTCGTGGGAGGCGCTGGAGCGGGCGGGCGTGGACGCGCTGAAGCTGCGCGGCAGCCGCACCGGCGTCTTCGTCGGCGCCAGCCCCTCGGAGTACGGGCCCCGGCTGCACGAGACCTCCGACGCCGACGGGCATGTGCTGACCGGTACGGCGCCCAGCGTGCTGTCCGGGCGGATCGCCTACGTGCTGGGGCTGGAGGGCCCGGCGCTGACGGTGGACACGGCGTGCTCGTCGTCCCTGGTGGCGCTCCATCTGGCGGCCCAGGCACTGCGGGGCGGCGAGTGCGATCTCGCCCTGGCCGGCGGTGTCACGGTGATGGCGACCTCGGGCATGTTCGCCGAGTTCGCGCGGCAGGGGGGCCTGGCCCCGGACGGCCGGTGCAAGGCGTTCGCCGACGGAGCGGACGGCACGGGCTGGGGCGAGGGTGTCGGGATGCTGGCCGTGCAGCGGCTGTCGGACGCGGTGCGGGACGGGCGTCCGGTGCTGGCGGTGGTGCGGGGTTCGGCGGTGAACTCGGACGGTGCGTCGAACGGTCTGACGGCGCCGAACGGTCCGTCGCAGCAGCGGGTGATCCGGCAGGCGCTCGCTTCGGCCGGGTTGTCGGCGGCGGACGTGGACATGGTGGAGGCGCACGGCACGGGGACGTCGCTCGGCGACCCGATCGAAGCGCAGGCCCTGCTTGCTACGTACGGCCAGGACCGTCCGGACGACCGTCCGCTGTGGCTGGGTTCGGTGAAGTCGAACATCGGTCATACGCAGGCGGCCGCGGGTGTGGCGGGTGTGATCAAGTCCGTACTGGCCCTGCGGAACGGACTGCTGCCCAAGACCCTGCACGTGGACGAGCCGACCCCCGAGGTGGACTGGTCCGCGGGCGCGGTGGAGCTGCTGACGGAGGGGCGGGAGTGGCCGGAGACGGACGGGCCGCGTCGGGCGGGCGTGTCGGCGTTCGGGATCAGCGGCACGAACGCGCACGTGATTCTGGAGCAGGCGCCGTCGGTCGAGGAACCGGTGACCGCGCCTGCGGATGACGGGTTGTTGGTGCCGTGGGTGGTGTCGGCGCGGTCGGAGGAGGCGTTGCGGGCGCAGGCCCGGCGCCTGGCCGACCACGTACGGGAGAGTGGACTTCGGCCGGCCGACGTGGGTCTGTCGCTGGCGGTGACGCGTGCCGGGCTGGAGCACCGGGCGGTGCTGGTCGCGGAGGACGAGGCCGGATTCCTGGCCCACTTGGACGCGCTGGCCGAGGGCAGGACCCCGGCCGGTGTGGTGGTGGAGGGCGGGACGGCGTTCCTGTTCTCGGGGCAGGGCTCCCAGCGCGCGGGCATGGGCCGTGAGCTGTACTCCGCCCACCCCGTGTTCGCGGCCGCCTTCGACGAGGTGTGCGCCGCCTTCGACGGTCTGCTGCCCGGGGCGCTGCGGGAGGTCGTGTTCGGCGGTGCGGGCCTGGACCGGACCGAGTGGGCCCAACCCGCGTTGTTCGCGTTGGAGGTGGCGCTGTTCGAGCTGGTGAGTTCGTGGGGTGTGCGCGCGGATGTGCTGTTGGGCCATTCGATCGGCGAGCTGGCTGCCGCGTATGTGGCGGGGGTGTGGTCGCTGGCGGACGCGTGCCGGATCGTGGCGGCGCGGGGCCGGTTGATGCAGGCGCTGCCGGAGGGCGGTGCGATGGTCGCCGTCGAGGCGGCCGAGGACGAGCTGCCCGACCTTCCCGGGGGTGTGTCGGTGGCTGCGGTGAACGGGCCCCGTTCGCTGGTGCTGTCCGGCGATGAGGAGCCGGTGACCGCGCTCGCGCAAGCGTTTGCTGAACAGGGCAGGCGGACCAAGCAGTTGACGGTCAGTCACGCGTTCCATTCGGCGCGGATGGAGCCGATGCTGGCGGAGTTCGCCGAGACGCTCGCCGCCGTGGAGTTCCGTCCGCCGCGCATCCCCGTCGTGTCGAATGTGACGGGTGAGATGGCGGGCGACGAGTTCACCACCCCCGCCTACTGGGTGCGGCACGTCCGGGAAGCCGTCCGTTTCGCCGACGGGGTCGGCGCGGCCCACGCCGCAGGCGTCCGGCGGTACCTCGAACTCGGTCCGGACGGCACCCTGACCACACTCGCCCACGACACCGCCCACGACGCCGGCCGCGACGTGGCCGCCGTACCCGCGCTGCGGGGCGACCAGCCCGAGACCCGGACCGTGGTGACCGCCGTCGGCCGCCTGTACGCCACCGGGCTGACCGTGGACTGGCCCGCCTTCTTCGCTCCGTACGGTGCCCGCCCAACCGAGCTGCCCACCTACGCCTTCCAGCACCGCCGTTACTGGCTGGAGCCGGTCGCACCGTCGTCCGCGCCCCCGGCGAACCCACTGCGCTACCGCACCGCGTGGGCGTCCGTGCCCGACGGCCCCCGGCCCTCGCTGAGCGGCACCTGGGCCGTCGTCGTACCGGCATCCGGGTCGTACGAGGACATCGTGGCCGGTGTGACGGCCGCACTGCGTGACCATGGCGCGCGGCCCGTCGTGGTGGAGGTCGACCCGGCCGGACCCGAGCGCGCCGACGTCGCGGACACCCTGCGCGCGGCGCTCGGCGAGGACGCCGGGGGAGTGGTGTCGTTGCTCGGGACGGCCGGCTCGCTCTCCTCGGGCGTGGCCGCGACCGCCGTGCTGGTGCAGGCGTGGACCGATCTCGGCGGCGGCGCCCGGCTGTGGTGTCTGACCCGGGGCGCGGTGTCGGTGAGCCCCTCCGACCCGCTGGCCGCGCCGGCGCAGGCGCAGCTGTGGGGGATGGGCCGGGTCGCGGCGCTGGAACACCCGGAGCGCTGGGGCGGGCTCGTCGACCTGCCCGCCGTACCGGACGACCGGGCGTGGACCCGGCTGTGCGCCGTACTGGCGGGCGGAAGCGGCGAGGACCAGGTCGCCGTCCGTGCCGCCGGCCTGTTCGCGCGGCGGCTGGGCCGGGCCGGTACGCGGGCCGACGCCGCCCCCGCCGGGCCGAGCCCCTGGCGTACGGACGGCACGGTGCTCGTGACCGGCGGCACGGGGGCGCTCGGCGCGCACCTCGCGCAGTGGCTGGCGGCGGCCGGAGCCGCGCATGTGCTGCTCACCAGCAGGCGTGGCCCCGACGCCGACGGAGCCGCGGAACTGACGGCGCGGCTGCGCGAGACGGGAACCGAGGTGACGGTCGCCGCGTGCGACGTGACCGACCGGGACGCCCTGGCGGAGCTGCTCTCCGGGCTGCCCGCCGACCGGCCGCTGACCGGTGTCGTACACGCCGCGGGCGTCCTGGACGACGGCGTGCTCGACTCCCTCACCCCCGACCGGTTCGCCGCCGTCGCCGGACCCAAGGTGACCGGGGCGTGGCACCTGCACGAGCTCACCCGGGACCTGGACCTCTCGGCGTTCGTGCTGTTCTCGTCCTTCGCGGGCACCGTGGGCCTGGCCGGGCAGGCCAACTACGCCGCCGCGAACGCGTACCTGGACGCGCTGGCCGTCCACCGGGCCCAGCTCGGCCTGCCCGCGACCGCGGTGGCCTGGGGCTCCTGGTCCGGCGCCGGAATGGCCGCCGACACCGAGGCCGCCCGGCGCCAACTGGCCCGCACCGGGCTCGTCCCCCTCGCCCCGGACGCCGCCCTGGCCGCGCTCGGGCAGGTCATGGACGACGGCGAGACCGCGGTGACCGTCGCCGACGTCGACTGGGACCGGTTCGCGGCGGGCTTCGGACCCGGCCGGCCGAGCCCGCTGCTCACCGGCGTCCCCGAAGTACGGCGCATCGAGGAGCGGGAGACCGGCCGCGCCGGCGCCCCGGCGGAGACGGACCGGCTCGGCGGGCTGACCGGCGACGCGCTGCGCCAGGCACTCGCCGACCTGGTGAGCACCGAGGTCGCCGCCGTCCTCGGGCTGCCGCCCACCGACCGGGTGCGGGAGGACACGACCTTCCGGGCGCTCGGGTTCGACTCGCTGATCGGTGTCGAGTTCCGCAACCGGCTCGCCGCGGCCACCGGCAGGCGGCTGCCGCCGAGCCTTATCTTCGACCACCCGACCCCCGGCAGGCTCGTCGAACACCTGGCGGCAGGCCTGGACGGAACCGGCCCGAACACCGCCGGGGAGGAACGGGTCGCACCGGCCCGTACCCACGACGACCCGGTCGTGATCGTGTCGGCCGCCTGCCGGTTCCCCGGCGGCGTCACGACCCCGGAGGAGCTGTGGCAGCTCGTCCTCGACGGCGGCGACGCCATCGGCCCCTTCCCGGCCGACCGGGGCTGGGACCTCGACCGCCTGTACGACCCGGACCCCGGCAACCCCGGCACCAGTTATGTGCGTGAGGGCGGCTTCCTGACCGACGTGGCGGACTTCGACGCCGCGTTCTTCGGGATCTCGCCGCGCGAGGCGCTGGCCATGGACCCGCAGCAGCGGCTGCTCCTGGAGACCTCGTGGGAGGCGCTGGAGCGCGCCGGCATCGTGCCGGCCTCGCTCGCCGGCAGCCGTACCGGCGTCTTCGTCGGCTCCAACGGCCAGGACTACGCCACCCTGCTCGGCGAGTCCGAGGTCGAGGGGCATGTGCTGACCGGTACGGCGTCCAGCGTGCTCTCCGGCCGTATCGCCTACACCCTGGGGCTCGAAGGACCCGCGCTGACCGTCGACACCGCCTGCTCCTCCTCGCTGGTCGCACTGCACCTCGCCGTCCAGGCGCTGAACGCGGGCGAGTGCGACCTCGCGCTCGCCGCCGGGGTGACCGTGATGTCCAGCCCGGAGATCTTCGTGGAGTTCTCCCGGCAGCGCGGCCTCTCCGCGGACGGGCGCTGCAAGGCGTTCGGGCCCGACGCGGACGGCACCGGCTGGGGCGAGGGCGTGGGCACCGTACTCCTGGAGCGGCTCTCCGACGCCCGCCGGCTGGGACACGACGTGCTGGGCGTGGTGCGCGGCACCGCGGTCAACCAGGACGGCGCGTCCAACGGGCTCAGCGCGCCCAACGGGCCCGCGCAGCAGCGGGTCATCCGCCAGGCGCTCGCCGACGCCGGCTGCGTGCCCTCGGACGTGGACGCCGTGGAGGCGCACGGTACGGGGACCCGGCTGGGCGACCCGATCGAGGCGCAGGCGCTGC
Organism: Streptomyces sp. SID5469; assembly: GCF_009862865.1. NCBI lineage: Bacteria > Bacillati > Actinomycetota > Actinomycetes > Kitasatosporales > Streptomycetaceae > Streptomyces > Streptomyces sp. SID5469. The sequence goes on along the minus strand of NZ_WWIN01000001.1, from coordinate 3,617,985 downwards.
TGGCGACGTACGGGCGGGACCGGCCGGCCGACCGGCCGCTGTGGCTCGGCTCCGTGAAGTCGAACATCGGGCACACCCAGGCCGCGGCCGGGATGGCCGGAGTGCTGAAGACCCTGTCCGCGATGCGGCACGGACAGCTGCCGCGCACCCTGCACGCCGCCCGGCCGACCCCGAAGGTCGACTGGACCGAGGGCGCGGTCGAACTGCTCACCGAGACCCGGCCCTGGCCCGCCACCGGCGCCCGGCCGCGACGCGCGGGCGTGTCCGCCTTCGGTGTCAGCGGCACCAACGCCCATGTCATCCTCGAACAGGCACCCGCACCGCAGCCGGCCCGGCCCGCCGTACTGCCACCGCTCCTCAACTCCCCCTCCGTGCCCTGGGTGCTGACCGCCAAGTCCGAAGAAGCGCTGGCCGCCCAGGCGGACCGGCTGAGCGCACGGCTGCCCGAGGCGGCGCCCGCCGAGGTCGGCCGGTCCCTCGTGACGACCAGGGCGACCTGGCCGGAGCGGGCCGTACTCATCGGTGACGGCTCCCCGCACTTCGCGGCGGGGCTCGGCGCGCTGGCCGGCGGCGCGGGGGACCCGCGGGTGGTGCGCGGCACCGCCGACACCCGCGGCCGGGTCGTCTTCGTGTTCCCCGGCCAGGGCGCCCAGTGGGCCGGCATGGCCGCGCGGCTGTGGGAGTCGTCGCCGGTGTTCGCCCAGTGGATGGACCGCTGCGCCGAGGTGCTGGCGCGGCTGACCGACTGGTCGCTGACCGAGGTGATCCATGAGACGCAGGACGCACCCGGACTGGACCGGGTCGACGTGGTGCAGCCCGCGTCCTGGGCCGTGAGCGTGTCACTGGCCGGCCTGTGGCGTGCCTGCGGTGTCGAGCCGGCCGCCGTGGTCGGACACTCTCAGGGCGAGATCGCCGCCGCCTGCGTGGCGGGCGGACTGTCCCTGGAGGACGGCGCCGCCCTCGTGACGCTGCGCAGCAGGCTGATCGCCGAGGAACTGTCCGGGCACGGCGGCATGGTGTCCGTGGCCCTGTCCCCCGCCGACACGGCCGAACGCATCGCCCGCTGGAACGGCGGGATCTGTGTCGCGGCGAACAACAGCCGCCGCTCCACCGTCGTGTCCGGCGAACCGGAAGCGCTGGCCGAACTGCTCGCCGAGTGCGAGGCCGAGGGCGTACGGGCCCGCCGCATCCCCGTGGACTACGCCTCCCACTCCGCCCAGGTGGAGCGGATCGAGCGGCAGCTGACCGAGCTGGCGGCCGGTGTCGCACCGCGCCCGGGGGACATCCCCTTCCACTCCACGACGACCGGCGGCCCGCTCGACACCACGGGCCTGGACGCCGACTACTGGTACCGCAATCTGCGCCGGCCCGTGCTGTTCGGGCCGGTCACCGAGGAACTCCTCGCCCAGGGCCACGACGTGTTCCTGGAGATGAGCCCGCACCCGGTACTCGTCCCCGCGGTGCAGGACGCCGTCGACGCGACCGGCACGACCGCCGCCGCCGTGGGCAGCCTGCGCCGGGACGACGGCGGCCCCGAGCGGTTCACGCTCTCCCTGGCCGAGGCGTTCGTGCGCGGCGCCCCCGTGGACTGGACGGCCGTGCTCGGCACCAGCGGCGCCCGCCGGGTCGAGCTGCCCACCTACCCGTTCCAGCGCGGCCGGTTCTGGCCGGAGCCCCGCACGGCGGCCGCCACGACCGGCGGTGCCGAGGAGGACGCGCCGCTGTGGCGGGCCGTGGACCGCGGCGACCTGGCCGCCGTCGCCGCCGAACTCGCCCTCCCCGACGGGGAGTCGCTGCACGACCTGCACGACCTGGTGCCCGCCCTGTCCGGCTGGCGCCGCAGGCGCAAGGACTCGGCGCTGGTCGACAGCTGGCGCTACCGCGTCTCCTGGACCCCGGTGACCGCCCCGGTCCTGGCCGCCCTGACCGGCGACTGGCTGCTGGTGACCGCGGACCCGGACGGCGAGGCCGCCCGGTGGGCGCGTACGGCGCTCGGCGCGAGCGTCACCGCCCAGCTCACCTCGCCGGACGGCCCGATACCGGCGGGCCCGTGGACAGGCGTGGTGTCCCTGCTGGGACTGGCCGACCGGCCGCACCCGGACCATCCCGTCGTACCGGTGGGCGTCGCGGACACCGTGGCCCTGCTGTCCGCGTTGCGCGAGGCCGGGATCGACGCGCCGCTGTGGGGTCTGACCAGGGGCGCCGTCGGCACCGGACGCTCCGACCAGGTCCGCGCGCCCGGCCAGGCCCAGCTGTGGGGCCTCGGACGGGTCGCCGGCCTGGAGAACCCCGCCGCCTGGGGCGGACTCGTCGACCTGCCCGCCGAACTGGACGACCGCGCCGCCGGACTGCTGCGGGCCGCGCTCGCCGCGGGCGAGGACGAGCAGGAGTACGCGCTGCGCCCCGCCGGGCTGTATGTGCGCAGGCTGGTCCGTGCTCCCCTGGACGGGACGGCGGCGCGACGCTCCTGGCGGCCCCGGCCCGACGGCACGGTCGTCGTCACCGGCGGCACCGGCGCGCTGGGCGCCCGGGTCGCCCGCTGGCTCGCCCACGCGGGCGCCGGACACCTCCTGCTGACCAGCAGGAGCGGTATGGCCGCCGACGGCGCCGACGACCTGGTAGCGGAACTGCGCGCGCTGGGCGCCCGGGTCACGGTCGCCGCCTGCGACGTGGCCGACCGCGCCCAGCTCGCCGCGGCCCTGGACACGGTGCCGGACGAGTTCCCGGTCGCCGCCGTGGTCCACACCGCGGGCGTGAACCGCACCGCCACCCTCGACCGGACCACCCTCGCCGAGCTGGCGGACGTCATGTCGGCGAAGGCCGCCGGCGCCCGCAACCTGGACGAACTCCTCGCCGGTCACGACCTCGACGCGTTCGTCCTCTTCTCCTCCGGCGCCGCGATCTGGGGCAGCGCGGGCCAGGGCGCGTACGCGGCCGCCAACGCGTACGCCGACGCGCTCGCGGCGGACCGGCGCAGGCGCGGCCTCACCGCCACCTCCGTGGCCTGGGGCAGCTGGGCCGGCGGCGGGATGGTCGACGACGACCTGGCGCGGGACCTCGCCCGCGGCGGGGTGCGCTCGATGGACCCGGACCGGGCGATCGGCGCGCTCCAGCAGGCCCTCGACCACGACGAGACCACGCTGACGGTCACCGACATGGACTGGGAGCGCTTCGCCGGGACGTTCACCGCGGCCCGCCCGCGCCCCCTCATCGACGCCATCCCGGAGGCCGCCCGCGCCGCCACGACGGATCCGGCCGCCGGAGAGTCCGAACTGGCCGCCAGGCTGGCCGGGTCGACCGACGGCGAACGCGAACGCGAACTCCTCGACCTGGTCAGGACCGCCGCCGCCCTCGCGCTGGGGCACCGGGGCGCCGAGGCCATCACCCCGTCGAAGCCCTTCAAGGACCTGGGCTTCGACTCCCTGACCGCCGTCGACCTGCGCAACCGGCTCACCGCCGCGACCGGCGTACGTCTGCCCGCCACGCTCGTCTTCGACCACCCCACGCCGCTCGCGGCCGCCGTCGAGTTGCGGACGCGGCTGTTCGGCGGCGACGCGCTCCCGACGTCCGCGGGGTCCGTGGCGCCCACGGCGGCCGAGGCCGACGATCCGGTGGTCATCGTCGCCATGGCCTGCCGGTTCCCCGGTGAGGCGACCTCGCCGGAGAAGCTCTGGGACCTGATCGCGGCGGGCAAGGACGGAATCGGGGACTTCCCCGCCGACCGCGGCTGGAGCGTCGCCGCCGACGCCGCGTTCTCCCAGACCGGCGGGTTCCTCCCGGACGTGGCCGAGTTCGACGCCGGGTTCTTCGGGATCTCGCCGCGTGAGGCGCTGGCGATGGATCCGCAGCAGCGGTTGTTGCTGGAGACGTCGTGGGAGGCGCTGGAGCGGGCGGGCGTGGACGCGCTGAAGCTGCGCGGCAGCCGCACCGGCGTCTTCGTCGGCGCGGGCTCCCACGACTACGGCACCCTGCTCACCTCACTCGAAGGAGGCCAGGACTACGCGCTCACCGGAGCCGTCGGCAGCGTGCTGTCCGGGCGGATCGCCTACGTCCTGGGGCTGGAGGGCCCGGCGCTGACCGTGGACACGGCGTGCTCGTCGTCCCTGGTGGCGCTCCACCTGGCGGCGCAGGCACTGCGGGGCGGCGAATGCGACGTGGCCCTCGCGGGCGGCGTGGCGGTCATGGCCACCCCCGACGCCTTCGACGCGTTCGCGCGGCAGGGGGGCCTGGCCCCGGACGGCCGGTGCAAGGCGTTCGCCGACGGGGCGGACGGCACGGGCTGGGGCGAGGGCGTCGGCGTACTCGTGCTGACGCGCCTGTCCGAGGCGCGGCGTCGCGGCCATGACGTGCTGGCGGTGGTGCGGGGTTCGGCGGTGAACTCGGACGGTGCGTCGAACGGTCTGACGGCGCCGAACGGTCCGTCGCAGCAGCGGGTGATCCGGCAGGCGCTCGCTTCGGCCGGGTTGTCGGCGGCGGACGTGGACATGGTGGAGGCGCACGGCACGGGGACGTCGCTCGGCGACCCGATCGAGGCACAGGCGTTGCTGGCGACGTACGGTCAGGACCGTCCGGCGGACCGTCCGCTGTGGCTGGGTTCGGTGAAGTCGAACATCGGTCATACGCAGGCGGCCGCGGGTGTGGCGGGTGTGATCAAGTCCGTACTGGCCCTGCGGAACGGACTGCTGCCGGCGACGTTGCATGTGGATGAGCCGTCGCGGGAGGTGGACTGGTCCGCGGGTGCGGTGGAGCTGTTGACGGAGGGGCGGGAGTGGCCGGAGACGGACGGGCCGCGTCGGGCGGGCGTGTCGGCGTTCGGGATCAGCGGCACGAACGCGCACGTGATTTTGGAGCAGGCGCCTTCGGTCGAGGAACCGGTGACCGCGCCTGCGGATGACGGGTTGTTGGTGCCGTGGGTGGTGTCGGCGCGGTCGGAGGAGGCGTTGCGGGCGCAGGCCCGGCGACTTGCCGACCATGTGGCAGCCACGGATCTCACCGTCGCGGATGTCGGCTACTCCCTGGCGGGGACGCGTGCGGGGCTGGAGCACCGGGCTGTTCTGACGGGGCGGGAGCGGGAGGACTTCCTGGTCCAGTTGGCCGCGTTGGCGGAGGGTGCGAGTGCCGCGGGGATGGTGCGGGGTGTGGCCGGGGAGGGCGGGACGGCGTTCCTGTTCACCGGTCAGGGTGCGCAGCGTCTGGGTATGGGGCGTGAGCTGTACGAGCGTTTCCCGGTGTTCGCGGCTGCGTTCGACGGGGTGTGTGCGCAGTTGGATCTGTTGCTGGAGCGGCCGGTGAAGGAGGTCGTCTTCACCGACGCGCCGGCGTTGGACCGCACGGTGTTCACGCAGGCCGGGTTGTTCGCGTTGGAGGTGGCGCTGTTCGAGCTGGTGAGCTCGTGGGGTGTGCGCGCGGATGTGCTGCTGGGGCATTCGATCGGCGAGCTGGCGGCCGCGTATGTGGCGGGGGTGTGGTCGCTGGCGGACGCGTGCCGGATCGTGGCGGCGCGGGGCCGGTTGATGCAGGCGCTGCCGGAGGGCGGTGCGATGGTCGCCGTCGAGGCGGCCGAGGACGAGCTGCCCGACCTTCCCGAGGGTGTGTCGGTGGCTGCGGTGAACGGGCCCCGTTCGCTGGTGCTGTCCGGTGATGAGGAGCCGGTGACCGCGCTGGCCCGGACGTTCGCCGAACAGGGCAGGCGGACCAAGCAGTTGGCGGTCAGTCACGCCTTCCACTCCGCGCGGATGGAGCCGATGCTGGCGGAGTTCGCGGAGACGCTCGCCGCGGTGGAGTTCCGTTCGCCGCGTATCCCGGTGGTGTCGAATGTGACGGGTGGGATGGCGGGCGCGGAGTTCACCACTCCCGCCTACTGGGTGCGGCATGTGCGGGAGGCCGTTCGTTTCGCCGATGGTGTGGCGACGGTGCTGGCGCGGGGTGTGGACAGGTTCCTCGAGCTGGGTCCGCGGGGTGCGCTGACCGCGATGGCCGAGGAGACCCTCGACCACACCGGTGCCGACGCCGTGTGCGTGCCCGTACTGCACCCCGAACGCCCCGAGGACGCCACGCTGTTGCACGCGCTGGCCACCGCGTCGGTGACGGGTGCGGCCGTCGACTGGACGACCCCGTTCGCCTGCGCCCGCACCACGGAGCTGCCGACCTACGCCTTCCAGCGCAGGCGCTTCTGGCCGCGGCCCGCCGCGAGCGCGGGCGCCGGCGACCTGGCCGCGGCCGGACTGGCCGAGGCCGGACACCCACTGCTCACGGCATGGCTCCCGTCGCCCGAGGGGGACGGGGTGCTGTGCACCGGCCGGCTGTCCCTCGCGACACATCCGTGGCTCGGCGACCACACGGTCCTCGGCACGGTGCTCGTACCGGGCACCGCGTTCGTCGACCTCGTCGGCTGGGTGGGCGACCGCGTCGGCTGCGGCGGGATACGGGAGCTGACCCTGGCCACGCCACTGGCACTCGCCGAGGACGCGGCGGTACGGCTGCGCGTGGTGCTCGGTGCGCCCGACGACACCGGATGCCGTCCGGTCGCCGTGTACGCGCAGCCGGACACCGAGGACGAGGGAACGGACTGGACCCGGCACGCCGAGGGCCTGCTGGCCCCGGCCGACGCGTCGGACACCCCGGCGGCACCCCCCGGCCCCGCCCTCGACGCATGGCCGGTGCCGGGCGCCGAACCCCTTCCCATGGACGGGTTCTACGAAGGGCTCGCCGACGCCGGTTTCGCCTACGGGCCCCTCTTCCGGGGACTGCGGGCGGCCTGGCGGCGCGGTGACGAGGTCTTCGCCGAGGTGAGCCTGCCCGCCGACGAGAGCGGCGCCGGGTTCGGCGTGCACCCCGCCCTGCTGGACGCGGCGCTGCACGCGCTGGGCCCCGCCGCCCAGGCCTCGGACGAGCCAGGATCGGCCCGGCTGCCGTTCTCCTGGGGCGAGGTGCGGGTGCACGCCGTCGGCGCGGATCTGCTGCGGGTCCGGCTGGTCCGGGCCGCGGACGGCACCGTCACCCTGGACGCCGCCGACGCCGCGGGCCGGCCGGTGGTCTCCATCGGCTCGCTCGTCCTGCGTCCGCTGTCCCCGGACCGCCTGCGCGCCGGTACCCAGGCACCCGACGACGCGCTGTTCGCCACCCGCTGGATACCGCTGGACGTCACGGGCGACACGGGCGACACGGCGCGGGACACCGTCGAGTGCGTGCTGCTCGGCGAGCCGTCGGCGGGCGCCTGGCGTTCCCACCCCGACCTCGCGGCGTACGCGGCGGCCCTCGCGGACGGCAAGGAGACGCCGGGCCCGGTCCTCGCCCGCTGCCCGCTGACCACCGGGGACCCCGCCGAGGCGGCCCGGCGTTCCGCCGAGTGGACCCTCGACCTGCTCCAGCAGTGGCTGGCCGACGACCGGTTGACCGACAGCCACCTCGTGATCGGCACCCGGCACGCGGCCCCCGTCGCCACCCCATACGCGGCCCCCGTCGACGCCACGGACGCGGACGCGGCCCCCGTCGACGCCGGGCACGAAGCCCCCGTCGACACCGCCGCTGCCGCGCTCGCCCAGTCCACCCTCGCCGGCCTCGTCCGTTCCGCCCAGACCGAGAACCCCGCCCGCATCACCCTCGTGGACTTCGACACCACCGCCCCGGACCCGGCCCACCTCACCGCGGCCGTACGCCTCGGCGAGCCGGAAGTCGCCGTCCGGCAGGGCACGTTGTACGCCCGCAGGCTCACCCGTCCGGAGACCGGCCGGGCCCTGACCGTGCCGCCCGGCCCCGGCCCGTGGCGGCTGGACAGCACCGGCCGCGGCTCACTGGACCACCTGGCGCTCGTGCCGTGCCCGGACGCCGCGGCGCCCCTGGCCGAGGGCACGGTGCGGATCGCCGTACACGCCGCCGGGGTGAACTTCCGGGACGTCCTGATCGCCCTCGACATGTATCCCGGCCGGGCGGACCTCGGCACCGAGTGCGCCGGCGTCGTCCTGGAGACGGGACCCGGTGTCACCGGGCTGGCCCCCGGGGACCGGGTGATGGGCATGGTCGCCGGGGCGTTCGGGCCCACCGCGGTCGCCGACCGGCGCGTGCTGGCGCGGATACCGGACGGCTGGTCCTTCGAGACCGCCGCCGCCACCCCGGTCGCCTTCCTGACCGCCTACTACGGCCTGGTGGACCTGGCCGGGCTCGGCGCGGGCGAATCGGTGCTCGTGCACGCCGCCGCCGGCGGGGTCGGGATGGCCGCCGTGCAGCTGGCCCGGCACCTGGGCGCCGAGGTGTTCGGCACCGCGAGCGAACCGAAGTGGAGCACCCTGCTCGACACCGGTCTCGACCGCGCGCACATCGGCTCCTCACGGACGCTCGACTTCGCGGACCTGGTGCGCGAGACGACCGGCGGCGCGGGCGTCGACGTCGTACTGAACTCGCTCGCGGGCGAGTTCACCGACGCCTCGCTGCGCGCGATGCCGCGCGGCGGCCGGTTCGTCGAGATGGGCAAGACCGACCCCCGCGACCCCGAACGCGTCGCCGCCGACCACCCCGGCGTGCGGTACCGCTCCTTCGACCTGGGGGAGGCGGGCCCGGACCGCATCGCCGAGATCCTCGCCCATCTCGTCGAGCTGTTCGAGTCCGGCGCGCTCACCCCGCTGCCCGTCACCACCTGGGACATCCGGGACGCGACGGACGCCTTCCGTGTGCTGAGCCAGGCCACCCTCACCGGCAAGGCGGTCCTGACCGTCCCCGCCGGGTCCGTCCCGTTCGAGGCCGGTGAGACGGTCCTGATCACCGGCGGCACCGGCACCCTGGGCACCCTGCTGGCCCGGCACCTCGTCACCGAGCACGGACTGCGTCATGTCACCCTGGCCGGACGCCGGGGCACGGACACGCCCGAAGTGCGGCAACTGCGCGCCGACCTCGCCGAGATGGGCGCGGAGGTACGGGTCGAGGCCTGCGACGCCGGCGACGAGGACGCCGTACGACGGCTCCTGGAACCGCTCACCGCGCACCACCGCCTGGCCGGAGTCGTCCACGCCGCGGGCGTCACCGACGACGGGGTGGTGTCCGCGCTCGACCGGCGGCGGCTGTCCGCCGTACTGCACCCCAAGGTGCGCGGCGCCTGGAACCTGCACCGGCTCACCGCGCACCTGGCGCCCCGGATGTTCGTCCTGTTCTCCTCCGCCTCGGCCACACTCGGCGCGGCCGGCCAGGGCAACTACGCCGCCGCCAACGCCTTCCTCGACGCGCTCGCCGAGCACCGGCACGCCCGGGGCCTGCCCGCGAGCAGCCTCGCCTGGGGACTGTGGGACCAGGCCAGCGGGATGACCGGGCGCCTCGCGGAACGCGACCGGCAGCGGATGAGCCGGGCCGGCGTCGCCCCCCTCGACTCCGCACACGGCCTCGCGCTGTTCGACACCGCGCTGCTCACCGGTATCCCGGCGCTGACGCCCGCCCGGCTCGACCTGGCCGGACTGCGGGCCAGGGCCGCGCACCAGCCGGTCCCGGCCGTACTGCGGGAACTCGTCCGCGTGCGGCGCGTGGCGGCCACCGGCACGACGGCCCCGACCACGGGGACGCCCGGTGACGCGCGGACGCTGACGGAGCGGCTGGCCGCGCTGTCCCCCGCCGAGCGGCACCGGCTCGTACTGGATCTGGTGCGCGAGCACACCGCGGGCGTCCTCGGTCACGGCTCGGCCGACGACATCGACCCCGACCAGGCGTTCAAGACGCTCGGCTTCGACTCGCTCACCGCGGTCGAACTCCGCAACCGGCTGCGGACGGCCACCTCCCTGACCGTCCCCGCGACCCTGGTCTTCGACCACCCCACCCCGGCGGCGCTCACCGCGCATCTGCTGGAACTCGCCGCGCCGCCGGAGCACGACCCGGTGCTCCAGGTCCTGGGCGAACTCGAACGGCTCGAAGCGGGCGTCGAGGCGCTCGGCCCCGTCGACGGCGCCCACGACGAAGTCGTCGCACGACTGCGCCGGATCCTGCGCAAGGCCGAGGCCGGCTCCGCGCCGGACGGCGGCGGCGAGGACTCCTCGCTCCAGACGGCCTCCGCGGCGGAAGTGCTCGCGTTCATCGACAGCGAATTCGGCGATCTCGCCTAGTACACATACGGAGTTGATCGCAGTGGTGGATGACGACAAGCTCGTCGACTATCTCAAGCGGGTCACCGCGGACCTGAAGCGGACCCGGCAGCGGGTGCAGGAACTGGAGGCGGGCGCCGCCGAACCCATCGCCGTCGTCTCGATGGGCTGCCGCTTCCCGGGCGGCATCGCCTCCCCGGAGGACCTGTGGGAGTGCGTGCGCACCGGCACCGACACCATCTCCGGGTTCCCCACCGACCGCGGCTGGCGCACCGGCCACCTGCGCGGCGACTTCCGCCTCGCGGGCGGCTTCCTCGCCGACGCGGCCGGTTTCGACGCCGGGCTGTTCGGCATCTCGCCGCGTGAGGCGCTGGCGATGGACCCGCAGCAGCGGCTGCTCCTGGAGACCTCCTGGGAGGTCCTGGAGCGGGCGGGCCTCGACCCCACCACGGTGCGCGGCGCCGACGGCGGGGTGTTCGTCGGCATGGCCGACCAGAAGTACGGCCCGCGCGACGGTGAACTCCTCGACCAGGTCAAGGGCCTGGTCCTGACCGGCACCACCAGCAGCGTCGCCTCCGGCCGGATCGCCTACTCGCTCGGCCTCCAGGGGCCCGCGATCACCATCGACACCGCCTGCTCCTCCTCCCTGGTCGCCCTGCACCTCGCGGTACGGGCCCTGCGCTCGGGGGAGTGCTCGTTCGCGCTCGTCGGCGGTGCCGCGGTGATGGCGGAACCCCAGCTGTTCGCCGAGATGGCGGAGCAGGGCGGGATGGCGGGCGACGGCCGCTGCAAGGCGTTCGCCGCGGCGGCCGACGGCACCGGCTGGGGCGAGGGCGTCGGCGTGCTCCTGCTCCAGCCGCTGTCCACGGCCCGGGAACAGGGCCTGCCCGTCCTGGCCACCGTCCGCGGCACGGCCGTCAACCAGGACGGCGCCTCCAACGGACTGACCGCGCCCAACGGTCCCGCCCAGCGCCGCGTCATCCGCAAGGCCCTCGCCGACGCCCAGCTCAGCGTCGGCCAGGTCGACGCGGTCGAGGCGCACGGCACCGGAACCCGGCTCGGCGACCCCATCGAGGCGGGGGCCCTGCTGGCCACCTACGGCCAGGACCGGGCCGGGGACGAGCCGCTGTGGCTCGGCTCGGTCAAGTCGAACATCGGTCACACGCAGGCCGCGGCCGGCATGGCCGGAGTCATCAAGATGGTGCTGGCGATGCGGCACGGACTGCTGCCGCGCACCCTGCACGTGGACGAACCCACACCCCAGGTCGACTGGTCGGCGGGCGCCGTACGGCTGCTGACGGAGGAACAGACCTGGCCGAGCACCGGCCGGCCGCGCCGCTCGGCCGTCTCCTCCTTCGGCATCAGCGGTACCAACGCCCACGTCGTCCTCGAACACGACCCCGCCGCGAGCGGCGCGGACGGCGCACCCGAGCCCGGCCCCGACACCTCGCCCGCCGCCCCCGTCCCGTGGACGCTGTCCGCCGCGAGCGAGGAGGCGCTGCGCGCCCAGGCACGGCGGCTGCACCGGTACGCCGACGGCGACCCCGGACGGCGCCCGCTGGACATCGCCCGATCCCTGGCCCGTGGCCGCGCCCGGCTCGCGCACCGCGCCGTCGTGCTCGGCGCCGACCGCACCGAACTCCTCACGTCCCTGGCCGCCCTCGGCGCGGGCGAGCCCGACCCCCGCGTCGTACGCGGCCGGACCGTGCCGAGCGGCCCCGTCGCCTTCCTGTTCACCGGCCAGGGCTCGCAGCGGGCGGGCATCGGGCGGGAACTGTACGAGACCTTCCCGGTGTTCGCCCGCGCCTTCGACGAGGTGCGCGACCGGCTCGACCCGCAACTCGCCCACCCGCTCGACGACATCCTCGACGGGCGCGTCGTGGACGGACTGCCGCTGATCGAGCAGACCGGGTACGCGCTCGCCGCGGTGTTCGCGCTGGAGGTCGCGCTGTTCCGGCTGGTCGAACACGCCGGTGTCGTCCCCGACTTCGTCCTCGGGCACTCCACCGGCGAGCTGGCCGCCGCGCACTGCGCCGGGGTGCTCTCGCTGGACGACGCCTGCACCCTCGTCGCGGCGCGCGGCCGGTTCGTGCAGACCCTGCGCACCGACGGCGCGATGGTCGCCGTCGAGACCTCCGAGACGGAACTCGCCGAACTCATCGCGCGGGCCGACGTCGGCGACCGGGCGACCATCGCCGTGGTGAACGGACCCCGGTCCGTGGTGGTCTCCGGTGACGCGGACGCCGTCGAGCGGGTGCGCGCCCGGTGCGAGGAGCGCGGGCGCAAGACGCGCAAGCTGCCCATCAGCCACGCCGCGCACTCCGTCCACATGGAACCGATGCTGGCGCGGCTGCGCGAGGTCGCCGAGGGCCTCGAACACCGCCCGCCCCGCATCCCCATGGTCTCCAACCTGACCGGCGCACCCGTCCCGCCCGAGGCGAACTGGCCGGAGTACTGGGTCCGCCAGGTCCGCGAGACGGTGCGCTTCCACGACGGCATCCGCTGGCTCGGCGCCCAGGGCGTCACCGCCTGCCTCGAACTGGGGCCCGGCGGAGCGCTCATCGCGATGGCGCGCGAGAGCCTCGGCGACCCGGGCCGCGAGGTGGCCCTCGTCCCCACCCTCCAGCACGACCGGCCCGAGCCGGCCACGTTCCTGTCCGCGCTGGCCGAACTGCACGTGCACGGCGTGGCCGTCGACTGGGACACCCCGCTCGCCGCCCGCGGCGCGACCAGCACCGACCTGCCCACCTACGCCTTCCAGCGCGAGCGCTACTGGCTGCCCGCCACCCCCGCGGCACCACGCACCGCCGAACCGGCCGACCGGACCGGACGCGTGCGCTACCGGGTCGGCTGGACGCCGTACCCGGACGTCGACACCGACGCGCGGCCGACCGGCACCTGGCTGGTCGTCGCCCCCGACGGCGACAGCGACGGTGACGGTCACGGCGACGGAGCGCGGGTCGCCGAGGCCCTGGGGGAGCGGGCGGTGCTGCTGACCGCCGGGCCCGGCCTCGCTCCCGCCCTCGCGCGGCTGCCCGAGGACCGGCCCGTCGCGGGCGTGCTCGCGCTTCCCGCGGAGTCCGCGACCCGCTGGACCCGCCTGGCCCCTCGTTCAGCCCTCCGAGGCCGGGGTGCGCGCCCCGCCAGTGTACGCCACCAGGCGCCCGTCTCCGTCGACACCGAGGCCGTGCCCGGTGCCGCCCCAGCCCTCCTGTGGGGGCTCGGCCGGGTCCCGCACTCCGGCGGCGGCGTGGTGGACCTGCCCGCCGGCCTCGACGCGCGCTCCCTGCGGCTGCTCGCGGCCGTCCTCGCCGCACCCGGCGACCAGGACGAACTCGCCGTACGGCCGGGCGGCGTCTTCGCCAGGAAGCTGCTGCCCGCCCAGCGCCCCCGGCGGCAGCGTGCCTGGCGCACCGGCGGAACCGTCCTGATCACCGGGGACATCGCGGGCGTCACACCGGAACTCCTCCAGTACCTCTCCGGCGGCGGCGCTCGCACGCTCCTGCTGGCGCACCGCCCCGGCACGCCCCTGCCCGACGCCGCCGTCCTCGCCGCGGCGGGCGGACCGTGCACCGTCACCGAGTGGGACCTGGGCCCGCTGGAGACGGCGTCGGTGACCGCCGTCGTCCACCTCAGCGGCATCGACCCGGACGGCCCGTCCACGCCGGACGCCCTCACCGCCGCCGGGCCGGCCCGCGCCGTCCAGGACCGGCTGCGTACCGTCGTACGGCTCGAAGAGCTGTTCCACGACGCGGACCTGGACGCCTTCGTGCTGCTGTCCACCGTCGCCGGCACCTGGGGCGGCGCCGAGGACCTCGTGCACACCGTCGCGCACGCCGCCCTGGAGTCCCTCGCCGAGCGCCGCACCCTCGACGGCCGCCCCGGCACCTGCGTCGGCTGGGGCCCCTGGGAGACACCGGCGGACACGGGGGCGTCACCGGTCCCCGGCCTGCTGCCGCTCCCCGCCGACCTCGCCGTGTCCGCGCTGGCCGAGGCCCTGGACGCCGACGACCCCGTCTGCGCCGTCGTCGACGTCGACTGGAGCCTGTTCCACCCCGTCCTCACCGGGCGCGGCCCCCGCCCGCTCGTCGCCGACCTGCCCGAGGTCCGCGCCCTGCCCGCACCCCCGACCGCCGAAGTGGTCCTCGCGCCCGCCGCCGACCGGGAACACCAACTCCTCGAACTGGTCCGGGCGCAGGCCGCCGCCGTGCTCGGCCACGCCTCCGGCGCCGCCATCGATCCCGTACGCCCGTTCCGCGACCTCGGCTTCGAGTCCCTGGCGGCCGTACGGTTCCGCGACCGCGTCGCCGCCGAGACCGGGCTGCGGCTGCCCGCCACCCTCGTCTTCGACCACCCCACCGCGCAGGCGGTCGCCGCACATCTGCTGGCCGAACTGTCCGGCGTACGACAGCACGAGGACGAGGTCGCCCCGACGGCCGACCACGACGACCCGATCGCCATCGTCGGCATGGCCTGCCGCTACCCCGGCGGCGTACGCGGACCCGAGGACCTGTGGGACCTCGTCCACTGCGGACGCGACGGCGTCGGCGACTTCCCCACCGACCGCGGCTGGGACCTGCCCGCCCTGCGCCGCCTGGCACCGGACCTCGCCATGAAGGGCGGATTCCTGCCCGACGCCGCCGACTTCGACGCCGCCTTCTTCGGCATCTCCCCGCGTGAGGCGACCGCGATGGACCCCCAGCAGCGACTGCTCCTGGAGGTGTCCTGGCAGGCCCTGGAGGGCGCGGGCCTCGACCCGGCGGCCCTGCGCGGCAGCCGCACCGGAGTCTTCGCCGGCGCCGCGGGCTCGGACTACGGCGTGGTGCTGGAAGGGGCCCCGGAGGCGGACGGATACCTGACCACCGGCACCGCCGCGAGCGTCATCTCCGGCCGGATCGCCTACACCCTCGGCCTGCACGGGCCCGCGGTCACCGTGGACACGGCGTGCTCCTCCTCACTGGTGGCCCTGCACATGGCCGTGGGCGCCCTGCACCAGGGTGAGTGCGACCTCGCGCTCGCCACCGGCGTCTCCGTCATCTCCACGCCGGGCGCGTTCGTCGACTTCGCCCGGCAGAGCGGGCTCGCCGCCGACGGCCGCTGCAAGGCGTTCGCCGCGAGTGCCGACGGCACCAACTGGGCCGAGGGCGTGGGCGTCCTGGTCGTGGAGCGGCTCTCCGACGCGCGGCGCAACGGACACCGCGTCCTCGCCACGGTCCGGGGCAGCGCCGTCAACTCCGACGGCGCCTCCAACGGGCTCTCCGCGCCCAACGGCGGAGCACAGCAGCGGGTGATCCGGCAGGCGCTGGCCGCCGCCGGACTGTCCGCCGACGACGTCGACGCCGTCGAGGCGCACGGTACGGGCACGACGCTCGGCGACCCGATCGAGGCGCAGGCGGTCCTGGCCACCTACGGGCGGGACCGGCCGGCCGGACAGCCGCTGTGGCTGGGGTCGCTCAAGTCCAACATCGGGCACAGCGGGGCCGCGGCCGGGGTCGGCGGCGTGATCAAGATGGTGCAGGCCCTGCGGCACGGCGTACTGCCGCGAACCCTGCACGTCGACGAGCCGACGCCCGAGGTGGACTGGTCGGCGGGGACGGTGGGACTGCTCACCGAGAACCGAGAGTGGCCGCACACCGGGAAGCCACGCCGGGTGGGGGTGTCGGCGTTCGGAGTCAGCGGCACCAACGCACATGTCGTACTGGAACAGGGGCCCGAAGAAACGCCCGAGGAAGCGCCCGAAGAAGCGCCGGAAGAAACCCCCGGAGAGGCGCCCGGGGCGACCGCCCCACCGCTCCTCCCGTGGGTGCTCTCCGCCCGCACCCCCGAGGCGCTGCGCGCCCAGGCCGCCCGCCTGGCCGCCCGTCTTGCCGAGCGGGAGCTGCCCGCCGCCGCCGTCGGGCACGCCCTGCTGACCTCCCGGTCGGACTTCGAGCACCGGGCCGTCGCGCTGGGCGCGGGACACGGCGAGCTCACCGAGGCGCTGCGCGCGATCGCCGCCGGGGAGCCCGCCGGCTCCACGGTCACCGGCGTGGCCCGCCGGGCCGCCGGACGCGGCCCGGTCTTCGTCTTCCCCGGGCAGGGCGGACAGTGGCCCGGCATGGCCGCCGAACTCCTCGACACCGCACCGGAGTTCGCCGCCCGCTGGGCCGAGTGCGAGCGCGCCCTCGCGCCGTACACGGGCTTCTCCGTGACCGAGCTCGTGCGCTCGGGCACGCCCCTGGAGCGCGTGGACGTCGTCCAGCCGGTGCTGTTCGCGGTCATGGTGTCGCTGGCGGCGCTGTGGCGCTCGTACGGCGTGGTGCCCGCCGCGGTGGCCGGACACTCGCAGGGCGAGATCGCGGCGGCCTGCGTGGCCGGGGCGCTGTCCCTGGACGACGCGGCGCGCGTGGTCGCGCTGCGCGCCCAGGCGCTCCGCGCGCTCGTCGGCGAGGGTGGCATGGTCTCCGTCGGCATCCCCCTCGCCGAGGCCGAGCGGTGGCTGCCGCGCTGGGACGGACAGGTCTCCGTCGCGGCCGTCAACGGCCCCTCCGCGGTGGTGTTCTCCGGCGCACCCGCCGCCCTGGACGACCTGGTGGCCCACGCCCGCGACCAGGACGTCCGGGTCCGGCGCATCGACGTCGACTACGCCTCGCACTCCGCGCAGGTGGAGCGGATCGAGGACGAGATCATGACCGCCCTCGGCCCGGTCCGGCCGGGGCCGGGACAGATCCCGTTCTTCTCCACCGTGACCGCCGACTGGCAGGACCCCACCGGCCTCGACGCCGCCTACTGGTACCGCAACCTGCGCGAACCGGTGCTCCTCGAACCGTCCGTCACCGCCCTGGCCGAGCAGGGCTACGACGTCTTCGTCGAGGTCAGCCCGCACCCGGTGCTCGGCGCCGCACTCACCGAGACCGCCGAACTGGCCGGAGCGGAACCGGTGGTGACGGGCACCCTGCGCCGCGACGAGGGCGGTCTGAAGCGCGTACGCACGGCACTGGCCGAACTGTGGACGCACGGCGTCCCCGTGGACTGGACGCCCGCCTTCCCCGGCCGGCACGGCACACCGGTGGAACTGCCCGCCTACCCCTTCCAGCGCACCCGCTACTGGCCGGCGGCCCGCCCGGCGGTGGCCCAGGACCCGCAGGACGAGCGGTTCTGGCAGGCCGTGGACCAACAGGACCTGCCCACCCTGGCCGGCACGCTCGGCCTCGCCGACGAACAGCCGCTGCGCGAGCTCGTACCGGCCCTGTCCGCCTGGCGGCGCGACCGCAAGGAGCGGGCCGCCGTCGAGTCCTGGCGCTACCGCATCGAGTGGCGCCGGCTGCCCGAGCCGGAGCGCCGTACGCTGCCCGGCACCTGGCTCCTCGTGGTGCCGACCGGGACCGGGACCACGGACGAACCGTTGACCGGGACCGGGACCACGGACGAGCCGGTGACCGGCGCCACCACCGGCGGCACCGCGGACGACCCGGTGACCGCCGCCGTCACCGCCCTCCTGCGGGAACGCGCCGAACAGCTCGTGGTGCTCGCCGTCGACCCCGGCTCCGACCCCACCACCCTGGCCACCGCCCTCCGCGGCGCCCTCGGCGGCACGGAGCCGGCCGGTGTGGTCTCGCTGACCGGCATCGACGGTTCGCCGCACCCGGAGCGGCCCGTCGTCCCGGCGGGCGCGGCGCTCAGCCTCGCCCTGCTGCGGGCGCTCGCCGACGCCCGGGTCACCGCGCCCCTGTGGTGCCTGACCCACGGCGCCGTCACCACCGACGACGACGCCGGACCGGTCCACCCCGAACAGGCCGCCGTATGGGCCCTCGGCCGGGTCGCCGCGCTCGAGTTCCCGGGCACCTGGGGCGGCCTCGTCGATCTGCCCGACCCCCTCGACGACCGCACGGCGGACCGTCTCGCGGCGGTGCTCGCGGGCCTCGACGGCGAGGACCAGGTGGCGCTGCGCCCGTCGGGCGTCTTCGGCCGCCGCCTCGTACGCGCCACCCCGCGCGCCACGGCCGGCACGGGCTGGCGGCCGCGCGGCACCGTGCTCGTGACCGGTGGCACCGGAGCGCTCGGCCGGCGGGTCGCCCGCTGGCTGGCCCGCGAGGGCGCGGAACACCTCGTCCTCACCAGTCGGCGCGGCCCGCTCGCACCCGGCGCCGACGCGCTCGTCACCGAACTCACCGGGCTCGGCGTCAAGGTCACCCTGCTCTCTTGCGACCTCGCCGATCCGGCCCAGGTGACCGCGATGGTCGCCGAGGCGCAGCGCGACGGCGACCCGATCGGCGCCGTGGTGCACACCGCGGGCGGCGGCGGGCTCGGCCCGCTGGCCGAGGCCGGGCCCGACGACCTGGCCGAGGCGATGGCCGCCAAGGTGACCGGCATCGCCCACCTGGAAGCGGCCCTGGACCCCGAACAGCTCGACGCCGTCGTCTACTTCTCCTCCATCAGCGCCTCCTGGGGCGCCGGCGACCACGGCGTCTACGCCGCCGCCAACGGCGTGCTCGACGCCCGTGCCGAGGCCCGCAGCGCGGCCGGCGTGCACACCGTGTCCCTCGCCTGGGCGCCCTGGGCGGGCGGCGGCATGGCCGACGACCCGGTCTTCGACACCCTCTCCCGCAAGGGCCTGCCCCTCATCGACCCGGACCTCGCCGTCTCCGCGCTCGCCGCGGTGCTCGCGGAGGGCGAGTCCTCGCTGCTGCTCGTCGACGTCGACTGGGAGCGGTTCACCCCGCAGTTCACCTTCGAGCGGCCCACCCGCCTCCTGACCGAACTGCCCGAGGCCCGCCCCGAACCGGCCACCGACGACACCGCGCCCGACACCGCCGCCTCCCCGCTCGCCCAACGGCTGGCCGCACTGACCGGACCCCAGCGCACGGCGGCCCTGCGCGACCTGGTGCGCGAACAGGCCGCGGCCGTACTCGGCCACGCCGACGCACGGTCCGTCGACCCCGCCCGCGCGCTCAAGGAGCTCGGCTTCGACTCGCTCACCGCGGTCGAACTGCGCAACCGGCTGAGCACCGCGACCGGCCTCAGGCTGCCCGCCACCATGGTCTTCGACCACCCGACCATCGCCGAACTGGCGGATTTCCTGGCCCGCGGCCTCACCCCCGAGGCCGCCGTACCGGCCGAACCCGCCACCGTCGTACGCGTCGACCAGGACGACCCGATCGCCATCGTCGCGATGGCCTGCCGCTACCCCGGCGACGTCGCCTCCGCCGAGGACCTGTGGCGCGCCGTGCGCGACGAGGCCGACCTGATCACCCCGTTCCCCACCGACCGCGGCTGGCCGCTCGGCCGACTCGTCGACGCCGCCGACCCCGACCGGCCGGGCACCAGCTACGTCGGCCACGGCGGATTCCTGCACGGCGCGGGCGACTTCGACCCGGGCTTCTTCGGCATCTCGCCGCGCGAGGCCCAGGCCATGGACCCGCAGCACCGGCTGCTGCTCGAATCGTCCTGGGAGGCGCTGGAACGCGCGGGCATCGCCCCGAGGTCGCTGCGCGGCAGCAGGACCGGGGTGTACGTCGGTCTGACCGACCAGGCCTACGGGACCCGGCTGCGCGGCTCCACCGACGGCATGGAGGGCTACCTCGTCAGCGCGTCCGCCAACGTCGCCTCCGGGCGGATCTCGTACTCGCTCGGCTTCCAGGGACCCGCGCTCACCGTGGACACGGCCTGCTCCTCCTCGCTGGTCGCGCTGCACCTGGCCGCGCAGGCGCTGCGGGACGGCGAGTGCGACCTGGCGATCGCGGGCGGTGCCACCGTCATGCCGGACCCCACCTCCTTCGTGGCGTTCAGCCGGCAGCGCGGACTGGCCGCCGACGGCCGCTGCAAGCCGTTCGCCGCCGCCGCGGACGGGTTCTCGCTCGGTGAGGGCGCCGGTGTGCTGCTCGTGGAGCGGCTGTCCGACGCCCGCCGGCTCGGACACCCGGTCCTCGCGGTGGTCCGCGGCTCCGCGGTGAACCAGGACGGCGCGTCCAACGGCCTCACCGCGCCCAACGGCCCCGCCCAGGAGCGGGTC
This sequence comes from Streptomyces sp. SID5469, assembly GCF_009862865.1. Lineage (NCBI taxonomy): Bacteria > Bacillati > Actinomycetota > Actinomycetes > Kitasatosporales > Streptomycetaceae > Streptomyces > Streptomyces sp. SID5469. The sequence goes on along the minus strand of NZ_WWIN01000001.1, from coordinate 3,597,936 downwards.
ATCCGGCAGGCGCTGGTCAACGCGGCGCTGCCCGCCTCGGCCGTGGACGTGGTCGAGGCGCACGGTACGGGCACGACGCTCGGCGACCCGATCGAGGCACAGGCGCTGCTCGCCACCTACGGCCAGGACCGCCCGGCCGGCCGGCCGCTGCGGCTGGGCTCGGTCAAGTCCAACATCGGGCACAGCCAGGCCGCCGCGGGCGTCGCCGGAGTCATCAAGATGGTGCAGGCGATGCGGCACGGACTGATGCCCCGCACCCTGCACGTGGACGCCCCGAGTCCGCACGTCGACTGGAGTTCCGGGGCGGTGGAACTGCTCGACCGGGCCCAGGAGTGGCCACGGGACGGCGCACCGCGCCGCGCGGGCGTCTCGGCGTTCGGGATCAGCGGCACGAACGCGCACGTGATCCTGGAGGAGGCACCCGACACCCTGGAGGAGGCACCCGACGAGCCCGCCGGCGAGTCCACCGACGAGCGGGCCGACGAGCCCACCGACGAGCGGGCCGACACGGACACCGGGCGCCCCGCCCCCGGCGTCTCCGTCCCCACCGCCGGCCGCCCCGTCCCCGTCGTCGTCTCCGCCCGCACCCAGGACGCCCTCCGTGACCAGGCCGCCCGGCTGACCGCCCTCCTCGACGAGGGCGGGCACGGCGTCACCGATCTCGCCCACTCCCTGGCCACCACCCGCAGCGTCCTCGACCGGGCGGCGGTGCTCGTCGCCGCCGACCCGGACGAACTGCGCCGCGGCCTCACGGACCTGTCCGCGGGCGCCGTCGCCGAGGAGCGCGCCGAGGGCCGGCTCGCCTTCCTCTTCACCGGCCAGGGCGCCCAGCGCACCGGCATGGGCCGCGCCCTGTACGCGGCCTTCCCGGCGTTCGCGTCGGCCTTCGACGAGCTGTGCGCCGCCCTCGACCGCCATCTGCCGCGCCCGCTGGCCTCGGTCGTGTTCGCCGAGCCCGGCTCGCCCGAGGCCGCGCTGATCGACCAGACCCTCTACACACAGCCGGCCCTGTTCGCCGTGGAGGTGGCGCTGTTCCGGCTGCTGGAGCACTGGGGCGTACGGCCCGACGCCGTGCTCGGCCACTCGATCGGCGAGCTCGCCGCCGCGCACGTGGCCGGCGTCTGGTCCACCGCCGACGCGGCCCGGGTGGTCACCGCCCGCGCCCGGCTGATGCAGGAACTGCCCGAGGGCGGCGCCATGCTGTCCGTCGCCGCGGCCGAGGACGTGGTGTCCGCGCTGCTCGGCGACGCGTTCGACGAGGTGTCCGTCGCCGCCGTCAACGGCCCGGCCTCGATGGTGCTGTCCGGCACGGAGGAGGCCGTCACGGCGGCGGGTGCCCGGCTCGCCGAGGCGGGGCTGCGCACCAAGCGGCTCACCGTGAGCCACGCCTTCCACTCGCCGCTGATGGAACCGATGCTCGCCGCGTACGAGCGCGAACTGGCCCAGGTGACCTTCGCCGAGCCCGAACTGCCGGTCGTCTCCAACGTGACCGGCAAGCCGGCCACCGCCGAGCAGCTGTGCGACCCCGCCTACTGGGCGCGGCAGGTGCGGGGGACCGTGCGGTTCGCGGACGGAGTGGACAGCCTGCTCGGCGAGGAGGTGACCACCTTCCTGGAGCTGGGCCCGGACGGCGTGCTGACCGCCATGGCGAAGGAGTCGGCCGGGGCGGGCGCCACCGGCATCGCCGTCCAGCGCCGCGACCGCGACGAGGTACGGACCCTGCTCACCGCGCTCGGCAGGCTGCACGTGCGCACCGGCCGCGTCGACTGGCCCGCGTTCTTCCACGGCACCGGCGCCCGCCGGGTGGAACTGCCCACGTACGCGTTCCAGCACCGGCGGTACTGGCTGGACGCGCCCACGGGCGGCGTCGAGGCGCTGGCCGGCGCGGGCCTGGCGGGCACCGGGCACCCGCTGCTCACGGCGGCCGTGCCGCTGCCCGGTACCGGCGGGTCGCTCTTCAGCGGCAGCCTGCCCGGCATCGACGAAGAACGGCCGCCGTCCCGCGGCGACATCCTCGATCTGGTGCTGTGGGCGGCCGGCAGCCTCGGCTGCGACCGGATCGCCGAACTCGACGTCCCCGCCGCGCTGCCCGGCGGACCGCACGCCCCGCTGCAACTCGTGGTGGCGGCGCCGGACGAGGACGGCGACCGGGACTTCACCCTCCACGTGGGGCCCACGGACTCCGGTGACGCCGGGGACGAGTCCTGGACGCGGATCGCGCACGGCACCGTCGGCGGTGCGGCCGCCCGGCCCGAGCCCGACCCCGCCGCCTGGCCGCCCGCCGACGCCGAACCCGTCGGCGCGGACGCGGTGTGGCGCCGGGCGGACGAGCTGTTCGCCGAGCTGGTGCTGACCGAGCAGGAGGCGGGCGACGCCGACCGCTTCGGTCTGCACCCCGAGCTGCTGGCGGGCCTGACGGACCTGATCACCGAACTCGCCGGCGAGCCGGTCCACTTCGCCGGGGTGACCCGGTACGCCACCGGCGCCACCGAGCTGCGGGTCCGGCTGACCCGCTCGGGCCCGGGCGCCGTAGCCGTGCTGCTGTCGGACGCGGAGGGCGAGCCGGTGCTCTCGGTGGACCGCGTCGGCGTACGGACGGGCACCGCGCCCGCCACGACGCCCGCCGGCGCCCCCACCGGACCTGACTCGCTCTATCGCCTGACCTGGACACCCGTGGCGGCCGTGGCTCCCGAACCGGCCGGCCCTTGGGCCGTCGTCGGCGCGGACGGCCTGGCCAAGGCGCTCGTCGCCACCCAGGGCGCCGAAGTCGAGGCCCACCCGGACCTCGCGTCCCTCGGCCGCTCCACGGAGCACGGCGCCGCGCCCGGGCTCGTCGTCCTGTCCGTGGACACGGAACCCGGCGCGACCGTCGAGTCCATGCGGCACACCACCCACCGCACCCTGGAGCTGGTCAAGGAACTGCTCGCGGACGGCCGCCTGGCCGGGGCCCGGTTCGTCCTCGTCACCCGCGCGGCCGTGTCCACCGGGGACGGCACCCCGGTCGACCCGGCGCAGGCGGCGGCCCGCGGACTGCTGCTGTCGGCGCAGGCGGAGCACCCGGAGCGGTTCGTCCTGGCCGACCTCGGCGGCCGCGACGCGGACGCCGAACTGCTCGCCGCCGCCGTGGGAACCGCACTGACCGAGGCCGAACCGCAACTCGCCGTCCGGGACGGCCAGGTGCTCGTGCCCCGGCTGGCCCAGGTCACCGAACGGCCCACCGACGGTCCGGCGGAACGCGGCCCGGGAGGCGAACACGGCACGGTGGTGGTCACCGGCGCGACCGGCGGCATCGGCACCGAGATCGTGCGGCACCTGGCGACCGCGCACGGCGTGCGGCACCTGCTGCTGCTCAGCAGGCGGGGCCCCGACGACCCGCGCGCGGCCGAACTGGGCCGAGTCCTTGCCGAGGCGGGCGCCGACGCGACCTTCACGGCCTGCGACACCGCCGACCGCGCCGCCCTGGCCGACGCGCTGGCGGACGTACCGGCCGAGCACCCCGTGACCGCCGTCGTACACATCGCCGGAGTCGTCGACGACGGAGTCCTCACCACCCTGACCCCCGACCGGATCGACACCGTGCTGCGGCCCAAGGCCGAGGCGGCGCAGCATCTGCACGAGCTGACCGCGGACCTCGGGCTGTCCCACTTCGTGCTGTTCTCCTCGGGCGTCGGCACCTTCGGCGGCGCGGGCCAGGCCAACTACGCGGCGGCCAACGCCTTCCTGGACGCACTCGCCCACCGCAGGCGCGCGGCCGACCTGCCGGCGACCTCGCTCGCCTGGGGCCTGTGGGAGACCACGGCCGGCATGTCGGCGCACCTCTCCGACGTGGACCGGCGGCGGATGGCCCAGGCCGGCGTCCTCGCCTTCACCCCGCGGCAGGGTCTCGCCCTGTTCGACGCGGCGTGGAACTCGGACGCGACCACCTTGGTACCCATGCGCCTCGACAAGGCCGTACTGCGCGGGAAGGCGGCCGAGGCGACCCTGCCCGCACCCTTCCGCGGCCTGGTCCGCGCACCCCTGCGCAGGGCCTCGGCGGCCGGTGCGCGGGCGGCCGGGCAGTCCTTCGCGCAGCAGCTGGCCGAGCAGTCCGAGAGCGGGCGGCGACAGCTGCTGCTGGATCTGATCCACCGGCAGGTGGCCGCCGTACTGGACTACGCGGCCGACGCCCCGCTCGACGCCAAACTCCCCTTCCGGGAGCTGGGATTCGACTCGCTCACCGCGGTCGAGCTGCGCAACGGCCTGATCGCCGCGACCGGCGTCCAGCTCTCCGCCGCGCTCGTCTTCGACTACCCCACGGCGACCGCGCTCGCCGAGCACCTGGAGAGCAAGGTCCTGCGGTCGGTCGCCGGGGCTCCGCTGCCGGCGCTCACCCAGCTCGACCATCTCGAAGCCGCGCTCGCCACCTCGCCACCGGACCGGGCCACCCGCGAACAGCTCGCGGCCCGGCTGCGCCGGCTGGCCTCCGCCTGGAGCGCGGACGAACTCGAAGCCGACGACGGCGACATCACCAGCAAGCTCGATTCCGCCTCGGATGAAGAGCTCTTCGACTTCATCAACGCGGAATTCGGAAAGGACTGAGTCCGATGGCCAACGAGCAGCAGCTTCGTGACTATCTCAAGCGGGTCAGCGCGGATCTGCACCGGACGCGCCAGCGACTGACCGAGATCGAGTCGCAGGGCACCGAGCCGATCGCGATCGTCGGGATGGCCTGCCGCTACCCCGGCGGGGTGAGTTCGCCCGAGGACCTGTGGCGGCTGGTCACCGACGAGACGGACGCGATCGGCCCCTTCCCCACCGACCGCGGCTGGGACCTGGACGGCCTCCACCACCCCGACCCCGACCACCCGGGCACCTGCTACGCGGAGGCGGGCGGGTTCGTCGAGGACATCGCCTCCTTCGACGCGGCCTTCTTCGGCATCTCCCCGCGCGAGGCGCAGTCCATGGACCCCCAGCAGCGACTGCTCCTGGAGACCTCCTGGGAGGCGCTGGAACACGCCGGCCTCGACATCCACGCGCTGCGCGGCAGCCGTACGGGCGTCTTCGCCGGACTCAACCAGCAGGACTACGGCACCCTGCTGGCCGCCGCCCCGGACGGTCTGGACAGCTACGGCTCCACCGGCACCTCCAACAGCGTGCTCTCCGGCCGGATCTCGTATGTGCTGGGTCTGGAGGGCCCGGCCGTCACCGTGGACACCGCCTGCTCCTCCTCGCTGGTGACCCTGCACCTCGCCGCCCAGGCGCTGCGGAGCGGGGAGTGCGACCTCGCCCTGGCCGGCGGCGCGACGACACTGTCCACCTCCGCGGTCCACGTGGCCCTGTCCGGGCAGCGCGCGCTGGCCCCCGACGGCCGCTCCAAGGCGTTCTCGGCGGCGGCCGACGGCGCGGGCTGGAGCGAGGGCGTCGGCGTCCTCGCCGTCGAGCGGCTCTCCGACGCCCGCCGGCTCGGTCACCGGGTGCTCGCGGTGCTGCGCGGCAGCGCCGTCAACCAGGACGGCGCGTCCAACGGTCTCACCGCGCCCAACGGGCCCTCGCAGCAGCGGGTGATCCGGCAGGCGCTGGCCAACGCGGGTGTGTCGCCCGCCGAGGTCGACGTGGTCGAGGCGCACGGCACCGGCACCAGCCTCGGCGACCCGATCGAGGCGGACGCGCTGCTGGCCACGTACGGGCAGGCCAAAACGGCGGGGCGGCCGCTGTGGCTGGGCTCCCTGAAGTCGAACATCGGGCACAGCGGTGCCGCCGCCGGCGTCGGCGGTGTGATCAAGATGGTGCAGGCGCTGCGGCACGGCCTGCTGCCCAGGACCCTGCACGCCGAGGAGCCCACCCCGAACGTCGACTGGTCCTCGGGCGCCGTCGAACTCCTCACCGAGGCCCGCCCCTGGCCCGCCTCCGACACCCCCCGCCTGGCCGCGGTGTCGTCCTTCGGCATCAGCGGCACCAACGCGCACGTGATCCTGGAGCAGGCTCCCGAAGAAACGCCCGAAGAAGCACCGGAGGAAACCCCCGGAGAGGCGCCCGGGGCGACCGCCCCGCCACTCCTCCCGTGGGTGCTCTCCGCCCGCGGTGAGCCCGCGCTGCGCGCGCAGGCCCGTGCCCTGCGCGAGCACCTGCTGGCCCGTCCCGGCGCGAGCGACGCCGACGTGGCCCTCTCCCTCGCCGTCACCCGCACCGGCCTGGAGCACCGGGCCGCCGTGCTCGCCGCCGACCGGGACGGATTCCTCGACGCGCTGGACGCGCTCGCCACGGACCGCCCCGCCGAAGGGGTACTGCGCGGCTCACCGCCCGTCGACGGCAAGGTCGTCTTCGTGTTCCCGGGGCAGGGCTCGCAGTGGGCCGGCATGGCCCGCGAACTCCTCGACACCTCACCGGTGTTCGCGGCGAAGGCGGCCGCGTGTGCGGCGGCGATCGAGGAGTTCGTGGACTGGAAGGTCCTCGACGTGCTGCGCGAGAAGCCCGGCGCCGCCTCGATGGAACGCATCGAGGTCATCCAGCCCGTGCTCTTCACCGTGATGGTGTCGCTGGCGGAGCTGTGGCGTTCCTACGGGGTGGAGCCCGACGCCGTCGTCGGCAGCTCGCAGGGCGAGATCGCGGCCGCCCATGTCGCGGGCGGACTGACCCTTCAGGACGCGGCCCGGGTGATCTGCCTGCGCAGCGCACTCCTGGCCGAGACCCTCGTCGGCAAGGGCGCCGTCGCCTCCGTCGCCCTGCCCGCCGACGAGGTGCGCGAGCGACTGACCCGCTGGGCGGACCGGCTGTCCGTGGCCGGCGTCAACGGGCCCCGGATCGTCGCGGTCGCCGGAGACGACGACGCCCTCGCCGAGTTCATCGCCGAGTGCGCCCGCGACAACGTGCGCGCCAGGATCGTCGCCGCCACCGTGCCGACGCACTGCGCCCTGGTCGACCCCCTGCGCGAGCGGCTCCTCGACCTGCTGGCGCCGGTCGCGCCGCGCACCGGGACCGTACCCCTGTACTCGACGGTGACCGGCGGCCGGCTGGACACCGCCGCCATGGACGCCGGCTACTGGTACGACAACACGCGCGCGCCGGTGCTCTTCGAACCGGTCGTGCGCGCGCTGCTCGCCGAGGGGCACAGCGCGTTCGTCGAGTCCAGCGCGCACCCGGTGCTGGCGATGGGCGTCGAACAGACCGTCGACGCCGCCGGGGCGTCCGGCGTCGTGGTGGAGTCCCTGCGCCGCGACGAGGGCGGCCTCGGCCGGATGACGGCCTCGCTGGCCAAGGCGCACCTCGGCGGGGTCCGCGTCGACTGGCCCGCGGTGTTCGCCGGCACCGGCGCCCGCACCGTGGAACTGCCCACCTACGCCTTCCAGCGCACCCGTTACTGGACCGAGGCCGGCGACCGCACCGGTGACGTCGGTTCGGTCGGCCTGTCCTCGGTCGACCACCCGCTGCTCGGAGCCCTGGTCCGGATGGCCGACGGCGACGGCGCCGTGCTCACCGGCCGGCTCTCCCTGCGCGCCCAGACCTGGCTGGCCGGGCACGGCGTCTCCGACCGGGTGATCTTCCCGGGCACCGGCTTCGTGGAGCTGGCCGTGCTCGCGGGCGACCAGGTCGGCTGCGGCCGGATCGAGGAACTGACCCTGCACACCCCGCTGGTGGTGCCCGAGAGCGGCGCGGTCGTGGTGCAGGCACAGGTCGAGGCGGCCGACGAGACGGGGGCCCGCGCGGTGAGCGTGTACTCCCGTGCCGACGACGCCTCGGCGGACACGGTCTGGACCCGGCACGCGTCCGGCGTCCTCGTCGCCGAACCCGGCGAGGAACCCGAGGGGATCACCGGGACCTGGCCGCCCGAGGGCGCCGAGGCCGTGGACATCTCCGGGATGTACGACCGCATGGCCGCGGCCGGTTACCAGTACGGGCCCGAGTTCCGCGGCCTGAGCCGGGTCTGGCACCGCGACGGCGAGGTGTACGCCGAAGTGGCCCTGCCCGCCGACCAGCGCTCCGCGGCCGAGCGCTTCGGCCTGCACCCGGCGCTCTTCGACGCGGCCCTGCACGCCATGTTCACCTGGGGCGACGACGACGGCGGCGTGGGCATGCCGTTCTCCTGGACCGGCGTACGGCTGCACGCGACCGGCTGCTCGCGGCTGCGCGTACGGCTGTCCCGGCGCGGCGAGAACGGGATCACGCTGCTGCTCGCCGACGAGGCCGGCGCACCGGTCGTCTCGGTCGACACCCTCGTCGTACGCCGGATGACCGAGGCCGCGCTGAGCACCGTACGCGCCGACGCGCTGTACCGGCTCGACTGGAAGACCGTCCGGGCCGAGGAGCCCGCCCCGCGCTGCGTCGTGCTGGGGGCCGACCCGCTGGGGCTGTGCGACGCCCTGCCCGGCACCCCGCTCGCCGCCGGGACCGAGGAGCTGGCCGCGCTCGTCGCCGCGGACGGCGCCGCCGTCACCGCGCTGCTCCCGGTCGCCGGCGACGGCTCCACCGACCGGGTCGGCGAACCGGTCGTCGACACCGTCGCCCTCCTCCAGGAGTGGATCGCCGACGGGCGGCTCGACGACACCCGGCTCGTCGTGGTCACCCGCGGCGCGGTGGCGGCCACGGCCGGCGAGGACGTGACCGACCTCGCCGCCGCCGGAGTCTGGGGACTGCTGCGCTCGGCGCAGAACGAACACCCCGGACGCTTCGGCCTCCTCGACCTCGACACGGCCGCCGGGTCCCGAGCGGCGCTCGGCGCGGCGCTCGCGTCCGGCGAGGAACAACTCGCCCTGCGCGAAGGCCAGGTACGCACCCCGAGCCTGGCCCGCTGGGATCCCGCCGGCACCATCCTGCCCCCGGCCGGGGAGCCCGCCTGGCGCCTGGAGAACACCAGGCCCGGCACCATCGAGGGCCTCACGGCGGTCCCGTACCCGCAGGCACTCGAACCGCTCGGACCCCGGCAGGTGCGGATCGCCGTCCGCGCCGCCGGCATCAACTTCAAGGACGTCGTCGTCGCCCTCGACCTGGTGCCCGGCCTGACCGGACTCGGCGGCGAAGTCGCCGGTGTCGTCACCGGCACCGGCGCCGAGGTCACCCACCACCGCGTCGGCGACCGGGTGTTCGGCCTGTCCACCGAGGTCTTCGGCCCGGTGACCGTCGCCGACGAACGCACCGTCCACCGCATCCCCGACGGCTGGACCTTCGAGGAGGCCGCCTCGGTCTCCGTCGCCTACCTGACCGCGTACTACGGACTCGTCGACCTCGGCGGACTCCGGCCCGGCCAGTCCGTGCTGATCCACGCCGCGGCCGGCGGCGTCGGCAGCGCGGCCGTCCAGCTCGCCCGCCACCTCGGCGCCGAGGTCTACGGCACGGCGAGCCCCGGCAAGTGGGACACGCTGCGCGCCTGCGGGCTCGACGCCGCGCACCTCGCGAACTCGCGGACCCTCGACTTCGAGCAGTGGTTCCTGGAGTCCACCGGCGGCCGCGGCATGGACGTCGTACTCGACTGCCTGGCCGGCGAGTTCGTCGACGCGGGCCTCAGGCTGCTGCCCCGGGGCGGCCGCTTCCTGGAGATGGGCAAGACCGACAAGCGCGACCCGGCACAGGTCGCCGAGGCATACCCGGGCGTCGCCTACCAGGCGTACGACCTTCCGGAAGCCGGGCTCGACCGCATCCACGCCATGCTGGGCATCCTCGCCGAGCTGTTCGAGAGCGGCGTCCTTGCGCCTCCGCACCTCAACACCTGGGACATCCGCGACACCCGCGCCGCCTTCCGGGCGCTGAGCCAGGCCGCGCTCATCGGCAAGGCGGTGCTCACCCTCCCCGGCGAGCCCTTCCCCGCCCACGGCACCGTCCTGATCACCGGCGGCACCGGCATGCTCGGCGCGCTGCTCGCCCGCCACCTGGTCACCGAGCACGGGGTGGGCAGCCTGCTGCTGACCAGCCGGCGCGGCCCGGACGCCCCCGGCGCGAGCGAACTCGCCGCGGAACTGACCGCGGCCGGTGCCCAGGTGACCGTCGCGGCCTGCGACATCGCCGACCGCGGCCAACTCGCCGCGCTGCTCGCGGACATCCCCGCCGAACGCCCCCTCACCGCCGTACTGCACACCGCGGCGGCGCTGGACGACGGCCTCGTCGAGTCCCTCACCGCCGACCGCACGAGGGCCGTACTGCGGCCCAAGGTGACCGGCGCACTCAACCTGCACGAACTCACCAAGGACCTCGACCTCGGCGCCTTCGTGCTGTTCTCGTCCATGGCGGGCACCATGGGCGCCCCCGGCCAGGGCAACTACGCCGCCGCCAACGTGATGCTCGACGCCCTCGCCGCCCACCGGCGGGCCCACGGGCGGCCCGGACTCTCCCTCGCCTGGGGCTTCTGGGCACAGCGCAGCGAGATGTCGGGCCACCTCGACGACCGCGACATGCGGCGCCTGAGCCGCGGCGGCATCGTGCCGATGACCAGCGACGAAGGCCTCGCGGTGTTCGACCTGGCCTGCCGCACCGGCAGCGCCCAGCTGGTGCCCGCGAAACTCAACCCCGCCGCGCTCGCCGGGACGTCGGGCCGGGTGCCGCCCATCATGCGGGCGCTGGTGCCCACGCCCGCCCGCCGCGCCGGACGCCGGCCGGCGGACACCGGCGGCGGATCCCTGCGCGAGCGCCTGACCCCGCTCACCGGCACCGAACGCATGCGGATCCTGCTCCAGCTGGTCCGCTCCCATGTCGCCACCGTGCTCGGGCACTCCGACCCCGACGCGGTCGGCTCGACGGCGCCGTTCCGCGAGCTCGGCTTCGACTCGTTGACCGCCGTGGAGTTCCGCAACCGGCTGACCGGCGCCGTCGGCTTCCGGCTGCCGGTCACCGTCGTCTTCGACCACCCGACGCCGAGCGAGCTGGCCGACTTCCTGGCCGCCGAACTCCTCGGTGATCTCGCCGAACCCGCCGCCCCCGCGGCCCCCGTGCCCGCGGTAGCCCGCACCGACGACGAACCCCTCGTCATCGTCGGCATGGCCTGCCGCTACCCGGGCGGCATCACCTCGCCCGAGCAGCTGTGGGACCTCGTCATCGGCGAGCGGGACGCCGTCTCCGGCTTCCCGGAGGACCGCGGCTGGAGCACCGGGGCACCCGCCGACGGCTCCGTGCCGCAGCAGGGCGGATTCCTCGACCGTGTCGCGGAGTTCGACGCCGCGTTCTTCGGGATCTCCCCGCGGGAGGCGCTGACCATGGACCCGCAGCAGCGGCTGCTCCTCGAGACGTCCTGGGAGGCCCTCGAACGTGCCGGGATCGCGCCCGGCACCCTGCGCGGCAGCCGTACCGGCGTCTTCGTCGGCGCGGCCACCTCCGGATACACGAGCCTGTTCCCCCGCGGCTCACAGGCGCTCGCCGGGTACGGCGTGACCGGCGCGTCCACCAGCGTGGTGTCCGGACGCGTCTCCTACGTGCTGGGCCTGGAGGGGCCCGCGGTGACGGTGGACACGGCGTGCTCGTCCTCGCTGGTCGCCCTGCACACGGCCGCCCAGGCGCTGCGGAGCGGCGACTGCGACCTCGCCCTCGCCGGCGGCGTCGCGGTGATGACCAGCCCGTTCCTCTTCGACGACTTCGCCAAGCAGGGCGGCCTGTCACCCGACGGCCGCTGCAAGGCCTTCGCCGCCGGTGCCGACGGCACCGGCTGGGCGGAGGGCGTCGGCGTCCTCGCCGTCGAGCGGCTCTCCGACGCCCGCCGGCTCGGCCACCGGGTGCTCGCCGTGCTGCGCGGCAGCGCCGTCAACCAGGACGGCGCGTCCAACGGCCTGACCGCGCCCAACGGGCCGTCGCAGCAGCGGGTGATCCGGCAGGCGCTGGAACGGTCCGGGCTGACCGCCCCCGACGTCGACGCCGTCGAGGCACACGGCACCGGCACCACCCTCGGCGACCCCATCGAGGCCCAGGCCATCCTCGCCACCTACGGCCGGGACCGGACCGAGGACCGGCCGCTGCTGCTGGGCTCCCTGAAGTCCAATCTCGGGCACAGCCAGGCCGCCGCCGGCGTCGGCGGAGTGATCAAGATGGTGCAGGCCCTGCACCACGGCGTACTGCCGCGCACCCTCCACATCGACGAACCGACCCCGCACGTCGACTGGACCGCGGGCGCCGTGGACCTGCTCACCGAGACCCGCCCGTGGCCGGAGACCGGCCGCCCCCGCCGGGCCGGCGTGTCCTCCTTCGGGGTCAGCGGCACCAACGCCCACGTCATCCTCGAACAGGCCGCGGAGCCGGACCCCGCCCCCGCGGCGGCCACCGCGCTGCCGCTCACCCCGTGGCTGCTGTCCGGCCACGACGAACAGGCCCTGCGCGCCCAGGCGAAGACCCTGCTGACCCATCTGCGTCAGCGGACGGAGGACTCGGTCACCGACGTCGCCCACTCCCTGGCCACCCGGCGCACCGCCCTGGAACACCGGGCCGCGCTGCCCGTCACCGACCGGGACGACGCACTCACCCGGCTCGCGGAGTTCGCGGCGGGGCGCACCCCGGACGGACTGCTGCTCGGCACGGCCGGCGAGGGCGGCCTCGCGCTGCTCTTCCCCGGACAGGGCGCCCAACGCCCCGGCATGGGCCGGGAGTTGTACGAGACGTTCCCCGCGTTCGCCCGGGCCTTCGACGAGGTCTGCGCGCACATCGACCCGCTGCTCGGCAGGCCGCTGCGCGAGACGGTGTTCACCGCCGAGGCCGCCGAACTCGACCGGACCGCGCTCACCCAGCCCGCGCTCTTCGCCCTCGAAGTGGCCCTGTTCCGGCTGCTCGCGTCGTGGGGCGTGGTCCCCGACTACCTCCTCGGGCACTCCGTCGGCGAGATCGCGGCCGCCCACGCGGCCGGTGCCCTGGACCTCGCCGACGCCGCGGGGCTCGTGGTCGCCCGGGGCCGCCTGATGCAGGCCCTGCCGCCGGGCGGAGCCATGCTCGCGGTCCAGGCCGACGAGCGGGAGGCCACCGAGGCCCTCACCGCCGTCCTGGGCGAGCACGCGGACACCGTGGACATCGCCGCCGTCAACGGCCCCCGCTCGGTGGTGCTCTCCGGCGCCGCCGCGTCCGTGGACGCGCTCACCGCGCACTTCACCGAGCGGGGCCGCCGGATCCGCCGCCTCGGCGTCAGCCACGCCTTCCACTCGCCGCTGATGGAGCCGATGCTCGACGAGTTCGCCGAGCTGGTCGCAGGCCTGTCCTTCGCTCCACCCCGCATCCCCGTCGTCTCCAACCTCACCGGAGCCGTCCTCGGCGCCGACGAGTTCGCCGACCCGCGCTACTGGGTGCGGCACGCCCGGCACACCGTCCGCTTCGCCGACGGGGTCGACGCCCTCGTCGGCGCGGGCGTCACCGGCTTCCTGGAGCTGGGTCCCGACGCGACGCTCACCACGATGGCCGAGGATTGCCTCGACACCGCCCCCACCGGGGTGTGCGCCGCACTGCTGCGGCGCGACGCCACGGAACCGACGACCCTCCTGACCGCACTGGCCCGCGCCCATGTGCACGGCGTCACCGTGGACTGGGACGCGGTCTTCGAAGGCACCGGCGCCCGGCGGGCGGACCTGCCGACCTACGCCTTCCAGCGCACGGCCTACTGGCCCGCCGAGTCCACCGCCGACCGCGGTGACCTCTCCTCGGCCGGCCTGGACGGCACCGGACACCCCCTGCTCGGCGCCATGGTCGGCTCGGCCTCCGGCGGCGACACCCTGTTCACCGGCGAACTCTCCCTGGCCGCCCAGCCCTGGCTGGCCGACCACCGGATCCTGGACTCCGTGCTGTTCCCCGGCACCGGCTTCCTCGTACTCGCCCTGTGGGCGGGCAGCCGCCTCGACGCCGGTGAGGTCGAGGAACTCGTCGTCCACAGCCCGCTGATCCTGCCCGAACACGGCGGCGTCACCGTCCAGGTCGTCGTCGGCGAGACCACCCGGGAGGAAAGCAGGCCGGTCGCGGTCTACTCCCGTGCAGCCTCCGGCACCGAGTGGACCAAACACGCGGAGGGACTGCTCGCCGCCGGCCCGCCCCCCGAGCAGCCGGCCACCCCGCCCGCCGTGTGGCCGCCCGACGGCGCCGAACCCGTACGCCTCGAGGACTTCTACGCGGACCTGACCACCACCGGCACCGCCTACGGACCGGTGTTCCAGGGCCTGACCGCGGCCTGGCGCCACAGCGACGGGATCTACGCCGAGGTCGCCCTGCCCCCGCAGACCACCGACGACGCCAAGGCCTTCGGCGTCCACCCCGCACTGCTGGACGCGGCCCTGCACACCCTCGCGTTCCTGCCCTCCGCCGCCCGCGACAGCGGCCCGTTCCTGCCCTTCTCCTGGCGGAACGTGTCCGCGCCCGCCCCCGGCGCCACCGCCTGCCGCATCCTCCTCGCGGCAGGCCCCGGCACCGACGAAGTGGCCGCCACCCTCTGGGACGGCGACGGACAGCCGCTCGTCTCCGTCGGCGGACTGAGCCTGCGCACCGTCTCCCGCGCCCAGCTGGGCACGTCGGTCGCGGCCTCGTCGCTGTTCCGCATGGACTGGACCCCCGCCCCGGAGCCCGAGGCGGCCGGCCACCCCGCGGTCCGCTGGGCCGTGGTGGGCCCCGCCGTCACCGACGCCCCGGACATCGACCCCTACCCGGACCTCGACGCCCTGCGCCGGCACCTCGCCGAAGGCGGACCGGCCCCCGACCACGTCCTGTTCCCCTGCGCCCCCGGCACCCCCACCGGCTTCGACGCGGACGCGGCCCGTACGGCCGTGCACGCGGCGCTCGACACCCTCCGCACCTGGGTGGAGGACGAACACTTCGTCAAGTCACGGCTGGTGCTGTGCACCCGGGGCGCCGTCGAGGCCCGACCCGGCGAAGGCGTACGGGACCTGGCGCAGAGCGCGGTGTGGGGACTGGCCCGCAGCGCCCAGCTGGAACACCCGGACCGGCTGCTCCTGGTCGACCTCGACACCGACACCGGCCTCGCGGACCTCACCCGGGCCCAGGCGCTCGTACAGGCCTCCGGTTACGGCACCGACGACTCCGACGACTTCGACGGCACCGGCGACTCCGGCGACACCGCGGACGCCGCGCAGTTCGCGATCCGGGCCGGCACGACCCTCGTACCGAGGCTCGCCCGCCACCCCGTCGACACCCCGCCGCAGGGCCGGCCCTGGCCGGCCGACGGCACCACCCTGATCACCGGGGCCGGCGGCATGATCGGTGGCCTGCTCGCCCGGCACCTGGTCCAGGAGCACGGCGTACGCCACCTGGTGCTCGCCGGCCGCCGTGGCGAGGCCGCGCCCGGCACCGCCGAACTCCGCCGGGACCTCGCCGACGCGGGAGCCGACGTACGCGTCGTCGCCTGTGACGCGGCCGACCGGGACGCCCTGGCCGCCGTACTCGACGCGATCCCCCAGGAGGCACCCCTGGCCGCAGTGGTGCACGCGGCGGGCGTCGTCGACGACGGACTGCTCGGCACACTCACCGGGGAACAGGTCGACCGCGTCCTCAGGCCGAAGATCGACGCGGCGGTGAACCTGCACGACCTCACCGCACACCTCGGCCTGCGCGCCTTCGTCGTCTGCTCCTCCCTCGCCGGCGCCCTCGGCGGCGGCGGACAGTCCGCCTACGCCGCCGCCAACGCCTACCTCGACGCCCTGTGCCGACGGCGACGGGCCGACGGCCTGCCCGCCCTCTCCCTCGCCTGGGGCCCCTGGGAGAGCAGCGCCGGCATGACCGCCCAGCTGGCCGCCGCCGACCTGCGGCGCATCGCCCGCGCGGGCATGCTGCCGCTGGCCCCCGACGACGGCCTGGCCCTCTTCGACGCCGCCCACGCCACCGGCGAACCGGAGCTGCTGCCCTTCCGCTTCGAACCCGGCGGCCTGTCCACCGCCGACCGGGCCGCCCTGCCCGGCGCCCTGCGCGCCCTGGTCCCGGCGCCACGACGCCGCACCAGCGGACTCGCCCACGGCCCCTCCGGCCTGCGCGACCGACTGCGCCCCCTGCCGCAGGACGACCGGACCACCACCCTGGAGAACCTCATCCGCGCCGAGGTCGCCTCGGTGCTCGCCCTGCCGTCGGCGGACGCCGTACCGGTCACCAAGGCGTTCAAGAGCCTCGGCTTCGACTCCCTGATGGCCGTCGACCTCCGCAACCGCCTCAGCACCCTCACCGGCGTACGGCTCTCCGCGACCCTCGTCTTCGACCACCCCAACACCCGGGTCCTCGCCGCCCATCTGCTGACCGGCATGCGGCTGGACACGGCCGGCGCCACCGACCCGGCCCTGCTCGCCCTGCGCGGCCTGGAGAGCGCCGTCCGGTCGATGAACCCGGACGCCGACGACCGCGGAGCGATGGCGACCCGGCTACGGGTGCTCCTGGCGACGCTGGAAGAGGCCGGGGACGAGGAAGCGGCGGACGGTTCCGACCTCGACTCGGTGAGCGCGGAGGAGCTCGTGTCCCTGCTCGACGACGAGTTCGGGCTGTCCTGACGGAGGCCTCCGCCGCGGGCCACCCCACCCAGAACTTAGGGGTGTTCGCGGTCCAGAACTGGGGCCGGGATCCAGCTCCCGGCCCCATAGCCTGCAAAAGGGCCTGTCCTTGCGCGATGACGAAACACTTGAGTGGGAGTTGAGCATGAACAGTTCCATGTCGGAGGTCGTCGACGCGCTGCGGGCCTCGCTGCTGGAGAACGAGCGGCTTCGGCAGCAGAACCAGCGGCTCACCACGGCCTCCGCGGAACCTCTCGCCATCGTGGGCATCGGCTGCCGCTACCCGGGCGGTGTCCGCGACACCGAGGACCTGTGGCGGCTGATCACGGAAGGCCGCGACGCCATGTCGGGCTTCCCCACCGACCGCGGCTGGGACCGCTGGGACATCCCCACCGCCCGTACGGGTGCCTTCCTCCACGACGCCGGCGACTTCGACCCCGCCTTCTTCCGCATCTCGCCGCGTGAGGCGATGGCGATGGACCCGCAGCAGCGGCTGCTCCTGGAAACGTCGTGGGAGGCACTGGAGCGGGCCGGCATCGACCCCGCCACGCTCAAGGGAAGCCGCACCGGCGTGTTCATCGGCGGAGCCCCGCAGGAGTACGGCGCGCTGGTGATGAACTCGGCCGAGGGAGCGGGCGGTTACGCGCTGACGGGCGCCCCCGGCAGTGTGCTGTCCGGCCGGATCTCCTACGTGCTGGGCCTGGAGGGTCCCGCGGTCACGGTGGACACGGCGTGCTCGTCCTCGCTGGTCGCCCTGCACCTCGCCGTCAAGTCGCTGCGCACCGGCGAATGCGATCTCGCGCTGGCCGGCGGCGTGCTGGTGCTCGTCACCCCGTCGATCTTCGCGGAGTTCTCGGCGACCGGCGGATCGGCGGGCGACGGCCGCTGCAAGGCCTTCGCCGCGTCCGCCGACGGCACCGGCTGGGGCGAAGGGGCGGGCGTACTCGCCGTCCAGCGCCTGACCGACGCGCGCCGGGACGGTCACCCCGTCCTGGCGGTGATCCGCGGGTCGGCGGTGAACCAGGACGGCGCGTCGAACGGTCTGAGCGCGCCGAACGGTCCTTCGCAGCAGCGGGTGATCCGGCAGGCGCTGGCGAACGCCGGTCTGTCGGCCGCCGACGTGGACATGGTGGAGGCGCACGGCACGGGGACGACGCTGGGCGACCCGATCGAGGCCGAAGCGCTGCTCGCGACCTACGGCCAGGACCGCCCGGCCGACCGGCCGCTGTGGCTCGGCACCCTGAAGTCCAACATCGGACACACCCAGGCCGCGGCCGGCGTCTCCGGAGTGATCAAGGCCGTTCTCTCGCTCCAGCACGGCCTGTTGCCGAAGACGCTGCATGTGGACGAGCCGACGCCGCAGGTGGACTGGTCGGCGGGTGCGGTGGAGCTGTTGACGCAGGCGCGGGAGTGGCCGGAGACGGACGGCCCGCGACGGGCGGGTGTGTCCTCGTTCGGCATCAGTGGCACGAACGCGCACGTGATCCTGGAACAGGCGCCGGAGCCGGAGGGCGCGGAGGTACCGGAGTCCGCGGAGGCGCCGGGGGCGGAGGGGCGTCCGGCGTTGAGCGGGCCGGTGCCGTGGCTGGTGTCGGGGCGTACCGAGGCGGCGTTGCGGGCTCAGGCGGCACGGCTGGCCGAGCACCTGGCCGGGCGTCCCGAGGCGACCCCGCTGGATGTGGGCTTCTCGCTGGCGCGGACCCGTTCGGCCTTCGAACAGCGGGCGGTGGTGGTGAGCGCCGACCGCGACGAACTGATCGCCGGACTGCGGTCGGTCGCCGACAGCGGGGACGGTGCGGGCGTCGCGGGTGTCGTGGCCGGCCGAGCCACCGCCGACAGCGGCGTCGTGTTCGTGTTCCCGGGTCAGGGGTCGCAGTGGGTGGGGATGGCGGCGGAGCTGCTGGACTCCGCACCGGTGTTCCGCGCACGGATGGAGGAGTGCGGGGAGGCACTGGCCCCGCACGTCGACTGGTCGCTGCTCGCCGTGGTGCGGCAGGAGGAGGGCACTCCGTCCTGGTCCCGGGTGGATGTGGTGCAGCCGGTGTTGTGGGCGGTGATGGTGTCGCTGGCGGCGGTGTGGCGTTCGTTCGGGGTGGAGCCTGCCGCTGTCGTGGGGCATTCGCAGGGTGAGGTCGCTGCGGCGTGTGTGGCGGGTGGGCTGTCGCTGGAGGACGGGGCGCGGGTGGTGGCCGTGAGGTCGCGGCTGGTGCTGGAGAAGCTGTCCGGCAAGGGCGGCATGGTGTCCGTTGCGCTGCCGGTCGGGGAGGTCGAGGAGCGTCTCGCCCGGTTCGAGGGCCGGATCGGTGTCGCGGCCGTCAACGGGCCCGGCTCCGTCGTCGTCTCCGGTGAGCCCGACGCACTGGATGAACTCCTTGCGGAATGTGAGGAGTCAGGGGTACGGGCCCGTCGTATCGCGGTGGATTACGCCTCGCACTCCGCGCAGGTGGATGCCCTCAACGAGGATCTGTTGAGGGAGCTCGCGGACATTCAGCCCCGGTCGTCGTCGGTGGCGTTCTACTCGACGGTGACGGGTGAGCGGCTGGACACGTCCGGTCTGGACGCGCGGTACTGGGTGACGAATCTGCGGGAGCGGGTGCGGTTCGAGCCGGTGGTGCGGCTGTTGGCGGAGAAGGGGAGTTCGGTCTTCGTCGAGTCGAGTCCGCATCCGGTGTTGACGATGGCGGTGGCCGAGACCGGTGAGGTCGCGGACCGGGCTGTGGTGACAGTGGGGTCGTTGCGGCGTGACGACGGTGGCGCGGACCGCTTCCTGACGTCGCTCGCGGAGGCCTACGTGGCGGGCGCTCCCGTCGACTGGTCGGTGCTGTTCGCCGGGATGCCGGTGCGCCGGGTCGATCTGCCGACCTACGCGTTCCAGCACCAGCGCTACTGGCTCGACGACGTTGCGCTGCCCGGCCAGAGCGGTTTCTCCGACGACCCGGCGGATGCCGCGTTCTGGGGTGCGGTGGAGCGCGCCGATGTGCAGGGCGTGGCCGCGCTGGTGGACGGTGCGGAGCCTGAGGTGTGGGAGCCGGTGCTCTCGGCGTTGTCGGCTTGGCGCCGGGGGCGTCAGGAGCGGTCGGTGCTGGATTCGTGGCGGTATCGGACGGTGTGGCGTTCGGTGACGGTGCCGTCGGTGGGCCGGTTGTCGGGGACGTGGCTGGTGGTGACGCCGGGGGGCGCGGGGCCGGTCGAGGAGGTCCGGCGGGCGCTGGAGGCGGTCGGCGCCGAGGCCGTCGTACTGGCGTGGGAGGCGGAGGAGGGCCGTGAGGCTCTGGCCGGGCGCCTTACCGGAGCCGGTGAGGTGTCGGGTGTGGTGTCGCTGTTGGGCTGGGATGAGGAGGCCGCGCCTGTCGCGACGGTGACGCTCGTCCAGGCTTTGGCGGATGCCGGGGTCGAGGCGCCGTTGTGGGTGTTGACGCAGGGTGCCGCGTCGGTGGGTGCGGAGGATGTGGTGCACCCGGTGCAGACGCAGGTGTGGGCGCTGGGTCAGGTGGCCGGTCTGGAGCAGCCGGGTAGTTGGGGTGGTCTGGTCGATGTGCCGGGGGTGTGGGACGAGCGGGTTGCTTCCGGGCTGACTGCCGTGTTGGCGGCGGGGGAGGGTGAGGATCAGGTAGCGGTGCGGTCGTCGGGTGCGTATGCCCGTCGTCTGGTGCGGGCTCCGCTGGGTGCGAACCCGGCACCCGTACGCGACTGGAACCCCCATGGCACGGTGCTGATCACGGGTGGTACCGGCGGTATTGGTGCGCATCTGGCCCGTTGGCTGGCGAAGGAGGGCGCCGAGCGTCTGCTGCTGGTCAGCCGTAGTGGCGAGCAGGCAGAAGGTGCTGCCGAACTGGCCACGGAGTTGGGCGGCTTGGGCGCGGAGGTGACGTTCGCCGCGTGCGACGTGAGCGACCGCGACGCCCTCGCCCACGTGATCGCCGGCATCCCGGCGGAGCACCCCCTCACCGCCGTCTTCCACACCGCCGGTATATCCGGTTACGCGGAACTCGCCACCGCCACCCCCGAGCACTTCACCGACGTGCTCTCCGCCCGCGTTCTCGGCGCTCGTCATCTGGACGAGTTGACCGCCGAGCTCGGTGTGGAGTTGGAGGCGTTCGTGGTGTTCTCCTCCGGGGCTGCGGTGTGGGGCAGTGGCAGTAATGGTGCGAATGCGGCCGCGGGCGGTTATCTGGACGGTCTGGTGCGGCGGCGGCGGGCGCGTGGTGTGGCGGGGACGTCGGTGTCGTGGGGCGGTTGGCAGGCGACGGCGATGGCGGTGGGGGACACGGCGGAGCAGTTGTCGCGTCGGGGTGTGCGGCTGCTGGATCCGGTGCTGGCGGTGCAGGCGTTGCGGCAGGTGCTGGAGCAGGACGAGGTGTCGGTGACGGTGACCGACATGGACTGGGCGCTGTTCACTCCGGGATACGCGATGGCCCGGCGCCGCCCGCTCATCGAGGACATCCCCGAAGCCGGTGAGGCACTGAGTGGGGCGGCCGGGGCCGGGGAGACCCTGGACTCGGCAGGCGTGGGTCTGCGGGAGCGGCTCGCCGCGATGACGGAGACCGAGCGGCAGGCCACGCTGCTGGGGCTGGTGCGCGGCGAGGCGGCCCAGGTGCTGGCGCACGGGTCGACGGCGGAGATCACGCCGACCAGGCCGTTCAAGGAACTCGGCTTCGACTCGCTGACCGCGATGGACCTGCGCAACCGGCTGTCCAAGGCCACCGGACTGCGACTGCCGGCCACGCTCGTCTTCGACTATCCCAACCCGGAACAGCTGGCGGCCCTGCTGCGTACCGAGCTGGTGGACGGTCTGCCGGGGACAGCCGGACCCGCGGCACCGGCCGTCCGGCCGGTGGACGACGAACCGCTCGCGATCGTCGGCATGGCCTGCCGCTACCCCGGTGGCGTGCGCGACGCCGACGACCTGTGGCGGCTGATCGTCGAAGGCCGCGACGAACTGTCCGACTTCCCCACCGATCGCGGCTGGGACCGCTGGGGCGCACCCGCGGTCGGCCAGGCCGGTTTCCTGCACGAGGCAGGGGAGTTCGACGCCGCCTTCTTCGGGATCTCGCCGCGTGAGGCGGCGTCGATGGACCCGCAGCAGCGGCTGCTCCTCGAGACGTCGTGGGAGGCGGTGGAGCAGGCCGGTATCGATCCGTGGTCGCTGCGAGGCAGCTCCACCGGAGTGTTCGTCGGCGGCGGCCCGCAGGACTACCCCGCGGTGCTGATGGGCTCGGCCGAGGCCGGCGGCGGCTACGGCATGACCGGTGCGCTCGGCAGCGTGATGTCGGGCCGGGTGTCGTACGTGCTGGGCCTGGAGGGTCCCGCGGTGACGGTGGACACGGCGTGCTCGTCCTCGCTGGTCGCCCTGCACCTAGCCGCTCAGTCCCTGAACAACGGCGAGTGCGAGCTGGCCCTGGCCGGCGGTGTGACCATCATGGCCACGCCGGGCGCGTTCGCGGAGTTCGACACCTTGGGCGGTATGGCGGGCGACGGCCGCTGCAAGGCCTTCGCGGCATCCGCGGACGGCACCGGCTGGGGCGAGGGCGTCGGCATGGTGGTCGTCGAGCGGCTCTCGGACGCGCGCCGCAACGGTCACGAAGTGCTCGCCGTCATCCGTGGCAGCGCGATCAACCAGGACGGCGCGTCGAACGGTCTGAGCGCGCCGAACGGGCCTTCGCAGCAGCGGGTGATCCGGCAGGCGCTGGCGAACGCCGGTCTGTCGGCCGCCGACGTGGACATGGTGGAGGCGCACGGTACGGGGACGACGCTGGGCGACCCGATCGAGGCCCAGGCGCTGCTGGCCACCTATGGGCAGGACCGTCCGGCCGACCGGCCGCTGTGGCTCGGCTCCGTGAAGTCCAACTTCGGGCACACGGGTGCCGCGGCCGGCGTGGCGGGCGTCATCAAGGCCGTACTGGCCCTGCGCAACGGCCTGTTGCCGAAGACGCTGCATGTGGACGAGCCGACGCCGCAGGTGGACTGGTCGGCGGGTGCGGTGGAGCTGTTGACGCAGGCGCGGGAGTGGCCGGATGCGGAGCGTCCGCGCCGGGCGGGTGTGTCGTCGTTCGGGATCAGTGGCACGAACGCGCACGTGATTCTGGAGCAGGCGCCGGAGCCGGAGGGTGCGGAGGTGCCGGGGTCCGCGGAGGCGCCGGGGGCGGAGGGGCGTCCGGCGTTGAGCGGGCCGGTGCCGTGGCTGGTGTCGGGGCGTACCGAGGCGGCGTTGCGGGCTCAGGCGGCACGGCTGGCCGAGCACCTGGCCGGGCGTCCCGAGGCGGCCCCGCTGGATGTGGGCTTCTCGCTGGCGACGACGCGAGCGAACCTGGAACACCGTGCGGTGGTACTCGGCAGCACCTCGGAGGAACTCACGCGCGGGCTGAACGCCGTCGCCGAAGCCGCCATCTCCCCGGCCGTGATCCGTGGCAACGGCACGGACACCGGTGTGGTGTTCGTGTTCCCGGGTCAGGGGTCGCAGTGGGTGGGGATGGGGCGGGATTTGTGGGATGTCTCGCCGGTGTTCGCCGAGTCGATGGTGGCGTGTGAGCGGGCGTTGTCGCCGTTGGTGGACTGGTCGTTGAGGGATGTGGTGTTCCGGGACGCGGGGGATCCGTTGTGGTCTCGGGTGGATGTGGTGCAGCCGGTGTTGTGGGCGGTGATGGTGTCGCTGGCGGCGGTGTGGCGTTCGTTCGGGGTGGAGCCGGCTGCGGTGGTCGGGCATTCGCAGGGTGAGGTTGCTGCGGCGTGTGTGGCGGGTGGTCTGTCGCTGGAGGACGGGGCGCGGGTGGTGGCCGTGCGGTCGCGGCTGGTGCTGGAGAAGCTGTCCGGTAAGGGCGGGATGGTGTCCGTTGCGCTGCCGGTGGAGGGCGTCGAGGAGCGTCTCGCCCGGTTCGAGGGCCGGATCGGTGTCGCGGCGGTGAACGGGCCCACCTCGGTGGTGGTCTCGGGGGAGCCCGAGGCACTGGATGAGCTCCTTGCGGAGTGTGAGGGGTCGGGGGTGCGGGCCCGTCGTATCGCGGTGGACTACGCCTCGCACTCCGCGCAGGTGGATGCCCTCAACGACGACCTGCTCGCCGAACTCGCCGGCATCCGGCCGAAGTCGTCCACGGTCGCCTTCTATTCCACGGTGACCGGGGGGCGGCTGGACACGTCCGGTCTGGACGCCCGGTACTGGGTGACGAATCTGCGGGAGCGGGTCCGGTTCGAGCCGGTGGTGCGGCTGCTCGCCGACCAGGCGCACGGACTCTTCGTGGAAGCCAGTCCGCACCCCGTACTCAACATGGCGGTGGCCGAGACCGGTGAGGTCGCGGACCGGGCTGTGGTGACGGTGGGGTCGCTGCGCCGTGACGACGGTGGCGCGGACCGTCTCCTGACGTCACTCGCCGAGGCACACGTCGCCGGTGCTCCCGTCGACTGGTCGGTGCTGTTCGCCGGCACCGGAACCCGCCGGATCGGGCTGCCGACGTACGCCTTCCAGCACCAGCGCTACTGGCTCGAGGACGCGGCCGCGCCCGGTACGGACGGCGTCGTCGACCCGGTGGACGCGGCCTTCTGGGGTGCGGTGGAGCGCGCCGATGTGCAGGGCGTGGCCGCGCTGGTCGACGGTGCGGACCCGGAGGCGTGGGAGCCGGTGCTCTCGGCGTTGTCGGCTTGGCGCAAGGGGCGTCAGGAGCGGTCGGTGCTGGATTCGTGGCGGTACCGGACGGTGTGGCGTTCGGTGACGGTGCCGTCGGCGGGCCGGCTGTCGGGCACGTGGCTGGTGGTCGCCCCCGGCGAAGGTGCTCCGGCCGAGCGGATCGAGGAGGCCCTGGTCGGCGCCGGCGCCGAGGTCGTCGTACTGGCGTGGGAGACGGAGGAGGGCCGCGAGGCGCTGGCCGGGCGCCTGGCCGAAGCCGGTGAACTGTCC
The DNA here is from genome assembly GCF_009862865.1 of Streptomyces sp. SID5469. Taxonomy (NCBI): domain Bacteria; kingdom Bacillati; phylum Actinomycetota; class Actinomycetes; order Kitasatosporales; family Streptomycetaceae; genus Streptomyces; species Streptomyces sp. SID5469. Next base: position 3,573,645 of record NZ_WWIN01000001.1, on the reverse strand, counting down.
GGTGTGGTGTCGCTGCTGGGCTGGGACGAGAAGGCCGCACCCGCCGCGACAGTGACGTTGGTTCAGGGCTTGGCGGATGCCGGGGTTGAGGCGCCGTTGTGGGTCCTGACGCATGGCGCCGCCTCGGTGGGGTCGGGCGATGTGATCCGTCCGGTGCAGACGCAGGTGTGGGCGCTGGGGCAGATCGTCGGTCTGGAGCAGCCGGGTAGTTGGGGCGGTCTGGTCGATGTGCCGGAGGTGTGGGACGAGCGGGTTGCTTCCGGGTTCGCTGGTGTGTTGGCGGCGGGGGAGGGTGAGGATCAGGTAGCGGTGCGGTCGTCGGGTGCGTATGCCCGTCGTCTGGTGCGGGCTCCGCTGGGCGCGAACCCGGCACCCGTACGCGACTGGAACCCTCATGGCACGGTGCTGATCACCGGCGGCACCGGTGGCATCGGTGCGCATCTGGCGCGCTGGCTGGCGAAGGAGGGCGCCGAGCGTCTGCTGCTCGTCAGCCGTAGTGGTGAGCGGGCCGAGGGTGCTGCCGAACTGGCCGCGGAACTGGGCGGCTTGGGCGCGGAGGTGACGTTCGCCGCGTGCGACGTGACCGACCGCGACGCCCTCGCCCACGTGATCGCCGAGCACCCGCCCACCGCCGTCTTCCACACCGCCGGAGTCGCCAGCTACGGCACCGTACGGGAACTCGACCTCGCCGACCTGGACGCACAGATGGCCGCCAAGACCCTCGGCGCCCGTCACCTGGACGAGCTCACCACCGAACGCGGCCTCGAACTGGACGCCTTCGTGGTGTTCTCCTCCGGAGCCGCGATCTGGGGCAGCGCCGGCAACGGCGGCTACGCCGCGGCCAACGCGTACCTGGACGGACTCGCATGGGACCGCCGGGCCCGCGGCCTCGCCGCGACCTCCGTGTCGTGGGGCGGCTGGAAGGCCACCGGCATGGCCACCGACGACACCGCCGAGCAGCTCGCGCGCCGCGGCGTCCGTCCGATGGACCCGGCACGGGCCGTCGAGGCCCTGCGACAGGCGCTGGAGCAGGACGAGACCGCGCTGACGGTCACCGACATGGACTGGGAACGCTTCACCCCCGGCTACACGATGGCCCGGCGCCGTCCCCTGATCGAGGACATCCCCGAAGTCGCCCGCGTCCTGAGCGAGGACTCCGCCGACGTGCTCGGTGACGACTCGGCGGGCTCGGCCCTCCGGACGGAGCTCGCGGCGCTCGGCCAGGCCGAGCAGCTCGATCTGCTGCTGGACCTGGTGCGCGGCGAGGCGGCCCGCATCCTGGCCCACTCCTCCACGGCCGAGATCACTCCGGAGCGGCCGTTCAAGGAACTCGGGTTCGACTCGCTGACCGCGATGGAACTGCGCAACCTGCTGAACACCGCCACCGGTCTGCGGCTGCCCGCGACCCTCGTCTTCGACTACCCCAACCCGCGGCAGCTCGCCGCCCACCTGCGCACCGAACTGATCGGCGCCGGGCCGGACCTCGTCCCGGCCGCCGACGTCGTACGGGCCGATGCCGACGAACCCCTCGCCATCGTTGGCATGGCCTGCCGCTACTCGGGCGGAGTCTCCTCGCCGGAGGACCTGTGGCAGGTCGTGGTGGAGAACAAGGACGGGATGTCCGACTTCCCCTCCTACCGCGGCTGGGACCGGTGGAACCTCGCCAGCCTCCGCCGTGCCGGATTTCTGCACGAGGCGGGCGACTTCGACGCCGGCTTCTTCGGGATCTCGCCGCGTGAGGCGATGGCGATGGACCCGCAGCAGCGGCTGCTCCTCGAAGCGTCGTGGGAGGCCGTGGAGCGCACCGGCATCGATCCGCACTCACTGCGGGGCAGCGACACCGGCGTCTTCGTCGGCGGTACGGCCGTCGAGTACGGCGCGCTCCTGATGAACTCGCCGGCCAGCCAGGGCTACGCCGTCACCGGTTCCTCCGGCAGCGTCATGTCCGGGCGCATCTCCTACACCCTCGGCCTGGAGGGGCCCGCGGTGACGGTGGACACGGCGTGCTCGTCCTCGCTGGTCGCCCTGCACCTCGCCGCCCAGGCGCTGCGCGGCGGTGAGTGCTCGCTCGCCCTGACCGGCGGCGTCGGTCTGATGGCCACCCCGGGCGCGTTCGCGGAGTTCGACACGCTGGGCGGACTCTCGGTGGACGGCCGCACCAAGGCCTTCGCGGCCGCCGCCGACGGCATCGGCTGGGGCGAGGGCGTCGGCATGGTGGTCGTCGAGCGGCTCTCGGACGCGCGCCGCAACGGTCATGAAGTGCTCGCCGTCATCCGTGGCAGCGCGATCAACCAGGACGGTGCGTCGAACGGTCTGAGCGCGCCGAACGGTCCCTCGCAGCAGCGGGTGATCCGGCAGGCGGTCGCCAACGCCGGACTGGCGCTGGCGGACGTGGACATGGTGGAGGCGCACGGTACGGGGACGACGCTGGGCGACCCGATCGAGGCCCAGGCGCTGCTGGCCACGTACGGTCAGGAGCGACCGGCCGACCGGCCGCTGTGGCTCGGCTCCGTGAAGTCCAACATCGGGCACACGGGTGCCGCGGCCGGTGTCGCGGGCGTCATCAAGTCCGTACTGGCCCTGCGCAACGGCCTGTTGCCCAAGACCCTGAACGTGGACGAACCGACCCCCAAGGTGGACTGGTCCGCCGGTGCGGTGGAGCTGCTGACCCAGGCGCGGGAGTGGCCGCAGGGGGAGCGTCCGCGCCGGGCGGGCGTGTCCTCGTTCGGCATCAGCGGCACGAACGCCCACGTGATCATCGAGGAGGCGCCCGCCGCCGAGGAGACACCGGCCGCGCCCGACGAGGCGGCCCCGGCAGCACCCGCACTGGTGACGCCGGTCGTCCCGTGGGTGTTCTCGGGCCGGTCGAGCGGCGCCCTGTGCGGCCAGGCCGGGCGCCTGGGCGGCCTGGTGGAGCGCGAGCCGGGCCTCGACGTCACCGACGTGGCGTTCTCGCTGGCGACGACGCGAGCGAACCTGGAACACCGTGCGGTGGTGCTCGGCGGCGACGCGGCCGGCCTGCTCGACCGTTTGCGCTCGGTCGCCGCGCGGGAGCCGGACGCCGGCGTCGTGTCGGGCACCACCGCCGCCGGTGGCCGGGTGGTGTTCGTGTTCCCGGGGCAGGGGTCGCAGTGGGTGGGGATGGGGCGGGATTTGTGGGATGTCTCGCCGGTGTTCGCCGAGTCGATGGTGGCGTGTGAGCGGGCGTTGTCGCCGTTGGTGGACTGGTCGCTGAGGGATGTGGTGTTCCGGGACGCGGGGGATCCGTTGTGGTCCCGGGTGGATGTGGTGCAGCCGGTGTTGTGGGCGGTGATGGTGTCGCTGGCGGCGGTGTGGCGTTCGTTCGGGGTGGACCCGGCTGCGGTGGTCGGGCATTCGCAGGGTGAGGTCGCTGCGGCGTGCGTGGCCGGTGGTCTGTCGCTGGAGGACGGGGCGCGGGTGGTGGCGGTGCGGTCGCGGCTGGTGCTGGAGAAGCTGTCCGGCAAGGGCGGGATGGTGTCCGTTGCGCTGCCGGTGGAGGGCGTCGAGGAGCGTCTCGCCCGGTTCGAGGGCCGGATCGGTGTCGCGGCGGTGAACGGGCCCACCTCGGTGGTGGTCTCGGGGGAGCCCGACGCCCTCGACGAACTCCTCGCGGAGTGTGAGGAGTCGGGGGTGCGGGCCCGTCGTATCGCGGTGGACTACGCCTCCCACTCCGCGCAGGTCGACGCCCTCAACGACGACCTGCTCGCCGAACTCGCCGACATCCGGCCCAAGTCGTCCACGGTCGCCTTCTACTCCACGGTGACCGGCGACCGGCTGGACACGTCCGGTCTGGACGCGCGGTACTGGGTGACGAATCTGCGGGAGCGGGTGCGGTTCGAGCCGGTGGTGCGGCTGTTGGCGGAGAAGGGGAGTTCGGTCTTCGTCGAGTCGAGTCCGCATCCGGTGTTGACGATGGCGGTGGCCGAGACCGGTGAGGTCGCGGACCGGGCTGTGGTGACGGTGGGGTCGTTGCGGCGTGACGACGGTGGCGCGGACCGTCTCCTGACCTCGCTCGCCGAGGCCTACGTGGCGGGCGCGCCCGTCGACTGGTCGGTGCTGTTCGCCGGCACCGGGGCCCGCCGGGTCGACCTGCCGACCTACGCCTTCCAGCACCAGCGCTACTGGCTCGAAGGCGTCTCCGTCGGAGGCGAGATCCAGGAGGCCTCGGCGGACGCGATGGACGCCGCGTTCTGGGATGCCGTGGAACGTGAGGATCTCGCCGATCTCACCGAGGTGCTCGACACATCCGGCGGCACCGGGCCCGACCCGGCCGCCGCCGCGGAGGCCTGGCTGCCCGCGCTGTCGGCCTGGCGCAAGGGCCGCCGGAAGCAGACGACACTCGACTCGTGGCGCTACCGCACCGAATGGCGCACGAACGATCGGCCCCTCTCGGCACGGCTGTCGGGCACGTGGCTGGTGGTCGCCCCGAGCGACGGTGCGCCGACCGAGCGGATGGAGCGGACCCTCGCCGGCGCCGGTGCCGAGGTCGTGGTCCTGGCGATCGAGGCGGGGACGGACCGGGCGGAGCTGGCCGAACGGCTCGCCGGGACTCCCGAGGCGGCGGGCGTGGTCTCGCTGCTCGCCTGGGACGAACACACCGCGGTCGCCTCGACACTGACGCTCATCCAGGCCCATGGCGACATCGAGTCGGCGGCCCCTCTGTGGGTGGTGACCCGCGGAGCCGCGTCCGTGGACTCGGGCGATGAGATCCGTCCGGTGCAGACGCAGGTGTGGGCGCTGGGGCAGATCGTCGGTCTGGAGCAGCCGGGCAGTTGGGGTGGTCTGGTCGATGTGCCGGAGGTGTGGGACGAGCGGGTGGCCTCTCAGGTTGCTGGTGTGTTGGCGGCGGGGGAGGGTGAGGATCAGGTAGCGGTGCGGTCGTCGGGTGCGTATGCGCGGCGTCTGGTGCGGGCTCCGCTGGGTGCGAATCCGGCACCCGTACGCGACTGGAACCCCCATGGCACGGTGCTGATCACCGGCGGCACCGGTGGCATCGGTGCGCATCTGGCGCGCTGGCTGGCGAAGGAGGGCGCCGAGCGTCTGCTGCTCGTCAGCCGTAGTGGTGAGCGGGCCGAGGGTGCTGCCGAACTGGCCGCGGAACTGGGCGGGTTGGGTGCGGAGGTGACGTTCGCCGCGTGCGACGTGACCGACCGCGACGCCCTCGCCCACGTGATCGCCGGCATCCCGGCGGAGCACCCCCTCACCGCCGTCTTCCACACCGCCGGAGTCGCCGGTCACGGACCGCTGGCCGACCTCGACGTGACCGACCTCGACACGCAGACCGCCGCCAGGATCGCGGGCGCTCGTCATCTGGACGAGTTGACCGCCGAGCTCGGTGTGGAGTTGGAGGCGTTCGTGGTGTTCTCCTCCGGGGCTGCGGTGTGGGGCAGTGGCAGTAATGGTGCGAATGCGGCCGCGGGCGGTTATCTGGACGGTCTGGTGCGGTTGCGGCGGGCGCGTGGTGTGGCGGGGACGTCGGTGTCGTGGGGCGGTTGGCAGGCGACGGCGATGGCGGTGGGGGACACGGCGGAGCAGTTGTCGCGTCGGGGTGTGCGGCTGCTGGATCCGGTGCTGGCGGTGCAGGCGTTGCGGCAGGCGCTGGAGCAGGACGAGGTGTCGGTGACGGTGACCGACATGGACTGGGCGCTGTTCACTCCGGGATACGCGATGGCCCGGCGCCGCCCGCTCATCGAGGACATCCCCGAGGCGGCACAGGTACTGCGTGACGCCGAGGAGATCGAGGACGGCCCGGAGGACGGGGCGGCCGGCGCGGATCTGCGCAAGCGTCTGGCCGGGCTGACCGACCCCGAGCGGCAGGCCACGCTGCTGGGGCTGGTGCGCGGCGAGGCGGCCCAGGTGCTGGCGCACGGGTCGACGGCGGAGATCACGCCGACCAGGCCGTTCAAGGAACTCGGCTTCGACTCGCTGACCGCGATGGACCTGCGCAACCGGCTGTCCAAGGCCACCGGACTGCGGCTGCCGGCCACGCTCGTCTTCGACCACCCCAACCCGCAGCGCATCGCCGAACACCTCCGCGCCGGGCTGGCCCAGGACGGGCAGCAGGGCATCGCCGACGTCCTCGACATCCGGCGTGAGCTGACCCGGATCGGCGAGGCGCTGAACAGCGTCGCACCCGATGCCCGGGCCCGCGAGGACATCGTCGACCATCTCCGCGACCTCATCACCCAGCTCGGCACCGGCACCGGAGCCGCCGAGCAGGACACCACCGATCTCGAAGCCGCGACGGACGACGAGATCTTCGACTTCATCGACCGCGACCTAGGCGTGTCCTGATCAGGCGGACGAGCAGGCATCTGTCGGGCTTTCAACCGCTCCAGAGTGGGGTTTCACGATGACCGAGGACAAACTCCGTACCTATCTGCGCCGAGTCACGGCCGAACTGCAACAGACTCGACAGCAGCTCCAGGACAGCCAGGACCGGGCGCGGGAACCGCTCGCCGTCGTGGGAATGGCCTGCCGGCTGCCCGGCGGCGTCGACTCACCTGAGCAGCTGTGGCAGATGGTGATGGACGGTGCCGACGGGGTGAGCGGATTCCCCGACGACCGGGGCTGGGACCTCTCCTCGCTCTTCGACAGCGACCCCGACCGGCCGGGGACGACGTACACCCGGGAAGGGGCGTTCCTGCGCGGCGCGGGCGACTTCGACGCCGGCTTCTTCGGGATCTCGCCGCGTGAGGCGCTGACCATGGACCCGCAGCAGCGGCTGCTCCTGGAAACGTCGTGGGAGGCGCTGGAACGGGCGGGCATCGACCCGCACACGCTGCGGGGCAGCCGAACGGGGGTGTTCGTCGGCGGTACGGCCATCGAGCACACGGTCAAGCTGATGAACTCGCCGACCGACCAGGGATACGCGATCACGGGCGGCTCGGCGAGCGTGATGTCCGGCCGGGTGTCCTACGTACTCGGTCTGGAGGGCCCCGCACTCACGGTCGACACGGCGTGCTCGTCCTCGCTGGTCGCCCTGCACTCCGCCGCTCAGTCACTCCGCCAGGGGGACTGCTCACTGGCACTGGCCGGCGGCGTCGCGGTCATGGCCACCTCCTCGGCGTTCGTGACCTTCGCCCGGCAGCGCGGCCTGGCCGCGGACGGCCGGTGCAAGGCCTTCTCCGACGACGCGGACGGGATCGGCTGGGGCGAGGGCGCCGCCGTCGTCCTGCTGGAACGCCTTGCGGACGCGCGGCGCAACGGTCACCCCGTCCTGGCGGTGATCCGCGGGTCGGCGGTGAACCAGGACGGCGCGTCGAACGGTCTGAGCGCGCCGAACGGTCCCTCGCAGCAGCGGGTGATCCGGCAGGCGGTCGCCAACGCCGGACTGGCGCTGGCGGACGTGGACATGGTGGAGGCGCACGGCACGGGGACGTCGCTCGGCGACCCGATCGAGGCACAGGCGCTGCTGGCCACGTACGGCCAGGACCGGCACGACGGCCGGCCGCTCTGGCTCGGCTCGCTCAAGTCGAACATCGCGCACACCCAGGCCGTCTCCGGTGTCGCCGGTGTGATCAAGACCGTGCTCGCGCTGCGGAACGGCGTACTGCCCAAGACCCTGCACGTCGGGAAGCCCAGCACCCAGGTGGACTGGTCGGCGGGTGCGGTGGAGCTGCTGACGGAGGGGCGGGAGTGGCCCGAGACGGGCGGTCCGCGCCGGGCGGGCGTGTCCTCGTTCGGTATCAGCGGCACGAACGCCCACGTGATCCTCGAGCAGGCCCCCGAGGAGGACTCCGCCGAGCCGCAGCCGGTCGACGCGCCGGAGCCGCCCCTCACCACGAGCCCCGCCACCGTGCCGTGGCTGATCTCCGGGCAGACGGAGGCGGCCCTGCGGGCGCAGGCCGGACGACTTCAGGCACACCTCGACGCCCACCCCGGCCTCGGAACCGCGGACGTGGCCCACTCACTCCTGGCGAGCCGGTCGAAACTCGCGCATCGCGCGGTGCTGTTCGCCGGACAGGGCGCACGTAGCGGAGACCGGCCCACCGGACTCACCGCCCTCGCGGACGGACTCGACGTGCCCGGCCTGGTCCGGGGAACCGGCGACGCCGGAACCGGTGTGGTGTTCGTGTTCCCGGGTCAGGGGTCGCAGTGGGTGGGGATGGGGCGGGATTTGTGGGACGCCTCGCCGGTGTTCCGTGCGCGGATGGAGGAGTGCGGCCAGGCGCTGAGTCCGTACGTCGACTGGTCGCTGAGGAATGTGGTGTTCCGGGACGCGGGGGATCCGTTGTGGTCCCGGGTGGATGTGGTGCAGCCGGTGCTGTGGGCGGTGATGGTGTCGCTGGCGGCGGTGTGGCGTTCGTTCGGGGTGGAGCCGGCCGCGGTCGTGGGGCATTCGCAGGGTGAGGTCGCTGCGGCGTGTGTGGCGGGTGGTCTGTCGCTGGAGGATGGGGCGCGGGTGGTGGCCGTGCGGTCGCGGCTGGTGCTGGAGAAGCTGTCCGGCAAGGGCGGGATGGTGTCCGTTGCGCTGCCGGTGGAGGGCGTCGAGGAGCGTCTCGCCCGGTTCGAGGGCCGGATCGGTGTCGCGGCCGTCAACGGGCCCGGCTCCGCCGTCGTCTCCGGTGAGCCCGACGCACTCGACGAACTCCTCGCGGAATGTGAGGAGTCGGGGGTGCGGGCCCGTCGTATCGCGGTGGACTACGCCTCCCACTCCGCGCAGGTGGATGCCCTCAACGACGACCTGCTCGCCGAACTCGCCGACATCCGGCCCAAGTCGTCCGCCGTCGCCTTCTACTCGACGGTGACCGGGGAGCGGCTGGACACCTCCGGGCTCGACGCGCGGTACTGGGTGACGAATCTGCGGGAGCGGGTCCGGTTCGAGCCGGTGGTGCGGCTGCTCGCCGAACAGGAATACCAGGTCTTCGTCGAGTCCAGCCCCCACCCCGTACTGACCGTGGCGATCCAGGAAACCCAGGAAGGCGTGTTCGGCACCGGTACCGCTGTGGGGTCGCTGCGCCGTGACGAGGGCGGTGCGGACCGCTTCCTGACGTCGCTCGCGGAGGCTTACGTGGCGGGCGCTCCCGTCGACTGGTCGGTGCTGTTCGCCGGGATGCCGGTGCGCCGGGTCGATCTGCCGACGTACGCCTTCCAGCACGAGCGCTACTGGATCGAGGACGTGGTGGCGCCCGGTGCGGACGGCGTCGTCGATCCGGTGGACGCGGCCTTCTGGGGCGCGGTGGAGAACGCGGACCTCCAAGGCATGGCCGCGCTCGTCGACGGCGCGGAGCCTGAGGTGTGGGAGCCGGTGGTCCCGGCGTTGTCGGCTTGGCGCCGGGGGCGTCAGGAGCGGTCGGTGCTGGATTCGTGGCGGTATCGGACGGTGTGGCGTTCGGTGACGGTGCCGTCGGTGGGCCGGTTGTCGGGGACGTGGCTGGTGGTGACGCCGGGTGGCGCGGGGCCGGTCGAGGAGGTCCGGCGGGCGCTGGAGGCGGCCGGCGCCGAGGTCGTCGTACTGGCGTGGGAGGCGGAGGAGGGCCGTGAGGCTCTGGCCGGGCGCCTTACCGGAGCCGGTGAGGTGTCGGGTGTGGTGTCGCTGTTGGGTTGGGATGAGGAGGCCGCGCCTGTCGCGACGGTGACGCTCGTCCAGGCTTTGGCGGATGCCGGGGTCGAGGCGCCGTTGTGGGTGTTGACGCAGGGTGCCGCGTCGGTGGGTGCGGAGGATGTGGTGCACCCGGTGCAGACGCAGGTGTGGGCGCTGGGTCAGGTGGCCGGTCTGGAGCAGCCGGGCAGTTGGGGTGGTCTGGTCGATGTGCCGGGGGTGTGGGACGAGCGGGTTGCTTCCGGGCTGACTGCCGTGTTGGCGGCGGGGGAGGGTGAGGATCAGGTAGCGGTGCGGTCGTCGGGTGCGTATGCCCGGCGTCTGGTGCGGGCTCCGCTGGGTGCGAACCCGGCACCCGTACGCGACTGGAACCCTCACGGCACGGTGCTGATCACCGGCGGCACCGGTGGCATCGGTGCGCATCTGGCCCGTTGGCTGGCGAAGGAGGGCGCCGAGCGTCTGCTGCTGGTCAGCCGTAGTGGCGAGCAGGCAGAAGGTGCTGCCGAACTGGCCACGGAGTTGGGCGGTTTGGGTGCGGAGGTGACGTTCGCCGCGTGCGACGTGAGCGACCGCGACGCCCTCGGCCACGTGATCGCCGGCATCCCGGCGGAGCACCCCCTCACCGCCGTCTTCCACACCGCCGGCGTATCCGGTTACGCGGAACTCGCCACCGCCACCCCCGAGCACTACGAGACGGTCCTTTCCGCCAAGACGCGGGGCGCCCGCAACCTCGACGCCCTGACCGCGGAGCTGACCCTGGAGGCGTTCGTCCTGTTCTCCTCCGGCGCCGCCGTGTGGGGCAGCGCGGGAACCGGTGCGTACGCCGCGGCGAACGCCTATCTGGACGGGCTGGCGTGGAACCGGCGGGCGCGCGGTCTGGTCGCGACGTCCGTGTCGTGGGGCGGCTGGAAAGCCACCGGCATGGCGGCCGACGGCACCGAGGAGCAGTTGGCGCGCCGCGGTGTGCGGGCGATGGAACCGGCACTGGCCATCAAGGCCCTGCGACAGGCGCTGGAGCAGGACGAGACGGCGCTGACCGTCACCGACATGGACTGGGCGCGCTTCACCCCCGGCTACACCATCGCCCGGCGCCGCCCGCTGATCGAGGACATCCCCGAAGTCGCCCGCGCGCTGAGCGAGGACTCCGAGCCCGCGCCCGACGACGGCACCGACTCCGCCCTGCGCCAGACCCTGGCCGGGCTCACCGCCCCCGAACAGCACGACCGGCTGCTCGAACTCGTCCGCTCCGAAGCGGCGACCGTGCTCACCCACCGGACGACGGACGACATCACGGCCGGGCGGCCGTTCCGGGACCTCGGATTCGACTCCCTGACCGCGATGGAACTGCGCAACCGGCTGAACACGGCCACCGGCCTGCGCCTGCCCGCCACCCTCGTCTTCGACCACCCCACACCGCAGCGTCTCGCCGGGCACCTGCACGAGAAGCTCTTCGACAGCGCCACGGAGACGGCACTGCCGGTCCTGCGGACGACCGACGACGACCCGATCGTGATCGTGGGCATGGCCTGCCGCTTCCCCGGCGGGGTGCGCGGTCCCGAGGACCTCTGGCGTCTGCTCGTCGACAGCCGCGACGAGATGACGGACTTCCCCGCCGACCGAGGCTGGCACGGCCTGGCCATGAACGCCTTCATCGAGGAGTCCGGCGGAGCCCGGCAGGGTGCCTTCCTGGCCGAGGCCGGCGACTTCGACGCGGCGTTCTTCGGGATCTCGCCGCGTGAGGCACTGGCGATGGATCCGCAGCAGCGGTTGTTGCTGGAGACCTCGTGGGAGGCGCTGGAACGCGCCGGGTTCGATCCGGTCGGCCTGCGCGGCAGCCGCACCGGCGTCTTCGTCGGCGGCACCCCGCAGGAGTACACGACCGTCCTGATGAACTCGTCCGAGGCAGGCGGCGGTTACGCCCTCACCGGGGCGTCGGGCAGCGTGATGTCGGGCCGGGTCGCCTATGCCCTGGGCCTGGAGGGCCCGGCCGTCACGGTCGACACCGCGTGCTCCTCCTCGCTGGTCAGCCTGCACCTGGCAGGGCAGGCGCTGCGGGGCGGCGAGTGCGACCTGGCGCTGGTCGGCGGTGTGACCGTCATGGCCACGCCGGGAGCCTTCGTCGAGTTCTCGCGGCAGGGCGGTCTCGCGGGAGACGGCCGGTGCAAGGCGTTCGCCGCCGGTGCCGACGGCACGGGCTGGGGCGAGGGTGTCGGGATGCTGGCCGTGCAGCGGCTTTCGGACGCGGTGCGGGACGGGCGTCCGGTGCTGGCGGTGGTGCGGGGTTCGGCGGTGAACTCGGACGGTGCGTCGAACGGTCTGACGGCGCCGAACGGTCCGTCGCAGCAGCGGGTGATCCGGCAGGCGCTCGCTTCGGCCGGGTTGTCGGCGGCGGACGTGGACATGGTGGAGGCGCACGGCACGGGGACGTCGCTCGGCGACCCGATCGAGGCACAGGCGTTGCTGGCGACGTACGGTCAGGACCGTCCGGCGGACCGTCCGCTGTGGCTGGGTTCGGTGAAGTCGAACATCGGCCACACCCAGTACGCCGCCGGTGTCGCCGGTGTCATCAAGTCCGTACTGGCCCTGCGCAACGGCCTGTTGCCCAAGACCCTGCACGTGGACGAGCCGACCCCCGAGGTGGACTGGTCCGCGGGCGCGGTGGAGCTGCTGACGGAGGGGCGGGAGTGGCCGGAGACCGACGGGCCGCGCCGGGCGGGCGTGTCCTCGTTCGGGATCAGCGGCACGAACGCGCACGTGATTCTGGAGCAGGCGCCGTCGGTCGAGGAACGGACGCCGGTGTCTGCGGTTGACGGGTTGCTGGTGCCGTGGGTGGTGTCGGCGCGGTCGGAGGAGGCGTTGCGGGCGCAGGCCCGACGGCTTGCCGACCACGTACGGGGGAGCGATCTGCGGCCGGCCGACGTGGGTCTGTCGTTGGCGGTGACGCGTGCGGGTCTGGAGCACCGGGCTGTTCTGACGGGGCGGGATCGGGAGGACTTCCTGGTCCAGTTGGCCGCGTTGGCGGAGGGTGCGGGCGCGGCGGGGATGGTGCGGGGTGTGGCCGGGGAGGGCGGGACGGCGTTCCTGTTCACCGGTCAGGGTGCGCAGCGGCTTGGTATGGGGCGTGAGCTGTACGAGCGTTTCCCGGTGTTCGCGGCTGCGTTCGACGGGGTGTGTGCGCAGTTGGATCTGTTGCTGGAGCGGCCGGTGAAGGAGGTCGTGTTCACCGATGCGCCGGCGTTGGACCGGACGGTGTTCACGCAGGCCGGTTTGTTCGCGTTGGAGGTGGCGCTGTTCGAGCTGGTGGGTTCGTGGGGTGTGCGGGCGGATGTGCTGCTGGGGCATTCGATCGGTGAGCTGGCGGCGGCGTATGTGGCGGGGGTGTGGTCGCTGGCGGATGCGTGCCGGATCGTGGCGGCGCGGGGCCGGTTGATGCAGGCGCTGCCGGAGGGCGGTGCGATGGTCGCTGTCGAGGCGGCCGAGGACGAGCTGCCGGTGCTTCCCGGGGGTGTGTCGGTGGCTGCGGTGAACGGGCCCCGTTCGCTGGTGCTGTCCGGTGATGAGGAGCCGGTGACCGCGCTCGCCCAAGCGTTTGCTGAACAGGGCAGGCGGACCAAGCAGTTGGCGGTCAGTCACGCCTTCCACTCCGCGCGGATGGAGCCGATGCTGGCGGAGTTCGCGGAGACGCTCGCCGCGGTGGAGTTCCGTCCGCCGCGTATCCCGGTGGTGTCGAATGTGACGGGTGGGATGGCGGACGCCGAGTTCACCACTCCCGCCTACTGGGTGCGGCATGTGCGGGAGGCCGTTCGTTTCGCCGATGGTGTGGCGACGGTGCTGGCGCGGGGTGTGGACAGGTTCCTCGAGCTGGGTCCGCGGGGTGCGCTGACCGCGATGGCCGAGGAGACCCTCGACCACACCGGCGCCGACGCCGTGTGCGTGCCCGTACTGCACCCCGAACGCCCCGAAGCGGACTGCCTGACCCTCGCGCTCGGCCGGATCCACGCGAGCGGTGCCCCGGTCGACTGGTCCGGGCTGTTCGCCGGCACCGGCGCCCGCACCGTCGGACTGCCCACCTACGCCTTCCAGCACAAGCGCTACTGGCTGGACTCGCGCACGACCGGCAGCGGCGACCCCGCGAGCATCGGACTGACGGCGACCGGACACCCGCTGCTCGGCGCCGGAGTGGCGCTGCCCGACTCGGACGGATTCCTGTTCACCGGCAGGCTCTCCCTGGCCACGCAGCCCTGGATCACCGATCACGCGATGCTGGGCACCGCGCTGCTGCCGGGTACCGCGTTCGTGGAACTCGCGCTGCGCGCCGGCGGACAGGTGGGCTGCGAGCTGATCGAGGAACTCACCCTGGAGGCACCACTGGTGCTGGGCGAGCAGGGCGGTCGCGCCGTCCAGGTGCTGGTCGGCGGCCTCGACGAGACCGGCCGGCGCGCCATCACCCTGCACTCGAGGCCCGACGGCGAAGGCGACGACCAGCCCTGGCTGAGGCACGCCAGCGGCGTACTCGCCGAGAACACGGGAGCGGAACCCGACGCGGAGCCGATGACGGTATGGCCGCCCGACGGCTCCACCGCCGTCGCCGTCGAGGACTTCTACCCGGACATGGCCGAGGCCGGATTCACCTACGGCCCGGTCTTCCAGGGCCTGCGGGCACTGTGGACCAAGGACGGAGACCTGTACGCCGAGGTTCGGCTCCCCGAGGAGGCGGGCGACGCCGACAGCGGTTTCGGAGTGCACCCGGCCCTGCTGGACGCCGCACTCCAGCCACTCGCCCTGGGCGTCCTCGGCGGCACCCCCGACCGGGAGGCGGTCAAGGGAGGCATGCCGTTCGCCTGGACCGGAGTACGACTGCACGCCACCCACGCCACCGTCGCCCGCGTCCACCTCGCTCCGGTGGGCCGGGGCGAAGTGTCCGTCCTGGTCAACGACGAGTCAGGACTGCCGATCGCCACGGTCGGGTCGCTCACGATGCGGGACCCCGCGCTGGAACAGTTCACCGCCTCCGCACCCCGCCAGGACGCGCTGTTCGACCTGAAGTGGACCCCGGTGCCCCTCGGCTCCCGAGAGGTCTCCGGCGAATGGGCGATGCTCGGCTTCGACCCGCTGGAGATCCGCCCGCGGCTCGTCGAAGCCGGCCTGACCGGGACGCCGTACCTCGACCCGCAATCCCTGATCGACACCGTGGAGTCGGGCAAGCCCGCCCCCTCCGTGGTGGCGATGTCCTGCTTCGGCGGGGACCAGGGCGGCATCGTCGCCGCCACCCATGACGCCGTACACCGGGTACTGGAGGTCATTCAGCACTGGCTCGCCGACGAACGCCTCACAGGCTCCAAGCTGTTGCTGCTGACCCGGGGCGCCGTCCCGGCCGCCGGCACGGACCGTACCGAGGACGTGGCGGCCTCGGCCGTGTGGGGCCTGGTGCGGACGGCACAGTCGGAGCACCCGGACCGGATCGTCCTGATCGACCTCGACGACGACCCCGCCTCCTACCGGGCCCTGCCCAAGGCGCTCGGCACCGGTGAACCGCAACTCGCCCTGCGCGCCGGCTCGCCCTGCGTGCCCCGGCTGGCCAGGCACACCGGACCGGCGGACGGCGCCCCTGGCTTCGGCCCCGACGGCACCGTGCTGGTCACCGGCGGCACCGGAGCGCTCGGCGCGGTGGTCGCGCGTCACCTCGTGACCGCACACGGCGTCCGGCATCTGGTGCTGGCCGGCCGCCGCGGCGAGCGCGCGCCCGGCGCGGCCGCCCTGCTGGCCGAACTCACCGAACTCGGCGCCGACACCCGCATCCTGGCCTGCGACGTCTCGGACCGGGACGCACTCGCCGTGCTGCTGCGGGACATCCCGGCCGACCGGCCGCTGACCGCGGTCGTGCACACCGCGGGTGTGCTGGCGGACGGCACGGTCGAGTCGCTCACCCCGGACCGGTTCGACACCGTCCTGCGGGCCAAGGCCGACGCGGCCTGGCATCTGCACGAGCTGACCCAGGACGCCCCGCTGCGGGAGTTCGTGCTCTTCTCCTCGGCCGCCGGACTGCTCGGCAGCCAGGGGCAGGGCAACTACGCGGCGGCGAACTCGTTCCTGGACGCCCTCGCCGCGCACCGCCGCGAGGCCGGACTGCCCGGCACCGCCCTCGCCTGGGGCTGGTGGGAGCAGCCCGGCGGCATGGGCGGCGACCTCGGCCGGGCCGAACGCGCCCGGATGGCCCGCGGCGGGGTCACCCCCTTCACCGCCGAGTCCGGCATGGAGGCCTTCGACCGGGCCCTCGGCGCCGGCCAGGAAGCCCTCCTCGTACCGATGCGGCTGAACACCACGGCGGCGCGGGCGGCGAGCGAGCAGCAGGTACCCCCGCTGCTGCGCGGCCTGGTGCGCGCTCCGCAGCGGCGGGCCGCCCGGTCCGACGTACGGGCCACCTCGCACCTGCACGAGCAACTGGCCGCGGCGGACCAGGCGGAACGGCAGGCCCTGCTGGCCGAGCTGATCCGCGGCGAGGTCGCGCAGGTGCTCGGGCACTCCGGTGCCGAGGCGATCGAGGACGGCCACGGCTTCGTGGAGCTGGGCTTCGACTCGCTGACCTCGGTCGAACTGCGCAACCGGCTCAACGAGCGCACCGGGCTGCGCCTCGCGTCCACGGTCGTCTTCGACCATCCGACGCCCCTCGCGCTCGCCGCCGAACTCAGCGAGCAGCTGGGCACCCCGGCGGCACCGATGGCCGCCGCTCCGGCGGCGGGGCAGGCGGCCGCCGGGCCGGCCGAGGACACCGGGAGCGGCCGTGGCGCGGACGCGCTCGGCGACCTGGCGGTGATCAACGGAGTGGAGGCGCTGTACCGGCGCTCGAACGAGCTGGGCCGGCTCGACCTCGGCCACAGCGTGCTGCGGAACTCGGTCGACCTGCGGGTGAGCTTCTCCGACCCGCAGGAGGTCAAGGGCGGCCCGAGCCTCGTCCGGCTCGGTGAGGGGGCGCAGTACCCGAAGATCATCGGGTTCCCCTCACAGTCCGTGTGGGCGAGCAACCAGGAACTGGTCAGCATGGCCACGCCGTTGCGCGGAACCCGTGACGTGTGGTCGCTGATGCTCCCCGGCTTCGTCACCGGGCAGCCGGTCGCGGCCGACGTGGACGCGGCGGCCGAGTACGCCCTGCGGCTCATCGAGGAACTGGTCGACGGCGAACCGTTCGTGCTGGCCGGCCGCTCCTCCGGAGGCCGGATCGCCCACGAGGTCACGTCCAGGCTGGAGGACCGGGGACTGGCGCCCCGGGGCCTGGTCCTGATCGACAGCTACATGGCCGGCTACGACGCCACCTCGTACATCGTGCCGGTGATGGAGTCGAAGGCCGTCGAGCTGGAGAAGGACTTCGGGCAGATGACCGGGACGAGGCTCACGGCGATGGCCGCGTACTTCGGCATGTTCGAGCACTGGCAGCCCAAGGAGATCGCGACGCCGACCCTGCTCGTACGGGCCTCGGAGTGCTACGGCATCGAGCCGGGCGAGGTGCAGCCGCCGGCCGAGCAGTGGCAGGCCGCCTGGCCGCTTCCCCACGAAGCGATCGACGTGCCGGGCAACCACTACACGATGCTGGAGGGCAACGGAGACGTCACGGCGGCCGCCGTGCACGAGTGGCTGACGCGCCACGAGGCGTAGGCCCCTCCTCCGGCCGACGGGCCGTGCTCCTTCACCGGAGCACGGCCCGTCGCATACACCGGTACGCCGGCACGCGGGCATGCCGGGTGCCCGCGCTGAGGGGGAGCGGGGGGCAGGGCGGGAGCCGACGGCTCATGCCCTGCGGCTCGTGCCCTGCGGCTCGTGCCCTGCGGCTCGGGGCCGCCAGCTACCGACCTGCGGCTCCTGCCCGCCGACTCCTGGCCGCCGGCTCGTGCCCGGCAGGGCGCTGGCCTCCGCCCGACGACTCCAACCCTGGGGCCGCTCCAGCCCGTTGACCTCTCCACCGGCTCCCGCCCGGCGACCCCCGCCCGGCGGCTCACGCCCGGCGACTCCTACCCTGCGGCTCCCGCCCACTGTCCTCTGTCCTCTGCCGGCAGGCAGAAGTCAGCGGGCCCAGCAGGTTGGTGAACCTGCTGGGCCCGCTGGTCGCCGCGGTGCGGTGCCGGATGTCACCAGGTGATGGGCAGGCTCTCGAGGCCGCGGATGATCGACGCGGACTTGAGCCGCAGCTCCGACTCCGGCACCGCGAGCCGCACCTGGGGCATCCGGTCCAGGATCGCGCCGAGCGCCTCCTGGAGCTCGATGCGGGCGAGCTGCGCCCCGAGGCAGTGGTGGATACCGGCGCCGAAGGCCAGATGCGGATTGTTCTCCCGCGTCACGTTCAGCCGCTCGCCGTCCTCGAACACCTCGGGGTCCCGGTTCGCGGTGGCGACCGCGGGCAGGACCACCGCGCCGGCGGGCAGCACCTGGCCGCCGCTCAGCTCCACCTCCGCCGTGGTGAGCCGGGGAATGATGCCGCCGGTCGTGGTGAGCGGAACGAAGCGGAGCAGCTCGTCGACGGCCTTCGGGATCGCCTCGCGGTTGTCCCGCAGCTTGTCGAGCTCCTCGGGATTGTGCAGCAGCGTCACCAGGAACATGCTGATCTGGTTGGCGGTCGTCTCGTGGCCCGCGCTGAGAATGCCGATGCTCAGCGCGATGATCTCGCGCTCGGTGAGCGTGCTGTCCCCGTCGCTGATCGCGATCAGCTCACTGATCAGGTCGTCGGCGGGATTCTCCCGCTTCACCGCGATGAGTTCGCCGAAGTAGTTCACCAACGAGACCGTCGCGGCCTCCTTCTCCACCACCTGCTGCCAGTCCCCGAGCAGCGCGTTCGACCAGGCGTGGAAGGTGTCCTGGTCCCCGGCCGGTACGCCGAGGAGTTCGCAGATCACCCGGACCGGCAGCGGCACGGAGAAGTTCTTGACCAGGTCCACCGGGCGGGGCAGCGTCTCCAGCTCG
The DNA here is from genome assembly GCF_009862865.1 of Streptomyces sp. SID5469. Classification (NCBI taxonomy): domain Bacteria; kingdom Bacillati; phylum Actinomycetota; class Actinomycetes; order Kitasatosporales; family Streptomycetaceae; genus Streptomyces; species Streptomyces sp. SID5469. The sequence goes on along the minus strand of NZ_WWIN01000001.1, from coordinate 3,555,131 downwards.
TCGAGCAGCTGGCCGACCAACTCCGTGATGCGGGGCCGCAGCGTCTCCACCCGCCTCGCGGTGAACGCCTTGGTCACCAGCTTGCGCAGCCGCGTGTGCTCCGGCGCGTCCATGCCGACGAGCGACTCGTTCATCAGCTTGCCGGTCTCGGTCTCCGACATCGCGGCGGCCGCGGTGGCCATCACCTTGCTGCTGAACCGGGAGTCGACCAGCACCTTGCGGACATCGGCGTGCTTGGTCACCATCCATCCGCTGATGCCGTCGGGGAACTTCACCTCCACCACGGACTGGCCGTCGCGGATCTCCGCCAGCTCGGGAGGCAGCTCGCAGACCGACGGCGGGTCGGGGAACGGGAACGCGATGGGCTCGGAAGGCGCTTCGGCCATGGAAAGCTCTCCAGATTCGTGAGGGTTGTCAGACGTGGCGAGGGTTATCAGACGTGGCGAGGGTTGTCGGACATGGCGAGGGTTGTCGGACGTGGCGAGGGTTCACAGGCCTCCGTGCGTGCAGGCTATGCACGCCCCGCCCCTAGCCCCGTCCCCTATGGGGCCCCACTCGCACAACGTGCCGGACGGGCCCGGCTATTGAGCGGTGGTGCTCGCGGTGGAGCTCGCGGTGGTGCTCCTGGCCATGGCGAGCAGCGCGGCCACGTCCATGGACTTGATCTCGTCGCTGCGGTCGGCCGCCTCCGGCTGCGCCCCGCCGTCGTCGGCGAGGGCCAGCAGCGTGTCGAGCAGTCCGTGCTCGCGCAGCCGGGCGAGCGGGATGGACAGCAGGGTGCGGCGCACGGCCGCCTCCCGGTCGTCCTCGGGCCGCGCGGCCGGTTCGGTGCCGTCCGGGACCAGCTTCCCCGCCAGCAACTCCACCAGTTCGCCCAGCGTCGGATAGTCGAAGACCAGGCTCACGGGCAGTCGGAGTCCGGTCGCCGCGTTCAGCCGGTTGCGCAGCTCCACCGCGGTCAGTGAGGTGAAGCCGAGGTCGCGGAACGGCCGGTCCGTCTCGATCCGGTCCGAGGAGGCGTGCCCGAGCACGGCGGCGATCCGGTCGCGTACGAGGGCCAGCAGGGTCTCCTGCCGCTCGACCGGCATCAGCTCCGCGAGCCGACGCCGCAGTTGGGCGCCCGAGTCCTGACCGCCGGCCTCCGCCGTCCGCCGGGCCGGGCCGCGGAAGAGCCCCCGGAGCACCGGCGGCAGGGAGCCGGCGGCGGCCTGGGCGCGCAGCGCGGCCCCGTTGAGGCGAGCGGGGAACACCACGGGCTCGGCGCAGCGCCAGCCGAGGTCGAACAGGGCGAGGCCCTCGTCGGAGGGCAGCGCGGACACCCCGCGCATGGGAGTGCCCGCCGAGGCCGCGTCGGTCAGACCGCCGCCCATGCCGCGCTCGGCCGCCCACAGCCCCCAGCCCAGCGAGGTGGCCGGCAGACCGCGCCCGCGCCGGTGCCGGGCGAGCGCGTCCAGGAACGTGTTGGCGGCCGCGTAGTTGCCCTGCCCGGTGCCGCCGAGGGTGCCCGCGATCGAGGAGAACAGGACGAAGGCGGACAGGTCCAGGCCCTCGGTCAGCTCGTGCAGATGCACCGCCGCGTCCACCTTGGCGCGGAAGACCCGGTCGATCAGCTCCGGGGTCAGCGCTGCCAGCAGCGCGTTCTCGGCGGTTCCGGCGCAGTGCACCACCGCGGTCAGCGGATGTGCGGCGGGAATCCCGGCGAGTACGGCGGCCAGCGCCTCGCGGTCCGCGGCGTCGCAGGCGACCAGCGTCACCGTGGCGCCCAGCTTCTCCAGCCGGCCGACCAGCTCCTCGGCGCCCTCCGCCTCCGGGCCGCGCCGGCTCAGCAGCAACAGGTGGCGTACGCCGTGCCGTTCGGCGAGATGGCCGGCGACCAGCGTGCCCAGACCGCCCGTCGCCCCGGTCACGAGCACCGTGCGGGACGGGTCGAGCGCGTCGAGTCCCGTACCGGGCACGTCGAGTCCCGTACCGGGCACGTCGTCGAGTCCCGTACCCCCCGTACCGGGCCGCGTACCGGGCGTCGGGTCGGGGAGCTCGGTGACCGCCATCCGGCTCAACCGCGGGACCAGCGCGGACCCGCCGCGCAACGCGATCTCGGGTTCTCCCGACGCGACCGCGCCCGGCACGGACCGTCCGGACTCGGGGTCGCCGTCGGTGTCCAGCAGCACGAAACGCCCCGGATTCTCCGACTGGACCGACCGCACGAGGCCCCACAGCGGGGCGGAGCCGAGGCCGGTCACCGGATCGTCCGCCGAGGTGCCCACCGCGTCCCTGGTGACCACCACCAGCGGCACCGGGGCGAGCCGTTCGTCGAGGTCCTCGGAGACCCACGCCCGCGCCGACTCCAGCACCCGCGCGGCACGTTCCCGGGCGACGGCGGGATGCCCGTCGTCGTCGCGGCCCCCGGCCGCCGGATCCAGGACGACGAAGCCGGGCACGGGGTCACCCGCGGCGACCGACGCCGCGAGCGCGTCCAGGTCGGCGTGGCACACGGCACCGGAGTCCGGGCCCGCCCACGACGGCCGGTCCCCCAGCACCGCCCAGGGCACGGCACCGACGGCGGGCAACGGAACCGGCGTCCACGTCAGGGACAGCAGCGAGGAGTGCGCGGCGGCCGGCGGCCGGGCCCCCGGCTCCGTCACGTCGACCGGCCGCAGCAGCAGCGAACCGACCGTGACGACCGGGGCACCGGTGCCGTCGGCGGCGTACAGCGACACGGCGTTCGCCCCCGCCGGCGTCAGGGTCACCCGCAAAGCGGTGGCACCGGTGGCGTGCACGGACACACCGTTCCAGGCGAACGGGCGCAGCGGCTGCCCGCCGGTGTCCAGCAGTTCGCCCAGGCCCACCGCGTGCAGCGCCGCGTCGAGCAGCGCCGGATGCAGCAGGTACTCACCCGCCTGCTCGTGCAGTTCCTGGGGGAGCCGTACCTCCGCGAAGACCTTCCGGTCCCGGGTCCAGGCAGCCCGCAGCCCATGGAAGGCGGGCCCGTAGGCGAACGGCCCGTCCGCCAACTGCCCGTACAGGTCGCCGAGTTCGACCGGCTCGGCACCGCGCGGCGGCCAGACGGCCGGTGCCGCCTCCGGTACGGGACCGGCCGGGCACAGGACGCCCGTGCCGTGCCGCGTCCAGGCGGCCGCCGCGATCTCGTCGTCCGCGCGGGCGAAGAACCCGATCTCGCGCCGCCCGGTCTCGTCCGGTGCGCTCACCGTGAGCTGGAGGTCCAGGCCACCGGTCTCGGGCAGCGTGAGGGGGGCCTGCATGGTCAGTTCCTCGATGTGCGGGCACTCGACGAGGTCGCCCGCCGTCGCGGCCAGCTCCACGAACGCGGTTCCCGGCAGCGGGACCGTGCCCATGACCCGGTGGTCGGCCAGCCAGGGGTGCTCGCGCAGGGAGACCCGGCCGGTCAGTACGAGGCCGTCGGACTCGGCGGGCTCCACGGCGGCCCCGAGCAGCGGATGTCCGGGGGAGCGCAGACCGACGGACGTCACGTCGCCGGACCCGGCGGACGGCAGGCGCAGCCAGTACCGCTGCCGCTGGAAGGCGTACGTGGGCAGGTCCACCGGCCGCGCGCCGGTGCCGTCGAACACCCGCGCCCAGTCGACGGGCGCGCCCGCGACGTACGCCTCGGCCAGCGAGGTCAGCAGCCGGCCGAGGCCTCCCTCGTCGCGGCGCACGGAGCCGGACACCTGGGCCATGACGCCCGCCGCGTCGATGACCTCTTGAACGGCCATGGTCACCACGGGATGGGGGCTGATCTCCAGCAGGTTCCGGTGCCCCTCGTCGAGGGTGGCGCGCACCGCGGCCTCGAAGGCGACGGTCTCCCGCATGTTGCGCAGCCAGTAGCGGGCGTCGAGCCCGGAGGTGTCCACCTGCTCGCCGGTCACCGTGGAGTGGAAGGCGACGGTGGACGACTTGGGCCGGATGTCGGCGAGTTCGGCGAGCAGGTCGTCGTTGAGGGCGTCGACCTGCGCGGAGTGGGAGGCGTAGTCCACCGCGATACGACGGGCCCGTACCCCCGACTCCTCACATTCCGCGAGGAGTTCGTCGAGTGCGTCGGGCTCACCGGAGACGACGACGGAGGTGGGCCCGTTGACGGCCGCGACACCGATCCGGCCCTCGAACCGCGCCAGCCGCTCCTCGACGTCCCCGACCGGCAGCGCAACGGACACCATGCCGCCCTTACCGGACAGCTTCTCCAGCACCAGCCGCGACCGCACCGCCACCACCCGGGCGCCATCCTCCAGCGACAGACCACCGGCCACGCACGCCGCAGCGACCTCACCCTGCGAATGCCCCACGACAGCGGCCGGCTCCACCCCGAACGAACGCCACACCGCCGCCAGCGAAACCATCACCGCCCACAACACCGGCTGCACCACATCCACCCGAGACCACAACGGATCCCCCGCGTCCCGGAACACCACATCCCTCAACGACCAGTCGACGTACGGACTCAGCGCCTGGCCGCACTCCTCCATCCGCGCACGGAACACCGGCGAGGCGTCCCACAACTCCCGCCCCATCCCCACCCACTGCGACCCCTGACCCGGGAACACGAACACCACACCTGACTCGGCGGCACGCCCCGCCACCACGCCGGCGCCGACGGCGGCCCCCTCGGCCACCGACCGCAACCCCGCGACCAGTTCCGTCCGGTCGGCTCCCAGCACCACCGCCCGCTGCTCGAACGCCGACCGCGTCCGCGCCAGCGCGAGGCCCACGTCCAGCGGCTCCAGGTCAGGACGCTCCGAGAGACGGTCCAGCAACCGCTGGGCCTGCGCACGCAGCGCGGCCTCACCCCGCCCGGAGATCGCCCAGGGGATCAACGGCGGCGTCACGACCGCACCGTGCTCCTCCGACTTCGACTGCGACTCCGACTCCGTCTCCGAGTCCGTTGCCGAGTCCGTCGCCCCGGCCGCTTCGGGCGCCTGCTCCAGGATCAGATGCGCGTTGGTGCCGCTGACGCCGAAGGAGGACACGGCGGCCCGGCGGGGGCGGCCGTGGCCGGGCCACGGGCGGTTCTCGGTCAGCAGTCGCACCGCACCCGAGGACCAGTCCACGTGCGGCGTCGGCTCGTCCACGTGCAGGGTCTTCGGCATGACGCCGTGCCGCAGCGCCATGACCGTCTTGATCACGCCGCTGACGCCGGCCGCGTACTGGGTGTGGCCGATGTTGGACTTGATGGAGCCCAGCCACAGGGGCCGGTCGGCCGGCCGGTCCTGGCCGTAGGTGGCCAGCAGCGCTCGTGCCTCGATGGGGTCACCGAGTTTCGTACCGGTGCCGTGCGCCTCCACCACGTCGATGTCCGCGGTGGCCAGCCCGGCGTCGTCGAGGGTGCGCAGGATGAGGCGGCGCTGCGCGGGGCCGCTGGGCGCGGTGAGGCCGTTGCTGGCCCCGTCCTGGTTGATGCCGGTCTCCCGTACGACGGCCAGCACCGGGTGTCCGGCGCGCCGGGCGTCGGAGAGCCGTTCGAGGACGAGGACACCGACCCCCTCGCCCCAGCCGGTGCCGTCGGCGTCGGACGAGAACGCCTTGCAGCGGCCGTCGGAGGCCAGCCCGCCCTGGCGGGAGAACTCGGGGAACGCGCCGGGCGTCGCGAGGACCGAGACACCGCCGGCCAGGGCCAGCGAGATCTCGTCCTTGCGCAGCGCCTGCACGGCCAGATGCATGGAGACCAGCGAGGACGAGCAGGCCGTGTCCACCGTGACCGCGGGCCCCTCCAGACCGAGCACGTACGAGACCCGGCCGGAGAGCACGCTGCTGGAGGTGCCGGTCAGCATGTAGCCGTCCAGTGCCTGCGGCGACGCGGCCAGCAGACCGGCGAAGTCCCCGCCCGTACCGCCGAAGTACACCCCGGTGACGCTGCCGCGCAGGGATCGCGGGTCCACCCCGGCCCGCTCCAGCGCCTCCCACGAGGTCTCCAGGAGCAGCCGCTGCTGGGGGTCCGTCGCGATCGCCTCGCGCGGGGAGATCCCGAAGAAGTCCGCGTCGAACTCGCCCGCGCCGTGCAGGAATCCGCCCTCCAGTGTGGTGGAGGCGCCGGACTCCTCGGCGTCGGTGCGGTACAGCCGGTCCAGGTCCCAGCCGCGGTCGTCGGGGAAGCCCGAGATCGCGTCCACGCCCTCGGACACCATGTGCCACAGGTCTTCCGGGGTCTGGGCCCCGCCGGGGAACCGGCACGCCATGCCGACGATCGCGATCGGCTCGCGCGCCTTGTCCTCGACCTCGCGCAGCCGGCGCTGGAGTCCGCGTGCCTCGGTGACGGCCCGCTTGAGGTAGTCGCGGAACTTCTCCTCGTCGGACATTCGCTACAGCTCCTTGGTGAGGTGTGCCCGGCCGATCGGGACTGATCGGACTGATCCGGGTCGATCCGGTCCGATCCGGTCTGGTTCGGTCCGGGCCGGTCGAAGGGCAGGGTCCGGTCCGGTCGAAGGACCGGGTCTGTGCCGTCGGTCAGAGACCGAACCCCTGGTCGATCGCGTCGAAGAGGTCGTCGGTGCTGGCCGCGTCGAGGTCGTCGAGGGCGTCCGCCGCGGCCGGTTCGGCATCGCCCGTGCTCCACTGCGCCAGCAGCCCGCGCAGCCGCCGGGTGACCCGGTCGCGGTCCCCGTCGTCAGCGGTGACCGCCGCGAGGGCGGCCTCCAGGGCGTCGACCTGGGAGAGGGCGGCCTCGGCGCCGGAGAGCCCGGCCGGGGCGAGCTGCGTGAGCAGTTCCCCGGCGAGCGCGGCCGGCGTCGGATGCTCGAAGACGAGCGTGGCCGGCAGCCGCAGACCCGTGGCCGCGCCGAGTCGGTTGCGGAACTCCACGGCGGTCAGCGAGTCGAAGCCGAGCTCGCTGAAGGACTGCTCCGCCGCGATCGCCCCGGCCGAGGCGTGGCCGAGCACGGTGGCCGCGTTCGAACGGACCAGGTCCAGCAGCCTGCGAAGCTGCTCGGCTGGAGGCAGCCCGGTCAGCCGCGTCCGCAGCTCGGCCCCGTCGCCGCCGGACCGCACCACCCGCCGCGAGGTGCCCTGCACCAGACCGCGGAACAGCGGCGGAACGCTGTCCGGGTCGGCCCGCAGCGCCGACGCCGTCAGCCGGGTGATCACCTGGAGCGGTACGTCGGCCCCGCACGCCAGGTCGAACAGCGCGAGCCCCTCCTCGTTGTCCAGCGGCCGCATGCCCGCCCGCTCCATCCGTTCCACCTCGGCGTCGCCCAAGTGGCCCGTCATGTCGCTGCGTTGGTTCCAGAAGCCCCAGGCGAGGGAGGTGGCGGGGTGTCCGTGGGTGCGGCGGTGGTGGGCGAGGGCGTCGAGGTAGGTGTTGGCGGCGGCGTAGTTGGCTTGTCCTGCGGTGCCGAGTTGTCCGGCGGCGGAGGAGTAGAGGACGAAGGTGGTGACGGGGTGGTGGAGGGTGAGGTGGTGGAGGTGGGTGGCTGCGTCGATCTTGGGTTGGAGGACGGTGTGGAGTTGGGTGTCCGTGAGTGTGGTGGTGGTGGCGTCGTCGAGGGTGCCTGCGGTGTGGATGACGGTGGTGAGGGGGTGTTCGGTGGGGATGGTGGTGAGGAGGGTGGCGAGTTGTTCGGGGTCGGTGGTGTCGCAGGCGGTGACGGTGACGTGGGCGCCGGCTGCGGTGAGTTCGGCTACGAGTTCGGTGGCGCCGGGGGCGTGGGGTCCGCGTCGGCTGGTGAGCAGCAGGCTGGTCACCCCGTGCCGGGTGACGAGGTGGCGGGCGAGGAGGGCGCCGAGGGTGCCGGTGCCGCCGGTGATGAGGGCGGTGCCGTGCGGATCGATCCCCCGCGGCACGGTGAGCACGGCCTTGCCGACCAGCTTCGCCTGGCTCAGGTCCCGCATCGCCTCACGGGCCCGGCGCAGGTCGTACGTGGTGACCGGCGGCGGCACCAGCACCCCGGCGCGGTACAGCTCCAGCACCGCGACCAGCATCTCCTGGATCCGGTCGGGGCCCGCCTCCATCAGGTCGTACGCCTGGTAGGCCACGCCCGGGTACGCGGCGGCGACCCGCGCCGGGTCGCGCTTGTCGGTCTTGCCCATCTCCAGGAACCGTCCGCCGCGCGGCAGCAGCCGCAGCCCGGCGTCGACGAACTCACCGGCCAGACAGTCCAGTACGACGTCCATGCCGCAGCCGCTGCTGCCCTCCATGAACCACTGCTCGAACTCCAGGGTCCGTGAGTTGGCGATGTGCCCGGCGTCGAGCCCGTGGTCGCGCAGCGTCCGCCACTTGCCGGGGCTGGCGGTGCCGTAGACCTCGGCGCCCAGATGACGGGCCAGCTGCACGGCCGCGATGCCGACCCCGCCGGCCGCCGCGTGCACCAGCACCGAGTCGCCCGGCTGCACGTCCGCCAGGTCCACCAGACCGTAGTAGGCCGTGAGATGCGTGATGGGAACGGCCGCCGCCTGCTCGTACGACCAGCCGTCCGGCATCGGGGCCAGAAAACGGTGGTCGCACACCGCGACCGGCCCGAACGAGTCGGAGCACAGCCCCAGCACCCGGTCACCCACCGCGACGTTGCCCACCCCGGCACCGGTCTCCAGGACCGTTCCGGCGACATCGCCGCCGATGCCGTTCTGCCCCTCGACCATGCCGAGCGCGACGACGACGTCCCGGAAGTTCAGCCCGACCGCGTGGACGGCGATACGGACCTGGCCGGGACCGAGCGGGTCCAGGACCTCGGGGCAGGGGACCAGCGCCACGTTCTCGATCGTGCCGCGGCCGGTGCTCTCCAGCCGCCACGGCGTCGGGCCGGGCGGCGGCAGCAGCGCCGGATGCGCCTGGGCGCGGGCCAGCCGGGGCGCCGTGACCGTGCCGCCGCGGATCGCGAGCCGGGGCTCCGCGCACCCCAGCGCCGCCGCGAACACCTCCCGGGACTCGGCCGTGCCGTCCAGGTCGACCAGCGCGAACCGGTCCGGGTGCTCGGACACCGCCGAGGTCACCAGGCCCCAACTCGCCGCGTTCCCCAGGTCGGTGACATCCTCGTCGTCGCCCGCCGCGACCGCGCCCGAGGACACGAACACCAGCCGCGCGGAGCCGAACCGCTCGTCGGCCAGCCAGGCACGGACCCGGTCGAGCGTCTCCTGGGCGGCCGTGTGCGCCGCCGCCGCGGGATCGCCCGGCGCACCGGGGGCGAGGCAGTGCACCACGATGTCCGGGACCGGCCCGTCGGCCGCGCCCAGCTCGTCGAGATCCGCCCCCACCCGTACGCCGGCACGGTCGCCCGCCAGCCCGAACAGGTCGGCGCCGACCAGCGCGTACGACGGGGCCGGCTCGTCAACCGTGACGGTCAGGGGGGTCCAGTGGAGGTGGAGCAGCGCCTCCTCCAGCGCGCCGCCCGTGGACCGGCCGGGGGCGGCCAGGGCGGCGGGCCTGGTCACCAGCGACCGTACCGAGACGACCGGGCGGCCCGTCTCGTCGGTGAGCAGCAGCGCGAGCTGGTCCCCGGACGGGGTGAGCCGCACCCGGGCCGCGGTGGCGCCGGTCGCGTACAGGTGCACCCCGGTCCAGGAGAACGGCAGCTTCACGCCCGCCTCCTGGTCGCCGGCGAGCACCATGGCGTGCAGCGCGGCGTCCAGCAGGGCCGGGTGGACGCCGTAGTGCGCGGCCTCCTCCCGCTCGCCGTCGGGCAGCCGGATCTCGGCGAACAGCTCGCCGTCCCGCCGCCACACCGCGCGCAGGCCCTGGAAGGCGGGGCCGTAGTGGTAGCCGCCCTCGGCGAGTCCGTCGTAGACGCCCTCCGTGTCGACCGGCTCCGCGCCGGCCGGCGGCCACGCCGGATCCGGCGCGGGTTCCTCGGGCGCGTCCAGGCCGAGGGTGCCGGTCGCGTGCAGCGTCCAGTCGTCCTCGCCGGTACGGGAGTGGACGGTGACCGTGCAGGTGCCCGTCTCGCCGTCCGGGGTGGCCCGGACCTGCACCGTGACCTCGTCCTTGGGGCCGGAGCCCAGCAACAGCGGTGCCTGGAGGGTCAGTTCCTCCAGATGGGGACGGCCCAGGTGGTCGCCCGCCCGGATCGCCAGGTCCACGAAGGCGGTCCCGGGCAGCAGGACCGTGCCGGAGACGGCGTGGTCGAGCAGCCACGGATGGCTACGCCCGGACAGCCGGCCGGTGAGCAGCACGCCCTCGCCGCCCGCCAGCGACACGGCCGCGCCGAGGAGCGGATGGCCCGCCGCCTCGAGACCGGTCGCGGACAGATCGCCCGCGCCGCGGCGGGACTCCAGCCAGAACCGGCGGCGCCGGAACGCATAGGTCGGCAGGTCCACCTGCCGGGCCCCGGTGCCGTCGAACACCGCCGGCCAGTCGACGCCGACGCCCAGCACACCGAGCTCGGCGGCCGAGGTGAAAAAGCGCCGCGCGCCGCCGTCGTCCCGGCGCAGCGAGCCCACCGCCACCGCGGTCCGGCCCGTATCGTCGATCGTGTCCTGGACCGAGGGCACCAGCACGGGGTGCGGGCTGATCTCGGCGAAGACGGTGAAGCCCTGGTCGAGTGCCGCGCGGGTCGCCGCCTCGAACTCCACGGTGTGACGCAGGTTCTGATACCAGTAGCCGGCGTCCAGCTTCGCGGTGTCGAGCGGGGCCCCGGTGAGGGTGGAGAAGAACGGGATCGCCGACGAACGCGGCGTCAGCCCCGCCAGTTCGGCGGCCAGGTCGCCCTCGATCTCCGCCACTTGGGATGTGTGGGAGGCGTAGTCGACCGGGATGCGACGGGCCCGCACGCCGTCGTCGGCGCAGCGGGCGAGCAGTTCGTCGAGCGCGTCGGGATCACCGGCCACCACGGTGCTGACGGGACCGTTGACCGAGGCCACCGAGACGCGCCCCGGCCACCCGGCGATCAGCTCCCGGGCCGCCGCCGACGGCAGCGCCACCGACACCATCCCGCCCCGCCCCGCGAGCGTCGAGCCGATCGCCCTGGCGCGCAGGGCGACGACCCGGGCGCCGTCGGCGAGGTCCAGCGCCCCGCAGACACAGGCGGCCGCGATCTCGCCCTGCGAGTGCCCGAGCACCGCGTCCGGTTCGACGCCGTACGAACGCCACAGCGCCGCCAGCGACACCATCACCGCCCACAGCGCGGGCTGCACCACGTCCACCCGGTCCCAGGGCGGGGTGCCCGGCTCCTGCCGCAGGACGGCGAGCAGCGACCAGTCGACGTACGGGCGCAGCGCCTCCTCGCACTCCTCGATCCGGGCCCGGAACACCGGTGCGGAGACCAGCAGTTCCGCCGCCATCCCCGCCCACTGGGCGCCCTGGCCGGGGAAGACGAACACCACGCGGTCGTCGCCGAGCACGGACCCCTCGACCACACCCGGCGGCAGCGCCTCGTCCGGCTCCCCGGCCCGGCGCGCCAGCCCGGCCGCGGCGGCCAGCAGCTCGTCCCGGTCGCCGCCCAGCACCACCGCGCGGTGGGACAGCCGGGCCCGGCCCGTCAGCGTCCTGCCGACATCGGCCACGGACAGCTCGGGACGCGCCGCCACATGCGCGACGAGCCGCTCGGCCTGGGCGTACAGCGCGGCCCGGTCGTGCCCGGAGAGCACCCACGGCACCACGCCGCCCGGAACCGTCCCGGATGTCCCGGGCTCGTCGTCGGCAGGCGGCTGTTCGAGGATGACATGGGCGTTGGTGCCGCTGATCCCGAACGAGGACACGGCGGCCCGGCGCGGACGGCCCGCGTCCGGCCACTCCCGCTCCTCGGTGAGCAGTTCCACGGTGCCCGGGGACCAGTCCACCTCGGGCGACGGCCGGTCCACATGCAGCGTCCTCGGCAGCACCCCGTACCGCATAGCCATGATCATCTTGATGATGCCCGCGGCCCCGGCCGCCGCCTGCGTGTGGCCCAGGTTGGACTTCACCGACCCCAGCCACAGTGGCTGCTCGGCGCTCCGCTCCCGGCCGTAGGTGGCCAGCAGGGCCTGCGCCTCGATCGGATCGCCCAGCGTCGTCCCCGTCCCGTGCGCCTCCACCACGTCGACGTCGGCGCCACCGAGCCGCGCGTTCGCCAGCGCCTGTTCGATCACCCGCTGCTGCGCGGGCCCGTTGGGCGCGGTCAGCCCGTTGGAGGCGCCGTCCTGGTTGACCGCGGTGCCCCGGACGACCGCCAGCACGGGGTGCCCGTTGCGGCGGGCGTCCGACAGCCGCTCGACCAGCAGGAGCCCGGCACCCTCGCCCCAGCCCGTACCGTCCGCGCTCTCGGCGAAGGACCGGCAGCGGCCGTCGGGGGACAGCCCGCCCTGCCGGGACAACTCGACGAACACACCCGGCGTCGACATCACGGTCACGCCCCCGGCCAGCGCCAGGTCGCACTCACCGGTGCGCAGCGCCTGCGCCGCCAGGTGCAGCGCCACCAGCGAGGACGAGCACGCGGTGTCGAGCGTGACCGCGGGACCCTCCAGACCCAGCGTGAACGCGATCCGCCCCGAGGCGACACTGCCGGCCGAGCCGGTCCCGATGAACCCCTCGACCTCCTCGGGCAGTACGGCCTGGTCGGCGCCGTAGTCGTGGTACATCACCCCGGCGAACACCCCGGTCCGGCTGCCGCGCACCGCCCGCGGATCGATGCCGGCCCGCTCCAGCGCCTCCCACGACGTCTCCAGGAGCAGCCGCTGCTGCGGGTCCATCGCCAGCGCCTCACGCGGCGAGATCCCGAAGAACTCCGGGTCGAACTCGGCCGCGTCGTACAGGAAGCCGCCCTCCCGCACGTACGAGGTGCCCGGCCGGGCCAGCTCCGGGTCGTACAACTCCTCCACGTTCCAGCCGCGGTCCTCGGGCATGTCACCGATCGCGTCCCGCCCTGCGGCGACCAGCTCCCACAGCTCCTCCGGCGAGGCCACCCCGCCGGGATAACGGCACGCCATGCCCACGATCGCGATCGGCTCCCCGGGCTCGACGGCGGCGGACGCCCGGGGTGCCGGCGACGCCTCCTGCCCGCCGGTCAGCTCGCCGAGCAGGACCTCCGCCACGGCCGACGGCGTCGGGTGGTCGAAGACCAGGGTCGCGGGCAGCCGGAGACCGGTCGCGGCACCCACGCCGTTGCGCAGCTCGATGGCGGCCAGGGAGTCGAAACCGAGCTCCCGGAAGGTCCGCCGCGCATCCAGCCCGTCGGGCGTCGGATGGCCGAGCGCGGTGGCCGCGTGGGTCCGTACGAGGTCCACCAGCAGCCGGATTTGGTCCGCCCGCGGCAGCGCCCGCAGCCGGGCCGCGAACGCCCCTTGCGCACCGGCTCCGTCGACCGCACCGGCCGCCCGGCGCACCGGCGCCCGCACCAGGCCCCGGAACAGCGGCGGCAGGGTGCCCACGGCCGCCTGCGCCCGCAGCGCGCCGAGATCCAGCGGCAGCGGCACGGCGACCGGAGCGTCCAGCGCGAGCGCCGCGTCGAACAGGGCCGCCCCCTGCTCCTCGGAGATCGGCAGCACCCCGGCACCGGCCATCCGGCGCCGCGTCTGCTCGTCGACCTCGGCTGTCATGTCGCTGCGTTGGTTCCAGAAGCCCCAGGCGAGGGAGGTGGCGGGGTGTCCGTGGGTGCGGCGGTGGTGGGCGAGGGCGTCGAGGTAGGTGTTGGCGGCGGCGTAGTTGGCTTGTCCTGCGGTGCCGAGTTGTCCGGCGGCGGAGGAGTAGAGGACGAAGGTGGTGACGGGGTGGTGGAGGGTGAGGTGGTGGAGGTGGGTGGCTGCGTCGATCTTGGGTTGGAGGACGGTGTGGAGTTGGGTGTCGGTCAGCTTCGTGGTGGTGGCGTCGTCGAGGGTGCCTGCGGTGTGGATGACGGTGGTGAGGGGGTGTTCGGTGGGGATGGTGGTGAGGAGGGTGGCGAGTTGTTCGGGGTCGGTGGTGTCGCAGGCGGTGACGGTGACGTGGGCGCCGGCTGCGGTGAGTTCGGCTACGAGTTCGGTGGCGCCGGGGGCGTGGGGTCCGCGTCGGCTGGTGAGCAGCAGGCTGGTCACCCCGTGCCGGGTGACGAGGTGGCGGGCGAGGAGGGCGCCGAGGGTGCCGGTGCCGCCGGTGATGAGGGCGGTGCCGTGCGGATCGATCTCCCGCGGCACGGCGTCGCCTGCCACGGCGTCGTCCGCCACGGCCCGGGTCAGGCGCGGAGCGAAGGCCCTGCCGTCCCGTAGGGCGACCCGGGGTTCGTCCGAGCCGGCCGCCGAGCGCACCGCCGCCAGGGACCGCGGCGTGCCGTCGACGTCCACGAGGACGATCCGGCCCGGGTGTTCGGTCACCGCCGAGCTCAGCAGGCCCCACGCGGCCGCCTGCACCGGGTCGAGCGGGTCGCCCTCACCCACGGCCACCGCGTTCCAGGTCACCGCCACCAGCCGCGAGTCGGCGAACCGCTCGTCGGCCAGCCACGACCGCACCAGGTCCAGCGCCCGCCCGGCGAGGTCGTGCGCCTGCCCGGCAAGGTCGCGCTCCTGCCCGGCGAGGTCGTCCGCCGCGTCCGCGCCACCCGAGCCCTCGGACGGGCCGGCCGTGGCGACGACGAACTCCGGCATCCCGGCACCCGCGTCCAGCGCGGCACCGAGCCCCGCCAGGCCGGGGTGACGCTCGGCGCCCGCGAGCCCCGTGAGCGGCCCCGAACCGAGCACCGCCCAGCGGCCCTCCGGCTCGGCCGCGCCGACCGGAGCCCACGACGGCACGAACAAGGCGTCCGAGGCACCGTCCGGCGCCGCGATCCGCCCGGCGGGCCGCACCACCAGGGAGTCCACCGTCGCCACGGCCTCACCGGCGGCGTCGGCGAAGAACAGGGAGAGCGAGTCGGCGCCGGTCGGCGTCAGCCGAACGCGCAGGAACGACGCACCGGCCGCGTGCAGCGCCACCCCGCGCCACGCGAACGGCAGCCTGCCCCGCTGCTCCCGGCCGAACTCGCCCGGCACGAACGCGGACGCGTGCAGTGCGGCGTCGGCGAGCGCCGGATGCAGCCCGAACTCCCCGGCGCCGGTGGCCACCTCGTCGGGCAGCCGGACCTCAACGTACACCTCCTCGCCCCGCCGCCACACCGCGCGCAGCCCCTGGAAGGCCGGGCCGTACTGGAAACCGGCGTCCGCGAGGTCCGCGTAGAAGCCGTCGACGTCCAGCTCCTCGGCCCCGGCGGGCGGCCAGGCCGTCAGCTCGTCTCCGGGACGCGTACGAGCCGTGGTGAGGGTGCCGCCGGCGTGCCGCGTCCACACCTCCTCGGCGGACTCCTCGGCCTGTGCGTACAGGGCGAACTCACGCTCGCCGGACTCGTCCGGAGCACCCACGGCGAGCTGGACGCGCAGGCCGCCGCTCGACGGCAGGACGAGCGGAAGCTCCAGCGTGAGATCCCCGACCGAGTCGAGGCCGAGGTACGTCCCGGCCCACAGCGCCAGTTCGGCGACGGCGGTGCCCGGCAGCAGAACGGTGTCGCCGATCGCGTGGTCCGCCAGCCACGGCAGGCTGTCCGTGGACAGCCTGCCGGTGAACAGCCGGCCGCCCCCGGCCGCCGGCACCAGCACGGCACCGAGCAGCGGGTGTTCCGCGGGGGCCAGCCCCGCCGCGGCCATGTCGCCGGCCCCGGGCACGCCGCGCAGCCAGTACCGGGTGCCCTGGAAGGCGTACGTCGGCAGCGGCACCCGCCGTCCCGCCCGCCCGGCGAAGAACGCCGCCCAGTCCACCGGCACACCGGCCGTGTGCGCCTGGGCCAGCAGGGCCGTCAGGGTGCGGACCTCCGGCCGGTTGCGGCGCAGCGCCGGTGCGACGACCGCGCCGGCGGTGCCGGTTTCCGCGAGCGTCTCCTCGGCCATGGACGCGAGCGTCTCCTCGGCCATGGAGGTGAGCGCGGCATCGGCCCCGAGTTCGAGGAACACGGTGACGCCCTCGGCGTCGAGGGCGCGCACCACGTCGTGGAAGCGGACCGGCTCGCGCGCCTGCCGCGCCCAGTACGCCGGGTCCGCCCACGCGGCCGGCTCCAGGAGGGTGCCCGTCACGCTGGAGACGACCGGAATGGCAGGGGGACCGAACGTCAGCCGGGCGGCGACCTGCCGCAGCGGGTCGACCACGGGGTCCATCAGCGGCGAGTGGAACGCATGGCTCACCGGGAGCCGCCGGGTCCTGCGCCCCAGGCCGGTGAAGTGCGCCGCGACGGCGGTGACGACGTCCTCGTCGCCCGACACCACCACGGAACCCGGCCCGTTGACCGCCGCGACACCGGCCACCGACTCGTGCCCGGCCAGCAGGGGCAGCACCTCGTCCCAGGTCGCCGCCACGGAGACCATCGCCCCGCCCTCGGGCAGTTCCTGCATCAACCGCCCCCGGGCGGTGACCAGTTCACTGGCGTCGGCCAGCGACAGCATGCCCGAGACATGGGCCGCGGTCAGCTCGCCGACCGAGTGCCCGGACAGCAGCCGCGGACGCACACCCCACTCCTCGAGGAGCCGGAACAGGGCCACCCCGAGGGCGAAGGTCGCCGACTGGGTGTAGAGGGTACGGTCCAGCAGCCGCGCCTCCTCGCTGTCCGGGGCGGCCAGCAGCAGCGGCAGCAGCGGCCGGTCGAGCCGGGCGTCCAGCTCGGCACAGACGGCGTCCAGCGCGCGGGCGTACGCCGGGAACGCCTCGTACAACTCCCGCCCCATGCCGGGACGTTGAGCTCCCTGCCCGGTGAACAGGAACGCGCCGCGCACCTCGCCGGCGAGTCCGCTCACCAGCCCGGCGGGACTGCCTCCCCGCCCCAGCTCGGCCAGCGAGTCCAGCAGTTCCGCGCGGTCCCCGGCGAGCAGCACCGCCCGGTGCTCGAAGGCGGTACGGGTCGTGGCGAGCGCGCAGGCCACGTCGTCGAGCGGCAGATCGGGGTGGTCGAGCAGGTGCGCGTGCAGCCGGGCGGCCTGGGCGGGCAGCGCCGCGGGCGTGGCCGCCGACAGAACCACCGGCACGACCTGCGCTCCGGCGACGGAAGCGCCGGAGGCGATGGAAGCGCCGGAAGTGTCGGAGGTGCCGGAGGCGATGGAAGTGACGGAGCCGTCCGCGCCGGCCGGGCCGTCCGCGCCGGCCGAGCCGCTCGCCCCGGCCGGGCCGTCCGCGTCGAGATCCGCCGGCGCCGGTTCCTCCAGGATGACGTGCACATTGGTGCCGCTGATCCCGAACGAGGACACCCCCGCCCGGCGGGGGCGGTCGCCGCGCGGCCACGGGCGGTTCTCGGTCAGCAGCTCCACCGCGCCCTCGGACCAGTCCACTTCGGGCGTCGGACGGTCCACGTGCAGCGTCCTCGGCAGCTGCTCGTGCCGCATCGCCTGGACCATCTTGATGATCCCGGCGGCACCCGCGGCGGCCTGCGTGTGCCCGATGTTCGACTTGACCGAGCCCAGCCACAGCGGCTGCTCGGCGCTCCGCTCCCGGCCGTAGGTGGCCAGCAGCGCCTGTGCCTCGATCGGATCACCCAGCGTCGTCCCCGTACCGTGCGCCTCCACCACGTCGACATCCGCGACGCCGAGCCGCGCCGAGGCCAGCGCCTGCTGAATGACCCGCTGCTGCGAGGGCCCGTTGGGGGAGGTGAGACCGTTGGACGCGCCGTCCTGGTTGACCGCGCTGCCGCGGACGATCGCGAGCACCTGGTGGCCCCTGCGACGGGCGTCCGACAACCGTTCCACCACGAGCAGCGCGGAGCCCTCGCCCCAGCCGACACCGTCGGCGGCGGCCGCGAACGACTTGCACCTGCCGTCGCGGGCGAGGCCGCGCTGCCGCGAGTTCTCCACGAAGGTGGCGGGGGTGGACATGATCGTCGCGCCACCCGCCAACGCCAGGTCGCACTCCTCGTCCCGCAGCGCCTGCACGGCGAGGTGCAGCGCCACCAGCGAGGACGAGCACGCGGTGTCGAGGGTGACGGCCGGCCCCTCGAGGCCGAGGAAGTACGAGATCCGGCCCGAGGCCACACTCGCGGCCATACCGGTGCTCAGATAGCCCTCGACCTCGTCGGGCAGGGCACCGGGACCCGAGGCGTAGTCGTGGTACATCAGCCCGGTGAAGACACCGGTGCGCGAGCCGGCCAGCGACCGCGGATCGAGACCGGTGTTCTCCAGGGCTTCCCAGGCGGTCTCCAGGAGCAGCCGCTGCTGCGGGTCCATCGCCAGCGCCTCGCGCGGGGAGACGCCGAAGAACTCCGCGTCGAACTCGGTGGCCCCGCGCAGGAATCCACCCTCGGTGGCGTACGAGGTGCCCGGGTGGTCGGGGTCGGGGTCGTAAAGCTCCCCGAGCTCCCAGCCGCGGTCCGTCGGCATGCCGGTGACGGCGTCCTCACCGCGCCGGACGAGGTCCCACAGCTGGTCGGGTGAGCCGACACCGCCGGGCAGCCGGCAGGCCATCCCGACGATCGCTATGGGCTCGGTGTCGTCGGCCTCAAGTTTCTTGATGCGCCGATGGGCCTGCCGCAGATCGGCTGCCATCTTCTTGAGGTAATCAACCAGCTGCGCTTCGTTCGTCACCTGTGAACCTGCCTGAGAGATTGGCAAACCGCGCCCTTCGAGGGCGAAGGTACGGACGGCTCGCCCCTAGCCGCGTCCCCTCAGCCACCCCAGAAGCGGCCTCGCCCGGGAATGCGGCCGGGTAGGGGTTGGCGCTAGGGGTGCGGCCGTGCCTAGCATTCGGCGAATTCCCGTGCCGTGACGAGGAACTGGAGTGTATTCCGCAATGAGCGTTTCTGAGAAGGAAGCCGAAACTTCGGCCGAGCAGGAATTCACCAGGCCGCCGGCCCCGGAGAAGATGCGGGATCTGGATTTCCTGCTCGGTGATTTCCGTGCGGAGTGGACCAACTTCACCGCCGACCCGGCCACGACCGGCACGGCCGCCTGGAACACCGCGTCCACCTTCCACGGGCACGCCTACGAGATGACGCAGCGGGTCGAGGCGCACGACCTCACCGGCCGCTTCGTCGTCCAGTGGGTCGAGTCGGAATCGTCGTTCTCCGGCTACTACTACGACGACTGGGGAAACCGCACCCTGCTGACCTCCGAGGGCTGGCAGGACGGTTATCTCGCGTTCACCGGAGAATGCTTCGGATTCGGCAAGTCCTTCCTGCTCAAGGAGCAGTACGAAATCGTCGACGAGAAGCACTACGTCAAACGCGGTTTCATCAAGTTCGACGAAGGCGACTGGATCCCCGCGGACGAGGTGCACTGCCACCGCGAGGCGTGACCCACCGAGCGGTCCCCAGGATCCCGGCCATTCGGTAATTCGGAGCCGCGGTAATTCGGTAAGGACGGAACAGCGGAACGCCGTGGACCCACGCATACGGATCGACGCTCGGGCTACGTGACCCCCGGGAAAGGTGAACCATGACCCTGCTGACCGAAGCGGTACGTGCGGGCGCGCCGCCGCAGGAGCTGGAGCGCGCGCCGCTGCCCGGGGAGTACACCGCCGCGTACATCCAGGCCGAGGACGCCCGGATGTTCGACGGAGTCGCCGACAAGGACATCCGCAAGTCGTTGCGCGTCGGCCAGGTCCCGATGCCCGAACTGGCGCCGGACGAGGTGCTGGTCGCGGTCATGGCCAGCGCGGTCAACTACAACACCGTGTGGTCGGCGATGTTCGAGCCGGTCTCCACGTTCCGCTTCCTGCGGCAGTTCGCGACGCAGGGCGGTTGGGCCCGACGCCACGATCTGCCGTACCACGTGATCGGTTCCGACGGGGCGGGCGTGATCGTGCGCGTGGGCTCCGGCGTACGGCGCTGGGGCATCGGCGACCACGTGGTGATGAGCTGCGTCCAGCCCGACGACCAGGAACCGGCCACGCAGGCCGACGGGATGCTCGGCGCCGAGCAGCGGATCTGGGGCTTCGAGACCAACTTCGGCGGCCTGGCCCACTACGCGGTCGTCAGGGCAAGCCAGTTGATCCCCAAGCCGGCCCACCTCAGCTGGGAGGAGGCGGCCTGCAACCCCCTGTGCGCGGGAACCGCGTACCGGATGCTCGTCGGCGACCGGGGCGCCCGCTTCAAGCAGGGCGACGTCGTACTGATCTGGGGCGCCGCCGGCGGACTCGGCGCGTACGCGGTGCAGCTCGTCAAGAACGGCGGCGGCATCCCGGTCGGCGTGGTCAGCTCGCCCGCCAAGGCGGAGGCGGCCCGCAGACTCGGCTGCGACGTGGTCATCGACCGCCAGGACATCGGCCTCGACGACCGCACGGCCGACGACCCCCGTGCGGTGATCGAGGTGGGCAAGCGGCTCGGGACCGCCATCCGCAAACGGGTGGGGGAGGACCCGCACATCGTCTTCGAGCACGTGGGCCGTGCCACCTTCGCGGTCTCGGTCTTCGTGGTCCGGCGCGGCGGCACGGTGGTGACCTGCGGCTCCAGCACCGGCTACCAGCACGGCTACGACAACCGCTACCTGTGGATGAAACTCAAGCGAATCATCGGCAGCCACGCGGCGAACCTCCAGGAACAATGGGAGTGCAACCGCCTCGTCTCCCTCGGCCGCATCGTGCCGACGCTGTCCGCGGTCTATCCCCTGGAGGAGATCGGCGAGGCCGCCCGGTCGGTCCAGACGAACCAGCACATCGGCAAGGTCGGAGTCCTGTGCCTGGCATCGGGCCCCGGCCAGGGCGTGACGGACCCCGAACGCCGTGCCGACCTGGGCGAGGAACGCCTCAACCCGCTGCGCGGACTCACACCGACGCGACAGGCCGGCTGAGAGCGCCTCCAGTTCCCGTACGCCTGTCGTGAAGACGCTGGTAATCGGCCGAGAGAGCCCGTCGGGCCGTGCCCGGCGCGAAGGAGATGTGATGAGCACTGCGACGGCGGCCTCCCCGACCCCCGTGACCACGTCCGCGCCCGAGGCGACCGAGCCCGAGGCGACCGAGGAGTCCGCCGCCGCGCGGGCGATCCGGCGCGTGGGCGTGGTCGGCTGCGGAGTGATGGGCGCGGGCCTCGCCGAAGTGTGCGCCCGGGCCGGGCTCGACGTACTGGTCACGTCCTCGGGCGAGGACGGGCTGGCCCGGGGCCGCGGCCGGCTCGAACGCTCCCTCGCCCACGCCGTCCGCAAGGACAGGATCAGCGACACGGCCCGCGAAGAGACGCTCGCCCGCGTCTCCTTCACCACCGACCTCGCCGCCTTCCGCGACCGGCAACTGGTCCTGGAGGCGGCCCCCGAGGACGAGCCCACGAAGCTGCGGATCTTCCAGGCGCTGGACAGGGCCGTCGAGGACCCGGAGGCGATCCTCGCCACCAACACCTCCGCCCTTCCCGTCATGCGGCTGGCCCGCGCGACCGACCGCCCCGGCCAGGTCCTCGGCCTGCACTTCTTCAACCCGGCCCCCGTGCTGCCCCTGGTCGAGGTGATCGGTTCGCTGCTCACCCGCGACCGCACCCGGCGCATCGCCGCGGAGTTCGCCACCACGGTGCTCGGCAAGCAGGTCGTCCACGCCGGCGACCGCTCCGGGTTCGTGGTCAACGCCCTGCTGATCCCCTATCTCCTGTCCGCGATCAGGATGTGCGAGGCGGGATTCGCCGGCGCGCAGGACATCGACAAAGCGATGACACTGGGCTGCTCGCACCCCATGGGACCGCTGGCACTGGCCGACCTCATCGGCCTGGACACCGTCGCGGCCATCGGCACGGCCCTGTACGAGGAGTTCAAGGAGCCCACGCACGCCGTTCCCCCGCTGCTGTCCCGCATGGTCGACGGCGGCCTGCTCGGCAGGAAGTCCGGGCAGGGTTTCTACACGTACTGAGCACGCGCGCACCGCCCGCGCTCGCGATCACGCGCGCATACCAAGTCCACACCCGCGGTGTCATCTCGCTGAGCTACCGCATGGCCCGTTCGTGTGACGGTGAGCACACTTCCGGGTAAAGACTGCATCAAATAGTTTGTGATACGGTTCACGAGAACCCGAGATATATTGGGGCGGCCGGAGCGAGACAGGCCGCCCGTACGAGGCACGCCTCGTTCACCTCGGGCTAGGGTCATCTCTCGACGACCGAAACGAACCCCCCCCAAGATTTCGCCGGAGGAGCTGCCGCAATGCAGTCCAACGACGCCCGAACGCTCCTGCACTGTGCTCTGCCCACCGCTGCCGCGGGCGTGGTGGGAGTCGCGGTCAGTGCCGCCGTGGCCGGTGGCAAGGGTGCGCTAGGCGCCGGCTTCGGCACCGTTCTTGTTCTGCTGTTCATGTGCAGCGGCCTTGTGGTGCTGCTGCGGACCGCGCGCTCGCTGCCCCACCTGTTCCAGATGATGGGGCTGTTGCTCTACACCACGCAGATCCTGCTCCTGATGATCCTGTTGACCATCTTCAGGGGCACCTCGGTGTTCAATCCCAAGTGCTTCGCCCTGACCCTGCTTGCGGCCACCCTGGTGTGGATCGCTGCACAGGTGCGATCCCACATGAAGGCCAAGGTCCTCTACGTGGAGCCGGACTCCGCTCGGACGCCGTCGTGACCTGTAGGGCCGGTGTAAAGGGGCCTCCGCTCATTTGCTATGGTCTCGCCACAACTGTGGCAGAGCTGGCGTGGGTGGTAGCCGTGCCTGTGACGCCTTTTGGCTCGGAGCCCAGTCGCCGCCCCCATATCCGCAAGTCCAGTCCAGTGCCGTTCCGCGGTCGCAGGCCGCGCCGACACATTGAGGTTGCCGTACCCATGCGCCACGCTGAAGGAGCTCGCGGTGAGTGATGCCAAGACGCTCGCCTTCGAGACCGATTGTCATATTTTCGAAGGGTGCGGTTTCCCGACCCCCGGTCTGCACTCCTTCGTCTTCGAGCCGATCTTCACGGTCGGCGGCTTCGAGTTCAACAAGCCGATCCTGTTGGTACTGCTGAGCACGATCATCGTCATCGGGTTCTTCTGGGCGGCCTTCAACAAGCCGAAGCTGATCCCGGGCAAGCTCCAGATGATCGGTGAGCTGGGCTACGACTTCGTTCGTCGTGGGGTCGTCTACGAGACGCTCGGCAAGCGGGAGGGCGACAAGTACGTCCCGCTCATGGTCTCGTTGTTCTTCTTCGTCTGGATGATGAACATCTGGTCGATCATCCCGGTCGCGCAGTTCCCGGCGACCTCGATCATCGCCTTCCCGGCGGGCCTCGCAGCGGTCGTCTATGTGCTCTGGGTGAGCCTGACGTTCAAGAAGCACGGCTTCGTCGGCGCCTTCAAGAACATCACGGGCTACGACAAGTCGCTCGGCCCGGTGTTCCCGGTGGTCATGTTCTTCGAGTTCCTCTCGAACCTGCTCATCCGGCCCTTCACGCACGCGGTCCGGCTCTTCGCCAACATGTTCGCCGGGCACGTACTGCTGCTGATCTTCACCATCGCCAGCTGGTACCTGCTCAACGGCATCGGCATCGCCTACGCCGGCGTCTCGTTCCTGATGGTCCTCGTGATGACGGTCTTCGAGCTGTTCATCCAGGCGCTTCAGGCCTACGTCTTCATCCTGCTGTCCTGCAGCTACATCCAGGGCGCTCTCGCCGAGCACCACTGAGCACGGCACCCCCCCGAACATCCGGTGGCCAACCCCCACCGGCCCGTGAAAAAGAAGGAAGAAACGGCATGTCCGCTCTCCAGACCCTCGCCGCGGTCAACATCCAGGGCAACCTCGGTGCGATCGGTTACGGCCTCGCCGCCATCGGCCCGGGCGTCGGCGTCGGCATCATCTTCGGTAACGGCACCCAGGCCCTCGCCCGCCAGCCCGAGGCGGCCGGCCTGATCCGCCAGAACCAGATCCTCGGCTTCGTGCTCTGTGAGGCGCTGGCCCTGATCGGCCTGGTCATGGGCTTTGTCTACCCTTCCTGATCCGGTCTCTGACGCGAAACTTTGACGGAAGGCACAGATGTGATCCTGGTACAGCTGGCTGCTGAGGAAGCCCAGAATCCCCTCATTCCGGAGGTCCCGGAGCTCGTCATCGGCCTTCTGGCCTTCGCGATCGTCTTCTTCGTCCTCGGCAAGAAGCTCCTCCCGAACATCAACAAGGTTCTGGAAGAGCGTCGTGCCGCGATCGAAGGCGGTATCGAAGAAGCCGAGGCCATGAAGGTCGAAGCCCAGAGCGTGCTCGAGCAGTACAAGGCTCAGCTCGCCGAGGCTCGGCACGAGGCCGCGCGTCTGCGCCAGGAGGCGCAGGAGCAGGGCGCCACGCTCATCACCGAGATGCGTGCGGAAGGCCAGCGGCAGCGCGAGGAGATCATCGCTGCCGGCCACGCCCAGCTCGAGGCCGACCGCAAGGCCGCCGCGCAGGCGCTGCGCCAGGACGTGGGCACGCTCGCCACCGACCTGGCCGGCAAGCTCGTCGGTGAGTCCCTCGAGGACCACGCCCGGCAGAGCCGTGTCATCGACCGCTTCCTCGACGGGCTCGAGGAGAAGGCCGAGGCGACTCGATGACTGCACACGGAGCGAGCCGCGAGGCAACCGCTGCCGCACGTGAGCGTCTCGATGCGCTGACGGACTCGACGTCCGTGGACGTGGTCCAGCTCGCCGACGAGCTGGCCGCCGTCACCGCGCTGCTCGACCGCGAGGTGTCGCTGCGTCGGGTCCTCACCGACCCGGCGCAGGCCGCCGAGGCCAAGGCCGAGCTGGCCGGTCGCCTCTTCGGCAGCCAGATCGGCGGCCCCGCCACCGACCTGGTCACCGGCATGGTGCGCTCCCGCTGGTCGCAGTCCCGCGACCTGGTGGACGCCGTCGAGGAGCTGGCGGACATCGCCGACCTCACGGCGGCCCAGCGGGCGGGCGTGCTCGACGACGTCGAGGACGAGCTGTTCCGGTTCGGCCGGATCGTCTCGTCGAACCCCGCGCTGCGGGCCGCGCTGACCGACCGCACCGCCGACAAGGCGGCCAGGAGCGAGCTGGTGCACAGCCTGCTCGGCGGCCGGGCCACCGCGACCACCGAGCGTCTCGTGACGCGCCTTGTGACCACGCCGCGTGGACGTAGCCTGGAGGCGGGACTCGAGTCCCTGTCCAAGCTCGCCGCCGAGCGCCGCGACCGCTTGGTCGCGGTCGTCACCACGGCGGTCCCGCTGAGTGACACGCAGAAGCAGCGCCTCGGCGCCGCCCTCGCGACGCTCTACGGCCGTCAGATGCACCTCAACATCGACGTGGACCCCGAGGTCCTCGGCGGGATGCGGGTGCAGGTCGGCGACGAGGTCATCAACGGCAGCATCGCGGACCGGCTCGAGGACGCCCGCCGCCGCATGGCGAGCTAGCAGCAACTCAATACCTAGTAGTACCGACGGCCCTGGTTGGGCCGTGCAGAGGATTCACCTCTTTTCAGGGGGAGTCCCCATCCCCCCAAAGTGAAACTTCGGGCCCAACAAGGAGAGCAGGGAACCCAGATGGCGGAGCTCACGATCCGGCCGGAGGAGATCCGGGATGCGCTGGAGAACTTTGTCCAGTCGTACAAGCCGGACGCGGCCTCGCGCGAGGAGGTCGGCACGGTCACCGTCGCCGGCGACGGTATCGCCAAGGTTGAGGGTCTCCCCTCGGCCATGGCCAACGAGCTGCTGAAGTTCGAGGACGGCACTCTCGGCCTCGCGCTGAACCTGGAAGAGCGCGAGATCGGTGCGGTCGTCCTCGGCGAGTTCAGCGGTATCGAGGAGGGCCAGCCGGTGCACCGCACCGGTGAGGTGCTGTCCGTCGCCGTGGGCGAGGGCTACCTCGGCCGCGTCGTCGACCCCCTCGGCAACCCGATCGACGGCCTCGGCGAGATCGAGACCAGCGGTCGTCGCGCCCTCGAGCTGCAGGCCCCCACGGTCATGGACCGCAAGTCGGTGCACGAGCCGATGGAGACCGGCTACAAGGCCGTCGACGCGATGACCCCGATCGGCCGTGGCCAGCGTCAGCTGATCATCGGTGACCGCCAGACCGGCAAGACCGCCCTGGCCGTCGACACGATCATCAACCAGCGTGACAACTGGCGCACCGGCGACCCGAAGAAGCAGGTTCGCTGCATCTACGTCGCCATCGGTCAGAAGGGTTCCACCATCGCCTCCGTGCGCGGTGCCCTGGAAGAGGCCGGCGCGCTGGAGTACACGACCATCGTCGCCGCCCCGGCGTCCGACCCGGCCGGCTTCAAGTACCTGGCGCCGTACACCGGTTCGGCCATCGGCCAGCAGTGGATGTACGAGGGCAAGCACGTCCTCATCATCTTCGACGACCTCTCGAAGCAGGCCGACGCCTACCGCGCCGTGTCCCTGCTGCTGCGCCGCCCGCCGGGCCGCGAGGCCTACCCGGGTGACGTCTTCTACCTGCACTCCCGTCTGCTGGAGCGCTGCGCGAAGCTCTCCGACGACATGGGCGCCGGTTCGATGACGGGTCTGCCGATCGTCGAGACCAAGGCGAACGACGTGTCGGCGTTCATCCCGACCAACGTCATCTCCATCACCGACGGCCAGTGCTTCCTGGAGTCGGACCTGTTCAACGCCGGTCAGCGCCCCGCGCTGAACGTCGGTATCTCCGTCTCCCGAGTCGGTGGTTCCGCGCAGCACAAGGCGATGCGTCAGGTCTCGGGTCGTCTTCGCGTGGACCTCGCCCAGTTCCGTGAGCTGGAGGCGTTCGCCGCCTTCGGTTCGGACCTGGACGCCGCGTCGAAGTCCCAGCTGGAGCGCGGTCAGCGCATGGTCGAGCTGCTCAAGCAGGCTCAGTACCAGCCGATGCCGACCGAGGACCAGGTCGTCTCCGTGTGGGCCGGCACCACCGGCAAGATGGACGACGTACCGGTCGCCGACATCCGCCGCTTCGAGAAGGAGCTGCTGGAGTTCCTGCACCGCAAGTACCAGGGACTCATGACCTCCATCAAGGAGGGCGCCAAGATGTCGGACGACACCCTCACGGCCATCGCCGACGCCATCGCGGACTTCAAGAAGCAGTTCGAGACCTCGGACGGCAAGCTTCTCGGCGAAGACGTTCCGGCCGCCGGCAAGTGACGTAAGGAAGGGACCTGACTCATGGGAGCCCAGCTCCGGGTCTACAAGCGTCGCATCCGATCCGTCACCGCGACCAAGAAGATCACCAAGGCGATGGAGATGATCGCCGCCTCGCGTGTCGTCAAGGCGCAGCGCAAGGTGGCGGCCTCCACGCCGTACGCGACCGAGCTCACCCGCGCGGTCACGGCGGTCGGCACCGGCTCGAACACCAAGCACCCGCTGACCACCCAGGCCGAGACGGTCACCCGGTCCGCGGTGCTGCTCCTGACGAGCGACCGCGGCCTGGCCGGCGCGTTCAACTCCAACGCCATCAAGGCGGCGGAGCAGCTGACCGCGCGGCTCGAGGCCGAGGGCAGGGAGGTCGACACGTACATCGTCGGCCGCCGTGGTGCCGCCCACTACAACTTCCGTGAGCGCAAGGTCACGGAGCTGTGGACGGGCTTCACCGACGAGCCCACGTACGCGGACGCCAAGAAGGTCGCGGGTCCGCTCATCGAGGCCATCGAGAAGGAGACGGCGGACGGCGGCGTGGACGAACTCCACATCGTCTACACCGAGTTCGTCTCGATGATGACGCAGACGGCGATCGACGCCCGCCTGCTGCCGCTCAGCCTCGAAGAGGTGGCGGAGGAGTCGTCCACACAGGGCGAGATCCGTCCGCTGTACGACTTCGAGCCGTCGGCGGAGGACGTCCTCGACGCCCTGCTGCCGCGCTACGTCGAGAGCCGTATCTACAACGCGCTGCTCCAGTCGGCTGCCTCCAAGCACGCCGCCACGCGTCGTGCGATGAAGTCGGCCACCGACAACGCGGGCGAGCTGATCAACACGCTCTCCCGCCTTGCCAACGCGGCCCGCCAGGCCGAAATCACCCAGGAAATCAGCGAGATCGTCGGTGGCGCCAGCGCCCTGGCCGACGCGACCGCGGGGAGTGACAGGTAATGACGACGACAGTTGAGACGGCCGTTGCCACGGGCCGCGTCGCCCGGGTCATCGGCCCGGTCGTCGACGTGGAATTCCCCGTCGACGCGATGCCGGACATGTACAACGCCCTTCACGTCGAGGTGGCCGACCCGGCCAACGCCGGCGAGAAGAAGACGCTGACCCTGGAGGTCGCCCAGCACCTGGGTGACGGCCTGGTCCGCACCATCTCCATGCAGCCCACCGACGGTCTGGTCCGCCAGGCCGCGGTCACCGACACCGGTACGGGCATCACCGTCCCGGTCGGCGACTTCACCAAGGGCAAGGTGTTCAACACCCTCGGTGAGGTGCTGAACGTCGACGAGAAGTACGACGGCGAGCGCTGGTCCATCCACCGCAAGGCCCCGCGCTTCGACGAGCTCGAGTCGAAGACCGAGATGTTCGAGACCGGCGTCAAGGTCATCGACCTTCTCACCCCGTACGTCAAGGGTGGAAAGATCGGTCTGTTCGGTGGAGCCGGCGTCGGCAAGACGGTGCTCATCCAGGAGATGATCTACCGCGTCGCCAACAACCACGACGGTGTCTCCGTGTTCGCCGGTGTCGGTGAGCGCACCCGTGAGGGCAACGACCTCATCGAGGAGATGTCGGACTCGGGCGTCATCGACAAGACCGCCCTGGTCTTCGGCCAGATGGACGAGCCCCCGGGCACCCGTCTGCGCGTGGCCCTGGCCGGTCTGACCATGGCGGAGTACTTCCGCGATGTGCAGAAGCAGGACGTGCTGTTCTTCATCGACAACATCTTCCGCTTCACCCAGGCCGGTTCCGAGGTGTCGACCCTGCTCGGCCGTATGCCCTCCGCGGTGGGCTACCAGCCGAACCTGGCCGACGAGATGGGTCTCCTCCAGGAGCGCATCACCTCGACCCGTGGTCACTCGATCACCTCGATGCAGGCGATCTACGTCCCCGCGGACGACCTGACCGACCCGGCCCCGGCCACCACGTTCGCCCACCTCGACGCGACGACGGTTCTCTCCCGTCCGATCTCCGAGAAGGGCATCTACCCGGCCGTGGACCCGCTGGACTCCACGTCCCGCATCCTGGACCCGCGCTACATCGCGCAGGACCACTACGACGCCGCCATGCGCGTCAAGACGGTTCTGCAGAAGTACAAGGACCTCCAGGACATCATCGCGATCCTCGGTATCGACGAGCTCGGCGAGGAGGACAAGCTCGTTGTCCACCGCGCCCGTCGCGTGGAGCGCTTCCTGTCCCAGAACACCCACGTCGCCAAGCAGTTCACCGGCGTCGACGGGTCGGACGTCCCGCTGGACGAGTCGATCACCGCGTTCAACGCGATCATCGACGGCGAGTACGACCACTTCCCGGAGCAGGCGTTCTTCATGTGCGGTGGCATTGAGGACCTCAAGGCCAACGCCAAGGAGCTCGGCGTCTCCTGAGCCCCGTGCTCACCATGAGGGGGTGGGTGCGTCCCACCCCCTCATGTACGCCTACTAGAATTTGACCCAACACCCGGCAGACCCGCCGGGTGGTGACCCGAGGAGCCACCTTGGCTGCTGAGCTGCACGTCGAGCTGGTCGCCGCCGACCGCCAGGTCTGGTCCGGCGAGGCCACCCTGGTCGTGGCGCGCACCACGTCCGGCGACATCGGCGTCATGCCCGGTCACCAGCCGCTGCTCGGTGTGCTGGAATCGGGCCCGGTGACCATTCGTACGAGTGATGGTGAAACGGTCGTCGCCGCGGTGCACGGCGGTTTCATCTCGTTCGCCGACAACAAGCTGTCGCTGCTGGCCGAGATCGCCGAGCTTGCGGACGAGATCGATGCCCAGCGCGCGGAGCGGGAGCTCGAGCGGGCGAAGGCGGAGGGTGATGCCACCGCCGAGCGTCGCGCGGACGTCCGACTGCGTGCGGTGTCGGCGCGCTGACCCCAGCGCGCACGTCATGACGTGACTCAGCCGCGGCCGGGACTGGAGCAATCCAGACCGGGCCGCGGCTGAGGCGATGCGGGTGCTTTTTTCCGTTCCGTTACCTGTTTTACCTAGGAGACGAGGAGGTCGGTGTCGATGGTCCTCGCTCTGACTGTGTGCGGGTTGGTAGTGGCGCTCGTAGTGGTGGGGCTCTTCGTCTTCGGTCTCCGCCGCCGGCTGATCCAGCGCTCCGGCGGAACGTTCGACTGCAGTCTGCGCTGGGACGTCCCCGAGAAGGGCGACTCGAACGGCAAGGGCTGGAGCTACGGCGTCGCCCGCTACAACGGCGACCGCATCGAGTGGTACCGCGTCTTCTCCTACGCCCCCCGCCCGCGCCGCGTCCTGGAACGCTCGGCGATCGAGGTGGCCGGCCGCCGCGCCCCCGAGGGCGAGGAGGAGCTGGCGCTGCTCTCCGACGCCGTGATCCTTGTCTGTCTCCACCGGGGCACGCGTCTCGAGCTCGCGATGAGCGAAGACGCGCTGACCGGATTTCTCGCGTGGCTGGAGGCAGCCCCGCCCGGACAGCGAGTGAATGTGGCCTGAAAGGCCACATTCACTCGCTGGGTGGGGTCCCCCCCGGACGGAGTCTGGGGGAGCGTCAACGTGGCGTGAGGGTTATCCGAGTCCGCTGTTGATGGCGCTCACCAGCTCGCCATTGCCGGTGTCACCGCTGAACTCCCAGAAGAACGCGCCGCCCAGGCCCTGGCTCTTGGCCCACGCCATCTTCGTACCGATGGTCGCCGGGGTGTCGTAGGACCACCAGTTGCTGCCGCAGTGCGCGTAGGCCGTACCGGCGATCGTGCCGGTGGCCGGGCAGGACGTCTTGAGGACCTTGTAGTCCTCGATGCCCTGCTCGTACGTTCCCGCCGCCGGGCCCGTGGCCGTGCCGCCCGGAGCGTCCTGGGTGACGCCCGTCCAGCCGCGGCCGTAGAAGCCGATGCCGATCAGCAGCTTGCTCGCGGGCACGCCCTTCGCCTTGAACTTGGCCATCGCGTCGGCCGTGGTGAAGCCGGCCTTCGGGATGCCGCTGTACGAGGTGAGCGGCGAGTGCGGGGCGGTGGGGCCCTGGGCGTCCCAGGCGCCGAAGAAGTCGTACGTCATCACGTTGTACCAGTCGACGTACTGGGCGGCGCCCGCGTAGTCGGCCGCGTCGATCTTGCCGCCGGAGGAGCCGTCGGCGGTGGTGGCCGCGGTGACCAGGTTGTTCGAACCGAACTTCGCGCGCAGCGCCGACATCAGGTTCTTGTAGGCCGCCGAGCCGCTGGTGTCGCAGGAGAGACCGCAGGCGTTCGGGTACTCCCAGTCGATGTCGATGCCGTCGAAGACGTCGGCCCAGCGCGGGTCCTCGACGAGGTCGTAGCAGGACTGGGCGAACGCGGCCGGGTTCGCCGCCGCCGCGCCGAAACCGCCGGACCAGGTCCAGCCGCCGAACGACCACAGCACCTTGATGTTCGGGTACTTGGCCTTCAGCTGGCGCAGCTGGTTGAAGTTGCCGCGCAGCGGCTGGTCCCAGGTGTCGGCGACGCCGCTGACCGACTGGTCGGCGGTGAAGGCCTTGTCGTAGTCGGCGTAGGAGTCGCCGATCGCGCACTTGCCGCCGGTGACGTTGCCGAAGGCGTAGTTGATGTGCGTGATCTTCGACGCGGAGCCGGACGTCACCAGGTTCTTGACGTTGTAGTTGCGGCCGTAGATGCCCCACTCGGTGAAGTAGCCGAGCTTGACGGCGGAGCCGGTGGGCGGGGGAGTCGTGCCGCCGCCGGTGGTGTGCACGGCGACCGCGCCGCTGACCGGGCCGGTCTGGTCGGCGGTGTCACGGGCCTGGACGGTGTACGAGTAGTCGGTGCCGGCGGTCAGACCGGTGTCCGTGTACGAGGTCGTCGTCACGGTGGCGACCTTGGCGCCGTCGCGCAGGACGTCGTAGTTCTTGACGCCCTTGTCGTCCGTGGCCGCCGTCCAGGACAGCTTCGCCGAGGTGTCGGTGATGCCGGAGGCGGTCGGGGTGCCCGGTGCGGAGGGAGCGGCGTCGCCGGGGGTGGTGGCGCCGTCGCAACTGTCGCCGTTCAGCTTGCAGTTGGAAGGGGATCCGGAGCCCGCGCCGTTGAAGCCGAAGGAGACGGAGGCGCCGGGGGCGAGGGTGCCGTTCCAGGACTTGTTCTTGGCGGTCCAGTGGGTGCCGGAGCTGGTGACGTCCGCGTCCCAGGCCGAGGTCACGGACGTACCGGAGGGGAAGTCCCACTCGACCGTCCAGGAACTGATGCTGCTGGTGCCGGTGTTCTTGACGGTCCACTTGCCTTCGAAGCCGGTGCCCCAGTCCTGGGTCTTGGCGTAGGTGGCGGTGGCCGAGCCTGCGGCCTGGGCGGGGCTTGCGAGCCCCACCAGGCCGGCGAGCGGGAGCAGCAGGGTGGCGAACCCTGCCACGGCTCTGTGTCCGAAGCGCATGCTGCGCCTCCTCTTCTGATGTTGACCTTCGGCGCGCCCGGGGGTGTCGTGGTCATGACTGAGCGCAAGCGCAGTGCGGCGAGAATAGAAAGGTCTGGACCATAGGTCAATAGGTCTGGACCAGTGCGCACGGGCTCTGCCTCAGACCCCCAACTCCTGCGCGAGCACGGCGGCTTGGACCCGGCTGCGCAGCTCCAGCTTCCCCAGCAGGCGGCTGACGTGCGTCTTCACGGTCGCCTCCGCCATGTCGAGCCGGGCCGCGATCTCCGCGTTGGACATCCCCCGGCCGAGGCAGGACAGGACCTCGCGCTCCCGCCGGGTGAGGACGTCGAGGATCACCGGGTCGGGCCCCGGCTCCCGTACGGGCTTCGCGGCGAACTCGGCGATCAGCCGGCGGGTGACCGCGGGCGAGATCAGCCCCTCGCCCCGCGCGACGGTGCGGACCGCCTCCAGCAGCTGGCGCGCCTCGGTGTTCTTCAGCAGGAACCCGCAGGCGCCCGCGCGCAGCGCCCCGAAGACGTACTCGTCGAGGTCGAAGGTGGTGAGGACCAGTACGTCGGCCAGGTTCTCGGCGACGACCCGGCGGGTGGCGGACACCCCGTCGAGACGCGGCATCTGCACGTCCATGAGGACGAGATCCGGCCGGAGTTCACGGGCGAGCGCGACCGCCTGCTCGCCGTCCGCGGCCTCGCCGACCACGTCGATGTCGGGCGCGCTGCGCAGGATGAGGACGAGCCCGGCCCGTACGGCGGACTGGTCCTCGGCGACGAGCACGCGGATCATTCGGTTCCTCCATGGGTGATCGGAAGGGTGGCGCGTACGGTCCAGACCGTGC
This sequence comes from Streptomyces sp. SID5469, assembly GCF_009862865.1. NCBI lineage: Bacteria > Bacillati > Actinomycetota > Actinomycetes > Kitasatosporales > Streptomycetaceae > Streptomyces > Streptomyces sp. SID5469. Next base: position 3,522,143 of record NZ_WWIN01000001.1, on the reverse strand, counting down.
CCCGGCCGGAGTTCTCGGGGCCCGCCTCGAACGTTCCGTGCAGCAGGGCGACGCGTTCCCGCATCCCGACCAGGCCGGCCCCCGAGCCGGGCGCGCGCGGCCCGTCCCGGTCGCCGTAGGGGCTGGTCACCCGCACGGCGAGGGAGCCGTCCCGCGCGGCGAGCGTGACGGCGACCCGGCCGGGGGAGGCGTGCTTGAGGGCGTTGGTCAGGGACTCCTGGACGATGCGGTAGGCGGCGAGCTCGACCGGGGCGGGAACCCGGCCGGGGTCGGCGTCGAGGGTGACGTCGAGGCCGTTGGTCCGGGCGCCGTCGACGAGCGCGGCGAGCCCGTCGAGGGTCGGGGTCGCGACCGGCTCCCCCTCGCCGTCGCCGTCGCGCAGGATCCCGATCAGCCGCCGCATCTCGGCGAGTCCCGCCACGCTGTTCTCCCGGATGACGCCGAGCGCCTCCCGGGAGGTCCCCGGCTCGTCGATGGACAGCGCGGCGGTGGAGTGGATGGCGATCGCCGACAGGTGGTTGGCGACCATGTCGTGCAACTCCCGAGCCATCCTGGCGCGTTCGGCGGTGACCGCCTGGGAGCGGTCCATCTCGGCGAGCAGGGCGGTCTGTTCGGCGCGCAGCCGGGCGGCCTCGGCGGCCTCGCGGTGGTTGCGGACGACCGAGCCGGTGGCGGCGGGCGCGAATGCCACCACGCCGACGCCGACACCGATCAGCAGGCCGTCGGGGTCGCCCCAGACGGCGGCCGGCCCCACCCCGCCGATCACGGTGAGCAGCCCGGTGAGCCAGGGCAGCCGGCGGGCGGAGGCGGGGGTGCCGTACAGGACGGCCGCGTACATGAGGTCCGTGAACATCACGACGGTGACCACGCTGCCCAGGGTCACCGTGTCGGCGACCACGGCGGCCGTGCCGATCAGCAGGGCCGCCCGCGGCCGGGTCCTGCGCAGCAGCTCGCAGCCGGCCGTCACGACGAGCGGGACCAGCACCGCCCAGTGCGCCGGCCACAGCACGACACTGTCGTGCGGGTTCCGTGGACTGAGGCCGAGCCCCCACAGCAGCAGCCCCCCGAGGAGCCCGCCCACCGCGATGCGCACGTCGTGGTGGTGGGGGCGGGGGAGTCGTACGGCCATGAGTCCATCCAACACGGCGCACCCGCGTGTCGCCTGATCCTGGGGGACGGTCCGCCGCTACATCGAAGGATGCAGTGCCGTTTCCTCACTGGCGACGACGATCCGGGTCCGCGCCGCCGGGAGTCTGGAAGGGTGACCGAGAGGAGCGAGCCGTGATCGTCACACTCGTCATTGCCTGTGAAGTGGCCTTCTGGGTGCTGCTGGCCGCGGGACTGACCTTCCGCTACGCGTTCAGGATGCCGCGCACCGGCCTGGCCCTGTTGCTGTGCGAGCCGCTGCTCGAAGTCGTCCTGTTCGCTGTCACCGCGATCGACCTGAGGAACGGCGCGGAGCCCGACTGGAAGCACGGTCTCGCCGCCGTCTACATCGGCTTCACCGTGGGCCTGGGCCACTCCACGATCAAGTGGGCCGACGCCCGGGTGGCCCACCGGTTCGCGGGCGGGCCACCGCCGGTCAGGCCGCCGAAGTACGGGGTGGCCCGCGCCGTCCACGAGTGGCGGGTGGCGGGGCGCTGGATCCTCGCGGCCGTCGTCGCGACGGCGCTGCTTCAGGCCGCGATCTGGTACGTCGGTTCCGGCGGCGAGACCGACTCACTGCGCATGTGGCAGATGAGGATGGTGTGGCTGATCGGCATCAACGTGATCATCGCCCTCAGCTACACGCTGTTCCCGAAGCAAAAACGGGCCAAGCTCCGCTAGCGCTCTCCGCCCGGCACCCACAACACGTCCCCGACGCCCTTGTTGGCGGTGCGGGCAAGGATGAAGAGCAGGTCCGACAGCCGGTTGAGGTAGGTCGCGGTGAGCGGGTTCATGTCTTCTCCGTGGACCTCCAGCGCGGCCCACGTCGAGCGCTCCGCCCGTCGTACGACCGTGCACGCCTGGTGCAGCAGTGCCGCGCCGGGCGTGCCGCCGGGCAGGATGAAGGAGCGCAGTTTCTCCAGCTCGCCGTTGAAGAGGTCGCAGTCCGCCTCCAGCTTGTCGATGTAGAACTGCTCGACGCGCAGCGGCGGGAACTGCGGGTTCTCGACGACCGGCGTCGACAGGTCCGCGCCCACGTCGAACAGGTCGTTCTGCACCCGGACGAGGACCTTGACGATCTCCTCGTCGAGCCCGCCGAGCGCGATCGCCGTACCGATGGCGGCGTTGGCCTCGTTGGCGTCGGCGTAGGCGGAGATCCGGGGATCGGTCTTGGCGACCCGGCTCATGTCGCCGAGGGCGGTCGTGCCCTGGTCGCCGGTCCTCGTGTAGATGCGCGTCAGATTGACCATGCGACCAGCGTAGTTACGCTCCGGCCGTCCGGAACACCCGTGTGCCCACCGTCACGGCGAGCGTCGCGAAGCCGAGGGCGACCAGGACGCCGTACAGCATGGCCGAGGTCGCGTACTGGCCGAGGTACGCGTCCCGGATCGCGTCCACCAGATAGCGCAGCGGCATGACGTGGGACAGGACGTCGAGCCAGTCGGGCCCGAGGGTCATGGGCAGCATCAGGCCCGACAGCAGCATCGACGGCAGGGAGACCGCGTTGATGATCGGGCCGAACTCCTGCGGCCGGTCGACCTTCAGCGCCACCGCGTACGACAGGGAGCTGAGGGAGACGGCCAGCAGCGCGACGAACGCGAACCCGATGAGCATCCCGGCGAGCGGCGCCCGCAGCCCCATGAGCAGCGCGGTGAGCACCAGCAGCACTGCCTGGAAGACCAGCAGGGTGGCGTCGCGCAGTACCCGGCCGAGGAGCAGGGCGAGACGGCTGACGGGGGTGACGCGCATCCGCTCCACGACGCCGTAGTTCTTCTCGAAGATGATCGAGAAGCCCGAGAACAGGGAGCCGAACAGGCCGAGTTGAAGCAGCAGGCCGGGCACCAGCACCTGCCAGGAACTGCCGTGCGATCCCAGCGGCAGATGGGTCAGGAGCGGTCCGAACAGCAGCAGGTAGAGCAGCGGCATCAGCATGCCGAAGAAGATCTGGAACTTGGAGTGCAGGGTCTGGCGGGCGTAGCGCCCGTAGATCAGCGCGGTGTCCTGGAAGAGCATCGGGTTCCTCAGCGGCTACGGGTGCGGATGTCTATACGGCTACGGGGGCGGAGTCGGCGGGCGAGGGGCCCCGGCCGGTGATGGCGAGGAACGTGTCCTGGAGCGTCGCGTCGATCGAGCCGCCGTGCGCCAGCTTCAGCGCGCTCGGCGTGCCCTCGGCCACCACGACGCCCTTGTCGACGATCACGAGCCGGTCGGAGAGCGCGTCCGCCTCGTCGAGGTAGTGCGTGGTCAGGAAGACCGTGGTGCCGTGCTCGTCGCGCAGACGGCGGACCAGGTCCCAGAGGTCGGCCCGGCTGCCGGGGTCGAGCCCCGTCGTCGGTTCGTCGAGGAACAGGACCCGGGGGCGGTGCGTGAGCCCCATCGCGATGTCGAGGCGCCGCCGCTGGCCGCCGGAGAGCGCCGCCGTCCGGCGGTCCAGCAGGTCCGCCAGATCCAGGTCACGCGCCAGTTCCGCGGCGCGCTCCGACGCCTGGAGCCTGGTCAGGCGGTACAGCCGTCCCTGCGTGACCAGCTCCTCCCGCGCGGTGACATTCGGGTCGACACCGCCGGACTGCGCCACGTACCCCACGGCCCGGCGCACTCCGACGGGGTCCGAGACCAGGTCGCAGCCGGCCACGGTGGCCGCACCGCCGGTGGGCGGCAGCAGGGTCGTGAGCATGCGCAGGGTCGTGGTCTTCCCGGCTCCGTTCGGGCCGAGGAAGCCGAGGATCTCGCCCGGCCGCACGGTGAGGTCGATGCCGCGCACCGCCTCGACCGGGCCGCGTTTCGTCCGGAAGGTACGGGCCAGACCGGCCGTACTGATGATTGCCATGCCGTCAAGAAAAACAGAGTCCCTGCAATTTTGCAATGACACCAAAATTTCAGCGGACCCAGCAAAGCTACGATGGGGGCATGGCAGAGGGGCTCAGGGAGCGGAAGAAGCGGCAGGCCAGGCAGCACATCTCGGATGTGGCCACGGGGCTGTTCCTGGAGCGCGGGTTCGACGAGGTGACGATCGCCGAGATCGCCGAGGCGGCCGACGTCTCCGTCAACACCGTCTACAACTACTTCCAGGCCAAGGAGGACCTCTTCCTCGACCGGGCCAAGGGCAGCGTCGCGCGCCTCTCGCGTTTTGTGCGCGCCCGCGACACGGGCGAGTCCGCGGCCGCCGCGGTACTGCGCGAGCTGCGCGGCGAGGTGGAGGCGGTCTCGCCCCAGGTGGGCCTCTTCGAGGGATATGACCGCTTTATGAAAGTCGTCGAGGCGGCGGCCGGACTCCGCGCCCGTCTGGGGCACATGAACCAGCAGAGCCTCGAACTCCTCGAGGAGACCCTGCGTACGGAGACCGGCGCCGATCCGGACGACCCGATGCCGTCGCTGATGGCCGGTCAGATCGGCTGGGCGCACACCACGCTGCTGGCGCTCATCGGGCGCGAGATGATGGCCGGCCGCTCCCCCGGCGAGGTCTCCCGTGAGGCCCTCGGTCTACTCGACGACATGGAGGAGCTGTTCAGCGAGAGGGTGCTCAACTATGCCGTGCGGGAGGCGGGCTGAGCCGTCGGCGCGGTGCCGGCGGGACGCGTCCCCGTGCCGGATCGTCAAGTGACAGGTGTCTCATGCCGTGAGACGTGACACGCGTCTCTTCCCCGTTCGCACAGGCCCTCACGACCGCTAAGGTCCGCCGGAGAGGCAACATAAACAGCGTGCTAAGGGGAGTCGGAGTGACAGGGAAGCTCGCCGTCATCGGAGCCGGACTCATGGGTTCCGGTATCGCCCAGGTCTCCGCCCAGGCCGGCTGGGACGTCGTCCTGCGCGACGTCACCGACGAGGCGCTGACCCGCGGCACCGACGGCATCAAGGCCTCGTACGACAAGTTCGTCAGCAAGGGCAGGCTGTCGGCCGACGACGCCGGGGCCGCCCTCGCGCGCATCACCACGACCACCGATCTGGACGCGGTCGCCGACGCCGACATCGTCGTCGAGGCCGTCTTCGAGAAGCTGGAGGTCAAGCACGAGATCTTCCGCGCGCTCGACAAGATCGTGCGGGACGAGACCGTGCTCGCCTCCAACACCTCCGCCATCCCGATCACCAAGATCGCCGCGGTGACGGAGCGCCCGGAGCGCGTCGTCGGCGCGCACTTCTTCTCGCCGGTCCCGATGATGCAGCTGTGCGAGCTGGTCCGCGGCTACAAGACGAGCGACGAGGCCCTCGCCACCACGCGGGAGTTCGCCGAGTCCGTCGGCAAGACCTGCATCGTCGTCAACCGCGATGTCGCCGGTTTTGTGACGACCCGTCTCATCTCGGCGCTCGTCGTCGAGGCGGCGAAGCTGTACGAATCGGGCGTGGCCACCGCCGAGGACATCGACCTCGCCTGCAAGCTGGGCTTCGGTCACGCCATGGGCCCCCTCGCCACCGCCGACCTCACCGGCGTCGACATCCTGCTGCACGCCACCAGCAACATCTACACCGAGTCCCAGGACGAGAAGTTCGCCCCGCCGGAGCTGATGCGCCGGATGGTTGACGCCGGTGACATCGGACGCAAGAGCGGGCAGGGCTTCTACAAGCACTGAACCGGGCGCGCCCCCTGGGGCCTCACTCCATGGAGTGAATTCGGTATCGGTTCGCTTACAGACGGCAACCTGACCGCCATTGGGGCAGTCAGACGTTGCACAACCACTGTCGCGGAGCACGCCAACGCACTCTCGGGGAGCGCATATGCATATCAGGGGCGACCACGCCGAGCTGGTCGTCGGGGGCCGCCTCGACGTCCGCAGCGCGGCGGACGCCCGAACGGTCCTGCACTCGGCCGTCGACGACGGAGTCGGTGACCTGATTCTCGACCTGTCCGAACTGGACTCATGGGACGCCACCGGACTCGGGGTGATCATGGGAGCCCACCGGCGGGCCGGACGCTGCGGCAGACGGCTCGTGCTGCGCGACGTACCACCGCAGATGCAGCGCCTGCTGGTGGCCACCCGGCTGCACCGGATCCTGGCGATCGAGGGCGGCATCGGGGTCGAGTCACTGCCCCGGGTGTGACACCACCCCACCGGGGGGTGAAACGTACGCCGCGCACCAATCCTCACGAAGCTGTGACGTCTCGGACGGCCCGGTACCCCGACTGTTCCGAGATACTGTGCAAAGGTTTAGGGTTCGGCTGCCCGCCGCCGGAAACCCTCGAGCGGGCACCGGACCAGAAGCGACAGCGCGGTGTGCAGCAAGGCCGGGAGGGGCTCGGGTCCTGTCTCCGGACTCCCGTCTGCCGCGCGACGCCTGGCACGCACGCTCGCGGCGTTGCCGAAAGGCCCTGGTAGCTCCGCTACGAGGACCTTCCGGCGCTTTGCGATCGCACGCGCCGGACGCCGCGCGGCCCACCCTTGGGGCGGACGACGGGAGACCGAAGACAGAACCCGCACACGACGCTTTTGGGGGGCTTGGACCTATGGACCCGAACAACCAGGAACCCGAGGAGTACGGCCATGACGGTGACGGCGAAACGCCGCGCCAGCGCCCGCCGCGGGACTCCCTCACCTCAGACTTCGGACAGCACACGCCGGTGGTCGCCCGCACCGTCCAGCTCGTCTCGGGCGACTACCTGCTCACCGTCAACCCCGTCGACGGCAGCGAGATAGAGGCCTGCCCGCCGGGCGAGCGGCCACCCCGGCCGGTGAAGTTCGCTCCGGCCGAGCGCGCCGAGACCGCCCGCGCCGCCCAGCCGCCCGTCCCGCCCGGACCGGCGCGGCCCCGGCTGCCGCTCCTGGAGCGCCAGGAGGAGCGCGAGCGGCTCGTACGGCTCCTCGCGCGCGGCCGCTCCGTCCGCCTCACCGGCCCCGCCGGCTCCGGCCGCACCGTCCTGCTGGACGCCGTGGCCGAGGACTGCGCGGACCTCGCCCCCGACGGCGTCGTCCGCCTCACCGGCTACCGGCGCACCGCGAGCGACCTCCTCCACGACCTCTTCGCCGCCGTTTACAAGAGCGATCTCCACCGGCCGGAGCGGGAGGAACTGCTCCGGCTCGTCCACGAGATCGGCGCGGTCGTCGTCCTGGACGACGTGGAGTTCGGCGGCAGCGCGCTCGACGAGCTGCTCGACGCCACGCCCGAGTGCGCCTTCCTGATCTCGGCCACGCCCGATGTACCGGCGCCCTCCGCCGACTCCCTGCTCGAAGAGGTCTTCCTCGGCGGCCTCGACCGCGCGGGCGGCCTCGAACTCCTCGAGCGCGCGGTCGGCCGGGTCCTCACCGAGGACGAGTCGAACTGGGCGGGCGACCTCTGGTTCGAGTCCGAGGGTCTTCCCCTGCGCTTCATGCAGGCCGGAGCGCTGCTGCGGCAGCGCGACGAGCTGCGCGCCGACCCGAACGCCTTCGACTCGCTCGGCTTCTACGACGACGCGCCGTCCCCGAGGCTCTCGGCCTCGCTCGAACCGGGAGACACCCCCGACGCGCCGTCGGACGCCGAAGACGGTCACGACCTGCCCCTGCCGTCCCTCGCCGAGGGTGCCGCGCCCGCCTCACTGCTCGCCTCGCGGCTGAGCGCGTCGGCCCGCGAGACCCTCAAGTTCGCCGTCGCGCTCGGCGGCGAGGTGCCGCACCAGACGCATCTGCCCGCCCTCGTGGACGACACCCACGCCGACGCCGCGCTCGCCGAGCTCCTGAGCTGTGCGCTCGTCTCGCCGGTCGGCTCCCGCTACCGGCTCGCGGCCGGTGTGCAGGCCCAGCTGGAGGCCGCCGGATACGCGACCGGGGCCGACGCCCGCGCCCTCGCCGCCGCCCAGCACTACGCCTGGTGGGCCGGGCACCCCTCGGTGACCCCGGAGCGCGTCTCGGCCGAGGCCGACGCCGTGCTCGCCGCGCTCACCGTCCTGGTGCCGCTCACCACGCCCCCGGGCGAGAACGAGGAGAGCGCCGCCGTACTGCTGGCCCGCCACGCCACCCCCGCGTTCGCCGCGGGGCTGCACTGGAGCGCCTGGGAGCGCGCGCTGCGCGCCGGCGCCGAGGCGTCCCGGCTCGCCGGCGAGGTCGGCGACCAGACCTACTTCCACCACGAACTGGGCATCCTCGCGCTCTGCTGCGGCCAGCTCGACCGGGCCCGCGCCGAGCTGGAGGCCTCCATCGGGCTGCGCGGCGCCCTCGCCGACAAGCGCGGCACGGTCGCCGGCCGCCGCGCCCTCGCCCTGGTCGCCGACCGCTCCGGGGCGGCACTGCCCGGCGGGCGCACGGCGGCGGGCGAGGAGGTGCCGGACGCGCGCTACGAGGAGTCGGCGTCGCCGCCCGGCGGGGTACCGGCCGGCTTCGGACTGCCCGAGCCGTCCGGCGACGGTACGACCCTGGTCACCCACCGGACCGAGCCCACGCCCGCCCGGCAGGGCCCGGTCTCCGTCAAGGGCATCGTCGGCGGCGCCCGGCGCAACCTGGTGGCCGCGGGCGCCGGTGTGCTGCTGGCGGGGGTGCTCGGCACCGTCGTCACGCTCGGCATGACGTCCAACAACAACGACGACCCGCCGGCCGAGAAGGTCGGCGTCAACCCGTCGGCCAGCCAGGGCATCGACGACGACAGCCTCGGTGCGGACAAGCCGAGGAAGGACACCGGCGACTCGGGCGTCGCAGGCGTGCCCACGGACCCGGGTCCCGACGGCACCTACGGGACGGCGGACGACCCGGCCCCGTCGGCCAGCGCCCGGCCCTCGGACGACCCGACCGGAACGAAGGGGACCACCCCGTCGACGTCGCCGTCCAAGTCGCCCTCGAAGTCGCCGACGACCAAGCCGCCGACGTCGTCCAAGCCGACGACCAGCAACCCGACGACGACCCCGCCGACCAGCACGCCTCCGGCGACCACCACACCGCCGCCGACTACGACGGCCCCGTCGACGACGGATTCGGCCAGCGGCCCGGCGTCCTCCAGTGCTCCCGCCACCGGCAGCGGTACGGCGAGCGCACCGCAGAGCAGCGGCGCCGGGTCGCCCAGCGACTCGGACCCGGTGATCTGACGGCCGCGCACGACAGTCGCGTACGGAATCCACGTACCGAATACAAGAGGGCCGGGTCCGCTTTCGGACTCGGCCCTCGGTCGTAGGTGAGGCGTACCGGACTTGAACCTGACTCGTACCGGAGTGCTCAGAACAGCCGGAGCTTGTCGTCCTCGATGCCGCGCATGGCGTTGTAGTCGAGGACCGTGCAGCCGATGCCGCGGTCCGTGGCCAGCACGCGGGCCTGCGGCTTGATCTCCTGTGCGGCGAAGACGCCGCGCACCGGCGCGAGGTGCGGGTCGCGGTTCAGCAGCTCCAGATAGCGGGTGAGCTGCTCCACGCCGTCGATCTCGCCACGCCGCTTGATCTCCACCGCGACGGTCTGCCCGGTGGCGTCCCGGCACAGGATGTCGACCGGGCCGATGGCGGTCATGTACTCGCGGCGGATCAGCGTGTAGCCGTCGCCGAGCGTCTCGATGCGGTCGGCGAGCAGTTCCTGGAGGTGCGCTTCCACGCCGTCCTTGATCAGGCCGGGGTCCACGCCGAGTTCGTGCGAGGAGTCGTGGAGGATTTCCTCCATCGTGATGATGAGCTTCTCGCCCGCCTTGTTGATGACGGTCCAGACGCCCTCTTCGTCCCCCGACCCCTCCTTCAGCGTGCAGGGCGGCGACATCCAGTTGAGGGGCTTGTAGGCCCGGTCGTCCGCATGGATCGAGACGCTGCCGTCCGCCTTCACCAGGATGAGACGGGGGGCGGACGGGAGATGGGCGGTGAGCCGGCCCGCGTAGTCCACGGAACAGCGGGCAATGACGAGACGCATGGTCGGCAACGCTACTCGACGGGCAGTGGTGCACGCGATTCGCCCTGGAAGACGCCTGTTCGGTCGTGGCCGATTGTGTGCCCATTGAGAGTTCTCTGTGTTCGCATTCTCCTGGTGCCGTCACCGTCCGTTGCTTACCGTATAAACGGGAGGTCGCGACGCGCGTACGCAGCGTGTTCGAAATCGCGAACTCCCTCCCTGTCCGTCAGCCCCCGCTCCACAGGGGGTCCGAGAGGAGAACCCATGTCGCTCGACGTCTCACCGGCCCTACTCGAACAGGCCGAGCGAGGCGAGGTCGACGAAGCTGACTTCGTCGACTGCGTCCGGACCTCCCTGCCCTACGCATGGGAGATGATCAGCTCCCTGGTGGCCCAGCTGAAGGTGGACGGCGGCGCGTTCGCCGACAACCAGACGCCCCCGCCGGACGAGCAGGCGCGTGGCCAGCTGCTGCGTGCGCTCGCGAGTGACGCGATACGCGGCGCGCTTCAGCGGCACTTCGGAGTGCGACTGGCCTTCCAGAACTGCCACCGGGTTGCGGTGTTCCCGCTGGACACCTCGGTGGACCAGAAGCTGGCACGCTTCACCTCGGTCCGCAGCCAGTTGCTGAACCAGTCCCCGGAGTTCAGGGACTGCTGACCCGGCGATGGCGCACGGCTTGCCGCTCCGTATGCGGGAGGTGCATCTGTACGGGGCGGCAAGCTCCCCTCGGGGCGCGCCACTTGGCGGGCTCGCTCAGCCGAGGTGGGGAAGTACCTCGGTGCCGAGCCGGCGTACGTTCTCCTCGGTGGCCGCGAGGTCGCCCGAGCCCTCGACGAGCAGCGCGAAGCGGGAGATGCCGGTCCGCTCCGAGGTCGCCGCCAGCCGGTCGGCGCACAGCCGGGGGCTGCCCACCGGGTGCAGTCCGCAGAGCAGTTCGGTGTACGCCAGCGGGTCCCGCATCGCGCGGGGCCGACCGTCCACCGTCACATGGGCGTCGAGCCCCTGCCGCAGCCAGCCCGGCATCGCCTTGGTCAGCGTCTCGACGGCGTCGGTGCGCCGGTCGGCGATCTGGCAGATGCCCGCCGAGACATGGGCGGCACCCGCGATCTCGCCCGCGCCGAGCCCGCTGGCGCGCGCGTGCTGCCGCCACAGTGCGACCATTCCGGCCTTCTCCTCGTCCCCGACGTGCATCCCGAGCAGCATCGGCAGCCCCCGCTCGGCCGCGAGCCGGACGCTGGCCGGCGAGGTGCAGGCGACGACGACCTCGGGCCCCGAGGCGTCCGTCAGCGACTCCGACGGCCGGGGGACGACCGGGACTTCACGGAAGGTGAATCGTTCCCCCGTGCCCGCGACGGACGGCTCGCGCAACCAGCGCACCAGCAGATCGAGTGATTCCGGGAACCCCTTCTCGTACGCCTCGAGACCCGAACCGAAGACCTCCAGATCCACCCAGGGTCCGCCGCGTCCCACGCCCAGCGAGAACCGCCCGCCGGAGGTGAGGTGCAGCAGCGCGGCCTGCTCGCCCAGCGCCACCGGGTGGACGGTGGGCAGCACGCTGACCGCCGTGCCGACCCGGATCCGCCGGGTGCGGCCGAGCAGCAGAGCCGCGAGGGTGATCGCCGACGGGCACGTCCCGTACGGCACGAAGTGGTGCTCGCCCAACCACACCGTGTCGAGACCCGCCTCCTCGGCCACCTCGGCCGACCGCACCGCGCGGTGCAGCGCCTCCCCCTGGCCCTGCCCCGGGAACTGGGCCGCCAGTACAAAACTTCCTACGTGCATGGCACTTCCTGCTTCCTTGGCTCCGACACGGAGCTCCCCACCCGGCATAACTGCCTGACATGTGCCGAAGACACGGCTTGGCGGAGAGATTTGCGGATTGTCTGCAGAATGCGCCGACGGGAGGGCGGTCTGTGCCGGTCGGTGGAGGAGGAGTACCCCAGGAGGCGGCGCGTAGGCTGGATGCCGCCCGTGCTCCCTGTATAGCTCCGTGAGGTGTCCTGTGTCCCCGCGTCGCAACCGTCCGAAGGGTGCCGGCTCGTCCGGCGGGAGCGCGGCGGAGGAGCGCTCCGGCCGCTACGGCGGCTGGCAGTCCACGGAGAGCTGGCAGGGCGAGGAGTGGAGCGTGCGCCACGTCGCGGGCGCCAGCGCGGAGGGCAAGACCTACCGCTGCCCCGGCTGCGACCAGATGATCCCCTCCGGCGTCCCGCATGTGGTGGCCTGGCCCGAGCACGCGGGCGTGGACGACCGGCGCCACTGGCACAAGGCGTGCTGGAACGCGAAGGACCGCCGCACCCTGCGGGTGCAGCGGTCCCGTAACGCGCCCAGGTTCTGACCGGGTTCGAGCGTTCGTTCCCAGGGGGCCTACACGTCCCGCTTCTCCAGCAGGAGGTACGCGCCGCCGAACGCGACGGCCGTCACGCCCAGCATGATCCACAGCGGGTCCCAGCCGGACGGCCCCGACCCGCTGAGCGAGTTGTCGTAGAAGACCGCGAGCTGGTTCGGGATCGAGTACTCGAACAGGGCCTGCTGGAGGTCCCGCAGCGAGTCCGCGAACATGAACATCGCGATGACCAGCGGGGCGAGCAGGACGCCGATCATGATGGTGATGGCACCCGCCGAGTGCCGGATGATGGAGCCGACGATCAGCGAGAGCAGCCCGAGCAGCGCGACGTAGAGGCCGACGCCGACCGTGCCCTTCAGCCACTCCCCGCCGCTGGGCGTGCCCGCACCGCTGCCCTCCAGCATCGCCGACTGCGCGAAGGCGACGAACGAGGCGCTCACCGTGGTGACCACGAACGCGACGGCGAAGAACACGACGGACTTCGCCAGCAGCACCCGGGAGCGGGTGGGGCAGGCGACCATCGTGGTCCGGATCATTCCGGTGCCGTACTCGGAGGCGGTGGTGAGCACGCCGAGCGTGATGATGCAGATGCTGCCGAGCAGCAGACCGAAGAAGCCCAGCGCCAGCGGCGAATCACCGTGCATGTCCGTGTCGGAACCGGAGACGAGGGCGCCGGCGCCCAGACCGATGCCGATCACGAGGAACAGGAAGACGCCCAGCGTCCAGATCGTGGAGCGGACCGACTTGATCTTCGTCCACTCGGAGGCGAGCGCATGCCCGAGGTGGGTGCGGATGATCGGGATCGGCGAGGTGTACGAACCACCGGACGCCGCCTGCCAGGTGGGGGCGGGCGCGGCCGGCTGCGGCATCGGGGGCTGGGGCGTGCTCATCGGTTGTCCTCGCTGTCGCGCTTGTTCAGGTCGGGAGCGGCGGAGGGCGCGGCGGGGGCCGCGACGGGCTGTGCGGGTGCGGCGCTCGGCTGCGCGGGGGCCTGAGCGGGCGCTGGGGGGCACGGCCGAGGCCGCAGGGACCGCGGGAGCCACGGGCGCCTGGGCGGGCTGGACCGGGGCCTGAGGCTGCGGGCTGCGCGTACGGGTTGGGGCCGCCCGGCGCCTGTGCGGCGGGCGCGGCCGGGGCGCCGTACGGAGCGCCGTACGGGCCCGCCGCGGCCTGGCCCTGCGGCAGCGGCTGCCCCTGCGGCATCGCGAACGGCTGCCCGCCCTGCTGGGGCGACGGCGGGGCGTACCAGCCCGGCTGGCCCTGCCCCGGCACGGGCATCGGCGGCTGCACGCCCGGCGGCAGCGGCTGCTGGAGACCGGCCTTCTCGTCGATCGTGGAGCGGTAGTCGACGGCGCCCTGCGTCATCCGCATGTACGCCTCCTCCAGCGACGCCTGATGCGGCGACAGCTCCCACAGGCGTACGTCGGAGGAGTGCGCGAGGTCGCTGATGCGCGGCAGCGGCAGCCCGGTCACGCGCAGCGCGCCGTCCAGCTCGGGCAGCACATGTCCGCCCGCCTCCGTCAGCGCGGCCGTCAGCTTCTCGCGCTGCTGCGGGTCGGTCTCGGGAGTGCGGACGCGCGCGAAGTCGGCGGAGTTGGCCGAGATGAAGTCGCGGATGCTCATGTCGGCCAGCAGCTGCCCGCGGCCGATCACGATCAGGTGGTCGGCGGTCAGCGCCATCTCGCTCATCAGGTGCGAGGAGACGAAGACCGTACGGCCCTCCGCCGCGAGGGACTTCATCAGATTGCGCACCCAGAGGATGCCCTCGGGGTCGAGACCGTTGACCGGCTCGTCGAAGAGCAGCACCTGGGGGTCGCCGAGGAGCGCGGCGGCGATGCCGAGCCGCTGGCCCATGCCGAGGGAGAAGCCCTTGGAGCGCCTGCGGGCCACGTCCTGGAGGCCGACCACGCCGAGCACCTCGTCCACCCGGCGGGCCGGGATGCCGGACAGCTGGGCCAGGGAGAGCAGGTGGTTGCGGGCGTGCCGGCCGCCGTGCACGGCCTTGGCGTCGAGGAGCGCACCGACCTGCCGGGGGGCGTTGGGCAGCCTGCGGTACGGGTAGCCGCCGATCGTCACCTGACCGGAGGTGGGGTTGTCCAGGCCGAGGATCATCCGCATGGTCGTGGACTTGCCCGAGCCGTTGGGCCCGAGGAAGCCGGTGACGGAGCCCGGTCGCACCTGGAAGGAAAGGTTGTACACGGCTGTCTTGTCGCCGTAGCGCTTCGTCAGGCCGACTGCCTCGATCATTCTCCGCACCCATCGAAAGGTTCAGGACGTCGGGGCGCACGCCCCCGTAAGGGTTAGGAGGATAGCGGGGCGCTGACGGTTCCACTCAAGAGGATGTAAAAATCCGCAGGTCACAGAGGTGTGTCTTTGTCAGGTACGGGTCGTGCCTGGTCAGGGTGGGTCCGAGCGGCCTCAGGCCGCTCACGCGTCCCGTCTCTTGAGCAGCGCATAGCCCCCGGCGAGCGCCAGCACCACCCACAGCACCATGATCCCGAGCCCGCCCCAGGGACCGTACGGAGTGTCGTCGCCGAGGGGCGTCACGACCTGCATGATCTTGCTGCCGGCCTGGTCGGGCAGGAATCGGCCGATCTTCTTCGTGGCGGAGACATTGCCCAGGACGTTGGAGATCAGGAAGAAGAACGGCATCAGGATGCCCAGCGACAGCATCGGCGAGCGCAGCATCGCGGCCACACCCATCGAGAACATGGCGATGAGCGTCATGTAGAGGCCGCCGCCGATGACCGCGCGCAGCACTCCCGTGTCGCTGATCGACGCCCGGTGGGAGCCGAGCATCGCCTGCCCGAGGAAGAACGCGGCGAAGCTGGTGACGATGCCGACGACGAGGGCGAGTCCCGCCGCCACCGCGATCTTGCTGAACAGGAACGTGCCGCGCTGGGGGACCGCGGCGAGCGAGCTGCGGATCATGCCCGTGCTGTACTCGTTCGACACGACGAGCACCCCGAACACGATCATCGCGAGCTGGCCGAGGCTCATCCCGGCGAAACTGATGAACGTGGGGTCGAAGGAGAGCCTGTCCCGCGGGTCCATCTTGTCGAACTCGTTCCCGGCCAGGGCCGAGATCAGCATGCCGAGGGCGATGGTGACGACCACGGCGAGGGAGAGCGTCCACACCGTGGACGCCACCGACCGGATCTTGGTCCACTCGGAGCGGACGACCTGCGCCGCGGACATGTTCAGGCCCCTTTCTTCCAGGCGTCGCCCCAGTCCTGGGGCGGGCCCTGCGGATGCGCGTGGTACTCCACCGACTCCGCGGTCAGCCGCATGAACGCCTCTTCCAGGGAAGCCTGCTGGGGGCTCAGCTCGTGCAGCACGATCTGGTGCCCGGCGGCCAGCTCGCCGATGAGCTCGGACTTGCCGCCGTCCACCTCCAGCGTGCCGCCGCCGGTCTCGACGACCGTGATCCCCGCCCCGTGCAGCACGTCGAGGAGCCGCTCGCGCTGAGGAGAACGGATCCGGACGTACGACCGCGAGTTCTGCTGGATGAAGTCGGCCATGGACGTGTCGGCGAGCAGCCGGCCCTGGCCGATCACGACGAGATGGTCGGCGGTCAGCGCCATCTCGCTCATCAGATGGGACGAGACGAAGACCGTACGGCCCTGCGAGGCCAGCGATTTCATCAGGTTGCGGATCCAGTGGATGCCCTCGGGGTCGAGACCGTTGACGGGCTCGTCGAACATCAGGATCCGCGGATCGCCGAGCAGCGCACCCGCGATGCCGAGCCGCTGCCCCATGCCGAAGGAGAAGCCCTTCGCCTTCTTCTTCGCGACCGCGGTCAGCCCGACCATGTCGAGGACCTCGTGCACCCGCGCCTTGGGGATGCCGTTGCTCTGCGCGAGGCACAGCAGGTGGTTGAAGGCGCTGCGCCCGCCGTGCATCGCCTTGGCGTCCAGCAGGGCGCCGATGTACTTGAGCGGGTTCTTGAGACGGTCGTAATGCCGCCCGTCGATCAGGACGTCACCCGCGGTGGGACGGTCGAGCCCGAGCATCATGCGCATGGTGGTGGACTTCCCGGCACCGTTGGGGCCGAGGAAGCCCGTCACGATGCCCGGCTCGACGGAGAAGGTGAGGTCGTCGACCGCCAACTTCTCGCCGTACCGCTTGGTCAGCCCGTCCAGCTCGATCATGCGCTCACGCTAGAACGGGACAAAGCCCCCTGCCACCGGAGTGGCGGGGGGCTGTGCCGGTGCGCTCGATGAGCGCGGTGCTCAGGTGTTACCGGGACTGCTGGGCCGGAACCCCGCGCGAGATCGGCTCGTCGTCGGTCGACGGCGTGCCGGCCGCGGCCACCGCCGCGCCCGTGAGTGTCGCGAGCATCTCGCGGACGTTCGTGAGCTGCGCGTTGATCGAGTCGCGGCGGTTGGTGAGGGCGGCCAGCTCGCGCTCGGATTCCGAGCGGATGCGGTCGGCCTTGGCGTTCGCGTCGGCCACGATGTCCTCGGCCTGGCGCTGAGCCGTCTCCACCGTCTGGCGGGCGCGGCGCTCGGCGTCCGTACGCAGCTTCTCGGCCTCCAGGCGCAGCTGCTCCGCGCGGTGCTCGATCTCCGCGAGACGCTTCTCGGCCTTGGCCTGACGCGAGGCCAGGTCGCGCTCGGACTGCTCGCGGCGCTTGGCCAGGTTCGTCTCGAAGTCGGCGGCGGCCTGCGCGGCCTTGGCGCGGGTCTCCTCGAAGAGGGCGTCCGCCTCCTCCCGCTTCGACTGCGCGTCCTTCTGCGCCTCCTGGCGCAGCTGGGAGGCGTCGCTCTTGGCCTTCTCGACGATCCGGACGCCCTCGTCCTCCGCCTTGGACTTGCGGTCCGCAGCGAACGATTCTGCGTCGTTGCGCACCTGCTGGGCCGCCGACTCGGCGAGCTCACGGTGCTGCTCCGAAGCGCGACGGGCCTCCTCGCGCAGGTCCTTCGCCTCCTCCTCGGCGAGGCGGAGGATCTTCTCGACGCGCGCGCCGAGACCCGCGTACGACGGCTCGGCGTCGGTGACCTGGGCCTGGGCGTTCTGCGTTTCGAGGTGGAGTTCCTCAATGCGCTTTTCCAGAGCAGTGATACGGGCCAGAGCGCTGTCACGGTCGGAGACGAGCTTCGAGATGCGTTCGTCCACCTGAGCGCGGTCGTACCCACGCCGGACAAGCTCGAAGCCGTAGGGGGAAGTGTCGCTCATGGGGTTCCTGTCGAATGAGACCGGTGAGGTGATAGAAGGAATCCTAGGGGTCAAAGCGGCGTGTCATCGAGCGGATGCGTGTTTGATCTGGAGAATGACACTCCTTTTGGGTGGCTAACTGTCGGAGCGCTTGCCAGGAGCTGTGTTAAACCTCCCGGCAAGCACAGAATCGACACCTCTGGCTAGCCTTCTGACACCTTGCCACCCGAACGAGTCGCGCCCGCTGCGGCACCCGCCTTGACGCCTCCGTCCTTGCCGCCGGACGGGGCCTCAAAAGACTCCAACGCTTCCAGGACGTCCTGGACACGGGAGATCTCCGCATTGATGTCCTCGCGCCGGCGCACCAGGACCTCCAGCTCCCGCTTGCCCTCCTCGACGGCGGCCCGCGCCTCACGGATCGCCTCGACCTTGATCTGCTCGGCCTCCGAGATGAGGCTGGCCTTCTTCTGCTCGGCCTCCTTGAGGAGCCCCTCGGCCTTCTTCACGGCGGCGATGCGTACCTTGCTCGCCTCGGAATTGGCCTCCGCGACCAGGTCCTTCGCCTTCGCCTCCGCCTCGGCGAGCTGGCCCTCGGCGGCCTTCACCAGCGCGTCGCACCGCTCGCCCGCCGACTTCATCGTCTCGGCCGACTCGCGCCGCGCCCGCTCGTGCAGCTCCTCGATCTCGCTCGTGATGCGGTCGCGCAGCTCCTCCGCGCGCTCCCTGATCGCGGTCGCGTCCCGGCGGGCGCCGACGAGCAGCTCGTCCGCGTCCGTACGGGCCCGCTCCACCCGGGAGTTGCCCTCGACCGTCGCCTCCGAGACCAGCCGCTCCGCCTCGTTCCGAGCGACACCCACCATCGTGTCGGCCTGGCCCTCGGCGTCCGCCGTGGTCTTCTGCGCGGTCTGCCGAGCCTCGGAGATCAGCTTGTCCGCCTCGGCGGCCGTCTCCGTGATGAGCGTGTCGACCTGCTCGGCCGCTTCGGAGCGCCGCTTGTTGGCGTCCTTGCGGGCCTCGTCCAGCGTCCGCTCGGCCTCCGCGCGCGCGGCCGTGGTCACCCGCTCGGCCTCCGCCTCGGCGTCGGCCTTCAGCCGCTGGGACTCGCTGCGGATCCGCTCGGCGTGCTGCTGCGCGGAACCGACCGTCTCGGCGGCCTCGGCACGCAGCCGCTCCGCGTCCCCGGTCGCGTCCGAGATGAGCTTCTCGGCCTTGGCCACGGACTCGGCCCGTACGCGCTCGGCCTCGACGTTGGTCTCCGCCGTGAGCCGCTCCGCCTCCGCCGTCACCTCGGTGATGAGGGTGTCCGCCTGTTCGGCCGCGTCCGAACGGATGCGGTTCGCGTCCTCGCGGGCTTCCGCGCGGGTACGGGAAGCGTCCTGCTCGGCGTTGGCGATGGCGTCCGACGCCTCGGTGCGCACCCGCTGGGCGTGCGCGGCGGCGTCCGAACGCAGCCGCTCGGACTCGGCGATCGCCTCCGAAACCGTGCGCTCCGCGAGGGATTTGGCGGCGTCCGTCTCCTCGGCCGCCTCCCGCCGGATGCGGTTGGCGTCGTCGGTGGCCCGCTCCCGCTCCGCGTACGCGTCGGCGCGGACCCGGCCCGCCTCCTCCTGCGCCTCGGTGCGCGTACGGTCCGCCGCGTGCTCGGCGGCACTGCGCAGCCCGGCGATCTCCTCCTGCGCCTGGTCGTGCAGCCCGGCCACCGAGTCCCGCACCTGCTGCGCGGTCTGCTCGGCGTTCGCGACCATCTCCGTCGCGCGCCGGTCGGCCTCCTCGACCAGCCGGACCGCCTCGGCCTGTGCCTCCTCGACCCGGGCGCGCGCCACGGCGAGGAGTTCCTCGCTCTGCTCGCGGGCCCGCTGACGCTCCTGGTCGGCCTCCTGGCGCGCGGAGCCGAGGAGTTCCTCGGCCTCGCGACGGCGCCGGGTGGCCTCCTCCTGGGCGGCCGCCAGCGTCTCCGCGCCCTCGGCCGCCAGCCGCTCGGCCGCGGCCTGCGCCTCCGCCCGTACCCGGTCGGCGGTGTCCTGCGCCTCCGACTTCAGCCGCTCGGCCTCCGCCACCGCCTCCGACCGCAGCCGTACGGCGATGGCCTCGCCCTCGGCCCGCGAGGTGGACGCGTCCGCCGCGGCCTCCGTCCGCAGCCGGTCGGCCTCGGTCTCGGCCTGCGCCTGGAGCGTACGAATCCGCTCGGCGGACTCGGTCCGCAGCCGGTCCGCCTCCTCCGCGGCCTCGCGGCGGATGCGCTCGGCTTCCGCGCGGGCGTCGCTGAGCGCCTGCTCGGCCGAGGCGAGCCGCTGCTCGGCCTCGGTGTGCAGCCGGGTCAGCTCGTCGGCGGCCTCGGCCCGGCGGGCCTCTATGGCGCGCTCGCTGTCGTCGCGCAGCTCACGGGCGGCCCGCTCGGCGTCCTCCTTGATCGCCTCGGACTGCTCGACGGCCTCGGCGCGGTGCCGCTCCGCCTCGTTCCGGGTGCGCTCCAGGGTCTCTTCGGCCTGGCGGCGCAGCGTCGTGGCGCGCTCGATGGCCTCGGTGCGGACCTTCTCGCTGTCGGTCGTGGCCGCCGTACGCAGCTCGTCCGCGTCGGCCTTCGCCTTCGCCAGCAGCTCCTCGGCGGTCTTGGCCGCCTCCTCGATCTGCTGGACGGCCTCACGCCGGGCCTCGGAGCGGATGCGCTCGCCCTCGGCGACCGCGTCGGCGCGCAGCTGCTCGGCGTCGCCGCGCAGCCGGCGCGCCTCCTCCTGGAGCTCGACCGTCTTGGCGCGGTACTCCTTGGTGTCGTCCTTCGCCGTGCCCTTGAGCTGCTCGGCGATGTCGTGCGCCTCGGCGCGCAGCCGGTCCGCCTCGGTCTCCGCCTCACGGCGGATGCGCTCGGCCTCCTCGGTCGCGGCCTTGGTGGTCGACTTGGCTTCCTCGGACGCCTTGTTCAGGACGTCCTCGGCCGTCCGGGCCGCCTTGGTGAGCTGGGACGCGGTCTCTTCGGCGGTCAGGCTGCGGGCCTTGTCCGCCGCCTCCGTGAGGATCTTCTCCGCCTCGGCCTTGGCGTCCGCGACCACTTCCTCGGCCGAGGCCTTGGTGGTCTCGGCCTCCTTGGTGGCCTCGCTGACCAGCCGGGCGACCTGCTCCTTCGCGGTACGGGTGCGCTGCTCGTTGGCCGACTCCGCGCTCGCCAGCGCCTTGGCCGCGGCTTCCTTGGCCTCGGTGAGCACCTTGTCGGCCTCGGCCCGCGCCTCGCGCAGCGCCGCGTCGGCCTCCGTCATGCGCTGCTCGGCGGTCCGGCTCAGCTCGGAGGCCTGCCGGCGGGCGGCGTCCGACTCGGTCGCCGTGGAACTGCGCAGCTGCTCGGCGTGGTCCGTGGCCTCCTGGGCCTGCGTGGACGCGGCGTTCAGCAGCCGCTCGGCGTCCGTGCGGGCCCGGCGCAGCAGCGCCTCCGCCTCCGCGCGGGCCGACTCGGCGTCGGTGTTGAGCCGCTGCCGGGCCTCGGCGGCGATCCGCTCGGCCTCGGCGCGGGCGGCGGCCAGCGCCTGCTCGGCCTCGGCCCGCGACTCCTCCACGAGCCGGCGGGCCTGCTGCTCGGAGCGGGCCCGCAGCTGCTCGGCCCACGCCACGTTCTCGTTGACGTGCGACTCGACGGTCTGCCGGCGCTCGGCCAGCTCCTGGTCGAGCTGCTGGCGGCGGGTGACCGCCTCCGTGTGCAGCTCCGCCTGGAGCCGGGCCGCCTGCTCGGCGTGTTCCTGAAGGATCCGCTGCGTCTGCGCGCGGGCCTGGCTCAGCTCGCGCTCGGCGTCGGCGCGCAGCTGATCGGCCTGGATCTGGGCGTTACGGAGCAACTGCTCGGCCTGATAGCCGAGGTCGGCGCTCTCATAAGCAGGCCGGGACGCGAGCGTGCGCCGCGCCTCGTGCAGCTTGGCGCGCAGTACCTCGACCTGGTAGCCGAGATCCTCGGCGTGCTGGATCGCCTTTTCCCGCTCGGTCTTGAGCCGATCCATCTCGGCCTCGAACCGAGTGAGATGGTCGACGTCAGCCGCCGGCTCTCGCTCCTGGCTTTCGTAGCCCCGCACTGCGCGGTCCCATCCGTCCCCTGGTCGCAAGTCTCTCCAAACGAGCTCCGTCCATCCGCCGAACGGGGCCCCCGGGGAATGGTGTCAGATCAACGGCGGAGCACGGGCTGCTGCCCCGACGCTCGTCCCCCGAAACCGGACCCCGGCCTGGGATCCTGCCCTCGGACAGGACCCGGTTCCCGCCGTAAGGCAGGAACCGGTCGCCCTGGTTGAGCGGCGACCGCCCCCAACCCTACCGGCCCATATGTACGGGAGTCAGTGCTCAGGTGACTCAACAGCCGCCGAAGTGACCAGTTCTGTCAGTACTCCGTGGCAATCCTTTGGATGCAGGAACGTGATCCGGGACCCCATGGAGCCCCGCCGGGGCTCGTCATACAGGACGCGTACGCCCTTTTCCCTGATGTCGGCGGCGTCCGCGTCCACATCCGCCGTACCGAAAGCAATGTGGTGAACGCCCTCTCCGTTCTTCGCCAGCCACTTCCCGACGGCGGAGTCCTCGCGGGTGGGTTCCAGGAGCTGGAGGTAGGAAGCGCCCCCGTCGTCCGTGTTGTTGATCTTGAGCATGGCCTCGCGCACGCCCTGCTCTTCGTTGACCTCGGAGTGGAACACCTCGAAGCCGTATGTGGCCCGGTAGAACTCGACGGTCCTGTCGAGGTCGAAACAGGCGATCCCGATGTGGTCGATTCGCGTCAGCATGGAGTCAGTGCAGCGCTCCGGGAGGTGGTTACGCAACGTGCGCGCGATCACACTCCACGCCGGATGACGGGTGGCCTACCGCTCAGTACATTCAAGTAAACCCTCGTTCACTCCTCGGCTGTGCAGGCCGGTAAGGGGATCGCACCTCATGTCTGGAACGAACAGCACGACCTCGGTGATCGTCGCGGGTGCACGCACCCCGATGGGCCGTTTGCTCGGCTCGCTGAAGTCCTTCTCCGGAGCCGACCTCGGCGGCTTCGCGATCAAGTCCGCCCTCGACCGTGCGGGGATCGGCGGCGACCAGGTGCAGTACGTGATCATGGGCCAGGTGCTGCAGGCCGGGGCGGGGCAGATCCCGGCACGCCAGGCCGCGGTCAAGGCGGGCATTCCGATGAGCGTCCCGGCGCTCACGATCAACAAGGTGTGTCTGTCCGGGCTCGACGCGATCGCGCTCGCGGACCAGCTGATCCGCGCCGGTGAGTTCGATGTCGTCGTCGCCGGTGGTCAGGAGTCCATGACCAACGCCCCGCATCTGCTGCCGAAGTCCCGTGAGGGCTACAAGTACGGCGCGGTCCAGATGATCGACGCCATGGCGTACGACGGTCTGACGGACGCCTTCGAGAACATCGCCATGGGCGAGTCCACGGAGAAGCACAACACGCGGCTCGGGATCGGCCGCGCGGACCAGGACGCCGTGGCCGCCCTGTCGCACCAGCGGGCCGCCGCCGCGCAGAAGAACGGGATCTTCGAGGCCGAGATCACGCCCGTGGAGATTCCGCAGCGGCGCGGTGAGCCGGTGGTCTTCAGCCAGGACGAGGGCATCCGCGGCGAGACGACGGCCGAGTCGCTCGGCAAGCTGCGGCCCGCCTTCACCAAGGACGGCACGATCACGGCCGGTTCCTCCTCGCAGATCTCGGACGGTGCGGCGGCCGTGGTCGTGATGAGCAAGGCCAAGGCGCAGGAGCTCGGCCTGGAGTGGATCGCGGAGATCGGCGCCCACGGGAATGTGGCGGGACCGGACAACTCTTTGCAGTCGCAGCCGTCCAACGCGATCCAGCACGCGCTGAAGAAGGAGGGTCTCGCGGTCGACGATCTTGATCTGATCGAGATCAACGAAGCCTTCGCCGCGGTCGCGGTGCAGTCGATGAAGGACCTCGGGGTGTCCACCGAAAAGGTGAACGTCAACGGGGGCGCGATCGCCCTGGGACACCCGATCGGCATGTCCGGTGCCCGGCTCGTGCTGCACCTGGCGCTGGAGCTGAAGCGGCGGGGCGGCGGCGTGGGCGCGGCGGCGCTGTGCGGTGGCGGCGGGCAGGGTGACGCGCTGATCGTGCGGGTACCCAAGGTCTGACACGTCTGACACGTCTGCCCTTTCTGTACGACCTCTGTACGACCTCTGTACGACGCTGAACGGAGCTGTGATGCAGGACGTCTCCTCGCTGGTGGCCCAGGCCAGGGAAGGTCGGCCGCGGGCCGTGGCCCGGCTGATCTCCCTGGTGGAGGGGGCGTCCCCGCAGCTCCGGGAGGTCATGGAGGCCCTGGCGCCGCTGACGGGCAACGCCTACGTGGTGGGCCTGACGGGGTCGCCGGGCGTCGGCAAGTCGACGTCCACGTCCGCGCTGGTGACGGCGTACCGGAAGGCCGGGAAGCGGGTCGGGGTGCTGGCCGTCGACCCGTCCTCCCCGTTCTCCGGGGGCGCGCTGCTCGGGGACCGGGTCCGGATGTCGGAGCACGCGTCGGACCCGGGTGTCTACATCCGCTCGATGGCGACGCGCGGACACCTGGGCGGTCTCGCCTGGGCGGCTCCGCAGGCGATCCGGGTGCTGGACGCGGCGGGCTGTGACGTGATCCTGGTGGAGACGGTGGGCGTCGGGCAGTCGGAGGTGGAGATCGCCTCACAGGCGGACACGTCGGTGGTGCTGCTCGCCCCCGGGATGGGCGACGGCATCCAGGCGGCGAAGGCCGGAATCCTGGAGATCGGTGACGTGTACGTCGTCAACAAGGCGGACCGGGACGGCGCCGACGCGACGGCACGTGAGCTGAACCACATGCTGGGACTGGGGGAGTCGCGGGGCCCGGGGGACTGGCGCCCGCCGATCGTGAAGACGGTCGCGGCGCGTGGTGAGGGCATCGACGAGGTGGTCGAGGCGCTGGAGAAGCACCGGGCGTGGATGGAGGAGCACGGGGTCCTCACCGAGCGCCGCCTCGCCCGTGCCTCCCAGGAGATCGAGACGATCGCGGTCACGGCTCTGCGCCGGCGCATCGGCGACCTGCACGGCGACCGCCGCCTCAGCGCGCTCGCGGAGCGGATCGTGGCGGGGGAGCTGGACCCCTATCGGGCCGCGGATTCACTGGTGGAGGGCGTGACGGAGGGCTGAGGTGAGGGGCGAGAAGCTCTTCCCCTGGTCAACTCCGAGCGCCCGCTGTTAGGTTGCACCGCATGTTCCTCCTCTTGGCATAGGGCCCGCCCGGTCCCGCGACGGGCAAGCAGCAGTCCGGCTGCGGTCGTCGCGGCACCACGGCGTCCCCTTTCCGCCTCGCTGTCGAGGAACAAGTCCATATGTCTGCGTCATCTGCGCGGCCCTCGTACGCCGCGCTCCTCCGCATCCCCCACGCCCGCCGCACCTTCACGGCCGCCCTCGTCGGCCGGCTGTCGTACGGCGTCGTCTCCCTGGCCATGACGCTCACGGTGGCCCGGGGGACCGGGTCGTACGCCGTGGCCGGCACGGTCATGGCGCTGTTCGGCGCGATGAGCGTGGTCCTGTCGCCCGCCAGGGCGGCCCTGATCGACCGGTACGGCCCCCGCCGTGCCCTGATCCCCATGGCCTCGCTCTACGCCGGCCTGCTCGCGGCCTTCGCGGCGGCGGCCTGGCTGCCGGGAGCGCCGTCGGTGGCACTCGGCGCGCCGGCCGCCGCCGCGGGCGCCTGCACGCCACCTCTAGGCCCCACGATGCGTGCCGTCTGGGGCGAAGTCGTCGAGGACAAACTGCTGTTGCAGCGGGCGTACAGTCTGGACGGCGTCGCGGAGGAGATCCTCTTCGTCTCCGGGCCGCTGCTGGTCGGCGTGGTCGTCCGGTGCGCGCCGCCGGCCGCCGGGGTCGCGCTGAGCGCCCTGCTGGTGTGGGCCGGAACCCTCGCGTTCGCGCTGTCGCCCGTCGTGGCGGGCGTACGGCCGGCCGCGGCGAAGCCGGCGGCGCGCTCCGGGGGCCGGCCCCGGGGTGGGCGCGCGCTCGTGCAGCCCGTCGTCGTCGCGACGGGCGTCGGCCTGTCCCTGGGCGCCGTCGACCTCCTCGTCATGGCCTTCGCCCAGCAGCACCGTCACGGGGACGACGTGGTGGCCTGGGTGCTCGCCGCGCTGTCCCTGGGCAGCGCGCTGGGCGGCCTGCTCAACGGCGCCGTCGACTGGCGTACGTCCGCACGGGTGCGCCTGCCGTTGCAGGCCTGTGGCCTGGGCCTCGCCCTGCTCGCCGCGGGGCTGGCTCCGGCCTCGGCACCCTGGCCCTGGCCGTGGCCTGCGCCGGCTTCTTCGTCGCCCCGGCCCTCACCACGTCCTACCTGATCGCCGATGACGCGGCCCCGCCCGGCCACCGCACCCGGGCGGGCGCCTGGGTCAACACGGCGGTGAACGCCGGGAACGCGGGCGGCGCCGCGGGGGTGGGTCTGCTGGTGGGCCACGTGTCCCCGGCGCTGTGCTTCGCGGTCTCGGGGACGGTGGCCATCGCGGCCGGCCTGCTCTCGGCACGGGGCGCACGCGGGGAGACGACGCGGCGGGAAGCCCCCGGAAATGCGGCAGGAACGACCCGTGCATGACCGCTGCCCCGCACCCCGAAAGGGGGGCGGGGCAGCGGCATGTCGCGGTTCCGCGGCGGGGGCGCGACCGGCCGCCGCAGGCGGGTTCCCGGAACGCTCTCCCCGCGGAGCGCTACGGCTTGCCCCGCTGTGCGCGGAGGTGTTCGGCGACGGGCCGCAGGGTTTTGTGGAGCTCTTCCAGCGCCTCCGGCGAGACGAGGTCGATGAAGTGCCTCCGCACGGACGCCACATGATGCGGCGCCACCTTCCGCATGGTCTCCATGCCGTGCTCGGTGAGGACCGCGAACAGTCCCCGCCGGTCGGACTCGCAGTTTTCGCGGCGTACCAGGTCCGCGTTCTCCATACGGGTGATCTGGTGCGAGAGGCGGCTCTTGGACTGGAGGGTGGCGGCGGCGAGGTCGCTCATTCGCATCCGCACGCCCTCCGACTCGGAGAGATTGACCAGGATCTCGTAGTCGTTCATTGTCAGGCTGAACGGCTGCAGGTCCCTCTCGAGCTGGTACGTCAACAGCCTGTTGACCTCCAGGTGGGTGCGCCAGGCGCACTGCTCCGCATCGGTCAGCCAGCGCGTGGCCGTCTCGGTCTCCATGAATGAAGTCTACCTAAAAGGTTGAAAGGCGAACTAGTGAGGGTGGTGTGACTGTGCGCACGCGTTCGACGTCACACTCCGCAGACTACCGCTCACAGCCCGAAGCGACGCTGGAGGTCCCCCAGCTGTCCGGGAAGACGCGGTGCGCCGGCTTGCTGTCCCTGGTGACCAGGCACCCCGCCACCGCCCGGTACTCCGGGCTCCTGCGGGACCGCCCCCATGGCCTGCTCGGCCATGAGTGTCTCCGTGGACTGGAGCAGCACGGTGCCGGCCCCCACGAACTCGAACTGGTGCTCCTCCCCGGAGGCCCCGCCCAGGCCTGTCATCGCACGTAGACCGCCCATGACGCCCGTCATGTACCCGTGGTCGTAGTGATGGCACGGCGAGGGGCAGTCGGCCCAGCCGACCAGCGCCTGCGGGTCCACCCGGATCGGCGGTTCCATGAACACCACCGGACCGTTGGACGCGGCCACGAACTTGCCGGTTCCGATCAGCGTCAGAAAGCCCGGCACGATCGACTGCTTGAGCGCGAGACTTGGCTGAAAAGCGAGCAGGTTGCCGGAGCGAATGGTCAGATTGCCGTCGTCCAGGTCGTACGAATTCACATCGAAGGCCCGGTCGGCGAGCAGCATCTTGCCGGAGCCCTCCGCCACGACCCAGTCGCTCGCGTGCAGTGGCGAATGGAACGACGTACGGACGAGCCGGTCGAGCCGGCCGTGTCCGATGCCGTTGAAATCGATCGAGCCGTAGTGGGCGATCATCTTGCCCTTCTGCAGGAACCACTGGCTCCCCTTGAGCTCCACGCAGAAGGTGTACTTGTTGACGTTGTCGTCGACCGGCAGCGTCATCGGGTCGTGGATCACCGGGCCCGCGGCCCCGTACGCGCTCACAGCTTCTCCTCCGACGCCTGGACGTACACCGCACCACTGCCGCTCAGCTCCAGCTGGAACGCCTCGCCCGAGCCGCGGCCCACCATGTCGCGCCAGCCGAGCGCCGTGGACAGCTTGTTGCGTACGTCGCCGTGGTGCGCCACGTACGCCTGGGGGTCGACATGGACCGGGCGCTGCGGGGTGATCGGCACCTCGATGACCCCGCCGTGGGCCATCACGGCGACCGCGCCATGACCCTTGAGCGTGGTCGTGAACAGCCCCTGGCCCGTCACCTGGCCCCGGACCATGCCCATGACCCCGCCCTGCGAGCCCATGAACATCGTGCCCTGCTGAAGGGTGCCGTCGAAGGCGAGCAGCCGGTCCGCCTCGACGTACAAGGTGTCGCCCGTGAGGTTGATCACCTCGATGTGATGGCCGCCGTGCCCGAAGAACACCGTGCCGCTGCCCTCCACCGTCATCAGCGGAGTGGCCTCGCCCGCCATGCGGCGGCCGAGCATCGACATCACACCGCCCTGGCCGCCCTGGACGTTGGGCGTGAAGGACACCTCGCCCTTGTAGGCGAGCATCGCGCCGCGCTGACTGAACAGCCGCTGGCCCGGGGCGACGGTGGCCTCGATCATCTTGGAGTTGATCTCGCGGAAGGGCATGTCACACATCCCCCGCGATCGTGTTGCGCTCGCTGGGCTGTACGTAGACCAGCCCGTCACCCTCGAAGCGGATCTGGAAGGCCTCGCCGCCGCCCTCACCCATGAACGTGCGGAACGTCACACCGGACTGGAAGGACTGCCGCACGTTCCCCTGGTGCGCGATGTACGCCCCGGGGTCGACCGTCAGGGGGTACTGCGAGCTCACGCGCAGCACCACCGCGGGGCCGTCCGACATGATCGCCGCCTGGCCGTGCCCCTCGACGGTCGTCGTGAACAGGCCGTTGCCCTGCGACGCGCCGCGCAGGCCGGTGAAGGACGTACCCGTCCGCAGCCCGGCGTCGGTCGCGAGCAGATTGCTCGACTCGACGTACAGCTTGTCCCCCTGAAGGCTCACCAGGTTGATCTCGGAAGCCCGGTCCGCGAACCAGCAGGTCCCCTGCCCCTTCACCTCCATCAATGTCATCTGCTCGCCGGTGAGCCGCCGGGTCACCATCCCCCGGATCCCCTCACCGCCCCCGCTCAGTTTCTTGAACGCCATCTGGCCGTCGTAGGCGACCATCGACCCGTTCTTCGCCTTCACGGCGTCCCCGGTCATGTCGACGGCCAGCACCTTGCTGCCTTGAAGTCGGAACATCGCCACGGTGTGAAGGTAACCGCAGCGGGGTGCCGCCGACAGGTCCTATGTGGGGACAAGGACCGTGAGAAGGCCCTGAAGCGAGGGGCGACGGGGAGGGTGTCAGAATGGGTGCGGCCTTGTGCGCTCGTTCACAAGGTGATCACCGGTGCCCCGACGACGAAGGTTTCCTGCCCGTGGACGTCAAGACCGCAGCCGCACTCCACCGACTCAGGCTCATCTCGCTGCCCGAGGCCATCTCGTTCCCGATCCTGCTGGTCTGCTCGGTGCTGAAGCGGACGACCGAGTTCGACGCTGTCTTCCCGATGGGCCTGATCCACGGCCTGCTGTTCACCTTCTACGTGATCTTCTGGGCGGACGCCTGGAACCGCGCCAAGTGGTCCAAGAAGAAGGCCGCCGGCTACTTCCTGCTGGCGATCCCGCCCTTCGGCGGCCTTTTCGCCGAGCGCAAGCTCAAGCGCGAGGCCGAGGACGCGGTCATCGCCTCCCGCGCCCGCCGGGAAGGGACGGTGAACGCATGATCGTCGCTTTCTCCGTCACCCCCCTCGGCGTCGGCGTCGACGTGGGGGAGTACGTCGCGGACGCCGTCCGGGTCGTGCGCGAGTCGGGCCTGCCCCACCGCACCGACGCGATGTTCACGTCGGTCGAGGGCGAGTGGGACGAGGTCATGGCCGTCGTCAAGCGCGCCGTCGCCGTGGTGGAGGAGCGAGCGCCGCGTGTCTCCCTCGTCCTGAAGGCGGACATCCGCCCGGGCGTGTCGGACGGCCTCACCTCCAAGGTGGAAACGGTGGAGCGCCACCTGTCCGCATAGGCCCAGAGGCACCCCTTCTGCGCGGAACCCCGGTCCTCCTGGGCCGGGGTTCTCTTGCGCCCGACTGTTTGAGCAGTCGCTCAAACAGCTGTATCTTCAGGGCCAGGCATTTGAGCACTCGCTCAAAAGAAGCCGCGCAGTAGCCACTGACCTGGGGGATTCCGGATGGGGCTCTACATAGAGACACGCATACGACGCGACCTGGACGACCTCTGGACCCACACCCAGGACCCCGCGCGCCACCAGCGCTGGGACCTGCGGTTCACCGAGATCGACTACCTCGCGCGCGGGGAGGGCGAGCCGCAGCGCTTCCGGTACGCGACCCGCGTACTGCCGTTCCTGACGATCGCCGGAACCGGCGTGTCCGCCGGTGAGAAGGAGCGCCCGGACGGCACCCGCACCTCCGCCCTGCGCTTCGCC
Organism: Streptomyces sp. SID5469; assembly: GCF_009862865.1. Lineage (NCBI taxonomy): Bacteria > Bacillati > Actinomycetota > Actinomycetes > Kitasatosporales > Streptomycetaceae > Streptomyces > Streptomyces sp. SID5469. Next base: position 3,492,188 of record NZ_WWIN01000001.1, on the reverse strand, counting down.
TCCCCGCACCCCCTCTCCCTGCTCGCCGAGGGAAGCGGCTACTGGCGCTACGTTCCCGACGGGGACGGGATCCGCTTCCTCACGGGCTACGACTACCGCCCGCGATGGGGCCTGGTCGGAGTCGCCACCGACCGCCTGCTGTTCCGCCCCCTGATGGGCTGGGCCACGGCCTGGTCCTTCGACCGCCTGCGCCTCTGGCTGGAGCGCGGCATCACACCGGAGCGGGCGCTGCGCCGCTGGGCCGCCGAACTGGCCCTGCGTGTCCTGGTGATCGCCGCGGGCTGCACGGGCTTCGGCTTCGGCCGGCTCCTCCTGCTCACCGGCCCCTTCGCGCCGATGCTCTGCTACGCGATGCCGCTGCTGGCGAGCGTGGCCGTAGCGCTGGCCCTGTTCCTGCCGCCCGCGCCCGGCACCCCGGCCGCCCGCCGCTGTCTGCGCACCCCGCCCACCCGCACGCGCGCACCCCGCCTTCTCGCCACCCTGGAGCGGCAGTCATGACGTCGATCTTCCGTACGGTGATGGGCGCGGACTTCGACCGCCTCCACCCCGAACTGCGGCGCCGCTTCTCGGTGGGCCTCACGAGCGGCGAGGCCTGCACCGGGCGGGGCGTCATGGAGCGCATCTGGCACGGCGGGCGCTTCGTGAAGCCGTTCCTGGCCCTCGGCGGCACTCGCAACATCCTGGTCCCGCGCGCGGGCCGGCGGATCCCGTTCACCATCGAGAACGTGCCGTACAAGGACACCTTCGGCCGTGAGACGGTGACGTTCGTGCGCACCTTCGACCTCCCCGGCGGCCCCCGCCGCTTCGACGCCCAGATGGTGCTGAGCCCCAAGGGCGACCGCGTCCTCGACTACCTCGGCACGCACCAGCACCTCGCCAGCGACCTGCACTTCCGCGCCGAGCCCGACGGTTCGCTGCTGATCCGCTCGGGCGAACACCGCTTCCGCGAGGGGCCGGTCGACGTCCGGGTCCCCGAACTCATCGGCGGCGAGGCTCAGGTACGCGAGTCCTTCGACGACCGGACGGGCCGCTTCCGTATCCAGGTCCGGGTCGTGAACCGGTACGTCGGCCCGCTCTTCGGCTACGAGGGGTCGTTCGAGGCCGACTACACGGACATCCGCACCTGTGGCGTGCGCCCCGGCCTGCGTCCCGTCCGCGAGGAGCGGCGGGCGTGAGCGAGACGACGAAGACGAAGCTCCTCGAAGGAGCGCTGCGGGCGCTCTCCGAGCAGGGGATCGCCAAGACGTCCGCCCGTGCGATCGCCGCGGCCGCCGGAGTCAACCAGGCGCTCGTCTTCTACCACTTCGGATCGGTGGACGAACTGCTGGCCGCGGCCTGCCGGCACGGCGCAGAGCAGGTGGTGGCGCGCTACCGGGCACGGCTGGACGAGGTCGCCACCCTGGCCGAGCTCCTCGCGCTGGGCCGCGAGCTGCACGAGCAGGAGAAGGCCGAGGGCCATGTGGCGATGCTCGGCCAGCTGCTCGCCGGCGCCCAGACGCAGCCACGCCTCGCACCCGCGACGGCGGCCGGCCTCGACCTCTGGATCGCGGAGATCGAGAAGGTGCTGACCCGCGTCCTGACCCCGACCCCGCTGGGCGAGTTCGCCGACCCGGCGGGGCTGGCGCGGGCGGTGGCGGCGTCGTTCGTGGGGATCGAGCTGTACGAGGGGGTGGACGCGGAAGGGGCCGGGGCCGCCCTCGCGGCACTGGACCAATTGGCACTCCTGCTGACGGCGTTGGAGGACCTGGGCCCGGTCGCCCAGCGCGCGGTCCGCCACACCCTGCGCCGGGCCACCCGCGGCTGACCCCGCGCACCGGCGCCGGGGCTGGAACCCTCCGGCCGCCTCACCACTCCGGCCGCTTCACCATTCCGGCCTCGGCCACCCCGGCCGAACTCGAAATAGACGAAGCCGGATTTATGGCCCCGGCCCTCCTGAACAGAGGGGTCATGACGCCCTTTCAGGCTCCGGATTGGGCCATTCGCGCCCGACGTGCAGTAAACGGGTGACCACACATGGCGGGTCGGATTGATGGACCATAACTTCGACCCATGAACAAAAAAGATTTCGCATACCTCGGTTGCGCCGCAATCGTGGTGGCGTCGGGACTGAGCTGTATCCCGGCGGCCAATGCCGCGACTGCTCATGTCGTGCATCCGGGGGAATCGATCCAGAAAGCGGTCGATGCCGCGCAGTCGGGCGACACCATTGTCATCTCGCCCGGCACCTACCATCAGAGCGTCCTCGTCACGAAGTCCGGTCTGACCATCCGCGGGGCGGGGGAGCGGACCGTGCTGATGCCGGCGGCGACCAGGGCCGCCGACAAGTGCGCGGCCGCCGGCAACGGGATCTGCGTCGAGGGCACGTCCGCCCACCCCGTCACGCGTACCAGCGTCCGCTCGCTCACGCTGACCGGCTACAAGAAGAACGGCCTGTGGGCGTCCAACACCGACAAGCTGACCGTGCGGGACGTGGCCGCAGACAAGAACAAGAACTGGGGCATCGCCATCGAGCGGTCCGTCCGGAGCGTGCTCGAGGAAAACGTCGCCCGGGGAAACGCCGAGTCGGGCGTGTTCCTCTCCAACACGGTGGACACCGAGGCCGGCGCCACGGACACGCGGGGCACCGTCGTCCGCCACAACAGGCTGGAGGGCAACCGGATCGGACTCACCGTCAGGCGTCTGCGGAATGTCACCGTCGAGGAGAACGAACTCAGCGCGAACTGCAGCGGGCTGTTCGCCGTAGGCGACGAGGGCAAGCCGCACGCCGGAGCCCTGGCCATTCGGGGCAATGGCGTCCACGAGAACAACAAATACTGCGCGAAGACGGCTCGGCTGCCCTACATCCAGGGGTCCGGAATTGTTCTCACCGGTACCGAGGACACGGTCGTGGAGTACAACGACATCCGAGACAACGTGGGCAAGTCCGTGTTCTCCGGCGGAGTGGTGCTGTACAAGAGCTTCGTCGGCACGCCGAACAAGCGCAATGTCATCCGGGACAACGTGCTGTCGGGTAATTCGACGGCCGACCTGGCCAACCGGGACACCGGCACCGGCAACAAGTTCGAGCACAACTCGTGTCAGCGCTCCGAACCCGCGGGCATGTGCTGACCGGCCGGCCCGCCTGTCTGCTCGACCAAGCGAATCGAGACGGTAAATGACCACAGTGAGTCCCGCCCCCCAGCCGGCCCCGGCCATGCAGCTGAGGGAGCTCGTCTTCGGGGCGGCGTGCGCCGCGGCCGTCCGGGCGGCGGCCAAGCTCGGCGTCGCCGACGCGCTCGGCGAGAAGCCCGCCACCGCGGAAGAACTCGCGGCCGTGCTGGGCACCGAGCCGCGGCCCCTGCTGAGGCTGCTCCGGGCCCTGTCCTGCTACGGCATCTTCGCGCAGAACGACGACGGACGGTTCGTCCACACCAGCATGTCCCGGCTGCTGCGCGAAGACGATCCGCACAGCCTTCGGTACATCTCCCTCTGGTGCACCGAACCCTGGACCTGGGACGCCTGGCCGCGGCTCGACGAGGCGGTGCGGTCGGGCGGCAGCGTCTTCCACGAGCTGTACGGCAAGGGGTTCTTCGACTACCTGCACGAGGACGCGCACGACTCCGCCCAGGTCTTCAACCAGGCCATGACCACGTCCAGCGAGCAGTCGGCGCGGGACGTCGCGGAGCTCCTCGACCTGACCGGCGTGTCGACGGTCGCCGACATCGGCGGCGGCCAGGGACATGTGCTCGCCAGCCTGCTGGAGAAGCACCCGGACATCCGGGGAACCCTGCTCGACCTGCCCCGCGTGGTGGAGAAGGCGGACCCCCGGCTGCGTGACGGCGGCCCGCTCGCCGCGCGGGCCCGGATCGTCGGCGCGGACTGCCGCGAGGAGATCCCGGTCGAGGCCGACCTGTACATCATCAAGAACATCCTGGAATGGGACGACGACAGCACCCGCAGAACCCTGCGGAACGTGATGACGAAGGCCCGCCCCGGAGCCAGGGTCGTCATCATCGAGAACCTCGTCGACGACACCCCGTCGATGAAGTTCACCACGTCCATGGACCTGATGCTGCTCCTCAACGTCGGAGGAGCCAAGCACACCAAGGAAAGCCTGGTCACCCGCATGACGGAGGCCGGTCTGACCGTCGGTGAGATCCGGCCGGTCAACGCGTACCTGCACGCGTTCGAATGCACCGTACCTGCCTGACCCGACCTGACACGTGACCCTGACACGTGACAAGGGCCCGCCCCCGGCTGATGCCGGGGGCGGGCCCTTGTCACGTGTCAGGCCTATCAGGCCCTCAGCTCTCGCGTTCCCAGCGGTAGAACTCCTGGGCCATCGCGTCCTTCGGGCTGCGCCACGTCGTCGGGTCGTACGCGCTCACGTAGGTGGAGAGCCTGTCGCTGATGTCCCGGAAGGCCGGGTGGCCGGCCACCTCGGCGATCGCGGGGCCGGGCGGCCGGTCCGCCTCCACCAGGTGCATGTACACGTCGTTGAACTGGAACAGGGTGCGGCGGGTGACGCCCACGAGGTGCGGCAGTTCGCCGCTGTCGGACTCCGCGAACACCTTCGCGATGTCCGGGGCCGAACCCGGCGCCATCCGGGCCACGATCAGGGCTTGGTGCATGGGGGAACTTCCTTTCGTCGGCGCCAAGCCGGGCGGACCGCCCGAAGGGGGCGGTCCGCGGCCGGTCCGGCGTCGGGGATCAGTCGGTGGTGACGGAAGCGGTCCTGCGCTCGCGGGCGTGCTGTTCGACCTTGTCCCGGATGAGTTCCATCTGGACGACCGAGTTGCGGTTGATGTTGTCGGTCATCCAGGCGTCGTCGACGGGAGCTTCGGGCTTCATCGCGAAGTCCTGCGTCCAGTGCATCCTGGTGCCGTCGGGGGTCTGCGAGTACACCCACCTGATGTTCATGTACTCGAAGGGGCCGGTCTCGACGCGGCGGGCCGTGACCGTCAGCTTCTCCCGGTCGGGCGTCCGTTCCGAGACCCAGCTCCAGACCTTGCCGTTCTCGTCCGGGTGCATGGTGAGGCGGAAGGTGGTCGTGCCGTTCTCCCGGCTCAGGACATCGACGGACGCGTACTCGCTGAACAGCTGCGGCCAGCTCTCGATGTCGTTGGTCATGTCCCAGACGAGGTCCAGGGGGGCGGCGATGATGATGTCGTTCTCGGTGTGTCCAGACACATCAGGCTCCAGCGACGATGTTGTTGTTGACGAGGTCGAGGAACTCGCGCGGGTTCCGGCAGCGCTCCGCGTCGGGGGGAAGCACCGCGCCGTGGCCGTTCTCCAGCTCCCCGACGATGCCCAGCAGGCCGAGCGAGTCGAGCCCGAACTCGGCGAAGCCGGAGTCGAGCCGGTCCTCCAGCTCCTTCACGTCCACCGTGACGCCGGCCGCCTTCTTCATCAGAGCGGCCAGCTCCTGGACGGTCAGTTGGTTGTCCATCTCTTTCTCCTTCTCATGAGAGGGCATGAGCGCCGTGCCGCAGCACCAGCGCTGCGTTCGAGCCCATGAGTCCCCGGCTGAGGACCAGCGCCGTGCGCAGCTCGGCGGGGCGAGCGCTCCCGGTCACCAGGTCGAGGTCGTAGCAGGGGTCGAAGACGTTCGGGGTGGGCGGTACGAGACCGTGTTCCATGGCGAGCACCGCCGCCGCCACGTCCAGCACCGGCGCTCCGCAGTACGCCCGGCCGATGCCGGTCTTGGGTGCCGTCACCGGCACGCGCCGGCCCTGTGCGCCCAGGACGTCGGCGATCGCCAGCGCCTCGGCACGGTCGGCCTCCGGTACGCCGAACGCGTCCGCGAACACGACGTCGATCTCCTCGGGCGCGCACCGGGCCTCGTTCAGCGCGTCGCGTATCGCGTGCGCCAGACCCTCCCGGGACTGCGCCCAGCAGGACGCGCCGGTGAACGTCGCACCGTGCCCGGCGACGAAGGCCCGGATCGCGGCCTCCCGGCCCCGTGCGACCGTCTCCTCCTCGACGACGAGCATGGCGCCCCCCTCGGCGGGCACGAATCCGCAGGCAGCGCCGGTGAAGGGCCGGTAGGCGCAGGCCGGGTCGTCGCTGGTGCTGAGGTCCTCGTAGCCGAGCTGGCAGACCATCGAATACGGAGCCAGCGGAGCCTCGGCGGCACCGGCCACGACCACGTCGGTGCCGCGCCGGACGGCTCGGGCGGCGTGCGCCAGGGCGTCCAGACCGCCGGCCTCGTCGCTGGCCACGACGCCGCACGGTCCCTTGAAGCCGCCCCTGATGGAGATCTGGCCGGTGCTGGCCGCGTAGAACCAGGCGATGGACTGGTACGGGCCCACGAATCTGGGCCCCTGTCCCCACAGCCGCTGCAGTTCGCGCTGCCCGAACTCGCCGCCGCCGGACCCCGCGGCGGTGACCACGCCGATCCCGAACGGCTCGTCGCCGGTGTAGGTGCGGCCGAGCCGGGCGTCCTCCAGGGCGAGGTCGGCGGCGGCCATCGCGAAGTGGGTGAACCGGTCGGTCTGGACGAGGAACCGCTCCTCGATCAGCGCCACCGGGTCGAATCCGCGGACCTCGCCGGCGATCCGCAGGGGCAGATGGTCGCACCCCTCGCGGGTCACCCGGTCCAGTACACAGAGGCCCTTCTCGGTGGACTTCCAGAAGGTCTCGGTGCTCAGTCCGTTGGGGGCGACGACGCCTATGCCGGTGATGGCGGCACGCCGTTTTTGCTGCGGCTTCATCAGGTCCTCCCATCTGGGCGGGTCAGCACCACCGCGGACTGGAAGCCGCCGAAGCCACTGCCGACGGACAACACGTTGCGGAGTTTGACCTGCCGTGCGGTGCGCGGCACGTAGTCGAGGTCGCACTCGGGGTCCGGGGTCGTGTAGTTCGCCGTGGGCGGCACGACCTGATGGACGAGAGCCAGGACGCAGGCCAGGACCTCGATCGCACCGATGGCGCCCAGGGAGTGGCCCACCATCGACTTGATCGAACTCATCGGCGTCCGGTACGCGTGGTCGCCCAGGGACCGTTTCACGGCGGCTGTCTCGTGCCGGTCGTTCTGCTGGGTGCCGGAGCCGTGGGCGTTGACGTAGTCGATGTCGGAGCCGTCCAACCGGGCGTGCGCGAGGGCGCCGTCGATCGCACGCGCCATCTCCAGACCCTCACGGGTGAGGCCGGTCATGTGGTAGGCGTTGCCGAAGGTGGCATAGCCGCCGATCTCGCAGTACACACGTGCGCCACGGGCCCGCGCGTGTTCGAGCTCCTCCAGGATCAGGACGGCTCCGCCCTCGCCCATGACGAACCCGTTGCGGTGCTTGTCGAACGGCTTGGACGCGTGCTCGGGGTCGTCGTTGTTCGGGGAGGTCGCCTTGATGGCGTCGAAGCACGCCATCGTGATGGGTGAGATCGGCGAGTCCGAAGCGCCCGCTATGCACACGTCGACCCGTCCCTCCTGTACGGCGTGGAAGGCGTAGCCGATCGCGTCGAGGCCGGAGGTGCAGCCCGTGGAGACGGTCTGCACCGGGCCGTGGGCACCGAACTGTTCGGCCACCTCGGAGGCGAGGGTGCTGGGTGAGAACGCGCGGTGCAGATGGGGGTCGGCCAGGCGGTGGTCGACATCCCACCGCCGGCCGGTCTCGCTCACCGCGACATAGTCGTGTTCGAGGCGCGTGGTGCCACCGACGGCGGTGCCCAGGGACACCCCGATGCGCCAGGGGTCTTCCTTCTCCGGGCCGAGTCCCGCGTCGCCCACCGCCTCCCTGGCGGCGACCATGGCGAACTGGACATAGCGGTCGGCGCGCTCAGCGGCCGCCGCGTCGATTCCGTGGGCGGCCGGGTCGAAGTCGCACTCGGCCGCGATACGCGAACGCAGACCTTCCGGGTTGAAGAGCGTGATGCCCCTCGTCGCGGTGCGGCCGTTCGCCAGGAGGTCCCAGAACGCCGGGACGCCCACACCGCCCGGGGCGACGATGCCGACGCCGGTGACCGCCACGCGCCGGGTCATGACACGGCCTCGGTTCGCTGTGGTGTCATCGCCTGTCCGGCTCCCTCCAGGCCGTCGGTCTCCTCGGTGTCGACGTGGCCGAGCTTGGGGCGCGGCGCCAGCGGGCCCAGGTGGAAGACCATGCGGGCCTCCACGTCGCCCACGTTGCGGAAGCGGTGCCGCATGTTGATGGGAATCAGCAGGCCCTGGTCGGGCTGGATCGGGTGCGTCTCGCCGTCCAGGTCGACTTCGAGCCGACCGCTCACGACGTAGACGAACTCCTCGGAGTACGGGTGGTAGTGCTCGCCGATGCGTTCGCCGGGCTGCACGATGGCGAGGCCCATGAAGCCGCTCTTGGCGCCCACCGCGGTGGGCGTGAGCATGGCGCGCAGATCACCTCCGCGCCTGGTGTTGGGCTCGGTCTCGCTGAGGTCCACGATGCGTGGGCGGGGCGTGGTCATGTGCGGTTCCTCCAGTTGATGTGTGCCGACGGCGTAGTGCGCGTCCGGCCGCGGACCGGGCCGGACGCTCCGGTCAGGAGGCTGATGAGCTGCGGTCGGTGATCAGTTGCATGTCGGACCGCTCGAGGAAGCGCGAGATCTCCTTCTCGGTCGTCGGCGCACCGTCGACGCCGAGCGCGTCGGCGTCGAGCAGGCGGGACAGGACCGCGCCGTTGCGGTCGCCCTTGAGACCGAGGGCCAGGACGGGGTCGTCCTCGATGCTGCCCCGCACATCGACCAGACGGACCACGATGTCGTCGCGCTGGAAGATGGTGCTGCAGTGGATGGGGTTGGCGGGGTCGTCGGCCGCCGCCTCGTCCTCGCGGGCGAGCAGCCGGGCCAGGGCCATGCCGGACCCGCTCTTGGCCGGGTAGAACAGCGCGTGCCGCTCCACGTCCGACGGCTCGCCGGTGCCGACCGACACATGGTGCACCGCGGGCAGCGCCGCCCGGGTGAAGAAGACCCGGGCCGATCCCGGATCGCTGAGGTCCCGGTCCTGCTCCAGATAGGGGTTGATGGCCTCCTCGACCGCCATGACCTCGGGCTGCCGGGACACATGGCGCAGGGCGGCCATCAGGTCGCCTTCCACCTCGATGGCGCGTACCACCCGGTTGCCGTGCATGAAGAGCGAGGTGCGGCGCAGTCGGGTGTTCTCGTCGACCTGCGCCTGCGGCGAGGAGTATCCGGCGAGGATCTTGGCGACCATCGGCTCGCTGCCCGGCTTCACGGTGAAGGTGAGGGCGTGGCGCACGACGCCGTCGCCCACCCGTGCCGTCGCCTGGAGGCGGCCCTTCTCCGACTGGGGGAGCGGCGCGGAGATGTTCCCCGTCTCGCGCAGAACGCTGAAGCGCAGGGACCGCGTGTCCCGGACGCAGCTGTGCAGCGGCTGGACCGTCTCGACGTGTTCCTCGCTGTTCACCCACGCCAGGAAGGGCGGGGCGCTCTCCCACTCGCTGGTGATGAGCCACTGCGAGGGATTCTCGATCGACTGGCACAGCTGGTCGCTGATGTGGCCCGGCACGGAGGCCACTTGGTTGCGCAGTTGTTCGTAGGCCTCCAGGAACTGCTTCTGGGCGCCGTCATGGAGGTCCAGCAGCAGGACGACCCGCAGCCGGGAGCCGTCGAACGCGGACTGCGATACACGTTCCGAAGTTGTCATCCAGCACCCATCTCCTTAGGGACAGCCCGGGCGCCAAGCCTTGTGAAGCAGCGTCAGGCGTCGTGGATTCACAGGGCCGATCGCCGGATGCCCGGGTACGCCCCCGGTGTCGGGGACGGCGATCAGCCCGGATCCCGATCGTGGGTCGGCCCGGAGCATCGCGCGAGTCGCGTGAACCACGTGGGTGACCGCACGGGTGAAGCGGGTGAAACCGCACGGGTGAAGCGGGTGGAACAGAGGCTGAACCAGCCGGGTGAATGGGGCGAGCGAACCCCTCCCGTCGGGGCATGGACTCCCTGTAGCCGGGGGTCCATGGAAGCCCTGTAGCCGGGGTCCGCTGCTGGAGGCATTGATGAACGAAGAAGTCGACCACCACGTGCCGGTTCTCATCGTGGGGGGATCCCTGGTGGGTCTGTCCGCCTCGCTGTTCCTCGGCCGGCTCGGCATCCCGCACATGCTGGTCGAGAAACACGCGGGCACCTCGAAGCACCCGCGTGGGCGCGGGAACAACGTGCGCACGATGGAGCTGTTCCGGGTGGCCGGGGCCGAACAAGCGATCCGCAAGGCCGCGTCGACCCTGGCGGACAACCACGGCATCCTGCAGACCTCGTCCCTGACCGACGACGAGGGCGAGTGGCTGTTCAAGGAGATCGACCCGGGTGGCGGCCTGGCCCGCTTCAGCCCGAGCGGATGGTGTCTGTGCAGTCAGAACGACCTGGAGCCGGTGCTGCTGAAGTCCGCCCGCGGCCTCGGGGGCGACATCCGGTTCTCCACCGAGATGCTCTCCTTCGACCAGGACGCGGAGGGCGTCACCGCGCTCATGAAGAACCGGGACACCGGCGCGCACACCACGGTGCGGGCGGAGTACCTCATCGCGGCCGACGGGCCGCGCAGCCCGGTCCGCGAGCGCCTGGGCATCCGCCAGACGGGCCCCGGAGACCTGTTCCACAACGTGAGCATCACCTTCAACTCCCGCGCACTCGCGGACGCGGTGGGCGACCGGCGCTTCATCTGCTGCTACCTGACGAACCCGGAGGCGGACGGCGCGCTCCTGCCCGTGGACAACGTGGAGAAGTGGGTGTTCCACGCTCCCTGGCACCCCGAGCAGGGCGAGACGCTGGAGGACTTCACCGACGAGCGGTGCGTCTCCCACATCCGCCGGGCCGTCGGTGATCTCGACATGGACGTCGAGATCACCGGCAGGGCGCCCTGGCACGCGGCGGAGCGGGTCGCCGAGCGGTACGCGTCGGAACGGGTCTTCCTCGCCGGGGACTCCGCCCACGAGATGTCGCCGACCGGGGCGTTCGGCTCCAACACCGGTATCCAGGACGCACACAACCTCGCCTGGAAGCTCGCCGCCGTACTGAACGGGTGGGCCGGGCCCGGGCTGCTCCAGTCCTACGAGGCCGAGCGTCTCCCAGTGGCGCAGGCGACGAGCGCGCGGGCCTCGGCCCGTTCCGCGGAACACAGCCATCCGGGCTACGCCCCCGCTCCCGGCGCGGGCGGCGGTGGCGGCGGACGTCAGGGCGGTGTCCTCAAGGTGGCCCTGGGCTACCGCTATCCGCGTGGCGCCGTCATCGGCGCCGACCCGGCGGGCCCGGTCGTGCCCGAGCAGATGGCCATGGCCGGCGAACCCGGCAGCCGCGCCCCGCACATGTGGCTCCTGCGCTCCGGCGCCCGCACCTCCACGCTCGATCTGTACGAGCGCTCGTTCGTCCTGCTCAGCGGGGCTGCCGAGGACGCCTGGCACCGGGCGGCGACCAGCGTTGCCGAGCGCCTCGCCGTAAGCCTCGACTCGTACCGCATCGGCAAGGACCCGCACGCCGAGCTCGTCCCCGAGAACGGCACGGACTGGGCCGAACTCCACGGCACGACGCCGCGGGGCGCGGTGCTGGTGCGGCCCGACGGGTATGTGGCGTGGCGGTCCGAGGGCCCGCTGGCCGAACCGGAGGCGACGCTGTACGAGATCATGGCCTCCCTGCTGGACCTGGCCTGAGGGATCGCACACGCCGCCGGCCGCGGGCGCTCGGCGGGCACCGCCGTGGTGGCGGGCTCGTCGAGCGCGGTGAGTACGGCGGTGCCGGCCGCGCCCCCGCGCGCGAGGCGTTCGAGTCTCGCGCGCGGGGGCGCGGGGGCCGGCCCGCCGCGCAACTGCCGGCCGGGGCGGCCGGGCGTACGGACGGGCGGCGACCGAAGGGCGAGACGGGGCTGACCGCGATATGACCGGCCGGTAAGGTCTATTGCCGTGCCGAAGCCCCTCAGTCTCGCCTTCGATCCCATCGCGCGCGCCGACGAACACTGGAAGCAGCGCTGGGGAAACGTGCCGTCCATGGCCGCGATCACCTCGATCATGCGCGCGCACCAGATTCTGCTGGCGGAGGTCGACGCGGTCGTCAAGCCGTACGGGCTGACCTTCGCGCGGTACGAGGCGCTGGTGCTGCTCACCTTCTCCAAGGCGGGCGAGCTGCCGATGTCCAAGATCGGCGAGCGGTTGATGGTGCACCCGACGTCCGTCACCAACACCGTGGACCGGCTGGTGACGTCCGGGCTCGTCGACAAGCGCCCCAACCCGAACGACGGGCGCGGAACCCTCGCCTCGATCACCGACAAGGGCCGCGAGGTCTGCGACGCGGCGACCCGCGACCTGATGGCGATGGACTTCGGGCTCGGTGCCTACGACGGGGAGGAGTGCGCGGAGATCTTCGCGATGCTGCGCCCGCTGCGCATCGCCGCGCACGACTTCGACGAGGAGTAGGACACCGCCGTACGTCCTCGGGGGCGGCGCAAGATCGGCCCAAACCGGCGGTTACGCTCGTACGCATGAAAAAGAGCGTGCTGACCCGCTACCGCGTCCTGGCCTACGTCACCGGCGTGCTGCTGGTCCTGCTGTGTCTCAGCATGATCGCCAAGTACGGCTTCGACGTCGACGGCGCCGCCGACTTCACCCGGGTCGTGGCCATCGCCCACGGATGGCTCTACGTCGTCTACCTCGTTTTCGCCTTCGACCTGGGCGCCAAGGCGAAGTGGCCGGTCGCCAAGCAGCTGTGGGTGCTGCTGGCGGGCACGATCCCGACGGCCGCGTTCTTCGTGGAGCGCAGGATCTCCCGCGAGCTGGAGCCGAGGGTCGCGGACGACGCTCCCGCGGTCGCGAAGGCCTAGTAGCCACCGCCGTACGGGTACACGTACGGCGGTCCCCCATCGACATTTACTAGGACGTCCTAGTAAATTCGTGGGTATGGACGCTGACGCCATCGAGGAAGGCCGCCGACGCTGGCAGGCCCGCTACGACGCCTCACGCAAGCGCGAGGCCGATTTCACCACGCTCTCCGGCGATCCCGTGGAGCCGGCGTACGGGCCCCGGCCCGGGGACGCGTACGAGGGTTTCGAGCGGATCGGCTGGCCGGGTGAGTACCCCTTCACGCGCGGTCTGTATCCGACCGGCTACCGGGGCCGGACCTGGACCATCCGGCAGTTCGCCGGGTTCGGCAACGCCGAGCAGACCAACGAGCGCTACAAGAAGATCCTCGCCAACGGCGGCGGTGGGCTGTCCGTGGCCTTCGACATGCCGACGCTCATGGGGCGCGACTCCGACGACCGCCGCGCGCTCGGCGAGGTCGGGCACTGCGGGGTCGCGATCGACTCGGCGGCCGACATGGAGGTCCTGTTCAAGGACATCCCGCTGGGTGACGTGACGACGTCGATGACGATCAGCGGGCCCGCCGTGCCCGTCTTCTGCATGTACCTGGTCGCGGCCGAGCGGCAGGGCGTCGACCCCTCCGTCCTCAACGGCACCCTCCAGACCGACATCTTCAAGGAGTACATCGCGCAGAAGGAGTGGCTCTTCCAGCCCGAGCCCCATCTGCGGCTCATCGGCGACCTGATGGAGCACTGCGCCTCGAAGATCCCCGCGTACAAGCCGCTGTCCGTCTCCGGGTACCACATCCGGGAGGCCGGTGCCACGGCCGCCCAGGAGCTGGCGTACACCCTCGCCGACGGTTTCGGATACGTGGAGCTGGGGCTGAGCCGCGGCCTGGACGTGGACGTGTTCGCGCCCGGGCTCTCCTTCTTCTTCGACGCGCACGTCGACTTCTTCGAGGAGATCGCCAAGTTCCGTGCGGCGCGGCGCATCTGGGCGCGCTGGCTGCGGGACGTGTACGGGGCGAAGTCGGAGAAGGCGCAGTGGCTGCGCTTCCACACCCAGACCGCGGGCGTCTCGCTCACCGCGCAGCAGCCGTACAACAACGTCGTACGGACGGCCGTGGAGGCCCTCGCCGCGGTGCTCGGCGGGACGAACTCGCTGCACACCAACGCCCTCGACGAGACCCTCGCCCTGCCGTCCGAGCAGGCGGCCGAGATCGCCCTGCGCACCCAGCAGGTGCTGATGGAGGAGACGGGCGTCGCCAACGTGGCCGATCCGCTGGGCGGTTCCTGGTACGTGGAGCAGCTGACCGACCGGATCGAGGCCGACGCCGAGAAGATCTTCGAACAGATCAGGGAGCGCGGGCTGCGGGCCCACCCGGACGGGCGGCACCCGATCGGGCCCATCACCTCCGGCATCCTGCGCGGCATCGAGGACGGCTGGTTCACCGGGGAGATCGCCGAGTCGGCCTTCCAGTACCAGCAGGCGCTGGAGAAGGGCGACAAGCGGGTCGTCGGCGTCAACGTCCACCACGGGTCCGTGACGGGCGACCTGGAGATCCTGCGCGTCAGCCACGAGGTGGAGCGCGAGCAGGTGCGGGTGCTGGGCGAGCGGAAGTCGGGGCGCGACGACACGGCCGTAACCGCGGCCCTGGACGCGATGCTCGCCGCCGCGCGCGACGGGTCGAACATGATCGCCCCGATGCTGGACGCGGTCCGCGCGGAGGCCACGCTGGGCGAGATCTGCGATGTCCTCCGGGAGGAGTGGGGGGTCTACACGGAGCCCGCCGGTTTCTGAGGCGCCACAAGTCGGGCGCCAGAAGTCAGGCGTCACAAGTCAGGCGCCACAAGTCAGGCGCCACAAGTCAGGCGTCAGAAGTCAGGTGTCAGACGTTCAGGCGCCCGGTGCGGGCCCTGTGTGCGGCCCCGCACCGCGCTACGGCCCGTACGGCGTCGTCCTCAGGCGCCGTGCGGGCCGGCTGACGCCCCGGCGAGCCCCAGCAGCAGGATCCGGGTGAAGGACTGGGCCCAGGCCGCGTCCACCGGCTCCGCGCTCACCAGGGTGCGGTGGACCACCGCACCCGCCACCATGTCGAAGATCAGGTCCACGGTGCGGGCCGCCTCCTGTGCGTCCTCCTCGGGCGGCAGCTCCCCGCGGGCCTGGGCGCGGGACCGGCCGGCCAGGACGAGCCGTTTCTGGCGGTCGACGATCGAGGCGCGGATCCGCTCGCGCAGGGCGTCGTCGCGCGTCGACTCGGCGACGGCCGCCATCAGCCCGCTCCGCGCCTCCGGGCGGGCCAGGATCGCCGCGAACTGAAGGACGACTCCCTCGATGTCCGCGGCCAGGCTGCCCAGATCGGGCAGTTCCAGCTCGTCGAAGAGTTCGGCCACGGCGTCCACCACGAGCTCGTTCTTGCCCGCCCAGCGGCGATAGAGCGTCGTCTTTGCAACCCCGGCGCGGGTCGCCACGTCTCCGAGGGTGAGCTTCGACCAGCCGAGTTCGACCAGCGCCTCCCGCGTCGCCGCCAGGATCGCGGCGTCCGCGGCGGCGCTGCGTGGACGCCCCGTACGGGGGGCGGAGGTGCGGCACTGCATGTCGGCGACCATATCCGGCGATCGTGTGAAGTGGTGAGGGAGATCACCGGGGGGTGGGTCACACGGGCCCCCGGGGACAGTTACGCTACGACTCGTAGCGAAAGCTCGTGCGCGGTGACTCGCACGCGAGCGACGACCACTGGCGCCAGGTGGGGACCCGGCGCCGATCATCATGTGCCAAGTCTGGCTTTCACAACGCTTTTCACACGCGGGCGCGGAAGGGGGAGGATGTACTCATGCAGCCACGGAACATGTCCATGAGCGGAGTCGTCGACCTCGCCGCGGTGAAGGCGGCCCAGGAGGCCAAGGCGAAGGCGGAGCAGGCGCGCGCCGAAGCGGCCAGGCAGGGCGGCGGGGGTACAGCCGTCTCTGCTGTGCCTCCATCGAGCCTCGTCATCGACGTAGACGAGGCGGGTTTTGAGCGCGATGTCCTGCAGCGGTCCACCGAGGTCCCGGTCGTCATCGACTTCTGGGCCGAGTGGTGCGAGCCCTGTAAGCAGTTGAGCCCGGTCCTGGAGCGGCTGGCCGTCGAGTACAACGGACGGTTCGTCCTCGCCAAGATCGACGTCGACGCGAACCAGATGCTGATGCAGCAGTTCGGCGTCCAGGGGATTCCGGCCGTGTTCGCGGTCGTCGCCGGGCAGGCGCTGCCCCTCTTCCAGGGTGCGGCGGGCGAGCAGCAGATCCGCGGCACACTCGACCAGCTCGTCGAGGTCGCGGAGCAGCGCTTCGGGCTCACCGGGCTGACCGTCGCCACCGACGCCGAGCCGGGTGCCGCCCAGGAGGCCCCGCCGATTCCGGCCGGCCCCTACGACGCGCTGCTCGAAGCCGCCGTACAGGCCCTGGACGCGGGCGACTTCGGCGGCGCGGTGCAGGCGTACAAGAACGTCCTGAGCGACGATCCGGGCAACACGGAGGCCAGGCTGGGCCTCGCCCAGGCCGAGTTGTTGCAGCGGGTGCAGGACGCGGACCCGCAGCGGGTCCGCGTGGAGGCCGCCGAGAAGCCCGGCGATGCGCAGGCGCAGATCGCGGCCGCCGACCTGGACCTGGTGGGCGGGCATGTCGACGACGCGTTCGGGCGGCTGATCCAGACGGTGCAGCGCACCGCGGGCGACGACCGGGACGCCGTACGGCTGCGGCTTCTTGAGCTCTTCGAGGTCGTCGGCGCCGATGATCCCCGGGTGACGGCGGCCCGCCGGGCGCTGGCCCGGGCGTTGTTCTGACCAGTCGCTAAACGCTGGGAGTCATGGTGGCCGAGTGAAAATTCTGCTGCCGAAGTGACAGTGCGGTCGCGTTTTACCAAATCTTGGTAATCGCGGCCGCTGTTACTTGGAGTAAGTCACGGGCGGGGATCTGTCGGATTCTGTCCATACTTCAACGTATCTGTCAGCTCCCTTTGCGCCACCCAGAGTTGTCGGCCGATATCTGCGGGTCGTTGTTCGGTTATCCGCCCGTTACTAGCGAGTAACGAACCCCCTTGCGGGGGCGGCGAGAATGGACCACGATCGGCGACGCTCGGTCCATTGCCGTACCCCGCCAGCCAGCCGGGTCAACGGGTTTTCCTGGGTCCCCACCGAGCAGGAGACGGCGGCCAGTGGCGCCGGCTCCTGGACAGGGGGGTCTCCGCCGTCCGGTGGAGCCTGTCCGGCAGGTTGTGCGTGATGTGTGTCAGGCGCGACCAGTGGTTGTCGCTCGGGGGTGATCGCCGGTGATTCGGGCGCAGTACGTGCCTCCGAGTACCTGCGCTCTCCTTCCCGAGGACGTAGCACTTCTCCCATCCCTGCCCGGTTGAGCCGCCGTCAGGAGGCAGCCAGGGCCAGGAGATGTACGTCCGAGAAGGAGGAAATATGGAGTCCCAGGTGCGTGGCGGGACCAGATGGAAGCGCTTCGCTGTGGTCATGGTGCCCAGCGTCGCAGCGGCTGCTTGCGTTGGTGTCGGGCTTGCGCAGGGTGCGCTGGCCGCGTCGTTCAGCGTTTCCGGCCAGGAGTTCAAGGTCAGTGCCGATCATCTGCACGGTGATGGCTTCGCCCAGTACGGCGGTATCGACAGTGGCTACACGTCGACCGACGGAAAGACCAAGACGGTCCGTCCGGTCGCGATTTCGTCGTTCGACACGGCCGAGATCACGAAGATGTGCCAGTCGGTCAAGACGGAGATCCCCCTCATAGGGAAGACGATCTACCTCCGTCTGGACGCGGGGCCGGACGACAAGCACAAGGTCGAGGCCGAGAAGCTCTACATCGATGTCGCCCAGCTTGACGCCGACGCGACGTTCAAGAACATCGACATCGGTGTGGCGGTCAAGGACAAGACCAGGGGTCCTGCCGTGAAGAGCGGCGAAAACGCGCTGCCGGGCGGCTTCGCCCAGCAGGCGGAGTCCGCCGACCTCTACGGCGTCGAGCAGACGGCGTGGGCGACCACCGCCGGCACCTTCAAGCTCAGCGGCCTGAAGATGCGTCTCGGTACCGACTCCAAGATGGAGTGCTTCTGACGGCTTGCGCCGTAGGGGCGTCCTTGGACAGCTGAGCTGGCCAGGGGGGCGGGGAAGCCGTCGCTTCTCCGCCCCGAACGCCGCCCCGCCCGGCGCTTTGCGTCGGGCACTCTCACAGACTCAGATCTTCCGGCTTCTCCACGCCTACGGCCGAGCCGGTACGTACTTCCACCGGACCCAGGGAGCTGTTTTCCATGAGTGCCGAGACTTCGGTCCAGAGCGCCGGGAGCTTCACCCGGCTGCGTCTGCGATTCCGTGACTGGCGGGGCAGTCGGCCGTTCTGGGCGGGCCTTTTCACCATGCTCGGCGGGGTGCCGATCGCCTATTTCCCGTACGCCACCCTCAAGCTGGGCACGATGTCGATCGCGATGGCGACCACGGCGGGTGCGGGCTCCCTCATCATCGGCGTCCTGCTGTTCACGCTGGGCCTGACCATGTGGTTCCAGCAGGCCACGCGCATCTTCGCCGGCGTCGCCGCGATCGTCCTCGCTCTGGTGTCCCTCGTGGTCTCCAACATCGGTGGCTTCATCCTGGGCTTCCTGTTCGCGCTGATCGGCGGCGCTCTGTCCGCTTCCTGGGCGCCGGGCAAGCCGGCAGCGGACGCCGGGCGGCGTGCCGCGAGCCAGGACCCCGCGGGCGACGGCGGGGCGGGAACGGCTCCGGAGAACGCCGCCGGTGGGCCCGGTGAGCCACACCCTTTGCCGGACCCCGTGCACGGCGCCGGGGCCGAGGACTCCAACGGGGGGTACCGTGTCGGCTGATGAGGTCCATGGCGAGAGCTCTTCGGCCCTGGCGCAGGTGAGATCGGGACCGCGCCACGCGGCCCCCAGGAAGCCGCTGTTCACCAGGTTCCACATGCCTGCCGGCAAGGCGATAGCCATCGCGGCGATGCCGACGGCGGTCCTCATGGGCATGGGGTTCACGCCGACGCTCGCCCAGGCGGACGACCAGCCGTTGTCCAAGAGCGAGTTGGCCGACGAGTACAAGAACTGCGTCGCCGCCCTGGAGGACGGCGCGTCCGCGTCGGCCACGCCGTCACCGTCCGCCTCCGCGTCCGACGACGCGTCGGACAAGGGCGACTCGGCGGAGCCGAGCCCCTCGGCCTCCGCGTCCTCGGACAAGACCTCTTCGTCGGATTCAGGTTCCGACGACAAGGCCGAGCCCACGCCGTCCGCGTCCGCGTCCGCGTCCTCGTCTTCCGCCGGTACGTCGGACAAGTCGTCGGGCGGCGACACGTCCACGGCGACCCCGTCGGCGTCCGAGAGCAGCGGCAACGTGCTCGAGGAAATCGGCGACGCGATCAAGGACGTCCTCACCCCCGACAGCCCGTCGGCGAGCGCCACCCCCACCCCGACGGCCTCCGCCTCGGCGAGCGCGAGCAAGGACACCTCCGACACCGTCAAGGACACGACCGACAAGGTCACCGACACGGTCAAGGACACCGCGCAGGACGCGACGAACACGGCGTCGAAGGCGGCCGAGGACGCCACGGAGAAGGCGAAGGAAGCGGCCGACGAGGCCACTTCCTCGGCCACCCCCAGCCCGTCGGCGTCCGCGAGCTCCACCACGGACCCGAAGGACTGCAAGGCCGCCACCGACGACCAGGGCGGTATCGACAACAGCATCAACCTGCCCGACGACCCCTGGACGCTCAAGGCCAGTTCGCTGAAGCTCGAGGGTGCCGACTACCAGGGCGTCGTCAAGGTGCGCACGGCCGGCGGCAAGGTCAAAAAGGTCCTGAAGTACGTGATCTCCCAGGGCACCGAGATCGGTGACCTGCACCAGCTCGTCGTCGGCGACGGCGGCAAGACCTACCACGTCCAGGCGGGCGAGGGCACGAAGTCCACCATCAGTGACGGCAAGACGATCATGTACACGGAGAGCATCTCCGGCAATCTGTTCGGCCTGATCCCGGTCACGTTCGACCCGGAGAACCCCCCGCCGCTGAACATCCCGCTGATCTACTTCACCAAAGTGACGGTCATCCAGGCCGGCCAGTTCGGCGGAACGCTGCACGTGCCGGGGCTCCACCAGTACATCACCGGCTGACGCCGCCCACCGACCCGTCCGGGAGCCGCATCAAGAGCTGTGGCCGGGTTCCTCGCAGGACCGCGAGGAACCCGGCCACAGCTCTGTGCGGCGGCGTTCGCGGCGCGGCGGAGCATGGTCGAAGTGAAACGCCGAAGGGCGCCCCCCGCACGCAGGGGGCGCCCTCCAGCGCGTACACAGGTCGGGTCAGGCGCGCTTGCCCTCGCCCAGGTGGTGCACTCGCACCATGTTCGTCGTGCCCGGGACGCCGGGGGGCGAGCCGGCGGTCATCACGACGACGTCGCCGTCGTTGAACCGCTTCAGGTTCTGCAGCTCGGAGTCGACCAGGTCGACCATCTCGTCGGTGCTGTTCACGAACGGCACGACGTGGGACTCGACGCCCCAGCTCAGTGCGAGCTGGTTGCGCGTGCCCTCGTCCGTGGTGAAGGCCAGGATCGGCTGGGCCGCGCGATAGCGGGAGAGCCGACGGGCGGTGTCGCCCGACTTGGTGAAGGCCACCAGGCCCTTGCCGCCCAGGAAGTCGGCGATCTCGCAGGCCGCGCGGGCGACCGAACCACCCTGCGTACGGGGCTTCTTGCCGGGGACCAGCGGCTGCAGGCCCTTCGACAGCAGCTCTTCCTCCGCCGCCGTGACGATCTTCGACATCGTCTTGACCGTCTCGATCGGGTAGGCGCCGACCGACGACTCGGCGGACAGCATCACCGCGTCCGCGCCGTCGAGGATCGCGTTGGCCACGTCGGACGCCTCGGCGCGCGTCGGGCGGGAGTTGGTGATCATCGACTCCATCATCTGGGTCGCGACGATCACCGGCTTGGCGTTGCGGCGGCACAGCTCCACGAGGCGCTTCTGCACCATCGGGACCTTCTCGAGCGGGTACTCGACGGCCAGGTCGCCGCGCGCCACCATCACGCCGTCGAAGGCCGCGACGACGGCCTCCATGTTCTCCACCGCCTGCGGCTTCTCCACCTTGGCGATGACGGGGACCCGGCGGCCCTCCTCGTCCATCACCTTGTGGACGTCCTTCACGTCGCTCGCGTCGCGCACGAAGGACAGCGCGACCAGGTCGCAGCCCATCTTCAGGGCGAAGCGCAGGTCCTCGATGTCCTTGTCGGACAGCGCGGGCACGTTCACGGCCGCGCCGGGCAGGTTGATGCCCTTGTGGTCGGAGATCACGCCGCCCTCGATGACGACCGTCTTGACCCGCGGCCCGTCGACCTCGACGACCCGCAGCTCGACGTTGCCGTCGTTGATGAGGATCTGGTCGCCCTTGGAGACGTCCCCGGGCAGGCCCTTGTACGTCGTGCCGCAGATGTGCTTGTCGCCCGGCACGTCCTCGGTGGTGATGATGAACTCGTCACCGCGCACCAGCTCGACGGGACCCTCGGCGAAGGTCTCCAGCCGGATCTTCGGGCCCTGGAGGTCCGCGAGGACACCGATGGCCTTGCCGGTCTCGGCGGCCGCGGCCCGGACCCGGTCGTACCGGCCCTGGTGCTCGGCGTGCGTGCCGTGGCTGAAGTTGAAGCGGGCCACGTTCATGCCGGCCTCGATCAGCGTGACGAGCTGCTCGTGGGAGTCGACCGCGGGGCCGAGAGTACAGACGATTTTCGAACGGCGCATAGGGCGATCCTATCGGTTTGTTTCGCTACGGAATATTCCGTCTGGTGGAAGATACAAAGGGGCGCGGTGCCGCTCAGGTGAGGTGGTGCGCCGTGCCCACGAGGGCGTACGTCTGCTGGGCGATCTCCAGTTCCTCGTCGGTCGGCACCACCGCGACCGCGACCCGCGCGTCCTCGGGCGAGACGATCCGCGGCTCGTCGCTCCGTACGGCGTTGCGCTCGCTGTCGACCACCAGCCCCAGTTCCTCCAGGCCCGCGATCGCGGCCGCGCGCACCGGGGCCGCGTTCTCGCCGACCCCGGCCGTGAACGCGACCGCGTCCACCCGGCCGAGGACCGCGTAGTAGGCGCCTATGTACTTCTTCAGTCGGTGAATGTAGATGTCGAAGGCGAGCGCCGCCTGCTCGTCGCCCTCGTCGACACGGCGGCGGATCTCCCGCATGTCGTTGTCGCCGCACAGGCCGATCAGACCGCTCTTCGTGTTGAGCAGAGTGTCGACCTCGTCCGTGGACATTCCGCCGACCCGCATCAAATGGAAGATGACGGCCGGATCCATGTCACCGGAGCGCGTACCCATCACCAGCCCCTCCAAGGGGGTCAGCCCCATGGAGGTGTCCACGCAGCGCCCACCGCGCACGGCCGACGCGGAGGCGCCGTTGCCCAGGTGCAGCACGATCAGGTTCACGTCCTTCGGCGCCCTGCCCAGGAGCTTCGCGGTCGCCCGGGACACATACGCGTGCGAGGTGCCGTGGAAGCCGTAGCGCCGGACGCGGTGCTCGTCGGCCGTCTTCACGTCGATCGCGTAGCGCGCCGCCGACTCCGGCATCGTCGTGTGGAAGGCGGTGTCGAAGACGGCGACCTGGGGGAGGTCCGGGCGCAGCGCCATGGCGGTGCGGATGCCGGTGAGGTTGGCCGGGTTGTGCAGCGGCGCCACGGGGATCAGCCGCTCGATCTCGGCGAGGACGTCGTCGTCGATGACGGTCGGCTCGGTGAAGGACCTGCCGCCGTGCACCACGCGGTGGCCGATCGCCGCCAGCTCGGGGGAGTCCAGGCCGAGCCCGTCCTTCGCCAGCTCCTCGGCGACGGTCTTGAGGGCGGCCGCGTGGTCGGCGACCGGGCTGGTCAGCTCCCGGGAGACACCCGTGGTGAGCGGCGTGTGCTTCAGCCGGGAGGTCCCCTCACCGATGCGCTCGACCAGACCCACGGCCAGCCGGCTGCTGTCCCGCATGTCGAGCAGCTGGTACTTCACCGACGAGGAGCCGGAGTTGAGGACGAGGACGCGGGTCGGGCTCACTGGGCGGTCGCCTTCTCGTGGGGGGACTGGGCCTGGATCGCGGTGATGGCGACGGTGTTCACGATGTCCTGCACGAGGGCGCCGCGGGACAGGTCGTTGACGGGCTTGCGCAGACCCTGCATGACCGGGCCGACGGCGATCGCGCCGGCCGAGCGCTGCACGGCCTTGTAGGTGTTGTTGCCGGTGTTGAGGTCCGGGAAGATCAGCACGGACGCCTGCCCGGCGACGTCCGAGCCCGGCAGCTTGGTCGCCGCGACGGACGGCTCGACGGCGGCGTCGTACTGGATCGGTCCCTCGATCTTCAGGTCGTCGCGGCGCAGCCGGACCAGTTCCGTCGCCTCGCGCACCTTGTCGACGTCGGCGCCCGAACCGGACGTACCCGTCGAGTACGACAGCATCGCGATCC
This sequence comes from Streptomyces sp. SID5469, assembly GCF_009862865.1. Classification (NCBI taxonomy): domain Bacteria; kingdom Bacillati; phylum Actinomycetota; class Actinomycetes; order Kitasatosporales; family Streptomycetaceae; genus Streptomyces; species Streptomyces sp. SID5469. Next base: position 3,469,005 of record NZ_WWIN01000001.1, on the reverse strand, counting down.
GCGGCTCCACCCCGAACTGCCGGGCGGTGGCGGCCGACTGGACGGCGATGTCGCACAGCTGCTCGGCGTTCGGGTCGGGGTTGACCGCGCAGTCGCCGTACACCAGCACCTTGTCGGCGAGGCACATGAAGAAGACGGACGACACGATCTTCGTGTCCGGCTTGGTCTTGATGATCTCGAACGCGGGCCGGATGGTGGCGGCCGTGGAGTGCACGGAGCCCGACACCATGCCGTCGGCGAGCCCCTCCTGCACCATCAGCGTCCCGAAGTAGTTGACGTCGGCGACGACGTCGTAGGCCAGCTCCACCGAGACCCCCTTGTGGGCCCGGAGCTGGGCGTACTTCTCGGCGAAGGAGTCCCGCAGCTGTGAGGTCACCGGGTCGATCAGCTGGGAGCCGCCCAGATCGATGCCCAGGTCGGCGGCCTTCTTGCGGATCTGGTCGACCGGGCCGAGCAGCGTCAGATCGCACACGCCCCGGCGCAGCAGCACCTCGGCGGCGTGCAGGACGCGCGTCTCGGTGCCCTCGGGCAGCACGACGCGCCGCTTGTCGGAGCGGGCCTGCTCCAGGAGCTTGTGCTCGAACATCATCGGCGTGAGCCGGTCACTGCTCGGGGCGGACACCCGCTTCAGCAGGTCGCCGGTGTCGACGTACCGCTCGAACAGGCCGAGTGCGGTCTCCGCCTTGCGGGGCGTCGCCGCGTTCAGCTTCCCCTCCAGGGAGAACAGTTCGGCCGCGGTGGGGAAGCTGGTGCCGGCCACCGAGACCACCGGGGTGCCGGGCGCGAGCCGGGCGGCCAGGGTGAGGACCTCGTCGCTGGGCCGCTCGTCGAGGGTGAGCAGCACACCGGCTATCGGCGGGGTGCCCGCGCTGTGCGCGGCGAGCGCGCCCACCACCAGGTCGGCGCGGTCGCCCGGGGTGACCACCAGACACCCCGGGGTCAGCGCGTTGAGGAAGTTCGGCAGCATCGCACCGCCGAACACGAAGTCGAGGGCGTCCCGGGCGAGCCCCGAGTCGTCGCCGAGGAGCACCTTGCCGCCCAGGGCGTGCGTGATCTGCGCGACCGTCGGCGCGGAGAGCGCCGGCTCGTCCGGGAGTACGTAACAGGGCACGGCGAGAAGGGAATCGAGCCGTGCGGCCAGTTCCTCGCGGTCCTCTCGGGCCACCCGGTTCACCACCATGGCGAGGACGTCGCAGCCGAGCCCCTCGTACGCGCGGTAGGCGTTACGGGTCTCGGCGCGCACCGACTCGGCGGTCTGCCCGCGCCCGCCGACCACGGGGATCACGGCCGCGCCGAACTCGTTCGCGAGGCGGGCGTTGAGGGCCAGCTCGTCGGGGAACTGGGTGTCGGCGAAGTCCGTGCCGAGGACGAGGACGACGTCGTAGTCGCGCGCGACCAGATGAAACCGGTCGACCAGCGTGGACATCAGCTCGTCGGTCCCCTGCTCGGCCTGGAGCGCGGACGCCTCGTGATAGTCCATGCCGTACACGGTCGCCGGGTCCTGGGCGAGCCGGTAGCGGGCGCGCAGCAGCTCGAAGAGGCGGTCGGGACCGTCGTGCACAAGCGGGCGGAACACCCCCACCCGGTCGACCTGGCGGGTCAGAAGCTCCATGACCCCCAGCTCGACGACCTGGCGGCCGTCGCCGCGGTCGATTCCGGTCACGTACACGCTGCGCGTCACGCGTGCTCTCCGTTCCGTTTCGTGTGAGGGGCTCGAGGCCGCGAAAATCACCCGCCGTGCCGGGTGGAACCCCCTTGACAGTACCTCTGCGGGTGGATAAGGCGCCCGTCAACAGGTGGGAGCGGCGACCACCTGTGAGGCGTGAAACAATCGGACTGGCTCACCGGTGTCAACAGCGAGCAGGAGACACAGCACGATGCGTATCGGAGTACTCACCGCAGGCGGCGACTGCCCAGGCCTGAACGCAGTGATCCGGTCGGTCGTGCACCGAGCGGTCACGATGTACGGCGACGAGGTCATCGGCTTCGAGGACGGCTACGCGGGCCTGCTCGACGGCCGCTACCGCGCCCTCGACCTCAACGCGGTCAGCGGCATCCTCGCCCGCGGCGGCACCATCCTCGGCTCCTCCCGGCTCCAGCGCGACCGCCTGCGTGAGGCCTGCGAGAACGCGCAGGACATGGCCCGCGAGTTCGGCATCGACGCGCTGATCCCCATCGGCGGCGAAGGCACCCTGACCGCCGCCCGCATGCTCTCGGACGCGGGCCTGCCGGTCGTCGGCGTCCCGAAGACGATCGACAACGACATCTCCGCCACGGACCGCACCTTCGGCTTCGACACGGCCGTGGGCGTCGCCACGGAGGCGATGGACCGCCTCAAGACGACCGCCGAGTCCCACCAGCGCGTGATGGTCGTCGAGGTCATGGGCCGCCACGCGGGCTGGATCGCCCTGGAGTCCGGCATGGCCGCCGGCGCCCACGGCATCTGCCTGCCGGAGCGCCCCTTCGACCCCGCCCACCTGGTGAAGATGGTCGAGGAGCGCTTCGCCCGAGGGAAGAAGTTCGCCGTCCTCTGCGTCGCCGAGGGCGCGCACCCCGTCGTGGGCAGCATGGACTACAGCCACGGCGCGATCGACCAGTTCGGCCACGAGCGCTTCCAGGGCATCGGCACGGCCCTCGCGGCCGAGCTGGAGCACCGCCTCGGCAAGGAGGCCAAGCCGGTCATTCTCGGCCACATCCAGCGCGGCGGCACGCCGACCGCGTACGACCGGGTGCTCGCGACCCGCTTCGGCTGGCACGCGGTCGAGGCCGCGCACCGCGGGGACTTCGGCAGGATGACGGCGCTGCGCGGCACGGACGTCCAGATGGTGCCGCTGGCGGAGGCGGTCACGGAGCTGAAGACGGTGCCGAAGGACCGGATGGACGAGGCGGAGTCGGTCTTCTAGATCCCTGTGCCCCGGTAGGTGCGCCGACCTCCGTAGGTCACCTCAATACGTGCTCCGCTGGACCGTCGACCAGAAGTTCTCCACGATCCGGTCGAGGAAGTCGCGGCCCGCGTCGCCGGCCTCGTCGGCGGCCGGGCCGCCGCCGCCCCAGCTGAGGGTGGCGACCATCTGCCCCTGATAGGCGTGGTGCAGCTCCTGGAGCGCGTCCTCCAGCAGGCGCCGGTCCAGGGGCACCATCTTGCCGACCGGCCGCACATACGCCTGCCAGCGCGTCGTGACCGCGCTGCGCAGCAGCTCCGCCAGCTTCGCGTCGCGTCCGGTCACCGTGATGAAGTCGGGCAGCGAGAGTTCGAGCAGATCGGCGAGTGCGGACGACTGCCGCTCGTTGCCGCGCCACTCGTCGGTCTCCTCCATCCGCTGATACACGAGGAGTTCGAGCCCGACGGCCCGCGCGACGTCCTCGGCGGCGAGACCGTGCGCGACCCGGTGCTCGCGCAACGTCCGCGGCGCGCCGATGAGTTCGCCCGGCGAGCACCACAGCACCCCCGCGAGCGCGGTGAGTTCGGGGGAACTCGGCGCGGTGATCCCGCGCTCCCAGGCGACGACGAGATCGGGAGTGACGTAGGGAAGCCCGTACGACGCACGCATGCCGTACGCGACATGCTCGGGCCCCATGCCGAGAGCCGAGCGCAGTCTGCGGGCGGCGAGGGCGTTGAAGGGCGGGGTGGGCTGGTGGGCCTGCGGTGGGTGCACGCGCACAAGCTATGGGCGCCGGACTGCGGTGACTACGGTCTGTTCGGCCACAATCACTGATTGTAGGAACATACGGTTTCGGCCGCCGGGGCCGGCTGGCCGGGGGCCGACTTGTCGCCCGTGTGAGGCGGGGCGGAACGGTTTCCGCGGGTGGCCGGAGTGGACGCCTGGAGGGGGCGTGGGCGGGGGAACGGCAAGGTAGAGGGGCATATTCGCGAGCGGCTCCGCGCCCCCGGCCTCTGCCGCCGGGCGCCGGCGGGGTGCCGCGGGCGTCGCCGGTGCGGGTCGACATCGAGGGCGAGTACGTCATGATCAACGCGGCGATCGGACCTGTCAAGGAGGGAGAACGTCCGGCGCGATCCGGACGTCTGCGCAGCCCGCCCCGGCCCCGGCAACCCGTGTGAGCCGTACGACCGCACCGGCATCCGGGCTCGTGTCCGCCGAGTCACCCGAGCGCCCCGTCACTCCCGTCCCGTCACCCCTTGACCGCCCCGCCCAGCGCGAATCCCCCGCCCAACCGCCGTGCGACCAGCACGTACAGCAGGATCACCGGCGTCGAGTAGATGACGGAGAACGCCGCCAGCTGCCCGTACACCACCGTCCCCCGATTCCCGAAGAAGTCGTTGATGCTCACCGACGCCGGCATCTGGTCCGGCGTGAGCAGCAGCATGAACGGCACGAAGAAGTTGCCCCACATCATCACGAACGCGAAGACCGTCACCACCGCCACGCCCGGCCCCATCAGGGGCAGCACGACCCGGATCAGCGACTGGAACGACGACGCTCCGTCCGTCCACGCCGCCTCCTCCAGTTCCTTCGGCACTCCGTCCATGAAGTTCTTCATCAGCCAGATGGCGAAGGGGAGTTGAGAGGCCGCGAAGAAGAAGATCGTCCCCTGGAGGGTGTCGATCAGATTCACCTGTACGAACAGCGCGTACACCGGAACCATCACCGCCGTGATCGGCAGACTCGTCGCGAACAGGATCGTCAGCAGGAACGGCCTGTTGAGCCGCGACCGGAACCGCGACAGCGGGTAGGCCGCGAGCGCCGCGCACGCCACCGTCAGGAGCGTCGCCCCGCCGCACAGGATCAGGCTGTTGAGCAGTGGCGTGAAGGTGATGTCCGGCTTGAGGACCGCGTCGAAGTTGTCCAGTGTCAGGCCGTCCGGCACCTTCACCTCGAGTCCGGCGTGCGCGTCCAGCGAGGACAGCACCACCCAGGCCAGGGGGAGCGCGAAGGCCGCCGCCACGACGAGCAGGCCGGCGTCCGCCGCGAGCCGGTGGGCCGTGCGGCGGGAGGCGGGAGTGCGCGGCATCTCAGACCTCCGTCCGCAGCAGCCGCATATAGACGAGCGAGAACAGCGAGCCGACCACCAGCAGCAGGAGCGCCACCGCGGTCCCGTAGCCGATCATGCTCTTCTGGAAGGCCTGTTCGTACATGAACAGGGGGAGCGTCTGGCTTCTGTTTCCAGGGCCGCCTCTCGTCATCACCCAGATCAGGCCGAAGACGGACAGGGTCTGGAGGGTGTTCAGCATCAGGTTGGTGCCGATCGACCGGCGGATCATCGGCAGCGTGATGTGCCACATGCGGCGCCAGCCGCCCGCCCCGTCTACTTCCGCCGCCTCCGTGATCTCCTTGGGGATCTCGTTCAGCGCCGCCGAGTAGACCAGCATCGAGAAGGCCGTTCCCCGCCATACGTTCGCGAAGGAGACCGCCAGGATCGGCAGCGTGAACAGCCAGTTCTGGGAGGGGAGGTGAAGCCCGTCGAGGATGGCGTTCAGGGTGCCCTCCCGCCGGAAGAACGCGTACAGCAGGAACCCCGCCACCACCTCCGGCAGCACCCACGCCGTGATGACGATCCCGCCGACGAGCGTACGCATCGGCTTCGACGCCCGTTGCATCAGCGACGCGAGCGCCAGGCCCAGCGTGTTCTGGCCGACCAGCGACGACAGCACCGTGAAGACGAGTGTCAGCCAGACCGCGTTCAGGAACGCCTCGTCCTTGAACGCCGCCCGGAAGTTGTCGAAACCGACGAACGACGCGTGGGCCTGGCCCGTGAGCTGGAGATCGGTGAAGGCGATGTACGCGCAGTAGCCGATCGGGCCCGCGAGGAAGAGGACCAGGAGGACGACGGCGGGGGCGGCCGGGAGGGCGCGGACCAGGGAGCGGCGGGCGCCTTTCCGGCGAGGGGCGGCGGCCTTCCCGGTCAGGGGGCGGCCCGGGGCGGCTCGGGTGTCCGCGCTCACTTCTCGATCACTTGGTTGTTCGTGGCCGTCTTCAGCGCTTCGTCGTATCCGCTCGCCGCCTTGTCGACCGACATGTCACCCGTGGTCACGCCCTCCATGGCTTCCTGGATGGCGGTCGAGACCTTGGGGTACGCCGGGTACGCGGGGCGGTAGTGCGTGCTGGCGACCAGGTCCGTGAAGAACTTGATGCCGGGCTGGGCCTTCGTGTAAGCGGGGTCCTCGGCGACGTCCTTGCGCACCGCGATGCCGGAGTTGGCGATGTACCACTTCCGTGCGTTCGCCGCCGTCTGCATCGTCTCGATGAACTTGAACGCCAGGTCGGGGTTGCCGGCCTTCGCCGGGATCGACCACGTCCAGCCGCCGGACATGCTCACCTTGCCGGGTGCCCGGCCGTCCTGCGTCGGCATGGCCGCGAGGCCGAGCCTGCTCGACCACTCGGGCCACTCGTGGCCGCTGCCCTTCAGCCAGTCCTGCGGGAGCCAGGAGCCGTCCAGGTCGATGCCGAGCTTGCCCTTGGGCAGCAGTTCACCGCGGACCGCGGTCGAGAAGTTCGGGTCGAGGGCGTCGGAGACATCGGGGCCGAGCTTCTCCTGGTAGACCGTCTCGACGAAACGGAGGGCGTCCTTGAAGCCCCGGCCCGCGGTGATCCATTTCTTGGTGGCCGTGTCGTACAGGGGGTCCGCCGTGCCGTCGCCCGTCCCGTACAACAGCATCTCGAAGCCCTGCATCGTGGCGGCCTCGCCCGCCGGCTTGCCCGTGTACACGTTCAGCGGGGTGACGCCGGGGACCTTCTTCTTGATCGTACGAGCCGCGGAGAGGACCTCGTCCCAGGTCTTCGGCTGCCAGTCGGCGGGCAGACCGGCCTTCTCGAAGACGCCCTTGTCGAACCAGAGGCCCCGGGTGTCGGTGCCGTCGGGGACGCCGTACGTCTTCCCGTCCTCGCCCTTGGCGGCCGCCTTGGCCGTGTCGAGGAACTGGTCCCAGTCCCGCCACTTGGCGAGGTAGGGGTCGAGGGGCTTCAAGTAGCCGCTGGTGATGTCCGAGTTGATGAGGAAGGTGTCCTCGTAGACCAGGTCGGGGGCGGTCTTCGGGGACCGCATCATCTGCTGGACCTTCGTGTAGTACTCGGAGTCCGGGGCCTTGATGGGGACGAGTTCGACCTTCTTGCCGGGGTTCTCCTTCTCGAACTGCTTCTTGATGCCGGCCAGGTAGGTGTCCGTGACCTTGATCGAGTTGTCCATGGACTGTTTGAAGGAGACCTTCACCGTGTCCGGATCACTTCCGGAACCGCTGCCGCAGGCGGTGAGGGCACCGCCGGCGGAGACGGTGAGCAGGGCGGCGAGAAGAAGCGGGGCAGTGGTGCGGGGGCGGGCGGCGGTGGGGCGCACGGGCACGACCTCCTACTGGCCTACGTCGTTGTGGCCAAGACGGCTGCCCGGTGAAGGTAAGAGGAATGGTCTAGTCAGGTCAATGCATGTGCAGCGGCCCGGACTTGAGCGGCTTTGAGGAAGGCGTCGGCCCGGGTGAAGGCCCGGACTGCTCCACGGGCTTCGGCTCTACCGCCCCCGGTCGTCCCGATGGGCGATGAACGGGCCGTGGAAGGTACTGCCTGATCCCGGCTGGGCCGCGTACCCCGCGGGGTCGGCGCGCGTCGCCCCCACCGGGACGTACGCGCTCGACGAGGTGCCCCTCACATAAGCGCCTCCCCGTCGGAAAGGTGAGCGGCCGCGTCGTCGTGCTTCCCGGCGGCGGACGTCCGTGCGGTCAGCCCTTCACCCACCGGTACTGCAACTCCGGCCGCCCCACCTGCCCGTACTGCGGACTCCGCCCGGCCCGCCCGGATTCGACCAGGTGCTCCAGATACCGCCGTGCCGTGATCCGGGAGATGCCCACCGCCTCGGCCACCCCCGCGGCCGTCAGCCCCTCGGCCGAGTCCCGCAGAGCCCGCGTCACCCGTTCCAGGGTCGGTGCGCTCAGGCCCTTCGGCAGGGCCGCCGGGCCCGGTGCCCGCAGGGTCGCCAGGGCCCGGTCCACCTCCTCCTGGCCGCTCGCCTCGCCCGCCGCCGCATGGAACTCGGCGTATCTGATCAGCCGGTCCCGCAGCGTCGCGAAGGTGAACGGCTTCAGCACGTACTGCACCACCCCCAGCGACACACCCTCCCGCACCACCGCCAGGTCCCGCGCCGAGGTCACCGCGATCACGTCCGCGTGATAGCCGGCGGCCCGCAGGGAGCGGGCCAGTTGCAGGCCGTGCACGTCCGGCAGGTGCAGATCCAGGAGCAGCAGGTCCACCGGCGTACGGTCCAGCGCGCGCCGCGCCTCCGCACCGGTGTGCGCCTTGCCGACCGCCGTGAAACCGGGGACGCGGCCGACGTACATGACGTGCGCGTCGGCGGCCACCGGGTCGTCCTCCACGACCAGTACGCGAATGGGCTCGGTCATACGTCGTCGCCTCCAGGCAAGGCGGGTAGGGCGGGCTCGGACGCACCACCGTGTCGGCGGGTGGGCTCGGATCCGCCGGCGGCTCCGGCCGGACCCACCGTAGGCAACGGCAGCCGCACCTCGAACTCCGCCCCGCCGCCGTCCGCCTCCGCGACCGTCAGCTTCCCCTCGTGGCGGGCGACGGCCTGCCGGACGAGGGCGAGCCCCAGCCCCCGGCCGCCGGACGCGGTCGCCGGCTTCGTCGACCAGCCCCGCTGGAACACCGCCTCCGCGTACGCCGGATCCACTCCCGCGCCCGTGTCGGCCACCCGCAGCACCAGCCCCGACGCGTCGGTGAACACCGTCACCGTCACCCGCGCCCGCATCGAGCCCTGGGCCGCGTCCACCGCGTTGTCGATCAGGTTGCCGAGGATCGTCACCAGGTCCCGGGCCGGGAGCGAGGGCGGCAGCAGACCGTCGTCGAGGGCGCTCTCCTCCGACACCACCAGCTCCACGCCCCGCTCGTTCGCCTGTGCCGCCTTGCCCAGCAGCAGGGCGGCGAGGACCGGCTCGCTGACCGCGGAGACCACATGGTCCGTCAGGGCCTGGGCCAGCTCCAGTTCCGCCGTGGCGAAGTCGACGGCCTCCTCCGCGCGCCCCAGCTCGATCAGCGAGACGACGGTGTGCAGACGGTTGGCGGCCTCGTGCGCCTGTGAGCGCAGCGCCGTGGTGAAGCCGCGCTCGGAGTCCAACTCGCCCATCAGCGACTGAAGTTCGGTCACATCGCGCAGGGTGACGACGGTGCCGCGGCGCTCGCCGCCCGAGACCGGCGAGGTGTTCACGACCAGGACGCGCGCGGCCGTCAGATGGACCTCGTCCACCCGCGGTTCCGCCGACAGCAGCGCGCCCGTCAGCGCCGCGGGCAGGCCCAGCTCCGCCACCGAGCGGCCGATCACGTCCCCCGTCACCCCCAGCAGCTCCCGGCCCCCGTCGTTGATCAGTGCCACCCGGAACTGGCCGTCCAGCATCAGCAGACCCTCGCGTACGGCGTGCAGCGCGGCCTGGTGGTAGTCGTGCATACGGCTCAGCTCGGCCGCGTTCATGCCGTGCGTGGAGCGGCGCAGCCGGGCGTTGATCACGTAGGTGCCGATGCCGCCGAGGGTGAGGGCGCCCGCGGCGACGCCGATCAGGGCCGTCACCTGGTCCTGGACCCGCTTCGTGATCGCCTCCACCTTGATGCCCGCGCTGACCAGGCCGATGATCCGCGTCCCGTCACGGATCGGGGTGACGGCGCGGACGGACGGGCCGAGCGTGCCCGTGTACGTCTCCGTGAAGGACTCGCCCTTCAGGGCTCGGGTCGTGTGACCGAGGAAGCGTTCGCCGATCAGGTCGGGGTTGGGGTGGGTCCAGCGGATGCCCCGCGGATTCATGATCGTGACGAAGTCGACGCCGGTGTGCCGCTGTACCTGGAGCGCGTACGGCTGAAGGGCGGCCGACGGGTCGGAGGTGCGGATCGCCGCGCGCACGGACGGGGCGTCCGCGACCGACCGGGCGACGGCCATGGTCTGCCGCCTCGCCGCCTCCTCGGCCTGGCTGCGGTCGCTGACGTAGGTGAAGAGCGCGTATCCGGCCACGAGCACCGCTATCAGCACGGCCTGCATGGCGAAGAGCTGACCCGCCAGGCTGCGGGGTCGGGGCACGTGGGGGAAGCGCATGGGATCAGTCTGCCCCTACGTATAAGCATGAACTAAATGCACGAAAGGGTGACCGCCCTCACAGCGGCGGGGCATAGTCGCCGCAACCCCGGAGTGCGTTTCCGGGCCATCGGTCCGGGAGTGACTTTTCCGGACACCGATCTCCCCCCGGACGTGAGCCGCACGCCGGATGATGCCGACGACGTCGTCAAGGAGGGCAGCCGTGAGCACAGCCCAAACGGCACCTGCCGCACCCGCCGCCAAGCGGGACCGCACCCACTATCTCTACATCGCGGTGATCGTCGCGGTGGCTCTCGGCATCGCCGTCGGGTTCGCCGCGCCGGACTTCGCCAAGGAGCTCAAGCCGATCGGCACCGGCTTCGTCGCGCTGATCAAGATGATGATCTCGCCGATCATCTTCTGCACGATCGTGCTCGGCGTCGGCTCGGTGCGGAAGGCCGCCAAGGTCGGCAAGGTCGGCGGGCTCGCGCTCGGCTACTTCATCGCGATGTCGTTCGTGGCGCTGGCCATCGGCCTGGTCGTCGGCAACATCGTCCACCCGGGCAGCGGGATGCACCTGACCGAGGCCGTGAAGGGTGTGGGGCACACCCAGGCGGAGGCCGCCGCGGAAGGACCCGTGGACTTCCTGCTCGGGATCATCCCGACCACCTTCGTCTCGGCCTTCACCGAGGGCCAGGTGCTCCAGACGCTGCTCGTGGCGCTGCTCGTGGGCTTCGCGCTCCAGGCCATGGGGCGTACCGGTGAGCCGGTGCTGCGCGGGGTCGAGCACATCCAGAAGCTGGTCTTCCGTATCCTCGGCATGATCATGTGGGCCGCGCCCGTGGGTGCCTTCGGCGCCATGGCGGCCGTCATCGGTGAGACCGGCATGGACGCGCTCAAGGCGCTGGCCACGATCATGTTCGGCTTCTACATCACCTGTTTCCTGTTCATCGTGGTGGTGCTCGGCACGCTGACGAAGCTGGTGGCGAAGGTCAGCCTCTTCCAGCTGCTGAAGTACCTCGGCCGGGAGTTCCTGCTGATCGTCTCCACCTCGTCGTCCGAGTCCGCGCTGCCGCGGCTCATCGCGAAGATGGAGCACCTGGGCGTCAGCCGCCCGGTCGTCGGCATCACGGTGCCGACCGGCTACTCCTTCAACCTCGACGGCACGATGATCTACCTGACCATGGCCTCGCTGTTCATCGCCGACGCGATGGACCAGCCGATGAGCATCGGCCAGCAGATCGGTCTGCTGCTCTTCATGATGATCGCCTCGAAGGGTGCCGCCGGTGTCTCCGGTTCCGGCATCGCCGTCCTGGCCAGCGGTCTCCAGTCGCACAAGCCCGCGCTGGTCGACGGTGTCGGCCTGATCATCGGCATCGACCGCTTCATGAGCGAGGCCCGCGCCGTCACCAACTTCGCGGGCAACGCCGTGGCGACGCTGCTCATCGGTACCTGGACCGGCGAGGTCGACAAGGAGCGGGTGAACCGTGTGCTCGCCGGTGAGCTGCCCTTCGACGAGAAGACGCTGCTGGACGACGCCGAGGACGACGTCCGCGCGGAGGTGCCCGAGCAGGGCGGCGAGAAGGAACTCGCCAAGGCGTAGTTCCCCCACCACTCCGAGCGGCTGGGTCACTCCCCCGTAGGCCCGGCCGCTCGGTTCCACTCTGCCCGGCAGCAGTGGTCAGTCGCTCAGCTTCGCCACCAGTCCGGTGGCGCGGGAGGCGGGTACGCCCGCCGCGGTCAGCATCGTGACCGCGGCGGAGCGGCCCGCCTCTTCGGCTGCCAGCAGGCCGTCGTTCACCGCCTCCATGAGCGCGAACAGCATCTGCTCGTGCACGTACGCCAGGGCCGCAGCCGGCAGCGGCGACTCGAACACCCCCTGCTCCAGGCCGCGCCGGAGCAACTCCACGCACGCCTGACGGACCGGCGTGAGGCGGTCCCGGATGCCCTGCACGGTGACGCTGCGCTGGGCGAGCGCGACCAGGATCCGGTACCGGTCGGCGATCTCCCACACCGCGAGCGTCGAGCGGGCCAGCGACTCGGCCGGGTCCGCCACGCTCTCCCGGCCCGCCGCGTGCGCGGCCGCGACCGCTTCGACGGCGCCGTCGACCAGGGTGCTGATCAACGCCTCACGGCTCGGGAAGTGCCCGTACACGGTGCGCCGTACGACCCCCGCGACCCGGGCGATCTGGTCCATGGACGCATCGGGGTCGCGCAGCAGCTCGGCGAGCGCGACATCGAGGATCCGGCGGCGGTTGGCGTCGGCGCGGCTGGTGTTACCCGTGGTCATGTCAGCCATTCTGCCTGCCTCGCGGCCGGGGTTCGCCGTTCCTCCGCAAGGGCTTCACCTCCTCCATTTGCACAGCATTGTGCAACGACGTACATTGCACATGGTTGTGCATTTGCACTCCACTGTGCAAGTCGATTGAGGAAGGGCGAACCGTACCCATGCGTCTCGTCATGAACGAACCGGTCGAGAGGATGGACCGGCCCTACGCCCGGCGCTGGTGGGCACTGCTCGTGCTCTGCCTGAGTCTGCTGATCATCGTGATGGCGAACACCGCCCTCACGGTCGCGGCCCCCGACATGACCCAGGACCTCGGCTTGTCCAGCGCCGACCTCCAGTGGGTCATCGACGGCTACACCGTCCCGTACGCCGCGCTGATGCTGCTGCTCGGCGCGATCGGCGACAAGTACAGCCGCCGGGGCGCGCTCGTGCTCGGGCTCGTCGTCTTCGGCGGCGGAGCGGTCGCGGGCTCGCTCGTCGACAGCGCCACCGGGGTCATCGCGGCCCGGGCCGTCATGGGCGTCGGCGCCGCGCTGATCATGCCCGCCACGCTCTCCCTGCTCGCCGCGACCTTCCCGCGCGCCGAACGGGCGAAGGCGATCACCCTGTGGACCGCCACGGCGGGCCTCGCGATCGCGGCGGGCCCGCTGGTCGCGGGCGCGCTGCTCCAGAACCACGGCTGGTCGTCCACGTTCCTCATCAACGTGCCCATCGCCTTCGTGGCCGTCATCGGTACGTTCGTCCTCGTGCCGCCGTCCAGGGCCGCCCACCACCACCGCATCGACTACGTCGGCGGACTGCTGTCCGTCGTCTGGATCGGCTCGCTGGTCTACATGATCATCGAGGGGCCGCACTTCGGCTGGGGCGTCAAGGCGGTCACGGCCGCGGTCGCCGCGGGCGTCGGCTTCGTCCTCTTCATCGGCTGGGAGCTGCGTCACCCGCGCCCCGTCCTGGACGTACGCCGTTTCGCGCACCGCCGCTTCGCGGGCTCCAACCTCGCCGTCGCCCTCTTCTTCCTGGCGGTGTTCGGCGCCTTCTACTACCTCACCCAGCACCTCCAGTTCGTCCTCGGATACGACGCCCTGGACACCGGGGTGCGCATGCTGCCGCTCGCCGGGGCCGTGTTCGTCGGCTCGGCGCTGACCGGCTACCTCACCCCGCGCGTCGGCATGAAGATCACGGTGACGGCGGGCATGGTGGGCGGCACGGCCGCGCTCGCGCTGCTCACCCGGGTCGACGCGGCATCGTCGTACGGCGACTTCGTCCTCCCCCTCGTCATCTTGGGCCTCGCGATCGGGCTCGCGCTGTCGCCCTGCACGGACGCGATCATGGGGGCGTTCCCGGAGGCCGAGCTGGGGGTGGGCGGCGCCGTCAACGACACCTCGCTGGAGCTGGGCGGCTCGCTCGGCATCGCCATCCTCGGGTCCGTCCTGGCCGGTTCGTACTCCTCGCACCTCTCGGACGCGACCACCGGCAGCAAGCTGCCCGCGAGCGCGCTGAGCCAGGCGCAGGACTCGGTCGGCGCCGGTTACGCGGTGGCGCGGGGCATCGGCGACAAGGCGCGACACCTCGGCGAGCAGGCGGCGCAGGCGGGGAGCACGGAACAGGCCGCGCGGTTGAAGGTGCAGTCGGGCCAACTCGCCGACGGCGCCCGGCAGATGGCGGACGCGGTCGGCTCCGCGTTCGCGGACTCGGTCGCCCACACCAGCCTGGTCGGCGCGGTGGTCCTGGGCGTGGGGACGGTACTGGTGGGAGTGCTGCTGCCGCGCAAGGAAGCCGCCGTGCGGGAGGTTGAGCAGGAGCAGGAGCAGGAGCAGGAGCAGGAGCAGGAGCAAGGGCAGGGGCGGAAGCAGGAGGAGGAAGAGCTGGTGGACAGCGAGGCTCGCTGACCCCGGCCCCGCCCGCCGCCTCTTCACCCCATGCGCCACCGTGCCGTGCCGTGCCGGATCCACCGGCACGGCACGGCACATTCCTACGTCCAGGGAGCGCCCCCGGTTCGTACGTCCAGGGAGCGCCCCCACAGCCGCTCACATGGCGGCGGTGGGCCCGTCCGGGCGGGTGTGGCGCTGTTCGACCATCTCCCGGCTCAGGTCCTCCGTCTCGGACTCCGGGAGCCGCTCGAAGCCGTCCTCCGTGATGACGGACACCACGGGGAAGATCCGGCGGCTGATGTCCGGACCGCCGGTGGCCGAGTCGTCGTCCGCCGCGTCGTAGAGCGCCTGGAGCGCGGCCAGGGCCGCCTCACGCCGGGACATGCCCGGATGGAACAGCTTCTTCAACGCGCCCCGGGCGTACGGGGAGCCGGAGCCCTCGGCGTGGAAGTCCGTCTTCTCGTACGGGCCTCCGGTGACGTCGAAGCTGAAGATGCGGCCGTGTTCGCCGGCGCGGGCCGCGAGGTCGTATCCGACGAGCAGCGGGACCACGGCGAGGCCCTGCATGGCCTGGCCGAGGTTCTGCCGGATCATGCCGGCCAGCCGGGTCGCCTTCGCCCTGAGGGTCATCGGGACGCCCTCGACCTTCTCGAAGTGCGCCAGCTCGACCTGGTAGAGCTTCACCATGTCCAGCGCGAGTCCCACGGTGCCGGCGAACGCGACCGCCGTGTAGTCGTCCGCGGGGTGCACCTTCTCCAGGTCCCGCTGTGCGATCAGGTTCCCCATGGTGGCCCTGCGGTCGCCGGCGATCAGCACGCCGTCGCGGTAGGCGAGGGCCAGGACCGTGGTGCCGTGCGGGACACGGTCGGGCGCGGCCCGGACGCCGTCCGGGAGGAGGCCGCGGGTGCTCAGTAATGCCGGACGGTGGGCTGCCAGGAACGCGGTGAAGGACGAGTCCCCGGGGGTGAAGAACTCCGCCCCCAACCGGCCACCGGTGTCGCGCTGTGCCATGCGTCTCCCCTCGTCGTCCGCCTCGTCCGCCTCGTCCGCCTCGTCCGCCTCGCCCGTCTGCCCGGTCGGTCTGCGCACAACCGCTTCCTACCGTGAGCGGAAGCCCCGGAAACGCCCGCCGGTGGCGGTGGCGTGGCGGCGGTGGCGGTGGCGGTGGTGGTGACGGTGGCTCTGCCCGTCTGTCTTCCGGTCTGTCTCCCGGTCTGTCTCCCGACCCTTCTCCCGGACTATCTGCCGAGCGTCTCGGCGACGGCCCGGTGCAGCCATTCACTCGCGTCGCCGAAGGTGAAGCCGAGACGCTCGGCCCGGGAGTTGTCCATCGCGTAGGAGCGGGCGAAGGAGAAGGGGGAGACCTCGCCGACCTCCACCTCCCGGAACACGGCCGTCCCGCCCGGTATGTGCGCGGCCACCGCCGCGCACAGTTCCTCGGTGGTGAGCGGTCCGTGGGACGCCGCGTTGACCGGCCCGCCGAAGTCGGCGCCCGCCGCCCAGGCGAGGAAGTCGGCGATCTCCGCCACATGGATGTAGGTCGCCGGGTGGTTCACGGCGGGGACGGCGATGGGCTCGCCGGTGCGCATCCGCTCGGCGTAGTGGGCGAGACGGCCCGTGAAGTCGTCGTCGCCGCCCAGCACATGGGCGACGCGTACGGCGGCGTACGGGAAGGCGGGGTCCGCCGCGAGGACCGCCTCGGCCTGACGCTTGCCCTCGCCGTAGTTGCTGTCGAGGAACTGCGGGTCGTCCCAGGGGAGGTCGAGGTCGACGGCGACCGTACGCGGGTCGAGGGCGTCCTCGCGCACCGGCGCGGGGGAGTCCTCGTACTCGTACACCTCGACCGTCGACGTCATCAGATACCTCCGGGTGCGGCCGGCGAAGACGCGGCGGGCGATCGCCGCCTGGCGCGGGGTGTAGCAGACCTGGTCGACGACGACGTCGAAGGTGCGCGAGCCCAGCGCGCTTTCCAGGGATCTCTCCTCATTGCGGTCGGCGACGAGATGAATGGTGCCGGGCGGCGGTGCCGACGAACCGCGGTTGATGACGGTGACGCGGTCTCCGGCGGCCATCAGCCGGGCGATGAGCCGCTTCCCGAAATACCGGTTCCCGCCAATGACGCACACTTCACGCACAGCACCCCTCCAAAGGAATCAGGCCGACGAAACGAGCCGGCGAAACGAGCCGCCGAATCAGGCCGACGGAACAGGCCATAATTCTCCCGTTCCACGTGACAGGTCTGAAGGGGGAACCATGGGAGATGCGGCCTCGGCACCGAAAGAACCACGGCATCCGCGAGCCGCCGCCCACGAAACGTCGGTGGCCTTCGACGCCCTCGACCGGCAGATCCTGGAGCTCCTTCAGAGCGACGGCCGGATCAGGCTCAGCGAGCTGGGGCGGAGGGTGCGGCTGAGCCCGGCGGCCGTCGCGGAGCGGGTGCGGCGGCTCGAGGCGGCGGGCGCGATCACCGGGTACGGCGCCCATGTCTCGCCGGCCCGGCTCGGCTACGGCGTCCGGGCCTTCATCCGCGTGAACCCGCACGCCGGGTACAGCCTCAGGCACCCCCGGACTCTGGAACTGCTGGCCCGCCCCGAGATCACCGAGGTGCACCACGTCGTCGGCGAGGACTGCTGGATCCTCAAGGTCGCCGTAGCGGACACCCTCCACCTGGAGGAGATCCTCGAACAGACCTCGGCGCTGGGCCGCACGACCACGTCGATCGTGCTCTCCTCCCCGGTGGAGCGGAAGCCGCTGCTGCCGCCGCACTGACGGTGTTGCCTTGACGTCGGCGTCAAGGACTACGTTCGGGGGCATGCGAATCGGCGAGCTGGCGACGCGGGCCGGGACCACCACGCGCACCCTGCGCTACTACGAGTCGCGGGGACTGCTGCCCGCGCGGCGGGGCAGCAACGGCTACCGCACGTACGACGAGGACGACCTGAAGCTGCTGCGGCAGATCAGGACGCTCCAGGACTTCGGGTTCGACCTGGAGGAGACGCGGCCCTTCGTGGAGTGTCTGCGGGCCGGCCACCCGGAGGGCGACTCGTGCCCGGCGTCGCTCGCGGTGTACCGGCGCAAGCTCGGCGAACTCGACGCGCTGATCGGCGAGTTGCAGGCCGTGCGGGCGCAGGTCGGCGACCAGCTGGCGCGGGCCGAGCTGGCCCGCGACGAGCTGGCGGCCGAGGCGGGGGTTCCGGGCGGTCCGGAGCCCGTGTGCGAACTGGGAGGGCAGACGCGGTGATCAAGGCGGCGGGCGTGACCGAAGTGACGGATGCGGACTTCGAGGCGGAGGTGATCGGCGCGGACCTGCCCGTGCTGGTGGAGTTCACGGCGGACTGGTGCCCGCCGTGCCGGCAGATGGGGCCGGTTCTCAGCTCCCTCGCCTTCGAGGAGGGCGACCGGCTCAAGGTGGTCCAGCTGGACGTGGACACGAACCCGGAGACGACGAACGCGTACAAGGTGCTGTCGATGCCCACCTTCATGGTGTTCCGGGGCGGTGAGCCCGTGAAGTCGATGGTGGGGGCCCGGCCCAAGCGGCGGCTGCTGGAGGAGCTGGCCGACGTGCTGTAACCCGCCCGACCACAAGAAATCCCCCGAGCGCAATTGCGCTCGGGGGATTTCTTTGCGTATATTCAAGAGTTCGCGACTTCAATGGAATGAGGTCGCAAAGAAGTTCACTGGGCACAGTATATCCGGGCGGGAGCGGAATTGTCAAACAGCGGCTCTAACACAGAAGGCAGCACGGCCGGCGCGGTATTTACCGACGATGAATTGCGGCTTGAGCAGGAATTCATCGACGGACTGTACGCGCGCGTGGACGCCCTGCGCGGTGTCACCGAGGTCTCCGTCACGGACGCGCTCGCGCAGGGCAA
Source organism: Streptomyces sp. SID5469 (assembly GCF_009862865.1). NCBI lineage: Bacteria > Bacillati > Actinomycetota > Actinomycetes > Kitasatosporales > Streptomycetaceae > Streptomyces > Streptomyces sp. SID5469. Next base: position 3,450,958 of record NZ_WWIN01000001.1, on the reverse strand, counting down.
CACGCCCATGCAGGCCAGGCTGGAACGGGACGTCCTCGTCGCCGAGCGCTCGGGGCTGCTCGCCGCGCTGAACGCGGTCGACGAATCGCTCTGCTTCGGCCGGATCGACCTCACCTCGGGGGTCAGCCACCACATCGGCCGCATCGGCATCCGCGCCGACGACACCGAGCACACCCCGATCCTGATCGACTGGCGGGCCCAGGTCGCCCGCCCCTTCTACCTCGCCACCGGGCACACCCCGATGGGCCTGCGCCGCCGCCGGCACCTCACCACCGACGGGCGCCGGGTCACCGACCTGCACGACGAGCTCCTCGACCTCGGCGACGCCACGAGGACCGGCCACGAGGACCCGACGGGCGACGCCGTGCTGCTCGCCGCGCTCAACTCGGCCCGCACCGGCCGGATGAGCGACATCGTGCAGACCATCCAGGCCGAGCAGGACCGGATCATCCGTGCGCCGCACCGCGGGGTGCTGGTCGTGGAGGGCGGCCCGGGCACCGGCAAGACGGCCGTCGCCCTGCACCGGGCCGCCTTTCTCCTCTACGAGTACCGGGAGCTGCTCGCCAAGCGAGCCGTCCTCATCGTCGGCCCCAACCCCGCCTTCCTCGGCTACATCGGCGAGGTGCTGCCCTCGCTAGGCGAGACGGGCGTGCTCCTGGCGACGGTCGGCGAGCTGTTCCCCGGTGTGAAGGCGACGGCGGCCGACAATCCGCGGGCGTCCGCGGTCAAGGGCCGCGCCGAGATGGCGGAGGTGCTCGCCGAGGTCGTACGCGACCGGCAGGCGCTGCCCGACCCGGTGATCACCATCGAGCACGACCGGGACGTGCTGATGCTCGACGACGGTCTGGTGCGCGTCGCCCGCGACCGCACGCGCGAGGCGAAGCTGCCGCACAACGTGGCCCGCGAGTACTTCGAGGGCCACATCCTCAACACGCTCACCGACATGGTGGCCGAGCGGATCGGCACGGACCCCTTCGACGGCTCCAACCTGCTGGACGCCGCCGACATCACCCAGATCCGGGACGAGCTGGCCGAGAACCGCGAAGTCTGGTCGGCCATCGACCGGTTGTGGCCGAGGCTGACTCCGCAGCGGCTGGTCGCGGACTTCCTCGCCGAGCCCGAGGGGTATGTGTCCGCCGAGGACGCGGCCGCGATCCGCCGTCCGGTCACCCGGGCGTGGACCACGGCGGACGTACCGCTCCTCGACGAGGCGGCCGAACTGCTCGGCGAGGACGACCGGCTGGCCCGCGCCCTCGCCGACCGCGAACGGAACACCCAGGTCGCGTACGCGCAGGGCGTGCTGGACGTGTCGTACGCCTCGCGTACATATGAGTTCGAGGACAAGGACGAGGAGGACTCCGAGGTTCTGTCCGCGCACCACATCATCGACGCCGAGCGGTTCGCCGAGCGGCACGAGGAGGAGGACCACCGCAGCGCCGCCGAGCGCGCGGCGGCCGACCGCACCTGGGCGTTCGGCCACATCATCGTCGACGAGGCGCAGGAACTGTCGCCGATGGCGTGGCGGCTGCTGATGCGGCGCAGCCCGACCCGCTCGATGACCCTGGTCGGCGACCCGGCGCAGACCGCCGAGGCGGCGGGCGTCGGCTCGTGGGAGGAGATCCTCGCCCCCTACGTCCAGGACCGCTTCGACCACACGCGCCTCGCCGTCAACTACCGCACGCCGTCCGAGATCATGGACATGGCGGCGGCCGTGGTCCGGGCCGAGCGGCCCGGCTTCGAGCCGCCGAGTTCCGTGCGGTCGACGGGCGTACGGCCCTGGGTGCGCGCCACCGACGACCTGCCCAGTGCCGTCGCCGAGGCGGTCGCCGAGCTGACCCCGGCGGAGGGGCGGCTCGCGGTGATCGCACCGCGCGAGCTGCACCGGAAGCTGGCGGCACGCCTCGACGGCGTCACGGCGGGCGCCGAGCCCGATCTGACCCACACGGTCGTCCTCCTCGATCCGCGCCAGTCCAAGGGCCTGGAGTTCGACTCGGTGCTCGTGGTCGAGCCGGCCCGCTACGGCACCAGCGACCTGTACGTCGCGCTGACCCGCGCCACCCAGCGGCTGGGTGTGCTGCACACGGGCGAGCTGCCGAAGGCGTTGGCGGACGGGGAGCCGCACCCGGCCGACGGCACACCCGCCCCGGGTATTACCAAGCGGTAACAGTTAAGGCTCCGGTCACCGCTCGTGCACGGCCGGTGCGGTATGCGTAGCGGTATGGAAGCCCAGCCCTACGCGACCGCCCCGGCCGGCAGCCCCAGGCTCGAGTCACTGCGCGTGGAACCTCTGCTGACATCGGAGTTCGACGCCGACCCGGCCGGCGTGTACGAGCGGCTGCGGCGGACGTACGGCCCGGTCGCGCCGGTCGGCCTGATGGGCGTGCCCGTCTGGCTGGTCCTCGACTACCACGAGGTCCTGGAGGTGCTGCGCGACGACAGCCAGTGGCGGCGCGACATCCGGTACTGGCGGGCGCGCGCACAGGGGCAACTGCCGCGCGACTGGCCCCTGCTCGCGGGCTACGAGGTGCGGCAGACCATGTTCCTGGACGGCGACGAGCACCACGCGGCCCGGCTGACCCACCACTCGGCCCTGCGCCCCTTCCAGGACGGGCACAGCCCGCAGGGGTGGGAACTGCGGGCGGCCGTCGCCCGGTACGCGGACGAACTCATCGCCCTGCTGGCCGCCGAATCGGGCTCCGCCGGGTACGCCGATCTGGGCGCGCAGTACACCAGACCGCTGCTGCTGATGGTCACCGGCAAGCTGTTCGGCTGTCCGGTGGGACTCGGCGACGAGCTGGTCATGGACCTGTGGCGGATGCTCGACGGCGGCCCGGACGCGGGCCCCGCCACCGACCGCGCGGCCGCTGTCATGACCCGGCTCGCCGCCCACCGCAGACAGCGCCCCGGCGACGACCTCACCTCGTACCTGCTCCTCGCCGACCCGGGCATGACCGACGAGCAGCTCGGCCGCGAGCTGTTGATGAACGCCGTCTACCTCAACGACATCACCGGCAACATGGTCATGAACACCCTGCTGGAGGTGCTGCGCGGCAACGCCACCGTCCGCCGCAGCGTGTCGGACGGGCACCTCGGCGAGACCTTCCACCGCGTGGCGCTGGTCAACCCGCCGGTGGCCAACATGTGCTTCCGCTTCGCCGCCGGGGACGTGCGCCTCGGCGCCTTCTGGATCAGGGCGGGCGACGTCGTCTCCCCGTCAGCCGCGGCCGCCCACCAGGACCTGCTGACGATCGGCACCTCCCCCCTCGGTGACGCCACCGCGAGCACCCGCGCCCATCTGGGCTGGGGAGCGGGACAGCACCAGTGCCCCGGCGCGGCCCGCGAGCTGGCGGGCATGATCGTGACCACGGCGGTGGGCCGGATCTTCGACCACTTCACCAAGGCCGAACTCACCCTTCCGGCCGACCAGTTGCCCTGGCGCTCCGGCCCGGTCGTACGAGGTCTGCGGCTGCTCCCGGTCCGCTACGAGCTGAGGGGGACGCCGTCGGAGTCCCACCCCGTGCCGCCGCCCCGGCACGACGGCGAGGCACCGGACACCGCGCCCACCGCCGACCACCGCTCCAGAGGCCTGCTGTCGGCGCTGCGCCGGCTGATGACCGGTACGGGAAGGGCGGGTTAGGCCGGTCGCAGCCAGAGCGTGGAGAGCGGGGGCAGGGTCAGCCGGATGCTCGCCGGGCGGCCGTGGCGGCCCTGCGGTTCGGGCTTCACCGGGTGCGGGTTGGTGACGTCGCTGCCGCCGTAGCGGGCGCCGTCGGTGTTGAGCGTCTCGTGCCAGGCGGGGATGTCGTCGGGGACACCGAGGCGGTAGTCGTGGCGGACGACCGGGGAGAAGTTGCTGACGGCGAGGAGCGGGGTGCCGTCGGCGGCGTGGCGCAGGAAGGCGAAGACGTTGTCCTCGACGGCGTCGCCGGTGACCCAGGCGAAGCCGGACGGGTCCGTGTCGCGCTCCCACAGAGCGGGTTCGTGACGGTAGACGGTGTTCAGGTCCCGCACCAGATCCCGCATGCCCCGGTGGTCGGGCTCGGCACCGTACGCCGGATCGAGCAGCCACCAGTCGGGCCCGTGGGTCTCGGACCACTCCGCGCCCTGGGCGAACTCCTGACCCATGAAGAGGAGTTGCTTGCCCGGATGGGCCCACATGAAGCCGAGATAGGCCCGCTCGGTCGCCCGCTGCTGCCACCAGTCGCCCGGCATCTTCGACACCAGTGAGCCTTTGCCGTGCACGACTTCGTCGTGGGAGATGGGCAGGACGTAGTTCTCGCTGTAGGCGTACACCATGGAGAAGGTCATCTCGTGGTGGTGGAACCTGCGGTGCACGGGCTCGTGCTGCACATAGCCGAGGGAGTCGTGCATCCAGCCCATGTTCCACTTCAGGCCGAAGCCGAGGCCGTTGTCATGTGTGGCGCGGGTGACGCCCTCCCAGGCGGTGGACTCCTCGGCGATCGTGACCACGCCGGGCACCCGCCGGTAGACGGTGGCGTTCATCTCCTGGAGGAAGGCGACCGCGTCCAGGTTCTCCCGGCCGCCGAACTCGTTCGGGCTCCACTGCCCTTCCTCGCGGGAGTAGTCCAGGTAGAGCATCGAGGCGACGGCGTCCACGCGCAGCCCGTCGATATGGAATTCCTCGCACCAGTACACGGCGTTGGCGACGAGGAAATTGCGCACTTCCCGGCGTCCGTAGTCGAACTCCAACGTCCCCCAGTCGGGGTGCGCGGCCCGCAGCGGATCCTCGTGCTCGTAGAGCGGCCGCCCGTCGAATTCGGCCAGGGCCCAGTCGTCGCGGGGGAAATGGGCGGGCACCCAGTCCATCAGGACGCCGACGCCGGCCCGGTGCAGGGCGTCGACGAGGTATTTGAAGTCGTCGGGGGTGCCCAGGCGGGCGGTGGGGGCGTAGAAGCCGGTGACCTGGTAACCCCAGGAGCCGCCGAAGGGGTGCTCCGCGACGGGCAGCAACTCGACGTGGGTGAAGCCCAGGTCGGCGACGTAGGCGGGGAGCTGTTCGGCGAGTTGACGGTACGTCAGTCCTGGCCGCCAGGACGGCAGGTGGACCTCGTACACGGAGAACGGCGACTCGTGCACGGGACGCTCGCCGCGCGCGGCCATCCACGCCTCGTCCGCCCACGCGTAGTGCGACGCGTGCACGATCGACGAGGTCCTGGGCGGGGCCTCGGTGCGGCGGGCCACGGGGTCGGCGCGCAGGGTCTTCGAGCCGTCGGGGCGGGTGATCTCGAACTTGTACAGCTCGCCCTCGCCGACGCCGGGCACGAACAGCTCCCACACGCCGGAGGAGCCCAGCGAGCGCAGGGGGAAGGCGGTGGCGTCCCAGAAGTTGAAGGTGCCGGCCAGTCGGACGCCGCGCGCGTTCGGCGCCCAGACGGTGAAGCGGGTGCCGGGCACGCCCTGGTGCGTCATCGGTTCGGCGCCGAGCGCCGTCCACAGCTCCTCGTGCCGGCCCTCGTTGATGAGGTGCAGGTCCAGCTCGCCGAGCGCGGGCAGGAAGCGGTAGGCGTCCTCGGTCTCGTGGACCGTGCCCTCGTAGGCCACGTGCAGCCGGTAGTCCGGTACGGCGCGCAGCGGCAGCAGGCCGGTGAAGAAGCCGGCGCCGTCGTCGTGCAGCTCGGTGCGCAAGTCGTCGGTGACGACGGTGACGGACAGCGCGTACGGGCGCAGCACGCGGAAGGCGACCCCGCCGGGCACGGGATGCGCGCCGAGCACGGAGTGCGGGGCGTGGTGCGTGCCGGACAGGAGCCGGTCGCGGTCGTCGGGGGCGACGGCGGGGGAGACGGGCGCTTCGGGGATGTCGAGGGCCGCCTTGACCACGGCTTTCCTGGGCACGGCCTTCTTGGACACGGCCCTCTTGGACACGGCCTGCTTGGGAACGGCCTGCTGGGGAACGGTCGCTTTGGCGGCGGCCTTGTCGGCCACGGCCTTCTTGGCGGTCGCCTTCCCCTTCCCGGTCTTCTTCGTCACCGCCCCCTTCGCGGCCGTCGCCTTCGCCGCCGGCGTGGCCTTCTTCCCAGCCGTCTTCTTCGCGGCAGCCGCCTTCTTCGCACCGGTCTTCTTCGCACCGGTCTTCTTCGAACCGTCACCGTTCTGGTTCGCGCGGTCGTCGGACGGAGGACGGGGGATCACGGCGAGTGCCTCCTCGGCAGGGTCGGCAAGGTCAGCAGGGTGGCGCGGAGGTTCACGGTGCGGCGTCGGCGGACAGCCGGTGTACCGCCGCCATCGGCACCGGCAGCCACTCGGGGCGGTGCCGGGCCTCGTAGACGACTTCGTAGACCGCCTTGTCCGTCTCGTAGGCGCGCAGCAGCACGGGGTCGGTACGGGGATCGAGCCCGGAGATCTCGGCGTAGCCGGTGCAGTACGCGGCCCGGCAGGTGTCCGCCCAGCCGGGCACCCGGGGTTCGTGCGAGTGGGCCGCGTAGTCGAAGGAGCGGAGCATGCCGGCCACGTCCCGCGCGACGGGCTGTGGCAGCCGGCGCTCGGCCAGCGACTTCGACGGCTCGCCCTCGAAGTCGATCAGCGACCAGGTGCCGGACGGCGACCGCAGACACTGGCCCAGATGCAGGTCGCCGTGGATGCGCTGGGCGTTCCAGGTGCGTCCCTCGGCGGCCAGCTCGCCCAGCGTCTCGAACGCGGACCGCAGGCCGGGCGCGTACGTCCGCAGCGTGGGCACCGCCTGCGCGGCCGCCTCCAGGCGCTCCGTCATGCCGTCGACCAGCAGCCGCACCTGTGCGTGTCCCAGGGTGACCGGGGGCGTCGCGCGGGCCAGCGCGGTGTGCACCTCGGCCGTCGCGCGCCCGAGCGCCCGCGCCTGGGTGCTGAAGTCCTCGCCCTTGGCCAGTTCACGCAGCGCCAGTTCCCAGCCGTCGGCCGCGCCCTTCACAAAGGGCTGGAGTACGCCGAGGACGTACGAGTCGTCGGGGCCTTCGAGGTCGGCGAGCAGCCAGGCCGTCGGCGCGGGCACCCGGGGGCAGCCCTCGCGGGCGAGCAGTAACGGCAGTTCCAGATCGGGGTTGACGCCCGGCACGATCCGGCGCAGCAGCTTCAGGATGAACGTATCTCCATAGACGATCGAGGAGTTCGACTGTTCCGCGGTCATCAGGCGCGGCATCAGTCCGTCGGGTATCTCCTGCCGCGTATCGCGTTCGAAGCGCAGTTCGCCGATGCGGGCCCGTGCCCGCAGCGCTTCGAGGAGCACTTCGGCGGGGCGGGGGTCGTGGAGAGCCTCGTACACGGTCCGCCCGGCGAGCGGACCGTCGTCCGGATGTCCGATGAGCGCGGGCGCCAGCCGGGGTGGCAGCGCCTCGCGCACGCCTATCAGGAGCTGGTAGCAGTCCCCGGGGTGCGTCATCGCGCCGTGGGTGGGGACATCCGGCTGATGGGCCCGTACGAGGAGGTGGAGCAGGCCCAACTTGGCGGTGGGCGGCAGCAGTTCGGTGGCCGCGACCAGTGAGAACCCGGTGACCGGCCGCCCCTTGCCCGCGAACCAGCGTTGCCGCGGCAGCCACTCCCGCAGCAGTGGATCGAGGGACGCAAGGAGCCCGGGACTTGTCCTGGTGGCACGAGTGACGGCTTCCGACATGGCGTCGCGTCCTTTCCCCAGGGACCCGGAGTCCTGGGGATTCGGGGTTTTACTGATGGGTGCCCCGGGCGGGTCGGTGTTATCCGCCCCGCCCGAGGTTCTAGACGGCGTCCTTGCGGAGCCGGAACCAGTAGAAGCCGTGGCCTGCCAGGGTCAGCAGATACGGGAGTTCCCCGATGGCCGGGAAGCGGACACCGCCGATCAGCTCGACCGGATGACGGCCGCTGAACGCCCGCAGATCCAGCTCCGTGGGCTGCGCGAACCGGGAGAAGTTGTGCACGCACAGCACCAGGTCGTCCCCGTTCCCCCCGGTCGAGGGGGCCTCCCGCAGGAACGCGAGGACGGCCGGGTTCGAGGACTGGAGTTCGGTGTACGAGCCGAGGCCGAACGCCGGGTTCTGCTTACGGATCTCGATCATCCGCCGGGTCCAGTGCAGCAGCGAGGACGGCGACGACATCGACGCCTCCACGTTCGTGACCTGGTACCCGTAGACCGGATCCATGATCGTGGGCAGATACAGACGCCCCGGGTCGCAGGACGAGAAACCCGCGTTGCGGTCCGGCGTCCACTGCATCGGAGTGCGCACCGCGTCCCGGTCACCGAGCCAGATGTTGTCCCCCATGCCGATCTCGTCGCCGTAGTAGAGGATCGGCGAGCCGGGCAGCGACAGCAGCAGCGCGGTGAACAGCTCGATCTGGTTGCGGTCGTTGTCCAGCAGCGGCGCCAGACGCCGGCGGATGCCGATGTTGGCCCGCATCCGCGGATCCTTGGCGTACTCCGCCCACATGTAGTCGCGTTCCTCGTCGGTGACCATCTCCAGGGTCAGCTCGTCGTGGTTGCGCAGGAAGATGCCCCACTGGCAGCTCGACGGGATCGCCGGCGTCTTCGCCAGGATCTCCGACACCGGATACCGCGACTCACGCCGCACCGCCATGAAGATCCGCGGCATGACCGGGAAATGGAACGCCATGTGGCACTCGTCGCCGCCCGAGGGGAAGTCGCCGAAGTAGTCGACCACGTCCTCCGGCCACTGGTTCGCCTCCGCGAGCAGCACCGTGTCCGGATAGTGCGTGTCGATCTCCTTGCGCACCCGCTTCAGGAACTCGTGCGTCGCCGGCAGGTTCTCGCAGTTGGTGCCTTCCTGCTGGTACAGGTACGGCACCGCGTCGAGGCGGAAGCCGTCGATGCCGAGGTCGAGCCAGAACCGCAGGGCGGAGACGATCTCCTCCTGCACCGCCGGGTTCTCGTAGTTGAGGTCGGGCTGGTGGGAGAAGAAGCGGTGCCAGTAGTACTGCTTGCGGACCGGGTCGAAGGTCCAGTTGGAGGCCTCGGTGTCGACGAAGATGATCCGGGCGTCCTGGTACTGCTTGTCGTCGTCGGCCCACACGTAGTAGTCGCCGTAGGGGCCGTCGGGGTTGCTGCGGGACTCCTGGAACCACGGGTGCAGGTCGCTGGTGTGGTTCATCACGAAGTCGATGATCACGCGCATGCCGCGCTGGTGGGCCGCGTCCACGAACTCGACGAAGTCGGCCAGGTCACCGAACTCGGGCAGCACCGCGGTGTAGTCGGAGACGTCGTAGCCGCCGTCGCGCAGGGGGGACTTGAAGAACGGCGGCAGCCACAGGCAGTCCACGCCCAGCCACTGCAGATAGTCCAGCTTGGCGGTCAGGCCCTTCAGGTCGCCGACACCGTCGCCGTTGCTGTCCTGGAAGGAGCGGACCAGGACCTCGTAGAAGACGGCGCGTTTGAACCACTCCGGATCGCGGTCCTTGGCGGGCGTGTCCTCGAAGGTGTCCGGGACGGGCTCGTTGACGATCATCGTGTGGGTGACCCTCCGATCTGCGGTGAGGACGGTCGCAGGACGGTGAGAACGTGCGCGGGCCGGTGCCCCGGCTCCAGACGCACATAGTTGGCCCTGCCCCAGTGGTAGCTCTCCCCGGTGAGCTCGTCGCGCACCGGCACGAACGCGGCCCAGTCCAGACCGAGTTGCGGCATGTCCAACGAGACCGTCGCCTCCTGGGTGTGGTGCGGATCCAGGTTCGCCACCACCACAACCGTGTTCGATCCACTGCGCTTCGAGTAGGCGATCACCTCTTCCTTGTCGGTGTGGTGGAAGTGCAGGTCGCGCAGTTGACGAAGGGCGGGGCTGCGCCGCCGGATCTCGTTCAGCGAGGTGATCAGCGGTGCGATGCTGCGTCCCTCGCGCTCGGCCGCCGCCCAGTCCCGCGGGCGGAGCTGGTACTTCTCCGAGTCGAGGTACTCCTCGCTCCCGCCGCGCACCGGGGTGTTCTCGCACAGCTCGTAGCCGGAGTACACCCCCCACGACGGCGACAGCGTCGCCGCCAGCACCGCCCGCACCTCGAAGGCCGGCCGCCCGCCACGCTGGAGGAACTCATGCAGGATGTCCGGGGTGTTGACGAAGAAGTTCGGCCGCATAACGGCCGCCGCCTCCCCCGACAGCTCGGTCAGGTACTCCGTCAGCTCCCGCTTGCTGTTGCGCCAGGTGAAGTACGTGTACGACTGCTGGAAACCGACCGCCGCCAGCGCCCGCATCATCGCCGGCCGCGTGAACGCCTCCGCCAGGAAGATCACATCCGGATCCGTCCGGCCGACCTCCCCGATCACCCGCTCCCAGAACACCACCGGCTTCGTATGCGGATTGTCCACCCGGAAGATCCGCACCCCATGGCCCATCCAGAACCGCAGGATCCGCACCGTCTCCGCGATCAGCCCCGGCATGTCCCGGTCGAACGCGATCGGATAGATGTCCTGGTACTTCTTCGGCGGATTCTCCGCGTACGCGATCGTCCCGTCCGGACGGTGATGGAACCACTCCGGATGCTTCTCCACCCACGGATGATCGGGAGAGCACTGAAGCGCGAAGTCGAGGGCGATCTCCAGGCCCAGGCCCCGGGCCCGCCGCACGAACACGTCGAAGTCCTCGATCGTCCCGAGGTCCGGGTGGACCGCGTCGTGACCGCCCTCGGGCGAGCCGATCGCCCAGGGCACCCCCACGTCGTGGGCGGCCGCCGACAGGGTGTTGTTGGGGCCCTTGCGGAAGGTGCTGCCGATGGGGTGGATCGGCGGGAGGTAGACGACGTCGAAGCCCATCTCCGCGATGGCGGGCAGCCGCTCGGCCGCCGTACGGAACGTGCCGTGCACCGGCCGGTCCACGCGGCCGCTCTCCGAACGCGGGAAGAACTCGTACCAGGAACCGAACAGCGCCCGCTCCCGCTCCACCAGCAGCGGCAACGGCTCCGACGACGTGAGCAGTTCACGCAGCGGATGCCGCGCGAGAACCTTGTCCACCTCGGCAGTGAGCGCCGCGGCGAGCCGGGACGCGGCGGGGCGCCCGGTGTCGCGCAGGGCGTCGGCGGCGGCGAGGATCACCTCCCGCCTGCCCTTGCTCTTCGGTACTCCGGCGGCCGCCCGCTCGTACAGGCCCGCGCCCTCCGCGAGGACGAGTTCGGTGTCGATCCCGGCCGGGATCTTGATCCCGGCGTGACGGCGCCAGGTGGTGACCGGATCGCCCCAGGCCTCGATGGTGTACGTCCAGCGGCCGGCGGCGGTCGCGGACACGGTGGCGCCCCAGCGGTCGGTGCCGGGGGCGAGTTCGCGCATGGGGGTCCAGGGGCCGCTGCGGCCCTGCGGATCCGTGAGGACGACATTGGCGGCGACCGCGTCATGGCCTTCGCGGAAGACCGTGGCGGAGACCTCGAACTCCTCACCGACGACCGCTTTGGCCGGGCGGCGCCCGTGGTCGACGAGCGGACGGATGTCGAGGACGGGGATGCGTCCGATGCCGGGGGTGGTGCCCGCGGAGGGTGTCTCCGGGGCGGGTGGACCGGCGTCGCCCCTGCGTATGGGGGGTGAGTCGGTACTGGACGCCGGGGGTGCCGGCGAGTGGTGCGTTGCGGGCATGACCGCTCCTGTCCGCATCAACGTGGGTGGGCGGATGAGGGTGTGGGGAGGTGGGGCCTGCGGGTGTACCGGAGGAGCCTTCCCACCCTATTCGGGTGGGCAATCCGGCACTTTGTTAACTACTCACGCGTATGTCTACACACAAGACCAGCCGTGTGCGGTGAGGTGCGCAGAAGACCGGCCTTACCCGGTGTGGGCGAGGCCGGTCAGGGTACGCGTGTCCGGTTAAGAGCGGTCAAAACCGGGTCAAGGGCTGTTCACCTGGAGCAGTTTGTCCGGTGAGCCGGGGCCGCCGCCCGAGATTCTCCCCGTGGCCGCCCGGGCGGCGAGCGCCTTGCTGACCTGGGCGGGTGTGGCTTCGGGATGCGCGGCCAGTTCGAGCGCTGCCGCGCCGGTGACGTGCGGCGTCGCCATCGACGTACCGGAGAAGGTGGCCTTCGCGGTGTCGCTCGCGTTCGAGGCGGAGGTGATCGCCACGCCCGGGGCGAACAGGTCCAGGCGCGGGCCCCAGTTGGAGAAGCTCGCACGGGCGTCCTTCCGGTCGCCGGCGCCGACAGTTATGGCCTGTTTCACGTGGGCCGGGGAGTACAGGCCGGCCGCGAGTCCGTCGTTCCCGGCCGCGACCGCGTAGGTGACGCCGGAGGCGATGGAGTTGCGTACGGCGGCGTCGAGCTGCGCGTTGGCGAAGCCGCCCAGGCTCAGATTGGCCACGGCGGGCTTCTTCGCGTGCCTGGTCACCCAGTCGATGCCGGCGATGACTCGGGCGGTGGTGCCGGAGCCCTCGTTGTCGAGAACGCGTACCGCGACGACTTTGGCTTGTTTGGCGACCCCGTACGTGGTGCCCGCGATCGTTCCGGCGACATGCGTGCCGTGCCCGTTGCCGTCGCCCGCCGTCCGGTCGCCGTCGACGAAGTCCCAGCCGTAGCTCGCCCGGCCGCCGAAGTCCCGGTGGGTGACGCGGATACCGGTGTCGATGACGTACGTGGTCACGCCGGCGCCGGCGCCCGAGGACTCCGGCCAGGTGTAGCCGTGGTCGAGCGGCAGGTCGTTCTGGTCGATCCGGTCCAGGCCCCAGGAGGGCGGGTTCTTCTGGTAGTGGTCGAGAGCGACCTCGGTGTCCTGCGCCACCGAGGCCACGCGGGGGTCCGCCGCGAGCCGCCGGGCCTGCTTCTCATTGGCCTGCACCGCATAGCCGTTCAAGGCGGCACCGTAGATGTGGCTGATCCTCGCCCCGTACTTCCCGGCGACGCTCTTGCCGGCCGCCGAGGGCGCGCTCGTTCCCCCCTTGAGTGTCACGAGGTAACTTCCGCTGACGGAACCGGGATCGCCGGCGCCGAGTATCCGCCCCTGCGGGGCTGCCTGCGCGGGCAGGGTGACGGCCGAAAGCACCGCGGCGGTGGTGACCGCGGTCAGGCCTCCTGCCCAGCGCAGACGAGCGCTGCTCGTCCGTGCCATGGCTTGGGTTCCCCTCCTCGACTCGGCGTGCTCCGACCGGTTTTCGCCCGCGTCCGGACGGCCCGGGCCGACACGCCACTGGGCAGCCTCTCGTGCGGTGTGAACCGCCACAAGGTCGCGCAGGCGGGCGGAATCGGCCATATCGTGAGAGGGGCGCACGAATGGCCCAGGGGGCGCTCGTCTTGCCCGTGGGGCGCGCGTGGCGGCCCGTGGCGGGCACCCGATGGCCCGCGGCGGGCACGTGATGGCCCGTGGCGGGCACGTGTTGTGAAGGCCGCGGTGAATTTCTGCCGAAGGGGGAGCGACGGGCAGGGGGCGCGCTTCATGCGCCGTAGTTGCCGAGGCGCCCGCACCGCTACCGTCGTGGGTGAACAAGGGCCGCACGAGGAGGTGCGGCCCTCAACCGGGCATGTCCTCCGTACGCCCTTCGTACGTCCTCCGTACGTCCTCCGTGAAGGTGGAACTCGTGAAGGCCATCCGTAGGTTCACCGTACGTCCCGTACTCCCCGACGCCCTTCACCCGCTCAGCGATCTGGCGCGAAATCTGCGCTGGTCGTGGCATGCGGAGACCCGTGAGCTCTTCCAGTCCGTGGACCCCGAGCGCTGGGCGGCGTCGGACGGCGATCCCGTACGGCTGCTCGGCAGCGTCCCGCACGCGCGCCTCGCGGAGCTGGCGGAGGACCGCCGCTTCCTGCGCAGGCTGGGCGCGGCCGCCGACGATCTCACCGACTACGTGACCGGCGACCGCTGGTACCAGTCGCAGGCCGAGGCCCCGTCCCGCGCGGCCGAACTGCCCGCCGCCATCGCCTACTTCTCACCGGAGTTCGGCGTCACGGCCGCGCTGCCGCAGTACTCCGGCGGCCTCGGCATCCTCGCCGGGGACCATCTGAAGGCGGCCAGCGACCTGGGCGTGCCCCTGATCGGGGTGGGCCTGCTGTACCGGCACGGCTACTTCCGCCAGTCGCTGTCCCGCGACGGCTGGCAGCAGGAGCACTATCCCGTCCTCGACCCGCACGAACTGCCGGTGGTGCCGCTGCGCGAGGACGACGGCGCCCTGGCCCAGGTCTCCCTCGCCCTGCCCGGCGGGCGGCGGCTCCAGGCCCGGATCTGGCTGGCCCAGGTGGGCCGCGTACCGCTGCTGATGCTCGACTCGGACGTCGAGGAGAACGACCACGGTGAGCGCGGTGTCACCGACCGGCTGTACGGCGGCGGCAGCGAGCACCGGCTGCTCCAGGAGATGCTGCTGGGCATCGGCGGGGTGCGCGCGGTCCGCACGTACTGCCGGCTGACCGGTCATGCCGAGCCGGAGGTCTTCCACACCAACGAGGGGCACGCGGGTTTCCTCGGCCTGGAGCGGATCGCCGAACTCTGCGACACGGGGCTGGACTTCGACGCGGGCCTGGAGTCGGTGCGGGCGGGGACGGTCTTCACGACCCACACGCCGGTCCCGGCCGGCATCGACCGGTTCGACCGGGAGCTGGTGGCCCGCCACTTCGGCCCGGACGCGGAACTTCCGAGGATCGACGTGGAGCGGATCCTGGGGCTCGGCATGGAGACGTACCCGGGCGGCGAACCCAACCTCTTCAACATGGCGGTGATGGGCCTGCGGCTGGGCCAGCGCGCCAATGGCGTCTCGCTGCTGCACGGTCAGGTGAGCCGGGAGATGTTCTCGGGCCTGTGGCCGGGCTTCGACCCGGACGAGGTGCCGATCACCTCGGTGACCAACGGGGTGCACGCGCCGACCTGGGTGGCCCCGGAGGTGTTCCGGCTGGGGGCGCGGCAGATCGGCGCCCAGCGCACCGAGGACGCGATGACGGTGGGCGGCTCGGAGCGCTGGGACGCGGTGGCGGAGATTCCGGACCAGGACATCTGGGACCTGCGGCGGGTGCTGCGGGAGCAACTGGTGACCGAGGTGCGGGAGCGGCTGCGCGCGTCCTGGCGGCAGCGCGGGGCGGGCACGGCCGAACTCGGCTGGATCGACGGGGTGCTCGACCCGGACGTCCTGACGATCGGCTTCGCGCGCCGGGTCCCCTCGTACAAGCGGCTGACGCTGATGCTGCGGGACCGGGACCGGCTGATGGACCTGCTGCTGCACCCCGAGCGCCCGGTGCAGATCGTGGTGGCGGGCAAGGCGCACCCGGCGGACGACGGCGGGAAACGCCTGGTCCAGGAGCTGGTGCGGTTCGCTGACGACCCGCGCGTCCGGCACCGCATCGTGTTCCTGCCGGACTACGGGATGGCGATGGCGCAGAAGCTGTACCCGGGCTGCGACATCTGGCTGAACAACCCGCTGCGCCCGCTGGAGGCGTGCGGGACGAGCGGGATGAAGGCCGCGCTCAACGGCTGCCTGAACCTTTCGGTGCTCGACGGCTGGTGGGACGAGTGGTTCCAGCCGGACTTCGGCTGGGCGATCCCGACGGCGGACGGCACCGCGACGGACGAGGACCGCCGGGACGACCTGGAGGCGACGGCACTGTACGACCTGCTGGAAGGGCGCGTCGCCCCCCGCTTCTACGAGCGGGGCCAGGCCGGTCTGCCCGACCGCTGGATCGAGATGGTCCGCCAGACACTGACGCATCTGGGTCCCAAGGTGCTGGCGGGGCGCATGGTGCGCGAGTACGTGGAGCGTCTCTACACCCCCGCGGCCCTCGCGCACCGGGCGCTGACCCCGGAACCGGCACGGGAGCTCGCGACCTGGAAGTCCCGGGTACGGGCGGCCTGGCCGCGGGTCACCGTCGACCATGTGGAGACCTCGGTGGCGACGACGACGGCGGAGCTGGGCACGACGCTGTCACTACGGGTCCGCGTGGGCCTCGGCGACCTCGACCCGGACGACGTCGAGGTCCAGGCGGTCGCGGGCCGGGTGGACGGGCAGGACCGCATCACGGACGCGACGGCGGTCCCCCTGAAACCGGTGGGCGGCCCGGACCTGGAGGGACGACGGGTGTACGAGGGCCCCCTGTCCCTGGACCGCACGGGCCCCTTCGGCTACACGGTCCGCATCCTGCCGACCCACCGCCTCCTGGCGACGAGCGCGGAACTGGGGCTGGTGGCGGTGCCATCGGAGGATGTGGGGGAGGGGGCTGGGGTTTTGCTGCGGTGACACCCTCAAGGGCACGGCTACGCATACGAGTTTCACGACTCACTGCTGCGTAGCCGCCAGGTTCAGACCCCGACCCCAGTCGGCGGACGACTGGGGTCCCTGAACCTCTACGACGACCGCGGACGAGCCGGCCGACGGGTCGACGAGCCTGACCCACAGGTAGATGTCTGAAAAGAGAACCTAATGAACGGTGCAGCTGCTCCTCGCAAGCTGGATGAACTATTCCAGGAGTCGGGCGGCCGTCCTGTCGAACGCGATGGCGAAATGATCCATATGGCCTATCGAATTCCCGTAGGAGTAGAGACTTCCAAGATTCGACTCGAGTTCTCCGGCTTTGTCGATGAGCCGGTTCAGGGGGTCTGCCTTCAGGTCGGCGAAGGGGTGCTTTCGGTTGAAGGAAGGTCGCACCCCGGGTTGGTATTTTGGATGGATGCGGCGCCATCTGTCGTTGATATGGGAGTCAACGCCGAGAAGGGTTCTACCCTTCAAGTCTGGAACTGTTGGCGGGGCAAGTTCGGCGAGCGTGCGGCATGGCTCGGAAACGCTGGAATGATCTGCGATGTGGTCCGTGAGGGCGAGTATAAATTTTCTTGCAGTAGCGGTACGGGGGAGGCTTTCTTTGGGTCCATGCAATTCGCTCTGCGTGTGGGCAAGGTGGTTGGCAGTGGGCGAGAAATAGAATCCTGACTTATGGAAACCCTAAGAATCTTCCGGCTGTATTGCAGCTCTGAGAGTTGTGCGACACCGAACCGGCGGCCCAGGGCGCCTGGGTCAGCTGTTTGGGGTGTCAGCGTCGTTGGCTGTCTTCTTTGAGGGAGCGTATGAGGGAGAGCAGCGGGTTGCGGGTGGTGGTCAGGATGACGTCAGGGTCGTCGCTTTCGCGGAGGTGAACGGTTCCGGTGGGGGTGGCGGCGACGTAGACGCAGTTCGAGCCGTCGGGGCTGTAGGTGGACTTCTGCCAGGCGGATATGTGCACGTCGGCCCCTTTCAGTGGCTTTGCATGATGTGCTCGATGAACTTGCGTGACTCGGCGGGTTCGAGAGCGCAGTTTTCCATGCGGTCCAGCACGGTCCGGTATTTCGCCAACTGTGCTTCCGTGTCCAGGAATTCGCAGCCGCCGTGGTGGGTGTCCAGTTGGACCGTGTCGAGCTGGGGGGTCGGGCCGACCGCGTAGTCGAAGGACTGGCCGTTGCCGGGGAAATGCGGCGAGGTGAAGGGGATGACGCGGATGGTGATGTTGTCCTGCTCGCTCCGCTCCAGCAGGTGGGCGAGCTGATCCCGGGCGACGTCCGCGCCCCCGTACTGCATGCGCAGGGCCGCCTCATGCAGAAGTGCCGTGTAGGGGAGTGGGGCCGAGCGGTTCAGGATCTCCTGCCGCTTGATGCGGTACGACAGGCGGTGCTCGAGCTCGTACGGCAGGAAGGGCGGGACCGCTTCGCGGAGCATGGCTCGGGCGTGGTCCGTGGTCTGGAGCAGGGCAGGGATGTGCAGGGACAGGGCCACGCGCAACTCGGTTGCGTGGTGCTCCAGTTCGGCGAGATCGGCCAATCCGGCGGGCAGATACTCCCGGTACTCGTCCCACCAACCCCGGGTACGGCCCCCGGTCATCTCGGCCAGCGCCTCGATCAGAGCCGGGTCGGCGCAGCTGTATGTGCGGGCGAAGGTGCGTACGCGGTCGGCGCTGACGGCGTAGCGGCCGGCCTCGATGCTGCTGACCTGAGCCTGCTTGAGGCCAAGCAGGTCCGCGGCAGCGGTGGATGTCAGTCCTGAGTGCTCCCTGAGCCTGCGCAGCTCGGAGCCCAGTCGTTGTTGGCGCAGTGTGGGAGTGGTGCTGGGCGGCACTGGGCCCTCTCTCGGCGGTGTGTTCCTGCGGGTCACCCACAGGAGGGAATTATGAATCATCACCTTCGTTCGATGTTAAGTATCACATCACGCCCTCTATGGTGTGTCCCACGTCGCTCAACCTCCCGCGCCGATAAGCCGGAAGCGCACCACAGCCCTGGCACTGCCACCGCGCGGCGCTGCCGTCGAGCGAGCCCAAGCCCCTTCCACTCCGGAGCCGTTCATGGTCACCGTAACCCCGCCCGACACCTGGGTATACGCCCTTCGCCTGCCCCATGACCCCCGCGCCGCACGCGTCGCACGTATGACCGTGCGGGCCACGCTGTCCGGGCACGGTATGGGTGAAGTCGTCGATGTCGTCGAGCTGTTGACCTCCGAGCTCGTCACCAACGCCTACCGGTACGCCAAAGGGCCTGCATCCCTGCGGCTGACGGCGCTGGGAGGAGGACGGTTGCGGGTCGGTGTGTGGGACAGCAGTCCGCACATTCCTGCCCCCTTCGACCGGCCGCCCGGAGACCGTGTCCCGTGCGCGCCGGTGGACGCCGTTGGTGGGCGCGGTCTCTTCCTCGTACAGGAGTACGCGGACTGGTGGGGCGGCTGGCGCCTCGGCGATGACCAGATGGGGCACGGTGCCGGGAAGCTGCTGTGGTTCGAAGTGGGAAGGAGGAGGGCGGTGGCGGAGCGCCGCGTGTAGGACGGGCGAGTCGGGCACTCAGTCCGCAACCGACTCGCACAGCCTCCGCAGCACCACCCCGCACCGCCGCGCGTACGCGTGCTGCAAGCCTCGCGTCGCCGCGCCGCCCGCTCGGGCGTACCACTTGGCCGCGCGGCTGAAGGCCGTGATCGTGAGCCAGACCGTGCCGTCGCCCGTTCTGTTCACGACGAAGGCTTCTTCGCCGCACTCGGGGTGGCCGGAAAGCGTGCCGTACGCCCAGCCGGCGCGGCGGGGTTCGTCGACCGTCCAGACCACCCGGCACGGGGCCTTGATCATGCCGGCCAGGGAGACCGTGACGTCGACCCCCGGGGCGGCCGCGTCCGCGGACGCGTCAATACCGACGCCCATGGCGCGGTGCATCTCCCAGGTGACGACCGCGTGGGACGCCCGGCGGAACACCTCTTCGCCCTCGCCTATGCGCGTGCGCACGTGCAGGGAGTGGAATCCCGGCGGGCAGTACCCGTTCTCACGGGTCGCGCCGACATCCTCGTACGTGAAGGACATGGGGCACAGCCTAGGGCGGCACCCGGAGTCACCTTCTCTCCGGGTGCCGCCCTGTGCGAAATACGGCCGATCAGTCGATCAGTCGACCAGCCGGCCAGTCGACTAGCTGACGTTGACCGCCGACCAGGCCGCCGCCACCGCCTTGTACTCGGTGCTGGTGGAGCCGTACAGCGCCGAGGCCGCCGAGAGGGTGCCCGTGCGGGCGGCCGCGTACTTGGTCGTCGACGTGAAGTACGTCGTCAGAGCCTTGTACCAGATCTGCAGGGCCTTGGCCCGGCCGATGCCCGTGACCGTGGAGCCGTTGGACGTGGGGGAGTTGTAGGTGACCCCGTTGATCGTCTTCGAACCGCTGCCCTCCGAGAGGAGGTAGAAGAAGTGGTTCGCGACACCCGACGAGTAGTGCACGTCGAGGTTGCCCACGCTGGAGGACCAGGAGTCCGCCGAGCCGCCGTCCTTGCTGGGCTTGTCCATGTAGCGCAGCGGGGTGCCGTCGCCGTTGATGTTGATCTTCTCGCCGATGAGGTAGTCGCCGACGTCGGACGAGTTGGCCGCGTAGAACTCGACGCCCGTGCCGAAGATGTCGGAGGTCGCCTCGTTCAGGCCGCCGGACTCACCGCTGTAGTTGAGGCCCGCGGTGTTGGCGGTGACGCCGTGGCTCATCTCGTGGCCCGCGACGTCCAGCGAGGTCAGCGGGTGGGTGTTGCCCGAGCCGTCGCCGTAGGTCATGCAGAAGCAGCTGTCGTCCCAGAACGCGTTGACGTACGCGTTGCCGTAGTGGACGCGGGAGTAGGCGGCGACGCCGTTGTTCTTGATGCCGCTGCGGCCGAAGGTGTTCTTGTAGAAGTCCCACGTCACCTGCGCGCCGTACGCGGCGTCGGCGGCCGCGGTCTGGTCGGTGGTGGAGCTGGAGGCCGCGCCGGTGCCCCACGTGTCGTCCGCGTCGGTGAACAAGGTGCCCGCGGAGGAGGTGGTGGTGTGCGACTTGTTGTACGTCTTGTGGCTGCCGCGCGTCCCGTCGGTCAGCTGGTACGTCGACCCCGACAGCGTGGTGTTGAGGGTGACCGTGCCCGAGTAGAGGGTCTTGCCGGTGCCGGTCTCGATGGCCTGGTACTCGTAGAGCTTCTTGCCGGTGGCCGCGTCGGTGATGACGTGCAGCTGGTTCGGGGTGCCGTCGTCCTGGAGGCCGCCCACGACGGTCTCGAAGGCGAGGGTCGGCTTGCCGTTGCCCGCCCAGATCACCTTGCGCGGCGCCCGGTCGGCCGAGGTCTTCTCCGAGCCGGCGGACTTGGCGACGGTCAGGGCCTGCTTCTCGGCCTTGGCGGAGGTGATCTGCGGCTTGAGGGAGGCCACCTTGATGGTCGCCTTCGTCGCCTTGGTCACGCCCTCGGTCGTGCCCGACTTCGACTGGTGGACGACCAGGTCGCCGCCGAGGACCGGCAGTCCGTTGTACGTGCGCTCGTAGCGCGTGTGCAGCGTGCCGTCGGCGTCCTTGACGACGTCTCTGACGACCAGCTTCTCCTTGGTGCCGAGGCCTATCTGCTGGGCCGTCTCCGGCGTGGCGGCTTCGGCCTTCTTGATGAGGGACGTGCGCGCCGCCGCGGACAGCTGGAGCGGGGCGCCGGCGAGGGTGGCCTTCTTGCCGGCGTCGGACACCGGGGTCTGGGCAGAGGCACCGGTGGTCACACCGGTGGCGAGCAGGGCTCCGGCGGCGACAGCGGTGGCGATGGCCAGAGTGGTGCGCTTGTGACGCGCGTAGAGGGAGGTCACGCAAGCTCCTTTGTGGGGGCGGCCGAACGACGTGGGGTAGCCGTACGGACGGGTGAAGTTGCGGTGCGGGTGAGCCGTGCGGTGGAAGAGTGACACCTAGGGCGCGTACATGTCATGACCCCAAAGGAACGTTGGCTGAAAATCGTCCGTTGGGTGAAGATCCGTGTACGCAATGCGGACCTGATCTTGGGTATGGCGGCAACCAAGGAGAGGTCAGGGCACAGCAAAGGGGGCGCCGCCCCGGGGAGTTGAACCACCGGGGCGACGCCCTGTCCTGTGCCCTGCGTCAAGCGGGGTCTACGGGAACGTCAGCTTCCAGCTGTTGATGGTGCCGACGTCCTGCGCCGCCTGGTCCTGGACCTTCAACTGCCAAGTGCCGTTGGCGGTTTCGGAGGACGCGTTGACCGTGTAGGTGTCGGTCACGTTGTCCGCGGAGTCGGACGAGCTGAAGTTCTTCAGGCGGTACGTCGAGCCGTCCGGGGCCACCAGGTCGATGACCAGGTCACCACGCCAGGTGTGCGTGATGTTCGGGGTGACCTGAAGATTGCTCGGCGCGTTTCCGGTGCGGCCCGTGACGGTGATCGAGGACGTCACCGCCCCCGCGTTGTCCGGAATCGATACCTTGGTCGTGCTCTCGTACGAGGTACCGCCACCGCCGCCGCCACCGGAGCGCGCACCGACCGCGACGGCCGCCCACGCGTCCTGCACCGCCTTGTACTCGGTGCTCGTCGTGCCGTACAGCTCACCCGCCGCCGCGAGGGTGCCGGTGCGGGCCGCCGCGTAGTTGGTGGTCGAGGTGAACTTGGTGGTGAGTGCCCGGTACCAGATCTGCAGGGCCTTGTCGCGGCCGATGCCGGTGACCGGAAGGCCGTCCGACGTCGGCGAGTTGTAGCTGACGCCGTTGATGACCTTGGCGCCGCTGCCCTCGCTCAGCAGATAGAAGAAGTGGTTCGCGGGACCCGACGAGTAGTGGACGTCGATCGAGCCGATGCCCGAGTACCAGCTGTCCTTGGACGCGCCGTCCTTGCTGGGCTTGTCCTGGTAGCGCAGCGGGGTGCCGTCGCCGTTGATGTCGATCTTCTCGCCGATGAGGTAGTCACCGACGTCGGAGGAGTTCGCCGCGAAGAACTCCACGCCCGTGCCGAAGATGTCGGAGGTCGCCTCGTTCAGGCCTCCGGACTCACCGCTGTAGTTCAGGTTGGCCGTGTTCGAGGTGACGCCGTGGCTCATCTCGTGGCCCGCCACGTCCAGCGAGGTCAGCGGGTCGGCGTTGCCGGAGCCGTCGCCGTACGTCATGCAGAAGCAGCTGTCGTCCCAGAAGGCGTTGACGTACGCGTTGCCGTAGTGGACCCGCGAGTACGCGCCGACGCCGTTGTTCTTGATGCCGCTGCGGCCGAACGTGGTCTTGTAGAAGTCCCAGGTCGTGGCGGCGCCGTAGTGCGCGTCGGCGCCGGCGGTCGCGGCGTTCGACGTGGTGCCGTTGCCCCAGGTGTCGTTCGTCTGCGAGAACAGCGTGCCGGTGCCGGACGACCCGTGGTTCAGGTTGTACGTCTTGTGGGCGCCGCGCGCTCCGTCGTTCAGCGTGTAGGTGGAGCCCGACTGTGTGGTCGTCAGGGTCACCTGGCCGCTGTACTGGGTGTTGCCGATGCCGTTCTTGATGCCCTGGTACTGGTAGAGCTTCTTGCCGGTGGCCGCGTCGGTGATGACGTGCAGCTGGTTCGGGGTGCCGTCGTCCTGGAGGCCGCCGACGACGGTCTCGTAGGCGAGGGTCGGCTTGCCGTCGGCCGCCCAGATCACCTTGCGGGGCGCGCGGTCCGCCTTGGTGCTCTTCGAACCGGCGGACTTGGCGGCGGTCAGGGCCTGCTGCTCGGCCTTGGCGGAGGCGATCTGCGGCTTGAGGGAGGCCGGCTTGATGGCCGCCTTCGTCGCCTTGACGACCCGCTCGGTCTTGCCCGACTTCGAGGTGTCCACGACCAGGTCGCCGCCGAGGACCGGCAGTCCGTCGTAGGTGCGCTCGTAGCGGGTGTGGACCGTGCCGTCGTGGTCCTTGAGGACATCGCGGGCGACGAGCTTCTCCTTGGCTCCGAGGCCCAGATCCTTGGCGGTGTCCGCCTTGGCCGCGTTGGCGTCGCGTATCAGCTCGGCGCGCTGGGACGGGGTGAGCTTCAGGGTGACGGCGCCCGGCTTGACCTTGCCCGTGGGGGCCTGGTCGGGGGCGGCGTTGGCGGCGCCCGACTGGACGGCCGCGGCGAGCAGGGCGGTGACGCCCACCAGGGCGACTGCCCCGGCGCGACGACGCAGGATGTGGGAGGTGCGTCTGTGGGAGGAACTGCTACTCAACACTGACTCCTTCTGCGTGGCCGCGGGTCGCGCGGCCAGGGGAGACCGGACGATGGTCACCCGTCCGGGCAGAACAGGGCGGAACTTGGCGTTACGCGGAACCAGGTACATGGGGTGGTGCATGGGTGGTGCTCGGGGTGGTGCATGGGGAACGCACGGCCGCGGCACAGCGGTCGAGCTGTGTGCTTGCTGTGAGGTGGCCGTGGGAAGAGTGTCAGGAGACCGCGCTTTCTGTCAGGGGCGCATCAAGGATTTGGCCGGAAATCGTCCGTTGTCCGGTAAGTCATGTTCGGTATACGGACCGTTCAGAAGTCCGGTCAGAAGTCCGTTCAGAAGTCCGGTCAGGAGTGTCCTGCCGGAGACCGTCGCAAAGGCGTACAAGGCCGCCCGACGATCCCGGATTCAGGACGGGGACGGCTCGTCGCCGTGCCACGAATGCCACAGCGCCGCGTACGCGCCCCCCGCCGCCACCAGGGCCTCGTGGGTGCCGAGTTCGGTCAGCCGGCCGTCCTCCATCACGGCCACCCGGTCCGCGTCGTGCGCCGTGTGCAGCCGGTGGGCGATGGCGATGACGGTCCGCCCTTCGAGTACGGCCGCCAGCGCGCGCTCGGTGTGGCGGGCGGTCGTCGGATCCAGCAGCGCGGTGGCCTCGTCGAGGATCAGCGTGTGCGGATCCGCCAGCACCACCCGGGCCAGCGCCAGTTGCTGAGCCTGTGAGCCGTCCGTGGCACAACCACCGGACCCCAGGACGGTGCCGAGGCCGTCCGGCAGCTCGCGCACCCAGCCGTCGGCGCCGACCGCGGCGAGAGCCGCCCACAACGCGTCGTCCGTGGCCGAGGGCTCGGCGATCAGCAGGTTGTCGCGGACCGTGCCGAGGAAGACATGGTGCTCCTGGGTGACGAGGACGACCTGCCGGCGCAGCCGCTCCGGCTCGAGGCCGACGACCGGCACCCCGCCCACCGTCACCGTGCCCGCGCTCGGCGCGTCGACGCCCGCGAGCAGCCTGCTCAGTGTGGTCTTGCCGGCGCCGGACGGGCCGACGACGGCCAGCCGCTCCCCGGGACGCACGGTCAGGTCGACGCCGCGCAGCACCTCGCCCCCACGCTCGTACGCGTAGCGCACCCCGGTCACGTCGATCCGGTCGTCCGCCGGCGCGGCCGAGTCGGCCGGACCGCTCCGCGGCGCCCGGGCCAGGCCCTCCACCCGGGCGAAGGAGGCGCCGCTGCTCTGCAACTGCTCGACCCGCATCAGGATCTGGTCGAGCGGTTCGCCGAGCTGGCGCAGATACAGCGCCGCCGCCACCACCGCACCCAGGCTCATCACACCCCGCGCGTGCAGCGCACCGCCGATCAGCAGCACCCCGGCCACGGGCACGATGTACGACACCTCCACCACCGGGAAGAACACGGTGCGCAGATACAGCGTGTACAGCCGGGTGCGCCGGGACGTCTCCAGCGCCTCCCGGCTCGCGCCGATCCGCCGCTCCTGAAGCCCGAACGCCTCGACGGTACGGGCCCCCGACGCCGTCGCCGCGAGGATCTCGGCGACCTCCGAGGTGGCCGCGCCCTCGGCGAGATAGCCGTCCCGGGCCCGCCGCAGATACCAGCGCAGCGCGCACCAGATGCCGGTCAGACCGAGCACGCCGAAGGCGCCCAGCAGCGGGGCGAGGACGAACACCGCACCGAGGAGGAACAGCGCCTCGAGGGTGTGGATGAGCAGATCGGGTCCGACATCGCGCAAGGTGGTGCCGACGGCGGCCACGTCGGCGGTGCCACGGGCCGTCAGATCGCCGGTGCCCGCCCGCTCCACGACCGACGCGGGCAGCGCCAGCGTCCGGTCGACGAACTCCTCGCGCACCCGGGCGAGCGTCCGCTCCCCGAAGCGGTGCCCCACGTACCGGGCCCAGCGGGCCAGCAGCAGCTGCGCGAGGGAGCACAGCAGGATGCCCAGCGCCAGCCGGTCCACGGCCCGCACCCCGCCTCCGGCCCCGACCCCGTCGACGATGCGCCCGAGCAGCCACGGCCCGGCCAGCCCGGCGCCCGCGGCCAGCGCGTTCAGGACCAGCACGGCGGCGAAGGCGCGCCCGTCGGCCCGGACCAGACGGACGGCGGCCCGCCGCACACCGGCCGGTTCCGCGACGGGCAGGTGTCCAGAAGTTCCGGTCGTCACCGCAGGGCCTCCTCGGCGTCCGCGTCCCGGGCCACCAGCGCCCGGTACCCGGGCTCCCCGCCCAGGAGTTCGCGATGGCTGCCCCTCGCGGCCACCTTCCCGTCGACCAGGTAGTACACGGTGTCCGCCCGGGCGAGCACGAGGGGAGAGGTGGTGGTCACGACGGTCGTACGGCCGCTGCGCGCGGTGTGCAGCCGGTCCGCCACGGTGGCCTCGGTGTGGGCGTCGAGCGCGGAGGTGGGCTCGACGGCCAGCAGCACCTCGGGGTCGGCCAGCAGCGCCCGCGCCAGCCGTACGCGCTGCCGCTGGCCGCCGGAGAGGGTGCGGCCCTGCGCGGTCACGGCCGTCTCGAGCCCGTCCGGCAGACCGAGGACGATGTCGTCGGCCGCGGCCGCGTGCACGGCCCGCGCGAGGGCCGCCTCGTCCCAGCCGTCCGGTCCCCGTCTGCCGCCCACCAGATCGCGCAGCGGACCCGCGAACAGATCGGCCTCGTTGTCGGCGACCAGGATCCGCTCGCGGACCTGCCCCAGCGCGACGGCGTCGAGCCGCACCCCGCCCCAGGTGGCGGCCGACGGCGCGTACCGGCCGAGGCGGTCGACCACCTCCGCGGCATCGGCGGGGCGGGCCCCGGCGAGCGCGGTCAGCCGGCCCGGCACCACCCGGACCCCGGACTCCGGGTCGGACAGCACGGACGGCTCCGCGGGCGCGTCGGCCGTGCCGTCGTCCGCGAGGGGCGCAAGGCTCAGGAAGCGCACGACGCGCCGCGCGGCCACCACGCCCCGGCTGAGCTGGTAGCCGCACTCGATGAAGAACGCCACCGGCCCCACCAGGACCGCGACATAGCCGTACACCGACACCAACTCGCCCACCGTGATGTCCCCGCGCGCGGCCAGCCGGGCCGCCAGCCAGGTCACCACGGCGAGGAACAGCGTCGGCAGGCCCACCCCGAGCGCCTCGATCCAGCTGGTCACCGCCCCGACCCGGTAGCCCTGCTCCCGCAGCCGCCGCGAGTCCCGGCGGAACGCGTCCGCGAACAGCCCCTTGCCGCCCAGGCCGTTGAGGACCCGCAGACCGCCCGCGAGGTCCCCGATCCGCTCGGTCAGCACGCCCTGCCGCTCGCGGTACTCCGTCTCCGCGCCCTGAAGCCGCCCCATCAGCGGACCGACGAGCACGGCGATCAGCGGCACCCCGAGCAGCACCACCGCGGCCAGTGGCGGCGAGACGGACAGCAGCAGCCCGGCGACGACCGTGTAGGCGACGACCGCACCGACGCCGGGGCCGACGACGGTCAGGGACTGGCTGATCGTCTGGACGTCGCCCACGCCGATCGTGACGACCTCCCCGGCCCCGACCTGACGCGACAGCGCGGCGCCCAGCCGGACCGCCTGCCCGACGACGACCTTGACGGTGCGGAAGTTGGCGTCCATCCGGACCCGGGTCATCGTGCGGTGCCGCATGATGCTCAGCCAGGCGTTGAACGCCCCGACCGCGAACAGGGCCGCCGTCCAGCCGATCAGCGCGGTCCGGTCGCCCGGTGCCAGCCCGTCGTCGATCGCGCGGGACATCAGATACGGCGTCGCCGCCAGCAGCACCATCCACGTACTGCCGAACAGCGCCCCGGCGGCGCACCGGCCCCGCTGCCGCATGACCAGCCACCACAGATACCGGCCGCCACCGCGACAGTCCGGGTCCCCCGGGTCCTCGTACGCGTCGATCATCCGCCCCCCAGCTCCTGCCCGTCACACCAGGCTGTCCCGCCAGGCCCGGTGCAGATCCGCGAACCGGCCCGTGCCCGCGACAAGTTCGGCCGGGCTGCCGTCCTCGACGATCCGGCCGTGCTCCATGACCAGTACCCGGTCCGCGATCTCCACCGTCGACAGCCGGTGCGCGATCACGACCGCCGTCCGGCCCTTCAGTACCGTCAGCATCGCCCGCTGCACCGCCCGTTCACCGGGAACGTCCAGCGAGCTGGTCGCCTCGTCGAGGATCAGCACCGCCGGGTCGGCCAGCAACGCCCGTGCGAACGCGACCAGCTGGCGCTGGCCCGCGGAGATGCGCCCGCCCCGCTTGCGGACGTCCGTGTCGTAGCCGTCCGGCAGCGCACTGATGAAGTCGTGGGCGCCGATCGCCTTCGCGGCCCGCTCGATCTCCTCCCGGGTCGCGTCGGGGCGACCGATGGCGATGTTCTCGGCGACCGTGCCGGAGAACAGGAACGCCTCCTGCGTCACCATCACCACACCGCGCCGCAGCTCGGGAACCGTCAGCTCGCGCAGGTCGACCCCGTCCAGCAGCACCCGCCCGGCGGAGGGGTCGTAGAAGCGGGCGAGCAGCTTGGCGAGGGTCGACTTGCCGGCGCCGGTCGAGCCGACCACGGCGACCGTCTGCCCGGCGGGCAGCGTCAGCGAGAAGGTGGGCAGCACCTCCCCGCCCGTGCGGTACGTGAAGCGGACGGCGTCGAACACGACCTCGCGGCCGGGGTGCGCGGACTCCAGGGCGGGCAGGGCGCGCGGCTCGGAGGGCTCCGGCACCGACGGCGTCTGCGCCAGCAGCCCCGCGATCTTCTCCAGCGAGGCCGCCGCCGACTGGTACGAGTTGAGGAACATGCCGAGCCGGTCGATGGGGTCGTACAGCCGGCGGAGATAGAGCACGGCGGCCGCGAGCACGCCCAGCTCCAGCGAGCCCGACGACACCCGGTACGCGCCCCACAGCACGATCCCCGCCACCGCCGTGTTGGCCACCAGACGGGAGCCGGTGACATAGCGGGCCATCTCCAGCAAAGCGTCGCCGTTGGTGCGCTGGTGGCGTCCGTTCAGCACGCGGAAGTCCGCGTCGTTCACCGCTTCGCGGCGGAACGCGCGCACCGGCCGGATGCCGTTCATCGTCTCCGCGAACTTCACGATGACCGCCGCGATCGCCGTCGAACGCAGGCGGTACACCCGTCCCGCACGGCGCCGGTAGAGCCGTACGAGCAGATACAGCGGCCCGAACGAGGCGACCGCCACCGCGCCCAGGCCCAGGTCCAGCCACAGCAGCATCGCCGAGATGTAGACGAACGACAGGATGACCGCGATCAGTTCCTGAAGGCCCTCGCTGAGCAGCTCGCGCAGCGACTCGACATCCGTCGTCGAGCGGGAGATCAGCCGCCCCGAGGTGTAGCGCTCGTGGAAGTCGATGCTCAGGGCCTGCGCATGGCGGAAGATCCGGCCGCGCAGGTCGAGCAGCACGTCCTGGTTGACGCGCGCGGACGCCAGGATGAACGCGTACTGGAGGCCGCCGGAGAGCGCCGCGCACAGCAGATACGCCACTCCCACCGCGATCAGCGGGCCGTGGTCGTCGCGCCGGAACGCCGGTACGGCGCTGTCGATGGCGTAGGCGACCAGCAGCGGGCCCAGCTGCACCGCCGCCTGCTGGAGCAGGAGCAGCCCGCTCGTCACGACGACGCGGGCCCTGAGCGGTGCCAGCAGCGAGCGCAGCAGGGCGCCCGTCGCGCCCGGGGGCGTGGGGAGGGTGTCCCGGTCGAAGGGGTCGCCGCCGCCCGGTGTGCCGACGGGGTCCTCGCCGTCGTCGGTCAGGTCGGGCGCGGTCGTCGTCGGCGCCGTCATCGGTCGGCCTCCAATTCCTCTGCTTCCTCCGCTTTCTCTGCTTCCTCCGCTTCCTCCGCACGGTCCGCCCCGGACATCAGATGGGCGTACTCGGCGTTCGTGCGCAGCAGTTCCTGGTGGGTGCCGACGGCGGCGATGCGGCCGCCGGAGAGCAGCGCGACACGGTCGGCGAGCAGCACCGTGGACGGGCGGTGCGCCACGACCAGGGCGGTGGTCTCGGCGAGCACCCGGCGCAGGGCGGCCTCGACGGCGGCCTCCGTGTGGACGTCCAGGGCGGACAGGGGGTCGTCGAGAACGAGGAAGCGGGGGCGGCCCACGACCGCCCTGGCCAGGGCGAGGCGCTGACGCTGGCCGCCGGAGAGACTGAGGCCCTGCTCGCCGACCTGGGTGGCGGTGCCCTGCGGGAGGGCGTGCGCGAAGTCGGCCTGGGCGACGGCGAGGGCGCGGTCCAGCTCCTGCTCGCCCGCGCTGTCGTCGGCACCCATCAGGACGTTCTCGCCGACGGTCGCCGAGAAGAGGGTGGGCTCCTCGAAGGCGACGGCGACGAGTTCGCGCAGCGCCTGCCGGGGCATGGCCGTGATGTCCGCGCCGTCCAGGGTGATCCGGCCCGACGTGACCTCGTGCAGGCGGGGGATGAGCGCGGTCAGGGTGGTCTTCCCGGTGCCGGTGGCGCCGACCAGGGCCATCGTCTCGCCGGGGCGGATGTGGAGGTCGACGCGGTCGAGGACGGGCGGCGCGTCCGAGGGCGCGTCGGGGTAGCGGAAGCGGACGTCGTGGAACCGCAGGCCGTCGGCGCCGGCCGGGGCGGCCGGGGCGGCGACGGCGTCGGCCGACTCCGGTTCCGCGTCCATCACCTCGAAATACCGCTCCGTCGCCGTCGCCGCCTCCTGGCTCATCGCGAGGAGGAAGCCGATCGAGTCGACGGGCCAGCGCAGGGCCAGGGCCGTGGACAGGAACGCGACCAGGGTGCCCGCCGACAGGTCCCCATCGGCCACCTGGATCGTGCCGAGGACGAGTGCCGCGCCGATGGCCAGTTCCGGGAGGGTGACGATGACCGCCCAGATCGCGGCGAGCAGCCGGGCCTTCGCCAGCTCCGTGCCGCGCAGGGTCCGGGTCAGCTCACGGAACGCGCGGGCCTGGCTGCGGTGGCGGCCGAAGCCCTTGACGATGCGGATGCCGAGCACGCTCTCCTCGACCACCGTCGTCAGATCGCCCACCTGGTCCTGCGCCCGCCGCGCCACCTCCGCGTACCGCCGCTCGAACAGCGCGCACATGATCACCACGGGGATGGCCGGGCCCAGGATCACCAGCCCGAGCGTCCAGTCCTGAACCAGCATGATGATCACGCCGACGAGGATCGTCACGCCGTTGACCAGCAGGAACGTCAGTGGGAACGCGAGGAACATCCGCAGCAGCATCAGATCCGTCGTGCCCCGCGACAGCAGCTGGCCGGAGGCCCAGCGGTCGTGGAAGGCGACCGGAAGCCGTTGGAGATGGCGGTACAGATCCGCCCGCATGTCCGCCTCGACCCGCGACAGCGGCCGCGCCACCAGCCAGCGCCGCAGCCCGAACAGCAGCGCCTCGGCGAACCCGAGCAGCAGCAGATACAGCGCCCCGAGCCAGATGCCACGGGTGTCCCGGTCCGCCACCGGCCCGTCCACCAGCCACTTCAGGACGAGCGGGATGACCAGGCCCGTACAGGAGGCCACGACCGCCACGAGGGCGGCGGTGAACAGCCGTACGCGCACCGGCCGCACATACGGCCACAGGCGCAGGAGAGTGCGCACGGACGAACGGCCGGCGTGGTCGGAGCGGTCTTCGGCGGCTGCGAGTGTGGTGGACATCAGGAGCGAGCCTACGGTTCGGCACTGACAGCGCCCACCGAGTTTTGGCCGGACCAGAGGCGGCCGCCGGTCCTGGGACCTGCACGTTCGAGGGATCGAACCCCGGCTGCCCACAAGGGGCGTACCGCACCATCGACCGATCGGCCGACGCCGTTCACCCGTCGGCGCCGGCGGCCGCGCTCACCCCACCCGCAGCAACAGCACCGCCCGGGCCGCGACCGTGACCGTCGCCCCCGCCCGGTGCGCCGTCCCCGGTGCCGCGGCCTGGTCCTCGCGGGAGGTGTCGACGACGACCTCGTACCGCTCGGCCCACGGCGGCCCGGGCAGTACGAAGCTCACCGGCCGGTGTCCGGCGTGCAGCACCGCGAGGAAGCTGTCGTCCACCACCGGCACGCCCCGAGCGTCGCGCCCCGGTATGTCCCGCCCGGACAGATACATGCCGAGCGTCGCCGCCGGTGCGTACCAGTCCCGTTCCGTCATCTCCGCCCCGCGCGGCGTGAACCACGCCAGGTCCCGCAGGCCGTCCGCCGAATGCGCCCGCCCGGAGAAGAACGCGCGCCGCCGCAGCACGGGATGGGCGTGCCGCAGTGCGATCAGCCGGGCGGTGAGGTCGCGCAGCGCCCGCCAGCCGGGCTCCTCCAGCAGTTCCCAGTCCACCCAGCTGATCTCGTTGTCCTGGCAGTAGGCGTTGTTGTTCCCGCGCTGCGTGCGCCCCAGCTCGTCGCCCGCGACCAGCATCGGCACGCCCGTCGACAGGAGCAGGGTGGTCAGGAGGTTCCGCAGCTGACGGCGGCGCAGGGACCGTACGCGCTCGTCGTCCGTCTCGCCCTCCGCCCCGCAGTTCCACGCCCGGTTGTCGTCGCTGCCGTCCCGGTTGCCCTCGCCGTTCGCCTCGTTGTGCTTGCGCTCGTACGACACGAGGTCCCGGAGCGTGAAACCGTCGTGGGCCGTCACGAAGTTGACGGACGCGTAGGGCCGACGGCCGCCCCACGCGTACAGGTCGCTCGACCCCGACAGCCGGTAGCCCAGGTCCCGCACGTCCGGCAGCGCGCCTCGCCAGAAGTCCCGTACGGCGCCCCGGTAGCGGTCGTTCCACTCCGTCCACAGGGGAGGGAACGCGCCCACCTGGTAGCCGCCGGAGCCGACGTCCCACGGTTCCGCGATCAGCTTCACCCGGCGCAGCACCGGGTCCTGTGCGATGACCGCGAGGAACGGGGAGAGCATGTCGACGTCGTGCATCGATCGGGCCAGGGCCGCGGCCAGGTCGAACCGGAAGCCGTCCACGCCCATCTCCGTCACCCAGTACCGCAGCGAGTCCGTGATCAGGCGCAGGACGTGCGGCTGCACCACGTGCAGCGTGTTTCCGCAGCCCGTGTAGTCCGCGTACCGGCGGGCGTCGGGCTGGAGGCGGTAGTAGCCCCGGTTGTCGATCCCCTTCAGCGAGAGCGTCGGGCCCAGTTCGCCCGCCTCCGCGGTGTGGTTGTAGACCACGTCGAGGATGACCTCGATCCCGGCCGCGTGCAGGGCGCGCACCATCCGCTTGAACTCACCGACCTGCTGTCCGTTCGTCCCGGCGGCCGCGTAGCCGGCGTGCGGGGCGAAGTAGCCGATCGAGTTGTAGCCCCAGTAGTTGCGCAGGCCCTTGCGCAGCAGGTGGTCCTCGTGGGCGAACTGGTGCACCGGAAGCAGCTCGACGGCCGTCACGCCGAGTCCGACGAGGTGTTCGATCGCCGCCGGGTGCGCCAGTCCCGCGTAGGTGCCGCGCAGTTCCTCCGGGATCCCGGGATGCGTCTTCGTGAATCCCCGTACGTGCAGCTCGTAGATCACCGAGTCCGCCCACGGCGTCTTCGGACGGTGGTCGTCCGCCCAGTCGTCGTCATCGTGGACGACGACGCCCTTGGGGACGTACGGCGCCGAGTCCCGGTCGTCGCGCACGGTGTCCGCGACCTGCTGCTGCGGCCAGTCCCGGACGTGCCCGTACACCTCCGGCGGCAGGCTGAAGTCGCCGTCGACCGCGCGCGCGTACGGGTCGAGGAGCAGCTTCGCCGGGTTCCAGCGGGCGCCCGTCCACGGGTCCCAGCGGCCGTGCACCCGATAGCCGTAGCGGCGCCCGGGCAGTACACCGGGGACGAAGCCGTGCCAGATCTCGTGCGTGAGTTCGGTGAGCGGGACGCGGATCTCCGCGCCCGTCTCGTCGAACAGGCACAGCTCGACCGCCTCCGCGCCGCCCGCCCACAGGGCGAAGTTGGTGCCCGTCACCCCGTCGGGCCCGGTCCTGAAGCGCGCTCCGAGCGGGGTGGGGGCGCCCGGCCACACGGGTGGGGCGGGCGCCGCGGGCCGCCTGCCGTTCAGCACGGCGGCCGGGCGCGCGGCATGTTCTTCACCCGCGCGCTCCTCCTGTACTGCCTCCTGCTCGGCTGCGCTCGACACCGGTCGGCCTCCCGCGGCTCCGTGGGACGGCGTGGAAAAGGGCGCACGGCGTCCCGGCCGCGGCTCCCTGTCGCGTCGTCCTCCCCACTGTTCTGCCCAGAGCTTGCCTCGCACTCACGTTTCCCCAGGAGGGGCACGGTCGTTGGGCCCGTCGTGATGCATGTACAGACACGGCGCGCGCGGCGCGCAGGGGCCGCCCTGGCCGCCGTACTGACCTGGGCGGGCCTGTTGGCCGGCGCCTCCGCCTGCACTTCCCCCGGAATCTCCCACGGAGTCGACGAGGTGTTCGGCAAACCCCCTGCGGCCGAGGATGTGATCCACGTCTGGCCGGACGACGACAGCAAGGCCGTACACGCCGACCAGCCGCTGAAGGTGCGGGTGCCCGGCGGCCGGCTCGAATCGGTGAAGGTCGTCAAGTCCCAGGACGCACAGGACTCCCCGGTGCCCGGCCACATCTCCGGCGACGGCCAGAGCTGGCAGCCCGACGACAAGCGGCTGGCGCTCGCCGCCAAGTACCGGGTCGACGCGGTCGCCCTCGACGAGCGCGGACACCGCTCCGCGCGCCACACGACCTTCACCACCTTCGTCCCCGACGAGCGGTTCATCGGGTACGTCACTCCCGAGAACCGGTCGACCGTCGGCACCGGAATGATCGTCTCCCTGGAGTTCAACCGGGAGATCGTGAACCGGGCCGCCGTCGAACGCGCGATCCGTGTGAGTGCCAAGCCGGCCGTGGAGATCCGCCCGCACTGGTTCGGCAAGGACCGCCTCGACTTCCGGCCCCAGGAGTACTGGAAGCCCGGCACCAAGGTCACCGTCGGGCTGAACCTGCGGGACGTGGAGGGCGCGCCCGGCGTCTACGGACTCCAGTACAAGACCGTCTCCTTCTCCGTGGGCCGCGACCAGGTCTCGCTCGTCGACGCGGTCGAGCACACCATGGAGGTCCGCCGCGAGGGCGAGCTGCTCGCCACCGTTCCGATCACCGCGGGCGCCCCGAAGACGACGACGTACAACGGGAAGATGGTGGTCATGGAGATGCTGGAAGTGACCCGTATGAACAGCCGCACGGTCGGCTTCGGCGGGGAGTACGACATCCCGGACGTCCCGCACGCCATCCGCCTCACCGCCTCCGGAACCTTCCTGCACGGCAACTACTGGGCGCCGGACGCCTTCGGCAACACCAATGTCAGCCACGGCTGTGTGGGCCTGCGCGATGTGAAGGGCGGCAGCTCGGACACCCCGGCGGGCTGGTTCTTCGACCGCACCCTGATCGGTGACGTCGTGGAGGTCGTCCGCAGCAATGACAAAAAGGTCGCTCCCGACAACGGCCTCGGAGGGTGGAACATGGGCTGGAAGGAGTGGAAAGCGGGCGCCGCGGTGAAGTAGCCCGACAAAGGGGTACGCGCGCAGACGAACTCCAGCGGACTCCAGCGGGCGCTGGTTCAGTTGAAGTTGGGACTGAACAGTGACAATCGCGGGGAGTCATCGGGCCGGGCCGTGTGATTAATTTGCGCAGTGCGCGCACGGGTCGCGCTGGAGTGCGGGCCTCATCAGGCCGTGCGAGGGGAGAAGGATCGTGAACGGGCGACCGATATCGGGGGCGTCGGTTGACGCGCACAGCCACCGGAGCAAGGGAATCCTGGCACTGCTGCTGGGCGTTCTGCTGCTCGCGGTGACTGCGTGCGGCGGGGGCGGAGGCTCGGACTCCGGGTCAGGCGACGGCAAGGGCAAGGACTCCGGGCAGGCGGACACCAAGTCCTCGCAGGCCGTCGTGACGATCGCCCCGAAGGACGGCGCCGACGACGTGGCGACCAGCGGCGCCCTCAAGGTGACCGCGGCCAAGGGCAAGCTGACCGAGGTCAAGGTCGAGGACACCAAGGGCAATCCGGTCGACGGCAAGATAACCGGCGGGGGCGCCGGCTGGACGCCCTCGACCCACCTCGCCTCGGCCACCAAGTACAAGGTCCACGCGGTGGCGAAGGACGCCGACGGACACGAGTCCGCCGAGGAGTCCGCGTTCACCACGCTGACCCCGAAGAACACCTTCGTCGGCATCTACACGCCCGACAACGGCGCCAAGGTCGGTGTGGGCATGCCGTTCTCCGTCCACTTCACCCGGGGTATCACGCACCCGGAGGACGTCGAGAAGGCGATCACCATCAAGACCGAGCCGGCCGTCGACGTCAAGGGCCACTGGTTCGGCAACGACCGCCTCGACTTCCGTCCCCAGGAGTACTGGAAGTCCGGCACCAAGGTCACCGTGAACCTCAACCTCGACGGCGTCGAGGGCCGGCCCGGCGTCTACGGCAAGCAGGCCAAGACCGTCACCTTCACGATCGGCCGCGACCAGGTCTCCACGGTCGACGCCAAGACCCACAAGATGGTCGTCAAGCGCGACGGCAAGGTCTACAAGACGATCCCCATCACCACCGGCAAGCCGGGCTACGACACCTGGAACGGCCAGATGGTCATCAGCGAGCGCCTGCGGGTGACCCGGATGAACGGTGAGACGGTCGGCTACGGCGGCGAGTACGACATCAAGGACGTGCCCGACGCCCAGCGCCTGACCAACTCCGGCACCTTCATCCACGGCAACTACTGGGGTGGCGGCGCCTTCGGCAACTACAACGCCAGCCACGGCTGCATAGGGCTGCGCGACGTGCGCGGCGGCGGCGACCGCAGTGTGCCGGCCGGCTGGTTCTTCGACCACTCGATGATCGGCGACGTGGTGATCGTGAAGAACTCCCACGACCGGACGGTCGCGCCCGACAACGGGCTCAACGGCTGGAACATGTCCTGGGAGAAGTGGATCGCGTAAGCGCTCGTGCGGTACGGGCCCGGTGTGCTGTGACTCAGCACACCGGGCCCGTTGTCGTTAGTCGCCGTTAACCTTCCTTCATGACTGTGCATCTCGAAGTCGCCGAGGGCGTCGGCACCATCCGCCTCGACCGTCCGCCGATGAACGCGCTGGACGTCGCCACCCAGGACCGGCTCAAGGAACTCGCCGAAGAGGCCACGCGCCGCGAGGACGTGCGCGCGGTGGTGCTGTACGGCGGGGAGAAGGTGTTCGCGGCGGGCGCGGACATCAAGGAGATGCAGGCCATGGACCATACGGCGATGGTCGTACGCTCCCGGGCCTTGCAGGACTCCTTCACCGCCGTCACCCGCATCCCCAAGCCGGTCGTCGCCGCCGTCACCGGGTACGCGCTGGGCGGGGGCTGCGAACTGGCGCTCTGCGCGGACTACCGCATCGCCGCCGAGAACGCGAAGCTCGGCCAGCCGGAGATCCTGCTCGGCCTGATTCCGGGCGCGGGCGGCACCCAGCGCCTGTCCCGGCTGATCGGTCCCTCGCGCGCCAAGGACCTGATCTTCACGGGCCGGATGGTCAAGGCGGACGAGGCGCTGGCGCTCGGCCTGGTCGACCGGGTGGTTCCGGTCGGGGAGGTGTACGAGCAGGCGCACGCCTGGGCCGCGAAGCTGGCGCAGGGCCCGGCCCTCGCGCTGCGGGCGGCGAAGGAGTCGATCGACGTCGGCCTGGAGACGGACATCGACACCGGACTCGCGGTCGAACGGAACTGGTTCGCGGGCCTGTTCGCCACGGAGGACCGTGAGCGCGGGATGCGCAGCTTCGTGGAGGAAGGGCCGGGCAAGGCGAAGTTCCTCTGAGGGGCTCGGACCGGGGCTCGGACCGGAGCTTGGATCAGGGCGCGGACCGGGGCCCGGATCAGAGGTGAAAATTGTTCACCAAATTCCGCTGATCCCCTTGCAGTTGACGCGATGTCTCACCCGGGTCCCCCGAAGGGGCGGTTTATGGGAGCCTTAACGCAACCTTAAGTCCGCCTTGTCGGGGGGCTCGGGCGATTGCCCTGAAGGGGGTCGTTTTCGCAGGTCAGTTGGGCCGCGGACGCCCCTGAATTGCTTCTGGCATATGCCTTCCGAATGGTGCGGAATGGGGGATTCCGGGGGGTGTATTCCTTCGGAACGCCCCCCAAGGCCCCTCCGGGCGGCCATCATGGAGGCATGGCGGGGCTGGAGGGTATCGAACCGCCGCGGCAGCACGCGAGTGCGACCGCGGCACGCTGGTCGCCCGCGGTCGAGGATGAACGGGCGCTCAAGGCACTGGAGCTGTTCGGCAACCCGGCGGAGGCGGAGGTGCCGCTGCCGTCCCGCCCGGAGTCCGCGGCCACGGCACGACGGCTCGCGCAAGTCGTCGTGCTGCGCCACTGGGGGCTCTCGCCGAAGATGACCGAGGACGCGGTGCTGCTCGTCTCGGAACTCGTCGGCAACGCAGTACGGCACACCGGCGCACGCGTCTTCGGACTCCGGATGCGCCGCCGCCGCGGGTGGATCCGTATCGAGGTCCGCGACCCCTCCCGCGGCCTGCCCTGTCTGATGCCCGTTCAGGAGATGGATCTGAGCGGCCGTGGTCTCTTCCTCGTCGACACGCTCGCCGACCGCTGGGGCGTCGATCTGCTGCCGCGCGGCAAGACGACCTGGTTCGAGATGCGCGTCGCCGACCGCTGACGCCCGCCCGCAGTTGCCCCACAGAT
Organism: Streptomyces sp. SID5469; assembly: GCF_009862865.1. Classification (NCBI taxonomy): domain Bacteria; kingdom Bacillati; phylum Actinomycetota; class Actinomycetes; order Kitasatosporales; family Streptomycetaceae; genus Streptomyces; species Streptomyces sp. SID5469. Next base: position 3,413,113 of record NZ_WWIN01000001.1, on the reverse strand, counting down.
TCGGTTCCGTGTGCGAATCCGTGGGGGAATCGCTTTTGGATCAACCGACTGGTCTGCGATAGTCGAACACGCGACATCCACCCATTGACCCGGGCCACGGTCGTCGCAGGCGCCGTGGTTCACACCCCAACTCGTTCCGCGACGCCCGCAAGAGCCCCGGCCGCCCAGCGGTCGGGGCTTCTGTGTCCCCGGAGGGCGCCGCGGCCGAGCGACCCGCATCCCCGTCAAACGGTCCAATCATCGGTTTTCAGCATCATTCGCCCTTAAATGGTGCGGGTGACCACGCCCGCCCCCCTCCCTCAGCCGGACAGTGAGCCGGACAGTGCGACAGTCGTCGTGCGCGCGGCGCCGAACCGGCGCTCGGCGCTGCGCGCGGGCGCGGGGCTCGCCGCGGCCGGCGCGCTCGCCACCGGGGGCTCCGCCACCGGCGCCGGCGCACACCCGGCGTCCGCCTCCCGGGCGACCGGAACGTCCCACGCGGGAAGCTCCCGCGCACCCGGCATCCCGCACGCACCCAGCAGCCCCGTCTCCGCCCCCGCCCCCCGGGCCTTCCCGGGGCAGCCCGCCCAGATCACCCACGGCCCGCGCACCCGCCCCCGGGTCGCGCTCAGCTTCCACGGCCAGGGCGACCCCGCCGTCGCCGAGAAGCTCCTCGGCGAGGCGGAGAGCGCGGGCGCCCGGGTCACCGTGCTCGCCGTCGGCACCTGGCTCGACGAGCACCCGGGCATGGCCCGCCGCATCCTCGACGGCGGCCACGACCTCGGCAACCACACCCTGCGCCACATCGACATCAACGCGATGTCCGAGCCGGACGCGTACGCGGAGATCCTCGGCTGCGCGGACCGGCTGCGGCGGCTGACCGGCTCCATCGGCACCTGGTTCCGCCCCTCCCGCACCTCCCGTGCCTCGCCGCTCGTCGAACGGGTGGCCCGCCGCGTCGGCTACCCGCACGTCCTGTCGTACGACGTCGACTCCCTCGACTTCACCTCGCCGGGCGCCCCCGCCGTCACCCGCCAGGTCCTCGGCGGGGTCCGGCCCGGATCCGTGGTGAGCCTGCACTTCGGGTACGCCGACACGGTCGCCGCGCTCCCCGCCCTCCTGCACGAACTCGACCGCCGCGGACTGCGCGCGGTGACCACCACGGAGCTGCTGAGCTGATGCACCACCCCATCGAGAAGCACCTCAGGCGCACCCTGGCCGCCGGCGCCGCCCTCGTGTCCCTCGCCCTGCTGGCGGGCTGCGACGGCGACTCCAGGGACCGGGCGGACGAGGCCCTCGCCACCAAGGCCGCCGTACCCCCCGCCGAGAAGAAGCCGGTGGTCGACGGCCTGCCCGGCATGCCGCCCGTACTCGACCCGAAGGACGTCTACGCCGCCGACCGCCCCGGCAGGCTCTCCCCCGTGGTCAAGGACTTCCCGTCGCGGGTCTACGTCCCCAACACCAACTCCAACACCGTCACCGTCATCGACCCGAGCACCTACGAGGTCATCGAGACGATCCCGGTCGGCGCCCAGCCCCAGCACGTCGTCCCGTCCTGGGACATGAAGACGCTGTGGGTCAACAACGACAGGGGCAACTCCCTCACCCCCATCGACCCGAAGACCGGCGAGGTGGGCAAGGCCGTCGACGTGCACGACCCGTACAACCTGTACTTCACGCCCAACGGCACGTACGCGATCGTGATGGCCTCCCTCGACCGTGAGCTGGTCTTCCGGGACGCGCACACCATGAAGCGGATGAAGACCGTGCCGGTCAGCTGCTACGGCGTCAACCACGCCGACTTCTCGCTCGACGGCCGCTACTTCATCGTGTCGTGCGAGTTCAGCGGCGAGCTGCTGAAGGTCGACACGGAGCGGATGAAGGTGATCGGGCAGCAGAAGCTCCCGTTCGACGGCGCCATGCCGCAGGACGTCAAGATCTCGCCCGACGGCAAGAAGTTCTATGTCGCCGACATGATGGCCGACGGCGTGTGGGTCCTGGACGGCGACACGTTCGGCGAGCCGAGGTTCCTGCACACCGGCAAGGGCTGCCACGGCCTGTACGTCAGCCGCGACTCGCGCGAGATGTACATCTCCAACCGCGGCGAGGGCACCATCTCCGTCTTCGACTTCGCCGAGGACAGGCTGACCAAGAAGTGGAACCTGCCGGGCGGCGGCAGCCCCGACATGGGCGGCGTCTCGGCGGACGGCAAGGTGCTGTGGCTGTCCGGCCGCTACAACTCCGAGGTGTACGCCATCGACACCCGCACCGGTGTCCAGCTCGCCCGCATCAAGGTCGGCAGCGGCCCGCACGGGCTCGCGGTCTACCCACAGCCCGGCCGCTACTCACTGGGCCACACGGGCATCTTCCGCTGAGGCGACCGAGGCGACTGGGGCGACTGAGGCGACTGGGGCGACTGGGGCGACGCGCTGAGCAGGGCCTCCGCGCCCACCGGTCGATAGCCCGCCGCCTGGAACGCCCGCGCACTGCGGGCGTTCCCCGCGGCCACCTGCGCCCACACCGGTTCGCCGCCGCCCAGGTGCCGCGCCGCCGTGGCGAGCGTCCGCCCCAGCCCCCGATGCCGTACGTCCTCGTCCACCTCGACCGCGGCCTCCAACCGCCCCCCGATCCCACGCCCCAGGACGAGCACGCCCCCGTCGGCGGCCCACACCCGTATGCCGTCCCGCCGCGTGCGCGCCCGGACGGCCCGGGGATGGCCGGGATCGTCGATCTCCCTCAGCGCGAGCGGAGGGCCGTCCGGCAGCGGCGGGGCAACCGTCATCAGGTCGATGGTGTCGGTCGTACGGCCCGTGCGCTCCATGAACGCGGCCAGGAACCGCGGGTTCATCGTCGCCGCGAGCGCGTCGCAGTCGAGTGCGCGCAGGGTGTCGTACACCCAGGCGGGGTCCTCGTCGGTGAAGACGACGGAGTGCGCGGTGAAGGCGAGGACACCGGCGTCACGGTGGGAGTGCTGGGGTACGACGGTGATGCCGCCGTCGGCGGGCGGGAAGACCCCTCGGGCCGCCGCGTCCAGAATGTCCCGCAGAGCGTCCGTCATTCCGCCCCTTCTCCCCGCTTGAGTCTCCACCCGCTGGAAGGCCCAGACTCGCAGACATGATCGATGACGGCACCGGACTGTTCACCATCGGACAGCTCGCGCGGCGCACCGGCCTGTCGGTGCGCACCATCCGCTACTGGTCGGACGAGGGCGCCCTGCCACCGGTCACGCGCTCCTCGGGCGGCTACCGGCTGTACGACGCCGGGTCCGTGGCCCGGCTCGAACTCATCCGCACCCTGCGGGAGTTGGGCCTCGGCCTCGACGACGTGCGCGAGGTGCTGGCCGGCGAGACGACGGTCGCGGAGGTGGCGGCCACGCATGTGACGGCGCTGGACGCGCAGATCCGTGCGCTGAAGGTGACCCGGGCGGTGCTGTCGACCGTGGCGCGACGCGGTTCGACCGCAGAGGAGATGACACTGATGAACAAGCTGGCGCGACTGTCGGCCGCCGAGCGGAGGCGGATTCTGGAGGAGTTCGCGGACGAGATGTTCCGCGGGCTCGACACGGCGGATCCGGTGATCCGCGAGCGGATGCGGAACACCGCCGTGGACCTGCCGGACGAGCCCACGCCCGAGCAGGTGGACGCCTGGGTGGAGCTGGTCGAACTGTTGCAGGACCCGGAGTTCCGGGCGCAGATGCGGGCGGCGGCCGAGTTCAACGCGGCCGACCGCGGTCACGACAGCCCGGCCGGCGCTTCCCTGTGGTTCGTCAGGCGCCTCGTCCAGTTGGCGGCCGACGCGCGGCAGCGGGGGATCGCCCCCGAGGCGCCGGAGGCGGAGGAGGTGCTGCGGGAGCTGCTCGGCGAGGCCGACGGGGCCGCCGACCGGGCCGCCGTGCTGGAACGGCTGGAGGCCACGTCCAACGACCGGGTGGCCCGATACCGCGAGTTGCTCGCCGTGGTGAAGGGCGGCGGACCCCTGCCCGCGCACCGGGAGGAGTTCGGCTGGGTGGTCGCCGCACTGAGGGCTCGGCCGGGCCGTTAATCTGACCTGCGTCAGTAGGACAGCAAGGTACGAGAAAAGGGGCGGATCCGGTGGCGGACGTCGAGGAAGCACGCAAGCAGTTCGAGCGGATCGATACGGATGGTGACGGCTTTATCACGGCCGCCGAGTTCAAGACCGCCCTGGCCCAGGGTGGCGACTGGAACGTCACGGAGTCGGTGGCATCGGCCATCATCGCCAGCCGCGACCTCAACGGGGACAAGGTCCTCTCGTTCGACGAGTTCTGGACCCACCTGAACAAGTGAGTCGCACGGAAAGGGGCGCCCACCGGGTTCGGCGGGCGCCCCTTCGGCATGCCTGCCGGCGAAGAGGCAGGATGGCGTCGCCCGTCGCCCGTCGCCCGTCGCCCGTCGCCCGTCGCCCGGCACCCGTCGCCCGGCACCCGTCACCCGGATGCCGTACGCCGTGGAATAGCCCGTACGTCCCGGGAGTTGACGCCTCTCATCAGGAGCGTCAACTCCGGAAGGGCCTGTCATGAAGATCGGCATCATCGGCGCGGGCAACATCGGCGGCAACCTCACCCGGCGGCTCACCGCCCTCGGCCACGACGTCTCCGTGGCCAATTCGCGCGGACCGGGGACCCTCACCGCACTGGCCGAGGAGACCGGGGCGACGCCCGTGCCGGTCGAGGAGGCGGCGCGCGGCGCGGCGGTCGTCGTGGTCACGATCCCCCTGAAGGCGGTACCGGACCTGCCCTCCGGGATCCTCGACGGCGCCGCGGACGACGTGGCCGTGATCGACACCGGCAACTACTACCCGCGGCAGCGGGACGGGAAGATCGACGCGATCGAGGACGAGGGCCTGACGGAGAGCCGCTGGACCGCCCGGCAGCTCGGTCACACCGTCGTCAAGGCGTTCAACGGCACCTACGCCCAGGACATCCTCGACCGCGCGCGGCCTGCGGGCGCCCCGGACCGCCTGGCCCTCCCGGTCGCGGGCGACGACGCGGCCGCGAAGCAGGTCGTACGGGACCTGATCGACGAACTCGGCTTCGACACGGTCGACGCGGGCACCCTGGACGAGTCCTGGCGCCAGCAGCCGGGAACCCCGGTCTACGGCCTCCAGGAGGGCCGCGACGCGGTGACGAAGGCACTGGCGGAGGCGTCCCCGGAGCGTCCGGCGGACTTCCGCGCGTGACGCCGCGGGACGCGCGGACCGTCCGGCGCCGGCCGCCGCGGCCTGCCTGACGTCAGACGGTCCGGAGCGGCAGGTGCGGCCCGTCCGGCAACTCGACCTCGATCGAGTCCCCGGGCCGCACCACCCCGCCCGCCCGCACGACGCTCATGATCCCGGACTTGAAGGCGACGGCACCGTCGTCGCTGCCCACCACCTGCTTGAGCAGGCCTTTCTGAAAGGTGTCGATCTGGGCGCAGGGATTCCGCAGCCCCGTGACCTCGACGACGGCCTCGTCCCCGATGTGCAGCAGGGCACCGGTCGGCAGCCCCAGCAGATCGATGCCCCGGGTGGTGACGTTCTCGCCGAGTTCCCCGGCCGCGACGGTGAATCCGGCGCCGCGCAGCTCCTCGAAGAGTTCCTCGTGCATCAGGTGCACCTGGCGCAGATTCGGCTGCGAAGGATCCTTTCGCATCCGGAACCGGTGCTTGACGGTCACACCGGCGTGCACATCGCCCTCGACCCCCAGCCCGGCGAGCAGCGTGATGCTTTCCCGGTTCGGCTTGGTGAACGTGTACGTCCCGTTGCTGCTCACCGCAGCCACTGTCCCACCCATACCGGGCAGCCTATGGGGTGGCCCAGTCCCGCAGGTCGGCGAGGGTGTCGAAGTCCGCGACGTCCTTGTCCACGGGGTGATCGGTGTACTGGTGGAAACGCCACTTCGCCTTGATGCGCGGCTTGCCCGCGGTGACGTAGTCGGCGATCCAGAGCCCGTCACCCGCGTACGAGGTGGTGTCGATGTTCAGCCAGAAATTCCGGTTCGTGTACAGGACCACACGGTGATTCGGCCGCAGTTCCTTGAGCTCGCGGATGAACCGGTCCTTCTCGGCGTTCGTCGCGTGGGTGCCGTCGCCCGTCGTCTCCCAGTCGACGGCGAGCAGGTCGCCCGCCTTCTCCGGAGCCTTGCTCACGAAGTACTCGGCCTGGGCCGTGATGTTGCCGGGCCACAGGAAGTGGTAGAAACCGACCACGCAGTCGGCGTCGCGAGCCGTCTTCACCTGAGCCGTCAGCTTCGGGTTGACGTACGAACGGCCCTCCGTCGCCTTGATGAAGACGAAGGAGAGGCCGTCGGTGTCGTACGCGGACGACTGGTACGCGCTCACGTCGATGCCTCGCAGCATGGGGGCTCCCTGAAGTGCGGGTGGGGGTACAGGAGTTGATGCCTGTACCCACCTTTGCACGAGTGATCCCGCCCGGGAACGGAAACCATGACCCTGTGAACGGCGGCGCGCAGGCGGGTTCAGCACTCGATGATGTTCACCGCGAGGCCGCCCCGCGCCGTCTCCTTGTACTTGACCGACATGTCCGCGCCGGTCTCCTTCATCGTCTTGATGACCTTGTCGAGGGACACCTTGTGGGAGCCGTCGCCGCGCATGGCCATGCGGGCGGCGGTGACCGCCTTCGCCGCGGCCATGCCGTTGCGCTCGATGCACGGGATCTGGACCAGGCCGCCGACGGGGTCGCAGGTGAGGCCGAGGTTGTGCTCCATGCCGATCTCGGCCGCGTTCTCGACCTGTTCGGGAGTGCCGCCGAGGACCTCGGCCAGTGCGCCGGCCGCCATCGAGCAGGCCGAGCCGACCTCCCCCTGGCAGCCGACCTCCGCGCCGGAGATGGACGCGTTCTCCTTGAAGAGCATCCCGATGGCGCCGGCCGCGAGCAGGAAGCGTACGACCCCGTCCTCGTCCGCGCCCGGCACGAAGTTGATGTAGTAGTGCAGCACGGCCGGGATGATGCCCGCGGCGCCGTTCGTCGGGGCCGTCACGACCCGGCCGCCGGCCGCGTTCTCCTCGTTCACCGCCATCGCGTAGAGCGTGATCCACTCCATGGCACGGGCCAGCGGGTCACCCTCGGCGCGCAGCTGGCGGGCCGAGACCGCCGCCCGGCGGCGCACCTTCAGACCGCCCGGCAGGATGCCCTCGCGCGACATGCCGCGCGACACACACGCCTGCATGACCCGCCAGATGCCGAGGAGCCCCTCGCGGATCTCCTCCTCGGTGCGCCACGCCCGCTCGTTCTCCAGCATCAGCGCGGAGATCGACAGACCCGTCTCCCGGGTGAGCCGCAGCAGCTCGTCACCGGTCCGGAAGGGGTACTTGAGGACCGTGTCGTCCAGCTTGATGCGGTCCTCGCCCACCGCGTCCTCGTCGACGACGAAGCCGCCGCCCACCGAGTAGTACGTCTTCGACAGCAGTTCGGCGCCCGAGGCGTCGTACGCCCACAGGGTCATGCCGTTCGCGTGGTACGGGAGCGTCTTGCGGCGGTGCAGGACCAGGTCCTCGGAGAAGTCGAACGCGATCTCGTGCTCGCCGAGGAGCCTGATCCGCCCCGACTCCTTGATCGTCGCCACCCGGTCGTCCGCGCCCTCCACGTCGACCGTCCGCGGGGACGCGCCCTCGAGGCCGAGCAGCACCGCCTTGGGCGTGCCGTGACCGTGCCCGGTCGCGCCCAGCGAGCCGTACAGCTCGGCGCGGACCGAGGCCACCGGGTCCAGCAGCTCCTCGTTGCGCAGCCGGCGGGCGAACATGCGCGCCGCCCGCATCGGGCCCACCGTGTGGGAGCTGGACGGGCCGATGCCTATCGAGAACAGGTCGAAGACGGAGATGGCCACGGTGACTCCTCAAAACGGGGGTGGAACAAGGGGGGCCCGACCGGACCGGCCCAAGGGGCGGGGCACCGCGCTCACGTCCCAGTGTGCACGGTGCCCCGAGGGATGAACTACTTCAGACCGGGATACAGCGGGTGCTTGTCCGCCAGTGCCGTCACCCGGGCCTTGAGGGCGTCCGCGTCGTAGGACGGCTTCAGCGCCTCGGCGATGATGTCCGCGACCTCGGTGAAGTCCGCGGCCTGGAAGCCGCGGGTGGCGAGGGCCGGCGTACCGATGCGCAGGCCGGACGTCACCATCGGCGGGCGCGGGTCGTTCGGGATGGCGTTGCGGTTGACCGTGATGCCGACCTCGTGGAGGCGGTCCTCGGCCTGCTGGCCGTCCAGCTCGGAGTCGCGCAGGTCGACGAGGACCAGGTGCACGTCCGTGCCGCCCGAGAGGACGTCCACGCCCACGGCCTTGACGTCGTCCCGGACCAGACGCTCGGCCAGGATGCGGGCGCCGTCCAGCGTGCGCTGCTGGCGCTCCTTGAAGTCGTCGGAGGCGGCGACCTTGAAGGAGACGGCCTTGGCGGCGATCACGTGCTCCAGCGGACCACCCTGCTGACCCGGGAAGACCGCGGAGTTGATCTTCTTGGCCAGTTCGGCCGTCGACAGGATCACGCCACCGCGCGGGCCGCCCAGCGTCTTGTGCGTGGTCGTGGTCACGACATGGGCGTGCGGCACGGGGTTCGGGTGCAGACCCGCCGCCACCAGGCCGGCGAAGTGCGCCATGTCGACCATCAGGTACGCGCCGACCTCGTCCGCGATCCGGCGGAACGCGGCGAAGTCCAACTGGCGCGGGTACGCCGACCAGCCGGCCACGATCAGCTTCGGCCTGGACTCCTTGGCCAGCTTCTCGACCTCGGCCATGTCCACCTGGCCGGTGGTCTCGTCCACGTGGTACGCGACCACGTTGTACAGCTTGCCGGAGAAGTTGATCTTCATGCCGTGGGTCAGGTGCCCGCCGTGCGCGAGGTTCAGACCCATGATCGTGTCGCCGGGCTTGAGCAGCGCGAACATGGCGGCCGCGTTGGCCTGGGCGCCCGAGTGCGGCTGGACGTTGGCGTGCTCGGCGCCGAACAGCTCCTTGACCCGGTCGATGGCGATCTGCTCGACCACATCGACGTGCTCGCAGCCGCCGTAGTAGCGGCGGCCCGGGTAGCCCTCGGCGTACTTGTTGGTGAGGACCGAGCCCTGGGCCTCCATGACCGCGACCGGAGCGAAGTTCTCCGAGGCGATCATCTCGAGGGTGGACTGCTGACGGTTCAGCTCGGCGTCGACGGCGGCGGCGACGTCCGGGTCGAGCTCGTGCAGAGGCGTGTTCAGAAGCGACATCAGATACGGATCCTTAAGAGCCGGAGAACTCGGTGTACTCGTCCGCGGAGAGCAGGTCCTTCGGCTCCTCCGCGACGCGTACCTTGAACAGCCAGCCACCCTCGAACGGAGCGGAGTTCACCAGCGACGGGTCGTCCACCACGTCCTGGTTGGCCTCGACGACCTCGCCCGTCACGGGGGAGTACAGGTCGCTGACCGACTTGGTCGACTCCAGCTCGCCGCAGGTCTCGCCCGCGGTCACCGTGTCACCGACCTCCGGGAGCTGGACGTACACGACATCGCCGAGCGCGTTGGCCGCGTGCTCCGTGATGCCGACCGTCGAGACGCCGTCCTCGGCGCCCGACAGCCACTCGTGCTCCTTGCTGTAGCGCAGCTGCTGGGGGTTGCTCATGGCGTGAATTCTCCTGTACGCGGGGGAGTGGTGGTGAACGGGGGACTGCTGGTGGGCATGCCCGGGGGACTGTCGTTGATCAGGGAGAACGCGCTCGGTGATCAGAGAAGACGTGCCCGGTGAGGCGGGGAAGACGTGCCCAGTGTCACTTCTGGCGCCGGTAGAACGGCAGCGCCACGACCTCGTACGGCTCGTGGCTGCCCCGGATGTCCACGCCGACCCCGGCCGTGCCCGGCGCCGCGTGCGCGGCGTCGACGTACGCCATCGCGATCGGCCTGCCCAGCGTGGGGGAGGGGGCGCCGGAGGTGACCTCGCCGATCACCTCGCCGCCGACGACGACGGGGTACCCGGCACGCGGCACCCGGCGGCCCTCGGCGATCAGTCCGACGAGGACGCGCGGCGGGTTCTTCTCGGCCAGGGCGGCGGCCTCGGTGAGCGCCTCGCGCCCCACGAAGTCACCCTCCTTCTCGAACTTCACGACCCGCCCGAGCCCCGCGTCGAAGGGGGTGAGCGAGGTGCTCAGCTCATGCCCGTACAGCGGCATGCCCGCCTCCAGGCGCAGCGTGTCCCGGCAGGACAGACCGCAGGGGACGAGCCCGGCCGGGGCGCCCGCCTCGGTCAGCGCCTGCCACAGCTTCTCGGCGTCCGCGGGGTCGACGAACAGCTCGAAGCCGTCCTCACCCGTGTAGCCGGTGCGGGCGATGAGCGCCGGGACGCCCGCGACCGTGCCCGGCAGACCCGCGTAGTACTTGAGGCCGTCCAGGTCCGCGTCGGTCAGCGACTTGAGGATGCCGGGGGACTCCGGGCCCTGCACGGCGATCAGCGCGTACGCGTCACGGTCGTCGCGCACGACCGCGTCGAAGCCGCCGGCCCGCTCGGTGAGCGCGTCCAGGACGACCTGGGCGTTGGAGGCGTTGGCCACGACCAGGTACGTCTGCTCCTGGAGCCGGTACACGATCAGGTCGTCGAGGATGCCGCCGTCGGCCCGGCAGATCATGGTGTAGCGGGCGCGGCCGACGCCGACGGAGGCGATGTTGCCGACCAGCGCGTAGTTCAGGAGCGCGGCGGCCCCGGGGCCGGTGACGGTGATCTCGCCCATGTGGGAGAGGTCGAAGAGACCGGCCTTGCTGCGGACGGCGAGGTGCTCGTCGCGCTCGGAGCCGTAGCGCAGGGGCATGTCCCACCCTGCGAAGTCGGTCATCGTCGCGCCCAGCGAGCGATGCAGGGCATCGAGCGCGGTGTGACGGGGTGCGTTGCTGCTCATCGGTGGTGCTCCCAAGGCATGACGGCGAGGTCGTTCCTCCCCATCTGTCATCGGAACCTGAGAGGTTCGCCATGACCGTCACGGGTCACTGGCTTGCACCTTGGGTGGAGCCACTGGACAGCGGCCCGCTTTTCAGATGTGCCTCGCCCGCGCGGTAACGGGGCCTGAGAGATTCAAGGGAGGGACTTGCTCCTTCGGCGTCCGGGCACACGTACCCGGAACTCTCCCGCGCGGATTCAAGCGGCCGGTATGCAGTTGGCGGGCACATCATTGCACGCATCGTCCGCGCGCGGCAGGGCCGCATCTGTAACCGGCCTGTGGCACTCCGAGTACGGAAACGAGAGGCATCGCGCATTACCTTCTCTTTACACTCGACGGGGATGGGACTCCAGACCCACTGGGGAGGACGATCACGGTGAAGAGGATTACGGCGTACGCGACGACCTCGGGCATCGCGCTGCCCGAGCAGCCCGGAGTACCGGCCCGGGACGCGTGCGGCCCGCAGCCGGCGGCCGTCGTCCGCGACCTGCGTGACCGCGCGGGCCGCAGCCCGCACGGACTCACCTTCGGCGCGGCCGATCTCGTCGTGGTCACCGGCCTGCCCGGCAGCGGCAAGTCGACGCTGATGCGCCGGGCGGTGCGGGGCGCCCGTGTCGACTCCCAGGACACCCGCGACCGCTGGGACACCCGGCTGGCCGGCTTCCTGCCGTACGCGGTCTACCGGCCGCTGGTCCGGCTGGCCCACTACGCGGGACTGCGCCGCGCGCTGCGCTCCGGCGCGGGCGTCGTCGTGCACGACTGCGGTACGCAGGCCTGGGTGCGCCGCTGGCTCGCCCGCGAGGCCCGCCGCCGCGGCGGCACGCTGCACCTGCTGCTCCTCGACGTCACGGTGGGCACCGCGCTGGACGGGCAGCGCGAGCGCGGCCGGGGCGTCTCGCGCTACGCGTTCCTCAGGCACCGCAAGGCGGCGGGTCACCTGCTGCGCTCGGTGGAGAAGGGGAATCTGCCCGAGGGCTGTGGTTCGGCGATCCTGATGGACCGCACGGCGGCGGACGTACTGAACCGCATCGACTTCGCGGCCGGAGTGGCGACGGCGGCCTGAGCGCACAGCCGCGCGCACCGGCCCGAGCGGCAGCAACAGCACGAGCCCCGGGAGCGGTCCGACCGTCCGGCCTCTCCCGGCGCCCCGCTCACCCACTACTGTTTCCAGCCGAAACAGCGGTTCAACGGCGGTTCACAGCAGGCGGTAGACAGATGGACATCCCGGCACAGGCGCACCCGCACTCCCATTCGCACGGCGGATGGCCCGGCAACGAACTGGAGGAGGTGCTCTCCGCGTCCCTCGGCGTACCCGCGTCGCCGTCGACGGGCGCCCGGATCGTGGAGGTCCTCGGCCACAGTTTCGTCTGGGTGCCGCTGCCCGGCGGGGGCGGACCGCACAGCGGCCCGCTCGACCTGCCCACGCTGGAGCTCGACGGCCAGGCGTTCGTCCCGGTCTTCAGCTCCGAGGAGCAGTTCCGCCAGGTCGTCGGCAACCACATGTCGTACACGATCGCGCCCGCCGTGGAGTTCGCGCGCGGGCTGCCGCCGCAGGTCGGCATCGCGGTCAACCCGGACGGCGTGGTGGGCGTGCCGCTGCCGCCGGACGCGGTCGCCGAACTGTGCCGGGTCGGCCGGACCCCTCTCGACGGGCCCGCGAGCGGCGGCCGGGTGCGGCTGTTCGAGCCGGACTGGCAGGACGACCCGGTGGACTTCCTCGCGGCGGCCTCAGCCGAGTTCGCCGAGACCGGCATCGTGGTGAGCGCCCGCCGCTGCATGGCCGCCATCGAGACCTCCGACCCGGTGATGTTCATCGGCGTCGAACTGTCCTCGTGGGAGGCCGACGCCCGTACGCTCCCGCTGGACGCCCTCGGCCGCGCGCTGGGCCGGGTGCCGGTGGACCGCCCGGTGAACATGGTCTTCCTGGACGTGGCCCAGGATCCGGTGGGCGAGTGGATGCGGGCCCAGGTGCGGCCGTTCTACCAGCACGGGTACTGACCGGCCGGCCGCCGGCGGCGACACCTCGGGCGACGTGGGGCCAAGTCGCTGTCAGGATCGCCGCTTAAGCTGGTTTCATGGCTCGGTCGAGGTGTTGAGCGGGGATGACGTTGTCGTGAGTTTGTCGCGAAGGGGCGGTAGAAGGTGAGCGCGTCGGGCACGGCCGCGGCCGGGCAGGTCGAGCACATGCTGCGCCAGGTGACGCCCGGGCGTTACGACGCCTACGAGGCGCTCCTTCGTGCGCTCGCGACCCCGTCGGCCGGCCAGATCTGGATGCTGCTGTGGCACGGTCAGGCCGGTTCGCCCGACGCCCAGTACGGGAACATGGAGGTCGACGGCTACGGCTACGCGCCCTGCGTCACCTCCGCCCAGGAGCTCTCGGCCAGCGGCTGGAACAGATCGTACGAGGTGGTCGACGGCCTCGACGTGGCCCGCACCCTCTACCCCGACCACTTCGGCCTCTGGCTGAACCCGCACGCCCCCGGCGGCGGCGTCGGCATCCCCTGGCTGGACCTGCGCCGGATCGCCACGGGCCTGGAGCGCCAGCCGGCCGGCCCGCTCCGGCTCTCCGAACCGGGCATCGAGGTCCCCCAGTTCTACGCCCTGCTCACGCAGAACGCGCACCGCACGCCCGCCGTGCGCTCACTGCGCCGCGCCTGGGTGCAGCCCGCCCTCGGCGCGCCCTATCTGGCCATCGGCCTCGATGTGTACGACACGTCGCCGCCGGCCGTCGACTCCGTGCGCGGGATGATGCAGCAGTCCATCGGCGCGGTCCCGGACGGACTGCCCGTCTCGACCGTCGCGATGTCCGACGCGTACGACCCGGTCGCGATGTGGCTGCGCGCCAACGCCCGTCCCTTCTACGACCGTGAGGCCCACGCGGCCCCGGCACCGGCACCGGCCCCGGCGGCGGGCGGGTACGGATACCCGCCGGCCCGCGGCGGGTACTGACCGGCTGCCGCGCCCCTGGCGGCGGTCACAGTGGGTCACGGCCTTCTTCGCGCGTAGATGACGGCGGATGATCCTGTTCGTCACCATATTGCCGGTGTGTCCCAACTGCCCTGTGTCCGAAGGCTATTACCCCGCGTTCGGATAACGGAATCCCTCTGACATCATCACGGTTGCGCATACTTTCGTCGTCAGGTCTGGCACGTGATCGACGACTCGCTGAAGACTCCCCAGGCAGACACAGATTCTTCAATTCTGTGAGCTGGTGAAAGTCGACGAATCAGCCGGGCGATCGGGCCGCATCATCTGCGGTCGCCGCTCGGCGCGCAAGTGAACCAAGCCGCAGACAGCGGCGGGCGTAGGCCGGTCACCACCGGCGAGAGGGGTCGGGTCACTGTGACCGCACCGATCGAGACCACCGGGGCGGCAGCCGAGGCACAGCCGGAGGCTGTGCTCGTCGGCGCCGAGAAGGGGCAGATCGAGGGCCGTTCCCTGGGGCAGATCGCCTGGTCCCGCTTCAAGAGGGACAAGGTGGCCGTCGTCGGCGGCGTCATCGTCATCCTGCTGATCCTGGTCGCGGTGCTCTCCCGCCCCATCCAGGCCCTGCTGGGTCTTGACCCGAACGCCTTCAACCAGGACCTGATCGACCCGAACACCTCCCTTCCCAAGGGAAGCTTCGGCGGCATGAGCGGAGACCACCCGCTGGGTGTGGAGCCGAAGTTCGGACGCGACATCGCCACCCGCGTCCTGGAGGGCTCCTGGGTCTCGCTGGTCGTCGCGTTCGGTGCCACGATCCTGTCCAACGTGATCGGCGCGATCCTCGGCGTGGTGGCCGGCTACTACGGCGGACGGGTCGACACGATCATCAGCCGGCTGATGGACACCTTCCTCGCCTTCCCCCTCCTGCTGTTCGCCATCGCCATCTCCGCAACGCTCCAGGGCGGCGCCTTCGGTATGGAAGGGCTGCCGCTCCACCTCAGCGTCCTGATCTTCGTCATCGGCTTCTTCAACTGGCCCTACCTGGGACGTATCGTCCGGGGGCAGACGCTGGCCCTGCGCGAGCGGGAGTTCGTCGACGCCTCCCGCGGCATGGGCGCGAAGGGTCCGTACATCCTCTTCCGGGAGCTGCTGCCGAACCTGGTCGGCCCGATCATCGTCTACTCGACGCTGCTCATCCCGACCAACATTCTCTTCGAGGCGTCCCTGAGCTTCCTCGGGGTCGGTATCCAGCCCCCGCAGGCGTCCTGGGGCGGGATGCTCAGGGAAGCGGTCACCTACTACCAGGTGGACCCGCAGTACATGATCGTGCCTGGCCTCGCCATCTTTGTGACCGTGCTGGCGTTCAACTTGCTGGGCGACGGTCTCCGCGACGCTCTCGACCCGCGCAGCCGCTGAGACCGGCCGCTCCGAGGGCATATCAAGTTTCCGACAATGGAGGGGAACCCGACCATCATGCGAAGGTCAGCGCTGGCCGCGATTGCGGCCATCGGCAGTGCGAGTCTGCTGGTTGCAGGCTGCAGCAAGGCCGATGACAACAAGGATGACAACAACTCGAAGTCGGCTGGGGCCAACGCAGCGACCAAGGACGTCGTCAACGCCTCCACCAAGAAGGGGGGCACGGTCACCTACGAGTACTCCGATGTCCCGGACTCCTTCGACCCCGGCAACACGTACTACGCGTACATGTACAACCTCAGCCGGCTGTACGCCCGTCCGCTGATGACCTTCAAGCCCGCCCCGGGCGAGAAGGGCAACGAGCTGGTCCCGGACCTCGCCGCGAGCGCGGGTGTGCCGAGCGACGGCGGTAAGACCTGGACGTACAAGCTCCGTTCGGGGCTGAAGTACCAGGACGGCACCGCGATCACCTCGAAGGACGTCAAGTACGCCGTCGAGCGCTCCAACTTCGCGCGTGACGTGCTCTCCCTCGGCCCGAACTACTTCCAGCAGTTCCTCGTGGGCGGCGACAAGTACAAGGGTCCCTACAAGGACAAGAGCGCCAAGGGCCTGAAGTCGATCGAGACGCCGGACGACACCACGATCGTCTTCAAGCTCAACCGCGCCTTCCAGGAGTTCGACTACCTGGTCGCGGCGCCGCAGACGGCTCCGGTGCCCCAGTCCAAGGACAAGGGCATCGACTACGTCAAGAGCATCGTGTCCTCGGGCTCGTACAAGTTCCAGAGCTACGACGACGGCAAGCAGGCCGTCCTCGTCCGCAACGAGAACTGGGACCCGAAGACGGACCCGCTGCGCAAGCAGTACCCGGAAAAGATCGTGGTCAACCTGAAGGTCAACGCCGAGACCATCGACAAGGACGTCCAGGCCGGCGACGCGATCGACCTGGGTGGTACGGGTGTCCAGGCCGCGACGCAGGCGCAGGTCGTCAACTCCGCGGAGAAGAAGGCCAACACCGACAACACCTACGGTGGCCGTCTCGTCTACATGGCGATCAACACCAAGGTGAAGCCGTTCGACAAGCTCGAGTGCCGCAAGGCCGTGCAGTACGCGATCGACAAGGTCTCGGTGCAGACCGCCGAGGGCGGCCCGATCCGCGGTGACATCGCCTCCACCGTCCTCCCGCCGGACATCCCGGGCTACGAGAAGTCGGACGTCTACGCCACCTCCGGCAACAAGGGTGACGCGGCCAAGGCCAAGGAGCAGCTGAAGGCCTGCGGCAAGTCGTCGATCAAGACCAACATCTCGGCGCGCAGCGACCGTCCGCAGGAGATCGACGCGGCGACCGCGATCATCAACTCGCTGAAGAAGGTCGGCATCGACGCCAGCCTGAAGCAGTACCCGTCGGGCAAGTACTTCACCGACTACGCGGGTGTCCCGAAGTTCACCGAGAAGCAGAACCTCGGTCTGATCATGATGCAGTGGGGCGCCGACTGGCCGTCCGGCTACGGCTTCCTGCAGCAGGTCCTGAACGGCAGCGCCATCGGTTCCTCGGGCAACGTGAACCTCTCCCAGTTCGACAACAAGGACGTCAACTCGCTGCTGGGCAAGGCGATCGGTACCGAGGACAAGACCGCGCGCGACGCCCTCTACACCGAGATCGACAAGAAGACCATGGACGAGGCGGTCCTCGTTCCGCTGACCTACTTCAAGGTCCTGCTGTACCGCCCGACGACGTACACCAACCTGGTGTCGACGGCGGCCTTCAGCGGTCAGTACGACTACCTCAACATCGGCTCGACCAAGAAGTAGCCCCGGAAGGCAGGTGAAGGCATTGGTGCCCGCGGGCTTCGCGGCCCGCGGGCACCAGCGCCGATCCCCGTGATCTCGTACATCCTCCGTCGGACGTTCGCGGCAGTGATCCTGCTGCTGGTCGTCACCGCGGTCACCTTTGCGATCTTCTTCCTGCTGCCGAGGATGGCCGGCCAGACCGCCGACCAACTGGCTCAGCAGTACATCGGGAAGAGCCCCACCGCCGCGGACATCGCGACCGTCAAGCACAACCTCGGTCTGGACCAGCCCCTGTACGTCCAGTACTGGCACTTCATCAAGGGGATCGTGTCCGGCGCCACCTATGACCTGGGGCCCACCACGGCGCACTGTGACGCGCCGTGCTTCGGTTACTCCTTCAAGACCCATGTCGCGGTCTGGCCGCAGCTCACCTCGCGCCTTCCGGTGACGATCTCACTGGCCGCCGGCGCGGCCGTGCTGTGGCTGCTGTCCGGTGTGGCGGTCGGCGTGATCTCCGCGCTCAAGCCGCGCTCGTTCTTCGACCGCACCTTCATGGGGGTCGCGCTCGCCGGTGTCTCGCTGCCCATGTTCTTCACGGGCAACCTCGCGCTGCTGCTCTTCACCTACCAGTGGCCGATCTTCGGGCGTACGTACGTCCCGTTCACCGAGAATCCCGCGCAGTGGGCCAACACGCTCTTCCCGGCGTGGTGTTCCCTCGCTCTGCTGTACTCCGCCATCTACGCGCGGCTGACCCGCTCGGGCATGATGGAGACGATGAACGAGGACTTCATCCGCACGGCTCGCGCCAAGGGTCTGCGCGAGCGCAACGTCGTGGTCCGGCACGGTCTCAGGGCCGCGCTGACCCCGATCATCACGGTCTTCGGCATGGACCTGGGGCTGCTGCTCGGCGGTGCGCTGATCACCGAGTCGGTGTTCTCGCTGCACGGTGTCGGTGAGTACGCCGTGAAGGCGATCCAGGACAACGACCTGCCCCCGATCCTTGGCGTCACCCTGCTCGCCGCCTTCTTCGTAGTGATCGCAAATCTCCTGGTGGACCTGCTGTACGCAGCCGCCGACCCGCGGGTGAGGCTCTCGTGACCGAACTGTCCAAGACCGGCGCCGCCGTGGGGGAGCCCACCCGCTCGCCCTCGGACGCGCCCCGTGCCTTCCTCGAGGTCCGCGACCTCAAGGTGCACTTCCCCACCGACGACGGTCTGGTCAAGTCCGTCGACGGGCTCAGCTTCCAGGTGGAGAAGGGCAAGACCCTCAGCATCGTGGGCGAGTCGGGCTCGGGTAAGTCCGTCACCTCGCTGGCGATCATGGGTCTGCACCGGCTCGGCGCGCGCGGCAAGAACGTGCAGATGTCCGGTGAGATCTGGCTCGACGGCCAGGAACTGGTGTCCGCCGCCCCGGACGAGGTGCGCAAGCTCCGCGGCCGCGAGATGGCGATGATCTTCCAGGACCCGCTGTCCGCGATGCACCCGTACTACACGATCGGCAACCAGATCGTGGAGGCGTACCGGGTCCACCACGACGTCAGCAAGAAGGTCGCGCGCAAGCGTGCGGTCGAGATGCTCGACCGGGTCGGCATCCCCGAGCCGGCCAAGCGTGTCGACAGCTATCCGCACGAGTTCTCCGGCGGTATGCGCCAGCGCGCGATGATCGCGATGGCGCTGGTGAACAACCCCGAACTGCTGATCGCCGACGAGCCGACGACCGCGCTCGACGTGACCGTCCAGGCGCAGATCCTGGACCTCATCCGGGATCTGCAGAAGGAGTTCGGCTCCGCGGTCGTCCTGATCACCCACGACCTCGGCGTGGTCGCCGAGATCGCCGACGACGTCCTGGTGATGTACGGCGGCCGGTGCGTGGAGCGCGGCCCGGTCGACGAGATCTTCGAGCAGCCGCAGCACCCGTACACCTGGGGTCTGCTCGGCTCGATGCCCCGCATCGACCGCGACACGTCCGACCGGCTCATCCCGGTCAAGGGTCAGCCGCCGAGCCTCATCAACGTCCCCTCGGGTTGCGCCTTCCACCCCCGCTGCCCGTACGCGGACGTGCCCAAGGGCGACGTCACCCGCACCGTGCGCCCCGAACTGCAGCAGGTCGGCGGCGGACACTGGTCCGCCTGCCACCTCTCGCAGGAGGACCGTACGCGGATCTGGACCGAAGAGATTGCGCCGAAGCTGTGAGTGAGACGAAGAAAGCGGACGCGACCGAGCCCGCCGCGAAGGTCCCGCACCAGGGGTCGGCTCCCGAGGAGCGCGACGTCCTGCTCAAGGTCCAGGGGCTGACCAAGCACTTCCCCATCAAGAAGGGGATCCTGCAGCGTCAGGTGGCCGCGGTGAAGGCCGTCGACGGCATCGACTTCGAGGTGCGCAGGGGCGAGACCCTGGGCGTGGTCGGCGAGTCGGGCTGCGGCAAGTCGACCATGGGACGGGTCATCACCCGGCTCCAGGACCCGACCGGCGGCACCATCGAGTTCGAGGGCAAGGACATCACGCGGCTGAGCACGGCCGGGATGCGTCCGCTGCGGCGGGACATCCAGATGATCTTCCAGGACCCGTACGGTTCGCTGAACCCGCGGCACACCATCGGCTCGATCGTCTCGGCGCCGTTCCGGCTCCAGGGCGTGGAGCCCGAGGGCGGCGTGAAGAAGGAGGTCCAGCGGCTCCTGGAGCTGGTGGGTCTGAGCCCCGAGCACTTCAACCGCTACCCGCACGAGTTCTCCGGCGGCCAGCGCCAGCGCATAGGCATCGCCCGCGCGCTCGCGCTGAAGCCGAAGCTGGTCGTGGCGGACGAGCCGGTCTCGGCGCTGGACGTGTCGATCCAGGCGCAGGTCGTGAACCTGATGGACGACCTCCAGTCCGAGCTGGGCCTGACGTACGTGATCATCGCGCACGACCTCTCCGTCGTCCGCCATGTCTCGGACCGTATCGCCGTGATGTACCTCGGCAAGATCGTCGAGCTCGCCGACCGGACCTCGCTGTACGAGGCGCCGATGCACCCGTACACCAAGGCCCTGATGTCGGCGGTGCCGGTCCCGGACCCCAAGCGCCGGGGTGCCAAGAGCGAGCGCATCCTGCTCAAGGGTGACGTGCCCTCGCCGATCTCGCCGCCGAGCGGCTGCCGCTTCCACACGCGGTGCTGGAAGGCGACGGAGATCTGCCGGACGACCGAGCCGCCGCTGCTGGAGCTGAAGCCCGGTCAGCAGGTCGCCTGCCACCACCCGGAGAACGCGGAGGACCAGGCGCCGCAGGACACGGTGCTGCTCTCGGCGGCGAGGGAGGCGATCGAGGTGGTGTCGGTGGGGGAGACTCCGCAGACGCCGGCGAAGACGGCCGACGTTGCGGTCGCCGAGAAGACGGCTGAGAAGACGGCTGAGAAGGCTGTCGAGGAGACGGTCGCCGAGAAGGCGGCTGAGAAGGCTGTCGAGGAGACGGTCGCCGAGAAGGCGGCTGAGAAGGCTGTCGAGAAGGCTGTCGCCGAGAAGACGGTCGAGAAGGCTGTCGCCGAGAAGGCGGTCGCTGCGGAGACGGTCGAGAAGGCAGCCGTCGCGGAGACGGTCGCGGAGTCCGCCGAGCCCGCCGACGCCGACACCGCCGACGAGCCCGCCGCTGTCGCAGACCCCGCTGTCGCAGACCCCGTCGACGAAGACCCCGCCGCCGAGTCGGCGGAAGCGGAGTCGGGCCGTCAGGAGTCAACCGACAAGTAGGCCATGACGACTTGGTAAAGTCATGCACATGTCTAAACGGGAGAGTGCAGAGTCTGGCGTGTCCGTCTGATCGGAACACGCTCGAAGGGACGACTCATGGCACTCTCCCGTTCGGCACGACTGGGGGCCCTCGCGACCGCGGCGGCCTCCTTTCTTGTCATCGCCGCCTCCTCCGCCCCGACCCCGGGCGCCGACGGCATCGGCGACTCCTACTTCCCCCAGCTCGGCAACGGCGGTTACGACGCACGCCACTACGACCTCGACGTGGCGTACAACCCGGACACCGACCGTCTCGACGGCCGTACGACCCTCACGGCCCGCGCCACCCAGCGCCTGTCCTCCTTCGACCTGGACCTCCAGAAGCTCGACGTCACGAAGGTCGAAGTGAACGGCAGACGCGCCGAGTTCACGCGCGAGGGCGACGAGATCCGCGTCACCCCGCGTGGCGCGCTGCCGAAGGGCAGAACCTTCACGGTGACCGTCACCTACGGCGGTGTCCCCCAACCCCTCGGCGGCCCCATCGTCTTCGGCTCCGACTACGGGTGGATGAAGACCGCGGACGGCGTCTTCGTCGCCTGCGAGCCCAACGCCGCCTCCACCTGGTTCCCGTCCAGCGACCACCCCGCCGACAAGGCCACGTACGACATCCGCATCAAGGCCCCCAAGGGCCTGACGGGCATCTCCAACGGGCGCCTCATATCGACGCGCGACAAGGGCGACACCACCGTCACGCACTGGCGTGAGAGCAAGCCCATGGCGACGTATCTCGCGACCGCGACCATCGGCAAGTTCGACGTGAAGACGGGGCGGACCCCCGCGGGTACGCCCGTCTACGTCGCCATCGACCCGGTGCTCGCGAACAGCAACACCGTCGACGTCTACGCCGTGACCGCCGAGGCCACCGACTACTGGTCGCAGATCTTCGGGCCGTACCCCTTCGAGGAGACCGGCGCGATCGTCGACGACATGCCGCAGGCCGGCTTCTCGCTGGAGGTCCAGTCGAAGCCCGCGTACTCGGCCGTGCGCTCCGAGTCGACCATCGTGCACGAGCTGGCCCACCAGTGGTTCGGCGACTCCGTGTCGGTGGAGCGCTGGAAGGACATCTGGCTCAACGAGGGCTTCGCGACCTACGCCCAGTGGCTGTGGTCCGAGCACAAGGGCATCCGCTCGGCGCACGACTCGTTCCGGGCCGGATACGACGCCCGGCCCGCCGACGCGGCCTTCTGGCAGATCAAGGTCGCCGATCCGCAGCGCGACACCATGTTCGCCTCCGCCGTCTACCAGCGCGGCGCGATGACGCTCCAGATGCTGCGCGAGCGCATCGGCGACACCGCCTTCTTCAAGCTGCTGCCCGCCTGGACCAAGCTGCACAAACACGGCAACGCGAACACCGGCGACTTCATCCGCCTCGCCGAGAGGATCTCCGGCCGACAGCTGGACGACCTCTTCCAGACCTGGCTGTTCACCACGGGCAAGCCCACCCTGTAAGCCTTGCTTTGTAAGGTTCACACCCGCTGACAGGTGAGAATGTCCGGGTGCTCCAACAACTGTTCAGCCCCTCCGTCCAGCACACGCTCGACCTGATCGGCATCTTCGTCTTCGCGATCTCCGGCGCCCTGCTGGCCGTCCGCAAGAACTTCGACGTCTTCGGCATCGCCGTACTCGCCGAGGTCACCGCGCTGGGCGGAGGGCTGCTGCGCGACCTGATCATCGGGGCGGTGCCCCCGGCGGCCTTCACGGACCTGGGGTACTTCCTCACCCCGCTGCTCGCCGCCCTGCTCGTCTTCTTCCTCCACCCGCAGGTGGAGCGCATCCAGCTCGGCGTGAACGTCTTCGACGCGGCCGGGCTCGGCCTGTTCTGCGTCGCCGGCACGGTGAAGGCGTACGACTACGGGCTCAACCTCACCGCCTCGGCGGCCCTCGGTCTCGCCACCGCGGTCGGCGGCGGTGTGCTGCGCGACGTCCTCGCCAACGAGGTCCCCTCCCTGCTGCGCTGGGACCGGGATCTGTACGCGGTGCCCGCGATCGTCGGCGCCACGATGATCGTCCTGTGTATCCACTACGACGCGCTGAACGCGTTCACCAGCGGGTTCGCGGTGATCACCGCCTTCGTCCTGCGGCTGCTCGCGATGCGCTTCCACTGGCGGGCGCCGCGCGCCTGGCACCGGCGCTCGACCGTGACGGAGGAGTAGCCCCCCAGGGCCCTGGGACCCCTGGGGTCCCAGGGATGTCATCTGGCCGCAACATAAAAAGCTACTGCTTAGTAATTTCCTGTTGTACCGTTCAGGTATGCCTGAAGCATCTCCCCTGCAGGCCGTACGGGCCTCGATCGGTGACAGTGAGTTCGACCGCGACACCGCGGTCACCCTGCGCGAACCCGGCGTCTACGACATCGACCTCTCCGCCGGGTGGACGATCATCAGCGCCGTCAACGGCGGCTATCTCCTGGCCGTCCTGGGCCGCGCCCTGTCCGACGCCCTGCCGCACGCCGACCCGTTCACGATCTCCGCGCACTACCTGACGGCCTCCCAGCCGGGCCCGGCCGTGATCCGCACGGACATCGTCCGCACCGGTCGCACCCTCTCCACCGGCCAGGCCTCGCTCTTCCAGTACGACGAAGAGGGCCGCGAAGTGGAGCGGATCCGTGTCCTCGCCTCGTACGGCGACCTCGACACGCTGCCCGACGACGTCCGTACGACCGCGCGGCCGCCCGCACTCCCGCCGATGGACCAGTGCTTCGGGCCCGAAGACGGCCCCGCCCCGGTCCCCGGCAGCTCCGCCATCACCGACCGGCTGATGCTCAAGCTGGACCCGGAGACCCTGGGCTGGGCGCTCGGCGCGCCGTCCGGCAAGGGCGAGATGCGGTCCTGGTTCGGCCTCGCCGACGGCCGCGACCCGGACCCCCTCTCCCTGCTGCTCGCGGTGGACGCGCTGCCCCCGACCGCCTTCGAGCTGGGCCTGTCCGGCTGGGTGCCGACCGTCGAACTGACGGTGCACGTGCGGTCCCGCCCCGCGCCGGGCCCGCTCCGGGTGTCGATCACCACACGTAACCTCGCCGGCGGCTTCCTGGAGGAGGACGCCGAGGTATGGGACAGCGCGGACCGGCTGGTCGCGCAGTCCCGGCAGCTGGCGCGGGTCAGGCTCGGCTGAGGGAACGGCGGCCCAGCCAGGCCGCCAGTCGCTCGTACGCGTCGGCTCCCTCGGGGGCCGGCGCCGCCGAGTCGAAGGGCACGTCGTCCCCGCGCTGCTCGTCGGGCAGTACCCGATGGGCGATGGCGAGCGCGAACTCGGCCAGTTCCGGGTCGAGTCCGAGCGGCCGGCCGAGGGCCTCGGAGAGGTCCCAGGTGTGGGTGACGGCCTCCATCACATATCCCGACAGGGCGATACGGCCCGGCGCCTCGCCCCAGGGCACGTGCACCAGCGCGTCCAGCCGGGCGTCGTCCGCCCAGCTCTGCTCGACCTCCGCCCTGACCTCGTCGTACGCCGCCACCCAGCCGTCGTCCGGCACGCCGTCCACGAACGGCCGCACGGCGAGACCGTCGCCGCCCGCGCCGACCACGGCGATCCGGCGGGTGCCGCCGGCCATGTGGGACAGCAGCGTCCGTACGTCGAACTCGCCGCACGGCGTGGGACCGGCGAGCTGCTCCGGGCGCACGGTCCTGATCAGCGCGGCGATCTGCTCGGCGGCGCGGGCGTACAGGGGGCGGGGGTCGGTGTTCATCACTGGTGTCTCTTCCGTGGGTCCGGCTGTTGCTGTGCCCCCAGGTTCGCCGCATAACCTGACAGTTCCCGTCAACATTTGCGTGGCCCGGCCGACGACCGGGATTCTGGTGCGGTGAAGTCCGACCGCCTGCTCTCGATCCTTCTCCTGCTGCAGACCCGAGGCCGGGTCCCCGCGCACGAACTCGCCACCCGGCTGGAGGTGTCGGTGCGCACCATCTACCGCGACATCGAGGCACTGTCGGCCTCCGGGGTCCCGGTGTACGCCGAACGCGGGCGGCACGGCGGGATCGAACTCCTCGCCGGGTTCCGTACGGACGTCACGGGACTGACCGCCGACGAGTCCCGCGCCCTGTTCATCCTGGCGGCGCAGGGCGCACACGCCGCGCTCGGCCTGGACGCGGCGCTCGGTTCGGCCCTGCGCAAGGTGATGACCGCGCTGCCCGCGCCGCACCGGCCGGCCGCCGAGGCCACCAGCCGGCGCGTCCTCGTCGACGCGACCCGCTGGAAGGGCGGCCCGCAGCCCGTCGTCGACCTGGAGACGCTCCAGGACGCGGTCTTCGCCGACCGCAGGCTGCGGCTGCGCTACCGGCACGGCGGAGACGCACAGCCGCACACGTACACCGTCGACCCGTACGGGCTCGTCTCCAAGGCGGGCGTCTGGTACCTGGTCGCCGACCGGCGCGCGAAGCCGCAGCTGTTCCGCGCGGACCGGGTGCGCTCGGCGACCCTGCTGGCGGATCCGGTACGACGGCGGCCGGGCGTCGAACTCGCCGACGCCTGGGAGGTGTTGCGCCGGCAGGTCGAGGAGCGGCCGGGCGGGATCGAGGTCACGGTCCGGGTGCGGCGCGACCGGCTCGACATGTTCCGGCGCCTGAACGCCTCCTCGCTCGCCGCCCTGCCGGAGGACGACGGCGAGAGCGAGTGGGTGACGGCACGGCTGTCGTACGGCTTCGTCCGCGAGGCACGTCAACTGCTCATGTTCTCCGACCTGGTGGAGGTCGTCGCGCCGCCCGAGGTGCGGGAGGAACTGGCGCGGGCGGCGGCCTCCGTCACGGAGCTGTACCAGTGAGTACGGCGAGCGGATGTGCGTATGCGCTGGTCAGCGGGATCTGTTGAGGTCGGCTTTGCCTTTTGCACAGGCTGGGCACAGAGCTGACTCACAGAAGTCTTAGAGGCCGTTGATTGCATTCCCGCCTCAGATCCGCTCATCGCTCGGGAGTTGGCCTCATGAAGCGTGTCCGTCTTGTCCCTGTCGTGGCCCTGCTGGCCGTCGCACCGCTGCTGGCGGCCTGCGGCTCGGGCGACTCGTCCTCCTCCAACAGCGGCACCTCGGGGCAGAGCACTTGTCAGCCGCCGTCCGGCATGCCGAGCGGCGGTGCCTCGGGGCGGCCCAGCGGTGCGCCGTCCGGTGCGCCCTCGGGCGCTCCCTCCGGCGCGCCGACGGGGAAGGCCACCGGCAAGGCCCCGTCGGGCGCCCCGTCGGGCATGCCGAGCGGCGGCCCCGGTGGCGGGGGGCGCGGAGGCTGCGGCGGCCCCGGCGGGGGGCAGGGCGGCGGCGGGCAGGGCGGCCAGGGGCAGCAGGCCCAGGGCTGACCCGGGATCTCCGCCGGGGGATCCCCTGCGGGCGGGGGCGGCGCGCTCGGTGCACGGGCGCGCCGCTCCCGTACGTGCGGGCCCGCGAGGGCGGGTCTGGGGCGGGTCTTCCGGGCTGGGCCGAAAACGACAGGCCCTAGCCCAGCCAGTGGCGGCGCCCGATGCTGATCAGCCGCATCCGGCGGGTCGCCACCCTGGCGACGCGCTCCCGTTCCTCCTCCGGCCCCTCCAGTGCCTCCAGGAAGAGCGAGGCCGTCATCAGCATCTGGTCGACGTACAGGCCCGCGAGCATCAGCAGATCGTCGTCGCTCCACCCCGCGGACTCGGGGTGTTTGGCCAGCTCGACCTTGACCTCCTCGGCGAACCGGGCCAGTTGCTCCGCGATCGCCTCCCGCACCGGCTGGACGCCGCCGTGCCGCTCCCGGGCGATGAAACGGACGTGCGCCGGGTGCGCGGCGACATGGCGGGCGATCAGTTCGACGGCGCGCGCTATGCGTTCCTCGCTGTCGCCGGCGTCGGAGACGGTGTTCCCGATCATCAGGTGCAGGCTGCCCAGCGCCTCCTCCACGAGGGCGACGCCGAGGTCCGCCGTCGAGCGGAAGTGCCGGTAGAAGGCGGTCGGTGCGACCCCGACGGCGCGGGTGACCTCGCGCAGACCCAGGCTGCTCAGGCTCTGCTCCTCCAGCAGGGCCAACGCGGCGTCCAGGAGCGACTGCCGGGTCTTCTGCTTCTGGGCCTGCCGGATGCCGAGGGTGTGACTCATACCATGCAGTTAACAACTGTTCTCTGTAATTGAAAAGTCGGGAAGCGCGCTAGACTCAAGAGTCAGTGAACAAGTGTTACTACAAGCGTTCACTCAAATGTCACGCGAGCACCTCACGAGAGGCATCCCATCCCATGCTGTTCCTCGTCGCCGCACTCCTGCTCCTGGGCGTCGTGCTGGGCGCCGTGGCCCACGCCCCGCTCTCCGTCTCCCTTGTCGCCGCGGCCGTCATCGGCCTGTGGCTCGTGGTCTTCGCGATCCGCGAGCGGCACGGTCACCGGCGACGCACCTCGACCAACTGATCCATCGACCGTCACCTGCTCCCGGGAGCTGACCGCATCATGGAACTCACCGCCACATCGACCAGCCGCACTCCCGCGCGGGACGCCGACGGCATGGCCGTGGCGTCCTTCGTCCTGGGCCTGATCGGCATCCTCGCCCTCAACATCGTCCTCGGCCCGACCGCCATCGCCCTGGCGGCCGTCGCCCTGTGGCGCGGCACGCAGCGCCGGGGCCGCGCACTCCTGGGCCTTGGCCTGGGCGTGGCCGACCTGGCCGTCCTGGTGGTCGCGATGCAACTGGACCACACGGTTTCGTGGAGCTTCTAGGGCTGCCGGCCCGAGCCGTGTAGCCGGAACCCACGCCGTCATCGGCCGTTGGGGGCCCGTGGACGACGGGCCGCGGCCGAATCCCCGGCCGCCTTGCTCGCCCCTTGCCCGCCTTGCCTCCCTTGCGGCTCTCCTCGAAGCCGCGGTCGACGGCGACGGCCGGCCGTGGGGGGCCGAGGCCGGTACCCGCAGGGCCCGTAGAATCGGGCTCATCATGGCTTACCTCGACCACGCCGCGACCACGCCGATGCTCCCCGAAGCGGTCGAGGCACTGACCGCCCAGCTGAGCGTCACGGGCAACGCCTCCTCCCTGCACGCCTCCGGCCGCCGCGCGCGGCGCACGGTCGAGGAGGCCCGCGAAACCCTCGCCGAGGCCCTCGCCGCCCGCCCCAGCGAGGTCGTCTTCACCTCCGGCGGTACCGAGGCCGACAACCTCGCGGTCAAGGGCCTGTACTGGTCCCGCCGCGACGCCGACCCGGTCCGTACCCGCGTCCTCGCCAGCCCCGTCGAGCACCACGCCGTCCTGGACGCCGTCCACTGGCTCGGCGAGCACGAGGGCGCCACGGTCGAGTACCTCCCCGTCGACACCTACGGCCGCGTCCACCCCGAAGCGCTGCGCGAGGCCATCGCCCGCAACCCCGACGATGTCGCCCTCGCCACGGTCATGTGGGCCAACAACGAGATCGGCACGGTCATGCCGGTCCGGGAACTCGCCGATGTTGCCGGGGAGTTCGGGGTCCCGCTGCACGCCGACGCCGTCCAGGCCTTCGGCCAGGTCCCGGTCGACTTCGGCGCTTCGGGCCTGGCGGCGATGACCGTCTCCGGCCACAAGGTCGGTGGCCCGTACGGCATCGGCGCGCTGCTGCTCGGCCGCGAGTACAGCCCCGTACCCGTGCTGCACGGCGGTGGTCAGGAGCGGCATGTGCGCTCCGGCACCCTCGACGTGCCCGCGATCGCGTCCTTCGCGGTCGCGGGACGGCTCGCCGCCGAGCAGCGCGAGTGGTTCGCCCGCGAGATCGGCGCCCTGCGCGACGATCTGGTCGACGCCGTGCGGGGGGCCGTGCCCGAGGCGATCCTCGGCGGTGACCCGTCCGGTGCGGGCCGCCTCCCGGCCAACGCGCACTTCACCTTCCCCGGCTGCGAGGGCGACTCGCTGCTCCTGCTGCTGGACGCCCAGGGCATCGAGTGCTCCACGGGCTCCGCCTGCACCGCAGGCGTCGCCCAGCCCAGCCACGTCCTGCTGGCCACCGGCACCGACCCGGACCTGGCCCGCGGCACCCTGCGCTTCTCCCTCGGCCACACCTCCACGGAGGCGGATGTGGAGGCGGTGGCGAAGGCGATCGGCCCCGCGGTGGAGCGGGCACGGACGGCGGGCCTGAGCTGACGCCGCCGCACCTGCCGTACCCGCCGTACCTGCCGCCCCGCCGTACCGGACAGGGCTTCAGCGCCCTAGCTCTCCGTCACCATGAGCGAGGCCATCATGCCCTCGTCCTCGTGCTGGAGCAGATGGCAATGGAGCATGTACATGTAGGTGTCGTCCGCGAAGTCGGTGAACTGCATGGCGATCTTGATGGTGCCGCCGCCGACGACCTCGTAGGTGTCGAACCAGCCCAGATCGACGCCCGTCGGCTCCTCTCCGTTGATGGAGATCAGCTGGAACGGCACATCATGCAGATGGAACGAGTGTTCCAGCTGGGTGCTGTTGGTGACGGTCCATATCTCCTCGGCGTCGAGGGTGGTGCTGATCATCGCCATGGCCGCCATGGTCGTGCCGGCCGAGCCGTTGATCAGCATGCTCGCGCCGCTCTGGCCGAGCGTGATGGTCCGGGCGGCGAAGTCGGTGGTGTCGTAGCGGGTGATCGTGTTGAGGCTGCTCGGCAGGGCGTCGGGGGTGTCCGAGGCGTCCGGGGTGACGGTGAGGAAGTCGTACGTGCCGCTGCCGCCGCGGACCCAGCCCGTGGTGACGACGGCCTGGAGCGTCACCGCGTCGCTGAGGTCCATGACGAACTCGGCGCGCGCGCCCGCCACCAGACGGATGGACTCCACCTCGGCGGCCTCCGTCAGATACCCCTGGTCGGTGGCGATCTGGGTCAGCGTCCCGCCGTCGCCGCGCTGCACGGTGATGATGTCGGACGGTGAGGCGTTGAGCAGCCGGAACCGGGTGCGGGACTTGGTGGCGGTGAAGGCGAGCGTGGTGGCGTCGACGTTGGTGCCGTTGCACAGCAGGGGGTAGCTCAGGCCGCCGGACAGATAGCCGGTCAGGTCGTACTTGACGTCCCCGCTGCTGTCGGCGGCCAGGCACTGGAGGATGATCGGGATGTCGTCGGTGCCGTAGGTGCTGGGGAGGGCGGCCGAGGCGTCCGAGTCGTCCTCGACGATGATCATGCCGGCCAGGCCGCGCGTGACCTGCTCGGCGGTGGTGCCCAGGGCGTGCGGGTGGTACCAGAGCGTCTTGGCCTCGTCCTTGACGGTGAAGGTGGGCGACCAGGTCTCCCCCGCGGCGAAGGCGTTCTGCGGGCCGCCATCCATCTTGGGCGGGATGTGGGCGCCGTGGAAGTGGACCGTGGTGTCCGCGTCCAGGCTGTTGGTGATGTTCAGCAGGACGGTGTCGCCGGACGTCCATTTCATGGTGGGGCCGAGGAACGACTGGTTGTAGCCCGCGGTGGTGCTGGTCACTCCGCTGAGCACCTCGCTGGTGCCGGTCTTGGCCTCCAGGGTGAACGTCGTGGTGCCGTCCGACGTGGTGCCCTCCAGCAGCTCCGGAATGGTCAGCGTGGTGCTCGCCGCCCCCGCCCGGTTCTGCCCCGCGTCGGTCAGGTACGCGAGGGCCGCGCCGCCCGCCGCCACCGCCGCGAAGCCGGCCCCGGCCATTCCGCCGAGGAACTTCCGCCGGTGCATGCCCTTGCCTCTGCCCGCTCCGGAAGCGGGCTGTGTGGTGTGAGTCATAGCCCGGGATGCTTGACCTAAGGGCTATGTAAAGACTGGGCCGTGATTAGGAGAGGGCCGTGCACGCTGTGCAGGCCCCCTGAGTCGCGAGATGGCTCAACTCCGTTGAAAAAAAGCCAAGTTGACGGACCGCAGGTCGTGTCCACGGCGCGGGACGCATCGGACACACGCTTCGCGGAGGCCACTCACAACATGGGGCGTTCGTGATCTGCGTCACATCTCTTGAGGGTTGCGTTCCGGCGTGGCAAGCGCTTGCCCCTTCGCGCCGGTGGTGTCGAGTGGGCAGCGGCGACGCTGCTCAGGCGGTCCGAGCCCGCCGTACGAGCTTCAGGTACCGGTCCCAGTCCCAGTGCGGCCCGGGGTCCGTGTGATCCGTGCCCGGCACCTCCACGTGCCCGATGATGTGCGCGCGGTCGACGGGTATGCCGTACCGCCCGCATATCCCGGCCGTCAGCCGCGCCGACGCCTCGTACATCGCGTCCGTGAACGACGAGGCGCTCTCCACGAAGCCCTCGTGCTCGATGCCGACGCTCCGCTCGTTGTACTCCCGGTTTCCCGCGTGGAACGCCACGTCCAGTTCGCGGATCATCTGCGTGATGTGGCCGTCCTTGCGCACGATGTAGTGCGCGGCAGCGCCGTGCCCCGGGTCCTGGAAGACCTTCACCGCACTCTTGAAGCTGCCCTGGGTGACATGGACGACCACGCGGTCCACGGCGTAGTCGTCGGGCCGGTCCGCCCGCCGCCAGTTCGCCGAGGACGCCGCCACCCACTGCGCGCCCCGGAAGTCCACCGCGCCCGCCACCCGCGGCTTCTCCACGCCGGGCAGCCGCCACCACAGGTGCGCCAGCTCCTCGCGGGCGAGCACCGCCGTGCCCACGGCGGCCGCGGCCCCGCCGATCAGCAGGGCCCGGCGCCCGATGCGACGGTCCGCGTCCCCGCCCTTCGTCTCCCCCATGTGATCGTGAACGCATACGCGCGGGCTTCGGTTCCCGCCGCCCTTTACTCTGGAGGGGTTATGACTGAGACCCCGCAGCGCCCCCGCCGCCTCCGCGTCCTTGCCGCCATGTCGGGCGGAGTGGACTCCGCCGTAGCCGCCGCCCGCGCGGCGGAAGCAGGTCACGACGTGACGGGCGTGCACCTCGCGCTGTCCGCGAACCCGCAGTCGTTCCGCACCGGAGCGCGTGGCTGCTGCACCATCGAGGACTCGCGCGACGCCCGCCGCGCCGCGGACGTCATCGGCATCCCGTTCTACGTCTGGGACCTCGCCGAGCGCTTCCGCGAGGACGTGGTCGAGGACTTCATCGCCGAGTACGAGGCCGGCCGCACCCCGAACCCGTGTCTGCGCTGCAACGAGAAGATCAAGTTCGCGGCGCTGCTCGACAAGGCGCTGGCGCTCGGCTTCGACGCGGTCTGCACGGGCCACTACGCACAGGTGATCGTCCGCGAGGACGGCACCCGCGAGCTGCACCGCGCCTCCGACATGGCCAAGGACCAGTCGTACGTCCTCGGGGTCCTCGACGACCGCCAGCTCGCGCACGCGCTGTTCCCGCTCGGCGACACGGTCACGACGAAGGACGAGATCCGCGCGGAGGCCGAGCGCCGGGGCCTGGCGGTCGCCAAGAAGCCGGACTCGCACGACATCTGCTTCATCGCGGACGGCGACACCCAGGGCTTCCTGGCGAACCGTCTGGGCAAGGCGGAGGGCGACATCGTCGACGAGTCCGGGTCGGTCGTCGGCTCCCACGAGGGCGCGTACGGCTTCACGATCGGCCAGCGCAAGGGGCTGCGCATCGGCACCCCGGCGCCCGACGGAAAGCCGCGCTACGTGCTGGACATCTCCCCGGTGGACAACACGGTGACGGTGGGCCCGGCGGCCGCCCTGGACGTCACCGCCCTGACGGCGATCAAGCCCCGCTGGTGCGGCGCCGCCCCGACGGGCCCGGGCACCTACACGGCCCAGCTCCGCGCTCACGGCGGCGAGACACAGGTGACGGCCGAGCTGGTCGACGGCGAGCTTCAGGTCACCTTCGCGGAGCCGGTCCGCGGCGTCGCCCCCGGCCAGGCGGTCGTGCTGTACGACGGCACGCGCGTGGTGGGCTCGGCGACGATCGCGACGACGACGCGGACGGCGACCGCGGTGGCGTAAGCACGCATCCGCACGCCTACGCAGACGGGCGGCCCGAGGCGCGTGCCACGCGTGCGTGCGCCCCGGGACGCGGCCACGCGTGCGTGCGCCCCGGGACGCGTGCCAGGCGTGCGTGCGCGCACGTCAGGCCACTTCGACTTCGTCAGGCCACTTCGACTTCGTAGAAGCAGAGATGGTCCTTGATCTGCGCGACGTCCGGCTTGGGTTCCGGGTAGGCCCACACCAGGTCCGCCGCGTCCGGCAGGGACCAGTACGAGGCCGTGCCCTTGAAGGGGCAGTGCGTGTGGGTCTCCGAGGGCTTCAGCAGGTCCAGGCGTACGTCCTCCGGCGGGAGGTAGTAGCGCACGGGGCAGCCCGTCTCCCGCAGCAGCAGGGGCCGGTCGCTCTCCGCCAGGACCTGGTCGCCGTGCACCACGCGGACGCGCTCGGTGCCCTGCTCGATCGTGATCGTGTGTCCTTCAGCCATACCCGCGAAAGCGCTCGCGGGGCCGGGGTTCTTCCCGCGTACGGTAAAACCATGAAAATCTGCGTCTTCCTCTCCGCCGCCGACCTCGACGACCGCTACACGCGCCCCGCGCGGGAGTTCGCGGAACTGCTCGGCAAGGGCGGGCACACACTGGTGTGGGGCGGCTCCGACGTCGGTCTCATGAAGGTGGTCGCCGACGGTGTGCAGGAGGCGGGCGGCCGGCTCCTCGGGGTCTCCGTGGACTTCCTCGCCGCCAAGGCCCGCGCAGGCGCCGACGAGATGGTCATCGCCCGTGACCTCGCGGAGCGCAAGGCGCTGCTCCTGGAACGGGCCGACGCCGTTGTGATCATGGTCGGCGGGACCGGGACGCTGGACGAGGCGACGGAGATCCTGGAGCTGAAGAAGCACGGTCACACCGACAAGCCCGTGGTGCTGCTGAACACCGCGGGCTTCTACGACGGCCTGAAGGAGCAGTTCCGGCGCATGGAGGACGAGGGGTTCCTGCCCTGCCCCCTCACGGACCTGGTGTTCTTCGCCGAGGAGCCGGTGGGCGCGCTGGCCTACCTCGAGGAGTCGTTCGGCACCGTCTGATGCGAGCATGGCCGGCATGGCTACACATGTGATCACCGGGGCGGGCTCCGGCATCGGCGCGGCAGTGACCCGCCGTCTGCACGCGCGCGGGGACGAACTCGTGCTCCACGCGCGCGACGCGGGCCGCGCGAAGGAACTGGCGGCGGCGTTCCCCGGGGCGAAGACCCTGGTCGGGGACCTGGCGGACCCCGACAAGCTGTCCTGGGCGTTCTCGCACCAGACGTTGCCGGACCACGTGGATTCCCTGCTCCACATCGCGGGCGTGGTCGATCTCGGCCCGGTGGGCGAGCTGACCCCGAAGTCCTGGCGCCACCAGCTCAACGTCAACCTGATCGCCCCCGCCGAGCTGACCCGCCACTTCCTGCCCCAACTCCGCCTGGCCCACGGCCAGGTGGTGTTCGTGAACTCGGGCTCGGGTCTCAACGCCCACGCCGACTGGTCGGCGTACGCGGCCTCCAAGCACGGTCTGAAGGCCCTGGCGGACGCCCTGCGCGAGGAGGAGCACGCGAACGGGATCCGGGTCACCTCGGTCTACCCCGGCCGCACCGCGAGCCCCATGCAGGCCAAGGTCCACCAGCAGGAGGGCAAGGAGTACGAGGCGGCGAAGTGGATCGACCCCGAGTCGGTCGCGACGACGATCCTGATGTCCCTGGACCTGCCCCGGGACGCGGAGGTCAACGACCTGACGGTGCGGCCGGGCCACTGACGGCGGTTCCTCGGCGCAGGTCGGTGCCGTCGGTCCGTCCGGGCACCCCGGCACGGACGGCGGCACCCTGAAACCGCCCCCCCCGCCGGAGGCTTAGGCTTCCGGGGTGAGTGAAAACAGCGAGTTCAGGTTCGGTTCCGCCACCGGGGTCGGCTCCATGCCGGGCGGTGACGCGCGGGAGACCGCCAAGACCGTCACCGGATCCGTCGAGGACTTCCCCTTCCTCGCCGAGCTGCCCGCCCGGGGGCCCGGCGCCGACATGATCGGCCGCACCGCCGGAATGCTCGTCGAGCTGTACGCGCGCGTGGAGCCCAGCGGTTGGCGGATCGGGGACCGGCCGGGGCGGGACACCAAGCGGGCCCGCTCCTGGCTGGGGGAGGACCTCGACGCGCTGGAGGAGTTCACCCAGGGGTACGAGGGGCCGGTCAAGGTGCAGGCGGTGGGGCCCTGGACCCTGGCCGCCGCGCTGGAGTTGAAGAACGGCGAGGTGGCGCTGTCGGACCCCGGCGCCTGCCGGGATCTCGCCGGTTCGCTCGCCGAGGGGCTGCGCAGCCATCTCGAAGAGGTGCGACGGCGCATCCCGGGCGCACAGCTCGTGCTCCAGCTCGACGAGCCCTCGCTCACCGCCGTACTGCGCGGGCAGGTGAAGAGCGCCAGCGGCTACCGCACCCACCGGGCCGTCGACCGGCAGGCCGTCGAGGCCACGCTCCGGGACGTCGTCGGGGTGCACGGGGAGGGACCGGTCGTGGTGCACTCCTGCGCACCGGACGTCCCGTTCGCCCTCCTGCGCAGGGCGGGCGCGGCGGCGGTCTCCTTCGACTTCTCGCTGCTCACCGAGCGTGACGACGACGTGATCGGGGAAGCCGTGGAAGGGGGGACGAAGCTGCTCGCCGGTGTCGTGCCGGGGACGGACGGCCCATTGTCAGACCCTGCCGGTAGCGTCATGGGTGTCAGGACGCTGTGGCGCAGGCTGGGGCTGCATCCGGGGCTTCTCGCGGAGGCGGTCACGGTCACTCCGTCGTGCGGGCTCGCGGGCGCTTCTCCGGCGTACGCGCGCCAGGCGCTCGCCCACTGCGTCCGGGCGGCGAGATCACTCGCGGACAACCCTGAGTAACGGGAGGACAACACGGTGGCCGGCGAACAGCACGCACAGCCCACATCGGTACCCGCCGAGGCACGGGAGAAGCACGCGCAGCTCGCTGAGCAGATCGAGGAGCACCGCTTCCGGTACTACGTGAAGGACGCCCCCGTCGTCAGCGACGCGGAGTTCGACACCCTCCTGCGCTCCCTCGAGGCACTGGAGGAGGAGTACCCCGAGCTGCGCACGCCCGACTCACCGACCCAGAAGGTCGCGGGCGGGTACGAGACGGAGTTCACGGCCGTCCAGCACCGTGAGCGCATGCTCTCCCTGGACAACGCCTTCGACGACCTGGGGCTGGCCGCCTGGGCCGAGCGCGTCGCCAAGGACGTCGGCACCTCCGACTACCACTTCCTGTGCGAGCTGAAGGTCGACGGCCTCGCCGTCAACCTCACGTATGAGCACGGCCGCCTCACGCGCGCGGCGACCCGCGGCGACGGCCGCACGGGCGAGGACATCACGCCCAACGTCCGTACGATCGCGGAGATTCCGGACCGTCTCAAGGGCGACCGCATCCCGGACCTCGTGGAGATCCGCGGCGAGGTCTACTTCCCGATGGAGAAGTTCGAGGAGCTCAACGCACGTCTGGTGGAGGCCGGCGACAAGCCCTTCGCCAACCCGCGCAACGCGGCGGCGGGTTCACTGCGCCAGAAGGACCCGCGGGTCACCGCGACCCGCCCGCTGCACATGGTCGTCCACGGCATCGGCGCCCGGCAGGGCTTCGACATCGACCGGCTCTCCCAGGCGTACGAGCTGCTGCGCGAGTGGGGCCTGCCGACCACCCGGTACGCCAGAGTGGTCGACGACCTCGACGGCGTACGGGAGTTCATCGCGTACTACGGGGAGAACCGCCACTCCGTGGAGCACGAGATCGACGGCGTGGTCGTGAAGCTCGACGAGATCCCGCTCCAGGGCCGCCTCGGCTCCACCTCCCGCGCGCCGCGCTGGGCGATCGCCTGGAAGTACGCGCCCGAGGAGGTCAACACCAAGCTCATCAACATCCGCGTGGGCGTGGGGCGTACGGGCCGGGTCACGCCGTACGCGCAGGTGGAGCCGGTCACGGTCGCGGGCTCGGAGGTCGAGTTCGCCACCCTGCACAACCAGGACGTCGTCAAGGCCAAGGGCGTCCTCATCGGGGACACGGTGGTGCTGCGCAAGGCCGGTGACGTCATCCCGGAGATCCTCGGCCCGGTCGTCGACCTGCGCGACGGCACCGAGCGCGCGTTCGTGATGCCCGCCGAGTGCCCCGAGTGCGGTACGCCGCTGGCGCCGGCCAAGGAGGGCGACGTCGACCTGCGCTGCCCGAACGCGCGCACGTGTCCGGCCCAGCTGCGGGAGCGGCTCTTCTATCTCGCGGGCCGCAAGTCGCTCGACATCGAGCAGTTCGGATATGTCGCGGCGGCGGCCCTCACCAAGCCGCTGGAGCCCGCCGAGCCGCCGCTGCTCGACGAGGGCGACCTCTTCGACCTCACCATCGAACGGCTGCTGCCCATCAAGGCGTACGTCCTCGACCAGGACAGCGGCCTGCCCAAGCGGGACCCGAAGACGGGCGAGGAGAAGGTCGCCACGGTCTTCGCCAACCAGCAGGGCGAGCCGCGGAAGAACGCGATCTCGATGCTGGACAACATCGCGGCCGCCAAGGAGCGCCCGCTCGCCCGGATCCTGACCGGTCTGTCGATCCGCCACGTCGGGCCGGTCGCGGCCGAGGCGCTGGCGCGCGCGTTCCGCTCGATCGACCGCATCGACCAGGCCACCGAGGAGGAGCTGAAGGACACCGACGGTGTCGGCCCGATCGTCGCCGCCGCGGTCAAGCAGTGGTTCGCCGAGGACTGGCACCGGGAGATCATCCGAAAGTGGAAGGCCGCCGGCGTCCGCATGGAGGACGAGCGCTCCGGAGAGGACGAGGGGCCGCGCCCGCTCGAAGGACTCACGGTCGTCGTCACCGGAACGCTCGAACACCACACGCGGGACGGCGCGAAGGAGGCCCTGCAGAGCCGCGGGGCGAAAGTCACCGGTTCGGTTTCGAAGAAGACGTCTTTCGTTGTCGTAGGTGACAATCCTGGATCGAAATACGACAAGGCGATGCAGCTGAAGGTTCCCGTTCTGAACGAGGCCGGATTCGCCGTTCTGCTCGAGCAAGGACCGGAAGCCGCTGCGGAAGTCGCACTTCCGACCGAGGAGTAGCGGTTGAAGGCCACCCGTTCGGCGCATACCAGATGCATACGGGTGGCCGGGTCGCATTCGGGCAACCGTCGACGACCGCTGCCCGTGGAAGCCTTCTGCGGCCTACTGTTGAGGTGTGCGCCTGCCGTGCCCGGACGCGTGGTGGGTTTTCAGACGCGGTGCCGTTGGCAGTTGACGGCAGTTGAATGGACTCGGGCCGCGTCGCGTGGGCACTGCCGGCTGTGAGAGGGACGGGAATGGAACCGACCGAGAGCGCCGCCCCGGACTCACGGCTGCGCCGGAGGTCCGGCGCATGGCGATGGGGGTCTCGGCGGCCCACAGGGGTCGCCCCGGTCGAACGGAGCCGCGTGTGGGGAGGCAGCCGGGAGCCCGGCGGAATCCGCCGCGTGGCGCGCACTTCGGGGCTCGCGGGCGTGGACGGACGCGGACCGGCGCGGGGGAACGCCCCCGGCGTCATGCCGCTCACCGCCGCCCCCGGCAGCGGAGCGCTGGGCGCCGGGCAGGGCCCCGGGACGTCCGGCCCCGACTCCGAGCGACACCTGTCCTGGCCCGCGCTGCCCGCGGCCGTCGTCGCGACGGCGGGCTTCGTGCTCGGCGCCGGCTTCTACCGGGCGTTCACCTGGAACCACGCGCTCTTCCCGTCCGGCACCGTCGGCTGGTCCCTGGCCGTGCTCACCGGCGTCATCGTCGGCCACCTGGTCGCGCTCGGCCGCGCCCGCTGGTGGGGCGGCACGGGCTCCGGTGCCGCCCTCACCCTCGCCGTCCTGCTGCTGTACGGCTGGGTGCCGGCCGGGATGGTCAGCCTCACCGTCGTCGTCCTCGTCGGCATAGCCCGACGCGACCGCTGGCGAGGGGGCGTGCTGCACGGCTCGGTCGACCTCCTCGGCATCGGCGCGGGTGCGCTGGTGCTGGCCGCGTTCGGGCGCGTGCCGTCCGTCGAGACGCCCTGGGACCCCCAGAGCTGGACCGTCTACACCGTGCCCGAGCTGGCGCTGGTCGCGGTCGCCTATCTCGCGGTGACCCGCACACTGGTCTGGTACGTGCACACGCCGCGCACCGGCGGTGTGCCCACGGTCGCCCGCACCGCCCTGGTCAGACAGGGACTCCTCGCGGTCGCGCTGCTCGGCATCGCGCCGCTGATCTGCGTCGTCGCCGACGCGCTCCCGCTCCTGCTGCCGCTCTTCGCCATCCCCCTCATCGCCCTCGACTCCACCCTGTGGATAGCCCGGGCCCGGGCGGAGGAACAACTGCGCGACCCGCTGACCGGGCTGCCCAACCGGCAGTGGCTGCTGGAGCGGACCTGGACGGCGCTGGACGACGCCGAACGCATCGGGGCGCGCTCCGCCCTGCTGCTGATAGACCTCGACCGCTTCCGGGCGGTGAACGACACGCTCGGTCACCTCGCCGGCGACCGGCTGCTGCTGCAGATAGCCGACCGGCTGCGGCTCGCCCTGCCGCGCGGAGCGGAGGCCGCGCGGCTCGGGGGTGACGAGTTCGCCGTGTTACTTCCCGTCGCGGACTCCACGACGTCCGCCACCCGGGTCGCCCGCAACCTGGTCGCAGCCCTCGGCTCGCCGCTCGACCTCGACGGGCTCACGCTCGTCCTGGAGGCCAGCGCCGGGCTCGCCGTCTTCCCCGACCACGCACTGGACGCGGAGGGGCTGCTGCAACGCGCGGACGTCGCGATGTACCAGGCGAAGCGGGACCGTACGGGGGTGGAGGTGTACGAGTCCAAGCGGGACTCGAACACACCGGACCGGCTCGGCCTGCTGGGAGACCTGCGCCGGGCGCTGGACGCCGGCGACGTGGAGCTGCACTACCAGCCGAAGGTGCGCTTCGACGGGCAGGTCGCCGGTCTGGAGGCGCTCGTGCGGTGGGTGCACCCCGAGCGCGGCAAGGTGCCGCCGGACGAGTTCATCGCCATCGCCGAGTCGTCGGGGCTGATGCCGCATCTGACGGAGTACGTGCTGGAGACGGCGCTCGGGCAGGTGGCGCGCTGGCGGGCGCAGGGTCTGCGGGTGCCGGTGGCCGTGAACGTCTCGCCGCGTGACGTCCACACCCCCGGCTTCGCGGGTTCGGTGGCGGCCCGGCTGGCCCGGCACGGGGTTCCGGCGGGGGCGCTGCAGCTGGAGATAACGGAACACGTGCTCCTGGAGGACCCGCAGCGGGCGGCGGACACGCTCGCCGGGCTCACCGGGCACGGGGTGAAGATGTCGCTGGACGACTTCGGCACGGGGTACTCCTCGCTCGTGCACCTGCGGCGGCTGCCGGTCAGCGAGCTGAAGATCGACCGGTCGTTCGTGGCCCGGCTGGCCGTCGACACGCAGGACGCGGCGATCGTGCGCTGCACGGTGGATCTCGCCCATTCGCTGGGGCTGCTGGTCGTCGCGGAGGGCGTCGAGGACGACGAGACATGGGAGCGGTTGCGGGACCTGGGCTGCGACGCCGTCCAGGGCTGGCTGGTGGCCGCGGCGATGCCGGCGGACGAGGCGACGGCGTGGCTGCGGGCGCGGGGATCGCGGGGGTGGCAGCGGCCGACGGCGGCGTTGCCCGCGGCGGCGACGGACGAATAGTTCTCCCGTCCGCGCCGTCTGTACGGCCCGTACCCGTCCGTACGGCCCGTGACGTCCGTACCGCCTGCATCGTCTGTACGCCCGTACCCGTCCGTACGGCGCGTGACGTTCGCATCGCCGGAACCGCCAGTGACGTTCCGCTGACCGCGTGGGCATTCCCGTGGGCATTCCCGTGGGCGTTGCCCGTCGCCCGCGAGCCGCCCGTCCGCCGGATCGGTGAGAGGGCCCGGACAAGCCCGTGCGCGGGCACCCGCGGCCGCCCCATAGGATTGGGCCCAAACCACACACTCTCACCCCAGAGGATCGCTGCATGC
Organism: Streptomyces sp. SID5469; assembly: GCF_009862865.1. Lineage (NCBI taxonomy): Bacteria > Bacillati > Actinomycetota > Actinomycetes > Kitasatosporales > Streptomycetaceae > Streptomyces > Streptomyces sp. SID5469. The sequence continues at coordinate 3,372,635 of NZ_WWIN01000001.1, read as the reverse complement.
CTGGCATCACGCGCGAGGAGGTCGCCCACCTCGCACGGCTGGCGCGTCTGGAGCTGAAGGCGGAAGAGCTCGACCACTTCGCCGGCCAGCTCGACGACATCATCGGCGCGGTCGCCCGCGTCAGCGAGGTCGCCGACCAAGACGTACCGCCGACCTCTCACCCGCTGCCGCTGACGAACGTCATGCGCGCGGACGAGGTCCGTCCGTCGCTCACCCCCGAGCAGGCGCTCTCCGGCGCCCCGGCCCAGGAGCAGCAGCGTTTCAAGGTGCCGCAGATCCTGGGGGAGGACTAATCACCATGACGGACACCAACGTCAACATCATCAGGCTCACCGCCGCCGAGATCGCCGCGAAGGTCGCCTCCGGCGAGCTCACGGCCGTCCAGGTCACCGAGGCCCACCTCGCCCGCATCGACGCCGTCGACGAGAAGGTGCACGCCTTCCTGCACGTCGACCGCGAGGGCGCGCTGGCCCAGGCCCGCGCCGTCGACGAGAAGCGCGAGCGCGGCGAGAAGCTCGGCCCGCTGGCCGGCGTCCCGCTCGCGCTCAAGGACATCTTCACCACCGAGGGCATCCCGACCACCGTCGGTTCGAAGATCCTCGAGGGCTGGATCCCGCCCTACGACGCGACCCTCACCAAGAAGCTGAAGGCCGCCGACGTCGTCATCCTCGGCAAGACCAACATGGACGAGTTCGCCATGGGGTCCTCCACCGAGAACAGCGCGTACGGCCCCACCGGCAACCCCTGGGACCTCAGCCGTATCCCCGGTGGCTCCGGCGGTGGCTCCTCCGCCGCCCTCGCCTCCTTCGAGGCCCCCCTCGCCATCGGCACCGACACCGGCGGCTCCATCCGCCAGCCGGCCGCCGTCACCGGCACGGTCGGCGTGAAGCCGACGTACGGCGCGGTCTCCCGCTACGGCATGGTGGCGTTCTCGTCCTCCCTCGACCAGGGCGGCCCCTGTGCCCGTACGGTCCTGGACGCGGCCCTGCTGCACGAGGTCATCGCCGGGCACGACCCGCTCGACTCGACGTCCATCGACGCCCCGGTCCCGCCGGTCGTCGAGGCCGCCCGCAACGGCAGCGTCGAGGGCATGCGCGTCGGCGTCGTCAAGCAGTTCCGCGGCGAGGGCTACCAGGCCGGTGTGCTCCAGCGCTTCGACGAGTCCGTCGCCCTCCTCAAGGAGCTGGGCGCCGAGATCGTCGAGCTGGACTGCCCGTCCTTCGACCTCGCCCTGTCGGCGTACTACCTGATCGCGCCGTCCGAGTGCTCCTCCAACCTCGCGCGCTTCGACGGCCTGCGCTATGGCGTGCGCGTGGGTGACGACGGGACGCGCTCCGCCGAGGAGGTCACCGCCCTCACCCGCGAGGCGGGCTTCGGCGACGAGGTCAAGCGCCGCATCATGCTCGGCACGTACGCGCTCAGCTCCGGCTACTACGACGCGTACTACGGCAGCGCCCAGAAGGTCCGTACGCTCATCACCCGCGACTTCGAGAAGTCGTTCGAGCAGGTGGATGTGATCGTCTCCCCGACCACGCCCACCACCGCCTTCCCGATCGGCGAGCGCGCCGACGACCCGATGGCGATGTACCTCGCGGACCTGTGCACCATCCCGACCAACCTCGCGGGCAACGCCGCCATGTCGCTGCCCTGCGGTCTCGCGCCCGAGGACAACCTCCCGGTCGGCCTGCAGATCATCGCCCCGGCGCTCAAGGACGACAGGCTGTACAAGGTCGGCGCCGCCGTCGAGGCCGCCTTCGTGGAAAAGTGGGGGCACCCGCTGATCGAGGAGGCACCGTCGCTGTGAGCACCGCACTGACCAAGGCCAAGGGCTTCAAGAAGTCCAAGTCCGGTACGTACCTGTCCATCGCGACCACCGCGTTCGGTGTGATCGGGGTCGCCAAGCAGGCCAAGAAGGCCCGCCTCGAGAGCGACACGCTGCGCCTCATCGACGCGGCCGTGTCCGCCGCCGCCATCGTCACCGGCCTCGCCATCCTCTACCGGGAGCTCAAGCGCCTGGGCGACGACGACGTCCTGCTGGGCTGAGAGGGAAGTTTTCACCGTGACCACCACGACCGACGAGCTGGTGTCGTACGAGGACGCCCTGGCGTCGTACGACCCCGTCATGGGCCTCGAGGTCCATGTCGAACTCGGCACCAAGACCAAGATGTTCTGCGGGTGTTCCACCGAGCTGGGCGCCGAGCCCAACTCGCAGACCTGCCCGACCTGCCTCGGCATGCCCGGCGCACTGCCGGTCGTCAACGCGATCGGCGTCGAGTCCGCCATCAAGATCGGTCTCGCGCTGCACTGCGAGATCGCCGAGTGGTGCCGCTTCGCCCGGAAGAACTACTTCTATCCGGACATGCCGAAGAACTTCCAGACCTCCCAGTACGACGAGCCGATCGCCTTCAACGGCTATCTCGACGTGCAGCTGGAGGACGGCGAGGTCTTCCGGGTGGAGATCGAGCGTGCCCACATGGAGGAGGACACCGGCAAGTCGACGCACGTCGGTGGCGCGACCGGCCGTATCCACGGCGCCTCGCACTCCCTGCTCGACTACAACCGCGCGGGCATCCCCCTCATCGAGATCGTCACCAAGCCGATCGAGGGTGCGGGAGAGCGTGCTCCCGAGGTCGCCAAGGCGTACGTCGCCGAGCTGCGCGAGCTCATCCGGGCGCTCGGTGTGTCGGAGGCCCGCATGGAGATGGGGCAGATGCGCTGCGACGTGAACCTCTCCCTGCGCCCGCACGGCCGGGAGAAGTTCGGCACGCGCTCCGAGACGAAGAACGTCAACTCCCTGCGCTCCGTGGAGCGTGCGGCCCGGTTCGAGATCCAGCGGCACGCCGCGGTGCTGAACTCCGGCGGCACGATCATCCAGGAGACCCGCCACTTCCACGAGGACACGGGGTCCACGACCTCGGGCCGGGTGAAGGAGGAGGCCGAGGACTACCGGTACTTCCCGGAGCCCGACCTCGTCCCCGTCGCCCCGTCCCGCGCGTGGGTCGAGGAGCTGCGCGCGGGCCTGCCCGAGCAGCCGCTGGCGCGTCGTAACCGGCTGCGCGAGGAGTGGGGCGTCAACGCCCACGACATGCAGTCGATCCTCAACGCCGGTGCCATCGACCCGATCGTCGCCACGATCGAGGCCGGTGCCGACGCGGCGTCCGCCCGCAAGTGGTGGATGGGCGAACTGGCCCGCAGCGCCAACGAGTCGGGCAAGGCCCTGGAGGACCTGCCCATCACCCCGGCGCAGGTCGCCCGGGTGGCACAGCTCGTCGTCGCCGGAGAGCTCAACGACAAGCTGGCCCGCCAGGTCATCGAGGGCGTCCTCGCGGGCGAGGGCACTCCGGACGAGGTCGTCGAGAAGCGCGGTCTGAAGGTCGTCTCCGACGAGGGCGCCCTGACCGCCGCCGTCGACGAGGCCATCGCGGGCAACCCGGGCGTCGCGGACAAGATCCGCGGCGGCAAGGTGGCCGCGGCCGGCGCCCTGGTCGGCGCCGTCATGAAGGCCACCCGTGGCCAGGCCGACGCGGCCCGCGTCAAGGAGCTGATCCTGGAGAAGCTCGGCGTCAGCGAGGGCTGAGTTCCGCCTTTTTGCAAGCCCTGGGGGGTGCATCGGTTCCGATGCACCCCCCAGGTATGCCCCCGGACGCCCCACGGGGACGACTGAGTGCGCACCCTCCTGGCGCCCCGCCCTCATGGATCTGCCCGGCGCGCCGACCGGCGGCCGGCGCGCCGCCTCGACAGGTGCCTGCGGCGCCGCGGCACCGAACCGGGCGCACGCCGGGGCCGCCCACGCGTCCCGTGGGACCATTCCGGGACGACGCGGGGACAACGAGGGGCTGACGCGGCCGACATGTCCGACGCGGACGGCGTGTGCGCCGGCGACGCGCCGGCGGACGTACTGATGAAGGAGCGGCAGCGGGATGTACGCGATATCGCTGGGTGACGACGGCGCCGAACTGCGTCCGCTGGAACCCTGGCACGCCGAGGAGTTTCTGGCGCACCTCGACCGCGGGCGCGAGTTCATCACGCGGCACATCCCGTTCGGGGTGGGCGCGACGGACGTCGACTCCGCGCGGGCCGTCCTGCGGACCTGGGCCGACAAACGCGCCACCGACAACGGCGGCCTGCACGGACTGTGGCTGGACGGGAAGCTCGTCGGCGGCGTGCTCTTCCGCGTCTTCGACGCCGTGAACGGCACCTGTGAGGTCGGCTGCTGGCTGGAACCCGCCGGGAGCGGGCGGGGGCTCGTCACCCGCGCGATGCGGGTGCTCATCGACTGGGCGGTTGACGGGCGCGGCATCCACCGTGTGGAGTGGCGGGCGTCGTCCGCCAACGAACCGAGCATCAAGGTGGCGCGGCGACTGGGCATGAGCCGCGACGGCGTGCTTCGGGGGAACTCCGTCCACCGGGGCGTGCGCCAGGACACCGAGGTGTGGTCGGTGCTCGCGCCCGAGTGGCGGGCGGCACGCGCGCGTACCACTCACAACGATCATTAAGAAACCTCTCAGAGAGCGTCCGTACGGTGCCAGACATGGGAACCAAGACAGTTGACGAGGCCGGGGCAGAGACCGGCACCGAGGCGAAGAGCGACGAGGCAAAGGTGGACACCACCAAGGTCGAAAAGTCCACCGAGACCACCGAGGCCACCGAGGCGAAGACCGACGCCGAGGCCGCGGCCGACGAGTCCGACGAGTCCGAGGTGGCCGACGACGAGGTCGACGGCCTTCGGGGGGACACCCAGGAGGGCCCCTCCGGCGTGGGGCAGGGCGCCGGCGCCGTCGTCTCCGCCGGGCTCGGCCTCGTGTCGCTCACCGGCAGCTGGGTCGCCACCGTGGCCGCCGCGCGCGAGACCCTGGTCGGCCAGCTGGGGACCTCGTCGTCGGCGACCGTCGCCACGCAGGTCAAGGAGGTCTACGGCGATGCCTGGGCCACGACCGCGCTGATCGGCGGGCTGTTCGCGCTCGCCGCGCTGATCGTCGGCGTCGTGGTGCTCGCCCGGCCCGCGTTCGGTGCCCCCGGCAAGCCGCAGCCCGCGTGGATCAAGTCGGTCGCCTGGGGCGGCGTCGCCCTCGGTGTGATCGGTCTGCTGCTCGCGGTCGCGAAGTACACCGACATCATCCTGGGCCTGCCGTCGGCGAGTTGATCCTCCCGAGCAGGGCCGGAGCACGTACTTAGCGCGTTCTGAGGGGCCTTAGGTCCGCCGTAGGACACCCACGGCGGATCTAAGGCCCCTCGCGCGTGCAAGATGCGGAACTCTCCCGATGTGGCACACCCGCCTTGGAGACGAAAGTTGAGGCATCGCAACAAGCGAAGCCGGAAACCGACTCTTCACGAGGGACACGAGATGTTCGAGTACGAGCTCCACCAGATCCGTTCCGCCGACCTGATCCGCGAGGCGCAGAACCACCGTCTCGTCCGCGAGGCCCTCCGCCTGCGCCGCGACGCCCGCGACGCCCGCAAGGCCGCCGCCGGGGAACCCGACACGGAGGGACAGTCCACGTCCCATAGCAACCGTCCCCGCCGGCCGCGGTTCGCCCGCGCCGCGTGAACACGAGCGCGGGGGAGCCGCCGGGCGGCGCGGGCCCGGGGCTCCGAGAGGACGGCCGTACGGGGATCGGCCGACCTCGGGAGGACGGCCGTACCGGGACCGGCGGGTCCCGGGAGGACAGCCGCAGGGGGACCGGCCGTACGGGGGTCGGCCGGTCCCGGGCGGGGGCGCCGTCGGGGGACACCGCCCCGTCGATGTCGGTGCCGGCCGTCCGGGCCGCCGCCGGCATCGACGCGTCTGCCGTCGTCGGCACCGGTGGCGCGTCTGCCGTCGTCGGCATCGGCGACGCGTCCGCCGTCCTCGCCGGCCTCGGTGTCGGTGGCGCACCGGCCGTTGCCGCCCGCCCGCCGATATTCGCTGCCCCGTTGTCCGACCCCCGTGCGATGCTCGGGACCGTGGAGACCAGGTCCGTCAGTCCCGTGTTCGTCGGCCGCGCCGCAGAGTTGGGCGCACTCGCCGACGCGCTCACCCGTGCCGCCGCGGGCGAGCCGCAGGCGTTGCTGCTCGGCGGTGAGGCCGGGGTCGGCAAGACACGGCTGATCGAGGAGTTCGCCACCGCGGCCGGCCGTACCGGCGCCGTCGTGGCGGTCGGCGGCTGCGTCGAGATCGGCGCCGACGGGCTGCCGTTCGCCCCGTTCTCCACCGCCCTGCGCGCCCTGCGCAGACAGCTCCCGGACGAACTCGCCGCCGCGGCCGCGGGCCAGGAGGCGGAGCTGGCCCGCCTGCTGCCCGAGCTGGGCGAGGCCAGGCGCGGCCCCCGGGACGACGAGGAGGGAACGGCCCGCCTCTTCGAACTCACCGCCCGCCTCCTGGAGCGCCTCGCCGCCGACCGCACGGTGGTCGTCCTCCTGGAGGACCTGCACTGGGCCGACGCCTCCACCCGCCATCTCCTCGCCTACCTCTTCCGCACCCTGCGCAGCGGCCGCCTGGCCGTCGTCGCCACCTACCGCGCAGACGACATCCACCGCCGCCACCCCCTGCGCCCCCTCCTGGCCGAACTCGACCGCCTGCGCACCGTCCGCCGCATCGAACTCGCCCGTTTCAACCGCACCGAGGTCGGCCGCCAGATCGCCGGCATCCTCGCCGCGGAACCCGACCCCGCCCAGGTCGACGACATCTTCGAACGCTCCGACGGCAACGCCTTCTTCGTGGAGGAACTCGCCGTCGCCGCCCACGAGGGCTGCTGCACCGGCCTCACCGACTCCCTCCGCGACCTCCTCCTCGTACGCGTCGAGGGGCTGCCCGAGAGCTCGCAGCGGGTCGCCCGGATCGTCGCCGAGGGCGGTTCCACCGTCGAGTACCGGCTGCTGGCCGCCGTGGCCCGGCTCGCCGAGGACGACCTCATCGAGGCGCTGCGTGCCGCCGTCGGCGCCAACATCCTCATCGCCGCACCCGGCGGCGACGGCTACCGCTTCCGCCACTCCCTGGTCCGCGAGGCCGTCAGCGACGACCTGCTGCCCGGCGAGCGCTCCCGCCTCAACAGGCGTTACGCCGAGGCCCTGGAGGCCGATCCCGCACTCGTACCGGCCGACGAGCGCGCCGCTCGCCTGGCCAGCTACTGGTACCACGCCCACGACGCGGCCAAGGCGCTGCCCGCCGTCCTCGACGCCTCCGTCGAGGCCCGCTGCCGGCACGCACACGCCGAGCAACTGCGGCTCCTGGAGCGGGCGATGGAGCTGTGGGAGTTGGCCCCCGACTCGATACGGGCCGGCCTGCGCCCCGTCGACTACGCCGAGGTCTATCCGCCCTGCGGCTGCGACCCGGCCACCACCCCCCTGCGCTACCTCGACCTGATGGCCGAGGCCGCCGTCGCGGGCCGCCTGTGCGGGGAACGCGAACGCGCGCTGAAGATCACCAGGCGGGCCCTGCGCCTCCTGGAGGACGAGGACGATCACCACCCGAACTCGCCGTCCGGCTCGGGCCGTGGGGACCCCCTTCGCGCCGCCTGGTTCTGGGCCCAGCGTTCCCGGCTGGTGCAGACCACGGCCCGCGGCGACGGCTGGAAGGAGCTGGCCACCGCCCAGGAACTGGTCCGGGGCCTACCGCCCTCGGAGGTGCACGCCGAGGTGCTCGCCACCGTCGCCAACTGGTCGATGGTGCACGAGCCGGGACCCGACGCGCTCATGGCCGCCGAGCGCGCCGTGGAGTACGCGCGCATGGTGGGCGCCCGGGACATCGAGCTGAACGCGCGGCTCACCCTGGGCGGGCTCCTCGTCGAAGCGGGCGACATCGAGGCGGGGCTCACCGAGCTGCACGAGGTCAAGGAACAGGCAAAGGCGCTCGGCGACGCCGCCGTGCTGGGCCGCCTCCATGTGAACCTGCCGTCCCACCTGGAAGGCATCGGCCGCTCCCAGGAAGCCGTCCGCGTCCTCAAGGAAGGCGTCGGCCTCGCCAGGCGGCTCGGTCTGCTGGACATCGAGGCCCTGGTGTGGGGCAACCTCGCCGAATCCCTGCACTCCCTCGGTCGCTGGGACGAGGCCGGTGAAGCCGCGATCAGCTCGGAGCGCGTCGGCCAGAGCGCAAAACGCCGCGGCTTCCACGCCACGCTGCACGCCCATTTCGCCCTCTCCCGCGGCGACCTGACCGTGGCCCGCCGCCAACTGACCGCCGCCCGCGAACACTTCGGCACCCACGACACCATGCCCCAGCACGCCCTGCCGCTCGGCCGCATCGCGATCGGCGTCGCCGCGGCGGAGGGCCGCCTCCTGGATGCCCGGGCCGAACTCGCCGCCGCGCTGGACACCGGCTTCCCGCCCGGAACCCAGCGCTACGGCTGGCCGCTGCTGCTGGCCGCCGCCACCGCGGAGGCGGACGCCCTCGGCCTGCCCGGCGCCGAGCCGGGGCGTGGCGAGGTTCTCGAAGACATCCACAAGGCCGCCAAGACACTCGCCACGAACGTGCCCGTCTGGCAGGCCTACGGGCACTGGCTGCGCGCCGAGCTGCTGCGCGCCGAGGGCGCCGGGACCCCACGGGACTGGTCCGAGACGGTCACCGCCTTCGAACCGCTGGAGCGCCCCTACGACCTCGCCCGCGTCCGCCACCGCCTCGCCGAGTCCCTGCTGGCCTCCGGCGCGGACGACGACGCCCGCGCCCGCGCCACGGAACTGCTGCGCCTGGCCGGGGCGGTGGCCGACCACCTCGGCGCCCGCCCGCTCGCCGAATCGGTCGCCCTGCTCGCCCAGCGCGCCCGGCTCACCCTGTCCGGGACGACGCGGCAGAGCCCGCCCGCCGACCCGGCCGAGGCGCTCGGGCTGACCAGCCGGGAGCGCGACGTGCTGCGCCTGGTCGCCGCCGGCCGCAGCAACCGCCAGATCGCCGAGAAACTGTTCATCTCCCCCAAGACGGCGAGTGTCCACGTCTCCAACATCCTGGCCAAGCTGGGCGTCGCGGGGCGGGGGGAGGCGGCGGCGCTGGCGCATCGGATGCGGTTGTTCCCGCCCGAGGCACCCGCTGCCCCGGCGGCGGGGTGAGACATACGCTGGAACGGATCCCGGCCGAGGGAGGCCCTGTGTTCAACATGTTCGAGGAACTCTTCGCACCAGGCCGTAAGCACACCAATGACGAGAGAAAGCGCCTGGAACTCAGCCGAACGGATGTGAACGACGGCGACCCCGGAAGAGGGCCCATAGACCTGTCCTCGGGCAAGGTCGTCGTACGCCCGCCGAAGCAGCCCCCCGCGGCTCCGGAGCCGCCCGCGGCCCCGGAGCCCGCCGCCGCCCCGGAGCCCGGTGAGGACTGAGGCCCGCGAGCCTTTCCTACGTCACCTGCAGCTCCAGGATCCGGTCGTCCCCCTTCCCCGGTGTGCCCCGGCCGTCCGTCTCGCTCGTCGTCACCCACAGCTTGCCGTCGCCCGCCGGGACCACCGTGCGCAGTCGGCCGTAGGTGCCCTTCAGGAAGGCCTGGGGGGCCGCCGAGGCCTCGGTGCCCTTCAGCGGGACCCGCCACAGGCGCTGACCGCGCAGGCCCGCCATCCAGAGGGAGCCCTCGGCGTAGGCGATGCCGCTGGGGGAGGCCTCGGCGGTGTGCCACTGGGCTATCGGGTCGCGGTACTTCGCGTCGCCTGACCTGCCCTCGGCGTCCGGCCAGCCGTAGTTGCCGCCCGGCTTGATCGCGTTCAGCTCGTCCCATGTGTCCTGGCCGAACTCCGCGGCGAACAGGCGTTGTTTGTCGTCCCAGGCCAGGCCCTGGACATTGCGGTGGCCGTACGAGTACACGACCGAGTCACCGAAGGGGTTGCCGGGCGCCGGTTCGCCCTCCGGCGTCATGCGGAGGATCTTTCCGCCCAGGGACTTCTTGTCCTGGGCCAGGCCGCGGTTGCCCGACTCACCCGTGCCCGCGTAGAGCATGTTGTCCGGGCCGAACGCGATCCGGCCACCGTTGTGGATGAACCCCTTGGGGATGCCCTTGAAGACCGTGTCCGGTGCCCCCAGCTGCTCGCCCGACGGCTTGTGCTCCTCGTGCAGCAGGCGGGCGATGCGGTTGTCCGACGCCGTCGTGAAGTACGCGTAGATCATGTGGTCCGAGGCGTACGACGGGGAGAGGGCGATGCCCAGGAGGCCGCCCTCGCCGGCGGCGGAGACGCCCGGCACCGAGCCCAACTCCGTCTTCTTGCCGGTCTTCTCGTCGATCCGCGTGATCGTCCCGTCGTCCCGGGAGGTGACGAGCAGATCGCCGTCGGGCAGCGGGGCGAGGCCCCAGGGGGTCTTCAGACCCTGGGCGACCGTGCGCACCACCTTCACCGAGCCCTTCGCGGGCGGGGTTGCCTCCGCCGTCTTCCCGGAGGACGACGACCCCGGCGCCGTACGGCCCGGTGAGGTGCTCCTGTCCGCGCCCGGGGTTCCTCCGTCGCCGGAGGAACAGCCGGACGCCAGCAGGAGGGAGGCCGCGGCCAGTACGGCCGCCGCAGCTCGACGTTGCACGATCGTGGTCCCTTCGACGTGGGGCTTCTACCTGTCTTACACCGCACGCGCCTCCTGGGTTCCCGATCGCCGGCCCCGAATCCCGGAACCCACCACGGCCGGGCCCCGGCCCGCCGCGTCCGAGGCGGCCGGATCATGCCGCTCCGCACCGGGCCGGTCGCGCCCGAGGCGGCCGGATCCGAGTCCCAGGCGGCCGGCCCCCACCATTCCGTTCCGGGCCCCCGCGTCGCGGACCCGTCGGCCCCGGCACCCGGGCCGCGGACCCGCACTCAGTCCCAGGACCCCCGTGCCGCGGGCAGGGCCGCCACGTCCGCCAGGTCCCTTGCCGTCAGGCGCAGCCCGGCCGCGGTCGCGTTCTCGGCCACCCACCGTGCCCGCTTCGCCCCCGGCACCGGCACCACGTGCGGGCCCTGCGCCAGCAGCCACGCCAGCGCCACCTGCGCGGGTGTGACCTCGTCCCCGTGCCGCCGGGCGATGCGCCGAAGGCCCACCACGATCGGCTGGTTCGCGGCCATCATCTCCGCCGTGAAGCGGGGGTGCCGGGCCCGCAGGTCGTCCGGCTCGAAGCCCTCGCCGGGCGTGAGCGTGCCGGTCAGGAAGCCGTTGCCGAGCGGCATCGCGGCCAGCAGGCCGACCCCGCGCGCCGCGCACCACGGCAGCAGCGCGTCCAGTGCCTCCTTCGACCACACCGACAGCTCGGCCTCCACCGCGCTCACCGGGAACACCTGCTGCACCCGCTCCAGCTGCCGGATCGTGGCGTCGTGCAGCCGTGCCCCGGAGCGGCGGGCGGAACGCGCGCCCACCGCGCACAGCCCCAACGCCCGTACCTTCCCGGCCCGGACGAGGTCCGCCATCGCACCCCATGTCTCCTCGACCGGAATCTCCGGGTCCGCGCGGTGCAGCTGGTAGAGGTCGATCACGTCCGTCTGGAGGCGGCGCAGCGAGGCGTCGCACGCCCGCTTCACATAGCCGGGGCGCCCATTGGCCACGATGTGCTGGTCGCCCACCAGCAGGCCCACCTTGGTCGACACGAAGGCCTCGGAGCGGCGCTCCTTCAGCACCCGCCCCACCAGCAGCTCATTGGTGAACGGGCCGTACATGTCGGCGGTGTCGAGCAGCGTCACGCCCACGTCGAGCGCCCGGTGCACGGTCCGCAGCGACTCGTCGCCCCGCTGCCGCGAACCGGTGTACGCCCAGTTCATCGGCATGCATCCGAGTCCGACGGCCCCCACATCGAGCGTCGCCGCGCCGATAGTCCTGCGCTCCACGTGGCCGAACCCTCCCTCTCCTGGCACCCCAAACTAACCAATGCGGTGCCGGACGCTTCGCATAGCCTCCTGACCATGACTTCCGACGTATGGCTCCCGCTTCGCGCGGAGGAGATCGACGGCCTCCCCGAGGACCTCACCTACCGCTTCTGGGACGGCGGCAAGGAGTTCCCCGCGGACCCCGCCGACTGCGCGTTCTATGTCGTGCCCTACATGAAGGGCGCCGAGATCGCGCTGCGCCCCCTGCCGGAGATGACGTCCGTACGCGTCGTACAGACGCTCTCCGCCGGCATCGACCACATCCAGCCCGGCCTCGGACTGCTGCCCGAGGGCGTGCAGCTGTGCAACGCGCGTGGGGTGCACGACGCCAGCACCGCGGAGCTCACACTGACGCTGATCCTCGCCTCCCTCCGGGGCATCCCCGACTTCGTACGGGGACAGGACCGGGAGGAGTGGCGCTCCGGGTTCCGTCCGGCGCTCGCCGACAAGTCCGTTCTGATCGTCGGGTACGGCTCGGTCGGCAGCGCGATCGAGGACCGGCTCGCGCCGTTCGAGCTCGCGCGGGTGGCGCGCGTCGCGCGCTCGGGACGCGAGACGGCGCGCGGCCCCGTGCATCCCATCTCCCGATTGCCTGAACTTCTTTTGGACGCCGATGTGGTGGTGGTCGTCACGCCCCTCACAGAACAGACGAAAGGCCTGGTCAACGCGGACTTCCTGGCCCGGATGAAGGACGGTGCGCTGCTGGTCAACGTCGCCCGCGGGGGCGTCGTCGACACCGAGGCGCTGCTGACCGAGCTGGAGAGCGGCCGCATCCAGGCGGCACTTGACGTCACCGACCCCGAACCGCTGCCGGCGGGGCACCCGTTGTGGCATGCGCCGGGGGTGCTCATCAGCCCCCACACCGGCGGCCCCACCTCCGCGTTCCTGCCGCGCGCCAAGCGGCTCCTGGTGGCGCAGCTGAACCGTTTCGCGCGCGGAGAACCGCTGGACAACCTGGTTCTCACCACGGGTGCGTAAGTCACCTCCCGTTGGTGTCCGGTTGGCCTCCCGTCCACTTCGGGCACCCTCCGCAGTTCCCTGGATGCGGGCAGTTTCCGTTCCCCCGTTGATCGTCACGGAGCGTAGAGAAGCTATGTCCCTGAGTGACGAGACTGGTGTATCGTCCCGACAGGGGCTGCGCCGCGCACCATTCGGCGCCGGGGATGGACATTTCAGACTGCGAGGGGGGCGACGGATGATGCACGGTCCATGGACCAACGATCCGACGCGGCGGGGCGGCCGACGGCGACCCTGGTGTGCGGCGGCGCGCAGACGCGGCCTCGGTGGCCATCACCAGCGCAGGCCCGGCGGTCGCAAGCGGCACGCACAGCCGGCGCCGGACCTGCGGGACCCCGCAGCGGCCCGGGCCCGGTGGGCCCGGTGAGCTCCCCCGGGGCGCTGCTTGTCCGCCAGCCGGCACTCGGCGGCGGGACGAGCCTGGTCCCGCAACTCGTACTGGCCCTGGTGTGCGCGGGATACGCCCTCGGTTCCGCGCTCGGCTGGGGCTCCCAGAGGGTCGCACTCGTCATGGGCGACTTCGGGCTGAGCGCCGCGGCGGGTACCGCGGCGGTCTCCTGCCTCCTCTATGCGCGCACGCGTCGCAGCCGCTTCCGACTCGCATGGCTGCTGTTCGCGCTCTCCTCCGCCATGGCGTCACTGGGCAACGGGGTTTGGGGGTGGTACGAGGTGATTCTCCACCACCCCGTGCCCAGCCCCAGCTACGCCGACCTGTTCTTCCTCTGCTTCGCGCCGCCCGCCATCGTGGGGCTGCTGGTGCTCGCCAAACGGCCCGTGACCAAAGCAGGTTGGGTGTGTCTCGTCCTGGACGCCTGGCTGATCGGCGGCTCGCTGCTCACGCTCTCCTGGAGCCTCGCACTCGCCCAGGCGGCGAAGTTCGACGGGCCGAGCGTCGCGCACACGGCGCTCTCGCTCGCGTATCCACTGCTCGACATCGCCCTGGTCAGCATGGTTCTCGCCCTGCACTTCAGGCGCTCGGCGGTCAACCGCTCCGCGGTGAACACCGCGATCGGCGCGCTGGCCCTGACCGTGATGTGCGACGCCCTGTTCACCTCGCCCCTGCTGCACGACAACTACCGCTCGGGCCAGCTCCTCGACGCCGGCTGGTTCGCCGGCTCGCTGCTCCTCGCGTACGCCCCCTGGGTCGGCGTCCGGTTCGGGCAGCGGGAGAGCGGGCACGCACGCGTGGTGCACGAGCACGTGCCGGGGCCACGGCCGGCGGGCTCACGGCCTGCGGGGCCTCGCCCACCGGGCCACCCGGGCGACCGGCCGCGCGCACCCCTCCAGGACGGAGGTCACAGCCGGTATCCGGCCACCCGCCCGATCGCCGGATCGCTGGGCGCCCTCACGCCGTATCTCGCCGCCGCCGTCTGCACGCTCGGGATCCTCTACAACATGCTCAACGGCCGCAACGTCGACCGAGTGGTGCTCATCACCGCGGGCGCCGTCGTGCTCGCCCTCGTCGTGCGCCAGGGCATCATGCTGCTCGACAACATCACCCTCACCCAGGAGCTGGCCCAGAAGGAGAACCACTTCCGCTCCCTGGTGCAGGGCTCCAGCGACGTGATCATGATCGCCGCGCCCAACGGCATCCTCCGGTACGTCTCCCCGGCCGCCGCGGGCGTGTACGGGCGGCCCGCCGAGGACCTCGTCGGGACCGAGCTCGCCTCGCTCATCCACCCGGAGGACCTGCGCTGCGTGGTGCACGAGGTGCGCCGCTTCCTCGCCGCCAGCCACACCGAGGAACCCACCACCCGCATCGAGTGCCGCTTCAAGTCCGGCTACGGCGGCTGGCTGAACGTCGAGTCGACCGTCAACCGGCACCACGGCGGTCTCATCTTCAACAGCCGGGACGTGACCGAAAGGGTGCGCCTGCAAGCGCAGCTGCAGCACAACGCGGAGCACGACCCGCTCACCGACCTGCCCAACCGCGCCCTGTTCACCAAGCGCGTCCAGCAGGCGCTTTCCGGCCGCCGCACCTCCGACCGCGGCACGGCCGTCCTCTTCATCGACCTCGACGGCTTCAAGGCGGTCAACGACACGATCGGGCACCAGGCCGGCGACGAGCTCCTCGTCCAGGCCGCCCGCAGACTCCAGGACGCGGTCCGGTACGGGGACACCGCCTCGCGGCTCGGCGGCGACGAGTTCGCGGCCCTCATCGTCGGCGACGGCACCCGCGACCGCACCGCCCGCGAAGGCCACATCATGGAGCTCGCCGACCGGCTGAGGGTCACCCTCTCGCAGCCGTACGCCATCGGCGGCAACGATGTCCGGGTCGCCGCGTCCATCGGCGTGGCCTTCGCCGAGCCGGGCCTCGGCGCCGGTGACCTGCTGCGCAACGCCGACCTCGCCATGTACCGGGCCAAGGCCGCCGGCAAGGGCCGCGTCGAGCTGTACGCGCCACAGATGCAGCAGGACGTCGTACGGAAGGCGGAGCTGGCCACCCGGCTGCGCGCCGCTCTGCACGACGGCGAGTTCGCGCTGCTGCACCAGCCCGTGGTGTCGCTGGAGGACGGCCGGATCACCTCGGTCACCGCCCAGGCGCGCTGGCGTTCCTCCCAGGGCGTGCTCTTCACGCCCGCCGAGTTCCTGCGCGTGTCCGAGGACAGCGACAAGGCCGCCGAGCTGGGCCGCTGGATCCTCGAGGAGGCCGTCGAGCAGGCCGCCGAGCGCACCGCCACCGGCCTCGCCGTACCCGTCGGCGTCCGGATGAGCGCCCGCCGTCTGCTGGACCGCTCCCTGCCCCTCGGCTCCGTGGAGGCCCTGCTGACCCGGCACGGGCTCGCCTCGGGCGCCCTGGTGATCGAGCTGTCCGACACCGACCCACGGGTCTCCCTGGACGAGCTGGAGCGCAGGCTGAGCGCGCTGCGGCGGATCGGCGTCCGGATCGCCCTGGACGGCTTCGGCAGCGGCTACGCGGCCATCACGGCCCTGCGCAGGCTCCCCGTGGACGTACTGAAACTGGACCGTGGCCTCGTCGAGGGCGTGGTGGAGTCCGCGCGGCTGCACAAGATCACCAGCGGGCTGCTGCGCATCGCCAGCGACCTCGGGCTGCAGTCCGTGGCCGACGGGGTGGACCTGCCCGAGCAGGTGCTCGCTCTCCGTGCGATGGGCTGCACGCACGGGCAGGGCACGGCCTTCTCCGGCCCGCTCGACGAGTACCGGCTGCGCCGGGCCCTGGCCACCGGGCAGTACCCGGTGCCCCACGGACCGGCCGAGCCCGCCTTCGCGGGCGGGGGTGCCGGGGTGTACACGCCTGGTGTGCCGGTCGTGTTCGGTGGCGGTACGGCCCTCCGCTCACATAATGAGACTCCCGTCCCACCCACTTGACAGTCGGTGCGTGCCGGGGGGAGGGTCAATGCCATGCGCACCCGAATTCTCGTACTTGGAAAGCGCGTCGGCTGAGCTGGTGAAGTACCGGACGACCCGGAACACCCAGCGACCGCACCCGGCGCGCTCCCCTCGCTTGCCTCACGGCACGAGGGGTTTTTTGTTGCACAGGCACCAGTTCAACACCGTACAAACCTCGCAAAAACCCTCAGCATCGAGAAGAGAATGCCGATGACCGAGCAGGCCACCGGGGCCCACCATCCGCAGCCGCGGCCCCGTTCCGGAGGACAGCAGTCCGCCCCCGAGCACGTCACGGGCGCGCAGTCCCTCATCCGCTCGCTCGAGGAGGTCGGGGCGGAGACGGTATTCGGTATCCCCGGCGGCGCGATCCTCCCGGCCTACGACCCGCTGATGGACTCGAAGCGCGTGCGGCACGTGCTCGTCCGGCACGAGCAGGGCGCGGGTCACGCGGCCACCGGCTACGCGCAGGCCACCGGCAAGGTCGGCGTGTGCATGGCCACCAGCGGCCCGGGTGCCACCAACCTGGTGACCCCGATCGCCGACGCCCACATGGACTCGGTGCCGCTCGTGGCGATCACCGGGCAGGTCGCGTCCAAGGCGATCGGTACGGACGCCTTCCAGGAGGCGGACATCGTCGGTATCACCATGCCGATCACCAAGCACAACTTCCTGGTGACCAAGGCCGAGGACATCCCGCGGACGATCGCGGAGGCCTTCCACATCGCCTCCACCGGCCGTCCGGGCCCGGTCCTCGTCGACATCGCCAAGGACGCCCTCCAGGCGCAGACCACCTTCCAGTGGCCGCCCACCCCGGACCTGCCCGGCTACCGCCCGGTGACCAAGCCGCACGCCAAGCAGATCCGCGAGGCCGCCAAGCTGATCACCCAGGCCAAGCGGCCCGTCCTCTACGTCGGCGGCGGCGTCCTCAAGGCCAAGGCCACCGCCGAGCTGAAGGTCCTCGCAGAACTCACCGGAGCGCCCGTCACCACCACCCTGATGGCGCTCGGCGCATTCCCCGACAGCCACAAGCTGCACGTGGGAATGCCGGGCATGCACGGTGCGGTCACCGCCGTCACCGCGCTGCAGAAGGCCGACCTGATCGTCGCCCTCGGAGCCCGCTTCGACGACCGCGTCACCGGCAAGCTGGACAGCTTCGCCCCGTACGCCAAGATCGTGCACGCCGACATCGACCCGGCCGAGATCGGCAAGAACCGCGCCGCGGACGTGCCGATCGTCGGAGATGCCCGCGAGGTCATCGCCGACCTGGTCCAGGCCGTGCAGAAGGAGCACAGCGAGGGCCACGCCGGCGACTACACCGCCTGGTGGAAGGACCTGAACCGCTGGCGCGACACGTACCCGCTGGGCTACGAGCAGCCGGACAACGGCTCGCTGTCGCCGCAGCAGGTCATCGAGCGCATCGGGCAGCTCGCCCCGGAGGGCACGATCTTCGCGGCGGGCGTCGGCCAGCACCAGATGTGGGCCGCGCACTACGTCAAGTACGAGCAGCCCGCGACCTGGCTGAACTCCGGCGGCGCCGGAACGATGGGCTACGCGGTCCCGGCCGCGATGGGCGCCAAGGCCGGTCAGCCGGACCGTACGGTCTGGGCGATCGACGGCGACGGCTGCTTCCAGATGACCAATCAGGAGCTCACCACCTGCGCCCTGAACAACATCCCGATCAAGGTCGCCATCATCAACAACGGCGCCCTCGGGATGGTCCGCCAGTGGCAGACCCTCTTCTACAACCAGCGCTACTCCAACACCGTGCTGCACAGCGGCCCGGGCGCGGACGGAAAGCAGCCGAGCGCCGGCACCCGCGTCCCCGACTTCGTGAAGCTGTCGGAGGCCATGGGCTGCTACGCGATCCGCTGCGAGTCCCCGGACGACCTCGACAAGGTCATCGCGGAGGCGAACTCCGTCAACGACCGCCCCGTCGTGATCGACTTCATCGTCCACGAGGACGCGATGGTCTGGCCGATGGTCGCCGCAGGCACCTCCAACGACGAGGTCATGTTCGCCCGGGACGTCCGCCCCGACTTCGGCGACAACGAAGACGACTGAGAGAGAGCCGAGTCAGAACCATGAGCAAGCACACCCTCTCCGTCCTCGTCGAGAACAAGCCCGGTGTCCTCGCCCGGATCACCGCCCTGTTCTCCCGGCGCGGCTTCAACATCGACTCGCTCGCCGTCGGTGTCACCGAGCACCCCGACATCTCCCGCATCACCATCGTGGTGAACGTGATCGAGGCACTGCCGCTCGAACAGGTCACCAAACAGCTCAACAAGCTCGTCAACGTCCTGAAGATCGTCGAGCTGGAGCCGTCCGCGGCCGTGCAGCGCGAACTCGTTCTGGTGAAGGTGCGCGCCGACAACGAGACGCGCTCCCAGATCGTCGAGATCGTCCAGCTGTTCCGCGCCAAGACCGTGGACGTCTCCCCGGAGGCCGTCACCATCGAGGCCACCGGCGGCAGCGACAAGCTGGAGGCCATGCTCAAGATGCTGGAGCCGTTCGGCATCAAGGAGCTCGTCCAGTCCGGAACGATCGCGATCGGACGTGGGGCACGTTCGATCACGGACCGCTCGCTGCGCGCGCTGGACCGATCCGCGTAAGTCTGGAAACGGGCGGTCGTCAGTCGTCGGCCGCCCGCATTCCGAGACCCCGAAACTTCCCGTCACCTCACCGGCATACGGTGGGACGCATCACCTGCACACCAAGGAGAGAACCCAAAGTGGCCGAGCTGTTCTACGACGCCGACGCCGACCTGTCCATCATCCAGGGCCGCAAGGTCGCGGTCATCGGCTACGGCAGCCAGGGCCACGCCCACGCGCTGTCGCTGCGTGACTCGGGTGTCGACGTCCGCGTCGGTCTGCACGAGGGCTCCAAGTCCAAGGCGAAGGCCGAGGAGCAGGGCCTGCGCGTGGTGACGCCGTCGGAGGCCGCCGCCGAGGCCGACGTCATCATGATCCTCGTCCCGGACCCGATCCAGGCCCAGGTCTACGAGGAGTCCATCAAGGACAACCTCAAGGACGGCGACGCGCTGTTCTTCGGCCACGGCCTGAACATCCGCTTCGGCTTCATCAAGCCCCCGGCCGGCGTCGACGTGTGCATGGTCGCCCCCAAGGGCCCGGGCCACCTGGTCCGCCGCCAGTACGAGGAGGGCCGCGGCGTTCCGTGCATCGCGGCCGTCGAGCAGGACGCGACGGGCAACGGCTTCGCGCTCGCCCTCTCGTACGCGAAGGGCATCGGCGGCACCCGCGCCGGCGTCATCAAGACGACCTTCACCGAGGAGACCGAGACCGACCTGTTCGGTGAGCAGGCGGTTCTCTGCGGTGGTACGGCCGCGCTGGTCAAGGCCGGCTTCGAGACGCTGACCGAGGCGGGCTACCAGCCGGAGATCGCGTACTTCGAGTGCCTCCACGAGCTGAAGCTGATCGTCGACCTCATGTACGAGGGCGGCCTGGAGAAGATGCGCTGGTCGATCTCCGAGACCGCCGAGTGGGGCGACTACGTCACCGGCCCCCGCATCATCACGGACGCCACCAAGGCCGAGATGAAGAAGGTCCTCGCCGAGATCCAGGACGGCACGTTCGCCCAGGCCTGGATGGACGAGTACCACGGCGGTCTGAAGAAGTACAACGAGTACAAGACCCAGGACGAGAACCACCTCCTGGAGACCACCGGCAAGGAGCTGCGCAAGCTCATGAGCTGGGTGAACGACGAAGAGGCGTAAGCCCGACGGCGAGGGGCCGGAGCGTGACGCTCCGGCCCCTTCGTCGAACCCCGGGTAACGCCTGGGAACAGGCCGTTGTCCACCCCGTCCAGCCACGGACGGGTGATCCTTCCGCAGCGGCGTAAGGCGACGTCCGCGACGCCACTAGACTGCTGCACTACATACGCGTTCAGGCCCACAACGTCGTGCGTCTTCCACGCGGCAAGCACCCCTCCACCGCCTGCGGCCGTCGGGACGGCCGTCCGCATTGGACTTGTGAGGACTCACGTGAGCTCGAAACCTGTCGTACTCATCGCTGAAGAGCTGTCGCCCGCGACCGTCGACGCCCTTGGCCCGGACTTCGAGATCCGGCACTGCAACGGCGCGGACCGCGCCGAGCTGCTGCCGGCGATCGCCGACGTGGACGCCATCCTGATCCGCTCGGCCACCAAGGTCGACGCCGAGGCGGTCGCCGCCGCCAAGAAGCTGAAGGTCGTCGCACGAGCCGGCGTCGGCCTGGACAACGTGGACGTCTCCGCCGCCACCAAGGCCGGCGTGATGGTCGTCAACGCCCCCACCTCGAACATCGTGACCGCCGCCGAGCTGGCCTGCGGTCTGCTCCTGGCCACCGCGCGCAACATTCCGCAGGCCAACTCCGCGCTGAAGAACGGCGAGTGGAAGCGCTCCAAGTACACGGGCGTCGAGCTGGCCGAGAAGACCCTCGGCGTGGTCGGCCTCGGCCGCATCGGCGCGCTCGTCGCCCAGCGCATGTCGGCCTTCGGCATGAAGGTCGTCGCCTACGACCCCTACGTGCAGCCTGCCCGGGCCGCGCAGATGGGCGTGAAGGTCCTCTCCCTCGACGAGCTGCTCGAGGTCTCCGACTTCATCACCGTGCACCTGCCGAAGACCCCCGAGACCCTCGGTCTCATCGGCGACGAGGCGCTGCGCAAGGTCAAGCCGACGGTGCGCGTCGTCAACGCCGCGCGCGGCGGGATCGTCGACGAGGAGGCGCTGTTCTCGGCGCTCAAGGAGGGCCGCGTCGCCGGTGCCGGCCTCGACGTGTACGCGAAGGAGCCCTGCACGGACTCCCCGCTCTTCGAGCTCGACGAGGTCGTCTGCACCCCGCACCTCGGTGCTTCCACGGACGAGGCGCAGGAGAAGGCCGGTATCTCCGTCGCCCGGTCCGTCCGTCTCGCCCTCGCCGGTGAGCTGGTCCCGGACGCGGTGAACGTCCAGGGCGGCGTCATCGCCGAGGACGTCAAGCCGGGCCTGCCGCTCGCCGAGAAGCTCGGCCGCATCTTCACCGCCCTCTCGGGCGAGGTCGCGGTCCGCCTCGACGTCGAGGTGTACGGCGAGATCACCCAGCACGACGTGAAGGTGCTCGAACTCTCCGCGCTCAAGGGCGTGTTCGAGGATGTCGTCGACGAGACCGTGTCGTACGTCAACGCCCCGCTGTTCGCGCAGGAGCGCGGCGTCGAGGTCCGCCTGACGACCAGCTCGGAGTCCTCGGACCACCGCAACGTCATCACCGTGCGCGGCACGCTCGGCAACGGCGAGGAGGTGTCGGTCTCCGGCACGCTGGCCGGTCCGAAGCACCACCAGAAGATCGTGGCCGTCGGCGAGTACGACGTGGATCTGGCGCTCGCCGACCACATGGTCGTCCTCAAGTACACGGACCGCCCGGGTGTGGTCGGCACGCTCGGCCGCATCCTCGGCGGGGCCGGCATCAACATCGCGGGCATGCAGGTGTCCCGCGCGGTCGCCGGCGGCGAGGCCCTCGCGGTGCTCACGGTCGACGACACCGTGTCGCAGAACGTGCTGACGGAGCTGGCGGAGGAGATCGGCGCGACCTCGGCGCGGTCGGTCAACCTCGTCTGACGGTTCGTCGTACGGGATCTGACGGTTCGTCGTACGGAAGTGGGGGCCCGGTCACCTGTGGTGGCCGGGCCCCCACTGTGTTGCGCGGGCCGTGGAGCGCTCGGGTGAGCCGTCAGGTCGGCTCCGGTTCGAGCAGCCCCTCCCGGTACGCGATCACGACGGCTTCCGTGCGGCTCGCCGCGCTCAGCTTCGCCAGGATGTTGGAGACGTGGACGCTCGCCGTCTTGCCCGTGATGAACAGCTCCTCACCGATCTGCCGGTTGGTGCGGCCGCGGGCCAGCAGTCGGAGTACGTCGTTCTCCCGGGCCGTCAGTACCGCGGTGCCGTCCGCCGCGGGTGAGGTCTCGGCGAGGCGGCCGCGGCGGACGAGCGTCTCCACGGCGTCGAGCAGGGGCGCGGCGCCGAGGAGGGTGGCGGTCTCGCGGACCGCCCGGGCCTGCTCGGCGGCCTCCTCGCGACGGCCCGCCGCGAGCAGCGCCTGAGCCAGCCGGCGCCGGCAACGCGCCCGCTCGTACGGATCGCCGTACGCGAACGCGGTCACCGCCTTCTCCCACACCACCACGTCCGGACCGGACACCGTGCGCGTCCACTCCGCCTCGGCGCGGGCCAGCCAGGCCACGCCCTCGGGGCCCTGCTCGGTTCCGTCCTCGCCCCGGTCGGCCGTGGTGCGGGCCAGCTCCAGCAGCTCGGCCGCGGTGTCCGTCCAGCGGCGGACGGTCGCCGCGTCGCCGGTCAGGCGCGCCTCCTCGGCCGCGTCGGCGACCGCGGCCAGGGCGAGCGCGGCAAGCCGTACGCCGACGTCCGGGCGCTCGTTGACCGCGCCGTCGGCCAGCGCGGCCAGCGTGCCGTGGACGCGCTCGACGGCCGCCTCCGGATCGCCCCGCAGGGCCGCGGCGTCGGTCAGCACGATGCCGGCCACGAGCGTGGCCATCCACTCGGACGGCCCGTCGAGGAGCGCCTGGGCGCGGTCGGCGGCGGACCGCTCGCCGCGGGCCAGCGCCACATACAGCGCGGGGCCGATGGCGAATCCGGCTGCCGCGGGCAGCCGTTCGGCGTCGGCGGCGGCCGCCCGGGCGCACTCGTCCCAGCGGCCCAGGGTGTAGAGGATCAGGGACTGGAGGTAGCGCAGCTCCAGGGCGTACGGCGAGGACAGCAGCCCGGTGCGGCTCGCCCGGTCCAGTCCGTCGGACAGCCAGGTCAGGCAGTCGTCCAGCGCGCCGGTCTCGTAGGCGCCGATGGCCAGGTTGAACAGGGCGCGCATCTCGACCGACACGTTGCCCGCGCGGCGGGCCAGTTCGCGGGCCTGCCGCAGCCGGTCCCGGCCCTCGGGGGTACGCCGGTCGTGTCCGTCCAGGCCGACCAGGGAGACGATCAAGTCGGCCTGGGCGTCGGCCAGTTCGAGCCGCTCGGCGACGGCCAGGGCCTGCCGGGCCACCCGCCCGGCGTCCTCGTCCTCGCCCACGTAGCGCGCGGCCATGGCGTGGGTGGCCGCCGCCCACACCCAGGTACGGGACGGGGGCTCGGCGGGGATCATGGCGAGCGCCTCGCTGCTGTAGGTGAACGCGGCCTTGAGGCTGTCGACGCGCATCAGGTTGCCGGCGAGGGTGTAGCGGACGCGGGCGGCGAGTTCCGAGTCCGTGTCCGTGCCGGCGCGGGCGAGGGCGGCGCGGGTCAGGGAGACGGCGCGGTGGCTCTCGCCGGCGTGCGCGGCCGCCGCGGACGCGCGCAGCGTGAGCGTCACCGTGTCCAGGCCGGGCGTGGTGGGGCGGTCCGCGGGGGCCACGGCCGGCCACAGCTCCAGCGCCGCCTCGAGGTGGCTCAGCTCCTCGGCGGGCGCGCCGAGCCGCTGGGCGTGGTCGGCGGCTTCGAGGGAGGCGCTGAGCGCGTCGGGGAGGTTGTGGCTCTCGCGGGAGTGGTGGGCGCGTTCGGCGGCGGTCTTGGCGGGGTGAGAGCCGGGTGGGCCGTCGTGTCGGCCCGCGGCGGTGAGGAGCCCCGCGAACGTGCGGTGCAGTCGCACGCGTTCGCCCGGCAGCAGGTCCGCGTAGACCGCCTCGCGGGTGAGGGCGTGGCGGAACGAGTAGGTGTCGCGGTCGTCCGGGACGAGGAGTTGGCGGCCGACCGCCTCGCGCAGTGCCGACTCCAGTTCGTCGTCCGGGAGTTGGACGGCCTCGCGCAGCAGGTCGTGCTCGACGCGGCGGCCGGCGACCGCGGCCGTGCGCAGCACCTGCTGGGCCGTGTCCGACAGTTGTTCCAGCCGGATGAGGAGAACGTCGGCGAGGCCGCTGGGCAGCGCCGGGGTGGGGCCGTCCATGGACTCGTGCGGGGGCTCGCCCGTCCCGGTGGCCGTGTCGGTGGTGGCGGCCAGCAGTTCCTCCGCGTAGAAGGCGTTGCCCTCGGCGCGTTCGACGATCCGGCGGACCGTGGTGTCGGGGAGCGGGCCGGCGCGCAGGGCACGGACGAGGCGGGTGACCTCGGCGTCGGCCATCGGGCGCAGCTCCAGGCGGTCGACGGCGGGCAGCCGTACGAGCTCGGCGAGCAGGGGGCGCAGCGGGTGGCGGCGGTGGAGGTCGTCCGCCCGGTACGAGGCGAAGACCGCGAGGCGGTGGGCGGGGGCGCCGGCCGTGGGGAGTTGGAGCACGCCCCGGCTGAGCAGGAAACGGAGGAGGTCGCGGGAGGACTGGTCGGCCCAGTGGAGGTCCTCCAGGACGAGGAGGAGGGGGCCGTGTTCGGAGAGGTCGGCGAGGAGGGCGGCGACGCTCTCGAAGAGCTGGAGCCGGCTGCCGTCGGCTCCGCCGCCGAGGAGGCGGTCGACGGCGGGGTGGGCTGCCAGGGCGGGGGCGAGGCGGTCGTCGGTGGCGAGGGTGCCGAGGATTTCCGTGAACGGGAGGTAGGGCAGACCCACGTCGCCGAGGTCGACGCAGTGGCCGGTGAGGACCGTCATGCCGGTGCGGGTGGCGTGTGCGGCGGCTTCGGCGAGGGTGCGCGTCTTGCCCACGCCGGCGTCGCCTGCGACGAGTACGGCGCGGGGGTCGCCGCCGCGGGCGCGGTCGAGTACGCCGGTGAGGCGGGCGAGTTCGGCTGCACGGCCGATGAACGGGGTCTCGACGGAAGGCGGGAGCTGCGGCACGGGTCCATCCTGGCACGCGGGGTCGTGGGGGTGGGCGGGCCGCGTTGGGGGCGGACGGGCGGCGGTGCGCCGGGGCCGGGGCCGGGCTCCTTACGCCGGGGGGCCCGAGTACGTCGGTGGGTCCGAGTACGTCGGTGGGTCCGAGTACGTCGAGTGGGCCCGAGTACGTCGAGTGGGCCCGAGCATGCCGGTGCGCCCGAGCCGCTCCTCCGGAACCGGCTCGGGCCCACCGGTGGTGCCGTCAGGCGGCGGGCACCTGTTCCGGCGTCGCGGACTCGCTCTCGCGCACGGCCACCTTCCGCAGCGTCGCCGTCGCCAGGAACGCCGCGCCCAGCAGGAGTACCGCCCCGGCGAGCGCCGCCGCCTGCATACCGCTGGTGAACGCGTCCCGCGCGACCGCGATCAGTGCGGTGCCCGCGCCGCCCGGCAGCTCCTGTGCCACCGCCAGCGCCGCGCCCAGCGTCTCGTGGGCGGGAGCCGGGGCCGAGGCCGGGATCTCGTGGTGGTAGACCGCCGTGCCGATGGAACCCAGGACCGCCATGCCCAGCGCGCCGCCGAACTCCGCGCTCGTCTCCATCAGCGAAGAGGCCGCGCCCGCCTGCTCCAACGGTGCCGCGCCCATCGCCAGGTCCATCATCTGGGACATCACGGTGACGATCCCGGAGGCGAGGACACCCGCCCCGGCCAGCACCAGCCACATCGAGTCCGTACCGGCGAGCGCCAGCATCCCGTAGCCGCCCGCGGCGACGACGAACCCGGCGCTGACGACGTACGCGCGGTTCACGCCCTTCTGTACGAGCTGGGTGGTCACGGGTGCCGCGAAGCCGATCAGCACCGACGGGAGCAGTGACCACAGGGCCGCCTCGAGCGGGCTGTTGCCGAGGACGGACTGGAGGTACTGCGTGGTGAAGAAGGCCGAACCCAGCATGGCGAAGCAGGAGATGAGGTTGAGGACCATGGCGGGGGTGAAGCCGTGGGCCCGGAAGAGGGCCGGTGAGATCAGGGGCGACGCGGCCGTGCGCTGGCGGTGGACGAAGAGGGCGGCGAAGAGCAGACCCACCGTCACGCACACCACGTACGAGGCGTGCCAGCCCTCGGAAGGGATCTCCTTGAGCCCGTAGATCACCGGGAGTACGGCCGCCATCGACAGCGGCACGCTCAGGAGGTCGAAGCGGCCCGGGTCCGGGTTCTTCGACTCCGGCAGCAGGATCGGGCCGAGGACCAGGAGCAGCGCCATCGCCGGCAGGTTGACCAGGAAGACCGAGCCCCACCAGAAGTACTCGACGAGGACACCGCTCATCACCGAGCCGAGCGCGATGCCGGCCGTCATGACACCCGACCACAGGCCGACGGCCTTCGCCCGCTGCCCGGGGTCGGTGAACATCGTGCGCACGATCGCCATCGTCGACGGCATCAGGGTCGCGCCGCCGATGCCGAGGACCGCGCGGGCCGCGATCAGGGTCTCGGCGCTGTTCGCGTACGCGGCCACCAGCGAGGCCGTGCCGAAGGCCGCGGCGCCGATCAGGAGGAGCTTGCGGCGGCCGATGCGGTCGCCCAGCGAGCCCATCGTCATCAGCAGGCCGGCGAGCACGAACGCGTAGATGTCGAAGATCCACAGCTGTTGGGTGCTGCTCGGCTCCAGGTCCGCCGTGATCGAGGGGATCGCGAAGTAGAGGACCGAGACGTCCATCGAGACCAGGAGCAGAGGGAGCATCAGGACGCAGAGGGCGGTCCATTCACGGCGGCCGGCCCGGGTGCCAGGTGCGCCGGGTGCGGGGGTCGTGCTCGTCGGGTTCGTCATGCCAGGAACCATACGGGCGTCTTAAACGCTTGTCTAGAACAATTGTATAAGTCATGTGTCTAGGACGCTTGTCTGTCCCGGTTGTAGGGTGGCGGGCATGGGACACCGTGAGGATCTGCTCGAGGGCGCCAAGCGCTGCCTGGTGGAGAAGGGGTTCGTGCGCACGACCGCGCGCGACATCGTGAAGGAGTCGGGGACCAACCTGGCCTCGATCGGCTACCACTACGGGTCCAAGGACGCGTTGCTCGCGGAGGCGTACGTCGATCTGATCTCGAACGTCGGCGACACGTTCGGGGCGTTCGACGAAGGCGCCGCGACGGGGGAGCCCGGTTCCCTCGAACGCTTCGAGGAAGCCTGGAGGGGCGTCATCAGGTCCTTCACCGAGGCCCGCCCGATCTGGCTGCTCACCTTCGAGGTGGTCACCAACGCCGACCGGCTTCCCACGGTCCGCGAGCACCTGGTCAAGGCCCAGGACGAGGGGCGCCGGGGCCTCATCCCCATGTTCATGGGCGGTCGCGAGGAGGACGTCGACGACGAGGCGTTGCGGACGCTCGGCGGCTTCTACCAGACGCTGCTCAACGGACTGTGCCTCCAGTGGCTCTTCGATCCCGACAGCGCGTCCACGGCCGAGGGACTCACCGCGGGCCTGCGACGCGTGATCGAGGCGGCCGCCAAGCCGACGGGCTGAGCAGCCGGCTTCGCCGCTGTCCGGCCGACGACCGAGCAGCCGGCTTCGCCGCTGTCCGACGACGACCGGATCGCCGGACCCGCGGCGGAACTCCCGTGCCCGGCGGCGCGTCGTGAAGATCGTGATGGACATGAACGGCACGTCGCTCGATGAGCTCTCCCGGTCCTGGGACGAAGTCCGCGAGAACCACCGCGACTACTACAACGACCAGTACGACCGGACGGTCCTCGACTGCGCGGCCCGCCTCGCCGCCGACCCCGGCGGTGGGGCGGCGTACGTGTGGACGCTGGGGCTGCTGGTGATGGCCCCCTACGTCAACTGGCTTCCGGGCGAGGGCGTCACCACGGCCGCCGTCGCCGCGCTGGAGGCCGCCGACGAGGCGCTGCGCGACCGGCCGTGCGACCACGCGTCCCACCCGTACCAGGTCCATGACGCCGAGGACGACCCGTATCTGACCGAGCAACTGGCCCCGCTCGCCGACGAGCGCGCCGACCGGGAGGGGCAACGGCCCCGGGACGAATGGCTCTGCCCGCCGAACGTCGCCGGATTCGCGCGGATCGCCCTGGACGTCGTCGACCCGGGATCGGTCACAGATGTGCCGCCCCGTCTGCCGGCCGAGGCCCAGGACACCATCGACACGCTGTCGGCGCTGCTGCACGGCTACCCCCACCCGGGGACCGACATCGACGACGAGATCTCCTCGCAGGCGTCGAACCTCTCGTGCGCGGAACCGGCGGACCGCGCCGGACATCTGCTGGTCGTCAGGGCGGTGACCTGGTACGCCGTCTCCGGAATGGTGCGTACGAAATCCGTCCTCGACGACCTGGCCGAAGCGGTCGAGAAGGCGTTGCCGCACTTCGCCGCCGCGTCCTGCGCCCACGAGTGGCATGCGACCCTGCCCGACAGCGGCCCGGACGCCGCGGAACTCGGCGTCCGCCTGAGCAGCGCCGGTGGGCGCGGCAGGTACGAACGCGACCGTACCGAGTCGGGGCGGGGCGCTCCGCTGGAGCACGTACTGTGCCCGGTCTTCATGGCGGAGGTCGCGGACAGGACACTGACGATGCTGCGCGAGCGGCGCGAGGTGCTCTTCGGGAACCGCGACACCTCCCACCTGGACGCCGAGTACCTGCGGGCCGACGGACGGCTGGAGATCGCGAGGATCGTGGAGCGGCTCGCCCACCACAGCTGGAACGAGGAGTACGCCGACGATCTGGCCCTGTGGGCCGCCCGCCGCCACGAGCGGGCCGACGGGCGGGAACGTGCGGTGCTGCTGCTCGCCGCCCACCAGGCGACGGAGATCTCGTATCCGAGCCCGCCCCTGTCGGTGGTCCGCGGCGTCCTCGCGACCCTGCGTACCGTCGCCGCCGCACCCCGCCTCGAGCGCTGCGCGCACGACGACGAGCACCCGCCGCTGCGGTACGAGGAGTTCCGCGACGCCATGCTCCACTTCTACGCGCCCGAGGAGTTCCCGCCACCCGAGGAGTGCCCCAGCCCGGAGGCCTGGACCTGCCCGCGGTTCGCCGTCACGGTCGCCGAGGAGTGCGTCAGCGGGCTGGAGGGTCTGTACGAGGACGAGGACGAGGCAGAGGGCGAGCCCGAGAACGGGTGAGGGGGACGACCGGGCGCCGCGACGGGCACTTACAGCGGAGCGCTAGCGCCCCGCCCTCAAAGCCGCGCCCCCTTCAACGCCATGTGCAGCAGCAGCCGGTCCTCGCCGTCGTCCAGGTCCAGGCCCGTGAGCTGTTCGACGCGTGACAGGCGGTAGTAGAGCGTCTGCCGGTGGATGCCCAACTCCGCCGCCGTGCGGCCCGCCTGGCCCGCACAGTCCAGGTACACCTCGGCCGTGCGGGCCAGTTCGCGGTGGGCGGGGGAGAGCAGGGTGCGTACGGCGGGGTCGTGCGCCGCCTTGGGAGGGAGCGCGGTCAGCAGCCGGAACGGGCCGATGGACGCCCACTCGGCGACCGGCCCGAGCCGCGGCTCCGCCAGCACCGCACGCGCGGCGGCCGACGCCTCCTGCCAGGCGGTGCCCAGTTCGACGAGCCCGCTGCGGGCGACCGCGACCCCGGCCGCCGCCGCTGTGCCGCCCCGGGCGCGCTCCAGCAGCCGGGCGGCCGCGGTCAGCGCCGGCGTCAGGACGTCCGCCGAGCGCAGCCGCACCAGCAGCGCCAGACTCTGCGCGGTCGTCCCCCACGGCACCGTGCACAGCGCGGTCGCCCCCGGCACCGTACGCACCGAAGGCGCGTCGTCCGGGTCGGCGGAGGGCCAGGGGGCCACGCAGACCACCGTGTGCAGGCTGTCGCCGCGCGGACCGAGGGCCGTACGCAGCTCCGCGACCGCCATGTCCCGCTGCCAGCCGCGCTCCGCGGTGAGCACCGCCCGCAGTTCACGGGTCAGGTCCGCGCCCGCCTGCGCCTCGTCGCCGAGGAGCGCGCCGATACGGGCGGCGACCTCCATGGCGGCGGCCAGCTGCTCCGTGGACGGCCCCGGATCGGTGTCCAGCAGCCACACATAGCCCAGCACCACCCCCCGATGGCGTACCGGCAGACAGACGCGGCCCCGGTGGACCCCCGCCTCCGGGGTCGGCGGGATCCGGACCGGGCCGGCCGCCTGCGCGATACCGAAGCCCTCGAACCACTTCCGCACCGCCGGGGTCGAGCGGCGCGTGAGGATCGAACGGGTGCGGACCGGGTCCAGGGTCGCCTCGTCGAAGCCGCCGTCGCCGTCACTGTCGTAGGCGGCGAAGGCGATCAGTTCGAAGTCCCGGTTCTCCAGCGTCGCGGGGGCGCCCAGGAGCGCCGAGATCTCGTCGACCAGCTCCTGGTAGTCACCCTTGTAATCGGCCTTCACTCGGGCATTCTCCCGCATTTCCCGAGCGCCCTCATACAAATGTCTGAGATCCAGGGCACGGATGCGTGACAGCTGTCGATGGCAGACCATCGGAGAGATCCTTAGGTTTCACGGTGGTTCTCCGGGCCGTACCCGAATGGTCGGGTGACGGCCTCTTGGTCACGCTTGTTCTGGAGGTGCCCCGTGCTGGGTCCCGTGATTCTCGCCGCGTCGCGCAGCGACCGCATGCGCCGCTTCGTGTCGGCGGCCCCCGGCACCAAGCAGGTGGTCGCCCGCTTCATCGCCGGCGAGAGCGTCGACCAAGTGGTGCCGGTCGTCCAGGACTCCGCCGCCAAGGGGCTCGAGGTCACCCTCGACGTCGTCGGCGAGGACATCACCACCCGCGAGCAGGCGTACGCCGCCCGGGACGCGTACCTCGAACTGATCGGCCGCCTCAAGGAGCTGGACCTCGGCACCCAGGCCGAGATGTCCGTCAAGCTGTCGATGTTCGGGCAGGCGCTGGACGGCGGTCACGAGCTGGCCCTCGCCAATGTCCGCCCGGTCGTCGAGGCCGCCGCCGCCATCGGCACGACCGTCACGCTGGACGCGGAGGACCACACCACCCTCGACTCGATGTTCGCCATCCACGAGGAGCTCCGCAAGGACTTCCCGGGGACCGGCTGCGTCATCCAGGCGTACCTCTTCCGTACCGAGGCCGACGCCCGCCGCCTCGCCGCGAACGGCAGCCGGGTGCGTATCGTGAAGGGGGCGTACAAGGAGCCCGCCGAGGTCGCGTACCAGCAGAAGTCCGAGATCGACAAGGCGTACGTCCGTGTCCTGAGGATCCTCATGGAGGGTGAGGGGTACCCGATGATCGGGTCCCACGACCCGCGCCTCATCTCCATCGCCCAGGAGCTGGCCCGCCGCGCCGGACGCAAGCTCGACGAGTACGAGTTCCAGATGCTGTACGGCATCCGCGGCGAGGAGCACCTGCGCCTGGCAGCCGAGGGCCACCGGATGCGGGTGTACACGGCGTACGGCACCGACTGGTACGGCTACTTCATGCGCCGCCTCGCGGAGAAGCCGGCCAACCTGCGCTTTTTCGCCCGCAGCATGCTGACCCGAGGTTGAGAGATGACGATCACCCGGACGCGCTGCCGGGAGTCCGGCCCGTGGCGCAGCCACTGTCAGGTGCTGCGTCCCCCGGAACAGCACAGTGCCCGCTCGATTCTCACCAAGGGCTGACCCACCCGCTCAGTTAGGAGTTACGGAACCCATGGATGCTGTGACCCAGGTCCCCACCCCCGTCAATGAGCCGGTGCACGGCTATGCCCCCGGCTCGCCCGAGCGCGCCCGTCTGGAGGCCAAGCTCAAGGAGCTGGCCGAGAACCCGATCGAGCTGCCGATGACCATCGGCGGCGAGAAGCGGCTCGGCGGCGGTGAGCGCTTCGAGGTGGTGCAGCCGCACAACCACAAGGCCGTCATCGGCACCGGCGCGCACGCCACGCAGCAGGACGCGCAGGACGCGATCGACGCCGCGCTGGCCGCCGCCCCGGCCTGGCGCGCGATGTCCTTCGACGACCGCGCCGCGATCATCCTGCGCGCCGCCGAGCTGCTGTCCGGCCCGTGGCGCGAGACCCTCGCCGCCTCCACCATGCTCGGCCAGTCGAAGACCGCCCAGCAGGCCGAGATCGACTGTCCGTGCGAACTGGTCGACTTCTGGCGCTTCAACGTCAAGTACGCCCGCGACCTGCTCGCCGAGCAGCCCCCGGCCAACTCGCCGGGCGTCTGGAACCGCCTCGACCACCGCCCGCTCGAGGGCTTCGTCTACGCGATCACCCCGTTCAACTTCTCGGCGATCGCGGGCAACCTGCCGACGGCTCCGGCGCTCATGGGCAACGTGGTCGTGTGGAAGCCGTCCCCGACGCAGACCCACGCCGCCGTGCTGCTGATGCGGCTCCTGGAGGAGGCGGGCCTGCCCAAGGGCGTCATCAACCTCGTCACCGGTGACGGCATCGAGGTCTCCAAGGTCGCCCTGGAGCACCGCGATCTCGCGGGCATCCACTTCACGGGTTCGACCAAGACCTTCCAGTACCTGTGGAAGACGGTCGGCAACAACATCGAGAAGTACCGCTCGTACCCGCGCCTGGTCGGCGAGACCGGCGGCAAGGACTTCCTGGTCGCGCACCCGAGCGCCGACCGCGCGGTCCTGAAGACCGCCCTGACCCGCGGTGCCTTCGAGTACCAGGGCCAGAAGTGCTCCGCGACCTCCCGCGCCTACCTTCCGGCCTCCATCTGGAACTCCGGCTTCAAGGAGGAGTTCGCGGCCGAGGTCGACTACCTGACCATGGGTGACGTCACCGACCTGTCGAACTTCGTCGGCGCGGTCATCGACGAGCGCTCGTTCGCCAAGAACAAGGCGGCCATCGACCGCGCCAAGTCGGACCCGACCTGCACGATCGTGGCGGGCGGCGAGTACGACGACTCGGTCGGCTACTTCGTGCGCCCGACGGTCGTCGAGTGCTCGGACCCGGAGAACGAGGTCTTCAAGACCGAGTACTTCGGCCCGTTCCTCGCCGTGCACGTCTACGAGGACGACGCGTACGACGAGATGCTGACCCAGATGGAGTCGGCCTCGGACTACGCGCTGACGGGTGCGGTCGTCTCCAACGACCGTGCGGCGGCCGCGTACACGATGGACAAGCTCCGCTACGCCGCGGGCAACTTCTACATCAACGACAAGTCGACCGGCGCCGTCGTCGGCCAGCAGCCCTTCGGCGGCGGCCGTGCCTCGGGCACGAACGACAAGGCGGGCGCCCCGCAGAACCTGATGCGCTGGACGCTGACCCGCGCCATCAAGGAGACGCTGGTCCCGCCGACCGACTACACGTACCCGCACATGGGCTGACGTCCAGTCACACCCGCCGGGCCAGGAAGTCGTCCATCAGGGCGGCGACCTGGCCCGCGTGTGTCTCCAGGGCGAAGTGGCCGGTGGGCAGGAGGTGGATCTCGGCCGTCGGGAGGTCGCGCTGGAAGGCGAGGGCGCCCGCCGGGACGAAGATCTCGTCGTGGCCGCCCCACACCGCGAGGAGCGGGACCTGGCTGGTGCGGAAGTACTCCTGGAACGCCGGATAGAGGGCGAAGTTGGAGCCGTAGTCGGAGATCAGGTCGAGCTGGATCTCGGACTGACCGGGGCGGGCCATCAGCGCCGCGTCGTGTTCGTACGCGTCCGGGCTGACCAGCGTGGGGTCCGGGACGCCGTGCAGGTACTGCCACTTGATGCCCTCGGGGCCACTGAGCGCGCGGACGGGCTCCTCGGTCGCGGGTGTGCGCTCCGCGATCAGGGCGAGGACGGGTGCCCAGGCCTCGGCGCCCAGCCCGTCCTCGTACGCGTTGCCGTTCTGGGTGATGATCGCCGTCACCCGCTCGGGGTGCGCGAGCGCGAGCCGCAGGCCGATCGGGGCGCCGTAGTCCTGGATGTAGAGCGCGTACTCCTTCAGGCCGAGCTGTTCGGTGAACTCGTCCGTGATCTCGGCCAGTCCGGCGAACGTGTACGGGAACTCCGTGGCGGCCGGCGCCGACGAGCGGCCGAAGCCCAGGTGGTCGGGAGCCACCAGGTGGTAGCGGTCGGCGAGGAGCGGCATCAGGTCGCGGAACATGTGCGAACTGGTCGGGAAGCCGTGCAGCAGGAGCAGTACCGGGGCGCCGGCCGGCCCCGCCTCCCGGTAGTGGATCTCGTGGCCGCGGACGGTGGCGGTGCGGTGGTGGATCCGGTGCGTGGTCATGTACGCGCCCCTAACCTCTGAAACCCTTTTTGGTGGTGGCGTTCAGTCCACCACGCCCATATCTAACCAGTCAAGAGTTAATGAGGGGTTAGGTGGTGGTGGGTGTCCGCGATACTGGGCCGATGGCCATCCGACTCCGTACCGCCCATACCGTGGATCTCACCGCCGCCGAACTCCGTTCCGTCCGCTCCTTGTTGGACGGCGCCTTCGAGGGGGGCTTTGACGACGAGGACTGGGACCACGGGCTCGGTGGTCTCCACGTCCTCGTGTACGACGCGCGGGGGCTCGCGGCCCACGGCTCCGTCATTCAGCGCCGCGTGCTGCACCGCGGCCGCTCGCTGCGCGTCGGCTACGTGGAGGCGGTCGGGGTCCGTGCCGAGGCACGCCGGAGCGGTCTGGGCGGGCGGGTGATGGCCGAGCTGGAGCGGATCGTGGAGGGGGCGTACGACCTCGGGGCGCTCTCGGCGAGCGAGAAGGGGGCCGCCCTGTACGCGGCCCGGGGCTGGCAGGTCTGGCCGGGCCGGATCGGCGCGCTCGGCCCCGACGGCATCGTGCGCCTGCCGGGGGAGGAAGGCAGCACCTTCGTGCGCGCCGCGGGGGCCGGCCCCCTCGACCCGGCGTACGACCTGGTCTTCGACTGGCGCGACGGTGACGTGCTCTGACGAAGACGCCCGGCACGGGAACGCGCCCGGTCTGGGGAGAGGCCTCGGCGTCGGCGGGGGCGGGCTGGTCGCCGTCGCGGGCGGTCGCGGTCCGGGACGGTCCCGGACCGGGCGCCGGCCAGGGAGTCGCTGCCCTGCGGCTGCATCCCGCGGCGGGTGATGCCGCCCGAACAATCACCGCAGGTCAGGCGAGTGTGACCCGATCCGCCGTCTCAGATAGTAGGAAGTCCGACTAACTGTAGAGACAGATGCGCGCCTCTCGCTTAGTTTTGTAGGAGCCGAACGTCTCGCTCGATCAAGCGAATGGCGGTCGTGAGCCGGAGCCCCTGGCAGGCAACCCCTGCGGCACCGCTCCCCGCCCCATCCGGCGTCTCGTAACCCCTTTCCGCTCCCGGAATTTCGAAGGAGTCGATTTCCCATGGCCGAGACGACCGTCCGCCGCCGAGTCCGTCACATCTCCCCTGCGAGCGAATCCGACCGCAAGAACGCCGCCGCAGCCCTCCAGCGCGCCCTCGACCGCCGGGACAACGGCGGGAAGACCGGGCACTGAACCCCGCCCTCACTGGGCATCACCAGGTAGCCGGGAGCCGCGCCCGCACGGGGTGCGGCGCGGCCGTGAGCCATGGGCTCACGCCCCGCACCGCACCTCGGACCTTCACGCCCCGCGCCGCACCTCGAAGTAGTCGATCCGCTCGCCGCTCTGCGCCAGCGCCGACACCTTGAGCTTCGCCGCCGCGCCGGTCTCCGCCTCCACCGAGAGGAACGAGAAGCCGGTGTAGCGCACCCGAGACCACTCCACGGTGTCGTGTTTGCGATGGCGCGCCTCGGTCCAGTGGAAGGTGTCCACGGACTCGCGGTCGGCCACGTTCCCCTCGTAGCTGTCCTTGACCCCGTCGGGGAAGCTGTACAGGCTCTTGCCCGCGCCGCCCGCCGTGACGTACACGATCCCGTCCCGCGTCGGGTCGGTCGACGCGCCGACCGGGACCGCCCTGCCGACGCGGCCGCCCTTGATGGCGTCGGTCCGCTCGTACACATGGTTGTGCCCGTTGATCACCAGGTCCACCTGGTGCTTGGCGAACAGCGGCAGCCACGCGTCCCGCACGCCGCCGTCGGAGGCGTGCGTCGAGGTCGAGTACGCGCAGTGGTGGAAGAAGACCACGACGAAGTCCACCGAGGCCGACGCGCGCAGTTCGCCGAGCCGCCGGTCGAGCCAGGCCGTCTGCCGACCGCCCGTAAAGCCCTTGTTGGCGGGAATCTCGTACGACACGTCGTTCGCGTCCAGCGCCACGATCCCGACATTGCCGTAGGTGAACGAGTAGACGCCCGGCGCCTTCTGCGGGTCGAAGCCGTTGTCCGGGAGCGTCCAGCGCGCCGACTGGCCGCCGTACCCGTTCGGCGAGTACCACGCCTCCATGTCGTGGTTGCCGGTCGTCACCATCCACGGCACCGACTTCGCCACCGACTCGGTCTGCGCGAGGAACTGGTCCCAGACCCGGGGGTCGTAGATGTCCGACTCCTCGCCGTGCCCGGTCGTGT
The DNA here is from genome assembly GCF_009862865.1 of Streptomyces sp. SID5469. Classification (NCBI taxonomy): domain Bacteria; kingdom Bacillati; phylum Actinomycetota; class Actinomycetes; order Kitasatosporales; family Streptomycetaceae; genus Streptomyces; species Streptomyces sp. SID5469. Next base: position 3,336,481 of record NZ_WWIN01000001.1, on the reverse strand, counting down.
CCGCGTAGCAGATGTCGCCCGCGTGGAGGTGGAAGGACGGGTGGCGGCCGAGGATCACCTTGTCGTTGGCGAGCGCGTCGTAGCTCACCCCCTGGTCGCCGAAGGCGGTGAACACGAACGTCTCCGGAGCCGCGGGCGCCGTACGGAAGGAGCCGACCGTGGACAGCCGCTCCCGGGACGCCGGGTCGAAGCCGTCGTGCCCGACCCCGTAGTAGTACCGCGTACCGGGCCTGAGGCCGTCGAGGGCCGCGTGCAGGTAGTACTGGTCCACCGCGAACCGCTGCCCGGTCAGCCCCGGCGTGTGCAGATCCCGGACCTCGGCCGCCATCCTCCGGCTCAGGTCGGTGGGCTTCAGCCCCACCCGTACATACGGCTTTTGGACCGCGAGCGGCACCTGCCACGAGATCCGCATCTGTGTCTTCGGATCCGCGCCGAAGGCGAGATGGCGGCCGAAGGGGGCCACGGCGGAGCCGTGCACCGTCCCGGTGGCGGGCGCGGACGACGGGGTACCGGTTGCCGTGCCCGACCCGGCACAGCCGGTCAGCAGCCCGCCGGCCACCCCGCCCGCGGTCAGCAGCACGCCACGCCGGGACAGCTTCGTACGCAGGTACTCGTACTGCTCCGCCATGCTCATACGGCGCGCGAGCCGCTCGGGGATGCCGACGTTCGGGGTGTCCATGCCGGTGAACTTCCCAGCGAAGCCCAACGACCGCCAAACGTACGGGTGAACGGCAGCCGACGGATTGACCCGTGAGGCGTGTACGGCCACCCCGATGTGTCCGTATCGCGGACACCCCGTGTCATCCCATGGGACAAGGAGTACGGTGCCGTCATGGCTCGCAGCATCAATCTCGCAGTGATTCCCGGTGACGGCATCGGCCAGGAGGTCGTGGCCCAGGGGCTCAAGGTCCTCTCCGCCGCCCTTCCCTCGGACGTGAAGCTGGAGACCAAGGAGTTCGACTTCGGCGCCCGGCGCTACCACGCCACCGGTGAGACCCTCACCGACGCCGACCTCGACGCCCTGAAGCAGCACGACGCGATCCTGCTCGGCGCGATCGGCGACCCGTCGGTCCCGTCCGGCGTCCTGGAGCGCGGCTTCCTGCTCAAGCTGCGCTTCGCCTTCGACCACCACGTCAACCTGCGGCCCTCGAAGCTGCTCCCCGGCGTCGAGACCCCGCTCGCCGGCCAGCCCGAGATCGACTTCGTGGTGGTGCGCGAGGGCACCGAAGGCCCGTACACCGGCAACGGCGGCACCATCCGCACCGGCACCCCGCACGCGGTCGCCACCGAGGTCTCGCTGAACACCGCCTTCGGCATCGAGCGCGTGGTGCGCGACGCCTATGCCCGCGCCCAGGCCCGCCCCCGCAAGAAGCTGGCGCTCGTCCACAAGAACAACGTGCTCGTGCACGCCGGTCACCTGTGGACGGACATCTTCAACAAGGTGGGCGAGGAGTTCCCGGACGTCACCACCGAGTACATGCACGTGGACGCGGCGACCATCTACCTCGTCACGCAGCCCGAGCGCTTCGACGTGATCGTCACCGACAACCTCTTCGGTGACATCATCACCGACCTCGCCGCGGCGATCTCCGGCGGCATCGGAGTCGCCGCCTCCGGCAACATCAACCCGTCCGGCGCGTACCCGTCGATGTTCGAGCCCGTGCACGGCTCGGCACCCGACATCGCCGGCCAGGGCAAGGCGGACCCGTCCGCCACGATCCTGTCCGTCGCCCTCCTGCTGCGCCACCTCGGCTACGAGGCCGAGGCCGCGCGTATCGAGGAGGCCGTCTCCGCCGACCTCGCGGAGCGTGTGGGCAAGCCCGCCCGCAGCACCGACGAGATCGGTGACGCGCTCACCGTACGAGTAGCAGGCTGACCCGCCGCGCCACTGCCCTTTGAGAGACAGCCGCCGGGTCGCATCCGCACCCGGCGGCTTTTCCTATGCCCTCGCCGGGTGCCACCATCAACCCCTGGGCACTTCCCTGGGCCGCACGCACACCGTTCACAGCCACGGCGAACCGCGAGCGATAATCGAACGCGGAGCCGCGGAATGAGGGAATGCTCGGACGTCCACGCACTGGCCACTGGCGGTACGGGCGTGAGCGCGGCCCGCCACACACAACCGGTGAAGGACAACCACTCATGACGACGCCCACGATCGAGCTCAAGCCCTCCGCCAGTCCGCTCTCCGACGCGGAGCGCGAGGCGATCCTGGCCAGCCCCGGATTCGGCCGCCACTTCACCGACCACATGGTGACGATCAAGTGGACGGAGGGACGCGGCTGGCACGACGGCCAGCTCGTTCCGTACGCCCCGCTCTCCCTCGACCCGGCCACCATGGTCCTGCACTACGCGCAGGAGATCTTCGAGGGCCTGAAGGCGTACCGCCAGCCCGACGGCTCGGTGGCCTCCTTCCGCCCCGACATGAACGCCAAGCGCTTCCAGGCCTCGGCCCGCCGCCTCGGAATGCCGGAGCTGCCGGTCGAGACGTTCATCGAGGCGTGCGACGTGCTGGTCCAGCAGGACGCGTCGTGGGTGCCGGCGCACGGCGGCGAGGAATCCCTCTATCTGCGCCCGTTCATGATCGCGACCGAGGTCGGCCTGGGCGTGAAGCCCGCCAACGAGTACCTCTTCCTCGTCATCGCGTCCCCGGCGGGCGCGTACTTCCCGGGCGGCGTGAAGCCGGTCTCGATCTGGCTCTCCGAGGACCGCGTGCGCGCCGTCCCCGGCGGCATGGGTGACGCCAAGACCGGCGGCAACTACGCCGCGTCGCTGCTCGCGCAGGCCGAGGCCGCCGAGAAGGGCTGCGCCCAGGTCGCGTACCTCGACGCGGTCGAGCACAAGTGGGTGGAGGAGCTCGGCGGCATGAACCTGTACTTCGTGTACGGGAACAAGATCATCACGCCCGCCCTGACCGGCTCCCTCCTCGCGGGCGTCACCCGCGACTCCCTGCTCTCGGTCGCCCGTGACCTGGGCTACGAGTCCGAGGAGGGCCGCGTCTCCATCGACCAGTGGCAGGCCGACACCGAGAACGGCACGCTGACCGAGGTCTTCGCCTGCGGTACGGCCGCGGTCATCACGCCGGTCGGCACGGTCAAGCGCAGCAGCGCCGAGTGGCAGCACTCGGGCGGTGAGCCGGGCGAGGTCACCCTGAAGCTGCGCGAGGCCCTCCTCGACATCCAGCGCGGCATCGGCGAGGACAAGCACGGCTGGATGCACCCGCTGGGCTAGACCGACAGGGCCTCGCCCTCACTCATGGCTGTTCAGGGCCGCCGCGGACTCAAGGGTCCGCGGCGGCCCTGTCGTGTACCCGGGGGCTTGCGGGTGATCGGCGAGGTCGGCCGGCGCGATGTTTGAGCAGTGTTCAATGTGACATGACCCAAGTTCATGGATCAATGTTCCCGTTCGGCGAGTGTCGTGGTTAGAGTGGTGCTCTAAATCGCGGAAACGCAAGGAGGTGTCGTTCACGTGCGGCTGACCCCCACGGAACGTGACCGGCTGCTGCTCTTCGGGGCCGCGGAGCTGGCCCGGGCGCGCAGGGCGCGCGGTCTTCGGCTCAATGTGCCGGAGGCGACCGCTCTCATCGCCGACACCGTCTGTGAGGCCGCCCGGGACGGGCGCCGGCTCGCCGAGGCGATCGCCGCCGCGCGAGCCGTGCTCGGCCCGGACGACGTACTGCCGGGCGTCGCCGACATCGTCACCGAGGTGCATGTCGAGGCTGTCTTCGACGACGGTTCGCGGCTCGCGGTGGTGACCGACCCGATCGGGGGAGGGCTGGGCGACCAGGCTCCGGGCGCGCTGCTGCCGGGGCCGGAACACACCGAGCCCGAGGCCGTCGTACGGGTGCTCGTCACCAACACGGCCACCGTGCCCGTCTCCGTCACCTCCCACTTCCACTTCTTCGAGGCCAACCCGCGGCTCGACTTCGACCGCGCGGCCGCCTACGGCATGCGGGCGGCCGTGCCCGCGGGCTCATCGGTGCGGTTCGGGCCGGGGGAGAGCGTCGAGATCGGGCTCGTGCCCGTCGGCGGCGACCGGATCGCGATCGGGTTCGCCGGTCTGGTCGACGGGCCGCTGGACGCGCCTGGGGCGAAGGAAGAGGCCCTGCGCAGGGCCGCCGCCTGCGGATATCTCGGAGTCGAGCAGCGATGAATCCCTACGCATACGCCGCCACCCACGGCCCCCGGGCCGGCGACCGGGTCCGCCTCGGCGACTCGGGGCTGACGATCCGCGTCGAGTCCGACGCCCAGCAGTACGGGGACGAGTTCCTCGCCGGGTTCGGCAAGACCGCCCGCGACGGACTGCACCTCAAGGCCGCGGCCGTCCGCGACACCTGTGACGTCGTCATCAGCAATGTCGTCGTGATCGACGCGGCGCAGGGCATCCGGAAGGTGTCCATCGGGATCCGGGAAGGCCGGATCTGCTCGATCGGACGGGCCGGGAACCCCGACACCCTCGCCGGGGTCGACGTCGTGGTCGGCACCGGCACGTCCATCGTCTCCGGAGAGGGGCTGATCGCCACCGCCGGAGCCGTCGACACCCACGTCCACCTGCTGTCGCCGCGCATCATGGAGGCCTCCCTCGCCTCCGGCGTGACCACGGTCATCGGCCAGGAGTTCGGGCCCGTGTGGGGCGTCGGCGTCAACTCGCCCTGGGCGCTGCGGCACGCGTTCAGCGCCTTCGACGCCTGGCCGGTCAACATCGGCTTCCTGGGCCGGGGTTCGTCGTCCGACCCGGCGCCCCTGGTCGAGGCACTCGCCGAGGGCGGCGCGTCCGGCTTCAAGGTCCACGAGGACATGGGCGCCCACACCCGTGCCCTCGACACCGCGCTGCGCGTCGCCGAGGAGCACGATGTGCAGGTCGCCCTGCACAGCGACGGACTGAACGAGTGCCTCTCGGTCGAGGACACCCTGCGGGTCCTCGACGGGCGCACCATCCACGCCTTCCACATCGAGGGCTGCGGCGGCGGGCACGTACCGAACGTGCTGAAGATGGCGGGCGTCCCGAACGTCATCGGCTCGTCCACCAACCCGACCCTGCCCTTCGGCCGGGACGCGGTCGCCGAGCACTACGGGATGATCGTCTCCGTCCACGACCTCAAGCCCGACCTGCCCGGCGACGCCGCCATGGCCCGCGACCGGATCCGGGCCGGGACCATGGGCGCCGAGGACGTGCTGCACGACCTGGGCGCGATCGGCATCACCTCGTCGGACGCGCAGGGCATGGGGCGGGCGGGCGAGACCGTGCGACGGACCTTCGCGATGGCCGGGAAGATGAAGGCCGAGTTCGGCGCCCCCGAGGACCACGACAACGCGCGCGTCCTGCGTTACCTGGCCAAGCTGACCATCAACCCCGCCCTCGCGCACGGGCTCGCCCACGAGGTCGGCTCGATCGAGGTCGGCAAGCTCGCCGACATCGTGCTGTGGCGCCCGGAGTTCTTCGGCGCCAAGCCGCAGCTCGTACTCAAGTCGGGCTTCCCCGCGTACGGGGTCGTGGGCGACCCGAACGCCGCGACCGACACCTGCGAACCCCTCGTCCTCGGGCCGCAGTTCGGGGCGCACGGGGCGACGCCCGCCGAGATCTCGGTGGCCTTCGTGGCGCAGGCGGCGCTCGACCAGGGCAACGACCGGATGCCGACCCGCCGACGGAGGGTCGCCGTGCGCGGCACCCGCGGCATCGGCCCCGCCGACCTGCGCCTCAACTCCCGCACCGGAGCGGTCGACGTCGACCAGCGCACCGGCCTGGTCACCCTCGACGGCGACCCGATCCGTTCCGAGCCCGCCGACTCGGTCTCCCTCAACCGCCTGTACTTCCTCTAAGGACCCGCCATGAGCACCCCCGCCGCCGACGGCTTCCGCATGCCCGCCGAGTGGACCCCGCACGAGCGCACCTGGATGGCGTGGCCGGGCCCCAACCCCACCTTCGACCACCCCGACGACCTCGCCGAGTCGTGCCGGGCCTGGGCGGATGTGGCCCGCGCGATACGCCGCTTCGAGCCGGTCACCGTCGTGTGCGGGCCGGGGCGGTCGGCCGAGGCGCGAGACCTGCTGGGCCCGGGCATCGACACCGTCGAACGCGACCTCGACGACGCCTGGATGCGCGACATCGGTCCCACCTTCCTGACCGACGGGAAGGGCGGACTCGCCGCCGTCGACTGGACGTTCAACGGCTGGGGCGCCCAGAGCTGGGCCCGCTGGGAGCACGACGCGAAGATCGCCGCGTACGTCGGTGACCTCGCCGGCGCGAAGACGTACGCCTCGAAGCTGGTCAACGAGGGCGGCGCGATCCACGTCGACGGCGAGGGGACGGTCCTGCTCACGGAGACCGTGCAGCTCGGTGCCGAGCGCAACCCCGGCTGGACCCGCGAGCAGGTCGAGACGGAGATCCACGCCCACCTCGGGACCAGCAAGGCGATCTGGCTGCCGCGCGGACTGACCGGCGACTACCCGCCGCACGGCTTCGGCACCCTCGGCCATGTCGACATCGTCGCCGCCTTCGCCCGCCCCGGCGTCGTCGTCGCGCACCACCAGCCGGACCCGGCCCACCCCGACCACGAGGTCAGCAAGGAGGTCATCGGCCTGCTGAAGGCGGCGACCGACGCGCACGGCCGGCGCATCGAGGTCGTCGAGGTGCCCGCCCCGACGGTCCTGGAGGCGGACGGCCACTGGGCCGACTACTCCTACATCAACCACTACCTGTGCAACGGCGGCGTCGTGCTCTGCGGCTTCGACGATCCGCGCGACGAGACCGCGGCCGGGATCTTCCGCCGCCTGTTCCCCGAGCGGACGGTGACCCTGGTGGACGCCCGTACGATCTTCTCCGGAGGCGGGGGCATCCACTGCATCACCCAGCAGCAGCCGAAGAACTGAGGAGTCGGACGATGGCCGGTGCGGGCCGGGCGCGGAAGAACGCGCCGCCGCGCGAGGAGGTCCTCGCCGCCGCCATGGACATGATCGCCGAGCGCGGTCTGGAGAAGCTCACCATGGCGGCGCTCGGCCGCGAGGTCGGCATGAGCAGCGGCCATCTCCTCTACTACTTCCACTCCAAGGACGAGCTGCTGCTCCAGACCCTGGAGTGGAGCGAGGGCCGCCTCGGCATCGAGCGCGGGCGGCTCCTCACGCGGACGGCCCCGGCCCGCGAACGGCTGGACGCGTATGTCGACCTGTATGTGCCCGACGGCCATCGCGACCCGCACTGGACGCTCTGGCTGGAGGTCTGGAACCACTCGCAGAACGCCGACGAGCAGGGCCGCGAGCGACAGGCGGCCATCGAGGGCGCCTGGCACCGCGACCTGGTGGCACTGCTCGCGGAGGGGGTCTCCCGGGGAGAGTTCCGCCCCGTGGACCCGGACCGCCTCGCGGCCCGGGTGCGCGCGCTGCTCGACGGCTTCTCCATCCACGTGGCGATCGGCCTCCGCGGCACGGACCGGGGGCAGATTCTCGGCCACGTACGGGAGTTCCTCGATGAGTCGCTGGGGCGACCGGGTCTCGCGGACACCTGATCACCCGTCCGGGTTGTACGTAAACGAGCGCATTGACCCGGGGTGGGTGATGCGGTTGCATCCCGGTGAGCCCTCGGTGCGGGGCCGGGGGGAAAGACAAGGTTCCGGGGGGAAACCATGTCCATGGCCGCGCGTGTCTCCAGCAAACGCCCTGAGGGCGTCCTCGACGCCAAGGGCGGCGCGTATTCACGCGACCTGAGCGTCTACGTGACCTGAAGCGCCGGCCGCCCGCGCCGCGTCGCCGACGCACCGGCCGCGGCAGTGGACCCCGGGGGGCCCTGCCCTCCTGCACATCCGCACCGCCACCCGCCACCCGCCGCCCGTCACCCGCCGTTCGGCGGGGCCGACGGGCTGCCGCTGCCGACGGCCCTGGCGGCCCCGGCGGGCTCGACGGCCCCGCCGGCGCCGTGAGCGCCGACCGACGGGCGGGCGGCCGTGATCGGTTCGACGTCCGACGGCCTGGTGCCCGGCAACACCGACATGCCGGCAACACCGACCACCGCGCTGACAGCGCTTCGTACGCCGCACCCGCCGACCGGAGGAGAAAGCATGCACCCGCGCACGAGAACCGCCCCCGCGCTCCTGTTCGCCGTCTGTCTCACGGCTCTCGCCGCGTACCCGGCGGCCGCCGACGACCCGGTGCCCACGACGGAACGCGTCAGCGTCACCCTCGACGGCGCCCAGATCGACGACCCCTCGTACCGCCCGCAGCTGACCTCCAAGGGCGGCGTCGTGTACACCAGCGACGGACCCGTCTGGAGCACCGACCACAACGGCGTGTCCGACGCCTACCGCAACAGCGAACGCGTCAGCTACAACATGGGGGCCGCCCGCTCGTACGACCCCTCGGCCTGCCACACCGCCCGGATGATCGCCTTCGTCTCCGACCGCACGCCGGCCGGCGGCACCACGCCCTCGGTCTACGTGCGCAACACCCCTGTCGGCAAGCTCTCGTACGCCAGTCACGGCTACCAGGGCGTCCCCTTCACCTGGGCGGGGCAGCCCGCGATGAGCGCCGACTGCCAGTGGATGGCCTTCAGCGCCACCCTGCCGGCCACGCCGGACCACGTGGAGCAGCCGCGCGTCTACCGCTACCGCATCTACGACGGCACGATCGAGCAGGTCAGCCCGGACTCGGCGGACGGATCCCGGGCGGCGGTGCGTCCGTCGATCAGCGCGGACGGCCGGTATGTCGCCTACCAGTCGTCGATCCCGCATCCGGGCGGCCCGGCCAACGACAGCGACATCTATGTGCGCGACCTGGAGACCGGCACCCTGGAGAAGGCGTCCGTGGGACGGCACGGCCGCCCGGCCGACCGCGCCTCCACCGGCCCGTCGCTGAGCGCCGACGGACGGCACGTCGCGTTCGACTCCTACGCCTCGAACCTCGCCCCCGGCGACACCAACGGCACCGTGAACGTCTTCGTCCGCGACCTCGACGCGGGCACCACCCGCCTGGTCAAGGGCGCGGGCCGGCACGCCTACACCGCCGAGGCCGCGCTGAGCGGCGACGGGCTGCACCTCGCGTACGTCTCGGCCGGAATCCGCGGCTCCCGCGGCGTGCCGGCCGTGTACCTGCGCGACCTGGCCACCGGCAGAACGCGGTTGATCAGCGTCGACACCCGAGGACACCGCAACGACCGGGCGGCCGGCAACCCGTCCGTCAACCCGGACGGCACAGCGGTCGCCTTCGACTCCGCCTCGCCCGACCTCGTCCCGGGCGACACCAACGGCACGGTGGACGTGTTCCTGCGCCGACTGGGTTCCCCCGAGGCGTGAACGCAATGAACGAAACCCGAGGCGCTCTTGTCGCGGCCGTGATCAGCGGGCACGTTACCGCTCATGGCACTCATGGGACGAGAGCACTGGAAGACGATCTGGGTCGGCTCGGCCGGCAACATGGTGGAGTGGTTCGACTGGTTCGTGTACGCCAGCTTCGCCACGTATTTCGCGGGGGCCTTCTTCCCTGACGGGAACCCCACGGCCCAGCTCATGAACACCGCCGGCATCTTCGCGGTCGGCTTCTTCATGCGCCCGGTCGGCGGCTGGCTGCTGGGCAGAGTCGCCGACCGCAGGGGCCGCAAGACCGCGCTGACCCTGACGGTCACGCTGATGTCGGCGTCCGCGGTCCTCATCGCGATCGCGCCGACGTACGCCGTCGCGGGCTACGGCGGCGCGTTCGTGCTGCTCCTCGCTCGCCTGCTGCAAGGGCTCTCGGTGGGCGGTGAGTACGCGGCCAGCGCCACCTACATGACCGAGGCGACCGACCCGAAGAAGCGCGGATTCGCCTCCAGCTTCCAGTACGTGTCGATGACGGTCGGTCAGCTGATCGGCCTCGCCCTGCTGATCATCCTCCAGCGCACCCTGTCCGAGGACGCGCTGGCCGGCTGGGGCTGGCGGATCCCGTTCGTCGTCGGCGCGGCGGGCGCGGCAGTCGTCTTCTACCTGCGGCGCACCATGCTGGAGAGCGAGGTGTACGAGGAGTCGGCCGACGGCGACGCCGCGGTCGGCGAGAAGGGCTCGCTGCGCGCCCTGTGGGAGCATCGCCGTGAGGCGTTCCTCGTCGTCGCACTCACCATGGGCGGCACGCTCGCCTACTACACGTACACGACGTATCTCACGAAGTACCTCTCGAACACGGCGGGCCTGCCCAAGCAGACGGCCACCCTGGTCTCCTTCTGCGCGCTGCTGGTCTTCGCCTGCGTCCAGCCGCTGGCCGGAGCCCTCTCCGACCGGATCGGCCGCCGCCCGATGCTGATCACCTTCGGTGTCTGCGCGACCTTCCTGACGGTCCCGGTGATGACCCTCCTGTCGAAGGTGGACAGCTTCTGGCCGGCCTTCGGGCTCGCGCTCTTCGCACTGGTCATGATCACGCCGTACACGGCGCTGAGCGCGGTGGTCAAGGCGGAGCTGTTCCCCACCGGCGTCCGTGCCCTGGGCGTCGCCCTGCCCTACGCCCTCGCGAACTCCCTCTTCGGCGGGACGGCGGAGTACGTCGCCCTGTGGTTCAAGGACGGCGGGATCGAGTCCGGCTTCTACTGGTACGTGGCGGCCTGTGCCGCCGTCTCCCTCGTGGTGTACGTCACCATGCGGGAGACCCGGGACGTGGATCTCCACCGTGTCGGCGACGGCCGGAAGTCTTCGCACGAGCGGACGGCCCGGCTCGCATCCTGAGACACCGGTGAGCGCGGGGGCGGTCTGTGCCAGACTGCCCCCGTGCTCTCGTTCGCCATGATTATTGGCAGCAGGCGCGCCGGTCCGCAGTGACCGCCACGTACCACTACGTACGGGCGGACACCGTCGTCCTCGACCCGCGCGCAGACCTCTCGCACCCGCGAGGGGTTTTTCTTTTTCCCGGCCCCACCTCATGCCGGGAAGGGAGCGCGAGGGATCATTGCCATCGGGGGACGGTGGAACCGGTCATTCCGGTAGACCGAGATCCAACATCAGGAGCCAGAGACCATGACGGAAACCAGCGAACTCGACGATTCGTTCCACGTCTTCGACACGACCCTGCGCGACGGCGCACAGCGCGAGGGCATTAACCTCACGGTCGCCGACAAGCTGGCCATCGCACGGCACCTGGACGACTTCGGCGTGGGCTTCATCGAGGGCGGCTGGCCCGGCGCCAACCCGCGGGACACCGAGTTCTTCGCCCGCGCCCAGCAGGAGATCGACTTCAAGCACGCCCAGCTGGTGGCCTTCGGAGCCACGCGCCGCGCGGGCGCCAAGGCGAGCGAGGACCCGCAGGTCAAGGCGCTGCTGGAGGCGGGCGCCCAGGTGATCACCCTGGTCGCCAAGTCGCACGACCGCCATGTCGAACTGGCTCTGCGCACGACGCTCGACGAGAACCTGGAGATGGTCCGCGACACGGTCTCGTACCTGTGCTCCCAGGGGCGCCGGGTCTTCGTCGACTGTGAGCACTTCTTCGACGGTTACCGGGCGAACCCGGAGTACGCGAAGGCGGTCGTACGGGCCGCGGCCGAGGCCGGCGCCGATGTGGTCGTGCTCTGCGACACCAACGGCGGCATGCTCCCCGCCCAGGTCCAGGCGGTCGTCGCCACGGTCCTCGCGGACACCGGTGCCCGGCTCGGCATCCACGCCCAGGACGACACGGGCTGCGCGGTGGCGAACACGCTGGCCGCGGTGGACGCGGGCGCGACCCATGTGCAGTGCACGGCGAACGGGTACGGCGAGCGGGTCGGCAACTCCAACCTGTTCCCGGTGGTGGCGGCCCTGGAGCTGAAGTACGGCAAGAAGGTGCTCCCCGAAGGCGCGCTGCGCGAGATGACGAGGATCTCGCACGCGATCGCCGAGGTCGTGAACCTCACCCCCTCCACGCACCAGCCGTACGTCGGTGTCTCGGCCTTCGCGCACAAGGCGGGCCTGCACGCCTCCGCGATCAAGGTCGACCCGGACCTGTACCAGCACATCGACCCCGAGCGGGTCGGCAACACCATGCGGATGCTGGTGTCCGACATGGCGGGCCGCGCCTCCATCGAGCTCAAGGGCAAGGAGCTCGGCGTCGACATCAGCGGCGACCGCGAGCTGGTCGGCCGGGTCGTGGAGCGGGTGAAGGAGCGCGAGCTCAAGGGCTACACGTACGAGGCGGCGGACGCGAGCTTCGAACTCCTGCTGCGCGCGGAGGCGGAGGGCAAGGCCCGCACGTACTTCGAGGTCGAGTCCTGGCGGGCGATCGTCGAGGACCGCCCGGACGGCACCCACGCCAACGAGGCCACGGTCAAGCTCTTCGCCAAGGGCGAGCGGATCGTCGCCACCGCCGAGGGCAACGGCCCGGTCAACGCCCTCGACCGGGCCCTGCGCGTCGCCCTCGAAATGATCTACCCCCAGCTCGCCAAGCTGGAGCTGGTGGACTACAAGGTCCGCATCCTGGAGGGCAAGCACGGCACGTCCTCCACGACCCGCGTGCTCATCTCCACCTCCGACGGCACCGGTGAATGGTCGACGGTCGGTGTCGCGGAGAACGTGATCGCCGCGTCCTGGCAGGCCCTGGAGGACGCCTACACGTACGGCCTGCTGCGGGCCGGCGTGGAGCCGGCCGAGTAGTCCGGACTCACTGGAGCTTCCACTTCTGGTTGGCGGCGCCCGTGCAGGACCAGATCTGCGCGCGGGCGCCGTTGGCCGAGGAGTTGCCGGTCACGTCGAGGCACTTGTCGGCGGCCGTGTTGACCACATCACCCGTCGAAGCGTTGTACGACCATCGCTGGGCCGCCGTGCCGTTGCAGTCGTACAGCTGGATCTTCGCGCCGTCGGCCGTCGAGGCCGAGGTGACGTCCAGGCACTTGCCGAGGGCCTGCACGGAACCGTCGGCCTTCACCGTCCAGCGCTGGGCGGTCGAGCCGTTGCAGTCGTACAGCTGCACCGCCGTCCCGTTCGCGGACGAACTGCTCGCCACATCCAGGCACTTGCCCGCGAGCCCCACGAACGAGCCCGTCTGGTCGCCGCCGCCCGACTGGGTCCCCGACCAGGTGAACGTCGCCGACGTCTTGCCGGGCAGCGAGTACGTCGCGTGCTGCGAGCCCCAGTTGAGGGTGACCGTCTTCGCCGTCGACGCGTCGTTGTACGCGATCAGCGCCTTCGAACCGTCCGGATTGCGCCACGCCACGTTCGGCACCGACGCACTCGCCGTCGACGCGACGCGCTGCGCACCCGGGCGGACGAACTTCGTCAGGTGACCCATCGTGTAGTACTCGACCGTGTAGTCGACGGTCCCGCTCGCGCCGTCCCCGTTGTGCACGGTGACCAGACCCGTGCAGGTGCCGCAACCTCCGTTGTGCGGGCCCATGTTCTGGTCCACGGCGAGCGACCACTTGGTCACCGACTTCGCCCAGTTCCGGGTGTAGTCGATGATGTTGGACATGTCCTCGCGCTGCTGGTTGGCGATCCAGGTGCCGCCGGAGTGCTCGGTGCCGAAGGCGTCGAGGGTCGGGTACTGGTTGTGCACGGACGTCTGCTTGGCGATGTCACCGCCGTAGCCGTGCCAGGCGATCCCGCCGAAGTTGGGGTGCGAACGCACCGCCGCGTCGTCGACCGTCGAGGCCGCGTAGGAGTCGTAGACGTCCCAGTTCCAGTCGTGCGCGAGGACCTTGGTCGTCAGGCCCGCCGCCTGGAGCTTCGGCAGCAGCTCGCTCTTGGTGAAGTACGCGAGCCCGCTGGCGTTCCAGCTCATCGACGGGTAACCCGAGCAGCACGTCGGCTCGTTCTGCGCGGTCACGTACGAGACGTTGACGCCCTGCGCCTTGTACGCCTGAAGGTACTTCACGAAGTAGTTGGCGTACGCCCCGTAGTCCTCCGACTTCAGCCAGCCCCCGTTGAGCGAGCCGCTGTCCTTCATCCAGGCCGGCGCCGTCCATGGCGAGGCCATGACCGTCAGAGAGGGGTTGAGCTGGAGCGCCTGCTTGGTGAGCGGCACCACGTCGGCGAGGTCGTGCGCGATGGAGAAGCTCGTCAGGTTGGGGTCGGTCTGCCCGGCCGGCACGTCGTCGTACGAGTACCCGTACCGCGCCAGGTCGGAGGCGCCCATCGGATTGCGCAGGAACGACAGCCCGATCCCGTCCGTCGGCGAGAACAACTTGGTCATGGCCGCGTTCCGGGTCGTCGCGGACAGCGCCCCGCTGCTGTTCATCAGCCAGGCCGCGGTGTCCGTGAAGGACGCGCCGCCACCGGTGAATGTCTGGTACCGGGTGTTCTCGTCCACGGTGATGTTCTCGCCGCTGCCGCCGCTGCCGGACTGGAAGGCGAACGGCGTCTGGGCCTGGAGCCCGCGCACGACATGGCGTCCGCCGGTGTCGTCCGTCGTGGTCAGCCAGGCGGTGACCTGTTCGCCCGCGGCGTGCGCGGGCGCGGTCGAGACGGCGGTCAGCCCGGCGGTGCTGAGCAGCCCGGCGAGCAGAAGCCGGGCCGCCCGAGTGGATCTCCTCATGGCGCGTCGCCCTTCTGGGGTGGGGGAGTGGGGCGTGCGAGGCGTGAGTAAATGACGGCCGCGGACGCGCGTCAAGGGGTTGCGTGTTCAAGGGCTGAAAGCACAACAGCCCTGATCCAGCCGGAGATCGGGTGTGTACCTGTTCTGACGTGAAGTCTTGACGGCCGCACGGGGCACCAGTTAACTCACGCCGTGATCTAAGTCGTAAGAGCACGAAGAGAGTCGAGGGAAGGTCCATGCGAAGAACCGCCCTGCTCGTCTCGGCCGCCATGCTCACCGGGCTGCTGCCCCTTGCCGGAGCCGCGGCCGCCGTCGGCGCGGACGACCCGGCGCCCGTCCCCGTCGACCAGTTCGAGGGCGAAGTCCCCTTCGCCAGTCCGCCCGCCGAGGGCATCTTCACCTGGGGCGGCGACACCGACGACCCGCCCCAGCTCGCCCTGACCGCCCGCGCCGACGCGCCCGAGGGCGACAAAGTCCTCACCGGCACGTACGACATCAGCGGCTACGGCGGCTTCACCCACGACTTCGCCTTCGACCGGCCCGCCCACGACTGGTCCGCGCACCAGGGCATCCGCTTCTGGTGGGACGGCCGGGGCAACGGCAAGAAGGTCGCCTTCGAGATCAAGGACGGCGGCGCCAACGGCGAGGCCTCCGAGCTGTGGACGACGTCCTTCACCGACGACTTCACCGGCTGGAAGCAGATCGAGATCCCGTTCACCGACTTCACTTACCGTACGGACTACCAGCCCGTCGGCGGCATCGACCAGGTCCTCGGCCTCACCGGGATGTGGGGGTACGCCGTCACGCTTCCGGCCGGCGTCAAGGGCCAGTTCGCCATGGACGGCGTCGAGTTGTACGGCAGGGGCGATCAGTCGCTGCGGGCCTCCGTGGTCACCGACTCCGCCGTTCACCCGGTGAAGGAGGGCCGCACGGCCGACGTGCGGGTCTCCGTCGCCACCACCGGTTCCGCCCCGATCGACGAGCCGGTGACCGTCGCGTACGAGGCGACGGGCGGTACCGCGGAATCCGGCAAGGACTACACCCCGGTCAAGGGCTCGGTCACCTTCCCGGCGGGCACGGCGTCCGGCACCTCGCGCACGATCCAGGTGCCCACGCTCAAGGACAGGTCCGCAGAACCCGCCGAGACGATCCCCCTGAAGCTCACGGTCACCGGCGCGAAGGCCCCCGCCGAGACCCCGCAGGTCGTCATCGACGCGCACGGGCTGCCGTATCTGGACCCGAAGCTGCCGGTGAAGAAGCGGGTCGCCGACCTCGTCTCGCGCATGTCCCTGGAGGAGAAGGCCGGGCAGATGACCCAGGCCGAACGCGGCGCGCTCACCGCGCAGGGCGACATCGCGGCGTACGACCTCGGCTCACTCCTGTCCGGCGGCGGCTCGACCCCGACGCCCAACACCCCCGAGGCGTGGGCGAAGATGATCGACGCCTTCCAGCTCCGGGCGCAGGCGACACGGTTCCAGATCCCGCTGATCTACGGCGTGGACGCCGTGCACGGCCACAACAACCTCACCGGCGCGACGATCATGCCGCACAACATCGGCATCGGGGCGTCCAGGGATCCTGGGATCGCCCGGCGGACCGGCGCGGTGACCGCCGCCGAGGTCCGCGCCACCGGCATCCCATGGGACTTCGCCCCTTGCCTGTGCGTGACGCGCGACGAGCGCTGGGGCCGCTCGTACGAGTCCTTCGGCGAGGACCCGGCCCTCGTCAAGTCCATGGAGACGGTCATCCAGGGCCTCCAGGGTGCCCGTGACGGCAAGGACCTGAAGGACGACGACAAGGTGCTGGCCACCGCCAAGCACTTCGTCGGCGACGGCGGCACCGCGTACGGCTCGTCCACGACGGGCACGTACACCATCGACCAGGGCGTCACCAAGGTCACCCGGCAGGAGCTGGAGGCGGTGCAGCTCGCGCCGTACCAGACCGCCGTGGACCGCGGTATCGGCTCGGTCATGCCCTCGTACTCGTCGCTCGACATCCTCGGCGACGGCCAGGGCGCGGTGAAGATGCACGCCCGCGCGGACATGATCAACGGGGTGCTGAAGGACCGCATGGGCTTCGACGGCTTCGTCATCAGCGACTGGAAGGCCATCGACCAGATCCCCGGCGACTACGCGTCCGACGTCCGTACGTCCATCAACGCGGGCCTCGACATGATCATGGTCCCGTACGAGTACAAGGACTTCCGTACGACGCTGATCGACGAGGTGAAGGCCGGCCGCGTCAGTCAGAAGCGGGTGGACGACGCCGTATCCCGCATCCTCACCCAGAAGTTCAAGCTCGGCCTCTTCGAGAAGCCGTACGCGGACACGAGCGGCGCGTCGCGGATCGGCTCGTCCGCGCACCGCGCCGTGGCCCGTGAGGCGGCCGCCGAGTCGCAGGTGCTGCTGAAGAACGCGGGCGGGGTGCTGCCGCTGAAGAAGTCGCAGAAGGTCTACGTCGCCGGTTCGAACGCCGACGACCTCGGCAACCAGACCGGCGGCTGGACGATCACCTGGCAGGGCTCCTCAGGGAAGCACACCGACGGCACGACGATCCTGGACGGAATGCGCAAGGCCGCGGGTTCCGGGGGCGCCGTCACCTACTCGAAGGACGCGTCGGCGCCCACCAGCGGCTACGACGTCGGCGTGGTCGTCGTCGGCGAGACCCCGTACGCCGAGGGCGTCGGCGACGTCGGCAACGGCAACGACCTGGAGCTGACCGCCGCGGACAAGGCCGCCGTGGACAAGGTGTGCGGCGCCATGAAGTGCGCGGTGCTGATCGTCTCCGGACGGCCCCAGCTGATCGGCGACCGGCTCGGCGACATCGACGCGCTCGTCGCGTCCTGGCTGCCGGGCACGGAGGGCGACGGCGTCGCCGACGTGCTGTACGGCAAGCGGGCGTTCACCGGTCAACTCCCGGTCACCTGGCCGAAGTCGGAGGCCCAGCTGCCGATCAACGTCGGTGACACGACGTACGATCCGCAGTTCCCGTACGGCTGGGGTCTGACCACGCTGACGAAGGTGCCGGCCGGCGGTGCGGCGACGCTGAAGGCACTGGCGGTCGCGGCGGCGGTGGCCGAGAGGACCGGTTCCGGCAAGGCCGGACGCGCTCTGGTCGGCAAGGCGCGGCTGCTCGTCCAGCAGAAGGCCGGATCGGGACCGGGGATCACCGCGGCGGTCGCGGGGCCGTTCGCCGACGCGGACCATCTGCTGCTGACCGGGAAGTACGGGGCGGCGGTCGCGAAGCTGACGGAGGCCTACCGGGCCGCCTGACGCACCTCGGCCCTCAGCCCCCGGTGGTCGGTGCACCCGCGCGGCCTGCACCCGCCCACCAGGTTCGATGTCCAGTTTTGCCTACCTTCGGGTAGGTTCGATGGTATGAAGGCCGTGCTACTCCCAGGAGTCCGGCTCCGCGGGCTCTTCCTGTCGCTGATCGCGCTGGTGGCGGCCGCTCTGGCGGTGCTGTCCACCGGGGCGCCCCCGGGGCATGCGGCCACGAGCGTGTCGGCCGTGGCCGAGGCCCTTCGCGAGAGCCCGGTGTACGTGGACCCGGCGGCGTCCGCGCAGCTGTCCGCGGCGGACGCGGACGCCCTCGCCAAGAAGATCGAGGACGCCGACAAGCCGGTCTTCGTGGCCGTCCTGCCGGCCGGCTTCCCGACGCGGAATCTCTTCACCGATCTCCGTACGGACACCGGCGTCACGGGCCTGTACGCGATCCGCCTGGGCGACCGGTTCGACGCGCGGGCCGACTCCGCGGTGCTGTCCCGCTCCGCTGTGCAGAACCTGGTCAAGAGCGTGCAGGGCGAGGACACCAAGACCCAGCTGAACGACTTCACGGACCGCGCGCTCAGGAACATGGGCGGCTCGGCACCGTCGAGCTGGGACTCCTCGGGCGGCGGCGGGGTGTCGTCGACCTCCCTGATCGGGGTCGGCGCGGTCCTGGTGGCCGGTGGGGCCGGCGCGTACACGCTGGTCCGGCGCAACCGCCGCCGCAAGGAGGAGGAACAGCGGGCGGCGCTGGACAAGCTGCGCGTGGTGGTCGACGAGGACATCACGGCCTTCGGTGAGGAGCTGGACCGCCTGGACTTCCACCCGGCCGAGGCGGGCGCGGACGACGCGATGCGCGCGGACTACGAGCGTGCGCTGGACGCGTACGAGCGGGCGAAGTCGTCCATGGCGGCGGCTGAGCGCCCGGAGGACGTACGCGCCGTCACCGAGGCGCTGGAGGACGGCCGTTTCTCGCTCGCGCAGCTCGCCGCCCGCCGGGAGGGCCGCCCGCTGCCGGAGCGCCGCGCGCCCTGCTTCTTCGACCCGCGGCACGGCCCGTCGGTCACCGACGCGACGTGGACGCCCGCGGGCGGCGCGCCCCGCGAGGTCCCGGTCTGCGCGGCGGACCGGGCGCGCCTGTCCGACGGACTCGCCCCGGCCGTCCGCGAGGTCGACACGGAGTACGGCCGCCGCCCGTACTGGGACGCGGGCCCGGCCTACGGCCCCTGGGCGGGCGGCTACTTCGGCGGCGGACTCCTGCCGGGGCTGCTGGTCGGCACGCTGCTCGGCGGCATGATGTCCAGTCCGTCGTACGCGTCCGACTACGGCTCCGGGTACGGCGACTTCGGCTCCGGCGGCTACGCGGGCGGCGACGTCTCGGGTGCGGACTTCGACGCGAGCGACTTCGGCGGAGGCTTCGGTGACGGCGGGGGCGGTGGCGGGGACTTCGGGGGCGGCGGGGACTTCGGCGGGGGCTTCTGACCGCCGCCGACATCGATGACGCCGAGGCCGCCGCCGCCCCGTTGGACCGTGGGCTTCCGGAGTCCTGCCGTGACACCGGGCGCCATGGAGCGGCGGACGGGGCCGGACGTCACGCCTGCTTGATCGCCGAGATGTCGAACACCAGCTTGATCTTGTCCGACACCAGCACCCCGCCCGTCTCCAGCGCCGCGTTCCACGTGAGGCCCCACTCCGAACGCAGGATCTCCGTCTTGCCCTCGAAGCCGACGCGCTCGTTGCCGAACGGGTCCCTGGCCGCGCCGTTGAACTCCAGGTCGATGCTGAGCGGCTTGGTGACGCCGAGGAGCGACAGGTCACCGGTGATCCGGTAGTCGTCACCGCCCAGCGCCTCCGCCTTGGTGGAGCGGAAGGTCATCGTCGGGAACTCGTCCGTCTTGAAGAAGTCCGAGCTCTTGAGGTGGGTGTCGCGGTCCGACGAGCCGGTGTCGATGCTGTCCATCCTGACCTCGATCACGGCGCTGGACTTGGCCGGGTCCCCGCCGTCCAGGTGCAGGGTGCCCTCGAACTCCTGGAAGCCGCCCTTGACGTTCGTGACCATCGCGTGCCGGGCGACGAAGCCGATCGTCGTGTGCGCCGGGTCGATCGTGTAGGTGCCGGTCAGCGCGGCCAGCTCCGGGCTCACGGCGGCCGTGGGGGCGGTCGCGGTCGTGCTGGTCGTGTCGGTCGTGTTCTTGCGGCCGAAGATACCCATGACGTGCTCCTTGGGGAGAGACTGTTTAACGTTCAACGAGGTCAACAGGGGAGACGGTAGACCTATTCCGTACGGGTTTCAACTTAATCCGCTGCGCGTTCACGACGTTACGCCGCGCTCGTCGGCCCCGCCCTCTGGCGGACGCGCGTAGAGGTCGGGCACCATCTCCCTGCGCCACCTGCACAGCCGCCCCACAGAAAAGTCGGCAAGCACGGCCGTCCGCAGGAAGGGTTCCCCATGCAGTTCCGCAGGAAATTCCGCTCCGCCCTGACCGCCCTCGCCCTCGTCGTCGCCCCGGGCGTCGCCGTCGTCGGTACCGCCACCGACGCCTTCGCCGTCACCAAGATCAGCCACGCCACCGCCACCTCGATGTTCCGCGGGGCAGGCATCACCTGGTCCTCCTCCGGCGGCTGCTCCGACCGCAACAACCCCAGCTGTACGTCCTTCGAGCAGCTCAACCTCGCCACCGCGCAGGGCGCCCAGACCCTCAAGCAGGCCACCGGGTGCGCGCTCAACATCACCGGCGGCACGGAGACCGGCCACGCGAGCGGCACGTACTCGCACTGGAACGGCTACAAGCTCGACTACGGCAAGAGCACCTGCGTCACCACCTACATCAAGAACACCTTCACCTACATCGGCCTGCGCGGGGACGGAGCCCCGCAGTACCGGTCCGGCTCCGGCAACATCTACGCCGACGAGGGCAACCACTGGGACGTCCTCTACTACAACTGCGGCGGCTGCTGACCCCCGCCACTCGCAGTACGCGTACGGGGCGCCTGGTTCCGCTCCGGCCGCCGGGGTGGTACACGGCATGCACATGACTCCCAACCGCCGTACGTTCCTCCGCGCAGCGGTCCTGGCGGCCGGCATCACGGCCACGGTCACCGCCACCGGCGCCCCGTCCGCGTACGCCGACGACGAGTACGACACCCTCCGGCGCCGTTGGCTCGTCCTCGCCCTCGGCGCCGGATACGACCCCACCGCCGAGCCCTACGCCTCCCGCCTGCGCCGCACCGGGGAACTGGCCCGCGGCTACCGCGCCACCATGGCCCCGGCCGCCGCCTCCCTCTGGCCCGGCCACCCCTTCGACCCGCCCTCCGGCATCACCCAGAGCTACAGCCGGCTCTGGACGATGACCCAGGCCTACGTCCAGGAAGGCACCGGCTCGACCGGCGACGCGGGCCTGCTCGCGGACATCGTCCGGGGCCTCGACCACGTGAGCGCGACCGTCTACAACCCGACCACCACCCGCTACGGCAACTGGTGGGAGTGGCAGATCGGCAGCCCCCGCCTCCTCATGGACATCGTCGCCGCCCTGCACGATCGGCTCTCGGCCGCGCGGCGAGCCGCCGCCTGCGCCGCCGTCGGCCACTTCATCCCCGACGACATGCTCCGCGACTACTCCGGCACCTCCACCGGCGCCAACCGCGTCGACCTCTGCCGCGGCGTCGCCCTCAGCGGCATCCTGGGCCGGGCCCCCGACAGGATCGCCCTCGCCCGCGACGCCCTCTCGCCCGTCTTCCCGTACGTCACCCAGGGCGACGGGCTCTACGCGGACGGCTCGTTCGTCCAGCACACCTGGGTCGCCTACTCGGGAACGTACGGACAGGTGTTGCTCGACGGGCTGGGCCGGCTGTTCAGCCTTTTCGCCGGTTCCACCTGGGACGTCACCGATCCGAACCGGCAGATCATCCTCGACAGCGTCGAGCAGGCCTACGCGCCCCTCATCCATGACGGCCTGGTCATGGACAGCGTCAACGGGCGGGCCATCAGCCGCGGTTACCTCAAGAGCGACGACCTGCACGTCATGCGCGGCGACCACTTCCACGGGCAGGCGCTGATCGCCGCGATCGCGCTGCTCGCGGGCGGCGCGGGCCCTCAGGAGCGCGCACGGTGGCACGCTCGGATCAAAGGGTGGATCGAACGGGACGACGTCACGCCGATCCTGACCGCACCCCAGTTCGGGGTCGCGGACCTGGCCCGGCTGCACGCCGTCGCGGACTCCGGCGTCCGTGCCGCTCCCGAGCCCGCCGGGCACCACCTCTTCGCCCACATGGACCGCGCCGTCCACCGGGGCCGGGGCTTCGCCGCGAACATCTCCATGTCCTCCGAACGGATCGCCTCGTACGAATGCGGCAACGGCGAGAACCCCCGCGGCTGGCACACCGGCGCCGGAATGCTCCTCTGGTGGAGCGGCCGGACCGACCAGTACACGGACTGGTACTGGCCCACCGTCGACTGGTACCGGCTGCCCGGAACGACCGTGTCCACCAAGCGGCTCGCCGACCGGGCGGGCGGCGAGTGGGGTGAGCCGAAACCGGCCGTGCGGTGGGTCGGCGGCGTGACGGACGGCGTGTACGCGGCGGTCGGCCAGCAGGTGAAGGGGCTCGGATCGACGCTGGAGGCCCGCAAGTCGTGGTTCTGTGTGGCGGACTCCGTGATCTGTCTGGGCGCGGGGATCACCTGTAGGGACGGCGTACCGGTCGAGACGGTGGTGGACAACCGCAATCTGGGAGAGGGCGGCACGCAGGCCTTCGTCCGGGGGCACGGCTGGGCGCACCTGGAGGGCCACGGCGGCTGGGTGCTGCCCGCCGGCGGCGAGCTGCGCGCCCTCCGCGAGGACCGCACCGGCGCCTGGTCCGACATCAACACCACGAGTACGACCGAGCGTCGCACCCGGCGCTGGCAGACGCTGTGGCTGGACCACGGCACGGACCCCGTGGACGCGACGTACGCCTACGTCCTGCTGCCCGGCGCGAGCCGCGCGCAGGTCGCCGCCCACGCGGCCGACCGCCACCGGCTGTCGGTCCTCGCCAACGACGCCCGCCGGCAGGCCGTCCACGTCGGCTCCCTGGCCCTCACGGCGGCCAACTTCTGGTCGGCCGGCACGGCGGGCCCGCTGGCCGCCTCGGCGGCCGCGAGCGTGCTCGTCCGCCGCCGGGGCCGGACCGCTACGCTCTGCGTGAGCGAGCCGTCGCGCACGGGACAGCCCCTGGAGATCGTCTGGGATCATCCCGTAGGGCGGGTCGTCCGCGCGGATCCGGCCGTCGACATCGTCGCCGCCGGCCGCCGACTGAGGGTCCGTGTCACTCCAGGGATGGCATGTGCCACGCACAAATGTGAGGTGACTCTCAGCTGAGGACTTTGTTGGGCTCCTACAAGCAACAACCCCTCTGAGCAGTCAGATCGGCTGCATGCGCGTGGGGTTCTGTTCAGGGGCACCAGGAAAACGGGCCGGAGACTGTACGGAGTCGACGGCTCGCTTTTCTTCGTGGGCTTCGTAAGGTCGCTACATGACCGTTTTGGACGAGACGCCGGGTGAGACGTCGGGTGAGCCGACGGACGCGCGCGGGCGCGTGGCCGAACTGCACGAGATCCGCGCGCAGGCGCTGGCCGGCCCCAGCGAGAAGGCGACCGACGCGCAGCACGCCAAGGGCAAGCTGACCGCCCGGGAGCGCATCGAGCTGCTGCTCGACCCGGGGTCCTTCCAGGAGGTCGAGCAGCTGCGCCGGCACCGGGCGACCGGGTTCGGCCTGGAGGCCAAGAAGCCGTACACGGACGGTGTGATCACCGGTTGGGGCACGGTCGAGGGCCGCACGGTCTTCGTCTACGCGCACGACTTCCGCATCTTCGGCGGCGCTCTCGGCGAGGCCCACGCCACGAAGATCCACAAGATCATGGACATGGCCATCGCGGCCGGGGCCCCGCTGGTCTCCCTGAACGACGGTGCGGGCGCCCGCATCCAGGAGGGTGTCAGCGCTCTCGCGGGCTATGGCGGCATCTTCCAGCGCAACACCAAGGCGTCGGGCGTGATCCCGCAGATCAGCGTGATGCTGGGCCCGTGCGCGGGCGGCGCGGCGTACTCGCCCGCCCTGACGGACTTCGTGTTCATGGTCCGCGAGACCTCGCAGATGTTCATCACCGGGCCGGACGTGGTCAAGGCGGTGACGGGCGAGGAGATCACCCAGAACGGCCTCGGCGGCGCCGATGTGCACGCCGAGACGAGCGGCGTCTGTCACTTCGCCTACGACGACGAGGAGACGTGCCTCGCTGAGGTGCGCTACCTGCTGTCGATGCTTCCGCAGAACAACCGGGAGAACCCGCCGCACGCCGAGTCGAGCGACGCGGCCGACCGGCGCTCGGACGTCCTGCTGGACCTGGTCCCGGCGGACGGCAACCGGCCGTACGACATGGCCAAGGTCATCGAGGAGCTGGTGGACGACGGGGACTTCCTCGAGATCCACGAGCGC
Source organism: Streptomyces sp. SID5469 (assembly GCF_009862865.1). Classification (NCBI taxonomy): domain Bacteria; kingdom Bacillati; phylum Actinomycetota; class Actinomycetes; order Kitasatosporales; family Streptomycetaceae; genus Streptomyces; species Streptomyces sp. SID5469. Next base: position 3,312,306 of record NZ_WWIN01000001.1, on the reverse strand, counting down.
TGGGCCCGCAATATTATCTGCGCACTGGCCCGTCTCGACGGCCGTGTGGTGGGCATCGTCGCCAACCAGCCGCAGACCCTGGCCGGGGTCCTGGACATCGAGGCGAGCGAAAAAGCTGCGCGCTTTGTCCAGATGTGTGACGCTTTTAACATCCCGATCGTGACCCTCCTGGACGTCCCGGGGTTCCTCCCCGGAGTCGACCAGGAACACGGCGGAATCATCCGGCACGGAGCGAAGCTGCTCTACGCGTACTGCAACGCGACCGTGCCGCGGATTTCGCTGATCCTGCGCAAGGCGTACGGAGGCGCGTACATCGTCATGGACAGCCAGTCCATCGGTGCCGATCTCACCTACGCGTGGCCGACCAACGAGATTGCCGTGATGGGCGCGGAAGGCGCCGCGAACGTGATCTTCCGCCGTCAGATCGCCGAGGCCGAGGATCCGGAGGCCATGCGGACCCGCATGGTCAAGGAGTACAAGGCCGAGCTGATGCACCCGTACTACGCCGCGGAGCGCGGCCTGGTCGACGACGTCATCGATCCGGCGGAGACCCGCGAGGTGCTCATCAAGTCCCTCGCGATGCTGCACACCAAGCACGCGGATCTGCCCTCCCGCAAGCACGGCAACCCGCCGCAGTAACCCTGCGGATCCTCCGCGGTACCCCCGCGGAAACCTCATCCACGGAGACTGAAGCCCATGAACCCGCCTGACATTCGCGTCGAGAAGGGCCACGCCGAGCCCGAGGAAGTGGCCGCCATCACGGCCATCCTCCTGGCTCGCGCGGCAACCGCCCCCGCCGCCTCGCCGGCCCGCCGTGGCCGCCCGAAGGCGGGCTGGCGCCGCCTGGAGCGCGAGCCGGGTTTCCGGGCACCGCACAGCTGGCACGGCTAGGCCGCGCCGCTCAGCCGTAGGCCAGAGGGGCCCCTCACCCACTTGGGTGAGGGGCCCCTCTGCTTGTGCCCCGACGGCTGTGCCCTGGTGGCGGTGGCCCCGACGGCGGTGGCTCTGGCGGCGGGGGTCGGGCGCCGCTGTCGTACGTCCCGCTGCCGCTGCCGCCCCCGACCGCGGTTTTCCGGCGCGGGGGACCCGGGCGGTGTCGGCTCACGTCCCGTTGCCGTGGACCGACAGAGCGGACCGACAGAGCGGTCACCGACAGAGCGGACCGACAGAGCGGACCGACAGAGCGGACCGACAGAGCGGACCGACAGAGCGGACCGACAGAGCGGACCGGCACACCGGACCGACAGAAGGGGGCGCCCTCTCCGACCGGAGAGGGCGCCCCCTTCTGCTGCTACCGCGCGCGGATGCGCTAGCGGAGTCGCGCCATGAGTGCGTGCTCGACCAGCGTGATCAGCGCCGACTTCGCGTCCGCGCGGTGGCGGGCGTCCGTCGTGATGATCGGGGTGTCGGGGCCGATCTGGAGCGCCTCGCGCACCTCGTCCGGGTTGTACGGCTGGTTGCCGTCGAAGCCGTTGAGGGCGATCACGAAGGGAAGACCGCTGTTCTCGAAGTAGTCGACCGCGGGGAAGCAGTCGGCGAGACGGCGGGTGTCGACCAGGACGATCGCGCCGATGGCGCCGCGGACCAGGTCGTCCCACATGAACCAGAAGCGGTCCTGGCCGGGCGTGCCGAACAGGTACAGGATCAGGTCCTGGTCCAGGGTGATGCGGCCGAAGTCCATGGCCACCGTGGTGGTGGTTTTGTCCCCGGTGTGGGTGAGGTCGTCGATGCCCGCGGACGCGGACGTCATGACGGCCTCGGTGCGCAGCGGATTGATCTCCGAGACGGCACCGACGAACGTGGTCTTGCCCACGCCGAAGCCGCCTGCCACCACGATTTTCGCGGACGTGGTGGAGCGGGAAGGCCCTCCGCTAGAGCTTGCGAAGTCCACTGAGCACCCTTTCGAGCAAAGTCACGTCTGGCTGGCCACCGGCGTTTTCGTCGCCGCCGGGCTGATGGATGGCGACCAGGCCCGCCTCCGCCAAGTCGGCGACGAGGATCCTGGCCACGCCGAGGGGGATCGTGAGCAGCGCCGAGACTTCGGCGACCGACTTGATCTCTCGGCAGAGGTTGCAGATCCGCTGATGCTCGGGCAGTTGCCCCTGCATCTGGTGCGGCTGCGCAGTGGTGTGCACCAGCGCCTCGATGGCGAGCTGGTACCGCGGCCTGGTGCGGCCGCCCGTCATGGCGTACGGGCGCACCAGGGGGTTGCTCGACGACCCTGCGGGCGCCGGCTCGGGGGAGCGTCGCTGTGGCTGCACGGGCTGGATGCGCGGCGCCGACGGCTGGTCGTACGGCGAGGGACCGGGACCCTGGGGGCCCTGGGGTGCGTACGGCTGACGCCGCGGGCTGGGTGCGGAGGGGAAGTTGTACCGGTTCTGCTCACCCTGACCCTGGCCCTGGCCGGGGCCGTAGGACCAGTTGCCCGAAGACGAACCGCCTGGGGGTGTTGCCACTCTCTCTCCTCCTCCAACTGCACCGGGCACCCATCACGTGGAAGCCGCGTCCCGAAACCTTAAGGCCCCGGGACGCCAAAACGTACCGTCTGTCTGCTAGTTGAGAAGGCTGCCCTGGAGCTCCGCCCGAAGGTCCGGGGTCAGAACCGTACCGGCACGGTCCACCAGAAGGGCCATCTCGTACCCAACGAGGCCAATGTCCGCCTCCGGGTGTGCGAGGACCGCGAGCGACGAACCATCGGAAATGGACATGAGGAAGAGGAATCCCCGCTCCATCTCCACAACCGTCTGATTCACAGCGCCACCCTCGAAGATGCGGGAGGCACCCGCGGTCAACGAGGTCAGACCGGACGCGACGGCCGCGAGCTGGTCGGCGCGGTCACGGGGAAAGCCTTCGGACATCGCCAGAAGGAGTCCGTCGGCGGAGACCACCACGGTGTGGGACACCCCAGGGGTGTTGTCCACGAAGTTGGTGATCAACCAGTTCAGGTTCTGCGCCGCCTGGCTCATCGGGCTCACACTAACGCTCCTGGTTGTAGGTGCTATCAGGACCGAGGCCCTGGCCGTTCGTGTCACTACCTGCATTGCGTCCCCGCTCCACGCCCCGGCGCAGGTTGCTCAGCCTGCCCCGGACGTCCTCGGGAGCGCGGGAGACCTGGGGGCCGCCCTGGGGGGTCGAATCCGCGGTTCCCTCGACCAGGTTGGCCTTGGGTACCCGTCGCGGCAGTCCGGAGGAGGTAACTCCGCCGGCCTTGGGCTTCTTCAGCTGCGAGGCCTGCTGCCAGCGCTCGTCGTTCGAGGAGCGCCAGTTGCTGCCCATGCCGCCCGTCTCGGTCCCGGCAGGGGCCGCCGACGGGTCCGGGCTCACGCGCTGCGGGCCGTTGCCGTTGCCGTTCCCGGTGGATCCGCGGCGGGGCAGACCGGCGTCGGTCAGTGCGTGGGCGGCGGAGGGGGCCGGTCCCGGACGGGTGAAGCCTACGTGGTCCCGCTCACTCACGTCAGCGGCCTGCGAGGATTCCGCTTCCGGAGCGTACTCGGACCGGTACCCGCTCTGGTAGTCGTCCTGCTTCGGCCAGTCATCCTGGTAGGACGGCTCGTCGAAGGCCGAGAACGTCTCCGAGGCGGTGCGCCCGCCACCCGAGTTGCTCTCCTGGTTCGGCTCCGCGTACGAGGGTTCCGGATAGCCGCCGTTGGAGGCGAAGTCACCGTTCGGCGCGAACTCTCCGGTGGCCGGGAACTCCCCGGTCTGGGAGAAGTCGCCGTTCGGCGCGAAGTACGGCTCCTCGTACGCAGGCTGCTGCTGCTCCTCGTACGCCGTCTGCTGGTCGTACCCCGCCTGCTGCTCCGGGTACCCGTTCTGCCCGTTGCCGTAGGCCGGCTGCTGCGACGCGTCGAACTCGTCCTGGTAGCGCTGCCCCTCGGAACCGTCCTGCGGGCCGTGTGCCTGGGCCTCCAGGGCCGCCCGGCGCTCCTCGCGCATCAGCGAGCGGCCGACGGGGTCCAGCTCCCGTATGTCGTCGGGGACCTCGGTGTAGCGGCTGTCGTCGAAGCCCAGCTCCGCGGCCGTACGCATCGGCTCCACCTGGAAGGCTTCGCCGCCTCCCGCGAAGTTCTGCTGCTCCGGGATGATCTGCGAGACCGTGAACTCGTCGCGCTGCACCTGCTGCTCGCCACCGCCACCGTGGGTGATGACGTCGGGGAGCATGACCAGCGAGGTCGTGCCGGCCTGCTCGCCCGAGGGGCGCAGCTGGACGCGGATGCCGTGCCGGTCGGACAGGCGGCCGACCACGAACAGACCCATGCGCTGGGAGATCGCGGCGTCCACGGTCGGCGGGTTGGCCAGCTTGTGGTTGATGTCCGCGAAGTCCTCGGCGGTGAGGCCGATGCCCTTGTCGTGGATCTCGACCATGATGCGGCCGTCCGGGAGACGGGTCGCGGTGACGCGGACCTTGGTCTGCGGCGAGGAGAACGTGGTGGCGTTCTCCAGGAGCTCGGCGAGCAGGTGCACGAGGTCGGTCACGGCGCGGCCGTGGATCTCGGCCTCCGGGACGCCGGACAGCTCGACGCGCTCGTACTGCTCCACCTCGGAGGAGGCGGCGCGCAGCACGTCGACCAGCGGGACCGGCTGGTCCCAGCGGCGTCCGGGCTCCTCGCCGGCGAGGACCAGGAGGTTCTCGCCGTTGCGGCGCATACGGGTCGCGAGGTGGTCCAGCCGGAAGAGGTTCTCCAGCTGGTCCGGGTCGGCCTCGTTGTTCTCCAGGTCGGTGATCAGGGTCAGCTGGCCCTCGATCAGCGACTGGTTGCGGCGCGAGAGGTTGGTGAAGATCGCGTTGATGTTGCCTCGCAGGAGGGCCTGCTCGGCGGCCAGTCGTACGGCCTCGCGGTGGACCTGGTCGAAGGCGCGGGCGACTTCGCCGATCTCGTCCGTGGTGGTGATCGGGATGGCCTGTACGCGGGTGTCGACGCGTCCCGGGTCCGTACGGGACAGCTGGTCGACCAGCATCGGCAGGCGCTGCTCGGCGACATTGAAGGCCGCGTTGCGCAGCTGGCGCATCGAGCGGCTCATCTGGCGGGCCATGAGGCCGGCGAGGATGAACGCGGCGAGCAGGGCCACGACGACGATGGCGCCGTTGATGTAGGCGTCGCGCTGGGCGCTGGAGGCGATGTCGTTGGCGTCGTTGACGGCCCGGTCGACGAGTTCCTTCTCCACCTGGCTGTAGCCGTCGAACTTGAGGGTCGCGGCGGACATCCACGTCGTGGGGGTGATGCCCTGCTGGGCGAGGGCGGCGGGCGTGGCGCCACTGCCGATCGCCTGGATCATCTTGTCCAGGGCCGGCGGGGCCACGAAGGTGCCGCCCGCGGCCTCGGTCCTGCTCTTGGCCTCGGCGAGCTTGGCCTTGCCCGCAGCGGTCTTCTGCTTCATCACCTGGGTGAGCCGGGCGTAGTCCTGCTCGGTGCCGCCGGAGACGTACTCCTGAAGAGCGATCTGCTCGAGGTACGCGTACGAGGTGAAGGAGGTGATCTGCTGGGCGCGGATCTTCTCGTCGCTGCTGGGCTTGATCAGCAGGTGCAGGCCGATGGAGCGTTCCAGCGACTCGGCGCCCTTGGCCAGCGCGATGGCGTACACGGTACGGCCGTAGCTGGTGATGTTGCCGGTACCCAGGCCCAGCTCGTTGGAGAACTCCATGAGCAGGTGCTCGACGGTGACGTAACCCTCTTCGGTCTTCACCGGGTCCATGGCGGTCGTGTAGGCCGCCTTGCGGATCTGCTCCAGCTGCGGTTCGGCCTTCTCCACCAGGCCCAGCCGGCGCTGGAGACCTGCCTTGGCCGGCATTCCGACGACTTCCTGGTGGAAGGCGTCGGCCTTCTGGTCGGTGAGGGCGCGGGCCTTCTTGACCGTCGCGTTGTTCCGGTCGCCCTTGAGGAGCGGGGCGGCGGACACATCGCGCTCGTTGAGCAGCGCCTCGGCGTATTCACCGGCGGACGCCACGATCTTCGCGACCTTCTCGGCGTCGCGGGCTTCCTGCCAGGTGTCGATCGAGCCCTTCACCTGGAAGCCGCCCATGACCAGGCCGACCAGCACGGGTATGAGCAGGATCGCGTTCAGCCTGGTCGGCACGCGCCAGTTGCGCGGAGAGAGACGGCTGCCGCTGGGCGCGACCACCGCCGCCGGCTCGGGGCCGGATTGTGCGGGTACCCCTCCCCGCGGCGGCGGGGTGAAGTTGCCCCGTGCCGACGGCTCGGGACCGTTCTTGCTTCGCCTCACTCGACCAACAACCTCTCGGCGTCGGCACCAACGTTGTGCCGCGGTGTCTCCAGAGCCCAGTACGTCGTTGACTGAGTACGTCTTTGACTAATGGGCAGTTCAGGCATTCCAGCACGTCAAGCGGCGCTCTTCCAAACACTCGGAAGGGAGGATTCCGCTCGCTGGAGGCCCCTGATAAAACGGTCATAAAGAGCGAGCCCCGCCAAAAGGCGGGGCTTTTGTGAGCGCAGCGAGACCGAACGAACGCGACGCGTGGTGATACCACCCGAGATCTCTGTCGAAACGTTATGAACGCCGGAGCCGACCGTGTCAAAGGACACAGTCGGCTCCAGCGTATCTACGACAACTGCCGTATGGCGTCGCCGACTTGCGTGGTATCAGGGGTGTGCTTCGAGTGCTATCGCAGACGGGCCATGAGCGCGTGCTCGACCAGCGTGATCAGCGCCGACTTCGCGTCCGCGCGGTGCCGGGCGTCCGTCGTGATGATCGGCGCGTCCGGACCGATCTGCAGAGCCTCGCGTACCTCTTCGGGGTTGTACGGCTGGTGCCCGTCGAAGCCGTTGAGGGCGATGACGAACGGCAGACCGCTGTTCTCGAAGTAGTCGACCGCGGGGAAGCAGTCGGCGAGACGGCGGGTGTCGACCAGGACCACCGCGCCGATGGCGCCGCGGACCAGGTCGTCCCACATGAACCAGAAGCGGTCCTGGCCGGGCGTGCCGAACAGGTACAGGATCAGGTCCTGGTCGAGCGTGATGCGGCCGAAGTCCATGGCCACCGTGGTGGTGGTCTTGTCCCCGGTGTGGGTGAGGTCGTCGATGCCCGCGGACGCGGACGTCATGACGGCCTCGGTGCGCAGCGGGTTGATCTCGGAGACGGCGCCCACGAACGTGGTCTTGCCCACGCCGAAGCCGCCGGCCACCACGATCTTGGCGGAGGTGGTCGTCCGCCCCCCGCCGTCAGAGCTTGCGAAGTCCACTGAGCACCCTTTCGAGCAGTGTCACGTCCGGTGCACCGCCGTTGTTCTCGTCGCCGCCCGGCTGGTGGATGGCGACAAGTCCGGCCTCGGCGAGGTCCGCGACAAGAATCCGTGCCACACCGAGAGGCATGGACAGGAGCGCCGACACCTCCGCCACCGACTTCACCTCACGGCACAGGTGGCAGATCCGCTGGTGCTCGGGGAGCAGCCCCATCAGCTGGGCCGGGTCGGCCGTCGTGCTGATCAGCGCCTCTATGGCGAGCTGGTAACGCGGCCGGGTCCGGCCGCCGGTCATCGCATACGGACGAACCAACGGCTGGTCGCCCTCGTCCCCGTACGACTGTGCGTACGGATCATGAGAGGCGGTGGGCGGGGTCATGAATCCTCCGGGCGGGACAGCAAGTCGGTCAGTCGTGCCGTCTGACAGGGGCCGGTGGGGGGATTGTGGCGGCCGGACGGTGATTTCGTGAGTTGTGTGGACCGGGGCCGGTCAGTGGAGCAGACTGCCCTGGAGTTCGGCGCGCAGGTCCGGCGTGAGCACCGCACCCGCACGGTCGACCAGGAGTGCCATCTCGTAGCCGACGAGGCCGATGTCGCACTCCGGGTGGGAGAGGACCGCGAGCGACGAGCCGTCCGAGACGGACATCAGGAAGAGGAAACCGCGCTCCATCTCGACGACCGTCTGGGCCACCGTGCCGCCCTCGAAGATCCGGGACGCCCCGGCCGTGAGCGAGGTGAGCCCCGACGCGACGGCCGCGAGCTGGTCTGCGCGGTCGCGCGGGAAGCCTTCGGACATGGCCAGAAGGAGTCCGTCGGCGGACACGACGACGGTGTGGGACACCCCGGGGGTGTTGTCCACGAAGTTGGTGATCAACCAGTTCAGATTCTGTGCGGCCTGGCTCATCGGGCTCAACTAACGCTCCTGCTGGTGAGTGGGGCTGGGGAAGCTGCCGGTCTGGCCGGTACCGGCCTGGCGACCCTGCTGGATGCCCCGACGGAGATTGGTCAGCCGGCCGCGTACGTCATCGGGCGCACGCGAGACCTGCGGACCTGCTTGGTGCTGTTGCTGCTGAGCCGTACCCGCGACGAGGTTCGCGCGGGGGACCCGACGCGGCAGGCCGGAGGTGGTGACCCCGCCCGCCGACGGCTGACGGACGCGTTCGGCCTGCTTGACGAGATCGTCGTTCGGCGTGCTGCGCCAGGAGGAGGCGGCCGGCGTGGGGGCCGGACGCTGGGGGGCCGCAGGTGACTGCGGCTGCTGCTGGGGGGCCTGCGCCGAGCCGTTGCTCTGCTGCTGGCCCTGCTGGCCCTGCTGACCGTGGAACCAGTTGGTCTCCAGCGTGTCGTACAGCGGCGTACGCCCGTCGCCGGGACCCGCCGCCGGCGGCAGCGCCTCGGGCTGCTGCGGACGCGCGGGACGCTGCGGGGCCGGCGGCCGGGGGACACCGAAGTCGGCGGGGCCACCGGCCTGCGGCCGCTCGAACTGGCCCGTGGACGAGGAGTCCTGGCGGTTGCCCTGGCCCGGCGCCGGGTACTGACCCGTGCCGGACGCGTCGTAGCCCGGCGTCGCGTACTGACCCGTGCCGGAACCGTCGTAGCCCGGCGTCGCGAACTGGCCGGTGGCCGACGGGTCCTGGGAGCCGCCGTAGGCCGGCGGCTGTCCGGTGGGCGACGCGTCCTGGGGGCGGCCCTGAGCCGGGAACCGGTTCGTGGGTGCCGCCTGGTTGCCGGTGCCGAACATGTCCGGGCGGCCGAACTGCCCGTTGCCGCCCTGCGGCGCCTCCGCGCCGGGGCGCGTGGTGTCGAAGTCGGGACGGGCGAACTCAGAAGTGGCGCCGGGTCCCTGGCGGTCGTCGATCCGGGGGATCTCCGAGGTCGCGCCGGGTCCCTGGCGGTCGTCGACGCGCGGCAGCCGGGAGGTGGCGGACAGCGCGTCCGGCTCCTCGTGGCCGCGGGGGGCGTCGAGCGAGGCGCGCGGCACCGGCGGCTGCGCGTTCTCGTCGCTCCAGCTGGGCGTGCGCGGCTGGGCGCTGCCGCCGGGCAGTTCGGCCCGCGGGCCACCGCGACCCGGCAGCTGCGGCCTGCGGCGACGGGACTCCTTGGGCTGCTGCTGAGGCTGCTGGGGCTGCTGCGGGGGTGCGGCCGCGGGGGTGCTGTCGCCGAAGCCGCCGCCCCGGCGCGTGCCGGAACCGCCGTCGCCGAAGCCGCCCTGACGGGTGGCCGCCGGGCCCTCGTTGAAGGCCTGCGCCGCCTGGAGGCCCTGCGGGGCGCCCGGCGCGTTCTGCCCGAAGGCACCGGCACCCGCACCGGCACCCGCGGGGGCCGGCCGGCCCTGCTGCGGTGCCGCCGGACCCTGCTGCGGACCCCGGGCTCCGCCCGGCGCGCCGGGACGTCCGCCCTGGTTGCTGCCGGGCAGTGCGGCACGCGGGCCCTGACCGGCACCCACCTGTCCGCGCTGCGGAGCCGCACCGATACGGCCGGCGTTGCCCGCGGGGGCACCGGCGCCGAGGCTCGGACTGCCCGACTGACCGCCGCGACGGGCCGCGGCCACACCGGCCGAGGCCTGTGCGGCAGCCGGGCCGCCGATGCCGGGAGCGCCCTGGCCCGGCTTGCCCGGAACCTTCTTGCCGCCCTGGGCGACATCGACGGGAAGCATGACGAGCGCGGTCGTACCGCCCGAGTCGGACGGACGCAGCTGGATGCGGATGCCGTGGCGCTGCGACAGACGGCCGACCACGAACAGACCCATGCGGCGGGAGACCGACACGTCCACGGTGGGCGGCGCCGCGAGCCGCTCGTTGATCGCCGCGAGGTCCTCGGGGGAGAGGCCGATGCCGGTGTCGTGGATCTCGATCAGAACGCGGCCGTCGGGCAGCGCGTGACCGGTGACCTTGACCTTGGTCTGCGGGGAGGAGAACGACGTCGCGTTCTCGAGCAGCTCGGCGAGCAGGTGCACGAGGTCGTTGACGACCCGGCCCGCGACCTCGGTGGTCGGGACCGAGGACAGCTCGATGCGCTCGTACTGCTCCACCTCGGAGGCGGCGGCGCGGAGCACGTCGACCAGCGGGACCGGGCGGGTCCAGCGGCGGCCGGGCTCTTCACCGGCGAGCACGAGGAGGTTCTCACCGTTACGGCGCATGCGGGTCGCGAGGTGGTCGAGCTTGAACAGGGAGGACAGCTGGTCCGGGTCGGCCTCGCGGGACTCCAGTTCGGAGATGAGCGAGAGCTGACGCTGGATGAGGCCCTGGGAGCGGCGCGAGAGGTTGGTGAACATCGCGTTGACGTTGCCTCGCAGCAGGGCCTGCTCGGCGGCGAGTCGTACGGCCTCGCGGTGCACGTCGTCGAAGGCCGCGGCCACCTGGCCGATCTCGTCCTTGGAGTGCACACCGACCGACTCCACGGACGTGTCGACGTCCTGCGGGTCGGACTCGGACAGCTGCCTGACCAGCTCGGGCAGGCGGTCCTGGGCGACCTTGGTCGCGGTGTCCTGGAGCCGGCGCAGCGAGCGGATCATGGAGCGGGCCACGACGAAGGCGCCGACGAGCGAGACGCCGAGGACGATGAGGATCAGCGCACCCGAGATGATCGCTTCCTGCTCGGACTGGTTGCGCAGCTCGCGGGCCTTCTGCTCCATCTGGTTGAGCAGGGTGAGCTCGATCTTCGACATCTGCTCGAGCTTGGCCGAGTCGTCGTCGACCCAGTCCTTGTACGAGCGCTTGTTCTGCTGGCGGATGCCGTTCTTGTCGCTCAGCGCGCGCTTCGCGTACTCGTCGGCGGCCTCGATGGTCGGGTTGCCGCTGTCGATGGGCTTCGTCAGATCTTCGTAGCCGTCGCCGTAGATGCTGTTGAAGCTCGATATCTCGGATTCCTGGCTGTCCAGGGCCGAGAGCGCGTACTGGCGGTCGTTCTCGGAGAGCTTGCCGAAGGTGTTGTTGCTCGCGGGCAGCGACGCCGCGATGACCGCGCGCTGCACGGACGCGTACTCCTTGGCGGTCGAGAAGGCCGCCAGGGCGCGCGTGCGCTGGATCATCTCCGGGTTGCTGGTCGCCTCGGCCATGTCCTGCGAGAGGCCGAGCAGCTGGGTGATGAGGCGGTGGTAGCCCTCGACCGTCTGCGTGGCGTTCTCGGAGTCCTTGTAGGCGACGTTGCGGATGCTGCTCAGGTTGCTCAGCTCACCGGCCAGACCCACGACGCTGTCGCGGACGCCGGAGAGCTGGCCGTTGCCGCTGGCGTCGTCGATCTCCTGGGTGCCCGAGAGGAAGGCGGAGCGCGCGCGGTCCGTCTTCTGGCGGACGCCCTTGACCGTGAAGTCGGTGGCCGTGGCGCCGTGCGCCAGCGGACCTGCCGACTGGTCGCGCTCGTCCTGGAGCGCGGCGGCGAGCTCGGTCGCCTGCTTGGTCATGTCGGTCAGCAGCTTCATGTTGTCGAGCTGCTGGATCTCGTCCATGGAGTCGCTGATGCGCAGCGCGCCGAGCGAGGTCGCGGCGACCACGGGGAGCGCGAGCAGCGAGACCAGACGCGTGGAGATGCGCCAGTTGCGCAGAGCTACGCGCGAGCCGCTGCTGGGGCCGCTGCTCGTCGGCTTCGCGGGTGGAGTGGGGGCCTTGGGCGCACCGGTGCGCCCACCGCTCTTGCCGGCCTCACCCGGTCCCGGGTTCTGGGCGTGCTGGGGCGAGGAACCGCGGTCGGTCCCGCCGTGCGGCTCCGGCTCCGCCGAAGCGCTGCCATCCCTCTTGAAACGTCCCTGCACTAGCGTCGCAACCTCTGGACCAGGCGTCCCTCCGCGTGAACGGCGGGACGGTGTCGGCGTCGTGGGAGTGCCCTCAATGCGCACCCATGGTGGTCGTGAGTGACCGGCGCTGGGCTCCCCCTTCCCGCCGCCACTGGCGCTGCGTTGCGCCCCTGCGCGCCGGATCTCGATCCCGCGGCGGTCCGTGGAATTCCAGCACAGTGCCGGATCTCCAACAAGGCCCATGGGCGAGCCCGTGACGACCGTGACCCCTTGTGAGGGGAGCGTCACGAGACGTAGAAAGTGGACTTATATATATCGGGCATAAGCGGGCGAGTCATCGAGGTGCGCAGGGTGTCCCAGTCGCCATGATCAGGAGCGGAATGCGCGCTTCAGTGGGGCAATGTCCGTTTCGTCGCGAGGAGTTGGCGGTCCGGATTGACCCTTTTGCCCAGTAGTCAGTGAGCAAACTCACACGGGGATCATGACCTCTTCACGCCTTCGCCAGGGAATTGAATGTTTAGCCTGACGCTTTACAGGGATGGCGAATCCGACAACCTGCGCTTCTGCGGCGGTCCTTGGACCCTGCCCGGCGCCCGTACCGACGAGGTCACGAACTCCAGTGAAGACGACGACGATGTTCCGCAACATAGCCAACCCGCGACGCACCACGCTGGCGCACCTCACCGACGCCGACGAGCTGCACACGCCGGACCAGCCGGAACACTCCGTCGATCTTCCCACCCAGACCGCCAATCCCCGACGCACCATCCTGATGGAGGCCCCCGTCACGGCTTCCGTCGCGGAGTAGTACGCGCACCGGGCGCCGCCCGCTCAAGGTGTTCCCTGTGAATGGGCGGGCGTGATCGCGCACGGCTCCGAGGGCGCCCGCCGGTAATGCGCGAGCCTGCCGCCCCCACCGCGTTAGCCTGGAGCGTCAGACTCCAGCCAGCTCAGTGAGGGGCGCAAGGATCCCGTGCGCATCGCCAGATTCTCCATCGACGGCAACGTCGCTTTCGGCGCGGTCGAGGGCGACAAGCCGGACGAGCTCGTCCTCGACATCATCAAGGGCATCCCGTTCGCGGACTTCGAGCTCTCCGGTACGAAGGTTCCCCTCAACAAGGTGCGCCTGCTGCCGCCCGTGCTCCCCAACAAGGTCGTGGCCTTCGGCCGCAACTACGCGGAGCACGCCAAGGAGCTGGGCAACGAGGTGCCCGACGCCCCGTTCGCCTTCTTCAAGCCGTCGACCTCGGTGATCGGCCCCGGCGACCCGATCCAGTACCCGTCCTTCTCGAACGAGCTGCACCACGAGGCCGAGCTGGCGGTGGTCATCGGCCGCATGTGCCGCGAGGTACCGCGTGAGCGCGTCAAGGACGTCATCCTCGGCTACACCTGCGCCAACGACATCACCGCGCGTGACGTCCAGAAGCGCGAGAAGCAGTGGGCCCGGGCCAAGGGCTTCGACAGCTCCTGCCCGCTCGGCCCCTGGGTGGAGACGGACCTCGACCCGAGCGACGTCACCATCCAGCTCACGGTCAACGGGCAACAGCGGCAGCTCGGCCGCACCAGCGAGATGATCCACTCGATCGAGGATCTGATCGTCAACATCACCGAGGCCATGACGCTGCTCCCCGGCGACGTGATCCTCACGGGCACCCCGGCTGGGGTCGGCCCCCTCAACGTCGGCGACGAGGTCGCCGTCACCATCGAAGGCATCGGCACTCTCACCAACAAGGTGATCAAGCGTGGCTAACGCGAACTCCCCCAAGTCCTCGACTCCGCTCGGAGAGGGGGTGCCCCCACGCGTACGTTTCTGTCCCTCCCCGACCGGCAACCCCCACGTGGGCCTGGTCCGTACGGCCCTGTTCAACTGGGCGTTCGCCCGCCACACCGGCGGCACCTTCGTCTTCCGCATCGAGGACACCGACGCGGCCCGTGACTCCGAGGAGTCGTACGAGCAGCTTCTGGACTCGCTGCGCTGGCTGGGCTTCGACTGGGACGAGGGCCCCGGCGTCGGCGGCCCGCACGCGCCGTACCGCCAGTCGCAGCGGATGGACCTCTACAAGGACGTCGCCCAGAAGCTCCTCGACGGCGGCTACGCGTACCACTGCTACTGCTCGACGGAGGAGCTGGACACCCGCCGCGACGCCGCCCGCGCCGCCGGCAAGCCGTCCGGCTACGACGGACACTGCCGGGAGCTGTCGGCCGAGCAGAAGGCCGCCTACGAGGCCGAGGGCCGCACGCCCATCGTCCGGTTCCGGATGCCCGACGAGCCGATCACCTTCACGGACCTGGTCCGCGGCGACATCACGTACCTCCCGGAGAACGTCCCGGACTACGGGATCGTACGAGCCAACGGCGCGCCCCTGTACACGCTGGTCAACCCGGTCGACGACGCGCTGATGGAGATCACCCACGTCCTGCGCGGCGAGGACCTGCTCTCCTCCACTCCCCGCCAGGTCGCCCTCTACCGGGCGCTGATCGAGCTGGGCATCGCGAAGTCCGTGCCGGAGTTCGGCCACCTGCCGTACGTCATGGGCGAGGGCAACAAGAAGCTCTCCAAGCGTGACCCGCAGGCCTCGCTGAACCTCTACCGGGAGCGCGGCTTCCTCCCGGAGGGCCTGCTCAACTACCTCTCTCTCCTTGGCTGGTCGCTCTCGGCGGACCGCGACATCTTCACGATCGACGAGATGGTCGCCGCCTTCGACGTCAAGGACGTGAACCCCAACCCGGCCCGCTTCGACCTGAAGAAGTGCGAGGCGATCAACGCCGACCACATCCGGCTGCTCGATGTGAAGGACTTCACCGAGCGCTGCCGGCCGTGGCTGAAGGCCCCGTTCGCCAACTGGGCGCCCGAGGACTTCGACGAGGCGAAGTGGCAGGTCATCGCGCCGTACGCGCAGTCCCGCCTCAAGGTCCTCTCCGAGATCACCGACAACGTCGACTTCCTGTTCCTGCCGGAGCCGGTCTTCGACGAGGCGTCCTGGACGAAGGCCATGAAGGAGGGCTCGGACGCACTGCTGCGCACGGCCCGGGAGAAGCTGGAGGCGGCCGACTGGACGTCTCCGGAGTCCCTGAAGGAAGCCGTCCTGGCGGCGGGCGAGGAGCACGGCCTCAAGCTCGGCAAGGCGCAGGCCCCGGTCCGCGTCGCCGTCACCGGCCGCACGGTCGGCCTGCCGCTCTTCGAGTCCCTGGAGATCCTGGGCAAGGAGAAGACGCTGGCCCGCGTCGACGCGGCACTGGCGAAGCTGACGGCGTAGCCGCACAGCGCAGGCACGAAGGGGGCGGCGTCCGGTCCGGACGCCGCCCCCTTCGTATGCTCCGAGCCGTCATCCGGAGTTCCCCCCTCCAGCGAACTGCCGCTCCTGGAGCGGTGACCCGTTCACGAAGGCTTGCCTCAGCGGGGCCGCGGCGCTGTCGTGCGCCGTGCCGGCCGGGCCCGCGTCGCCACCGGCGCGCCCCGCACGCCCAGCGCCACCCAGGCCGTCAACACCTGGCTGTACCGGTCCTGCGGCGCCTTTGGACCCGCCGGCGTCCACGACCGCGCCACGAACCGTCCCCTCACGGTCCCGGCCGGCCGGGACCGCCTCGCCGACGGCTGTCTGATCCGCGAGAACCGCGGCACGCACGAACCACTGCTCACCGACTTCCCCACGGGTACGGCGACCACGCGGACGGCGACCGTGCTGCGCACCGCCGACCAGGACGACGCCCAGGGCCCCGGCCTGACCCTGACCGGCACGACTGCCGTCAACCGGCCGACGCGGCGCCCACCCCCGGGTTACCGTCGGCTCATGGACATCAGCGCCGTGGTCTGGGACATCGACGACACGATCTTCGACTACGGCGCCGCGGACCGAGCCGGGATGCGCGAACATCTGGCGGCCGAGGGCCTGCTCGACGGATACGAGTCCGTCGAGCAGGCCCTGGCACGCTGGCGGGAGGTCACCGACCAGCAGTGGCTGAGGTTCTCGGCGGGAGAGACCGACTGGGAGGGCCAGCGCCGCGAACGCGTCCGGGTGTTCCTCGGGCAGCCGCTGACCGACACCGAGGCCGACGACTGGTTCCAGCGCTACGTCGCGTACTACGAGGCCGCCTGGGCCCTCTTCCCGGACGTACTGCCCGTCCTGGACGCCCTCGCCGCCAGTCACCGGCACGCGGTCCTGTCCAACTCGAGCCTCCACGTCCAGGACCGCAAGCTCCGGGTCCTCGGCGTGCACCACCGCTTCGAAGCCGTCCTGTGCGCGGCCGAGCTCGGCGTCTCCAAGCCCGCCGCGGAGGCCTTCCACGCGGCCTGCGACGCGCTCGGGCTGCCGCCGCACCAGGTCGCGTACGTCGGGGACCACCCGGAGATCGACGGCCGCGGCGCCGCCGAGGCCGGACTGCTCTCCGTCTGGATCGACCGCGACGGCGCTCACACCGCCACCGCCGTCGCGTCCACCGGCCCGCACCGGATCGCGTCGCTGGCCGAACTCCCCGCCGTCCTCGGCGCGGATACCCGTTTTGGAGTGCCGTCCACCTTCGGGTAATGTTCTTTCTGCGCCGCCGGGGAGCGGGCCGAAAGGCCGGAAACCGGAGGCGCAAGCTAAAACAAGATCCCCGCAAGGGATTGCGTTTCAGTGGCCTATGGTGTAATTGGCAGCACGACGGTTTCTGGTTCCGTTAGTCTAGGTTCGAGTCCTGGTAGGCCAGCTCGCAGAGCTTATCTGCATCGCAGAGAACCAACTCTGCAAGGCCCCCGTTGTGTAGCGGCCTAGCACGCCGCCCTCTCAAGGCGGTAGCGCCGGTTCGAATCCGGTCGGGGGTACAGATCCTTCCCAGGGGGGCAGTCCGGGTCGCACCCGCTGACTCTCATGCAGGATCGCTAGGGCCCCCGTTGTGTAGCGGCCTAGCACGCCGCCCTCTCAAGGCGGTAGCGCCGGTTCGAATCCGGTCGGGGGTACTCGGTGGTCTAGACCACCATTGGGCTATGGTGTAATTGGCAACACGACGGTTTCTGGTTCCGTTGTTCTAGGTTCGAGTCCTGGTAGCCCAGCTGGATCACTCGTGGTCCTTGCCCCCGTTGTGTAGCGGCCTAGCACGCCGCCCTCTCAAGGCGGTAGCGCCGGTTCGAATCCGGTCGGGGGTACGTGAGGCGAAGGCCCTCCACTTCGGTGGGGGGCCTTCGCCGTTCCCGCTCACTCGATGCCGTACCGCCGCGCCGACTCCTCCTCCTGCGCCAGCCGGTGCAACGCGCGCAGCACCGGTTCGAAGAGGATCGCCGCCGCGACCGCGGTCTCGACCTTCTCGGCCTCCGACGGATGGGTCTCCACGAAGTCCAGGTCCCGGACGGCCGCCTGATGCATCAACTGGGCGTACGGCGCCATCAGTTCGGCGTCCCAGGCGTAGCCGAGCCGCCTGAGTGTGGCCACGGCCACGACCAGCGAACGATGCGCGGGAGAGATGCTGCTCAGGTTCTGGGCGGTCGTCCAGTCCAGCGTCCGCAGGAGCTGATCCACCTCGTGCTGCGCGGCCCGGACGTTCTCGTCCTCCTCGTCCGGCTCCGGAACCTGCGGCAGCGCCCACAGGGCCGCTCCCAGCCGGATCGTGCGGCCGAGGGAGTCGTCGTCGACGTGCCCCAGGACCTCCCGGGCCGTCGCCACCGGGACCCGGCCGACCTGAATCAGCGCCCGGACCAGGCGCAGCCGGCGCAGATGGCCCTCGTCGTACTCGGCGGTGGTCGCGCTGATGCGCCGGCCCGGCGCCAACAGGCCTTCGCGCAGGTAGTACTTGATCGTCGCGAGGGGTACACCGCTCCGCTCGCTCAACTCGGCCAGCCGCATCTCTTGCGCCCTTCCTTGGTTAGCGTCACTATCCAAGCACGGGGCCTTGGATAGTGCCCTTCACCAACACAGGGGGCCGCCATGTTCGCCAAGCCCGTCGCGGGCCGCACCACCGCAGCCGCCGAGGGGGACGTGGTCGTGCTGCTGATCGGCATGCGCATCAACCACCTCTGGGCCGTGCACCAGTGGCTGCCGGTCTTCCTCGCGATGCCGCGCATGCTGCGCGAGCTGACGCGGGACCGGAGCCGCGGACTGCTCGGCCATGTGCTGCTGACGGCCTCACCGCGGACCTACTACGTGGTCCAGTACTGGGAGTCCAAAGAGAAGCTCTACGCGTACGCGACGTCACCCGACATGTTCCACCACCGGGCCTGGGCGATCATCAACCGCAAGGAGCGCGCGGGAAAGGCGCGCGGGCACGTGGGGCTGTGGCACGAGACGTATGTCGCGCCCGAGGGGTCGTACGAGTCGATCTACGCGGACATGCCGCCCTTCGGGCTTGCGGCCGCGCACGGGGTGCTGCCCGTCGAGAAGCGGGGGCGGCGGGCGAAGGACCGGTTCGCGCACCGGTCCGCCTGAGGGGGATGCCGGGGGAGGGCCTGCCGCGGCGTTGAGGCGGGCCCGCCCCCGATGACGTACTCGATCGCTCAGGTCAGCCCGTGCGGCGCAGGGCCTCGGACAGGCGCCCGGCGGCGTCGATGACCGCCTGGGCGTGCATACGGCCCGGGTGGCGGGTCAGACGCTCGATGGGGCCGGAGACGGACACGGCGGCCACCACCCGGTTGGAAGGGCCGCGTACGGGGGCGGAGACGGACGCGACACCCGGCTCGCGCTCGCCGATCGACTGGGCCCAGCCCCGGCGCCGTACGCCCGACAGGGCCGTCGCCGTGAAGCGGGCGCCCTGGAGGCCGCGGTGCAGGCGCTCCGGCTCCTCCCAGGCCATCAGGATCTGCGCCGAGGAACCGGCCTTCATGGTGAGCGTGGAGCCGACCGGGACCGTGTCCCTGAGGCCCGACAGGCGCTCGGCCGCGGCGACGCAGATCCGCATGTCGCCCTGGCGGCGATAGAGCTGCGCGCTCTCGCCCGTGACGTCCCGGAGGTGGGTGAGCACCGGGCCCGCCGTCGCCAGCAGACGGTCCTCGCCCGCCGCCGCGGCCAGCTCTGCCAGCCGGGGCCCGAGAATGAAACGGCCCTGCATGTCACGCGCCACCATGCGGTGGTGTTCAAGTGCCACGGCCAGGCGATGTGCCGTGGGCCGTGCCAGTCCGGTCGCTGCCACCAGTCCCGCGAGGGTGGCCGGGCCGGACTCCAGGGCGCTCAGGACAAGGGCCGCCTTGTCCAGCACGCCGACGCCGCTACTGTTGTCCATGCAACGATACTCGCGTCTCACTCTGTGAAACGCAAGTTCAATTTCGCGTGGAACACGCCACCCTGGTAGATACAGCGGCCCGCAGACCAACGGGCCCGGCGGCGGACGCGCGGTACGAGGGGTACGAGCGTTGCCGCCCCGAAGATCTCTAGTTGGGCCGGCGCCGACACAGGCCGGCCGGAGGGAAAGCGATGGGTAGGACACTCGCGGAGAAGGTCTGGGACGACCATGTCGTCCGGCGCGCCGAGGGCGAGCCCGACCTCCTCTTCATCGATCTGCACCTGCTGCACGAGGTGACCAGTCCGCAGGCCTTCGACGGTCTGCGCCAGGCGGGGCGTCCGGTGCGCCGTCTCGACCTCACCATCGCCACCGAGGATCACAACACCCCGACCCTCGACATCGACAAGCCCATCGCGGACCCGGTCTCCCGGGCCCAGCTGGAGACGCTGCGCAAGAACTGCGCCGAGTTCGGCGTGCGCCTGCACTCGCTCGGCGACGTCGAGCAGGGCGTCGTGCACGTCGTCGGCCCGCAGCTGGGCCTGACCCAGCCCGGCACCACGGTCGTCTGCGGCGACTCCCACACCTCCACGCACGGCGCCTTCGGCGCGCTGGCGTTCGGCATCGGCACCTCGCAGGTCGAGCACGTGCTGGCCACCCAGACGCTGCCGCTGGCCCGCCCCAAGACCATGGCCATCACCGTCGACGGCGAGCTGCCCGACGGCGTCACCGCCAAGGACCTGATCCTGGCGATCATCGCCAGGATCGGTACCGGCGGCGGCCAGGGCTACATCCTGGAATACCGCGGCTCCGCCATCGAGAAGCTCTCGATGGAGGCCCGGATGACCATCTGCAACATGTCGATCGAGGCCGGCGCCCGCGCGGGCATGATCGCCCCCGACGAGACCACCTTCGCGTACCTCAAGGGCCGTGCCCACGCGCCCGAGGGCGAGGAGTGGGACGCCGCCGTCGCGTACTGGAAGACCCTGAAGTCGGACGAGGACGCGGAATTCGACGCCGAGGTCGTCATCGCCGCCGCCGCGCTGTCGCCGTTCGTCACCTGGGGCACCAACCCCGGCCAGGGCGCGCCGCTTTCGGCGTCCGTCCCCGACCCCGCTTCGTACGAGGACGCTTCGGAGCGCTTCGCCGCCGAAAAGGCCCTGGAATACATGGGGTTGACCGCCGGGCAGCCGCTGCGCGACATCAAGGTCGACACCGTCTTCGTAGGTTCGTGCACCAACGGCCGCATCGAGGACCTGCGTGCGGCCGCCGCGATCGTCGAGGGCCGCAAAGTCGCCGACGGCGTACGGATGCTGATCGTCCCCGGCTCGGCGCGGGTCGGTCTCCAGGCCGTCTCCGAGGGCCTGGACGTGGTCTTCAAGGAGGCCGGCGCCGAATGGCGGCACGCGGGCTGCTCGATGTGTCTGGGCATGAACCCCGACCAGCTGGCCCCCGGTGAGCGCTCCGCGTCCACCTCCAACCGCAACTTCGAAGGCAGGCAGGGCAAGGGCGGCCGTACGCACCTGGTGTCGCCGCAGGTCGCCGCCGCCACCGCCGTGCTCGGCCACCTGGCCTCCCCGGCCGACCTGGCCGACGAGAACGCCGCCCGTACGCCCGCTGGAGTCTGAGAAGCCATGGAAGCATTCACCACGCACACCGGCCGGGCCGTCCCGCTGCGCCGCAGCAACGTCGACACCGACCAGATCATCCCCGCCCACTGGCTCAAGAAGGTCACCAGGGACGGTTTCGAGGACGGGCTGTTCGAGGCCTGGCGCAAGGACGAGTCCTTCATCCTCAACCGGCCCGAGCGCACGGGTGCCACGGTCCTGGTCGCCGGCCCCGACTTCGGTACGGGTTCCTCGCGCGAGCACGCCGTGTGGGCGCTCCAGAACTACGGCTTCAAGGCCGTCATCTCCTCGCGCTTCGCCGACATCTTCCGCGGCAACTCGCTCAAGAACGGCCTGCTCACAGTGGTTCTGGAGCAGAAGATCGTGGACGCGCTGTGGGAACTCACCGAAAAGGACCCGCAGGCCGAGGTCACGGTCGACCTGGAGGCCCGTGAGGTGCGCGCCGAGGGCATCACGGCGGCCTTCGAGCTCGACGAGAACGCCCGTTGGCGGCTGCTGAACGGCCTGGACGACATCTCCATCACCCTCCAGAACGAGGGCGACATCGCGACGTACGAGGCCAAGCGGCCGTCGCACAAGCCGCGGACGCTCCAGGTCTGATCCCCGGGCCGTCGGAAGGCCCGTCGACGGGCCTTCCGACGACTGGTTTCGGCCACCCGCAACCCCTGTCTGTACCCCCAATCGTGGACGGTTGGGGGTACAGCCATGTCTGCGTCCGAACCGCCCCGCACGCCTCGATCGGGCTGCCAACTTCCCACGTTACAAGGGGTGTTGGCCGGGTACCCGAGTCTTGACATCGCGGCTTCGGCAGGTGCCCGGAAGGCCGTTTGAGGCGGTAGTTGCCCCCTGCGCAGGCGACAACTCGCCCCAGATGGCACAATCTGTGCATGGAACACGACGGCCAACTCGAGCTCTATACGGCAGTCGCGGCCCAACTCAAGGAAGCGCACACAACAGTGCGCGCACTGCAAGTCCCGGAGGGCGTACGGATGGCGCTGACCCGGAAGCTGCTGGTCATTACGGCCGTGGCCAAACACGATCTCGCCGATGCGACAAGGCGTCTGGAGCGGTTCATGACCGACCTCGACGAGGGTCGAATCCCCGAAGAGGAACGCTGAACAAGTCCGAGACTGCCGAGTTCGTTGCGGCACAAGGGTGATTAGCCCGTTTCGTGTTTGATTTGCGGTATATATCTGCCTAACGTGCGAAAACGCTTGAACACTTACGTTCTGGCAAGGTCTCCGAAGGGGAAGACGTGAACAAGGCGCAGCTCGTAGAAGCGATCGCGGACAAGGTCGGCGGCCGTCAGCAGGCCGCCGACGCGGTCGACGCCGTACTGGACGCCATCGTCCGCGCGGTGGTCGGCGGGGACCGGGTTTCGGTCACCGGCTTCGGTTCCTTCGAGAAGGTGGACCGTCCGGCCCGCTACGCCCGCAACCCGCAGACCGGGGAGCGCGTTCGGGTCAAGAAGACCTCCGTGCCGCGCTTCCGCGCCGGCCAGGGCTTCAAGGACCTGGTGAGCGGGTCGAAGAAGCTCCCGCGCGGTGGTGAGGTCTCGGTCAAGAAGGCGCCCAAGGGCAGCCTGACCGGCGCCGCTTCGGCCACGGTCAAGAAGGCCGCGGCCAAGAAGACCACCGCCAAGAAGGCGACGGCGGCCGCGAAGAAGACCACCGCCAAGAAGACCACGGCCAAGAAGGCCGCGCCCGCCGCCAAGAAGACCACGGCGACGGCGAAGAAGACGACCGCCAAGAAGACCACGGCGGGCGCCAAGAAGGCCGCGGCCAAGAAGACCACCGCCAAGAAGGCGACGGCCAAGAAGGCCCCGGCGAAGAAGGCGACGGCCAAGAAGGCCCCCGCCAAGAAGTCGACAGCGCGCAAGACCACCGCCAAGAAGGCCACCGCCCGCTAGACAGCAAGGCAGGCAAGGGCACAGGGCACTCACGCGCCGGGCCGGGCTCCCCTCGGGAGCCCGGCCCGCGGCGTGTCCGGGGACGTTCAGAACGTCTGCAGGGTCACCAGGGTGATGCGCCGGGCGTCGCCCTCGCCGTCCACCTCGATCCGCACGCGCTGCCCCGGGCGCAGCAGCCGCAGCCCGCCCGCGTCGAACGCGGGGCCGTCGAAGGGCAGGGGGGTGCCGTCGTCGAGCAGCACCTGGCCGCTGCGGGTCTCGGAGTCGTACGTGTACGCGGTCGCCTGCATGGTGGCAGCCTATCGATCCCCCTGGGGGCCCGGGATCAGCAGCCGGGCCGCCGCCGCTGCCGTGCGCGGGCCCACCCCCAGTGCCAGCGCCGCGCGCAGGTCGGCGCCGGTGTCCACGTCCTGGCGTACGGAGTTCACCCCGCCCAGACCGAGTTCCACGGCCCCCGAGGCGCGATGACGGGCCCGGGAATCGGTACCGAAAGCGGGGAGCAATTCGCGACCCGGAGCGGCGGCCAGCAAAGTCGTACCGATTGCGGCGGCATCCGGGAGGAAAGCGCGCGGGAATTCGACGGCCGCTTCCAGTACCCGGGCCAATTCCGCGGGGCGCAGCGCGGGCAGATCGGCGTTCAGGGCCGCGACGCCGCTGTCGGGGCGCCCGGAGCGTACGACCGCGGCCGCGTGCGCCAGCGCGGCGTTCAGCCCGCCCGCCGGTTCGTCGGCGACGATCCTGGCCCCGAGCGCGGCCAGCTCGCGTCCGGCGACCGGATCGCCCGTGACGACCGCCACATCGCGGACCGCGGCGCTGGCGAGCGCGGCCGCCACGGTGTCCTGCGCGAAGGCGAGGGCGAGTCCGGGGCGCAGTCCGTCCCCGGCGGTGTCCGCAAGCCTGCTCTTGGCCCGCGCCAGGGCTTTGAGGGGTACGACCAAGGTCCACTGCACGAGCGCTCCGTCCCTCCCTTGTCGCGCCCATTGTGACCCGGCCCCCATGGGGCGCACGGTGCCGGGGCGTACGGTGTTCTCGACAGACAGGCGGCCTGGGGCGACACTTGTGCGGCCCCCCAGGCCCTAGAGGAAGGTGTCCGCGTGCCCCGCCGCAGAATCAGCTTCTGGTACCGCTTCGCAGCGGTCCTCTGCAAACCGCCACTGGTGGTTCTGATCAAGCGGGACTGGCGCGGAATGGAGAACATTCCGGTCGAGGGCGGATTTATCACCGCGGTCAACCACAATTCCCACGTCGACCCCTTCGCGTATGCCCACTATCAGTACAACACCGGGCGGGTTCCGCGATTCCTGGCGAAGGCCGGGCTTTTCAAGAAGGGATTCGTGGGGGCCGCGATGCGGGGCACCGGGCAGATCCCCGTGTACCGCGAGAGCACCGATGCGCTGAGCGCCTTCCGGGCCGCGATCGACGCCGTGGAGCGCGGCGAATGCGTCGCCTTCTACCCCGAGGGCACCCTCACCCGCGACCCCGACGGCTGGCCGATGACCGGCAAGACCGGTGCCGCCCGCGTCGCTCTGCAGACCAAGTGCCCGGTGATTCCGGTCGCCCAGTGGGGCGCCAACGAGTTGCTGCCGCCGTATGCCAAGAAGCCCAACCTCCTTCCGCGCAAGACCCACCGCGTGCTCGCGGGCCCGCCGGTGGACCTCACGCGCTTCTACGACCGGGAGATGAGCCCGGACCTCCTGAAGGAGGCGACCGAGGTCATCATGGCGGCCGTCACCGCGCAGCTCGAGGAGATCCGCGGCGAGAAGGCGCCCGAGAGGCCCTACGACCCGCGCCAGGTGCGCATCGAACAGCGCCGGCGGACCGCGGCCTACGAAAGAGCGCAGGCGCAGCAGAAAGCGCAACAGAGGGCACAGCAGGAAGAGGAGCAGAGCACGTGAGCACGCCGGTCAAGGCAGCCGTCTTCGGGACCGGATCGTGGGGTACGGCCTTCGGCATGGTGCTCGCCGACGCGGGCTGCGACGTCACCCTGTGGGCGCGCCGCGCCGAACTCGCCGACGCGGTCAACTCCACGCGTACGAACCCGGACTACCTGCCGGGCGTCGAACTCCCGGAGAACCTGCGGGCCACCACCGACCCCGCCGAGGCCGCGCGCGCCGCCGACTTCACCGTGCTCGCCGTCCCCTCGCAGACCCTGCGCGGGAACCTCGCCGAATGGGTGCCGCTGCTCGCACCCGACACGGTCCTCGTCTCCCTCATGAAGGGCGTCGAACTCGGCTCCGCGATGCGGATGAGCGAGGTCGTCGAGGACGTCGCCAAGGTCGGCGCGGACCGTATCGCCGTGGTCACCGGGCCCAACCTCGCCCGGGAGATCGCCGCCCGCATGCCGGCCGCCGCCGTGGTCGCCTGTGCCAACGAAGCCGTCGCCCAGCGCCTCCAGGCCGCCTGCCACACGCCGTACTTCCGCCCGTACACCAACACCGACGTGGTCGGCTGCGAACTCGGCGGCGCGGTCAAGAACGTGATCGGGCTCGCCGTCGGCATCGCGGACGGCATGGGCCTGGGCGACAACGCCAAGGGCTCGCTCATCACGCGGGGACTCGCGGAGACCACCCGGCTCGGCCTGGTCATGGGCGCGGACCCGCTGACGTTCTCCGGTCTCGCGGGCCTGGGCGACCTGGTGGCGACCTGTTCCTCGCCGCTCTCGCGCAACCACACCTTCGGCACCAACCTCGGCAGGGGCATGACCCTCCAGGAGACCATCGCGGTCACCAAGCAGACCGCCGAGGGCGTCAAGTCCTGTGAGTCCGTGCTGGATCTGGCCCGCAGACACGGCGTCGACATGCCGATCACGGAGACGGTCGTCGGCATCGTCCACGAGGGCAAGCCGCCGGTCGTCGCCCTCAAGGAGCTGATGTCGCGCAGCGCGAAGCCGGAGCGGCGCTGAGCGACCGCGAGCGACCGGTCGTGCGCGACGCTCCGCAACGGCCGGTACGACGCTGAGCGACCGTCCGCGCGATGCTGGACAACGGCCGCCGTGGGGCGCTGACTCACCGCCGTACCAGCGGGTACTCTCAACGCGATATGAGCACCGAGAACCTCCCCCAGAGCCCCGAGCAGCCGCCTCGCAAGCCGCGTGTGGCCGTCGTATTCGGCGGTCGCAGCTCCGAACACGGGATCTCCGTGGTCACCGCCGGCGCCGTCCTGCGCGCCATCGACCGGACGAAGTACGACGTCCTGCCGATCGGCATCACCCGGGACGGCCGCTGGGCGCTCACCGCCGACGAGCCGGAGCGGATGGCGATCACCGACCGCCGTACGCCCAGCGTCGAGGAACTCGCCGAGTCGAACGAGGGCGGGGTCATCCTGCCCGTCGACCCGGCCAACCGCGAAGTCGTCTACAGCGAGCCGGGATCGGTCCCCAAGGCGCTGGGCGAGGTCGACGTGGTCTTTCCCGTGCTGCACGGCCCGTACGGCGAGGACGGCACCCTCCAGGGCCTCCTGGAGCTGTCCGGCGTCCCGTACGTCGGCGCGGGCGTCCTCGCCTCGGCGGTCGGCCAGGACAAGGAGTACATGAAGCGGGTGTTCACCTCCTTCGGGCTGAAGGTCGGCCCGTACGTGGTGATCCGGCCGCGCGAATGGGAGCGCGACGAGTCCGCCGCCCGCAGGAAGATCGTCGACTTCGCGGGTGAGCACGGCTGGCCGTTGTTCGTGAAGCCCGCACGCGCGGGTTCCTCGATCGGCATCACCAAGGTCGACGACCTCGCCGGCCTCGACGAGGCGGTCGCGGAGGCACAGCGGCACGACCCGAAGATCATCGTGGAGGCGCTGCTGCGCGGCCGCGAGATCGAGTGCGGGGTCCTGGAGTTCGAGGACGGGCCGCGTGCCTCGGTCCCCGCCGAGATCCCCCCGGCCCAGTCGCACGCGTACTACGACTTCGAGGCGAAGTACATCGACTCCACGCCCGGCATCGTGCCGGCGCCGCTGACGCCGGAGGAGACCGCCGAGGTGCGGCGGCTCGCCGTGGAGGCCTTCGAGGCCACCTCCTGCGAGGGCCTGGTGCGCGCGGACTTCTTCCTCACGGAGGACGGCGATTTCGTGATCAACGAGATCAACACGATGCCCGGCTTCACGCCGATCTCGATGTACCCGCAGATGTGGCAGGCGAGCGGTATCGCCTACCCGGAGCTGGTCGACCGTCTGGTGGAGGCGGCGCTGCGGCGTTCGACGGGCTTGCGTTAGTCGTCCACCCGTACGTCAGTCGGCGATCCCTTCGGGGATCGCCTTCTTGATGGGCTTCGCGAGGTCGACGAGCGAACCGGCGCCGTTCTTCGCCTGCTCCGCGGAGAGCCGGACCTCGACATATGCCCTGCGCAGGCTGGTGGTGAAGACGTAGGAGCCGTCGTCGTGCTCCCGCACCAGCCAGCCCACGCCGTTCACCTCGGTGGTGGACGCCTTCGGGTCGAGCATCTCGGCGGGCCGTTCCACACCGCAGCGCAGTATGATCGCCGGGCTTCCCCAGCCCGCGGTCAGCGCGGACCGGGGCTCGGGATCTTTCCGCTCGAGGCCGTCCACCTTCTTCGGCAGCACCTTGTCCAGGTTCTGGCACAGCTCGGTGACCTTCGCGTCCGGGCTGGGAACCGTGGCCGAGGCGTTGTCGTCTGCCGAGGAGCAGCCCGTGGCGGCGATCAGCAGTGCGAGCACGGGCAGCCCGAAGAAAGTGTTGGGCCGGTGACGGGAGAAGTCCACCGGCCAAGGGTAGACGGGGGCTACAGGTGCACCACCGGGCAGGTCAGGGTACGGGTGATGCCGTCCACTTGCTGGATCTTCGCGACGACCATGCGGCCGAGTTCATCGACCGTCTCGGCCTGGGCCCGCACGATGACGTCGTACGGTCCTGTCACGTCCTCGGCCTGGATCACCCCCGGGATCTTGCTGATCGTCTCGGCGACGGTCGACGCTTTGCCGACCTCCGTCTGGATCAGGATGTACGCCTGTACCACGGAACCTCCAGGGCGGCCACGAGGATCATGTGGGGAAAAGGAACGCCACGGTATCGCGTCGTCGCTCGCTGCGGGGAGACCCGCGGGGGCTGTGGCGTGCACGCCGGAAGATCCGGGCGACACAAGTTGACGGTCGACTCGACCGTACCGAGGACATCGACGGCTCGCGACCGCACCGACGACGGCACGCAAGCCGCAGCGCGGACAGGTACAGCGCAGACAGGTATAGAAGGGGCAATACGACAATGAAGGGCACCGTTGGCGAGTTGGGGGAGTTCGGGCTCATCCGAGAGCTCACCTCGCGCCTGACCACCACTCCGGCGGTCCGGGTCGGCCCCGGCGACGACGCCGCGGTGGTAGCCGCGCCCGACCGCAGGGTGGTGGCGAGCACCGACATCCTCCTGGAGGGCCGGCATTTCCGCCGCGACTGGTCCACGGCGTACGACGTCGGACGCAAGGCGGCGGCGCAGAACCTCGCGGACATCGCCGCCATGGGCGCCGTACCGACCGCGCTGCTGCTCGGTCTGGTCGTACCCGCGGAACTTCCCGCCACCTGGCCGTCCGAGCTGATGGACGGCCTGCGTGACGAGTGCCAGGTCGCGGGCGCGGCCGTGGTCGGCGGGGATGTGGTGCGCGGGGACACGATCACCGTGGCGATCACCGCGCTCGGCGATCTGCGTAATCACGAGCCGGTGACGCGGGGCGGGGCGCAGCCCGGCGACGTGGTCGCCGTGACCGGCTGGCTGGGCTGGTCCGCGGCCGGGCACGCGGTGCTCTCGCGCGGCTTCCGTTCGCCGCGCGCGTTCGTCGAGGCGCACCGGCGCCCCGAGCCGCCGTATCACGCCGGTCCCGCGGCCGCCGGGCTCGGCGCGACGGCGATGTGTGACGTGAGCGACGGGCTGATCGCCGACCTGGGGCACATCGCCGAGGCGAGCAAGGTCCGGATCGACATCCGCTCCGGCGCCATCGACATCCCGACCCAGATGAACGACATCGGCCAGGCCGTCGGGGTCGACCCCATCCAGTGGGTGCTGACCGGCGGCGAGGACCACGCGATCGTGGCGACCTTCCCGCCGGACGTGAAGCTGCCCGCCCGCTGGAAGGTGATCGGCGAGGTCCTCAACCCGTCGGCGCTGCCGCAGGTCACCGTGGACGGGGCGCCGTGGTCCAGCAAGGGGGGCTGGGACCACTTCGGGGACATCGAGTAGGGAGTGCCGTCGAGCCGCGTCCGGCCCCGGGTTTCCGGGGTGGACGCGGCTCGGCCGTATGTCGGCACAGCAAAAAGCCGGTCCACGAGTGGACCGGCTTTGAGCAGCGAACCAGCAGTGGCCGCGCGCTAAAGAAACGTCAGCGCGAGACCTTGCCGGCCTTGATGCACGAGGTGCAAGCGTTCACGCGCTTCGGCGTCCCGCCCACCACGGTACGCACACGCTGGATGTTCGGGTTCCAGCGACGGGGCGTACGGCGGTGGGAGTGCGAGATGTTGTTGCCGAAGCCCGGCCCCTTGCCGCAGACGTCGCAGTTGGCAGCCACGGGTCACTCCAAAGACTTCAGATGCACTTACGGTTGATCCCGGCATGCCGGAATCGAGATCGGAGGATCTGAGTGGCGGTGCCAGGGGGAAGGCCCGATCAGATCGGGCAACCGGAGCAGCATACAACGACTGCGTCCGTGGAACGAAACTACCATGGCTGCGAGGGGCTCCGACCTGGGCCCCGGAGCCGGACCACCCCGGCGGCCCCTCCTCCGGGCCCCCTTCGCTCTCGTCCCGGCCCTTGACCGCGGCCGGCCCGCGCCCTTGCCAGCGGCTTCGTCACGGCCCTCGCCCCGGCGGTCTCGCGGCGCTCTTGCGGCCCTCTTCCGGAACGGCCCCGCTCTGGGTCTACGCTGCGTCCAGTCCAGCAGCTCAAGGAGGCGCAGGTGCCGCAGGTGCCGCAGACATTCGATGCTCTCGCGGTGCGCACCTGGTGCGGTCTCGCGCTTCAGGCGCTGGGGCGGGCGCGGGCGGAGATCGACGCCATCAACGTCTATCCCGTGGCCGACGGGGACACCGGGACGAACCTCTATCTGACCGTGGAGTCGGCGGCCACGGCGGTCGAGGCGGTCTTCGCCGGGCACGACGCCATGGGCGCCGTGGGCGGGACATCCGACGCCGCTTCCGCCGGGCCGGGGCGGCCGACGCTCGCCGACGCGGTCCAGGCCATGGCGCACGGTGCGCTGATTGGCGCCCGCGGGAACTCCGGGACGATCCTCGCGCAGCTGCTGCGCGGTATGGCCCAGGTGCTCGCCGCCGACAGTGAGACCGCGCACACCGACGGGCAGGGCCTGCGGCTCGCGCTGCGGCACGCGGCCGACTCCGCGCGCGAGGCCGTCGCGCACCCCGTGGAAGGCACCGTCCTCACCGTCGCCTCGGCCGCCGCCGACGCGGCCACCGGGGCCGAGGACGGCTGCGGGTCGGTCGCGCGCGCGGCGTACGAGGGTGCCTGTGCGGCGCTGGCGGCGACACCCGGTCAGCTGGCCGTGCTGCGGCGTGCCGGGGTCGTGGACGCGGGCGGGCGGGGGCTGGTGGCGGTGCTGGCGGCTCTGGTGCAGACCTTCACGGGGGAGGCGCCGGGAGCCTCGGGGGCCGTCGTCCACGCGCGCGTGGACGACGAGGCCGCGGCGGGGCGTCCCGACGCGGGGGAGTGCGGGGACGGACCCCCGGCGGAGGGCGGGCCCGCGTTCGAGGTGATCTATCTGCTCGAAGCCGATGACGCGGCCGTGGGCCGGCTGCGGTCCCGGCTCGACGGGCTGGGGGAGTCGCTCGTGGTGGTCGGCGGGGACGGCCTGTGGAACGTCCACGTGCACGTCGACGACGCCGGTGCCGCCGTCGAGGCCGGGGTCGAGGCGGGACGGCCGTACCGGATCCGGATCACCCACTTCGCGGCCGGGGACGTGCACACCGGCGGCGCCGGGCGACCGCCGCGGGAACCGGCTCAGCGGGCCGTGGTGGCCGTGGTGCCGGGGGAGGGGCTGGCCGGGCTGTACGCGGAGGCCGGGGCGACCACCGTGCTGGCGCGGGCCGGGGAGCCACCGGTGAGCGGAGAGCTGGTGGACGCGGTGCGGCGGGCGCACGCGCGCGAGGTGGTCCTGCTGCCGAACGACGCGGAGCTGCGCCACACGGCCGCG
Source organism: Streptomyces sp. SID5469 (assembly GCF_009862865.1). Lineage (NCBI taxonomy): Bacteria > Bacillati > Actinomycetota > Actinomycetes > Kitasatosporales > Streptomycetaceae > Streptomyces > Streptomyces sp. SID5469. The sequence goes on along the minus strand of NZ_WWIN01000001.1, from coordinate 3,281,528 downwards.
GCGGCCGCGGAGCAGGCGCGGACGGAAGGGGTGCGGGTCGCGCTGATCCCGACCCGCTCGGCGGTGCAGGGCATCGCGGCGCTCGCCGTGCACGAGCCGGAGCGGCGCTTCGACGAGGACGTGGTGGCGATGACGTCGGCGGCGGGAGCGACCCGCTACGCCGAAGTCGCCGTCGCGGAACGGCAGTCCTGGACGATGGCGGGCATCTGCCAGGCCGGGGACGTCCTCGGCCTGATCGAGGACGACGTGGCGGTGATCGGCTCCGACGTCACGGAGACGGCGGAGATCATTCTCGACCGCATGCTCGCGGCGGGCGGCGAGATGGTCACGCTGGTGCTCGGCGACGAGGCTCCGGAGTCGATCGCGGCGCATCTGGAATCCCGGGTACGGGAGTCCTACCTGGCGGTCGACACGGTGGTGTACCGGGGCGGCCGTCAGGGGCCGTTGCTGCTGATCGGCGTGGAGTAAGGGCCCTGCCGTGCGGGCCGTGCGGGCCGTGCGGGCCGTGAGGGCCGTGAGGGCCGTTAGGGACGTAAGGGCCGTGGAGCAGGGGGCAAAGGGCCAGGAGCTGCTGTGTGCCGGGTGCCCGTCCGTGCGACAGGCACCCGGCGACCCGGGTCACTGTCCCGTCCGCGTCCCCAGCAGCTCCAGCATCCGGTCCGCCTCCGCGCACCGCGCCCGTGCTGTCTCGTCGTCCGCCTCCTGCCGGTTCGCGTAGGCCGCGAGGACCGCACGCGCGCGTGCGGTCGCCTCGGCGGGGCGGTGGAGGTCGGCCTCCAGCCAGCCCGCCGCCAGTTCCGCGCCCGTACGCAGGTCGAGCGCGCTCGCGCCGAGCGGTGCGAACACCGCGACCGCCCGCGTGACGTGGCCCAGCGCCTCCTCGAACGCCCCCTGGAAGTCGGCGCCCCGGTCCCCGTCCTGCACCGACCGTGCGACGAGGTCGCCGAACTGCCGGTGGGTGTGGCCGAGTTCGGCGACGAGTCGCTCCCGCGCGCCGTCCTCGCCCTCGGTGGCGCCCTCCAGCGCCGCCTCGCACTCCCGCACCGCCTGCGCCATCAGCTCCCGCGCCGGGTCGAGTTCGTCCTCCTCCCGCGCCGCGAGCCAGGCGCGGGCGCGCAGGGCACGTGCCAGGCCGTGGACGTTGCCCAGGTCGCGCCAGAGGTCACCGGCCCGCGTGTACGCCCGGTCCGCCTCGGCCGGCAGGCCCGCGTGGCCGAGGGCCTCCGCGGCCAGATGCGCCAGCATCGCGTGGTCACGCTGCTCCGGCCAGTGCCGGGCGATCTCCGCGGCCCGCAGCCAGCGCTCCGCGGCCTCCCGGTGCTCCCCCAGCTCGGTGTGGCAGTCGCCGAGCCACCACTGGGTCTGCACGAGCGCCCCGTCGCCGTGCGTCTCGGCGGTCAGATCGGGCAGCGCGGACTCCAGCACCTCCGCCGCCTCGGCCCACCGCCCCTGCTGGAGGAGGAAACCACCCAGCTGGTGCCGTGCCCAGGCGCCGAACGTCGGGCCCTCGCCCGCCTCGTCGGCCCAGTGCGCCGCCTCCAGGGCGTGCTCCGCGGCGGGACCGAACTGCCCCGTCGTGCCCAGCACTTCGGCCAGCTGGAGATGCAGTTGCGCCTGTCCCGCCGGCTCCAGGTACTCCACACCGTGCTCCAGCGCCGAGCGCGCCGCCCGCTCCGCCTCCACCGCGTCGCCGAGCTCCCGGGCGATCCCGGCGAGCCGCGCCTCGTATTCCACCGCGAACCACGGCAGCCCGGCGGCGAGGAAACCTTCCGCCGCCTGAGCCAGCAGCTCCGCCGCCGTCATCGCGTCCCCGGTGAGTGCCGCCAGCTCCCCGAGCATCGCCCGCGCCTCGGCGGCCCGCGAGGCCAGCCGCACCTGTGCGATGTGCGGCTCGGCGAACTCCAGCAGCTCCCGTACGGCCTCCTCGGCGGCGGCCACGGTCGTGCCCGCGCCCTCCGTCTCATGCACCCGGTGCACCAGAATGCGCGCCCGTCCCACCAGCACGGCCGCCGTCTGCCGCACCCCGGTCCCGTCCTTTGCGAACAGGGCGCGGACCTGCCGGTGCAGGTCGTTGATCGTCCGCAGCGCGTCGTCGGAGTGCCCCGTCAGGGCGCGTACGTACGCTCCACGCGCGCGTGCCGCGAGCGCCTCCCCGGGGTCGCCCGCCTCCGCGTACAGCTCGGCCGCCCGTTCGAAGAGCGGGGCGCCCTCCGGGCCGCGGCTCATCGCCTCGTGGTCGGCGATCTCCGCGCGGTCGCGGGCGTCCAGCTCGTGGTCCCCGGCGGCGCGTGCCACCGCCGCCCACGCGTCCATGGCGTCCGGGCGCAGCGCGTCCGAGCGGCCGCGTGCCTCGGCCAGTACGTCCCGCAGATCCCGTTCCACGGCCGGGGCCGGGGCGGAGTCCGGGGCGGCCGGCGGCCGGGGCGCCGTCGGTGCCGGGCGCGTCGAGCGCACGCCCAGCGGCAGCCGGTCCACCAGCGGGCGCCGGTCCATCCGCTCGCGGGCGCGCTCGCTGACGTGGGCCGTGCCGTTGCGCTCGTCGAAACGGGCGGCCAGCGCGAGCGCCTCCGCGCGCGCGTGGGCGGCGAGTTCGCGCGCGCTCCACACACGGCCGGCCGGACCGGGGACCGTCTGCTCGCCGAGGCCCAGTTCGACGAGCCGGTCCATCAGCAGGGCCACCACGGCCATGAAGTCCAGCTTGCTGCGCGGCTCTCCGGAGTCCGTGAAGTAGGCGGGCCGCTCGGCCAGGAGTTCGAGGGCGCGTGCCTCGTTGCCGGAGAGCGCGCAGAACTCCACGTGGTCCGCGTACGCACCGCGCATGCTCTCCATCGGGCGGATCAGCCTGAAGCCACGCAGGTGGTGCGCCCGCGCCTCGTCCAGGCGGCCCAGGCGCAACAGCGGCACCAGGGAGGAGGCGAGGATCGCGTGCGGCTCGTGGGCGCACACGTACTCGCCCTCCACGACCGGGCGCCACACCTCCAGGGCGTCGGCGTCCGCGCCCTTGCGCGCCTGCCACCAGCCCTGGTCGTGCAGCTCGCACGCGTGGCAGTCGGCCATGCTGTCCCGGTCGGCGGCCAGCCAGGCGGCGTACGCCCGTTCGGCGCGCGCCAGGTCCCCGATGTGGTTCGCGACGCTGAACTCGGCGCTGCGCACCGCTCGTTCGGAGTGGCCGGCCAGACGGTAGCGGTGCTCCATCTCGCCGAGCCACTTCTCTATGGAGGCGAGCGGGATGTGCGGCTGGCCCAGCATGCCCGCCGACATCCACTTGAAGACCCAGTGCAGCGAGTGGATCTCGTACTCGTCGAAGTCCTCGGGCCGCTCGTCCCACATGCGCAGCAGACGCGCGAAGGGGACGAACATCTTGTCCTTCTCGGAGCTGTAGTTGTAGACCTTCAGCTGGTGCCCGAGCGCCTCGATCACGGCGAGCGGGATGTTCAGCTTCTCCGCCTCGGTGAGCAGCTGCTCCGCGCGCGCGTTGCGGGCGGGGCCCTCCGGCTGCTCGTAGTTGTCCGCCATCGCCCGGCGCAGCGTGTCGAAGTCCATGGTCTGGCTCATCGGGCACCGTCCTCCGGGAAGCTGGGGTGGGTGGCCCATTCGAGGAGGCCTATGAAAGCGCGGTTGAGGAGCGCGGAGTCGGCCGGGCGCAGCGGGCGCTGGGCCATCAGCAGGGCCTGTCCGTACAGGGACTCCGTGGCCGTGCCGATCAGCTCCCGGTCGTCCAGGGAACTGATCCGCCGGATCAGCGGGTTGAGGTGGTTGAGCACCAGACGCGCGCGTGGGGCACTGCCCCGCAGGGAGCCGAGGATGCCGGCCCACAGGTCGTCCGCCTGCTCCTCGGCCTCCGCGCGGGCCTGCTCGTGACGGGCCGCCCGGTCGTCCAGGTGCAGCGCCGGCACGGACAGCGGGTGGAAGGAACGCAGGACCACGTCGCAGCCCAGGGGATCGAGCTTGGCGCGGGCCGCGGACAGGAAGCCGGACAGCGCCAGCTCCTCGGCCGGGTCGACCGCGTCCAGGTGGGCGGTGACCGTGTCGGCGTCCAGCTCGGCCACCACCGTTCCCGGGCGGACCGAGGGCAGCGCCTCCACCAGCTCGCTGTCGTACGTGTAGCCGCCGTTGACGACCCCGACGCCCTGCGCGGACGCGATCGGCGCGACCTGGCGGTACTCCTCCACGGTCCGCGTGAAGTGCACCACCGGGTGCCGCTGCGCGAACTCCTCCAGGGACAGCCGCCCGTCGGTCGTCTCGAAGGGGAGCCACGGCAGCATCGTGCGCAGCATCTCCTTGTCGTGCCGCGCCAGGGACTTCACGCCCAGGTAGTGCACGGAGAGGAAGGCCGCCAGACGATCCGGGTCACCGGCCGCGAGACCCGTAAGCCAGGCCCGTATCCGCTCGCCCAGCGCCTCCCGCACCGCCGCCAGCGTCTCGTCCTCGTACAGCGACTCGCGCGAGGCCGTGGGGCGCAGACTGTCCGTGTCCAGGACGCAGCGCACGAAGAACGCCCAGTCGGGCAGCAGCTGTTCGGCGCGCTCGGTGAGCAGCATGCCCTTCAGGTGCACACGGTGGCTCGCGCGCTGGGCGGGGCTGACCGCGGACGGCAGCACGTACGCCACGCCCCGGATCCCGGCGAGCGGCACGTTCAGCTCGATCGAGTCCAGGGGCGTGAAGCCGAACAGGTCGTGGCAGTGCCGCGCCAGCGCCACCCTGCGGGTGGTGGGGCTCGGGTACGAGCGGTCCCAGGGCGCCGGCAGATCGGTGATCGCCTCGTCGCCCACCCGGACGTCGTACGGCAGCAGCGACCCGAAGTCCCGCGCCAGCGACAGGACCCGCTCCGCGGACAGCCAGTCGGCGGCCCCGGCCCGTGCCACCAGGTGCACGGTGGTACCGGGCTCGGGGCGCGCCTCGTGCGGCAGCGTCCGCACGGTGTACGAGCCGTCGTCGGCCGCCGTCCACTCCACGGGCGCCGCGTCGGGCGTACGCGCGCTGCGGCTCACGACCCGGATGCGCTCGGCGACCACGAAGCACGCCAGCAGTCCGATGCCGAACTGCCCGAGAAAGTCGGAGCGGGCCTCCTGGAGGCCGTCGTCCCGCTTGGAACTGCGGCCGATCGTCGCGAGGAGGCTGTGCACGTCGGACTCGGTGAGCCCCACGCCGGAGTCCTCCACACGCAGGGTGCCGCCCTCCGCGTACAAGCGCACCCGCGCGGGCGCTTCGGGCTGCTCGGTCCGGCGGGCGGTGATCGCGTCCACGGCGTTCTGCAACAGCTCGCGCAGATAGACCTTCGGACTGGAGTAGAGGTGATGGGAGAGGAGGTCCACGAGGCCGCGCAGGTCGACCTGGAACGTATGCGGTGACTGGGATGCCTGGGATGACTGTGAGGTCTGGGAGTCCATCGTCGCAGCGCCGTTGGTGGGGGGACGGGCGACGGCGCGGGGTCGGGCGGTCCCGGGAGGAGGCGACCGCGAGGGGATGGCCGGGGCGCGCCATCTTAGGCCCTGTACTCGCATTTCTGCCTGCCTCGCGTCGCCTGGCGCACACGCTCGCCGTGCTGCGGGAACGGCCCGGCAGCTCCTCCGCCAAGGTGCAAGGACCGGGGGGACTCCCTTCGCGGGCCTCGTCGCGGACCTCCCCGCGCCTTGCGAGCGCACGCTCCGGACGCCACGAGGCCCGCCCCGCGGACCGGCGACGGGTCCCCGACGACCGGTACCGGGTCCGGAACGAGCCGTCTGACCAGCGGCTTTCCAGGGCGTATACGGCAATGTCAGTGCCGTGGTGTGCAATGGATCTCGTGCCCGCGCTCGAAGAACCACTGAAGAAGGTGCTCGGACCCGCCACCGCGAAGGTGATGGCCGAGCACCTCGGCCTGCACACCGTCGGAGACCTGCTGCACCACTATCCGCGCAGGTACGAGGAGCGCGGGCAGCTCACCCACCTCGCCGACCTGCCCATGGACGAGCATGTGACGGTGGTCGCCCAGGTCGCCGACGCCCGCCTGCACACCTTCGCCTCGGCCAAGGCACCCCGCGGCAAGGGCCAGCGCCTCGAAGTGACCATCACCGACGGCAGCGGCCGCCTCCAGCTGGTCTTCTTCGGCAACGGCGTGCACAAGCCGCACAAGGACCTCCTGCCGGGCACACGCGCGATGTTCTCGGGCAAGGTCTCCGTCTTCAACCGCCGCCTCCAGCTGGCCCATCCGGCGTACGAGCTGCTGCGCGGCGCCGACGACGAAGCCGCGGAGAGCGTGGACAGCTGGGCCGGCGCCCTCATCCCGATCTACCCGGCCACCGCCAAGCTGGAGTCCTGGAAGATCGCCAAGTCCGTGCAGACGGTGCTGCCGAGCGTCCAGGAGGCGCTCGACCCGCTCCCCGACTCCCTCCGGGACGGCCGTGGCCTGATCTCCCTGCCCGAGGCCCTCCTGAAGATCCACCGCCCCCACACCAAGGCGGACATCGAGGACGCCCGCGCCCGCCTGAAGTGGGACGAGGCCTTCGTCCTCCAGGTGGCCCTGGCCCGCCGCCGCCACGCCGACGCCCAACTCCCGGCCGCGGCAAGGAAACCCAAGCCCGACGGCCTCCTCACCGCCTTCGACGCCAAGCTCCCCTTCACCCTCACCGAAGGCCAGCAGAAGGTCTCCAAGGAGATCTTCGACGACCTGGCGACCGAGCACCCGATGCACCGGCTGCTCCAGGGAGAGGTGGGTTCCGGTAAGGCTCAGCCCCTCGACTCGCTGGTGCTGGCCCCCACGGGTTTCCGACGGATGGGAGACCTGCGGGAGGGCGACGAGGTTGTCGTGCCCAACGGAGAGATCGCACTGATCGACGGGGTATTCCCCCAGGGAGTGCGTGACGTCTGGCGCATCGTTCTCTCCGACGGAAGTTCCGTGGAGTGCGACGACGAGCACCTCTGGATCGTCGGTACGAGTTGCGGGTGGCATCGTGGCCAGACGCCCAAGGTGATGACCACGCGGGAGATCCGCCTCGACACGTTCAAGGCGAACGGGTCGTCAAAGTGGTACGTCCCTGCCGCGACCCCGGTCGACCTGGGACCGGATGTCGGCCTGCCACTGGATCCCTATCTTTTCGGGCTGCTGTTGGGCGACGGCTCATTCCGACACAATCTGCGTTTGTCCACGGTCGATGACGAGATCCGCGACGCTGCGGCGGATGCCGTGGCACCTGACTGCCGGCTGGTTCCCGTGACGGGTTCCCGCTGCGACTACACCATCCAGCTGAAGCAGCGCTCCGGCGGTGTGCGGAATCCTGTCATCCAGGCTCTGCGCAGGCTGGATCTGTGGGGTAAGACGTCCCACGGCAAGTTCATTCCCGAGGACTTCAAGAACACGTCGATCAAGAACCGTCTCTCGCTCCTGCAAGGGCTTCTGGACACTGACGGCACGGTGCACGCGGATGGGATGAGCGTCTCTCTCCGCTCCGCATCGCTCAGACTCGCAGAGGATGTCGCCTGGCTCGTGCGTTCGCTGGGGGGCCGGGCGCGAGTGCTGCCCGAGAAGGCCGCGTTCCATGTGTCGGTGGCGCTCCCTGATGAGTACGCGCCCTTCAGGCTGTCCCGTAAGGCCGATCGCGTGCGCCCGCGCCCGAAATACAACACATTCCGACGAGGCATTCGAGCCGTCGAGTACGTAGGTCGCAAACCGGCCCAGTGCATCAGTGTCGGTCACCCGAGCCACGCTTATGTCACTGACAACTTCACAGTGACCCACAACACCATGGTGGCGCTCCGCGCCATGCTCGCCGTCGTCGACTCCGGCGGGCAGGCCGCCATGCTCGCCCCCACCGAAGTGCTCGCCCAGCAGCACCACCGCTCCATCACGGAGATGATGGGCGAGCTGGCCGAGGGCGGGATGCTCGGCGGGGCCGAGCACTCCACGAAGGTCGTGCTGCTCACCGGCTCCATGGGCGCCGCCGCGCGGCGGCAGGCCCTGCTCGACCTCGTCACCGGTGAGGCCGGGATCGTCATCGGCACGCACGCGCTGATCGAGGACAAGGTGCAGTTCCACGACCTCGGTCTGGTCGTGGTGGACGAGCAGCACCGCTTCGGGGTCGAGCAGCGCGACGCCCTGCGCGGCAAGGGCAAGCAGCCGCCGCACCTGCTCGTCATGACCGCCACGCCCATTCCGCGGACCGTCGCCATGACCGTCTTCGGCGATCTGGAGACCTCCGTCCTCGACCAGCTCCCCGCCGGCCGCTCGCCGATCGCCAGCCATGTCGTCCCGGCCGCCGACAAGCCCCACTTCCTCGCGCGCGCCTGGGAGCGCGTGCGGGAGGAGGTCGGCAAGGGCCATCAGGCGTACGTCGTGTGCGCCCGCATCGGTGACGAGGAGGACGACCCCAAGAAGGCCAAGAAGAAGTCCCCGGAGGACGAGGCCGAGAAGCGGCCCCCGCTCGCCGTCCTGGAGGTCGCGGACCAGCTCGCCAAGGGCCCGCTCCAGGGCCTGGGGGTGGAGGTCCTGCACGGGCGGATGCCGCCCGACGACAAGGACGCCGTGATGCGCCGCTTCGCCGCCGGCGAGAGGGACGTCCTGGTCGCGACGACGGTCATCGAGGTCGGGGTGAACGTGCCCAACGCCACCGCGATGGTGATCATGGACGCGGACCGTTTCGGCGTCTCCCAGCTGCACCAGTTGCGCGGCCGCGTCGGCCGTGGCTCGGCCGCCGGGCTCTGTCTCCTGGTGACCGAGATGCCCGAGGCGAGCCCGGCCCGCCAGCGGCTGAACGCGGTGGCGTCCACCCTCGACGGCTTCGAGCTCTCCCGCATCGACCTCGAACAGCGCCGCGAGGGCGACGTCCTCGGCCAGGCCCAGTCCGGCGTCCGCTCCTCGCTGCGCATGCTCGCCGTCATCGAGGACGAGGAGATCATCGCCGAGGCCCGCGAGGAGGCGGCCGCAGTGGTCGCCGCCGACCCGGAGCTGGGGCACCTCCCGGGCCTGCGCACCGCCCTGGAGGCCTTGCTGGACGAGGAGCGCGAGCAGTACCTGGACAAGGGCTGACAGACTGGGCCCGACACATCACGAGCGCAAAGGACCCTCATGACCCGCGTGATCGCCGGTCGGGCCGGCGGACGCCGTCTGGCCGTCCCGCCGGGCAACGGCACCCGTCCCACCTCCGACCGCGCGCGCGAGGGCCTCTTCTCCACCTGGCAGGCCCTCCTCGGCGGCCCGCTGGACGGCGAGCGGGTCCTCGACCTGTACGCCGGCTCCGGCGCCGTCGGCCTGGAGGCGCTCAGCCGGGGCGCCGGGCACACCCTCCTGGTGGAGGCCGACACCCGCGCGGTCCGCACCGTCCGCGAGAACGTGAAGTCGCTGGGCCTCCCCGGCGCCGAGGTCAGAGCGGGCAAAGCGGAACAGATCGTCCAGACTCCGGCGTCGGCGGACCCGTACGACATCGTCTTCCTCGACCCCCCGTACGCGGTCTCGGACGACGATCTTCGCGAGATTCTGCTCACACTCCGCACGGGGGGCTGGCTCGCGGGCGAAGCCCTCGTCACCGTGGAGCGCAGCACCAGAGGCGGCGAATTCCGGTGGCCGGACGGCTTCGAGCCGATCCGGTCCCGTCGTTACGGCGAGGGAACGTTTTGGTACGGTCGCGCCGCCTCTACGTGCGAAGACGCACGATGACCGGACCGGAGAGCGAGGGACCTCAGTTGCGCCGCGCCGTCTGTCCCGGGTCATTCGACCCGATCACCAACGGACATCTCGACATCATCGCCCGCGCCTCCAAGCTGTACGACGTGGTGCACGTCGCGGTGATGATCAACCAGTCCAAGAAGGGCCTGTTCGAGGTCGACGAGCGGATCGAGCTGATCCGCCAGGTCACCGCGGAATTCGGGAACGTCGAGGTGGAGTCCTTCCACGGCCTCCTCGTCGACTTCTGCAAGCAGCGCGACATCCCCGCGATCGTCAAGGGCCTGCGCGCCGTCAGCGACTTCGACTACGAGCTGCAGATGGCCCAGATGAACATCGGCCTCTCGGGCGTGGAGACCCTCTTCGTCCCCACCAACCCCACCTACAGCTTCCTGTCCTCCTCGCTCGTCAAGGAGGTGGCGGCCTGGGGCGGCGACGTCTCGCATCTGGTGCCGCCGGCGGTCCTGGAAGCCCTCAACGGGCGCCTCAAGCAGGACTGAGAAGCTCGCGGGAGGCCCGGGGGCCCTCAGGGGTCTCCCGGGAAGCCCCCGGAACCTGACAGCCCGTCACCCGGTGTCGGGTGGCCGCCGACTGGTCGTACAGTCGACCCGTCCGTCTCCATCAAGCTGTAGAGAGTGGCGAGCACACGGTGGACGTGCAGAAGAAGCTTGATGAGATCGTCGCGGCGGTCTCCGGCGCCCGGTCCATGCCCATGTCGGCCTCCTGCGTGGTCAACCGCGCCGAGCTGCTCTCGATGCTCGAAGAGGTGCGTGAGGCGCTGCCCGGCTCCCTCGCCCATGCCCAGGAGCTGATCGGCGACCGCGAACAGATGGTCGAGCGGGCCCGCCAGGAGGCCGAGCGGATCATCGAGACCGCACACGCCGAGCGCGGCTCCCTGATCTCCGACACCGAGGTCGCCCGCCGCTCCCGGAACGAGGCGGACCGCATCCTCTCCGAGGCCCGCCAGGAGGCCGAGGAGATCCGCACCGAGGCCGACGACTACGTCGACTCCAAGCTCGCCAACTTCGAGGTCGTCCTCACCAAGACCCTCGGCTCCGTCGGCCGCGGCCGCGAGAAGCTCCTCGGCACCGGGCCCGGCGTCGACGAACAGGGATTCGAGGACGAGGACGCCCCCGAGCGCAGCCACGACCCCGAGACCCTGCGCCACAACGCCGACGCCTACGTCGACGTCAAGCTCGGCGCCTTCGAGGCCGTCCTCGCCAAGACCCTGGAGGCCGTCGGCCGCGGCAGGCAGAAGCTGCACGGCCGCATCGCCAGCGACGACCTGGGCGCCCTCACGGACGACGGAACGCCCGTCCAGCACACCAGCGACGCCGACTACCTGGCCGGTCTGGCGGACCTCGGCAACACCCCCGACCAGCCCTCGGCACCGCCCCAGACCCCCCAGGCCCCTGAGATCCCGGCTCAGCCGCAGTACGGCGGGCAGGACGCCTACGCGTACCAGCAGCAGACCCCCGATCCCTACGGCTACCAGCAGCAGTACGGCCAGCAGGACGCGTACGGCTACCAGCCGACGGCCGACCCGTACGCCGCGTACCCGCAGCAGGGCTACGACCAGCAGACGGCGTACGACCAGAACCAGCAGCAGGGCTACTCCCAGCCGCAGACGCACGACTCCCAGCCGCAGGCACACGACCTGGACGAGGCCAGCCTCTTCGACACCAGCATGATCAGTGCGGAGCAGCTGCGGGCCTACGAACAGGGGCGCGGCGGTCACTGAGCGTCGGGAGCGCCACCGGATTGGGCCGAGAGCGAAAGGTCCAGTATCCTGGCTGTTCGGTCGCGCGTACGTCCGCGATCTCAGCTGCCCGGGAACTCACAGGGCGGCGACATCATGAGTTTCGAAGATCGAAAGCAGGAATGGCCCTGAACGCCCGCCTCGACCACCGCAACCCTCTCGTGTTCGACACACACGAGCTGGGGCGGCGTCCTGGCGCGCTGCAGCGCCTGACCCGCACGATCGACGCTCCCCGGGATCTCGGGATCCAGGGAGTCATCGGAGTGCCGGAAGGCGCGCCGGTGGAGCTCAGGCTCCGCATCGAGTCGGTCATGGAAGGGGTGCTTGTCACAGGCACCGCCCGTGCACAGGCCGAGGGGGAGTGCGTAAGGTGTCTGGAGCCGCTTGAGCAGCAGCTCGAAGCGGACTTCCAGGAGATGTTCTCGTACCCTGACGCCGACGACCGGGGCCGCGAAAAGGCGGAGCCGGTCGACGACGCCGAGGAAGACGAGGACAGGCTCTTTCTCGAGGACGGCCTGTTCGACCTCGAAACCGTGCTGCGTGACGCGGTGGTGCTTGCACTGCCGATGCAGCCGGTGTGCCAGGACGACTGCCCGGGCCTGTGCTCCGAATGCGGAGCCCGGCTCGCGGACGACCCGGACCACCACCATGACGCCGTCGACATCCGTTGGGCGGCACTGCAGGGACTCGCCGGTTCACTCGAAGACGGCGAGAAGGACGAGATGAGCGGCGGCGCGCTTCCATCAGCGCACGTCGACGAGAAGCAGGAGAAGTAGCCGTGGCTGTTCCGAAGCGGAAGATGTCGCGCAGCAACACGCGCCACCGCCGGTCGCAGTGGAAGGCTGCGGTCCCCACCCTGGTTGCGTGCGAGCGCTGCCACGAGCCCAAGCTGCAGCACATTGCGTGCCCGTCTTGCGGCACTTACAACAAGCGCCAGGTCCTCGAGGTCTGAGCGGCTGGTGAGAGGTCTGATGTCTGACGCCAAGGCGGACTCAACCGCCAAGAAAAAGGCGGACAACACAGCCTCGTCCCACACGCTTCTGGAAGGGCGGCTCGGCTACAAGCTCGAGTCCGCCCTTCTGGTGCGTGCGCTGACCCACCGTTCGTACGCGTACGAGAACGGCGGCCTGCCCACCAACGAGCGTCTGGAGTTCCTCGGGGACTCCGTACTCGGCCTCGTGGTCACGGACACGCTGTACCGCACCCACCCCGACCTCCCAGAAGGCCAGTTGGCCAAGCTGCGGGCCGCGGTGGTCAACTCACGTGCGCTGGCGGAGGTCGGTCGCGGACTCGAACTGGGCTCCTTCATCCGGCTTGGCCGGGGCGAAGAGGGCACGGGCGGCCGGGACAAGGCATCCATCCTCGCCGACACCCTTGAAGCGGTGATCGGCGCGGTCTATCTCGACCAGGGTCTCGAAGCGGCGGGCGAACTCGTTCACCGGCTCTTCGATCCGCTGATCGAGAAGTCCTCGAATCTGGGCGCGGGCCTGGACTGGAAAACCAGCCTCCAGGAGCTCACCGCGACCGAGGGGCTCGGCGTGCCCGAGTACCTGGTCACGGAGACCGGCCCGGACCACGAGAAGACCTTTACTGCTGCCGCCCGCGTCGGAGGCGTCTCGTACGGCACCGGCACCGGCCGCAGCAAGAAGGAAGCGGAACAGCAGGCCGCGGAGTCCGCGTGGCGTGCGATCCGCTCCGCGGCGGACGAACGCGCGAAGGCAGCCGCCCAGGCCGCTCAGACGGCGGCCGAGGCCGCCGAGCGCGCCCAGGGAAACGCCGACGCGTCCTCGGCGTCCGCCTGATCAGTCAACCGAGCGCCCGCCCCGACCGGGGCGGGCGCTATGGTGCGTGGGGGAGTCGTCATGCCCGAATTGCCCGAGGTCGAGGTTGTACGGCGAGGCCTGGAGCGGTGGGTCGCCCACCGCACCGTCGCCGATGTCGAGGTGCTGCACCCACGTGCCGTACGACGCCACACCGCGGGCGGCGAGGACTTCGCGCACCGCCTGAAGGGCCGGCGGGTCGGGGTGCCGAGCCGCCGCGGAAAGTACCTCTGGCTCCCGTTGGAGACGACCGACACGGCCGTCCTGGCGCATCTCGGAATGAGCGGTCAGCTGCTGGTGCAGCCGCACGACTGTGCCGACGAGAGGCATCTGCGCATCCGGGTGCGCTTCGCCGACGCCCTCGGCACCGAACTCCGCTTCGTCGACCAACGCACCTTCGGCGGGCTCTCGTTGCACGACACCACGCCCGACGGTCTGCCCGACGTCATCGCGCACATCGCCCGTGACCCGCTCGACCCGCTCTTCGACGACGCCGCCTTCCACGAGGCGCTGCGCCGGAAGCGTACGACCGTCAAGCGGGCCCTGCTCGACCAGTCGTTGATCAGCGGCGTCGGCAACATCTATGCGGACGAGGCGCTGTGGCGGGCGCGCATCCACTACGAGCGCCCCACGGCCGGCTTCACGCGCCCGCGTACGGCCGAACTCCTGGGCCACGTACGGGATGTGATGAACGCGGCCCTCGCCGTCGGCGGCACCAGCTTCGACAGCCTGTACGTCAACGTCAATGGCGAGTCCGGCTACTTCGACCGCTCACTCGACGCCTATGGACGTGAGGGGTTGCCCTGCCGGCGCTGTGCCACCCCGATGCGGCGACGGCCGTGGATGAACAGGTCCAGCTACTTCTGCCCCAAGTGCCAGCGGGCGCCGCGCGTCACCGTGTAGGCGGTTGACGGGGCAGGGGGCCGGGTGGGGCCGCGCTTCCGGCGGGACATGCTTCGGGTGGCACGGCGAATGGCCCGGGTAGGGAATGCGCCCTACGATAGTTGTGGGTTTTGTCCTTATTTGGCTGGAGTCAGCCCATGACGCACTCGACCGTACGACTGCGCAGGGGCGCCGTGACCGCCATAGCGGTAGGGACGCTCATGGTGCCGTTCGCGGGCGGGGCCGCCTCAGGTGCGCCGGCCTCCGCCACCGCCGCCGCCACAGCCTCCGCCACCGCCGTCGAGCCGCCCACGCCGTCCGATTCCGCGTCGGCTTCCACGGGTGATTTCCGCACCCTCACTCCTGCCGTGACGAAGCAGGTCGACGAGGCCGTGCGGCGGGTCATGCGCGAGGCGAACGTGCCCGGGGTGACCGTGGGCCTGTGGACGTCCGACCAGGGGCAGCACGTACGGTCGTTCGGGGTCGCGGACAAGAGCGGCGGCGAGCGGATGTCGCCGGACCTGTACATGCGGATCGGCAGCGAGACCAAGACGTTCACCGTGACGGCGCTGCTGGAGCTGGTGGACGAGCACAAGGTGGGCCTGGACGATCCGATCGGCAAGTACGTCGACGGTGTGCCCAACGGCGACAAGATCACCCTGCGCGAGCTGGCCGGGATGCGCAGCGGGCTCTTCAACTACACCGAGGACGACGGCTTCTTCAAGGCGCTGACGTCCGACCCGCGGCGCCCGTTCACGCCGCAGCAGCTGCTCGACTACGCCTTCAAGCACCCTGTGCTGTTCCCGCCGGGCGAGAAGTTCTCCTACTGCAACACCAACCTCATCCTGCTCGGCCTGGTCGTCGAGAAGGCAGGCGGCCGGCCGCTCGGAGACTTCATACGGCAGAACGTCCTGGAGCCGGCCGGCATGAACCACACGTCCCTCCCGGCCGACGCGGCTTTCCCGAACCCGCACGCGCAGGGATACACGGACCAGACCGCGACCGGCGAGGTCGAGAACGCGACCGACTGGAACCCCTCCTGGGGTTGGGCGGCCGGCGCGATGATCTCCGACCTGGACGATCTGCGCACATGGGCGCGCACGGTGGCCACGGGCATCCTGCCCGACGGTGACAGCCTGATCAGTCCCGTCACGCAGAAGCAACGGCTCAACACGCCCCCCACCACGATCCCGGGGGCCGGATACGGCCTCGGCATCTTCAACGTCCAGGGCTGGATCGGGCACAACGGCTCACTGCCGGGCTACGAGTCCCTGACCATCTATCTCCCGTCGGCGCAGGCAACCCTCGTCGTGCTGCTGAACACCGACATCAACCACGCCGGCACCGAGCCCAGCACACTCTTCGGCGAGGCGATCACGAAGATCGTCACCCCGGGGCACGTCTTCAACCTGCCCGCACAGCCCGCAGCCAGGTGAGAAGCCGGCCCGGGATTCCAGCTACGCGCGGGCCCCGTCGTAGCGCTCCCGTGCCACCAGTACCTCGTCCATGCGGCCCTCCACGAACCGGATGAGCGTCAGCAGGCGCTCGGCGACGTCGCGACCGAGCGGGGTGAGCGAGTAGTCGACGCGTGGCGGGTTCGTGGCCTGGGCGTCGCGGTGCACCAGACCGTCGCGCTCCAGCGCGTGCAGCGTCTGGGACAGCATCTTCTCGCTGACGCCGTCGACACGGCGGCGCAACTCGTTGAAGCGGAACGAGCCGTCGTGCAGCGCGCCCAGCGTGAGCGCGCCCCAGCGGCCGGTGACGTGCTCCAGCGTGCCCCGGGACGGGCAGCTGCGGGCGAACACGTCGTACGCGAGACCCGGACAGTCGCCGTTCTCGATGCCCTGGGCGGGCTGCGCGATGGGTTCCATGACATGAGCATACTCCGAGACAGCGCTAACCAGGAGGTTGCACTAACTGCAAGTTAGTGCTTTCCTTTGGTTATCGCTAGCGAGCAGCGGTTCCCGTGAAGTGCTGCTCGATCCGCTGTCAAGGAGTCCCCATCGTGACCACGCCCGTCGTTTCCATCGCCTTCCACTCCGGCCACGGCCACACCGCCGTCCTCGCCGAGGCCGTACGCAGCGGTGCCGTCGAGGCCGGCGCCCAGGCGCACCTGATCAACGTCGACGAGATCACCGAGGAGCAGTGGGCGGTCCTCGACGCCTCGGACGCGATCGTCTTCGGCTCGCCCACCTACATGGGCACCGCGTCCGGCGCCTTCCACGTCTTCGCCGAGGCGTCCTCGAAGCGGTGGTTCGGGCAGGACTGGAAGGACAAGCTGGCCGCCGGCTTCACCAACTCCGGCTCCAAGAGCGGCGACAAGCTGCACACGCTCCAGTTCTTCCAGATCCTGGCGGCGCAGCACGGCATGAACTGGATCAACCTCGGCCTGCACCCGGGCTGGAACAGCAGCACGGCCGCCGAGACCGACCTGAACCGTCTCGGTGTGTTCGCCGGCGCCGCCGCCCAGACGAACATCGACGAGGGCCCCGAGGCCGTCCACAAGGCCGACATCGCCACCGCCGAGCACCTCGGCCGCCGGGTGGCGGAGGCGGCGCGGGTGTTCGCGCTGGGGCGTGCGGCGGCGTAGCTGACGAACGTTCGTCAGGTAAGCCGCTCCAGTTAGCTGACGAACGTTCGTCAGCTAACTGGAGCGGCGGTGTTTGGCGTACGAACGTTCGTTGGCCGCCGCAACCTGGGCCGGCCACCAACCGCCGGCCGGGACCGGCACGTCGGCCCGCCGCGCTTACGAACGTTCGTCAGCTGACTCAGTACCCGAAGTCCTGCGTCCACCAAGGGCCGCCCGCGCCGAAGTGCACTCCCACGCCCAGCGTCTTGAAGTCGCAGTTCAGTATGTTCGCGCGGTGGCCGGGGCTGTTCATCCACGACTCCATCACGGCCTCGGCGGTGGCCTGGCCGCGGGCTATGTTCTCGCCGCCGAGGCCGGTGACACCTGCCGTCGCCGCGCGGTCCCAGGGGTCGTTGCCGCCGGGGTCGGTGTGGTCGAAGAAGTCACGCGCGGCCATGTCCTCGCTGAAGGCCGTCGCCAGCTGCGACAGTGCGCTGTTCGCCGCCACCGGGCTGCAGCCCGCGGTGGCCCGCTCCTCGTTGACTAGCTTGAGCACCTCGGCCGCGACCGCGGTCTCGGTGGACACCGTCACCGAGGCGCTGGCCTCCGGAGCCTTCGGTGCCTTGCTCGGCGGAGTGGCCGTCCTGGACTGGGTCGCCGTCGGGGCGGGCTTCTTCGAGGGAGTCGTCGTCGACGGCTTCTTCGACGGAGTCGAAGGGGCGGCGGACGGCGAGGCCGAGCGGTCGGAGCCGCGGCTCGTGGACGTGGACTCGCGGTCGTCCGCGGTGCCGTTCGTGCCGCCCTGCTGGGTCTCGAAGCCCGAGGGGGAACCGCCGGCCTGCACCGAGTCGGAGTCGCCGACCGTGTATTTGCCGCCGCCCGGCAGTACTCCGGCGGCCACCGCCACCGTGCCCAGGGCGACGGCCGCGGAGACGCCGAGCAGCCCGGTGCGCACGGGCGTCGCGACCTTCTTCTTACGGTGGGAACGCTGTTCGCGCTCGGCCTCGAGAACCGCGGCGAAGCCGTACAGGTTCTCCGGGCCGTAGCTCTCGGTGCTGTCGCCGCGAGGCTTGGTGACCTCGCTGGTGCGGCCGGTGGCGGCGCGGCCGGCGGCGGAGCGTCGGTGGCGTCCCATGTTCTGGCCTTCCTCGTCCTTGCGGTCAACGTCCTCACAGAACTCACACCATCGGGTGAGTTTCATATGAGATTCATTGGGTCGGGACGGTACAGCATGGCGCCAGGGGAGGATGTGCCCCTTGGGACATTGGCCGGTTAGCGTGCACCCATGAACGAGGACGTGAGGCTCGTCGCGTGGGTGCGCGGACGTGTGCAAGGTGTGGGTTTCCGCTGGTTCACGCGGGCCAAGGCCTTGGAGATCGGCGGGCTGAGTGGTTTTGCTCTCAATTTGGACGACGGACGGGTGCAGGTCGTCGCGGAGGGTGCGCGCGAGGGTTGCCAGGGGCTGCTCGACTGGCTCCAGGGGGACGACACGCCCGGGCGGGTGGACGGTGTCACAGAGATGTGGGACACACCCCGCGGCAGCTACGACGGCTTCTTGATCCGCTGACGGTCCTGCCGGCAAGAGCCCAGGCGAAAGCGGTATGTCATGCCACCGGCATATGCCTGAAGCAGAAATGGCCTGGTGGTTGCCAAGAACCGCTTGTCGTGGCAGGCTCCCCAGGTAAGGATCATCTCCACGCCCTCAGGGCCCGCAGAAGTCGCAGACGCCGCCCCGTGCAGGCCGCGCAGCAGCGGGTAGCCCGTCAATACAGGGTGTGATCGTGTTGACCGTCAAACTTTTTGGTGAGACGCTGAAAGCCCCGCGCACCTTAGCTGTTTGGCATGGTTGAACGACAGCAAGAACTCAAGAGTGCCAAGCATCGCGGGTGCGAATCCCTCACGACCACCCCGCTTCGGTCGGTCACTCATTGTGGAGGACCATCCATCATGGCAAAGGCGCTTCTCGGTTACGTCGGCGGCTCCGACCCGCGACTCATCGCCGAGATGCGACGGCTCCAGCAGCGCGTACAGGACCTCGAATCCGAGCTCGTACGGATTCAGGCCGAGAACGACGCGCTCGCGGCTGCCGCTTCTCACGACTCGCTTCTGGAGAGCATCGACGCACACCAGGCGGAGCCTGCGCTCACCTGATCACTGCATCGGCACCATGACAGCAGTGGTTGGGCGGCCCGTATCAACCGCTAAGTTGTCAGATCTGCAAGGGACGCCTCCTCGGCGTCCCTTCTTTCTTTCCCCCGCGCACCCCCACTTCCTTTAACGGATGGTGTGCCCTGCACGTTCAGGGGCGAAACCGCGCGTTCATGGAGTGAGACCGGAGCGAAAGGTAGAGTCCGGCGGCGTGCACCTCAAGGCTCTGACCCTGCGCGGGTTCAAATCGTTCGCCTCGGCGACCACGCTGCGGTTCGAGCCGGGCATCACCTGTGTCGTGGGCCCCAACGGCTCGGGCAAGTCCAATGTCGTGGACGCCCTGAGCTGGGTCATGGGCGAGCAGGGGGCGAAGTCGCTGCGCGGCGGCAAGATGGAGGACGTCATCTTCGCCGGCACCACCGGGCGTCCGCCGCTGGGCCGCGCCGAGGTGTCCCTCACGATCGACAACTCGGACGGCGCGCTGCCCATCGAGTACGCCGAGGTCACCATCACGCGGATCATGTTCCGCAACGGCGGCAGCGAGTACCAGATCAACGGCGACACCTGCCGTCTCCTCGACATCCAGGAGCTGTTGTCCGACTCCGGCATCGGCCGCGAGATGCATGTCATCGTCGGCCAGGGCCAGCTCGACTCCGTACTCCACGCCGACCCCATGGGCCGCCGCGCCTTCATCGAGGAGGCCGCGGGCGTTCTCAAGCACCGCAAGCGCAAGGAGAAGGCGCTGCGGAAGCTGGACGCGATGCGGGCCAATCTCGCGCGGGTGCAGGACCTGACGGACGAGCTGCGCCGCCAGCTCAAGCCGCTCGGGCGGCAGGCCGCCGTCGCCCGCAGGGCCGCCGTCATCCAGGCCGACCTGCGCGACGCCCGGCTGCGACTGCTCGCCGACGACCTCGTACGCCTGCGGGTGGCGCTCCAGACGGAGGTCGCCGACGAGGCCGCGCTGAAGGAGCGCAAGGAGGCCGCCGAGGCCGAGCTGAAGAGGGCCTTGCAGCGCGAGGCCCTCCTGGAGGACGAGGTGCGGCAGCTGACGCCGCGTCTCCAGCGGGCCCAGCAGACCTGGTACGAGCTGTCGCAGCTCGCCGAGCGAGTGCGCGGCACCGTCTCCCTGGCGGACGCGCGCGTGAAGAGCGCCACCTCCGTGCCCGCGGAGGAGCGCCGTGGCCGCGACCCCGAGGACATGGAGCGCGAGGCCGCACGGGTCCGGGAACAGGAGGCGGAGCTCGAAGCGGCCCTGGAGGCGGCCGAGCGGGCCCTTGAGGACACGGTCGAGCACCGGGCCGAGCTGGAGCGGGAACTGGCGGTCGAGGAGCGGCGCCTGAAGGACGTGGCGCGTGCCATCGCCGACCGGCGCGAGGGGCTGGCCCGCCTCAACGGGCAGGTCAACGCGGCCCGTTCCCGGGCGGCCTCCGCCCAGGCCGAGATCGACCGGCTCGCGTCCGCGCGGGACGAGGCGCAGGAGCGCGCGGTCGCGGCGCAGGAGGAGTACGAGCAGCTCAAGGACGAGGTCGACGGGCTGGACGCGGGCGACGCGGACCTGGCGGAGCGGCACGAGGCGGCGAAGCTCGCCCTGTCCGAAGCGGAGTCCGCCCTGACGGCGGCCCGTGAAGCGGTCACGGCGGCGGAACGCAGGCGCGCGGCGACGGCGGCCCGGCGCGAGGCGCTGGCGCTCGGCCTGCGCCGCAAGGACGGTACGGGCGCGCTGTTGGGGGCGAAGGATCGCCTCGGCGGCCTGCTGGGACCGGCCGCCGAACTGCTGTCGGTGACTCCGGGCTACGAGGTTCCGCTCGCCGCGGCGTTCGGCGTCGCCGCGGACGCCATCGCGGTGTCGACACCGGCTTCGGCGGCCGAGGCGATCCGCCTGTTGCGCAAACAGGACGCGGGCCGGGCGGCGCTGCTGCTGGGCGGCGCCCCCGACGACGTACCCGCGCCGGAACCGGAACACGCCCGGCGGCCGGGTGCCGCGCACACCGACGTACCCCCTGCGGAGCACCGCGGCGGTCCGCCGTACGCGGCCGATCTCGTCCGTGGCCCCGCCGAACTGATGCCCGCCGTACGGCGTCTGTTGCGCGGCATCGTCGTCGTCGGCACCCTCGAGGACGCCGAGGACCTCGTGTACGCGCGGCCCGGGCTGACCGCCGTCACCGCCGAAGGCGACCTGCTCGGTGCGCACTTCGCGCACGGCGGGTCCGCCGGGGCGCCGAGTCTGCTCGAGGTGCAGGCGTCCGTCGACGAGGCCGCGGCCGAGCTGGAAGAGCTCGCCGTGCGGTGCGAGGAGCTGACCGGGGCGCAGCGCCTGGCCGCCGAGCGGCGCACGGAACGGGCGGCGCTGGTAGAGGAGTTGGGGGAGCGGCGGCGCTCCGCCGAGCGGGAGAAGTCCGCCGTCGCCCAGCAGCTCGGGCGGCTGGCCGGGCAGGCGCGGGGCGCGGCAGGCGAGGCCGAACGCACCGCCGCCGCCGTCGCGCGGGCGCAGGAGGCGCTCGACCGCGCCGTACAGGAGGCCGAGGAACTGGCCGAACGGCTCGCCGTGGCCGAGGAGATGCCCGTCGAGGAGGAGCCGGACACCTCCGTACGCGACCGGCTCGCCGCCGACGGGGCCAACGCGCGGCAGACCGAGATGGAGGCCCGCCTCCAGGTGCGTACGCACGAGGAACGGGTCAAGGGGCTCGCCGGGCGGGCCGACTCGCTCGACCGGGCCGCCCGCGCCGAACGCGAGGCACGCGCGCGTGCCGAGCAGCGGCGGGCGCGGCTCAGACACGAGGCGGCCGTCGCCGAGGCCGTCGCCTCCGGTGCGCGCCAGCTGCTCACGCACGTCGAGGTCTCCCTCGGCCGGGCCGACAAGGAGCGCACCGCCGCCGAGGCCGCCAAGGCGCGCCGGGAGCAGGAACTCGCCGCCGCCCGCGGCACCGGCCGCGACCTGAAGGCGGAGCTGGACAAGCTCACGGATTCCGTTCACCGTGGCGAGGTTCTCGGCGCCGAGAAGCGGCTGCGCATCGAGCAGCTGGAGTCGAAGGCGCTGGAGGAACTCGGTGTGGAACCGGCGGGGCTCGTGGCGGACTACGGCCCCGATCAGCTCGTGCCGCCCTCGCCCGCGGCCGAGGGCGAGGAACTCCCCGACGACCCGGAGCACCCGCGCAACCGGCCCCGGCCGTTCGCGCGGGCGGAGCAGGAGAAGCGGCTCAAGTCAGCCGAACGGGCGTACCAGCAGCTGGGAAAGGTCAACCCGCTCGCGCTGGAGGAGTTCGCCGCGCTGGAGGAGCGCCACCAGTTCCTCAGCGAGCAGCTGGAGGACCTCAAGAAGACCCGTGCCGACCTGCTTCAGGTGGTGAAAGAGGTCGACGAGCGCGTCGAACAGGTCTTCACCGAGGCGTACCGGGACACCGCACGGGAGTTCGAAGGAGTCTTCGGCCGGTTGTTCCCGGGCGGTGAGGGGCGGCTGATCCTGACCGATCCCGACAACATGCTCACCACGGGCGTGGACGTCGAGGCGCGGCCCCCGGGCAAGAAGGTCAAGCGGCTGAGTCTGCTCTCCGGCGGGGAGAGGTCTCTCACCGCCGTCGCCCTCCTTGTGTCGATCTTCAAGGCGCGGCCCAGCCCGTTCTATGTGATGGACGAGGTCGAGGCGGCGCTCGACGACACCAACCTGCAGCGGCTGATCCGGATCATGCAGGAGCTCCAGGAGGCCTCGCAGCTGATCGTGATCACGCACCAGAAGCGCACGATGGAGGTCGCCGACGCGCTCTACGGCGTCTCCATGCAGGGTGACGGGGTGTCGAAGGTCATCAGCCAGCGGCTGCGCTGACACGCCGCGGCTTGTCTTCCGGTCCTCGGGGTAGGCGGATCCTGTCCATGGGTTGAGTTCAAGTCTTGAAGGTAAGTGCAACTCTGAGTCGTTAAAACTCACAGCGGACCCCCTATTGACTTCGTTACTTGAAGGCATAGTCTCTGCAACGTTGCTTTTACCTTCAGGTGGTGGGCGGCGTGAAGTTGTGCGCCACTGGAACCATGACTGAAGGGCTCGCCCCCACCCCCGGCAGCGAGGCCGGTGGCCCGAGGAGTTTTACGTGACCAGCACAGCGCAGGCGCCCGGAGCCCGGGAAGCTCATCCCGAGCATCTCGGCCATGTCATCTTCATCGCGGCGGCGGCCGCGATGGGCGGCTTCCTCTTCGGTTACGACAGTGCCGTGATCAACGGCGCCGTCGAGGCCATCCGGAGCAAGTACGACATCGGTTCCGCGACCCTGGCCCAGGTCATCGCCATCGCGCTGATCGGCTGCGCCGTCGGCGCCGCGACCGCGGGCCGCATAGCCGACCGCATCGGCCGCATCCGGTGCATGCAGATCGCCGCCGTGCTGTTCACCGCCAGCGCCATCGGCTCGGCGCTGCCCTTCGCGCTGTGGGACCTCGCGTTCTGGCGCGTCATCGGCGGCTTCGCCATCGGTATGGCCTCCGTGATCGGCCCCGCCTACATCGCCGAGGTCGCCCCGGCCGCGTACCGCGGCCGTCTCGGCTCCTTCCAGCAGGCCGCGATCGTCATCGGCATCGCCATCTCGCAGCTGGTCAACTGGGCCATCCTGAACGCCGCCGGCGGCGACCAGCGCGGCAAGCTGCTGGGCCTCGAAGCCTGGCAGGTCATGCTCGGCGTCATGGTCGTCCCGGCCGTCCTCTACGGTCTGCTCTCCTTCGCGATCCCCGAGTCGCCGCGCTATCTGATCGAAGCGGGCAAGGACGCGCGCGCCCGTGAGGTGCTCGAAGAGGTCGAGGGCAAGGAGATCGACCTCGACGCCCGCGTGGAGGAGATCAGGCTCGCCATGTACCGCGAGGAGAAGCCGAGCTTCAAGGACCTGCTCGGCGGCACCTTCTTCTTCAAGCCGATCGTCTGGGTCGGTATCGGACTCTCGGTCTTCCAGCAGTTCGTCGGCATCAACGTGGCGTTCTACTACTCGGCGACGCTGTGGCAGTCGGTCGGCGTCGACCCGACGGACTCGTTCCTCTACTCGTTCACCACGTCGATCATCAACATCATCGGCACCGTGATCGCCATGATCTTCGTCGACAGGGTCGGCCGCAAGCCGCTCGCGATCATCGGCTCCGTGGGTATGGTCATCGGTCTCGCGCTGGAGGCCTGGGCCTTCTCGTACGACCTCGTCGACGGCAAGCTGCCGGCCACCCAGGGCTGGGTGGCCCTGATCGCCGCCCACGTGTTCGTCCTCTTCTTCGCCCTCTCCTGGGGCGTCGTGGTCTGGGTCTTCCTCGGCGAGATGTTCCCGAACAGGATCCGTGCCGCCGCGCTCGGTGTGGCCGCGTCGGCCCAGTGGATCGCCAACTGGGCGATCACCGCGAGCTTCCCGTCCCTGGCCGACTGGAGCCTCTCCGGCACGTACATCATCTACACGGTGTTCGCCGCGCTCTCCATCCCCTTCGTGCTCAAGTTCGTGAAGGAGACCAAGGGCAAGGCGCTGGAGGAGATGGGCTGACCCCCCTCCCTCCCCGAAGCTCGGGGAGAAGGGCCAAGTCCCCGCTGCCCCTCTCCTCGTACTCGTAAGAGACGTACCGCCCCGGCTCAGCCCTCGAGGTCCTTGAGCCGGGGCAGTACGTTTTCGCAGAACAGGTGCAGGCTGCGCCAGCCCTCGTCGACGGGCATCCCGCCGGACAGCGGATGCAGGACATGGTTGTCCAGGCCCTGGGCCACGCACTCGTCGGGCGTGAGGATCCGGTAGACACCCTCGGCGCGCAGCTCGTCGACCGTGGTGGCGGCCGACTTCACCGCCGAGCGAATCTCCGCGGACTGCCAGGAGGCGTACGTCCGTGCCTCGTGCAGGAAGTACTCGCCGTACTCGGCCCACGTCCGGTCCGGGTCCTCGGCGATGTGCAGCAGCGGGGTCACGGCCGACGGCATCATGGTCCAGCCCTCGGTGCCGTACTCGATGAGCCGGTCCTTGTAGTACGCCTCCAGCTCCGGCAGATGCGCGCTGGGGAAGAAGGGGAGGCCGAGGCGGGCGGCACGGCGGGCCGCGGCCTTCGAGGAGCCGCCGACCAGCAGGAGCGGGTGCGGATCCGAGAACGGGCGCGGGGTGACCCGTACCGTACGGCCCCGGTACTCGAACTCCTCACCGGTCCACGCCTTCAGCACGGTCTCCAGAAGCTCGTCCTGGAGCCTGCCGCGCCTCTTCCAGTCGACGTCGAAGAGGGCGTACTCCTCGGGCCGGTAGCCGATCCCCGCCACCGTGATGAGCCGGCCGCCGCTGAGCAGGTCGAGCACGGAGATGTCCTCGGCCAGTCGCAGCGGGTCGTGCAGGGGGCCGATGACCGCCGAGACGGTGACCGCGATGTGCCGGGTCGCACCGAAGACCGCGCCCGCGAAGGCGAACGGCGAGGGCAGCCAGTTGTTGGCGACGCCGTGGTGCTCCTCGGTCTGCACGGTGGTGATCCCGCGGTCGTCGGCGTACGCGGCCATCTCGAGCGCCGCCCGGTAGCGGGCGCTGAGCGAGGCGGGCGTCGCGCCGGGCTCGACGAGGTTGAAACGTACGACCGTCACGGGCATGGGAGCCCCCCTTCGTGTGTGGAGGGGGACGGTAGCTGACGGTGCGTCAGACAGCCAGGGGTGCGGGCTCTTCCGTGGCGGGAGCCGGCGTCCGCGGGAGCGCGGGCTTGGGCAGGGCGACGTACAGCAGGAAGGACACCACGACCGTGGCCACCCAGCCGAGCCCGTACTCGCCGACCGGGTTGCCGCTCGCCAGCGGGCCGGTGAACCAGTCGGACGTCGTGAACAGCAGCCCGGTGCCCAGGCCGACCGCCCACGCGGCGACCGCGGCCGGGCTGAAGCCGCCCCGGTACCAGTAGGCGCTGGTGCGCGTGGTGTCGAGCAGGGCCCCGGCGTCGTACTCACGGCGCCGCAGCATGTCCGCGCCGAACACGCCGACCCAGGCCGAGAACGCGACCGCGAGCAGCGACAGGAAGGCGATGAAGGACCCCATGAAGGAGGTCGCCACCAGCATCAGGACACCGCCGAAGACCAGCGAGATCACCGCGTTGACGGAGACCGCCCAGTGCCGCGGCACCCGGAAGCCGAGGGTCTGCGCGGTGAAGCCCGCCGAGTACATCGACATGGCGTTGATCAGCAGCATGCCGACCAGGGCGATGAGCAGGTACGGCACCGCGATCCACAACGGCAGGATCTCGCCGAGGAAGGACACCGGGTCGGCCGCCGAGGCCAGATCGGGCGTGGAGACCGCCATGACCGCACCCATCAGGACCATGGGCAGGACGACGACGCCGGCGCCGCCGACCGTGTTGCGCACGATCGCCACAGACGACGCCGTACGCGGCAGATAGCGCGTGAAGTCGGGGGAGGAGGGAGCCCAGCTGATGCCGCCCGCGGCGATCACGCCGACACCGGTGATCATCAGGGGCGTGGGGCCCGCCGCCTGCCCGAAGACCTTGCCCCAGTCGGTGTCGACGACCAGATGGCCGAGTACGAGCACGGAGAAGCCGGCGAAGAGGTAGGACGCCCACCGGTTGCACCTGCGCACCGCGTTGATCCCGAGGCCGGAGATCACGAAGGTGGTGACGACGAAGAGCAGCAGTGTCACGATGATCAGGAACGTGTTGCTCCTGATGCCGAAGAGGATGTTCAGGACGGTGAGCAGCGCATAGGCGCCGGTCACCGCGTTGATCGTCTCCCAGCCCCAGCGGGCGATCCAGATCAGCGCGCCGGGGAGCAGGTTGCCGCGCTGGCCGAAGACCGCGCGGGACAGGGCCATGCCGGGCGCGCCACCGCGCTTGCCGGCGATACCCATGAGGCCGACCAGCCCGTACGACACGACCGGCGCCGCGACGCCGACCACGAGGGCCTGCCAGAAGTTCAGTCCGTACGAGACGGCCAGCCCCGCCCCCATGCTGAGGAGCAGAACGCTGATATTGGCGGCGACCCAGGTGGGGAGGAGTTCCCGGGTGCGGGCGGTGCGCTCGGAGTGGGGGACGGGGTCTAGGCCTCGGGTTTCGAGGCCGTGGGACTCGCCGTGCGTTTCGAGGGCGCCATCGTTCGATGCGGTGGTGCTCATGGGGCGACATCGTACGTTAATCCGAGTACATCACTAAAACGGCCTATGTCCCTCGGCGGAACGCGCAAGCTCGGCCGGTTCGAGGCCCATGGCCGATACTGGACGCGTTATGGAAACCGTCATCCTTGCTGTAGTCATCGCCGTGGTCGTGCTCGGCGCGCTCGGTGGGCTCGTCATCGGCAGTCGCCGCAAGAAGCCGCTGCCCCCGGCGCCCCCCACGACGCCCGACATCACCGCCCCTCCGGCCGAGCCGCATGTCGGCGACGAGGCCGAGCAGCCGCGCGACGAACCGCGCAGAACGATCGAGGAGGTTGATCTCCCGGACAAGTCGGCGGCGGCGCCGGTCGCCGTCGAAGAGGCACCCGTCGTCGAAGTCCCGGCGATCGAGGTCCCGGAGCCGACCGCGGGACGCCTGGTGCGGCTGCGCACCCGGCTCTCCCGCTCGCAGAACGCGCTCGGCAAGGGGCTGCTCACGCTCCTGTCGCGCGAGCACCTCGACGAGGACACCTGGGAGGAGATCGAGGACACGCTGCTCACCGCCGACGTCGGCGTGCAGCCCACCCAGGAGCTGGTCGAGCGGCTGCGCGAGCGGGTGAAGGTGCTCGGCACCCGTACGCCCCAGGAGCTGCGCGGCCTGCTGCGCGAAGAGCTGCTCCAGCTCCTCGTCCCCGAGTTCGACCGCGAGGTCAGGACCGACTCCAACCTCGACACCCCCGGGATCGTGATGGTCGTCGGTGTCAACGGCACCGGCAAGACCACCACCACCGGCAAGCTCGCCCGGGTGCTCGTCGCCGACGGCAAGCATGTGGTGCTCGGCGCCGCCGACACCTTCCGTGCCGCCGCCGCCGACCAGCTGCAGACCTGGGGTGAGCGCGTCGGCGCCCGCACCGTGCGCGGACCCGAGGGCGGCGACCCGGCGTCGATCGCCTTCGACGCCGTCAAGGAGGGCATCGAGGAGGGCGCCGACGTCGTCCTCATCGACACCGCGGGGCGGCTGCACACCAAGACCGGGCTCATGGACGAGCTGGGCAAGGTCAAGCGCGTCGTCGAGAAGCACGCCCCGCTCGACGAGGTACTGCTCGTCCTCGACGCCACCACCGGGCAGAACGGCCTGGTCCAGGCACGTGTCTTCGCCGAGGTCGTCAATATCACCGGCATCGTGCTCACCAAGCTGGACGGCACCGCCAAGGGCGGCATCGTCATCGCCGTGCAGCGCGAGCTGGGGGTGCCGGTCAAACTGATCGGGCTCGGCGAGGGCGCGGACGACCTGGCGCCGTTCGAGCCGGAGGCGTTTGTTGACGCTCTTGTCGGAGAGTGACCCACTTACGAAACCTGGTAAGTGGTCGAAGAAGCGCCCGCCCCCGAGTTGCGGTTGGGGACGGGCGCTTCGTCTGCGCGCGCGTGGCGCTACGCGCGCGATCGATGCGCCACGTAGGCCAGCGTCCCCAGGAGCAGCCGCGCGGCGGGCGGGTTCGTCGCCGAGTCGAGCGCGGGGGAGCGCAGCCAGCGCACCGGCCCGAGACCGCCGAGGTCGGAGGGCGGGGCCGTGATGTACGTACCGGGGCCCAGGGCGCGCAGGTCGAGGGAGGTGTCGTCCCAGGCCATCCGGTAGAGCAACTCGGGGAGTTCGGCCGCCGCGCCCGGGGCGACGAAGAAGTGGGCGCGGCCGTCCGGAGTCGCGGTCACCGGGCCGAGCGGGAGCCCCATGCGCTCCAGCCGGACCAGGGCGTGCCGTCCGGCGGCCTCGGCGACCTCGATCACGTCGAACGCGCGGCCGACCGGCAGCAGCACGGCGGCGCCGGGGACCTCGGCCCAGGCCTCGGTCACCTCGTCGAGCGTCGCGCCGGCGGGCAGGGGAGTGGCGAAGTCCAGCGGATGTGCGCCGGGCCGGACGCACTCCGCCCTGCCGCAGGAGCACGCGCCCGCCGCGGCCCGGGCGCCGGCGACGACGTCCCAGCCCCACAGTCCGGTGTACTCGGCCACGGCGGTGCACTCCGACGAGCGGCCACGGCGCCGGGCGCCGGGTCGAATTTCGCGGATTCCGCGCGTACCGCCGATCGTGAAGCCCATACCCCCTCCAACGGGTCCAGCGCGCCGGTGGTTACGAGACGGAAGCGGATCGTGACGCGGCGTTACCGACCTCCTCGGTCGCCGCATGCTCCGGGCGGCGCCCTGTGGTGCTCCGGGTAGTGCGCTCGGTGGCGCACGCCTCTTTGTGCACCGCTTCACCCACTTCCGGCCGTCCACTGTCAAGTGAATCGCGTACGAGTCGCCGGGAGTTCATCCGAAGGGGTGGCGAATGGTGGCGTTTCCGGGATCGCCATGGCTGGACCCGTGATCGTGGGATTACGTTGAGTGCACGAGCCCTGGGGATGCATGCGCTCATGGGTATGCCGGAGGCAAGTCGGCTTACCGTTCGACGGGTGAGAACCGCCGGACAGACGGCCGCGTTTACCGGCATTCTGGTAGGGCTTGGCGCACACAGCGCACAAGTGGTTTCAGGGATGGGGGCGTTCCAGTGGGCGGCAACGGCGGAAGCGGTACGAACGCTGACAGGCGCCCCAATGAGCTTCTGGGCTCGTGGTTCGTGCGCAGCGGCTGGTCGAAGGGCGAGCTCGCACGACAGGTGAACCGCCGGGCCCGCCAGCTGGGGGCCAGCCACATCTCCACGGACACCTCGCGGGTCCGGCGCTGGCTCGACGGCGAGAACCCGCGTGAGCCGATTCCGCGCATCCTGTCCGAGCTGTTCTCCGAGCGCTTCGGCTGTGTGGTCGCCGTCGAGGACCTCGGACTGCGCACCGCCCACCAGGCACCGTCTGTGTCCGGCGTCGACCTGCCCTGGACGGGCCCGCAGACCGTGGCGCTGATCAGCGAGTTCTCGCGCAGCGACCTGATGCTGGCGCGGCGCGGCTTCCTCGGTACGTCGCTGGCCCTCGCCGCCGGCCCGTCCCTCATCGAACCCATGCAGCGCTGGCTCGTGCCCGGCCCCGCCGCCCCGCGGGAGGAGCCCGAGCCCCTGGCCGCGTCGCGCCGCGCCGGCCGGCTGTCCAGGCCCGAGCTGGACCTCCTCGAATCCACCACCGTGATGTTCCGGCAGTGGGACGCCCAGTGCGGCGGCGGCCTGCGCCGCAAAGCGGTCGTCGGCCAGCTGCACGAGGTGACCGACCTCCTCCAGGAGCCCCAGCCCGCGGCCACCACCAAACGCCTGTTCAAGGTCGCCGCCGAGCTGGCCGAGCTGGCGGGCTGGATGAGCTACGACGTGGGACTCCAGCCCACCGCGCAGAAGTATTTGGTCCTCGCCCTGCACGCGGCCAAGGAGGCCGGCGACAAGCCCCTCGGCTCGTACGTGCTCTCCAGCATGAGCCGCCAGATGATCCACCTCGGCCGCCCCGAGGACGCCCTGGAACTCATCCATCTCGCCCAGTACGGCAGCCGTGACTGCGCGAGCCCGCGCACCCAGTCCATGCTGTATGCGATGGAGGCCCGCGCGTACGCCAACATGGGTCAGCCCGGCAAGTGCAAGCGAGCCGTCCGCATGGCCGAGGACACGTTCGCCGACGCGCTCGAGTCCGACGAGCCCGAGCCCGACTGGATCCGCTTCTTCTCCGAGGCCGAGCTGCACGGCGAGAACTCCCACTCCTACCGCGACCTCGCCTATGTCGCGGGCCGCAGCCCCACCTACGCCTCCCTGGCCGAGCCCGTGATGCAGAAGGCCGTCGACCTGTTCGCCAAGGACAGCGAGCACCAGCGTTCGTACGCACTGAACCTCATCGGCATGGCCACCGTGCACCTGCTCCAGCGAGAGCCCGAGCGGAGTGCCGTTCTGGCCAAGGAGGCGATGGAAGTCGCCAAAAAAGTGCGCTCCGAGCGCGTGAACACTCGTATCCGAAAGACCGTCGACACGGCCGTACGCGATTTCGGCGATCTCGCCGAGGTCGGCGACCTGACCGCCCAGCTCGCCGTCCACCTGCCCGAGACCGCCGAAGCGGTATGACCCCCGGTCCCGCCGGCCACCCAAGGGCCCCTTGGTCCCCGGCCGCGGCCGCCATCCCGAACCGCCCGACTCGGCTCCCCCATGCCAGGTCATCGGATGGCAGCCGCGGCCGGTTTTCTGCCTTCTCGGAAGGTTGCGCCACGATAACGATCGCGCGGGCCCTTAGCAGGCAGTTCATGGACGCGTAACACGCACAGCGCCTTCGTCACTGCGGCGAAACATCGAGGGGCGCCGACCGAAACCGCGCTGCGCCAATCTCATGGCGCATAACCGGCCCACCCCTCTTGACCGCTCAGGTTTCGCCCGCACGGGGCCGTACCAACGACGAGGAGACGCCGATGGCACCAGCCATCACGCTTGCCGCAGAGGCTCCCAAGCTGTCTGCCGCCAACACAGGCTTCATGCTCATCTGTTCCGCCTTGGTACTGATCATGACCCCGGGCCTGGCCTTCTTCTACGGAGGCATGGTCCGCGTCAAGAGCACTCTGAACATGCTCATGATGAGCTTCATCAGCATGGGCATCGTCACCATCCTGTGGGTGCTGTACGGCTTCTCGCTCGCCTTCGGTACCGACAAGGGTTCGCTCATCGGCTGGACGTCCGACTTCGTCGGCTTCACCGGGATCGGCAAGGTGGAGCTCTGGCCCGGTTACACCATTCCGGTCTATGTCTTCGCCACCTTCCAGCTGATGTTCGCGATCATCACGCCCGCCCTGATAAGCGGAGCCCTGGCCGACCGCGTCAAGTTCACCGCCTGGTCCCTGTTCGTCGCCCTGTGGGCCACGGTCGTGTACTTCCCGGTCGCGCACTGGGTGTGGGGCACCGGTGGCTGGGCCTTCGACCTCGGCGTGATCGACTTCGCCGGTGGTACGGCGGTCCACATCAACGCGGGTGCCGCGGCGCTCGGCGTCATCCTGGTCATCGGCAAACGCGTCGGCTTCAAGAAGGACCCGATGCGCCCGCACAGCCTGCCGCTGGTCATGCTCGGCTGCGGCCTGCTGTGGTTCGGCTGGTTCGGATTCAACGCAGGCTCGTGGCTCGGCAACGACGACGGTGTCGGCGCGCTGATGTTCATCAACACGCAGATCGCCACCGCCGCTGCGATGCTCGCCTGGCTCGCGTACGAGAAGATCCGCCACGGCGCGTTCACCACCCTCGGTGCCGCCTCCGGCGCGGTCGCGGGCCTGGTCGCCATCACCCCGTCCGGTGGCGCGGTCTCCCCGCTCGGCGCGATCGCCGTCGGCGCCATCGCCGGTGTCCTGTGCGCCATGGCCGTGGGCCTGAAGTACAAGTTCGGCTACGACGACTCCCTCGACGTCGTCGGCGTCCACCTCGTCGGCGGTGTCGCGGGCTCCCTGCTCATCGGCTTCTTCGCCAGCGGCGGCGGCCAGTCCGACGCGACGGGCGTCTTCTACGGCGACCACTCCTTCGACCAGCTGTGGAAGCAGTGCGCCGGAGTCTTCGCGGTCCTCGCCTACTCCCTGGTCGTCTCCGCGATCCTCGCCTTCCTGATCGACAAGACGATCGGGATGCGGGTTTCCGAGGACGAGGAGATCGCCGGCATCGACCAGGCGGAGCACGCCGAGACCGCATACGACTTCAGCGGAGCGGGCGGCGGCGCGGCCCGGATCCTCCCCGCCCCTCTCGCGGACACGGCGACCAAGAAGGTGGACGCATGAAGCTCATCACCGCCGTCGTGAAGCCCCATCGGCTCGACGAGATCAAGGAAGCCCTCCAGGCCTTCGGAGTACACGGTCTGACGGTCACCGAGGCCAGCGGTTACGGTCGTCAGCGGGGACACACCGAGGTCTACCGCGGCGCCGAGTACACGGTCGACCTGGTCCCCAAGATCCGTATCGAGGTGCTGGCCGAGGACGACGACGCCGAACAGCTGATCGACGTCGTCGTGAAGGCGGCCCGCACCGGCAAGATCGGTGACGGCAAGGTCTGGTCCATCCCGGTGGACACGGCCGTCCGGGTCCGGACCGGCGAGCGCGGACCCGACGCGCTGTAAGGCACCGACAGAACAGGAGTCGTTGGGTGACGAGTACGGACGTACGTACGGATGCAGAGGACTCGGGACCCAGCGGCTACGCGGCGGCCCGGCTGCGCCTCCTCCAGAGGGGGCGCGGTCCGGGCCGCCGCGCCGTGCTGCCCTCGCCGAACTGACCGACGACTGGCTGACCGGCCTGTTCGACGCGGGCGGCGCGGGACCGCGGGGCGTGTCACTGGTCGCGGTCGGCGGCTACGGCCGCGGCGAACTGTCCCCACGCAGCGACCTCGACCTGCTCCTGCTCCACGACGGCGGTGACCAGGGCGCGGTCGCCGCCCTCGCCGACCGCATCTGGTACCCGGTCTGGGACCTCGGTCTCGCCCTCGACCACTCCGTCCGTACGCCCGCCGAAGCACGCAAGACCGCGGGTGAGGACCTCAAGGTGCAACTCGGCCTCCTCGACGCCCGGCACCTCGCGGGCGACCTCGCCCTGACCGCCGGGCTGCGCACCGCCGTCCTCGCGGACTGGCGCAACCAGGCACCGAAACGTCTCCCGGAACTCCAGGAGCTGTGCGCCGAACGGGCCGAGCGGCAGGGCGAGTTGCAGTACCTGCTGGAGCCCGACCTCAAGGAGGCCAGGGGCGGCCTCAGGGACGCCACCGCGCTGCGTGCGGTCGCCGCGTCCTGGCTGGCGGACGCCCCGCGCGAGGGCCTCACGGACGCCCGCCGCCGGCTCCTCGACGTACGTGACGCCCTCCACCTCACCACCGGCCGCGCCACCGACAGGCTCGCGTTGCAGGAGCAGGACCAGGTCGCCGCCGAACTCGGCCTGCTCGACGCCGACACCCTCCTTCGCCAGGTGTACGAGGCCGCCCGCGTCGTCTCGTACGCGAGCGATGTGACCTGGCGCGAAGTGGGGCGCGTACTGCGGTCGCGCGCCGTACGGCCGCGTCTGCGCGCCATGCTCGGCGGCGGAAAGCCGGTCGCCGAGCGCTCACCGCTCGCGGAGGGCGTCGTCGAGCAGGACGGCGAGGTCGTCCTCGCCCGCACCGCACGCCCCGACCGCGACCCGGTACTGCCGCTGCGCGCCGCCGCGGCGGCCGCCCAGTCCGGGCTGCCGCTCTCCCTGCACGCGGTCCGGCGCATGGCCGCCGCCGCGCGCCCCCTGCCCACCCCGTGGCCCGCGGAGGCCCGCGAGCAGCTGGTGACGCTGCTCGGCTCCGGCCCCTCGACCATCGAGGTCTGGGAGGCGCTGGAGGCGGAGGGCCTGATCACCCGCCTGCTGCCCGACTGGGAACGGGTCCGCTGTCGCCCCCAGCGCAACGCCGTGCACATCTGGACCGTCGACCGGCACCTCATCGAGACGGCCGTCCGCGCCTCCGAACTGGCCCGCCGCGTCGGCCGCCCCGACCTCCTCCTGGTGTCCGCCCTGCTGCACGACATCGGCAAGGGCTGGCCCGGCGACCACTCCGTCGCCGGCGAGATCATCGCGCGGGACGTGGCGGCCCGGATCGGCTTCGACCGCGAGGACATCGCCGTCCTCGCCACCCTCGTACGCCACCATCTGCTGCTCGTCGAGACGGCGACCCGGCGTGACCTGGAGGACCCGGCGACCGTGCGCGCGGTCGCCGAGGTGGTCGGTTCCCAGAGCACCCTCGAGCTGCTGCACGCGCTGACCGAGTCCGACGCGCTGGCCACCGGGCCCGCCGCCTGGTCGTCGTGGCGGGGTTCCCTGGTGGCCGACCTGGTGAAGCGGGTCTCGGCCGTGCTCGCGGGCGACGCCCCCGAGGAGCCGGAGGCCGCCGCGCCCACCGCCGAGCAGGAACGTCTCGCCGTCGAGGCCTTCCGCACCGGCGGCCCGGTGCTGGCGCTGCGTGCCCAGACCGAACCGGGGGCCACCGAGGCCGACAACGCGGTCCCGGACGACCCGGAGCCCCTGGGCGTGGAGCTGCTCATCGCGGTGCCGGACCAGTCGGGCGTACTGCCGGCGGTCGCCGGGGTGCTCGCGATGCACCGGCTCACGGTCCGTACGGCGGAACTGCGGGCGCTGCCGCTGCCGGACGGGGTCGAGGGCTCCGTACTGCTGCTGAACTGGCGGGTGGCGGCGGAGTACGGCTCCCTGCCGCAGGCCGCCCGGCTGCGTGCCGACCTCGTCCGCGCCCTCGACGGCTCCCTGGACATCGCGGCCCGTCTCGCCGAGCGGGACGCCGCCTATCCGCGACGCCGCGGTGTCGTGGCGCCCCCGCCGCATGTGACCGTCGCCTCGGCGGCCTCCCACCTGGCCACGGTCATCGAGGTCCGCGCCCACGACGCCCCCGGCCTGCTGCACCGCATCGGGCGGGCGCTGGAGAAGTCGGGCGTACGGGTGCGCAGCATGCACGTGTCGACGCTGGGCGCGAACGCCGTGGACGCCTTCTATGTCACCGGTACGAGGGGCGGGCCCCTGCCGGGCGAGGAGGCGGCGACGGTGGCGCGGGCGCTGGAGGAGACATTGCGCACTTAGCGCCGGCCGGACCGGGGGCGCCCTCCGCCGTGTACGGCGTCCCCGGTTTCGTACGCACGCGGTGGAGACCCGACCGCACGCGGCCAGATACCCTGGAGGGCGACCCAGACTGCCCCCGACTCCGAGGACCGACGAGCGCCGTGTTCGATACTCTCTCCGATCGCCTCTCAGCCACTTTCAAGAACCTGCGGGGCAAGGGACGGTTGTCCGAGGCGGACATCGACGCCACGGCCCGCGAGATCCGTATCGCGCTCCTCGAGGCGGACGTGGCCCTGCCGGTCGTCCGGACCTTCATCAAGAACGTCAAGGAGCGCGCCCTCGGCTCCGAGGTCTCCAAGGCGCTGAACCCGGCCCAGCAGGTCCTGAAGATCGTGAACGAGGAACTCGTCACGATCCTCGGCGGCGAGACGCGACGCCTCAGGTTCGCCAAGAACCCGCCCACCGTGATCATGCTCGCGGGTCTGCAGGGTGCCGGTAAGACCACGCTCGCCGGAAAGCTCGGCAAGCACCTCAAGGACCAGGGCCACTCCCCGATCCTCGTCGCCGCCGACCTCCAGCGCCCGAACGCGGTCAACCAGCTCAGCGTCGTCGCCGAGCGCGCCGGCGTCGCGGTCTACGCGCCCGAGCCGGGCAACGGCGTGGGTGACCCGGTCAAGGTCGCCAAGGACTCCATCGAGTTCGCGAAGACCAAGGTCCACGACATCGTGATCGTGGACACCGCGGGCCGCCTCGGCATCGACCAGGAACTGATGCAGCAGGCCGCGGACATCCGTGACGCGGTCTCGCCGGACGAGATCCTCTTCGTCGTCGACGCGATGATCGGTCAGGACGCGGTCAACACCGCGGAGGCCTTCCGTGACGGTGTCGGTTTCGACGGCGTGGTCCTGTCGAAGCTCGACGGCGACGCCCGCGGTGGCGCCGCCCTGTCGATCGCCTCGGTCACCGGCAAGCCGATCATGTTCGCGTCGAACGGCGAGAAGCTCGACGACTTCGACGCCTTCCACCCGGACCGGATGGCCTCCCGCATCCTCGACATGGGTGACCTGCTCACCCTGATCGAGCAGGCGGAGAAGACGTTCAGCCAAGAAGAGGCCGAGAAGATGGCCTCGAAGCTGGCGTCCAAGAAGGGCCAGGACTTCACGCTCGACGACTTCCTGTCCCAGATGGAGCAGGTCCGGAAGATGGGCAGCATCAGCAAGCTGCTCGGCATGCTGCCCGGCATGGGCCAGATCAAGGACCAGATCAACAACCTCGACGAGCGCGACGTCGACCGCACGGCCGCGATCATCAAGTCGATGACCCCGGCCGAGCGCCAGGAGCCGACGATCATCAACGGCTCGCGCCGCGCCCGTATCGCCAAGGGTTCCGGCGTCGACGTCAGCGCGGTCAAGGGCCTGGTCGAGCGGTTCTTCGAGGCCCGCAAGATGATGTCCCGCATGGCCCAGGGCGGCGGTATGCCGGGTATGCCCGGGATGCCGGGCATGGGTGGCGGCCCCGGCCGGCAGAAGAAGAAGCAGAAGCAGGCCAAGGGCAAGCAGCGCTCGGGCAACCCGATGAAGCGCAGGCAGCAGGAGCTGGAGGAGGCCGCCCGCAAGGAGGCCGCGGACCAGGGCGGCAACGCGTTCGGCCTGCCCCAGCAGGGCGGCCAGGACTTCGAGCTGCCGGACGAGTTCAAGAAGTTCATGGGCTGACGCCCGAGCAGGTGGTGTACGGCGCTGGGGCGCCCCTCTCCGGAGGGGCGCCCCAGCGCGTTCCCGCGGGTACGGGGGTATCTGATCACTGGGGCGTGCGGGCGATCAGATAGCGGAAGACGTTCGGCATCCACACGGTCCCGTCCTGCCGCACATGCGGATGCAGTGCCTCCGTCACTTCCTTGTCCACCTGCTCCTGGCCGGTCGCCGTGATCGCCGGGTCGAACAGCCCCGTGGACAGCAGCCCCCGTACCGCGTTGTTCACATCGGCGTACCCGAAGGGGCACGCCACCCGTCCCGACCCGTCCGGCCTGAGGCCGGCCCGCTGGGCGATCTCCTCGAGGTCGTCGCGGAGCGCGGGGCGCCAACTGCGCGCACCGCGCAGCGGATCGGCCAGCCGGGTGGCGACGCGCAGCACCGAGGAGGTGGCGCACCGTTCCGGCGGCCCCCATCCGGCGAGCACCACGGGCGTCCCGCGCCCGGCGAGCGGTGTCGCGGCGGCGAGGAGTTCGCCGAGCCTTTCGGCGTCCCCGGTCGCGCAGCCGATCGGCTCGAAGGCGGTCACCAGGTTGTACCCGGGTTCCCCGGGAGCGGCGGCCGCGTCCTCGGGGGTGCCGTCGACGATGCGCGGGTCCGTACGCGCGCGTGTGCCCCGCGACTCGGGCAGCAGCCGTTCGCGCGCGAGGGCCAGCCGCTCGGGCACCCGCGTGTCGACACCGGTGACCGCGGCACCCCGGGACGCCGCCGTCAGCAGGGCCAGACCGGAACCGCAGCCGAGCCCGAGCAGCCGGGTGCCGGGGCCCACCTCGAGCCGCTCGTGGACGGCCTCGTAGAGCGGCACCAGCATCCGCTCCTGGATCTCGGCCCAGTCACGCGCGCGTGCACACGGGTCCACACGGGGCGCGGGCCCCGCGTGAGGTAGGTGCTGCCGCACGAGCGTAGGTGTCATCGAAAGCGCCCCAATCCGCCGAGAGTTGCCCCTGTGCCCCGATTCCATGGCCCCCGTGCAGTGCGCTCGCACTCCCCCCGTATGCCAGGAAACTCCGCGCCCGTCGTGGCGTCCAGGGGTTGCGGCCCACTCCTTGTGCGCCGTCTGCGCGCGCCCAGGGCACGCGCCGGAGGGGCACGTGCGGGTGACAATTGATGCCCGGCGCGGGAGGGCCTGCCCGTACCATCGCGCCATGGCAAAGGCACCCGTTCTCACGCCCCGGGCGGACGACTTCCCGCGCTGGTACCAGGATCTGATCAACAAGGCCGAACTGGCGGACAACGGGCCGGTGCGCGGCACCATGGTCATCCGACCGTACGGGTACGGGCTGTGGGAGCGGATGCAGCAGGAGATGGACGCCCGCATCAAGGAGACGGGCACCCAGAACGCGTACTTCCCGCTGCTGATTCCGCAGTCGTACCTCACCAAGGAGGCCGACCATGTGGAGGGCTTCGCGCCCGAGCTCGCCGTGGTCACGCACGGCGGCGGCAAGGAGCTGGAGGAGCCCGCGGTCGTCCGTCCCACCTCCGAGATGATCATCAACGACTACTTCTCGAAGTGGGTACAGAGCTACCGCGACCTGCCGCTGCTGATCAACCAGTGGGCGAACGTGGTGCGTTGGGAGCTGCGCCCCCGTCTGTTCCTGCGGACGACCGAGTTCCTGTGGCAGGAGGGGCACACGGCGCACGCCACGTACGAGGAGGCGCGCGACTTCGCGGCCCACATCCACCGGCACGTCTACGCGGACTTCATGGAGAACGTCCTTGCGATGGACGTCGTCCTCGGCCGCAAGACCGCCAAGGAGCGCTTCGCCGGTGCCGTCAACACCCTCACGCTCGAAGGCATGATGGGCGACGGCAAGGCCCTCCAGATGGGCACCAGCCACGAGCTGGGCCAGAACTTCGCCAGGGCGTTCCACACCCAGTACCTGTCGAAGGAGGGCAAGCAGGAACTCGTCTGGCAGACCTCCTGGGGGTCCACCACGCGCATGATCGGCGCACTGGTGATGATGCACGGCGATGACAACGGCCTGCGGGTGCCGCCTCGCCTGGCCCAGACCCAGGTCGTCGTCCTCGCGATCAAGGGCGACGAAGCGGTTCTGGCCAAGGTCCGCGAGACCGGCGACCGGCTGAAGGCGGCGGGCCTGCGCGTCCAGGTGGACGACCGCACCGACGTCCCCTTCGGGCGCCGCGCCGTCGACTGGGAGCTGAAGGGCGTGCCCGTACGCGTCGAGGTCGGCCCCCGTGACCTGGAGAACGGCACCGCGATGGTGGCGCGCCGTATCCCCGGCGGCAAGGAGCCGGTGGCGCTGGACGCGCTGGCCGCGCTGCTGCCCACGGCCCTCGAGGAGGACCAGGCGCTCCTTCTGAGGCAGGCGCGCGAGCGCCGCGCATCCCGTACGTCGGACGTGTCGACGATCGAGGAGGCCGTCGAGGCGGCCGCCGGCGGCGGCTGGGCGCGCATTCCGTGGGCGACCCTCGGCGAGAGGGGCGAGGCCGAGCTGGCCGAGCACGCTGCGTCCGTACGGTGTCTGGTCGCCGAGGACGGGTCGGTGCCGGGCGCCGACGACGCACCCGGTAACGTCGCCGTCGTCGCGCGCGCTTACTGAGGTACGTCGCTCCGTCGGCGAGAGCGGCCGAAACGCCCCTTGCGCATCTGATGACCGCAGGTACCCCGGCGCGCGGACCTGGTCTACGCGCCGGGGCGTACGTGCGACTACGCACCACCTTGGTACGAGCTGTGCGGCTTCTCCGCAGATCAGCGCACCCGCCCTCGTCAGGACGCATCAGCGGCAACTGACGGGTACGTGCAAATTATTTGGGATGGCCCGGAATAGGAACACAGGGGCACTCCGGCTCGTTGTCACGACGTGAGCACGACACCACCTGTTCTCGCCGCAGAGCTGGCACAGGCGTGGGCCGACATTCAGCGGTACCACCCCGAGCTGCCCGATCTTGCCGCGCCGGAGTCCCTGATCGGAGAGTCGTCGTCCGCCTGCGGACACGAACTCTCTTTCGAGCGACTGCTTCATGAAGCAGTCCACGGCATCGCCGCCGCGCGTGGAGTCCGAGACACCTCGCGCGCCGGCCGATACCACAACCGCAGATTTCTCGCGATCGCCGAGGAGCTGGGCCTGGACCACCCGGAGGAGCCGCATCCCAGCAGTGGCTTCTCCCTGGTCACGCTCAACCCCGAGGCGAAGCGGCGCTACCGCCCGACCATCGAGCGGCTGCAGCGCGCCCTCAAGGCCCACACGGCCGCGACCGCCGCCGACACGGCCCGCAGCTTCCGCGGCCCGGCCGCCCGGCACGGCTCCTCCGGAGGAGGCGTCCGCGTCAAGGCGGTCTGCGACTGCGGCCGCAATGTGCGCGTCGTCCCGTCGGTCCTCGCGCAGGCGCCGATCGTGTGCGGGGGGTGCGGCAAGCCGTTCCGGATCCCCGAGGTGGTGGGCGCGGCGGCAAGCTGAGGAGACGGCTGCTCGTGGCAGCCGTACCCAGCGGCACGTGTGGGCCCCCGGGGTGCGCAGGCGACGCCCGGCATCAGGAGCCGGGCGTCGATGACGCATGCCCGGCGTCCCCACCCGGCTGGAGCGACCCGCAGGGTGTGGCACAATGGCTAGCTGTACTCGACAGCCGCATAGGACCCCTCTCTCCTCCGGCTGACGCGTCCATCGGGCACTCGGGTACCGCAACCCCACGCGGCCATCTCGCCGTGCCCAACCACGTCAAGACCAGGAGACACCACTTCCGTGGCAGTCAAGATCAAGCTGAAGCGTCTGGGCAAGATCCGTTCGCCTCACTACCGCATCGTCGTCGCCGACTCCCGTACCCGCCGTGATGGCCGGGCCATCGAGGAGATCGGTCTGTACCACCCGGTGCAGAACCCCTCCCGCATGGAGGTCGACGCCGAGCGCGTCGCCTACTGGCTGGGTGTCGGCGCACAGCCGACCGAGCCCGTCCTCGCGATCCTGAAGAAGACCGGCGACTGGCAGAAGTTCAAGGGCGAGCCCGCCCCGGCTCCGCTGCTCGTGGCCGCGCCGAAGGCCACGCGCCCGTCGTTCGACGCCCTTGGTGGCGACGACGCGGGCAAGGGTGAGGCCATCACCCAGAAGAAGAAGGCTGAGAAGAAGGACGAAGCTGCCGCTGAGTCCTCTTCGTCTGAGTCGACCGAGGCCTGAGCATGCTCGAGGAGGCTCTCGAGCACCTCGTGAAGGGCATCGTCGACAACCCTGACGATGTGCAGGTCGCCTCGCGCGACCTGCGTCGTGGGCGCGTCCTCGAGGTCCGGGTCCACCCCGACGACCTCGGCAAGGTGATCGGCCGCAACGGCCGCACCGCGCGTGCCCTGCGCACCGTCGTGGGCGCCATCGGCGGTCGCGGCGTCCGGGTCGACCTCGTCGACGTGGATCACGTCCGCTGATGTAAACGCAGCACCGGCTCGGGCCGGGGAGGGCCACTGGGCCGTCCCCGGCCCGTAGTCGTACGAGCCGCCTTCGGCTCGCAGTCGTTCGACAGGAGAGCAAGCACAGTGCAGCTGGTAGTCGCACGGATCGGCCGTGCCCACGGCATCAAGGGCGAGGTCACCGTCGAAGTACGTACCGACGAGCCCGAGCTCAGGCTGGGGCCCGGAGCCGTTCTGGCCACGGACCCGGCCTCCGTCGGACCGCTGACCATCGAGACCGGCCGCGTGCACAGCGGCCGCCTCCTGCTGCGTTTCGAGGGCGTACGTGACCGCAACGGCGCCGAGGCGCTGCGCAACACCCTGCTGATCGCCGAGGTCGA
This sequence comes from Streptomyces sp. SID5469, assembly GCF_009862865.1. Taxonomy (NCBI): domain Bacteria; kingdom Bacillati; phylum Actinomycetota; class Actinomycetes; order Kitasatosporales; family Streptomycetaceae; genus Streptomyces; species Streptomyces sp. SID5469. The sequence goes on along the minus strand of NZ_WWIN01000001.1, from coordinate 3,239,681 downwards.
CCCGGACGAGGTGCCGGAGGACCCCGACGAGTACTACGACCACCAGCTGATGGACCTGGACGTCGTCACGAAGGACGGGACGGAGGTCGGGCGCATCACCGAGATCTCGCACCTGCCCTCGCAGGACCTCTTCGTGGTGGAGCGGTCCGACGGCAGCGAGGTGTACATCCCGTTCGTCGAGGAGATCGTGGTCGAGATCGACCTGGAGGAGCAGCGGGCGGTCATCGACCCGCCGCCGGGCCTGATCGACGACCGGGCCGAAGTGGATTCCTCCGATACCGAGGCCGCCACGGAGGCAGACGCCTGATGCGGCACGGCACCCTTCGGGTCGATGTGGTCACGATCTTTCCCGAGTACCTCGAACCCCTGAACGTCTCCCTTGTCGGCAAGGCACGCGCGCGTGGACAGCTGAACGTGCACGTGCATGATCTTCGGGAGTGGACGTACGACCGCCACAACACGGTCGACGACACTCCGTACGGCGGCGGCCCGGGCATGGTCATGAAGACGGAGCCCTGGGGCGACGCCCTGGACTCCGTGCTCGCCGACGGCTACGAGACGGACGCCCACGGCCCCGCTCTGATCGTCCCGACGCCCAGCGGCCGCCCCTTCACCCAGGAACTCGCCGTCGAGCTCTCCGAGCGCCCCTGGCTGGTCTTCACCCCCGCGCGCTACGAGGGCATCGACCGCCGCGTCATCGACGAGTACGCGACCCGGATGCCCGTCTACGAGGTCTCCATCGGCGACTACGTGCTCGCCGGCGGCGAGGCGGCCGTACTCGTGATCACGGAGGCTGTCGCCCGGCTGCTGCCCGGCGTCCTCGGCAACGCCGAGTCGCACCGGGACGACTCCTTCGCACCCGGCGCCATGGCCAACCTCCTGGAGGGGCCCGTCTACACCAAGCCCCCGGCGTGGCGCGACCGGGAGATCCCCGAGGTGCTGCTCAGCGGCCACCACGGCAGGATCGCCCGCTGGCGCCGCGACGAGGCCCTGAAGCGCACGACCGCCAACCGGCCCGACCTCATCGAGCGCTGCGACCCCTCGGCGTTCGACAAGAAGGACCGCGAAATGCTCTCGATCCTGGGCTGGTTCCCGGATCCCGACGGAGTGCCGCACGGCCGATTTTGGCGCAGGCCAGAGGCCATGGAAGAATAGGCCGCTGCTGTACGTCGTCCGGCGCGCGCCCCTGCCACGGGGGGACACGACGCCCGCCCCGATACGGGCAGCACCTCTTCTGGAACATCTATCTCCCGTTGATGACCTGTGGCATCAGCGAAGAAAGCAGACGAAATGTCTCACCTGCTCGACTCCGTCGACTCCGCGTCGCTGCGCAGCGACCTCCCGGCCTTCCGCCCGGGTGACACCGTCAACGTCCACGTGCGCGTCATCGAGGGCAACCGCTCCCGTGTGCAGCAGTTCAAGGGCGTAGTCATCCGTCGCCAGGGTGCCGGTGTCCGCGAGACCTTCACGGTCCGCAAGGTCTCGTTCTCCGTCGGCGTCGAGCGCACCTTCCCGGTGCACACCCCGATCGTCGAGAAGATCGAGCTCGTCACCCGCGGTGACGTGCGTCGCGCCAAGCTCTACTACCTGCGTGAGCTGCGCGGCAAGGCCGCGAAGATCAAGGAGAAGCGCGAGAGCTGATCTCGCGCGGAGGTTCACATGGGGGCCGGATAGCATCTGGCCCCGATGGACACCGAAGCACAGCACACGGAGCGCGACCGCTCCTCCAGCCCTTTCGAATCCGAGGAGATCTCGGACACACAGGGGCCGGAGGGCCGGTCGCGTTTCGCGTTGGTGTCCCGGGTCGCCGACTGGCTCCCGGGCGGGCGGATCACCCTCACCCTGCTGAGCTGCCTGCTGTTTCTCCTGGCGCTCAGCAACTTCGTGATGCAGCCGTTCCAGATCCCCAGCAGTTCCATGGAGGGCGCATTGAGGATTGGGGACCGCGTTCTCGTAAATAAGTTGGCGTACCGTTTCGGTTCGAAGCCGCAGCGCGGTGACGTCGTCGTCTTCGACGGCACCGGCTATTTCGGGGACGCCGACTACGTCAAGCGCGTTGTCGGTGTAGGGGGAGACCATGTGGTCTGCTGCGACAGGGAGGGGAGGCTCAAGGTGAACGGCCGGCCGGTCGACGAGTCGTCGTTTCTGTATCCAGGAGACAGCCCGTCCGATGTCGACTTCGACGTCGTCGTTCCCGACGGCACGCTCTTCGTCCTCGGCGACCACCGCAGCGACTCCCGCGACTCCCGCGACCACCTGGGCTCTCCGGGCGGCGGCATGATCCCCGTCGGTGAAGTCGTCGGCCGGGCCGACTGGATCGTCTGGCCCGCCGGCCACGGGACGCACCTTCGACGCCCCGGCGCCTACGCGCGCGTGCCCGCCGTGGACGGTGCCCATGGGTAACCGAGGCAAACCCCGCGGTGTGTCGAGCAGCGCCGCCGAGAACCTGCTGCCCACCGGAGCGCGCCGCGCCTCCGGCGGTGCCGTGCGGCCGGGACGCGCCGAGCGGCGCAAGCTGCAACGCAAGGTCAAGCGGCGCAGAAGGCGCTCGGCGGTCAAGGAGATACCTCTCCTCGTGGGTGTCGCCGTCCTCATAGCCCTGGTCCTGAAGACGTTCCTCCTCCAGGCCTTCGTGATCCCCTCGGGCTCCATGGAGAACACGATCCAGATCGGCGACCGGGTCCTCGTCGACAAGTTCACGCCGTGGTTCGGCTCCAAGCCGCAGCGCGGTGACGTGGTCGTCTTCAAGGACCCCGGGAACTGGCTCGCGGGCGAGAAGACCACCAAGAAGAACGACCCCGTCGTCGTCAAGCAGGTCAAGGAGGGTCTCGTCGCCATCGGCCTGCTGCCCTCCGACAACGACAAGGACCTCATCAAGCGGGTCGTCGCCGTCGGCGGTGACACCGTCAAGTGCTGTGACGCCCAAGGGCGCGTGACCGTCAACGGCATGCCGCTCAGCGAGCCGTACATTCACCCGGGAAACAAACCTTCGGCGTTCGACTTCTCGGTGACCGTGCCGCAGGGGCGTCTGTGGGTCATGGGCGACCACCGGGCCAACTCGGCCGACTCCCGCTACCACCGCACCGAGCAGTACGGCGGTACTGTCTCCGAGGACTCCGTCGTGGGCCGCGCCATGGTCATCGCCTGGCCCCTGGGCCACTGGACGCGCCTGAAGGAACCGGATACGTACGCGTCCGTGCCGGGCGGCGTGACCACCGCTCTCGGCCCGTCGCATAGGGTGGCCTCCGCGGATCGATATGGATTGATCCCCCTCCCGAGCCCTGCGGAACTCCCGCTCGTTATGGGAGTGGTGGGCCTGCGCCGACTACGGCGCGGGCGGCGGCACGGAGTGAGGAGTGGATGTGGGGGATTTGGCGGTCGGCGCACGATCCGGACACGATGGCCCCGAAGATCGGCCGGAGCGGCACGACGGGACGGTACCCCCGGCAGTGGAAGACGCCGCGACCTCCGCGAGTGACTCCGGAGACGGAGACGGCGGCGGTACCCGGGAGAGCGGCGAGCAGGGCGGTCAGCCCAAGAAGCAGCGCTCCTTCTGGAAGGAACTCCCGCTCCTCATCGGTATCGCGCTGATCCTGGCGCTGCTGATCAAGACCTTCCTGGTACAGGCGTTCTCGATTCCCTCGGACTCGATGCAGAACACCCTCCAGCAGGGCGACCGTGTCCTCGTCGACAAGCTGACCCCCTGGTTCGGCTCGGAGCCCGAGCGCGGCGAGGTCGTCGTCTTCCACGACCCCGCCAACTGGCTGGCGGGCGAGCCGACGGCCACCCCGAACCCCCTGCAGCGGGTCCTCGGCTGGATCGGCCTGATGCCGTCGTCGAACGAGAAGGACCTCATCAAGCGGGTCATCGGCGTCGCGGGCGACACCGTCGAGTGCAAGGGCACCGGCCCCCTGAAGGTCAACGGTCACGCGCTGAACGACACCTTCGTCTATGCCGGGAACACCCCGTGCAGCGTGGACGACCAGGGCGGTCAGTTCAAGGTGAAGGTACCCAAGGGCAAAATCTGGGTCATGGGTGACCACCGGCAGAACTCCCTGGACTCCCGCTACCACCAGCAGGACAAGAACCACGGCTTCGTGCCCGTGGACAACGTCATCGGCCGCGCCATCGTGATCGCCTGGCCGCCCACCCGCTGGAACACGCTGCCGATTCCGGACGCCTTCGACCAGAACCTCAGCGCGGCAGCCCCCGGCGCCCTCGGGCTCGCGGGAGCGGTGCCGCTGGTCCTGTGGCGCAGGCACCGTCTCGCCGGCGGTCCTACCGGCGGAAACCCGAGGGTTTCTAGCGACGGTACCGCCGGGTAGGGTGCCGTCCCAGATCGCCGATCTTCCGCGGCCCGGCACCGGGCCGCGGGATCGATTCTCCGACCTGGGGAGCACGGGAATGAGCAGGACCGGTCGTACGGACGAGGGCCACGGACGGCTCGGCAGCACGCTGTCGGGACTGGCCGTGGCCCTCGGCTGTGTGCTCTTCCTCGGCGGGTTCGCCTGGGGAGCGGTCGTCTACCGGCCGTACACGGTGCCGACCCCATCGATGTCGCCCACCATCGTGGCCGGCGACCGGGTCCTTGCCCAGCGGGTCGACGGAGGCGACATCAAGCGTGGTGACGTCGTCGTCTTCAAGCAGAAGAGCTGGGGCGACATGCTCATGGTCAAGCGGGTCGTGGCTGTCGGCGGCGACACGGTCGGCTGCTGCACCGGCGGCAAGCTGACCGTCAACGGCAAGCAGATCCAGGAGCCGTATCTGCCCAAGGGCCAGGCCGCGGAGGTCCGGACGATCCCCACGGTCACGGTCCCCAAGGACCGGCTGTTCCTGCTCGGCGACGAGCGCAGCGGCTCCCTGGACTCCACGGCCCACCTCACCGAGGCCTTCGACGGCACGGTGGCGCGCAGCGGGGTGAAGGCCCGGGTGGACGCCGTGGTGTGGCCCATGAACGGCATGCTGGAGCGCCCTACGGGCTTCGAGGCCCTGGGAAGCCTGTCCTCTCCCGGCCCGCTGCGGCTGGTCGTCGCCGCGATCGTCGGGGGGGCGGTGCTGGTCCTGGGCGGTGCGGCGTACGGCCCGATCGCGAATCGGGCGCGCCGCAGGCGCAGCGGGGCGCGGATGGAGCCCGCCGGTGCCCGCTGAGGCTTCGTCGCACGACGCGTACGAGTCCTACGCGCCCTACGCGTCGTACGAGTCCGGCGCGGGCGCCGCGGGTGAGGGGGTCGAGGACTCGTACAAGGGCGGCCTGCGCAAGGTGGCCCGCGTGGTCCTTCTCGACCCGCAGGAGCGCATCCTGCTGCTGCACGGGCACGAGCCGGACGATCCGGCGGACAACTGGTGGTTCACGCCCGGTGGCGGCCTGGAGGGCGACGAATCGCGCGAGGAGGCCGCCCTGCGGGAACTCGCCGAGGAGACCGGCATCACCGATGTCGAGCTGGGTCCGGTGCTGTGGCGGCGCAGGTGCTCGTTCCCGTTCGCCGGGCGCCGCTGGGACCAGGACGAGTGGTACTACCTGGCCCGTACGACCCAGACGGCCACGGCGGCCGCGGGCCTGACGGAACTGGAACGGCGCAGTGTCGCCGGAGCGCGTTGGTGGACGTGCCAGGAACTGACCGAGGCACATGAGACGGTGTATCCGACCAGGTCGCCGAGCTGCTGAGCAGGCTGCTCGACGACGGTCCCCCCGCCAGGCCCGAGACCCTCGACACCGAAATCGTCTAGGGGTTCGCGGGGCTGGCGCACAATAGGGGGACGCACGGCTGAAGGGGAACATGCCATGAGCGCCGAGGACCTCGAAAAGTACGAGACCGAGATGGAGCTGAAGCTCTACCGGGAGTACCGCGATGTCGTCGGTCTGTTCAAATACGTGATCGAGACCGAGCGGCGCTTCTACCTCACCAACGACTACGAGATGCAGGTGCACTCGGTCCAGGGCGAGGTGTTCTTCGAGGTGTCCATGGCGGACGCCTGGGTGTGGGACATGTACCGGCCTGCTCGCTTCGTGAAGCAGGTGCGCGTACTCACGTTCAAGGACGTGAACATTGAGGAGCTGAACAAGAGCGACCTGGAGCTGCCGGGCGGCTGAGTCTCACTCGTGTGGGTGGCGGGGTTGTCCACAACCACCGCGTTGTCCACCAAGATCCACAAAGGGCTCGGTACGGGCTCAGTGTTGGCGCCGGAGGTGGTGCCGACATGAGCACACGCAAGGCACAGCACGGCGCGCGGCAGGACACGGAGTACGGCGCGCGGCAGGGCACCGAGCAAGGCGCACGGCGGAGCGCGCAACGCGGCGCACTCGGCAGGTACGGCGAGTCGCTGGCCGCACGGCGGCTGACCGAGTCCGGGATGACGGTCCTGGAGCGCAACTGGCGCGGCGGCAGGACCGGCGAGATCGACATCGTGGCCCGCGACGGCGACGCGCTGGTCGTGTGCGAGGTCAAGACCCGCCGGGCAGGCCTCTTCGAACACCCGATGGCGGCGATCACACCGGCGAAGGCGGAGCGTCTGCGCGGTCTCGCCGAGCGCTGGGTCCAGGAACACGGAGGCGCTCCGCCCGGGGGCGTCCGTATCGACCTGGTCGGCATCCTCCTGCCGGACCGCGGCGCACCCGTCGTGGAGCATGTGCGGGGGGTGGCGTGATGGGATTCGCCCGTACGTGTTCGGTGGCACTGGTCGGCGTCGAGGGCGTGGTGGTCGAGGTCCAGGCGGGCCTGGAGCCCGGGGTCGCGGCGTTCACGCTGGTGGGGCTGCCGGACAAGAGCCTGACGGAGAGCAAGGACCGGGTCAGGTCGGCGGTGGTCAACTCCGGCGGCGAGTGGCCCCAGAAGAAGCTGACGGTGGGTCTGAGCCCGGCATCCGTGCCGAAGGGCGGCTCGGGGTTCGATCTTGCCGTCGCGTGCGCCGTGCTGGGTGCCGCCGAGCGCATCGACCCGCGTGTGCTGGCCGACATCGTCATGATCGGCGAGCTCGGGCTCGACGGGAGGGTGCGGCCGGTCAGGGGCGTCCTGCCGGCGGTCCTGGCCGCAGCGGACGCGGGGTACGAACAGGTGGTGGTGCCGGAGTGCGCCGCGGCCGAGGCCTCGCTGGTCCCCGGCGTGTCCGTGCTCGGTGTACGCAGCCTCCGGCAGCTGGTCGCCGTGCTCACGGATGAGCCGTTCCCCGAAGAGGACCCCGACGAGCAGGGGCGGCCGGATCCGCTGCTGGCGGGCCTGCGCATGCCCGGTACCGGCGCGGCCACCGGCATCCACAGCGTGGGCGCCGCGCCTCTCGACCTCGGCCATGACCTCGCCGACGTGGTCGGGCAGCTCTCGGCGCGTACGGCGGTGGAGGTGGCCGCCGCCGGCGGTCACCATCTGTTCCTCGAAGGGCCGCCGGGAGCCGGCAAGACGATGCTCGCCGAGCGGCTGCCCACGGTCCTGCCACGGCTCGGCCGGGACGAGTCGCTGGAGGTCACCGCGGTGCATTCGGTCGCGGGGCTGCTGCCTGGGGGCAAACCTCTGGTGGACGCCGCTCCCTACTGCGCCCCGCACCACTCGGCCACGATGCAGGCACTGGTCGGCGGTGGCCAGGGCGTCGCCCGGCCGGGCGCGGTGTCGCTGGCTCATCGAGGGGTGCTCTTCCTCGACGAGGCGCCGGAGTTCAGCGGCCAGGCTCTCGACGCGCTGCGGCAGCCCCTGGAGTCAGGGCATGTGGTGATCGCACGCAGTGCGGGCGTGGTGCGGTTCCCGGCCAGGTTCCTGATGGTGCTCGCGGCCAACCCGTGCCCCTGTGGGCGATTGTCGCAACGGGACACCCTGTGCGAATGCCCGCCCGCGACGATCCGCCGCTACCAGGCCAGGCTCTCGGGACCGTTGCTCGACCGGGTCGACCTGAGGGTCGAGGTGGAGCCGGTCACGCGGGCCGAGCTGACGGTGCGCGGGGCCCGGGGCGAGTCGACGCGGGCGGTGGCCGACCGGGTGCGAGCCGCCCGTGAGCGCTCCGCGACGCGGTTGACCGGGACACCCTGGCGCACCAACAGCGAAGTGCCCGGACGGGAGCTGCGCAGCCACTGGCAGGCCGTGCCGGGAGCCATGGAGGAGGCGGAGCGGGGACTGGAGCGGGGCGTGCTGAGCGCCCGCGGCCTGGACCGGGTGCTCCGCGTGGCGTGGACGGTCGCGGATCTGTCCGGGCACGACAGGCCCGACGCCGGGGATGTGGCCCTGGCCCTGCAGTTGCGCACCGGGGTGCCCCGGGGCGTGCCCATGATGATCGGCGCGTCGGCATGACGGACGACGAACGGCTCGCCCGTGTCGCCCTCACGCGGATCATCGAGCCCGGTGACGAGATCGGCGGCCGATGGCTGCGGGAGTACGGCGCCGTGGCGGTTGCCCGGCGGCTGGTGGAGGGAGGCGAGCCGTTTCCCCGGGTGTCGGCCAAGCGCTGGGCGGGGCTGAGAGGACGGGCCGCCCAGGCCAGGCCGGAGCGGGACCTGGCCGAGGCCCGGCAGGCCGGGGCCCGCTTTGTCTGCCCGGGCGATGCGGAGTGGCCGGCACAGCTCGACGACCTCGCGGACGCCCGCCCCACCGGGCTCTGGGTGCGTGGCCGGCCGAGCCTGCGGATGTGGGCCCTGCGGTCCGTCGCGGTCGTCGGCGCGCGAGCCTGTACCGAGTACGGCGCCCACATGGCGGCCGCCCTCGGCGCGGGACTCGCCGAGCGCGGATGGGTGGTGGTGTCGGGCGGCGCATACGGCGTGGACGGTGCCGCGCACCGGGGTGCGCTCGGGGCCGGCGGGGCCACCGTCGCCGTACTCGCCTGCGGAGTCGACCAGCCCTATCCACGCGGACACACCGAGTTGATCACCAGGATCGCGGAACAGGGTCTGGTCGTGGGGGAGTTGCCGCCCGGCGACCATCCGACGCCGAGCAGGTTCATCCTCCGCAACAGGGTCATCGCCGCGCTCACCCGGGGCACCGTGGTCGTCGAGGCGGCCTACCGCAGCGGCGCGCTGGTCACGGCACGCGCGGCCCAGCGGCTCGGGCGGTTCACCATGGGGGTGCCGGGGCCGGTGACCAGCGGGCTCTCCGCCGGGGTGCACGAGTTGCTGCGCGGCGACGCCGTCCTGGTCTCCGATGCCGCGGAGGTGGCCGAACTGGTGGGTGACATGGGCGAGCTGGCCCCCGACCGGCGAGGCCCCGTCCTGCCGCGCGACCTGCTGGAGCCGGGCGCCGCCCGCGTCCTGGCCGCGCTGCCGGGCCACGGGACCGCGACGCCGGACGAGATCGCTCGCGGAGCGGGCACGACGGGTGACGACGCGGTCGGGAGACTGTACGAACTCCGATCACTTGGTTTCGTCGAACGACACGGCGATCGCTGGAAGTTGACACGCCAGGCGCTGATCTCGGTCTCCCAAGATCGCGGCCGATGCTGACCGAGCGTGTACGGCCGTCCGGGCGACTCCCCGACACCCTTGGCAATTCCCTTAGTTGGCCACCGTCGGCGGTCACGCAGGGCAATGGGCGGGACCCCGGGCGGCGCTCGGCGGAGCGGGCTCGCGCGGGGGTGATCCCTCGCCCTTCGCGCACTGCGACACTTCAGTCACGCTACGCTCACATGAATTCCGAATCAGGCAGGCATCTCGACATCAGACCGACAGGTCACCCAGGCATCCCCAGTTCACGGCAGAACGGCACAAGGCGACGAATGCCCCAGCACACCTCCGGGTCCGACCGGGCGGCGATTCCCCCAGCCGCCCGCGACGGCGGCAGCGTGCGCCCGCCCGCTCCCTCGACGCTCGACGAGCTGTGGCGGTCGTACAAGGCGACGGGGGACGAACGGCTGCGGGAGCAGCTGATCCTGCACTACTCACCGCTGGTGAAGTACGTGGCCGGCCGGGTGAGCGTCGGTCTGCCGCCCAATGTGGAGCAGGCGGATTTCGTCTCCTCCGGGGTGTTCGGACTGATCGACGCGATCGAGAAGTTCGACATCGGGCGGGAGATCAAGTTCGAGACGTACGCGATCACCCGGATCCGGGGCGCGATGATCGATGAACTGCGGGCGCTCGACTGGATCCCTCGCTCGGTGCGGCAGAAGGCGCGGAACGTGGAGCGGGCGTACGCGACGCTGGAGGCGCGGCTGCGGCGGACCCCGACGGAGGGGGAGGTGGCCACCGAGATGGGCATCGCGGTGGACGAACTCCACTCCGTGTTCAGCCAGTTGTCGCTGGCGAACGTGGTGGCCCTGGAGGAGCTGCTGCATGTCGGGGGCGAGGGCGGCGACCGGCTGAGCCTGATGGACACGCTGGAGGACACCGCCGCCGACAACCCGGTGGAGGTGGCCGAGGACCGGGAGCTGCGGCGGTTCCTGGCAAGGGCGATCAACACGCTGCCCGACCGGGAGAAGACCGTGGTCACGCTCTACTACTACGAAGGGCTCACGCTCGCCGAGATCGGCAATGTGCTGGGGGTGACGGAGAGCCGGGTGAGCCAGATCCACACGAAGTCCGTGCTCCAGCTCAGGGCCAAACTGGCGAGCTTCGGTCGCTGACGGGGGTGTGCGGCCGGGTGAGGCCTGCGCGTCATCCGGGCGGGGGAGAGGTCCGGAGCTGCTGAATCGTCCCTGCCGCCGAGCAGAGCCGCATCGGGGCCGCATCGGAGTGTGTGGCCGGAGTGGCTCCCCTCCGCGGCGGTCCGTCCGTAAAGTGGACGCGTGCCAAGGATTCGAGCGGCCTCCGTGGCCGAGCACCGGTCGATGCAGCGAGCCGCCCTGCTGGACGCGGCTCGGTCCCTGCTGTCCGAGGGCGGGACGGAGGCGCTGACCTTCCCGGCCCTCGCGGAGCGCACGGGGCTCGCGCGCTCCTCCGTGTATGAGTACTTCCGGTCGCGGGCGGCCGTCGTCGAGGAACTGTGCGCGGTCGACTTCCCCGTCTGGGCGGCGGAGGTCTCGGCGGCGATGGACCGGGCGGACACCCCGGAGGCCAAGGTCGAGGCGTATGTCCGGCAGCAGCTGGCCCTGGTCGGAGACCGGCGGCACCGGGCCGTGGTCGCCATTTCCGCCGGCGAGCTCGACGCCGGGGCGCGCGAGAAGATCCGTGCGGCCCACGGCGGGCTCGTCGCGATGATCGTGCAGGCGCTGGGGGAGATGGGTCATGCGGAGCCGAGGCTGGCCGCGATGCTCCTCCAGGGCGTGGTCGACGCCGCGGTACGGCGGATCGAGCTGGGGGCCGCCGAGGATCCCGCGGCGATCACCGACGCCGCCGTGGCCATGGCCCTGCGAGGAGTTCGGGGCTGAGGCCGCGGACGAGCGCTGAGACCGCGAGCTGAGCCACGGACGAGGTGTCGTGGGACAGGGCCGCGGATGAGGTGTCGTGGGACAGGGCCGCGGATGAGGTGTCGCGGACTGGGGCTACGCACGAGGCAAGGGCACCCCGAGCACCGGCAGCAGGCGGGACGGGCCTCGGTGCAGCAGCCACGCGGGCAGAAGTGACAGCGGGTTCAGGTAGGTCCGGCCTCTGAGCAGGCCCCAGTGCAGACAGGCCGTCGAGCAGTGGGCGGTCGTCGGCTCCAGCGTGCCCAGGCTCCCGCCCGCCGCCACCTCGTCGCCCTTCTCCACGGACGGGCGTACGGGTTCGTACGTCGTGCGCAGGGGCGGCTCGCCCGTTCCCGTCAGCTCGACGGAGACGACTCCCCGCCCGGCGACCCGGCCCGCGAACGAGACCCGGCCGGCCGCGACGGACCGCACCGGAGTGCCGGGGGCCGCCGCCAGGTCCACGCCACGGTGACCCCGGCCGTACGCCGTAGCCGGAGGCTCCCAGCCGCGTACCACCAACGGGCGTACACCCACGGGCCACGCGCGGCCGATCGCCGGAACCGCGCCATCGGCCTCCGGTGGCGCGGGCGCGCCACCCCCTGGAGGAGCGCCCGTCCCCGGCGGCGCGCCCGCCGCCCGCGACACCTCCGGCCCCGGGGAGGCACCCGTTCGCCGCGCGGTCATGTCCCCGCTTGCCCACGCCGTGCTGCCCAGGACGGTCACCGTCAGGACCAGCAGCAACCCCGGCCACGTACGCACAGATCGTTTCGCTCGCATGCGAGAACGGTCCCGCATCCACGTCGACCATGGCCGGGATCTGTGGAGTACTCGCCGGTTGTGGACAGCGGCGTCACCCGGCACCTCGCGGGTCCCGTACACTTCTTGTGGCGATCCGGGTCACCGGGTCGACTTCGCACGCCCCGACAACGGCCTCCCGTCGAGAGACGAAAGCCGAAGTCAGCGCCTCTCGGTCCTTAGTGGCAAGGCGCACGCGGGCGTCAGGCGCGAGTGCCGTCCGGCACACGCGGCACAACCGAGAAACTCAAGGAGAACGGCCATGGCCGTCGTCACGATGCGGGAGCTGCTGGAAAGCGGCGTCCACTTCGGTCACCAGACCCGTCGCTGGAACCCGAAGATGAAGCGCTTCATCTTCACCGAGCGCAACGGCATCTACATCATCGACCTGCTCCAGTCGCTGTCGTACATCGACCGCGCCTACGAGTTCGTCAAGGAGACCGTCGCCCACGGCGGCACGGTCATGTTCGTCGGCACGAAGAAGCAGGCGCAGGAGGCCATCGCGGAGCAGGCCACCCGCGTCGGCATGCCCTACGTCAACCAGCGCTGGCTGGGCGGCATGCTCACCAACTTCTCGACCGTCTACAAGCGTCTGCAGCGCCTCAAGGAGCTCGAGCAGATCGACTTCGAGGACGTCGCCGCTTCCGGTCTGACCAAGAAGGAGCTTCTCGTGCTCTCGCGCGAGAAGGCCAAGCTGGAGAAGACCCTCGGTGGTATCCGCGAGATGCAGAAGGTGCCCAGCGCCGTCTGGATCGTGGACACCAAGAAGGAGCACATCGCGGTCGGCGAGGCCCGGAAGCTCAACATCCCGGTCGTCGCCATCCTCGACACCAACTGCGACCCCGACGAGGTCGACTACAAGATCCCGGGCAACGACGACGCGATCCGCTCCGTCACCCTGCTCACCCGCGTGATCGCCGACGCCGTCGCCGAGGGCCTCATCGCCCGCTCCGGCGCCGGCAAGGCCGAGGGTGACAAGGCCGCGGGCGAGCCGCTCGCCGCGTGGGAGCGCGACCTGCTCGAGGGCGAGAAGAAGGCCGACGAGGCTGAGGCTCCGGCCGCCGCCGAGGCCGAGAAGCCGGCCGAGGCCGCTGCTGAGGCGCCGGCCGCCGAGGCCCCCGCTGCCGAGGCTCCCGCCGCTGAGGCCCCCGCTGCCGAGGCCCCGGCCGCGGACGCCGAGCAGGCCTGACCCCCTCACCCCTTCGGGTTGTGAACGGCGGGGGCCCACAAAGCCCCCGCCGTTCGGCCCGTAGATCTTCAGACTTCGAGAGAGATTCCAGGAATCATGGCGAACTACACCGCCGCCGACGTCAAGAAGCTCCGTGAGCTCACCGGCGCCGGCATGATGGACTGCAAGAAGGCGCTGGACGAGGCCGAGGGCAACGTCGAGAAGGCCGTCGAGGCGCTGCGCATCAAGGGCCAGAAGGGCGTCGCCAAGCGCGAGGGCCGCTCCGCCGAGAACGGCGCTGTGGTCTCCGTCATCGCCGACGACAACGCCTCCGGTGTCCTGGTCGAGCTGAAGTGCGAGACGGACTTCGTCGCCAAGGGTGAGAAGTTCCAGGCCGCCGCCAACGCGATCGCCGAGCACGTCGCCAAGACCGCCCCGGCCGACCTCGAGGCGCTGCTCGCCTCCGAGATCGAGCCCGGCAAGACGGTCCAGGCGTTCGTCGACGAGGCCAACGCCAACCTGGGCGAGAAGATCGTCCTGGACCGCTTCGCGGCCTACGCCGACGGTTACGTGTCCGCGTACATGCACCGCACGATGCCCGACCTGCCGCCGCAGATCGGTGTCCTCGTCGAGCTGGACAAGCCGAACGCGGAGATCGCCAAGGGCGTCGCCCAGCACATCGCCGCCTTCGCGCCGAAGTACCTCTCCAAGGAGGACGTCCCGGCCGAGGTCGTCGAGTCCGAGCGCCGCGTCGCCGAGGAGACCACCCGCGCCGAGGGCAAGCCCGAGGCCGCCCTGCCGAAGATCGTCGAGGGTCGCCTCAACGGCTTCTTCAAGGACGCCACGCTGCTTGGCCAGCCGTACGCGCTCGACAACAAGAAGTCCGTCCAGAAGGTTCTGGACGAGGCGGGTGTCACCCTGAAGCGCTTCACGCGCATCAAGGTCGGCATCTGAGTCCGTACCGCGATCGACGCGCGACCCCGCTAGGGTCGACAGCAGTCGACTGCGTCATTCGCGTATGCCACCCCGCACACGCGCGTGGCGGACTACAGCAGATCTGACGAGGAGGCCATTGCCGCGTATGGGATGCGAACGACACCCCATCGGCAATGGCCTTCTTCGTATGTGCGACACGTAAAAGAGGCGAGATCTCCATGACCACCAAGGCCGACAAGAGCGACGACGGCAAAGTACGCGGCCGGTACCTGCTGAAGCTGTCCGGAGAGGCGTTCTCCGGAGGCGGCGGCCTCGGCGTCGACCCGGACGTGGTGCACGCCATCGCCCGTGAGATCGCGGCCGTGGTGCGCGACGGCTCCGAGATCGCCGTCGTCATCGGCGGCGGCAACTTCTTCCGCGGCGCCGAACTCCAGCAGCGCGGCATGGACCGGGCCCGCTCCGACTACATGGGCATGCTCGGCACGGTCATGAACTGCCTCGCTCTCCAGGACTTCCTGGAGAAGGAGGGCATCGACTCGCGCGTGCAGACCGCCATCACCATGGGCCAGGTCGCCGAGCCCTACATCCCGCTGCGCGCCGTGCGTCACCTGGAGAAGGGCCGTGTGGTCATCTTCGGCGCCGGTATGGGCATGCCCTACTTCTCCACCGACACCACCGCCGCCCAGCGTGCTCTGGAGATCGACGCCGAGGCGCTGCTCATGGGCAAGAACGGCGTGGACGGGGTCTACGACTCCGACCCGAAGACCAACCCCGAGGCTGTCAAGTTCGATTCGCTCAGCTACGGCGAGGTCATCACCCGCGACCTGAAGGTCGCCGACATGACCGCGATCACGCTGTGCCGGGACAACAAGCTGCCCATCCTGGTCTTCGAACTTCTGGCGGAGGGCAATATCGCGCGCGCCGTCAAGGGTGAGAAGATCGGCACACTCGTGGGTGACCAGGGCAGCCGGGACTGACCGGGGACCACCCCTCTTTGGGCCATGGACCCTGACCGGGGGATGGACAATGTCCTGCCGGTCCGGAACCGTGCAGGAAGAAGACGCGACGCAGCCGGCCGGGGACCGACAAGGACCGCTGCCGGGCCTACTCAAGACACGCAGGAGCAAGTGGTGATCGAAGAGACCCTCCTCGAGGCCGAGGAGAAGATGGAGAAGGCCGTCGTGGTCGCCAAGGAGGACTTCGCCGCGATCCGCACCGGCCGTGCGCACCCGGCGATGTTCAACAAGATCGTGGCCGACTACTACGGCGCGTTGACGCCGATCAACCAGCTGGCCTCGTTCTCGGTGCCGGAGCCGCGCATGGCCGTGGTGACCCCGTTCGACAAGAGCGCGCTGCGCAACATCGAGCAGGCCATCCGGGACTCCGACCTGGGCGTCAACCCGAGCAACGACGGCAACATCATCCGTGTGGTGTTCCCCGAGCTGACCGAGGAGCGCCGCAAGGACTACATCAAGGTCGCCAAGACCAAGGGTGAGGACGCCAAGGTCTCGATCCGCTCCGTCCGCCGCAAGGCCAAGGACGCCATCGACAAGCTGATCAAGGATGGCGAGGTCGGCGAGGACGAGGGCCGTCGTGCGGAGAAGGAGCTCGACGACACCACCGCGAAGTACGTCGCCCAGGTGGACGAGCTGCTCAAGCACAAGGAAGCGGAGCTGCTCGAGGTCTGATGAACGAATCTTCCTGGGGGGCGCCGCCACAAGCCGGGTACTGGGGGCCGTCCGACCAGGGGCCTGCCCAGGGGGCAGCCCCGGCGGGTCCCACGTACGATGCGCATGACGCGCAGCAGACTCGCCCCATGCCCATCGTGCCCGACGTACCCGCGCATGGCGGAGACCAGGATGACGACCGGGGGGCCGCTCGGCTGAGTGGCCCCTTGTTCCGCGACGACACGCCGCAGACGACGTCCTACGGGTCACAGACGCCGTACGTGACTCAGTCGCCCTATGGGTCCCAGACGCCCCATGGGGCCCAGCCCCAGAAGCCGGAGCCCATGCCCGACGCCCCACAGCCAGCGCCCGCCCCGCAGAAGAAGAGCGCGGGCCGTGACCTGGGTGCGGCCATAGGGGTCGGCGTCGGGCTCGGGGTGGTGATCGTCGCGTCGTTGTTCGTCGTCAAGGCCGTCTTCGTCGGGGTCATAGCGGTCGCCGTGGTGGTGGGCCTTTGGGAGCTCACCTCACGGCTCGAGGAGCGCAAGGGCATCAAGGCGCCCCTCGTACCGCTCGCGGTCGGCGGCGCGGCGATGGTCGTCGCCGGATACGTCCGGGGTGCCGAGGGCGCGTGGGTGGCGATGGCGCTCACCGCGCTCGCCGTCCTGGTCTGGCGCATGACGGAACCACCGGAGGGCTACCTCAGGGACGTCACGGCCGGGGTCTTCGCGGCGTTCTACGTCCCGTTCCTGGCGACGTTCGTCGCGATGATGCTCACGGCCGACGACGGTCCGCGCCGGGTGCTCACGTTCCTGCTGCTCACCGTGGTCAGCGACACGGGCGCGTACGCGATCGGCTGGCGTTTCGGCAAGCACAGGCTCGCCCCGCGCATCAGCCCCGGCAAGACCCGCGAGGGCCTGGTCGGAGCGGTCTCGTTCGCGATGGTGGCGGGCGCGCTGTGCATGGAGTTCCTGATCGACGACGGCAGCTGGTGGCAGGGCCTCGTGCTCGGCTTCGCGGTCGCCGCCAGTGCCACGCTCGGCGACCTCGGCGAGTCCATGATCAAGCGGGATCTGGGCATCAAGGACATGGGCACGCTGCTGCCGGGGCACGGCGGCATCATGGACCGGCTGGACTCGCTGCTGCCGACGGCTCCGGTGGTGTGGTTGTTGCTGGTGATCTTCGTAGGGTCTGGCTGACCTGCGCTTTTTCCGGAGAGGGGCCGGCTGTCCATGGGGCAGCCGGCCCCTTCCCGTATGCCCGGAGGTGCTTTCGTAAACTTCTTGACATGTTCGGGCCAGTAAGTTTTGATGATCAAGCGCCAAATTCGACCACATGACCACGGGTTCGGGCGCGGGGGAAGTCAGCGAATTACCGTTACGGGCCATCTCTGTGAGGTCTGTGGTTTCTGCTGTCCTGAAGAGCCCGTGGTGGACAATTCAAGGGGATTTCCGTCTTGCGCTTGAAAGCGATTCCGGCAGTCACTGCAATTGCCGCCGCGACGTTCCTCGGAGCTGCCGCCAGCCCGGCGCAGGCCGGCACCGGCCTGCTCATCGCGGTGCAGATCAACTCGTTCCAGGACTGGGGCAATTTCAACCAGGACCCGGTGGAAAGCACCAACACTCCCGGTGACGCCATCCGGGCCTGTGACTGGACGGCGGACGGGTGGGCCGTCACGTCCTACCTGGATGTCGGCAGGAACGGAACGTGGGACCGCACGGTTTCGACGAGCGGCGTTCCCTCGGATTTCTGTACCCACTGGGAAACCGGCAACCTCGCCGAGGGCACCAAGGTGACCATCAAGGCGTGTAACACGAAGGCCGGTTACGCCCCGAAGAACTGCAAGGAAGAGGACACCGTCGCTTAAGGATCGCTTTTCCTTGCGTGATGCGGTTCTTGTCACGCACTGGGCCGGGCGTCCCCGGCACCCGTGACGACCGTGACATCCCGTGGAGGCGGGCCCGGACACAATCCGGTGCCCGCCTTTTGCGTTTCTCCCAGGGGGGCCGTCTTTGGGCCGCCCGAGAAGGTCCCACGACGACCGGGGGCGACCGGAGGCCACCAGGGGCGACGAGGGGGTTGATGAGGGGTGACCAGCGCAACCGGCTCGGCCCCCAGGTCACCCGATTCGATCTGCGACACTGGTACAGCCATGCCTAAGCCCGGAGAACTCACTTTCGTCGCCCCGCGCGGAGCCAAGAAGCCGCCGCGGCACCTTGCCGATCTCTCGCCCGCCGAGCGTAAAGAGGCTGTTGCCGCGATCGGTGAGAAGCCGTTTCGCGCCAAGCAGCTCTCGCAGCACTACTTCGCGCGGTACGCGCACGACCCGGAGCAGTGGACCGACATCCCCGCCGGTTCCCGCGCCAAGCTCCAGGAGGCGCTGCTTCCCGACCTGATGACGGTCGTGCGGCATCTGTCGACCGACCAGGACACCACCCGCAAGACGCTGTGGCGGCTGTTCGACGGGACGCTCGTCGAGTCGGTGCTCATGCGCTACCCGGACCGGGTGACGATGTGCATCAGCTCCCAGGCCGGGTGCGGTATGAACTGCCCGTTCTGCGCCACCGGACAGGCGGGCCTGGACCGGAACCTGTCGACCGGCGAGATCGTGCACCAGATCGTGGACGGCATGCGGGCGCTCAGGGACGGCGAGATTCCCGGCGGCCCCGCCCGTCTCTCCAACATCGTCTTCATGGGCATGGGCGAGCCGCTCGCCAACTACAAGCGGGTCGTCGGTGCGATCCGGGCGCTCACCGACCCGGAGCCGGACGGGCTCGGGCTGTCGCAGCGCGGCATCACCGTGTCGACCGTCGGGCTCGTCCCGGCCATCCACCGGTTCGCCGACGAGGGCTTCAAGTGCCGGCTGGCCATCTCCCTGCACGCCCCGGACGACGAGCTGCGCGACACTCTCGTGCCCGTCAACACGCGGTGGAAGGTGCGGGAGGTGCTGGACGCCGGCTGGGAGTACGCGGCCAGGTCCGGACGCCGGCTCTCCATCGAGTACGCGCTGATCCGGGACATCAACGACCAGGCCTGGCGCGGTGACCGCCTCGGCCGGATGCTCAAGGGCAGGCCGGTGCACGTCAACCTGATCCCGCTGAACCCGACGCCCGGCTCGAAGTGGACCGCCTCGCGGCCCGAGGACGAGAAGGCGTTCGTCGAGGCGATCGCCGCCCACGGGGTGCCGGTCACCGTCCGGGACACCCGTGGCCAGGAGATCGACGGAGCCTGCGGCCAGCTCGCGGCCACCGAGCGGTAACCTGTCCCGCGTAGGTACATCTTCATATTCCGACAGGGGAGCGCCACAGCGCTGAGAGTGCGGGAGAGTCCGCAGACCCTCTGAACCTCGCCCAGGTCATTCTGGGTAGGAAGTTCGGTCATCACTCAAGCTGTTGCGCCCTGCCCGGGAACTCGTCGGAGGCTCCCGGGCAGGGCCGCGTCTTCTCCTGGTCACTCCAGGAGGAATTCGGTGAGCACCACCAAGAAGTTCACGGCCGCGGCCCTGGCCGCCGGGCTCGGGCTCGTCACGCTGTCCGCGTGCGGCTCGTCCGGCTCGGGCGGCGGCGACGCCGACTCCAAGACGGTGACCCTGGTCAGCCATGACTCGTGGGCCGCCTCGAAGAGCGTGCTCGAGGACTTCGAGAAGCAGTCCGGCTACACGGTGAAGGTCCTCAAGGATGGCGACGCCGGGCAGGCGGTCAACAAGGCGATCCTCACCAAGGACAACCCGCAGGGCGACGTCTTCTTCGGCGTCGACAACACCCTGCTGTCGCGGGCGCTCGACAACGGGCTGTTCCAGCCGTACGAGGCCAAGGGCTCCGGCCTGATCCGCCCCGAGTACCAGGTGGACCGGGCCAAGCACCGGGTGACACCGATCGACTCCGGTGACATCTGCGTCAACTACGACAAGAAGTACTTCGCCGACCACAAGCTGGACCCGCCGGCCTCCTTCGGCGACCTGGTCGAGCCGCGGTACAAGAACCTGCTCGTCACGGAGAACGCCGCCACGTCCTCGCCCGGCCTCGGCTTCCTGCTGGGGACGGCGGCCGAGTACGGCGACAAAGGCTGGCCCGACTACTGGAAGAAGCTCAAGGCCAACGGCGTGAAGGTGGTCGACGGCTGGGAGCAGGCCTACAACCAGGAGTTCTCGGGCTCAGCAGGCGGCAAGAAGGCCAAGGGCGACCGGCCGCTGGTCGTCTCCTACGCCTCGTCCCCGCCGGCCGAGGTGATCTACGCCAGCCCCAAGCCGAAGACCGCGCCCACCGGGGTCGCGAGCGGGACCTGCTTCCGGCAGGTCGAGTACGCGGGGCTGCTGAGCAACGCGAAGAACACCAAGGGCGGCAAGGCGCTCCTCGACTTCCTCGTCACCAAGGAATTCCAGGAGGACATGCCGCTGAACATGTTCGTGTACCCGGTGGTCAAGGGTGCTCAGGTCCCCGCCGAATTCAGCGAGTTCGGTCCGGCGGCCAAGAGCCCCGAGACCCTGGCCCCGGCCGAGATCGCCGACAACCGTGACCAGTGGGTCAAGTCGTGGACCTCGCTCGTACTGAAGTAGAGCCCCCGGCGCGCAAGGGGCTCTCCCGTGGGAGCGCGGCGCGGCTCGGGCTCATGGCCCTGCCCGTCGCGTTCTTCGGGGTGTTCTTCGCCTACCCCGTCGCGGCGATCGTGGCGCGTGGTCTGAAGGCCGACGGGGCCTGGCAGTGGGGGCGGATCGGTGACGTACTGGCGCAGTCCGGCATACAGCACGTCCTGTGGTTCACCACCTGGCAGGCGTTCGCCTCGACAGCGCTCACGCTGCTGATCGCGCTCCCCGGCGCATATGTCTTCGCACGCTTCGATTTCCGGGGCAAGCAGGTGCTGCGGGCCGTCGTCACCGTCCCGTTCGTGCTGCCGACGGTCGTCGTCGGTACGGCCTTCCTGGCCCTCGTGGGCCGCGGGGGACTCCTCGACGAGCTGTGGGGCGTACGGCTCGACACCACCGTCTGGGCGATCCTGCTCGCGCACGTCTTCTTCAACTACGCGGTCGTCGTCCGCACCGTCGGCGGTCTCTGGGCGCAGCTCGACCCGCGTCAGGAGGAAGCCGCGCGGATGCTCGGCGCCTCCCGGTTCGCGGCCTGGCGCAAGGTGACGCTGCCGGCGCTGGCCCCGGCGGTGGCGGCGGCCGCGCTGATGGTCTTCCTCTTCACCTTCACCTCGTTCGGTGTGGTGCAGATCCTCGGCGGTCCCACCTTCTCCACCCTCGAAGTCGAGATCTACCGGCAGACCTCCGAGATCTTCGACCTCGCCACGGCCGCCGTGCTGACGATCATCCAGTTCATGGCGGTCGGCGCGATCCTCGCCGTACACGCCGGGACCGTGCGCCGGCGGGAGGCCGCGCTGCGGCTGGTGGACGCATCCATGACGGCGCGCAGGCCGCGCGGGGCGGGACAGTGGGCGCTGCTCGGCGCCGTCCTCGCCACCGTCGCCGTACTCCTGGTGCTGCCGCTCGCCGTTCTCGTCCAGCGCTCGTTCGACGCGCCCGGCGGCCACGGATTCGCGTACTACCGGGCGCTGACGCACGACGACGGCGGGACCTTCCTCGTCGCACCGATCACCGCCATCGGCACCTCTCTGCAGTACGCGCTCGCCGCCACCGCCGTCGCCGTGCTGATCGGCGGGCTGGCCGCCGCGGCCCTGACCCGGCGCGACGCCGGCCGTCTCGTGCGTGGTTTCGACGCGCTGTTGATGCTGCCGCTCGGCGTGTCCGCCGTGACCGTCGGCTTCGGGTTCCTGATCGCCCTCGACAAGCCGCCGCTGAACCTCCGCGGCTCGTGGATTCTCGTGCCGCTCGCGCAGGCGCTGGTCGGTGTCCCCTTCGTCGTCCGCACCATGCTGCCCGTCCTGCGCGCCGTGGACGAACGGCTGCGCGAGGCGGCGTCCGTGCTCGGGGCCTCGCCGTGGCGGGTGTGGCGCGAGGTCGATCTGCCGATGGTGCGGCGGGCGCTGCTGGTCGCGGCCGGGTTCGCCTTCGCCGTGTCGCTGGGCGAGTTCGGTGCGACGGTCTTCATCGCGCGGCCCGACAACCCGACGCTGCCGGTTGCCGTGGCCCGGCTCCTCGGACGCGCGGGTGACCTCAACTACGGGCAGGCGATGGCCCTTTCGACGATCTTGATGGTGGTGTGCGCGGTGGCACTGCTGTTGCTGGAGCGCGTCCGTACCGATCGGACCGGGGAGTTCTAGATGCTGCTGAGCCTGAAGGCCGCGACCGTACGCTTCGGCGGGCGGGCCGTGCTCGACGCCGTCGACCTCGATGTCGCCGAGCACGAGACCGTGTGTGTGCTCGGGCCGAGCGGCAGCGGCAAGTCGACGCTGTTGCGGGCGGTCGCCGGGCTCCAGCCGCTCGACGAGGGACAGGTGGTCCTGGGGGGCCGGGCGATGGACTCGGTGCCTCCGCACAAGCGGGGGGTGGGTCTGATGTTCCAGGACCATCAACTGTTCCCGCAGCGGGACGTGGGCGGGAACGTCGCTTTCGGGCTCCGTATGCACGGGGCTTCGCGGTCCGAACAGGAGGGCCGGGTGCGGGAGTTGCTCGACCTCGTCGGGCTGCCGGGCGCCGCGCGGCGGGCCGTCGCCTCCCTCTCCGGCGGCGAGCAGCAGCGGGTCGCGCTGGCCCGCGCGCTGGCGCCCCGTCCCCGGCTGTTGATGCTCGACGAGCCGCTCGGCCAGCTCGACCGGTCGCTGCGTGAACGCCTGGTCGTCGAACTCCGGGAACTGTTCACCGAACTGGGTACGACCGTGCTCGCCGTCACCCATGACCAGGGCGAGGCGTTCGCGCTCGCGGACCGGGTCGTCGTGATGCGCGCCGGGCGGATCGCCCAGTCCGGTACGCCCCTTGAGGTGTGGCGGCAGCCGGCCGACGAGTTCGTGGCCCGCTTCCTCGGCTTCGACAACGTGGTCGGTGCGACCGTCGCCGGGGAGGCCGCCGACACGCCGTGGGGCAAGGTCCCGGTGCCGGAGGGGTCCCCGCAGGGGCCGGGCACGCTGCTCGTCAGGCCCGCCGGCGTGCGGCTGGCGGATGCCACCGAGGGGCTTCGCTGCACCGTGGCCGCCCGCACGTTCCGGGGCACCCATGTCGCCGTGCACCTCCAGCCGGAGGACGACGCACCGCGACTGGAAGCGGCGTGCGCGCTGCGGGACGCGCCGGAGCCCGGGGAGACGGTCGGGGTGGCGTTCGACGTGGCCGACATCGTCGTACTCGGAGGCGCTTCCGGCGCATAGCGTGCGGATCGCGCGCCGGACGCGCCCGGGCCGGTTGCTCTCGACGAGCGGGACAGACATGTGGCCCGCCCCTGCTGAAGGGGCGGGCCACAGGTGCGTACGAGAGGTGGTGCGGAGGTGTCAGCCGGCCTTCGACGCGCCGCGGCGGCGCATGCCGAAGAACACCGCTCCGCCGCCGATGACGACCAGGCCGCCGGCGATACCGGCGATCATGCCGGTGTTGGAGTTCGCACCGGTCTCGGCGAGGTTCGACTCACCGACCGCGGGCGAGGGGGCGTTGTCCGAGGCGGCCGGCGGCGTGCTGCTGTCCGACGTCGACGGGGTCGCGGACGGCGTCGCCGAGGACGACGGCTTCTTCGACGGCTTCGGGGTCTTGGTGGCCGGCGGGGTCGTCTCCGTCTTGCACGCCGTGGCCGGGGTGGTCAGGTTCGGCTTGATGTCCTCGTCGACCTGGTTCCCGGCCTTGACGTGGATGCGGTATTCGGCGTTCGGCTTCCAGGCCTCGTCGAAGGTGATGGTGACACCTTCGCGCGAGCCCTTGACCTCCTGCTCGCCGATCTTCTTCACGTCGGCGCCGTTGTTCTCGAGGAACACGGAGACGACCGCGGGTACGCCGGAGGGGTCCACGTCTTTGACGGTGATGACACTCTTGGTGCCGTCGCACTTGGCTTCGGCGGAGAACTCACTGATGTTGCAGGCCATTGCGTTGCCCGCGACGCCGAGCGCGAGCGCGGCCGTGGCGGAGGCAACTCCGAGGATTCGCACAGAACGTGCGGTACGGCGAGATATGGACACGATTGCCCTTCACAGGAAGTACAACTGCGGGGGGTTGGGAGGTCCTGCGTGCGGTAACAGCACCCCCAGGAGTCTCACAGGTTTATAAGCGACGGGTAAGCACTGTCAATGCGCATGTCCGGCATGCCCGTCGGCTTTGCCCGCTCATTAACCACCGAGGCGTTTGAGAGCCCCCGGGGCGTCCTCGATGCGGTCCACCAAGGCGATGCGGGACTCCATCGAGCGTTCCCGCGCCAGGGATTGGAGCAGCGGCCAGGCCGGCAGCCGCTCGGTCCAGTGGGTGCGGTCGACGAGGACCATGGGCGTGGGTTCGCCCCGGGACTCGTAGTAGTTGGGGGTCGCGTTGTCGAAGATCTCCTGCACCGTGCCCGCGGCGCCCGGCAGGAACACAACGCCCGCGTTCGAGCGGGCCAGCAGCCCGTCCTCCCGGGTCGCGTTGGCGAAGTACTTGGCGACGTGCGCGGCGAACGCGTTCGGCGGCTCGTGGCCGTAGAACCAGGTGGGGATGCCGACCGAGGGGCCGCCGGCCGGCCAGCGCTCGCGCACGTCGAAGGCGGCGCGCGCCCACTCGGTCACGGACGGTGTGAACGACGTTGCTTTGGCGAGGAGTTGGAGCGCCTCGGTGAGCATCTCGGGCCCGAAGGGGGCCGCGTAGGCGCCGAGGTTCGCCGCCTCCATCGCGCCCGGGCCGCCGCCGGTGGCGACCGTGAAACCGGCGCGCGCCAGTTCACGGCCGAGCCGGGCCGCGCCCTCGTACTCCCGCGTGCCGCGTGCCATGGCGTGCCCGCCCATCACGCCCACCACCCGCGCGCCGACGAGGAGTTCGTCGAGGGCGTCCGAGACGGCGTCGTCGTGGATCGCGCGCACCATCGACGCGAAGATGTCGCCGTCGGCCTTCGTCCGCTGGAACCAGGCGTACGCGCGGGCGTCGGGCGTCGCCTCGTAGTCGGTGTCGAGCGAGTCGAAGAGCTCGTCCGGGGTGTAGAGCCGACCGCGGTACGGGTCGAAGGGCAGGCCCGGGACCGGCGGGAAGACCAGCGCGCCCGTGGCCCGTACGCGCGCCGCCGCCTCGGGGTCCATCGGGCAGCCCAGGAAGACGGCGCCCGCGCAGTCCATGGTGAGCAGCGCCCGCGTACGGGCCGTCAGATCGACGGCCTGTACGCGGTACCGGGCGAGGGAGCCGCGCTCCGAGACCACCTCGTCGAACTCCTCGAGGGACTCGATCTCACGGTCGTGGGAAGCGGTGGGTGAAGGTATCGGCTGCACCCGCCCATGCTAGGCACTCCCGGATTTCAGCCCTGGACCGCCGCCGGATCCATCCACACGATCTCCCAGGTGTGGCCGTCCGGGTCGTCGAAGGAGCGGCCGTACATGAAGCCGTGATCCTGGGTCTCCCCGCTGCTCGTGCCGCCCGCGGCGAGGGCCTTGTCGACCAGTTCGTCGACCTTCTCGCGGCTCTCGGCGCTCAGACAGAGCAGCACCTCGCTGGTCGTGGTCGGGTCGGCGATCCGCTTCTTGGTGAAGTCGGCGTAGCGCTGCTTGCTCAGCAGCATCGCGATGATCGTGTCGCTGATCACGACGCATGCGCAGTCGTCCGTCGTGAACTGCGGGTTGATCGTGTAGCCGAGCTCCGTGAAGAACTTCTTCGAGGCGTCGACGTCGTCGACGGCGAGGTTCACGAAGATCATCTGCTGGTACATGAGGGGTCTCTCCCGGTGGTGTGGTGTGCCGTACGGAGAGGTGGACCGTGCGTCGCCGCGAAACTCATCGCTCGCCGGCCATATTTCCGCTCAGCCCGTCAGCGGCATGGCCGCCAGCTCGGCGACCGCCCAGGTCAGCGGGACGAACACGGCGACCAGGGCGCCGGCGCGCAGCAGCGCCGCGCTGCGCAGCATGGTGGCCGGCGCACCGAGCCGCAGCAGCGCCGCGGTGGTCTCCGCGCGCGCGTGCTTGGCCTCCACCGCGGCCGTCACCAGCGTCGCGACGGTGCAGCCGGTCACCAGCAGCGCGCCCAGCGTGCTGAGCGGCCCGAAGGACGGCCGAGCCCCGGCGTACAGCGTCGCCGTCGCGTACGCCCCCGACGCCACCGCGCACACCACGCCGAGCGGTTGCCCGATCCGCCGTGCCTCCTCCTGGAGCACGCGCCCGGCGAGCAGGCGCAGCGCGCCGGGACGTAGGGCCTGGAGCAGCCACCCGCACAGATACGTGATCGCGGGCCCGGCCAGCACGAGGCCCATTGCGGTGAGCGTCCAGCCCGCCAGCACCCCGGCGGGTCCGTCCGCGAACCTGCCCGGCAGGGCGAGGCCGGGCGCGGGCCCCGACTGGCTCGCGTACATCTCGACGGCGAGACCGGCGGCGAGCACGGCCACGCTCCAGGGGAGACCGCCGGGGGCCGGCTGGGGCACGGCGGGGCGCTGCGGGTCCAGTGGCTCGGCCGGGACGTCGTGCGGTGTGGCGGAGGAGGGTGCGGCGGAGGGGGTGGGGCTGTCGGCGGCTGTCCCGGGTGCGGTGGACGTGCTGTCCGTGTCGGCGGCAGGGGGAGTGTCGGCCGTCGGGGTCGTGCCTGCGGTGGTGGGCGTGCCGGCCGTCGCGGACGCGCCGGCGGTAAGGGGCGTGCCGATCGTCGGGGACGTGCCGGCCGTGGTGGACGTGCCGGACATACGGGCCTGCTTCTCGCCCCGCGGCCGCAGCACCAGCGCGCTCGTGACCGACGCCGCCAGTGGCACCAGGGCCAGCAGGGTGAGCGCCCCCGGCAGGGGCAGGGGCTGGTCCGCGGCGAGGAACTCGGCCGCCGCCCCGTCGAACGGCATCCCGGTCAGATCGCCGCGCAGATGCAGGAAGAACAGCAGGGCGAGCATCGAGCCGAGGGTGGTGGACAGGGCGGTGGTCACGGCCGAGACGGCCATCAGACGTACGGGGCCGAGGCCGATCGCCGAGAGGCCCGGGCGCGGGCGGGTGCCCGGGTCCGTACGGGCCACGGCGACCGCGAAGTACACCGTGGCCGCCATCGGCGCCACGCACCACGCCAGCCGCAGCACCGAGCGAGCCGAGGCGTCCGGGTGCGCCATCGCGTAGCCCAGCGTGCCCAGCAGCAGGAAGCCGGTGCCCGCGGCCGCCGCCGTGACCAGCAGTCTGCGGAGCTGGACCAGGGGGTGGGCCCCGCGGGCTAGACGGAGAGCGAGCACGCGGCCCGGCCTTCCGTCTCGGCGACCGGGGGCAGATGGACGGTGTGCACGCGCCGTCCGTCGCGCAGTGCCACCGTCCGGTCGGCGAGCGCCGCGGTGTCCGCGTCGTCCGTGGCCAGGACGACCGTGATGCCGTGCGAGCGGGCCGCCGTGGTGAGCGTCCGCAGCACATGGGCGCGGTCGGCGCTGTGCAGCGGGGCGGTGGGCTCGTCCGCGAAGAGCACGGTGGGGGCGGGGGCCAGTGCGCGGGCGATGGCGACCCGCTGCCGCTCGGCCTGGACCAGCGCGTAGGGGCGCTTGCGGGCGCAGTCGCCGATGTCGAGGCGCTCCAGCCACTCCAGGGCGGTGGCTTTCGCCCGGCGGCGGCCGGTGCCGCGCAGCATGAGCGGCAGGGCGGCGTTCTCCCATACGTTCAGCTCGGGGACCAGCAGGGGGGCCGGGTCGATCCAGCCGAAGCGGTCGCGGCGCAGCCGTTCGCGGGTGAGCGGGCCCATGGTGTGGACCGGCGTGCTGTTGAACCAGACCTCGCCCCGCTGGGTCGGGAGCAGTCCGGCCAGGCACTGCAGGAGCGTCGTCTTGCCGCTGCCGCGCGGGCCGGTGACGGCGAGGATCTCGCCCACGCGCACACCGAGCGAGACACCGTTGAGCGCGGGGGAGCCGTTGTGTGTGAAGTGCAGGGTGCGTGCCCAGAGCACGTCGTTGTCCGGCGGGGCCACCATGGGCGTACACCTCGGTTCAGATCGGAAGAGCCGTGCGAAGTCCCCCGTCCGGGGGAACGAAGGCAGGGCCGATCGGTCACTTGGCACGCTAGGGAGTCGGGGCCGTCGGGCCGGACAGCACGCGGCCCCGGGCCGCCCTTTCTCACTCGAACGGGCGGCACCGGGGCCGGTGTTGATCAGCTGATCAGAGGTATGCGGTTCAGCGGTAGGCGGACCTGGGGTACAGGGACTGAGGTACGCGGATCCGCGCTACGCGGGTCAGAGCTTCGTCCACGCCTCCGTCAGCACCTGCCGGATGATCGATTCGATCTCGTCGAAGGTCGACTGGTTGGAGATCAGCGGCGGCGACAGCTGGATGACCGGGTCACCGCGGTCGTCGGCGCGGCAGTAGAGGCCGTACTCGAAGAGCTTCTTGGAGACGAAGCCGTAGAGCACGCGCTCCGACTCCTCGTCCGTGAACGTCTCCTTGGTGGCCTTGTCCTTCACCAGCTCGATGCCGTAGAAGAAGCCGTTGCCGCGGACGTCGCCGACGATCGGCAGGTCGTGCAGCTTCTGGAGCGTCGTGAGGAACGCGGACTCGTTGTCCAGCACGTGCTGGTTGAGGCCCTCGCGCTCGAACAGGTCGAGGTTGGCGACACCCACGGCGGCGGAGACCGGGTGGCCGCCGAACGTGTAGCCGTGCAGGAAGGTGTTGTCGCCCTTGTAGAACGGCTCGGCGATGCGGTCGGAGACGATGCACGCGCCGATCGGGGAGTAGCCCGAGGTCATGCCCTTGGCGCAGGTGATCATGTCCGGTACGTAGCCGAACTTGTCGCAGGCGAACATCGTGCCGAGGCGGCCGAAGGCACAGATGACCTCGTCCGACACCAGCAGCACGTCGTACTGGTCGCAGATCTCGCGCACGCGCTGGAAGTAGCCGGGCGGCGGCGGGAAGCAGCCGCCGGCGTTCTGCACCGGCTCCAGGAAGACGGCCGCGACCGTCTCCGGGCCCTCGAAGAGGATCTGCTGCTCGATCTGGTCGGCGGCCCAGCGGCCGAAGGCCTCGGGGTCGTCGCCGAAGAGCGGGGCGCGGTAGATGTTGGTGTTCGGGACCTTGTGGGCGCCCGGGACCAGCGGCTCGAAGGGGGCCTTCAGGGCCGGCAGGCCGGTGATGGACAGGGCGCCCTGCGGGGTGCCGTGGTAGGCGACCGCGCGCGAGATGACCTTGTACTTGGTCGGCTTGCCCTGGAGCTTGAAGTACTGCTTGGCGAGCTTCCAGGCGGTCTCGACCGCCTCGCCGCCGCCGGTGGTGAAGAAGACCTTGTTGAGGTCGCCCGGGGCGTAGTTCGCAAGGCGCTCGGCCAGTTCCACGGCCTTCGGGTGGGCGTAGGACCACACCGGGAAGAAGGCCAGTTCCTGAGCCTGCTTGAACGCGGTCTCCGCCAGCTCCGTGCGGCCGTGGCCCGCCTGGACCACGAACAGACCCGAGAGACCGTCGAGGTAGCGCTTGCCCTTGTCGTCGTAGATGTAGGTGCCCTCACCACGGACGATGGTGGGAACGGGCGCGTTCTCGTACGAGGACATGCGGGTGAAGTGCATCCACAGGTGGTCGTACGCGGTTCGGCTGAGGTCCTTGCTCACGGCTATCGGGTTCCCCACATATAGGTCTGCTTCTTGAGCTTCAGGTAGACGAAGCTCTCGGTGGAGCGCACGCCGGGCAGGGCCCGGATGCGTTTGTTGATGACGTCCAGCAGGTGGTCGTCGTCCTCGCAGACGATCTCGGCGAGGATGTCGAACGAGCCCGCGGTCATCACCACGTACTCGACTTCCGACATGGCGGTCAGCGCGTCCGCGACCGGGTCGAGGTCCCCCTCGACATGGACGCCCACCATCGCCTGCCTGCGGAAGCCCACGGTGAGCGGGTCCGTGACGGCGACGATCTGCATCACGCCCTGGTCGAGCAGCTTCTGGACGCGCTGGCGTACGGCCGCCTCGGACAGGCCGACGGCCTTGCCGATCGCGGCGTACGGGCGACGCCCGTCCTCCTGGAGCTGCCCGATGATGGCGAGGGAGACGGCATCCAGCTGGGGAGTGCCGTTCCTGGACTCGCGGGAGTCCCTCTGGTCTGCGCTTCGACTGGCCACGACCTCACTGTGCACGAGGAGTCGTTTGTTTCGCAAGGCTCGATCGATGAAATTCGTTGTTTACGTGAGGGAAGCCTGCGGATTTCGCAGTTCTGGCGGGATCGGGGGTGTTGAAAACGTGGGGGCACGGATTAGGGTGGGTGTCTCAGCGTTTGGACACTCGTACTCCCGAACTTTGGAGGCCCGGCAGTGAGCACCGAGCTGCGTCGTCTGCGTAACCACATCGACGGCGAATTCCGTGACGCCGCCGACGGACGGACCACCGAGGTGGTCAACCCCGCGACCGGTGAGGCGTACGCGACGGCGCCACTGTCCGGGCAGGCGGACGTCGACGCCGCCATGGCGGCCGCCGCCGCGGCCTTCCCGGCCTGGCGCGACCAGACCCCGGCCGAGCGCCAGAAGGCCCTCCTCAAGATCGCGGACGCGTTCGAGGAGCGGGCCGAGGAACTCATCGCGGCCGAGGTGGAGAACACGGGCAAGCCGATCGGGCTGACCCGCTCCGAGGAAATCCCGCCGATGGTGGACCAGATCCGCTTCTTCGCGGGCGCCGCCCGCATGCTGGAGGGGCGGAGCGCCGGCGAGTACATGGAGGGGATGACCTCGATCATCCGCCGCGAGCCGATCGGCGTCTGCGCCCAGGTCGCGCCGTGGAACTACCCGATGATGATGGCCGTGTGGAAGTTCGCCCCGGCCCTCGCGGCGGGCAACACGGTCGTCCTCAAGCCGTCGGACACGACGCCCGCCTCCACCGTCCTGATCGCCGACATCATCGGTTCGATCCTGCCCAAGGGTGTCTTCAACGTCATCTGCGGCGACCGTGACACCGGCCGCGCGATGGTCGAGCACCCGACACCGGCGATGGCCTCCATCACCGGTTCGGTCCGCGCCGGCATGTCGGTCGCCGAGTCCGCCGCCAAGGACGTCAAGCGCGTCCACCTGGAGCTGGGCGGCAAGGCGCCGGTCGTCGTCTTCGAGGACACCGACATCCCCAAGGCCGTCGAGGACATCTCGGTCGCGGGCTTCTTCAACGCCGGGCAGGACTGTACGGCCGCCACCCGCGTCCTCGTCCAGGAGTCCATCCACGACGAGTTCGTGGCCGCGCTCGCCAAGGCGGCCGCCGACACGAAGACCGGCCAGCCGGACGACGAGGACGTGCTGTACGGGCCGCTGAACAACCCGAACCAGCTGAAGCAGGTCGCCGGCTTCGTCGAGCGCCTGCCCGCCCACGCCAAGGTCGAGGCGGGCGGTCACCAGGTCGGCGAGAAGGGCTACTTCTACGCCCCGACCGTCGTCTCGGGCCTCAAGCAGGACGACGAGATCATCCAGAACGAGGTCTTCGGACCGGTCATCACCGTCCAGTCCTTCACGGACGAGGCGCAGGCGATCGAGTGGGCGAACGGCGTCGACTACGCCCTCGCCTCCTCCGTCTGGACGAAGGACCACGGCCGCGCGATGCGCCTGTCGAAGTCCCTCGACTTCGGCTGCGTGTGGATCAACACGCACATCCCGCTGGTCGCCGAGATGCCGCACGGCGGCTTCAAGAAGTCCGGCTACGGCAAGGACCTCTCGGCGTACGGCTTCGACGACTACACGCGGATCAAGCACGTGATGACGTCGCTGGACAGCTGACGTCGCCGGCCGGCTGACGTCGTCGGCCGGCTGAGGGCGTGAACGCCGGGGCCCCGGACGGGAGATGATCCGTCCGGGGCCCCGGGTGTTTCCTCTCGGCGCCGGTCCGGCGGTCAGGCGGTCCGGCTGTTGCTGTTGCAGCTGCCGGTGCCGTCGGCCACGGAATGATCGACAAGGTGTCGGGCCGGAGCGGATGTGCTCGACGCAGCGTCGATTGCCCGCCCCCGGACAGGGGCGGCATGCTGCAAGGGTGCCCCAGACTCCTAGGACGCCCTCGCTCTCCCGCCGCTCCCTCCTGCGTGCGCTGGGCGGCACCACCGCGCTCGGCGCCCTCGCCGGCTGTGGCGTGCCCGCCGCCTATGTGCAGCCCGGCGACCGTGCCGCCGCGGACCTGTCCGTCAGCGACAAGCGGCTGACCTGGGCGAACTGGCCGCTGTACATCGACACCGACGACAAGGACACGACCCGGCGTCCCACGCTGGAGGCCTTCGAGAAGCGCACCGGGATCTCCGTCGACTACGTCGAGGAGATCAACGACAACGACGAGTTCTTCGGGAAGATCAGCCCGTCCCTGATGAACCACCAGCAGACGGGCCGCGATCTCATCGTCATCAGCGACTGGATGTGCGCCCGCTTCGTACGGCTCGGCTGGGTCCAGGAAATGGACCGCGCACGCCAGCCGAACGTCGCCAGGTACCTCGATCCGCTGCTGCGCTCGCCGGCCTTCGACCCGGGCCGCACGTTCTCGGTGCCGTGGCAGTCGGGCATCACCGGTATCGCGTACAACCGCCGCAAGCTGGGCCGCGAGATCAAGCATGTGTCGGACCTGTGGGCGAGCGACCTCAAGGGCCGGGTCACACTCCTGTCCGGCCTGGACGAGGCGTTCGCGCTGCTGATGCAGGGCAACGGCGTGGACATCACCCGGTGGACGGCGGACGACTTCCACAGGGTCTGCGACCAGGTCGAGAAGCATGTGCGCAGCGGCCAGATCCGCCGCTTCACGGGCAACGACTACATCAAGGACCTCTCCAGTGGCGACGTGCTCGCCTGTCAGGCGTACTCGGGCGACGTGATCCAGCTCCAGGCGGACGATCCGGACATCCACTTCGTCGTCCCGCAGGAGGGGGCCGAGCTCTGGGCGGAGTCGCTGATGATCCCCAATCTGGCGCGCCACAAGGCGAATGCGGAGCGGCTGATCGACCACTACTACGAGCCCGCGGTCGCCGCCGAACTGGCAGCGTGGGTCAATTACGTCTGCCCCGTCCCGGCGGCCCAGGACATCCTGGCCTCGTCCAAGGACGAGGACACCGCCGCCCTCGCCGAGGACCCGCTGATCTTCCCGGACGCGTCGATGCGGGGGCGCCTGGCGATCGCGCGGGACATCACGTCCACGGAGCGCGTGGAGTTCGCGAAGCGGTGGAACGCGATCGTGGGACTGTAACAGGGCCACGTACGACGTGTGACGAGGATTTTTAGTTGGCACAAAAGAGGGATAGTTGGCACTGACTCAGCGTTCGGCAGTGGCGGTGCAGGTCACGCAGTGATGCTGCTGACAGGGGTTTGAACTGCTGTTATGCCGGGGTGCGGTTGCAGTGATTGAGCGGGGGCCGTCGTTTCCTCAGCCGCTGCGACCGGGATGTCGAGCGGAAGCGCCTTGCCTTGGTCGCGGGTTCTCATCACATGAGTCGCGTCGAGGTTCAGGCATCGACGGCGGCGGTTCGGGGAGTGGCGTCGGACTCTGGGAAACCTGAGACATCGATGTGGCGGCCTGGCGCAGCACATGACCGGCGGGGAGCTGACCCTCGGGGCGGTGCTGGCCCGGCTGGAAGAACGGGAACGCGAGATCGCCGCGCAGGCCGAGACGACGGGAGAGCAGATCGCGCAGCTGACCGCACGGCTGGACGAGCTCGGCAGAGCCGCCGAGGAGGTCAGGATCACCCGCAAGACGCTGCGGGTCGTCGGGACGGTCGAAGTGGCTGGTCAACCGGGGATCGGGAGGCTGTGGAGCCTGCCGATCGCGTGGGTGATGACGTCGGTCCAGGGCCATCGGACGGCGAAGCGGAGCCGGTGGCGGCGTCCGGTGTTCACGAGCTGAGCGGCGGCGGAGAACAGGCGCAGGCGGAGCTTCTTGGGTTCCCAGCGGCGGGTTTGGCCGGTCAGTGCGAGCATCGGCATCCAGGCGAGGAGGTCGAGTGCGAGGGGGATGATCTCCAGCCAGATCCGGTTCTGTGCGGTGTCGTGCAGGGGCAGGTTGCGCAGGCCGGTGTCGCGGGCGTTTCGGATGCGGTCCTCGCAGCGGGACGGTCTGCGGTGGCGCAGTTCGAGGTCGGCGAGCTGGCCGCCTGGGTGTTGGTGGCGAAGCAGGTCAGCCGCAGTCCGTCGAGGTCGGTGAAGCGCAACTGGGCGCCGGGGTGCGGGCGTTCCTTTCTGACGATCAGCCGCATCCCCTTCGGCCAAGTGGTCAGGTCGGGCATGTCGGTGATCTCCAGCGACCCAGGCGCCGGGCCGTTCGGTGCGGATCAGGGTCTGCCGTCCCCGCCGCAGGTGTTTGGGCAGTTGAGCCAGGGCGAGTTGGGCGGTTTCGATGTGGGCGGCAGCTGAGGGCGAAGGGCGGGCTGCCCCGGACGACCCTCACCAGACGGTGCAACCGGGCGCACGATGTGCACTCGGCCACGCCGGGTGAGCAGTAGGTGGCCCGCCGCACGGGGACGATGACGAGTTCCCTCGATCAGCGGGCCGGCCGCGGCGCCGACGCCTCCCTCCACGGCTTCCCGCCCCCCGGCCCCAGGGAGCGATCTTGTCCGGGCGAGCAGACAATGAGCGCGAGAGACCCTCTCGCGACAGTGGCGAGTGGCGAGTGGCGAGTGGCGAGAGGCGAGAGGTGGGGTTCTGCGGTCTGGAGGTCGTGGGACATGGGACCGGTGCGGCCATGACGGTCGAAGAGCGGACTCCTCAAGTCGGCGCACGCCTTCCCGTCGAGGCCGTGAGCCGCCACCCCGGGCCGATGGAGCGCGCCGGTCCCGCGGAGCCGCGGAACGTCCCGTCACCCGGCCCGCGGGACGAATGCGTGTCCATCCGGAACTTGGTGGCGCGGCTGAGGGCCGACTACCCCTCGGCCGACGCGGTCACCGTCGAGGTGACGGTCAGGACCGCGTACGACGTGTTCGGTGTGGCCAACCTGGCGGCCGGTCTCTTCCAGGGCTTCCCGGTCAGCACGAGCGGCTCCCGTACGGCGGTGGCGGAGCGCGCGGGGGCCAGAAGTCAGCTCACCGGGGTCGTCGGAGCGGCGCTCATCGTCCTCATGCTCGTGCTGGCTCCGGGCCTGTTCCGCAACCTCCCCCAGCCGGCCCTTGCCGCCGTGGTGATCACCGCGTCACTGTCGCTGGCCGACATCCCGGGAGCGGTACGACTGTGGCGGCAGCGCCGGACGGAGTTCCTGCTGTGCATCGCGGCCTTCGCCGGCGTGGCCCTGCTCGGCGTCCTGGAAGGCATCGCCATCGCCGTGGCCCTGTCCGTCCTCAACGTCTTCCGACGCGCCTGGTGGCCGTACAACACCGTGCTGGGGCGGGTGCAGGGCCTGGAGGGCTACCACGACGTCCGCTCCTACCCACAGGCCGGGCAACTGCCGGGCCTGGTGATCTACCGGTTCGACGCCCCGCTCATCTTCGCCAACGCCAAGGCCTTCCGCGACGAGATCAGGCGACTGGCCGACGCGGACCCGCGGCCGAGCTGGATCGTGATCGCGGCGGAGCCGATGACGGACGTGGACACCACCGCCGCCGACGTCCTGGAGGAACTCGACGAGACGCTCAACGCGAACCACGTACACCTCGTGTTCGCCGAGCTCAAGGACCCCGTACGGCGCAAGATCGAACGGTATGGGCTCACCCGCACCATCGACCCCCGGCACTTCTTCCCCACCGTGGAGGCCGCCGTCGCCGCCTTCCGGCTGCGCACCGGAGCGGAGTGGACGCCCCTCACCACCGCCGAACAGCCCGCCCGGCCCAAGCCCGACACCGCCGCTCCACCGCCCGCCGACGAGCGGTGACCGCCCTCCGGGTGGGAGAAATCGGTGTGCTTGGGCGAGCCGAGCCGAGCCGAGCCGAGTCGAGCCGCAGCCCGCGGCGGGCTGACGCCGGACGCCTTTGCATCTGGATCCGGCGTTGACCGAACGGGTGCGGGCGCGCAGCCGGTACGCCGGGAGCGAGTGGCGCTGCCGGCCCGGCCCCCGTCCGGGCGGACGGCTCCGGTCAGCGTCTTCCCGCGCGGGTGAGTGCGTCCTCCGCCTGCGCGGCCAGGGTGGCGACGAGATCGGCCGCGGACGGCAGATCCTTGATGAGGTCGATGGCCTCGCCGGCCCACACCGGCAGCGAGGGGATGTTTCCCTGCGCGACGTCGCGCTGGTAGTCCTGTCGGGCCCGGGGGTCCCCGGCGAGTTCGGCTTCCCGGCCCCGCCACCGGTCGAGGTAGGGGTGGCCGAGGGTGCGCGCGGTGTACTTCGACGGCCACCGAGAGCCCCGGGCGATGTCGAGCACCCGGTTGCGCTCGGTGTCCCCGCCATGTCCCTCGACGATCGCCTTGGCGGTCGAGGGGTCCACCAGGGCCTCGGTCGTGGCTTGGAAACGGGTGCCGACGAGCGCCCCGGCGGCGCCCAGAGCCAGGGCCGCCGCCACACCGCGGCCATCGGCGATCCCACCGGCTGCCAGCACCGGCACCGGTGCCGCCAGATCCACCACGACCGGCACGAACGGCAACGTGGAACGCCCCTGCCGGGCCCCGTGCCCACCGCTCTCGGTGCCCTGGGCCACGATGACATCGGCGCCCAGGTCGACCGCCTGCCTGGCCTCGTCCAGATCGGTCACCTGAACGATCAGCACAGCGCCCGCCGCGCGAACGCACTCCGCGAACGGGCTCGGGTCCCCGAAGGACAACATCACCGCCCGGGGGGTGTGCTCCAACGCCCGCTCGACCGTGCTGCGGTCGATCGCCCAGGTCTGGAAACCGATACCCCATGGCCTGCCGCCGGCCTGCGCAACGAGTGGCAGTTCGCGGGCCAGCCACTCCCGGTCCCCGCCCCCGGCGCCCAGCATGCCGAGCCCGCCGCCGCGAGAGACCGCCGCCGCCAGGGCACCGCCGGCCGATCCGCCCATCGGCGCCAGCGCGATCGGGTGTTGCACACCGAACAGTTCCGTGAACCGCGTCGACAGCCCCATAGCCGCCATCATGCCCCCCGGAGCACCCCGCGTGGGAAGGCGCCCGGCTGAAGGTCTGAGCCGCGCGGCTCTTCCCGCGCGGTAGGGGGCATGGGCATGGGTCACCCTGCCCATGCCCCCTACCAAGGGCGGTCTACGGCGCGTCCACCACCGTGCCCGTCCGCACGGGGTGGTCGGGAAGCGGCTCGGCGTTGTCGTCGGTCAGCGCGAGGCGTACCGACTCGGCCGGCTCGGCCAGTTGGTCCTTCACCGTCGGCACGACGAAGTCGGCGGTGGTGGCCCCGGCCGGAATGCTCGTCCACACCCACACGTTCGCCTTGGAGAGCGCGCGCTCCGGGTCGGGGAGGTCACCGGTGTGGTCCGTCAGCCACTGCGGGTCCACGTCCTTGGTGGACAACTCGGCGCCCTCGGTGACCGGAAGCGCCCGGACCGGCTGCCAGACGTCCACGTCGGCGGGCTCGGAGAGGGAGATCCGCCACGTCAGCGTCCCTCCCTCGGTCACCCGGTCCGTGACCGGCGTCATGGTGACCGCGGGCGCGGGGTCGTCGTTCACCGCGGTGACGCCGCCCCGGTACGAGCCGATGACGGCGCCGCGCACGGCCTTCGCGATGAGGTCGTTCTGCTCGTCGTAGCCGAAGCGCGTGTCGCCCTTCACCTTCACGGGCACGTCGATGGGGTTGCTGCCCGGCCGTACCGTGATCAGCTTGTCCTTGGCCCGTCCGGTGCCCGGGTCGAGGACGGAGAAGCGGACCTTGCCGCTGCCGTGCCCGGAGACCTGGACCGGGATGTGGTACGTACGGGTGCCCGAGTCGCCCTCCTTGACGGAGAGCCGGCCGATGTCGACGCGCGGCAGTGTCGCCGCCCTGGCCGCCGGGGTACCGGGGGCCCAGCCCCAGGCATCCATCAGCCAGGCCCGCCCGGACCGTGAACGCGGGGTCAGTTCGAGGGACTTGACGTGCCTCAGGTCGAGACCGGCGCGGGTGGCCGCCGTCAGCGGGACGCGCAGCTCGCGCGCCCAGTAGGAGGCGGTGCGCTCGGAGCCCGGCAGCCCGTCGGCCTGGACCCGGCCGAGCTTGGCCCGGCGGCCGGAGGAGTCGGTGACGGCCACGTCCAGCTTGGTGCCGGTCGCGTTCGGCGGCACGAACACGCGCAACGCCAGGCTTTTCGCACCGGAGAGGGACACCGGAGCGGCGGGGCGGACCTTCGCCGCCGTGCCCGGCGTCGACCACTTCAGCGCGACCGCGCCGCGGCCGGTCTCCTTCTCCGTCTGCCACCCCGCGAAGTGCGGCGACGACCCGTTGGTGTCGGGGTTCAGGCATGCCCTGGCCGGGTCGGGGTCGACCGCCGAGCACAGCCTGCCGCCGGTCACCTTCACCGGTGCGTCGGGCAGGAAGCCGCCCGTGCGGCGGGCGCCGACCGCGTGGGTCAGCACGCGGGCCGGGTCGGCCGAGGGGGCGCGCCGGCCCGAGCCGTCGAGCAGCGGGCGCACCCGGTCGTCGCCGGCGACGAACAGCCGGGCCGCGGCGGCGATATAGGTCGCGCCCGCCTGGTGCTGCCGGTCGGCGGTCAGCCGGGTGCGGGTGCCCGTGGAGCACACCGGGTCGGGCTGCCCTTCCGGGTCGTCCCAGAAGTCGTCGGAGGAGGGTGCCTCGGACTTGCCCGGCGTCCACTCGGTGTTGAAGAAGTTGTGGTTGGCGCCCACCACGTAGACGGCGCTGTGCAGGGCGGTGCCCCGGCTGACCCCGCGCGTCCCGTCGACGTACACCTCGCCCTGGAGGTCGGAGACGTCACCGTCGCAGCCGGGGAGGATCGTCGTGGACGGCACGTCGGCGACCGGATTCTGGCCGAAGATCGTCGGTCCGATGAGGACGGTCCCGCGGATCTTCCAGCGCACCGGGCCCCGGTAGCCGTCCTGCGCGGCGGGCGGCGGGTAGAGGCTGTCCATGGCGGCCCGGTTGACGCCCTCGCCGCCGCGCGAGTGGCCGACGAGCAGGACGCGGGACAGGTCGGCCTCGGCCGCGTCGGGCACGCCCGCCGGGGCGGAGCCCGGGTGGGCGGCCCAGCCGGCCCACTTGGCGAGGTGCTGCCGCACCAGCGAGGAGCGCGCCTGCGCACCGCCGTCCTCGGCGTCCCCGTCCTGGCCGTTGATGCCGTTCGCCGAGATCGACACCGTCACATAGCCCTGGGAGGCCAGCAGCTTCTGGTCCTTCAGATAGCCCTTGTGGCTCGGGATCGGCTGCGTGCCGGCCGCGCAGGGCCAGTCGATGGTCACGTCGTCCTCGGACCCACCGGGCTTGAAGCAGGTGGTGTGGCGGCCGTGGAGGAACAGCGCGAGCGGCCGCTTGCCGGTGGCGCCCTCGGGTGCGACGACGACGGCCTGCATCTCGACCGGCTGGGCGAAGCCGGGCAGCTTCACCGGGTCGAGGTCGTACTCGCCGGTGACCGTGCGGTACGAGCCCGGCCTGCCCGGGTCCACGGAGTTCGCCGGGAGCCGGGCCGGGGGCTGCGCGGCCGCCGCGGAGTTCCTCGGCTTCTTGGTGCCGGTGGTGCCGGCGGGCGCGTCCAACCGGCGTCCGGCCGCCAGGACTTGAAGGTCCTTCAGCGGGGTGGCTCTACCGAGAGCGAGCCGGAACGTGTGGCCGTCCTTGGCCGCCTTCGGCACCCCGAGCAGCCGGCCGTCCGCGTGGAACTCGACGCGGGCGTCGCCCACGGGCACGGCCCTGTCCGACCGCCAGACCAGTTCCCGCGCGACGCCCTCCCCGGTGACGCGCCAGCCCGGCGGCAGCGGACTGTCGGCCTCCGCTGTCAACGGCTTTGCCTGGGGCGGCTGTTGGGCCTGGGCCAGCCCCGGTGAGCCCGCCAGGGCCGCGAGCACGGCCAGGGCGGTGACACCTATTCGCCGGGTGCGGTTCAAGGGTCCCCTCCTCATACTTCGAGCGCGGGCGCCCCGTCGGTACCGGGGGCCCCTCGCGCCTCGAAGGAAGCGAAACGGGACCTGTGGGTTGCCTGTGCCGCGGAAGTGCGCCCGCACAGGACAAGAATCGAGTCACCCGTGATCGAATCTCCCGTACCCGCGGCGCGCCGGGCATGGCCGGCCGGCCCGGGGTGGTGCGCGGGACTACCGTCGGCGGCATGGACGGTGATCGCCGAGGGTGGCGCCAGTGTTTGCTCAGCGGGGCGGTGTTCGCCGTGTGCATGGTCGGCACCACGCTGCCGACCCCTCTCTACGGCCTCTATCAGGAGAAGTTCGGGTTCTCCGAGCTGACGGTGACCGTCGTGTACGCCGTGTACGCCTTCGGGGTCATCGGCATGCTGCTGCTGGCGGGCAACGCCTCGGACGCCGTGGGCAGGCGGCCGGTGCTGCTGGCGGGTCTGGGATTCGCGGCCGTGAGCGCCGTCTGTTTCCTGTGCGCGACCGGGCTGGGCTGGCTGTATGCGGGGCGGCTGCTGTCGGGGCTGTCCGCCGGCCTGTTCACCGGGGCCGCCACGGTGTACGTGATCGACCTGGCACCGTACGGCGGCGCCTCCCGGGCCACGTTCGTGGCGACGGCCGCCAACATGGGCGGGCTGGGCTGCGGTCCACTGCTCGCCGGTGTGCTCGCGCAGTACGCGGCCTGGCCGCTGTACCTGCCGTTCGTCGTGCACCTCGCGCTGGTGGCCGGCTCGGCCGCCGTCCTGCTGTGGCTTCCGGAGACCGTTCGGGAGCCGCGGCCGCTGAGCACGGTACGGCCGCAGCGTCCCGCTCTGCCCTCGCAGGTGCGGGCGGTGTTCGTGCCCGCGGCGACCGCATCGTTCGTGGGGTTCGCCCTGTTCGGGGTGTTCACGTCGGTCAGCCCGGCGTTCCTGGAGCAGTCCCTCGGCGTGGACAACCGCGCGGTGGTCGGGCTGATCGTCGCGCTGGCCTTCTTCGCCTCGACCGCCGGGCAGTTGATGGTCGGCCGGGTCGGGGTGGGGCGGTCGTTGCCGCTGGGCTGTGCCGGTCTCTTCGCCGGGCTGGCGCTGCTCGCGGGCGCCCTGCGGTGGGACCTGTTGTCGCTGGTGGTGCTGAGCGCGCTCGTCGGCGGGGGAGGGCAGGGGCTGGCGTTTCGCGGGGCGCTGTCGGCGGTGGCCGAGGCGTCTCCCGCGGACCGGCGTGCCGCAGTGATCTCCACGCTGTTCGTGGTGGCGTACGTGGGCATCTCGGTGCCGGTGATCGGGGTGGGGGTACTGACGGGTCCGATCGGCCTGGAGGGTGCGGGGCTGGTGTTCATCGCGTGCATGGCCGTCCTGGTCTCGACCGCGGCCGTCTACCTGCTCCGGCGGCCGGTACGGGCGAGGACGTGAGCGCGGGCGGACGCGGTCACGCCGGACCGCGCCGCCGCTCGCCTGCCGGCGGATCCGGCCGTCAGCCGGACCAGCCCGGTCGAGTCAATCCCCGTCAACTGGCCTGCGGCGCGGACCGGTCGGCAGCCGCCGAGGGACGTCGCGACGGTTTGTCCGTGCACTTCCTGGCGACAGCGCGGCGTGCGCCCGATGGCCGGCATCCTTTTGGCCGGCTCCGAGTGAGTCGGTCGAGGGCGCGGGGCGCGAACGGCCAGGGCGGTTTCGGTGGGGTCAGGTGTCCGCGGCCCGCGCGGTGACGGGCGTGCCGATCTCGACCGTGCGGCTGACCGTGCAGAGCCGGTCGTGGGAGGACTTGACCGCCCGGGGGAGGATCGCGCGGGCGCGGTCGCCGGGTTCACCGTCCGGGAAGGCGACGGAGAAGGTGACCACGAGGTCGGTCATCCGGTTGCCGAGCTCGTCACTGATCTTGTTGCCGGTGACGGTGACGGCGAATCCGGTGGGCTCCGCGTGGCGGCTGGTGGCGACGTCGACGTCTACCGCGGTGCAGCCCCCGATCGCGGCGAGCAACAGCTCGACCGGGGTGAAGTCGGTGTCGCCGGGATCGGAGCCGGTGCCGAAGCCGATCGTGCCGCCGCGCACGTTCGTCGCGGTGAAGTGGCCGGTGCTGGTCCGCTCGACGCTGACAGAGCGCAGGGTGTGTTCGGTCATGCCGCCGACATTAGTGTCGGGCTGCGCAGACCGCCGTGGATGTCGGTCCGGTCGAGGTGGAGCCTTGTGCGCGGAGTGCGCTGCGGACGGACGGACGGACGGACGGACGGACGGATGGACGGACGGACGGGCGGACGGGTGGGCGGACGGGTGGGCGGGCCACGGGCCGCACGGCGAACGGCGCGAGGCACGGGATCGCCGACGCAGGCATGTGCACCCTCCGTAGCGTCTCAGTCGACGTGCTCGTCGGGCGTAGCCGCGCCGTTCGCCGTGCGCGCGTCACCAGGTCCTGCCTGGTCAGGGGTGTCGAGAACCTCGTGCAGCCAGGCGCGTTCGGCACGGCTGGTGGCGCGGGCGACCCGCATCATGCCGCGCCGGTAGGGGTCGGCGACCTCCTCCGCGCGCACCGGGCGGTCGCCGTCGTAGAAGAAGCTCGCCGGCTCCTCCAGGAACGCCAGACGCCGGCGCAGCACCGCGTGCTGGTCGGCGATGTCCGGCAGCCGGGAGAGGAAGGCCAGGACCGTGAAGAACTGGCTGCCGTCGGTGATCGCCTGGTCGGCCGGGTGCCGCAGGCGCTGAAGCAGTTCGGCGTGGCCGGCCTCGGTCAGGCTCAGCACGTACCGCTGGGCGGCCGCCGCGCCCGGCTCGACACGTCGGTCCAGCAGCCCCCGCTTCACCAGACGGTTGATCGCCGGGTAGAGGCTGCCGTCGCTGACAGGGGTGGTGTGGCCGGACAGCTGCGCGATACGGCGGCGCAGTTCGTAGCCGTGCAGCGGGCCGCCTGCGAGGAAGCCGAGGATCGCGAGTTCGAGCATGGCCGCCATCATCCCACATCGAATCGATATACCCTGAAGCGATGCATACCTTGAAGCAACGCTTGAAGCGATGCATGTCTTGAAGCGATGCATACCTTGAATCGATGGATGACGAATCGATGCCGAGGCTGATGACTTCGAGCTGCTGACCGGCCCGGCCCCTCCCGCGCCAGCCCCCCGCCCCCCGCGCCGCGCCGCCCAGCGCGGCGCGGCGCGGGAGGGGCCGGACGCAAGGCCCGGTGTCAGGACTCCGTACCCGAGCCCGGCCGGTCACCTCCTGTTGCCTGTTCGATCGGGGGGACGTCG
This sequence comes from Streptomyces sp. SID5469, assembly GCF_009862865.1. Classification (NCBI taxonomy): domain Bacteria; kingdom Bacillati; phylum Actinomycetota; class Actinomycetes; order Kitasatosporales; family Streptomycetaceae; genus Streptomyces; species Streptomyces sp. SID5469. Next base: position 3,196,753 of record NZ_WWIN01000001.1, on the reverse strand, counting down.
GGCAGGGCCGACTTCTCCTCGCCGCGGAAGGTGAAGGTCTTGGTCTCGCCCTCGCCCTCCGTGTCGACGACCACGATGTGGCCCGGACGCAGCTCCCCGAAGAGGATCTTCTCGGAGAGGGTGTCCTCGATCTCGCGCTGGATCGTGCGGCGCAGCGGCCGCGCCCCGAGCATGGGGTCGTAGCCCTTCTGCGCGAGCAGTTCCTTCGCGGACTGGGCGAGTTCGATGCCCATGTCCCGGTCCTTGAGGCGCTCGTCGACCTTGGTGATCATCAGGTCGACGATCGCGAGGATGTCGTCCCGCGTCAGTTGCGGGAAGACGACCACGTCGTCGACGCGGTTGAGGAACTCGGGGCGGAAGTGCCGTTTGAGCTCGTCCGCGACCTTGTTCTTCATGCGCTCGTAGGTGGACTTGGAGTCGCCCTGGGCGGCGAAGCCCAGGTTGAAGCCCTTGGAGATGTCCCGGGTGCCGAGGTTGGTCGTCATGATGATGACCGTGTTCTTGAAGTCCACGACCCGGCCCTGGGAGTCGGTCAGCCGACCGTCCTCCAGGATCTGCAGCAGCGAGTTGAAGATGTCCGCGTGGGCCTTCTCGACCTCGTCGAACAGGACCACGGAGAACGGCTTGCGGCGGACCTTCTCGGTCAGCTGCCCGCCCTCTTCGTAGCCCACGTAACCGGGAGGCGAACCGAACAGACGCGAGACCGTGTGCTTCTCGCTGAACTCCGACATGTCGAGGGAGATCAGCGCGTCCTCGTCACCGAACAGGAACTCCGCCAGGGCCCTCGACAGCTCGGTCTTACCGACACCGGACGGGCCCGCGAAGATGAACGAACCACCCGGACGCTTCGGGTCCTTCAGACCCGCACGCGTACGACGGATCGCCTTCGACAGCGCCTTGACGGCGTCCTTCTGGCCGATGACCCGCTTGTGGAGCTCGTCCTCCATGCGCAGGAGACGACTCGACTCCTCTTCTGTGAGCTTGAAGACGGGAATGCCCGTCGACGCGGCCAGAACTTCGGCGATCAGCTCGCCGTCGACCTCGGCGACGACGTCCATGTCGCCGGTCTTCCACTCCTTCTCCCGCTTGGCCTTCGCGGCCAGGAGCTGCTTCTCCTTGTCGCGAAGGGAGGCGGCTTTCTCGAAGTCCTGCGAGTCGATCGCGGACTCCTTGTCGTGGCGCACGCCCGCGATCTTCTCGTCGAACTCGCGCAGGTCCGGCGGCGCGGTCATCCGGCGGATCCGCATCCGGGAACCCGCCTCGTCGATCAGGTCGATCGCCTTGTCCGGGAGGAAGCGGTCCGAGACGTAGCGGTCGGCGAGCGTCGCCGCCTGCACCAGGGCCTCGTCCGTGATGGAGACACGGTGGTGTGCCTCGTAACGGTCCCGCAGGCCCTTGAGGATCTCGATCGTGTGGGGGAGGGAAGGCTCCGCCACCTGGATCGGCTGGAAACGCCGCTCGAGAGCCGCGTCCTTCTCCAGATACTTCTTGTACTCGTCGAGTGTGGTGGCGCCGATGGTCTGCAGCTCACCGCGGGCCAGCATCGGCTTCAGGATCGAAGCCGCGTCGATGGCGCCCTCGGCGGCACCCGCACCGACGAGCGTGTGCAGCTCGTCGATGAACAGGATGATGTCGCCGCGGGTGCGGATCTCCTTCAGCACCTTCTTCAGGCGCTCCTCGAAGTCACCGCGGTAGCGGGAACCGGCGACCAGCGCACCCAGGTCCAGGGTGTAGAGGTGCTTGTCCTTGAGGGTCTCGGGCACCTCGCCCTTGACGATCGCCTGAGCGAGGCCCTCGACGACGGCGGTCTTGCCGACACCGGGCTCACCGATCAGGACCGGGTTGTTCTTCGTACGGCGGGACAGCACCTGCATGACCCGCTCGATCTCCTTCTCGCGCCCGATGACCGGGTCGAGCTTGGACTCACGAGCGGCCTGGGTGAGATTCCGGCCGAACTGGTCGAGGACCAGGGACGTGGAGGGGGTGCCCTCGGCAGGACCGCCCTCGACGGTGCTCTCCTTGCCCTGGTGGTAACCGGAGAGCAGCTGGATGACCTGCTGCCGCACCCGGTTGAGGTCTGCGCCCAGCTTGACCAGGACCTGGGCGGCGACACCCTCGCCCTCACGGATCAGGCCGAGCAGGATGTGCTCCGTGCCGATGTAGTTGTGGCCCAGCTGAAGGGCCTCGCGGAGCGACAGCTCCAGGACCTTCTTGGCACGGGGAGTGAAGGGGATGTGCCCGGACGGGGCCTGCTGGCCCTGGCCGATGATCTCCTCCACCTGCTGGCGGACCGCCTCGAGCGAAATCCCGAGGCTCTCCAGGGCCTTGGCGGCGACACCCTCACCCTCGTGGATCAGGCCCAGGAGGATGTGCTCGGTGCCGATGTAGTTGTGGTTGAGCATCCGGGCTTCTTCCTGAGCCAGGACGACAACGCGCCGCGCGCGGTCGGTGAACCTCTCGAACATCGTTGATCGCTCCTCAGGAAGGGTGCGGTGGTCGTAGGGCCACGACGGGCGGTCGGGGCGGAGGCGGGACCGGGGTGCGGCGCATGACGTATGCCCTAGTTGTCCAGCTCGCCCGCGAGCGTCCGGGCCGCGTCGATCTCCTTGTCGTTCAGTCCCCAGTGTCCGGCTTCCCGGTCCTGTTTGGCCTGTTCGTCGATCCAGCGATTGTGCGCCTCCCACGCGGCCTGCTTGCTGGTGCCGAGGGCGGCGCCGATCTGTGACCAGGAGGCACCGGCCCGGCGGGCGGACCGTACGGAGAGCTGACGGCCGTAGGCCGCCTTGCGGGCGAGCACCTCGCCGAGCGCGAGAAGCTCAAGGGCTTCCTCGCGGGTCAGGGGTGCCGCCGATCCGGTGGCCTCGTCCGGCTCGGCGCCGTCCCCGCCGCCCCCGTCACCCAGGTCGTCCACGTCGTCCACGTCGTCCGGGGGCGGGGCGAGGGCGTCGCGTGTGCGCAGTGCGTCGAAACGCGCCGCGGCGGACAGCAGCGTGTACTGGCGCTCTAGCTCGTCAGGAGTGGCCACGTCTTCCACGGTGCCATCAAGCCACCTTGACGTCAACGCATCCTTACGTCAGACGGCGTCCTCGGGGTGAAGTGGCCCGGAATGCTTTTTGAACGCGTTCAAGTCGGGGGGTACGCTCCAGTCATGAGCGACAGAGTCGCCCTTCTCAAGGGCATCCGCGGGTGGCTGGTCGTCTTCGTCGTCTGCCTGGTGCTCAGCGGCGCCACGGCCTTCCCCCTGGTGCACGAACTGCGCTGGACCGAGGACCTGCTGCGGTCCCTTTCCGTGCCGGACCGCCTGCCCGGCCTGATGGACTGGATCGAGCGTGTCCGCCGCGGGCTCGACGCCACCGACGCGAAGTACCCCTTCGTGCTGTACGGCACGGACTGGCTGGCGTTCGCGCACCTCGTGATCGCGGTCGCCTTCTACGGCCCCTATCGCGACCCCGTCCGCAACATCTGGGTCGTCGAGTTCGGCATGATCGGCTGCGCCGGCATCGTCCCGCTCGCCCTCATCTGCGGTCCGATCCGCGGCATTCCCTTCTGGTGGTCGGTCGTCGACATGTCGTTCGGGGTCTTCGGGGTGATCCCGCTGTACGTCCTGCGCAAGAAGATCAAGCGGCTGGAGGCGCTCACGGCCGCCCCGCCCGCGGCCGCGGTCGTCACCGCCTGAGCGCCGCCGGCCGCCTCGCCGACCCCGGTCAACCCCCTTGGCGTGCCGACGTGTTGCCGGAGTCCCCGGGGCGGATGGAGCGAAAGTTCTTCGGCGGGAGGAAAAACTGTTATTGCGGAGGGCGGCACTCCGTCTCCTGTGGTGTCCGAGGACTCCACGCGTGGTGTCCGAGGGCTCCACGAGCCGACTGTGACCTGCGGCATAGCGCACGGGCAGGTCCAACCTGGTTCGGGGCATCCTGCTCTGATCAGCGCGCCATCGAAAGGGACGTACGTGGACGGGCGGCAGTGGCACTCCACCATCGCGGCCGCGCAGGCCGGTGACCGGGAGGCACTCGACGAGCTGGTCGCGGGCTGGCTGCCGCTGGTCTACAACGTCGTCGGCCGCGCCCTGGGCGGCCACGCGGACGTCGACGACGTCGTGCAGGAGACCATGCTGCGCGCCGTCGACCACCTCGGCTCGCTGCGCGATCCGGACAGCTTCCGGTCGTGGCTGGTCGCGATCGCGATGCGGCAGATACGTGACCGGGCCCGGCGGCGCACGGCGGAGCCCCTGACCGACGGCGCGGGCGACCAGGCCGTGGACTTCGCCGAACTCACCGTTCTGCGGCTCCAGTTGGAGGGCCAGCGGCGTGAGGTCGCGGAGGCGGTGCGCTGGCTCGACGCCGAGGACCGGCAGCTGCTGTCCCTGTGGTGGCTGGAGGTCGCGGGCGAACTGACCCGGCGTGAGCTGGCGGCGGCGGTCGGCATCAGCCGTCAGCATGCCGCCGTACGGGTGCAGCGGACGAAGGCCCGCCTGGAGACCGCGCGCGGCATCGTGCGTGCCCTCGACTCGTCCTGCCCCGAGCTGCGTGACATGACCGCCCGCTGGAGCGGACGGCCCGACTCGGTGTGGCGCAAGAGGCTGGCCCGGCACATCCGGGGCTGCGGGTACTGCGCCGGGCCGGGCGAGGCGGTCGTACCGGCAGAGCGGCTCCTCGCCGGGATCGCGCTCGTTCCGGTCCCGGCCGGTTTCACCCTGTCGCTGGCGCTCGGCGGCAAACCGGCGGCGGCCGCCACGGCGGCGTCGGCCGGCTGGTCCGCCAAGGTGCTCGGTGTGCTCGGCAAGCCCGCCGTCGCGGTCACGGCGGGCGCGACCTTCGCGGCGGGCGGCGTGTACGTCGTGACGCAGACGCCCGACCACCCGCCGCGCCGGGCTGTCGCCGCGCCGACGGCGGCGAGCACGGCGCGCCCGCCGTCGGTCACCCGGTCCGCCTCGCCGAGCCCCAGCCGCACCACGAGCCCCAGCCCGAGCCCGTCGAAGACCCGGGTCCCGCTGTACGGCACTGTCGTCGACGCCGTCGACAGCGCGCCCTCGGCGGATACGCCGCCCAAGGTGCTGCCCCGCCGTGCCGAGAAGGGCGTCACCGCGACGGGCGCACCCGCGACCGGTCTGACCCATCGCGGCGAGACGGTCACCCTCAGCGGAGAGGGCTATTTCCGGGTCCGGTGGCAGATCCAGCCCAAGGAACGTCCGGGGAGCGTCGCGATGCCGGCCTGGACCGGACTCGACGGCAGGCTCTTCCACGTCGCCTCGGGCGGCGGCCACCGTATGGACGATCCGCAGCCCGGCACCACGGACGGCACGACCTGGATGGGCGGTCCGGCCACCGGCCTGGCCGTACTGCCGTCCGGCACCCAGCAGATGTGGCAGAACGAGTACTTCTGGATCGACGGCACCGTCACCCTCCACCAGAACGAGCGCGGCGCCGACTACAACCTCTTCGTCGAGACCTCGTCCTGGGGCAAGGCGGCCCAGGACGTCCGCACGGGGCCCGAACAGGGCGCCGTCCGCTACGGCCTCGTACGCGACAACGGCAAGGACACGGCCCCGGTGCCGCAGTACCTGACGCGGTCCGCCCCCGCGGACCCGGCGACGGTACGGCAGCGCTCCCGCGTCACTCCCTGAACCCCCATTGACTCGGTCCCCCCGTGACTAAGTCCCCCCTCATGAACGGCCCCCCATGAACGGCCCCCCATGAATCGGCCCCCCATGAATCGGCCCCCGTGGCTCGGGCCTCGTGAGACTCAGTCCTTGCGCAACGCGCACAACGCGTCGATACGGTTCGTCGTGATCGCGTCGACGCCCATGTCGAGCAGACGCCGCATCGAACGGCGGGTGTCGGGGGTCCACGCCGACAGCAGATAGCCCTCGCGGTGCACGCGTGCCGTGAGCTCGCGGTCGACCAGCGAGAAGCGGTAGTTGAGCCAGCGCGGGCGCACCGCGTCGAGCAGCGCGGGGCGCGGCGGTGCGAGCGTCGTCCAGGTCAGGGCGATCTCGGCGGCGGGGTCGGCCGCGCGCACCGCGAGCATGGCCGGGGCCCCGGCGCAGTAGTACACGCGCTCCTCGGCTCCGTACTCCCGGATGACGTCGACGATCCTGCGCACCGCCCGGGGGCCGGCACCCGGCAGGTCCAGCATGACCCGGCTCTCCCCGGTGGCCGCCAGCGCGTCGACCAGCGTCGGCACCCCGCCGTCCGTCAGCCCCCGGACCTCGTCCCAGGAGAGCGACCGCAGCGGCCGGTCCTGCTCCCACAGCCGCTTCAGCGTCTCGTCGTGCAGCAGCACGGGAACGCCGTCACGGGTGAGCCGTACGTCGATCTCGACCGCGTCCGCGCCCTGCCGGAGCGCGGAACGCAGCGAGTCGATCGTGTTCTCGCGGACGCGATAGGGGTCGCCACGGTGGGCGACGGCTGTCACGGTGCGCATGGGATCCCTCGTGATCGTGGCGTGCTGGTGGTTCAGGGCGCGAGCCATGCCGCGGTGTACGTGTCGATCTCGGCGGCGATCCGGGCCTTGCCCGCGGCGTCGAGGAAGGACGCCTCGACGCTGTTCTTGGCGAGGCCGGCGAGGCCCCGCTCGTCGAGGTCGAGGAGGCGGGCGGCGATCGCGTACTCGTTGTTGAGGTCGGTGCCGAACATCGGCGGGTCGTCGGAGTTGATGGTGACGACGACGCCGGCCCGGACGAACTCCTTGACGGGGTGCTCGTCGAGCGTGCGGACCGCGCGGGTCGCGATGTTGGAGGTCGGGCAGACCTCCAGCGGGATGCGGTGCTCGGCGAGGTGGGCGAGCAGCTTCGGGTCCTGGGCGGAGCTGGTGCCATGTCCGATGCGTTCGGCGCGCAGGTCGGTGAGGGCGTCCCAGACCGTCTCGGGTCCGGTCGTCTCACCGGCGTGCGGCACGGACCGCAGCCCGGCGGCGATCGCCCGGTCGAAGTACGGCTTGAACTGCGGGCGCGGTACGCCGATCTCGGGGCCGCCGAGCCCGAAGGAGACGAGCCCCTCGGGGCGCAGCCGGTCGTCGGTGGCGAGCCGCACCGTCTCCTCGGCGGACTCCAGGCCCGCCTCGCCGGGGATGTCGAAGCACCAGCGCAGTACGGTCCCGAACTCGGCCTCGGCCGACTTGCGGGCGTCCTCGATGGCGTCCATGAACGCGCGCTCGTCGATGCCGCGCCGGGTGGAGGAGAACGGGGTGATGGTCAGCTCGGCGTACCGCACCTGCTGCCGGGCGAGTTCACGGGCGACCTCGTACGTCAGCAGCCGGACGTCCTCGGGGGTTCGGATGAGGTCGACGACGGACAGGTACACCTTGATGAAGTGGGCGAAGTCCGTGAACGTGAAGTAGTCGGCCAGGGCCTCGGGGTCGGTCGGCACGCTGGAGTCGGGGTGGCGGGCGGCCAGCTCCGAGACGATGCGGGGGGAGGCGGAGCCGACGTGATGCACGTGCAGTTCGGCCTTCGGCAGTCCGGCGATGAAGGAGTGCAGGTCGCGCCCGGTCTGGGCGTCGCGGGTGCCACGGGCGTCGAAGTGCTCGGTCAAGGGTTCCTCCCCAGGAACGGCGTCCTCGCACCGGCTGCGGGCGGGACGCGGGTGATCGGCTGATCGGTGACTCAGGGATCATCGTAGGCTGCGGCCCCCGCGAGGGAGGCTCGGGCCGTAGCATGACGGAACGCACGACAGAGGGGACCCCGCGCATGTCCGACGACGCTCAGGCGCCCAAGGCACCGGAGAACGCCGCGCCGGACCCGTGGGCACCCCCGGAGCCGGGCACCCCGGCCGACGCGAGGGCGCAGGGTGCGCAGCAGGCGGACGCGGTACCCGTGCCGCGGGTGGATCCGGGCAAGGGTGTCGAGGACGCCCGACCCGAGCCGAACCCGTGGGCACCCCCGGCGGACACGGCACCGCAGCCCGGCGGCGGCATATCACCCGAGGACACGGTGCTCTCGGGCGACAGCGTCCCCGCCGTACCGCACGACGACACCGGGCTCCACGCCGACATCGCCGCTGGATCGCCCCAGGACACTCTCGTTTACGGCGACGGCATCCCTTCCGCGCCCCGGGACGCGGCGTCGTCCGGTGACAGCGCCGCCGCCGCGTCCCAGGACACCGCCCCCGCACCTCAGGACACGGCGGTCCCGGGTGTCGGTACACCCTCCGTGCACGACCAGGCCACCGTCGTCTCCGTGCCGGGCGCGGGCACGCCGCCCGACGCGGGTGCGTCGGGCGCGCCGCTCTGGCAGAACCCCTTCGCCCCGCCGGCCGCCGACGCACCGACGCCCCCTTCGCCGCACCCGGCGCCGCTCAGGCCTCGCCTGCCGCCTCACCGGCCTCGTCGGGCAACCCCTTCGCCCCGCCGACGCCACCGCAGGCCCACACGCCGCCGTCGTCCGCCGCCAACCCGTTCGCCGCCCCCGTCAGCGGTTCGGACAACCCCTTCGCACCCCCTGCTTCCCCCGCCTCCTTCGCCCAGCCGGCCCCTGGTGAGCCCGTCCCCCCGCCGCCCATCGGTCCCGACGGGCCCGGACAGGTCCCGTACGGCTACCCCCAGTACCCCGCTCCCGGCTACCCCCAGTACCCCGGGCCCGGCTACCCGGGATCCGGTCACCCCGCCCCCGGCTACCCCGCGGGCCCCGCCCACGGATCCCCGTACGGACCCCACGCGGGCGCACCCGGCTACGGCTGGCCGGGGATGCCCCTCCCGCCGAGCAACGGCATGGGCACCGCCGCGCTGGTGCTCGGCATCATCTCGACCGTCGTGTTCTGTCTCTGGCCGCTCGCCATCGTCATGGGCGTGCTCAGCGTCGTCTTCGGTGTGATCGGCCGCCGCAGAGCGCGCCGGGGAGAGGCGACGAATGCCGGCCAAGCCCTCGCCGGGATCATCTGCGGAGCGGTCGGCATCGTGCTCGGTGTCGCCTTCATGGTGATCATCTTCGCCGCCGCGGAGAGCAGCAGCGACCCGTGGAGCACCACCGACGACAGCTACTCCACGTCCCTGGTCGTGCACGCGGACCGCTAGGTCCCGAGCCACCGGACACGCCCTAGCGGTCGCCGGCCGCCAGTCGTTCCCGTGCCTCCATCAGCGCGAACCCCAGCAGATTCGGGCCCCGCCACCGATCCGGGTCGCCTGCCCGCTCGTCGTCCGCCGCGAGGCCGATGCCCCACACGCGGTCCAGGGGGCTCGCCTCGACCAGCACCCGCCCGGACGTGCCCAGCAGGAACGCCTGCAGATCCATGTGCGCGGCGAACTTGTGGATGCTGCCCTCGACCACGATCCCGTACCGCTCGCGCGCCCATATGGCCTCGTCGAAGCCGCGCACCAGCCGCCCCGCCTTCTTGGCGTGCGCGGGAGTGGGCGCCTCGATCGCGCGCCGCTGAGCCTCCTCGTCCCCGAAGAGCCGAGCCTTCGCCGCCATCATCCAGTGCTCCGCCGTCGTGTACTCCACGCCGTCCACGGTGAACGGAGACGGCCACCACTGGCTCAGGCAGCTCGCCCCCACCCGTCCGTCCGGTCGCGGCCGGTGTCCCCAGAAGTGCAGGTACTTGATCCTCGCCCCCGCGTGGACCTCCCTGACCAGGGCTTCCCAAGAATCGATCTTCCCCATGCACGCGAGTCTGGCACGCACCACTGACACTCCGTCCTGCCTTTTCCGTGAGGACTCGACACCTGGTCGACAGATTCCGTCGCGTAACCAAAAGGCAACAACGGAATCACTTGTTGGAGTCCTATTGCTCTGTCAGGATCGGCAGTCAAATCAAGCTGGAGCTACGCCGACCCCCGCCCTGCGGGGTGAACGGCGGAGGAGAGCGACATGCACAATCCGGGCCATCGCTTCCAGGCGCAGGACCGCTTCGCGGACGGCGCGCAGTACATCGCGGGCAGGTTCGCCAAGGGAACCTCGGGGCGCCGTCACGCGGTCGTGGACCCCGCCACCGGCGAGGAGGTCTACCGGTACGAGCTGGCGGGCACCGCCGACGTGGACGCGGCCGTCGCCGCCGCCCGCGCCGCGTTCCCCGGCTGGGCCGCCACCACGCCCGGCGATCGCTCCGACGCCCTGCACCGCTTCGCCGCGGTCCTCGCCGACCGCGCCGAGGAGTTCGCCCGCGCCGAGTCCCTCCAGTGCGGAAAGCCCCTCAAGCTGACGCGCGAGTTCGACGTCCCGGGCACCATCGACAACACCTCCTTCTTCGCGGGGGCCGCCCGGCATCTGCAGGGCCAGTCCGCAGGCGAGTACTCCGGCGACCACACCTCGTACATACGCCGTGAGCCGATCGGCGTGGTCGGTTCCATCGCGCCCTGGAACTACCCGCTCCAGATGGCCGCCTGGAAGGTCCTCCCGGCGATCGCGGCGGGCAACACGATCGTCCTCAAGCCTGCCGAGATCACCCCGCTCACCTCCCTGCTCTTCGCCGAGGCGGCCACCCGGGCGGGCATCCCCGACGGCGTCGTCAACATCGTCACGGGCGCGGGCAGGGACGCCGGGGAACACCTCGTCGCGCACCCCGACGTCGCCATGACCTCCTTCACCGGCTCCACCGCCGTCGGCAGGCGCGTCGCCGAGATCGCCACCTCCACCGTCAAGCGGCTCCACCTGGAGCTGGGCGGCAAGGCGCCCTTCGTGGTGTTCGACGACGCCGACCTGGACGCCGCCGTGCACGGCGCGGTCGCGGGCTCGCTGATCAACACCGGCCAGGACTGCACGGCCGCCACGCGCGCGTATGTGCAAAGGCCCCTCTACGAGGAGTTCGTCGCGCGCACCGCCGCCCTGATGGAGACCGTCCGTCTCGGCGACCCGTTCGCGCACGGCACCGACCTCGGCCCGCTCGTCTCGCACGCCCAGCGTGACCGCGTCGCCGGATTCGTCGACCGGGCCCGTGCCTACGCGCGCGTGGTGACGGGCGGTGAGATCCCCGAGGAGCTCAAGGACGGCGCCTACTACCGCCCCACGCTCATCGCCGACGCCGCCCAGGACAGCGAGATCGTGCAGTCCGAGATCTTCGGGCCCGTCCTGGTGGTCCTCCCCTTCGACAGCGACGACGAGGGCATCCGGCTCGCCAACGACACTCCGTACGGGCTTGCGGCCTCCGCCTGGAGCCGGGACGTGTACCGCGCGAACCGCGCCACCCGCGAGATCAAGGCGGGCTGCGTGTGGGTCAACGACCACATTCCGATCATCAGCGAGATGCCGCACGGCGGATACAAGGCGTCCGGCTTCGGCAAGGACATGTCCGCGTACTCGTTCGAGGAGTACACCCAGATCAAGCACGTTATGTTCGATAACACAGCAATTGTCCGAAAGGACTGGCACCGCACGATCTTCGGGGACCGGCCGTAATCGTTTTCCGGCTACCGCCGGGTGGCACCACCGGCCGTCGACCAAGGCCGAACCACTCCACCGGAAAGGCATCACGCACATGGAGCAGTACGAGCCCGACCGCCTGTCCCCGGCCCAACTGGCCGCGGTGCGGCGCAGTTTCAGGAACGGCAGGGCCTCCCTCACCCGCCGTTCGCTGCTGCGCGCCTCCGCCGGCGGCGCGCTCGCGGTCGGCGGTCTCGGGGCGCTGAGCGCCTGCGGGATCCCCGCGGCGGGCAGGACCGAGGGCGGCGTCTCCGCCGAGGATCATTCGGCCGAGGAGAAGACGATCAACTTCTCCAACTGGCCCGAATACATCGACGTGGACGACAGCGGCAAGCGGCACCCCACGCTCGACGCCTTCGCCAAGCGGACCGGGATCCAGGTCAAGTACACCGAGGACATCAACGACAACGACGAGTTCTTCGGCAAGATCCAGCCGCAGCTCGCCGCGGGTCAGTCCACCGGCCGGGACCTCATCGTGCTCACCGACTGGCTGGCCGCCCGCATGATCCGGCTCGGCTACGTCCAGAAACTGGACCCGTCCCACCTGCCGCACGCCTTCGCCAACCTGTCGGACCAGTTCCGCGCCCCCGACTGGGATCCCGGACGCGCCTACTCGTACCCGTGGCAGGGCATCTCGACCGTCATCGCGTACAACAAGAAGGCGCTCGACGGTGTCGAGGTGAAGTCGGTCTCCGACCTGCTCGACAACCCCAAGCTCAAGGGCCGCGTCGGCTTCCTGACCGAGATGCGCGACAGCGTCGGCATGACCATGCTCGACATGGGCAAGGACCCGGCGAAGTTCACGGACGACGACTACGACGCGGTGATCGCCCGTCTCCAGAAGGCCGTCGACAAGGGGCAGATCCGCCGCTTCACCGGCAACGACTACACGTCCGACCTCAGCAAGGGCGACTTCGCCGCCTGCATCGCCTGGGCGGGCGACATCGTCCAGCTCCAGGCGGACAACCCCGACGTCGGCTACGTGATCCCCGACAGCGGATACATGACGTCGACCGACAACATGCTGATCCCCAACAAGGCGCGTCACAAGACGAACGCGGAGCGGCTCATCGACTACTACTACGAGCTGGAGCCGGCCGCCGAACTCGCCGCCTACATCAACTACGTGAGCCCGGTCGCGGGAGTGCAGCCCTATCTTGCCAAGATCGACAAGTCGGCGGCGGACAACCCGCTGATCGTTCCCGACAAGGCCATGCAGGCCAAGTCCCATGCCTTCCGCTCACTGAGCTCGAAGGAAGAGACGGCCTATCAGCAGAAGTTCGCGAAGCTCACAGGGGCGTGACGACGATGAACAACACGGACAACAGCGGCGACGTCCGCCTCTCCGGAATCAGCAAGACCTACGGCTCCTTCACCGCCGTGCAACCGCTCGACCTGACCGTGCCGCAGGGCTCGTTCTTCGCCCTGCTCGGCGCTTCCGGCTGCGGCAAGACCACCACGCTGCGCATGATCGCGGGACTGGAGGAACCTTCCTCCGGCACCGTGTTCCTCGGCGACCAGGAGGTCACCCACCTGCCGCCCTACAAGCGACCGGTGAACACGGTCTTCCAGTCGTACGCCCTCTTCCCGCACCTCGACATCTTCGAGAACGTGGCCTTCGGCCTGCGCCGGCGCGGCATCAAGTCGGTGAAGAAGCAGGTCGAGGACATGCTGGACCTCGTCCAGCTCGGCGAGCAGGCGCGCAAGAAACCGCACCAGCTCTCCGGCGGCCAGCAGCAGCGCGTCGCCGTCGCCCGCGCGCTGATCAACCACCCCAAGGTGCTGCTCCTCGACGAGCCCCTCGGCGCCCTCGACCTCAAACTGCGCCGTCAGATGCAGCTGGAGCTCAAGCGCATCCAGACCGAGGTCGGCATCACCTTCGTGCACGTCACCCACGACCAGGAGGAGGCCATGACCATGGCCGACACGGTCGCCGTGATGAACGCGGGCCGCGTCGAACAGCTCGGCTCGCCCGCCGACCTCTACGAGAACCCGAACACCACGTTCGTCGCCAACTTCCTCGGCACCTCCAACCTCATCGAGGCGGAGGTCGACTCCAAGGGCGGCGACGAGATCGTCCTCAGGGCGGGCGGTGGCAAGCTCACGCTGCCCACGGCGCGATGTTCGGCGGCCACGACGACCGGCGGCAAGGTCCTTGTGGGCGTCCGCCCCGAGAAGATCTCCCTCACGCACGCCGACGACGCGGGCGAGATCCCGGCGGGCCGCAACCGGATCACCGGGAAGATCGCCGACTCCAGCTTCATCGGAGTCTCCACCCAGTACGTCATCGACAGCGCGGTCTGCCCCGAGTTCGAGGTCTACGCCCAGAACATCGACCGCGACTCCCGGCTCACCCCCGGCGCCGACGTCGTCCTGCACTGGAACCCGGCTCACACCTTCGGTCTGGACGCCGCGCAGGACATCGACGCGGGCGTGGAGACGGTCGAGGAAGAGGCCGCGTGATGACGAGCCTCGCCGACGCCCCGCCGCCGCTCGCCCCGCCCGCCGCCGAGAAGCCGCCCAGGTCGCCCAAGGCGCGCAAACGCGGCCGCCTCGTCCCGTACTGGCTGCTGCTGCCCGGCCTCCTGTGGCTGGTGGTCTTCTTCGCGCTGCCGATGATCTACCAGGCCTCCACCTCCGTGCAGACGGGTTCCCTGGAGGAGGGCTTCAAGGTCACCTGGCACTTCCAGACCTACTGGAACGCCCTGTCCGACTACTGGCCGCAGTTCCTGCGGTCCGTGCTCTACGCGGGCGCCGCCACGCTCCTGTGTCTGCTGCTCGGCTACCCGCTCGCGTATCTGATCGCCTTCCGCGCCGGCCGCTGGCGCAACGTCGTGCTGATCCTGGTCATCGCGCCGTTCTTCACCAGCTTCCTGATCCGTACGCTCGCCTGGAAGACGATCCTCGCGGACGGCGGCCCGGTCGTCGGCACCCTCAACTCGCTGCACGTCCTGGACGTCACCAACTGGCTCGGCATGACCGCGGGCGACCGCGTCCTGGCCACCCCGCTCGCGGTGGTCTGCGGTCTGACGTACAACTTCCTGCCGTTCATGATCCTCCCGCTCTACACCTCGCTGGAGCGCATCGACGGACGCCTCCACGAGGCGGCGGGCGATCTGTACGCGAAGCCGTTCACCACCTTCCGGAAGGTCACCTTCCCGCTGTCGATGCCGGGCGTCGTCTCCGGAACGCTGCTGACCTTCATCCCGGCCAGCGGCGACTACGTGAACGCCGATCTCCTCGGCTCCACGGACACCCGCATGGTCGGCAACGTCATCCAGACGCAGTTCCTGCGGATTCTCGACTATCCGACGGCCGCGGCACTCTCGTTCATCCTCATGGCCGCGATCCTCATCATGGTCACGCTCTACATCCGCAAGTCCGGGACGGAGGATCTGGTCTAAATGCCCTTCGTGCGCTGGCTCAAGCATCATCTCGTCGTCATCGCGGGACTGTTCACGCTCGGCTATCTGCTGCTGCCGAACGTCGTCGTCACGGTGTTCTCCTTCAACAAACCGAAGGGGCGCTTCAACTACGAATGGCAGCAGTTCTCCACGGAAGCCTGGCGCGATCCCTGTGGTGTCGCCGACATGTGCGGCTCACTCTCGCTCAGCCTCCAGATCGCGTTCTGGGCGACCGTCGGGGCCACCGCCCTCGGCACGATGATCGCCTTCGCCCTGGTCCGCTACCGCTTCCGCGCGCGCGGCGCCGTGAACTCGCTGATCTTCCTGCCGATGGCGATGCCCGAGGTCGTCATGGCCGCCTCGCTGCTGACGCTCTTCCTCAACATGGGCGCTCAGCTGGGGTTCTGGACGATCCTGATCGCCCACATCATGTTCTGCCTCAGCTTCGTCGTGACAGCCGTCAAGGCGCGCGTCATGTCGATGGACCCGCGCCTGGAGCAGGCGGCACAGGACCTGTACGCCGGCCCGGTGCAGACCTTCCTCAGGGTCACCCTGCCCATCGCGGCCCCCGGAATCGCCGCGGGCGCGCTGCTCGCCTTCGCGCTCTCCTTCGACGATTTCATCATCACCAATTTCAACGCGGGCTCGACCGTCACCTTCCCCATGTTCGTCTGGGGATCGGCACAGCGCGGCACACCCGTTCAGATCAATGTCATCGGTACGGCCATGTTCCTTGTCGCCGTGCTGTTCGTTCTGGCCGGAATGGTCGTCGGCAATCGCCGTAACCGGCAGAAGGCGTAAAGCGATTCACCTGTAGGGAGTTGAAATCATGGCCCCAAGCGCCATGAGTCGTTGGACCACATCTCTTTCCGAAGCGCAGCCGGTTCCGTACTGGCTGGACGACCCCGGCAGGCCCCGCCCCGAGCCCGCCCTCACCGGCGCCGAGACCTGCGACCTGCTCGTCGTCGGCGGCGGCTACAGCGGACTGTGGACCGCGCTGCTCGCCAAGGAGCGTGACCCGGGCCGCGACGTGGTCCTGCTGGAAGGCCGCGAGGTGGGCTGGGCCGCCTCCGGCCGCAACGGCGGCTTCTGCGCCGCCTCCCTCACCCACGGTCTGGCCAACGGCCTCGCCCGCTGGCCGGACGAGATCGGGAAGCTGGAGGAGCTGGGCGCCCGCAACCTCGACGAGATCGAGGCGGCCGTCGCCCGCTACTCCCTCGACTGCGACTTCGAGCGCACCGGCGAGATCGACGTCGCCACCGAGCCGCACCAGGCCGAGGAACTCCGCGCGTGGTACGAGAAGCTGCGGCGGAAGGGCCTCGCGGACGGCATCGATCTCCTGGACGCCGGGGCGGTGCGGGAACAGGTCGACTCGCCGACCTTCCTGGCCGGGCTGCACGACCGCGGGGGCGTCGCGATGCTCCACCCGGCCAAGCTCGCCTGGGGCCTCAAGCGCGCCTGTCTCGGACTCGGTGTGCGCGTGTACGAGCACACACCCGCCCTGAACCTCGAGGCGTACGGCGCCGGCATGGCCGTACGCACCCCCTACGGCTCGATCCGCGCCCGCCGGGTCGCGCTCGGCACCAACATCTTCCCGAATCTGATCAAGCGGGTGCGCGCGTACACCGTGCCGGTCTACGACTACGCGCTGATGACCGAACCGCTGACGGACGACCAGCTGGCCGCCGTCGGCTGGAAGAACCGCCAGGGGACTCGGGGACAGCGCCAACCAGTTCCACTACTTCCGGCTCTCCGCCGACAACCGGATCCTGTGGGGCGGTTACGACGCGATCTACCCCTACGGCGGCCGGGTACGGGCCGAGTACGACGACCGCCCCGAGACGTACGCCAAGCTCGCCGGGCACTTCTTCACCTGCTTCCCGCAGCTGGAGGGCGTCCGCTTCACGCACGCGTGGGGCGGCGCGATCGACACCTGCTCGCGCTTCTCGGCGTTCTTCGGCACCGCGCACCAGGGAAAGGTCGCGTACGCGGCGGGCTACACGGGCCTCGGCGTCGGGGCGACCCGGTTCGGCGCGGACGTGATGCTGGACCTGCTGGCGGGGGAGCGCACGGAGCGCACCGAGCTGGAGATGGTCCGCAGGAAGCCGCTGCCCTTCCCGCCGGAGCCGTTCGCCTGGACGGGCATCGCGCTCACCAAGTGGTCGCTGGCACGCGCGGACGCGCACGGCGGCCGGCGGAACCTCTGGCTGAAGGCCATGGACAGGCTGGGTCTGGGCTTCGACAGCTGACGCTCGCGGTGGCGCGCGGGCGGGTCGCGTTCCGCTCGAACGGCGTACGCCCCGCGCCACCGCTGTGCCCCGGTTCGCACCGGTCCCTGACGGCAGGTAACCGCCGGAGGTCTTGACAACCGAATTGGTCTGGACCAAGTTGGGCGCGCTCCACCCTCCTCTTCCCCCCTGCCCGGAGGCACTTGTGGACCGCACCCGACGCACCGTGCCGCGCCCACGGCGGCACAGACTTCTCGCCGTGGGCGCGGCCGCCGTCCTGGCCGTACCCGCAATGACCGCGCTCTCGTCGGCCGCCCGCGCGGCCGACGCGGACCTCGCACGCAACGGCGGGTTCGAGTCCGGCCTGAACGCCTGGACATGTGCGGCCGACAGCGGAAAGACCGTCAACTCGCCCGTACGGAGCGGAGGTTCCGCGCTCCAGGCGACCCCGGCCGGCAGCGATCACGCCCAGTGCGCGCAGACGGTGACCGTGAAACCGGACGCGCAGTACACCCTGTCCGGATACGTCCGGGGCAGCTACGTCTACCTCGGCGCGAGCGGCACCGGCACCACCGACGTCTCCACCTGGACCCAGTCCGCCCCCGACTGGCAGCAGCTCACCACCACGTTCCGCACCGGCCCGTCCACCACCGAGGTCACGGTCTACACCCACGGCTGGTACGGCACCGGCGCCTACTACGCCGACGACATCTCCCTGGTCGGTCCGGGCGTGGACGCGGGTCAGCCACCGGCGGCGCCGACGGGCCTGAAGGCGGGCACGGTGACGTCCACGAGTGTCGCCCTGTCCTGGTCGGCGGTCCCCGGAGCCACGGGGTACGCGATCTACCGCGACGGGGTGAAGGCCCGGTCCGTGACCGGCACTTCGGCCACGGTGACCGGTCTGTCACCGGCCACGGCGTACGGCTTCCAGGTCGCGGCCGTGAACGACGCGGGCGAGTCGGCGAAGTCGGCGACGGTGCCGGCCACGACGTCGGCGGGCTCGGGCGGCGGCTCGACGGACCTGCCCGCCCACGCCCTGGTCGGCTACCTCCACGCGAGCTTCGCCAACGGCTCCGGCTACACGCGCATGGCGGACGTGCCCGACAGCTGGGACGTCATCGACCTGGCCTTCGGCGAACCGACCTCCACCACCTCGGGCGACATCCGCTTCACGCGCTGCCCGGTCACCGAGTGCCCGAACGTCGAGAACGACGCCGACTTCAAGGCGGCGATCAAGGCGAAGCGGGCGGCCGGCAAGAAGGTCCTGATATCGATCGGCGGCCAGAACGGCCAGGTCCAGCTGGCCACGACGGCGGCGCGCGACACCTTCGTCTCCTCCGTCTCGAAGATCATCGACGAGTACGGCCTGGACGGCCTGGACATCGACTTCGAGGGGCACTCGCTGGCGCTGGACGCGAGCGACACGAACTTCAAGAGCCCGACCACACCCGTGATCGTCAACCTGATCTCGGCGCTGAGGACCCTGAAGGCGAGGTACGGCTCGACGTTCGTCCTGACCATGGCGCCGGAGACCTTCTTCGTCCAGCTCGGCCACCAGTACTACGGCACGGGCAAGTGGGGCGGCCAGGACCCGAGGGCGGGCGCGTACCTCCCGGTGATCCACGCCCTGCGCGACGACCTCACCCTGCTGCACGTCCAGGACTACAACTCGGGTCCGGTCATGGGGCTCGACGACCAGTACCACTCGATGGGCGGCGCCGACTTCCACATCGCCATGACCGACATGCTGCTGACGGGCTTCCCGGTGGCGGGCGACGCCAACAACGTCTTCCCGCCGCTGCGCCCCGACCAGATCACGATCGGCATGCCGGCCTCGACGAACGCGGGCAACGGCCATGTGTCCCCCACGGAGGTGAACAAGACCCTGAACTGCCTCACGAGGAAGACCGACTGCGGCTCGTACGCGACCCACGGCACGTGGCCCGCGCTCCGCGGCCTGATGACGTGGTCGATCAACTGGGACCGGTTCGGGAGCTGGGAGTTCCAGCGGAACTTCGACCAGTACTTCGGCTGAGGAACATCGCGAGCGCCGTCAGCAGCAGCGCGCCCAGGCACCAGCTCGCCACGACGTCCAGCGGCCAGTGATAGCCACGGCGGATCAGGCCGACGGCGACCGCGAGGTTCAGGGTGACGGAGGCGGCGAGCACGGTGCGGCGGGCCCAGGTGGCGTGCAGCCGGGGCAGCAGGAGCAGGGCCGCCGTGCCGTAGGCGATCGTGGCCGTGGCGGTGTGGCCCGAGGGATAGAAGCCCGTGCCCGGGCCCATGACCGGGGGTCCCGGGCGGGCGATCAGTTCCTTGAGCGGGACGATCAGGGCCGGGAGGGCCGCCACCAGGAGCGCCGCGGCCGTGGACGGGAGCCACCAGCGATCCGCACCGGCCCGGCGGTCGCGTACGGCCACGTACACCAGGACGACGGCCAGCACCGGTACCGCGACCGTGGCGTTGCCCAGATCGGCGAGGAGTTCGGAGAAGCGGCCCGGACGGACCAGCGTGCCGCTGAGGCGTTCGTCCGCGCGGGCCAGGGGGCCGTGGGCCGCGACCTGCCAGGTGATCAGCGCGAGGAGAAGGGCCGAAAGGCCGAGGAGGAAGGTCGGCCGCCCCGGAACAGGGGGGGTGGTTCCGGGGCGGCCGTCCAGATCGGTGTGCCGCCCGCCCCGGGGGGTTTGGGGCGTGCGGCCATCCGATCGGTGAGGAGAACCGGAGCCGGAAGCTCCGGGTGTGTGCGCGAGGGCACGACCAGGTCGAAGCTGGGGAGGCCTCGGCCCGAAGCCGTCCACAGTCCCCTGTGGGCGGGGTGTATCTCTCATCTGGGTAGAACCTACGGCAGGGAAATCCGCTGCGACAGCCGGAATCGCGTCCCGCCATCCACCTTGCACACGTTCTTCACGCGCTCCGCCCCCTGCCGTCCCGCACCGGAATCCGGCCCGGACCCCGGATACGGGACGTGTGGGGCGTCAGATACGGGAGAACGCCTGCTCAATGATGTCGAGGCCCTCGTTCAGCAGGTCCTCGCCGATGACCAGCGGAGGCAGGAAGCGCAGCACGTTGCCGTAGGTGCCACAGGTCAGGACCAGCAGGCCCTCCTGGTGGCACGCCTTGGCGAGCGCGCCGGCCGCCTCCGGGTTCGGCTCCTTGGTGTCGCGGTCCTTGACCAGCTCGATCGCGATCATCCCGCCACGGCCGCGGACGTCGCCGATGATGTCGAACTTCTCGGCCATGGCACCCAGGCGGGCCTTCATGACGGCCTCGATGTTCTTCGCCTTGGCGTTGAGGTCGAGCTCCTTCATCGTCTCGATCGCGCCGAGCGCACCCGCGCAGGCGACCGGGTTGCCGCCGTAGGTGCCGCCCAGGCCGCCCGCGTGCGCGGCGTCCATGATCTCGGCGCGGCCGGTGACGGCGGCGAGCGGCAGACCGCCCGCGATGCCCTTGGCGGTCGTGATCAGGTCCGGGACGATGCCCTCGTCCTCGCACGCGAACCACTGGCCGGTGCGGCAGAAGCCGGACTGGATCTCGTCGGCGACGAAGACGATGCCGTTGTCCTTGGCGAACTTGCTGATGGCGGGGAGGAAGCCCTTCGCGGGCTCGATGAAGCCGCCCTCGCCGAGCACCGGCTCGATGATGATCGCGGCGACGTTGTCGGCGCCGATCTGCTTGTTGATCATGTCGATCGCCTGGGCGGAGGCCTCGGCACCGGCGTTCTCCGGGCCGGTCAGCCAGCGGTAGCCGTACGCCACCGGCACCCGGTAGACCTCGGGCGCGAACGGTCCGAAGCCGTTCTTGTACGGCATGTTCTTCGCGGTCAGCGCCATCGTGAGGTTCGTACGGCCGTGGTAGCCGTGGTCGAACACGACGACCGCCTGGCGCTTGGTGTACGCGCGGGCGATCTTGACGGCGTTCTCGACGGCCTCGGCGCCCGAGTTGAACAGGGCCGACTTCTTGGCGTGGTCACCCGGCGTGAGCTCGGCCAGCGCCTCGGCGACGGCGACGTAGCCCTCGTACGGCGTGACCATGAAACAGGTGTGCGTGAAGTCCTGGAGCTGGGCGGAGGCGCGGCGTACGACGGCCTCGGCGGAGGCGCCCACGGACGTCACCGCGATGCCGGAGCCGAAGTCGATCAGGCGGTTGCCGTCGACGTCCTCGATGATGCCGCCGCCGGCGCGCGTGGTGAAGACCGGCAGCACCGAACCCACACCGGCCGCGACCACGGCGGTACGGCGGGCCTGCAGCTCCTGCGACTTCGGGCCGGGGATGGCGGTGACGACGCGGCGCTCCTGCGGAAGTGCGCTCATGAGGGGCTCCCTGATGATCTTGCGAACCGGGGGTGTGCGGCCACCGGGGATTTCCGGCTGGCCGGGACGTTCCCGGCGGGGTGTTTTCGGACGCTTGCCTTCTTTCTTCGCAGGCTAGGGCCGGGGACGGGGAGCGGGCATGCTCCATGTGGGCGTTTTCGGCGTGTGTGCTTGTCCGTCGTGGACATAGAACCCCGGGGCGCGGCGGTGCGCATCCCCGGGCGCCCCGGCCGCGTAAACGGTGAACTCCCCCTGCGGGGGCGTTAGATTGACTCGCTGAGGGTGCACGGAGCGGCTGGTCAGGGGGCAAGGGCGATGGACAGCGACGGGACGCAGGACGCACGGGGTACGCATGCGACTCCTGTGCCACGACCCGCCGCACCCCCACCACCCGTGCCGCCCATGCCGCGCGGCGCGCCCCCCGTGCCCGAGCAGGCCCCGGCCCGCCCGGCCACCGTCGCCGACTGGCTCGACGAACCCCGCCCGGCCGCCGCACCCGGGATCTGGCGGTACGGCTACCGGGTGCCACGGCCGGCGAAGGGAGCGCAGCGGCTCTCCCCGGTCACGATCGTCGGTCTCGCGGTGCCGCTGGTGGTGGCGCTGATCGTCTGGTCCCTGTGGCGCCACGGCAGCGTGCCCTACCAGTGGATCGTGCTGAAGCTCTTCACCCCGGACGACTGGTGGTGGGGCGGCACCACCGCGCCGAAGACCTGGCAGGGGCAGGAGGCCATCGAGGTCTACACCGGGGTGTTCTTCGCCGTCCTCGTCTACGCCATGGGACGGCTGGGAAGCTGGTCCGACGTGGTCCGTCACTACGTCACCCGCCGGCCGCAGCCCGCGCGCGCCCTGCTGGCCGCCCTGGGCGCCCTGCTCACGCTGACCTTCGTCTTCCCCCGCGCCTTCCCCGGCGTCGGCTGGGACGCACTGCCGGTCGTCGCACCCCTCTTCTCCGTCACGGCCCTGCTCACCGGCGGCTACGAGGTGTTCCAGTCGCAGCTGGTCACCGACGGTCTGTACGCGCTGATCACCCTGCTGGTCCTGTGGCCCTTCGCCAGGATCGGCGACTGGTGGCCGTTCGCCAGGGAACGGTTGGCCGCGCGCGGCCGCGGCCGGGCGCCCGAGACCCCGGCCGCCCCCCGGCCACCCGCCCAGTGGCCCGAACTCCATGACGCGGGGCAGCACCAGGCGGCGGACCTGCTCTCCGGAGAGGTGCTCTCCGGCCGGATGAACGACGTGGACTGCGCCCGTGTCCGGCACGCGTGGAACGCGGCGAAGCGGGACGGCGCGCGCCTCGCCGCCTTCAGCGACACCGTGCTGCGCCGGGGCGCCGCCGCCTGGGTCCACCCGTCCGGCGCCCGGGACCTGCCGGCCCGCACCGCACGCCACGACGTGCTCGAAGGCCAGGTGCGCATCGGGCGCTGGTCGGCCGGGGACCGTACGCCGCTCGTCTACCGCGGGGCCGGCGCGGCCCTCGACGCCGAGACCCTCGGCACCTCACTCCTCGCGGTGGGTCCGTCCGGCTCCGGCAAGACCCGCCAGCTGGTCCGGCCCCTCGTCGAGTCGCTCACCCTGCGAGCGCTCACCGGACGGTGCGCCGTCGTCGTGGTCGCCGCCGCCGGCACGCCCCTCGGCCCGGACTCGGCGTTCGACGTGGTCGTCAAGATCGGCGATCCCTCCTCCGTCCACGACCTGGACCCGTACGCGGATTCCGACGACCCCGACGAGGTGGCGTCCTTCCTGGCCGAAGGCCTGGTCGGAGACCTCGACACGGTCGACGGCCGGCGTGCCGCCACCGCGCTCGCCCAACTGCTCGGCCCCTACCGGGCGGTGCACGGACGGTTCCCGGCGCTGCCCGTGCTGCGGGAGCTTCTGGAGGGCGAGCCGGCGGCGCTGTCGTCCCTGCGGGAGGCGCTGGCGGGGGACGAACACGCCGTGATGCGCCGGGAACTCGACGCCCGCATCCGGCAGGCCGGGAGCGCGGCCGACGCCGGACCGGCTCTCGCCGACCGGCTCGCGCTGCTCGACCGGCCGGTCTTCGCCGCGTTCTTCGGCGGCGGCGGTACGGACAGCGGGATCCGGCCGTTCTCACTGCGGTCCGTGGTCCATCATCCGCTGCGGGTGCGCGTCGATCTGCCCGAGCGCGGGCACGAGGAGGCGTCCCGGCTGATCGCACGGCTCGTGCTGGCCCAGTTCACCGCCGTGGTGCGGGGCGGGGAGCGGGCCGGGGAGCGGGCCCACTTCGTCTGTCTGGTCCTCGACGACGCCACCGGGACGCCGACCACCGAATCCGTACGCGGCATGCAGCGCCTGCGCTCCCAGAACGCCGGAGTGGTCCTCGCGCTGCGCACGATCGGCGACGTGCCCGAGGCGCTGCACGGGCCGCTGTACGGGGCGGTCGGCTGCCGTATGGCGTTCTCCGGCGTCACGACGTGGGACGGCAGCCGGTTCGCCCACGCCTGGGGCACCGAGTGGGTGGAGACCCGTGACGTGGCCCAGCACACGGTCTTCGCGGACCAGCCGATGACGCGGGCCATCCACGCCCTGCGCAAGCTGGTCACCGGCAAGGCCGTGACCACGGACGCGGTGACCGTACGGCAGGTCGAGCGGGAGCGGTGGTCGGCGTCCGAGCTGGCGCACGAGGTGCCGCCGGGCCACGCGGTGCTGTCGCTCACCAGCGTCGCGGGCGAGCACGCGCCGCCGCTGCTCGTGGATCTACGGGGCTGACCTGGACGTCTGGATGTAACGTCACGGTCGGACCGTACGGTGAGGCAGAATCGACACAGGTCGTTCATACGCAGCGGCCAAAAGATCACAAAGATCACACAGACCTGAAGGCCTCATGCCCCCCACGCTCGCCTCGCTCGTCCACCACTCCGCGCTCAAGCTGACCGTGCGAGCGGGCGAGGACCGCCTGGATGTGCCCGTCCGCTGGGCGCACGTCAGCGAGCTCGCCGACCCCGTCCCCTACATGGAGGGCGGGGAACTGCTGCTGATCACCGCGCTCAAACTGGACGCGGAGGATCCCGAGGTCATGCGGCGCTATGTGAAGCGCCTGGCGGGCGCGGGCGTGGTCGGGCTCGGTTTCGCCGTCGGGGTCAACTACGAGGAGATCCCCGAGGCGCTCGTCGACGCGGCGGACAAAGAGGGGCTGCCGCTGCTCGAAGTGCCCCGGCGCACGCCCTTCCTCGCCATCAGCAAGGCCGTCTCCGCGGCCATCGCCGCCGACCAGTACCGGGCGGTCACGGCAGGGTTCGCCGCCCAGCGCGAGCTGACCAAGCAGGCGCTGGGCGGTGGGGCCGAGGGGCTGCTCACCGCGCTGGCCGGACAGGTCGACGGCTGGGACGGCTGCTGTACGACGCCTCGGGCGCCGTCGTCGCCACCGCACCCGAGTGGGCGGGCCGACGGGCCGCCCGGATCACCCCGGACGTGGAGCGGCTGCGGGAGCGGCCGGCGCCCGCGAGCGCGGTGGTCGGCGCGCCCGACAACGAGGACCGCGTCGAGCTGCACTCGCTCGGCACCGGCCGCCGGCCGCGCGCCGCGCTCGCCGTCGGCACGGCCGCCGCCCTCGGCACCGCCGAGCGGTACGCCGTGCACTCCGCGATCGCCCTGCTCACGCTGACCACCGAGCGGTCGCGCTCGCTGCACGCCGCCGAACAGCGGATCGGGGCGGCCGTCCTGCGCATGCTGCTGGCCGGGGAGTCCGATCACGCCCGGGCCGTCGCCGGGGATCTGTACGGTGCCCTGCTCGACGCTCCGTTCCGGCTGATCCTGGCCGAGTCGGCGTCCGCGTCGGCCGCGCGGGCGCATGCCGACAGGCACGCGCGCGTGGCGCCCACGAAGCGCTCGCCCGCCGCCGTCGCCGTGCCCGAGACCAACGGGGACCCGCTCGGCGGCCTCGCGGAGATCGTCGAGTCCGCCGCCGCCCGGTCCGGCGAGTCCGTGCTGCTCGTGCCCGACGGGGAGCGGCTCGTGGTGCTCGCCGTGGACGGGGGCGCCGCGGTCGCCGCCTGCGGGGAGTACGCGGCGGCGCTGGAGGCGGCGCGGGCCGCGACGCGGGAGCAGCCCGTGACCGACGAGGACGAGCTGGTCGTGGGGCTGTCGGCGCCGGCGGGACCGATCGCGGCGGGGGCCGCGTACAAGCAGGCCGAGCAGGCGCTGTCGGTGGCGCGGCGCCGTGGACGTTTCCTCGTCGAGCACGAGGAGCTGGCGGCCGGGTCCGTACTGCCGCTGCTCGCGGACGACGCGGTGCGGGCGTTCGCGGACGGGCTGCTGCGGGCGCTGCGCGAGCACGACGCGACGGGGCGGGGCGATCTCGTGGCGTCGCTGCGCGCCTGGCTGTCGCGGCACGGGCAGTGGGACGCGGCCGCGGCCGATCTGGGGGTGCACCGGCATACGCTGCGGTACCGGATGCGGCGGGTCGAGGAGATTCTGGGGCGGTCGCTGGACGATCCGGATGTGCGGATGGAGCTGTGGCTGGCGTTGAAGACGACGGCCGCGGCGGGAGAGTGAACCGGCGTCGGCGCGGGCGCTGCCGGGGGGTGTGACCCCGGGCGAGCCCGGCGGAGTCCGGCGACCGCGCCAAAGCGTCGCGTTCGGGTGGGGGAGTGCTACGACTCGGACAAACGATCCCTCGCCGTCCCGGCCCTACCGTGGACCCGAAAAGCCCAGCACACCTCAACCTCGGAAGGGCCGGGATTCACGCTATGCCAAACGAGAATGTGGCAGCCACCCACGCCTTCTGGCTCGCCGGCCGCCAGGCCACCGGTGAGACCACCTTCGACGTCACCTCTCCGTGGGACGGGCGGCTCGTCGGCAAGGTCTCCGTGCCCACCGAGGCGCAGACCGAGGAGGCCGTGGCCGCCGCGTACGCCGTGCGCGACGAGTTCGCCGCCACCCCGGCGCATGTGCGTGCCGCCGCCCTCGACCACGTCAGCAAGCGGCTCGTCGAGCGCACCGAGGAGATCGCCCAGCTGATCTCCGCCGAGAACGGCAAGCCGATCAAGTGGGCGCGCGGGGAGGTCGGGCGTGCCGTCTCCGTGTTCCGGTTCGCGGCCGAGGAGGCCCGGCGGTTCAACGGTGGCGAGGCTCAGCGGCTCGACACCGACGCGGGCGGCCAGGGCCGGCTGGCGCTGACCCGGCGGTTCCCGAAGGGTGTCGTGCTCGGCATCGCGCCGTTCAACTTCCCGCTCAACCTGTGTGCCCACAAGGTCGCCCCCGCGATCGCGGCCGGCGCGCCGATCATCCTGAAGCCCGCCCCCGCGACGCCGCTGTCGGGTCTCGTCATCGGTGACCTGCTCGCCGAGACCGACCTGCCCGCCGGTTCGTGGAGCATCCTGCCCGTGTCGAACGACCGGATGCCCGCTCTCGTCCAGGACGAGCGGCTGCCCGTCATCTCCTTCACCGGGTCCGAGAAGGTCGGTTACGCGATCATGGACTCGGTGCCGCGCAAGCACTGCACGCTGGAGCTCGGCGGCAACGGCGCGGCGGTCGTGCTCGCCGACTACGCGAGCGACGCGGACCTGGACTGGGCCGCCGGCCGTATCGCCACCTTCTCCAACTACCAGGGCGGGCAGTCCTGCATCTCCGTGCAGCGGGTGATCGCGGACGCGTCGGTGTACGAGCGGCTGCTGCCCCGGGTCGTCGCCGCCGTCGAGGCCCAGGTCACCGGTGACCCGTCGGACGACGCGACCGAAGTCGGCCCGCTGGTCAGCGAGGACGCCGCCAAGCGCGTCGAGTCGTGGGTGGACGAGGCCGCGCAGGCCGGTGCCCGGGTGCTGACGGGCGGCAAGCGCGAGGGTGCCTCGTACGCGCCGACCGTGCTCGTCGATGTGCCGGCCGACGTGACGCTCTCGTGCGAGGAGGTCTTCGGGCCCGTCCTCACCGTGCAGAAGGTGGAGGGGGAGGCGGCCGCCTTCGCCGCCGTCAACGAGTCGAAGTACGGGCTCCAGGCCGGTGTGTTCACGCACGACCTCCAGGCCGCCTTCCGGGCCCACCGTGCCCTGGAGGTCGGCGGTGTCGTCATCGGCGACGTGCCGTCCTACCGCGCCGACCAGATGCCCTACGGCGGCGTCAAGCAGTCAGGCGTCGGCCGCGAGGGCGTGAAGTTCGCGATGGACGACTACACCTACGAGCGGGTGCTGGTCCTGACGGGCCTCGCCCTCTGACCCGCCCGCACCGACTTCAACGGCCGGAGCCCGCTGTGCGGGGGCTCCGGCCGTTGTCGTGCGACGCCCGGGGTCACTCCAGCTTGTGACAATCGTTTTCATGTAGGGTGGGTGTCGTGAGCGGGGCCCGGCGCCGATGCCTTCCGGCGCCGGACCCCTTTCTGCCGTGCCGGCCTGTTCCGGACCCTCAACCGGAGAAGCCGACCTGCGCCAGCCGCAGCGGGCCGCGCAGCCTGAGGTGGACGTCGTGCACGCCGTCCGCGGCGAAGGCGGCCGTCACGGTGGTGTAGTCGTACGGCCCCTTCGTCGGGGGCAGGGTCAGCACCGCCGGTGGCGGGCCGCCGGCCAGGGAGATCTCGACGACGCCCTCGCCCGCGAGATCCGCGCTGACGCCCGAGACACCGGCCCCGAAGTCGCAGGCGCGGAAGACGAGTTCGCCCGTCCCGCCGTCCAGCGGTGTCACCGCGTCGCCCGACACCTTCGTACGGTCGACGATCTCGGTGTTCCGCTGGTCGTCGAAGTCGGCCGCCTTCAGGCCGAGCGCACGTACGGCGCGGGGGGCCGCCGCCTCGCCGGTCAGCTCGATCGTCGTACGCAGCCGGATGTCCTCGCTCGACGCGCCGACCAGGAGTTCGTACGACCCCGGCTCCACCCGTCGGCGGCCGTGCGCCACGTCCCAGAACGCGAAGGCGGCCGACGGGAGTGCGAAGGCCAGCTCCGCCGAGGCGCCGGGGGCGAGGCGCAGGCGGCGGTGGGCGGCCAGTTCGCGGCGCGGGCGCGGGACGGACGGGTCCACCGCCCGGATGTAGAGCTGGGCCACCTCGTCCGCCGCCCGGGAGCCCGTGTTGGTGACGGTGAAGGAGACCCGCACCGTGTCTTCGTCCGTGCGGTGTTCGAGCCCCTCGTACGCGAACGACGCGTACGACAGGCCGTGGCCGAACGGGAACAGGGGCGTGCCCTCGAAGTACAGATACGTCTGGCGGCTGCCGATCACGTCGTAGTCGAGGAGGCCGGGCAGGTCCGCGTCGTCCGCGTACCAGGTCTGCGGGAGCCGGCCCGCGGGGGAGACGTCGCCGGACAGGACGCGGGCCAGCGCGGTGCCCGCGGCCTGGCCGCCGTGCGCGGTCCACAGGGCGGCCGGGAGGTCGGCGTGGTCCACCGCGTACGGGTACGCCGAGACCAGGACCAGGGCGGTGGCCGGGTTCGCGGCGCGGGCGGCGCGCAGCAGCCGCTCCTGGTGGGCGGGCAGCCGCAGCGTCGTACGGTCCTCGGTCTCCCGGCCGTTGATGTGCGGATCGTTGCCCGCGAACACCAGGACCACGTCCGCCGCGGCGGCGACGCGCGTCACCGCGTCCTCGCCGCGCTCGGTCGACTCCAGTTCGAAGATCTCCGCGTCCCGCGGCTCCTGAGCGGCAACCTTCACGCCGTCGGCGGCGACACAGACGTACCTGCCCGTCCCTGTGTGCTTCAGGAGGTGGCCGTTGTCATGGGATTCGGAAGGTTCGAGGCGGAACGTCTCCTGGACGACCCAGCCGCCCGGCTGGTCCGCGGAGGCGCGTACGTACCCGTCGTCGGCGACCGAGAGGTAACGGCCGTCGGGCGCGCGCAGCGTCAGCACGCCCTCGCCCCAGTCGATCAGCGCGAGTTCGCTGCCGACGGCGTCGGTCGTGAGCGGAGGCAGGTCGGTGCGGCCCGCGAGCAGTGCCGGGTCCAGCGCGCCCTCGGCGCCGCGCGCCTCGTCGGCCGTGACCTCGGCCGCGTTCTCGGCCACGGGCACCCGCAGAAAGGCGCCCGACGACGTCCTCAGACGTACGCGGTCCACGCCCTCCGCGAAGTTGACGCGGTCGGCGCCGAAGCGTTCGTACAGGCCCTCCAGCGGGGTGGAGCGGTGCAGCAGGGTGCCGCTGTACCAGTCGAGCTTGCACTCGTCGGCGAGGAGGCCCACGGCCGCGATGCGCACCTCGGGGCCCAGCGGCAGCAGTCCCTCGTTCTTGAGCAGGACGACCGCCTGCTCCGCGGACTCCCGGGCGAGCGCGCGATGGGCCGCGGTGTCGAAGTCCAAGGTGCCGGCGTACGGGTCGAGGCGCGGGTCGAACTCGCCGAGCCGGAAACGGATCGCGAGCTGGCGGCGGACCGCCTCGTCGATGTCGGCCTCGCTCAACAGGCCCTGGACCAGGGCGCCGCGGACCCGCTCGACGATCTTGGAGCTGTCCGTGCCGTGGTCGGTGAAGCTGTCGACGCCGGCCAGGACCGCCGCCGCCGTCGCCTCCTCGTGGGTGTCGAAGTAGTGCTCGGAGTCGACCAGGTTGGAGGGCGCACCCGCGTCCGAGCAGACCAGCAGTTCCTGGTCCGTCCAGGTGCGCAGGTGCTCGCGCAGATAGGGCGAGACGTGGTTGGGGCGGCCGTTGACCAGGTTGTACGCGGGCATCACACCGGCCACCGCGCCCGCCTCGACCGTCTCGCGGAAGGCGCGCAGGTCGTACTCGTGCAGGACGCGCGGGCGGACCGAGGACGACGTGGTGTCGCGGTTCGTCTCGTTGTTGTGGGCCAGCCAGTGCTTGAGGACGGGCGCCGTGCGCCAGTAGGTGGGGTGGTCGCCGCGCAGCCCCCGGGTGTACGCCGTCGCGATCGCCGAGGTCAGCCTCGGGTCCTCCGAGTAGCCCTCCTCGCCCCGGCCCCACAGCGGGTGGCGCAGCAGATTGACCGTGGGGGACCAGACGTTGAGGCCGACCCGGTCGTCGCGGGCGCGCATCGCACGGGTCTCGGCCGAGACCGCCTCGCCGATCCGCCGTACCAGGTCGTCGTTCCAGGTCGCGCCGAGGCCCACGGCCTGCGGGAACACCGTCGCCGGGCCCATCCAGGCCACCCCGTGCAGCGCTTCCTGGCCGGTGCGGAACGCGGCGATGCCGAGGCGCTCGACGGCGGGCGTGAACTGGTGCAGGAACGCGATGCGTTCATCGAGCGTGAGCCGCGCCAGCAGGTCGTCGACGCGCTTCGCGAACGGCAGCCGCGGATCACGGAAAGACGGCGTAGGCGGCGTTTGTGCGGTCACGTGGAGATCCCTTTGCGATGGAGCGACGGGAGGCTTTCGAAGCGCTTCGATGCTCATTCGACGAAGGGGTGGGTGTCAAGACATCCCGGCGCAACAACTCCGTTTCCTGGCGGTGATTTGAGGCGACAGAAGAGGCGGGTCCCGTCCTCCACACCTCGGAGGAATCTTGGAATCGACCCTTGTGCACCCCCAGCGGTTCACTTAACCTCGCAGCAACATCGAAGCGCTTCGACTCGGGGAGAACGCCTCGCGTGCTCACATCCCTCCGATGTCCACCGCTTCCGCTCAGCCAGCAGTTCCACTCAAGACACCGCAGCCGACGGCTCTTCCGCCGGGTGTCCTGGTGCGCCATGAAGGGTTGACGCAATGACGCCGAACTCCGCCACCTCCGCCCCCAGCCGGAGAAGCTTCCTCGCTTCCACGGCGGTCGCCGCCGCGGCGGTCGCCGGAGGGATGCCGCTGCTCGCCGCCTGCGGCGGGTCGGACAGCGGCTCCAAGGAGGGCACGACCTCGGGCAAGGGTGCGCAGAAGATCCTTCCCGCCTTCGTGGCGCAGAACGTGGTGACGCCGGACATCGCGTCGAAGAACGGCTCCGCCCTCGGCTTCACCAGCGAGCTTTCGCTCGCAGACCTGAAGACCTCAGTGCCTCGGAAGCTCGGCAAGGGCAGCACCATCAAGATCATGTCACCGTTCTGGGGCTCGCCGCCGAAGAGCAGCAACCCCTACTACTCGGCGATGAACGCGAAGATCGGCGCCAACATCGTCTGGCAGAACCAGGACGGCAACACGTACGACGAGAAGCTGGGCGCGGTCCTCGCCTCCAGCGACATGCCGGACGTCGTGGTGATCCCCAGTTGGAACATGGGCGGCAAGATACCCAGCGCCATCATCAGCAAGATGGCCGACCTCGGCCCGTACCTCTCCGGCGACAAGATCAAGGACTACCCGAACCTCGCCGCCATCCCGAGCGACGCCTGGCAGTACTCCATCTTCGGCGGCAAGCTGCGCGGCCTGCCCCAGCCCGCGCCCACCGTCCCGG
This sequence comes from Streptomyces sp. SID5469, assembly GCF_009862865.1. Lineage (NCBI taxonomy): Bacteria > Bacillati > Actinomycetota > Actinomycetes > Kitasatosporales > Streptomycetaceae > Streptomyces > Streptomyces sp. SID5469. The sequence goes on along the minus strand of NZ_WWIN01000001.1, from coordinate 3,165,206 downwards.
GCATCGTGCCCTTCTACCGCAAGGACGTCTTCGACGACAAGGGGTACGAACTCCCCACCACCGCCGACGCGTTCCTGGCCCTCGCCAAGGAGATCACCGACGCCAAGGCGAAGGTGTGGGCCTGCGACGACATGAAGTGGACGGCCTTCGGCATCTTCGGTGTGCTCTCCGGAAGCGAGAAGCCGCTCGGCTGGAACCTCGTCGACGGCAAACTGATCTACCGCGTCGAGACCGACGAGTACCTCGAAGCGCTGGAGTGGACGCGCAAGCTGTACGCCGCGGGTGTCGTCCACCCCGATGCCAAGGCGAAGAACCAGGGCAACGCGGGCCAGCGTTTCACCGACGGCCAGGTCCTGATGTACAACCAGAACATCTCGGACTGGTGGGGCAAGATGGCCGAACAGGCCACCCAGAACAAGGACTTCCGCATCGCGGGCATGGACATCTTCGGCCACGACGGGGGCGATCCCCAGTTGTGGTGCGGGTCGCCCGCGGGCATCTTCGCCTTCATCAACAAGAAGGCGTCGAAGGCCGTGATCCACGATGTGCTGGCCGCCGCGAACGTCACCGCCGCCCCGTACGGCACCAAGGAGTACATGCTCACCAACTACGGGGTGGAGGGCACGCACTACACCGTCAAGGACGGCATGCCGGTCAAGACCGACCAGGGCAACTTGGAGGTCCTGAACGCCTACGTCATGCTCGCCAGCCCCGCCCCGACCATCGCGCACCCCGACTTCCCGGACATCGCCAAGGAACAGGTGGAGTGGCAGCAGCGGATGGGCGCCTTCACCAAGAAGTCCTCCTTCTTCGGACTCCAGGTCACCGAACCGGCTCGCTACACCAACCTCTCCAACGACTTCGAGGATCTGGAGGACGACGTCGTCCGCGGCCGCAAGAAGATCAGCGACATGCAGCAGGCGGTGTCGGACTGGAAGAGCCAGGGCGGCGACAAGCTGCGGGACTGGTACAAGAAGCTGCTGGACGACAGCGGATCCGCGCAGGGGTGACGACGTGGCACACAGCACCACGCCGGGCGCCGCCGCGCGCACCGATCCGTCCTCGGCGACGGACACCGCCGAGCCGTCCGACGGCGGGAGCGGGTCCGCCAAGGCCGCCAGGCCCGCCGCTGTCTCCAAGGCGTCGAAGAAAGCCTTGAAGAAGGCCTCGGAGGGCGGCACTCTCAGGACCCGTCTCAAGCGGGACCGCACGCTGATCCTGATGACCCTGCCGGCCGTCCTGCTGGTCCTGGTCTTCAACTACATACCGATCCTGGGCAACGTCGTCGCCTTCCAGGAGTACGACCCGTACATCAGCGACAACGGCTTCGTCGCCATCTTCGAGAGCCCCTGGGTGGGCTTCGAGCAGTTCACCCGGATCCTCGATGACTCGGCGTTCTGGAACGCCGTCCAGAACACCTTCGTCCTGTTCTCCCTCCAGCTGTTGCTCTTCTTCCCCATCCCGATCCTGCTCGCGCTGCTCATCAACAGCGTGATCAGGCCCCGGGTGCGGGCGGTGTCGCAGGCGATCCTCTACCTGCCGCACTTCTTCTCCTGGGTGCTGGTCATCACCGTCTTCCAGCAGATCTTCGGTGGCGCCGGCATCATCGCGCAGACCCTGCGGCAGCACGGGTATGAGGGCTTCGACCTCATGACCGACCCGGGGATCTTCAAATTCCTGGTGACGTCCGAGGGAGTCTGGAAAGACGCGGGCTGGGGCATCATCGTCTTCCTCGCCGCGCTGGCTTCCGTCAGTCCCGACCTGTACGAGGCCGCGGCGATGGACGGGGCCGGGCGATGGCGCCGGATGTGGCACGTCACGCTGCCCGCGCTGCGCCCGGTGATCGCCCTGCTGCTGGTGCTGCGCGTCGGTGACGCGCTCACGGTCGGCTTCGAGCAGATCCTGCTGCAACGCGACGCGGTCGGGCCGGGCGCGTCGGACGTCCTCGACACCTTCGTGTGGTGGAACGGCGTCCGTAACCAGGACTTCAGTTACGCGGCGGCGGCGGGCCTGATCAAGGGCGTGGTCAGCCTCGGCCTTGTCCTCGCCGCGAACAAGGTCGCCCATCTCATGGGCGAGCAGGGGGTGTACAAGAAGTGAGCACCGTGACCGAACAACGGCCGAAGGCCCCCGGCCGCTGGGCCGCCCCGCCGAGGCCCGTCTGGGAGGAGGAGCCCGGCAAGGCCGGGCTCGCGGGCAAGGGCATTGCCCTGGCCGGTGCCTGCCTCGGCGTCCTGTTCCCGCTGTGGATCGTCATCGTCACCAGCCTGTCCTCGAAGAAGGTCATCTCCGACGCCGGCGGCCTGGTGGTCATCCCCAAGGGCATCAGCTTCATTGCCTACCAGGAGCTGCTGAGCGGCGGTCAGGTCACCTGCGCCACCCTCGTCAGCCTGGGCGTCACCCTCGTCGGCACGCTGTTCTCGATGACGGTGTCCGTCCTAGCGGCGTACGGGCTGTCCCGCATCGGGTCGGTCGGGCACCGCTGGTTCCTGATGACCCTGCTCGCCACGATGTTCTTCGGCGCAGGCCTCATCCCCACGTATCTGCTGGTGCAGTCGTTGGGCCTGACGGACACGTATCTCGCGCTCATCCTGCCGAGCGCCATCAGTGTCTTCAACATCCTGGTGCTGCGCGGGTTCTTCATGGGTATCTCGCAGGAGCTCGTCGACAGCGCGCGGATCGACGGCGCGGGGGACTGGCGGATCCTCTGGCAGATCGTGATGCCGCTGTCCCGCGCGGTCATCGCCGTGATCACGCTCTTCTACGCCGTCGGCTACTGGAGCGCCTGGTTCAACGCGTCGATCTACCTGAGCGACCAGGACATGATGCCGCTGCAGAACGTCATGATCCAGCTCGTCCAGAAGCAGGAGCCACCGGTCGGCATGGGCCAGGCCATCAAGACGGGCCAGGTGTCCGCACTCGCCGTCCAGATGGCCGTCATGGTGCTGGCCCTGCTGCCGGTCGCCGTTCTCTCGCCCTTCGTCCAGCGGCACTTCAAGAAGGGCATGCTGACCGGCGCGGTGAAGGGCTGACGCCCGGTTGGAAGTGCCGGGGAGCCGCGGGGCGTCCGTTCACCGCGGGCAGTGGGTGGCTGGTCGCGCCCACGCGGCGGAGCCGCACGATGTCACAGCCTCGAGCCCCTGAGAGAAGGGGCGCTCCCCCCGCCTCTCCAGAACTCCCCTCTCCCAGAACGAGGTATGTCATGCGCACGCCCCGCCCGAGCAGACGAACCGTCCTCGCCGGGACCGCCGCGGCCGCCGCGCTCACGGCCGTCCCCGCCGTGGGGTCCCAGGCGCACGCCGCCGAAACCACCGCCGGCCCGTCGTACCGCTGGCGCAACGCCGTCATCGGGGGCACCGGCTTCGTCACCGGCGTGCTCTTCCACCCCTCCGTACGCGGTCTCGCCTACGCCCGGACCGACATCGGCGGCGCCTACCGCTGGGACGACCGCGGCGCCCGCTGGACCCCGCTCATCGACCACCTCGGCTGGGACGACTGGAACCTCCTCGGCGTCGAGGCGATGGCCGTCGACCCCACGCACCCGGACCGGCTCTACCTCGCCGTGGGCACCTACGCCCAGTCGTGGGCGGGCAACGGCGCGGTCCTGCGCTCCGAGGACCGCGGCGCCACCTGGACCCGCACCGACCTGACCGTGAAGCTCGGCGGCAACGAGGACGGCCGCGGCGCCGGTGAGCGACTCCTCGTCGACCCGCGCGACAGCGACACCCTCTGGCTGGGCACGCGGCACGACGGGCTGCTCAAGTCGACCGACCGGGGCGCCACTTGGGCAGCCGCGACCGCCTTCCCGGCGAAGGCGAACTCCTCCGGGCAGGGAGTCGTGTTCCTCGTCGCCGCCGGGCGCACCGTCTACGCCGGCTGGGGTGACGGCGACGGCACCTCGGGCACGGCGAACCTGTACCGCACGGCCGACGGCACGACCTGGGGGGCCGTCCCCGGCCGGCCCTCCGGCACCTCCGCCAAGGTCCCGCTCCGCGCCGCGTACGACACGCACACCCGCGAGCTGTACGTGACGTACGGCGACGCACCCGGCCCGGGCGGCCAGTCCGACGGCAGCGTGCACAAGCTGCGTACCGCCACGGGGACGTGGACCGAGGTCACCCCGGTGAAGCCGGGCGGGACGACGAGCGACGGCTCGGCGGACACCTTCGCCTACGGCGGGGTCGCCGTCGACGCCCGCCGCCCCGGCACCCTCGTCGTCTCCACCAACAACCGCTGGGCCGACGGCGACACGGTCTTCCGGTCCACGGACGGCGGCCGTACCTGGACGTCCCTCAAGGACGCCGCCGTGTTCGACGTGTCCGAGACTCCCTTCCTCGACTGGGGCGACGACAAGCCGAAGTTCGGCTGGTGGATCCAGGCGCTCGCGGTCGACCCGTACGACTCCCAGCACGTCGTGTACGGGACCGGCGCGACCCTCTACGGCACCCGCGACCTCAAGCGCTGGGCACCGCGGATCCGCGGCCTGGAGGAGAGCGCCGTGCGCCAACTGATCTCGCCCCCGGTCGGGGAGGCACACCTGATCAGCGGACTCGGGGACATCGGTGTGATGTACCACGAGCGGCTCACGGCGTCTCCGTCGCGCGGCATGGCGACGAACCCCGTGTTCGGGTCGGCGACGGGACTCGCGCAGGCCGCGGCCAGGCCGGCGTATGTCGTCCGCACGGGCTGGGGCGACCACGGCAACGGCGCGTACTCCCACGACGGCGGGCGGACCTGGGCGCCCTTCGAGGCCCAGCCCGACATCGCCAAGGACGCACCGGGACCGATCGCCACCAGTGCCGACGGCGGCACACTGCTGTGGTCCTTCGTGCACTGGGACGGCACGACGTACGCGGCCCACCGCTCGACGGACAACGGCGCGAGCTGGTCCGAGGTCTCCTCCTTCCCGAAGGGCGCCACACCGGTCGCCGACCCGGCCGATCCGACGCGCTTCTACGCCTACGACTTCGACAATGGAACGCTATACGCCAGCACTGACAGTGGCCGTTCGTTCACGGCCCGTGCGGGCGGACTGCCCTCCGGCGACAGCCAGTTCAAGCTGGTCGCGGCGCCGGGACGAAGCGGCGACCTGTGGCTCTCCGCCAAATGGAACGGGCTCTACCGGTCCACCGACGGCGGGGACACCTTCGCCAGGATCGACAGCTGCTGGGCCTCGTACACCCTCGGCTTCGGCAAGGCGGCCGACGGCGCCGACTACCCGGCGATCTACCAGGTCGGCTCGACGGAGACCATCACCGCCGTCTACCGCTCCGACGACGCCGCCAGGACATGGGTCCGGATCAACGACGACGCCCACCAGTGGGGGTGGATCGGCGAGGCCGTCGTCGGTGACCCGCGCATCCACGGCCGGGTCTACCTCGCCACCAACGGGCGCGGCATCCAGTACGGGGAGCCGGTCTGATGCCCGGGCTCACGGATGCCACCCGGGGCCGCATCCTGTTCGGTGGCGACTACAACCCCGAGCAGTGGCCCGAGGAGGTCTGGCAGGAGGACGTACGCCTCATGAAGGAGGCCGGCGTCAACTCCGTCACCGTCGGCGTCTTCTCCTGGGCCGAGCTCGAACCCACCCCGGGGGCGAGGGAGTTCGGCTGGCTCGACCGGCTCATGGACCTGATGCACGAGAACGGCATCGGCGTCGTCCTGGCCACCCCCACCGCCTCGCCCCCGCCCTGGATGGGGCGCCTGCACCCCGAGACCCTGCCCCGCGACGAGGACGGCCGCATCGAGTGGTGGGGCGGCCGCCAGCACTTCGCCCACTCCAGTGCCGTCTACCGGCGCTACGCCGCCGCCATCACCGAGGACCTCGCCGCCCGCTACGGCGGCCATCCCGCCCTCACGATGTGGCACATCAACAACGAGTACTGCACCTACGACTGGGGCGACGAGGCGGCCACCGCCTTCCGCCGCTGGCTCCAGGGCAGGTACGGCACGCTCGACGCACTCAACACGGCCTGGGGCACGGCCTTCTGGAGCCAGGGCTACGACGACTGGGAAGGCATCCTCCCGCCGCGCCACGCCCACTACATGAACAACCCCACCCAGGTGCTCGACTTCAAGCGCTTCACCTCCGACGCACTCATGGAGTGCTTCGTCGCCGAACGTGACATCGTCGCCCGGCACACCCCGAACATCCCCGTGACCAGCAACTTCATGCCGTTCTGGCAGGGCCAGGACGCCTGGGCGTGGGCCGGCCGGGAGGACGTCGTCTCGGTCGACAGCTATCCGGACCCGCGCGATCCGCTGGGCGGTCAGTACGGTGCGCTCATCCACGACATGACCCGCTCGCAGGCCCGCGGCGGCCCCTGGATGGTCATGGAGCAGGCGGCGGGCCCGGTCAACTGGCGCGGGGTCAACCACCCCAAGCCGCCCGGCCTCAACCGTCTCTGGTCGCTCCAGGCCGTGGCCCGCGGCGCCGACGCCGTCTGCTACTTCCAGTGGCGACAGTCCCGGCAGGGCGCCGAGAAGTTCCACTCCGGAATGGTCAGCCACGCGGGGGAGCGGGGCCGCACCTTCCAGGAGGTCAAGCGCATCGGGGCGGAACTCGCCCTGCTGAGCGAGAAGGTGGCGGACACTCGGGTCACGGGTGCCGATGTCGCCGTACTGCTCGACTGGAACGCCTGGTGGGCGAGCGGGCAGGACGGTCGGCTGTCCGGCGAGGTCGACTACCCCGCGGTCGTACGCGCCTGGCACCGCGCCCTGTGGGAAGCGAACGTCACCGCCTCCTTCGCCCACCCCGAGCACGACCTGTCCGCGTACAAGCTGGTCGTCCTCCCGCAGCTGTATCTCCTGACGGACACGGCGATCGACAACCTCGTCGCATACGTACGGGGTGGCGGCACCGTGGTCTCCGGCTTCCTGACCGGCGTCGCCGACCAGGACGACCGGGTGCGCCAGGGCGGCATGGACGAGCGGTTGCGGAAGCTCTTCGGCATCCGCACCCTGCACGAATGGTGGCCGCTCGACGCCGACGAGAAGGTCGGCGTAGAGGGCTTCCGCGGCACTCTGTGGTCCGAGGAGATCGAGGCCGCGGACGAGGCCTACGCCGTCATCCCCTACAAGGGGGGCGAGCTGGACGGTCTTCCGGCCGTACTGCGCAAGGGCCGCGCCTGGTACCTGTCCACCCTTCCCGAGCCGGCGGCGCTGTGGCCGCTGCTCGCCGGGATCGCCGAGGACGCGGGCGTACGGCCGGCGCTCGACCACCTCCCGGCGGGCGTGGAGGCGGTACGCCGGGGCGAGCTACTGTTCCTGCTCCACCACGGGCGGGACACGGTGACCGTGCCGGTACCCGGACGCCACCGCGACCTGCTGACCGGCGAGGACGTCGTCGATGCCGTGGAGCTGGGGCGGTACGGCGCGGCGGTACTGGAGGCGGCGCCATGAGCGAGCCCGTGCACGGCACCTGGGAGGCCGCCCCCGCCACCCGCTGGGAGGACGCCTTCCTGAGTGGCAACGGCCGCCATGGCGTCATGGTGTTCGGTGATCCGAACGATGACCGTGTCATCGTCAATCATCACACCCTGATCCGCCCCAACGGCAGCGCGGACGCCGGCCCGCCCGCGCTGGCGGACCGGCTCCCCGGCCTCCAGGACCGCTTGCTGGCGGGCGACACCACGGCCGGCGAGGACTTCACCGACGGTCGGCCGCTGCTGTGGGTGCGGCCCTTCCACCCGGCGTTCCGGATACGGCTGCGCCGCCCGGCCCCCGAGCGGCGCTCGTACCGGCGCCATGTCGACTTCACCACCGGAGTCGTCGGCGCCGACGGCGGCGGCCGCAGCGAGGTCTTCGTCTCCCGCGCCGACGACGTCGTGGTCCAGCGCGTGACCGGACCCGGCCTCACCCTCGACGTGACGCTGGACCACCGGCTGCCGGGCGCGCCGAGGGACCTGGCGGTGGGGCACGGCGCCGTCCTCACCTCCGAGGGCGCCCTCCTCACCCTGCGGGCCCGCTACCCCGGCGGCGACCTGGCGTACACGGGCGTGACGCTCGCCGTGGTGAGCGGCGGCCGGACCCGGACGGCGCTGCCCGGTCTGCGGGTCGAGGGGGCGGCCTCGCTGCTCCTGCTCACCCGCGTACGGCGGCACACCGGGGAGCTGGACGTCCTGGCCGAGGCCAGGGAACTGCGCGCCCTGCTGCCCGGTGACGAGGAGGACGCGTACCCCCACCTCCTGGCCCGCCACACCGCCCTCCACCGCACCGCCTACCTCCGCGCGGGTCTGGACCTCGGCGCCGACCCCACCGAACGCGCCCTCCCTGGTTCGGAGTTGGTCCGCCGCCCGAAGAGCCCCGCCCTCCTCGAACGCCTCTTCGCGGCCGGCCGCTACCACCTCCTGTCCTCCGCCGGGATGCTTCCCCCACGGCTGACCGGCCTGTGGACCGGGGACTGGGACACCGCGTGGGCGGGGGCCTTCACCACCGACGCCAATGTCAATCTGCAGACGGCGTCGGCCGCCGCAGCCGCCCTCCCGGAGGTCTCCGAGGCTCATGCCGCCCTGGTGCACGGCCAGTTGCCGCACTGGCGCGACAACGCCCGGGCGATCTTCGGTACCCGTGGCGTCGTCGCCCCCGCGCACACCGACGGTGAGTCCGGGCACATCTACCACCTCAGCCGCGAGTACCCCCTGCATGTGTGGACCGCGGGCGCCGACTGGCTCCTGAAGCCCCTCGTGGACCATGACGAGACGAGCGGGGCGCGCGACCCGCGGCTGGCGGTCGCGCTCGCCGAAGTGGCGTACTTCTACGAGGACTTCCTCACCCGGACCGACAAGAACGGTCATCTCGTCGTCGTGCCGTCGTACTCCCCGGAGAACCGTCCCGCGAACGCGAGCTGGATCACCCTCAACGCCGCCATGGACCTCTCGGCGGCGCGGCACGCCCTCCTCACGGCGGCCCACTACCACCCGGGACCCGACGCCGAGCGCCTGCGCGCGCTCGCCGACCGGCTGCCCCCGCACCGCGTCAACGCCGACGGCGCCCTCGCCGAGTGGGCCTGGCCCGGTCTCGACGACACCTACGACCACCGGCACCTGAGCCACCTCTACGGGGTCTGGCCCCTCGACGAGATCAACCCGTACGACACCCCCGAACTCGCCGCCGCCGCCCATCGCGCCCTCGAACTGCGCGGCGCCGAGAACGACTCCGCGCACGGCCACCTCCACCACGCCCTGATCGCGGCCCGGCTGCGCGACGCCGACCGGGTGGCGGGCGCCCTCGGCAACGTACTGGCCGGGGACTTCTTCCATGTCTCCCTGATGAGCGGGCACTACCCGAACCGCCACGTCTACAACGCGGACGCCGCCCACACGCTGCCCGCCGTGATCATCGAGGCGCTGATCCAGTCCACGCCCGGGCGGCTCGTCCTCTTTCCCGCCCTGCCGACCGCGTATCCGACGGGCCGATTGCGCGGCGTCCGCACCCGCTTCGGCGCCGAGGTCGACCTGACCTGGGGCCCCGGGGAGCGCACGGCCGTCATCCGCCCGACGCGCACCCTGCGCGTCGACCTCAGGACTTCCTCCGGCGCACGACCCCTCGATCTCGTCGCCGGAGAGGACTGCGTCCTCACCCTGGGGCCGCAGTAGCACCAGGCACTCCCCCCACCCATGGAAGGGACACCATGGCACCACGCACGCTCAGCAAGGTCACCAAAGCCCTGATCGCCCCCGCGCTCGCGCTCGGCGCGACCATCGGCCTCGCCTCCGCCCCCGCCCAGGCAGCGGTCTGGAGCTCCTGCGACCAGTGGGGCAACACGACCCTGAACGGCTACACGCTCTACAACAACATCTGGGGCTCCGGCGCGGGCAGCCAGTGCATCTGGGCCAACTCCGGCACCAACTGGGGCGTCAACGCCAACCACCCGAACACTGGCGGCATCAAGTCCTACCCGAACGCCAAGAAGGTGATCAACAAGTCGATCACCTCACTCGGATCGCTCAGCAGCAGCTACAACGTCACGGTCCCGTCCTCCGGCGCGTACAACACGTCGTACGACATCTGGGACACGGCCTACAAGTACGAGGTCATGCTCTGGGTGAACTACAACGGAGCCGTCGGCGCGCTCGGCACCTCCCAGGGCAACCTGACGCTGGGCGGTCACACCTGGACCGTCTACAAGGGCAACAACGGCTCGAACGACGTCTTCTCGTTCCTGCGCACCTCGGACTCGTCCTCCGGCACCGTGAACGTCCTCCCGATCCTGAAGTGGATCAAGGACACCAAGGGCTGGTTCGGCAATGTGACCATCGGTGACGTGCAGTTCGGCTTCGAGATCACGTCCTCGTCGGGCGGCCTGGACTTCACCACCAACAGTCTGAGCGTCAGCAGCAGCTGATCCCCCGGAGAGCATGAAGGAGTGGCCGGTCCCCCCGTGGGACCGGCCACACGCGTCACTCCGCCACCGGCAGCCGCGCCCCGTCCCGCAGGAACAGCGGGATGCGGTCCAGCGGAGCGTCGACGGTCACGGCCGTGCCGCCCTCGTACTCCTGACCCGTCCACGCGTCCGTCCACCACGCGCCCGCCGGGAGGTACGCGGTCCGGGACGTCGCGCCCGCCGTGAGGACCGGCGCGACCAGGAGATCGGGTCCGAAGAGATAGGCGTCGTCCACCGACCAGGCGGCCCGGTCCTCGGGGAACTCCAGGAACAGCGGCCGCATCACGGGCAGGCCCTCCTCGTGCGCGGCGCGCATGACGTCGAGGACGTACGGCTTCAGCCGCTCGCGCAGCCGCAGGTACTTCTCCAGGATCGCGCCGGCCTCCTCGCCGTACGACCACACCTCGTTGGGGCCGCCGGTCATCCCGGGTCCGAGCGGCGTGCCCGGGTCGCGGAAGCCGTGCAGGCGCATCAGCGGGGACAGCGCGCCGAACTGGAACCAGCGCACCATGACCTCGCGGTACGCCGGATCGTCCGGGTCACCGCCGTGGAAGCCGCCGATGTCCGTGTTCCACCAGGGGATGCCGGACAGGGCCGTGTTGAGACCGGCCGCGATCTGGCGGCGCAGAGTCGCGAAGTCGGTGCCGATGTCGCCGGACCACAGGGCGGCGCCGTAGCGCTGACTGCCCGCCCACGCCGAGCGGTTGAGGGTGACGACCTCGGTCTCGCCGGCGGCGAGCATGCCCTCGTAGAAGGTGCGGGAGTTCTCGCGCGGATACAGGTTGCCCGTCTCCGGACCGGGCCCCGCGTAGTAGCGCAGGTTCTCCTGGAAGCCCGGCTTCAGCTCCGGCTCGCAGGCGTCCAGCCAGAACGACCTGATGCCGTACGGCTTCAGGTAGTTGTCCCGCACCTTCGACCACACGAACTCGCGCGCTTCGGGGTTCGTGGCGTCGTAGAAGGCCACCTGGACCGTCGACGCGACTCCCTTGTCGGGCCAGTCGGCATGGGCCATGGGGCCGTACTCGGTGCCGATGAAGTAGCCGCGCTGCTCCATGAGCTGGTGGTTCTCGCTCAGTGGCGAGACCGACGGCCAGACGCTCACCACCAGTTCGACGCCGAGTTCCGCCAGCTCCGCCACCATCGCCGCCGGGTCCGGCCACTGATCGAGGTCGAACTTCCACTCGCCCAGGTGGGTCCAGTGGAAGAAATCGCAGACAATGACGTCGAGGGGCAGGCCGCGCCGCTTGTACTCCCGCGCCACCGCGAGGAGTTCGTCCTGGGTGCGGTAGCGCAGCTTGCACTGCCAGAAGCCGGCCGCCCACTCCGGCAGCATCGGCGTACGGCCGGTCACCGCGCTGTAGCGGCGCTGGGCGTCGGCCGGGTCGCCCGCGGTGATCCAGTAGTCGATCTGCCGGGCCGAGTCCGCCACCCAGCGCGTGCCGTTGCCCGCCAGCTCCACGCGGCCGATGGCCGGGCTGTTCCACAGGAAGGTGTAGCCGCGGCTGGAGGTCAGCACCGGGATGGTCACCTCGGCGTTGCGCTGCACCAGGTCGAGCACCGCGCCCTTCTGGTCGAACAGCCCGTGCTGGTGCTGGCCCAGGCCGTACAGCCGCTCACCCTCGTAGGCGGCGAAGCGCTGTTCCAGGCGGTGCCGGCCGCCGCCGGCCGGGGTGTACAGCCGCGAGCCCGGCCACCAGAAGTGGGCCCGCTCCTCGGCGAGGAGTTCTCCACCGTCGTCCGTGCGCACGAAGCGGAGCAGGCCCTCGGCGTCGACCTCGACGGTCAGCGCGCCGACGGTCAGCGTCCCCCGCCCGTCCTCGATCTTGAGGGTGTACGGCGTCGACGGCCGCTCGTCGAGGAGGGCGCCCGGCAGCCCCTCCAGGACCGGGCCGCCGAGCCGGGTGCGGACCCGGACCGCGTCCGGGCCCCAGGGCTCGACGCGCACGGTCTCCGTGCGGCCGCTCCACTCCAGCGCGCCGTCCCGCTCGCGGAACGTGCCGACGGTCGGGGAGGACTGGGCAAGGCTGACCTGGGGCTGGTTTTCGGCAGGCTGATTCACGTGGAGTGCTCCTGAACGAGTGCAGACATGGGGGTGCCCTGGAGTGGCGCGGCGGTCAGGCTGGAGACGCGGCGGTCAGGCTGGAGACGCGGCGGTCAGGCGGGGGCGCGGCGGTCGGGCGGTCAGGTGGGGGCGCGCGGTCGAGTGGGGCGGCGGTGGGTGAGGGAGGAGGCGGTCGGGTGTGAGGCGCGGCGGTCGAGCGGGGCGGTGGCGGGTCAGGCGGCGGTCGGTGCCGGTCCCGTGCTCGCCCGTACCGTCAGCTCGGGTGCGATCAGCACGACTTCGTCCTCGCCGTGCCCGTTCAGCTTCGCGACCAGGTGCTCCACCGCGTGCCGTCCCATCTCCTGGGCCGGGATGGCCACGGACGTCAGCCGCACCGAGGCCTGCGTGGCGACCTGGTCCGGGCAGATGGCGATCACGGAGACGTCCTCGGGTACGGCCCGTCCCTGCCGGCGCAGCAGCGCGAGCAGCGGTTCCACGGCGGACTCGTTCTGCACGACGAACCCCGTGGTGCTCGGGCGCTCGTCGAAGATCCGGGCGAGCGTCAGGGCCATCGCGTCGTAGCCGCCCTCGCACGGCCGGTGCAGCACGCGCAGGCCCAGCTCCCGCGAGCGGGAGCGGAGCCCGTCGAGGGTGCGCTCGGCGAAGCCCGTGTGCCGTTCGTAGACCGCGGGCGCCTCGCCGATGACAGCGATGTCACGGTGGCCGAGCGTCGCCAGATGCCCGGCGCACAGGGCGCCCGTCGCGCCGAAGTCCAGGTCGACGCAGGTCAGTCCGGAGGTGTCGGCGGGCAGTCCGATGAGCACGGACGGCTGGTCGGTGCTGCGCAGCAGCGGCAGCCGCTCGTCGTCGAGCTCGACGTCCATCAGGATCATCGCGTCGGCGAGCCCGCTGCCCGTGACCCGGCGCACCGCGTCGGGACCCTCCTCGCCGGTGAGCAGCAGCACGTCGTACCCGTGGGTGCGGGCGCTGGTCGCCACCGCGATGGCGATCTCCATCATCACGGGGACGTACATGTCCGTGCGGAGCGGGATCATCAGCGCGATGATGTTCGACCTGCTGCTCGCCAGGGCGCGGGCCCCCGCGTTCGGGTGGTAGCCGAGCTCCTGGATGCTCTGCTCGACCCGCCGGCGGGTGCCCACGGAGATGGACCGCTTGCCGCTGAGGACATAGCTCACCGTGCTCGCCGAGACTCCGGCGTGCTGGGCGACCTCGGCGAGGGTGACCATCCAGCTCTCCAAGCTTGTGTGAAGCGCTTCGACAGTGCGCGCATTGCGGATAAGGGGAGTGAGGGTGGCTCGACAGTAGCTCGGCGAGGAAGGGCTGTCCATAGGCTGTCGAAGCGCTTCGACAATTAATTCCGGGCACAATTTCCACGCCGGCCGTGGCAACCTCCGGAAGATCCGGCGGCCACTGAGGGGCGTAAGCAGACCGTCCCCCGGAAGGACCCCTGATGCAGCATCGCAGACCGCGCCTGTCCAAGAAGGCGAGGGCCCTGGTCGCCACCACGGTCGTCCTCGCGGCCGCCGCCGGCGTCACCGTCGCCCAGGCGGGCGAGACCGGCAAGAAGTGCGCGGCCTTCGACACGATCACGCTCGGCAAGTACTACGTGAACAACAACCTCTGGGGCCAGGACAAGGCCACCGGCACCCAGTGCGTCTGGGACGACTCCCGGTCCGGCTCCACGATCTCCTGGGGCACGGACTACTCCTGGGCCAACAACTCCGCCGGGCACGACTACGACGTGAAGTCCTACGCGAGCAGTGTCCTCGGCTGGCACTGGGGCTGGAAGGCGGACAAGGCGGCGACGGGTCTGCCCGTCCGGGTGGGCGACCGCAAGAGCGTGAGGACCACCTGGGACTTCTCGGTCGGCGCCGGTCCCGGCACGATGAACGTCGCGTACGACCTGTGGCTGCACGCCAAGAACAACGCGGACTGGCAGGACCAGCCCACCGACGAGATCATGGTCTGGCTCAACCGCCAGGGCGGCGCGGGCCCGCTGGGCACCAAGTACGGCAGCGTCAGCCTCGGCGGCGCGATGTGGGACATCTACCAGGGCGACATCGGCTGGAAGGTGTACTCCTTCGTACGGCGTACGAACACCACCAAGGCCACGCTCGACCTGGACGACTTCACCCAGGCCCTGGTCCGCCGCAAGCTGCTGAGCGACGACAAGTACGTCTCCGGCATCGAGGCGGGCACCGAGGTCTTCAAGGGCGCGGGCCGACTGGACACCAAGGCGTACTCGGTGGACATCGGCTGACTGGCGTAGTCGGCGCGCATCCGGCGAACGCTGCGCGAAGACTGGTGGGGCAGCCCGTAATCGGGTACATACGATCGAGTAGCACCGGTCGGTAACGAACACGCCCAAGATCCCTATTCGCGGCGAGGTGAGCCTCATGTCCGCCACACCCCACCAGCCAACGGTCACTGAACGTGAGGCGCGTCAGGTCGCCGAGGCCGCGCGTGAACAGGACTGGCGCAAGCCCAGCTTCGCCAAGGAGCTGTTCCTCGGCCGCTTCCGGCTCGACCTGATCCATCCGCACCCGATGCCCGCCGACGAGGACGCGCAGCGCGGCGAGGAGTTCCTCGCCAAGCTGCGCGACTTCTGCGAGACGGAGATCGACTCGGCCCGGATCGAGCGCGAGGCGCGGATCCCCGACGAGACCGTCAACGGGCTCAAGGAGCTCGGCGCCCTCGGCATGAAGATCGACACCAAGTACGGCGGCCTCGGCCTCACGCAGGTGTACTACAACAAGGCGCTCGCCCTGGTCGGCTCGGCGAACCCGGCGCTCGGCGCGCTGCTGTCCGCGCATCAGTCGATCGGAGTACCGCAGCCGCTGAAACTCTTCGGCACCCAGGAGCAGAAGGACACGTACCTGCCGCGCTGCGCCCGCACCGACATCTCCGCCTTCCTGCTGACCGAGCCGGACGTGGGCTCCGACCCGGCGCGGCTCGCGACCACCGCGGTCCCGGACGGTGACGACTACGTGCTCGACGGAGTGAAGCTGTGGACCACGAACGGCGTGGTCGCCGACCTGCTCGTCGTCATGGCCCGCGTACCGAAGTCCGAGGGCCACAAGGGCGGCATCACCGCCTTCGTCGTCGAGGCCGGGTCCGAGGGCATCACGGTCGAGAACCGCAACGCGTTCATGGGCCTGCGCGGCCTCGAGAACGGCGTCACCCGCTTCCACCAGGTCCGCGTCCCGGCCGCGAACCGCATCGGCCCGGAAGGCGCGGGCCTGAAGATCGCCCTGACCACGCTGAACACCGGCCGTCTCTCCCTGCCCGCGATGTGCGTCGGCGCCGGCAAGTGGTGTCTGAAGATCGCCCGCGAGTGGTCGGCGGCGCGCGAGCAGTGGGGCAAGCCGGTGGCCTTCCACGAGGCGGTCGGCGCGAAGATCTCCTTCATCGCGGCGACGACGTTCGCGCTGGAGGCCGTCGTCGACCTGTCCTCGCAGATGGCGGACGAGAACCGCAACGACATCCGCATCGAGGCGGCCCTCGCCAAGCTGTACGGCTCCGAGATGGGCTGCCTGATGGCCGACGAACTGGTCCAGATCCGCGGCGGCCGCGGCTTCGAGACCGCCGAGTCGCTCGCGGCCCGGGGCGAGCGCGCGGTCCCCGCCGAGCAGATCCTGCGCGACCTGCGCATCAACCGCATCTTCGAGGGCTCGACGGAGATCATGCATCTGCTGATCGCCCGCGAGGCCGTGGACGCCCATCTCTCGGTGGCCGGCGATCTGATCGACCCGGACAAGTCCCTGTCCGACAAGGCGAAGGCCGGCGCGAACGCCGGGGTGTTCTACGCCAAGTGGCTGCCGAAGCTGGTCGCGGGACAGGGGCAGATCCCGGGTGCGTACGGCGAGTTCCGCCGCGAGGTCGACCTGTCGCCGCATCTGCGCTACGTCGAACGCGGCGCGCGCAAGCTGGCCCGCTCCACCTTCTACGCCATGTCGCGCTGGCAGGGCCGTATGGAGACCAAACAGGGCTTCCTCGGTCGGATCGTCGACATCGGCGCGGAACTCTTCGCGATGAGCGCGGCGTGCGTACGCGCCGAACTCCTGCGCAAGGAGGGGGACCACGGCCGCGAGGCGTACCAGCTCGCCGACGCCTTCTGCCGCCAGTCCCGGATCCGCGTCGAGGAGCTCTTCGGCCGTCTGTGGTCCAACACCGACGACCTCGACCGCAAGGTGGTCGAGGGCGTCCTGTCGGGCACCTACGCATGGCTGGAGGAAGGGGTCATCGACCCGTCCGGCGAAGGCCCGTGGATCGCGGACGCGACCCCGGGAGCGGCGAAACGGGAAAACGTCCACCGCCCCATTCGCTGACCTTTTCCCCGCCCGTGAACTGTCGTCCCGTCCGTCATTCTGCCGCTTGCCGCACCGGAGTTGTGCGTCAACAATGAGCAGAATGGCGAACGGGGACAGCAGATGCGCCAAGGTGTCGGGGAAGAACACAGTCATGGAATTTCCGTACAGCTGACGCGTGCCCGGGGGGACGCGCGCCACCAGCTCGACGCGACAGATCTGGTAAAGGCCCTGCGGACCGTGCGCAACGAGGTCGTGCCCCTGGCGGAGAAACTGCGCCAGACGGCACCGGAGACCTTCGAGGCGCACCGGGACGCGCTCGCCGTCCTCCTGAACGACTGCGCGCTCGCCCTGGTCGACGAGGAACCGAGGCCGCCCGTCGCCACCTTCGACCCGATGCCGGTGCGGCGGATCGACCTGCGGGACGTCGACGCCCTGCTGGACGCGGGCCGGCCGGGCGAACGGCCCGTCATCCAGCAGCTGTTCCGCGGCTCCGTGGCGTACGCGAAGGACCCGGTACTGCGCGAGGTGATCAAGGCGAATCAGCAGGGCGTCCACATTCTCCAGCGGGCCAACCACTGGATCCGGATGCTGGCGGACTCGATCTAGAGCTTGTCCAGCGTTTGTCGAGCGTTTGTCGAGCGGTTGCCGGGTGATTATCGAGCGCTTATCGAGCGGTCATGAGTGGTCAGTGGGGGTAATTCCGATGCCGGTTCTCGGTCTCGACAACATCACCGGCAGGATCATGCGGGCCGGTGAAGGGCGAATCCTGCGCCGTTTGCAGCGCATCGCGGCACAGGTGAACTCCCTGGAGGAAGAATTCAAGGCGCTGACCGACGAGGAACTCCAGGCACTCACTCCCGAGTTCACCCGGCGCCACGCCGACGGCGAGAGCCTCGACGACCTGCTGCCCGAGGCCTTCGCCACGATGCGCGAGGCGGCCCGGCGCACCCTCGGCATGCGTCACTTCGACGTCCAGCTCATGGGCGGCGCGGCGCTCCACTTCGGCAACATCGCGGAGATGCAGACCGGCGAGGGCAAAACCCTGGTCGGCACCCTGCCCGTCTATCTGAACGCCCTGACCGGCAAGGGGGTCCACCTCGTCACGGTCAACGACTACCTCGCCGAGCGCGACGCCGAGTGGATGGGACGGGCGTACCGCTTCCTGGGCCTGACCGTCGGCGTCATCAAGTCACAGTCGACGCCCGCCGAGCGGCGCGCGCAGTACGCCTGCGACATCACCTACGGCACCAACACCGAGTTCGGCTTCGACTATCTGCGCGACAACATGGCCTGGTCGCAGGACGAACTCGTCCAGCGCGGCCACCACTTCGCCATCGTCGACGAGGCCGACTCGATCCTCATCGACGAGGCCCGCACGCCCCTGATCATCTCGGGCCCGGCCGACCAGCCCACCCAGTGGTACGGGGCCTTCGCCAAGCTGGTCACGCGGATGCGGGGCGTACGGGTCCAGGAGGAGCAGTTCGTCACCCCGGCCGACAAGGACCGCCTCGCCCATCTGCGGACCACCCACGACTACGAGTACGACCCGAAGAAGCGCACCGTGGCGATCCTGGACCGCGGTGTCGAGTACCTCCAGGACCAGCTCGGCATCGAGAGCCTGTACGAGTCCGAGCACACCTCGCTGATCGGGCATCTCAACAACGCCCTCAAGGCCAAGGAGCACTTCAGGAAGGACAAGGACTACGTCGTCGTGGACGGCGAGGTACTGATCGTCGACGAGCACACGGGCCGCATCCTGGCCGGCCGCCGCTACAACGAGGGGCTGCACCAGGCGATCGAGGCGAAGGAGGCGGAGGAGGGCACGGAGGCGGGAGTGACGGTCAGGAACGAGAACCAGACCCTGGCCACGATCACCCTGCAGAACTTCTTCCGCCTCTACGAGAAACTCGCGGGCATGACCGGCACGGCGATGACCGAGGCCGCCGAGTTCCACCAGATCTACCAGTTGAACGTCGTGCCGATCCCGAGCAACCGGCCCATGATCCGCCGCGACGACCCCGACCAGATCTACCGCACCGAGGAGGCGAAGTACGCCGCGATCCTCGCCGACATCGCCGAACGGCACGAGACCGGCCAGCCGATCCTCGTCGGCACCACCTCCGTGGAGAAGTCCGAGCTGCTGTCCGGCCTGCTGCGGAAGCAGGGCATCCGGCACGAGGTCCTCAACGCCAAGAACCACCAGCGCGAGGCCCAGATCGTCGCCCAGGCCGGCCGCAGGGGCGCCGTCACCGTCGCCACCAACATGGCCGGCCGCGGCACCGACATCATGCTCGGCGGCAACCCCGAGGCGATGGCGCTCGCCGCGCTCCCCGAAGACGCCACGCCGGAGGACCGCGAGGCCGTACTCGACCGCGTCGGCAGGGCGGCCGCCGCCGAGCACGAGGAGGTCAAGGAACTCGGCGGCCTCTACGTCCTGGGCACCGAGCGCCATGAGTCGCGCCGCATCGACAACCAGCTGCGCGGCCGCTCCGGCCGGCAGGGCGACCCCGGCGCCTCCCGCTTCTACCTCTCCCTCGGGGACGACCTGATGCGGCTGTTCCGCGCCCAGGTCGTCGAGCGGGTGATGTCGATGGCGAACGTGCCCGACGACGTCCCGATCGAGAACAAGATGGTCACCCGCGCCATCGCCTCCGCCCAGTCCCAGCTGGAACAGCAGCACTTCGAGTCCCGCAAGGACGTCCTGAAGTTCGACGAGGTCCTCAACCGCCAGCGCACCCTGATCTACGCCGAGCGCCGCCGCGTCCTGGCCGGTGAGGACCTGCGCGAGCAGGTCCGGCACTTCATGGACGACACCATCGAGGCGTACATCCGGCAGGAGACCGGCGAGGGCTTCCCCGAGGAGTGGGACCTGGAGCGGCTGTGGGGAGCCTTCAGGCAGCTCTACCCGGTCGGCATCACCATCGAGGACCTGGAGGACTCCGTCGGCGGCCGGCCCGACCTCACAGTCGACGACCTCGTGGCGGCGGTCACCGAGGACGTCCACGACCGCTACGCGCGGCGCGAGGCGGAACTCGGCGCCGACGCCCTGCGCGACCTGGAACGCCTCGTCGTGCTCTCCGTCCTCGACCGCAAATGGCGCGAGCACCTCTACGAGATGGACTACCTGCGCGACGGCATCGGCCTGCGCTGGACGCTGGGCCGCGAGCCGATCGTCGAGTACGAGCGCGAGGGCTTCGACATGTTCGGCGCGATGACCGAGGCGATCAAGGAGGAGTCCGTCGGATACGTGTTCAACCTGGACGCCACGGGCCGGGAGGGGGAGGGCTCCGCCCTGGACCGCCGCCCCACCGACGGACTGCACTTCAGCGCGCCGACGCTGGACACCGCGGAGGGCGTGGTCGAGGGCCGCTTCACGACGGCGCCCGCCGGGGAACCGGCCGAGCACGACAAAGCGCCGCCGCACCGGCCCGGGAAGTCCCGGAACCGGCGGCGGCGCAAGAGGTAGCCCCCGTCAGCAGTACGTGTCGCTCGGGTCCCGTGTCGTCCACGCACACGAGTCGACCTTGGTCCCGCTCGCCTTGGTGAGCGTGGCGGTGTCGCTGGTGTTGTTCCAGACGTACGCGCCGCGGCTCTGGTACTTGGTCGAGGTGGTGTCGGTGCCCTTGCCGGTGCGCACCTTCACGGTCTTGCCCGCGCCGATCGCGACGTCCGGGAAGACGTACTTGTGGTTCGAGACGTCCTTGAGGACCCAGCCCTTCAGCGAGACCGTGGCGGAGCCGGTGTTCTTGATCTGCACCCACTCGGCGTTGAGGCTCGCGTTGGAGCGGGTGTCGGAGCCCGGGCTGTCGAACCAGACGTGATGGATGGTCACACCGCCGGCCGCTTCGGCCGGAGTGCTGAGAATGGTGCCGGTGAGTGCCACGGCGCCCGCGAGCGCGGGCAGGGCAGCGCGTATCCGCATGGAGGTCCCCCCAGGGTGTCGTCCGCCGGCCGGTCGTCCGCCGGCCAGTGCCTGACAGTGCTATCACGTGATCTTCACCGCTGTTTCACAAAGGCGGATTTCGCCGCACTCTGCACATCGGAGTGATAGACGGACTCTCGACGGGGACGCCCTGTCCTGCCCGTGGCGCGTTACGGCAACAATGGAGGGATGACCGACAGTCCAGCCCCCCTCGCCGACCCGCATCTCGTCTTCGACCCCGTGGACGGAGTCCGGGATGTCGTGATCCTCGGTTCCACCGGCTCGATCGGCACCCAGGCCATCGACCTCGTGCTGCGCAACCCCGACCGGTTCCGTGTCACCGGGCTCTCCGCCGCCGGCGGACGGGTCGGACTGCTCGCCGAACAGGCCCACCGCCTGCGCGTGAGCACCGTCGCGGTCGCCCGCGAGGACGTCGTACCGGTGCTGCGCGAAGCGCTCACCGCGCAGTACGGCCCCGGCGAGCCGCTCCCCGAGATCCTCGCGGGGGCGGACGCCGCCACCCAGCTGGCCGCCTCCGACTGCCACACCGTCCTGAACGGGATCACCGGCTCCATCGGCCTGGCCCCCACCCTGGCCGCCCTGGAGGCGGGCCGGACGCTCGCGCTCGCCAACAAGGAGTCGCTCATCGTCGGCGGCCCGCTGGTGAAGGCGCTGGCCAAGCCCGGCCAGATCATTCCCGTCGACTCCGAGCACGCCGCCCTCTTCCAGGCCCTCGCCGCCGGGACGCGGGCCGATGTGCGCAAGCTCGTCGTCACCGCCTCCGGCGGCCCCTTCCGGGGGCGTACGAAGGCCGAGCTGGCGAACGTCTCGCCCGAGCACGCCCTGGCCCACCCCACCTGGGCCATGGGACCGGTCATCACGATCAACTCCGCGACCCTGGTCAACAAGGGACTCGAAGTCATCGAGGCGCACCTCCTCTACGACATTCCCTTCGAGCGGATTGAGGTGGTCGTGCATCCCCAGTCGTATGTCCACTCGATGGTTGAGTTCACGGATGGATCGACACTGGCCCAGGCGACGCCCCCGGACATGCGCGGGCCGATCGCCATCGGGCTCGGCTGGCCCGAGCGCGTGCCCGACGCGGCGCCCGCCTTCGACTGGACGAAGGCGTCGAGCTGGGAGTTCTTCCCGCTCGACAACGACGCCTTCCCCTCGGTCGGACTCGCCCGGCACGTGGGACAGCTCGCGGGCACGGCCCCGGCGGTGTTCAATGCCGCCAACGAGGAGTGCGTCGACGCGTTCCTGAACGGCACGCTGCCGTTCAACGGGATCATGGAGACCGTCACGAGAGTGGTCGAGGAACACGGCACGCCGCGCACGGGAACTTCCCTGACCGTCGCGGACGTCCTCGAAGCGGAGACCTGGGCGCGTGCCCGGGCCAGGGAACTGACAGTTCAGACGGCGACCGCGGAGGCTCGTGCATGACGACCCTGATGTTCATCCTCGGCATAGTCGTCTTCGCGATCGGCCTGCTCATCTCGATCGCCTGGCACGAGCTGGGCCATCTGTCGACGGCCAAGCTCTTCGGCATCCGCGTCCCGCAGTACATGGTCGGGTTCGGCCCGACCGTCTGGTCGCGGAAGAAGGGCGAGACCGAGTACGGGGTCAAGGCGGTGCCGCTCGGCGGCTACATCCGCATGATCGGCATGTTCCCGCCGGGATCCGACGGAAAGATCGAGGCCCGCTCGACCTCCCCGTTCCGCGGCATGATCGAGGACGCCCGCTCGGCCGCGTTCGAGGAGCTGAGGCCCGGCGACGAGGACCGTCTCTTCTACACGCGCAAGCCGTGGAAGCGCGTGATCGTGATGTTCGCGGGCCCCTTCATGAACCTGATCCTCGCCGTGGTGATCTTCTTCGGCGTGATGATGACCTTCGGCGTCAACACCCAGACCACCACGGTCGGCAAGGTCTCGGACTGCGTCATCCAGCAGAGCGAGAACCGGACGAAGTGCGCGCGGAGCGACCAGGCCGCGCCCGCGAAGGCCGCCGGGCTCAAGGGCGGCGACAAGATCGTCGCGTTCGACGGCAAGGCCGTCGCGGACTGGTCGGCCCTCCAGTCCGACATCCGCGCCAACCCCGGCAAGGACGTCACGATCACGGTGGAGCGCAAGGGGCAGCAGCTCGACCTCAAGGCCCACCTGATCAAGAACCAGGTCAGCAAGACCGACGGCAACGGCGGCTACGTCGAGGGCAAGTACGTGTACGCCGGCTTCCTCGGCTTCACGCCCGCCTCCGGCATCGTCGAGCAGTCGTTCGGGCAGTCCGTGACCCGTATGGGCGACATGATGCAGAACGGCGTCGAGTCGCTGATCTCCCTGCCGGGCAAGATCCCCGCCCTGTGGGACGCGGCCTTCGGCGACGGCCCGCGCGAGGCGGACTCGCCGATGGGCGTGGTCGGCGCGGCCCGCGTCGGCGGCGACGTCTTCACCCTGGACATCCCGCCGTCCCAGCAGATCGCGATGATGCTGATGCTCGTCGCGGGCTTCAACCTCTCGCTGTTCCTGTTCAACATGCTCCCGCTGCTCCCGCTCGACGGCGGCCACATCGCGGGCGCCCTGTGGGAGTCGCTGCGCCGGAACGCGGCGAAGGTGCTGCGACGCCCGGACCCGGGCCCGTTCGACGTGGCGAAGCTGATGCCCGTCGCGTACGTGGTGGCCGGGATCTTCGTCTGCTTCACGATCCTGGTCCTGATCGCGGACGTGGTTAACCCGGTGAAAATCTCCTAGTCACCCGGATTTCGTGACGGTCGGGCACGCTCTGTGTCCGACCGTCTTCCATTGAGTGGGTTTGGGAGCGTGATGTGCTCCGGCGTACGCCCGTGCCGTAATCTCGAAGGCTGGAGCCCGCCGTTCCGGCTACCGGACCTTGATCCACAACTTGGGGTTGCACAGCAGATGACTGCGATTTCTCTCGGCATGCCGTCCGTTCCGACCAAGCTCGCCGAGCGCCGGAAGAGCCGGCAGATCCAGGTCGGAACCGTGGCCGTGGGCGGAGACGCACCCGTCTCGGTGCAGTCGATGACGACGACGCGTACGTCCGACATCGGCGCCACGCTCCAGCAGATCGCCGAGCTCACGGCGTCCGGCTGCCAGATCGTCCGTGTGGCCTGCCCCACGCAGGACGACGCGGACGCCCTCGCGGTCATCGCCCGCAAGTCGCAGATCCCCGTGATCGCGGACATCCACTTCCAGCCGAAGTACGTGTTCGCGGCGATCGAGGCGGGCTGCGCGGCGGTCCGGGTGAACCCGGGCAACATCAAGCAGTTCGACGACAAGGTCAAGGAGATCGCCAAGGCGGCGAAGGAGCACGGCACGCCGATCCGCATCGGCGTCAACGCGGGCTCGCTCGACCGGCGGCTGCTGGAGAAGTACGGCAAGGCCACCCCCGAGGCGCTCGTCGAGTCGGCGCTGTGGGAGGCGTCGCTCTTCGAGGAGCACGACTTCCGGGACATCAAGATCTCGGTCAAGCACAACGACCCGGTGGTCATGGTCAACGCGTACCGCCAGCTGGCGGCGCAGTGCGACTACCCGCTGCACCTCGGCGTGACCGAGGCCGGCCCCGCCTTCCAGGGCACGATCAAGTCGGCCGTCGCCTTCGGCGCGCTGCTCAGCGAGGGCATCGGCGACACGATCCGCGTCTCGCTGAGCGCGCCCCCCGTCGAGGAGATCAAGGTCGGCATCCAGATCCTGGAGTCGCTGAACCTGCGCCAGCGCGGCCTGGAGATCGTCTCCTGCCCGTCCTGCGGACGCGCCCAGGTCGACGTCTACAAGCTGGCCGAGGAGGTCACGGCGGGTCTGGAGGGCATGGAGGTGCCCCTGCGCGTCGCGGTCATGGGCTGCGTCGTCAACGGGCCGGGGGAGGCCCGCGAGGCCGACCTCGGCGTCGCCTCCGGCAACGGCAAGGGACAGATCTTCGTGAAGGGCGAAATCATCAAGACGGTGCCCGAGTCGAAGATCGTGGAGACCCTGATCGAGGAGGCGATGAAGATCGCCGAGCAGATGGAGGCGGACGGCATCGCCTCCGGCGAGCCCTCGGTGTCGGTGGCCGGCTGAGAGCCGCGCCCTCGCGTACGTACGCCACCTGCGCCCCGTCACACTGGTTGTGGCGGGGCGTGGTTGTTCGAGGGAAGCGCCTCGAACATGGAGTGACCAGAGCCCCATGACATCGGGCGGCGTCGCCCATTTCCGCCAGGTACAGTGCGGAGATCAGCAGACCCCAGGGTGAGGCCCCCGCACGTGTTGACGCAGACCACCACCCGGGTCCTCGAACCGAGTGACCTGGACGCCGCGCTCGCCGTACTCGACCGCGAGCCGGTCGCGAACGCCTTCGTGACCTCCCGGGTACAGGTCGCGGGCCTCGACCCCTGGCGCCTCGGCGGTGAGATGTGGGGCTGGTACGAGGACGGCATGCTCACGTCCCTGTGCTACGCGGGCGCCAACCTGGTCCCCATCTGCGCCACCCCGCGGGCCGTCCGCGCCTTCGCCGACCGTGCCCGCAGGGCCGGCCGCCGCTGCTCCTCCATCGTCGGCCCCGTCGAACCCACCACCCAGCTCTGGCAGCTGCTCGAACCCGGCTGGGGCCCGGCCCGCGAGGTCCGCGCCCATCAGCCGCTCATGGTCACCGACCGGCTGCCCGACGACGTCGCCCCCGATCCGTACGTCCGCCGCATCCGCAAGGACGAGATGGAGACGATCATGCCGGCGTGCGTGGCGATGTTCACCGAGGAGGTCGGTGTCTCCCCGCTCGCCGGCGACGGCGGCCTCCTCTATCAGGCCAGGGTCGCCGAACTCGTCGGCTCCGGACGCTCGTTCGCCCGCCTCGACCGCAACGGCAAGGTCGCCTTCAAGGCCGAGATCGGCGCCGCGACCCACCACGCCTGCCAGATCCAGGGCGTCTGGGTCGCCCCCGAATACCGGGGCCAGGGACTCGCGGCCCCCGGCATGGCGGCCGTCCTGCGCTACGCCCTCGCCGATGTCGCCCCGGTCGTCAGCCTCTACGTCAACGACTTCAACACCCCCGCCCGGGCCGCGTACCGAAGAGTGGGCTTCCAAGAGGTCGGCGCGTTCATGAGCGTTCTGTTCTAGGACCGGGCCTCATCAGGGCCGCCCCGTCAGGGGCGCGGGGCGGTGACATCGTGCGGCTCCGCCGCGCGGGCGCGACCAGCCACGACTGTCCCGCAGCAGACCAACAACCCGCAGTCCCCGGCACCATCCAGCGAAGCGCCCCGGTAGTCTCGCCGGCATGCTGCGCTTTCCCGGTCAGGGCCACCACAACCCCGACGACGTGGTCATCGGCCTCCTGGATCTCGCCGCGCGCGTCGACGAGGCGCTCGCCGTACAGGCGGTGGCCTTCGGGCTCGGCGCCGACGAGGTCGCCGTACGACACCAGATCGTCCTGCGGCACCTGACCTCCCCGGGAGCCCGCGCGTTCGGCGCCACCACCGGCGACGGACGGCTCGTCGGCTTCGTCTACGGGATGCCGAACGACCGTACGCACTGGTGGTCCACCGTCGTCGAGCCCTATCTGCGCGGCCAGGGCCACGAGGACTGGCTCGACAACTCCTTCGTGATCACCGAGCTGCACGTCCACCCGCACTTCCAGAACCACGGCATCGGCCGCTCCCTGATCACCACCATCACGGACGGCGCCGCCGAGCCCCGCTCGATCCTCTCCGCGATCGACACCGAGAGCCCCGCCCGCGGGCTGTACCACTCGCTCGGCTACGAGGACCTGGCGCGGCAGGTCCTGTTCCCCAGCGCGCCGCGGCCGTACGCCGTCATGGGCGCCCCCCTGCCCCTGCGGCGCCGCTGACACCTGTCCGCGGCGCACGCTCAAGGGGCCTTTTCGGCGGATACGGATTTCCGGCGACGGCGGCCCCCCGGCTAACCTCCTTGCCATCACCCTTTCGCAGCAGGAGTCGAATCATGGCCCAGGTCCAGCGCATGTCCCGTTTGATGGTCAAGACACTGCGTGACGACCCGGCGGACGCCGAGACGCTCAACCACAAGCTGCTGGTGCGCGCCGACTACGTGCGCCGCACCGCGGCCGGCATCTGGTCCTGGCTGCCGCTGGGCAAGAAGGTCCTGGAGAACGTCGCCCGCGTGGTCCGCGAGGAGATGGACGCCATGGGCGGCCAGGAGGTCCTGCTCCCGGCCCTGCTGCCCAAGGAGCCCTACGAGGCGACCGGCCGCTGGGAGGAGTACGGCCCCGAGCTGTTCCGCCTCAAGGACCGCAAGGGCGCCGAGTACCTCCTCGGCCCCACCCACGAGGAGATCTTCACCCAGCTGGTCAAGGACCAGTGCTCGTCCTACAAGGACCTGCCGGTGATCCTCTACCAGATCCAGGCGAAGTACCGCGACGAGGCCCGCCCGCGCGCCGGCATCCTGCGCGGCCGCGAGTTCCTGATGAAGGACTCCTACTCCTTCGACACGGCCGACGAGGGCCTGGCGCAGTCGTACGCGCTGCACCGCGAGGCGTACATCAAGATCTTCAACCGCCTCGGCCTCGACCACCGGATCGTCTCCGCCGTCTCCGGCGCGATGGGCGGCTCGGCGTCCGAGGAGTTCCTCGCTCCGGCCCCCGCCGGCGAGGACACCTTCGTGGACTGCCCGGCCTGCGACTACGCCGCCAACACCGAGGCCGTCACGTTCGTCGCCCCGGCCGTCGAGAGCGTCGAGCACCCGGCGGTCGAGGAGCTGGACACCCCCGACACCCCGACCATCGAGTCCCTCGCCGAGTACCTCGGCGTCCCGGCCTCGGCGACCCTGAAGAACCTCCTGGTGAAGGCCGACGGCGAGATCGTCGCCGTCGGCGTCCCCGGCGACCGCGAGGTCGACCTCGGCAAGCTGGGCGAGCACCTCGCGCCCGCCGTCGTGGAACTGGTGACGGCCGAGGACTTCGAGGGCCGCGACGACCTCGTACGCGGCTACGTGGGCCCGCAGGGCCTGGAGAAGGTCCGCTACATCGCCGACCCCCGCGTGGCCCCCGGCACGGCCTGGATCACCGGCGCAAACAAGATCAACACGCATGCGAAGAACGTCGTCGCCGGCCGTGACTTCGAGGTCGACGACTACCTCGACGTCGTCGTGGTCGAGGAGGGCGACCCCTGCCCCTCCTGCGGCACGGGCCTCAGGCTCGACCGCGCCATCGAGATCGGCCACATCTTCCAGCTCGGCCGCAAGTACGCCGACGCCTTCCAGCTCGACGTCCTCGGCAAGGAGGGCAAGCCGGTCCGCGTCACCATGGGCTCCTACGGCATCGGCGTCTCCCGCGCCGTCGCCGCCCTCGCCGAGCAGACGGCCGACGAGCAGGGCCTGTGCTGGCCCAAGGAGATCGCCCCGGCCGACGTCCACGTGGTCGCCGCGGGCAAGGCCCTGCAGACCGAGCTGGCGCTCGACGTCGCCGAGAAGCTGGGCGCGGCCGGTGTACGGGTGCTGGTGGACGACCGTGCGGGCGTCTCGCCCGGCGTGAAGTTCACCGACGCCGAGCTGATCGGCGTACCGCAGATCCTGGTCGCCGGGCGCCGCTCGGCCGAGGGCGTCCTGGAGCTCAAGGACCGCAAGACCGGCGAGCGCGAGGAGCTGACGGTCGAGGAGGCGATCGCCCGCCTGTCGGCGTGATCGTCCGACGGAAGGCGCCCCTCGGGAAGTTGTTTCCGGCACAGGGGCGCCTCACTGTCTTCCCCAGGCCGCTTCCCGCCCGTAGGACGTGACAACACGTCAGGTGGAGGGGACGGTCAGGCCGGCCAAGGAGCGGGGGCCGCAGAAGCGGCCCGCAGAGGCGCACGGCGTACGGGGCCGCAGCGGCGGTCGCGCCGGCACGGCACGCTCGACCAACGGGGTCACCGGCTCCTCGGTCCGGGCCCGGACCCGCTCGCGGTCCTCGAACGGGCCCGGCGCGCGGTGGCCGACCGCCCGGTACCGGGCCTCGCACGCACCCCCGCTCAGAGCCAGCCCGCGAACTCCAGCAGCAGTTCCGCGTCCTGGGGACGGCCCACCCTGCGTGCCCGCACCCCCGACTCGACGGCACGGAACAGCGTCCAGCCGCGCAGTCGTTCCTGGTCGAGCTCCAGCGACTCCGCGAGCCGCTTCACCCGGCGCCGGGTGATCGAGGCCCCCGAGGGCGACGCGATCAGGTCCTCCACCCGGTCCCGGACCAGCCGGGCCAGGTCGAAGGCGCACTCGCCGACCACCGGGTCGGGCCCCACGGCCAGCCACGGCATCCGCTCACCGGCCAGCACCTTGCTCTGCCGGAAGGTGCCGTGCAGCAGACGCGCCTGCGGGGCGGAGGCCAGCAGTTCCTCGCGGGCCGCGAGGGCCGCGTCGACCAGCGGTGCGACCTCGGCGTCGGCGGCCGCGCTCGTCCGCATCGCCTCGGCCTGCCGCCCGGTCCGCTCGGCCACGCTCTCGAAGACCTGACCGGCCGGCGGCTCGACCCACAGCCGCCGCAGGGTTCCGGCCGCCTCCAGCAAGGCCTTCGCCTCCGGCAGGGACCGTACGGACATCTCCGGGTGCAGCCGCTCCAGGAGCAGCACACCCTCGCCGCCGTCGCCGTCGAGCAGCTGTACGGCGCCGAAGCCGCCCCAGTGCGCCAGCGCGGCCCGCTCGCTCTCGGGCCGGGCCCACGGCGGCGCGAGTTTCAGCACGGCGGGCGTGCCGTCGGCCTGCCGCACCAGCACGACCAGGCTGCTGCGCCCGCCCGGCGCCTGCACCCGCTCGACGGTCAACTCGCGTAGATCAACGACCTGTTGAACCAGCTCGGGCAGCTTGACCAGCCAGTCGGCGGCCCCGTTCCGCTCGGTCTCGCCGAGCGCCCGCACGAGGCGTTGCGGCGGTTCGAAAGCCATGCGCGAGGTGTTCCCTTCCAGGTCGGCTTCGTACGCCGTACGCGACTCGTCCCGAGTACCCGTACGGCGTACGCCTTACGTCTGTGGTGTCGCCGACGCGGTGGGGGTGGCCGCCGCCCGCTCGGCGAGACCAGGGAAGGCTACGCTCTCGCCGCTCCAGCGCACCGCCCGCACCGCCGCCTCCCGCAGCGCCTCGGCGGC
This sequence comes from Streptomyces sp. SID5469, assembly GCF_009862865.1. NCBI lineage: Bacteria > Bacillati > Actinomycetota > Actinomycetes > Kitasatosporales > Streptomycetaceae > Streptomyces > Streptomyces sp. SID5469. The sequence goes on along the minus strand of NZ_WWIN01000001.1, from coordinate 3,135,461 downwards.
CGAGCGGCGTCGCGCGCCCGTGCCGGCCCGTACGAGATCGGAGTACACCCCGGCCACCCGTTCCTCCAGCTCGGCGGCGAGCCGTACGGCGGCCGTCGCATCCGGCACGGCGAACGGCAGCGCGTACCCGGCCGCGGCGGCCTGCGGCGTCCCGCCCAGGTCACGCACGGACCGCGCGAGCTCGTCCCGGCGCGCCCGGTGCGCGTCGTACGCGGCCCGCGCGTCGGCCCGCCGCGCCTGCCCGATCTTCCCGCCGACGACGCCGTACCCGTAGACGGCGGCGTGTTCGGCCCCGAGGGCCGCCTGGAGCGCCCTCAGCTCGGCGCTCTCGGTGCTCTCGGCCTTCGGTGTGCCGGTCGTGCCGGTGCTCGCGCTCACTTCGCGCCCTCCGTCAGCAAGAACGCGTGCGCGGCGCCCGCCGCCGCAACGGACGCCATGAGCCGCGCCAGCTCTCCCGGCAACTCCAGCAGCGCCTTCGTGCGCCGGTCGGCCAGGGCGCGCTCGGCGGCGGCCAGGTCGGACAGGGCCGTCTTCCGGTCGGCGGCCACGGCGGGGGAGGCGCTCGCGGAGGGGTGGGCGGACGCGGGCGCCCGACCGTCACCGTCGGCCGAAGCCGAAACGGATGCCGAAGCCGAAGCGGACGCGGATGCCTGAGCGCTGCCCCCGAACGCCTCCGTATGCCGTACGACCGCGGTCCGGAGCGGGCGCAGAAGGTCCGCCAGCGCCGGATGCGCGGCGATCACAGCCGCGTACCGCGTGGCCAGCGCCGCGCTGTCCCGGGCGGCACGCGCGCGTGCCCGGTCGGCGGCGGAGGGGCTGCCGGCCGTGTTGGCCGAGTCGGGGCTTTCGGAGCAGCCGACGAGCAGCGCGGCGCCCGCGGCCGAAGCGAGCAGGCTCCTTCGGCGCGGCCCCGGCGGGATGCGCGGCGGCAGGGTGAACGGCACGGCAGACGTCCTCGAAGGGCTCGTACGAACGGATGGGCGGCCCAGGGCCTGTCCGGCGGATCCTGCCGGGGCCGCGGGGGCCGGCACGCACCTCTGCGGCGTTGTCGTCGGTCGCCGTGGCCCCGCCACGACGTCCTCCTCCGCCTCGCAGCCGCACGCGCCGGATCCCACTCACCCGCGCTCGTCGGTCACCGTCGCTCTTCTCCGGCTCGATCCGCCGGACAGGCCCTGCTCGTGATCACGGTACCCGGGCCCCGCCCCGGCACCCGCCAGCGGCTCGGGCCCACCGCACGTCCGTCCGAACGGCGGTGCGGGTGGACGGCAACACCCTCCGCGACCGGATACCCTTTGACCTGACACACGACCTACCCACAACAGCACACGCGGCCGAGGAGTCACCCGGATGAGCACCACCCAGAGCGAGAGGCTGCGAGAACTTCTGGAACCGCTCGTGGGCTCCCAGGGCCTCGATCTCGAAGGGATCGAGGTGGAATCCGTCGGACGCAAGCGTGTGCTGCGTGTCGTCGTCGATTCCGACGAGGGCGCCGACCTCGACGCGATCGCCGATGTGAGCCGCGCGCTCTCGGCGAAGCTCGACGAGACGGACGCGATGGGCGAGGGGGAGTACACCCTCGAGGTCGGTACCCCGGGCGCGGAGCGCGCCCTCACCGAGCACCGCCACTACGTGCGTGCCGTGGACCGTCTGGTGAGATTCCAGCTCACCGAGGGTGATGAGCTGGTCGCCAGAATCCTGACCGTGGACGACGCCGGCCTCGACCTCGAGGTGCCCGGAGTGAAGGGCCGCAAGGCCACCACCCGCAGGCTCGCCTTCGAGGACATCGCCAAGGCCCGCGTCCAGGTCGAGTTCAACCGCAAGGACAAGAAGGACATGACGGAAGAAGAGGAGGCGTAGCCGTGGACATCGACATGAGCGCCCTGCGGGGCTTGGTGCGGGAGAAGGAGATCTCCTTCGACCTGCTGGTCGAGGCGATCGAGTCGGCCCTCCTCATCGCCTACCACCGTACCGAGGGAAGCCGCCGCCACGCGCGCGTGGAGCTCAACCGGGAAACCGGCCACGTGACGGTGTGGGCGAAGGAGGACCCCGAGGACCTGGAGGAGGGGCAGGAGGCGCGCGAGTTCGACGACACGCCGTCCGGCTTCGGCCGTATCGCCGCCACCACCGCCAAGCAGGTCATCCTGCAGCGCCTGCGGGACGCGGAGGACGACGCCACGCTCGGCGAGTACGCCGGGCGCGAGGGCGACATCGTGACGGGCGTGGTCCAGCAGGGCCGCGACCCGAAGAACGTGCTCGTCGACATCGGCAAGCTGGAAGCCATCCTGCCCGTGCAGGAACAGGTACCCGGCGAGACGTACCAGCACGGCTTGCGCCTTCGCTCGTACGTCGTCCGGGTGGCGAAGGGCGTGCGCGGTCCGTCCGTCACCCTGTCCCGCACCCACCCCAATCTGGTGAAGAAGCTCTTCGCGCTGGAGGTGCCGGAGATCGCCGACGGTTCCGTCGAGATCTCCGCCATCGCCCGCGAGGCCGGCCACCGCACCAAGATCGCCGTCCGCTCCACCCGATCGGGCCTGAACGCCAAGGGCGCCTGCATCGGCCCCATGGGCGGTCGCGTGCGCAACGTGATGGCCGAGCTGAACGGTGAGAAGATCGACATCGTCGACTGGTCGGACGACCCGGCCGAGATGGTGGCGAACGCGTTGTCCCCGGCCCGGGTCTCCAAGGTCGAGGTCGTCGACCTCGCGGCCCGCTCCGCGCGCGTGACGGTCCCCGACTACCAGCTGTCGCTGGCCATCGGCAAGGAAGGGCAGAACGCCCGGCTCGCGGCCCGGCTCACCGGGTGGCGGATCGACATCCGCCCGGACACCGAGCAGAGCGGCGACTAGGCCGTTCGCGGGATCGGGGAATAGATCTCAGCCGCAGGTGGCTTAGATCACGACAACAACCGTTCGACTCTTGCCCCGGAGGGGTGAGGTCGGTGCGGGGAGGTAGACTTAACCGTGTCTGGCCGGACGCATGCCCGCGCATGCCCTGAGCGCACCTGTGTGGGGTGCCGGGAGCGAGCGGCCAAGAAGGATCTGCTGCGCATCGTGGCGGTCGAGGGTGATTGCGTCCCCGATCATCGCGGTACGCTGCCCGGCCGGGGTGCGTATGTGCACCCCGCCCTGGTCTGTCTGGACCTGGCGGTCCGCCGCCGGGCGTTCACGAGGGCGTTGCGCGCCCCGGGAGCGCTCGACACAGCGGCGTTGCGCCACTACGTCGAGCAGACCGTTGCCGAGCAGGCAACACCGTAAGACGTGTCGTACGGAACCCCCGTGCGGCCCTGGTATTCCGCGAGTTGGAAGTAGGTCGAGATTGCGATGAGCACTCGATGAGCACGCGATGAGTACGCCCATGAAGTAGCGACGGTCCGGACGCAACCCGGACCTAAAAGGAGCGAAGTGGCTAAGGTCCGGGTATACGAACTCGCCAAGGAGTTCGGGGTGGAGAGCAAGGTCGTCATGGCCAAGCTCCAAGAACTCGGTGAATTTGTCCGTTCGGCGTCCTCGACGATCGAGGCGCCCGTAGTACGCAAGCTGACCGATGCCCTGCAGCAGGGCAACGGCGGCAAGGCAGCCCCCCGTAAGGCCGCACCGGCCAAGCCGGGTGCGCCTTCTCCCGCGCAGGCGGCCCGTCCGGCCGCCCCCCGTCCGCCGGCGCCCAAGCCCGCCGCGGCCGAGCGGCCCGCAGCGGCTGAGCGGCCCGCCGCGGCTCCGGCCGCCCCGGGCCCGCGTCCGGGCCCGAAGCCCGCGCCGCGACCCGCTCCGGCGGCTCCGGCTCCGGCCGCGCCCGAGTTCACGGCGCCTCCGTCGGCCCCCGCGGCTCCCGCCGCTGCCGCCTCCGGTCCGCGTCCGGGTGCCCGTCCCGGTGCCCCGAAGCCCGGTGGCGCTCGTCCGGCCACGCCCGGCCAGGGCCAGGGTGGCCAGGTCCGTGGCGAACGCACTGACCGCGGTGACCGTGGTGACCGCGGTGACCGTCAGGGCGCTGCGCGTCCGGGCGGCCAGGCCCCGCGTCCGGGCGCTCGTCCGGCCGGTCCACGTCCCGGCAACAACCCGTTCACCTCTGGTGGCTCCACCGGCATGGCGCGCCCGCAGGCGCCCCGTCCGGGTGGTGCCCCGCGTCCCGGTGGCGCCGGTGCCCCCGGCGGTCCGCGTCCGCAGGGCGCGGGCGGCCAGGACCGTGCTCCCCGTCCCCAGGGCGGTCCCGGCGGCGCTCCGCGTCCGCAGGGCGGTCCGGGCGGTGCCCGTCCGACTCCGGGCGGCATGCCCCGTCCGCAGGCCCCCCGTCCCGGTGGTGCGCCTGGTGGTAACCGTCCGAACCCCGGCATGATGCCGCAGCGTCCCGCTGCGGGCCCGCGTCCCGGTGGCGGTGGCCCCGGTGGCCGCGGTCCTGGTGGCGGCGGTCGTCCCGGTGGTCCCGGTGGCGGCGGCGGTCGTCCGGGTGGCGGCGGCTTCGCCGGCCGTCCCGGTGGCGGCGGTGGCGGCTTCGCCGGTCGTCCCGGTGGTCCCGGTGGCGGTGGCGGCGGCTTCGCCGGCCGTCCGGGTGGTCCCGGCGGTGGCGGCGGCGGTCGTCCCGGCTTCGGTGGTCGTCCCGGTGGCCCGGGTGGCCGTGGTGGCACGCAGGGCGCCTTCGGTCGTCCCGGCGGTCCCGCGCGTCGTGGTCGCAAGTCGAAGCGGCAGAGGCGCCAGGAGTACGAGGCCATGCAGGCCCCGTCGGTCGGCGGCGTGATGCTGCCTCGCGGCAACGGACAGTCCGTCCGCCTGTCGCGCGGTGCGTCCCTCACCGACTTCGCGGAGAAGATCGGCGCCAACCCGGCGTCGCTCGTCGGCGTGATGATGAACCTCGGCGAGATGGTCACTGCCACGCAGTCCGTCTCCGACGAGACGCTGAAGCTCCTCGCGGACGAGATGAACTTCGTCCTCGAGATCGTCAGCCCCGAGGAGGAGGACCGCGAGCTGCTCGAGTCCTTCGACATCGAGTTCGGCGAGGACGAGGGTGGCGAGGAGTTCCTCGTCGCGCGTCCGCCGGTCGTGACCGTCATGGGTCACGTCGACCACGGTAAGACCCGACTGCTCGACACCATCCGCAAGACGAACGTCGTGGCGGGCGAGGCCGGCGGTATTACGCAGCACATCGGTGCGTACCAGGTCACGACCGAGGTCAACGACGAAGAGCGCAAGATCACCTTCATCGACACCCCCGGTCACGAGGCGTTCACCGCCATGCGTGCCCGTGGTGCCAAGTCGACCGACATCGCGATCCTCGTGGTGGCGGCCAACGACGGTGTGATGCCCCAGACGATCGAGGCGCTGAACCACGCCAAGGCGGCCGACGTGCCGATCGTGGTCGCGGTCAACAAGATCGACGTCGAGGGCGCGGACCCGACCAAGGTGCGCGGTCAGCTCACCGAGTTCGGTCTGGTGGCCGAGGAGTACGGCGGCGACACGATGTTCGTCGACATCTCCGCCAAGCAGGGCCTCAACATCGAGAGCCTGCTGGAGGCCGTGGTCCTCACCGCGGACGCCTCGCTCGACCTGCGGGCCAACCCGGAGCAGGACGCGCAGGGTATTGCGATCGAGTCCCACCTCGACCGCGGCCGCGGCGCCGTCGCGACCGTCCTGGTCCAGCGAGGCACCCTGCGGGTCGGCGACACCATGGTGGTCGGCGACGCGTACGGCCGTGTCCGCGCGATGCTCGACGACAAGGGCGAGAACGTGGAAGAGGCGGGTCCCTCGACCCCGGTCCTCGTCCTCGGTCTCACCAACGTCCCGGGCGCCGGCGACAACTTCCTGGTTGTCGACGAGGACCGCACGGCGCGTCAGATCGCCGAGAAGCGCGCGGCGCGCGAGCGCAACGCCAACTTCGCCCGCCGGGGTGTCCGGTTCTCCCTGGAGAACCTGGACGAGGCCCTCAAGGCCGGTCTGGTGCAGGAACTCAACCTCATCATCAAGGGCGACGCGTCCGGTTCGGTGGAGGCTCTCGAGTCCTCGCTGCTCCAGCTCGACGTCGGCGAAGAGGTCGACATCCGCATCCTGCACCGCGGTGTGGGTGCGGTCACCGAGTCCGACATCAACCTGGCGACCGGCTCCGACGCCATCGTCATCGGCTTCAACGTCCGCGCTGCGGGCCGCGCGGCTCAGATGGCGGAGCGCGAGGGCGTCGACGTCCGGTACTACTCGGTGATCTACCAGGCCATCGAGGAGATCGAGGCGGCCCTCAAGGGCATGCTCAAGCCGGAGTACGAGGAGGTCGAGCTCGGCACGGCGGAGATCCGCGAGGTCTTCAAGTCGTCCAAGCTGGGCAACATCGCCGGTGTCCTGGTCCGCTCGGGCGAGGTCAAGCGCAACACCAAGGCGCGCCTCATCCGCGACGGCAAGGTCATCGCGGAGAGCCTCAACATCTCCGGGCTGCGTCGCTTCAAGGACGACGTCACCGAGATCCGCGAAGGCTTCGAGGGCGGTATCAACCTCGGAAACTTCAACGACATCAAGGTCGACGACGTCATCGCGACCTACGAGATGCGCGAGAAGCCGCGCTCGTAAGAGTTCGGTTCCGAAGTATCGGTCCGGTCCGGGGCCGGTCGGCGGAGAGTATTCCGTCGATCGGCCCCGGCCGTTCGTTGTACGGTTCTGATGTCCCCGCCAAGTCGTTGGCGGGGCCATCGACCCCGTACCGGCGGGATATCCGGATACACATGTATGTGGGGACACTGTCCTTCGATCTGCTCCTCGGCGACGTTCGCTCGCTCAAGGAGAAACGCTCCCTCGTCCGGCCGATCGTCGCGGAACTTCAGCGGAAGTACGCCGTGAGCGTGGCGGAAACGGGTCATCAGGACCTTCACCGCAGGGCCGAGATAGGCCTGGCGGTGGTCTCCGGAGACACAGGGCACCTCACCGACGTGCTCGACCGGTGCGAACGGCTCGTGGCGGGGCGACCGGAGGTGGAACTGCTCTCGGTGCGCCGCAGGCTCCACAACGACGAAGATTGACCAGAACAAGCAAGGCTAAGAAGGAGACGGACCAGTGGCCGACAACGCGCGGGCGAAGAGGCTGGCGGACCTCATCCGAGAGGTGGTGGCCCAGAAGCTGCAGCGCGGGATCAAGGACCCGCGGCTCGGCTCGCAGGTCACCATCACGGACACCCGGGTGACGGGTGATCTGCGGGAGGCGACCGTCTTCTACACGGTGTACGGGGACGACGAGGAGCGGGCGGCCGCGGCCGCCGGCCTGGAGAGCGCCAAGGGCGTGCTCCGCTCCGCGGTGGGTGCGGCGGCGGGCGTGAAGTTCACCCCGACCCTCACCTTCGTGGCGGACGCCCTGCCGGACACCGCCAAGACCATCGAGGACCTGCTCGACAAGGCGCGGGCCTCGGACGCGAAGGTGCGTGAGGTCTCGGCGGGTGCCCAGTTCGCGGGCGACGCGGACCCGTACCGCAAGCCGGAGTCCGACGACGAGTCGGACACCGCTGCCAAGACGGACGGCGACGCCGCGGAATGACCGAGAAGCACAGGACGCCCGACGGGCTTGTCATCGTGGACAAGCCGTCGGGCTTCACTTCGCACGACGTGGTCGCCAAGATGCGCGGGATCGCCAGGACCCGCCGCGTCGGACACGCCGGCACCCTCGACCCCATGGCGACGGGCGTGCTCGTCCTCGGCGTCGAGAAGGCGACCAAACTCCTCGGCCATCTCGCGCTCACCGAGAAGGAATACCTGGGCACGATCCGTCTCGGGCAGAACACCCTGACGGACGACGCCGAGGGCGAGATCATCTCCTCGACGGACGCCTCCCGGGTGACCCGGGACGCGATCGACGCGGGGGTCGCCAAGCTCAGCGGCGCCATCATGCAGGTGCCGTCCAAGGTCAGCGCGATCAAGATCGACGGCGTGCGGTCCTACAAGCGGGCGCGCGAGGGCGAGGACTTCGAGATCCCGGCCCGCCCGGTGACCGTCTCGTCGTTCGCGGTGTACGACGTGCGTGACGCGGTCGCCGAGGACGGCACACCGGTGCTCGACCTGGTGGTGTCGGTGGTGTGCTCGTCCGGCACGTACATCCGGGCGCTGGCCCGGGACCTGGGCGCGGACCTGGGCGTCGGCGGACATCTGACGGCGCTGCGCCGGACGCGCGTCGGACCGTACAAGCTCGATGCCGCGCGCACCCTCGACCAGCTCCAGGAGGAGCTGACCGTGATGCCCATCGCCGAAGCGGCCGCCGCCGCGTTCCCCCGCTGGGACGTGGACACGAAGCGGGCCAGGCTGCTGCTCAACGGCGTACGCCTGGAGATGCCCGAGGAGTACGCGGGCCGCGGCGCGGTGGCGGTCGTCGACCCCGCGGGCCGCTTCCTGGCCCTGGTGGAGGAGCAGAAGGGCAAGGCGAAGAGCCTGGCCGTGTTCGGCTGAGGCGCGCGGGCCGACCGGCTGCCGTGGCCTCGGCCGGCGTGCACTCGCTTTCTTCGGCCGTGGAGCGGCGATCACGGGGACGTTCGTCCTGGCCGCCGCTCCACGGTCCCCCCTCGGCTCCCCCTCACAGAGGTGTATCCATCCGCACTCGGCTATTCACCCCTTCGGGCAGGCGCTCGGAGTGAACCGACGGAGCGGAAGGGGGCGCGTTCGATGCGCGATCTTTCCCGCTGATCACCCCGCGCCTAACGTCGAAGTCAGGCGCACGGCGGGGAGGTTCGAGTATGGCGGAACGGGGCCGTCGGACACGGGACGACGGCCGGGGAGGGCGAGACGCGGCGGAGGGCGCGCCGGCCGGCCGGGAAGGGCAGGACGCGACGGCTGCCGCGCTGGTGCGGTTCTGTGATCCGGCCGGGCGGCCGCGGGGCACGGGCTTCGCCGCCGACCACCACGGCACGGTACTCACCAGCCACGAGGCGGTCGACGGCCTGTCCCGGCTGGTCCTGCACGCGCCGGGCGACCGCAGCTGCGTGGTGACGGCCGGCGCGGTCACCCCGTTGCCCGACCTGGGCCTGGCGATCGTACGCACGGAGGGCCTCGCCCTGGCGCCGCTCCCCGTCATCGTGCGGGACCGCGTCGGGGTCGGCTCGTATGTGCGGCTCGTCGCGGGCGGCTGGCGCGAGGCGCGGGTGCTCGGCACGACCGCCGTGACGTACACGGCGACGGACCGCTGCCATCTCCTCGACGGCGCAATGGAGTTGGCGATCGGCACGGCGGGCGTCGACGCGCTGCGTCTCGGCGGCGGAGCGGCCGGCGGGCCGGTGCTCGACGCGGAGACCGGCGCGGTGGTGGCCGTCCTCGGCACGGCCCTGCACACCGAGCACCGGGCGGCGGGCTTCGCCGTGCCGCTGCGGGGCACCGGGTGCGCCGCCGGACCGCTGGACGAGCTGCTCGCCCGTAACGCGGCGACCGTCCCGGCCTACCGGGCCGATCTGAATCCGGCGGGAGTGCTGGAGCTGGCCGCCACTACGGTCGGCTCGGACGGGCCCTCCCGAGCACACGAGGCCCTCGCTCCGGTGGAACGCGCCCGAATCGTAGGGGAGTTCGCGGCATTCGCCGACGGTCCGGCCGCCGTCCTCGGGCTCGTCGGAGCCCCGGGCAGCGGCCGTACGACCGAATTGGCGTCCCTGGCCGCCCGGCGCACCCGGGCGCCTGAACCGGCGCCCACCCTGTGGCTGCGCGGTGCGGATCTGCTGGCCACCGACACGTCCGTGGCCGATGCCGCGGCACGGGCGCTGGAGCGAGCGGCGCGGATCGTGGCGGCGGCGGACGGCGTGGGCGGCGTGGACGGCGGAGCCCGCCACGCGGACGGGGTGCTCGGCGACGTCCGTCCGGAGCGGCTGGCCCGTGTCGCGCGGGAAGCGGGGCGCCCGTTGCTGCTCCTGCTGGACGGGCCCGAGGAGATGCCGTCGGCTCTCGCGCACCGGCTGCCCGAGTGGACCGCCGGGACGGCCCCTGGTGGCTCGGGTGATTCAGAGGGTTGTGGTGGCTCGCGTGGCGCGCGCGATGCACGTGGCTCGGGTGATTCACGTGCGTCGGGTGGCTCAGGTGATTCACGTGGGTCAGGTGGCTCGGGTGATTTGGGCGGAACCGATGGCTCCGGTGCGTGGTTCGGGCGGCTCGGTCGCGACGAGGTGTTCTCCTCCTACCTGGATCTGATGTGCTTGCGCATCGCGGTCCGGCTCGCGGCGGCCGACGGGCTGCGCGGCACGGCGGTGCGGCGCCTCGCCGCCCGGGTGTCAGGGCAGGTCCACGCGGCCGCGCGCCGCTGTCTGGGGGCCGGGCAGGGAGAGCTGGACCGCGAGTCGTTCGAGGCCGTGTTCCCGTGGGGGCCCGTGCCGGGACGGCCCTTCGACGGCATCACCGGCTGGGCCACCGCGGTTCTCACCGAGGGCCTCCTCGTGCCCGCGGGCAACGGCTACCGCTTCGCCCACGAGGAACTCGCCGACTGGATCCAGGGCATGCATCTGGACCTGGAGGCCGCGCTGCACGCACTCGTCCACCGCGACCGTGACACGCCGCCCAGCACTCCCCCCGTCCCCCGCCACCGCACCGGCCCCATCGTCCAGGCCCTGCTCCTCCTCGCTCGCCAGCAGGGCCCCGCCGAACTCGCCCTCCGTCTGGAGGACCTGGCCGACGCCGCGGGCGCACTGCTGCCGCAGCGCCCCGATCCCGGGGCCGGCAACGCCCAGAGCCTCGCCGCGCCGACTGCCGCCACGAGGCCCCCCGCCACGAGGCCCCCCGCTACGAGGACCCTCGCCGCGAGAACCCCCGTCCCGACGAACCCCGGTCCGCTGGGCCCCACTCTGTTGCACCCCACTTCGTCGCACCCCACTCCGTCACACCCCACTCCGTCGGACCACCCCGCCTGGTGGCCCGTGCGGCTCCTCGCGGACGTTCTGCTGCACGTGCCCGACGCGACGCCGTACCTCCCCGTCCTGCGGCACCTCGCCGCGCGGATCATCGAGTGGCGGGCCCAAGGGCGGTGTGTGCCGGAGGAGTTCGGGCCCTCGTTCTGGGAGAGCGTGCCGGTGGGGGACACCGAGCGGTTCGACCTGCTGCGACAGCTCGTCGTCGCGGACGAGGCGCCGGGCGGCCCGGCCGAAGGCCCCCGCTATCTGGACGCCGTCTCCGGGCTCCTCGCCGCCGACCCCGCCGCCGTACACCCCCACCTCACCCGCTGGTTCGACGACGACCGCCCGCTGCCCGCGACCCCGGACGCGACCGTGGCCACCGCCGCCCAGGCGCTGCTGCACACGCACCGGCGCCGCGCCCTGGACGACCTGACCGAGGCGCTGGCCGACAGCGCGCACCGGCGCGGGGACGAGCTGCTCGCCGTACTCGCCGAGGAGGAGCCGTCGGCGGTGTGCCGGGCCGTCGACCGGTGGGCCCACGACGAGCGCCCCGCGCGCCGGGTGGCGGCCGTGGCCTACGGGCTGCGTGCCGCTCCGCACGTGCGCACCGAGGACGGCCGGGAACTGCTGCGCTACGCCGCGCTCGCCCTGCTCGCCCGCCCCGCCGACTGCACCCTGCACGGCGGCGCCCTCGCGCTTCTCGTGCGCGATCCGCGCACCCGCTCCCGGCACCTCCCGCAGGCCCTGGCACGCTTCGGCGAGGGTGACCCGCAGGTGCCGGCGAGCGCGCTGGCCACCGCCCTCGCCTCCCACCCGGAGCCGGTGCTCGAGGCCTTCCAGGCCCGGCTCCGACGACCGGGACCCGACGTCGGCGAAGTGCTGCGTACGCTCGCCGACGTCACCACGCCCGCCCTCGCCCGCCGGGTCGCCACCCTGGTCCGCGAGGTCGTGGAGCTGCGCCCGGAGACGGCCGACCACGTCGCCGCGTACGTCGAGCGGCGCCTGGAGCAGGGCCTCGCCTCCCGGGCCGTACTCCTTCCGCTGGTCGGCGGCCTGCTGGACGGCGGTCCCCCCGAGGTGCGGGTCGCGCTCACGACCGTTCTCGCCGCGCCCGGCGGTGCGGAGTCCGGTCCGCTGCGGCACGAGCTGCTCGGGCTGCTTCTCGGGCGTGAACGCGATCCCGCCGTGCTCGTCGCCCTGCTGTGCGCCGCCGCCGACGGAGCGCGGCACAGCGGCGAGCAGCACACCCGTGAGCTGGTGCGCCGGGCCGGTCTGCTGCTCGTACGCACTCCCGACGGCGCGACCCGTTTCGACCAGGCCCTGGTAGAACTGGGCCGCCGGGTACCGGGCTTCGCACCCCTCGTGGCCCGCTGGCTGACCAGGGAGCCCGAGGCATGGGCCGCGGTGGTCGGACCGAGCACCCGCCGCATGATCGAGAACCTGGCGGGCGTCGTCCGCGTCCCGGCCTGACCGGCGCGAAACCCCCGTGACGGCCGGTGACGCTACGTGCCGCCCGTCACAGCCCCCATGCCGATGCGGGCCGAACGGACGCGGCATGGCACCCTTAGACCTGCGTATGAGGCAGACACGGACACAGGTTCGACGAGGAGCGGTCACAGTGCAGCGCTGGCGTGGCTTGGAGGACATCCCCCAGGACTGGGGGCGCAGCGTCGTCACCATCGGGTCCTACGACGGAGTCCACCGCGGACACCAGCTGATCATCCGGCATGCCGTGGAACGCGCCCGTGAGCTGGGCGTTCCCTCCGTCGTGGTGACCTTCGACCCGCACCCCAGCGAGGTCGTGCGGCCCGGCAGCCACCCGCCGCTGCTCGCCCCGCACCACCGCCGTGCCGAACTGATGGCGGAGCTGGGCGTCGACGCGCTGCTGATCCTTCCCTTCACCACCGAGTTCTCGCGGCTCTCGCCCGCCGAGTTCGTGGTCAAGGTGCTGGTCGACAAACTGCACGCCAGGGCCGTGGTCGAGGGCCCGAACTTCCGCTTCGGCCACAAGGCCGCCGGGAACGTGGAGTTCCTGGCCGAGCAGGGGAAGACGTACGACTTCGAGGTCGAGCTGGTGGATCTGTACGTGACCGGTGAGGCAGGCGGCGGCACGCCCTTCTCCTCGACGCTGACCCGGCGGCTGATCGCCGAGGGCGACGTGGAGGGCGCGCGCGAGATCCTCGGGCGCCCGCACCGCGTCGAGGGCGTCGTCGTACGCGGCGCCCAGCGCGGCCGTGAGCTGGGCTTCCCGACGGCCAACGTCGAGACGCTGCCGCACACCGCGATCCCCGCCGACGGCGTCTACGCCGGGTGGCTGCACGTCGGGGACGAGGCGATGCCGGCCGCGATCTCCGTCGGCACGAACCCGCAGTTCGACGGGACGGAGCGGACGGTGGAGGCGTACGCCATCGACCGCGTCGGCCTCGACCTGTACGGCCTGCACGTCGCCGTCGACTTCCTCGCGTTCGTCCGCGGCCAGGCCAAGTTCGACTCCATCGACGCGCTCCTGGAAACCATGGCGGTGGACGTCAAGCGGTGCCGGGAGCTGATCGCGGCGTACGACGGGGAGTAGCTCTCCTTACGTTCGGAGCGGATCTCCGTTCGTTCGAGGGTTCGGCGGGGCGGGGGCGGCATAGCCTCCGCCCATGGACACCTCTGCTTCCCGCACCTACGTCGGTGACATCGGCACGCTGTCGGGGGCGGCCCGTACCGAGGCCCTCGACACGCTCGTCGAGGACCTTCGCTCACCCGATCCCGTGGTGCGCGACGAACAGGCCTACGTCAGGGCCGCACGCTGGATACCGGTCCTCGACGCGGCGGACCGGCTCCGGCTGGGCGACCGCATGGCCGCGAGCTTCACCGACCCCGCCGTCCAGGCCCGCGCCTTCGCGCCGCTGGTCCTGGCCCGGATCGTGGAAGCGGGCGCCTGGCGGCCGCGGTGGTGGAGCGCCTTCGCCGACTGGTATCCGGCCGAGACGGACCTGCGCGGCCATGACCCCGCCCTCGGCTGGCTGCACGCCGTCGCCCACGGCGCCGACCTGCTGGCAGCCGTTTCCCACCACCCGGGACAAGACCCCGTGCCGCTCCTGGAGTTGGCGGTCGCACGGCTGCTCACCCCCACCGGTCACCTCTTCGACGCGCAGGAGGACGACCGACTGGCCCACGCCCTGGCGCAGATCCTGAGCCACCCCGGACTCACCGCCGCGCAGTCGGCGCGGTGGCTCGACCCCGTCTCCGAGGCCTTCCGCACGGGAGAGCCGGGGCCGGTCCCGGCCTGGGCGTCCAACACCATGCGCACGTTGCGCATGCTCTATGTCCTGACGGACCGGGGTTTTCGCACCAAGGACACGGGCGCCGGGATCCGTACGGTCACCCATCGGACGAGTGCCCTCGACGCTCTCGCGGGGACACTTGCGATCGTCGCGCCGTACAGCGCATGACACCGGCCGCCCCCTCCGTCGTACGACGCAGGAAGCGGCCGGTGTCCTCGGCGGTTCGGGCGGACTGGCCGCGGACTACTGCTGAGGCGGGGCCTGCCCGGGAGCCTGGCCCTGGTTCGGGTTCGGCGGGTAGGGCTGCTGCTGGGCCGGCGGGTAGGGCTGTCCCGGGTGCGGCTGCGGTTGTGGCTGGCCCTGCGGTTGCGGCTGGGGCTGTGCCTGACCCGGCTGCTGCGGGTAGCCGGGGTACTGCGGGTACGGCTGCTGCCCCTGCTGCGGGTACGGCGGCCCGGGGACGGGCTGTCCCGGAGCCGGCTGCCCCGGCATCGGCTGACCGGGCAGCGGCTGGCCCGGCATCGGCGGTGCCGCGACCGGGGGCGGGTTGCCGTCCGAGGTCCACAGCCCATGTGACTGCTGGTGGCGCGCCATGTCCTCGGCGACCATCACGGAGAGGTTGAAGTACGCCTCCCGCACCTTCGGCCGCATCATGTCGAGGTCGACCTCGGCACCGGCGGCCAGGTGCTCGTCGAACGGCACGACGACGACACCACGGCACCGTGTCTCGAAGTGGCCGACGATGTCCTCCACCTTGATCGTCTTGCCGGTCTCGCGCACCCCGGAGATGACGGTGATGGACCGCGAGACCAGATCCGCGTATCCGTGCGCGGACAGCCAGTCCAGCGTCGTACTGGCACTGCTCGCACCGTCGACGGACGGCGTCGAGATGATGATGAGCTGGTCGGCGAGGTCGAGCACCCCGCGCATCGCGCTGTAGAGCAGACCCGTACCCGAGTCGGTCAGGATGATCGGGTACTGCTTGCCCAGCACGTCGATCGCGCGCCGGTAGTCCTCGTCGTTGAACGTCGTGGAGACGGCCGGGTCGACGTCGTTGGCGATGATCTCCAGGCCGGAGGGCGCCTGCGAGGTGAACCGCCGGATGTCCATGTACGAGTTGAGGTACGGGATCGCCTGGACGAGGTCGCGGATGGTGGCCCCGGTCTCGCGGCGCACGCGGCGGCCGAGCGTACCGGCGTCCGGGTTCGCGTCGATCGCGAGGATCTTGTCCTGCCGCTCGGTGGCGAGCGTGGCGCCGAGCGCGGTGGTCGTGGTCGTCTTGCCGACACCGCCCTTGAGGCTGATGACGGCGATCCGGTAGCACGACAGCACCGGCGTGCGGATCAGCTCCAGCTTCCGCTGCCGCTCGGCCTCTTCCTTCTTCGCTCCGAGCTTGAACAGACCACCGCCCGCGCCCGGCCGGCCGCTCTTCGCCTTCTGCTTCTTGTTGTTGAGCAGCCGGTCGGAGGACAGCTCCACCGCGGCGGTGTAACCGAGGGGCGCGACACCGGGGTTGGTGGGCTGCCGCTGGTCGTGCTGCACGGGCTGCGGCCAGGCGGCACCGGTGCGAGGGTCGACGGGGGGTTGGGGCTGGGGCTGCGGCTGCGGCTGAGACGGCTGTGCCTGCGGCGCCTGTTGGGCGGGCGGAGCGGGCGGCGTTGGGGTGGCCTGGGGGAAGCCGTAGCCGCTGGGCTGCGGGCCGGGATGAGGGGCGGGGGCGGCGGGCGGGACCGCGGGACCCTGCGGCTGCCCGGGCTGGGCCTGGGCGTGCTGCGCGGGGGGCTGCGGGAAGCCGTAGCCGGCTTGTGGGGCGGGCGGCTGGCCCTGCTGCGGGAAGCCGTAGCCGGGCTGCGGGGTGGGCGGGTTGTGCGCATCAGGACCTGCGGCCGGGGCCGGCGGCTGCGGGAAGCCGTAGCCGGCCTGGGGGGCGGGCGGTTGGTCCTGTGGGGCGGCCGGGCCCGGAGCGGGAGCGCCCTGCTGCGGGAAGCCGTAGCCGCTCTGGGGCGGAACGGGTCCGCCGGGCTGCGGGAAGCCGTAGCCGGGCTGAGGGGTGGGGGCGCTGGGAGCCGCGGGAGGTGCGGGGGCCGCTTGGGCTGCGGGTGAGATGGGGCCGGCCGGGGGGCCGGCTTGCGGAACGCCCTGGGCACCGGCCTGCGGGAACCCGTAACCATCCTGCTTGACACGGGAGTCGGGCGCCGGGGGAGTCGGAACTCCGGGCTGCGGGAAGCCGTAGCCCGCCTGCGGTGCCGCCGGGGCGCCGGTGACCCGGGCCCGGGGCGTGGGGCGCCGGCGGGGGCACGGGATCCGTGGGTGCGGGCGGCGCAGGCTGGTTCCAGGCCGCGGGTGCCGGCTGCGGTGCCTGCGGCTGGAACGGGGGCTGCGGCTGCGGCTCCCGGGGCGCCGTGGCCGGCTCGCCCTGCGCGGCCGCCGGCTGGGGCTGCGGCTGCGGCTGCGGCTGGCCTTGGACGGGAGCGGGGGCTGCGGCCTCGGGGCTCGTCGGCTCGCCCGGCTGCGGAGACGCGGGCCACTGGGCCGCCGGTGCGGGCGCGGCCGGCTGATAGGCGGGCGGCAACGGCGGAAGCGCGCTCGGCGGAGCCGGCGGCGGGGTCCAGGACTGCGGGGCCGGTACGTCGTTGGAGGCGGTCGGGGCAGGGGCGGCGGGGTCTGCCTCGCCACCGTTCGCCGGAGCGGCCGGAGTCGGAGCGGCAGATGCGGCCGATGCGTTTGCAGAATCCGGGACGTCGGCGGAGTCCGAGGCAGCCGGGGAGGCCTGCGCGTTCTGCGCCTCCGGGGCAGGGCCTTGCTCGGTGGAGTCCTGGGAACGTGGCGCCCCGGGATGCGGCGTCCGCAGACGATGTGTCCGTCTCCGTCTCCGTCTCCGTCTCCGTCTCCGTCTCCGTCTCGGTCTCCGTCTCCGCGTCCGAGGCCGCGGCCTCAGCCTGTGGTGTGTTCGCGTCCTCGGACGTGGTGTCGACGGAGGCGGTGTCCGAGGCCCCCTCCGCGGACGGCGCGGCAACGCCGGACTGCCCGGCCTCGCCGCTGCCTCCTGCACTCTCGTCACCGCCTGCGCCCACACCGGCGTCCGCGCCCTCAGGAACGGTGCCCGCATCGCCGGCGCCGGTCGTCGTACCGCCCGTCGAAACGGGCTCGGCCGAGCCGTGTGCACGGTCGTTCCCGTCGGCGTCGGCGTCGGCGTCGGCGTCAACGCCGGCCGTGGCGCCGGAGCCCTCGGCTCCCTGGCCGCCCCCCGGAGCCGTGGGCGCGCTCAACTCGAAGTCGCCACCGGCGGAACCGGTACCGGGAGCAGACCCCGGACCCGCACTCGCCCCCGCACCGAACTCCTCAACGGCCTTGCCCGCGGCGGCGAGTTCCTCGAACTCACGCTTGAGCGCGGCAGGGGAGAACCGCACCGTCGCGCCGCTCTCGAGCTCCCCGTCACCGGCGGCCGTTTCGGCCGCGACGGTCGGCGGAGTCCACACGGGAAACCCCTCTTCGGGCGCCGGATGCGGCAGGTCCACGGGCGGACCGACCGGCGGCGCGGGCGGACCCGCGGCCACGGGCGGACCCGGCGGCACGGCCGGAACGGGAGCCGCCACACCACCGCTCGGACCCCCGGCCGGGAAGGCCGGTGCGGCAGGCGCGACCGGCGCGGCCGGCCCGACCGGTGCAGCAGGCGCGACCGGCGCACCCGGGGTGTCGGTATCGACCGGATCCGTCGTCGCGCCTCCCGACGCGTTCTGCGTGTACCAGGCAGGAGCTGCGTAGTCGATGGTGAACTCGCCCGTCATCTCGATGGCAGACTCGGCGTCGGACTGGTCATCGTCGGGTGAAGCCCAGCCCCCGCGGATCCCGTCCCGATCGCTGTTCACAATTCCTCCTGGTGTGGTCGAGCACCCTCATGCCGCGCTGAGGCGACCGCTCTTGTTCGTACGAAGTCGTCCGATCCCGTTGCCCGAAGTCGACCGACGGATCCGAAACCGCCCGGCTCCCCCTGAGGTGCCGGCGGTCCGCCACGGGTTTCGGTGTGGCGCCCGGTCCCAGCCTAATCACCACAAGCGCCCCCACGGCAGGGCCGTCCGCCCCTCCACGCCAACCCGCTACGTCACAGCCTGCCCGGAAGTGACGGCCCCAGTCCCGTGGAGAATGGACAAACCAGGACGATGATGGCTAACAAGGAGTGAACAACTAGGCGTCAACTGGACGTAATCGGACGCAAGAAGCCGCGAACCGGCCTCAAGCAACCCAATCCGATCGAGTTCCGCCCGATCAGTCCATCCTGCGGGGCATACCCAACAATCCGGTCTCGGCGTCGGTCGGCTGGGTCATCACATACTGCCGGTCGCGATCGGCACACCAGAGCGTGACACCGTCGGGCAGGGTCGGCAGCGAGTCCATGTCGCCCCGGGGCAGTGCCACCGTGCGGCCTATCTCCGCGGCCTCGTCGGGCGAGACCCGCTGGACCCCGACGAGCCGCGCCTGCCGCATGAGCCGCGGCGCCACCGGACTGAGATACGGCAGCAGCGTCAGCACCGCCTGCCAGGGCCCGGAGACGACCCGCCCCCGCGGCGGCCGCATACCGCAGTCACGCACCACCAGCACCGGGTTGCCCGCCGAGGCACCCTGCGGCGGCACCCGCCCCACGTCGTACACGGACATCCCGTTCTGTCCGCCGCCCATGGCATGCACCAACTGCATCCAGGCCGGTGCCCGCCCGGTCTCCACGGCGACCCGCGCCCCGGTCGCCGCAGCCCGCAGAGCAAGCACCTGCGCGGTCCACAGGCCACCGATCAGGACGACGTCGTACGGAGTGGGCCGATTGAGCCCGAGCACGGCGGGCTGCCCCTCCGCGTCCACCCCGACGACGACCCCGTCGTCCCCGATGGGCAGCGCGAGCGAGTCCACCTGCTCCACGGACAGCGAGTGCCGCCCGTGCCGGGGCCCGATCAGCCCGAACCCGCTGCGCGCCCGTCCGCGCAGCCGCTCGGCGACCGAGGGCTCGCCCGGGCCATCGGCGTTCCCCGGGGCGCCGTACGCCCGCGCTCCCGGTGTCGATGCCGTGGTCATGGCCATCAGCGAGCACCCCCGAGAGGCAGAGTGGCGAGCACGCCGGGCAGTTGCTGCCGGTCGAGGCGGGCGAGCCCGGCGCCGCCCCGTCGTGCGGCCTCCTCCAGCGCCCGCCGCGCCGCGACCAGTTCGTCGTCACTGCGCCCGGTCACCCGCAGATGCCCGCACAGCGACACCTCGCCCCGCTCGCCGTGCGCCAGCGTGAGACTGAACGTGGTGGCGAGCGCGGGTACGGCCGTGAGCAGGGCGACGAGTTGGGGCAGCGACCGTCCGTCGCCGCCCACCAGGGGCCAGCGGCGGACCCAGTACGTCGTGTGCCTGCGGTTGTCGCAACGCCAGCTGCGCCCCGACTCCTCGGTCCGCCGCTCCCTCGCCTCGGTCCGCCCCGCCCCCGCCGTCACCAGCGGGTTGGCGCAGGCCGAGGTGGCGATGGCGGCGGTCAACTCCTCCTCGTTGAGCACGGTTGTACGGAATCCCGCTCCCGTCAGACGGCTCGTGAGGTGGTCGGCGGCGCGCACGACGCACTTCTGCGCCCCCACGAGTCCGCCACCGCGCGCGGACACGGCCTCCGGGCACAGCTCCGGGTCGAGCTTCAGCGCGATCCAGGTGATGCGCACGGCAGGTGCGCCCGTCTGCGCCTGCAGCGGCGCGTAGTTGGTGACGGCCACGGACTGCTGCGGCAGGTGCAGTGCGGGCGCGGGCTGCGTGTGCAGAACGATCTGCGCGGACTCCAGGCGGATCCCGTCCACTTCAAGGGCGTCCCGCACCAGTCCGAGTGGCAGGGGCTGCCGACTGCGCTCGGCACGCAGCGCCGTCGCGTCGGCCTCCACCTGCAACACAGCGGTGACGAACGTCCCGTCCCCGATGATCCCGACCGGCCGTCGGTCCCGTCCGCCGTACGCATACGTCCGCAGACTCGGGTCGCACTCCACCGCGGGTGCGAGGCCCGGCTCCGTACCCGGTGGTATCGGCGTACTCGCTGCCCGCCGCTGCCGCGCCTTCAACGCCCGTGCCGTACCCAGCCATTCGGGCAGGGAGCGGCCCCGGCGGCGCACGAAGGCGAGCAGTACGAGTACGACGGCGACGACGGCTGCCGGCACCAGCGCCAGCGGATCGATCACCCAGCCGGCGAGAAGAACAGCGGCCGCGATTTCCAACAGAACGATCCGTTGCAGCCGGAACGCCCCGGACTGTCCCTGACGCGTTCTGAGATGGAGCGCGCCCGACGCCTGCGGCCGCGGCCCCGGCGCGGACGGTTGCTGTGCCGCCCCTGGACGGGGCGCTGAAGAGCCCCGCGCCTGCGCCCGGTCACGCGACCGGGTCCGCGTTCCGGAAGCCATCACTCCATCCCCCCGTTTTGCTCACAACTCGCTGGAATTTCAGCACCACATAGGGCTCTTGAAGATCCAGGCACCCTACCCGCCCCGCAAGTACCGTTCCACAGCAGGCATAGTAGGGGCCGGGTCTGACAGCGCGGGCAACCGAGGCGGCGGACCGGGGCAGCACAGGGCCGGGGGAACCGCTACGACAGCGCCCCGCAGCGCCGCACGGGGAGAGAGCGGACAACAGATGGCATCACGGCGGGACGAACTCAACGCCTACACCTTCGCGAAGCGCCGCGTCCTGGCGTCCTTCGTGCAGCCCTCGCCCTCGGGCTCGGAGGAAGGGGCGCCGAAGCCGCTGCGCGCGGTGCTGCCCGGTGTCATCATCGGCGTCGTCATCCTGGCCGTGTTCGGGGCCATCGGCATGTTCAGCCCGACGGCTCCCAAGGGCTGGAAGACCCCGAACGCGAACGTCATCGTCGCCAGCGACTCGACCACCCGGTACGTGGTCCTGGAGACCGACGGCAAGGCGCAACTGCATCCGGTCCTCAACATGGCCTCGGCCAAGCTGCTCCTCGCGCCCGACAAGGACACCGTCATCACCGTCGACGAGAAGGTCCTCGACAGCGACACGCTGCCGCACGGTCCCACCATCGGCATCCCCTACGCACCCGACCGCCTGCCGTCGGCGAAGGAGGCCGGCGCCGCCAAGCGCTGGGCTGTGTGCGAACGTCCCGGCCAGGGCGGCACCGCCATCCAGAAGGCCACTTTCGTCTTCGCCCAGCGCGACTACGGCAAGACCGACGGAGCCGACCGGCTGGCCGGCGGTGAACTCCTGTACGTCGTCGGCCCCGACAACAAGACGCCGTACATCGTCGACGCGCAGGGCAACGCGTACCGCGTGGACTCCACGGACGACAACCTGCTGAACGCGCTCGACACCCAGGGGCGCAAGCCGCAGCGCGTCTCGCAGCAGTGGCTGAACACGCTCCACCAGCGCGACCCGATCTCGATCCCCACGGTCAAGGGCATCCCGGGCGCGGCGGCGAACGCCCCCGGTGACCTCCGCTCCGCCGACAAGGTCGGCATGATCATCAAGGCCCGCAAGGGCACCACGATGCAGTCCTACGTGGTCCTGCCCGGCCGCGTCGCCCCCATCTCCGACTTCACCGCCACCCTGCTCCTCAACAGCCCCCAGCTGGTCACCGTGGGCCAGACCGGCGAGGCGCAGCAGGTCAGTCCCGGCGCCATCGTCGAAGGTGCGCCCTTCGCCGCGAGCGAGAAGTGGCCGCAGGCCGCACCGGAGACGGTGAACAACGCCACGAGCGCCACCAGCGGCCGCAACACCGTGTGCAACGTCCTGCGCTCGGTCCACGGCAAGGGCGGCGCCACCACTCTGTCGACCTGGGCCGGCACCGAGTTCCCCACCTCGCTGCCCTCCGGCTCCTCCAGCGCATACGTGACGCCCGGATCGGGGCAGCTCTACCGCCAGTTCCAGGGCACCGAGACCTCGGCGGGCCCGGTCTTCCTGGTCACCGACACCGGCCTGCGCTACGCCCTGCAGTCCAACAGCGACAGCGCCACCGACGACAAGGGCATCGGCACCACGGCCAAGCAGCGCGAAGAGGAACTCAAGGAGGCCAAGATCGCCCAGACCAGGCTCGGTTACGCGGATACGGATGCGGCTCCGATCCCCACCGCCTGGTCGACCTTCCTGCCGACGGGCCCCCGACTGTCGGAGTCCGCGGCGCGCCAGCCACAGGGATCGTGAGTGAAGTACGTACACCTGCCTGGAGAGTTGATGATGTCGACGCCGATGCCGTACGTCACTGAAGCCACCCTCCGCGGGACGTTCGCGCGCCGCGCGGCGCTGGCCGCAACCACAACGGCCGTCCTGGCGGCGACCACGGTGCTGCTCCCGGCCGCCGCTCCCGCGGCGGTCGCCGACTCGACGACCGGCCAGTGCACCTTCCCCTCGAAGAAGTACGAGGGCCGGCCCTGGGCACTGCAGCGCGTGAATCTCGACCAGTTGTGGGACCTGTCGACCGGCAAAGGCGTCCAAGTGGCCGTGATCGACACGGGGGTCGACGTCAAGAACCCCCAACTCAGTAACGCCGTGGACGCGTCCAAAGGGGAGAACAGCCTCCCCGCCAAGAACTCCAAGGGCGAGAAGATAGACCGCGGAAACGCGTCCGGCACCACCGACACCGTCGGCCACGGCACGCGCGTGGCCGGCATCATCGCGGCCCGCTCCGTCAAGGGCACGGGATTCGTGGGCCTGGCCCCGGACGCCACGATCATCCCGATCAAGCAGAACAACGCGGAGGGCGACGGCACGGCCCTCACCCTCGCCACCGCGATCCGTTACGCCGTGGGCGCCGGCGCCGATGTCATCAACATCTCCCAGGACACGGCGAACGCAGTCGAACCCGACCCGAAGCTGCATGAGGCCGTCGACTACGCCCTGACCCAGAAGGTCGTGGTCGTCGCCTCGGCCGGCAACGACGGCCTGGGCGGCAACGACAAGGCCACCTACCCGGCGTCGTACAAGGGCGTCCTGGCGGTGGCCGCCTCCGACCGCAACAACGAACGCGCCTCGTTCTCCCAGTCCGGCGACTTCGTCGGTGTCGCGGCCCCCGGCGTCGACATGATCTCCACGGTCCCCGGCGGCGGCCACTGCTCCGACAACGGCACAAGCTTCTCCGCCCCCTACGTGGCGGGCGTCGCGGCGCTGCTGAAGTCCAAGTACCCGAACTGGACGGCCCAAGAGGTGGTCGCCCAGATCGAACAGACCGCGGAACGCTCCATCCCCGGACACGACCGCCTGGTCGGCTGGGGCGTGGTGGACCCCGTCAAGGCGCTCTCGGACATCGACGCGGCCCACCCGGTCGAGTCCCCCAAGCCGGTCAATGGCGTGACCCGGGCCAAAGCCCCCTCGGTCCCCACCCTCCACTTCGGCGAAACAGCGGAGGAACGCAACACCCGCCTGGCCACGTACGCGGTGGTCGGCGCGGCGGTACTGGTCCTCGGACTCACGGGCTCCGCGGTGGCGGTACGGGATGCGCGGAGACGGCGGGGGCGTGTGGGGGGCGGCGTATGACGGCCATGACGACCATTTGTTTCGCCCTCGCCGTCGTGATGGCCGCGGCCGGGTGCGTCAAGGCGGACCGCGTGCGCGCGTGGCGCCACGGCTTCAACCCGTCAGCGGACGAACTCCCGTCCTCCGCTTTCGTCGCGGGGCGTGCCGTCTTCTTCGTCCTGGCCGGCATCATGGCCTTTCAGGGCTTTCAGCTCCTGGCCGTCTCGGACGACGTGTCGTGGAGCGACAGCGAGTTGACGAAGGCGGTCCAGGGGGCCACCACCGCCTTGGACGCGCGTTCCTATTTCGAGATCGACTCCGTCGGCAACGACATCAAGTCCATGATCGAGGACGAGGTCGTCCAGCATGGCGGCGGCGACGCCCCGCAGTCCGGGGTCGACGCTTTCCCCGCCGACACGAACACGGCCAAGGACGCGGACTACACGATCAAGGCCGACGGCGCGAAGGCCGCCTTCTGCATGCACGTCAAGCGCACGGAGTCGAAGGACGGCGGCTACACGCCACCGGGCGTCGCGGGCGGCGAGGGCACGGTGACCATTCCCGAGTACGAACTTGCGGCGACGGTGGATGAGGGGGAGTGCTGACGCTTTTCGCCGGCCGACCGTCCGCCCCGTCCCACCCCCCGCAACCGTCTCTCACAGGAAGAGCTCCCGTGCCGACGACGACTCCGAGCATCCGATCCCGCGCGTCCACCGCTCCTTCCTCGCCACAGCTCTGGCCTTCACGGCTCTCGCCGAAGACCGCTACCCCTTCGCTGTCCAACGTGCGAAGCAGGTGGAGAAGAACGGCGTGCGCGAGGGTGCCTGACGGTGAGTTCATGAAACTCGCCTGTTCCTCCGGGGGCACGTTCAACCAGGTCCCCGCAGACAGTATGCCTTCAGGCAAAGCAGTCAGTGCGTCGCCAGGGGCTGAAGACCGCCGCGCTCCCGGATGCAACGTCTGGTCACCGGCTAGCGAACAGCGTGAGCGACCGGGCAGACCTCGGGTGCTCGGCAGTGCCCCTCGCCCATTCAATCCTGTCCCCATCAACTCTGCTCGGGCAGCGGGACGTTGGCGGGAAGGTCGGCCTGGGATGCGCAGCCCAGCTGCTTCGCCATGCTCCGCGAGACGGAGTTGAGGATGTCCATGCTGTCCTTGGCGGTGGCCTTGGCGGACACCTGATCAGCGGTGCTGTGCACACTTGCCTGGATGTACGGTTTCGTTCCCTCTGGGTCCTTTGTGGGGCATTTGAAGTAGAGTGAAGCGCTTGCGTTTCCGTGCGTCGCCGCGTATACGCCGATTGGGTAGATGGTCAGCTCTGCACTTGCATCCGCAGTGGGTTTCTCTGAGTTCGGGTGATACTTGACAGCAGAGAAGTCCACATCGATCAAGGGATGCCCAGTCGTATCTCCTGTCTTGTAGACAACGCACTGGTTTCGCTGCGTCATGTCATCATGAATAGTGCTTGCGGCCCGTTTCAGTGAGAACTTGTTGGGTTCCCCCGAGTCGTCTGTTCCGGGAAGTTCAGTGAACTTCTGAGTGTCCCCCATGCGTTTTAGCCCCGCGATCGCGGAGGAGTCCAACGTGGAGTCGCAGACCTCGGCGGCAGTCAGGCTCCGCTCCTTCTTGTCACCGTTGCCACCACTGCACGCAGAGAGGCCGAGAATCAGTGCGATGCAGCAGACGGCTGGGCCCAGTGCCGTGAGCAGCATTGCCGGACTCTGTCGTCGTTCGCTTGTCAGTTGCACAGTTCAATCCTTGTACGAAGCACGCCCGCGATACTCGTTCTCGTGTGATCCCGTCCCGTAGTAAGCGTTGTTGATGTCATCCTTCCAATCCTCCTTGCCAGCGACGTCGGCAGCTTTTGAACTGTCTTCAATGTAGGACTGGTAAGCGGCACCGAGCTGATTGGCGCCCTTGCCATAGAACTGGCTGCTGGTCAACTGCGATTTCTCGGCGGGATCCGCTTCTGCGTCGTCCACACCCTTGTCGATCTGCTGGCCGATGAAGGTGTTCACCGCCTCGCCCACGGTGTCCGCTGCCAGCGGTGCGACCACGAGTGCCGCGGCACTCGTCCCGGGGAGGGGGATGGCGGCGACACCCCCCGCGACGACCGCACCGGCCCCCAGTTTGATCCAGTCGGCGGAACGGCCCAGCGATTTATTGCTCTCCTCCGAGCCTTCGCCGTAGTCGGTCTGGGCCTGCTCGACGCGGGAATTATCCAGAATGCCCCGAACTTGGGATCCGGTAACCAGGGCGTCGTGGGCATGCTCGATGTTGGCATCGCTGGTGGATGGGTGGGCGTCGAGTTGGCTGAGCGTATACAGGTGCTGCGCTGCGGTGACGGCGCGGTGGGAGTTCTCATCCTGCCCGAGTACGCTCAGGAAGTTGATTGCGCCTGCGTTGGTGAAGTCCGCCCGCCCTTGGTATTTGGCAGGGAAGGTGTCGGCGTCCTTCGCGCTTTCTCCGACACCAGACAGGCTGTAGTCAATGTCGTCGATGTACGCGCCGGCCATCTTGCCCAAACTGTCTGCCAATTCCGGCTGGCCGCGCAGCATCTTGGGACCGTCTTCGCTGCCGTAGAGGTACGCGACCTCCTCCATTACCCCGGCCGTGGCTGCGGTGCGGCGGTCACCGCTGCCAGGGATCATCGGATCCTTCTCTGTCATCGGTTTGGCGTCGTAGGCGTAGCCTGTCGTCGCGGATTCCAGGGCATGGCCGAGAGAGTCGCGTCCAGCGACGTAGCCGTGCTTGCCCTCGAGGGTCACGTCGGACGCCCAGACGCGCTCCTGGGTCAGGTACTTCAGATGGTCGTTGACCTCGGAGCCCTTGTTGACGGTGGCACCTGCGCCGTCGGGCTGCGCGAAGAACTGGGTCGACGCGTCCGGGTTGTGCCCCAAAGCCTCCAGGAAGCCCGTCACCGGGTCGCGGCCGCGATCGTTCTTGTAGCCCCAGTAGTTGAGGTCGCCCTGGTTGGCGTTGTTCACCCAGAGGCTGATGGCCTCACCGTTGACCTGTTTGTCGTATGCGAAGAGCTTGTTGCCGTAGTTGTTGAGGAACTGGTCGTCGTAGTCACCGAAGCGCATCAGGTTGCTCATGGCGGCATAGCCGGTCGGGTTGCTCGCGTCGTCGATGTCGAGTTGGCCGGGACCCAACTTGATCATCTTTTTCTCCCAGCCCTGCATTGCATCGCTGTCGGAGAGCGTCGCCTGACCGATGGTGATTCCGAGGTTCTTCTGGAGCTGTTTTGCCTGCTTGCCGCGTTCGGGGTCGTACTGGGCCTGATAGGGGTCCGCGATCCCGGCATAGAAGGTGAGAAGTTTCTTGGGGCCGACGCTTGTGGCGAACTCCTCGGCGAAGAGCGGATCGCCCTTGTACTTGGCCAGGGTGGAGTTGAGGGACGCGAGCTCCGTGTTCGTCACGTCATGCGGGTTCTTCGCGAGGATCTTGGCCATCTTGTCGGCGTCCGCGAGGGCCTTCGCTGCGGAGTCCCGGTCTGCGTAGCTGGCGTCGGAGAAGCCGTACTTGGCCTGGTCGGCGATGAGACGCAGCGCCTTGGCGGCAGTGGAGTCGCTCTCCGTGGCCTTGTCGAGAATGCGCTGGATCTCGTCGCGGAGATCGTCCGCGTCCTTCTGGCTCGTTGTGTCGTTCTGACCACTTGGATCGGAAGCCCAGTCGGGGCGGGTGGACCTGGTGACCACGAAGGAGCCGTCGCCCATGTCCATCACGGTCAGGTTCTTCTTCAGCCCTCGATCGATGGCGTCATTGACCTGGGTGCGGTAGTCGATGAGCTCGCCCCGGGTATCGCTGAGGATCTTGGTGACCGTGTCGGCCTGCGTATGGGCGTCGGAGAACTCGCCGGCCGTCTTGTCGATGAACTCGCGAGTGACGGTGGCGTTCATGCCGGCCCAGTTGGCTTTGTGTGCCTTGCCCTTGAGGTTCTTGTCAGCGTCCTCGGCGAGAGTCTTGAGGTGCTTCGTCATGTTCTGCCAGTCGGTGATCGCTTCACCGAGCTGATGGAAGTTGCCCTGCCGGAGCGAGTCGAGATCCACTGGTTCAGCTGCCCTTCCGCTCGTCGAAACCCTGGTCGAGCGTGGCGATGCTGCTGAGAGTGCCGGCGATATAGACCTCGTCGCCGGCGTGCGCGCCCTTGGTGTAGTCCAGGTGGTTGGAGATGTGGGCCGTGGCGTCCAGAAGCGACCGGACCTGGTCCACCCAGCGCTCCGCTACGTGATCCAGCGCCGAACCGATCGCATAACCCTCGCCTTTCAAGCCATCCCCCGCCGCGATCGAGCTCATTCGGGCGAGGTCGCTGAAGTGCTCGAACGCCTGATTCAACTCGTATGCCGCGTCGCCGATCGCGGCGAGGTCCTTCTGGCTGACTTTGAGGTCACCCTGAGTGCTACCGCCGCCAGGATCGACCGGAAGCTGGTTGAGCTGCATGTGCGTGGTGCCCTGCTGACGCTGTTGCGCCTCGCTCTTGAGCTGTTCCCACTCGTCCCATGCCACTTGCAGGACCCTTCCCCCGTGGTGATCAATGCCTGCCTGCTGTCCCCACCGAACCCTGAGACGTCAGCGTGCTTCGGCGGGTAGTCCGAAGCACGCTAGCAACTCCGCCCGTGTACAGGGGTAGTTGCCGTGGAGCCGCCGTCGATCACGTGTGGAAATTTGTTGAAGGTAGCCAAGGGGGTCGCGGCGGCAGCATCAACGGTCGCCCCCGGGAAGGTAGGGCCGTACCACGGCTGCCGCCGAGGCTTCCACGACCATTTGCGGCAAACCGGCAGATCGGCCGAAGAGTGATGTCTGAAGCGGCCCCGTAACTGAGCTAACACGCGGCTCTGTTGGACTGGATGCGCACAGTGACTACAGTGGTAAAAGCGTTGTGTGGCGCGGCTCGCTTTGCGATCGTATCGAGGGCCGAACGGCAGTGCGCACGACGGTCATACGGGGAAAACGGGGAGGAGTGTCGTGCTTCCGGCAGACATGGTGGGGGGCGTGTCGGCTACCAGGGCGGCGAACCTGGAGGTCAGTGGTGAGGCGTTGTCCACGTTCATGAAGCGGGTGGACACGGTCCTCAGCGAGCTCGAGGCGTCGGCGGGCAACCCGAAGCGGGTCGGTGCCCAGACGATCCGGCCCGCGTCGCTGAACAGCGGCAAGCAGGGTGCCTTTCCTGAGGCGGACGACCTGTACGCGCAGTACAACGCGGTCCACGAGAAGCTCACTTCCCTCTCCAGGACCCTGCACCTGCAGATCGAGGCGATCGGTATCGCCGTTCAGGGCGCGCATCGGGGCTTCGACAACCTCGAAGAGGAGCAGCGTCGGCGGTTCTGGGCGATCCAGACTGAGATCAAGGAGATTCGGGGCGCGAAGGGCAGCGAGCACTCCGGCGACGGCACCAGCTTGAAGGGATGACAATGACCGACAAGCAGCACAAGGCCGACCTGGACCGAGTCGCCAGTCAGAACTCCATCACGGACTTCGCTCGGGGGGTTGAGGAGCGGCCACGAGGTGGGCTCTTCAACAACTTGGTGCGCTCGGCGGTCGACGCCACCCCGTTCGGGCAGGCCATGCACGGCCGTACGAACTTCGAGCTGCACGACCTCAACCAGATGCTCGACCTGGTCGAGCAGACGAACCCGGAGGACCTGGAGTCCTCAGGGTTCGCCCTGTGGGACGCGCGGGACGCCATTAAGGCGGCAGCCAAGGAACTCGACGGCCACATCGAGAACGTCCACTGGGTCGGAGAGTCGGGCGATGCCTTCCGTACGTGGAGCCGTTCGCTCGTCGCCAGCACGCAGAAACTGAGTGACTTCGCCGGCGGGGCGGGCGATCAGATCACCGCCGTCGCTGTGGGCCTGGCGAACGTACGCAGTGCCATGCCACCTCGCGATCAGCGACCGCATGCGACGCGACCCGAGCAGCTCCCGAAGGCCAAGCAGGTCGAAAGTAACGAGGAGTACGCCACTGCCGTCCGGGTGGAGAAGGACCGGCAAGAAGCGATCAACCAGATGAATCGGTTGTCGTCGTACTACTCGGTGTCGCACGAGGCGCTGGTTGCCTTGAACTCGGAGGCGCCGACATTCAAGGCCATGCCTGACGTGGGTGTACCTGCGCCCACCTCATATGCGCAAGTGCATGGTTCGGGAGGGGCGGCCTCGGACGGATCGACCGCCGGCGTGAACCATCACGCGACGGCCGGGGCAGCGGGCCATGCTGGCTCACGCGCCGCAATCGATACGCCTACGCCTTCAATCGATACACCTACGCCTTCCTATGACGCTACCGGGAGGACTCCGCCTCCCGATGATCCTGCCCGTACGAACATCGACAGCGTCGGCACGTTGCCGCCACCCGTAACCGCACCCGGGACCGGTCACACCCCACCAGTCACAGCTGCCCCGGGCACAGGTGGCGGCCCGACCAGCGCGTTCGACGGCGGCTACGGGACCCCGGTTCCCAACGGCACGTCAGGCAGGGGCGGTGGAGCCGGTGGTGTCCGGCCCCCCGCGTCCGCTCAGGGCCGGGCCGGTGCGTCCGGTTTGAGCAACCAGGGCACGGGGCGGTCTGGGGGGAGAGGGCCCATGAACCAGATGGGCCGCCCCACGGCGACTGGACAGTCGGCTGCCAAGAGCACTGCTTCCGGGGCGAAGTCGTCCTCGATGGGCAGAGGTGTCACCGGTGGCACCCCGCGGGTCGGTGGCGAGGCAATGCCACGGGGCGCCGGTGGCCCGACCACTGGTGCCGGCCGTTCGAACGGCGTGGTCGGGGGGCGACCCACGACTGCTGGCGGCGCTTCGGGGAAGGGCGGGCCGAGAATTCCTCGTGGCACGGTCATCGGAGCCGAGGAAACGGCCAACTCCCGGACCGCTGCGAATGGCCGACCCGGCCAGCGTGGAGTCTTCGGAGCGCCCGAGCCCACTGCCAGGCCGGGTTCGAGTGCGACCGCCTCTCGTGGAGGTGCGGGAACGTCGGAGGCTGTCACCGGCAGGCCCTCCGCACGCAACTCTGTTGCCGGAGCCGAGCGCAGCGGCATGACGCGCGGAGGTGTCGGTCTTGTGCGTGGGCCTGGCGGCCAGGCGAAGTCCAGTGATGGGCAGAGCACCGGGGGACCGAAGCGCCCCGAGTACTTGGTTGAAGACGAAGAGACGCATCTGCCCACTCGGCCGCGACGCGATGTGCCGCCGACCATCAGCTGAACGCGAACGAGGACATAACAAAGCCATGAAGTCAGGGACCAGTCGACGAGATGAGCGGACTGCGATCCTCAGGACGTGCTGCGCGAGGCGAGTGCGAGCTGTGGGCGCGGTCGTCGGCGCCCTGACAGTTGTGAGTATGGGGTTCGCCCCGAGTGCCGCCGCGTACGACGCTCAGTCGAAACAGTGGTACTTGGAATCGATGCAGGCCGAGCAGATGTGGAAGGCCAGCACGGGGAAAGGCGTCAAGATTGCCCTTATCGACACAGGGGTGAACGCGGATACGTCCGCGTTGACAGGGCAAGTCCTGGCCGGTGAGGTCCCCAAGTCGGTTGCCTACCACGCCACGGACGACTACGTCGGCCATGGAACGAGCATGGCTGAGTTGATCGCAGGCACGGGGTCCGGCGGTGGGCTGCAAGGTTTGGCGCCGGGTGCGAAGATCGTCCCCTATCGCGTTCAGCTTGAGGGTCTCAAGAGCGGGGCGGAGAAAGACAAGACACCCAAGGCCTGGGAGGCTCTCAGGGCGGCCGCCGACACCGACGCAAAGATCATCAGTATGTCGTTCGGCGGCATGACCACCGATGAGGATGAAGCGGCGGTCAAATACGCCGCGTCAAAGGGCAAGCTATTGATCGCCGCAGTCGGGAACAATGCGAGTGACGGGGGGAGCGGCTTGATCGACTATCCCGCCGCCTATCCCTACGTGGTTGGCATTGCATCGGCCAATAAGTCCTTGACGGTGTCGAAGTTTTCTTCAAGCGGAAACTATGTCGACCTGGTGGCACCGGGCGAGGGTTTCCCCGGCTGGTGTAACGCCAACTTCCGCTCGTACTGCGACGATCGCAACGGTACGAGCCCGGCTGCCGCAATCGCTTCAGCCTCCGCCGCCTTGATCTGGTCTGCTCACCCCGACTGGACGGTCAATCAGGTCACCCGTTCGTTGATCGATACGGCCGGCCGTACTTGGGCGAAGGGCAATCCGAGTAAGTACGCGGGCTATGGGCTTGTCCGCCCCCGCAAGGTCCTGGCAAACCCCCACTACAACGCCGGCCCCGCCTACTCCGACCCGCTCGCCAAGGAGAACAAGACGGATGGAGAGGAGCTGGTGACGGAAGTCTCGCCGGCTCCCTCCCCTTCCGCATCAGCCTCGTCACAAGCCCCGAAGGACACTTCAGGTGGCGCGACATCGGCGGCAGGATCAAGTGCGGAGTCGTCGAACGACAGTAATTCGCTGTGGATTGCGCTGGGCGCAGCCGCCGCGGTCATCGTGATCGGCGGCGCCGGAGCAGCTGTGATGCGGGCGCGACGTGCCAGGTGACGTCGTCGGTCGGTTGTGCCCTGCACCGTTCGTATAGGGCAGGGAACTGCGCTCACCGTTACGGCGGGGAGCCGAGACGGTCGGACTGAGAAAACAGACAGAAGAAGGGCGGGCTGGTTATGGCCACCAATGGCATGAAGGTCAACAATGATCCAGTAATCAAGCTGGAGCAGGACATGTACACCAAGTTCGAGGCCATCAGGGCACGGGTGCACAAGCTTCAGGGTGTCATCGACGGACTTGAGGGCCAGTGGCAGGGAATCGGGCGTGCCGCTTTCGACAAGAAGCAGTACGAGATCAACCAGTCCCTGGGAGCCCTGGGTGGCATCCTCACCGAGGTCATCGAAGGCGTGAACAAGACGCGAAAGATCACGGACGGCAGCGAGGACGAGGTGCGCGCGGCCGTGCAGAAGATCGACCTTCAGGACGGCGCTCCGACGGTCACCGCATCCGCGTTCAACAACTACTGAGCACTGCGGCGCGCATGGCAGTGGCAGTGGCAGTGCATCAAGGGTCATCGGTACGACCGAGCGAGACGAGGTAGACAGGTATGGCGACCAACGCAGACGGAACGCAAGTCACTTATGACGCACTTGACTTCGCGGCGACGAGTATCGGTAACGAGGCGAAGACCCTCGAGCAGGACCTCCAGGAGCTCAAGAAGCTCGTGGCCCAGTGCAAGCAGTACTGGGACGGCGCGGCCCAGGACGCGTTCGACAGCAAGCTCGCCAGGTGGGACAAGGAAGCCAACGACATCCACACCGCGCTGACCGGCATCGGTCACGCCGTCGGTACGGCCGGTGGTACGTACATGGGTGGCGACAAGAAGGCCGCCAGCTACTTCCTGTAGTACGAGGTCGTAGCAGCAAGGCAAGCAAGGCAAGCAAGGCAAGCAAGGCAAGCAAGGCAAGCAAGGCAAGCAAGGCAAGCAAGCAACGCAGGGTGGGCGTGCGCGGGAGACGCCCACCCTCTTGCTGTGCCATTGGAACCACCCAGGGCAAGGGCCCGTCCCCGAGCGCAACTTCATCGTCGGCGGCGCCGAGGGTGACCGCACCGAGCCCGCCCGCCTTGCCGCAGGGGCGAGGTGTCTGGGCCCTCAACTCTCTTGCATGCGCATCCGACGTGGAGATCAAGACAATGCGGGTGTTCAGCGGCAAAAGTGCGCATGGGGAGACACACTCCCCGTGCCCCAGTACGTCCGGATGGCCGCCGACGGAGACCTTGATTTCGTCATGAGCGACAGCACAGTTGTCGTCCTGACCGTGTGCTGAGACGACAGGAACCCCACTCTCAATGAACCCCCGCACCCGCCGCCTGCTCACCTGGTCCGTCGCGGCCGCCGTGGTCCTCTCCGGCGGCGCCTGGACAGCCGAGCCCTACGTCCAGGACTGGGCCGTCGCCCGGGACGTGTGCGACGGAGCCGTCTCCCGGGACACGGTCGACCAACTCATCCCGGAAGACACGCACTTGAAGGAGTCCCGGGGCCGGCAGATCGAGCAGCTGGGAACGTACACCTGCGTGCTCACCGCCAAGCAGGGCGACCACGCGCGCGACTGGGACCTGCTGGCCATGTCGGCCTACACCCGGCGTGACGACCAGGACCTGGCGTTCTTCGACTCCTTCCCGGAGTACGGCTCCGCGACGCACACCGTGCTTCCGGGCGGCCTTCCCGGTTTCGTCGACCGCTTCCGGGACGTTGTACTGCAAGTGCCCTGCCCGGACCTCGGCAAGGACGCGGAGGGACGGGCCCGGAGGTTGGTGTCCCGTGTCTCCTTCGCCGAAGACGCGCTCGTCGGTGCGGGCGGTACGGCGTACCGGGCCGCCGTCTCCTTCACCAACACGGCGTCGAAGCGGCTGGGGTGCGGCGCCGATCCGCTGACGTTGACCAGGACGGCGGCCGCGGCCGCTCTGGCCGATCCGGGGCGAAGCGACGATCCCCGGGGGGTGGTTCTCGCCGACGCGGAGAAGACGCCCTGTGCCTGGGTTGCCGGAGCCGGCCTGCCCGACGGGGTGGACTGGCGGGTGTCCGGGGAAGGCAGCGCGGCGGCACCGCTCGCGTCCTGCCACCTGGACGTGCCGGAGGAGGCGGGGGTGACGGAGGCCGGCGGCGAGTCGATCGGCCTGTACGCCTGGTACGGAGACTGGAGCAATCGGTTCGTCACCCGCGATTCCACGCACGGCGGGAGGTCGTCCATGACGGCCACGGTGCGCTGTGACGGCGAGGCGGCCAACTTCTCCCTGGACTCCTCCGACGGCGTGCGCGACCTCGGTCTGAGCGAGGGCGTGAGCGAGGCCGACGAGCGGCGGTTGCTGCGGCTGTTCGTCGCGGACCAGATGGAGCGGCACGACGGGTGTGTGGGCGAGCCGAAGTTCTCCTTCTGACATCATGCCGGGCGGCGTCGACCGCGCGACACGCTCAAAAGCGCCCCAGCCACAACCCCCGTACATAGTGATCGTCCAGCAACTGCCGTAGTGTGCCCGCTCGTTCGGCCGGAATGTCGCGATCGCGCACCCAGGCGTCGTACACCGTGAACAACTGCTGCCGCCCGTCGAACAAGTCACCGCGTACCCGCGCCGACGGCGGCCGCTCCGCGATGTCGCCCATCGGCGGGCGGGTGGTCACGCGGTCGGCCGCGGGGCGGTAGGCGCCGTCGGTGTGGGCGCGCACCGACTTGTCGAACGCGGCCAGGTCCGTGATCGTGCCGTTCTTCGCGTACCGCGTGCGGGCCTGCATGAGGGCTGCGATGACGTCGGTGATGTCCTCCAGGTCGTTGTCCGGCCAGTCGGTGTCGTACGCGTGCCAGTCCTCGCCGAACTTCTTGTCCTCGGCCTTGCTTTTGGCGGTGAGGCGGGCGGCCGGATCGCCCGCGCGGTCGGTCAGACGTTCCAAGTAGTGTGCGAAGTAGGTGCGTTCGGCGTCGTAGAGGATCGCGAAGGCTTCCGGGTCCTTGGCCAGCTCGGTGATGACAACGCCGAGGGAGACATGGTGTGCGCTGTCCAGACCCTCGTAGAGACCGAAGTTGGTGTGGGCCTCGTGCGGGGCCAGGAAGCGGCCGTAGGGCGTGAAGCCGGTGTCGTCCAGGGCGGCCCCTTCGGCGGATTCCGCGGGGCCGGTCGCGTCGCGGTCATGGCCGTCGGAGACGTCGCGCGTCACGTCCACCACGTACTCCGCCAGCATGCGGGCCACCGCCGGAGCCAGGCCGGGCGGGATTTCCCGGTGTGAGAGCGCCGAGGCGACCGCGAAGGCGGAGCGGGCCTGGGCCATGGTGTGCGGGCTGCCGGAGGTGGTGGCCGAAGTGGCGGCGGTGACGATACGGCCGAGGACCTTGGCCCCGTCGCCGCAGACGCGGTCGTGGGTGAGCAGCCGACGGGCCCGCTGCAGGTTGCTCGCGTCGTCCAGCGGGTCGAGTGCCTTGCGGGCGGCGGCCGGATCACCCGCCAGGGCGCGGGCCTTGGCGGGAACGCTCCAACAGGGCGCCGCGTCGGCCGAGTCGGAGACGGTCAGGGGGATGGCCACCGCCAGAGCCACGACCGCCGTCGCCATGGCGGAGACGAGCAGCCGGTGACTTCGCAGCCAGGCGCGGCGGCCGACGGGGGAGGGAGGCGCGGACAGCGCGGCGTCCCCCTGGTCGGCCCCGTTGCCGGCACCGCCGGCAGCGGATCCGGCGTCGTCATGTCCGATGTGATCGTCGTCCCCGTTGCGCATACCGGCAGGCTAGCGAGGAGCCGGTGCATGGGCTGACGCCGGGGGTGAGGCGTGCTCGAACGGTTGCCCCGCCCCGGCCGGGGCGCCCCCAGCCCCCCGGCCCCTCCCGCGAGCTACTCCGCCTACTCCGCCTACTCCGCCGCAAGCCCCCCGTTGTGCTCTGTCGGCTCCAGGTCGAACTCCCCGTCCCGCGCGCCCAGGACGAACGCCGTCCACTCCGCCTCCGTGTACCGCAACACGGTCTCCGGATCGAGCGACGACCGCATCGCCACCGCCCCGTCCGGCAGATACGCGATCTCGACGCGCTCCTCGTGCTCCTCGGTACCCGGTGCGCTGTGCCACTCGACGCCGGAGATGTCGAGCGCGTACAGCTCGTTCTTCTCGCGCTCCTTGCGGGCCTTGACGTCCTCGTCCACCGTCTCTGCGGCGGTGTTCTCCTGCGTGTCGGCCATGGTGGGCGGCCCCTCTCCGACGTACCTGCTGAACTGTGCGAACGATGAACGGCGCGAACCACGAAGGGTGCGAACCAACCGAGGGATCAGCCTACTGGGGGCCCGGCACCGCGCGCCGGACAGTTTGCGCACGTACTCCTCGGCCCTCAGTACTCCGCGGTTTCCGCAAGTCCCACCTGAATCAAAGGCTTTCCGCGCCGACGTGACACGAACACGCCCCGCCCCGCCGTCATGGGCCGCGGCCGCACCCCGCCGAGCAGGTCACCCTCCCCCGGGTCGCCGGAGAGGACGACGCCCTGCGCGCCGAGTTCCTTGATGCGCTGCATGAAGGTCTCGTAGCCGGCCCGCCCCGCGCCGGCCGTGGAGCGGGCGATGATGAACCGCACGCCCACGTCCCGCGCGAACGGCAGCATTTCGGTGAGGCCTGCCAGCGGATTGCCGCTCGACGTGGACACCAGGTCGTAGTCGTCGATGACGACGTACACCGTCGGGCCGCGCCACCAGCTGCGGTCGCGCAGCTGCTGGGCCGTCACCTCCGCGGTCGGGGTGCGGCGCTGCATGAGGTCGGCCAGGGCGTCCATGTGGTGCTGCATCTGGTTCGACATGGGGATGTACTCGGCCAGGTGCGTAGCCGGGGTGGCGTCCAGCAGGGACCGGCGGTTGTCGACCACGAACAGCTTGGTGCTGTTGCCGTCGTTGCGCTCGGTGATGCGCTTGATGAGCAGCCGCAGGAGATTCGACTTGCCGGACTCGCTCTCTCCGAAGATGAGGAAGAACGGGTCCTGCTCGAAGTCCACGAACACCGGCTCGAGGTTGTTCTCGTCCAGCGCGAAGGAGACACCGAGCTTCGGGAACCTGTCACCGGGCGGCAGCTGACTCGCCGGGAACTCCGTCGGCAGCAGCCGGACCTTGGGCGCGCCGGGCTGTGTCCAGTGCCGCGTCACCTCGGTCGCGAGAGCGGTCGTGGCCTCGGCCAGATCCGTGTCCGAGGACAGGCCGTCGATGCGCGGCACCGCCGCCATGAAGTGCTGCTTCTGCGGGGTCTGGCCGCGCCCCGGCACACCGGTGGGCACGTTGGCGGCGACCTTGCGGTCGAACTCCGAGTCCATGGGGTCGCCGAGCCGCAGCTCCAGGCGGTTCATCAGGTGGTCCTTGAGGTTCGAACGCACCTCCATGGAGCGCGACGCCGTGAGGACGAGGTGGATGCCGTAACCGAGGCCACGCGCGGCGATGTCCAGGACGACCGGCTCCAGCGCCTCGTAGTCCGTACGGAAGTTGCCCCAGCCGTCGATGACCAGGAACACGTCGCCCCAAGGCTGATCGGCCGTCGAGATGTCGCCCCGGGCGCGGCGGGCGCGGAAGTCGGCGATCGAGGCGATGCCCGTGGTGCGGAAGTACTCCTCGCGGCGCGTCATCACGCCGTACACCTCGGCCGCCGTACGCCGCACCTTCTCGGGGTCGAGGCGCGAGGCCACCCCTCCGACGTGCGGCAGGTCGGCCAGGGCGGCCATGCCGCCGCCGCCGAAGTCGAGCCCGTAGAACTGCACTTCGTGCGGAGTGTGCGTCAGCGCGAACGAGGTGATGAGCGAGCGCACGAGGGTGGACTTGCCCGACTGCGGGCCGCCCAGGATCTGCATGTGGCCCGCGGCGCCGCTGAAGTCGGTCCACAGCGGGTCACGCCGTTGCTCGTACGGCTTGTCGACGATACCGACCGGGACGACGAGCCGTCCCGCGCCCTCGTATCCGGGCTGGGTGAGGCCGCGACCCTGCACCGCGGCGAGGCCCGGAAGCAGCGAGTCGAGCGCCGGCGGGCTGTCCAGCGGGGGCAGCCACACCTGATGCGCCGCAGGCCCCTGCGCCTCCAGACGGCGCACGATGACATCGAGCACCGTGTCCGCGAGCGCGTCGTCCTTCTCGTCCGGGGCCTGCCGGCGCTGCTGCGGCACCGGCAGGTACTGCACCGGCACCTCGGCCGCCGTGAACAGCACCGGGCGCCGGTCCACCGGAAGCGGCCCGCCGAGCGCCGCGGCCTGCGAGGAACCGGAGCGGTACACCCCGGACACGTACGCCGCCTTGAAGCGCACCATTTCGTCGGTGCCGAACTTCAGGAAACCGGAACCCGGAACGTTCGGCAGCTCGTACGCGTCGGGGACACCGAGCGCCGCACGCGACTCGGCCGCCGAGAACGTCCGCAGACCGATGCGGTACGAGAGGTAGGTCTCCAGGCCCCGAAGGCGGCCCTCCTCCAGGCGCTGCGAAGCGAGCAGCAGATGCACCCCCAGCGAACGCCCGATACGGCCGATCTGCACGAACATCTCGATGAAGTCCGGCTTGGCCGTGAGCAGTTCGGAGAACTCGTCGATCACCAGGACGAGTGACGGAATCGGCTGCAACGGGGCACCGGCCGCGCGCGCCTTCTCGTAGTCGTGGATGTTCGCGTAGTTGCCCGCGTCGCGCAGCATCTCCTGGCGGCGGTTGAGCTCACCTCGGATCGAGTCGCCCATGCGGTCGACGAGGGTGAGGTCGTCCGCCAGGTTCGTGATCACGGCCGCCACATGGGGCATCTGGGCCATCCCCGCGAACGTGGCACCACCCTTGAAGTCCGCGAGGACGAAGTTCAGCGTCTCCGAGGAGTGGGTGACCGCGAGGCCGAGCACCAGCGTGCGCAGCAGCTCCGACTTGCCGGAACCCGTCGCACCGACGCACAGGCCGTGCGGGCCCATGCCCTCCTGCGCCGCCTCCTTGAGGTCGAGCATGACGGGCCGGCCGTCCTCGCCGAGACCGATCGGTACGCGCAGCCGCTCGGACTGCGAGCGCGGCCGCCACGTTCGCTTGGTGTCGACGGACGCGGCGTCGCCCAGGTTCAGCAGATCCGTGAACTCCAGGTTGGCGAGGAGCGGTTCGTCGTCGTCCCCACCCGTCGCCACGCGCAGCGGCGCCAGCTGCCGGGCGAGCGCCTCCGCGGCCTCGTACGAGAGCACGTCCGGCGTGCCGTCGTAGACCGAACCCTGCGCCGACTCCAGGCGCAGCAGCTGCGGGTGTACGACGACGGAGAGGTCGCCGCGACCGGCGGTGAGGTTGCCGGGCACGACCTCCAGGACCGTCACCCCTTGCAGGCCCTCGGGGCTGGCCAGTATCGATGTGGGAGGCAGGGAGAGACCGTCGAGTACGACGACCAGGTGCGGCTGCTCGGGGACCGGGGCGCCCGCCGGGTGGAACCGCGGGCGGCCCTCCAGGCGGGCGGCGAGCAGTTCCTCCAACTGCATCGGGTCGCCGGCGATCAGACGCCGGCTGCCCGCTCCGTCCGCGAGGCCCGGTGCCTGGGTGTGCGGCAGCCACTTGGCCCACTCCCACTCGGGCAGCGACTCACGGGCGGCCGCGACCGCGATGACCAGGTCCTCGGGGGAGTGCAGGGACGCAAGCGAGGCGGCAAGGGCGCGGGCCGTGCCCCGTACGGTCGTCGGCTCGCCGCTGACCGTGACGTGGTAGAAGGCGCGCAGCGACACCGCCATCGGCAGTTCCTCGAGGACGCTGTACGTGGCCAGGAAACGCTGCATCGCGCTCGCTGTCAGCGGCTCCAGCTCGTCGACCGGGGCGGTCTCCGGCGGCACTAGGGGGGTCGCCAGCGCCTGCGGTCCGAGACCCACGCGCACCTGCGCGAAGTCCTCGTCGCTGGTGCGTCGTTCCCATACTCGACTGCCCTCGGCGACCAGTGCCCACAGTTGCTCGGGCGAAGGGTGCAAGTAGTACTGCGCGTCGCGCTGTGCCTTCGCGGCGTCCGCGGCGGCACGCCGGGTCCGTGACAGGTAACGGAGATAGTCGCGGCGCATGTCCGCCATCTGTCCCTGGCTGCCGCGGCGGTAGCGGATGAGCATCGAGATGCCCATGGCGATGGTGGAGGCCACCATCACCATGCCCATGATCTTCATGAAGGGCTGCGCCTGCGGATTGAAGAAGAACACCACGGAGCCGCCCATGCCGAGCATCGGCAGGAGCTGCATCAGAGCGCCCTCCTGCTGCCCGCGCGGAAGCTCCGGCGGAGGCTGTAGTACGACCTCTTCCGTGGGCACTTCGGACGGCAGCGCCCGAGGCGGACGCTTGACCACGATGTGGCTCACTTCGCACCAATTCCCTTGCCGGACCGAGTTGTTCCGTCCGCCGCCCCGTGTCGGGCGGACGCCGATCGCTGTTTGCGATCCTACTGACGACCGCTGACAACGGTGGGCGGTAGGGTGCCGGTGGTACGCGTGAGCAGCCGCGGATCGGCCCAGGAAAAACGGGCATTGGGCGTGGTTCGGGACAGCCGCTCACCTCGAAGTGACCGGCACGACGGCACAAGGGGCCGACCCCGCGGGGTCGCGGCGCAACGTGCACAGGATCTCCACGGGCGGACGTCCGCGGTCGCCCGCAGAGCTGTGCGCACCACTGATCGAGGGGGAACAGCAGGTGAGCATGACGGCCTCCGTGCCGACCGGCGCGACCGGCGGAGCGGGCACCACGGCCCCTGCCGGGGCGGGCGCAGGACTCGGCTTCTGCCGGGTCACCATCGTGGCGCCCGACAGCCGGATCGATGTGGCGTTGCCCGATGACGTACCGGTCGCCGACCTGTACCCGGAAATCCTGCGACTGTCCCAGCAGAGTCCGGCCGAGGGCGCCCCCGTCGGCTACTCCCTCGTACGCCGCGACGGGTCCGTCCTCGACAGCGCCCGCTCGTTCGCGGCCCAGCGCATCCTGGACGGTGAACTGCTCACGCTGCGCCCGTTCTCCGAGTCGCTTCCGCCGGCCGTCTTCGACGACGTCTCCGAAGCCGTCGCCTCCGCCGTCACCCGCGACCGCAGCCTGTGGAGCGGCGAACTGACGCGCACGGCCGGTCTCGTCGCGGGCGGCATCCTGCCCGCACTGCTCGCCTTCGTGGTCTGGAGTTCCCAGATCCGCCACGACATGCACAGCCTTCAGGGTGTCCTGGCCGCCGTCGCCGGCATCCTCCTGGTCACCCTCGCGTGCGTCCGCGCCCGCGTGTACGACGACCGGGGCTCGGCCGTCGCTCTGGGGCTCGGCGCCCTGCCGAACGTCGCGGTGGCGGGCTCCGGGCTGCTGCCGCTCTCCGACGGGCAGGGGATCGGACGGCTCCAGTTCCTGCTCGCCTGCACGGCGGTCCTGGTCGCGTCCGTGGTGCTCACCTTGGTGTCGCCGAGGGGCGACGGGCCCTTCGTGGCGTTCGTCTTCGCGGCCACGATCGGCCTGCTCACCACCTTCATCGCGATTCTCACGGATCTGAAACCCATGGAGACGGCTGCCGTCTGCGCCCCGCTCTCGGTCTGCGCACTCGCCTTCCTGCCGGGCCTGTCCATGCGCTTCGCCCGGCTGCCCATCGGCTTCGAACCGCCCAACCCGTCCCGCGGCGGCTACGACCCGGGCGAGCCCGCCCCCCAGGAGCCCGTCGACGCCGAGCGCGTCGCGGCCCAGGCCCGCCGCGGTCACGAACTTCTCGTCGGTCTGGTCGGCGGCTGTGCGCTGGTCTCCGTAGGCGCGTCGGTCGTCCTCGGCTTCTCCAGCAACGCGTGGGCACAACTCCTCGCCCTCGCGACAGGCGTGGCGATGCTGATGCGTGCCCATCTGTTCCGCTACACCGCGCAGGTCGGCGCCACTTTGGCCGCCGGCCTCGCGGCTCTCGTCCTCCTTGGCCTCGGGCTCGCCCTGAACCCGCCGCAGGGGTACTGGCGCGGTGCTCTCCAGGGAGACACCACCGCCCTCGACATCCGCAGCGTCTGGCTCGCCGCGGCGGTCGCCGCGGCCACCGTCCTGGTCACCGCGATCGGCCTGGTCACTCCGAAGCGCGGCGTGACCCCCTTCTGGGGACGCTTCTTGGAGATCGCCGAGAGTTTCGTCCTGCTGACGCTGATCCCGCTGGCTCTGGCTGTCTTCGACGTGTACGCGCAGGCGCGGGCCATGACCAGCTAGGGGACCGGCCCTGCTCGGCACGCGCTGCCCGCGCTGATACCCCACACCCCATGACCTCGGGCTCGGCCCGGACCACGCCGACCGGCCGAGCCCCGGCGCGGACCGAGCCGTGATCACCGTCGAGACACGACCACTGTCAGAAAGGCCTCCCAACGTGAGCTTCGGCCCACCACCGTCCGTCTACACCCAATCCGCACTGGCGGCGGACCAGGCCCGCAGCCGCGGCCGCATGAAGGTGGTGGGCGCCGTGGCCGCACTCGTCGTCGCCGTGCTGTGCGTGGGCGGCTGGCTCCTGTTGTCCGCGGGCGACGACGCACCGGCCGATGGCAAGGCGGCCGCCGCCTCGCAGCGCCCTGATGAGATCAGGGAGACGGTCGAGAAGATCCCCAGCACACCCGAGGGCCGGCTGGTGATCGAACACAGCGAGGACGGCCTGGCCAAGAACACCACCGACCCGCGCTACGCGCCCGGCACTTGGGCCACGGGCAAGATCTTCGCCAAGGGTATTGCCCGCAAGGTCGTGGGCTACAAGATCCAGTCCCAGAGCGAGAAGGCGGCCTGGACCCTCGAGCTCGGCGGCCACATCTGCGCCACCAGCAGACATGTCACAGCCGACGGTCGTACGGCGGTCGTCGTTCAGCCCAGCAAGCCCGAGGGCTCCAAGACCGCGGGCGTCTGCAACGAGGTGGTGTTCTTCGATCTGGACACCGGCAAAAAGCTCTGGCAGGCGAAGATGCCCTCGGCGAACCAGGCCTACGTGACGAACACGAACCTGACTCTCACGCGAGGCGTCGTCGCCGTGGCCTGGAGGCATGGCTCGGTGGCTTACGACATGAAGAACGGCAAGCAGCTCTGGGACAGCACCGCTGTTTCCAACTGCGAGGACGAGGGCTTCGCCGGCGGTCGCGCCCTGCTCGCCCTGGTCAGCTGCGGGGAGGCGCCCGACACCAAGTACGAGGTGCAGAAGCTCGACCCCCGCACGGGCAGGGCCGACTGGACGTACAAGGTCGCCGGCGGCATCCAGGCCGTGTACATGCCCTCGTCCGATCCGCCGGTCCTCGCCGTCGCGGCCGGGGACATCACGGTGACCGACTTGATCACGCTGGACGACAAGGGCAAACACCTCGCCACGGTCTCTCTGGCGGGCAATCGCTACGACCCCGGGTGCGGGCAGCGCTACTTCGCGGCGCCGTACTTCGGTGTGATGGAGAACTGCGACAAGATGGTCGTGGGGCGCAAGCAGATGTACGTCGCCACCAAGGAGGGCTTCGACGCCGCTCAGCCGGCGAACTGGATCGTGGCGTTCGATGTCAGAACGGGCAAGACGGCGGGGAAGTTCGACGGACGCTCCTTCCAGTCGGTTCTTCCGTTGCGCATGAGCGGCGACGAGCTTCTGATCTACCGGCGGACCTTCGGCAGCGTCGGACCGGCGGCCGTGGTGCGCTGGAACCCCCGTACCGACAAGGAGTCACCGTTCCTCCTCTTCCACCTCCCGGAGGACGAGGAGTCCGAGCTGAGCGACCCGGAACAGTCGGACATCATCGTCGAGAAGGACAGGGTCTTCTTCGCGAAGCGGGAACTGACCGCCGACGACAAGCACCCCAAGGACCCGGTGCTGGCAGCGATCGGAGTGGGGAGCGCCGGGGTCAGCCACTGAGCAAGAGCCGGGGCGGCAACGCGCGCGTGCCGCCCCTTTGTCCCGCTCCGGGCACTCCGTGGCGGGTCCCCCGCCGTGCGGCGTGGGCTCCGGATCGAATCCGCCGTTCAGGTCCTCCTTTTGTGTCAACGAGCTGTACGGCTGGCCTACTTGCCGCCGTTCCCCCTGGTCAGGGGATCGCGAAGGTACGTCCGTGAGGGCGGCGATTCCGTCAACCCAGCAGGCAGAAAGGCCCCGTTCCAGTGAGTTTCGGTCCTCCGCCGTCTCCCTACACCGCATCCACCCTGGAATCCGAGAACCGGAGGAAGCGCCGTCGGTTGCGGATCCTCGGTGCCGCGGCGGCCGCTGTCGCGGTGCTCTGCGCGGGAATCTGGGGACTTTCCCACACCCCCTCCGACCAGCGCCCGACGGCCTCCCGGCAAGATCCCGACGCCATCCGGGAGACGGTCGAGCGGCGCCCGGCGACGCCGGAAGGGGCGACAGCGGTCACGCGCCGCGCCAAGGGCGTCAAGGCGGGCCAGACCATCGAGGCCACGGGTACCTGGGCGACCGGCAAGGTCTTCGCGAAGACCCTGGGCAACCGCATCACCGGGTTCAAGATCGCGACCAACAAGGAAGCGTGGAAAATCGGCTTCCCCGGCGCTGTCTGCGCCGCCACCCCACACGTCACCGTGGACGGCCGTACCGCCGTGGCCTTCTCGGGCGAGGCGACCAGAACCGACCCGAGCGGTGGGGTCATGAGCGGCCCCTGCGACGAGATCGCCATGTTCGACATCGACACGGGCAAGCGGCTGTGGCACGTCAAGCTGCCCGAGAAGGAACTTGTGCCCGCCACCGTCACCATGACGCGCGGAAAGGTCATCGCCTCCTGGAAGGACGGCTCGGCGGCGTACGCCATGGCCGAC
Source organism: Streptomyces sp. SID5469 (assembly GCF_009862865.1). Lineage (NCBI taxonomy): Bacteria > Bacillati > Actinomycetota > Actinomycetes > Kitasatosporales > Streptomycetaceae > Streptomyces > Streptomyces sp. SID5469. Next base: position 3,090,717 of record NZ_WWIN01000001.1, on the reverse strand, counting down.
GGGAAGCTGCTCTGGTCGCATGTGCCCGGGGCGGTCTGCGGGGACAGCGGGTACGCCGGGGGCAAGGCCCTCGTGCGCCTCGTCAAGTGCGGGAACGCGGACAACAGGCGGTTCCGGGTGGAGGGGACGAACCCCAGGACCGGGAAGTCACTGTGGACCTACCAGGTGGACCCCGGGGTCCAGGACGTCCGTCTGGTCTCCTCGTCCCCCGTCGTCATCGCCGTCGCGGCGGGCGCCCCCGAGATCACCGACCTCATCTCCCTCAGCGACCGGGGCACGGTCCGCGCCTCGCTCTCGGTGCCCGGCCAGAGGTACGTCACCAAGTGCGCCACGGACATCACGGGCCCGGTCGAGACCTGCGAGGCCGTGGTGGTCGGGGACCGGCAGCTGTACGTCGCCACCCAGGGGCGCGACTACGTCGCGGGGAGCGCCCACGGCCAGGTGGCCAACGAGATCGTCGCCTTCGACCTGGCCACCGGGAAGAGCGTCCGGAAGTTCGACGCCAAGGTCGGCCGCCCCATGTACCCCGTCCGGATGAGCGGGGACAGACTCATCGCCTACCGGTCTTCCGTCTCCAGATACGCGCCCAGCGCCGCCGTGAGCATCGACACCGCGTCGGGGAAGGAGACGCTGCTCCTGCTCTTCGGCACCGACGGCATGTCGTTCTTCGACTACCTGGACGTCCGCTACGAGCACGGCCGCATCTTCTTCGCCGCCACCACCATCGACGGGCCGGTGAACAAGGACGGCGAAGGGGAGAGCGAATGGCTCGCCGACGGGTTCGAGACCAGCGGCTGACCGCCCCAGGACCTCGGCCGAGCGCCTCCGTACAGCCTGGTACCCTGTGTAACGGCCGTTCGTGTACGCACCCCCGGACCCCGCCCCAGGCGCCGCAAGGATCGCCCAGGGATCTGGAGGCCGCGCCCAGCGGATCCCCGCCTCCCGAGTAACGGAAGCTCCCCCGAGACCAAGACCGGGGGCACTCGGTGGCCTCTTTCAGACTACGAGGAGTACGCGTGTCGCTCGACGCCGCTACGAAGAAGCAGATCATCACCGAGTTCGGTACCAAGGAGGGCGACACCGGCTCCCCCGAGGTCCAGGTCGCCATGCTCTCGCGCCGGATCTCGGACCTGACCGAGCACCTCAAGACCCACAAGCACGACCACCACTCCCGTCGTGGTCTGCTGATCCTGGTCGGTCAGCGTCGCCGCCTGCTGCAGTACCTGGCCAAGAAGGACATCCAGCGCTTCCGTGCGCTGGTCGACCGCCTGGGCATCCGCCGCGGTGCGGCGGGCGCCAAGTAAGACGCCGTGAAGGGAGCGGTTCCCATGACTTAGGGGGCCGCTCCCTTTGCTGTACGTACGGAAACGTGCGGAGTGTCGCTGCCCCTTTGTAGTGTGGTAGCACAACGCAATACGTACGACACACAACGTGGTACACCGACAGCGCACAGCGATGACGGCACGCCACACCCAACGAGGAGAAGCGCACCTCGCCGCCGCCGGTCCTCGGTAGTGGCCCCCGGGGGAAGTGAGCCCCGGGTGCTTCGATCGAAGACCGGCCCGCACCAGTGGAGCGCTTCTCCGACCACCGTCCCCCTGCCACACGGGCAGCCCGGGACAAAAGACGAAAAGTATCGGAGAAAACGCTAGTGGAGAACGAGACCCACTACGCCGAGGCCGTCATTGACAACGGTTCCTTCGGCACCCGCACCATCCGCTTCGAGACGGGCCGCCTGGCCAAGCAGGCCGCCGGCTCCGCCGTCGCGTACCTGGACGACGACACCATGGTGCTGTCGGCCACCACCGCCTCCAAGAAGCCCAAGGAAAATCTCGACTTCTTCCCCCTCACGGTGGACGTCGAGGAGCGGATGTACGCCGCCGGCAAGATCCCCGGCAGCTTCTTCCGCCGCGAGGGCCGTCCCTCCGAGGACGCGATCCTCACCTGTCGCCTGATCGACCGCCCGCTGCGCCCGTCCTTCAAGAAGGGCCTGCGCAACGAGATCCAGGTCGTCGCGACGATCATGGCGCTCAACCCCGACCACCTGTACGACGTCGTCGCGATCAACGCCGCGTCCGCGTCCACGCAGCTGGCCGGCCTGCCCTTCTCCGGCCCGATCGGCGGCGTCCGCGTCGCGCTGATCAACGGCCAGTGGGTCGCGTTCCCGACGCACACCGAGCTCGAGGACGCCGTCTTCGACATGGTCGTCGCGGGCCGCGCCCTGGAGGACGGCGACGTCGCGATCATGATGGTCGAGGCCGAGGCCACCGAGAAGACCATCCAGTTGGTCGCGGGCGGCGCCGAGGCGCCGACCGAGGAGGTCGTCGCCGCCGGTCTGGACGCCGCGAAGCCCTTCATCAAGGTGCTCTGCAAGGCTCAGGCCGACCTCGCCGCGAAGGCCGCCAAGCCGACCGGCGAGTTCCCGGTCTTCCTCGACTACCAGGACGACGTCCTGGAGGCCCTGACCGCCGCGGTCAAGAGCGAGCTCTCCCAGGCGCTCACCATCGCCGGAAAGCAGGACCGCGAGGCCGAGCTGGACCGCGTCAAGGAGATCGCCGCCGAGAAGCTGCTCCCGCAGTTCGAGGGTCGCGAGAAGGAGATCTCCGCCGCGTACCGCTCGCTGACCAAGTCCCTGGTGCGCGAGCGCGTCATCAAGGACAAGGTCCGCATCGACGGCCGAGGCGTCACGGACATCCGTACGCTCGCCGCCGAGGTCGAGGCCATCCCGCGTGTGCACGGCTCGGCGCTGTTCGAGCGTGGTGAGACCCAGATCCTGGGCGTCACCACCCTGAACATGCTCCGTATGGAGCAGCAGCTGGACACCCTCTCCCCGGTGACCCGCAAGCGCTACATGCACAACTACAACTTCCCGCCGTACTCCGTCGGCGAGACCGGCCGCGTCGGCTCCCCGAAGCGCCGCGAGATCGGCCACGGCGCGCTCGCCGAGCGCGCGATCGTGCCGGTCCTGCCGACGCGCGAGGAGTTCCCGTACGCGATCCGTCAGGTGTCCGAGGCCCTCGGCTCCAACGGATCGACGTCCATGGGCTCGGTCTGCGCCTCCACCATGTCGCTGCTGAACGCCGGTGTGCCGCTGAAGGCCCCCGTCGCCGGTATCGCCATGGGCCTGATCTCCCAGGAGATCAACGGCGAGACGCACTACGTCGCCCTCACCGACATCCTCGGTGCGGAGGACGCCTTCGGCGACATGGACTTCAAGGTCGCCGGCACCAAGGAGTTCGTGACCGCCCTCCAGCTCGACACCAAGCTGGACGGCATCCCGGCCTCCGTCCTGGCCGCGGCCCTCAAGCAGGCCCGCGACGCCCGCCTCCACATCCTCGACGTGATGATGGAAGCGATCGACACGCCGGACGAGATGTCCCCGAACGCCCCGCGGATCATCACCGTCAAGATCCCCGTGGACAAGATCGGTGAGGTCATCGGCCCCAAGGGCAAGATGATCAACCAGATCCAGGAGGACACCGGCGCCGAGATCACGATCGAGGACGACGGCACCATCTACATCGGTGCCCAGGTCGGCTCGCAGGCCGAGGCCGCCCGCGCCACGATCAACGGCATCGCCAACCCGACCATGCCGGAGGTCGGCGAGCGCTACCTGGGCACGGTCGTCAAGACGACCACCTTCGGTGCGTTCGTGTCGCTGCTCCCGGGCAAGGACGGTCTGCTGCACATCTCGCAGATCCGCAAGCTCGCCGGCGGCAAGCGCGTGGAGAACGTCGAGGACGTGCTCGGTGTGGGCGCCAAGGTCCAGGTCGAGATCGCCGAGATCGACTCCCGCGGCAAGCTCTCCCTCATCCCCGTGGTCGAGGGCGAAGGCGACGACGAGAAGAAGGACGACACCGACAAGTGACGTCTCGTAGCTCCACGGCGACGGCCCGCACCTCCTCGGAGGCGCGGGCCGTCGCCCGTACCCAAACCCTCGTCAAGGGCGTCAACGGCATCGGTACGGTCCGCAAGACCACCCTCCCGGGCGGCCTGCGCATCGTCACCGAGACGCTGCCCTCGGTACGCTCGGCGACCTTCGGGATCTGGGCCCACGTCGGTTCCCGCGACGAGACGCCCACGCTGAACGGCGCGACGCACTACCTGGAGCACCTGCTCTTCAAAGGCACGCACAAGCGCAGCGCCCTGGACATCTCGTCGGCCCTCGACGCGGTCGGCGGCGAGATGAACGCGTTCACGGCGAAGGAGTACACGTGCTACTACGCGCGCGTGCTCGACACCGATCTGCCGCTCGCCATCGACGTGGTCTGCGACATGCTGACCGGCTCGCTCATCCTCGAAGAGGACGTCAACGTCGAGCGCGGCGCGATCCTCGAAGAGATCGCGATGACCGAGGACGACCCGGGCGACTGTGTGCACGACCTGTTCGCGCACACGATGCTCGGCGACACCCCGCTCGGCCGCCCGGTCCTCGGCACGGTCGACACGGTCAACGCCCTCACCGCGGACCGCATCCGCCGCTTCTACAAGAAGCACTACGACCCGACCCACCTCGTGGTCGCGTGCGCGGGCAACGTCGACCACAACAAGGTCGTACGACAGGTCCGCGCCGCCTTCGAGAAGGCGGGCGCCCTGAAGCAGCCGGACGCCACCCCGATCGCCCCGCGCGACGGCCGCCGCGCCATCCGCACCGCGGGCCGCGTCGAGCTGCTCGGCCGCAAGACCGAGCAGGCCCATGTCGTCCTCGGCATGCCGGGTCTCGCCCGCACCGACGAGCGCCGCTGGGCCCTTGGCGTACTGAACACGGCGCTCGGCGGCGGCATGTCCTCGCGCCTGTTCCAGGAGGTCCGCGAGAAGCGCGGCCTGGCCTACAGCGTGTACTCGTACACCTCGGGTTTCGCCGACTGCGGCCTGTTCGGCGTGTACGCGGGCTGCCGCCCGAGCCAGGTCCACGACGTGCTGAAGATCTGCCGGGACGAACTCGACCACGTCGCCGAGCACGGCCTGTCCGACGACGAGATCGCCCGCGCCATCGGCCAGCTCAAGGGCTCCACGGTCCTCGGCCTGGAGGACACCGGTGCGTTGATGAACCGTATCGGCAAGAGTGAGCTGTGCTGGGGCGAGCAGATGTCCGTCGACGACATGCTGGCCCGGATCACCGAGGTCACCCCGGACGATGTCCGTTCGGTCGCCCGCGACATCCTGGGACAGCGGCCCTCGCTGTCGGTCATCGGCCCGCTCAAGGACAAGCAGGCGTCCCGTCTGCACGAAGCGGTCGCGTAAGTCCTCGACTAAGGAATCAAGAACATGAGCAAGTTGCGCGTGGCGGTCCTCGGTGTCAAGGGCCGCATCGGATCCGAGGCGGTACGAGCCGTCGAGGCAGCCGAGGACATGGAACTGGTGGCCGCCCTCGGCCGAGGCGACAAACTGGAGACGCTGGCCGACACCGGCGCCCAGGTCGCCGTCGAACTGACCACGCCGGCCTCGGTGATGGGCAACCTCGACTTCTGCGTACGCCACGGCATCCACGCCGTGGTCGGTACGACGGGCTGGACCGACGACCGCCTCGCGCAGCTGAAGGGCTGGCTGGCCCAGTCGCCGGAGACGGGTGTGCTCATCGCGCCCAACTTCTCCATCGGGGCCGTGCTGACCATGAAGTTTGCGCAGCTCGCGGCGCCGTACTTCGAGTCCGTCGAGGTCGTCGAGCTGCACCACCCGAACAAGGTGGACGCCCCCAGCGGCACGGCCACGCGCACCGCCCAGCTCATCGCCGAGGCCCGCCGCAAGGCGGGCAGCGCTCCGCAGCCCGACGCCACGGTGACGGCCCTGGACGGTGCCCGCGGTGCGAACGTCGACGGTGTCCCGGTGCACGCGGTCCGCCTGCGCGGCCTGCTCGCGCACCAGGAAGTGCTGCTCGGCGCCGAGGGCGAGACCCTCACCGTCCGCCACGACTCGCTGCACCACAGCAGCTTCATGCCGGGCATCCTGCTCGGCGCCCGCCGTGTCGTCACCACTCCCGGCCTCACGTTCGGCCTGGAGCACTTCCTGGACCTGAACTGACGGACATGCGCGCCAAAATCACGTACGCCGTCACGGCCGCCGTCCTGGTCGTCTACTTCGTCCTGGTCGGCAGCCGCGGTGTGCTCCTGATCCAGAACGGCACCCTGGTCACCGTCACCTTCGGTGTCGCGGTGCTGATCCTGCCGGTCATCGGTGTCTGGTTCCTCTGGAAGAACACGCAGTTCGTCCGGAAGGCCAACGCGCTCGCCGCCGAGCTCGACGCCGAGGGCGGCCTGCCCGTCGACGAGCTGAGGCGCACGCCGGGCGGCCGCATCGACCGGGACTCGGCCGACGAGGTCTTCGCCCGCCGCAAGGCCGAGACCGAGGACGCCCCGGGCGACTGGCGCAGCTGGTTCCGTCTCGCCGTCGCCTACCACGACGCCCGCGACACCCCGCGGGCCCGCAAGGCGATGCAGCGCGCCATCGCGCTCCACGAGGGAAGGCCGGTCGAGGCCTGAGCCCTTTCGACCCCGGAACGCGTCGGGGGCCGGCCCGCGAGTGCGGACCGGCCCCTCAAACACACGTTCGCCTCGGCTCAGCTCCGCCCGTACTCCGACGCCCAGGCCTCGACCGCGTCGGCCGCCCGGTCGAAGGCCGCCGCACGCGCCAGGAAGTCGGCGCCGTGCGTGGTCAGCAGCGACGGCTGGTCCTCGGGGGCACGATCCCCACGTACGAGGATCAGCGCCTGCCCCTGAACCGTGCGCGGCAGCCCGAGCCAGCGCACCGGCTGCTGAACCGTGCGCACCGCGACGACCTGCTCCCACGGCGTGGTGCCCGTACGCAGGAAGCCGACCCGGCGCACTCCGCGCGCGCTCACCCAGACGCCCATGCGCAGCATCCGCAGCGCGCAGGCGATCACGACGGCCGCGATCCCCAGGACCGCTCCGGCGCCTGAGGCGGTGCCGGTGAGCGCGATGACGACCGCCGCGGCGAGCACGTACGACGCGAGCAGGAGCAGAAGTGCGGCCATGCCCACCCGCCAGGGACCTGGCCGGTACGGGCGCCGCCAGCGGTCGCGGTCGTCGTAGGGCAGCGGGAGGTCGTCCGCCGCCTCGTCAAACGTGCGGTCGGCCGTCAGGAAGGGCAGGGGCACGACTCATCCTCACTCAATTCCATTCATGGGCTGTGCCCGGTGAGGTTATCGAGCCGTGTCCTTGCTCACCACCCTTGGGGGGCCATGGGGGTGCCTCCCCGCGCCACTCGGGCGGTGGACGGGCGTCAGTGCCCCCGGGACGCCTCGGAATGCTGCGTCGTCGCAGGTGACTGGTCGAGTGACAGCGAAGGCATCCCGACGACCAGCGCGCCCACGAGCCCGGCGATCACGGTGAGTCCCAGGAGCCAGCGCCCGGCCGTCTGACCGGCGGACGCCCGCTGGCGGGGCGGCGGGGTGACATTGCTGCGGAACTTGTCGGCTTCGGCGATGAAGGCGAACGGAACGGGCTCGCGCCGACGGAACATGGGGTGTGCTTCTCCTCTGGAGGCTCGAACGGATCACTGTCACCCATACAGACGAACGAACGCCCCAAGAGGTGCCCAGTTTCGCCGAATTCGCAGAAGTTCGGCGAGGAATGTCGCGGCACGGCACCGAACGCCCCGTTGTCAGTGCCGGGCCGTAGAGTGGGCGCCGCCCGAGAGATGTGATGGGAAGGACCCTCCAAGCCGTGACCGACACCCCCGCCGACGACCTCAAGCCCAGCTTCCGCAGCGACGTCACCGTCGAGTTGGTGAAGCACAGCGCGGCCGACTCGGACGTGCTGTGGGCCGCCCGCGTCTCCACCGCCGGCGAGCAGTCCCTGGACGAGCTGAAGAAGGACCCGGAGCGCTCGAAGGGCCTGATCAACTACCTGATGCGGGACCGGCACGGCAGCCCCTTCGAGCACAACTCGATGACGTTCTTCATCAGCGCCCCCATCTTCGTGTTCCGCGAGTTCATGCGACACCGGGTGGGCTGGTCGTACAACGAGGAGTCGGGCCGGTACAGGGAGCTCGAGCCGGTCTTCTACGTCCCGGGGGAGTCCCGCAAGCTGGTCCAGGAGGGCCGCCCCGGCAAGTACGTCTTCGTCGAGGGCACCCAGGCACAGCAGGAGCTCACGGGCCGCGTCATGGAGGACTCGTACCGTCAGGCGTACGAGGCCTACCAGGAGATGCTCGCCGCCGGCGTCGCCCGCGAGGTCGCCCGCGCGGTCCTCCCCGTCGGCCTCTTCTCCTCGATGTACGCCACGTGCAACGCCCGCTCGCTGATGCACTTCCTCGGCCTGCGCACCCAGCACGAGCTGGCCAAGGTGCCGTCCTTCCCGCAGCGGGAGATCGAGATGGTCGGCGAGAAGATGGAGGCGGAGTGGGCCAAGCTCATGCCGCTGACGTACGCGGCCTTCAACACGAACGGGCGCGTGGCGCCGTAACGCACCCAGACCGCTCTGCACGCGCCTCAGTCCCCGTGTCGGGCACAGATGTGCGGCCAGCCCGGCGAAGTGTCCGTATTGCGGCATTTCGGGAAGTTCATCTAGCCTGATCAAACGGACCCGGCACTGCTTGAACCCCCGAGCAGGCAGTGCCGGGCTCCGCATTTGTCACGACTTGTCGCGTCCCCCGAGGGCAGACCCCATGTTGAGCAGCGAGTAGCGTGTTACCCATGGCTCCGACCTCCACTCCGCAGACCCCCTTCGGGCGGGTCCTCACCGCCATGGTCACGCCCTTCGCGGCGGACGGCGCACTCGACCTCGACGGCGCGCAGCGGCTCGCTGCCCACCTGGTGGACGCAGGCAACGACGGCCTGATCATCAACGGCACCACCGGCGAGTCCCCGACCACCAGCAACGCGGAGAAATCGGATCTCGTACGAGCCGTCCTGGAGGCGGTCGGCGACCGAGCCCACATCGTCGCCGGCGTCGGCACGAACGACACGCACCACAGCATCGAGCTGGCGCGCGCGGCAGAGAAGGCCGGCGCGCACGGCCTGCTGACCGTCACGCCGTACTACAACAAGCCCCCGCAGGAGGGCCTGTACCGGCACTTCACGGCGATCGCCGACGCGACCGAGCTGCCGGTGATGCTCTACGACATCCCCGGCCGCAGCGGCGTACCGATCAGCACCGAGACGATGGTCCGGCTCGCCGAGCACCCGCGGATCGTCGCCAACAAGGACGCCAAGGGCGACCTGGGCCGCGCGAGCTGGGCGATCGCCCGCTCGGGTCTGGCCTGGTACTCCGGCGACGACATGCTGAACCTCCCGCTGCTGTCCGTGGGTGCCGTCGGCTTCGTCTCGGTGGTCGGCCACGTGGTCACGCCCGAGCTGCGCGCGATGGCGGAGGCGTACATCGGCGGGGACGTCCAGAAGGCGCTGGAGATCCACCAGAAGCTGCTGCCGGTGTTCACCGGTATGTTCCGCACCCAGGGCGTCATGACCACCAAGGCCGCCCTCGCCCTCCAGGGCCTGCCCGCCGGACCGCTGCGCGCCCCCATGGTCGAGCTCTCGCCCGAGGAGACCGCTCAGCTCAAGATCGATCTTGCCGCCGGCGGGGTACAGCTCTAACACCAGACTTCACAACTGAATACGCAGGGCTCACGTGCCTGCACCCCACACCAACAACTGCTTTTGCACGAACGTCATGCGCGCCACGTGCCTTACCGGTACGTGGCGCGCATGGTGAGGAGAGTCTTTTGAGTCATCCGCATCCTGAACTCGGCCCGCCGCCGAAGCTCCCCAAGGGCGGCCTTCGGGTCACCCCGCTGGGCGGTCTCGGCGAAATCGGCCGCAACATGACCGTCTTCGAGTACGGCGGTCGCCTGCTGATCGTCGACTGCGGAGTGCTCTTCCCCGAGGAGGAGCAGCCCGGAATCGACCTGATCCTGCCGGACTTCACGTCCATCAGGGACCGCCTCGACGACATCGAGGGCATCGTCCTCACCCATGGCCACGAGGACCACATCGGCGGCGTCCCGTTCCTCCTCCGGGAGAAGCCGGACATCCCGCTGATCGGCTCCAAGCTGACCCTCGCACTCATCGAGGCGAAGCTCCAGGAGCACCGCATCCGTCCGTACACCCTTGAGGTGGCGGAGGGGAACCGCGAGCGCATCGGCCCGTTCGACTGCGAGTTCGTCGCCGTCAACCACTCCATTCCGGACGCCTTGGCGGTCGCCATCCGCACTCCGGCCGGCATGGTCGTCCACACGGGCGACTTCAAGATGGACCAGCTCCCGCTGGACAACCGTCTGACGGACCTCCACGCGTTCGCGCGGCTGAGTGAGGAGGGCATCGACCTCCTCCTCTCGGACTCGACGAACGCGGAGGTCCCGGGTTTCGTCCCGCCCGAGCGCGACATCTCGAACGTGCTGCGCAACGTCTTCGCGGGCGCCCGCAAGCGGATCATCGTGGCGAGCTTCGCCAGCCACGTCCACCGCATCCAGCAGATCCTGGACGCGGCGCACGAGTACGGCCGCCGGGTCGCCTTCGTCGGACGCTCGATGGTCCGCAACATGGGCATCGCCCGGGACCTGGGCTATCTGAAGGTTCCGCCGGGCCTGGTCGTGGACGTCAAGACGCTGGACGACCTCCCGGAGCACGAGATCGTGCTGGTCTGCACGGGCTCGCAGGGCGAGCCGATGGCGGCTCTGTCACGCATGGCCAACCGGGACCATCAGATCCGCATCGTCCAGGGCGACACGGTCATCCTCGCGTCGTCGCTCATCCCCGGTAACGAGAACGCGGTCTACCGCGTGATCAACGGCCTGACCCGCTGGGGCGCGCACGTCGTCCACAAGGGCAACGCCAAGGTGCACGTCTCGGGCCACGCCTCGGCCGGCGAGCTGTTGTACTTCTACAACATCTGCAAGCCACGCAACCTCATGCCGGTCCACGGCGAATGGCGCCATCTGCGGGCCAACGCCGAGCTGGGCGCTCTCACCGGCGTCCCGCACGACCGCATCGTGATCGCCGAGGACGGCGTCGTCGTCGACCTGGTCGAGGGCAAGGCCAAGATCACCGGCAAGGTCCAGGCGGGATACGTGTACGTCGACGGCCTCTCGGTCGGCGACGTCGGCGAGCCCGCGCTCAAGGACCGCAAGATCCTCGGCGACGAGGGGATCATCTCGGTCTTCCTGGTCGTGGACGCGTCCACCGGAAAGATCACTGGTGGTCCCCACATCCAGGCCCGTGGCTCCGGCATCGACGACTCCGCGTTCGGCGACGTCATCCCGAAGATCGCCGAAGTGCTGGAGAGGTCCGCTCAGGACGGGGTCATGGAGCCCCACCAGCTGCAGCAACTCATCCGCCGCACACTGGGCAAGTGGGTCTCGGACACCTACCGGCGCCGGCCGATGATCCTGCCGGTCGTGGTCGAGGTCTGACCCTCGTACGACCGCTCGTACGCGTGAACCCGGAGCGGGGCTCCTCGATTTGCATCGGGGCGCCCCGCTCCAGTACGTTTACGGCTCCGCCCGAGGGGGAACCCGATGCGACTGTGCGTCAGGAACCCCGAGCGGGACGGAAAATCCGACTCAGAACCTCTGATAAAGTCGGAGCCGCCGGAAAGGGAATCGCGAAAGCGAGAACCTGGAAAGCACCGAGGAAATCAGACCGGAAAACAGTCTGATAGAATCGGAACCGCCGGAAAGGGAAACGCGAAAGCGGAAACCTGGAAAGCGCCGAGGAAATCGGATCGGAAAACGGTCTGATAGAGTCGGAAACGCAAGACCGAAGGGAAGCGCCCGGAGGAAAGCCTGAGAGAGTCTCTCGGGTGAGTACAAAGGAAGCGTCCGTTCCTTGAGAACTCAACAGCGTGCCAAAAATCAACGCCAGATATGTTGATACCCCGTCTCCGGCCGATCGGCTGGGACGAGGTTCCTTTGAAAAAGTCCTGCCGACGTTGTTCGGTAGGCGCACAGCGAGGACGCTGTGAACGGCTGGGCTTATTCCGCCCGGCTGTTCCGCTCTCGTGGTGTCGTCCCGATTACGGGAAAACATTCACGGAGAGTTTGATCCTGGCTCAGGACGAACGCTGGCGGCGTGCTTAACACATGCAAGTCGAACGATGAAGCCCTTCGGGGTGGATTAGTGGCGAACGGGTGAGTAACACGTGGGCAATCTGCCCTGCACTCTGGGACAAGCCCTGGAAACGGGGTCTAATACCGGATAATACTCTCGCAGGCATCTGTGAGGGTTAAAAGCTCCGGCGGTGCAGGATGAGCCCGCGGCCTATCAGCTTGTTGGTGAGGTAGTGGCTCACCAAGGCGACGACGGGTAGCCGGCCTGAGAGGGCGACCGGCCACACTGGGACTGAGACACGGCCCAGACTCCTACGGGAGGCAGCAGTGGGGAATATTGCACAATGGGCGAAAGCCTGATGCAGCGACGCCGCGTGAGGGATGACGGCCTTCGGGTTGTAAACCTCTTTCAGCAGGGAAGAAGCGAAAGTGACGGTACCTGCAGAAGAAGCGCCGGCTAACTACGTGCCAGCAGCCGCGGTAATACGTAGGGCGCAAGCGTTGTCCGGAATTATTGGGCGTAAAGAGCTCGTAGGCGGCTTGTCACGTCGGGTGTGAAAGCCCGGGGCTTAACCCCGGGTCTGCATTCGATACGGGCTAGCTAGAGTGTGGTAGGGGAGATCGGAATTCCTGGTGTAGCGGTGAAATGCGCAGATATCAGGAGGAACACCGGTGGCGAAGGCGGATCTCTGGGCCATTACTGACGCTGAGGAGCGAAAGCGTGGGGAGCGAACAGGATTAGATACCCTGGTAGTCCACGCCGTAAACGGTGGGAACTAGGTGTTGGCGACATTCCACGTCGTCGGTGCCGCAGCTAACGCATTAAGTTCCCCGCCTGGGGAGTACGGCCGCAAGGCTAAAACTCAAAGGAATTGACGGGGGCCCGCACAAGCAGCGGAGCATGTGGCTTAATTCGACGCAACGCGAAGAACCTTACCAAGGCTTGACATACACCGGAAAGCATTAGAGATAGTGCCCCCCTTGTGGTCGGTGTACAGGTGGTGCATGGCTGTCGTCAGCTCGTGTCGTGAGATGTTGGGTTAAGTCCCGCAACGAGCGCAACCCTTGTTCTGTGTTGCCAGCATGCCCTTCGGGGTGATGGGGACTCACAGGAGACCGCCGGGGTCAACTCGGAGGAAGGTGGGGACGACGTCAAGTCATCATGCCCCTTATGTCTTGGGCTGCACACGTGCTACAATGGCCGATACAATGAGCTGCGATACCGCAAGGTGGAGCGAATCTCAAAAAGTCGGTCTCAGTTCGGATTGGGGTCTGCAACTCGACCCCATGAAGTTGGAGTTGCTAGTAATCGCAGATCAGCATTGCTGCGGTGAATACGTTCCCGGGCCTTGTACACACCGCCCGTCACGTCACGAAAGTCGGTAACACCCGAAGCCGGTGGCCCAACCCCTTGTGGGAGGGAGCTGTCGAAGGTGGGACTGGCGATTGGGACGAAGTCGTAACAAGGTAGCCGTACCGGAAGGTGCGGCTGGATCACCTCCTTTCTAAGGAGCACTTCTTACCGATCCCTTCGGGGTGAGGTCAGAGGCCAGTACATCAGCGACTGTCTGATGCTGGTTGCTCAAGGGTGGAACGTTGATTATTCGGCACACTCGACCTGCTCAGGTTGGCAAGTACTGCTTCGGCGTGGAAAGCGAACATGGGAGGGCGAGGGTGTCGGGCACGCTGTTGGGTGTCTGAGGGTACGGCCGATCATGGCTGCCTTCAGTGCCGGCCCCGGTAAAGATCTGCTTCGGCGGGTTGTGACGGGTGGTTGGTCGTTGTTTGAGAACTGCACAGTGGACGCGAGCATCTGTGGCCAAGTTTTTAAGGGCGCACGGTGGATGCCTTGGCACCAGGAACCGATGAAGGACGTGGGAGGCCACGATAGTCCCCGGGGAGCCGTCAACCAGGCTTTGATCCGGGGGTTTCCGAATGGGGAAACCCGGCAGTCGTCATGGGCTGTCACCCATACCTGAACACATAGGGTATGTGGAGGGAACGCGGGGAAGTGAAACATCTCAGTACCCGCAGGAAGAGAAAACAACCGTGATTCCGGGAGTAGTGGCGAGCGAAACTGGATGAGGCCAAACCGTATGCGTGTGAGACCCGGCAGGGGTTGCGTATACGGGGTTGTGGGATCTCTCTTTTACGGTCTGCCGGCCGTGAGACGAGTCAGAAACCGTTGATGTAGGCGAAGGACATGCGAAAGGTCCGGCGTAGAGGGTAAGACCCCCGTAGTCGAAACATCAGCGGCTCGTTTGAGAGACACCCAAGTAGCACGGGGCCCGAGAAATCCCGTGTGAATCTGGCGGGACCACCCGCTAAGCCTAAATATTCCCTGGTGACCGATAGCGGATAGTACCGTGAGGGAATGGTGAAAAGTACCGCGGGAGCGGAGTGAAATAGTACCTGAAACCGTGTGCCTACAAGCCGTGGGAGCGTCGCGCATCGAGTTTACTCGGTGCGTCGTGACTGCGTGCCTTTTGAAGAATGAGCCTGCGAGTTTGCGGTGTGTTGCGAGGTTAACCCGTGTGGGGAAGCCGTAGCGAAAGCGAGTCCGAATAGGGCGATTTAGTAGCGCGCTCAAGACCCGAAGCGGAGTGATCTAGCCATGGGCAGGTTGAAGCGGAGGTAAGACTTCGTGGAGGACCGAACCCACCAGGGTTGAAAACCTGGGGGATGACCTGTGGTTAGGGGTGAAAGGCCAATCAAACTCCGTGATAGCTGGTTCTCCCCGAAATGCATTTAGGTGCAGCGTCGTGTGTTTCTTGCCGGAGGTAGAGCACTGGATAGGCGATGGGCCCTACCGGGTTACTGACCTTAGCCAAACTCCGAATGCCGGTAAGTGAGAGCGCGGCAGTGAGACTGTGGGGGATAAGCTCCATGGTCGAGAGGGAAACAGCCCAGAGCATCGACTAAGGCCCCTAAGCGTACGCTAAGTGGGAAAGGATGTGGAGTCGCACAGACAACCAGGAGGTTGGCTTAGAAGCAGCCACCCTTGAAAGAGTGCGTAATAGCTCACTGGTCTAGTGATTCCGCGCCGACAATGTAGCGGGGCTCAAGCGTACCGCCGAAGTCGTGTCATTGCAGCGTATAGCCCCAACGGGTGCTGTGATGGGTAGGGGAGCGTCGTGTGCCGGGTGAAGCCGCGCCGGAAGGCAGTGGTGGACGGTTCACGAGTGAGAATGCAGGCATGAGTAGCGATACACACGTGAGAAACGTGTGCGCCGATTGACTAAGGGTTCCTGGGTCAAGCTGATCTGCCCAGGGTAAGTCGGGACCTAAGGCGAGGCCGACAGGCGTAGTCGATGGATAACCGGTTGATATTCCGGTACCCGCTGTGAAGCGTCAAACATCGAGCCCATTAATGCTAAGGCCGTGAAGCCGCCCTGGAGCCTTCGGGCAAAGGGGAGTGGTGGAGCCGCTGACCCAAGGTGGTAGTAGGTGAGTGATGGGGTGACGCAGGAAGGTAGTCCATCCCGGGCGGTGGTTGTCCCGGGGTAAGGGTGTAGGCCGTGCGATAGGTAAATCCGTCGCGCATTAAGGCTGAGACCTGATGCCGAGCCGATTGTGGTGAAGTGGATGATCCTATGCTGTCGAGAAAAGCCTCTAGCGAGTTTCATGGCGGCCCGTACCCTAAACCGACTCAGGTGGTCAGGTAGAGAATACCGAGGCGTTCGGGTGAACTATGGTTAAGGAACTCGGCAAAATGCCCCCGTAACTTCGGGAGAAGGGGGGCCATCACTGGTGATCCAATTTACTTGGTGAGCTGGGGGTGGCCGCAGAGACCAGCGAGAAGCGACTGTTTACTAAAAACACAGGTCCGTGCGAAGCCGTAAGGCGATGTATACGGACTGACGCCTGCCCGGTGCTGGAACGTTAAGGGGACCGGTTAGTCAAACTTCGGTTTGGCGAAGCTGAGAACTTAAGCGCCAGTAAACGGCGGTGGTAACTATAACCATCCTAAGGTAGCGAAATTCCTTGTCGGGTAAGTTCCGACCTGCACGAATGGCGTAACGACTTCTCGACTGTCTCAACCATAGGCCCGGTGAAATTGCACTACGAGTAAAGATGCTCGTTTCGCGCAGCAGGACGGAAAGACCCCGGGACCTTTACTACAGTTTGATATTGGTGTTCGGTTCGGCTTGTGTAGGATAGCTGGGAGACTTTGAAGCCCGCACGCCAGTGTGGGTGGAGTCGTCGTTGAAATACCAGTCTGGTCGTGCTGGATGTCTAACCTGGGTCCGTGATCCGGATCAGGGACAGTGTCTGATGGGTAGTTTAACTGGGGCGGTTGCCTCCTAAAGAGTAACGGAGGCGCCCAAAGGTTCCCTCAGCCTGGTTGGCAATCAGGTGTTGAGTGTAAGTGCACAAGGGAGCTTGACTGTGAGACCGACGGGTCGAGCAGGGACGAAAGTCGGGACTAGTGATCCGGCGGTGGCTTGTGGAAGCGCCGTCGCTCAACGGATAAAAGGTACCCCGGGGATAACAGGCTGATCTTCCCCAAGAGTCCATATCGACGGGATGGTTTGGCACCTCGATGTCGGCTCGTCGCATCCTGGGGCTGGAGTCGGTCCCAAGGGTTGGGCTGTTCGCCCATTAAAGCGGTACGCGAGCTGGGTTTAGAACGTCGTGAGACAGTTCGGTCCCTATCCGCTGCGCGCGCAGGAATATTGAGAAGGGCTGTCCCTAGTACGAGAGGACCGGGACGGACGAACCTCTGGTGTGCCAGTTGTCCTGCCAAGGGCATGGCTGGTTGGCTACGTTCGGGAGGGATAACCGCTGAAAGCATCTAAGCGGGAAGCCTGCTTCGAGATGAGTATTCCCACCTCCTTGAGAGGGTAAGGCTCCCAGTAGACGACTGGGTTGATAGGCCAGATCTGGAAGGCGGGTAACCGCTGGAGGTGACTGGTACTAATAGGCCGAGGGCTTGTCCTCAGTTGCTCGCGTCCACTGTGTTGGTTCTGAAACCACGAACAACCCCATTCCATGGTCACGGGATGGTGCGGTTGACAGTTTCATAGTGTTTCGGTGGTCATAGCGTGAGGGAAACGCCCGGTTACATTCCGAACCCGGAAGCTAAGCCTTACAGCGCCGATGGTACTGCAGGGGGGACCCTGTGGGAGAGTAGGACGCCGCCGAACAAATTTTAGAAGAGCTGGTCCCTGAACTTCGGTTCAGGGACCAGCTCTTTTTTGTTGTGTGTCACTTGCAGTTCACGTTGCGCGGCGAGCATCCGCATCATGGGTACCGTTGGAATGCTCAAGGCCGCCGGCGCAGGAGCCGGTGACGAGGTCATCGTCCCGGCCTTCGGGAACGTCGAAGTCGCCGAGGCCGTGACCCTGGCCGGTGCGACGCCCGTCTTCGCGGACATAGACCCGGCCACGTACTGCCTGGACCCCGCGGCGGTCGAGGCCGCCGTGACCTCGGGGACCGTGGCCGTCATCGCCGTACACCGCTTCGGCCGGCCGGCCGACATCGCTCGGCTGCACGGTGTCGGACAGCGGCACGGCCTTCTCGTGCTCGAGCAGGGCGAGTCCGAGGCGCCGTACGACGAGATCGCGCAGCGCAGGGAGCGGGCCGCCTATCTCGATGCCCGGTTGAACGGGGTGTGGACGCCGGACGGCGGTGACGGGCACACCTATCAGCATTACGTCGTGCGCGTGCCCGGGAACGGGCGCCCGGACCGCGACGCATTCGCGCGGGCCGTGCGGTCCAAGGGAGTTGACTGCCGGGTGCCGGTGAAGACGCCCGTACACCGCATGCCCGCCTTCCGTCGGGACGTGTGCCTGCCGGAGACCGAGCGGGCCGCGGACGAGACATTGGCGCTGCCCGTGGACGTGTCGCTGACAAAGCGCGAGATGCAGCGGATCGTCTCCGCGTGCAATGCGCTCGGCGGACTCCTTCAGCCTGCCTTCTGACCCAACAGGTGTGTTGGGAGCACGCTTCTGTTCGGGGTATGATCTATTCCGTTGCCGCGAGGGAAACCTCGAGAAGGCGACTGGCCCCCATAGCTCAGTCGGCAGAGCGTCTCCATGGTAAGGAGAAGGTCAACGGTTCGATTCCGTTTGGGGGCTCCACAGCAGAAAAGGCCTCGCCCTTCCGGGCGGGGCCTTTTTCGTGCCCTGGGGCGGGCCTTCAGTCCTTCTGCAGGCCCGCCACACGCATCGCGAGAATGGCCATGTCGTCCGACGGGGCGTCCGAGGCGAAGCGTTCGACCGCACGCATGATGCGGGCCGCCACCGCGCCCGCTGTCAGGCCCGTGCACGTGGTGAGGACGTCCGTCAGTCCGTCGTCGCCCAACATGCGGGTGCCCTCGCGGCGTTCGGTGACTCCGTCCGTGACGCACAGCAGGACGTCACCCGGATCGAGCGTCACCGTCTGCTCGTACAGCTCCAGGTCCTCCATGACGCCGAGGAGCGGCTGCGGTTCGGCGGCCGGTTCGACCGTGCCGTCCTGGCGCAGGCGGAGCGGGAGCGGGTGGCCGGCGCAGACCACCTTGAGGAGGGCGCTGCCGTCCTCCTGAGGCCACAACTCCCCGTACAGGAGCGTCAGGAAGCGGCTGCGGGCGCCCTCGTCGAGGATCGCGGAGTTGAGGCGCTCCAGCACCGCCGGGCCGCTGAGGCCCTCGCGGGCCAGGAGACGCAGGGCGTGCCGGGCCAGGCCGGTGACCGCCGCCGCGTTCGGGCCCGTACCGCAGACGTCGCCGATGGCGAAGCCGTACGCACCGTCGCGGATCGGGAAGAGGTCGTAGAAGTCGCCGCCGACCTCGTTGCCCTCGCCGGCCGCGCGGTAGATGACCTCGACCTCGACGCCCTCGATGTGCGGGAGATCCGGCGGCAGGAGGCTGCGCTGGAGGGACTGGCTGATGGCCGTGCGCTCCGAGTACAGGCGAGCGTTGTCCAGGGCCAGGGCGGCCCGGCGGCTCAAGTCCTCGGCCAGCTCCAGGATCTCCTGGCGGAAGTGTTCGTCCGACGGCTTGCCCAGCGTCAGCATGCCGATGACGCGGTTGCGCGCCACCAGGGGGAGGACGACCGTCTCGCCGCCCACCGCGGACGCCGTCGCCAGGGTCGTACCGATGCCGGAGCTCACCGTCGCGGGCTCGCCCAGGCCCAGGCTGCGCATGGACGTCCGCAGGGCCGCCTCGTGAGCCGCCTGTGCCGGGGCCGACCAGACGCGGGCGCCCGGCGTCGGAATCGGCTCCGGCGGGGGGATCTTCGACAGGAGTGCCTTGACGCCGTCGATGCGGTCCTCGTCCTCGTGGAGAACGTAGGAGAGGTACGGCTCCGAGGCCTGGTCGGCGATCGTGTAGACGGCGCACCAGGTGGCGAGGGTCGGGATGGTCATCTGGGCCATCAGAGCCAGGGTCTGGTCGCGGTCCAGGGTGCCCGCCAGGAGGTCCGAGGCCTCCACCAGGAAGCTCAGGGAACCGCGGCGCAGGCGCTCCAGCTCGCCGAGCCGGGCGGACTCCACAGCGAGCGCGATGCGGTCGGCGGCGAACTGGAGGCGCAGGGCCTCCTCGTTGGAGTACCGGGACGGGGACTCGGCCGCGACGCCGAGCGAACCGGTGAGGCGGCCCTCGACCTTCAGCGGGACCGTGACGACCGAACGCATGCCCGTGCCGCTGAGCAGGGGGACCGCGCCGGGGACGGCGGTGAGGTCGTCATGGACGGCCGGCATGCGGGCCGACCCGTAGCGGCCGGGGCCCGCGTCGACCGGGACACGGGCGAAGCGCTGGCGGGCCGAGGGGAGGCCCGTCGAGGCTCGTACCTCCAGCTCCGTCTCGTCGTCGGTGGCCAGGAGCAGGAACGCCGAGTCGGCGTCGAGCATGTCGCGGGCGCGCTCCACCGTGCGCTGGAGCAGGCCGTCGAGGTCGTCGGGGGCCGGGGAGCCGATGAAGACCTCGAACGGGTCCAGGGCCTGGCCCTCGGCGCTGTTCGTCGCGTCGGGGGACTGTCCGCGCAACGGGGTCTGGAGGACGGCGCGTTCGTGTTCGCGTACCAGGAGGCAGACCGTGGACGGTTCGCCGCCGGTGTCCCGCACCCGGAGGTGGGAGGCGTACACGGGGATCACGCGGCCGCTCGCGCCGCGGACGCCGTAACTGCCCTCCCAGCGCGACAGCTGGAGGGCCTCGACGATGCCGGTGCTGGTGCCCGGGGTGTGGGGCCAGGCCGCAAGGTCGGTGAGGGGCTTGCCGATGACCAGCTCGGCCGCGTACCCGAAGAGCTCCTCCGCGTCCTCGTTCCACGCGTTGATGGCGCCCGCTCGGTCGATCTGGACGACGGCGACACGGACCCGGCCGTCGGCGAGCGGGAGGAGCTCGGCGGGGAGGGACGGGCCGGCGGTGCGGGTGCCCACCGGGCGTTCGGGGAGGTCCAGTTGGAACCAGACCTGTTTGTGCGTGGGTGTGTAGTCGACGCCCCAGCGGCCGGCCAGGGCAGCGCAGAGCTGGAGGCCGCGGCCCCCCTCGCGGTCGGGGTTGCCCATGTTGACGGCGGCGGCCTGGAGGGGGATCTCGCGTTCGGGATATCTGTCCCCGACCTCGATGCGTACGCCGTCGTCGCTGCGCAGACAGAGCACGTCCGCGGACGTACCCGCGTGCACCACGGCGTTGGTGACCAGCTCGCTGGTGAGGACCACGGCGTCGTCGACGATGTCGGCGAAACCCCAGCCCTGGAGGGTGTCGCGGACGAAGGAGCGGGCGGTCGCGACCGATCGCCCGACAGGATCGAAACTGGCGGCCGCGCGCGCGGTGATCACAGAACTCCTCGTCCGGTTGTCGGCGTGCAGGGCTGCCTCGCCGACCCGCTCCTGCCTCGGCAGCGGCTGGTTCCCCGTCGGCCGGGGATCCTGGGGTGGTCCCCCGGGATGCAGTCCGGTGGTCATGGTGCGGTGCCCCTCCGATGCCTGCCCGCTCGTGCTCGTGCCACCGCCCAGGCCGGACGGACCGGCACGGCTGGACAGCCGCATGCAAGGTTACTTACCTTCGCCGTCCGTGCGGATGCCGGTCACCACTGTTTCGTTCCGGAGGGTGTGCGGACCGTGTGCGAAGCTGCCGAACTGTTATGGCCTGGTTCAACCAGGGTGAAACACTGGGCAGGCTTCGTAGGAAGGCCGGGGCAGGCCGCGCGTCTGCCGTGTACGACCGGCGGCAGCACCTGGCGCGCCGAGTACTAGGACGCGGCAGGCCGAGCAGAAGCGCAGAAGCATCATCAGAAGTATCAGCAAGCCGAGCACGCACAGCAGTATTGGTCGACCCTGCGGGAGGGACACAGTGGAGTCTGGCGCAGCGACGCGGGGCACTAAGACGCGCGCGAAAGGCGGACAGTCCCTGAGTAACCAGCGCAAACCGCGCACCGGCACCACGGCGGTGGATACGGCAGCCCTGAACCGGCTGCTGGCTGCCCTGGTGTCGATGCGGGACGGCAACTTCCGCAAACGGTTGACAGTCTCGGGCGACGGCGTGATGTCCGAGATTGCGGCGGTTTTCAATGAAGTGGCCGAGCGCAACCTGCATCTGACCGGTGAGCTGGCGCGGGTGCGGCGCATGGTCGGCCGTGAGGGAAAGCTCACGGAACGGCTGGAGTCGGGTGCCTGCGAGGGTTCGTGGGCGGCCGCGATCGACAACTCCAACGCGCTCGTCGACGACCTCGCGCGGCCCGTCTCCGAGGTCAGCCGGGTGCTGTCCGCGGTGGCCGAGGGCGACCTGTCGCCGCGGATGGAGCTGCGGGCGCAGGCGGCGGACGGGAACGGGCATCCGCTGCGCGGTGAGTTCCTGAAGGTCGGGCGCACGGTCAACAACCTGGTCGATCAGCTGTCGTCGTTCACCGACGAGGTCACCCGCGTGGCCAGCGAGGTGGGCACCGAGGGCAAGCTGGGCGGGCAGGCCCGGGTGCGCGGTATGTCCGGTTCGTGGAAGGATCTCACGGACTCCGTCAACACCATGGCGTACCGGCTGACCGCTCAGGTGCGTGACATCGCTCTCGTGACGACGGCGGTCGCGAAGGGTGATCTGTCCCGGAAGGTCACGGTTCACGTGGCCGGCGAGATGCTGGAGCTCAAGAACACCGTCAACACGATGGTGGACCAGCTGTCCTCGTTCTCCTCCGAGGTGACGCGAGTCGCACGTGAGGTGGGTACCGAGGGTGAGTTGGGCGGTCAGGCGCAGGTGCCCGGTGTGGCCGGCGTGTGGAAGGACCTCACCGATTCGGTGAACCTCATGGCCGGCAACCTGACGGCCCAGGTGCGCGGGATCGCGCAGGTGACGACCGCGGTCGCCAACGGTGACCTGTCGCAGAAGGTGACCGTGTCGGCGCGCGGGGAGGTCGCGCAGCTCGCCGAGACGATCAACCAGATGACTGAGACGCTGCGCACATTCGCGGACGAGGTCACCCGCGTGGCCAACGAGGTCGGCGGGGAGGGGCGGCTCGGCGGGCAGGCGAACGTGCCGGGTGCGGCGGGTACGTGGAAGGACCTCACCGATTCGGTGAACACGGTCTTCCGGAACCTGACCACTCAGGTGCGGGACATCGCCGCCGTGACGACGGCCGTGGCCAACGGTGACCTGTCGCAGAAGGTCACGGTCGACGTGGCCGGCGAGATGCTGGAGCTGAAGAACACCGTCAACACGATGGTCGACCAGCTGTCGTCGTTCGGCGCCGAGGTCACGCGCGTGGCGCGCGAGGTCGGCGTCGAGGGGGAGCTGGGCGGTCAGGCGCAGGTGCCGGGGGCGGCCGGTACGTGGAAGGACCTGACGGACTCCGTCAACACGGCGTTCCGGAACCTGACGGGCCAGGTGCGGAACATCGCCCAGGTGACGACGGCTGTCGCCAACGGTGACCTCTCGCAGAAGGTCACGGTCGACGTCTCCGGCGAGATGCTCCAGCTGAAGAACACCGTCAACACGATGGTCGACCAGCTGTCGTCCTTCGCCGACCAGGTGACGCGGATGGCCCGGGACGTGGGTACGGAGGGCCGCCTCGGCGGTCAGGCCCGGGTGGACGGCGTGTCCGGTACGTGGAAGGAACTCACCGACTCCGTCAATTTCATGGCGGGGAACCTGACCTCGCAGGTGCGGCAGATCGCCCAGGTCACGACGGCGGTGGCGCGGGGTGACCTGTCGCAGAAGATCGACGTGGACGCGCGCGGCGAGATCCTGGAGCTGAAGAACACCATCAACACGATGGTCGACCAGCTCTCCGCCTTCGCCGACCAGGTGACCCGGGTCGCCCGCGAGGTGGGCACGGAAGGCCGGCTCGGCGGTCAGGCGCAGGTGCCGGGCGTCGCCGGGGTGTGGCGCGACCTGACGGATTCCGTGAACGGCATGGCGGGCAACCTCACCGCCCAGGTGCGCAACATCGCGCAGGTCGCGACCGCGGTGGCGCGGGGTGACCTGTCGCAGAAGATCGACGTGGACGCGCGCGGCGAGATCCTGGAGCTGAAGAACACCCTCAACACGATGGTGGACCAGCTCTCGAACTTCGCCGAGCAGGTGACCCGGGTGGCCCGCGAGGTCGGCACGGAGGGCATGCTCGGCGGACAGGCCGAGGTGCAGGGTGTCTCCGGCACCTGGAAGGACCTCACCCAGTCCGTGAACTTCATGGCGAACAACCTGACCATTCAGGTGCGCAACATCGCCGAGGTCACGACCGCGGTCGCCAAGGGTGACCTGTCGAAGAAGATCACTGTCGACGCGAAGGGCGAGATCCTCGAACTCGTCACCACCGTCAACACGATGGTGGACCAGCTGTCGTCCTTCGCCGAGCAGGTGACCCGGGTGGCCCGCGAGGTGGGCACCGAGGGCATCCTCGGCGGTCAGGCGCACGTGCCCGGTGTCACGGGCATCTGGAAGGACCTCAGTAACAACGTCAACCTGATGGCCAACAACCTGACCATGCAGGTGCGCAACATCTCGCAGGTCGCCGCGGCCGTCGCCAACGGCGACCTGACCCGGACGGTGACGATCGAGGCGCGCGGCGAGGTCGCGCAGCTCGCCGACACCTTCAACACCATGGTGAAGACGCTGAGTTCGTTCGCCGACCAGGTCACCAAGGTGGCCCGCGAGGTGGGCACGGACGGCATCCTCGGCGGGCAGGCGCACGTCCCGGGGGTCGCCGGTACGTGGAAGGACCTCACCGAGTCCGTGAACGGCATGGCGTCCAACCTGACCGGCCAGGTGCGGAACATCGCGATGGTCACCACCGCCATCGCCAAGGGCGACCTGACCAAGAAGATCGACATCGATGCCCGCGGCGAGATCCTGGAGCTGAAGACCACCATCAACACGATGGTGGACCAGCTGTCGTCCTTCGCTGAAGAGGTCACCCGAGTCGCCCGCGAGGTGGGCACCGAGGGGCAGCTGGGCGGCCAGGCACGCGTGCGGGACGTCGACGGCACCTGGCGCGACCTCACCGAGTCGGTGAACGAGATGGCCGGGAACCTGACCCGGCAGGTGCGCGCCATCGCGCGCGTGGCGACCGCGGTGACCCGCGGCGACCTGAACCTGAAGATCGACGTGGACGCCTCGGGCGAGATCCAGGAACTTCAGGACTACATCAACAAGATGATCGCCAACCTGCGCGACACCACCATCGCCAACAAGGAACAGGACTGGCTCAAGGGCAATCTCGCCCGGATCTCCGCCCTGATGCAGGGGCGCCGCGACCTCGACGACGTGGCCTCGCTGATCATGAGCGAGCTGACGCCGGTCGTGTCCGCGCAGCACGGAGCGTTCTTCCTGGCCATGCCGCTGGTCGACGCCAGGGAGGGCGGCGCCGAGCAGGAGGACGCGTACGAGCTGCGGATGTGCGGGTCCTACGGCTACTCGATGGGCTCCATGCCGACGTCGTTCCGGCCCGGTGAGGCGCTCATCGGGACGGCCGCCCAGGAGAAGCGCACGATCCTCGTGGAGAACGCGCCGAGCGGGTACCTGAAGATCTCCTCGGGGCTCGGCGAGGCGCCGCCCGCACAGGTCATCGTGCTTCCGGTGCTCTTCGAGGGGAATGTGCTCGGCGTCATCGAGCTGGCGTCGTTCACACCGTTCACGCAGATCCAGAAGGACTTCCTGAACCAGATCGCCGAGATGATCGCGACGAGCGTCAACACCATCTCCGTCAACACCAAGACGGAGGTGCTGCTGAAGCAGTCGCAGGAGCTGACCGAGCAACTCCGGGAGCGGTCGGCCGAGTTGGAGAACCGGCAGAAGGCCCTCCAGGCGTCGAACGCCGAACTGGAGGAGAAGGCCGAGCTGCTGGCGCAGCAGAACCGCGACATCGAGGTCAAGAACACCGAGATCGAGGAGGCGCGGCAGGTTCTGGAGGAGCGTGCCGAGCAGCTCGCGGTCTCCATGCGCTACAAGAGCGAGTTCCTGGCGAACATGTCGCACGAGCTGCGTACGCCGCTCAACTCCCTGCTGATCCTCGCCAAGTTGCTGGCCGACAACGCGGACTCGAACCTCACCCCGAAGCAGGTCGAGTTCGCCGAGACCATCCATGGCGCGGGCTCCGACCTGCTTCAGCTCATCAACGACATCCTCGACCTGTCGAAGGTCGAGGCCGGCAAGATGGACGTGTCGCCGACGCGTATCGCGCTCGTCCAACTCGTTGACTACGTAGAGGCCACTTTCCGTCCGCTGACGGCGGAGAAGGGCCTCGACTTCTCCGTACGGGTCTCGCCGGAACTGCCCGCCACGCTGCACACCGACGAACAGCGGCTCCTTCAGGTGCTGCGCAACCTGCTGTCGAACGCGGTGAAGTTCACCGACTCCGGAGCGGTCGAACTGGTCATCCGGCCCGCGGGCGCGGACGTACCGGTGGCCATCCGGGAGCAGCTCCTGGAGGCAGGTTCGCTGCGGGACGCGGACGCCGGTCTGATCGCGTTCTCCGTCACCGACACCGGCATCGGCATCGCGGCCAGCAAGATGCGGGTGATCTTCGAAGCGTTCAAGCAGGCGGACGGGACGACGAGCCGCAAGTACGGCGGTACGGGTCTGGGGCTGTCCATCAGCCGGGAGATCGCGCGTCTGCTCGGCGGCGAGATCCACGCGGCGAGCGAGCCGGGACGCGGCTCGACGTTCACGCTGTATTTGCCGCTGCACCCCAGTGAACTGCCGCCGCAGGGTTACGCCCAGATGGCGCCCACGATGGAGGTCGGTGAGCTGCTGGCGTCCGAGCCGGAGCTGTCCGCGCCGGACATCGAGACGCCGGCCGAGGTGAAGTCGTACCGCGACACGCAGAACGGGCCCGCCGCGCTCTTCAGGCGCCGTCGCAGGGCGGTGACCGCGGCCGAGGAACGGACCGCGCTGCCGGGCAGGCCCGCCCAGGGGCAGGAGCAGTGGGTGGGCGCGGGGCAGCAGGAGCCGGCGCCGCAGCCGCGTCGGGGGATCCGGTTCGACGGCGAGAAGGTGCTGATCGTCGACGACGACATCCGGAACGTCTTCGCGCTCACGAGCGTTCTCGAGCAGCACGGTCTTTCGGTGCTGTACGCCGAGAACGGCCGCGAGGGCATCGAGGTCCTGGAGCAGCACGACGATGTGACGGTCGTCCTGATGGACATCATGATGCCCGAGATGGACGGATACGCC
The DNA here is from genome assembly GCF_009862865.1 of Streptomyces sp. SID5469. Lineage (NCBI taxonomy): Bacteria > Bacillati > Actinomycetota > Actinomycetes > Kitasatosporales > Streptomycetaceae > Streptomyces > Streptomyces sp. SID5469. The sequence continues at coordinate 3,064,130 of NZ_WWIN01000001.1, read as the reverse complement.
ACGACCACCGCGATCCGGCGGATGCCGCAGTTCGCCGGACTGCCGATCATCGCGTTGACCGCCAAGGCCATGAAGGGCGACCGGGAGAAGGCCATCGAGTCGGGAGCGTCCGACTATGTGACCAAGCCGGTCGACCCCGATCATCTGCTCACCGTGATGGAACAGTGGATGCGTGCGGAGTGACGGGAACGCGAAACGTTCACACGGAGTTGCTGACTGAGTGTGTCGGACGCCGTGTAGGAGTGCGGGATTCGGGGAACCTTCTGGTCTCCCGCTACGTTTCTGCTACGTGCACAGTGACATCGCGGTGACAGGGTGTGGCGACAGGCGGGGTGCGGCTACCATGACCGGCACAAGGACGGGCGGCGCAAGGGAGTCGTCCCCTGGGGCGGCGCCCGGTGCTTCCCCAAGTCCTGCGGACAGGGGAGGCCCCATGCCGGGGCGAGGAGGGCGGGCCATGGTGCAGAAGGCCAAGATCCTCCTGGTCGATGACCGGCCGGAGAATCTGCTGGCGCTGGAGGCCATCCTCTCTGCGCTCGATCAGACACTGGTGCGGGCATCGTCCGGGGAAGAAGCACTCAAAGCACTGCTCACGGACGACTTCGCGGTCATTCTGCTGGACGTCCAGATGCCGGGCATGGACGGTTTCGAGACTGCCGCGCACATCAAGCGGCGAGAGCGGACCCGGGACATCCCGATCATCTTCCTCACCGCGATCAACCACGGGCCGCACCACACCTTCCGGGGGTACGCGGCGGGTGCGGTGGACTACATCTCCAAGCCGTTCGACCCGTGGGTGCTGCGCGCGAAGGTCTCGGTGTTCGTCGAGCTGTACATGAAGAACTGCCAACTGCGTGAGCAGGCGGCGCTGCTGCGGCTCCAGCTGGAGGGTGGTGGCGGCAAGGTCGCCGTCGGCGAGACCAAGGAGCCGGCGGGACTGCTCGCCGAACTCTCCGCACGGCTCGCGGCTGTTGAGGAACAGGCCGAGGCGCTGTCGAAGCAGCTCGACGACGACTCGGCGGATGCGGCCGCGGTGGCGACCGCCGCCCATCTCGAACGCAAACTCACGGGTCTGCGCAGGGCGCTGGACGCCCTGGAGCCGGGCACCGGGAGCGGAGCGCCCTCGCTGCCGTCGCCGAACTGATCGGGAGCGAGTGCGGCGACGGGCTTCGGCCCGCGCCGCTCTCATGAGTCCGCGTCAGTTTCGCGCCCCGGCAAGGGCGACACGAACGGGTGAAGCGGGAGGCACACGTGTCCCCTGCCGTCTCCACCGGTAACCTCACACTCATGGCCTCACGTCAGCCCGCAGCCAAGAAGCCGCCCGCGAAGAAGGCGGCCGTTCCGACGAAGGCTCCGGCGAAGAAGGCCCCCGCGAAAAAGGCAGCCGTCAGGAAGGCGCCCGCCAGGAAGGTCGCGGCGAAGAAGCCCGCTCCGAAGCCGGCGCCCAATCCCACCGGGGGCGTGTACAAGCTCGCACGCGCCCTGTGGCTGGGAGTCGCGCACGCCGTCGGAGCGATGTTCCGCGGCATAGGGCAGGGCGCCAAGGGGCTCGACCCGGCGCACCGCAAGGACGGGCTCGCGCTCCTGCTGCTCGGGCTCGCGCTGATCGTCGCCGCGGGTACCTGGTCGAATCTGCGCGGACCCGTCGGCGACCTGGTCGAGATGCTGGTCACCGGTGCCTTCGGCCGGCTCGACCTGCTCGTGCCGATACTGCTCGCGGTGATCGCCGTGCGCTTCATCCGGCACCCGGAGAAGCCCGAGGCCAACGGGCGCATCGTGATCGGCCTGTCCGCGCTCGTCATCGGCGTGCTGGGCCAGGTCCACATCGCGTGCGGGGCGCCCGCGCGCAGCGACGGCATGCAGGCGATAAGGGACGCCGGCGGCCTCATCGGCTGGAGCGCGGCCACTCCGCTGACGTACACGATGGGTGACGTACTCGCCGTCCCGCTGCTCGTCCTGCTCACCGTCTTCGGGCTGCTCGTCGTCACGGCGACCCCGGTCAACGCGATCCCGCAGCGGCTGCGGCTGCTCGGCGTGAGGCTCGGCGTCGTCCACGACGCGCAAGAGGGACTCGCCGAGGACGACGAGCGCTACGACGAGCAGTGGCGCGAGGCGCTGCCCCCGAACGCCCGGCGGCGCGGGCCCGCCCCCGCGGGCTACGACCCGGACGGGGACGAGCAGGAGGCACTCTCCAAGCGCCGCAGCCGCCCCAGGCGCTCCGCCGGGCAGCAGCCCGACCTGAACCGGCCCATGGATGCCGTGGACGTCGCCGCAGCCGCCGCTGCCGCCCTCGACGGCGCCGTCCTGCACGGCATGCCGCCCTCCCCGCTGGTCGCCGATCTGACGCAGGGCGTCACCGTGGAGCGTGACGGGTACGAGGAGACGACACCCGTACCGGCCGCACGCGCCAAGGCGGTGAAGCCGCCCAGGAAGGAGGCGTCGAAGGCGGGGGTCCCGGACCTCACCAAGGCGCCGCCGGCCGAGACGCGGGACCTGCCCGCGCGTGCCGAGCAGCTCCAGCTCTCGGGCGACATCACCTACTCCCTGCCGTCGCTCGACCTTCTGGAGCGCGGTGGCCCCGGCAAGACGCGCAGCGCCGCCAACGACGCCGTCGTCGCCTCCCTCTCGAACGTCTTCATGGAGTTCAAGGTCGACGCCGCCGTCACGGGTTTCACCCGCGGCCCGACGGTCACGCGCTACGAGGTCGAACTGGGCCCGGCCGTGAAGGTCGAGCGGATCACCGCGCTCACCAAGAACATCGCGTACGCCGTCGCCAGCCCCGACGTGCGGATCATCAGCCCGATCCCCGGCAAGTCCGCAGTCGGTATCGAGATCCCGAACACCGACCGCGAGATGGTCAACCTCGGTGACGTGCTGCGCCTCGCGGACGCCGCCGAGGACGACCACCCCATGCTGGTCGCGCTCGGCAAGGACGTCGAGGGGGGCTATGTGATGGCCAACCTCGCGAAGATGCCGCACCTGCTCGTCGCGGGTGCGACCGGCTCCGGTAAATCGTCCTGCATCAACTGTCTGATCACGTCCGTCATGGTCCGCGCGACCCCCGAGGACGTGCGGATGGTCCTCGTCGACCCCAAGCGCGTCGAGCTGACCGCGTACGAGGGCATCCCGCACCTGATCACGCCGATCATCACCAACCCCAAGCGGGCCGCCGAAGCGCTGCAGTGGGTCGTGCGTGAGATGGACCTGCGCTACGACGACCTGGCGGCGTTCGGGTACCGGCACATCGACGACTTCAACGAGGCCATCAGGAACGGCAAGGTGAAGCTGCCCGAGGGCAGTGAGCGCGAGCTGTCGCCGTACCCGTATCTGCTGGTCATCGTGGACGAGCTGGCCGACCTGATGATGGTCGCGCCGCGCGACGTCGAGGACGCCATCGTGCGCATCACGCAGCTCGCGCGCGCGGCCGGCATCCACCTGGTGCTCGCCACGCAGCGGCCGTCCGTCGACGTCGTCACCGGTCTGATCAAGGCGAACGTGCCCTCCCGGCTAGCCTTCGCCACCTCCTCGCTCGCCGACTCGCGTGTCATCCTCGACCAGCCCGGCGCCGAGAAGCTGATCGGCAAGGGCGACGGGCTCTTCCTGCCGATGGGCGCCAACAAGCCCACCCGTATGCAGGGCGCCTTCGTCACCGAGGACGAGGTCGAGGCCGTCGTCCAGCACTGCAAGGACCAGATGGCGCCCGTCTTCCGGGACGACGTCACCGTGGGCACCAAGCAGAAGAAGGAGATCGACGAGGACATCGGCGACGACCTCGACCTGCTGTGCCAGGCGGCCGAGCTGGTGGTCTCCACGCAGTTCGGGTCCACCTCGATGCTCCAGCGCAAGTTGCGCGTCGGGTTCGCCAAGGCGGGGCGCCTCATGGATCTCATGGAGTCCCGGAACATCGTCGGCCCGAGCGAGGGTTCCAAGGCACGTGACGTTCTGGTGAAGGCCGACGAGCTGGATGGCGTGCTCGCGGTGATTCGCGGGGAGGCTGCGCCGTAGGCATTCGGGCGATTCCGGACGCCGTACGGAATGGGCGCGTCGTGCGTGGGTATGCGAACGTGACCCACCCGTAAGGGATCTGTGAGCAACCGTTTCCCTTCGGCGTACGTCAAGTTGAGGGAGGGGCAGGAGCATGTCCCAGCATCAGGATGACCGGCCATTCTGATGGCGTACAAAGTCCTACCGCCCGGTTGCCCCACCCTTTCGTACCCCCCCTAGACTGAACTTCCAGCACAGGTGGCTACACGCTCGAAAGGCGCCCCCGTGTCCATCGGCAACTCCCCTGACGGCAACTCCCCTGAGGACGAGCGTCCGTTCGAAAGCGATCGTGAAGACGCCCGTGCGGCGGATCGCCCCTCGATCGGCCGTGCTCTGCAGCAGGCGCGCATCGCGGCCGGGCTGACCGTCGACGACGTCAGCAACGCCACGCGGGTCCGCATCGCCATCGTGCACGCGATCGAGCAGGACAACTTCGCCCCCTGTGGCGGTGACGTCTACGCGCGCGGTCACCTGCGCACCCTCGCGCGCGCGGTGCGCATCGATCCGGCGCCGCTGCTCGCCCAGTACGACGCCGATCACGGCGGGCGCCCCGCCCCGACCCCGGCCGCCCCGCTCTTCGAGGCCGAGCGCATCCGTCCGGAGCGGCGCGGGCCCAACTGGACCGCGGCCATGGTCGCGGCGATCGTCGCGGTGATCGGCTTCGTCGGGTTCACCGCCGTCAAGGGGAGCGGCGGCGGCGACGGCACGAAGACGCAGGTCGCCGAGGGCTCCACGCCGAGCACCAGCAAGCCCGCCTCGCCCACGCCCAAGAAGGCCAAGCCCGTCGACCCCAAGCCCGACGTCTCGGACAGCGCCATCGCGGCCGCGCCCCGCGACAAGGTGACCGTCCAGGTGAGCGCCGCCGACGGCCGCAGCTGGATCTCCGCCAAGGACCACAACGGCCGGCTGCTGTTCGACGGCACCCTGGAGAAGGGCGACTCCAAGACCTTCCAGGACAAGGAGAAGATCGAGCTCGTCCTCGGTGACGCGGGCGCGGTCCAGCTGTTCGTGAACGGCAAGCAGATCCAGGACGAGTTCCAGGCCGGCCAGGTGGAGCGCCTCACATACACCAAGGGCGACCCCCAGGCCGGATGACGGGCCCGAAGGGGCACAGCAGGCAATCAAGGGCGGGAGCACACGGGGTTGGCCAAGATCGGCCAACCCCGTCGACGTGGGCTGTCAGCGGGACGAAGTAGTCTTGAGCCCATGCCTGAACGCCGTACCGTCGCACTCGTCACCCTTGGCTGCGCCCGTAACGAGGTGGACTCGGAGGAGCTCGCAGGCCGCTTGGAGGCGGACGGCTGGCAACTCGTGGAGGACGCCGAGGACGCGGACGTCGCCGTCGTCAACACCTGTGGCTTCGTCGAGGCCGCCAAGAAGGACTCCGTCGACGCCCTCCTGGAAGCCAATGATCTCAAGGGACACGGCAGAACCCAGGCCGTCGTGGCGGTGGGCTGCATGGCCGAGCGGTACGGCAAGGAGCTGGCCGAGGCCCTCCCCGAGGCCGACGGCGTGCTCGGCTTCGACGACTACACGAACATCTCCGACCGCCTCCAGACCATCCTGAACGGCGGCATCCACGCCGCCCACACCCCGCGCGACCGCCGCAAGCTGCTGCCGATCAGCCCCGCGGAGCGGCAGAGCGCGGGCGCGGACGTGGCACTTCCGGGGCACGGTGCCCCCGAGGGCCTGCCGGAGGACCTGCCCGAGGGCCTGGCGCCCGAGTCCGGCCCCCGTGCACCCCTGCGCCGCCGCCTCGACGGTTCCCCGGTCGCCTCGGTGAAGCTCGCCTCCGGCTGCGACCGGCGCTGCTCCTTCTGCGCTATCCCCTCCTTCCGCGGCTCCTTCATCTCCCGGCGCCCCAGTGACGTGCTCGGTGAGACGCGCTGGCTGGCGGAGCAGGGCGTCAAGGAGGTCATGCTGGTCTCCGAGAACAACACCTCGTACGGCAAGGACCTGGGCGACATCCGCCTGCTGGAGACCCTGCTGCCCGAACTCGCCGAGGTGGACGGGATCGAGCGCGTCCGCGTCAGCTACCTCCAGCCCGCGGAGATGCGGCCAGGGCTCATCGACGTGCTGACCTCCACGCCGAAGATCGCGCCCTACTTCGACCTGTCCTTCCAGCACTCCGCGCCCGACGTGCTGCGCGCGATGCGCCGCTTCGGTGACACGGACCGCTTCCTGGAGCTGCTCGACACGATCCGCTCCAAGGCCCCGCAGGCCGGCGTGCGCTCCAACTTCATCGTGGGCTTCCCCGGCGAGACCGAGGCCGACCTCGCGGAGCTGGAGCGGTTCCTCACGGGCGCACGGCTGGACGCGATCGGCGTCTTCGGGTACTCCGACGAGGAGGGCACGGAGGCGGCGACGTACGGCCACAAGCTGGACGAGGACGTCGTCGCCGCGCGGCTTGCGCGGGTCTCCCGGCTGGCCGAGGAACTGGTCGCGCAGCGCGCGGAGGAGCGGGTCGGCGAGACCGTGCACGTCCTGGTCGAGTCCATCGACGACGAAGAGGGCGCCGTCGGCCGCGCCGAGCACCAGGCGCCCGAGACGGATGGCCAGGTGCTGTTCACGAGCGGCGAAGGTCTGACCGTCGGTCGTATGGTCGAGGCGAAGGTGGTCGGTACGGAAGGTGTCGACCTCGTGGCCGAGCCGCTCCCGGGGTCGCTCGTGTGTACTGAGGAGGCGGGCAGATGACCGGAGTCCCGGCATCCGCGGCGGGCGGTTCCGCCGGCGCACGGGGTGCGGCCTCCGCGGCGGGCGCCTCCGGGGCCAAGGGAGCCGCCGGCGTTCCGGGCGCGATGACCGCGAGGAACGCGGCGGGCGGCTCCTCCGGTGCGCAGAGCGTGGATGACGGCGCCGCCGGCACACAGGGCGCCCAGGGCGGAGCTTCCGCCGGTCATGAGAGCACGCGGCAGGTGCGGGGCGGAAAGCTGGGCGCCGCGGCCGTCAACCAGGCCAGCGTCTGGAACGTCGCGAACCTGCTGACCATGCTCCGCCTGGTCCTCGTACCGGGTTTCGTGGCACTCATGCTGGCCGACGGCGGCTATGACCCCGCCTGGCGCGCGTGGGCCTGGGCGGCCTTCGCCGTCGCCATGATCACCGACATCTTCGACGGCCATCTGGCGCGTACGTACAACCTGGTCACCGACTTCGGGAAGATCGCCGACCCCATCGCCGACAAGGCGATCATGGGTGCGGCACTGATCTGTCTGTCCTGGCTCGGCGATCTGCCGTGGTGGGTCACCGGGGTGATCCTCGGGCGTGAGCTCGGGATCACCCTGCTGCGTTTCGTCGTGATCCGGTACGGGGTCATCCCGGCGAGCCGCGGCGGCAAGCTGAAGACCTTGACCCAGGGCGTGGCCGTCGGGATGTACGTGCTGGCGCTGACGGGACCCCTGGCGACCCTGAGGTTCTGGGTGATGGGCGTGGCGATCGTCCTGACCGTGGTCACCGGGCTCGACTATGTGAGACAGGCCATTGTGCTGCGCAGGCAGGGAATCGCCGAGCGCAAAGCCGCGGCCGAGGAGGCGGAACGGTGAATTCCCTGGCCACTGAAGTGCTGCGACTACTCGGAGTGAGGGGCGAGACGCTCGCCGTCGCCGAGTCGCTGACCGGTGGCCTGGTGGCGGCGGAGATCACCGCGGCGCCCGGAGCCTCCAAGAGCTTCCGTGGCTCGGTGACCGCGTACGCCACCGATGTGAAGCGGGACATCCTCGGCGTCGACAGCACTCTGCTGGCCGAGCGCGGAGCGGTGGATCCGCAGGTCGCTGCCCAGATGGCGGTCGGCGTCCGCAAGGTCATGGGCGCGGACTGGGGGATTTCCACCACGGGTGTCGCGGGGCCGGAGGCACAGGACGGACAGCCGGTCGGCACGGTTTTCGTGGCCGTCGACGGGCCCTTCGCGGGCTCCGGGAGTTCCAGCGGTGGCGGGAAAGTGGCGTCCCTGCGGTTGAACGGCGACCGTGCGGAAATCCGTATGGAGAGTGTACGGAGCGTACTCGCACTGCTCCTGAAGGAGCTCGCGGGCGAACAGACCGGGAATGAGCGGGCACAGGATACGGAAGAGAACGGGGGGACTTGATGTTTACAGCCCTGAGTGAACACGACATCGCTCCCCGCACGGCCGCGGCGCAAGGCGGTACGGTGGGGCGTGAAGGATGCGGCTACGCGGTCCGAGGAGGGAGCCACCGATGATTCTGCTCCGTCGCCTGCTGGGTGACGTGCTGCGTCGGCAGCGCCAGCGCCAGGGCCGTACTCTGCGCGAAGTCTCCTCGTCCGCCCGAGTCTCACTCGGCTATCTCTCCGAGGTGGAGCGGGGGCAGAAGGAGGCATCCTCCGAGCTGCTCTCCGCGATCTGCGACGCGCTGGACGTACGGATGTCCGAGCTCATGCGGGAAGTGAGCGACGAGCTCGCCCTCGCCGAGCTGGCACAGTCGGCTGCGGCCACCGAACCGGTACCAACACCGGTACGTCGCCCGATGCTCAACTCCGTGTCCGTCGCCGGTGTGCCACCGGAACGGGTCACGATCAAGGCGCCCACAGAGGCAGTGGACGTGGTCGCCGCCTGACACTCACGGGCGCGCGCGAGAGAATTCGCGTGCTGAGTGCGCAGGACCCATGCAAGAACCTGCACGAGCCGACGAGCTCGTGCGAGAGCCCCGGCCGGGGCTTCTCCGGGAACCCCGGAGAGGCGTGGCCGGGGCTCTCGCGTTGCCGGACGGCCCCGTTTGCCGGGGCGGGGCGAGGCGGTCATGGTGGAAATACGGGGTACTCGGGTCATACGACGGACGCATGAGGATTCGGAGATCGCCGATGTATGTCGTGAAGAGCCCGCTGCCCGACGCGGACCTGAAGACCGTGGCCGAGGCATTGCAGGGTGCGCTGGTCGACCTGGTGGATCTGTCACTCGTGGCGAAACAGGTCCACTGGAACGTCATCGGACCGCGCTTCCGCTCCATTCACCTGCAACTCGACGACGTCGTCGACACCGCGAGGCTGCACTCCGACACGGTTGCCGAGCGCGCCGCGACCCTGGGTGTCTCCCCGGACGGCCGCGCCGTGACCGTGGCGAACACCAGTGGCATCGGTGAGACGGCCGCGGGCTGGATCCAGGACAAGGACGCGGTGGGCATGCTGGTCACCGCGCTGGGCGCGGTGATCTCGCGTATGCGGGAGCGCGTGGGGTCGACGGCGGACGCGGACCCCGTGAGCCAGGACATCTTCATCGGGATCACCGCCGATCTGGAGAAGCACCACTGGATGTTCCAGGCGGAGAACGGGTGAGCCGCGCGCCGCGGCAAGGCCGCGGTACCGGCGCGTGTGCGGGTACGGGAGGGGGCGCGTGTGCGCGGCGGTGAGGCCGGCGGGCGCGCCCTCCGTGCGAGGGGCCGGAGTTGACGGGTGCGGCAGTGCGCCGGTGTGCCGTCGGTGCGCCCTCCCGGTGCGGGAGAGCCGCGGTCTAGCGTCGGGCTGGAGGAGGCGGCGATGGCTGGGCGAATAGCGCGCTGGGGGGTGGCGCTGGCGCTCGGCGCGCTGTGGTGGTGGGGGGTACTACGGCTCGTACTGGTGCCCGATTCCGGGGTGCTGGAGGGAGCCGTCGTGGCCGGGGGGTGGGGGCTGAGCCTGCTGCCGGTGCACTGTGTGCCGAAGGCCCGGGTGGCAGGAGCGGCCGGCTCGGACCAGTGGGCGGTGTCCTGGCAGCAGTGGAGGTCGCGGGAAGGGCGCGCGGAGGTGCGGCGTGGGGGAGACGCGCCGCGCGCCTGACCCGGTGGCGCTGGGTGCTGGAGGAGTGTCGCGGCGCCTGTCGCGTGGTTGGACGCGGGGGAGGTGGGGGCTTCGCGGGTGTCGGGGGATTCGCCGCATGGTGCCTGTGGGCTGGGGCTGGGGTGTGGGCTGTTGGGGTTTGGCGACCAGGCCGCCGTTTTGGGGTGGGCGACCCGGCCGTCGGGGCCTGGTCTACCAGGGCATCGCCACTCCGCCGTTCGGCCGGAGGATCTGGCCCGTGGTGAACGGGGAGGCGTCGGAGGCCAGGTGCAGTACCGCGTGGGCGATGTCGTCCGGTTCACCGACCCTGCCCAGCGGTGACAACCTGGCCATGAACGCCTCCGTATGCGCCTGCGCCGCCCCGTCATGGCGGTCCGTCATGGCCGTACGCACCCAGCCCGGCGCCACCGCGTTGACCCGGATGCCATGCCGGCCGACCTCGGTCGCCAGGGTCTTGGTCAGCTGGACCACGGCCGCCTTCGCCGCGCCGTAGCAGAGCAGTCCGGGGCCGCCGGTGTCGACGGCTCCCGAGGCCATGGTGACAATGCTGCCGCGAGTACCGTCCGCGATCATCCGCCGGGCCGCCTCCTGGCAGGCGTACAGCACGCCCTTGAAGTTCACGTTCAGCACCCGGTCGAGGTCCTCGTCCCGCGTCTCCAGCACGGGACTGCTGTGCATGATCCCGGCGACCGCGGCCATGATGTCGAGTCGGTCGCATCCGGCAACGGCCTGGTGCAGCCGCGCCCGGTCGGTGACATCGAGGTGGTGGGTGCGGGCGGTGCCGCCCCCGCCCTTGATCAGGGTCTCCGTCTCGTGCAGGCCCTGCTCGTCGCGGTCCGCGCAGTGCACGGTGGCGCCGGCCTGCGCGAGCAGTACGGCCGAGGCCCGGCCGATGCCGCTGGCGGCGCCGGTGACGAATGCGGTGCGTCCGGTGAGGTCGTACGCCTTGACGGGCATGACATCGACGGTACGAGGGTTTCTGACGGGTCGTCAATTAGTGATACGTGGCCGGCTTGGCCTTCGTGCGTGGGCGCCCGGGGCCGGAGTGGGCCCCGGCTGGCAGGCCGGGCACCAGTAGGTGGGGCGCTCGCGGGAACCGTCGCCCTGGTCGGCCACCCGGACGGGGGTGCCGCAGCGCAGACAGGGGCGGGGTGCGCGGCCGTACACGAAGAGCCTCTGCTCGCGGCGGCCCGTGGTGCTGCGCGCCGGGCGGTCGCGGTTGGTCTCCAGGAGTTTCTTGGCGAGGGCGGGGAGTTGGGCGAGGTGCTCGGCCGGGAGGTCACCGACGGGGAGCCATGGAGTGGCCCGGAGCAGGAAGCACAGCTCGCTCTTGTAGACATTGCCGATGCCGGCGAGGTTGCGCTGATCGAGGAGGGCCTCGCCGAGGGGGCGGGCCGGGTCGCGGAGGAGGTTCTCCCGAGCCCGGTCGGGGTCCCAGTCGGGGCCCAGGAGGTCGGGGCCCAGATGGCCGACGGCGCGGTGTTCGTCGGCGGTGCGGAGCAGTTCGAGGACGGGGAGGCGGTAGCCCACGGACGTGCGGTCCGCGGTGCCGAAGATCGCCCGGATCTGGTGTGCGGGGCCGCCGCTCCAGCGCTGGCCCGGCGCGTACACCTTCCAGGAACCGTCCATCCGCAGATGGGAGTGCAGGGTGAGGCCGCCCTCGATGCGGGTGAGGAGGTGCTTTCCGCGGGGGGTGACGTCCAGTACGGTGCGGCCGGTGAGGTCGGCCGTGGCGAATTTCGGCACCCGGAGGTCGGAACGGGTCAGTACCTTGCCCGCGAGGGCGCTGTGCAGACGCCTCGCGGCTTGGTAGACGGTGTCGCCTTCGGGCATGGCTCAAGGGTGGCATGCCGGGGGCCGGACGTGGCGCGAGCGGCTTTGCTCCGCCACTCCGTCCCGCGCTCCGTGGGCCTGCGCCGCGCGCCGCGATCCGTGCTCCTGCGCCGCGCCTCGTGGGCCCGCGCCGCGCTGTCCCGCCGCTCTCTGGCGTGTCCCGGTGCCTGCTCTGCCGTGGTCTGTCCTCCCGTGCCTCGTCCTCACGCGCGAAGGCGCAGACCGCGGGGCGTCGCGATGAAGCCTGCTCCTTCCAGGAGGGTGCCGAACGGGGAGGTGAGCGCCGAGGCGCCGTTGACCCGCTCCACGGTGACCGTGCCCAGGGAACCCGCGCGGGCGGACGCGGCGAGAGCCTCGGCGGCGGCCAGTAGACGGGGATCGTCCGTCGTCTTGGCGTCGGGGTCGGAGGGCCAGGCCAGCAGCGTCTTGCCGCCGCGCTCCATGTAGAGCGCCAGCTCGCCGTCGACGAGTACGACCAGGGAACCCGCCTTGCGCCCCGGCTTGTGTCCCGCCCCGGTCGGGGGTTCGGGCCAGGAGAGGGCCGCGCCGTAGGCGTTCGCGGGGTCCGCCGCGGCCAGGACGACGGCTCGGGAGGCGCCGGCGGAGCGAGTGCGGTTCGGGGGAAGACCCTGGCCGTACGGGGAGCGGGGGCCGGCTTGCGCGCGGGGAAGGCCTGGACCCGGCTGCACCTCGGGGAGGCCGGGGGCTGCCTGCGTCCCCGGGTGGCTGGAGACGGGCTGCGCGTCGGCAGTGTCGGAGAGGTCGGCGAAGGCGCCCAGGTTGGAGTCGAACTGCGGGTCGAACCTGTCGAGGAAACCATCTCCGGAACCGGGAGCCGCCGCAGGGGCGAACGGACGGGCCGCGTCGAGCCGATGGGGGGCGCCCCCGGCGAAGCCGTCCGAACGGTCCGGGCCGGGCAGTGTCTCGTCCCTCTCCCGCGCGTTCGCCGCCGCGCGCAGGCGGTCCACCGCGCCGTCCATCGCGAACTGCGCCGCGCCCAGCCCCTCGACCACATAGCCGCGGCGCGCCTGCCCGCTCTCCTCGAACACGGACAAGACGCGGTACGTCGCCGAGAAGCCGCCCTCGACGCCTTCCGCCGCGACGGCTCCGCGGGTCACCACCCCGTGCCGGTCCAGCAGGGTGCGGGCCAGAGCGTGGGCGCGCACGGTGGTGTCGGGCTCGAGAGCGGGCAGCAGCGACCAGCGGCCGGCGACGGTCGGCGGGCCCGTACGGGACTGGGGGCGCGCGGTGGCCGTCAGGGAGCCGTACCGCCCGCGCGGGACGGCACGCTTGGCGCGGTGCGCGGTGGAGCCCGCGGTGCGGCCCGAGCCGAGCAGGGAACGCATCGGCGCGAGCGTGTCGTTCGTGAGCCGGCCCGTCCAGGCCAGGTCCCAGATCACGTCCGCCAGTTGGGGATCGGTGGCGTCGGGGTGCGTGGTGGCCCGGACCTGATCGGTGATCTGCCGGAAGAACAGGCCGTAACCCCCGGACAGGGCGTCCAGGACCGACTGGTGGAGCGCGGTCGGCTCCAAGGGGTGCGGGGCGGGCAGGAGCAGGGGGGCCGCGTCCGCCATGTACAGCGAGACCCAGCCGTCCTTGCCGGGCAGTGAACCGGCCCCGGCCCACACCACCTCACCGGCGGCGGTGAGTTCGTCCAGCATCGCGGGCGTGTAGTTCGAGACGCGTGACGGCAGGACGAGCTTCTCCAGGGCGGACGCTGGCACGGAGGCGCCCTGGAGCTGCTCGATCGCGCGCACCAGGCCGTCGACGCCCCGCAGCCCATGTCCGCCGCCGACGTGCTGCCACTGCGGCAGGAACTGCGCGAGCGCGGCGGGCGGAACCGGCTCCAGCTCGTGCCGCAGGGCGGCCAAGGAGCGGCGCCGCAGCCGGCGCAGCACGGTCGCGTCGCACCACTCCTGGCCGATGCCCGCAGGGTGGAACTCCCCCTGGACGACCCGGCCGGCCGCCGCGAGCCGCTGCAACGCGCCCTCGGTGACGGCCACGCCGAGACCGAAGCGCGCGGCAGCGGCCGTTGAGGTGAACGGGCCGTGCGTGCGCGCGTACCGCGCGAGGAGGTCGCCGAGCGGGTCCTTGACCGGCTCCGTGAATGCCTCGGGGACGCCGACGGGCAGCGCTGTGCCGAGGGCGTCGCGCAGTCGGCCCGCGTCCTCGATCGCCGCCCAGTGGTCGGTGCCCGCGATGCGGACCTTGATGGCGCGGCGGGCCCCGGCCAGCTCCTGGGCCCACTGCGGCTCGGCCCCGCGCTCGGCCAGCTCGGCGTCGGTCAAGGGGCCCAGCAGCCGCAACCGGTCCGCGACGCCCTCGGTGTCCTTGACGCGACGGTCCTCGGTGAGCCACTGGAGCTCGCGCTCCAGCTCCGTCAGGACATCGGCGTCGAGCAGCTCGCGCAACTCCGCCTGGCCGAGCAGCTCGGCCAGCAGCCGCGAGTCCAGCGACAACGCGGCGGCGCGCCGCTCGGCGAGGGGTGAGTCGCCCTCGTAGAGGAACTGCGCGACGTATCCGAAGAGGAGGGAGCGGGCGAAAGGCGACGGCTCCGGCGTGGTGACCTCGACCAGGCGGACCTTGCGGGACTCGATGTCGCCCATCAGCTCCGTGAGGCCCGGAACGTCGAAGACGTCCTGGAGGCATTCGCGGACCGCCTCCAGGACGATCGGGAACGAGCCGAACTCGCTGGCCACCTGGAGCAGTTGGGCCGCACGCTGGCGCTGCTGCCACAGCGGGGTGCGCTTGCCGGGGCTGCGGCGCGGCAGCAACAGCGCGCGGGCGGCGCACTCACGGAACCGGGACGCGAACAGCGCCGAGCCGCCGACCTGGTCGGTGACGATCTGGTTGACCTCGCCCTTGTCGAAGGCGACGTCCGCGGCACCGATGGGCGCCTGCTCGGCGCCCGCTGTGTCCAGAGGGGCGCCGGCCTTCAGGGGCTCCTGGTCGAGCAGGTCCAGGCCCATCAGGTCGGCGTCCGGCAGCCGCAGCACAATGCCGTCGTCGGCGTGCATGACCTGGGCGTCCATGCCGTACCGCTCGGCGAGCCGGGCGCCCAGCGCGAGGGCCCACGGGGCGTGGACCTGGGCACCGAAGGGAGAGTGCACGACGACCCGCCAGTCGCCGAGCTCGTCCCGGAAGCGCTCCACGACGATCGTGCGGTCGTCGGGGACGTGTCCGCAGGCCTCGCGCTGTTCGGCCAGGTACGACAGGACGTTGTCGGCGGCCCAGGCGTCGAGTCCGGCTGCCAGCAGCCGCAGCCGGGCGTCGTCCTTCGGGAGCGCGCCGACCTCACGAAGGAACGCCCCCAGCGCGCGGCCCAGTTCCAGCGGGCGGCCCAGCTGGTCGCCCTTCCAGAAGGGCAGACGGCCCGGGACTCCGGGGGCGGGGGAGACCAGGACCCGGTCGCGCGTGATGTCCTCGATGCGCCAGGAGCTGGTGCCGAGGGTGAACACGTCCCCGACCCGGGATTCGTACACCATCTCCTCGTCGAGCTCGCCGACCCGGCCACCGCCCTTCTTGGGGTCCGCGCCGGCGAGGAAGACCCCGAAGAGCCCACGGTCCGGGATCGTGCCCCCGGACGTGACGGCGAGGCGCTGCGCTCCCGGGCGGCCGGTGACCGTGCCGGCGACGCGGTCCCACACCACGCGCGGGCGCAGCTCCGCGAAGGCGTCGGACGGATAGCGGCCCGCGAGCATGTCGAGCACGGCGGTGAAGGCCGACTCCGGGAGCGAGGCGAAGGGAGCGGCGCGGCGGACCGTGGTCAGCAGGTCGTCGACCTGCCAGGTGTCGAGGGCCACCATGGCCACGAGCTGCTGCGCGAGCACGTCGAGGGGGTTGGCGGGCACCTTCAGGGACTCGATGGAGCCGGTGCGCATCCGCTCCGTGACCACGGCGGCCTGGACGAGGTCGCCGCGGTACTTGGGGAAGACGACGCCGGTGGAGACCGCGCCCACCTGGTGGCCGGCGCGGCCGACGCGCTGGAGGCCGGAAGCCACCGACGGCGGCGACTCGACCTGGACGACGAGGTCCACCGCGCCCATGTCGATGCCCAGCTCCAGGCTGGAGGTGGCGACCACCGCGGGCAGGCGGCCCGCCTTGAGATCCTCCTCGACGAGCGCGCGCTGTTCTTTGGAGACCGAGCCGTGGTGGGCACGGGCGATCACCGCGGGCGCCCCCTGGGCCGCGCCCGAGCCGCCCATCAGTTCGGCCGGGGCGTGGTGCTCGTCCAAAGGCTCGCCGGTGGCCCGCTCGTAGGCGATCTCGTTGAGCCTGTTACACAGGCGCTCCGCGAGGCGGCGGGAGTTGGCGAACACGATCGTCGAGCGGTGGGCCTGGACGAGGTCGGCGATCCGCTCCTCCACGTGCGGCCAGATCGACGGCCGCTCGGCGCCCTCGCTGCCGTCGGCGACCGGGGAGCCGCCCAGCTCGCCCAGATCCTCGACCGGGACCACGACGGAGAGGTCGAACTCCTTGCCGGACTTCGGCTGGACGATCTCCACCTTGCGCCGCGGTGAGAGATAGCGGGCGACCTCGTCGACCGGGCGCACGGTCGCGGAGAGGCCGATGCGGCGGGCCGGTTTGGGCAGCAGCTCGTCGAGCCGCTCCAAGGAGAGCGCGAGATGCGCGCCGCGCTTCGTGCCGGCGACCGCGTGCACCTCGTCCAGGATCACCGTCTCCACGCCCGTCAGCGCGTCCCGCGTGGCCGACGTGAGCATCAGGAACAGCGACTCCGGGGTCGTGATCAGGATGTCCGGCGGGCGGGTGGACAGCGCGCGGCGCTCGGCGGGCGGGGTGTCCCCTGAGCGGATGCCGACCTTCACCTCGGGCTCGGGCATGCCCAGGCGCACAGCTTCCTGCCTGATGCCGGTCAGCGGGCTGCGAAGATTTCGCTCCACGTCGACCGCGAGGGCCTTCAGGGGCGATACGTACAGCACCCGGCAGCGCTTCCTGGGGTCGGCGGGCGGCGGGGCGGACGCCAGCTGGTCGAGCGCGGCGAGGAAGGCGGCCAGTGTCTTTCCGGAGCCGGTCGGGGCGACCACGAGCACGTCCGAGCCCTCGCCGATGGCACGCCACGCGCCGGCCTGAGCCGCGGTGGGCGCGGGAAACGCCCCCGTGAACCAGCCGCGGGTCGCGGGCGAGAAGCCGTCGAGGGCTCGGTGTGTGGAACTGACCATGCGTCCATGTTGCACCCACGCACTGACAACGGCTCTGACCTGCGACAATGGTCCGAGTGGGGGTGGGGTGAGCGGTTTGGCCGTGGGGTGGGCCGTGCGCGGGTGTGGGGCGGCGGGTGGTCCGCCTCGGCAGCCCAGGTGGGCCGCTCAGGGGCGGCCGGGGGGTGTGGCTGGGGCCGCGAGCGGGGTGCGTCGGGTGGCGGAGAATGAGGGCATGGCAGGCACGGGGAAGGAGCGGGCACGGCACTGGCGGTACGCGGAACTGCCCGGTGTCGACCTGCTGCGGGCCAGCTACATCGAGAAGATCTTCGTACGGCACACCCACGAGAACTTCGTCATCGCGGCCATCGCCGAAGGCGTCGAGGTCTTCCATCACGGTGGCGCCGACCAGTACGCGGGCCCGGGCGCCCTCGCGCTGGTCAACCCCGACACCCCGCACACCGGCCGCGCGGGCGTCCCCGAGGGCTGGCGGTACGGGGCGGTCTACCCGTCGCCGGAACTGGTGGCCGAGATCGCGGCCGAGACCACCTCGATCCGCGGCACGCCCGGCTTCACCAGCCCGGTGCTCGACGACGCGTACGCGGCCGGCCTGGTCCACCAGGTGCTCCGCGCCGCCGACGAGGGCAACGCGCTCGCCGCCGACACCCTGCTGCGGGTTGCCGTGACCAGGTTGCTCCGGCTGAACGGGGGACCGATGCCACAGCGCGAGGTCCGTAGCGCAGGTGCCGGCATCGCCGTACGTGCGCGTACCGTGCTCGAAGAGCGCATGGCCGAGCCTCCGACCCTGGAGCGCCTCGCCGGCGACCTCGGCGCCAGTCCCTTCGCCTTGCTGCGCGCCTTCCGGGAGGCGTACGGCATGCCGCCCCACACCTGGCTGACCGACGCCCGTGTACGCCGTGCCCGCCGCCTCCTGGACGCCGGTACCGCGCCTGCCGAAGTGGCTGTCGCCGTCGGCTTCACCGACCAGCCGCACCTCAACCGCCACTTCACCCGGATCGTCGGCGTGCCCCCGGGCGCGTATCAGCGGGAGCGCGGCAGCGACGCCCGTCCGGTGCTCGGTGGCGAGGACGGCCGCACGGGCGCGCGCAAGAACATGGACACGGGTGTGTGAGGGAACCGCCGCGGGAGCGTACGGGCACGGCCGCGGGAGCGTGCAAGAACGTACAAGACCCACGGGCGCGCCCGCGGCTACCGTCCGAGGCGTGGCAGAACAGACAGCTCTCGCAGACATACGCAGTGAGGACGGCGGAAAACCCGACGCCGCCGTCGTCCGGGACGCCCTGGGAGTCGGGGTCGCCGTCGGACTGTCCGGCTTCGCCTTCGGGGTGACCTCGGCCGGCAGCGGGCTGTCCTTGCTACAGACCTGCGCCCTCAGCCTCCTGGTGTTCACCGGCGCCTCACAGTTCGCCCTCGTGGGTGCGCTCGCCGCCGGGGGCAACCCGCTCGCGGCGGCCGCGGGAGCCTTCTTCCTCGGTGTGCGCAACGCCTTCTACGGGCTGCGTCTGTCGCAGTTGCTGGCCCTCCCGCGCGCGGTGCGCCCGTTCGCCGCCCAGTGGGTCATCGACGAGACCACCGCCGTCGCGCTGGCCCAGCCCACCCGGCGCAGCGTCCGTATCGGCTTCACGGTCACCGGACTCTCGCTGTACGTGCTGTGGAACCTCACCACGCTGATCGGCGCGGTCGGTGCGCAGGCCATCGGCGACACCGACGCGTGGGGCCTGGACGCGGCCGGGCCCGCGGTCTTCCTGGCGCTGCTCGCGCCGATGCTGAAGACCGCGGCGGAGCGGGCGGTGGCGGGCATCGCCGTCCTCCTGGGGCTCGGCCTGCTCCCCGTACTGCCCGCCGGTGTGCCGGTCCTGGTGGCCGCGCTGGCCGCCCCGACCGTCCTCTACGTAGAAGGGCGCCGCATGAGGACCTCCGCCTGTGACGCGACCTCCGCCCACGACACCCGGAGGGAAGCGCGTTGAACATCTGGATCGCGATCGCCGCGACCGCCGTCGGCTGCTACGCCGTCAAGCTCATCGGCCTGCTGGTCCCCGCGGGCGTCCTGGAGCGGCCGCTCGTCAGACGGCTCGCGGCCCTGCTGCCCGTTGCCCTGCTCGCCGCCCTCACCGCCCAGCAGACCTTCGCCGACGGCCGCACGCTGGTGCTGGACGCCAAGGCGGCCGGTCTCGCCGCGGCCGCTGTGGCGCTCGTGCTGCGTGCGCCGTTCCTCCTGGTCGTCGCCGCGGCGGTGGTGGTGACGGCGGGCGTGCGGGCGATGGCGGGCTGAGCGCCGGCACCCCCGCCCGGCCCGGCTTTGCCCTCAGGCGATGGCCCGTCCGTACGCCTTCAGGGTGCGCAGCGCCTCGATCGTCACCATGGGGCGGCACTCCAGAGCGGTGCCGGGGGCCCACTGGCGCCAGCGAATGGGCCAGCCGCCGTCCTTCCGCTGTTCGGCCGCCAGGAAGTCGAGCGAGCGGGCCATCTCCTCGTCCGTGAACCACGCGCGCGCGAGAGAGCCCGGAGTCCGCGCGAAGTCGTACGGGAAGTGATGTTCGCCCGGCCCGTACCCGGGCGATACGGGGGACGCGTCCAGGCGCTCCGGGTCCAGGACGGCGAGCCGCTGCTCGCGCACCATACGGCCCAGACGGTCGGCGGCCGCCTCCGCGCGGGGGCGGTCCGGCGCCGAATCCAGGAAGGCCACGGCCGCCTCGACCTCGTAGGGGTGCGACTTCCGCAGGGACTCGACGGCCTGCCAGCAGAAGTCGGTGGCCCGGAACAGCCAGGCGTGCCACACCTCGTTGCGGTGCAGCAGGCCCACCACCGGGCCGGTGGCGAGAAGGTCGCTGGGCGGATCGTCGACGACCGGCACGAACGGCGCCGTCGGATAGCCGCGCTGGCTGGGCCGGATCGCGGGAAGCGCGCCGTCCAGCGTCGAGACGGACGTCAGATACCGGCACACACGCTCCACCCGCTGCCCGCCGCAGCGCCCGATCGAGTCCAGTACACGCAGCGCGTGCCCGGCGTGCAACGGCTGACTGACCGGGCCGCGCAGATCGGGCTCGAGCGCGTGGCCGTACCCGTCGTCCTCGTTGCGGTAGGCGGCCAGCGCGGTCTCCACCGCGTCGGCGGTGCCACCCAGGAAGTGGTACGCGAAGCGGCGCTGCTCCAGCACGCGCGCGGTGAGCCAGACGAAGTGCTCGGCGCGGGACAGCGGGGAGCGCGCCGAGGGCGTCGGGGGGAGTGGGGATGCTCCTGTTTCGGCCATGGATCAGACCGTAGGACGGAAAGCGTTCTCGGCAAGCGGTCCCGGCGAGGGCCCACCCTCAGGGGCGGGATACTGGAGTCATGCGGTTGACGGTCTTCTGGCAGCGGATGGCGGATCACTTCGGCGCGGGGTACGCGGAGACCTTCGCGCGCGATCACGTGATGTCGGAGTTGGGTGGGCGCACGGTGGACAAGGCCCTGGAGGCCGGCTGGGAGGCCAAGGACGTGTGGCGCGCGGTGTGCACGGCGATGAACGTTCCGCAGGAGAACCGCTGAGTGACCTGGTGATCAGTGCGTGCCGATCGTGCGTCGGGACGTTCCGGTCATGAAGATCCGGGGGTGGCAGTCGGTTGTCGGTGGCGTGGGCGAGACTTGCACCGTGGCCCCGACAGATGAGACCGCGAAGGTCGCCCAGCACGTATCGCCGTTCGGCACGACGCCGCCCGCAGACCCACCGGCCGGGGACGCCGCCGGACGGGGCGGACGCATGCCGCGCTGGCTGCCGCGTGCCATGGTGCTCGCCCTCGCCCTTATCGCCGGCTTCCAGTTCGGCAGTTGGGCGTTTCACCAGCTCACCGGCCTGCTGATCAACATTCTCATCGCGTTCTTCCTGGCGCTCGCCATCGAGCCGGCGGTGAGCTGGATGGCCGGGTACGGAATGCGCAGAGGGCTGGCCACCTTCCTCGTCTTCCTCGGCGCCATGATCGTGACGGCGGGCTTCGTCACCCTGCTCGGCTCGATGCTCGCGGGCCAGATCATCAAGATGGTCGAGGGCTTCCCCGACTACCTCGACTCCGTCATCAGCTGGGTCAACACGACCTTCCACACGGATCTCCGACGGGTCGACATCCAGGACAGCCTCGTCCACTCCGACTGGCTGCGAAGGTACGTCCAGAACAGCGCCACGGGTGTGCTGGACGTGTCCGCGCAGGTCCTGGGAGGCCTCTTCCAGCTGCTGACGATCGCGCTGTTCTCCTTCTACTTCGCCGCCGACGGGCCGCGGCTGCGGCGCGCCCTGTGCTCCGTGCTGCCGCCCGCCCGGCAGGCCGAGGTGCTGCGCGCGTGGGAGATAGCCGTCGACAAGACCGGCGGCTATCTGTACTCGCGCGGCCTGATGGCGCTGATCTCGGGCATAGCGCACTACATCCTGCTGCAGTCGCTGGGCATCCCGTACGCGCCCGTGCTGGCCGTCTGGGTGGGCCTGGTCTCGCAGTTCATTCCGACGATCGGTACCTATCTCGCGGGCGCCCTGCCGATGCTGATCGCCTTCACCGTGAATCCCTGGTACGCGCTGTGGGTGCTGATCTTCGTCGTGGTCTACCAGCAGTTCGAGAACTACATGCTGCAGCCCAAGCTGACCTCGAAGACCGTCGACATCCACCCCGCGGTCGCCTTCGGGTCGGTCATCGCGGGCACCGCGCTCCTGGGTGCTGTCGGGGCGCTGATCGCCATCCCCGCAGTCGCCACCCTTCAGGCCTTCCTCGGGGCGTACGTGAAGCGGTACGACGTCACGGACGACCCCCGCGTGCACGGGCACCGGCGCCGTGGCCCCGGAACCGGCTCCGGCGGTGCCCTCGGGCGCGTGCGTCGGCTGTGGGGGCGCAGCCGGGCGGCCGAGTCCGAGGACGGGTCCCGGTGAGCGGTGAGAGGCGCGCGAGGCGGGGCACTCGCTCGCCGGCGTTCAGTACGTGAGGACGGCCCAGACCCCGGCCGCGAGGACGGCCACCGCGTAGGCGCCGACCGCCACGTACATGAGCCGCTGTTTCCGCGGGTCGCTCCAGGGCGTGCGGGACAGCAGCGAGGCCAGCGCGGGCAGCACGAGCACGGCGTGCAGGCTCACCCCGTGCAGCGGCTTGAGCGGGGCCGTCGAGTGGTACGCCGCCTCCTGGTGGCCGGTGCGGGTCAGCACCACCCCGCGCGCGATCATCGCGGCGCCCGACAGCAGAGCGACGACCAGGATCGCGAACCCGGAGCGCAGCGCGAGCGGCATCCCCACCGGGCCCTCGGGCCGGTGCCGGAAGGCCGCGGCCGCGAACACCGAGAGCACGACCACCAGGACGCCGCCGCCCACCGCGAGGGTCATGGAGACCAGTGTGTCGAAGCCGGTCTCCATGTTGAGGTGCGAGGGCGCACGGCGCCACGCCTGAAGTGTGATCCCGCCGACCTCCACGACGCAGTCGGCGGCGAACACGACGAGTAGCGCGGTGCGCAGACGCGCCCCGACGCGCAGATACGACGTGACCCAGGTGACGGCGACCAGTGTCAGCCCGAAGGAGAGCCCGAACGTGACGGGCTTGCGCCAGGAGACGGGCCCGTCCCAGGGGCCGCCGTCGACGGCGAAGACCACCAGATGCGCCAGGCCCGAGAGAACCAGAAGGGCACCGGTCGCGTAGCAGAACCGTTCGGCCGGGCGCGTCGTGAACCTTCGGCGGGGCCCCTTGCGCGCGGCCGACGCGGCGCCCGGAACCGCCGGGGAAACCAGGTTTTCCATGGCCCAAGCCTCGTGCGCAGGACCCACGTCGTCGTCGTACGGCCGAAGGCAATGGACGTACGCCCGGAGGAGTAGCCCCGGCGACTCACGGAGGAGTAGCGACCTGGCACCACCTCCGTACCCAGACCGCGGTGGTGTTCGGCGCCGTCGTCGTGCTCGCCGCACTCCTCGCGGCCACCGGCCCGCATCTGGCCGATCTCTATGCACCGCCGTCCTCGTCAAGGCCGGTTACCGGCAGTGGGTGATCTATCAGCCCGCCGACCATTTCTGGGCCCTCCAGTGGGCCGAGACCGGCATCTTCCTCGGCCTCGCCGTCGCACTCGCCGGGGTCTGTGTGCGGCGGATCCGACGTTTGGCCTGATCCGCCGGTCGCGGCCCGGCCTGACGGGTGGGGCGTCGGCGGCCGTCTCGGCGTTCCGGTCGGCGCTGTGTCGGGTGACTGCTCCCGAGGGCTGTCGGACCGCGAACGTACCCTCGGAAGTGCCATGTGGTGCGCTTGACACGAAAATCGAACATCCATTCTTATGGAGGTTCCGGCGAGGCTCTCGACGGGCATTTCGACACGGTTTCGATGGAGAAGTCCCCGAGTTATCCACAGGCCGGACGGGCGTCGGGGCGCATTGTCAGTGGCAGGCGTTAGCGTCTTTGACGTGAAGCGATCGACTCAAGCAAACCGGGTGGAACCCATGGCAGGAACCGACCGCGAGAAGGCGCTCGACGCCGCGCTCGCACAGATTGAACGGCAATTCGGCAAGGGCGCGGTGATGCGCCTGGGCGAGCGGCCGAATGAGCCCATCGAGGTCATCCCCACCGGGTCGACCGCGCTCGACGTCGCCCTCGGCGTCGGCGGCCTGCCGCGCGGCCGAGTGGTGGAGGTGTACGGCCCGGAGTCCTCCGGTAAGACGACCCTGACGCTGCACGCGGTGGCGAACGCGCAGAAGGCCGGCGGCCAGGTGGCCTTCGTGGACGCCGAGCACGCCCTCGACCCCGAGTACGCGAAGAAGCTCGGCGTCGACATCGACAACCTGATCCTGTCGCAGCCGGACAACGGTGAGCAGGCTCTGGAGATCGTGGACATGCTGGTCCGCTCCGGCGCGCTCGACCTGATCGTCATCGACTCCGTCGCCGCCCTGGTGCCGCGCGCGGAGATCGAGGGCGAGATGGGCGACTCGCACGTGGGTCTGCAGGCCCGCCTGATGAGCCAGGCCTTGCGGAAGATCACCAGCGCGCTCAACCAGTCGAAGACCACCGCGATCTTCATCAACCAGCTCCGCGAGAAGATCGGCGTGATGTTCGGCTCTCCGGAGACCACGACGGGTGGCCGGGCGCTGAAGTTCTACGCCTCGGTGCGGCTCGACATCCGTCGCATCGAGACGCTGAAGGACGGCACCGACGCGGTCGGCAACCGCACCCGCGTCAAGGTCGTCAAGAACAAGGTCGCGCCGCCCTTCAAGCAGGCCGAGTTCGACATCCTCTACGGGCAGGGCATCAGCCGCGAAGGCGGCCTGATCGACATGGGCGTGGAGAACGGCTTCGTCCGCAAGGCTGGCGCCTGGTACACGTACGAGGGCGACCAGCTCGGCCAGGGCAAGGAGAACGCGCGCAACTTCCTGAAGGACAACCCCGACCTCGCCAACGAGATCGAGAAGAAGATCAAGGAGAAGCTGGGCGTCGGCGTACGGCCGGAGGAGCCCACGGCGGAGCCGGGCGCGGACGCGGCGGTCACGTCGGCCGCGGCTGCCACGGACGACACCGCGAAGACGGTGTCCGCTCCCGCGGCCAAGACCACCAAGTCCAAGGCCGCGGCGGCCAAGAGCTAGCCCATGACACGACGAACCGACTGGGCCGAGTACGCGTACCCCGTCGCGCCGCAGGGACGGGGGAGCGGAGCCGACGGGAGGTCCGTCGGGGGCGGCGACGGGGCGTACGACGAGGGCGAGCCGTACGACGACGAGGCATCCGGCGCTCACGGGGTGTACGGCGCTCACGGGGTATCCGGGACGACCCGGGAGGCATACGGCGCCGGTGGTACGTACGGCGGGGATGCGGACGGCGACGGTTCGCAGAGTCGCGGTTCGCGGTCCCGCCGTGGCGGTCGGCATGGTGACGGCGGCTTCCGTGGTGACCGCGGCGAAGGCGCATCACGCGATGGCGGCGGTGCGCAAGGAGGACGAGGGCGCGGCCGGCGGCGCGGGTTCGGCGAGCCGGCCGGTGACCCACAGGACGGAGGCGCCCCTGCCTCGTCGAGGGCCGAGAAGGGGGAGCCCCCAGGGGACCCGGCTGAGCGGGCGCGGGCGATCTGTCTGCGCCTGCTCACCGGGACCCCGCGCACGCGCAAGCAGCTCGCGGACGCCTTGCGCAAGCGCGAGATCCCCGAGGACGTGGCGGACGAGGTTCTGTCGCGGTTCGAGGAGGTCGGCCTGATCAATGACAGCGCCTTCGCGGACGCCTGGGTGGAGTCCCGGCACCACGGCCGGGGCCTGGCCCGACGGGCGCTCGCGCGAGAGCTGCGCACAAAGGGCGTGGACTCCACACTGATCGACGAGGCCGTGGGGCAGCTCGACTCCGAGCAGGAAGAGGCGACCGCGCGCGAACTCGTCGCCCGCAAGCTCCGCTCCACGCGCGGCCTCGACCGCGACAAGCGGCTGCGTCGCCTCGCCGGCATGCTCGCCCGCAAGGGCTACTCCGAGGGCATGGCTCTGCGGGTGGTTCGGCAGGCGCTGGAGGAAGAGGGGGAGGACACGGAAGGCTTGGGGGACGAGGGGTTCTGACGCTGGGGGCCAAAGGGGGCGAGAAGGGGAAGGCGGACGCCCCTTACTGAAGAGGGCCCCCCGATAGAGGGCCCCCGTCGCGATGTCTACCCAGCGCGCCCATGGCCCATGACGTCGATGCCCTGGCGCTCTTCGGGCTAGGCCGTCACCGGGAACCCGGCCGACTTCCATGCCTGGAAGCCGCCCACCAGGTCCGTTGCCCGGTGCAGGCCCAACTGGCGCAGGGACGCGGCGGCCAGGCTCGACGCGTAGCCCTCATTGCAGACGACCACGACGCGCAGGTCGTGGCCGGTGGCCTCGGCGGCGCGGTGGCTGCCCTGGGGGTCGAGGCGCCACTCCAGTTCGTTGCGTTCGACGACCAGCGCGCCGGGGATCAGACCGTCGCGGTCGCGCAGGGCCGCGTACCGGATGTCGACCAGCAGGGCATCGCCGGCCAGCGCGGCCTCGTACGCGTCCGCCGCCTCCACCCGGTCGAGACCCTTCCGGACCTGTTCCAGCAACTCGTCGATACCTATGGGACGTTCATGGGAAGAGCTCACTGCCAGTCCTCCGGACGCTCGACGTGCTCCAGGCGCAGCACCTGACCGGTACGGCTGTAGCGGCGGATCTGCGGCAGGGGCGGATAGTAGGCGTGGACCGAGACCGCGTGCTCCTCGGTGGAGTCGTTGAGCACCTCGTGCACGTGGTGGTTGCCGAAGGAGCGGCCCTTGCCGGCCGGCAGCCGCCGTTCACGGTCCACCCCTTCGGTGAGTTCCAGCGTCCTCCAGCCGTCGGAGGGCAGCCGGACGGCGAGGGAGTTCTCCTTGAGCTCGCCCGCTGCCGTGGTGAAGGCACCGACCGAGTCGGCGTGGTCGTGCCAGCCGGTGCCGGTGCCGGGCGGCCAGCCGATCAGCCAGGCCTCGCTGCCGCCGGGGCCCTCCAGACGCACCCAGGTGCGACCCTCGGGATCCAGCGGAAGCGAGGCGATCAGCTCGGCGTCGGCCGCGGAACGGCGTACGAAGTCGAGAAGCTCGGCCTGGGTGGGGACCTGAGCGGAGACGGAGACGGAGGCAGGGGCAGGGGTGGAGGGAGAGACAGACACGGGTACCGTCCATGCGTTCGCGTAGGGGCGCGCGGCAGCACACGAGAGGCGCGCGGGAAGTAAAGATGCGAATTCAGCTGGACGGACGACACACGCAGCCCGCATAGCGGACGAGGTCCATATGGACCCTCCGCCACAGGCGCACACAGGTGTCGGTCACGATCCGGAGTACACCACGACGGCAGAGGCCGGTCAAACTCACAGTCACTATGTGGACCCCACGGTGACCGTGCGTCCCCACTGCGAGCGGGCCCAGATGAACCGCGGCCCCCGCGGAGGCGGCGCCACGGTCACCCCCCGGTCGCCGCCCGCTCCGCCCTCGTCTCGGTCCCCGCCTTGCTCCCCGACCCCGCAGGCCCGCCCAGCGTCGCCTCCGCCGCCGCGTACAGGTCGGCCGGCCGCACCCCGCTCAGCGCCGTGACCAGGTGCCCGTCGGGCCGTACCAGGAGCACGGTGTGCGCGGCCGCGCCCGGGTAACCCTCCGCGACCAGCAGCTCGGCGGGATGCGGCAACGCGGTCACCGCCGCCGCGAGCCGGGGCATGATCCCGGCCGACACCCAGTGCTTGCGCTCCCACACACCCGTACCCGGCGCGATCAATACCACGAGCAGCGCGCCCCGCCCGAGCCGGTCCCGCAGCCGTACGAAGGAGCCGTCCTCGGCCGTCACCCGTACATCGACGACCGGCGCACCCGGTGCCGTGTCCACAGGGGCCGTCGAGTCCGCGCGCTCAGGCGCGAGCGGCGAATCGGTGTACGACCCCGGCGTACCCAGTGCCCCGCGCCCCAGGTGACCGTCCGTGAGCAGCGCGTCGTGTCCGCGGGCCGAGCCGGGCACGTACGCGCGCAGCCCTCCGCCGCCGCGCACCACCGGCAGCGCCTGGTCGGCGGCGCGCAGTCGGGCCGCGACGACCGCACGGCGCTCCGCCTGATAGCTGTCGAGCAGCGGCTCGTGCGGGCCGTGATGCCAGGCCAGCGCCAGCTTCCAGGCGAGGTTGTCGGCGTCCCTGAGGCCCTCGTCGAGACCCTGTGTGCCGAGCGCACCGAGCAGGTGCGCGGCGTCACCGGCGAGGAAGACCCGGCCGGCCCGCCAGCGGCGGGCGAGCCGGTGGTGGACGGTGTGCACGCCCGTGTCGAGCAGCTCGTACGGAGGTGTGGGACCTCCGCTCCAGCCCGCGAGCGTCTCCCGGACGCGGG
Organism: Streptomyces sp. SID5469; assembly: GCF_009862865.1. Classification (NCBI taxonomy): domain Bacteria; kingdom Bacillati; phylum Actinomycetota; class Actinomycetes; order Kitasatosporales; family Streptomycetaceae; genus Streptomyces; species Streptomyces sp. SID5469. The sequence goes on along the minus strand of NZ_WWIN01000001.1, from coordinate 3,036,523 downwards.
TCACCAGCAGCTCGGGCGTGACCAGATCCTTGCCCGGCGGCAACAGCCAGTCCAGGCGCCACACGCCGTCGGGCAGCGGGCGTGCGGTCACCTCCCCGGCCGAGGGGCCCGACGTCCGCCACGGCGGCATCCGGTGCAACAACGCCTCACCGGGCCAGGGAAGTTCCGCATGCAGCGCCGCCACGGCGTGTCGCTCAACGGCGGTACGGCCCGGGAAGCGGATGTCCAGGAGCTTGCGCACCGTCGAGCGCGGTCCGTCGCAGCCGACCAGGTAACTGCCCCGCCACCAGGTCCCCTTCGGGTCGCGTGTGTGCGCCGTGAGGCCGGACGCCTCCTGCTCGATCGCGTCCAGCCGGCTCCGCACCGCGACCTTGACCAGTCGCTCGGTCGCGATGGCCGCCCGCAGCGCGCCCGTCAGCACGTGCTGGGCGATGTGCAGCGGGGCGGGCCCTTCAGCGCCTTCAGCGGTACGCCCAGAGCCGACCACGGGCCCCCTGGGGCCGCCCACGGGCCCCCTGTTGTCGCCCGCGGACCCCTTGGAGCCGCCGACGGCCCCCCGTGAGTCGTCCACAGGCCTCCTGGAGCCGCCCATGGAGCGATCCGAGACACCCGCGGCGCCCGCCGAGCCGTACCCCGCACCGCCGGAGCCGTAGGCGACGCCCGCAGAGCCGTACACCGACCCCCCGGACCCGTCCGCGTCGAACGTGATCTCACTCATCACCTGCTTGCGCCGCATCGACCGCCATCCGGCCCAACGGAACCCGGCCTCGTCGAGCGGGAGACCCGTCAGCCGTTCCATGAGCGCGGCGGTGTCCTCGCGCAGAACGACGGTTCGCGCGGGCCGCTGTTCGTCGTTGCCCGGACCCTCGTCGAGGACCACGGACGGAACCTCCTGGCGCGCCAGCGCAAGGGCGAGCGCCAGCCCCACGGGCCCCGCTCCGACGATGATCACCGGGTCCACGGCGCGCTGCCCCCTGCCCGGAGTGGTGTCCTGAGGGACCTAGGGAAACAGGCAGTTGGAACGGGGTGCGCGATCACAGAACGTATGCAACCTATTGCCGGTGCTTGCGTCAAGCGACGGAGGCAGTGGCGAGCGCGCCACCTGCCTCCGTGTGGGTCAAATGCCTGACCAGTTGTCAGGCGGCTTCCCTGGGCCACCGGTCAGAGGCCGATGCCCCCGCCGGCCCCGCCCGCGCCGGTCGATTCGGCCCCGCCGACCGCGGCCGGCGGGAGCACGGCGCCCGTCGACTTCTTGCCGCGCCGCAGCCGCCCCTCCAGCCAGCTCGCGAAGGTCGTGAGGGAGAAGTTGATCGCGATGTAGATCAGGGCCACGATCGTGAAGCTGGCGATGGTGTTCGCGCCGTAGTAGCCGCTCATCGGGCCGACCGAGGCGAGCAGCTCGGAGAAGGTGAGGACCGCGCCGCCGAGCGCCGTGTCCTTCACGATCACGACGAGCTGGCTGACGATCGCCGGAAGCATCACCGTGACGGCCTGCGGCAGCAGAATGAACCGCATGACCTGGTTCTTGCGCAGGCCGATCGCCATCGCGGCCTCGGACTGGCCCTTGGGCAGCGACAGGATGCCGGCCCGGACGATCTCCGCGAGCACCGAGGCGTTGTAGAGCACGAGTCCGGTGACGACCGCGTACAGCGGACGGTCGTCCGAGCTGACGTTCGTGTACTCGGAATACAGGGCGACGCCGAAGATCATGAGGATCAGCACCGGGATGGCCCGGAAGAACTCCACCACGATCGAGACCGGAACACGTACCCACCTGTGGTCCGAGAGCCGGGCTATACCGAGGACCGCGCCGAGCGGCATCGCGATGACCATGGAGAGGGCCGCGGCCTTGAGCGTGTTCTGCAGCCCCGGCCAGAGGTACGTGGTCCAGGCCTCGGTGCTCGAGAAGAAGGGCTTCCACTTCTCCCAGGCCAGCTGGTCCTTGTCGTTGAGACTGGTGATCACCCACCACAGGACGGCGGCGGCCGCGACCAGGAACACCACGGTGAAGAGAACGTTTCGCCGCTTGGCCCGCGGGCCCTGGGCGTCGTACAGGACCGAGCTCATCGCTTCACCGCCACCTTCTTGCTCACCCAGCCGAGGATCAGACCGGTCGGCAGCGTCAGGCACACGAAGCCGAACGCGAAGACCGCGGAGATCAGAATGAGTTGAGCCTCGTTCTCGATCATCTCCTTCATCAGCGCCGCCGCTTCCGCGACACCGATCGCGGCCGCCACCGTGGTGTTCTTCGTCAGTGCGATCAGTACGTTCGTCAGCGGGCCGACGACCGAACGGAACGCCTGGGGCAGCACGATCAGAGTGAGGACCTGGGTGAAGTTCAGACCGATGGCCCGCGCCGCCTCGGCCTGGCCGACGGGCACCGTGTTGATGCCGGACCGCAGCGCCTCGCACACGAACGCGGAGGTGTAGGCGATCAGACCGAGCACGGAGAGCCGGAAGTTGATGGTCTCGAACGTGTCCGCGCCGAGATTGACACCCAGCGTCTGGCTCAGGCCCAGCGAGGTGAACAGAATGATCACGGTCAGCGGGATGTTCCGCACGATGTTCACGTAGGCGGTCCCGAAACCGCGCATCAGCGGCACCGGACCGACCCGCATCGCGGCCAGCAGAGTGCCCCAGATCAGGGAGCCGACGCCTGCGAAGACGGTGAGCTTCACCGTCACCCAGAACGCTCCCAGCAGGTCGTAACCTTCAAGAAAGTCGAACACGATCTCCCGCGCTTCCGCGTGTGTGGAGGGACCTTGCGAGGGGGTGCGCCGTCCCCCGAGGACGGCGCACCCCTGGGGCCCTACGTCACTTCTTGATGTCGCCGATCTTCGGGGCGGGCTCGTTCTTGTAGTTCGCCGGGCCGAAGTTGGCCGTCACGGCCTTCTCCCAGGCACCGTCCGAGACCATCTTCTCCAGGGCGGTGTTGATCTTCGCCTTGAGATCGCTGCCCTTCTTGACGCCGATGCCGTAGTTCTCGTTCGTCATCTTGAAGCCGGCGAGCTTGAACTTGCCCTTGAAGCTGGCCTGCGCGGCGTAACCGGCGAGGATCGAGTCGTCGGTGGTCAGCCCGTCGATGGCCTTGTTCTGCAGACCGGTCAGGCACGCCGAGTAGGTCGGGTACTTCAGGAGGTTGGCCTTCGGGGCGAGCTTGTCCTTGACGTTCTGCGCCGAGGTCGAGCCCGTCACCGAACACAGCTTCTTGGAGTTGAGGTCCGACGGCGACTTGATGGAGTTGTCGTCGGCACGGACCAGGACGTCCTGGTGGGCCAGCAGGTACGGGCCCGCGAAGTCGACCTTCTCCTGGCGCTCCGGGGTGATCGAGTACGAGGCGGCGATGAATTTGACGTCACCGCGCTGGAGCATGGTCTCGCGGTCGGCGCTCTTCGACTCCTTCCACTCGATCTGGTCCGCCTTGTAACCGAGCTGCTTGGCGATGTACGTGGCGACGTCCACGTCGAAGCCGGAGTAGCCCTGCGGCGTCTTCTGGCCGATGCCGGGCTGGTCGAACTTGATGCCGATGGTGATCTTCTTGTCGCCGCCGGAGGAGCTGCTGTCCTTGTCGTCGGAGCCGCAGGCCGTGGCCGTGACGGCGAGGGCGAGCACGGCGGCCGAGGCTGCGGTGACCTTGCGGAGCTTCATGGTGAACATCCTTTGTGTGGTGAAGAGAGACCGGCGGTGGGCCGCCGGTGGCGCGCACCGCACGAGCGGGGCGGGTGGCGCAGATCGTCAGTGGTGAAGGCTCTTCGAGCAGGCCCTCAGTGGTGAAGGATCTTCGACAGGAAGTCCTTGGCCCGATCGCTGCGGGGATTGCTGAAGAACTGATCCGGCACAGCCTCTTCGACGATCCGGCCGTCGGCCATGAAGACGACTCGGTTGGCAGCCGAACGAGCGAAGCCCATCTCGTGGGTGACGACGACCATGGTCATGCCGTCGCGCGCGAGCTGCTGCATGACCTCGAGGACCTCGTTGATCATCTCGGGGTCCAGCGCCGAGGTCGGCTCGTCGAAGAGCATGACCTTGGGGTCCATCGCCAGTGCGCGGGCAATGGCGACACGCTGCTGCTGACCGCCGGAGAGCTGCGCGGGGTACTTGTCGGACTGCGTGCCCACGCCGACGCGGTCGAGCAGACCGCGCGCCTTCTCCTCGGCCTTCTTCCGGTCGGCCTTGCGGACCTTGACCTGGCCCAGCATCACGTTCTCGAGCACCGTCTTGTGCGCGAAGAGGTTGAAGGACTGGAACACCATCCCGACATCGGCGCGCAGCCGGGCGAGCTCCTTGCCTTCCTGGGGCAGCGCCTTGCCGTCGATCCTGATGTCGCCCGAATCGATCGTCTCCAGGCGGTTGATGGTGCGGCACAGGGTGGACTTCCCGGACCCGGAGGGCCCGATGACCACGACGACCTCACCACGGGTGATGGTCAGATCGATGTCCTGGAGCACGTGCAACGCGCCGAAGTGCTTGTTGACGCTCTTCAGGACGACCAGTTCGTCGGTCGCGGCCACGGCGTCCTTGGCCACCGATACTTCGGTCATCGCTAACTGGCTCCGTCCTCCTCGGTTTCGGAGGACAGTAGTAACGCCGTACGACCAGCGTCATTACATCTGAGGGGAACTTGAGCATCACGATCCGGTAGCAATCGGACACGTGTCGTAGCAGGGGTGTGCTCAGGGTGCGTACCGGCTGGATAACGGAAGCCGTCCGCAACCAGAACCCTCTTGACGCCGTCCTGATTCATCGGCGTCACTGCCATGGTGCACACGCGCGTGTGCGCGCTTTTTGTACAGAACCCGAGCTATCAGAGTGCAAGCAGAGACCGTACGACCGATGAACCGGAGGGGGCCGGGATGCGACTGCTCCTCGTAGAGGACGACAACCATGTCGCCGCCGCCCTGTCCGCGGTGCTGGCGCGGCACGGCTTCGCCGTCACGCACGCCCGCAACGGCGAGGAGGCCCTTCAGGCGCTCGTCCCCGAGAGCTCCGGCTTCGGCGTCGTCCTGCTCGACCTCGGCCTGCCCGACCAGGACGGCTACGAGGTCTGCGGCAAGATACGCAAGCGCACCAGCACCCCGGTGATCATGGTCACCGCGCGCTCCGACGTACGCTCCCGCATCCACGGCCTCAACCTCGGCGCCGACGACTACGTGGTCAAGCCGTACGACACCGGAGAACTGCTCGCCCGTATCCACGCCGTCAGCCGGCGCAACGCCCACGAGGAGGGCGGGGCGGCCGCCGAGACCGCGCTGCGCCTCGGCTCCGTGCACATCGAGCTGCCCACCCGCCAGGTCAGCGTGGACGGTTCGGTGGTCCAACTGACCCGCAAGGAGTTCGACCTGCTCGCGCTGCTGGCCCAGCGCCCCGGCGTGGTGTTCCGCCGCGAGCAGATCATCAGCGAGGTGTGGCGCACCAGCTGGGAGGGGACCGGGCGCACCCTCGAGGTGCACGTCGCCTCCCTGCGCTCCAAGCTGCGCATGCCCGCGCTGATCGAGACCGTGCGCGGCGTCGGGTACCGGCTCGTCGCCCCGGCCGCGTAGCGGGGCCGGGTGCGCACACGTCTCCTCCCGCTGCTCATCGTCCTGATGGCGGCCGTGCTGCTCGCGCTCGGCTTCCCGCTGGCCGTGAGCATCGCGGCGGCGCAGCAGCAGCGGGTCGTCGTCGACCGCATAGACGACACGGCGCGGTTCGCGGCCCTCGCGCAGTTCGTCACCGACCGGCCCACCGGCTCCCGGGTGGCCGTCACGGACGAACGCGGCGAGACGCTGAGCAAGGAACTCGCCATGTACCACGACGTGTACGGCATCCAGGCCGGCGTCTTCTACCTGGACGACGCGCCCATGGCCCACGCGCCCCAGAACTGGTACCTGCCCGAACGGGGCGAGGGGCGCGACGCGTTCGACGAGGCCCGGCTGGGCCGCCGCAGCCACGACCCCGAGCAGGTCTGGCCCTGGGAGCACAAGCGGCTCGTCGTCGCCTCCCCGGTCATCAGGGACGGCGACGTCATCGCCGTCGTCGTCACCGACTCGCCCACCGGGCAGATGCGTTCCAAGACCCAGCACGGCTGGCTGCTCATCGGGGCGGGCGAGATCGCCGCGATGCTGCTGGCCGTCGGCGCCGCACTGCGCCTGACGGGCTGGGTGCTGCGCCCCGTACGCGTCCTCGACGCCACCACCCACGACATCGCCACCGGACGCCTCAAGTCCCGGGTGGCGGCCGCCGGCGGACCGCCGGAACTGCGGCGCCTGGCCCGGTCGTTCAACGAGATGGCGGACAACGTCGAGGACGTCCTGGAGCAGCAGCGCGCCTTCGTCGCCGACGCCTCCCACCAACTGCGCAACCCGCTGTCGGCGCTGCTGCTGCGCATCGAACTGCTCGCCCTCGAACTGCCCGAGGGCAACGAGGAGATCGCCTCGGTGCAGACCGAGGGCAAGCGCCTCGCCCAGGTCCTCGACGACCTGCTCGACCTGGCGCTCGCCGAGCACGCCGAGGCGGACCTGCGGCTCACCGACATCGGCGAGCTGACGGCCGAGCGCGTCGCCGCCTGGGGGCCGGTCGCCGCCGCCAACGGCGTACGACTGGCCGGGACCTGCCCGGCCACCACGGCCTGGGCCGACCCCATCACTCTCTCCAGCGCCCTCGACGCGGTCATCGACAACGCGCTGAAGTTCACGCCCGAGGGAGAGAGCGTGGAGGTCGAGGTGACGTCCAACGGCGCGGTGTCGTCGGTCGTCGTCACGGACGGCGGCCCGGGCCTCGGCGACGAGGAACTCGCGCGCGTCGGCGACCGCTTCTGGCGCAGCGCGGGCCACCAGAACATCAAGGGCTCGGGCCTCGGCCTGTCCATCTCGCGGGCACTGCTCGCGGCGGGCGGCGGGACGATCTCGTACGCGCACCACGAGCCGCACGGACTGAAGGTGACGGTGACGGTGCCGAGGACGGTGCCGACGGCCTGACGGGGCCCGGAGAGCCGGTTCGCTACGGCTTCACCGAGCGGTAGTAGCGGCTCGCGCCCTCGTGCAGCGCCAGGGGATCCGTGTAGATCGCCGTCCGCAGGTCCACCAGCTGGGCCGCGTGCACCTGGGAGCCGATGCGGTCACGGCTGTCTATCACCGTACGGGTCAGCTGCTCGGTCAGGGTCGCGTCCATGTCCTCCCGGGTCATCAGGAGGTTGGCGACCGCGATCGTCTGCACGGACGAGCCCTGCTGGGCCAGGGGATAGGCATCGGCGGGCATCACGGCCGCCCGGTAGTAGCTGGACGAGTCGCCCTGCTCATGGAGCCTCTTGACCAGGGTGCTGCCGATCGGCACGAGCCGGATGTCGAAGCCCTTCGAGAGCTCGGTGATCGCACTGGTGGTCAGCCCGCCCGACCAGAAGAACGCGTCGATCTTGTGTTGTTCGAGCAGCCCCGGCATGGCCGCGATGCCCTCGGACGACGGTGTGATGTCCTTCTCCGCGTCGAGACCGGCCGCCTTCAGTACATGCTCCGCGATCAGCCGCACCCCGGAGCCGCTCGGCCCTACGGCCACCTTCCTGCCCTTCAGGTCCGCCACGGACTGCACGGACGACGAACGCGGCACCACCAGGTGCACATAGTCGTCGTACAGCCGCGCACAGCCACGCAGCCGGTCGGCTCCCGGCTTGCGCGCCAGCTCGTACGTCGCCACCGCGTCGGCCGCCGCGATGGTGAAGTCGGCATTCCCGGTCGCCACCTTCCGCACGTTCTCCTGCGACCCGTCGCTGTCCAGCAGCGTGACATCCAGCTTCGGCATGTCCTTGGCGATCGCCTGTTTCAGAAGCTTGCCGTACTTCTGATAGACGCCGGTGGGCGTGCCCGTACTGAACGTGACCGTGCCGCCCGGTGACTCCTCGCCCAGCGGCAGCAGCCACCACAGCAGCAGCCCGAACACCACGAAAGCGGCCGTCGAGCCGAGCAGCGCATGGCGCCTGCGAAGACGGGGGAGTGCCTGGAACATGCGCGCGATCCTGCCAGCCCGCACGCTCCGCTGGCCAGGGCCGGGCTCGAAGGAGGGCGAGAGCACGGCCGAAGCGGCCGTGGGTGATCGATGCGATCGATAGGGTCGCCGAATGGACTCCGCGCCCCTCTCGCACGCTTCTCCTGCCGCTCCTGCCGCTCCTGCCGCTCCTGCCGCTCCTGCCGCTCCCGCTTCTCCCGCCTCCCTGGTCCGCGCGTTCCACCTCGCTTTCGGCCTGGATGCCCGCACCGTGCCGACCGAGGTCTCCCCGGAGCTGGCCGCGCACCGTGGTGAGCTGCTCGCCGAGGAGGCGGCGGAGGTCGCCGAGGTGTCCGTCACCGGCCCGCTCGACCGGCTCGCGCACGAACTGGCCGACGTCGTCTACGTGGCGTACGGCACGGCCCTCGTCCACGGGATCGACCTCGACGAGGTGATCGCCGAGGTGCACCGCGCCAACATGACCAAGCTGGGCCCCGACGGCCGCGCCGTCCGCCGGGCCGACGGCAAGGTCCTCAAGGGCGACCACTACCGCGCGCCGGACGTCGGGGCGATCCTCCGCCGTCAAGGGTGGGGACCCGCGGCGGTGTAGCGGGGCCTTGGGGGATCACGAGGAGCAGGGCGGCAACTGCTCGACCACGTGCTGCGGGCTGTTCTCGCGGCTCCGGGGCGGGACGCGGTGCGGACACCACCTACCCTTATGGCATGAGCAGCATCGACCGGAGCCAGCCAGTGGGCGTCAAGACATACGAAGTACGCACCTACGGGTGCCAGATGAACGTCCACGATTCCGAGCGGCTCTCCGGGCTCCTCGAAGACGCCGGTTACGTGCGCGCTCCCGACGGCTCGGACGGGGACGCGGACGTCGTCGTCTTCAACACGTGCGCCGTCCGCGAGAACGCCGACAACCGCCTGTACGGCAACCTGGGCCGGCTCGCCCCGATGAAGACGAAGCGCCCCGGCATGCAGATCGCCGTCGGCGGCTGTCTCGCGCAGAAGGACCGCGACACCATCGTGACGAAGGCGCCCTGGGTGGACGTCGTCTTCGGTACGCACAACATCGGCAAGCTGCCCGTCCTCCTGGAGCGCGCCCGCGTACAGGAAGAGGCCCAGGTCGAGATCGCCGAGTCGCTGGAGGCGTTCCCCTCGACGCTGCCGACCCGCCGCGAGAGCGCGTACGCGGCCTGGGTGTCGATCTCCGTCGGCTGCAACAACACCTGCACCTTCTGCATCGTCCCGGCGCTCCGCGGCAAGGAGAAGGACCGCAGGACCGGTGACATCCTGGCCGAGATCGAGGCGCTGGTCGGCGAGGGCGTCTCCGAGATCACGCTGCTCGGGCAGAACGTGAACGCGTACGGCTCCGACATCGGCGACCGCGAGGCGTTCAGCAAGCTGCTGCGGGCATGCGGTCAGATCGACGGGCTGGAGCGGGTCCGCTTCACGTCCCCGCACCCCCGCGACTTCACCGACGACGTCATCGCCGCCATGGCCGAGACGCCGAACGTGATGCCGCAGCTCCACATGCCGATGCAGTCCGGCTCGGACACCGTCCTGAAGGCGATGCGCCGCTCGTACCGTCAGGACCGCTACCTCGGGATCATCGAGAAGGTGCGCGCCGCCATCCCGCACGCGGCCATCACCACCGACATCATCGTGGGCTTCCCCGGCGAGACCGAGGAGGACTTCGAGCAGACGATGCACGCCGTGCGCGAGGCGCGCTTCACACAGGCCTTCACCTTCCAGTACTCCAAGCGCCCCGGCACCCCGGCCGCCACCATGGAGAACCAGATCCCCAAGGAGGTCGTCCAGGCGCGCTACGAGCGTCTCGTCGCCCTCCAGGAGGAGATCTCCTGGGACGAGAACAAGAAGCAGGTCGGCCGCACCCTGGAGCTGATGGTCGCCGAGGGCGAGGGCCGCAAGGACGGCGCCACGCACCGCCTGTCCGGCCGCGCCCCCGACAACCGCCTCGTGCACTTCACCAAGCCCGACGAGGAAGTGCGCCCCGGCGACGTCGTCACCGTCGAGGTCACCTACGCCGCTCCGCACCACCTGCTCGCCGAGGGTCCCGTGCTGAACGTGCGCCGCACGCGCGCGGGGGACGCCTGGGAGAAGCGACACATCGAGAAGACAGCCGAGGCGGCGAAGCCGGCGGGCGTGATGCTGGGGCTGCCGAAGATCGGCGCACCGGAGCCGCTGCCGGTCGCCACGGGCAGCGGCTGCGGCTGCGACTGACCCGGGCGGGCCGGACGGCCCGCCGCGGGCCCGGCGACGATCAGACGGCGACCGCGTACGCTGCCGATCATGCTTGTAGCCGCCGCCGTCTGCCCCTGTCCGCCCCTCCTCGTGCCCGAGGTCGCCACGGGCGCCGCGCCCGAGCTGGACGCCGCGCGTGCCGCCTGCACGGACGCGCTGGGCGTACTCGCCGCGGCGCGTCCCGACCGGCTGGTGGTCCTCGGGCCCGCCGAGCAGAGCGGGCGAGGACCGCACCCGGAGGGCACGCGGGGTTCGTTCCGTGGGTTCGGCGTGGACCTCGACGTACGACTGGGCGGGGACCGGGCGGCACCGGCGGCCTCGCACGGTGAGCTTCCGCCCTCGCTGGCCGTCGCGGCGTGGCTGCTGGAGCGGACCGGCTGGTCCGACGCCGCCGTGGAAGGCCTCGGTGTGGGGGAGACCCTCGCGGCCGAGCGGTGCATCGAGGCCGGGGAGGGCCTGGTCGCGCGGGTCGAGCGGACGGCGTTGCTGGTGATGGGCGATGCCAGCGCGTGCCGGACGCTCAAGGCGCCGGGTTATCTCGACGAGCGCGCGGCGGGCTTCGACGCGGAGGTCGCGCGGGCACTGGGGGCTGCGGACGTGACCGCCCTCAAGGGGCTGGACGCGGAGCTGGCGTACGAGCTGAAGGCCTCCGGCCGGGCCCCCTGGCAGGTCCTCGCGGGCGCGGCCGAGGGCGCGGGTCTCGGCGGATCGCTGCTCTATGACGACGCGCCGTACGGGGTGGGGTACCTGGTGGCGGCCTGGTCGTAGTCGCCTGCTCGGCCTGGTCGAAGTGCCTGCTAGGCCTGGTGTGGTCGCCTGCGTGACGCGGCCGGCCCGGGCCGCGCGGGCGCGCACACGGCGGACGGCCGGGAGCCGAGCGCTCCGCGGCCGTCCGCCGATGTGCTGTTCAGTTCAGAAAGCCGTGGGGGGCCCAGGCGCATCATGCGGTGGAGTCGCGCCACCGCCCGGCGATCCGCCGTCCTTGTGCGCGAGTCGGTCCATGGCACCCTTCGCCTTGCCCGTCCCCGTATGGATCTTGTCGCTGTATTTGCCCTTGGTCTTCTCGTCGACCATCTTCGCGGCCTTGTCGAGACCACGTTCCACCTTGTCCCCGTGCTGCTGCGCGAGGTCCGACACCTTGTCCTTGGCCGGGGCGAGCTTGGCCTTCAAATTCTCCAGGAGACTCATGGTTCACCTTCCCTCGCGGGGCATCTATGTGCGGGCGTCCTCGCCGGTGTCGCTGTCGGCGGCTTCCTCGGCGGACTGCTGCTTGGGGATCTCGACGCTCTCGCCGACGGACTGAGCGGTGTCCTCCGTCGAGGCCTCGGGCTCGGGTTCGGCCTTCGTCGCCTCGCCCTCGACCTCGGACTCGGCTACGACCTCAACCTTTTCCGCAACCTTGGCACCGGCCTTGTTGTCTGCCTTGGCATCGGCCTCGGAACCCTTCGCCTCCTCCGTCACCTTCGCCACAGGCTCAGCTGTCACCTTCACGGCCGTCACCTTCACGGCCTCCGCCTCGGCGGTCGACGCCTCCTTCGTAGCCTTCGACCTCCGGAGAAGTCGTGCAAAAACGCCCATATCCACTCCATACGTTACTCGTACGGGCGAAATCCCGCGTAGCCCGGTGCGTCCGTTTGCATCGCCCGGGTCACCGGCTCCCGAGACCGGCGGCCGGAACCTCGCAACAGGCAACGACCCCGCACCCGTGCCGTCACGTAGCTCGTTCGAGGAGTGGTCTTCGGGTTTGCGAGACTGGGGCAGTGAGTAGCGCACCCCCCGCCCCCCGCGTCATCGCCGTCGTCGGACCGACCGCGGCAGGAAAGTCCGATCTGGGCGTTTTCCTCGCCCAGCGTCTCGACGGCGAGGTCGTCAACGCCGACTCCATGCAGCTCTACCGAGGGATGGACATCGGCACCGCCAAGCTGACGCCCGAGGAGCGCGGCGGCATCCCGCACCATCTCCTGGACATCTGGGACGTCACCGTCGCCGCCAGCGTCGCCGAGTACCAGCGCCTGGCCCGCGCCCGCATCGACGCCCTGCTCGCCGAGGGTCGCTGGCCGATCCTGGTGGGCGGCTCCGGGCTGTACGTGCGCGGGGCCGTCGACAACCTGGAGTTCCCCGGCACCGACCCCGAGGTGCGGGCCCGGCTCGAGGAGGAGCTCGCGCTGCGCGGCCCCGGGGCGCTGCACGCCCGCCTGGCCGCCGCCGACCCCGAGGCCGGCCACGCGATCCTCTCCAGCAACGGCCGCCGCATCGTCCGGGCCCTCGAGGTGATCGAGATCACCGGCCGGCCCTTCACAGCCAACCTGCCGGGCCATGACTCCGTCTACGACACCGTCCAGATCGGGGTCGACGTGGCGCGCCCCGAACTCGACGAGCGCATCGCACGCCGGGTCGACCGGATGTGGGAGGCGGGCCTCGTCGACGAGGTGCGCGCGCTGGAGGCGCAGGGGTTGCGTGAGGGGCGTACGGCATCGCGTGCGCTCGGCTACCAGCAGGTACTCGCGGCGCTCGCCGGGGAGTGCACCGAGGACGAAGCGCGCGCCGAGACCGTACGTGCCACCAAGCGCTTCGCGCGCCGTCAGGATTCATGGTTCAGGCGCGACCCCCGGGTGCATTGGCTCAGTGGGGCTGCGGCGGATCTCACAGAACTTCCGCAGCTCGCACTGATGTTGGTCGAACGACCGGTTACAGCCTGATCACGTCATGGCATCGGGACGCTCCGGCCGTCATCCGCGCCTCCGGCGGCGTGCCATCATCGAGCTTCGATCGACCAAGTGGAGTCCGAGTTGGGAGGGCGCGTGGCGATGGAGGCCGGCCCTCGCGATACCGCACAAGGCGCGGAGCAGGACACCCCGGAACGCGGGGACGAGCTGGGCGCCGACGGGTACCGACTGGAGCCCGACGGAGTTTTGCTGAGCCCGGACGGGCCCGATGAGCAGCCGCCGGGAGGCGTGACCGCCGACGGACCGGAACCGGAAGAGATGTCCCCGGGACCCGAGGTCGAGGTCGAGCTGCGTCCCCAGCGCCGGCTGCGGATCTGGCAGCTCGCGCCCATCGTGGCGCTGGCCGCGGTCGGCTCGCTGATGTTCGCCTTCCCGCTGGCCTTCGAGTTCGGCGACGGCGGTGCCGTGGTCGCCATGCTCGGACTACTGATCTGCTCCTGCGCCGCCGGCTGGGGCATGATGGCCGCCCGCCGGGTGGGCTACACCTGGCCGGGCCTGCCGCAGCGCGGCTCCGGCCGCCGCGTGGACTGGCGGGTCGTGATCGCGTACGCCGTCGTCGTCGCCGCGGTCGTCGTGCTCGCCGTGTGGCGCGTGGCGCGGCTGCGCTGAGCGGCCCGATCCACCTACCGGAGCGACTGCTCAGGGGCAACCCGGTTCGTCTGCCGGACCCGCCTGCCGCGTGATCGGATCCGCCCGCGAGACCGACGGCCCGGCTGCTCCGATCGCCGACGGGGCGACCTGATGCCCACGGCTGCCCGATGCGTCTACGGGATCGACGGCCCATGGCTACTCCGATACGCCTGCGGGGCCGCCTGCCCATGGCTGTGCCGATCCGCCTGCCGGGCCGACACCACCGACACCCCACGGCCGCCGATCGGACCGTCTGTCCGACCGCTCGCCGGAATGTCGTACCGACCCTTTACGATCGAGGGATGAGCACGCGGATCGCCTTCCTCAAGGGTCACGGCACTGAGAACGACTTCGTGATCGTCCCGGACCCCGAGAACGCCATCGACCTGCCCCCGGCCGCCGTCGCCGCCCTGTGCGACCGCCGCGCGGGCATCGGCGGCGACGGCGTGCTGCACGTCGTGCGCTCCGCCGCCCATCCGGAGGCCAGGGAGATGGCCGCCGAGGCGGAGTGGTTCATGGACTACCGCAACGGCGACGGCTCGGTCGCCGAGATGTGCGGCAACGGAGTGCGGGTGTTCGCGCGCTACCTCCAGCGGGCCGGACATGTGACCGAAGGCGACCTCGCGGTGGCCACGCGCGGCGGCGTGAAGACCGTGCACATCGCCAAGGACGGCGACGTCACCGTCGGCATGGGCAAGGCGTTCCTCCCCGAAGGGGACGTCACGGTGAGCGTCGGTGAGCGCAGCTGGCCCGCGCGCAATGTGAACATGGGCAACCCGCACGCGGTCGCCTTCGTCGACGACCTCGCGCACGCGGGCGACCTGCTCGCCCCGCCGCCCTTCAGTCCGCCGACCGCCTACCCGGACGGGGTGAACGTCGAGTTCGTGATCGACCGCGCCCCCGGCCACGTCGCGATGCGCGTCCACGAGCGGGGCTCGGGCGAGACCCGTTCGTGCGGCACGGGCGCGTGCGCCGTGGCCGTCGCCGCCGCCCGCCGCGACGGCGCGGACCCCGCGGTGACGGGTACCCCGGCGACGTACACCGTCGATCTCCCGGGCGGAACGCTGGTGATCACCGAGCGCCCGGACGGCGAGATCGAGATGACCGGCCCCGCGGTGATTGTCGCCGAGGGCGAGATCGACGCGGAGTGGCTGGAAAACGCGGCCCTCTGAGGCGCCGGGCCGTAAGACATTGCGGCCTTCGGCAGCTGTGGAAGCCGTCAAGCGCAGCCTCCGCAGCCCGAGCCGGTTCGAATCCACGGTCGGCCGCATTCGGCGTGGCTCGAAATCGTAAACCTCTGAACCTTCGCTCGAATGGGTGATCCGTTTCACGCTCGGCGAGAGGCGGTCGGACGCGCGTGGTGGGCTCGGTAGCATCAAGCACCGGCCCGGACGGGGGAATGTCGCCATCCCCAGTGCCGCGTACGCCATGGGGCACCCCGTCCACCGGTCCAAGCAGCCGGAGGTGCCCATGAGCGCGGAGGCCACGAACCCTGCCACGCCCGGCCCCGTCACGCCCGGGGCGTACCGCAGGAAGGGCCGCCCCAGGATCGACCTGCGCCGTCTGGGCCGGGCCGCGCTGCTCGGCCCCGCGGCCCGCGACCGGCTGCCGGACGCGATCGGTCATGTGGCCGAGGCCCACCGCGCCCACCACCCCGACGCCGACCTCGAACCCCTGCGCCGCGCGTACGTACTCGCCGAGTCCTCGCACCGCGGCCAGATGCGCAAGAGCGGCGAGCCGTACATCACGCACCCCCTCGCCGTGACCCTGATCCTCGCCGAACTCGGCGCGGAGACCACGACCTTGACGGCGTCTCTGCTCCACGACACCGTCGAGGACACGGAGGTGACGCTCGATCAGGTGCGAGCCGAGTTCGGCGAGGAGGTCTGTTACCTGGTCGACGGCGTCACCAAGCTGGAAAAGGTCGACTACGGCGCCGCGGCCGAGCCGGAGACGTTCCGCAAGATGCTCGTGGCCACCGGCAACGACGTACGCGTGATGTCGATCAAACTCGCCGACCGGCTGCACAACATGCGCACCCTGGGCGTGATGCGCAAGGAGAAGCAGGAACGCATCGCCAAGGTCACCCGGGACGTGCTCATCCCGCTCGCCGAACGGCTCGGCGTCCAGGCGCTGAAGACCGAACTCGAGGACCTCGTCTTCGCGATCCTGCATCCCGAGGAGTACGAGCGCACCAGAGAACTCATCGTCGGCAACGCGGCGAACGGCGGCGACCCGCTCACGGAGATCGTCGAAAACGTGCGCACCGTCCTGCGCGAGGCCGGACTGCAGGCCGAAGTCCTCATCCGGCCCCGGCACTTCGTCTCCGTGCACCGCGTCTCCCGCAAGCGCGGCCGGATGCGCGGCTCCGACTTCGGCCGCCTCCTGGTGCTGGTGAACGAGGACGCCGACTGCTATGGCGTCCTCGGTGAACTCCACACATGTCTGACGCCGGTGGTCTCCGAGTTCAAGGACTTCATCGCCGTCCCCAAGTTCAACCTGTACCAGTCGCTGCACACCGCCGTGGCGCGCGAGGACGGCGAGGTCGCCGAAGTCCTCATCCGCACCCACCAGATGCACAAGGTCGCCGAGGCCGGTGTCATCGCGCTCGGCAATCCGTACACCCCCGGGGCCGACGACCCCGCCGAGGGCGAGCGCGCCGACCCGACCCGCCCCGGCTGGCTCTCCCGGCTCCTGGACTGGCAGGAGGCCGCCCCGGACACCGACACGTTCTGGTCGACGCTGCGCGAAGACCTCGCCCAGGACAAGGAGATCACCGTGTTCCGCCCCGACGGGGGCGCGTTGGGTCTCCCCGAGGGCGCGAGTTGTGTGGACGCCGCGTACGCGCAGTACGGCGAGGACGCCCACGCCTGCATCGGCGCGCGTGTCAACGGCCGTCTGGCGACGCTGAGTACGGTCCTGAAGGACGGCGACACCGTGCAGCTCCTGATGGGCCAGGACCCCGCGTCCGAGCCCTCCAGGGAGTGGCTGGAGCATGCGCACACGCCTGCCGCGCGGATCGCCATCCAGCGGTGGCTGGCCGCGCACCCGTCGCCGTCGCCGAGCGAGGAGCCCGCCGACGGCCCCGCCACGGACGGCTTCGCCGAACGCTTCGCCGCCGACCCCGCCGCGGAGGGCGCCGCCCGCTTCGCCCCCGAAGGACCCGCCGCCCGCCCCGCCGCGAACGCCGTCGTCGACCAGCCGGGAGCCTCGGTCCGCCTGGCCGGCTGCTGTACGCCCGTACCGCCCGACGAGATCACCGGATTCGCCGTGCGCGGGGGAGTGGTGACCGTCCACCGAGTCGAGTGCGCCGGAGTGGCACGCATGAAGAGCGTGGGGCGCGCGGAGGTCGGTGTGCGCTGGGGGGACACCTCCGAATGCCGGGTCACGCTCGTCGCCGAGTCGTTCGGGCGCCCCCACCTTCTCGCCGACCTCACCGAGGCCATCGCCGTGGAGGGCGTCGCGATCGTCTCCGCGACCGTGGAGCCCCCGAGCCGCCAGCGCGTACGGCACACGTACACGCTCCAACTCCCTGACGCGGCACACCTCCCGGCCCTCATGCGCGCGATGCGGAACGTGCCCGGGGTGTTCGACGTGAGCCGGGCGCAGCACCAGGCGGCGGCCGCGCAGTAGCTCCGGGCCGGGCGGCCGCGCGCCGGAGCCGCCCGATGGCAGTCCGGCGCTGTCACGGAGCCCCCGCGGAACCCGGAGCCCCTACGAACCCCAGAGCCCCCGCGGAACCCGGCGGCGGCACCCGGCTCACCCGGGGCCGCCACGAACCCGTTCGAGTGGGACCGGTGCGAGTCGTCACCGCCGGGCCCCCGCGCGCTGGTAGCCGTGGTCCATGCCGCACACCCCCCGCCCCAGAACCCGTCGCGTCACGTCGGCGATGCTCGCCTCCGCCGTCTCCGTCTGCCTCATCGCCGCGAGCGCCCCCGCGCCGGCGGTCCCCCTGGGGATCGGCGACCGGCTCTTCCCGCACCTCGGAAACCCCGGATACGACGTCGCCTCGTACGACCTCGCCTTCACCTATCCCGGCGCCAACAACAAGCCGCTCACCGCCGTCACCACCATCAACGCACAGGCGAAGGGCCGGCTGGACCGCATCAACCTGGACTTCGCGCACGGCATCGTGCGGTCGGTCGACGTCAACGGCGAGCCCGCGTCGTTCACCGGTGCGGGCGAGGACCTGGTGGTCACCCCCGAGGCGCCGGTCTCCCGGGGGACCCCGATGCGGATCACCGTGCGGCACACCAGTGATCCCGTGTCCGCCAAGGGCCAGGACAGCGGCTGGGTCCGGACGGAGGACGGCCTCGTGATGGCCAACCAGGCCGACGCGGCCCACCTCGTCTTCCCCTGCAACGACCACCCCTCCGACAAGGCGATCTTCACCATCCACGTGACGGCACCCGACGGGTACACGGCCGTGGCGAACGGCCGGCCGGCCGGGGCCGACCGGGAGGGCAGGGCGACCACCTGGACGTACCGCACCGAGCACCCCATGGCCACCGAACTCGCCCAGGTGTCCATCGGCCGCTCCTCGGTGCTCCACCGGACCGGTCCGCGCGGTCTGCCCGTCCGTGACGTCGTACCCACGAAGGACCGCAAGCGGCTGGAACCGTGGCTGGCGAAGACGCCCGGCCAGATCGCCTGGATGGAGCGCAGGGTCGGCCCGTACCCGTTCGAGACGTACGGGCTGCTCGTGGCCCAGGCGCAGACCGGCTTCGAACTCGAGACACAGACACTCTCGCTCTTCGAGAGAGAGCTGTTCACCCGGTCCACGAACCCGAAGTGGTACGTGGAGTCGATCATGGTGCACGAGCTGTCGCACCAGTGGTTCGGCGACAGCGTCAGCCCCCGCACCTGGTCCGACCTGTGGCTCAACGAGGGACACGCCACCTGGTACGAGGCCCTGTACGCGGAGGAGACGGCGCACCGGCCCATGGAGCCGCGCATGAAGGAGGCCTACGAGGCATCCGACTCCTGGCGGGCCACCGGCGGGCCGCCCGCAGCGCCCAAGGGCCCCGAGCCCGGCCAGAAGATCAGCATCTTCCGCCCCAACGTCTACGACGGCGCCGCACTCGCGCTGTACGCGCTGCGCCAGGAGATCGGCCGACCGGTCTTCGAACGACTGGAGCGGGCCTGGGTGGCCCTCCACCAGGACGGCACGGCGTCGACCGCCGACTTCGAACAGCTGGCGTCCGCCCTCTCGGGGCGCGACCTGAGCAGGTTCTTCAAGGCGTGGCTGTACGGGGAGAAGACGCCGCCGATGCCCGGGCACCCGGACTGGAAGTCCGGGCAGGCCACGAAATAAACCCGGTGACGAGACGGGCCGTTCCGTGCGACCATCTTCAGGTCGGCGGCGCGGCCGGGCCCCTGGGGGGCGCGCAGAGCCCCGGCGGGACGGTTCCCGGGAATCTCCCGGGGCACTCACGCGTTGTGAGTGGTGACGGTTCATGTCCGCCGCCGTATCGGTGTCCCCAGCTACGTAAGGATCCAATGACCTCCTCTTCTTCCCCTTCCCAGGACGCGCAGAGCTTCGCGCACACTTACCCCGAGGGTCTTCGGGCCGATGCCCTGATGGAAGAGGACGTCGCCTGGAGCCAGGAGATCGACGGAGACCGGGACGGCGATCAGTTCGACCGCTCCGAGCGCGCGGCCCTGCGCCGTGTGGCCGGCCTCTCCACCGAGCTCGAGGACGTCACCGAGGTCGAGTACCGACAGCTCCGCCTGGAGCGCGTCGTGCTCGTCGGTGTCTGGACCTCGGGGACCATTCAGGACTCGGAGAACTCGCTCGCCGAGCTGGCCGCCCTCGCGGAAACCGCGGGTGCGCTCGTGCTCGACGGCGTCGTCCAGCGCCGCGACAAGCCGGACGCGGCCACGTACATCGGCTCCGGCAAGGCCAACGAACTGCGGGACATCGTCCTGGAGACCGGCGCCGACACCGTCATCTGTGACGGTGAGCTCAGCCCCGGCCAGCTCATCCACCTCGAAGACGTCGTCAAGGTCAAGGTCATCGACCGTACGGCCCTGATCCTCGACATCTTCGCCCAGCACGCCAAGTCCCGAGAGGGCAAGGCGCAGGTCGCGCTCGCGCAGATGCAGTACATGCTGCCGAGGCTCCGCGGCTGGGGTCAGTCGCTGTCCCGTCAGATGGGCGGCGGCAAGGGCGGCGGCCTCGCCACCCGTGGCCCCGGTGAGACCAAGATCGAGACGGACCGTCGGCGGATCCGCGAGAAGATGGCGAAGATGCGCCGGGAGATCGCGGACATGAAGACGGGCCGCGAGATCAAGCGCCAGGAGCGCCGTCGGAACAAGGTTCCTTCAGTCGCGATCGCCGGTTACACCAACGCCGGCAAGTCCTCGCTGCTCAACCGCCTCACGGGCGCGGGCGTGCTCGTCGAGAACGCGCTGTTCGCGACCCTCGACCCGACCGTGCGCCGGGCCGAGACCCCGAGCGGCCGGCTGTACACGCTGGCCGACACGGTCGGTTTTGTACGGCACCTGCCGCACCACCTGGTCGAGGCCTTCCGCTCCACCATGGAGGAGGTCGGTGACTCCGACCTGATCCTGCACGTGGTGGACGGTTCGCACCCGGTCCCGGAGGAGCAGCTGGCCGCCGTGCGCGAGGTGATCAGGGACGTCGGCGCCACCGGCGTACCCGAGATCGTCGTGATCAACAAGGCGGACGCGGCCGATCCGCTGGTGCTCCAGCGGCTGATGAGGAACGAGAAGCGCTCCATCGCCGTCTCGGCCCGCACCGGCCAGGGCATCGCCGAGCTGCTCGCGCTCATCGACAACGAGCTGCCGCGGCCGTCGGTCGAGATCGAGGCGCTCGTGCCGTACACGCACGGCAAGCTGGTGGCGCGCGCCCACACCGAGGGCGAGGTGATCTCCGAGGAGCACACCCCGGAGGGCACGCTGCTCAAGGCGCGGGTGCACGAGGAGCTGGCGGCGGATCTCGCGCCGTACGTTCCGGCACCGCTCGCCTGACCTGTCACAGCCGGTAGGCCCGCCCCCTCGCACAGGGGGCGGGCCTACCGCTTGTACGGGAGCGGTCACCGACCGCCGTACTGCTCGCTCATGGTGTCGTACAGCGCCTTGGCGCCCTTGCCCAGCTGCGGACCCGCCAGCCAGGTGTTGTCGGACGGGCCGATCGAGGTGTTCGAGACGAGCTTGGTCTCGCCGTCGACGACCCGGAACCAGCCGCCGCCGGACGAACCGCCGGTCATCGTGCAGCCGATGCGGTACATCGTCGGCAGACTCGGGGAGAGCGAGAGCCGGCCGGGCTCGTCGAGGCACTTGAACATCTGCTGGCCGTCGTACGGCGGCGCGGCCGGGTAGCCCCACGCGCCCATCGCGCTGACGTCCTGCGCGGAGGGCGCGGAGAAGTCCACGTCGAGGGCGGCACCGACCGTCTCCTCCAGGGACTTGGAGCCGGACTCGGGCTTCACGTGCAGTACCGCGTAGTCGTAGGGCGCGCCCGCGCCGCCCGTCTCGTCGCCGCCGGAGATCCACTGGTGCGAGGTCGAGGCCCAGTCCGCCCACCACTGGCCGTACGGAGCGACCTCGGACGACGTGGCGTCGCTCAGTGCCGCCGCGGACTTGCCGAGGTCGTTGTAGGCCGGCACGAACGCGATGTTGCGGTACCAGCCGCCGCTGCCGCCCGCGTGCACGCAGTGGCCCGCGGTCCATATGAGGTTGGACTTGCCCGGGTGGTTGACGTCCTTGATGACGGTGCCCGAACAGACCATCGAGCCCTCGGGGGAGTCGAAGAAGACCTTGCCCACCGGGGCCGCGTGCTCGTGGTACGGGGTCTTCTCGGCCGTGGCGTCGACGGGCGCCGGATCCGGGTCGCTGACGCCCTGGTCGGCGGACGCGTCCTTCGCCGAGATCGTCTTGTCCGGGTCCTTGGCGGACTTCATCCGCTCGGGCTTCCACAGCCCCTTGATCACCGGATTGACGAAGTCCTTGGCCTCACTGAGCCACTTGTCCTTGTCCCAGTTCTTCCAGCCGCCGTTCTTCCACTTGTCGACATCGACGCCGTGCTCCTTGAGCCGGGCGGCGATGTCGCCGGGCATCCGGGCCTTGTCCTGGCCGGCCGCCTGCGAGGTGGTGGTCTCGGGCTTGTCGCTCGCCTTGTCGTCGCTGCCGTTGCAGGCGGTGGCGGTGAGCGCCAGGGCCGCGACGGTCGCGGCGAGGACGGTGTTCCTCCCGCGCCGGCGCGCGAAGGGCGGACGTACGGAACGCATGCTTGTGTAACCCCCGTTGAAAACGCAGTGCTGTCATGTGCTTGTCAGGCGGCGGCGTGGCTCTCCGTGGAACCCGCCCGGCCGCGACACTCCACTATGCCCGGGCGAATGGGGGCGAACAGCGGCGGGGTGGTGAAGGTTTTCACCCACCACCCCGCCGCCGTCCGTCCGTCCGACTCCTGTCAGACCCTCGCGCTACTGACCCGCGAACTTCTTGCTGACCGAGTCGTACACGCCCTTGGCCACCGGGCCGAGCCGTGGGCCGGCCAGCCAGCCCGAAGTCACCGGGCCGATCGAGGTGTTGGACACGAGCGCGGGCTTGCCGTCCGAACCCGTCGCCACCCAGCCGCCGCCGGACGAACCGCCGGTCATCGTGCAGCCGATGCGGTACATCGTCGGGTCCGACTTGGCGATGGACAGCCGGCCCGGCTTGTCCTGGCACTGGTACAGCGTCTGCCCGTCGTACGGCGCCGCGGCCGGGTAGCCGGTCGCCGTGATGCTGCTCACCTTCGGCACGGCGGGGGCGTTGAAGTCCACCGGAAGGGCCGAACCGACCGTCTCCTCCAGGGACTTGCCGTCGCCGCCCTTCTCCGGCGTCACATGGATGACGGCGTAGTCGTACGACGCGCCGTCGCCGCCCGTCTCGCCGCCCTTCTCGATCCACTGCTGCGAGGTCTGCGCCCAGTCGCCCCACCAGACGCCGTACGGAGCTATCTCCTGCTTCGTGGCGTTCTGCAGCTCGGCGGTCGTCTGGCCGGCGTTGTTGTACGCGGGCGCGAACGCGATGTTGCGGTACCAGCCGCCCTTCTTGCCGGCGTGCACGCAGTGGCCCGCGGTCCACACGAGGTTGGACTTGCCCGGGTGCGCCGGGTCCTCGACCACGGTCGCCGAACAGACCATCGTGCCCTCGGGCGCGTCGAAGAAGACCTTGCCCGCGGTGGGGGCGTTGTCGTGGTACGCCGCCTGCACCGCCTTCGCGTTCACCGGCGCCGGAGTCGGGTCCGTGACGCCCTGGTCGCCGGTGAGGTCGTTGTCGTCGACGCCCTTGTTCTTGTCCGGGTCGTCGGCGTCACGCATCCGGTCCGGGTCCCACAGGCCCTTGATGATCGGGTTGATGTACTCGTTGGCCTCGCGCAGCCAGTCGTCCCTGTTCCAGTTCTTCCAGGCGCCGTTCTTCCACTTGTCTATGTCGATCCCGCGCTCTTTGAGCTTGTCCCTGATGTCGTCCGGGATCTTGATCTTGTCGTCGCCGGCGGAGGACGCGGACGGGGACGACTCGCTGCTCGCCTTGGTGTCGTCGCCCGAGTCGCAGGCGGTGGCGGTCAGCGCGAGTGCCGTGGCGAGGCCGACGGCGCCCAGCACGGGAGAGGTCCTGCGGCGTGCGCTCCTCCCTCGGCGAGCGGCGAAGAGCGGGCGAATCGGTCGCATGGTGTGAACTCCCCCTGGTGAAGAGACATCTGTACTGCGGGTGCGACCGCGATACGCGGTCGCGTACCGCGGTTTGGTGCGGATGCGCGGATTCGGCCCCCTCGGTACGCGACCGCTATCGCTGTCGCGAGAACCGATAGCCCGATGATCATCCGTCTCCGCCGGACGGCACCACACACTATGCGGTCGCTGTGGGGGACATCCGACGGGGCGGCAACGGTTCCGTCACGGAGATGATCACCCGGAGAACGGCGGTCACGGGCAAGGGCCTTCGATCATGATGGGGTCTCCGGTCACGGGCGAGGACCATCGGGCATCGGCGGGGCCTCCAGCCATCGGCGAGGTCTTGGGTCTCGGCAAGGTCGCCAGCCATCGGCAAGGTCTGCAGCCATCGGCAAGGATCTTCGGCTCACCCGCTTCCCCGAGCGAGCCGTCTCGTTGGTACGTACGGGGGGCCTGCCGCCTGTGTTCAGCGCGTCCGTTCAGTGCCCTCCCTCAACTCGCCTCTGAACAGCGGGAGGAACTGTCGTCGTGGCTGTGACCAAGTCTGCGGTGGCGTCCCTGAAACGTGAAGCCGAGGGAGCGCACGCGGCGCACGAGGGGATTCTGCGGCGTCAGTCGGCGCGCGAATCCGCGGCACGCACCTATGCGCGCGCCCTGCCGATCGTGCCGGTCCGGGCGCGCGGGCTGACCATCGAGGGGGCCGACGGGCGCCGCTACCTCGACTGTCTCTCGGGCGCGGGGACACTGGCTCTGGGACACAACCACCCGGTGGTCCTGGAGGCGATCCGGAAGGTCCTCGACTCCGGGGCTCCGCTGCACGTCCTGGACCTGGCCACCCCGGTCAAGGACGCGTTCACCACCGAGCTGTTCCGCACGCTGCCGGCCGGGCTCGCCGACCGGGCGCGCGTCCAGTTCTGCGGGCCGGCCGGGACGGACGCCGTCGAAGCCGCGTTCAAGCTGGTGCGTACGGCCACCGGGCGCAGCGGACTGCTCGCCTTCACCGGCGCGTACCACGGGATGACCGCGGGGGCGCTCGAGGCATCCGGGGGCGCGACCGACGGACGGGTGGCGCGCCTGCCCTATCCACAGGACTACCGCTGTCCCTTCGGCATCGGCGGCGAACGTGGCGCCGAACTCGGCGCCCGTTGGACCGAGTCGCTGCTCGACGACGTCAAGTCGGGCGTGCCGCTGCCCGCCGGGATGATCCTCGAACCCGTGCAGGGCGAGGGCGGGGTGATTCCCGCGCCGGATGCCTGGCTGCGCCGGATGCGCGCGATCACCGCGGACCGGTCCATTCCGCTGATCGCGGACGAGGTGCAGACGGGAGTGGGCCGTACCGGAAGGTTCTGGGCGGTCGAACACAGCGGTGTCGTACCGGACGTGATGGTCCTGTCGAAGGCAATCGGCGGCAGTCTGCCCCTCGCTGTCGTCGTGTACCGGGACGACCTCGACGTCTGGCAACCGGGCGCCCACGCGGGCACGTTCCGCGGCAACCAGCTCGCCATGGCCGCGGGCACGGCCACGCTCGCGTACGTCCGCGAGCACCGCCTCGCCGAACGCGCGCAGACCCTGGGGGCGCGCATGCTCGACCAACTCCGCTCACTCGCGACGGAGTTCCCGTGTGTCGGGGAAGTGCGCGGTCGGGGATTGATGATCGGCGTCGAGCTGGTGCGGGCCGAGGAGGATCGCGAGGCGGTGAGTCCGGGTTCCGGGGACTTCGCGTCCCTGGACACGGCCGGCGCGGGCCCGCGTCCCGCCGCGCCCGAACTGGCGGCCGCGGTCCAGCGGGAGTGTCTGCGGCGTGGCCTGATCGTCGAACTGGGCGGCCGGCACGCGAGCGTGGTCCGGCTGCTTCCCCCGCTGACCATCAGCGACGAACAGGCGACCGCGGTGCTGGACCGACTCGCGGACGCGGTGGAAGCGGTGGCGCGCGGGCGGGCAGAACGGAGCCGAGGCTTCCAGCGCTCGGAGCGGGCCGGGTAGTCGCGTACGGCCGGAGCGTGAGGCGGGATCGGTGGATGGCTCCCCCGCCCCAGCCGCATCGACCCGGACGGCCCGCAGCGCCCCCCCCATCACCCGTGTCCCCGGCTCGCCCCGTGCGAGCCCGAACGCCCCACAACGCCCCATAACGCCCCACGAGGAACTCTGTTGAACGCCACCCCCACATCCGACGGCGGCTCCCGCACTCACGAGCGAGCAGGCCACGACACCCAGCTCCCGACCGTTCAGGGCCCCCAGGCCGTGTTCGCATCGGAGGCTCAGGCCGCGCCGGCACCTGAGACCCAGGCCCCGCTCGCACCAGCGACCCAGGTCGTATTCGTACCGGAGGTCCGCACCCCAGTTGTGCAGGCGTCCGAATCGGTCCCCCCGCCGGTTGGACGGGCTCGGGAGAGTGAGCGGCTGCGCGGCACCACCGCCGACCCGCTGGATCATCCCGAAGCCCAGACCGCCGCCCAGGCCGCCGCCGTCGAGAACCTGCTGCGCTGCTGGGTACGGGAGAACGGCCTCGTCGCCCCCGACGACGGCACCCTGCGCATCCCCCTGCTCGCCACGGGCACCGCCCTCCTCGTCCCCGTTCACCACTGGTCCCCGACGGGCTGGCACCGCTTCGGCCTCCCGTACCTCGCGGACGCGCCGCAGACGGCCCCGCCGGCCGACGCGGTGACGGTGGTGGCGCTGCTGGCCAGGGAAGCGGCCGGAAGCCGCCGCGCCCCCCGCCCCGCGCACAGCGCCGTCGACCACTGCGCCGTCGACCACAGCGCCGACCTGGTGGGCCGTGTCGCCGACTCCGTCCGTCGCACCGCCGTCTTCATCGACGACCGCCGCGCCCGCCCCGCCGACGAGCCCGACCTCTTCCTCGCCGCCGAACAGGCGCTGCTGCTCGGACACCCGCTGCACCCCACGCCGAAGAGCCGCGAGGGCCTCTCCGAGGCCGAAGCCCGCCTCTACTCACCCGAGCTGCGCGGATCCTTCGCCCTGCACTGGCTGGCCGTCGCGCCCCCGGTACTCGCCACGAACTCGGCGTGGACCGAGCGCGGTCGTCCCGTGCCCGCCGAGCAGCTGACCGCACGGCTCGCCGGCGACGGACTGCCGATGCCCGACGGGTTCGCCGCGCTGCCGCTGCACCCCTGGCAGATCCGCGAGATCCGGCACCGTCCCGAGGCCGCCGCGCTGCTCGACGCCGGACTGATCCGGGATCTCGGCCCCCATGGCCCCGCGTGGCACCCCACCTCATCCGTCCGCACCGTCCACCGCACCGGCGCCCCGGCCATGCTGAAGCTGTCGCTGGGCCTGCGCATCACCAACTCCCGCCGGGAGAACCTCCGCAAGGAACTGCACCGGGGCGTCGAGGTCCACCGTCTGCTGCGCAGCGGCCTCGGCGAGCAGTGGCAGGCAGCGCACCCCGGCTTCGACATCGTCCGCGACCCGGCCTGGCTCGCCGTCGACGACCAGCACGGGAACGCGGTCCCCGGGCTCGACGTGATGATCCGCCACAACCCGTTCGCCCCGACCGACGACGTCTCCTGCGTCGCCGGGCTCGTCTCGCCACGCCCCTGGCCCCAGCCCACCGAACAGCCCCGTCCCGTCATGCGCTCGCGGCTCGCCGAGATCATCATCCGGCTCGCCGGCCGCACGGGCCGTCCCCGCGGTGCCGTGGCCACCGAGTGGTTCCTGCGGTATCTGGAGCAGGTCGTACGGCCCGTGCTGTGGCTCGACAGCGAGGCGGGCATCGCACTGGAGGCCCACCAGCAGAACACCCTGCTCCTGCTGGACCCCGAAGGCTGGCCCACGGGCGGCCGCTACCGGGACAACCAGGGGTACTACTTCCGTACGTCCCGGCGCGCGGAACTCGAGGCCCGGCTGCCCGGCATCGGCGAGCACAGTGACACCTTCGTCTCCGACGAGGTCACCGACGAACGCTTCGCGTACTACCTCGGCATCAACAACGTGCTCGGGCTCATCGGGGCGTTCGGCTCCCAGCACCTTGCCGAAGAGCAACTGCTGCTGGCGGCCTTCCGACGCTTCCTCGCCGATGTCGCCACCGGCCCCGCCCGGCTGCGCACACCGCTGCCGACCCGCCTGCTCGACTCACCCGTGCTGCGCTGCAAGGCCAACCTGCTGACCCGGTTGCACGGCCTCGACGAGCTCGTCGGCCCGGTCGACACCCAGTCCGTCTACGTCACCATCGCCAATCCCCTTCATTCCTGAGGAACATGACCCACCCCGTCTTCTGAGAGGAGCGTCGCCGTGCCTCCCACCGATGCGAGCACCGACGCCGAGCCCGCTACCTCTGCGGACCCCGCCCGTATCGCCGTCTCAGCCCGCTCAGCCGCCGACAGCGAGGACACGCTGGAACTGCGGCTGCCCGACGAACTCGTCGCGCTCTTCGCCGCGGAAGAGGCGGCGGGCGGCGAAGAGGCTGCGGGCGGCGGGGATGGTGCAGTACGAGGCGAGGAAGGGACAGCGGGCGGCGAGGAAGATGCGGTAGGAGGCGCGGAAGAGCCAGCGGGGCGTAAGGACGCGGGGCCCGAGGCGCAGGGCACGGCGACGGCCGCTCCCTCCGTCCCGGCCCGCGCCGGCGCCACGGCTGCTTCGGCGGATTCGGACGGTTGCTCCGACGCCGTTGATCCGGCGGCCCCGTTCGCTGCCGCCTCTACGGTCCCCTCCGCCTCTAGGGTCCCCTCCGCCCCGTCGGTCACGTCTGCCCCGTCGGTCACGTTCGCCACCGCACCCGCACCCGCCCCGCCTTCCCTCGGCGACACCAAGGCCCTCGCCGGCAGGCAAGCCGTCTCCGTCACCCGGGCCGCTGACGACCTGCTCGGCCGCGTCGAGGACTGGGGCCCCACCGTCACCCCCGCGGGCACCTTCCAGCTCGCCCCCGTCCGCCCGGAACGCGACCTTCCGCTCCTCGGGCGCTGGATGAACGACCCCGCTGTCGCCGCCTTCTGGAAGCTGGCGGGCGACGAGTCGGTGACCGAGCAGCATCTGCGCGCCCAGTTGGGCGGTGACGGGCGCAGCGTCCCCTGCCTCGGCGTACTGGAGGGCACACCGATGAGCTACTGGGAGATCTACCGCGCGGACCTCGACTCCTTGGCCCGTCACTATCCGGCCCGCCCCCACGACACCGGAATTCACCTCCTCATCGGCGGTGTCGCCGACCGCGGGCGCGGCCTCGGGTCCACACTGCTGCGAGCCGTCGCCGACCTCGTACTCGACCGGCGTCCTTCCTGCGCACGTGTGGTCGCTGAACCCGATCTGCGCAACACCTCCTCCGTGTCCGCCTTCCTGGGCGCGGGCTTCCGGTTCTCCGCCGAGGTCGACCTGCCCGACAAACGAGCGGCCCTCATGGTCCGGGACCGGCCCCTGCGCGATCTCCTGTAGCGCGATCCGTCTCAGTACACCGCGCGCCCTGTTCCGGTTCCGAGCCGAGGAGCCCCGTGCCGAATCCGCCCGCCGCCGTGATCGCTTCCTTGATCGCCGGCGCGACCGCTCCGAGGCCCGTACGCGGCCGTGCGCAGTACCGCCTCCCACCCCCTTCACGGCCCTTGATCGCGTCCCGCGCTCCGGCCTTGGGCACCCGGTTGTCAGTGCCGCCCCGTAGGGTGGTCGCGCTATGACAAAGCCCTCACTCCCCGAACTCCTGCATGCTGCCGTCACTGCCGTAGGCGGCACGGAGCGCCCTGGCCAGGTGACCATGGCCGAAGCTGTCGCGGAGGCGATCGACGACAGCTCCCATCTGCTGGTCCAGGCCGGCACCGGCACCGGAAAGTCGCTCGGCTACCTGGTGCCGGCGCTCGCGCACGGGGAGCGCGTCATCGTGGCGACCGCCACCCTGGCGCTCCAGCGGCAGCTCGTGGAGCGGGACCTGCCCCGCACCGTCGACGCGCTGCATCCGCTGCTGCGCCGCCGCCCGGAGTTCGCCATGCTCAAGGGCCGGTCGAACTACCTGTGTCTGCACCGACTCCACGAGGGCGTGCCGCAGGACGAGGAGGAGGGTCTCTTCGACCAGTTCGAGGCGGCCGCGCCCACCAGCAAGCTGGGGCAGGACCTGCTGCGGCTGCGCGACTGGTCGGACGAGACCGAGACCGGCGACCGCGACGACCTGACGCCAGGGGTGTCCGACCGCGCCTGGGCCCAGGTGTCCGTGTCCTCCCGGGAGTGTCTGGGCGCGACGAAGTGCGCGTACGGCGCCGAGTGCTTCGCCGAGATGTCCCGCGAGCGCGCCAAGCTCGCCGAGGTCGTGGTCACCAACCACGCGCTGCTCGCGATCGACGCCATCGAGGGCGCGCCGGTCCTCCCGCAGCACGAGGTGCTGATCGTCGACGAGGCCCACGAGCTGGTCTCCCGCGTGACCGGTGTCGCGACCGGCGAGCTCACACCCGGCCAGGTCAACCGCGCGGTGCGGCGCGCCGCCAAGCTCGTCAACGAGAAGGCCGCCGACCAGCTCCAGACCGCCGCCGAGGGCTTCGAGCGGCTGATGGAGCTGGCCCTGCCCGGACGCCTGGAGGAGATCCCCGAGGACCTCGGGTACGCCCTGATGGCACTGCGCGACGCCGCCCGTACGGTGATCTCGGCGATCGGCGCCACCCGCGACAAGTCCGTGCAGGACGAGGACGCGGTGCGCAAGCAGGCGCTGGCTTCGGTGGAGAGCGTGCACGACGTCGCGGAGCGGATCACCAACGGCTCCGAGTGGGACGTCGTCTGGTACGAGCGCCACGACCGCTTCGGCGCGTCCCTGCGGGTCGCCCCCATGTCGGTGTCCGGGCTCCTGAGGGAGAAGCTTTTCGCGGACCGTTCGGTCGTCCTGACGTCCGCGACGCTGAAGCTGGGCGGCGACTTCAACGGGGTGGGGGCATCTCTGGGACTCGCCCCCGAGGGCACGCAGGGCGACGACCTTCCGCAGTGGAAGGGCGTCGACGTCGGCTCCCCCTTCGACTACCCGAAGCAGGGGATCCTGTACGTCGCCAAGCATCTGTCGCGCCCCGCGCGCGACGGCGACCGGGCGGACATGCTGGACGAGCTCACGGAGCTGATCCAGGCAGCCGGTGGCCGCACGCTGGGTCTGTTCTCCTCGATGCGGGCGGCCCAGCTCGCCGCGGAGGAGCTGCGCTCCCGGATCCCCGAGTTCCCGATCCTTCTCCAGGGTGAGGAGACGCTCGGCGAGCTGATCAAGAACTTCGCGGCCGACCCCGAGACGTGCCTCTTCGGCACGCTCTCGCTCTGGCAGGGAGTCGACGTCCCGGGGCCCAGCTGCCAGCTGGTCGTCATGGACAAGATCCCCTTCCCGCGCCCCGACGACCCGCTGATGAGCGCCCGCCAGAAGGCCGTGGAGGACGCCGGGGGCAACGGCTTCATGGCCGTCGCCGCCACACACGCGGCCCTGCTCATGGCCCAGGGCGCGGGCCGCCTGGTGCGGGCCTCGGGGGACCGCGGCGTCGTCGCCGTACTGGACCAGCGGCTCGCGACGGCTCGCTACGGGAGCTATCTGAAGGCGTCACTGCCCGACTTCTGGTACACCACCGACCGTAACCAGGTCCGCAGATCACTGACCGCGATCGACGAGGCGGCGAAGAAGACGGAAGTGACGGAAGTGACAGAAGTGGCGGAAGTAACGGAAGAGGCGGCCAAGGAGTCGGAAGGCGCCTAGCCGGAAGACGATCAGCCTGCCCCCAACGGCCTCGGCCGCGGGACAGGCTGATCGCGGCGCCGCGGACTCCTGGACCGGGGTCCGGACGGCACAGGGCCCCGGAACCGGCGCAGGTGGTCCCGGGGCCCGGTCAGGGGCGTGGTGTGCCGCCGACTGCGGGGGTCACACCCGCCGCAGCACCGCCACCACCTTGCCGAGGATCGTCGCCTCGTCACCGGGGATCGGCTGGTACGCGGAGTTGTGCGGGAGCAGCCACACATGGCCGTCCTCGCGCTTGAAGCGCTTCACCGTGGCCTCGCCGTCCAGCATCGCGGCCACGATGTCGCCGTTCTCGGCGACGGGCTGGCGGCGGACCGTCACCCAGTCCCCGTCGCAGATGGCGGCCTCGATCATGGAGTCGCCGACGACCTTCAGGACGAACAGCTCACCGTCGCCGACCAGCTGCCTCGGGAGCGGGAAGACATCCTCGACCGACTCCTCGGCGAGGATGGGCCCACCGGCGGCGATGCGGCCGACGAGGGGCACGTACGACGCGGCCGGCTTGCCCGCCGTGTCCGTGGGCTGCACGGAGGACGACTGGTCCGATCCACGCACCTCGTATGCGCGCGGGCGGTGCGGGTCGCGGCGCAGGAAGCCCTTGCGTTCCAGTGCCATGAGCTGGTGTGCGACCGAAGAGGTGCTGGAGAGCCCGACCGCCTGGCCGATCTCCCGCATCGACGGCGGGTAGCCGCGCCGCTGCACCGAGTCCCTGATGACCTCGATCACCCGGCGCTGCCGGTCGGTCAGTCCCGAGCTGTCGGCGCGAATGCCTGGAGGTCGGCCTGGCAGGGAGCGCTTGGGTCCCTCGTGGCTTGTGGCTTCGTTCATCGCATGCACCGGCTCGAGTCGGCCCTGGGAGCGGTCCTGGGCAGTGATGGTGGCACTGTCTGCGGTGGTGGTCACGTCGGCCCCTCTCGATGGTCTCCCTGCTGGACAACGGTAGTTGCTTTCGAAAGGTTGCGCCAAACACACGTTCGAGTGAAAAAACGCGGATTGCCTGACGTGATCAAGCGTCTGCGTGTATGGCTGATGTCGCATCCGGCGGACAAAAGTGCCTATTGCTGTACTCTTCAGCGCCGAAGTGAGGGCCTTGTGGGCCGACGCGGGTCGGCGCCCAGTCTGCCATCGCGCACCCTGTCAAGGGGGAACCGACCCCCTTTCCCCACACCGCCCACCGTATCTCCGTGCCTGCTGGAGCGGTATGGCCGTGCGGCACATGCCCATACGCGCACGACACGCGCGTCGTGGGTGGATTTACGAGTCAGGCCCCACATCTAGTGGTTGCATTGCGGCGGCAGCCCACAAGTTGTGGTCCCCCGGTCTTCCGAAGGTCCGGCCATCGCCTATGCTTGGGGCTGCTTCGAGGGGCCCGTGAGGCCTCACGAGGTCTAT
This sequence comes from Streptomyces sp. SID5469, assembly GCF_009862865.1. Taxonomy (NCBI): domain Bacteria; kingdom Bacillati; phylum Actinomycetota; class Actinomycetes; order Kitasatosporales; family Streptomycetaceae; genus Streptomyces; species Streptomyces sp. SID5469. Next base: position 3,004,178 of record NZ_WWIN01000001.1, on the reverse strand, counting down.
GAGTCGTGCTGTGAAGGAGGGTTGGAGCCATGCACTGCCCCTTCTGCAGGCACCCGGACAGCCGCGTCGTCGACAGTCGTACGACCGATGACGGCACGTCGATCCGCAGGCGCCGCCAGTGCCCCGACTGCTCCCGTCGTTTCACGACCGTGGAGACGTGCTCGCTGATGGTGGTGAAGCGGTCCGGAGTCACCGAGCCCTTCAGCCGCACCAAGGTCATCAACGGCGTGCGCAAGGCATGTCAGGGGCGGCCTGTCACCGAGGACGCACTCGCCCAGCTCGGCCAGCGGGTCGAGGAGGCGGTGCGCGCCACCGGAAGCGCCGAGCTGACCACCCATGACGTGGGGCTGGCCATACTCGGCCCCTTGCGGGAGCTCGACCTCGTCGCCTATCTGCGGTTCGCGTCCGTCTACCGGGCGTTCGACTCGCTGGAGGACTTCGAGGCCGCGATCGCGGAACTCAGGGAAGAGCAGCGGGAGCGCCCCGCCGTGGACGACGAGGACCACGAAGACGCTGGCGCCGAGCGCCAGGGAACCGACCGCGGGTCCGGAGGGACTGTCGAAGTCCCCGTTCCCGCCACCGTCGCCGACTGACGGGCAGGCCGGCCGGGCCGGTCTGATCGGAGGCGACCACAGACCCGTTGCGCGCAGCCGCGAACGGCGTGCGCGACAAGCAGACACACACCGTGCCACGGGAAGAACGAGGCACTTCAGGGCGTTTTAGCCCGGTACAGGGAGGCGGCATGACAGAGACGGCGAGCGGTCCGGCACGAGGTTCCCGCGCCAAGGGCACCAAGGCCAAGGGGCTGCGCATCGAGCGCATCCACACGACTCCGGGCGTGCACCCGTACGACGAGGTCGAGTGGGCGCGCCGTGACGTCGTCATGACCAACTGGCGCGACGGCTCGGTCAACTTCGAGCAGCGTGGCGTCGAGTTCCCCGACTTCTGGTCGGTGAACGCGGTCAACATCGTCACCAGCAAGTACTTCCGCGGTGCCGTCGGCACCCCGCAGCGCGAAGTGAGCCTCAGGCAGCTCATCGACCGCATCGTGAAGACGTACCGGAAGGCCGGCGAGGACTACAAGTACTTCGCCTCGCCCGCCGACGCCGAGATCTTCGAGCACGAGCTGGCGTACGCCCTCCTGCACCAGATCTTCAGCTTCAACAGCCCCGTCTGGTTCAACGTCGGGACTCCGCAGCCCCAGCAGGTCTCCGCCTGCTTCATCCTGGCGGTCGACGACTCCATGGAGTCGATCCTCGACTGGTACAAGGAAGAGGGCATGATCTTCAAGGGCGGCTCCGGCGCCGGCCTGAACCTCTCCCGTATCCGCTCCTCCAAGGAGCTCCTCTCCTCGGGTGGCAACGCCTCGGGTCCCGTCTCCTTCATGCGCGGTGCCGACGCCTCCGCAGGAACGATCAAGTCGGGCGGCGCCACGCGCCGCGCGGCCAAGATGGTCATCCTCGACGTCGACCACCCCGACATCGAGGACTTCATCGAGACCAAGGTCAAGGAGGAGGAGAAGATCCGCGCCCTGCGTGACGCGGGCTTCGACATGGACCTGGGCGGCGACGACATCACGTCCGTCCAGTACCAGAACGCCAACAACTCGGTCCGCGTGAACGACACGTTCATGAAGGCGGTCGAGGAGGGCGGCAAGTTCGGTCTGACGTCCCGCATGACCGGCGAGGTCATCGAGGAGGTCGACGCCAAGTCGCTCTTCCGCAAGATGGCCGAGGCCGCCTGGGCCTGCGCCGACCCGGGCATCCAGTACGACGACACGATCAACCACTGGCACACGTGCCCGGAGTCCGGCCGTATCAACGGCTCGAACCCGTGCAGCGAGTACATGCACCTGGACAACACGTCCTGCAACCTCGCCTCGCTGAACCTGATGAAGTTCCTGAAGGACGACGGCAAGGGCCGCCAGTCCTTCGAGGTCGAGCGCTTCGCCAAGGTCGTCGAGCTGGTCATCACCGCGATGGACATCTCCATCTGCTTCGCGGACTTCCCGACCCAGAAGATCGGCGAGAACACCCGCGCCTTCCGTCAGCTGGGCATCGGTTACGCCAACCTGGGCGCCCTGCTGATGGCGACCGGCCACGCGTACGACTCCGACGGCGGCCGCGCCCTCGCCGGTGCCATCACCTCGCTGATGACCGGCACCTCGTACAAGCGCTCCGCCGAGCTCGCCGCGGTCGTCGGCCCGTACGACGGATACGCCCGTAACGCGCAGCCGCACCAGCGCGTCATGAAGCAGCACTCCGACGCCAACGGCGTGGCCGTCCGCGTGGACGACCTGGACACGCCGATCTGGGCCGCCGCCACGGAGGCCTGGCAGGACGTGCTGCACCTCGGCGAGAAGAACGGCTTCCGCAACGCGCAGGCCTCGGTCATCGCGCCCACCGGAACCATCGGTCTCGCGATGTCCTGCGACACCACCGGTCTTGAGCCCGACCTCGCGCTGGTCAAGTTCAAGAAGCTGGTCGGCGGCGGTTCGATGCAGATCGTCAACGGCACCGTCCCGCAGGCCCTGCGCCGCCTGGGCTACCAGGAGGAGCAGATCGAGGCGATCGTCGCCCACATCGCCGAGAACGGCAATGTGATCGACGCCCCGGGTCTCAAGCACGAGCACTACGAGGTCTTCGACTGCGCCATGGGCGAGCGCTCCATCTCCGCGATGGGCCACGTCCGCATGATGGCCGCGATTCAGCCCTGGATCTCCGGCGCGCTCTCCAAGACGGTCAACCTGCCGGAGACGGCGACCGTCGAGGACGTCGAAGAGGTCTACTTCGAGGCCTGGAAGATGGGCGTCAAGGCGCTCGCGATCTACCGCGACAACTGCAAGGTCGGCCAACCGCTCTCCGCGAAGAAGAAGGAGACCGAGAAGGCCGAGGTGACCGCGAAGACCGAGGCGACGATCCGTGAGGCCGTCGAGAAGGTCGTCGAGTACCGCCCGGTCCGCAAGCGCCTGCCCAAGGGCCGTCCCGGGATCACGACGTCCTTCACGGTCGGTGGCGCCGAGGGCTACATGACCGCCAACTCCTACCCGGACGACGGTCTCGGCGAGGTCTTCCTGAAGATGTCGAAGCAGGGCTCCACCCTCGCGGGCATGATGGACGCCTTCTCGATCGCCGTCTCGGTGGGTCTGCAGTACGGCGTGCCGCTGGAGACGTACGTCTCGAAGTTCACGAACATGCGCTTCGAGCCGGCCGGTATGACGGACGACCCGGACGTCCGGATGGCGCAGTCGATCGTCGACTACATCTTCCGTCGTCTGGCGCTCGACTTCCTGCCCTTCGAGACGCGGTCCGCGCTCGGCATCCACTCCGCCGAGGAGCGCCAGCGTCACCTGGAGACGGGTTCCTACGAGCCGTCCGACGATGTCGACATGGACGTCGAGGGCCTGGCCCAGTCCGCGCCCCGTGCGCAGGAGCTGAAGGCCGTCGCCACCCCCAAGGCCGAGGTCGCGGCGGCGGTGCCCGCCCCGAAGCAGGCCCACACCAGCGCCGAGCTGGTGGAGATGCAGCTGGGCATCCAGGCGGACGCCCCGCTGTGCTTCTCCTGCGGTACCAAGATGCAGCGGGCCGGCTCCTGCTACATCTGCGAGGGTTGCGGCTCGACCAGCGGTTGCAGCTGACCTGAAGCCCCGAAGGGCGGCACGGCCTTGGGCCGTGCCGCCCTTCGGCGTTGGCGGGTGCTTCGCGGGCCGGATCGCTCGCGGGGCCGCGGTCAGGAGTCCTGACGGCCGCCCATGACGCGCGCGAAGGTCGCCGGGTCCGAGTCGTAGCCGTGGATGCCCGGGTGGAAGGTCCATTCACCGGAGTCGTCGCGTACGAACTCACCGACGGTCGCCGCCGTCGACCCCAGGACGCCGCCGAAGTCGTCCTCGGCCAGCACGGTGTAGCCCTCGCGCATACGCAGGCCGGGGTTCAGGACGCCGACGAACGTCCGGTGCGCGTCGCGCTGCTGGATCACGACGCCGACCACCACGCGCGCGTAGCGGCTGTCGAGCCGGTTCAGCTCCAGCGTCATGACCTCGTCCCAGCCGAAGCCCTTGCCGTCCTTGCTGTCCCGGTTGAGGTAGATCGTGCCGTCGGGGGAGCGGCTGTCGAAGTGCACTACGTAGGCCGGTTTCCCATACGCGTCGCCGGCCAGGAAGGTCGCGGCGACGATGTCGAGATCGGTGGCCGGATCGCCGGGCGGACTGGGGTCCCATTTCACCGCGAGCTCGACCTTGCGGATGCCTTTGTTGAGACCGTTCACCAGAGATCCCCTCCCCGTCGCCCTGTACTCCCTCGGCCCGAACTGCTGTGCAGCCCAGGTCAGTTGTCCATCGTGCCACGCGCGCGGGGGCGCTCGCTCGGGTGCACTCCGCCGGAGCGTGACCTGTGCCACGCTCCGTGGCCTTACGATGGCGCGGTGCTGGTCAAGTGGATTCGCTGCACCGTGGTGGACCGCCGCGGTTTCGAGCGGGGGCAGCGAAGGTGGGCGGGGCTGCTCGGAGAGCCGGGTTTCCGGGGGCAGGGCGGAGGCTGGAGCCGAGGACGGCCCGGTGTCGCGCACATCTTCGCCTTCTGGGAAAGCCGTGCCTTCTACGACTCCTTCATGGCGCGCTCCCATGATCGTCTCGCCGCCACGCAGTCGGGCACCTTCAAGGATTCACAAGTCAAACTCTTCGATCACCGTTTCGATGTGAAGACCGGTTTCGAGCCCCGCTTCACCGACGCCGACCTGGTGCGTGTCGCGCATTGCCGGGTCCACGAGGAGCGGGCCGAGCACTTCGCACTCATGCAGGAGAAGGTCTGGAACCCCGCGATGGCGGGCTCGCCCGGGATGACCCGCGGGCTGTTCGGGGAGGCGCCGGGGCACGAGTTCCTGATCCTGTCGATGTGGCAGTCGGCCGCCGAGCACGGGAAGTACCGCGCCGAGCGGGTGGAGCGACTCGCGCTCAGGGCCCAGACGGAGGCCGACGTCGCGGCCCTGGCGGGCGACATCGTCGATCTGGAACCGGCCTGGATAGTTTGATATCTGGACGGTCCCTCTTCGAAGGGGTGGACGATGGCCTCTTCGGAGGGCGCGAACGGATGGCCTGTCCGGGGTGCGAACGGCGCTCTTCAAAGGGGATGAATCGCATTCAAACGGGCATGTACGTGTGACCTACGCCGTATGGAGCCCATGTGGGTGCTCGATCCGGCGCCGCCCGATCTAGGGTTTTGGCATGGCACGACCACGGCGCATCGTCCTTGTCCGGCACGGCGAGTCAGCGGGCAATGCCGATGACACCGTCTACGAACGCGAGCCCGATCACGCACTGCCGCTCACCGAGGTGGGATGGCGGCAGGCGGAGGAGAGAGGCAAACAGCTGCGCGAGCTCTTCGGGCAGGAGGGCGTAAGCGTTTACGTATCCCCGTACCGGCGTACGCTCGAAACGCTCCGCGCGTTCCACCTGGACCCCGACCTCGTCCGCGTCCGCGAGGAGCCCCGCCTGCGCGAGCAGGACTGGGGCAACTGGCAGGACCGCGACGACGTACGCCTGCAGAAGGCGTACCGGGACGCGTACGGACATTTCTTCTACCGCTTCGCGCAGGGCGAGTCCGGCGCCGACGTGTACGACCGGGTCGGCGGTTTCCTGGAGAGTCTGTTCCGGAGCTTCGAGGCGCCCGACCATCCACCGAACGTGCTCATCGTGACCCACGGCCTGGCCATGCGGCTGTTCTGCATGCGCTGGTTCCATTGGTCGGTCGCGGAGTTCGAATCGCTGTCGAACCCGGGGAACGCGGAGATGCGGATGCTCGTTCTCGGGAACGACGGCAAGTACTCACTTGACCGGCCGTTCGAACGCTGGCGTGATCCGGAACGGTACGGAGCCACCGGATAGAGTGGCAAGGCGATGACCGCTGACTCCTCATACGACGGGCGCCTGGAGCGCGCCCTGTCAGGCCTGCGCGGACTTGCGGTGGGGGACGCGCTCGGCTCGCAGTTCTTCGTGCCCGCGCACTACCCCCTGCTCAAGCGCCGCGAGCTGCCGCCGGGTCCCTGGCGGTGGACGGACGACACCGAGATGACCTGCTCCGTGGTGGCAGTTCTGGCCGCGCACCACCGCATCGACCAGGACGCGCTGGCCCGCTCCTTCGCCGAGCACCTCGATCCCGACCGGGGCTACGGGCCCGCGGTCGCCCGGCTGCTGCGTCAGGTCGGCGAGGGTGGCGACTGGCGGGAGCTCGCCTCCGCCCTCTTCAAGGGGCTCGGATCGTGGGGCAGTGGCGCGGCGGCCCGTATCGCGCCGCTGGGAGCCTGGTACGCGGACGACCCGGAGCAGGCCACCCACCAGGCGGAGATCTCGGCCTACCCCACGCATCAGCACCGTGAAGCCGTGGTGGGCACCATGGCCGTCGCCGCGGCCGCCGCCCTGGCCGCCGATCCGACGGGTCCGCCCAGCGCCGAGGCGCTGCTCGACGGAGTGATCGCGCTCGTGCCGAAGAGCGCCGTCGGCGCGGGACTGCGGCGGGCTCGGGACATGCTCGACTACGGCGACGCGGCGACCGTCGCGGCCGTACTGGGCTGTGGGCGGCGCACGACGGCGCACGACACCGTGCCGTTCGCGCTCTGGTCGGCCGCGCGGGCGCTGAGCGACTACGAACAGGCCTTCTGGACGACCGCCCGGGTGGGCGGTGACGTGGACACGACCTGCGCCATCGTCGGAGGGGTGGTCGCCGCGGGGAAGGCGGGGGCGCCGCCGGGGGAGTGGGTGGAACGTACGGAGAAGCTGCCGGACTGGGTGCCGGGGGTGGCGTAGGGCCATATCCCCTGGTGCTGGTGCTGGTGCTGGTGCTGGTGCTGGTGCTGGTGCTGGTGCTGGTGCTGGTGGTGGTGGTGGGGCGAGTTCCCTGGGTTCGGGCACTGGGCCGGGTCTGAGGGCCGGGGGCCGGGCGTGGCGCAGGGCGGGTGCCACTGTCACAGCCTTGCCACAGAGTGATCGCCGCGGTCTGGGCCGCGGTGCGTCTGGATACCCTTTCCGCCACGCCGCCTGATGATCATGACGGGCGGGTGCCGACGAGATACCGGTCACCAGCCCTCTGCCGCGCCCGCGGTCTTCTTGGGGCTGCGGTGAGGCCGGCTGGGAGGGGGTCCCGTGTCCGACAGACCGTCCACGCCCGAGCCAAGGGATGCGCAGCCGGAAGGTTCCGAAGCATCCCGCGGTGCCGGGCGTGCCAGCCGCTCCGAGCAGTCTGAGCACTCCGATCGCTCAGAGCGCTCCGAGGGCCGTGAGAAGCGCGACCGCGCGGAAGCGACTTCCGGGGCGGGTGCGAGCCGAGATGCCGCCGCTGGCGCCGACAAGAGCTCGGGCTCCGTTTCCGGAGGTGTCGCGACGGTCGAGCGCACCGGCGACGAGGGCGGCTCCTCGGCCGACGACGATTCCGCCGAACCGGACCAGGACGACGATTGGGCGCCGCCGTCGCCGTCGCCATCGCCCGCGCCCTGGCTCGCCGACGTTCAGGCGGGGCCGCCCGCTCCGGTGCGTACGGCCACCCTCTGGGCCGCGTTCGCCACCGGCGTCCTGAGCATGTTGTTCCTCGGCGACGGACTGGCGGTCAACCTCCTGTTCGTCGCGATCCCGGCCGCCCTCGCCGCGCACTTCGCCGCTCAGGCGGCGGGCCGACGCACGCGCGCGTGGACGCTCGTCTGGGGAGTGGGCGGCCTCGCGCTGCTGGCGGTTCCCGCCCTGCGCGACGCGGACTGGCCGTCCTTCCTGGCCGTCGTCACCGCGGTCGCGCTCGGCTCGCTCGCGCTGCACGGGGGTCGCACGTGGCCCGCTGTGCTGCTCGGGCCGATCGGGGTGTTCAACTCCGTGTTCACCGGCGCCGTCTGGGGCTGGCGCGGACTGCGCGAGCGTGCGGGCGGCGGGCACGGGCGCGTGGGACCGGTACTGCGTGCGCTCGTAGTGGCCGCGGTGCTGCTGGTGGTCTTCGGGGCTCTGTTCGCCGGCGCGGACGCCGCCTTCGCCGACCTGCTCGGCGACCTCGTGCCGGACGCCTCCGTCTCCGGCGGCCCCTGGCATGTCCTGCTGTTCGTCCTGGGCGTCGTCTGGGCGCTCGCGGCAGCGCACACAGCCGCCGCTCCCGCACGCTGGGACCGGGCCGAGATACCCGAGGGCCGTGAGCGCGGCCGCGTCGAGTGGGCACTGCCGCTGATCGTGCTCGCCGTGCTCTTCGCGGTCTTCAACGCGGTACAACTCGCCGTGCTCTTCGGCGGGTACGACGCCGTACTGAAGAAGACGGGCCAGACGTACGCCGAGTACGCGCGCCAGGGCTTCTGGCAGCTGCTCCTGGTCACGCTGCTGACGCTGCTCGTCATCGTCGTGGCCCTGCGCTGGGCGCCGCGCGACGGATCGCGCGACCGGACGCTCGTACGTGGTGTGCTGGGAACTCTGTGCGCGCTCGCGCTCGTTGTCGTGGCATCCGCTGTGCGGCGTATGGACATGTATGTGGAGGCGTATGGGCTCACGCGACTGAGGATCTCGGTGCTTTCGGCCGAGCTGTGGCTCGGCCTGGTCATCGTGCTCATCATGGCGGCCGGGGTGTGGGGAGCCCGCTGGCTGCCGCGTGCCGTCGCGGCGAGTGCGGCCGCGGGGGTGCTCGTGTTCGGGTTCGTCTCACCGGACGGTCTGATCGCCGAGCGCAACGTCCAAAGGTACGAGGAGACCGGCAAGTTCGACCTCGACTACGCGCGCGACCTGTCCGCCGACGCCGTACCGGCCCTCGATGAGCTGAAGGAGCCGCTGCGTTCCTGCGCGCTGCGCGCCATCGCACGGGGTCTGGGTGAGGACGGCCCCTGGTACGCGACGAGCTGGGGGCAGGCGCGCGCCCGGCAGATCCTCGACGACCGTCCGGTCTCGCCGGACGCGGACTGGAGCGTGTGCGACCGCTTCGATACGGACCTGATGTACCGCTGACGCGCGCTCTCACGGTCATCGGCGCCGACCGCCTCCGAGCGGTTGCCGAGGCACCTGCCGGCTCCCGAGCGGTGAGTACGGCGAGAGGGGCGCCGAGGCCGGCGGCGGTGAGGATCAGGCAGCCCTTGCCCATCGCTTCGGACGGCCCCCGCTCAGCTCCACGTGGCCCGGCCTCCGTGGTTCTGTGCCGCTGATCGGCCGATCAGCGGCACAGAACCACGGCCGGTCAGCCTCCGGCGGGTCCCGCCGCGCCCGCCGTACCGGCGAGGGCCTCCAGGTCGCTCTTGCGGACCCGGATGACCAATCCGGCCGTGACCAGGGCCAGTACGGCCATCGCGACGGCCGGGATGAACGCCGTGGAGATGCCGTGCGCCAGCACTTCGTTCCCCCAGGGAGCGGGCAGCTGATGCGTCTTGGCGAACTCCGCCTTCTGCTCGGCCGAGCCGTCCGCCAGGAACTTCGGCAACTGTTTCTCCGCCTCGTCACGACTGGCCGAGCCGAAGACCGTGGTCAGGATGGAGAGGCCGAGCGAACCGCCCACCTGTTGGGTGGCGTTGAGCAGACCGGAGGCCGCCCCCGCCTCGTGCACGGCGACACCCGAGACCGCGGTGAGCGTGAGCGTCACGAAGTTCAGGCCCATGCCGAAGCCGAACAGCAGCATCGGGCCGAGCACCCCGCCGAGGTACGAGCTGTCGGGGTTGATGAAGGTCTGCCAGCCGAGCCCGAGCACGACGATCGACGAACCGGTGACCATGAACGGCTTGGGGCCGAGCACCGGCAGGAACCGCTGTGACAGACCCGCGCCGGTCACGATCGCCGCCGTCACGGGCAGGAAGGCCAGGCCCGCCTGGATCGGCGAGTAGTCCAGCACGTTCTGCACGAACAGCACGATGAAGAAGAACATGCCGAACATCGCCGCGGCCAGGCTCAGCATGATCACATACGTGCCCGAACGGTTGCGGTCGGCGAACATCTTCAGCGGGGTGATCGGCTCCTTGGCCCGCATCTCGACGAAGCCGAAGGCCAGCAGCAGCACCACGGCGGCACCGAAGGACCCGATCGTCAGGCTGTCCCGCCAGCCCTCCTCCGACGCACGGATGAAGCCGTACACCAGGGACGCCATGCCGGCCGTCGAAGTGAGCGCGCCCGCGATGTCGAAGCGCCCGGGGTGCCGTTCGGACTCGCTGATGTACATCGGCGCGAGCACGGCGATCAGAACCCCGATGGGCACGTTGACGAAGAGCACCCAGCGCCAGTCGAGCCACTCCGTGAGCATTCCGCCGGCGAGCAGGCCGATCGCGCCGCCTCCGGCCGAGACGGCGGCGAAGACACCGAACGCGCGGTTCCGCTCCGGGCCCTCGGGGAACGTGGTGGTGATGAGGGCCAGCGAGGTCGGCGACGCGATCGCGCCACCGACGCCCTGAAGGGCGCGTGCGGCCAGCAGTTGCCAGGGTTCCTGCGCGAGACCGCCGAGGAACGAGGCGAGCGTGAACAACAGGATGCCGGTCATGAAGACCCGGCGCCGCCCGAGGATGTCACCGGCCCGGCCGCCGAGCAGCAGCAGGCCGCCGAAGGTGAGGGTGTACGCGCTGACCACCCAGGTCAGGTCGGTCGTGCTGAACTTGAGCGCGTCTTGAATGTGCGGAAGGGCGATGTTCACAATCGTCGAATCGAGTACCACCATGAGTTGGCAGGCCGCGATGACGGCGAGTGCGATGCCGGGGTGCCCCTCCCGGCGGGCTGCTCCCGGCTTCTTCTGATCATGGATTAACTGAGAGGTTGTCACTATGGGTCCCCCACAAGTGCGTTAGTGAACGCCCGCGTTCACTGTCGCGTCAACGGTAGTGAGTCCCCGACAGTGAACGCAAGCGTTCACTGAAGCTGCCGACCGCCGCGTGGTGTATCCCCTTGATGCCGCGTGGCGCATCCCCACCCCCGGAATCACCGCTTCCTCATGCTCGACGGAGATACGCAGATGGTTACTTCGCGCTGGACGGCCGCCCCCGCTCAGACGGCCTCCCTTCGCCGGCGCGGTGCTGTGCTCGAACGCGCGATCCTCGACGCCGCGCTCGAACAGCTCAGCACGGTCGGCTGGAACGGCCTCACCATGGAGGGTGTCGCCGCCGGCGCCCAGACGGGCAAGGCGGCGGTCTATCGCCGCTGGCCCTCCAAGGAGGACCTCGTCGTCGACGCGCTCCAGGCAGGACTGCCACGCTTCGACGAGGTGCCCGATCTGGGGTGCGTGCGCGAGGACCTGCTCCAGCTGTGCCGACAGGCGCGCGAGGCGATGTTCTCGCGCCCTGGGCTCGCGCTGCGCTCGGTGATTCACGAATGCGACTCGAGTCAGGCCGATCGCTTCGGAGGGGTGATCCTCGAAGGGGTGGTGGAGCCGACCGTCAAACTGTTGCGTGCCATCATCAACCGGGGAATCGAACGGGGAGAGGTGCGCTCCGATGCGGCGAACGGGTACGTCTTCGACGCCATTCCGGCGATGATGATGTACCGCACAAAGATGTGCGCGAGCGAATGGAGTGAACGCGACATCGAGGAGCTGGTCGATCAGCTGATGGTTCCGCTGCTGCGGCCGCAAGGTGCCTGACGCTGCGGTCGGAAGGTGTCTGACGCTGCGGCCGCGAGATGTCCGATGTCGCGGCCGAGAGGTGGCCGATGGGGAGTCCGGAAGATGGCGGATGCGAGTCCGGAGGGCGCCCGATGGGGAGTCCCGGGCCCGGCTGGTGTGCGGCTGGAGGGTGTCTGATCGTGTGCTTGTGCGGTGCTCGACCGGTATCTGTGGCGCCGTCGGTGAAGGCCCTGAGGTCGCCCAGGGGAACCGGGGTGTCGCAGGGGGTTCCCGGCGGCGTACGCTAAGGGCGCCATGCCGTACGAACCACCCACTCACACCGTCGAGCGCTCCCTCCGCGCAACGACCGGAGCGAAGGTCATTGCCGGTGTCGACGAGGTGGGGCGCGGCGCGTGGGCCGGGCCCGTCACCGTCTGCGCGGCGATCACCGGACTGCGCCGGCCTCCCGAAGGCCTCACCGACTCCAAGCTGCTGACCGTCAAGCGACGCACTGTGCTCGCCGAGGAGCTGCGGAAGTGGGTGACCTCGTACGCTCTGGGGCACGCCTCTCCCGAGGAGATCGACGCCCTGGGGATGACGGCCGCGCTGCGACTCGCCGCCGTACGCGCCCTGGAGGCCTTGCCGGTCCGTCCCGACGCGGTCATTCTCGACGGGAAGCACGACTATCTCGGGTCGCCCTGGAAGGTTCGTACGGTGATCAAGGGTGACCAGTCCTGCGTGGCCGTTGCGGCGGCCTCGGTGATCGCCAAGGTGCAGCGCGACAAAATGATGGCCGAACTGGGCATCGAACATGCAGACTTCGGTTTTGCGGCCAACGCCGGGTATCCGTCACCGGTGCACAAGGCCGCGCTGGCGGAGCGGGGCCCCACCCCGTACCACCGGCTGTCGTGGGCGTATCTTGATGCGCTGCCCCAGTGGCGGCACCTCAAGAAGGTCCGCAGCTGGGCGGACGGAAGCGTTCCGGAAATCGAGGGCCAGCTCGGCTTCGATTTCTGACTGTTTCCGCTCGCACTCATGTGCCACCCGCCGACGCGATCCGCACCGGCGTTTGATAAAAAGCAGCTCATGCCTCTCATTCCCGAGGAGCCTCAGATTCACGAGAGTGCCCAGGGTCCCCGCGCCACTCCGGCCAGTGGCCGTACCGCGCCGACCCCCCGCCCCGTACCCGGCCCCCGTCCCGCGGCTCCGTCGCGGCCCGGCCGTCCGGGTCCCGTCCGGCCGATGCCGGCCCAACGCACCCCACGCGATCCGGCCGTGGCCACGCCCGGACCGGCCGCTCCGGCGGCTGCCGTTACCCCTGCCACCCCGCAGATCCAGTTGATCCCGGCCTCGGTCGAGGGCGCGCTGGACGCTGCCGAGGAGGCCGTCGACCTGCTGCTGGAGTCGGGCCGTGCCCCGGGGGAGGTGCTGGTGGTCACCACCGGCGAACCGCACCCGTGGGCCGCGCACGAGCTGTCCTTCGGCGAGGCTGCCTACTGGGCTCAGCACGACGCGGGCGACGACGTCTTCTACGCCGACGCCTCCGCGGTCGGCCGGGCCGCGTCCCGGCCGGTGGTCGTGGTCGCGGTCAACGGCGGCCCTGCCGGCGTCGCTGCCACCGCGCTTCCGCTGGCGCTCGGCCGGGCCGGAGCCCTGCTGATCGTCTGCGGCGACCCGCAGCAGATCAACTCGGTGCTGGGCGCCGGGGTCTGAGCGACTCGGGCTCGGCCGCCGTGCGGTCCGATCGCGCTGAGGCCTCGTAGGTCTCGACGCGCTCGGACTCCGTCCGTCCGGTTCGTGCCGCGGTACGGGGCCCGGCCGGGACACCTGTGGCCGGGGCGGTGAGGGTGCCGCTGCGGCGGCACCTGCACGGCGGTTGCCCCGGTGTGCCCTCAGTACGTTTTCGCAGGCGTGTCACCGGCTCGCGGTGCGAGTGGTGTCTCCGGGCGTGCTGTCGTGCGTCGCCGGTGGCGTGAGGCTGCCGCACCCTTCGCGTGATGCGTGATGCGTGATGCGTGATGCGTGATGCGTGATGCGTGATGCGTGATGCGTGATGCGTGATGCGTGATGCGTGATGCGTGATGCGTGATGCGTGGCGCGTAATGCGTAAGGCTGCCTCACTTGTGGTGTGTGAGGCCTGCCGCACTTTTGGTGCGGCAGGCTGCCGTGCCCATCGCCTGGGTGCGAGTGGCTGTCTTGCGCAACTCGCGGTGCGGGGTCTGTCGTACGCCCCTGGTGGTACGCCGGGGCCCGGCCGCTCAGCGGGCGGCCGCCCGGCGCAGCACCTCCGACGCGGAGCCTCCGGTGCGCGGCAGTGGTGGTGGCGCGCTGGTCAGTTCGAAAGCCTCCGGCGGCGAGTCCGTGTTGGGGCGGCGTCCGCCCCGGCCCTCGCCCAGGACCTGCCAGCCGTCACGCGTCAGTGTGATGTACGCCCCGCAGCGCAGCCCGTGGAGTGTGCACGCGTCGCGTAGCCCCCACATCCACGCCCCGTCCTCCTCCGTCCAACGCGCGTCGCCCTCACGGCAGTAGAGCAGCACGGCCGTGCGGACCGGCGTACGGCGTCGCAGGTCGTGCGGGATGACCCGGCGCAGCTGCGCGAGCAGCGCGTTGCGGAACATCCAGCCGTCGGCCGGGGCCGCCCGCCGGGTGAAGGAGGCGCTCGCCTGAAGCCGTTCTTCCGGATCGAGGACGGCCACGATGGCGGTTGCCGGGCCGGGCCGGTGCCGGGAGTGCAGCCCGCTGACGACCTCCCGGGGATTGCGCAGCAGCGGAATCCCCGCGGCGGCCCACTCCGCGGGTTCGAGCATCCGGGTCAGAGGGTTGGCGGAAGCGGCGGACAGGTCGGCGGAGGTCGACATGGATGCCGCCGAGGACGGTGCGAATCCGAAGGTCACGGTCCTCCCTTCGGCTACGCGCCCATACTGCGGGCGGGGGTCGGACTTGGGGGAGCGCACGCCGCAGCAGAGCCCTACCGGACCACGGACGAGCCGTGCGGGGAGCGGACCTCAATTCTTCCTGTCGAACTTGGTTGCGGCAACGAGCAATTGGGGCCACAGCCCGTTTTCATGTGGTGCGTCGGCTATATCCCCGCTACATCTCTGCCCAATGTGCTCCGCAGCGACGCGCGGGTCACGCTTGTACGGCCAGGACCAGCGGCAACACCCCCGACGCACCGGCTCGTCGAAGCATGCGCGCGGCCACCGCGAGGGTCCAGCCCGTCTCTGTCGCATCGTCCACGAGAAGTACCGGACCGCCGGCTTCCTTGAGCGCGGTGGCCAGGGCGGGCGGCACGGTCAGTGCCCCGTCGAGCGCCTTCAGCCGCTGCGCGCTGTTGCTCCGGTGGACCTGCGCGAACTCACCGGTGTACTCGATGGACCCCAGCAGCGGCAGCCGTCCGATCTCCGCGATCCGCGCCCCCAGGGACTGGATCAGCTGCGGACGCGTACGGGAGGCCATCGTGACGACGCCCACCGGACGCGGCTGTGCGTCGGGCCCTGCGGAGGCCCAGCCTCCCGGCCCCTTCGCCCAGTCGGCCAGCACACCGACCACGGCCTTGGCGACATCGTCCGGCACCGGCCCGTCCGGGGCTTGGGGCGTGAGCATCGGCCGCAGCCGGTTGCCCCAGCCGATGTCCGACAGCCGCCCCAGCGCACGCCCGGGCGCGGCCAGCTCTCCGGCCGGGATACGCCCCTTCAGGTCGACGCCGACCGCCGGCAGGCCCGTCGGCCACATCTTCCGGGGCTCGACCTCGACGCCCGCACGCCCGAGTTCGCCACGTGCCGCGTCGAGCGACCCGGACGACACGGAGTCGTGGAATCGGCCTCCGGCGCAGTTGTCGCAGCGCCCACAGGGAGCCGCCCCCTCGTCGTCGAGCTGCCGCCGCAGGAACTCCATCCGGCAGGCCGTCGTCGTCACGTAGTCGCGCATCGCCTGCTGCTCAGCCGACCGCTGCTTGGCCACCCAGGCGTAGCGCTCGGTGTCGTACGTCCAAGGAACGCCCGTCGAGACCCAGCCGCCCTGCACACGCCGTACGGCCCCGTCGACATCGAGGACCTTGAGCATCGTCTCCAGACGTGAGCGGCGCAGTTCGACCAGCGGTTCGAGGGCGGGCAGGGACAGTGGTCGGTCGGCCCGCGCCAGGACGTCCAGTGTGCGTCGCACCTGCTCCTCCGGGGGAAACGCGACCGAGGCGAAGTACTCCCAGATCGCCTGATCCTCCTTGCCCGGCAGGAGCAGCACCTCGGCGTGCTCCACACCGCGGCCCGCGCGCCCCACCTGCTGGTAGTACGCGATGGGGGACGAGGGCGAGCCGAGGTGGACGACGAACCCGAGGTCGGGCTTGTCGAAGCCCATACCCAGGGCGGACGTGGCTACCAGGGCCTTGACCCGGTTGCCGAGCAGGTCCTCCTCCGCTTGTAGCCGGTCCGCGTTCTCCGTCTTGCCGGTGTACGAGGCCACGGTGTGCCCGCACTGACGCAGGAAGGCCGTGACTTCCTCGGCCGCAGCCACGGTGAGCGTGTAGATGATGCCGGAGCCCGGCAGGTCGTTGAGGTGTTCGGCGAGCCAGCCCATGCGGTGGGCGGCGTCCGGCAGGCGCAGCACGCCGAGACTGAGGCTCTCCCGGTCGAGCGGTCCGCGCAGCACGAGCGCGTCCGTGCCGCCTCCGGTGCCGAGTTGTTCGGCCACGTCGGCCGTGACGCGCGCGTTGGCCGTCGCGGTGGTGGCGAGGACCGGCACACCGGACGGGAGGTCGGCGAGCATGGTGCGCAGCCGGCGGTAGTCGGGCCGGAAGTCGTGGCCCCAGTCGGAGATGCAGTGCGCCTCGTCGACCACGAGGAGGCCGGTCGCGGCGGCCAGCTTGGGCAGCACCTGGTCGCGGAAGTCGGGGTTGTTGAGCCGCTCCGGGCTCACCAGGAGCACATCGACCTCGCTCGCGGCCACCTCGGCCTGGATCGTGTCCCACTCCTCCGTGTTGGACGAGTTGATGGTCCTCGCGCGGATGCCCGCGCGGGCCGCCGAATCCACCTGGTTGCGCATGAGCGCGAGGAGTGGCGAGACGATGACCGTGGGACCCGCGCCCTGCTCGCGCAGCAACGCGGTCGCGACGAAGTACACCGCGGACTTGCCCCAGCCCGTGCGCTGCACGACCAGGGCCCTGCGCTTGTGGGCCACCAGTGCCTCGATGGCCCGCCACTGATCCTCGCGCAGCCGGGCCTCGCCCGTCGGCGCGCCCACGAGGCGGGCGAGCACGGCATCGGCCGCGGTACGCAGGTCTCCGTCCGGGGCGGGGCGCGGGTCTGCGGACGGGGCGGGTCGTTGGTCTTCGTCGCTCATGGCATCCATGCAACCCGATCGGTCGGACATTGCGCGAATGAGGCAGCCGGCCTGTGGACAACTCCTGGCGTGCTCATGGCCATGGTTATCCACAGGTTCAAGCGGAATTCCAAGATCCGCGAGATGGTCACGGCATGACGAACCACGACGAAGCGGCCGGCACGTCCGGCAACGGTGACATGAGCGGATTCGCGGACCACGAGAGCGGTGACGCGGACGGATCCACGGACCAGGGGAGCGGTGGCATTGGTGGGGTCGCGGCCCCGGTGGGCGGCGACATGTGGCGGGGTGCGGCCCAGGAGAGCGGCGACATGGCTCGGACCGCGGCCCACCCGAGCGGTGACGTCGAGCGGTCCTCGGCTGGCGCGGGTGATGATCTCGCTGGACCCGCAGGCCCTGTGGACGCCGAGATGGGCGGCACCCCCTACGACGACGAGTCCACCGCGTACATCAGCCACACCGAACACACGGACCCGAGCGGTGAGCGCCAGGTCACATTGCGGACTCCGGCCGAACTGGCGGACGCGCTGCCTTACTTGCTCGGGTATCGACCCGAGGACAGCATCGTGCTGGTCGCTCTGCACGACCAGGACGGGCGAGGCAGGTTCGGTGGGAGGGCGAGGCTCGGCATCCCCGCCCATTCGGACGACTGGGCGTCCGTGGCCGGGCAGCTGGCGCACGGCCTGGTGACGGGAAGTGAGCGCAGAGGCGTACGCCCGGAGAGCATGGTGGCCTACCTCTGTCAGGAGCCTGCGAGCGGCGAGACGGGGTGCGACGTCGTGGCACGGCTCCAGCCGCTCGCTCAGCTGCTGCGCACGGCCTGCGGCAGCCTCGACGTACCCGTGGTCGAGGCGCTGTGCATCTCCGACGGCCGCTTCTGGTCGTACTGCTGCCCGAGCCCCGACTGCTGTCCGCCCGAGGGCCGGCCGATGGGGCTGCCCGGCACCTCCGTGCTCGCCGCTGCCGCAACGTACGCAGGTCTGCAAGTACGGGGAAGCCTGCGGGAGTTCAGGGCCAGGCTCGCTCCCTGGGAGACCGCGGCAGCCCTGGCGCAGGAGATCGCCCTCGACGCCGCCAGCACGGCCCTCGTTCCCAGGATCCTCGACGGCGAGACCCGGGAGGACGTCGCCGAGGAGACCCTTGGACTGGCCCGGCAGGTGATGGGACGGTTCACCGCTACGTCGCCCGTGTCCGGCACCCTCCCGGCAGACCTCCGCGACGACGAACTCCTCGGGCACGAGGAGGCCGCCACTCTGATCCTCGGTCTGCAGGACCGGACGACCCGCGACCGTGCGGCGGAGTGGATGGAAGACGACGAAGCGGCACCGGCCCTGCGCCTCTGGCGTGCCCTGGCCCGCCGCTGCGTCGGTTCGTACGGTGAGCACGCTGCCGCGCCCCTCACGCTCGCTGGGTGGGTCGCCTGGTCTTCCGGCGACGAACTGGAGGCCCGCGAAGCCCTGGCCATGGCCCTGGGCGCCGACCCTGGCTATCTCTTCGCCCGCCTCCTCCATCAAGCCTGCAACGAGGGCCTGGACCCGGAGTCCGTTCGCCGCTGCCTGCGTGCGGAGCGAGAGGGCCGGGCCGTGACGGACGGGAGTGTCCCTCCCGCGCCACTGGCCGCCACCGCGCCTTCGCTCCGCTCCGCGCAGCCACCCCGGAGTCTGGAGCCACAAGATCCTGGAGCTTCGCAAGGCGCTCGATGGTCCGGCCCCTCCACGCCGGGCGACAGCGCCGATCCGGCGGCTCCGGCCGGGCAGGGCGACGGAACTGGGGAGTCGCCTGGTGTTCTCGGCCGTCGCCGTCGCAGGGTGCGTTCCGTGAGCGGTGGCAGCCGTCCGAGCCGCCGTTCTCCCAGGACGGTCGCCCGCAGAGGCAGGCGTCCAGCCGAGGGCACCGGGCCTGCCGCCGACGGAACACGGTCCGCGATGGACGGACTCCGGCGTTCCGCCGAAGGACCGCGGAGTGCGGCAGAGGGTGCCACCACTCGTTCACACGCACCCGGTGGCACCGCACGTAGCGATGCGCAGGGAGACGTATGAGCACACCCAGCTGCGCGGCGTGGTCCGCGAGTCGGCGTCAAGCCGCCTTCGGCACTGTGACCTGCGCCCCGCGACGCAGCCATTCGGTCGGCTTCCCGGCCGCCGGGCGTGACCCGAGGCAGGCCCACTCCGTTCACCTGGGTGGCGGTACCCGTGGCCGGGTCGCGCCGACGCATCGCCCACGACCTTTCGGAGCCCCCCACCAGGCGCCGGTCGCGCCCAAGGCGCGCCAGGCGCAGAAGAAGCCGCCTCATGTCCTTGCCCACTCCGTCCGCCGCCCACGACGGCGACCGGCCTCCCCGCCGCGCATCCACAAAGCCCTTGATGCCGGGTGGCGATCCATCGGCGCCACCGACCGGGGGCGGCGGGAAGACAGCGCCCCGCATGGCTCAGGAGAGGACACCTACCTCCTTCGCAGGCGCAGGCCGACGGTCGGTCATTCCCGAAGCGACGTCCAGGCCATCGGGTACCCCCGCGCGGGGCAACCGGCCCTCGGGCCCCGGCCCGTTGGCGGGCAGACCCTTCGCTCCCCGACCCCCGCTTCCACCACTCCGCCACGCCGCGGACCTGCCGCCAGCCCACACCGCGCTGATCTGTGCGGCCCTGCCGGGGCTGGCGATCTCCACGGAGCAGGGGCAGCTGACCGGCCAGGGGTTGGACGGGTTCTACCGCTCGGGGCGGCGCCTGCTCTCCCGCTGTCAGGTGCGGGTGGCGGGGCGGGAGCCGCTCGCCGTGCAAGCGCGGATGGTAGCGGCCGACCGCGTCCGCTTCGTGGGCGCCCTCCGAGCCTCCCCCGACGCAGGACCGGACCCGGACGTCCTGGTGGAACGCACGCGGCACGCGGACGGCACGGAACGGATCACGCTGCACAGCGCTGCCTCACGCCCCTTGCGCCTGTCCGTCGAGGTGGCACTCGGGACGGACCTCGCGGATCTGGGGACGGTGGCTTCGGGCAGCCCCGGTCCCGAGCTCCCCGCGAGCGTTCACGACTCAGGCCTGCGCTGGACCGGCCCGACCGGCACCTCGGCCGTCACCGCGGATCCGCCGCCGGCCGACGCCCTCGCCTCCGCCGGACTGCTGCGCTGGGGGCTGGAGCTGCCACCCGGCGGCACATGGAGTGTGGAACTGCGGGTACGGCCGGACGGGGCCGGAGCCGGCAGAGCGGTGGTACGCGGCGCGACGAGCCCACTCGCCCAGGCCACGGCTACGGGCGACGACCCCAGGGCCCAATCGCTGCTCCATGCCTGCGTCGAGGATCTGCAGGCTCTGCTGCTGCGCGATCCCAGCCACCCTTCCGACCCGCATCTCGCAGCCGGGGCGCCGTGGCGCTGCGGCCTGGCTCCGGCGGAGGCACTGGTCGCCGCGCGGATGGCACTGCCCCTCGGCACCCGGCTTGCCGCGGGCACGCTGCGGACCCTCGCCCGCAGCCAGCTCTCGGGACCAGGCCCACATTCGGGCATGATCCCGGGACCACGGCGGGACGCGGGCGCACATCTGCCACCTGGCTGCACGGGCACGGAGGCAACCCTGCTCTTCCCTGTGCTTCTCGCGGAGGCCCGGCGCTGGGGGTTGCCGGAGCAGGAGACGCAGGAGTTGTTGCCCGCCGCGGAACGCTGTCTCCAGTGGCTTCGGACCGCTGTCGGCGACGGTACCTACCTCCCCGACCCCCAGCCCGGCGGGCCGCTGCGCTGCGAGACACAGGCGTACGCCCATCGGGCAGCGCTGCTGGGCGCGGACCTGCTCGATGCCCACGGCCGCCCAGGCGGCCCCGGGCTGCGCCAGTGGGCCGGGGAACTGCGCACCGCGTTCCGGGACGACTTCTGGATCGAGGACCTGAAGGGAGGCAGACCGGCGGCCGCCCGGGCCCCGGACGGACGCCTGGTGCCCCACCTCGGCGCGGGCGCCGCCCACCTTCTCGACACCGGCCTGCTCGGCTCCGGTGTCATGGCTCAGGGCCTGCTCGACAGGGTGCGGACGGAGCAACTCGCGCGGCTCCTCGGCGGTCCGGCCATGGACTGCGGATGGGGGCTGCGCAGCCTGGGAGCGAGGGAGGCGGCGTACAACCCGTTCGGTCATCGAGGAGGAGCCGTGCGGGTCCAGGAGACGGCGGTCGCCGTCACGGGCCTGGCCGCCGCCGGTTACGAGAAGGAGGCGAGTTCGCTGCTGCGGGGCGTACTGGCCGCGGCGGAGGCGTTCGGGCATCGGCTGCCCGAGATGTACGCGGGGGAACAACGCACGGAAGCCGGCTCTCCGCTGCCGCACCCCGCAGCCTGCCGACCGGCCGCCACCGCCGCGGCCTCAGGGGTGCTGCTCCTCACCGCTCTGGCGGGGATCCGCCCCGACGCCCCGGCCGGCACGGTGACGCTGCGCCCGCTGCGCAGTGCCCCACTGGGCGAGATCGGATTGACGGGACTGAGAGTCGCCGGCGCGCCCTTCTCCGTGCGCGTCAGCCGGCTCGGCCTCGCCATGGTCGAGGAGGCGGCCGACGGATTGCAGTTGAGAGCGTGACGTCGCGCGATGCGGCTGGGCCATGGCCGGGAGCCCCCGGACCAGCCCGAAGGAAGTGGATCAACCACCGATGCGGCCGACGAAGGGAGTGTTTATCGTCAGGCAGACGACTATGATCGCGGCATGCCCTACGACCCGTCAGCCTTTCCGCCCTTTGCTGTCACCGTGGACCTGGTCGTGCTGACCGTGCGCCGCCACGCCCTCTGTGCGCTGGCGGTGCGGCGAGGTGAGCAGCCCTTTCAGGGCAGGTGGGCGCTCCCTGGCGGCTTCGTGCGGCCTGACGAGGACCTGGGGCAGGCAGCAGCGCGCGAGCTGGCCGAGGAGACCGGGCTGCGCGCCCATGACCCCTCCGCACAGGACAACGGAGCGCATCTCGAACAGCTGGCGACGTACGGCGACCCCAAGCGTGACCCGCGGATGAGGGTGGTCAGCGTCGCCCATCTCGCTCTCGCACCCGACCTGCCCGCGCCCAGGGCGGGCGGCGACGCCAACAGCGCCCGCTGGGCGCCCGTCGAGGAGCTGCTGCAGCAGGGCGGTTACGGCAGGGACGGGGAGAAGGCGGCACCGCTCGCCTTCGATCATGCGCAGATCCTGGCGGACGGTGTGGAGCGTGCCCGGTCCAAGATCGAGTACTCGTCGCTGGCCACCGCGTTCTGCCCGACCGAGTTCACCGTCGGCGAGCTGCGCCGGGTCTACGAGGCCGTGTGGGGCGTGGCGCTGGACCCGCGCAACTTCCATCGCAAGGTGACGGGCACACCGGGCTTCCTCGTGCCCACGGGCGGCACCACGACGCGCCAGGGCGGTCGTCCGGCCCAGCTCTTCCGCGCGGGCGGCGCCACGCTGCTCAATCCGCCGATGCTGCGCCCGGAGGTCTGAAACCCGAGCAGGGCGCGGACGGAGAGGGCTGAGTCCGGCCGCTGGGAAGCCGGTGTCCGAAGGAGGCCCTCAGGTGCCCGGAAAACCGGACATATCGCGCTATCTTGCTTTGGGTGATCCAGGCGATCGGACTGACCAGCAACCCCCGCAAGGACCTTCCGCCCGTCGTCGACGATGTGTCCTTCGAGGCGCACGCGGGCCGTGTCACCGCGCTCCTCGGAACCCCGGGCGCGGGCAAGACGACGGCGCTCAGGCTCATGCTCGAACTCCAACAGGGCCGTGGCATCACCTACTTCAGGGGCCGCCCGCTGCACCGCATCGCCCATCCCTCGCGCGAAGTGGGCGTCCTGCTCGGCGATGTCCCCGGTCACCCCGCCCGCACGGTGCGCGGTCAACTCCGTATGTTGTGCGCCGCCGCCGGCGTCCCTGTCCGCCGTGCCGATGAAGTCCTCGAGGTGGTCGGTCTTGTCAGCCTGCGCGACGAACGCCTGAGCACCCTTTCGCGCGGCATGGACCGCCGCCTCGGTCTGGCCTGCGCGCTGCTGGCCGATCCGCACACCCTTGTCCTCGACGCCCCCGCCGACGGCCTGTCCGCCCGCGAAGGCCGGTGGCTGCACGGTCTCCTGCGTGCGCACGCCACGCAGGGTGGCACGGTCCTGTTCACCACGGACGACCCCAGAGAGGCCGCGCAGACCGCAGATCAGGTCGTCACGTTGGAGGCGGGCAGGCTTGTCGCCGACCAGGAGGCCGCAGACTTCGCCCGCACCCGGCTGCGGCCCCGCGTGGCAGTCCGCAGCCCGCACGCCGCCCGACTCGGCGCTCTGCTGGCCAAGGAGGCTCGAACCGGGCAACGCTCCGTGGAGATCGTGCGCGAGGACGGCAATCGGCTGTCGGTGTACGGCAGTACGTGCGCCGATGTCGGCGAGACCGCCTTCCGGCACGGCATCCTCGTACACCAACTGGCCGACGAAACCGGTGACATGGGGGCCGCCCCCGACACGCAGCCGACCGCTCCCCCGCCCCGCCCGGCCGGTTCGCTGGAGTCGGAAGACCTGTCCCCGCTGCCGCCCCCCATCAGTGTCCGCCAGGCGCCCAGTCCGCTGCGTCCGTTGCGCTACGAGCTGCGCCGCGCTGCCGGAGTCGGCACCGGCTACGTCACCGCGGCTGCCGTGCTGATCGCCTCCGCCCTGATCGCCGTGATCCTCGCCAGAATCGGTCACACGCCGCAGCACCGCCTCCTGGCCGCGTGGCCGCAGGACTTCCCCCTGCCCCCCGCGGCGCTCGGCGCGGGGTTGCTCGGGGCGGTCGCCTTCGGCGACGAGTTCCGCCACCCCGCCCTGGCCACGGATCGCGGCACCGTCCCCCGCCGCCTGGGGCTGCTCACCGCGAAACTCCTCGTCTCCGGGGCGACCGCGCTGCTGCTGGCCTTCCTTGCCGTGGGGTGCGATCTCGAAGTGCTCTACCTCGTCTACGGACGGGAGCTCACCCAAGTTCCCACCGACTGGCTTTCCCTGGGCGCCGGTTGGCTCGGACTCCTGGTGGGCTGCGCCTGGGCCGGTGTACTGGCCGCGGGCATCTTCCGCTCCACGACCGCCGGGCTCGCCGCGGTGCTGGCGGTACCCGTCGTCGTCGTACCCCTCGTACAAAGGGCGCTCGAAGGCCCGTCTGTTCGGACGGCGGCCGGGTTCGCCACGCGGCTGCGAGAGCTGATGCTGGTGCAGTGGCCGTTCGGCGGCGAGCGGTATCTGGCCGCCGCGGCCCGGGTGGTCGCCCAACCCGTGGGCAGTGCACTGATGTTGTCGCTGACCGCTCTGCTCTGCGCATATCTGCTCACGACCCTGCGTAGCAGGGTCCGATGACGACCGTCCGAGGGCTTCCGGTCCTGTCGTGAGCGCAACTTCCCGGAGAACGCCCATTTCTTTCCGATAAGGCGTCAATTGCGACGGGGTGAGCGATCACCCTTTCGTGTGCTTTTCACCAAAGACCTCAAGGGCGTTGGAAGCGACGCCGACAAAGGATCCGTGAGTACCCTTGCGCACACCATGATGACCGCCGCCCGCTCCGCCGACTCCGGCCTGACCGGACCGGGCGAACTCGACCGCTACCCCTACGCCGAGGCCTCTGCCGCCGACCGCGTCGGCATTCCCGCGTGGGAGAGCGCCGATCCGGAACTGGGCCGCGTCGGCCGGCGTGCCGCGGGCAGCCGCGGACGCGGACTGCACGGCCAACTCGTACAGCAGCTGGGGCAGATGATCGTCTCCGGCGACCTGGGCGCGGACCGCCCGCTCGTGCCCGAGGAGATCGGTCAGCGCTTCGAGGTGTCCCGCACCGTCGTCCGCGAGTCGCTCCGTGTGCTGGAGGCGAAGGGCCTGGTGAGTGCCCGCCCGAACGTCGGCACGCGCGTACGCCCCGTCAGCGACTGGAACCTGCTGGATCCGGACATCATCGAGTGGCGGGCGTTCGGGCCGCAGCGCGACGACCAGCGCCGCGAGCTGAGCGAGCTGCGATGGACGATGGAGCCGCTCGCCGCGCGCCTCGCCGCCGGCCACGGGCGCGAGGAGGTCCAGCAGCGGCTCGCCGACATGGTCGAGATCATGGGCCACGCCATGGCACAGGGTGACGCCCTGACCTTCTCGCGCGCCGACGCGGAATTCCACTCCCTGCTCATCCAGGTCGCCGGCAACCGCATGCTGGAGCACCTCTCCGGGATCGTGTCGGCCGCCCTGCAGGTCTCCGGCGGCCCGGTCACCGGCTGCGACCGCCCCAACGAGGCCGCGCTGGCGCACCACGCCCGGATCGTCGACGCCCTGGGCGCGGGCGACGGCGCGGCTGCCGAGGCGGCCATGCGCCAATTGCTCACCGTCCACCCTGAGGTGGAGCGTGTGGTGCCCGCGCCGCGCGAGCACTGACGGTGCGCCGTGGGCGGCGCGGTCGGGGGCCGACCGCCCTCGCCCGCTCTCGCCCGGCCGGTGGGCCCGACAGCGCCCGCACGGCGAACCGTCTGTCACCGGACCCCGTGCACGTGTCGCCGGGCTCCGTCGGACCCTCCTGGGACCGACGGGGTTCGACGGCACGTCTTCCGGGACCGGCGCGGTTCGACGGCATGCGGAGTCCGGGAATCGGCATGGCTCGGCGGCGTACGGAGCCCGGGAGCCGCTGAGGTCCGACGGCGAGCGACCCGGCGGCCAACCGCTGATTCGGCGGCCCGGAAGTCCACCGACCCTCGGATCGTGCGGCCGCAGCGGCCATCGTTGACCACCTATGACCGCATCTAGTCGTTTTTGAGTGGTTACGGGGTGTGACTCGGGCCACGCGGATTGGGCGTAACGCTCCTCGGCACTGCGCGATGACCTAAGAGGTGACAGCCGAGGAGGGAATACGGACGCCGTTTACGGCGCTGTGCATCTTCCCGGCCCCACCCGCGCCGTCGGCCCATCCCCAAGTCGGCGGTCGTCGGTTCCTGTCCGTTACGGACGGGGCCGGAAGCCGTTTTCCAACGTTCCGAGAGGTTGTTCGTGTCGGCCAGCACATCCCGTACGCTCCCGCCGGAGATCGCCGAGTCCGTCTCTGTCATGGCGCTCATCGAGCGGGGAAAGGCTGAGGGGCAGATCGCCGGCGATGACGTGCGTCGGGCCTTCGAAGCTGACCAGATTCCGGCCACTCAGTGGAAGAACGTACTGCGCAGCCTCAACCAGATCCTCGAGGAAGAGGGTGTGACGCTGATGGTCAGTGCCGCGGAGCCCAAGCGCACCCGAAAGAGCGTCGCAGCGAAGAGTCCGGCCAAGCGCACCGCCACCAAGACCGTCGCGGCGAAGACGGTGACTGCCAAGAAGGCGACCGCCACCGCCGCCCCGGCTGTGCCCGTCGGCGACGATCCGGCTGAGGACGCGTCCGCCAAGAAGGCAGCTGCCAAGAAGACGACCGCCAAGAAGGCGGTCGCGAAGAAGACCGTCGCCAAGAAGACGGCGGCCAAGAAGACCACCGGCAAGAAGGACGACGTCGAGCTGCTCGACGACGAGGCGGTCGAGGAGACCGCTGCACCCGGCAAGGCCGGCGAGGAGCCCGAGGGCACCGAGAACGCCGGCTTCGTACTCTCCGACGAGGACGAGGACGACGCGCCCGCGCAGCAGGTCGCCGCGGCCGGTGCCACCGCCGACCCGGTCAAGGACTACCTCAAGCAGATCGGCAAGGTCCCCCTGCTCAACGCCGAGCAGGAGGTCGAGCTCGCCAAGCGCATCGAGGCGGGCCTCTTCGCCGAGGACAAGCTGGCCAACGCCGACAAGCTTGCCCCCAAGCTCAAGCGCGAGCTGGAGATCATCGCCGAGGACGGCCGCCGCGCCAAGAACCACCTCCTGGAGGCCAACCTCCGTCTGGTGGTCTCCCTGGCCAAGCGCTACACCGGCCGCGGCATGCTCTTCCTGGACCTCATCCAGGAGGGCAACCTCGGTCTGATCCGCGCGGTGGAGAAGTTCGACTACACCAAGGGCTACAAGTTCTCCACGTACGCCACCTGGTGGATCCGTCAGGCGATCACCCGCGCCATGGCCGACCAGGCCCGCACCATCCGTATCCCGGTGCACATGGTCGAGGTCATCAACAAGCTCGCGCGCGTGCAGCGTCAGATGCTCCAGGACCTGGGCCGTGAGCCCACCCCGGAGGAGCTGGCCAAGGAGCTCGACATGACCCCTGAGAAGGTCATCGAGGTCCAGAAGTACGGCCGTGAGCCCATCTCGCTGCACACCCCGCTGGGTGAGGACGGTGACAGCGAGTTCGGTGACCTCATCGAGGACTCCGAGGCCGTCGTCCCGGCCGACGCGGTCAGCTTCACGCTCCTCCAGGAGCAGCTGCACTCTGTCCTCGACACCCTGTCGGAGCGCGAGGCGGGCGTCGTCTCGATGCGCTTCGGTCTCACCGACGGTCAGCCGAAGACTCTCGACGAGATCGGCAAGGTGTACGGCGTGACGCGTGAGCGCATCCGCCAGATCGAGTCCAAGACGATGTCGAAGCTGCGTCACCCGTCGCGTTCGCAGGTGCTGCGCGACTACCTCGACTAGGTCTCGGCTGTACGCACCTGAGGGCCCGGCTTCCGTGGGGAGCCGGGCCCTCAGCATGTGCGCGCCGTCCACCGAGCATGTGGAGGCCGTCGGCTGCTGCGTATGCGCGACGTGATGAGCTGGATCACTCTGGGTATTCCATGACCACCCCTGAGTGAGGAGCGCGTATGCGTCGTCCCTTCGCCCGAGCGCTGGCCCTTGGGGCCGCAGCGGCCGTGATACCGCTGGCGTCCCCCGCGCCCGCGACGGCCGACAGCATTGTCATCGGCGGCTATCCGGTCGAGACCGCCCAGAGTCCGTGGACGGTCGCACTGTCCAGCCGTGACCGGTTCGGAGGTACGCGGGCGGGGCAGTTCTGCGGGGGCGTGGTGATCGCCCGGTCCACTGTGCTCACCGCGGCCCACTGTCTGAGCGCGGCCGTCCTGGGGGCGCCGCCGAGCCGGATTCGCGATCTGAGGATCATCGCCGACCGGACCGACCTGCTGTCGACCCAGGGCAAGGAGATCCCGGTGCGCGCCACCTGGGTCAACCCGGATTACGACAGTTCCACGAACGCCGGCGACTTCGCCGTACTCACCCTGGCCTCGCCGCTTCCGGAGAGCTCCGTCATCCCCATGGCCTCCTCGGCCGACCCGGCCTACGCGCCTGGGACGGCCGCCGTGGTCTACGGCTGGGGCGACGCCACCGGGAGCGGCGACTATGCCCACAGCCTGCGCGCCGCGCGCGTGCAGGTGCTGCCGGACGAGGCCTGTGAGGAGGCGTATCCCGGCGATGGGGACGGAAAGTATCTGGCCGGCTCCATGCTGTGCGCCGGAGAGCTCGCAGGTGGCCGTGACGCCTGTCAGGGGGACAGTGGCGGGCCACTGGTCGCCCAGGGGCGTCTGATCGGACTGGTGTCGTGGGGGAGTGGCTGTGGGAGGCCCGGAAGCCCGGGCGTCTACACGCGGGTCTCAGACGTCGCCAGGGCGTTCGGCAGGAGTCGCTGACTCGCTGTGGGAAGCCGCTGAGGGGGCTGCGGGTGCGGGTGTCATGTCGTATGCCGCCTGCGCGGGTACGAGGCGCCGGTGGCCCTCCTGGTGCCTACAGGGCGTGCGGACGCGGGCCGGGCCGCCGGGCGCAGCCACGGGCGAACCGGTTCCGTGTACGAGTGCGGGCGGCCACTCCCTGTGTCCAGGGGGTGGTCGCCCGCTCACCGGCTACGAGGCCGGCACTCGCTCGTCGTTGATGCGAAGTGTCAACGCTCTTCGTCGTTGGCGCTTGCCGGAGGGGTCGTGAGCCGCTCCGTCTCGTCCTGTATCTCAGCGGCGATCTTCTTGAGTTCCGGCTCGAACTTGCGACCGTGGTGGGCGCAAAAGAGCAGTTCTCCGCCGCTCAGGAGGACGACGCGCAGATATGCCTGGGCGCCGCAACGGTCGCAGCGGTCAGCGGCCGTCAGCGGGCTCGCGGGGGTCAGAACAGTAGTCACGTCGCCTCTTCTCTAGCTCGACGAGCTGTCGTACCAGGGTCAACATCCAACCAGGCCGAAAACGTTCCCGCTCGCGGCTTCTCCCTGAAAATTTCTTTCCGGGCCGGCTGATTGCTGCCGGTTGGCGGCGAATGTGCCGTATTGCGTGTCTGTGTGTCTTACGGGTTCGCGCTGTTTGTCAGGTGTTGGTCCTCCCGGCTGGGTTGCCGGTTGTTGTTGAGGACGTGCCCGGAGCCTAAATGGTTCATGCCCGGAAGGGAACGTGATATGTACTTCACTCCATCGAGGGATCGAACGCTCGTACGACGCTGGACTAGTGTGAGTTCAGACGAGGGTGGCGTTACAACGGCTCTACCAGGCCTCGGTACCCTCGGAGCGGCGACCGAAGCCCGGCCCTTACCCAAAAGGGCCCCACCTGAAATTCAGCGAGGAGCGAACCGCGTGACCGCCGATACGTCCGTGCCGTCCACAGCGCTGCTGACCGGAGCAGACCGGGACGGTTCCAACTACACCGCGCGGCACCTGCTCGTCCTTGAGGGGCTCGAGGCCGTGCGCAAGCGCCCCGGTATGTACATCGGGTCGACCGACAGTCGCGGGCTGATGCACTGCCTCTGGGAGATCATCGACAACTCCGTCGACGAGGCTCTCGGGGGTTACTGCGACCACATCGACGTGATCCTGCACGACGACGGCTCGGTGGAGGTGCGGGACAACGGCCGCGGCATCCCGGTCGACGTGGAACCCAAGACCGGCCTCTCCGGCGTCGAGGTCGTGATGACCAAGCTGCACGCGGGCGGCAAGTTCGGCGGCGGCTCGTACGCGGCCTCCGGAGGTCTGCACGGCGTGGGCGCCTCCGTGGTGAACGCGCTCTCCGCGCGCCTGGACGTCGAGGTCGACCGCAGTGGGCACACGCACGCCATCAGCTTCCGGCGGGGTGTCCCGGGCGCCTTCGCGACGGTCGGCCCGGATGCGAAGTTCGACGCGACCGCCGGCCTGCGCAAGGCCAAGAAGATCCCCCGGACGCGGACCGGTACGCGCGTGCGCTACTGGGCCGACCGCCAGATCTTCCTCAAGGACGCCAAGCTTTCCCTGGAGAACCTCCACCAGCGTGCCCGCCAGACGGCGTTCCTGGTGCCGGGTCTGACCATCGTCGTCAGGGACGAGTACGGGCTCGGGGAGGGCGGCAGCAAGGGCGAGGAGTCGTTCCGCTTCGACGGCGGCATCAGCGAGTTCTGCGAGTACCTGGCCACTGACAAGCCAGTGTGCGACGTCCTCCGTTTCTCCGGGCAGGGCACCTTCAAGGAGACGGTCCCGGTCCTCGACGACCACGGTCAGATGACGCCCACCGAGGTCACCCGTGAGCTCGGCGTGGACGTCGCGATGCGCTGGGGCACCGGCTACGACACGACCCTGAAGTCGTTCGTGAACATCATCGCCACCCCGAAGGGCGGCACCCATGTCGCCGGCTTCGAGCAGGCTGTCACCAAGACGGTCAATGAAGTCCTGCGTGCCAAGAAGCTGCTGCGCGTCGCCGAGGACGACGTCGTCAAGGACGACGCCCTGGAGGGGCTGACGGTCGTGGTCACGGTGCGTCTCGCCGAACCGCAGTTCGAGGGGCAGACCAAGGAGGTCCTCGGCACCTCGGCGGCCCGTCGCATCGTGACGAATGTGGTCTCCAAGGAACTCAAGGCGTTCCTGACCTCCACGAAGCGGGATGCCGCCGCACAGGCCCGGGTCGTCCTGGAGAAGGCTGTCGCCGCCGCGCGTACGCGCATCGCGGCCCGCCAGCACAAGGACGCGCAGCGCCGGAAGACGGCCCTGGAGTCCTCCTCGCTGCCCGCCAAGCTCGCGGACTGCCGCAGCGACGACGTCGAGCGCAGCGAGCTGTTCATCGTCGAGGGAGACTCCGCGCTCGGTACTGCCAAGCTCGCCCGGAACTCCGAGTTCCAGGCGCTGCTGCCGATCCGCGGCAAGATCCTCAACGTCCAAAAGGCCTCGGTCACGGACATGCTCAAGAACGCCGAGTGCGGGGCGATCATTCAGGTCATAGGAGCGGGGTCCGGCCGGACCTTCGACATCGACGCGGCGCGCTACGGGAAGATCATTCTTCTCGTCGACGCCGATGTCGACGGTGCTCACATCCGGATCCTGCTGCTGACGCTGTTCCAGCGCTACATGCGGCCGATGGTCGAGGCCGGGCGGGTGTTCGCCGCGGTTCCGCCGCTGCACCGGATCGAACTCAGCCAGCCGAAGAAGGGGCAGGACAAGTACGTCTACACGTACTCG
This sequence comes from Streptomyces sp. SID5469, assembly GCF_009862865.1. NCBI lineage: Bacteria > Bacillati > Actinomycetota > Actinomycetes > Kitasatosporales > Streptomycetaceae > Streptomyces > Streptomyces sp. SID5469. The sequence goes on along the minus strand of NZ_WWIN01000001.1, from coordinate 2,973,103 downwards.
GACCGGGAGCTGCGGGAGACGCTGCTGGAGTTGCAGCGCAAGAATGTGCGCTACAAGGACTCGATCCAGCGGTACAAGGGTCTGGGCGAGATGGACGCGGACCAGCTGGCAGAGACGACGATGGATCCGCGGCACCGTACTCTGCGGCGGATCAACATTTCCGATCTGGAAGCGTCCGAGCAGGTGTTCGATCTGCTGATGGGCAATGATGTGGCTCCGCGCAAGGAGTTCATCTCCAGTTCGGCGGCCACGTTGGATCGGTCGCGAATCGACGCGTAGGCCATCGCGGGTCCCGGTTCCCGCTCGGTGCACTCGGAGCGGGTCGGGGCTGGATGGTGTCCCGTCGGTCCCGGTGGGTGGCCCCACCCTCGCTCACAGCCCCAGCGCAGGTGAGCAGGGCCATCTGCGCTGGCCGCCGACGGTGTCCGTCGGGGTTCTCCACCCGCGGGTGGAGAACCGTCTCACTGAGGGATCCACCCACGATCCACCCCGGCTCCGATCTGCTGACCTGCCGATTTCCGTAGCGTCGAAGGTGTCGACGGCAGCCGCTGTCGGCATCCGTTCTCGTTCGCCACGGAGGCCGTGATGTCCGGGCTCACCCATGCCCTCCTGATCCTCGCCGTCGTCGTGCTGGTCGTCGCCCGGCAGTTCCGCATGCAAAAGATCAACGCGGACCGGCGCTGGTGGATCGTTCCCGCCGTGCTCGCTTTCCTGGCCGTGCGCGAGCCCGGCCTGCTCGACGCCCACCACCGCACGGGGTCGGGGATACTGCTCGGCGCCGAACTGCTCATAGGCGTCGCCACCGGCGTCGGCTGGGCTTGGACGACCCGGATATGGACGGACGCGGACGGCACCGTGTGGAGCAAGAGCACCAAGGCGAGCGTGGGGGTGTGGATCGTCGGCATAGTCCTGCGCGTCGGACTGTTCGGCCTCGGTGTGCTCCTCGGCGTGCGCCAGGAGAGCCCCGCGCTGCTTCTCGCCCTCGCGGCGACGCTGCTGCTCCGCTCCGGGGTCCTGATCTGGCGGGTGCATTCCCTGGGTCCGGCGGACGGTGGGAGCAGGGCATACGGTGACGGCGTCGCCCAGCCCTCGTGGAGCGTGCCTCAGCCCTCGCGGAAGGAGCGAGTGTGACGACCGAGAGCGCCTGGACACGCTGGCCCTCCCGTGAGGCACTCGGGCGGGAAGGGCTCTCGCGGCCTCGGCGCATGCTCGCCTGGACCGTGCGGGCGCTGGTCCTCGCCATGCTGCTGTGGGGTGCCTTCAGCAGCAGCCACGTGCACGGCTGGGGTGCGGTCGCAGCCGCGGCGGGTGTGCTCCTGGCCGCAGGCGCCTCCTGGGCCTTCTTCCGCACCACACTTCAGCACCGGCTCTGGCCGTCGCTGGCGTTGATCGCGGTGCTTCTCGGAATCGCGATCGTGGCGCAGACCGCCGGCTTCCAGGTCCCTGCCCTCGTCATCTGGTGCGGGTGTGCCGTCAGTGCGCTGGAGCGGCTTCCTCTCGCGGCCGCCCTGCCCGTGACCACAGCTGCCCTGGCGGCGTATGCGGCGGTCGACAACGATGTGTGGCTGACCACCGCCGCCACCATCGCGGGGCTATTTCTCGCCGGGTATGTGCTGCGTCTCGACGCCGAGGCTCGTGGGAGCGCCCAGCGTCTGCTCGCTCAGGAGCGCGCGGCGCGGGCGGCCGAGACGCAGTCGGCGGCGCTGGCGGAGCGAGCCAGGATCGCGCGGGAGATTCATGACGTGCTGGCGCACAGCCTCTCGGCGCAGCTGGTGCATCTGGAGGCGGCCAGGTTGCTGATCGAGCGAGGAGCCGACCGGGAGCAGATACTCGGGCGGGTTGTGGCGGCACGCGGGATGGCGCGCGAGGGCCTCGCCGAGACCCGGCAGGCGCTCTCCGCGCTGCGGGGCGAGATATCCCCGCTCGAGGACTTCCTGAGCGAGCTCGTCGCCTTCGAGGACGGCGCGGACGTCACCGTCTCGGGTGAGCGGCGGCTTTTGACGGCCGAGGCCTCGCAGGCGGTGCGCAGGGTCGCACAGGAAGCCCTGACAAATGTTCGTAAGCACGCTCCGGGCGCGAAGGTGCAGGTGAAGCTGGAGTACGGCGAGCGTCAAGTGACGCTGCATGTGCGGGACTCGGGCGGGAAGCCGGGCGATCTCACCGGCTCGGGGGCCGGGTACGGTCTGCTGGGCATGCGGGAGCGTGCGGAGCTGCTGGGAGGCTCGTTGGAGGCCGGCCGGGAGGAGAAGGGGTTCGTGGTGACGCTGAAGGTGCCTGCATGACGGAGGAGGAGAGCCGGAAGCCGGCGCGGGTCGTGGTGGCGGACGATCAGACCGTGGTGCGCGAGGGCATCGTCATGCTGCTGGGGTTGCTGCCCGGGATCGAGGTCGTCGGCGCGGCCGGTGACGGGCACGAGGCAGTGAAGCTGGTCGCCGAACTCAACCCGGACGTTGTGCTGATGGACCTGCGGATGCCACGCTGCGACGGTGTCGAGGCGACCCGGCGGATCCGGGCCGAGCACCCTGGGACCCAGGTCGTCGTGCTCACCACGTACGCCGACGACGAGTCACTGTTTCCGGCGCTCAGAGCGGGCGCTCGTGGCTATCTCACCAAGGACGCGGGCGGCGACGAGATCGTGCGGGCCGTGGAGAGCGTGCTGTCGGGGGACGCGGGGCTCTCGCCGAGTATTCAACGGCGGTTGCTGGAGCGGCTGTCGGAGCCGGAACGGGGACAGGCCGCATCCTCGGAGGTACCGGACGGGCTCACCGCACGGGAGGCAGAGGTGCTCGTGCTGATCGCCGAGGGCCTCAGCAACCACGAGATCGCACGCAGGCTCCATGTCTCCACCGCCACGGTGAAGACCCACATCAACAATCTCTTCGCCAAGACGGGACTCAAGGACCGTGCTCAGGCGGTCCGTTACGCCTATGGGAAGGGACTTGTGCGGCCCCCCGCCGAGTAAGTCACCTGATGGGGTGAAGTGGGCGGGGAGAAGAGTCAGAGATCTTCCCGATCTGTCCATCCTTGGGCACGTGGCCGAAACGGGCTGCGGACAAGGAGAGTTCGGTGGAGAAGCAGGACGGCCGCGACGCCGGAGAGGTCGGCTTCGACGACCCCTGGTACGACGCGCTCGCCTCCGGCTGGGGCGAGTTGGACAGTACGGGGGCGCCCGCTCCCGTGGTGCCGCCCGCGCGCCGGGAGCACGAGGGCCGGGTGGGTGGTGCGGCCGACGTCTATCTGGAGGTGCAGCGAAGCGCTGCCTTCCAGGAGGTGCGCAGCCGGTATCGCAGATTTGTGGTTCCAGGCGTGATCGTGTTCTTCACCTGGTACGTGGGCTATGTGGTGACCGCTACGACGGCGCCCGGGCTGATGGCGCGCCCCGTGGCCGGCTCGGTGAACGTGGGCCTGCTGGCCGGGCTCGGTCAGTTCCTCACCACGTTCCTGTTCACCTGGGCGTACGCGCGGCACGCCCGGCTGCGCAGGGACCGGGCCGCGCTCGACCTGCGCTGGGACACCCAGGAGCTGACGCGGAGTGCGGGAGGTGGTCAGCTGTGACCGGCCATCATCAGACGCTGGCGCTGCTGCTGTTCAGCGGTTTCGTTGCGGTGACACTGGCGATCACGACGTGGGTGAGCCGTCACCGGCATGGTTCGGCGGAGGAGTTCTACGCGGGCGGGCGCCTGTTCTCACCCATGGAGAATGGTTTTGCCATCGCGGGCGACTACATGTCGGCCGCGTCCTTCCTGGGGGTCACAGGGCTCATCGCGCTCTACGGGTACGACGGGCTGCTGTATGTGGTGGGCTTCCTGGTCGCCTGGTTGGTGGTGCTTTTCTTGGTCGCCGAACTGGTGCGCAACTGCGGGCGCTTCACCCTCGCGGACGTGGTCGCGGCGCGGATGAGCGAGCGTCCGGTGCGCATCGCGGCGGGAACTTCGTCGGTGACCGTGTCCGTTCTGTATCTGGTGGCGCAGATGGTGGGGGCGGGCAGCCTGGTCGCGCTGCTGCTCGGGGGTTCAAGCGGGGCAGCGCGCGCCTGGACGGTGATCGGCGTCGGCGCGCTCATGGTGATCTATGTGTCGATGGGAGGGATGCGGGCCACCACCTGGATCCAGATCGTCAAGGCGGTGCTGCTGCTCAGCGGCACGATCGCGCTGACCGTGCTCGTGCTGGTGCGGTTCCAAGGGGACTTCGACCAATTGCTGCGTACGGCGATGGAGCGCAGCGGGCACGGTGAGGCCTTCCTCGCGCCAGGGCTGAAGTACGGCGGGGACTGGACCGCGCGGCTGGACTTCATCAGTTTGGGCCTGGCCCTGGTGCTCGGTACGGCGGGGCTGCCGCACATCCTGTCCCGCTTCTACACCGTGCCGACCGCACGCGCCGCGCGCCGCTCGGTCGTCTGGTCGGTCGGGCTCATCGGCGGCTTCTATCTGATGACGATCGTGCTGGGCTTCGGTGCGGCCGCGATCGTCGGACCCGAGGCCGTGCGCAGGTCGAACGCGGCGGGGAACACGGCGGTTCCGTTGCTGGCGCTCGATCTGGGCGGTGGGACGAATTCCACCGGAGGAACGGTTCTGTTTGCGATCGTCGCCGCCGTCGCGTTTGCCACGATTCTCGCGGTCGTCGCCGGGATCACGCTCGCCTCCTCGGCGTCCGTGGCTCACGATCTCTACGCGTCGCTGCGGCGTCGGCATGCGAAGCCGCGGAGCGAGGTGGCCGTCGCACGGACCGCGGCGGTCGGTGTCGGCGTGGTCGCGATCGCCCTCGGACTGCTCGCCCGGGATCTCAATGTGGCCTTCCTGGTGGGCCTGGCCTTCGCGGTCGCCGCGTCCGCGAATCTTCCGGTGCTCATGTATTCGCTGTTCTGGCGCAGCTTCACCACACGTGGCGCGGTGTGGTCGGTCTACGGGGGCCTGGTGCCCGCGCTGGGGCTCGTGCTGCTCTCTCCGGTGGTGACGGGGAGCCCCGAATCGCTTTTCCCGGGCGTCGACTTCCAGTACTTCCCCTTGCAGAACCCCGGCATCGTGTCCATCCCGCTGGGCTTCCTCGCGGGCTGGCTCGGCACGGTCACTTCGGTGGAGCCGGCGGACGAGGCGAAGCACGCGGAGGCCGAGGTGCGGTCGCTCACGGGGGCCGGTGCGGTCTGACGGCGCCCGGCGCCGCCAGGGGGCGTGCGCGATCGTTCTACGGCGCCACCCACGCGTACCGGTGCTCCGGTCGCCCGGTGTCGCCGTACTTGAGTGAGAGCCGTAGCCGTCCCACCTGTTCCAGGTGACGCAGATAGCGCTGGGCCGTGGATCTGCTCAGGCCCGTCTCGGCGGCCACCTCGTGGGCCGACAGGGGGTGATCGGCCTGGTGGAGGACGTCGCAGATCAGGTCCGTCGTCGGCTCCGAGTGGCCGCTGGGCAGCCCGGGCGACGACGGGGCCGGTGTCGTGCGCAGGGCGCCGAAGATGCGGTCGACCTGCTCCTGTCCCGCCACGCCCCGGCCGCCCACACGGTCGACGGTGCGGCGCAGGGCGGCGTACGAGTCGAGGCGGGTGCGCAGCGCCGCGAAGGTGAACGGCTTGACCAGATAGTGCAGGGCGCCCAGACGCATCGCCGCCTGCACGGTCGTCACGTCGCTGGCCGCAGTGATCATGATGACGTCGGTGCCGTGACCGCGTTCGCGCATGCGGTGGACCAGCTCGAGACCCGTCTGGTCGGGCAGATAGTGGTCGAGCAGCACCAGGTCGATGGGCGCGCGCTCCACCGCGGCCAGGGCCTGGGCAGCGCTGTGCGCGCGGGCGGCCACCCGGAAGCCGGGAACCTTTCCCACGTACTTGGCGTTTATCTCGGCGACACGGAAGTCGTCGTCCACGACCAGGACGTCAATCATCGGGCCTCTTTCTCTCAAGGCCTGGCGAGCTGTTAAGCCCGTGTTTCGGCTCCGCTGTTGTAGCGCGAGCAAAACGAGCACAACAGACTCTTGCAAGCAGAAGAAGCCCTTGCGCCCAGAAGACTGATGCTGTGGCCCGCGCCACATCTACGGTCCCGGCCCATGAGCGCAGACACCAGCCCCGCCATCGAGCTGCGGGGCGCGAGCAAGATCTTCAAGACCCCGTCCGGGGGGCTGCACACGGCCGTCAGGGAACTGGACCTGACCGTCGGCCGTGGCGAGTTCGTGGCCGTCGTCGGCCCCACCGGTTGCGGGAAGTCGACCACGCTGACCCTCGTCAGCGGCCTGGAAGAGCCCACCGAGGGTGAAGTCCTGGTGACCGGCGAGCCGGTTGCCGGTGTCGGCGACAAGGTCGGCTTCGTCTTCCAGCAGGACGCCACCTTCCCCTGGCGTACGGTCCTGTCCAACGTCATGGCGGGCCCGCGGTTCCGCGGCGTACCGAAGGCGGAGGCGAAGCAGAAGGCGCGCGAGTGGCTGGCCCGGGTCGGCCTCACGGCCTTCGAGGACCGCTATCCGCACCAGCTCTCCGGCGGCCAGCGCAAGCGCGTCGCCCTCGCCGCCACCTTCGTCAACGACCCCCAGATCCTGCTCATGGACGAGCCTTTCTCGGCGCTCGACGTGCAGACCAGGGCACTGATGTCGGACGAGCTGCTGGAGCTGTGGGAGGGCACGGGTGCCTCCGTCGTCTTCGTCACCCACGACCTGGAGGAGTCCATCGCGCTGGCCGACAAGGTCGTCGTGATGACCGCGGGTCCCGCGACCGTGAAGCAGGTCTTCGACATCGATCTGCCACGGCCGCGCAAGGTCGAATCGGTGCGCCTGGAGCCGCGGTTCATCGAGATCTACCGCGAGATCTGGTCGTCCCTCGGCGAAGAGGTCCGCATCACCCGTGAGAGGGGTGCCGCCCATGTCGCCTGACCTCATGCCCGGGGCCGTCGTCGCGGTGACCGCCACCGAGACCACCAAGACGGGCCGCGCGCATTCACGCGCGCGTGCCGCCCGCAGACGCAAGGTCGTCATCACCCTCGCCCGGGCCCTGCTCCTGGTGGCCGTGCTCGGTCTGTGGGAGGCGTGCGCCCGGGCCAAGGTCATCGACCCCTTCAACTTCTCGATGCCCTCGAAGATCTGGGACCAGATCTACACCTGGGTCACCCACGGCACCGCGCTCGGCTCCCTGGGCGAGCAGATCTGGTTCACGCTCCATGAGGCGCTGCTCGGCTGGGTCATCGGCGTAGTGGCCGGTGTCGTCTTCGGCATTGCGCTCGGGCGCATCAACTTGCTCGCCGATGTCCTTGGTCCATACATCAAGGTGCTCAACTCCATACCGAGGATCGTGCTGGCACCGATCTTCGTGATCTGGTTCGGGCTCGGGCCGGCCTCCAAGGTCGCGTCGGCCGTGGTCCTCGTGTTCTTCCCGGTCTTCTTCAACGCCTTCCAGGGCGCCCGCGAGGTCGACCGCAACCTGGTCGCCAACGCCCGCATCCTGGGCGCCAGCGACCGCAGGGTGACACTTCAGGTCGTCATTCCGTCGGCGACCTCGTGGATCTTCACCAGCCTCCACGTCAGCTTCGGCTTCGCGCTCATCGGCGCCATCGTCGGCGAGTACATCGGTGCCACCAAGGGCATCGGTCTGCTCGTCGCGCAGTCCCAGGGCACCTTCAACGCGGCAGGTGTGTACGCCGCGATGGTCATCCTCGCCGTGGTCGCGCTGGTCGCCGAGGGGTTGCTCACCTTCGCCGAGCGCCGCATCTTCCGGTGGAAGCCGTCGGATTCCGAGCGCTGATCGCCCTCTTCAGGGGCCCCACTTCGCTGATCGCCTCTCCAGGACACCTGTTTCGCTGATCGCCCTCTTCAGGGCACCCATTTCCCCGCACCACCTCCCGCACCGCCTTCTCACAAGGACGTGAACCACCATGCGCATGACCGCCAGATACACCGCCCTGGCAGCGGCCGGCCTGCTCGCTCTCTCCTCCCTCACCGCCTGTGCCAACGACGCGGCGAGCACCGCGTCGTCCGGTTCCGGCAGCAAGGGCGACGGCAAGGGCGTGAAGGTCAAGATCATGGTCGGCGGCCTGGACAAGGTCATCTACCTTCCCGCGATGCTCACCCAGCGGCTCGGCTACTTCGACGCCGAGGGCCTCGACGTGGAGCTGCTGAGCGAGCCCGCCGGCGTGCAGGCGGAGACGGCACTCGTCTCCGGACAGGTGCAGGGTGCCGTCGGCTTCTACGACCACACCCTCGACCTGCAGACCAAGGGCAAGGACGTGGAGTCCGTGGTGCAGTTCTCGCATGCGCCCGGTGAGGTGGAGATCGTCTCCAACAGGCATGCCGACGACATCACGTCGCCCAAGGACTTCAAGGGCAAGAAGCTCGGCATCACTGGGCTCGGCTCCTCGACCGACTTCCTCACCAAATACCTGGCGGTCAAGAACGGCGTCAGCGTCAGCGAGTTCAGCCCGGTCGCCGTCGGCGCGGGGCCGACCTTCATCTCCGCCCTCCAGAAGGGTTCCATCGACGGCGGCATGACCACGGACCCGACGGTCGCCAACATCCTGGCGAAGAACCTCGGCAAGGTACTCATCGACATGCGTACGCCGCGTGGGTCGAAGGAGGCGCTCGGCGGTCCGTACCCGTCGTCGAGCCTCTACATGCAGACGGAGTGGGTGAACAGCCACAAGGACACCGTCCAGAAGCTCGCCAACGCCTTCGTGAAGACCCTCAAGTGGATGTCCACGCACACCGCGTCCCAGATCGCCGAGAAGATGCCCGCCGACTACTCCCAGGGCAACAAGACGCTCTACGCGGGGGCGATCAAGACCACGCTGCCGATGTTCACGGACGACGGCGTGATGCCCAAGGACGGTCCCGAGACGGTAGAGAGGGTCCTCAAGGCCTTCAATCCCAACATCAAGAACGCCAAGATCGACCTGAGCAAGACGTACACCACGGAGTTCGTCGAGAAGGTCACCGGCTGAGCCGGAGCCCTCGGCCCGGACCGGGCCCTCAGACGCGGGTCGCCCACACGTAGCGATGCTCCGGGCGGCCCGCGTCGCCGTATTTCAGGGTCAGTGTGGCCCGTCCCGTGCGTTCCAGGAGCTTCAGATAACGCTGGGCGGTCTGGCGGCTCAGCCCGGTCCGTTCGGCGATCTCCTGGGCCGACAGGGGGCCCTCGGCGGCCACCAGGGCGCGACGCACGAGCTCCGCGGTGGTCGGGGAGTGCCCTTTGGGCAACCCCGGCTCCGAGCCCGCTGACAGGGCGCCGAAGATCCGGTCCACCTCGGCCTGTTCGGCCTCGCCGCCGCCGTCCAGCGTGCGACGCAGCTCCGCGTATGCCTCCAGCTTGGCGCGCAGGCCCGCGAAGGCGAAGGGCTTGACGAGGTACTGGAGTGCGCCGTGCCGCATCGCCGCCTGGACGGTCGAGATGTCACGGGCCGCGGTCACCATGATCACGTCGGTCTGGTGGCCGCGCCTGCGCATCTCCTGGACGACCGCGAGACCCGTCTCGTCCGGCAGATAGTGGTCCATGAGAACCAGATCCAGGTGGGGCAGTGTCTCCATCTGGCGCAGGGCTTCGGCCGCGTTGTGCGCCTCGCCCGCGACATGGAAGCCGGCCACCTTCTGTACATAGGCCGCGTTGACCCGCGCCACTCGGGTGTCGTCGTCCACGACCAGGACTTCGATCGGCCGGGTCATCGCGACTCCTCCTTGGTGGTCGGCGCCGAGGTGTCCGGCGCCGGAATCAGTTCTTCCGTAGGGGTGTTCCCCGGAAGAGAGTCCTCCGTAGGAGCCGTCTCCGGTGCCGGAGCGGGTTCGGTGAGCGCCTCCGGCAGTACGACGGTGAACTCCGCGCCTCCGCCGTCCGCCTCGTCCACCCGGGCGCTCCCGCCCTGCCGTTCGGCGAGACGGCGCACCAGGGAGAGACCGATGCCGCGTTTGCCGTGGGCCGGCGGCTTCTTGGTGGTCCATCCGTCCGTGAAGATCAACTCTCGCCGTTCCACGGGGATTCCGGGTCCGGTGTCGCGCACCCTGAGAACCGTCGTACGACCCTCGGCGCGCAATTCGACCTCCACGCGCGCGTGCGGTGTGCCCGCGACCGCGTCCAGCGCGTTGTCGACCAGATTGCCGACGACGGTGACCAGCCCCCTGGGGTCGATCAGCCGGTCGGGCAGCAGGGTGCGGTCCGAGATCCACAGGGCCACGCCCCGCTCGGCGGCGACGGTCGCCTTCCCTACCAGCAGGGCGGCGAGCAGCGGGTCGTGGATCTTCTCGGTGACCTGCTCCGCGGTGGTCCGGTGGTCGCCGACCACCTCGCCGACGAACTCCACGGCGTCGTCGTACATGTCCAGTTCGAGCAGCCCGAGGAGCGTGTGCATGCGGTTGGCGTGTTCGTGATCCTGCGCGCGCAGGGCGTCGATCAGGCCCCGGGTGGAGTCGAGTTCGCGGCCCAGTTGCTCCAGCTCGGTGCGGTCGCGCAGCGTGGCGACCGCGCCACCGTCGTCGGTGGGCATGCGGTTGGCGACCAGTACGCGCTGGCCGCGCACGGTGAGCAGATCGGTGCCCGTGACGCGTCCGGCCAGCACATCGGTCGTACGCCCCGGTCCGAGCGTGTCGTCCAGCGACTGACCGATGGCCTCCGCGTCGAGCCCGAGCAGGCGCTGCGCCTCGTCGTTCAGGAGGCGTACGCGGCCGCCGCGGTCCAGGGCGACAACGCCCTCCCTGATGCTGTGCAGCATCGCCTCACGCTCGGCGAGCAGTGCCGAGATGTCGGAGAACGCCAGGTCGCGCGTCTGCCGCTGCACCCTTCGGGAGATCAGGTAGGCGGCCACCGCGCCTATGGCCAGGGCGGCGCCGGCGTATGCGAACAGCCCCGGTATGGCGAGGATCAGCCGGGCTCGCACGCTGTCGTACTCGATGCCGACCGAGACCGCGCCGACGATCTTGTCGTCGGCGTTGCGCAGCGGCACCTTGCCGCGGGCCGAGCGGCCCAGGGTGCCGTTGTCGATCTGCATGACGTCCTTGCCCGCCAGGGCCTCCCTGGGGTCGGTCGAGACGACCTTGCCGATCTGCGTCGGGTCCGTGTGCGACCAGCGCACACCGTCCATGTTCATCACCACGACGTACTCGGCCCCGCTGGCCTTACGGATCCGCTCGGCCTCGGTCTGCACGGGCCCGCCGACCGACGGCCGTGTCGCCTGGAAGTCCTCGGCGATCTGCGGCTGGGCCGCCGTGGTCTGCGCGATCGCGAGGGCCCTGCGCATCGCCTGGTCGTCCAGCTGGGCGCTGAGCGGGGCGAGGAACAGCCCGGTCGCGAGTACGGCGACACCTGCGGCGATCGACACCTGCATCAGCAGGACCTGCGAGAACACCCGCCGGGGCAGACCCAGGCGCAGTCGTCGTACAGGGGGAGTGGGGCTCATGTGTACGACGGTACGGGGAGGGGCGCGCCGTGCCGTAGGGGGTGTGGCATGGATCTCTTGCGAGGCTGGTGTGAGAGCTGTGATCAGCGGATAAGCGGGTGTGCGCCGCGTAGCGGTGGGGCGGCGGTATGCGGGGGTTTCGGCGTTCGCCCATCTGAGGTGGGGCGCTCACCGCGAGGACGGGCGCCCACGGCGGCGTCAGCGGGACGTGGCGTCGATCTCCGTGGGAATCAGCTCCCGTACCGCCACCACGTCCATGCGCGCCGGGGAGCCGAGCGCCGAGCCGCAGCTTTCCGGGCGGGGTGGCAGCGAGGCGCCCTGGGCCACGATGACGCGCCAGAGGCGGCCGTCGGCGTGGGCGACGGTGACCTCCCAGCGTGGTGCGGTGCCGTCCGTGGCGACGACGGTCAGCGCGTCCGCGGCGTACTCGTGGGCCGCCGTACGCACCGCCAGCTCCGCGGCCTGTCCCGGCCGCTCCCAGGCGGAGCGACCGCGACATCCCTCGACGACCACACGCCCTTCGCGTACGCCCTGGAGGACCTCCTTGATGTGCGGGGCCTCGGCCCGGCCGTACGCGTAGCCGAACGGCAGGATCAGCAGCGTGGGGGCGAAACGGTGGCCGCCGAGGTGGGTGACCTCCCATGCGCCGGTCACTCCGGAGGCGGCCAGTTCGGCTGCCAGGGGGCGGCCGAGGAGGGCGCAACAGCGGTCGCGCTTGCCGTTGGTGCAGACGAGGGCGAGGGGGTCGCCCGTGTGGGGACGGCCCCCTAGGAGTCTGTCGAAGGTGTGCGGGTCGCCCATGCCGAGCGCGGTGAAGTCGAGGTCGAGCAACTGCTCGGGATCGGACGTCATGGCGCCGTGCAGCCATACGTTTCCGGGAACCGTGTGGGCCGCGTACACCTGTCGTACGGCCGGCGTGCCGCAGTCGGCGTGGCGGCCGGGGCGGCGGATGAGCGCGATCCGTACGCCGGTCCCCTCGGCGGCCGCTTCGAGAGCGCGGCCGAGCGCCTGGTCCAGGTGGCTCGAAGTGAGCGCCTTGGTGCCCCAGGGGCCGGGCTGTTCGAGGAGCAGCCATGTCCTCGCGGTCGCCGCGGTCCCCGCGAGGGGCTCGTCGAGGTCCCGGGACACGGTCGCGCACGTACTCACAGAGGTGAGCCTAACCTGACTTGGGGCGGGATGACTTCCAGCCGCGCGGACGGGGCGCGGCAGGGGCGCGTCGGGAGTGCAGCGGAGGCGTGAAGGCGCTACCGGGGGAGCGGTTGCGGAGGCCGCGCCCCTACGTATCGGCCACTCGGGCGCATCCGCAGCGGACGCTCCTCGTACTCCTCCAGGGCATGTGCGATCCAGCCCGCCGTACGGGCGACGGCGAAGACGGTCTCGCCGGCGGAGGCGGGCATGCCGGAGGAGACCGTGAGGACCGCGAGAGCCAGGTCCACGTTGGCGTGCAGGGGCGCGTGGCGGGCCGTGGTGGCCACGACGTCATGGGCAGCGGCAAGGGCGGGGGCCGCGTCGGGTACCTCTTCCAGGAGGGCGAACAGAGCACGCGCGCGCGGGTCCTCGCCGGGGTAGAGCCGGTGGCCGAGACCGGGGATACGGCGACCGGCACGCAGTTCGTCGGCGACCACGGGGGCTGCGCTGCCCTGGTCCAGGACGTCCAGGAGCAACCGGTGCGCGAGGCCGCTGGCCGCGCCGTGCAGGGGGCCCTCGAGCACGCCGAGACCCGCCGAGACGGCAGCGTACGGGTGGGCCCTGGCCGAGGCGGCGACACGGACCGCGAGCGTCGAGGCGGCCAGGTCGTGGTCGATGAGCAGCCCGAGTGCCGTGTCCAGTACGCGAACTGATGCCGCGTCGGGTGCGCGGCCGGTGAGCCGTCCCCACAGGTGCCGGGCGAGCGGGCCCTCGTCGCGGTGGTCGCGGCGCAGGGGCGGGAGGGCGGCCACGAGGGTGGGGATGAGGGTGCGTGCGGTGCCGAGGACCGCGTCCTCGGACAGGTCGAAGCGGAGCGGGTCCGCGGTCGCGGCGGCGATCGTCGCGACGCGCAGCCGGTCGGTCGGACCGCTGTGCTCGGGCAGGGCATCGACGGCGCGGCGGGCGACGGCGACGGACGCGTCCGGAGCGGCAAAGGTGACTCCGGGCCGCAGCCGACCGGTCCACAGCCACTCGGCGATCTCCTCGTAGGAGTGCCGCGCGGCGAGTTCGGTCGCGTCGACGCCGCGAAAGAAGTACCGGTCCTTGTCGATGAGGGTGATCCGTGTGCGGACGGACAGCTCGCCGCCGATGGCCGAACTCCCGCTCGGCTCACGCCTGTTGCGCCGGGCGAGCGCCGCCACCTCTTTGGCGTCGAAGGTGCTGCCGCGCCCGCCGGGCTCGCGGCGGCTGCTGAGCTGGCCGCGGCTCACATAGGCGTACACGGTCTCGGGCTTCACGCCGAGCAGTTCGGCGGCCTCTTTGGTGCTCAGTCGCCGATCGGGGTGCGTGGGCGCGGCTTCGTGGTCCGTCATGGACGCCACCGTATCTGTACGGTGAGTATTGATCCAATCAATATTGACAGACATCGAGTCAAGCATGGACAGTCGAATCAAGTTCAGGGAGGAATCATGCCGATCAACCGGGCCGCATCCACTTCTGTCGACGTCCCACGGGGCCTTGCCGGCGTTGTCGTCACCGACACCTCATTGGGTGATGTCAGAGGGCTGGAAGGCTTCTACCACTACCGCCAGTACTCGGCCGTCGAACTCGCGCAGACCCGCGGTTTCGAGGACGTCTGGCATCTGATGGTTCATGGCGAACTGCCGGACGCGGAGCAGCGGGCCGTCTTCACCGCGCGGACCGCGGCGCTGCGGTGGCTGCCGGATGGGGTGAGGGCCACGCTGCCGGCCGTGGCCGCCGCCGCGGGCCGCTCCGGACCGCTCGCCGGGCTGCGCACGGCGCTGTCCCTGCTCGGTGCCGCCAAGGGGTTCCGGCCGGTGTACGACATCGACCGGGAACAGCGCCGCGCCGACACCGTCATGGCATCGGCCGCCGTGCCCACACTCCTGACGGCGCTGTACCGACTCGGGCAGGGGCTGGATCCCGTGGAGCCTCGCGAGGACCTCTCCTATGCGGCGAACTACCTCTACATGTTGACGGGCTCGGAGCCGGACGCGGCCAGGACCAGGGCGATCGAGCAGTACTTGATCTCAACCATTGACCACGGATTCAATGCATCAACCTTCACAGCCCGAGTGATCACATCGACGGGTGCGGATGTGGCGGCGGCCCTGGTGGGCGCGGTGGGAGCGCTGTCCGGGCCGCTCCATGGAGGGGCGCCCAGCCGGGCCCTCGACACCCTGGACGCGATCGGTACGCCCGAGCGCATCGACTCCTGGATACGCGAGCGCGTCCTGGCCGGCGACCGCATCATGGGCTTCGGGCACCCCGTCTACCGCACGGAGGACCCCCGCTCCCGCATGCTCCGCGGCGTCGCGGAGCAGTTCGGTGGCCCGCTGGTGGACTTCGCGGTCGAGGTCGAACGCCATGTGGAGGCGATCCTCGCGGAACTGAAGCCGGGCCGTGAACTCCACACGAACGTGGAGTTCTACGCGGGCGTGGTCATGGAACTCTGCGGCCTGCCACGGGAGATGTTCACTCCCACGTTCGCGGCGGCCCGGGTGGTCGGCTGGAGCGCCAACATCCTGGAACAGGCGGAGGACCCGAAGATCATCCGACCGGCGGCCCGGTATGTGGGGCCGGTACCGCCGGTGGCGGTGCCACTGATGGTTTGACGGTCGCATGGCTCAGGCCTCGACGCGTGAGCATCGAGGCCTGTTGCGGCAAAGTGAGAGAAGAACTTCAATCACGCATCCGGAATGTCCGCCTTGGCTCGCACCAGCGTCTCGCGGCTGATGACAACGATGCGTTCGTACTCTGCGCGCGCTGCGTCGGGCGGCAGTTCGCCGTCAAGGTCAGCTGTGGCTTCGGTGCCGATGACAGCGAAGTTTCCGTCGCTGAGTTCGAAGATGTCGGGGCAGGTCTGCCCCGAAGCGCTCCCGCGCTCCCGGGGCGAGGCGCCGACTCGACGCACGATCTTCAAGTCCGTTCCTAGGTCGGTCGAGGGACGGGCCGAGAGGGCGCGCCGGACGCTGCGCGGGCTGATGACCTTTCTCTCGCGTCCAGTGAAGCTCATGAGTGGGCCCACGGATGCTCATGAGTGGGCCGTCCTTGTGGGGGTGCAGCCCTGCGCAAAACAGTGCCGCCTTGCAAGATGTTTGCCCGGGGCAAGCTGCGGGCAGAGTATCGGCTCCGTGCCCCACGCGTCTCCCAAGTCTCGTAAGCACACGCGGGTCGCGGCTGAACCGTCACTCGCCTGGCGGTTGCCCCACCACCCACCACTCCTCGAGATCGCCGTCGTCCGTGTCGTCGGCCAAGTTGTTCAATTCCTGCACCAGACCCTCGGTCATCCGACCCAGTGCGGCCTCTTCGGACGAATCGGGCAGGCTCTCGCGATGGTGCTGCGTGGCGGTCCAGTACTCACGGAAGATCCGGTTGCGGCAGATCACGCGAAGGTGTCCGTGGAGTTCGACGAGGTTCAGAGCGCCGATCCGGTGGAAGTACAGGGCGTTGACGTACAGAGCGTTCGCGAAGAGGTACTGGCGCTGTGTCTCCGGCGGGATCTCGCGCTCGTACGTATCCAGGACCGCCGCCAGCGCAGGGTCGTCCATGGCCTTGCACAGCAGGTCGAAGTGGAGGCGGTGCTGTTCGGTGAGTACGGCGCGCCGACGCTGGCGCGTGCTGCGTTCCACGACCGCGCTGACCGCGACCGCGAGCCTGGCCCTGGTGGCGGAGCCGAGCCTCCGCATCCCAGAGTTCTGTGTGGCCATGTCAACCCCCGATTCAGGCGACCATCCGCCGGTCGTCGGGTGCGGGGCGACGGATATGGGGACCGGCGAGCGGTGGGCGGCGCGCTTGCCGTCTCCCAGAGTGCCGAGCGGCTCTGATCGGCAGGGAGGCGGAGAGGAGGCGCACGGAGGGATGTGTGGGTCGCGTTTCCCGGCGCCATGCCCAACGTGTGCCCCGCGAGCGCCGCTAACAATCGTTCACTTCGCGGTGTTTCCACCCGCTCGTATCCTGGGTCGGCAGTAATTCGTCGTACGAGAGCCGGCCCCATTCGGCGCGAGCCGAGCCATGAGCCTCTCTCGAGCGTCCGCCGGTACACGAGCCGGCGCACGCACCGGTGTGAGAAGGGGCGCACGTTGAGCCAGTCGTCGAGTCCGCAGCAGATCCCGGTCGTCGTCCTCGCCGGATTCCTGGGCTCCGGCAAGACCACCCTGCTCAATCACCTCCTCCATCGCAGCGGAGGGAGCCGGATCGGTGCCATCGTCAACGACTTCGGTGCCATCGAGATCGATGCCATGGCCGTCGCCGGGGCTCTCGGTGACTCGACCGTCTCCCTCGGGAACGGGTGCCTGTGCTGTGCCGTCGACGCCGGCGAACTCGACCTCTACCTGGAGCGGCTCGCGCACCCCTCCGCGCGTGTCGACGTCATCGTCATCGAGGCCAGCGGGCTCGCGGAGCCCCAGGAGCTGGTGCGCATGGTGCTCGCCAGTGAGAATGCGCGGGTCGTGTACGGGGGCCTCGTCGAGGTCGTCGACGCCGCCGAGTTCGACGCCACGCGCGCGAAGCATCCCGAGGTCGACCGGCACCTCGCCATGGCCGATCTTGTCGTCGTCAACAAGATCGATCGGGCGGATGACGGGGAGCGGGTGCTCCGGGCCGTCCGCTCACTCACCGACCGAGCCGCCGTCGTGCCCGCCACCTACGGCCGGGTCGACCCCGAGCTCCTCTTCGACTGCCGGCCCACGGGGGAGCGCATCGGGCAGCTTTCCTTCGACGACCTGCACGAACACCGCGGTGAGGAGGACCATCACGGTCACCTGCACGCCGCCTACGACTCCGTCTCCTTCACCTCCGAAGCGCCCATGAATCCGCGTCGGATGATGGACTTCCTCGACAGCAGGCCCGAGGGGCTGTACCGCATCAAGGGGTACGTCGACTTCGGCACCGCCGATCCTCGCAACCGGTACGCCGTGCATGCCGTCGGCCGGTTCCTGCGGTTCTACCCGGAGCCCTGGGCGCCCGCCGGCCCCCGCCTCACCCAGCTCGTCCTCATCGGGTCCGGCATCGACACGGCCGCCCTGCACAAGGAGCTGGACGCGTGCACGAACGACGCCCCACACGCCGACGAGCACAGCATGTGGGGCGTCCTCCGCTACGTACAGGAGCAGGAGCAGGAGCAGGAGCAACGGCAGGAGACGGCCGAGGCCGAGCAGGCCGGCTGATCCGCAGCGGGCCTACACCGGTCCCGCCACCACCGCCACCGTCTTCGCCAGCGACACACCCGAGCCGTCGCGGCGCGGGTCCATCTCCGGCAGCTCCGCCGGGGTGCCGTTCTTCTGCGCGGCCCGCGCAGGCACCGGTCCCGCCCAGGCGATGGACAGGCAGTCCTCGCCCTTCAGGAACCGCTGGCAGCGCACGCCGCCCGTGGCACGGCCCTTGCGCGGGTACTGGTCGAACGGTGTCAGCTTGGCCGTGGTCTGCACCGAGTCGTCCAGCGTGCCGCGCGAGCCCGCCACCGTGAAGACCACGGCATCGGCCGCCGGGTCGACCGCCGTGAAGGAGATCACCTTCGCGCCGTCCGTGAGCTTGATGCCCGCCATGCCGCCCGCCGCACGGCCCTGCGGGCGCACCTGGGAGGCCTGGTAGCGCAGCAGCTGGGCGTCGTCCGTGATGAAGACGAGGTCCTCCTCGCCCGTGCTCAGCTCGATCGCGCCGACGATCCGGTCGCCGTCCTTGAGCGTGATGACCTCCAACTCCCCCTTGTTCGAGGGGTAGTCGGGGACCACGCGCTTCACGACACCCTGTTCCGTGCCCAGGGCCAGGCCGGGCGAGGACTCGTCGAGCGTCGTCAGACAGACCACCGTCTCGTCCCCCTCCAGCGAGGAGAGGAACTCCGAAATCGGCGCGCCCCCGGAGAGGTTGGGCGCCGATGTGGTCTCCGGCAGCCGTGGCAGGTCGATCACGTTCAGCCGGAGCAGACGGCCGGAGGACGTCACCGCGCCCACCTCGCCCCGAGCCGTCGCCGGGACCGCCGACACGATCACGTCGTGCTTGGTGCGCCTGCCGTCGGCGTCCTCCCCGAAGGGGGCGCCGTTCGCCGTACGGGCGAGGAGGCCCGTCGAGGACAGCAGGACACGGCACGGGTCGTCCGCCACCTGGAGCGGCACGGTGGCGGCCGTCGACCCGGCGGACTCCAGGAGCACCGTACGGCGGTCGGTGCCGAACTTCTTGGCCACCGCGGCCAGCTCGCCGGAGACCAGCTTGCGCAGCTCCGCGTCCGACTCCAGGATGCCGGTCAGCTCGTCGATCTCGCCGTTCAGCCGGTCGCGCTCCGACTCCAGCTCGATGCGGTCGAACCTGGTGAGCCGGCGCAGCGGCGTGTCCAGGATGTACTGCGTCTGCACCTCGCTCAGCGAGAAGCGCTCGATCAGGCGCTCCTTCGCCTGCGCCGAGTTGTCGCTTGAGCGGATGAGGCGGATGACCTCGTCGATGTCCAGGAGCGCGACGAGGAGGCCCTCGACCAGGTGCAGACGGTCGCGCTTCTTGCCGCGACGGAACTCCGACCGACGCCGTACGACCTCGAAGCGGTGGTCGAGGTAGACCTCAAGGAGTTCCTTGAGGCCGAGCGTGAGCGGCTGGCCGTCCACCAGGGCGACGTTGTTGATGCCGAAGGACTCCTCCATCGGCGTCAGCTTGTAGAGCTGCTCCAGGACCGCCTCCGGCACGAAGCCGTTCTTGATCTCGATGACCAGGCGCAGGCCGTGCGCGCGGTCCGTGAGGTCCTTCACGTCGGCGATGCCCTGGAGCTTCTTCGAACCGACCAGGTCCTTGATCTTGGCGATCACCTTCTCCGGGCCGACGGTGAAGGGCAGTTCGGTGACGACCAGGCCCTTGCGGCGCGCCGTCACGTCCTCCACCGACACCGTGGCGCGGATCTTGAAGGTGCCGCGACCCGACTCGTAGGCGTCGCGGATGCCGGTGAGACCGACGATCCGGCCTCCGGTGGGCAGGTCCGGGCCCGGGACGTGCTTCATCAGCGTCTCGAGGTCGGCGCCCGGGTAGCGGATGAGGTGGCGGGCGGCCGAGATGACCTCGCCGAGATTGTGCGGCGGCATGTTGGTGGCCATGCCGACGGCGATGCCCGACGAGCCGTTCACCAGCAGGTTCGGGAAGGCGGCCGGGAGGGCCACCGGCTCCTGCTCCTGGCCGTCGTAGTTCGGCGAGAAGTCGACTGTGTCCTCGTCGATCGACTCCGTCATCAGTGACGTCGCGTCGGCCATCCGGCACTCGGTGTAACGCATCGCGGCCGGCGGGTCGTCGTTGCCCAGGGAACCGAAGTTGCCGTGGCCGTCGACCAGGGGCAGGCGCATGGAGAACGGCTGCGCGAGGCGCACCAGGGCGTCGTAGATCGACGCGTCGCCGTGCGGGTGGAGCTTACCCATGACCTCGCCGACGACGCGGGCGCACTTCACATAGCCGCGGTCGGGGCGCAGGCCCATCTCGTTCATCTGATAGACGATCCGGCGGTGCACCGGCTTGAGGCCGTCGCGGGCGTCCGGCAGGGCACGGGAGTAGATGACCGAGTACGCGTACTCGAGGAAGGAGCCCTGCATCTCGTCGACGACGTCGATGTCGAGGATCCTCTCCTCGAAGTCGTCGGGCGGCGGGGTCTTCGTGCTGCGGCGGGCCATCGCTGCTGCGGCTCCTTCACCAACATGAACGGGATCTGACGCGGTCCATTGTGGACCGCCCCACTGACAACGCGGACCACGACCCGTCCGTACGGCTTCCAGGGGGCTTCCGGCAGGCCTCGTCAACACGGCGCCCGGGCCGTCCCCGGCGTGGCCGAGTTCCCCTGCACCGCACACCCGAGTCTCGCTCTCGGCGTACGAGGCGCGGGAACTTCGGCACCTGTCTGCGCGCTTGCATACAGTGGCAGGACCGGCAGGAAATCTGCGGTGTGCCACAGAAGCATCCGCGATCGAAGGGACGTACATGCCCATGGGTCACACGGCCACAGCTGAGGCAGGCTCCGGCGGCCTGACAGCGACCGAGCACCGCCTGGCCAATGGCCTGCGCGTGGTGCTCTCCGAGGACCACCAGACCCCGGTGGCGGCGGTGTGCCTCTGGTACGACGTCGGCTCGCGCCACGAGGTCAAGGGGCGTACGGGTCTCGCCCACCTCTTCGAGCACCTGATGTTCCAGGGGTCCGGACAGGTCAAGGGCAACGGTCACTTCGAGCTGGTGCAGGGCGCCGGCGGCTCGCTCAACGGCACGACCAGCTTCGAGCGCACGAACTACTTCGAGACCATGCCCGCGCACCAGCTGGAGCTCGCCCTCTGGCTGGAGGCCGACCGCATGGGCTCCCTGCTCACCGCCCTCGACGACGAGTCCATGGAGAACCAGCGGGACGTCGTCAAGAACGAGCGCCGGCAGCGGTACGACAACGTTCCGTACGGCACCGCCTTCGAGAAGCTGACCGCCCTCGCGTACCCCGAGGGCCACCCGTACCATCACACCCCGATCGGCTCGATGGCCGACCTGGACGCGGCGACGCTGCAGGACGCGCGCGAGTTCTTCCGCACCTACTACGCGCCCAACAACGCCGTCCTGTCGGTCGTCGGCGACATCGACCCGAAGCAGACGCTCGCCTGGGTCGAGAAGTACTTCGGGTCCATCCCCGCACACGACGGCAAGCCCCAGCCGCGCGACGGCTCGCTGCCCGACACCATCGGTGAGCAGCTGCGCGAGGTCGTCGAGGAGGAGGTCCCCGCGCGCGCGTTGATGGCCGCCTACCGCCTCCCGGAGGACGGCACGCGCGTGTGCGACGCGGCCGACCTGGCGCTGACCGTCCTCGGCGGCGGCGAGTCCTCCCGCCTCTACAACCGGCTCGTACGCCGTGACCGTACGGCCGTCGCGGCCGGCTTCGGTCTGCTGCGGCTCGCCGGGGCGCCCTCCCTGGGCTGGCTGGACGTGAAGACGTCCGGCGACGTCGAGGTCCCAGTGATCGAGGCGGCCGTCGACGAGGAGCTGGCCCGGTTCGCCGAGGAGGGCCCCACGGCCGAGGAGATGGAGCGCGCCCAGGCCCAGTTGGAGCGCGAGTGGCTGGACCGGCTCAGCACGGTCGCGGGCCGCGCCGACGAACTGTGCCGCTACGCGGTCCTGTTCGGCGACCCGCAGCTCGCCCTGACCGCTGTCCAGCGCGTGCTCGACGTCAGCGCCGAGGAGGTCCAGGAGGTCGCCAAGGCCCGCCTGCGCCCCGACAACCGCGCGGTGCTCGTGTACGAGCCCGTCGCAGCCGAGGCGGAGGACGTGGAAGCCGCCGAAACCACCGACGAGAACGAGGAGTCGGCGAAGTGAACGAGCTCGCGACCATGGACTTCCACCCGCAGCCCCAGGCCGGCGAGGCCAGGCCCTGGGCGTTCCCGGCGCCCGAGCGCGGCACGCTCGACAACGGCCTGACCGTGCTGCGCTGCCAGCGCCCCGGCCAGCAGGTCGTCGCCGTCGAGGTGCTCCTCGACGCACCCCTGGACGCCGAGCCGGCGAGCCTCGACGGCGTCGCCACGATCATGGCGCGTGCCTTCTCCGAAGGCACCGACAAGCACACCGCCGAGGAGTTCGCCGCCGAGCTGGAGCGCTGCGGCGCCACCCTCGACGCGCATGCCGACCACCCCGGCGTACGCCTGTCCCTCGAAGTCCCCGTCTCCCGCCTCCCGAAGGCGCTCGGACTGCTCGCCGACGCCCTCCGGGCACCGGCGTTCGAGGACAGCGAGATCGAGCGCCTGGTGCGCAACCGGCTGGACGAGATCCCGCACGAGACGGCCAACCCGGCCCGCCGCGCCGCCAAGGAGCTCTCCAAGGAGTTGTTCCCGGCCACGTCGCGCATGTCGCGCCCCCGCCAGGGCACCGAGGAGACCGTCCAGAAAATCGACTCGGCCGCCGTGCGCGCCTTCTACGAGAGGTACGTACGCCCCGCCACGGCCACGGTGGTGGTCGTCGGCGACCTCGCCGGCGTCGACCTCGACGGGCTGCTCGCCGAGACGCTCGGAGCCTGGACGGGTTCGTCCGCCGAGCCGCGGCCGGTGCCCCCGGTGACCGCCGACGACAGCGGCCGCGTGATCATCGTGGACCGCCCCGGAGCCGTTCAGACGCAGCTGCTCATCGGCCGCGTCGGCGCCGACCGGCACGACCGCGTGTGGCCCGCCCAGGTGCTCGGCACGTACTGCCTGGGCGGCACCCTCACCTCCCGTTTGGACCGGGTCCTGCGCGAGGAGAAGGGCTACACCTACGGTGTGCGGGCGTTCGGTCAGGTGCTGCGCTCAGCCCCCGACGGTACGGGCGTCGCGATGCTCGCGATCAGTGGCTCCGTCGACACGCCGAACACCGGCCCCGCGCTCGACGACCTCTGGAAGGTGCTGCGCACGCTCGCGGCCGAAGGGCTGACGGACGCCGAGCGCGACATCGCCGTGCAGAACCTGGTGGGCGTCGCGCCGCTCAAGTTCGAGACCGCCGGGGCCGTCGCGGGCACCCTGGCCGACCAGGTCGAGCAGCACCTGCCGGACGACTACCAGGCGACGCTGTATCAACAGCTCGCCGCCACAGGCACGGTGGAGGCCACCGCGGCCGCCGTGAACGCCTTCCCGATGGACCGTCTGGTGACCGTCCTCGTGGGTGACGCCGCCCAGATCGCGGAGCCGGTCAAGGCCCTCGGTATCGGCGAAGTGAGCGTCGTGGCAGCCGAGTAGAAGCAGCGGAACACCGCGGGGCCCTGGTGACTGAAGAGTCACCAGGGCCCTGTTTGCTGAGAGTTTGTCCGTATTGCCATAGAGGTGATGCGTCTGACCTGTGGCGTGCGCTACAAAAACCTCGATCCGTTTGTTGATTGAAAGAGCCCACGCTTAGCGTCAGTCCGGCTGTTCGTCAGGCAGTGCGCCGCGCCCGCGGCACCGGACAGTCATCGCCGAGTCCCCGTATGGCGCGAGCCAGGGGAGCCGGGGACCCATCGCAGTCCCTGGGGTGAATCGGGCACCCTCTCCTGAGGGAGCCCGTAGGAGACCTTCCTGCTCCGAACCCGTCAGCTAACCCGGTAGGCGAGAAGGAAGGAAAGGACCAGCCACTTCATGGCGTTCACCCGCGCCACCGGGAAGCACCGTCGTCCGGGCCGCACGAAGCGCACGACCACGCACGCCGTGGGCGTCGCGGCGCTCACCACCACCGGCGTCATCGGCACCCTGGCCGCTCCGGCGCTCGCCGCCGAGCCCTCCGCCGAACCCTCCGTCGAGCAGACCGGGCTGACTCAGGCCGTCTCCATCGGTGACTCGGTCGCCGCCCAGGTCGACGCCCAGGCCGTCGCCCAGGAGCAGGCCGCCGCAGAGGCCGCCGCCAAGAAGAAGGCCGAGGAGGCCGCGCGCAAGAAGGCCGCCGAGCTGGCCGAGAAGGAGCACGCCGCCAAGGCGCGCGCCGCCCGTGAGGCCGAGCGCAAGCGTCTGAACACGTTTGTGGCCCCGATCGCCGGCTCGTACGTCTCCACGGGCTACAAGTCCGGCGGCTCCCTCTGGTCCTCGGGCAGCCACACCGGCGTCGACTTCCACGCCGCGTCCGGCACCTCCGTCCACGCGGTCGGCTCCGGCACCGTCGTGGAGGCCGGCTGGGGCGGCGCGTACGGGAACAACATCGTCATCAAGATGAACGACGGCACCTACACGCAGTACGGCCACCTGTCGTCCATCGGCGTCTCCGTCGGTCAGACGGTCACCCCGGGCCAGCAGATAGGCATCTCGGGCGCCACGGGCAACACCACGGGGCCCCACCTCCACTTCGAGGCCCGTACGACCGCGGAGTACGGCTCGGACATCGACCCGGTCGCGTACCTGCGCTCGCACGGCGTGAACGTCTGACAACCTGCCCGACAGGCACGTCCCTTCCGAGGTCCCGGCTCACCGAGCCGGGACCTTCGTTGTTTCGAACTGCTGTCTGTCCAAAAAATATCCATGGATTCCGGCCTGCCATCGGAAATTCCGTCCCGCTGCAATAGAGTCGCCTGAACACACGTCAATCGGCGACGTTTCACGGGGATTAAGACGGAGGTCGGTCATGCGTATTCCGGCGCACTCGGTATGCACGGCGATCCGTGATGACATCGTCGCGGGTGTCTACGAGCGCGGCAGCCGGCTCACCGAGGAACTCCTCGCGCGGCGCTACGGCGTCTCGCGCGTCCCCGTGCGCGAGGCCCTGCGCACGCTGGAGGCGGAGGGGTTCGTCGTCACCCGTCGGCACGCGGGCGCGTGCGTCGCGGAGCCCACCGAGCAGGAGGCCTCCGACCTGCTGGAGATGCGCATGCTGCTGGAGCCGCTGGGCGCCGCGCGCGCCGCCCAGCGTCGCACCGAGGCCCACCTCAAGGTGCTGCGCGGCCTCGTCAGGCTGGGGCAGGAGCGGTCCAGGAGGGGGAGCAGCGAGGATCTGCGGTCCCTGGGGGGCTGGTTCCACGAGACGCTCGCGCAGGCCTCCGGGAGCCCCGCCCTGACCTCGACGCTGGCCCAGCTGCGGCACAAGATCGCCTGGATGTACGCGGTGGAGGCGCCGGCCAACCCGGCGGAGTCCTGGGCGGAGCACGGCGGCATCGTGGACGCCGTCGCGCGCGGCGACAGTGAGCGGGCCCGGGCGATCACGGCCCTGCACACCGAACGCGCGAGTGCGGTGCACCGGCTCCGTTTTCCCGGCGGCGGAGACCGCCCGGAACGTGTGAGGACTTCGCAACATCCCGTAAACATGACGAGCCTGCGGCATTAACAAGGGCGCCGTATACAAAGAGGATGGAATTCGCGGGAGATTATTTCTGCTGCCCGTGAGACAGAAATACGAAAGGCCCGCCCGATATTTCGGGCGAGCCTTTCAAAGTATGTGCGGAATGGTGTCTTCGAAGCGACGGCCACCGCATCATCAATTGAGGAACGTCCCGAACGTCCCGAACGTCGCGCCACCGCGCCCGCGCGAGCGACACCGGCTCGGACGCGAAGAAGGGACACCCCGGCGGTCCGAGGGCTCACCTCGGACGGCCCGAGGGCTCACCTCAGACGGTCTCGGGAAGCTCGTCGAGCCCTTCGGAGACCAGCTTCGCCAGCCGGTCGAGGGCCGCGTCCGCACCCTCGGCGTCGGAGGCGAGCACGACCTCCTCGCCACCCTGGGCACCCAGGCCGAGGACAGCCAGCATGGAGCCGGCGTTGACGGGGTTGCCGTCCGCCTTGGCGATCGTCACGGGAACGCCGGAGGCCGTGGCCGCCCGGACGAAGATGGACGCGGGGCGGGCGTGGAGGCCCTCGGCCCAGCCGATGTTGACGCGGCGCTCAGCCATGTTGATGCTGCCCTTCAGGTGTCTCAGGTTGTCTAGACCAGTGTCCCATAACGTGATGCGTGCCCGGCGGTCCCTGTCGGGTTCCCCTTAGCCTGCCTCGCGCTGTTGTCGGACGCGAGCCGTACTGTGGGGCCCATGCAGACCGCGTCGGACCGGCACGAGTACCCCGCCCACTGGGAGGCCGACGTGGTGCTGCGCGACGGCGGTACCGCGCGCATCAGGCCCATCACCGTCGACGACGCCGAGCGACTTGTCAGCTTCTATGAGCAGGTCTCGGACGAGTCGAAGTACTACCGGTTCTTCGCCCCGTACCCGCGCCTGTCCGCCAAGGACGTCCACCGCTTCACGCACCACGACTTTGTGGACAGGGTGGGACTCGCGGCCACGATCGGCGGCGAGTTCATCGCCACCGTACGCTATGACCGTATTAATGCCGCCGGCCTGTCCGCCTCCGCGCCCGCCGACGAGGCCGAGGTCGCCTTCCTCGTGCAGGACGCGCACCAGGGGCGGGGTGTTGCCTCTGCCCTCCTCGAGCACATCGCGGCCGTCGCCAGGGAGCGGGACATCCGCCGGTTCGCCGCCGAGGTGCTCCCCGCCAACAGCAAGATGATCAAGGTGTTCACGGACGCCGGGTACACCCAGAAGCGCAGCTTCGAGGACGGCGTCGTACGCCTGGAGTTCGACCTGGAGCCCACGGACCGTTCGCTCGCCGTGCAGCGGGCCCGGGAGCAGCGGGCCGAGGCGCGGTCCGTGCAGCGGCTGCTCGCGCCCGGCGCGGTCGCCGTGATCGGCGCGGGCCGCACCCCCGGCGGAGTGGGCCGCAGCATCCTCGGCAACCTCCGCGACGCTGGCTTCACCGGTCGTCTGTACGCCGTGAACAGGGCGTTCCCCGAGGACCTGAAGAACTTCGACGAGGTGCCCGCGCACCGCTCCGTCCTGGACATCGCCGAGCCCGTCGACCTGGCCGTCGTCGCCGTGCCGGCGGCGCACGTCCCCGAGGCCGTGGCCGAGTGCGGCGAGCACGGGGTGCAGGGGCTCGTGGTCGTCTCGTCCGGTTACGCGGAGAGCGGCCCCGAGGGGCGCGAGCGCCAGCGCGAGCTGGTGCGCCAGATCCGTACCTACGGGATGCGCCTCATCGGTCCCAACGCCTTCGGGGTCATCAACACGTCCCCCGAGGTGCGCCTCAACGCCTCGCTCGCGCCCGAGACGCCGCGACCCGGCCGGATCGGTCTGTACGCGCAGTCCGGCGCCATCGGGATCGCGCTGCTGTCCCGGCTGCACCGGCGCGGGGGCGGCGTCACCGGGGACACGGGCGTGTCGACCTTCGTGTCGTCCGGCAACCGCGCGGACGTGTCCGGCAACGACGTACTCCAGTACTGGTACGACGACCCCGACACCGATGTCGCCCTGATGTACCTCGAGTCCATCGGCAACCCCCGCAAGTTCACCCGCCTCGCCCGGCGTACGGCGGCGGCGAAGCCGCTGGTCGTGGTGCAGGGCGCGCGCCACGGCGGGGCCGCGCCGCAAGGGCATGCCGTACGGGCCACACGGCTCCCGCACGCCACCGTGTCCGCGCTGCTGCGGCAGGCCGGGGTCATCCGGGTGGACACGATCACCGAGCTGGTGGACGCGGGCCTGCTGCTCGCGCGGCAGCCGCTGCCGTCGGGGCCCCGGGTGGCCATCCTCGGGAACTCCGAGTCGCTCGGGCTGCTGACGTACGACGCCTGTTTGGCCGAGGGGTTGCGACCGCTTCCCCCGCTGGACCTGACGACGGCGGCTTCGGCGGAGGACTTCCACGCGGCGCTGGCGCGGGCCTTGGCGGACGACGGGTGCGACGCCGTGGTCGTGACGGCCATCCCCGCGGTGGGGGAGACGTCGGCGGCCGACCAGGCCCTTGCGGAGGCACTGCGTTCCGCCGCTGCGGCGGCTCCGGCGAAGCCGGTGCTGGTGGTGCACGTGGAGCTGGGTGGGCTCGCCGAGGCGCTGTCCGCGGCGGCCAGCACCGCACCGCAGCCGACCGACGTGGCGGGCCACCCGCCGTCGCTGCCGGCTTCGGCCGAGCGCGGGGACCCGCATCGCCCCGCGGAACGCCTGTCCGCCGCGGCGCAAGCCCCCGACGGGGCCCGCCTCATCCCCGCCTTCCCCGCCGCGGAACGCGCCGTCAGGGCCCTCGCGGAAGCCGTCAAATACGCCCAGTGGCGGCGTGACGCCGCCGACCCCGGCAAGGTGCCCGAGTACGACGACATCGACCAGAAGGGTGCCGCCGAGCTGATCGACCGGCTGCTCGCGAGCGGACAGGGGCTGACCCTCGGGACCGACGAGACCTGCGCGCTGCTCTCGCGGTACGGCATCGGCGTACGCAGGGCACTGCCCGCGCCGACGCCCGACGACGCCGCCGAGGCCGCCCGCGCCATCGGCTACCCGGTCGCCCTCAAGGCCACCGCCCCGCACCTGCGGCACCGCGCCGATCTGGGCGGCGTACGGCTCGATCTCGCGGACGAGGAGCAACTGCGGCGCGCGTACGCCGAATTGACCGAAATGTTCGGAAAGCCGGAGGAGCTGCGGCCGGTCGTGCAGGGGATGGCGCCGCGCGGTGTCGACACGGTCGTACGCGCGGTGATCGACCCGGCGGCCGGGGCCGTACTGTCGTTCGGGCTGGCCGGGGCCGCCTCGCAGCTGCTCGGGGATATAGCGCACCGGCTGATTCCGGTCACCGACCGCGAGGCCACCTCGCTGGTGAGGTCGATCCGGACGGCGCCGCTCCTCTTCGGCTGGCGGGGCTCGGCGCCGGTCGACACGCCTGCGCTGGAGGAACTGATGCTGCGGGTGTCGCGGCTGGTGGACGACCATCCCGAGGTCGTCGCCGTGACCCTGGAGCCCGTGGTCGTGGCCCAGCACGGCCTGAGCGTGCTCGGGGCGACCGTACGGCTCGCACCGCCGCCCGTCCGCGACGACCTGGGCCCGAGAACGCTTCCGGTGTACTGAGTGGACGCCGAGCGGTGCCTCGCAGTCAGTGGGCCACCGTAGGATGGACGTCATGGCCAAGACCAGTACGACGACCCAGGGGCTGCGTGCGGCGATCGAGCGCAGCGGCTACTACCCGGCCCTCGTGGCCGAGGCGGTGGAGGCCGCGATCGGCGGCGAGGCCATCCGGTCGTACCTGGTCCACCAGGAGACGACGTTCGACGCCAACGAGGTGCGACGGCATGTGACCGTGCTCGTCCTCACCGGCAACCGCTTCATCGTGAGCCACACCGACGAGCAGGCCGCCGACACCACCTCGCCGACGCCGTACGCCACGACATCGACGGAGTCCGTGAAGCTCGGCCGGATCTCGTCGGTCGTCGTCAGCCGGGTGGTCGCCAACCCCGAGTCGTACAAGCCGGGCACCCTGCCCCGCGAGGTCGTCCTGACCATCGGCTGGGGCGCGGTCTCCCGTATCGACCTGGAGCCCGCCGCCTGCGGCGACCCCAACTGCGAGGCGGACCACGGATACACGGGCAACTCGACGGCGGACGATCTGAGCCTGCGCGTCAGCGAGGCCGGGGACGGCCCCGAGACGGTGCGCCAGGCCCTGGTCTTCGCACAGTCCCTCTCCGAGGCCACCGCGGACGTCGCGCGCTGATGGCTCTGCCCACCTGGGACGACCCGGAACCGCTGGCCGTCGACTCCGCCCCCCTTCCCGAGTACGGTGCCGGTTCGCTGGCCGACCTGCTGCCCACGCTCGCGGCGGGCATGGAGGTGCCCGGCCAGCGGGCCGCCATACAGGAGCTGACCGCCGCCGACCGGAACTGCGTCTTCCTGATCGACGGGCTCGGCTGGGAGCAGCTGAGGGCGCACCCGGAGGAGGCGCCCTTCATGGCGTCCCTCCTGGAGTCCTCGCGCGGCGGCACGGGCCGCCCGATCACCGCCGGCTATCCGGCGACGACCGCGACCTCCCTCGCCTCCGTCGGCACCGGCCTGCCGCCCGGCGCGCACGGCCTGCCCGGCTACAGCGCGCGCAACCCGGAGACCGGCGAGCTGATGAACCAGCTCCGCTGGCAGCCGTGGACCGATCCGCGCGCCTGGCAGCCGTACCCCACGGTCTTCCAGCTCGCGGACGCGGCGGGGGTGCACACGGCCCAGGTCTCGTCCCCCACCTTCCAGAACACCCCGCTGACCAAGGTCGCGCTGAGCGGTGGAACGTTCCACGGGCGGTTGTCCGGCGAGGACCGCATGGACCTGGCCGCCGAACAACTGGCCGCCGGGGACCGCTCGTTGGTCTACACGTACTACGCCGAGGTGGACGGCAAGGGCCACCGCTTCGGCGTCGACTCGGACCCGTGGCGTGGCCAGCTCATGTACGTCGACCGACTGGTCCAGCGACTGGCGGAGCAGCTGCCGCCGCGCTCCGCGCTCTACGTCACGGCCGACCACGGCATGATCGACATCCCGTTCGACGAGCAGCACCGCATCGACTTCGACGAGGACTGGGAGCTGCGTGCCGGGGTCGCCCTGCTGGGCGGCGAGGGCCGGGCTCGTCATGTGTACGCGGTGCCGGGCGCCCAGGTGGACGTGCTGACCTGCTGGCGCGAGGTGCTCGGCGAGCAGTTCTGGATCGCTTCGCGGGACGAGGCGATCGCCGCGGGCTGGTTCGGGCCCGACGTCGACGAGCGGGTGTACGCGCGCATCGGCGACGTGGTCGCGGCGGCCCGCGACGACGTGCTGATCATCGCCTCCGAGCGGGAGCCGAAGGAGTCGGCGATGGTCGGCAACCACGGTTCGATGACGCCGGTGGAACAGCTGGTGCCTCTGCTGGAAGTACGCACCTGACGCTCGCCACCCCCTTGCGAAGCCCTCTCTTCTCCCTGCCCTGAAAGGTTCTCAACCCGCCATGCCCGAGCTCGTGTTCTTCTCCGGAACGATGGACTGCGGGAAGTCGACGTTGGCGCTCCAGATCGGACACAACCGGTCGGCGAGGGGCCTGCAGGGCGTCATTTTCACGCGCGACGACCGTGCCGGGGAGGGAAAGCTGTCGTCGCGGCTCGGCCTGGTGACGGAGGCGGTCGAGGCGGCTCCGGGCATGGATCTGCACGCGTATCTGGTGGATCAGATGTCGAAGGGCGGCAAGGTCGACTACCTGATCGTGGACGAGGCGCAGTTCCTCGCGCCGGAGCAGATAGACCAGCTGGCGCGCGTCGTGGACGACCTGGACCTGGACGTCTTCGCCTTCGGTATCACCACCGACTTCCGTACGAAGCTCTTCCCCGGCTCGCAGCGGCTGATCGAGCTGGCGGACCGGATCGAGACCCTTCAGGTCGAGGCGATGTGCTGGTGCGGGGCGCGGGCCACGCACAATGCCCGCACGGTGGGCGGCGAGATGGTCGTGGAAGGCGAGCAGGTCGTCGTCGGTGACGTGAACCGCCCGGCGGCGGAGGTCGGCTACGAGGTGCTGTGCCGGCGCCACCACCGCCGCCGGATGACCAGCGCCTCCGCATACGCCGCCGCGATCTCGCCGGACGTTCTGCCGGTCACTTCCGCCTGACGGCCACCTGCCGACCGTCCCGAGGGCTCGGACGAGTTTTCGGCGGATGAAAGCCGCGTCTCCCGCGCCTCCTCAGCCGCTCGTGGTGACCACCGAGAACATCGCCCCCTCCGGGTCCACCACCGTCGCGGCGCGGCCGTGGGCCGATTCCGCCGGGGGACGCAGGACGTGACCGCCCAGGTCCGTCACCTGAGCGGCCGTCTCGTCCACGTCCGCGACCTGGAAGTACGTGATCCAGTGCGGCCCCCGGTCGCGGGGGACGGCGTTGCCGACGCCGTGGATGCCCGCGACCGGGCGGCCCTCGACCTTGAGGGTGATGTAGTCGAAGTCGGCGGAGACCACCGGCTCCTCCTCGTATCCGAAGACCGCCTCGTAGAACTTGGCGACACTCGTGGAGTCGTAGGTCAGCAGCTCGTTCCAGGTGGGGGTGCCGGGCACCCCGGTCAGCCTCGGGCCCAGGTGTGCGGACTCCTGCCAGATGCCGAACACCGCGCCCATCGGGTCCGACGCGATGGCCATCCGGCCGGCCTCGGCGGCGTCCAGGGGGCCGACGCCCACCGTGCCGCCGCGGTGCCGCACGGTCTCGGCCGTCGCGTCCACGTCCTCCGAGGCGAGGTACGGCGTCCAGGCGACGGGCAGGTGCCGGTCGGGCGGCAGCTGGCCGATCCCGGCCACCTCGTGGCCGTCCAGCAGCGCCCGCACATACGGCCCCAGCTGCTGCGGGCCCGGCTGGAACTCCCAGCCGAACAGCGCGCCGTAGAACTCCTGGGTCGCGGCCATCCCGTGCACCATCAGACTCACCCAGCAGGGTGTGCCCGGCGTGTACCCGGCGTCTGTGGTGCCGTTGCGGCCGGCCGGCCCCCGTGCCTCGGTCATCGTCACTCTCTTCTCGGCCCCTCGCGGTGGCCGTTCACTTCCGCCTGGGTACACGGGTACCGCGATATCGCGCGTGCACGCCCGGTGCCGATGCTCGCACCACCGGTCGCATCGCGCCCTCCGGCGGCACCGCCGGACATGAGTTCTTTCGCGGAGGATGCCCGATGTGCGGTGTCCTGTGTGTTTCCGGGTGATGATCGCGCGATGTCGCTCGCCTGTACGGCACGTGCCCGATCCCATACGCCTTGTGATCAGACCTGTCCGGCGGAGCAGAGTAGCCGGACCTGGGCCGGGTGGCCACCCCGTGCGCAAGGATGGGGGCCATGAACGTCATCATCTCCGCATCCGAACTGGCGAGCGAGCTGGCGGGGCCGAACCCGCCGACCCTCCTGGACGTCCGCTGGCAGCTGAGCACAGCCAAGGCGGGTGGTGCCGCCCCGTTCGACGGCCGGGCCGCGTATGCGTCCGGGCACGTTCCCGGCGCCGTCTTCGTGGATCTGGACGCCGATCTGGCCGGCCCCGCGGGCCCTGCCGGACGGCATCCGCTGCCGGATCTCGCGCACTTCGGCGAGGCCATGCGGGCCGCCGGTGTCTCGGCGCGGCGGCCGGTGGTCGTGTACGACGGTGGGCAGGGCTGGGCCGCCGCGCGCGCGTGGTGGATGTTGCGCTGGACGGGTCACCCGGCGGTGCGAGTGCTTGACGGCGGCCTCGCGGCGTGGAGCGGACCGGTGACCACGGAGACCGAGGAGTTGGTCGCCGGGGACTTCGAGCCCGCGCCCGGCGCCCTGCCGCTTCTCGACGCCGACGGCGCCGCGGCGCTCGCCCGTACCGGTCTGCTGCTCGACGCGCGGGCCGCCGAGCGCTACCGCGGTGACGTGGAGCCGATCGACCCGGTCGGCGGCCACATCCCGGGCGCGGTGTCGGCCCCGACCACGGAGAACGTGGCCGAGAACGGCCGGTTCCGGCCCGCTGCCGAACTGGCCGACCGCTTCAAGTCGCTCGGCGTGAACGACGCGGCCGAGGTCGGCGTGTACTGCGGCTCGGGGGTCTCCGCCGCGCACGAGGTGCTCGCGCTGGCGGTCGCCGGAATCCCGGCCGCGCTCTACGTGGGGTCCTGGTCGGAGTGGTCGGCGGCCGGCAGCCGTCCCGTCGCCGCGGGTCCCGACCCCCAGTGATGAGGACGGGGTCCGCGCCGACTCGGCGCGGACCCCGTCCTCGTACTGTCGATGACTCGACCGGTCGCTCCGGCTCGGCCGGCTATTCCTGCTTCTTGCGTCGTGTCCCGAACACGATCTCGTCCCAGCTCGGCACGGCCGCTCTGCGGCCCGGACGGACGCCGTCCGCCTCGGCCTGGCGGTCGGTCGCGCCGACCAGTCGGTCGCGGTGGCTGCCGACCGAGCGGGGCATGAGCACGTCCGCGTACGCGGAACCGGCCGAAGCCGATGCCGCCGGGGGCTCCTCCGCCTCCGGCTCGGGGGCGGGCTCGTCCTGTCCTGCGGGAATTTCCGCGGGCCGCTCGGGCACCACCATGTCCCCGCGGAAGCTGGGAACCGCCTCCAGGAGGCTGGTGAGCGAGTCGCGCTCAGCCGTGCTCTCCTCCGCGGGCTCGGGTGCCTGCGACGGCAGGGCGGGACGTTCCGTCTGGCGGTCCAGGGCGCGGTCCAGCGGGCGGTCGCGCGGCAGGCGTGCGATCCGCGGCACGAACGGGAAGCTGGGCTCGGGCGCCGCGAGGTCGTCGGACTCGCCGATCAGCGAGCGCGCCTCGTCGTCGACGGCCTGGACGAGCCGCCGCGGCGGGTCGTACGTCCAGCTCGCCGAGTGCGGCTCACCCGCGACCAGGTAGACCAGCAGCACTTCCCAGGTGCCGTCGTCGCGGCGCCAGGAGTCCCACTGGACGGTGTCCTTGTCGGCGCCGCGCAGCAGCAGTCGCTCCTGGACGGCCTCACCGAGCTGGGGACCGGCGTTCTCGCCGGGCCGGCGGACGGGGGTCTTGCGGGCCCGCTCGGCCATGAAGGCGCGCTCGGCCAGCACGGGCCCCTCGAAGCGGCGTACGCGATCGACCGGGATGCCGGCGAGCTGGGCCACCTCTTCGGCGGACGCGCCGGCACGTATCCGCGCCTGGATGTCTCGGGGGCGGAGATGGCTCTCCACCTCGATCTCGATCTGGCCGAGGCGGGGACGGTCGCCGCGCACGGCGGCGCGGAGCCGTTCGTCAATCGGAAGCGTGTACTCCGTGCTGTCCGCAGCCTTCAGCACCAGCCGTGTGCCGTCATTGGAGACGGCCACGACACGCAGTTCGGGCATGGGGACCTCCCGGGTGGTGCCTGCCGACGTCACGTGCGTCGCTGCTTCCGCTAGTCGAGTGTGGCCTGCCCGGGTGCAGCCTGCCACAACCTTGCCGAGTTGCCCGGCGTGTCGGGCACGGGCCCTGGATCGCCGTTATGGCACGGTTACCTGTTCGCAACGCTAAGTGACGAACTCCATCACCCTGTGCAACTAGCCCCCTCCCGGCGGTCCTGGAAGGCCCCGGACACCCTGGCGGGAGACCGGACCCAGGGCTCGCAACAGTACTCCATTCGGGCCACTTACGTGGATCGGCACGCCGCTCAACTTCTGGTGGAGGGTGGGAGTTGACTGCCCGGTGTGCCGTTTTCGTGCCCCTCAAACGTGGCGTAGTTCACGTATCCGGCAGAAGCGGAACCAATGGTTTCGCCCATACGTCCCCCTCTAGTGCAGTGGGTCGATCAAGTACGGGAAAGGCAGGCAAGCTCCGGGTATGCGTGAGAAGCCGGAAGTCGGTGCGAGGCCGGATAGCGAGGAGGAGCCCGGGAGGAAGAGGCTGGACCTGAGCGTCCCTCAGGTCGCGGGCAGTGCCGTGGCCGCGGTGGTGGCCGCCAAACTCGCCTCCTGCTTCGGCGTCTACGGGACCATCCTGGGCGCCGGCCTGATCAGCGTCGTCGCCACCTGCGGCGGCACGGTCTTCCAGCACTTCTTCAGTCGCACCGGTGAGCAGCTGCGCGAGGTCACCGTGCAGCCCAAGCCGCGCGTGTCGGCCGGCCGCCGGCCCGGTGAGCCGGTCCGGCCGGTGGCGGCCGCGGCTTCGGGTGAGTTCACGGACGGCACGGTCTACCGGGCGCGGGTCAAGAGCTGGAAGCGACCGGTGGTCGCCGCCACCCTCGTGTTCGGCGTCACGATGGCCGGGATCACCACCTACGAGTTGGTCTCCGGCGACAGCTTCAGCGGCGGGGTCAGCACCACGGTCGGGGGCGCGCTGGCCGGCCGCACCAAGACGCCGCCGACGACGGACAATTCGCCGTCCCCCTCACGGACGCCGTCCAGCGTCCGCCCTGCGCCGTCGGACGACGCCTCCTCGGAGAGCGGCGAGG
The DNA here is from genome assembly GCF_009862865.1 of Streptomyces sp. SID5469. Taxonomy (NCBI): domain Bacteria; kingdom Bacillati; phylum Actinomycetota; class Actinomycetes; order Kitasatosporales; family Streptomycetaceae; genus Streptomyces; species Streptomyces sp. SID5469. The sequence goes on along the minus strand of NZ_WWIN01000001.1, from coordinate 2,937,520 downwards.
GCGGTACGACACAGGACCCGACGCCGACGCCCAGTGCCACGAAGAGCCCGGACGCCGGCTCCGACGGCAGCCTGCCCAGTGCGACCCCGACGCCCAGCGTCTCGGCTACGACCCCAGCACCCGACGCAAGTAGTCGTTCCCGAAGCGCCGTTCCGGGTCAAGCCGGTCCCGCAGCGCCGTGAACTCGCCGAAGCGCGGGTAGACCCCGCTGAAGTACTCCGCGTCGCGCGTGTGCACCTTGCCCCAGTGCGGCCGCCCCTCGTGCGCGGTGAAGATCCGCTCTGCGGCGGTGAAGTACGCCTGGTACGGCGTGCCCCGGAACATGTGGACGGCGATGTACGCGCTGTCCCGGCCGGACGCGGTGGAGAGCGTGATGTCGTCGGCCGGGGCCGTGCGCACCTCGACGGGGAAACTCACCCGCAAGGGGGAGCGGTCGACCATCGACTTCAGTTCGCGCAGCGTCTCCACGAGGGCCTCGCGGGGAACCGCGTACTCCATCTCCACGAAGCGCACCCGGCGCGGAGAGGTGAACACCTTGTAGGGGATGTCGGTGTACGTGCGGGCGGACAGGGCCCGGCTGGAGACCCTGGCGAGGGTGGGTATGGTCGCGGGCACGGCTCGGCCGAGCAGATTGGCCACCTGGAAGACGCCGTTGGAGAGGAACTCGTCCTCGATCCAGCCGCTGAGCTGTCCGACCGGCCTCTCCGGTCCCGCGCTGCGGTTGTTGCGCTTGGTGTTGCAGTTGCCGGTGTGCGGGAACCAGTAGAACTCGAAGTGCTCGTTCTCGGCGAAGAGTTCGTCGAAGTCGGCGGTGACCTTGTCGAAACTCATCGGCTCCTCGCGGGCCGTGAGCAGAAAAACGGGCTCTACGGAGAACGTGATCGCGGTGACCACTCCCAGGGCGCCGATCCCGATGCGGGCCGCCGCGAAGACCTCCGGATTCTCCTTCTCGGAGCAGGTCAGCACCGAGCCGTCGGCAGTGACCAGCTCAAGGCCCTTGATCTGGGCGGCGATCGAGGCCGAGTCACGGCCCGTGCCATGAGTTCCGGTGCTGGTCGCGCCGGAGACCGTCTGCTCCATGATGTCGCCCATGTTCGTGAGCGAGAGACCCTCGCGCGCGAGAGCCACGTTGAGTCTCTTGAGCGGGGTGCCGGCCTCCACGGTGACCGTGCCGGCCTCGCGGTCGATGCCGCGGATCCCCGTCAGCAGTTGAGGGCGGATCAATACACCGTCGGTCGCGGCGGCGGCCGTGAAGGAGTGTCCGGTTCCGACGGCCTTCACCCGCAGGCCCTCGTCGGCCGCCTTCCGTACGGCGGCGGAGAGTTCCTCGACGGAAGCGGGAGTGACCTCCCGTACCGGCCGGGCGGTGACGTTCCCCGCCCAGTTACGCCACGTGCCGCTCTTCCCGCTCACTGTGGTGCTCATGGGACCCTCCCCGCTGCGGAGCCGGCCTGCTCAGCCGGCGATACCCGAGGAAACCGACCGCGACCGCGACGGCCCCGGACACCGCCGGAACCCCGTACCCGGCACGCGCACCGGCGGCGTCGATCACCCAGCCGGAAACGGAGGAGCCGAGCGCGATGCCGACCGCGAGCCCGGTGCTCACCCAGGTCATTCCCTCGGTCAGTTTCGCGCGTGGTACGTGCTGTTCGATGAGGGACATCGTCGTGATCATCGTGGGTGCGATGGACAGGCCCGCAACGAACAGCGCCACGGCCAGGAACGGCAAGTTTCCGACCAGTAGGAGGGGGATCATACTCACGGCCATCGCGCATATGCCCAGCAGCCACCGGCGTTCGGCCGCCCCCGTGAAGCGCAGCAGCCCGAAGACGACTCCCGCGACGCAGGAACCCGCCGCGTACAGCGCCAGTACGACGCTCGCGGCCGCCTTGTGGCCCTGCTCCTCGGCGAAGGCCACGGTGACCACGTCGACGGCCCCGAAGATCGCTCCGGTCGCCACGAACGTGGCCACCAGGACCTGTAGTCCGGCCGCGCGCAGTGCCGAGCCGCCGCTGTGCTGCTCGTGCGGATGCGGCTCGGGTTCGGTGGCCCGCTGAGCGGTCAGCCAGAAGACACCGAGGGCCAGGAAGACGGCCGCGAGCAGGGGACCCGCCTCGGGGAACCAGACCGTGGAGACGCCGATCGAGATGATCGGGCCGAAGATGAAGCACACCTCGTCCACGACGGACTCGAACGCGTACGCCGTGTGCAGCTGCGGGGTGTCCCGGTACAGGTTCGCCCAGCGGGCCCGGGTCATCGCGCCGAGGCTCGGTACGCAGCCGATGCCGGCGGAGCAGACGAACAGCACCCAGTCCGGCCAGTCGTAGTGCGCGGCCAGCAGCAGCGCGGCGGCCGCGGTCAGCGCGAAGAGCGTCGCCGGGCGCAGCACACGCCGCTGCCCGTGCCGGTCCACCAGCCGGGAGATCTGCGGACCGAGCGCCGCGGCGGACAGCGCGATGGTGGCCGACAGCGCGCCGGCGAGCCCGTACCGCCCCGTGAGCTGGGAGATCATCGTCACCACGCCGATGCCCATCATGGACAGCGGCATCCGGCCGAGGAAGCCCGCGGCGGAGAAGCCCTTGGAGCCTGGGGCGGCGAACAGGGCGCGGTAGGGGCTTGGCACGAGGGGTCTCCGGTGAGTCCGGTAAGGCGCGAAGCTGGTCGATACAGCTTACGAGTTAGGTAACCCTAATGCACCCAGGAACCCGCACGTCCCGGCGGAGGCCACGGCCCGTCGGGCGGGTGACGAGATCGTTGTCGGCGGCGGGTGGCAGGATCGTAGACATGCCCGAAGCACTCGATGCCAGCCCTTACGACGCCCTGCTGCTCCTCTCGTTCGGAGGTCCGGAGGGCCCGGACGACGTGGTCCCGTTCCTGGAGAACGTGACGCGGGGACGCGGCATCCCCAGGGAACGGCTCAAGGAGGTGGGGCAGCACTACTTCCTGTTCGGCGGAATCAGCCCCATCAACGACCAGAACCGCGCTCTCCTCGACGCCCTCCGCAAGGATTTCGCCGAGCACGGTCTGAACCTGCCCGTGTACTGGGGCAACCGCAACTGGGCGCCCTACCTGACCGACACCCTGCGCGAGATGGCAGCCGACGGCCGCCGTCGCATCCTGGTCCTGGCCACCAGCGCGTACGCCTCGTACTCGGGCTGCCGGCAGTACCGCGAGAACCTCGCGGGCGCCCTGGCCACCCTGGAGGCCGAGGGTCTGGAGGTGCCGAGGGTCGACAAGCTGCGGCACTACTTCAACCACCCCGGCTTCGTGGAACCGATGACCGAGGGCGTGCTGAGGTCCCTCGCCGAGCTGCCCGAGGACGTGCGCCCGGGCGCGCACATCGCCTTCACCACGCACTCCATCCCCACCGCCGCCGCGGACACCTCCGGACCCGTCGAGGAGCACGGGGACGGCGGGGCGTATGTGAAGCAGCACCTGGACGTCGCGCGGCTGATCGCGGACGCCGTGCGGGAGGAGACCGGGATCGACCATCCCTGGCAGCTGGTCTACCAGTCCCGCTCCGGGGCCCCGCACATCCCCTGGCTGGAGCCGGACATCTGCGACCACCTCCAGGAGCTGCACGGCGCCGGGGTGCCGGCCGTGGTGATGGCGCCGATCGGATTCGTCTCCGACCACATGGAGGTCCTGTACGACCTCGACACGGAGGCGAAGGCGAAGGCCGAGGAGCTGGGGCTGCCGGTGCGCCGTTCGGCCACCGTGGGCGCCGACGCGCGGTTCGCCGCCGCGGTCCGCGAGCTGGTCGTGGAGCGTGCCGCCGTCGAGAGCGGACAGAAGGTGACCCCGTGCGCCCTAGGCGCGCTGGGCCCGAGCCACCAGCTGTGTCCGGTGGGCTGCTGCCCCGCCCGCGCCCCCAAGCCCGCCGCCGCGGGCGCCGACAGCCCGTACGCGTGAGGAGCACCGTGACCGACCAGTCCGAGCACCTGGACCACCTCAAGGCCGAACTCCTGGAGATCGCGCTCGACGCCGCGGCCCGCGCGGGAGCCTTCCTGCGCGACGGCCGCCCCGACGACCTCGGGGTGGCCGCGACCAAGTCCAGCGCCGTCGACGTCGTCACCGAGATGGACATCGCCTCCGAGAAGCTGATCACCGGCCTGCTGGCCGACCGCAGGCCCGACGACGGCGTGCTCGGCGAGGAGGGCGCCGACGTCGAGGGGACGAGCGGTGTCCAGTGGGTCATCGACCCCATCGACGGAACCGTCAACTATCTGTACGGCCTGCCCAGCTGGGCCGTCTCCATCGCCGCGCGCAAGGACGGCGAGACGCTCGTCGGCGTGGTGCACGCGCCGATGCGCGGCGAGACCTACAGCGCCGTCCTGGGGCAGGGCGCTTTCGTCAACGACCTCCCCGCGCGCGTGCGGCCCGCGCCCGCCTTCGGACTGGCCCTCGTCGGTACGGGCTTCGGCTATCTCGCCGAGCGCCGGGCCCGGCAGGCCGAGGTCGTCCGGCAGCTCGTCCCCGAGGTCCGGGACATCCGCCGCGGCGGCTCGGCCGCGATCGACCTGTGCGACGTGGCGGCCGGCCGCCTGGACGCGTACTACGAGCGCGGACTGAACCCCTGGGACTACGCGGCGGGCGACCTCATCGCGCGGGAAGCGGGCGCGCTGACCGGTGGACGCCCCGGAGAGCCCCTCTCGACCGACCTGACGATCGCCGCCCCGCCCGGCCTCTTCGAGGCGCTCCAGACCCGCCTGGAGGACCTCGGGGCCTGGCACGACTGAGTGCCGCCGTCCGCGGCACGAAGCGGGGCCCCGGCCTGGATCTGCCGGGGCCCCGCTCCTGCACAAGCTGATCAGACGCGTGTCGCGCCGACCTCCACACCGTGCTCGGCGGCGAGGCGGCGCAGGTCGTCGAGCTCTGCCTGCTCGACCTCCGCGAGGAAGTCGTCGCCTGTCTCGCGAGCCCGCGTCAGGTCGGACTCGGTAGCCCTTATGCGCTGCAGAATTCCTGTGGTGAATGCGTCCATGCTGCGCCCCCTCGTCCTGGGTCGTGGGTCGGTGGCACGGGGGTGTGCCGTTCGGAAGGGGCGATCACGTCTCCAGTAGGTGCCCAGCGCAGCCCGTGCTGGGCGGCGACGGTGCCGGACACCCACGCCCGCTCCGCGGAAAGCGGCCAGTGGCCCACCACATGGTGGCGTGCCACATGCAGAGCGTGATCGCGGGATGTAAAGCCGTCCTCCCCCCACTCTCTTCCGCGGAAACCTCAAACCCGAAGAGAAAATCTCGCATTCCCGGCCCCGCGGACCGTCGTCCCTGCTCCGCCAACCCGCCTTACAGCCGGTTTATGGCCGAAACGGGCAGGATGGAGGCCTCACCCTCCCCCCTCTCGGCTGCGCTCGAGCGGGGGGACCCCCATCAGACCCCGCCCGCGTGCGCCCAGGAGGCGCTACGCGGGTGGACAGAGGAAGGACAGCGACGTGCGCGTACTCGTCGTCGAGGACGAGCAGCTGCTCGCCGATGCGGTGGCCACCGGACTGCGCCGGGAGGCCATGGCCGTCGACGTCGTGTACGACGGTGCGGCCGCCCTGGAGCGCATCGGCGTCAACGACTACGACGTGGTCGTCCTCGACCGCGACCTCCCGCTCGTGCACGGCGACGACGTCTGCCGCAAGATCGTCGAGCTCGGCATGCCCACGCGCGTGCTGATGCTCACCGCGTCCGGCGACGTCAGCGACCGCGTCGAGGGTCTGGAGATCGGCGCCGACGACTATCTGCCCAAGCCGTTCGCGTTCAGCGAGCTGACGGCACGCGTGCGTGCTCTCGGCCGGCGGACGAGTGTGCCGCTGCCGCCCGTCCTGGAGCGCGCCGGCATCAAGCTCGACCCCAACCGCCGCGAGGTCTTCCGCGACGGCAAGGAGGTGCAGCTCGCGCCGAAGGAGTTCGCCGTTCTGGAGGTGCTGCTGCGCAGCGAGGGCGCCGTGGTCTCCGCCGAGCAGCTCCTGGAGAAGGCCTGGGACGAGAACACGGACCCCTTCACCAACGTCGTACGGGTGACGGTCATGACGCTGCGCCGCAAGCTCGGCGAGCCGCCTGTCATCGTCACCGTGCCCGGCTCCGGCTACCGGATCTGAGCGGCCGTGGCGACGACACCCGCACCGCCCGCCGCACCCCCGAAGCCGACCTGGGACCCCAGGCGGCAGGAGGCGCCGTTCCCCTGGCTGCGGCCCACCATCCGCATACGGCTCACCCTGCTGTACGGCGGCATGTTCCTGATCGCCGGCATCCTGCTGCTGTCGATCATCTATCTGCTGGCCGCGCAGGCGCTGCGGACGGGCAGCGAACCGCTGTTCAAGATCCTCGACGGCAACGGCATCAAGGTCGCCAGCGACGACTGCCCGGGCGTCAGCACGAACAACATTCCGCTGACGGCGTTCAACGACGCGATCAGCGCGTGCACCGACCACCAGCGCCAGGTCGCCCTGGACAACCTGCTGAGCCGCTCACTGCTCGCGCTGCTCGGCCTCGCCGTGATCGCCTTCGCCTTCGGATACGCGATGGCGGGCCGCGTCCTGTCGCCGCTCGGGCGGATCACCCGCACCGCCCGCGCGGTGGCCGGCTCGGACCTGTCCCGGCGGATCGAGCTGGACGGTCCCGACGACGAGCTGAAGGAGCTGGCGGACACCTTCGACGACATGCTGGAGCGGCTCCAGCGGGCCTTCACGGCCCAGCAGCGGTTCGTCGGCAACGCCTCGCACGAGCTGCGTACCCCGCTCGCGATCAACCGCACGCTCCTCGAAGTGCACCTGTCCGACCCGGGCGCCCCGATGGAGCTCCAGCAGCTCGGCAAGACCCTGCTCGCCACCAACGAGCGCAGCGAGCAGCTCGTCGAGGGGCTGCTGCTGCTCGCCCGCAGTGACAACCAGATCGTGGAGCGCAAGCCGGTCGACCTCGCCGAGGTCGCCTCGCAGGCCATCGACCAGGCGCGGTCCGAGGCGGACGCCAAGGGCGTGGAGTTCCGCGGCGAGCGGGCCTCCGCGGTCGTCCAGGGCAATGGCGTCCTGCTGGAGCGGATCGCCCTGAACCTGGTGCAGAACGCCGTGCGGTACAACGTGCCCGAGGACGGCTGGGTCGAGGTGACCACCGAGGTCCAGCACGGGCACGCGGTGCTGGTGGTCTCGAACACGGGTCCCGTGGTTCCCGCGTACGAGATCGACAACCTCTTCGAGCCCTTCAGGCGGCTGCGTACGGAGCGCACGGGCAGCGACAAGGGGGTGGGGCTCGGTCTGTCCATCGCCCGGTCCGTGGCCCGCGCCCACGGGGGCCACATCGCCGCCCAGCCCCGTGAAGGAGGCGGGCTCGTGATGCGCGTCACCCTGCCGATCTGAGAGCATGGCGCCGACACGCGGCCGATGTTCGCTTTGCGCGGAATTTTCGGGCCGTCGATTCAGGCGGCTCGTGTGTGATCGATCACAAGAGCGACTTTCCGGCCATCTACTCTCCGTGATCATGCGGACGGCCGGAAAGCCGGGAAAATCCGGGTTTTCGGGGGTCCAGATCACGGGAAGTACACGGTGAGACGCCTTTGTAGAGCGGCATGAAGACCGTGTACGGTCCCCATCGCCATCCAAGCCGATCACTCTTGAGGGGTCCGCTTGGGTGTCGATTGAGTAACAGACCTTGATGTGAGGCAAAATCTCCGCCTCGAGGCGGGCACAAGTCCGGCCTCTCACGCGTTACGTGCGCTGAAGACACACGCAGACACCCAGAGGGGGAGAGCGACAATGGCAACGGATTACGACACCCCACGCAAGACCGACGACGACGTCGATTCCGACAGTCTTGAGGAGCTCAAGGCCAGGCGGAACGACAAGTCGACTTCGGCGGTCGACGTAGACGAGTTCGAGGCCGCCGAAGGCCTGGAGCTTCCCGGAGCGGACCTCTCGAACGAGGAGTTGGCCGTCCGGGTGCTGCCCAAGCAGCAGGACGAGTTCACCTGCATGAGCTGCTTCCTGGTGCACCACCGCAGCCAGCTGGCCCGCGAGAAGAACGGTCAGCCGATCTGCCGCGACTGCGACTGAGGGCGGGTCGGCCGTGACTGGCTCGACCCCTCCCTGGAAGCGCCGCTTCCCCCGCCGGGGAGCGGACGAAGAGCCGCACGACGGCTCTCACGGCGCGCGTGACGACGAGCGGGGCTCTTCCGAGCCTGGATCAGCCTCGCTCGAACCGTCGGCCGCCACTGTGGACGCCGCGGCCCCTTCGGGGCTTCCGGCGCCCGTGGATCCGGATCCTCCTCCGCCCGTCGCCAGACGCCGGGCGGCCGTCGTACGTGACGGGGTCCGGGAAGGTGTCCGCAAGGGCGGCAGCCGGGCCAGGGCGGGCCTGGCGTACGTCGTGGACCGGATCATCGAGAACGCCCCGCGTATCCCCGTACGCGACCTCGCGACCCTGCGCAGGCAGTTCCCGGGCCTGGGACCCGAGGAGCTCGCGGACAAACTTGTGACGGGCGCGGCCAACGCCACGTCCACGGTGGGCGCGGGGATCGGAGCCGCCGCCATGCTGCCGGTGCCGCCGGCGATGCCGACCGAGCTGGCCGCCGAGATCACCGGCGTCGCCGCGATCGAGCTGAAGCTGATCGCCGAGCTGCACGAGGTGTACGGGCTGCGGCCGCCGGGCACGCTGACGCAGCGCAGCACCGCGTATCTGCACTCCTGGTCGGGGGAGCGCGGGATCGACGTGACGAAGCCGTCGACGATCAATGTGGCCCTCGGGGGCCAGATGAGGCGCGAACTGCGCCAGCAGGTCATGAAGCGGACGGTGCGGGATCTGCCGAACCTGATGCCGTTCATGGTGGGCGCCGCGGTCGGGGCGGTCATGAACCGCCGGGACACCAAGCGGCTTGCGGGGCGTATCCGCAAGGACCTGCGGAAGATGCAGGTGCCATGGGACGCGCTGCCGGAGCTGCCACCGCTGGAGAAGCCGGCCGATCCGCTGCGGCTGGGGGAGATCCCCAAGGAGCTGGGGCCCTGACGGGCGGCACCCGCGACCGGCCCGGTCCGGCAGGCACCGCCGCCGGATTGCGGACGCCCGTGAACGGGCGCGCGACGATGTGCGCCGCCGCGCAGAGGCCGGCGGTGTCTCCGGTGGGACCGCGGGCTACGCCTCCGTGCGGGCTGCCTTCAGCGCCGCCGCCAGGCGTTCCGGTTCGCGCGTCGACAGATACAGGTACGGGGTCGGGTCCTGGGGATCCGTGACCTCTACCCGCAGGGCCGTGGGGATGTAGGAGCGCAGCAGCATGAAGGCGCGCGGGTTCGCCTTGTACGTGCGCCAGGCGCGCGCCTCCTCCTGGTCCATGATCTCCGCCTCACCCAGGGCCGCCACGGGGATCTTCGCCTCGCCCGCGATGAGGGAGTCGCCGACCACGCGGATGCGGATCGACCCGTACGAGCTGGCCACGACCGCCGCGACCGCCGTGCCGCCCACCAGGCCGCCCAGCAGCGGGAGTGTGCCGAAGGGGAGCAGGATCAGGGCCATCGAGACGCCGACCAGGAAGCACATGAGCCACCAGGTGCGGGGGGCGGTGAGGCGTTCTTCGTACGGCGGCGCGGAAAGCTGCATGGATCCAAGCTTGGCACGGTGTCCGCCCGGTGCCGACGCGCGGGTAAGGTCTGCGCCTGTGAGTGGTACTTCCGCAGCTCTGAAGCCCCCCGCCGACGCCACGACGCCGGTGCGGCACCCCGATGCGCCCGCCCCCGGCGAACTCCTCGGCGCGCACTACGGACACTGCTTCGGGTGCGGGGAGGAGCAGTCCCACGGGCTGCACCTGGCGGCACGGGCGGGTCAGGGCGTTTCGATCACCGCCGAGTTCACCGTGCAGCCCGCCCATCAGGGTGCGCCCGGTCTGGCCCACGGCGGGGTGCTCGCGACCGCTCTCGACGAGACCCTCGGCTCGCTGAACTGGCTGCTGCGCACCATCGCCGTGACCGGCCGGCTCGAGACCGACTTCGTACGGCCCGTGCCCGTCGGCACCGTGCTGTACCTGGAGGCGGAGGTGACGGCGGTGGCCGGGCGCAAGATCTACTCGACCGCCACCGGACGGATCGGCGGCCCCGAGGGGCCCGTGGCCGTCCGCGCCGACGCCCTTTTCGTCGAGGTCAAGGTCGACCACTTCACCGACAACGGCCGCCAGGAGGAGATCCGGGCGGCCATGAACGACCCGGACCAGCTCCGGCGTGCCCGTGCCTTCGAGGTGAACCCATGACCCGTGCCCCCCTGAACGTGCTGCTCCGACGAGTCGACCCCGACGTACCGCTTCCGGCGTACGAGCACCCGGGCGACGCGGGAGCGGATCTGCGGACCACCGAGAGCTGCGAACTGAAGCCCGGCGAACGGGCCGTGCTGCCCACCGGGGTGTCTGTCGCGCTGCCCGAGGGGTACGCGGCCTTCGTGCACCCGCGATCCGGCCTCGCCGCCCGCTGCGGTGTCGCCCTCGTGAATGCCCCGGGGACGGTTGATGCCGGGTACCGTGGGGAGATCAAGGTGATCGTGGTGAATCTCGACCCGCGCGAGTCCGTGCGGTTCGAGCGCTTCGACCGGATTGCCCAACTGGTCGTCCAGCAGGTCGAGAGGGTCCGCTTCCAGGAGGTGGCGGAGCTTCCCGATTCGGCGCGGGCCGAGGGGGGCTTCGGGTCCACCGGCGGTCATGCCGCCGTGGGCGCCGATACGAACGGGCAACAGGGTGGGAATCGATACGCTTCGGTCGTATCCGACCGGAAAGGACAGTGACGTGTTCGGACGTCGCAAGAAGGGCAGTGCCGCCGAGGACGCGGCGGGCGAGGCCGAGCAGGTCGTCGACGGCGTCGACGCTGAGGCGGACGACGAGGGCGAGCGCGAGCGGCCGCGGCTCGAGCCCGAGCCGCGGCCCGACGGGCCCTGGGACAGCTCCGAGGTCCGTGACCCGGCCGAGGGCCGGGTGGACCTGGGCGGTCTGTTCGTGCCCGGGGTCGAGGGCATGGAGCTGCGGGTCGAGGTCGCGGGCGACGCGATCGTCGCGGCGACCGTCGTGCTGCGGGACAGCGCGGTCCAGCTCCAGGCTTTCGCCGCCCCCAAGCGCGAGGGCATCTGGGGCGAGGTCCGCGAGGAGATCGCCAGCGGCATCACCCAGCAGGGCGGTGTCATCGACGAGGTCGAGGGCCCGCTGGGCTGGGAGCTGCGCGCGCAGGTGCCGGTACAGCTGCCGGACGGTACGGGCGGCTTCCAGGTCGTCCGGTTCGTGGGTGTGGACGGCCCCCGCTGGTTCCTGCGCGGGGTCATTTCCGGTCAGGGTGCCGTGCAGCCGCAGGCCGCCGGTCTCCTGGAGCAGATCTTCCGGGACACGGTCGTGGTCCGCGGTGAGGGTCCGATGGCGCCCCGCGACCCGATCGTCCTGAAGCTGCCGAACGACGCGCAGATGGTCCCCGAGGGTGTCCAGCAGGAGGAGCAGAGCGGTTCGCGCTTCTCCGGCGGCATGGGGCAGTTGCAGCGTGGACCGGAGATCACCGAGGTCCGCTAGTTCGGAGAGCCGTTTCGGGCCGTACCCCTCAAGGGGGTGCGGCCCTTTCTCGTACCCCGGTGTTCTCATGTGCGGCCTCTTGACGGCCAGTTGGTCTGTACCTATGGTCTCCGGCCAGTGCACCTGTTCAAAGACGCGCTCATCGTTCACATACGAGAACGGATGGCCCCCACATGCCCAAGCTGCCCTCTCGCGTGCACCGTCGCAGACCACGCACCGCCGTCATCGCCGCCCTGGCCACCGCTCTGGTGGGCGGCCTCCTCGCCTGGCCCGCCGCCCATCGCGCCGACGCGGCACCGGCCACCTTCGCGCACCCCGGAGTCACCGTCTCCAGGAGTCAGCTGGACTTCTCCCGCACCAAGGTCAACGCCGGTGCGCAGCCCTGGAAGGGCGCGTACGACCAGATGATGGCGAGCACGTACGCTTCGCTGACGCGCACCGCGAAGCCCCGCGCGACCGTCGAGTGCGGCTCGTACTCCAACCCCAACTACGGGTGCACGGACGAGCGTGAGGACGCGATAGCCGCGTACACCGACGCCCTCGCCTGGTACATCACCCGCGACGAGCGGTACGCGAAGAAGGCCATCGAGTTGATGGACGCGTGGTCGGCGGTGATCAAGGACCACACCAACAGCAACGCGCCGTTGCAGACCGGCTGGGCCGGCTCCTCGTGGCCCAAGGCGGCCGAGATCATCAAGTACACGTACACCGGCACCTGGGCGAACTCCGGCCGCTTCGCGACCATGCTGCGCGACGTGTACCTCCCCGAGATCATCAACGGCTCCAACTCCAACGGCAACTGGGAGCTGTCGATGATGGAGGCCGCCGTCGGCATCTCCGTCTTCCTGGAGGACAAGACGTCGTACGACAAGGCCATGGCGAAGTTCCGTACGCGTACGGCCGCGTACATCTATCTCTCGTCCGACGGAGCTGTGCCGAAGACCGTGCCGAGCCAGAATCTCGACACGACCGCGAAGATCGTCAGCTACTGGCAGGGGCAGTCCACCTTCGTCACCGGGCTCACCCAGGAGACCTGCCGCGACTTCACGCACACCGGGTACGGCATCTCCGCCGTCTCGCACATCGCCGAGACCAGCCGTATCCAGGGCGCGGACCTGTACGGCACGGACGTCGGCGAGCGGCTGCGGCAGGCGCTCGGCTTCCAGGCCAAGTACCAGCTGGGCGAGGCGGCACCGAGCTGGCTGTGCGGGGGCTCCCTGAACCGGGGGCTCGGGCCGATCACCGAGGTCGGCTACAACGCCCTGCACAACCGCCTGGGCATCGCCATGACCAACACCCAGAACCTGACCGAGCAGAACCGCCCGGCCGGCAGCAACAACCTCTTCGTTGCCTGGGAGACGCTCACACACGGCGACAACCCGAGCTGACCCCGCCGCGTATCAGGGTTCCGTCAAGGACGCTCCAGACCGCGCTCACCCTGCCTTTTGCCGTGATGATCGGCCGTAAGGTCGACGCAGCGTACACAGCTGTGACAGGAAGACAATGGGGCCATGGCACGCGGCAAGCTTCGGATCTACCTCGGTGCGGCACCGGGCGTCGGCAAGACGTACGCCATGCTCTCCGAGGCGCACCGCCGCGTCGAGCGCGGCACGGACTGCGTGGTCGCCTTCGTGGAACACCACGGGCGGCCGCGCACCGAGGTGATGCTGCACGGTCTGGAGCAGGTCGCGCGCAGGGAGCTCGCGTACCGGGACACCGTCTTCGCCGAGATGGACGTGGACGCCGTCCTGCGGCGGGCCCCCGCCGTCGCTCTGGTGGACGAACTCGCTCACACCAATGTTCCGGGCTCCCGCAACGCCAAACGCTGGCAGGACGTCGAGGAGCTGCTCGCGGCGGGCATCGACGTCGTGTCGACCGTCAACATCCAGCACCTGGAGTCGCTGGGCGACGTCGTGGAGTCGATAACCGGCGTACGCCAGCGCGAGACCGTTCCGGACGAGATGGTGCGCCGGGCCGACCAGATCGAGCTGGTCGACATGTCGCCGCAGGCCCTGCGCCGCCGCATGGCGCACGGCAACATCTACAAGCCGGACAAGGTCGACGCGGCCCTGTCCAACTACTTCCGCCCGGGCAACCTGACCGCGCTGCGCGAGCTGGCGCTGCTGTGGGTGGCCGACCGGGTCGACGCGTACCTGACGGAGTACCGCAGCGAGCACCGGGTCTCGGCGATATGGGGCTCGCGCGAGCGCATCGTGGTCGGACTGACGGGCGGCCCCGAGGGCCGTACGCTGATCCGGCGCGCCGCACGCCTCGCGGAGAAGGGCGCGGGCGGCGAGGTCATGGCCGTCTACATCGCCCGCAGCGACGGGCTGACCTCCGCCTCGCCCAAGGAGCTGGCCGTCCAGCGCACGCTCGTCGAGGACCTGGGCGGCACCTTCCACCACGTCGTCGGGGACGACATACCCTCCGCGCTGCTGGACTTCTCGCGCGGCGTCAACGCCACGCAGATCGTGCTCGGCTCCTCGCGCCGCAAGGCCTGGCAGTACATGTTCGGGCCGGGCGTCGGCGCCACGGTCGCCCGCGAGTCGGGACCCGACCTGGACGTCCACATCGTCACCCATGAGGAGGTCGCCAAGGGGCGCGGTCTCCCGGTCGCCCGGGGTGCGCGGCTCGGCCGGTCGCGGATCATCTGGGGCTGGCTGGTCGGCGTGGCCGGGCCGGTCGTCCTCGCGCTGCTGCTGAACACCGTCGACCTCGGCCTCGCCAACGACATGCTGCTGTTCCTGGCGCTGACCGTGGCGGCCGCCCTGCTCGGCGGGCTGCTGCCCGCCCTCGCCTCGGCGGCCTTCGGGTCGCTGCTGCTGAACTACTACTACACGCCGCCGCTGCACCGGCTGACGATCGCCGACCCCAAGAACATCATCGCCATCGCGATCTTCGTCGGTGTCGCCGTCTCCGTGGCCTCCGTGGTGGACCTCGCCGCCCGCCGTACGCATCAGGCGGCCCGGCTGCGTGCCGAGTCGGAGATCCTCTCCTTCCTCGCGGGCAGCGTGCTGCGCGGCGAGACCAGTCTGGACGCCCTGCTCGAACGCGTCCGCGAGACCTTCGGCATGGAGTCGGTCGCCCTGCTGGAGCGGGAGAGCGACGTCGCGCCGTGGACCTGCGCGGGCAGTGTGGGCGTGCGTCCGCTGGTCGACCGGCCGGAGGACGCGGACGTGGACATGCCCGTGGGCGACCACATGGCCCTCGCGCTGTCCGGGCGCGTGCTGCCCGCCTCCGACCGCCGGGTGCTCGCCGCGTTCGCCGCCCAGGCCGCCGTCGTCCTGGACCGCCAGCGCCTTCAGCGCGAGGCGGACCAGGCCCGCACGCTCGCCGAGGGCAACAGCATCCGTACCGCGCTGCTGGCCGCGGTCAGCCATGACCTGCGGACCCCGCTGGCGGGGATCAAGGCGGCCGTGTCCTCCCTGCGCTCCGACGACGTGGCCTGGTCCGAGGAGGACCGGGCGGAGCTCCTCGAAGGCATCGAGGACGGCGCGGACCGCCTCGACCACCTGGTGGGCAACCTGCTGGACATGTCCCGGCTGCAGACCGGGACCGTGACCCCGCTGATCCGCGAGATCGACCTCGACGAGGTGGTGCCGATGGCGCTCGGCGGAGTGCCCGAGGACAGCGTGGTGCTGGACATCCCGGAGAGTCTGCCGATGGTGGCCGTCGACCCCGGTCTGCTGGAGCGCTCGGTGGCCAACCTCGTCGAGAACGCGGTCAAGTACAGCCCTTCGGACGAGTCGGTCCTGGTGGCCGCGAGCGCCCTCGCCAACCGGGTGGAACTCCGTGTGGTGGACCGCGGGCCCGGTGTCCCCGACGAGGCGAAGGACCGCATCTTCGCGCCCTTCCAGCGCTACGGCGACGCCCCGCGCGGTGTCGGTGTCGGCCTGGGTCTCGCGGTGGCACGCGGCTTCGCCGAGGCGATGGGTGGCACGCTGAACGCCGAGGACACTCCCGGCGGCGGCCTCACCATGGTGCTGACGGTCGGGGCGGCGGTGGACAGCCCCGCCGGCCGTCCCGGCCTCGCGCACGCAACAGCAGAAAGGCAGACCAGATGCTGAGCCCGACCGGGGGAGGCCCCCAGACCCCGACGAGGGTGCTCGTGGTCGACGACGAGCCGCAGATCGTACGCGCCCTCGTGATCAACCTGAAGGCGCGCAAGTACGAGGTCGACTCGGCCCACGACGGCGCGACCGCGCTGCACGTCGCCGCCGCCCGCCACCCCGACGTCGTGGTGCTCGACCTCGGGCTGCCCGACATGGACGGCGTCGAGGTGATCAGGGGACTGCGCGGCTGGACCCGGGTGCCGATCCTGGTGCTCTCGGCCCGCCACTCCTCCGACGAGAAGGTCGAGGCGCTGGACGCGGGCGCCGACGACTACGTCACCAAGCCCTTCGGCATGGACGAGCTGCTGGCCCGCCTGAGGGCCGCCGTCCGCCGGGCCGAGCCCACGGGCGGCGGTGAGGACGACGTGATCGTGGAGACCGAGGACTTCACGGTCGACCTGGCCGCGAAGAAGGTCAACCGCGACGGCAGGGACGTACGGCTCACCCCGACGGAGTGGCACCTGCTGGAGGTGCTCGTCCGCAACACCGGCCGCCTGGTCGGCCAGAAACAGCTGCTCCAGGAGGTGTGGGGCCCGTCGTACGGGACGGAGACGAACTACCTGCGCGTGTACATGGCACAACTGCGCCGCAAGCTGGAATCGGATCCGTCGCATCCGAAGCACTTCATCACGGAGCCGGGGATGGGATATCGGTTCGAGAGGTGAGATGCGAGCGGTGGCGGCGGAGTGTGCGGGGGCGGCGGAGTGTCCAGGGCCGGTCAGTGCCCGTTCAGAGCGTTGGCGCCGCGAGTGCGTTGCTGTCGGCGTCCCCCGGTACGCTTTCGGTATGAGCGCTGTTCCTCATTCCGAAAAGCCGGTGGGCCGGTTCCGGCGCATGCTCGACCGGCTCTCCTCGTCCCAGGAGGACCTGGAGTCCGAGGAGCTGCGCGAGGACGCCGAGACCGCAGGATGTACGCGCATCGGCGACTGTCATGACCGGCAGATCGTCACCGTTACTGGTACCTTGCGCACGGTCACGCTGCGGCCGCGGGCCGGAGTCCCGGCCCTGGAGGCGGAGCTGTTCGACGGCTCGGCCGCACTGGACGTGGTGTGGCTCGGCAGGCGTTCCATCGTCGGCATAGAGCCGGGGCGCAAGCTGATCGCTTCGGGCCGGATCTCGATGAGCCGGGGCCGCAGAGTGCTGTTCAACCCGAAGTACGAACTCAGACCGCTCGGACGGGAGTAGCCGGTGACGTCGCTCGACAAGCCTACGGAAGACGCCCAGCAGGATTCCAGGGCGGTGACCGAGGCCGCGCTCTTCGAGGCGTTCGGCGGTGTCCGGGGCATGGTCGAGACGGTGGTGCCCGGCCTCCTCTTCGTCACCATCTTCACGATCAACAAGGACCTGCACTGGTCGGCGATCGCCGCCATCACGGTGTCCCTGCTGCTGGTCGTGGTCCGCCTCGTCATGAGGGACACCGTCAAGCACGCCTTCAGCGGTGTCTTCGGTGTCGCCTTCGGCGTGGTCTTCGCGATGATGACCGGCAACGCCAAGGACTTCTACCTGCCGGGCATGCTCTACACGCTCGGTCTGGCGCTGGCGTACATCATCACCACGCTCGCGGGCGTGCCCCTGATCGGCCTGATCCTCGGCCCGGTCTTCAAGGAGAACCTCTCCTGGCGTACCCGCAACCCGGGCCGCAAGAAGGCGTACGCGAAGGCAAGTTGGGCCTGGGGCCTGATCCTGCTCGCCAAGTGCGCGATCCTCTTCCCGCTGTACTGGTGGGCCAACACCGCCCAACTCGGCTGGGTCCTGGTCGCGCTGAAGATCCCGCCGTTCCTGCTGGCGGTCTGGCTCACCTGGGTGTTCCTGGCCAAGGCCCCCGCTCCGATCGACGTGTTCGCGGAGATGGAGGCGGCGGAGAAGGCCGAGGAGGAACGCAAGGCGGCACTGGCCGAGGAGCGGGGCGAGGAGCGGGGCGAGGCCACGGCAGGGCGTCACCGCCGCGACGTCTAGTCACCCGTTTGAGTTCGTTTTTGGGCCTGGTCACTCGTACGAGCGAGTGCGTCAGGCCTGGTCACCCGTACGAGTCGGGGGCGCCCGGAGATCTCCGGGCGCCCCCGACGTCGTATCGCGGCGCACGTTGCCTGTTGCGGCACTAGCTCGATGCGTCCTCGCGGCGCACCGACAGCAGGTCCTCCAGTTGTTCCTCGCGGGCCTGCGCGGCCACGAACAGGAGTTCGTCGCCCGCCTCCAGGGAGTCCTCCTGGGACGGTGTGAGGACGCGGGTGCCGCGGATGATCGTCACCAGGGACGTGTCCTGTGGCCACTCCACGTCTCCGACCTGCGTGCCCGCCAGGGCCGACTCCGGCGGCAGGGTCAGCTCGACCAGGTTCGCGTCGCCGTGGCTGAAGCGCAGCAGCCGGACCAGGTCACCGACGCTCACCGCCTCCTCGACCAGGGCCGACATCAGACGCGGGGTGGAGACGGCGACGTCCACGCCCCAGGCCTCGTTGAACAACCACTCGTTCTTCGGGTTGTTGACGCGGGCGACGACGCGCGGAACGCCGTACTCCGTCTTCGCCAGGAGCGAGACGACCAGGTTCACCTTGTCGTCGCCCGTCGCGGCGATCACCACGTTGCAGCGCTGGAGCGCCGCCTCGTCCAGGGACGTGATCTCGCAGGCGTCGGCGAGCAGCCACTCCGCCTGCGGGACGCGCTCGACCGAGATGGCGGTCGGCGCCTTGTCGATCAGCAGGATCTCGTGGCCGTTCTCGAGCAGTTCGCCCGCGATCGAGCGGCCGACGGCACCGGCACCGGCAATGGCGACCCTCATCAGTGACCGCTCTCCTCTTCAGGGCCCTCGGCGAACGCCGCCTCGACCTTCTCGACGTCGTCCGTACGCATCATCACGTGCACCAGGTCGCCCTCCTGGAGCACCGTCTGGGAGGACGGCAGTATTGCCTCGCCCAGCCGGGTGAGGAAGGCCACGCGTACGCTGGTCTCCTCCTGGAGCTTGCTGATCTTGTGGCCCACCCAGGCCGAAGAGGCGTGCACCTCGGCGAGCTGCACCCCGCCGGTGGGGTCGCGCCACAGCGGCTCGGCGCCCGAGGGCAGCAGCCGGCGCAGCATCTGGTCGGCCGTCCAGCGGACGGTGGCGACCGTCGGAATGCCGAGGCGCTGGTAGACCTCGGCGCGGCGCGGGTCGTAGATACGGGCTGCGACGTTCTCGATGCCGAACATCTCGCGGGCCACCCGGGCCGCGATGATGTTCGAGTTGTCACCGCTGGAGACGGCGGCGAACGCGCCGGCCTCCTCGATGCCCGCCTCGCGCAGGGTGTCCTGGTCGAAGCCGACTCCGGTGACACGACGGCCGCCGAACCCGGAGCCCAGTCGTCGGAAGGCGGTGGGGTCCTGGTCGATCACAGCGACCGTATGCCCCTGTTGCTCCAGGGTCTGGGCAAGAGCGGAGCCCACTCTTCCGCAGCCCATGATGACGATGTGCACGACCGTCCTTCCGGTGTCAATGGTCACGGCTCAGTCGAAACGCCAACAACAGGGTCTCAGACCGCCGCCCAAGCTACACACGTGCGGTCCGCGGACGGCACCCCCGTGCACATTCGCCTGCGGGTTCTCATGGTCAGCGGCGGCCGATGCTGCGGACGCTGAGAAGGGTCAGGATTCCGAGGCCGACGAGTCCGGCGGCGGCGCCGATCAGCTCCGCGGGCGCATGCATGGGACCTCCGTGGGGTGCAATGAGCGAGGTTTTGTCATATAGGCATGGGGATCGCCGTAGGTGCGGAATCCGCAGCGTGACGCCTCTGCGATTTCACTCGGAGAGCAGATGGGCGACGGTTGGCGGGCCGATGCGGGACGGCGGGTGGGCGACCTCCCGTTCGAACGCTTACGATCCTCTGCGTGTCCAAACTGACCGACGTGCCCAAACGGATCCTGATCGGGCGCGCACTGCGCAGTGACCGGCTCGGAGAAACGCTCCTGCCGAAGCGCATCGCACTGCCCGTCTTCGCTTCCGACCCGCTCTCCTCCGTGGCGTACGCACCAGGAGAAGTGCTGCTGGTCCTCTCCATCGCGGGCGTGTCGGCGTACCACTTCAGCCCCTGGATCGCGGTCGCGGTCGTGGTGCTGATGTTCACCGTGGTCGCCTCCTACCGGCAGAACGTCCACGCCTACCCGAGCGGCGGCGGCGACTACGAGGTGGCCAACACCAACCTCGGCCCCAGGGCGGGTCTCACCGTCGCCAGCGCGCTGCTCGTCGACTACGTCCTCACCGTCGCCGTCTCCATCGCCTCCGGCATCGAGAACCTCGGCTCGGCCATCCCCTTCGTGGTCGAGCACAAGGTCTCCTGCGCGGTGGCCGTCATCGTGCTGCTCACGTTGATGAACCTGCGCGGCGTAAAGGAGTCCGGAAAACTTTTCGCGATTCCGACGTACGTCTTCGTCGCGGGCGTCTTCATCATGATCGCCTGGGGCGCCTTCCGCGGGTTCGTCCTCGACGACACCATGCACGCGCCGACCGCCGACTACCACATCAAGGCCGAGCACCAGGGCCTCGCCGGCTTCGCCCTCGTGTTCCTGCTGCTGCGCGCCTTCTCCTCCGGCTGTGCCGCGCTCACCGGTGTCGAGGCGATCTCCAACGGTGTCCCGGCCTTCCGCAAGCCCAAGTCCAAGAACGCGGCGTCCACGCTCGCGGCGATGGGCCTGCTCGCCGTCACCATGTTCTGCGGCATCATCGCCCTGGCCATGGCGACCAACGTCCGCATGGCGGAGAACCCGGCGAACGACCTGATCCACAACGGCGTCGCGGTCGGCCCCGACTACGTTCAGAACCCGGTGATCTCGCAGGTCGCCGAGGCCGTCTTCGGCAAGGGCAGCTTCCTGTTCATCGTGCTGGCCGCGGCCACCGCGCTGGTGCTGTTCCTCGCCGCGAACACCGCGTACAACGGCTTCCCGCTGCTCGGCTCGATCCTCGCCCAGGACCGCTATCTGCCGCGTCAGCTGCACACCCGTGGCGACCGCCTGGCCTTCTCCAACGGCATCGTGCTGCTCG
The DNA here is from genome assembly GCF_009862865.1 of Streptomyces sp. SID5469. Lineage (NCBI taxonomy): Bacteria > Bacillati > Actinomycetota > Actinomycetes > Kitasatosporales > Streptomycetaceae > Streptomyces > Streptomyces sp. SID5469. The sequence goes on along the minus strand of NZ_WWIN01000001.1, from coordinate 2,916,895 downwards.
CGGGCGCGGCGACCCTCCTGGTCGTCATCTACGGCGCCGACTCGACGCGGCTGATCCAGCTGTACATCGTCGGCGTCTTCGTCTCCTTCACGCTGAGCCAGACCGGCATGGTCCGGCACTGGAACCGCCACCTGGCCACCGAGAAGGACCAGGCCAAGCGCCGGCACATGGTCCGCTCCCGGGCGATCAACGCGTTCGGCGCGTTCTTCACCGGGCTCGTGCTGGTCGTCGTCCTCGTCACCAAGTTCACGCACGGCGCCTGGGTCGCGCTGCTCGGCATGTGCATCTTCTACGCGACGATGAGCGCGATCCGTAAGCACTACGACCGGGTCGCCGAGGAGATCGCCGCCCCCGAGGGCCCGTCCGACGACAGTGTCCGCCCCTCCCGCGTCCACTCCGTGGTCCTGATCTCCAAGATCCACCGGCCGACGCTGCGCGCCCTCGCCTACGCCAAGCTGATGCGCTCCGACACGCTGGAGGCGCTCAGCGTGAACGTCGACCCGGCCGAGACCAAGGCACTGAAGGAGGAGTGGGACCGGCGCGGCATCGACGTACCGCTGAAGGTCCTCGACTCCCCGTACCGCGAGATCACCCGGCCCGTCATCGAGTACGTGAAGGGGCTGCGCAAGGAGTCGCCGCGCGACGCGGTGTCCGTGATCATCCCCGAGTACGTGGTGGGCCACTGGTACGAGCACCTGCTGCACAACCAGAGCGCGCTGCGCCTGAAGGGCCGGCTGCTCTTCACCCCGGGCGTCATGGTCACCTCCGTGCCCTACCAGCTGGAGTCCTCCGAGGCCGCGAAGAAGCGGGCGCGCAGGCGGCAGGAGTGGAGTGCGCCGGGTGCGGTGCGGCGCGGGCCCGCGGAGGAGCGCGCGAAGGAGTCGTCGAACACGAAGGGCTGACGGGCTCGTGGTGAGCGGCCGGGTGGTGTCCACGTAGACTGGTGGGCTGTTGTCCGGCCGTTCCCCCCTCTCGTTACTGGAGTCACCCCACCATGCAGGCAGAACCGAAGAAGTCGCTGGTGGGGGAGGAGTACGAGGTCGAGATCGGCCCCGTCGCCCACGGCGGGCACTGCATCGCCCGTACATCCGAGGGCCAGGTCCTCTTCGTACGGCACGCGCTGCCCGGCGAGCGGGTCCTCGCGCGCGTCACCGAGGGCGAGGAGGGCGCGCGGTACCTGCGTGCGGACGCCGTCGAGATCCTGGACGCCTCGAAGGACCGTGTCGAGGCCCCCTGTCCGTACGCGGGCCCCGGCCGCTGCGGCGGCTGCGACTGGCAGCACGCCAAGCCGGGCGCCCAGCGCCGACTGAAGGGCGAGGTCATCGCCGAGCAGTTGCAGCGGCTCGCGGGCCTCACGCCCGAGGAAGCGGGCTGGGACGGCACGGTGATGCCCGCCGAGGGCGACAAGCTCCCGGCCGGCGAGGTCCCCGCGTGGCGGACCCGCGTGCAGTACGCGGTGGACGCCGACGGCAACGCCGGGCTGCGGCGCCACCGCTCGCACGAGGTCGAGCCGATCGAGCACTGCATGATCGCGGCACCGGGCGTCAGCGAGCTGGGCATCGAGGAGCGTGACTGGTCCGGCATGGAGTCGGTCGACGCGATCGCGGCGACGGGATCGCAGGACCGCATGGTGATCCTGGAGCCCCGGCCCGGCGCCCGTCTGCCCCTCGTCGAGCTCGACAAGCCCGTCTCCGTCATGCGCGTCGAGGAGAAGGACGGCGGCATCCACCGCGTCCACGGCCGGGCGTTCGTGCGTGAGCGCGCCGACGGCCGCACCTACCGTGTCGGCAGTGGCGGCTTCTGGCAGGTCCACCCGATGGCCGCCGACACCCTGGTCAAGGCCGTCATGCAGGGTCTGCTGCCGCGCAAGGGCGATATGGCGCTCGACCTGTACTGCGGTGTCGGCCTCTTCGCGGGCGCGCTCGCGGACCGGCTCGGTGACAAGGGCGCGGTGCTCGGCATCGAGTCCGGCAAGCGCGCGGTCGAGGACGCGCGGCACAACCTCGCCGCCTTCGAGCGCGTGCGCATCGAACAGGGCAAGGTCGAGGCGGTCCTCCCGCGCACCGGCATCACCGAGGTCGATTTGATCGTCCTCGACCCGCCGCGTGCGGGCGCGGGCAAGAAGACGGTCGAACAGCTCGTGTCCCTGGGCGCGCGAAAGATCGCGTACGTGGCCTGCGACCCGGCGGCGCTGGCACGGGACCTCGGGTACTTCCGCGACGGCGGCTACAAGGTGCGGACGCTGCGGGCGTTCGATCTGTTTCCGATGACGCATCATGTGGAGTGTGTGGCGATTCTGGAGCCTGCTGCAAAGGGGCTCTGACCTGCCGTTTCTCTGAGTGTGCGTGATGGGCGTTAGGTGCGTTAGGTGCGATATCTTGACGCATGTTCGACGCACATGACGCACGCTTGACGCACGAACGGCGCGATTCCTGACGGTTCGTCATGCGCAATTGTTGGCCGCCGGGGGAAGCGCTCACGCGTGTGACGGTGGGCATCTTGAAGGGGTGTGGACCAGTCGCCAAGCCTTGGTCGACCCCGTCCGCGCGCCTCTCGGTGCTGACGTCCCGTGACGCTCAGTGGGGCGTCACACGGGTGGCGTGTTCAGTGGGTCGAGGCGTTCACGGTGGCTGCTGTCCAGCTGAGCACATGGCTGCTGTCGGCGACCCAACGTCCGTGTACACAGGCGAGTTCGGGCGGGGCGGGTACGAGGGCGCGGGCGGTGAACGTGCCGTCTGGGGCGAGGTCGAGGAACGCCTCCTGGAAGTCCAGTCGGCGGCGGGTCACCGGGTACCACGCCTTGTGTACGGACACCTTGGCGCTGAACAGGAGGCGGGGTCCCATGCGGGCCTGGCCGCCGCGGCGGCCAGGGCGGCAAGTGAGGCCAGGGCGGAGCGTTCCTCGGGACGGGTTATGGCCTCCAGTACCCCTTCCGCAAGCGGGGAGTTGGGCTCGGCGTGGACGCAGGCGCGGACGGTGGTGAACTCGTTGCGCCGTTTCGGGACGGCTCTGGCGATGAGCGCCTCTTCCTGAGGGGACAGCGTGATGTCCAGCCGATGGGTGAAGGACTGAACGGTGTGCGGTACGCACCATGCCGAATTGCCGGATCAAGCTCCTGATGGGGCATCATCTTCCGGCCGCGTGCACACGGAGCGGCCCTGCGTGGCCATTCGGACCGAGCTTCCGATGACGATGCGGCGAGGGTTGGTCGTGTCGTGATCCTTCCTCGCTTCAGTACCGGCTGGAGGGGATGCTTGTGCCTCCGCAGTCAGGTCCGGTGCCGGTGACGGGACTTCGCACGCGGAAGGCTCCGGGGAACTCCTCCAGCGGGGCGCGCGGGGTGGCCGTCCGGCACGGCGGTCACGAGATCGACATGCCCCCGTCGATGGACAGCACCTGACCGGTCATGTAGTCGGCGTCCAGCAGCAGTTCGATGCCACGGGCCACCTCGTCGGGCGTGCCCATGCGGCCGAACGCGGTCCGCGCCACGAGCGTGGCGCGGACCTCGGCCGGCACCTCCTCGGTGAGCGCGGTGGCCATCAGGCCGGGTGACAGCGCGTTGACCGTCACATTGAACCGCCCGCACTCCAGGGCCAGGCTCCGGGTCATCCCCAGCACACCGGCCTTGGACGCCGAGTACGCCGTCTGGCCCCGGCTGCCGAGGAGGCCGGCGGGCGAGACGACGTTGATGATGCGTCCCCAGCGGCCCCGCAGCATGTCCGGGAGTGCCGCCCGGCAGGTATGGAAGGTGCCGATCAGATTGACGGCGACGGTCCGGGTCCAGTCGTCGACGGACTGGGTGGCCATGAGACCGTCCCGGCGGATCGCACCCGTGTTGACGAGGACGCTGATGCCTCCCAGCTCAGCGCGTACCCGGTCGACCATGTCCCGGGTGGCAGCCCAGTCGGCGACGTCCGCCCGCACGAGGGTGCTCGGCCCGCTGAGCTTGGCCGCTACCTTGCGGGCCTGGTCCTCACCGTTGGTGTAGTGCAACGCCAGCCGGTAGCCACGGTGGTCGAGGACCCGTGCCACGGCGGCGCCGAGCGCTCCCGAAGCGCCGGTGACGAGAGCGACACGGCCGTCGGTACCCGGCGTCGCCATCAGACAGGCGCTCCCGCACGCGCGCCGGCTGGCCGGCGCGGCGCGGTCAGGGAGGCCGCCGGTGCGAGGCTTCCCATCTCGGTCTTGCGTTGACGTGCCCTCCGTAGGCGCCGAAGGCCGAAGATCCGCGTCCGGTCGAAAGTCATCACACCACTCCGCATGTACGGGGTCGGGAAAGGGGGACGGGATCCGATCCTCCGCGGGAGGTCCGGCCGCCATCGCACCCGGGTAGGCGGTTCACAGCGCACAGGGCGCGACGGGCCGAGTCCGGTAGGGGGTCGGAGCGGGGCGCGAGGACAACCGGGCGGGGTGTCACCTCTTGACAGGTTCCACCTCGCCCGGAGCTCCCGTTCCGTAACCGTTCGGTTCCCGTGCCGTTCCCATTCCGGGAGTCCGACGCTGTCAGCCGACGTCCGCGGACGGACGCGGTCGGTTTCGCTACGAGGCGACGGACGATTCGTCGGCGGCTTCCGCCACGAAACGCTCGGCCGCTGCCGTGTCGAGGCCCAGCGAGGCCAGCACCCCGGCGCCGTCCCCCTCTTCCAGAAGCCCCAGCAGCATGTGGCCGGTGCTGACGCTGTCCTGGCCGAGGCGGAAGGCCACCCGAGACGCCAGTTCCAGCGCCTTCTTCGCGTGGGCGTCGTACGGGATCAGCACCGGATCGGCGTCACTGCGCGGCGGCAGGGTGGCCACCGCCGTGTCTCGCGCCTGGTCGAGGTCGATGCCCTGCGCCCGCAGGGCGCCGACCGCACTGCCCTCGGTGCCGAGCAGGCCGAGGAGGACATGCGCCGGGACGATCTCGGCGTTGCCGGCCGTCTTGGCCTCGTTCATGCCGGCGATGATCGCGCTGCGGGCGGGCTGGGAGAACTTCTCGAAGGCATTCGACGGCTTGGCGTCGGGCTTGCCGACGAACCGCTTCTGGGCTGCCTGCCGGGTGACGCCCATGCAGCGGCCGATGTCGGTCCAGGACGCGCCGGAGTGACGGGCCTGGTCGACGAAGTGGCCGATGAGATGGTCGGCGACCTCGCCGATGTGGTCGGCCAGCAGGATGGCGCCGCTGAGCTGGTCGAGGGCGGTGGTGTGGTTCTCGGTGATCGCCGTGATGAGCTCGTCGAGCTTGACCGGCGGAGTGATCTGCGTCATGGTGTCAACCGTAGGTTGTCAGTCGGGTGGTGTCAACCCGAGGTTGTCATTTCTCTCGGTCGGTCCTGGGCCCGCGTGGCCGCCGCGCTCCGCGGCGGCCACGCCCGTCGCCGATGAGCGCGGCGGCCTGCGCGGCTACCAGGTGACCGGCATCTCGGCCGGGCCGAACGCCTGGATCGAGTGGTACTTGTACGTCAGTTCCGCCTCGGGCACGGCGAGCGCGAGCGTCGGGACCCGCTCGAAGAGCGTCGTGTAGACGATCTCGAGCAGGCTCGGCACCAGGCGGTCCGCCGGACACTTGTGCGGTCCGTGACCGAACGCCAGGTGCCGGGCGGGCTCCTCCCGCATGATGTCGAGCTGATGGGGATACGGGCACACCGACGGGTCGCGGTTGACGGGCAGCGTCGGCACCGCCACGCCGTCACCGGCCTTGACCAGCGTGTCGCCGATGAGCATGTCCTCGGTGGCGAGCCGCATGGGGGTTCCGTCGTTGACCGAGAAGTACCGCAGCATCTCGTCCACCGCAGTCGTCATCCGGTCCGGATGGGCGAGCAGCGTCGGCCGCTGCTCCGGGTGGTTCAGCAGGGTGAGCACGCCCAGCGAGATCATCGTGGACACCGAGTTGTGAATGCCCTGGGCGTTCGACAGCATCAGAGGCGCGAGTTCGTACCAGTTGACCTCGCCGTGCTTCTCGCGTTCCTGCACGATCAGACGACTCATCATGTCGTCGCCGAGGTGCTTGGCCTTCTCCTTCAGGACCTCTTCCGCGTGCCCGTTCAGGCGGTCGGCCGCTTCCCTCTCCTCGGCCTCGGTGGTGGTGCCGAGCAGCAGCTTCCAGACGTTGTCCCGCATCGTCTCCAGCTCGGCCGCGGGGATGCCGAGGAACATCTCCTGCAGCTGCCACGCGATGGGGAACGCCAGCTCCTTCACCAGGTCGACCGGCTTCGTCGGCTGCCGCAGCATGTCGTCGATCTTCTCCTCGACGGCGACCCGCAGGCGCGGCAGCAGCCGGGCGAGTCCTTCCGGGGAGAACTCGTCCATGATGGACTTCTTCTTCTTCAGGTGTTCCGGACCGTCCAGGTTGATCATGAACGGTGCGCAGTACCGCAGCTTCATCAGCGAATTGGGTGTCAGCTTCGGAAATCGGTCGTCCGTCTTGTCCGAGCTGAACCGCGGGTCGGAGAGCACGATGCGGGCGTATTCCGGCCTCACCACCATCCAGACGAGTTTGCCCGTGGGCAATTCGACCTGGCCGATGCCTCGTTCCCGCAGTGTCTCGTACTCGGCCGGCAGCACGCCGGGGAGCTGCCGGCGAATGGGGTGGGTCGGGAGTTTCGTCATGCCGGCACCTCTGCAGCCCAGTGGTAGAAACGGGTGGCCAGTGAATTGCCCTGCGGGTCGTACGGCGGAATGATCTCCGTGAGGTCGTCGACGAGCTGGAGGAAGCGGGGATCGCCTTCCGTCCACACCTCGCTGATCGCCTCCATGCTGTTGGCTACGGCGAAGTCCTGGATGTGCAGGTAGATGCCGCGCCACAGATAGATCTGGCGGCGCAGCGTGCCCATCTTCTGCGGGATGTCGGTCGCGTCCGACTCCGCGAACAGCCGTGCCGCCTCGGGGATGTGTTCCTGCCGCTGGGTGTTGACGATCACCGCGCTGTACGTCTGCTCCAGGTCGTCCAGTCGCTCGGCCGGCCACAGGTAGAAACGCTCGGCCGTCGGCCGGTCGACCGGGCCGTCCCAGTCCTCCGTCGCGGCGTGATCGCCGAAATAGGTCGACAGGCGTTCGTTCAGCCGCGTGCACCGGGGGTCGGTGCTGATGATCCGGTATGCCTCGTCGGGGTCGGCGACGTCCCAGTCCTGCATGTGCACATAAAGGTCGCTGTAGCTGAATACCTGGCGGCGGCGCAGCTGGGGCAGTTCGGACGCGACCTCGCCATCGAACTCCTGAAGGATCTTGGTGACGTCGGCGACGTTACCACTGTCGAATGCGCCGACAGTGATGATGCTCGGCATTTAGCGTCTCCTTACGAATAGGCGGGGTGCGTTTCGGGGGTGCGCCCAGCTTGCGCCCGCGCCTTCGACGCCGGATCGACGCCCGGTCAACGGCCGGGGCCGACCGCGGACGGGGAACTCGAAGGGTCCTCGAAGCGAGGTCGATCGAGGACGGACATCGTCGGTCGCGACGGATACGGATGTGACGACGCTTGTGAGGTGTCTTGTTGTGTCGAGTACACAGCGGCGAGTTGACCACGCCATCACCATCGAGGGCGACGTGGAGACGGTGTTCGACCTGATCGCGGACATCGCGCGATGGCCGCAGTTCCACCGGTCCGCGGTGCACGCGGAGACGGTCCACGCCAACGAGAAGGGAGAGTTGGTCAGGCACTGGGCTCTGGCCGGTGACGCCGCCGTCCGCGCCTGGCAGACCGTGCGCCGCACGGACCGGCCGGGGCGCCGCATCACCTTCGCGCACATGGAACCCGAACAGCCCGCCACCGACCTCCGCGGCGAGTGGGTCTTCACCGAACTGACGCCGAACCGGACCCGGGTCGAGCTGAGCCACCAGGTCGTCGCGCCGACCGGCGCCGATCTCGGCCCGTTGCTGGACAGGATCGCGCAGGAGAGCGAGGACTGCCTCGCCACGCTCCGCGACACGGCCGAGCGCCGGGCCGACCTGGACGAACTCGTCGTGTCCTTCACTGACCCGCTGTTCATCGCCGGCTCCGTCGAGGACGCCTATGACTACCTCTACCGGGCGGACCTGTGGCCCGAGCGCATCCCGCACGTGGTGGGGCTCGCCATGACCGAGGACGTGCCGAACGTCCAGTTCTTCGACATGGACACCAAGGGTCCGGACGGCAGCACGCACACCGTCCGCTCGGTGCGGATCTGCCTCCCGAACCACCTGATCGTGTACAAGCAGATCTCGCTGCCCACGATGCTGGACGCGCACACCGGCCACTGGCGGTTCACCGAGACGCCGGAAGGCGTCATCGCCGAGGCCCGGCACACCAGCACGATCAAGCGCTCGGCGCTGTCCCAGCTGGGCGGCGCGACGACGGTCGCCGAGGCGCGCCGGTACCTGCGACGGCTGCTGAGCGGCAACAGCATGAGCAACCTCCGCCTCGCCAAGGCGTACGCGGAGGAGCGCGCCGGCTTCTGAGTCGGCCGCACCGGCCTCCGAGAGACCTCGCCACAGCGCGAGGGGCGAGGAACCGCCCGGCCGGACGTGAGCTGCCGCACCGGCACCGACACCGTCCCGGCCGGGTCCCACGAACAGAGAACCGTCGAGTCAGGAGAAGTCATGGCCAAGGAGACGACCCCCCGAGGCGGGGGAGTGTGGGCAGCCGCCGATCTGCTGACCCCGATGGCCGTCCGGGTGGCGGCGACGTTGCGGCTGGCCGACCACATCGCCGCGGGCGCCCGGACGACCGAGGCGCTGGCCGAGGCCGTCGGCGCCGACCGGGACGCGCTGGGGCGGCTGCTGGACCACCTGGTGACCGCGGGCGTGCTGTCGGGCACCGGGCCCGGCGCCTACGACCTGACGGCCATGGGCCGCCACCTGTGCGAGGGCGCGCCCGAGGACATGCGGGCCATACTCGACATCGAAGGCGCCCTGGGACACGCAGAGTTGAGCCTCGTCCACCTGTTGCACACGGTACGCACGGGTGAGGCCGCGTTCCCGCAGCAGTACGGTGTGACGTTCTGGGACGACCTGTCGTCCGACGACGGGCGCGCCGAGTCCTTCGACACCTTGATGGGCGCCAGGTTGACGGCGCACTCGCCGGCCGTGGCCGGGGCGTATCCGTGGGGAACGCTCCGTCATGTGGTCGATGTCGGCGGTGGCGACGGCACCATGCTGATCGCCATCCTGCAGTCCCACCCCGACCTGAGGGGGACGGTCGTCGACCTGCCCGGCCCGGTGCGCCGCGCCGAGAAGGCCATCGCCGCGGCCGGTCTCGACCACCGGGCCGACATCGCGGCCGGCAGTTTCTTCGACGCTCTTCCCGCCGGAGCGGACGGATATCTGCTGTCGAGCATCCTGCACAACTGGGACGACGCGTCGGCCGCCCGTATCCTGCGCCGCTGCGCCGACGCGGCGCAGACGACGGGACGTGTGCTCGTCGTGGACTACTTCGGCGACCGGACCGTGCAGACGGAGGGCGACCTGCGCATGCTCGGCTACTTCGGCGGCCGGCAGCACACCCTGGAGCAACTGGCCGAACTGGCGGGAACCGTCGGCCTGCACACCACCTCGGTCACGCCGGCCGGCCGTTACTCCGTCGTCGAACTGCGCGCGGTTGGCTGACCTTTCGCGCGCCGCGCCGACGGCGCACCACCGCCGGTGTCGCCGACCGGCCGGCGCGATCCGTCCTTCCCGGTGGCCGTCGGGAAGCGGGCTTCGATTCCGTCCAGGATGATCGCCAGGCCGTTCGCGAACCGCTCGTCTGCCTCCCCGATCTCGGAGGTCTGGACCATCCGGCTCAGGTGCGGGAACTCACCGGTCTCCAGCAGGGACTTGAGGTACGGCTCCATCCGCAGCCGCCAGGCATGGCGGTCGAGGCCGGACTGATTCGCGGTCGCCCGCTCGGTCAACTCGGCCTGCACGGCGCCGCTGACCCACGAGTGGATCAGGTTGAGCACGTGGATCGTGTCGTCCATGCCCAGGCCGCAGCCGGCGAGAACGGCGAGATCGCGTTCCATGCCGCGCATGAAGTTGGGGCCCATGATCGGGCGGGTGGCGAGGAGCGGGGCGAGCCAGAGGTGCCGCAGGAGGATCTGCCGGCGGCGGCGTGCCAAGGTCGTCAGATCCGCACGGAGATCGCCGGTCGGCTCCTGCGGCTCGAAGCCGGTCGCCTCGTCGATCATGACCGTGTACAGGTCTTCCTTGGTCGGCAGGTAGCGGTAGAGGGTCATCGCACCGGTGCCGAGTCGCTTGGCGATGGCGCGCACCGACGCGGCTTCGATGCCTTCGGAGTCCGCGATATCGATCGCCACCGCGGCGATCTGCCTACGACTGTGCGACGGCGCGGGGCCTCGCGCCGGCTTCTCCGGTCGCATCCAGATGATTGGGTTCGAGTCCGACACGACAGTCATCCTACGCGTCCGACGCAAAGTTGCGTACGGCGCACTCGGTTGGCTACGCTAAAATCGCGTACACCGTACTCGGTGAAGGGTTGATGCATGGAAGACGCGATCATGTACACCGAGGATGTGAGGAAGCAGTACGGGGATGTCGTCGCGCTGGACGGCCTGGACCTGGTGGTGCCGTCGCGCACCGTCTACGGCCTGCTCGGCCCGAAGGGTGCGGGGAAGAGCACCGCCGTGCGGATCTTGGCCACCCTGACCCGGCCCAGCAGCGGGCGGGCCGTCGTCGCCGGCTTCGACGTGGCCCGGAATCCGGCGGATGTGCGGAAGGTGATCGGCCTGGCCGGTCAGGACGCCTCGTTCGACGACGGACTGACCGGCCGGGAGAACCTGCGGATCCTCGGCCGCCTCTCGCGGCTCGGCTCGCGCGGCGCCCGTCGGCGCGCCGACGAGCTGCTGGAACGGTTCGGTCTCGCCCACGCCGGTGATCGGCTGGTCGGCACGTACTCCGGTGGCATGCGCCGCCGGATCCACCTGATCGCCAGTCTGTTACGGGCCCCCGCGGTGCTTTTCCTCGACGAGCCGACCACCGGGCTCGACGCCCCCAGTCGCGCCGAGATCTGGGAGAGCGTGCGGAGACTGGTGGCCGACGGCACCACGGTCCTGCTCACCACCCCGTGTCTGGAGGAGGTGGAGCGGCTCGCCACGGCGGTCGGCGTGATCGACCGCGGCCAGCTGATCGCCGAAGGCAGCCCGGCCCAGCTCAAAGCCCAGATCGGCCGTCACATCGACGTCGTGGTTGAGTCGGCGGACCATGTGCCGAGTGCCATGGCGAGGCTGGAGCGGCTGACCGGCCGGTGCCCCGAGGCCGACGGATCGCGCATCGTCGTGGCCGCGGTGGATCAGGCGCCCGCCCTGCCGCTGATCGTGAGTGAACTGGACGCGTCCGGCGCGGTGATCAGGAACATCGGGATCCGCGAGCCCGGCTTGGACGACGTCTTCCTGACGATGACCGGGCAGACCGTCGGACCGGCGCAACCGGTCGAGACGCCCGAGGCGGTGTCGTGAACCTCCTGGCCGACGGCTGGACGCTGACCCAGCGAAGGCTGTTCCGGCTGCGCCACGAGCCCGGCACCCTGCTCACCATGCTGATGATGCCGAGCGGGTTCGTGGTGCTGTTCGGCTTCGTGTTCGGCGGCGCGATCGGGGTGCCGGGCACCTCGAACTACCGCGAGTTCATGATGCCCGGCCTGTTCGTGATGACGACCGGGACCGCTCTGTCCACCGCCATGGTGGAGGTGGCGACGGACCAGGCGCGCGGGGTGATGGAGCGCCTGCGTTCGCTCCCGACCCACCGGGTGTCCGTGCCGCTCGGCCAGAGCGGCGCCGAGGGGATCCTCGGGGCCTACGGCCTCGCGGTCCTGATGGTGTGCGGTCTCGTCGTCGGCTGGCGGCCGCACGACGGCGTTCCGCGGGCGCTGGCCGGCATCGGCCTGCTCCTGCTGTTCCGCTACACGCTGGCGTGGGTCGGCACCTACCTGGGCCTTGTGGTGCGTTCGGCACGGACCGCGGCCCGGCTGGCACCGCTCACGCTGTCGCTCACCATGGTGTCCAACGCCCTCGTGCCGACCGACCGGATGCCGGTCGGCCTCCGGGCGCTGTGCGAGTGGAACCCGCTCAGCTCCGCCGCGGCGGCCGCGCGCGAGCTCTTCGGCAACCCCGGTGCTCCCGGGCCGGACGCCGCGTGGCCGCTGACCCACCCGGTGACCGCGAGCCTGCTGTGGGCCGGCCTGCTGTTGCTGATCTTCGTGCCGCTCTCGGTGCGCCGCTTCGCCCGCGCCGGACTCTAGATCCGTACGCGCGTCTCCCGCCCGGGGACGCGGCGGGTGAGCGGAGGCGTCTCCAGTACCGCCACGGGTGCGACGTACCCGTGAGGAAAACACCGTTCTCATTCTCGGAGGGACAAGCATGCGCGTAGTGATCGTCGGAGGCGGCACGGTCGGGTTGTGCACCGCCGTCTTCCTCGCCCGTCAGGGTGTCTCGGTCCATGTGCTGGAGCGCCGGGCACAGGTCAACGACCATCCGCGGGCCTTCGGCATCACGGACCGGTCGGCGGAGATCCTCCGGGAGGCCGGCATCGACATAGAGACGGACCATCTCGTCCGGGGCCTCATGACGGGCACGAGCCTGGCCGATCTGACCACCGTCACGGCCAAGTTCGAGCCGCCGGAGATCGGCCCGGCGAAGCTGGGAAGCTGCCCGCAGGACCGGGTCGACCGGGCCGCGCTGGCACGGCTGCGGGAGCTCGGCGGCCAGGTGGACTTCGACAGCGAGGTGGTCGCGGTGACGGACGGCGGCGTCACCACCGCGGACGGCAGGACCGTCACGGCGGACTACGTGATCGCCGCCGACGGAGTCCGCAGCCGGATGCGTGACCTGCTCGGCATCGGCGTGACCGGCCCGGGACCGCTGAGCAGTTCGCACATGCTCAACGTGCTGTTCCGCGCGGAACTGCCCACCCCGCCGACGTCCATGACGTTCCTGCGCAACGAGCGGGCGTCCGGGATCCTGCTGAAGGTCGACGAGACCGGCCGCTGGGTCTTCCACATCCCGAACGGTGACCCGGAGACCCCCGTCGAGCGGATCCAGCAGCAGATCAGGGACGCCACCGGCGTCAGCGACATCGAGCCGGAGATCATCAGCCTGCTGCCCTGGTCGTCGACGGCGCGGGTCGCCGACCGCTTCCGGCAGGGCAACGTCTTCCTCGTGGGTGACGCGGCCCACGTGGTGCCGCCGGTCGGGGGTCTCGGACTCAACGTGGGTATCGCCGACGGCCACAACCTGGCGTGGAAACTGGCCGCCGGCGGTGACGCGCTGCTCGACACCTACGAGGCCGAGCGCCGGCCCGTCGCGCTGTTCACCATGCGACAGACCGTGCTCCGCGCCGAGCACCGTGACCTGCACTGGGACAACGACGCGAGCCGGGCCGCCGACCGCGCGGCCGTGGGCATGGCGGGCATCATGATCCCCGTGATCGGCTACCGGTACGACTCCGGCGCGGTGGTCGACCCGGAGCCGCTCTCCGACATGGAGAACCTCGTCCTGGACGGCGCCCCGGGCAGCCGCCTGCCGCACCGGTGGCTTCCGGACGGACGGTCCACGGTCGACCTCGTCGACGGATTCACGCTGATCACCGGGACCGCGGCCGACCACTGGCTGGACGCGACACGGGACCTGGGCATCACGGGGCACGCGGTCGAAGGGTGGGCCGAGGCCGTCGGCATCAAGGAGGACGGCGCCGTGCTCGTCCGCCCGGACGGGTTCGTCGGCTGGCGTACGGCCACGACACGGAATGCCGTGGAGACCAGCACGCAGCACCTGCGGGACGTCCTCGACCGGATCCTGTGCCGGCAGAAGGCCTGACGCGGATCCGTACCCCTGGCATGCGGTCGACACCGGCACGGTCGGTGTCGGCCGCATGCTGTCTCGGCGCCGGGAGGCGCCCCGGGCCGCCTCCGTACGCCCCCCTCCTTGGGTCGAACCACACACGAACTCGCCTCGAACCGCTGCCGCGAGCATCGGCGCCATGTGGTCCCTCGACCACCGACCTCGAGCGAACGCGCGCTCGGCGCGTCCTGTTCGCGGATGTTCCCCGCGTGATGGTGAAGGCCGGGCCGGCAGGGATCAGGTCCGGGTGGGACGCGAGGCCGGTCAGGAACCGAACACCGAGGCAGAGGAGGCGGAGGATGGATTTCGGCGCTGATCCCTATCCCGAGTACGCGTGGTTACGTGCGGAGGAACCGGTCCGGCAGGTCCTGGAGGGCCGCGGCCTTTACGGACTGCTGGTGACCCGGTACGAGGACGTGCGGAAGCTGCTGTCCGATCCCCGGATGAGCAAGGACCCGCGCAACGCACCGCTCGACTGGCAGGAGGCGGGCAAGGGGAGACCGCTGGAGGACCGGACCGGGCTCGGGACGCATCTGCTGACCACGGACGCGCCCGAACACACGCGGCTGCGTCGGCTGGTCTCGACCGCCTTCACCGCCCGCCGCGTCGAGGGCCTGCGCGCACAGGTGCAGCACATCACGGACGGGCTCCTCGACACGATCGTGCCCCGCGGGCAGGCCGAGCTGATCGGCGACTTCGCGTTCCCGCTGGCGATCACGGTGATCTGTGAACTGCTGGGAGTGCCCAAGGCGGACCAGGACGTGTTCCGCCAGTGGACGAAGGACTTCCGGCGGTGGACGAACACCGACTCCGCCCAGGCCGACCGCGGTGACGCGCGGCCGGTCGGACTGCGCGACCTCCTCGAATATCTGACCCGACTGGTCGACAAGCGCCGTCAGGACCCGGCCGACGGACTGGTCGACGCGCTGATCGCGGCCCGGGACGACGACGACCGGCTGAACGAGGCCGAGTTGCTGTCCATGATGTCCCTGCTGCTGGTCGGCGGCTTCGAGACGACGGTCAATCTGATCGGCAACGGCACCCTGGCCCTGCTGCGCCACCCCGACCAACTCGCCCTGCTGCGCGAGCGACCGGAACTGGTGGACTCGGCGCTGGAGGAGATGCTGCGGTACGACGGGTCGTTCGAGACGGCGACGTGGCGGTTCCCGCTCGAACCCATCGAGGTGGCGGGCACGCGCATCGAGAAGGGCCACCCGGTGCTCCTGTCCCTGGCATCGGCCAACCGGGACGGGGCGAAGTTCCCGGCACCGGACGACTTCGACGTCACCCGCGCGGACCCCGCCCACGTGGCCTTCGGGCGGGGTGCGCACTTCTGCCTCGGTGCTCCCCTGGCCCGGCTGGAGGGCCGGATCGCGTTCCACGGACTGCTGCGCCGGCTGCCCGGCCTTGCGCTGTCCGTACCGCCGGAGCAGTTGCGATGGCAGCGGAGCCTCACGGTCCGAGGACTGGAAGCCCTGCCGGTCACCTTCGATGCCTGACCCCGGCATCGACGATTCCGCTTTCTCGCCATGGACCGTCATCAGAAAAGAGACCCACATGCCGAATACAGCAGTCAGCGCGCGAGCGGTGAGGGCACGATGACCCGCCGGATCGCCATCACGGGTATCGGAGTGCGCGCCCCGGGCGGAGGAAACGCCAAGGAGTTCTGGGAGCTGATCTCCTCCGGCACCTCGGCCATACGCACCATCTCGCTCTTCGACGCGTCCGGGTTCCGCTCCCGGATCGCGGGCGAGTGCGATTTCGACCCGGTCGCGGAGGGCTTCTCCGCGCAGGAGATCCGGCGCATGGACCGGAGCGCGCAGCTCGCCGTCGCCGCGACCAGGGAAGCCGTCGCGGACGCCGGACTCGACCTGGCCGAGACGGACCCGCATCGCTGCGGGGTCAGCGTCGGCAGCGCCATCGGCGGCACGATGAGCCTGGACCGGGAGTACAACGTGCTCTCCGACGGCGGCCGCAAGTGGCTCCTTGACCACGAGTACGCGGTGCCGCACATGTACAACTATCTCGTCCCGACGTCGATCGCCGCGGACGTGGCCTGGACGGTCGGGGCGGAAGGCCCCGTGTCCCTGGTGTCCACGGGATGCACCGCGGGCATCGAGTCGGTGTCCCACGCGGCGCGGCTGATCCGCGAGGGCTCCGCCGACGTGATGCTGGCCGGCGGCTCGGACGCGTCCCTCTCACCGATCTGCGTCGCCTGCTTCGACGCGATCAAGGCGACGACGCCGCGCAACGACGAACCGGCCACCGCGTCCCGCCCGTTCGACCGCACCCGGAACGGCTTCGTGCTCGCCGAAGGCAGCGCGATGCTGGTGCTGGAAGAGCTGAACCACGCCAGGGAACGCGGCGCGCGCGTCTACGCGGAGATCGGCGGATGGGACGTGCGCGCCAACGCGTACCACATGACCGGACTCAGGACCGAGGGCCCGGAACTGGCCAAGGCCATCGAGGTGGCGCTGCGGATGGCCGGGCGGGTGCCCGAGCAGGTCGACTACGTGAACGCGCACGGCTCCGGTACGAAGCAGAACGACGCGCACGAGACCGACGCGTTCAAGCGCACTCTCGGCGACCACGCCTACCGGACGCCGGTCAGTTCGATCAAGTCCATGATCGGGCACTCGCTGGGCGCGATCGGCTCGATCGAGATCGCGGCATGCGCGCTGGCCATCGACGCCGGGCTCATTCCGCCGACCGCCAACCTGCACGAACCCGACCCGGAACTGGGGCTCGACTACGTGCCGCTGTCGGCGCGACAGGCGGACCTGCGGACGGTGCTCAAGGTCGGCAGCGGGTTCGGCGGTTTCCAGAGCGCCATGGTGCTGACCCAGGGGGGATCCGATGAGTAGGGCAGTCCCGGAGAACGACAACGGCACGACGCCGGAGCGTCCTCGTGCGGTGATCACCGGTCTCGGGGTGGTCGCGCCGAACGGGTTCGACACCGACGAGTACTGGGACGCCGTCCTCCATGGGCGGGGCGGCATCGACCGGGTCACCCGCTTCGATCCGGAGCAGTACCCGGCCACACTGGCGG
The DNA here is from genome assembly GCF_009862865.1 of Streptomyces sp. SID5469. Classification (NCBI taxonomy): domain Bacteria; kingdom Bacillati; phylum Actinomycetota; class Actinomycetes; order Kitasatosporales; family Streptomycetaceae; genus Streptomyces; species Streptomyces sp. SID5469. The sequence goes on along the minus strand of NZ_WWIN01000001.1, from coordinate 2,900,065 downwards.
GCGAGGTGGCCGACTACGACGTGCGCGCGTACATCCCCGGACGTCTGGTGCCGCAGACCGACCAGACCACCCGGCTGGTGCTGATGGCGGCGGACGCCGCTGTCCGGGACTCCTCGCTCGATCCGGCCGCGCTCCCGGAGGACCAGGTCGGCATCGTCACCGGTCTCTCCGCGGGCGGCCTCGAGTACAGCCAGCGCGAGCTGGAGAAGCTCTGGAGCCTCGGCAGCGACCATGTGAGCGCCTATCTCTCGTTCTCGTGGTTCTACGCGGTGAACACGGGTCAGATTTCCATCCGGCACGGGTGGCACGGCCCCGGCGGCGTCCTGACCGGGAACACCAGCGGCCTGGACGCCATAGCGCAGGCCCGCCGGCACGTGGTCGACGGCCTGCCGGTGGTGATGTGCGGCGCCGTGGAGAGCGCGATGTGCCCGCTCGGGTGGACGATCGAGCTGACCACCGGCCGGATGAGCACGGTCGCCGACCGGACCCAGGCCTACCTGCCGTTCGACACCGCCGCGTCCGGCTACGTACCCGGAGAGGGCGGCGCCATGGTCGTCGTCGAGGAGGCCGGACACGCGCGCGGCCGAGGCGCCCGGCCGTACAGCGAGATCGCCGGGTACGCCACCACCTTCGACCCGCGGCCCGGTTCGGCACGGGAGCCCGGGCTGCGCCGGGCGATCGAGTCCGCGCTGGCGGACGCCGGTGTGACGCCCGACGAGGTCGACGTCGTGTTCGCGGACGCGGCCGGGGTCGGCGAACTCGACCGCGCGGAAGCCGCCGCCGTCACCGCCGTGTTCGGTCCACGGGGTGTTCCGGTGACCGCGCCGAAGACGATGACCGGCCGGCTGTACTCCGGTGGCCCGGCGCTCGACGTGGCCACGGCGTCGTTGAGCATGCGGCACGGCGTCATCCCGCCGATGATCAATGTGACCGACCCCGTCCGGTCCGACCAGCTCGACCTGGTGCTCGACCGACCGAGGGAGACGACCGTGTCCACCGCTCTGGTACTGGCCCGCAGCGACGGCATCAACTCCGCGGTGGTGCTGACGGCGGCATGACGAACGCCGGTGGCAGCCGTCCATGACGGCTGCCACCGGCGTCGCCCCGGACGAGGCACCCGCTGGTGACGCGGGCACCTCGACACGGTGTCCTCCGGCTCACGGCCTGGCGATGATCTCCAGGATGCCGGCCGTCCAGGTGAAGCCGGCGCCGACGCCTGCCAGCAGGCACGTCTGCCCCGGCTCCAGTGCGCCCTCGGAGACGAGATGGGCGAGACCGGCGAACTGGTCGCCCGCGCCGAGGTGCCCGACCCGCCGGCCCCAGGACCAGGTCGAGCGCTGCGGATCGATGCCGAACGGGTCGAAGTACTGCGCCCGCATCCGGGTCCGGCCCAGGTTCGGCAGCACGTACCAGTCGATGTCGCCGAGTTTGACGTCCGCCTGGGCACAGGCCCGGTCGAACGCCTCCCGTTGCCCCGCTTCGATGCGGTTGAGCAGGGCCTCCACTCCGAGTTCGCGCACCAGGGAGTCGCTGTTCAGGTCGATCGGCGCTCGCGCGGCCAACGGCGCGTCACTGAACCGCTCGCCCCGGCTGCCGTGCTCCAGCCCGGGATCCGACACCGTAGCGAGTCCGCGGAGCAGGGCGAAGCCGGTGCGGGTGGACACCACCACCGCGGTGCCGCCGTCGCCGCAGATGGTGCTCGGGTCGCTGCGCCACCGGTCGAAGCCGGGCAGGCTGAACCGGTCGGCCGTGGTGACCAGGGCGGTCGACCCGCCGTACGCGCGCAGGTGGCCGGCCGCGAGTTCCAGGGCGATCATGCCGCCGTTGGACATCTGGCGGACCTCGACGGCCGGGTAGGAGCCACCGCCGCAGAAGCGCTGGACGTACGACGCCGCCGGCCACATGTCATGACCTTGGTGGTACGCGCAGGCGTGCAGCAGCAGCTGCAGGTCCTCCGCCCCGACCGCGGCGCGCCCGAGGGCGTCCCGTGCCGCCAGCACCGCCATTTCCGGCGCCGACTTGTCCGGCGAGACGCACACCGACTCGATGCCGGTGTTCCAGACCCGCGCCCGATCGGCGAGGCCGGCCTGCTCCGCCTCGTCGAGTGTCAGCCGCTCGGGCAGCCACGAACTCGCGGCGGCGATGTAGAGTCCGTCGCTCATCTTCTTCCTCCCACGGATCGGATTGCCTCGGGTTTCCCCTATCCGGTCATGGTCGTCATGTCCGGCGGAGACTCGTTCGAGGCCCAGGCGAGGCCTCGCCGTGGTGCGTACGAGAGGCCGTGCCGCGGTGCGCGCATCCCGACGGTCCCGAGGCCGAATACCGGGAGCCTCCGTCGACCGAAACTCGACTGGGTGTCGAAGCCTCCCGGCGATGTTGGTTTCGACGTCACGAGACGAAGGGATCGACAATGGCGACTTTCACTCAGGCGGACCTGGTGGGGTACATACGCCAGGCGGCCGGCGAGGACGAGGGATTCGACCTGGACGGCGATATCGCCGACATCACGTTCGCCGATATGGGCTATGACTCGGTCGCGATGGTGGAGGTGACGCTCCTGGTCGAGCGTGAACTCGGCATCGGCCTGCCCGATGACGACAAGGCGAGCAAGAACTCGACCCCGAAGCAGTTCGTCGAACTGGTCAACGAGCTGCTGCCCGCGTCGATCTAGCTGCGGGGCCGGTGGCGTGGACGGCTCACCAAGGAGAAGACCATGTACAGAACAGAGCACGAGCAACGCTTCGACAACGGCGCGCCGGAAGCACCCGAGCAGCTCGGCCTGCTCTCCGAGATCCTCAACAGGGAGACCTTCCGCACCCTGGGTGAGGAGGTACGCGTCGGGCATGGGTGGCGTTGCTGGGAGGTGGGCGCCGGGGACGGCTCCGTCGCCCGCTGGCTGGCCGCCAGGGTGGGGACGTCCGGACATGTGGTGGCCAGCGACCTCAAGCCCCAGCACGTACCCAGCCATCCGCGGATCGAGGCGATCCGCCACGACCTCGTCGAGGACCCGTGGCCGGAGCACGCGTTCGATCTCATTCACGCCCGGCTGGTGCTGATGCACGTGGCCGACAAGGAAGCGGTCGCGGCGAGGCTGGCCGCACATCTCCGGCCGGGCGGTGCGCTGGTGCTCACCGACTGGTACTGCGGTTGTGCTGACGAGGGCATCATCAAGTCCCCGGTCGACGCATACACGGCGCGCATCTTCCAGGAATACCACGACGGCGTGCACAAACTCGCCGGAGAAACCGGTATGGATTTCGAATGGGCGGCGCGTACGCCGGACGTTCTGTCCGCCGCCGGCTATCGGGACATCACGGTGCGCGACTTCCGGGCACCGGGGGAGGGCGGGGCGCCGACCGCGCGGCTCGCCCGACTGCACAGCACCATGCTGGAGCCTTTCCTGCTGAGTCAGACATCTCTGACCGAAGCCGACCTCTCCGTAATCCGGGAGAAACTCCTGGACCCGGAATTCGAGATGGTGACCAACCACACGTACACGACCGTCGTGCGGGTGCCGAAGTAAAGGCGATCCGCCGGAAATAGGCGGCGTCGAAAGAGAGGCTCCCAGTAGTTCCGAAGGGGTCGGCCGCCGCGGCGCGAGTCGTGAGTCCGTCCGCCGCACGTACCGGCTTCAACGGTCACTGCAGGTCAAACCGGTACAGGCCACCGTGTACCCCCGGGATCGCGCTTTATCGACTCCCCCTCCGGGTGCCACACGGTGGTTCCGGGCTGTTGAACAGTCGTGAACCGAAGCAGTGGAGCAACGCCCGGGATGTACCGGGCTTGCCGCCCTGAACTCCTTCACCAAGAAAGGTTAAAACGGCTCGATTCGATCTTGTTGGGAAGTGGAGCCCCGGGCTACGGTATGTCGCGCGCCAGCGAATATGGGGGGGTTATGGCAGCTGTTGCGGCAAAATCCTTAGCAATAAAACGACATGTCAATATCGCAGTCTGTAAAGTCAAGCGGGAGCTTGAATGGAAAACGGCAGAGCCTATCGGCGTCAGCTCCGTGACGGAGCCTGCAAGATTTTCCGTACGCCGCTTGGCGGGAATATTGGCACCGTCGTGGGAACCGCTGCCCGATCCGGGGGCGCAGCATGCAGCCTGACCGCGCCGGCCAGTTGCGGATCGTACTGATCGACGACCACGCGCTGCTGCGCGAGGTGGTGTGCGAGACGCTCAACGTGGAACCGGACATGGTCGTCGTCGGCGTCGCCGCCAGCGGTGCCGCCGGCATCGCGCACTGTGAGATCGAACAGCCCGGCGTCGTGCTGCTCGACGGGAACATTCCTGACGAGTCGGTGACCGAAACAGCGCACGCTATCCGCTCCACCTCGCCGAACGCGAGAATCCTGATCGTCAGCATGCCCGACGATCCGGCGCTGGTGCGCCAATTGCTCGACTGCGGCGTCCGGGGCTATCTGAACAAGTCGGCGAGCCGGAACGACCTGGTGTCCAGCATCCGCGCGGTGTGCGCGGACAACATCCGCATCGTGCTCCACATATCCGTCGAGGCGCTGACGCACATCGCCACGACGGCGAACTGCCAGGACAAGCTCACCCGGCGCGAGATAGAAATCCTGACCCTGGTGAGCAAGGCCATGAGCAACCGGCAGATCTCGCGGCGACTGACTATCGCCGAGGGAACCGTGAAGCGCCACCTGGGCACCATCTTCACGAAGTTGGGCGCTCGCTCCCGGCTCGAAGCGGTCAACAAGGCGGTTTCCATCGGGCTCATCGCCCGCGCCGGGTGAAACGCCGGGAGAAATGCCGCCGACTGACAAGGCGCAATAACCGCAGGCGCAGATCAAGGGAAGGTACGCAGACTGTGGCAAGCTTAGAGGGCAAGACCGCGCTGGTGACGGGCGGTCGGACCGGTCTCGGCTTCGGCATCGCCACCGCGTTGGTGGAGCGGGGCGCGAACGTCGTGATCACTTCACGCACTGAGGACGAGCTGCGCAAGGCGGCCGCCGCACTCGGCGAGGAACGGGCCCTCGGGGTCGCCGGTGACGCCCGCGACCCCGAGCACCAGCGGATCGCGGTGGAGACCGCCGTCGACCGGTTCGGATCCCTCGATCTGCTGGTCAACAATGTCGGCGGTACGGAGCGGACCGCCCGCCGGTTGGTCGATGTCGATCTGGCGTCGTACCGGCGCACCGTCGAGATCAATCTGATGTCCGCCCTGACCTGGGTCCAGACGGCCTGGCACGGCTGGCTCGGCGAGCACGGCGGCGCCATCGTCAACATCTCCTCCATCGCCGGGGAACTCGCCGTTCCCGACGGCACGGCCTACGGGACGGCCAAGGCGGCGCTGAACCACTTCACCCGGCAGATGGCGAACGAGCTCGCCCCCGCGGTCCGGGTGAACGGCGTCGCGTCCGGCACGGTCCTCACCGACTTCACCCGGGCGAACGTCGAGGGCAGGGAGGACAAGGTCATCGGCTCCATCCCGCTGAGGCGCCTCGGCGAACCCGCCGACGTGGGCGCCGCCGTGGCCTTCCTGCTGTCGGACGAGGCATCCTGGATCACCGGGCACACCCTGGTCGTCGACGGCGGCCGGCTCCTGCACAACAGGTAGGACGACACCGGCGCGGTCGAGGATCGCCGCGCGGCGATCCTCGATCCATCCCCGTGCTTTCCGCGGGGCGGTGACTACCGGGTGAGCTGCTCCGCGAGGGGCCTCCCCGAGACCCCCCAGTCCGACCAGGAGTCGCGTCCGGCCAGCACCTCCTGATGGAGTTCCCGCAGCACCCCCGAGGGTTCGAGGCCGAGTTCGGCCGACAGCGTCCGGCGCAGATGCTGGTAGGCGACGAGCGATTCGTTCCGCCTGCCGCTGGAGGCCAGCGCCTTGATCAGCTGCGCGTGGTACCACTCGTTGAGCGGGTGGGTCAGCAGCATCGCCTTCAGCTCCCCGACCAGTTCCCGGTGCCGTCCCAGCATTGCGTCCGCCTGGATGCGCAGTTCGACGGTGTGCGCCCGCTGCTCCGTGAGATGGACGACGTGCGCCTGGATCGACGGGCCGGCGGTCACATCGGCGAGCGCCGGCCCCGACCAGAGATCGAGGGCCTGTCTCAGTAACCGCGCGGCCGCGGCCGGATCGCCGGCGGCGAGCGCGGTCCGCCCCTGCTTGGACAGCCGGAGAAACGCTGCCAGGTCGAGCTGGTCCGGGTCCACCCGGAGCATGTAGCCGGTGCCGCAGGTGGCGAGCACCTGCTCGACCGTACCCTCCGGCACCCACGGTTCGAACTGACGCCGCAGCTGGTAGATGTACGTCTGCGCGGTGGGGACGGCACTCTTCGGCGGTTTGTCACCCCATAGTTCATCGATGATCGCGTCGAGCATGACGATGTTGTTCGAGCACAAGAGCAGCTGCGCCAGCACCCGCCGCGCCATCGGCGCGGTCGGCGTGCAGTCGCCCAGGTCGTTGGTGACGGTTAGGCGGCCGAGTGCCTGGAATCGCAACACGGGCTAATGCCTCCACACAGTGAACGTCGGGTCGGGCCTCGACCCAGACTCTGCCGATCCCTTTGCCGGGCAGGCAATGCTGCGAGGCGAAGGTCCCACCCCGGTGACCGAGTCGGATCGTGTCCTCTACAACCTTCGTCGCATTGCCGGGACGAGAGGTTTGCGAGCGGCGGCACCGGCCGAGCCCACCCTTCCCGAGAGCAGAGTGAGATTCCGCTGTCATGACAGAGAACTTCGTGAAAACGAGTGGTCAGGACGTCGTCGCGGTGGTCGGTCTGTCGTGCCGCCTTCCGGGCGCGAGCTCGCCCGAGGCGTACTGGGAGCTGCTCGCGGCCGGCCGGGAGGCCGTCGGTGGGGTTCCCGCGGACCGCGCCGTCCACGTCGGCACCCGGGTGGCCAGGGCCGGTCTGCTCGACGGCGTCGCGGATTTCGACGCGGGCTTCTTCGGGGTGTCGCCCCGCGAGGCCGCGGCGATGGACCCACGGCAGCGGCTGATGCTGGAACTCGCGTGGGAAGCGCTCGAACACGCGGGAGTCGACCCGTCGGCGGCGCGGGGCAGCCGGGCCGGAGTCTTCCTCGGGGCGATGGGGGACGACTACGCCGGTCTGGTGCGCGACCAGGGCGCGGGAGCGATCGACAGCTTCACCCTGTCCTCGCTCCAGCGTGGTGTCCTCGCGAATCGGATCTCCTTCTTCCTGGGACTGTCCGGCCCGAGCGTGGTCGTGGACTCGGCACAGTCCTCCGCCCTGGTTGCCGTGCACCAGGCGTACGAGAGCGTGCGACGCGGGGAGTCGGCGTGGGCGCTCGCGGGCGGGGTCAACCTGATCCTCTCGCCGGAGTCGACGGCGACCGCGAGCGAGTTCGGCGCGTTGTCGCCGGACGGCCGCTGCTACACGTTCGACGGGCGCGCCAACGGCTACGTGCGCGGCGAGGGCGCCGGCCTGGTCGTGCTCATGCCCCTGGCGGACGCCCACGCGTACGGCCACGACGTCGTGTGCGTGATCCGCGGCGGAGCGGTGAACAACGACGGCGGCGGCGAGCAGCTCACCACGCCGAGCCGGGCGGGGCAGGAGGACGTCCTGCGGGCGGCCCTCACCGACGCCGGGACGCGGTCCGCCGAGGTCGGATACGTGGAGCTGCACGGCACCGGAACCCCCGTGGGGGACCGCGTGGAGTCGGCGGCGCTGGCCGCGGTCTTCGCCGACCGGGACCGGCCGCTGGTGGTGGGGTCGGCGAAGACCAACGTGGGGCACGCGGAGGGAGCGGCGGGGGTCGTCGGCCTCATCAAGGCGGCCCTGGCCGTCCAGCACGGCCAGGTCCCGGCGAGTCTGAACTTCGCCGCCCCGGCGGACGACATCCCGCTCGCCGAGCTGGGCATCGAGGTCGCCGCCGAGCTGCGCGCATGGCCCGGCGACGAGCCGCGGGTGGCCGGCGTGTCCTCGTTCGGGATGGGCGGCACGAACTGCCATCTTGTGCTCGCGCAGGCCCTGGATCCGTCCCCTGCCGAGGAGAACCACGGCGTGCGGGCGGGCACCGTTCCCTGGCTCGTGTCCGGCGGCACCGAGCGGGCCCTGCGGGTCCAGGCCGAACGGCTGGCCGGACACCTCGCCGCACAGGACGGCCCGGACGCGCTCGACATCGGGTTCTCGCTGGCGACCACCCGTGCCGCGCTGCCGCACCGCGCCGTCGTCATCGGCGAGGACCCGGCCGAGCTGAGCGAGGGACTGGCCGCGCTGGCGGCCAACCAGCCGGCGCCGAACGTCGTGTCCGGTGCGGTCGCCGAGGGCGGGACGGCCTTCATGTTCACCGGGCAGGGCGCGCAACGAACCGGCATGGGACGGGATCTGTACGCGCGTTTCCCCGTGTTCGCCAAGTCCTTCGACGCGGTGTGCGCGGAACTGGATCCGTCGCTGGGCGGAGAGCTGCGGGAGATCGTGTGGTCCGACGCGGACCTGCTCGGCCGGACCCGGTACACGCAGGCGGCGCTGTTCGCGCTGGAGACGGCGCTGTTCAGGCTGATGGAGTCGTTCGGAGCGCGTCCGACGCATCTGATAGGTCATTCGATCGGTGAGGTCACGGCCGCGCACGTCGCGGGGGTGCTGTCGCTGTCCGACGCCTGCACGCTCGTCGAGGCGCGCGGACGGCTGATGCAGGCCGCCCGGTCCGGTGGGGCGATGGTGGCCGTCAACGCCGACGAGGGCGACGTGCGGGCGCTGCTGCCCGTGTCAGGGGTGAGCATCGCCGCCGTCAACGGGCCCCGCTCGGTGGTGATCTCCGGAGACGCCGACCCGGTGCTCGCGACCGCGGAGTCCTTCCGCGCCGCAGGAGTGAAGACCAAGCGGCTGAACGTCAGCCACGCGTTCCACTCCCACCATCTCGACGGAGTTCTCGACGAGTTCGCCGACGCCATCCGCGGGCTGACCTTTCACGCTCCCCGGATCCCCGTCGTCTCGAACCTCACCGGACGCCCCGCCACCACGGACGAGCTGACCGACCCCGACTATTGGGCACGTCAGATCCGGGGCACCGTCCGCTTCGCCGACGGCATCCGCGCCCTGCACGACGCGGGCGTCTCCCGCTACCTCGAGCTCGGCCCCGACCCCGTACTCGCCGGCATGGCCCGGGAGACCCTCGCCGAGCAGGCGCCGGCGGCGGTGGCCACGCTGCGCACCGGGCAGGCGGAGGTCCGCACCCTGCTCAGGGCGCTCGGCACCCTGCATGCCACGGGGGCGCCGGTGGACTGGACGCCGCTGTTGGACGGCGGCCGCAGGGTCGTGCTGCCCACGTACGCCTTCCAGCGCCGCCGACACTGGATCGGCGAGGCGCGCGAGGCCGCGCCCGCCGCGGAGCCGGCGCGGGTCCACGACCGCGGGAGCCTGCTCGATCTGGTGCGCACCCACCTCGCGGCCGTCCTGGGGTACGACGCGGCCGACATGACGCCGCTGACGTCGTTCAAGGACCTCGGCCTGACGTCGCTCACCGCGGTCGAGCTGTGCGCTGGGCTGTCCTCGGAGCTGGGTCTGGCTCTGCCGGGATCGCTGGTGTTCGACCACCCCACCCCCGATCGGTTCGCGGCGTTCCTGCACGCGAAGCTCACCGGACACGGCGACGCGGAGGGCGCGCCGAGCGTCCCGGCATTTCGTGACGGCGACGCCGACGATCCGATCGCCATCGTCGGGATGGGCTGCCGGTTTCCCGGTGGCGTGTCGTCGCCGGACGCTCTGTGGGAGCTGGTGCGGTCGGGTCGGGACGCCGTGTCCGGGCTGCCGCGCGATCGTGGCTGGGATCTGGACAACCTGTTCGACCCGGACCCGGAGACCTCCGGGCGGACGTACGTCCGGCAGGGCGGATTCCTCGACGACATCGCCGGTTTCGACGCCGGGTTCTTCGGGGTGTCGCCGCGCGAGGCGCTGGCGATGGATCCGCAGCAGCGGCTGCTCCTGGAGACCGCCTGGGAGACGCTGGAGGACGCCGGGATCGAGCCCGGATCGCTGCGCGGCAGCGACACGGGCGTGTTCATCGGCGCCATGGCGGGCGACTACGGCCCGCGGCTCGACACCCCGCACGGCGGGGTCGACGGATATGTGCTCACCGGTACCAGTGGGAGCGTCACGTCGGGCCGGTTGGCGTATTTCCTGGATCTGGAGGGGCCGGCTGTGACGGTGGACACGGCGTGTTCGTCGTCGTTGGTCGCGTTGCATCAGGCTGCCCGGGCGGTGCGGAGCGGGGAGTGCTCCCTGGCGGTGGCTGGTGGTGTGAGCGTGATGTCCTCGCCCGGGGTGTTGGTGGAGTTCTCCCGGCAGCGTGGGCTGTCCGCTGATGGGCGGTGCAAGGCGTTCGCGGAGTCGGCGGATGGGACCGGTTGGGGTGAGGGTGCGGGTCTTGTGGTGCTGGAGCGGTTGTCGGTGGCGCGTGCCCGTGGGCATCGGGTGTTGGCGGTGCTGCGGGGTTCGGCGGTGAACCAGGACGGTGCGTCGAACGGGTTGACGGCTCCGAACGGTCCGTCGCAGCAGCGTGTGATTCGTCTGGCGCTGGCGGATGCGGGGCTGGGCGCGGGTGATGTGGATGTGGTGGAGGCGCATGGTACGGGGACGAGGCTCGGTGATCCGATCGAGGCGCAGGCGTTGCTGGCCACGTATGGGAAGGGGCGTTCGGAGGACCGGCCGTTGTGGCTGGGTTCGCTGAAGTCGAACGTCGGTCACACGATGGCGGCGGCCGGGGTGGGTGGTGTGATCAAGATGGTGGAGGCGCTGCGTCGTGGGGTGCTGCCCGCCACGTTGCATGTGGATGAGCCGACGTCTCATGTGGACTGGAGTGCCGGGGGAGTTCGGCTGCTGACCGAGTCGCGTGAGTGGCGTTCGGAGGGCCGGCCGCGTCGTGCGGGGGTGTCGTCGTTCGGGATCAGCGGCACCAACGCGCATGTGATTTTGGAGCAGGCGCCGCCGGCCGAACAGTCACTGCCGCCGGAGTCCGTCCCGCCGTCGGAGTCCGTCCTGCCGCAGGAGTCCGTCCCGCCGGCGGGGTCCGTCCTGCCGGCGGGGCCGGTGTCTTTCACGGAGCAGGCGGGGCCGGTCGGGTGGGTGTTGTCGGCGCGGAGTGAGGAGGCGCTGCGGGCCCACGCGGGGCGGATCGCCGAGGCCGCCGCTGATACCGGGGTGCCGTTGGAGGACGTGGCGGCGACGCTGGCGGCCCGTACCGCGTTCGAGTGGCGTGGCGTGGTGCTGGGTGCCACGCGTGAGGAGTTGCTGGTGGGGCTGGGTTCCCTCGCGGAGGGTGCTCCTTGCGATGGCGTGGTGACGGGGGTCGCCGGGGCCGGCGGGACGGTGTTGGTGTTTCCGGGGCAGGGTTCGCAGTGGGGTGCGATGGCGCGGGAGTTGTATGCGGGTGCTCCGGTGTTCAGGGCCCGTCTCGAGGAGTGCGCGAAGGCGTTGTCCGCCTTCGTGGAGTGGGATCTGCTGGATGTGCTGCTGAGCGATGACGGTGGTGTGCTGCTGTCGCGGGTGGATGTGGTGCAGCCGGCGTTGTTCGCGGTGATGGTGTCGCTGGCGGCGTTGTGGGAGGCGCACGGGGTGCGCCCGGATGCGGTCGTGGGGCATTCGCAGGGGGAGATCGCTGCCGCGTATGTGGCGGGGGTTCTGTCGCTGGAGGACGCGGCGCGTGTGGTGACGTTGCGCAGTCAGGCGATCCGGGCCTTGGCCGGGCGGGGCGGGATGGTGTCGGTCGGGCTGTCGGTGGACGAGGTGCGGCCGCGTCTGGGGCGGTGGGGCGGCGATGTCGAGATCGCCGCGATCAACGGTCCGACGTCCACGGTCGTCTCCGGCAGCGCGGGGGCTCTCGACGAGCTGCAGGCCGTGTTCGAGGCCGAGAACGTGCGTACCTGGCGTATCCCCGTCGACTACGCCTCGCACTCCTGCCACGTCGACCGACTGCGCGAGAACGTCATGGATCTGCTGGCGCCGATCACCCCGCGAGCCGGTGACCTCCGCTTCTACTCGACCGTCACCGGGCGGCGGATCGACACCACCGAGCTCGACGCGGACTACTGGTTCCGCAATCTCCGCGAAACCGTCGAGTTCGAGGCCGTCACCCGGTTGTTGCTGGCGGACGGCTTCGACACCTTCATCGAATGCAGTCCGCACCCGGTTCTGGTCGCCGGTGTGCAGGAGACCATCGACAGCACGCACACTCCGGCCCGCGCCATCGGGACTCTGCGTCGCCATCACGGTGGCCTGGACAGCTTCCTGCGCTCCACCGGCGAGGCGTTCACCGCCGGCGCCACCACCCAGCACACGCCCGCACGTCCGCACGACGGCCGTCATGCCGACCTGCCGACCTACCCCTTCCAGCGGACGCGGTACTGGCTCGAGCCCGACACGAGCCGACGTGACATCGCCGCCAGCGGGCTGACCGCGGCCGGCCATCCCCTGCTCGGCGCGGTCACCGAGGGGGCGACCAGCCTGGTCCTCACCGGTCGGATCTCCCTGGCCACGCATCCCTGGCTGGCCGACCACCAGGTGGCCGGCACCCTCGTGGTGCCCGGCGCCGCCTTCGCCGAGCTGGCGGTGTACGCCGCCGACCGGGTCGGCGCCGGCAGCATCCGTGAGCTGACCGTGCGGTCCCCGCTCGTCCTGCCCGAGCACGGCGCCGTACGGCTACGGGTGGAGGTGAGCGAGCCGGCCGCCGGTGAGAGCGGGCGTACGGTGCGGATCGACGCCCGGCCGGACATGGGCACGGCCACGTCCTGGACGTGTCACGCGACGGGTGTCCTGGACGCCGAGACGCCGTCCCCGGACTGGGACCTCACGGCCTGGCCCCCCGCCGGGGCACGGCCCGTGGACGTCTCCTACGAGACCCTGGCCGCCCAGGGGTACCACTACGGTGCGGTGTTCCAGGGGCTGCACCGGATGTGGCGCCACAACGACCACGTCTACGCCGAGATCTCCCTCCCCACCGAGCCCGACGCCTTCACCATCCACCCCGCCCTCCTCGACGCCACCCTCCACGCCGCACTCATGAGTCAGGTCCTGCCGAGCGACGGCCGGATACGACTGCCGTACGCATGGGAAGGCGCCACGCTGTACGCCTCCGGCGCCTCCGCGCTGCGCGTGTCAGTGACGACTGCGGGGGACAACGCGATACGGCTGCGCGCGGCGGACGGCGCCGGCATGCCCGTGGCAGAGGTGGCGTCGCTGGCCATGCTTCCGGCCGACCTCGCCGACCTCGGCTCCGCGGCCGTCAGCCGGGACTCCCTGCTGCACCTGGAGTGGACACCCGCGCCGTCGGCGGACGCGGCACCGCCCACCCGGCTCTCGCTGCTCGGCCACGACCCGTTCGGCCTGCGCGCGGCGACGGCGGACGGCGTCGACTGGCGACGGTTCACCGAACTGTCCGCGATACCCGGCGACTCGTCCGACGTGGTCGTATGCATCGAAGGGGATGAGACGGCAGACGTCCCCGGAGCCGCCCGCACGGCGCTGTACCGTGCGCTCGACCTGGTCCAGGCCTGGGTGTCCGACGAACGCTTCGGGGAGGCGCGGCTGGTCGTGGTGACCCGGCGCGCGGTGATGACCGGATCCGGCGAGCCCGTACCGGACCTGTCCACCGCGCCCCTCTGGGGGCTGCTCCGCTCCGCGCAGAGCGAGCATCCCGGCCGGCTGATCCTGGCCGACGTGGACGAGGACGCTCGCTCGTCGGCCGCGCTGCCGTCCGCGCTAGCCGGCGGCGCCACCCAGTTCGCGCTGCGTGACGGACGGGTCGTGGTGCCGAGACTGGCCAGGGCGAGCTCCCAGGACGGCCCACGGGGACCCGCGGGCATGCCGGGGCGGCCGGAGCCCGAGGGCCGGCGCGGGCCGGAGGCGCCGTCACGGTGGGACACCGACGGCACCGTGCTGCTCACCGGAGGTACCGGAACACTCGGCAGGCTGTTCGCCCAGCACCTGGTCACGCAGCACGGGGTGCGGCACCTGCTGCTGGTCTCCCGGCGCGGACCGGACGCCTCGGGAGCCGCGGACCTGGTCGCCGAGCTGTCCGGGCTGGGCGCCGAGGTGACGATCGCCGCGTGCGACGTGGCCGACCGGGGCGCGCTCTCGGCACTGCTCGCGGCAGTCCCGGCGAACCACCCGCTCACCGGCGTGGTGCACGCCGCCGGGACCCTGGACGACGGGCTGATCGCCGGGATGACACCGGAGAAGATCGACGCCGTCCTCACGCCGAAGCTGGACGCGGCGTGGAACCTGCACGACCTGACCAAGGACCTCGGGCTGTCCGCGTTCGTGCTGTTCTCCTCGATCATGGGCACGATCGGCAACGCGGGCCAGGCGAACTACGCCGCCGCGAACGTGTTCCTCGACGCGCTCGCCCAGTACCGCCACGCCACCGGACTTCCGGCGACCTCGCTCGCGTGGGGGTTCTGGAGCGAGCGCAGCGAACTGACCCGCGGCCTGAACGACGCGGACATCGCCCGCATGGCGCGCACTGGGCTGAAGCCGCTTCCGTCGGACGAGGGCGTCGCGCTGTTCGACGCGGCGTTCGCCCGAGGTGAGGCCACCGCTGCACCGGTCGCGCTCGACCTGGACCGGCTGCGTGCGCAGGCCGCGGGGGCGACCCTGCCGGAGGTTCTGCGCGGGCTGGTCCGGGCGCGGCGCGCGGCGACCGCCGTCACGGCGACCGCGTCGACGCTCGCCGACCGGCTGGCCGGCCACACGGCCGAGGACGTCGACCGCGAGCTGCTCGATCTGGTGCGCTCCCACACCGCCACCGTGCTCGGCCACGCCGGCGCCGACTCCGTACAGCCGGCCGTCGCGTTCAGGGAGCTCGGCCTCGACTCGCTGTCCGCGGTGGAACTCCGCAAGCGGCTCAACGAGGTCACCGGACTGCGGCTGTCGGCCACCGTGGCGTTCGACCGGCCGACCCCGTCCGCGCTGGCCGCGTTCCTGCGCGAGGAGCTGCTCGGCGGGAGCACCCAGGCCGTCGCTCCGGCCGCTGCGGCCGCCACGGCGGAGGACGATGATCCGGTCGCCGTCGTCGGGATGGGCTGCCGGTTTCCCGGTGGCGTGTCGTCGCCGGACGCTCTGTGGGAGCTGGTGCGGTCGGGTCGGGACGCCGTGTCCGGGCTGCCGCGCGATCGTGGCTGGGATCTGGAGAACCTGTTCGACCCGGACCCCGGACGGACCGGCAAGAGCTACGTGGACAAGGGCTACTTCCTCGACGACGCGGGGGAGTTCGACGCCGGGTTCTTCGGGGTGTCGCCGCGCGAGGCGCTGGCGATGCACCCGCAGCAGCGACTGCTTCTGGAGACCATGTGGCAGACGCTGGAGGACGCCGGGATCGAGCCCGGATCGCTGCGCGGCAGCGACACGGGCGTGTTCATCGGCGCGATGTCGCAGGACTACGGGCCGCCGATGCACGAGGGGTCCGCGGAGGCCGATGGGCTGCTGCTCACCGGTACCAGTGGGAGCGTCACGTCGGGCCGGTTGGCGTATTTCCTGGATTTGGAGGGGCCGGCGGTGACGGTGGACACGGCGTGTTCGTCGTCGTTGGTCGCGTTGCATCAGGCTGCCCGGGCGGTGCGGAGCGGGGAGTGCTCCCTGGCGGTGGCTGGTGGTGTGAGCGTGATGTCCTCGCCCGGGGTGTTGGTGGAGTTCTCCCGGCAGCGTGGGCTGTCCGCTGATGGGCGGTGCAAGGCGTTCGCGGAGTCGGCGGATGGGACCGGTTGGGGTGAGGGTGCGGGTCTTGTGGTGCTGGAGCGGTTGTCGGTGGCGCGTGCCCGTGGGCATCGGGTGTTGGCGGTGCTGCGGGGTTCGGCGGTGAACCAGGACGGTGCGTCGAACGGGTTGACGGCTCCGAACGGTCCGTCGCAGCAGCGTGTGATTCGTCTGGCGCTGGCGGATGCGGGGCTGGGCGCGGGTGATGTGGATGTGGTGGAGGCGCATGGTACGGGGACGAGGCTCGGTGATCCGATCGAGGCGCAGGCGTTGCTGGCCACGTATGGGAAGGGGCGTTCGGAGGACCGGCCGTTGTGGCTGGGTTCGCTGAAGTCGAACGTCGGTCACACGATGGCGGCGGCCGGGGTGGGTGGTGTGATCAAGATGGTGGAGGCGCTGCGTCGTGGGGTGCTGCCCGCCACGTTGCATGTGGATGAGCCGACGTCTCATGTGGACTGGAGTGCCGGGGGAGTTCGGCTGCTGACCGAGTCGCGTGAGTGGCGTTCGGAGGGCCGGCCGCGTCGTGCGGGGGTGTCGTCGTTCGGGATCAGCGGCACCAACGCGCATGTGATTTTGGAGCAGGCGCCGCCGGCCGAACAGTCACTGCCGCCGGAGTCCGTCCCGCCGTCGGAGTCCGTCCTGCCGCAGGAGTCCGTCCCGCCGGCGGGGTCCGTCCTGCCGGCGGGGCCGGTGTCTTTCACGGAGCAGGCGGGGCCGGTCGGGTGGGTGTTGTCGGCGCGGAGTGAGGAGGCGCTGCGGGCCCACGCGGGGCGGATCGCCGAGGCCGCCGCTGATACCGGGGTGCCGTTGGAGGACGTGGCGGCGACGCTGGCGGCCCGTACCGCGTTCGAGTGGCGTGGCGTGGTGCTGGGTGCCACGCGTGAGGAGTTGCTGGTGGGGCTGGGTTCCCTCGCGGAGGGTGCTCCTTGCGATGGCGTGGTGACGGGGGTCGCCGGGGCCGGCGGGACGGTGTTGGTGTTTCCGGGGCAGGGTTCGCAGTGGGGTGCGATGGCGCGGGAGTTGTATGCGGGTGCTCCGGTGTTCAGGGCCCGTCTCGAGGAGTGCGCGAAGGCGTTGTCCGCCTTCGTGGAGTGGGATCTGCTGGATGTGCTGCTGAGCGATGACGGTGGTGTGCTGCTGTCGCGGGTGGATGTGGTGCAGCCGGCGTTGTTCGCGGTGATGGTGTCGCTGGCGGCGTTGTGGGAGGCGCACGGGGTGCGCCCGGATGCGGTCGTGGGGCATTCGCAGGGGGAGATCGCTGCCGCGTATGTGGCGGGGGTTCTGTCGCTGGAGGACGCGGCGCGTGTGGTGACGTTGCGCAGTCAGGCGATCCGGGCCTTGGCCGGGCGGGGCGGGATGGTGTCGGTCGGGCTGTCGGTGGACGAGGTGCGGCCGCGTCTGGGGCGGTGGGGCGGCGATGTCGAGATCGCCGCGATCAACGGTCCGACGTCCACGGTCGTCTCCGGCAGCGCGGGGGCTCTCGACGAGCTGCAGGCCGTGTTCGAGGCCGAGAACGTGCGTACCTGGCGTATCCCCGTCGACTACGCCTCGCACTCCTGCCACGTCGACCGACTGCGCGAGAACGTCATGGATCTGCTGGCGCCGATCACCCCGCGAGCCGGTGACCTCCGCTTCTACTCGACCGTCACCGGGCGGCGGATCGACACCACCGAGCTCGACGCGGACTACTGGTTCCGCAATCTCCGCGAAACCGTCGAGTTCGAGGCCGTCACCCGGTTGTTGCTGGCGGACGGCTTCGACACCTTCATCGAATGCAGTCCGCACCCGGTTCTGGTCGCCGGTGTGCAGGAGACCATCGACAGCACGCACACTCCGGCCCGCGCCATCGGGACTCTGCGTCGCCATCACGGTGGCCTGGACAGCTTCCTGTGGTCGGCCGGGGATGCCTTCACCGCGGGGGCCGTCGACCGCTGGAACCCGGCGGACCAGAGCCGTGGCGGACATGTCACCCTGCCCTCCTATCCGTTCGAGCGGACGCGGTACTGGCTGACCCCGGACACCGGCCGTCGTGATGTCGGTGCGGTCGGGCTGACCGCGGCCGGCCATCCCCTGCTCGGTGCTGTCGTCGAGGGTGCGGCCGGCACGGTCTTCACCGGCCGGGTGTCCCTGGCCACTCATCCCTGGCTGGCCGACCACCAGGTGGCCGGCACCCTCGTGGTGCCCGGCGCCGCGTTCGTGGAGCTGGCGGTGTACGCCGCCGACCGGGTCGGCGCCGGCAGCATCCGTGAGCTGACCGTGCGGTCCCCGCTCGTCCTGCCCGAGCACGGCGCCGTACGGCTACGGGTGGAGGTGAGCGAGCCGGCCGCCGGTGAGAGCGGGCGTACGGTGCGGATCGACGCCCGGCCGGACATGGGCACGGCCACGTCCTGGACGTGTCACGCGACGGGTGTCCTGGACGCCGAGACGCCGTCCCCGGACTGGGACCTCACGGCCTGGCCCCCCGCCGGGGCACGGCCCGTGGACGTCTCCTACGAGACCCTGGCCGCCCAGGGGTACCACTACGGTGCGGTGTTCCAGGGGCTGCACCGGATGTGGCGCCACAACGACCACGTCTACGCCGAGATCTCCCTCCCCACCGAGCCCGACGCCTTCACCATCCACCCCGCCCTCCTCGACGCCACCCTCCACGCCGCGTGCACCGAGGGCCCCCGGCTGGCGACATCGTGGCGCGGAGTCGCCGTGCACGCGGTCGGCGCGTCCGCCCTGCGGGTGCGGATCGGCCCGGACCGCGCCGGCTCGGTGTCGGTGACGCTGGCCGACACCGTGGGTGATCCGGTCGCCGAGTTCACCGTCGGTACCACGCCCGTCGAACCCGGGGAGCTGCGGGCCGCCGGGGTCGTACAACTCGGCGTGCTCCACCGGGAGGCATGGGTCGACCACCTCGCGAAGTCGTCGCCCCGGAAGGCGAACTGGGCCGTCGTGGGCGAGGATCCGCTCCGCGCCGCGGCGGGGCTGACGGCCGCAGGCGTGTACGCCCGGGCATACCCGGGACTCGACGCCCTGGCCGAAGCCGACGGGGACGCGCCGGACTATCTGCTGCTCACCGTGCCGACGGGCGCGGAGGTCGCCGCCACCGTGCGGGAGACACTGAGCCGGCTGAACGCGGTGCAGTCGGCCGAGAGGCTCGCCACGGCGACCGTGGTGTTCCTGACCACCGCCGCCGTGCCGGCCTTCGACCCTGCCGGCGCCGACCTCGCGGGCGCCGCGGTGTGGGGGCTTGTCCGGTCCGCGCAGGCGGAGAACCCCGGACGGTTCGTCCTCGCCGACGTGGACGCCGACGAGGCGTCCTGGCGTGCGCTGCCGAGGCCCGTCATGTCCGGCGAGCCGCAGATGGCCCTGCGCGAGGGTCGGGTCAGGGTGCCACGGCTCGCCCCGGGCGCACCGGTGGGTACGAGGGAGCGGTTCGCCGGCCACGAGGGCACCGTGCTGATCACAGGCGGGACCACACCCATGGGCGAGCGACTGGCGCGGCACCTCGTCTCCGTGCACGGGGTACGGCATCTGCTGTTCACCGGCGCCGAAGCCCCCGAGCCGACCGCGGAACTCACCGCGCTGGGCGCCGCCGTCACCACCGCGGCGTGCGATCCGGCCGACCGCACGGCGCTGCGGGAGCTGATCGGCCGTCTGCCCGCGGAGCGTCCGCTGACCATGGTCGTGCACATACCGCAGGCTCCGCCGCACGACAGAACCCTGTCTGCGCCACCGTCTCAAGCCCCGGACGCGCTCGCCGAGGTGGTGGGCGCGATGGTCGGTGCCGCGGGAGTCCTCGACCAGGAGATCGGGGAGGCCACCCTCGTCCTGTGCTCGTCGTTCGCCGGAACCGTCGGTGGTGCCGGAACCGCCGCCACGGCCGCGTCAGCGGTCGCGCTGGACGCGCTGGCCCGACGGCGCCGGGCGCGCGGCGCCCCCGCGGTGTCGCTGGCCTGGGGGCCCTGGACGGCGGACGACGCACCGTCCCGTGGCGGGAACGCGGGAGTGGGCGTGCTGGGGGCGCGGGAGGCCGTCGCGCTGTTCGACACCGCCTGCCGCGCGGACGAACCCGTGTGGATCCCGGCCAGGCTGGATCTGGCCGAGCTGACCAGGCAGGCCGAGGCCGGGGAGGCGCTGCCGCCGCTGTTCAGGTCGCTGGTCAAGACCACCGGCAAACGCACGGCGAGCGGAGGCGCGGTCTCGGTCACATCGCTGCGGCAACGGCTCGCGTCGATGGCGGAGGCCGAACAGGACCGGACGCTGTCCGGCCTGATCTCCACACAGATCTCGGCGGTGCTCGGGCTGGAGTCGGCCGACGTGGTGCGGCCGAACCAGATCCTGCTCGACTTCGGCTTCGACTCGCTGTCCATCCTGACCCTGCGGAACCGCCTCGACTCGGCGACCGGTGTGCGTCTGGACACCGCGTCGATGTTCCACCGGTCGACACCGGACGACCTGGTCCAGCACCTCAAGCAGGCACTGCTCGACAACCGATCCGGCAGAGGAGCCGATGATGCCCCCATCGATGACACAGTCTGAGCGCGTCGTGAAACCGACAGGACGTGGCTATCTTCTGCTCGACGCGCATCCGGTCGGATGCTTCCGCAGCGTGGAGCTGATGCGGGCCGAGGTGCCGGTCCCGGAGAAGCCACCGGCGCGGCGGCCCACGGCGCTGGTCATCGGGTCGAGCTCGGGCTACGGTCTGGCGAGCACGATCGCCGGGCTGGTGCGGTACGGCATCGACGGCGTGGGGATCGGCCTCGAACGGCCGGCCGGGCATCGCAGCGCGACCGCCGGGTGGTATCGCACGGTCGCCACCGACGCGATCGCCCGCGAGCTCGGGGCGGACTTCTCGTTCCGCAACGCCGACGCCTTTGCCGACACCACGAAGACCGAGACGCTGGATCTGCTGGCCGAGCGGTTCGGCGGCGTGGACTACCTGATCTACAGCGTCGCCGCGCCCCGGCGCACCGACCCGCGGAGCGGCACGACCTACCAGTCGGTGCTCAAGCCGCTCGGCGCGCCGCACACCACCCGGAACCTGGAGTTCGCCGACGACGGAGCCGCGCAGGTGCGGGAGGTCACGGTCGCCCCGGCGACCGAGGCCGAGGCCGCCGCGACCGTGGGGGTCATGGGCGGCGAGGACTGGTCCCGCTGGATCACGGCGCTGGCCGAGCGCGGGCTGCTGCGGAGCGGCTTCCGCACGGTCGCCCTCACGTACATCGGCTCGCCGCTGACCTCGGCGATCTACCGCGGGGGCACGATCGGCGCCGCCAAGGCCCACCTGGAGTCCACCGCGCGCGCCCTGACCGAGCGGCTGGCCGCGGTGGACGGCCGCGCCTTCACCTCGGTGAACGGCGCCCTGGTCACCCAGGCGCTGACCGCCATCCCGGGCATCCCGCTCTACGTGAGTCTGCTCCGTGGCGTTCTCGGCGACCGTTTCCCGTCCCCCGTGGCGCAGTCGCTCGACCTGTGGCACCAGCTCACCGCGCGCCGGCCCGACGTGGACGACTCCGGCCGCATCCGCCTCGATCGCTGGGAGCTGTCCGAGCCGGTCCAGGCGGCGGTGGCCGAACGCTGGCGGTCGATCACTCCCGAGACCGTCACCGCGCTGGCCGACACCGCGTGGTTCCGGGCCCAGTGCCGTGCCCTGTACGGCTTCGACGTCCCCGGCGTCGACTACACCGTCCCGGTCGCGACCGACCTGCCCTGGCCGGAGTCGTAGACATCGGAGTCCACCCATGGGCATCTCGCTGCTCCTCGGCTGACCACCGCACGGCGGTCAGCCGAGGAGGACGGCTCAGCGGAAGTCGTCGGCGTGGTCGGCGGCCCACTGCGCGAACGTGTGCGCGGGCCTGCCGGTGATCCTGTCGACGATGACCGAGACCGGGGCCGGAACGCCGTCGGCGGCGGCCCACATGCGCAGTAGCGCCTCGGCCACGTTCGACGGCGCCTTCTCGGCGAATTCCTCCCGCGCCTGCTCGACAGAGACCGTCTCCACCCGGATCGGGCGCCCGAGGGCCTCACCGATGTGCTCCACCTGGCGCCGCAGCGTCAGCGACTCGGATCCGTGGACGGTGTAGGCCTGGTGGGAGTGGCCGGGCTCGGTCAGAGCGGTCACGGCGAGCGCGGCCATGTCCTTCTCATGGACGGGTGCGTTCTGCGCTTCCGGGTACGGAAGGCGCACGACGCCCTCCCCGCGGATCGATTCCCCCCACCACCAACGGGCGTTGGTGGCGAACATGCCCGGCCTGATGAACGTCCAGTCCAGCCCCGACCGCTCGATGGCCAGCTCGACCGTCCGGTGCATCCGGGCTATCGGGTTCTGTTCGGAGGTGGCCATCACGACCGACACCGACGACAGCAGGACCACCTGCCGGACGCCGGCGGACTGCGCCGCCGCCACGAATGCCTCGATCTGCTCCGGTTTGGCGTACAGGAACACCTTGTCGGCACCGGCCAGCACCGCGGGCAGGGTCTCGGGGCGCTCCAAGTCGGCCTGGACGACCTCCAGCGTGGACGGAAAGCCGCCCGCTTCCGGGTTTCTGCTGGTGCCCCTGACCTTCTCGCCGACGGCCAGCAGGCCGGCAGCGACATTGCGGCCGACGTTTCCACGTGCGCCGAAGACAACGGTAACCAATGATCCGACCTCCGCGTGGTTGATGGTGCGGGTGGAGCATGCATCGACCGTTCAGGTCTGCGAGCGGACCGGAAGGGCACGTTCCGCGACCTCGGGGTCCGCTCGTCGGCCCCCCGCCCGGCGACCGAGGCTCGCACGGGTCACCGAAAAAAACAAACTGCGTACGTCGTACCTTCTTTTGCTATCCTGCATCCGTGGGGCTTACACGTGGACCGTCGAACACGCCTTGTTCCACGTGCAGTTGATGCTGCCTTGAGCAGGCCGAGTGGGTCGCCCGCGAGGGCATGCACAGAGGGGAATTCAGGTGAACAAGACGTATCCGCCGCCCAGCGCGGCGATCGACCCCGACCCGAGCAGGTCCTGGTTATGGCGAGCGTGGCCGCTGGTCCGGGCACACCGGTGGATGTTCAGCGCGGCCCTGGTGATGTCCGGGGCCAGCATGCTGGTGGTCGTACAGGTGCCGAGGCTGATCCAGGACGCGGTGGACAACTCGATCGTGTCGGACAGGGTGCCGCTGTCGCACTACATGTGGTGGCTGGTCGGGATGTCGGTGATCATGCTGGTCGTCGGCTACCTGTCCAAGCAACTGCTCTTCCGCGCCGCGGCCAGGATCGAGTACGACCTGCGCAACATCGTGTACGAGCACCTGACCGCCATGTCGTTCCCGTTCTACGACCGGATGCAGAGCGGGCAGCTCATCTCCCGTGCCAACTCCGACATCCGCGCGGTGCAGATGTATCTGGCGTTCGCGCCGTACCTGCTGGTGCAGTCCGGTATCTCGCTGGTGTCGTTCGCGTACATGCTGGCGATCGACGTGCCGCTGGCCATCCTGGCCATGCTGCCGATGCCGCTGATGTTCGTGGCGAGCCGGCGCATGCAACGGTCCCTGTTCCCGGTGTCCTGGCTGATCCAGGCCCGGCTGGCCGATGTCGCGACCGTGGTGGACGAGAACGTCAACGGCGTGCGCGTGGTCAAGTCGTTCGCGGCCGAGCGGAGCCAGCTCGCCTCGCTGCAGAAGGCCGCGACGAGCGTCGCCTGGGCGAACGTGAAGGACGCCGATCTGCGCGCGCGGTGGACGCCCCTGGTGCAGAACCTGCCCCGCGTCGGCATGGCGATCGTGCTGCTGTACGGCGGATACCTGGTCATTCACGGCGAGCTGGGCGTCGGCGCGATCCTGGCCTTCAACGCCTATCTCCTGATGCTCCAGGTTCCGTTCCAGGTGATCGGCAACCTGATCATGCTGGGGCAGCGGTCGTCGGCCGCGGCCAAGCGGCTGTACGAGGTGCTGGACGAGAAGCCGGAGATCGCGGACGCCCCCGACGCGCGGGAGATCACCGGGCCGCGCGGTGACGTCCGGTTCGACGATGTCACCTTCGGCTACGGCGACGGCCTCGACGTGCTGAAGGGGTTCTCGCTGCAGCTCCGCCCCGGCGAGACCGTGGCGCTGGTCGGCCGGACCGGCACCGGAAAGTCCACCGCGGCCAGACTGCTGCCGCGTTTCTACGACGTGCGCGCCGGCTCCGTCAGCGTGGACGGGCACGATGTGCGGGACCTGACCCTGCGCAGCCTGCGGGACACCGTCGGCGTCGTACTGGACGAGCCGTTCCTGTTCTCGGCGTCGGTCCGCGACAACATCGCCTACGGGCGGCCGGACGCGGACTTCACCGACATCGAGCGGGTGGCCCGGCTGGCCGGGGCCCACGAGTTCATCACCGAACTGTCCGAGGGCTACGACACCGTCATCGGCGAACGCGGCTACACGCTGTCCGGCGGGCAGCGGCAGCGCATCGCGATCGCCCGGACGCTGCTGCTGAATCCGCCGGTGCTGGTGCTCGACGACGCCACCAGCGCCATCGACGTCCAGGTGGAGCAGGAGATCCACGCCGGGCTGCGGTCCCTGTTCGCCGGCCGGACGACGCTGATCGTCGCGCACCGGCTGTCCACGATCAGCCTGGCCGACCGCGTGGTGCTGCTGGACGGCGGCCGGATCGTCGCGGACGGCACGCACAAGGAGCTGCTCGCGAGCACGCCGCTGTACGCGGAAGTGCTGGCGCAGGCGGACGAGACCATCGAGGAACTGGGGAGTGTGGGCCGATGACGTCTCCCACGGGAGGTGGCGCCGCGTTCAACGGAGGCGGCAGGGCCACCGCGCCAGGTCTGCCCTTCGCCGGAGTGCCGCCGGAGATGCAGGCGAGCGTCGACACGTTGCTGAAGACCGAGCCGGAACATCCCGAGCCCGAGGTCGTGTTCGAGCACGGCCGGCCCGATCCCGACGGCGCCGAGCTGAGTCTGCGGCGGCTGATCCGCCCGTACTGGCCGATCGCGCTGCTGGGCGGCGTGTTCGTGGCCCTGGAGGCGCTGACGCTCCAGGCCGGTCCGAAGCTGACCCAGATCGGCATCGACGACGGCATCACGGCGAAGGACTCCGGCACGCTGGTGCTGGTCGCGATCGCGTACCTGGTCAGTCTGGTGGTCACCGGTGCCGCGCAGGCCGCGCGGGTCAAGGTGACCGGGCGGATCGCCGCGTGGGTGATGAACGACCTGCGGGTACGGGTCTTCACCCAGTTGCAGCGGCTCTCGCTGAACTTCTACACCGGCGAGAAGTCCGGCGTGATCATGACCCGGATGACCAGCGACATCGAGAACCTCCAGGCGTTGCTGCAGGACGGTCTGGCACAGCTCGCCGTCCAGGGCCTGACCATGGTCGTTGTCACGGTGGTGCTGTTCACCTTCGACGTGCGGCTGGCGCTGATCACCGTCGTACTGGTCGTGCCCGTCCTGACCGCGCTGTCCGTGTGGTTCCACCGGGCGTCCGGCAAGGGCTACGTGCGGGTGCGGGACACCATCGCCGCCGTCATCGCCGATCTCTCCGAGAGCCTGCAGGGAGTGCGCATCGTAACGGCGCACAACCGGCAGCAGCACAACATCGAGCAACACCGACAGGTCACGGGCACGTACTACGACGCCAATGTCCGCACCGGACGGATCAACTCGATCTACACGCCGAGCACCCAGGTCATCGGTGTCGTTGGGCAGCTCGCTCTGCTGGCCATCGGCGCCGGCATGGTCGCCGACGGGGAGCTGACCATCGGCGAGCTGGTGACGTTCCTGCTCTCCCTGGGCGCCTTCTTCCAGCCCATCCAGCAACTGGTGCAGCTCTACAACACGTACCAGCAGGGGCAGTCGTCGATCGTGAAGCTCAGGGAGCTCCTGAGCACGCGGGCGGAGGTCGAGGAGGCTCCCGGAGCCGTCGACCTGCCGAAGGTCGAGGGCGAGATCGTCTTCGAAGACGTCACGTTCGGCTATGTTCCCGACCGGCCGGTGATCTCCGAGGTGTCGCTGGACATCCGGGCCGGTGAGACCGTGGCGTTCGTCGGCCCCACCGGTGCCGGCAAGTCCACCCTCGCGAAACTGGTCACCCGGTTCTACGACCCGACGTCCGGCCGGATCCTCATCGACGGGCGCGACCTCCGGGACGTGCGGATAGAGTCCCTCCGGCGGCAGATCGGCGTCGTTCCGCAGGAACCCTTCCTGTTCGCCGGGCCGCTCCGGGACAACATCCGTTTCGCCGTCCCGGACGCCTCCGACGGCCGGGTGCGGGAGGCGCTGCGGGTGGTCGGCCTGGTCGACGTGGTCGAGCGGCTGCCCGACGGCCTCGACACCGTCGTCCAGGAGCGGGGCCAGTCGCTGTCCTCCGGCGAACGGCAACTCGTCGCCCTGGCACGGGCCTTCCTGGCCCAGCCCCGGGTGCTGGTCCTGGACGAGGCCACGTCCAACCTGGACCTCCAGTCCGAGACCAAGATCGAGCAGGCCCTGGACGTGCTGCTGGAGGGCCGAACCGCGATCCTGATCGCACACCGGCTCTCCACCGCGATGAAGGCCGACCGCATCGTCGTCGTCGACGAGGGCCGCATCGTCGAGGTCGGTGCGCACGACCAGCTCCTCGCCGCCGACGGCAAGTACACCCAGATGTACGCCGTCTGGACCAATCAGGCCGCCGAGGCCCACTGAGAGGAACCTCGCGCGTCCCGCTCCCGGCCGCGGAGCGGGACGCGAGCGTCCGGGCTACGGGCACGAAGACATGTGAAGTGACCCATCAGGTCCCGACACTTCCGTTTCATGCCGCGAGGTCCAGTCGTTGACGCTGGCGGAGCCTGGGGCGCGCCCGGCGAGTGGGGTCGCGTTCGTCGGGCGTGCGGGCGAGGATCGCCCTCGTTCTTCCGCCCGTCACGGATTCGTTCTTCATTTGAGGCCGCTGAGCATGACGCCGCGGATGTAGTGCTTCTGCAGCAGCAGGAAGAGGATCAGGACCGGCAGGATGCTCAGGGCGAGGCCCGCCATGACGATGGGCATCGTGCGGGTCGGGTCGACGTAGTCCTGGAGGAGCTGGATGCCGACGGGCAGGGTCATCACGTCCGGGTTGGCGGTCGACACGAGCAGCGCCCAGATGTACTCGTTCCAGGCGTCGACGAAGGTCAGCAGCCCGAGCGTCACCAGGACCGGCTTGGTCTGCGGCACCACGATCCGCCACCACACGGCGAACTCGCCGGCCCCGTCGATGCGCGCGGCCTCGAGGACCTCGTCCGGGATCGACACCATGAACTGGCGTGTCAGGAAGATCCCGAAGCCGTTGACGAGGAACGGCACGACGAGCGCCGCGATGCTGACGGTCAGGCCCGCGCCGCCGCGCCCGAACAGGTCGTTGCCGCCCGCCAGCGGCCAGTGCACCAGGATCAGGAAGTGCGGGATGAAGAAGAGGAACGGGGGGAACATCATCGTCGACAGCACCAGGCGGAAGATGAAGTTCCGGCCGGGGAAGCGGAGTTTGGCGAGCGCGTAGCCGGCGAGTGACGACGTGAGCAGCACCGATCCGGTGATCAGGGCGGTGGCGATGACGCTGTTGCGGAAGAGCACCGGCAGATCGAGCTGGGCGACCGCCGCCCGGTAGTTGGACAGGTCGAACGCCTCGGGCAGGAACCGGTACGGCAGCGTGCCGGACTCGCCGGGCCCCTTGAAGGACGTCATCACCATGTCGAGGAACGGCACCACCGTGAGCACGGCGCCGGTCACGACCACCAGGTACGAGAACCACGGGAAACGGCGGCGGTTCATGCGTCCTCCCCCTTGCGCCGGAAGATCCACAACTGCACCAGGGTGACCACGAGGACCACCACGAACAGCACGAAGGCGGCGGCGCTCGCCGTGCCCCAGTCGCCGTACGAGAAGGCCTGCCGGTACATCTCCAGCGCGGCCACATTGGTCGCGTCACCCGGCCCGCCCTTGGTCATCACGATGATCAGCGCGAACGACTGCAGGCCGGTGAGGAACTGGGTGATGCACACGAACAGCAGGGACGGCCGCAGCAGCGGCAGTGTGATCTTCCAGAAGACGGTGCCGGGCCCGGCGCCGTCGAGCGCGGCGGCCTCGTAGTACGACTCGGGGATGGACTTCAGCCCGGCGGTCAGGATGAGGATCGCCGAGCCGACCGACGCCCAGGCCTGTACGACCACGACCGAGGGCAGCGCGGTGTCCGGGTCCTGGAGGAACGCCACCGAGCCGAGACCGAGGGCGTTGAGGACGCCGTTGACGAGGCCGCCCGGCTCGTACATGTACTTCCATACGTTGCCGACGGCGACGACGGTCGTGACGATCGGCAGGAAGTACAGGGTGCGCCACAGTCCCTGGAACCGCAGGTTGTCGATGCAGGTGGCCACGAGCACGGAGCCGGCGAGCGCGAGGGCCACGGTGCCCAGGGCGAACAGCAGCGTATTGGTGAGGATCGGCGTCAGGAACGTCGATCCGTCCGCGAAGAGGCCGGTGAAGTTGTCCAGGCCGACCGGATCGATGTCGCCGAGGTCGAACCCGGCCCAGCGGGACGTCGACAGCAGCAGCGCGAAGCCGAGCGGCAGGATCAGGAAGACCGCGAAGAACAGCAACGCCGGGGCCAGGAAGAGATAGGCGACGACGGCCTGGTGGCGCCGGCGCCGGGTCTGGGCGCGGCCGTTGACGGCGGGCCCGGCGGACCGCGGGCCGTGCGCCCGCTCAGTCGTCTCCGGGGTCAACGTGTTCACCATGAGCGCGACACCTCCTGATCGACCTGACGGCGGATGGTGCGCAGCGCCTCGTCGACCGACTGCTGACCGGTCCACAACGCCTCGATGTTCTTGCGCAGCAGCGACTTGGCCTGCTGCGCGCCCGGCACGTTCGGCTCCGGCACCGCGTACGCCAGCGCGTCCAGGAACGGGCGCAGGTTCGGATCGCCGCCTTCGCTCAGGAGCGTCCGCATGTCGTCGGCGCGGCCGGTCAGGGAGCCGACCGACACCTGTAGGGAGCTCATCCGGGTCGCTGTCGCGCCCTTCTCGGCGCTCTTCGCGCTCACCTTCTCGGTGTTCAGCCAGCGCAGGAACTCCCAGGCCTCGCGCGGGTGGTCACTGGCCGTGTTGACTCCCAGCATGAAGCCGGTGGAGAGCGTGGCGCGCTTGTCGTCCGCCTCGGGGACGGGCACGGGCGCGACGCCGACATCGCGGTAGTCCTTGCCCATCTGGGCCTTCAGGCTCGCGGTCCACCAGCCGGCGCTGACCACCATGGCCACCTGCCCGGACTGGAACGCCTTGTAGACGTTGACGCCGGGGGCGCTCGCGCCTTTGACGACGAGGCGGTGCTCCAGATCGAGCACGGCCCGGCCGGCCGGTGAGTCGATGGCGGTGCTCCTGCCGTCCGCGGAGACGAACCTTCCGCCGGCGGCGTTGAGCAGTGCGAGGGTCTGGCCGACGGTGGTGGAGTCGTCGTAGGTCGAAAGCCCGAACCCCTGGACCAGTGTGTTGCCGTACCGGTCCCGCGCGGCGGTGCGGTAGGCCGTCTCCTCCAGCTCCCGCCAGGTGCGCGGAGGGCCGGAGATGCCGGCCTCGCGCAGCAGCCGCTTGTTGTAGTAGAGGGCGTACGTCTGCACCTCGGTGGGGTAGCCGTACACCTCGCCTCCCACCGACGAGGCGCCGACCGCGGCCGTGCCGTAGCCGCGCGTGATCTCCTCGGCGTGCTCGGACGGAGCGGGCCGCAGGACGCCGGCCCGGACGAGCTGGCCGTTCCACAGGCAGTACGGGTGGATGATGTCGGCGCCCTGGCCCGCGGCCTGCCGGACCATGAACGTGGTCAGCAGGTCCGTGAACTCGACGGCCTTCGTCCGCACCTTGACCCGGTCGTGCGTGGCGTTCCACTCGTCGACCGGGCCCCGCAGGGCCTTCTTGAGCTCCCCGCTCGCGTAGTGGGAGAGCAGGGTGAGGACGATCGGGTCCCCGGGCCGCCCGGTGCCCTGGTGCGGCGCGGCGCATCCAAAAGCTCCGGAGGCGAGCAGCGCCGAGGGGAGCGCCAGCGCGAAGTGACGGCGGCTCAGGCCGCCGGTGCGGTGTGACGGCGTCATCCGGCGGCCTCCCGGCGCAGCACGCGGAACACCCGGGTCGTGGTGAAACCGCTCCTGCGGTACAGGTGGCCCGCCGGGGACTGTTCGCCGGTCCACAGGAACCACGCGGAGTGCGCGCGGCGCGCCCGCATCCGCTCCAGGACCAGGTGGAGCAGGACCTTGCCGAGTCCGGTGCCGCGCATCTCCTCCAGCACGCCGAACGGCCCGAACCGCTCGTCCACGGCATCGAACGTGCCGTGCATCGCCCAGCCGACCAGGCGACCCGTTGGGTCCCGGGCGACGACGATCCGGTCGAGCGGTGTGCCCGCGGCCAGACACTGCCGGATCGTGCACGCCCAGTCCGGGCCGAAGTGGTTCCCGGCGAGCGCGATCAGGTCCACCAGGTCGTCGTCGCACGGGGTGGCGAACCGGTAGCCCCGCGCTGTCAGTTCGTCCGAGCGGCGCGCGACGTCCTCCGGGACGCGATAGCCGACCAGGCCGCGGTGCATGGCCGCCGCCTCGTACAGAGTGCGAAAGCCCAGGGACTCAAGGAGCCCGGCGGCTTCCGGGTACGCCTCGGCGTCCAGGCCGGGGAGGACGTAGTTCGGGGTGTATGAGGAGAAGTCCACCCGGGTGCGGCCGTGGCGGTGCAGCCAGTCGAGGGCGTCGGTCAGCAGCCGGCGGCCGAGGCCGTGCCCGCGGGCGGCCGGGTCGACGAAGAAGAACGGGATCCAGCCCTGCTCCGGCTCCAGGTCGGTGCCGGTCATCGGCGTCAGACGGCGCACCGCGTAGGCCGCGCCGACGACACGGTCGCCGTCGACGGCGACCCGAAGCCCCTCCGGATCGAAATTGGCGTCGAGCAGCACCAGGGAGCGGAAGCGGTCCGGGGTGATGGAGTCGGCAGGCGCACTCCGGCGCCATACCTCCACCAACTGCGGGCCGTCGCCCGCGCGAAAGCCGCGAATCCCGGCCCGGGATGTCGTCGTGCGATCGGTCATCGACGGGGTTGTCCTTCCAAACGCAGGTCATGGACGGTGTCGAACGTGGCCCGCGGCGCTGCCTCGGCCTGGTGCGGGGTGCGCCGCGTCACGGCGATCAGGACGCGGTCCACGATGGCGAGTTGGGCGATGCGGACGGAAATCGCGCCCTGGCGCAGTCCCGTTTCGCGTACCACCGTGCCGAGGGCGGCGTCCGCGGCGTCGGCGTCGGCGACGGGGCAGGGCGCGGCGTCGGTGAGGGCAGCGGTTATCGCGCGGCGGGGGCGGTGGGCCGGGCCGAGGGCCCTGACGGTCTCGGGCGTGGTTCCCGAGTGGGACACCCCGACGCAGACGTCGTACACGTCGCTGTCGCTGTCGCCGACCAGCCTGGGCGCGGCCGGGCGCAGGTCGGGGAGGGCGCCGGTGCGGTCGGTCACCAGTCCGAGCCGGTCGGGCCCGGCAAGTCCGGGCGACGCGTGCGGTCGTGCGATCCCGGGTGTCACCGCGACGCGGTCGTCCGTGCTCATCCTTTGCCCCCCGTCTGCCGACGACATCTCGAAGCGGCTGTCGGAAATTTAGTTGAATGTCCTGGAATTACGCAATGATTCACCCATAGTTCGTGCCGAGGGCGGCCGAGGAAAGCGCACCGGCCAAGCCCCGGCCGGCCATCTCGCACACCGCGTACCGGCTCATGTGCTCGAGGTTCGGTGTCACAGCCCCGACGTAGGATCGGACGCATTTCCCGAACCCGGAGCAGGAGCCTGAACCGCAGTGGCAGAGAAGCGAGTTGTGATCGTGACCGGTGGAGGTACGGGCATTGGGGAAGCCACCGCCCGGCTGCTGCGTGAGGGTGGGCACCACGTGGTCATCTCCGGGCGGCGGGCCGAACCGCTGCGGCGGCTCGAACGGGAGACCGGGGCACTGGCCTGTCCGTCCGACGTGGGTGATCCCGATGCTGCCGACGGTCTCGTCCGCACGGCCCTGGCCGCCTATGGGCGACTCGACGGGCTCGTGCTCAACGCGGGCATCGGGCGCGGCGGAGCTGTCGGGGACGTGTCGTTGGAGGACTGGCACGACGTGATGCGCACCAACGTCACCGGTCCGCTGCTGCTCCTGCGCGCGGCGATCCCACACTTGCTGGACACGAAAGGGGCGGTGGTCGCGGTTGCCTCGGTGTCCGCGCTGCGCAACGGCGCGAGCAACGTCCCGTACGCCACGTCCAAGGCAGCCCTGCTGCAACTCTGCCGTTCCGTCGCCGTCGACTACGGGCGGCAGGGAGTGCGTGCCAACATCGTGTGTCCCAGCTGGGTGCGCAGCGAGATGGCCGACCGGCGCATGGCGCGCTTCGCCGAGGAAGCGGACCTGAAGGACGGCAGTGTGGAGTCCGCCTACGAGGAGGCGACCAGGTTCCTGCCCCTGGGCCGGCCGGGCGAACCGCGTGAAATCGCGGAGGCGATCAGCTGGCTGCTCTCCCCGGCGGCCTCGTACGTCAATGGCTCAGTGCTCACCCTTGACGGTGGGGCGACGGCCCTTGATCCGGGGACCCTCGCGTTCGACTTCCATGTCGCACCACGCGGCGACGCGGAACTCTGACCTTCCCGGGAGGAGGACCGTCGCGTCGTCGGGGCGGGGCTCTCCCTGGGGCGCCGATGCTCTGCGTCGCCTTGCGGATGCGTCGGGCGCATACTGAAAAAAAGCCTACGAGATCGGAGGGCGCCATGATCGTCCTGGGCGTCATTCTTCTGGTCATCGGCCTGCTGACGGGCATATCGATCCTGTGGACCATCGGTGTCGTGCTCGTCGTGATCGGCCTCATTCTCTGGATTCTGGGCGCCGTCGGGCATGCGGTGGGCGGCAGGCGTCACTACTGGTAGAGGCACCCTTCTCCGGCTCCCGGCGCACGCGGCCGTCGGCGCGTCCAGCACTGTCTGTTCGGTCTGGGTCTGTTCGGTCTGGCCGTGCACGGTGCCGCCTGGCTGCCAGGTAGCGCGCCGCCTCGTGCGTATCACCTGTCACGTCACGTGGCACCGGTGCGTCCTCGACCCTGCCGGGCGTGGGCTGCGGGCGCCGCGCCCGCAGCCCTGGAGCGGCCCGCACGCACCCGTCGGCAGCGTGCGTCCCCGGCACGTGCGCCCGACTGGCTCGCCCAAGGTGCGCGGCGCCCGATAGCGATCAGACTTGAATTCATGGCAGAAGAGCGTCGGCCGCGCGCCGGGAAATCCTCGACGAATGCCGCTCGCCGCACGCCGTCCGTGCGTGGAGCGGAAGGCGCCGCCCGTGCTGCCAGCCGGAGCCTGGAGGGGCTGATCGGCCATCCCACGGAGGGCGTCTCGGCGGTGAGGCGTGCCGACGACGGCTGGTGCGTCGTCGTGGACGTCCTTGAGCTGGCCCGGATTCCGGACACAACGAGCCTTCTCGCCTCGTACGAGGTGCAGCTCGATCAGGACGGCGAACTCATGGAGTACCGCAGGGTCCGCCGCTATCGGCGGGGGTCCGCCGACGAGTGATCCAGGTTTGCCCGACAACCGGAAGGACGCCCCATGCCCCCGACCACCTACTCCGACGAGGTAGTGGCGTGTCCGCCGCGCGCCGGCACGTTGTACGACGTGCTGGAACTCATCCTCGATCGGGGCATGGTGATCGATGTGTTCGTCCGGGTCTCCCTGGTCGGCATCGAGATCCTCAAGATAGACGCGCGCATCGTCGTGGCGAGTGTGGACACCTACCTGCGCTTCGCGGAAGCGTGCAACCGGCTCGACCTGGAGCGTGACTCCGGGAGCACCACCGTTCCGGAGCTGATCGGGGGAGGTGCCGTCAAGTCCATGGGCAAGCGCAAGGTCCGCAAGGCCGCGGAGTCCGTGGGTGACACCGTGCGCAAGGCGGTCGGGGGCGGCCGTGACGAGGACGAAGAGCCCGACGAGGACGAGGAAGAGCAGCAGGAGGAACGGCCGAGGAAGCGGCGCGCTCCTGCCCGCAGCGGCGCGAGCCGACGACGACCCGTGGAGGCATGAGTCGTGACAGCCGAAGGTGTGTACGTCTACGCGATCGTCCGGGCGGGAAGACCGCTGCCTACGGGCGCCGGAGGCGTGGGCAGCCCGGCTGCCCCGCTGCGGACGATCCGGCAGGGGCGCCTCGCCGCCGTCGTCAGTGAGGCTCCCCCGAAACTGCGCGCCAGACGGCGCGATCTGCTGGCTCACCAGGAACTGTTGCTGCGCCTTTCGGCCGAGGGCCCGGTACTGCCCATGCGGTTCGGGATGGTCGCACCGGACGAGGAGACGGTGCGCGGCCGGCTGGCAGCCGACGAGGCGGACCACGTCGCGGCACTGGAGCGGCTCTCCGACGGGGTCGAGATCAACGTCAAGGCGCTCCCGGCACAGAACGCACTGGCCGACCTCGTCGCCGAGGACAAGAAGGTCCGGCGGCTGCGGGACGAAGCGCGTCGACGTCCCGGTTACGAAGCCAGCCTCCGACTGGGCGAAGCCGTGACGACAGCACTGCAGAGCAGGGCCGCCGAAGCCGGGCGGCGAATTCTCCGCGAGCTCACCCCCCTGGCCCGTGCGGTGGCCCCGGGGCCGGACGTCCAGGGATGCGTGCTCAACGTGTCGTTCCTCGTCAGCCGCGGCGACAGCGACGACTTCCACAGGGTGGCGGAACGATTCGCCGACCGGCACCGCACACACGTCGAGCTGCGCCTCGCGGGCCCGCTGCCCTGTTACAGCTTCGTCTCCGCTGAAGCCCCTCACGCTCGTACGGCCGGAGTCTGACATGGGACTGCTCACCGGCCTGCTCACGTTCCCCGTCGCACCGGTCCGCGGGGTGATCTGGGTGGCGGAGAAGCTCAACGAGGCAGCCGAGCGCGAGCTGCACGACCCGGGGGTGCTCCGCGCCCAGCTGGCGGTGCTGAACCAGGAGCTCGAAGACGGAGACATCAGCCTGGAGGAGTTCGAACGGGAAGAGGAACGGCTGCTCGACCGGCTGCACGCCGCACAGGTCGGCTCCGCGCGGAACGATCGAAGGTGACGACTCATGGATGACACGGCCAAGGTGACGCTCGCTGCCGCTGTCGTGGGCGGCTATGTGCTGGGACGGACGAAGAAGGGCCGGATGGCTCTGTCCATCGCGACCTATCTGGCGGGCCGACGATTCGGCCTCGAACCTCGTCAGCTCGCCACGGAAGGGATGCGCAGGCTGGGCGAGATGCCGCAGTTCGCGCAGTTGCAGGAGCAGTTGAGGGGGGAGGTTCTCGACGCGGGTCGTAAGGCGGTGACCGCCGCCGCCGACCGGGGCATGAGCTCGCTGGCCGATGCCCTCAGCGACCGTACGGCCCGGCTCGGCAAGAAGGGGGAGGAGGAAGAGGGCGAGGAGGAAGAGGGCGAGGAGGAGTACGCGCCGGACGAGGAAGGCGCGGAGGGCGAGGAGGAAGAAGAGGAGGAAGAGGAGGAGCCGGAAGAGGAAGAGCCGGAAGAGGAAGAGGAAGAGCCGGAGGCCGCGTACGAGGAGGAAGAGGAAGAGGAAGAGGAGGAGGAACAGCCGGAAGGCGAATACGAGGAGGAGGAAGAGGAGGAGGAAGAGGAGGAAGAGCCCGAGGGCGAGGAAGAAGAGGAAGAGGAAGAGGAAGAGGAAGAGGAAGAAGAGGAGCCGGAGCCGGAGGAGACGCGGCCCAGGCGACCCCGCAGCGCTCGGCAATCGGCTCGGTCCCGCAAGGCACGGGGACCAGAGGCACGCGAGAAGGCCGCTCCCGCGGGTGAAGAGAAGCCTCGGACGGCCAAGAAGGCCGCGGCGCGAAAGGCTGCACCGGCAAAGAAGACGCCGGCGAAGAAGGCGGCGGCCAAGAAGACGGCTCCCGCCAAGAAGTCCGCGCCTGGTAAGACGGCCGCGAAGAAGGCGGCGGCGAAGAAGTCCGCTCCCGCCAAGAAGTCCGCGCCTGGTAAGACGGCCGCGAAGAAGGCGGCGGCGAAGAAGTCCGCTCCCGCCAAGAAGTCCGCGCCTGGTAAGACGGCCGCGAAGAAGGCGGCGGCGAAGAAGACGGCTCCCGCCAAGAAGTCCGCGGCGAAGAAGTCCGCGGCGAAGAAAACCGCTCCGGCCAAGAAGTCCGCGGCCAGGAAGACGACGTCGTCGAAGCGAGCAGCGTCCAAGCGCGCCGATCGTCGGAGGTAGTCAGCCATGACCAAGACGGAGAGAGACCAGCCCGCAGAGGAAGCGTCAGGCGCGGACCGGCTGCGCGAAGAGCTGTCCAACTTCCTCGGCGCACAGGTGGAGAAACTCGCCGAAAAGGCGGGCGACAAACTGAGTGACGTCACGGGGCAGCTCACCGATGTGGCCGAGGGTGGTGGTGGGTTGCCCGCCATCGGCTCCCGCATCCTCCAGGGCGACTCCCCGCTGAAGGCATTCGTCAGCGAGAAGGCCAAGGGCCTCAAGGACAACGTTCTGGGCAAGGCCAAGGAAGCCCTGGGCGGAGGAAAAGGGAAACGCAAGGCCAGCGGCGGCAAGGTCATGAACATCATCGAGGTTCTCGATGTGGGAGTGCCTCTGCGCGCCGCCTACGACCACTGGACGCAGTACGACAAGTTCAGCAGCTTCGCCAAGGGCGTTCGTGACGTCTCGAAGACCGATGAGGTCGGGAGTAACTGGAAGGTCAAGGTCGGCCCTTCCTCACGCAGTTACAAAGCGACGGTCCAGGAACAGATCCCCGACGACCGCATCGTCTGGACCTCAGAGGGAGCCAAGGGCACCACCCGTGGTGCGGTCAGCTTCCATGAGCTGGCCCCCACCCTGACCCGGATCGTCCTGGTCGTGGAGTACTACCCGTCCGGGTTCTTCGAGAAGACGGGCAACCTGTGGCGGGCCCAAGGGCGCCGCCTGCGACTGGACTTCAAGCATTTCCAGCGGTACGTCTCCCTCACTCAGGAAGAGCCCGAAGGCTGGCGCGGTGAGATCCGTGACGGTGAAGTCGTCGTGTCCCACGAGGACGCCGTGGAAGAAGAAGAGGCCGCTGAGCAGGAGGAATCCGAGGGCGAGGAGCCCGAGGAGGAGGGCGAGGGCGAGGCCGAGGGCGAGGCCGAGGACGATGCCGACTACGAATACGAGGACGAGGACGAGGACGAGGGCGAAGGCGCCGCGGAGGAGGCGGACGAGTACGAGGACGAAGACGAGGAGGGGGCGGAGGACGAGGAAGGCGCATACGAGGACGAGGACGAAGACGCGGTGGAGGACGAGGAGGGTGAGGAGGACGAGGAGGACGAGGACGTAGCCCCGTCGAGGAAGCAGAGACGGCAGAGGCGAGGCCGTGGCTGACGTCGATTTCCGGCAGGGGGCCTACCCGGTCTCCGGCCCGGGGACCACCAACCTTGCCGACATCCTCGAACGCGTTCTCGACAAGGGGATCGTGATCGCGGGTGATATCAAGATCGACCTCCTCGACATCGAGCTGCTCACCATCCGGCTCCGTCTGTTCGTGGCGTCCGTGGACACCGCGAAGAAGGCCGGCATCGACTGGTGGGAAACCGATCCGGCGCTCAGTTCCCGCGCGGCCCGTAGCGCGTTACAGGACGAGAACCGTGAACTGCGGGAGCGTCTGAAGGCGCTCGAATCCCGGACGGACGACGAATCGGCCCCAGCGGCGGCCAAGGAGGACCGAGGCACATGACGGAGCGCGGCCCTGAGCCTTCGGACGCCAAGGCCACCTACGTGTTCGCTGTCTGCCGGAACCCGGATCCGGCCGTCGTCGCCGGCCTGCCGGGTGTCACCGACGAGGCGGCTGTGGGCACACTGCCGCTCGGGACCCTGACGGCGATCGTCCAGCCCGTCCGAGCGGGTGACTTCACCGACGAAGCCTGGCAGGCACGCCTGTCCGACCAGCGGGAACTGGAGCGATACGCGCGCGCCCACCACGAAGTCGTCGCCGCGGCCGCCGCCTGCTGCCCCACGGTTCCCCTGCCGATGGCCACGCTCTACCACGGTGAGGAAAGGGCGCGGGAGGCCCTGGCCCGTGAGGCGGACCGGTTCCACGCGGCGCTCGGGCGCATCGCGCACCACGCCGAGTGGGGCGTGAAGGTGTACGCGCCGGCCTGCCCGCCAAACGACACGGACCGGACTCCGAACCGCCGTACGACTCCGGCTGACCGCTCGCGCCCCGCGCCCGGCGCCGGCCTCGCCTACCTGGACCGCAAGCGGGGCCTGCAAGAGCGCCGTGAGCGGCGTCAGGACGAGGCGCTACGGACCGCGGAAGCGGTGGACGCCGAGGTCCGTGGCCTCGCCACCGCGTCCCGCAGGCTGCGACCGCACGGGCCCCAGGCCGCCGGGGACCGGCGGGTCCAGATCCTCAACGCCACCTACCTGGTGGCAGAACACCGCGCCGACGAGTTCGCTCTCCTGGCGCGGACGCTCCGGAAACGGACCGGGGCGGACATCGAGCTGTCGGGGCCGTGGGTGCCCTATTCATTCGTCGGGGAGGTGTAGGCCGTGACACGCGACGTGGTGCCCTGGGACAGCCCCGAGCCCCTGAGCGGCCCCATCGGGGTGCCGCTCGTCGACCTCTTGGACCGCGTCCTGGCGACCGGCGTGGTGATCAGCGGTGACCTGGTCATCGCCATTGCCGACGTGCCACTCGTGCGGTTGTCGCTGCACGCCCTGCTGTCGTCCGTCAGCGAACGCGTTCCGGCGCCCTGGGCGGACGGAGGCCCGCTGTGACCGGTTCCCGGCTCGACCTGGACTCCGACCAGATGGGACGCGACCTCGTCGCCCTCGTCCTGACGGTGGTCGAACTCCTCAGACAGTTGATGGAGCGCCAGGCGATTCGCCGTATCGACCAGGGCGATCTCAGCGATGAGCAGGTCGACGAGATCGGGACCACACTCATGCTGCTCGACCAGCGGATGACGGAACTCTGCGAGCAGCACGGGGTGCGTCCGGAGGACCTCAACCTCGACCTCGGACCGCTCGGAACCCTCCTGCCGAAACGCTGAAGGTGCGGGTGCGCCCCGTGCCTGCCGCTCGGTTCAGCAATGACGTCGTGCCCTGCGCTCAGTAGCGTTGTGCCCTCGCGATCTCGGCGGTCAGCCGAGGCTCGGGAGGCTTCCGGCTGATGGCGAGGGGCTGTGCCCGCTCACCCGGCTTGAGTTTCTCCGCGCCGACGAAGCGGGTCTCGACGACCTTTCCGTCGGGATCGCGGAAGTCGACCTGGACGGCGTACGAGGCGGTCTTGTCCGTCCTGTTGGTGATGTTCACGACGAGGGCGAGCACGCCACCCGTCTCGGAGCGCGGCTTGCCGGTGAGCGCGACGTCGGACATCGCGTTGCCCTGGCCCTTGGCGTTCTTGAGCCGCTGCTCGGCGGCCGCGTTGGCCCGCGCCACGTCGGCCGAGACCGAGGCTTCGAAGGCCGAAGCGGCGGCCGAGGCGGACGAGGCCGCTGCCGAGGCCGCCGCCCGGGCGGATTCCTTGACGGACGCGCCGAGCGAGGAGAGGGCGGACGGCGGGGTGCCGGAGAACGACGCGGTGTCGGGGGCGGTGGGGGTCGGGCTGAACGACGCGTTGTTGCTGCCGCTGCCGCCGCCGTCCGTACCGCACGACACGAGCGATGCGGTGCCCATCGCCGCTGCCACGACGAGTCCGGCAAGGGTGACCGTGGCCGAACGGCATCGGACCGGTCTCTTCCTTCGGGGCAGACCAACGCTCATGGCATAGCTCCCTTTCCCTGTCTGTGGCGCGCCTCGGCCGGCCCGTCGTGCGCGCGGTGACCGAGGAGCGCCACCGCGATGGGGCAGACGTCATCCACCATCCGTCAGCGGCCCCACCGCCGCATCCGGAAGACGCCCACCGGCGGGGGCGGCGGCCAGGTCAGCGGTACCGACCAGGTAAGCGGTACCGAAGGGCCGGTCAGGGGGTGGTTCCAGCCGTGGTCGCGCGGCGGCCCCGGCCGCTGCCGCTGACCGAGGTCGTCCGCCGGTTCGCTGAGCGGCGGCATCTGTGAGATCCAGGAGATGCGGGACTTCTGCGGCGAGCAAGGCGGCGGCGCGGAGGTCGAGCGCGGAGGTCGAGGTCGCCCTGGCCGCCGGGGTACTGGCCTGAACGTCCAAGGAGAAGCCATGACCACCATTGCCATCGTCGGAGCGGGTCCCGGTCTCGGTGCTGCGGTCGCGCGGCGGTTCGGCCGTGAGGGCTTCGACGTCGCGCTCGTCTCGCGCGACCGGGGCCGGGTCGACGCCCTGGCCGCGGAGCTGGCCGAGGAGGGGGTGACGGCGCGGGGCTTCGCCGCCGACGTGCGCGACCCGAAGGCCTTGACCGCCGCCCTGGACGCGGCGACCGCGACCCTCGGCCCGATCGAGGTCCTGCAGTACAGTCCGGTCCCGCAGCGGGAGTTCATGCGGCCGGTGCTGGAGACCACGCCCGCCGATCTCGTCGGCCCGATCGAGTTCTCCCTCTACGGGCCCGTCGCCGCCGTGCAGCAGGCGGTGCCCGGGATGCGCGCCCTCGGCCGCGGCACCGTCCTCTTCGTCAACGGCGGCACGGCGGTCGTCCCCCATCCCGACCGGGCCGGCACCTCGGTCGCCTTCGCCGCGGAGAGCGCGTACGGCCACTTGCTGCACGACACGCTCGCGGGCGACGGCATCCACGTCGCGCAGCTGATCATCCCCGGCGCGATCATTCCGGGGCACCGGCGGAAGGACCCGGCCGTGCTGGCGGACATCCTGTGGGGCCTGCACCAGGACC
The DNA here is from genome assembly GCF_009862865.1 of Streptomyces sp. SID5469. Lineage (NCBI taxonomy): Bacteria > Bacillati > Actinomycetota > Actinomycetes > Kitasatosporales > Streptomycetaceae > Streptomyces > Streptomyces sp. SID5469. Next base: position 2,859,684 of record NZ_WWIN01000001.1, on the reverse strand, counting down.
GCCACGGGTACCGCCACTTCGCCGACGACCTCGACGCCGCCTGACGGACCCCGCGTCTCCGGAGGGTCACGGGGCGCGGTCAGCCATGTCCGCCACCTTGCGGCGCGTAGGGGCGCGGAGCGCCGCCCCGGACACGGAGGCCCGTCGCAGGCGCCGTCGTCGGTGCCGCCGGATTCGGTGTCCGGGGTGAGGCGGAGATCCCGGATCCGCCGTCCGTCGTAACGCGGGCGGTCGATGGCCCCGGCGGGACGTACGCCAGGGGTGGGGAACAGGCCGCCGGGCGGCCGAACCTCCTCGACCTCCGCGCTGCACCCCTGGGTGGAGCGCGGTAACTTGTCCATGTTTTTCCTGATCTTCGCTTTTGTTGCGGTTTCTGGGCGTAGCCCTACGGCTCGCAGGGTCAGGGGAATCCGGCAACTCGTAGGAGGTGAGGGGTGGACGATGGCCAACAGCTCGAACGTCACGCTCGTCGGCGGTCGCCGCCCCGGGCCACCGGCGGTCGTCGGCACCTCGTGGCGGGGGCGGGGGGAACTGGCGCTCGCGGCGCTGGCGGCCCTCTTCACCCTGGCCCAACTCGCCCTCGTACGACCCGGGATGGGGCTCGGCTGGGACGAGACCGTGTACGTCAGCCAGATCAGCGCGCAGGCCCCGCCCGCGTTCTTCAGCGCGCCGCGCGCCCGTGGCGTCTCCCTGCTGGTCGCACCGATCACCTCGTGGTCGTCGTCGACGCCGCTGCTGCGGGTCTATCTCGCGCTGCTGTCCGGACTGGGCCTGTACCTGGCGCTGCGCGTCTGGCGCGGCCTGTTCCCGGCGCGGGTGCTCGCCCTGGCGGGCGCGCTCTTCGCGAGCCTGTGGGTGACGGTGTTCTACGGCCCGCAGGCGATGCCCAACTACTGGGTGGCGATCGGCGCGCTGATCTGCGTCGGCTGCTTCCTGCGCGTGCGGGCGGACCGCTATGGCCGGGCGGACCGCTACGGCCGGGCGGACCGCTACGCGCCGGCGGACCGCTATGACCGGGCGGCCCTCGGTGGAGTCGGAGCCGGCGCGGCGCTCATGGCGTGGATGCGGCCCACCGACGCGATCTGGACGGCCCTGCCGCTGCTCGCCCTCCTGGCGTGTGTACGGGGCCGGCGGCGCCCCGCGCTGCTGACGGCTCTGGCGGTCGGGCTGGTGGCCGGGGCCGGCGAGTGGGTCGTCGAGGCGTATGCCAGTTACGGCGGACTGGGGCAGCGGCTGTCCGACGCCTCCCACATCCAGGGCGGCCTCGGCTGGAACATCGCCGTCGGCGACCAGCTGCGCAGCCTCGGCGGGCGGGCCCTGTGCCGTCCGTGCACCGGGGCGATGCCGGGCGTCGCCGTGATGGCGTGGTGGTTCGTGTTGCCGCTGCTCGCCGCCCTCGGACTGGCCGTCGCGGTCCGGGCCCGGCGCACGGCGGCCACCCTGGTCCCGCTGGCCTGCGCGACGACGGCCGCCGTCCCGTACCTGTTCCTGATCGGGTACGCCGCGCCCCGCTTTCTGCTGCCCGCCTACGCGCTGCTCGCGATCCCGGTCGCCGACGCGCTCGTCCACCTGGTCAGCGTGCCGCGCCGCGCGTGGCGGCCGGTGGCCGTGGCGCTGGTGACGCTCGTCCTCGCCGGGCATCTGGCGGTGCAGTACGCGGTGCTCGAGAAGGCGGTCGACCGCACCACCGCCGCCCACCGCGGCTGGGCCCGCACCGCCGGCGAACTGCACCGTCTCGGCGTACGGCCACCGTGCCTGCTGACCGGCAGCGAGGCCATCCCGATCGCCTTCTACACGGGCTGCTCCTCCGCCCAGACCAGCGGCCACAACGCCAACGCCACCCGGGCGGGCATCCTGCGGACCGCCACGCGGATCCCGGTCGCCGCGCTCGCCCCGGCGAACGGCTCGCCACCGGCCTACGCCCGCGACTGGCCCTCCCACCGGTACGGCGCCGTACGCATCCACGTGGCACCGGCGGCGGGGGAGGGCGGACGCGGATGACGCGTATGCCGAGGCGGTCGGGCAGGCCGGGCGGGCCGGGCGGGCCGGGCGGGCCGGGCGGGTCGAGCACACCCGGCACACCGGACCCGTCGAGCGCGTCCAGTGCATGCAGCGCATCCACCGCGTCGACCCCGTCCGGCACATCGAGCCCGTCCGGCACATCGAGCCCGTCCGGCGCATCGAGCCCGTCCGGCACATCGAGTACATCGACCACATCGAGTACGTCCGCCCCCGACGCCCCCGACGCCCCCGACGCCCCCGACGCCCCCGACGCCCCCGACGCCCCCGACGCCCCCGACGCCCCCGACGCGCCCGACGCCCCCGACGCGCCCGGCGCCCCCGGCGCCCCCGGCGCCCCCGACGCGCCCGACGCGCCCGACGCCCCCGACGCCCCCGACGCGCTGGAGCCGCCCGAGCGCGCACGGACCCGCTCCCGCTGGCACGCGGCTGCCGCGCTGCTCGTCCTCGTCGGCGCCGTCTTTCTCGCCCATGACCACTGGCCCGTCATCGAGGCCGGCGCCGACCGGCTCGCCGCCGCCGACCGGGGCTGGCTGCTGGTGGGCGCGACGGCGGCGGTGTCGACGTGGGTGTCGTCGGCGCTCGCCCAGCAGGGTGCGGTGGCGCAGCCGCTGCCCGGCGGGCGGCTGGTGGCGGTGCAGTTCGCCGCGTCCGCCGCCAACCACGTCCTGCCCGCGGGCATCGGCGCGGGCGCGGTCAACCTGCGGTTCCTGACCCGCTGCGGACTGCCGGTGGCCCGCTCGGCGACGGCGCTCGCGGTCAAGACCGTCGCCGGGGCCGTGGTGCGCGGCGTCCTGATCGCCGTACTCGCCCTCGCCTGTCCCGGCGTGCTGCGCGTCCCGCACGTCCCCGCGGTCGTGCACGTGCCCGCGGTCGCGGTGGCGATCGTCCTCGCGGTGGGCGCGGCGATCGCGGCGCTGCTGTCCGGGCCGCTGCGGCGGGCCATACGGGCGGTGCTGGCGGACGTCCGCGCCGTGCACCGGCAGCCGGCCCGGGCGGCGGCCCTGTGGGGCGGATCGCTGGCCTTCGCCCTGCTGCACGCCTCGGTCGTGGTGGCCGTCACCCAGTCCCTCGAACTACCGCTGTCGCCGGCCCTGGTGGCGCTGGCGTACCTCGCGGCGAGCGGCGCCGCCGCCCTGCTCCCGACCCCCGGCGGAATCGGCTCCCTGGACGCCGCGCTCGCCCTGGCCCTCACCCTCGCCGGATCCCCCGCCGCCACGGCGGCCTCCGCGGTTCTCGGCTACCGCCTCCTGACGGTCTGGCTGCCCTTGCTCCCCGGCCTGTTCGTCCTCGGACTGCTGGTCCGCCGCAAGACGCTGTGACACGGCGGGCGGTTACTCCCCGAGGTTCATCCACGCGCTCCCTTCGCCCTGGCCGCCCTGCGGGAGCGGAGAACCTCGGCGGCGAGCGGGATCAGCGACACGGCCACGATCACCGCGACCATGGGCAGCAGATAACGGTCCACGTTCGGGATGGACGAGCCCAGCGCGTATCCGGCCAGGGTCAGGCCCACGCTCCAGACGAGGCCGCCGACGACCTGCCACAGGGTGAACGTCCGGACCGGCACGTCCAGTGCTCCCGCCATCGGATTGAGCACCGTCCGCACGACCGGCACGAACCGGGCCAGCACGATCGCCTTCGCGTGTCCGTACCGCTCCAGCAGCTCTTCGGCCCGCTTCGCCCCCTCGTGCAGCCGGGCCGAGCGGCTGCGGGCGAGCAGGGCGCCGCCCGCCTTGCGGCCCAGCAGGTAGCCGACCTGCGAGCCGGCGAGCGCGCCCACGGCGGCGGCGACCAGCAGCGGCCCGAGCGACAGCTTCACCCCGTGGTCCGCCGTCCCGGTGCACAGCAGGCCCGCGGTGAACAGCAGAGAGTCACCGGGCAGGAAGAAGCCGACGAGCAGCCCGGTCTCGGCGAACAGCACCACGCCGACACCCAGCACGCCGAAGGCGGCCAGGAGGGACTGGGCGTCCAGCACGTTGACCGCGAGCTGCGCAGCCAGGTGAACAGGTGGGGTCATCGTCGCGAGCCCTTCCGCTTGGGGACGACAGGGCGTGACGGTGCACCCCTACCGACTACAGATATGTAGACCGTCTACGGAACTGTAGACGATGGTGGAGTGCGCACAGTTCCCCGGGCCGTAGCCGGGGAAGACCTGGGGCGTCGCCACGGAGATCCCGGAGATCCTCAGACCGCTTCCAGGGCGATCTCCGTCGACTTGATCAGAGCGACGACGGCGGAACCGGGCGCCAGGCCCAGATCGGTGACGGCCTCCTTGGTGATGGCGGCGGTCAGTTCGCCGCCCTCGACCGTCACCCGGACGGAGGCCATGGCGCCGCCCGCGGCGACCCCCTCGACCGTGCCGGGCAGCTGGTTGCGGATGGACACGCCCTCGACCGCGTCGGTGGCGAGCGAGACCTCGGTGGACTTGACCAGGGCGCGTACGGCGGCACCCGTGGTCAGGCCGAGGTCGGTGACGGCGTCCGCCGTGATCGCCGCGGTGATGTCCTGGCCGCCGTCCAGACGGACCTTGACGGTCGCCATCGCCTCGCCCCGGGTGACGGCGGTGACGGTGCCGGGGAGCTGGTTGCGGATACTCAGGCTCATGGGGAGGGCCTCGCAAGGAGTGGGGGTTTGTCACGCTTCAGCCGTTATGGGCCTCACCGTAGCCCGGCCGGCCCCTCAGGCCGGGTTACGCGTGCGTCCGCGTGGTTGCGGGCGTCCAGCGCGACGAGCGGCTCGTCGCGCAGCAGCAGCCGGGGTGAGTGGCCAGGGCGCGGGCGAGGGTGGCGCGCTGGGTCCGACCGGCCGGGCCGCCGCCCGTACGGGCCCCGTTCAGGCCCGGTCGATGTGCACGTTCGTCGACTTCACCCGGGCGGTGGCCTCCACGCCGACCTCCAGACCCAGTTCCTCCACGGCCTCCCGGGTCAGCAGCGAGACCAGCCGGTGCGGCCCCGCCTGGATCTCCACCTGGGCGGCCACGTCACCGAGCTTCACGGCGGTGACGATGCCCGGAAAGGCGTTGCGTACGGACGTGTAGGAGGCGTCCTCCTCACCGCCGGACTTGGCGATCTCGACCGAGAAGGCGGCCAGGTCCCGCCCGTCGATGAGCCGTCGCCCGCCCTCGTCGCGATGGGTCGCCATCCGGCCGGCGTCCGCCCAGCGTCGTGCGGTGTCCGGGCTCACGCCCAGCAGCCGGGCGGCCTGGCCGATTGTGTAGGACTGCATGAGCGCCAAGATAGGCGCCCGCCAGGCCGCCACCGGAACGGGGTCCGGTGGCGCGTCGGAGCCGGAACCCCACACCTGACCCGCACCGGCCCCACAGCACGGCGCGATCGCCACCAGAACCGGGTGCGGAACCGGAAGTGACCGCGGTGGCTGACGGGTTCCGATCGGTAACGGCCGATACCGGCAGGCCCGGCGTTGCGTTTCGGCCATTCTGCGCCGGTTCCTGACGTAGGTGCAGGAAAGAGTTCCACAGCGGTTGCCGGTGCTCCACCGATCGCGAAAGGATCTCTGTCCTGCATATGTGCCGAATCCATGTGCGCCGAATCGGGGGAGCGGGAAAGCGATGGGTCGTCCTCGACTGGTGTTCGTCCACGGCATCGGCGGTCCGCGGGACGCCCGGGCCGACCTGGACGAGTGGCTGCGCGCCACGGCCCACGGCGCGCGTGCCGCCGGGCACTCCGCGCGGATCTCCGGCCTCCTCGGCGGCTGGGCGGCCGACGCCCGCTTCGCCTACTACGGCGACCTGTTCCGAAGGAGCGGCGCCCAGGGCGGCCCGGCCGCGGGGGCACAGGACGAGGACGCGCTCGTCGCCCTGCTCCAGGAGGCCGTCGACGAGCGGCTCACCGACCCGGAACTGACCCCGGCGGAGGCCGCGGCACTGCGCCGGGCCAGAGCCCAGCTCGCGCCCACCGGCCGGGCCCAGGGGGCCGGCGCCCCGGCCCGCCACGCGGTCAACGCGCTGACCAGCCTGCTGGCCCTACCGGGCCTGCGCGCCACGGGCGGCTGGCTGACCGCCCGCACCACGGCGGGCATGCTGGGCCAGGTCGCCCGCTACCTCAACCGCGCCGAGCCGGACGAGCGGGGCGCCGCACTCGACGACCGGATCCGCTCCCGGGTCGCCGAGTGCCTGGACCGGGAGGGGCCCACGGTCGTCGTCGCCCACTCCCTGGGCACGGTCGTCGCCCTCGAGACGCTCCACGCACACCGTGCTTCCGTACCCCTGCTGATCACCCTGGGCTCACCCCTCGGCATCCGTACGGCCGTACAGCCGCGGGTACGGCCGCAGCCGCTCGGTACCCCGGAGTGCGTCGGCCGGTGGCTCAATTTCTGGGACCGCGACGATCTCGTCGCCGCCCGGCCCGCACTGGAGAAGTTCGTCCGGCCCAACGCCGCGGGCGCTCTCCCGGTCAGCGGCCGGGTCGACTCGGACGGTGCGTGGGTGCACCCGGCCGCCAAGTACCTGGCACAACCGGCCGTCGCGGGACCGCTCGTCGAGGCCCTCACCACCGCCGGCGGCCGATGAGCGGGCCGCGCCACGTACTGGTGATCGGGGCCCAGTGCCCCGCCCTCGGCCTGCTCCCGGAGCTCGAACAGGCGGCCAGGTCCCTGCACGACACCCTGACGGCCCCCTGGGCAGGCGCCTGCGAGAAGGACCACCCCGAGCGGACGACCCTGCGCTGCGGCGCCGACGTCACCCAGGCCGAGGTGGAGCGGGCCGTACGTGAGGCGGGACGGCACGCGGCGGCGGAGGGCGCGGTCCTGGTCGTGGCGCTGCTCGGCCACGGCACGCCCGGCGGAACCAGCCTGTACTTCGCGGCCGGCGACTCGGAGCCCGAGAACCCCACGAAGATGGTCGACGTCGGATCGCTGCTGTCGCAACTGCTGGACACCCCCGGCCTCGACGGCGTGATCGCCCTCGTGGACACCTGCTACGCGGGCAACGCCGCCCCCGACCTCAAGTCCCTGGCCGGCGGCATCAGGGAGGGCGACACCCGGCTCGCCCTGCTCATGGGAGCCGGCGCCAAGGAGGAGGCGTACGAACTCCGCTTCAGCCGGACCCTGGTGAAGGTGTGCGGCGAAGGCATCGAGGGGGCCGGCGAGACCCTCTCCCCGGCGGCCGTCGCGGACGCCGTCCGGACCGACGGCGGCGCGGAGGGCCAGGCCATCCTCCGTACGGAATTCGACGGCGCCCAACTCGCCCAGGAGCGGTTGTGGCTGGCCCGCAACGCCCGTCACAGCACTCCCACGGGTCCCCTGCTCGGACCCGTGGGCGCCGAGGAACTGGCCAGGGCCCTGGAACGGCTGGGCGGCGACCCGGACTCGTCCGGGGTGTCCCATCCGGCCAAAGTCACCGGCCTGCGGGACCTGGACTCGCTGAAGCCCGCGCTGTCCGCCCTCCCGTCCTCCGCCGAACGCGCCTGGGCGCTCGGTGTGCTGGACGCGCTGCGCGACGCCGTGCGCACCACCGCCCTGCTGACCGCCTGGCCCGGTGCCGACCTCACCACCCCGCTGCTGCGCCGCACCCTCGCCGAGGTGAGCCCCGCGTCCACCGCGACCCTGCCCGAGTCCAGGGGCACCGGCCTCCTGCGCGACGCCGTGGAACACCTGCTGCTGCGCAGCCCACGGGCCGGTCAGCGACGGACCGTCCCCCTGGCGGACTTCGTGGCCGCGCTCGCCCGGGACACGGGCGTCGACCCGGGGACCCCCGAACTGCGCCGCTGGGCCGCCGACCTGGACGCCGAGATCGACCTCAACGACGCCTTCGTACGACAGGCGGACCGCACCCGCGACACGCGCCTGCGACTCGTCGTCAGCCTGCACTCCGCGGTCGGCGACGACTGGCCCGAGTCGCTGGCGGCCTGGCTGCTCGACGGGGACGCCGTACGCCACCACGAGGAGTTCCCCTGCGACCCGGACCGGACCGGCGTCGAGGGCCGGCTCGGCACCGTCCTGCGCTGGGCGTCGCGGCACGCGCGCGTCCTGGGCGCGCCCCTGTACCGGGTGGAGATCGCCGCGCCCGCCCCGCTGCTGGTCCAGTGGCGCCCCGAGGAGACCGACTTCGGGATGCGGCTCGGCGCCGATCACGACGTGGTCCTGCGCTGGAGCGACCGTATCCAGCCGCCCGACCACCTCTGGTGGATCAACGACCGCGCCCGCAAGGCCCTGGAGGCGATGCGGGCCTGCCCGGACGGCACCCGCGCCGACTGGCTCGGCGAGTCGGACACCCGGCAGTTCCAGGAGACCTACGGCCGGCTGATGAGCGGGCCGCGCACCCGGGCCGTGGCCCTGACGCACCGGCCGTCCCGGCTCAAGGACATGATGGAACGGCTGCTGGCCGCCTCGCCCATCGTGCTGTGGCCCGACGACGAAGCCTCGGTGCCGGACGACGTACGCGCCTACCTGGACACCCACTGGCATCTGCTGCCCGCGGAGTTCTGCCGCGCCTACCGCGACAAGTGGAGCACGTGCGGCGACCCGGCAGGCGCCACCTCCGCGGCCGCCTCCGACCGACGGCGGCTGGCCGGGCTGCGCACGGTGTGGGACGGCCCCGAGTGGCTCGAGTTCTGCACCTGGTTCGAGCAGGAGCAGTTCACCCACGAAGCAGCACAGGAAGAAAGCGCCACCACCGACGGGGAGTATCCGACATGACCTGGCAGCCCTTCTACGTCGGGACCGGACAGGCCCCGGCCGGTGCCGAGGAGCAGGTCGTCCTGCCCCCCGCCCCGCCCTGGCGGGAGTTCCCGCGCCGCTCCCAGCACCGGCAGTTCGTGCCGCCGCCCCGCCTGGCCGAGGCCGTGAACGCGGCACTCGCCCTGCGCCGCCCCCTCCTGGTCACCGGCCCGGCCGGCTCCGGGAAGTCCACGGTCATCGAACAGGTGGCCGCCGAGCTCGCACTCGGTGACGTCCTGCGCTGGCACATCACCTCCCGCAGCAGCCTCGCCGAGGCGCTCTACCGGTACGACGCACTCGGCCGCATCCACGCCCAGCGCCTGGAGGGCCCCGGCGGCAGCGACGACATCGCCCCCTTCCTGCGCATGGGCCCGCTCGGCACCGCCCTGCTGCCTTCCGCCCGCCCCCGGGCCCTGCTCATCGACGAGATCGACAAGAGCGACCTGGACCTGCCCAGCGACCTCCTCGACGTACTGGAGCGCGGCGAGTTCGAGATCCCCGAACTGGCCAGGTACGGCACGGACGTGGTCCCCGTCCGCGAACACGGCGGCGAGCGGACGCACCTCATCGCCCGCGGCCGGGTGCAGTGCGCCGAGTTCCCGTTCATCGTGATGACCAGCAACGGCGACCGCGACTTCCCCGCCGCCTTCCTGCGCCGCTGCATCCGCTTCACGATGCCGCTGCCCACCCCCGAAACCCTGCTGCGGGTCGTCGAGGCGCACATGGGGCCCGAGAAGGCGGCGGCGGACGAGACCGGACGGCTGATCACCGTGTTCCTGGAACGGCTGACCGCCGGCGAGAGCCTCGCCGTGGACCAGCTCCTCAACGCCGTACACCTGCTGACCGGCGACGGCGCGCCCGGTGACGACCGCCGCCAGGCCATCGCGGAACTGATTCTGCGGGAACTGTCCCATGCGTGACGCCCGGGTCCGCCGCGACGGGTACCTCCGACATGTCCGGTGACTTCGAGAACTCCGGCGAGGACTCCGGTGGTTCCGGTGACGCGCTGCCCCGACTGCTGTCCGCGCTGCACGGTGCCGTCCCCGGCCTCGACGGCACGGCGCTGGCGGAGGCGCTGTGGCTGGCGGCGCGGATGGCACGGGACCAGGACCCGGCGGTCGACGCGCCCGCACGGACGGCGACCGGCACACCCGAGACCGAGGGCCGCGCACAGCGGCCGTCGGCGCCCGGGCCCCGGCAGCCGTTCCCCGTCCCGGACGACGACGGCACACGGGCCCCGGACGCCACGGACCCCGCCCCGGCCGCCTCGCCCGCCCTCCCCCTGCACGAACGGCTGCCGGGCAGCGGAACGACCCTGCGCGGACATCCGGTGGCCGCACCCCGCGCGGCGGTACTGCCGCACGCCCTGGAGCTGACCCGGGCGCTACGACCGTGGAAACGGCCGTGGTCCGAAGGGCGCCGCGCCCAACTGGACATGGACGCCACCGTCGACGGCTACGCCCGCAGCGGCGAACTGCTCCCGGTGTTCACGGCGGCGCCGGAGCGGTGGTTCGACCTCGCGCTGGTCGTCGACCGCTCACCCGGCATGCAGGTGTGGCGGGAGACGATCGCCGAGTTCGCGGCGGTCCTGGACCGGCTCGGCGCCTTCCGCACCCTCCAGGTCGCGGACCTCACCTTCGACACCGCCCAGCGTCCGCACACTCCCGGTCAGCTCCGCTCGACGGACGGCCGCCGCCTGGTCGTGGTGGTCTCGGACTGCACGGCGAAGGCCTGGCGCCGCCCGGAGGTGTGGCATCTGCTGAGGGACTGGGCGGGCGCGACCCCCACGGCGGTGCTCAACCCCCTCCCGGCCAAGCTGTGGCGGCGCGGCGGCCTCAACCTGCCCACCGTGCGGTTCACCCCCGCGGCGCCGGGCGCGACGCGCAGCCGGGTCCCGCACGAGCCACCACCCCTGCTGGACGTGTCGCCGGATCCGGACGAAGACCCCTGGCTGCCCATCCCGGTCCTCTCGCTCACCCCGCACTCCCTGGGCCGCTGGTCCCGGGCGCTGATGCGGGGCGACCCGGACGGCTGCACGGCGGTACTCGTCCCGCCGACCGGACGCCTGCCGGGTCCCGCCCGGCCGCGCGGGGTTCCGCTGCCGCCGGACACACTCGCCAAGGGCTTCCTGCGCACGGCGGCGCCGCGCGCGGCCCGGCTGGCCGTGCTCTGCTCGCCGTTCGACCGCCTGAGCCTGCGCCTGCTGCACGTCATCCGGCAGGAACTCGTACCCGAGGCCACGACCGCGGACGTGGCGGAGGTGGTGACGAGCGGGGTGTTCGCGCTGGAGGGGGACGGCACGGGTCCGGTGGAACTCGTGCTGCCGGCCGAGGCCCAGACCGTGCTCCAGGAACAGTTGGGCGCACACGAGGTGTGGGGGATCCACCGGGCGATCTCCCGGCACGTGGCGTCCCGCGGGGACGGCCGGGCGCTGCTGTCCGCGGCGGCCTACGACCCGGAGGGAGCGCGCGAACTGCGCGGGGAGCGGGAGGCGTTCGCGGAGGCTTCCCGGCGGACGCTGGAGCTGCTGGGGCTGGCGGAGACGGGGGAGAAGTGGGTGTCGGGGGCGGACGGACTTCCCCCTGCCCCACCGGTGTTCGTCGAGTACAACGCGGTCGCCGAGGAAATGCGGGCACAGATCGCCTCCGGCCGGAGCCGGGTGGTCCTCGTGACCGCGCGGAACGAGGCCCCGGGGGCCGGGCGGACGGCGCTCGCCCTCCAGGTCGCCCGGCTGGTGCGCGAGCACTTCCCGGACGGGCAGTTCCACGTGGATCTGCGCGGGTCCCGCCGGGTCCCCCTGCCGCCCGACGCCGCACTGCACCTGCTGCTCCGGCTCCTCGGCACACCCGCGGAGGGGATCCCGCGCGAGCCCGACGACATCGCGGCCGCGCTCCACTCGGCGCTGCGCGGGAAACGGGTGCTCCTCGTGGTGGACGACGCGAGCACCCCCGAACTGCTGCGCTGTTTCGCGGGCGAACCGCCCGAAGGCTGCGCCGTCATCGTCACCGCGCGCGGCCTGCCGCCCGGTCTGCCGGCGCACTGTTCCGAGGTCTGGCTGGACTCGCTCTCGGCGGACGGCGCGCTGACCCTGCTCGAAGCCACCCTCCGCCGCACGATCCGCGACGACGACCTGCTGCGCCCGCTTCTCTCCGGGACCACCTGGTGGCCCCTCACCGTGCGGCTGCTGGGCAGCTGGCTCAACTCCGCGAACCCGCCGGAACTCGCCTACCTCCTCTACGGGGCCGGGGAACAGCCCCTGAGCCTGGAGGGGTTTCTCCGGCTCCGTCTCGACCACCTGCCGTGGGCGTCCGCGACGGCCCTGCATCAGCTGGCCGTGGCGGAGACCGGCGAGTTCTCCTTCCCGGAGGCCCTGGCACTGATGGGCCCGGTCCCGGACGCCCGCCGGCTCCTCGACACCCTGGTCGACGAGGGACTGCTGGAGCGCCGGGGGCCCGACGCGTACGGATTCCACGGGGCCGTCCACGACCACCTGCACGGGCGCACGGCGTACGCCGTGGAGCGCGGCGAGGCCGCCGCACGGCTCCTGGACTTCTACCGCTCCGCGGCCGCCACGATGTACGAGAACAGGCGCCCCGGCACGGCGCTCGCGAGGCGTCTGGACGCGCCCCCGCTGCCGGTCCGCCTCCCGGAAGGCTGGATCCCCAACGCGCTGGCGCTCCTCGACCGGACCGGTCGCTCCGCGCTCGGGGCCTGGGTGCTGTTCCTCCTCCAGGACGCGGGAGCCACGACGCCGTACCGGACGCTGTACGAGCAGGCGGCGCACACGTTCCTGGAAAGGACCTCGGACTTCGTCCCGGGCGCCTGGGGCGTGGCCGCGCTGGCGCACGCCCAGTACGAGGGGGGCCGGCCGGACGACGCGTGGCACACCGTCGAAGCCCTGTCCTGGCCCGAAGTCGCCCGCTGGCAGGGCCCGTTGAGTGGCACCAACGCCCTGCTCCTCGGGCGGCTGACGCTGGCGCGCGGACTGCTGGACCGGGCCGTCGGGGAACTGCGGCTGGCCTGCCTCCTCTTCCACGAGGACGCGGACCGGCACGGCGAGGCGACCGCGTCCCTCGTCCTCGCCCGGGCCTTCCTGCGGCGCGACGAGCCGGTGCAGGCGGTCGCGCCCGCCGTGCGGGCCGCCCGGTTCTTCGAGGACCTCGGTCTGACCGCCGAGACCGGGAACGCCCTCCTCTGTCTCGAATCCGCGTTCTCCGCCACCGGAGCGGACGAGGAACTCCTCACCGCCCAGCGCCGGGTCCGCGCCCACTTCCGCACCCGCCACCTGCGCGACGAGGAGGCCCAGGCCCTCGCCCGTACCGCGCACACCCTGCTCCGCCTGGGCCGCCCGGCCGAGGCGGAGGAGGCGGCCCGCGCGGCCCTCGCGCTGCTCGAAGGATCGGACCACGAGGCGGCCCGCGAGGCCGCCCGGAACGCGCTGAACAGCTCACTGCACCCGGGCCCGGCCGCCCGGACGGTCATCGCGGTCGACACCTCCCCGTACACCTCGGCCGTGGGCATCCTCGACACGGTGACCCGCACCCTCCGCTCCGGGACGGCCGTCACCGCGGACGAACAGCTCGCGGCCTGCACATGGCACGACAGCTGCCTGATCTTCGTGGATCAAGCGGTCCCGCTCGGCCCCCTCCTCACCGAGCTGGCGGACCGGCTCCCCGCGGAACTGGAGGCCGTCGGTGAACTGGCTCCGCCCCGACTGGCCGTGCACGTAGGCCCCCTGGAGACGGACCCCGTCGACCTGACGTCCGACGTGGGCGTCGAGTACACCCGGGCGATGCTCCGCTCCGCCGAGTTCCGCAGGCTGTCGGACCACTACCCGGATCACCCCACCCTCTGCATCTCGCCCGAGGCGTACAAGGCACTCACCGCTGACGGCCGCCCGCTGCTGCGGTTCGCCCCGCACCTGGTCACCAGCGCGGCGGGCACGGAGGTGTGCGTCGTCCTCACCCCGCTCGGGCACGCTTACGCGGACGACTCCGAACTGCTCCGACTGGCACGGACGTTCAACGAACTCGACCCGGACGGACGGCGCCTGGCAGGCGCCCTGCGCGACTGCTTCGACGCGGCGCTCGACATGGAGAACACCGGCCGCTTCGACCTTCGTCAGCTCAGGGGACGGGAGCGGGCGCTGACCGCACTCGAACTGGAACGCTCCCTGTGCCGCGCGTTCCCCTTCGACGCCGGCGAGAGCACGGACCTGGTGTGGCGTCCGTCCGGGCGCCGCGCCCCCGTCCCGTTCGAACTGCGACTCTCGCTCACGGGGCCGAACTGGCGTTTCTCCCCGCACACCCAGGACGTCCTCTGCCTGGTCGTGCAGGCCGACGACCGGGCCTCCCGCTGGTCGGCCGGGCTCATCCGGGTACGGCCCGACGCGCTCACCCGCACGTCGGAACCGGAGAACGACGGCACGGCCGTGCTGACCACTTCCGCCCGTCGGTCCGCCGTGCTGTGGCTGCGTCGCGACGCCCCGCTGCCCGAGAACGTCCTGCTGCACCTCGACGACGCGACCCGCGCGGCGATCCTCGCCCCGAAGGACGCGGTCGGCCGTACGGCGGAGTTCTTCCGCCGGGTCCAGGGCAGGCCGGTCCCCGTCACCGCGCTGCGCCCCCTGCTCCGCGGGCAGGACCACAAGAGGCGCGTACGGGAGGCCGTGGTGGTGCTGCGTCCCGAAGGAGTCCTGGTGGTGCGGGGCAACTCATGGGGCCGCGCCGTGGCCGAGGCGCTGCGCCTGCGCCGGCCCGCGGAGGACGAACTCCTGAGCGTACGGCTCGCGGCGCACCGGCCCGGCCACGGCGACCGGCCCACCGTCTCCATCGGCGCCGGCACGTGGGTCGTCGCGGCCTCCGACGATCCCGTGGTGCCGTTCGTGGAGGGTTTCCCCGCCCCGTCGTGGCTCTCGTGAGCCGCCCGGTCCGTGGCGGACCGGCATGAGATCAGGACCACGGATGCCGTGAAACCCGCACGTCACCCCCGTGTGCATGGCAGGATCCACCGCGATGAACGCATCCCCCACGGTCCGGACCGTACGCGCGGCGGTGTTCGCCGTCGGGTGCGTGCTGCTGGCCGTCGGGGGACACGCGCTGGCGACCGGTGCCGTGCCGCCGGTGTGGCTGGACGTGGCCGGGTTCCTGCCCGTCTTCGCCGCCGCCTTTGCGCTGGGCGGCCGGGAGCGGTCGCTGGCCGGGATCGGCGGCGCGATGCTCACCGTGCAGGGCGGCATGCACCTGGCCTTCGACGCCGTGCGGCCACGGGCCGAGCGGATGCCCATGCCGGGGACGGCCCACGGCATGCACATGGCCCACCAGCCGCACGCGATGACCTCCCACGCCGTCGCCGCACACCTCGCCGCCGCCCTGCTCGCGTCCTGGTGCCTGCGCCGCGGCGAGGCCGCCCTGTGGTCGCTGCTGCGCAAGGCCGTCGCGTTCGTCCCGGGCCTCGCGGCCTGGTGGCGTACGGCACCGCTGCCCGCGTACGCGGCCGCGGCACGCCCGTACGCGCCCGGCCCCCGCCGCCCCCACCGGACCCTGCTCCGCCACGCCCTGTCCCGGCGCGGCCCGCCCGCCGGAAGCCCGTACCCCGCCTGATCCCCTACACCCCAGCACGAGTACGGAGTTTCCCCACTCATGTCCCCGATCCGCACCACCCCGATCCGCACCACCCTGCGCCGCGCCGGCACCGTCACCGCTCTCGCCGCCGCCGGTGTCCTCACCGCGGCGGGCGCCTCCTTCGCGCACGTCACCGTCCACTCCGAGAGCTCCGCGAAGGGCGCCACGGACGGCGTTGTGACCTTCCGGGTTCCCAACGAGGAGGACACCGCAAGCACCACCAAGGTGCAGGTCTTCCTGCCCACCGACCACCCGGTCCTGGGCGTGCTCGTCACCCCGCAGGACGGCTGGAGTGCCAAGGTGACGACCACGAAGCTCAAGACGCCGGTCAAGACGGACGACGGCACCATCACCGACGCCGTCTCCGAGATCACCTGGACCGGCGGCCGCATCCGGCACGGCCAGTACCAGGACTTCGATGTCGCCTTCGGCCAGCTCCCCGACGACGCCGACCAGCTGACCTTCAAGACGCTGCAGACCTACTCCGACGGAAACGTCGCCCGCTGGATCGAGGAGACGCCGAAGGGCGGCGAGGAGCCGGAGAACCCGGCGCCGGTGCTCCGGCTCACCGCCAAGGGCGCCGCGGAGGACACCGGGTCCGCCGCCGACAGCGACAAGAGCGCCGCCGGGAGCGGGAGTTCCGAGACCAAGGCGGCCGACAGCGACTCGACCGCCCGCGGGCTCGGCATCGCCGGACTGATCGTCGGCGTCCTCGGCCTGGCCGCCGCGGGCTTCGCCATCGCCCGCGGCCGTACCGCCACCGCCCGCTCCGTGGACGAGTAGCCGCCGGCCCGCCCCCCCCGCCGGCGTCAGTTCCCGTCGGCGGGGCGGACCGCCCAGCGCTGCTCCACCCTGGCCACCCGCCAGTACGTGATCGCCGCCGCCCACACGACCCCGAACAGCCCGACGATGATGTAGCCCACGTTGTCGAGGTCGAGGCCGGCGATCCAGCCGGTCACCGAGTCCCGCAGGTCGAGCTTGTCGTGCAGTACGCCGACCAGCTCGATGGTGCCGATCAGAAACGCCACGGCGATCGACAGACCGGTGATCGCCAGGTTGTAGAACACCTTGCGCACGGGGTTCGAGAAGGCCCACTGGTAGGCGAAGTTCATGAACGTGCCGTCGAGCGTGTCGAACAGGCTCATGCCCGCCGCGAACAGCAGCGGCAGACACAGGATCGCGTACCAGGGCAGCCCGGCCGCCGCACCGCTGCCCGCCATCACCATCAGCGTGACCTCGGTGGCCGTGTCGAAGCCCAGCCCGAAGAGGAAGCCCAACGGGAACATCTGCCCGGGACGGGTGATCGACTTGGTGAAGCGCCCCAGGATGCGGTTCATGAACCCCCGCGAGTCCAGGTGCTGTTCGAGCTCCCGCTCGTCGTACGTTCCCGCCCGCATGGCCCGGAAGACCCGCAGGATGCCGACGAGGGCGACGAGATTGAGGGCGGCGATCAGATAGAGGAACGACCCGGAGATGGTCGTACCCAGAACGCCCAGCACCTGGTGCGTGGTGGAGTCCTCGTTCATGACCCGTCCCGCCAGCTGGGTGCCCCCGGCGATCAGCGCGGCGAGGACGACGACCACGCTGGAGTGCCCGAGCGCGAACCAGAACCCCACCGACACCGGCCGCTTGCCGTCGGCCATCAGCTTGCGGGTGGTGTTGTCGATGGCGGCGATGTGGTCGGCGTCGAAGGCGTGCCGCATACCGAGCGTGTAGGCGGTGACGCCGAGGCCGATACCGAAGGCCTTGGAGCCGACCTCGTAGTGCCCGGGCACGACCAGCAGGAACAGAACGCCGAACGCGACCACGTGCAGGGCCGCGATCACCGCCAGCAGCCCGGCGGTACGGACGGTGTCCTCACGCCGCCACCGGAAGGAGGCGGCGGCCTCGGAAGACTGCGCGGGCAGGGTCATACGGTCACGCTCCAGCACCTCGTGGATCACTTCGTGAGATGCCGTGGCCGGTCTCCTGGCTTACGGGTACACGCGCCCGTCCCTGCCTTCCCGGCCCTGAGGGACCAGTGGCGCCGCCCGCGGCGGCACGGAACGGGAACTCCCCGATCACAGTGGCGAGGGCCGCTCCGGCATGAACCCCCTGAGGGGCCGTCACCGGCTTCCCGAGCACCACGGCCCGCCAACCCTAGGGCTGACCTGGGAACACCTGCAAGGCTGCACAGTTGCGCAGGTGTCCGTACGTAGGAAAGATCACATACGGCCGCCTGGAAGAATGCGCGCATGCATCTCGTCCCCGCCGACCGCGTTGACCGGAGCACCATCGACGGCCACCGGGTCTGTGACGCCATCGCCGCGATCGGCGAGCCCCACGGCGTACGCGCCTGGGCCGACCGGTTCTCCCTGCTCGCCGACCCCGGCCGGCTCGCCCTCCTCCTCGCCCTGCACCGGGCCGGACCGCTCGCCGTCTCCGACCTCGCGGTCGCCACCGGCATGAACGACCCCGCCGTCTCGCAGGCGCTGCGGCTGCTGCGCACCGCCGAGGTGGTCGTGGGCGAGAAGGCGGGGCGGGTCGTGCGGTACCGGGTGATCGACCCGGTGGTGCTGAAGCTGCTGGAGCAGGTGACCTGAGGGCCCCGTCAACGCTTCGGCTGCAACCGCACATCCGTGCTCGACAGCGTCTCCGGCGACGCGGAGAAGGCGCGCAGCCGGATGCGTACACCTGGCTCGGGGAGCTTGAACCTGCCGTCGGGCGGCAGGAGTTCATAGCGGGCCGAGCCGTGGGCGGGGACAGACGCCGGGCCGGCCTTGACCGACCAGTAGCGGTTCATGCCCTGATTGGTGGTCACCGTGAAGTGGGGGCGCATGGTGGTGCCGCCGGTGTTGGTGACCCGGAGGGTGAGCCCGGTGACGGTCCCCGTGCCCCGGCGGACGGCCAGGACCTCCATGCGCAGGGGCGGCGCGCCGGTCACCGCGTACGCCGCCGCCGACAGGGGCAGTGCCAGCAGCAGCGCGACGACGCCCACGCGGGCCGCCCGCCGCCGGTGCGCCCCGAACGGCAGCCGGGGCTGCCAGGCGCTCGCGAAGGCCGAGGGCGGCGCGGTGACGGCGGCCGCCAGCCACAACGGCGTCATCAGCAGGTAGTAGCCGTCCTGCGAGCGGGTCGCCAGGAAGAACGTGCACCAGGGCAGCACCGTCGCCGCCGGCCCCAGCCGGCGCATGAACAGGACGAGCAGCGCGAGCAGGACCGCCGCCAGCAGCGTGCTCGCATGGGAGTACCAGGCCAGTCGCCCGCTGCCGTCGGTGTAGTAGAGCGAGGCCCCGACCAGCCCCTGACCGTGGATCACCGCACCCTGGGTGAGCGGCAGCATGATGCCGGAGAGCCAGGAGCGCGGCTCACTGACGACGAAGAACGCGTTGATCAGCAGCCAGGTCCCGGCGGCCACGGCCCCGATCCGGCCCACGGCGACCACGGCGGCGCGCGGGCCCCGCTCCCCGCGGCGCAGCGCGTAGACCCCGGCCAGCAGGAACGGCGTCAGGAACCACGGCAGCTGCTGCGCCGCGCAGGCCGCGCCCAGACAGGCGGCCCGCCCCCAGTCCGTCCAGCCGCCCCCGCCCATCCGTGGCCAGCGCACCACCACCGGGATGAGGAGGGCGAGCGCGACGACGGCGGGGTACCCGTACCGGGCGTACGACGGCACAAGCCCGAAGCCGAGGCACACCAGGGTGGCCGCCGAGCGCCACCGCACGGGCAGCAGCCACCACAGAACGACCGTGCCGGCCAGCAGGGCCACCGTGCTCACCAGGGTGGCCGCGGCCGCGCCGGTGCCCCCGATCCACAGGAGCGCCGCGGTCAGCAGCAGACAGAGCGGCGGATAGCCGTACGTGAAGTCGTAGCCGCCGCTCATGGTCGGCGTGAGCGCGATGCCGTGGCCGAACAGCCAGGGCCACGGCTGTTCGTACACCGGGCGGCCGGCGATGAACTCGCGGGCGGCCTGCATGGTCAGGACGGCCTCGTCGGTGCCGCCGTGGTTCATGACCCAGGCGCACAGGGTGAGCGTCACCGCGATCACCAGGACGCCCAGATCGAGGCGCGCCAGCGCGCGGCCGCGGCGCACCACCAGGGTCAGCAGGCCGGTCGTCAGGATCCCCGCGTAGCACAGGGAGATGACCGCGGCCACCACCGGACGGAGACTGGCGGCCTGCACCCACACCTGCCGCGTGCCGATGAACAGGCTGATGCACGCGAGGAGCGTCAGCACCCGGTGCCACTGTGCCGGTGCCTCGTCCGGCGCCGCCGGCGTACCCGCCCGTCGGCCGCTTGTCGACGGCCCTGCTTCTGCCAAGTGCACGACACGGAACGTAATGGGACATCGTGAACGATGCGGGCCATGACGTGAAGAGTCCGGTGCGAGGCCGGTAAGAAGGCACCGAATGGAGGATCGGAACCGAATGGAGGATCAGAGCCCGGAGGGGCTCAGTACACGTCTCGGACGTACCTCTTCTCCGCGGCCAGCTGCTTCACGTACGCCGTGGCCTCCGCCTCGGTCAGACCGCCGTGGGTGACGGCGATGTCCCGCAGGGCCCGGTCGACGTCCTTCGCCATGCGGGAGGCGTCCCCGCAGACGTAGAACCGGGCGCCGTTCTGGAGCCAGTGCCACAGCTCGGGGCCGTGTTCGCGGATCCGGTCCTGGACGTAGACCTTGGCGCGCTGGTCACGGGAGAACGCGGTGTCGAGGCGGGTGAGGGTGCCGTCCGCCAGCAGCGCCGTCAGCTCCTCCTCGTAGTAGAAGTCGGTGGCGCGGTGCTGCTCGCCGAAGAACAGCCAGTTCGGGGCCCGGTGCCCGAGCGCCCGCCGCTCCTGGAGGAAGCCCATGAACGGCGCGACGCCGGTGCCGGGGCCCACCATCACCATCGGCGTCGAGCTGTCCGCAGGGGGCCGGAAGTGCGGCGAGCGCTGCACGAAGACCGGCACCGGTGTGTGGTGCTCCGCGTCGGCGAGGAACGGCGAACAGACCCCGCCGCGCGGCCGCCCGAGCCGGTCCTCGTACCGCACGACGGAGACGGTCAGGGACACCAGATGCGGGTCCACGAGCGGACTCGACGATATGGAGTACAGCCGGGGCTGGAGGCGCTTGAAGACCTCCGCCCACTCCTCGGCCGTCGCCCGCACCGGATGCTCGGCCACCACGTCCACGGCCTGCCGGCCCCAGGACCACTGCGCCAGGCCGTCCTTGTTGTCCGGACGCAGCAGCTTCTTCAACTCCCGGTTGTCGTGGGCGTGTTCGGACACGAACCGGAGCAGGTCGGGGGTGATGTGGGTGATGTCGAGATGGCGGTGCAGGGCCTGGGCGAAGGGCACCTCGCCGACTCCCTCGACGGCCACGGGAGTGGAGTGGTCGAGCCCGGTCACCGACAGCCACTCGTCCACCAGATCAGGGGAGTTGACCGGCCGTACGCCGAGCGCGTCCCCGGCCTCGTACGTCAGTCCCGTCCCGCTCGTGTCGAAGGTGAACCTGCGGACCTCCTTGCCCGCGCCGGGCAGGCTCAGCAGCCGGTTGCCGGTGAGACGGGCGATGGCGGGTTCCGGCTTGCGGGGCCGGGCAGGCTTCGGGGCGTCCGTCTTGGTGCCCAGCGCGCCGAGAACCTGGTCGAGCCAGGCTCCCGCGTACGGCTCGTAGTCCGGCTCGCAGTCCGTGCGCGGCGCGAGCCGCACCGCGCCCAGCTCGTCCAGCCGGGTGTCCAGTCGGCGTCCGTGCCCGCAGAAGTCGTCGTACGAGGAGTCGCCGAAGGCGAGGACGGCGTAGCGCACGCCGTCCAGCCGCGGGGCGGCCTCCGCGGACAGCGCGTCCCAGAAGCCGGAGCCGTTGTCGGGTGCGTCGCCGTCGCCGAAGGTGCTCGTGATCAGCAACAGGTCAGCAGTGCGCGGGAGTTGGGCGACATCCGTGTCGTCCATGCCGACGAGGGTGGCCCGGTGACCGGTCGCGGTGAGCCGCTCGGCGGTCGCGGCGGCGAACTCCTCCGCGTTCCCGGTCTGCGACGCCCACAGGACGACGACCTCGCGGCCGGGCGGTTTCGCCGGGGCCTCAGCGGTGGCGGCCCTGGAGTACATCCCGGCGAGGACGCCGTTGACCCAGAGCGCGTGCTCGGCGCTGAAGGGTGCTTCCGCGGGCAGCACGGGCACGCCCGGCGCGCCGGAGCCGAGCCCGGCGAGGAAGCCGGTCAGGTACTGGCGTTCCCGCGCGGTCAGCACCGGTGGCGGGCCGGGGGTGAGACCGAAGATCTCCGCCTGTCCGGCGGGAGCGGACGAGGCCGTCAGGC
This sequence comes from Streptomyces sp. SID5469, assembly GCF_009862865.1. Taxonomy (NCBI): domain Bacteria; kingdom Bacillati; phylum Actinomycetota; class Actinomycetes; order Kitasatosporales; family Streptomycetaceae; genus Streptomyces; species Streptomyces sp. SID5469. Next base: position 2,838,095 of record NZ_WWIN01000001.1, on the reverse strand, counting down.
CGCCGTCGGGGGCAGGGGGCGCAGCATCGAGGGACCGGACGGGAAGGGCCGAAGGGGGCGAGGCGACCCGGGCCAGTGCCACCGCGCACACCTTGAACTCCGGCTGGAACGACAGCGGATCGACCGCGTCACTGGTGACCGCGTTGATGCTCAGGTACTCCCCGAAGAGATCGTTCCAGTGGAAGGGGGCGAAGCAGCACCCGGGCTGGACCCGGTCCGTCACGACGGCGGGCAGGACGGCCCGCCCCCGCCGGGAGGCGACCTCCACCGAGTCACCGTCCACGACCCCGAGGGCGGCCGCGTCCCGCGGATGCACCTCCACGAACGGTCCGGGGTTCAGCTTGTTGAGCTTGGCGACCTTCCCGGTCTTCGTCAGCGTGTGCCACTGGTGCTGCACCCGCCCCGTGTTGAGTACGAAGGGGAAGTCGTCGTCCGGCAGTTCGGCGGCCGGAAGATGCGGCCGGGCGTGGAAGACGGCCCGCCCGCTCGCCGTGGGGAACACCAGCCCGTCCGCCACGTACCGGACCGGGTTCCGCGCCGGCCCGTCCGCCCGCGCCGCCGGCCACTGCACGGGCGTCGACCGCAGCCGCTCGTACGTGACCCCCCGCAGATCCCACCCGGTCTTCGGGTTCCACGCCCGCTTGATCTCCTCGAAGACCTGCTCGGCACTCTCGTACGCGAACCCCTCCGTGTACCCCATCTCGCGCGCCACGGCCGCGATCAGCCGCCAGTCGGCCGTCGCCTCCCCCGGCGGTTCGACCACGGGCCGGGCCAGCGTGAGGACGCGCTCGCTGTTGACGAGGACGCCCGGGCTCTCCGTCCACAGCGCGCCCGGCAGCACGACATCGGCGTACGCGTTGGTCTCGGTGTCGGCGAACACGTCCTGGGTGACCACGAATTCGGCGGCCTCGAGGCCCTCGATGACCGTCTTCCGGTTCGCCACCGAGGCGACGGGATTGGTGCAGATGATCCAGCACGCCTTGATGTCCCCGTCCGCCATCTTCCGGAACATCTCGACGGTGCCCCGCCCGACCCCGTCCGCGCGGATCGTGCCGGGCGCGAGCTCCCACAACTCCTCGACGAACGCCCGCTCCTCGTCGACGAGCACGGACCGCTGGCCCGGCAGCCCGGGACCCATGTACCCCATCTCGCGGCCGCCCATGGCGTTGGGCTGCCCGGTCAGTGAGAGGGGACCGCTGCCCGGACGGCAGATCGCGCCCGTCGCGAGATGCAGATTGACCAGGGCGTTGGTGTTCCAGGTGCCGTGCGTGGACTGGTTGAGCCCCATGGTCCAGCAGCTCGTCCACTCCCCGGCCTCGCCGATCAGCCGCGCCGCCGCCCGGATGTCGTCCTCGGGGATCCCGGTGATCTCGGAGACGGTGGCGGGGGGATAGTCGGCGAGGAAGTCCGGCATCGCCTCCCAGCCCTCGGTGTGCCGGGCGATGAACTCGGCGTCCGTGTGCCCGTTCTCGTACAGCAGGTGCAGCAGCCCGTTGAGCAGGGCGAGATCGGTGCCGGGCCTGACCTGAAGAAACAGATCCGCCTTGGCCGCCGTGGCGGTCCGCCGCGGATCGACCACGATCAGCTTGGCGCCGGCCTTCACCCGCTCCAGCAGCCGCAGGAAGAGGATGGGGTGGCAGTCGGCCATGTTGGAGCCGATGACCAGGAAGACGTCCGCCTTGTCGAGGTCGTCGTACGACCCCGGCGGCCCGTCGGCGCCCAGCGACAGCTTGTAGCCGGTGCCCGCGCTCGCCATGCACAGCCGTGAGTTCGACTCGATCTGGTTCGTCCGTACGAAGCCCTTGGCGAGCTTGTTCGCCAGGTACTGCGCCTCCAGGCTCATCTGCCCCGAGACATAGAAGGCGACGGCGTCCGGACCGTGCTCGTCGACGATCGCGCGCAGCCGGCGGGCGGTCTCGCGGACCGCCTCGTCCACCGGCGCGGGCACCGGCTCCGCGCCACGGTCGTCGCGGACGAGCGCGCTGGTCAGCCGGCCGGGCGCGGCGAGCATGTCGGCGGTCGTCGCGCCCTTGGTGCACAGCCGGCCGCGGTTGGCGGGGTGCTCCTTGTCGCCGGACGCCTTGAGGACCGTACGACGGCCGTCGGGGCCGGTCCCCACGTCGAGCACGATTCCGCAGCCCACACCGCAGTACGAGCAGACGGTCCGCACCTGCTCCGCGGTCCGGGTCCGCTCCGCCTCTGGGGTCGTGGTCATGCCGACGACGGTACGAATTGCCCGTTACGCGGATGTGTCGCGGCCTGATCTTGAAGGGTTACACCCGCTGCACAGCCGCCGGACGGGCACTGTGAGGCCCCGGCGGAAGGGGAGCCCAGGGTGGTGGTGGAGGGGTGCCATCCGGCCGATGTGACCGTCGGGACGCTCGCGGACCGTGTCGCTGTTGGGCCGAACAGGTGACCATGAGTAAGAATTGGCCGGTGCAGACAATGAGTGCGAGCCAGTGCGGGGAGGGCCGGTGAACAGCCACGATGTCACCGACGAGCAGTGGGAAGGGCTCGCCCAGGTCGTTCCCTTGCGTGGCCGGGACGCCTGGCCGTCCGCGGTCGGTCACCGGTCGATACCCGAGGCGCAGACAGAGGCGCGACGCCGCTTCGTGGTCCTGCGGGTCAACATCTTCGCGGACGCCCGTGACGTCGCCGAGACGCTGATGCGCGGGATCCCGGTCCTCCTCGACCTGACGAGCGCGGAGACCGAGGTCGCCAAGCGGGTGCTGGACTTCAGCACGGGCGTGGTCTTCGGCCTCGCGAGCGGAATGCACCGGGTCGACCGGAATGTGTTCCTGCTCACGCCGCCGGGAACCGAGGTTCAGGGGCTGATGGAGGGGGTGGGGGTGCCCGGGATCTGAGCACCCCGGGCGGACGGCCGTCAGCGGTGCCGGTCGCTCGATCGTAGGAAGGTCGCGGCGGCGGAACGGTTCGCCCGACAGCGGCCCCCTACGGTCCGCATATGACCGTGTCATCCCTGTCGACCGGGTCGCTCCCGGCACCCCTCTCGTTCGAGCCCTCCCTGTCGTCCCCGGCGTCCGGCGCCGTCGTCGACGCCGGGCCGCGTCCCGACCGGCCGCACGTCTCGGAGCTGCGCCTGTCCGCCTTCGCCGGGCACCGGCGGGCCGGCTTCCCACTGGGACCGCTGACGCTCTTCACCGGCCCCAGCGGGTGCGGGAAGTCGCGCGCCCTCCAGGCGTACGAGGCGCTCGCGCGGCTCGCCGGCGGGGCCGAACTGGGTGCGGCGTTCCCGGATCCGGCCGCCTGTGTGCCGCAGCGGGCCCGCCCCGACGCCCAGCGGCGGCGCGGCTTCCGGATCGGCTGCACGACCGACGGCCCCGAAGGACCCGTACGGCTCGACGTCGCCGTACAGGCGGAGCCCGTACCACGCATCGTGGGCGAGCGGCTGACCTCCGGTGGGCTCGTTCTGCTGGAGACGGCGCTGCGCGATCCGGGCCGACGCGTGGTGCAGGCGGCCTGGCACACGGCGGGCTCCGCGCCCGTGACCCGCGGCCCGCTCCCGGACGACCGCCTCGGCACCGCCCTGCTGCCCCTGCGGGTGGCCGGCAAGACGGACGGCCAGCGCCGGGTGCTGGCGGCCGCCGAGCAGATGGTCGTCGCGCTGCGCTCGGTCTTCGCCTGCGACCCGCGACCGCACCGGATGCGCGCCCCGGCGCCGCTGGGCACGGGACGGCTGCTGCCGGGCTGCGCCAACCTCGCCGATGTGCTGTGGCGCACGCGGTCGGAGTGCGGACGGCGGCACGCGCTGCTGGTCGAGGCGGTGCGCGCGGGATGCGCGGGCCCGGTCGAGGACATGCTGGCGGAACCGGCAGGCGACGGCACGGTACGCGCACTGCTCGACCGGGGCGACGGGTCCCGTACGCCACTGGCGCTGCTGGGCGACGGCGAGTTGCGGTACGCGGCTCTGGCGCTCGTCCTGCTCACCGGTCCCGGCGTCCTGGAGGTCGACCCGGCCGGCGAGGTGCCGCAGGCGCTCCAGACGCTGACGGTGCTGGCCGACGGCCTCGACCGCTGCATGGATCCCCGGCAGGCGCGGGAGCTGGTGCGGCTGGCGGCGCGGATGTGCGAGCGGGGGCACATCCGGCTGGTGGGCGCGGTGAGTGATACGTCCTGGGCGGCGGGGGCGGAAGGGGTCACGGTGGTAGACCTGAGCGCGTGAAGGAACTGGACGTAGCCCATCTGCAGCGCCGGCTGGCGGACTTCGCGGCCGCCCGCGACTGGCAGCCGTACCACACCCCCAAGAACCTGGCGACCGCGCTCAGCGTGGAGGCGTCCGAACTCGTGGAGATCTTCCAGTGGTTGACCCCGCAGGAGTCGGAACGGGTGATGGACGACCCGGACACGGCCCACCGCGTCACCGACGAGGTCGCGGACGTGCTGGCGTATCTGCTCCAGCTGTGCGAGGTGCTGGACATCGACGCGCTCGCGGCCCTGGACGCGAAGATCGACCGCAACGAGAAGCGGTTTCCGGTGCCGGGGACCGACTGAGGGCGACGAGCGGGGTCCTGCTCGCCCGTTCGTCACTCTCCGGAGTCATCGAGTTGTCCCCAGCCGATTTGTTGTCCACAGATTTCGGGCTACCTCTGGCTTTTCGTCCCGATGGCATTCACTCTGGGTAGTGGACAACGGAGTTCGGGCGGGCGCGTGGAGAGCGCGTCGACACAGAGCGGGGGCAGCGCATGGACGTGGTGCGGCTCATCGTGGCGAGCAGGCGCGCCCTGGCGGGGAGCGACGCGGCGCCGCAGATCATGACAGAGGCGTGGCAGGCGTACGCCCTGGCGCAGGCGATAGGCAGCCGCCTCGCGGTGTCGGGCCCGCCCGAACTGCGGGGCGAGGCCCTGGGATTGACGGAGCTGGCGGGCCGGGGCTGCGGCGTCCTCGACACGCCGTCGCTGGACGTCGCCGACTTGCGCGCCGCGCAGCTCACCGAGCTGGGGGACGCCCGTGAGGCCCTCCTCGACCTCGGCGACCTCCTCGCCGAGGTCGGCATGGCCCTCGTCGCCCTCGCCAGCGCGGCGGACGGCGAGGGGACGTACTGGCAGTGCATGGAGGCCATCGACGCGGCGGACGAGTCCAGGGACCGCGTACGGGAGATGCTGCGCAGACTGGCGGCGAGAGACGGGGCTCTCCCTCAGCCGTGACCGCGGCCGCTCCCCTCGGCGGCAACCGGCCGGCGGCAACCCTCGGCGGCAACCGGTCGGCGACCAGCTGTCGGCACCTACCGGTCGAGCTGGGGCATGACCTCGGCGGCGATCAGCTCCAGCTGATCCAGGTCGTCGAGGTCCAGCATCTGCAGGTACATGCGCTGCGACCCGACAGCCTGGTACTGGGAGATCTTCTCGACGACTTCCGCGGGAGAGCCGGCGAGACCGTTCGCCTTCAGCTCGTCGACATCACGCCCGATGACGTCCGCCCGGCGCTTCACCTCGACGTCGTTCCTCCCGACACAGGCCACGAGCGCGTTGGAGTACACCAGGTCGTCGCCCCTGCGGCCGGCCTCCTCGGCGGCGGCACGCACCCGGTTGAACTGCTGCTCGGTATCAGCGAGGGACGCGAAGGGAATGTTGAACTCGTCCGCGTACCGGGCCGCCAGCGCGGGGGTCCGCTTCGCGCCGTGGCCGCCGATGAGCACCGGAACCTTCCCCTGGGCCGGCTTCGGCAGCGCGGGGGAGTCCTTGAGCTGGTAGTACGTCCCGTCGAAGGAGAACCGCTCGCCGACGGGCGTCGACCACAGCCCGGTGACGATGGCGAGCTGCTCCTCCAGCCGGCCGAACTTCTCCTTCGGGAACGGGATCCCGTACGCCTCGTGCTCGGCCTCGTACCAGCCGGAACCGAGGCCGAGCTCCACCCGCCCACCGGACATCAGGTCGACCTGGGCGACCTGGATCGCGAGGACGCCGGGGAGCCGGAAGGTACCGGCGGTCATCAGCGTGCCGAGCCGGATGCGGCGCGTCTCGCGGGCGAGACCGGCAAGCGTGATCCACGCGTCGGTGGGGCCGGGAAGCCCGTCGACGGATCCCATGTGCAAGTAATGATCAGAGCGGAAGAAAGCGTCGTAATTGAGGTCTTCGGCGGCCTGTGCGACGCGGAGGAGCGTCTCGTAGGTAGCGCCTTGCTGCGGTTCTGTGAAGACTCGAAGATCCATGTATCCATCATGCACCGCTCGCCTCAGGCGCCCCGCCCTGAACCGCGTAGGCACCGGCAACCGGACGCACGGCGGGCGGCGGCGTGTCGCAGGTACGTCCCAGCCCTCCGCGTCCGGGGAAAATCCCTGGTCGGGGGCGAGCCGACCGCCCATACTCGGTCATGTGTTCCTGACGATCAGTGCCACCGGTACCCCAGAGCGCCCCGCCACCGACCTCGGTTTCCTGCTGCACAAGCATCCCGACAAATCGCAGGCGTTCTCCACCTCGTACGGCACGGCGCACGTTCTCTACCCCGAGGCGAGCGTCGAGCGGTGCACGGCCGCGCTGCTGCTGGAGGTGGATGCGGTGGCGCTGGTCCGGCGCGGCAAGGGCAAGGGCCGGGGCGGCGCCCCCGACGCCGCGCTCGCGCAGTACGTCAACGACCGCCCGTACGCGGCCTCCTCGCTGCTCGCCGTGGCGCTGAGCAGCGTGTTCTCCAGCGCGATGAAGGGCACCTGCGCGGCGAGGCCCGACCTGCCGGCCCGGCCGCTGCCGCTGCGCATCGAGGTGCCCGCGCTGCCCGCCCGCGGCGGCCCGGACATCGTGCGCGCGCTGTTCGAGCCGCTCGGCTGGACGGTGACGGCTCGGCCCGTGGCGCTGGACGCCGCGTTCCCGGAGTGGGGCGACTCGCGGTACGTGGGCCTGGTCCTGGAGTCGGCGGAGCTGACCCTGGCCGAGGCCCTGCGCCACCTCTATGTCCTGCTCCCGGTGCTCGACGACGCCAAGCACTACTGGGTCGCCTCGGACGAGGTCGACAAGCTGCTGCGGGCCGGTGAGGGCTGGCTGCCGGACCACCCGGAGCACAAACTCATCACCAGCCGGTACCTCGCGCGCCGCTGGTCGCTCACCCGGCAGGCGATGGACCGCCTCGAACTCGTCCGTCTGGCCGAGGCCGACGACAGCGAGGTCGAGGAGATCGACAACGCGGTCGACGAGTCGACGGACACCGAGGAGAAGCCGGTGCCGCTCGCCGTGCGGCGGCGGGACGCGATCATCGCGGCGCTCCAGGCGTCCGGTGCCGCACGGGTGCTCGACCTCGGCTGTGGACAGGGCCAGTTGGTGCAGGCGCTGCTCAAGGACGTGCGGTTCACCGAGATCGTCGGCGTCGACGTGTCCGTGCGCGCGCTGACCATTGCCGCGCGCCGCCTCAAGCTGGACCGGCTGGGGGAGCGGCAGGCATCCCGGGTCACCCTCTTCCAGGGCTCGCTCGCGTACACCGACAGCCGCCTCAAGGGGTACGACGCCGCCGTGCTCAGCGAGGTGATCGAGCACCTCGACCTGCCGCGGCTGCCCGCCCTGGAGTACGCGGTGTTCGGCTCGGCCCGCCCCAGGACCGTGCTCGTGACCACGCCGAACGTCGAGTACAACGTCCGCTGGGAGACCCTCCCGGCGGGCCACTCCCGGCACGGCGACCACCGCTTCGAGTGGACCCGTGAGGAGTTTCGCGCCTGGGCCCGCCGGGTCGCCGAACGGCACGGCTACGACGTGGAGTTCACGCCCGTCGGGCCCGACGACCCCGAGGTGGGTCCGCCGACCCAGATGGCCGTGTTCTCCATGACCTCGGCGCACTCGAACACGCCGACCACCGCGAAGGAGGAGAAGGCCGCATGACGAACGGGACTCAGATGAAGGCGCGCACTCTCGCGGTGACCGACCTCTCTCTCGTGGTGCTGATCGGCGCCTCCGGCTCGGGCAAGTCCACCTTCGCCCGCAAGCACTTCACGCCCACCGAGATCATCTCCAGCGACTTCTGCCGGGGTCTGGTCGCCGACGACGAGAACGACCAGAGCGCCAGCCGCGACGCCTTCGACGTCCTGCACTACATCGCGGGCAAGCGTCTCGCGGCGGGCCGCCGTACGGTCGTCGACGCGACGAGCGTGCAGCAGGAGAGCCGCAGCCAGCTGATCGAACTGGCCAGGAAGCACGACGTGCTGCCCATCGCGATCGTGCTCGACGTGCCCGAGGAGGTGTGCGCGGAACGCAACGCGGCGCGCACCGACCGGGCGGACATGCCGCGCCGGGTCATTCAGCGGCACACGCGTGAACTCCGCCGTTCCCTGCGGCACCTGGAGCGCGAGGGCTTCAGGAAGGTGCACGTCCTGCGGGGTGTGGAGGAGATCGAGAACGCCTCGGTGGTCACCGAGAAGCGCTTCAACGACCTCACCCACCTCACTGGCCCCTTCGACATCATCGGCGACATCCACGGCTGTGCCGCCGAACTGGAGTCGCTGCTCGGCAAGCTGGGTTACGCCGACGGCGTGCACCCCGAGGGCCGTACGGCCGTGTTCGTCGGCGACCTCGTCGACCGCGGCCCGGACAGCCCCGGCGTCCTGCGCCGCGTGATGTCCATGGTCGGCTCGGGCAACGCGCTGTGCGTGCCCGGCAACCACGAGAACAAGTACGGCCGTCACCTCAAGGGCCGCAAGGTCCAGCACACGCACGGCCTGGCCGAGACGGTCGAGCAGATGGAAGGCGAGAGCGAGGAGTTCCGTACCCAGGTGCGGGAGTTCATCGACGGCCTGGTCAGCCACTACGTCCTCGACGGCGGCCGGCTCGTCGTCTGCCACGCCGGGCTGCCCGAGAAGTACCACGGCCGTACCTCCGGCCGGGTGCGGTCGCACGCGCTGTACGGCGACACGACCGGGGAGACCGACGAGTTCGGTCTGCCGGTGCGCTATCCGTGGGCCGAGGACTACCGGGGCCGGGCGGCGGTCGTCTACGGGCACACGCCCGTTCCCCAGGCCACCTGGCTGAACAACACGATCTGCCTGGACACCGGCGCCGTCTTCGGCGGCAAGCTCACCGCGCTGCGCTGGCCGGAACGCGAGCTGGTCGACGTACCGGCGGAGCGGGTCTGGTACGAGCCGGCCAAGCCGCTGGCCACCGAGGCGCCCGGCGGGCACGAGGGCCGTCCGCTCGACCTGGCGGACGTGCGCGGCCGCAGGGTCGTCGAGACCCGGCACGCGGGCCGGGTGTCGGTGCGCGAGGAGAACGCGGCGGCCGCCCTGGAGGTCATGAGCCGCTTCGCGGTGGACCCGCGTCTGCTGCCGTACCTGCCGCCGACCATGGCACCGACCGCGACCTCGCACCGGGACGGTTACCTGGAGCACCCGGCCGAGGCCTTCGCGCAGTACCGGCAGGACGGGGTCGCGCGGGTCGTGTGCGAGGAGAAGCACATGGGGTCGCGGGCGGTGGCGCTGGTGTGCCGGAACGCGGAGGCGGCACGCGAGCGCTTCGGGACCGACGGGCCCACCGGGTCGCTGTACACGCGCACCGGGCGCCCCTTCTTCGACGACGCGGACAGGACCGAGGAGATCCTCGGCCGGGTGCGGGAGGCCGTCGGCGCGGCGGGTCTGTGGGAGGAGCTGGAGACCGACTGGGTTCTGCTGGACGCCGAGCTGATGCCGTGGTCGCTGAAGGCGTCCGGGCTGCTCCGTACGCAGTACGCGGCGGTCGGCGCCGCGTCCGGGGCGGTGTTCCCGGGGGCGCTGGCCGCGCTCGAGGGGGCGGCGGCGCGCGGTGTCGACGTCGGGGAGCTGCTGGCCAGGCAGCGCGAACGGGCCGCGGACGCGGCCGCGTTCACGGACGCGTACCGGCGGTACTGCTGGGCGACGGACGGGCTGGAGGGTGTGCGCCTCGCGCCGTTCCAGATCCTTGCCGTCCAGGGCCGCAGTCTCGCCGCCGTGCCGCACGAGGAGCAGCTCGCGCTGCTCGACCGGCTCGTCGAGCACGACGCGAGCGGGCTGCTGGGGACCACCCGACGGCTCTTCGTCGACACGGGCGACCCGGAGTCGGTGCAGGCCGGCGTCGACTGGTGGCTGGAGATGACCGGGCGCGGTGGTGAGGGCATGGTCGTCAAGCCGGCGGGCGCGGTGGTACGCGGTGAGCAGGGGCGGCTGGTGCAGCCCGGCATCAAGTGCCGGGGGCGGGAGTACCTGCGGATCATCTACGGTCCGGAGTACACGCGGCCCGAGAACCTCGCACGGCTGCGCGGGCGGTTCCTGAACCACAAGCGGTCGCTGGCGATCCGGGAGTACGCGCTGGGCCTGGAGGCCCTGGACCGGCTGGCGGAGGGCGAGCCGCTGTGGCGCGTGCACGAGGCGGTGTTCGGGGTGCTGGCACTGGAGTCGGAGCCGGTGGACCCACGCCTGTGAACGAACGGGCGCTGTAGGGGGCCGGGATGCCCCGGCCCCCTACAGCGCCCAGCGCCTGCGGCCTCCGGCCCGCGGGCGCCTGCGGCCCCCGGCCTCTCGGCGCCTGTGGCCTTCGGCTCGGGCGTCTGCGGCCCGCGGGTGTTTGTGGGCTGTGGTGTCTCGGTGCCTGTGGCCCGCGTCCGCACGCCTGCGGCCTCCGGCGCCTCGGGCCCGTGGCTCGCGGCCCTGGGTGTTTGCGGTCCGTGGGCCCTCGGTCCCTGCGGCGCCGGGTGCTGTGGCTTCTGGGGCCTCGGGCCTGTGGCTTGTGGCCCCGGGTGCCTGCGGTCCGCGGGTGTCTGCGGCCCCGGCCCCTCGGTGCCTGTTGGCGTCCTCGGTCCCTCGGTGTCTGCGGCCCACGGCCCCCGCGCCTCACCCCACCAACCGCAGCCTGACCGCCGCCACCCCGAGTCGCACCGTCTGCCCCCACGTCAGTTCCAGCGCGTCACCCTCCATGCCGTCCCCGAAGGCGATGAGCCGGTCCGACTCGACGGTCACCGACAGCCGGGCGGACGCGGTGAGTTCACCGGCAACCAGCGACGTGCCGGTGGCCGGCGACGGCCACGCCTCGCGGACGAACCACACCAGGCGGTCCTCGACGGGCGCCGGCAACGGCAGTCCTTCGCCCCGCTCCTGCCACACCGAGCGGATCCATCCCGTCGCCCCGGTCCCGGTACCGATGAGCACCCCCGATGACGCCTGGGGCTCGACGGCACCCCCGTACTCGTCGAGCCCCAGGCGGTAGCGGGCCGTCTGATGACCCGCCGCTCCCAGATAGATCTCGTTCAGCGCGAGCAGCCGCTGGGTGTCGTCCGCGACCGCCTCGACCATCGTCAGCTCGTCGGCGTGACCGCTGCGCGCCGACGCGAGCAGCGCCGCCGCGTCACCGGGCCGGTGCCGCACCAGCACCCCGGGGTTGCGTCCCGGGTCCGCGTCGATCCCCACCACCGGCTGTCCGGCGAGGTACTTGGCCACGTTCGCCACCAGCCCGTCCTGCCCGACCACGACCACCACGTCCTCCGGGGCGAACAGGAACCGGTCCAGGTCCCGTCGCTCCACCCGGGCCTGACGCCACGTCAGCGGCACCGCCGCCACCACCTCGGCCCACGCCCGGCGGGCCCGCCGGTGCCGCTCGGCCACCTCGTCGACGCTCCGCCCGCGCGAGGCCAGGAAGAAGGCGGCCTGACCGGGTGTGCCGTGCCGGGCCACCAACTCCTCGTACTCCGTGGTGCGATGGACCAGCACGACCCTCGGCGCGAGACTCACGCCGGTTCTCCCGAGGGCCCGCCCGCGGCCGCGCCGAGCCGGGACAGCAGTCCTGTCACCACGTCCGGCGACACGGTCACGCTATCGATCCGCGGCAGATTCTCCGCGAGCCGCGTCCCCGTCAGGGCGTGCAGCGTCGCCACGTCCACCTCCGCGTGCACGTGCAGCCACGCCGCCTGTGCGCGCGCCCGCGCCTCCCCGACCTCGCGCGCGGCCTGCGCCTCGGCCTTGGCCAGCCGCACGGTGCGGGCGGCCTCCGCCTCCGCGCGCACGGCGTCCGCCGCCGCGTGCTCCTCCGCCTCGCGGCGGGCGTTCGTGCCCCGCTGGTCGACCAACTGCTCCTCGCGGCGGGCGAGTTCGATCTGGCTGGCCAGCTCGTTCTCCGCGATCGCACGCTCGCGCTCCACCGCCACGGCACGGCGCTCGTACGTCGCCCGGTCCGCCTCCTGCTGGATCTGCTCACGGGCCGGGGTGCGCAGCGCCCGCTCCACCTCGGGCTCGGGACGCAGCGCCACGACGCGGACGGCGACCACCTCGATGCCGGTCGCGGGCAGCCGAGGCTCGGCCGCGAGCCCGGCGGCGACCCGGTCCCGTACCGCCGCGACCCCGTCGACCAGCGCCGCCGACAGCGGCGTACGGGCCAGGACGTCCAGCGCGTGCTGCTGTGCCGTCTCGGTCAGCAGCGTCGCCAGCTGCTCCAGCGGTGCGCCGCGCCACACGCCCGTGTCGGGGTCGACGGAGAAGTCGAGCCGCGCGGCGGCGACGCCAGGATCGCTGATCCGGTAGGTCACGGTCGCCTGCACCGCCACGTCCTGGAAGTCGGACGTACGGGCGTGGAACGTCATGGCCAGCTCGCGGTCGTCCACCGGGATCTCGGAGAGCGCGGCGGTCAGGGAGCGGTACCAGAAGCTGAGCCCGGGCCCGTCGTGCACCAGCCGTCCCGCCCGCTGGTGCCGGACATGGGCGGTCGGTGCGCCGCGCAGATGGCGCCAGCCGAAGCGCCGGGTGATGTCGGCCATGTGTGGTGGACCCCCTCCGTATTTTCGTCACTACGACGATAATCGTTCATGCCGGTTATCGTCAAGGGGACGAAATCAAGTGCTGCGGGTCCTCACAACCGACGGGTGAACACGCGCCCGAATGGTCAGGATGGAGGCATGGGACTGCATGTCGACTCCGAAGCCGGGCGGCTGCGCCGCGTCATCCTGCACCGGCCTGATCTCGAGCTCAAAAGGCTCACCCCCAGCAACAAGGACGCCCTCCTCTTCGACGACGTGCTGTGGGTGCGCCGGGCCCGCGCGGAGCACGACGGGTTCGCGGACGTGCTGCGCGACCGCGGTGTCGCCGTCCACCTCTTCGGCGACCTGCTCACCGAGGCGCTGGACATCCCGGCCGCCAGGACGCTCGTGCTGGACCGGGTCTTCGACGAGAAGGAGTACGGGCCGCTCGCCACCGACCATCTGCGGGCCGCCTTCGAGACCCTGCCCGCCCCGGACCTGGCCGCCGCGCTGGTCGGCGGCATGACCAAGCGGGAGTTCCTGGAGGCGCACCCCGAGCCCGTCTCCGTGCGCTTCCATGTGATGGACCTCGACGACTTCCTGCTCGGTCCGCTGCCCAACCACCTCTTCACCCGGGACACCTCCGCCTGGATCTACGACGGGGTCTCCATCAACGCCATGCGCTGGCCCGCGCGGCAGCGTGAAACCGTGCACTTCGAGGCGATCTACCGGCACCACCCGCTCTTCCGGGACGAGGCCTTCCATGTCTGGTCCGAAGGGCAGGCGGACTACCCCTGCACCATCGAGGGCGGGGACGTCCTCGTCATCGGCAACGGCGCCGTGCTCATCGGCATGAGCGAGCGGACGACGCCGCAGGCCGTCGAGATGCTCGCGCACAAGCTGTTCGCGGCCGGGTCCGCGCGCACCATCGTGGCGCTCGACATGCCCAAGCGGCGGGCGTTCATGCACCTGGACACCGTGATGACGATGGTCGACGGCGACACCTTCACCCAGTACGCGGGGCTCGGCATGCTCCGCTCGTACACCATCGAGCCGGGCGTCGGGGAGAAGGAGCTGAAGGTCACCGACCACCCGCCGGAGCACATGCACCGCGCGATCGCCGCCGCGCTCGGGCTCGGTGAGATCCGCGTCCTGACCGCCACGCAGGACGTGCACGCGGCCGAGCGCGAACAGTGGGACGACGGCTGCAACGTCCTCGCGGTCGAGCCGGGCGTCGTGGTCGCGTACGAGCGCAACTCGACCACCAACACGCATCTGCGCAAGCAGGGCATCGAGGTGATAGAGATCCCGGGCAGCGAACTGGGGCGGGGGCGCGGCGGGCCGCGCTGTATGAGCTGTCCGGTGGAGCGGGACGCCGTGCCCGGGTAGCGCCGCCGGCCGGGGCGGCCCGAAAGCCCGTCCGCATAGAAATGTGGGATGTCGTATAGACTTCCACGCGTCTTCGTCCTCGTCCCCCTGTTAACCCTGGAGCGCCCCCATGGCGACAGTCCCGACCGCCCTCGCCGGCCGCCATTTCCTCAAGGAGCTGGATTTCACCGCGGAGGAGTTCCGCGGGCTGCTCGAGCTGGCCGCCGAGCTGAAGGCCGCCAAGAAGGCCCGGACGGAGACGCTGTATCTGCGGGGCCGCAACATCGCGCTCGTGTTCGAGAAGACGTCGACGCGTACGCGCTGCGCGTTCGAGGTGGCCGCGGCCGACCAGGGTGCCTCCACGACGTACCTCGACCCGGCGGGCTCGCAGATCGGGCACAAGGAGTCGGTCAAGGACACGGCACGCGTACTCGGTCGCATGTTCGACGGCATCGAGTATCGCGGCCACGGCCAGGGCGTCGTCGAGGAGCTCGCCGCGCACGCCGGAGTCCCTGTCTACAACGGCCTCACCGACGAGTGGCACCCCACCCAGATGCTCGCCGACGCGCTCACCATGACCGAGCACAGCGACAAGCCGCTGACCGAGATCGCCTACGCCTACCTCGGCGACGCCCGCTACAACATGGGCAACTCCTACCTCGTCACGGGCGCCCTGCTCGGCATGGACGTCCGGATCGTCGCGCCCCGGCTGCTGTGGCCCGACGAGACGATCGTCGAGGTGGCTCAGCAGCTCGCCGTCGCGTCCGGCGCCCGCATCACGCTCACCGAGGACGTGAAGGAGGGCGTGCGCGGCGCGGACTTCGTCGCCACCGACGTCTGGGTGTCGATGGGGGAGCCCAAGGAGGTCTGGGACGAGCGCATAGGGCTGCTCGGCCCCTACGCCGTGACGATGGACGTGCTGCGCGCCACCGGCAACGACGACGTGAAGTTCCTGCACTGCCTGCCGGCCTTCCACGACCTCGGCACCGACATCGGCCGTGAGATCCACGCGCGGCACGGGCTGACCTCCCTCGAAGTCACCGACGAGGTCTTCGAGTCCGCGCACTCGGTCGTCTTCGACGAGGCGGAGAACCGGATGCACACCATCAAGGCGGTCCTGGTCGCCACCCTCGCCTGAGCCACGGCCGCACCTGTCGTGCGACGCCTGTCACCTCGGGCACCTCGCGGGACCTGATTCCCGTACGATCCTCGGCGGGCCCGGAGCCATCCCTTCCGCGGCCCGTCGCGCGACTTTCCCCCAAGCTCCCGGCTCCGCCCGGGCGGGGGCACCCCTCTGGTCGCACCCGCACCACCGGAAAGAGCACCACCGCGCCATGCCCGCACTTCGCATCAAGTCCCCCGAGCTGCTCGTCGCCGAATCCGGCGCCGACCTCGAAGGCCATGGCCTCAAGCGCACCATGGGCCTCTTCCAGCTCATCTGCTTCGGCGTCGGCGCCATCGTCGGCACCGGCATCTTCGTCGGCCTGTCCGACTCGGTCGCCCAGGCCGGCCCCGCCGTCGTGGTCTCCTTCGTTCTCGCCGCGATCACCTGCGTCTTCACCGCCTTCGCCTTCGCGGAGCTGGGCGGCGCGATCCCGGTCTCCGGGTCCTCGTACTCCTTCGCCTACGCGGGCCTCGGCGAGCGCACGGCCTTTCTCGTCGGCTGGTGTCTGCTGCTCGAGTACGGCGTGTCCGTCTCGGCCGTGGCGGTCGGCTGGAGTCAGTACGTCAACGAACTCCTGGACAGTCTCACCGGCCTGGAGCTGCCCGCCGCGCTGTCCGCGGGCCCCGGCGACGGCGGAGTGATCAATCTCCCCGCCGTCGTCGTGATCGCCCTCGCCTCGGTCCTCCTGGTGCGTGGTGTGCGCGAGAGCGCCCGGGCCACCGCCGCCATGGCCGTGCTGAAGCTCGCCATCCTGGTCGTCTTCTGCGCCATCGGGTTCAGCGCCTTCAAGGACGGCAACCTCACCCCGTTCTCGCCCGCCGGTCTCGGCGGCATCGGCGCGGGCACCACCGCCGCGTTCTTCTCGTACATCGGCTTCGACGCGATCACCACGGCCGGCGAGGAGGCCAGGAACCCGCGCCGCGACATCCCGATCGCGATCCTCGTCTGCCTCGGCCTGGCCACCCTCCTGTACTGCGCGGTGGCACTCGCCGCGATCGGTGCCATCGGCGGCGACCAGGTCGGCGGTCGGCCCGCCGCGCTGTCGTACGTCGTCAACGAGGTCACCGGCTCCACGGCCGGCGGCGCGGTCATCGCCTTCGGCGCGGTCGTCGCCATCGCCTCGGTGGTGCTCGCGGTGATGTACGGCCAGACCCGCATCCTGATGTCCATGGCCCGCGACGGACTCGTGCCCCGCGTCTTCGAGCGGGTCTCGCCGAAGACCTCGACGCCGGTCACCGGCACGCTGCTCGTCGCGCTCGTCTTCGCGGTCCCGGCGGCCTTCGCGTCGCTCGACGCGGTGGTCAACCTGTGCACCATCGGCACGCTCGCGATCATGGCCGTGGTCAATGTCACGGTGATCGCGCTCAGGCGCCGCGAGCCGGGCCTCACCCGCAGCTTCCGGGTGCCGCTCTACCCCGTGATACCGGTGCTCGGCGTCGGCTTCTGCCTCTATCTGATGTACGAGACGGGCTGGACGACCTGGATCCAGTTCGCCGCCTTCCTGGCGGCGGGCTGCCTGGTGTACGCGCTCTACGGGCGTCGCAACTCCCGGCTGGCGAAGTCGGCGGCCGCTACGCGAACCGACGCTGAGGCGGTATCACAGGCAGTCTGAACCACACCGCCTTGCCCGAGCCCGTGGGGCGATGGCCGCAGGCGGAGCTGAGGGCGCGGATCAGCAGGAGGCCGCGCCCGTGTTCCTGCCAGGGGTCGGGCTCCTCGCGGGGGCCGGGGACCGTGAGGTTGCCCGGCGGGGCCGGGTCGGGGTCGTGCACCTCGACCTGGCAGCCGGTCGGCAGCAGCTCGACCACCAGCTCGATCGGGCCCTCGCCCGCGGTGTGTTCCACGGCATTGGCCACCAGCTCGGCGGTGAGCAGCTCCGCGGTGTCGCTGTCGGCCGAGTGCTTCAGCTCGGCCAGCGCCGAGCGGACCAGGGCGCGGGCGACGGGCACGGCCGCGGCGGTGTGCGGCAGCGCGACGCGCCAGGAGGCCGGCGGGGTGGGGGGCTCGTGCAAGGTCGGTCCGTTCATGGAGCAGGCTGTCCTGCTTTCAACATCAGGAATGGTACGGCGCACCCGGACAGAGGTGCTCGCCGGGCCCGCAGCGGAACCTTCGCCCCGCCACCGACGGCGTACCCACGCGAACGACCCGCCGCGCCCGGCTGTGCCCGCCGTTACCGGGCTATCGAGAAGCCGTGACTCGGTGACGGCGTCCGGCACGCCGGGACACAGCTATCGCGCGGTCGTGACGACAGTCACAAATCAGTGATAACTTCGAGGAGAGTCCGGCACCGACAGCCGCCCCCGCCCGAGGAGGCCGCACGTCATGAGTCCCTTCACCGGTTCCGCCGCCCGCACCCCCGACTGGAAACACCTCGGGGTCGAGATCGCGGACGGGGTCGCCACCGTCACCCTGGCCCGCCCCGAGAAGCTCAACGCGCTCACCTTCGGCGCCTACGCCGATCTGCGCGACCTGCTCGCCGAGCTGTCCCGCGAGAAGTCCGTACGTGCCCTGGTGCTGGCCGGTGAGGGGCGCGGCTTCTGCTCCGGCGGCGACGTCGACGAGATCATCGGCGCGACCCTGGCCATGGATACCGCCCAGCTCCTCGACTTCAACCGGATGACCGGCCAGGTGGTGCGGGCGGTGCGCGAGTGCCCGTTCCCGGTGATCGCGGCCGTGCACGGGGTGGCCGCGGGAGCCGGGGCCGTGCTCGCCCTGGCCGCCGACTTCCGGGTGGCCGACCCCTCCGCGCGCTTCGCCTTCCTCTTCACCCGCGTCGGACTGTCCGGCGGCGACATGGGCGCCGCCTATCTGCTGCCCCGGGTCGTCGGACTCGGCCACGCCACCCGGCTCCTCATGCTCGGCGAACCGGTCCGCGCGCCCGAGGCCGAACGCATCGGGCTGATCAGCGAGCTGACCGACGAGGGCCACGCCGACGACGCCGCCCGGACCCTGGCCCGCCGGCTCGCCGAGGGCCCCGCGCTCGCGTACGCCCAGACGAAGGCCCTGCTCACCGCCGAGCTGGACATGCCGCTCGCCGCCTCCGTCGAACTCGACGCCGCGACCCAGGCGCTGCTGATGAACGGCGCGGACTACGCCGAGTTCCACGCGGCCTTCACCGAGAAGCGGCCGCCGAAGTGGCAGGGGCGATAGCCATGCGGGTCGCGGTCGTCGGAGGCGGCCCCGGGGGCCTGTACGCGGCAGCGCTGCTGAAGCGTCTCGACCCGTCCCGCGAGGTCACCGTCTGGGAGCGCAACGCGCCCGACGACACCTTCGGCTTCGGTGTCGTCCTCTCCGACGAGACCCTCGGCGGCATCGAACACGCGGACCCGGTGGTGTACGCGGCCCTCAGGGACGAGTTCGTGCGCTGGGACGACATCGACATCGTGCACCGCGGCGTACGCCACACCTCCGGCGGCCACGGCTTCGCCGCGCTCGGCAGGCAGCGGCTCCTCGGGATCCTGCACGAGCGGTGCCGCTCGCTCGGTGTGGAGCTGCGCTTCGGTACCGAGGCGCCGTACCCCGCGTGGCTCACGGAGACGTACGACCTCGTCATCGCCGCGGACGGGGTGCACAGCAGCACCCGCGAGGCGTATGCGGAGGCCTTCCGGCCCTCCGTCGAGACGCACCGCTGCCGCTACATCTGGCTCGCCGCCGACTTCGCCTTCGACGCGTTCCGCTTCGAGATCGCCGAGACCGAGCACGGCGTGCTCCAGCTGCACGGCTATCCCTATGCGGCCGACGCCTCCACCGTCATCGTCGAGATGCGCGAAGAGGTGTGGCAGGCGGCCGGGTTCGCCGAGCTGGACGAGCGGGAGTCCGTCGAGCGGTGCGCCAAGATCTTCGCGGACGCGCTGGGCGGACGATCCCTCCGGTCCAACAAGTCGGCCTGGACCCACTTCCGCACGGTCGTCAACGAACGCTGGTCGCACGGCAATCTGGTCCTCCTCGGCGATGCCGCGCACACCGCCCACTTCTCCATCGGCTCCGGCACGAAGCTCGCCGTCGAGGACGCGCTGGCGCTGGCGGCCTGCCTGGAGGAACAGCCGGGGCTGCCCGAGGCCCTGGCCGCGTACGAGCAGGAGCGGCGGCCCGTCGTCGCCTCCACCCAGCGCGCGGCCCGGGCCAGCCTGGAGTGGTTCGAGAACATCGGGCTGTACCTCGGCCGGCCCTCCCGGCAGTTCGCCTTCAACCTGCTCACCCGCAGCCGCCGTGTCACCCACGACAACCTGCGGCTGCGCGACGCCCACTTCACCGAGGCCGTGGAGCGCGAGTTCGGCTGCCCGTCCGGCACCCCGCCGATGTTCACCCCGTTCCGGCTGCGCGGACTGACCCTGCGCAACCGGGTCGTGGTGTCACCGATGGACATGTACGCGGCGGTGGACGGTGTCCCCGGCGACTTCCACCTGGTCCACCTGGGCGCGCGGGCCCTCGGCGGGGCCGGCCTGGTGATGACCGAGATGGTGTGTGTCAGCCGCGAGGGCCGGATCACACCGGGCTGCGCCGGGATCTACACCGGACGGCAGGCCGAGGCATGGCGGCGGATCACCGACTTCGTGCACACCCGGGCGCCGGGCGTCGGGATCGGCGTGCAGCTCGGCCACTCCGGACGCAAGGGAAGCACCAAGCTGATGTGGGAGGGCATCGACGAGCCGCTGGAGGAGGGCAACTGGCCGCTGGTGGCCGCCTCTCCGCTGCCGTACAAGCCGGGGAGCCAGACGCCCCGCGCGTTGTCCCGTGCTCAGCTCACCGACATCCGGGAGCAGTTCACGGACGCCGCCTGGCGGGCCGCCCGCAGCGGCTTCGACCTCCTCGAACTCCATTGCGCCCACGGTTACCTGCTCTCCGGCTTCCTCTCCCCGCTGACCAACCACCGCACCGACGCGTACGGCGGAAGCCTCGCGCGCAGACTCCGCTTCCCGCTCGAGGTCTTCGACGCCGTACGCTCCGTCTGGCCGGAGGAGCGGCCCATGACGGTCCGCATATCGGCGACCGACTGGGCCGAGGGCGGCACCACGGCCGAGGACGCCGTCGAGATCGCCCGCGCCTTCGCCGCGCACGGCGCCGACGCGATCGACGTGTCGACCGGGCAGGTGGTCGCCGACGAACAGCCCGCGTACGGGCGCTCGTACCAGACGCCGTACGCGGACCGGATCCGCGGCGAGGCCGGCGTCCCGGTCATCGCCGTCGGCGCGATCTCCTCCTGGGACGACGTCAACTCGCTGATCCTCGCCGGGCGTACGGATCTGTGCGCGCTCGCCCGGCCGCACCTCTACGACCCGCACTGGACCCTGCACGCGGCGGCCGAGCAGGGCTACACGGGGCCGGGTGTCGTCTGGCCCGCGCCCTACCGGGCAGGCAGCCGGCGCCCGCAGTCCGGCCGCACGGACGCCCCCAAGCCCCGGCTGACACTGGGGACCTGAGGGCGTCGAACGGGCTCGGGCTCCTACGACAGGTCTGCCATCCCGGCGGTCAGGGTCGCGCCGTCCGCCGGGTCGACCAGCAGGAAGGCGCCCGTGCGGCGCACCCGGGCGTAGTCGTCCAGGGCCAGGGGCTCGGCCGTGCGGAGGGCGATCCTGCCGAGGTCGTTCGCGGTCAGCTCGGTCGCGCCGGCCAGGTCCTTGACCAGTGCCTTCACCGTCCGCGTCGTGTGCTTGACCAGCACCCGGTCGCCGATGCGCAGCGGGCGGTCGGCCAGATGGCAGACGGCCGCCCGGACGTCCCGCGTGAGCTCGGGAGCGTCGGGGCCGGCGGTGATCATGTCGCCCCGCGCTATGTCCCGCTGTCCGGCCAGGCGCAGGGTCAGCGACTGCGGCGCGTACGCCGCCCGCGCCGTTGTGCCGAGCACGTCGATGCCGGTGATCTCGGAGGTCTCGCCGGACGGGTGGACGGTCACCCGGTCGCCGACCCGCAGTGAGCCCGACACCAACTGGCCCGCGTAGTGGCGGACCCCGTCGTGCCGGATCACGTACTGCACCGGGAAGCGGGCCGGGGCGCCGGCCGACTCGGCGCCGACCGGGACCGTCTCCAGGAGGTCGAGGAGCGCCGGGCCCGCGTACCAGTCCATGTGCGCCGAGCGCTCGACCACGTTGTCGCCGCACAGCGCGGACACCGGGACGGGAGTGAAGCCGGGCAGGTCCAGCTCCGCCGCGTGGCCCGCGAAGTCCTCGACGATCCGGTCGAACTCCTTCTCCTCGTACCCGACGAGATCCATCTTGTTCACCGCGAGCACGATGTGCGGGACGCGCAGCAGCGCGGCGACGGCGGCGTGCCGGCGGGTCTGCTCGATGACGCCGTTGCGGGCGTCCACCAGGATGACGGCCAGGTCGGCGGTGGAGGCGCCGGTGACCATGTTGCGGGTGTACTGAACATGGCCGGGGGTGTCGGCGAGGATGAACCGGCGGCGCGCGGTCGCGAAGTAGCGGTACGCCACGTCGATGGTGATGCCCTGCTCGCGTTCGGCGCGCAGGCCGTCGGTGAGGAGGGCCAGGTCGGGAGCGTCCTGGCCGCGGCTGCGCGACACCTGCTCCACGGCCTCCAGCTGGTCCGCGAGGACCGACTTGGAGTCGTGCAGCAGACGCCCGACCAGCGTGGACTTGCCGTCGTCGACGGAACCGGCGGTCGCGAAGCGCAGGGTGTCGGTGGTGGCGGTGGTGGTGCTGGTCATGGCTAGAAGTACCCCTCGCGCTTGCGGTCTTCCATCGCGGCCTCGGACATCTTGTCGTCGGCGCGGGTGGCGCCGCGTTCGGTGAGCCGGGAGGCGGCGATCTCGGTGATCACGGCGTCCAGCGTGGTGGCGTCGGAGTCGACGGCGCCGGTGCAGGACATGTCGCCGACGGTGCGGTAGCGGACCCGGCGCTTCTCGACAGTCTCGCCGTCCTTGGGGCCGCCCCAGTCACCGGCGGTCAGCCACATGTGGGACCGCTGGAAGACCTCGCGTTCGTGGGCGAAGTAGATCTCGGGGAGTTCGATGTGTTCGCGGGCGATGTACTGCCATACGTCCAGCTCGGTCCAGTTGGAGAGCGGGAAGACGCGGACGTGTTCGCCGGGGGCGTGGCGGCCGTTGTAGAGGTTCCACAGTTCGGGGCGCTGGCGGCGGGGGTCCCACTGGGAGAACTCGTCGCGCAGGGAGAAGACGCGTTCTTTGGCGCGGGCCTTTTCCTCGTCGCGTCGGCCGCCGCCGAAGACGGCGTCGAAGCGGTGCTGCTGGATGGCTTCGGTCAGGGGCACGGTCTGCAGGGGGTTGCGGGTGCCGTCGGGGCGTTCGCGCAGTACACCGCGGTCGATGTAGTCCTGTACGGAGGCCACATGCAGGCGCAGTCCGTGTGCGGCGACCACACGGTCGCGGTATGCGAGGACCTCGGGGAAGTTGTGTCCGGTGTCCACGTGCAGCAGGGTGAAGGGGATCGCCGCGGGTGCGAAGGCCTTCAGTGCCAGGTGCAGCATGACGATGGAGTCCTTGCCGCCGGAGAACAGGATCACCGGCCGTTCGAACTCGCCCGCCACCTCGCGGAAGATGTGGACGGCCTCCGACTCCAGCGCGTCCAGATGCGAGAGCGCGTACGGGCTGTCGGTCTCCTGGGAAGCGGTGGCCGCGGTCGTCATACGAGACCCCTCGCCGCCAGGACCGCGTACACGGCCCCCGCCGACTCCTCGGGCGTCTGCCCCTGCGTCTCCAGGGTGAGCGCCGGGTCCACGGGCGGCTCGTACGGGTCGTCGACACCGGTCAGACCCTTCAGCCGGCCCGCGGCCTGCCTGGCGTACAGCCCTTTCACGTCCCGTTCGCTGCACACCTCGACCGGGGTGGCGACATGCACCTCGAGGTACGGCGTCCCACTCGCCTCGTGCCGTTTGCGGACCGCCTCGCGGCTGTCGGCGTACGGCGCGATGACCGGGACGACGGCGAGGACGCCGTTGCGCGCCAGCACCTCGGCGACCAGGCCGATGCGCTGCGCATTGGTGTGGCGGTCCGCGCGCGAGAAGCCGAGCCCCGCGGAGAGGAAACGGCGGATCTCGTCGCCGTCGAGCACCTCCACGCGGTGCCCCTGCGACCTCAGCCGCCCGGCGAGTATGCGGCCGATGGTGGTCTTGCCCGCGCTCGGCAGCCCGGCGAGCCAGACCGTGGCTCCCTGCGCCCTGGACGTGGTGGTCATGCGTGCGGTCCTTTCGCGGCGCCGCCCGGGCGCCGTTGTCCGTGGCGGCCGGGGCGTGTGGCGAGTTCGGTGAAGAGCGCTTCCCAGCGCGGGTGGACGGCGTCCGGGCCGTAGGAGGCGGCCGTCAGGACCGCCGCCACGCCCATCTCGGCGCGCAGCCCCTCGTCCTTCATCAGCTTCGCCATGGCGTCGGCGAGCGCGTCGGGGTCCTCCGGCGGCACGAGCAGACCGTCGACTCCGTGGGTGAGCACGTCCGACGGGCCGGTCGGGCAGTCGAAGCCGACCACCGGCAGGGAGTGGCTCATCGCCTCGATCATCACCATCGGCAGGCCCTCGAAGCGTGAACTGAGCACGTAGAAGGAGGCCTTGGCGAGTTCGTCGTCCAGCCGGTCGGTGTGGCCCATCAGGAACACGTGGTTGTAGAGGTGGTGCTCCTCGATGAGGGCACGCAGCTCGGCCTTCTTCTCGCCGCTGCCGTAGATCCTCAGCTGCCAGTCGGGGTACGCCTCGACGAGCTTCGCCCACGCGGGGATCAGCAGGTCGAAGCCCTTCTGCGGGAAGAGCCGCCCGGCCGCCACCGCGATCTTCGACCGGGGGCGGGCGGGCACCTGGTCGAGCGAGTGCACGGCGTTGGGGATGCGGACGACGCGGGTGCCGGGCAGCAGTGCCTCGTACTCCTCGCGGTCGCGTTCGGTCAGCACGGCGACCGTGTCGAAGCGCGGGTAGGTCTCCCGGATGCGCTGCTGCACGTCCCGCTTGTGGGTGCCGTGGTTCATGTGCTCCTGCGCGACGCGGATCACGCCGCGGCTGGCGTGCTCGGCGGCCAGGAAGTTGAGCGCGGGCCGGGTGGTGACGAGGACGCCGTCGGTCAGCGTCCGCAGGTAGGCGATGAGGCGTTCCTCGACGTACCGGTTGAAGTAGCGGTAGCCGAACTCGCCCGCGGGGATGTGCCGTGCGGGCCGGTCCAGCAGCCGGCCGCGGCGCCGGTCGCGCCAGCGGGCCACCGGACCGGCCGGCGGGACGTGGGCGTCCTCGCGCAGGTCGACGACGGTGGAGACCTTCACGCGCGCGTCGAGCGGGAACTGGATGTCGTCCCGGCGGCGCACCGCGCTCACCAGCTCGACGTCCCAGCCCGCGGCGACCAGGGAGTTGGCCTGGTTCATCACCGTGCGGATGGTGCCGCCGCGGCCATAGGCGTGCAGCAGCAGATAGCGGACCCGAGGGAGCGGCGGACGGTCCGTCACGAGGCGGCTCCCGTACGGCACTCCAGTGACAGGTTGTCCTTGACCGTGTAGTACGGCCGCACGCTCAGGTCCTGGGTGAGCTGCCGGGGGAACACCATGATCTTCTTCTTGCCGCAGATGTCGTCCAGCCGCCGGCCGGCCCGCAACTCGGCCGCGCCGTCGGTGAGATGGATGTCCCACTCCTCGACTCCGGCACCGTCGGGGACGGCGAGGTCGGCGATGGGCAGCTCGCTCTCGAACCGGTCGCCCTCGACGCGGGCCCGGTAGTCCAGCCGCTGTTCGGCGCGGGCCCGGCGGGTGACCAGAAGCCGCCAGGAGCCGTCGGCCGGGCGGCCGTGGATGCGGCCGACCAGCCGGATGTATCCGTCGCGCGGCCAGACCTCCGCTATTTCGGCGTGCGGCTTCACGAGCTGTAGCCCCACGCCTTGCACATGGGCCGCAGGAGCTCGGGTATCTCGTCCTCGGCGGGCAGCGAGCGCCCGGCCTGTACGCTGCCGCTGCGGATCTTGTCGCGCCAGTCGCCGAGTCCCTTGACGACCTGCGAGTCGTCCTTCCGGCCGTACTCCAGCATGGTGGGCTCGAAGTCGATGCCGAGGAAGACGCACAGCCGGCGCAGCTCCCGCTCGGGGCCGGCGGTGATGTCCTCGTAGCGCACCGTGTGACCGCCGGTGATGCCCTTGCGCGCGTTGTCCACGGCCTTCATGTAGCGCAGCGCGTCGGCCGCGGCCTCGTCGTAGGTGCGCTTGTCGGGGTCGCCCTCGTGCCAGGACTGGGCGATGGAGACGGGGTGGCGCAGCAGGAACACGAAGCGCGCGTCGGGCCAGCAGTCCCTGATGCGCCGGTACACGAACGCGTTGCTGGGCGTCTTCTCGACGATGAAGTCCTTGCCGGACCTGACCAGTTCCCGGTGCAGGACCCGGTCCCACAGCAGATGCTCCAGGTCGCCGCGCTCCAGGTCCAGGGCGCTCATGGCGCGCTGCGACAGCTTGCTGCCGTAGTCGACCTCCAGGCGGCGGATGTGCAGCTCGTGCGGGGAGTGCAGCCGGGAGTGGGCGTTCAGGAGCATCCGCAGCAATGTCGAGCCGGAGCGCACGGGCGACATGATGAAGACCGGCCGCCGCAGCAGTCGGTCCGTCGAGAGGTCCTTGTCGGCGGGACATCGGTACACCGGCGTGGGCCGCCCGGCCGGTTTCGCCGCCGTGGCCGTCTTCTTCGGCTGCGGCGGGGCGTCGGCGGCGGCCCTACGCACCTGGAGGCCGGTAGTGGCGGTGAGCGCCCGGTTCAGATTGCGCATCAGACTCATGCGTCCCGACCGTAGGTAGGGAATCTGAGAAGAGGGGCGGAGGAACCTGAGGGTTCCCTTAGCGCCGCCCTATGTGGTGCACATCACGTTTCACCGGCGGGGTCGAGTGTCTCCGTCCCAGCCGCGAAGGCCGCTCCCGCATCGCGCAGCCGCTCGTGCAGTGCCCGGAAGACGGCGGCCGAGCGGGCGCCCGGCCAGTCCTCGGGAAGCAGTGCGGCGGGCAGGCCGGGATCGGCGTACGGGAGGTGGCGCCAGGAGTCCAGGGCGAGCAGATAGTCGCGGTACGCCTCCTCGGGCTCGGTGTCCTCGCGTGCCTCCCAGTCGTGCAGCACGCGCGCGTGGCGGTCGAGGAACTCCTCGTGCTGCTTGGCGATCGCGGCCAGGTCCCACCAGCGCGCGACGGCCTCGAAGGTCGCGGCGAAGCCCAGGTGCTCGCCGCGGAAGAAGTCGACGTACGGGTCGAGGCGCAGCCGCCCCAGGGTGTGCCGGGTCTCCTCGTACAGCCGCGCCGGGGCGATCCACACCCCGGGGGCCGCCGTCCCGAAGCCGAGCCCGGCCAGGCGCGAGCGCAGTACATGCCGCTTCTGCCGTTCCGACTCCGGCACGGAGAACACCGCGAGCACCCAGCCCTCGTCCCGTGGGGGAGTGGTCGCGTACACGCGCAGGTCGCCGTCGTCGAGCAGTTGGCGGGCGTCCGGCGACAGCGCGTACCCGGCCGCGCCGGCCGCCGTGCGGGCCGGCACCAGCAGGCCGCGCCGCTTCAGCCGGGACACCGACGATCTGACGGAGGGCGCGTCGACGCCGACGGCGGCGAGCAGCCGGATCAGCTCCGCCACCGGCACCGGGCCGGGGAAGAAGCGGCCGTACGCGCCGTAGAACGTGACGATGAGGGACCGGGGAGCGTGCTGATCGGACACGTTGATCACTCTAGATCGTCCACGTCACTCATGATCACCTTCCGCGGGCACGGGGGCTTCCGCGGGTACGGAGGTTTCCGCGGGGACGGAGGCTTCCGGGGGTACGGAGTCGACGTCCGTACGGCGGTTGTCGCGCAGGCGGAACCGCTGGAGCTTGCCCGTCGCCGTGCGCGGCAGCGCGTCCAGGAAGACGAACTCGCGCGGACACTTGTACGGCGCCAGTTCGGATCTGAGGAACGCGCCGAGCGCCTCCGCGTCCCGGCGCGCGCCCGCCCGCAGCACCGCGTACGCCACCACGACCTGCCCGCGCGCCTCGTCCGGCCGTCCCACGACCGCCGTCTCGGTCACGTCCGGGTGCCGCAGCAGGGCGTCCTCGACCTCCGGCCCGGCGATGTTGTAGCCGGCCGAGATGATCATGTCGTCGGCGCGGGTGACATAGCGGAAGTAGCCGTCGGGGTCGCGGACATAGGTGTCACCGGTGACGTTCCAGCCGCCCCGCACATACTCCCGCTGCCGCGGGTCGGCGAGATAGCGGCAGCCCACGGGACCGCGCACCGCGAGCAGTCCCGGCTCGCCGTCGGGTACGGGCGTGCCGTTCTCGTCCTGCACGCGCGCGTGCCACCCCGGTACGGGAACGCCCGTCATGCCGGGCCGGATCCGCTCGTCGGCCGCGGAGATGAAGATGTGCAGCAGCTCGGTGGCGCCGATGCCGTTGATGATCCGCAGGCCGGTGCGCTCGTGCCAGGCCCGCCAGGTGGCGGCGGGCAGATTCTCACCGGCCGAGACACAGCGCCGCAGCGATCCGGTGTCGTGGGCCGGCAGCTCGTCGAGCATCGCGTGGTACGCGGTCGGCGCGGTGAACAGCACGGAGACCCGGTGCTCGGCGATCGCGGGCAACAGCTGCCGGGGACCGGCCTGTTCGAGCAGCAGGGCCGAGGCCCCGGCCCGCAGCGGGAAGACGACGAGGCCGCCGAGCCCGAAGGTGAAGCCGAGCGGAGGACTGCCCGCGAAGACATCGTCCTCCTGTGGCCGCAGCACATGCTTCGAGAAGGTGTCGGCGGTCGCCAGCACATCCCGGTGGAAGTGCATACAGCCTTTGGGGCGGCCGGTGGTGCCGGAGGTGAACGCGATCAGCGCGACATCGTCGGCCGCGGTGTCCACGGCCGGGTACGCCTCGTCCGGTGCGGGCAGGCGCAGCAGGTCGTCGGGGGCGTCGCCGCCGTACGTGGTGAGGCGCAGCCCGGGGACCTCCGCCTTCGCCAGGTCGTCGACGGCCCGTACGTCGCACAGGGCGTGGGTCACCCGCGCGATCCCGCACATGGTCGCCAGCTCGTGCGGACGCTGCTGGGCGAGCACCGTGACGGCGACCGCGCCCGCCTTCAGCACGGCCAGCCAGCAGGCGGCCAGCCAGGGGGTGGTGGGCCCGCGCAGCAGGACGCGATTGCCGGGGACGACACCGAGCCGGGAGGTGAGCACATGGGCGATCCGGTCCACGCGGGCGCGCAGCTGTCCGTACGTCCAGACGTCGCCGTCCGCGGTACGGAACGCCGGGCGCCCGGCGTCGGTGCGGCCGAGCAGTTCGGCGGCGCAGTTCAGCCGTTCGGGGTAGCGCAGCTCCGGCAGGTCGAAGTGGAGTTCGGGCCACTGTTCGGGGGGCGGGAGGTGGTCGCGGGCGAAGGTGTCGACGTGGGCGGAGGCCGTGGGCCGCCGGTCGTCGACGGCGTCCCGGGGGGCCGTGCCGTTCCCGGAGTCCGTGCCGTTCCTGGGATCCGTGCCGTTCCTGGGATCCGTGCCGTTCCTCGGGTCCATGGCGGTTCGCCCCCTTGTCGTGGTGGGCTCGCGCATCGAGCGTATCGTGTTGGTGACGACAGTCAACGGTCCGCGATACCGTCGGAGGGTCACTGGAGAGGGGACCGGCAATGACCGCATTCTCGCTCGATCCGGCACAGACCGCCCGGCGGGCGGAGCTGCGCACGCTGGCGGCGGACCGTCTGCGGCCGCTCGCGGAGAAGGGCGAGCCGGGCCACGTCAACCGCCCCCTGGTCGCCGAACTGGGCCGACTCGGCCTGCTGGAACGGCTGTTCACCGCCGGGGCGCTCGACCTCTGCCTGCTGCGGGAGTCCCTGGCGTACACGTGCACCGAGGCCGAGACGGCGCTCGCACTACAGGGGCTGGGCGCGTATCCGGTGCACGGGTACGGCACCCGGGCCCAGCGGGAGTGCTGGCTGCCCCGGGTGAGCGACGGCAGCGCGGTCGCCGCCTTCGCGCTCAGCGAGCCGGGCGCCGGCTCGGACGCGGCGGCGCTGTCGCTGAAGGCCGAGCCCGACGGCCCGGACGGCTGGCGCCTCACCGGTGAGAAGTGCTGGATCTCCAACGCGCCCGAGGCCGACTTCTACACCGTCTTCGCGCGCACCACCCCCGGCGCCGGCGCCCGTGGCGTGACCGCCTTCCTGGTCCCCGCCGACCGGCCCGGTCTCACCGGCACCCCGCTCGACATGCTCTCGCCGCATCCCATCGGCGCGCTCGCCTTCGACGCCGTACCGGTGACGGCGGACGACGTGCTCGGGGAGCCCGACCACGGATTCCGGGTCGCGATGCACACCCTCAACCTCTTCCGGCCGAGTGTGGGCGCCTTCGCGGTCGGGATGGCGCAGGCGGCCCTCGACGCGACGCTCGCGCACACCTCCGGGCGCGACGCGTTCGGGGGCAAGCTGCGGGACCTCCAGACCGTGGCGCACCAGGTCGCCGAGATGGCCCTGCGCACGGAGGCGGCCCGCCTCATGGTCTACGCGGCCGCGGCGGCGTACGACGAGGCGGCGCCGGACGTGCCGCGGCGCGCGGCGATGGCGAAGCTGCTCGCCACCGAGACCGCGCAGTACGTCGTCGACGCGGCCGTCCAGCTGCACGGCGCCCGTGCCCTGCGCCGCGGCCACCTGCTCGAACACCTCTACCGAGAGGTCCGCGCGCCCCGCATCTACGAAGGGGCGAGCGAGGTCCAACGGGCCGTCATCGCCAAGGAGTTGTACGCCACCGTGGAGGCCCCGTGAGGACCGAGCGCATCAACCCGCCCGAGCTCTCCCCGCCCACCGGCTTCTCGCACGCCGTCGCCGTCACCGGCACCCGCGTCGTCTTCCTGGCGGGCCAGACGGCGCTCGACACGGACGGAAAGGTGGTCGGCGAGACGCTGCCGGACCAGTTCGGGAGGGCGCTGACGAACCTGCTGACCGCTCTGCGGGCCGCGGGCGGCGTTCCGGCGGACCTCGCCCGGGTCACCGTCTACGCCACCGACATCGCCGACTACCGCGCCCACGCCCGCGAACTCGGCGGTATCTGGCGCGAGTTGGCGGGCCGCGACTACCCCGCGATGGCCGTCATCGGAGTCGCCCGCCTCTGGGACGAACAGGCCCTCGTCGAACTCGACGGCTTCGCGGTGCTGGCCTAGGCCGTGTCCGACGGGTCGGGAGGGGTGCTTGGTTCCCGGTCCGATCAGTACGGTGCCTCCACCAGCTCGCCGATCACCCGCAACCCGACCTGCGCGGCGAGCCATGGTGCGCGCTCGGCTTCGACCTGCTTGACATGGACGAAGACCGTGTGATCGGACGCGGGTTCCGCCAGGTCGAGGTCGCGAGCACGCACGGCCAGCGTCACGAACGCGCCTCTGGCTCCCCCGACGCCCAAGCCCACTTCGGGGGCCTCGGGCCAGCCCATGAAGTCCCACCGCACCGTGGCCGGGCTGTCGCCCACCGCGTCGAGGAACGGCCCCACCGTCTCCGGCGGCCGGCCCAAGGCCCTCAGCCGGACGGGGAAGTGCGCCGACGGATCGTCCCCATTCGTCGACGAACCGCCCGTGTCCCCTTCGGCGAACCCGGTGGGACATCCGTGGACCGGCCGCACACCCGCACCGACGGCGTCCCACGGACAGGACACGCAGGAAGTCGGCCGAGTCAGCCGGCTGCCCCCGGCGCGTGGAGCCGGGGGCAGCCGGACCGGTCGGCGTGGTCGCTCACGGTGCCTGCCAGCTGTGCGGGGCGTGGAAGGGATCGGGGCGCCAGGCGGTGGTGGAGCCGGGGGAGGGGGGTGCGGTGTCGGGCTCGGGCCGGGGGGCCCGGGTGAGGAACAGGACGGTGAGGGCGGCGAGTTCCTCGTCCGTCGCCGCACCCTTCTCGATGCGTATGCAGGGGGTGGTCATGGGGCGGGACCTCCGTCACTGAGGGGGATTGCCGTGTTTGCGGGCCGGCCGGTCGGCGTGCTTGGTGCGCAGCATCGTCAGAGAGCTGATCAGCACCTCGCGGGTCTCCGCCGGGTCGATGACGTCGTCGACCAGGCCGCGCTCGGCCGCGTAGTACGGATGCATCAGCTCCGCCTTGTACGCCTTGACCAGCTCGGCACGCTTGGCCTCGGGATCGTCGGCCTCGGCGATCTGGCGGCGGAAGATCACGTTGGCCGCGCCCTCCGCGCCCATCACGGCGATCTCGTTCGTCGGCCACGCGTAGGTGAGATCGGCGCCGATGGACTGGCTGTCCATGACGATGTAGGCGCCCCCGTACGCCTTGCGCAGGATCAGCGAGATCCGCGGCACGGTCGCGTCGCAGTACGCGTACAGCAGCTTGGCGCCGTGCCGGATGATGCCGCCGTGCTCCTGGCCGACGCCCGGCAGGAAGCCGGGCACATCGAGCAGGGTGACGAGCGGGATGCTGAACGCGTCGCACAACTGCACGAAGCGCGCGGCCTTTTCGCTCGCCTCGATGTCCAGGACGCCGGCGAGGGACCGGGGCTGGTTGGCGACGATGCCGACGACCTGGCCGCCGAGCCGGGTCAGCGCGCAGATGATGTTGGTGGCCCAGCGTTCGTGGACCTCCAGGAACTCGCCGTCGTCGACGATCTCCTCGATCACCTGCCGCATGTCGTACGGGCGGTTGCCGTCCACCGGGACCAGGTCGACGAGCGCCTCGCAGCGGCGGTCGGGCGGGTCCTCGCTCGGCACCGACGGCGGGGTCTCGCGGTTGTTGCCCGGCAGCAGGGAGAGCAGGTAGCGCACCTCGTCGAGGCAGGTCTCCTCGTCGTCGTAGGCGAAGTGGCAGACGCCGCTCGTCTCGGCGTGCACATCGGCGCCGCCGAGGCCGTTCTGGGTGATCTCCTCGCCCGTCACCGCCTTGACCACGTCCGGTCCGGTGATGAACATCTGCGAGGTCTCGCGGACCATGAACACGAAGTCCGTCAGGGCGGGCGAGTACGCCGCGCCGCCCGCGCACGGGCCCAGCATCACGCTGATCTGCGGGATGACGCCCGACGCCTTGGTGTTGCGCTGGAAGATGCCGCCATAGCCCGCGAGAGCGCTGACACCCTCCTGGATGCGGGCGCCCGCGCCGTCGTTGAGCGACACGAGCGGGGCGCCCGCCGAGATGGCCATGTCCATGATCTTGTGGATCTTGGCGGCGTGGGCCTCGCCGAGAGCGCCGCCGAAGATGCGGAAGTCGTGCGCGTAGACGAAGACGGTACGGCCCTGGACGGTGCCCCACCCTGTGACGACTCCGTCGGTGTACGGCCGCTTGGCCTCCAGGCCGAAGCCGGTCGCCCGGTGCCGGCGCAGGGGTTCCACCTCGTGGAACGAGCCCTCGTCGAGGAGCAGGCCGATCCGTTCGCGGGCGGTGAGCTTGCCCTTGGCGTGCTGTGCGGCGGTGGCCTTCTCGCCGGGGCCTGCGTGCACCTGCTCCCGTATCTCGGCCAGCTCCGCGACTTGGAACCTCATGTCTCCCCTTACCGGTTGGCGGCCCCGATCGCCTGCTCGCCCGACGGCGGGGCGGTCCGGCCGTTGTGATGGGGTGTCAGCCGGCGAGCCGGCGCAGGCCGTTGATCTGGAGGACGGCGAAGCCCGCGACGACAGCGGCCTGGAGCGGGATCCACACCGTGCCGACGGTGTTCGGGTCGAACCAGCCGAAGACGGCGGTGGCGACGCTCGCGACCGCCCACAGCAGGTTGGCCTCGATCACTGCCTTGGTGGCGACCGCCGACGGCACCTGGCGGGACGCCAGGACGGCCACGAGGACGCCGTATACGGTGAGGAAGGCGCCGATGCCGCGCAGCAGACCGGTGTCGAGGTCGAGCAGGTCTCCGACGGGACCGGCGGCGAGC
Source organism: Streptomyces sp. SID5469 (assembly GCF_009862865.1). Lineage (NCBI taxonomy): Bacteria > Bacillati > Actinomycetota > Actinomycetes > Kitasatosporales > Streptomycetaceae > Streptomyces > Streptomyces sp. SID5469. Next base: position 2,805,153 of record NZ_WWIN01000001.1, on the reverse strand, counting down.
AGATAGATCAGGCCGTTCACCGCGGTCACGGCGGCGTCGAGCGCGAGGAACGTGCGCAGGGGGCGGGCCGCCGCCGCACGTCCGGCCGTCGTCGCGGGCCGGGCCGAGGTCTGACTCGTGGTCATGGGGGTCTCCGAGTGTAGGGGGCTGCTTCTGTGCGGTTCGTCTTCCGTGGGGATCGTCGCAAGCGGGACTGACCGGGCGCTGACGGCGGGCTTACACGGGCGGGACGGGCCGCCCCGACCCGGGCGCGCGATACCGGCCGGGCCGGACCGGGCCGGGGCTGGCGTAGGCCTGTGCGACCGGGGCGGGCCGGCGTCGGTCCGTGCGGCCTGGGCGGGGTCAGGCCGCACGGGCGGCGGGTGCGGCGGGCGCCGGTGGGCGCGGCGGGCTCAGGCCGGCTGGAGGATGATCGGTGCCGGGGTGTCGCCCGCGAGGGCCGGGTCGTGGGAGAGGATCGCGTTCTCCACCCGGCGCAGCGCGGGCGAGGGCTCGATGCCGAGTTCGTCCGAGAGGTGCTGCCACATCCGGCGGTAGACGTTGAGCGCGTCGGCCTGGCGGCCCGAGCGGTAGAGGGCGATCATCAGCTGCTCGCAGAAGCGTTCCCGCAGTGGGTGGTTGGTGTGGGCGTCGTGGAGCTCGGCGAGCATGGCCGCGTGGTGGCCCAGGCGCAGCTCGGCGTCGAAGCGGAGCTCCATGGCCCGCATGCGGTACTCCTCGTAGCGGGCGCAGGCCAGTTGGCACAGGGTGCCGCCGGGGAAGTCGCCGAAGACCGGGCCGCGCCACATGGCGAGGGCGCCGCCGAGCAGCCGGGCGGTCGCCGCCGGGTCGTCGGCCGTGGCGACCTCCGCCAGACGTACGGTCTTGGTGAACTCGGCCGCGTCCAGCTCGCTTTCGTTGATCGTGAGCCGGTAGCCGGAGGGGTGGATGGTCACCCGGGACGTCGTCCGGTCGGGCTCCAGGCTCCTCAGTTTGCGGCGCAGGCGGCTGATGTGGGCCTGTAGGGCGTTGGCCTGGTTGTCCGGCACGGCCTCGCCCCACATCTCCTCGACGAGGCTCTCGCCGGAGATGGACTGGCCCTCGTTCACGAGAAGGGTCTGGATCAGGGTCCGCTGGAGATCGCCGGAGATCTCCGCGGGTCCTAATGCGGTACGGATCTGGAGTGCGCCGAGAATCGAGAAGCTCAGCATGCCGTTTCCCCCTTGGCATTCGGTTCGGCAAAGACGGCTGAACACAGGTGGGGGGTGGTCGTCATGGTCGTCGGCACCACGGCCTGGGACCGCGCGGAGGCCGGCGCGTGGCGATCTCCGGGGCTGCTGGGTGGTGGGGCCGCCCTGGAGCTTCCTCCCGCATACATCCTCGCACAGAATAATTCCTTTGAGAAGGTATTTTTCTGTTGAATCAGTTGCGAGTGGGGCGGGAGGTGAGCTGACCTGGGCGGTTGTGCTGTGAGCGCGCGTAAGCGGAATGGGGTGGATGTGTCGAGATGGCGGGAATGACCGTTTGGGTGGCGCGCCGGCACGCCGACACGCCCACACCCCGGCGGGCCGCGCTCGGTGGCGGCCCGCCGGGGTGGTTGCTCCGCCGGGACGGGGGGGTGCCCGGCGGTTCCTACGGCATCGGCGGAATGCGCGGTGCTTGGGGCGGGACGCGCGGGGTGGCCGGATGCCGTGGCTCCGAGTCCGTATGCGGCGAACGGTTCGGAATTCCAGGAAAAGCGAATTCCGGTGCTCTGCGTTGACCGGACTCAATATGGCGGAGAGGGCAGGATTCGAACCTGCGTGGGCTGGTTGAAGCCCGACCTCGAGACGTGCTCTTCGGTCCCCGATCAGCCACTCCGGGCACCTCTCCATATGGCGACGGTTTGCACTGACGGCCGTCTCAGCGGAGAGGGCAGGATTCGAACCTGCGTGGGCTGGTTGAAGCCCGACCTTGAGGCGTGGCCTTCGGTCCCCGTTTAGCCGCTCCGGGCACCTCTCCTGGTGGTGATCGCGGCCGGTGGTGCTGGCCGTGGTCGCGGAGAGGGCAGGATTCGAACCTGCGTGGGCTGGTTGAAGCCCGACCTTGAGGCGTGGCCTTCGGTCCCCGTTTAGCCGCTCCGGGCACCTCTCCTGGTGGTGATCGCGGCCGGTGGTGCTGGCCGTGGTCGCGGAGAGGGCAGGATTCGAACCTGCGTGGGCTGGTTGAAGCCCGACCTTGAGGCGTGGCCTTCGGTCCCCGTTTAGCCGCTCCGGGCACCTCTCCTTGTTCCCGGCTTTCGGTTTCCCGTGCCGTTCACGAGAACAACATTGGCAGAGGGTTCTGATAAAACGCTGACACGTCTCTGACGTGGTCGTTGAATTCCTTTCCGGTCTTCCCCTCGGTGCGGCGTCGGTGCTCTACTCGCATCAAAAGAAACAGCTTCCGAAAGGGGTACGGGCATGCCCGCAACCACCACGGACAACCCGATTCTCGGGGCGATCCGAACACACACCCAGAGCGAGAATCCCAGCTCATTCCTGGCGCTCAACAGCGGCAACAGCACGTTCACCGTCCCGGGCGCGGACGGCGTCGTCGTCTACCGCCGCACCGGCCGCTACGCGGTCCAGTTCGGCGGCCCCTTCGCCGCCCCCGACGCCTACGACACCCTCCTCGACGCCTTCCGCCAGTACGTGAAGGACGAAGGGCTGCACCTCGTCGCCGTCCAGCTCCAGCGCCCCGACGCCGAGCGCTACGCCGGGCGCGGCTTCACCGTCAACCAGGTCGGTGCCTCCTGGGCCGTACAACTGCCCGAGTTCTCGCTGCGCGGCACCCGCTTCATGCAACTGCGCAACAAGATCTCCCGCGCACACCGCAACGGCCTGCAGATCAAGGAGGTCACCGCCGAGGACTGGCAGGACGCGATAGCGACGATCGACGAGGCCTGGCTCGGCTCCAAGGGCGGCGCACAGCAGCTGGAGTTCCTGGTGGGCCAGATCGGCGGCGAACCGCAGGCGCAGCGACGGCTGTTCGCCGGGACCATCGAGGGCGCCCCGGTCGCGTACATCTCGTACTCGCCCGTCTACGGCGAGCGGGCCGGCTGGATGCACGACCTGAGCCGGCGCATACCCGAGGGCTCCCCGGGCCTGATGGAGGCGATCAACGCGCACGCCATCGAGGTGTTCCGCGCCGAGGGCGTCGAGTGGCTGCACTTCGGGTTCACGCCCTTCACCGGCCTCGACGCGAGCCATGAACTCGACGGTCACAGCCCGGCGTTCCAGTGGCTGATGCACGCCCTGTGGGCCGAGGGCGCCGCTCTCTACCCGGCACAGACCCAGCTTTCGTACAAGCAGAAGTGGGCCCCGGACGCGCTCATCCCGGAGTACGTCGCCTTCGACGGACCGAGCGCCTCGCTCGCCGGCTTCGCGCACGTCTTCCGTGCCTGCAAGGCCTTCTGACCTGCCGGCAGATCACCACCGATCCCACCACCACGACCACCACCGATCCCACCACCGAGATCACCACAGCGATCACGACGAGGAGTCGAAACAGTGAGTGACAGCGAAGAGACCCCGGCCACCGGGACCCCGACCGACGGGACCACGACCACCGAATCCCTCCAGCACGCCCTGGTCGGGCAGCTCATGGCCATCATCGGAGCCCCCGACGACGAGGACGTGGCCCGTGCCGCGGACGACATCGTCCAGGCGCTCGACATCCGGCTGCGCGAGGCTCAGACCGCCGCGGCCTGAGCGGCGTCAGGCCCGGCCCTCAGGGCGGCAAGCCCCCCGCGGCCAGGGCCGATCAGCCCAGTATCAGTGCCACATCAGCGCGGCACGGAACGCTGGACACACGTTCGCCCGGTGGCCCGGTTCGGTGGAGCACCGCGCTGTGCTCCAGCGGCCCGGGCCCGCCGGGCGGGCGCCGCCCGCGTTCCGTCACCGCCCGCGGAAGCACTGTCGACTCGCGGCGCCCGCAGGTCCGCGGGGCAGCGGCGCCGCCGCCCGCTTCGGGCACTTCTCCAAGGAGAGCAACGCATGCAGCGTCCGCACGTCCAAGAAGCCGAGGCCACCGCCGCTCCCCAGCAGCGCACCGGCGCTTCGGCCACGTTCGCCGAACTGCTCAAACGGGTCAAGGCGGAAGGCCTTCTCGACCTCGATCCCCGCTACTACATAGGCCGGCTGGCGCTGAACACCACGCTGCTGCTGGTCGGGTTCGCCGCGTTCTTCGCGCTGGGCGACTCGTGGTGGCAGCTCGTGGTGGCCCTGTGGATGGGCCTGTGCGGCGGTCAGTCCGCCTTCATGTGGCACGACGCCGGCCACAAGGCCATGTTCCGCAGCAAGAAGGCCGCCTCCGCCGTCGGATACTTCCACGCCAACCTCGTCAACGGGGTCAGCTTCGGCTGGTGGGTCAACCACCACAACCGGCACCACAGCAACCCCAACCACCTGGACATGGACCCGGACATCGGCCGGCGCACCGCCATCTTCGACATCAAGCAGTACCCGACCCGGCGCGGCACACAGAAGTTCATCGTGCGCTACCAGAGCGTGCTGTTCTTCGCGCTGCTGGTCACGGAGTCCTTCAAGATGCTGAAGACGGCCGTCCTGTCCATCGCCCAGGGCAAGACCAAGCGCCCCGTCCTGGAGTCGTTCCTGCTCCTCGCGCGGGCGGCGGTCTATCTGACGCTCGTGTTCACCGTCCTCTCGCCCGTCCTCGCGGTCGCCTTCGTCCTGGTCCAACAGGCCGCCCTGGGCGTCTACTTCGGCATGATCTTCGCCCCGAACCACAAGGGCATGGAGGTCCGCGACGGCGACGAGGAGACCCTGGACTGGCTGGAGCGCCAGGTCCTCACCTCCCGCAACATCCGCCCCTCCCTGTTCATCGACTTCCTCTACGGCGGCCTCAACTACCAGGTCGAGCACCACCTGTTCCCGGCCATGCCCCAGAAGAACCTGGCGCGCGCCCGTGAACTCACCCGCGCCTACTGCGCCGAGCGCGGTGTGCCGTATCACGAGGTCGGGTTCTGGGCCTCGTACCGCGAGGTCGCCTCCTTCCTGCACGAGGTCAGCGCGCCCGTGCGGCGCGGCGACGTCGAGGAGCAGATCCGGCGGCAGGCGGGCCAGGCCGCCTGACCGGCGGCCGGCACGTCCCCTTCCTCCGCCTTTCTCGGCTACCTCGCCTGCCACGGCTTTCTCTGCTTTCTCCGCTTTCTCGGCCTTCTCTTTTTCCCGGCCACCGCACTACCGCACCACCGCACCACCGCACCACCGCACCACCGTCACCACAGCCCCGGCCCCCGGGCCGCACGTCCGGGTCCGGGTCCGCCGGAGCCCCGGGCGGTCCCCTCCCCAAGGAGCCACGCCCATGTCCCAGACCACCACGGCGGTGAGCGGAGTCTCCGCTCCCGTCTCGATCGGGGTCCGTCTGGACCGCATGCCGATCACGCCCATGCACCGCAGACTGACCGCGGTCATCGGCATAGGCCTGCTCTTCGACACCTTCGAGAACAGTCTGTCGGGCACCATCGCCAAGGTGCTCCAGGGCGACTTCGCCTTCGGTGCCACCTCGCTCAAACTGGTCCTGGCCTCCGTGTTCGTCGGCCAGTTCATCGGCTCGCTGGTGCTCGGCCGGGTCGCCGACCGATTCGGCCGGCGCCGGGCCTTCCTGATCAACCTCGCGATCTACTCGGGCTTCTCCCTGCTCGGCGCCTTCTCGCCCAACGCCGGCTGGCTGATCGCGACCCGCTTCCTGGCCGGCATCGGAATCGGCGCCGAACAGGCCCTGTCCGACTGCTATCTGGCCGACGTCCTGCCCGCCGCCAAGCGGGGCCGGTTCATCGCCTGGGCCTACACGCTCGCCTTCTGCGGGGTGCCCGCGGTCGGCTTCGCGGCCCTGTGGCTGGTTCCGCTGACCCCGCTGGGCGTGGACGGCTGGCGCTGGCTGTTCGTCATCGGCGCCCTCGGCTCGGCCGTCGTGTGGGTGCTGCGCCGGCAGCTGATCGAGTCCCCGCGCTGGCTGGCGGCGACCGGCCGCACCGCGGAGGCCGACCGGCTGGTGTCCCGGATGGAGGCGCAGGCGCCGGCCGGCCGGACGGCCGAGGACCTCCCGGCCCCGTACGAGGCACCCGGCGCCGCGCGGGTCCGGCTGCGGGACGTCTTCGCGCCCGGGCTGCGGCGCCGCACCGTGATGCTGTGGATCTTCTGCGCGCTCTCCGTGGTCGGCTACTACGGCTTCGGCACCCTGGCGCCGCAGATCCTCGCCGCCAAGGGGTTCGACATCGTGGCCGGCCTGGGCTTCACGGCCCTGTGCTTCCTCGGCTACCCCGTCGGCTCGGCGCTGTCGCTGCCCGTCATCGACCGCGTCGAACGCAAGACGCTGGTCGCGGCGTCCGCCGCCGCGATGGTCGCGGCCGGCATGGGTTTCGCCTTCACCGACTCGCCCGCCCTCATCGTCGCGTTCGGCTTCGGCTACACGCTGTGCAGCAACGTCTTCTCCAGCGTGTCGCACGTGTACCTCTCGGAGCAGTACCCGACGGCGATCCGCGCCACCGCGTCCGGCGCGGCCTACTCGCTGTCCAAACTCAGTGCCGCCGCACTGCCGTTCGTGCTGCTGCCCGTCCTCGACTCGTACGGGCCCGGCGCGCTGTTCGCGGTCATCGCCGCCGCGATGGCCGCACTGGCCGTCACCGTCCTCACGCTGGGCGAGCGCACCACCGGAGCGTCGGTGGACCGGGCGCCGGTTCCGGTGAACATTCCTACCCTGAAGAGGAGTTGACGATGACCTATGTCATCGCTCTGCCTTGTGTCGATGTGAAGGACCGGTCCTGCGTCGGCGAATGCCCGGTGGACTGCATCTACGAGGGCCGGCGTGCCCTCTACATCCAGCCCGACGAATGCGTCGACTGCGGGGCCTGTGAACCGGTGTGCCCGGTGGAGGCCATCTACTTCGAGGACGACGTCCCCGCCGAGTGGGGCGACCACCGCGGCTCCAACGCCGACTTCTTCGACGCCCTCGGCTCGCCCGGCGGCGGCACCCCCCTCGGTGCCCTCGACACCGATTCCCCGCTGGTCCGGTCCCTGCCGCAGAAAGTGGTGCAGTCATGAGCGGAGTTCTCGCCGGTAAGCGCATCCTGGTGACGGGCGTCGTCACGGAGGCGTCCATCGCCTTCCACGTCGCCCGGCTCGCGCAGGAGGAGGGCGCCGAGGTCGTACTGACCGGCTTCGGCCGGCTCTCCCTGATCGAGCGGATCGCCGCCCGGCTGCCCAAGCCGGTCCCGGTGATCGAGCTGGACGTCACCGACCAGGCGCACCTGGACACGCTCGCGGACCGGATCCGCGAGTCCGTCGACGGCGCCGACGAACACTACGGTCTCGACGGGGTGGTGCACTCCATCGCGTACGGGCCGCAGGGCGCCTTCTCCTTCCTCGACGGCGACTGGGCGGACGTCTCGACGGCCGTGCAGGTGTCGGCGTACTCCCTGAAGTCCCTGACCACCGCGTGCCTGCCCCTGCTGGAGCGGCGCGGCGGTTCGGTGGTCGGGCTCACCTTCGACGCGACGGTCGCCTGGCCGCACTACGACTGGATGGGCGTCGCCAAGGCCGCCCTCGAGTCGACCAGCCGCTATCTCGCCCGCGACCTGGGCGGCCGCGGCATCCGCTGCAACCTGGTCGCGGCCGGTCCGCTGCGCTCCATGGCCGCCAAGTCGATTCCCGGCTTCGGGGAACTCGCGGAGGTCTGGCAGCACCGGGCCCCGATCGGCTGGGACCTCGTCGACCCGGACCCCGCCGCACGCGGAGTGGTCGCACTGCTGTCCGACTTCTTCCCGCGCACCACCGGCGAGATCGTCCACGTGGACGGCGGAGTGCACATGATGGGGGCGTGAGGGCGGACACGCCCGAGGGCGGGAGTCCGGGGACCGGCCCCGGACTCCCGCCCTTTGTCGTGCGGTCGCCGCGCGAGTACTACGCGGTTGCCCCGCCCGGCAGGATCCGGCGGAAACCGGTGTACGGGACGAGGGCCTCGGGCAGCAGCACCGAGCCGTCCTCCCGCACCCCCTGTTCCAGCAGGGCGGCGACGGTGCGGCCGATGGGCAGCGCCGAGCCGTTGAGGGTGGCGGCCGGGGCCTTGCGGCCGTCGGCCCGCTTGTGACGGATGTCGGCGCGGCGGGCCTGGAAGGTGCCGCAGTCGGAGACCGAGGAGATCTCGCGGTAGGCGTCGCTGCCCGGCAGCCACACCTCGATGTCGTACGTCATCCGGGCCGAGAAGCCGAGGTCGCCCGCGGGCAACTGGACCACGCGGTAGGAGAGTTCGAGGCGGCGCAGGCACTCCTCGGCGTGCCCCACCATGAGCTCCAGCTGCGCCGGTGCGTCCTCGGGGGCGCAGACGCGGACCAGCTCCACCTTCTCGAACTGGTGCAGGCGCAGGATCCCCCGGGTGTCGCGCCCGTACGCCCCCGCCTCGGCGCGGAAGCAGGGGGTACGCGCGGTGAAGGCGTACGGCAGGGCGCGGGCGTCCAGGAGCTGCTGGGCCACCAGGTTGGTGAGCGGCACCTCGGCGGTGGGGATCAGGAACAGTTCCCGGTCGCCGACCTGGGTGCGGAACAGATCGTCCTCGAACTTGGGGAGCTGACCGGTGCCGGTCATGGTGTCGCGGTTGACGAGGAACGGGACGGAGTACTCCGTGTAGCCGTGCTCGCCGGTGTGCAGGTCGAGGAAGAAATCGGCCAGCGCCCGCTCCAGCCGGGCGCCGGCGCCGCGGCCGACGCTGAAGCGGGACCCGGAGAGCTTGGCGGCCGCCGGGCCGTCCAGGATGCCGAGTGACTCGCCGATGTCGGAGTGGTGCCGGGCGTCGGTGCCGGCGTCGTGCGGCGGCCGGCCCCAGCGGCGGACCTCCACCGCCTCCTGGTCGGTGTCGCCGTCCGGCACCGAGTCCAGGGGGACGTTGGGGATGCCGAGCAGCAGCTCGGTGAGGTCGTGTCCCGCGGTGCGGGCCGTGGCCTCCGCCTGCTGCACATCCGCGCGCAGCGCGCGGGCGGCCTCCTTCTCCTCCTCCGAGGGCGGCCCCGAGCGTCCGCGCGCCCGCGAGGTGCGGTTCAGCTCGGTGCGCAGCCGGGTCACCTCGGCCTGCGCCTCGGACCGGCGGCGCACCGCCTTCTCCAGCGCGGCCAGGTCGAGGTCGTAGCGGCGACGGGCCAGCCGCCGTACGGCGGCCGGCCCGTCTTCGAGCAGCTCACTGGGATCGTGCATGACGGACTCCTGAGGTGGGGACGGCGGTGGCCGGGGGCTCGTCGGACGTGGTGAGGTGGCGGGTGCCCAGCAGGCGGTAGCGGCCCGGGCGGGCGGCGCGCAGCCAGGCCGCGTACCCGAGGCCGAGGGCGGCCACCGCGACGAGCAGCCACGGGAGGCGGGCGATCAGCGGGTCGGGGGAGCCGGTGAGCATGTCGAAGTTGCCGACCACCAGCCACACGGAGACGGCGAGTCCCGCGAAGCCGAGCAGCGGTGCGACCAGCTCCCGCCACCAGTGCGCCCTGCCGCCCGGCCGCCGCAGCCGCAGGCCGAGGACGGACAGGGCGGCCAACGCCTGGAGGACGACGATGCCCAGGGTGCCAAGACCCAGCATGCTGGTGGTCAGATCGGCGTACGGGTCCAGGCCGGCGACCGCGAAACCGCCGACGACCAGGGCCGTCAGGACGCTCTGTGCGACGCTCGCCCGGTGCGGGGAGCGGTGCCTCGGGTGCTCGGCGCCCAGCGAGGCGGGCAGCAGACCGTCCTCCGCGAGCACCTGCGCATACCGGTTGGCGGCGCTGTGCAGGGCCAGCGTGGCGGCGAACAGGCTGGTGCACAGCAGGATCTGCAGGCCCGTGCTGCCGGCCTTGCCGAGGAAGTCGTCGCCGAGGACGAAGAACAGGTCGCCCATCTGCCGGGTGGCGACCTCGCGCACCTTGCCGGTGCCGACGGCGCCCACCGCGAGCCAGCTGGTGAGGGCGTAGAAGCCGGCGATCAGGACGACCGCGGCGTACGTGGCGCGCGGGACGCTGCGCTGCGGGTCCCTGGCCTCCTTGCCGTACAGGGCCGCCGACTCGAAGCCGATGAAGGAGACGAACGCGAACATCAGCGCCACGCCCAGGCCCGGGCCGGTCGCCGTGTGCGGGGAGAACGAGGCCGTGGGCAGCGCGGACAGGCCGTGCCGCACCAGGATCGCCACGTCCAGGGCGGCCAGCACGCCGATCTCGCCCAGCATCAGCAGGGCGAGCACACGGGCGCTGAGGGCGATCTCGCGGTAGCCGAGCACGGCGACCGCGAGCAGGCCGACGGCGGCGCACCACTGCCAGGAGACGGTGAACCCGTGCGCGGCCAGGACGAGTTGGGTGAAGTAGCCGAGCGCACCGGCCAGCCCGATGGTGGCGCAGTTGTACGCGAGCAGGGCGACGAAGCCCGCGGCGACGGCGGGCGGCCGGCCGAGGCCGTCGGCGACGGAGGCGTAGAAGCCGCCACTGCCGCCGGTGCGGCGGACGCTGACGGCGTACCCCACCGAGAAGCACAGCAGGGTGACCCCGGCGAAGAGGAAGGCGGCCGGGACGCCCGCGCCGTTGCCGAAGGCGAACGCGAGCGGCACGGTGCCGACCATCGCGGACAGCGGGGCGGCCGCCGCGACGATGAGGAAGAGGATGTGCCGGGTGTCGAGCCGTCCGGGCGGGGCGGTCACGGCGACCGTCCGGCGATCCGTCGGCGGTGAACCGATCTTGGACATGGGGACTCCAGCGGGAGGGGAGGGGGTGCGAGAAAGTGGGTGCCGCGGGTGCCGCGAACAGCCGGTCGGGGCGGACGGCCCGGAGCCGTCCGCCCCCACAAGTGGTGCCTCGGTAGCGCCCGCCGGGACGGCCCGCGACCGGCCCGGCCGTCAGGCCGGAGCGATCGCAAGCGCCGTGTTCTGGCCGCCGAACCCGCACGAATTGCTGAGCGCGAGGTCGATCGGCATCGACGTGGCCGACTGGGCGAGCTTGATGTCGATCCGGGGATCGGGGATGCACAGGCCCGCGATCGGCGGAACCATCTCGTGCTCGATGCTCAGCAGGGCGAACGCGGCCTCGACCGCGCCGGCCGCGCCGAGCAGATGTCCGGTGACTCCCTTCGTCGAGGTGACCAGCGGGTCGCCCTGCAGGGTCCGCTGGATCATGCGTGCCTCGGCCAGATCGTTGAGCGGCGTCGACGTGCCGTGGGCGTTCACGTGCTGCACGTCGTCCGGGTCCGCGCCGGCGTCGGCGAGAGCCGCGCGGACCGCCGCCTCGATGCCGGCGCCGTCCGGGTGCGGCGACGTCATGTGGTGGGCGTCCGCGGTGGCCCCGTAGCCGATGATCCGGCCGTGGATGTGCGCACCGCGGGCCCGGGCGTCCTCGACACGTTCCATGACGAGGATCCCGGCGCCCTCACCGGCGACGAAGCCGTCCCGGTCGGCGTCGAAGGGACGCGACGCCGACGCCGGGTCGTCCTCGCGCCGCGACAGCGCGCCCATCTGGGCGAAGCCGGCCATGACCAGCGGAGTGATCATCGCCTCGCTGCCGCCCGCCAGGACCACGTCGCAGCGGCCGAGCGCGAGCAGGTCCCGGGCCGTGCCGATGGCGGTCGCGCCCGAAGCGCAGGCCGTGGCCACCACCAGGTTGGGCCCGGTCGCCCCGAACTCGATGGCCGTCTGACCGGCCAGCATGTTCGGCAGCTGCATGGGCAGCAGCAGCGGGGACACCCGGTCGGCGCCCTGCTCCAGCAGCACCCGGTGCTGCTCCTCGACCGTGCCGGGACCGCCGTCCGCGCAGCCCAGCACCACACCGACCCGAGCCCCGTCCCAGGTGGTCGGGTCGAGACCGGCGTCGGCCACCGCCTCATGGGCGGCGACCAGAGCGAACTGCACGAACCTGTCCAGGCGGTGCGCCCGTCGTGCGCTGAGCAGTTGCTCCGGGTCGAAGTCGGGCACCCGGCAGGAGATACGTACGGGATTGTCCGCCAGCACCGGATCGAGGGCGGCGGCCGGCCTGCCGTCGCAGACCGCCGCCCAGCTGGGCCCGACCCCGATACCGCCCGGGGTGACCAGGCCGAGCCCGGTGACGGCGATGTCCATGCCGGCCATCAGACCTTCGCGCTCCGCTCCTCCATGAGCCGGACCATGTCGGCCACGGTCTCGGCTTCCAGGAGGTCGTCGTCGCTGACGTCCAGGTCCAGTTCGGACTTGAGCAGCAGCGACAGCTCCACCACGGCCAGCGAGTCCAGCTCGATGTCCTCCCGGGTGGCCTCCGGGGTGATGGCCTCGGGCGACACCTTGAGCTTGTTGGACAGGATTTCCTTGAGCTGCTCCAGCATGTCGGTTCCTTTCGATGGCGTACGCGAAACCGGCGTACGTGACGGATGTACGCGAACGCGTACGGACTGGCGTACTGCACACAGGAGTTGGTAGGTGATGGTCCGTCAGACCGGCTGGACCTCCGGCCAGACCAGAGTCCCCGCGCCCCAGGACAGGCCCCCGCCGAACGCGGTCAGGAGCACCCGGTGCCCGGCGCCGAGCCGGCCGGCCGCGGCCGCCTGCGACAGAAGCAGCGGGATCGAGGCGGCGCCGGTGTTGCCGACCCGGGCGATGTTGGTCAACTGCCGTTCGGCGGGGACCCCGAGACGTTCCGCGACCGAGTCGAGGATGCGGGCGTTGGCCTGGTGCGCCGCGAACCGGTCGACGTCGTCGATCCGCCAGTCGGCCAGTTCGGCCGCCCGCTGGGACGCATCGGTCATCCGCTCCACCGCGTGCCGGTAGGTGTCCCGGCCGAGCATCCGGAAGTACTGGTCGTCCGGGTCGGTCGTGGGGCCGGACGAGCGCTGGCGCGAGCCGCCCGCCGGCACCTCGATGAGATGGCTCAGCTCGCCGTCGCTGCCGAGCACCAGCGGGCCGACGGCCCCCGGCTCGTCGGCGGCGCCCGCGCGCAGCACCACCGCGCCCGCGCCGTCCGCGAAGATGACGGCCGTGGTGCGGTCCTCGGGGTTGATGATCGTGGTGAACGCGTCGGCGGCGACCAGCAGGACCTTGTCCGCCACCCCGGCCGCGATCAGCCCGGACGCGGTGGCGAGGCCGAACAGGAAGCCGGAGCAGACGGCGGCCACGTCGAACGCCGGCACCTGCCCGAGTCCCAGCCGTGCGGCCACCTGCGGGGCGGTCGCCGGGCAGGGCTGGTCGGGCGTCGTGGTGGCCAGGACGACCGCGTCCACGTGCTCGTCGCCCGCCGACTTCAGGGCCCGCAGTCCGGCCTCCACCGCCAGGTCGGAGGTCGCGGTGCCGGGCGCGATCACATGCCGCTCGGCGATCCCGGTGCGCGAGCGGATCCACGCGTCGGAGGTGTCGAGCCGCTGGGCCAGATCGTCGTTGGTCACCAGATCGGGAGGCACATAGCCCCCGATCCCGGTGATCACCGCCGCGCGTCCGCCGCTCATGTGCCGGCCTCCGGACTGCTGAGGACGTCCAGGGGCAGGCCCATGTACGCCATCCGCGACTCGGCCATCTCGTCGGTCCAGCGCTCGGCCATGTCGTAGCGCTGCTCCGGCGTGGTGTCGAGCATCCGGACGCCCGGCCAGATCTCGTAGTCGCCGATCTTGTCGGCGTGCTGGGCCATGCCCTCCTGGAAGAGTTCCTCGCGGTGGATGACGAACTCACGGTCGGGGATCTCGTCCCACAGCCGCACGCCGGCCCGCAGGATCTCCAGGAGGCGCGGGCGGTATTCGGGGTGCTCGACCGCGTGGTCGCGCAGGATCGTGCTGGCCACCGTCAGATGCCGGATCTCGTCGATGGCGGTGCCGCGCGAGATCTCGCCGGTGGCCGGCGACAGCGGGGTCCACTTGCGCTCGCTCAGCTCGGCCGCCGGGGCGAGCGCACCCTCGATGACGATGGCGAACACGGCGACGCCGCCGGGGAAGTCGGCCTGGTCGCGGACGATGTCGAGGGTGAAGTCCACGACCGGGTCCAGGACCCGCTTGCGGTAGTCCGCGGCCATCTCGTCGATGTCCTTGAGGAGCGTCCCGGCAGGCATGCCCAGCTCCACCAGGTGATTGCGGAAGACCCGGGCGTGCCGCGCCTCGTCGATCAACTGAGTGGCGTAGAACTCCAGTTCGGGGACGCCGGGGGCGATCGCGACATAGTGGCCGAGCAGCCGCGTCGCGATCTCCTCCGACAGGCCGCGGAAGCCGAACTCCAGCACCAGGGCGTCGCGCAGCGGCCCCGGCTCCTTCAGGAACGCGGGCACGGTGGCGTTCACATGGTGCCCGGTCTCGCCCCGGTCGCGCAGCGTGCCCTGCGCCACCGAGGTGAACCAGTAGGCGAGGTTGCACTCCTCGGGCCCGAGGGTGAGATCCTTCGCGCCGTCGAGCAGACCGGGAGCCTTGTCCCAGTCGGCCTCGGGTGCCACAGAACCGGTCATGACGCGGCCGCCTCCTTCGCGGGGCGCAGGGAACCGGCGAACAGCCCGCCGGCGTAGCTGAACAGAGGAAGGCCGTCGCCGGTCCTGGCCCGGACGACATGGCCGAGCAGCAGCTCGCTGTCGCCCGCCGCGTGCGCGGAGTGGAACCGGCAGGTGTAGTGGGCGAGCGCCCCCGCGATCAGCGGAGCGTGCGCGTACGAGTCCGCCGTCCACGCGAGGCCCGCGAACTGCTCGCTGCCGTCGGGGCGGCCGCTGTCCGCGAAGTGGCGTGCCACCACGGCCTGTTCGTCGCTGAGGACGTTGATCGCGAACCGCCCCTCGGCGGCGGCGAGCCGCGCGAAGGACGAACCCGCCCGCAGCACGACCCCCACCAGCAGGGGCTCGCGCGACACCAGCGTGACGGTGCTCGCCGTGGTGCCGTGCAGCCGCTCCTCGGGGCCGACCGTCAGCACCGACACCGGGGACGCCAGGTGGTACAGCGCCCGCCGGCGCTCGACCGGGTCCTGGCGTACGGGACGCCGCGGGGCACGTACTTCGGTGGCGGTGCTCATCGCACGGCCTCCCGCTGCTCCTGGCGGACCCGGGGTGCCGGGACGTGACCGACCGGGGTCGGCTCCACGGCGTGGCCGACCGGCTTGGGATGGGCCAGCCCCAGGTCGTCCAGGAGCCGCAGATAGCCGGACTGCCGTACCGGCTCGAACGGCAGTGCGAACGACTTCATGAAGTTGCCGAACAGGCCGCGGTCGCCGAAGAGATGGAACGGCAGCACCAGAAGCGCCCACTCCGGCTTCACCAGCCAGCACCACAGCGCGGCGACCGCGCCCTGCGTGATGAGGCTGTGCATGACGTTGTAGAGCACGTAGTACGTCTTGGAGATCGGCTGCCCACCGCTGCGCTTGAAGGCGATCGCGCCCGGAATGTAGCCGATCAGGTCGATGTACAGGAACAGGGCGATCGCGGGCCACCACCGGATCTCGCCGAAGTGGGCGACGATCAGACCGGTGGTGACGGCGAGGCCCACCAGGTACTCGGCGCGGTGCAGCGAGTACGTCCTCGGTGTCTCGAAGGGATTTGCCTGGTCCATGGTCAGCTCCTGCGGACGGTCCTAGACGCCGACGGCGGCGGGCTCGGTGAGCTCGACGCCGCCCGAGAGGCGGACGGCGGGGAACAGGCCGGTCAGGGCCCAGGCGACGGTCTCCTTGATGACCCGCTCGGCGATCGGGTCGAGGATCCCCTCCAGGCTCGGGATGCCGAAGTCGAAGTCGGCGTCGAAGCGGACCGCGACGTCGTCGCCCTGCTGCGTCAGGGTCCAGGTGCCGGTGAAGGAGTCGAAGTCCCCGTCGCTCTGCTCGAAGCGGATCTCGCCCCGCTCCGGCACGAACACGTCGTCCTCGGTCCAGCGCAGCAGCCCGCTGCGGAAGTGCAGCTCCCAGCTCGAACTGGCGTCCTCCGCCGGGTAGGTGGCGTGCACGGTGGTCTGCTTCACATGGGGCGCCAGGTCCGGGTACCGCTCCCAGCGTCGTACGGAGTCGAAGACCGTCGTGGCCTGCTCCGCGGGTATCAGGGCTTCGAGCTCTACGTGCCGCACGATCAGTTACCGCCTTCCGGCATCTTGGCCGCGCCCCGGACGAGGTCGCGTGTGGCCAGGTCGAAGGAGTTCAGGAGGAACTCCACATCGGTGTCGCTCAGCACGGCGGGCGGGGTGAACCGCACCACCGAGCTGCCGTTCATCGAGTGGTTGGCGACCACACCGTGGTTGAACAGCTCGATCAGCAGCTCGCCGGCCAGTCCGGCCTCGACGAGCTCCACGCCGATGAGCAGCCCCTGGCCGCGCACGTCCACGACGAGTTCGGGGATGTTGCGGTACGCGATCTCCGCGATCCTCGGCAGCAGCTGCGCGCCGAGGTCCATGGCCCGGGTGACCAGGCGCTCCTCCTTCATGGCCCGGATCGCGCCCTGCACCGCGGCCATCAGCACCGGCTGCCCGGAGAAGGTGGCGGTGTGGACGTACGGGTCCTTGTCGAAGGGGCGGAAGGCCTTGCGGGTCGCCACGGCCGCGGAGACCGGCATGACGCCACCGCCGAGGGCCTTGCCGGTGAGGAGCACGTCGGGCACCACGCCCTCGGTGTCCGCGCCCCACCACTCGCCGAGCCGGCCGAAACCGGACTGCACCTCGTCGAGGATCAGGAATCCGTCGTGGGCGCGGACCAGTTCCTCGACGCGCTTGAGGTAGCCCGCGGGCGGAATGATCACGCCGCCCTCGCCCTGTACGGGTTCGAGGATGACGCAGACCTCGCCGGGGTGGGCCGCGAGTTCCGCCTCCAGCGCGTCCGTTTCGCCGAACGGCAGGTGCTGGAAGTCCGGCACCAGGGGCCGGAACGGCGCCTGGTAGACGTCCTTGGCGGTGGCGGACAGCGCGCCGAGCGTCTTGCCGTGGTAGCCGCCGCGCATCGAGATGGTCCGCTTGCGGCCGCCGGCCCGTGCCAGCTTGAGGCCGGTCTCCACCGCCTCGGCGCCCGACAGCGCGAAGTGCACCCGGTCCAGGCCGTCGGGCAGCACGGAGACGAGCGCCTCGGCGGCGCGGGCCACGGTGGGCTCCAGCAGGATGCGCGTCGCGGTGGGATGCGTCCGCAGCTGGCGCTCCACCTCCTCCATCACGATCGGGTGGCGGGCGCCCATGATGAACACGCCGTAGCCGCCCGCGTTGAGGAAGCGCTCACCGTCGCTGGTGGTGAGCCAGGCGCCCTCGGACGCCGTCTCCATGTGGCTGCCGAAGAGCTCGGCGAGGGTGGCCCGGCCCTTGCTGAGATGGGCCCGGTACAGGCCGAGGATCTCCGCCTCGGTGTCGACGGGTGATTCCTGGATGACGGTCACGGATCTCTCACTCCAAGTGTGGTGGGGGCGGCCGCTCACGGCCCGCGGTGCGGTGACTCAGGCCAGGACCAGCGCGCCGCCGTCGAAGTAGCGCAGCAGCGGCTCGGCGGCGGCGCCGCGGCCCGGCGGATGGAAGGCGAGGGCGTGCACGGCGGCGGCCGCCTGGGCGTGGGCGGAGCCACGGATGAAGTCCAGGCCGCCGAGCAGCTCCAGGGACCGGGCGGCGATCCGCGGCAGCGCCTTCTGCACGGTGTAGCGGGCGACCAGGACGCGGGCGACCGACTCCTCGTCGCCCGGCTCCGTGCCGATCGCCCGTGCGACACCCTCGAGGAGCGCCAGGGCGGCCTCCATCTCGACCGCGAGCTCGGCCCGTTCCTGGACGCTGCCGCGCTCCCGCTCCAGCACCTGCTCGACGAGCGCGGCGGCCCCGCCCGCGTACCCGGCGGAGATCAGCATCTCGAACCAGACGAACCCGGCCGTCTGGAGATCGTCCAGCCGGTGCGGGTCGTCCGCCCCCGCCCGTACGACCATGCCCGCCGGCACGAACACGTCCGTCAGACGCACCTCGTCGCTCTCCGCGCCCGCGAGCAGGTCGTTGCCCCAGAACGGGTGGACGGACAGGCCCGGAGCGTCGGCCGGCACCAGGGCGAGGGCCAGTTCGGCGGTGCCGTCGTCGTGGTGGATGGCGATGCTCGCGGTGAGCAGACTCATCGAACGGGACAGACTGCACGGTTTCTTCGAGCCGGAGAGCAGGTATCCACCGTCGACCGGTCGCGCCGTCACCGCGGGGGTGAGGATGTTCTGCTCGGTGCGGCCCTCGGCCCAGCCGGAGGCCATCACCTGCTGGTCGGGGACGATCCGGCGCAGCAGTTCGGTCTGCGCGCCGGTGAGCCGGCCCGCCTTGACGGCGAGCGAGTAGAGCATGGCCGCGGTGAAGTGGTGCATGGAGACGGCCGCGACGAGCGAGGGGGACACGGCGCCCAGCGCCAGCTGGATGCGCAGCGCGTCCAGCGGGGCGGCGCCGTGGCCGCCGTACTCCTCGGGTATCAGCAGGCCGACCCCGCCGTGGATGCGGAAGAGGTCGATGACGGGACTGCCGGGCTTTTCCCGGTCCGTGAACGGGATCTGCTCCAGCTCTTTGAGCAGACCGGGGTGGAATTGCTCGCAGACGGCCCGAGCAGCATCGAGGGAACGCACGGGAAACCTCCGGAAGGCGGACGGTGTCGGGCGCTCAGGCGCCGAAGACCGCGTCGTAGGGGCTGATGTCGC
This sequence comes from Streptomyces sp. SID5469, assembly GCF_009862865.1. NCBI lineage: Bacteria > Bacillati > Actinomycetota > Actinomycetes > Kitasatosporales > Streptomycetaceae > Streptomyces > Streptomyces sp. SID5469. The sequence continues at coordinate 2,786,606 of NZ_WWIN01000001.1, read as the reverse complement.
GGGCGATGCTGACCCCTTGCACGTGCGAGGTCTTGAGCATCGGGTAGTTGGCCTCGCCGAACGCGCCGCCGGTGCGGCCGGTGCCGCCGTGGCTGGGCAGATACGGCAGGAAGCCGATGTGAGAGTCGTTGACCTTCAGCAGACCGCCGTTGACGACGCGCCGCACGAAGGTCTCGATGACGTGGTCGGAGCGCGACCACAGGGAGTTGCGCAGCCCGTAGGAGTTGGTGTTGACGAAGCGGAGGAAGGCCTCCAGCAGCGCGTCGTCGTTGTCGCGTTCGGGCACCACGATCGGGATGAGCGGGAAGAAGGTCTCCTCGCGCACGACGTCGAAGGTGCGGGCCCGGTCCAGGCCGTCCACCCGGATGACGGTGGGCTGGAGGAAGACACCCGTCTCCGAGGGCGTCCCGTCGAGCTCGGTGCGGTGACCGCCGGTGACCAGCGAGCCCCCGTTGTCCAGGGCCTGGCGCAGCAGCCGGAAGAACCGCTCGCTGCGGCGCACCGGCGACAGCAGGACGTCCTCCTCCTCGGGCAGGCCCGGCCGGATGCCCTTGACCTGCTCACGCACCTCGGCGATCAGCGCCTCCGCGACGTCCGGGTGGACCAGCACGTAGTTGGGGACCATGCAGATCTGCCCGGAGCCGAAGAAGGACTCGGTGATGGCCTCGGCCGCCCACTTCACGTCGGCGTCCTTCCACACCACGATGCCGTCGTTGCCGGCCAGTTCGAGGATCGGCTTCTTGCCGTGCGCGACGCACTGCTGTTCGAAGCGCAGGCCCTCCTGGCTGCCGCCGATGTAGAAGATGTCGTTGATCAGCGGGTCGGCGATCCAGCGGTCCATGGTCTGCTTCGGGTTGCTGCACACCGCGTTGAGGACGCCGGGAGGCGCGTCGAACTCCTCGAGGATCGGCGCCACGATGTCGCGCAGCAGCCACATGGTGCTCAGCGCGATACTGCGGGGTGCCCTGACCACCACGGCGTTGCCGGCCATCAGGGCCAGTACGCAGAGCGCGGCGCTGGGCAGCGGGGCGTTCTGCGGCGGGTTGAAGGCGACCACACCGTCGGGCTGACGGTGCAGGATCAGTTTGCGGCCCGCGTACTCCTTCTCGACCCGCATCTGCTTCATGTACCAGCGCAGACTGCCCGGGGCGTAGATCTGGAGCAGGCAGCTCAGCTCCCAGCGGGCCAGCTTCACCGGGTGCGACTCGGCGACCAGCATGTCGAGGAACTCGTCCTGGTGCTTGAGGAGTTCCTCGCGGAAGCGGGTGCCCAGGCGCATCCGCCGCTCCAGCGGGACGGCCGCCCAGTCCGAGGCGGCGGCGGCCGCCGCCTGGGTGGCCATGTCGATGGCGCTGTCGTCGGCGACCGCGCAGCGGCCCACGACGTAGGGGTGCTGGGCGGCCTCGGACTCCGGGTCCTGCTCCAGCGAGCGCTTGAGGCTCACGCTGGTGAACACGTCTTCCAGCAGGGACCGCCCGCTGACGGTGTAGACCCACCCGTCACCGGCGACATCCTTGCCCGCGATGTAGAGGTCGTAGCTCTTCAATCCGGAAGGTGCCGGAGCACTCTCCTCCTGCGCAGCTTCGCGAAGCATCATCAGCCTTTCCGACTTCCCGAGTGGATTTCTCGATTCGGTCCGATTCGGTTCCGTTCCGGCGAATTCCTTTTCGAAACAGCCCGATCGTGACAGTCGAATCTGACTCCCCGCTGACACCGGACTGATTCAGCCAGGCCCCGGCCGCGGCGCCCTTGGGCCGTCAGCGGGGTGTCAGCCGGCGCTGCTTGCATGACCGCCATGCCACCTGCCGACACCACCGTGATCCAGCGGCTGCGCGAACTGCCGCGGACCGAAATCGCCGATGAAATAGAGACACTCGTCCTGCGGAAGTTCAAGACTGTTCTTCTCATGGACGAGTCGGAGGATCTTCCCCTCGACATCAGTTATTTCGACCTCGGTCTCACCTCACTTCGGCTGACCGAGATACGGCAGAGCCTGGAGCAGCTCCTCGATCTGTCCATCAACGTGAATGTGCTGTTCAACGAGCCGACGGTCGCCCAGCTCGTGGACTACCTGGCCGACGCCCTGTCCACCCCGTCCGCCTGACGACCGACCAGGCCCAGGACGCAAGGAGTTGCTCCATGCCGCGTACGGAGTCACAGACGGAAGAGACGAACCGGGCGCCGGGGCAGGCACCCGAGCCGATCGCGATCGTCGGAATCGGTCTGCGCCTCCCCGGCGGCGGCAACTCGCCCGACGAGTTCGACGCCTACCTGCGGGAAGGCCGCGGCGCGACCGGCCCCCTCGACCGCCTCGACACGTTCGACGCCTCCTTCTTCAACATCTCGCCGAAGGAGGCCCCCTACCTGGATCCCCAGCAGCGGATGCTGCTGGAGACCGCGTGGCAGGCCCTCGAGCACGCCAACATCGACCCCACCCCGCTGCGGCGCGGCAACGGCGGCGTCTACCTGGGCGCCGGCTCCCGCGGCTACGCCCCCGAACCGGCCCCGCTGCCGTACGAGGAGCCGGACGGCCCCCTCGCCGCCGGCGTCACCACGTGCGCGCTGTCGGGCCGGCTGTCGTACTTCCTGGGCTGGCGCGGTCCGAGCCTGAGCGTCGACACCGCGAGCTCGTCCTCGCTGGTCGCCCTGCACCTGGCCGTGCGGGGGCTGCGGGCGGGCGAGACCGACATCGCGCTGTGCGGCGGGGTCGACGCCCCACACCGCCCGCGCGTTGCGGGGAAGCTCGCCGAGGGCTGCGGTGTCGTCGTCCTCAAGCGGCTCGGCGACGCCACCCGGCACGGCGACACCGTGCTCGCCCTGGTACGCGGCAGCGCCCTCGCGCAGGACGGCGACGGCGCGGGCCCGGCCGCCCCCGACGGCGCCGTGCAGGAGAAGGTCGTCCGCGGCGCGCTCGCCGCGGCCCGCCTCGCCCCCGAGGACATCCAGTACGTCGAGGCGCACGGCACCGGCACCTCGCCGGCCGGCTCCGTCGAGTCCGGCGCCGTCGGCCGCGTCTTCGCCGAGTCGCACACCGAGGACGCTCCGCTGCTGGTCGGCTCGGTGCAGACCGACCTGGGCCACCTGGAACCAGCGTCCGGCATCGTCGGCGTCATCAAGGCGGTGCTCCAGATCAGGTCCGGCACGGTCTACCCGCACCCCGGCCGCACCACGTCCTCCGGGCGCGACGCGGGGGAGCCCCGCTTCGTGCGCGTACCGACCGCGTGCGAGCCGTGGCAGGCCGACGTCCGGCGCGCGGTCGTCAGCAGCCTCGGCTTCGCGGGCACCGTCGGCGCGGTCGTCCTGGAGCAGCCGCCCGCCGTGAAGCACTCCGAGGAGACCGCCCCGGACGCCGCCGCCCCCCTGTTCACCCTCTCCGCCAAGAGCGCCGCCGCCCTGCGCGAACAGGCCCGGAACTACCGGCGGTTGCTCGCCCAGCGGCCCGACGTCCCGCTGGCCGGGCTGTGCTACACCGCCAACGTCGGCCGCTCCCACCACCCCTACCGCGTCGCGGGACCGGTCGCCGACCACGCGGCGCTCGTCCGGCTGCTCGACCAGGCGGCCGGCCGGGACCACGAGGGCCCCTCCGGCATCCGCAGGACCGCCTTCATGTTCAGCGGCCAGGGCTCCCAGTACGCGGGCATGGGCGCCGCGCCGTACGAGCGGTTCCCGGTCTTCCGCGAGCACGTCGACGCCTGCGACCGGCTGTTCGCACCGCACCTGGGCCGCTCCGTGGCCGCACTGGTGCGCGGCACCGCCGCCGACCCGGAGGCGATCGACCGCACCGAGTACGCCCAGCCCGCCCTGTTCACCCTGGAGTACGCGCTCGCCCGGCTGTGGATGTCCTGGGGCGTGCGCCCCCACGTGCTCATCGGGCACGGCATCGGCGAGGTCGTCGCGGCCGCCGTGGCCGGGCTGTTCAGTCTGCCGGACGCCGTGACGCTGGTCGCCGCCCGCGCGCGGCTGACGCGGGCGGTGCGCGCGAAGGGCGGCACGGCCGAGGTCGCCGCCCCCGCCGAGGACGTCGAACCGCTCCTCGCCGCCCACCCGGACCTGGCTCTCGCCGCGGTCGACGCCCCCGACCGGTGTGTGATCGCCGGCGGCGCGAACGCCCTCGCCGAGGTCACCGGCCTCCTGCGGGCGCGGGGCGTACGCGTCGACCGGACGGCTGTCCCGCACGCCCTCCACTCGCCGCTGATGACCGAGGTGTACGACGACTTCCGCGCCGCCCTTGACGGCATCACCTTCCACGAGCCCGCCATCAGCCTGATCTCCAACGTCACCGGCCGGCCGGCCCGCCCCGCCGAGATCGGCACCCCCGACTACTGGGTGCGGCACCTCGGCGAACCCGTACGCTTCCTGGCCGGCCTCCGGTCGGTGGCCCAGCGCGGCCGGCACGCCCTGATCGAGATCGGACCGGGGTCCGACCTGACCGCGCTCGCCCAGCGTGGTCTGACCGCCGCCGACCACGTGTGGCCGGTGAGCCTACGCCGCGGCGACCGCTCCGCCGACACCACCCTGGCCGCGCTCGCCGGGTACTACACGGCGGGCCTGCCGGTCTCCTGGGCCGGCTACCACGCGGGCCGCCCGGCCCCCGCGAAGACGTCCCTGCCCACCTACGCCTTCCAGCGCGAGGACCACCGGCCGCCCTCCATCGCACCCCGGCGCACGGGCGCGGCCTACGGCGCCGCCCGCCATCTGCTGCTCGGCACGGAGGAGCGGTTCGCCAGCGGGGTACGGGAGTTCACGGCCGAGTTCACCGCCGGGGACCTGGGCGCGCTGGCCGACCTCGGCGACGGTGAACGTACGACGCTGCCGACCGGCGCGTACGTCGACCTGCTGCTCGCCCTCCAGGACGCGGTCGGCGGGCACACCCGCTGCGCCGTCCGCGAGCTGAAACTGCTCACGCCCCTGCACATACCCGCCGGGACGACGGTGGCCCTGACGACCCGGTGGCGACCGCGTTCCGAGGGCGGCGCCGACGTGGAGGTCTTCACCCTCGTCGGGGGCGAGGAGGACACCCACGCCACCGCCCGGATCGCCGCCGGGCGCGAACCGGTCGTACCCGTCTGCGAACTCGCCGAGCTGGACGCCGAACTGACGCCCGCCGGGCAGCGGATCGACGACGAGGACATCTACACCGACCTCGCCTCCGTCGGCCGCCCGCACGGCCCGCGCATGCGGCTGCTGCTGCACGCCTCCCGGCACCGGGACGGCCTGGTCACCGGCGAGCTGACCGGCCGCGACGCCACCGCGGCCGAGCATGTGCCGGCGGAGCTCCTGGAGGCCGCGGTGCAGGCCGCCGTCGTCCTCGACCCCGAGGGCCCGGTCTTCGTGCCGCGCGAGATCTCCCGCGTACGCCACTTCCGCAAGCCCCGCGGGGAACAGCTCCGCGTCCTCGCCCGGGTGCACGGCGAACAGGACCGCCGGATCGCCGACATCCTCCTCCTGGAGAACGGCGAACCCGTCACCGAACTCCTCGGCGTCCACCTCGCCCGCCCCGAGGGCCGCGTGGGCCGCCGCCAGTTCCTGCACCGGCCGGAGTGGGTACGGCGGGCCCTGCCGGGCGCGGCCGCGGGGACGTCCGCCGCCGCACCCTCCTCGGCCGACGCCGCGGCCCCGGCGCGGACCGCTCCCGGCGGCCGCCACCTCCTCCTGCTCGACCCGGCGGCGGGCCGGGCCGCCGCGCTCGCCGGGCAGCCCGGCCTGCGCGTGACCCGGCTGAGCGATCCCACCGGCCTCAAGGCGGCCCTCGAGGACCCGACCGTCACCGACGTCTGCCGCGTCTGGCGCCGACCGTCACCGACGTCTGCCGCGTCTGGCGGCAGCGGCAGGGCGCCATGTCCGCCGACCGGATGCGCGCCGAGTGCGAGGACAACTACCGCGCGCTGCTGGCCCTGGTGACCGCGCTGGACGCCGCCCGACAGCCCGTACCGCCCCGGCTGTGGCTGGTGACCGAGGGCGCCCAGTGGCTGCCCGGCGACCCGGCGGGCGACGGCGGGCACCTGGCCGCCGCCACCCTGTGGGGCTTCGGCCGGGTCCTGCTCACCGAGTACCCGCGCCACCGCGCCACGCTCGTCGACCTCGCCCCGGGCAGCGACCTCGCGCCGCTGCTCGACGAGTGGGAGGCCGAGGCCGCCGGTGAGTACCAGATCGCCCACCGGCCCGGCCGCCGCTATGTCCGCCGGCTCCTCGCCGGTGACGCCACGCTCACCTGGAGCGGGGGCTACGAACTGCGCGCCCCCGACTCCGGGGACCTCTCGGACCTCGCGCTCGTGGCCGCCGCGGACCGGGCGCCGGACGCCGACGAGGTCCAGGTCCGCGTCGGCTCCGTCGTGCTCACCGACGACGACGCCCGTACCGCCCTGGACACCGGACGCGCCGAACGGGAGGAGGAGGAACCCCCGCCCGTGCTCGGCGCCCTCGCCACCGGCACCGTGCTCGCGGCCGGCGACGGGTCCGGATTCGCCACCGGCGACGAGGTCCTCGTACGCCACGCCGGGACCCTGCGCTCCACGCTCACCGTCCCGTCCGCGTCCGTCGTGCTCGCGCCGCACCCCGAACCCCACTACGGCGCCCGGCACTTCGGCCTCGACGAGACGGGCGAGGCCCTGCGCACCGCCCTCCTCGACCCGGACACGCAGGTGTGGGTGGACCTGCCCGGCGAGGCGGCGGACGAGCCGTCCGCCGGCGCGCAGGCCGGGACCGACGCCCCCGCGGACATCCGCCCCGACCGCACCTACCTCGTCACCGGCGGTCTCGGCGGCCTCGGCCTGGTCACCGCCCGCAAGCTCGTCGCCCTCGGCGCCCGCCACCTGACCCTGGTCAGCCGCAGCGGAAAGGCCACCGAGGCGGCCACGCCGCTCCTCGCGAAGCTCGCCGAGGACGCCGAACTCGCCGTCGTACGCGCCGATGTGAGCCGGCCCGCGGATGTGCGCAGGCTGGTGGCCGAGGTGGCGGCGGGCCCGTATCCGGTCGGCGGCGTCGTGCACGCCGCCGGGTCCTACGACAAGAAGCTGATCTCCGAACTCACCTGGGAGTCCATCGACGCCCAGCTCGCCGCGAAGGCGTACGGCGGCTGGCTGCTGCACGAGGCCGCCCAGGCCTCGTTCCCGGAGCTGGAGTTCTTCGTCACCTACTCGTCGATCGCCTCCGTCCTCGGCGGCGCCGCCCAGGGGCACTACGCCGCCGCCAGCGCCGGCCTCGACAGCCTCGCCGAGTGGCGCACCCGCCAGGGCCTGCCCGGACTCTCCGTCAACTGGGGCGCCTGGGCCAGGGTCGGCATGTCCGCCCGCCTGGAGGAACACCTCAGCCGGGAGATCGAACGCGGCGGTGTCCACTTCTTCTCGCCGACCCGGGCACTCGACACCCTGGCCCGGCTGTGGGGCGGCACACCACGCACCCAGCGGGTGGTGGGCGAGTTCGACTGGGACCGCCATGCGGCGGACAGCGAGACCGGCGACCAGTTCTACGACCGCCTGGTCCGACCGGACCGCGCCGACGACGGGCTCGACCGGGCCCTTCTCGCCGCGCTGCCGAAGCCGGAGCGCACCGCTCTGATCACCCAGGTGGTCCGCGAGAAGGTCGCCGCCGTCCTGCGTCTGACGGCCGGCGACGAGCTGGAGACGACGGCCGAGTTCGGCTCACTGGGCCTGGACCCGCTGAGCGCGCGGCACGTCACCTCCGGTCTGGAGCAGGCGTTCCGGCTGCCCCTGCCCGCCTCACTCGCCCTCGACCACCCGACCGTACGGCAGCTCGCCGCCTTCCTCGACGGGCAGCTGTGCCCGGTGCCGGCGGCCTGACCCACCACGGACACGCGACCCACGACAGACGAAGGGGAGGCCCCCATGACCACGACAGCCAACGGGAGTTGGACACTCACCCACACCTCCCGCGCCCACGCCGGCAGCCGTCCGCACCACGCGGCGATCGTCTGCGAGGGCCGGATCACCACCTACGGAAAGCTGCACCGCGAGAGCAACCGCGCCGCGCACGCCCTGCGCGTCAGTGGCGTACAGCGCGGTGACCGGGTCGCCTACCTGGGGCGCGAGTCGGAGAACTACTACCTGGTGATCCTCGCCTGCGCCAAGGCCGGCGCGGTGCTGGTCCCGGTCAACTGGCGGCTCACCCCGGACGAGGTCGACCACATCCTGCGCGACTCGGGCGCCACCCTCGTCTTCGTCGACGACGAGTTCTGGGCCACCGCCACCAAGGTCCGCCCGCACCTGCCGGAATTCCACACGATGATCCGGATCGACGGCACCGACGCCGAAGGCGAACCGGCCCGCGGCGCCGGACTGCCCGCCTGGTACGCGGACCAGCCCGACGCCGACCTGGAGCCGGGCACCGGGCCCGACGACGCCGTCGTGCAGATCTACACCAGCGGCACCACCGGACTGCCCAAGGGCGCCGTCCTCGCCCACCGCAGCTTCTTCACCCTGCCGCAGGCCATGCGCGACCACGACGTCGCCTGGATCGACTGGCTGCCCGACGACGTCGCCCTCATCTCGCTGCCGGGCTTCGGCATCGCCGGCATCGGCTGGTTCATGCACACCTTCAACGCCGGCGGCACCAGCGTGATCATGCCCCAGTTCGACCCGCAGGAGGCGGTGCGGCTGATCCGTACCCACCGGGTCACCACCACCTTCGCCGCGCCCGCCATGCTCCAGATGATGGCGGGCGAACGGACCGCCGGGCCCGACGCGTTCGTCTCCCTGCGCAAGATCTGCTACGGGGCCGCCCCGATGTCCGAGACGCTGCTGAAGCAGTGCCTGGAGACGTTCGACTGCGAGTTCGCGCAGATCTACGCCAGCACGGAGACCGGCAGCGTGGCGGTCTGCCTGCCGCCCGAGGCGCACCACCCGGGCAGCACGGTCCTGGAGTCCGTCGGCAAGCCCTGCCCCGGCAACGAGGTGAAGGTGGTCGGCCCGGACGGCGCCGAACTGCCGCCCGGGGCCATCGGCCAGATCTGCGTCCGCGCCCCCTCCCGGATGCTCGGCTACTGGAACCTGCCCGAGGCCACCGGGCGCACCCTGGTGGGGGAGTGGCTGCACATGGGGGACGCCGGCTACCTCGACGAGGACGGCTACATCTACCTGTGCGACCGCATGAACGACACGATCATCGTCGCCGGGCAGAACATCTACCCGGCCGAGGTCGAGAAGGCCCTCGCCGCCCACCCGGCCGTCGCGGACTCCGCGGTCGTCGGGCTGCCCGACCCGCGCTGGGGCGAGGCCGTGCACGCCGCCGTCGTGCTGCGCCCCGGTGCCCAGGCGAGTCCGCGCGAACTCCTGCTGTCCCTGCGCGGCCATCTCGCCGACTACAAGATCCCGGGCGCCTACCACTTCGTCGACACCTTGCCCCGTAACCCGTCGGGCAAGATCCTGCGGCGCGCGGTGCGCGAGCGGTTGAGCGCCCCGGCACGCGATCCGCTCACGTCAGCGGTCCAGTGACGGCACGCCACATACGCCAGAGAGAGGAAGCAGCACCTATGGACGCCGAGCGCCCTGGACGTGCCCCGCAAGGGGCGCGGGGAACCGCGCGATCAGCCCCCGACGACACGCGGTCGACGAACCAACCGCAGTCCCCCGACCGAGCCCTGCGGATCGGCATCCTGCTCCCCACCCGGGAGCAGGCCATCAACGGCGCCTACGCGGCGGCCCCCCTCCTGGACTTCGCCCGTCAGGCGGAGCGCCTCGGCTTCGACTCCCTGTGGGCCGGCGACTCCCTGACCGCCCGCCCCCGCCTCGACCCCCTCGTCGTGCTCGCCGCCGCCGCGGCCGCCACCGAGCGGATCACCGTGGGCACCGCCGCCCTCACCCCCGCCCTGCGCCACCCGCTGATCGGCGCCAACATGGTCGCGAGCCTCGGGCACGTCGCCCGAGACCGCCTGGTACTCGGCCTCGGCTCGGGTTTCCCGATGCCCGAGACCGAGGAGGAGTTCGCCTCCGTCGGCGCGTCCTTCGCCGGACGGGTCGGCCGCCTCGACGAGATCACCGCGCTCTGGCGCACCGCGTGGAACTCCGGGGAACCGGGCAACCCCACCGACTTCGACGGCAGGTTCTGGCAGGCGGACCGCCTCGACCGGCTGCCCGCTCCCGCCACCCCCGGCGGCCCGCCGCTGTGGCTGGCGGGCAGCGACACCCCGAAGGTGCTCGCCCGCGTGGCCACCCGCTACGACGGCTGGCTGCCGTTCCTGCCGGACGCCGACGCCTACGGCAGGGCCCGGCGCAGGATCGCCGAACTCGCCGAGGAGGCCGGCCGCGGCGCCGACGCGGTGACGCCCGCCCTGTACGCGACGGTCACCGTCAACAGCGACAGCGCCGCCGCCAAGTCCGAGCTGGAGCACTACATCACCCACTACTACGGACGCTCCCTGGAACAGATGTCGGCCATCCAGGCCTACGGCTGGGGCAGCGCCGAGAGCTGTGCCGAGTGGCTCGGCGGCTATGTCCGCGCCGGCGCCCGGCACCTCGTCCTCCGGATCGGATCGCTCGACCCGGAGCCGCAGTTGAAGGAAATCGCCGAGGTACTGCTCCCCGCGGTACGCGCGCTCGGCGGGCAGACCGTCACCGTAGGAGGAGCGAAGTCGTGACCAGTGCCATAGGCCAGGAGATGTCCCGCGAGGGCCAGTGGTTCCACCCCGCCGAGCCTTCCCTGGACGCCTCCGTACGGCTGTTCCTGCTGCCGCACGCGGGCAGCGGCGCCATCATCTACCGCGACTGGGAGAACCTGCTTCCGTCCGACATCGCCCCGCAGGCGGTGACCCTGCCCGGCCGCCACAACCGCCGTGGCGAGGCGACGTTCGAGGACTGGGACCCGCTGCTCGACGCCCTGCACGAGGCCGTGCTCGACGACCTCGACGACCGGCCGTTCGCCTTCTTCGGGCACTGCCTCGGCGCCCAGCTGGCCTTCCGGCTGGCCATCCGCATGGAGGAGGACGGCGGGCCCGCGCCGGTCATGCTCGGCATGTCCGGCTGGTCGCCGCAGGGCTTCTTCCTGCCCACCGAGGAGCAGAGCCGGATGCCCGCGGCCGAGATGGTCGAGTGGATCAAGAAGCTGGGCTCGTTCCCGGCCGAGATCTACGACAACCCGGAGATGCTCGCCCTGGTGGTCCCGGCGCTGCGGGCGGATCTCAGGGTCGCCGCGCAGTACGTGGACGACAAGGCCGGCGTCAGCTGCCCGCTCGCGTCCTACGGCGGCCGCTCGGACCCGCTCCAGGAGCACCCGGACGCCATGACGCACTGGGCCGGGCGCAGCCCCGACTACCTGGGCCACAGCGAGTACCCGGGCGGCCACTTCTACATCGACGCCCACGCGCAGTCCGTCACCGCGCACTTCGCCCAGCGGCTCCAGCGCGTCGTCTCGGCACTGGTGAGCTGAGCGAGGACCGGACCGCCTCCGGCACCGGCCGCCCGTGCACGGACGGGCGGCCGGGCGGTGTCAGCGCCGTATCAGGGGACTGCGGGACAGTAGCGCCCGGCAGAGCACGACGGCAGCAGACGACCCCGAACCCGCGACGAACCGCGGCCCCCCCGTCCGACCGACGAAACGACGAGCGACGTACGACGAACGACGAGGACGTACGACGAGGACGTACGACGTACGACGAACCTCGACCCCCAACCCCCCACCCACCATGGAACGCAGCCCCCGAGCCGCCCATGGAAAGGACATCGCGACGATCCCTGGTTGCTGAAGGACTGATATGCCATGAGATTCGAGAATGATCTGTACATCGCCTCGACCGCGTCCTGGCTGCCGGACCTGGTCCCCATGGAGGAGGCCATCGCGGCGGGACTGGTCGACGACGAGCACCGGAACCTGGGCTACGAGTCGATCGCCGTGGCCGACGGCGTCGCCGGCCCCGAGATGGCCGTCCGCGCCGGCCGGCTGGCCCTGGAGCGGGCCGTCGGGATCGAGCGGGACGAGGTCGGTCTCGTCCTGCACTCGTCCTGCGGTTTCCAGGGGCACGAGATGTGGCCCGCGGCGGCCTACGTCGCGAACGAGACGGTGGGCCGGGCCGCTCCCGGCTTCGACCTCCAGCAGCGCTGCAACGCCGGGCTGGGCTCGCTGTGCCTGGCCGCCGGCTACATCGACGCCGGTTTCACCTCCGCGGTCCTGCTGACCACCGGAGACAACTTCGCCCCGCCCTGGGTCGACCGCTGGAACGTACAGCTCAACCTGGTCTTCGCGGACGGCGGCACCGCTCTGGTGCTGTCCGGACGGAAGGGCTTCGCCCGTGTCGTCTCCGCCACCCTGGGCGCCGACAACTCCCTGGAGCGGTGGAACCGGGGGACGACCCCGTTCGCCACCGCGCCCGGCCTCGAAATGCCGCTGCGGCTGCGCGAACGCGGCCTTCAGCACGCGGCCACCCCCGAGGCCGAGGGCTCCTGGGAGCGCATCGAGGCCGCCCTCATGGACACCACCCGGCGGGCCCTGGCCGAAGCCCAGGTGAGCGTCGAGGACATATCCCGCGTGGTGACACCGCTCATCCACCGCGGGGTCTGGCCCGAGAACTACGACGTGCTCGGCTTCACCGAGAAGCAGAGCACCTGGGACCTCGGCCGCCTGGTGGGCCACATCGGCGCGGGCGACCAGTTCCTCGGCCTCGAACACCTGGTCAAGGAACGCGCGGTGGGACCGGGCGACCTCGTGCTGCTCGTCGCGGCGGGAGCGGGATTCAGCCTCTCCGCCGCGGTGGTGGAGATCCTCGACGTCCCGCCCTGGTGACCCCCCTCCGTCCGGGAACGCGGCACAGCCCGGTTCCCGGACGGCACCACAGGAGAGAAACGCAAGGAAGGAATGGCCCGATGGCCTTGGAGTCTCCACGGGAAGCCGCCCCGAAGAAAGCCGCGACCGAGGAGCGGCAACCACCCTCGGCGCCACACTGGGCGACCCTGCCGATCATCCTCATCGGCACGTTCGTCATCACGCTCGACGTCTTCATCGTCAACGTGGCCATTCCCGCCACCCAGCAGGATCTCCACGCGAGCCAGTCCGCCGTCGAGTTCATCGTCGCGGGCTACGCGCTCGCGTACGCCGCCGGTCTCGTCACCGGCGGGCGGCTCGGCGACCTGTACGGCCGGCGGCGGCTCTTCCTCATCGGCGTCGCGCTGTTCACCCTGTCCTCCGCCTGGGCCGGGTTCGCCCCCAGCGCGTCGCAGCTGGTGGCGGCCCGGATCGCCCAGGGGCTGGCCTCGGCGTTGATGGGGCCCCAGGTCCTGGCGATCATCGGAGTGGCCTACGACGGGCCGGCCCGGGTCCGCGCGTTCAACGCCTTCGGGCTGACCATGGGGCTCGCCGGGGTCTTCGGGCAGCTCATCGGAGGCGTGCTGATCCACGCCGACATCGCCGGACTCGGCTGGCGCACCTGCTTCCTGGTCAACGTGCCCGTGGGGATCGCGGCTCTCGTCCTCGCTCCCCGGGTGGTGCCCGAGTCCCGGGCCCAGGGCCGCGCGCGGCTCGACCCCCTGGGCATGGTGCTGATCTCCGCGGGCCTGGTCGCCGTCGTCCTGCCGCTGGCCGAGGGACAGCAGGAGGGCTGGCCGTTGTGGACCTGGCTGAGCCTGGCCGCCGCCCCCGTCCTGCTGGTGGTCTTCGCCGTCCAGCAGCGCCGCCTCGCCGCCGCGGGCCGCAGCCCGCTGGTCGACCCCGCGCTGTTCCGGCAGCGGTCGTTCACGTTCGGGGTCAGCACCGCGGTCGTGTACTACTCCGGGATGGCGTCGTTCTTCCTCGTCCTGGCGCTCTACCTCCAGCAGGGCCTGGGGCTGACCGCCCTGGAGTCCGGTCTGGTGTTCCTGCCCCTCGGCGTGGGCTTCCTGACCGTCTCGCTCAGCGCACGCCGCATCGCCGCGGCGCTCGGCCGGCAGACCCTCGCGGTCGGCGCGCTGGTGCTCACGGCGGGGCTGGCCGCGCTGTTCGCCGCCGCGCAGCACATCGGCACGGACGGCGCCGTCGGCTGGCTGGTGCCGGGGCTGACGGTCGGCGGGGCGGGCATGGCCATGGTGATGGCACCGCTGGCGTCCATCGCGCTGGCCGGCACCGACCCGCGCTACGCGGGAGCGGCGTCGGGCGTGCTGTCCACCGCCAGCCAGGTGGGCGGCGCCGTGGGCGTGGCCCTGGTCGGCGTCGTCTTCTACCACGTCCTGGGACAGGGCACCGGCACGTCCGCCTACGCCGACGCCTTCACCGCCTCCCTCTACCTGCTGGCACCACTGGCGCTGGCCGTGGCGGCGTTCGTGCAGTTCATCCCGGGGCCGAAGGCGGCGTCGTCCGCCTGACCCCCCGACCGCTCGCCGGGCGTCAGCCGCACGTCAGGACCAGGTCAGCGCCTCCTGACACAGTCATGAAGGCCACGCCGGCCCCTCATGAAGGCCACGCCCGGCCGTTCGGTCACCCGCCCCCCCGTGCCACCCCGATCCCGAGGAGTTCGCCCGATGGCAGACAGCGCCGCAGCCCTGGGCCCCACCCGGGCCCTGGTCCTGGCCAACCCCGCCTCCGGCAGCCACAGCCCCCAACTGGTCCGTGAAGTGACCGAGTTGTGCGGCTCCTGCCTGGAGCACGTCGAGCTTCACCCGACCACGGCACCGGGGGACGCGACCGTCGCCGTGCGCCGCGCCCTGCAACGGCCCGCCCACGCACCCGACCTCGTGGTCGTCATCGGCGGGGACGGCACCGTCCGCGAGGCGGTACAGGGCCTGGCCTCCGCGCCCGGCCGCGCCGCGCTCACCGTGGTGCCCGGCGGCACCGGGAACTCGGGCTACAAGATGCTGTGGGGGGAGCGCCCCTGGACCGAGTCCCTCAAGGCGGTCCTCACCGACTCGGGCGTGGGCGGCAGCGCCCGGCTGCGCCGGCACGACCTGGCGCGCCTGGCCGAGACCCGGCAGTACGTCTATCTGGGCGCCTGCTCCGGAGTGATCGCCGACGCGCTGATCACGGCCCGGGACATCCCGCTGACGGGCCGGGATCTGTACACCAAGGCGTTCGCCGACACGGCCGCCGCGTACGTCCCGTACCCGGGCCGCGTCACCGTCGACGGACGCGTGGTGCACGAGGGCCCGACCGTCCTGGCCAACGTCGGCGGCGGCCGCTACCGCGGCGGCCGGTACCTCGTCCTGCCCGACTCGCTCCTCGACGACGGACTGCTCGACGTCTGTGTCATCGGCGACGGCGTGACCGCCGCGGACGTACCCCGACTCACCCTGAACGCCGACCACATGGGACACCCGGCCACGGTGTACGCGCGTGGCCGCACCATCACCGTCGAGCGCACCGACGGCCGCCGGCTGCCCCTGGAGCACGACGGCGAGTACCAGCACGGCATCGGACCGTCGGCGACCTTCGAGGTCCAGCCCGGAGCCCTGCCCGTGTGGGCCCCGGCCATCGAACGGAACTGACCCCCCAGACCTCTCACGACCCCCGGCGCGTCGAACCGACCTGACGGCACGCCGGTCACCCGCAAGCGGAACACAAGGAGAAGAAACCGCCATGAGCGACATCACCACCACCGTCACCCAGTACCTCGCCCTGTGGAACGAGACCGACGCGGACAAGCGCGCCGCGGGCATCGCCGAGCTCTTCGCCCCGGACGCCCCGTACATCGATCCGCTGGCGGCCGTCGAGGGCCACGAGGGCTTCGGTGCCGTCGTCGCCGGCGCGCAGGAGCAGTTCAAGGGCCTCTCCTTCGAGCTGCACGGCACGGTGGACACCCACCACAACCTCGCCCGCTTCCAGTGGGGCCTGGTGACCGCGCCGGGCACCGAGCCCGTCGCGATCGGCTTCGACGTCCTGGTCACCGGCGACGACGGCCGCATCAAGGGCGTCTACGGGTTCCTGGACAAGGTCCCCGGCGCCTGATCCCCCACACGCGGCGGCGGGAGCACCGGGGGGACCGGTGCTCCCGCCGCCGGGTTCACCGGCTCCGGCACCGGGGGCGTTCCCCCGGTTCACGCTGACACAATGGATGTGGCGCCATGACGGCAGCTGTACTCAGCGAGCGAGTGGCCAGGGCCCTGTGCGAGCAGTGGGAGCAGCAGACGCGGCCCGCCCGCTCGCGCCCGTCCTCGGACACCCCGCTGCGCGAACTGTCCCACTGGGCCGCGAACCTGCGCCCCGAACACATCCCGTGCCGCGTCCTGAAGCTCGCGGCCAGCCAGGTGCTCTCCCAGATCGCCTCGATCCGGGCCGGCCTCGAACACCCGCTGGGCCGCCGGCTGGTGGCGGCCTTCGGTCACCCCATGCAGCGCGACCCGCGAGCCGCCGCGGGCGTCTTCGCCGCCCTCGGCTCCTGGCTCAACCTCGACGACACCGCGTACGCCGGACACCTGTCCAACTCCACCGTCGCGGTGCCGCTCGCCTTCGCGTACGCCCGTCAGCTCGACGGGCTCTCCCTGCTGACCGCGGTCGTCGCGGCCAACGAGTGCGCGGCCCGCATCACCGCCTCCGCCACCCTCGGCCCGCTGCGCGGTCAGAGCGCCGTGCACACCCACCTGGCCGGCGCGGTGGCCGGCCGGCTGCACTGCGACCGGGCCCCGGCCGACCAGTGGGAGAACGCCCTGGGGCTGGCCTTCGCCATGCCCAACTGGCCGCTGATGCGGGCCTTCCTGGCCAGCGACGCCCGGCTGTTCAACACCTTCACGCCGGTACGCACCGCGATGGACGCCTGTGACGCGGCCGCCGCCGGGCTGCGCGGCGCGCCCGACATCATCGAGCACCAGGACGGCTTCCTGGCCCGGTTCGCGACGGTGCCGCTGCCCCAGGCGGTGGCGAAGGGGCTCGGCAGCCGCTGGCACACCAACACCCTCTCCTTTAAGATGCACCCCGGCGGGCCCCGGATCAACGCGGCCGTGGACTGCGCCGCCGACATCCACCGCGAACTCGGCCCGCTGCGCCCGGACGACGTGCGGGAGATCGTCGTCGAGGCGTCCTTGTACACGCTGTTCGCGGGGGAGCGCGCGGCCCGCTACGTCGACGGCCCCGCCTCTCCGCTGGGCGCGCTCGTCCTCGACGTCCCCTACCCGGTCGCCACCACCCTGCTGACCGGCGACTTCTCGGTGGACGACTTCTCCTCACCGCATCTGGACGACCCCGCACGCTGGGCGCTGGCCCGCCGGGTGCGGCTGGAGCACGACACGGCGATGACCCGCGAACTCTTCCTGTCCGACGCGCCGTTCGGCGAGGCGGTGCGCGAGGCGGGCCCGCTGGCCACGCCGTGGCTGCGCGGCTTCGGCGGCGACGCGCTCGTCGACCTCGTCGGCACGCTGGAGGCCGACGGCCGGGACTTCTCCCGCTCCACCAAGGCCACCGGCGCCCGGGTCACGGTACGGCTGACCGACGGCCGTACGGTCACCCGCTCCCGCCTGATCCCGGTGGGCGCGGCGGGCCCGGACACCCGCGTCCGCCACTCCGAGATGGTCCAGGAGAAGTTTCTGTCGGTGGGCGGCCCCCGTCGGGTGGCCGACACGGTGGGGCGGCTGCACCGTATGCGCCCGCGAGGTGTACGCCGCTGGATAGAGGCGGCCTTCCTCGACTGACCACGCGCGGAGCCTCAGGCGCACCGCAGGGGGAGTTCCAGGCGCCCTTCCTCCCGGGGTACGGGCCGCGCCGCGTCACGCACGACCGGTGCGCGGGATCCGCCGCGGTGACCGTGCCCACCCTGGTGAGTCACGGCACCGCGGACCTCGCGGCGGGAGTGACGGCCGCACCTCCGGACGTTGCCGGACCGCCCGTACCTCAGGGGCTGGGCGGTCCGGCGTTCAGTGCAGTGGCACGAAGGCGTCGATGATCTCCTCCACCCGCTCCACGATGTCCTCGCGGTCGTTCAGCACCCAGGAGATGTGCTGGGCGCCGAACACGGCGGAGCCGAGCGCGCGGGCCAGGGCCTCGGGCTTCGTGCTCTTGGGGAGGTTGCCGGCGGTGCGGCACTGATCCAGGAGCTCGGTGAGCACCTTCAGCGTCCCCACGTACGGCACCGGCAGCTCGGCCTTGATGTACGGCCGTTCGATCTGCAGGCGGGCCCCGGCGTGGATGAAGACGTCTTCGTGGAAGGCGCGGGCGAGGCGCCTCATCACGTCGACGACGGTCGTCGGGGATGTGGGGTCCCCGTGCTCCAGAGCGCCGTTGACGGCCTCCTGCATGCGCCGGTAGAACTCCTCCAGCACCGCTACGGCGAGCGCCTCCTTGTTGGGGAAGTGGAAGTAGACGGCTCCCTTGGTCATCTCGGCGCCGTCGGCGATGTCCTTGATGGTGACCTGGGGGAAGCCGTCCGTGGCGAACGCCGCGGCGGCGGCGTTGAGGATCGTGCCGCGGGTGCGGATCGCACGCTGCTGCTTGAGGTGGGCGGTGTCGTCGAAGGGGGTGCCCGCCGGGAGACGGGTGCTCTGTCCGTTGCGCTCGCTACTCATGACGTCCATATCGTGCCGAGCCGATCTGTTCGAGTCCGACGGAATCCAACCTTCCTGCCACCGTGGGGAGTTGACCCATGGAAGCGCACCGTGTCGAGCCTTGCAATATACCTTCGCGCAGGTATATTAATGATGCCTAGCAAGGCTTTCGCACGTCTGTTCGCTCGCATGGTTGCTCCACGGGGAGGCGAGGTTTTCAGATGTCTGTCGTACTCGATGATTCCAGGACCATGAAGGCGCCATCAATGGGTGCCACGGTCGAAGTGCTCAGTTTCCTCCAGCCGGTGACACGAGAGCTGGTGCACCGCAGCTCCATCGCCGAGGTGTTTGTCACCGACGGTGTGCGCACCGGCGAGAACGCGTTCTCGGTCGGGGCCCAGTGGCCGCGCGATCACGCGCTCTACCACCCGGACGAGAACGGGCTGAACGATCCGCTGCTGTTCGCGGAGACCCTGCGCCAGGCCCACTTCTACGGGGCCCACACGTACTTCGGTGTGCCGGTCGGGTCCCGCTTCATCGGCCAGGACGTCAGCTTCGAGATCACGGATCCGACCGCGCTGCGCGTCGGCGCCGCGCCGCTGGCGGTGGTGCTGAACGGTACGTGGACCGAGGAGAGGGACCGGCGGGGACGGCCGGCCGGGGCGCGGCTGGACGTGACGCTCACGGTCGACGGCCGCCCCTGCGGACGCGGTCACACCCGAGGACTGATGCTGGACGACCGGCGCTACCGGCTCTTACGGGGGCGTCCGGCCGCGAGCGGCGAGGTGAGCCCGCCTCGTCCCGCGCCGGACGCCAGGATCGCCCGGCCGAACAGGGTGGGCCGGCTGCGCTGGAAGGACTGCGTACTGGAGCGGGACCGGCCCGACCAGGACTGGCGGCTGCGGGTCGACCGCGATCACGCGGTGCTCTTCGACCACCCCACCGATCACGTACCGCTGATGGTCATGCTGGAGGGCTTCCGGCAGCTCGGCCATCTCACCGTGCACGAGGCGTCCCGCAGGACGCTCGGCGACCGGGCCTTCGCCCTGGCCGGCCTCTCCCTGGACTGCGCCGCCTTCGGCGAGTTGGGGGAAACGATTTTGCTCTCCCTCGAGAAGGGTCCGTCCGAGGGCGTGCCGACCGAAGAGTGCGCTCTGCGCGTCGCGGCCCACCAGGGCGAGAGGCTGCTGGCCCGCGCCGACATGACCTGGAAGTGCGTGGGCAGCCGCGCTCCCTGGTCACGTTTCGCCTCGTGGTGACCCGCGGCTCACCGGGCCGTGGCCGGCCTCAGCGGGCCGGGGCGCCGCCGAGCGCCTGAGCCAGGGCCTCCCACATCGTGTCGACGGTCCCGTCGGACCCTGGGTGGCCGGTGTCGGTCTCCGTCCAGAACGTGCCGAAGAGGGCCGCCACGATGAGGTCCGCCAGAGGCCTGGTGGAGATCGACGCGTCCCAGTGCCCCTCCTGCTGTGTCTCGCGCACCAACTGGAGGACGAGGTCGTGCGTCTCCGTCAGCAGAGGTATCGGCTTGGCGGTCGAACGGGCCGTCTCCGCCGCGAGCCGCAGCGCCGCGAGGGCCCGCAGATCCGTCCGGAAGAGCCGGCCCAGACCGAGGACGAGGGACTGCAGCCGGCCCAGTGCCGGATGGGGCGATGTCCGGGCCTCGGTGAGCAGTACCCCCAGCGTGGCGGACAGGTGGTGGTCCAGCGCGGCGGCCAGTTCCTCCTTGTTGGCGAAATGCCCGTAGAGCGCTCCCTTCGTCAGCCTGATGCGGTCCGCGATGTTCTGCAGGTTCGCGTTCGTGTAGCCGTATCGGGCGAACTCGTAGGCGGCCGCGTCGAGTACACGGTCGTAGGTACGCAGGGCGCGTGCCTGCTTGGGCATGACGCTCCCCTCCTTTGCCGGCTCCACGGCGGGGACCGAAGCATAAAAGATACGTTCGTGAACGAATTCTAATCATCGAGTGAGGTGCTTGCCAGATGATGCTGCGTCACAATCCTGTGGACGAAAGCGTGAACGATACGTCGCCGGCGCTGCCGGTCGCCGTCCTGGCCGCGGCCGAGAGCGCCGCCGCACATGCCACGGCCGCCGACGACGCCCGCAGGCTCGGCGACGAGACCGTCGCGCTCCTGACCCACGCGGGCTTCGCGCGCCACTTCGTGCCCCGCGCCTGGGGCGGCACGGAGGGCACGTTCGACAGCCTGCTCACGGCGGTCACCGCGGTGGGGGAGGGGTGCGCCTCCGCGGCCTGGTGCGCGGTCCTGTGGGCGGCCCACAGCCGGTTCGCGGCCTACTTACCGTACGAAGGGCAGCGCGACCTGTGGTCGGCCGGCCCCGACGTACGGATCTCCGCGTCGGTCAGGCCGTCGGGTGAGGCGCGCCGGCTGCCGTCCGGCTGGCTGCTGAGCGGCGAGTGGGAGTGCGTCAGCGGGGTGGACTTCGCGGACTGGCTTCTGCTGTGCGCACCGGAGCCCGGCGTGGAGGGCGCGGCGGGGTCGCGCATGTTCGCGGTGCCGAAGGGCGACATCCGCGTACGTGACTCCTGGCACAGCACCGGGCTGCGCGGCACCGGCAGCCACACCGCGGTGCTGGAACCCGCCCTCGTACCCGAGCACCGCACCTTCCCCATGGCGGACCTGCTGGCCGGGACACCCGGCCCGGGACGGTCCCGGTGCCACACCGTGCCGGGTCACCTCGCCGGCGGCCTTCTCTTCTGCGCCCCGGCGCTCGGCGCGGCCCGCCGCGCGCTGGCGGAGTGGTCGTCCTGGGCGGCCCGGGCCCAGACCCGGGGACGGCCGCAGGACGACGGCAGCCGTCTGCACCACGCCCTGGCGCGCTCGGCCGACGACATGGAGGCCGCCCAGCTCCTCCTCCAGGACGCGGCCCGGTGCGCCGACACGGGCACCCGCGCCGAGGCGGACGTCCTCAGGAACCGCCGGATCACCGCCGCCGCCGCCGACCTGCTCGTGGACGGGGTCGAACGTCTCTTCCGCACCGCCGGCGTCCACGCCTGCGGCGGCCCCGGCGTCCTCGAACGCAGCTGGCGCGACGTGCACACGGTCGCCGCCCACCAGATGCTGCGCAGGGAAGCGGCGGCGATGGTCTACGCGACGTCCGTCTTCTCCTCGCTGACCGAGCCCCGCCCCCCGGCCACGGCACCCCAGCCGGCCGCACTGCTGGAGGTCTCCGCACGTGAGTCCTGACCTGATACCCCATCAAAAGAGCCTCTCGCCCTCCTACTTGGTGTTCTGCGACGTGGACGAGACCCTCATCCGCTGCAAGAGCGGCCCTGAATTCCTCCGCCACTACTTCGAGTTCCGGCACGGGGCCGAGGGCGCGCGCCGCACCGAGGAGCTCCTCGCGGACCTGTACGCGCGGCTGGCTCGTGGCCTGCCGCGCGATGAGGCCAACCGGGAGTACCACCGGGCCTGGCGCCGCTGCCCGGTCGACGAGGTCGAGGACCGGGCCCGCCACTGGTACCGGGAACGCAGCCGGGCCGCGGACTTCTACATCACCGCCACGGTCGACGCCCTGCGCCGGCACCGGGCCGAGGGCGGGGCCGTCGCCCTGGTCTCCGGGTCGTTCCCGCCGCTGCTGCCCCTCGTCGCGGAGGAGGTCGGGGCGCAGTACGTGCTCGGTGCCCGGCTGGAGCGCTGCGGGCGCGTCCTGACCGGCGAACTCCTGGGCCTGCCCGCGATCGGCGACGGCAAGCGCGTCCTGGCACGCGAACTCCTCGCCCGCCACCCGCACATCGACCCCGCCGACTGCTACGCGTACGGCGACCACCCCTCCGACCTGCCCATGCTGCACATGGTCGGCCACGCGACCCTGGTGACCCCCGACGGCACACACGCGCCCGTGAAGCCGGCGGCCCTGACCTGAATCCCGACCGGCGGACGGCCGGCTCCGGACGGGGACACGCGCCTCGCCGGCAGCCCGGCCGTCCGCCCGCCCGGCATGCGCCGGTGGGCAGGAGGCCGCGGGTTCGCCTGCGCTCCGGGGAGGGCCGCGCGCGGGTTCACCGCGATGATCCGGTCGATCTAATCCAGAGTGATGTCCGGCAGCGGGCCACAGAGGAGCACGCCCGCGTTGTTGACCAGGATGTCGAGCCGGCCGACCCCGCCACGGTCTTCGCCACCGCGTCGCCGGTCGCGTTCGGGTCGGCGGCGTAGGCGTGGATCACCGGCGCACGGCGTCCCGCCGCTTCCGTCCGCTCCGTCACGTCCTGGGCCCTGCCGCGTGAACTCGCATACGTCAGCGCCAAATCCGCGCCTTCTCTGCCGAGGGCTGCTCCGCGGGTTCGGCGGCCACGGGCTTGCCGCGGAGCGGGACCTCCTTGACCGCGAGCGCGGCGAGAAGAGCGGCGAGGCAGACGGCCGCGGCGACCAGGAAGATCTGCTGGGTTCCGTCGGCGACCGCGGTCAGATAGGCGTCCTTGGCGCCCTGCGGCAGCCGGTCCACGGCGGAGCCGCTGAGCGAGGCGTCGGCGTTCCCGGACGCCGCCGAGGGGAGGTGGTGTTCGGTGGCCCGGGTGAACAGCGAGCCGAACACGGCCACGCCCAGCGAGCCGCCGATCGTGCGGAAGAGCGTGACGCCCGCAGACGCGACACCCATGTCGCGCATCTCGACGCTGTTCTGCGCGATGGTCGTGGTCATCTGCATCAGGAACCCGAGCCCGACACCGACCAGCACCATGTAGAAGGAAGTGACGGTGCGGGACGTACCGGTGTCCATGGTCGACAGCAGGAAGAGGCCCACGGCCAGGAAGCCGGCTCCCAGGATGGGGAAGATCTTGTACTTGCCGGTCCGGGACATGACCTTGCCCGCGATGTTGGAGACCAGGGCGATCGGAACCACCATCGGCAACAGCAGCAGACCGGAGCTCGTCGCGTCGGCGCCCTGAACGCTCTGCTGGAACAGCGGAAGGTAGAGCGTCGCGCCGAACATGGCCGCGCCGGCGGCGAAGACCATGACTCCGGCCAGCCGGAAGTTACCGGTGTCGAACACCCGGAGCGGCAGTACCGGCTCCACGGCGCGCTTCTGCGAGGCGATGAACGCGGTCAGGCCGAGCACGGTGACGACGGCCAGCGAGACGATCTGCCAGGAGCCCCACGCGTACGTCGTACCCGCCCAGGTCGCGGCGAGCACCACCGCGCTGATCGTGACGGTCATCAGGAGGATGCCGAGCCAGTCGATCCTCGCCTTGGTGCGCTGGACCGGCAGGCGCAGCATCACCTGGCACCACACCAGGGTGACCAGACCGAGCGGCAGGTTGATGTAGAACGACCAGCGCCATCCCAGGTGGCCGGTGATGAGGCCGCCCAGGAGCGGGCCGCCGACGGTGCCGATCGCCATCACGGTGGCGGTCATGCCCTGATAGCGGCCGCGCTCGCGCGGCGACACCAGGGAGCCGATCAGCGCGAACGCGAGCGCGGCCAGGCCGCCGGCACCCAGTCCCTGGACGACGCGGAAGCTGATCAGCTGGGTCATGGACTGTGCCGCGCCGGAGGCGACCGAGCCGATCAGGAAGACGGTGATCGCGGCGAGGAAGGCGTGCTTGCGGCTGTAGAGGTCGCCGAGTTTGCCCCATACGGGGGTGGAGACGGCGGTGGCCAGCGCATAGGCGGTCACCACCCAGGAGATGTGCTCCATGCCGCCCAGGTCGCCGACGATCGTCGGCATCGATGTGCTGACGATCGTGTTGTCGAGCATCGCCAGCAGCATTCCGAGCATCACGCCGAGCAGCGTCCAACGCACGTTGGGCGGGGTGGCGGCCGGCTCGGCGGCCGGGCCGCCGGGCCGGGAGGGACGAGTCGCGGACATGGCTGAGTCGCTCCTTTCACAGGAGACGGAGGGGGAGGGGAAGAGGAAGGGCGCGGGGCCGCGGTGGTGCGGGCGGCGCTCCATCAGAAGACCACACTCGATAAAAAAGTGCAACGAGGCAACTCTTCTACTGAGGCAACCTGCGGGTAGGGTTGGGTCATGAACGAGATGACGATGGGCCGCCGTGAGCGGAAGAAGGCCGCCACCCGCAAGGCTCTGGCGGACGCGGCTCTGGATCTATTCCTTGAGCGTGGCTATGACCAGGTCAGCGTCAAGGACATCGCCGACGCCGCCGATGTGTCGACGACGACCCTTTTCAAGCACTTCCCGAGCAAGGAGGCGCTGGTCTTCGACGAGGACGCGGAGCAGGAGGCGGCGCTGGTGTCGGCCGTACGTGACCGGGCTCCCGGCCGGTCGATCCCCGCGGCGCTGTGCGAGGGCATCCTGCACATCCGTTCCGGCGCCAACCTGGAGGACCCGCGTATCGCCGCGTTCCGCGCGCTCGTCGAGGGCACGCCGGTACTCCGCTCGTACGCCCATCGCATGTGGATGCGTCACCAGGCCGCCGTGGCCCACGCCATCGCCGAGGAGATCGGCGCGCCGGACGACGACGCGGCCTGCGCGGCCCTGGCCCGATTCGCCCTCGAGGCCCCCAGGGTCGGCGAGGGCTACCCGGACCCCCGTGAGCGGATCCGCCGCGCTTTCGACCTCCTCGAGCGGGGCTGGTCGGCCGA
This sequence comes from Streptomyces sp. SID5469, assembly GCF_009862865.1. NCBI lineage: Bacteria > Bacillati > Actinomycetota > Actinomycetes > Kitasatosporales > Streptomycetaceae > Streptomyces > Streptomyces sp. SID5469. Next base: position 2,761,672 of record NZ_WWIN01000001.1, on the reverse strand, counting down.
GCACGGGCGGGGCTGACGCCCGGGCGAGGGAGTGTCCGGCTTCGGGCGGGGCGCGAACCCCAGACTCGCATGCGCGCAGGTCGGACAAGGGGCGGTGGCGTCCGCCGCTCAGATGTCCCGGAAGGGGACCAGTGAGTCCCGTGACCTGCTGCGGTGGGCGAATACCGCCCCGCAATCGCCACAGCCGCCACACAGTTCCGATCCGCTGCACAAAAGGCCACTCTTGTCACTATTCCTTGAACTGGCGTCAGCGATAACGGTTGCAGAACTGTGAAAATTCTTGCTGTATTGGATCTTTTCCCGCTGGAAGAATCTCCTCTCGGGTGTCTCTTCCAGAGATCCCCAGCACAACTGAACGCCAGGGGGAAGTATGGCAGGAGCGACCGATCGTGACGGGTGGAAAGTCGAACGGGGCGACGATTCATGGACCGTCCCCGGCTATATCGATCTGAAGAAACTGGGCAAAGGCGGTGCCGGTCGGGTGATGATCGCCCGCCATGCCGGGACCGGCCGGAACGTCGCGATCAAGTACCTCAACGAGGAACTGTGTTCGAAGGTGGAATTTCGCACTGCCTTGCGAGCCGAGGCCCGGCTTCTCGGTGGCCTGACATCCCCTCATGTGACGCGGCTCTACGAGTACGTCGAAGCCGAGCAGGGCGCGGCAATCGTCATGGAACTGGTTTACGGCGCCGCACTCCGCACGCTGCTGAAAAAGGAGGGATCCACCGACATCGAGGCCGCACTCGTCGTGCTGAAAGGGTCCCTGCTCGGGCTCGCCGCCGCGCACGGCGTCGGAGTGGTGCACCGCGACTACAAGCCCGAAAACGTGCTGGTGAACTGGGACGGCCAGACCAAGCTGGTGGACTTCGGAATTTCCGCGCGCACCGGCGACCGCCACAACCTGCGCGGCACCTGTGCGTACATGCCCCCCGAGCAGTGGAAATTGGAAGCCGCCACCCCGGCCGGCGATGTGTACGCGGCGACCGCCACCCTCTACGAGTGCGTGACCGGCGTGCGCCCGTTCGAGGGGCCGGAACCATGGGACTTCCAGCGCCAGCACGTTGACGAGCCGGTGCCGATGGACAGGGTGCCGGAAGAGGTACGCGCGCTGGTCCGGCACGGCATGGCCAAGGACCCGGCGCTCCGGCCCCCCAGTGCCCTCGACTTCCTGCGGGAACTGGAGTGGGCGGCGGAGAACGCGTACGGACCCGACTGGGAGGAACGCGGCCAGAGCCGGCTGGCCGCGGTGGCGGCGGCCCTGGTGCCGCTGGCGATCTCACGCCTGGACGCCCGTCTGGTGGGCTCCTCGGCCGAACTGGCCCGCACCGTGTTGACCGCACGGCGTCGCAGTCGGCTGCGCAGGCGGGGCGATGTGCTCACCGGCGCGGCCGCCGTGGCGGTGGTGGGGCTGCTGAGCCTGATGCCCAGCGGCTGGGCGGCGGGTGGGGCCGAAGGGCACGCCGGCGCTCACGCCCAGGCCGTCACCAGGCTCGACGCACGGAAGGACACCGGCTCGGCGACGGAGGCGCGGGGCACCGAGCACGGCGACACGGCCGAGTCGGACCCGGACTCCGACAGGGCTGGCACATCCGGCGCCCAGGGCGGTGGCGGCCACGGAGACGGAGGCGCCGGCCTCGCGCCCGCCGATGGCGGCACCCGTTCCGACTCGGGTTCCGGCGGTGGGGCCGGGGACAGCGGCACGGACTCCCCCGACGACGGGAACAACACCGTCGAGAGGAACGGCGGGACGGAGAACGGCGGGACGGAGAACGGCGGGACGGAGAACGGCGGTACGGAGAACGGCGGTACGGAGAACGGCGGTACGGAGAACGGCGGTACGGAGAACGGCGGTACGGAGAACGGCGGTACGGAGAACGGCGGTACGGAGAACGGCGGTACGGAGAACGGCGGTACGGAGAACGGCGGTACGGAGAACGGCGGTACGGAGAACGGCGGTACGGAGAACGGCGGTACGGAGAACGGCGGTACGGAGAACGGCGGGACGGAGAACGGCGGTACGGAGAACGGCGGTACGGAGAACGGCGGTACGGAGAACGGCGGTACGGAGAACGGCGGTACGGAGAACGGCGGTACGGAGAACGGCGGTACGGAGAACGGCGGGACGGAGAACGGCGGGACGGACAACGGCGGGACGGACAACGGCGGTACGGACAACGGCGGTACGGATGCGAGGCACGGCCACTCGAACGCGGGGACCAGCGACGGTGATCCCGCGTCAACGGGCGGCACCGACTCCGGCAACTCCGCCGGCGGCACCGGCACCGGCACCGGCTCGGGTTCGACGTCAGCTGTGACCCCGCGGCAAGGGGATCCGGCGGCCGTGGAGGGCGAGCCCGGCTGATGTCGGTCGACCGGGGTCTGTGACAGCGAGCCGAACGGAGGGGCGAGGATGACGGACCGCGGTGAGCGTCCGGTGGTGCCGTGGGAGTTACCGGATCCGGGCCTGGAGCCGACCTTGCAGGACCCGGATGTGCAACCGACTATCAGAGACGTCGACGACGCCACCTACGTCCCGACCGTCCTCGACGCCCACTGGACCAGCGCCGAGCCCGCGCCCGAGTCCGACGTCCTGCATTTCGGACCGGGCGTCCCGCCCCTGGGGCTGACGGACACCGCCGTCGACGTCTGGCGCGGCACGGCGAAGCGCAAGAGCCAGCAGGAGCCCTGGGGCCGACTGCACCGGCTACGCAGATACCGCCTGGCGGCGGTCGTCCTGGCCATCGTGCTGGCCTGGTTGTTATGGCAACGGCAGACGGCGGACCTGCGGATCACTCAGGTGACGGCGCAGACGAGCAGCGTCCTCGGCTGTGACGGAACAGCCGAGGTGGTCGCGGTGGTGAACACCAACGGGGCGGCCGGCACGTTCACCTACGAGTGGAACCGCAGTGACGGAACCTCCTCGGGCCCGCGCGAAGAGCGGTTGGGCAGGGGGCAGGACGAGACGCACCTCCGCCTGCTGTGGACCTTCCACGGCAAGGGCACCAGCAAGGCGACAGCGCGGCTGGTCATCGAGTCCCCCAGCCGGCACACGACGTCCGCGTCCTTCACCTACACCTGCCGCTAACCGGGAGCACGGCCACTGTGCCCCGCGCCACTTCCACGCCTCCGAGCAGTTGGAGGCCGGCGAGTCGGTCGTCTCCCTGGCCCGGTGGCCCGGTGGCCCGGTGGCCCAAAGTCCCGGAGAAGTCCAGAGATGCCGCCGCACCCCTTCCAGACCCGCATCAGAGCAGGTCAAATGGGGTACGGCGGCACCCGCCGCTCAGATGTCCCGGAAGATCTCGATCTGCGCGCCGATCGTGTTGAGACGCTCGGCCAGATCCTCGTAACCCCGGTTGATGACGTACACGTTCCGCAGGACGGACGTGCCCTCGGCCGCCATCATCGCCAGCAGGACGACCACGGCGGGCCGCAGCGCGGGCGGGCACATCATCTCGGCGGCGCGCCAGCGGGTCGGCCCCTCGACCAGGACCCGGTGCGGGTCCAGCAACTGCAACCGGCCGCCGAGGCGGTTGAGGTCCGTCAGATAGATCGCGCGGTTGTCGTAGACCCAGTCGTGGATCAGGGTCTTGCCCTGGGCGGAGGCCGCGATCGCCGCGAAGAACGGCACGTTGTCGATGTTCAGGCCCGGGAACGGCATCGGGTGGATCTTGTCGATCGGCGCCTCCAGCTTGGAGGGCCGGACCGTCAGGTCCACCAGACGCGTACGCCCGTTGTCGGCGAAGTACTCCGCCGAGCGGTCCTGGTCGAGGCCCATCTCCTCCAGGACGGCGAGCTCGATCTCCAGGAACTCGATCGGCACCCGGCACACCGTCAGCTCGGACTCCGTGACCACGGCGGCGGCCAGCAGGCTCATCGCCTCGACCGGGTCCTCGGACGGCGAGTAGTCCACGTCGACATCGATGTTCGGCACGCCGTGCACGGTGAGCGTCGTGGTGCCGACGCCCTCGACCCGTACGCCCAGGGCCTCCAGGAAGAAGCAGAGGTCCTGGACCATGTAGTTGGACGAGGCGTTTCGGATGACCGTGACGCCGTCGTGGCGGGCGGCGGCGAGCAGCGCGTTCTCGGTCACCGTGTCGCCGCGCTCGGTCAGCACGATCGGGCGGCCGGGGGTGACCGCCCGATCCACCTGGGCGTGGTAGAGACCCTCGGTCGCGGCGATCTCCAGACCGAACCGGCGCAGTGCGATCATGTGCGGCTCGATGGTGCGCGTCCCGAGGTCGCAGCCGCCCGCGTACGGCAGCTTGAAGCTGTCCACGCGGTGCAGCAACGGCCCCAGGAACATGATGATCGAGCGGGTGCGGCGGGCCGCCTCCTCGTCGATCGCCTCCATCTCCAGCTCGGCCGGCGGCACGATCTCCAGATCGACGCCGTCGTTGATCCACCGGGTGCGTACGCCGATGGAGCCGAGCACCTCCAGAAGGCGGTACACCTCCTCGATGCGGGCGACCCGGCGCAGCACCGTGCGCCCCCGGTTGAGGAGCGTGGCGCACAGCAGTGCCACGCATGCGTTCTTGCTGGTCTTGACATCGATCGAGCCGGACAGACGGCGTCCGCCGACCACCCGCAGATGCATGGGACCCGCGTAGCCCAGAGAGACGATCTCACTGTCCAGGGCTTCACCGATTCGAGCGATCATCTCAAGGCTGATGTTTTGATTGCCGCGCTCGATGCGATTGACGGCGCTCTGACTGGTGCCGAGCGCCTCGGCGAGCTGCGCCTGAGTCCAGCCCCGATGCTGCCGGGCGTCACGGATGAGCTTGCCGATGCGTACGAGGTAATCGTCTGCCATGAGGCTGAGGCTATCTCAGATATGAGATGGTGCTCGCTGGGGGGTCCGCTCGGGTGATGAGCTGTCAGTGGCGCTTGTCCGTACGGGTACGACGCCACCCGAAAGGTCCGGGCAAATCCATCGATGTCGTACGTCGTCCGGTGCTGCTGTGGGTGTGGCGAGGCCCGTGCTTGCCGCCGGTGGTGAGGGACCAGGAGTGCTTGTTTATGTTCAGGCGCACCCCGGGGAGGATGCGGAAGCTCTTGCGGAATGTGAGTGGCATGCGCGCCCCCTTTCGTCCCGCACCGAATACCCGGAAAATGCGCGGGCATGGCAGCGCGCTGCTGACCTGTCTGAGCCGATCCGTCGATTCGTCGATCCGACGGGCCCTGCCCGGACCGGATGATCCGGGCCGGACCGGACGCGTCTGCCGGTCAGTTGACCGCGGCGGCGAACATTCGAGGCACGCTCCGGTGAAGGCGCCCGTCCGCTCCGGGGTCGGACGCGGTCCGCGCCCCGGGAGGACACAAGCGCGGTGATCATGGGGATCATCGGCAGTCAGGACTCGTACGGAACACGGACGGCGGACCCTCGCGTCGGAACCGCCGACCCGGAAAGACTGAGTAGCAGCCACCGATGCCCCAGAAAGGCTGGGACTGTCCCAGGTCCGGAGAGGCAGGTCACCGCGGTCCGGGCATGACCAGCCCGCCCCCATGTACTAGAGTTATCTCGACATCGAGATATCTGCCGAAGGCGCCCCGCAGCCGCCAGCTTGGTAAGGGTGACCTAACTTAGCCTTACCTTAGCGGATCGGCCCATGGTCGTGGCGGCAGGATTGCGGTGGGTACGCGCACATGAATGAAGGAGACTGTCGTGTCGGCGAACAGCTTCGACGCCCGCAGCACGCTGCAGGTGGGCGACGAGTCGTACGAGATCTTCCGGCTGGACAAGGTGGAAGGCTCGGCTCGCCTTCCGTACAGCCTGAAGGTGCTGCTGGAGAACCTGCTCCGCACCGAGGACGGCGCGAACATCACCGCCGACCACATCCGGTCCATCGGCAACTGGGACTCCCAGGCGCAGCCCAGCCAGGAGATCCAGTTCACGCCCGCCCGCGTGATCATGCAGGACTTCACCGGCGTGCCCTGCGTCGTGGACCTCGCCACCATGCGTGAGGCCGTGAAGGAGCTCGGCGGCGACCCCGCGAAGATCAACCCGCTGGCGCCGGCCGAGCTGGTCATCGACCACTCCGTCATCGCCGACAAGTTCGGCACGAACGACGCCTTCGCGCAGAACGTCGAGCTGGAGTACGGCCGCAACAAGGAGCGCTACCAGTTCCTGCGCTGGGGCCAGACCGCCTTCGACGAGTTCAAGGTCGTCCCGCCGGGCACCGGCATCGTCCACCAGGTCAACATCGAGCACCTCGCTCGCACGGTCATGGTCCGAGGCGGCCAGGCCTACCCGGACACCCTGGTCGGCACCGACTCCCACACCACCATGGTCAACGGCCTCGGTGTGCTGGGCTGGGGCGTCGGTGGCATCGAGGCCGAGGCCGCGATGCTCGGCCAGCCGGTCTCGATGCTCATCCCGCGCGTCGTCGGCTTCAAGCTCACCGGTGAGCTCAAGCCCGGCACGACCGCCACGGACCTCGTGCTCACGATCACCGAGATGCTGCGCAAGCACGGCGTCGTCGGCAAGTTCGTCGAGTTCTACGGCGAGGGTGTGGCGGCCACGAGCCTCGCCAACCGCGCCACCATCGGCAACATGTCGCCGGAGTTCGGCTCCACCGCCGCGATCTTCCCGATCGACGACGAGACCCTGAAGTACCTGCGCCTGACCGGCCGTGACGAGCAGCAGGTCGCGCTCGTCGAGGCGTACGCCAAGGAGCAGGGCCTCTGGCTCGACCCGGCCGCCGAGCCCGACTTCTCCGAGAAGCTCGAGCTCGACCTCTCCACGGTCGTCCCGTCGATCGCCGGCCCGAAGCGCCCGCAGGACCGCATCGTCCTCGCCAACGCGGCCCAGCAGTTCGCCCAGGACGTCCGCAACTACGTGGACGAGGTGGACGAGGCGGGCAAGGAGTCCTTCCCGGCCTCCGACGCCCCCGCGCTCCGCCCCAACGGTGCGCCGAGCCGCCCGACCCTCGTCACGGCCCCCGACGGCTCGACGTACGAGATCGACCACGGCGCGGTGACGGTCGCGGCCATCACCTCCTGCACCAACACCTCGAACCCGTACGTCATGGTCGCCGCCGCGCTCGTCGCGAAGAAGGCCGTGGAGAAGGGCCTGACCCGCAAGCCGTGGGTCAAGACCACCCTCGCCCCGGGCTCCAAGGTCGTCACCGACTACTTCGACAAGGCGGGGCTCACCCCCTACCTCGACAAGGTCGGCTTCAACCTCGTCGGCTACGGCTGCACCACCTGCATCGGTAACTCCGGCCCGCTGCCGGAGGAGGTCTCCAAGGCCGTCAACGAGCACGACCTCGCGGTCACCTCGGTCCTCTCCGGCAACCGGAACTTCGAGGGCCGCATCAACCCCGACGTCAAGATGAACTACCTGGCCTCCCCGCCGCTGGTCGTCGCCTACGCGCTCGCGGGCTCCATGAAGGTGGACATCACCAAGGACGCGCTGGGCATCGACCAGGACGGCAAGCCGGTCTACCTGGCCGACATCTGGCCCTCCGAGGCCGAGGTCAACGACGTCGTGGCGAACGCCATCGGCGAGGACATGTTCAACAAGTCCTACCAGGACGTCTTCGCGGGCGACGCCCAGTGGCAGGCGCTGCCGATCCCGACCGGCAACACCTTCGAGTGGGACCCGCAGTCCACCTACGTCCGCAAGCCCCCGTACTTCGAGGGCATGGCGCACGAGCCGTCCCCGGTCACCGACATCACCGGTGCCCGCGTGCTGGCCAAGCTGGGCGACTCGGTCACCACCGACCACATCTCCCCGGCCGGCGCCATCAAGGCCGACACCCCGGCCGGCAAGTACCTCACCGAGCACGGTGTGGAGCGTCGTGACTTCAACTCCTACGGCTCGCGCCGAGGCAACCACGAGGTCATGATCCGCGGCACGTTCGCCAACATCCGCCTGCGCAACCAGATCGCGCCGGGCACCGAGGGCGGCTACACCCGCGACTTCACCCAGCCGGGCGCGCCGGTGTCGTTCATCTACGACGCCTCGCGCAACTACATCGAGCAGGGCACCCCGCTGGCCATCCTGGCCGGCAAGGAGTACGGCTCCGGCTCGTCCCGCGACTGGGCCGCCAAGGGCACCGCGCTCCTCGGCGTCAAGGCCGTCATCGCCGAGTCGTACGAGCGCATCCACCGCTCGAACCTCATCGGCATGGGCGTCCTGCCGCTCCAGTTCCCGGAGGGCGCGAACGCCGAGTCCCTCGGCCTCACCGGCGAGGAGACCTTCTCCTTCACCGGCGTCGAGGAGCTCAACAACGGCACCACCCCGCGCACGGTGAAGGTCACCACCGACACGGGCGTCGAGTTCGACGCGGTCGTCCGCATCGACACCCCCGGTGAGGCCGACTACTACCGCAACGGCGGCATCATGCAGTACGTGCTGCGCAGCCTGATCCGCAAGTAAGCGGTCCGGCAAGGCAGTTGAGGGCCGCATCCCCGTCGCCGGGGATGCGGCCCTTCGCCGTTCATTTCAGGACATGGCCTGAGCTCAGGCGGAACACAGCGTTCCCTCAGGTGACCGGGACACGATCGATACATGTCTGGCACCCCTGGGCCCCGAAACGGCCGCGTCCGTGTGCTCATCGTCGACGATGAACCCGCGCTCACCGAGCTGTTGTCCGTGGCCGTCACCGAAGCGGGCTGGCGGCCCTACCCGGCGGCCGACGGCCACAGCGCGCTGCGCCTCGCGCGCGGCTGCGCCCCGCACGCGGTGGTGCTCGACGGAATGCTGCCCGACCTGGACGGACTCCAGGTGCTGAGACGGCTGCGGTACGAGAGTCCGAAACTGCCCGTGCTCATGCTGACCGCCCGCGACGCGCTGGAGCGCCGCATCGAAGGGCTCGCCATGGGCGCGGACGACTATGTGACGAAACCCTTCTCCCTGGAGGAGGTCGTCCTGCGGCTGCGCGGGCTGCTGCGGCGGGCCGGCACCGCGGGGGCCCGGGCCGACGACTCGGTGCGGGTGCTCGGCGACCTCGTCCTGACCGAGGAGACCCGCGAGGTGCACCGCGACGGCACGCCGATCGGGCTCACGGCCAAGGAGTTCGACCTGCTCGCCCTGCTGCTGAACCACCCGCGCCAGGTGCTGAGCAAGGCCCAGATCCTCGAGCACGTGTGGAGCAGCACCTTCGACGGCGGCGGCAATCTCGTGGAGGTGTACATCTCCAACCTGCGCCGCAAGATCGACAAGGGGCGGGCACCGATGATCCGCACGGTGCGCGGGCTCGGCTACGCCATCAGGTCCGCGGAGGACGGCAGATGACGGCCCGGCCGCGAGCGCGCTCGCTGCGGACGCGGCTGCTGCTGTTCATCGGTGTCACCCTCGTCGTCGTCTGTGCCGCGATGACGCTCACCACGGTCTTCGCCCAGCGTGCCTATCTGCTCGGCAACCTGGACGAGCGCGTCACCGACGCCGCCGAGCGCAGCCAGGGCGGAGCCGGGCTCCATCCGGAGAACGACACGGACCTGGGGTTCCTCCACGAGAACGGGCAGCCCGCCGGCACGCTCGCCGCCCGGCTCGACGTCGACGGGTACATCACCGCCGCCGAGGTCGTCAGCCAGGACGCCCCGCCGCGCGCGCTCACCGCCGCCCAGCGCGCCGCTCTCGACGGCATCGCGACCGACGGCTCGAAGCACACCCGTACCGTCCCCGGCCTCGGCACCTACCGGGTCACCGCGCTCGACAGCAAGGGGATCCGGGTCCTCACCGGACTCCCGATGGGGGACGTCCAGGACATGATCGGCGGCCTGGTCCTGGTCGAGGCCGTCGTGGCGGCGGCCGGTCTCACCGCCGCGGGCTGTGCCTGTGCCGTCGTCATCCGGCGCCAGCTGCGGCCGCTGGGGCGGGTCGCCGCCACCGCCGTGGAGGTCTCCCGCTCCCCGCTGGGCCACGGCAGGGTCACCGGCCTCACCAGGGTCCCCGACCGCGACGCCGACCTCGGCAGCGAGGCCGGACAGGTCGGCGCCGCCCTCAACCGGATGATCGACCACGTCGAGTCCTCGCTCGCCGAACGCCAGCGCGGCGAGGAGGAGATGCGCCGCAGCGAGGAACGCATGCGCCGCTTCCTGGCCGACGCCAGCCATGAACTCCGTACGCCGCTGGCCTCCATCGCCGGGTACGCCGAACTCATGAACCGCGGCACCGAGCGGATCGAGCCGAACCTGGCCTGGCGCCGGGTCTCCGCCGAGTCGGCACGCATGACGGGTCTGGTGGAGGATCTGCTCCTGCTCGCCCGGCTCGACGAGGGGCGGCCGTTGCACTCGGCCGAGGTCGACCTCGCGGGGCTGGTCGCCGAGGCGGTGTGGGACGCGCGGGCCGCCGGGGACACCCACGACTGGCAGCTGGCGCTGCCGCTCGACGTCCCGGCGCTCGTCATCGGCGACGAGGCCCGGCTCCATCAGGTCGTGGCGAACCTTCTGGCCAACGCGCGCGTGCACACGCCACCGGGTACGACGGTCGTCGCCTCGGTGGAGGCCACGGGCGGCTCCTGCACCATCCGCGTGCGCGACGACGGTCCCGGCATCCCGCCCGCTCTGCTGCCCACGGTCTTCGAACGCTTCACCCGCGCCGACGCGTCCCGCTCCCGGGCCTCCGGCAAGGTGGGCGGCTCGGGCCTGGGCCTGGCCATCGCCGCGGCCATCACGGCGGCGCACGGCGGCCGCATCCATGTCGACAGCGCCCCGGGCCACACGGAGTTCACGATCGAACTGCCCCTGGCCCCAGAGCCGGAGCCCACGGAACTGGCGGCAAGCCCGGCACTGTCCGGTGCCCTGGAGGCCGCGCGGGCACATCCCTAGGCTTCCCGCTCGTCACCGACGTCCCGGGCCATCCCCTGGATCACCCTGAATCACCCCTGGATCCAGCCGAACGCCTGCCCCACCACGAACGGTATCGGCACCAGTACGGTCATTCCCAGCCACGTACGCATCCGCCGCCCCTCCTGCCGTGGCATGAGGACGTCCACCACCAGCACCAGCCCGAGGACCGCCGCTCCGCCGAGCACGGCGCCGATCGTCACGCCGGTCGTGTGGCCGGGGGCCTCCCCGGCGCAGGCGAACCCGCCGTCGCAGCCGGCCTGCGGGTAGGGGGTCAGCAGCCGGCACAGGCACAGGGCCGGGAGGATCGCGAGCAGCCCGATGAGGAGGTTCGCCAGCGCCGGCCCCCACAGGCCGTCGTCGGCGTCGGCCTCGCGGTCGTCGCCCGCATCCGGTCCCCGCACCGCTTCGCTTCCTCCCTGCCCGTGCTGTTCGCACAGGTAGATGTCCCTGGAGCAGAAGAGGTTCCTCGCCAGTTCCCGGGCAGTTCCCAGGCGTTTCCCCGACGGTTCCTCGGCAGGGCGGTCCAAGGCGGGGCGCCGGCCCCAGGAGCGGCGGCCGCACCCGCCCGGGCGCGGGCCTCGCGTGTCAGACGTTTACAGGGGCCCCCATCCGCGCTAGTTTCACGAACGAGTGAGGTGGGAGCGCTCCCATATTCCGGCGGACCGGAACCCGCCGGAGGGTACCGCTCCCACCTCGCGCGGAATCCCCACGACTCCGACCAGAGGGATGTTTGTCATGCTCCCTACAGTCGCACGATTACCCCTCTCCACCCGCCACAGAGCCCTCCTCCTCGTCCTGCTCGCCCTCCTCACCACGGTCCCGGCCCTCGGCCTGGTCGTCACGGCGGGCGGAAGGGCGGCAGCCCACGGCACCCCCATGAAGCCCGGCAGCCGCACCTTCCTGTGCTGGCAGGACGGACTCACCGACACCGGCGAGATCAAGCCCGTCAATCCGGCGTGCAAGGCCGCGCAGCAGGTCAGCGGTACCACGCCGTTCTACAACTGGTTCTCGGTGCTCCGCTCGGACGGTGCGGGCCGCACCCGGGGCTTCGTGCCCGACGGCGAGCTGTGCAGCGGCGGCAACCCCAACTTCACGGGCTTCGACCTCCCGCGCAGCGACTGGCCGCTCACGCACCTGACGTCGGGCGCGACGGTCGACTTCTCCTACAACGCCTGGGCGGCGCACCCGGGCTGGTTCTACGTCTACCTGACCAAGGACGGCTTCGACCCCACCAAGACGCTCACCTGGAACGACATGGAGGACCAGCCGTTCCTGAGCGTCGACCACCCGCCGCTCAACGGCAGTCCGGGCACGGTGGACGCCAACTACTCCTGGAGCGGCAGGCTTCCGTCGGGCAAGTCTGGCCGCCACCTCGTCTACATGGTCTGGCAGCGCTCGGACAGCGCGGAGACGTTCTACTCCTGCTCCGACGTCGTCTTCGACGGCGGCAACGGCGAAGTGACGGGCGTCCACGACCCGGGCAACCCCACCGAGCCCCCGCCCGGCGTGTGCTCCGCGACCCGTCGTACGACGGGCAGCTGGCCCGGCGGTTATCAGTCCGAGGTCACCGTCACCAACACCGGTGACGTCCCGATGCTCGGCTGGATGGTCGACTGGACGCTGCCGAGCGGCCAGACGGTCGACAGCCTCTGGAACGGCAACGCGACGTACCAGGGGCAGGACGTGATGGTGCACAACGCCGACTGGAACGGGTCGCTGGACCCGGGGAGGAGCGCGACGTTCGGATACGTCGTCAGGGGCTCCGGCGGCGATCCGTCGACGGCGCTCGCCTGTCAGGTCGGTTGACGGCGAACTGCTCGGGGCGGACCGGGTGGCGCGGTGCGGCTCACCCGGTCCGCGAGCCGGTCCGGCCTGGGGGGAGTAGGCCGGACCGGGTGAAGCGTGGCTTGTGACGACCAGTGGCGGCGACAACGTTGTCTGAGTGGTCTGTACATGACTCTACTCCGGTAACCGACAACGATGTCAAGCCAGTTGACCAGGATGAGCGGTGGTATGGGGGCGCGTCTGCCGGCTCGTACGCGGTCTTCCGTGGTACCGGTGGCGCACGTTACTGTCCCTGCGGCTTGTGTGACCTGTGGTGCGCGACCCGTCCGAAGGAGGAGGGGCCGCGTCATGCGTTTCCGTCCGTCATCTGTCCTGCTGGCCGTCACCCTGGTGGTGGCCGGCGGCGCCACCCCGGCGCTCGCGGCGACCACCGCCCCACCGGACCTCGTCCGGGACCCCACCACGTACGTCGATCCGCTCATCGGCACCACGAACGGCGGCGATGTCTTCCCCGGCGCCGTCACCCCCTTCGGCATGCTCTCCTGGAGCCCCGAGAACACCCGCGGCGACGCCACCCGCACCGCCGCCCCCGGCGGCTACCAGTACGACGCCACCCGCATCCGCGGCTTCAGCCTCACCCACATGTCCGGCACCGGCTGCGCGGGCGGCAGCGGTGACATCCCCTTCTTCCCGTACGCGGGCGACGTCACCTCCTCCCCGGCGAGCGACACCAAGGACGCCGTGTACGCGGCCGACTTCAGTCACCAGGACGAGACGGCCGAGCCCGGCCACTACAAAGTGGGGCTCTCCTCCGGTGTCACCGCCGACCTCACGGCCACCGCGCGCACGGGCTCGGGCCGCTTCACCTACCCCGCGGACAAGCCGGCCTCGCTGCTGATCCGCACCGCCAACTCCGAGGTGGGCTCGACCGATTCGTCCGTGCGGATCGACCCGGCGACCCGCACGGTCTCCGGCTCGGTCACCTCAGGCAACTTCTGCGGCTACCTCGATCCCGAGGGCCGGCGCGGCTACTACACCCTCCACTTCACCGCCCGCTTCGACCGCGCCTTCAAGTCCACCGGCACCTGGCAGGACGACAGGCTGAACCCCGGCTCCACGGAGGCGAGCGGCGGCACGGGCGGCTTCTCCCAGGGCGGGCGGCCCGTCGCCGGCAAGGGAGCGGGCGGCTATGTGGAGTTCGCTCCCGGCTCGGGACCGGTCAACGTCAAGGTCGGTATCTCGTACGTCAGCCAGGCGGGCGCCGAGGCCAACCTCGCGGTGGAGAACCCCCGCGGCCGCTCCTTCGAGGCCGTCCGGGACGCGGCGCGCCGTGCCTGGCGCGAGCGTCTGGGGGCGGTCGGGGTCGGCGGCGGCACGGCGGAGGACCGCACCACCTTCTACACGGCTCTCTACCACGCCCTCCTGCACCCCAACGTGATCAGCGACGCGGACCGCAGATACCGGGGCAGTGACGACAAGGTGCACGTCGTGGGCCGCGGGCACCGGGCCCAGTACGGCACGTTCTCCGGCTGGGACGTCTACCGCTCCCAGGTGCAGCTGCTGACGCTGCTCGATCCGCGCACCGGGTCCGACATCGCGCAGTCGCTGCTCGAACTGGCCCGGCAGAACGGGGGAATCTGGGACCGCTGGCTGCACGGCGCGAGCGGGACACACGTCATGAACGGCGACCCGTCCCCGGCCGCCCTCGCCGGTATCCGTGCCTTCGGCGGCACGGACTTCGATCTGCGCGGCGCACTGGACTCGTTGGTGAAGGCGGCGACCGTGCCGACGTCGCAGGACCTGTCGGCGGCCGGGAAGCCGGTCCTCTCGGTCGGCCAGCGTCCCTCCCTCGACAAGTACCTGAACCGCCACTACATGCCGTCCGTCTCCAACGCGTGGGGCGGGGCCGCCGAGACCCTGGAGATGTCGGGCGCCGACTTCGCGCTGTCCCAACTGGCGCGGGCGGCGGGGGAGAAGGAGACCGCGGCGACCTTCGCCCGGCGCTCCCAGTGGTGGCAGAACAACTTCAACATCGCGGCCGCCCCGTCCCCGAGCGCCCGGGTCGGCTCGGGCAAGGGGTACCTCAACAGCGGCTACATCGCCAACCGGAAGGCCGACGGCAGCTGGGTCACCGGCTTCACCCCGGCCACCGGCAACGGCTTCGTGGAGGGCACGGCGGCCCAGTACACCTGGATGGTGCAGCACAACCCGGCGGGACTGTTCGCGGCCATGGGCGGCCGGGACGCGGCGCTCGACCGGCTGGACGCCTTCTTCCACGACTCCGACGGCAGCTGGGCCTTCACCGGCAGCGGCGGCGACAAGTCCGAGCTGGACAACGAGCCGTCCATCAACGTGCCCTACCTGTACGCCTACGCGGGAGCGCCCTACAAGACGCAGGAGACGGTCCGCGCGGCGATGGACAAGCTGTGGTCGACGCGGCCGGGCGGCATTCCGGGCAACGACGACCTCGGCGCGATGTCGTCCTGGTACGTCTTCTCCGCGCTCGGCATGTACCCGCAGGTCCCGTCCCGTGCCGAACTCGTGCTGGCCTCACCGCTGTTCCCCCGCGTGGAGATCAGGCGCCCGCACGGCAACGACATCGAGATCCGCGCGGCGGGCGCGGCGAAGGACGCCCCGTACGTGCGGTCGTTGAAGGTCGACGGCCGCACCAGTGACCGCTCCTGGCTGCCCGCCTCCTTCGTACGGGACGGCGGCCGCCTCGACTACACCCTCTCCGCGACCCCGAACCGCGCCTGGGGTGCCGACGCCGCCGACGCGCCGCCGTCCTTCCGCGCGGGCGAGCAGCCGTACCAGATCGGCGTGGGCCCCACCACGGCCACGGTCGCGCCCGGCGGCAGCACGAAGATCGACATCAGGGCGCTGGCGCTCAGCGGCGGAACGGGACCCGAGGTGCGCTTCCGCGTCGAGACGCCGGCCGGCGTCACGGCCACGCCCGCCGAGGGCACGGTGTCCGACGGCGCCCAGCAGATCACGGTGACCGCGGCCGACGCGGCCAGGCAGGGCTTTTACGACGTCAAGGTGACGGTGACGTCGCCCGACACGTCGTACGAGCAACCGGTGGCCCTGACGGTGGCCGCGCCCGGCTCACTGCTGGCCGCGTACGACAACACGGGCGTCTCGGACGACGTGGGCGACCACGACGAGGCCGACTACGACGGCGGGGGCTGGAGCTACTCGCGCCAGGCGCTGGCGGGCGCGGGTCTGACCCCGGGCACGCAGGGCACGGTGAACGGCCTCACGTTCACCTGGCCCGACTCCCCGGCGGGCCGCCCCGACAACGCCTCGGCGACCGGCCGGACCGTCGAACTCCCCACTCCGGCAGCCGAACTGAGCTTCATCGGCAGCGCGGTGAACGGCAACCAGCAGACGAAGGCGACGGTGACGTACACCGACGGCAGCACGGACCCGGTCGACCTGTCCTTCACCGACTGGACCGTCGGCGGAGGCGGCGGCACGGTCCAGTACGGCAACGAGGTCGTCGCGAGGACGCCGTACCGCAATGTCGCCGGCGCCGACAAGGACCCGGTGGCCACGTACGTCTTCGCGACCAAGCCGTACACGGCCCCGGCCGGCAAGAAGATCAAGAGCATCAAGCTCCCCGACAACACGGACCTGCATGTCTTCACCCTCGCCGTGAACTGACCTCCGGGACCTCGGCCACGCCGAAGGGGCGGACCCGGAGTGACTCCGGGTCCGCCCCTTCTCTCCCGTGGGGGGCCCTCAGGACAGCAGTTCCACCTCCGCCAGGGTCGCCTCGGCCGTCGGGACCAGGCGGTAGTGGGCGTACTTGCCCGGATGCGCGATCGAGAACACCCGGGTCTGTCTGTCCCAGGTGAAGGACTCGTCCGTGCGCCTGTCGACCGTCGTCCAGTGCGTGCCGTCCGCCGAGGCCTCGAGGACCCAGCCGGCCGGCGCCGCCGTGTGGTCGGAGGACGACGTCAGCGTGTACTGGACCGCCTTCGTGCGGGCGGCGACCGGCAGTTCCACCGATGTCACGGTCGCGCTCGTCGCCGACGTGTCGTCGAAGAGCGCACCGCCACCCTTGATGGCGTCCGCCCGCGGCGACGGCACCTGGTCGCCCTTCGTGATCGACACCGGGCCCGCGCCGCCGCCGCTGCCCCACGACGACGGCTTCGCGCCCATGTCGAACGCCAGTACCCCGCCCTTCGCGATCAGCGAGTGGGGGAGCGAGGTCGACGTCCACTTCTTGCCGTTGACCTTCAGCCCCTGCACGTACACGTTCTTCGCGCTGTTCTTCGGCGCCTTGACGACCAGGTCCCGGCCGTTCTCCAGGTGCACCGTCGCCTTGGTGAACAGCGGCGAGCCGATGGCGTACTCGCCGCTGCCCATCACCAGCGGATAGAAGCCGAGCGCGGAGAACAGGTACCAGGCCGACTGCTCGCCGTTGTCCTCGTCGCCGTGGTATCCCTGCCCGATCTCGCTGCCGGTGTAGAGGCGGGACAGCACCTCACGGACGTTGGCCTGCGTCTTCCAGGGCCGGCCCGCCGCGTCGTACATGTAGTTCACGTGGTGCGCGACCTGGTTGGAGTGCCCGTACATGCCCATCCGGACGTCCCGTGCCTCCGTCATCTCGTGGATGACGCCGCCGTACGAGCCGACGAAGTCCGGCGAGGCCGTCTCCGGCGTCGCGAAGTACGTGTCGAGCTTCTTGGCCAGCGCTCCACGGCCGCCGTACAGGTTCGCCAGACCCCGCGAGTCCTGCGGTGCGGTGAAGGCGTACCCCCAGCCGTTCGTCTCGGTGTAGTCGTAACCCCACACGCGCGGGTCGTAGGTGGCCGAGTCGACCCGCCAGTCGCCCTTCCCGTCGCGGCCCTGGAAGAACCCGGCCTTCCCGTCGAAGAGCTTCACGTAGTCCTGCGCCCGGTTGAGGAAGTACGCGGCCTCCTCCTTGTACCGCTTCTTGCCGGTCTTCTTGTAGAGCGCCTGGCCCATCCGTGCGATGCCGTAGTCGTTGTTGTAGCCCTCCATCGCCCACGACAGGCCCTCGGACGTGTCCGTGCTCGTGTAGCCGAGGAAGGGCGAGGTGGCCATGCCCTTACGGCCCACCCCGGAGGACGGCGGTACGACCGTCGCGTTCTTCACCGCCGCGTCGTATGCCGCCTTCGCGTCGAAGTCGACGCCCTTCACATACGCGTCCGCGAACGCCACGTCCGACGACGTGCCCGTCATCAGGTCCGCGTACCCCGGCGACGACCACCGCGAGGTCCAGCCGCCGTCCTTGTACTGCTGCACGAACCCGTCCACCATCTCGCCCGCCTGACCGGGCGTCAGGAACGAGTAGGCCGGCCAGGTCGTCCGATAGGTGTCCCAGAAGCCGTTGTTGACGTACACCTTGCCGTCGACGATCTTCGCCCCGGTGTGCGTCGGGGTGTCCGGGCTCGGCATCGGCTGGAACGGAGACGCGTACCGGTACTTCGAACCGATCTTCTCGAAGCCGGAGTTGGGGTACAGGTACAGCCGGTACATGCTGGAGTAGAGGGTCGTCAGCTGATCGGGCGTGGCACCCTCGACCTCCACCTTGCCGAGCAGCTTGTCCCACTGCTGCTGGGCCCGGTTCTTGACCGTGGTGAACGAGGTGCCGTCCGGGATCTCCTGGCCGAGGTTGTCCTTGGCCTGGTCGACGCTGATCAGCGAGGTGGCGAGCCGCAGCGTGACGGTGTGGTCGGCGCCCGGCGCGAAGCGCAGATAGCCCTTGACCCCGGAGGACGCCCCCTCCTTGACCGGAGCGTCGAACACCCCGTACACGAACAGCCGCGTCGCCCCGGTCGACAGCCCCGACTTCACGTCGGAGTAGCCGGTGACGATCCCGTGCTCCTTGTCGAGCGTCAGCCCCGCCTGGTCCGTCACGTTGTCGAAGAGCACGCTCGCGTCGTCACCGGGATAGGTGAAGCGCAGCGCCGCCGCGTGATCCGTCGGCGCCATCTCCGCCTTGAGGCCGTTCTCGAACGTCACCCCGTAGTAGTACGGACGGGCCGTCTCGTTCTCGTGCCGGAAGGCGAGCGCCCGCGCGGTGCGCCCGGTGTCCGGGGTGCCGGACGCGGCCGACGGCATCACCTGGAACGTCTGCCGGTCGCCCATCCAGGGACTGGGCTCATGGCTCGCGCTGAACGCCTGGATGGTCGGCAGGTTGTCCGCGTTGTTGGACCGCGCGTAGTCGTACAGCCAGCTGAGCGAGCCCGCGTTGGTCACCGGCGTCCAGAAGTTGAAGCCGTGCGGCACGGCCGTCGCCGGGAAGTTGTTGCCACGCGAGAAGCCGCTGCTGGAGTTCGTGCCGCGGGTCGTCAGCGCGTAGTCGGACAGATGCGCCTTCGGCTTCTCGGGCGGCGCGGCCTTCAGCGCTATGTCGTCCAGCCAGCCGCGGAACTTCGCGGGTCCCTTCGGCGAGTCGTACGCCACCAGGATCCGGTCCACCGTCCTGCCCGCCGCGACCGACCCGATCCGCGAGACGACGTTGTTCCACTGGTTGACGTACAGGATCTTGGCAGCGCCCTGCCCCTGCGGGGTCAGCGCGAAGCCGTGCTGGTCCGTCGCCTTCAGGTCGCTCAGATAGGTGCCGTCCGTGAAGACCAGGTCGACGGAGACGTTCGTGGCGTCGTAGTCCCGGTCCTTGTCCGCCATCGAAGGGAAGATGCGGTACGAGAGCTCGGTGTCCCGCCCGACGCCCACATTGACGTCGAAGACCTTGTTGTACGAGTAGGCCCGCGCGTCGGCCTTGTGGGTTCCCGCGTACCGCAGCGCCCGCTTGCCGGTGAAGCCGGCGCCCGCCTTGGCGGTGGGGGAGCCGCTCGGGCCGCGGTCGACCAGCGAGAGCATGTCCTTGGGCGCCGGGTCGGAGGTGCCGCCCGTCGAGAACTGGACGTCGGCGAGCTGCAGGAGGTCCGCGCCGTGGTTCTTGGTGATGTCGAGCCGGAAGTGCTGGTACTCGGCCGGGCTCGCAAGGTCGTACGACTTCGTCTGGAACCGCTCGGCGAACGACTCGCCGGTGCGGGTGTCCAGGGTCTTCCAGTCCTTGCCGTCCGTCGAGCCCTGGAGGGTCCAGTCGGCGGGGTCGCGCTCGTCGGCGTCATTGGCCGACGTCAGCGCGTACGTCACCAGCTTGACCGGGGCGTCGAGGTCGAACTCCGCCCAGCCCGTGGGCGTGAACGTCAGCCACTTGGTGCTCGATTCGCCGTCGACGAGGTTCTCCTTCACCTCGCCCGCTCCGGTGTTCTCGGCGCCGGCCCGGACATCCGTGACGTGGTCGGTCACATTGCCCGGAATGCCGGTGCTGTAGCCGCCGTCCACCCCCGACGCCCGCTTCGAACCGTCCGCCGCCGTGTCGACGGTGCTGAGCCAGTCCGGGGCCGGCTCACCGGACTCGAACGAGGAAGCGAATTCCCGGTCGGCCGCCGCCGCTTGGGCGGGCCGGGCCACGGCCGCGCCCTGCGAGGCCACCACCAGAGCGAAGGCGGCCACCGCAACGACCGCCGAAGGACCGGGCCTGCGCCCGGAACCGGGTCTGTACCCGGATGTCAAACCCCACCTGTGCCGAGCTCCGTGCTGCATGCGCGAGCACCCTCCCTGCGCCTCGGAATGAAATGGACAACGTTGTCAACTTCGCGGGCAAGCACCAGTAGGGGTTCAAGTGGCCGGTGCTGTCAAGGGTGTTGGATGTGGCATCCGGGTCCCATAGCGCGCGAAGCGCCACGTATCGCGCGCATTCCGAGGGGCCCGAGCAGTGTCGATCTTTGCTCGGGCAACACACAGTCGGCTCATATTTCCGCGAGGTCTCAACTCGGAAAAGACCCAAGGCCCACCGTGCGTTCGATGTTGCTCCGCTGGCAAGAAGTGGACTATACCTGTCGGCGTCCGCCTAGTCGTTCGACGGCTGTGGACAGGCAGGACCCGGGGGGAATCGGGAGGCGGCGGACCGTTCGGAGCACGCGTGACTGCCGTGCCGTCCCACTGAATCCCTCATGCACGACCCCAGCTTCACCATCACCGCGGTGCCGGGGAGGATCCGGTTCACCGCCTGAGTCCTGGAGAAGGCGAGGACTTGAGCATGGGATCCACTTCCGCCGAGAACCGCAACACCGGAGGCATCGGCCGCCGCGACCTGATCAAGCGGTCCGCCGCGCTCGGTCTGATCTCCGTACCTACGATGAGCTTCTTGTCCGCTTGTGCGAGCAGCGACAGCGGTTCCGAGGACAAGGCCAAGACCGGCAAGAAGACGAAGAAGAACCCGCTGGGCGTCAACGAGACCGCCGCGCTGTCGGTCGTCATCTTCGACGGCGGTTTCGGTACGAAGTACGCGACCGACGCGAACGCCGAGTACAAGAAGGCGTATCCCAAGGTCACGATCGATTTCCACAAGACCCAGAAGATCCAGTCCGAGCTTCAGCCCAAGTTCAACGGCGGCACTCCGCCGGACCTGATCGACAACTCGGGCGCCCAGCAGATGGACATGGGTGTGCTCGTCGGCAAGAAGCAGCTGACCGACCTCACGCCGCTCCTCGACGCGCCGTCGATCGACGACCCGGCGAAGAAGGTCCGCGACACGCTGCGCCCCGGGATCGTGGAGATGGGCCAGTTCGACGGCGACCCCGTCTGGATCATGTACTACGCCTACACGGTCTACGGCGTCTGGTACTCGCAGACCGCCCTCGAGAAGCTCGACTCGACGTACCCCGAGGACTGGGACGCCATGCTCGCGCTCTGCGCGAAGGCGAAGAAGAAGGGCATCGCCGGCTGGACGTACGCGGGCAAGTACCCGTACTACCTGCCGTTCTCGCTCTACCCCTTCATCGCCAAGATCGGCGGCCGCGAGGTTCTCGACAAGATCGACAACCTGGAGCCGAACGCCTGGAAGGACCCGGCCGTCAAGTCCGCCTTCGAGGCGTACTACGAGCTCTACAAGAAGGGCTACATCCTCAAGGGCACCCCGGGCATCGACCACATCCAGTCGCAGACCGCCTGGGCCAAGGGCAAGGCGCTGTTCATCCCGAACGGCTCCTGGGTGGAGAACGAGTCCGCGAAGGTCATCCCGGCGGACTTCAACCTGGCGGTCAGCGGTCCGTCCGGCCTCGACAGCTCCGACAAGATGCCGTTCGGGACCATCTGGGCCTCCGGTGGCGAACCGTTCATCGTTCCGGCCAAGGCGAACAACCCCGCCGGCGGCATGGAGCAGCTCCGCATCATGCTCAGCGAGGCGTCGTCGAAGAACTTCACCAGTCAGGTGAAGTCGCTCACCGCGTTCAACGGCGGTACGGACGGCATCGAGCTGACCCCGGGCCTCAAGTCCGGTGTCGCGGCCCTGGACAAGGCCGGCGACAACGTGGTCAACCCGCGCCTCCAGGACTGGTACGTGAAGCTCCAGAAGGAGCAGATCGGTGTCTCCGGTCTCGGCGAGATGATGGCAGGGCGGCTCACCCCGGCCGAGGCCATCAAGAAGATCCAGGGCTACGCGGACGCGGCTGCCAAGGACCAGTCCATCAAGCACTACAAGCACCAGTAGCAGCACGTGCGGACGCGTCACCAGCGGCGGCACCCGCGAAACGATCGGGGTCGGTAACCATGCAACACGGCAAGTACCGTTTCATTGTGGGGTTCTTGGTGGCCCCCTTGGCGCTGTACGCGATCTTCGTGATCTGGCCGTTCATCCAGGCGATCTACTACTCGTTCACGGACTGGACCGGTCTGAGCCCCGACTTCAAGATGGTCGGCTTCGCGAACTACACCAGAATGTTCGACGACGACATCTTCTGGAAGTCGTTGCGGCACAGTCTGGTTTTCGCCTTGCTGCTGCCGCTGGTGACGCTGAGCCTCGCGCTGTTCTTCGCCTTCATGCTCAATGTCGGTGGGCGGCGCCGTAAGGGCGCCGCCATCACCGGAGTGCGCGGCTCGGGTTTCTACAAGATCGCCTACTTCTTCCCGCAGGTGCTGTCGATCGCGATCGTCGCCCTGCTCTTCCAGTTCGCGTACAACCCCAACGACGGTGTGATCAACGGGACTTTGCAGGCCATCGGTCTCGGAAGTGTCCAGCCGGACTGGCTGGGCGACCCGAATCTCGCCCTCTGGTGTGTGATGGCGGTGCTCCTGTGGAGCACGGTCGGGTTCTTCGTGGTGCTGTTCTCCGCGGGAATGGCGTCGATTCCGAAGGACTTCTACGAGGCCGCTCTCCTCGACGGCGCGAGCCGGTTCACCACGTTCTTCAAAATCACTCTTCCACTGCTCTGGGACACCGTGCAGTCCGGATGGGTCTACATGGGCATTCTGTCTCTCGGCGCCGAGGCATTCGCCGCCGTGCAGATCATGACGGTAGGTCCCGGTGGTCCCGACTACTCGACCACGGTCCTTCCGCTGTACGTGTACCAATCGGCGTTCCGCGACGCGAACGCCGCCTACGCGACAACGATCGGTGTCGCCCTCCTCGTCGTCACGCTGCTGTTCGCGGCGATCGTGATGAGGCTGGGCCGGCGCGAGCGGCTGGAGTACTGATGAAGACCACTGACACCCCGCCTCCGGTGGACCGGATCGAGGACCGTCCGCGAGTGACGAAGACAGCGGCCGCGCGGAAGAAGGAGAAGAGCAGCGAGGGCGGCGTCCTGAACGTCTTCTCGCACGGTGTCCTCATCCTCTGGGCGATCATGGTCGTTCTGCCGCTCCTGTGGGCGGTGATGACGTCCTTCAAGGATGACGACTCCATTTTCAGCTCGCCCTGGTCGCTGCCGGACAAGCTGCATTTCGAGAACTGGTCGCGCGCCTGGTCACAGGCTCACATGAGCGACTACTTCGGCAACACGCTCATAGTGGTGGGCTTCTCGCTGGTCGGCACGCTCGTGCTCGGCTCGATGGCGGCCTACGTTCTCGCCCGGTTCGACTTTCCGGGCAACCGCTTCATCTACTTCCTCTTCGTCGGAGGAATGAGCTTCCCGGTCATGCTCGCCCTGGTGCCGTTGTTCTACGTACTGAACAACATGCGGCTGCTGAACACGCTGCCGGGCCTGATCCTCGTCTACATCGCGTACTCGCTGCCGTTCACGGTCTTCTTCCTGACCTCTTTCTTCAGGACGTTGCCGACGTCGATCGCCGAGGCGGCGTTCGTGGACGGCGCGTCGCACACCCGGACGTTCTTCCAGATCATGCTGCCGATGGCCAAGCCGGGCCTGATCAGCGTGGGCATCTTCAATTTCCTGGGGCAGTGGAACCAGTACATGCTCCCGACGGTGCTGAACACCGACCCGGACAAGAAGGTGCTTTCCCAGGGCCTCGTAGAGCTGGCGACCAGCCAGGGGTACAAGGGCGACTGGTCGGGCCTGTTCGCGGGTCTGGTGATGGCCATGCTCCCCGTGCTGGCGGCGTACATCATCTTCCAGAGGCAGGTCGTGCAGGGACTGACGGCGGGCGCATTGAAGTAGGGGAGCGTGCGGCGGGGGCCGGAAGGCGACCGGGCGGGCGCTCGTCTGCGCCGTAGGGGCGGCCGGGAGCGCGACAAGGTGTGAACGACCGGAGCACCTGCTCGATCGTTCACGGCCGAAAGGGTGACACCTCGCACGTGGTCCGGATTTTGCTGCTGTGACGTGAGACACGGGCGGTATCGACCCTGTCGCAGCCGGTTTTCCATCGGGGCGCGGCCCTCACGCGCGCTCATCCGCGTCGGATGCAGCTCAACCTCTTGACGGGAGGTAACCCAAACGGCTCAGCTTAGAGTTCACTAGTTGGACATAGGCGGGGCCTCATCGTGGCGGCCTCGTACGCGGGAGGTCGTCGTGGAGACTCCGGGGTCGCAGTCGTCCCTGCATCGAGCCAATCTGGAGCGCGTCGTACGTGCGGTGCGCCTTGCCGGGTCGCTCACGCAGGCGGAGATCGCGAGGACGACGGGCCTGTCCGCGGCGACGGTCTCCAATATCGTGCGGGAGCTCAAGGACGGCGGGACCGTCGAGGTCACGCCCACGTCGGCGGGTGGCCGCAGGGCCCGCAGCGTCTCCCTCAGCGGCGACGCCGGCATTGTCATCGGCGTCGACTTCGGGCATACGCATCTACGCGTCGCGGTCGGAAACCTGGCCCACCAGGTGCTCGCCGAGGAGTCCGAGCCGCTCGATGTGGACGCCTCCGCCGCACAGGGCTTCGACCGGGCGGAAGAGCTGGTCAGCCGCCTGATCGCGGCAACCGGGGTCGACCGGTCCAAGATCGCGGGCGTGGGCCTCGGTGTGCCGGGCCCGATCGATGTCGAGTCGGGCACCCTCGGCTCCACCTCCATCCTGCCGGGCTGGACCGGCGCGAAGCCCGCCGAGGAGCTGCGGGGGCGGCTCGGCGTGCCCGTGTACGTGGACAACGACGCCAACCTGGGCGCCCTGGGCGAGCTGGTCTGGGGCAGTGGCCGGGGGGTCAAGGACCTGGCGTACATCAAGGTGGCGAGCGGTGTCGGGGCCGGGCTGGTGATCAGCGGCAAGATCTACCGCGGCCCCGGCGGCACAGCGGGCGAAATCGGCCATATCACTCTCGATGAATCAGGCCCCGTCTGCCGCTGCGGCAACCGCGGCTGCCTCGAGACCTTCACGGCGGCGCGCTATGTGCTGCCGCTCCTCCAGTCCAGTCACGGCACCGATCTGACCATGGAAGGCGTGGTCAGGCTGGCGCGGGACGGCGATCCGGGATGCCGGCGGGTGATCGCCGACGTCGGCCGTCACATCGGCAGCGGAGTCGCCAATCTCTGCAATCTGCTCAACCCCAGCAGGGTGGTCCTCGGCGGCGATCTCGCCGAGGCCGGGGAGCTGGTCCTGGGGCCCATCAGGGAGTCTGTCAGCCGGTATGCGATCCCCAGCGCCGCACGTCAACTCTCGGTGCTTCCAGGGGCACTTGGGGGCCGCGCCGAGGTGCTCGGAGCGCTCGCTCTCGCGTTGAGCGAGATGGGCGATTCGACCCTTTTGGATGGCACGCTTTCCGCGGCCACCCCTGCCTTCACTTAGAGAACGCATGGCACCGTTGCCATCTCGTTAAGTATTTACTTCTTGACGTCGCACGTGTGGCCGAGTTGACTTCCAGCCACCTCGGCCGCAACGTCGCGGCCTCGTCAGGGAGGTTTCTGAAGTGAACACGCGTATGCGTCGTGCCGCCGTTGCTGTTGCCGCTGGTGCGATGGCCGTTTCGCTGGCCGCCTGTGGCAGTGCCAAGGAATCCAAGGGTGACAGCGACACCTCGAGCTCGAAGAAGGGCGACGCGATCACGGTCGGCCTGCTCCTTCCGGAGAACCAGACCGCGCGTTACGAGAAGTTCGACTACCCGATCATCAAGAAGCAGGTCGCGGACCTGACCAATGGCAAGGGCAAGGTCGTCTACGCCAACGCCAAGCAGGACGCCACCACGCAGAGCCAGCAGGTCGACACGATGGTCACCAACAAGGTGGACGTGCTGATCGTGGACGCGGTGGACGCCAAGGCGATCGCCAACTCGGTCAAGAAGGCCAAGGACGCCGGCATCCCGGTCGTCGCGTACGACCGCCTGGCCGAGGGCCCGATCGACGCCTACACCTCCTTCGACAACGAAGAGGTCGGCCACGCCCAGGGCAAGGCCCTCCTGAAGGCGCTGGGCTCCAAGGCCAAGCCCTCCGCCAAGATCGTCATGATGAACGGCGCGATCACCGACCCGAACGCCGCCTTCTTCAAGAAGGGCGCGCTTGCCGAGCTCAAGGGCAAGGTCGACATCGCGAAGTCGTACGACACCAAGGAGTGGAAGCCGGAGAACGCCAACGCCAACATGGAGGGCGCCATCTCCGCCCTCGGCAAGAAGAACATCGTCGGCGTCTACTCCGCCAACGACGGCATGGCAGGCGGCATCATCCAGGCGCTCAAGTCCGCGGGCATCTCCGTCCCGGTCACCGGCCAGGACGCCGAGCTCGCCGGTGTGCAGCGCATCGTCACGGGTGACCAGTACATGAGCGTGTACAAGTCCTACCCGCAGGAGGCCGCCGTGGTCGCCAAGATGGCCGTCGCGCTCGGCAAGGGCGAGAAGCTCGACTCCATCGCCACGAGCAAGGTCGACAGCCCGACCACCAAGCAGGTCCCGTCGGTCATCGTCCCGGTCATCTCGCTGACCAAGGACAACATCAAGGACACGGTCATCAAGGAAGGCTTCTACACGGTCGCCGACATCTGCACGGCGAAGTACAAGAAGGCCTGCGACAGCATCGGTCTCGAGTAAGCAGCTGCACGTCCCTTACCGCGTACGGGAATTCGCCCCCGGATTCCCGTTCGGGACGTGCCTGCTCCAAGCCCCTCCGGCGCCCCGCATCCATCAGCCCCGCAAAGCTAGGGCGGGGCGCCGGACGGAACTCCCCCTCCAAACTTCTGCACAACCTCCCGCCGGGTCAGGCGGCGAAGGAGATGGTTCACGTGTCCGCTACGCCCGTGCTGGCGTTGCGCGGGGTCTCCAAGCGGTTCGGTGCCGTCCAGGCGCTCACCGACGTAGAGCTTGAGATCCACGCCGGTGAAGTGGTCGCCCTGGTGGGCGACAACGGCGCCGGAAAGTCCACGCTGGTCAAGACGATCGCCGGCGTGCATCCCATCGATGAGGGCGTCATCGAGTGGGACGGCAAGGCCGTACAGATCAACAAGCCGCACGACGCCCAGAACCTGGGCATCGCGACGGTCTACCAGGACCTCGCGCTGTGCGACAACATCGACGTGGTCGGCAACCTCTACCTGGGCCGGGAGCTGCGCAAGCGCGGCATCCTGGACGAGGTCGAGATGGAGCGCCGCTCCCGTGAGCTGCTCACCACGCTGTCGATCCGCATCCCCAGCGTGCGCATCCCGATCGCCTCGCTCTCCGGCGGTCAGCGCCAGACCGTGGCCATCGCCCGCTCCATGCTCGGCGAGCCCAAGCTGGTCATCCTCGACGAGCCCACCGCGGCCCTCGGTGTCGAGCAGACCGCACAGGTCCTCGACCTGGTGGAGCGGCTGCGCGAGCGCGGTCACGCGGTCATCCTCATCAGCCACAACATGGCTGACGTGAAGGCCGTGGCCGACAAGGTCGCCGTTCTGCGCCTGGGGCGCAACAACGGCGTCTTCGAGGTCAAGTCGACCTCGCAGGAAGAGATCATCTCCGCCATCACGGGTGCCACGGACAACGCCGTGACCCGTCGTGCGGCCCGCAACGGGGAGGCTCAGAAGTGAGCATCGAAAAGACCTCCGCGACCGCGGACCAGGCCGCCGTCGAGAACCCGGAGGCGGCCGCGGGATCGGACGTCGCCGTCGACCCCCGGCTGCTCGTGCGCGAACGAGGCTTCGCCGGCTACATCTCCGAGTTCAAGCGGAAGATCCGCGCCGGTGACCTGGGCTCCCTCCCGGTCGTCGTCGGCTTGATCATCATCTGGGCGATCTTCGCGAGCCTGAACTCGAACTTCCTCACCGCGGGCAACCTCTCCGACATCTCCGTGGCGATGGTCGGTACCGGCATGATCGCCGTCGGCATCGTCTTCGTGCTGCTGCTCGGCGAGATCGACCTCTCCGTCGGTTCCGTCAGCGGTGTCGCGGGCGCCGCCTTCGCGGTCCTCAACGTCACCCACGGCATGCCCGAGTGGCTGGCGCTGATTCTCGCCATCCTCACGGGTACGGTCGCGGGCGCCATCCACGGCTTCGTCTTCGCGCGCATCGGTGTGCCGGCCTTCGCCGTCACCCTGGCGGGTCTGCTGTTCTGGAACGGCTTCATGCTCCAGATCCTCGGCAGCAACGGCACGATCAACCTGGACAGC
Organism: Streptomyces sp. SID5469; assembly: GCF_009862865.1. Taxonomy (NCBI): domain Bacteria; kingdom Bacillati; phylum Actinomycetota; class Actinomycetes; order Kitasatosporales; family Streptomycetaceae; genus Streptomyces; species Streptomyces sp. SID5469. Next base: position 2,733,324 of record NZ_WWIN01000001.1, on the reverse strand, counting down.
TCCGGCCTGGTGGCCAAGCTGAGCGGTTACTACTTCAGCGACGTGGCGGCGGCCTACGGTCTCGCCGTGTTCGCCGTGGCGGTCTTCTTCCTCACCACGTTCTTCGACAACCGCCGCCGTGAGGCCGCGGGGGTGCCGTCCCGTCCGCTGAGCGAGATCATCGTCCGTACGGTGCTCCTCGCCGTGGTGGCCTTCGCCGCCGCCGCCGTCTTCAACCAGTACAAGGGCCTGCCGCTGGCCGTCGTCCTGTTCCTGGCGGTCCTGGTGATCACGGACTTCGTGCTGCGCCGCACCGCGTACGGCCGCAAGATCTTCGCGCTCGGCGGCAGCATCGAGGCGTCCCGCCGTGCCGGTATCAACGTCGCCGCGGTCCGTATCTCGGTCTACGCGATCTCCGGCACCTTCGCCGCCATCGGCGGTCTGTTCATCGCCTCCAAGATCGCCTCGGCGAACCAGGGTGCCGGTGCCGGTGACCTCCTGATGAACGCCATCGCGGCGGCCGTCATCGGCGGTACCAGCCTGTTCGGCGGCCGCGGCCGCACCTGGAACGCGCTGCTCGGTGTGCTGGTCATCGTCTCGATCCAGTACGGCCTGGCCCTTCAGGGCATCGCCTCGCCGGTCCAGTACATGATCACCGGTGGTGTACTCCTCGCGACCGTCGTCATCGACGCGGTCACCCGCAAGACCCAGAAGTCGGCGGGCCGCGCGTAAGCGCTCCGCCGAACACCGGGGCCCCGCGCGTCCTGCGGGGCCCCCTCCCGGACCTGTGCCCGGCACCAATGGCGGTGCCGGGCGCAGCCGTGTCCGAACGATTCCGGCCGATCGTATGGTGTACGTGGCCGGGGCCGGACGCCACCCGGCACAACGGAACATTAGACTCGACGGACCCGGCAACAGCTCGAACAGCTCTACTGCAAGGAGGCACGGGTGCCGCTGCTGACCCGCATCAGGGGACCGCGCGATCTGGACCGGCTCAGCCTGGAGCAGCTGGACCAGCTGGCAGAGGAGATCCGGACCTTCCTCGTCGACGCCGTCTCCAAGACCGGCGGCCACCTCGGCCCCAACCTCGGCGTGGTCGAGCTCACCATCGCCCTGCACCGCGTCTTCGACTCGCCCAAGGACCGGGTGCTCTTCGACACCGGGCACCAGTCCTACGTCCACAAGCTGCTCACCGGCCGTCAGGACTTCTCCAAGTTGAAGATGAAGGGCGGCCTGTCCGGCTACCCCTCGCAGGCCGAGTCCGAGCACGACGTCATCGAGAACTCGCACGCCTCCACGGTCCTCGGCTGGGCCGACGGCCTCGCCAAGGCCAACCAGGTGCTCGAACGCGACGACCACGTGGTCGCGGTCATCGGCGACGGCGCCCTCACCGGCGGCATGGCCTGGGAGGCGCTGAACAACATCGCGGCCGCCAAGGACCGCCCCCTCGTCATCGTCGTGAACGACAACGAGCGCTCGTACGCCCCCACGATCGGCGGCCTCGCCAACCACCTGGCCACCCTGCGCACCACGGACGGCTACGAGCGCTTCCTGGCCCGCGGCAAGGACCTCCTGGAGCGCACGCCGGTCGTCGGCAGGCCGCTCTACGAGACCCTGCACGGCGCCAAGAAGGGCCTCAAGGACTTCATCGCCCCGCAGGGCATGTTCGAGGACCTCGGCCTCAAGTACGTCGGGCCGATCGACGGCCACGACATCGAGGCCCTGGAGTCCGCGCTCGCCCGCGCCAAGCGCTTCGGCGGCCCGGTCATCGTGCACTGCCTCACCGAGAAGGGCCGCGGCTACCAGCCCGCCCTCCAGGACGAGGCCGACCGCTTCCACGCCGTCGGCAAGATCCACCCCGACACGGGCCTGCCGATCGCCTCCTCCGGCGCCGACTGGACCTCCGTGTTCGGCGAGGAGATGGTCAAGCTCGGCCAGGAGCGCAAGGACATCGTCGCCATCACGGCCGCGATGCTCCAGCCGGTCGGCCTCGACAAGTTCGCCAAGGTCTTCCCGAAGCGGGTGTACGACGTCGGCATCGCCGAGCAGCACGCCGCCGTCTCCGCGGCCGGCCTGGCCACCGGCGGACTGCACCCCGTCTTCGCCGTCTACGCCACCTTCCTCAACCGCGCCTTCGACCAGGTCCTGATGGACGTGGCCCTGCACAAGTGCGGTGTCACCTTCGTCCTGGACCGCGCGGGCGTCACCGGCACCGACGGCGCCTCGCACAACGGCATGTGGGACATGTCCATCCTCCAGGTCGTGCCGGGCCTGCGCCTGGCCGCGCCGCGTGACGCCGACCAGGTCCGCGCCCAGCTGCGCGAGGCCGTCGACGTCGACGACGCGCCGACCGTGGTCCGCTTCTCCAAGGGCGCGGTCGGCCCGGCCGTCCCCGCCGTGGGCCGGATCGGCGGCATGGACGTCCTGCGCGAGCCCGGCACCGACGCCCCGGACGTGCTCCTCGTCTCCGTCGGCGCCCTCGCGCCCATGTGCCTGGAGATCGCCGGCCTCCTCGACAAGCAGGGCATCTCCGCGACCGTCGTCGACCCGCGCTGGGTCAAGCCCGTCGACGAGGCCATGGCCCCGCTCGCCGAGCGGCACCGCGTGGTCGTCACCGTCGAGGACAACTCCCGCGTCGGCGGCGTCGGCTCGGCGATCGCGCAGGCCCTGCGCGACGCGGGCGTGGACGTACCGCTGCGCGACTTCGGCATCCCGCCGCGCTTCCTCGACCACGCCTCCCGGGGCGAGGTCATGGCGGAGATCGGCCTGACCGCGCCGGACATCGCCCGCCAGGTCACCGGGCTCGTCTCCAAGCTCGACGGCCGCTTCGAGCGCCCGACGGCGGAGATCGACTCGGTGGAGCCCGCGCGCGACTGACGCATCCAGGTGGGCCGGTTTCAGCACCCTTTACGGTGGTGGAACCGGCCCATTCGCGTGACACCCCCCGTGCCGGGGCATACGGACCACGCCCCCTCTCGATCATGTCGGGGACGACGCAGCGTGGGAGGTACGCCCGTGAGCAGCACCCTCTTCAGGACGAAGAAGGTCGAACAGTCGATCCAGGACACCGAGGAACCTGAGCACGCGCTCAAGAAATCCCTGTCCGCGTTGGACCTGACCGTCTTCGGCGTCGGTGTCATCATCGGTACCGGCATCTTCGTCCTCACCGGCAAGGTCGCCAAGGAGAACGCCGGGCCTGCCGTCTCGCTGGCGTTCGTCGCCGCGGGCATCGCCTGCGGACTCGCGGCGCTCTGCTACGCGGAGTTCGCGTCCACGGTCCCGGTGGCGGGGTCCGCGTACACCTTCTCGTACGCCTCGCTCGGCGAACTGCCCGCCTGGATCATCGGCTGGGACCTGGTGCTGGAGTTCGCGCTCGGCACGGCGGTGGTGGCCGTCGGCTGGTCGGGGTACGTGCGCTCGCTCCTGGACAACGCGGGCTGGCATCTGCCCGACTACCTCAGCGGGCGCGAGGGGGCCACCGGGTTCGGCTTCGACATCCTCGCCGCCGCGCTGGTGCTCGTCCTCACCGTCATCCTGGTCATCGGCGTGAAGCTGTCCGCCCGGGTCACCACGGTGGTCGTCGCGATCAAGGTCACCGTCGTCATGATCGTGATCATCGCGGGTGCCTTCTTCATCAGCGGCGACAACTACAAGCCGTTCGTCCCCAAGGCCGAGCACGTGGCGGCGGGCAGCGGAGTCAAGTCCCCGCTGGTCCAGCTGATGTTCGGCTGGGCACCCACCAACTTCGGAGTGCTGGGCATCTTCACCGCCGCCTCCGTCGTCTTCTTCGCCTTCATCGGTTTCGACGTGGTGGCGACGGCGGCCGAGGAGACCAAGAACCCGCAGCGGGACATGCCGCGCGGCATCCTGGGCTCGCTCCTCATCTGCACCACGCTGTACGTGGCCGTGTCGATCGTCGTCACGGGCATGCAGAAGTACACCCGGCTCTCCATCGACGCCCCGCTCGCCGACGCCTTCAAGGCCACCGGACACCCCTGGTACGCGGGCGTCATCAGCTTCGGCGCGGCCGTCGGTCTGACGACGGTCTGCATGATCCTGCTGCTCGGCCAGACCCGTGTCTTCTTCGCGATGAGCCGCGACGGACTGCTGCCGCGGTTCTTCTCCCGCGTCCACCCGAGGTTCCGCACCCCGCACCGGCCGACCATCCTGCTCGGCGTGATCATCGCGATCGTCGCGGGCTTCACCAGCCTCAGCGAACTGGCCGAACTGGTCAACATCGGCACGCTCTTCGCCTTCGTGGTGGTCGCCATCGGCGTCATCATCCTCCGTCACACCCGCCCCGACCTGCACCGCGCCTTCCGCACCCCGCTCGTGCCGTTGGTGCCGATCCTGTCGGTCCTCGCCTCGCTGTGGCTGATGCTGAACCTGCCCGCCGAGACCTGGATCCGCTTCGCGGTCTGGATGGTGATCGGCTTCGTCGTGTACTTCCTGTACGGGCGCTCGCACAGCCGCCTCGGACGGGAGCAGGCGGCCGCGGCCGGTCGGACGCCGACGCCGTCGGGCGGCGACATCGAGTAGTCCCGGTCGGCGACACCGAGTAATCCCTGTCTTCGACGCCCCGGCCCCGTATGTCCCGCTTCGGTGGAGACCGCGGGGCCGGATAGCGTGCTCCGTATGCTCGTCGAGCCCCTTGACGCACCACGTTCCGTAGTCGCACCGAGGAGGGAGCGCGGGTACTGGAGCCGGCTGCTGCCCCCGCTGACGGTGCTGGCCTGTCTGACGCGCGTCCCCTCGTTCGTACGGCCGCTCTGGAGCCCCGACGAGGGCTATCTCGCCGTACAGGCCCGGATGCTGGCGGGCGGCGGAGAGCTGTACGAGACGGTCGTGGACCGCAAGCCGCCGCTGCTGCCGTGGCTGTACCAGGGCGCGTTCGCGGTGTGCGGCTCCGGGTCGCTCACCTCCGTGCGGGTGCTCGCGGTGCTGGCACAGCTGCTGACCGCGGTGCTGCTCGCGTCGCTGGCGAGGCGCCGCTGGGGCGACGGGGCGGGCCGTACGGCGGGCGTCCTGTATCTGCTGGCCTCCGTGGGGCTCAACCCCCAGGACGCGCAGGCCGCGACCTTCGAGGTGTTCATGCTGCCGTGCACGGCCGCCGCGATGTGGTGCGCGGACCGGCGCCGATGGGGCGCGGCGGGGGCGGCCGTCGCCTGCGCCTTCCTGGTGAAGCAGACGGGCGGCGCGGTGCTGGTGCCGGTGGTGTGGCTGCTGTGCCGCGGCGGTGTGTCACGGACGGGCCTGGTACGGCTGGGAGCCGGGGCGATCGTGCCGGTGCTGGGCGCGGCTGTGCTCACCGATCCGGCGGGCTTCGTGTTCTGGACGGTCACGGGATCGGGCGCCTACGCCGCCTTCACCGGCTCCGAACTCCACGTACTGACCCGGGGACTGACCAACACCGCGATCCTCGCGGTGGCCTGTGCCGGGCTGATTCCCCCGGTGGTCCGCGTCCTGCGCCGGGCCCGTACGGGCCCGGCGGAGCTGTGGCTGTGGCCGGCCTCGTCGGCGGTGGCGGTGCTGCTGGGCTTCCACTTCTTCGGCCACTACTTCCTGCAACTCATCCCGCCCGTCGCGCTGTTGGCGACGGCCGCGTTGCAGGCCCTGCCGCGCGACCGCATGGTGACCGCGGTGTTCACCTCCGCGTGCTGCTGCACGCTGTTCCTGACGTGGGGTCTGCTGGCGCCCCGCTCCGACCTCGCCCACGCCGAGCGCCTCGCGGACGCGGTGGTCCGCCGCACGGCACCCGGCGACCCGGTCCTGGTCTGGGGCATACACCCGGAGACGTACTGGCTCGCCGACCGTGCCCCCGCCAGCCGCTACCTCACGGCGGGCCTCCTCACCAACTACAGCGGAGGCCGCGACGGGCCCCAGGTCGGGGAGAGGTACGCGGTCGAGGGCGCCTGGCCGGCCTTCCGCGCGGAGCTGGCCGCGCACCCGCCGGCCCTGATCGTCGACGACTCCCGGGACAAGCCGTACCGGCCGGAGCGGGTGCCGTCGCTGCGGCGGATCCTGGCGGCCGGGTACGAGGAGGTGGGGCGGGTGGAGGGGGCGGTGCTGTACGCGCCCGCGTCCGGACGGGACTGACGTGGCGCGGTACGCGGGGCGACGTCGTCGACGGCCTCGGCGATCTCGTCGTACCGGTGATCAGGACGGACCGAGCACCGCCCGGGGCCCGGCCACCTCGGCCCCCGACTCGCGTACCCTGCGCCGCAGTTCACGGTCGGCGGTGACCACGAGGCGGTCGCGCCCGGCCGCCTCGGCGGCCAGCTCGGTGATCCGGTCGTCCCCGCTGCCGGGAGCCGACTCGACCCGTACACCGGGCACGGACTCCACACCGCGTGCCGCCCCCTCGACCACGAGCACGATCTCCACCGGCCCCTCGGCTCCCGGCACCCCGTCCCGCGCGAGCCGGTCCCGCAGCCGTTCCGCCGCGCCCCGGCGGTCGCGCCACCAGCCGTCGGGGACGGAGCCGATGACGTTGGCGGCGTCGATGATCACAAGAGTCGTCACGCGTTTCCTCCTGGGCCCTGGGCGGGGTTGCCGAGTCCAGTGTGGGCGCTGGGACGGAAACGGGCGAATTGCCCTGGTGCCCCGCGGCCGGCGCGGGGCCCGGCCGTCGGGCCGTCACGAAGCGGACGACGTCCCGCCGGTCGCGGGTGACTTCTTCGCCGACTCCGGGATGGTCGCGTCCGTTCGGAGCGCCTTCCAGAGCGTCGTTGCCTGCGGCTCGGCGGCCACCACCCGGTTCGGGTCGGCCTTGTCGTACGCCACCGGAAGCATGATCGTCTCCATGGTGGACGGGTCGACGCCGTTCATGCTGCGGCCGAACTCGGCCAGCTTGGTGAGGGAGGCGAGACCGGAGTCCGTGGTGAGCGACTCCGTGAGGTTGTTGGCGATCTTGTACGCCTTCGTGGGGCTGCCCAGCAGATCCTGCTGCTTGATCTCGGAGAGCAGGGCGAGCATGAACTCCTGCTGGAGGCCTATGCGTCCGAGGTCGCTGCCGTCCCCGATGCCGTGCCGGGTGCGGACGAACTGAAGGGACTGGGTGCCGTTGAGCTTGTGGGTGCCGGCGGTAAGGTCCAGGCCGCTCGACGTGTCGTGGATGTCCTGGTCGACGGTGACGGTCACACCGCCTATGGCGTCCACGAGCCCCTTGAACCCGGCGAAGTCGATCTCCACGAAGTGGTCCATCCGCACCCCGGACATCTGCTCCACGGTCTTGACCACACACGCCGGACCGGCCTGCGAGTAGACCGAGTTGAACATCACGCGCTTCGCCGAGGCGAGCGTGGAGCCGTCCGACTTGGCGCACTCGGGACGGGTCACGAGGGTGTCGCGGGGGATGCTGACGGCGACGGCCTTCTTGCGGCCCTCGGGTATGTGCATCACCAGAGCGGTGTCGGAACGCGCCCCGGAGACCTTGCCCGTGTTCAGCGAGGCGTTCTTGCCGGCACGCGAGTCGGAGCCGAGGACCAGGATGTTCTGGCCGGAGGTGGCCAGCTTCTCGGGCCGGTCGTCCCCGAGCGCCTTGTCGATGTCGACGCCCTCGATGTTGTTGTTGAGGTCGCTGTAGAGCCAGTAGCCGGTGCCGGCCGCCGCGAGGACGAGGATCAGCAGGGCGAGCAGGATCTTCCGGCCTGTTCGGCGGCCTCCGGGCCGCTTGCGTCCGCGACCGCCGCGTCCGCGGGGTGTCTCACCGGTGCTTCGGCGCTGGGGCGTCGAGACATGGCTCATCCTGCCTGAGTCCTCGCTTGTCGTGCCCCTGAGGGCGGTGCTGAACGGCGTGGGGACCCGGGTGGGGGGAGTGGCCGGTCCGTGATCTGCCTGACTGAGCCTGCACTATAGACAGGTATTCAACTGTTCATGGTTGGATCGTGATGTATTCGTGAACAAGACCGAAAGAAATAGTATGCGGCCATGACTTGGTTGATCACAGGCGGGGCAGGGTTCATCGGGGCGCATGTCGTCCGCACGATGCTGGAGGCGGGCGAGCGGGTCGCCGTGTACGACGATCTGTCGACCGGAGACCCGGGCCGGACCCCTGAGGGAGTGCCCTTCGTGAAGGGCTCCACGCTGGACGGCGGGCTGCTCCGGCGCACCCTCGCCGACCTGCACATCACGGGTGTCGTTCACCTCGCGGCGAAGAAGCAGGTCGCGGAGTCGGTCGAACGCCCGCTGTACTACTACCGCGAGAACGTCCACGGGCTGGAGACCCTGCTGGACGCGGCCGCCGAAACCGGTGTGCGGAACTTCCTCTTCTCCTCCTCGGCGGCCGTGTACGGCATGCCCGATGTGAAGGTGGTGACGGAGGACACACCCTGTGCCCCCATCAACCCCTACGGCGAGACGAAGCTGGCGGGCGAGTGGCTGGTGCGTGCCGCGGGCCGCGCGCACGGCATGACCACCGCCTCCCTGCGCTACTTCAATGTCGCGGGGGCCGCCGACGAACGCCTCGCGGACACCGGGGTGTTCAACCTGATCCCGATGGTGTTCGAGAAGCTCACCCAGGGCACGGCGCCGGTGATCTTCGGTGACGACTACGACACCGAGGACGGCACCTGCGTACGGGACTTCATCCACGTCGAGGACATCGCCTCCGCCCATCTGGCCGCGGCGCGTGCGCTGACCGGCCGGGAGCCCGGCAGTGATCTGACGGTCAACATCGGCCGCGGTGAGGGTGTCTCCGTGCGCGAGATGATCGAGCTGATCGGCGAGGTGACCGGTTACGGTGCCGACGCGGCACCGGTGTCGGCCGCCCGCCGGCCCGGTGACCCGGCCCGGGTGGTCGCCGCGGCCGATCGCATCCAGGCGGAACTCGGCTGGTCGGCCCGGTACGACGCGCGCGCGATGGTCGCGTCGGCGTGGGCGGGCTGGTGCGCGCGGCATCCGCAGGCGCGGCGCTGACGGCCGGGCCGTCTCTCTACGATCCGGCGTGCGGGCCCCCGAAAGGACCGGGGGCCGACGCCTTGGGAAGGACGACGAAGACCATGCGGGCCACCTCCGCGCGTGCGAACGGGCAACGGCAGCAGCCGGTGGGCGAGGAAGCACTAGACCTCGCCGACCGGCCGGCGGCCGTGCGGTCGGGGCCGTGGCTCCTCCCCGGACACGACGGCCGGCTCCTCGCGTACGCGCTGGTGGACCAGGCGGTACTCCGCTGGACCGAGCGCCGGCCCGGCGGCCCCGACTGGCTCGGACCGGACGTCCTGCCGGCGAAGGGCCTGTCGCATCTCACGGTCGCCCAGGGCCGTAACCGGTACGCGCATCTCCTGGGCCGCCGGGTGCGTCCCGCGAAGGACGGTTCGCTCACCGTGGACCTGGTCTACGCGATCCAGTACCAGGCGGGCCGCCCCTTGAGCGAGTGGCGGTCGATCGGCAACCCGCACGCCAAGCGTGAACGCACCGCGCTCATGGGAGGCCCGACCGCCGCCGTCAACACCGCGGGCACCCTGTACGTCTTCGTGCCCACGGCGGAGGGCCGGGTCGCCGTCCGGCGGGAGGACACCCAGGGGCGCTGGGAGCCCTGGCTCGATCTCCAGGTGACCGCCGCGGTGGACACTCCGGCGGCCGTCTCGACGTCGACCGGACACGTGGAACTTCTCGCCCCGGCCCGCACCGGCGCTCTGACCTGGCATCAGCCGGAGCCGGGGGCGGTACTGCGGCGCGGGCACGACTTCGGCGTGATCCCGCTGCCCGGATCCGTGACCGGAGCGGAGACCTCTCCCGGCCGGGTCACGTACTTCCTGACCGATGTGCGCGGCGGCATGGTCGCCGTCCGCGCGGGGGAGTGGCCCGTTCCGCTCGGCGGGGACCCGGGCGACGGACGGCACGCGGTGGTGAGCACCACCCTCGACGGCTACCCCTGCACCGTGCTCGCCCACCGGGGCGCCGAGGGGCGCATCATGCTCGGCGTCTGCGTCGCGGAGGACGAGGGCAACGGAGTGTGGTGGACGGACACCGGCACGGCCTGCCTGGGGGATCCTGTCCTCGCGCTCGACGGGCGGGGGCGGGTGGTGGTGCTGGCCGTCGCCGCCGACGGCTCGCTGACCCTGGCCCGCCAGGAGGACGGACCGGGGCTGACACTCAGCACCTGGAGCCGGATATGACCCGGGTCGCCGCGGCACCCGGGGAGAGGGACGTGAGGGTATGACACGCAGGTCCGAGCGCAGAGCGGGCGGCGCCGTCGCCCAGGCGCCGGGAATTCGTCCGCACGTGGTGGCCGTGGTCGTCACGGAACCCGCGGCCGCGGTGCCACTCGTCACGCTCGAAGCGCCCGGCGCCGAGATCGCCGTCGTCTGCCTGCGGGCGGGGGCGAAGGAGGGCCGGGCGGCGCTCGACCGGGCTCTCGCGCAGGCCGCCGAGCGCGGCTGCCGCGTCCTGGGCGCTCCCCGGATCCTGGGGGGCGAGGGCGGCGACTCTGTCGCGGCGCTGCTCGACGAGCTGCGGGAGATCAACCCCGAGCGGCTGCACACCCTGGACCCGGACCCCGTTCATGTCTCGTTCGACGAGACGGGCGGAACGCCGGTGTACGACGAGCCGGCCGGGCACGCCGACATCGCGGCGGACGCGCTCGCCGCGGCACGCGCTCTCCAGTCGGAGACCGGAGAGCCCCTCTACGTCGACTGCCACCGGGCGAAGGCGGACGTACGCCTGGGCGCCGCGTCCTGCCTGCGGCATCCCGCCCCGGTGAACTGGCTGGTGGCGGGCTTCGACGGCCGGCTGACCGCCTTCCTGCCCACCGCCGCCGGGGTGGTGCGCTGGTTCCAGGACCTGCCGGACGGCACGGCCTGGCGCGGCCCCGAACCGGTGGAGGGCCCCGGTCTGCTGCCGGGGCTCACCGTGGTGCGCGATCCGCACGGCTTCCCGCACCTGTTCGCGCTGCGCAGGACGCGGCGCGGCGACGGCGGCGTGGACGTCGAGGTCGTGCACGCCGTGCAGTACCGCACCGGGCAGCCGCTGACGCCGTGGAACTCGCTCGGCGGCCCCAACTCCGGCGACTGGCGCAAGGGGCGCGAAGTCGGTTTCCCGACCGCCGCGTTCGACTCCGCCGGCAATCTCTTCGTCTTCGTACGGAACTTCGGACACAGCATCAGCTACCGCTGTCAGTCGGTGGACGGCGTCTGGACCGCGTGGCAGCACCTCGGGGGCACCCGGGTCGCCGACGACCTCGTCGCGGTGACCACCCCGCACGGCGGGGTCGAGGTCTACGCCCGGGCCCGCGACACGGAGGCCGTGGTCCGCTGGTATCCGGCGCAGGGGGGTGCCTGGACGGAGGACCGCACACCGCCGTTCGCGGCCCGGCCCGGCACCATGTCCCCGGCGCCGGAGCCGGGCAGCATCCACTTCCGCGACCTGCGGACCAACGCACCTTCCGCCTGGCGCCCGGGCGCCCAGGCGCCCTGTCCCCTCGGTGACGCGGAGGGCTCCGGGCCCGTGGCCGCGGCGTCGGGCGTCGAGATGGACGGCTGGGCGTACTCCCTGCTGATTCGGTCGGGTTCCGGCGGCGCCTGCGCGGTCGGCGCCTATCCCGAGGGCAGGCCCGGCACCGGGGTGTGGTGGCAGGACCTCGCGGAGCGGTCGTACGGCATTCCGGCCGCCGCCGTGAGCCGTACCGGGCGGCTGGCCGTCGCGACCAGGGCACCCGGACAGGGGCTGCTCGTCGCGCACCGGCGTGAGCAGGCGGGTTCCCTCGCCTTCGGCGACTGGCAGCCGGCCCGAGGCTGACCCCGGGCGGCCCGAGGCTGATCCGGCGGTCCGAGGCCGACCCCGGGCGGTCCGTGAGAGACCGGTAAGAGGACGGAAAGAGTCCGGTATAGCCGGATAGGAAATGGTTGTACGGGATCGCCTGTGATTAACGTCGCGATCAAGCCGTGGCCTATACACGTTCATTTTTGATGAGGCGTTGTTAAAGTTTGGATCTCTCGTGTGAAGCCCCTGTGAAACCCGGGGTTCACCTGTGAAAGCTCCCTGGGTCGCGACGGCGCAGCCGCAGGGCATTTTGTCCTGTCTTGCGCCTGGTTGAGGAGTTATGACCAAGCTGTCCCTGCGGGCTGTCCAGAAGCTGACCGTCAAGAAGCGGGATGCCTGGTGGACGGTCCTCCTTGTCGATCCCGTCGCCACGCGGATGCTGATCGTCCTCGCGCGTTTCCGGTTCATCACGCCGAACCGCGTCACCTGGGCCGCGCTGTTCGTCGGCCTGGCCGCGGCGGGCTTCTTCCTCAAGGGCGACCCCCAGTCCCTGCTCATCGGCGCGCTGCTCTACCACCTGAGCTTCATCCTCGACTGCATCGACGGAAAGCTGGCGCGGCTCAAGGGCAACGGCACCGTCTTCGGAGGCTGGCTCGACTACGTCTTCGACCGCATCCGCGTCCTGTTCTGCGCCCTCGCGCTGATGGGCGGTCAGTTCCTGCCCACCGACGACGAGCGCTATCTGGTCGCCGCGCTGGTCGTGGTCTTCCTCGACATGCTGCGCTACGTCGACGCGCTCCAGATCTACAAGATGCGCATGTCGATGCGCACGAAGATCGAGAAGATCACCAAAGCGCGTGAGGAGGAGGAGCGCGCCGCGCGCGGAGTCCCGGCCGACGCCGAGGGCGAGCAGGTCGTCTTCATGGAGGACCTGCTGCGGGACAACCCGGGCGCGGCGGCCGAGACCCTCCGCGAGGAGGCCGGCGCGGCGAACGTGGTGGACCTGCACGAGCAGTTCCGCGACCAGTTCCCCTGGTACACGCGCGTCCGCCGGGCGATGCTGCGCACCCGGATCCGGCCCCACCTCATCAGCGGCATCGAGTTCCAGATGTTCATCTTCATCGTGGGGCCGCTGATCGGTCAGATCCTGTGGACCACCGTGGTCTCCGCGGCCCTCGTGATGCTCTTCGAGCTCGTCATCATGTACAAGTTCTGGCTCTCCACCCGCGACTTCACCCGCGTCATGGAGGAGCTGAGTCCCGCCCCGGCCACCGTCGGGACCATCGCCCCGCATCTGCACCGGGGCCGCCACCGCCGTGCCGCGCAGGAGGCCCTGCTGGCCGACGAGCGGTACCGCGCACCGGAGGCCGAGGACGATCCCGGCTTCTGGCCCTACCCGCAGCCGAACGTCACCCCCCACGGGCACGACCTTCCGCAGCAGCACGACGGACTCCCCCATGTTCCCCGCCAGCACGCCGGCGCCGGGCCGCTCCCGCAGTACGGGACAGCCCAGTCCGGCGAGCGGCGCGGGGCACCGGGGGCGTGGGAGAACTCGAGATGAGACAGGTGCAGGACGGCGACAACTCCTGGGTGACGGTGGTCATCCCCGCGTACAACGCGGCGACCACCATCGGCAAGGCGCTCCAGTCGGCCGTGAACCAGACCTACGAGCTGGTCGAGGTGATCGTCGTCGACGACGCGTCGACCGACGGCACCATCGAAGTGGTCACCAACTTCGCCGGAAACAACCCGCGTGTGCGGGTGCTCCGTAGGAAGGAGAACAGCGGAGGCGTCGGGGCTCCCCGCAACTGGGGCATCGCACAGGCCGCAGGGCGCTGGGTGATGTTCCTGGACGCCGATGACGAACTGCCGCCCCGCGCCTGCGAGCGGCTCGTCGCGAGCGCGCTGGAGACCGGCAGCGACATCACCGCGGGCAAGGCGGTGCGGATCAACCGGACCACCGGCGAGTCCGAGCCCTGGGCCCCCGAGGTCTACGCGATGAGCCGCACCGTGTCCGACCTGGAGGAGTTCCCGCTCCTGCTCTCCGACCCCATCGCCGCCGCGAAGCTCTACAACGTCGAGTTCCTGCGCACGGCCGGAGTCTGGTTCCCCGAGGGCGTCTTCTACGAGGACACGTACTTCTCCACCGTCGCGGGCTGCCTCGCCAGGGGCATCACGGTCATCACCGAGCCCGTCTACCGGTGGATGTGGGAGTCGGACGGCGCGTCGATCACCGGCCGCACCGGCGAGCTGCGCAGCATCAGGGACCGCATCGCGGTGCACCGCGCCACGGACGCGTTCCTCCTCGAGCGGGGTCTGTGGTCGCTCAAGGTCCGCAAGGACTCCAAGTTCCTCTCGCACGACCTGCGGCTGTACATGCGGGCCCTCGCGGAGGGCGATGCCGCCTTCGAGCAGGGCTTCGCGGCGACGGTCAGCGCCTATCTGTTCTCCGTCAGCGACGAGGCGTTCGAGCTGTGCGGCCCCGTCGACCGGGTGCGGGCCTACTTCCTGATGTACCAGGAGACGGAAGCCGCCCTGACCACCCTGGACTACGCGCAGCGCAAGAGCGTCTTCTCCTCCTACCTCGTGGAGGAGGACGGCCGCGTCTACTGGTCCGGGGACCATCTCCACCTGCCGGACGCCCGCCGTCTGCTCGACGTCACCGAACTGGGCCTGGCCGCGGCACCCGTGTCCCAGGTACCGCTCTTCGCCCAGCTCAACAGCTGGCAGGTGGAGGGCACGAAACTCACCTTCGACGGCGAACTCGTCAACCGCTTCGGCCGGATCACCGCCGACGACACCATCAGTCTGTCCCTGGCCGTACGGAACCGGCACACCAAGCGGGACGTCGTCGTCCCGATCCCCAAGGTCTCCGTCGACGAGCGCTTCGTGACCTTCGAGGGCAGCGCGGACCTGGTCCGCGTGCTCGGCGACGACCTCTCCGAGGCCACCGTGTGGAACGTCTCGGTCGTCGTCGAGTGGAATCGCAGCCGGTCGCGCTCCGCGCTGAACGTGCGCGACATCGACCTCGACGGTCTGCACTTCACCCGGGAGGACGAGGAGTTCGAGGGATACCGCACCGTCAGCGGCAACCTCGCCTTCCGTTCCGCGACCGCGAGCCGGCGCACCTTCGAGGCCGAGCAGAGCGACCCGAACGCACCGTGGATGTGGTGGCGCGACCGCATCCATCCGCCGATCCGTCAGCTCACCCACCGCTTCGAGCTCGCGGTGGTCGTCCCGTGCTACAACGTGGCCAAGTACCTGGACGACTGCCTCGCCTCCATCGCGGCCCAGCGCGGCTTCGCCGCCACCCAGGTCATCCTGGTCGACGACGGCGCCACCGACGAGACGCCGCGCATGCTGGACCACTTCGCCCGCTTCTACGCCAACGTCACCGTCGTGCACCAGCGCAACGGCGGCCTGGGCAACGCGCGTAACACGGGCCTCGACCAGGTCAGCGCCCCCTACGTCACCTTCCTCGACTCGGACGACATCCTCGGCGAGGACGCCCTCGCCGCGATGCTCGAAGCCGCCCGCCGCGACGGCTCCGAGGTCGTCATGGGCGACCTCGTCAACTTCCCGGACCGGCCCTACGGCCCGTGGAAGGAGTACTTCGGCGACGGCGACCGGGTCTTCCACGACTTCGCCGACGCCCCCGACATGATCTTCAGCGGGTCGGCCTGCAACAAGCTGTTCAGTACCAGGCTGCTGCGCCGCCTGGGCCTGCGGTTCGGCGAGGGCGTGCACTTCGAGGACGCCTGGCTCACGCTGCCCGCGATGCTCCGCGCGAACTCGCTCAGCCTCGTCGACCGTCCCGTCTACTACTACCGCGGACGCCCCGACGGCTCCTCCATCATGGACTCCCTGTGGAGCAAGCCGGCCAACTACGTGGACCACCTGCGGCTCAACCACTTCCTCCTGAACTACAGCGCCGAGGAACGCCCCGAGATCCGCCGCATGTTCCACCGGTACGCCACCCGCACGTACAAGGGCTTCCTGTGCAACGCGCGCAACGTCATGGGCCGTACGCAGCTGGCCGAGATGTTCGCCGACCTCCACCGGCACTACGCGCAGATTCCCGACGACGTGATCGTCGAGTTCGTCACCAGCCCGGCCCAGCAGCTCGACCACTACGCCGCCAAGAGCGGGAACTTCGAACTGTTCTGCGACCCCGAGCCGGCCCTGGCCGCGGCGCCCCTCCGTTTGGAGCTGGACGACGACGGGTTCTACCGGACCTTCGCCGGAGGAGTCCGCCCGAGCACCACCGCCCGCGTCAAGGACCCCAATGTCGTGGTGGAGAGCGTCCGCGCCCGCGACGACGTGCTGGTCGTCGAAGGCTGCATGGCCTTTCCCGGAGTCGACCTGAGCGGCCCGATGGACAACCGTCTCGAGCTGGTCTACCAGACCCGCCACAGCAAGGTCACCGTGCCGCTCACCCAGGTGTACCGGCGCGACCTGTGGAACGCCCGCAACGGCCGCGACCTGTACGCGGGCTGGCACGCGGAGCTGCCCGCCGAGGTGCTCGCGGACAGCGGCTTCGGCGTCGGCGACCTGCGCCTGCGCGTGCACCTCGCCGACGGCAGCCGCCACCGCAACGTCGTGATGAAGGCACGCCTCGCGCTGCACCGGCTCAAGGGGCCGGGCCGGGTCGGCCCCTACCGCTACATGCTGACGATCGCCGCGCAGGACGCCCTGCACCTGCGGCTCGTCGCCTCCGGCCCGGCGGCCCGGGTCCGGCACGCGCTGTGGCGGGCCGGGCGAGAGCTGCGCATCCTCAAGACGCGCAACCCCGGCTGGCGCATGCGGTTCGCCTACTGGCTGACCTACCCGTTCCTGAACTCCAAGGAGATCTGGCTCATCGGGGAGCGCTCCGACACGGCCCAGGACAACTCGTACCATTTCTTCAAGTGGATCCGGCAGAACCGCAAGCGCCGCAAGGCGTACTACGTGATCGACGGCGCGTCCGCCGACCGCGCCAAGGTCGCGCCGTACGGGCGGGTGCTCACGCTCGGCAGCTTCAAGCACCGCGTGTACCTGCTGCACGCGACCAAGCTCATCGGGTCGTACGATTCCGAGTCGTATCTCGTCCCCGAGGGCTACAAGAAGGCGCTCTTCCTGCATCGCTTCGGCGAACTGGTCAAGTACCAGCGGGTGTTCCTTCAGCACGGCGTCACCTACAACGATGTGACGACCGGTGCCGACCAGCGCATCGCCAGCTACGACCTGCTGGTGACGGCGGGCCGGCAGGAGCGCGACTTCATGGCGCTGGAAGCCGGGTACGGCGACCGGGCCAAGCCCGTGGGCTTCCCCCGCTTCGACGCCCTCCAGCGTGAACCGAGGGACAAGCCGCGCATCCTGCTCATGCCGACCTGGCGGCAGTGGATCGTCACCGCCTCCTACAAGAAGTCGGCCGGCCCGGCGAAGACCAACTTCACCCAGTCCGAGTACTACCGCTTCTACCGGTCACTGCTCTCCGACCCCCGGCTGGGCCGGGCGCTCGACCACTTCGGTGTGGACCTGGAGTTCTTCCCGCACTACGAGATCCGGCCTTACCTGCACAACTTCAAGTTCTCCTCGCCGTCCATCGAGGTCGCCGACCCGCACACGCGCAACGTCCAGCAGGCCATGAAGGAATGCTCGCTGATGGTCACCGACTACTCCTCGGTGTTCTTCGACGTGGCCTACATGGGAATCCCGCTCGTCTACGTCCCCTTCGACGAGGAGGACTTCTACGGGCGGCACTACAAGCGCGGCTACTTCAACCTCTCCGAGGACGGCTTCGGCCCGGTCTGCCGGACCGTCGACCAGGCCGTCGACGAGATCATCGAGGTCGTCCGCCGCGGTTTCACCGTCGAACCGGCCTACCGCGCGCGCGTCGAGGACTTCTTCGTGCACCGCGGGGGAGGCAACTGCCAGCGGGTCTACGAGGCCATCGACGCCATGGGCGACGCGAGCGCGGCGCAGCTGGCACCCCCGGCACCCGTGGGCGCGCTCATGCCCGGCCGGTCCCGGTCGCCCGAGGGGGCGGGGCGGCACGGCTGGGTCGACGCGGCCTGACACCGGCCCCGGCGACCGGGCCCTTATGCCCCGTCGCCCGGAACAAGCAGAGAGGACCCCCGCCGTGGCGGGGGCCCTCTTCGTGTACGAGGCGGTGTTACGCGGGAACCGAAGCCACCCCGGCCTCGAGGAACCGCTTGCCGTTCGCCCGCTCGCTGACGCCCTCACGGTCCAGGTACGGCGTGATGCCGCCCAGGTGGAAGGGCCAGCCCGCGCCGGTGATCAGGCACAGGTCGATGTCCTGGGCCTCGGCGACGACGCCCTCGTCGAGCATCAGACCGATCTCCTGGGCCACCGCGTCCAGGACGCGGTCGCGGACCTGCTCCTCGGTGAGGACGACATCGCCCTGCTTGAGGAGCGCGGCGACCTCGGGGTCCAGCTCCGGCTTCCCGGAGTCGTACACGTAGAAGCCGCGCTTGCCCGCCTTGACGACGGCCGCGAGGTTCGGGGAGACCGTGAAGCGGTCCGGGAAGGCCCGGTTGAGGGTCTCCGAGACGTGCAGACCGATCGCCGGGCCGACCAGCTCCAGCAGGACGAGCGGGGACATCGGCAGGCCCAGGGGCTCCACCGCCTTCTCCGCGACCTCGACCGGCGTGCCCTCGTCGATGACGTTCTGGATCTCGCCCATGAAGCGGGTGAGGATGCGGTTGACGACGAACGCCGGGGCGTCCTTCACCAGCACCGCGGTCTTCTTCAGCTTCTTGGCGACACCGAAGGCCGTGGCCAGGGAGGCGTCGTCCGTCTGCTCGCCGCGGACGATCTCCAGGAGCGGGAGGATCGCGACCGGGTTGAAGAAGTGGAAGCCCACGACCCGCTCGGGGTGCTTCAGCTTCGACGCCATCTCGGTGACCGAGAGGGACGAGGTGTTGGTGGCGAAGATCGCGTGCGCCGGGGCGACCGCCTCGACCTCCGCGAACACCTGCTGCTTGACGCCGATCTCCTCGAAGACGGCCTCGATGACGAAGTCCGCGTCGGAGAAGCCCTCGGCCTTGTCCAGCACACCGGAGACCAGCGCCTTGAGGCGGTTGGCCTTGTCCTGGTTGACGCGGCCCTTGAGCAGCAGCTTGTCGATCTCGGCGTGGACGTAGCCCACACCCTTGTCGACGCGCTCCTGGTCGATGTCCGTCAGGACGACGGGCACTTCGAGGCGGCGCAGGAACAGCAGCGCCAGCTGCGAGGCCATCAGGCCCGCGCCCACGACGCCGACCTTGGTGACCGGACGGGCGAGCGACTTGTCCGGCGCACCCGCCGGGCGCTTGCCGCGCTTCTGGACCAGGTTGAAGGCGTAGATGCCGGAGCGCAGTTCGCCACCCATGATGAGGTCGGCGAGGGCCTGGTTCTCGGCGTCGAAGCCCTGCTGGAGGTCGCCGTTCTTGGCGGCGGCGATGATGTCCAGCGCGCGGTAGGCGGCCGGGGCCGCACCGTGCACCTTGCTGTCGGCGATGAAGCGGCCCTTGGCGACGGCCTGGTCCCAGGCCTCGCCGCGGTCGATCTCCGGACGCTCCACGGCGATCTCGCCCTTGAGGACGGCCGTCGTCCAGAGCAGCGACTGCTCCAGGAAGTCCGCGCCCTCGAAGATCGCGTCGGCGATGCCGAGGTCGTAGACCTGCTCGCCCTTGAGCTGCTTGTTCTGGTTGAGCGAGTTCTCGATGATCACCGAGACGGCCTTGTCCGCGCCGATCAGGTTCGGCAGGATCGTGCAGCCGCCCCAGCCGGGGACCAGACCGAGGAAGACCTCGGGGAGCGAGAACGCCGGCAGCGCCGCCGAGACCGTGCGGTACTGGCAGTGCAGACCGACCTCGACACCGCCGCCCATCGCGGCACCGTTGTAGTACGCGAAGGTCGGAACCGCTATGCCCGCGAGGCGCTTGAAGACCTCGTGGCCGCCCTTGCCGATGGCGAGCGCGTCGTCGTGGTTCTTCAGGAGCTCGACGCCCTTGAGGTCCGCGCCGACCGCGAAGATGAACGGCTTGCCGGTGATGCCGACACCGACGATCTCGCCGGCCGCGGCCTCCTTCTCGACCTGGTCGATGGCGGTGTTGAGGTTCGCCAGCGACGCCGGGCCGAAGGTGGTCGGCTTGGTGTGGTCGAAGCCGTTGTCCAGCGTGATGAGCGCGAAGCGCCCGGCGCCGGAGGGCAGGTCGAGGTGACGTACGTGCGCGGACGTCACGACCTCGTCGGGGAACAGCGCGGCCGCACCCTTCAGGAGTTCAGTGGTGCTCACTTGTCGCCTCCGGCGTCCTTGTGGTGCGGGTTCTCCCAGATCACCGTGGCGCCCATGCCGAAGCCGACGCACATGGTGGTGAGGCCGTAACGGACCTCCGGCTGCTCCTCGAACTGGCGGGCCAGCTGCGTCATCAGACGCACGCCGGAGGAGGCCAGCGGGTGACCGAACGCGATGGCGCCGCCGTACTGGTTGACGCGCGCGTCGTCGTCGGCGATGCCGTAGTGGTCGAGGAAGGCGAGCACCTGGACGGCGAAGGCCTCGTTGACCTCGAAGAGGTTGATGTCCTCGATCGACAGGCCGGCCTTGGCGAGGGCCTTCTCGGTCGCCGGGATCGGGCCGTAGCCCATGACCTCCGGCTCGACGCCCGCGAAGGCGTAGGAGACCAGGCGCATCTTGACCGGGAGGTTGTGCTCGCGGGCGAAGTCCTCGGACGCGATGATCGAGGCGGTCGCACCGTCGTTCAGACCGGCCGCGTTACCGGCGGTGACCCGGCCGTGGACGCGGAAGGGGGTCTTGAGGCCGGCCAGGTTCTCCAGCGTCGTACCCGGGCGCATCGGCTCGTCGGCGGTGACCAGGCCCCAGCCGGTCTCACCGACCTCCGCGTTGGTGTTGCGCACCGAGACCGGCACCAGATCCTGCTGGATCTTGCCGTTGGCGTACGCCTTGGCGGCCTTCTCCTGCGAGCGCACGGCGTACTCGTCGGCGCGCTGCTTGGTGATGTGCGGGTAGCGGTCGTGCAGGTTCTCGGCGGTCATGCCCATGAAGAGGGCGGACTCGTCGACCAGCTTCTCGCTGACGAACCGCGGGTTCGGGTCCACGCCCTCGCCCATCGGGTGACGGCCCATGTGCTCGACACCACCGGCGATGACGGCGTCGTACGCACCGAAGGCGATGGAGCCCGCCGTGGCGGTGACGGCGGTCAGCGCGCCCGCGCACATGCGGTCGATGGAGTAGCCGGGGACCGACTGGGGGAGCCCGGCCAGGATGCCGGCCGTGCGGCCGAGGGTCAGACCCTGGTCGCCGATCTGGGTGGTCGCGGCGATGGCGACCTCGTCGATCTTCTTCGGGTCGAGACCCGGGTTGCGGCGCAGCAGCTCCCGGATCGCCTTCACGACGAGGTCGTCGGCGCGGGTCTCGTGGTAAATGCCCTTCGGGCCCGCCTTGCCGAACGGGGTGCGGACGCCGTCGACGAAGACGACATCCCTGACGGTACGAGGCACGATGGCTCTCCTCCAGGGTGCGGGGTGGCACTGCTGCGCGGCGCACGCGACTGAGCGCGCGCTCACCTCTCCATGCTACTTGTGAGTAACCATGCTGCCCAGCCCCGGAGGCGGGAGCGGTGAAGGTCACATCCGCGGGGGTGCCGTGGACCCTCCCGGGGCCAGGACGGGAGTGGGCACCGGAGGCGAGCCCGACCCCTCACCCCGTGATCACCTCGAACGACGTACCCGCCGCGTCCGCACAGAACGCGCCACCCGTGGTCGTGACGCTTTCACCGTCTGCGACGACTTCTGCCCGCCTTTCCGCTACGCGCCGACCGAGGATCTTGGCGTGATCTCGACGTCGCTGTTCCGCTTCAGGGGGCCGTTCGGCGCGCACTGGGGGACGATCTCGGCCGGTGCGGTGCTCGTCGTCCTGCCGACCTTGATCGTCTTCCTGTTCCTCCAGCGGTTCATCCGCAACGGGTTCACGCGGGCCGTGACGAAGTGAGCCTCAGGCCTTGGGGGGTGCGGCGAGGGCCGTCACCAGTACCGGCGTGACCTGCTCGATCTGCCAGGGCCGGGCCCCGTGGGCGGCGAGTGCGGCCGCCACCGAGTCGGCGTCCGCGAGCTTCGGCGGCTCCCAGCACACACGGCGCACGGTGTCCGGCGTGATCAGGTTCTCCTGCGGCATGTTCAGCCGCTCGGCGAGCGCCGACACCGCGGCGCGGGCCGCGGAGAGCCGGGCGGCGGCGGCCGGATCCTTGTCCGCCCAGGCGCGCGGCGGCGGAGGGCCGGTCACCGGCTGTCCGGGCTGCGGCAGCTCGGCGTCCGGCAGTGCCCTGGCCCGGTCGACGGCGGTCTGCCACTGCTCCAGCTGCCGGCGGCCCATGCGGTGCCCGAAGCCGTTCAGCGCGGCCAGGGCGTGTGTGTTCGCGGGCAGGGCGAGCGCCGCCTCGACGATCGCCGTGTCCCCGAGCACCTTGCCCGGCGAGACGTCCCGGCGCTGCGCGATCCGGTCCCGGGTCTCCCACAGCTCCCGTACGACCGCCATCTGCCGGCGCCGGCGCACCTTGTGCATGCCGGACGTACGGCGCCAGGGGTCCTTGCGCGGCTCCGGCGGCGGCGCCGAGGCGATCGCGTCGAACTCCTGCTGGGCCCACTCCAGCTTGCCCTGCCGGTCCAGCTCCTTCTCCAGGGCGTCGCGCAGGTCGACGAGCAGCTCGACGTCGAGGGCGGCGTAGCGCAGCCACGGCTCGGGCAGCGGCCGGGTCGACCAGTCGACGGCGGAATGCCCCTTCTCCAGTACGAAGCCGAGGACGCTCTCGACCATCGCGCCCAGGCCGACCCGCGGGAACCCGGCGAGCCGCCCGGCCAGCTCGGTGTCGAAGAGCCGCGTCGGCACCATGCCTATCTCGCGCAGACACGGCAGGTCCTGGGTGGCGGCGTGCAGCACCCACTCGACGCCGGAGATCGCCTCGCCGAGGCCCGAGAGATCGGGACAGGCCACGGGGTCGATCAGCGCCGTGCCGGCGCCCTCGCGGCGCAGCTGCACCAGATAGGCGCGCTGGCCGTATCGGTACCCGGACGCACGTTCGGCGTCCACGGCCACGGGGCCGCTGCCGGCGGCGAAGGCGGCGATCACCTCGGCGAGCGAGGCGTCGTCGGCAATCACGGGCGGAATGCCCTCGCGGGGCTCGAGCAACGGGGTCGGCGCCGTTTCGACGTCGTCCGGAGGGGCGCCTCCGGTGGTTCGCAGTGAGCTGTCTGCTGCGGTCTCTTGGGCGTCGGTCACCTGTCAAGGGTATCTGTGTATGGACAACGCCCGCCGACGGAACGTTCCGTCGACGGGCGTCTGGGGGTCGTAAACCAGTCACGTGTCACACGTGTCAGTGAATGTGGTCGGTGCATGTGGTCGGTGCAGCGCGTCGGCGGATGCGATCGGCGGTGTGATCGGCGGATGCGGTCAATGGGAGTGGTCAGGGGGTGTGGTCAGTGGGTGCCGTCAAGGGGTGCGGTCAGTGGATGATCCCGGTCCGCAGGGCCACCGCCACCATTCCGGCGCGGTCGCCCGTGCCGAGCTTGCGGGCGATGCGGGCGAGGTGGCTCTTGACGGTCAGTGCGGACAGGCCCATCGAGACGCCGATGGCCTTGTTCGACTGGCCCTCGGCGACGAGGCGCAGCACCTCCACCTCGCGTCCGGACAGTTCGCGGTAGCCGCCCGGGTGGCTCGGGGCACCCGGGGGGCGGCGGTGCATACGGGCGGCGGCGGAGCCGATGGGGGCGGCGCCGGGCCGGGTGGGCAGTCCCAGATTCGTCCGCGTGCCGGTGACGACGTAGCCCTTCACTCCGCCCGCGAGGGCGTTGCGGACGGCGCCGATGTCGTCGGCGGCGGAAAGAGCGAGGCCGTTGGGCCAGCCGGCGGCTCTGGTCTCTGACAGCAGGGTGAGGCCGGAACCATCCGGCAGGTGGACGTCGGCGACGCAGATGTCACGCGGGTTGCCGATACGGGGACGGGCCTCCGCGACGGACGACGCCTCGATGACGTCGCGCACTCCGAGCGCCCAGAGGTGGCGGGTGACGGTGGAGCGGACCCGTGGGTCGGCCACGACCACCATGGCGGTCGGCTTGTTCGGGCGGTAGGCGACCAGGCTTGCGGGCTGCTCGAGGAGAACGGACACCAGGCCTCCTGGGGTGCGGGGACGGGGCCGGCTCTGGGGATGAAGCCGGGACGAACCGTGCTTTCAAGGTCACAGAGGTCTTCGGCATCAAACCCGTGGTCCTTTAGAGAATGATCACGATTTGGTGAGTAACAATATGGGCAATTCGGACGCGCGAGCGATCACCCGAAGATCGAATCGGTTCGCTCCGCGTCATAACGGGTCAGAAAGTGGTCGTATCGACAAAAGGTCAGCGAGAGGGCCGCGACCGTGGGACAAGCGGCGGGGACCGGTGCGCACGAAGGGGCGGCTCCCGCTTTCGCGGGGCCGCCCCTCGGGGTCGTCGGGTCAGCGGGACTGCGGCCCCCGCCGCTGCGGCAGCGTCACCACGGAGGCGTCGGCGCCCGGGCCCGTCGGCGGCAGGCCCGCGATCTGGCACAGGAGATCGCACCAGGAGGCGAGGTGGGCGGCCGTGTCCGGGACGCCGCCCAGGCCCTCGCGCGGGGTCCAGGAGGCGCGGATCTCGATCTGGGACGCGGCCGGCCGCTCGCCGAGGCCGCCGAAGTAGTGCGAACTGGCGCGGGTGACCGTCCCGCTCGGTTCGCCGTACGACAGCCCGCGGGCCTCCAGCGCGCCGGTGAGCCAGGACCAGCACACCTCCGGCAGCAGCGGGTCCGCGACCATCTCCGGCTCCAGCTCCGCGCGGACCAGCGTGACCAGCCGGAACGTGCCCTGCCAGGCGTCGTGTCCGGCCGGGTCGTGCAGCAGGACGAGCCGGCCGTCGGCCAGGTCCTCGTCGTCCTCGACGACGGCGGCCTCCAGCGCGTACGCGTACGGGGCGAGCCGCTGGGGCGGCCGCGTCGGGTCGATCTCGATCTCCGGCCGCAGTCGTGCGGCCCTCAGTGCCTCGACAGAGGCGCGGAAGGGCAGCGGAGCCGTCTCCGTCCCATCCCGGTCCCCCTCCTTCGCGTCGTCCATTCCGCCAGCGCCGTCCGACAGTCGTCCCTGAGCCGCAGCCATGCGGGGAAGATTAAGGGGAAGGAAGCGCTCGTGCAGGGAGGGACACCCGTGCGAAGGGCCACTGTCCGGATCGCGCTGTGCGAATGTGCGCCCCCCGCCCCCTTCGCCCCCGCCCCCTTCACCCCCCGCCCCCTTTCGGGGCCCGGGCCCGGGCGGGGCTGTCGGTGGGGCGTGCGAGACTTTCCGTCGTGAGTGCCAACGACCGCCCCGCGACGGGCCAGCCGACAGCCACGTACGAGTCCGCCTTCCTCAAGGCGTGCAGGCGCGAGCCCGTGCCGCACACGCCGGTGTGGTTCATGCGGCAGGCCGGGCGCTCGCTGCCGGAGTACCTCAAGGTGCGCGAGGGCATCCCCATGCTCGAGTCGTGCATGCGCCCCGAGCTGGTCGCCGAGATCACACTCCAGCCGGTCCGCCGGCACAACGTGGACGCGGCGATCTACTTCAGCGACATCGTCGTACCGCTCAAGGCCATCGGCATCGACCTCGACATCAAGCCGGGCGTCGGCCCGGTCGTCGAGAAGCCGATCCGCACCCGCGCCGACCTGGCCCAGCTGCGCGACCTGACCCCCGAGGACGTCTCGTACGTCACCGAGGCGATCAAGCTGCTGACGGCCGAGCTCGGCGAGACCCCGCTCATCGGTTTCGCGGGCGCGCCCTTCACCCTCGCGAGCTATCTCGTGGAGGGCGGCCCGTCCAAGAACCACGAGCACACCAAGGCGCTCATGTACGGCGACCCGCAGCTGTGGGCCGACCTCCTCGACCGTCTCGCCGAGATCACCTCGGCCTTCCTCAAGGTCCAGATCGAGGCGGGCGCCTCCGCCGTCCAGCTCTTCGACTCCTGGGTCGGCGCGCTCGCCCCCGCCGACTACCGCCGCTCGGTGATGCCCGCCTCCACCAAGGTCTTCCAGGCCGTCGAGTCGTACGGCGTGCCCCGTATCCACTTCGGTGTCGGCACCGGTGAGCTGCTCGGCCTCATGGGCGAGGCGGGCGCGGACGTCGTCGGCGTCGACTGGCGCGTCCCGCTCGACGAGGCCGCCCGCCGCGTCGGCACCGGGAAGGCGCTCCAGGGCAACCTCGACCCGGCGGTCCTGTTCTCCACGACGGAGGCGGTGGAGACCAAGACCCGCGAGGTGCTTGATGCGGCCGCCGGTCTCGAGGGCCATGTCTTCAACCTCGGCCACGGCGTCCCGCCGACCACCGACCCGGACGCGCTGACCCGCCTCGTGGAGTACGTCCACACGCAGACCGCCCGCTGACCGGCCGAGGTCACCAGGTGTGCCGCGCCTGCCTGCCCCACAGCAGGCTGCGCGGCGCCGGTGGCGGCGGTGTGCCCGGGCGCAGTGGCCAGGCGAGCAGCATGCCGGCGAGGAAGCCGACCACATGCGCCGCGTACGCCACCGTCCCCGCCGTGGAGACCGCGCCGCCCGACGAGTAGACCGCCTGGAGCGCGAACCAGAAGCCCAGCACGATCCACGCGGGCAGCCGCAGCGGCAGGAACACCAGGAACGGGACGAGGACCCACACTCTGGCCTTCGGGTAGAGCACCAGATACGCGCCCAGGACACCGGCGATGGCCCCGGAGGCGCCGATCAGCGGGTCCCCGGAGTCGTCGTTGAGGAGTGCGAAGCCGTACCCCGCCACGTAGCCGCAGGCCACGTAGAACAGCGTGAAGCGCACATGCCCCATGCGGTCCTCGATGTTGTTGCCGAAGATCAGCAGGAAGAGCATGTTGCCCAGCAGGTGCAGCCAGCTGCCGTGCAGGAACATCGCCGTCAGGACCGACAGCGGGGGCGACTTGTCGTAGTCCGGCGGCGCGGCCACACAGCCGGGGCCCTGCGGGCCGATGCCCACCTCGCCCGTCGGCACGAGCCGCGGCATCTGGTGGTGGATCAACTCCTGTGGCACGGCCGCGTAGCGTTCCAGGAACGCCTGGAGATGACACAGCTGCGACACCCCGCTGTCTCCCGTCACCGATCCCGCTATGCCGGGGGTGAAGAGGAAGACGGCGAAGTTGATCGCGATCAGCGCATACGTCACATAGGGCGTGCGCTGTACCGGGTTCACGTCATGGACGGGAATGACCACAAGAAAGTAGTGCCCTGGATGAGCCCGGCGAACCGGTGAACGCGACCGGACGGTCGTACGTATGTCTCCTCAACCGCCCGCGATGCCGGCAACTACGTGAGGAACAGGCGATGAACGAGCGAGTTACTCCTCCGATACACGCCCTGCCCGACGGGGAGGCGGAGGTCGCCCTGGTGCTGCATCTGCCCTGGGAGGATGTCGCCCTGCTCGGCCAGGAGGCCGGCCGGCTCGCCGCCAAGATGCAGCGCCCGGTGACCATCGACGAGGCCGTCAGCCATCGGCTGCGCTCCAACCGCCCTGCCTCCCATGCGAAGCCGGCGGGGGCGCAGCCGCCCGCCGTGCCGTCCACCGCGTCCGTGTCCGCACTGTCGCCGCGGCCGCCGGCCGAACAGGCTCGGCAGGCCATCGAGCGGATCAACGGGACGGCCGGTCAGCACGAGTCGGCATAGCGGGGGCCGCCGAGCCGCGTGATGTCGCGGGTCCGCGCCCCTCTCGGGGCGCGTGCCTCACACACCGTTGGCGCGTACCGCCGCCACCGCCTTTCGCGCCGCCACCAGGATCGGGTCCCACACCGGTGAGAACGGCGGCGCGTAGCCGAGGTCGAGGGCCGTCATCTGTTCCACCGTCATGCCCGCGGTGAGCGCCACCGCGGCGATGTCCACGCGCTTGCCCGCGCCTTCGCCGCCGACGATCTGCACACCGAGCAGCCGCCCCGTGCGGCGTTCGGCGAGCATCTTCACCGTCATCGGATCGGCGCCCGGGTAGTAGCCCGCGCGGCTCGTCGACTCGACGGTGACCGCCTCGAACTGGAGCCCCGCCCGCCGCGCGTCCTTCTCGCGCAGCCCGGTGCGGGCGATCTCCAGGTCGCAGACCTTGCTGACCGCCGTACCGACGACACCGGGGAACGTGGCGTACCCGCCGCCCACGTTGGCGCCGATGACCTGCCCGTGCTTGTTGGCGTGCGTGCCCAGGGGGATGTGCCGTTCGCTCCCGGAGACCAGGTCGAGGACCTCGACGCAGTCGCCGCCCGCCCAGATGTTCTCGTGGCCGCGCACCCGCATCGCGAGGTCGGTCAGCAGCCCGTGGTGCTCGCCCAGCGGCAGCCCGGCGGCCTGCGCGAGCGTCGTTTCGGGGCGTACGCCGATGCCCAGGACCACCACGTCCGCCGGGTACTCGGCGTCCTCCGTGGCGACCGCGCGGACCCGTCCGTCGTCTCCCGTCGGCAGCCCGGTGACCTCGGCGTCGTTCACCATGGTGATGCCCAGGCCCTCCATGGCCTTGTGCACCAGGCGGCCCATGTCGGGGTCGAGGGTGGCCATCGGCTCCTTGCTGCGGTTGACGACGGTCACCTCGTAGCCGCGGTTGATGAGCGCCTCGGCCATCTCCACGCCGATGTACCCGGCGCCGACGACCACGGCCCGACGGCCCCGGGTGGCGGCCAGCGTGTCGAGCAGGGCCTGGCCGTCGTCCAGGGTCTGCACCCCGTGCACCCCGGGCGCGTCGACGCCGGGCAGCTCCGGGCGGACCGGCCGGGCGCCGGTCGCGATCACGAGTTTGTCGTACGACGTCCACGACTCGGCCCCGGACGCCAGGTCCCGGGAGCGCACGCGGGCGCCCTCGGCGTCGATCTCCGTGACCTCCGTACGGATCCGCAGGCCGATGCCGCGGGCCCGGTGCTCCTCGGGGGTGCGCGCGATCAGCTGATCCCGTTCGGCGACGTCGCCGCCCACCCAGTACGGGATCCCGCACGCCGAGTAGGAGGTGAAGTGGCCGCGCTCGAACGCCACGATCTCCAGCTCGGCGGGGCCCTTGAGGCGACGTGCCTGCGACGCGGCGGACATGCCCGCCGCGTCGCCGCCGATCACGACCAGGCGCTCTTTCGTACGGCTCGTACGGCTCATGCTCATACGAACACGCTACGGGGCCGGGGCCGGGGCCGGTCAGTGCTCTTCCCGTCCCTCCGCGGGCCGCTGCGCGGGCGCCGGCGAGGGCGCGGGGAAGCCGGGAACCGCACCCGGTGCGGCGGTCGTCGCCGGGGCCGGACGGCGCGGCAGCCGGGGCCGTACGAGCCGCACCCACACGAACACCACCAGCGCCGCGACCGCCGCGAACGGGAGCACCGCGCCGAACGCCAGGGCGATCCAGCGCAGCAGCGTGACGAAGACGTGCCAGCCGCCCGCGAGCGCGTCCAGGAAGCCCGGGTCCTCGTCCTTGGCCGCCGCCTTCTTCACCGGGGTCTCGGACAGGGAGAGCGTGATGGTGGCCAGGCTGGTGCGGTCCTTCAGGGACGCCTGCTGGGCCAGCAGGGCCTCCAGGTCGGCCTCACGGCTGCTCAACTCCCCCTCCAGGCTGACCACATCGCTGAGCTTGGTCGCCTTGTCCATCAGCTCGCGGACCCGGGCGACACTGGCGCGCTGCGACTTGATGCGGCTCTCCACGTCGACGACCTGGTCGGTGACGTCCTCCGCCTTACGGGAGCGGTCGATGAGCTTGCCCGTGCCCTCCAGGTCACCGAGCACCTGGTCGTACTTCTCGCTGGGCACACGCAGGACGACACGGGTGCGCTCGTGGCCCCGCGCGTCCCGGCTGGTGCTCTCGTTGCCGATGAAGCCGCCCGCCGTCTCGACGGTCGTACGCGCGTCGTCGAGGGCCTTGGGCACATCCTTGACCTGCACCGTCAGAGAGGCGGTGCGGATGATGGCGCTCGCGGTGAGCTTGGGCGCGCCGGAGGCCTTGGCGCCGCTCGCCGAGCCGCTGTCGGCCGCGCCTTTTTGGGCGCCCGGAGCGGCGGCCTTCGCGTCCGAGCTGCTGCCGCCGCCGTCGTCGGCGGCGCTGCACCCCGCGAGCGCGAGAGCGGAGGTCAAAAGCAGGGCCGCCAGGACCCGAACAGGTCGTACGGTGCGTGCTGTCTGCATGTGGGCTACCCCCGGAAGTCGTCGTGCCTGACGCTTCTTCGACGCCCGGCCCGCCAGGAACGTTGGCCGGATCCGGTCCCGATGCCATCACGGTCGGGACTCGCCGAGGACACTGGTCCCGGCGCGGTCACGGTCCGGACTCACCCAGGTCACCGGCCCCCGGCCGGACTGTCAGTGAGGTCTGACAAAGTGGGGACATGAGCACAACTCAGACGCGCACGGGTATGGGGCAGGTCGTCGTCATCGGGGGCGGGATCGCGGGGCTGGCCGCCGCGCACCGGCTGCTGGACCGTGGCGCGCGCGTGACCGTGCTCGAGGCGTCGGACCGCCTCGGCGGCAAGCTGCTGCCCGGCGAGATCGAGGGCGTCCGGGTCGACCTCGGCGCCGAGTCGATGCTCGCGCGCCGCCCCGAGGCGGTGGGCCTCGCGCGTGAGGTGGGCCTCGCCGACCGCCTCCGCCCCCCGGCCACCGCCTCGGCGTCGATCTGGACCCGCGGCGCCCTGCGCCCCATGCCCAAGGGCCACGTCATGGGCGTCCCGGGCACGGCGTCCGCGCTGGCCGGCGTGCTGAGCGACGAGGGCCTGCGCCGCATCGAGCGCGACGCCGACCTGCCCCGCACGGAGGTCGGCGACGACGTGGCGGTGGGGGAGTACGTGGCGGCGCGCCTCGGCCGCGAGGTCGTCGACCGCCTGGTCGAGCCCCTCCTGGGCGGGGTGTACGCGGGCGACGCGTACCGCCTCTCGATGCGCTCGGCGGTCCCCCAGCTCTTCACCGCGATCCACGCGCACGCGTCGCTGACGGAGGTGGTCCGCGAGCTCCAGGAGAAGGCGGCCGCGGCCCAGCAGACGGGCCCGGTCTTCATGGGCATCGAGGGCGGCGTCGGGCAACTGCCGCTCGCGGTCGCGGAGTCGGTGCGCGCGCGGGGCGGCGAGATCGTCACCGGGGCGCCGGGTGACCGAGCTGCGCAGAGCCGAGGGCGGGCCGGCCGCGTGGGTGGCTGGTCGCCGGCGGTCGTGTGCTGCACGCCGACTCCGTGGTCGTCGCCCTGCCCGCCGCGGCCGCCGCCGAGCTGCTGCGCGCCGAGGCACCCGCCGCCGCGGCCGAGCTGGCCGGCGTCGAGTACGCGTCCATGGCGCTGGTCACCCTCGCCTACCGCCGCAGTGGGACCAGCCTCCCCGAAGGCAGCGGCTTCCTCGTGCCTCCCGTCGACGGGCGCACCATCAAGGCATCGACGTTCGCCTCCCAGAAGTGGGGCTGGATCGCGGACGAGGACCCCGACCTGCTGGTGCTGCGCACGTCGGTCGGGCGGTACGGCGAGACGGAGATCCTCGGCCGGGACGACGCCGGCCTCGTGGACGTCTCGCGCCACGACCTGCGCGAGGCGACCGGCCTGGCCGCCACGCCGGTCGCCAGCCGCGTCACCCGCTGGACCGACGGCCTGCCGCAGTACCCCGTCGGCCACCACGCGCGCGTGGCCCGCATCCGCGACCACGTCGCCAAGCTGCCCGGCCTCGCCGTCTGCGGCGCGGCGTACGACGGCGTCGGCATCCCGGCCTGCATCGCCGGCGCGTACGCCGCCGTGGAGCAGCTGGGCGGCGACCGCGCGGGGCTGGACGAGCTGAGTGCCCACCCGGTGCAGAGCCTGCACGGCGGAGCGGGAGAATAGCCCCATGAGTGACGACGCCCCCACCACCGAGTCCGGCAGGATCCCGAACAAGGGCAAGCTGGCCAAGGACCTCAACGAGGTCATCCGCTACACCCTGTGGTCGGTCTTCAAGCTGAAGGACGTACTGCCCGAGGACCGCGCGGGTTACGCGGACGAGGTCCAGGAGCTGTTCGACCAGCTCGCCGCCAAGGACGTGACCATCCGGGGTACGTACGACGTGTCGGGGCTGCGCGCCGACGCCGACCTCATGATCTGGTGGCACGCCGAGACCAGCGACGAGCTCCAGGAGGCGTACAACCTCTTCCGCCGCACCAAGCTGGGCCGCGCCCTGGAGCCGGTGTGGTCGAACATGGCGCTGCACCGCCCCGCCGAGTTCAACCGCTCGCACATCCCGGCGTTCCTCGCCGACGAGACGCCCCGCAACTACGTGAGCGTCTACCCCTTCGTGCGCTCCTACGACTGGTACCTGCTGCCCGACGAGGACCGCCGCCGCATGCTCGCCGACCACGGCAAGATGGCCCGCGGCTACCCGGACGTGCGCGCCAACACGGTCGCCTCGTTCTCCCTCGGCGACTACGAGTGGATGCTGGCCTTCGAGGCCGACGAGCTGTACCGCATCGTCGACCTCATGCGCCACCTGCGCGCCTCCGAGGCCCGTATGCACGTCCGCGAGGAGGTCCCGTTCTACACGGGGCGTCGCAAGTCGGTGGCGGAGCTGGTGGCGGGGCTCGCCTGACAGCCACCAGCGGGCATGCCGCCGGGGCGCGCGTGGTCGAGCGGGACCGTGACGGTGCCGCGCAGTTCGGGGTCGCCCGGCGCGGCGGGTACGCCGCCCGCCGGTGCGGCGGCGAGGCCCGTCAGGAGCAAGGACCCGGCGGCGGTGCAGGGGGCGGCGGCTCTCATCGGGCGTCCCTTTGATCGGTGAGGGCCGTTGATCGGTGAGGGGCCGTCAGCCGCGCTCCCGGTGGGTGAAGGCGGCGCGCAGCTCCGGTTCGCCGATCGCGCGGATGCCGCGTACGGCGACGGAGGTGAGATACGTACGGTCGTCGCCGGCTTCGTCGGCGTGCCGGGGCAGGGCGCCGAGCAGCCGCTGGCCGGCCGGCGACGCCCAGCGCGTGTACGGGTGGACCTCGACGCGGGCGATGGCGAGACAGCTCAGCGTGAGGAGCAGGGGCAGCGCGAACCAGACGACGACCGGGATCTGCTCCTCGGCGGCCTCCGCGGGCATCAGTACGGCGACCGCGCCCAGCGCGGCGACGGCCGCGGACGCGGCCTGCACCTGGCGGACGGCGCCCGCGACGGTCGTACGCGCGCCGTCGGGCACGGCGAGGCCCGCCGTGACGAGCCGGTCGGCGAGCGAGCGCACGGGGTCGGCGGCGGCGGTCGTCCGGCGCACCGGCGCTATCCGCGACTGCCCCTCCGGGCCTATCGCGCCCAGCACCGAACGCTCCATCTCGTCCCGCCCGTTGGGGTCCACGACGGTCGCCCAGCCGGTGTGCGCGAGCAGCAGCCGCCGCTGACGGGCCATCGCGACGAGCGTCAGATCGGCCACCCGCTTCGGGCCGCCGGCCAGGAACGCCGCCTCGTACAGCGTCAGGGCGTGGCCGCGCGCGGCGTTCGCGTCGACGGCCGCGGCGCGTACGGCGGCCAGGCACAGGCGTGTGCAGGACGTGCCGGCGGCGACCCACGCCAGGAGCAGGAGAAGGACCCAGAACATGGCGTTTTTCTATGCGAACAGGTGCCCGAGCGCCACGGGGTTTCCACGATATGGACGGAGCGTTGTCGGTATGTGACGTTCCGTTTGACGTCGTGCGGGCGTCGTACGGGCGTCGTGCGGGCGTTGTACCGGGAGCGGGTTGGTGCCGTTCCGGCGCTGGTCAGTTCTTTTCGGAGGGCCTGGGGCTGGAGGCGGCGGGCGGCAGGGTGTAGGTCGGCGAGGGGGTGACCGGAATCGGGGAGTTCGGTGAGGCCTTCGGTCCCGGCGGGGCGGGGGAACTGGTGAGCGGGGGCGGGCCGGAGGTGGCCGCGTCCCGGGCCAGCGCGTCGAAGTCGACCAGGCCGGTGGCCTCGAGGACCTTGATGTGGTCGAGGACGGTGGTGTTCGCGTCGTCGGCGAGGTCGCGCACCAGGGAGTTGCGGGTGCCCGCGCGGACCTGGGCGACGACGGAGAAGACCTTGCCGTGGGCCTGGCGCAGGATGTTGGCGAAGTCCCGGTCGTAGGTCTCGCCCTGCGCCGAGTTCAGGGTGGCGAGCCACTGACGCTGCTGTGGGTTCGGCTGGTTGGGCAGCTCGAGCCCCAGACGCGCGGCGACGTTGCGGACCCGGGCGTCGAGGAACGTGTGGCCCTCGACGAGGTGCTCGCCCGCCGTGTGCACGGCCTGGGTGGTGCCCTTGTCCTGTGCCTGCTGCCCCGCGGGCAGTTCCCACAGGCCGGCCAGCCGGACCTTCGTGACGAACTCCCGGTCCAGGGCGGACAGCGGGCCGAACTTCGTCGACACGGTCTGGGCGCTCAGGGTGTCCAGGCCTGTGCCGGAGCGGTCCGCGTACGACCAGATCGGAAAGATCAGCGCGACGAGGGTCGCGGTCAGCCCGGCGATGATGAGTCCGGTGCCACTGAACAGTCCGGTGTGGTTGATGGATCGCATGTCGGTGTGCCTCCTGCTTGCGGCACCGCACGCTAGTGCGCTTCGGGTGCGGCTTGGCATATTACTGCGCGGACTACGCCAACTGCCGTACAGGGAGGAAGGGGTGGATTACGGGGCGGAGGGACCCGGACGCGGTAGGGGCGGTGGAGGGCAATCCACGGTGAAACGGTGCAAATGAATCCCGTGGGCATGCGAAGGAGCCGCGATGTTAACCGCGGCACATTCTGTGGAGGCGGTTGCCGTCCCGTTGCGGTGGGCGTACTGGGGTCCTGCGTGCCGGTGGCCTTCGGGATGCCGGGCCGGGGACCGCGCGGCGCACAGGGCTCAGCGACGCAACGGCGCCTCAGCGGTGCAACGGCCTCAGCGACGCAACGGCCTCAGCGGCGCAGCAGGACCCTGCGGGTGGCGCGGGCCAGGCGGGCGGCGGGGTGTCGGGAGGGCGGGGTGGGGCCGGAGCGCTCCAGCCACCAGTCGCGCAGCCGGCGCCGGGCCTCCGCGTCCTCGGGGCGCCCGGCGAGCAGCAGGTGCTCGGCGAAGTCGAGGGCGTCACGCCGGTAGCCGCCGGTCATCGGGTGCCCGGGGGCGTACGTGAGGAAGGCCGGCCGGTACTCCTCCGCGAGGATCTCCGGCAACTCCGGCGCGACCTTCGCGACCACGTCCGCCCGCTTGGCGGCGAGGGCACGGGCCTGCACGCCCAGCCGTACCCGGTCGAACCCCTCGGGTACGGGGGTGCCGGCGACGAGGGCGGAGAGGAGAGCGGCCTGGGCGAGCGCGAGGCGCTGGCGGGCGGGGTCGGCGGGCGTCGACGTCGACGCCGCGCTCAGGGCCTCGGTCCCGGCCGCCCGAGGCGCGGCCTGCGCGTCGGCACCGCCACGCCTCGGGCCGGCGATCGCGCCGACCGCCGTCGACTCCGCCACCGTAAGCTCCGCCGCCGTCCTCGTCGCGGCCCCCGCGGCTCCGGCCGAAGCCCCCGCCCTCGTCCCCGCCTTCTCCAACGTCTT
This sequence comes from Streptomyces sp. SID5469, assembly GCF_009862865.1. Taxonomy (NCBI): domain Bacteria; kingdom Bacillati; phylum Actinomycetota; class Actinomycetes; order Kitasatosporales; family Streptomycetaceae; genus Streptomyces; species Streptomyces sp. SID5469. The sequence goes on along the minus strand of NZ_WWIN01000001.1, from coordinate 2,698,173 downwards.
CCTTATCGCCCCCAACTCCCGCTCCAGCTCGCCCGGTTCGGGGAAGTTCTCGTCGCGTTCCAGGAGTACGCCCGGCGGGGTCGTACGGGAGGCGAGGTCGGCCAGGATGTCGAGGACCGGTTGCGGGACGGGGTGGGCGTGGCTGTCGTGCCAGACACCGTCGCGCTCGAAGCCGCCCGCGACATGGACGTACGCGATGGCCTCGACGGGCAGCTCGTCCAGGGCCTTGGCCGGGTCCTCGCCCCGGTTGACGTGGTTGGTGTGGAGGTTCGCCACGTCGATCAGCAGGCGTACGCCGGTGCGCTCGACGAGGTCGTACAGGAACTGCCCCTCCGTCATCTCCTCGCCGGGCCAGGAGATGAGCGCGGCGATGTTCTCCACGGCGAGCGGCACGGGCAGCGCGGCCTGCGCGATGCGGACGTTCTCGCACAGCACGTCCAGCGCGTCGCGGGTGCGCGGAACGGGCAGCAGGTGCCCCGCCTCCAGCAGGGGCGAGGCGGTCAGTGCCCCGCCCGCGCGTACGAAGGCGATGTGCTCCGTGACCAGCGGCGAGCCCAGCGCCTCGGCGCGCTCCGCGAGGGCGGCCAGCCGGCCCTCGTCGGGACGGTCCGCCCCGCCGAGGCCGAGGGAGACACCGTGCGGGACGACGGTGACGCCGCGCGCCCGCAGCCGCAGCAGCGACTCGGGGAGATGTCCGGGGCACACGTTCTCCGCCACGGCCTCGACCCAGTCGATGCCCGGCATCCGCTCCACGGCGTCCGCGATCTCCGGCCGCCAGCCGATCCCCGTCCCCAGTGTCCCCAGTGTCCTCAGTCGCTCCATCGTCCCCTCCTCCACCACGGCTTCACCAGGACTCCGCTGCCCCGTCTCCCTCGACGGGCCCGCTGTTCCGGCGTGACGGTGTCATGGCCCGTGCCCTCGGGGCCGAACCCCGCCCCGGGGACGTTCAGAGGAACATTTGAGGTTCCGCCGGGCCGATGCCCGGCCGGCGCCCGGCCGCAGCGGCCGCGGGGCCGGGCGCGATGCCGCTACTGCAACACGTTGTCCGAGTCCTCGGGATCCGGCCGGCCCGTGTTGACCGTCCCAGGCTCCCCCGGCGACGGAGACGACGAGACCTGCACGTCACCGGTCGCCTCGGCGGGCGGCGCCGAGGCCGCCGTCGAACCGGGGACCGGGGCCGGGGGACCGGTCGGGCTGGCGGTCGCGGCGGCTGCCGTGTCGTTGGCGATGGCGTCGAAGTCGACGGACCCGGTCTTCTCCAGCATCGTGATGTGGTCGAGCACGGTCTGGTTGGTGTCCGAGGCGAGCTGGCGCACCAGGGTGTTGCGGGTGCTGTTACGGACGGCGCCGATGGCCGGGAAGATCTTGCCGTGGGCGGACCGCAGCAGGTTCGCGAACTTGTACTCGTACTCCTTGCCGCTGGCCGCGCTCAGCTCCTGGAGCCAGCCCTGCTGCTGGGGGTTGGGCTGGTTCGGCAGCTCCACTCCCAGCTGGGCCGCGACGATCCGGACCCGCTTGTCGAGATCGGTGTGGCCGACGATGAGGTGGTCGGCCGTCTCCTTGAACGCCTTGCTGACCGGGCGCTCGAGCGCCTGCTGTCCGGCCGGCAGCTCCCACAGGCCGGCCAGTCGCACCCGGACGATCAGGTCGCGGTCGGAGGCGGTGAGCGGCCCCCAGCGCGTGCTCACCGTCCCGGCGGCGAGGTTCGCCTGTCCGGTTCCGGAACGGTCGGCGTACGACCACACGGGGTACGCCAGCGCGCCGACGGTGGCGAAGAGTGCCGCGATGACGAGGGCGGTGCCGTTGATACGCCGCAAAGTGTGCCTCCCGGATGAAACCAACTGGTCGTTGGGCGTCTGTGCTTGGCCAGTGCCGGGATGTACGTACGGTGCTGTCGAGATGTTCAAGCCTTGGGCAAAGATTTCTGTTCGCTCGGCAAAGTCCACCGCTCCGGCGTCCGCCCGAGCGGCCGGGTCAGGTGACCTCCGGAGGCGTCAGCCGCGCAGTGCCGGATGGTCCGCCACCACCGTGCACGAGCCGGGGGCGATCTCCGTGAAACCCGCGTCGCGGACCAACGGGAGGCCTGAGGCGGTGAGTTCGCGCCAGTGGGACGGGTCCGCCGTGCGGACGGCGAGCGGGAAGCCCGCGTCGCGCCAGGCCGCGCGGTCCTCGTCCGACAGTTCCCACCAGGCGAGTTGGGCGCCGTGGCCCGCCTGCGCCATCGCCTTGCCCGCCGACATGTCGAGGTCGGGGCTCAGCCGGAGGACCGGGGCGGAAGGGTCCGCCTCCAGGGGCGGTTCAAAATCCTCGAGGTCGGTGCCGGAGACCTGGAGACGGGCCAGGTCCTTGGGCCAGCCGTCCAGCGGTACCGGCGGGAAGACCCGTACCTCCGCCGACTTGCCCGTCACCGTGATCCCGGGCAGGGCCTCGGCCCGCCGCCACTCCGCGCCGCGCGCCCGCCGGACCACCTTGCGGATCCGGGCGTCCTGCCAGTCCGTCATCGCCTGCGCCCACTCCCCGTCGCCCAGCGACCGCTCGTCGCTCAGGATGACGAGCACCGCGCGCGCCGCCGTCTCCAGCGCGTCCGTGCGCGCCGGGGGAGCGGACTTCTCGATGCGCACGACGAGCGGCAGCACGAACTGCCGCGCCTCGTCACGGGAGGTGCGCTCGGAGCGGAAGGGGCTGTCCTGCGGAGCGCTGCCGTCGACGGCCGGGGCGGCCGGGGTGGCGGGGGTGGCGGGGGTGGCGGGGGTGGGATCACTGGTCACGCCCTCCAGTCTGCCAGGCCGAAGATCGGGTCTTCGTGGGGGAAGGAAGCGGCTCCCCGCACGGCCCGTCGCTCATCCTGAGCAGGCGCCGCGCTGTGCCTCCTGCCACGCGCAGACGGGGCACAGCGTGATCCCCTTGTACGACTCCGGGTACTCCGTCGGCTCCTGGCACAGCACACACGCGGCGAACGGCGGACCGCCCGCCTTGGGTGCCGGGCCCGCCGTCTCCGTACCGCAGTAGTCGCCGCTCATGCTCCCAGCGTAAGCCGCTCGGTGTGAACCGCTGCCACAGGCCGTTCGGCCGCCTATCGACGCCCGCCCGAGGCCGCTTGGATCAGCTCGGACACCTTCACGAACCGGAACCCCTTCTTGCGCAGCTCGGGAACGATCGTCCGTACGGCCCGCTCCGTCGTCGGGGCCGCGCTCCGTGTGCAGTGCATGACGACGACGGACCCCGGCCGGACGCCCTCCAGCACCTGCTGGGCCACGGCGTCCGCGTCCGTCGCGAACGCGTCCCCGCTCACCACGTCCCACTGCACCGCGGTGACGCCGACGGGGATCAGCGTGCGCAGCGCACGCTGGTCGTAGCACCCGCCGGGGAAGCGGAAGTACGGCATCACGTGGGGCACCCCCGCCTTCTCGAAGGCGGCGAACGCCCGCTCCACATCGGACCGCATCCGGTCCTCGGACACGGTCGGCAGGCCGTAGCAGTCGCTTGTGAAGGCGTAGTGGCTGTACGAGTGGTTGGCGACCTCGAACAGGGGGTCGCGGCCGATGGCCCGGGCCTCCTGGGGGTATTCGTCGGCCCACCGTCCCGTCATGAACACGGTGGCCGGCACCTTGAGCTCGCGCAGTGCGCCGATCAACTGCGGATTGTCGAAATGCTCCCCGGCGGCGGCCCGCGCGCCCTGATCCGCGGTCATGTCCGCGTCGAAGGTGAGCGCGACGGTCTTGCCCTGCGTGCGCGGGCCGTTCTTGAAGACGGGGGTCAGCCCGGAGGGGCCGGGCGTGAGGGTGGGGGGCTTCGAGGACGCGGCGGTGGTGGGCGCCGAGTGCGCAGGGCGTGCGGCGGCGTGCGGGGTGCCGGATGCGCCGGGAGTGCCGCAGGCGGCGAGCGCGGCTCCCAGGGCGCCCAGGGCACCGGCGACGGCGACACGGCGTACAAGAATGATCACCGGATAAAGATATCGGGGTAAATGTGATTATTCGCCCACCGAGGGCACGTGCCGTGCGAAGACGACGACGAAGCCACCCGGCCGGCTGTGCGTCAGGGGCGTACCGGTGCGAGGAAGCGGGCCCCACGACCTCACGACGAAGCCCCGGGGCGCTTGCCCCGGGGCTTCGGACTCGAGTCGGCGGTCAGCGCGCCGGGCGGCATGTGCCGTACCGCGGCCCGGCCCGCCGAGGGCACCTCACCTGCGCCAGGGCCCCGTCACCGCGAAGGTCGTACCGGGCGTGTAGCAGTTCACGTACATCGTCCGGCCGTCCGGGGAGAAAGTGACGCCCGCGAACTCGCCCCACTCCGGAGCCTCGGGGGTGCCGATGTTCTGGGCGCCGCGGGCCAGGGCGTACACCTCGCCGCGCCGCGTCACCCCGAAGACGTGCTGCGCGCCGTTGCCGTCCTCGCAGACCATCAGACCGCCGCCGGGTGCGAGGCAGATGTTGTCCGGTGACTCGCCCGGGAGCTGTACGTCGGTGTCCGGGCCGAAGACGATCACGAGGGTGAGCCGGCGCGCGGACGGGTCGTAGCGCCAGATCTGCCCGTAGTGGTCAGCGGCCGAGCCGTCCGCGCCGCGGGCGAAGGAGGAGACGAAGTACACGCACGAGCCGCCCCAGTAGCAGCCCTCGAGCTTCTGTGCGTGGGTGATGCCCTTCGGGCCGAAGTCCTGGAGTCTGACCGGGGTTTGGGCGGCCAGTGGATCCGGTACGTCCACCCACTCGACGCCGTCGAAGGCCGCGCCCGTCTCCTGGACCGAGGAGAGGTCGGGTACGCCGGGCACCCGCATCGCCTGAAGCCGGCCGCCGGCGCGCAATGAACCGACGCCGCCCTCGGGCCGGTGGGGCAGGAAGCGGTAGAAGAGGCCGAAGGGCTTGAGGAACGCGTCCTCGGTCTCGTAGACGATGCCGTGTCTCGGGTCGACGGCGATCGCCTCGTGCTGGAAGCGGCCCATCGCGGTGAGCGGTACGGCGCCGGTGCGGTGGGGGTTCGCCGGGTCGACCTCGAAGATGAAGCCGTGATCCTTGGTGTAGCCGTTCGTGCCGGCCCTGTCCTCGGTCTCCTCGCAGGTCAGCCAGGTGCCCCAAGGGGTGGGCCCGCCCGCGCAGTTGACCGCCGTACCGGCGATCGCGACGCGTTCGGAGAGCACCTGGCCCTGCCCGTCCAACGTCAGCGCCGTACAGCCGCCCTTGCCCGTCGGATCGTAGGTGAGGCCCTCGACCGTCGGGACCGGGAACTTCGCGGTGACGCGGTTCTCGTGGTTGCGCACCAGGTGGACGCGGCCGTGGCGGCCCGCGAACGCCGACATTCCGTCGTGGTTGCTGGGGACCGGGCCCTCGCCGGAGCGGAGCGGGTCGCCCTCGCGGGACAGGACCCGGTAGCGGAAACCTTTCGGCAGGTCGAGCAGGCCGTTCGGGTCGGGGACCAGCGGGCCATAGCCCCGGTGGCCGAGGTCCTGTGCGGCGGCGGTGCCCGCGAAGAGCTCGGAGAGGTTTCCGGCGAAGGCGATCGAGACGCCCAACGCGCCGCTGCGGGCCAGTACCTGACGTCGCGATGCGGGGCGACCGTTTTCGGGCATGGGGCAACCTTCCTGTTGGCGGACAGGACTGTGACCCAGCCGTGTGTATCACGGCATCAGGATCACCGGAACCACGCGCGTCGCACGTGTCACGTGCCGGTGCCGGTGTCGGTGCGAGGGACGGTGCCCGTGTCGGTACGGGGGCCGGATTCGATGCCGGTCGCGCCGTCGGCTCCGGTGGCGGTCGCGCTGCCGGGTCCGGTGTAGGCCGGGGTGCCGTGTCCGGTGCCTGCCGGGGTACCGGTCGCGCCGTCGGCTCCGGACTCCGCGGGCGTGGGCGGCTGCTGGGCCTGCGCCCGCTCCAGGAACCGCAGCAGTTCCACCGGGAACGGCAGGACGAGCGTGGAGTTCTTCTCCGCCGCCACCGCCACCACCGTCTGGAGCAGCCGGAGTTGGAGCGCGGCGGGCTGCTCGGACATCACTCCGGCCGCCTCCGCGAGCTTCTTGGACGCCTGCAACTCCGCGTCGGCGTTGATGATCCGGGCGCGGCGCTCACGGTCGGCCTCGGCCTGCCGGGCCATAGACCGCTTCATCGTCTCCGGCAGGGACACGTCCTTGATCTCCACGCGGTCGATCTGCACGCCCCAGCCGATCGCCGGACTGTCGATCATCAGCTCCAGGCCCTGGTTGAGCTTCTCCCGGTTGGACAGCAGATCGTCGAGGTCGCTCTTGCCGATGATCGACCGCAGCGATGTCTGCGCCATCTGCGAGACCGCGAAGCGGTAGTCCTCGACCTGGATGATCGCGTTCGCCGCGTCGACCACCTTGAAGTAGACGACCGCGTCGACGCGCACCGTCACGTTGTCCCGCGTGATGCCCTCCTGGGCGGGGATGGGCAGCGTCACGATCTGCATGTTGACCTTGCGCAGCCGGTCCACGCCCGGGACCACCAGCGTGAAGCCGGGCGGACGGACGTCGCCCGCGAGCCTGCCGAGCCGGAAGACCACCCCGCGCTCGTACTGCTTGACGACCCGCGCCGCCGCCGTGACGTATATGAGGCCCGCGGAACCGGCCGCCACGGCCGCCACCAGCAGCTCCTGGAGCATGACGACCTCCTCTTCGAGAGGCCCCCGGATGCCTCGAGAGGCCCCTTCATGTCTGCTCCTGCAACGATAATTCCGCCGGGGCCCCAGAAGCGAGGGGCCCGCCGGTACGGGTACCGGCGGGCCCGAGGGCGTCAGGAACCGGAGGTGACCTTCACCGGCTCGGTCCCGGCCCCGCTGTGCCGCTGGGCCCAGTTCTCCAGGGCCGTACGGCAGGCGTGGTCCAGGTGGTGCAGCCCGGCCAGGTCCAGCTCGACCGGGCGGTCCTGGGGCAGCGCCTCCAGGCTGTCGAGGATCTTCGGCAGCCGCAGGAAGGTCGCGTTGCCGGACAGGTACGCCTGGACGGGCCCGGCACCCTTGTCGATGACGTCGAGGCGTACGTGCGAGGCCTCCCACGCCGTCTTGACGACGGCCAGCGCGAGCCCGATCAGCACGCCCTCGAACATGCTCACCGCGACGATCGACACCGCGGTGACGACGAGGATCAGTGCCTCGCCGCGGTGCTCGCGCCACAGGGTCACGATCGCCCGTACGGGAACGAGCTTGGCGCCGGCGTGCACCAGGATGCCCGCGAGTGCCGGGATCGGGATGTACGCGAGCACGGACGGCAGCAGCGCGGCGAACAGCAGCAGCCAGACACCGTGCAGCACACGGGACGCCTTCGTCCGCGCGCCCGCCTGGACGTTGGCCGCGCTGCGCACGATCACCGCCGTCTTGTCGTACTGGGTGCGCGGACCGTCGTGCAGCCGGTCCACGGCCGCCGCGCTGAACAGTTGTCGTACTGGGTGCGCGGACCGTCGTGCAGCCCGGTCCACGGCCGCCGCGCTGAACAGCGACTCGGCGGACGCGATCAGGGTGAAGGCGACGATCGTGGCGAGGAGGCCGACGCTCGCGAGGTCGCCGAAGGCGGTGAGGGACGGCGGCTGGACGGCACCGAGCAGCCCCTTCACCTCGACGGTCGCCACCGGCAGGCCGAACGCCGCGGCGGCGAGCGTGGCCAGGCCGACCGCGGCCAGCGGCGCCGGTACCGTACGCACCTTGCGCGGCAGCCGCCGCCACAGCACGAGCACGGCGACGGTCCCGGCGCCGAGTGCGAGCGAGGCGAGTGCCTCGGTGCTCCGGGCCGCCGCTATGAGCGCCTCGGGCAGACCGGCGATCTTGCCCAGGCCGGAGGCCGGGGCCTTGGCGCCGGCCACCGAGTAGAGCTGGCCCGCGATCAGGACGAGCCCGATGCCGGCCAGCATGCCCTCGACGACGGAGACCGAGATGGCCCGGAAGTAGCGCCCCAGCTTCAGGGCGCCCATGAGGAGTTGGAGCGCACCCGTGGCCAGGACGATGACGCCGAGCGCGGGCAGCCCGTACTCCTGGACGGCCTCGAAGACCAGCACGGTCAGCCCGGCCGCCGGGCCCGAGACCTGCAGACTGCTGCCCCGCATCAGCCCGGTGACGATGCCGCCCACGATGCCGGTGACCAGCCCGAGTTCGGCCGGCACGCCGGAGGCGACGGCCACACCGACACACAGCGGCAGGGCCACCAGGAAGACGACGAGGGAAGCGGCGAAGTCCTGCCGCAGATGGGGGAACTTCACGAGGAACCTGTTCGGGGACCGCACGGCGGCGCTCACAGGGCCGTGAAGGTGTCGGTCTGCGGACGGTGGGCCAGCACGGAGCCGGTGTGCACCTCGTAGAACCAGGCGTGCAGCCGTAGTTGACCACTCGTCAGTTTCGCCGAGACGCACGGGTACGAGCGCAGGCGCAGCAGCTGGGTCAGGACGTGGCTCTGCACCGCCTCGGTGACGGCGGGGTCCTCGACCGCGCCTGCCGGGCGGGGAGCCGCGTGTGCGAGCCAGTCGCGCACGGCGGGTACGGCGGTCAGGTCGTCGCCGCGCACCAGGGCGCCGACCGCGCCGCAGTGGGAGTGGCCGCAGACGACCACGTCGGTGACCTTGAGCACTTCGACGGCGTACTCGATGGTGGCCGCCTCGCTGGTGGGGTGCTGGGAGGCGGCGTACGGGGGGACGATGTTGCCGGCGGTGCGCAGTTCGAAGAGCTCACCGGGCCGGGCGCCGGTGATCAGGGCGGGGACGACCCGGGAGTCGGAGCAGGTGATGAACAGGGCCTGCGGTGACTGGCCCTCGGCCAGCTGGGCGAACTCCTCGGGGCGCTGTCCGTGCGCACGGGCATGATCGATGAGGGGCTGCATTGTCAGTTCCTCCTGGCGCGCCTCGATGGCGCGTCGGCGTACGAGAACATGGCAGATGCGGGTACGACGACATGACCCCACGTCTACGCGCTCGGCGGACGTGGCGTGGTGAGGGTGGGTCGTGCCGGTTCGTGCCCGAAGGGGCAGCTCAGCAGCGGAACACCTGAAGTGCCGCGGGGGAGTGGGCGGTCGAGGATCTGGAGGTGCGGTGCGACTCGGCACCGGCCTCCGTGGGGTGCGTGGCGGGGGAGCCGTATCCCATGAACACCAGCACGGGGGGCGCGGAGGCCGAGGTCGCGGCGGCGCCGTGGCGATCACGGGTGCGCAGTGGGCCGGTCGGGCCCGCAGGGTGTTCGGACTCGCCGCAGGAGGCGACCTCGTCCGCGCGCTTGGCGACGAATCCGCCCGAGGCTGTGGGGGCGGACGCGTGGGTGTCGCTGTGCGTGGCCGCGAAGGACGCGGTGGGAGCGAAGAGTTGCAGGGCCAGCAGGGCGGTGGAGAGGATCGTCAGCACGAACCGGACCGTCGTACCTCGCACCATGCGCCTCCTCTCCCGCTGCGTCGACTCGGCGTCGTTGACTACGTTAACGCGCCTAAGTTGTTTGCAGGGTTAACTTTACATTTCAGGTAAAGAAGAGCCCAAAAGCCGAGGTGGGAATGGCTTGAAGTCGCCCATGCAGCAAACGTGTTTGGGGTTGCTACGCCGCTACGAGCCCCTTGGCGTCGCGGGCGAGGGCGGTGAGGCGGGAGATCGCACGGAAGTACTTCTTGCGGTAGCCGCCGTTCAGCATCTCCTCGCTGAACAACTGGTCGAAGGGCAGCCCCGAGGCGAGCACCGGGACCTCGCGGTCGTAGAGCCGGTCCGCGAGCACGACGAGCCGCAGCGCCGTCGACTGGTCCGGCACCGGCTGGACGTCGGTGAGGCACACGGCCCCGAGCCCGTCGGTCAGCGCGCCGTACCGGCTGGGGTGGACCCGGGCGAGGTGCTCGAGCAGGTGCGGGAAGTCGTCGAGGGACGCCCCCGGGGTGGCGTACGCCGCCTTCGTCACCTGCTCGTCGGAGTACGGCGCCGGAGCCGCGGGCAGCCCGCGGTGACGGTAGTCCTCACCGTCGATGCGCAAGGGGCGGAAGTGTGCGGACAGGCCCTGGATCTCGCGCAGGAAGTCGGCGGCCGCGAACCGGCCCTCACCGAGCTTGCCCGGCAGGGTGTTCGAGGTGGCGGCCAGCGCGACGCCCGCGTCGACCAGCTTGCCCAGCAGCGTCGACACGAGAACGGTGTCGCCCGGGTCGTCGAGTTCGAACTCGTCGATGCACAGCAGCCGGTGGCCGCTCAGCGTCTGCACGGTCTTCTGGAAGCCGAGCGCGCCGACCAGGTTCGTCAGCTCCACGAAGGTGCCGAAGGCCTTCAGCTCGGGCTCGGCCGGGGTGGCGTGCCAGAGGGAGGCGAGCAGGTGGGTCTTGCCGACGCCGTAGCCGCCGTCGAGGTAGACGCCGCGGGGGCCGGCCGGGGTCTTCGGGGCCTTCCCGAAGCCGAACAGCCTGCGCCTGCCGGAACCGGAGGCGTGCGCCCCGCCCAGACCGGTGGCGAAGTCTTCGAGGACGCGGACGGCCTCGGTCTGACTCGGCTGGTTCGGGTCCGGGATGTAGGTGGCGAAGCGGACCGAGTCGAAGCGCGGTGGCGGCACCATCTCCGCGACGAGCCGGTCGGCGGGGACGTGCGGCGCACGGGCGCACAGGGACAGCGGGGCCGCTTCGGCTATCGGATCGATACCGGAGGCGGCGGTGGAGGACGACACGGTTCCCCACTCTAGTTGCCGTGCCACACTGCACGTCATGCGACGCCTGTTCCCTGTGACGGAAGAAACAGCAGCCCAGGCCTCGGGAGGGGCTCCCGGCGCGGATGCGGCGGACCGGGAGTGGGGGCTCGACGAGCTGGCCGCGGCCTACGCGTATCCCCGGGCCGGCGCCGCGGGCGGGCCCGGCGGCCGTACGCCCTGGCTGCGCGCCAACATGGTGACCACGCTCGACGGGGCAGCCCAGCACGAGGGCCGCTCGCAGCCCATCTCCAGCGCCGCCGACATGCGGATCTTCGGCACCCTTCGGGGGCTCGCGGACGTGGTGGTCGTCGGTGCGGAAACGGTACGGCAGGAGGGGTACCGGCCGGCCCGCGCGCGTGCGGAGTTCGCGGAGCTGCGGGCGGCGGCCGGGCAGGGCCCCGCGCCCGCGATCGCCGTGGTGACGGCGAGCCTGGACCTGGACTTCTCGCTTCCGCTCTTCACCTCGGCCTTGGTGCCCACGCTCGTCCTGACCGGGGCCGCCGCACCCCCCGACCGGGTCGCCGCCGCCGAGAAGGCGGGCGCGCGGGTGGTGGTGGCCGGGGACGGCAGGGGCGTGGACCCGGCCCGCGCCGTACGTGCCCTGGGCGACCTCGGGATGACCCGGCTGCTCACGGAGGGCGGCCCGCGGCTGCTCGGCCAGCTGGTCGCGGCCGGTGTGCTGGACGAGATGTGTCTGGCCCTCTCCCCGATGCTCGTCGCGGGCGACGCGCAGCGCATCGCCTCAGGGCCGTCGGTGGCGGTGCCGGCCCGCTTCGAACTCGTCTCCCTGCTGGAAGATGCCGGGTTTCTGTTCGGCCGGTACCGGCGCCGCTGACCATCGGGTCCGGGGCCGGTACCGCCGGCCCTGGCCGACACGTAGCGGAATCACCCGTTCCGTTCCGCTGCCGCTGGGCACACTAAATCTCGCAGACTCCGTGCGGTTACGGGGCAGGATGGTTTCCGCAGGGCCTCGCGGCCCAGCGGAGGAGAGAAGGCCCCGCGCGGGCCTTCACAGCAGAAGGGGCGCCAGTCGTGTTCACGAGCGTATTGATGATCGAGAAGGCTCTGACGTCCGCCGACGTGGAGTTCGTCACCACCCTGCACGGCGACGAGGCGGTCTCCTTCCACGTACTGCTGCAACCCCGCGGTGATCAGGCGGACCGGCTGCTGCGGGCCATCGACGACGTCGCGCTGGGTGAGCTGGACGAGGCGGCGCACGAGCGGGAGACCCCGGAGGGCAAGGACGCGGCGGCCCTCGGGGGGCAGGCTCTGGAGGTGTCCCTCGCCGCCCTGCACGCATCCGGCAGCGAGGCGGTGGGCCGCCTCATCGAGGACCATCCGCTGGACGCGCTGAAGGCGCTGGTGGACGAGGTGGACGCGGACGAGGTGATCGTGCTGACGGACCCCCACTACGTGGAGGAGTTCTTCCACCGCGACTGGGCGTCGAGAGCGCGCCACAAGGTGGGGGTGCCGGTGCTGAAGCTCTTCTCGCACAGCAAGGCGTAGGCCCGCGGGTCCCCCACGGCAGGGCGTAGGCCCGCCGGCCCCGTGGGGCGTCGCCTGCACGGGGCCCGTACGGCAAGGCATAGGCTTGGGGCGCGCTCGCTCTCCGGAGTGCGCGCATCGTCGTACCGCTAGTCGCACCACGTACCGCTCGTCGCACCTCTTGGGGAGAAACACGCATGGCACCCGGTCTTCCTACCGCCATGGACCGACCGCACTTCATCGGGATCGGCGGCGCCGGGATGTCGGGCATCGCGAAGATCCTCGCGCAGCGCGGGGCCAAGGTGGCCGGCAGCGACGCGAAGGAGTCCGAGACCGCCGAGGCCCTGCGGGCACTGGGCGCGACGGTGCACATCGGGCACGCGGCCGAGCACCTCGCCGACGACGCCACGTGCGTCGTCGTCTCCTCCGCGATCCGCGCGGACAACCCGGAGCTGGCCCGCGCGGCGGAGCTGGGCATCCCGGTCGTCCACCGTTCGGACGCCCTGGCCCGGCTGATGGACGGCCTGCGCCCGATCGCGGTGGCGGGCACGCACGGCAAGACGACCACGACGTCGATGCTGGCGGTGTCGCTGTCCACGCTGGGCCTCGCCCCGTCGTACGCGATCGGCGGCGACCTGGACGCCCCCGGCTCGAACGCGCTGCACGGCGAGGGCGACATCTTCGTCGCCGAGGCGGACGAATCGGACCGCAGCTTCCACAAGTACGCGCCCGACGTGGCGATCGTGCTGAACGTGGAGCTGGACCACCACGCCAACTACGCGTCCATGGACGAGATCTACGCGTCCTTCGAGACCTTCGTGGACCGCATCACCGAGGGCGGCACGCTGGTGATCGCGGCGGACCACGAGGGCGCGCGGGAGCTGACGCGGCGCGTCACGGCGAGCGGCGTACGGGTGGTGACGTACGGCGAGTCGGCGGACGCCGACGTGTGCGTCCTGTCCGTGACCGCGCAGGGCCTGAAGAGCGAGGTGGAGGTCCTGCTCGACGGCACGGAGCTGACCTTCACGGTGTCGGTCCCCGGCCGGCACTACGCGCACAACGCGGTGGCGGCGCTCGCGGCGGGGGTGGCGCTGGGCATCCCGGCCGCGGACCTCGCTTCGGCCCTGGCCGCCTACACGGGGGTGAAGCGGCGCCTCCAGCTCAAGGGTGAGGAGGCGGGCGTCCAGGTCATCGACTCGTACGCGCACCACCCGACGGAGATGACCGCGGACCTGGAGGCGATGCGGGCGGCGGCGGGTGACGCACGGATCCTGGTCGTCTTCCAGCCGCACCTGTTCTCGCGCACGCAGGAGCTGGGCAAGGAGATGGGGCAGGCCCTGGCGCTCGCGGACGCGTCCGTGGTCCTGGACATCTACCCGGCCCGCGAGGACCCGATCCCGGGCATCACGAGCGAGCTGATCATCGAGGCGGCGCGGGCGGCGGGCGCGGACGTGACGCCGGTGCACGACAAGGCGGAGGTCCCGTCGGTGATCGCGGGAATGGCGAGGCCGGGCGATCTGGTTCTCACCATGGGCGCGGGCGACGTGACGGAGCTCGGCCCGCGGATCCTGGACCGTCTGTCGAAGCAGTGAGGGGCTGAGGCTCGTGTCGTACGACATCGAAAAGCCGGACGAGGCATGGCGCGCGGAGCTGACCCCGGCCGAATACGCGGTCCTGCGCAAGGCCGGCACGGAGCCGGCGTTCACGGGTGAGTACACGGACACCAGGACGAAGGGCGTCTACTCCTGCCGTGCCTGCGGCGCGGAGCTCTTCACGTCGAACGAGAAGTTCGAGTCGCACTGCGGCTGGCCGTCCTTCTACGACCCGAAGAACACGGACGCCGTGGAGCTGATCGACGACCGTTCGCACGGGATGGTGCGGACGGAGGTGCGGTGCGCTCGCTGCGGGTCGCATCTCGGACATGTGTTCGAGGGGGAGGGGTATGCGACCCCGACCGATCAGCGGTACTGCATCAACTCCATCTCGTTGCGGCTGGCGCCGGACGAGGGCTGAGGCAGGCGGGCACGCCCGGGGGTGACCCCTCGGGCAGGCCCTAGCGGCGCACGACGGAGTCCAGCAGGGCGGGGAGATCCGCGACGGAGTCCAGGACGTGGTCGGGCCGTGCGCTCGCCGCGTGGTGCGTTTCGGGCAGGTATTTTCCGGTCTTGACGAGGACACCGGTGATACCCGTGCGCTGTGCCGCGAGCACGTCGGACTCGATGTCGTCGCCGACCATGACCGCCTGGCCGGGGCCGGCCCCGAGGCGTGTCAGCGCCGCCTCGAAGAACGCGGGCGCCGGCTTGCCGGTGATCTCGGCCCGAGTGCCGGCGGCGTGCTCCAGCCCGAGCAGGAACGCACCGCTGTCGAGATCCAGTCCGCGGTCGGTGCGCCAGTACAGGTTGCGGTGCATCGCCACCAGCCGGGCGCCCCGCTGGAGGTGGCCGAAGACCCGGTTGAGCGCCGCGTAGTCGAACTCTGGGCCGGCACCGCCCACGATGACGACGTCCGGGACGGTGTCGGTGTCGTCGAGCAGGGTCACGCCGACGAGGTCCTCCCGGATGTCACCGCTGTTCAGCAGGGAGCAGCGGGCGCCGGGACAGTGGTCGGTGAGATGGGCCGCGGTGGCGGTGGGTGCGGTGAGGATGTCCTCGGCGCTCACCGGGAAGCCCGAGGCGCCCAGTGTCGCAGCGATCGACGCGCGCGTACGGGACGTCGTATTGGTGAGCAGGACCACGCCGAGGCTGGCGTCGCGGATCCGGTGCAGCGCCTCGATCGCGCCGGGCAGTGGCTTCCACGAGACGGTGAGCACACCGTCGATGTCGATCAGGACCGCACGTACGGCATCCATGTCAGGACAATACCGCGGGGTCCGTGGGTGCGTCGCTTCGCACACGAATAACCTGCGAGACGGGCTCCCTGCGCCGGTATGGTCCGGATCAGGTTCCAGAGGTCGCTGTCAGGTCCTGCGACCTTCCAGCCTCTCAGCCCGACCGTCGACGTCGGCCCGGGCGGAAACCACGTACTCCCAGCTTCACGCCAAAGTCGGCTACTCCGGTCGAACTCCCTCGCTCGTCCCGCAGGCTGTTTCTCATTCTAGTGCGGTCAACAGGAAATGAACCCTCCTAAATCGGGATTTTTTACCCGTCTGGCGCTCGTCCGCTCGTCCGCTCGTCCGCTCGTCTGGCGCCCGCCCGGTGCCCGTCTCCGGCCCGTCTTCCGCCCGCCGCACACGCGCCGCTCAGGCCCCCGCGTGCACCAACGCCGACCACGTCCAAGGCCGCTCCCGGTCGTCTTGTCTCAGCGAGCGCACCGTGTGGTGCAGGGCCAGGGCCGCGGGCAGGGGGCCGGGGCCCGGGAGGGAGGGGGCCAGGGTGCGGTGGAACTCGGCCGCGGCCCTGGCCGCGAAGGAGTCGCCCACCTCCCAGAGCGTGGCCACCGACTGGGCGTAGCCGGCGAGCTGGAACGCGGAGCCCAGGTGGATCACCTCGTCGGCGAGCGCCGCGGTGGCGCCGCCGCGGGCCGTGCCGCAGGCCGAGAGGTAGGCCAACTCGGCCGTCTCCAGGTGGAGCTCGGCGATGTCGCGGATCAGCAGGTCGCCGTCGGCCAGCAGCAGCCGGCCGGCCGACAGGTCCTCGGGGTCACTGTCCGCGTGGCACGCGAAGTGCACCACGGCCGCGTCCACCATGGCCGCACGCACCGAGTCCCGGGTGGCGGCCGGTCCGATCAGCGGAACGCCTCCGCCCGCCGCCACCGCCTCGGTGGCCTCCGTGACCGTACGGGCCAGCGGGGCCTGTCCGGCGGTCTGCGGCATGGCCACGGCCAGGGTGCGCCGCCGGCCGGGTGCCGCGCGCCTGCGGGCCCGGCTGAAGAGCAGGGCGCGCAGGGTCGGTGTGTACGAGGAGGCCACCCGGTCCAGGACGGCGGCGTCCGCCGCCTCCCCGCTGCCGTGGCGCCCGGCGGCATGCAGCGGAAAGGAGTTGAGCACCCCGGACGGCGACCACCACAGCCGGGGCCAGGGCGCTCCTGACTCCGGCGGACCGGTGAACCCGAGGGCGTCCAGGACCGGTTCGGCCAGTACGTCCCACAGCCAGGCCAGCGTTCCCGTGAAGATCTCCCGGGCGTCCTCGAACAGAGGGTCGCGCGGTCCGGCCGTCAGTGCCTCGACGGCGACCCGGAAGGACTCGGCCTGTGCCACCAGATCGGAGGCGTACAGCCGCGGCAGCGGTACCGCGCGCAGCCCGTCGGGGCACAGCGCCAGGGCGTCACAGCGGCGCGGGTTGATGTTGACGCTCACCACCGGCCCCTCCGCGGCGGCGGGCAGCAGGTCGTCGAGACCCAGGGGAAGCGGGGTCAGAAAGCGCTGGAAGCCCGGGTGCTGCTGGAGTTCGGCGACGAGCCAGGCCGCGTCGTCGGAAGCGGACCGCAGCTCGTCCTCCTCGTCCGGTGTGGGCCATCGGCCCGGTTCCCTCGCCGTGCGGAGCGCCCGGATCCGTTCCAGCGCGGCCCGCAGCCGGCCGTGCAGCTTGGCGTCCGCACCGTGCAGGACCTCCAGTTCGCGGCGGGCGTTGAGCGCCCCCGACAGCAGATGCGCCCGGCCGTCCTCCAGGGTCTCCAGCGCTTCCACGGGGTCCCGGTCGTCGAGCGCGGTGGCGGCGCCGTCGGAGGCCAGCCGGGTGATCAGGCTGGGCGACTGCCCGACCCCGGGCGGTGCCTGGCCCAGCAGCCCGGTGCGCTGGATCCGCGACTGGGCCGCGGAGGTCCACTGCGTCAGCAGCATGGCCGTGCGCCAGCCGGGAGCCGGCGCCGAGGTCAGCTCCCGGGCGATGCCCACGGCCTCCTCGTAGTCGGCCTCCTCGGACCACAGGGCATGGCGGACGAAGAGGGACAGGGCCAGGGTGGTCCGGGTCTCGGCGTACTCCGGCGTGTCCGGGGCGAGTTCCGTGAGCCTCCGGCGGGCGGCCCGCACCCCCTCCTCGACCGCCTCCAGCTGCTCGAACGGCGACTCGTACGCGAACGCCAGTGCCGTATGGGCGCCGAAGAGCTCCGGCTTGATCCCCAGCTCCTCCAACTGGGCGGGCAGTTCCTCGAACAGCTCCCGCATCAGCGGCAGGGCCCGGCGCATCAGCTGCAGACGCGTCCGGGTGTCGCCCGGCGCGTACATGGACTCGTACATGATCTGCACGAGGCGCAGCATGTTCCGCCCGCCGTGCAGCAGGCGGTGCTCGCGGGAGTCGGGTGGCAGCCGCGGCAGCAGTCGTTCGTGGATCTCCAGCAGCTCGTCGAGGCTGCTGGTGTCCGGCGGCTCCTCGGACTCCTCGACCCGCCCGCCCGGCGGCCCGGGCGCGCCCTCGTCGTCGTCTCCCGCCAGGAACGCGGCGACGGCGCCCGCGCGTTCCTCCTCGGGCAGCCTGGCGATGCGCCGGGCCTGGAGCTCCATCGCCTTGGCGAAGATCTCGTTCAGGCCGACCCGGTCCGGGTAGCCGAGGACCATGCTGCCGAAGTCCATCAGTTCCTGGCTGCGGCTCCCGCCCCCCTCCCCGCCGAGGCCGATCAGATTCATCACGGACCGCATCGGGTGGCCGGTCGTGTCCCCGGACAGCAGCGGGAGCATGACGTCGTCGATGGCCTGCCAGTCCGCCTGCTGCTCGGGGGTGAGGTCCGCGCGGGAGTCCAGCTCTCCCTTGAGCATGGCCGCCTCCACGAGCAACGCCCGGGCGATCTGCTCCCGGCGGGGGTCTGTGGCGTACGCGGACTCGCCCTGTACCAGCAGGTCGATGGTCTCCTGCGGATGCTGTGCCACCAACCGGTTCCCCGCCAGCCGCAGCAGTACGTCCCCCCGCTCCGGGTGCCCTTCGGGGGTGAGGTCGAGCAGGCGCCGCAGGGTGTCGACGGCCTGCTCGGCCTGTGCGGCGGCGCGCGGCCGGTCGTCCGAGGGGGAGCCGATCACCACGGCGTCGGCGAGCCGGTCGAGGCGGGTGCGCAGCATCTCCCCGTCCTCGGCGGGCGTGGTGAGGTCCACGGCACGCCGGAGCGCGTCGACGGCCTCCTCGCGGACCTCCGGGCCCGGCTCCTCGCCCTCCCCGGCGGTGCGGGCGCAGAGGGTGAGGGTGTAACCGAGGTCGGAGTACATCTGCGGGAGGTTCTGGTCGACCTCCGTGGCGGTCTGGGTGGCGATGCGCAACATCGCGGCGGCCTCGGCCAGTTGGGTGCGGTCCTCGGCCTGACCGGCCGAGGCGAGCAGCGCGAGGCCGAGGCCGTTGGCGCACCGGGCGTGGTTCGGGTGCTCGCGCGGGGTGGCGGCGAACGCGGTGCGCAGCACGGAGACGGCCTCCGCCAGCTGCTCGGGGTCGGCCTGGCCGGGGGAGGAGACGGGGGTCGGGCCGCTCAGGAGCAGGGCATAGCCGAGGTTGCATCCGGCCAGGGCGCGGTCGTGGCCGTCGGGCGACAGATGGGGAAGGGCCTCGCGGGCCAGGTCGGCCGCAACGCGGATGGCTTCCGGGTACGCCAGGGTGATGCCCAGTTCCAGCAGCAGCATCGCCAGGTTGGCGAGGGACGCGGCGTGCTCCTGGACGATCTCCTCGGGGGCGTCGGGCCGTCGGCCCTCGGCGCCGAGGAGCTGGTCGAGTCCGGCGCGCAGGGGAGGGGGCAGGACATCCGGCTGGTCCGGCAGGTGGCAGTAGAAGGGGGCGAGCAGCAGGAGGGCGCACTGGCCGTCCTGTGCGGCGGTGGGGGCGTCGGGCCGGTCGTCCGCGACGAACAGATACATCACTCCGAGTACGTACGCCACTTCGGCGTCGAGTGCGTGGCCGCCGCCCGTGGCCGGGTGGGGAGCCACGAGGTGGCGCAGCAGACGGTCGGTCTCCTGGCGTGCCTCCGCGGTGTGCAGATGGCCGTTGCCCGTCGGTCCGCCCAGCGCGTCCAGGCGCCCCCGTACCGCCCGTAGCAGCCGTTCCCGCTCCGCCGGCCGGTCCTCCCCGGGCAACTGCTGTGGCTCGGTCATCTCGTGCACCCCGTTCTCGCGTCCGGTCCCGTGGTGTGGGCGCCGTGGTCCGGTGCCCGGGTGTCCTGTGCGTCGCTCCCGTGTCCGGGCGGCAGGGGTCCTCCGCTCCCGCGTTCGGCTGTCACGGGCGTCGTGGTCCCGCGTGTCACGGGCGTCGTGGCCCCGCGCCCTTGCGGAACCGTTCGGTGACGGCGGGGCCCAGGCTCGCCCGGACCGGGCGGGCCTCCTCGTCGAACCGTTCGAACAGCTCCTGGAGATGGACATCGACCGCCGACTCGACGAGCTCGGCGTACTCCTCGGCCCGGTCCCGGCCCCGCCGCCAGGCCACCAGCGCCGCCCCCGCCCCGGCCACGGCGCTCGGCCACCACACCGCGCCCAGCAGGAGATACAGGACCGCCCAGCCGCCGAGGCGCATCGCCTCGTCCAGCCGCTGCCTGGCCTCGGCCAGCGGCTGACGCGTGGAGTCGGGGAGCACCAGCCACAGCCGGGGCCACGCGTCGGACAGCTCCAGGCGGTACTCCAGCCGGATGCGCACGGCGGGGGCGCGCAGCCGGTCCCCGATCCAGGTCGGGCATTCCGGCCGGGTCAGGGCCACTTGGTTTCTCAGCACCTCCAACGCGCCCAGCCGGGCGGCACGTTCGGCGGCCCCCTCCGTGTCCTGCGCCACGGCCCGGCGGCAGGCGTCGTCCCGTTCCTGCCAGATTCTGCGCCGCCGCCCGGTGAGCGCGGCGGCGGGCCGGCTCAGGAGGCGGGGCCAGCTGCCGAGCAACGCCTGTTCGTACGGCCCGCCGAGCGCGTCGGCCACCAGCGCGGCGGCGAAGGACGCGGCCAGCACACCGAGCAGCAGCACCGCCGTACGCGTCGAACCCGAGCCCGCGCCGGGGCCCGCCCCCGAACCGGCTCCGGTGAGCGCCGTCACCCGCAGGCGCAGCAGGTCCACGTCCGACCAGGCGCTCTGGCGCAGGGTCAGGGCGACGGCCGCGACGGTCGTGAACAACAGGCCGGGCAGGACGAGCGTGGCGGCCCAGCGTTCCGCCAGTTTCCGGCCGACATCGGTGACGAATCCGGAGAGCATGTAGGCCCGTTCACCTCTCGGGGTCGAAGCGCAGCGCCAGGTCGAAGATCTCGCACACCGGACGCTCCTCGCCGACCGCCCGCTGCTCCCGCCGCGTACAGACCCCGCGCGGGCAGACGTGCTGGCCGAGCAGGGCGTGCGGGGCGCCGTCCGTCACCCGGGGCGGGAGGGTGGTGCCCCGCGGCGCACCCTCGTCCGCCTCGTCCGCCGTGCGCCCGGGCAGCAGGCCCAGGGCTTCGAGGTGTTCGCCGATCGGCCCGCCCTCGCGGGCGGCCCGGACCGCACGGTCGATCACCAGCCGCCCCGACGCGCCGACCGGCCCCCGGTGCATCCTGCGCAGCCGCGCCAACTGCTGGCAGAGAAGCGCCAGTTGACGGTCGTGATCCTCGTGTGACGACACATCACTCATGGTAGTCCCATCCTTTACGCTGGTCCTGGGTTGGTCGAAGTGCACCCGTGGGGACGAGGCACTCGACAGCCGGGACATCGACACGGGGGGTACGGGTGGACGTCCGGCATGACACCGGGAGCGGCGACGACGCCGCGCCCACCGACGGCACACCCCTGCCCGCGCCCCGCCGGCCGGTGCGGCGTCCCGCCGCGGCCCGCACCACCTTTCACCGGGACCGGCGGACGGTCCGCAAACGGTTGTGGGCGGCCTCGGGTGCGGGCGTCGGCGCCGTGGTGTGCTGGGTGTCCGCGGATGCCGTACACGCCGTGCGGGCCCCCGTGCCGGTGGTGGCCGAGTGCGTCCTGGGCGGAGCCGTCCTCGCCGTCGTCTGTGTGCGGCTCCTGCTGACCTCTCTGTGGCCGGTCGCGCTCACGGTGGACATCGACGGCATCGAGTGGCACGGGCCGCTGCGCCGGCTGCGGTGGTCCTGGCCGGAACTCGACTGGCTGTGCGTGGTCCCGGCCGTGGACCGGCGCATCCTGCGCACCGGCCACCGTTTCCCGGAGCAGCTGCTCCTACGTACGACCCCACCTGCCACCGCACCTGCCACCGCACCTACGACCCCGCCCACGCCCTCACCCCTGACCGCGCCCGCGACCGCTCCGGGCCCGCGTCGCCGGATCACCGGGCCGGCCGGACTCCTGCTGCGGACAGTGGAGTTGACGCCCCGCTGGGACGCGGGCTGGCGCTGTGTGAGCGTCGACCTGCGCCCGCTGGCCGTCGAGCCCCGCGAGCTGGACCTCGCGCTCGACACCCACGCGGGCCCCCGCTGGCGCCGTACCGGACTGCCCCCGGCAACCACCTCCGCGGTGGCCACCGGCAGTGAGTACCGCATCCCGGGCCGCCTGCGTTCACCGCTGACCCGCAGGGCGGCGGGCTACGGCGGACGGCTGTCGGTCGCCGTCTGGCTCGCCTGTTGCTACGGCTACCTCCGGTTCGCCGCTACCCGGCCGGGCCCGGGCCTGCACTGGGCCTACCTCGGCGCCGGACTCGCCGCCCCTGCCGTGGTGCTGCCCGCGCTCCTCGCGCTCGACCACCTCCTCGCCCGGCGCTGCGCGCTGCACCTGGACGCGGGAGGGCTGCGGCTGCACGCCGGCGGCACGGACCGTGCCCTGCCCTGGAGCGCGGTGGAGTCGCTGGAGATCGGCTCCGCCCCGGAGGGCGCACGCGGGCGGCAGCACCGCTGGGCCCTGCTCGCGCGCCCGCTCGTCCCCGAGCCGGGCGCCGCACCGCCGCGGGACTGCTTCCGGGCCGCCCCCGACGGCACGCTGCGGATCGTCCCGGTACTCGCCGGTGTGCCGGGCGAGGCCCTCGGACTGGCCGTCCACCCCGGGCAACTCGCCCACGCGCTGCACACGTTCGGGGTGCGGGTCGCCGGGCCGGCCCGGGACGGCGACGGCGCCCAGCGCTGGTCCGCGCCCGCTCTCGACGCCGCCGTACCGCCCGCCGACCCGCCGTCCGCCCCGCCGTCCGGGACCCGCTCCGCGGCCCCCGGCGAGCTGCGTGTGCTGCGTGTCTCGCCCACCGGCGACAGCGGCCACCGCACCATCGCCGCCGCGCTGCGCGCACACACCGGCCCGGGGCCGCTGCGGGTGATGGTCGAGCCGGGCCGCTACCCCGAGCCGCTGTCCCTCAAGGGTGAGGTCGAACTCTGTGCCGCGCGGGGCCCGGGGACCGTGGTCGTCGAACCGGCCGTCGCCGGGGCGAACGTGCTCGACGTGACCGGCAGTGCGGTGGTCACGGGCCTGGCGGTCGTGGGCCGCGGCACCGCGACGGTCGCGGTCTTCGGCCGGCTGCTGCTGCGCGACTGCCGGCTCGAAGGCCGCGACGGAGCGGCCGCCCTGACCGCCTCGGCCGGCAGCGAGATCACCGTGATGGGCGGTGAACTGGCCGTCGGCAAGGCGACGTTGCAGGGGGCCCGCGCCGTGCTGCGCGGCACCCGGTTCCAGGCGGCGGGCGAGGACGCGCTGGTCGTGTCTCAGGGCGCGCACGCCGAGGTCACCGACTGTGTCTTCGCCGACGGCCGCGGCAGCGCCGTCCACGTCAGCGGGGCGGGCACCCGGGCCCGGCTCCGGACGTGCGAGTTCTCCGGCTTCGGCGGACACGGCGTGCTGGTCGAGCAGCAGGCCGAGGCCGAGGTGCGCGACTGTCTGCTGCGCGACCTGTCCGGTACGGCGCTCGGCTTCCGCGACCAGGGGCACGGCACCGTCGTCGGGACCCGCGTGCGCGGCGCGGACGCCGGGGCCGTCGTCTCCGGCGGCGCGGATCCGACCCTGCGCGACTGCTCCTTCCACGGCTGCCGGGCCGTCGGGGTGCGGGTGACCGAGGAAGCCGTGTGCGGGATCGAGGACTGCTCGTTCGAGCACCTGTCCAACGCCGCCCTGAGCGTCGACCAGAAGGCCCGGCTCCGGGTGAACGGTTGCCGCATCGTCGACGCCAGACACGGTGTCGTCGTGGAGAAGGGCCACGCGAGCCTGGAGCGGGTCGAGGCCCGCGCGCTCACCGGTTCCGTGGTGCGGCTGTGCCAGGACGGCACCTTCGAGGCCGCGGAACTGCGCGCCGACGACTGCAAGTACGGCCTGCACGCGTCCGGCTCCGGATCATCCGGCGAACTCACCGGCGCCGAGCTGTGCGGAATGCGGGACTGCGCTCTCGTACTGACCGGATCCGCCCGGGTCGTCGCGCGGAACCTGCGGATCTCCGAGCCCGTGTCCGACGGCCTCTTCGCGCGCGACACCTCATATCTGACGGTGCGTCAGTGCACGGTCGAGCGGGCCGCGCGGTACGGGGCGCACATTCTGGACAGCGCCGTCCTGGTCGCGGACCAACTGACCGTGACGGACTCCGGTGCGCACGGGATCCTCGCGGAGAACAGCAGCCAGTTCGACATCCGGGACAGCTCCTGCACCGGCAGCGACGGCGACGGGCTGCGCACCCGGAGCGACGTCAGCGGCCGGATCACGGACAGCCGGATCACCGGCAGCCGCGGCGAGGCCGTCGCGGGCGACGGCAGCGTACGCCTCGACGCCGTCACCACCCGCGACGCGCCGCCCCCGGCCGGGCAGCCCGCCGCCGGGCTCGGACCGCAGGCCGAACTGGACGCGCTGATCGGTCTGACCGAGGCGAAACGCCAGGTCCGTACCCAGGTCGACCTGCTGCGGCTGGCCCGGCTGCGCCGCGACGCCGGCCTGTCCGAACCGCCCGGCGGCCGTCATCTGGTCTTCTCCGGGCCGCCGGGCACCGGCAAGACCACGGTGGCCCGGCTCTACGGCCGGATCCTCGCCGAGCTGGGCGTGCTGTCGGACGGCCGGCTCGTGGAGGTGCACCGCAGCGATCTCGTCGGCCAGTACCTGGGCTCCACCGCCCTGAAGACCCGCGCGGTCTTCGACAGCGCCCGCGGCGGGGTGCTCTTCATCGACGAGGCGTACAGCCTGGCCCGGCGCTTCGGCGTCAACCACGACCTCGGCCAGGAGGCGATCGACGAGCTCACCAAGCTGATGGAGGACCATCGCGAGGACGTCGTGGTGATCGCCGCCGGCTACCCCGTGGAGATGGAGGGCTTCCTGGAGGCCAACCCGGGCCTTGCGTCCCGGTTCTCCCGGATCGTGACGTTCTCGCCGTACAGCCCGGGCGAACTGGTCCGCATCGTGCGCCACTTGGCGGACCGGCACGGCTTCGAGCTCGACCCGGACGTGGAGCCCCGGCTCCTGGCCCGCTTCCGGGGCCGGGCGAGCACCGGCAGCCCGTCCAACGGGCGGGACGCCCGCACGCTCTTCGAGACCATGATCGAACACATGGCGGGCCGCCTGTCCGACATCGACCGCCCCACCCATCAGGAACTGCTCACCCTCCGCCCGGACGACATACCGGAGCCCTGAGGGGTGCCGAGGGGGCGAGGGCGTGTCGTTGGGTTTCCACACCCGTACCGCCTGGGTTTCAACACCCGTACCACAAGCGGGAAGCGGCAGCACCTCGGTCACCCCGCGACCGGACCGCGGTGCGGTCGCGGTCGGGTTGCGGTCCGGTTGCGGGGCATTCGCGGCAGAGTAGCCTGGATTTGATCGACACCGCCTGATTCTGGAGGTAGGCGATGTTTCTTCGACGACTGCGGCGTCGTATGCCGCGTGGGCTCGTCCTTCTCGGCAGTGGCCGTTCGATCCGGGGCTTCAGTGGCGGCCTCTACGACGGGCACGGATATCAGTCCTGAACACCGCCCACCGAGTCGAACCGGGCCTGCCGCGGAGTCACCGCGGCGGGCCCACCTTGGAGGATGTGGGGTGGCAGAGGAGACCGATGCCCTGGCGGCCATGACGCGGATCCTGTCACCGCACTGCCGGGTCACCAGGATGTCCGGCGGAGCTCTGATCGCGGACTGGAGGCGGCGGACGCGTTTTCTCGGCATGACTGCGACGGACATGCGGAAGTTCGCCGACGGAAGCTCTGAGGAACGCGCCGAACTCGTCACCGGGCTCATCCGTGCCGGGTGTGCGACGGCCCGCCGGAAGGGGCACTCGGACGTCGAGGTCGGGCTCTGGTTGCGCGGAGTGCACCTGCTGATCCGGACCCTGGGATTCGGGCGCGTCCTTCGGCTCCTGTCCTTGGCGGCCCCGGTCTACGCCCGTGCCGACCCCCCGTCCGCGGAGGACGTCGAGCGGTTGAAACGAGCGGTGCGGTCACACAGCCGCAGCAGTTGGTTCGTCAACGACGACTGCAAGACCGAGGCCGTGACGGCTTTCGTCCTGCTGCGGCGGTGCGGCCTGAAGGCCGTGCTCCACGTCGGTGTGCGCGAGCACCCGTTCGCCCTGCACGCCTGGACGTCTTCGGCGGGCCTGTGCATCCCTGACGCCGATCCGCGAGGGCACGCGTTCGCGCCGGTGCTCTCGATCAGTTGCGCGGGGCAGTGACGTGGAAGCGCTCCGCCTCGAGTGGGCCGCGGGCGCACCGAGGCTCCGGGCGACCGAGGCCATGGCGCGGCAGGGACTCGTGACGACGGTCTCCTCCCGGGCCGGCACCGCGGTGGTCGTCGGCTGGGCCGGCTCGGTCCGTGACCGCGTGGCGGGCGCGCACGGCCTCCTGGACGACTTCGGCCGACCGGGAGCCGCACCGCGTCTGCCGGCCGGCGACTATGCGGCTGTCCTGGTGTGCCGCGACCGCGTCCTGCTGATGCGGGACGAGCAAGCACGCATCCCCCTGTTCTTCAGGGAGTCCGGCGGACAGGTGAGCGCGGTGAGCACCTCGGCGCGCCGGCTGGGCGACTTCGAAGAGCTGGAACGTCGCTACTTCTGCCGGTACCTGACCGGGAACATGGCGCAACCGCACTCGGAACTCACCCCTTTCGCCGGCGTGCACCGGGTCCTCGGCGGCGAGGTCGTGGAGCTCTCGATCACCGGGCGGATGCGCGGTCGGGCGCTGGGACGCGTCGGTCACGCCGACCACCCGTGGGACTCGACAGCGGACGGGCTCCGGCTCAGCGGGGCCGCGAAGGAGCTGCGCCTCGCACTGGAGCACGCCGTCGGGCGCCGCATGGGCACCATGACGGCGTGTCACGTCTCCGGCGGCACCGACTCCACCAGCGTCGCGTTGCTCGCAGCCCGTCCGACGGCCGCGGGACAGGACAGCCCCAGGGACCTTGTCCTGCTCGCCGGGCGCTTCGGCACAGGAGAGCTGGCGGGGGAGCAGCCGTACCTCGACGAGGCGATGAAGGAGATCCACCGGCACGCACCCGGGGCCCGCCCGGTGATGGTCGATGTCGGCGACGTGGCTGACTTCGACGACTTCCAGGACCACGCGGGAGACGCGGACGAGCCTCATGCGCACGCCTTTCGCGCCCCGTTCTGGAGCAGGCTCCATGCCGCTGCGGCGGAGCTGGGCTGTGACATCCTCCTGACCGGCTGCGGGGCCGATGCGATGGTGGACGCCAACCCCTTTCACCTGCACAGGCTGGCCCGCACAGGGCAGCTCCGGCAGCTGACGAAGCAGGCACGTGCCTGGGCCGCGGGCAGCGAGCGTGGCGTGCGGGACGTCGTCTGCGACTACGTCATGCGGCCGGCTCTTCCGCTGACCGCCGAACGGATCACCGCGCTCGTCCGCCGCGGAACGGTGCTGGGCGGCCTCGGCAGCTTCACCCGCCCCCGATGGCTGCGACCCGGATTCGCGCGGGCTCACGGCTACCGTGAGGCCGGCATCGCGGAGAGCCGCTTCGTGTTCGGGCGCAGGCCGGAACAGTCGCTCTTCGAGGCGGCCAATTACCTCGCCGCTCCCGACCCGCTCTCCTGGCGCCGCGCACGGCAGGACGGATTCTTCCTCTCGCACCCCTTTCTCGACCACGAGGTCATCGCCACGATGCGCAGCCTCCCTCCGGAAGCCACGTTCCGTCCGGGCCGTCCGAAGGCGGTTCTGCGCGAGGCCATGGCGGATCTGCTTCCGTCCCGGATCCGCGGCCGAGCGGTCAAGGTCCCCTTCGACGAGCTCTACGCCCGCGGCCTGCGCAGACACGGCGACGAACTCATCGACCTCTGCCGCTCCGCGAGGCATCCGCTGGTCGCGGAGATGTTCGACGTGGAGACGCTGTGCCGGGCTGTGAGGGAGGCTCAGCTCGGGGTGGGCGACGCGTACTCCTGGGACCGGATGAACAGCTCTCTCGCCCTGGTGGTGTGGCTCGAGCGGCTGGACCGGCGCGGCTGTGCGGGTGGTGCGGGCATGCCGGTCATCGCCGGCTCTTGAGGTCCCCCACCCCTGCGTGCCGAACCCCGCTAGTCCCTGCGGCCCAGCGGGATCCCGAGGGTGAAGACCGTCGCCCCCGGTTCGCCGGTCAGTGCGACGGTGCCGCCGTGCGCCCGCACCAGGGAGCGGGCGACCGCCAGGCCCAGGCCGCTGCCCCCGCGGTCGCGGCTGCGGGCCTTGTCCACCCGGTAGAAGCGGTCGAAGACCCGCTCCCGGTCGGCCGCCGGAACGCCCGGGCCCGAGTCGGCGACCCCCACCCACGCCGTGCCGGACGAGACCGAGACCTCCACGGACACCTCCGTTCCGGCGGGGGTGTGCACGGCGGCGTTGGTGAGCAGGTTGTCCAGCACCTGCCGGATGCGCAGGGGGTCGAGCCGCAGCGGTACGGCGTCGGGACCGGTCGTCACCGTCAGCGGACGGTCCGGGTGGCCCGCGCGGAAGGCGTCCGCCGCCTGGCGCACCAGCTCCACCAGGTCGGCGTCCTCCATCCGCAGCGGTGTCTCCACCTCCGCGGCGTCCAGGCGGGCGAGCAGCAGCAGGTCGTCCAGGAGCAGCCCCATCCTGGCGGCCTCGGCACGCAGCCGCGCCAGATGCCTGTCCCGTTCCCCGGGCGCGTTGGCGGCCGCGTACTGGAACAGGTCCGCGTAACCCCGTACCGACATCAGGGGCGTACGCAGCTCGTGCGAGGCGTCCGCGACGAAGCGGCGCAGCCGCTGTTCGGCCTCCGCGCGGACGGCGAGCGAACCGTCGATGTGCTCCAGCATGGTGTTGAACGCGGTGCGCAGCTCCTCGACCTCCGGACCGCCGCTGCGGCCGTCGTCGCGCAGCGGCAGCCGCGCCGCCGACCCGGTCAGATTGTGCGAGGCGATGCCGTGGGCGGTGTGCGCCATGTCGCTCAGCGGTTTCAGACCGCGCCGCAGCATCGCCCGGCCGAACACCACCAGGGCCAGCAGCGCGAGGACGAACGCGACCACCTGGACCGTGATCAGCTGCCGCACGGTCGCCTGGACGTCCGCCATGGGCGCGGCACTGACGAGGACCACACCGGGTTCCACCTCGCACGCCTGTAGCCGGTAGGTGCCCTTGCCGTCGATCCGCACGGTGCGCCGAAGGTCCGTGTCCGAGTGCGCCATCGTCTCGGCGAGAGCGGTGAGCGCCCGGGTGTCGGCCGGTACGTCGGCCGGCCTGCGCAGCACGGCCGAGTCGCCCGAGACGTCGTACACCGCGGTGTACCAGCCGTAGTACGGCTGGCGCTGCACGACGCCGTGCACTTGGGCGTCCTTCGACTGCAGGACCTGGACGAGCTTCATCTGGTCGCCCAGCTGGGCTTCCAGATAGTCGCGCATGTACGTGGTCAGCGCCGTGCCGACGACGGCGAACACGACGAGGGACAGCACGCCAAGGCCCAGCGCCAGCCGGGTGCCCAGGCGCAGCCTGCGGTACGTCCGCCGCAGCCGCCCGGTCACCGGGCCGCCGGCCGGATCACGTATCCGAAGCCCCGGACCGTGTGGATCAGCGGCTCCCTGCCCGCGTCGGCCGCGCTGTCTTCGGCGGCGACGTCGCCGGCATCGGCAGCGTCGGCTTCGTCGAGTTTGCGGCGCAGGCGGCTGACGACCAGCTCCACGACGTTCGAGCGGCCCCCGAAGCCGTACTCCCAGACGTGGTCCAGGATCTGCGCCTTGGTCAGCACGGCCGGCGACTTGCGCATCAGATAGCGCAGCACCTCGTACTCGGTCGGCGTGAGCGTCAGCAGCCGGTCGCCCCGCCGCACCTGACGGGTGTCCTCGTCCATCGTCAGGTCGGCCACCCGGAGCACGGACCGCTGGAAACCGGGTCCGGCGCTGCGGCGCAGCACGGTCCGCAGCCGGGCCATCAACTCCTCCACCGCGAACGGCTTGACCAGATAGTCGTCGCCGCCCCTGGTCAGGCCCGCGACCCGGTCGGCCACCGTGTCCCGGGCGGTGAGGAACACGACGGGCACCATCGTCCCGGACCGACGCAGCCGGTCGAGGACGCCGAACCCGTCGATGTCGGGCAGCATCAGATCGAGCACCACGATGTCCGGAGGGAACTCCGCGGCCAGGCGCAGCGCCTCCTCGCCCGAGTACGCGGTGACCGCGTCCCAGCCCTCGTAACGGGCGACCGTCGCCACGAGGTCGGCGATGGGCGGGTCGTCGTCCACGACGAGGAGTCGTACTTTTTCCACCTGCTCATAGTGCTTCACGTGTCCCAGGGCGCCAGAGCGGGCCACCCCCCGGACCCATATCGATAAGCAGTTGAAAGTCCGGCGACAGGAAAACGACAGCTCTCGCCAGCGAAGCTCGGTGTCCCAGGACCCGATCAAGGAGCTGCCGTCCGTGACGACCGTCCAATCGCCCCCTGCGCCCCCCACGGCGATACGCCCCAGGGTGGTGGCCCGCGCGGGCCTGTACGCCGTGCTGGCCGCGAACGCGGCCGTGGTGGCCTTCCTCTTCGCCCAGGCCGGGTTCGCCTCGAACGCGCTGATCGTGCTGGGCCGGC
Source organism: Streptomyces sp. SID5469 (assembly GCF_009862865.1). Lineage (NCBI taxonomy): Bacteria > Bacillati > Actinomycetota > Actinomycetes > Kitasatosporales > Streptomycetaceae > Streptomyces > Streptomyces sp. SID5469. The sequence continues at coordinate 2,668,293 of NZ_WWIN01000001.1, read as the reverse complement.
TGGCCGGCCTGTACGGCGCCCTCCTGATGGCCTTTCAGCTGCTGCTGGTGGCCCGGCTGCCGTGGCTCGACCGCCGGATCGGCATGGACCGGCTGACCAGCTGGCACCGCTGGACCGGCTTCGGCATCCTGTGGACGCTGCTCGCGCACGCCGTCTTCATCACCTTCGGTTACGCACAGTCGTCGTCGATGGATCCGGTGAACCAGCTGGTGGACCTCGCCGAGACCGTCGAGGGCGTGCTCCGCGCGGTCGTCGCCCTGACGATCATCGTCGTCGTGGGTGCCGTCTCCGGCCGGTACGCCCGGCGCCGACTGGCCTACGAGACATGGCACTTCATCCACCTGTACACCTACGTCGCCGTGGTGCTCGCGTTCACGCACCAGGTCGCGGCCGGTACGACCTTCACCTCGTCGTCCGCCGCCACGGCGTACTGGTACGCCGTGTGGGGCGTCGCGCTCGGCTCGGTGCTCGTGGGCCGGCTGGTGCTCCCGTTGTGGCGGAACTGGCGTCACCAACTGCGGGTCACGGCCGTGGTCCCGGAGTCCGACAACGTCGTCTCGATCCACATCTCCGGCCGCGACCTGGACCGGATGCCCGCGCGGGCGGGCCAGTTCTTCCTGTGGCGGTTCCTGACCCGGGACCGCTGGTGGCAGGCCAACCCCTTCTCGCTGTCGGCCGCCCCCGACGGCACGCGGCTGCGGCTCACCGCGAAGACGGCCGGCGACGGCACCGCGGCCCTGCGGCATGTGAAGGTGGGCACGCGGGTCTTCGCCGAGGGGCCGTACGGCGCCTTCACCGCGATGCACCGCACGCGTCCGGAGTCCCTGCTCGTCGCCGGCGGGGTGGGCGTCACACCCATCCGGGCGCTGCTGGAGGACCTGGAAGGCCACGCGGTGGTCATCTACCGGGTGGCCGAGGACCGCGACGCCGTCCTCTACGACGAGCTGCGGGAACTCGCCCACGCCAAGGGCGCCGAACTCCACCTGGTGACCGGGCCGGCCGCCCCCGACAGGCTGGCCCCGAGCGAACTCGCCCGCCTGGTACCGGACATCGCCGAGCGGGACGTCTTCCTGTGCGGACCGCCCGGGATGACCACCACCCTGCTGCGCACCCTGCGCGAGCTGGGCGTGCCCAAGCAGCAGATCCACCACGAGCGCTTCAGCCTGGCCGGATGAGGGAGACGAGGAAATCCCGGTGAAACGAGCACTTCCTGTCCTGGTCCTGAGCGTCGCGGGCCTGATCCCGCTGTGGCGCTACGAACCGTCGACCGACACGACGTCCACCACCCAGACCGCCCCGCCCGCCGCGTCGCCTTCCGCGTCCTCCTCGCCGGGTTCTTCGCCGGGTTCTTCGGCCCAGGTCGTCGCGGGGTCGACCGTCAAGACCGAGAAGGGCCCCGTGCAGGTCGAGGTGACCTTCGAGGGCGACACGATCAGCGCCGTGCGGATGTTGCGGCAGCCGAACCATCCGCAGACGACGGCGGCGGTGCCGAAGCTGGTCGCGGAGACGCTGAAGGCGCAGAGCGCGGACATCGACACGGTGTCCGGCGCGACCGTCACCAGCGACGGGTACAAGGAGTCGCTCCAGGCCGCCCTCGACGCGAAGGGCGCCTGAGGTGCGGCGCGTCGAACACGTCATGGGGTTCCCGGTCTCGCTGCGGATCGACGACGAGGGCGACTTCGACGCGGCCGCGGACGCGGTGTTCGCCTGGCTGCGGGAGGCCGACGCGCGGTTCAGCCCCTTCAAGGCCGACAGCGAGGTGTCCCGGCTGGACCGGGGCGAGCTGCGCGAGGACGCGCTCAGCGCGGATCTGCTGGAGGTCCTCGACCTGTGCGAGCACTACCGGGCCGCCACCGGCGGAGCCTTCGACGTGCGGCTGCCCGGCCGTGGCCTGGACCCCTGCGCGGTGGTCAAGGGCTGGTCGGTGCAGCGGGCGGCGGAGCTGCTGTCGGCGGCGGGGGCGCGGAGGTTCTGCCTGAACGCCGGCGGTGACGTGGCCGCCGCCGGCGGTCCCTGGCGGGTGGGCGTACGGCATCCCGAACACGCCGACAAGCTGTGCACGGTCCTGGAGCTCACCGACGGGGCGGTCGCGACCTCCGCGCGCTACGAACGCGGCGACCACATCCGCGACGGGCGCACCGGGCGACCGGCGACCGGCCTGCTCAGCCTGACGGTCGTGGCGCCGACACTGACCGAGGCGGACTCGGTCGCGACGGCGGCCTTCGCGATGGGCACGGAGGGCGTCGAGTGGGCCGCCGGGCTGGACGGCTGCGAGGTGTTCGCCGTGGACGCCGAGCGTCGGGTCCTGCGTACGGCGGGACTTCCGGTGGCCGGGGCGCGGGCGGCCGCATAGCCCGGGGCGGACCCCCGCCCGGCCGCCAGGGCCCCGCGACGGGCCGGCTCGGCCACGTCAGCGGGCGGCGATCAACTGGTCGATCAGGGCGATCAGTACGTCCCGGCACGACTCGCGCTCCCGTGCGTCGCACAGCAGCACCTGGGCCCGCTCCGGCAGGGCCAGGGCCTCCCGGATCTCCTCGGGCGTGTACGGATGCAGTCCGTGGAAACCGTTGACGCCGATGACGAACGGGATGCCCCGCCGCTCGAAGAAGTCGACGGCGGCGAAGCTGGACTCCGGCCTGCGCACATCGATGAGGACCACCGCGCCCAGGGCCCCGATGGCCAGGTCGTTCCACATGAACCAGAACCGCTGCTGTCCGGGGGTGCCGAAGAGATACAGCACGAGTTCCGAGCCGATCGTGATCCGGCCGAAGTCGAGGGCCACGGTGGTGGCGTCCTTCTCCGCGATGCCGTCGAGGTCGTCGACGTCCAGGCCGGCGGCGGTCAGCGGTTCCTCGGTCCGCAGCGGCGCGATCTCGCTGACGGAACCGACCATGGTCGTCTTGCCGACGCCGAATCCGCCGGCGATCAGGATCTTGACCGTGTCGGGTGCCGCGGCCGCGGGGGCGGCAGGTGCGGCGGGGTCAGAGCCGGCCAAGGCCGTCCCTCACTTTCTGCAGCAGGTCCAGGTCCGTGGTGCGGGAGAGGAGGCGCGGCGGGTGGGCGGTGATCCGGCCCGCCTCCAGCAGGTCGCAGAGCAGGATGACGACCACGCTCGCCGGAAGGTCGAGCCCGGCGGCGAGTTCCGCCACCACGACCGGCTCCGCGCACAGCCGCAGGATCCGGGTGTGCTCGGGCTGCGGACGGAAGCTCCCGGCGGGCGGCCGTTCCACCGCGGTCACCGACGTGATGAGGGTGAAGTCGGCCCGGCTGGGCCGGGTCCGGCCACCGGTCAGCGTGAACGGCCGCACCAGACGACCAGCCGCGTCGCCATCCGTCACCTCACTCGCCGCTGTCGGCCGCGGTGCCCGCGCCCCCACGCGGTGGCGCGCTGAGGTGCTCGCCGATCTTCTTCACCAGCATGTTCATCTGGTACGCCACCACACCCACGTCCGCGCCCTGTCTGGTGAGGACGACGAGATGGGCGCCGGGGCCGGCGGCGGTGAGGATCAGATAGCCCTTGCCCATCTCGATGAGCGCCTGACGCACCGGGCCACGGCGGAAGTCCATGCTGACGCCCTTGCTGAGGCTCATCAGCCCGGAGGCGGTCGCCGCGAGCCGCTCGGCGTCGTCGCGCAGGAACCCGGTGGACTTGCTGACGACCAGTCCGTCCTCGGAGAGCACGACGGCGTGGTCCACCTCGGCGACCCGGTCGACCAGTCCGGTGAGCAACTGGTCGAGCTGGCTGTGCGTGGCGGGGGTGGGGCGTGTCATTTCCCTGTCCTTCATGAGCGGTCTGCGGGCGGAGTCGAGAGCGTGGGGGACGATGCGCCCGGGGCGGGAACCCGGGCGTCCGGGTCTTCGGCGGCGGCTTCCTCCCGGTGGTCGTACGCCCCCTCGGCGGTGGTGTCCCGGGCCTGGAGCGTTCCGCGCTGGAAACCGGCGAGCGAGGCGGCGGCACGCTCCGCGGTGAAGTCCTCGCAGGGGTCGTCGTCCTCCCGGCCGGGCGCGGCCTCCTCCTTCAGCTCGGCGGCCAGGCTGGTCTGCGGCACCCGCCGCGGCAGCGGAGCGAGTCCCTCGCGGCGTACGCCACCGGGTTCGGGGCGGGGCGTGCGGCCCGCCGTCCTGCGTACCCCTTCGGTGTCCGACTCCGCTCCGTTCGCGGGGACTTCGGCCGTCCGGGCCCGCGCGGCCGGCCGCGCCTCCCGCGTGCGTTCGTGGGGTTGGCGGGCCGGATCCGGGGTGCCGGCGGTGCCCTTCGCCGCTGCGGCCGGTTCGACGGTCCGTGCGTCGGCGGAGCCGGCCGGTTCGGTGTCCGTGGACTTCGTGGACGGGGAGCCGGAGGCCTCGCGCACCACGATGGCGTGCGGGATCAGCACGATCGCGGTGGTCCCTCCGTACGGCGAGGAACGCAGGGTGACGGCGATGCCGTGCCGGGTGGCGAGCCGGGCGATCACGAACATGCCGAGCCGGAGGTCGTCGGCCAGGGCCACCACGTCGAACTGCGGGACCACCGCGAGCTGGGCGTTGAGGGCCGCGTAGTCCTCCTCGGACATGCCGAGACCGCGGTCCTCGACCTCGACGGCCAGCCCCTTGGCCACCATCGCGGCCCGCACGCCCACCGGGCTGGGCGCGGGGGAGTACGCGGTGGCGTTGTCGATGAGTTCGGCCAGCAGATGGATGACGTCGGCCACCGCGGGCGGGGTCAGGAACACCTCTTCGTCGGTGTGCACCTCCACCCGCTGGTACTCGGCGACCTCGCCGACGGCGCTGCGCAGGATGTCGATCAGGGCGACCGGCTCGGTCCAGCTGCGCCGGGGCTGTTCGCCGCTGATGATGACGAGGTTCTCCTCGTAGCGGCGGAGCTGACTCGCGGTGGAGTCGAGTTCGTACAGGCCCTCCAGGATGTGCGGGTCCTGGTGCCGGCGTTCCAGTTCGTCGAGCTTGCTGAGCTGGAGGTTGACCAGGTTCTGGCTCTGCCGGGCGATGCCCAGGATGACCTTCTGGAAGCCGCGTCGGGTGTCGGCGAGTTCCACCGCGGTGTGGACCGCCGTGCGCTGCGCGGTGTTGAACGCCTGGGCCACCTGGCCGAGTTCGTCCCTGCCGTAGTCCAGCGGCGGTGTGGCGGAGTCCACGTCGACCTTCTCGCCCCGGTCGAGCCGGGCGACCACATCGGGCAGCCGCTCCTCGGCCAGGCTGAGCGTGGCCATCCGCAGCCCCCGCAGCCGCCGGGACAGGGAGCGGGTGATGCGCCAGGACAGTACGACGCACAGCAGCAGGGCGGCGAGTCCGCCGGCGCTCAGCGAGGCCGCCTTGATCAGCAGTCCGCGGGCCTTGTCACTGCTGCGGTCGAGCAGGGCCGAGGTCTGCTGTTGGATCAGGTTCGCGTACTGCGCGGAGACTTGGTCCAGCGCGGCGCTCCAGCGCTTTCGCGCGTCCGGCAGCTCGATGGTCCGCGCGACGCTGCCGTTCGCCGTCCGGGCCGCGATGACCTGGTCCTCGACGTCCTCCAGGGTCTGCCATTGCGGACTCTGCAGGATCCGGTCCGTCTGCGTCTTCGCGCTGCCGCGCAGCGAGGGGACGAGCTGGTCCTGGACGAGCCAGCGCCGGGCGTCGACCAGTTGCGCGAAGCGGACCCACGACTTCTCGTCGAGCTTTCCCGACGGCCAGGCCAGCGTCAGCTGGGCGTCCTCCTGGGAGACGATCTCCGCGGCGTGTTCCAGCGCGACGAGCGGGCCGGCCTGCGAGGTGAGATCCCCGTCGTCGACCTGGGAGAGCTCCTGGAAGGCGTGGACCTGGTTGTCGATGATCGAGGTGTACTGGTCCAGGGCCTGCTTGGCGGTGATGTCGGTCGGGTCGTCCACCTGGCCCCGGTAGTACTCCAGGCTCTTCGCCGCGGCCATGACCGGGTACATCCGTTCCCCGACCCGGGCCGGGGCCATCTCGATCTCGTCGGACCGGCCGACCAGCCGGGTGACCGCCGCGTCCGTCCGTCGCCGCTGCTCGTCCAGGGCGGCTCTGGAACCGCCGGGCGAGGCCAGCCAGGCGGCCGACAGACTCCGCTCCCGTTGCAGCGCGAGCGTCGCGTCGGTCCCCATGGCCCCGGTCGACATGCTCAGCTCGGTCTGCGTCCGCAACTCCAGACCCTCCGAGAACATCTGCTTCGTCGTCACACCCCACATGGCGGCGAGGGTGACGCTGGGGAGCAGCGCCAGCAGGATCAGCGAGAGACGTATGGAGCCGAGGCGGCGCCGGGCACCTGTTCGTCGAGACATCGTCGTCCTAGCCGATGAGCGGTGAGCGGAAGGGGGCAGCGGGGAGGGGCAGCGGGGAGGGGGACAGCGGGTGACGGGGCGGCGGGAAAGGGGACCGTGGGCGCAGTGCGGTGGGTGACCGCGTGGCCGGTACGGCACAGGGGGTGCGCAGGATGCTATCCGTACAAGTGACCGTACGCACCGTGAGGGAGCGAAAACCTTGGCGACGCCGGGGTACGACGGCGCCGCTCAGCGGGTTCCGTCGGCCGCGTACTTCGCGACCTCGGCGACGTTCTCCTTGGTGACGAAGGCGGGGCCGGTCAGCACGGGAGCCTCTCCGCCGCCGCTGAGATTGCCGTTGGACCGGTAGAGCCACAGCGAGTCCACGGCGAGATAGCCCTGGAGATAGGGCTGTTGGTCGACCGCGAACTGCACATCCCCGCGCTGCACGGCCTTGACCACGTTCTTGCTGAGGTCGAAGGTGGCGATCCTGGCCTTGCTGCCCGCGCTCTTCACCGACTTCACCGCCTCGAGGCCGATCTCCGCCCCGTTCGTGACGACTTCGTCGATGCTCGGGTCCTGCCGCAGCCGGGCCGTGACGGAGGCGGTCACCGCCTTCGGGTCGGCGCCGTCCACGTACAGCATCTCCGTCCGGCCGCCGAACGTCTTCTTCACCCCGGCGCAGCGCGCCTCCAGCGCCACATTGCCCTGCTCGTGGATGACACACAGGGCGTGCTGGGCGTGCAGGGCGTCCAGCTTGTCGCCGAGCGCACGGCCCGTGAGGCTCTCGTCCTGGCCGAAGTACTCGAGCAGGCCGTAGGAACGCCAGTCGTCGATACCGGAGTTGAGGCCGACCATCGGTATGCCGGCGGCCATGGCGTCGGCGACCGCGCCCTTCATCGCCTCCGGCTTGGCCAGGGTCACCGCGATGCCGTCGACCCGGTCGCGGACCGCGTCCCGCAGCAGCTCCGCCTGTCCCGCCCCCGTGGCGTCGCTGACGTAGGTCAGCTCGATGCCGTCCTTGGCGGCCGCCGTCTGAGCGCCCTTGCGCACCAGGTCCCAGAAGGCGTCGCCGCGCTCGCCGTGGGTCACCAGGGCCACCTTGATCCGGGCGGTGCCCGCCCGGCCCGCCGCTTCGGTGCCGGCGTCCGACCCGTCGGAAGCGGAGCAGCCGGCCGCGAGCAGGCAGACGGCGACCGCGCCGGCGGCCAGGGCCGCGCCCCGGGCGGGTGGGGCGGAGCTGCGGGGAGCGTGAGGTCGGAGGGAAGCGTTCATGGGTGTGCGGCACCTCGCTGTGCGGCTGAGCAAGGAAGAAGGAAGGGGCGGCGTGATGTCGGCGCGGTCGTCGCGACGATACGTGCCGAGGGTCTGGCTGTTCGTTGGGCCGGAGCCAATCGTGTGGGACGTCCGGCAGTCAAGTGAGCGGCGGCACAGCAGGCTTGCCCCGGCCCGCAGGCGCGCAGAACCTCCTGTGTCGCACCCGTTGACTTCCCTCTCGCGGGACTCTACGTTCGGCGCGCCAATCGTTCGATGAGCCGATCTGTGTTCGAAATATCGACAGATTCCGGGAGTCGCCTCGGCTCTTCCGGAAGGGTTTGGAGCCGCATGTTTCCCCCACCGCGCTCGACCGGCCGGAGCTTCGGCCGCCGCCTGCGGATCGCCGCCGTCCGCGCACTCGTCCTCGCGCTCACCGCGGCCGCCACCCTCCTCTTCGTCCAACCAGCGCCCGCGCAGGCGGCGGTGACGACACGTCAGATAACCGTTCCCAGTGCGCCGATGGGCTGGGCCTCCTGGAACAGCTTCGCCGCGAAGATCGACTACAGCGTCATCAAGAAGCAGGTCGACGCGTTCGTCGCGGCGGGCCTGCCGGCTGCCGGGTACACGTACATCAACATCGACGAGGGCTGGTGGCAGGGCACCCGCGACAGCGCGGGCAACATCACCGTCGACACCGCCGAGTGGCCCGGCGGCATGAGCGCCATCACCGCCTACATCCACAGCAAGGGACTCAAGGCCGGCATCTACACCGACGCCGGCAAGGACGGCTGCGGCTACTACTACCCGACGGGGCGCCCCGCCGCGCCCGGCTCGGGCAGCGAGGGCCACTACGACCAGGACATGCTCCAGTTCTCCACCTGGGGCTTCGACTTCGTCAAGGTCGACTGGTGCGGCGGCGACGCGGAAGGGCTCGACGCGGCGACGACGTACAAGTCCATCAGCGACGCGGTCGGCAGGGCCGCCGCCACCACGGGCCGGCCGCTCACCCTGTCCATCTGCAACTGGGGCTACCAGAACCCCTGGAACTGGGCCGCGGGCCAGGCCCCGCTGTGGCGGACGAGCACCGACATCATCTACTACGGCAACCAGCCGTCCATGACCAGTCTGCTGTCCAACTTCGACCAGACCCTGCACCCCACGGCGCAGCACACGGGCTACTACAACGACCCGGACATGCTCATGGTCGGCATGGACGGCTTCACCGCCGCCCAGAACCGCACCCACATGAACCTGTGGGCGATCTCCGGCGCGCCGCTGCTGGCCGGAAACGACCTGACGACCATGACGTCCGAGACCGCCGGGATCCTCAAGAACCCCGAGGTCATCGCCGTCGACCAGGATTCCCGAGGCCTCCAGGGCGTCAAGGTCGCCGAGGACACCACCGGCCTCCAGGCGTACGGCAAGGTGCTGTCCGGCACCGGAAACCGCGCCGTCGTCCTCCTCAACCGCACCTCCGCCGCGCACGACATCACCGTCCGCTGGTCCGACCTCGGCCTGACGAACGCGTCCGCGACCGTCCGTGACCTGTGGGCCCGGCAGAACGTGGGGACGTCCGCCACCGGGTACACGGCCAGTGTCCCGGCGGGCGGCTCGGTGATGCTGACGGTCACGGGCGGCACGGAGGCGGCGGGCGGCGCCTACGCGGCCACCTCCACGGGGCGCTACACGGGCGTGACCGCCGCCAGTACCGGCCTGAACGTCGTCGACGTCGCCTACACCAACAACACGAGCTCGGCCCGCACCGCCACGCTCCAGGTCAACGGCCAGACCGCCACCACGGTCTCCTTCCCGCCGACCGGCGCGAGTGCGGGCACGGTCTCCGTCGAGGTCTCCCTCTCCAAGGGCTCCGCCAACACGCTCGCCCTCTCGGGCGGCCCGGCCACCGAGGGAATCACCGTCCGGCCGCTGCCCGGCACGAACGGCGCCCTGGTCACCGGCAAGCAGTCCGGCCGCTGTGCCGACATCTACAACAACACGATCACCAACGGCACCCAGGCCGAGTTGTGGGACTGCAACGGCGGCCCCAACCAGTCCTGGACGTACACCTCCCGCAAGGAACTGGTGCTGTACGGCAACAAGTGCCTGGACGCCTACAACCTCGGTACGACCAACGGCACCAAGGTCGTCATCTGGGACTGCAACGGCCAGGCCAACCAGAAGTGGAACATCAACAGCGACGGCACGATCACCAACGTCAACGCCGGCCTCTGCCTGGACGCCTACAACGCCGCCACGGCCAACGGCACCTCGCTCGTCCTGTGGAGCTGCGGCACCGGTGACAACCAGAAGTGGACGGTGACGTAGCCGACGAGGCGAAACGCGGGCCGTCTAGACTCTTCCCGCAACGGCCTGCGCGATCGACCGTGGCCGAAAAACGGCGTCTTCTGCCAAACCCGAAGGGTATTCGGCGTTTTGATACGGATAGATTCAGTCACCAAGCGGTACCCGGACGGAACGGTGGCGGTCGACCGGCTGTCGTTGGAGATACCGGACCGCTCGATCACCGTCCTTGTGGGGCCGTCGGGCTGCGGGAAGACGACGACCCTGCGGATGATCAACAGGATGGTCGAGCCCAGCGAGGGCACGATCCTCCTCGACGGTGCCGACATCACGAAGCAACCCGTGAACACGCTGCGACGGTCCATGGGTTACGTCATCCAGAACGCCGGTCTCTTCCAGCACCGCACCATCGTCGACAACATCGCGACCGTGCCCCGCATGCTGGGCTGGGGCAAGGAGCGGGCCCGGTCGCGGGCGAGGGAGCTGATGGAGCGGGTGGGGCTCGACGCCTCACTCGCCAGGCGCTACCCGTACCAGCTGTCGGGCGGACAGCAGCAGCGCGTCGGCGTGGCCCGGGCCCTGGCCTCGGACCCGCCCGTGCTGCTGATGGACGAGCCCTTCTCCGCGGTCGACCCCGTGGTGCGCAAGGGACTTCAGGAGGAACTCCTGCGGATCCAGGACGAGTTGGGCAAGACCATCGTCTTCGTCACCCACGACATCGACGAGGCGATCCGGCTGGGGACGATGGTCGCCGTCATGCGCACCGGCGGCCATCTGGCCCAGTTCGCGCCGCCCGCCGAACTGCTGTCCGCCCCGGCGGACGCCTTCGTGGAGGACTTCCTCGGCACCGACCGCGGCATCCGGCGCCTTTCGTTCTTCCCCTCCGCCGGGCTGGAGCTGCTGACCACTCCGGTCGTCGCGATCGACTCCACCGCCGAGCAGATCGCCGCCCGCGGCACGCCGGACGTGCCCTACCTCCTCGTGACCGACGTCGACGGCAAGGCGCTCGGCTGGAGCGAGCCGAAGGACCTCACCGCCGGGAAGGTGGTGCCCGAACGGCTGCTGCCGTACGGTCGGCCCTTCGAGTCCGGCAAAGACTCGCTGCGCGCGGCCCTGGACTGCGCCGTGCTCTCGCCCACCGGCTGGGCCGTCGCCGTGGACGGCACCGGACGGGTGGTCGGGGTCGTCTCGCAGGAGACGATCGGCGAGGCCATCCGCGGCGCCCACGCCGAGCGGCGGAAGGCGGACCTCGCCGGATGAACGGCTTCTTCGACATCCCCAGCGACCTCCAGCACAGCTATCTCGGGCTCATCGGACTGCACCTGAAGGAGGCCCTGCTGCCGGTCCTGGCCGGCCTCCTCATCGCCCTGCCGCTCGGCCAGCTGTGCGTGCGGTTCCGCTGGCTGTACCCGCCGGTCCTCGGGGTGACGACCGTGGTGTACGCCATCCCGTCGCTGGCGTTCTTCGTCGTCCTCATCGACTACACCGGCCAGAGCGAGATCACCGTGATGATCCCGCTGGCCCTGTACAGCCTGGTGCTGCTCGTCCCGGCCATCGTGGACGGCGTCAGGTCGGTGCCCCAGGAGACACTCGCGGCCGCCACCGCCATGGGCTTCGGCCCCGTACGGCGCTACGTCCAGGTGCAGTTGCCGATCGCGGTGCCCGCCATCATCGCCGGGCTGCGGGTGGCGACCGTCTCCAGCATCAGCCTCGTCAGCGTCGGCACCCTGATCGGCAACCAGGGCGCCCTGGGCAACCTGCTCGCCGACGCGATGTTCTACCACCGGCCCGCACTGGCGGTGAACTCCGTGGTCACCACGGCGGTCCTGGCGATCCTCATGGACGCCGCGCTGGTACTCGTACGCGTCCTGCTGACGCCCTGGATGCCGCGCGGCACGCGCTCGGCACGGCGCGCCCCGCGGGACGACTCCGCCCGGCCCGAACCGGCCGCGCTCGCCCTTAAGGACGCGGTCCGGTGAACGTACTGCACTTCATCAACGCCTTCTTCAGCGACAGCGCCCACTGGCACGGCTACGACGGCATCCCGCGCCGGCTCCTGGAGCACATCCAGTACTCGCTGATGGCCCTCGGCATCGCCGCCGCGATCGGGCTGCCGGTGGGGCTGCTGACCGGGCACACCGGGCGTGGCGGCAACGCGCTCGCGTTCCTCGCCACCGCCGCCCGGGCGCTGCCCAGCTTCGGCCTGCTGGTGCTGATGTTCGTCCTGCTCGGCCTCGGGCTGCTGCCCGTGATGATCCCGCTGGTCGTGCTCGCCGTGCCGCCGATCCTGGTGACCACCTACGAGGCGATGCGCTCCGTCGACCCGTCGCCGGTCGACGCCGCCCGGGGCCTGGGCATGCACGAGGCGAAGATCCTGTTCCAGGTCGAGGTGCCGGTGGCGCTGCCGCTGATCCTGAGCGGCCTCAGGTCGGCGGCCATCCAGATCGTCTCGACGGCCACCATCGCCGCCTACGTCAGCCTCGGCGGCCTCGGGCGCTACATCGTGGACGGCCTCTACCAGCGCAACTACGAGAAGGTGGTCGGCGGAGCCACGCTGGTGGCCGTGATGGCCCTGGTCACCCTCGGGCTGTTCTGGACGGTCAACCGGGTCGCCGTGTCGCCCGGGGTGCGCAGGAGCGGCTGAGCACGACGACGTGGGGGCGGGCCCGGGACGGATCCTGCGTCCCGGGCCCGCGGCGCGTCATGCCCCGGTGCGGGCCAGCGCCAGTTCCAGTACGACGAGCAGCGCGTCGCGGACCGAGCCGCGTTCCCGGGCGTCGAAGACGACGACGGGGACGCGCTCGGCGACGTCGAGCGCCCAGCGGACCTCGTCGAGATCATGCTCGATCCTGCCGTCGAAGGCGTTGAGGGCGACGGCGAACGGGATCTGCTTGTGCTCGAAGTAGTCGACGGCCGCGTAGCAGTCGTCGAGCCGCCGCGTGTCGACGATGACGAGCCCGCCGACCGCACCCTCGACCAGGTCGTCCCACATGAACCCGAACCGGTCCTGCCCCGGCGTACCGAACAGATAGAGCTTCAGCGTCGGGTCGATGGTGATGCAGCCGAAGTCCATGGCGACCGTGGTCGTGGTCTTGCGCGGGGTGTGGGTGAGGTCGTCGACGCCCGCCGCGACCTCGGTGATGGCCGCCTCGGTGGTCAGCGGGACGATCTCGGAAATCGAGCCGACGGCGGTGGTCTTGCCCACGCCGAAGCCGCCCGCGATCACCATCTTGACCGGCAGCGGCGGCCGTACGGCGGCCTGTTCAGTCGGTGTCACGGAGTACCCCCCGGGAGTCGGGGATGGCGCGGAGACCATCGATAACCCTTCGCAGTACGGACGCGTCCTGGGTGATGCCGGGGTTCGGAAGGTACACCGACAGCCGTCCTTCGGAGCGCAGGTCCTCGGCCAGGACGCGGACCACGTTGAGGTGCAGCCGCAGCCGGGCCGCGAGCTCCGCGATGGACTGCGGCTGCCGGCACGCGGCAACGATGTCGTGCTGCTCGAACGAGAGCCGGTCGAGCTGGTCGAGACCCTCGGCGGTGGCCACCACCTGGGTCTCGACCGGGATCGGCGGGCCGGACCTGGTGCCCGCCACCCGGCCCGCGGTGACCAGGAACGGCCGCACGGCGGGGGCGGGGCCGACCGGGTCGGGACCCGGGGCCGTGAAGCGGTCCTCGCCGGCCGGAGTACGGCCGTCCGCCATGAGCTGTGTCCTTCCTCGACCGGACGGTGCCGGTCACCCCGTCGACGTGACGCCGACGGAGTTCTTCAGTTCGAGCACGAGTTGGGGGCTGAGCGCGGCGCCGGCCCGGTTGGCGAACAGCGTCATCTCGTACGCGATGTTGCCGAGCTTGGCCTCCTTGTCGGTGACCACGCCGAGCACCGCGCCGCTGCCGATCGCGGAGACCAGGACGTGGCCGCCCTCCAGGTCGATGATGACCTTGTTGAGGCCGCCCAGGCCGTAGTTGCCGGAGGCTCCGGCGGCCAGGCTGGTGATACCGGAGACGATGGCGGCCAGCCGTTCGGAGTCGGCGTGCTCACGCAGCTCGGAAACGGCGATGAGCAGCCCGTCGGAGGAGACGGCGATGGCGTCGACGACGCCCGCGGTCTCGGTCGCGAATCGGTTGAGGAGCCACGTGAAGTCGGCTGCTGCGGCGCGCAGTTCGGCGGGCGTGGTGCCTCCCGCCGGAGTGTCACCTGTCGACGTGCTCACTGCTCCGCTCCTTCCGGGAGGTGGTTCTGATGACTCTGGTGGTTCTGATGACGCTGGTCGCTCTGGTCGCTCTGGTGGTTCTGGTAGTTCTGGTCGGGTGTCGGCTGCGGGGCCGGGGCCGGGGTGCCGGTCCCGCTGTCCCGGTGTGCGCGCTCCACGGCGGCCTCGAACTCCTCGAGCGCGGAGCGGACCTCGTGCGCGTCGGCGGGCCGGGCGGGGCCGTGCGCCGCCTGCTGGGCGGCCTCGGCGGCCGTGGTGCGGAGGGTGGCCCCGCGGACCCGGCGGCGCAGCGGGCGGGCCGCGCCGGTGTCGTCGTGGGGGAGGAGCGTCCGCTCGGTGCGGTCCTGGAGCGCCGGCGCCGTGCCCGAGGCTGTCTCCTCCGCCTCCTCCCTGTCCTCCGTCTCCTCCGCCTTCTCCGCGGGCGCCGTCTCGCGCCGGGGCACCCGCCGGGGCAGCGCGCCCGGCCGGGACTCGGTCTCGCCGTGCCGGGGCAGGGTGGCGGCGGCGGACGAGGACGAGGTGGCGGGCGAGGAAGGAGTGGCGGGCCCCGGTTCGACGGTGGCAGCGGCCGGGGCTGTTGCCACCGCGGCCGGGACGTTGAGCGGGCTCATCGCCAGCAGCAGTGTGGACGGGATGACGGCCTCGGCCGTGACACCGCCGCCGGGGGTGCGGGACAGCGTCACCCCGACGTCCCAGCGCCGGGCGAGGCTGCCGACCACGAAGAGGCCGAGCACCTTGGTCGGCACCAGGTCCAGGCGCTCGCGGCGGATCAACCGGGCGTTCTCCTCGTCGAGGCGCTCGGCGCTCATGCCCAGACCGTGGTCGGCGATCTCGATCAGCGCGCCGTCGCCACCGGTCCCGCGCACCGCCACCTCGACGGGGCTGCCCACGGGCGAGAACGCGACGGCGTTCTCCAGGAGTTCGGCCACCATCAGCGTCAGGTCGCCGATGATGTCGGGCTCCACCATGACCTCGGTCTCGGCGCGCAGCCGGACGCGCTGATAGCCCTCGATCTGGCCGAGCGCGGCGCGCACCACGTTGGTGAGCGCGGTGGGGCCGGAGTCCAGCACGGTCTCGCGGATGCCGGCCAGCAGCATGAGGCTGTCGGCGTTGCGCCGCAGCCGGACCGCGATGTGGTCGATGCGGTACAGCCGGTCGAGCAGCGCGGGGTCGGTCTCGCCGCGTTCGACGGCGTCGATGAGGGCGAGCTGCCGTGTGGTGAGGTTGCTGACCCGGCGGCCGACGTTGCCGAACATCTCGGCGACGTTGCGACGGCTGAGCACCTGGCGCTCCAGCAGGGCGGCCGCGGTGGACTGCACGTGGTTGAAGGCCTCGGCGAGTTCGCCGATCTCGTCCCGTACGGGGACGGGCACCTCGCGCAGCCGGAGCGGGCCCAGGTCCTCGGCGTCGTCGTCGGCCACCCGGGCGAGTTCCCGGCTGGTGATGTCGAAGACCTCCTGCGCGGCATCGGTGAGAGCCTCCACCGGCCGTACGACCGACCGCCGGACCGCCACCGAGAAGGCGAGCCACAGGACGAAGCCGAGCAGAGCCGCGGCCAGCAGCAGACCGGCCCGCCACCAGGCCTCGCTGGACGCGTCGTCGGCGCGGTCGGCGATCTGGCCGATGAGCGAGGCGGCGATCTTCAGCCGGCTCTCGGCCTGCTTCGGATAAGCCGGGTAGTCGCGCAGGGCGTCCGCGAACGCCGCGCGGATCCGGGACGGCGTGTTCGCCTGGAGTCCGCTGGGGTCGATCTGGAGCTCGGCGTACGCCTCGGCGATCTCCCGCTGCGCCGTGCTGTGCTCGATCCCGGAGAGTTCGTCCGCCTGCCGCTCGGTGGCGAACCGGGCGAAGCGGTCCGCCTGGTACGTGTACAGCTCGTAGGAGCCCACGGCGTTGGTGAACTCGATGAGCGCGTTGGAGTCACCGGTCGTCGCCGAGAACACGCTGGTCTCGAAGGAGCTGTGGGCGGCGTCGGCGCGCAGCAGGGAGTCCAGCAGATTGCCGGTGAAGGTGGCGGCGAGGGCGGCGTTGCGGTCGAGTCCGAGGCCGTCGAGCAGCCCCTTGGCGGCGTTGGTGTAGGCCGGGTCGATGTTGTCGGCGGGCAGGTAGCCCTCCTCGATGGTGCCGCGCAGGCTGCCCAGGCCGTTGATCTCCTTGAGGGCCTGCGCCTCCGTGTCGGGCAGCCGGTCGCCGAACGTGCCGCGCACCTTGTCGACCTGCGCGTCCACGGCGGCCTGGGCCCTGCGGTAGGAGGTGAGCGCGGGCCGGGCGTCGGCGCCGGCGGCGGCCTCGTAGCGCACGGAGAGCAGGACGGCCTGCTGGTGCTCGTTCTCCACCCGGTCGACGAGGTCGGCGACCTGCGCGCTGTCGCGGACCAGTTGGGCGGCGGCGGCCGCGCTGCGCGCCTGGTCCACCTGGTCGGTGATGAGGTAGCAGAGCAACGCGGCGACCACGGCCAGCGGTACGCCGACGAGGGCGTTGAGCTTGCGCCTGAACGGCCAGCGGGCGGCGAAACCGCCGGTGCCGCCCGGGTTCGGCGACGGGGCCGGCCGGGTCGGCGCGTCCACCTTGTTCGTGGACACCGAGCCTCCTTCGTGGGCGGACCACGGCGCGCGAAGGTTCACGAGACCGTATTCATCGACTGGGGCCGCGACAGAACGTTCGGAAGACGGCGGCCCCCGCACGCCGCTGTGCCTTGTCGCCAACTCGGGCGAGACTACCGCCTCTTCAGACCCCCGATTCGGCCACCCCACGTCAAGAATCCATTACAAAGCGTCTGCGACTCATCGGCAGAGCGTCCACCAGTCGTTCACAACCGGCCACGCATTGAGGCCAATCGGTGACCAGAATCCTCTTGACCGACCGAGAACCGGCTGGATTGGATCAGTAGACAAAGGTGCCGGACTTCCGCGCACCCCGCCATCTCCATGCTCCCCACACCATCCGAGCCCGGAACGGGAATTGTGACTTCTACCGCGAAGAGCAGCAGGTCAAGGACGAGAAACCCCGGCGCGGCAGCCGTCGCGCTCGCCGCCACGGCGGCGCTCCTGGCGGCATGTGCGGGGTGTTCGTCGTCCTCCGGCGAAGAGTCCGACCCGCTCTCGGGCGACAAGGCGGGCGGCGACAGCGTCGTCGTCGGCTCGAACAACTTCGCCGAGAGCATCCTGATCGCCGACATCTACGGCGAGGCCCTGAAGGCCAAGGGCATCAAGGTCACCTACAAGCCGAACATCGGCAGCCGCGAGACCACTTACGGTCTGCTCAAGAACGGCTCTCTCACCGTGCTGCCGGAGTACAACGGCGCGCTCCTCGCCTACCTGGACTCCAAGGCCACGCCGAAGACGGTCGCCACCACGACCGCCGCGATCAACGCCAAGCTCGACTCGAAGCTGAAGCTGCTCGACCCGGCGCCCGCGCAGGACAAGGACTCCGTCACCGTCAACGCCGCCACCGCCAAGAAGTACCACCTCACCTCCGAGTCCAGCATCGCGGACCTCAAGGACATCGCCCCCGACCTGGCCATCGGTGCCTCTCCGGAGTTCCAGACCCGACAGCAGGGCCTGGTGGGCCTGAAGTCCGTGTACGGGCTGAACTTCAAGTCGTTCAAGGCCCTGGACGCCGGTGGCTCGCTGACCCAGGCGGCGCTGAAGAAGAACACGGTGCAGGCCGCGGACCTCTTCACCACGGACCCGACCATCACCAAGGAGAAGTTCGTGGTCCTCCAGGACCCGAAGAACCTCTTCGGGTTCGAGAACGTGCAGCCGCTGGTCTACAAGTCGGGGCTCTCCCAGAAGGGCGCCGACACGCTGAACGCGGTCTCCGCCAAGCTCGACACGGTGGCACTGCTGAAGATGGACGCCGAGGTGCAGCTCCAGAACAAGGACCCGCTGGACGTCGCCAAGGCCTGGCTGACGTCGGCCGGCCTGGACTGACGTCCGTCGCTGCCGCCGGGACCCGTTCGAACGGGCCCCGGCGGCAGACGCGGCTCACGGCTTGCCGCGGCTCACGGTCTGCGGGTCACGGCTTGCAGCGGCGGGTCACGGCTTGCGGGCCACCGCTCCGTACATCGCGATGTCCTCGTCCCGGATGCCGTCGGCGGTGGCGGCGTCCGGGTGCCACTTGTGCACCTGGACGATGCCCGGCTCCACCAGCTCCAGGCCTTCGAAGAACTCCTCGGCCTCCGCGTGCGTGCGCAGCCGCATGGGCATGTTGCGGGCGGCGTACTCGCGGGCGACCCGGCCCACCTCCTGCGGCGCGAACTCGGCGGTGCCGATGGACATGGCCAGATAGCTGCCCGAGGGGAGAGGCTCCAGGAGGCGGCGGACGATGCCCACCGCGTCGTCCTCGTCCAGCACGAAGTGGACGATCGCGATCACCGTCAGGGCGACCGGCCGGGTCAGATCCAAGGTGTCGCGCAGCTCCGGGGCATCCAGGATGCTCGCCGGGTCGAGCATGTCCGCCTCGACGTACGCGGTCCTGCCCTCGGGGGTGCTGGCCAGCAGGCCCTGGGAGAGGGTGAGGACGATCGGGTCGTTGTCCACGTACACGACCCGGGACTCGGGGGCCACCGACTGGGCGATCTCGTGGAGGTTGGGCGAGGTGGGGATGCCGGTTCCGATGTCCAGGAACTGGCGTATCCCGGCCTCCTTCGCCAGATGGGCCACCGCGCGGTTCATCCAGTCGCGGTTGGCCCGCATGTGGACCGGGAGTGCGGGCCACTCCCGGGACATGGCGTCACCCGCCTCCTTGTCGGCCGGGTAGTAGTCTTTTCCGCCGATGATGTAGTCGTAGATGCGCGCGGAGTGCGCACTCTCGGTGTCGATACGGTCGGCCGGCCATCCGTTGTCGGGCAACGCCGCCCCTCCCATTCAAGTCGTAGGTTCCGTAAGAACGTTCATGGAAAAACAGGGGACCAGGCAGGAGAACCAGAGAAGTCACCAGAGAAGTTAAGAGAAATCAAAGGAGGAAGTCGGCTTCGCCCTTCTTCACACCCGCGAGGAAGCCAGCCACCTCGGCGGGGGTGAGGACCAGGGCCGGGCTGTCCGGGTCGGTGGACTGACGCAGCGCCACCCGGCCGTCGGCGAGCTTCTTCGCCTCCAGGCAGGCGCCTCCCGCGTCGTCGCTCCACGGTTTGGACCAGCCGCGCGCGCCGAGATCCCGGGCCGGCATGCCGTTGCGTATGTGGCCGTCGCGTATGTGGTGGTGCACTCACAGCTCCTTGCGTATCGCGCCGAGGAGAGCCTCGGTCTTCCTGGCGGGCGCCGACTGGGCGCCCAGCCGGTCCAGGGCCTCGCGATACACCACGACATCGTCGCTCTTGTCCAGATAGACAGCGCCCACCAGGCCGCTCAGATAGACGATGTCCGGCAACTCACGTGCCCTGAACCGGAAGACGTGGAACGCTCCGGCCCGCATCGCGGGATGCGGACCGCTTCGGAACGGCATGATCTGCAAGGTCACATGCGGCAGCGCGTTGAGCGCGATCAGGTGGTCGATCTGGGCGCGCATCACGGTGGGGCCCCCGACCGGCCAGCGCAGCACGGTCTCGTCCATCACCACCCACAGGCGGGGCGGCGCAGAGCGGGACAGCAGTTCCTGGCGGCGCATGCGCAGGGCGACCCGGCGCTCGGTCGCCTCGGCCGGGGCGTGCGGGTTTCCGGCGCTCAGCAGGGCCCGCGCGTACTCCTCCGTCTGGAGCAGACCGTGGACGAACTGCGCCTCGTACGCCCGGATCTGGAGCGCCGCCTGCTCCAGGCTCAGATACGCGGCGAACCAGTCCGGCAGCACATCGCGGTAGGTGTGCCACCAGCCGCGCTTGTTGGCCTCACGGACCGACTTCAGGAACGTGTCGATCTCCTGCTGGTCCGTCACACCGTAGATCTGGAGCAGTTTCTCGACGTCCGCGAGCCTGAGCCGGGCCACCTTGGCGGATTCCATCCGGCGGATCGTGGAGTGGCTGACCCCGATCGCCGCGGCCGCTTCCTCGTAGGTGCGGCCGGCCCGGGTGCGCAGCTCCTCGAGCTGTCTGCCGAGGATCATGCGCAGCACGGTGGGGGCGCCGCCCCAGTCGGTCTCCGCGGTCACGCCCTACCCCCTCACACCGAGTCACGGGTCATGGGTCACAGTCTGTCACGATCATCTTCCGGCGGAGGCAGCATGCACCTCACACATTGCAATTTTCAACTTGCCGGTTGCGAGGCGTCGTTCGCAGGTGCCAGA
This sequence comes from Streptomyces sp. SID5469, assembly GCF_009862865.1. NCBI lineage: Bacteria > Bacillati > Actinomycetota > Actinomycetes > Kitasatosporales > Streptomycetaceae > Streptomyces > Streptomyces sp. SID5469. Next base: position 2,648,051 of record NZ_WWIN01000001.1, on the reverse strand, counting down.
GTGGTTCCACCGTCAGGAGCCGGTGAACGAGGATGCTGAGCAGTCCAGTTGGGGGAGTCAGGGCTGCTCTTGGGCACGATTCGAAGCGAGTTGGCCGCTGGTGCGCGACTCGCGACGGCACTGAGCGGTGTGGCACCGGCACCTTCCGTGGTGCGACGGCAGATGAAAGGCGAACGGCGATGGCTCCGCCCTCCCTCCCCCAGCCTTTACGACGACCGGGACGACCGGCGCGGGAGGAGCAGCCCGTCCCCCAGGCGGGCATCTTCGGCCTTCCCGCGATCCCCGCCTCGGTGGCCGTGGCCCGCGGCCATGTGCGCGAGCTGCTCGCCGCCTGGAACACCGACGCCGAGACATGTGACAACGCTGTCCTGGTGGCCTCCGAGCTCGTCACCAACGCGATCATGCATACCGCCAGCGGCCGGATCGTGTGCAGACTGCGCACCGACGGCGCGCGGGTGCGCATCGAGGTGGAGGACGAGCACCGGGGCCAGACCCTCCCCGCCCAGTGCCGGCCGGAGCCCGACGACCAGGGGGGTCGCGGACTCCTGCTGGTCGGCGCGCTGAGCGGCGACTGGGGCGTCAAGAACAGCGCGTACGGGCCCGGACACATCGTCTGGGCCGAGCTGTCGCCGGACGGAGGAGACCCCGCCTCGACCGGGCTTCCGGCGACCACGAACACCACCCGGCCCGTCCCCCACCTGGCCGAAGGACCGTCATCCCATGGACCGACAGCACACGCCTGACCCTCGCCCGCGCTTGTCCGACGCTCACCGGCGCCTGTCCGATCCCCGCCCCGGCCTGTCCGCCCCGCTGCTGTGCGAGCGCCCCCAGCGGCTCTCCCTCCCCGTGGAACTGCCGGCCGGCCTCGGCTACGACGCCGTGGGCACCTCGCCGGAGCACGGCGAGCGGATCATGGAGTGCCTCCCGCGCGTCGGCTGTGTCTTCGCCGACGACCTGCGCTGGTGGTGGATCGTCCCCTCCGGCTCCCACGTGGGCGTCACCTGGCCGTCCTGCACGACCTACGCGATCGGGGCCTATCTGGCCGACCCGTCCTGGACCCGGGCATCGGGCCGCCCCCGCCCCGGCGGTCCCCGCCTCATCCACCGTCCCGATGGTGACTCTCCGTACACGCCACCGATCCCGCTGTACTTCCTCATCTGCCGGCTCGCCGGAATCAGCCCGAGCTGGTCGCTGGGCGCCGTGAGCTGAGCCCGGTCCTGCGGCGGCCGTGAGCTGAGTACGGCCCTGCGGCGGCCGTGAGCCGTGCCGGTCTGTGGAGTTTGCCCCGATGTCCGCGGGGTACCCGGGGCCGGGACTACGGGGCCTCTCGGGGGCCTCCGGGTTGCGGAGCGGCGGCGGAGATGACAGGACGGTAGAGCGATGAAAAGAAACGGAACGCTCGCGCGAGAGATCGTCTCCAGCCATTCGGTGTTCGGCGCTCCGTGCTGGGTCAGCCTCACCACCCGCGACCTGGAAGCCGCGGAGAACTTCTACAAGGCGGTACTGGGCTGGCGCTGGCGCACGGGCAAGCTCGGCGACCGGTTCCGCTTCGCGCTGTCGGAGGGCATGCCCGTCGCCGGGATCGCCGCGGTGGCCTCGCAGTGGCAGATGGCGGCCGCCTGGACGCCGTATTTCGCGGTGCCCAGCGCGGACGAGGCCGTGTCCCGCAGTCAGGAGCGCGGCGGTACGACCGCGGTCGGGCCGATCGCCTTCCCGCCCGGCCGGGCGGCCCTGCTGGCGGACCGCGACGGTGCCGTCTTCGGCATCTGGGAGGGACAGCTCGTCGCCGGCTGGGACCACTGGCGCCGCGCGGCCCCCGCCTTCGTACGCCTCCACACCCGCGACGCCTTCGACGCCGCCATCTTCTACGGGGAGGTCCTCGAATGGGCCTCCGCACGCCCCGGCGCCTGTCAGGTCCAGTACGACGGGAAGGAGGTCGTACTGCTCAGCCAGGGCGACGTGGTGGCGCGGATCCACTCCGGGGCGGTGGGAGCCGCGCCCGACCCCCAGCTCAGACCGCACTGGCAGGTCCACTTCGCGGTCGACGACGTCGAGGCCTGCGTCCATGCCGCCCAGGACCACGGCGGCACGGTGCTGCGGTGGGAGCCCGGCGCCACGGAGGCGGTGCTGAGCGACCCCGACGGGGCCCGCTTCACGGTGACCGCCCGCACGAAGCGCTGAGTACCACCGTCCCTGGGGTCAGTGCCCCGCGGTGGATGCGGCCCCTGGCGGCGACTAGGTGCGGGCCCTGCCCGCCGGACGCCGGCGGACGCCGTACGTGTCATGTGGCCGTACCGTCGCTGCACCGTCGCTGTACCGGCGCGTCTGCGCGCCGCGCTCTTGGCGGCGAGGCCGCGGGCCGGACGACCACACGACCGCCGGGGCCCCGGCCCATGGCCACGGGCTCGGCGAGCGGGTTCCGGTGGGGACGACCTCGGGGTGCCGCGGGGGGCGGTCGGCGGAGCCCGCTCGCCGAGGAGCGGTGGCGTCAGGACGCGGGCGAATCGGCCGTGGGGGACGGCGTCCGATGGCGGCGCAGCAGGCGCCGGCGGGGTTCCTGGTCCGGCAGCCAGCCGAAGGCGAGGCAGCTGCCCGTGGCGCCCAGCAGGAGGCCGATGAAGAAGCCGCCCAGGTTGGACGTGAGCCAGGTGCCCAGGGTCACCAGGATGCCGATGACGGAGTAGAAGAGCCGCTGGGCGGGGTTGAAGAGGATCAGCAGGCCGCACAGCATCATGACGACCGGCAGCAGATAGCCCGCGAGGCCCTGCATGCCGATGTGCATGACCACCTTCAGTGACACCTTCTCGGTGAGGAGGACCTCCGCACCGCCCAGGGTGAGCAGCAGTCCGCCCCAGAAGGGACGGCTCGCGCGCCACCGCCTGAAGGCGGACCTCGGCCGCGATGCCATCAGCAGGCCTTGTCGCTGAAGCTGAGGTGCAGGCCCGGAAGCTTGAACACCCCCGCCGTGGTCGCGTAGTTGGTCTGCCGGAGATTGGCGATATGCACGGTGTCGGCCTGCTGGCTGAAGACGCCCTTGTTGCCCTGCACCCCCGCCTTGTCGAGCGTGCTCGCGTCGTTGCCGATCTCGATCTTGTTGAACTCGGCGTCGCCGGACAGCTCGGTGGAGTCGGTGGTCAGATCGCTCGCCACCACCTTGTCCTTGCCGGCGCCCGCCTCGATCCGCAGGTTCGTACCGCCGAGGTCGACGCTCTGGCACAGCTTGGTGAGGGTCGCGTCCTTGATCGCGGAGGTGACGACCAGGACCTGGCCGCCGGTGTCACCGGCGTTCGGGCTGCCCTCGGCCATGTTGTCGAGGTTGCCGAACTGCTCGAAGCCGGTGCCGTTCAGGTCGGTGGCGGTGACCGTGAACGGCATGCCGGATATGGCGAACTGCACCCCGAGGGCACCCTGGGCGGTGAGGATCACCAGTCCGGCGGCGATCGCGGTGGCAGGCACCGCCATCACCGCGGCGCGGCGCAGGCGGACCCGCCCGCGTCTTTCGGACCCTTCGGCGGCGGAACCGCTTTCCGGGGTCTGGGGGGTGGAACCGTGGGACGCCGTGGCGTCCGAGGATGAGGCCATGTCTGCTCCTGGGCATAGTCAATGCAGGTGCGGTTTCACTGGCACGTTGTCCTGGCGCGGACAGCGGCTGCCGCGGACGCCTCCTCGCACCTCCCGGCGAGCGCAAGGGCTTTCTCGTTACGCAGCAGTAGCCGCGGTGGAAGTTACCGGTGGTTACAGTTCAGGGTCAAGCAACTTGTGCGAAAAGGGTGATGGTTGTGTGACACCTGTGCGTCACCAGGTGTACCGCAGGTCAACTTCTCCGCCGCGAGCCGCCAACTTCCTTGCTACGTCTTGACGTTGACTGCTCATCAGGTTTACAAATTCCCCTGCTTTCCCAAGGATCCGTGGCGCCGGATCCGTCGCACGGCGCGAGTCGCTCTCCCGGCCCCTGGCTGTCCCGGGGCGGTGGCGGCACTTCTGGACGCGCGGCGCGACGCACGGTCTCCACCACGATGCGCGGTCTCCACCACGATGCGCGGTCTCCACCACGATGCGCGGTCTCCACCACGATGCGCGGTCTCCACCACGATGCGCGGTCTCCACCACGATGCGCGGTCTCCACCACGATGCGCGGTCTCCACCACCTCCGAGTGATCCATCACCCCCACCGCGGCGCCGGCACGGTCGCCTTCCCATCGCCTGGGCCGTGTCCGGTCGCCCGGCTGCCGCCGCCGGTCCGTCGCGTACGGAGAAGGCGCCATGGGCCGGCGGCGGCAGCCGCACCTCCGCGTCCCCTCGCATCCCCGAGGGGCGCGGTCACCCGCAGCAGCTCCACACTTCTGAGAAGAGGCACCCCCATGCGCACTCGACCCTTGCTTGCCCTCGCCGGCGTCGTCGTGGCCCTCTCGGTCTCGGCGATGTCGCCCGCCTCCGCGGCAGGCACGGTCCTGACCACCGGCAGCGCCGGCGGTGACGCCGTCGCCACCGGTGACGTGCTCAGCGCCTCGCTGGCCACCGGCACCGCGGCCACGCTCTACTCCAGCGCGACCGGCACGAGCGGCGTCTCCTGCAGCGCGTCCACCTTCACCGCCGGTGTCGTGGACAACCCGGCCGCGTCCGGCACGGCCACCGAGTCGGTCACCGCGCACACCTTCGACGGTTGCACCAGCAATGTCATCGGTGTCCTCGGCGTCAGCGGCGTCACCGTCAACAACCTTCCGTACACCACCACCGTGGGCTCCGACGGAACCGTCACCGTGACTCCGGCCAGCGGCTCCACCATCCAGACCACCGTCAAGCTCAGCACCCTGCTGGGCACCATCAACTGTGTCTACCAGGCCCCCAGCCTGTCGGGCACGGCGAGCAACACCGACAACAGCATCACCTTCACCAACCAGCAGTTCACCAAGACCTCGGGCTCGTCCCTGTGCTTCAGCAGTGGCTACTTCACCGCGAAGTACGCCCCGGTCAAGGACACCAGCGTGTCCGGCAGCCCGTCGGTCTTCGTCAACTGACGACGGCCTGACGGCGACGGCCTGATGACGACGGTCTGACGGCAAGGGTCCGGCGACGGCCTGGCGGCGGCCCGCGGGCCGCCGCCAGGAGACGCCCCACACGGGGTGTCCGTCCCCTGGCGGCGACCTCCTAGCGGCGACGGCGGCGCAAGCTCACGACGGCGCCCGCGGCGAGCACCACCGCCGCGGCGCCGCCCGCGAGCAGGGGCAGGGACGGGCCGCTGTCGGAACGGTGCGCGGTGGCCGCCGCCGGAGTACCCGGCACGGCGGTCCTGGACGGCGGCGGCGTGGAGGCGGCGGTCTCGGACCTGCTCGGGGACGGGGAGCTCGACGGTGAGGACGTGGCGGCGGGACTGCTCGGAGTCGCCTTGCCGGCCGGCTTCCTGGCGGCGCCCGTCGATCCGCCGCCCGCACCGGCGGCGGCCTTGGCCTTCGCGAAGACCACGTCCGAGCACGAGTAGTACGTGTCCGTCGTGCTGGTGTTCTGCCAGATGGTGAAGAGCACATGGCGCCCGGTCCGGTCCGCGGGCAGCTTCGCCCCGAGGCGGTAGGCGCCGCCCGCCAGTGCCGGGTCCTTGAGCTGCGCGAACGGCTGCGCCGGCAGGTCCGACCAGGTCAGCGGCTTCGTGGGGTCGTACCCCTGTTTCGTCAGATACAGCTTGAACGTGCCGGTGTGCGGAATCGTCGAGCTGTACTTCATGGTCAGCGACGCGCCGGGGGTCAGCCGTGTCGACGGCCAGTCGGAGCGCGTGAGGTCGAGCCCCTTGTAGGCGGGCAGGCCGCCGCTGCACAGCTTCCCGTCCGGGATCAGCTGCCGGTCCCTGCCGTTCACGCCGGCGACCCGGAGGTTGTCCCACGCGGTGAAGGGCGAGCCGTTGGCCGCGATCGCCGCCGTGCAGGCGGCGGTCCGCGCCCGGCCGCCGCCCTCGGGGGAGCACGCCACCACCCGGCTGACCGGATCCGTCGGTGCGCCATGGGCCTGGGCCGGACCCGCCGCCCAGGCGGTCAGCAGCAGCGGGGCCGCCACGGCTACGGCGGCCGCGGCGGCGGTGCGGTGTGCGGTCATCCGGGAGTCTCCTCGGCCGGTGGGGGAGCGCGTACCAGAGGAGTACGGGGATGCGATGCCGTGCGTTCAGTCCACCGCGAGCGGCACCCGGAAGCTGCGCGTCCAGGGTGTGGCGGCGCGGGACACCGGCCCGCGCGACAGCGTGTGCGCCGGCCGGCCGTTAGCGTATGCGCATGCCAACTGAGTCGGCCCACGGGCCAGTCGGAGTGATATGTCCGAGCTGCGGCGAATCGACGGTGCGCGCGGTCGAGGAGATCTGCGCCGACGAGGCGTCCGTGCGCGACGGCCTGTCCAACCGCCTGGCGAAGGCGCCGGGCGTGACGTCGGGATTCGACGGCTGTCTGCACTTCGTCGAGGGCATGCTGATGGTCGGCGTGGGCGCCGCGCTCGCGTACAGCGGGGTGGACAACGACAAGCCGCTCTACACGATCGGCGGAGCGCTGCTGGCCGTGCTGCTGTTCGTCGGCACGATCCTCGTGGTCCGCGGCGAGGCGCGCGAGCGCGACGTGGTGAACGCCGGAGAGCACCGCGCCGACCGGCTGTGGCGTCCGGCGCACTACTGCTCCGGGTGCGCGTCGGTGTTCTGCCCCGGCGGCGGCCCGTGGGAGGGTCTGCTGACGCCGGAGCAGTTCCAGAAGTACGTGTGGACCGAGGCCGGATACGGGAAGCAGCTGGACCCCGCGGTCAGGGACCTGGAGCTGCCTGTCGGCATCCGGACCGGTCCCGAAGGAGCACAGGACCATGTCTGAAGCCCCCGTGATCGTCAGCGACGACCCGGGATCCTTCCCGCACAGCGTGCTGGCCGAGCGGCACCCCGCGCTCATCCGCAAGGTGCGGGACGCCTTCCCGTACGGGCCCGAGCAGCGGCGCGCGCTCGACGCGCTGCAAAAGAGCGCCCTCGACGGTGTGATCGAGCCGCTCGGCACACCGGCCGAGGACCACGAGCGGTGGGTGGCCTGGGGGCTTCCGAAGCACCTCGGCCGCTCCTGGTTCTCGGTGCCCTTCCTGTGGGCCGAGAGCTACTTCTACCGACAACTCCTCGCGGCTGTCGGCTACTTCGGCTCAGGGCCCTGGCAGGGCATCGACCCCTTCCGCCCCTTCAAGCTCGCCGAACTCGACACCCCGGAGGCGGCCGAGGAACTGGCCGCGCTCGACGCGCTCACCGGACGGCCGCTGGACGAACAGGCGCGGGCGCTGCTCCACGGCTCGCTCTGGGGCAACCGCGCGGACCTCGGCTTCCGCATCTCCGCCGGGGGCGACGGCTCCGTCGACTCCCAACTCCTCGTGGACGACAGCGAGTCACTGTGGGCGCTGCTGCCGGCGCACACGGCCGACTCCGACTCCGACTCCGACTCCGACGCCGACGGCACGGCCGGCCCGGCCCGCACGGTCTGTCTGGTCGCGGACAACGCCGGCCGCGAGCTCATCCCGGACCTGCTCCTGATCGACCATCTCCTGCACCACGGGCGGGCCGAACGGGCGGTGCTGCACGTGAAGCCGTACCCGTACTTCGTCTCGGACGCCACGACCGCCGACGTCCTGGACGCGGTACGGCGGCTGACCGGCACCAAGGGGGCGGCCGGGGCGGCCGGGGACCGCCTGTGGTCGGCCCTGACCGACGGCCGCCTCGTGGTGCGGGCCCATGTCTTCTCCTGTGCGCCGCTGCCGTACGCGGACATGCCGGACGACCTGCGCCGCGAGTTCGCCGAGGCGGACCTGACCATCATGAAGGGCGACCTCAACTACCGCCGTCTGGTGGGCGACCGGCTCTGGCCCCCGACGACACCGTTCACCACCCCGACGGCGTACTTCCCCGGCCCGGTCGTGGCCCTGCGCACCCTCAAATCGGACGTGATCGTCGGCCTGGACGCGGACACGGAGGCGGCGTTGGCGGCGGCCCAGGGGCAGGGATGGCGCACGAGCGGGACGCACGCGGTGATCCAGGCCAGGCCCTGACGCACCCCTCATGCCACCTGCAACGGCAGCGACTTGATCCCGTTGATGAAGTTCGACACGAGGCGTCCGGGAGGCCCGGCGACCCGCGGTGCGGGCAGCGCCCGTAGCGTCTGCGCGTACAGCACCCGCAGTTGCAGGCGGGCGAAGTGCGCGCCCAGGCAGACATGCGGGCCGTCGCCGAAGGAGACGTGCGGGTTCGGTGACCGCGACAGATCCAGCCGGTCCGGGGCGGTGAAGACGCGCCCGTCACGGTTGGCCGAGGCGTGGAAGACGACGACCTTGTCGCCGGCCCGGATGCGCTGTCCGGCGAGGTCGGTGTCGCGTACGGCCGTCCGGCGGAAGGTGAGCACGGGCGGATGCCAGCGCAGCAACTCCTCTACGGCGGAGGGTAGTTGCTGTGGCCGGGCACGGAGTCGGGCGTACGCCTCCGGGTGCTCCGCCAGGGCCAGCAGGCCGCCCGGAGCGGCGCCGCGCACGGTGTCGTTGCCCGCGACCGTCAGCAGGAAGAAGAACATCGCCAGCTCGGGGCCGGTGAGTTCGGGGTCGGTGGCGAGGGTCGTCATGATGTCGTCGGCGGGGTGTTCCCTCTTGTACGAGGCCAGCTGCCGCGCGTACTCGAACATGTCCCGCAGGGCCCCCGGTGAGCGCGGATCGACCGGTTTGCCCGCCGCGTCGAGGAGCGGCTCGCCCGCCTCGTCCGGGTCCTGGTAGCCGATGACGCGCCGCGTCCAGTGCAGCAGCAGGCCGCGGTCGCTCTCCGGTACACCGAGCAGATCGGCGAGGTTGAGCAGGGCGTAGTCGTCGGTGACGGTGGCGACCAGGTCGCAGCTGCCGTCGCCGGCGCGCGCACCCGCGAGGGCGGCGGCGAGCAGGGTGCGGGCGCGGTCACGGGCGAGCGACTCGAACCGGTCGACGCGGCGCGGCGTGAACGCACGGCTGACCAGCCGCCTCAACCTGCCGTGGTCCGGCGGATCCTGATTGAGCATCATGTCCCGGATGAACGGCAGGTCGTCGGGATCGGGGTCGCGGATCTGGGTGGCGCCGAACCGCGAGGAGTACGTGGTGGAGTCCTTGAGCACGCGTACGACGTCCGCGTGCCGGGTGACCGCCCAGAACCCCGGCCCGGCGGGCCAGCCGAGCACCTCGGGCTCGGCCTGCCGGGCGACGGGGTGATGGTCGCGGAGCGTGCGGTACGCGGCGTGCGGGACTCCGGCGGCGTACCGGCGCGGGTCGAAGACATCGGGGACGGGCGGGGCCTGCTCGCGGACGCTCACTCGCCGGCGTCCTCGGCCCGGAGGAACTCCTCCACCACGTGGATCAGGTCGAGCGGCGCCTCGTCCATGGCGTAGTGCCCGGCCGAGGGCAGCTCCCTCAGCTCGCCGCGCGGGTACCAGCGCATCCAGGTGTCCCGGAGCAGCGCGCTCGACAGCGCCGGGTCAAGAGCCCCCGTCACCGCCAGCGCGGGCACCCCCGCGCCCGTGACCTCCGCCTGGAAGTCCTCCCCGGCCCACGAGTCCAGCCACGCCCGGAACGCCTTCGCGTCGCTGTCCGCGAGGGAGCGGGCGACCATCCGGTCGAGCCAGGCCCCGGGGCGGCGCCCGCCGGTGGTGACGTCGATGATCGCGCGCCGGTTCTCCGGCTTGTGCGCCGCGTCCGCGAACAGCTGCCACTGGTCGGCCGGCAACGACAGCCCCGACGCGGGCACCGGGGACACCCCCGCGATCCGGCGCAGGCGCTTCGGGGCGAGGGCCAGCAGCCGCTGCGCGACCGTGCCGCCCATGGAGTGCCCGATCACGGAGAACCGATCCCAGCCGAGCCGGTCGGCCAGCTCGACGAGGTCCGCGGCGGCCTCGGCGGTGGTGAACGCGCCGACCGCGTCCTTGGCCCTTCCGTACCCGCGCAGATCCACCAGCGCGTACGTGAACGCGGCCCGGTCGAGATCCGGCAGCACCGCCGCGTACGCGGCCCGGTCGGCGAACCAGCCGTGCACCGCGAACACCTTGTGGGCGCCGTCGCCGTGCAGTTCATGGGGCAGCACGAAGGAGGTCATGCTGTCACGGTGACCCGGCCGGGCAGGGGTGGCAAGAGGGCGTGGCACCGGGGCAGGCAGGCGCGGAACTGCGGCGGGCAGGCGTGGAACCGGGGCACGCACGCGTGGGACGGCCGGGCGGGAACGCCCGCGATTCACGCGATGGTGTGATCATGTCCCGGCCCGCGGATGTCCCCGAAGGGCCCTGGGTAGGGCCCGGCCATGACGCAGCCGTTCCAACTCCCGCACTTCTACATGCCCTACCCCGCGCGGCTGAACCCGCATCTCGACGAGGCGCGCGCCCACTCCACGCGGTGGGCGCGCGGCATGGGCATGCTGGAGGGCTCCGGCATCTGGGAGCAGTCCGACCTCGACGCACACGACTACGGGCTGCTGTGCGCGTACACACACCCCGACTGCGACGGCCCGGCGCTCTCGCTCATCACCGACTGGTACGTGTGGGTGTTCTTCTTCGACGACCACTTCCTGGAGACGTTCAAGCGCACCCAGGACCGCGAGGGCGGCAAGGCCTATCTGGACCGGCTGCCGCTCTTCATGCCGCTCGACCTGTCGGCACCCGTTCCGGAGCCGGAGAATCCGGTCGAGGCGGGCCTCGCCGACCTGTGGGCGCGCACGGTGCCCGCGATGTCGGCGGACTGGCGCAAGCGGTTCGCCGTCTCGACCGAGCACCTGCTCAACGAGTCGCTGTGGGAGCTGTCCAACATCAACGAGGGGCGGATCGCCAACCCCGTCGAGTACATCGAGATGCGCCGCAAGGTCGGCGGAGCCCCCTGGTCGGCGGGGCTCGTCGAGTACGCGACCGCCGAAGTGCCGGCCGCCGTCGCCGGGTCGAGGCCGCTGCGGGTGCTGATGGAGACCTTCTCCGACGGGGTGCACCTGCGCAACGACCTGTTCTCGTACCAGCGGGAGGTCGAGGAGGAGGGTGAGCTGAGCAACGGCGTCCTCGTCCTGGAGACCTTCTTCGGCTGTACGACGCAGGAGGCCGCCGAGACCGTCAACGACATCCTCACCTCGCGGCTCCACCAGTTCGAGCACACGGCGCTCACCGAAGTGCCCGCGCTGGCCCTGGAGAAAGGCCTCACCCCACCCGAGGTCGCGGCGGTCGCGGCGTACGCGCGGGGACTTCAGGACTGGCAGTCGGGCGGCCACGAATGGCATCTGAGGTCCAGCCGCTACATGAACGAGGGCGCCCTCTCCCAGAAGCGGCCCTTCGGGCTCTCCGCGATCGGCACCTCCGCCGCCGACCTGCGCGGACTGCTCGCCGACGCCGGGGCCGAGCGGCTGCGCCGATACACCCACGTGCCGTTCCAGAAGGTCGGACCGTCCCGGATCCCCGACTTCCATATGCCGTTCCAGGTGGAACTCAGCCCGCACCTGGAGGGCGCCCGCGCCCGGCTGACCCCGTGGATGCACAGCACGGGCATGCTCCAGGAGGGCGTCTGGGACGAGGACAAGCTGACGGCGTACGACCTGCCGCTGTGCTCGGCCGGCCTCGATCCGGACGCCACGCCCGACGAACTCGACCTCAGCTCACGGTGGCTGGCCTGGGGCACGTACGGCGACGACTACTACCCGATGGTGTTCGGGCCGCGCCGCGACCTCGCGGCCGCCAAGCTGTGCACACGACGGCTGTCGGCGTGCATGCCGGTCGACGGCGAGGAGGTCCCGGCGCCGGTCAACGGCATGGAGCGCGGCCTCATCGACCTGTGGGCCATTACGACGGCGGAGATGACCCCGGACGAGCGGCGCACGTTCCGCGCCTCGGTGGACGTGATGACCGAGAGCTGGGTGTGGGAGCTGTCCAACCAGCTCCAGCACCGCATCCCCGACCCGATCGACTACCTGGAGATGCGCCGCGCCACCTTCGGGGCCGACCTCACCCTGAGCCTGTGCCGCGTGGGCCACGGCCCGAAGGTCCCGCCCGAGATCTACCGCAGCGGCCCCGTCCGCTCTCTGGAGAACGCGGCCGTCGACTACGGCATGCTCATCAACGACGTCTTCTCGTACCAGAAGGAGATCGAGTACGAGGGCGAGGTGCACAACGCGATCCTCGTCGTGCAGAACTTCTTCGGCTGCGACTACCCGACCGCGCTCGGCGTCATCAACGACCTGATGACCCAGCGGATGCACCAGTTCGAGCACGTGGCCGCCCATGAACTGCCGCTCCTCTACAAGGACTTCAAGCTCCCGCAGGAGGTGCGGGACATCATGGACGGCTATGTCGTGGAGTTGCAGAACTGGATGTCCGGCATCCTGAAGTGGCACCAGGACTGCCACCGCTACGGCGCGGCGGACCTGGCCCGGCGTGCCCATGGCTTCGTACCGGACCGGGCACCTTCCGCACCGTTCACCGCGTGGGCGGCGCCGGTGGCGCGCTGAGGGGGGGGACAGGCGGCTGCGGCTCGTCGGCGAGGGGCGCAGTCAGGTGTCGGGTGTGCCCGATCCGGAGGGGGACGGGTGGCCTTGGGGTGCGGCTGCGCGGGATGCCGGACCGCGGCCCGCGCCGCCGGCGCCCGCCAGGGTGTCGAGGTGACGCGGGCCCAGTCTCACTCGTTCGTGGATCGTGGTGCGCCGACGCGCGGGGTAGAGCATCTGTGGAGGCGATCCATGGAACAGACTGCGTTGCGTCCCAAACCGATGCCGGGCCAGGAGTCCGGTGGCGATCGAGCGTCCGGCACCCCCCGGCGCCCCCATGCCGCTCCGCCCCGACGGGGCAAGCGGCTGACGACCCTGCTCTTCGCCGTGTTCGTCGGGACGGTCCTCGTTCTGTCGGGCATCGGCCTCGGCACCGTGGGCGCGACCGTGATCGGATAGCAAGCTGGCGGATTTGCAGCGGAGGCGGGAGGCGGTGCGGGAGCGGCGGGGCCGTCGGGTCCTCTGGTTCCGCCGGCCTCCGGCCGTCCGGGGGCGTCGGTGTCCGGCGGACCGCAGTCCATGGGCGCCAAGTCCGCGCAGGGCGACAGCAGTGCGAACGCCGTGCTCGCGCCGGGCAAGGCGACCCTGGGCGTCGAAGCCGTGGACGCCGCGTCCAATGGCGCTCTCGTGGTGGGGGTCCATGCCCCCGGTCCGGGCTACACGGCGGGCCTGGTCCGCGGCGACATCCTGCTCGCCTTCGGCAGAACCCGTCTCGACTCGGCCGCCGATCTCGCCCGGGCGGTGGCAGGCGCACGCCCCGGCACGGCAGTCCCACTGACGGTGCGTCACGCCAACGGCAACCAGCAGCAGTTGATGGCGACACCGGGGATCGTCACGTAGCCGCGACGGGGAGGTGACTCGTCAACCGCTACTCGTCGCGGGGGGCTCGTACGTAGCCACGGCGTCGGCTGCCGCATCATGCCCCGCGAGCCCGGAGATGCCGGACGGCCGCCGCCGGCCGGCACGACGACGCGAGCCCGCACCATCGGGGCGGAGCCCCGGTTCGGTCTCGGCTGCCCTGCGGCGCGGCAGGGCGGCGGAGCGGGCGACCGACTGCTCGGACGGCACTCGTGCGGCCGACCGGCCCTTTTCGCCCGTCGAGCCTCGGCGCCACGGACCAGCCCGAACCCGCCGGATGCCGCGGGTGCCGTCCGGTCACCGGCGGAGCCGCCCCGACGTGTGTCGGCAGCCGGTCGCCGTCGCGGGCCGTGAAGGCACCCTTTCGTAAAATGTGAGAGGCACTCTCATATTGTCTCGGGAAGTCGACCCCGGCACCGCAATCGGCTCGCGCACGCCCCGTCGGAGGGGGAGGATGCTGCCCGTAGACCCTGGGACACCGCGACCTACGGAGGCCATGGATGACCGGCACGCCCGCGCCCCCCGGCACCGGCGACCCCGCACCCTTCACCGCCGCCGACTACGCGGCCCGGATGCGGCGCGCGGCACAGTCCGCCGCGGACGCCGGTCTCGACGGCGTACTGGTCGCACCCGGCCCGGACCTGGTGTGGCTGACGGGGTACCGGCCGGTCGAGACCGAGCGGCTCACCCTGCTGGTGCTGCGGGCCGGACACGACCCCGTCCTGGTCGTGCCCACCCTGGAGGCGCCCGACGCGGCGGAGGCGGCCGGCGCGCCCGCGCTGACGCTGCGCGACTGGACCGACGGCAAGGACCCGTACGAGGCGGCCGCGACCCTCCTCGACCGGTCCGGCCGCTTCGGCATCAGCGACAACGCCTGGGCCATGCACCTGCTCGGCCTGAGCGGCCGGCTGCCCGGCACGCGCTACGTCGCGCTCACCGAGGCGCTGCCGATGCTGCGGGCCGTCAAGGACGCCGCGGAACTGGAGCGGCTGGCGGCCGCCGGCGCGGCCGCGGACGCCACGTTCGAGGAGATCCGGAAGGTTCCCTTCGCCGGGCGCCGTGAGACGGACGTCGCCGCCGATCTCGCCGAACTGCTACGGCAGTTCGGGCACTCCCAGGTCGACTTCACGGTGGTCGGCTCCGGCCCGAACGGAGCCAATCCGCACCACGAGGCGGGCGACCGCGTCATCGAGCGCGGCGACATGGTCGTCCTCGACTTCGGCGGGCTCAAGCACGGCTACGGCTCCGACACCTCGCGCACGGTCCACGTCGGCGAGCCCGACGAGGAGGAGCGCAAGGTGCACGACCTGGTGCGCGCGGCCCAGGAGGCGGGCTTCCGCGCGGTGCGACCGGGCGTCGCCTGCCAGGACGTGGACCGGGCCGCCCGCGCGGTCATCGCCGACGCCGGCTACGGCGACCGCTTCATCCACCGCACGGGCCACGGCATCGGCGTCACCACGCACGAGCCGCCGTACATGATCGAGGGCGAACAGCGGGCCCTCGTACCCGGGATGTGCTTCTCCGTGGAGCCGGGCGTCTATCTGCCCGGCCGCTTCGGCGTACGCATCGAGGACATCGTGACGGTGACCGACGACGGCGGACGCCGCCTCAACAACACCTCCCGCGAGCTGGTGATCGTCGACTGACCGACCACCCCCCTCACGCCCCCGAGACGACAACGGCGCGACCATGACCCAGGCACCGACACCGACGGCGGACAGCATCCGCAGACTGGTCCGTTCCGTGCTCGCCGACGGCCCCGCGGACGGAGCGGGACCGGAGGTGCGGCCCGTCGCCGCGGGCGGTGAGCACTCCACCTGGTGGGTCGGTACGCGCCATGTGCTGCGGCTCGCCCCCGACCGTGACGCGTCCGTACGCCTGCGTCGCGAGCTGCGGCTGCGCGACCTGGTCCGGCCGCACATCGGGGTCGCGGTCCCGGCGAGCGTCGCGCACGGCGAGTGGGCCACGGGGCTGGCCTACACCCTCGACACCAGGCTGCCCGGCGCCGGCGGAGAGGAGCATGCCGTCTCGGCGGTCGGTGAGGCGGACCTCGCGGCGCTGCTCACCGGGTTGCGCGAGGTGCCCGTACGACAGGCGGAGCCGCTCGGCGTCCCGCGCGCGGTGCCGCGTTCCCTCGAAGCGCTGCGGACGGTCGCGGAGGACGCCGCCCAGTACCTCTCCGGGGCCGACGAGTTCGACGCGGACCGCCTCGGTCAGCTCACGGCGCCGGCGGCGGTGCAGCTCGCCGCGCAGCCCGGTGCGGCGGTCCTCGTGCACCACGCCCTCAAGGGCGAACACCTCGTGGTGAGCGGCGACGGCCGGGTGCGCGGCGTCCTCGACTGGACCGACGCGGTGATCGGCGACCCCGCCGAGGACATCGCCGGGCTGGCCATCGCCGTGGGCGCCCCCGCCGCCGTACGTGCCGCCACCCTCGCCGGCTACGGCGCCCGCCCCTGTCTGCGCGGCCTGTGGCTCACCCGCTGCGACACCCTCGTCCGCCTCGCCGACCGTCTCCAGGGACGCGACGACAGCCCCCTCCCGCTTCTGCGCACCCGACTGCGGCGCGCCTGGGAGGCGATCCTCCTGGAACGGGTCACGGAACTGCCGGGGGACGAGACGCTCTAGACCTGTCCGGCGGGGCGGCGAGAGGTGACGTGACGGACGATGCGTAAACGCTTGCGCAAGCGTTTACGCAAGCGCATACGCGCCGCCCCAACCCACCCGCCACCGCCCGTCACGCCTGCGTGAGCACCACCGACGACTCGCCCGGCAGCTCCAGTACCCCGTCCGCGCCCGGGGTCTCCACCGGCTCCCACGCGGCCAGCACGCGCGCGTGGGCGAGACCGAGCGGGATCCGCGCGGGCTCCTTGGACAGATTGACGGCCACGCGTACGTCGCCGCGGCGGAAGGCGATCCACCGCGCCTCCTCGTCGTACGCGACCTTGACGTCGGTGAGGTCGGGGTCCGAGAGGTCCGCCTCGTGGTGGCGCAGGGTGATCAGGCCGCGGTACCAGGCCAGCACGCGCGCGTGGATGCCGCTTTCCGGTTCCGCCCAGTCGAGGCAGGAGCGGTCGCGGGTCGCCGGGTCCTGCGGGTCGGGGACGTCCTCCTCGGCCCACCCGTGCGCCGCGAACTCCCGCCGCCTGCCCCGGCGTACGGCCTCCGCGAGTTCGGGATCGGTGTGGTCGGTGAAGAACTGCCAGGGGGTGCCCGCGGCCCACTCCTCGCCCATGAACAGCATCGGCGTGAAGGCGGAGGTGAGCGTCAGCGTCGCCGCGCATGCCAGCAGCCCGGGGGACAGGGACGCCGAAAGACGGTCTCCCTGGGCGCGGTTGCCGACCTGGTCGTGGGTCTGCGCATAGCCGAGCAGCCGGTGCGCGGACACGCGCGTACGGTCCAGCGGGCGGCCGTGGCACCGGCCCCGGAACGTCGAGTACGTGCCGTCGTGGAAGAAGCCGCCCGTCAGCGTCTTCGCCAGTGCCGCGAAGGGGGCCCGGGCGAAGTCCTCGTAGTAGCCCTGCGACTCGCCCGTCAGCGCGGTGTGCAGGGCGTGGTGGAAGTCGTCGTTCCACTGCGCGTGCAGACCGAGGCCGCCCTCGTGCCGGGGAGTGACGAGCCGCGGGTCGTTCAGGTCGGACTCGGCGACCAGGAAGAGCGGCCGGTCCTGGTCGGCAGCGAGGGCGTCCACCGCCGTCGACAGCTCCTCCAGGAAGTGGCACGCGCGCGTGTCGCACAGCGCGTGCACCGCGTCCAGGCGCAGCCCGTCGACCCGGTAGTCCCGCAGCCAGGCCAGCGCGCTGCCGACCAGATAGGCGCGCACCTCGTCCGAGCCGGGCGCGTCCAGGTTCACGGCGGCGCCCCACGGCGTGTGATGGGTGTCCGTGAAGTACGGCCCGAACGCGGGCAGACAGTTGCCGGACGGGCCCAGATGGTTGTGCACGACGTCGAGGACGACGCCCAGGCCGAGCTCGTGCGCCCGGTCGACGAACCGCTTCAGTGCCTCGGGCCCGCCGTACGGCTCGTGCACCGCCCACAGGGAGACGCCCTCGTACCCCCAGCCGTGCCGGCCGGGGAACGGGCACAGCGGCATCAGCTCCACATGGGTCACGCCCAGTTCCACGAGATGCCCGAGCCGCTCGGCGGCCGCGTCCAGCGTGCCCTCCCGCGTGTACGTGCCCACGTGCAGCTCGTACAGCACCGCGCCCGGCAGCCCGCGCCCGGGCCGGTCGGCACGCCACGCGTACCGCCCGTGGTCGACCACCGCGCTCAGCCCGTCCGGGCCGTCCGGCTGGCGGCGCGAGCGCGGGTCGGGCAGCACGGCACCGTCGTCCAGGGCGAACCCGTACCGCGTGCCGTCCCCGGCCTCCGCGTCGCCCTTCCACCAGCCGTCGCGCTCCTCGTCGCGCGCCAACGCGCGCGTGGCGCCGCCGCAGTGGAGCGTCACCCGGGCGGCCTGTGGTGCCCACACCTCGAACTGCACGGACGGTTCCCCCTCGTCTGCTCATCGTGATGTAGCCAGTCCATGGTGCGTCAATCGAGATCAATTCGCCGTTGAATCGACCCTTTTGCCACGCGGAACGACCCTGACGGAGACGACGTCCGTTTCCGGGGTTTTCTGGACACCCTGGCCCGACTGCCCGACAATCACCTGCGTGACGTCGTCTTTCGAGTTCCACACGTACCCCGCGCGGCTGTCGGACGCCGAGCGCGACAGGGCGCTGAAGGTGCTCCGCGACGGCGTAGCCCTGGGACGCCTCTCGCACGACACGTTCATCCGGCGCATGGAACTGGCGCTGGTCGCCCGCCAGCCCGCCGAACTGGCCGCGCTCACCGCCGACCTGCCCGCCGAGAAGCGCGTGTCGCGGCTGGTGTTCGGCACGGTCGAGGCGGTCTCCGGCTTCACCGTACGGCTGCGCAGGGCCTGGCAGGCCGAGCGGCTCCCCAAGCTGCTCCTGCCGCACCCCGGCAGCACGCACCCGCTGCGGATAGGCCGCGACCCCGCCAGCGGTCTGAGGCTCAGTCACGACACCGTCTCGCGTGTGCATGCCGAACTCAGCCGCCAGGGCGGCCTGTGGGTGCTGCGCGACCTGGGATCCACCAACGGCACGACGGTGAACGGGCGTCACGTGATCGGCGCCGCGGTCGTCCGTGACGGCGACCAGGTGAGCTTCGGGAACATGGCCTTTCGGCTCGCGACGGAGTAGCCGACGGCGGTCGGCGCCCCGCACCAGGGTGCGCGTTGCGCCGCCCGGTGTGCACGGCGGGCCGCGCCGGAGCGAGACCCCGCCCCGGTGTCACGTGCCGTGTCCGCCCGGCCTTCCCTCGCCCCGGGCGGTGTTGACGTACCTGCCGAGCCGTGACTGACTGTGCGTACACCATGCACACCAGGTGAACCGACGGCACCACATGAGTGGAGGTGCGCCCTGCCGCCACTCCTTCGCTACCCGACTGTCGACGAACTGGCCGCGCGGGCTGCCGCGCTCGTCGCCCGCCGTCCGGGCGACGCCCGGCTGCGCCGCGTGGGCACGTCCCGGGGCGGCACGCCCTTGTGGCTGCTGTCCGTCGGCCACGGCACCCGCCACGCCCTCGTCGTCGCCGGACCGCACGCCAACGAACCCGTGGGCGGCGCCACCGCCCTGCGCCTCGCCGAGCGGGTCCTGGCCGGCCCCGGGCCGGCCGAGGGCGCCGACGCCACCTGGAACCTGCTGCTCTGCCTCGACCCCGACGGCGCGCGCCGCAACGAGGGCTGGCTGTCGGGCCCGTACACCCTCGGCCACTACTTCCGGCACTTCTTCCGCCCGGGCTTCCTGGAGCAGCCCGAGTGGCTGCCCGACGGCGCCGAGCGGGCCGCCCTGCCCGAAACCCGCGCCCTCCTCGACCTCCAGGACGAGCTGCGGCCCTTCTTCCAGTGCTCCCTGCACGGCGTGGACGTCGGCGGCGGCTTCGTCGAACTGACCCAGGACCTGCCCGGCCTCGCCCAGCGCGTCGCAGGCACCGCCGCCCGGTTCGGCATCCCGCGCGAACTCGGCCCCTACGACACCCTGTACTGGCCGCCCCTGGGCCCCGCCGTCTACCGCATCCCACCGCCGCGCCGCGGCGACCTGGCCGCCGCCATCACGGAGGCCGCGGTCGAATCCACCTGGTTCCACCCGCAGCGCTACGGCACCGTGACGGCGGTCGTCGAGGCGCCCATGTGGGGCGTGGCGGCTGTGGAGGACGGCTCACCGCCCGGCGACGCCGACGCGGTCCTGCGCGCCGTCAGCCGCACCCTGCGCCGCGACACGGGCCTTCTGGAGGACATCCTCGCCCGGATCCGGCCGCGGCTCGCCGCCACCCCCGACACCGCCAGTCTGCTCGCCCCGGTCGACGACTATTTACTGGTCGGCCCCGGGCTCGCCGACTCCTGGGATCCCGACACGTTCGACGGCACGGGCCGGCCGCTGCCGCCGCTCAACACCGCCCGGCTGACCGCGCTGGGCATCTCGGGCCGCCGGGTCGCCCTGCGGACCGCCGGGCTGCTGCGCCAACTCGCCACGGCCGCCGGAGCCGCGGCGTCCGACGTCCTCCCCGAGCTGGACCGGCTCATCGACGAGTGGTGCGCCGACTACCGCGACGGCTACGGGGCGCGCTGGGTCCCGGTCGGCCACCAGGTCGAGTACCAGACGCGCGTGGTGCTCGCCGCGTTCGAACTCGCGGGGCGGTACGCGCCCGTGCGCTCGCATTCGGGTGAGCCCCGCTGGGGTTCGGACGCCGTCGTGCCGATGCATACGGAATGACGAAGACGACCATGGCGGTCCCCGGCGCCCTGCTGGCCGCGATCGCCCTGCTCAGCGCGGCCCCGGCCCAGGCGGCGGCCCACCGGGTGACCCCCGGCAACTGGCTCTATGTGACGGTCACCACGGGCGACGCCCGCTCCAGTCACATCAGCAGGCTCCTGACGTGCGACCCGCCCCACGGGCACGCGCACGCGGCCCGGGCGTGCGAGGAACTGGCGGCCGCCGACGGGGACATCACCCGGATCCCGCCCAAGCGCACGTTCTGCCCGATGATCTACGCCCCGGTGACCGCGGACGCGCACGGCGAGTGGAACGGGCGGCACGTCGAGTACCGCCACGCCTTCGGGAACGCCTGCGGGTTGGAGGGGGAGACCGGAGCGGTGTTCGCGCTCTCGGAGCAGGCGTCGGACGGGCCGACGCCCGGTCTGCGGAGCTGACCGGGGCGCGCCCGGCGGGCTCTTTCCGGAGCCCGGACGTCACGCCGCACGGTCCCGCGCGTGCCGGGCCGCCGCCACGACCGTACGGGACTGATGTTCGACCTGGTCCTCCAGGGGGACCCAGCGCGCGCGGAAGCGTACGGCGAAGGCGTCGCTCCAGGCCGCGACGAGCTGTTCGAGGCGCGGCGCGGCGCGGTCGTCGGCCTCCTGGAGGACCCGCAGCAGCATCGCGGCGGCCCGCAGCGGCAGCCGGCGGCCGAACGCGTCGACACTGCCGACGTACGCCATCGTGGTGTCCGCGGGCGGCGCCTGCGCCCAGTCGCCCGCGAGCCCCGGGACCAGCTCCAGCGCCCACTTGGCGGCGCGCAGCAGCGGCCCGTCGGGGCCGGGCAGCCGCGGCAGCGCCTCCGTGAGGACCAGTTCCACCTCCAGCGCGTCCCGCAGCAGCCGCCGCCCCAGCTGCCGCAGGGCCGCCGCGGGCGCCGGGTGCGGCGCCGGATCGTCCACCAGGTCGCTCGCCCACATCGGGACCTCGACGACCGCGGTGAGACCGCCGTACCGATGGGTGTGGTACCAGGTGCTGTGCCGGGCGTCGTCGGGCATGCTCGGGTACGCCGCGTTCGAACCCGGCGCGGGCATCACATGGACGCCGGGACCGGACGCGGGCCAGCCCGCCGCGTCGGAGGCGCCCGTCTCCACCGGAATGTGCAGCTCCGCCGCGGACTTCGCGAACGGCTCGGCGAGGCCGGGGATGTCCTTCGTCAACTGCACCCAGCTGCCGCCCAGATCGGTGCCGTGGAGCGTCACCTGAAGGTAGGGGCGCAGTTCGTCGATGACCCGGGTCAGCGCGCGTGTCTCGGGCGGCAGCCGGTCCGGCGGCAGCACGGACGGCGACCACTCCGGCTGCTCGGGGCCCGCCGGACGGAAGAACCCGAGGTGGTAGTCGAACAGTGTGCGCGGCGCCGGAGTCACATGCAGGGCCGCGCCGTCCGGGTCCGCGCAGAGCAGGAAGTGCCAGGAGGTGCCGTCCCGCAACTCCCGCTCGTACAGCACCCGTTCGGCGAGTGACAGCAGGGTCGAACCGCCGGTCGGCTCGTTGGCGTGGGCGCCCGCGACGACCAGGACGGCACGGGTCGCGTGGCCGACGGACAGCAGGTGCAGAGGTCGGCCCGCGCGGGAGACACCGACTTGTCTGAGCGCGCACAGGCCGGGCCGGTGAGCCGCCAGCGCGCGGGCGGACGAAACGATTTCGGTCACACTGGGGTAGCGCTGCTCCGGCAGGAGACTCACCCCCGTTTGGTCCGCCCGACGTCGCAATCCGCAGTAGTCCACGGCCGGGGGGAACTGTCAAGGAGAAGACGGGGCGGCGCCAGGGGGCGCCAAGAGGCGTTGACGGCGTGCCCCGTCCTCGCAGGGGCGGTCCGGCTCCCTCCGCGGCGGGCCTCACTGCTGATGCAGCCCCCGTCCCGCGAGCGTGAGAAACGTTTCGCCGACCGCCTCGGACAGCGTGGGGTGCGCGTGGATGTGCCGGGCCACGTCGGAGGGCTGTGCGTCCCAGCCGACGATCAGCTGGCTCTCGGCGATCATCTCGGACACGTGGGGGCCCACCAGATGCACGCCGAGCACCTGCCCGCCGCCCTCCTCGGCGACGACCTTCACCATCCCGCCCCGGCCGTGGACCATGCCCTTGGCGACGGCGGTCAGCGGCATCGTGTTGACGTCCACCTCGTGTCCACGCGCGCGTGCCTCCGCCTCGCCCAGCCCCACGGAGGCGGTCTGCGGCGACGAGTACGTGACCCGGGGCACGGCCGCGTAGTCCACGGGCGCGGACGGCAGCCCGGCCAGCGTCTCGGCCACCGACAGGCCCTCGGCGAACGACGCGTGGGCCAGTCCCAGGGACGGCGGTGGCAGCAGGTCGCCCACCACGTGGATGCCGGGCACCGCGGTCTCCAGACGGTCCCAGTCGGACGGCGTCACAAAACCCCGCTCGTCCGTCGCCAGGCCCGCGGCGGCCAGGTCCAGCCCGTCGGTGACCGGCGCCCGCCCGACCGCCACCAGGAGCCGCTCGGCCTCCAGTGTGCGGATCTCGCCCCGCACGGTGCGTACGCGCGCGCGTACCCCCGCCTCCAGGAGTTCGGCGTCGAGCAGCCGCGCCCCCGCCCGCACATCGATGCCGCGCTTCTTCAGACCGCGCGTCAGATGACGGCTGACGTCGACGTCTTCGAGCGGCACGATCCGGTCGGCGGCCTCGACGAGAGTGACCTCCGCACCCATGGAGCGGTGGAACGAGGCGTACTCGACCCCGATCGCACCGCCGCCCAGGACCAGCACGGAGCGGGGGAGGCCGGGCGCGAACAGCGCGTCGTCGCTCGTCACCACGCGCCGCCCGTCCGGCACGAGCCCCGGGAGCGTACGCGGCCGTGAGCCGGTCGCCAGGACGATGCCCCGGCGCGCGGTGAAGTCGCCCGCGCCGCCCGGCAGGTCGTCCGGAGCACCCTCGACGCGGACGCTGCGCGGACCGGTCAGCCGGGCACTGCCCCGGACGACGCGCACGCGCGCGTGGGCGAGGTGCGCCTCCACGCCGCGGTGGTTGCGCGTCACTATGTCGTCGCGCGTGGCGACGAGCGCAGGCCAGTCGATGTCGTCCAGCGTGGCCTTCACCCCCCAGCGCTCGCGCGCCTCGGCGATGCCGTCGACCAGTTCTGCGGCGTGCAGCATCGCCTTGCTCGGAATGCAGCCACGGTGCAGACAGGTTCCGCCGACCTTGTCCCGCTCGGCGAGCACCACGGTCAGACCGAGGGCGGCGGCGCGCAGGGCGGCGCTGTAGCCGCCGGTGCCGCCTCCGATGACGATGACGTCCGGTGTGTTCATGTTCTCCACCTTCCGCCCTCCCCTTGTCATAGATCCAAGGCAATGTTCTTGTGGAAGCCATGCAGAATGCTCATGGAAGGCGGGGGAGATGAGTCTGCGGCAGATGGAGTACTTCCTCGCCGTCGTCGAAGAGGCGTCCTTCACCCGCGCGGCCGAGACCCTCCATGTCACCCAGCCCGCGCTCTCGCACCAGATCAAGGCCCTGGAGAGGTCGGTCGGCGGTGCGCTCCTGGAGCGCATGCCGCGCGGGGTGCGCCTCACCCCGATGGGCCGCGCCTTCCGCCCGCACGCCGAACTCGCCGTGCGCAGCGCCGCCCAGGCCCGCCGCGCGGCCCGCGCCTCCGCCGGAGCCGAAGGCGGCGAACTGCACATCGCGGCCGTCCACTCCGTCGCCGTGGGGGTGCTCCCCGACGTCTTCGCCCGCTGGCGTACCGCCCACCCCCAGGTCGTGCTGCACCTCCACGAGTACGCCACCTCCGAGGCGCTGGAGGAACAGGTCGAGCGCGGCACCGCCGACCTCGCGGTCGGGCCCGCGCCGCGGGACTGGCCCGGCAGCGTCGTGCCGGTCGGCGAGGAGGAGATCGTCCTCGTGGTGCCCTTCGACGACCGTTTCGCGGGCCGTACGACGGTGACGCTGCCCGAGTTGTCGGACCGCTCGTGGATCCGGTGCGCCATGGAGCCCGTCGTGCACGGACAGCGGTTTCTCGACTGGGCCTGCGGGCAGGCCGGATTCCGGCCGCGTACCGCCGTGTTCACCGAGCACACCTCGACGGCGGTGCGTATGGCGGCGGCCGGTGTGGGCGTCAGCACCGCGCCCTCGCACATCGTGCGCGGCGCGGTCGGCGAGGACTGCGTCGTACTCTCCGTGGACCCGCCCTGGAGGCGTCCCCTGACGGTCTTCTCCCGCGTGCCGCCCTCGGGTGCCGCCGCGGCCTTCGTGGAGCTCCTGCGCCGGTATGGAGGGCTCCCGGCGGCGCCCGCGGAGGCCTGCGAGGACGGCATCGCGCGGCCCGCCGACTGCGGGGCCCCGGAGACGGCCCGGCCGCTCCCGCCGACGGCCCTTCTCGACGCCCGTTGACCACCCCTTCAGGTCACCGCGGTCCGGCCACCGTCGCCTGTACGCCGCCCACTCGGCCCCCGAGCCGCTCCAGCAGCACCACGGGCGAGGACCCGAAAAGCTCCACCACGCGCGTGTGGCCCTCGAACTCCCGCTCCGGGGCGAGTGCGTCGGCCCACCGGCCCGGCGGCAGCGCGAGGGCCGTGTCGCGCCAGCCGCCCGCCTCCGCCAGCCGCAGCGACAGCCGGGTCACTGCCGTGAGCACCTCCCCGGAGCGCACGAAGGCCACACAGTGGGCGGCGCCCGGCCCCTCGGCCTCGAGGGGCTCGTACGTCGCCGCGTCACCGAAGACCTCCGGGCGCCGCCCGCGCAGCCGCAGGGCCGCCGTCGTGAGCGCGGACTTCGCCGAGGGCTGCTCCTGGGGTGCGAACACCCCACGGTTGTCCGGGTCGACCAGCGCCCGGTACTCGCCCTCCGTCCCCTGGTAGACGTCCGGCACACCCGGCATCGTCAGATGGACCAGAGCGGCCCCGAGAACGTTCGCCCGGACATGCGGGCCCAACTCGGCCCGGAAGTCCGTCACGAGCCGCCCCGGCGCCCCGCACGGGCCCTGCGCGACGAACGCCGCCACCGTCTCCTCGTACGCGGGGTCCTGCTCGGTCCAGGCGGTGTGCAGCCCGGCCTCCCTGACGTGCTTCAGCAGGGCCGCCTGTACGCGCTCCTCGGCCGCCGGTCCGAGCCCGAGGACCGTCTGCCAGGCGGCCCAGGCGACGTGCGGGTCGGGCACGCCGTCGCCGGCGCGGGTCACCTCCGCGAGCGTGTCGGCCCAGCGCTCCGGGCACTGGGTGAGCACGGAGACGGCCGCGCGCACGTCGGCGCTGCGCTTCGTGTCGTGCGTCGACAAAGCGGTGCCGGTCGCGGGCCAGTCGCGCTGCACGCGCGCGCAGTACGCGTGGAAGTCCTGGGGGGAGACGGCCGGACTGCCCGGGTTCCCGCCCACCTCGTTCGCCGACAGAAGCGGGACGTAGCGATAGAACCCCGTGTCCTCCACGGACTTGGCCCGCAGCGCCGACGACGTCTGCGCGAACCGGGCCCGGAACTCCAGGTGCCCGGGCCCGTCACCGGCCCGCCCCAGCGCCAGATCCCGTACGACGCTCACCGCACCGGCCTCCTCGGGCACCGTGAAGACGGCACGGGCCTCGGCGGCGGCCTCCTCGGTGACGACCGCGGCGGCGTCCCCGGAGGCGTACGGGCGGTACACCTCGAGACGTACGAGGAGCTCTTGCAGCGCGGTGCGCAGCGCCCAGGGGGCGTGGTCGCGCAGGGCGGGGTCCGGGGAGGTGGCGCACAGGCGGCTCGCCGCGCGCGTGAGGCGGTCCACCTCGGTGGCCAGCTCATGGGTGACCACCTTGTACGCGGCGCGCCGCACGGTCGCTTCCCAGTGGCCGCCGCGATCGGCCTGGGGGGCCGCGAAACGCCGGTACTGGCCGAGGAGTTCGCCCGCTCCCGCCGGGTCCGTGAAAAGCCCGTCGACGTGACGCAGGGCGTCGTAGCCGGTGGTTCCCGCGACGGGCCAGGCGGCGGGGAGGTGCTCGCCGTCCGTGAGGATCTTCTCGACGACGGTCCAGCGGCCCCCGGTGGCCGCGTGGAGGCGGCGCAGATACGCGTCCGGGTCGGCGAGACCGTCGGGGTGGTCGATGCGCAGGCCGTCGACGACACCCTCGTCGAGCAGCCGCAGCACGGTGGCGTGCGTCGCGGTGAAGACCTCCGGGTCCTCGACGCGCACCCCGATGAGCTCGGAGATGCTGAAGAAGCGCCGGTAGTTGAGTTCGGTGCGCGCCAGCCGCCACCACACCGGGCGATACCACTGGGCATCGAGGAGCTGCGGCAGCGGCAGCTTCCCGGTGCCCTCGCGCAGCGGGAAGACATGGTCGTAGTAGCGCAGCACGTCGCCGTCGACCTTCAGCCGGTCGATCTCCGCGCCGAGCGGTTGCCCCAGCACCGGCAGCAGCAGCTGCCCGCCCTGTGCGTCCCAGTCGACGTCGAACCAGTGCGCGTACGCGGAATCCGGTCCCTCGCGCAGCACCTCCCAGAGGGGGCGGTTGTGGCGCGGGGCCGCGGCCATGTGGTTCGGCACGATGTCCACGACCAGGCCGAGGCCGTGCTCCCGCGCGGTGCGCGCCAGGGAGCGCAGTCCCCTCTCGCCGCCCAGTTCGTCCCGCACGCGCGCGTGGTCGACGACGTCGTAGCCGTGCAACGACCCCGGTACGGTCTCGAGGACCGGCGACAGATGCAGATGCGAGACGCCGAGCGAGGCCAGGTACGGCACGGCCGCCTCCGCCGCACCGAACGGGAACTCCGGCTGGAGCTGAAGGCGGTACGTGGCCGTGGGCACCGTGGGTTCGGGACGCTCAGGTGTCATGGAACCCTACGTACCCGCCTCGCGGTCTTTCGTGTCATCGACGCGTGCACGGGTCACCGCGCGGGTGGCTGGATTCGTGCGACACGGACAGCGAGGGCGGGCGGGGGCACAGGCGAGACGTACCGTCGGCGCTCGGCCGGACGCCCCCGGCGGCTCCCGGCCCCCGCAGGTCCGGACGGTGGAGCGCTCGCCCGGACGGCCGTCCCCCACGGGTGCTGCCCGGCGCCCCGGCCGGGGGAGGAGCCGGGGTCCGTGGTGCGTCCGGCGCCGGTCAGGACGGATCGGCCGCCAGGGCCCGCTCGCCCGACCAGGGCGTGGAACCGGCCGACCACCCGGACCGCGTCCGCGCCGAAGCCGCCCGGCCACGGGCGGACGGCGCGTCCGCAGCGCTCCGCCACGCCCGGGGTGAACGGTTCACCCCGGGCCTGTCCGGCTGATCAGGCCGGCCGCTGCAACACCGTGAGGCTCCGGTCCACCAGCGTCAGCCGGTCCCCGGCCTTGACCTTCGCGACCGTGCCCGGCGGGATCCCGTCCGTGCGTGCCGTGTCGACGACGACCTGCCACTGGCGGCCGTGGTCGACCGGCACCACGAACTCCAGCGACTTCGGGGAGGCGTTGAACATCAACAGGAAGGAGTCGTCCGAGATCCGCTCTCCGCGTGGGCCGGGCTCGGAGATCGCGGTGCCGTTGAGGAACACCGTCAGCGCCCGTGCCTGCGCCGAATCCCAGTCGCGCTGGATCATCTCCTCACCCGTCGGCGTGAACCAGACGATGTCCGACAGCTCGTCGTGCGTGCCCTCCACCGGCCGCCCGTGGAAGAAGCGGCGGCGCCGGAAGACCGGATGGTCGCGCCGCAGCCACACCATCGCGCGCGTGAACTCCAGCAGCTCGCTGCCGTCCTCGGGCCACGCCACCCACGACAGCTCGCCGTCCTGGCAGTACGCGTTGTTGTTGCCGCCCTGGGTGCGCGCGAACTCATCCCCGTGGCTGAGCATCGGCACGCCCTGCGAGAGCATCAGCGTGGCGATGAAGTTGCGCATCTGGCGCGCCCGCAACGCCAGCACCGCCGGATCGTCGGTGTCGCCCTCGGCCCCGCAGTTCCAGGACCGGTTGTGGCTCTCCCCGTCCCGGTTGTCCTCGCCGTTGGCCTGGTTGTGCTTGTCGTTGTACGCGACGAGGTCGTGCAGGGTGAAACCGTCGTGGCAGGTGACGAAGTTGATGGAGGCGAGGGGACGGCGGCCGTCGTCCTGGTAGAGGTCCGACGAGCCCGTCAGGCGGGAGGCGAACTCCGCGAGCGTACGCGGCTCGCCCCGCCACATGTCCCGCACCGTGTCGCGGTACTTGCCGTTCCACTCGGTCCACAGCGGCGGGAAGTTGCCCACCTGGTAGCCGCCCTCGCCGACGTCCCACGGCTCGGCGATCAGCTTCACCTGGGAGACCACCGGGTCCTGCTGGACCAGGTCGAAGAACGACGACAGCCGGTCCACCTCGTGGAACTGCCGGGCCAGGGTGGCCGCGAGGTCGAAGCGGAAGCCGTCGACATGCATGTCGCTGACCCAGTAGCGCAGCGAGTCCATGATCAGTTGGAGGACGTGCGGGGAGCGCATGAGGAGGGAGTTCCCGGTCCCCGTGGTGTCCATGTAGTAGCGGGGATCGTCGGTGAGCCGGTAGTACGACGCGTTGTCGATGCCCTTGAAGGAGAGCGTCGGGCCCATGTGGTTGCCCTCGGCCGTGTGGTTGTAGACCACGTCCAGGATGACCTCGATCCCGGCCTCGTGCAGCGCCTTCACTGCCGACTTGAACTCCAGCACCTGCTGGCCGCGGTCGCCCCAGGAGGCGTACGCGTTGTGCGGGGCGAAGAAACCGATCGTGTTGTAGCCCCAGTAGTTGTTCAGGCCCATGTCCACCAGACGGTGGTCGTTCACGAACTGGTGCACCGGCATCAGTTCGAGCGCGGTGACGCCCAGTTCAGTCAGGTGTTCGATGATGGCGGGGTGGGCGAGCGCCGCATACGTGCCGCGCAGTTCCTCGGGCAGCGCGGGATGCCGCATCGTCAGGCCCTTCACATGGGCCTCGTAGAGCACTGTGTGGTGGTACTCGGTGCGCGGCCGCCGGTCGTTGCCCCAGTCGAAGTACGGGTTGATCACGACCGAGGTCATCGTGTGCGGCGCCGAGTCCAGGTCGTTGCGCTTGTCGGGGGCGCCGAAGTGGTAGCCGTACACCTCCTCGCCCCACTTGATCTCGCCGCTGATCGCCTTCGCGTACGGATCGAGCAGCAGCTTGGCGGAATTGCAGCGCACCCCGCGCCCCGGCGCGAACGGGCCGTGCACGCGGAAGCCGTACCGCTGCCCCGGCATGACGCCGGGCAGATACGCGTGCCGCACGAACGCGTCGGTCTCCCTCAGTTCCACCGCCGTCTCCGAGCCGTCGTCGTGCAGCAGACACAGCTCGATCCGATGGGCGGCCTCCGAGAAGACCGCGAAATTGGTACCGGCGCCGTCGTACGTGGCGCCGAGTGGATATGCCTCTCCAGGCCAGACCTGCATGGATACGACTCTTCCAGTTGTCCCGGGCCCCTGGGGGCGACTCCCTGCCGAGTCTCCCCGAAAGTGATGGAACCTCCTATGGCTTACGTCCCTCTTAGCGGGCGACCAGCGCATAGGCGCTATGCCGTCACATAAGCACTACGCCGACGCATACGCGCCATGCCGAACCAGTGGGGCTCAAGACACTCCTGGAGACCGGAGGAGTAGGGGGAAATGTGCGCAAGATAGTGCACCGCCATCTGGGCAAGGTGGTGGCAGGCGCGGCCATCGCTGTGGCCGGTACCGCGGTGATGGTCGGCATCACGCTCCCGGGCTCGGCGGGGGCCGACGAACAGGGCGGCCAGGGCGCCGGCCAGTCCGCCCAGCAGGCCGGACAGGCCGGGCAGCAGGGGCAGGCGGCGGCGCAGCCCGGCGTCGTCGAGCAGGCCCCGGCCGAGGGGGAGAAGGGCACGGGCCGCGACCCCCTCACCGACGACGAGACGAAGCGGGTCGCGCAGATCGCGGTGAACCAGCAGTTCTTCGGCTCCAGCGAGAACGTCGAGGGCAGGCGCGGCCCACAGCGCGTCGGCGTCGACCTCGCGGAGCAGGACGAGAACGCGCCGGCCGGCGCGAACGCGCCGCGCCGCGCCGACGTGCGGTTCTACGACTACAAGGACGACACGCTCGTCACCAAGACCGTCAACCTCGACAGCGGGAAGGTCGAGCAGACCGACACCCAGCACGGCGTCCAGCCGCCGATCAGCTCCGACGAGGCCGTCGAGGCGGCCAGGCTGCTGATCGCCGACCCGCTCGGCGCGGGCCTGAAGGCCGACTTCAAGGACGCGACCGGCAAGGAACTCACCTCGCCCGATCAGCTGCTGCTCAACAGCATGGCCTACCGGGCGACCTCGGGTGCCCAGCCCGCGGTCCTCGCGCAGTGCGGTGACCACCGCTGCGTGCGGCTGTTCCCGAAGGTCAGGAACGGGCCCTGGATCGACAGCCGTGACCTGGTGGTCGACCTGAGCGCGCGCAAGGTGGGCAAGCTCGGCTGAGCCGCGGTCCGTTCGCTTTTCCAACGCTCCGCCTTCCTTTCTGTTCCTCTGCCGCTCTCTCCCGCTCTCTCGTCCCCCCTCGTCCCCTCTCTTCTCTCCCCTCCTTCTTTCCCTTCCTTCTTCCTGCTTTTCGCGAGGAGTCACTTCTTCATGCGCGTGAACAGAATCAGCCGGGCCCGCCGCCGGGCGGCGGTGTCCCTGTCCGTGGCGGCGCTCGCCGTCGGTGCGACGACGGTCGCGGGACCGGCCGTCGCCCAGACCAAGTCGGCACCCGCGGCGGCCGCCGACTGCAGCGCGGCGTACCGGATCGAGCAGAAGCTCGCCTCCGGCACCACCTGGCAGATGTGCTGGCACTACGAGAGCGAGGCCGGGCTCGTCCTGGAGAACATCTCGTACCAGCCGCCCGGTGAGACACGGCCGATCAAGGTCCTCACCAGCGCCAAGCTCGGCCAGATCCACGTCCCCTACGACGACGGCAAAGCCGAGTACAGCGACCTCACGGGTGCGGGCTTCGGCCAGGGCCTGATGAACATGGCGCCCGGCGAGTGCCCCGGCGGCACCATCAAGACCGTCAAGGTCCCGGGCGCCTGGGATCCGCAGCACCCGAACGTCAAGGGTCTGTGCACCACCACCCGTTCGCGCGGCCACGCCTACCGCATGCAGGGCGACACGGCGAACAAGGTCTTCCAGGCCCAGGGCAAGGACCTGCTGGTCTACACCGTGAACCAGGTCGGCTGGTACGAGTACATCACCGAGTGGCGCTTCCAGGACGACGGCACGATCAACATGAACGTCGGCGCCACCGGCAGCCTCTCGCCCGTCGACTACGACGCCGGCGACGGCCGCGGCTGGCCCCTCGGCAAGGGCGCCAAGGCGTACGCGACCAGCCACAGCCACAACATCTTCTGGCGGCTCAACTTCGGTCTGGACGGCTCCTCGAAGAACACGGTCGAGCAGTACGACTCCGTGGTCACCGCGCCCGCCCGGGGCAACGAGGGCCCGACCAACAAGACCACCCGCACGAAGATCACCAAGGAACTCGCGGGCGACGCCAAGAACATGCGCTGGTGGCGGGTCGTCAGCGCGACCGGCAAGAACAAGGACGACCACGCGCGTTCCTACGAGATCGTCCCGGGCGCCACCACCAAGTACCCCGGCCGCAGCTTCACCAAGCACGACATCTACTTCACCGAGTACAAGAAGTGTGAACAGTTCGCCAGCGACAACCTGCGCAACTGCGGTACCGGAGCCGGTAAGTCCGTCGACAAGTGGGTCGGCGGACAGACCCTCACCCACCCGATCGCCTGGGTCAACGTCGGTTTCCACCACATCGCCCGGGACGAGGACCAGCAGCCGATGCCGGTACACTGGCAGGGCTTCTCGATAGCTCCGCGCGATGTCACCGCTATGAATCCGCTCACTCCGGCCGAGCTGGCCGACCAGAACGGGCATGTGGAAAACGGTAGTTGAGAAACGACACTGTCCATCCGGCTGCATCGCCCGCTGCTCCCGGAGTACCCTTCCTTGATCGTTGGCTGGGATCAGCCACAGGGGAGAGCTCGGGGGAGCGGAAGGCGGTGCGTGGGTGGGCTCGGGAGGGCTGGAGTTGCCCCCTGGTGACGAGGGTCACGAGGGGAACTCCACAGATGTCCCACCCGGCGCGGTGTCCCTGGCACGGCCGATGGAAATGGGATCCATCGGACCGGAACTGGACTGGGGCACGGACGCCTGGCGCGAGGTGCGTACGCGCGCCCAGCGGGCCGGCCGTGCCTATATCTGGCTGAACCTCGTCGAACAGCGGCTGCGCGCGGTCGTGGCCGCTGTTCTGCGCCCCATCTACGAACCCGTCCACGGCGACGAGTGGGTGGTCGCCGCGGCCGGACCGGCCGGCCAGGAGTGGGTCCAGCGGGCGGTCGCGGTACGCGAAGTGAGCCGCCGCAAGGGCTACTTGCTGGACCCCGCCGACGACAACGTGCTGAGTTTCCTCACCCTGCCGCAGCTGCGCGAGCTGATGGTGCAGCACTGGCCGTGCTTCGAGCCGTACATCGACGAGCGCCGCGACGTTGAACTCGCCCTGGACGAGCTGGAGGTGACGCGTAACGTCGTCTCCCGCAACAGGGCCCTGTCCGAAGCGGTGCTCGGCCAGGCCGAGCGCGCCTCGGCGAAGCTCCTGGAGATCCTCGGCGCGGGCAGCGACGTGCCGTCCGCACGCCGGCTGCCCGTCGACGCGGTCGAGGACATGGTCGGCGACCGGTACGGGGACGTGGTCGGCGTCCACCCGGACCGGGTACGGCTGCTGCGGCAGTTCCCGGGCGAGGACATCTTCGGCGGCGCCCGCCGCCTCGACGCCATCGGCATCGGCCTGAACCTGCTCGTGCAGAACTTCTCCGGGCGCCGGCTGGTACGGCTCGCCGAGTCGGGCTGCCGGGTGCGTCTGCTGTTCCTGAATCCCGCGTCCAGCGCGGTGAAGCGGCGCGAGCGCGAACTCGGCATCAAGCGGGGCGAGATGAGCCGCGCCGTCGAGATGAACATCCTGCACATGCGCCGGGTGCGGTCCAAGCTGCGCGACCCGGGCGCCTTCGAGATCCAGGTCTACGACGAGACGCCTCGCTTCACCGCGTATCTCGTCGACGGAGACGGCTCCGACGGCATCGCGGTGGTGCAGTCGTATCTGCGGCGCACCCGCGGCATGGAAGCGCCGGTCCTGGTGCTGCGCGGCGGGGGCCGGGTGGTGAAGGCGGACGACGTCGACGACAGCGGGCTCTTCCCGACCTACCGCGAGGAGTTCGAACTGGCTTGGGCGGATTCGCGGCCTGTGTCCTGACGAGTCCGCATTCCGGGCGGGCGCGGTGCGTCCGCGGGGTCGCCCGGACCGGCGAAGCGGAACGCGGTCGCCGGATTGTCAGTGGCGCGTGGGAGGGTGGAGACCACTGGGGGAAAGCACCACCACGAAGGGGGGCCGCCATGGCCTGGCACGAGCAGCTGCTGATCGGCTTCGACCTGGAGACGACCGGAACGGATCCGCGCGAGGCGCGCATCGTCACCGGCGCGGTCATAGAGGTCAAGGGTCAAGAGCCGGTCGGACGCCGCGAGTGGCTGGCCGACCCGGGCGTGGAGATCCCGGCGGACGCGGTGGCCGTGCACGGGATCACCAATGAGCGGGCCGCGGCCGAGGGCGGTCCCCCCGACCGGGTCGCCGAGTCCCTGGCGCAGACCCTCGTGGGGTACTGGCGAACCGGAGTGCCGGTCGTGGCGTACAACGCGACCTTCGACCTCACCCTCCTGTCCGCCGAACTGCGCCGGTACGGACTGCCGTCGCTGCGCGAGCGGCTCGACGGCCGCGACCCGGCACCGGTGATCGACCCGTACACGATCGACCGCTGGGTGGACCGCTACCGCCGCGGCAAGCGGAACCTCGAGGCGGTCTGCACGGAGTACGGCGTCCCCCTGGACGCCGCGCACGACGCGACCGCGGACGCCCTGGCCGCGGCCCGGCTCGCCGCCGCGATAGCCCACCGCCACCCGAAGATCGCCGCGCTCGGCCCGGCGGAGCTGCACCGCCGCCAGATCGAGTGGTACGCGGCCTGGGCGGCGGACTTCCAGAGCTTCCTGCGCCGCAAGGGCGACACGGCGGCGGTCGTGGACGGCACATGGCCGCTGCGGGAGCCGGCGGACGAAACGGTCTGAGCGGACGTCCGGGACGGGCGGCCGGGAAGGCAGGGTACTCAGAAGGGGTACCAGCGCACCGTCTCGTCCCCGTCCCGCAGTGACGCCACACGCCGCTCGAACTCGGTCAGTGCCTTGGGATTGCTCGGCGCGTGCTGGGCGACCCAGGCGCAGCTGGCGGTCTCCCGGGCGCCCCGGAGCACGGCAGCGCCCGTCCACTCCCGCACATCCCACCCGTATGTCGTGGTGAACGCGTCGTACGCCTCGGCGGGCAGCCCGTAGCGGTCACGGGACAGGGCCATGACCACCAGGTCGTGCTCGCGCAGATCGGCGGAGAAGGTCTCCAGGTCGACCAGGACCGGACCGCCCGGGCCGACGTGCACATTGCGGGGCAGTGCGTCGCCGTGGATCGGGCCGGGCGGCAGCTGCGGAGTGAGCGCGGCCGCGGCCGCGGCGAACCCGTCGCGGCGCTCGCGCAGATAGGCCGCGTCCGCCGGATCGATCGCGTCGCCCGCCAGACGCAGCCAGCGCTCCACGCCGCCCAGCAGTTCGCGGGGCGGCAGGTCGAAGGAGGGGGAGGGCAGGGCATGCACCACCCGCAGCAGTTCGGCCAGGTCCCGGGGCTCCGCGGGGCGTACCGGATCCGGCAGCCGATGCCACACCGTCACCGGATGGCCGTCCACCAACCGCGCCTCGGGCTCGGCGGCCCGCACCGCGGGGACGCCGGTGTCGGCGAGCCAGTGCGCGATCTCCAGCTCCCGCCGTGCGCGGTCGAGGAGCTCGGCGTCGCGCCCCACCTTGACCACCAGGTCACCGGCGGCGAACACCGCGTTCTCGCCCAGGGCGAGAAGCCGCGCGTCCCGGGCCGGCCCGGGCAGCACGCTCGCCGTGGCCAGTACGTCCCGCGCCTGTGCCTCGTCCATCGTTCGCCTCCGTGTTCCTCGCGCGTACGGCGTCACGAACACGCCATCCGACGGAAAGTGTCGCATTGGCGCTGGTCGGGCCGCCTACAAGGGCTTGCACGCTGTCTTGACGTCGCGTCAGTCCCTCAGGACCATGACGGGGCCGCCCGGACGCTGGGGCCGGTCGGCGCAGGGGCGCCTGCCGGACGACGCCATCGTGGCGACCAGGCCCCAGACCGGTGCGAGTCGCCCGAAGGAGCCGATTTCGTGACATTGGCGACCGTGACGAAGCGGTCAGTGAAGAGCCCGCCGCGGCCCGCCGGGCGGGGCCGGACGCCCACCGGCCAGGGCGCCTGGTTCCTGGTGCTGCCCGCGTTGCTCCCGATCCTCGTGCTCAGCGTCGGACCCCTGCTGTACGGGATCGCGCTGGCGTTCACCGACTCCCAGTCGGGGCGGACCGCGCCCACGCAGTGGATCGGGACCCTCAACTTCCAGGACCTGGTGCAGGACACGCTGTTCTGGGACTCGTTCCGGATCGGGCTGCTGTGGGCGGTCGGGGTGACCGTGCCGCAGTTCCTGCTCGCGCTCGGGCTCGCCCTGCTGCTCAACCAGGACCTGAAGCTGCGCTGGGCGGCACGGGCGCTCGCGATCATTCCCTGGGCGATGCCCGAGGTGGTCGTCGGCATCATGTGGCGGCTCGTCTACAACCCGGACGCGGGCATCCTCAACGAGACGATCCGCGATCTGGGCCTCGGTGACGGCCGCGACTGGCTGTCCGGTCTGTCCACCGCCCTGCCCGCCGTGATCGTCGTCGGCGTGTGGGCGGGCATGCCGCAGACGACCGTCGCCCTGCTCGCCGGGCTGCAGAACACCCCGCGTGAACTCCACGAGGCGGCCTCGATGGACGGCGCGGGCGCCTGGCGCCGCTTCCTGAGCGTCACCTGGCCGGCCCTCAGACCGGTCGCGCTGGCGATCACCGCGCTCAACCTCATCTGGAACTTCAACTCGTTCGCCCTGGTCTATGTGCTGACCAACGGAGGCCCCGGCGGCCGCACCCGCCTGCCCATGCTCTTCGCCTACGAAGAGGCCTTCCGCTACGGCCAGTTCGGTTACGCGGCGGCGATGGGCTGTGTGCTGGTCGCGGTGATCTCGGTGCTCCTCGCCGTGTTCCTGGTGGGCCGTCTGAAGGGAGGCGAAGACGCGTGAAGACCCCCAAGAGGGCCCGCGCCGGCCAGTACGTCGCACTGCTCGCCTATCTCGTCTTCCTCGCCTTCCCCTTCCTCTGGCTGATCTCCACGGCCTTCAAACCGCCGCGCGAGCTGGCCAGTCTGCACCCCACCTGGATCCCGAGGAACCCGACGCTCGCCAACTTCCGGCAGGCCTTCGACGAGCAGCCCCTGCTGCACGCCGCGCTCAACTCCCTGCTCGCGGCCCTCGGAGCGGCGCTGATCGCCGTGCTGATCGCGACTCCGATGGCCTACGTCATGGCCCGGCGCCGCACCCTCCTCGCCCGGGCCGCCACGGGCTGGGTGGTGGTCAGCCAGGCGTTCCCGTTCGTTCTGGTGATCATCCCGCTGTTCCTGGTCCTCAAGCACCTGCGGCTGATCAACTCCGTGCCCGGTCTGATCATGGTGTACGTGGTGTGGGCGCTGCCGTTCGCGCTGTGGATGCTGGTCGGGTACGTACGGGCCGTGCCGGTGGAGCTGGAGGAGGCGGCGGCAGTGGACGGCGCCGGGCGGGCGCGCACGCTGGTGTCGGTGACCGCACCGCTGCTGGCGCCGGGCATCGTGGCGACGGCACTGTTCGCGTTCATCACCGCGTGGAACGAGTTCTTCTTCGCGCTGGTGCTGCTCAAGACCCCGCAGAAACAGACGCTGCCGGTCGTCCTCACACACTTCATCGGCGCGGAGGGCGTCGCGGACCTCGGCCCGCTGGCCGCGGCGGCGTTCCTCGCCACCCTGCCCTCGCTGGTCGTCTTCGCGGTCATCCAGCGGCGGATCACGGGCGGCATGCTCACCGGGGCGGTGAAGAGCTGATGCGCAGGAGGTGGATCACCGCGCTCGTCGCGCTGGGGCTGCTGCTCGCGGGATGTTCTTCGGACCACGACGGCTCCGGCGGCCGTATCACCCTCCGCTTCCAGTCCCTCGCCTGGCAGGAGGAGTCCGTCGCTGCCAACAAGGAGCTGGTCGAGGAGTGGAACGCGACGCATCCGGCCGTCCAGGTCGCATACGTGCAGGGAAGCTGGGACAGCGTCCACGACCAGCTGCTGACCTCCTTCGAGGGCGGTGAGGCGCCCGACGTCATCCACGACGCGTCCGACGACCTCGCCGACTTCGCCTACGGCGGCTCGCTCGCCGATCTGCGCGAACTGCTGCCCGCCCGGCTCATGTCGGACATCCCGCAGCGGAGTTGGCGGACGGCGACCTTCGGGGACGGGATCTACGGGGTGCCGTTCCTCCAGGAGCCAAGGGTGCTGATCGCCAACGCCACCTGGCTGAAGGAGTCGGGGGTGCGCATTCCGACCCCCGAGCGGCCGTGGACGTGGGACGAGTTCCGCCGGATCGCCGGTCAGCTGAGCGGCAAGGGCAAGTACGGCGTCGCCTGGCCGCTCAAGGAACCCGTCTCGGCCACGCTCAACCTGTCCCTCTCGACCGGCGGACAGATGTTCCACCGGGGTGCCGACGGCAAGGTGACGGTGCGGTTCGACGCGGCCGACGCCCTCGTGCCGCGCACCGTGCACGACGAGGTGAACACCGACGGGAGCGCGTCGGGCAGCACGCTCGGTATGGGCGGTTCCGACACGCTGCCCGGGTTCTTCGGTGGGAAGTACGCGATGGTCCCGCTCGGCTTCTCGTACCGGCAGCAGATCGCGCAACAGGCGCCGAAGGGTTTCGAGTGGCAGGTGCTGCCCGCGCCGGCCGGTGCCGACGGGCTCGCCCAGGGCGTCAGCCCGCAGACGCTGTCCGTCGCCGCGGACAGCCCGCACAAGAAGGAGGCCGCCGAGTTCATCGACTTCCTGCTCCGGCCGAAGAACATGGTCCGGCTCGCGCTCGGCGACTGGATGCTGCCCACGGGCACCGAGGCCCTCAAGGACCCCGCCCTGCACACCGCCATGGACGACTGGGCGACCGGCACCGCACTCGCCGCCCACCTCCGTTCGGCTCCCGCCCAGTCCGTACGCGGCTACCCGGAGTGGAAGGACAAGGTCGCGACCCCCGCGTTCCAGGAGTACTACAGCGGGGCGATCGGCCTGGCCGAGCTGAGAAAGCGGCTGGTCGAGGACGGAAATCTGGTGCTGGCTCGCTATCAGCGCTGAGGGGCCCAGGACCGTTCGAGGCGGAGAACCGTGACTGTCCGCGAGTCCACGGTTTCCCTGGCGTAAAGGTTGCACGCGACCGGTGAAGTCCTGGCGCACTTTGGATAACGGTCGGGTCATTCGGTAACGCTCGGATAACGCGGTAACTGCCGGAAAAAGACATGGACTTGGTAGTGGAGTTGGACCGATACCCCCTCGGGAAGGTTGCACGAGCGGGATCTTGTTCTCTCGGTAAGAGGATTCCTAACGTGAGATTAATTCCAGTCGAACGCCAGGAAGTTGACCTATGCCCTCCCTACGCCGAGACCTCCCGCCCCTTCCCGAGGTGCGCCGCATCACGCAGAAGAAGCGCGACGCCTGGTGGACCGTGCTGCTCGTCGACCCGGTCGCCACCCCGCTCGTGCGGCAGGTCGCGCTGCGGACGAGGATCACGCCGAACCAGCTCACCTGGGGTGCGTTCCTGCTCGGTCTCGCCTCGGCGGTGTGCTTCGCGCTCGGCGACTGGCGCTGGCTGGTCGCCGGTGCCGTCGTCTACCACCTGAGCTTCATCCTCGACTGCATGGACGGCAAGGTCGCCCGGCTGACCGGCCAGGGCTCGGTGTTCGGGGCCTGGCTGGACTTCGTCTTCGACCGCATCCGGGTGGCGGTGTGCGCGGTGGCGTTGATGGCCGGGCAGTACGAGCGCTCCGGAGACACGACGTACATCTGGCTGGCCGCCGCCGTGATCGGCCTGGACACCCTGCGCTACATCAACTCGCTGGAAATCTTCAAGATCCGCCATTCGATGCGCAAGCAGATCAAGTCCCGCCTGAGGGAGGCGCGCCGGTCCGAGAACCAGGCCGAGCTGGCCTTCATGGAAGACCTGCTGCGCAACAATCCCGAGGCGGACATCGAGCAGGACCAGCGCAGCGCCGCGGCCGGGCAGGAGGCTCCCGAAGGCGGCACGGCGGCCCGCCCCCAGGCCCAGGTCATCGACCTGCACGAGGAGTTCCGGCACCGCTTCCCGGCCTATCTGAGGGCACGTTCCTTCCTGCTGCGCCACCGCATTCGCACCCACCTGGTGAGCGGCATCGAATTCCAGATGGGCGTCTTCATCATCGGCCCGTTCCTCGACTCGGTGATCGGGGCGACGATCGTGTCCGGTGCCCTGCTCCTCGTCTTCGAGCTCGCCATCATCTACAAGCTGCTGCTGTCCACCCGCGACTTCACCCGCACGATCGACTCCTTCGAGCGCGACGACGTGGCCCGGGCGGCCTGAGCAGCCCACGCGGACAGCACCGTGGCCGGGGTGCGTACACCCCGGCCACGTACGCGCGTCGAACCTGTCGTCAGACTCCCACCCGCTCGCCCTCCACGGCGGGCGGCTGAGGCGGCGACACCGGCTCGGGTGACTCGTCGTGGGTGAGGTCCGGCAGCCGGTTCAGCCA
This sequence comes from Streptomyces sp. SID5469, assembly GCF_009862865.1. Taxonomy (NCBI): domain Bacteria; kingdom Bacillati; phylum Actinomycetota; class Actinomycetes; order Kitasatosporales; family Streptomycetaceae; genus Streptomyces; species Streptomyces sp. SID5469. The sequence goes on along the minus strand of NZ_WWIN01000001.1, from coordinate 2,608,237 downwards.
CCTCGGGAGGTACCAGTTGCGCTCGCCGAGCAGGGCCATCACGGCGGGGAGGAGAACGCCGCGGATGATCGTCGCGTCGATCAGGACCGCGGCGGCCAGGCCCACGCCCATCTGCTTCATGGACTGCATGGACAGCGTCCCGAAGATCGCGAAGACGGCGACCATGATGACGGCGGCGCTGGTGACGACTCCGGCCGTGGTCACCACACCGTGCTGGATGGCGTCCTTGGTGCTCCGGCCGCGCAGCCGCGCCTCACGGATCCGCGAGACCACGAAGACGTGGTAGTCCATCGAGAGCCCGAAGAGGATCACGAAGAGGAACAGCGGCAGCCAGGTGACGATGGCGCCCACGCCCTCCGCGCCGACCAGCGAGGCGCCCCAGCCGTGCTGGAAGACGCCGACCAGGATGCCGTAGGCCGCGCCCACCGAAAGGAGGTTGAGCACGATCGAGGTGATCGCGATCGTCAGCGAGCGGAACGACACCAGCATCAGCAGGAAGGCGAAGACCACGACGAAGGCGAAGACCGGGGCCACCGAGCCGATCAGCTGATCGTTGAAGTCCTTGTTCCCCGCGACCTGTCCGGTGATCGGCGCCTGGACGCCGTCGACCTTGCCGAGCGTGTCGGGCCGCACCTTGTCGCGCAGCAGGTCCAGGCTCTGGCCGGCCTTGTCCTGGTCGGAGCCGCCGACCAGCGGTACATAGACGAAGGCGATGTTCTGCGCGTCGTGCACCTTGATCTCGACCGGCCCGCGCGAGGCACCCGAACTCACGGCCTGGGTACGGAAGTCGGCCAGCGCGGACTTCACGTCGGCGGCGTTGATGTCCTTGGCCCTGACGACCACCTCGGCCGGCTCGGAGCCGCCGGGGAAGGCGTCGTTGACGCGGTTGTACGTCCCCACGATCGGCAGTGAATCGCCGAACTCCTGGTCCAGCGTGAGGTTCTGGGTCTTCATGCCGAGTGCGGGCGCCGCGATCGCCAGCAGCGCGCCGGCCGCGACGACGAGCGCGACACCGGGCTTGGCGAGCACGACCCGGAGCACGGCTCCCCAGAACCGGCTTTCCCCGTTGCCCTTGGCGGCGTTGCCGTTCTTACGCCGTTTGTCCGGGTGCAGGAACGGAATCCGCCCCTTCTCCACCCGCTCACCGAGCAGCGAGAGCAGCGCCGGCAGCACGGTCACCGATCCGACCATCGCGACCGCCACGACCATCAGCGAGGCGAGGCCCATCGCCTCGAACGTGGCGAGGCCGGTGAACAGCATGCCCGCCATCGCCACACACACCGTGATTCCGGAGACGATGATGGCGCGCCCACTGGTCGCGGCGGCGATGCGCAGGGCGGCGTCCGCGCTCCGGCCCGCCGCCCGCTCCTCGCGCTCACGGCGCAGGTAGAACAGGCAGTAGTCGACGCCGACCGCCAGACCGACCAGGAGCATCACGGAGCTGGCGGTGTCGTCCATCGGCTGCAGATGGCTGACGATGCCCATCAGACCCATCGTCGCCATGATCGCGGTGATCGCGAGGGCCACCGGCAGTAGCGCCGCGACCAGCGCGCCGAAGGCGATCAGCAGAATACCGAGGGCCACCGGCACCGCGGAGTACTCGGCCTTCTGGAAGTCGTCGCCGAACGCGTCGTTGTACTGCTTCATCATGCTGGCGCCGCCGATCTCCTCGATCCGCAGCTCCGTGTGGTCCTTCTGGACACCCTCGACGGCCTTCAGCACCGGCTCGACCCGCTCGCCCGCGGTGTCCGACTCGCCGCGCATGTCGAACTGCACGAGCGCGCTCCGGCCGTCCTTCGAGATGGTCCGGGTGTCGTACGGCGACGTCACGTCCGTCGCCTTGCCGGTGTCTTCGACCGCCCGCATCACCGCGTCGACCGCGTCGCGGAACCCGGCGTCGGTGGCCTTGGACGACCCGTTCCTGACCTGGATCAGGACGGTCTCACTGGCCGGCTCCTCGATCCCGGCATCCTCGATGATCTTGGCGGCCGTGTGGGTCTCGCCCCCCAGCTGGTCGCTCTCCTTGACCTTGACCTGGCCCGCCGCCGAACCGAGTCCCATCGCCAGGACGACGAACAGCACCCAGATGCCGACGGCTGCCCAGCGGTGCCGGGCGCTCCAGCCGCCGGCCCGGGCTGCTATGCCCCGGACCCGCGTTGTTTCTCCGTTCGCCATGACGGACTGCCCCCTCCAAATGCGGTGACAGCCCCCTGCCGTCACCTTCACTACGAAGGTATGGGCCGGATAAGAACGACTCGTCGTGCTGGTTGGTGATCCGCCGGGTGGACGAGTCCTCCCCTCGGACCGGACGGCCTCAGCATCTGGGAGGACAGTGGTCCCCTACATGTATCCGGGGATCTCGGGGACACGGATCAGGGGCGCGGACTGTGTCCCCCGGGCGGCGAGCGGACCACCGGCCGCGGACGCCGTACCCGTCCCACGCGGCACGACGGCCGCTCTAGGGTGGGCGGATGACGACGTATGCGGCCTTGCTCCGCGGGATCAATGTGGGCGGCAACAAGAAGGTGCCGATGGCCGAGCTCCGGACGCTCCTCCAGGGGCTCGGGTACGGGGGCGTGGCCACCTATCTGCAAAGCGGCAACGCCGTCTTCACCAGCGACCACGGCGACGAGCAGTCCCTGGCGGCGGAGGTCGGGCAGGCCATCGAGAAGCGCTTCGGCTTCACCGTCGACGTCCTCGTCCGCGACCACGCCTATCTCAAGGCCGTACGCGAGGCCTGCCCCTTCCCGGCCGCCGAACTGGAGGCCAAGCAGCTCCACGTCACCTATTTCTCCGGGCCGGTCGACGCGGAGCGCTTCGCCTCGCTCGACCAGCCGGCCTTCCTGCCGGAGGAGTTCCGCCTGGGCGACCGCGCGCTCTATCTGTACGCCCCTGACGGCCTCGGCCGCTCCAAGCTGGGGGAGACCCTGGCCAGGCCCCGCCTCCTCAAGGGGATCGTCGCCACCAGCCGCAACTGGAACACGGTCGTCAAACTGGAGGAGCTGACCGGCGCCTGAGCACCACCCCGCCGAGGCCGCCGCCGAGGCCGAACCGCGCCTGCTCGCGTCCGACCCCTGGCCCACGGTCACCCCAGGCTGTCCAGCCGGGACAGCAGCGGTTCCGACGCACGGTCGAGCAGGTTGTAGCGGTTCTGCACGGAGGCGATGTCCGTCAACTCCAGTGCCGCTTCGAGCTGTTCGGCGGTGACCGTGTCGAGCCCGAGGTGCCGGATCTCGCCCTCGGTGCGCAACGCGTCGAGCGTGCCCAGCTGGTCGGCCATCGGTACCCCGGGGTCGAGCCGGTGCAACTGGTACAGGTCGATCGTGTCGAGCCGCAGCAGCCGCAGGCTCGCCTCGCACATCGCCCGCAGCTGCTCCGGGCGCCCGGTGATGTGCCAGGCGCTGTCACCGGTGCGTACGACGCCGCCCTTGGTGGACGGGCCGTAGTTGTCCGCGGTGTCGATCGAGATCGCGCTGCTGGGGCGGCTGCACGGCGTACCGACTCCGCTGAACGAGCTGCTCCAGCGGCTCGCCAACCAGTTCGCACGGGAGCGGCGGCCGGCCGGGTCGATGCCGGTGCGCGAGCTCGTACGCCTTGCCGGCCATGCTGTCGCGTTTGTTCAAGAGACTTGAGCCGGCTGTTTCTAGCGTGAGGCGCATGAAGAACGACGACATGCACCCGTACATGATCGAATGTGCCGCCGAGGCGGCCCGTGTCGCGCGCGGTGTCACGGCGGCACAGCTGAGCGATCCCACCCACTGCCCCGACTGGGACGTCCGTGCCCTGGTCAACCACTGGGTCCTCTACACCTCGCACGGCCTGGAGCACCGCGCCCTGCGCAAGCAGCTCCCCGAGGAGCTGACCGCGCGCGACTTCACCGCCGAACCGGACTGGGCCGAGGCGTACGCCGCCCAGCTGGACCGGGCGGTCGCCGCCTGGGCGGACCCGGCGGTGTGGGAGGGCGAGGTCGACCTCGGCATGGCGAAGGTGTCCGCCACCGACATCGCCTCGATGGTCATCAAGGAGCTGGCGGTCCACGGCTGGGACGTCGCGACGGCCACCGGCCAGGAGTACCGCGTCTCGGACGGCGCGGCCCGGTTCGTCCTCGCCGTGGTCGAGACACACGGCGACCTCTACCGCCAGTACGACGGATTCGCCGACCCGGTGCCGGTGCCGGACGACGCGCCCGTCTTCGACCGCGCCCTGGCGTCGAGCGGCCGGGACCCTCGTACGGGAAGGCTGTCCCTCGGCTGAGTTCCGGCCAGGCCGCTGAACTTCGATCCACTGAACGGGGACGCCCGCCCGGGTGTCTCAGGCGCCCAGGGCGGCCAGCGCCGGTACCCGCGCCTCGTCGTACCGGTTCAGCAGCACGTGGGCCACCTCCGGCGCCGGACCCAGTACATCCGACAGGACGTCCGCCTCCGCCGCGCCCCGTGCGATGCGGTCCGGCAGGAAGCCGGGGGCCAGGACGTACGGGGCGACCGCGATCCGCTCGCAGCCCAGTGCCCGCAGCTCCCGCACCGCGTCCTCGGTGCGGGGCAGGGACGCGGAGGCGAACGCAGGTCGCACGGCGCACCAGCCGGTGCGCCGCCACTCCCGCGCGATGTCCCCGATCACTGCGATCGCCTCCGGGTCGGTGGATCCCGCCGAGGCCAGTACGACCCCGGTCGAGGGTCTGTCGGCGGGGGTCAGCCCCGCCTCGTACAGCCGCCGTTCCAGCGCGGCCGTCAGGAAGGGGGACGGGCCAAGTACCTCCGCCTGCCGGATGCGCAGCCGTGACGGGGCCTCCCGCAGGACCGCCGGGATGTCCGCCTTCGCGTGGAAGGCGCGGGTGAGCAACAGCGGCAGGGCCACCACCTCGCGGACGCCCTCCGCCGCCAGAGACTCCAACACCCCGTTCACGGACGGGACGTTGAAGTCCAGGAAGCCGGTCTCCACGCGCAGCCCGGGACGCATGGCGCGTACCCGGCGCACCAGGGCGTGCACGGTCGCGGCGTGCCGCGGGTCGCGGCTGCCGTGGGCGATGACGAGGAGTACCGGTCGGTGCATGACGGGCTCAGCTCTTCACCAGGAGACCGCGGCTGCGCAGTACCCACCGCTCCAGCGGGCTGAAGATCAGCAGGTCGATGGCGATACCGACGACCAGGATGAGCAGGATGGCCTCGAACACCATGGCCATGTCGATGGCGTTGCGACCGTTCTCCAGCAGCTGGCCGAGGCCCACGCCCAGGTCGGGGAAGGACGCGATGATCTCCGCGGCCATCAGCGAACGCCACGAGAACGCCCAGCCCTGCTTCAGGCCCGCCACATAGCCCGGCAGCGCGGCCGGCAGCACGACGTGCCAGGTGCCCCGCAGGCCCGTCGCACCCATCGTGCGGCCCGCCCGCAGGAACAGCGGCGGCACCTGGTCGACGCCCGACACCAGGCCGTTGGCGATCGACGGGACGGCGCCGAGCAGGATCACCGTGTACATCATCGAGTTGTTCAGGCCGAACCAGACCACGGCCGGCGGCACCCAGGCCACCGACGGCAGCGACTGGAGACCCTGAAGGATCGGGCCGATGGCCGCGCGCACAAACCTCACGCGCGCCACCAGCAGGCCCAGCGGGGTGCCGATGACCAGCGCGAAAAGGAAGCCGAGCAGGCCGCGGGAGACGCTGGTCCAGATGTAGCCGAGGAGCTTGCCCTCCAGCCAGGCGTTCTCGATCTCGTTCCACACCGCGGACAGCGGCGGCAGCTTGGAGGGGTCAGTGACGATCTTGAACGAGATCAGCGCCTGCCACACCACCAGCACGAGCGCGATCGCGATGACCGGCGGCAGGATCTTCTGCACGAAGACCTGCCGGAACGGCGTACGCCCGACCTGCACCGTCTCCAGTGCGTCGAGGCCCGCCTCCAGACCGGCCAGGTCGTGGTGGGTGTTGTCCTTGGCGGGAGCGTCCGCCGACGTTGTCTCAGTGCTGGCCATGACGGCGGATCTCCCCACGCAGTTGTTCGGTGATCTCCACGGACAGCTCCGCCACGGCGGTGTCCTCGATGCGGCGCGGCTGCGGAATGTCCACCGTCCACTCGTGCGCCACCCGCCCGGGGCGGGAGGAGAGCAGCACGACCCGCTCGGCGAGCCGCACCGCCTCACGCACGTTGTGCGTGACGAAGAGGACGGACAACTGCGTCTCCCGCCAGATGCGGGTCAGCTCGTCGTGCAGGACGTCCCGCGTGATCGCGTCGAGCGCCGCGAACGGCTCGTCCATCAGCAGCAGCCCGCTGTCCTGGGCGAGCGCACGGGCCAGCGCGACGCGCTGTCGCATACCGCCGGACAGTTCGTGCACCCGCTTGCCGTACGCGCCCTTCAGCCGTACGAGTTCGAGCAGTTCCTCCGCCTTGTCGCGCCGCTCGGCCTTCGGAACTCCCCGCAGCCGCAGGGCGAGTTCGATGTTCTTGCCCGCGGTCAGCCACGGGAAGAGGGCGTGCTCCTGGAACATCAGGGCCGGTCGCCCCTTGGTCGTGATGCTGCCCGTGGTCGGGGCGTCGAGGCCCGCCACCAGGTTGAGCAGTGTCGACTTCCCGCACCCCGAGGCCCCCAGGAGGGTGACGAACTCGCCCGGCGCGACATCGAGGGTGATGTCGTCGAGGACGAGCTGCCGCCCGGCTGGCCCGGCGAAGGACTTGGAGACGTGCTCGATCCGAGCGGCGTGCTCCACCACGCCGACGCTGTCGGTGGCCTTGGCAATGGTCGTGGCCATGGTCGTCACCTCCTGGGAACTCATCGGGATCCGGACCTACTTGACGCCGAGACCGGCGTCGTCGACCGTGCTCGCGCCGTCGGCCTTGAGGACCTTGTTCAGCAGCGTGAGGTCGTAGATGCCGCTCAGGTCGGGCTTCGACAGCAGACCGGCCTTCACCGCGTGGTCCGCCTCGGTGTTGAGGGTGGAGGCCAGCGGGTCATTGGTGATCTGGATGGACTTCCAGGCCGGGTCCAGGACATCGGCCGGCAGGGCCTTGCCCGAGTCGGTCTCCAGCTGCTTGTTCGCCGCGGCCTTCGCCTCGTCGGGGTTGGCGTTGATCCACTTGTTGGTCCCGACCGAGCCCTTCAGCACGGCCTCGACGACCTTCGGGTGCGCCTTGAGGAACTTCTGCGACACGATGATGTTCGTGATCACGAACTTCTTGTCGGGCCACAGCGTCGACTCGTCGAGCAGCACCTTGCCGCCCTCGGCGACCAGCTTCGACGCGGTCGGCTCCGGCACCCAGGCGCCGTCGAGCGAACCGGCCTTGTAGGCGTCCGGGGTGACCTTGTTGTCGCTGCGGACGACCGTGACATCGCCCTTGCCGCTCTGCGCGTCGACCTTCCAGCCCTGCTCGGCGATCCAGTTGAGGAACGCGACGTCCTGCGTGTTGCCCAGCTGCGGGGTCGCGATCTTCTTGCCCTTGACGTCCTTCAGGGACTTGATCTTCTTGGGGTTGACCACGAGCTTGACGCCGCCGGACGCCGAACCGCCGATGATGCGCAGGCTCTTGCCGTTGGACTTGGTGTAGCCGTTGATCGACGGCGAGGGGCCGATCCAGCCGATGTCGATGGAGCCCGAGTTGAGGGCCTCGATCTCGGAGGGGCCGGCGTTGAAGGTGGCGTACTCGGCCTTCGTGGCGCCGAGTTCCTTCTGGAAGAGGCCCTCCTGGCGGCCCACGAGCGCGGTGGCGTGGGTGAGGTTGCCGAAGTAGCCGATCTTCACGGTGTCGAGACCGTCGATCTTCTTGGCCCCGGCGGCGACCTTCTCCTTCGCGGAGGTGTCGTCCTTCGACTCGGAACCGTAACCGCAGGCGGCGAGCGCCAGCAGCGGGAGGGCGGCGGCCGCGGCCACAGCGCGGCGGATCAGCGTGGAACGGTTGGCAGGCACGGGAGGTGTTCCCCTCGTTGGCCCGGCGGTCACGGTCTTTCAGGTCGTGGCCGGGAGGTCGGCAGGTCTTCGTCGCGTCCGGGACGTCGGGTGGGGGGACAGGGCGCGCAGGCAGTGCGCGTACGTCATCGCGCACATCGCGCGACTCCGCCCTGCCCGCTGCCGAGGGCGCCGCTGCCGACGCGGCCGCCCTCCTTCGCGAACGTGGAGTAGAAGTCGGTGGTGGTCATGATCAGAAGTCCCACCCGTCGTCGTCGCTCGCGTCCTTGACCGGCTCGGGCGCGGCGAAGGACTCGCCGACCATGCCCGCGGTCAGCGTCGTGCCGTCCGCCGGGTCGATCAGGATGAACGCGCCGGTGCGGCGGGAGTCGGCGTACGAGTCGAGCGGCAGCGGCTCGGCGGTACGGATCTTGACGCGGCCGATGTCGTTGGCGACCAGCTGCCCCGGGTGCGGGTGCCAGGGAGAGGTCGTCCAGGGTCAGCCGGGACGGAATGTCCTTGACGATCGCCTTGACCGTGCGGGTGCCGTGCTTCAGCAGTACGCGGTGGCCGACGGTCAGCGGAGCGTCGGCGACATGGCAGACCGTCGCCTCGACGTCCTGGGTGGTGGCGGGCGCGTCCTTGCTCGGCACGAGCAGATCGCCGCGCGAGATGTCGATGTCGTCCTCCAGCAGGAGGGTCACCGACTGCGGGGTCCACGCGACGTCGACCGGGGTGCCCAGCAGATCGATCCCGGCGATCTTCGACGTACGGCCGGAGGGCAGGACCGTGACCTCGGAGCCGACGCAGAACGTACCGGCCGCGATCTGACCCGCGTAACCGCGGTAGTCGGGGTGCTCGGCGGTCTGCGGGCGGATCACGTACTGCACGGGCAGGCGGGCGTGGCAGTGCGCCAGGTCGTGGCTGACCGGCACGGTCTCCAGGTGCTCCAGGACCGTGGGGCCGCCGTACCAGTCCATGTTCGCGGAGGCGTCCACCACGTTGTCACCGGCGAGCGCGGAGATCGGGATCGCGGTGATCTCGGGAACGCCCAGCTCGGAGGCGTACGCCGTGAACTTCTCGGCGATCGCGGCGAAGACGGACTCCTTGTACTCGACGAGGTCCATCTTGTTCACCGCGAGCACGACGTGCGGGACGCGCAGCAGCGCGGCGACGGCGGCGTGTCGGCGGGTCTGCTCGATGACGCCGTTGCGGGCGTCGACGAGGACCACCGCCAGGTCGGCGGTGGAGGCGCCGGTGACCATGTTGCGGGTGTACTGAACATGGCCGGGGGTGTCGGCGAGGATGAACCGGCGGCGCGCGGTCGCGAAGTAGCGGTACGCCACGTCGATGGTGATGCCCTGCTCGCGTTCGGCGCGCAGGCCGTCGGTGAGGAGGGCCAGGTCGGGAGCGTCCTGGCCGCGGCTGCGCGACACCTGCTCCACGGCCTCCAGCTGGTCCGTCAGGACCGACTTGGAGTCGTGCAGCAGACGGCCGACCAGCGTGGACTTGCCGTCGTCGACGGAGCCCGCGGTCGCGAAGCGCAGCAGGGTCGTGGCCGACAACTGCTCGACCGACAGCGGCTCGGTGGGCTCGGTGGTGCTGGTCATGGCTAGAAGTACCCCTCGCGCTTGCGGTCTTCCATCGCGGCCTCGGACATCTTGTCGTCGGCGCGGGTGGCGCCGCGTTCGGTGAGCCGGGAGGCGGCGATCTCGGTGATCACGGCGTCCAGCGTGGTGGCGTCGGAGTCGACGGCGCCGGTGCAGGACATGTCGCCGACGGTGCGGTAGCGGACCCGGCGCTTCTCGACAGTCTCGCCGTCCTTGGGGCCGCCCCAGTCACCGGCGGTCAGCCACATGTGGGACCGCTGGAAGACCTCGCGTTCGTGGGCGAAGTAGATCTCGGGGAGTTCGATGTGTTCGCGGGCGATGTACTGCCATACGTCCAGCTCGGTCCAGTTGGAGAGCGGGAAGACGCGGACGTGTTCGCCGGGGGCGTGGCGGCCGTTGTAGAGGTTCCACAGTTCGGGGCGCTGGCGGCGGGGGTCCCACTGGGAGAACTCGTCGCGCAGGGAGAAGACGCGTTCTTTGGCGCGGGCCTTTTCCTCGTCGCGTCGGCCGCCGCCGAAGACGGCGTCGAAGCGGTGCTGCTGGATGGCTTCGGTCAGGGGCACGGTCTGCAGGGGGTTGCGGGTGCCGTCGGGGCGTTCGCGCAGTACACCGCGGTCGATGTAGTCCTGTACGGAGGCCACATGGAGGCGCAGTCCGTGTGCGGCGACCACACGGTCGCGGTATGCGAGGACTTCGGGGAAGTTGTGTCCGGTGTCCACGTGCAGCAGGGTGAAGGGGATCGCCGCGGGGGCGAAGGCCTTCAGTGCCAGGTGCAGCATGACGATGGAGTCCTTGCCGCCGGAGAACAGGATCACCGGCCGTTCGAACTCGCCCGCCACCTCGCGGAAGATGTGGACGGCCTCCGACTCCAGCGCGTCCAGATGCGAGAGCGCGTACGGGCTGTCGGTCTCCTGGGAAGCGGTGGCTGCGGTCGTCATGCGAGACCCCTCTCGGTCAGCAGCGCGTGCAACGCGGCGGCGGACTCCTGCACGGTCTGGGTGTGCGACTCGATGCGCAGATCGGGCGAAGCGGGTGCCTCGTACGGGTCGTCGACACCGGTCAGCCCGGAAATCTCGCCCGCCGCCTGCTTGGCGTACAGCCCCTTCACGTCCCGCTGGCTGCACACCTCGACCGGAGTGGCGACATGCACCTCGAGGTAGGCGGCGCCGCTCGCCCCGTGCCGCTTGCGGACCGCCTCGCGGCTGTCCGCGTACGGCGCGATCACCGGGACGAGCGCCTTGACGCCGTTGCGGGCCAGCAGGTCGGCGAGGTAGCCGATCCGCTGCACGTTCGTGTGCCGGTCCGCGCGGGTGAAGCCGAGGTCTGCGGTGAGGAACTCGCGGATCTCGTCACCGTCGAGCACCTCGACGAGGTGGCCCTCCTCGCGCAGCCGGCCGGCCAGCTCGTACGCGATGGTGGTCTTGCCGGCACTCGGCAGACCTGTGAGCCAGATGGTGGCTCCGGTCGTCACTTGCTTCTCCCGGGAGGTCTGGGGGTTCTCGGTCGTCGTCGTCATCCGTGCAGCCCGCACTCGGTCTTGGTGCTGCCCGCCCAGCGGCCGGCGCGCGCGTCCTCGCCCTCCAGCACACGGCGGGTGCAGGGCGCGCAGCCCACGGAGGGGTAGCCGTCCATCAGCAGCGGGTTGGTCAGCACGCCGTGCTCCGCGACGTACGCGTCCACGTCGTCCTGGGTCCAGCGGGCGATCGGCGAGATCTTCACCTTGCGGCGCTTCTCGTCCCAGCTGACGACCGGGGTGTTCGCCCGGGTCGGGGACTCGTCGCGGCGCAGGCCCGTCGCCCAGGCGTCGTACGCGGTCAGGCCCTGCTCCAGCGGCTGGACCTTGCGGAGCTTGCAGCACAGGTCGGGGTCGCGGTCGTGCAGCTTCGGGCCGTACTCCGCGTCCTGCTCGGCGACCGTCCGGCGCGGGGTGAGCGTGATGACGTTGACGTCCATCACGGCCTCGACCGCGTCGCGGGTGCCGATGGTCTCCGGGAAGTGGTAGCCGGTGTCGAGGAAGACCACGTCCACACCGGGGAAGGTCCGGGAGGCGAGGTGGGCGACCACGGCGTCCTCCATGGAGGAGGTCACGCAGAACTTCTTGCCGAAGGTGTCCGCCGCCCACTGGAGGATCTCCAGGGCGGAGGCGTCCTCCAGGTCGCGCCCGGCCTGCTCGGCGAGCGTCTTCAGCTCCGCGTCGCGGCCGGTCGCACGCTCTGTGCCGGTGTCCGTGTCGGCCTGAACCGTCCTCATATCTCGTCCCCTCCACCGTCGTTGGGCTGAAACCCCCGGGCGAGCAGCCCGAGGAACTTCAACTGGAAGGCTCGATTGCACGCTCCGCATTCCCACGCGCCGTGGCCCTGCTCGCTCGGGCGCAGGTCCTCGTCGCCGCAGTAGGGGCAGTAGAAGGGCGCGGCACGCTCGCTCACGACAGCGCCTCCCCTCTTTTTGTGGCTCGGTTCGCCTCCGGGGTGCGCCCCTTCGGCTCACTCGCCGTCACGACAGCGCCTCCTCTGAAGCCCTGGCCGCCCAGGTGGCGAACCGCTCGCCGTCCTCGCGCTCCGCCTGGAAGCGCTTGAGGACGCGCTCGATGTAGTCGGGCAGCTCGTCCGAAGTGACCTTCAGGCCACGGACCTTGCGGCCGAAACCGGCCTCCAGGCCGAGCGCGCCGCCCAGGTGCACCTGGAAGCCCTCGACCTGCTCACCCTGGTCGTTGAGGACCAGCTGGCCCTTGAGACCGATGTCCGCGACCTGGATACGGGCGCAGGCGTTCGGGCAGCCGTTGAGGTTGATGGTGATCGGCTCGTCGAACTCGGGGATGCGGCGCTCGAGTTCGTCGATGAGGGAAGCGCCGCGCGCCTTGGTCTCGACGATCGCGAGCTTGCAGTACTCGATGCCGGTGCAGGCCATCGTGCCGCGCCGGAAGGACGAGGGCTTGACGGTGAGGTCGAGCGCCTCCAGCCCCTCGACGAGTGACTCGACCTGGCCCTCTTCCACATCGAGCACGATCATCTTCTGCTCGACGGTGGTGCGCAGTCGCCCGGAGCCGTGCGCCGCGGCCACCTCGGCGATCTTGGTGAGGGTCGTACCGTCCACGCGGCCGACGCGCGGGGCGAAGCCGACGTAGAAGCGGCCGTCCTTCTGCCGGTGCACGCCGACGTGGTCGCGCCAGCTGGCGACGGGCTGGTCGGGCGCGGGGCCGTCGACGAGCTTCCGCTTCAGGTACTCGTCCTCAAGGATCTGGCGGAACTTCTCGACGCCCCAGTCGGCGACCAGGAACTTCAGACGGGCACGCGTACGAAGGCGCCGGTAGCCGTAGTCGCGGAAGATCGACAGGACGCCCACGTGGACGTCCGCGACCTCGTCGAGCGGGACCCAGGCGCCGAGGCGCTGGCCGAGCTTCGGGTTGGTGGACAGGCCGCCGCCGACCCAGAGGTCGAAGCCGGGGCCGTGCTCCGGGTGGTTCACGCCGACGAAGGCGACGTCGTTGATCTCGTGCGCCACGTCGAGCAGCGGCGAGCCGGAGACCGCTGTCTTGAACTTGCGGGGCAGGTTGGAGAAGTCCTTGTTGCCGAGGATCCGGCGGTGGATCTCGTCGATCGCGGGCGTGCCGTCGATGATCTCGTCCTCGGCGATCCCGGCGACGGGCGAGCCGAGGATGACGCGCGGGGTGTCACCGCAGGCCTCGGTCGTGGACAGGCCCACGGCCTCCAGACGCTGCCAGATCTCCGGAACGTCCTCGATGCGGATCCAGTGGAGCTGGATGTTCTGCCGGTCGGTGATGTCGGCGGTACCGCGCGCGAACTCCTGCGAGATCTCGCCGATGACCCGGAGCTGCTCGGTGGTCAGCCGGCCGCCGTCGATGCGGACGCGCAGCATGAAGTACTTGTCGTCCAGCTCCTCCGGCTCCAGGATCGCGGTCTTGCCGCCGTCGATCCCGGGCTTGCGCTGGGTGTACAGCCCCCACCAGCGCATACGCCCACGGAGGTCATTGGGGTCGATCGAGTCGAAGCCGCGCTTCGAGTAGATCGTCTCAATGCGTGTCCGCACATTGAGACCGTCATCGTCCTTTTTGAACTGTTCGTTGCCGTTGAGCGGGGTGAAGTGACCCACGGCCCACTGACCCTCACCGCGGTGACGGCTCACCTTGCGGCGGGGCGCGGCGGCGGGATTCTGCGGGGTGGCGGCCATGGCTGATACGTCCTTCGGGACTACGGGACAGACAGGGGAGCGGCTCTGACCTGCGGGTACGGGCGCATACGGAAGTACGGGCGCGTCCTTGCGCAAGGTTCTCGAAAGAGGAGTGACTCGGCGGTGCTGGACTGCTCAGCTCGCCGGACAGATGGCGCTGGACATGCGGCCGAGGTCGACGTGCCGCCGACTCACCAAGGCAATTCCAGTTCCAGACATGACGGAAGCGTGTCACGGGGATCTCGGGCCAGTCCACCGTCATCCATCATGTGGACACCCTGGTCCCGAAGGGTGAGACTGGGGTGTCGTTGATCACACGGTGGCCCGGCCGGTGGTGTCCGGCCGGGCCCGCCGGACAGGTACGTGCAGGTCAGGCGGCGCGCGCTCCCGGCCAGGGCCCTGGTGCGGCCACGTCCGCCTCCGCCTCGACCTTGGTGTCGAAGAGCGTGAAACCGCGCCGCAGGTAGTTGTCCATCGCGTGCTCTCCGTCCTTGCTGCATGTATGCAGCCAGACCCGCTTGGTCTCGGCGCGTTCCGGCCATCGCGCGGCCAGGTCCCAGGCCCGCGCGGCGCCGTACGAGAGCAGATGGCCGCCGATCCGCCGGCCCCGGAACGCCGGTATCAGCCCGAAGTAGGCGATCTCCACGACCCCGTCGTCCTGCGGCTCCAGCTCGACGTATCCCGCGGGAGTGCCCCGGTCGTGGGCGACCCAGGTCTCCACGCCCGGCCGCGCCAGGTACGCCTGCCACTGCTCGTACGTCCAGGACAGCCGGTCGGTCCAGCGGATGTCGCCGCCGACCGACGCGTACAGGAACCGGCTGAACTCCGGCGAGGGCACCTCGGAGCGGACGATCCGGACCTCGCCGTCGGGGGCGGTCGCGGGCCGCAGGTCGGCGGGGGACGTCTGCTCCAGGGACCAGGTGGTCACGGTGATGTCGCTCATGCGGTCAGAAAATCACCCGGCCCCCCGGGCTGTCGATCGGGGGTGATCGGGGACGCGGGTGACGTTGCCCGCTCCAGGCCTACCCTAGCGAGTCGTCCACGGAGGACAGCGGAACGGCGTACAGCACCCGCTCCGGGATGGCGTCCGGCTCCCACTGGGCGTCCTTGTTCGCCGCCCACTCGGTCAGCGTCCACAGCTCGCCGGTCTCCTGCCAGAGCGACATGGACTCGGTGTGCCGGCCCCAGCAGGCGGTCGTCTGGTCGGTCGTGCACCGCGCCGCCCGGGCGCCGTCCTTGTTCTGCCGCCAGAGGGTGCCGTGCTTGCCGCGGCTGCCGGGCGCGTGGTCGACGTACCAGTTCGGCGTGCTCGCGCCGCTCGGCTTGTGCGACAGCACGCCCTGGAGACCGACGGCCTTGGTCTCGTACGCCTCGTCCGCGTTGACGACGTCGCTGGAGTTGCTGCCGAGCAGACCGGTGCGGGAGGCGGCGGTGCTGTAGTAGTAGCGCCAGACCCGGGCGGGCTGGGTGCCGCCCGAGCTGAACCACTCGTTCGCCACCAGGCTGTCCGGGGTGGAGGTGCGGTCGAGGGAGACGGAGGCGAAGCAGGGGACCGCGTTGTCGTTGCCCGAGGTGCAGGCGCCGCCGGTCAGGTCGTACGAGCCGATGGCCGGCAGTACGTACTGGTAGCCGTGGGCCGCGTAGCCGCCGCTTACCTTGCCGACCGCGCTGCTGTCGACGTTCGCCCGCAGGATGCGGTGCATGTCGAAGACGAAGAGGGCGTTGTTGTGGTCCGCGCCGTTTTTCGCGGTGACGATCAGCTTGTCCTGGTACCAGACCATGCCGCCGAGATGCGAGCGGACGGCACCGAAGTCCGCGTCGCCGCTCAGCGGGGCGACCAGCAGGACCCAGCGGTACTTGAGGTTGTCCGGGTCGTTCGCGTCGATGAAGGCGACCCGGGCGAGGCCCTGGTCGTCGGCCGGCTCGCCCGCCTTGTGGTCGTTGTGCGTCCAGCCCGCGAGGATGACGCGGTCGTCGCCCCACGTGCCGTCGTTGTCGGCGTCGCCGGACGTGGTGACGGACTGGGGCAGCCACTTCTGGGTCGTCGCGTCGCCGCTGTCCCAGCAGTACGCGCGCGAGGCGCTCGGCTCGACGGGCAGCGCGGCCGCCTCGGTGGCGGCACAGTCGGCCTTGTTGCGCATCGAGTGGTTGGCGCTCTGGAGCACGCCGTGCACGCCGACGTTGCCGCCCATGTCGCTGGTGAGCGTGTCCAGGGTGGTCCGGCCGACCAGGTTCTCGTGGAGTTGCAGCTTGCCGGTCTCGGCGGCGGAGGTGAGCGGGGTCAGGGCTCCCGGGTTGTCGCCGCCGGCGGCCTGGGAGGTGCTGATCAGCGTGGCGGCGGCGGTCAGCGCCAGCGCGGTTCCGGCGAGGGTGGCGCGCAGCGCACGGCCCCTCCTCCTGCGACGATGTCTGCCACGCTGTTTCATGGGACCTCCCGAGGTAGGCCAACTACTCCCCGTGGTCGGCGCGTTGATCGAGGAGCTGGTGGGGTGGCCTGTGGGAGGGATGCTACGCGAGCGGAGGGTGTGCCCGGTCGAAGACCCGGTAATTACGAGGGTAATCCCTCGACCTGGGGGCACATCGGGAGCATTCAGACCGGCCCGCCGCCCGGCGCCAGGAGGGAAACGCCGCCGCCGGGCCCCGCCGTACGCACGCGCAGCACCGCCGGCGCGATCGAGTGGGGCAGCAGGTCCAGCGGGTCGTCCGGGGCCAGGAGTTCGACCTCCGCGGTTTCGGAGAAACGATACGGCCGGTGGTCCAGGAAAGCGCCCAGATAGCGTCGTACACGGGACATCTCGGCGCGGACGGTGACCGTGCGGGCCGGGTCGCCGAACATGTCGGCGGCCAGCGCCGCGGCCGTGCGGCCACTGCGGTGCAGGGTCAGGAGGTAGAGCAACTCGGCGTGCCGGGGCGTCAGTTCGTGCGTCCAGGAACCCGTGTCTCCCGAGACCGTCACCGACCAGCGGCGCGGGTGGGAGAGGTCCAGGACGATCCGCGTGGTGTGCGCGGGAGTTGCCCGGTCACAGGCCCGGATCAGCCAGCCGCCCGGCAGCGGCTCCACCGAGCACGGGCCCAGCACCGGCAGACAACTCCGCCCGGCCGTCAGTGAGGTGGGCAGCGCCAGCCGTCTGGCGTACGGCATTCCGGCCACCGCCGCCGTCCAGCCGTCCCGGTCCACCGCCACCGCCCGCCCGTCCAGCCGGGCCAGCAGCGGCGCCGCCACCGCGCGCAACCGCTCCAGTGACGTCAGATGCACCTCCCGCAGCCGCGCCTCGGCGAGCTTGGCCACCGAGTCCACCCAGGCGAGCGTGGCCGGATGCATCGTCTCCAGTGGACCGCTGATGTCCACCACACCGATCAGGCGGCCGTCGCGCGGGTCCGTGATCGGGGCGCCCGTGCACGTCCACGAGGCGAAGGAGCGTACGAAGTGCTCGGAGGCGAACACCTGCACGGGACGGCCGGTCACCGCGGGCGTGCCCACCCCGTTCGTGCCGACGACCGACTCGCCCCAGTCCGCGCCCGGTTCGCAGCCGAGCCCGTCCGCCTGGCGCAGCACCGCCGGACTGCCCTCGCGCCACAGCACCCGCCCGTCCGCGTCCGCGACCACCATGATGTGCTGCGCGACGTCCGCGACCGACAACAGCCCCTCGCGCAGCACCGGAAGCACCACCCGCAGCGGCGACTCCCGGCGCCGCCGCTCGACCTCGTCGAGGCTCAGCAGCCCCGCCCTGACATCGTGGTCGGGATCCACCCCGCTGCGCCGCATGCGCCCCCACGACGCCTCGATCACCGGGCGCGGCGCGACCCGGGTGCGCTGCCCGGCGAGCGTCGCGCTGCGCACCTCCCTGAGCATGCGCGCCGCCTGCGCGGCGTCCCGGGCGACCAGCCGCGTCACATCCTTCGGCGAGTGCGCCACACGAACCTCCAGGAGGGCCCGTCCGTCGCACGCCTTGGCGGCGGGCCCGGCCGGGTGTCGACTGCTCCTCCCATACTGCCGCCCGAAGGTGACGGAGGGATACACTCCGGCCACAGTGAGCGGACAGCCAACAGATAGTTGCAACCTCCTGCAACCCTGGCGAGCGGCCCTGCGGTGTTTGAAACTTGTGCGACGTCGCCCAGGCGGCGTCCGCGGTCCCTGACCGGGGCCGAAGCAGCGGGGGTGGTGCCGTGTCGGCGCAGCACCACCCCCGCGACGTATGCCCGGGGGAACGCCCCCGCGGCGTCACGCCACCGGCCGGGCCCGCTCCACCACCGTGGCCAGATCCAGACTGTGCGGCAGGGTGCCGAAGGCCGTACCCCAGTCGCCGCCCAGCCGGGAGGCGCAGAACGCGTCGGCGACCTCCGGCGGGGCGTACCGCACCAGCAGCGCCCCCTGGAGCACGAGGGCGAGCCGCTCCACCACCCGGCGGGCCCGGCCCTCGATACCCTCCAGGTCGGCGAGCTCCGTGAGCAGGCCCTTGATGGCGCCGTCCAGCCGGTGATCGGCACCGCGCGCCCGGCCGACCTCCTGGAGGTACGCGTTGAGCGCCTGCGGTTCGCGCTGGAGCGCCCGCAGCACGTCCAGTGCCTGGACGTTGCCCGCGCCCTCCCAGATGGAGTTCAGCGGCGACTCACGCAGCAGCCGGGCCAGACCGAACTCCTCCACGTACCCGTTGCCGCCCAGGCACTCCAGCGCCTCCGCCGCCACCGGCGTGCACCGCTTGGTCACCCAGTACTTGGCGACCGGCACCGCGAGCCGCAGGAACGCCCGCTCCTGCTCGCCGCCGTCGTCGTAGGCGGCGGCCAGGCGCAGCGCGAGCGTCGTCGCGGCCTCCGACTCCAGGGCCAGATCCGCCAGTACGTTGCGCATCAGCGGCTTGTCGACCAGCTTGCCGCCGAACGCCTCCCGGTAGGTGCAGTGGTGGATCGCCTGCGCCACCGCCTGCCGCATCAGCGACGCCGACCCGAGGACACAGTCCAGCCGGGTCGCCGCCACCATCTCGATGATCGTGCGCACGCCCCGGCCCTCGTCGCCGACCCGGCGTGCCCAGGTCCCGTCGAACTCGACCTCGCTCGACGCGTTGGACCGGTTGCCGAGCTTGTCCTTGAGCCGCTGGACGCGGAACACGTTGCGCGTGCCGTCCTCCAGCACGCGCGGCACGAGGAAGCAGGTCAGACCCCCTCCGTCCGTGGCGGAGGCGGCCTGCGCGAGCACCAGGAACCCGTCCGACATCGGCGCCGAGCAGAACCACTTGTGGCCCGTCAGCTCGTACGTCCCGTCCTCGGCGAGCGGCCGCGCCGCCGTCGTGTTGGCGCGTACGTCGCTGCCGCCCTGCTTCTCCGTCATGCCCATCCCGAACAGGGCACCGGCCTTCTGGGCGGCGGGCCGCATCCCCTGGTCGTAGACCATGGAGGTCAGCCGGGGCTCCCACTCGGCCGCGAGCGCCGGGTCGGTGCGCAGGGCGGGCACCGCCGCGTGGGTCATCGACAGCGGACAGCCGTTGCCCGCCTCGGCCTGCGTCCAGATCACGAAACCGGCCGCGCGCCGGACGTGCCCGCCGGGCCGGGACCAGGCCGCCGTCAGTCCGGCGGACACGCCCTTGCCGAGCAGCCGGTGCCAGGACGGATGGAACTCGACCTCGTCGATCCGGTTGCCCCAGCGGTCGTGCGTCCGCAGCTTGGGCGGGTTCTCGTTCGCCAGGGCCCCCCACTCCTGTACCTGCGCGGAGCCGGCGCTGAGCCCGAGCCCCGACAGCTCGGTGCGCGCCTCGTCGAGGAGCGCGGGATCGAGATGCCGCTCGACGGCCTCCACGAGGGCCCGGTCGGCGGCGAAGACGTCATAGCCCACCAGGGGCGGAGCCTGGTTGGTCACGGTGTGGGTGCTGGCAGCCATGTCTCGCAACCTACCCCTCGGTACTACGTCGGTCACCAGGGCTTCCGCCGGTAGGCCAGGGCTCGCGGCCCGGCCCCCGCACCACGGGATGAGCGCAGCCTCGCGCGGCGGATACCTTTAGGGCGTGCAGCCAGCAAGTGAACCCCCGCAGAGGCCCTCCGGCCGTTTCCACCGGGCGCGTGCCCTCTACCGGAACGTCTCCAAGCGCAGGACCGCCTGGCTGCTGCTCAAGGACACCGTCAACTCGTGCATGGAGTACCGGATCCTCGGTCTGGCGGCCGAGGCCGCCTTCTTCACGCTGCTGTCCGTGCCGCCGCTGCTGCTGAGCATGATCGGGCTGCTCGGCTACGTCGACGACTGGACCGGCGCCGACACCATCGCCAGCCTGGAGAACAACATCCTGGAGGCGTCCCGCACGGTCCTGTCCGACAAGGGCGTCACCGAGATCGCCCAGCCGCTCCTCCACGACGTGATGAAGGGCGGCCGCCCCGACGTCATCTCCCTGGGCTTCCTGTTCGCCCTGTGGTCGGGCTCGCGCGCGGTGAACGTCTTCATCGACACCATCACCGTGATGTACGGCCTCGACGGCACGCGCGGCATCGTGAAGACCCGGATGATGTCGTTCCTGCTCTTCATCGTGGCGCTGCTGATCGGCTCGGTCGCGCTGCCGCTGATGGTGGCGGGCCCGGACGCGGTGGTGAACGTCGTGCCGTGGTCGACGACCGTCGTACAGGTCCTGTACTGGCCGGTCGTCATCGTCCTGTCCATCGTCTTCCTGACGACGCTCTACCACGTCTCCGTGCCGGTGCGCTCGCCCTGGGTGGAGGACGTCCCGGGCGCCCTGGTCGCCCTCGCGATGTGGGTGCTCGGCAGCTTCCTGCTGCGCATCTACCTGACCAGCACGGTCGAGGGGCCCACGATCTACGGCTCGCTCGCCGCGCCCGTCGCCGTGCTGCTGTGGATCGGTGTGTCCGCGTTCGCGGTGCTGGTCGGCGCGGCGGTCAACGCAGCCATCGACCGGGTCTGGCCGGCCGCCGCCACGGCCGCGGCGCGCGCCGCGAACGAGCGGCTGCTCGAGGAGCAGGCCGCGGTGTTCGTGGCCCGCGTGGCCGCGTACCGGGCCGCCGACATCGATCCCGACGACCCGGACATGCCCTCCGAGTTCCCGGAGCGCTGGTCGCGCTTCCTGCCTCCGGAGGACGTGACATCCCGGTTCCGCACCCATGTGAAGAGCCCGCACCACCACCCGCAGCACAAGAACGGCGACCCGCCGGCGGGGGAGCAGTAGGCCCGGCCGTCGAGGGAGCGGCAGGCCCGGCCGTCGCGGGCCGTACGTGCCACGCTCGCGGCGGGGCCTAGGCCTTCCACACCCCCGCCGCCGCGTTCTCCCGCGCGAACTCGGAGAAGTCGTGCGGTGCCCGGCCCAGGATCTGCCGCACCTCCTGCGACAGATGCGCGTTGCGGCCGTCCAGCAGGCTCTCGAAGAGGTCCACCAGGAAGTCCACCTCCTCGGGCGGCACCCCGAACGCCTTCAGGTTCTCCCCGTACTGACGCGCCGGCACCGGCGTGTACGCGAACGTGCCGCCCGTGGCCGCCGAGATCTCCGCGACCGCCTCCCGGAACGTCAGCAGCCGGGGCCCGGTGAGGTCGAGCGTCCGTCCCACGTACCGTTCCCCGGCCGTCAGCGCGGTCACCACCACGTCCGCGATGTCCCGCACGTCGATGAAGGGCTCGCGCACCTCACCGGCCGGGAACACCAGTTCCCCGTGGCGCAGCCCCTCCACCAGCGGGCCCTCGCTGAAGTTCTGCGCGAACCACGCGGCCCGTACGACCGTCCAGTCCGCACCCGACTCCTTCAGGGCCTCCTCGGTCGGCCGCGCCCGCTCCTCCCCGCGCGAGGAGAGCAGCACCAGACGCCGTACGCCGGCCTCCACCGCCTCCCGGGCCAGCGTGCCGACCGCCCCGGCCGCCGCCGGGGAGCCGACATCCGTGGGGTACATGAGGTACGCCGCGTCGGCGCCCGCCAGCGCGGCCGCCCAGCTCGCCCGGTCGGCCCAGTCGAACCCCGTCGCCCGGGACGCCGCCCGAACCGTCAGCCCCGCCGCCCGCGCGGCCTCGGCCACCCGGCTGCCCGTCCGGCCCGAGGCCCCCGTCACCAACACCGTCGTGTTCCGCGTGTTCTGCGTCATACGGCCAGTCAACTGCCGTACGGCAGACGGAACCATCGCTGAACGGCTCATTCCCATACGTACGCGTCTACGCTGACGCCATGGACGCACTCGCAGGCCTGCTGGAGGGCCCCCGCGCACGGGGCGCCTTCATGATCCGGGCGTGCTTCGACCCGCCCTGGTGCATACGCGTCGAGGACCGGGCCCCGCTGACGATCATGCTCGTGGTCCGGGGCGAGGCCTGGGTCATGCCGGACGGGCAGGAGCGGACGCTGCTCAGGGCGGGCGACCTGGCCATCGCGCGCGGCCCCGACCCGTACACCTGCGCCGACTCCCCGGCGACCGAGCCCCAGGCGGTGATCCTGCCCGGCGGCGAGTGCGCCTACCCCGACGGGCGCTCCCTGAAGGGCCACCGGGACCTCGGGGTGCGCAGCTGGGGCGACCGGCCCGACGGCTCCACGGTGCTGCTGATCGGCACCTATCTGATGCAGGGCGAGATCACCGGCCGGCTGCTGGACGCCCTGCCGCCGCTGCTGTCGCTCACCTCGCGGGAGTGGAAGTGCCCGCTGACGCCGATCCTCGCCGAGGAGATCGTGCGCGACGAGCCGGGCCAGGAGGTCGTTCTCGACCGGCTGCTCGACCTGCTGGTGATCGCGGCACTGCGGGCCTGGTTCTCCCGCCCGGAGGCCGAGGCACCCGCCTGGTACCGGGCGCTGGCCGACCCGGTCGTGGGCCGGGTGCTGCGGCTGGTGCAGGACGACCCCGCCCACCCCTGGACGGTGGCCTCGCTCGCCGCCAAGGCCGGGGTCTCGCGCGCCGCGCTCGCCCGCCGCTTCACCGAGCTCGTCGGTGAGCCCCCGATGGCCTATCTGACCGGCTGGCGGCTCGCCCTCGCCGCCGACCGGCTGCGCGACTCCGCGGACACCATCGGCGCGATCGCCCACCAGGTCGGCTACGGCAGCGCGTTCGCCCTGTCCACCGCCTTCAAACGGGTGTACGGAGTCAGTCCGCAGGAGCACCGGACCGGGGGTGCCCCGACGGTTCCTCGCGGCACCGTGACGTGACACCCGGCACGCGCGCTCGCCTCCTGCCGACGGGCCCGGTGACTCCGCTACGAGGACCGGTCAGGCACAGGGCGCCGTCCGACACCCCTGCGGCGTAGCCTTTTCTTCGTGGTTGCAGAGCGCGCTTCGGCGCCACCCGGGTACGCGGAGCGGCCGTCCCGGCTGGCGGGCGCGGTGGTGTGGACCAACAGGCCGTCCGCTGCCGCGGGGCGGCCCGTGCTGCCCGACGGCTGCATGGACCTGCTGTGGACCGAGGGGCGGCTCCTGGTCGCCGGCCCGGACACGCACGCGTACCGGCCGCAGGGCCCTGCCGGGGAATGGGCGGGCGTCCGCTTCTTCCCGGGGACGGCGCCGGTCTTCCTAGGCGTTCCGGCGTACGAACTCCGGGACCGGCGCGTCGACTTGGCGGAGGTGTGGCCCGCCGCCGAGGTGCGGCGCCTGACGGGACGCGTCGACGCCGCCGCCGATCCCGCGACCGCGCTGGAAGAGATCGCGCTGCACCGGGCCGCGCAGGCGGACCGCCCCGACCCGCTGCTGCGGAAGGTGGTGGCGTCCCTGGCCGCGGGCCGGCCGGTGGCCAGGGCCGCGGACGAACTCGGCGTCGGCGCCCGTCAGTTGCACCGCCGCTCGCTGGCCGCCTTCGGCTACGGACCCAAGACGCTCGCCCGTGTACTGCGGCTGCAACGGGCCCTCGCGCTCGCGTGGGCCCAAGTGCCCTTCGCGGAGACGGCGGCCCGCGCCGGGTTCGCGGACCAGGCCCATCTCGCCCGGGACGTGCGGGAGTTGGCGGGCGTACCGCTCGGCGAGCTACTGCGCCGGTAGGTTCGCGAACAGGTCGACGCCGTTGCCGTCCGGGTCGTGCACCACCGCGTACCGCATGCCCCAGACGGCGTCCCACGGCTTGAGCTCGCCGTGGTACCCGGCGCCCACCAGGTCCCCGTACACCGTGTCCACCTCGGCCGGGCTGTCACAGCGGAAGGCGAGCGAGAGGCGGCCGCCGGCGGCCGGCGGCTGCCACTCGGGGTGGAAGGAGCGGATGGTCTCCTCGGTGTCGAGCGCCAGCCGCAGCCCGCCGGGCAGCCCGGCCTCGACGTGCGGCTCGCTCTCGGCGCCGTCGGGGAAGACGAGACCGAGGCGGCGGTAGAAGGCGAGAGCGGCGGCCATGTCGGAGACCGCCAGGCTGATCACATCGAATCGTGGAGTCATGGGTTCAACCTAGGCGGACCGGTGATCGCCGGTCTTGAAGGAATCGGACACGCAGCCGGGACATGCGGCCGGGTGTGTGGCCGGGACATGCGGCCGGGCGTGCAGCCCGGACACGCAGCCCGGTCTGTGGAACACCTGTGCGGCAGGATGGGGTCATGACCCGTGCCGCGCGCGTTCCGAAAGCTTTGGCCGTCCTGCCCGCCCTGCTGCTTCTGCCGGTCCTGCTCTCCGCGTGCGGCACCGAGAAGGCGGGAGCCGGAGGCAGCGGCGCGGACCGTGCCGAGGTGAGCCGTGCCCGACTCGACGCCCGCGCCGCGGCGTTGGGGGTCGCACCGGAACTCGTCTACGTCACCGAAGCCCCCGGATTCACCCTCGCCCAGCAGTCGGTGGGTGTGTACGGCGGCGACGGCTTCTCCAGCGTCTACGTGTCCCGGAAGACGGGCGCCCAGATCCAGCTCTCCGTGGACCGGGGCACCATGACGGCGGCGAACTGTCCGAAGCAGCCGCTCGGCGAGGCGTCGGGGGAGCGGATCACCTGCGCGCGGGACGGCGACACGTGGTACCGCACGGCCGGGGGCCGGCAGGAGTACGCGGTGCCGGAGAAAGGGCACGTGGTGCGGGTGAGCGCCGACGCGAACGCAGTCGGCCGCGCCGTTCTGCGCCGGGCCGCCGGCGCGGCGCACCGCCCGGACGACACCGAACTGGCGGCCGTCCTGCCCACCCCGGACGGCACCGCCACCGCGCCCGTCGAACGAGGCGACCTGCCCCCGGTGGGCGACGGGGCGCCCAACAACGACGTCGGCACGTCGGGCTGAGCCGCCGGACGGCCCGAGCCGGACAAGTCCTCCTCGCCAGGCGGTCCGAAATTTTCGGTCCCCTCGCGTCGGTGGGCCGCACCCCGCTGCGGAAATAGGCTCCGCCCATGCCCTTCCGCGTTCTCGTGTACACCCGCACCACCGGATACCGGCACGATTCCCTCCCGGACGCCGTCGCCGCCGTACGCTCCCTCGGGGCCGCGCACGGCTTCGACGTCGACGCCACCGAGGACCCCGCCGCCTTCGAGGCACCCCTCGACGCGTACGGCGCCGTCGTCTTCCTCTCCACCAGCGGCGAGGTCCTGACACCCGAGGGACGTACGCGCCTTGCGGCGTACACACGCAAGGGCGGTGGCTTCGTCGGCGTGCACGCCGCGGCCTGTACGGAGGACGCGTGGCCGTACTACGGCGAACTGCTGGGGGCGCGGTTCGCGCGCCATCCCGCGTACCAGCCGGGCAAGGCGGTCGTCGAGGACCGCGATCACCCTTCGACCCACCACCTGCCCACGGTGTGGGAGTTCACGGACGAGTGGTACGACTTCCGGACCACTCCTCGCGGTTCGGTGCGCGTCCTCGCCTCCGCCGACGAATCCTCGTACGACGGAGGCGGGATGGGCGACGACCACCCGCTGGCGTGGTGCCGCGACCAGGGCGCGGGCGCGGGCCGGGTCTTCTACACCGCGCTCGGCCATGCCTCCGAGGCGTACGGGGACCCGGACTTCCGCGCCCATCTGCTCGGCGGCATCCGCTGGGCCGCCCGCGAGGTCCAGGCGTATGGCCCTGTCCGGCGTGACCCGCCGGACCGACCCTAGGACGTCGGCTCGGGGCCGTACGCGGTCAGGAAGCGGTCGCGGAAGGTGTCCATCCGCCACTCCGGGGCGTCGGAGGCGGGCTTGAGACCGTCCGTCCAGCCCCAGTCCGAGATCCGGTCCAGTACGCCCTGGTCGTGCGCGACGATCGCGATCGGCACGTCACGGCCGGCCTTGTCGCCCGTGACGGTGCGGTTGGGCTGGTGGTCGCCGAGGAAGACCAGCACGGTGTTCTTGTTGCCGTGCTTCGCGACGTAGTCGACGAGGCTGGTGACCGAGTACTGGATGGCCTTGCGGTACTCGTCGCGCACCTTCGCCGGGTCCTTCCACACCTCCTTGGGATCCTTGCCCGCGTCGTGGATGGCGTCGTAGACCGAGCCGTCGCCGACCTGGTCCTCGGGGATCGTCTTCGGGATGGGGGCCCACGGGTTGTGGCTGGAGGTCAGGATGATCTCCGACATCAGCGGCTTGCTGTGCTTCTTGCCGTGCTCCAGGCGCTCGAAGGCCGCCAGGCTGTACTGGTCCGGCACCGGTGACCAGCTGAACTTCGGTCCCTGGTAGCCGAGTTCGCGCGAGTCGTAGATGTGGTCGAGGCCGAAGAACTTGCCCTCCGGCCAGGCGCGCGTCACGCCCGGCATGATGCCGACGGTGCGCCAGGCGTCCGTGCGGCGGAAGGCCTCGGTGAGGGTCATACGGTTGCCGGAGGTGAGGTTGCGGTAGCGCTGCTGGTTCTTGATCCACAGGCCCGACAGGAACGTCGAGTGGGCCAGCCAGCTGCCGGCGCCCGCGACCGGGGAGCGCAGCCAGCCGCTCTGGGACGAGTAGCCGGCGTCGCTCAGTTCCTTGGTCTTCGCCGTGAGCGTCTCGTTGATCGGCTCGGTCATCGCCGGGTCGTCGATCGCGCTGCGGCCGTAGCTCTCGATGAACGCGAAGATGACGTCCTTGCCGCGCAGTCCGGTCAGCAGCTGGTCGGACGGGGTGTCGGCGAAGGCGTCGACGGAGGCCTGCCGGGCGAAGGCCTGCCCGTCCTTGATGCCGGCCCGCACCGCGTGCGCGCGGTTCTCGAGGAGTGTGGCGGCGCTGCGCGAGGCGACCGGCACACCGGCGACCTCGAGGGTCAGCACCGAGCAGGTCATCCATGCCGTGCCGAGCACCAGGAGCGTACGGCCCGCGAAGTGGCGCCTGCTCGCCATCAGCCGGGTCAGCCGGACGACCGACCAGGTCATGAGCGCGATCACCGCGACGGCGAGGGCGATGGCCCCGATCATGACGGCGAGCGCGCCGCCCCCGCCGATGGAGTCCTTGAGGAACGACTCGGCGTCGTCCAGCAGCACCCAGTCGAGCACCAGGTCGAAGGGGCGCTCCAGCGACCAGTAGAAGCCCATGTCGAGGAACTTCAGGATGGTCAGCAGACCGAGCCCGACCCCGCCGACCACCGCCAGGATCCGGCGGGGCTTCGGCGGCAGGACGAGCAGAAGGGCGGCGCCGAGGATCCCCTCCGCGGGGATCCGTACGAACCGGGAGGGCGTGAAGCGAGCGAGGTCGTTCGGCACGAGAAGCGCGAAGAGCACGAGGGCGACGGCAATCCCGGTGGCTGTCCAGGCGAGGACACGAGCGGCGTCGGGGTGCTTGCCACGCCAGCCGGGGCGGGCGGGGGCGCTGTCGGGAGTGTCCGGGTCGGGAACTGCCGCGTCGGGAGTGTCCGGGTCGGGAACCGCCGCGTCGGGAGTGTCCGGGTCGGGAACCGCCGCGTCGGGAGTCGACGGGTCGGGAACCGCCGGGTCCGGGTCGGATTCCGGCACGGCGCTGGTGTCCGGCGCGGCTTCGGATCCGGCTTCGGCTCCGGCTCCGGCTTCCGCCTCCGCTGCCGCTTCCGGACCAGGAGCGGTCTCCGGAGCGTCGTCGGCCTTGGGGGTGCCGTCCGTCGCAGAGGCGTCGGCCGACTTGGGGGTGCCGTCCGTCGCAGAGGCGTCGCCCGGCTCGGGGGTGCCGTCCGCCGTGGAGGCGTCGCCCGGCTTGGGGGTGCCGTCCGTCGTGGAGGCGTCGCCCGGCTTGGGGGTGCCGTCCGTCGCAGAGGCGTCGCCCGGCTTGGTCGTGTCCTGCGCCGCGGAGGCGCCGGGGGCCGTGTCCTGCGCCGCGGAGGCGCCGGGGGCCGTGTCCTGCGCCGCGGTGGCCTCACCGGCGTCGGGCTCGGTGTCGGCCGGCGCGGCTTCCTCATCGTCCCGGTGTGCGTCGTCCCGGTGTCCGTCCTCGGCAGGTTGCTGCTCCGGAAGTACGGTCGGAGTCGGGTCCTCCGCCGTGGGGGTGTCGTCCTTGTCCGGGAGTTGCCGGGAGCTTGTGTGGGACAACCCGAAGGTCCTTCCGTGCGTTGCCTGGTGAGGGTGCGGCGGACCAGGCCGGGGAGACAGGACCGCCACTGTACGTACGGCCGGACGACGCCTTTCGTTCACCCCTCGGTGGCGCGGTCACGCGGCGGCGCCGTGCTCGCCCGTTCCACCAGCCGTGTCGACAACTCCGTCCGGGTTCCCTCCGGCCGTTCGCCCGCCATCATGCGGACGAGCAGGCGCACCGCGGTCGCCGCCATCTCCGCCAGCGGCTGCCGAACCGTCGTCAGCCCCGGCGAGGCCCATCGCGCCTCGGGCAGATCGTCGAACCCGACGACGCTGATGTCGTCCGGCACCCGCAACCCCCGTTCCGCCAGCGCCTCGTACACCCCGAGCGCCATCCGGTCCGAGCAGACGAAGACGGCGGTCGGCGGCTCCGGCAGGTCCAGGAACTCCCGCATGCGCCGCCGGGCGACGGCGGGGTCGAAGTTGCCGTGGCGCACATACTCCGGACGGTGCCGGACCCCCGCCGCGGCCAGCGCCGAGCGGTACCCCGCGATCCGCGCGCCGCCGCACATCTTGCGCCGGTGGCCGCCGATGGCCGCGATCCGCTCGTGCCCGAGCGCCAGCAGGTGCTCGGTGGCGCTCATCCCGCCCTGCCAGTTGGCCGCCCCCACGGACACCACCCCCGCCGGCGGTTCGAGCTCCGGGTCGATCAGTACGTACGGGATGCGGTGCTGATCCAGCCAGGCGTACTGGGGCGGTGTCAGTTCGGCGAGGTTGAACAGCACGCCGGACGAGCCGCGCGCGGACAGTTTGTCCAGCCAGCCGCGTTCCGGGCGCCCACCCCTGGTCCGGGTCAGCCCGGCCGAGACCACCACCTCAAGGCCCGCCTCATGAGCGGCCTCCTCCACACCGTGCAGCACCGCACCCGACCGGGAGCTCTCCAGCGAGTGCACCACCAGGTCCACCAGGCCCTGCGACTTCGTCGTGTCGAAGCGGGGTCTCTTGACGTAGCCGAGCCGGTCGAGTGCCTCGGTGACCCGGCGGCGTGTCTCGGGTGCCACGTCCTCCCGGCCGTTGACCACCTTCGAGGCCGTCGGCACCGAGACGCCGGCCTCCCGTGCGACGACCGCGAGGGTCGGTCCGGCCATGCTTCCGGTACGGACCATGAGCCCACCTCTCCGGCCCCGTCCCGAGGGCCAGCTCCAGCCCGCCGGGGCGAGTGAAAGTTTCGAACGGCGACGGTCGGGTCGGCGGCAACAGACCGTCTAGCAAGCGCTTTCTAGAGTAGGGGCGCGTGAAGGTGGCGTGGAAGACCGGGGGTGCGGACAGTTGCGCCCGCCGCGAAGAGCGGACCGCGGCCGACACATATCCGTTCGGGCGGCGCGACACGGAAATGATGTGATGCGGTGAGGAGGTCAGTCCCGCCGTGGTGAGGAGAGGGCCGTATGAACCGTTCGGACGGTGTGACCGGGTCGGAGGGACCGACGGATCGAGGGGAACGGGCGGGCCGGGCCGACCCGGTCGACCCGGTCGACCGGACGGGCCGTGCGGTGGACCCGGCGGTGGACCCGGCGGTGGACCCGGCGGCGGACCCGGTGGTCCGTACCCCGTACGGAGCGGTGCGCGGCCGGTACGAGAAGGGGGTCGCCGTCTTCCGCGGCATCCCCTTCGCCGCACCGCCCTTCGGCCACCGCCGGTTACGACCGACCGATCCGCAGGAGCCGTGGGACGGGGTGCGCAACGCCGGAGCGTTTGGCCCCACTCCGCCCAAACCGCAAGTACTCGGAGGCGTTCGCCCGTTTCTTGTCCGACCCGGTGGTGGCCGGGGACGACTGCCTCAACCTCAATGTGTGGACACCGGAGCCGGGTCGTGGCGCCCGGCTCCCGGTCATGGTGTGGATCCATGGCGGCGCGCTGACCCGCGGCTCGTCGGCGGTCCCCGTCTACGACGGCAGTTCCTTCGCCCGCGACGGCGTGGTGCTGGTCTCCTTCAACTACCGCCTGGGTGTGGAGGGTTACGGCCTCTTCCCGGACGCGCCGCCCAATCCCGGCCTGCGTGACCAGCTCGCGGCGCTGGAGTGGGTGCGCGACGCCGTCGCCGAGTTCGGCGGCGACCCCGACCGGGTGACCGTCTTCGGCGAGTCCGCGGGCGCGATCAGTATCGGCGCCCTGCTGGCGAGCCCACGCGCCCGGGGCCTCTTCCGGCGGGCGGTGCTCCAGAGCGGGCCGCCCGAGTCGACGGAGCGGGACAAGGTGCGGCGTCTGGTGCGGCGGATGGCGGTGAAGCTGAGGATCCCGGCGACCGCCGCGGCGTTCGCCGAGGTGGACCGCACCCTGCTGGCCGAGGCGCAGGCGGAGGTCGGCCGACTGGCGGGCCCCGTCCTCGGCGGACCGGCCTTCGGCATTGTCGTGGACGGTGACCTGGTGCCGAGCGATCCGCGGGAGGCGCTCCTCGGCGGCCTCGCCCGGGACATCCCCCTGCTGCTGGGCTGGACCAGCGAGGAGCACCGGCTGTGGCTCGCACCCACCGGGCTCCTCGAACGTATCGACAGGCTCGGCCCGGTCGCCCTGGCCGGCGCGATGGCCCGCTGCCGCTGCGGCCCGGAGGTCCCACGCGGCTATCGCCTCGCCCACCCCGGGGCCCCCACCTCCGATCTGGTCGGCCATCTGGTCACCGACCATCTGCTGCGCGTTCCGCTGCACCGGCTGGCCGACTCCCGTACGGGCCACGCGCCCTCGTACGTCTACGAGTTCGCCTGGCGCTCGAACCACCCCCGCCTCGGCGCCTGTCATGCCCTGGAGCTGGGCTTCGTCTTCGACACGGTCGATGTGCCGGACTCGGCGAAGCTCGCGGGACCCGACGCGCCGCAGGAGCTGGCCGACGCGATGCACGCGGCCTGGGTGCGCTTCGCGGTGGACGGCGACCCGGGCTGGCCGGCCTGGGACGACTCACACCCGGTCCGGGTCTTCGGCGCGGACGAGGAGCTCGTGCACGGCCCGCGCGATGCCGAAGTCGGCCTGTGGAAAGCCGAGTTCACTCGTCCGGCAGCCACGCCCGCACCCGTGTCGCCCCCTCCGCCCGGTCCGCCCGCGCGTGGCAGGGCACCGCTGTCGGCCGTACGTTACTTCCGTCGCTCGGACGTATGACATACCGTCAGGCCGTCGTCCCTGCACGGCGACACTTCGTCGAGGCGGCGTCCGGCCCCTGGGCCATGACCTCCAGGCGGGGCGGGCGGGCCGCGCTCGACGGCGACACAGGTTAATCGTTCGCGGCCTGATCGCCGTACGGGCAGCATGGCCCGCGATGACATCCGACCACCAGCCCGACCGGCTCCCGTCCGCCTCCGCCTCCGCCGCCTCCTCCTCGTCCCCCTCCTCCTCGTCCCCCTCTGCCTCCGCCACCCCCTTCGACCCCTTCGATGTGCTCGCCGCCACGCGCGACTGCTTGAACGGTCTCGCCGTGGGTGATGCCTTCGGCGCCCAGTTCTTCGTGCCCGACAACCTTCCGGCGCTGCGCGAGCGGCGGCTGCCCCCGGCGCCGGGCCCTGGCCGACGACACGGAAATGGCCTGCTCCATCGCGCGTGTCCCGCGCACGGCGGGCTTCGACCAGGACGCGCTGGCCCGGTCCTTCGCCGAGCACCACGACTTCGACCGGGGCTACGGCCCGTCGATGAATCGGCTGCTGCGCCTGGTCCGGCAGGGCGAGCCCTGGCGCGACCTGGCTGCCGGGCTCTTCGAGGGACAGGGTTCCTGGGGCAACGGGGCCGCGATGCGGGTGGCCCCGCTGGGGGTCCGGTTCGCCGCGGACCTGCCCGTGGCGGCGGAGCAGGCGGCCCGTTCGGCCGAGGTGACGCACACGCACCCGGAGGCCGCGGCGGGCGCGATCGCCGTGGCGGTGGCAGCCGGCTTCGCCGCCCGCGGGCGCGCCGAGGCGGTCACCGGGGCCGGGCTGCTGGATGTCGTCCTGGACCTCACGCCCGCGAGCAAGGTGCGCGCCGGGGTGGAGCAGGCGCGCCTGCTCCTCGACCAGCCCCATGTCGAACTCGCCGCGCACACGCTCGGCAACGGCCGACTGGTCAGCGCCGTGGACACCGTCCCGTTCACCCTGTGGTGCGCGGCCCGGCATCTCGACGACTACCCGGCCGCCCTCTGGGCCTGCGCCGCTGCCGGTGGGGACGTGGACACCACGTGCGCGATCGTCGGCGGGATCGTCGCCGCCCACGTCGGCACCGCGGGCATTCCCGCCGCCTGGCGGCAGCGGGTCGAGCCCCTGCCGCCCTGGTTCTTCGGCCATGCGGCGGCCTCCTGGTCCGCCCTGGCCCGCACGCTGCCCGGCGAACGTCACCCCTGTGTGTGCTGCGGACGCCTCGTCCACGACCGGCCGCCCGGGTCCCACGACATCTGCCCGCTCTGTTTCTGGGAGGACGACGCCGTCCAACTGCGCCTGCCGGCCGCCGCCTACGGGCCCAACCGGATCTCCCTGGTCGACGCCCAGGTGAACGCACGCGACATCGGCGCATGCACACAGCGCGACCTTAGCTTCGTCCGGCCGCCGCAGCCCGACGAACCCGTCGACCCCGACTGGCGGCCGATCGACCCCCTGCGCGACCGGTTCGAGGACCCGGACGGGGAGACGGACGCGCGGCTGCCGTGGCCCACCGACCACACCACCCTCTACTGGTGGCGGCCCACCTTCTGGAATCCCTGCGGCCGCTGACGTCACGACCCCTGCGGCCGCTGACGTGCCGGCCCCCCCCCGCGGCCGTACCGACGTCACTCCGTCGGCCGGGCGCGCCCTTGCTCGCCCAGCGTCCCCGCGATCGACGTGATCGCTGCCGGGCCCACCCGGCAGCATCCGCCGATCAGGCGTGCTCCCGCCCGCCGCCAGCCGGTGACCTGCTCGGCGGTGAACGTGGAGCGGCCGCTCCAGGCGCGGGCGCCGGCGTCCCAGGTCTCGCCGCTGTTCGGGTAGACCACCACGGGCTTGCCGGTCACGCGCGCGGCCGTCTCGACCGCGCCGTCCACGTCCTCGGGGGCGCAGCAGTTCACGCCCACCGCGATCACCTCGTCCGCTTCGGCGGCCGGGGCGAACGCCTCCTCCAGGGACTGGCCGGCCCGGGTGCGGTCACCGGAGACGGAGTACGACAGCCACGCCGGCACGCCGAGACCGCGTACCGCCCGCAGCAGGGCCTCGGCCTCGTCCGCGTCCGGCACCGTCTCCAGCGCCAGGACGTCGGGTCCCGCCGCGGCGAGCACCTCCAGGCGCGGCCGGTGGAAGGCCTCCAGCTCGGCGACCGTGAGCCCGTACCGGCCCCGGTACTCGGAGCCGTCCGCGAGCATCGCCCCGTACGGGCCGACCGACGCCGCCACCCACAGCGGTCGCGTGACGCCGTCGGCGCGGGCCCGCACCGCCGCCTCGCGCGCCAACCCGACGCTGAGGCCGAGGAGTTCGGCCGCGCGCTCTTCCGGAATGCCGCGCTTGGCGAAGCCCTCGAAGGTGGCCTGGTAGCTGGAGGTGATCGCCACGTCCGCGCCCGCCTCGAAGTAGGCGAGGTGCGCCTCGGTGATCGCCTCGGGCCGCTCGGCGAGCAGCCGTGCCGACCACAGCTCGTCGCTCAGGTCGTGCCCGGCCGACTCCAGCTGGTTGGACAGGCCGCCGTCGAGCACGACAGGGGCGGCGGCGAGGGCTTCGGCGAGGGTGGTGCTCCTGGTCATACGGACGACGGTAGTCGAGCCGCCGCGACAATCCACACCGCGTTGTGTTCAGTGAATGAACAGATTGACCACGATGTGGGATGCGGGGGAGGCGATCCCTCCTCTCGGCCGCGGCCCAGCCGTACTGGCTCGCCAAGGGCACCCGCGAGCGAGCTCGCGGAGCGGGGTGTGACCGTCGCCCACCCCCGGCTCAACGGGAGGCCGCGTGCCGCCGTCCACCGCGCCGCCGCGACCGATTCCGCCGGACCACCGGCACGGCGAGCGTGGCCGCCGGCGGCGCGAGCAACAGGGGCCACCACGCGCGGGCGCCCTCGTTCTCGCCGACGGCGGCGGTGCTCTTCACGGAGGGGGCGGCGGACGCCGACGGTGCCGCGCCCCGCCGCTTCTTCGTCATGGTCTTCAGGACCACGTCATTGCCGTCGCCCCCGCGATAGCCGATCCGGGTCCCGGCCGGCACGGTCACCACCGCGTCGCCGGTGAGCGTCACGTCCCGGCCCGTCTTCTGGAAATGGCTGCGCACATCACCGGAGACGGGCCGGGCGGCCGCCGATAGCAGAAAATCGCGGTGGTCTCGTCCGACAGGAAATTCGCGGTGGCCTCGTCGTCCGCGCCGCGACTCGGAGAAGCGGGGCGCCCCGGCCGACCGCCCGGGGCGCCCGTACCGTCCCGTCCACCCCGTTGACCTCACCGCAGTCCGCGCTTACCTTTTCGGCGGTCACGACGTTCGCAATCGCAGATAAGGTTCGACATACCGGACGGACGGTCACTGCATGAGCCGCACGAGCCGCATGAGCCGCACAAGCCGCCTGAGTCACACGAGCCGCAGTGGGCAACTCCCCGACCCCCACGACCCCCGCGAACCCCTCACCCGCACCGCCGTAAGGAGAGCCCCTGGGTTGAGACGTGTGTACGTGATCCTCTTCGCCCTGTGTCTCGCGTTCGCCGGCGCCCTCACGACCGCGGGCCCGGCCCGGGCGGCGGCCCAGACCCTCACCAACGGCACCCAGTTCACCGACACTTCGGGCAACGGCGTGCACGCGCACGGCGGCGGGGTCATCAAGGTCGGCGGCTACTACTACTGGTTCGGCGAGGACCGCAACGCCGACAACACCTTCAAGTACGTCGACGCCTACCGCTCCACCGACCTGAAGAACTGGGAGTTCCGCAGCCACGTCCTGACCCAGGCCGGCGCGAGTGAGCTGGCGAGCGCCAACATCGAGCGTCCGAAGGTCATGTACAACGCGTCCACCGGCAAGTTCGTGATGTGGATGCACAAGGAGAACGGCACCGACTACAGCGAGGCACGCGCCGCGGTCGCGGTGTCGGACACGGTCGACGGCACCTACACCTGGCAGGGCAGCTTCCAGCCGCTCGGCCAGTACATGTCCCGCGACATCACGGTCTTCGTCGACACCGACGGCACCGGTTACATGGTGTCCGCCGCCCGTGAGAACTACGACCTCCAGATCTACCGGCTCACCGCCGACTACACCGGCATCGACAGCCTCGTCGCCGACCCCTGGCACGGCGGACACCGCGAGGCACCCGCCCTCTTCAAGCGGGGCGGCGTCTACTTCATGCTGACGTCGGGCGCCACGGGCTGGAACCCCAACCAGCAGCAGTACGCGACCGCCACCTCCCTGGCCGGCCCCTGGACCGCGATGACGAACGTCGGCGACTCGACGGCGTACGGCTCGCAGACCGCGTACGTCCTTCCCGTGCAGGGCACTTCGGGCACCTCGTACCTCTACCTGGGCGACCGCTGGGGCAACTCCTTCGGGGGCAGCGTCAACGACTCCCGTTACGTCTGGCTGCCGTTGACCTTCCCCACCTCGACCAGCCTCAGCATGAGCTGGTACCCGGAGGTAACCGTCGACACGGTCGCCGGCACGATCAGCGGGACGAGCGCCACGTACGAGACGCTGACCGCCCGGCACTCCGCCAAGTGCGCCGACGTCCCCAGTCAGTCACTGCTCACGGGCGTCGCGCTCACCCAGTACACCTGCAACGGCGGCAACAACCAGAAGTTCTGGTTCAAGTCCGTCGCCGGCGGCTACTACGAGCTGATGGGCCGGGGCAGCTCCCTGTGCCTCACCGAGAACGTCACCGCCGTCACCCAGGAGAACTGCACCGCCGCGACCTCCCAGCAGTGGTCGCTCACCACCTCGGGCGGCTACGTCAGCCTCAAGTCCCGCGCGAGCGGCGAATGCCTGGACGTGTCCGGCGCGTCCACCGCCAACTCCGCCGCGCTGATCACGTACACCTGCAACGGAGGCACCAACCAGCAGTGGACGCGTGGCACATGACGGTAGATCAGGTCAGGCGAGGAGGTCGAGCGCGTCGATCGACGTCCCCGCGCTGAGGTAGGCCGTCGTTCCCGAACCGCTCACCACGTCGATCTTCAGCACGTTGTACTGACTGGTGTCCGTGAGCCAGGCGGCGGCCGGGACGCTGTAGGTGAACGTGTAGTTGTTGCCCCGGTACGACCCGACGGTCAGGGAACGGGTGCTCGGCTGGGTGGGCGGCGAGGGGATGGCCGACACCCAGTCGTTCACCGTGACCCGTGGCCGGCCGTTCGCGTACGCCGTCGTCACACCGATCCGCAGGGTGTGCGCGGCGGCGGCCTGCGCGGCGGTCAGCTTGAAGTACACCAGCAGACCGCTGTTGACGTCCTTCCAGATGTACGCCGGGAAGGACGAGGTCTCGCCGCCGCTGCCGATCACCACGTTGCCGGTCCAGGCGGCGGCCCGGGGATCGGAGGGGTGCGCGTACGTCATCAGCGCCGCGTTCTTGAACCCGCTCGGCGTGCCGTCCCAGGTGCCGATCCGCCAGATCGCGCTCGCGTTGCCCGGGTCGTTCGACGAGGGGATCGTGATCGTGTTGAGGGTGGTCGTGGCGCCCGCGGTCACCGTCACCGAGGCGCTGTGGACGGAGAGTTCACCCTTGAAGACGGTCAGCGTGTACGTCCCCGGCAGGACCCCCGCGATCGAGAAGTAGCCGTCGGAGGATCTCGCCGAACCCCAATACTGGGCGGCGGAGTTGGCGAGCCCGACCGTGTACGCGTACGCCGTGTTCCGGCCCGAGATGCCGACGCCCGCGACCTTGCCGCGGCCCCCGGCGGCGACGTACCCGAAGATGCCGAGCGAGTCCGCCCACGAGGTCGTGAGGTTTCCGGGGTACAGCGACGACGAGGGGGCGCCGCCGTCCGTGAACGCGATGACGTACGGGCCCTGGAGCCCGAACCGCTGCGCCTCCGTCTGGTTCTCGCCGTAGTAGAGGATCTCGTACAGGCCGCCGCCGTCCGCGCTCTGGTGCCGCAGCAGGGAGCGGTAGAAGGGGCCGCCGGAGGCCTTCTCGTGGTTGCTGCGCACCATCCATAAGCCGACGGCGCCGGTGCTCCAGCCGATGTAGTCGTAGTCGACGACGCGGAGCTTCGAGTAGTGCTTCGAACGGGTCTGGCCGTCCGCCTTCGCGAACACGTCCGCGGCTTCGACGGTGGTCGGCGCGTACGTGTAGGAATCGGGCTCGTCGTTGAGGAACAGACCCGCCTTGACGCGCACGATGTAGCGGGTCGCGCTGACCGACGTGTCCGCCTTGTTGGTCCACACGTAGACGTTGTTCTCGCCGCTGCGGGCCGCGTAGTAGTGCTTGAGCGTCCCGTACGTGACGCTGACCAGGATCGTCGAACCGGACTGCGCGATCGTCACGGCGGAGGTGCCGAGGCCGGACTCGACGTGCGAGTTCTTGCCGCCGTAGCCCTGGTACTCGGTGCCGCGGTAGACGAGCGAGGTCAGGTCGCCGTTGGTCTTGCTGACCTTGAAGACGAGGTTCGCGCCGGTGTCGACGACGTAGTTCGAGCCGTCGTCCGTGTAGCCGAAGCCCGCGGCGGACGCGGGGGGCGCGAGCGGTCCGGCGAGGGCCGCCGTGCCGGCGGCGGCCGCGCCGCCGAGTACGAAGGTGCGGCGGCGGACCGGCCTGTTGGGGGAACCGGACATGCGGGGGTGCCTCCTTCGGGAGGTGTGGGGGTGCGGGTGTCTGGCAGGGTGGCAGTTGAATCGATTTCGCGAAAGGCCTTTCACGCGCGGGGAGTTGACGGTGATGTGAAATTGAGCCCTCTACTAGAAAGCGCTTGCCGCTAGCGGTACGGTCCAGCCGTCAGGTCTGTCGTCCTGTCGGAGGAGCCGCAATGAGACGTTTCACCACCGCCGTGCCGGCGGTGCTGGCCGCCGTCACCGCCCTGTCGGCGGTGCCGGCCCAGGCGCAGGCGCACGAGGGGCGGCGCGCCCCGGGCCTGGAGAACTGCACCGCCAGCGCCTGTCACTTCGACGTCGCGCCCGGGACGTACGACGTCCGCGTGCTGCTCGGCGGCGACGCGGCGGCCGGTACGAGCATCAGCGGTGAGGCGCGGCGCTCCCTGCTGCCCGAGACGGCCACGGAGGCGGGCGAGCGCGTGGCCCGCGGCTTCACGGTGAACGTCCGCACGCCGGAGGGCGAGCCCACCGGCGCCGACGGCACGCCCGGCCTCGACCTGGTGCTCGGCGGCGCGGCCCCCGCCCTGGCCGGTATCAGCGTCACGCCCGCGCGGCACCCGCGGCAGATCTTCCTGGTCGGCGACTCCACGGTCTGCGACCAGCCCGGCGACCCCTACTCCGGCTGGGGGCAACAGCTGCCGCAGTACCTCCGCAAGGGGCTGTCCGTCGCCAACTACGCGGACTCCGGCGAGAGTACGGTCACCTACCTCGCCGACCCCGCGCTCTTCCCGACCGTCCAGCCGCTCATCCGCAGGCACGACCTGGTCCTCATCCAGCTCGCCCACAACGACAAGACGACGGACGAGGCGACGTACCGCGCGAACCTCGAGACGCTCGTCGCGGGCGTCCGCGCGAAGGGCGGCGATCCGGTCCTGGTCACGCCCATCGTGCGCCGCTGGTTCAACGCCGACGGCACCCTGAACAACAACACCGCGCTGCTGGTCAACGGCCTCGGTGTGGACCACCCGGCGGTCATCCGCTCGGTCGCGGCGGCCGAGGACGTGCCCCTGATCGACCTGACGGCGAAGACCAAGGCACTCGTGGAATCCCTGGGTGTGGAAAGATCAAAATCGATCTATCTCTACAACGAGAAGCGGGACAACACGCATACTTCAGTGCAGGGGGCGACCCTGTACGCGGGTCTGGTGCGCGACGAGTTGGTGGCGCAGCATCTGATCCCGGAGAAGCAGGCGAGGTAGCCCCCTCGGAGGCAGCCCTCCGCCCGAACCCCTGGGGCGTCCCGACCGGAACCGGGGCGCCCCAGGCTCCTTTCGCAGCCGAGCGACGCGAGACAGGAAGCCATGCAGCCGTTCAGGTCGCCCGCCACGCCGCCCGAGGACCGCACCCTCAGCCCGTACACCGGCCACACCCGCGCCCACTGGGAGGCGACCGCCGACGCGCTGCTCGCCGCCGTGGCCCCGTACGCGACCGAGGACCAGGCGCTCTACCACCTGCCCGGCGACCGCCCGAGCTGGTCCGGCAGGCTCTCCGACGGCCTGGAGGGCTACGCTCGTACGCTGCTGCTGGCCGCCTTCCGCCGGGACGAGAAGGCCCTGGAGCGGTACGCGGACGGACTCGCGGCCGGCGTCTCGGGCGTCTGGCCGCGCATCGAGCACCGCGGCCAGCCCCTCGTCGAGGCGGCGTCCGTCGCCCTCGCCCTGCGCCTGACCCGGCCCCTGCTCTGGGACCGCCTCTCCGACGGGGTGCGACAGCGCGCGGCGGCCTGGCTCGGCGACGCGCTGACCGCCGAACCCTGGCCCTGCAACTGGGAGTTGTTCCCGGTGACGGTCGGCGGCTTCCTCCAGGAGATCGGGTACGAGCCGGACGACGCACGGGAGGCCGTCGACCGGGGTCTGGAGCGCATCGAGCAGTGGTACGTCGGGGACGGCTGGTACACCGACGGCGACGGCCGGGCCTTCGACTACTACAACGGCTGGGCCATGCACCTGTACCCCGTCCTGCACGCGTGGCTGGCCGACGACGCGCGGCTGCTGGACCTGTACGGCGGCCGGCTCTCGGCCCATCTCACCGACTACGCACGCCTGTTCGGCGCGGACGGAGCCCCCCTGCACCAGGGCCGGTCCCTGACGTACCGCTTCGCCACGACGGCCCCGCTGTGGCTGGGCGCGCTGACCGGCCGTACGCCCCTGCCGCCCGGCGAGACGCGCAGGCTGGCATCCGGCGCGCTGCGGTACTTCCTCGACCGGGGCGCGGTGGACGACCGGGGCCTGCTGACCCTGGGCTGGCACGGCCCCGACTCGGCTGTCTTGCAGGGCTATTCGGGCCCGGCGTCCCCGTACTGGGCGAGCAAGGCGTTCCTGGGCCTGCTGCTCCCCGCCGACCACGAGGTGTGGACGGCACCGGAGGAACCGGGTCCGGCGGAACGCGCCGACGCCGTCACGCCGATCGCCGCCCCCAACTGGCTGCTCCAGTGCACGCGTTCGGACGGGGTGGTGCGCCTCCACAACCACGGCAGCGAGGACGTCCGCTACGACCCCCACTACTCCCGGCTCGCGTACTCGACGGTGACGGTTCCTTCGCCGGCGTACGACAACACCGTGACCGTGGGCGGCGATCCGAGCCGTACGTCGATCGAGCCGCTCGGCGTGGGCGAGGGCTGGGCGGCCTCCCGCCACACGGCCGGCGAGGGTGTCCGGGTCACGAGTCTGGTCGTGGCCCGTGGTGCGGTGGAGGTGCGCGCCCACCTGGTGGCGGGCGCCGCGCCCGGGACGCCGGTGCGGGTCACGGGCTGGACGCCGGCGCAGGGCCTCGGCGCCGAACTCCTGCCCGGCCACAACCTCTCCGGGGACCTCACGGGCGTGACGGCGGACGGACCGACACTGTTCACGGCCCTGGCCCGTCTCACGGCGGAACAGGACCCCGTGCCCCTCGCCGAGGCGGTGTCCGTGCGGGTGGCGGACCCGGGAGAGATCCGGGTGAGCTGGACGGACGGCCCGGAGGTACGGATCCGGCTGGGCGACGGCGAGGTGGCCGTGTCAGCCGGGCAGTGAGGCGAGCCAGTCCGTCAGCAGCCGGTTGGTGTCCTGCGGGCGTTCCTGCTGGAGCCAGTGGCCGCAGCCGTCGAGGATGTGCGAGGAGACCAGGCCGGGCAGCGTGACCGGGTAGGCCTCGATCGCATCGGCAAGCCACTGGGTGGAGGCGTCCAGACCACCGCCGATGAAGAGGGACGGCTGACGGACGGGAGCCCCGTCGAAGGGAGCGAGGTCCTCCCAGTCCCGGTCCATGGCGCGGTAGCGGTTCAACGCCCCGCTCAGGCCGGTCCGTTCGAACTCGCCGGCGTAGACGTCGAGGTCGGCCTCGCTCAGCCAGGCGGGCAGCCGGCCGGCGGGGAACCGCTCGCGCAGCGTTCCGCCACGGCGTACGAAGTGCGGATCCGGCGCGTCGGGCGCGGGCATGGTGTCCGCCGACAGGGCGGCGTAGAAGCCCGCGAGCCAGCCGCGGACGTCCGGTTCGATCTCGGCCTCCGCCCGGCCGGGCTCCTGGAAGTAGGAGACGTAGAACTCCTCGTCCCCGCCCATCCCCGCGAAGATCTCGCTGGGCCGGGGGCCGCCGCGCGGGGTGTAGGGCACGCTCAGCAGCCCCACCGCGCGGAACACGTCGGGCCGTACCAGGGCCGAGGTGGCGGCGATGTTCGACCCCCAGTCGTGGCCGACGATCACGGCGGTCCGCTCACCGAGGGCGTGCACCACGGCCACGTTGTCCTCGACCAGGTCGAGCATCCGGTACGCGTGCACCGCGTTTGGCCGGGAGGAGCGGCCGTAGCCGCGCACGTCGACGGCGACCGCGCGGTAGCCGGCCGCCGCCAACGCGGGCAGTTGGTGCCGCCAGGAGTACCAGGACTCCGGGAAGCCGTGCACCAGCAGGACCAGCGGCCCGGTGCCCTGCTCCACGAGGTGGATCCGTCCCGCGGGTGAGGACACCAGACGGTGGGTGAGCGCTGTGGTCCGCGGGGTCTGCGGCATGGATCCTCCCGGTCGTTCGGCAATCAGCTACGACCGAGATCATGCGTCGGGCGACGCGGCGGACACGAGAGGTGTTGCCACTTCGGCAAAAAGCGGCGCCGCGGGGCTACGCCGTCGGCGTGAGGCGCCCGATCCCCAGCGTCGTCGTGGCCGGCGAGGCGCCGGTAAGCGCGCGCCGGCGTAGGACGGGGTGACGGGCGCGCACGCCGCGGGGATGGTTCGGCGGGCGCCGAAGCGTTCCGCGTCTAGCGTTCCGGTATGAACGATTCCGCGCAGGAACGCCTGAGGGAAACCGGCACCGAAAACCCGGCCGCGGCCGTCGTCGCCATGGTGGACCACGTCCTCGACCTCGCCGCGACCTGGACCGCCTGGGACGGGAAGCCCGCCCACGTCGACGACCGCGTCTACACCCCGCACAAGGCGATCCGCCGCGTCACCGACCTTCCCCAAGCTCTCAACTCCGTTCGAGCAGGGGATACCCCGATCCTCGACCACCTGGCCGAGCTGGAGGCCCGGCTCGTGGGCGAGGAGCCGCAGCCCGACCACTGGCACGCGTCGGCGAGCACGACGGAGGCGGATCTCGCGCCGTTCACGCCCGAGGATCTCGACGAGGCACGCAGCCGACTCACGCGGCTCGCCCGGATCTGGGCGAACCGGCTCGGCACACTGACCGAAGGGCAGCTCGACGACTCTCCGGCGCAGGGCTGGAGCTTCCGCCGACTGGCCGAGCACCTCGAGGAATCGACGTACTACGCCGACGCCGTGGGCAGGTCGGCGTGACCCGGCAGGCGGACGTGACCTCGTTCTCCGCACTCCATCACGCCGACGCGCCCCTGCTGCTCCCCAACGCCTGGGACCACGCCTCGGCGGCGGCCCTCGCGGCCCAGGGTTTCGAGGCGGTCGGTACCACCAGCCTCGGCGTCGCCGCGGCGGCCGGTCTGCCGGACGGCACGGCGGCGACCCGGGAAGAGACGGTACGGCTCGCCCGGCAGCTCGGCGGGGGCACCTTCCTGCTCTCGGTCGACGCCGAGGACGGGTTCGGCCACGACCCGGACGGCGTGGCCGAGTTGGCGCGCGAGCTGGCGGCGGCCGGGGCCGTCGGCATCAATCTGGAGGACGGCCTCGCGTCCGCGAAGCTGCACGCGGCGAAGATCGCCGCGGTCAAGGCCGCCGTACCGGACCTCTTCGTGAACGCCCGCACCGACACGTACTGGCTCGGCGACGGCGGCCACGCCGAGACCTGCCGCCGCCTCGACGCCTACCG
The DNA here is from genome assembly GCF_009862865.1 of Streptomyces sp. SID5469. Lineage (NCBI taxonomy): Bacteria > Bacillati > Actinomycetota > Actinomycetes > Kitasatosporales > Streptomycetaceae > Streptomyces > Streptomyces sp. SID5469. The sequence continues at coordinate 2,565,307 of NZ_WWIN01000001.1, read as the reverse complement.
ACAGGCCGGCGCGGACGGCGTGTTCGTCCCCGGGCTGAGCGACCCGACCCGCATCACCGCCCTGGTGAAGACCCTCGACGTGCCGCTCAACATCCTCTACTCACCCCTGGGCCCCACCGTCGCCCAACTCGGGGACCTCGGCGTACGAAGGGTGAGCCTCGGCTCCCTGCTGTACCGGCGGGCGCTGGGCGCGGCCCTTGACGCCGCCGCGGACATTCGGGCGGGACGACCGCCGCGGGGCGTCGCGCCGACGTACACCGAGATTCAGGCGCTCAGCGCGGAAGGCCCGGACGCCTAGCCTGATACGGTTGAAGCTTTCGTGGGTATCAGACCCTTTGGACTCATCACCGGCGAGGGACCGAGGAACCATGGACATGGACATCCCCGGCGACAAACGACTGGCGGCCGCCGTCGTGATGGATGACGAGGGGCGCGTGCTCCTGGTGCGCCGCAGTGAGAGGGAACGGTTCCTGCCCCGCGTGTGGGGCGTCCCGTGCGGGAAGCTCGAACCGGACGAAAGTCCCCGGGACGGCGCCCTGCGTGAGCTGAAGGAAGAGACCGGACTCCGCGGCGAGGTGGTCCGCAAGGTCGGCGAGTCGTCCTTCGTCAGCGACTATCGGGGGCACGAGACCAAGAACTGGCAGGACAACTTCCTGGTCCGGCCGCTGTCCACGGACATCACGCTCCCCGCGCCCGACCAGGCGTACGCGTGGCTGACACCGTCGGAGCTGTCGAGCGTCGACATCGACGAGTACAACCTGGACATCGTGCGCCAGGCCCTCACGAACTCCTGAGCAGCTCCGCCAGGCCGCCCAGTTCCGCCAGGTAGCCCGCCACGTCGAGCGGCACCTTCGGGACCGTTCCCGGATGGGGGCCGGCCGCCGTGAACACATCGGTGTGGCGCCGCCGTTCACTCCCCGTCTCCAGGAAGAGCGTCACCGTCGGTACGTCCGTGTCGCACCAGGCGCGGTGCAGGGTGTGCGCGGGCAGGGCGTAGGCGCTGCCCGCCGTGTACTGACCCACGTGTGTCATCCGCAGCCGGGCCGGGCCCGCGGGCTCCAGCAGCCAGTCGGCCGACCGGTCCGCCAGGGACTCCCTGTAGCGGGCCGCCGCCATCCCGCCGCCGCCGCGAGGCTCGCCCTTCCCGTTCCGCTCGTCCTGCCCGTTCCGCTCGTCCTGCTCGTACAACTCCATGGTCAGCCGGCCCCGGACCACGTAGGACGCCAGCGGGGAGCGGTGGTTGTGGATGTCCTCCTTGCCGATCGCACCCGCGCCGGGGTGCCACAGATGGGCGCGCAGCATGTGCCGTGGACCGCCGTCGATCAGCAGGAGCTTGTCGAAGCCGAGAACGTGCCGGTACGACAGCCGGGCGCAGCCCTCGGGGTCCCCCTCGCCGCAGGCCAGTTCGGAGATCAGCTCCAACAGTCGCTCCGTCGAGCCCAGTTCGGCGACGACGGTACGGGCGGCCGCCACCAGCTCGTGCTCGGGCCGTTCGCCGTCCAGCGCCTGCGCGAGCCGCCGCCGCGCCGCCAGGACCTGCCGACCACCCATGCACTCACCCTCCAACAACCCGTTGACGCCACCGACTTCAGCTTCCAGGCTGATACATCCATACGGCATGCGCCCGCAGCGCCGAAAGGCCTTGATAGGTCATCCACATGGGCCGGCGCAGCTCGCTGCTGTCGTCGCGCACCCAGGCCCAGATGCCGTCGGTCTGTCCCGCCCACACGGCTGTGACCGCGCCGTCCAGCCGCTCCCGCCACGCCTCCTCGATCCCGTCCTCGCGGGCGAGCTCGCGCGCGCCCGGGGTGAGCAGGGCGCGCACGATCCAGGAGGCGGTGAAGTGCCGTACGTTCAGCACCTCGTGGCGCGAGGGGTCGTCTGCGCGCGGGCGCCGTACCTCCTCCCGGAGGTTCTCCAGGTCCAGGCAGGTGTCGTGCGGCTCGTCCGCGCAGGCCAGCAGCCAGCGCACGCCGTCCTCGCGGGCCGCGCGCGCGTTCGCGCTCTCGCCCAGCACACGGGCGGCGCGGTCGAGGGCGACCACGGCCTGCGCGGTGTGCAGCGACGACGGCCGACCGTGCACCGGCACCAGGCGGTGGCTCCAGCAGCGGCGGTGGTCGCGCTGCGGGTCGGTGATCGCACCGCCGACGAGGGCCTCGCGCAGCAGGGGGAGGGCGGCGGAGCGGGGCGCCGCGCGCAGCAGTCCGCGCAGCACGGTCGTCACCACATGGGTCAACTCGCGTCCCGTACGGTCGAGTTCGGGCGTGAACCCGGCCTCGCACAACGCCACCTCGGCCGCCAGCCGGTCCCGCGGGGCGCCGGCCCGGGCCAGCGCGCCCAGCACCAGGGCGGTGACCTCCGGCCGGGCCGCGGTCCCCTGGGACCGCGCCGACCAGCCGCCGTCCGGCAACCGCAGCCGCCACAGGGTGTCGACCAGGTCGCCGGTGCTGAGCCGCCCGTCGGGCACGCCCAGGTCGAGCATGATGTGCAGCCCGTAGGCGGTGCCGACCGGGGTCGGGCGCACGGGCGTGGCCTCGCCGAGGGAGTGGGACCAGCCGGTGAGCTGCCCGCGCACCGGGTCGTCGACCACGGTGACCTGATCGGCGAGGGTGTCGTAGGCGCCCGTGAAGATCTGGGGGAGCGGGCCGGGCGCGGTGGTGGACGGGATCGGCGCGGGGCCGGGGGCCGACGCGGTGGCCCGGGCCCGGACCAGCGCCGCCGCCAGCCAGGCCGCGGCGGCCGTGCCGAGCCCGCTGACGCCGGCGATCACATACTTGGCGGGGGTGCCGGTGACGCTGTCGGGCAGCACTCCGAACAGGAACTGGAACACTCCGTACCCGGCGGCCGCGCAGCCGAGGCCACCGAGCCAGCCCACGAACCTCGAGGGTCGCGAACCGCCGGGCGTGACCGGCGCCGGGTCGGACCTCGACGGTCCGCGTCTCAGCTGTTGTTGAGACAAGGCGCGCTCCCTCCCCCAGGGCGGCACGTGCTACCGGCGAAGCTTTCAGTCTAAGTGGTCAGCGGTACGCCTGGGGCACCGGCCGGAAGCAGTGTCTCCGCGAGCTGGTCCGCGAACTCCACGGGGTGTTCGACCGCCCCGACGTGACCGCCGGGGAACTCGACGAAACCGCTGCCGCTCAGCTCGGCGGCCAAGGAGGCCGTGCGGTGCAGCAATTGGCCGCGCGAGTCGGCGCCGGCGCCGAGGGTGAGGCGCGGGGACAGGGCGGTGAGTGCGGTCACGTCGGGCTCGTAGGCGGTGAACTGACGCAGGACGCGCGTGAGGAAGAGCGGCATGGGGTGGGACAACTCGTCGGCGGGGGAGGGGGGTTGGGCGGCGCCGCCGGGCGGTTCGCCGGGAGTCGTTCCCGTCAGCCCGGCGCCCAGTCGGGCCGCGGCCGCCTCCAGGCCCGCCGCCCGGTAGACCTCGTACACCTCCGCGAACATCGCCCGTTGCGCGGCCGCGTCGTCGAGCACCGCCACCACCGGCGGCTCGTGCGCGACCACGTGCCGCAGCCGCCGCGGGTGGCGGGCGAGCAGGTCCAGTGCGGCGATGGCGCCCGAGCTGCTGCCGAAGACGTACGCCGACTCGCCGTCCGGCAGGACCGCGTCGAGCACCCGGCGCGCGCCCTCGCTCCACGCCTGGGCCCGCTGGTCCTCGACGGGTTCGCCGAGCCGTCCGTGCGCGAGGCCGAGCGGGTCGTACGTGACGACGGTGAACCGCGTGGCGAGGCGCTCCGTCATCCCGTCGAGCCCCATCGGATGCCCGGCCCCGCCGGGGACGACGAGCAGCACGGGCCCGCCGCCGCACACCTCGTAGTACAGGTCAGTCACGGTCCCTCTCCTGTTCGGGCCAGTGTTCGAGGAGTGCGTGGAGGGCGTCGATGGTCCGCTGCCAGGACGCCAGTACGTCACGGGGCGCACCGAATCCGCCGGCCGCCTCCAGGGCGCAGTAGCCGTGGAAGGTGCTGCGCAGCAGTCGTACGGCGTCGGTCAGGTCGGGCTCTTCGAGGCCGTAGGCGCGCAGCATGCCGTAGGTGATCTCGGCGGTCCGGTGGAAGGCGCGGGAGGAGGCGACGAGGGTCTGGTCGATCCGGATCTGGGTCGCCGCGTACCGTCCCGGCCGTTCCAGGGCGTACTCCCGGTAGGCGTCGGCGAAGGCGGCCAGGGCGTCCTTGCCCGAGCGGCCGGCCACCGCGGCGGCGATCCGGTCGATCATCTCCTCGCCGGCCAGCAGGGCGACCCGTGTGCGCAGATCCTGCACGTTCTTGACGTGCGAGTACAGGCTCGCGTCCTTCACCCCGAACTGCCGTGCCAGCGCGGACACGGTGACGTTCTCGAAGCCGACCTCGTCCGCGAGGTCGGCCGCGGCCTCCACGACTCGATCGACCGTCAGCCCGACACGAGCCATGAGCCACCACCTCCACCTGATTCAGCCATCAAGGCCCTCAGCCCCCTAGTCACCCAACAGCCTAGGGCCTCTAGGTAGCTGCCTAATATACCCAGACGCGCGGCGGAACATCGTGCGCCGCGACATCGAGCCGTCGGACCTGATGCGACGGCGGCGGCCGGACCGATCAGGATTCGAGAAGCGCGGGCCCCCTGGCCGCGGCTAGCGTGAGCGCCGTGCGCAGCAGAACCGGACGTACGCTCGAGGCCGGTCGGATCGAGCGAGGCGGCGCCGACGGAGACCGCGAAGGCGGGCCCGCCCAACAGATGGAGACACGATGAGCATGGCCACGAGGACGGACACGCAGGCGCCCGTGCTGCACGTCGCCGACAGCCACGATCTGATCCGCGTGCACGGAGCGCGCGTGAACAACCTCAAGGACGTCAGCATCGAGATCCCGAAGCGCCGGCTGACGGTGTTCACCGGTGTCTCCGGCTCGGGCAAGAGCTCGCTGGTGTTCGGCACGATCGCCGCGGAGTCGCAGCGGCTGATCAACGAGACCTACAGTGCCTTCGTGCAGGGCTTCATGCCGACGCTGGCGCGGCCCGAGGTCGACGTGCTCGAGGGGCTGACGACCGCGATCCTCGTCGACCAGCAGCGGATGGGAGCCGACCCCCGCTCCACGGTCGGCACCGCCACCGACACCAACGCGATGCTGCGCATCCTCTTCAGCCGGCTCGGGCAGCCGCACGTCGGCCCGCCCAGCGCGTACGCCTTCAACGTCCCCTCGGTCCGCGCGAGCGGCGCGATCACCGTCGAGCGCGGTGCCAAGAAGGCGGTGAAGGCCACCTTCAACCGCACCGGCGGCATGTGTCCGCGCTGCGAAGGCCGGGGCACGGTCTCCGACATCGACCTCACCCAGCTCTACGACGACTCCAAGTCGCTCAACGAGGGCGCGCTCACGATCCCCGGCTACAGCATGGACGGCTGGTACGGCCGCATCTTCGGCGGCTGCGGCTTCTTCGACCCGGACAAGCCGATCCGCAAGTTCACCAAGAAGGAACTGCACGACCTCCTCCACAAGGAGCCGACCAAGATCAAGGTCGATGGCATCAACCTGACGTACGAGGGTCTGATCCCGAAGATCCAGAAGTCGATGCTGTCCAAGGACATCGACGCGCTGCAACCGCACGTCCGCGCGTTCGTGGAGCGCGCGATGACGTTCACCGTCTGCCCCGAGTGCGACGGCACCCGGCTCAGCGAGGGGGCCCGGTCGTCGAAGATCGAGGGGCTCAGCATCGCCGACGCCTGCGCGACGCAGATCAGCGACCTGGCCGACTGGGCCCGCGGCCTCGACGAGCCGTCGGTTGCGCCGCTGCTCGGCGCGCTGCTGGGGACCCTCGACTCGTTCGTGGAGATCGGCCTCGGCTACCTCTCGCTCGACCGGCCGGCGGGCACGCTGTCGGGCGGCGAGGCGCAGCGCGTCAAGATGATCCGCCACCTCGGCTCCTCGCTCACCGACACGACCTACGTCTTCGACGAGCCCACCGCGGGCCTGCACCCCCACGACATCCAGCGGATGAACGACCTGCTGCTGCGGCTGCGGGACAAGGGCAACACGGTGCTCGTCGTGGAGCACAAGCCGGAGACGATCGCGATCGCCGACCACGTCGTCGACCTCGGCCCAGGCGCCGGCACGGCGGGCGGCACCGTCTGCTTCGAGGGCACCGTCGAGGGGCTGCGGGCCGGCGGGACCGTCACCGGCCGCCACTTCGACGACCGGGCCGCCGTCAAGGAGACGGTACGCAAGCCCACCGGCGCGCTGGAGATCCGCGGCGCGACGGCGAACAACCTGAAGGGTGTCGACGTCGACATCCCGCTCGGCGTGCTCGCCGTCGTCACCGGCGTCGCCGGCTCCGGCAAGAGCTCGCTCGTGCATGGGTCGATCCCGGCCGGCGAGGGCGTGGTGTCGGTCGACCAGAGCGCGATCCGCGGCTCCAGGCGGAGCAACCCGGCGACGTACACCGGACTGCTCGACCCGATCCGCAAGGCGTTCGCGAAGGCCAACGGCGTGAAGCCGGCGCTGTTCAGCGCCAACTCCGAGGGCGCCTGCCCCACCTGCAACGGCGCGGGCGTCATCTACACCGACCTGGCGATGATGGCCGGCGTCGCCAGCACCTGCGAGGAGTGCGAGGGGAAGCGGTTCCAGGCGGCGGTCCTCGACCACCACCTCGGCGGCCGCGACATCAGCGAGGTGCTCGCGATGTCGGTGACCGAGGCCGAGGAGTTCTTCGGCGCCGGCGAGGCGCACACGCCGGCCGCGCACCGCATCCTCGGCCGGCTCGCCGACGTCGGGCTCGGCTACCTCACCATCGGTCAGCCGCTCACCACGCTGTCAGGCGGCGAGCGGCAGCGCCTCAAGCTGGCCACTCACATGGCCGAGAAGGGCGGTGTCTACGTACTCGACGAGCCGACCACCGGCCTGCACCTCGCCGACGTCGAGCAGCTGCTCGGCCTGCTCGACCGGCTCGTCGACTCCGGCAAGTCGGTCATCGTCATCGAGCACCACCAGGCGGTCATGGCGCACGCCGACTGGATCATCGACCTCGGCCCCGGCGCGGGCCACGACGGCGGCCGGATCGTCTTCGAGGGCACACCCGCCGACCTCGTCGCCGCCCGCTCCACCCTCACCGGCGAGCACCTCGCGGCCTACGTCGGCACCTGACCGAGGCCCTGGTCTCGACGCGTCCAGCGCGACCCGGGGCAGGGGCGATCCGACCGGGGACCGTCCCTGCCGGGCCAGGGCGGGACGCGGCTCACGCGGTCGGATCGAGTCCGTTCGACAGCCCGGTGTAGGCGGGCTTCGCCGCGTAGCTCTCGTTGTACGGGAGGGCCGCGCCGTACCCGCTGAACGTCCCCGGGATCCATGAGTACTTGTCGCTGACGCCCCACACGGTGATGCCCGCGCAGCGCGCGACACCCAGGCAGTTCTCGCTGGCCGTCTTGTAGTCGGCGGACTGCTGAGCCAGTTCGTCGGAGGAGGCGGGCAGGGGGATGCGGATGTCGAGTTCGGTGACGGAGACCTCGAGCCCCAGGTCCGAGAAGCGCTTGAGATTGGCCTTCATGGTGGACGGCACCTGCCCGACCACGAAGTGGGACTGGAACCCTATGCCGTGCAACGGCACCCCGTCCGCCAGGAGTTGCTTCGCCAGCGCGTACAGGGCGTCGCTCTTCGCGTTGTCCGCCTCGATGTTGTAGTCGTTGATGTACAGCTTGGCGGCGGGGTCGGCGGCGTGCGCCCACCGCAGCGCGTTCGCGATGTACCCGGTCCCGAGCTTGTCCTGCCACAGCGAACCGCGCATCGAGCCGTCCTCGTTGAACGTCTCGTTGACCACGTCCCAGGCGTACACCTTGCCCTTGTAGCGGCCGACCTCGGTGTCGATGTGGCTCTTGAGGATCGTGTTCAGCTCGGAGGCCGAGAAGTTGCCGTTCTTCAGCCACGACGGCAGCTGTGCGTACCAGGCCAGGGTGTGCCCGCGTACTCCCTGGCCGTGTGCGCTCGCGTGCGCGACGAGCCGGTCGGCGGCGGCCCAGTCGAAGCCGCCCCGGCTGGGCTCCACCGCGTCCCACTTCATCGCGTTCTCGGCGGTGACGGAGTTGAACTCCCGGTCCAGCGCGGTGGTGTACGCCGAGTCGCTCCGCAACGGGCTGTCGCCGACGGCCGCACCGATCCGCACGCCGCGGCCGTCGGCGTAGCCCCGGAGGGTGGTGGCGGCAAAGGCGTCCGGGGTGAGCTGGGGGAGGGCGACGGCGGCGGCGACCAGCGCGCCGACGGCTACGAGGGGGAGGGGACGGGAGGCGCGACGACGGTGGGCGGCTGTTGTGTGGGGCACGGCTGCTCCTGGGAGTGGGGGCGGATGCGGGCGTGGTGCGTCCCCCTTGAGTTGCCGCCGGGCGCGGGCAGGTTGCCGCTCCCGGTGATGGGCGGGGCGCCCGCACCCGCCCCGCCAGGAGCGCCGCGCACAGGCCTGCCGCGATCAGCGTCGCGAGCGCGGTTCAGACATGGACCTCCGAGAAGACGCCTCCGAGAAGACGAAGGAGAACTCCGCCGGGCCCGGACGAAGGTGGTACTGCGGCAGCGCGCCCGGCCCGCACGACTGCGAGCCGATGCCCTGCTGGCCGTGGTCGAGGTTGACCCACACGGTGTCACCGGGCGTCAGGTCCGTGAGGTGCTCGGCCGCGTCCAGCTGCTCGGTCGTCCAGCGGCGTGCCGTGAACCAGAACTCCGGCTCGCCCTCGATCCGCAGCCCGCCGATCTCCGCCCAGCGGACGTCGGCGCGCGCCCCGTTCTCCTGCGGCCGGACGTACGGGGTCTGGAGGTCGTCCACGGCCGACTCCCAACGGCCCAGCATGGACGCCGACCTGGTGTCGGGGTACGCCTCGCCGGGGCCGCCCCCGAACCACCGCACCCGGTCCGCCGCCGAGGACAGCCCGAACCGCACGCCGAGCCTGGGCAGCGGGAGCGTCCAGTCGCCCTCCGGCGCCACGGACACCGTCAGCCTCAGCCGCGTCCCGTCGGACGTCCACCGGTACGCCGTCCGCAGGCCCACCTCCCAGCCCGCGGGCGCCACCCGGGACCGTACGGTCAGGGCGTCGTCGTCCAACTCCACCGCCTCCAGGCGGTGTTGCATCCGGTGCAGGCCCAGCCTGCGCCAGAGCGGGCCGTAGCGCTCGTCCGGCTGCCAGTGCGCGCCGTTGTCGTTGTCGGTCGGGGCGCGCCACACGTCCAGGCGGAGCCCGGTGACGTCGACCCCGCCGATCGTTCGCGGCGCACCCGTGCGGGCGTCGAAGGCGGCCGGGCCGAGGGTGATCCGGCGCTCGCCGGGCACCGGACCGCAGGACGGGGCGACCCGACCGCCGGGCCGGGCGACACGCTCCGAACTCCCCTTGCCGAGAGGGAATTGGGCCCAGGCCACCTGATGCCCCTTCGGGCCCCACGCGGTCTCGGCGGTCAGCACCGCGCGTACCGTCCACTGTGTCTCGGCCCCCCGCCCGTCCACGGGCGGCGTCGGCAGCTTCACGTCCGCCGACTCGCCAGGAGCGAGCGCGGGCACCGACAGCGCGCCCGCCTCGACGGTCTCTCCGTCGACCTGGTACGACCACTCGAAGGCCAGCGCCGAAAGGTCCGCGAAGTCGTACGCGTTCGTCACACGGATCGTGCCGTCCGTGCCGTCCGTGCCGTCCGTGCCGTCCGTGCCGTCCGTGCCGTCCGCACCTCCCCCGGGCGCTCGGCTTCGCCCGGCCAGGGGGGACCCCCATCCCTCGATGCGAACCGGTTCGATCACCTTCTTGTACTCGACCAGGCCGGGCGACGGCGTCCGGTCCGGGAACAGCAGCCCGTCGCAGACGAAGTTCCCGTCGTGCAGCTCCTCCCCGAAGTCGCCGCCGTACGCGAAGCCGTACCGCTCGTCCTTGATGCCGTGGTCGATCCACTCCCAGATGAAGCCGCCCTGGAGCCGGCCGTACGTCTCGAAGAGCCGTTGGTAGTCGGCGAGGCCGCCGGGACCGTTGCCCATGGCATGCCCGTACTCGCAGAGGACGAAGGGGAGGTCGCGCCGCCGGTGCGTGCCCCCGTCCAGGCCCCGGCCGATCCGCTCGACCTCGGCGTGGGCGGCGTACATCCGTGAATACACGTCCGTGTCACGGCAGTCGATGTCACCCTCGTAGTGGATCAGACGCGAGGTGTCCCGGCCGCGGATCCACTCCGCCATGGCGGTGAGCCCGCGTCCGGTGCCGGCTTCGTTGCCGAGGGACCAGATGACGACCGAGGGGTGGTTCTTGTCCCGCTCGACCATGCGGGCCGCGCGGTCGAGCAGGGCGGGGGTCCAGCGATCGTCGTCGACCGGGTTGTCGCGCCAGGCCTGCTCGGTGAAGCCGTGGGTCTCCAGATCGCACTCGTCGATGACCCACAGGCCGTACTCGTCGCACAGGTCGAGGAAGGCGGGGTGCGGCGGGTAGTGCGAGGTGCGGACGGCGTTGATGTTGTGCCGTTTCATCAGCAGCACGTCTTGGCGCATGGTCTCCAGGTCGAGGGCGCGGCCGCGCTCGGGGTGCCATTCGTGCCGGTTGACGCCCTTGAAGAGGACGGGCGTGCCGTTGACCTTGATCAGACCGTCTTGGCGTACGACCGTTCGGAAGCCAATGCGCAGGGGGACCTGTTCGCCCTCGGTGGCCAGCACGCCGTCGTACAGCCGGGGCGTCTCCGCGGTCCACGGCTCGACGGCGACCGTCACCGACTCGCCGGTCTCGACATCGACGTCCAGCTCGGGCACGGTGACCCGGCCGTCGACGTCGGAGTCGACGCGCAGGGTGCCGAGCCCCTCGACATGCTCGTACGAGGCGTGCACGAAGAAGTCGAGGGCGCTGCCCGCCGGCCGGTGCAGGAGCGTGACGTCCCGGAAGATGCCGGGCAGCCACCACTGGTCCTGGTCCTCCAGGTACGAGCCCGCCGACCACTGGTGGACCCGCACGGCCAGCACGTTGCCGCGCGGCTTCAGCAGGTGTCCGACCGCGAACTCGTGCGGCAGCCGCGAGCCCTTGAACTCCCCGATGTCCGTCCCGTTCAGCCACACCCGGGCGCAGGACTCGACGCCGTCGAAGCGCAGCACGCAGCCGCCGTCCGACAGTGCGGGCCAGTCGGCCGGCAGATCGAAGACCCGCAGATGGTCACCGGTCGGGTTCTCGGTCGGCACGCGCGGCGGGTCGACCGGGAACGGGTAGAGGTGGTTGGTGTAGATCGGCGCGCCGTGGCCTTGCAGCCCCCAGTGGCCGGGGACCTCGATCTCGGTCCAGTCCCCGGCGTCGTACCCCTCCCCCTCCTCCTCGATGGCGTACCCCTCCGCGGCGAAGGAGTCGTCCTGGGCGTCGGCGGTCGGCGACAGCCGGAAGGCCCAGCTGCCGTTCAGTGACAGGGACACGGCGTCCGAGGATGCGTACCAGGCCCTCGGGGGCAGCGCCCCGCTTCCCGGCGAGACGTCCTCGACGTACTCGGTGGACGTGGGCGAAGCGGTGGTGCGGAAGGACATCGGTCTCCAGGTCTTGAGAAGGCGGTGTCAGCCCTTGATGCCGGTCTGCGCGACCCCCTGCACCAGCCAGCGCTGGAGGAAGAGGAACACGAGTACCAGGGGCAGGATCGAGATGGCGGTGGCCATGAAGATCAGATGGAAGTTGACGGTCTGGTTGGTCATGTACGAGGAGAGGGCGACCTGCACGGTCCACGAGTCCTCGCCCTGGCCGATGACCAGCGGCCACAGAAAGGCGTTCCAGCCGCTGATGAAGGTGATGGTGGCCATGGCCGCGAAGAAGTTCAGCGAGTTGGGCACGACGATGCGCCAGTACGCGCCCCAGTAGCCGAGCCCGTCCATGCGCGCCGCTTCCTCCAGCTCCTTGGGGAACCCCAGGAAGTACTGCCGGAACAGGAAGCAGGTGAAACCACTGAACAGACCCGGGATGATGAGACCGCGGTAGCTGTCCACCCAGCCGAGCGACGAGACCAGCACGAAGCTCGGTACGAAGGTGACGGCGGCCGGGACCATCAGGGTCACCAGGACCGCGTAGAAGATCTTGTCGGCGTGCTTGTACGGGATCCTGGCGAGGCCGTAGCCCGCGAGGGAGCAGACCAGCAGGGTGCCGGCCGTGTGGAGGACACCGACCACCGCGGAGTTCCACAGGGAACGGGCGAAGGGCACGGTCGGGTCGTCGAACAGCTCGGTGATGTTGCCCCACCGGATGTGCGTGGGGAAGAACTGCCATTCCTCGCCGGTGATTTCGGCGTCCGTGGACAGGGCGTTGCGGATGATCAGGTAGAAGGGGACCAGGAAGAGCAGGGCGCAGAGGCCGGTGGCGAGGTAGAGGCCGGTGGAGCCGAGGACGCCCCGTCCCTCGCGCCCGCGCTTCTTCGGGGGCACGGCGCCGGCCTTGTCGCTCTCGATGACGGTCGTCACTTGGACTCGTCCCCCCGTCCGAAACCCATGAGCCTGCCCTGGAGCAGCGTCACGACGCAGATGAGCAGGGTCAGGACGACCGCGCCCGCGCTGCCCGCGCCGTAGTCCTGGTTTTCGCCCAGGGCCGTGTAGTAGAGCTCGACCAGCGGTGGCCGGCCCCATGTGGTCTTCGACAGCAGGTTGAAGAACTCGTCGAAGGCCTGGTAGGCGGCCACAAGGAGCAGCAGGATCACGGCAGTTGACGTGGCCCTCAGCTGGGGCAGCGTGATGTGCCGGAAGGTCTGCCAGCCCGGCTCGGCGCCGTCGATGGCGGCGGCCTCGTACAGCTCCGGCGGGATGTTCTGCAGGGCCGCCAGGAACAGGATCATGTAGAAACCGGCCTGGAGCCACAGGCGTACCGTGACGATGACCAGCCAGTACCAGGGCGGGTCGGGGTCGGCCAGCCAGGCGATGTTCTCGACGCCGAACCAGCCGAGGACGGTGTTCGCCAGGCCGAAGCGCACCCCGCTGAAGATGGACATCTTCCAGATCAGCGAGGCGGCGACGAAGCTGCACGCGGTGGGCAGGAAGAACACCGACCGGAAGAACGCCTTCATGAAGCGCAGCCGGTGCACCATCAGCGCGAGGCCGAGCGACAGCGCCCAGGTGACGGGCACGATGATCGCGGCGAAGACGGTGAACGTGACCAGTGCGTCGACGAAGGCGCCGTTCGTCAGCATCTGCCGGTAGTTGTCGAGGCCGATGAACTTGCTGGGCGTGACGGTGTAGCGCGCCTCGAAGAAGCTGAGCCAGACGCTCCAGCCGATGGGGACGTAGACGAAGATCACCAGGCCGAGGAGGAACGGTCCGGTGAAGAGCCAGAAGTTGAGCGTGGTGCCCCGCAGACCCCGCCGCGGCCCGGCCTTGGACGCCTTGGCCGGGGCGGGGCGCGCGACGTCACGCGTCGTGGTGGTCGACATGTCGTTGCCTGTCCGCCTGTCGTTACCTGTCCGCCGGCCTATCCGAAGAGATTCTTGAGCTCGCGGTTGACCTTCTTGTCCGCCGTGTCGAGCGCGGCCTCGGGGTCCTTGCCCTTGCGGACGGCGTCGGCGATCACGCCCTCGAGCGCGCTGATCATGGCCTGGGTCCAGGAGACGTTGTCGAAGCGCCCGTAGTCGGTGAAGAGCTTGACGCCCTCAGCGGGCAGGCCCGACTTGAGCTTGGTGGCCGACTCGGCGGTCGAGGTGCGCGGCGGTATGTGGAAGCCGTAGCTGAGCGCCCAGTCCTCCTGGTACTTCTTCTGGTCGATCCAGAGCCACTTCACGTACTCCTTGGCCAGGTCGACGTTCTTGCCCTTGGCGTTGACGAACATGGACCAGCCGCCGTTGTAGACCGCGGGCTTGGCGCCGGAGGCCGCCGAGGGGAAGGGGAAGATGCCGAGGTCGTCGCCGAGGGCCTGCTGCATCACGGGCATGGCCCACATGCCGCACCACTGGATCGCGGTGAGTCCCTGGACCAGAGCCGAGGGGTCCCAGTAGTCGGCGGGGGCGTCCAGGAGCAGATGCCCGCTGGTGAACATCTTGCGGTACACCTTCAGCGCCGCGGCCACCTCGTCGGTGTGGTACGCGATCTCGTTCTTGGCGTTGAGCTGATCGGCGCCGGCCGCCCAGACCAGGGCGTAGTTCGGCGCCACCATGTTGTTGCCGAGGAACAGGCCCTTGACCTTGTCGGTGGTGAGTTTGGCGGCGGCCTCGGCGAGTTCGTCCAGGGTCTGGGGGACGCCCGTGCCGGCCTTTTCCAGCAGCGACTTGCGGTAGAAGAAGAACTGCGGGTCGTCGATCATCCGGACGCCGTAGACCTTGCCGTCGACCGTGTGCGACGTGATGTCGGCCGGGTTGAAGTCGTCCTTGACCGGATCGATGATGTCGTCCAGCGCCGCCACCTGGCCGCTCTTGATCATCTGGAGCTGTGGGTGGAACTCGAAGACGTCCGGCGCGTTGTCGGTGAGCAGCGCCGAGAACAGCTTGCTCTCGAAGTTGGTGCCGGTGATCCACTGCGTGGTCACGGCGGCCTTGTCGTACGCCTTCGCGTACCGTCTGATGGCCTGCTCGGTGCCCGCCTCGCCGTACGCGTGGAAGTACTGCACCAGGCTCTCGCCCGAACTCCCGCCGCCCGAACGGCCGGTGTTGCTGCCGCAGGCGGCCAGCGGGCCCAGCGCCGCGAGGCCCGCGGCGGCTCGGAGTACGGATCGGCGGTCCCAGTTGCTGTTGCTCGTTGCCGACATGGTGACGTCCTTGTCTTGAGTACGGCTGCGGCTCAACTGCTGTGCGTCAGTGGCTCGATCTGGCGTCGCGGAGCCGGACGCTAACCTTCGGTCAAGGCTTCGGCAAGGGGTTGGACGAAGGCTGTTCGAAGTGTTGTGCAGCGTTCGGAATACCGGACGTGACGAGGGTGGGCCGCCGCACGACCGGACCGCCCCCTCTGTCGGGCGGGACGCTCGCGGGTCAGGCGAGGGGCGTCGTCATGACGGTGGTGCGGTGCGGCTCCTCGCGGAGGTGGCGCGCTGCGCGGGCCGCTGCCCGACCGACTGGAGGGCGCCTTCGAGGGCGAAGGTCGCGGCTCCCAGGCACACCGGGTCGGTCGGGATGGGGGAGAGGACGATCTCGGTGGAGGCGAACGGTCGCCTCAGCGCGTGCCGGGCGACGGCCTCGCGCACCTCGTCGAGCAACGGCTCGCCGAGCGTGGCCGCCACCCAGCTGCTGAGCACGACCACCTCGGGGTTGAGCAGGTTCACCAGGTCGGCGATCCCGGCGCCCAGGTAACGGGCCGTGTCGCGAACGACCTTGAGCGCCACGGGATCCCGCGCGGCGACCCCACGGGCCAGCGCGTCGATCGTGGCGGTCTGGTCCCCGGGGTGCAGCAGGGGGTCGGCGGGGCTCAGCTCCCGCAGGTTCTGCATGATCCCGGGCGCCCCGACATACGTCTCCACGCACCCGTGGTTGCCGCAGTGGCACAGCCGCCCGTCCAGCACGAGCGTCGTATGACCCCACTCGCCGGCGCTGTTGCTGACCCCGCGGTGCAGCGCGCCGCCCAGCGCCAGCCCGGCGCCGACCCCGGTGCCGAGGTTCACCACCACGGCGTCCCCGCGCCCGCGGGCCGCGCCGAACCACAGCTCGGCCACCGCGCAGGCGCGCAGCGGATTGTCGAGGTACAGGGGATGGGTGATGTGTTCGGCGAGCAGGGAGAGCAGCGGCACGTCGTGCCAGTCCCAGTTCGGCGCGTACTCGGCGATCCCGCGGTCGCGGTCCACCTGGCCCGGCACGCTCACCCCGACGCCGAGGACGCGCGCGCCGTCCACCCCGGCCTGCGCGACGACCGAGCCGACCGCGGCCGCGACATGCCCGACGACCTGCTCCGGGCGGCTCTCGCCCGGGCGCATGTCCTCGTCGGCGCGGGCGAGTTGGCCCAGTCCGAGGTCGAACAGCTCGACCCGTACGTACGTCTCCGCGATGTCGACGCCGATCAGCGCGCCGCCGCCGGAGTTGACGGCGACCAGACCGCGTGGCCGCCCGCCCGCCGAGTCCTCGAATCCGACCTCGGTCAGCATGCCGAGGTCGAGCAGCTCCCCGACGAGCGTGGCGACCGTGGCGAGACTGAGCCCGGTCGCGGCCGCCAGTTCCTGCCGCGAGGTGGGTGACTTGGCGATGATCTGGCGGAGCACCTCGTAACGGTTCGCGGTGCGGATGTCGCGTGAGGTGCGCTTCACCGACACGATCCCTCGATCCCTCCAGGCCATGACGAGGCCCGTCGGCCCCGGCGCGGCGCCAGGCTATGGCCTGCCGGGTCTTTCGACAAGGGGTTAGGAAAGGGGGTGTAGGAAGTCCGGGAGGTGTCAGCCGTTCCCGGTCGCCGATCTTCTCACGACGGCCGGTCGCCGGAGCCCAGCACCTCCCGTACGAAGGCGTTGGTGAACTTTCCGCCGGGATCGAGCGAGTCCACCAGGGCCCGGAAATCGCCCAGTCGCGGATACCGCCCGCGCAGCACCCGCGCCGGGACCGCGAAGACCTTGCCCCAGTGCGGCCGCGGGTCGAAGGGGTCCAGCGCCTCCTCGACCCGCCGCACCACGGGCAGTACGGCGGCCAGGTCCTCGACCCAGGTGAAGTGCAGCGCCACGGTGTCCCGCCCGTAGGCGGGGCTCAGCCACTGCGCGTCGGCGGCGACCGTCCGCACCTCGCAGATCTGGAGCACCGGCGCCACCGTCTCCCGCACGGCGTCCAGGGCGTGCAGCGCGTCGAGGGCGTACGGGCGCGGCAGCAGGTACTCCGACTGGAGCTCGGCGCCGCTGCTGGGGGTGAACTCCGCCCGGAAGTGCGGGAGTCGCTCGTGCCAGGGGCCCGGGACCCCGAACTGCTGGGTGCAGTTGACCGCGGGCATGCCCGGCACGGGGTGCATCGCCTCGGTGGCCGGCGCCGCCCACGGGAAGTCGGCCGACGGCCGGTCGGTGCGGCGCTTGAGCCACACCTGCGCAAAGCCCGACGTCCGCCAGCCGGTGAAGAGGCTGACGCTGTACGCCGAAGCCGCCACCGCATCGAAGTCCAGCCCCGCCAGCGGGAGTTCGGTGAAAACCTGCTGGGCGACCCGGTAGTCCGGCTCCAGATCGAGCGTGAGCGCGGTGACCACCCCGAGCGCCCCGAGCGCGGTCACGGCGCCGTCGAACCGGTCGTCGCCCCGCCCGATCCGCACCGCCGAACCGTCGGCCGTGACCAGCTCCACCTCCCGCACGGCCGAGGCGAGCGAGCCGTTGGTGACGCCGGAGCCATGCGTGCCGGTGGCCACCGAGCCCGCCACGGAGATGTGCGGGAGCGAGGCCATGTTGGGCAGCGCGAGCCCGTGTCCGTGCACCACCCGGGCGAGTTCGGCGTACCGGACCCCGCCCGCGACCCGTACGGTACGGGCGGCCGTGTCCACCTCGACCGACGGCGGCAGGGCGGTCAGCGACAGCAGTACGCCGTCGGCACCCGGCTCGGCGATCTCGTTGAACGAGTGCCCGCTGCCCAGTACCCGCACCTTCGCACTGTCCGCGACCAGCGCCCGCAGCGCGTCCAGCGATTGCGGCCGGTGCAGCTCCTTGGCCGAGTACGTGATGTTCCCGGCCCAGTTGGTGAGCGCGGTCCCTGCGTCAGTCATCCCTGCCCGGCCTCTCTGTACGGGGACTTTCCGGTCCGCCGGGGGCGTTCCGGTCCATTGACCCCTTCATTCGTCGACACCTACCGTAGACACCGCTTGCTACGCCTGATCCAGCCAGCCGGAAGGTCACTTCCTTGCCCGAGCGTCCCCTGGCGATGTTCGCCATGACCGCCGAGAACGTGCCATGGATCTTCCCGCCGGAGGTGCTCGCCCGACTGCGCGCCTGTGTGGACATCGACCCCGGTCTGGTGGCCGAGGACTTCACCGCTCCCCGGGTACGGGAGGCGCTCGCCGGGGTGGAGATCCTGATCACCGGCTGGGGCTGCCCCCGCCTCGACGCGGCCGTCCTCGACGCGGCGCCCGAGCTGCGCGCCGTGCTGCACGCGGCGGGCTCGGTGAAGGGCTTCGCCACCCCCGCGCTCTGGGAACGCGGCATCGCGGTCTCCTCCGCGGCCGGCGCCAACGCGCTGCCCGTCGCCGAATACGCGCTCGCCATGATCCTGCTCGCCGGCAAGGACCTCTTCGCGCACCGCGACCGCTTCCGCACCGACCGGGCCTTTCCCATGGGGGACATCCTGCCGGGCGTCGGCAACTTCGGCCGCCGGGTCGGGATCGTGGGCGCCTCCCGCATCGGCCGCCGGCTCATCGAACTGTTGCGCCCCTTCGACCTGCGGCCGAGCCTGGCCGACCCGTACGTAGACGCGGCGGAGGC
The DNA here is from genome assembly GCF_009862865.1 of Streptomyces sp. SID5469. NCBI lineage: Bacteria > Bacillati > Actinomycetota > Actinomycetes > Kitasatosporales > Streptomycetaceae > Streptomyces > Streptomyces sp. SID5469. The sequence continues at coordinate 2,547,039 of NZ_WWIN01000001.1, read as the reverse complement.
CGCCCGGCTCGGCGTTCCCCTGCTGCCGTTGGACGACCTGCTGCGCTCCTCCGACATCGTCACCCTGCACGCCCCGCTGACCCCCGAGACCCGTCGGCTCATCGGCCGTCGCGAACTCGCCCTGATGCCGGACGGGTCCTTCCTCGTCAACACCGCGCGCGGCGCCCTGGTCGACCACGAGGCGCTCGTCGACGAACTGCGCGCCGGACGGCTCAGCGCCGTCCTCGACGTCACGGAACCCGAGCCGTTGCCCGCCGGCTCCCCGCTCTTCGACCTGCCGAACGCCTTCGTCACCCCCCACCTGGCGGGCTCGCAGGGCAACGAGGTGGCCCGCCTCGGCCTCACCGTGACGGAGGAGGCGGAGCGGCTGCGAGGGGGCGAGGCGCCGGCGTACGCGATCGACCCCGGCGCGCTGGAGCGCACCGCGTGACCCCGGAGACCGACCGCGGGCACCGGCCCCAGCGGGGCTGAGCCGCCCCTTGGCGCACCCTGCCCCATGGGCCCGCGCGGCACATCCGGGCGTGGACCGGGCCGCCCGCGGTGCAGCCCGGTCAGCGCCTGTTCGGGGCCCCGGCACGGCCGGTCGCCCGCACGGGGCATACCGTGAGGAGTCGAGCACAGGAGCCGGGAACGACTCGGGAGCAAGGAGGACGGGATGGGCAGCCGTACCGCGCTGGTCGAGGATCTGATGGAGCGGTTCCCGCACGTACCGCGGGAAGCCGTTTTCAAGGAGGACCTGCTCCGGGGAGGTGTGGCCTTCGACGACTCGGCGCTCTCGGACAACGAGGACGGCGACGTCAAGCCGAAGTCGTACTTCATCTTCTCCTTCGACCACGGCACCCTGCCCGAGCTGGGCGAGGCCGCGCTGCGCCGGCCGCCGGAGGAGATCATCCTCACCGGTGGCCCGTACGACCTGCGGCGCACCGTCGTGTCGGTGCGCGTGAACCCGGCCTCGCCGTACCGGGTGGCCGCCGACGAGGACGGCATGCTCGGGCTCTACCTCGACGGGAAGCGGATCTCGGACGTCGGCGTCCCCCCGATGCCGGAGTACTACCGGCACCAGCTCTCCAACGGGAAGTCCGTCATGGAGGTCGCCCCGACGATCCAGTGGGGCTATCTGATCTACCTCACCGTCTTCCGGGTCTGCCAGTACTTCGGCGCCAAGGAGGAGTGCCAGTACTGCGACATCAACCACAACTGGCGCCAGCACAAGGCGGCGGGCCGCCCGTACACCGGCGTGAAGGACGTCGAGGAGGTCCTCGAAGCGCTGGAGATCATCGACCGGTACGACACCGCGAAGGCGTCCACCGCGTACACGCTCACGGGCGGTGCGATCACGTCCAAGGTCGCCGGGCGCGACGAGGCCGACTTCTACGGGCACTACGCCAAGGCCATCGAGGAGCGCTTCCCGGGGCGCTGGATCGGCAAGGTCGTCGCGCAGGCGCTCCCGAGGGACGACGTCCAGCGCTTCAAGGACCACGGCGTGCAGATCTACCACCCCAACTACGAGGTGTGGGACCGCCGGCTGTTCGAGCTGTACTGCCCCGGAAAGGAGCGCTACGTCGGCCGCGACGAGTGGCACAAGCGCATTCTCGACTCGGCGGAGATCTTCGGCGCGCGCAATGTGATCCCCAACTTCGTGGCGGGCGTGGAGATGGCGGAGCCCTTCGGCTTCACGACGGTCGACGAGGCCATCGCCTCCACCACCGAGGGCCTGCGCTTCTTCATGTCGCACGGCATCACGCCCCGCTTCACCACCTGGTGCCCGGAGCCGACGACGCCGCTCGGCAAGGCCAACCCGCAGGGTGCGCCGCTGGAGTACCACATCCGCCTGCTCGAGGCGTACCGCGCCACGATGGAGGACTTCGGTCTCTCCTCCCCGCCCGGCTACGGGGAGCCCGGCCCGGGACGCGCGGTCTTCTCCGTCAGCTCCTTCATGGACAGCCTCCCGGCACAGGAACCGACCCCGGCCTAGCCCTCACCCGCGGGGCGGCAGGCCCCCTCCCGGCTCGGTAGCTTCCCTACCCGATCCCCTCCCCGCCCGGCCCACCCCCGGCTCCGGCGCGCGCCCGAGCCGGGGGTGGGCGTGTATGTGATCACTCGCGGCCGTCACGGAGTGGAAGATCCGGTGAAAGTCGACGGGAATCGATACGTCCCGGCCTCCTTTCCGTACCACACTCGGGACACCCGGAGCCGGGCGGTCCGCGCAGCCGGAACGCTCGCCGCCGGTCGCAACCGGCCGCCGTGGACCGAGAGTTGCGTAACCGCCGGTAACGGAAATTGAATACGCAGCTTGTCAGTTGTGCTGAAATCGTGAAAGGCTCGGGGCCTGTCGTGAGACAACCCCAACTCCCCTGTACCGAGGGGGAGTTGACGCTTCTTGTGGATGCACTCGATGCAGGAGCTCCCCATGCCCGACCTGCCGACCCCCCAGGACGCCGCCGAGGCAGCACTGTTCTCCGAGTGCTGGGACGCGGTCCTGTCGTACGCCGATCTGTGCACGTCCGGTTCGGCTGCCGCGGCACAGCTTGCCACCGAGGCGTTCACGCACGGGATCCACCAGGCGCGCGCCGCCGACGCCACGGCGAAGGACACCGGGCGCCGGACGCTCAGGCTGCCGCGCATTCCGCTGCTGCTGACGGCCGTTCGCACTGCCGCCGCCGCCTGGGAGGCCCACGGGCAGGGGCACCGTCTCGACCCCGACCTGCGGCTGTGGCTCAACTCCGACAAGGCCGCACGCTACACCGGGCCGCCCCTGCACCGCCCGCTCGCGCTGCGCGGTCTGAGGGACATGCAGGAGCCGGACGCGGCGCTGCTGTGGCTGGCCGAGGTGGAGTCGCTGCCCCTGCCGGACGTGGCCCGTCGGCTCGGCCTCGACCCCACGGCGGCGGCCGAGGAACTCGTCCAGGTACGGGCGCTGTTCAGAGACCGCTGCCACCGCAACCACCTCGACACCCCCATGAAGGCCGAGTGCCGCAGCTACGCGCGGCTCCTCGACGCGGTGACCCGGTCACCGAACGCCGGTGCGCCCGATGACCTCTCGCGGCACCTCGCCACCTGTGTGGAGTGCGCCGAGGCCGCGGCGTGCCTGCGTCTGCACGGCGGGGGACTGCCCTCCGCGCTGGCGGGCGGAGTCATCGGCTGGGGCGGGCTCGCCTATCTGGAGCGCCGGCGCCGGGCGGCGGACGCGGGACTGAGTGGCGGGCGCGTGTACACGGGCGCGGACACCGGGCTCGCCCAGGGCGGGACGGCCCGGCCGCGGATCGGCAGGACCGGGATCCTGGCCGCGGCCGTGATCGTGTCGGCGCTTGCGCTGGGGGCCTCGCTGATGCAGTTCGGCGACTCGGGCGGCGGCGCGTCGGCGAGCGACGACGCGACGGACGGCCGGCCGGTGGCGGGCGAGGCTGCGTCACTGCCCGCCGCGGACCTGCCCTCGGGGTCGGCCGCCGCCCCCTCGTCCTCGTCCTCCTCCTCGACTTCGCGGCCGACGGGCGCGAAGTCCGAGGTGAAGAGCAGCGACCCCGACACGGAGCCCCAGGGCAAGTCGTCCTCCACCGTGGAGGAGACGCACAAGGCGGGCGGCTCGACGAAGGCCCCGTCCTACTGCCAGGTGAAGTACGAGATACTCAACGAATGGCCGGACGGCTTCCAGGCCACGGTCACGGTCACCTCCGAAAAGGCGCTCGACAACTGGCGCATCGGCTGGACGTTCCGTGACGGCCAGCAGATCAGCCAGATGTGGGACGCGAGCGTCACCCAGAGCGGCGCCCGGGTCACGGCCGCGGCAGCCGACTACAACAAGCAGGTCGCGGCCGACGGCACCTTCGCCTTCGGCTTCCTGTCCACCTGGCACGACGAGAACACGACCCCGTACGGCTTCACGCTGAACGGCGGCAAGTGCACGACGAACGGCTGACCGGCTGACCGGCGGCAAGTGCACGACGACCGGCCTCCGGCGGCGCGGCAGGCGCGCCGCGACCGGCTGACCGAAGCCGCCGCCCGGGCGCGGCCACGCCGTTCGCGCCCGGTCGGCGTGTTCGGGCCCGCGCCCGGTCGGGACTTCCGCCCCGCGGCCGGACCGCCGCCGCCTAATCTGCCGCCATGCCTGATATGGACGCGGTCGTTGACGTGTCGAATGCCTGCTGGGCAGTCTGCCGTCCGCCGAAGGGGACCTGACCGGCTGGACCGCGCACGACGGTGCGTTGTACGCGGTGCGGTGACCGGCGGACGGTGGCGAGCCCGCGCGGCAGCGGATCGAGCAGACGGTGGCGAGCCCGCGCGGCAGCGGATCGAGCAGACGGTGGCCGTACGCGTCCTGGCGGCGGCCCGGGACACGGAGGGCAGCACCGTCGTACTCGTCGACGACGGGAGCGCCGTGTCGTGCCTACGGCGGTGTCCCATGTCGCGGCCGTCGGACACCGGGGTGGCCCCACGGTGGCGCTGGCCGGGCCCGAGGGCGTGCGGGTCATGACCGGGGACGCCGAGGACAGCGGATGGAGTCCCATCAAGGAGTCCTGTGGCGCGACCCGGGTCAGCATCGCTGAGGGGGCGGGATGGAGGCTGTGTCCGGCGGCCGTCGCCGAGGGCACGGCGCGCCTGTGGTTCGAGAAGGTGACAGGCAACGGCTGGGACGACCACGTCGTGTTGATCTGAGGCCGTACCCCGCGGTCGGGGTTCAGGCGATCCGATCGAAGTCGGCGGGGATGCCTTCTTCGAGGCTCTGCTGGTGGAGGGCGTGTTTGTAGCGGGCGCGCAGGACGGCCCAGATGATCCCGGTGGCGGGAATCAGATACCAGGGCAGCGGCCAGAGACGGTCCCACCAGGGGAAGTCGGGGCTCAGGACGGCTTGCGCGGCGGCGGTCAGCATGGCAACGGCGTGTGTCCAGCACAGCACGCGACCGGCCCGTCGTTGGGCGCCGTCGAGGCCGCCGAGGCGGGCCTGTCCGGATCTGGGCGTGTCGGCTCTGCCGGTGTCACTGTTCATGACGGGTCCCCCCACGGGATGGAGCGACGTCCGCGGGATGCGGGGATACGTCCACTCGCGAAGGGATTGTGCAGTCAGCGGGCACACGGTCATAGCACCCGCGCAGGGACGTGATCCTTCTACGGTCAACACGTGCCGCACGACAACTATTGACCAGATCGGGCAAAAACGTAAGGCGAAAGCCGCCAATGGTGCATATGTTCAGTCGAGTTCTGTCCTGAAAACACCCGTCACTCCTGGACGCAGAGCCTCCTTTCGCCACGGTCGACGCTTTTCAGCCGCGTCTTGCCCCCGCTTGTCGAGTGGGTGGCGCCGACGCCGGCACCGCGATCCCGGCGCAGTCGCCCTGGAGCTGACCGAGGAGCGGTCAGCCTGCCCGCGGCCGACGTCAGTACCGTCCCGCGTCTCTTCTCCATCAGCCGGAGCGCCGGACGCGGAAGGATGAGAACGCTCGGCCCGTGCCCGCGTGTTGCGGCACCGGACGCCGTGCAAGCCGTCCCGAGGACACTCCCGACTCCCCGCGAGCCACTGCCAGGTGCGCCGTAAATCGATGGCGTCGTGGCCCTCGTACCTCTAGAGTCGGTGATGTTCGAGCGGCGGCCAGGTGGTGCCGCTGGTGACTTGGCTTGGTTTGGGAGGTGTGACCGATGGCTGTCTCTGTGATGGGCGCTGCCCGCATCCGGAAGTTCATCAAGTCCACCTCCGTGGTCTCCGGCTGACCTCTCTGTATCTCCCGCGCCAGTGAGCGCGGTGCCGGGGCCACCCTTGTGAAGGGTCACCCCTTGTCACTCTCTTCTCTCCCGGGTTCGTTCTCCTCTTCCTCGCATCCGCTCGTGCCGTACGGCTGGGATGCGGACTGGGAGGCCGAGTTCGCCCCGTACGACTCCGAAGGCCTGCTGGCCGGGCGTGTCATCCGGGTCGACCGCGGTCAGTGCGACGTGGTCACCCCCGGCGGGATGCTGCGCGCCGACACCGCGTTCGTCACCCCGCACGATCCGATGCGCGTCGTGTGCACCGGTGACTGGGTCGCCGTCGAACCGGCCGGCGACCCCCGCTACGTACGGACGTATCTGCCGCGCCGCTCCGCCTTCGTCCGCTCCACCTCCTCCAAGCGCTCCGAGGGGCAGATCCTCGCGGCCAACGTCGACTACGCCGTGGTCGCCGTGTCCCTCGCCGTGGAACTCGACCTTGGCCGCGTCGAACGCTTCCTCGCCCTGGCGTGGGAGTCCGGCGCGCAGCCGGTGGTGGTCCTCACCAAGGCGGACCTGGTGCCGGACGCGACGACGCTCTCGTATCTCGTGCAGGACGTGGAGACGGCGGCGCCCGGTGTGCCCGTGCTGTCGGTCAGCTCCAACCTCGGCGAAGGACTCGACGTCCTCGCGGCGGTCCTGTCCGGCGGTACGTCCGTGCTGCTCGGGCAGTCCGGCGCGGGCAAGTCGACCCTCGCCAACGCGCTGCTCGGCGAGGACGTCATGAAGGTGCACGCCACGCGGGACGTGGACGGCAAGGGCCGCCACACCACGACCACGCGCAACCTGCTCGCCCTGCCGGGCGGGGGTGTCCTCATCGACACCCCGGGGCTGCGCGGGGTCGGCCTCTGGGACGCGGAGACCGGGGTCAACCAGGTCTTCTCCGAGATCGAGGCACTGGCCGCGGAATGCCGCTTCCACGACTGCGCGCACACCGCGGAGCCGGGTTGCGCGGTCCTCGCGGCCCTCGACACCGGCGAGCTGCCGGAGCGGCGCCTCGACAGCTATCGCAAGCTGCTGCGCGAGAACCAGCGCATCGTCGCCAAGACCGACGCCCGGCTGCGGGCCGAGATCCGCCGGGACTGGAAGCGGAAGGGGGCGGAGGGGAAGGCGGCCATGGAAGCGAAGCGGGGACAGTGGGGGTAGGGGTGCCCGGTGCCAGTGCCCGGTGTGCCCGGTGCCCGGCGTGACCGGTGCGGGGGCTGTGATCCGGCCCCCGCACCGGCCTGACCGGCCTCGTCCGTCCGCACCCCCCGCCCCGACACCACGTCCGATTCCCGCCAGCCCCGCGCCGCGGCACCGCGCACACTGGAAGACGTGATCGATGAAGAGACCAGGTACGAGGCGGTGCGCAGTCGCGATGCGCGCTTCGACGGGGAGTTCTTCTTCGCCGTCGAGACGACCGGCATCTACTGCCGCCCCAGCTGCCCGGCGGTGACGCCGAAGCGGCAGAACGTGCGGTACTACGCCACGGCGGCCGCGGCGCAGAGCTCGGGTTTCCGGGCCTGCCGCCGCTGCCGCCCGGACGCCGTGCCCGGCTCGGCCGCGTGGAACGTACGGGCCGATGTCGTCGGCCGCGCCATGCGCATGATCGGGGACGGTGTCGTCGACCGAGAGGGCGTCGGCGGCCTCGCCGTCCGGCTCGGGTACAGCGCCCGCCAGGTGCAGCGGCAACTCACCGCCGAGGTCGGCGCCGGACCCGTCGCCCTCGCCCGCGCCCAGCGCGCCCACACCGCGCGCGTCCTGTTGCAGACCACCGGCCTGTCCATCACCGAGATCGCGTTCGCGGCCGGGTTCGCCAGCGTGCGGCAGTTCAACGACACCATCAGGGCGGTGTACGCGGCCACGCCCAGTGAGCTGCGCGCCGCCGCGCCCCGGGGCGGACCGCCCGCCCGCCGCGGCGCCGCCCCCTCCGCCGGGATCCCGCTCCGGCTCGCCCACCGGGGCCCGTACCAGGCCATCGCCGTCTTCGACCTCCTCGCCCGCGAGACCGTGCCGGGCATCGAGGAGATGAACGGTCCGCGCGGCCGGCGCACCTACCGCCGGACCCTCCGCCTTCCGTACGGCACCGGAATCGTGGCCGTCGACGAGCGCCCCGGCGCTCCCGCGCCCCGTACCCCGGCCCACCACGGCGGCTGGCTCGACGCCCGCCTGCGCCTCACCGACCCGCGCGACCTCACCACCGCCGTTCAGCGGCTGCGGCGACTGTTCGACCTCGACGCCGATCCGTACGCCGTCGACGAACGCCTGGGCCAGGACCCCCGGCTCGGTCCGCTCGTCGCCGCCCGTCCCGGCCTGCGCTCGCCGGGCACGGCCGACCCGGACGAGCTGGCCGTACGCGCGCTGGTGGGCACGGCGGAGGCCGAGCGGCTGGTACGGCGGTACGGGAAGACACTCGACGCCCCCAGCGGCAGCCTCACCCACGTCTTCCCCGAACCGGCCGTGCTCGCACAGGCCGAACCGGCCGGCACACTCGGTGCCCTGACCGCCGCCCTCGCCGACGGCACCCTCCGCCTCGACGCCGGCGCCGACCGCGACGACGCCCGGCAAACCCTGCTCGCCCTGCCGGGCATGGACGACGACACGGCCGCCGTCATCCGTACCCGTGCCCTCGGCGACCCGGACGTGGCACCGCCGGGCGCCGAAGTCCCCGACACCTGGCGCCCCTGGCGCTCGTACGCACTCCAACACCTGAGGGTGGCCGCCGAGTCGGCAGCGTACGAGCCGGCCACGTAGCGGACGGGCGCAGGCAGCGTCGCCCAGGGGCATGACACCCGGGGCGGGTCCGCCGGCCGGCGCTCAGGCCTCCTCGAGCCCCCAGCCGTGGATCCGCCGCGGATGAATCCGGATCACTTCCTCGCTGAAGTGCGGACCCAAGTCGTGCGGCCCGGTGAGGAGTTCGGCCTCGCCACGGATGTCCACGCCGCGAACCCGCCACGGTTCGACGCTGATCACATCGTCGACGACGAGGGCCACCTTCGGGTTCTTCTGCAGGTTGCGCCACTTCTTCGTGCCGCCCATCGCATAGCCCCCGATCAGGATCGTCCCGTCGTCCTGCGGGAAGAAGCCGACAGGATTCGCCTGCGGCTGTCCGTGGGCGTCGACGGTGGCCAGCCGTCCCAGCCGCTGCGACTTCAGGTACGCGCGCTCGGCCTCGCTGAATTCGGTCATGACAGCAGCCAAACACTCACGCGCCCCCACCGCATCGGCTTCCCGACCTAGGTCCAGGTCACCCTGGGACGTATGTGCGGTGCGGCCAATGGCGTGACGCCGCGCCGGAGGGGTCGGCGGGGTGGGACATCATGCCCGCATGACCCGCGCGATCAAGGTCCGGCACCTCCTCGCCGCCCTGGTGACAGCACTGGTGCTCGCCCCTACGGCGGTGGGAGCCGACGAGGGGACCGCCTCCGGCGTCGCCCCGCCCGCCTCGGCCCCTCGCTGGACCGGCACCTGGGAAACCGCCCCCTCCGGAACCACCCCCGCCCTCCCCGGCACCTCGATCCGCAACGTGGTGCACACCAGCGTCGGCGGCACGGCGCTGCGCGTGCGGATCTCCAACCGGCTCGGCACCGCACCCCTCCAACTCGACTCCGTCACCGTCGCGTTGCAGCGGCCGGGCGCTCCCCGCAGTCCCGACGCCGTGCCGGGTTCCATGCGCACCGCCACCTTCGCGGGCGCCACCTCCGTGTCGATTCCGGCGGGCCGGGAGCGGGCCACCGACGCCGTGCGCCTGAACGTCCCGGCGAACGCCAACCTCGTCGTCAGCGTGCACACCTCGGCCGACTCGGGTCCCGCGACCTACCACCGCTCGGCCTTCCAGACCAACTTCCTCGCCAGGAACGGCGACCGGACCGCCGACACCGACGGCTCCGCGTACACCACGACCGTCTCCCACTGGTACTACGTCACCGGCGTCGACGTCCTCGGCACCACGGCCATCGGCAGCGTGGTCGCGCTCGGGGACTCCCTCACCGACGGCACCGGCTCCTCCGCCAGCGCCAACCGCCGCTGGCCCGACCGTCTCGCCGCCCGCCTGCGCGCGCTGCCGCCGAACCGCCGGCTCGGTGTGCTGAACGCCGGCATCTCCGGCAACCGCGTCCTCCTCGACGGCGTGGGCCCCAGCGCCCTGGCCCGCCTCGACGCCGACGCCCTTCTCCGCTCCGGGGTGCGCGCGGTCATCGTCCTGGAGGGCATCAACGACATCAAGGGCACGCCCGCGCAGACGGATCCGGGTGCCTTCGAGCGGGCGTACCGGACGATCGTGTCCCGCGCGCACGCCCGGGGCATCCGCGTCATCGGCGCGACCATCACCCCGTACGGCGGCCACAGTTCCTTCACCGGAGCCGGTGAGAAGGCACGCCAGGCGGTCAACGCGCTCCTGCGCACCGGCAGGGTCTTCGACGGGGTCGCCGACTTCGACGCCGCCGTCCGTGACCCCGCGAACCCGAACCGCATCCGCCCCGCCTACGACCCCGGCGACCACCTCCACTTCAACGACCGGGGAATGCAGGCGCTGGCCGACACGATCGACCTCGCGACGCTGACCGAGTGGCGATGAGAAGCCGACCGGCCGCTCCCAGTGGGTCGTTCCGCCCCGGCGCACCCGCACCCGGGACGGGTCCGATGTATCGGCTCCGCCGACGCTCCGGACTCTGCTCCAGAGACCGCACTCAGCTCCAAGACCGCACTCTGCTCCAGAGACCGCACTCAGCCCCAGAGCACCGCGCCCAGCCACGCGCCCGCGACCAGCAGGCAGGCGAACAGCTCCGTCAGCACGCTGGAGCCGCCCGAACGCATCGCGGTCCGCGTCGCCGCCACGGCCTCCTGGTGCCGGCCGAGCCGTAGCCGTTCGGAGAGGTAGATGCCGCCCATGAAGCCGGGTATCGCGCCGATCACCGGCAGCAGAACGAAACCGAGCAGCGCGCCGATCCCCGCGAACGCCCCCATGCGGGGAGTGGCGCCGCTCTCCCGCAGCCGACGTGGCGGCAGGGACCAGCGGATCGCCCGGGACAGCAGCAGAACCAGCGTGGCACCCACGAGAACGCCCCAGGCGAGGGGCTGGGGGTCCTTCAGCGTCCACCAAAGGACCGCGGCCCAGACGAGCCACGACCCCGGCACCCCGGGCACCAGCACTCCGGCCAGGCCGAGCAGCAGCACCACGCCGACCGGCAGGAGTTTCCACGCTCCCATCTGCCCAGCCTGCCGGACCCCACGGGAAACCGCAGGTCAGTCGCGCGCCACCCAGCCCTTCTCGTACGCGTGCCACCCCAGCTGGAGCCGTGTCGTCACGCCGGTCAGCTCCATCAGCCGCTTCACCCGGCGCTGCACCGTCCGCAGGCCCAGATCCAGCTGTTTGGCGACGCTCGCGTCGGTCAGCCCGGCGAGCAGCAGCGACAGGACCTCCAGATCGGTGCTGTCGGGGCCGTCGGCCTCCTGTTCGTCGACCGCGCCACCGGCGCTCAACCGCAGCGGCAGCGCCCCCCGCCACACCGACTCGAACAAGCCGGACAGCAGCTCCAGCAGGCCGCTCGCGTGCACCACCAGCGCGGCCGGTTCCGCGGCGTGCGAGGTGAGCGGCACCATCGCCAGCGTCCGGTCGGCGATCACCAGCTTGGTCGGCACCTTGTCCACGACCCGCACCTGTTCGTCCCGGCCCAGTGCGGCCGACAGTTCGACGATCCCGGTCGGCTGGTCGAGGACCTCCCGCTCGAGCACCACGCGGTAGGCCACGCCACGGTCGGCGGCCTGCTTCTCCGCGTCGTTCTCCATTCCGGAGACGGCGACCGGGGTGCCGGTGACCAGCGCGCACACCTCGTCGCCGGCGCCGAGCTGGAGCTGCAGAAAGCGCTGCGACACCGCCGCCGCCCCGATCACCACCTCGACCAGGTCGTGCACGGCCGGCTCGGTGGCCTGCGCCCGGTACTCCTCGGCGAGCAGCGCGGCCGCCAGCTCCGCCTTCTCCAGCTCGTGCCGCTGCTGGGTGAGCAGCGCGCCGAGGGCGACCCCCGGCGGCGCGGCCACCCAGCGGCCGGGGCGGGCCGACGACTGGGCCGCCAGACCGTGCCGTTCCAGCCGGCGCAGGGCGCGCTCGGTGTCGTACTCGCCGAGGGTGAGCCGACGCGCGAGATCGGGCACGTCGGCGGCGCCCATGGACACCAGTGCGCGGTACGCCGACTCGTGCGCCCCGTCCAGACCTATCGCTCCCAGCATGCGGCGACGTCCCTCCCCAAGATCCCTCCCCGTGCGAGGCCTCGTTTCCGGCCGCGCCGTGGCGGAAAACGGCCACGGCGCAAACCCGCCTCGGCACATCATCGCTGTACCACCCTTCACTCTGCCAAGGTGGCGCCACCGCGGGATCGATCGCACCCCCGTGCCGGCCCGAACCTGCTTGGCCTGCACGGACACCGGCCCACCGGCCGCCGCGCGGACGGGGAGCGACCTCCCGGAGCGTGGGACGGAGCGTGCGACGGACCGGACCACAGCCGATCCCCAGCAAAGCGGGGCACACTCGGGCCCTGCCAGGCCGACGTCGGCGCCGGTGTGGACGCCGGTGTCGGCCGTCCGGTGCGTGACGCGGTCGTGCAGTACGTGTCGCGGTCGTGCAGTACGTGACTCGGGCCCGGCAATACGCCGGGCCCGGCCCCTCCGGCGCCGCCGGGTGGTTCTCCCGTGGGGGGTGGAACCGCCCGGCGGTCACTTCCGGGTGACGGGCCTCGTACCGTCGTTCGAGATGTCGCCCGACACGCCGTTCGGGAACCAGTTGCGTGGCCGGTTTTTCCGGATGCCCCGTTTTCATACGGCCCGAGCGGTGGACAATTGGCGGCATGAGCCAGCAGGGGGAGAGGTCCACCGGTCACGAGGACGACTGGTGGGGGCAGTTGTACGACGACTCCACGGCGGACACGGGACCGGCGGCCGCCGCCGATTCCCTTGACGACCGCTTCGCCTCGGCGGCCGGGACGGTGGGCCAGCCGGCACCCCGGGACACGGCCGGTGCCCCGCTACCACCGACGGCGCCGCCGTCCGTACCGGAGCAGCGGGCCGGTGGCGGACCCGCTGCCCCGGCGCGGGGAAGCGAATCCCCCGCTGCCCCGGCGCGGGGGAGCGGATCCCCCGGGCGGCACGCCGGCGCCGCGACGCGGGGGACCGGAGCGGCCGACGCCTCAGGGGGAGCAGGGGGAGCTGACGCCTCAGGGGAAGCAGGGGGCGCTGGGGGAGCCGTCGGTTCCGGCGGACGCCACGCCGATCCGCCGCGACGCGACGTCCCGGCCCGCGACCCCGCCCCTTGGGAACCCCCGTCCGCCCGTCCGCCGGGCCCCGCGACCTTCCCGCCCGGACGGCGGCCCCCGGGGCTCCGCCCGGACGCGCCCCCGCCTTCCCCGGCCGGGGAAGGCGGCGTCGAGCCGGTGAATCCCGGCCGTTCGGCCCCGGCCAGGCCGGGCGAGCCGGTCAAGCCGCGTCCTCCAGTACCGCCCTCGCCCATCGGCCCGCCGCAACCGGCCCCGGCCGAGGCCTTGTCCCCCAGCGACGCCCCGCCCCCACCAGTGGAGGCCGAACTGGGCAGGCTCCGCCCGCCGGCGCCGCCCGTCGGCCCGCCGTCCCTGGCCCCCACCGAGGCGCCGGCCCCCACCGACGCGCCACCCCCGCCACCGGAACTCCCCGACCTCCCCCCGCCGTCATTGGCTCGCGCCGCCGCGCCGCCCCCGCCAGTGGAAGCCCCCGGCCTCCCGCCGCTCCCCGACCTCCCCCCGCGCGACCCCACCCTCACCGTCGTCCACGAGCCGCCGCCGGTCGACCACATCGGCTCCGGGCCACCCACCTACGACGCCGAACCCACCGCCCTCCCGGCCGCCGACCCGGACGACCTCGACGACCTGGTCGCGGACACCGTGCTGGACGGCGCCCGTTACGGGTCCTGCACGCTGCGCGCCGTCTCCGCGCGCGGCGACTCGGCGCGCTACCGGGGCGAGCCGCGCCGCGACTCCCTGCTCACCGCCCGCTTCGGCGTGGGCGACCAGGCGCTCCTCCTCGTCGCCATGGCCACCGGAGCGCGGGCCACGCCCGGCGCGCACCGGGCGGCCGCAGAGGCCTGCCACTGGATCGGGCGAGCCGTGGGACGCAGTCATGCCCGGCTCGCCGAGGACATCCGGGCCGCCCGGCGCGGCGACCTGAAGTCGGGCCTGCACCGGCTCACCGACCGCAGCCTCGGCAAGCTGCGCGCCAGCGCCGCGGAGCAGGGCGTCGAGCCCGAGGAGTACTCCGCCACGCTGCGCTGTCTCCTGCTGCCGGCCGACCCCGAATGCCGTACGCGCGTCTTCTTCGGCGTCGGCGCCGGCGGACTGTTCCGGCTGCGGGACGGCGCATGGCAGGACATCGAGCCGCATGTCGCCGACGCGACCGGGGAAGCCGTGGTCGGATTCGGCTCGCTCCCGTCGGAGACCCCCGAGGGCGACCGGCTCACCATGGACCTCGGCATCACGACGCCGCCGAGCCCGTACGAACCGTCCCCCCGGCTCTCGGCTTCGCTCGAGCAGGGAGGCACCCCCGTCGAACCGCCCCGCGACCCCTTCCGCTTCCGCGCCTCCGTAGCCCATCCGGGGGACACGCTCCTGCTGTGCAGCGGCGGCCTCGCCGAGCCCCTGCGCGGGGAGCCGCGACTCGCCGAGCACCTGACCGCACGCTGGTCGAACGGCGGGCCGCCCGGCCTCGCCGCCTTCCTCGCGGACACCCAGGTCCGGGTCAAGGGGTACGCCGACGACCGGACAGCGGCCGCCGTTTGGGAGGCGTGATCGCGGTCGCTGTGGATTGATGGACCCAAGGAGACAGAAGGGGTGCATGGGTCCATGGCCAAACAGAACGTCGCCGAGCAGTTTGTCGACATCCTCGTCCGCGCGGGCGTCAATCGCCTGTACGGGGTGGTGGGTGACAGTCTCAACCCGGTCGTCGACGCCATTCGGCGCAACTCCGCCATCGACTGGATCCACGTCCGGCACGAGGGGACCGCCGCCTTCGCCGCGGGCGCGGAGGCGCAGATCACCGGCAAGCTCGCCGCCTGCGCCGGCTCCTGCGGCCCCGGGAACCTCCACCTCATCAACGGCCTGTACGACGCCCACCGCTCCATGGCGCCGGTCCTCGCCCTCGCCTCGCACATCCCCTCCAGCGAGATCGGCCTCGGATTCTTCCAGGAGACCCATCCCGACCAGCTCTTCCGCGAGTGCAGTCACTACAGCGAGATGATCTCCAACCCGAAGCAGATGCCGAGGCTGCTGCAGTCCGCCATCCAGCACGCGGTGGGTCAGTCCGGCGTCAGCGTCGTCACCCTCCCCGGCGACGTCGCCTCCGAGCCCGCCCCGGACAAGGCCGTCGAGACCGCCCTCGTGACCTCCCGGCCCACGGTCCGGCCCGGCGACACCGAGATCGACAAGCTCGTCGCGTTGATCGACGCGGCCGACAAGGTCACCCTCTTCTGCGGCAGCGGCACGGCGGGTGCGCACGCCGAGGTCATGGAGTTCGCCGAGAAGATCAAGTCCCCGGTCGGGCACGCGCTGCGGGGCAAGGAGTGGATCCAGTACGACAACCCGTACGACGTCGGCATGAGCGGGCTCCTCGGCTACGGTGCCGCCTACGAGGCCACCAACGAGTGCGATCTGCTGATCCTGCTCGGCACCGACTTCCCGTACAACGCCTTCCTCCCCACCGATGTGAAGATCGCACAGGTCGACGTCCGCCCCGAACGCCTCGGCCGGCGCTCGAAGTTGGACCTCGCCGTCTGGGGCGATGTGCGGGAGACCCTGCGCTGTCTGATCCCGCGGGTGAAGCCCAAGGAGAACCGGCGCTTCCTCGACAAGATGCTGAAGAAGCACGCGGACGCGCTCGAAGGTGTCATCAAGGCGTACACGCGGAAGGTCGAGAAGCACGTTCCGATCCACCCCGAGTACGTGGCCTCCGTGCTCGACGAACTGGCCGCCGAGGACGCGGTGTTCACCGTCGACACCGGGATGTGCAATGTCTGGGCGGCCCGCTACATCTCGCCCAACGGACGCCGCCGCGTCATCGGCTCGTTCTCGCACGGCTCCATGGCGAACGCGCTGCCGATGGCGATCGGCGCCCAGTTCACCGACCGGAACCGGCAGGTCGTCTCGATGTCCGGCGACGGTGGATTCGCCATGCTGATGGGCGACTTCCTCACCCTCGTCCAGTACGACCTGCCGGTGAAGGTCGTACTGTTCAACAACTCCTCCTTGAGCATGGTCGAGTTGGAGATGCTGGTGGCCGGGCTGCCCTCGTACGGCACCACGAACAAGAACCCCGACTTCGCGGCCGTCGCCAGAGCGTGTGGGGCGTACGGCGTGCGGGTCGAGAAGCCCAAGCAACTCGCGGGCGCCCTGAAGGACGCCTTCAGGCACAAGGGACCGGCCCTCGTCGACATCGTGACCGACCCCAACGCCCTGTCCATCCCGCCGAAGATCAGCGCGGAGATGGTGACGGGCTTCGCGCTGTCCGCGTCGAAGATGGTCCTGGACGGCGGGGTCGGCCGGATGGTGCAGATGGCCCGCTCCAACCTGCGGAACGTGCCGCGTCCTTAGGCAGCGGAACGTGCCGCGTCCTCCAGCGGCAGTCGCAGCTCTCGGTCCGGGCCTTGACCAGCAGCACCTCGGGGTCCTGCGCGGACACCCGGTAGGGCATGCGCATCGCCGGGATCGTCTTCTCGCTGTCAGCGCCCGCGAGCGAGCGGACGGTCGGGCGGGGGCGTCGCGCCCGATCACCCGCACCCTGAGTGCCTCCAGGACCACGGCCGTGGAGGTCTGCGCCGACGGACCTGCCCCGTCCCGGGACGGCATCCCAGGCACTCCATATATGTGCACGTCAGAAGGGCTGGGACGGTTCCACCCCGGCGGATCCTCCGTCAGCTGTTGCGGATGCCGGACGGGACGGCCGATGCTCTTGGTGTCGTACCGACCGCCGCCGGACCGACCTCCCGACGGCAGCCCGCGAACGGGCCGTCGCGACGGCATCCGACACCCATGCACACAGATACGGGGGACACCCATGACCAAGCGCGTCCGAGTCGCGGCGCTCACCGCACTCACCGCCGCGGGCCTCGTGCTCGGCACGGCGGTCGCCGGCCCGGCCGGCGCGGCGATACGGGGAGGCGGCTCGCCCGCGTTCCTCTCGGCCGCCGAACTGCCGCCGCATCCGACCTCCTCCTGGACGGCGGGCAAGGTCACGGACGGCGTACCGGACGAGCTGCGGCTCTGCCTGGACGCGGCGCTGCCGGGCGACGACTCCCGGTATCGCGCGTACCGGACCGACCTCGACACCAGCGCACGGCAGCTCACCATGGTGCTCGGCGACGAGGCCACGGCCAAGGGCCGCACCGCCAGGCTGAACCAGGACATCCGGTCGTGCGCGACGCGGATCGAGCGGTCCGACCCGGAGACCGACGCCGTGCTGAAGGACTACGGCAGGCTGCCGGTCGAGGAGGGCGCCCATGTGTACGGCCTCCACACCGCCACCTCCTGGGGCGCCGGCGACATCCACCTGTTCTCGGTCGGCCGGGACGGGAGGGCCGTCACGGTCGTCGAGTGGGCGCAGCTGGGCGACTTCACCGACGCGCCGGTGACCGCCTTCAAGAAGACGACGACCACCGCCGTCAACAAGCTCTACTGACCCGGCACAGCAATCCCTGCTGACCCGGCGCAGCACCGAAGCACCAACGAGAAACGGGGACACACGAAATGAACAGCACCACCGCCCGCCGACCCGCCCGCCGCGCCGCCCTGGCCGTCGGACTCGCCGCCGCTCTCGCCCTGCCGCTGGGGCTCACCGCCTCGGCACAGGCGTCCGCCGGCACGGATCAGCCGCGGTCGATCAGCGGCAAGCCGTCGGACTCGGTGACCCGGATCGCCGACTTCTACGGCGCCTACATCGACGCGCAGAGCGACCCTGACAACGGCGGCAAGCTGGTGGACGCGCTCCGGAAGTACTACGTGAGCGCCTCCTACCTCAAGGAGTTGAAGGCGTGGGAGGACAAGAACCACGCGGACGGCGTCCTGCGCGCCCAGAACGTCCCGGTCCGGTGGAAGGTGACCGACAACGGCACCGCGGACCACACGGAAGCCGCCGTCACGCTGACCTGGGGCGACAAGAGGACGACCAAGCTCATCGTCGACATGACCAGGAGCCACAAGATCTTCCACATCGGAACGAAGGGGATCGGCGGCAAGTAGCCGGCAAGTAGTCGGCAGGAGGTCGGCCCCGGCCTGGTCGGCCAGTGTCCGGCAAGTAGTCCGCGAGCAGCCGGCGTTCGGCCGCCCCGCGGCACAGAGCGACCCAGGCCCCGCCCGGTTCAGACCGACGCAACGTCGGCACCGGGCGGGGCCCCTCCCGTGTGCCGTGCGGACGCCTGCCCTCCACGGCCGCGGACGGCTCCGCACATCGTCGGGCGGAGCCCCTCGGCTACGGCCTCGTCGTCAGCCCGAACTCGGCAGTTGGGCCGATCCCGTACGGTCAGTGCGACACCCGGCGACGTAGGCACGACGCCGTGCCCGTCCTCGCGGACGAACCAGCGGCCGAACCGTGCTGCCCAGCGCCGCCCGGTGCCTCCCCCCATCGGCCCGCCTCCACCGGGCGGCCCCGACCCCCGCACGAGCGGAGCGTGTCCGCGCCCGTACGTTCGGTCGTTGACTATTCGACATGACTGGCACGTTCCGGACGGGGCATGGATCCCCGTGAACGTGTTCGAGCAGGAGGGGATTCGACATCCACGTCCGGGCGGGGGTCATGAAGAGGCAGGCGCGAGGGGGCGGTCCCGTGGCAATCGGGGCCTCCTCGGCAAAGACAGTGGAGGAATCGGCCGACAGCACGACGGACCAGCCAGGGGGGACGCAGCTCAGGCGCAGGCTGGCACGGGCGGATCTACGGGCGGTGCCCGAGGCCCGACGGGCCCTGCGGGAGCTGCTCAGGCACTGGGGAAGGCCGGAGAAGTCCGAGATAGCGGAGCTGCTCACGAGCGAGCTCGTCACCAACGCGCTCATCCACACCGACCATGACGCCGTCCTGACGGCCACCGTCTCCCCGCGCGGACTACGCGTGGAGGTGCGGGACTTCGTGGGGCGCAGGCCGATACCGCGGGTACCGAACGCCGACGACGGTACGCACGGCAGAGGGCTGCTCCTGGTGCAGTCCCTCGCGGACGCGTGGGGCGTGCGGGCGCACGGGGTGGGTAAGGCGGTGTGGTTCGAACTGGACGGGGGCGCCGCCTGAACAGGCTGCGCCCCCGTGCCAGTGTGGGCAGTTCACGCCGAACTGCCGCGTGTTCGCAGTCCGGTACTAGCCGAACTGCCGCTCGAGGTCCTTGAGCTTGCGCTCCAGGGAGTCGAGGCGGGGCAGAGCCATGGTGTCGTCCTCCGCGGTGAGGTCGACCGTGATCGGGTCAGCGGAGTTGCGGACGGGCTGAAGCGAGGGGCGGGACGGTACGGGGGGCAGCTGTTCCGTGGATATAGCAGGTTCCGAAGTGACCTGGGCGGGCGCGCGTTCCACGGACGGCGCTTCGAGCTGCCGTCCGCCGCCACCACCACCGCGGCCCGGCAGGCCGCGGTGGCCGCGGCTGAGCGCCTTGAGGTGCGCCCGCTCGACCCGCTCCTGCTCCCGGCGGCGCAGTCGGTTCTGCTCCTTCTGGCGGCGGTCCTCACGGACCTCCTCGACGGCCTCGTCCAGCGTGCGCACGTTCTCCAGGAGCATCAGCGACCAGGCGCTGTACGTCTCACGGGGCGCCCGCAGCCAGCGGACGATGCGGATCTGCGGCAGCGGACGCGGCACCAGGCCCTGCTCACGCAGGGCGGCGCGGCGGGTCTGCTTCAGCGCGCGGTCGAAGAGCACCGCGGCCGACAGCGACATTCCGGAGAAGAACTGCGGGGCTCCCGCGTGGTCGATACCTCGGGGGGCGTGCACCCAGTTGAACCAGGCCGCCGCGGCCGCGAACGTCCACACGAGTATCCGGGAGCCGAGGGCCGCGTCACCGTGGCTGGCCTCGCGCACCGCGAGCACGGAGCAGAACATGGCCGCGCCGTCCAGGCCGAACGGGACCAGATACTGCCAGCCGTCGGTGAGGCCGAGGTTCTGCTCGCCGAAGCCGACCAGACCGTGGAAGGAGAGCGCCGCGGCGACCGCGGCGCAGCAGAACAGCAGTACGTACGAGGCCGTGCCGTAGATGGCCTCCTTGCGCCTGCGGCGCTCCTCGCTGCGCTCCCACGAGTCGTCGGCATTCGTCGAGCTCTCCCCGGACCGCTTGCCACGCGCGAGCACGGCCACCGCCGCCAGCATGCCCAGGAGCAGTACGGCGCCCGGAAGCAACCAGTTCAGCGATATGTCGGTCAATCTCATCTGGGGTCCCTTGCATTGGGATAGGGCGTAACGCCCGCCATAGTGGCCCACTCCCGTTGGCCCTCAGGGGGTTTCGGGGCAAGAGGCCGCCAAGGGAGTGCAAGGGGATGCGCAGGGCGACATTCTGCTCGAACTGCCGCGCGAGGGACGGGAGTTGAGTGCGAATAAGACTACCCGTACGGATGGTTCCGCGGAAAGTTCCCGTGGCAAGTGAGGAAGTTGTGAATTGCCTGTAGTCCGCGCGGGGTCTCGGTCGGCGCCGATCTTACGGGATGACGGGGTGTCCCTTGTCTGAGTGTCCGTCAACTGAGCGCCTCAGCAGTCAACTTGGCGATGCGACCGCCGTGAGTCGCGCGATCCGGTCCGTGTCGCAGGTGCGCGGGCAGGTCAGGCAGGTGTCCTCGGGGCGCAGCGTGTAGAAGAGGCAGCAGCTCGCGCGGTCGCGGGTGGGCAGCGCCTCGCCGTTCGGTCCGGTCAGCTCACGGAACGCGGCCGAGCCGACGTACGGCCGGGTCGCGCCCGGCAGCAGCAGTTCCAGCTCCCGGACGGCGCGCTCCTCCTCGCCGAGCAGGTGGGCGACGTACCAGAGCCCCTCGGCGACCTCGTCGGTCGCCATGCCCCACAGGGCACGCCCGCGCCGCCGCATACGCGGACCGAAGCCCCCGAGGACCGGCTCCAGATGTTCCGTGACCGCCGCCCGTACCTCGGCCCGCAGGGCCTGCTCGTCCGGTACGACGCGGGCGCCGGGCAGTCCGGCCGCCGGATCGTCCGGCAGGCAGGCGAACTCCGTGACCCGTATCGCCATGCGGCCGAGGGTGCGCTGGAACGTGACGTGCTCCACAGGCAGGCGCGGTACCCGGCGCCCCAGGAACCACGGGACGGTGATCAGCAGACAGGCCGGCCAGGCGTACCGGTGCAGTCCGAAGCCGGCCACGACGTCCGGGCGCCCCCGCTGTCCGTAGTCCCTCAGGACCTGCGCCTCGTCCCAGGCCAGGAAGGCGTCGAGGCCGGTCCCGCCCGCCGCGAGCAGGGCGGCGGAGGCCCAGCCGTCGCCCTCGGGGGCCGCTTCCCCGGGGTCGAGCTCCGTGACCGCCAGCCCGGGAAAGGCCTCGGTCAGCCTTGCGTAGGCATCCGCGACGGGCGAGGGCATGCGGGGACCACCGACTTCACGATCGTTGACAGGTAAGGCTTACCTTATCCAAGCTGATCGGGTTTGAACTCCCGCCCGCTGCGCTTATGGTGCTTTACGGGCGGTAACAACCGCCGCAATGATCCCAAGTGGGCCAAGTGCGCCAAGTACTGTCGAGATCAGTCAAGTCCGGAGGAGGAGCCCGTGGAGCAGGCCGGTCCGCGCCCGCGTGACATGCACGGTTCCCCCGGGACCGGAATTCCGGACATGGGCAAGGCGGCCGTTCGGGTGCCGCCGCAGCCACGGGCCGCCGAGGTGGGTCGCGAGCGCGACCGGGAACGCGAGCGAGACCGGGAACGTGACCGCGCCCGCGACCGGGAACGTGACCGGGGCGCCGCCGCGGCCGGTGGCTCGGCGCGCGGTGAGCACACCCACGGCGAGCCGCCCCTGCCCGTCGCCCAGGCCGCGCGGCCCGTCGTCCAGCGGGCCTCCGTCCGCGGCCAGGTCCTCGACGCCCTGCGCACCGCGCTGGTCGCGGGGGAACTGGCGCCGGGCGAGGTGTACTCGGCGCCCGTCCTCGGTGAGCGGTTCGGGGTGTCCGCGACGCCGGTGCGGGAGGCGATGCAGCAGCTCGCGCTCGAGGGTGCCGTCGAGGTCGTACCCAACCGCGGGTTCCGCGTCGTCGTGCGTGGGGCCCGCGAGCTGGCCGAACTCGCCGAGATCCGGGGACTGATCGAGGTCCCGGTGATGCTGCGGCTGGCCCGTACGGTGTCCGCGGGGCAGTGGGCCGAGCTGCGGCCGCTCGCCGAGGCGAGTGTGCGGGCCGCGTCCACCGGCTGTCGCGCGACGTACGCCGAGACCGACCGCGCCTTCCACCGGGCGGTACTCGCGCTCGCCGGCAACGAGCAGCTGGTGCGGATCGCGGACGACCTGCACCGCCGCGCCCAGTGGCCCCTCGTCGGCGGCCCGGTCTCGCGGGGCCGCGCCGACCTGCTCGCCGACGCCGCCGAGCACACGGCACTGCTGGACGCGCTGATCGCGCAGGACCTCGTCGTGGTGCAGTCCCTGGTGCGGGAGCACTTCGCGGGCGGGTAGCCGGTATGTGCCGTTCACCGAGCCGGTGTCACGGTTGCGTCGACGCGCGGTAACGGCCCGCGCCCCGGGGGAACCCGCTCCTCGGCCGCTCATGTGTCCCCGTTCACAAGGCGGCCGAATCCCTCGGGGGTGAGTGACGATGGTTCCCAACCCTGGCCAGCAGATTGCCTGGCAGAACCAGTTGCGAACGAACCAGCAGGTCTTCAGTAACAACGCGGCCCAGTACGACCGCCGGCGCCGCCGGAACCGGGGCCGCCCCGCTTCCGGTCTCGCCGGTGTGCTGAAGCTCCTGCTCCTCGTGGCCGTAGTCGTCCTCCTGGCCGAGAACCCCGGACTCCGCGCCGAACTCTGGACGTTCGCCCAGAACCTGGGCGCCTACGTCCAGGGCCTGTGGGCTGACACCCGGAACGGCTAGGACCGCCAGGACCTGTCCGGCGGATCAGACCGGACAGACCCTGGATCCCGTCACCCGCGGCCGGGACGGCACACCTACGCCGTGGCCGCCGGTGGCGTCAACTGCCGGGCCAGCCAGGTCGGTACGCCCCCCAGGAGCCGGAACAGCCGTCCCGCCTCGGCGCGCAGGCGTGACGCCTCCGGCTCCGTCTCCGCGTCGGCCAGCGACGCCAGTGCCGGGGCCGTACCGACGAGGTAGCCCAACTCCTCGCGGATGCGCAGCGATTCGCCGAAGCCGTGCCGCGCCTCGGCCAGCTCACCGTCGCGCAGGGCGAGTCCGGCCAGATGACGCCAGGTGAAGGACAGCAGCAGCGGGTCGTTGTGGGCCGTGGCGCCCGCGTGGGCCCGGCGGTAGGCGGCGCGGGCGGCCTGCGGGGAGCGTGCCAGGTTCTCGGCGAGCAGCCCCCGCCGGAAGTCCAGCAGCGCCCGGCCGGGAGCGCCGGGCGCGATCAGCGCGGCCGCCCGGCCGAGCGCGGCCCGCGCCTCGTCGGCCCGGTCGCGCACCCCGAGCAGCGTGGCCGCGTACGCGAGCTGCCCGCGCTCACAGGCCGCCGCGCCCCGCTCGTCGTCGCTCCGGGCCTGCGCCTCGGCCGTGCGCAGCGCGTCCTCGGCCTCCTGCCAGCCCTGCTCGGTGTAGAGGCACCGCTCGACGAGCAGCGCGGCCCGCTGGAGCGAGGCGCCCGCGGTGCGCGGTTCGAGCAGCGCGGCCGCGTCGGCCCAGCAGGCGCGCGAGCGCAGCCGCCATACCGCGGTCTGGAGTGGATCGTCCCCTGCAGTCGTTCCGTGACCAGACATGGCGGTATGCGCCACGTTGCCCTCCCCGAGCACGCCATTGAGCTGTTGAGTGGTGGCGGCATCTCAGCACGAATCGCGGGGCCGGGCCAAGAGGGTGGGTGAAGGATTTCACAAAGTCGTGGGACACCGGCGGCACTTGGTGCCACCGGGCCCACAGTGCCGTGACCTCAGCTCATGCGCAATGCCAGGAAGAAGTCCAGCTTGTCCTCGAGGCGCGAGAGGTCGCGACTCGTCAACTGCTCGATGCGTCCCACCCGGTAGCGCAACGTGTTGACGTGCAGGTGGAGACGCGCGGCACAGCGCGTCCACGAACCGTCGCAGTCGAGGAACGCCTCCAGGGTCGGGATCAGCTCGGCGCGGTGGCGGCGGTCGTACTCCCGCAGGGGGTCGAGCAGACGGGCCGTGAAGGCGCGGCGCACGTCGTCCGGGACGAAGGGGAGCAGCAGGACGTGCGAGGCCAGCTCCTGGTGGCCCGCCGCGCAGACCCGGCCGGGGCGGGCGGCGGCCACCCGGCGGGCGTGCCGGGCCTCCTCCAGGGCGCCGCGCAGCCCCTCCGCGGAGTGCACGGCCGCGCTGACCCCGAGCGTGAGCCGCCCGTCGTCGTTCAGGCCCGCGGACAGCGGGTCGCGTACGGCCTCCAGCAGGGTGTCCGCGAGCAGCCCGGCCTCGGAGCCGTCGTGCTCCGAGGAAACCGCCGGAAGGGGGACGAGCGCGACCGCCTCCTCACCCGTATGGGCCACGGCGATGCGATCGGAGTGCTCGGCTCCGGTCGACAGCGGGTCGACGAGGATCTCCTCGAGGAGCGACTGGGCGACCGGGCCGCCCTCGATCTCCCCGCCGTCCCACTCCACCCGGGCCACCACGACCTGCCAGTGCGGCGCCGACCCGAGGCCGGGCAGCAGCACCGGCGCGGCGACCCGCAGCCGGGCCGCGATCTCGGCGGGCGCGGCACCGGTCTGCACCAGCTCGAGCACCTCCTGGGCGAGCCGCCGCCGCACGGTGCGCGCCGCGTCCCGCCGGTCCCGCTCGACCGCGATGAGCTGTGTGACGCCCTGGAGCAGGTCGAGGCGCTCGGCGGGCCAGTCCCCGGCGTCCGCCTCCACGGCGAGCAGCCAGTCGGACAGCACCGTCTCGCGTACGTCCCTGGAGGCGCCGGTGGACCGGCCGCTGCTGTGGACCGGGAAGAGCGAGTACGTCGTCGTGCCTACCAGCACGCGGTGCGGCCCCCGCCGCCCGGTGCGCGCCGCCGCCAGGTGCTCGGCGGCCAGCCGGGCGCACACGTCCGTGGCGGGCAGCGGGCCGCTGAGGTTCGAGCCCGCGATGGGCCGCCCGGTGGGGGAGAGCACCCAGGCGCGCAGGTCCAGGTCGGAGCCGAGCAGGTCCAGGACCACGTCCGGGCCGCCGCCCGCCGGGCCCGAGGTCATCATCCGCCGATGCCGGTCGACCACGGCCGCGAGGTCCCCGGCCCGCTCACCGGAGACCTGCCGTACGACGTGCTCGGTGATCGTCGCGAAGGCCACCGACTCGTTGACGGCGAACAGCGGCAGCCGGTGCCGGGCGCAGGCCAGGACCAGGTCGTCCGGGATGTCGCCCAGCTCCGCCTCACCGGCGGCCAGCGCCGCGACGCCCGCGCCCGCGAGAATGCGCACGAAGGGCTCGGTGTCGGCGGCGTCGTGCCGCCAGGCCAGGCCCGTGAGCACCAGCTCGCCGCCCGACAGGTAGCGGCTGGGGTCCTTGAGGTCCGTGGTCATCACACCGCGTACGGTGCGGTCCAGCTCGCCCTCGCCGCCGAGCAGCCGCAGGCCCAGCGCGTCGGTGTCCAGCAGTGCGCGCAGCCGCATTCTCGTCGCCGCCGTTCTTGTCTCGAAATCTACGATGAACTGAAGGTGAGAACCCGCCAAGCGGATCCCAGGGCTCCGTGGAGTGGGTCCGCGGATGCCGGAGAACGGTGGCCCCGGCCCTCCGGGGCTGTGTCCTGGGCTTTCGAAAGCTGTGCTCACTGTTTCCGGAGGAAGACCAAGAGGTTACTGATGGCCTCCGTTCATACGAATCTACAAGATGACTGCCCTGGCCAGCCAACTCCTTCATGGTTTCGGTGACTGACCCCACCGGAGGACGGAGCGGTGTACTGACTCCCATCCGCGTGAACAGCACATGAACGAGCCCGGGCCGCCGCACACGATCTGGCTCAAACAGAACGACCCACAAAACGAAGAAGAGAGCCGGTCATGGACTTCCTTCGCCCCGCCAGCTGGGAGGAGGCGCTCGCCGCGAAGGCCGAGCACCCCACCGCTGTGCCGATTGCGGGTGGCACCGATGTGATGGTCGAGATCAACTTCGACCACCGCCGGCCCGAGTACCTCCTCGATCTGAACCGCGTCGGCGAGCTGAGCGAGTGGGAGGTCGGCGAGGAGAGTGTGCGCCTTGGGGCCTCCGTCCCGTACACCCAGATCATGGAGAGCCTGCGCGGCGAGCTGCCCGGCCTGGCCCTGGCCTCCCACACCGTGGCCTCCCCGCAGATCCGCAACCGCGGCGGCGTCGGCGGCAATCTCGGCACCGCCTCCCCGGCCGGTGACGCCCACCCGGCCCTGCTCGCGGCGGGCGCCGAGGTCGAGGTCGCGTCCGTACGCGGCACGCGTCTGATCCCGATCGACGACTTCTACACCGGCGTGAAGCGCAACGCGCTGGCCGCCGACGAGCTCATCAGGGCCGTCCACATCAAGAAGGCCGACGGCCCGCAGCAGTACTCGAAGGTCGGCACCCGCAACGCCATGGTGATCGCGGTGTGCGCCTTCGGCCTGGCCCTGCACCCCGAGACCCGCACGGTCCGCACCGGCATCGGATCCGCCGCGCCCACCCCGGTGCGCGCCAAGACCGCCGAGGAGTTCCTGAACGCGGCGCTCGAGGAGGGCGGGTTCTGGGACAACGGAAAGATCATCACCCCCTCGGTCGCCAAGCAGTTCGCGGACCTGTGCTCCGCCGCCTGCAACCCGATCGACGACGTCCGGGGCACGGCGAGCTACCGCCGCCACGCGGTCGGCATCATGGCCCGCCGCACGCTGACCTGGACCTGGGAGACGTACCGCGGCGCTGACGGTCGGACACATCAGAAGGGGAGTGTCGCGTAATGCGCGTCAATTTCACGGTCAACGGCCGCCCGCAGGAAGCCGACGACGTGTGGGAGGGCGAGTCCCTGCTCTACGTCCTGCGCGAGCGCCTCGGCCTGCCGGGCTCCAAGAACGCCTGTGAGCAGGGTGAGTGCGGCTCCTGCACGGTCCGCTTGGACGGCGTGCCGGTGTGTTCGTGTCTGGTCGCGGCGGGCCAGGTCGAGGGCCGCGAGGTCATCACGGTCGAGGGCCTCGCGGACTACGCCGAGCAGCGCTCCTGCGGCACCGGTTCCTGCGGTACGTCGCTTCAGGACGCCCAGCGGTGGGAGTCCCGGCCGGGCGACTCCCGGACCGGCGAGGGCACCGGCGTCTCCCCGCGTGCGGCGCTCTCGCCGATCCAGCAGGCGTTCATCGACGCCGGCGCCGTCCAGTGCGGCTTCTGCACCCCGGGTCTGCTGGTCGCGGCGGACGAGATGCTGGAGCGCAACCCGACGCCGACCGACGCGGACATCCGCGAGGCGCTCTCCGGCAACCTCTGCCGCTGCACCGGTTACGAGAAAATCATGGATGCGGTCCGCCTCGCGGCCGCCCGGCAGTCCGAGGCGGTCTGACCATGGGAACCACGGGTACGCCCACCAAAATCACGCAGGGCACCAAGTCCAAGGGCGGCATCGGCGAGTCCACGCTCCGTCCGGACGGCACCCTCAAGGTCACCGGCGAGTTCGCGTACTCGTCCGACATGTGGCACGAGGACATGCTCTGGGGCCAGATCCTGCGTTCCACGGTCGCGCACGCCGAGATCGTGTCGATCGACACCTCCGAGGCCCTCGCGCAGCCCGGCGTCTACGCCGTCATGACGTACGACGACCTGCCGACCGACGTGAAGAACTACGGTCTGGAGATCCAGGACACCCCGGTCCTCGCCCACGGCAAGGTGCGCCACCACGGAGAGCCGGTCGCGATCGTCGCCGCCGACCACCCGGAGACCGCGCGCCGCGCCGCCGCCAAGATCAAGGTGGAATACCGCGAACTGCCGGTCATCACGGACGAGGCGTCCGCGACGGCGCCCGACGCGATCCTGGTCCACGAGGGCCGCACCGACCACCACATCGGCCATGTCTCGCACCCGAACATCGTGCACCGCCAGCCGATCGTCCGCGGCAACGCCGAAGAGGCCGCCAAGAAGGCCGACTTCATCGTCCGGGGCGAGTACACCTTCGGCATGCAGGACCAGGCCTTCCTCGGACCGGAGTCCGGCCTCGCCGTGCCCGCAGAGGACGGTGGCGTCGACCTCTACGTCGCCACCCAGTGGCTGCACTCCGACCTGCGCCAGATCGCGCCGGTCCTCGGCCTGCCCGAGGACAAGGTCCGTATGACGCTCTCCGGTGTCGGCGGCGCCTTCGGCGGCCGCGAGGACCTGTCGATGCAGATCCACGCCTGCCTGCTGGCGCTGCGCACCGGCAAGCCGGTCAAGATCGTCTATAACCGGTTCGAGTCCTTCTTCGGCCATGTGCACCGCCACCCGGCGAAGCTCTCCTACGAGCACGGGGCCACGCGCGACGGCAAGCTCACACATCTGAAGGCGCGCATCGTCCTTGACGGCGGCGCCTACGCGTCGGCCTCCCCGGCGGTCGTCGGCAACGCGTCCTCGCTGGGGGCGGGCCCGTACGTCATCGACGACGTCGACATCGAGGCCATCGCGCTCTACACCAACAACCCGCCGTGCGGCGCCATGCGCGGCTTCGGCGCGGTGCAGGCGTGCTTCGCGTACGAGGCCCAGATGGACAAGCTCGCCGACAAGGTGGGCATGGACCGGGTCGAGTTCCGTCAGCTGAACGCGATGGAGCAGGGCACGCTCCTGCCGACCGGACAGCCGGTCGACTCCCCGGCGCCGGTCGCCGAACTCCTGCGCCGCGTCAAGGCGATGCCGCTGCCGCCCGAGCGTCAGTGGGAGAGCAGCGAGGGCGCCGACGTGCGGCAGCTGCCGGGCGGTCTGTCCAACACCACGCACGGCGAAGGCGTCGTACGCGGTGTCGGCTACGCGGTCGGCATCAAGAACGTCGGCTTCTCCGAAGGGTTCGACGACTACTCGACCGCCAAGGTGCGGATGGAGGTGGTCGGTGGCGAGCCGGTCGCCACCGTGCACACCGCGATGGCGGAGGTCGGCCAGGGCGGTGTCACCGTCCACGCGCAGATCGCCCGCACCGAGCTGGGCGTCACACAGGTGACGATCCAGCCGGCCGACACCCAGGTGGGCAGCGCCGGTTCGACATCCGCGTCGCGTCAGACGTACGTCACCGGCGGCGCCGTCAAGAACTCCTGCGAGCTGGTCCGCGAGAAGGTCCTGGAGCTGGGCCGCCGCAAGTTCGGTACGTACCACCCCGCCTGGGCGACCGCCGAGCTGCTCCTGGAGGGCGGCAAGGTCGTCACCGACGCGGGCGAGGTCCTCGCCGGCCTCGTGGACGTACTCGGCGACGAGTCCGTCGAGGTCGAGGCCGAGTGGCGGCACCGCCCGACCGAGGCCTTCGACCTGCGGACCGGACAGGGCTTCGGCCACGTCCAGTACTCGTTCGCCGCGCACCGTGCGGTGGTCGAGGTCGACACCGAGCTGGGTCTGGTGAAGGTCATCGAACTGGCCTGCGCCCAGGACGTCGGCAAGGCGCTCAACCCGCTGTCCGTCATCGGCCAGATCCAGGGTGGTACGACCCAGGGCCTGGGCATGGCGGTCATGGAGGAGATCATCGTCGACCCGAAGACGGCGAAGGTCAGGAACCCCTCCTTCACGGACTACCTGATCCCCACCATCCTCGACACGCCGACCATCCCGGTCGACGTGCTCGAACTCGCCGACGACCACGCTCCCTACGGGCTGCGCGGCATCGGCGAGGCCCCGACCCTGTCGTCGACCCCGGCCGTCCTCGCGGCGATCCGGAACGCGACGGGTCTGGAACTCAACCGGACGCCCGTACGGCCGGAGCACCTGACCGGTAAGTAACGAGCGCTCCCGGGGGGACTTCGTCCCCCCGACAGCCCCCTTGTTCGTCTCGGGCCGTCCCCCGGGTCGTGCACCTTCCCAAATCCCGCAGCCGCAACGGCGGTTGACCTCAGCCATCAGGGTGGCTGACGCGGGTGCCCCTGTGAACCTTGGGAGATGGCACCATGACCCAGCAATCAGTGGAGCCCAGGAGCGTCGCCGACGACGCGGGTGCGGGAACCCGCGTCCCGGCCGGCCGGTCCTGGCTCGATCGGTACTTTCACATATCCCGGCGTGGCTCGACGGTCGCGCGCGAGGTGCGCGGTGGCGTCACCACCTTCATGGCGATGGCGTACATCCTGCTCCTCAACCCCCTGATCCTGTCCGGCAAGGACGCGGCGGGGAACACGCTCGGCCAGCAGGCCCTGATCACCGCGACCGCGTTTGCGGCGGCCTGCACCACGCTTCTGATGGGTTTCGCCGGCCGGGTGCCGCTCGCCCTGGCCGCCGGCCTCTCCGTCTCCGGTGTGCTCTCCTCGCAGGTCGTGCCCCAGATGACCTGGCCGCAGGCCATGGGCATGTGCGTGATCTACGGCGTCGTGATCATGCTCCTGGTGTTCACCGGCCTGCGCGAGATGATCATGAACGCGATCCCGCTGGCGCTGAAGCACGCGATCACCATGGGTATCGGCCTGTTCGTCGCGCTGATCGGCTTCTACAAGGCCGGCTTCGTGCACCAGGGCAAGGCGACCCCGGTCACCCTCGGCCCGACCGGTGAACTCGCCGGCTGGCCGGTCCTGCTCTTCGCCGCGACCCTGCTTCTCATCTTCATGCTCCAGGCCCGGGGCGTGCCCGGCGCCATCCTCATCGGCATCGTCTCCGGCACGGTCCTCGCCGTCGTCCTGAACGCCCTCGGCGTCATCGACCCCAGGCAGTGGGCGAGCGGCGCACCCGAACTGCACGGCGGCGCGGTCTCGATGCCCGACTTCTCGATCTTCGGCAAGGTCGAGTTCGGGGGCTGGGACCAGGTCGGCGCGATGACGGTCGGCATGATCGTCTTCACCCTGGTCCTCGCCGGCTTCTTCGACGCGATGGCCACCATCATCGGCGTCGGCACCGAGGCCGGGCTCGCCGACGACCAGGGCCGGATGCCGGGCCTGTCCAAGGCGCTGTTCATCGACGGCGCGGGCGGTGCGATCGGCGGCGTCGCGGGCGCCTCCGGCCAGACGGTCTTCGTCGAGTCCGCGACCGGGGTCGGCGAGGGCGCCCGTACCGGCCTCTCGTCCGTGGTCACCGGCCTGTTCTTCGCGGCCTGCCTGTTCTTCACCCCGCTGACGGCGATCGTCCCGGGTGAGGTCGCCGCCGCCGCGCTGGTCGTCATCGGAGCCATGATGATGATGAACGCCCGGCATGTGGACTGGTCCGACCGCGGCACCGCGATCCCGGTCTTCCTGACCGTCGTGATCATGCCGTTCACGTACTCCATCACCGCCGGCGTGGCGGCCGGGGTCCTCAGTTACGTCGCCATCAAGGCCGCCCAGCGCAAGGCCAGGGAGATCGGGGCGTTCATGTGGGGCCTGACGGTGATCTTCCTCGTCTACTTCGCCCTCAACCCGATAGAGAGCTGGCTGGGCGTCCACTAGACGCCCGTCGGGAAACGTCGGGAAACGTCGGGGAAAGCCCCCACCGCAACCGCAGTCAAAGGAGACCGAGAGATGCTGGACATCGCCGAAGAGCTGCACCGGTGGGTCGAGCGGGGACGCGACTTCGCCGTGGCCACCGTGGTGGCCGTCGGCGGCAGCGCACCCCGCCAGCCCGGCGCCGCCCTCGCGGTGGACGCCGACGGCACGGCGATCGGCTCGGTCTCCGGCGGCTGCGTGGAGGGCGCCGTGTACGAGCTGTGCCGGCAGGCGCTCGAGGACGGCGAAACCGTCCTGGAGCGCTTCGGGTACAGCGACACGGACGCTTTCGCCGTCGGACTGACCTGCGGCGGCGTCATCGACATCCTCGTCACACCGGTCCGGGCGGCCGATCCCGCCCGGCCGGTGTACGCGGCCGCGCTGGCCGCCGCGGCGCACGGGGAGGCGGCGGCCGTGGCACGGATCGTCACCGGCCCCGCGGAGCTGCTGGGACGCGCGCTGCTGGTCCGCCCCGAAGGCTCGTACGAGGGCGGCTTCGGCGCCCACCCCGAACTGGACCGCACGGTGGCGGGGGAGGCCGGCGCCTTCCTGGACGCGGGCCGCACCGGCACGCTGGAGACGGGAG
Organism: Streptomyces sp. SID5469; assembly: GCF_009862865.1. NCBI lineage: Bacteria > Bacillati > Actinomycetota > Actinomycetes > Kitasatosporales > Streptomycetaceae > Streptomyces > Streptomyces sp. SID5469. The sequence continues at coordinate 2,515,103 of NZ_WWIN01000001.1, read as the reverse complement.
AGCAGGGCGCTCGCTGCGGAGCACCGCTCACGGTCCTCGTCGAATCCTCCGTCCCGCCACCGCGCATGATCGTCTTCGGTGCGATCGACTTCGCGTCGGCGCTGGTCCGCATCGGCAGGTTTCTGAACTACCACGTGACGGTGTGCGACGCCCGCCCCGTCTTCGCGACACGTACGCGCTTCCCGGAGGCCGACGATATCGTCGTCGAGTGGCCGCACACATACCTGGAGCGCACCCAGGTGGACGGCCGGACGGTCCTGTGCGTCCTGACCCACGACGCCAAGTTCGACGTACCGCTGCTGAAGCTGGCGCTGCGCCTCCCGGTCGCGTACGTCGGCGCGATGGGATCCCGCCGCACCCACCTGGACCGCAACGACCGCCTGCGCGCCGTCGGCGTCACGGAACTGGAACTGGCACGGCTGCGCTCGCCCATCGGCCTGGACCTCGGTGCCCGTACGCCGGAGGAGACCGCCCTGTCCATCGCCGCGGAGATCGTCGCGGGCCGTCGCGGCGGCAGCGGGGTCTCCCTGACCGGCGCCCACACCCCGATCCACCACGACGCCGCGTCGAGCATGGCGGGGCGGATCGGGTCGGTGGCCTGAGCGGTGGCTCAGGAGGCCGCTGCGTCTCGGGTGGAGGCCTCTGGCGTATCCGGCCGGGGGGCTCGCGGCTGGGCGGGCTTGCGTGCCAGCAGGTATGCCTGTGGGGTTTTCTCCCAGCTCGCGTCGGCTTCCCGCACCAGCCGGGCGACCTCGACGAAACCGGCCTCGCGCAACAACTCGGAGATCCGCTCGGGCGGGAAGCGGTAGACGTCCAGGGACAGATCGTGGCCGTAGGCGTGCTCCAGGTGGACGCACTCGTCGCCCGCCTTGAAGGCGATGAGGAGATGTCCGCCGGGAGCGAGCACCCGATGGAACTCCGCGAAGACAGGCGGCAGTTCCGGCTGCGGGGTGTGGACGAGCGAATACCAGGCGAGGGCTCCGGCGAGTGAGCCGTCGTCGAGGTCGAGTCCGGTCATCGACCCGACGTCGAACCGCAGTTCCGGGTAGGTCTGCCGGGCCACCGCGACCATCTCCGGTGACAGATCGATCCCGAAGGCATCCAGCCCGAGCGACTTCAGATGGACGGTCACCCGCCCGGGCCCGCAGCCCAGGTCGCCGACGGGCCCTCCGCCCTCGGCGACCACCCGCTCGGCGAACGCTCCCAGCATGGCCCGGTCGAAGGGCAGGTGCGCCAGATGGTTCCTGAGCAGCCTGTCGTAATCGACTGCGACGGCGTCGTACGACGTCCGGGTGGTGTGCAGGTGAGAGGTCTCGGTCATGGAGCGCGACTGTAGACCGGCGGTCTGACAACCCGGCTGCGACCGCAGGACCGTCCTCGCCGGACCGTGAGGCGCCGTTCGGGACCCGCACAACGGTCGCGGGTCCCGGTGATCTACGCTTTCGCCCGGTCGACGGCGAGCGTGCGGTGGCCGAGGCCGGTGAGGGCGTAGGTTCGGTCCGGGGTTCTCACGAGGCCGGGCCGGGCCGCAGTAGCCCGTCCACCGCCCGGCCGAACATCCGTCGGGCCACCGCGCCCAGGGGCCTGTCGAAGGCGTGCGGCAGCCCTCGCACGCTCAGATCCTCCCGCCACACCACCCGCGAGGCTCCGTCACCGTAGGGATGCACCTCGATCTCGGCCCAACCCGTGACGAAGCCGCCCCTCTTCGCCAGTCGGCACAGGGCCGGGGCGCCCGCCCCCGGCGGCTGCCAGGCGACGACCTCCATCGGGTCGTCGAAGGCGAGCGGGCCGATTCCTGAGCGGGCCACGAAGAGCGTCCCGACGCGGGTCGGCGGCGGCGTGGCGACGGTGACCCGGGTCAGCGGGACCACGGCCGCGTGGCGTTCCCAGTCCGTGAGCCGGTGCCAGGCCTGATCGACGGAAACCGGCGCGACGCGTTCGAGGAGGAAGAGGACCACGGAGTGATCGTAGGCGCATCACCGAGGACTCCCCCGACCCCTGAATGTATGAACCGACTGAGCGACAAATGATGACATCCCACTACCATTCCCTCGGGGGAGCAATCCGCCCGTCCCTCTCAGGGAAAGTTGGTCGTCATGCCGTTGAAGACCTATGGCGTACTGATCGCACGCGCGGTCGACGTCCGTCGCGAGGGTTCCACCGACACGCCGCACTACCAGGTCCATCTGACGGACGATCAAGGCACGCACTACCGCGCCTCGGTCAACGTCAAGTCCCAGGAGCGGCCCTCCGAGCTGCTCTACCTGGTCGACGAGGACTTCCGTCACCCCATCACGGCCCGTCTGGAGGGCCTCGTGAGCGGGTGGAGCAAGCTGCCGTCGGGGCCGGGCGGACCCAATCTCGACTTCGTCCGCGGCAATCTCTTCGACCCGTCGAAGATGCGCACGCTTCCGCCGGAGGTGGAGGGCCCCGACAACGACCTCGCCGACATCCTCGACCACTACGTACGCCGGGCGGTGGAGGATCCGGCCGCGCGGATGTACGTCTTCGGGGAGCGCTGGGGACCCGAGGCCGAGCTCCGGGACAAGGTCTTCGACTTCCTGCCCGGCAACGGCGTCCACGACATCCATATGAACCAGGGCAACAGCCGTCGCTTCGAGGGCGACGACGGAGTCTGGCAGGACGGCGGGCTGCTGATCCACTTCCCGGCCCAGTCGCGCTGGGTCGGCGTGTTCCTCGCCTTCCAGAGCCAGAAGTGGCACACGGACGACGCCACCGGCCACGCCCTCGATGTCGCCGGGCCCCGCCCCGAGCCCGGGTTGCAGCCGGTGCGTCTCGTGGCGGCCCTGGTCAATCCGCCCGGCCCGGCCCCCGAGACGGAGAGCGTCACGCTCATCAACGCCTCGCCCGCCCCGGTCGACCTCACCGGCTGGCGCCTCGTCGATCGCCTGGGACACGGCGGCCCGGTGCCGCCCGGCCCGCTCGCGGCGGGCGCCACCCTGAGCGCACCCCTCTCCGACGGAGCCCAACTGGGCAACCATGGCGGCGAGATCACCCTGCTGGACGCCGACGGCCTCAAGGTGCACGGCGTCTCGTACACCGCCGAGCAGGCCGCGCACGAGGGGTGGACGGTGGTGTTCTGACCCGGGCCCGGACGGGCCGCGCCCTGCCCGTCCGGGAATGGCCTACCGCCCCGCACACCTGTACGGCACCATGGGGCCGACCCGCATCCGTGGCCGGAGGGCGCCCCCCGTGGACCTCGAACTGCACGGCAGGCTCGACGAGTTGCAGCGCGACCCCTACCCGCACTACGCGCGGGCGCGGCGGTTCACCGCCCTCGAGCACGTCCCCGAGCTGGACGCCTGGCTGGTGGCGCGGGACGCGGACGTACGGGAGGTGCTGCGCAGGCCCGACGACTTCTCCTCGGCCAACGCACTGCGGCCCGATGTCATGCCCGCGCCCGCCGCCCTCGCCGTGCTCGGCGGAGGGTTCGGCGGGCGTCCGGTCGTGGTGACCGCGGACGGCGCCCGCCATCAGGAGCTGCGGGCGCCGATCGTGCGCGGTCTCTCGCCCGCGCGCGTCGCCGCCGTGCTGCCGTACGCCGCGGAGCGCGCCACCGCCCTCGTCGACAGGTTCCTGAGCGGCGCGGAGAGCGGCCGCGTCGAGCTGATGGCCGCCTATGCCCGCCGGCTGCCCGGTGACGTCATCGGCAGAATCGTCGGCCTCGACCCCGCCGACGTGCCGGCCGTCGTGTACGGCGGGCACCGCGCCGAAGAGCTCCTCTTCCGTCCGCTGACGGAGGACGAGCAGGTGGTTGCCGCGCAGGACGTGGTCGCCATGCAGCATCTCCTCGATGCCTTCGTACGCGACCGCCGTGCCGATCCGCGCGAGGACCTGGCCTCCGAGATCATCGCCTCCGTGGCGCCGGGAGACGGTGAGCTGACGCTCGATCAGCGGCACGACATCGTGGCGCATCTGCAGAACCTGCTCCTCGCCGGGCACCTGACCACGACCGCCCTGATCGGCACGACGGTACTGAACCTGCTGCGGCACCCGCGGCAGTGGGAGCTGCTGTGCGCGGAGCCCGAGCGCATTCCCGCGGCCATCGAGGAGGCCGCCCGCTACGACAGCGCGCTCCAGGGCTTCCGTCGTGTCACCACCCGGCCGGTCACGCTCGCCGGAACCGAACTCCCGGCGGGAGCATCGGTGTTCGTGGCCTTCGGCGGGGCGAACCGCGACGGGGGACGGCATCCGCGGCCCGACGAGTTCGACATCACCCGCACCCCGCGCCGCCATCTCGCCTTCGGCTTCGGCGTGCACGGCTGCCCCGGCGCGCAGCTCGCCCGCGAGCAACTGCGGCTCACACTGGAGCAGTTGACGCGCCGCCTGCCGGGCTTGCGGCCGGCCGACGACCGGCCCGTGACCATGCGCCCCACCCTGATCCACCGCTCACCGCGGAGTCTGCACCTGGTCTGGTGAGCGCCGCGCGGGGTATCCCCGTGGCCCGGCCGTCCGTCAGGGCCGGTAGACGGTCCCCGGCTCGGCCTTGCCGGGCGCCAGCAGCTGCGGCACGGTGACGAAGACGTACCCGCGTTCCTTCAGTGCGTCGATGATGCCGGGCACGGCCGGGACCGTACCCGGGTAGATGTCGTGGAGCAGGATGATCCCGTCACGGCTCGACTGGGCCAGCACGCGCTTCTGGATGAGCTTGGGGTCGTCGGTCGTGTAGTCCTTGGCGGTCACGCTCCACAGCACCTCGGAGATCCCCAGCTCCCGGCAGATCTTGTGCACCGTCGCGTTCGTACGACCCTGCGGCGGCCGCATCAGGGTCGGTTGCCGCCCGGTGAGCCGCTCTATGTCCTTGTTCGGCCGTTCCAGTTCCGCGCGTATCTCCGCCGGCTTGAGCCGGGTGAGGATCTTGTGGTCCCAGGTGTGGCTGGCCACCTCGTGGTCCTCGTCGGCCATGCGCTTGACCAGCTCGGGATACTTCTCGATGTGCCGCTTGCCGAGCAGGAAGAAGGTGGCGGGCACCTTCTTCTCCTTGAGGATGTCGAGCAGCCGCGCGGAGTTCTCGCTGGGCCCGGCGTCGAAGGTCAGCGCGATGCACTTGGTCTGCCGGCAGTCCACGGTCCCGAGTCGGGCCGCGGCCCCGGCGGCATGTGCCCGGGCGGCACTGGGCGCGGTGGTCTCGAGCGAGGAGCAGCCCGCCAGGGGGAGGGCGAGGGAGACGACAGCCGCACAAACTGCGGCCGCACGGAACCTGGTCCCCGGTCTTTTCATCTTCTTGGTCAGAGAAGGCATAGCTCGCAATGTACATGACAGCTATACATGTGGTGTATAGCGGGGGGTGGATGGCAGGGGCGTGCGATCGGGAGCAGGCGGGGCCGGTGTCCGACGTACTGCCTCGATGTCCGGCGTACTGCCCCGGTGTTGGCGTACTGCCCCGGCGTACTGCCTCGGTGTTGGCGTACTGCCCCGGCGTACTGCCTCGGTGTTGGCGTACTGCCCCGATGTCGTCCCCCGTCCGAGGGACGGCGTTCTGGCTCTCCAGAGGGACGATCACGTCCGGCGCCCATTGCGATAATGGCCGGCGTGGACCGTGCGACTGCCTGGCGTGACACCTGGAGCACGACGCGGCACCGTGGCGTCGAACTTCCGCATGCGCGCGGCGTGTTCTCGGTGCTGCTCGGACTCCTCGCGGTCGTGGAATCGCTGGCCGAATTCGTCGTGGGGCACGGATCGATCCCGCGGATGTTCGCCGAGTCCGCCACGACGGGCGTCCGCGACGGCGGCGTCGCGGGTGTGCAACTCGCCATGGTGGTCGGCCTGTTGTGTCTGTTCACCGCACTGCCGTTGGCTCTGCTGCGCCCCCTGCCGGCCGGCGTCACCGTCACGGCCGCGAGTTTCGGATCGCTCGTGATCTTCCAGACGCTGACACTCGCGGGCTTCGCCGCCCAGTGCGTCGCCCAGTACCGGCTCGGCCGCAGCGGTCACCCGGTCGCGGCCGTGCTGCTCGGCGCCCCCTTCCTCGCCCTGGCACTGCCCGCGTCCCAGGACACCGACTTCCGCACACGGGTGGTCCTGCTCGCGGCGCTCGCGCCGGTGGCCGCACTCGTCGGACTGGTCCGGCGGACCGGTGAACACCAGCGGGAACACACGGCAGTCCAGCAGGTCATGGCCGGCACCCAGTGGGAGAACGCCGCACGCGGGGAGCGCGCCCGGACCGTCCGTGAGCTCCACGACGTCGTCGGCCACCACATCTCCATGATCGCCGTGCGGGCCGAGACGGCCCGGGTGGCCACCCCCGGCATGCCCGCCGTGGGCGCCGACAGGCTGCTCGGCATCGGGGACACCGCCCGCGCGGCCCTCACCGAGATGCGCCGGCTGCTCGGCGTACTCCGGGAGGACACGGAGCCCGTGACCGGCGGCGAGCGTCGACCGCAGCCGGACCTGCGCCGGCTGGGCGAACTGCTCGACGAGGCCCGCGAGGCGTCCGGATCGACGTCGGTCCGCCTCATCCTGTCCGGCTCCCCGCGCACACTGGAACCCGGCCTCGAACTCGCCGCGTACCGCATAGTCCAGGAGTCCCTCACCAACGCCCGCAAGCACGCGCCGGGCGCCGCCGTCGACGTCGAGCTCATCTACACCGAGGACGCCCTGCGCATGCGTATCCGCGACAACGGACCCGGGCCGCCCCACACCGAGCGGGCCGACGGACACGGCCTGCTCGGCATGCGGGAGCGGGCCGCGGCCGTCGGCGGACAGATCCGCACAGGCTCGACGGCCGTCGGGGGATTCGTCGTCGACGCCCGTTTCCCCGCCGTGCGCGAAAGGGTGGCGGGCGGCGGGCGGGGGCGGCGGTGGTGTGCGGCGGTGTGCGGTGTGAGGTGAAGTGTGAGACCTGCGGATCCGTCACTCGCACTTGTGCCCCGCTGGTCGCGGTGCGGCGGCCGCGGACAGGGCCGTCACGCCCCCGCATTCCGTACCCGGCTGAACGGCATGACCGCCTCGGCGAGTTGCCGCTGCAACGGCTCGGGCAGCGGGGCTCCCTGGACCGTGTTCACCAGGTCCTCGGCTATCTGGTGCAGTTTGGTGTTGGTGTGCTGGGACACCGTGACCAGCACGGTCCAGGCGTCCTCGGCGCTCAGACCGAAGGACGCCATCAGTACACCGCGGGCCAGATCGATCACGGGCCGGGTCTGCATGGCGCGCCGCAGCTGACCGACTTCGATGCGCAGGTCGACCACTGTTCCGTCGATTGTCCCGTCGGTTTCCAGGTCGGTTCCGTCTCTGCCCCGGCCGGTCCCGTCGATGTGGTCGACTCGGCTCGGGTCGTGCGGTTCCGGTGGAAGCGGGTTCCGGCCCTTGGCGCGCGTGCCGGGGCCGGCCGTGACGTCGAACAGTGACAGTGTGCCGGTGATCGTGAGCAGCTTTCCGGTCGCCGGGCCGGTGGCCTGGACGGCGAGTGTCTTGCCATGTGCCAGAGCATGCCGACGCATGCGCAGCAGGACGTTGAGCCCGGCGCAGTCGCAGAAGCCGACGGCGCCGAGATCGAGGTTCACGCCGCTGACCGAATGGTCGAGAGCTTCGCGCAGAGCCCGTTGCAGGATCGCTTCGGTGTCGACGTCGATGTCGCCGTACGCCACGACAACCTGCCGGTCGCCGGCCGGATGTACCTCGACCTTCAGCCAAGGGCAGGGGGCAGCGTCATCCATGCCCCCCGACAGCTGGGAAAGCTCTTGCTCTGACATGGCGGCCGCTCCTGAGGCATCCAGTCGTCTCCGCGTCCAGACTCACCCTCTGGTGTCTCACCCGTCAAGAGATACATGAAACGAATTTCACCCTTTGGTTTACGCGAATGGAGCGTCCTATCCTGGCGGCATGGGTGACGTACCTGAGACACATACAGGCTGGACATTTCTGACCAATCACGCTCGCGTGCTGTCTGCGATCGCCGAGGATCCCACCGTGCGTATTCGCGATATCGCCGCGCACTGCAGACTCACCGAGCGGGCGGTCCAGAAGATCATTTCCGATCTGGAGCAGGGCGGCTATCTCACCCACACCCGGCAGGGACGTTCCAATACGTACCGCATTCAGCCGGGCACTTTCCTGCGGCACCCGGCGGACAACGGCTCGACCGTGGCGGACCTGCTGTCCCTCCTCGCCCAGCATGACAGCCGGCGGGACGGTCAGCCGCAGCAGGCGTAAGCGGCCGGCCCCGGCGGGCTCGAACGGCATGCCGCGACTGCTGGCCGTACCTGTGGCGAGCCCGCCACACCGTCGACCCGGTTCGCCTGACGCGGCTCGTTCGTGTCTGCGAAACAACCGTCATGGAGTACCTGTCCGCCGCGCACCCCGATCGGCGCGCCGATCCGGTTCAGGCCTGGACCGGGTGTGGGCCGCCGGGTGTGGGCCGCCGGGTGTGGGCCGCAGCAGGCAAGGGCGGGCGCTCGCGCTGGCGCGGGCGACTTGGATCTGCTGCCCGGCGCCGTGCCCCTGATCGGCTGACTGTCGTCGATCAGCTGGTTGCCGTCAATGCTGCGCGCGCGGTGGTGAGGATTTCCTCGGAGAGTGGGGGTCTTTGGTGGCTCGGGCCGGGATGAGTGCGCCGAGCATGGTGCACAGACGGGTGATGCCGTCCCGGTCCTCGACGGTGAGCCATTCGGCGAAGTCGCTCACTCCCTCGGTGGTGTCGATCAGTGCCTGCTGGGCGGCGTCGCGCTGCCCGGCATGCTGCTCGAGTCCGTCATTGCGGAGCCGGGCGAGTTCGTCGAACGCGTGGGCGGTGGCTTCGCCGATGAGGGCCTCCTTGGAAGTGAACTGCTTGTAGAAGCCGCCGTGGGTCGGGCCGGACGCCTTCATGAGGTCGGCGACGCTGACGCGGGTGCCTTGCTCCCGGAACAGTCGGGACGCGGTTTCCACGACCCGCCGGCCCGCACCAGTGGCCTGACGCCGAAGGCATGGCGGCTGGCTCCCGGTGGCCGAGCCGCTCTTGAGGCCCGCGGCAGGCAGAAGCCGCGTCGGCGGATGTCCGCCGCATCGGCGAGGGGCTCCAAGGGGCCGGAGCAAACACCACAAAGTGTCCCGCCCTGGGAGAAGCCCAGGATGAACAGCGATCCCGTCCCTTCGCGGACGAGGAACGGAGACGACGATGAAGACCTTCATGATCGAGCGGTACGGCGACAAAGCCGGCGTCCGCGCCGGTGAGATGCCGGACCCGCAGGTGGGCGCCGACGACATCCTGGTCCAGATCCACGCGGCGAGCGTCAACCCGCTGGACCTCAGGCTCCGCGACGGGGACTTCAAGGCGTTCCTGCCGTACCGTCTCCCGCTCATCCTGGGCAACGACCTCGCCGGGGTGGTGGTCCAAGTGGGATCGGCCGTCACGCGGTTCGCGGTGGGCGACGAGGTCTACGCGCGGCCCGACAAGGATCGCATCGGTACGTTCGCCGAACTCATCGCCGTCCACCAGGACGACGTGGCGGCCAAACCGGCCACGCTCACCATGGAGGAGGCCGCGTCCCTACCCCTGGTGGCCCTGACCTCGTGGCAGGCGCTGGTCGAGCGGGCACGCGTGATGCCAGGTCAGAAGGTCCTCATCCACGCGGGCTCCGGCGGCGTCGGCACCATCGCCGTCCAGCTGGCGAAGCAGCTGGGCGCGCACGTGGCCACCACCGCGAGCACGGCCAAGGCCGACCTGATGAAGGAGCTCGGCGCGGACGTCGTCGTCGACTACAAGAAGCAGGCTTTCGAGACGGTCCTTCACGGCTACGACGTCGTCCTGGACACCCTCGGCGGCGAGACGCTCGAGAAGTCCCTTCAGGTACTCAAGCCCGGCGGGAAGGTCATCAGCATCGCAGGCCCTCCCGACCCGGCCTTCGCCCGCGAGCTGGGCGCGAAGCCAATCCTGCGACTGGCGATGAGCGCGCTGAGCTTCAGGACCCGGCGCCGCGCCAAGCGCCGCAACGTGACGTACTCGTTCCTGTTCATGAAGGCCAGCGGCGACCAGCTGCGCGAACTCACGCCGCTCATCGACACCGGGAAGATCCGTCCCGTCGTCGACCGTGTCTTCCCTTTCGCGGAGACCCGACAGGCCATGGAGTACGTCGAGAAGGGCCGCGCGAAGGCCGGAAAGGTCGTCGTCGCGATGACGTGAGGACAGGCCCTCGCCGGGACGACCGGCGAAGACCCCCTCGGGCAACGAGGAGACCCGCAGCCCCACCTACCGCCAGGGCCAGGTCGTGAGCGCCGCGTCGAGTGATCACCTTCGACGGCTTCTGTCCGCCCAGGGTTCCCGGTGTACTACTGCGGTACGGCCGCCCGTCCGGTCCGAGCAGCGTGCACGTACGTCGGCCGTGCCGCTGTTCCGTCCGGGTGCGGCGAAGGTCATGCGGCGTCGTGGAAGACGAGGCCGAGCGTGTGCCGTCGCCCGGAGCGGACCGTGCTCACCCCGTGCCGCATCGGCGCGGTGGACCAGCCCCGCCTGCTCGCCACCGGCCGGTCGCGGGTGGTGAAGACCAGCCCGTGACCCTGGGGCAGGGTCCTGGACGAACCCCTCGACTGTGCGCGGGGGCGCTGCTCGGTCATGATGAACTCGCCGCCGGTGAAGCCGACTTCGGGGGCGTCGAGGCCGATGACGACCTGGAGTGGGAAGAGCATCTCGCCGAACACGTCGCGGTGCAAAGCGTTCCAGTCGCCGGGACCGTAGCGCAGCAGGATCTGGGCGGACCTGGCCTGTCCGGCCTCGTGGCACAGCGCTACCCACTCCGCCAGGCTGTCCGGCCACGGGGCGGATGTGCCGAGCCGTTCGGCCCAGTCGCGGGCGATGGGTAGCAGACGGGGATAGAACGCCGCCCGCAACTCGGCGACCGTGTCCGGCAGTTCGTGGGTGAAGTAGCGGTACTGGCCGGAGCCGAAGCGATGGCGGGCCATGTCCACGGTCGAGCGGAAGCGGTCGGGCTCCTCGTACAGGTTCGCGATCCCGCGGCACTCGGCGGGAGTGAGAAGCTGCCCGGTGGGGGCGTTGCCGTACTCGTCGAGTTCGTCGGTGATGGCGGACCAGTCGCACTCGGCGACGCGGTCGCCGATGCGGGGTGGCAGATGAGCGGTGCCGTTCATGGTGGTCGGGTTCCTCGGGTGCTGTGGGCGTGGGCGCCATCTTGGCTCCGGCTGCGCGAACACGAAGCCGGGCGCGGGAGCCGGGGGAGAGCGGATCGGAGACCGGGCCCGGGACCCGGGAACCCGGTCAGGCGTCCCGGTGGGCGTTCTCCAGGTCCAGCAGCCGCCGCTTGCGCTCCAGGCCGCCGGCGTACCCGGTGAGCGCGCCGCTCGCGCCGATCACGCGGTGGCAGGGGCGGACGACCAGCAGCGGGTTCGCGCCGATCGCCGTGCCGACGGCCCGGACCGCGGCCCTCGGGGCGCCGATCCGCGCGGCGATGTCGCCGTAGGAGAGGGTGGTGCCGTACGGGATGGCCTCCAGGGCCTGCCACACGCGCCGCTGGAACTCCGAGCCGCCGGTGACGTACTCGATGTCGAACCGGGTCAGCCTGCCGTCGAAGTAGGAGGTGAGCTGGGTGACGATCTCGTCGAACGCCTCCGCCTTCTCGAGCCAGTCGTCCTGGACGGTCGCGCCGCCCTTCTGGCCCGGCACGGACAGGGAGGCCAGCGCGGTACCGCCCTTGGCGGTGGCGGACTCCTCGCCCACCAGCAGCAATGCGCCCAGCGGGCTGTCGATCGTCGCGTAGACCGTCATCGGTCTGCTCCTTGCAAAGGTCTCGGTGATGTCCTGATGGCCACGTATCAACTCTGCGGCCTGCCGGCCGCCCTGTCTGGCGGGATTCGGACGCCGTGCTGCGGTCGGGCGAGCGCCGACTGCGCGCAGGTCACCCCACCCACGGCGGCCGCTGCCCCGACGGGAGGGCGCCCACCAGGAGCAGCCTGGCAGACCAAGCCCGCCCCACCGCAACGCGGCACCGAGGACGCCGGTCGGCCGACGCCGTCGTCAGCACACGCCGCAGGCCGAGGCGCCGGCCTCGGTCCCGCCCGCCGGAGCTGACCCAGCCGGGTCGCAGCGCACGGCGCGTTTCCTACCGGCGAACCGGTGCGGCCTGTTGCGGCCTGAGGAGATCGGTGGGCGCACCGTCGAACTGCCCTGCGCGGGACGCCTGATGGCCCGGCACCGAGAGCTTCCCCGGAGGGCGGGAACGGTCGCCGCCCTCGCCCCGCACCTGCTGACGTCGGCCGAGGCATAGGACCTGACCCGCGCAGCAATGGTCTCCGTGCCCCGCGCCCGCCCCGCTTCCGACAGGTCCCACGGCCGTGCAGGGCTCGTCGCTCGGACCGTGGCTGTGGCTGTGGCTGTGGTCGTGGTCGTGGTCCGGTTCCGGTTCCGGTCGGTGGCGAAGACGAACAGGCGCAGTACCAGGAAGCGCCCGATTCCGGCGAGCGCGGCGGCGCTGAGATAGACGGCCTGCTCGCAGAGCATCCCGGGCGACGGCTGCACCATGCGCAGCACGAGCATGGCGGCGCAGGTCACCGCGTAGGCGGCCGTGGCCGACCCGGCGGACTGCCAGTGCTGACGCCATCCGGCACGCTGCCCGGCCCCGAAGGTGAAGCGTGCGTGCAGCTCCGTGCAGAGGACGGTGGAGGCCATGGTGATCAGCGCGTTCGCCACCGCCCAGGGCATCAGTGCGGCCAGCAGGGCCACGGCGGTGCTGGAGACGACCCCGACTCCGCCGCCGCACAGGACGAACCGGGCGAAGGAAGCGAGCGGGCCGGGAGCGGCCGGGGTCCTGCGTGCGGCGGTGTCGTGCACGCCGCCCGCCGTCCGCTCCATGTGCCGCGTCTCGTATGCCGTCTCCGGCTTCGACGAGAGCAGCGACTTCATGGCGGTGTCCTTCCGGGCGGCGGGAGCGGTGAACCTCTTGGATCGGCTGGGTTCAACGATGCCGTCGCCCGCTCGCCGTCACGAGACAGTGCACCCCCAAATCGAAGGTGGAGCTGGCTACACCCTGAGGGCGGGGACTGCCCTACCCGTACGGGCTGAGGACCTGTTGGTGCTGTCGGTGGGCGTCAGCGGGTGCTGCTGCGCGGGGCGTTGCACTCCTCGTCGGTGACCTGATCGGTCTTGACACTCCGATCGGCCGGTACCTTCCGAGGCTGGTTCCCGGAGAACGCGGTGACGCGATCACGGTCCGGATGTTGATCAACCACAGCAGCGGCCTCGCCGAGTACCTTCCTTATGCCTACCCCTCCCTCAGGGCGTTCCCCGCCCTCGCGGACACCGGGCCCCAGAGCCTGGACGACAACCGGCTCACGCGGTTTCACCCCACCGAACTGATCGAGATGGGGGTCACCGCACCTGCCGTCGGCGCCCCGGGCGGCACTCCGGGGGTGTACTCCAACACCAACTACCTGCTCCTCGGCGAACTCCTTGAACAGGTGACCGGCACTACAGCCGAGCGGTACATCACCCGGAACGTCATCGAGCGCGCCGGGCTCCGGGACACCGAACTCCCCGCCGATCCGTACGTCGACGGGCCGCACTCGCAGATCTACGAGGCGTGGTTCGGCATGATCGACCCGCCGCGCGACTACAGCGTCTACGACATCGGCGGGCGGCGGTCCGCCGGGGCCGGCGCGGGAGCCGAGGCCGGCGCACTCCGCCCGCCGCTGTCACCGCCGGCGCGCCCAGCACCGCTGACCCCTGCGTCACTCCGGCCGGCCGTCCTGTGCCGCACGAAGATCACGGCAGGCGGCCCGGTCTTGGCCAGGGACCCGGCACGCGGTACGGTCGGTGCGATAACGACGACGGCATAGCGGAAGCCGGTGGAAATCCGGCACGGTCGCGCCACTGTGAACGAGACGAGCCGCCCCGATGGGCGAAGCGCCTCGCAAGTCAGACCCGCGGCTGTCGTCCTGTGCACCACCGAGATGGGACGCGAACTCCCGAGGAGGTCCTGCCATGGCGCAGACCGTCGCCCAGCCGACAGCCACCACTCCCGCTCTTCCCGCCAAGCTGCCGATCGGCGCGATCGTCCCTTGGGCGGTCTTCTTCGGCATTCTGATGCTCGTCCTGCTGTACTTCGTCGGCGCCGAGCAGGGAGCCACCTCCGTGGTCAACGGCGCGGACGTCCACGAGTGGGTGCACGACGCCCGCCACCTCCTCGGCTTCCCCTGCCACTGACGAGGGACGCCGCACACCCATGAACTCCACAACTGTCAGAAACCTTCTCGTGCGGGGCATGCTCGCCGGCCTGGGGGCCGGCGTGCTCGCCCTCCTCGTCGCCTACTTCCTGGGCGAACCCGGCGTCGACGACGCCATCGGATTCGAAGAGGCCCATGCCCCGGCGCACGAGCACGAGGTCGAACTGGTCAGCCGCGGCCTCCAGTCCACCGGCGGCCTCGCCACCGGGGTCCTGGTCTACGGCGTCGCCTTCGGCGGCATAGCCGCCCTCGCCTACTGCTTCGCCCTCGGCCGCGTCGGCCGCTTCACGCCGCGTGCCACGGCCCTGCTGCTCTCGGCCACGGCCCTGCTCGCCGTGTACGTCGTGCCGTTCCTGAAGTACCCGGCCAACCCGCCGTCGGTCGGCGACCCCGACACGATCGGCAAGCGCACGACCCTGTACTTCCTGATGATGGTGCTCAGCGTGCTCCTCGCGGTCGCCGCGGTGATCCTCGGCAAGCGGCTCGCACCCAGGTGGGGTACGTGGTACGCCACCGTCGCGGCGGTCGCCTTCTTCGGCCTCGCGATCGGTCTCGCGTACGCGTTCCTGCCGGTCATCAACGAGGTCCCGAAGGATTTCCCGGCCACCCTGCTGTGGCGGTTCCGGACCTCCGCCCTCGCCATCCAGCTCACCCTGTGGACCGGATTCGGCCTGATCTTCGGGGAGTTGGCGCAACGGCTGCTCGCTCCGCGCACGGAACCGGTCGCGCCCGCGCAGGCCACTCCCGTACCCCAGTAAGGACATCGCCCCGGTAATTTCGGACAGCGTCGACGCCCAGAGGGCCCACCGGAACCATCCGGGGGCCCTCTCGCGTTCTTCCGACACCGACGGCTCGCGAACAGCCGGACGACTCACATGACTCCCCGACTACGCGCGCGTGGTGACGGCGACAGCGAGGGACAGGGCGGAGGACCCCAGTGGCCAGACAACTACAACCGCGGCACATCACGCTCGGCGGTCGCGAGGCGGTCGCGCTGACCCTGGAGGAGTACGAGCGGCTGATCGTCAGCAGACGGCAGATCGGCGGTCAGAGCGCCCGGGTAAGGGCGTTGTCCCAGCGGGTGAAGCAGAGCGAGGAACTGCTCACGGACCTTGAGGCACTGATCGGTCGGCACACGGACGGCTGTCCCGGCCCGCAGGGCGTGCCGGGCGACGCCGCGCCATGCCAGCGGGAGCCGCAGGGGGCGGACGCGACGGACCGGGTGGGGGCGCGGGGACCCGGGGCCGCGGGAACGGCCTCGGACTGCTTGTGCTGCGCGCTCACGGCACTGCTCCGGCGCCATCGGAGCGGGACAGGCGGGCGGGACCCGGGTGACAAGCGGTCGCCTTCGCCTTCGCCGCCGCGCCGGTAACGGCCGGGCCCCAGCCCCCAGCCCCAGCCCCAGCCCCAGCCCCAGCCCCAGCCCCCAGCCCCAGCCCCAGCCCCGGCTCCAGCCCCGGCCGCATCGGCTTCGCGTCAGTGTCCGGCGCCAGTTTCAGCTCCAGTTGCAGTTGCAGTTGCAGTTCCAACTCCGTTTCCCTGCACGTCAAGCGGCCGTCCCATGCGCAGATTCCAGCGCCCGGAGCGTCCGCTGATGTCCGTCGCCGTCAGGGGCGGAACGTCGAGCCGCCAGAAGGCCGCCTCCGGCGATTCGAGGACCGTGATCACCACGGCCCGTACGATCTCCGGCTCCACTACGGCAAGGGTCCTGCCCGCGATCTCTTCGCAGGTGAGCAGCCACCCGGCGACGCGCGCGCACAGGGCACGCACCGATTCCCCGCCGTGCGGTGCCGCGGCCGGGTCCGTCAGCCAAAGGGCGACCGCCTGCGGTTCTCCGCCGCTGACGTCGTCGAGGGTCCGGCCCCGCCACCGGCCCACGTCCAGACCTCCCAGCTCGGGGGCCTCCATGGCGGTGAGGCCGAGGGCCGACGCCGTTTCCCGACAGCGCGCCGTGGGGGAGACCCACACCCGGTCGGCTGCGGGCAGCGTGCCGGCGGCGGACTCGGCGTGTGCCGCGCCGCTCGCGTCGAGCCGACAGCCGTCGTCGAACCGGGCCTCCCGCAGGGACCGGTTCATCGCGGGTGAGATCAAGGTGACGCGACTGGTCACGCCTTCGCTCCTGTCTTCCTCGTGCCGGCGACGCGCACACGCGCTTCGTACGGCATCACATCACGGCGGCACGGCCGAGAGGGTGCCCGGGCGGCGCCCTCTCGGCCGTACGCAGGCGTCAGGAGCCGGCGTGCTCCGCGCGCACCGTCCGGGCCGCGGCGACCAGGTTCTCCAGCGACGCGCGGGTCTCGGGCCAACCGCGGGTCTTCAGACCGCAGTCGGGGTTGACCCACAGGCGTTCGGCGGGGATGGCCTCAAGTCCCTTGCGCAGCAGGGCCGCGGTCTCGTCCACGCCCGGCACACGCGGTGAGTGGATGTCGTACACGCCGGGCCCCGCCTCCCTCGGGTAGGCGTGCTCGGCCAGTTCCCGGGCGACCTGCATGTGCGAGCGGGCGGCCTCCAGGCTGATGACGTCGGCGTCGAGGTCGTCGATCGCCTGGACGATGTCGCCGAACTCGGCGTAGCACATGTGCGTGTGGATCTGGGTGTCCGGGCGAACGCCGCCGGTGGTGAGCCGGAACGCCTCGGTGGCCCAGGCCAGGTAGGCGGGACGGTCCGCGGCGCGCAGTGGCAGGGTTTCGCGCAGGGCGGGCTCGTCCACCTGGATGACCGAAGTGCCCGCCGCCTCAAGGTCGCCCACCTCGTCGCGCAGGGCGAGGGCGACCTGGCGGGCGGTCTCGCCGAGCGGCTGGTCGTCGCGGACGAAGGACCAGGCGAGCATGGTGACCGGGCCGGTCAGCATGCCCTTGACCGGGCGGTCGGTGAGGGACTGCGCGTACGTCGTCCAGGGCACCGTCATCGGCTCCGGGCGGGAGATGTCGCCGGCGAGGACCGGCGGGCGCACATACCGGGTGCCGTACGACTGCACCCAGCCGTGCTGCGTGGTGAGGTAGCCGGTGAGCCGTTCGGCGAAGTACTGGACCATGTCGTTGCGTTCGGCCTCGCCGTGCACGAGGACATCGAGACCCGCCTTCTCCTGGAAGGAGATCACCTCGCCGATCTCGGCCCTGATGCGCTCCTCGTACCCGGCGCTGTCGATCCGCCCGGCCCGCAAGTCGGCCCGCGCGGTGCGCAGTTCGGCGGTCTGGGGGAAGGAGCCGATGGTGGTGGTCGGCAGCAGGGGCAGACCGAGGCGGGCGCGCTGGGCGGCGGCCCGCTCGGGGTAGGGCCCCGAGCGGCGGGCGTCGGCATCGGTGGTGGCGGCGGTGCGGGACCGTACCGCCGGGTCGCGGGTCAGCGCCGAGTCGGCGCGGGAGACGAGGTCGGCCCTGTTGGCGGCGAGCTGCGCGGCGATGGCGTCGGTGCCGTGGCCGAGCCCCTTGGCGAGGGTGACGATCTCGGCGGTCTTCTGGCGGGCGAAGGCGAGCCAGCGCAGGACCTGCGGTGCGATGTCGCGTTCGGCGGCGGCGTCGAGCGGGACGTGGAGCAGCGAACAGGAGGCGGCCACGTCGACCCGGTCGGCGAGCCCCAGCAAGGTGCCCAGCAGGGCGAGGGACTTCTCCAGGTCGTTGACCCAGATGTTGCGCCCGTCGACGACACCGGCGACCAGGCGCTTGCCGGGCAGACCGCCCACGGCGGCGAGCGCGTCCAGGTTCGCGGCGGCCCCTTCGGCGAAGTCGAGCGCGAGTCCCTCGACGGGTGCCTCGGCGAGGACGGGCAGGGCGTCGCCGAGCCGGTCGAAGTAGGAGGCGACCAGCAGCTTCGGGCGGTCGGTGAGCCCTCCCAGGACGCGGTAGGCGCGCTCGGCGGCGTTCAGTTCGGCGGGCGTGCGGTCCTGGACGAGGGCCGGCTCGTCGAGCTGCACCCACTCGGCGCCGGCCGCCCGCAGGTCGGCGAGGACCTCGGCGTACACGGGCAGCAGCCGGTCGAGGAGGGTCAGCGGGTCGAAGTCCGCGGCCACGCCGGGCGCGGGCTTGGCGAGCAGGAGATAGGTGACCGGGCCGACGAGGACCGGGCGGGCGGTGAGGCCGAGGGCGAGCGCTTCGCCGAGCTCGGCGACCTGCTTGGCGGAGTCGGTGCTGAAGACGGTGTCCGGACCCAACTCCGGCACCAGATAGTGGTAGTTGGTGTCGAACCACTTGGTCATCTCCAGCGGCGCCACGTCCTGCGTACCGCGCGCCATCGCGAAGTAGCCGTCGAGCGCGTCGGCCTCGACCGCGGCGCGGTGGCGTGCGGGGATCGCGCCGACCATGACGCTGGTGTCCAGGACGTGGTCGTAGTACGAGAAGTCGCCGGTCGGTACTTCGTGGATGCCGGCCTCGGCCAGCTGCTGCCAGGTGTCCCGGCGCAGGCCGGTGGCGGTGGTCCGGAGGGCGTCGGCGTCGAGGCGGCCCTTCCAGTACCCCTCGATCGCCTTCTTCAGTTCCCGGCCCCGGCCCTGGCGGGGGTAGCCGTACACGGTGGCCCGTGCCGCCGCGGCTGCGGACTTCGCTGTCACGGATCTCTCCTTCGCGAGATGTGTCCCTGAGATCCCGGGACGGGACGCGAGCGCGAAGGGGTGACGGACCGGACGGAGCCGACCCGCGCGGCAAGGCGCGGTCGTCCGTCAGGTATGCACGCCGACCCGCCCACGAGGTCACCGGGATGTCCGCGCGCGAACGGTCGCGCACGGGCAGCGGGCAGGTCTTCGGACTCGCGAGCACGCCCTCCGTACGGAGGACACCTACTGGCCGTCGCTTCCCGGGCCTTTTGGGCCCAGTGCGTATGACAGCGTTCGTTCCCACTCACCGCTGCGGGGCAGTCCCGGATTCCCGCCGGGTTCCCTCTTACGACGCCTCCCGCCTGGCGGACGGGGCGAACCAGCTGCACCACCCAGCCTAGACGATGCCCACATCCCGGACGGTGCGACGAGACGCCGGACAGGCGAACAGGGCGGGCGGCGCCGTCCTCCCGTGGCGTCGCCCGCCCTGGCTCCTCAGCTGCCGCCGGTCCCTCAACCGGCGGCGGACCGGGCCCCTCAGCCCTGGTCGTACACGTGGAACCCACGGCCCGTCTTGCGGCCGAGCAGCCCCGCCTCCACCATCCGCTGGAGCAGCGGCGGCGATGCGTAGAGCGGTTCCTTGAACTCGTCGTACAGCGACTCCGCGATCGAGGCGACGGTGTCCAGCCCGATCAGGTCGGCCAGCTTCAGCGGTCCCATGGGATGGGCGCAGCCGCGTTCCATGCCGGCGTCGACGTCGGCGACGGAGGCGAAGCCGGACTCCGTCATGCGGATCGCCGACAGGAGGTAGGGGATGAGCAGGGCGTTGACGACGAAGCCGGCCCGGTCCTGCGAGCGGATGACGGTCTTGCCCAGCGACCGGGTGGCGAAGTCCGTGACGGCGTCGACGGTCCGCGCGGAGGTGTGGAGGGAGGCGACGACCTCCACCAGGGGCAGGACCGGTACCGGGTTGAAGAAGTGCAGGCCGATGACCCGGTCGGCGCGTCGTGTCGTCATGCCCAGGCGCGTGACCGGGAGGGAGGAGGTGTTCGTGGCCAGGACCGCCTCGGGATCCTCGACGATCTTGTCCAGTGCGGCGAAGACCTCGGTCTTGGCGTCCGCGTTCTCGACAACGGCCTCGACCACGAGCTGCCGGTCGGCGAGGTCTTCGAGGCTGCGGGTGAAGGTCGTACGGGCGAGGGCGTCCTGCGCGGCGGCCCGGTCCAGCTTTCCGTGCCGGACGGCACGATCCAGCGAGGCCTCCACGCGTTCCCGTGCGGCTCGGGCGGCCTCGGCGTCCACCTCGCACACGATCGTGTCCAGTCCGGCTCGGGCGCACACCTCGGCGATGCCGGCGCCCATCTGCCCGCCGCCGACCACTCCGACGCGTCGGATGCCTCGGCTCATGACCGCGCCTCCGCGTGCCGGACGAGGTGACGGGTGTAGGCGTCCGGGGTGAAGAACAGCGGCAACTCGGCGGCCAGCGCCGTTCGTTCGAAAAGGGCACGCACCTCGTCGAGGGCCGCCCAGGGGTACTCCGCGCCCAGGGCGGCGAGTTCGTCGTCGAGCAGCCGCACCACGGTATCCCGGTCGACGACCCGGTGCCGCAGCCACTGCCAGATCTGCACGCGGGCGATCTCCGCGGTCGCCGCGTCCTCCATCAGGCCGTACAGGGCGACGGCCCCCCGCCCGCGCAGCCAGGCGTCGAAGTAGCGCAGCGAGACCGCGATGTTGGTACGGACCCCTTCCGGCGAGGGCGGTCCGCTGATGCGCCGCACCGACAGCAGGTCCGCGGCGGTCACCTCCACGTCGTCCCGGGTGCGCTCGATCTGGTGCGGCCGCTCGCCGAGGACACCGTCGAAGACCTCGCGGCACATGGGCACCAGGCCGGGGTGGGCCACCCAGGAGCCGTCGAAGCCGTCCTCCGCCTCGCGCTCCTTGTCCAGCCGGACCTTCGCCAGGGCCGCCTCGCCCGCGGCCGGATCCCTGCCGGGCACCTGCGCGGACATGCCGCCGATGGCGTGGGCGCCGCGCCGGTGGCAAGTGCGCACCAGCAGTTCGGTGTAGGCGCGCAGGAAGGGTGCGGTCATGGTCACCGTGGCCCGGTCGGGCAGCAGGAAGTCGGTGCGGTGCCCGAAGGTCTTGATCAAGCTGAAGAGATAGTCCCAGCGTCCCGCGTTGAGGCCGGCGCTGTGTTCGCGCAGCTCGTAGAGGATCTCCTCCATCTCCACGGCGGCGGTGATCGTCTCGATGAGCACGGTCGCCCGGATGGTCCCCGGGGGGATGCCGAGCAGCTCCTGGGCGAGGACGAAGACGTCGTTCCACAGGCGGGCTTCGTATCTGTTCTCCAGCTTCGGCAGGTAGAAGTACGGTCCGTGTCCGGCGTCGATCTGGCGCTGCGCGCAGTGGAAGAAGTACAGGCCGAAGTCGACGAGGGAGGCGGGTACGGGCCGGCCGTCGAACTCCAGGTGTTCCTCCGTCAGGTGCCAGCCCCGGGGGCGGACCATGATGGTGGCGAGCCGGTCACCCAACCGGTACTCCTTGCCCTCCGGTGTGGTGAAGTCGATCCGCCGCTCGATGGCGTCGAGCAGCGTGAGCTGGCCGCCGATGATGTTGTCCCAGGTGGGGGAGGTGGCGTCCTCGAAGTCCGCCATCCACACCCGCGCTTTGGAGTTGAGCGCGTTGACGGCCGTACGGCGGTCGGGCGGGCCGGTGATCTCCACCCGCCGGTCGGTCAGGCCGGGGGCCGGTGCGGCCACGCGCCACGAGGCGTCCGCCCGGACACCGGCGGTGGCGAGGGGGAAGTCGAGCGCGGATCCGGCCGCGAGCCGTATCGCCTGCCGCCTGCGCTCCTTCAGCAGCTCCGGGCGCCGCTCGCCGAAGGCCGCGACGAGGCGGCCGACGAAGTCCAGGGCGGCGGGTGTCAGGATCTCGTCGTGGCGGTCGCCCGGTGCCGCGAGGACCCGGACGCGGTGTGTCAGTGCGCTGGTGGACATCAGGTTCTCCTGATCGGGAAGCGAAGCGGCGGAGGACGGGCGATGCGGGCGGCGGGCCGGGCGATGCGGGCGGCGGGCCGGGCGGGGGACGGTCGCCCGGCCCCCGCCCGGTCATGGGCCGGTGGACGCGGCACCGGAGGGCCGGCTAGTGGAACTGCTCCTCCTCCGTGGAGCCCGCCAGGGCCGTGGTCGAGGAGGCCGGGTTGACGGCGGTGGAGACCAGGTCGAAGTAGCCGGTGCCGACCTCGCGCTGGTGCCTGACGGCGGTGAAGCCGTGCTCCTGCGCGGCGAACTCCCGCTCCTGGAGGTCGACATACGCGGTCATGCCGTGCTCGGCGTAGCCGCGGGCGAGGTCGAACATGCCGTGGTTGAGGGAGTGGAAGCCGGCCAGGGTGATGAACTGGAAGCGGTAGCCCATCGCGCCCAGCTCCCGCTGGAACTTGGCGATCTGGTCGTCGTCCAGGGCGGCCTTCCAGTTGAAGGACGGCGAGCAGTTGTAGGCGAGCATCCGGTCGGGGTACTCGGCGTGGATCGCCTCGGCGAACTCGCGGGCCTGCGCGAGGTCCGGGGTGCCGGTCTCGACCCAGATCAGGTCGGCGTACGGGGCGTAGGCGAGGCCGCGGGCGATGACCGGCGCCATGCCGCCCCGTACCCGGTAGAAGCCCTCCGCGGTGCGCTCGCCGGTGACGAACTCGGCGTCGCGCTCATCGACATCGCTGGTCAGCAGATTCGCGGCCAGGGCGTCGGTGCGGGCGATGATCACCGTGGGCACGTCGGCGATGTCGGCGGCGAGCCGCGCCGCGTTGAGGGTGCGGATGTGCTGGGAGGTGGGCACCAGCACCTTGCCGCCGAGGTGACCGCACTTCTTCTCCGAGGCGAGCTGGTCCTCGTAGTGGATACCGGCCGCACCCGCGGCGATCATCGCCTTGGTCAGCTCGAAGGCGTTCAGGGGGCCGCCGAACCCGGCCTCCGCGTCGGCGACGATCGGCGCGAGCCAGTCGGTGGTGTCCTCGCCGCCCTCGGCGGTGGCGATCTGGTCGGCCCGCAGCAGCGCGTTGTTGATCCGGCGCACCACCTGCGGCACCGAGTTGGCCGGGTACAGACTCTGGTCGGGGTAGGTGTGCCCGGCCTGGTTGGCGTCGGCGGCGACCTGCCAGCCGGACAGGTAAATGGCCTGGAGCCCCGCCTTCACCTGTTGCACGGCCTGCCCGCCGGTGAGCGCGCCGAGCGCGTGGACGTAGTCCAGCTCGTGCAGCTGCCGCCACAGCCGCTCGGCACCGCGCCGGGCCAGGGTGTGTTCCTCACGGACGCTGGCGGACAGCCGTACGACGTCCGCGGCGCCGTAGGTGCGCTCGATCCCCTGCCACCGGGGGTCGAAGGCCCAGCGTCGTGTGAGCTCCTCGGCCGCCGTCGTCCTCGCCTCTGCCATGGCCTTCACCGTCTCCTCGGTTGTCCGTTCTGCCAAGCTCCCCACCGCTGACGAAAGGGAGTGGCACTGTGTGCCTGTCTCTGGGGTGCGGCCCGCCGTCCTGGCAGTGGGCGGAGCTGAGCAATGCTGCCGTGCGGTCCGGCGCGGATGCCGGGATATCCGACGTCAGGGCATGAATTGAGTCCCGTGCTGTGCGCCGGATGCCGTAGGTCCGGCGAGCCGCACCGAAACTCTGACACTGGCACTGGGTGCCATCAATCGTGGACGAGTGCCAATTTCTGCGAATCTTCACGGCCCGTTCTGCCAAGTTTGCAAAGGGTGCGGGCGATGGCTCTTCGCGTACGCTGACGACCGTCCGGGACAACGGAGGAGTGCGGTGGGCAAGACCTACGCGGGAGCGCGGCTACGACGCCTGCGCGAGGAACGCCGGATGAGCCAGGCCGAGCTGGCCCGGGTCCTGGGCATCTCACCCAGCTATCTGAACCAGATGGAGCACGACTCCCGGCCGCTCACCGTGCCGGTCCTGCTGAGGCTGACCGAAGCCTTCGGTGTCGACGCGGGCTTCTTCTCCGAGCGCGACACGACCCGGCTGATGGCGGATCTGCGGGAGGCGCTGGCGCGCGAGATCGCCGAAACCCGGGTGTCCGCCTCCGATCTGACGGAGCTCGCCTCGCGGATACCGGCCGTCGCGAAGGTCCTGCTCGACCTGGGCCGCCGCAACCAACTCCTGTCCGAGCGGCTCGCCGAGGCCGCGGAGGGCCGGGACGGCGAGCCGGACGTACCCCGCTCGCCGCACGAGGAGATCCGGGACTTCTTCTACCGCCGGCAGAACTACCTGCACGACACCGACCTCGCGGCCGAGCGGCTGGCCGAGGAGATCGGCATCCGGCCCGGCGAGGTCGTACGGGCGCTGACGGCGCGACTCGCCGACCGGCACGGCGTGCGGCTGACCGCCGAGACCGGTGACCACCTGCATCACTACGACGACGCGTCCCGGACTCTCCACCTGTCCAGCCGCCTCCGCCCCGGACAGCGGGCGTTTCGCATGGCGACCCAACTCGCCCTGCTGGAGTACGGCGACGAACTGGACCACCAGGCGGCCCAGGACTTCCCGACCGCTACGCCCACGCATGCCCTGGCCCGTATCGGCATCGCCAACTACTTCGCCGCCGCGCTGATCCTGCCCTACCGCACGTTCCACGCCGCGGCGGAGGAGGCGCGGTACGACATCGAGCGCCTCACCGACCGCTACGGCCTCGGCTACGAGACCGTCTGCCACCGCCTGAGCACCCTCCAGCGCCCCCGCCTGCGCGGAGTGCCCTTCTCCTTCGTACGCGTCGACCGGGCCGGCAACCTGTCCAAACGGCAGTCCGCGACCGGCTTCCACTTCTCCCGCGCCGGCGGCACCTGCCCACTGTGGAACGTCTACGAAGCGTTCGCCGCGCCCGGCCGCATCCACGTCCAGATCGCCGAAATGCCCGACGGGCAGCGCTACTTGTGGACGGCGCGGGCGATCACCCGCCATCGCGGCGGCTGGGGCGAGCCCGGCAAGACCTTCGCCATCGGCCTGGGCTGCGAGATCCGCCACGCCTCCCGGCTCGTCTACTCGGACGGCCTCGACCTCGGCAACGCTTCCGCCGCCATCCCCATCGGCATGGGCTGCCGCGTCTGCGAACGCCTCGACTGTCCCCAGCGCGCCGCACCGCCCCTCGGCCGCCCGCTACGGATCGACCAGAACAGCACCACGTTCGTTCCGTATCCGGTGGCACACCGACCGGAATGACCCGCACACCCCCGCGCCGCCTCTGCACGACGCGGCGAGGCGGCAGGACGTCACCCGGAGCGGACGTCGGCCCTCCGGCGGTTCACCGCACCCCGTCGCCGAACACCCGCAGAATGCGCTCGGCGGCGAGCGTGGCCGTCAACGCGCCGTCCCGCACCTGCTGTTCGAGGG
Source organism: Streptomyces sp. SID5469 (assembly GCF_009862865.1). Taxonomy (NCBI): domain Bacteria; kingdom Bacillati; phylum Actinomycetota; class Actinomycetes; order Kitasatosporales; family Streptomycetaceae; genus Streptomyces; species Streptomyces sp. SID5469. Next base: position 2,490,027 of record NZ_WWIN01000001.1, on the reverse strand, counting down.
AAGGCGCGAGGGTCCGTACGGCCGGATCGGCGTGCAGGCGGCCGAGGAGTTCGTCGCGGACCATGGTCCAGGTCCAGTCGACCTGCTGGTCGCGGCGCTTGGCGGCGAGCCGGCCGGTCGAGTCGAGGAGCGTGCGGTGCTGTTCGAGGCGCTCCCACACCGTGTCCAGGCCCACCGCGTCGCGCGCGCTGCAACTGAGCACGGGCGGGGTCCAGGCGGCGTTGGCGCCGTGCATCAGGCGCAGTGCGCCCGCCAACTCCCGTGCCGCGGCGCGGGCGTCGCGCTCGTGCGGCCCGTCCGCCTTGTTGACGGCGATCACGTCGGCCAGCTCCAGCACCCCCTTCTTGATGCCTTGCAGCTGGTCACCGGTACGGGCGAGGGTGAGCAGCAGGAAGGAGTCGACCATGTTCGCGACCGCGGTCTCCGACTGTCCCACGCCCACCGTCTCGACCAGGACGACGTCGTAGCCCGCGGCCTCCATCACCACGATCGACTCGCGGGTCGCCTTGGCGACCCCGCCCAGGGTGCCGGCGGTGGGGGAGGGGCGTACGAAGGCCGCGGGGTCGACGGCAAGACGCTCCATCCGGGTCTTGTCGCCGAGGATCGAACCGCCGGTCCGGCTCGACGACGGGTCGACGGCCAGGACCGCGACCCGGTGGCCGAGGCCGGTGAGCATGGTGCCGAGCGCGTCGATGAACGTCGACTTGCCCACCCCGGGCACACCGCTGATCCCGATCCGTTTCGCCTGGCCGCTGTGCGGCAGCAGCTCGGTGAGCAACTCCTGTGCCAGGGAACGGTGATCGGGCCGGGTGGACTCGACGAGGGTGATGGCGCGCGCGATCTGCGCCCGCTTCCCTTCGAGTACGCCCTTCACATAGCTGTCGAGGTCGATCGCCATGGGGCTCATTCGGCTCAGAGGTCGTGTCCGAGATCGGCGGCCAGCCGCGTCACCAGGTCGTACGCCGCGTCGGGGATGACCGTGCCGGGCGGGAAGACGGCTGCCGCGCCCATCTCCAGCAGGGTCGGCACGTCCTGCGGTGGGATCACCCCGCCGACCACGATCATGATGTCCTCGCGCCCCTCTTCGGCGAGCTGCTCGCGCAGCGCCGGTACGAGGGTCAGATGCCCCGCGGCCAGCGAGGAGACGCCGACGATGTGCACGTCCGCCTCCACGGCCTGGCGGGCCACCTCGGCGGGGGTCTGGAAGAGCGGGCCGACGTCGACGTCGAAGCCGAGGTCGGCGAAGGCGGTGGCGATCACCTTCTGGCCGCGGTCGTGCCCGTCCTGGCCCATCTTGGCGACCAGGATGCGCGGACGGCGGCCCTCGGCCTCCTCGAAGGAGCCCACGAGCGTACGGGTGCGCTCGACGGACGGAGACTCGCCTGCTTCGGTGCGGTACACACCGGAGATCGTACGGATCTGCCCCGCGTGCCGCCCGTACACCTTCTCCAGGGCGTCGGAGATCTCCCCGACGGTGGCCTTCGCGCGGGCGGCGTTCACGGCCAGCTCCAGCAGGTTGCCGGTGCCCTCGGCGGCGCGGGTCAGGGCGTGCAGCGCGTCCTGGCAGGCCTGTTCGTCGCGCTCCGCGCGCAGCCGCCGGAGCTTCTCGATCTGCTGGGCGCGGACGGAGGAGTTGTCGACCTTGAGGACGTCGATCTTCTCGTCGGTCTCGACGCGGTACTTGTTCACGCCGATGACCGGCTGGCGCCCGGAGTCGATCCGCGCCTGGGTGCGGGCCGCGGCCTCCTCCACCCGGAGCTTCGGGATACCGGCGTCGATGGCCTGCGCCATGCCGCCCGCCGCCTCGACCTCCTCGATGTGCTGCCAGGCCCGGCGCGCCAGGTCGTACGTCAGCTTCTCGACGTACGCGCTGCCGCCCCACGGGTCGATCACCCGGGTCGTGCCCGACTCCTGCTGGATCAGCAGCTGCGTGTTGCGGGCGATGCGCGCCGAGAAGTCGGTGGGCAGCGCGAGCGCCTCGTCGAGCGCGTTGGTGTGCAGGGACTGCGTGTGGCCTTGGGTGGCCGCCATCGCCTCCACACACGTACGCGTCACGTTGTTGAACACGTCCTGCGCGGTCAGCGACCAGCCGGAGGTCTGCGAATGGGTGCGCAGAGAGAGGGACTTGGCGTTCTTCGGGTCGAACTGCTTGACCAGCTTCGCCCACAGCAGGCGCGCGGCCCGCATCTTGGCGATCTCCATGAAGAAGTTCATGCCGATCGCCCAGAAGAAGGAGAGCCGGGGCGCGAAGGCGTCGACGTCCAGGCCGGCCTCCTGGCCGGCCCGCAGGTACTCCACGCCGTCGGCGAGCGTGTACGCGAGCTCCAGGTCGGCCGTCGCGCCCGCCTCCTGGATGTGGTACCCGGAGATGGAGATGGAGTTGTACCGCGGCATCCGCTGCGACGTGAAGGCGAAGATGTCGGAGATGATCCGCATCGACGGCTTCGGCGGATAGATGTAGGTGTTGCGGACCATGAACTCCTTGAGGATGTCGTTCTGGATGGTCCCGGCCAGTTTCTCGGGCGGCACGCCCTGTTCCTCGGCGGCCACGATGTAGAGCGCGAGGACGGGCAGCACGGCGCCGTTCATCGTCATCGACACGGTCATCTTGTCGAGCGGGATGCCGTCGAAGAGCTGCCGCATGTCGTAGATCGAGTCGATGGCCACGCCCGCCATGCCGACGTCACCGGTCACGCGGGGGTGGTCGCTGTCGTAGCCGCGGTGGGTGGGCAGGTCGAAGGCGACGGACAGGCCCTTCTGGCCGGCCGCCAGGTTGCGCCGGTAGAAGGCGTTGGACTCCTCGGCGGTGGAGAAGCCCGCGTACTGGCGGATGGTCCAGGGCTGGTTGACGTACATCGTCGGGTACGGGCCGCGCAGATACGGGGCGATGCCCGGGTACGTGCCCAGGAAGTCCAGGCCCTCGACGTCCTGCCCGGTGTAGAGAGGCTTGACCGTGATGCCCTCGGGGGTCTCCCAGAGGAGGTCGTCGCCGCCGGTCGCCTTCTTCAGGGCCGTACGCCACTCGTCGGGGCCGCCGGAGGCGGTGGGCGTGCCCAGCTCGATCCCGGCGAAGTCGGGGATTCCCATCAGGACACTCCCATACGGTCGAGGGTGGCGGAGAGTACGGCGACGGTGTCACAGCCCGCGAAGACATGGCTGTCGACACCGGGGTACCGCCCGGGACGGCCGGCGAGGAACACATGCCTGGCGCCTGCCGCCTTGACGGCCCCGGCGACCTCCGCGGCCCGCTCCTCGTACAGCGCGTCGCTGGAGCAGAGACAGACCTCGGTGGCACCGCTGTCCTCGAACGTGCCCTCCGTGACGGGCTCGATGCCACCGGCCTGGAACAGGTTCGAGGCGAAGGCGAGACGGGCGGTGTGGGCGGCGGCGGGACCCAGGGCGGCCAGGAAGATCCGCGGCCGGGACCCGGTCGCCGCCAGGTGGGCGTCGGAGCGGGCGCGCAGCGTCTCGTACGCCTCGTCGCGCCGCACCCGGGGGAGGCCGCCGGACGGAGAGGCGGGTGCGGGCGCGCGCTCCACGGGGCGCTCGGCGAGACTCGGGAACTCGCTGACCCCGGTCACGGGCTCACGTCGTTCGGCGAGCTTCGCGCTCCGCGCCGCCCAGGTGTTCGCCAGGTCCTGCCCGAGCCGGCCCGAGCGCAGGGCCCCCGCCTGGCCGCCCTCCCGCTCGATCCATTGGAAGAACTCCCAGCCCGAGTGGGCGAGTTCGTCGGTGAGCCGCTCCACGTACCAGGAGCCGCCCGCCGGATCGATCACCCTCGACAGATGCGACTCCTCGACCAGGATCGTCGAGGTGTTGCGGGCGATCCGCCGGGCGAACGCGTCGGGAAGGCCGAGGGCGTGGTCGAAGGGCAGCACCGTGACGGCGTCGGCGCCACCGACCCCGGCCGCCAGGGTGGCGACCGTCGTACGCAGCATGTTCACCCACGGATCGCGGCGCGCCATCATGACCGGCGAGGTCACGGCATGCTGCACCTGCGCCCCCGCGCCCGGCGCCCCGCACACCTCGGCGACCCGTGCCCACAGCCTGCGGGCCGCCCGCAGTTTGGCGATGGTCAGGAACTGGTCGGCGGTGGCGGCGTACCGGAACTCCAGCTGCCCGCAGGCGTGTTCGACCGAGAGGCCGGCCGCGGTCAGCTCCCGCAGATAGGCGACGCCGGTCGCCAGCGAACAGCCGAGCTCCTGAGCGGCGGAGCCACCGGCCTCGTGGTAGGGCAACGCGTCCACGGTCAGTGCGCGCAGCCCCGGGTACTCCTCGGCACACAACCGCGCGAGGCCGGCGACCGGCGCGAAGTCGAACGGCTCGTCTCCCGTACGGGCCTCGTGGCCCAGCGGGTCCGCACCCAGATTGCCGCGCGCCGCCTCCTTGGCGACACCCCGCTCCGCGTACAGCCGCAGCAACTCGCGCGCGGCGGGCTCGGTGTCACCTCCCGCGTCGAGGGCGACGGGCGCCAGGTCGAGGTAGACGCCGTCGAGGACCCGGCCGAGCGAGGGCACAGGGATTCCGCCCGCGCCGGCGACCAGCCAGAGTGAGGTGACGCCGTTCTCCAGGTCCGCGAGCACCGCGTCGCCGTCGGCGGCCGAGTGCCGCTGCCGTACGTCCCAGCCGCCGGTGGTGTTCCCCTCGGCGCGGCCACCGCGGACGAAGGGGGCGAAACCGGGAAGGCCGGGATCGGGCGCGGAGTCGCGCGCCGTGTACAGAGGCCGGCTGGCGAGGCCGTCCTCCAGCGCGGTGGACAGAGCTTCCTCGGCTGCCGTGTCCGAGACTTCCTTGCCCGACTTGCGCAGTACGCCCGCCACGAGGCGCTGCCACTGCTCAAGGGTCGCATCAGGGAACTCGGCGGCCAGCGAAAGCCCGTCGTCAGGCAGGACCGTCATGCTCGGATGTTAGGGCAGACGGACAAAGGAGCAGCAGAGGTCATGGCTGTGACCTTGCCCTCTTCCTGTTGACCTTGATCCCCGGGCGGAGTCCGTACTACGGACCCCGGGCGGAATCCGTACTACGGGACCGCGGCACTGCGGCAGCACGGGGATTCGGACAACGTCCTCCTCAAGATCGAGCCGGGGAAGACGTTCACCTACGAGTACACCTTCTCCAAGAGCCTGGAGCCGGGAACGTACTGGTATCACCCGTACCCGCACACGTTGTCCGCCGCCCGGACCGCCGGTGGCATGGCCGGCCTGATCGTGGTCGACGGCCTCGACGAGTATCTGCCCGCGCCGCTCCGCGGGATCACGGAACACGTCGTCGCGCTCAAGGACTTCCAACTCGTGGGCGACCAGATCAAGACCACGAAGCTCAAGATCGGTGCACCCACGACACGCACCGTCAACGGGCAGCTCAACCCACGGATCCGGATCAGGCCCGGCGAGACCCAGTTGTGGCGACTCGGGAACATCGGGGCCAACATCCTCTACTAAGTGACGCTGCCGGGCACCGAGTTCCACATCGTCGCCGTACACCAGCGGCAAGGCCGGAAACCAGTTCCCCCGGGCGACACTGGCCACGGTCCGGACCGAGGGCGAACCGATGCGGCTCGCGGCCCTGCCCACAGCCTTCGCCCCGGTGGACGACCTCGGGAAGGAGGCCGTCGCGGGACGCGAGACGGTCATCTTCACGGAGAACAAGGCCGGCACGCTCTTCTACATCAACCACAAGCAGTTCGACCACGGCCGCGTCGACTTCCGGGCCAGGCTCAACACCGTCGAGGAATGGACGATCAAGAACGACAGCGACGAGTCCCACTCGTTCCACATCCACACCAACGACTTCCAGGTGATGCGTATCAACGGCAAGCCGCAGGTCAACTACGGCTTGTAGGAAACCGCCGACGTCCCGCCACGCGGAAACACGGTCATCCGTATCCGGTTCCTCGACTATCCGGGCAGGACGGTCCTGCACTGCCACATCCTCAACCATGAGGACGCGGGGATGATGGCGGTACTCCAGACCGACAAGTGACCGTCTCGAAGGGGCGTGGTGATTCTCGAAGGGAGAACTGAGCGGGGTGCGAGGGGCTCAGAGCCAGCCCCGCCGCTTGAAAATCACGTACAAACTGACGCAGACCAGCCCCATCAGGCCGATCGCGAAGGGGTATCCGAAGCTCCAGCCCAACTCGGGCATGTGCTCGAAGTTCATGCCATAGATGGTTCCGACGAGCGTGGGGGCGAAGAGGATCGCTGCCCAGCTCGAGATCTTCTTGATTTCCTCGTTCTGCTCGAACCCTGCCTCCGCCAACGCCCGCATCTCCGCGTTCTGTTGCTGGGTGACCAGGGTCGCGTTCACCGTCAGGATGTCCGCCAGTGCCTGGCGGAAGCCGTCGACGCGTTCGCTGGTGTGGGTGACGTGGTCGGCCACGTCCCGGAGGTAGCGCTGGAGTTCCTCGTCCGTGCCGTACTTGGCGAAGCCCGCCATCAGGCTGTGCAGCATGCCGACCAGGGGGCGGGTGGCGCGCTGGAACTCGACCATCTCGCGGGAGAGTTCGTAGATGCGGCGGGAGACGGCCGGGTCGCCGCGGAAGACCTCCGTCTCGATCTCGTCGATGTCGTTCTGGACACCGGCCACCACCGGCACATAGCCGTCGACCACCGCGTCCAGGATCGCGTACAGCACCGCCTCCGGCCCCAGTTTCAGCAGCTCCGGCGTCTCCTCCATACGGCGGCGGACGGCCGACAGGTCGGGGGCCGCGCCGTGCCGGACCGTGATCACGAAGTCCGGGCCCACGAAGACATGGAGTTCGCCGAAGTCGACCTCCTCCGGCGCGTCCAGATAGCGGGCGGCCCGCAGGACGACGAAGAGCGTCTCGCCGTAGCGCTCCAGTTTCGGCCGCTGGTGTGCCTCCATCGCGTCCTCGACGGCGAGCGGATGCAGATCGAACTCCTCGGCCAGGGAAAGGAGTTCGGACTCCGTGGGGCGCGCGAGGCCGATCCAGGCCATGCCGGACGGCTCGTCGCGCAGCTCCCGGAACGTGTCGGCGAGGGAGGCGGGCGAGGAGACGCGTACGCCGTCGCGGTACAGGGTCGCCTGTACGACGCTGGCCGCATCCGCCGTTTCCGGGGCCGGCGCGTCGGGGCCGCCCGCCGGAGGTTCGGCGGGCGGCGTCGCGGGCGGGTTCAGGGCCCGGCGCCAGGCGGACTTCCTGCCGTTCTTCGAAGCTGGGCGGGCGCGTCGCTCGGACATCGCGGCTGCCTCCCGTCTCGAACGTACGTCTGTGGTGATCACGGAGCAGGATATACGGGGCAAACGGCCTCGGCGTGCCCGGTGAGCGCGGTATCCGGTCGGAGTTGCGGACAGAAGGTGTCCGCAAGCCCCGCTAGCGTGCGCGGCATGACGAAGAGCACCTCGCAGAAGGCCACGGCGTCCCAGGTCACGGCATCCCATGTCACGGCGGCCACGGCGGCCACGGCGGCCACGGCGGCCACGGCGTCCAAGGCCAGGGCGTCCAAGGCGCCCAAGGCCTCCCGTGCCGCCGCGGCCGCTCCCGTGCTCACCCCCCGCGCCCTCAACCGCGCCACCCTCGACCGCCAGCTCCTGCTGCGCCGCGCGCCCCTGTCCGCGAAGGACGCCGTCGAGCACCTGCTCGGGCTCCAGGCGCAGAACGTGAAGCCGCCGTACTACGCCCTCGCCGCCCGCCTCGACGGGTTCACCCCCGAGGCGCTGTCACGGCTCATGGCCGACCGCGAGGTCGTCCGCATCGTCACCATGCGCTCCACCATCCACACCCACACCGCCGACGACTGCCTCACCCTGCGCCCGCTGGTGCAGGCCGCCCGCGACCGGGAACTGAACTACTTCCGCAAGGGACTCGCCGGCGTCGACCTCGACCGGCTCACCGCCGTCAGCCGCGAGCTCGTCGAGACCGAGCCGCGCACGATGAAGCAGCTCCGCGAGGCCCTGCTCGTGGAGTGGCCGGACGCGGACCCGCAGTCCCTCGCCGTCGCCGCGCGCTGCCGCCTCCCGCTCGTCCAGGTCACCCCGCGCGGTCTGTGGGGCAGGAGCGGTCAGGTCGCGCTCACCACCGCCGAGCACTGGCTCGGCCGTCCCGCCGGGCCTGCCCCCGCGCCCGACTCCACCGTGCTGCGCTATCTGGCCGCCTTCGGTCCCGCGTCGGTCAAGGACATGCAGACCTGGGCGGGTCTGACCCGGCTGCGGGACGCCTTCGAGCGCCTTCGCCCGCAGCTCGTCACCTTCCGCGACGAGACCGGCGTCGAGCTCTTCGACCTCCCGGACGCGCCCCGCCCGGCCGCCGACACCCCCGCGCCGCCCCGCTTCCTGCCCGAGTTCGACAACCTGCTCCTCTCCCACGCCGACCGCACCCGCGTGGTGCCCGCCGACCTCAAGGGCCGTACCTGGGCGGGGAACCAGGCGTACTGCACGCTCCTCGTCGACGGCTTCCTGGCGGGCGTCTGGCGGCTGGACGAGGACGCCCTCACCATCGAGCCCTTCGGCACGCTCACCAGGGCGCAGCGGCAGGAGGTGGTTCAGGAGGGCGAGCGGACGCTCGCGGTGATGGCCGGCGGCACGAACTCGTACGACATCCGGTTCGGGACCGTCGTACGGGCATGAGGTCAAGGACCGCGGATCACCGACGCGAAGAGGGCCATCGGCACGATGGAGGCCGATGGACAGATGGATAGGGGGCGTTGCGGGCCGCTCGTGGTGGCCCGCAACGCCCCCTGGTATTTACCTGAGGGGTGCTCAGGAGTTCATCGGTGACTACGAGTTGACCTGCGCGGTCACCAGGCTCGAGAAGGTCGTCAGGCGGGTGTAGACGCCCGGGTAGCCGGCCTCCGCGCAGCCCTCGCCCCAGGACGTGATGCCCGCCAGGACGCCGCCGATGAGCAGCGGGCCGCCGCTGTCGCCCTGGCAGGTGTCGACGCCGCCGGAGGTGTATCCGGCGCAGACCATGTCACTGGCGACGAAGTCGGAACCGTAGGAGCTGGCGCAGCTGGTGTTGGACACGATCGGGACGGTCGCGGTGCGCAGCTGGTTGGAGGAGCTGCCGTTCTCGGAGGTGGTGCCCCAGCCTATGATGCGGGCGGTGGCGCCGGTCGCGTAGATGCTCGTCTGGGACGACGAGACGTACGACGCCGGGGTGTACGACATCGACGTCGACAGGGTCAGCACGGCCACGTCGTCGCCGTTGGTGGCGTCCGTGTAGTCGGGGTTGATCCAGATCTTGCTGACCTTGCTGACGGTGCCGTTCGTGCCGTTGAGGTACGTTCTGCCGCCGACGACGCGGACGCTGCTGGTGGTCTCGCCGACCATACAGTGGGCGGCGGTGACGACCTTGGTGGCCGAGACCAGGGTGCCGCCGCAGAACTGGTTCTGCGAGGCGTCCGTGATCTGCATCATGAACGGGTACGCGGTCGTCGTGGTCGTCGAGCCGCCGACGATGGGCTGGGGGGCGGCGACGGCGCCCGGGGCGGCCAGCAGAGCCGTCGCCGCGGCGGCAGCGGTGGCGGCGACTACGGCGGCGGTCTTCTTTGCGCGATTGAGCCCGAACATGAGTCTCCTCAGGAGTGTTGCCGGTGGGGGGACGCGCGGGTGGGGGGTGGTTCACGGGGCCGCGGGACCGGCTCCGTGTGCCCGAGCGAGCGGCACGGCCCTTACGCTAGAAGCCGGCGGTCGCCCCTCCAATGAGGGAAGCCCCTAAGGGAGTTGGGCAGGGAAAACCCTCGGTCTCCGCGCGTAAACCCGCCCGGATCGCAATGGGCCGGGACTGCGCGGTGCGGGGTGGCGAGCGGCGGTTTGTTGGCCGGAATCCACGAGTCGACACCGCAGGCGCCGTTTCCGCGGGGCGGGCTCCACCGGCCGGGTCCGCGACGCGCGCCGGACGAGGAGCCGCGCAGCGCCTCCGACGCGGGCAGGGCCGAGACGGTCCCTACGCCGGACCGCGGCGGACTGCGCCGGACCGCGCCGGGCAGGCCCGCCCGTGCGTGACCCCTGGCCGACCGGGTCCGCCCCAGCGGCGGGCGGCTGCCGCCGGAGTCGGCCCCGGCCGTCTCCGGGAGTCGGCCCTGGCTGCCGTCGAGAGCCGGCGAGGTTGCCGCTGGAGTCGGCCCGGCTGCCCCCGGGAGTCAGCCCCGGCCGTCTCCGGGAGTCGGCCATGGCTGTCGCCGAGAGCCGGCGAGGTTGCCGCTGGAGTCGGCCCGGCTGCCCCCGGGAGTCGGCCCTGGCTGCCGCCGGAGTCGGCCCCGGCCGCCCTCGGGAATCAGCCATGGCTGCCGTCGAGAGCCGGCGAGGCTGCCGCTGGAGTCGGCGCGGCCGCCCTCGGGAATCAGCACCGACCGTCTCCGGGAGTCGGCCCCGACTGCCCCCGGAAGTCAGCCCCGGCTGCCGCCGGGGTTCAGCCCCGACCGTCCCCGGAAGTCAGCCCCGGCTGCCGCCGGAGTTCAGCCCCGACCGTCCCCGGGAATCAACCCCGGCACCCCCCGGAGTCAGCCCTGGCGGCCGCCCGCCGCCAGGCGCACGATGTCCACCCGGGACCGGATGCCCAGCTTCCGGTAGACCCTCGTCAGCGTTGCCTCCACCGTCTTCACGCTGATGAACAGGCGCGCGGCGATCTCGCGATTGGTCGCGCCCTCCATGACCAGCGCGGCCACCTGGCGTTCCGTCGCGGCCAGGGCGTCGAGGGCCGCCGTGGAGAGGGCCGGCTGGGCGGGCCCGGTGACCGTCGCGGTCTCCACCTGGCGCAGCCACGGCAGGGCGCGGCAGCGGCGGAACAGCCGGGCCGCCTCGTCGTACGAGGTCGGTCCGGGCCGATGCGTGCGCAGGCCGGCCAGGGCGAAGGCGGCCCGCGCCTCCTCCAGGCCGTAGCCCAGCTTGGCCAGCCGGTCCTGCGCGGACGTCAACTGCCGTGTGGCCGCGTCGATTTCGCCGCGTGCCGCCCGCGCCAGCGCCTCCGCCCGGTCCAGCACCGCGAGCACGCTCTCGCGCCCCAGCCGCAACGCCTGGGTACGCGTCGTGTCGATGAAGCCCTGCGCCTCCGCCGGTTCCCCGATGCGGACGAGCGCCTCGGCGAGGTCGCCGTGCCAGCGCCCCCGTGCGGGGTCGGTGACCCCGAGTCCCTCCTCCAGCTCCCGTACCCGCCGCAGCGACCGCACCGCTCCCGCCGCGTCCCCGGCCACGAGCTGGGCGTGCCCGAGGGCGCCCAGCGCGCGCGAGAGATAGACCAGGTCACCGTCCTCCTCCGCGCGCCCCACCGCCTCCCGGGCCAGCGTCAGCGCCCGGTTCACCTCGCCGCCCGCGGCCTCCGCGAGCGAGGTGAACATCGCGGTGGCGCCCTCGCCGATCCCGGTGTCCCGCGCCAGCCGGAGGCTCTCCCGGGCGAGGTCGAGCGCCCGCCCGCAGTGCCCGGCCCGCAGTTCGACCTCGGCGAGCGCCCGCAGGAAGTGCACCTCGCTCTCGACCATCCCGCGCCGCCGCACCTCGCGCAGCAGCGCGCTGATCGTCGTACGCGCCTCGGCGAGCTGGTCGCCCATGATCAGCCAGCGGAACCGGGCCGCACCGGCGCCGTTGTGGTCGCACGCCACCCGCGGGTCCTGCGGCTCCTTGAGCGCCCGCTTGATGGTGCCCGGGGCGTCCGGGTGCCCCATCAGGGTCTCCATCTGTGCCTGGAAGGCCAGCGCGAGGAGCTCGGCGCGCCGGTCGGCGGCGCGCGCGGCCAGCTCCGCGGACCGGGCGGCCTCCTCGCGGGCCTTGTCGAACTCGCCCTCCACCAGCAGCGCCCGCCACGCGAGCTGGTAGTGCACCAGGGCGAGAAGCCGGGGATCGTCGCCCGCGTCGGCCAGCGCCTGCGGGAAGACGGCGTCGACCTCGGCCATGGCCTGCCCCGCCGCGTCGATCACGACCATCCAGGCCCGTACCCGGTCCGCGGGCCCCCCGGCCCGCCCGAGCACCTCGCGGGCGATGTCCCGGGCGAGATCCGTCTCCCCGGCGGTCAGCGCGTCCTCGGCCGCCTGGAGGCGTCGCTCGTCCGGGCCCGGCACGGTGTCCGCCGGAGTGTGCCGGGCGGCGAGCAGTCCGAGCCCCGCCGCCACCGACGGCGCACCACGGTCCCGGGCGACCGCCGCCGCCTCCCCGAGCCGGGTGGCGACCCGGGGATCGGTCCCGGTGGTGGCCAGCGCGAGATGCCGGGCCCGCTCGATGGGATCGGAGGCCGCCGTGGACAGCGCGGCATGGGCGGCCCGTCGCTCCTGCGCGGTCGCCTCCGCGTACAGCGCGGCGGAGACGAGCGGATGCGCGAACCGTACGCCGGGTGCGTCCCGTTCCGTCACCAGCAGCCCGAGCGCGGCGGCCTGCGCCGTCTCCGCCTCCGCGTTCTCGCGGCCCGCGGCGTGCAGCAGGGCGAGCGTCGGGCGTGCTCCGGCGCTCGCGACGAGCAGGGTGCGGCGGGCCTGGGGCGACAGCATGTCCAGCCGGTTCAGGACGAGCGCGCGCAGCGAGGTCGGCACGGGCAGCGGCTCGCCCGGGCTCGGCGGGGTGGGGCTCTCGGCCAGCGCGCGGCCCAGCTCCAGCGCGAACAGCGGGTTGCCGCCGCTGGTGCGGTGGATGTCGCGCACCGTCGAACGGGGCAGGTCGGTGTGGCCGCGACGGCCGAGGAGCTCGGCGGTCTGGGCGCGGGAGAGGGGGTTCACGCGCACCGCGAGCGTCTCCGGCGGGGACGCGCGTAGATAGCGGTCGTGCTGCTGGCCCTGTGGTTCGGTGTCGGTACGGACCGCGCAGAGCATCTGGACGGGCATGCCGCCCAGACGCCGCGCGGCGAAGCCGAGGAGTTCGGCGCTGGCCGGATCCAGCCACTGGAGGTCGTCGGCGACGATCAGCACCGGGCCACGGGCGGCCAGGACACGGAGCGTGGAGAGCACCGCGAGGCGCAGCGCGAGTCCGTCGCGCTGGAGGGTGGACTCGCCGCGCCCGGTCAGCGCGGACTCCAGAGCGGTGCGCTGCGGGGCGGGCAGCCGGTCGAGGACCTCGTCCTCGACCAGACCGAGGAGGTCGGCCAGGGCCAGAAACGGAAGATGCGATTCGGACTCGGTGGACGAACACCGCAGGACGGTGTGCGCCGTTTCGCCGTATTCGGTGACCAGGGCCCGCAGGATGGTCGACTTTCCTATTCCGGCCGGGCCGTGCACCAGCACACTGCCCCCTCGGGTGAGCTGCTCGCGTGCCCCCGCGAACAGTTCTTCCCGGCCGATGACCAGGTCGGGGCGGGGTCTCGCAGGCTCCTTGAAGTCCCGTCGCACGGTCACCGCTCCCCTCGTGTGTCGTGTCCGGGCCAATATTAGGCAACGAATCTTTGAAATTCGGACGGACGGCGTGGTGAGGGAAATAACAGGTGGACGGCATAAGGGAATTCACTGAGGTGCCGAATGAATGAACGACGAAACCCCGGAGATGTGCAAATAGGGCGGGACGGTCGGAATCAGCCGCCGGGCAGTCGCCACCGTGAGGCCGTCGGGACCGTCGGCACCGTCGGCAGTCGCTACGGCAGCACCCCCGCCCGGCGCGCCGCGACCACCGCTTCCAGCCGGGTGTGCGCGCCGAGCTTGCGCATCGCCGACCGCAGATACCCCTTCACGGTCTCCGGGCGAAGCCCCAGCCGCTCGGCCGCGACCGCGTTCGTCGCCCCCGCCGCGACGCACACCAGCACATCCACCTCACGCGGTGCCAGCCCGAGCGCGTGTGCCGCGGCCGGCTCCGCCGACGCCGCTCCGGCCAACTGCCCGCACACCTCGAGGAGTTCGGCCCGCAGTGCCGGGTCCATGAGGCGCGGCGCCAGTGCCCGCAGCGCCCCGTGCGCCTCGCGCACCTGCTCCCAGGCCGCGCCCGACGCGGTCTCGGGTTCCCGCGCGGCCGTCATCAGGCTGTGCGCCTCGTCCCGCACGACCAGCGCCTGCTCCACGTCCCGGGCCGCCTCCACGGCCGCCGTGAGCGTCCGGTCGCCCAGCGGCTGAGCCGCCCGCAGAGCGCCGTACAGCACACCGCGCACCCGACGGCGTACGACCACGGGCACCGCGACCACGGACCGCAGTCCCTCGGCGGCGACCGCCACGTCGTACTCGTGGCTGATCTGCCGTGACGTCGAGTAGTCCGTCACCGCGCACGGCCGCGAGAGGGCGACGACCTTGCCGCCGAGCCCGCTGCCGGAGACCACCGCGAGCGAGCTGAGGGCGAGCGTCGTGTGGCCGCACAGTTCGCTGATGCGGATCTGCGGCCGCCCGGGCTCGACCAGTCCACCGAAGGCGACCGGGAGCCCCGTCGCCCGGCGCAGCCGTAGCAACGCGCCGCGCACCTCCACCGCCTCGGCTGCGTCTGCTGCCACCTGCTCGCCCCTTCATCGCGGCGCACCCCCCGTTCGGGGGTGGTGAGACCTGCATCACGGATTACACGATGTTAGGTGGCTGTCCGGCAATGAGGAGGACACATGACGGCGAACACGAGCGCGACGGACGCATTCAGGGCCGCGCGGGACTTCCTGCTGACGCACCGCGAGGACTACGCCACGGCCTACGAGGGCTTCCGCTGGCCCCGCCCGGAGCACTTCAACTGGGCGCTCGACTGGTTCGACGTCCTCGCGCGGGGCAACGACCGCACGGCCCTGCACCTCGTCGAGGAGGACGGCGCCACCACCCGGCTGTCCTTCGCCGAGCTGTCCGAGCGCTCCGACCGCGTCGCCAACTGGCTGCGCGCGCGGGGAGTCCGGGCGGAGGACCGCGTCCTGGTCATGCTCGGCAACCAGGCGGAGCTGTGGGAGACGGCGCTGGCCGCGATGAAGCTGCGCGCCGTCGTCATCCCCGCCACCCCGCTGCTGGGCCCCGCCGACCTGCGCGACCGCGTCGAGCGGGGACGCGTCCGGCACGTCGTGGTGCGCGCCGAGGACACCGGCAAGTTCGACGAGGTGCCCGGCCGTTACACCCGGATCACCGTCGGCGGCGAGCGGCCCGGCTGGCAGTCGTACGAGGAGGCGTACGCGGCCGACGCGGCCTTCGAGCCGGACGGCATCACCCATGCGGACGATCCGCTGATGCTGTACTTCACCTCGGGCACGACCGCCCACCCCAAGCTGGTCGAGCACACCCATGTGTCGTACCCGATCGGCCACTTGGCGACGATGTACTGGATCGGACTCGAACCGGGCGACGTCCACCTGAACATCTCCTCGCCGGGCTGGGCCAAGCACGCCTGGTCGAACCTCTTCGCCCCCTGGAACGCGGAGGCGACGGTCTTCCTGCACAACTACACGCGCTTCGACGCGGGCCGTCTGCTGACGGAGATGGACCGCGCCGGGGTGACCACCTTCTGCGCCCCGCCCACCGTCTGGCGCATGCTCATCCAGGCCGACCTGACCCAGCTGCGGACCCCGCCGCGCGAGGCGGTGGCCGCGGGCGAGCCGCTGAACCCAGAGGTCATCGAACAGGTGCGGCGCGCCTGGGGCGTCACCATCCGGGACGGCTTCGGACAGACGGAGACGGCGGTCCAGGTCTCCAACAGCCCCGGGCAGAAGCTGAAGACGGGCTCCATGGGGCGGCCGAGCCCCGGGTTCCACGTCGAACTGCTCGACCCCGTGTCGGGCGCGCCGGGAGTGGACGAGGGCGAGATCGCGCTGGATCTCTCGGCGCGGCCCGTCGGTCTGATGACCGGCTACCACGGTGACGCCGACCGCACCGCCGAGGCGATGGCAGGCGGCTACTACCGGACCGGTGACATCGGTTCGCGCGACGCGGACGGCTACATCACGTTCGTGGGCCGGCGCGACGAGATCTTCAAGGCCTCCGACTACAAGATCTCCCCGTTCGAGCTGGAGAGCGCGCTGCTGGAGCACGAGGCGGTGGCGGAGGCGGCCGTGGTGCCCGCGCCGGACGAGCTGCGGCTCGCCGTGCCGAAGGCGTACATCGTCCTGGCGGCGGGCTTCGAGCCGGGCCCCGACACGGCGAAGGTGCTCTTCGAGCACGCGCGCTCGGTCCTGGCGCCGTACCAGCGCATCCGCAGGCTGGAGTTCGGTGAACTCCCCAAGACCGTGTCCGGCAAGATCCGCCGGATCGAGCTGCGCGAGGCCACGGCGGCGGGCTCGGCCGAGGAGTACCGCGAGGAGGACTTCCGGTGACCGAACTGTCGTACGCGCACGGGACGAGCACGACACCGCTCCTCGGCGACACCATCGGGGCGAACCTCGACCGGGCGATCGCCGCGTATCCCGACCGTGACGCCCTCGTGGACGTGCCCTCCGGGCGGCGCTGGACCTACGCCGAGTTCGGTGCCGCCGTCGACGAGGTGGCGCTGGGGCTGCTCGCCAAGGGCGTGCTGAAGGGCGACCGGGTCGGCATCTGGGCGGTCAACTGCCCCGAGTGGGTGCTCGTCCAGTACGCGACCGCCCGCATCGGCGCGATCATGGTGAACATCAATCCCGCCTATCGCGCCCACGAGTTGGCGTACGTCCTCCGGCAGGCGGGGATCTCGGTGCTCGTCGCCTCGCTCGCGCACAAGAGCAGCGACTACCGCGCCCTGGTCGACCAAGTGCGTGAGAAATGCCCCGAGTTGCGGGAGACGGTCTACATCGGCGACCCGTCCTGGGAGGCGTTGACGGCGGGCGCGGCCTCGGTTCCGTACGAGCGGCTGATCGCCGGCGCGGCCGACTTGAGCTGTGACGACCCGGTCAACATCCAGTACACCTCGGGCACCACGGGCTTCCCCAAGGGGGCCACCCTCTCGCACCACAACATCCTCAACAACGGCTACTGGGTGGGCCGTACGGTCGGCTACACCGAAGAGGACCGGGTGTGCCTGCCCGTGCCGCTCTATCACTGCTTCGGCATGGTCATGGGAGCTTTGGGCGCCACGTCGCACGGCGCGTGCATCGTGCTCCCTGCCCCTTCCTTCGACCCGGCCGCCACCCTTGCGGCGGTCCAGCGGGAGCGCTGCACGTCCTTGTACGGCGTGCCGACCATGTTCATCGCGGAGTTGAACCTCCCGGACTTCGCGTCGTACGACCTCTCCTCGCTGCGCACCGGCATCATGGCGGGCTCGCCCTGCCCGGTGGAGGTGATGAAGCGGGTGGTCGCCGAGATGCACATGGCGGAGGTGTCCATCTGCTACGGCATGACGGAGACCTCGCCGGTGTCGTTGCAGACGCGCCGCGACGACGACCTGGAGCACCGCACCGGCACCGTCGGACGCGTGCTCCCGCACATCGAGGTCAAGGTCGTCGACCCGGCAGGCGGGGTGACGGTGCCGCGCGGCACCGCGGGCGAGCTGTGCACCCGCGGCTACAGCGTCATGCTCGGCTACTGGGACGAACCCGAGAAGACCGCGGAGGCCGTGGACGCGGGGCGCTGGATGCACACGGGCGACCTCGCCGTGATGCGCGAGAACGGGTACGTCGAGATCGTCGGCCGCATCAAGGACATGATCATCCGGGGTGGGGAGAACATCTACCCGCGCGAGATCGAGGAGTTCCTGTACGGGCATCCGAAGATCGCCGACGTACAGGTGGTCGGCGTGCCGCACGAGCGGTACGGCGAGGAGGTCCTGGCCTGCGTCATCCCGCGCGATCCGGCCGACCCGCCGACGCTGGAGGAGCTGTGGGCCTTCTGCGACGGGCAGCTGGCCCACTACAAGATCCCCAGTCGGCTGCGGATCCTGGACTCCTTCCCGATGACGGTGTCCGGGAAGGTGCGCAAGATCGAACTGCGGGAGCAGGCGGCGCGGGAGGGGCGGGACGACTGACGCGGCGCCCGGCCGGGCCTCACGCGCCGGTGGCCACCAGGTCGTCGGCGAGGCTGTTGACGGGCTGCGGGGTGCCCGTGAGGTCGAGGACGAAGAGGGGGACGCCGAGGCGGTCGGCGACGGCGCGGGCGTCGTCCGCGTAGCCCGCGAGGGAGAAGTAGACGCACCCGGCGGACTCCGTCATGGCCGTCAGCCACAGGCACTCCACGTCCCGCAGCGAAGCCGGCCGCACCGTCGGGTCCACCTGCGCGAGCATTCCGCGCGCCGCGAGCCCGATCCCGTTCGGCGGGCGCTGGTCCGCGCGCCGGACGTCCTGGTACCCCAGCCAGCGCAGATACAGCGCGGCGGCGGTCACGGCGTCCCGCGCGGTACGGATGGTGACGGGCTGGAAGGCGGGGCGGGCCGACGGGGTGGCGCGGGGGAGCGCGGCGGGGCGGGGGCGCGAGCGGCGCGTCGTGCCGGGGATGCGCGGGATGGATCCGGCCGCACCTCCCGGTGCCGCCGCTGCGCCCGGCTTCGCGGCGGACGGGCGGGGGCCCGGCGTTGAGCCGCGGGGGCCGGGCGCCGAGGACGGTGCGCCGGGCGCCGGTCCGGGCGCTTCCGGCGTCGGCGGGTGGTCGTCCGGCGTTGGTGTGTGGTGGCCCGGCGTCGGCTCCTGTGGATCCGCCGGTTCTCCGACGGGGGGCGCCCCGCGAGCGTCGTCGGCCTCCGCTGCCGGCCGCGGCGCCTGGCCCGGCGTACCCGGCCCGCCCGACACCGGAATCCGCAGGACGACCCCGCAGTGGCAGCCCAGCTCGGGGTGCGGCCACTGGTCCTCGCGCCCGCAGGCCCCGCAGCGGACGGTGACCCAATCCTCGTCCCAGGTGCGGTGGGTGACGGCGCTCGGGGCGGCGGCACGGTCGAGCGGGGGAGCGACGGGGGCACCGCAGGCGCACGGATAGGACGGTGTCGCGTACAGGTGCTCGCGCCGGCACACCGGACACCGCACGGGCACGCTCTCGGCCATGGCCCACTCCACCGGATGACGTCGGGACAGCGCCTCCATCGTCCTCCAGTCACGGCACTCCCGGCAGCGAAACGCGGTGACGCCCAGGGCCGGATTCCCGGCACCGCGTCCGGCATCGGCCCGAGGGGGCACCGACCTCGCCCCACTCTTGACGCTCTTCACCCCGCCCCCTACATTGCTTCCAGATAGTAGAAGTTACTTTCCACTATGCGGAACAATGAAGAAGTCGACGGAAACATGGCTCTCCGCTGGGCGCGACGGGAGCGCGAATCCGACAGCCGAAGCAGGAGTACTCAATGGCTCGTATGACCGCTGCCCGTGCGGCAGTCGAGATCCTCAAGCGCGAGGGCGTCCGCAGCGCGTTCGGTGTCCCGGGCGCGGCGATCAACCCCTTCTACGCGGCCCTCAGGGCCTCCGGCGGGATCGATCACACCCTCGCCCGCCATGTCGAGGGCGCCTCGCACATGGCCGAGGGCTACACCCGTGCGCACCCGGGCAACATCGGCGTCTGCATCGGTACGTCGGGCCCCGCGGGCACCGACATGATCACCGGTCTCTACTCCGCCATCGGCGACTCGATCCCGATTCTGTGCATCACCGGCCAGGCGCCGACCGCCGTGATCCACAAGGAGGACTTCCAGGCCGTCGACATCGCCTCGATCGCCAGGCCGGTCACGAAAATGGCCGTCACCGTCCTCGAGGCCGCGCAGGTTCCCGGCGTCTTCCAGCAGGCCTTCCATCTCATGCGCTCCGGCCGGCCCGGGCCCGTCCTCATCGACCTGCCGATCGACGTCCAGCTCACCGAGATCGAGTTCGACCCGGAGACGTACGAACCCCTCGCGGTCTACAGGCCCGCCGCCACCCGCGCCCAGATCGAGAAGGCGATCACCCTTCTCAACGAGTCCGAGCGCCCGCTGATCGTCGCCGGCGGCGGCGTCATCAACGCCGA
Source organism: Streptomyces sp. SID5469 (assembly GCF_009862865.1). Lineage (NCBI taxonomy): Bacteria > Bacillati > Actinomycetota > Actinomycetes > Kitasatosporales > Streptomycetaceae > Streptomyces > Streptomyces sp. SID5469. The sequence goes on along the minus strand of NZ_WWIN01000001.1, from coordinate 2,470,327 downwards.
CGCCTGCGAACTCCTCGTCGAGTTCGCCGAGTTGACGGGGGTCCCGGTCGTCCCGACCCTGATGGGCTGGGGCGTCCTGCCCGACGACCACGAGTTGAACGCCGGTCTGGTCGGCCTCCAGACCTCGCACCGCTACGGCAACGCCACCTTCCTGGAGTCCGACTTCGTCCTGGGCATCGGCAACCGCTGGGCCAACCGCCACACCGGCAGACTGGACGTCTACACGGCCGGCCGGACGTTCGTGCACGTCGACGTCGAGCCCACCCAGATCGGCAGGATCTTCGCCCCGGACTACGGCATCGCGTCCGACGCGAAGGCCGCCCTCGAACTGTTCGTCGAGGTGGCACGGGAGCTGAAGTCCGCGGGCGGGCTGCCCGACCGGTCCGGGTGGGCGGCCTCCACCCAGGAGCGGAGGGCCACCCTCCAGCGCCGTACGCACTTCGACGACATCCCGATCAAGCCGCAGCGCGTCTACGAGGAGATGAACAAGGCCTTCGGCCCACAGACCCGGTACGTCTCCACCATCGGCCTCTCGCAGATCGCCGGCGCCCAGCTGCTGCACGTCCACCGGCCGCGGCACTGGATCAACTGCGGCCAGGCCGGGCCGCTCGGCTGGACCGTCCCGGCCGCGCTCGGCGTCGCCAAGGCCGACCCCGAGGCACGGGTCGTGGCGCTCTCCGGGGACTACGACTTCCAGTTCATGATCGAGGAGCTGGCGGTCGGCGCGCAGCACCGGATCCCGTACGTCCACGTCCTGGTGAACAACGCCTACCTGGGCCTGATCCGGCAGGCACAGCTCGGTCTTGACATCAACTTCCAGGTCAACCTGGAGTTTGAGAACATCAACTCCCCGGAGCTGGGCGTCTACGGCGTCGACCACGTCAAGGTCGTCGAAGGCCTCGGCTGCAAGGCGATCCGGGTCACCGACCCCGGCGAGCTGGGCGCCGCCTTCGAGCAGGCCAAGAAGCTCGCCGCGGAGTACCGGGTGCCGGTCGTCGTCGAGGCGATCCTGGAGCGGGTCACCAACATCGCGATGAGCAGGACGAACGACATCAGCGACGTCGTGGAGTTCGAGGAGGTGGCGACCGAGCCCGGGCACGCCCCGACCTCGATCAGGACGCTGAAGGTCTGATAGCGGGACACAGGCCTGACACGGGGGTCAGGCGGGGGTTTCTCGACAGGGGCGGCTCATCCGGGGGAGAGCCGCCCCTCCTCCGTGCGCGGGCGGCCGGCCCCGACCGGCCTTGCCGCCCTCGACATCCCGGTGCTCCTGCCGTTCCCCGCGACGCGGCCCGCCCCCACGGGCCGCGTCCCCGGGCTGATCCCCCGTACCCCCGTACCCCCGTACCAGAGGCCCGCCGCCCCCGTGCCGGCGGGCCTCATGTGTCGAGGATGTGCCCTCGCCCGGGGTTGGTTGAAGCCCTTTGACCGTTGTTCAGAGCTTGATTTGAGGGTTCCGTAGGACACGTACGCCGAGTGGCGTACGTGTTCTCAGTCGTCTTCTCAGTCGTCCTCGTGCTCCGACAGTCCCGGCCAGTCGTCCGGCCCGCCGCCCTGCCATTCGATGAGGTCGCTCTCCTCGACCTCGATCCGGTCCAGGTCGGCCATGCGCAGGATCTCGATGACATCGTCCAGATGGGAGGCGATCCCGAGGGGCGCGTCGCCCGCGGTGACCCGCCGGGATCCGTCCAGGGCCGGTGGATGCACCACTATGTGCGGATACTTCGTCGCGTGTTCCATGCCTTCAGGCTCGCGCCGCCGGGACGGATCCGCACCCGGAAACGCCAGGGAGCGCCGGATACGGGACCGTCCGTATCCGGCGCTCAGAGGCCTGGCTGGGACCGCGGCGGCTGCGACGGAGCCGTGGCCTTCTTCCCTCAGGTCGAGAAGGAGGCCGCGGGACCTTCACCACCGCACTGGCTCGCATACCGCCGCGGTCCTCGCCGTGCCCGCGCGGTGTGGGGCGACCACCCCTCTTCCGGGTCGCTCGACCGTCGCGGGCGGTGCGCCCGGGGTCCGACCTCCTGTCGGGACCCGGGCGCCGTCCGGGGATTCAGTCCTCGCGCAGGGCGCGGACCGCCTCCTCCACACGCGTCCCGTACTCCGGGTCCGCGGCGTGGAAATGGGTGAGGTTCTTCTCGATCACGTCGTCGCGGGAGACCTGCGAGAGGCCACCGGCGATGTTCGCGACCAGCCGGGACCGCTCCTCGGCCGACATCAGGCGGTACAGCTCGCCCGCCTGGAAGAAGTGGTCGTCCTTGGTGTGCGGCGGGGCCTCGTGCGTGCCCGTGTGGCCGGTCACCGCCAGCGGGGCCGACAGCGGCCGGCCGGTCTCGGCCGGGCCGTCGTACGAGTTGGGCTCGTAGTTCTTCGCGGCGCGGCCCTGTGCGGGGGAGGCCATGAGGCCGTCACGGCCGTAGTTGCTCACGACCGTCGCCCTCGGGGCGTTGACCGCGAGCTGCGTGTGATTGACGCCGAGGCGGTAACGGTGGGCGTCCGCGTACGCGAACAGGCGGCCCTGGAGCATCTTGTCCGGGGAGGGGCCGATGCCCGGCACGAAGTTGTTCGGGGAGAAGGCCGCCTGCTCCACCTCCGCGAACACGTTGTCCGGGTTGCGGTCCAGGACCAGGCGGCCCACCCGCTGGAGCGGGTAGTCCGTGTGCGGCCACACCTTCGTGAGGTCGAACGGGTTGAAGCGGTACTCCGCCGCCTCCGCCGCCGGCATGATCTGCACGTACAGCGTCCAGGACGGGCGCACACCCCGTTCGATGGCCTGGAGCAGGTCCGTCTGGTGGGAGTTCGGATCCGTGCCCGCGATCTCCTGAGCCTGTTCGGCGGAGAGGCTGCGGATGCCCTGGTTCGTCTTGAAGTGGTACTTGACGAAGAAGGCCTCCCCCTCGGCGTTCGTCCACTGGTAGGTGTGCGAGCCGTAGCCGTTCATATGACGGTACGAGGCCGGGATGCCGCGGTCGCCCATCAGCCAGGTCACCTGGTGCGTCGCTTCGGGGCTGTGCGCCCAGAAGTCCCAGACGTTGTCCGGCTCCTGCTTGCCCGTGAACGGGTCGCGCTTCTGGGAGTGGATGAAGTCGGGGAACTTGAGCGGGTCCTTGATGAAGAAGACGGGAGTGTTGTTGCCTACGAGGTCGTAATTCCCCTCCTCCGTGTAGAACTTGACCGCGAAGCCGCGCGGATCACGGACCGCGTCCGCGCCGCCCAGGCTGTCGGCCACCGTCGAGAATCGCAGGAAGACCTCGGTGCGCTTGCCGACCGTGTTCAGGAAGTCGGCGTACGTGAAGCCGGTGACGTCGTCGGTCACCTCGAAGTGGCCGTACGCGCCGGAGCCGCGGGCGTGCACCACGCGCTCCGGAATGCGCTCGCGGTTGAACCGGGCGAGCTTCTCCAGGAGGTGCTGGTCCTGGAGCAGGAGCGGACCACCGACGCCGGCGGTGGCTGAGTTCTGGTTGTCGGCGACCGGGGCGCCGGACTCGGTCGTAAGCACGCGCTTCGACATCGTGCACCTTCCATGCGAGGGGCAGCGGAAACCTTCTTCCGCTTCGTGGAGCCTAGGTATGGGACCTTCTAGGCGTCAACACTTTGTTGAAGTTGGTTCCGGGCGGCGCCACCGCTTGGGCGCGACGGGACAGATGTCAGCGGCGGCGCCGCCCGGAGGTCTCAGAGCCGCGCGCCCGAGAGGCGCTCCACGGACCTCAGCAGGGCCGAGTGGTCCAGCCCGCCGTCCCCCTGTGCGCGCAGCGCGGCCACCAGCTGGGCCACCACCGCGCCGACCGGCAGGGCCGCGCCCACGGCGCGGGCGGCGTCCGTGACGATGCCCATGTCCTTGTGGTGCAGATCGATGCGGAAGCCCGGCTTGAAGTCACGGTGGAGGAAGTTGTCCTTCTTCCGCGTCAGCACGGTGGAGCCGGCGAGGCCGCCGCCCAGGACGTCGAGCGCCGCCTTCAGGTCCACGCCCGACTTCTCCAGGAAGACCACGGCCTCGGCGCACGCCTGGATGTTCACGGCGACGATCAGCTGGTTCGCGGCCTTCACGGTCTGGCCCGCACCGTGCGGACCGCACAGCACGATGGTCCTGCCGAGCGCCTCGAAGACCGGCTTCGCCTCGTCGAAGTCGGCCTGCTCGCCGCCGACCATGATGGACAGCACGGCCTCGACCGCACCGGCCTCGCCGCCGGACACCGGGGCGTCCAGGACGCGGATGCCCTTCGCGGCCGCGGCCTCGGCCAGGTCCACGGAGGTCCGCGGGGTGATCGACGACATGTCGATCAGCAGGGCGCCGGACCTCGCGTTCTCGAGGATGCCGTCGGGGCCGTACGAGATGGCCTCGACCTGCGGGGAGGCGGGCACCATCGTGATGACGACGTCGGCGTCGCGCACGGCCTCGGCGATCGATCCGGCCGCGGTGCCGCCGGCGGCGGTCAGCCGGTCCAGCTTGTCCTGCTCCAGGGTGAAGCCGGTGACGTCGTACCCGGCCTTGATCAGGTTCTCGGACATCGGGGAGCCCATGATGCCGAGACCGATCCACGCGACCAGCGGGCGGGCCGGGCGGGGGGAAGGTGCGGGGTTGCTGCTCATGAGGGTGCCTCTCTGACTACGACTACGGCGATACGGCAGTGCGTTGCCGCGCGCTAACTACGGCGATACGACAGTGCGTTGCCGCGCGCTGCACGGGCGCGCGGTGACGGGGTGGCCGCTCAGCGGGCGGCGCGGGCCTCGGCCGGCAGCCAGTCGAAGGCCTCGGCGCTCGGACGGTCGCCCGGCTTGTACTCCAGGCCGACCCAGCCCTCGTACCCGGCCTTGCGGAGTTGCCCGAGCAGCTCCTTCAGCGGCAGCGTGCCCGTGCCCGGGGCGCCGCGGCCGGGGTTGTCGGCGATCTGCACATGGCCGGTCTTCGCCGCGTACGCGGCGATCACCCGCGGCAGGTCCTCGCCGTTCATGGACAGGTGGTACAGGTCCATCAGGAACCTGGCGTTGCCGAGACCGGTCGCCTCGTTGACCTGGTCGACGATCCCGATGCCGGCCGGGGCGCTCACCAACGGATAGCGCGGCGACTCCGGCTGGTTGAGGGTCTCGATCAGCAGGATCGCGCCGATCCGGTCGGCGGCCCGGGCCGCGAGGACCAGGTTCTCCAGGGCGAGCGCGTCCTGCTCGGCCGGGTCCACGCCCTCCACCCGGTTGCCGTACAGGGCGTTGAGCGCCGTGCAGCCGAGCGAGCGGGCGAAGTCGGCGGCCACGTCGATGTTGGCGCGGAACCGCTCCGACTCCTCGCCGGGGATCGACAGGGCGCCGCGGTCCGGGCCCGGCAGCCGGCCCGCGTAGAAGTTCAGGCCCGTCAGCTGGACGCCCGCCTCCTCGATCGCCTTCTTCAGGGCGTCGAGCTCGGACTGGTCGGGGGTGGGGGAGTCGACCCAGGGCCACCACAGCTCGACCGCGGTGAAGCCCGCCGCGGCGGCGGCCGCGGGGCGCTCCAGGAGCGGGAGTTCCGTGAAGAGGATCGACAGATTGACGTTGAAGCGCTGCTCCGCGGCGGTGCCCCGTTCAAGACCCGGCATATGGTCCGGCGCTCCCTTCCGTGGTCGTAGTTCCCTTTTTGAATTCCGCATTACGGAAGTTCATTTCTGCTTAATGGAAGATTGCCGTCGGGGGTTCACGCTTGTCAAGAGGGGGCCGGTGGAAAACGGCGGCGCACACGGCCGAAGCCCGGCACGCTTCCCGCGTGCCGGGCTTCAGGAGTGGCAAGGCCGGTGGCTACTTCGCGTACCCGCTGACCGAGCGGATCCAGGTGATGAAGTCGGGGGCGTCCTGGTTCGCGCCGTGCCCGCCGTCCCAGTACATGTACGTGTCGACGTCGTCGCCGAGGTTCTCCAGGCCGGCGGTGAGGTTGCCGACGACGGTCAGCGAGGTGTCGCTGTCCTTGGTGCCCACGCGGATGAACCAGTGCCGGGACCGGCCCGGGTTCTGATGCTCGATGAAGTACATCGGGTTCATCAGGTCGATCTTCTCGGGCAGGTCCGCGTCGAGGCGGGCGCCGTCGTCGCCGGTGGCCTTGCGCAGGCTCCACTGTGTGAAGTGGCGTGCCTTGGTGGTGGCCACGCCGAACAGGTTGTTCTCGGGGGCGGCCAGGGTGAAGGTGTCGAAGGACGGGACGTTCTTCTTGCGGGCGCCGACGTGGGTGAGGAAGTCGCCCCAGCCGAAGGACGCCCTGCCGCCGGACCACGTGATCCACGGGTTGGCGGTCAGGTACGCGGCGCGGTCCGCGTCCGGCAGGGCGCCGAGGTACCTGGTGGCCGACGGCTCCAGGTGTGTCTTGACCATGTACGCGTCGTAGTTGCGCGCGGTGATGCGGCCGAAGCCGTTCTTGCCCCGGAGGTTCAGCGACGCCTGGTACTCGGCGAACCCGCTCCGGAGCTCCTTGGAGAGGGTCTGATCGACCTGTGCGCCGGTGGGGAGCGGGTTGGTGCCCCAGTTCCACTCGTACGCCATGTCGGCGTGCTCGAGGTCCGTGATCGGGCAGTACGGGGCGGCGGCGAAGACGGCGTCGCTCGCGTCGGCCGCGCCCAGCTCCTGAAGGTAGGGGGCGTAGCGGTCGCTGTCGCCGGACGCGCCGAGCAGTGAGGTGAGGGCGCCGCCCGCGCTGACGCCGGTGGCGACGATGCGGTCGGTGTCGCCCGGGACGCGGCCCTTGTTGTGGCGGAGATAGCGGATCGCCGCCTTGAGGTCGACGATCGCGGCCGGGGCGACGCCGTAGTAGACGCCGGCGGTGTCGACCAGGGTCCGGCCGCGGGCGCCCGGGTCCACCACGACGAAGCCGGACGCGAGTGACAGCTTCGCGTTGACCCCCTGTCCGATGCCGGTGTTGCCGGCCGTGGAGGACGGCATGTAGCCGCCGACCGCGTTGCTGAAGACGATCGGCGCGTGGGAGGCATCGACCGCCTTGCCGTCGATCTCCACCGGGACGCTCACGTTGAGGCTCTGGTACGTCACGTCGACCGGGTCGGCGACATAGGTGACCGCCTTGAAGAACCGGTACGTCACCGCCTTGTCGCCGTCGCTCGTGGCGACGGTCGTGGTGAGGGTGGTGTAGTTCGCCGGGTCGAATGCCAGGGGGTCCGAGCCCTTCGTCCTGGTGGCGGCGGAGACCGCCCCGGTCGAGGTGGAGGCCGCCCCGGAGCCGGCGGCCCGGGCACCGCCGGCCGCGCCCACAACCGCCGGTAGGGCGGCTGTTCCGGCCAGCGCCTTCACCATCTGCCTGCGCTTCATCGCGTCTTCTCTCTTCCGGGGTGGGGGCGTGCCGGAAGGCGAGGGGCCGCTTCCGGCGGATGCGAACCTATGCGTCGGCGCGACAGATCGTCAACAATGTTGTCAACGTTAGGGAAGGGTTTGCGTCAGCGTTCCGTCCGGGCGTCCGGGGGCCGGGAAGTGCCGCTCATGGAGGGCGAGTTCGTCGCCCTTGCGGAGTCGGAGCCGGATGGAACCCCGTGTCGGCTAGGGTCGCCTCGTGGCGGACGCACCCGGTCCGTTGCCGTGAAATAGCTGGGCTTGCGGTGGAAGTCGCAGGTCAGAACGTTGTCCTGGGGGCAGTGTGCGATTGCGAGTGGAGTTCACGACCGAGCCCTTCGATCTCGACGAGGCGCCCGCGCACGCGCTGGTGGCCCGTGAGGTGGTCGAGGCGGCCGAGCTGGACGCGGTGGACGTCGGCCCGTTCGGCAACACGGCGGAGGGTGGCGCCGACGCGGTGCTCACCGCCGTGGACGCCCTGCTGCGCAAGGCCCTGGAGGCGGGTGCCACCCGTGTGTCGCTCCAGGTCAACGTGATCGGGGAGGGTGATAGGTGACCGGCAACGGGGACGAGCCGTTCATCGCGGCCGTGAAGCCGCTGGTCGACGCCATGGGTGGCGAGATGCTTCCGCCCGACGAGGCCGGCGTCGACGACGTCGTGCTCTCCTGGGAGGGCGTCGACGTGGTCGCCGTACGTCTGCCGCAGCTGGCCGACTCCCTCGACCACATCCTGGCCGCCATGGAGCGCAAGAAGGGCAAACCGCTGGCCGACCTGGACCGCAAGTCCAAGCAGGAGGTCGTGCGGATTCTCGAAGCGCGCGGCGCCTTCTCGGTGCGGCACGGCGTCGAGACCGTGGCGAGCGCCCTGGGCGTCAGTCGCTTCACCGTCTACAACTACCTCAATCGCGAGAAAGAGGCCTGACCGGAAGGGCCCTGGCTGGCACGAGCCCGGGCGAACGGGTCTGACCGGGGATGTGCTGCCCGGCCGGGTGGCGAGTCGCCGCCCGGCATCCGGACGGCGCCTCTGTTACCCAGAATTTTCAACAAACTGTTGACGTCGTGTCGCGGAGGGCGTTAGCTGGCGGCAGCCCGTTCAGTACAAGGCCACGGAGGCTCCCGTGACTTCGACTTCCACGCCGCCGGGCCTCGCCCGGTTCAACGACCTGGGGGAGCACGCGGCGCTCGCCGCCCTCCACGAGGCGTGCGCCTCCACGACGTGGGCGAGGCGGCTGATCGCCGCCCGCCCGTACGCCACCGCCGACGACCTCTACACCGCGAGTGACGCCGCGATGGCCGAACTGACCGCCGCGGACCTGGCGCAGGCGATGGCCGGGCACCCGCCGATCGGCCGCCCCAAGCCCGGCGACCCGACCTCGGCCCGGGAGCAGCGCGGCATGGCCGGCGCCTCCGAGGAACTCAAGGCGGACATGCTCGAACTGAACCTGGCGTACCAGGAGAAGTTCGGTCATGTCTTCCTGATCTGCGCGACCGGCCGCACCGGCGAGCAGATGCGCGACGCGGTCAGGGAGCGGATCGGCAACGCGCCGGAGCGGGAGCGGGAGATCGTCCGCACCGAGCTGGGCAAGATCAACCGCATCCGCCTGGCCCGACTCGTCGAAGAGGACGCACACGCATGAGCACCAGCACCACCGCCTCGGTGTCCACGCACATCCTGGACACCAGCATCGGCCGCCCCGCCGCGGGCGTCGCCGTCCAGCTCGCCGCCCGCTCGGGGCGCTCCGCCTCCTACGGGCAAGGGGGAGACTGGCAGGCGCTCGGCGGCTCCGCGACCGACGCCGACGGGCGGTGCAAGGACCTCCCGGCCCTGCCGGCCGGGACCACCCACGTACGGCTCGACTTCGCCGTCGAACCGTACTTCGAGAAGAAGCAAGCCGATGCGCAGCAGGACGCCCCCGCGAATCGGGACAGCGGTGCGTTCTTCCCCGAGGTGGCGATCACCTTCGCCGTGAAGCCCGGCGAGCACTACCACGTACCGCTGCTGCTCAACCCGTTCGGCTACTCCGTTTACCGAGGGAGCTAGCAGAAGATGACAGACGATTCCCGCCCCGGCCGCCCTGTGATGCTGGGCCAGAACCAGTACGGCAAGGCCGAGAACCGAGTCGTGAAGATCACGCGGGACGGCGCCACCCACCACATCAAGGACCTGAACGTCTCCGTCGCGCTCTCCGGCGACATGGACGAGGTCCACTACTCCGGCTCGAACGCCAACGTCCTGCCGACCGACACCACCAAGAACACGGTGTACGCGTTCGCCAAGGAGCACGGCATCGAGTCCGCCGAGCAGTTCGGCATCCACCTCGCCCGGCACTTCGTGACGAGCCAGGAGCCGATCAAGACCGCGCGTATCCGCATCGAGGAGTACACCTGGGAGCGGATCGAGGCCTCCGACGCCAACTCCAGGTTCATCGGCGCCGACGAGGTCAAGCACTCCTTCGTCCGCAAGGGCCAGGAGACCCGCGTCACCCAGATCACCTACGACGGCTCGTCCTGGGAGGTCATCTCCGGCCTCAAGGACCTCGTCGTGATGAACTCGACCAACTCCGAGTTCTGGGGCTACGTCAAGGACAAGTACACGACGCTCCCCGAGGCGTACGACCGTATCCTCGCCACCCAGGTCGCTGCCCGCTGGCGCTTCAACTGGTCTGACGACGAGCGGAAGATGCCCCACTGGGAGAAGTCCTACGAGCAGACCAGGAAGCACATGCTCCAGGCCTTCGCCGAGACGTACTCCCTCTCCCTCCAGCAGACCCTGTACCAGATGGGTTCGCGGATCATCAACCACCGCAGCGAGATCGACGAGGTCCGCTTCTCGCTTCCGAACAAGCACCACTTCCTGGTGGACCTGGAGCCGTTCGGGCTCAAGAACGACAATGAGGTGTACTTCGCCGCCGACCGGCCCTACGGCCTGATCGAGGCGACCGTCCTGCGGGACGGCTGCGAGGCGAAGATCCCGGTGGACCTCACCAACCTCTGACGTACCCGGGGTGCCCCCGGCCGGCCGGGGGCACCCGAAAACACCTTCCTTCGGCACCCGTGGCCTCCCGGCCGCGGCACTCAAAACTCCTAGGGTCCTGCCGTGCCCTGTTCACAGAGGGAAAAGGACGAACCATGGCAGCAGCCCGGCGCATCGTCATCGAGAACTGTGCGATCGCGACCGTCGACGCGGACGACACCGAGTACGCCTCCGGACACATCGTCGTCGCAGGCGGCCGCATCGAGTCGCTCGGCGCGGGCAAGGCCCCCGAGGACCTGGAGAACGTCGTACGCCGTATCGACGCCACCGGCCACCTCGTGACCCCCGGCCTGGTCAACACGCACCACCACTTCTACCAGTGGATCACCCGGGGCCTGGCCACGGACCACAACCTCTTCAACTGGCTCGTCGCGCTCTACCCGACCTGGGCGCGCATCGACGAGCGGATGGTGCACTCGGCCGCGCAGGGCTCCCTCGCCATGATGGCCCGCGGCGGTGTCACCACCGCCATGGACCACCACTACGTGTACCCGAAGGGCTCCGGCGACCTGTCCGGCGCGATCATCCGCGCCGCCCGGGAGACGGGTGTCCGCTTCACCCTCGCCCGCGGCTCCATGGACCGCAGTGAGAAGGACGGCGGTCTGCCGCCGGACTTCGCCGTCGAGACCCTCGAAGGGGCGCTGGCCGCCACCGAGGCGACCATCGACGAGCACCACGACGCGTCCTTCGACGCGATGACCCAGATCGCCGTCGCGCCCTGCTCCCCGTTCTCCGTATCCACCGAACTCCTCACGCAAGGTGCCGAGTTGGCGCGCCGCAAGGGAGTAAGGCTGCACACCCACGGTTCGGAGACCGTCGAGGAGGAGCAGTTCTGCAAGGAACTGTTCGGCATGGGCCCGACCGACTACTTCGAGTCCACCGGCTGGCTCGGCGAGGACGTGTGGATGGCGCACTGCGTCCACATGAACGACTCCGACATCGCCGCCTTCGCCCGTACGAAGACCGGTGTCGCCCACTGCCCGTCGTCCAACGCCCGCCTCGCGGCCGGGATCGCCCGGGTCCCCGACATGCTGGCGGCGGGCGTCCCCGTCGGCCTCGGCGTCGACGGCACGGCCTCCAACGAATCCGGCGAGCTGCACACCGAGTTGCGCAACGCCCTCCTCATCAACCGTCTCGGCGCCCACCGCGAAGCCGCCCTGAACGCCCGTCAGGCACTGCGCCTCGGCACCTACGGAGGCGCCCAAGTCCTGGGCCGGGCAGCCGAGATCGGCTCCCTGGAGACGGGCAAGCTGGCCGACCTGGTGCTGTGGAAGCTCGACACGCTCGCCCACGCCTCGATCGCCGACCCGGTGACCGCCCTGGTCTTCGGCGCCGCGGCTCCGGTCACGCTCTCCCTCGTGGGCGGCGAGCCGGTCGTCGAGAACAGCCGGCTGCTGCACGTCGACGAGGACGCCGTCGCCCGCTCCACGCGGGAAGAGGCGCAGCGGCTGGCGCGGATCGCCGCGCAGGCCTGACAACCGGAGATCTCCGGCCGAGGGGGACGGCCCTCGGCCGGTAGCCGTGGACCCGAGCGGGGTTCATGGCGGCCGCGTCCGGGGCGCGCATGGCTGTGCGCGCCCCGGAACGGTGTCCGTCCCGGTCCCGCACGACCGCGCATCACCTCCCTGAAACCCACGTCGACGACGACGTGCACCCGACCGGAGGAGCCGCCGTGGCCGCCCAGCCATCGCCCAGCACCGATGCAGTCCCAACCGACCAGCCCCGGCATCCAGTTGACGAGAAGCTCCCGCTTCTGAAGATGACGACCAGCGGCCTCCAGCACGTGGCCGCCATGTACGCCGGCGTCGTCGCCCCACCCCTGATCGTCGGCGCGGCCGCGGGCCTCTCCGGCACCGAGCTGACCTTCCTCACCGGCGCCTGCCTGTTCACCGCGGGCCTCGCCACCTTCCTCCAGACCCTCGGCTTCTGGAAGATCGGTGCCCGGCTTCCGTTCGTCAACGGCGTCACCTTCGCCGGCGTCGCCCCCATGACCGCGATCGTCGCCTCCACCAAGGACAGGTCCGACGCCCTCCCGATCATCTTCGGCGCGGTGATCGTCGCCGGCGCCCTCGGCTTCGTCGCGGCCCCCTTCTTCAGCAAGGCCGTCCGCTTCTTCCCGCCGGTCGTCACCGGCACCGTGATCACCCTCATCGGCGTGTCCCTGCTGCCCGTCGCCTTCGGCTGGGCCCAGGGCCCCGACCCCACGGCGGACTCCTACGGTTCGACGACCTACCTGGGGCTCGCCGCCGCGACTCTCGTGATCGTGCTGCTCCTTCGCCGCTTCACCCACGGCTTCGTCAAGCAGATCGCCGTCCTGCTCGGCCTGGTCATCGGCACGCTGCTCGCGATACCCCTCGGCGTCACGGACTTCGGCCCGGTGGCCGGAGCGGACCTGATCGGCTTCCCGACGCCGTTCCACTTCGGCGCACCGCGGTTCCAGCTCGCCGCGATCCTCTCCCTCAGCGTGGTCATGGTGGTCTCGATGACCGAGTCGACGGCGGACATGCTGGCGCTGGGGGAGATCGTCGGACGCCCCGCCGACGAGCGGACCATCGCCGCCGGTCTGCGCGCCGACACCCTCGGCTCGGCCCTCAGCCCCCTCTTCAACGGGTTCATGTGCAGCGCCTTCGCGCAGAACATCGGCCTGGTCGCGATGACGAGGATCCGCAGCCGGTACGTCGTCGCCACCGGCGGCGGCTTCCTGGTCCTGATGGGCCTGTGTCCCGTGGCCGCCTCGCTGATCGCGGTCGTGCCCCGGCCCGTCCTCGGCGGCGCGGGCGTCGTCCTGTTCGGCTCGGTCGCGGCCAGCGGCATCCAGACCCTGGTCCGGGCCGGCCTGGAGAAGGACAACAACGTCCTGATCGTGGCGGTGTCACTGGCGGTCGGCATCATCCCGATCACCGCGCCGGAGTTCTACCACGCGTTCCCGCAGACGGCGAAGATCGTCCTGGACTCGGGGATCTCGACCGGGTGCGTGGCGGCCGTGGTGCTGAACCTCCTCTTCAACCATCTGGGCAGGCGCCAGGGGGACGACGAGGTGACGGCGCCGATGGAGCCGGGCGAGGAGATCGCCGGGCAGCGGGGCGGGGCCGGCTCCCCGGCCGCGGGGCCTTCCGCGGTGACGGCACACTGACCCGGCTCGCAGGCGCCTTGCGTGTCCGGGCTCGCGCGCGGCTCCGTGTCCGGCACGGAGCCGCGGCGTCCCGGCCGTGCGCCTCGGCCGCGGCCTCGCGCGGGGGTCAGCCGATGTGGTAGCTGTCCCCGTACACCTTCCAGTCCAGTGGCGGATCCAGGTTCAGGTTGCCCTTCGTCAGGAAGACCCGCTGGGCGGTGTCGACCCGGCTGGTGTCCGAGTGGGCCTCCTCCTGCCGCATCGCCCAGACCCGGGCGTCGAGGAAGGCGTTCAGGTACGTCACCTCGTTGCCGCCCTGCGCCGGCGGCTCGGCCTTGGCCAGGGCGCGCCCGCGGATGCTGCTGAAGCTGGTGCTGTCACCGCCGTCCCCGTGCATGACGATGGCGTCGTAGTACGTGAACTGTCCGAGTACGCCGATACCGTCCGCCTTCCCCTGCCGGACGGCCGGGTCGAAGTAGACGCGGTCGCGTTCGTCGTTCTGGGCCTGCTGGAACGCCGAGTCCTGGGCCGCGCGGCGCCAGTCGCCGGGGAAGCCCGGGTCCAGGCCCTGGTGCGAGTCGCCGCCGTTGACGTTGCGCAGGGCGGGCAGATACGTGGCCAGGACGTTCCCCGGCTTGCGCTGGGTGTAGAGCTCGACGAGGTCGAGCATGTCGCCGGTGCCGGAGCAGAAGCCGATGATCCCGGCGGTGTAGCCGCGGCCGTCGCCGATGTCCTCGATGTACTTGTACTGGGCCTTCCAGTCCAGCGAGGAGTTCTCCGCGCTGGACACGAGCTTCATGGCGATCTCTTTCTTCGCCGGGTCGTCCAGGCCGACGGGTGCGGCGGTCGCGGACTGGTTCGCGACGAGTGGGCCTGCCACCAGTGAGGCTCCGATCAGGGCGAGCAGGGTGCGGCGTGAGGTGCGTATGTGGGGGGAGTGCACGGTACCTCCAAGAGGGGGAGTTCGTCGTTCCGCGTACTGTTAGGAAAGTTTCCTACCAGAGTTCGAGGGTGACGTATACCCGTCAAGAAAGCTGAGTCGGTTCCCGTGCCGCCCCCGGCCGCCCCGGCTATCGCTCGGCGGTCAGCCGTTCGTGCACCCGGACGGCGGCCTGGTACGTGTCACCCGTGGGCCGCGTCGCCAGGCCCCCGGGATTCCGGGTCCAGCGATCTTCCAGGGCGAACCAGTCGGTCTTCTTCGGCGTGCGTCCCTCCCGCGACGCCGACCGCAGCTCCGCGAAGTACGTCGACCAGCGCAGCCGGTACAGCCCGCCGACCAGTCCCGCCCACTCGCGGTTGGCGTAGTCGCGCAGCCCGGCGTCCGCACCCGCGCGGGTGCCCCACACGGTCAGCAGCGAGAGGGCGTCGTACGCGAGCCGGTCCCGCTCCGCCGCGCTCGCACCCCACGCCCGCGCGTCGGCCACCCAACGGCCCAGCAGATGACGGGAGTCGGTGGCCAGGAGTGCCTCCAGCAGGTCCATCAGGGCCAGCCAGACGCCGGTCAGCCGGTCGAAGCGGGCGGTGTCCTTGGCCTCGTACGCCGTCCTGATCTGCGGGAGGAGTACCCGGCTGCGGTTGGAGAGTGCCTGGCGGGCCACGTCGAGCAGGTCGCGGCGGTACGCCGACGAGCCGCGCAGCCCCGGCCGCACCTTCAGGAGCTCGCCAAGCGCCGGTTCGAACTCCTCGGGCCGGTAACGGAGGCGCTTCGGCGACCAGGAAGCCGCCTTCGTCGCCGCGAGGGAGGGGCGCGCCCCGAACAGCCCGTCCGCGCCCTCGCTCCACGAGTCGGCGCGCGTGGTGCCGTACGCGGTCCGGCGCAGGATGTCCCAGGCGGCCTCCGCATGTGGATCGCGTCCCCCGTAGCGCGAGCGCGCCCACCGCGCGAACCATGCGCGCAGGTCCAAGTCGCCCTCGCGCCAGGCGAGTTCGGAAAACAGGGCGAAGGCGGCCGGATTGTTGTCCGCGGCCTCCGGGAGCAGAGCGACACCGCGCAGGGTGCTGCCCGGCCTGGTGCGCCACCGCTCGTACAGCGAAGCCCAGTCGGGAGTGTTCGCGCCCAGGGTCGTATGGCCGCCGAAGTTCCAGATCGAGCCGAAGGCGTACGGGGTGCCGTGCCAGTCCGCCTCGCGGTCGGTGACCTTCGGGAAGCGGTCACAGAGGCCGTCCACGACGAGCATCCGGTCCTTGTCCACGGCGTCGACGATCGCCCTGGGCGGGTTGTGCTGCCAGCCCAGGATCACCCATACGGCGCCCGGGTGCGCGGCCCGCAACGCCCTCTCGACGCCCTTCGCCGCGTCGCCGACGGGCACGTCACCGGGGCTGCCGCCCTCGTGCAGCAGGTCCATCTTGTAGCGGGTCGAGGCGCCGCCGAACATCTCGTCCTGGATCCGGTAGAAGGCCGCGGCCACCCGTGTGAAGTGCTCGGTGCGCGGGTCCAGCCAGTCGGGCCTGGCGAAGCCCATCCAGGTGCCCTGCGGGACGGTGTGCGCACCCGCGTTGCGGTCGGCGAAGCCCGGCGGAACCGTGCCGAAGTAGCCGGGGAACACCGGTGTCATGCCCAGCTCCCGCAGCCGGTTCGCGATGCGCCGGCCGAGCGCGGCCCGGGCGTCGAGGAGCTGTTGTGAGACGGGGTCGGGGAAGGCGGAGAGGTTCTGCAGCAGCCACCAGGGCTGATGGGCCGGCCCCGGAATCCACTTCCGCAGCTCCTCGTCGGTGTACCCGAACTCCTGGAACACCCGGTGGTGGAGCGCGTCCGCGCCCGTTTGGACGAGCACTTCGTTGTAGCCGTGCAGGGCCAGTACGTCGAGCTCACGCTCCCAGTACGTCCAGTCGTGGTACGGGCCCGTGTAGCCGTCGTTCGTGTCGTTGAGGGCGAAGCGGTGCGGGACGTTCGCGCGCCGGGTCACTGTGCCGGCGAGGCCCGGCAGTGCGCGGGGCAGGCGGAGCTGCCTGCCCGCCCAGTTGATGTCGGCGTCCGCGATGTTCCTCAAGTACCAGTTCAGCCCCGTGAGCTGGGTCGCCGGTGTGCCGCCCGTGACGGTGACGCGGCCCGTACGGCCGGACACCTGGAACGTGTCGCGTCCGCCCGCCGTGCGGAACGTCAGCTGCCGCCAGTGACGGGGGAGGAGCCGGCGGGCGGCCGTCGCGGCCGAGCCCGCCGCGGGCGCTCCGTCGGCCGAGGCCGGGTCACAGGCGACGGCGGCGCCCGCGGACCCGGCGGCGAGAGCGGTCAGGAGGACGCGGCGCGCCAGCGGCATGGGGTCTCCCTCGTTCCGCGGTGGGGGTGGTGGGCGGGTCCGTGGGCATGGAAGGGATCGTGTGCGGGTGCGGTGACGCCGTGTGCGGGGATCGCCGTGTGCAGGGATACCCGCTGGGCCGCGGTCTGAGCGCACGTTCCGGCCAGATGGGGGAGCGGGGCCGGCGGCGTACGTGCTGTGACGCGTGGGTGCGGATCACCTGGGGGTGTTCGCCGGGGGCTGCCCCGAGGTGGCACGCTCCGTTCGCAGCACCCCCGCCGCCAGCACCAGCGCCGCCACGGCGATGCCCGTCGCCACCATGAACGCCAGCCGGTAGCCGGACGCGGTGGCCGCCACGAGGTCGGCGCCCCCGTGCCGCAGATGGTCGGTGCGGCTCGCCGCCAGGGTCGTCAGCACCGCGAGACCCAGCGAACCGCCCACCACCTGTGTGGTGTTGAAGAGCCCGGAGGCGAGTCCGGCGTCCTCCGCACGGGCGCCCGACATCGCGAGCCCCGTCACGGCGGGCATGGCAGCAGCGAAACCGGCGGCCAGGAGAAGCAGCGGTGGCAGGACGTCGGCGAGGTAGGTGCCGTCGACCGGCGCACGGCTCAGCAGGGCCATTCCGGCGGAGATGAGCACGAGACCCGAGAGCAGCACACGGTACGGGCCGAAGCGGGCGATCGTCCGCGCCGACAGGCCCAGCATCAGCACCCCGATCGCGATCGGCGCCGGCAGGAAAGCCGTTCCGGTGAGCAACTCACCGTATCCAAGGACGCGTTGGAGATAGAGCGCGCCGATGTACTGGAAGCCGAACATCCCCCCGATCATCAGGACCTGCACGGCGTTCGCGCCGGTCAGCACGCGCGAGCGGAACAGGCGCAGACGGAGCAAGGGGCGAGGGGCTCGGGCCTGGCGGACGGTGAACGCGGAGAAGAGGGCGAGTGAGACCGCCGCGAGGACCAGCGTGCCGGCGAGCCCGCGGTCGCCGGCGCCGACGATCGCGTACACCGTGAGCATCAGCGCGCCCGTGACCAGCGCCGCGCCCGGGTAGTCGGCGCCCCTGCCGAGCCCGGCACCCCGCTCCGGGGCGAGGAACCGCAGGGCGGCGAGCCAGGCCAGTACGCCGATCGGCAGGTTGATCAGGAAGATCCAGTGCCAGTTCAGGGCCTGGGTCAGCGCACCGCCCAGGAATGTGCCGAGCGCCCCGCCCGCCGCGCCTACCGCGCTGAACACCGCGATGGCACGGGCCTGTTCACGCGGTTCGGGGAAGAGGGCGACGAGCATGCCGAGGACGACGGCCGAGGTCATCGCTCCGCCGATCCCTTGCAGGGCGCGGGCCGCGACCAGCGTGGCCTGGCTGGTGGCGACCCCGCACAGCACGGACGCCACGGTGAAGACGGCGAGCCCCGCCGTGAACATCCGCTTGCCGCCCACGAGGTCGCCCAGGCGGCCGACCAGCAGGAGCAGTCCGCCGAACGGGATCAGATACGCGTTCACCACCCAGGCGAGCCCAGGGCCCGAAAAGCCGAGGTCGCCCTGGATCGCGGGCATGGCCACGGTCACGACGTTGCCGTCCAGGACCGTCATCAACGTACCCGCGCACAGGACGACCAGGGACGCCCACCGGGAGGGCGTTCGCTGTCGCTGTCGCGTGCGGGACTCGATCAGGAACGACATGGCTGGCTGACCTCCGTGGTCTCCGAAAGCACCTTAGGTGCACGACTTGTAACGGAGTACATCGTGGGTGACCATGGATACCGGCATAAGGAGGCACCTGAATGTCCCAAGGGAACACCGCTGTTACGGCGCAGGTCGTGAACGCGCACGCGTGCCCCGTCCGCGAAGTTCTTGACAGGGTCGCCGGCAAGTGGAGCGTGCAGATCATCGTCGCGGCCGCGCACGGGCCGATCCGCTTCACCGAGCTGGAGCGCAGCATCGAGGGCATCAGCCGGCGGATGCTCACGCTGACCCTGCGCAACCTGGAGCGGGACGGGCTCGTGACGCGCACCGTCCATTCGACGGTGCCGCCGAAGGTCGAGTACGAACTCACCCCGGTGGCAGGGGAGTTGCACGCGACCCTGCTGTCGCTGACGGACTGGGCCGAGCGGCACCGGGTCACCGTCGCACAGTCGCGCGCGGCCTACGACGCCCGGCACCGGCCGGAACTGCTGGATGGGTAGGAGGCCGCGCACCCGCTCTACAACACGGCGGGCGCGGGGTCGTGATTGACGGTCAGAGGTCGAACAAACCCGGGTCGGCGGCCAGTGCGCGGAAGTACTCGCGTGGGTCCGCGACCAGCCTGCGCTCCTTGAGGTCCAGCAGTCCGCCGACCGCCGTCAGCTCGGCGGACACCGTGCCGTCCGTCTTCCGGATCGTCTGCTCGACGCGGAAGCTCTTGCCCTCGCCCCAGACGAAGCCGCACGTCACCTCGACCTCGTCCCCCGCGCGCAGCTCCCGTTTGTAGCGGATGGTGGTCTCCAGGGTCACCGGACCCACGCCCTTGCCTGTCAGCTCCGTCTGGCTGATCCCGGCCGCGTGCAGCAGCGACCAGCGGGCGTGCTCCGCGTACTGGAGATACACGCTCTGGTTGAGGTGTCCCTGCACATCGGTCTCGTACCCGCGGACAGTCACTGCTACGGAAAACGGCTCTGCCACGACTTCCCCCTCTACGACGATCAGGACGGACGCAACACTAACGGAGCACTAGTGAGCGAGGGATCTCCAATTCCCTTGCCCCGTAGGCTCTTTGGGGCTTCGGGCTTCGGGCTTCGGGCTTCGGGCCGCCGGGGCGAGACCTCATACGCGCCTCGGTGAGGCCAGCACATACCGCGCCCCCGTGCGCGGCTCCGCGTGCTCGCCGACCTGCCAGCCCGCCTTCTCCAGCGTGGCCGCGCAGGCGCGCAACGCCTCCGGGTCCGGCTCCTGTACCGCGACCGCCTCCGGCTGGGGAGTCGCGCGCACCCGGTACCCACCACCGTCCGTGCCTGCCGGCCGGTGCCCCGCGGCCTCCAGCGCGAGCGCGGCGGCCTGCACCAGATGCGCACGCTCCCACCCGCACGGACGGTCGACGGCACCGTCCGGGCTGGTCATCCGGCGCAACTCCAGGAGCCCCTGCCAGGCACTGTGCACCTCGCGGAGGCGGGAAGGGCCGGCCTCGCCCTCCTCGCCGCCGATCCGCGCGGCGAACACGCCGGACCCGGCCTCGGCCGGCGCGGGTGTCTCGACGACCGGCTCGGGAGCTTCACGTATGCGATGCCCGGCGGGCGTCAGAAAGTGGTCGTGCGGCGGCCGCGGATGCCGGAAGGCGAGTCCTCGCTTCACCAGGGCGGCGAGCTGGGCCTCGGTCCCCTTCAGTCGCCCGGTGACGGGATCGGCGGCCTCGATGACGCGCCGCTGCGCGGCGGTCGGCGGTCGGGTCACGGCGGCGCTCCTTCCTTCGTCCTCTCGGCGGGCGGCCTGCTGACCGGCCCACTTGAAGACTACGAGGAGGGTCTGACATTCCAGCTGGCCACCACATGGCGGCGGTGCTCCGTGCTCAGCCGGCTCACCGTTCCGGTCGCGAGCTGGAACAGGGCGCCGCCCGAGGCGGGCAGCCCCAGCCGCCGCGCGGCCAGCACGCGGAGGAAGTGACCGTGGGAGACCACGACGACACTGCCCTCCGTGTCGGCGAGCGCCGCGTCGACCTTGGCCAGCATGCGCTCCGCGCGCGCCCCGACCTCCTCCGGACTCTCCCCGGGGTGCTCCGGCGGGCCGGGCTCGACCCCGTCCGTGAACAGGAACCAGTCGGGCCGGGTCCGGTGGATCTCGACGGTCGTGACCCCCTCGTACCCGCCGTAGTCCCACTCGCTCAGGTCCGCGTCGACGCGCGCCCCGTCGAGCCCCGCCAGCCGCGCCGTCTCCCGCGCCCGCCGCATCGGGCTGACGAACGCGGCCCCGACGTGGTGCGAGGCGATCAGCGGAGCCAGCCTGCGCGCCTGCTCCCGTCCGTTCTCGGTGAGCGGAATGTCGGTCGACCCCGTGTGCCGCCCGGACACCGACCACTCGGTCTCACCGTGCCGTACGAGGAGAAGGTCACCCATCGCCACACCCTTTCTGTCCCTTCGTACGGTGACACCGCCGGGTGCCGGCCGCAGGTCCGGCTGCGCCGGACAGCCCTACTGCGCCGGACAGCCCCAATGTGCCGGACGGTCTTACTGCCGGTACCCGCTCAGGAACCGCCCGATCCGGCTGATCGCCGCGTCCAGGTCGTCCGCGTGGGGGAGCGTGAGGATGCGGAAGTGGTCGGGGCGGGGCCAGTTGAAGCCGGTGCCCTGGACCACCTGGATCTTCTCCCGCAGCAGCAGGTCCAGGACGAACTTCTCGTCGTCGTGGATCTTGTGCACGGTGGGGTCGATGCGCGGGAACGCGTACAACGCGCCCTTCGGCTTCACGCACGAGACGCCCGGGATCTCGTTGAGCTTCTGCCAGGCGCGGTCGCGCTGCTCGTACAGCCGGCCGCCCGGTGCGGTCAGCTCCTGGATGGACTGGCGGCCGCCGAGCGCGGCCTGGATCGCGTACTGGGCGGGGGCGTTCGCGCACAGCCGCATGGAGGCGAGCATCGTCAGGCCCTCCAGATAGCTGCGGGCGTGCTGCTTGGGGCCCGTGACGACCAGCCAGCCGGACCGGAAGCCGGCCACGCGGTACGTCTTCGACAGGCCGCAGAAGGTGAGGACCACCAGGTCGGGCGCGAGGGCGGCGGCCGAGTGGTGCACGGCGTCGTCGTACAGGATCTGGTCGTAGATCTCGTCCGCGAACACCATCAGGCCGTGCCGACGGGCGAGATCGAGGATGCCCTCGACGATCTCCTTCGGATAGACCGCGCCGGTGGGGTTGTTGGGGTTGATGATGACCACGGCGCGCGTGCGGTCGGTGATCTTCGCGGCCATGTCCGCCAGGTCCGGGTACCAGTCGGCCTGCTCGTCGCAGAGGTAGTGCACCGCCTTGCCGCCCGCGAGCGTGGTGACGGCCGTCCAGAGGGGGAAGTCCGGGGCCGGGATGAGGACTTCGTCGCCGTCCTCGATCAGCGCCTGTACGGCCATCGAGACGAGTTCGGAGACGCCGTTGCCCAGGAACACGTCGTCGACGTCGACCTCCAGGCCACGGTCCTGGTAGCGCTGGGCCACGGCGCGGCGGGCGGAGAGGACGCCGCGCGAGTCGGTGTAGCCGTGCGCCCGGGGGAGCATCCGGATCATGTCCTGGAGGATCTCCTCGGGCGCCTCGAAGCCGAAGAGCGCGGGGTTGCCGGTGTTCAGGCGCAGCACGCTGTGGCCCGCCTCCTCCAGCGCGTTGGCGTGCTCGATCACCGGGCCGCGGATCTCGTAACAGACCTCGCTGAGCTTGCTCGACTGCCGGAACTCCATGCGCTGTGCCCTCCGGTTCGTGGTGTTACTTGGTTTTACCAAGTCAGAGCTTGGAAAGTCCAACAACATGTCTAGACTGCGTCGCATGCCACCTCGCCGAAGCTACGACCAGTACTGTTCCGCGGCCCGAGCCCTCGACGCCGTCGGTGACCGCTGGACCCTCCTGATCGTCCGCGAGCTGCTCGGCGGCCCGCGCCGCTACACCGATCTGCACGCGGACCTGCCGGGTGTGAGTACCGACGTACTGGCGTCCCGGCTGAAGGACATGGAGCGCGACGGGCTGACGACCCGGCGCCGGTTGCCGCCGCCGGGTGCGGTGTACGTGTACGAACTCACCGGGCGCGGGCGTGAGTTGCTGCCCGTTCTCCAGGCGCTGGGCAGCTGGGGTGCGCCCGCGCTGGCGGAGCGCCGGGCCACGGACGCGGTGCGCGCGCACTGGTTCGCGCTGCCGTTGCTGCGCTCGCTGGAGGGGGACGGCCTTGCCGTCGGCCTGCTCGAAATCCGCCTGGAGGAAGGGCGGTTCCATCTGCACCTGGGTGCGGCGGAGGGCCCGGCGTACGGCGAGGGACCGGCCCCCGAGGAGCCCGACGCGCGTCTGGTCATCGACGCGGACACCTGTATGGCCCTGAGCCGTGAGACTTTGACGCTCCATCAGGCCGTACGGGAGGGCCGCGCCGAGATCACGGGCGAGAGCGCGCTCGCCAAGCTGCTGCGCGGCGACTGACACCGCCCGTCGGTCTCGCGCGGGCGGTCGCCCGTCCGTCTGGTGGGGGCCGTCGGCTGCCTGTCCTGCGCGGGCCGCCGTCGCCCGTTCGTCCCGCGCGGCCGTCCGTCCGCCTGTTCCCACGGGCCGTCTCCCGTCCGTCTGGTGCGGGTCGCCGTCCGCGCGGCCCCCGTACGGCCCCCGTGCACCCGCCCTTGCGGCCCCGCGCACCCGCACCCACCCCCGCACGGGCCACCCGCACCCACCCCCGCACGCGCACCCACCCCCGCACGGTCGCCCGCCCCCGCACGGGTCACCCGCCCCGCACCCGCACGCACAAGGAGGCCCGCCGTGCCATGGGGCACGGCGGGCCTCCGCCTTGTCGCGCGCGTCCGTCACGCGCCCGGTGGTACCTGCCTGGGCCGGCCCGAGCCCTTCGTCAGCGCGTACCCGCCGATTCCGGCGAGCGCCGCGAGGATGCCGCCGATCGCCGTCCACACCCAGCGGTCGGTCCACCAGCCGGAGGCCCAGCCGTCGTCGGGCTCCAGTGAGAACAGCGAGGCCTTGGCCGAGTCCGATCCCTCGTCCGACGTGTCGGAGGCCGTCGCGATCCCCGGCACCAGCGGCTGGGACAGCGACCCGTCGACCGCCGCCGAACCGCCGATGTCCTTGGAGTCCACCTGGACCTCCGCGCTCACCGGCAGCCCCAGGTCGCCCGTCGCCACGTCGACCAGGGTCAGCCGGACGTAGTACGTGCCCGGCAGCGGATCATCGGCCCACGGCTCCGACCACGCGCGGACCGTGCGCAGCGTGCAGGACAGGTCGACGGAGGTCGCGTCCTGGGCGGCCGTCCGCGTCTGCGCCCCGTACTGGCACGCCTGGCGGCGCCGCAGCCCGTCGTAGACGTCGAGCTGCCAGGTCTGGCTCGCGCCGCGCTCGGCGGACTGCGGGAACTTCACCGTCGCCTTCACGGTGGGCCGCAGACCGGTGTCCGCGGGGAACGACCAGTACAGGTAGTCGCCCGCGGAGCCGCCGGCCGTGGCCCGCTGCCCCTGCGCGATCTCGGTCGCGGTACGGAACGAGGTGCCCGCCGAGGTGGGCGCGGCACTGTCCCCGGAGGGGCTCGCGGACGGCGAGGAGTCGGCGACGGCCGGTGCCACGGCGGCGCCGAGCAGCAGACCCGCCGCGACCAGGACACCCGAGTTCCGGACACCTGACTTCAGTACACGTGAGATACGCATCAGTTGGTCCTCCAGACCGCGAACCGCCAGCGCGACAGCCAGCCCCACAGCAGACCCGCGAGGAAGCCGGTCAGCACCAGGGCGCCGAGCAGCCACCAGCCGCGCCCGAGGCCGAACGAGGCCACGTCGCCCGCCTGGTCGGGTCCGTCCACCACGTCGACGGTCAGCTCCAGCGGCAGTCCGGGCGTGGTCTTCACGCCGGCGGCCGGCGAGAAGGAGTGGGAGACCTGGAGACACACCGTCTCGGCGGTGGCGTCCTCGTCGTCGCTCTCGGCCTTCGGATAGCGCAGACCCGTCGACACGACGTCCGTACGGCCCGTGCCCGCGGCCTCACCGCGGACGATCTCACGGTTGTGCACGGTCACCGCCCGCAGCAACACCCCGTAGTCCGGGTTCACCTGACGGTCGGCGGAGAGGCTCACCGAGGCGCGCAGCTCCTGCCCCGGCTTCACGTCCACGCGGTACCAGCGGTGCTGGGCGAACTCCGCACGGTCCGTGAAGAGCCCGGACTTCAGCGTCGGCGCCTTCGCGCAGTCGGCGGCGCCGTCCACGGCGACCGGCGTCACCACCTTGTCGGCGGCGCGGTCCACCAGCTGGTTGACCTTGTCGGTGAGGTCCTCCTTGTGCTCCACCGAGGTGTACGTGCCGCCGGTCGCCTCGGCGATGCAGCTGAGCTGCTTGCTCAGCTTGCTGTTCGGCACCAGACCGAGGGTGTCGATGGTGAGCCCGACGCCCTTGGCCGCGATCTCCCGGGCCACCTCGCACGGGTCGAGGGGGGCGCAGGTGTCCTCGCCGTCGGTGATGAGGACGATGCGGTGCGAGCCGGTGCCGCCGTCGAGGTCGTCGGCCGCCTTGAGCAGGGCCGGGCCGATCGGTGTCCAGCCGGTCGGCGAGAGCGTCGCCACCGCCGTCTTGGCCTCGGTCCGGTCCAGCGTCGAGACCGGGTACAGCTGCGCGGTGTCCTTGCAGCCCGTCTTGCGGTCGTCGCCCGGGTAGTTGGCGCCCAGCGTGCGAATGCCGAGCCGCACCTCCTCGGGCGTCGCGTCCAGCACTTCGTTGAACGCCTGCTTCGCCGCGGCCATCCGGGATCCGCCGTCGATGTCCCGGGCCCGCATGGAACCGCTGACGTCGAGGACGAGGTCCACCTTGGGCGCGTCGGCTGTCGTCTCGTCGGCGACG
This sequence comes from Streptomyces sp. SID5469, assembly GCF_009862865.1. Taxonomy (NCBI): domain Bacteria; kingdom Bacillati; phylum Actinomycetota; class Actinomycetes; order Kitasatosporales; family Streptomycetaceae; genus Streptomyces; species Streptomyces sp. SID5469. The sequence goes on along the minus strand of NZ_WWIN01000001.1, from coordinate 2,445,131 downwards.
GCGCCGGCCGGGAAGGCGAACCCGGCCGTCAGGGCGGCGAGCAGAGCGCAGAGCCCCACCGCCAGCCGTTGTCTTGTGATCATCGGCGGATCCTATTGATCAAAGGGTCCGGGCTTCAAAACGAGCGGGCTCCGGTCTCAGAACGCGCGCGTGACGAGCGGGTTGGGCAGCTGTGCCCAGCTGTCCCCCGGCCGGTCGGGCGACAGCCGCATCAGCGTCAACGCCTTGGCCGGCAGCGGCTCTTCGAGCAGCGCCGTCAGATCGGGGGTGCGCGGCAGATCCCGCGCCGCGGCGGCGAGCGCCTCCCGCAGCGCCGGCCCCGACCCCGCCGTCGCCGCCAGCGCGCCCGCGACGAGGGAGCCGAACAGTTTGCGGCGCAGGGTGGTTTCGTCGTCCGTGACGAGACGCCCGCCGAGATCCGGGAGCGGGACACCGTGCCGGGCCAGCCGGGCCGGGCTGACGCGGATGTCGGCGAGGTCGCGGTACACGAGGCGCAGCGGGGCACCCGTGGCGGACAGGACCACCAGGAGGTTCTGGCCGTGCGCCTCCAGGGCCACGCCCAGGTCGAGCAGCCGCAGACCCACGGTGAGCGTGAGCCGGGTGAACTCGGCGAGCCACGCGGGAGAGCCGGGCAGCCCGGTACCGGTGAGCGAGGCCACCGGAACGACACGTTCCGCCGCCTCCGCGTCGGCGTACGTGTCCGGGGACTCGCGTACCACCGCGGCCAGCTCGGGCCGGCCGGCCGTGGCCGCGCCCAGGGTGCGGGTGATGTGCAGCAGGCCGTCCGTGCGGGCGGCGAAGGCCTCGGCGAACTCCGACACCGTCGCGGACGTCTCGATCGAGTACACGGAGATGTCCCGCACGGACGATGTCAGCCGGGCGCTGAGCGCGGTCTTGACGTCCGGGCCGCCGTCGCGGAGCGCGAGGGTCCGCAAGGACATCAGCGGGTGGGCGGCCGGCCCGTCCTCCACCGGTGCGTCGAGCACGTGTGCCGTCTGCCAGGGGTGGACCGGAATCAGCACGCGCTCCCCGTCCCGCAGCCACTTGGGCCACTCGCCCCGGACGAGACACTCCTCCACGGCCACGAGGCCCAGCCGCACCACCGGCCGGTGCTCGGGCCCGTAAGCGAGCTGCTCGGCGGCCGAAAAGCCGGGCCGGGAACGGCAGTTGGGGTGGAACGGATGCCCGTCGACCACCCGCTGTTCCCACTCCCAGCTCGTCGTCGGCGACTTCGGGTCGACCCGCGGCTGACCGGCCCGCGACAGGGCCAACGAGGCGACACTGTGGTCGAGTTCGGCGGCCAGGGCCGGGCCGTGCGGGACGCCGAGCGCCGACACCAGCCGGGCCGGATGCGCGTACGACGTCTCGTCGAGCCGCACGCCGGTGACGTACGGAGCGGTCGCGTACGGGTCCGAGGGCGGGCCGTGCAGCCGGCGTCCGTCGGCCAGCCGCAGCGTGAGTCCGCCGGGCTCCGGCTCCCGGTGCGCGATCCACGGCAGCGGCTCATGGGCCAGCGCCCGCCACAGCCGGGTCAGGACGGCCGCACGGGCGCCCGGGAGCGCGGCCGCGTACGGCGCCGACAGGCCGGGCCGTACGGCGTCGAGCTCGGCGGCGAGCTCGGACTCTGCGGTGGCGGGACGGTGCACGGTCGGGCTCCTCGGGGGACGGGTACGGCGTCGCGGCGGCACACGACGACAGACATACTGATCGCCAGTGCACCGGATGGACCGTATGGAACGAATGGATCGCGTGGACCCCATGATCCCGATGTCCCCCGGGGACGACGTCGGACCGGCCGCCGACGCCTATGCGGACGCGCCGCTGCTGAACTGTCTGCTGCGGGAAATGGGGGAACCCGCCGGCGATCAGGGCGTGTACCGGCTGCGCTCCGGCGGCAGGCTGCTGCGCGTACGCGGGGACCGCCGCCCCCGCGACCCCGAGGTGTACGCAGGCGGCGCCTGGCACCGGCTGACCCATGCCGAGCTGGTGAAACTCGTCGCCGAGGAACTGCGCCGGGGCACCGGTCTGTCCAATTCCGAGCTGCCCGGCGAGATGGTCGACAGCCGGGACGCGGTGGCCGCGCTGCTCGGCGCGCGCGCCCGCGCGACGCCGCCGGACGACCCGTATCTGCGCTCCGAACAGTCCCTGATCACCGGCCATCCCCACCATCCGGCGCCCAAGGCCCGCGGCGGCGGCCCCGTCACCGGATGGCTGCCCTACGCGCCCGAGGCGTACGCCCGTTTCCCGCTGGTCCTGCTGGGGGTGCGCGCGGACACGGTCGTGGAGGAGGGCGACACCACGGCGCTCGACGCGCTCGCCGAGGCCCCGCCCGGCTACCGGCTGCTGCCCGCCCATCCCTGGCAGCTGGACCTGGTCGGCGCCCGCCCGGAGATCCGCGACGCCTTCGCGGACGGCCGCCTCGTACGGCTCGGCCGGACCGGGTGTGCCGTCTGGCCGACGGCCGCCGTCCGCACGCTGTACGCGCCCGAGGCGGACCTCTTCCTGAAGTTCAGCCTCGATGTGCGCATCACCAACGACGTACGCCGGCTGTGGCGCCACGACCTGCTGAAACTCCGCCGCACGGACGAGGCGGCGGCGAACGCCTTCGCCGCGGCGCGCGGGCCCGCGGCGTGGCTGAGCGACCGCGGCTACCGCACCGCCGGCTTCGCCTTCGAGGAACTGGCCGTCCTCGTCCGCGACGGGCTCGCCCCCCATCTCCTGCCCGGTACCACCCCGCTCCTCGCGGCCGCCCTGGTGGAGGGCTTCGACGGCAACCCGCTCGACCGGCTCGACGATCCGAGGGCCTGGTGGGCGGCGTATCTGCGCCAGGTGGTGCCGCCGGTGCTGGACGCGTTCGCCCGCCACGGGGTCGTCCTCGAGGCGCACCTCCAGAACACGCTGGTCGCCGTGGACGCCGACGGCATGCCCGTCCAGGCGCTCTTCCGGGATGCGGAAGGGGTGAAGCTGCTGCCCGACGTGAGCCGGGCGGCCGGCTGGGAGCGGCTCGTGTACTGCCTGGTCGTCAACCACCTCGCCGAGCTCGCGGCCCTGCTCGCCGAACGCCGGCCGGGAACGGACCCGTGGCCGGCGGTACGACGGGAACTGGCGCGCCACGACCTCCCCGAAGTCGGAGAACTGCTGGCCTCACCCACGCTCCCCGGCAAGACGAACCTCCTCCTGCGGTGGACGGGCGCGGACGGTGCGGACGCCCGCTATCTGCCGCTGCCCAACCCCCTGGCCCGCGCATAAATCCGATCACTCGGGTGAGCGACTGTTTTACAGTGGCCGGTGTGCTGCGCGAAGTGACTGCCGTTCGATACGTGACCCCGTTGCGGGCGGGCGGCTCCGTCCCCGGAGTCGTCGAGGCCGACGACCTGGGGACCTACGTCGTGAAGTTCACCGCCTCGGCGCAGGGCCGCAAGGCGCTGGTCGCCGAGGTGATCGTCGGCGAGCTGGCGCGCCGCCTCGGACTGCGCTTTCCCGAGCTCGTCCTCGTCCACTTCGACCCGACGGTCGCCGAGCACGAGCCGCACCAGGAGGTCCAGGACCTCCTCCACGCCAGCGCCGGAGTCAATCTCGGCATGGACTACCTGCCGGGCGCCGAGGACTTCACCCCGGAGATCGCGAAGACCTTCGACGTCGACCCGCTGGAGGCCGGCAAGGTGATCTGGCTGGACGCCCTCACGGTGAACGTCGACCGCACGGTGCACAGCTCGAACCTGATGATCTGGCCCACGTTCGGCATCGCGCCCCCGAGGCTGTGGCTGATCGACCACGGCGCCGCCCTCGTCTTCCACCACCGGTGGGACGCCTCGTCCCCGGAGAAGGCGTACGACTTCCGCTCGCACGCGCTCGGTGGTTACGCCCCCGACACCCGTGCCGCGGACGCCGAGCTGGCACCCCGGGTGACGGAGGAGCTGCTGCGTGAGGTGCTGGCGGAGGTGCCCGACGCCTGGCTGGCCGACGAACCGGGCTTCGACACCCCCGACGACGTACGCGCCGCCTACGTCGGCTACCTCGCCGCCCGCGTCAGGGCCTCCGGGACCTGGCTCCCCACGGACTTCCCCACCCGAGAACAACTCACCGCCGAGGACGCCCATCGCGCGGCGAAGACCCGGGCGGGCCGCCCCAACTGGCTCAAACGGGTCCCGGACCTGCACGGCAAACCGGCGGCTGAACAGGATTGGTCGGTGCACCTCGGATGACCACCCCGCACACTCATCGCGTCCAGATCGAGTACTGCACCCAGTGCCGCTGGCTGCCCCGGGCGGCCTGGCTGGCCCAGGAACTGCTCACGACGTTCGAGACCGAGCTGACGGAGCTGGCGCTCAAGCCGGGCACCGGGGGCGTCTTCGTCGTCCGCGTGGACGACGAGGTGGTATGGGACCGGCGGGAGCAGGGCTTTCCGGAGCCGACGGCCGTGAAGCGGCTCGTACGCGACCGAGTGGCCCCGGAGAAGTCCCTGGGCCACTCGGAGAGGTGACCGCTCAGCCGGCGAGCTGTTCGTACGCGGGCAGGGTGAGGAAGTCCGCGTAGTCCTCGTCCAGCGCCACCTTCAGCAGCAGGTCGTGGGCCTGCTGCCAGTTCCCGGCCGCGAAGGCCTCCTCGCCGAGTTCGGCGCGGAGGTTCGCGAGTTCCTCGGCGGCGACCTTGCGGGCCAGCTCGGGAGTGGCCTTCTCGCCGTTCTCGAACTCGACGCCCGCGTTGATCCACTGCCAGATCTGCGAACGTGAGATCTCCGCCGTGGCCGCGTCCTCCATGAGGTTGAAGATGGCGACCGCGCCGAGGCCGCGCAGCCAGGCCTCGATGTAGCGGATACCGACCTGCACGGCGTTGACCAGCCCGTTGTACGTCGGCTTGGCCTCCAGGGAGTCGATGGCGATCAGGTCGCCGGGCGCCACGGACACGTCCTCGCGGAGGCGGTCCTTCTGGTTCGGCTTGTCGCCGAGCACCGCGTCGAAGGACGCCATCGCGATCGGGACGAGGTCGGGGTGCGCGACCCAGGAGCCGTCGAAGCCGTCGCCCGCCTCGCGGTCCTTGTCGGCCTTGACCTTCTCGAAGGCGACCTTGTTGACCTCTTCGTCGCGCCGGGACGGGATGAACGCCGCCATGCCGCCGATCGCGTGCGCGCCGCGCTTGTGGCAGGTGCGGACCAAAAGTTCGGTGTAGGCGCGCATGAACGGGGCCGTCATCGTGACCGCGTTGCGGTCCGGCAGGACGAACTTGGCGCCGCCGTCACGGAAGTTCTTGACGATGGAGAACAGGTAGTCCCAGCGGCCCGCGTTCAACCCGGAGGCGTGGTCGCGGAGTTCGTAGAGGATCTCCTCCATCTCGTACGCGGCCGTGATCGTCTCGATCAGGACGGTGGCGCGGACCGTGCCCTGCGGGATGCCGACGTAGTCCTGCGCGAAGACGAAGACGTCGTTCCAGAGGCGGGCCTCCAGGTGCGACTCCGTCTTGGGGAGGTAGAAGTACGGGCCCTTGCCGAGGTCCAGCAGGCGCCGCGCGTTGTGGAAGAAGTACAGGCCGAAGTCGACGAGCGCGCCCGGGACGGGCCTGCCCTGCGAGTCGACGAGATGACGCTCGTTCAGGTGCCAGCCGCGCGGCCGCATGACGACGGTCGCCAGCTCCTCATTCGCCTTGAGGGCGTACGACTTGCCGGACTTCGGGTCCGTGAAGTCGATGTTCCGCGTGTACGCGTCCGTCAGGTTGAGCTGCCCGACGACCACGTTCTCCCAGGTGGGCGCGGAGGCGTCCTCGAAGTCCGCGAGCCACACCCTCGCGCCGGAGTTGAGGGCGTTGATGGTCATCTTGCGGTCGGTGGGGCCGGTGATCTCGACGCGGCGGTCGTTCAGCGCGGCCGGCGCGGGGGCCACCTTCCAGGACTCGTCCGCGCGGACGGCGGCGGTCTCCGGGAGGAAGTCGAGCGTGGAGGTGCGGGCGATCTCGGCGCGGCGCTGCGCGCGACGGGCGAGGAGCTCGTCACGCCGGGGCGTGAACAGCCGGTGCAGCTCGGCCACGAAGGCGAGGGCCGCGTCGGTGAGGACCTCTTCCTGCCGGGGCAGGGGCTCGGCGTCGACGAGGGCCAGCGGGGACGGCGCTGGTGCGGACATGAGCTGTCACTTCCTTCAGCGAGCTACGGATACGGACCGCGCGCGTGCGCGCGTCGACGCGGCACCGGGTGCCAGGGGCCGCGGATGCGGCTGGGGGCGCCTCGGGAGCGGTCCGGCGCTTCTGAACAGTGGATAGTAGTTTCCTCATGGTGGAAGTTCAATGGTTTGTTGATGTCGAGATTCTCAGAGTCGACAGAAGATGGCGCTCAGTGCCACCCCGTTCACTCCAGGTGGACGAGGTCGGCGACCGTGTCGATGTCGTACGCCTCGGCCACGTCCCCGCACTCGACAAGGGTGATCGCGGACTCATGGGCCTTGAGGTAGGCGCGGGCGCCCCGGTCGCCGGTCGCGCTCGCGGCGACGGCCGCCCAGTGGGCGGCGCCGAACAGGACGGGGTGGCCGCGCACTCCGTCGTACGCGGCCGAGGCGAGGGTCGAGGGGGACGTGTACGCCGCCCGTACCCGGGCCACCGCCGCCGGTCCGATCCCCGGCTGGTCGACGAGCGACACCAGCGCGGCGCGTACCCCCGTTCCATGCATCGCCTCCAGCCCGGCCCGCAGGGAGGTGCCCATGCCCAGCTCCCAGTCCGGGTTGTCCACGAGGATGCAGCCGGGCAGCACCGCGCGCTCCCGTACGGCGGCGGCCTGGGCGCCCAGGACGACATACACGCGGGTGGATCCGGCCGCCCGCAGCACTCCGGCCACATGTTCGACAAGGGGGCGCCCTCGGTGTTCCAGGAGCGCCTTGGGCCGGCCCCCGAGCCGACGCCCGCCACCGGCCGCCAGCAGGAGCCCCGCCACCAGGTCCTCGTTCTCGGTCATTCCCCCTGCATACCCGACCCGGCTCGGGTGTGCGCTCGAACCCGCGCGGACCGGGTGATGTCCATGGACTGAATTTCGGTCCTCGGAGTGGCGCCCACCACACCGGGTGGCGTTTACTGACCCGGTTCCCCGGCGCCCATCGTCGGCGCGGGGAACTGAGCGACGTACGAAGGACATTCGCACAACGGCGTGCGAGGGGGAGAGCTGTGTTGCGGAGCTTGGGGCAGAGGCCAGTGACCGGCAGCGACGAGGACCCGAGGGTGGCAGGGCTGCGGACCGCCGTGTCCCGGCTGCGCCGCGAACTCGCCGCGCATCCCGTCGAGTTCCCCGACCGGGGCATCGCCGAGGACGAACTGGCCGCACTGGCGGCGATGGCCGTCGGCGGAGTCCCCGAGATCCCGCGGTTACGCCGCTCACTGCTGCTGATCGCCGGCGCGATCGGCTCGGTCAGCGCGCTGGCCCGGGGCCTCGCGGACGTACGCGGCGCGGTGGAGCTGTTCGGGGAACCACCGAGGCGCGGCTAGGCCCTGTCGTCACCTTCCCGTCGCCTGCGCGGAGGGCGGGCTCAGGTCCGTCCGAGGGATCAGGACGGTTCCACATGGCGGCCGCGCGGTGCTCGGCACCGACGAGATTCGGCGCGCGGCGTGATCGGCTCCCCGGCCGGCCCGCGCCGCCGCCGCTCGCCGGGCGCGGCGCGTGCCTCATGCCCGGCGCGTGCCTCATGCCCGGCGTGGCGACGGGCTCCAAGACGGTGCCATGGGAGGGCCGGGCTCCATGACGGTGCGAGAGCCGGGCTGGTGAGGGCCCGGCCCCGCCGTCGGTCCCGGGCCGGGGCCGGGCCGTGAGATCGGGTCAGGCCGTCGGCCCCGAAGTCGCCAGCGCCTCCGAAAGCTCCGCCGCCACCTGCTGAAGCACCGGCACGATCTTCTCCGTCGCCTCCTCGGTGACCCGGCCCGCCGGGCCGGAGATGGAGATGGCCGCGGCGGTCGGCGAGTCCGGTACGGACACCGCGAGGCACCGGACTCCTATCTCCTGCTCGTTGTCGTCGATCGCGTAGCCGAGCCGGCGCACCTCTTCGAGCGCGGCGAGGAAGCCGTCAGGAGTGGTGATCGTCTTCTCCGTGGCGGCGGGCATCCCGGTACGGGCCAGCAGCGCGCGCACCTCGTTCGCCGGCGTGTTCGCGAGCAGTGCCTTGCCCACGCCGGTGGAGTGCGGGAGCACCCGGCGGCCGACCTCGGTGAACATGCGCATCGAGTGCTTGGACGGCACCTGGGCGACATAGACGATCTCGTCGCCGTCGAGAAGCGCCATGTTCGCCGTCTCGCCGGTCTCCTCGACCAGGCGTGCGAGATAGGGGCGGGCCCAGGTGCCGAGCAGCCGGGACGCGGACTCGCCGAGCCGGATGAGGCGGGGGCCGAGGGCGTACCGGCGGTTGGGCTGCTGGCGTACGTAACCGCAGGCCACGAGGGTGCGCATCAGGCGGTGAATGGTCGGCAGGGGCAGCCCGCTGCTCGCGGACAGCTCGCTGAGGCCGACTTCGCCACCGGCGTCCGCCATCCGTTCGAGCAGGTCGAAGGCGCGCTCGAGGGACTGGACACCACCGCTCGGGGCGGGCGACTTGGCGGAGTCGGTGGTGCTGGCGCTGGACGTCGGCACGGCGCGTTCCTTTCGGGTGGTCAGGAAGAGCTGAAGCCTACCTGTCGGTCGGTTGACTCTCCGGTTGTGCGTAGTTACATTCTGCCTACCGAAACTATAATTCCGCTTTGTGGAAACGTCCAGGCTGGGTGCGTCGAGGGTGGGGTGGAGAGGTTCACTCTTGACGGTGGGGGGCCGTGGGTGAAGACTCCTTCAACAGAACGTTGAATTTCGTTACGCGGAAGTAAACAGCGGCATGGAAGGGGCCCGGGTGTCCGACGTCGAACTGGTGCTGCGCTCGACGCGCGTCATCACTCCCGAGGGGACGCGCCCCGCCGCGGTCGCGGTCGCCGCGGGGAAGATCACGGCGGTGCTGCCGCACGACGCCGAGGTGCCGGCCGGCGCCCGCCTGGAGGACCTCGGCGACGACGTGCTGCTGCCCGGCCTGGTCGACACCCACGTGCACGTCAACGACCCCGGGCGCACCCACTGGGAGGGCTTCTGGACGGCGACGCGCGCCGCGGCCGCCGGGGGCATCACCACCCTGGTCGACATGCCGCTCAACTCCCTCCCGCCGACCACGACGGTCGGCAATCTGCGCACCAAGAGGGACGTGGCCGCCGACAAGGCGCACATCGACGTCGGTTTCTGGGGCGGCGCACTGCCCGACAACGTCAAGGACCTGCGGCCGCTGCACGACGCGGGCGTCTTCGGCTTCAAGGCGTTCCTGTCGCCCTCGGGCGTCGACGAGTTCCCCGAGCTGGACCAGGAGCGGCTGGCCCGGTCGATGGCCGAGATCGCCGGCTTCGGCGGACTGCTCATCGTCCACGCCGAGGACCCGCACCACCTCGCCGCCGCCCCCCAGCGGGGCGGCCCCAGGTACACCGACTTCCTCGCCTCGCGCCCGCGCGACGCCGAGGACACCGCTATCGCGAACCTCCTCGCGCAGGCGAAGCGCCTCAACGCGCGCGTGCACGTGCTGCACCTGTCGTCGAGCGACGCGCTGCCGCTGATCGCCGGCGCCAAGGCCGAGGGCGTACGCGTCACGGTGGAGACCTGCCCCCACTACCTCACGCTCACGGCCGAGGAAGTTCCGGACGGGGCCAGCGAGTTCAAGTGCTGCCCGCCCATCCGTGAGGCCGCCAACCAGGACCTGCTGTGGCAGGCGCTGGCCGACGGCACGATCGACTGCGTGGTCACCGACCACTCGCCCTCCACCGCCGACCTGAAGACCGATGACTTCGCGACGGCGTGGGGCGGGATCTCCGGACTCCAGCTCAGCCTGCCCGCGATCTGGACCGAGGCCCGGCGGCGCGGCCACAGCCTCGAGGACGTCGTCCGCTGGATGTCCGCACGGACGGCCCGGCTCGTCGGCCTGGCCCAGAAGGGCGCCATCGAGGCGGGCCGCGACGCCGACTTCGCGGTGCTGGCGCCCGACGAGACCTTCACCGTGGACCCGGCGGCACTTCAGCACCGCAACCGGGTCACCGCCTACGCCGGCAAGACCCTCAGCGGCGTCGTCAAGTCCACCTGGCTGCGCGGCGAACGCATCATGGCTGACGGCGAGTTCACGGAGCCGAAGGGCCGGCTCCTCAGCAGGGAACCGTAGTCCGCCCCCCCCGCGTAATCCTCCTCCGCACCCGCAGTGGCCGACTCCCGAGAGGCAGACCTGATCACCGTGACGGCGCAGCATCCATCCCCTTCGGCCCGCTTCACCGGCGACGCGAACCCCTACGGAGGCGGTGACCCGTACGCGGACTACCGCACCGCCGACTTCCCCTTCACCCAGTACGCCAACCTCGCCGACCGGCAGCTCGGCGCCGGTGTCATCGCCGCCAACGACGAGTTCTTCGCCCAGCGCGAGAACCTCCTCGTGGCCGGACGCGCCGAGTTCGACCCCGAACACTTCGGGCACAAGGGCAAGATCATGGACGGCTGGGAGACCCGCCGCCGGCGCGGCGCCTCGGCCGCACACCCGTGGCCGACGGCCGAGGACCACGACTGGGCGCTCGTACGTCTCGGCGCGCCCGGCGTCGTACGCGGCGTCGTCGTCGACACGGCCCACTTCCGGGGCAACTACCCGCAGGCGGTGTCGGTCGAGGGCGCCTCGGTACCCGGGTCCCCGTCCCCGGAGGAACTCCTCGCGGGCGACGTGAAGTGGATGACGCTCGTCCCGCGCACGGCGGTCGGCGGCCACGCGGCGAACGGCTTCGAGGTGTCGGTGGAGCAGCGCTTCACGCATCTGCGGGTCAACCAGCACCCCGACGGCGGCATCGCCCGTCTGCGGGTGTACGGCGAGGCCGTGCCGGACCCCGTGTGGCTGGCGGCGCTGGGCACCTTCGACGTCGTGGCCCTCGAGAACGGCGGCCGGGTCGAGGACGCCTCGAACCTCTTCTACTCACCCGCCACGAACACGATCCAGCCGGGCCGCTCCCGCCAGATGGACGACGGCTGGGAGACGCGGCGCCGCCGCGACCACGGCAACGACTGGATCCGCTACCAGCTGGTCGCCCGGTCCGAGATCCGCGCGATCGAGATCGACACGGCGTACCTGAAGGGCAACAGCGCCGGGTGGGCGGCGGTGTCGGTGAAGGACGGTGAGAGCGGCGAGTGGACGGAGATCCTCCCGCGCACCCGCCTGCAGCCCGACACCAACCACCGCTTCACCCTGGCCGCGCCGGTGGCCGGGACCCACGCGCGCGTGGACATCTTCCCGGACGGAGGCATCTCCCGCCTGCGCCTGTTCGGCTCCCTGACGGAGGAGGGCGCGGCGCGCCTGACGGCCAGGTACCAGGAGCTCGGCGGCTGAGGGCCGTGCTGCCTCGTGGCGCCCCGCCGGGGCGGAGTCAGGGCTGGTCGTCGCCGGCGGCGTCGCGGGCCCGGCTGTCGCGCAGCTGACGCCAGTGGGTGCGGTACAGCACGTAGTACAGGGCGACGATCACCGCACCCACCTGAAGACCCACGCCGAACTCCAGGAAGGAGTCCTCGCTCGTGAGCCGGTTGGTCAGGAAGGCGAAGTTCATGCCGAAGAATCCGGTCAGGAACGACAGCGGCAAGAAGATCATCGAGACGATGGTGAGCCGGTTGATCACGACGTTCTGCTGATCGGCGATGAGTGACGCGTAGCTGCTCGCGGCTCGCCGGGCCGCGTCCCGCAGCGCCTCGATCTCCACGAGCACCAGCTGCACGGTGTGCTCGTGCAGGCGGTTCATCGCCTGCCGTTCCGCCGAGAGGTCGTGATCCGCCATCCTGCGACGTACGAGGATCTCCTGCGCGACCGCGGCGTAGGGCAGGAACGCGCGGTGCAGGTGGGCCGCGCGCTGTCGCAGCTGGGCCAGCCGACGGACCTGCTCCGGCTGCCGTTGCTCGAACATCGCTTCCTCGAGGTCCTCGACCTCCAGATGGGCCTGCGTGATGGCCCGGCGATACGTCTCCAGGACCCCTTGCAGAAACAGGAACAGCGTCGTCACCGCGTCGGGGGGCCGGTCCTGCGGCAACTGGCCGATGAAGGTGTCGATCAGTTCGACGGGCCCCTGATGAATCGTGATGAAGTGCCGATCGCCGGCCAGGACGTGGATGTGGATGACCTGGTTGCCGCAGACCACCGGCACGACGCCGGCGGCCGTGCCCGCGTGGTACTCGACCCGGACGTGCTCGTCCGGTCTGCCGAGCCACTTCCAGGCCGCGTCATCCAGCCCGAGCCGACGGGAGAGCGGCTCGTCGTCGAGCGGGGGTTCTTCTTCCTGGTCGACGTCCACGATCACGAAACGGGAGGACGCGAGATGCTCCCGGGCCTGTGTCAGCCCCGTGCGAGCGACGACGCCCTCCGGCATCGACACCACCGAAACGATCATCGCCCCTCACCGTGGATGGCGTCGTGCGGCACTGCAACGTCCATCGGCACACTACCGCCGAAGGCCCCGCGAACGGCTGACCGCGCACAGCGCCGTGTCCCCGCCCCTCGCCGGTTTCCGGGGGACCGATGAGTCACGGGTGCCGGTGGGGTCTGTCCTGAGGACGGGGACCCCACCGAAGGAAGAAGGCAGCTGTCATGGGCAAGCTCACCCTCACCGCTTTTGTCACCCTCGACGGTGTCCACCAAGCTCCCGGCGGACCCGAGGAGGACCGCAGCGACGGCTTCGAGCAGGGCGGCTGGAGCGTCCCGTACGGGGACGAGGACTTCGGACGGTTCGTGACCGACGCCTTCGCCCGCGTGGACGCCTTCCTGCTCGGCAGGCGCACGTACGAGATCTTCGCCGGCTACTGGCCGAAGGTCACCGACCCCGCCGACCCGATCGCCGCCAAGCTCAACTCCCTGCCGAAGTACGTCGCCTCGTCGAGCCTCACGGACCCCGCCTGGTCCGGTACGACCGTGATCCGCGGCGACCTCGCCAAGGAGGTCGCCGCCCTCAAGGAGCGCACCGCCCGCGAGCTCCAGGTCCACGGCAGCGGTGCCCTCGCCCGGTCCCTCCTCGCGCTCGATCTGATCGACACCGTGCACCTGCTGACCTTCCCGGTCGTACTGGGGGCCGGCCGCCGCCTGTTCGCCGAGGGCGCCGTCCCCACCGCGTTCCGGCACGTCTTTGGCAGCACCACGGGCGCGGGCGTGGCGATCCACACGTACGAACGGGCGGGCCGTCCGACGTACGGCAGCTACTGAAGCGTCCGCTGCCGAAGCGTCCGCCGAAACCGTGTAGCCCTCACGCATCCTCGCCGGTACGGTGATCGTTCCCTGTGAGAGCCGCCGACGTCTCCACGCCCGTCCGCCCGCTGGAGACCGCTCCCATGTCGTCGATCGCCGTACCCGGCGCGCTCGCGCCCCGCCGTGCCTGGCTCACCGACCTGCCCGTGCTGCTCGTCGCGGTGGTGTGGGGAGCCAGCTATCTCGCGGCCAAGGACATCACCACGGCGCGGACGGTGATCGCCGTCCTGGTGCTGCGCTTCGGCGTCGTCCTGCCCGTGCTGGTGATCGCCGGACGGCGTTCGCTGCGCGCGCTGAGCGCCGCGCAGTGGCGCGGGGCGGCGCTGCTGGGGCTGATCCTGAGCGGGATCTTCCTCCTGGAGACGTACGGCGTCGTCCACACCTCGGCGACCAACGCGGGCCTCATCATCAGCCTCACCATGATCTTCACGCCGCTCGCCGAGGCGGCCGTGACCCGGGCGCGGCCCCCGCGGGCCTTCCTCGCCGCGGCCGGGGTCTCCGTGCTCGGCGTCGTGCTGCTCACCCAGGGCGGCGGGTTCACCCGCCCCTCGCTCGGCGATCTGCTGATGCTGCTCGCGGCCCTCGCCCGCACCGTCCACGTGCTCGCCATGTCCCGCGTCAAGTCCGTTCAGGGCGCCGACGCGCTGCCCCTGACCACGGTCCAACTGGGTGCCGCGGTCGCCGTGTTCGCGGTGCTCTCGACCGGCACCGACGCGACCGTGTGGGGCACGGCCGCGGGCTTCGGGGCGCGGGAGTGGGGCGGGCTGCTCTTCCTCGCGGCGTTCTGCACGCTCTTCGCGTTCTGCGTACAGATGTGGGCCGTACGCCGGACCTCGCCGTCCCGGGTCAGCCTGCTGCTCGGCACCGAGCCGCTGTGGGCCGCCGCCGCGGGGATCACCCTCGGCGGCGAACGTCTCGGCGCGTTGGGGCTGATGGGGGGCGTTCTCGTCCTCGCGGGGACCGCGTGGGGGCGCCGGGCGGCAGGTTAACTCCCGGAAAATTCAACGGACTCGGCGGGAGAAATCAGTTGCCTTGACATTGACATGTCATGGTCTACGCGCGTCATTCTAGAGCCATGAGATTCCCCCCACGAATCACTCGTATCAGCGCCGCAGCCGCGCTCCTGTCCGCCCTGCTCGTGGGCGGCACGGTCTCCGCGACGACCGCGGATGCCACGGCCGCCTCGGTCGGCAGCATCTGCTACAGCGACCTGCCGTCCCAGGCGTACGACACGCTCGATCTGATCGAGTCGAACGGCCCCTTCCCGTACTCGCAGGACGGGGCCGTCTTCCAGAACCGGGAAGGCGTCCTGCCCACGCAGTCCAGCGGCTACTACCACGAGTACACCGTGAAGACGCCCGGCTCCTCGACGCGCGGTGCCCGCCGCATCGTCACGGGCAAGCAGACCCAGGAGGACTACTACACCTCGGACCACTACGTCACGTTCGACCTGATCGACTTCGACTGCTGAGTCACACGTCGAGCGCTGAGCCGATGTGCTGAGTGGACGTGCTGAGCCGATGTGCTGAGCCGACGTCCGGCTCTCGAGGAACGGCGCGACCAGGCCGGAGGCCTGCACAGGAAGACCCTCGCCCCGCGGACCCCCCACGCTCACCGGCCGCGGGGCGAGGCCTGTCCGTCCGAAGCCGCGGCCTCCCCGCAGGCAGCCGCGCCGAAAGTCTTCGAGTGGACGACTTTGGTCGTCGGTCGCGTCGGCGGGGAGGTGCCGGCGGCCGTCCCTGCGTAAATTTGTCGACCGTGAGCAGTGACAAGCCGGCGCCTTCCCCGGGGGCGTCGACATACCGGGCCGTGTTCGAGCGGATGGTGCCGGCTCGGTCCGGCCCGCGGCCGCCGGGGCTGCCGGAGCCGGCCGTGCCGCTGTCGTACGGGCTGCCCCGGCAGCGGTGGTTCCTGCCGTCCGCCGTGATCGCAGCGCTGGACGCCGGCGGCGCGGAGCGTGGCCGGCATCCGCGGCGTACCGTGCGGGACTGGATCGTCGACCTCGGCTGCGTCCTGCTGGCCGTGGTCATCGGGATCGCCGCCGCGGAGGCGGTGACCCGGGAGCACGACATCCCGCACGGCCTGGCCGTCGCCGACCAATGGCTCGGCGCGTCGGCCTGTGCGGCGGTGTGGCTGCGGCGCCGCCGGCCGCTCGGGCTCGCCGTGGCGATGATGCCGGTCGGGC
Source organism: Streptomyces sp. SID5469 (assembly GCF_009862865.1). NCBI lineage: Bacteria > Bacillati > Actinomycetota > Actinomycetes > Kitasatosporales > Streptomycetaceae > Streptomyces > Streptomyces sp. SID5469. The sequence goes on along the minus strand of NZ_WWIN01000001.1, from coordinate 2,429,675 downwards.
TGATCTCGAACACCGCGGGCGGCGCGGGCCTGATCGCCCTCTTCACCCTCGCCGTGCACCTGCCCTTCCGGTACGTCGCGTGGGTCGGCGGCATCCAGCTCGCGCTGCTCCCGGGCGTCTACTGGCTGCGCCCGGACCCCGATCTGCCCTATGTCGCCGCCGTGGCCGTCGCCGGGCTGCTGACCGTGACGGTGGTCGGCTGGGGGATGTTCGTACGATCCAAGCGGCAGCTCGTGCTGAGTCTGCGGGACCGGGCGCGGCGCGCCGAGACGGAGGCGGAGCTGCGGGCCGAGCAGGCGCAGCGGCTGGCCAGGGAGGCCATCGCGCGCGAGATGCACGACGTGCTCGCCCACCGGCTGACGCTGCTGAGCGTGCACGCCGGCGCGCTGGAGTTCCGCCCCGACGCGCCCCGGGAGGAGATCGCGCGGGCGGCCGGGGTGATCCGGGAGAGCGCGCACGAGGCGTTGCAGGACCTGCGGGAGATCATCGGCGTGCTGCGGGCGGGCGACGCCGACGACGCGGGCCGCCCGCAACCGACGCTCGCCGCCCTCGACGGGCTGGTCGCCGAGTCCCGCGAGGCCGGTATGAAGATCGTCCTCGACCACCGGGTGACCGCCCCCGCCGCGGTCCCCGCCTCCATCGGCCGCACCGCGTACCGCATCGTCCAGGAGGGCCTGACGAACGCGCGCAAGCACGCGCCCGGCGCCGAGGTCACGGTGACCGTGGCGGGCGCCCCGGGCGACGGCCTCACCGTCTCCGTGCGCAATCCCGCGCCGCCGGGCGACGTACCCCATGTCCCCGGCTCCGGTCAGGGCCTGATCGGCCTCATGGAACGCGCGACCCTGGCGGGCGGCCGACTCGACCACGGTGCGGAGGGCGACGGCGGGTTCGGGCTGCGGGCTTGGCTGCCGTGGCCGGGGCCGGGGCCGGATCCCCGGTAGCGGGGCGGCGGGAGGCCGAACAGCCCGGCCCGGGGCGTCGTGCGGGAGCCCGAGTTCGGCCGTGCGGGAGCCCGAGGCCGAGCGCCCGCCCCTCCGGGGGCCTCACCCGGCGCGCCCCACCACCCGATGCCCCGCCGTGCCGTACACCCATGCCGACGTGTCGTCGATGAAGTCCGCCGGGAAGCCCGCGCGGAAGTCCGTCGCACTCTCGAGCGCGGCCAACACCTCCGTCGGCAGGGTCAGTTCGGCCGCGCCCAGGTTTTCCACGAGCTGCTCCACGCGACGGGCGCCGAGGATCGGGTGCACGGCGGGGGAGTGGGCCATCGTCCAGGCGATGGCCACCTGCGCGCAGGAGACGCCGAGTTCGTCGGCCGCGGACTGCACGGCCTCGGCCTCGGCCCGCTCGCGGTCACCGATCGCCTCCGCCGGCAACCGGGCCGCCGTGCCCGGCTCCAGGCCGCCGGGGCGGGTGTACTTGCCGGACAGGATGCCGTTCTGCAACGGGCTCCAGGCCGCCACCGACATGCCGAACGCCTCGGCCATCGGCAGCAGTTCGCGCTCGATGTCGCGGTTGAGCAGGCTGTAGGGGACCTGGAGCGCCGAGAACGGCGTCCACCCCCGCCATTCCGCGAGCGTGTTGGCCCGCGACACCACCCAGGCCGGGACATCCGATATGCCCACGTACAGCACCTTCCCGGACCGCACGGCGTCGTCGAGGGCCCGTACGGTCTCCTCGATCGGGGTGTTCCGGTCCCAGATGTGCACCCAGTAGACGTCGATGTAGTCGGTGCCCAGCCTGCGCAGGCTCGTCTCCAGCGAAAGCGTCAGGTTCTTGCGGTGGTTGCCCGCGGCATTGGGGTCGGCGCCGTCGCGCGAGATGGTGTACTTGGTGGAGAGGACGAACCGGTCGCGCTGCCCCTTGAGCAGCTCGCCGACGATCGTCTCGCTCTCCCCGCCCCGGTAGTTGATGGCGGTGTCGATCACATTGCCGCCGGCCTCCGCGTACGCGTCCAGGATGCGCGCGCACTCCGGCCTCGGCGCACCCACCCCGCCCTGTTCGCCGAACGTCATGGCGCCGAGGAACAGCTCGGAGACGCGGAGGCCGGTCCGCCCTAAGAGTCGATAACGCACTGAAACCCTCCGTCGATCGGTACGCCTCACAGCGATTGACTGTGACGTTGGCCGACGCCGACTGTTAATGTCAACAATTGTTGACAGCCGTTGACAGCCGCGGTCGATCGGTGGGGATTGTCGTAGCGCATCACTACGGTGGTCCCATGACTGCGATCCGACTGCTCCTCGTCGACGACGACCCCCTGGTGAGGGCCGGCCTGTCCCTCATGATGGGCGGCGCCGCCGACATCGAGATCGTCGGCGAGGCCGCCGACGGCAGCGAGGTGGAGCAACTCGTCGACCGCACCCGCCCGGACGTCGTCCTCATGGACATCCGCATGCCGACGCTGGACGGACTCGCCGCCACCGAGCTGCTCCGGGGCCGCGCGGACGCCCCGCAGGTCGTGGTCCTCACCACCTTCCACGCCGATGAGCAGGTGCTGCGGGCCCTGCGCGCGGGTGCCGCCGGATTCGTCCTCAAGGACACCCCGCCGGCGCAGCTCCTCGACGCGGTACGGCGGGTCGCGGGTGGTGATCCCGTGCTCTCGCCCGCCGTCACGCGCCAGTTGATGCTCCACGCGGCGGGCGGCTCCCCCGACACGCGCAGGGCGACCGCCCGCGACCGGATCGCCGCGCTCAACGACCGCGAACGCGAGGTGGCCGTCGCGGTGGGCCGGGGCGGCTCCAACGCGGCGATCGCCGCCGAGCTGTACATGAGCGTCGCCACGGTCAAGACCCACGTCTCCCGCATCCTCGCCAAGCTCGACCTCAACAACCGGGTGCAGATAGCCCTGCTGACGTACGACGCCGGGCTGCTGGAGGCGGACGGGCACTAGGCGGGGGCCTCGCGCGTTGTCACGGGTGGAAGGGGGAGCTCATGGGGAATGTGATCGACCTGGGAGAGTACGGCGCGCGGTTCACGGAGGACCCGTATCCGGTGTACGCGGAGCTGCGCGAGCGGGGTCCCGTCCACTGGGTGCGCACCCCGCCGCCCGAGGCGTTCGAGGGCTGGCTCGTCGTCGGACACGAGGAGGCGCGTGCCGCCCTCGCCGACCCGAGACTGTCCAAGGACGGCACCAAGAAGGGGCTCACCTCGCTGGACGTGGAGCTGATGGGCCCCTATCTGCTGGTCGTCGATCCGCCGGAGCACACCCGGCTGCGCAGCCTCGTCGCCCGCGCGTTCACCATGCGGCGCGTGGAGGCGCTGCGCCCGCGCATCCAGGAGATCACCGACGGACTGCTGGACGAGATGCTGCCGCGGGGCCGGGCCGACCTCGTGGACTCCTTCGCCTACCCACTGCCGATCACCGTCATCTGTGAGCTGCTCGGCGTGCCGGACATCGACCGGGTGACGTTCCGAGCCCTGTCGAACGAGATCGTGGCACCCACCGGCGGCGACGCGGAGCTCGCCGCCTACGAGAGGCTGGCCGCGTACCTCGACGAGCTGATCGATGACAAGAGGTCCACGGCACCCGCCGACGACCTGCTCGGCGACCTCATCCGCACCAGGGCGGAGGACGACGACCGGCTGTCCGGCGAAGAGCTGCGCGCGATGGCGTTCATCCTGCTGGTCGCGGGCCACGAGACGACGGTCAACCTGATCACGAACGGGGTGCACACCCTGCTCACGCATCCGGACCAACTGGCCGCGCTGCGAGCCGACATGACGCTCCTCGACGGCGCCGTGGAGGAGGTGCTGCGCTTCGAGGGACCGGTCGAGACGGCGACGTACCGCTATGCGGCCGAGTCGATGGAGATAGGCGGTACGGCCATCGCGGAGGGCGACCCGGTGATGATCGGGCTCGACGCCGCCGGCCGTGACCCGGCGCGTCATCCGGACCCGCACGTCTTCGACATCCACCGCGCCCCCCAGGGCCACCTCGCCTTCGGGCACGGCATTCACTACTGCCTGGGCGCACCGCTGGCCCGGCTCGAAGCCAGGGTGGCCCTGAGGTCACTCCTGGAGCGCTGCCCCGACCTGGCGCTCGACGGCCCACCGGGCGCCAGGCCGCCGGGCATGCTGATACGCGGGGTGCGGCGGCTCCCGGTGCGCTGGTAGGGGCGTACCGTCGTCGCGGACACCGCGGGGAGACACCCCGACCGCACGGACGCACCGGAGGCCCGCCCTCATGAACGCCCCCGCCACCCTGGACCTCTCCTCGGCCCAGCAGGCGCTGGACAGCCAGCCCTTCAGCCGGCTGCTCGGTACGCGGATCACCGCGTTCGGGGACGGCGCGGCCACGCTTGAGGTCGGCATCCGCGAGGAACTCCACCAGCAGAACGGCTTCCTGCACGGCGGAGTCCTCTCCTACGCCGCCGACAACGCGATCACGTTCGCGGGCGGCGCGGCCCTCGGCCCGGCGGTCCTCACCGGCGGCTTCTCCATCCAGTACGTCCGCCCGGCTCTCGGCCACACCCTCGTGGCCCGCGCCGAGGTGGTGCACGCGGGCCGCCGCCAGGCCGTCGTCCGCTGCGACCTGCTCACCGTGACCGAGGACGGCACCGAAGCCCTGTGCGCGGTCGCCCAGGGCACGGTGCTGACGGCCGGGGCCTGACCTCGGTTCGTGGGCGTCTTAGTCCCGCCCGCCCGCGATCTCCCCGAGCTGCACCGGGCGCCGCTCGTGCCGGGACAGCTCGCAGGCCTCCGCGACGCGCAGCGCCTGGAGTGCCTCGCGGCCGTCGCAGGGGTTGGCGCGCTCGCCGCGCACCACCTCGACGAACGCGGCCAGCTCCGCCTCGTACGCGGGCCCGAAGCGCTCGAGGAAGCCGGTCCACGGCTTGTCCGCGGGCGGCGGCCCGGCCGGTTCCGTGGAGGCGATCGGCGTCCGGTCGTCCAGACCGACCGCGACCGTGTCCAGCTCACCTGCCAGTTCCATGCGGACGTCGTAGCCGGCCCCGTTGATGCGGGTCGCCGTCGCCGTGGCGAGCGTGCCGTCGTCGAGCGTGAGGACCACCGCGGCCGTGTCGACGTCCTGGGCCTCGCGGAACATCGCGGGCCCGGCATCGGCCCCGGTCGCGTACACCTCGACGATCTCGCGGCCGGTCACCCAGCGCACGATGTCGAAGTCGTGGACCAGGCAGTCGCGGTAGATGCCGCCGGAGAGCGGGAGGTAGTCGGGCGGGGGCGGTGACTGGTCGGCCGTCATCGCACGGACCGTGTGCAGCCGCCCCAGCCGGCCGGAGCGCACCGCCTCCCGCGCGTTCGTGTAACCCACGTCGAAGCGGCGCTGGAAACCCATCTGGAGAATCGTTCCGGCGGCGTCCACCTCGGACAGTGCGGACAGCGTGCCCGGCAGATCGACGGCGATGGGCTTCTCGCAGAACACCGGGAGCCCGGAGCGCGCCGCCCGGCCGATCAGTTCGGCGTGGGCCGCGGTCGCGGCCGTGATGATCACGGCGTCGACACCCCAGGTGAAGATCTCGTCCACGCCGGGCGCCGCGGTTTCGCCCAGGCGGTCCGCGAGTTCATGGGCCCGAGCAGGGGCGACGTCCGTGATGATGAGCGAGCCGACGTCGCGGTGGCGGCTGAGCGTGGTCGCGTGGAATGTACCGATACGACCCGCTCCGATAAGTCCGATGCGCATGGGAACAAAGTGAGGTCGGACCGGGCATTGTGTCAATGGTTTGTCCGGACAACCGAACTACACAACTTCCCGTCAACAATCACCGGAGCTACGCTCGGGCCGTGCCGAAACCAGAAGTGGATCCGACCGTCTCGCTCCAGCTCAGCGTCGACCGCAGCAGTCCGGTCCCGCTCTACTTCCAGCTGTCCCAGCAGTTGGAGGCCGCGATCGAGCACGGGACGCTGACCCCCGGCAGCCTGCTGGGCAACGAGATCGAGCTCGCCGCGCGGCTCGGCCTGTCCCGCCCCACGGTCCGCCAGGCCATCCAGTCCCTCGTCGACAAGGGCCTGCTCGTACGCCGACGCGGCGTCGGCACCCAGGTGGTGCACAGCCAGGTCAAGCGCCCACTGGAACTGAGCAGCCTGTACGACGACCTGGAGGCCGCCGGTCAGCGCCCGGCCACCCAGGTGCTGCTCAACACCCTCGTGCCGGCCTCCGCCGAGGTCGCGGCCGCGCTCGGGGTGGCCGAGGGCAGCGACGTGCACCAGGTGGAGCGGCTGCGCCTGGCCCACGGCGAGCCGATGGCGTACCTCTGCAACTACCTGCCGACCGGACTGCTCGGCCTGGACAGCGAGCAGCTGGAGGCGACCGGCCTGTACCGGCTGATGCGGGCCGCCGGCATCACGCTGCACAGCGCCCGGCAGTCCGTCGGCGCGCGGGCCGCCACGGCGGTGGAGGGCGAGCGGCTCGGCGAGCCCGAGGGCGCCCCGCTGCTCACGATGCAGCGCACCACCTTCGACGACACGGGCCGGGCCGTCGAGTTCGGCACCCACACCTACCGCGCCTCGCGCTACTCCTTCGAGTTCCAGCTGCTCGTACGGCCCTGAGCCGGCCGTACGTTCCTGAGGGGGGCGTCCCCCGCAAGGGCGCGGCGCGGCTCAGGAAGTGCACAGCGAGCGGTACCCGATGTCCGGATGCACGATCCCTGTGTCCGATACTTGGACGGACCAAGCATCACGGCAAGAAGGGCACGGCCTCGTGGCACGGACTCGGACCTGGGCAATCATCGCGCTGGCAGGGGCGCTCAGCGTGTCTCTCGCAGGGTGCAGCAGCACCGGCGGGAAGCGCGCCGAGGACGCCCGGAAGGCCGCGTCCGCCCAGGGCAAGGCCGCGGTGAACACGCCCAGATGGACCTTCGCGATGATCACCCATTCGGGCGATGGCGACACGTTCTGGGACATCGTGCAGAGCGGCGCCGAGCAGGCCGCCGTCAAGGACAACATCAACTTCCTGTACTCGCACAACGCCGAGGCGCAGCAGCAGGCCCAGCTCGTGGACGCCGCGGTCGACAAGAAGGTCGACGGCATCATCGTCACGCTGGCCAAGCCCGCCGCGATGAAGGCCGCCGTCGCCCGCGCCGAGAAGGCCGGCATCCCCGTGGTGACGGTGAACTCGGGCTCCGAGGAGTCCAAGGCGTTCGGCGCGCTCACGCACATCGGCCAGGACGAGACCGTCGCCGGCGAGGCCGTCGGTGAGGAGCTGAACAAGCGCGGCCGGAAGAAGGCCCTGTGCATCCTGCACGAGCAGGGCAACGTCGGCCATGAGCAGCGCTGCGCGGGCGTCAAGAAAACCTTCAAGGGCACCGTGCAGAACCTCTACGTCCAGGGCACGAGCATGCCCGACGTGCAGTCCTCCATCGGCGCCAAGCTCCAGGCCGACTCCTCCATCGACTCGCTCGTCACGCTCGGCGCCCCCTACGCCGACACCGCGGTGAAGGCCAGGAACGACGCGGGCAGCAAGGCGGAGATCGACACCTTCGACCTGAACGCGAAGGTCGCCGCCGAGCTGAAGGACGGCACGCTCGGCTTTGCCGTCGACCAGCAGCCCTACCTCCAGGGGTACGAGGCGGTGGACCTGCTCTGGCTGTACAAGTACAACTCCGACGTCCTCGGCGGCGGCAAGCCGGTGCTCACCGGCCCGCAGATCATCACCAAGGACCAGGCGGCCAAGCTGGAGCAGTACACGAAGCGGGGCACGCGATGACCGCCACCACCGCGGACGAGCGGCTTCTCCGCACCTCGCCGCTGCGCAAACTCCTGGGCCGCCCCGAACTCGGCTCGGTGGTCGGCGCCGTCGCGGTCTTCGTGTTCTTCGCGATCGTCGCCGACAGCTTCCTGCGGGCCGCGAGCCTCAGCACGGTCCTCTACGCGTCCTCGACCATCGGCATCATGGCGGTCCCGGTCGCGCTGCTGATGATCGGCGGCGAGTTCGACCTGTCCGCCGGCGTCCTGGTGACGTCGTCGGCGCTGGTCTCGTCGATGTTCAGCTACCAGATGACCGCCAACGTCTGGGTGGGCGTCGGCGTCTCGCTGCTCGTCACGCTGGCGATCGGCGCCTTCAACGGCGTCATGCTGACCCGCACCAATCTGCCGAGCTTCATCATCACGCTCGGCACGTTCCTGATGCTGACCGGCATGAACCTCGGCTTCACCAAGCTGATCAGCGGCACGGTCTCCACCAAGTCGATCTCCGACATGGAGGGCTTCTCCTCCGCGCACGACCTCTTCGCGTCGACGTTCACCATCGGCGGCGTCGACTTCAAGGTCACCATCCTGTGGTGGTTCGGCCTGGTCGCCGTCGCCTCCTGGATCCTGCTGCGCACCCGGGTCGGCAACTGGATCTTCGCGGTCGGCGGCAACAAGGACGCGGCCCGCGCGGTCGGCGTCCCGGTGAACAAGACCAAGATCGGCCTCTACATGGGCGTCGCCCTCGGCGCCTGGATCTCCGGCCAGCACCTGCTGTTCTCGTTCGACGTCGTGCAGTCCGGCGAAGGCGTCGGCAACGAGCTGATCTACATCATCGCGGCCGTCATCGGCGGCTGTCTGATCACCGGCGGCTACGGCAGCGCGGTCGGCTCGGCGGTCGGCGCGTTCATCTTCGGCATGACCAGCAAGGGCATCGTCTTCGCCGAGTGGAACCCCGACTGGTTCAAGTTCTTCCTCGGAGCGATGCTGCTCCTCGCGACCCTGCTCAACGCCTGGGTCCGCAAGCGCGCGGAGGCCACGAAGTGACCGGGACGGTGGAGCGTACGGCGCTCGTGGAGCTGGCCGACGTCAGCAAGCACTACGGCAACATCCGCGCCCTCGAAGATGTCTCCCTGGAGGTCCACGCGGGCGAGATCTCCTGCGTGCTCGGTGACAACGGCGCGGGCAAGTCGACCCTCATCAAGATCATCGCGGGGCTGCACCGGCACGACGGCGGCACCCTGCGCATCGAGGGCGAGGACACCCACTTGTCCTCCCCGCGCGAGGCCCTGGACCGCGGTATCGCCACGGTCTACCAGGACCTCGCGGTCGTTCCGCTGATGCCGGTGTGGCGCAACTTCTTCCTCGGCTCCGAGCCGCGCAAGGGCGTGGGCCCGTTCAAGCGCCTGGACGTCGACTTCATGCGCCGGACGACCCATGCCGAGCTGCTGCGGATGGGCATCGACCTGCGGGACGTGGACCAGCCCATCGGCACCCTGTCCGGCGGCGAGCGCCAGTGCGTGGCGATCGCCCGCGCCGTCTATTTCGGCGCCAAGGTCCTCGTCCTCGACGAGCCCACCGCGGCCCTCGGTGTGAAGCAGTCCGGTGTGGTCCTCAAATATGTGGCTGCCGCACGGGACGCCGGTCTGGGTGTTGTATTGATCACCCACAACCCGCATCACGCCTATCTGGTCGGCGACCGTTTCGTGCTCCTGAAGCGCGGCGCCATGTTCGGCAGCCACACCCGCGAGGAGATCACCCTGGACGAGCTGACCCGCCAGATGGCAGGCGGCAGCGAGCTCGACGACCTCCGGCACGAACTCGAACGCGCTCCCGCGCCGACCCACCTGGGCGGACACCCCAGGGACGCCGCCCCCGGCGACTAGCGGGACTCCGCGATGCGGGGCCGCCGCGGCGTGAGGCAGAATCGGCGCGATGAGCACCTACCGCGACTTCACCCACCGCGGCTCCGCGCGGGCCACCGTCCTGCGGACCGTGGGGACCCGTGAGCGCCGTTCCCATCTGACGGCGCCGCGCGTTCCCACCGTCGGCATCGACATCGGCGGCACGAAGGTGATGGCGGGCGTCGTCGACGCGGACGGCAACATCCTGGAGAAGCTCCGCACGGAGACCCCGGACAAGTCCAAGAGCCCCAAGGTCGTCGAGGACACGATCGTCGAGCTGGTCCTGGATCTGTCCGACCGGCACGACGTGCACGCGGTCGGCATCGGCGCGGCCGGCTGGGTCGACGCGGACCGCAACCGCGTGCTGTTCGCCCCCCACCTGTCCTGGCGCAACGAGCCCCTGCGCGACCGCCTCGCCGGACGTCTCGCGGTCCCCGTCCTGGTCGACAACGACGCCAACTCCGCCGCCTGGGCCGAGTGGCGCTTCGGCGCGGGCCGCGGCGAGGACCATCTCGTCATGATCACGCTGGGCACCGGCATCGGCGGCGCGATCCTGGAGGACGGCCAGGTCAAGCGCGGCAAGTTCGGTGTGGCGGGCGAGTTCGGCCATATGCAGGTCGTGCCCGGCGGCCACCGCTGCCCGTGCGGCAACCGCGGCTGCTGGGAGCAGTACAGCTCCGGCAACGCGCTCGTCCGGGAGGCGCGCGAGCTGGCCGCCGCCGACTCCCCGGTGGCGTACGGGATCATCGAGCACGTCAAGGGCAACATCTCCGAGATCAGCGGACCGATGATCACCGAGCTGGCCCGCGAGGGCGACGCGATGTGCATCGAGCTGCTCCAGGACATCGGCCAGTGGCTCGGCGTCGGAATCGCCAACCTCGCCGCCGCCCTCGACCCGTCCTGCTTCGTGATCGGCGGCGGCGTCTCGGCGGCCGACGACCTGCTGATCGGCCCGGCCCGCGACGCGTTCCGCCGGCATCTCACGGGCCGCGGCTACCGCCCCGAGGCCCGCATCGCCCGCGCCCAGCTCGGCCCCGAGGCCGGCATGGTCGGCGCCGCGGACCTCGCGCGCTTGGTCGCCCGCCGCTTCCGGCGCGCCAACCGACGCCGCGTGGAGCGCTACGAGCGCTACGAGCGGTACGTGGAGTCCCGTCGCACGACCAAGGAGTCGCCGTGACGGCCGCCTCGGTCCCCCGGCAGTCCTCCTCGCCCGACGAACCGTCGCGCACCCCGGAGGACCCACGCCACAGGATCCGCCGCCGCGCGCTGACCCTGCTGATCATCGTGCTGCTCATCGGGGTACCGGCCGGCTATCTGGTGATCTCCGCCAACCAGAGCCGCGACAGCGGCAAGGACAAGGAGGAGAAGTACTCGGCGACCGGCCTCACCGCGGGCTGGCCCTCGCGCGTGCAGCGCCGGCTCTACCAGGTGCCGATACCGGGGTGGTCCAGTGACGTCGCCTACTACGAGACGAACAACTGGAAGACCAGCCGCCTGTACGCCCAGTTCCGCACCAGCAACGAGGCTCTGGACACGTTCCTCGACAACATCGGCACGAACACCGGCGAGCTGAAGCAGGACAAGATCGCCATCAGCGCCCGCGACCAGCGGATCGTCGGCTGGGAGTTCACCGGACCCGGGCCCTGGTACGGCCTCGTCCACCACCAGAAGGACCCGGCGCCCACGCAGGACATCGTGGTGAACCGGTCCGATCCCCAGCACCCCATGGTCTACGTGGTGTCGCGGGCGGTGCCCTGACGGGTCCTGCCGATGACCGGCGACCAGGCGCCGGGGCCGATTGTCAGACCCCGCCCGTACAGTCGAAGACAACTGATTCGACGCAGGGGCGGGAGGTGACCGGGCGTATGGGGGACGGGGTGGTTCCGGGGGGTGCGGCACGCGCCGCCGGCGCGGTCGCGGTGCGGCCGGGAGTGGTCGTCGACGCGTCCGTGCCGGTGCGGCTGGCCGCCGTCTTCCTGCCCGCGCCGCTGCCGCGACAGGGGCGGGTCGCGTTCTGGGATCCGGCGGGCGGACCGCTGCCACCGCTCCCCGGCACCCCGCTGTCCGACGAGGAGCTCACGGTCGTACGACCGCACGGAGCCGGCGTGCGCAGAGGCACCGTGCCCGCGGTGTCCCTGCCGCTCGACGCGGCCCTGCCGTTGCTCGCCCGCTCCCGCCGTGACCCCGCCGCCCACCCCGCCACCGCCTGCTGGGGCGCCGCCGCCCTGCACGCCCTGCGGCTCGTGGCCCGCGGCCGGCTGCTGCCGGGCCTGACGGCGGACGGCCTCGACGCATGGCGTGCCGGACCGCTGGACCCCGAGGACATCGCCCACCTCAGGGCCGTCGCCGCCGCCCTTCCGTACGAGGGCCATGCCGTCCCGCTCCCGGGCCCGGGACCGCTCCGGCTTCCCGAGCCGGAAGCGCTGATGAGGTCCTTCCTGGACGCGGTCGCGGACACACTGCCGCGCACCCCGGCCGCCGCGTACACCTCCGGGAAGCCCTTCGCGGCGCGCGAGCCGCAGCGGCTGCCGGGAGCCCATGACTGGGCCGCCGAGGTGGCCGCGGGGATGGACGCCGGCGTACGCGTCTCGCTGCGCCTGGATCTGTCCGCGTACCAGCTGTTCGACGACGGCGAAGGGGCCCGCCGCGCGGGCGCGGCCGTCGTCCAGGTGCACAGCCTCGCCGACCCGACCCTCGTGGTCGACGCGGCGGCGCTGTGGGCGGGCGAGGCGGACGCGACGTTCGGACCACGCGCGCGTGTGGACGCGGCCCTGGCCGTCCGCCGCGCGGCCCGCGTCTGGCCACCGCTGGACCGGCTCGCCGAACAGGACGTGCCCGACGTACTGGCGCTGTCCGAGCAGGAGCTGTCCGAACTGCTCGGCGTCGCCGCGACCCGGCTCGGCGCGGCCGGAGTCGCCGTGCACTGGCCGAGGGACCTCGCCCACGACCTGACCGCGGCCGCGGTGGTGCGGCCCGCACCCGGCTCCGCGACCGACGGCACCGGCTTCTTCGAGAGCGAGGAACTGCTCCAGTTCCGCTGGCAGTTGGCGCTCGGCGGCGATCCCCTCACCGAGGCCGAGATGGACACCCTGGCAGAAGCCCACCGTCCCGTCGTCCGGCTGCGCGACCAGTGGGTGCTCGTCGACCCGGCCCTCGTCCGCAAGGCCCGCAAGCGCGAGCTGGGCCTGCTCGACCCGGTCGACGCGCTCTCCGCCGCCCTCACCGGCAGCACGGAGGTCGACGGGGAGACGGTCGAGGCGGTCCCGGCGGGCGCGCTCGCGGTGCTGCGCGACCGGCTGACGGCGGGAGTGCGGCCCGCCGAGCCCCCCGAGGGGCTGCAAGCCCGCCTGCGGGACTACCAGCTGCGAGGCCTGGCCTGGCTGGACCTGATGACCTCCCTCGGCCTCGGCGGCTGCCTCGCCGACGACATGGGGCTGGGCAAGACGGTCACGGTCATCGCACTCCATCTGCGGCGGGCGCGCAGTGAACCGACGCTGGTGGTCTGCCCGGCGTCCCTGCTGGGCAACTGGCAGCGGGAGATCATCAGATTCGCCCCCGGTGTCCCGGTCCGCCGCTACCACGGCCCGGACCGCAGCCTGGAGGACCTGGACGGCGGCTTCGTGCTCACCACCTACGGGACGATGCGGTCGGCGGCACCCCGGTTCGCCGAACAGAAGTGGGGCATGGTCGTCGCGGACGAGGCCCAGCACGTGAAGAACCCCTACTCCGCCACGGCGAAGGCACTGCGCACGATCCCCACGCCCGCGCGGGTCGCCCTGACCGGCACGCCCGTCGAGAACAACCTCTCCGAACTCTGGGCCCTCCTCGACTGGACGACGCCGGGTCTGCTCGGCCCGCTGAAGTCCTTCCGCGCCCGCCACGCGCGGGCCGTGGAGAACGGCGAGGACGAGGAGGCGGTGGAGCGCCTGGCCCGACTGGTCCGCCCGTTCCTGCTGCGCCGCAAGAAGTCCGACCCGGGCATCGTCCCCGAACTCCCGCCGAAGACGGAGACGGACCACCCGGTGCCGCTCACCCGCGAGCAGGCCTCCCTCTACGAGGCGGTGGTACGGGAGTCGATGCTCGCGATCGAGACGGCGGAGGGAATCGGCCGCCGTGGCCTGGTCCTCAAGCTCCTCACGTCCCTGAAGCAGATCTGCGACCACCCGGCGCTGTACCTGAAGGAGGACGCCGGGGGCACGGCGGGCCTGGCCGCCCGGTCCGGCAAGCTGGCCCTGCTGGACGAGCTGCTGGACACGCTGCTGTCCGAGGACGGCTCGGCGCTGGTCTTCACGCAGTACGTGGGAATGGCTCGTCTCATCACCGCACACCTGGCCTCGCGCGCCGTCCCCGTCGAGCTGCTGCACGGGGGTACCCCGGTCCCCGAGCGGGAGCGGATGGTGGACCGCTTCCAGAGCGGTACGACCCCGGTCCTGGTCCTCTCCCTCAAGGCGGCGGGCACGGGCCTGAACCTCACGCGAGCCGGCCATGTCGTCCACTTCGACCGCTGGTGGAACCCGGCCGTCGAGGAACAGGCCACCGACCGCGCCTACCGCATCGGCCAGACCCAGCCCGTGCAGGTCCACCGCCTGATCACCGAGGGCACGGTCGAGGACCGCATCGCCGAGATGCTGGAGGCCAAGCGGGCCCTGGCCGACGCGATCCTGGGCTCGGGCGAGTCGTCCCTGACGGAACTGACCGACCGCGACCTGTCGGACCTGGTGTCGCTGCGGAGGCCGACATGACCGACATGACGGGGACCCAGGGGATGGACGACGGGGCGGAGCGGTCCCCCTGGCAGCGGGCCGCCGACGGGGCCGATCCTCGGCGCTCCGCCGACGGGGCCGACGTGACCGGCCCGCACGACCCGGCCGGTGAGGTTGATGTTTCCGGCTCGCAGCGGCCCGCGGATGTGGCGCGGCGCGCCTTGCGCGCCGCGCGGGGGCGGGACGCGCGGGGGGCTGACGCGGCCGATGCCGATGCCGATGCCGATGCCCGAGCCCATGCCGATGCTCCCCGCGCCGATGCCCAGGCCGATGCCGATGCCGATGCCGATGCCCAGGCCGAGGCGGACCCGGTGCGGGACGCGGGCCCCACGACGTCCGACGAGACCTCGGGTCGACGCTCCCGGCCCGGCGACGTGGCACGTGAGGCATTGCGGCGGGCGACGGCGCGGGGGAGCGCTGCCGGGTCCGGCGAGGGAGCACCACCGGCACCGGACAGCCCCGCTGAGCCCAGCCGGCCCGCTGAGCACAGTGAGTCCGGTGAGTCCAGTGAAGGCGAGGAGCTTGCGGAGGGCTGGTCCGGGCTGCCCGCCGCGAAGGAAGACGCTCAGGCCGGCCGCCCCGGCGACATCGCACGGCAGGCGTTGCGTGCCGCGCGTGATGACGCGAAGCAGGGGCAGCGAGAGGCCAGGGCCAGGGGAGTCGGGGCCGCACGCCGTTCGGCCGGTGCGAGCCGCACCGATTCCCGGGAGCGACAGGGCACACCGGGCGAGGGCGACGAGAGGCGCAACCGGGCCCGGGAGCTCCGGGAGTTCCTCGCCGGCGCCTTCGTACTTCCTGCGGATGACCCGACGGATCTTCCTGCGGACGCGCTTCCCACGGACGCGGCCCCGCGAGACGAAACGCGGGACGCGGCCTCGACGCACGCCTCGACCTCGTCCTCGACGCACGCCGAGGACGAGGTGTGGAGCGGCAGGTCGACGCCGACGGCAGACCGTCGTGCCGACGGGCGCGAGACCGAGCCCCGTCCCCCCGTCTCCCCCTCCCGCCCGCTGACGGGTTCGGCGCCCTCGGAAGACACGCCGCATCAGCCCTCGGCCCCGCGCGTCCCCCGTTCCATGGCCGCCCCCGGCCGGGACGGGGAACTGCGGCGCACCTTCGCCGCCCTTCCGGCGCGGACCGGGGACGGCGTCGGCGTCGACCGGTTCGCCGAGACCTGGTGGGGCGACGCCTGGGTGTCGGCGCTGGAGGAAGGCGCCCTGGACGCGGCCCGCCTGGCGCGGGGGAGGGTGTACGCCGGACAGGGGCACGTGGACGCCATCACCGTCACGCCCGGGCTCGTGCTCGCGTACGTACACGGCAGCCGTCCGCGCCCGTACCGCGTGCAGGTCCGGCTGCGCACGCTCTCCGACGACGACTGGGACCGTTTCCTGGACGCCGCCGCCGAACGGCCCGGGCACATCGCCGCGCTGCTCGACAAGGAGATGCCGCACTCCCTCGCCGACTGCGGGATCCCGCTGCTCCCCGAGCCCCGCGACCTGGACCCGCAGTGCAGCTGCCCCGACTCCGGCCACCCCTGCAAGCACGCGGCGGCCCTCTGCTACCAGACCGCGCGACTGCTGGACGAGGACCCGTTCGTCCTGCTCCTGCTCCGCGGCCGCGGCGAACGCGAGGTGCTGGACGCCCTGTCCCGCCGCAACGCCGCCCGCGCGGCCCGCGCCGCCCAGGAACAGGAACCCGCACCGCTGCCCGGCGTACGCGCCCGGGACACCCTCGCCCGACGTTCGCTCCCGCCCCTCCCGGCACCGCTGCCGGCGCCCCCGCACCCGGAGCAGCCCCCGGTCTACCCGGCGGCCCCGGGCGGGCCGGACCCGTTCGCGCTGGACCAGTTGGCCACCGACGCGGCCGCCCGCGCGCACGCCCTGCTCACCGCCGGACGCGATCCGGTGGCCGAGCTGACGCTGTGGCAGGACGCGGTACGACTCGCCGCCGCCCGGCCCGGTTCCGGTCTGACCGCGGCGACACGCGCGCTGTACGCGTCGCTGGCCACCGCCGCCGGACGGACCACCGGGGACTTGGCCCGGGCGGTCGCCGCCTGGCGACAGGGCGGACTCGAAGGGCTCGCCGTCCTCGAGGAACCCTGGGATCCGCCGGCCGGACGTTTCGACCGCGCCCGCCCGCTTCTCCTCGCTGCCGACCTCCCGGCGTTCCGGCCCTGGCGCAACCGCCTCACCCATCCGAAGGGCCATGCCCAGCTCCGCCTCGGCCACGACGGCCTCTGGTACGCCTACGAATCGGAACCGGACCACGACGACTGGTGGCCCCGGGGCACCCCGGACCTGGACCCGGTCGGCGCCCTGACGGGTCTCGGCGCACCGGACGAAGCGTGAGCCGACGTTCAACCCGCCGGGCCCCCGGGCTGCCTCCGCGACACCGCCGGCCGACATCTGGTGAAGGCGGTGTGAGGATCTCCCGGTGATGTCCGGGAGCCGGGTGCGCAGACTTGGGGGCCAGCGCCCCGAGCGAGAGGAATGTCCAGTTTCGGGATCCTGTGTCAGGAGGGTGTCCGCGGGGTCTGTGATTCGCGCGTGACACCTGACAGCACGACGAAGCCCGTCGGTTGTGGTGGCGGTGTGCGGCCGGGCGCGAGTGGGAGGAGCGGATCTCCAACCGCACCGCGATGCCGAAGTGGAGAACGGCGGTGTCGCCGCCTGCCGCGAGTGCGTCGGCTACCGGGTCTCCCACGCCTTCCCCATGTGCGGGCACGCGGCGAGGGTGCGGGCGCTCGCGCCCTTCGGGCAGGAAGCGACGGAGCCGACAGGCGGCCAGGTCGGTGTAGCCGCCGAGGTCCGCTGGGCGGTGCTCGGGCTGGTCGACGAGGTGATCAGCGTGCGCGCAGGCGTACCGGCACAGCGCGGTCAGTGAACCGCTGACTCGCCGAGTGCGGCGTTACGAAACCAGCGATGGATGCCGTGTGACAGGCAGGACCGACTGGTCCTCGACGGTTCGTTCCGCCTGGCTGATCTCGGCCCAGACGGCGTCGAGAGACAGGCCGAGGGTGTCGGCGATCGCTGCGATGGTCGGGAAGGCGGGGGTGGCCACACGGCCGGATTCGATCTTCCGCAGAGTTTCCGGCGAGATGTGCGAAGCGAGCGCCACGTCCAGCATCGAGCGGCAGCCCCGGGCTCGGCGGAGCAGGGCGCCAAGGCGCTGTCCGCGTTCTACCTCGGCGGGGGTGAGCGGCAACCTGACCATGACCCCATTCTAATACCGGTATAGTTAGACCGGGATAGTTATTGGCCGTACATGAGAGGTCCCCCATGATTGAGATCCTGAACTCCGCGCGGCTCGAGCGGGCGAGGGACACCGGCGCCCTGGTCGGAAACATCCTGCACACGCTGAAGCAGCGCAGCGCGGTCGGGACGAACCTGCTGGACATCGACCAGTGGGCCAAGGAGATGATCACCGAGGCGGGAGCGCAGTCCTGCTACGTCGACTACGCGCCTTCCTTCGGGCGCGGCCCGTTCGGGCACTACATCTGCACGGCCGTCAACGACGGAGTGCTCCATGGGCGGCCTCACAACTACACGCTGGCAGACGGGGATCTGCTGACTCTCGACCTCGCCGTAGCCAGGGGCGGGGTGGCCGCGGACGCCGCGATCAGCTTTCTGGTGGGCAAGGCCAGGCCGGCGGAGAGCGTCGCGATGATCGAGGCGACCGAACGTGCACTCGCCGCCGGCATCGCCGCCGCCAAGCCTGGGGCGCGCATCGGCGACCTCTCCCACGCCATCGGCACGGTCCTCAGCAAGGCGGGCTACCCGATCAACACCGAGTTCGGAGGCCACGGCATCGGCTCGACCATGCACCAGGACCCACACGTCGCGAACACCGGACGGCCCGGCCGCGGATACAAGCTGCGCCCCGGACTGCTGCTCGCCCTGGAGCCCTGGGTCATGGCCGACACTGCCACACTCGTCACCGACGCCGACGGTTGGACGCTGCGCAGCGCGACAGGCTGCCGGACCGCGCACAGCGAGCACACCATCGCCATCACCGACAGCGGAGCCGAAATTCTCACCCGACCGTAAGGGGGGTAGCGCCGAGGTGAGCCCAAAAGCCGAGTGTGCTCGGCGACGCGCCGGCCGAGGTGGCGGGCGGTGTGCAGGTCTGCGTCGTGGACCGCGGGTGTGTCGTTGAAGCTTTGTGCGCTGGCGCCGAGGTAGAAGCCGAGGCGCGTTTGCCGGTGACTTTGGCCCCGCGCCGGTTGGCCGGATGGTCATGACAGCCATCGCGACAGTGGCCCTCGGCTCCCGCACGTTCCTCGGAACTTTCACCCTTGCTCGCAGAAGGCTCGCCCTCTTCGGGGCAAGGGTGATGCCGGTGAGCCTGGGACCACAGATGCGGGAGCTTCTTGCTGATGAGGCATCGAGGCACGCTCTCCGTGGAAGGCGCTGTTCATGAGGCAAGGAGGAGGCCAGTGATGGACTGGACGCTTGGTGAGGAATTTGCGACGCCTGAAGGGGTGGTGCGGTGGGGGACCTTGGGTCGCGGAGACCCGATCGTACTGGTGCACGGCACGCCGTATTCTTCCTTTCTTTGGCGGGACATCGCTCCGGCCCTCGCCCGCACCCGCAAGGTCTTCTTTTTCGACCATCTCGGCTTCGGCCAGTCGGACCGACGCGAGGGCCAGGACCTCAGCCTGGCGGCTCACGCGAGGAACTTTGCCCGGCTCCTCGACCACTGGGAGCTATCCGACCCGAGCGTGGTCGCCCACGACATAGGCGGGGCAGTGGCGCTTCGGACATTGCTGCTGGAGAAGAGGAGCTACCAGGATCTGACCCTCTTCGACGCGGTGAGCGGCGGCGAGTGGGAGAGAGGGCTCTTCCAGCTCTTCCTGGAGCACGAGGAGGTCTTCCAGAAGCTTCCCGGTTACGCGCACGAAGCGCTGGTCGCCAGCCACCTGCGGCACGCCACGCACGTCGGCTTCCGGCCGGGAGTTCTCGATGCGTTCCTCGCACCGTGGCGAGGGGACTCAGGGCAAGCGGCGTTCTACCGTCAGTACAGCCAGATCAGGCAGGCGGACACGGTCGCGTACGAGCACTTGCTGGGCGGTATGTCGCTTCCGGTGCGGCTCGTCTGGGGCCGCGAGGACCGCATTCTTCCGCCGCGGTACGCCGAGTGGTTGCACGAACGCGTTCCGCACGCGGAGCTGCACTGGATCGAGGGCGCCGGCCACCTTCTCCAGGAAGACGCGCCGGGCCGGCTGTTGGCCTGCCTGACAGCCGGTTTCCCCTCGGCCTGAGCCGCGGCGCGCGTGGCGGTCCTCGTCGACAGAGCCAGTTCTCCCTTCAGCAGGAGAACGCCCACCTGTTGCCCCGCTCCAGCAGGCGGGAGCGGGGCAAGGCTGGTCGCCCGAAGGGCTCGCACTGTCCCGCAGAACACCGTGGTCAAGGCGCAGGCCAACCTCCAGGAGGGGCCGCCGCGCGCTCGCCCGGAAGATCTTCCACGGCAACGCCGGACAGCTCTACCAGCGTTACCAGGACGGCATGGAGGACCAGATCGGCGCGCTGGGCTTGGTCCTGAATGCGCTGTTCAACACGAGGTACTTGGAGGCCGCCGTCACGCAGCCGCGCGAGGACGGGTTCGAGGCCCGCGACGAGGACGTGGCCCGCCTCTCCTCGTTCGTCCGCCATCACATCAACATGCTGGGCCGCTACTCCTTCCAGCTCCCCGACCTGCCCGGCGGCCTGCGGCCCCTGCGCGCCCCGGACGCCACCGACGACCAATGACCGGGCGCCGAGACGGTCCGCGGATGGCGGACATCGTGGCGCGGCCGTTCTGGCTGTACTGCCGGGAGGCCGGTGTTCGTCAGGGTGTTTTCGGGCGCGGGGCGTCTGCCTGCCTGCTGTGTGCTGTGTCGGTGGGTTCGGTCTGTGAGAGTGCGGCGAGAAGTTGCAGCTTCTCGTCGCCGTCGCTGGCCTTGTCGGGGTAGTAGACAACGAGGATGACGTCGTCGATGGGGAGTTTGTCGCGGTGGAGCCGTAGTTCACCGACGACGGGGTGGTGGACGGTGGTGGTGCCTCCGTCGAGGTTGCGGACGTCGTGTCGGGCCCACAGGGTGCGGAACCGCTGGCTGGACAGTGCGAGCTCTCCGACGAGTTCGACAAACCGGGGGTTGTCGGTGTCGTCCCCGATGGTGGTGCGAAGGCCGGCGATGAAGCTGGCGGCGGCTTTGGCCCAGTCCTGGTGAAAGGCTTGTTCCTCGGGATCGAGGAAGAGGGAACGAAGCCGGTTCTGGCCGGGCCGCAGGCGCGGGGAGAGCGCGACGGCCATGGGGTTGGAGGCCAGGACGTCGAAGGCGCGACCTTCGACGAACGCGGGAATCCGAAGGTGGGCGAGGAGCTGGTGCACCCGTGCCGGTACGTGCTCGGGTCGCTTGCGGCGCGGAGCCCTGGGGCGTGCTGCCGTGAGGCCGAGCAGATACGTCCGCTCGATGTCGTCGAGCCGCAGGACACGCGCGAGTGATTCGAGGACCTGAGGTGAGGGATTCTTGTCGCGTCCCCGTTCCAGTCGCAGGTAGTAGTCGGGGCTGATGCCGGCGAGCAGGGCGACTTCCTCACGGCGCAGGCCGGGCACGCGGCGGTTGCCGCCGGGCGGGAGCCCCGCCCGCGCCGGTGAGACCAGCTCACGCCGGGCGCGCAGGTAGCTGCCGAGCCGGTTGCCGGATTCCTCATCCTTCATACCGACACCGTAGTGCGGTGCGTGCGTCTCAGCGGGGGCCCTGGCAGGACCAGGGAAGACGGGGGCCCTGCCACGCTCAGCGGATACCGCCAAGACTTGCGGCATCACTGTTCACAAAGGACAGAGAACATCGCCGAATGGCGCCGCGGGTCTGAACGCCGTCGGCGCTCTGAACTGAAGGGAAGATCTCGTGGATCTCTCCAACCGCACCGTTCTCATCGTCGGCGGGACCTCGGGTATCGGACGAGAGCTGGCCCGCCGGTTCGCCGCAGCGGGCAGCACCGTGGCCGTCGGCGGCCGCAGCCCGGAGGCACTCTCGGAACTCGCCGGAGAAGGCTTCGGCACAATCAGCATCGATGTCACCGACAGTGCCTCCGTCGCATCTGCCCGTGACGCCGTGCTCGCCCGGTACCCCGAGCTGGACACCGTGGTGACGATGCCGGGCATCATGCTCCTGGAGGACCTGCGCGACCCCGCGCACTTCGAGGCGGCAGCGACGACGATCGACACCAACCTGGTGGGCACCATCCGGGTCATCGACGCCTTCACCCCGCACCTGGTCCGGCGGGGCGCCGGCACCTTCATCACCGTCACCTCCGGCATCGCCTTCCTGCCCTTCCCGCCCATGCCCACCTACGCCGCCTCGAAAGCCGCGGTGCACGCCTACTCCGAGGCGCTGCGCGCGCAACTCGACGGCACCGGCGTCAGCGTCGTCGAACTCGTCCCCCCGGCCGTCGCCACAGCAGGCCAGGAAAAGGTGAACCCGCACGCGCTGCCGCTCGACGACTTCGCCACCGAGGTCGTGCAACTGCTCTCAGAGGACCCCACCCCCCGCGAAATCCTCGTGAAGGCGGCACTCATGCACCGCTGGGCCGAGCGCGACGGCACCTACGACGACCTCGTCGCACAGCGCTCCCAGGCCCTGGCCATGCTCCCCAGCCGTGAAGGCTGACCCCCTTCCCCCCATCACAGGGGCCGCATGGATCACCGCCCCCGGGCGCCAACGAGCAGCCACGCGTGTCCTGGACACGAACCCCGCCACCCGAACGGCTCCGCTCTGTCGGGCGGCGACGTTTCAGCGGCGGGCGTCTGTGGGGGCGAGCAGGCTGGTGAGCTCGGCGATCACCTCCGGAGAAGGCTTGAAGTAGGGGCGGACGTTCTCCGGCTTCTTGTGCCGGACTTCGCCATCAGCGTCAGCAGCGAGGCGCCCTGCTCGCCGAGGTGGGTCAGGGCGGAGTGGCGGTACTCGTCCGTACCTGCGCGCAGTTCACCGATGCGCGTGGTCGCGAGGAGGTCGGCGAGGAGTCGGTGGTGCAGGCCACCCGGATCACGCTGGGCCTGCCGGTTCACCGGATCGGCCAGCTCTCCGAGGAGATCCGGAACGTCGACGCTCGTCTGACCCGGCTGGTGGAACGGCGTGCCCCGCAGCTTCTCGACGTGGTCGGGATCGGTCCGGACACGGCGGTCGCTCTGCTGATCACGGTGGGGGACAACCCGGAACGGCTGGACAGTGAGGCGTCCTTCGCCGCTTTGTGCGGGGTCAGCCCCGTCGAGCGCTCCTCGGGACGCCGGCAGTTCCGTCGCCTCAACCGCGGCGGCGACCGGCAGGCCAACGCCGCGCTCCACCGCATCGTGTTCACCCGCCTGCGGGTCGACCCGCGCGCTCAGGACCACTACGAGCGGCGGATCGAGGAGGGCAGGACCCGGCGCGAAATCGTGCGTTGCCTCAAACGCTACGCGGCCCGGGAGGTCTTCCACCTGGTCAAACAGCTACGGCCAGCACCCCGCTCATAGGGGCTGTCGTGACAGATGAGAGGGTCAGGCGGGTGAGTGAGACACCGATGAACACCCTGCAATACCGCTTTGACGGGCCAGAAGACGCCCCGGTCCTGATCCTCGGTCCCTCACTGGGTACCACATGGCACATGTGGGACCGGCAGGTCCCGGAGCTGATGAAGCAGTGGCGGGTGTTCCGGTTCGACCTGCCGGGACACGGCGGCGCGCCCGCGCACCCCGCGGGGTCCGTCACCGACCTGGCCGCCCGGCTGCTGGCCACGCTCGACGCCCTCGGCGTGCACCGGTTCGGCTACGCGGGCTGCGCGCTCAGTGGTGCCGTCGGCGCCGAGCTGGCACTGCGCCACCCCGAACGCCTCGCCTCGCTCGCGCTGATCGCCGCCTCGCCGCGCTTCGGCACGGCCGACGAGTTCCGGCAGCGCGGCGTGATCGTACGGACGAACGGGCTCGACCCCATCGCCCGTACGTCCCCGGAGAGATGGTTCACCGGCGGGTTCGCCGCCGCCCAGCCCGCGATCACAGAGTGGGCCGTGCAGATGGTGCGGACGACCGACCCCGGTTGTTACATCGCGTCCTGCGAGGCACTCGCCGCCTTCGACGTACGCGCCGAACTCAGCCGGATCGGCGTCCCGACGCTGGTCCTCGTCGGCTCGGACGACCAGGTCACCGGCCCCGCCGAGGCGCGCACCCTGGTCGCCGGGATACCGGACGCCCGGCTCGCGGTCGTGCCCGGCGCCTCCCATCTGGTGCCGGTGGAGCAGCCCGCGGCGGTCACCGATCTGCTCGTGCGGCACTTCTCCACCGCCTGGCAGCCCGCCTTCGAGTCGACCACCGGCCAGACGGCGATTCCCGCGGCCCCCGTGAAGCCGGTGCTCGCCGCGCCGGCACCGGTCGCGCCGGTCGCCGAGATCGCGCCGGCCGCCATGCAGCCGGAGCCCGCGGGCAGGCCCGACCGCTACGAGACCGGGCTCAAGGTGCGCCGCGAGGTGCTCGGCGACGCGCATGTCGACCGGGCCCTGGCCTCGGCGGACGCGTTCTCCGGGGATTTCCAGGAGTTCATCACCCGGTACGCGTGGGGCGAGATCTGGGACCGGCCCGGGCTGGACCGGCGCGCGCGCAGCTGCGTCACGCTCACCGCGCTGGTCGCGGGCGGCCACCTCGACGAGCTCGCCTTCCACACCCGCGCGGCCCTGCGCAACGGGCTCACGCCGGTGGAGATCAAGGAGGTGCTCCTCCAGGCGGCGGTCTACTGCGGCGTACCGGCCGCGAACAGCGCCTTCAAGGTGGCCCAGCAGGTCATCCGGGAGGAGACCACGCCCCAGGAGTGATCCTTTGAGCCTGGCAGTGAGAGCACCAGTCTCGGCAGCCCTCCGTCGCGTCGGCGGGGGCAGGATGGACTCATGAAGCTCACGAAGAAGTCGCACGCCTGCATCCGCCTCGAGAAGGACGGGCGCACGCTCGTCATCGACCCGGGCACCTTCAGCGAGGAGGACGCGGCCGTCGGCGCGGACGCGATCCTGGTCACGCACGAGCACCTCGACCACTTCAACGAGGACCGGCTGCGGGCGGGCCTGGAGTCCAACCCGGCGGCCGGGATCTGGACCCTGAAGTCGGTTGCCGAGAAGCTCTCCGCGGCTTTCCCGGGCCGCGTGCACACGGTCGGGCACGGTGACACCTTCACCGCCGCGGGCTTCGACGTCCAGGTGCACGGCGAACTGCACGCCGTGATCCACCCGGACATCCCGCGCATCACCAACGTCGGCTACCTGATCGACGACGGCCGCGTCTTCCACCCGGGCGACGCGCTCACCGTCCCCGACCACCCGGTCGAGACGCTGATGCTCCCCGTCATGGCCCCCTGGAGCAAGATCGCCGAGGTCATCGACTATGTGCGCGAGGTCAAGCCCCAGCGCGCGTACGACATCCACGACGCCCTCCTCACGGACCTCGCCCGCCCGATCTACGACCACCAGATCGGCGCCCTCGGCGGCTCCGAACACCTGCGTCTGACGCCGGGCGCGTCGGCCGAGGTCTGACGCCGGGACCAGTCGGGCGAGGTCCGGCGCCGGGACCACCGCGCGACCGGTTGTCATACCAGCCCGGTAGGTTGTGAGGCATGCGCATCGCCACCTGGAACGTGAACTCGATCACCGCCCGTCTCCCGAGGCTCCTGGCCTGGCTGGAGAGCAGCGGCACGGACGTGCTGTGCATCCAGGAGACCAAGACGACCGCCGAGCAGTTCCCGGCGGACGCGCTGCGCGAGCTGGGCTACGAGTCGGCGGTGCACGCCACAGGGCGGTGGAACGGCGTGGCGGTGATCTCCCGCGTCGGCCTCGAGGACGTGGTCAGGGGCCTGCCCGGCGACCCCGGCTTCGACGGCGTCCAGGAGCCCCGCGCGCTCTCCGCGACCTGCGGCCCGGTCCGCGTCTGGTCGGTGTACGTGCCGAACGGCCGCGAGGTGGAGCACCCCCACTACGCGTACAAGCTCCAGTGGTTCGAGGCCCTCAAGGCGGCGGTCGCGGGCGACGCGGCGGGCAGCCGGCCGTTCGCGGTGATGGGCGACTTCAATGTGGCGCCGACGGACGACGACGTGTACGACGTGGCCGCCTTCGAGGGCCTCACCCACGTCACCCCGGCCGAGCGCGCCGCCCTGGCGACGCTCCGTGAGGCGGGCCTGTCCGATGTCGTCCCGCGTCCGCTGAAGTACGAGCACCCCTACACGTACTGGGACTACCGCCAGCTCTGCTTCCCCAAGAACCGCGGCATGCGCATCGACCTGGTGTACGGCAACGAGCCGTTCGCCAAGGCGGTGAAGGACGCGTACGTGGACCGCGAGGAGCGCAAGGGCAAGGGCGCGTCGGACCACGCGCCGGTCGTGGTGGACCTGGACGTGCAGGACGCGTAGCAGGGCTCACAGCAGCGTCAGGTCCACCGACTCCGCCAGCGCCGCGAGGCCCGCGTCGTTGGGATGCAGATGGTCCCCGCTGTCGTATGCGGGCAGGAGGCGTGCGGGATGCCCGGGGTCGCGTACGACGGCGTCGAAGTCGAGGACGCCGTCGAAGCTCTCGCTCGCGCGGATCCAGGTGTTCACCGCGGTGCGCCGGGTGTCGGCGGCCGGGGTGCACAGGGACTCGCCCTCGCAGGGCGCGATCGTCGCGGCCAGGACGCGTAGCCCTCGCCCATGGGCTCGGTCGGCCAGCTCCCGGAGCCCCGCGATCACCTGATCCGCCGAGGCGCCCCAGCGGACGTCGTTGACGCCCTGGAAGACGACGGCCGTGCGCGCGGACGTCTGGGCCAGGACGTCACGGTCGAGCCGGTGCAGCGCGCTCACCCCGCCGGTGTCGGTGGAGATCCCGTCTCCGGGATAGCGGTCGGTGACCACACGATTCGCCGAGATGCCCTGGTTCAGCACGCCATAGTGCGGGACCACATGTTGGTTGAGCACACGGGTGGCGAGCACATTGGGCCAGCGGTGATTGGCGTCCTGCGTCGACTTCTCGCCATCGGTGATCGAGTCCCCGAGCATCACCACGGAGCCCGGCCCACCGCCCACATCCACGCCGGTCAGCAGCGGCCACGAGGTGATGGCCGAGGTGTACGCGTCCGGAGTGCCGTCGCCCGCATGGTCGCCCGGCTCGCTGACGTACGACCGCTGCACCGCGAGCCGGTGCACGGGCGCTGCGGTCACCGTCCCCGGCAGATGGAAGCTGACCAGCAATTGGGCGTCGGCCGGCACCTGGAAGCCGACGGGATCGCTGACCTCCTGCGCCCCCGCGGGGATCTCGGCCCCGGCCGCGCCCCGGAAGGAGAGCGGCACCGGTGCCGCCACGGGCCGGGCACCCGCCTCCTGCACCGCCACCGTCGCGCTGCCGATCCGCACCGGCGCCGCCGCGAACGTGTTGTCGAGCCGGATGCGCACCCGTGGCCCGCCCGCCGAGGTGTGCACCACAAGCCGCAGAGTCCGGTCCGTCCACGGGCCGACGGCCGTGTAACCGGAGGTCGAGGCCGCCCAACTGCCCGTCCAGCCACGGGTGGAAGGACGTATCGAGAGGGCGAACACATGGAGGTCGCCGCCCCGCGGCAGTGTCACCGAGGCGACCTCGCGGCCGTGCGCGAGCGGCACGGTCACGACGTACAGCCGTGCCTTCTCGGCGAGTTGACCCGCGGGGGTGTTGATGTGCGGCAGCGCCACCGCCTTGGTGGCGAGCGGGCCGGTGCGCCAGTCCGAGGCGGTGAGCCGGTACGAGGAGCGGGTGCCGTTCGCGTACCGGACCGTGCCCGTGCCGCTCACGTCGGAGCCGGCCGTGCCGGCGGCGAGGAAGGCGAGCGCGTCGCCGCGGCCGCGCAGCCGGACCGACTGGGCGTCGGCCCGTACGTTGTCGGGCTCGCCCGCCGCCCGGCGCGGCCAGGTCAGCCGTGCGCCCTGCACTGTCAGCGTGCGCCCGGGTGTCCAGCCGGCCGCCGTCAGGTCCTGCGCGGACAGGGAGCTCCCCGAGCCGTCGAAGTCCGCGGCGCCCGGCCGCTGGTCGTCGCTGACCGCGGTGTTGTCGAAGAGCCGTTCCAGTGGGACCGGTCCGGCGCCGTGCGGTGCCGCGACCGCCTCCGCCGCCGCGACCGGCGCCACACCCGCGAACAGCCCGAGCAGCGCGGCCGCCCCCCAAAGACGTCGACGCACGTCCCGCTCCTCTCCCCACGGAAGCCGAGGTGATGTCAGATCTTCCCTGAAGCTAAGGAGGCGTCGGGTACACGTCAATGCAGGCGGTGGCCGCACCCGCGGCGATCGGGCCGGATCCGTACGGGTCCGGGTCCGTGCGCGGCTCCGTGCGAGGCCAGGTCCGCGCGCCTGTGGTGCGGCAGGTCGTGCGAATGACACGCTAGGCGTATGAACATCCCTTTCCTGGGCAACTGGCGCAAGAAGCACGGTGCGGCCTTCGGTGTCGCGGTGTTCACCGACGGTGACAGTGATCGCGAAGGGGTCGCCGAACTTCTCTCGGAGTGCGAGCTGCTGCGCTCGCAGGCCGAGCAGGCGGGCGTCGAACTCGACGACTCCGCGACCTCGCTGGAGGCGCTCGACCAGCTCCTGCCGCGCTGGCGCGACGACGAGGAGATCCTGCCCTGGCTGGGAAACGACGCGGGGCTCTATCTCGGCACCGTCATCGTGCGCACGGTCGCGGGCGCCGACTGGGAGATCTGGACCAGTGGCCGGCCCACGGTGCGGCTGGCCGGCGGCCGTGAGGTCGACGTGGTCTCCGCCGGTCACGAGTGGGCGACGACCGGCGCACCGGAGCTCTCCCAGGTGTACGCGGAGGTCGCCGAACCGTAAGCCGAGGCGTAAATACGGCTAATGCCCGAAAAGTGCGTGTCGAGTATTAAGCCCGTTCCTGGCTGGATAGTTTGCGGCGACTGCGACACAGCTGAGAGTGAGTAGGGCGGGCTGCATGGCTGTCGATCCGCTGATCGAACTGCATGACGTGAACAAGTACTTCGGCGAGCTCCATGTCCTCCAGGACATCAACCTCACTGTCGGCAAGGGGGAGGTGGTCGTGGTCATCGGCCCGTCCGGGTCGGGCAAGTCGACGCTCTGCAGAACGGTCAACCGGCTCGAGACCATCGAGTCCGGCACGATCAGACTCGACGGACAGCCGGTCCCCGACGAGGGCAAGGCGCTCGCGAAACTCCGCGCCGAGGTCGGCATGGTCTTCCAGTCGTTCAACCTCTTCGCCCACAAGACCGTGCTGCAGAACGTCTCGCTGGCGCAGGTGAAGGTCCGCGGCCGCAAGAAGGACGAGGCCGACAGGCACTCCCGGGAGCTCCTCGACCGTGTGGGCCTCGCCGATCAGGCGCTCAAGTATCCGGCGCAGCTCTCCGGCGGCCAGCAGCAGCGCGTGGCCATCGCCCGCGCCCTCGCCATGAACCCCAAGGCGCTCCTGTTCGACGAACCGACCTCGGCCCTCGACCCCGAGATGATCAACGAGGTGCTGGAGGTCATGCAGCAGCTCGCCCGCGACGGCATGACCATGGTCGTCGTCACCCACGAGATGGGCTTCGCGCGCTCGGCGGCCAACCGCGTCGTCTTCATGGCCGACGGCCGCATCATCGAGGACCGCACGCCGGAGGAGTTCTTCACCAACCCGCGCACCGAGCGGGCCAAGGACTTCCTCTCCAAGATCCTCAAGCACTGAGCCGGGGGAGTGCGACCCATGATCCGCAGCACACGTGTGTGTCTTGCCCTTGCCCTCGTCCTGATCACGGCACTTCTCGCGACCGCCTGCGGCAAGGAGGGCAGTCCGCCCACCAAGGGACCGGCCACCGACAAACTGCCCGACTACCAGGTGGCGCAGGGCTTTCAGCTCAACGACTCGCCCACCTGGAAGCGGGCCAAGAAGCGCGGCTACCTCACCGTCGGCGTCAAGGAGGACCAGCCCTACCTCGGCGAGAGGGACCCGGCGAGCGGCGCCTTCTCCGGCTTCGACATCGAGATCGCCAAGATGATGTCGGCCTCGCTCGGCTTCGACCCCGGCACGATCCGCTTCAAGACCATCGCCTCCGCCAACCGTGAAACCGCCCTCCAGAACGGCCAGATCGACTACTACGTCGGCACCTACACCATCAACGACAAGCGCAAGAAGCTCGTCGGCTTCGCCGGTCCGTACTACCTGGCGGGTCAGTCCCTGCTGGTCCGCAAGGACGAGCAGGGGATCAACGGGCCGCAGGACCTGGCCGGCAAACGCGTCTGCTCGGCCGCCGGTTCCACCCCGTACCAGCGCATCCAGCAGGACTACCCGAAGGTGAAGCTCGTCGCGTACGACACGTACTCCGTCTGCGTCGACAACCTGCTCACCTACCAGGTCGACGCCGTCACCACCGACGACGCGATCCTCATCGGCTACGCGGCGAAGGTGCCCGAGGAGCTCAAGGTCGTCGGCAAGCCCTTCTCCGAGGAGCCCTACGGCATCGGCGTCCCGCGCAACGACAACGCCCTCAGGTTCGCTCTCGACGACGCGCTGGAGGCCCGTGAGAAGGACGGCGACTGGAAGAAGGCGTACGAGGCGACGCTCGGCCTGTCCGGCGTGCCGGCGCCCACCCCGCCCGCGATCGACCGCTACCCGGCGAGCTGAGCGAGGCCGATGTGAACGTACTGACAGACAACTTCTCCACCTTCGCCAAGGGATTCCTCGGGACGGTCGAACTCACCGTCTACGCCTCGGCGCTGGCACTCGTCCTCGGGTTCCTCATGGCCTCCTTCCGGGTCGCTCCCGTCGCCTCCCTGCGGGCCTTCGGCACAGCCTGGGTGACGGTGCTGCGCAACACGCCGCTCACCCTGCTGTTCTTCGCGGTGCTGCTCGGCCTGCCGCGGTTCGGACTCGTTCTGCCCTTCGAGGTGTTCGCGGTCCTCGCGCTCGGCTGCTACACCTCGGCGTTCATCTGTGAGGCGCTGCGCTCCGGCATCAACACCGTGCCCAGGGGACAGGGCGAGGCGGCCCGCAGCCTGGGCATGACGTTCGAGCAGACGCTGTCCGTGGTCGTCCTGCCCCAGGCGTTCCGCTCCGTGATCTCGCCGGTCGGCTCGACGCTCATCGCCCTCGCCAAGAACTCCGCGATCGCCGGCGCGTTCAGCGTCAACGAGCTGCTCGGCACGTACAAGACGCTCAGCGAGCTCGGCTACAACATCGTCTGGACCTTCGTCTGGATCGCCGTCGGCTACCTGATCATCACCCTCACCATCAGCGCGATCTTCAACTTTCTGGAACGCCGCTGGGGAGTCGCCCGATGACCACCAAAACCCTTGAGGCCACGGCCCTCTACGACATCCCCGGGCCCAGGACGCGACAACGGCACCGACTGTACGGGGTGTTGTCGACCGTCGTTCTGCTCGCCCTGGTCGGCTGGATCGTGTATCTCCTCTTCGACACCGGCCAGTTCACGTACACCAAGTGGATGCCCTTCGAGTACAAGGGAATCCAGGAACTGCTGCTGCGCGGTCTCGGCAACACGCTCAAGGCCTTCGGGATCGCCGCGGTACTCTCGCTGGCCCTCGGCGGCCTGCTCGCCACCGGGCGGCTCTCGGACCACGCCCCGGTGCGCTGGGTGGCCACGCTGGTCGTCGAGTTCTTCCGGGCCATGCCGGTGCTGGTGATGATCTTCTTCATCTTCGTGGCGCTCAAGGTGCAGCCGCTGCCCGCACTGGTCGCGGGACTCACCCTCTACAACGGCTCGGTGCTCGCCGAGGTCTTCCGCTCGGGCGTGGAGTCCGTCGAACGCGGTCAGCGGGAGGCCGCGTTCGCCCTCGGCATGCGCAAGACGCAGGTGATGGCGCACGTGCTCGTACCGCAGGCCGTACGCGCCATGCTGCCCGCCATCATCAGCCAGCTGGTGGTGGCCCTGAAGGATACCTCGCTCGGTTATCTGATCACCTACGAGGAGTTCCTCCACGCCGGGAAACTGATCGCGTCGAACCTCGACTACGATTTGCCGTTCATCCCCGTGGTGATGGTGATCTCGCCGATCTACATCGGGATGTGCATGCTGCTTTCCTGGTTCGCCCAGTGGGTGTCCCGGCGTGAGCAGCGCAGTCCCAAGACCGAGGCCGTGGAAGTCGCCGCGGCCGAGCCAGGGACGCTGCTGCCGCGTGGGGGTCCCCCCACGGCCCCGAGACCATAGGGGGAGCAGCAGCGCACAGGGCCAGGCCCGGCCGGCAGCAGCCGGAGATCACTGCTCGCGCAGGGGTACCGACACGTATGAGGTGTCGTGCTCCGGCGAGGAGAAGGTCAGCTGCGCGCCGGACGGGTTGTGCTCGATGTAGAGGGAGTCGACCGTGTCGACGACCAGGGCGAGGCGGTGCCCCGCCGGGACGTCGTAGGCCGTGGAGGACAGTTCCAGGTCGACGCCGAACGGCTGACCGGGGGTCTGGCCGTGGAAGGTGTACGGAGCGTTGCTGACCAGCTTGCCGACACCGAGCGGGCCCACGTCGTAGAGGTACGCGACGAGGGTGCCGCTCTCCTTGGTGCCGGTGACCGTGGTGTGCAGCTTCACCGTGCCGCGCACGTGTTGGCCGCTCGTGTACTTCTCCGACTGCCAGACGGCGGCCCAGTAGCGCGGCAGCAGCGGGATCGAGGCCATCGGGGGCAGCTGGGCGAGCTGGTCGAGGATGCTGGACAGGAAGATGAGCCCGCCGTTGGCGCCCGAGTCCACGTTCGTGTGGATCGTGGTGGTGCCCGTGAGGGCGATCTTCTTCGTCGTCGCGCCGACCGACTTCCAGTCCGGATAGCCCTCGTAGTCACCCGTGGAACGGGGCTTGAGCTGGACCGGCTGCTCGCCGTCGATGCCGTTGTCCTCGCCCTTGAGGTAGTGGTCGAACCAGCGTTCCGTGTCCGTCCACACGTCGTTGGGGACCCCGAACAGGCCGGCTATCTCGGCGGTGGCGTGGTCGCCGGGGCGGAACTCCAGGCGCTTCGGGCCGGTCAACTCCTCGTAGTACTTGGCGAGTTGATTGGGCGAGAAGATCGTGTCGCCCCAGCCGTTGGCCATGAAGACGGCCGCGCCGTTCTTGTTCATCTGGTCGATGTACGTCTCGGGGGAACGTTTCTTCCCCCAGGCGAGGAGGTCCGGCTCCGTGGACAGGTCGGAGGCGAAGAAGTCCTTGAAGACCTGCTGGAGTTCGGGGCTCGGGCGGCCGGTGAGGGTTCCGGCACCGTCCAGCAGGGCGGCCGCCTGGACGTGCTGGGTGCGGCCCGAGTAGATCGAGTCGGTGAGGTCGGCCCAGCCGCTGAGGGCCGCGACCGCCTTGATCCGCTTGTCGTGCGAGGCGGCGAGCAGGCTGATGCCGGCGCCGTACGACATGCCCGCCATGCCGACCTTCCGCGCGTCCGCCGGGGTGTGGGCGAGGGCCCAGTCGATCACTTTGGAGGCGTCCGCCACGTCGGGCGGGCCGGCCACCTCTATGTATCCGCCGGACTGCCAGAAGCCGCGGACGTTGTAGCTGACGACCACATAGCCGGAGTCCGCGAGCTTGTGGGCCTGGGCGAGGTACTCGGCCTGCGGCAGGCCCCAGCTGGTCGGCAGCACGATGAGCGGGTAGGTGCGGGAGCCGTCGGCGCCGGCGGGCGTGACGACATTGGCCTTCAGGACCGTGCCGCCGTCACCGGCGATGTCGACGAAGCTGACGCCGCCCGACGCCGCCTGTGCGGTGGGGGCGAGCCCGAGGGCGGTGCCGGCGATCAGGGTCGCCGATACGGCGCTCACTGCGGTCGTGCGCAGGGTCTTGCGTGCGTGTCCCACGGGTCACTCCTCACTTTTGTCAGTGCAAAGTGACCCGACGGTAACCGCAGCTCCTTACCTTAAGTAACCCGTCGGTAAGTTACGTGCCAGTAACGATTGTTGGAATGGCCTGAAACCTAGGAGGCGCGGTGCGAGTTGCGGGGAGCCACGACCGGCGCCGGGGTCTGCGCGGCCCGGGTGACGTCCGCGACGAGTTCGACGACATCGGGCCCGTACGCCTGGGAGTTGACGACCTTCAGGAGCAGGACGAAGGAGTTGCCGCCGTACTTGCGCGCGAGGCGCTCGTGGTTGCGGGCGAGATAGCGGGTGGCCGCCTGGTTGGTGATGGCGCGCTGGCCGCAGAAGAGGAAGACCGGTCGTGTGCCGTGGCCCAGGTCGGCGGTGAGGCGGGCGAGGAGCACGTACTCGCCCTTGCCGGACTCCAGCCGGTAGCGCTCGGTGCCGATCTGGAACGCGCCGCGGTCCGGGCCCGGTTCGGGGTCGGTGTTCACCTGTATGCCCGGCAGCAGGCTGTGGAGGTGCGCGGCCATCCGGCGGTTCGAGGACGGCCCGCCGACGCAGAACTCGGTGCGCTCGCCGAAGCCCTGCTGGGCCGCGTCGTGCGCGACGACCTGGGCGTGCGCGCCGCAGTCCTTGATCAGCGCGGAGAGTTCGAGCAGCGCGAACACGTCGTGGCGCATCACCGTCAGCTCGGGGCCGCCCGCCTCGCGGTTGACCACCAGCAGCGACTCCGAGTTGTCGGGCAGCCCGAAGAACGCCTGCTTGCGGCGCAGCTTCCGCTTCCACAGATAGGTACGGGCGATCCAGCCGAGGGCGGCGCTGATGCCGGCCGCGACCACGCCGAGGACGATGTTGCGCACGTCGTCATTCATGGGCGCGCATGCTAGCCGGGTGCGTTCTACGCTGTTGGAGGAGCCCCTGACGGGGCCATGGCGATACGGTTACGCTGCGCAGACGCCTGTGATCTGGAGGTACGGATGCGTCGGCCTGTGGCACGGAATCTGGCGGTGTTGGCGGTTTCGGCCGCGGTGGTGTCGGTGGGAGCGGCGGCTCCACCCACCGCGGTCACCTCGGTGCGGAAAGTTCCGGTCGCCGTCGGCTACGGCGGTGCCGTGTCGAGCGTCGACGCGGATGCCTCCGCCGCCGGCATCGAGGTGCTGAAGAAGGGCGGCAACGCGGTGGACGCGGCCGTCGCCACCGCCGCGGCGCTCGGCGTCACCGAGCCGTACTCGTCGGGCATCGGCGGGGGCGGCTACTTCGTCTACTACGACGCCAAGTCCCGTACGGTGCGCACCATCGACGGCCGGGAGACCGCGCCGCTGTCCGCCGACTCCCACCTGTTCGAGGAGAACGGCAAGGCGCTCGCCTTCGCCGACGCCGTCACCAGCGGCCTGAGCGTGGGCACGCCCGGCTCGCCCGCCACCTGGCAGACCGCCCTCGACAAGTGGGGCAGCAAGCGGCTCGGCACGGTGCTGAAGCCGGCGGAGCGGATCGCGCGCGACGGCTTCACGGTCGACAGCACCTTCCGCACCCAGACCGCCTCCAACGAGGCCCGGTTCCGCTACTTCCCGGACACGGCGAAGCTGTTCCTGCCGAACGGTGAGCTGCCGGTGGTCGGTTCCACCTTCAAGAACCCCGATCTCGCCCGCACCTACGCCGAGCTGGGCACCAAGGGCGTCGACGCGGTCTACCGCGGCGATCTCGGCGAGGACATCGTCGCCACCGTGAACAAGCCGCCCGTGGAGCCAAGTTCGGGCTGGAACGCCCGGCCCGGCCGACTCTCGGCCAAAGACCTCGAGGCCTACCGCGCGAAGCTCCAGGCGCCCACGAAGACCTCGTACCGGGGCCTCGACGTCTACTCCATGGCCCCCTCCTCCTCGGGCGGCACGACGGTCGGCGAGGCGCTCAACATCCTGGAGAAGACCGACCTGTCGAAGGCCGACGAGGTGCAGTACCTGCACCACTACATCGAGGCCAGCCGGATCGCGTTCGCGGACCGGGGGCGCTGGGTGGGCGACCCCGCCTTCGAGGACGTACCCACGAAGGAACTGCTGTCGCAGAAGTACGCCGACTCGCGCGCGTGCCTCATCAGCGACGACGCGGTGCTGACCAGCCCGCTGGCGCCGGGTGATCCGCGCAGTCCGGCGAAGGCCTGCGCCACCGGGGGCACGGCGGCTCCGACGACGTACGAGGGCGAGAACACCACGCACCTCACGGTGGCCGACAAGTGGGGCAACGTCGTCGCCTACACGCTCACCATCGAGCAGACCGGCGGCAGCGGCATCACGGTCCCCGGCCGCGGCTTCATCCTGAACAACGAACTGACGGACTTCTCCTTCACCCCGGCGAACCCGGCCGTGCACGACCCGAACCTGCCCGGCCCCGGCAAGCGCCCGCGCTCGTCGATCTCGCCGACGATCGTGCTCGACCGGCACGACAAGCCGGTCGTCGCGCTCGGTTCGCCGGGCGGCGCGACCATCATCACGACCGTGCTGCAGACCCTGACCGGGTTCCTCGACCGCGGGCTGCCGCTGGTCGACGCGATCGCCGCGCCGCGCGCCAGCCAGCGCAACGCGGCCCAGACGGAGCTCGAACCGGGCCTGTACGACAGCACGCTCAGGGGCAAGCTGGAAGCCATCGGGCACTCCTTCAAGCTGAACCCGGAGATCGGCGCGGCGACGGGCGTGCAGCGCCTGTCGAACGGCAAGTGGCTGGCCGCGGCGGAGAAGGTGCGCCGGGGCGGCGGGTCGGCGATGGTGGTGCGGCCGGCGTCGTAGACGGGCCCAGGTGTTCGGCCGCCGCCCCGGCGCAGCCGTGGCGCGACAGGCGGTGGCCGGACACCGGTGGGGCGCGGACCGCCCGGCCGGCGGCCGTGTGCGGGGCTCTGAACCGGTCCGCGTCCGCGCGGACGTGCCGTCGCTGAGACGCCTGCCGCCGGCCGCCGCGCGTGCGTTCTCGGGCGGTGTGGGTCTTCAGGCGGCGTGGGTCTTTGTGCGGGCTGTCAGGATCCGGGGTCCCGCGTCGGTGATCGCCACCGTGTGCTCCGCGTGGGCCGCGCGTGAACCGTCGTCGGTACGGAG
Organism: Streptomyces sp. SID5469; assembly: GCF_009862865.1. Taxonomy (NCBI): domain Bacteria; kingdom Bacillati; phylum Actinomycetota; class Actinomycetes; order Kitasatosporales; family Streptomycetaceae; genus Streptomyces; species Streptomyces sp. SID5469. The sequence goes on along the minus strand of NZ_WWIN01000001.1, from coordinate 2,393,516 downwards.
GGTCCAGCCGTCCGCCGCCGCGTGGAAACCGTCCGTGCCGCCGCCGATCAGCATCGGCTCGATCGCCAGCACCATGCCGTGGCGCAGCGGCAGACCGCGGCCGGGGCGGCCCTCGTTCGGCACCGGCGGGTCCTCGTGCATCCGGCGGCCCACGCCGTGACCGCCGAAGCCGTCCGGGATGCCGTACCCCGCCGCCCGGCACACCGAGCCGATCGCGTGCGCGATGTCCCCGATGCGGTTGCCGACGACGGCCGCCGCGATGCCCGCGGCCAGCGCGCGTTCGGCGGTCTCCACGAGCCGTACGTCCGCGGCCCGGGGCGTGCCCACGATGAAGCTGATCGCCGAGTCGCCGACCCAGCCGCCCAGTTCGGCCCCGAAGTCGACGGAGACCAGGTCGCCGTCGCGCAGCCGGTACCCGTCCGGGATGCCGTGCACGATCGCCTCGTTGACGGAGGCGCAGATGACCGCCGGGAAGGGCGTGGGCGCGAACGACGGCCGGTAGCCGAGGAAGGGCGACGAGGCCCCCGCCTCCCGCAGTACTCCGCGTGCCACCTCGTCCAGCTCCAGCAGGGAGACGCCCACGTCGGCGGCCTCCCGCACCGCCGTGAGAGCTCTCCCCACGACCTGGCCCGCCTCGTGCATCGCGTCGATCGACGTATCCGTCTTGAGTTCCACCATGCCAATTATTATACCGGTAGGGCCCTATTGGCATAACGCCCGATCGGCTCTCCGGCGGAGGCGAGCCGGTATTAGAATGTGGTCATGGTGCGCACCCCGCTGACCCCCGAAGAACATGAACGCGGCGAGCGGCTCGGGCAGTTGCTGCGCGAGGCCCGTGGTAGTCGCACCATGGCCGACGTCGCCGCGAGTGCCGGCCTCTCGGCGGAGACCCTGCGCAAGATCGAGACCGGCCGCGCCCCGACCCCGGCCTTCTTCACCGTCGCGGCGCTGGCGCGCGCACTCGGACTGTCCATGGACGACATCGCCGGGCGGTGCGTACTGATCGGCGTATGAGCGGGGGCGCGCACGGACGCCCCGCGCTTCGGCGGAGCGCTCTGCGTCCGGTCTGAAAACTCCTCGTAGCCGTTCCGTAACACGGTTGGTGTTTTCTACCGGATCGGAGTACTCCAGTCTGGCGGGAGTTGTGGCGATGGCTGTGGAACAACTCCCGAGACAGGTGGGGGAGTTCGCGAGGTACCTGAACGGCCTGCTGGCCAGGCTCGATCAGGACGGCGGCTGGTGCGGAGTGTTCTGGCAGCGGGACCCCGACGGCATGCGGGCCTGTCTCGACGGCTGGGAGGTGCCGCCCTGGGACGTGGTGGAGGCGCTCCTCCAGGACCTCGCCGCGGAATACGGTCCCGGGGCCGTGGCCGAGGAGGCCGAGCGGGCCCGCTCGCTGCACGCCGCCTCGCTCGCCGCGTACGACGCCCGGCCCGGCGGCCGCGACGCCCTCGGCGACCGGCTGGACGTGATGCTCCGCGAACAGCGCTACGCCGCCGAGCGCCAGGCGGAGCTGGGCCGGCTGCTTCCGTCGGCCGGCTCCCACGAGGAGGCCGACTCCGTCCGCCTGGACCTCGCCTGGGCCCGCGACGACCACGACCGTGCGACGGCCCGCTGCGCGGAGCTACGGCGCCGCATGGAGGACCTGGACCGCCGCGCCCTGCGCGCCCATGGACAGGGCACGCAGCACTTCCCGCCGAGCGGGAGCGGGACCGGGGGTGTTTTCCGGGCGCAGGAGGCCGGACAGCGGGAGCCGGACGGGACCGGCGACAGTCGTCCTCGGCGGCTGCGTCCACAGCAGCAGGGCTATGGACCGACCGGCCACGCCGACCTCTCCGGCCGCACAGACCTCACCGGTCCCACCGGTCCCACCGGTTCCACCGGTCCCACTGATTCCACTGATTCCACCGGCTTTGACGGCCTCACCGGCCCCGCTGACCCAGCCGACCCCGTCAGTCCCACCGGTCCCACCGATCCCACCGATCCGCCCCACACCACCGACAACCCCCCGCCCGTCACCTCCGCAGCCCCGGCCACCATGCCCAAGCAGCGCGGAAAGCGCCGCCCCCGGGGCAGCGCCCGCTTCGCCGGGATGATCGACGCGCAGGAGACACCGCCCGCCGCCACCCTGCCCGCCGCACCCGCTCCCGCGCCCGCACCGAACACCGGCCGCACCCCCCGCGGCGCCCGCTTCGCCGGAGCCGCCGGGCAGGCCCCGGCGGCGAAGCCCCGACGCGAGCCGCTGGACGACGAGGCGCGCCGCGACACCATCGAGACCGTGCGCACACTGACCCGACTGCGCGGCGAGGGCCGCAGCGGTGAGGCGCACGCGCTGCTCGTCGAGGCCGCGTACTGGCCCGCCGCCCGCTTCCCGCTGCTCGCCGCCGAACTGCACCGCGTCGGCCTCGGCGCCGACTGGGCCACCCTCCTGTGGGAGGCGGCCTCGCTCCCCGCCGACCGCCTGGTCGCCGCCGCGGACGCGCTCGTCGCGGCGGGCCGCACGGTGGACGGGCAACAGATGCTGCGGCAGGGGGTGGTCCGGCCCGCCCCGGAGATCGGCGAGGCCCTGCTCGGGCTCACCGGCGACGGCCGCCACCGCGAGGCCCGCGCCCTGCTCGACGCGTACGTACGCATCCGCACTCCGGAGGAAGCGGCCCGCAGTGTCGAGGCGGACCCGCACACGCTCGTCCCCCTGCTCCTGGAGGCGGCCCGGGGCGTCTCCGAGGAATGCCACTGGGACCTCGTCCACGCCCTCCGTGTCGCCGGGTTCACGACCTGACACACCTGGGGCGCGCGAGGCACCAGGGGTTGCGCCGCACGGCCGGCCACTCACCCACAGGGGTGCGAAACGTGATCGACTCCGCGGGTTAACGACGATGGTCTTGGCAAGGCCGTCCCGGAGGCTTACGTTCGAGCCTCTACCGCCTGTGTCTACGGGCGTAGAGGCTCTCTGACGTCCCCGCGAGGACAACAGGCAAAGGAGCGGCACATGGCCCACGTCGTACGCGCCGCACTGGTCCAGGCGACCTGGACCGGTGACACCGAATCCATGATCGCCAAGCATGTGGAGCACGCCCGCGAGGCGGCCCGGCAGGGCGCGAAGGTGATCGGTTTCCAGGAGGTCTTCAACGCCCCCTACTTCTGTCAGGTCCAGGAGCCCGAGCACTACCGCTGGGCCGAGCCGGTACCGGACGGACCCACGGTGGTTCGTATGCAGGAGCTCGCGCGCGAGACCGGCATGGTGATCGTCGTGCCCGTGTTCGAGGTGGAGCAGTCCGGCTTCTACTTCAACACCGCGGCCGTGATCGACGCCGACGGCACCTACCTGGGCAAGTACCGCAAGCACCACATCCCCCAGGTGAAGGGCTTCTGGGAGAAGTACTACTTCAAACCGGGGAACATGGGCTGGCCCGTCTTCGACACCGCGGTCGGCAAGGTCGGCGTCTACATCTGCTACGACCGTCACTTCCCGGAGGGCTGGCGGCAGCTCGGCCTCAACGGCGCCCAGCTCGTCTACAACCCCTCCGCCACCTCGCGCGGTCTGTCCGCCTACCTCTGGCAGCTGGAGCAGCCCGCCGCGGCCGTCGCCAACGAGTACTTCATCGCCGCGATCAACCGCGTCGGCCAGGAGGAGTACGGCGACAACGACTTCTACGGGACGAGCTACTTCGTCGACCCGCGCGGGCAGTTCGTGGGCGAGGTCGCCAGCGACAAGTCCGAGGAACTCGTCGTCCGTGACCTCGACTTCGACGTCATCGACGAAGTGCGGCAGCAGTGGGCCTTCTACCGCGACCGCCGCCCCGACGCCTACGAAGGGCTGGTGCGGCCGTGAGCGACCTGTACGGGCGTCACCGGTCCGTCCTGCCCGACTGGCTCGCGCTCTACTACGCGGACCCGATCGAGATCACCCACGGCGAGGGCCGCCACGTCTGGGACGCGGCAGGCAACAGGTATCTCGACTTCTTCGGCGGCATCCTCACCACCATGACCGCGCACGCGCTGCCCGAGATCACCAAGGCGGTGAGCGAGCAGGCCGGGCGGATCGTCCACTCCTCGACCCTCTACCTCAACCGGCCGATGGTCGAACTCGCGGAGCGGATCGCCCAGTTGTCGGGCATCCCGGACGCCCGGGTCTTCTTCACCACGTCCGGCACCGAGGCCAACGACACCGCGCTGCTGCTGGCGACGACGTACCGGCAGAGCAACCAGATCCTGGCGATGCGCAACAGCTACCACGGCCGCTCGTTCAGCGCGGTCGGCATCACCGGCAACAAGGGCTGGTCGCCCACCTCGCTGTCACCCCTGCAGACGCTGTACGTGCACGGTGGCGTCCGCACCCGCGGCCCGTACGCCGAACTCGGCGACGCCGACTTCATCGCGGCCTGCGTGGAGGACCTGAAGGACCTGCTCGGCCACATCCGCCCGCCCGCCGCCCTGATCGCCGAACCCGTCCAGGGCGTCGGCGGCTTCACCGCACCGCCCGACGGGCTGTACGCGGCCTTCCGGGAGGTACTCCAGGAGCAGGGCATCCTGTGGATCGCCGACGAGGTGCAGACCGGCTGGGGCCGCACCGGCGAGCACTTCTGGGGCTGGCAGGCACACGGGCAGAGCGGCCCGCCGGACATCCTCACCTTCGCCAAGGGCATCGGCAACGGCATGTCCATCGGTGGCGTCGTCGCCCGCGCCGACATCATGAACTGCCTGGACGCCAACTCCATTTCGACCTTCGGCGGCACCCAGATCACCATGGCGGCCGGCCTCGCCAACCTCATCTACCTCCTCGAACACGATCTCCAGGGCAATGCCCGGCGCGTGGGCGGCCTGCTCATCGAGCGGCTGCGGGCCATCGGCGCGCAGCTTCCCGTCGTACGGGAGGTGCGTGGGCGCGGGCTCATGATCGGCATCGAGCTGGTCAAGCCCGGCACCGACGAGGCGAACCCGCAGGCGGCGTCCGCCGTGCTCGAAGCCGCCCGTGAGGCGGGCCTGCTGCTCGGCAAGGGCGGCGCCCACAACACCAGCGCGCTGCGCATCGCCCCGCCGCTCTCGCTCACCGTCGCCGAGGCGGAAGAGGGCGCCGCGATCCTCGACCGCGCCCTGAGGAGTGTCTGAACCATGAGGTGTCTTCCGTAACACCTGAGCAGCAGGCCCGAGCAAGGGAACGTCGCCATGACCACCGCCCTGGAACCCGCCCTGTCGGTACGCCAGGTCCTCACCCTGGACCGGGTACTCGCCGGAGAGCCCGAGGTGGTGGCCGGCGCCGGTCACCTCGACCGGCCCGTGCGCTGGGTGCACGTCGCCGAGGCCGCCGACGTCGGAGTGATGCTCACCGGCGGCGAGATGGTCCTCACCACCGGGGTGCTGCTGGCCGGCGACCCGGAGGCGCAGGCCGAGTACATCCGCTCGCTGCACCGCGCGGAGGCCGCGGCCGTCGTCCTCGGACTCGGCCGGGCCTTCCCGGCGCCGCCGGACGTGATGCGCCGGGCCGCGGAGCGCTGCGGTCTGCCCATGGTGGTGCTCCACCGGCCCTTCCCGTTCGCCGAGTTGACGGAAGAGGTCCAATCCCGGCTCGTACGACAGAAGTTCGCGGCCGTCAGCCTGTCCGAGGCGGTACGCACGGCGCTCACCGGACTCATCACGGCGGGCGCTCCTCTGCAGCGGATGCTCGACGAGATCGCCGGGCACGCCGCCTGTCCCGTCGTCGTCACCAATCTCGCGCACCGCGTCCTCGCCACGGCGGGGGAGCGGTCCGCGGTCGACGACGTGTTGCGTGACTGGGAGCGCATAGCGCGTCAGGCGGGCGGCAGCGAGGGCGCCGGCTGGGTCCGGGCCGAGCTGGGCGGGCGGGGTGAGCGCTGGGGCCGGATCGTACTGTGCGGATACCGCGGCGACGCCGCCACGGGGCGCCTGCTCGCCGACCGGGCCGCCGAGGCGCTGGTCCTGCACCGGATGCTCGGCGGCTCCGCCCACACCTGGGAGGAGCAGTCCGCGCAGGGCCTGCTGACGGACCTCGTCTCCGGTGTCGTACCGGCCCGTCAGCTCCTGCCGCGTGCGCGGGCCGCCGGACTGCCCGTCAACCGCCGGACTTTCGTGCCGCTCGTCGTACGGGACGGGGAGCCGCCCGTGCTCGACCGCGTCCTGCGCATGCTGGGGCTGCCCGGACTCGTCGCCGAACTGGCCGACGGAGCCACCGCCGTGCTGCTCAGCCTCGCCCGGGACCAGGACGCGGAGGCACTCTCGGCGCACTTCGCCACCCGGCTGCGTACGGAGTCCGGGGCGAGCGGGACCGTGGTCGCCGCCGCCGATCCGCGTACCGCCTGGGACGACGTGCCCGCCGGGCTGCGTGAGGCCCAGCACGTGGCCGACGCCGTGGCCGAGAACTCGGCCGTGCTGGACCTGCCGGCCGTGGTGCGCCTGAGGGACGTCCATCTGCGCGGTCTGATCCGGCTGCTGCGGGACGACCCGTACGTCCAGTCCTTCGCCGAGCGCGAGCTGAACGGGCTGCTGTGCGGACGCGACGCCGAGTCGGACCTGCTGCCCGTACTGCGCACCTATCTGGCCACCGGCCGCAACAAGTCCCGCACCGCGCAGCTCCACCACGTCAGCCGGCCCGCGCTCTACCGCAGGCTGGAGGCCATCCAGGCGCGGCTCGGCGTCGACCTCGACGACTTCGAACAGGCCGCCTCCGTCCACATCGCGCTGCTCGCACACGATGCCCAACAGGGGTGAAACGGCGTGGACAAGAGCAGGAAACACGTGCGTTCGGACAGGGGTGACACCGTGGAACGCCAGGTGTCCGCAGACGTGACACGGTGCAACTCAATCCGGGTCCCAGGACTTTCTAGGCTCGCCGCACACCGAGCGACCGGAGGTCCCGATGAGCAGAGTGATCCGCGCCGCCGTCTTCCAGACCGCATGGACCGGCGACAAGGAATCGATGATCCAGGTCCACGAGCAGGCGGTCCGCGACGCGGCCGCACAGGGCGCACAGGTCCTGTGTTTCCAGGAGCTGTTCTACGGTCCCTACTTCTGCCAGGTCCAGGACAAGGCGTTCTACGAGTACGCCGAGCAGATCCCGCACGGCCCGATCGTCAAGCGCTTCCAGGCGCTGGCCAGGGAACTGGGCATCGTCCTGGTCCTGCCGATGTACGAGGAGGAGCAGCCCGGCGTCCTCTACAACACCGCGGCCGTGATCGACGCCGACGGCTCGTACCTGGGCAAGTACCGCAAGACCCACATTCCGCAGGTCGAGGGATTCTGGGAGAAGTTCTACTTCCGCCCCGGCAACAGCGGGTGGCCGGTCTTCGACACCGCCGTCGGCAGGATCGGTGTCTACATCTGCTACGACCGTCACTTCCCGGAGGGCTGGCGGGCGCTGGGCCTGGCGGGCGCCGAGATCGTGTTCAACCCGTCGGCCACCTCGCGCGGTCTGTCCGGCTACCTCTGGCAGCTGGAGCAGCCGGCGGCGGCGGTCGCCAACGAGTACTTCGTCGGCGCCATCAACCGCGTGGGCGTCGAGGAGCTGGGCGACAACGACTTCTACGGGACCTCGTACTTCGTGGACCCGGAGGCGCAGTTCGTCGGCGAGGTGGCGAGCGACAAGGAGACCGAACTCGTCGTCCGCGACCTGGACCTGGCCAAGCTGCGGGAAGTGCGCGACCGCTGGCAGTTCTACCGCGACCGCGCCCCGGGCGCGTACGGGCCCCTGACCGCTCCGTAGCCGGCCGGGCGTTCGCCGGTCCGGTGCACGGGCGGCCGGACCGGCGGGACCGACCGCCGCACCAGACAGCAGTGCTGACCACGGTAGGAGTAGGAGAGGGAGCATGAGCCGTACCGTCATCCGCGGTGGCCTCGTCGTCACCGCGTCCGACGAGATCCACGCCGACGTCCTGATCGAGGACGGCCGCATCGTCGCCCTCGCCGCCTCGGGCACCCCGGCCGCCGAGGCCTGGACGGCCGAGCGGACCATCGACGCCACCGGAAAGTACGTGATTCCGGGCGGAGTCGACGCCCACACCCACATGGAACTGCCCTTCGGCGGCACCTTCGCCTCCGACTCCTTCGAGACGGGTACGCGGGCCGCGGCCTGGGGCGGTACGACGACGATCGTCGACTTCGCGGTGCAGAGCGTGGGCCATTCGCTGCGCGAGGGCCTGGACGCCTGGAACGCCAAGGCCGATGGCAAGTGCGCCATCGACTACGCCTTCCACATGATCGTCTCGGACGTCAACAACGAGACGCTGAAGGAGATGGACCTCCTCGTCGAGGAGGGCGTCACCTCCTTCAAGCAGTTCATGGCCTATCCCGGCGTCTTCTACAGCGACGACGGCCAGATCCTGCGCGCCATGCAGCGCTCCGCCGAGAACGGCGGCCTGATCATGATGCACGCCGAGAACGGCATCGCGATCGACGTGCTGGTCGAGCAGGCGCTGGCCCGCGGTGAGACCGACCCCCGGTATCACGGCGAGGTCCGCAAGGCCCTGCTGGAGGCCGAGGCCACCCACCGCGCCATCAAGCTCGCGCAGGTCGCGGGCGCTCCGCTGTACGTCGTGCACGTCTCGGCGCAGGAAGCGGTCGCCGAGCTGGCACGGGCGCGCGACGAGGGACTGAACGTCTTCGGCGAGACCTGTCCGCAGTACCTGTTCCTGTCGACCGACAACCTCGCCGAGCCCGACTTCGAGGGCGCCAAGTACGTGTGCAGCACGCCTCTTCGCCCCAAACAGCACCAGGCCGCGTTGTGGCGCGGGTTGCGCACCAACGACCTCCAGGTCGTCTCCACCGACCACTGCCCCTTCTGCTTCGTCGGCCAGAAGGAGCTCGGCCGGGGCGACTTCTCCAAGATCCCCAACGGTCTGCCGGGGGTCGAGAACCGTATGGACCTGCTCCACCAGGCCGTCGTCGACGGGCACATCTCGCGCCGCCGCTGGATCGAGATCGCCTGCGCCACCCCGGCCCGGATGTTCGGCCTGTACCCGAAGAAGGGGACCATCGCGCCGGGCGCCGACGCCGATGTCGTCATCTACGACCCGCACGCCGAGCAGATCATCTCGGCCGAGACGCACCACATGAACGTCGACTACTCGGCGTACGAGGGCAGGCGCGTCACGGGACGGGTCGAGACCGTGCTCTCGCGGGGCGAACCGGTCATCACCGAGCGGGAGTTCACCGGGCGCGCGGGGCATGGCGTCTACACCCCCCGCTCCACCTGTCAGTACCTGAACTAGGAGTGGCGCACATGGACTTCGGACTCGTCCTGCAGACCGACCCGCCGGCCTCGCGTGTCATCAGCCTGATGAAGCGGGCCGAACGCAACGGCTTCCGCTACGGCTGGACTTTCGACTCGGCCGTGCTGTGGCAGGAACCGTTCGTGATCTACAGTCAGATTCTCGCCAACACGCAGAAGTTGACGGTCGGCCCCATGGTGACGAACCCGGGCACCCGCACCTGGGAGGTCACCGCCTCCACCTTCGCGACGCTGAACGACATGTTCGGCAACCGCACGGTGTGCGGCATCGGCCGTGGCGACTCCGCGATGCGCGTCGCCGGGCGCAAGCCCAACACCCTCGCCCGTATAAGCGGTGCCATGAAGGTGATCCGTGCCCTCGGCCGCGGCGATGAGGCCGACCTCGGCGGTACGGTCGTCAAGTTCCCGTGGGTCAAGCCGGGCGCCGAACTCCCGGTCTGGATGGCCGCTTACGGCCCGAAGGCCCTGAAGATGACCGGCGAGGAGGCGGACGGGTTCATCCTCCAGCTGGCCGACCTCTATCTGACGGAGTACATGGTCAAGGCCGTCAAGGACGCGGCCGTGGCGGCCGGGCGCGACCCGTCCGAGGTCAGGATCTGCGTCGCCGCGCCGGCGTACGTCACGGCGGACGACTCGCCCGAGGCGCTCGCCCACGCGCGCGAGCAGTGCCGTTGGTTCGGCGGGATGGTCGGCAACCATGTCGCCGATCTCGTCTCCAAGTACGGCGAGCACTCCGCCGCCGTACCCGACGAACTCACCGACTACATCAAGGCCCGCGAGGGCTACGACTACTCCCACCACGGGCGTACCGACAACCCCGACACCGCGTTCGTGCCGGACGAGATCGTCGACCGGTTCTGCCTGATCGGCACGGTCGAGCAGCACATCGAGAAGCTGAACGCCCTGCGTGAGCTGGGCGTCGACCAGTTCGCCGTCTACGACATGCACGACGCGCAGGAAGCCGTCATCGACGCCTACGGGACGAAGATCATCCCGGCCGTCAACGGCCCGCAGTAACGGCAACTGCCGCCGGTAAACGTCAACTGTCGGCATTGACAGGGCCGTTGGCCCGCTCCTCGGATCGTCCCCTTCCCGCCGCCCGGGAAGGGGACAGGGCGCTCTCCGCGCACCCCCCCCAAGCGCCACCCGCACGGCCTTTCCCGTCCCGCCTCATTGATTGGCCTGCCCATGACCGAGACCGTCCCTCCGGACAGCCCGCCCACCGCCCAAGTCACCCTGCCCGACGGACGGGTGGAGATCGCCCCGGACGCGCCCGCCCCCAGCGGCCCCTACGCCAACGAGGACCTGCTTCCGGTCCCGGTCGAAAAGCGCACCTGGACCACGTACAACTTCTCCGCCCTGTGGGTCGGCATGGCCCACAACACCGCTTCCTGGACCCTCGCCTCCGGTCTGATAGCCGTCGGCATGGACTGGAAGCAGGCCGTGCTCACCATCGCGCTGGCCAACCTGATCGTGCTGGTCCCGATGCTGCTCACCGGGCATGCGGGACCCAAGTACGGCATACCCTTCCCCGTCTTCGCCCGCGCCTCCTTCGGCATCCGCGGCGCCAACCTGCCCGCTGTCGTACGGGCGTTGGTGGCGTGCGGCTGGTTCGGCATCCAGACCTGGATCGGCGGCGAGGCGATCTACTTCCTCGCCGGGAAGCTCTTCGGCGACAGCTGGGCGAACGCCTCGAAGGTCGGCGGCTACGCCTGGACCATGTGGCTGTCGTTCGCGATCTTCTGGGTGCTCCAGGTCGCCATCATCTACCGGGGCATGGAGACGATCCGCCGCTTCGAGAACTGGGCGGCGCCCTTCGTCCTCGTCGGCGCCGGTGTGATGCTGTGGTGGATGAGCAGCAAGGCCGGCGGCTTCGGCCCGCTCCTCGACCAGCCCTCCAAGCTCGGCTGGGGCCCGGACTTCTGGAAGCTGTTCGCGCCGTCGCTCATGGGCATGATCGGCTTCTGGTCCACGCTGTCGCTGAACATCCCCGACTTCACCCGGTACGGCAGGAGTCAGAAGGCCCAGACCTGGGGACAGGCGCTCGGTCTGCCCACCACCATGACGTTGTTCGCGTTCCTGTCCGTCATGGTCACCTCCGGCTCCCAGGTGGTGTACGGCGAGGCGGTCTGGGACCCGGTACAGCTCGCCGCCAAGACCGACAACGTCTTCGGCATCATCTTCGCGCTGGTCACCGTGCTGGTGGCGACCCTGTCCGTGAACATCGCGGCCAACCTGGTCTCACCGGCCTTCGACTTCTCCAATATCGCGCCCCGCAAGATCAGTTTCCGCACCGGTGCGCTCGCCACCTGTGTGCTGGGTGTGCTGATCTTCCCGTGGAAGCTGTACTCGGACCCGCAGGGCTACATCTTCACCTGGCTGGGCCTGGTCGGCGGTCTGCTCGGCACGGTCGCCGGCATTCTCATCGCCGACTACTGGATCCTGCGCCGCGGCTCCCTCGACCTCGCCGACCTGTACCGCGCGGGCGGCCGCTACTGGTACGACGGCGGCTGGAACTGGCGGGCCGTCGTCGCCTTCGTGGTCGGCGGTGTGCTGGCCGTCGGAGGTGCCGACTTCCATCCCCTGATCGACGGCCGGCCCATACCGGCGCTCCAGTCGCTGGCCGACTACGGCTGGGCGGTGGGCCTCGGCACCTCGACGGTCCTGTACGTGGTGCTGATGGCGCTGCGCGGACGGGACAAGGCCGCGGTCTGACGCACCGCGGTCTGACGCACCGCGGTCTGACGCAACGGTACGGAGCGCACGGAGGACGGTCAGGCTTTCTGCCCGTCCTCCAGCGCTGCCACCGCGGCCTTCGCGGCCTTGATGGCACCCTTGTTGATCTCGTCCGTACCGGGCGCCTTCTGCGTCTCGAAGTCGCTGCCGTTGTACGTGACGGTCACCAGCGCGTTGGACACGCGAGCCATCACCACACCCTCGCGCGTCTGCTGCTTGTCCTCCGTGGTGAGGTTCACGACGGAGTAGCCCTCGTCGCCGAGTCCGGGGACCGCCCCTCCGCCGCTCTTCTCCGTAGTGCGCTGCTCGAAGGTCTTCTGTGCCGCTTTGTCCGTGTCCGATATCTCGTAGGAGACGTCGAGCCAGCGGTAGTCGTACCCCTTGAGCGCATTCCAGGAGCAGGTGCGGCGGACCGACTTGTCGGTCGACGCGATCTCCTTGCCCGCGGTCTTGGTGCCGGGGACCAGGGAGGTCACCGTCTTCTCCGGCACGGCGCCGCACGGTGCCGGGGCCGAGGCGTACGTCTTGGTGGCCGCCGTTGTCGAGGGTGCGGTGGGGCTCTGGGTCTGTGTCTTTTGTGTCGGCTTGTGCTGGGCGGTCGGTGCCGGGGCGAACGGACCCGACGTCAGGGCCCAGCCGGCCGAGGCGAGTACGGCGACCGGCAGCAGACGTGCGGTGAGGGCGAGCGGCAGAGGCAGCGAAGACACGGCGCACTTCTCGTGGGGGATGGTGCGGAGAGAGTCCGCACTGCGGACGGGACGCCAGTGTCACACGAGTATCTGTGGGGCGGAAGGGCCAACTCGCTCCGTACCTGTGCGGTCACAGTGGCTCCCTGTTGACGGGCTGTGGGCTGCCCCGCCGTCACGGGCCGCACCGCGGCCCGGAGCCGGACGCCGTGATCCGTCTCCAGTGCGTACGCGATGTTCGTGACGAACGCGAGGTCACCGCGCTTGCCGGGGGCGGCCTCACCGGCGAGGAGATCGCCGCGCACCGGGGGCATCAGCCCCTTCACGGCCGAGACCCGCATCAGCCGCGCGACGACGAACGCGACGACGAAGCCGGGCGCGCCTGTGGCCGGGCCCAACTGGTGCTGTTCTCCCGCGAGTCGGGCCTGGTGGCGGCGCGGGGCGAGCGGAGTGACGCCTTGTGCCGAGACCGCGTGCCATCATCGGCGCGTGATCGCGATACGCCCGAAGCCGGCCCGCTGCGCCGCTCTCGCCTGTCTGTTGGCGCTGGCCGCGAGCGGGTGCGGACTCTCCGCCGAACTGGACCGCGAGCGCAACCCCGAACGCAGGCCCACCCCATCGCCGACGCGGGCCGCCCCGTCGCCGACCCGGGCCGCCCCGCCGCCCGCGTCCGCGACCCCCGGGCCCTCACCCGTCGTACCGGTCCAGCAGGAACGCGGCTGCCCGCCCTCCGGTCTGCGCTTCGACTCCGGCCCCGTCGACGCGGCCATGGGACTGCGCGCCATGACGCTCACCCTGACCAACTGCGGCAAGCGGTCCTACGAGGTGAACGGCTACCCGTCCGTGCGCGTCCTCGACGAGAGGGGCACCCCGCTCACGGGCGTGCGCACCGTCGAGGGGACGGACAAGGTGTTCATGGCGCCGCAGGACCCCGGCCCCGAGCCGCTGACGCTCGCGCCGGGCGAGACCGCGCGGGCAGGTCTCTACTGGCGGATGGGAGCCGAGGACGGCACGTACCTCCGGGTCGCGCCGAAGACGGGGCGGGACGCCATGAACGTACGTCCTCAAGAGCCGCTCGACATCGGCCCGGAGAACACGCTCGGGACGACGGCGTGGGCACCTGCCTCCTAGGCCCTGCCGGCGGACGCTCCAGGGGCGTCACCGGTGTTCCGGTGACGCCCCTGGGCCCGTCGCTCTTGCCTGAGGGCACGCATCCCTCGTGGTCCGGTTCAGGCAGTGGCCAGCGCGCACTGGCCGCGGTCGGCCTTCATCGGGCCGGCGGCGGTCGGCCGCACGTCGAAGTCGAACATGGCGGTGGGTACGTACAGCGAGCAGCAGGCGTTGGGGATGTCGACGATGCCGCTGATGCGTCCCTCTATGGGGGAGGAGCCGAGCAGCAGGTAGGCCTGCTCTCCGCTGTAGCCGAACTTCTTGAAGTACTCGACGGCGTTGAGGCAGGCCCGGCGGTAGGCCAGCGTCGCGTCCAGGTAGTAGTTCGTGTCCGTGTCGTGGTCGACGGAGATCCCGATGAAGGTGAGGAACTCCGTGTACCTCGGCTCGACGTTGCCCGGAATGAACACGGGGTTGGTGGAGATGCCGTACGTCTCCATGCCGCCCTTGATCAGGTCGACGTGGAAGTCGATGAAGCCGCCCATCTCGATGGCGCCGCAGAAGGTGATCTCTCCGTCGCCCTGGCTGAAGTGCAGGTCGCCGCCTGAGAGCTTCGCGTCCTGGACGTGTACGGGGTAGAAGACCCTCGATCCCCGGGTGAAGTTCTTGATGTCGTGGTTGCCTCCGTTCTCGCGGGCCGGCACCGTGCGTGCGCCTTCTTCGCCGATGCGCCGTGCGAGGTCTCCGGTGGCCGTGCCGGCGAGTGCGTTGGTGGCGTCCGGCGGTACGGCGAGCGGGGGGACCCGGTTCGGGTCGGTGTCGATCAGCGCCTGCTCGCGGGTGTTCCAGCGGGCGAGCATCTCGGCGGACGGAGCGGTTCCGAACAACCCGGGGTGGGTGATTCCGGTGAAGCGGATCCCGGGAAGGTGGCGGGAGACGGCCTGCTGTCCGTGGAAGTCCCATACGGCCTTGTAGGCGTCCGGGAAGTAGTCGGTCAGGAAGCCTCCGCCGTTGGCCTTGGCGAAGATGCCGGTATAGCCCCAGCCCTGTCCTGCCGCGTCCCCGGTCTGCTGCGGAACGGGGCCGAGGTCGAGGATGTCGACGACGAGCAGGTCGCCGGGTTCGGCGCCCTCCACGCCTATCGGGCCGCTGAGCATGTGAGGGATGGTCAGGTCGATGTCGCGTACGTCGTTGGCGGTGTCGTTGTTGCCGACCTGGCAGTCGGTCCAGTCGCGGCACTCCATGCGGAACTCCGCTCCTGGCTTCACCATGGCGACGGTGGGGACGTCCGGGTGCCACCTGTTGTGGCCGGGCACGGCCTGGTCACGCATCGACTTGCTGTGGTCCACACTGAAGAGAATTTCAGGCATGAGAACTCCTCGTTTCTGATCCGGTCACGTTGGTGCGCCCACACCTCCGGTCCGCGGGGCGGCTGAGGTCGGCCGGGGCGTTCTATGGGTGCGCGGCCACAGCCCCACGAACACCACCACGCCGAAGACCGCCAGTGCGATGGCGGTCTCGGTGGGGTGCTTCCAGTAGCCGGAGAGCAGCAGCCCCGCGGGAATCGCACCCGTGACCCAGCCTTCGATCGCCGTGACCCAACCGGTATAGATCTTGAGGTCGTCCTTCTTGAGACCGAGCAGCAGGAAGAACAGGAACCACAGGTAGGCCCAGTAGAGCCAGATGACCCCGAAGGGGTAGTCCTTGAAGAGCCGGAAATTGACGAACGAGTATCCCAGGGCGGCAACTGCCACGAACAGCGAGTAGTAGCCGACGCCGGTGCTGTCGAGACCGGTGAGCAGGCCGATACCTACATAGAGGTAGGTGAACCCGAAGAGGTAGATGCCTGATGCCGCCAGGATCTTCATGGGGTCGCCGTTGGCGGTGAAGATGAGGTAAGTCGGCGTCAGTACCTGTAGTGCGCCTATGAAAAGGTTGAACACCGCTGCTGCTTTGGCATCAACCTTCCCGAGCAGCAGCAGTCCGTTCATGAAGAGCACCGCACCGACAAAGAGCAGTCCCACGTTTCCCACGGGGACGCACCTCCTAAGTCCGCGTGGGGGGCGGAATCGCGTCGTGCCCGGACTGCCGGTGAGCTGCCGGGGATGCGGCTCGACTCCCGGCCCGCGTTGCGTGATTCCGTATTCCGCACAGCGCTGCGGGAACGACGTCGTGTTCCGATGCCGAAACCCGCATGAGACGTTCTGCCTTGTCGACCACCGCCCTCAGAGACGCGGAAGCCGCGAGAGCGCGGGGTGCGGGTGCCGTGGCACCCTTCTGCGTGGCGGCACTTGGGAGACTACTGCCGGGGCCTCACGCGCCTGCTCCTCCCGGACGTGGAGGGCGGCGACCGCGTGCGAGGTCAGCGAGAGACCGGGCGAGGAATACACACGTCTCGCAGCGCCTGCGCAAACAGGGCAACCGTAAGCCCGGGGCGCCGTCCCGATTTCCAACTTCACATCGAAGGCCCCGCAGCGGCTGCATAGATATTCATAGGTTGCCATCAGCAGCCTCCGGATTTCGGTGGACGCTGGCCAACCCGATCGCGTGCGGCGTGTCCGGAGAGGCGTACGCCACATAATGTTTCCTACGTTCAAGGAGACGTCTCGTGAATCCACGTGTCAAGTCCCCGACGGCTGGTCCTGCCCTTCCCGGAGCGATTCGATTCCCGGAGCGATTCGATTCTCAGAACGATTCGACGGCGAGCCCCGCCGCTGCCGCCAGAAGACCCGCCGTGAGGCTCGAAGCGCCGTACAGCAGGGACTTTCTGACCTGTCCCTTCTCGCGCAGGTGGACCAACTCGTAACTGAATGTGGAGAACGTTGTATAGGCGCCGCAGAATCCGACGCCGGCAATGGGCACGAACTGCTCCGGCAGTCCGTGCCGCGCGCCGAGGCCCACCAGAAGCCCCAGCACGAACGAACCGGTGACGTTGATCAGCCATGTGCCGAGCGGGAACAGGCCCGGGCTTCGGTACTGCACGTACTGGTCGAGCATGTAGCGCGCGACCGCCCCGACCGCGGCCGCGGCACCGACGGCGAGCAGGGTGACGATCACCGGACCCACCAGCCGTACCGGCGGGCGCGGCCGTGCCGCGCGGCCAGCCGTACCCGCCGGGCCAGGGCCATCCTGCCGATGGCCAGGCCCAGACCGGTGGCGGCCAGGCCGGCGAACAGACTGCCGAACACGTTGAAGGCCGCGACTGCGTAGTGGCCGTGACCCAGAAGGCGATCGGTGTCGACCATCCACGTCGAGAAAGTGGTGAAGGAGCCGAGAAACCCGACGGCGGCGAACGGTCGCACGTACCGGGTCGGCGGCCAGATCTCGAGTACGTACACGAGCAGCAGCGCCAGTAGGAACGCACCGGACACGTTGACGGCAAACGTCGTCACCGGAAACGTCCCCCGAGGTGTGGGAAACGTCAGTCCCAGGGCGTAGCGGGCCGACCCGCCCAGAACGCCGCCGAGCGCGACCGCCGCCAGGACGCCCTTGCGCAGACGTGAGCGGAACGGCGCGCGTGACGGTGCGGGCTCGCCTCCCGGCCCGGGCTCGAATCCCGGCCCGGGCTCGCCTCGCGGCGTGGGCTCGCCACCCAGTTCGGGTTCGGCGCCGGGGATGTGCGTGGGCTCTCGGGATTCCCGCTCGGGCCCGGATTCGTCCGCCCGCATCAGAAGCCTCCGTACAGAACACGGATCGGTACACGCTGTCGCCCGAACTCCTGCCGCAGGCCTGATCGAATATCCGCATCCTTATCCACTGGCCCACTTCCATAATATCCGTGGGGATTGCAGCGCCGACGCATGCTCAACTAAAATTCAAGATCATCGGTACTCGACCGGTTCAGCCGGAGCGGCGGCCCCACCGATGGAGGACGGCCATGGCAAAGATCCTTGCGGTGCTCTATCCCGACCCCGTGGGCGGTTATCCTCCCGACTACGCCCGCGATGAGATTCCGGCCATCACCGGATATCCGGGCGGTCAGACAACGCCGACCCCACAAACCATAGATTTCACCCCGGGGCAGCTCCTCGGCAGCGTCTCCGGAGAACTGGGACTACGCCGGTTCCTGGAGGACCGAGGCGACACCTATGTCGTCACCAGCGACAAGGAAGCGCCGGACTCCACTCTGGACCGCGAGCTGCCCGACGCGGACGTGGTCATCTCGCAGCCCTTCTGGCCCGCTTATCTGACCGCCGAGCGGATCGCCTCCGCGCCCCGGCTCAAACTCGCGATCACGGCGGGGATCGGGTCGGACCACGTCGACCTGCCGAGCGCCATCGCCCACGGCATGACGGTGGCGGAGGTGACCTTCAGCAACAGCATCAGCGTGTCCGAGCACGCCGTCATGCAGATCCTCACTCTGGTCCACAACTACATGCCGGCCCACGACTGGGTGACCGCCAAGAAGGGCTGGAACATCGCCGACAGCGTCTCGCGCGCCTACGACCTCGAAGGCATGGACGTCGGCGTCCTCGGCTCCGGCCGGATCGGCCAGGCGGTACTGCGCCGCCTGGCGCCGTTCGACGTAAGGCTGCACTACAGCGACGTGCACCGGCTGCCCAAGGAGGTCGAAGAGGAACTGGAGCTGACCTGGCATCCCGACGCTCGTTCGCTGGCCTCCTCGGTCGACGTGCTGTCGATCCACACCCCGCTGCATCCGCAGACGCAGAACCTCTTCGACGACGACCTGATCGGGGCCATGAAGCGCGGTTCGTACATCGTCAACACCGCACGCGCGCTCATCGTCGACCGGGATGCCGTGGTGCGGGCCCTCAACAGCGGCCAACTGGCCGGATACGCCGGTGACGTCTGGTATCCGCAGCCGCCACCGCCCGACCATCCGTGGCGCACCATGCCGTACGAGGCGATGACGCCGCACGTGTCCGGTTCGACCCTCTCGGCGCAGGCCCGCTACGCCGCCGGTACCCGGGAGATCCTGGAGTGCTGGTTCGACGGGCGCCCCATCCGTCCGGAGTACCTGATCGTCGACGGTGGTGGGCTAGCCGGAACGGGAGCGCGCTCCTACACGGTCACCGGATAACGCATATTGAGCCGGAACGGCGGCTCAATAACAGAGGGCGGACAAGAAATCAGCAGAAGATCCATTGGAAGACGCGGCTGAAGATCCACCACGTGAGTGAGCAATGGACCTTCTGCTGGTCATGCCTGTTGCGGGCCCATGTCTTCTGTGAGCCGACTCACCCGGAATCTGCTGGCGGGGCGCGACGGAGACCCTTAGCTTGCTGAATAGACAGTTTTTCTATGCGGAGGCACCGGCGCCGCGCATACTGTTTCGCAAGGTAATCAAGGCGAACGCTGGAAAGGTGGATCAGTGAGCAGCATGGACGCCGTGTGGGTACGGGGCGTGAACGGCATTCAGTTGCATCACGTGACCGACCTTCAGGATGCCGGCCGTTTTTTGGGCAACGCGGCGATGGCACTGCGGGCCGCACACGTAAGGACCGGCGCCGACCGGTACTCCAGCATTGCCACCGAGCTGAAGAGCCTGGTGCAGCGAGTGCGGGAACTGGAGGACGAGGCGCGGTCGAGCATGCACGACCTGCACTCCACCGACCCCGAGCGGTTCGCCCGCTGCCGGGACGGTCACGAGCCGTGGCCCGGTGAGATCCCGGCGGGATTCATCCCGCGCCACACCTGCAAGGACGAGTGCCTCTACCACGATCGCGACGTCCTCGACGCCATCACGCAGTGCACCTGCGGCCGGCCGCCGTGCCGGGCCTGCGAGATCGGCGGGAAGCTCTGAGAAGCCCGAGCGGGTACTGAGAGAACTCCCCGGTCCCCGCAGGCTCCGTCCGCACTCGCTGACGTTGAACGGCCGATCAGCCGAGGCACACCAGGAGCAGGCAGATCTGCGAAGGTGAAGTCGTTGTGGGCGCGGGGCTCGCCTGCGGTGCTCCCGGGGCCGTGTCATCGGCGCCGGCAGACGCGGACGTTTCCTTCGCCGCCGTACCGGTGCCGTCGGGCACCGTTCCGACGGTGGACGGGGAGGCGGTCCGAGGCTGCGGGGCCGCCGCCCTCGCCGTCGGAGGGGGAGAGGCGGCGGCGAACGGCTGAGCGCTCGGCGGTGTGACGCGGGGCGGGGCGGCGGCGGACCGCCGGCGCGGAAGGTCGGTCGTGGGCGACTGCGCGGGGGGAGTGTGCGAAGACAGGCGAGTTCCGGGTTGTGTCGACGAGGGGTGGGGCTGCTCAGCCACCTGTTCGTCCGCGGTGCCCATGGTCGCGACCTCCGGCGCGGTGGACGCCTGTGCCCGGTCGGCGGAGTGCCGGTCCATCGCGGCGACGGTCAGGCCGCCTCCGACGAGTGCGACGGCAGTCGCGACCACGGCCCGGCGCTGGTTCTTCTTCCAGCGGGCCAGCTGGCGACGCCGCGCCGCCCGCCCTTGCGGTGCGGGTGCGGGCATCGTGCCCTCGAGGTCGCCGTACGGGTCGGTCTCCGGGGCCTCCTCCAGGCCGGCTTCGACCGCTGCCTCGTCACGAAGACGGCCGTCGTGCCACGTGTCCGAGGCCGGGTACTCCCACGGCACCGACTCGCTCACCGTCGTGCCCGTCGTCGCCGTGCCGGCCCAGCTCGGGACGACGCCACCGTCGACGGTGGCCGGTGCGATGTCCGGAGCGTAGGCACCGCACCCGGGACACACCAGGGCGCCATTGAGATGCCGGCGACACGAGGAGCAGTAGTCCATTTGCGGTCTTCCTGAGTTGACATGCCGTCGCCCCGCCGGGGCCTGGTCACGTTCGCACGTGGAATCGAGCAGCCAGCAACGCTAACGAGGCTTTCGAAAGCCTGAGTGCAGTCTGTGTGGCGCTTTTGTGCGGATTCTCCGGGCCTCTCGCGTGGGTGCCGTACGCGTCCGTGAGCAGGGGGTCTGAAGCGTGCCCGCGTGGGCTTCGGTGCCGTGATTGGATCTCTCGCGTGTGACTCGAACTCCCCAGATTCCCCCCAGGGCCGATCCTGAGCGCCGACCGATCTGGCCGATGAGCGGAAACAGCGAGGTGAGAGGCCGTATGTTCACGACCCGCCCCACCCTCCAGGGCACCTTCGGCATGGTGTCCTCCACGCACTGGCTCGCCTCCCAGTCGGCGATGGCCGTCCTGGAGGAGGGCGGCAACGCCTACGACGCCGCCGTCGCCGCCGGTTTCGTCCTGCATGTCGTCGAGCCGCACCTCAACGGGCCCGGGGGAGAGGTGCCGATCATCCTCGCCCCGGCGGGCGGTGAGGTGCGGGTGCTGTGCGGGCAGGGAGTCGCGCCGGCCGGAGCCACGATCGAGCACTACAAGGGACTCGGTCTGGATCTCGTACCCGGTACGGGGCCGCTCGCGGCCGCCGTTCCGGGTGCGTTCGACGCCTGGATGCTCCTCCTGCGCGACTACGGAACGAAGTCCCTCGCGGACGTCCTCAAGTACGCCATCGGATACGCGCAGGACGGGCACGCGCCCGTGGAGCGCGTCGGGGAGACCGTCGAGACGGTGCGCGAGCTGTTCGAGACGGAGTGGGTCTCGTCGGCCGAGGTGTATCTGCCCGGCGGAAAGGCGCCACGGCCGGGTGAACTGTTCCGCAACCCGGCGCTCGCCGCGACCTGGAAACGGCTGATCGCCGAGGTGTCGGGCACCGGAGACCGGGTGGCCCAGATCGAGAGGGCACGGGAGGTGTGGCGTGGCGGGTTCATCGCCGAGGCGCTCGTACGCCAGTCCGGGCGGCCCACCCTGGACACCAGCGGCGAGCGGCACACCGGCACGCTGACGGCCGCCGATCTCGCCTCCTGGGCCGCGACCTACGAGGCTCCGGCGACGTACGACTGGCAGGGCTGGACGCTGTGCAAGGCCGGCCCCTGGAGCCAGGGCCCGGTCCTCCTCCAGCAGCTCGCGCTGCTCCCGCCCGAGCTGCCGCGCTATGGGTCCGCCGACTACGTCCACCTCCTCATCGAGGGCTGCAAGCTCGCCATGGCCGACCGTGAGGCCTGGTACGGCGACGCGGCCGAGGTGCCGCTGGCCGAGCTGCTGTCGGACGCGTACAACGCCGAGCGGCGGGTGCTCGTCGGCCACAAGGCCTCGTACGAGCTGCGCCCCGGCAGCCCGGGCGGGCGGACCCCGCGGATGAGCGGGCACGCACGCGTGGTGGCCGCCGACGAACCCGAGCCCGCGTTCGGTCCCCCGGGAGCGGGCGAGCCCACCGTCGCCAAGAGCCCGCTGTCCCCGGTGCCCGGGGAACCGGACATCGCGGCGGACGGGGGCACCCGGGGCGACACCTGCCACCTCGACGTCGTCGACAGGTGGGGCAACATGATCGCGGCCACGCCCAGCGGCGGCTGGCTCCAGTCCAACCCGGTCGTGCCCGAACTCGGCTTTCCGCTCGGTACCCGGCTCCAGATGGCCTGGCTGGACGAGGGCCTGCCGAACTCCCTCACCCCGGGCCGCCGCCCCCGCACCACCCTCACGCCCTCGCTGGCGTTGCGGGACCAAGTCCCCGTGCTCGCGTTCGGCACGCCCGGCGGCGACCAGCAGGACCAGTGGCAGACCCACTTCTTCCTGGCCGTCGTCCTGCGCTCCGGGGTCCGGGGCGGCCTCGACCTCCAGGGCGCCATCGACGCCCCGAACTGGCACAACGACAGCTTCCCCGGCTCCTTCTACCCGCGCGGGACGCGCCCCGGCAGTGTGACCGTCGAGTCCCGTACGGACCCCGGGGTCGTCGAGGAGCTGCGGCGGCGCGGCCACGACGTCCTGGTCGGCGAGGCCTGGTCCGAGGGGCGGCTGTGCGCGGTCGCCCGGGACCCGGAGACCGGTGTCCTGTCGGCGGCGGCGAACCCGCGGGGGATGCAGGGGTACGCGGTCGGGCGCTGATCTCCGAACCGGGTATTCATGCCGATTCCACCCGTAGTACACCGGACGGGTGGGGATTGTCAGTGGCGCGTGCTGTCATGGAGTCATGATCGGAGACACCGAAACCATCGAAGAGTTTCTCGCCCACCGCACGTCAGACGTCGAAGAGGCGGTCCGCCAGGCGGCCGCGACCGAGATCATGCCGCGCTTCCGGCAGCTCGCCGCGCACGAGATCGACCAGAAGAGCGGCCCGCACGACCTGGTCACGGACGCCGACCGCAAGGCCGAGGCGTACCTCACCGAGGTGCTCGCCAAGCTCCTGCCCGGCTCGGTCGTGGTCGGCGAGGAGGCGGTGCACGCCAACCCCGTGACATACGAGGCGATTCAGGGCGAGGCGCCGGTCTGGATCGTCGACCCGGTCGACGGCACCCGCCAGTTCGTGCACGGTGACCCGGGCTTCTGCACACTGGTCGCGCTGGCGCAGGGCGGCGTCGTCCACGCGTCGTGGACCTACGCCCCGGCCCTCGACCAGTTGGCCACGGCGATACGGGGCCGCGGGGCCCACCTCGACGGCGAACCGCTGCGCTCGGGCGCGCCCGATCCGGGCCGTGACCTCGAAGTGGCCACGTCCCACCCGGACTACACCACGGAAGAACAGAAGCGCGCACTCCTCGCCCTGCGCACCGAGGGCGTCCTCCCGCGCCCGTGCGGCTCGGCGGGGCTCGAGTATCTCGCCGTCGCCCGGGGCGAGTTGGACGCGACGGCGTTCTCCTGGGAGGCGGCCTGGGATCACGCGGCCGGCCTGCTGCTGGTCGAGGAGGCGGGCGGCGCCCATCTGACCCGCGCGGGCGAGCCGTTCCGGATAACCGGCGGCAACGCGCTCCCGTTCACGGCGGCGCGGGACGAGGCGACGGCCCGCCGGGTGGTGGGGCTGCTGTCGGCCGGCGGCTGAGCCGTGAGACGCGCGGTCGGCGGGCCCCTCCAGGCAGCCTCCTCCGGCACCCGGAAACGGAACCTGTGCGTCACCGGGCAAGGGCCCCCCGCGCCCCGGCGCTGTCGGTCCAGCGGCATATCCTGATCCCCAGTGGCCGATCGGCTGACGAAGGAGTCCGAAGGTGCCGTCGATGCTCGATGTGGTCGTGGTGGGTGCGGGACCGAACGGACTGACGGCTGCCGTGGAGCTGGCGCGCCGCGGCTTCTCCGTGGCCGTCTTCGAGGCCCGCGACACCGTGGGCGGCGGGGCGCGCACCCAAGAGCTGACCCTGCCCGGTTTCCGCCACGACCCGTGCTCCGCCGCACACCCGCTGGGGATCAACTCGCCCGCGTTCAGGGCGATGCCGCTGGAGCGGTACGGACTTCAGTGGCTGCACGCCGAGCGGCCCATGGCGCACCCGTTCACCGACGGCACGGCAGCGGTCCTGTCCCGGTCCGTGGCCGAGACGGCCGCCTCCTTCGGGCCGCGTGACGCGGGCACGTACCGCAGGCTGGTGGAGCCCTTCCTCAGCCGCTGGGACACCCTGGCGCAGGACTTCATGTCGCTCCCCCTCACCGCGCTGCCCCGCGACCCGGTCACCCTCGCCCGCTTCGGCCTCGTCGGGCTGCCCCCCTCGACCTGGCTGACCCGCCGCTTTCGCGACGAGCGCGCGAAGGCGCTGTTCGCCGGGCTCGTGGCGCATGTCATCGCCCCGCTCGACGGCATCGCCACCGGAGCCGTCGGCCTCGTCTTCGCCCTGGCCGCACACGCCCGCGGCTGGCCCGTCGCCCGCGGCGGCTCCCAGTCCATCTCCGACGCGCTCACCGCGTACCTCAAGGACCTCGGCGGCACCGTCCACACGGACTACGAGGTCAAGCGCCTCGACGACCTGCCGCCCGCGCGGGCCTACGTCTTCGACACCTCGCCCACCGCGCTGGCCCGGATCGCCGGCTTCGGCAGGTACTACGAGGGATACCGGTACGGGGCAAGCGTATTCAAGATCGACTACGCGCTGGACGGCCCCGTGCCGTGGACGGCGAAGGAGGCGCGCACCGCCGGCACCGTGCAGATCGGCGCGAGCAGCGCGGAGATCGGCACCGCCCTGCGCGCCGCCTCGCGCGAGGGCCGGGCTCCCGACCCGCCCTTCCTGATCACCGTGCAGCCCAGCGTCGTCGACCCCTCGCGGGCGCCGGACGGAAAGCAGGTCTTCTGGGCGTACGGCCACGTTCCGAACGGGTGGACGGGCGACCTCACGGATGCCATGGAGCGCCAGCTGGAGCGGTTCGCGCCCGGCTTCCGTGACCGTGTCCTCGCCCGCGCCACGGCCGGCCCGCCCGAACTCGCCGCCCACAACGCCAACTACGTCGGCGGTGACATCGCCTGCGGCGCCGCATCCGGACTCCAGCTCCTGCTGCGCCCTAGGCTCTCCCTCTTCCCGTACAGCACCCCCCACCCGGCCGTCTTCATCTGCTCCTCGGCCACCCCGCCGGGACCCGGCGTGCACGGTATGTCGGGCCACAACGCGGCCAAGGCCGTCTGGAGGAGACTGCGCAGTTCATGACGGCGGGCGTGCTTGCTCCGGAGCGGGTACGGCGCCCGTCCACGGCCCGCGACCAGGTCGGCTCGATGGCAACAGGCGTGGTGCGGCGGCCGGGGCGCGGGGCTCCGCCGCCGCGGAGCAGACAGCGGCCTCCGGACCACTCGCGTCCGAACGGGCCGCCGCCGCGAGCGTCAGTCCTTCTTGCCGCGCCCTGTCAGCGCGTCGCGCAGCCGGTCGACGAGGGCCCGGGGCTCAGCCCGAGGCCTGGGCCGGGACGGAAGCCGGCTTCATCGGCGGTTCGCCGAACTCGCTGCCACCGCGGCCGACGAACCCGCCGGCGGTACGGGATCGGGGCCCGGTGGCGCCGGCGGTGCCGGTGGCACGGGATCGGGCCCGGGGGCGGGCACGGGGCCCGGCGCCGGGCCGGGCTGCGGGTCCGTCGGTCCCGGCGCGGGGGTGGGCCGGGGCGGTGTCGGGTCGGTCGGTGGAGTACGCATCGGCCCCTCCGTCGATGGGTGCTGATGGCACGGTTTCTCCTTGCCGGCCGACGGGTTGGTGCCCCTGGGTGTCGATTGCCGGGGGCGCGCGGCTGGGCGCGGACCGATCGAGTCCCCTTCGGCTGTTCCTTCACACCCGGTGTGGGCGCGGGCGGGCGTGGAACTCGGAGCGCATGACCCTTCAGGCACGCACACAGACGTCGTACTGGCTCGAGACCGCGCCGCCCGGTGCCCCCGCGCCCGTACCGGCCGGTGACACGACGGTCGATGTCGCCGTGGTCGGTGCGGGCATCGCCGGACTGAGTGCCGCGTGGGAGCTGACCCGACGGGGACGCAGCGTCGCGGTGCTGGAGGCCGGGCGGATCGCCGCCGGGGTCACCGGTCACACCACGGCCAAGCTCACCGCGCTGCACACCCTTGTCTACGACCGGCTCCGCCGTACCCGCGGGACGGACGCCGCGCGGCTGTACGCGCGCTCCCAGACGGACGCGATCCGGCGCGCCGCCGAGATCGTGGACGAACTCGGCATCGACTGCGAGTGGGAGGAGGCGGCGGCGTACACCTACGTCAGGGACGGCGCCCGCGCGGACGAGGTACGCGCGGAGGCCGCGGCGGCCCGCGAGGCCGGGCTGCCCGCCGAGTACGTGACGGAGACGGAGCTGCCGTTCCCGGTCGCCGGCGCGGTCCGGGTCACGGGCCAGGCCCAGTTCCATCCGCGCAAGTACCTGCTGGCGCTGGCCGACGAGATCCGCCGGCGCGGAGGACTGATGCACGAGCGGACCCGGGTCGTGGACCTCACCGAGGGGGAGCCCTGCGTCCTCACGACGGAGAACGGCGCCAGGATCACCGCCGACGCCGTCGTGGTCGCCACGCACTACCCGGTCTTCGACCGTGCGCTGCTGTTCACCCGGCTCTCACCCCGCCGCGAACTGGTCGTGGCCGCGCCCATCGCCGAGGAGAGGGCCCCGCGGGGTATGTACATCACCCCGGAGGAGAACACGCGTTCCATGCGCACGGCGCCGTACGGTGAGGGAAAACGGCTGCTCATCGTGACCGGCGAGCACTTCACGCCGGGTGCGGGCGACGACGTCGAGGAGCGGTTCGAGCGCCTTGCCGAGTGGGCCGCCCGGCACTTCGGCGACCTCACGTTCACGCACCGGTGGGCCACGCAGGACAACGACTCCACCGACTCCGTGCCGCTGGTCGGGCCACTCCACCCCGGCAGCCGCCACACCTACGTGGCCACCGGCTTCGGCGGCTGGGGGCTGAGCGGCGGCATCATGGCGGGCGGCCTGCTGGGCGAGCTGATCACCGGTGGGACGGCTCCATGGCGTGATCTGTACGATCCGGGGCGCGTGGCCTCCGTCGTGCGGGAAGGCACGGAGTTCCTCAAGCACCAGGCCCAGGTGGCAGGGCACTTCGTGGGCGACCGGCTGCCCCCGCTGTCCGGCCCGTCGGTGACCGGCATCGCCCCGGGGGACGGCGCCGTCGTGCACGCGGGCGGAGAGCGCTGCGCGGTGTACCGCGACGACGACGGACAGGTGCACGCCGTCTCCGCGCGCTGCACGCACCTGGGCTGCCTCGTGGCCTTCAACCGAGCCGAACGGGCCTGGGAATGCCCCTGCCACGGCTCCCGCTTCGCCCCCGACGGCCAGATCCTCCAGGGCCCCGCCGTACGGCCCCTGGAGCAGCGCGACATCTGACCGGACGCGGTCCCGGGGCCGTACGCGCGCGCGACGGCCGCCACGCCGCCGCGCTGCGGCCACCGCCCGCGGCGAGGGCGGCCGGGCGGATGAGGGCCGGCCACGGCCCTGGCCGGCCTCCACGGGCCGCGGCCGCCGCGCGAGTCCGCGTGCCGACCGCAAGGCGCGCCGTCCGGGGCCAGGCCACGCCACGTACATGTCGGAATCCCGCCAGCCCCGCCCCCGGCGGTGGTCGATGCTTGAGGCATGCGGAACGGGATGCACATCGACAGTGAGCGCTGCGTGCGCGCCGTCCGGTCCAAGGACGCGCGGTTCGACGGGTGGTTCTTCACGGCGGTCCTGACCACGAGGATCTACTGCCGTCCGAGCTGCCCGGTGGTGCCGCCGAAGCCGGCGAACATGACGTTCTACCCGAGCGCGGCGGCCTGCCAGCAGGCCGGTTTCCGGGCCTGCAAACGCTGCCGCCCGGACACCAGCCCCGGCTCGCCCGAGTGGAACCAGCGCGCCGACCTCGTCGCCCGCGCCATGCGCCTGATCGGCGACGGCGTGGTGGACCGCGAGGGCGTGCCCGGCCTCGCCACCCGGCTCGGCTACAGCACCCGCCAGATCGAACGCCAGCTCCTCGCCGAACTCGGCGCGGGCCCGCTCGCGCTCGCCCGGGCCCAGCGCGCCCAGACCGCCCGCCTGCTCATCGAGACGACCAGCCTCCCCATGGCGGAGATCGCCTTCGCGGCGGGCTTCTCCTCGATCCGCACCTTCAACGACACCGTGCGCGAGGTCTTCGCCCTCTCCCCGAGCGAGCTGCGCGGCAGGCTCCCGAAGAAGACGGTCGTGTCCCCCGGCGCTCTCACGCTCCGCCTCCCCTTCCGCGCCCCGCTCAACCCCGACAACCTCTTCGGCCACCTCGCGGCGACCGCCGTACCCGGAGTGGAGGAATGGCGGGACGGCGCGTACCGGCGCACCCTGCGCCTGCCGTACGGGCACGGGATCGTCGCCCTGACCCCCGCCGCCGACCACATAGGGTGCCGCCTCTCCCTCAGCGACCTGCGCGACCTGCCCGTCGCCATCAGCCGCTGCCGCCGCATGCTCGACCTGGACGCCGACCCGGTCGCCATCGACGACCAGTTGCGCGCCGACCCGCTGCTCGCCCCGCTCGTCGACAAGGCGCCGGGGCGGCGGGTGCCGCGTACCGTCGACGAGGCCGAGTTCGCGGTACGGGCCGTGCTGGGCCAGCAGGTGTCCACGGCCGCGGCCCGTACCCACGCGGCCCGCCTGGTCACCGCGCACGGCGAAGCGGTGACCGACCCCGAGGGGGGCCTCACCCACCTCTTCCCGGCCCCCGAGGCGCTGGCCGCCGTCGCCCCCGAGTCGCTCGCGATGCCCCGTACCCGCCGCACCACCTTCACCACGCTGGTCCGCCAACTGGCCGAGGGCGGACTTCATCTGGGCGTGGAGAGCGACTGGGAGGAGACCCGCGCCCGGCTCCTGTCCCTCCCCGGCTTCGGCCCCTGGACCGCGGACGTCATCGCGATGCGCGCCCTCGGCGACCCCGACGCGTTCCTGCCCACCGACCTCGGAATCCGGCGCGCGGCCGAGGAGTTGGGCCTGCCGTCCACACCGGCCGCGCTCACCGCACGCGCGGCGGCCTGGCGGCCGTGGCGGGCGTACGCGGTCCAGTACCTGTGGGCGACGGACAGCCACCCGATCAACTTCCTGCCGGTGTGAGGACATCCAGTGAAACAGCACATGCTCGTCGACAGCCCGTACGGCCCCCTCACCCTCGTCGCGGCGGACGGCGTCCTGTGCGGCCTCTACATGGTCGCCCAGCGCCACCGCCCCTCAGAGGAGACATTCGGGGCACGCGACGACACGCCGTTCGGCGAGACGGTCGACCAGCTGACCGCCTATTTCGCGGGCGAGTTGACGGAGTTCGACCTGCCGCTCCGCCTGGACGGCACGCCGTTCCAGCGCACCGTGTGGGAGCAACTGCGCCGCATCCCCTACGGCGAGACCCGCTCGTACGGCGAACTCGCCGGCGCCCTCGGCAATCCGAAGGCATCGCGCGCGGTGGGTCTGGCCAACGGCAAGAACCCGCTCGGCATCATCGTCCCCTGTCACCGTGTGGTGGGCGCCGACGGCAGCCTCACGGGCTACGGAGGCGGCCTGGAGCGCAAGCGGCGGCTGCTGGACTTCGAGCGGGGTGCCGCCTTGTTCTGATGCCCGCGCCACCGGAGTTCAGTGGTGGGGCCCGTCGAGCGCCTCGTCCAGGGTCGTCGCGGCCATGATGAGGGAGAGATGGGTGAAGGCCTGGGGGAAGTTGCCGAGCTGCTCCCCGCTCGGGCCGATCTCCTCGGCGAACAGGCCGACGTGGTTCGCGTACGTCTGCATCTTCTCGAAGGTGTAGCGGGCCTGGGGGAGGCGCCCCGCGCGGGCGAGAGCGTCGACGTACAGGAACGTGCACAGGCTGAACGTCCCTTCGGAGCCGCGCAGTCCGTCGGGGGAGGCCTGCGGGTCGTAGCGGTAGACGAGGCTGTCGGAGACGAGGACGCGGTCCATGGCGTCGAGGGTGTTGAGCCAGCCGGGGCTCCGGGGGGCGATGAAGCCGACCCGGGGGGCGAGCAGCAGGGAGGCGTCCAGGACGTCGCCGCCGTAATGCTGGACCAGGGCCTGCTCCTTGTCGTTCCAGCCGCGCTCCATGACCTGTTCGAGGATGGCGTCCCGGGCCTGGGTCCAGCGCACGGTGTCGGCCGGCCTGCGGAACGTGGCGGCCAGCCTCAGGCCGCGGTCGAAGGCGGCCCAGCACATCACCCGGCTGTAGGTGAAGTCCTGGCGTCCGCCCCGGGTCTCCCAGATGCCCTCGTCGGGCCGGTCCCAGGAGTCCACGAGCCAGTCCAGGGTGCCGGCCAGGGCCTTCCACCCGTGATAGCCCGTCTGTTCGCCGATCTCGCGGCCCTCGGCCAGGGCATAGAGAGCCTCGCCGTAGATGTCGAGCTGAAGCTGGTCGGAGGCGGCGTTGCCGGCCCGGACCGGGTAGGAGCCGCGGTAGCCCTCGAAGTGCTCCAGGATCTCCTCCGTCAGATGAGGGTCGCCGTCCACCCGGTACATGATCTGGAGGGGTTCGTCGTCCGGCCCTTCGCGGGCGCTCAGACGGTCGCCCAGCCAGCGCGTGAAGCGGGCCGCCTCCTCGACGAAGCCGAGGTCGAGCAGCGCCCGCACCGACAGGGAGCCGTCCCGCACCCAGGTGTACCGGTAGTCCCAGTTGCGCTCACCGCCGACCTGCTCGGGCAGTCCCATGGTGGCGGCGGCGACCGGCGCGCCCGTGGGCGCGTACGTGAGGAGCTTGAGGGTGATCGCGGAGCGGTGCACCATGTCCGTCCAGCGGCCGTGGTAGCGCGAGGTGCGCACCCACCCGTGCCAGAACGCGATGTTCTCCCAGAGCTCTTCTGTGATCCGCTCCGTGGTGGGCGGTGGCGGCGCCTCCCCGCCCGGCGCACACACGGTGAACACCGCGGCCGCCGACTCTCCGCCGTTGAGGGTGATGGCGCCGCGGACGTCCTGCTCGTCCCGTTCGAGCGGGATGGTGGACTGAAGGAACGCGGTCGTTCCCGGGGCCCGGAACGTCGCCGTGTCGGGCGTCAGGTCCAGTTCGTGGGTGGCCCGCGCGTAGTCGAACCGCGGCCGGCACACGAGGCGGAAGCGCACGGTGCCGCGCACGGAGCGTACGATCCGCACCAGGCTGTGCCGGTCGCTCGCCGTCGGGCCCGGCAGGACCGGCATGTAGTCGATGATCTCGCCGACTCCGTCGGGTGACATGAAGCGGGTCACCACGACGCCGGTGTCCGGGTAGTAGAGCTGCCTCCAGGTCCCCTCGGGGTGCTCGGGCGCGAGGAGGAAATGGCCGCCGCCGTCGTGGTCGAGCAGGGAGGCGAAGATACTGGGCGAGTCGAAACGCGGTGCCGCGAACCAGTCGATCACGCCCTGGGACGACACCAGCGCCGCGGTCTGGAGGTCCCCGACGAGCCCGTGGTCGGCGATGGGCGGGTAGCGTTCCATGCTGGCCTCCTTGGTGGTCTCCCTTTCAGGCGGCTTCAGCCGCTACCCGTCCCGTGCGGACGGCGTCGACGAGCGCCTGGTGGTCCTTCTCGTTCTGGTCGGCGTAGCGCTCGGCGAACGTCACCAGCGCCCGGTCGAAGACATCGCCGCCGCCCAGATACGCGGCGATGGCGATCCGGTCCCCCGACCTGGCGTGCGCGCGGGCCAGCGTGGCACCGCACAGCTCACCGAAGGCCCGCATGCCGGCCGGCACCATCACCTCGGGCTCGGCGATGCCCTTCCAGTCCCGCAACTGCCGTACGTAGAAGTCTCGTCGGCGGCCGTCGATGCCGTCGACCCGCTCCCAGCCGAGGAAGATGTCGCTGGTGGCCTGCATGAGCCGCTGGCCGGAGACCACGCGCTCGCCCTGCGTCCGGTAGCCGCTCGCGCCGGCGAAGGGCGCCAGCACCGACTCGTCGGCCTCCTTGGCCTGGAGGAGCAGCGGATCCTTGTCGTCCCTGCCGAGCAGGAGCACGATCCAGCAGCGGGTGCCCACGCTGCCGACCCCGACCACCTTGCGGGCCAAGTCGGCCACCCGGTACTGCTCCAGCAGAATCCGCCGGTCCGACTGAAGGGTCCGGCCGTAACGTTCGATCAGCCGGCGGATCTCCTTCTCCAGCGCGCCGCGTTCGACATCCGGAAGCAGGTCCTGGAGCGGCGTGATCAGGGGCGGATCCGCGGCGATGCGGACCTTCCCGTCGACGATGTGGGTGAGTTGGCCGAAGGCGTGGAGACTGTCCCGGGTACGTGCCTTCGCCACCGCCTGCGACCAACTGTCGCGGATCCCCGCGCTCGCCTCGTCTATGAAGTGGGCGCGCACCCACTCCTCGTCGAACTGGGCGTACCACACGGTGAGATTGCCCCATCCGGCGAAGCGCCGCATCCACTCGCGGTAGGACCGCACCGTCGACCGCACGATGCCGGCCCGCTCCTTGGCGCTGAAGCCGTTCGCCCGGCCCGCGATGACGAGACTGGTGGTCAGCCGCTTGACGTCCCACTCCCACGGGCCGGGCAGCGTCTCGTCGAAATCGTTGATGTCGAACATCATGCGGCGCTCGGGAGAGGCCAGCAGCCGGAAGTTCAGCAGGTGTGCGTCGCCGCACAGCTGCGTCCTGAACCCGGACCGGGGAGTGCCGGCGAGATCCCCCGCCATGATGGCGGCGGCCCCCCGAAAGAAGCGGAACGGCGACTCGGTCATCCTGCCGTAGCGGATCGGTACGAGCTCGGGCACCCGCGTCGCCGACTGCGCGTCGACGACGTCCACCGGGTCGGGCCGCTTCTGCGGGGGCGCGAACTCGGCGTGACTGGAGCGGGGTACGGAGGACCGGGCGGCCTTGCCGAGTGCGGCTCGCTCCCGCGGCGTGCGGTGTCGGGTCTCGTGGTCGGCCGGGTGGCCCGCCGTCACCGCAGTCGCTCCGCGAGATGGTCGCCGACCCGCAGGGCGTTGGCGATGGCGGTCAGCGAGGGATTCACCGCGCCGATGCTCGGGAAGAAGCTCGTGTCGACGACGTAGAGGTTGTCGAGGTCGTGGGCCTTGCAGTTGACGTCGAGGGCGGAGTCGGCGGGGTCGCGGCCGAAGCGGACCGTGCCCGCCTGATGCGCGGTGGCGCCGATGGGCATGCCCTTGTGCAGGTAGATGCTGTGCGACAGCAGATGGTGCTCGTGCATGCCCAAGTGGCTGAGCATGCCCTGTAGTTTGTGCCGCAGGCGCTTCAGCCCGGCGATGTTGTTCTTCTCGTCGAGCGCCAGATGGATGCCGCCGTCCCCGTCCAGGGTGACGCGGTTCTCGGCGAGGGGCAGGTCCTCTCCGCACAGCCAGAAGTCGACCGCGTGGTGGGCGAGTACCTCGAACGGCATGTCGGGGGCGACGGCCCCGGCCCAGCGGGGCGCCTCGCCGTGGATCTGCTCGGCGTCGGACTTGCCGAGCATCTGGATGCCGCCGAGAGGGTAGTCCCAGTCGTCGGATCCCAGGTACCAGTCGTGCAGCGCCAGGGTCTTCTGGAATTTGGTGTCGTTCGGTTCCTTGGACACGGCCATCAGGGCCAGGTTGTTGTGCCGCATGTAGTGCCGGCCCACCACGCCCGAGCTGTTGGCCAGGCCCTGCGGATGCCGGTCATCGGCCGAACGCAGCAGCAGGACGGCGGAGTTGACGGCGCCGCAGGCGACGACCACGATGTCGGCGCTGAACTCCACGGTGGAAGCGGCCCCGTCCCCCACCGTCGCGACGACCGAGGTGACACTCCGTCCGGTCGCGTCCGTGTCGAGGCGCCGCACATCCGCATGGGTGAGCATCTCGACGTTGGCGTGCTCCAGGGCGGGGTCGACACAGATGACCTGCGCGTCGGACTTCGCGCCGACCAGACAGGGGAAGCCGTCGACGCGGTCGCAGCGGATGCAGGCGCTGGCGTGGGTGGCCCGGCCCCGGTCGTCCTGGGTGAGGTTCACCCCGATCGGAAGGTGGAAGGGGTGCAGCCCCTGCTTCTCCAGGTCGTGGCTGAGTTGCTGGATGCGCGGCTCGTGCTGGACCGGCGGGTAGGCGTACTGGGCGCTGGTGGGACCCTCGGTCGGGTCTTCGCCGTGCCGGCCGTGGACGAGGTAGAGGTGTTCGGCCTGCGTGTAGTACGGCTCGAGTTCCTCGTAGCTCAGCGGCCAGGCGGGGGAGATGCCGTCGTGGTGGCGGAGTTCGCCGAAGTCCTCGGGGCGCAGACGGAAGAGCGCGGCGCCGTAGAACTTGGTGTTGCCGCCGACGTAGTAATTGACTTCGGGCGGGAACTGGTTTCCGTGTTTGTCGTACCAGAACTCCGGAGCGCGGTATTTGCCCTTGACGAAGACCGCGGTGGATTCCCAGTTGTCGCGTTCGCGGGGCAGGTAGTCACCGCGTTCGAGCAGGAGGATCCGTTTCCCGGTGGGGGCCAGTCGGTGGGCGAGCGTGCCACCGCCCGCACCGGTGCCAATGATGATGACGTCGTAGTGCCGCGCGTCGGTCATGCCGGCCACCGTCCTCGGAACATCGTCCGTCCTGCCCGGTGAAGGGGACATCGGCCCCAACCACCAACGTATCTCCGGGTGATGTTTCCGGCGAGTTGGGCCGGTCGGGTGAGCGGGGGCCGACGGCCGTCACAGGATGGCGAGGGGATTGACGGGGGAGCCGGTGGCCGCGGGCAGCCGCAGGGGGGCGATCACGCAGAGAAACGACCAGCGGCCGTCCCGCGCGCAGAGCGGTACGAGGTCCTCGAACCGCAGATAGTCGAGCAGATGCAGTCCCATCGCGTGGATGGCGAGCACATGCACCGGGAACGCGACGCCCTGTGCCGCGCTCGGAGCCGCGTCGTTGTTGCCGTCGCTGCCGAGTACGGCCACCTCCCGCTCGGCCAGGAACTCCATGGCGGCCGGATGGAGTCCGGCCCGAGCGTCGGCCACGTCCCAGGCCCCCAGCTCCGCACGCCGTCGGCGATGCCCGACCCGTACGAGGAGGATGTCGCCCCGGCCGACCCGGACCCCCTGCCCCGCCTCGGCGGCGGCCAGGTCCTCGGCCGTCACCTGCGATCCCGGTTCGAGCCAGGGGACGCCGTGCAGCTGGGGGATGTCGAGGAGCACCCCGCGTCCGACGATGCCGTCGCGGGCCAGGGCGATGGACAGGGCGCTCGCCCCGTCCGGCGACAGCGCGTCCGCCGCCGGTATGCCACCGTGCAGGGTGCCGTCGTAGATGACGTGGCACAGCGCGTCGATATGGCTGTTCACATCGCCGTGAATGTTCATGGCGATGCGGTCCCGCGCGAACTGCACTCCGGTCGGGTCCGGTTCGCCGTCGGCCGGAGCGGTGAGCCGGTGCTCGGCCGGATCGGCGTCGTCCGGCGCGGCATGGGTGTTGACGGGGGCGGCCAGCGACACCGTACGTCCCGACCGCACCTCGCGGACGGCCGCCAGCACCTGTTCGGCGCTGATGGTGTCCAGGGCGCCCCGGCGTGTGCCGCCGCCGGGGGCCGTGTCGCGCAGATGTCGGTAGAGCGACCGGAAGCCGGCCTCGCTCAGCTCGTCGGGCGTCCGCATGTCCCCACCCTGCGGCAGGTGCCGGGGGTCCGCCCGCCGAGTTGCCGCGCTCAGGGGCCGCCGCGTTAATGGGTGAGTGACCTGTCCGGGCCACGGCCGGCGCACCGCACCGACCCGCGGAGGTCCGGATGGACATGATCCATGTCCGAGCGGTGTGCCCGCCGGACCTCACGGAACGCACCATGGCCCTGCTGAGCGCAGAGCCGTGCGTCCTGAACCTGGTCCTGCAGACGGGCGGCGTACGCAACCCCGACGGCGACGCCATCGAGTGCGACGTCCTGACCGGAGCCGCGAACGAGGTGCTGCGCGGCCTGCGGGCCCTCGGACTGGAACACGACGGTTCCATCGTCCTCGACCCGGTCGACATGGTGTTCTCGGAGCGGGCGGCCAGGACCGGGGCCGAGCGGCTCGGGGCCCGGCTGCGCGCACCGGTGTGGGAGCAGGTGGAGGCCAGGATCCGGGCCGAGGGCAGGTACCCCCCGAGCTTCTACCTCTTCCTGGTCATCGCCGGAATCATCGGCGCGGTCGGCATCATCACCAACTCCCAGATCCTCATCGTCGCGGCCATGGTGGTCGGACCCGAGTACGGGGCCATCACCAGCATCGCCCTCGGGATCGACCACCACTCCCGGCCGAGAATCCAGCGGGGCCTCGTGGCCCTGCTCGTGGGCTTCCTGCTGGCCGTTGCCGCGACCTTCCTCTTCGCCCTCGTGGTCCGGGGCTCCGGGTTGCAGCCGACGGCCTTCGAGCTGGGGATCAGGCCCGTCTCGAATCTGATCGACACCCCCAACTTCTTCTCGGCCGTGGTGGCGGTGCTGGCCGGGATCGTCGGCATCGTCTCGCTCGCCGAGGCCCGGACGAGCGCACTGCTCGGCGTCTTCATCTCGGTGACCACCATTCCGGCGGGGGCCGACATCGGGGTCTCGTGCGCGTTCGCCAGCTGGGACGAGGCCCGGGGTTCCCTGTTCCAACTGCTGCTCAACATCGTCGTACTGATCGTGGTCGGGACCGGCACGCTCAAGTGCCAGCGGGCGATCTGGCGGCGGGTGAGCGAACGCCGGCACGAGGGCGCGGTCAGGCGGGCTCCGTAGGCGGCGCGTCCAGGAACTCGCGGATCGCGAAGGCCACCAGCACGATCACCACCGTCCACACCACGACAGCCGTGGTCGGATAGCTCCAGGTGAACAGGACGACCGCGGCGACCACCAGGATCACGCCGCCGATCCACCGCTTGTAACGGTGTACGAACCGGCCGACCGCACCCAGCGGGAGCCCCGCCGACACGGCGACGTCGCGCAGGGCGCCGATGCTCCTGCGGCAGCCCGTACGGGTGAGGACGGCGGCCCGGGACGGGCCGCTGAGGAACGCGCCGACGGCCGTCAGGAGGGCGAGCGCACCGACCGCCCGCACACTCGCGCGCAGGAACTTGACCAGCGCGTCGTACACCGCGCCCGCGGCGGCGTCTGACGTCCCGGAGGGCAGATGGTCGAGGTAGATCGCCCGGGCGACGGTGAGTGCGACGCCGAGCAGCAGCATGGCGGCGAACACCCCCGACGCGATCCCGATCAGGGCCCGACGGCGGTTGACGGCCAGGTACACGCCCACGGCGCCGATCAGCACGGCGATGACGGGGAGCCAGTTGCCGATGATCTCCAGCACCCGCAGATACGTCTTGATCTCGCCGATGTCCTTCGACGCGAACACCACGAAGTCGGTATGCACGGCCGGGATCCGGGCGGCGGGCTTGAAGCCGGCACTGACCAGCTGGTCCTTGACCTTGGCCACGATCGGCCCCACGTCGATGGCGACCTGATCGTTCTTGAGGGACACCGCACCGCCGTCGTGGCCCGTGAGGGCCTTGTCCAGAGCGCTGTGGACCGAGCGGTTCGCGTCCACCCAGAGCGTGTCGAAGGCACTGCTGGAGACCACCCGCTGGACGGTGCTGCTGACCAGGCTCTTCAGGCCGCTCGTGATCGGGCCGCTCAGGTCGCCGAGCAACTGGGCCGCCTTCGGCGGGGCACCCTGCTGCGCCGCCGCCTGCTCCAGCTCCTTGACCAGTGCCTCCACGTCGATCTGCGCGAGGACCGCGCTGGTGACCCGGTTGGTGATCGCTTTCTGCACGTCCGGATTGCCCGCCAGCGGCCCGACCGTGGCGACATAGCGGTCCGTGTCCCGCACGATGCTGTTCGCCCAGACCGCGACGACGGCCAGCAGCGACAGCAGCGAGGCCAGGAGAATCAGCAGGACCGAACCCGTCGACCGGAGCCAGTGGTGCCGCCCGGCCCCCGACGGCCCGGCCCCCGACGGCCCGGCGCCCTCCAGGGCGCTCACCCGGTGCCGCAGCTTGTCCAGCTCGCTGCGCTCCCGCGCCGAGAGCCGCTGGTCGCCGGACGGGTCCGCGGAGTGCTGGTCCGGGTCCGGTGGAGGTGCGCTGCTGGTCATGGTCACAGGAGATCCGTACGGACCCGATCCGGCGACCCGGACGGGCCCGGCGGGTGAATACCGCACCGAGGGGTGAATACCGCACCGAGGTGCGGAGGCTTCCGTCCGATGATGCAATGGCATTCGGGGACGATGGCGCAATGGCATTCGGCGACCGGGGGAATTCCGTGACCACCCAGGGGTGAAGCTGTGAGCGATGAATCCGTCGAAATGGGTCCGATCGACTATCTGGTCGTCGAGTTTCCCGGTAACCGAATGACGGGCGAGGGATTTCCTCTGCTGGTCGATCTGGTGGACCGCGGCATCATTCGAATCCTCGATCTGATGTTTGTCGGAAAGGAAAAGGACGGATCCGTGGTCGGCCTGGAGATCGCCGACCTCACCGGCGACGGAGCTCTGGACCTGGCCGTCTTCGAGGGCGCGTCCTCCGGCCTGCTGGGCCAGGACGACATCGAGGAGGCGGGCGCCGCCCTGGAGCCCGGCAACTCCGCCGGAATCCTGGTCTACGAGAACCTGTGGGCCGCGCCCTTCGCCACCGCCCTGCGACGCGGCGGTGCGCAACTGGTCGCCTCCGGGCGGATCCCGGTACCGGCCATCCTGGCCGCGCTGGACGCGACGGACGCCGATCAGCCGCCGACGATGTAGCGGCCGCGCCACCGTGGGTCGCGGGACGGGCCCAGGAGGGTCTCCCCCGTCCGTACCGGCGGTGCGGCACCGCGGGCCGGAGGCGTCGCCCGTACCGGCGGTCCGGCACAGCGGACCGGAGGCGTCGCCGTACTCCTGAGCGGCTGACCCGTCAGGGGGCCGTGCCCCTGCCGGAGCGCGGGACGGCGGCCCGCACCCGGGTGAGGATCGTCGCGAGGGCGGCCGTGGCGTCCATGGTCATGCCCGGCTCGTCCGGTTCCAGCGGCTCCAGTGTCTCGAACTGTGAGTCGACCAGCTGGGCGGGCATGAAGTGACCGGTGCGCCGGGACACGCGGTCCCGGGCGGTGTCCCGGTCGAGGGCGAGGTACAGGCACCACAGCCCTGGGCCCGCGGCCGCCCGGAGCTTGTCGCGGTAGGCGCGCTTGAGGGCCGAGCAGGCGACGACCAGCCCCTCGCCCGCCGCGGCGGAGTGCCGGATGCGGTCGGCGAGGGCACGTAGCCAGGGCTCGCGGTCGGCGTCGTCCAGTGCGTGGCCGGCGGTCATCTTGGCGATGTTCGCGGCGGGATGGAAGTCGTCGCCCTCGACGAACTCCAGTCCGAGCTGCTCGGCGACGGCCTTGCCGACGGTGGTCTTCCCGGAGCCTGTCACCCCCACGACCAACACGATCGGCGACTCCTCGGCGGCCTGGATCCCGGCCCCGGCCCCGGCCCCGGTCACGGGTTCTCGGGATCCCGGCCGGACGCCGTCCGCCGCAGGTCCGCGTCCGTGAGGGGCTGGAGGGCTCCGCGGGTGTCCAGCCGGTAGAGCAGGACCAGGGGCGGTCCGACGAGCACCACCGCGATGACCGTGACCAGCATCAGCCAGCGCAGCGTCGTCGACGCGCCGGCCGCCTCGGACACGGTCAGTGAGGTGGGGATGAGATAGGGCCGCTGGGCCAGCCCCCACGCCACGACGACGAGGGCCACGCTGCCGACCGCGGTGATCCTCGCCCATCCCGTCGCCGTTCGGTACAGCAGCCCGGCGGTGGCCAACGCGCTGACGACGGCGACCAGGACGAGGGCGAGACCGATTCCGCCGGTCAGCCCGTCGTGGACGTAGCGCGCGTCGTCGTGGGTCACGGCGAGCCCGACGACCGCCAGTACGGCGATGACGCCGAGGCTGCACCAGGCCCGCAGCCGGAAGTATCCGACGAGGTCGGCGGCATCGAAGCGGCGGGCGTCGGCGGTGAGGAACACCGCTCCGAGGAAGGCGGTCGCGGCGATGGTGAGCAGTCCGGCGATCACGGACGTCCCGTTGGCCCAGGCGTCGGCGGACGCCTTCGTGCCCGGAGCCACCCGGCCCGTGGCGAGACCCCCGACGGCCGCTCCGAGGAAGAAGGGCGTAAGAAGCGAGGAGAGGGCGAAGACGGCGCCGACGATCCTGCGCCGGGCGAGGCGCCGGGTGGGCTTGCGCAGGGCGAAGCCGGCGCCGCGCAGGACGAGTCCCACGGCCGCGAGTGCCAGCGGGAGCCACATGGCCGTGAAGACCGTCTGGAACAGGACCGGGAAGCCCGTCCACATGATGACCAGGATGAAGATGAGCCAGACGTTGTTGGTCTCCCACACCGGTTCCATGGCGTGGTCGATGAGCCACCTGGGGCGTTTGCCGCGTTCGGGGCCGCCCGCGACGAGGTCCCAGAATCCGGCGCCGTAGTCCGCGCCGCCGGCGCACGCGTACGCGGCCACCACGGCCAGCAGCACCCAGGCGACGACGTCCTCGATCATTCGCCGCCCCTGTCCGTGTCCCTGCCGCTGCCGCCGTCGTTGTTCCCGCCTCTGTGCCCGCTTCCGGTCGTGGACAACGGGCGGGGCCCGTAGGGGGTGTCGTCCTCCAGATCCTCGGCGGCGGCTCCCGCGAGAGCGTCCTCGTCGGCCAGCCGCCACCGGCTGCTCATCTTCAGGAGGACGGCCAGGAAGGCACCGAGGACGAGTACGTAGACCACCACGACGATGCCGAGCATCGCCCACAGAGACGAGGCACGGGTGTCCGTCACCGCCTCCGAGACCCGCATGTTCTGGTAGACGATCCAGGGCTGACGGCCCACTTCGGTCGTGATCCAGCCGCACTCCACCGTCAGCAGGCAGGCGGCGCCGGCGACAGCGGCACACCGGAAGAACCACGGTGACCTGGGCAGGCCACGGTGGCGCAGCCAACACCAGCCGTACCAGAGGGCGAGCAGGACGAGCAGGCTCCCGATGGTCACCATGATGTCGAACGCCCAGTGGGCGATCGTGGCCTGAGTCGCGGTCGGGCGGTCGCTCGCGGGAACCGACGACAGGCCCGTCACCTTGGTGTTCACGCTGAATCCGGCGAGGATCGAGTCCAGCTGGGGGATCTTGATGCCGCCGGAGATCGACCCGTCGGAACGCAGACGCCCGAACATGTACTCCGGCATATGGGTGCCGGTCTTCCAGACGATCTCGGTGGCCGCGAACTTCACCGGCTGCTTGTGGAAGACGGAGCGGGCGATCGAGTCCCCGAGGATGAACTGCACGGGGGTGAGGATCGCGGCGACGGAGAACGGCACGGTGAAGCCGAGCCGGTGGTAGCGGTCCCGGCGGCCCCACAGCAGCCCGACCGCGTACACCCCGGCGACGACATACCCGGCGGTGAGGATCACCCCGACCACGAAGTGCCAGTACTCGGGGCCGAGCATCGGCGTGAAGACCGCCCGCCGCACGTCGACGTTCACGGGGTTGCCGGACGCGTCGAGCGTGAAGCCGCGCGGGGTGTTCATCCAGGCGTTCGCGGCCACGATGCCGAACGCCCCCCATCAGGGCGGCCAGCGGCAGGGGCAGGCCGAGCCAGAAGTGCGTCCACGGCTTGAGCCGGCGCCAGCCGTACAGGTAGATCGCGATGAGGATCGCCTCGAGGAAGAACGCCCATGCCTCGACCCCGAAACCGAGGCCGAAGACATCGCCCCACCGGCCCATCATGCCCGGCCACAGCAGACCGAATTCGAAGGAGAGCACCGTGCCGGTCACGATGCCGATGGCGAACTGGACGGCCATGACCGCCGACCAGCGCCGCGCGAGCAGCAGCGCGACGGCGTCGCCCTTGCGCAGCCCGCGGTAGTGCATCAGGAGGGTGATGGCGGGCAGGGCCACGCCGAAGGGCACGAGCAGGATGTGGGAGGCCAGGGTGAAGGCCATCAGCTCCCGGGCCGGCAGAAGCTGTGCCGGGGCGTTGGCCAGGAAGTGGTCGATCGCGCTGTTCACATGGGCCTCGGTGGCTCGTGCCGGACGGCTGCTGAGGGGCAGCGGGCGTCAGCCACCCGTGGCGAAACCGGGGAACAGCGTCATGCCGCCGTCCACATAGATCGTGGTCCCCACGACGTAGTCGAAGAGGTCGGACGCCAGAGCGGCCACCGCGTTCGCGATGTCGTCCGGGTCGCCGACGCGGCGGTAGGGGATGAGCCGGAGAAGGTCGGCCTCGGCCTCCGGGGTGTCCCAGGCGCTGCGGTTGATCGGTGTGCGAATCGCCCCCGGAGCAACGGCGTTGACCCGGATCCGGTGGGGTGCCAGCTCCTGGGCGAGGGTCGCCATCATCATCAGCACCCCGCCCTTGGACGCCGCGTAGTTCACATGGCCCGCCCAGGGGATGATCTGGTGGACCGAACTCATGCAGATGATTTTCCCTGCCGAGCGTGAAACCTCCGGGACGACGCCGCGCCGCATGAATTCCTTGGCCGCTTCACGGGCGCACAGGAATTGTCCGGTCAGATTGACGTCCAGCACCTTCTGCCACTGGGCCATGGTCATGTCGATGACGGGGGCATCGCGCTGGAGTCCCGCATTCGCCACCATGACGTCGATGGTCCCGAACTCCTTGACCATACGGGAAACCATGTCGGCGACCTGGTCCTCCTGTGACACGTCCGCCTCGTGTGCGTAGGCGCGGACGCCGAAACTCTCGATCTCGCGCACCACCTCTTCCGCGGCGTCCCGCCCGGCCACGTAATTCACCACCACATCGGCGCCCACGCGTCCCAGGCCGATCGCCGTGGCCTTGCCGATGCCGGAATTCGCACCCGTCACCAGCGCCTTCTGTCCTTTGAGGAGCTGGGGGGCAAGGGGCTGGCGACCGTCACTTCCGGTGGTTTCCACTCGTGTCTCCCTGTGGGTGCCGATGCGGAGATCCGGAGGAATCCGCCCCACCAAGAAAACATGGGTGGATCAGTACGGCTCGGTGGCACGTCTCCTTTCAGCCGGTCGGGGTGCCGTCCGGTGCCGAACGGCCCAACACCCACCCGCCGGGTTGCCCGGGACGGCGCGGCCAGCTAGGCCGCTAGGCGGTGGTGCGGGCGGCGTCCCGGTCGGTTCCGACGCACAGCGCCCAGATGACGAAGGCATCCACGACGATCAGCACGATGGCCCAGAAGGGGGAGTGCGGCAGCCATATGAAGTTGGCGATCATCGACAGGCCGGCCAGCACGATTCCGGTGATGCGTGCCCACAGCTCACCACGGAACACGGCGATGCCGGCGAAGAAGACCAGAATGCCGAGGATGAGGTGGATCCAGCCCCAACCCGTCAGGTTGAAGTTGTAGGAGTAGCTGTTGGTGACGATGAAGACATCGTCGTGGACGATGGCGGAGATTCCTTCGAATACCGCCATCGTCCCGCCGAGGATCATCATGGCCCCGGCGAATGCGGTCCAGCCGGACACCCAGGCTCCTCCGCTGCCACTTCCGGTCCCGTGCCGCTGCTGCATTCCAGTCGTGGTCATTGTGAGCTCCTCCCACGTAGGCCTCGCCACTGACCAGCGAACCGGCCGGTGGCCACATTTCAGCTTGCCACGAGAATCACAGTCCGGCAGAACGTCGGTATTTACGCAGGGCAGCACGAAGGCCGATGTGCGAGGGAATTCATCCGGTGCTCCAATGGGAGTGTCCGGTGCACCGA
This sequence comes from Streptomyces sp. SID5469, assembly GCF_009862865.1. Lineage (NCBI taxonomy): Bacteria > Bacillati > Actinomycetota > Actinomycetes > Kitasatosporales > Streptomycetaceae > Streptomyces > Streptomyces sp. SID5469. The sequence goes on along the minus strand of NZ_WWIN01000001.1, from coordinate 2,350,019 downwards.
GAATTGTGTGTCGCTCGGTGGACTGTTTGTGTCGCATGCCTCCGGCGAGACGCGTGCCTTCGGCAGGGAGCATGCATCCTGCAAGAAAGGAAACCGCCGTGCCAGGTCTCCTGCCGCGGGGTCGCCCGCACAGCCGTAGTGGCCGGTACGGCGACCGCCGTGTCGAACCGCGTGTCACGCCGCCAGCAGGGGCGATGGGCCCAGCAGGAGTATCAGGAGGCCCCGCCGGCCGCCCAGCCCCCTCCCGCCCCGCCTGCCGACGACATGAGCAGCAAGATCGATCAGTTGAAGCAGCTCGGGGAGCTCAAGGCCCAGGGTGTCCTCACCGAGACCGAATTCGAGGAACAGAAGCGCAGGATCCTCAGCTCCTGACTGACCGGGCCCGGCGGCATCAGCCCACCCGGTGTCCGTTCTCCAGCTCCGCCGTCCCCGCACCCTCGGCCACCGCGTCGAGTCCGGCCAGGACGCGACGGCCCAGGGCGCCCGAAAGGTATTCCGGAAGCTCTTCCCGCGGCACGAGGCGCCAGGACAGCAGTTCCTCCTCCTGGAGGCGGATCGCCTTGAGGTCCTCCTCGCCGAGAACGCCGCCGTCGTACAGGTACGCCACCAGGGGTGGGCGGGCCGTTCCGGGCACCCAGTCCACCGCCAGGAGCCGGCCCGGCTCGACGTCGAGTCCGATCTCCTCGGCCGTCTCCCGTCGTGCGCCCTGCCTCGGTGTCTCCCCGTCGTCCGACTCGATCGTGCCGCCCGGCAGCGCCCAGCCCTCCCGGTAGCTGGGCTCGACCAGCAGCACCCGGCCCGTGGCGTCACGGAAGAGCACGGCGGCACCGGCGAGGACGCGGGGGAGGCCCGCGATGTACGTGGCGAAGTCTTGTGGAGTGGTCACTCCGGAAGGGTATCCAGTCCGCGCGGACGTTCCGGGTGGCGCAGCGGCGGACCGAGGAGTGGAACGCCGTGACGTCGTGATCCCGCCACGGCGCGGCGAACTCGGCGCTCCCGGCAGGGACTTCGTCGACCGTTCCTCCGGCCCGGTCTCCCCCGCCTCGCCGTGCTGTGCCTCGCTACGGAGTGTCCAGACCGGTCCCGGCGGCCCCCGTCTCCGGGCCGGCCCCCGTCTCCGGTTCCGTCTCCGCCAGTGCGAGCGTGCGTGCGGCCAGTTCGCTGATCCGTACCCCGTCGAAGCCGAACACCGCACTGCGGACCGTGTCCTCCAGCGGGTCCTTCCACTGGGGCGGGATCGCGGCCGCCCCGCTGAGGACGCCCGCCACCGAGCCCGCCGTCGCGCCGTTCGAGTCGGTGTCCAGGCCGCCGCGCACCGTCAGTGTGATCGTGCGGGTGAAGTCGCCGTCGCCGTACAGGAGCCCCGCCGTGAGGACCGCGGCGTTCGGGACCGTATGGATCCAGCCGAGCCCCGCCGTCTCCTCGGCCACCGTGCTGAGCGTGTCCTCCCAGCTCAGCCGGGTCTCGTGCAGCGAGGCGACGCGGCGCACGATGCGGGCGAGGCGGCTGCTCGCGGGGATGACCGTCAGGGCCGTGTCCAGGGCGTCCCGCACCCCGGGTGCCGTGAACGCCGCCGAGATCAGTGCCGCCGCCCACATCGCGCCGTACACCCCGTTGCCGGTGTGGGAGAGCACGGCGTCCCGGCGGGCCAGCGAGGCCGCGCGCCAAGGAGCGCCGGGGCACGTCCAGCCGTAGATGTCGGCGCGGATCAAGGCGCCGATCCACTCCTGGTACGGGTTCTCGTACGTCGCGGTGAGCGGTGGTCTGATGCCGCCCGCGAGGTTGCGGTAGGCCGCCCGTTCCGCCGTGAACGTCTGGAGGTACGGCAGCCGCAGCAGCCATAGGTCGCCCACCTGCTCCGTGCTGAAGCCGAAGCCGTGCGTCTCGAGGAGGTGGAGGCCGAGGATCGCGTAGTCCACGTCGTCGTCCCGGCAGCTGCCGTGGATACGGCCGCGTACGCACTGGCGCCACTCGGGGCGCAGCGCGAACTCGTCGCCGGCGCCCGGGCCGACGGGCTCGGGGAGATAGTCGGTGAGCGGCAGGGCCCCGGCCTGCCGCAGATAGCGGTCGATGCGCTCCCGCGTCCAGTGGTCGCCCTGCTCGACCGGTTTGCCGAGCATGTTGCCCGCGATCCGGCCCAGCCAGCCGCCGAGGACGCGGTCGGCGAGATCCGGTTCGGTGCCCACAGGGGTCATAGCTTCGGTGTACCCGATTCCGGGGGCGGATGCGCTGTGTTCCGGGGGCCCGGCGGGGCATGACGGCGAGTGCGTCCTGCGGTTAAGGTCGCTGCGGCGCGACTGCCTTGACGTGAGCAAGGCCCGGAGAGCAAGGGGAATGCAAGGTGGCGGACGCTGGAGTCAACGGGACCCGCAGGGTGCTCATCGCCGCGGACAAGTTCAAGGGGTCGCTGACCGCCGTACAGGTCGCGGAGCGTGTGACGGCCGGCCTGCGCCGGGTCGCGCCCGCCGTGGAGGTCGAGGCGCTGCCTGTGGCCGACGGCGGCGACGGGACCGTGGACGCGGCGGTCGCGGCCGGATTCGAGCGGCGTGCGGTGCGGGTCGCCGGGCCGCTCGGCGAAGAGGTCACGGCGGCGTTCGCGCTGCGCGGCGGCACCGCGGTCGTGGAGATGGCGGAGGCGAGCGGGCTGCAACGGCTGCCCAAAGGTGTCTTCGCGCCGCTCACGGCGTCGACGTACGGGTCCGGGGAACTGCTGCGGGCCGCGCTGGACGCCGGGGCGCGGACCATCGTGTTCGGGGTCGGCGGCAGCGCGACGACCGACGGCGGGGCGGGCATGCTGGCCGCGCTCGGTGCGCGCTTCGTGGACGCGGAGGGCGAGCCGGTGGCTCCCGGGGGCGGCGGACTGAGCGAGCTCGCCCTGGCCGATCTCTCGGGCCTCGACCCCCGCCTCGCGGAGATCGAGCTGGTCCTCGCGAGCGACGTCGACAATCCGCTGACCGGGCCGAAGGGCGCACCCGCGGTGTACGGGCCGCAGAAGGGCGCCGCACCGGACGACGTGGCCACGCTGGACGCGGCGCTGGCGCACTTCGCGGCGGTGCTGGAGAAGGCGATCGGGCCGAAGGCCGCGGAGTACGCCGCCGCGCCCGGTGCGGGTGCCGCGGGCGGCATCGGGTACGGGGCGCTGGTGCTCGGCGCCGGGTTCCGGCCCGGCATCGAGGTGATGCTGGACGTGCTCGGCTTCGCGCCGGCGCTGGACCGCGCCACGCTCGTGATCACCGGCGAGGGGTCGCTGGACGAGCAGACGCTGCACGGGAAGGCGCCGGCGGGTGTGGCCGCGGCAGCTCGGGCGGCGGGCAAGGAGGTCGTCGCGGTGTGCGGGCGGCTCGCCCTGCCGCCGCAGGAGCTGGGGCGGGCCGGCATCCGGCGGGCGTACCCGCTGACGGAGTCCGAGCCGGACATCGCGAAGTGCATCGAGGACGCGGGGCCGATCCTGGAGCGGGTCGCGGAGAACATCGCCCGGGACTTCCTGGTCTGAGCCCGGCAGACGCCGGAGCGGCCGGGAACGCGGCACACGCCGAAGGGCCCCGAGCCAACTGGCTCGGGGCCCTTCGGGTACTCGTTACGACCAATCCGCTACGGCAACTGCGCGGCACGCGCCTCACGGCGGTTGTCGCGGAAGTTGTTCACCCGCCGCGCCGTCGCGAAGAGGGGGATCACCGCGCCCATGACCAGCTGGAGCGCGCAGCCCGTCTGGAGGAGCAGCTGGCCGCTGGGGGCGTCGAAGGCCCACGCCGCCAGCAGGCCCATCGACAGCACGATCCAGGAGAGCATCGCCACCGCGAGACGACCCCGCGGCTTCGGGTACTCGACTCGGCTCACCATCAGCCAGGCGGTGCCGATGATCGCCATGAGCGTGGCGACGAACGGCAGCTCGAGGAGCACGATGGAGACGACCGTCAGCGCGCCGAACGGCGAGGGCATGCCCTGGAACGTGCCGTCCTTGACCGTCACGCAGGAGAAGCGCGCGAGGCGTAGGACGACCGCGAGGAGGACCACGATGGCCCCCACCGCCGCCACTCTCTGGTGCGCGTCGTCCGCGACCATGCCGTAGACCAGCACGAAGTACGCCGGTGCCAGGCCGAAGCTGATCAGGTCGGAGAGGTTGTCCAGCTCCGCGCCCATGGGTGAGGAGCGCAGCTTGCGGGCGACGAGGCCGTCGAAGAGGTCGAAGACCGCCGCGCACAGCATCAGGATGACCGCCGTGGCCGCGCTGTGCCGGGCCATGCCCGACTCCTGGCTGCCCGTGAGGTGCGGGATCAGGATGCCGGTGGTGGTGAAGTACACCGCCATGAAGCCGCACGTGGCGTTGCCGAGAGTCAGCGTGTCCGCTATTGAGAGGCGGAGGGAGAGGGGCATCTCCTCCTCGTCGTCCACCTCGTCGGCCTCCGGCACCCAGCCGGTCTGTGTCTCAGGATCAATCACGGTCAATTCGAGTCACCCCAGCCACGGTCTTCTGACCGACCTCCACGTCGACGTCGACACCCTCGGGGAGGTAGATGTCGACGCGCGAGCCGAAGCGGATCAGGCCAATCCGGTCGCCCTGCTCGACCTTGGTGCCCTGCGGCACGTACGGGACGATGCGGCGAGCGACCGCGCCGGCGATCTGGATCATCTCGATGTCACCGAGCTCGGTGTCGAAGTGCCAGACGACGCGTTCGTTGTTCTCGCTCTCCTTGTTGAACGCCGGAACGAACCCACCCGGGATGTGCTCGACAGACGTCACCGTGCCGGACAGCGGCGCGCGGTTGACGTGGACGTTGAGCGGGCTCATGAAGATCGCGACGCGTGTACGCCCGTCCTTCCAGGGCATGATGCTCTGGACGACGCCGTCGGCGGGCGAGATGACCCGGCCCTGAGTGATCTCGCGCTCGGGGTCGCGGAAGAACCACAGCATGCCCGCCGCCAGTGCGGTGGCGGGTACGGCCACGGCCTTGGCGGCGCCGGAGCGGCGCGCCCGGACCAGGCTGAGTGCTGCGGTGGCAACGGTCGGGAGAAGCCACGGCGATGCTCCGCGCGCGAGGCGGACCCGGCCGCGAGGTGCAGAGGTTTGGCTGTGGGGCATGGATGACCTTCGTAGCGGATGATGCCGCGCTGTAACGGGGGACGGCGGCTTTCCCGGGATCGTACCGGTCGCGGGCCGCAACTGGGCAAGCCAAGAAGCCGAGTCGGCGGCCGAAGAGTGTTGACGGGGTGTGATCTTCTTCTCGATGAAAACACCCCGAACCCGGACATCTAGCCCTGGAGTCGATACTCTTCGAGCAGCCTGCGTCCGATGATCATTTTCTGGATTTCGGCGGTCCCTTCACCGATCAGCAGCATCGGGGCCTCCCGGTAGAGGCGCTCGATCTCGTACTCCTTGGAGAAGCCGTAACCGCCGTGAATCCGGAAAGCGTCCTCCACGACTTCCTTGCAGTATTCGGACGCGAGGTACTTCGCCATCCCTGCTTCGAGGTCGTTTCGTTCCCCGGAATCCTTTTTGCGGGCCGCGTTCACCATCATTGCATGGGCGGCCTCGACCTTGGTAGCCATCTCCGCGAGCTTGAACTGGATGGCCTGGTGCTGGGCGATCGGCTTGCCGAAAGTGTGACGCTGCTGGGCATATGAGACGCCGAGTTCGAAAGCACGCTGCGCCACACCGCAGCCACGGGCCGCTACATTCACGCGGCCGACTTCCACTCCGTCCATCATTTGGTAAAACCCTCGGCCGGTCGTGCCTCCGAGTACCCGATTGGCCGGAACGCGTAGTCCGTCCATAATCAGCTCGGTGGTGTCGACCCCCTTGTAACCCATCTTGTCGATCTTCCCGGGAATGGTGAGGCCGGGGCGGACCTCTCCGAAGCCGGGCTCCTTCTCGACCAGGAAGGTCGTCATCGACTTGTGGGGCGCCGTGCCCTCGGGGTGTCCTTCGTCACTTCGGACGAGGACCGCCACGAGATTCGACGAGCCGCCGTTCGTCAGCCACATCTTCTGGCCGTTCAGGACGTACTCGTCGCCGTCCTTGACCGCCTTGGACGAGATCGCGGACACATCCGAACCAAGAGCCGGCTCCGACATGGAGAACGCGCCCCGCACCTCGCCGAGCGCCATCCGGGGCAGGAAGTGGTCCTTCTGCTCCTGAGTGCCGTGCTGCTTGAGCATGTACGCCACGATGAAGTGCGTGTTGATGATGCCGGACACCGACATCCAGCCACGGGCGATCTCCTCGACGCAGAGCGCGTAGGTGAGGAGGGACTCGCCCAGGCCCCCGTACTCCTCCGGGATCATCAGGCCGAACAGGCCCAGTTCCTTGAGGCCGTCGACGATCTGCTGGGGGTACTCGTCGCGGTGCTCCAGCTCGGTGGCGACCGGGATGATCTCCTTGTCCACGAAGTCGCGGACGGTGGAGAGGATCTCCTGCTGGATGTCGGTCAGACCGGCGGTCTGGGCGAGTCGCGCCATGGCTACTTCTCCGTCTTCTTCTCCGCAGGTGCGGTGAGCTCCGGGCGGCCGGGCTGCTCGCCGCCGCGCTCCTTGATGTACGTCTCGGTGGGGACCATCACCTTGCGGCGGAACACGCAGACCAGCGTGCCGTCCTGCTTGTAGCCCTTGGTCTCGACGTAGACGATCCCGCGGTCCGACTTGGACCTGGAGGGTGTCTTGTCGAGGACCGTGGTCTCGCCGTAGATCGTGTCGCCGTGGAAGGTCGGCGCCACGTGCTTCAGCGACTCGACCTCCAGGTTGGCGATCGCCTTGCCCGAGACGTCGGGGACCGACATGCCGAGCAGCAGCGAGTAGATGTAGTTCCCGACGACGACGTTCTTCCCGAAGTCCGTCGTCTTCTCCGCATAGTTGGTGTCCATGTGGAGCGGGTGGTGGTTCATGGTCAGCAGACAGAAGAGGTGGTCGTCGTACTCCGTGACCGTCTTTCCGGGCCAGTGCTTGTAGACCGCGCCGACCTCGAACTCCTCGTACGTGCGTCCGAACTGCATGGTGCTCAGGCCTCCGGGGCTTCGAACTTGGACGTGCGCTGCATGCCGGCGGCCCGGCCCTTGCCCGAGATGACCAGCGCCATCTTGCGGCTGGCCTCGTCGATCATCTCGTCGCCGAGCATCGCCGAGCCCTTCTTGCCGCCCGCCTCGGACGTGTAGAAGTCGTACGCGTCCAGGATCAGCTCGGCGTGGTCGTAGTCCTCCTGGGAGGGGGAGAAGATCTCGTTGGACGCCTCGACCTGGCCCGGGTGCAGCACCCACTTGCCGTCGAAACCGAGGGCCGCGGCGCGCTGGGCGACCGCGCGGTAGCCGTCGATGTTGCGGATCTGGAGGTAGGGGCCGTCGATCGCCTGGAGGTTGTTGGCGCGGGCGGCCATCAGGATCTTCATCAGGATGTAGTGGTAGGCGTCCGCCGGGTAGCCGGGCGGCTGCTCGCCCACGACCAGCGACTTCATGTTGATCGACGCCATGAAGTCGGCCGGGCCGAAGATGATCGTCTCGACGCGCGGCGAGGCCTGCGCGATCTCGTTGACGTTGTTCAGGCCCTGCGCGTTCTCGATCTGCGCCTCGATGCCGATCTTGCCGACCTCGAAGCCCATCGTCTTCTCGATCTGGGTGAGCAGGAGGTCGAGCGCGACGACCTGCTGGGCGTCCTGGACCTTCGGCAGCATGATGCAGTCGAGGTTCTGGCCCGCGCCCTCGACGACCGTGACGACATCCCGGTACGTCCACTGCGTCGTCCAGTCGTTGACGCGCACGACCCGCGTCTTGCCCGTCCAGTCACCCTCGTTGAGGAACTTCACGATGGTGTGCCGCGCCTCGGGCTTGGCGAGCGGGGCGCAGGCGTCCTCCAGGTCGAGGAAGACCTGGTCGGCGGGGAGGCCCTGGGCCTTCTCCAGGAAGCGGGGGTTGCTTCCCGGCACCGCGAGGCAGGAGCGTCGCGGGCGCAGGCGGTTGACGGGCGTGGTCATGCGGGGACCTCCAGGGGGTCGAGCTTGTTCGCTTTCCGGATCTCGTCGACGATACGGCCGATGATTCCGGTGATGTCGAAGTCCTTCGGGGTGAAGACCGCGGCCACTCCCGCGGCCCGCAGCTGTTCGGCGTCCGCGTTCGGGATGATCCCGCCCGCGATCACCGGAATGTCGGTCGCGCCGGCCTCGCGGAGCCGGTCGAGAACGTCGGGCACGAGCTGCGCGTGCGAACCGGACAGGATGGACAGGCCGACGCCGTGCACGTCCTCGGCCAGGGCCGCGTCCACGATCTGCTCGGGCGTCAGCCGGATGCCCTGGTAGACCACCTCGAACCCGGCGTCACGGGCCCGCACGGCGATCTGCTCGGCGCCGTTGGAGTGCCCGTCCAGGCCCGGCTTGCCCACCAGGAAGCGGAGCTTGCCGACGCCCATGTCCTTCGCGGTCAGCTCCACCTTCTGACGGACCAGCGCGAGCGCGGTGCCCGCCTCGGCGGTGACGGCGACCGGCGCGGAGGACACACCGGTCGGCGCGCGGAACTCGCCGAACACCTCGCGCAGCGCCCCGGCCCACTCGCCGGTCGTGGCCCCGGCGCGGGCGCACTCCAGGGTGGCCTCCATGAGGTTGCCGGTGCCCTTGGCGGCTTCCTTCAGCTTCTCCAGCGCCTTGCACGGGCGCGGGTGGTTGAAGGGCGGCTGGTAGCGGGTGTCGCGCCAGGTCCCCAGCGCCGCGATCACCCGGGCCTCGACCGCCGGGTCGACCGTCTGGATCGCCGCGTCCAGGTCGGCCGTCAGCGGGTTCGGCTCGGTCGACTCGAAGATGTTGACGCCGACGATCTTCTCCCGGCCCGACTCGATCCGGGCCCGGCGCTCCGCGTGCGAGGCGACGAGCTGGGACTTGAGGTAGCCGGACTCGACGGCGGCCATCGCGCCGCCCATCTCCTGGATCCGGTCGATCTCGGCCAGCGACTCCTCGACCAGCTCCTGGACCTTCGCCTCGATGACGTGCGAGCCCTCGAATATGTCCGCGTACTCCAGCAGGTCGCTCTCGTAGGCGAGCACCTGCTGCATACGCAGCGACCACTGCTGGTCCCAGGGCCTCGGCAGGCCCAGCGCCTCGTTCCAGGCGGGCAGCTGTACGGCACGCGCGCGTGCGTCCTTCGAGAGCGTCACGGCCAGCATCTCGAGGACGATCCGCTGGATGTTGTTCTCCGGCTGCGCCTCCGTCAGACCGAGGGAGTTGACCTGCACGCCGTACCGGAAGCGCCGCTGCTTGGGGTCCTCGATGCCGTACCGCTTACGCGTGATCTCATCCCAGATCCGCCCGAACGCGCGCATCTTGCACATCTCCTCGACGAAGCGGACGCCCGCGTTCACGAAGAAGGAGATACGGGCGACGACATCGCCCTTGCGGTCCTCGGGGATCTGCCCCGACGCGAAGACCGCGTCGAGCACGGCGATCGCGGTGGACATCGCGTACGAGATCTCCTGGACCGGTGTGGCCCCCGCCTCCTGTAGGTGGTAGCTACAGATGTTGATGGGGTTCCACTTGGGGATGTGGTTGACCGTGTAGCAGATCATGTCCGTCGTCAGACGGAGCGAAGGACCCGGCGGGAACACATGCGTGCCCCGCGACAGGTACTCCTTCACGATGTCGTTCTGGGTCGTCCCCTGGAGCTTGGTGATGTCCGCACCCTGCTCTTCGGCGACGACCTGATAGAGCGCCAGCAGCCACATGGCGGTGGCGTTGATGGTCATCGAGGTGTTCATCTGCTCCAGGGGGATGTCCTGGAACAGCCGGCGCATGTCACCGAGGTGCGAGACGGGGACTCCGACCCGGCCGACCTCGCCGCGGGCGAGGATGTGGTCGGGGTCGTAGCCGGTCTGTGTCGGCAGGTCGAACGCGACCGACAGGCCGGTCTGGCCCTTGGCGAGGTTGCGCCGGTACAGCTCGTTGGACGCCTCGGCGGTGGAGTGGCCGGCGTACGTGCGCATGAGCCACGGCCGGTCCTTCTCCCGCCGCCCGTCGCTGGTCTGACGCTCAGTCATCTACGTGACCTCAGATGTTCCGGAAGCGGTTGATGGCGTCGATGTGCTGCGCGCGCTTCTCCTCGTCGCGCACGCCCAGGCCCTCGCGGGGCGCGAGGGCGAGCACGCCGACCTTGCCCTGGTGGAGGTTGCGGTGCACGTCGTAGGCGGCCTGCCCGGTGTCCTCCAGGGAGTAGACCTTGGAGAGCGTGGGGTGGATCTTGCCCTTGGCGACGAGGCGGTTGGCCTCCCAGGCCTCGCGGTAGTTCGCGAAGTGCGAGCCGATGATCCGCTTCAGCGACATCCACAGGTAGCGGTTGTCGTACTCGTGCATGTAGCCCGAGGTCGAGGCGCAGGTGGTGATGGTGCCGCCCTTGCGGGTGACGTAGACCGAGGCGCCGAAGGTCTCGCGGCCGGGGTGCTCGAAGACGATGTCGATGTCCTCGCCGCCGGTGAACTCGCGGATGCGCTTGCCGAAGCGCTTCCACTCCTTCGGGTCCTGGGTGGTCTCGTCCTTCCAGAACTTGTAGCCCTCGGCGTTGCGGTCGATGATCGCCTCGGCGCCCATCGAGCGGCAGATGTCCGCCTTCTGCTCGCTGGAGACGACGCAGATCGGGTTGGCGCCGCCGGCGAGCGCGAACTGCGTGGCGTACGAGCCCAGTCCACCGCTCGCGCCCCAGATGAGGACGTTGTCGCCCTGCTTCATGCCGGCGCCGTTGCGGGAGACGAGCTGCCGGTACGCGGTCGAGTTCACCAGGCCCGGAGCGGCGGCCTCCTCCCAGCTGAGGTGGTCCGGCTTCGGCATCAGCTGGTTGGACTTGACGAGCGCGATCTCGGCGAGCCCGCCGAAGTTGGTCTCGAAGCCCCAGATGCGCTGCTCGGGGTCGAGCATCGTGTCGTTGTGGCCGTCGGACGACTCCAGCTCGACCGAGAGACAGTGCGCGACGACCTCGTCGCCGGGCTTCCAGGAGTTGACTCCCGGGCCGGTGCGCAGGACGACGCCCGCGAGGTCAGAACCGATGATGTGGTACGGCAGGTCGTGGCGCTTGCTGAGATCGCTGAGCCGCCCGTAGCGCTCCAGGAAGTTGAAGGTCGACACCGGCTCGAAGATCGACGTCCAGACCGAGTTGTAGTTCACGGAGGACGCCATGACGGCCACCAGGGCCTCGCCGGGGCCGAGCTCCGGCACCGGCACGTCGTCCAGGTGGATCGACTTGCGGGGGTCCTTGTCGCGGGTGCTGAGCCCGGCGAACATCTCCGTCTCGTCCTTGTGCACGGTGATCGCGCGGTACGAGTCGGGGAGCGGCAGTGCGGCGAAGTCGGCAGACGTGGCCGTCTGGGACTGAATCGCGTCCAGGATTTCCTTCACGGTGTTGCCTCCGGCGAAGTGGCGTCTTGAGGGGAGACGCTGAGGGTTACGTCGGTGCTGCTGCTGGTGTGAGGGGTGCCGTCGGTTCGGCGGAGGTGGTGCTGTGGCAGCGCTTTGTGGCGCAGGAGGGTGCCTGTGACGCAGGCGTCCGGGCGCGCTCGCCATTGGCTTGCGGGGACAGCCGGCGTACGAAAGGTCTCTGCACGCCGGCCGCCCGGACATATTCAACGTATGGCACGCCGTGTCACCTGGCAAGGCACGGAGTGCCAGAAATTGCGCTCAGATGAAATCTTTACGTAACACGTGAGCGATGATCGATCAGAGCAGGGCGCAAAAACGCCGGACGCACTCAAATCGAGCCCGTCCGGCGGTGGGGACACGCGGCGCAGCCGCGGTGTGGTGACGAAGCGCCTACGACCGTTCCTTGAGCGCCTGCTCGATGGTGCGCATCACCTGATCCAGCGGGGCGTCGACGCGGGCCACGGTCACCAGCACGTCCCCGTCGGTGAACGAGGACGCCGGCGCCGACCGGGGCGGCGCGGTCTCCCGTCCGGCGCCGATCCCGGTGCCGAACGTCTTGCGGACGATGGCGAAGGCGTGGTCGAGCTGGGCCTCGACATCGCCCTGACCGCCCGCCCGCAGCCACCGCCGCAGTACATGGTTGTGCGCGGTGACGACCGCCGACGCGGCGACCTCCGCCAGCAGCGGATCGTCGTTCGCGTCGTCGTCGTGCGCGTGCTCGTCGAAGTGGCCGAGCAGATAGCGTGTGAAGAGCCGCTCGTAGCGGGCGACCGACGCGATCTCCGCCTCGCGCAGCGTCGGGACCTCGCGGGTGAGCTTGTAGCGCGACACGGAGATCTCGGGCCGGGCCGCGTACATCTTCATGACTTCCTTGATGCCACGGCACACCGTGTCGAGCGGATGCTCGTGCGCGGGCGCGGCGTTGAGCACCGCCTCCGCCCGGACCAGGGTGTCGTCGTGGTCGGGGAAGATCGCCTCTTCCTTGGAGCGGAAGTGGCGGAAGAACGTGCGCCGCGCGACCCCCGCGGCCGCCGCGATCTCGTCGACGGTGGTCGCCTCGTACCCCTTGGTCGCGAACAGTTCCATCGCCGCGGCCGCCAGTTCGCGGCGCATCTTGAGCCGCTGGGCGGCAGCACGACTGCCCGCGGCACTTTCCGGCGCGTCGGGCGTGGCTGCGGTACGTGAGGACCTGGCGGGCTGGGACATGACCCGAACGTACTGCATCTGCGCAGGGGAGCGTGCACGTCCGGGATTCCCCCCGCCCGGCGTGGGCGGGGGGTGGCCGGCCGGATCGAGGAGTCCGCCCCAGTCGGGGCTGTCCGCGAACCAGTCGTCGGGACGGTCAGCGCTTGGCATATTCGCGGAAACCACGGCCGGTCTTGCGGCCGAGGCAGCCCGCGGCCACCAGGTGCTCCAGGAGCGGCGCCGGGGCCAGGCCCGGGTCGCGGAACTCGCGGTGCAGGACCTTCTCGATGGCCAGGGAGACGTCGAGGCCGACGACGTCCAGGAGTTCGAAGGGTCCCATCGGGTACCCGCCGCCCAGCTTCATCGCGGCGTCGATGTCGTCGAGCGTCGCGTAGTGCTCCTGCACCATCTTGATCGCGTTGTTCAGGTACGGGAACAGCAGCGCGTTCACGATGAATCCGGCCCGGTCGCCGCAGTCCACGGGGTGCTTGCGGATCTTGGCGCAGACCTCGCGGACCGTGGCGTGCACATCGTCACCGGTCAGGACCGTGCGGACCACCTCGACCAGCTTCATCGCCGGAGCCGGGTTGAAGAAGTGCATGCCGATCACGTCCTGCGGGCGCGAGGTGGCACGGGCGCAGGCGACGACGGGCAGCGAGGAGGTGGTGGTGGCGAGGATCGCGCCGGGCTTGCAGACCTTGTCGAACGTGGCGAACAGCTGCTGCTTGATCTCCAGGTCCTCGGCGACGGCCTCCAGGGCGAGATCGACGTCCGCGAAGGCGTCGTACGAGCCCGCCGGGGTGATCCGGTCCAGGGTCTCGGCCGCGGCCTCGGCCGTGAGCCGGCCCTTGTCGACGGAACGCGACAGGGACTTGCCGATCCGGGCCTTGGCCGTCTGCGCCTTCTCCTCGCTGCGGGCGGCGAGGACGACCTCGTACCCGGCCTTCGCGAAGACCTCGGCGATGCCGGACGCCATGGTGCCGGAGCCGGCGACGCCGACCGAGCGGACCGTACGGCCCTGCTCCCCGGGTCCTCCGGAGAGCGGCGTCAGCGCGTCCCGCACGACGGTGGCGCTGCCGGGCTCGTCGTACGAGTAGAAGCCGCGTCCCGACTTGCGGCCGGTCAGGCCCGCCTCGCTGAGCTGCTTGAGGATCGGCGCGGGGGCGTGCAGGCGGTCGCGGGACTCGGCGTACATGGCCTCCAGGACGGTGCGCGCGGTGTCGACGCCGATCAGGTCGAGCAGGGCGAGCGGGCCCATGGGCAGTCCGCAGCCCAGCTTCATCGCGGCGTCGATGTCCTCGCGGGAGGCGTACTTCGCCTCGTACATCGCGGCGGCCTGGTTGAGGTAGCCGAACAGCAGCCCGTCGGCGACGAAGCCGGGGCGGTCGCCGACCGCGACGGGCTCCTTGCCGAGGTCGAGCGCGAGGTTGGTGACCGCGGCGACGGCGGTGGGCGCGGTCAGCACGGACGAGACGACCTCGACCAGCTTCATCGCGGGCGCCGGGTTGAAGAAGTGCAGCCCGAGGACGCGCTCGGGGTGCGCCGAGTCGGCCGCGAGACGCGTGACCGAGAGGGCGTTGGTGCCGGTGGCGAGGATGGTGTCCGCACGCACGATGCCGTCGAGGGCGCGGAGGACCTGCTGCTTGATCTCGTACGACTCCGGGGTCACCTCGATGACCAGGTCGGCGTCGGCCGCGGCCTGAAGGTCGGTGAAGGTGCGGAAGCGGGCGAGGATGTCGCCGCGCTCCTGCTCGGTCAGCCGCTCACGCTGCACGGCGCGGGCGGTCGAGGCCTCCAGGGCGGTGACGGCGTGGCCGGCGGCGGCCTCGCTGATGTCGATGCCGACGACCTCGCGGCCGGCCCGGGCGAGGACCTCGGCGATGCCGGTGCCCATCGTGCCGAGGCCGATCACGGCAACGGTCTTCAGCGGGGACAGAGAGGGGTCAAACGGGGGAGTGGCCATCGCGGGACTCCAGGAATGAGGGTGACGGCTGAGGAGCGCACGCGGGTGCGCCGGCGGGCGCACACGGTGCGAAGGGATGCGAGGAGTGCGGGTGTTGCCGGGCTGACGAGCGCACACGCCCGGTGCCGTCCGGGGGCGTGCACACGCCCGGGGAACGGTGAGGACCGACCGGCTCTGTCCCGGAGCCGTGCCGTGATGAGGTACCTGAGGTACCGAACCGACCAGCACTCACGACGGCTGCGTCACCAGGCCGTCATAAGCAAATCCGCGAGTGGGTAACTCGCTCGATTGAGCTTAACCCGCGGGTAACGAGCGCGCCAGCCCCCGTGTTTGTGATGTACGTCCCCGGAGACCGAGTCGGTTGCCTAGGCTCGGCCTCATGGACGAAGAGTTGCGATCACTCACGGAGCGTCGTCTACGGAACGAGGCGGGGGCCTCGGTGGCCTACGAGCGTCTGCTGGCGACCGGCGATGTGGAGGAGCTGGCCGCCGCGCTCACCGAGCCGGGACAGCCGCTGTGGGCGCGGGAACTGGTCGCCTTCCGGCTCGGTGTGGCCGGGGACCGGCGGGCGTTCGAGGCGCTCGTCCTGCTGCTCAACCACCGCGATCCGCAGCGCTGCGCGTCCGCCGCGTACGCCCTGGCCCGGCTCGACGATCCGCGCACCGCCCGGGCGGCCGCCGCCCTCGCCACCAATGAACTGCGCGTCGCCTACGCGCTCCATCCCGTGCGGCTGCTGGTGGAGTTGCGGGCCCCCGAGGCAGTGCCCGCGCTGATCACCACGCTCCGGCGGAGGCTGCGGCCGCACGACCCGTACCGCCGGGTCGCCCTCGCGTGTGTGGAGGGGCTCGGCGCGCTGGGGGACGTCCGGGCGCGGGAGGTGCTCACGGACGCCCTCGCGCATCCGGCGCTCGCACAGGCGGCGGCGGGCGCACTGAAGCGGCTGCCGGGGCCGCGGGCGCCTCGGGAGTAGCGGGACCGCGCCCGCCTCGGTGGGGAGCGCCGAGGGCGCGGACGTACCGCACCTCGGGCACCGTGACGCCGTGCACCTCGAAGGGCTCCTCGGCGCCGTCCGGGGCGAATCCGGAGCGCTCGTAGAAGCGCCGCGCCGGGGCGTTCTCCTTCAGCACCCACAGGAACATGTGCCGGTGTCCCGCGGACGCGCACCGCCGCGTCGACTCCCGCAGCAGAGCCTGCCCGACACCCTTGCCCACCTCATCGGGGCGTACATAGATCGCGTACAACTCGGCGTCCCGCGTGCGGACTTCACCGTCCCGGTACGGCCCGTGGCAGGCCCAGCCGACGACTTCACCGGCCCGCTCGGCGACCAGGTTCACCATCGTGCCGTCGCCCTTGACCAGATGGGTGCGGCGCCGCTCGGCGTCCGCGTCGAGGTCGAGCGCGTCGAGGTACGACTGGGGTATCAGCCCCGCGTAGGCGGTCTGCCAGCCGCGGATGCGGATCGTGGAGACGTGGTGACAGTCGTCGAGGGTCATCTCCCGGACCAGGACGCCGGTCACGTGCCCACCACCGCGGCATCCCGGCGGCGACCGGGACGTACGCGCGGGTGCTCGACGATCCGGCGGCCCCGCGCCGCCGCGGCTACCCCGTCGGGGGCGGGGACGCGGGTCAGTTCACTCATGCGTCCATGGTGGACCATGGGTCTGACAACGCCCCCGACGGGCCGCGGCCGTTTCGCGCGAGGCCTCAGCCGCGGAAGCCGAGCAGCCCGTGCAGCGCCGAGCCGCGGGCCGCGGAGGGCAACGCCTTGGTGCTCGACGGCGCCGGGTCGGGCACCTTCTTGCACACCGCGTCGATGTCGCCGCCGCCGTGCGGCACCTTTCCGTTGGTGAGATATGTCGCCAGGTGCTTGTCCAGACAGGCGTTCCCGCTCAGCGTGATGCCGTGGTTCCCGCCGCCCTGCTCGACCACCAGGCTGGAGCCGCGCAGGAGGTGATGGACGGTCACGCCGCCCTCGTACGGGGTGGCCGCGTCGTTCGTCGCCTGGAAGAGCAGCGCCGGCGGCAGCGCGTTGTTGGACAGGTCCACCGGACGTGCCGAACTCGTCGGCCAGAACGCGCACGGCGCGTTGTACCAGGCGTTGTTCCAGGCCATGAACGGCGCCTTCTCGTACACCGCCCAGTTGTCCTTGCGCCACTGGTTCCAGTCGCGCGGCCAGGACACGTCACGGCACTGCACCGAGGTGTAGACGCTGTAGCCGTTGTCTCCCGCGGCGTCGACCGCGCCGAAGTTCGCGTACGCCTTCACCAACGGGTCGGAGTTCTTGTCGTTCACATAGGCCGCGAACGCCTCGGCGAGGTGGGGCCAGTAGCCGTTGTAGTAGCCGCCGGGGATGAAGGTGTCCTCCAGCTCGGAGGCGCCCACCTTCTTCTGGGCCGGCTTCTTGGCGAGCGCCGCCCGCATCGCGTACCACTTGGCCCCGACCTTGGCCGGGTCGGTGCCGAGCTTGTACGTCTTGTTGTGCTTGGCGACCCACGCCAGGAACGCCAGATGGCGGTCGTTGAAGGCGTAGTCCTGCGCGATGTTGTCGTCGTACCAGACGCCCGTGGGATCGACGATCGAGTCGAGGACCAGCCGGCGTACCCGGTCCGGGTAGAGCTTCGCGTAGACGGCGCCGAGGTAGGTGCCGTACGAGTAGCCCAAGTAGTTGATCTTCTTGGCGTCGAGCGACTGGCGGATCGAGTCCAGGTCGCGTGCGGCGCTGATGGTGTCGAGGTACGGCAGCAGGCTCGCGTACTTGGTGCCGCACGCCTTGGCGAAGGACGTCGCACGGGAGACGTTGGCCTTCTCCAGGGCGGGAGTGCTGGGCACGGAGTCCGGGCGTACCGGCTTGAAGTGCCCCGGCTTGCAGTCCAGGGCCGGCTTGCTGCTGCCCACGCCCCGCGGGTCGAAGCCGATCACGTCGTACTGCGCCGCGACCGCCTTGGGCAGCGAGGACGCGACGAATCCGGCGAGCGCGAGACCGCTGCCGCCGGGGCCGCCGGGGTTGACCAGCAGCGGGCCCTGGTACGTCTTCGCGGTGTGCGGGACCCGGGACAGGGCGAGCGTGATCTTCCGCCCGCCCGGGTGCGCGTGGTCGAGCGGCACCTTCAGGGACGTGCACTGCAGTTTCGGAAAGTCGGCGGTGCCGCACTTCTTCCAGGTGAGCTTCGCGGCGGATGCGGTCCGCGCGGTGCGTGGAGCACTCGCGTCGGCAGGTGCGGTGGTGAGCATCCCGGCCACCATCACGGCGGCACCGCACAGCACGGCTGCGCGTTTTCTCAAGCGAGGCCTCCCAGGACGCAGGGTGTCGGACCGCGGGTGTCACGGCCCTCGCCGCATCGTCCCGGAAACGGCGCCCGGAAGAACGTGTTCTGTCGAGACTTGACCCAATTGGGTAGCGGGATGCGCTCGGATGCCCTCAGAGCAGCGTGAGCTGCGTCGGCTCGGGCGTCGGCGGCGTCTCGGGTTCGGGTTCGGGTATCCGGCGCGGCATCCCCGCGCGCGTGGGGCCGATGCCGTACTCCTGGGCCAGTTCGTGGACCTGACGGGTGATCCGGCGCTGGTACCACTTGGGGGCGTACGCGCCCTCCGCGTACAGGCGCTCGTAGCGGCGCACGAGGTACGGGTGATGGTGCTCGAGCCAGGCCATGAACCACTCCCGGGCGCCGGGCCGCAGATGCAGCACCAGGGGCGTGACGGAGGTGGCCCCGGCGGCGGCGATCGCCCGTACGGTGGCGCGGAGTTGGGCCGGTTGATCGCTCAGGAAGGGGATGACCGGGGCCATCAGGACGCCGCAGCCGATGCCGTGCTCGCTCAGGGTGCGCACGACGTCCAGGCGGCGCTCCGGGGCCGGGGTGCCCGGTTCGACGGTGCGCCACAGCTCGTGGTCGGTGAAGCCGACGGACACGGAGATGCCGACGTCGGTGACCTCGGCGGCCTGCTCGAGGAGGTCGAGGTCGCGCAGGATCAGCGTGCCCTTGGTGAGGATCGAGAAGGGGTTCGCGTGGTCGCGCAGGGCCGCGATGATGCCGGGCATGAGCTGGTAGCGGCCCTCGGCCCGCTGGTAGCAGTCGACATTGGTGCCCATCGCGACGTGCTCCCCGTGCCAGCGGCGTGAGGCGAGCTGGCGGCGCAGCAGGTCCGGCGCGTTGATCTTGACCACGATCTGCGAGTCGAAGCCGAGACCCGTGTCGAGGTCCAGATAGCTGTGCGTCTTGCGGGCGAAGCAGTACACGCACGCGTGTGTGCAGCCTCGATAGGGGTTCACCGTCCACTCGAACGGCATGCGCGAGGCCCCCGGCACCCGGTTCACGATCGAGCGGGCCCGGATCTCGTGGAAGGTGATGCCGCGGAACTCCGGGGTGTCGAAGGTACGGGTGGTCACCGCGTCCGCGCCGAACAGCGCGGCGTCTCGGGCGGGGTCCCCGGCGGGGCCCGCTGTGAGGTTCTCCCAGCGCATGACGCCTCCTCGGTAGCACTGACCACAGAATAGAACACATGTTCCCTTGATCGTGCGACCTCGCCTTTCGGTGGCTGAGGGGCACCCCGATTTGGGCGGCCGGGCCACGGGGTGGTTGGCTGACCGTCAACCCCGAGAATCCAGGTGCTGGAGGAACGCAATGGCGCAGGTCGAAGCCACGACGGAGCGGATCATCGCGGCGGACGCGGAGAAGGTGTTCGACGCCCTCGCCGACTACAGCGACGCCCGCGCGAAGGTGCTGCCGGAGCACTTCAGCGAGTACGAGGTGCGCGAGGGCGGCGACGGCGAGGGCACCCTCGTCCACTGGAAGCTCCAGGCCACCAGCAAGCGCGTCCGCGACTGCCTCCTCGAGGTGACCGAGCCGACCGACGGCGAGCTCGTCGAGAAGGACCGCAACTCCTCGATGGTCACCACCTGGCGGGTCACCCCGGCCGGCGAGGGCAAGTCCCGCGTCGTCGTCACCAGCGTGTGGAACGGCGCCGGCGGCATCGGCGGCTTCTTCGAGAGGACCTTCGCGCCCAAGGGCCTCGCCCGGATCTACGACGCGGAACTCGCCAACCTCGCCGCCGCGATGGAGAAGTAGCCCAAGAGGCAATCATCCGGGGCGCGTTGCCACCCTCACCGTTTCGAGTGGATCTCCCGGTCCTGCGGTAGTACGCCGTAACTCGTCGCGCTTGCTCGTAGTTGTCGCGGAAAGCGGCAATTGTGCGGCGAGCGCGACGATGGGGAGCGAGACGTGGGCGGGACCACTCTGGTCAAGGACGAGCCGGCCGCCGAGCCCTCGGACACCCCCGCCCCACCGGCGCCCGGGCCCGCGCAACTCGGCCCGCGCCGGGTGCGGTTGGTCTTCTGCGCCCTCATGCTCGCCATGCTGCTCGCCGCCCTCGAGCAGATGATCGTGGCCACCGCGCTCCCGAAGATCGTCGGCGAGCTGCACGGTCTGGACAGGATGTCCTGGGCGATCACCGCGTATCTGCTCACCGCCACCGTCGCACTGCCCGTCTACGGAAAGTGCGGCGATCTCTTCGGCCGCAAGGGCGTCTTCCAGTTCGCGATCGTCGTCTTCGTCGTCGGCTCCGTGCTCGCCGGCCGGGCGCGGACCATGGATCAGCTGATCGCCTTCCGCGCGATCCAGGGCCTCGGCGCCGGCGGACTCATGATCGGCGTCCAGGCGATCATCGCGGACATCGTCCCGCCACGCGAACGCGGCCGCTTCATGGGCCTGATCGGCGCCGCCTTCGGTCTCGCCTCCGTCGCCGGGCCCCTTCTCGGCGGCTATTTCACGGACCACCTCTCCTGGCGGTGGTGCTTCTACATCAACGCGCCCTTCGGCCTGGTCACCCTGGCCGTCGTCACCGTCGCGCTGAAACTGCCCAAGCCCCTCACCAAGGCGCGCCTCGACGTTCTCGGGGCGCTGCTGCTGGCCGTGGCGTCCACCTGCGCGGTACTGCTCACCAGTTGGGGCGGCACCGAGTACGCGTGGGACTCGCGGATCATCCTGGGGCTCGGCGCGGGCGCGTGCGTCGCGGCCGTCCTCTTCCTGGTCGTCGAGCACTTCGCGCCCGAACCCCTCATCCCCCTGCGGCTGTTCAGGGACTCCGTCTTCAACGTCACCGGGCTCGTCGGACTCGTCATCGGTGTCGCGCTGTTCGGCGCGGCCAGCTATCTGCCGACCTTCCTCCAGATGGTCGACGGCGCCTCGGCCACCGAGTCCGGACTGCTGATGCTGCCCATGATGGCGGGGATCGTCGGCGCCTCGATCATCGCCGGGCAGCTCATCAGCCACACCGGCCGGTACCGGATGTGGCCGATCCTCGGCAGCGTCCTGGCCGCCGTCGGCATGTGGCTGCTCTCCCGGCTCGAAGCGGACACGCCCCGGCTCCAGTACAGCATCTGGATGGCCGTCCTCGGCGCCGGCATCGGCATGGTGATGCCGGTCCTGGTCCTCGCCGTGCAGAACTCGGTGCGCCCCGCCGACCTGGGCACCGCGACCAGCGCCAACAACTACTTCCGGCAGATCGGCGGCAGCGTCGGCGCCGCCGTGTTCGGCACACTGTTCGCCCATCGGCTCGCCGACGCGCTGGAGGAACGCCTTCCCACGCGCGCGGGCGCCCGGCTTCCCGACCCCGAGTCCCTCACCCCGCAACTCGTCCACGCGCTTCCCCCGGACCTGCGCGACGGCTATGTCGCCGCCTACGCCGACGCCATGCCGCGCATCTTCCTCTTCCTCGTGCCGGTGCTCGTCCTGGGCCTGCTCATCGCTTTCTTTCTCAAGGAGAAACCACTGGTGTCCCACAACGCCCCCGCCGAGCCCGTCTCCCTCGCCCAGGTCCCGCAGGCGCGTTCGCCGTACGCCGCCGGTGTGCCCGTCTGCGGCACCGTGCAGCACCCCGACGGCACCGTCGTGCCGCGCGCCGCGCTCACCCTCATCGACGTCGCGGGGCAGCAGATCGGACGGGGGGCCAGCGGCGAGGACGGACGGTACGCGCTGTCCACGCCCGGATCAGGGTCGTACGTCCTGATCGCCGCGGCGGGCGGCCACCAGCCGCAGGCCGTGTCGGTGACCGTCGGCGAGCGTCCGGTGGAACTGGACGTCGTGCTCGGCGGCGCGGGCAGGCTCGCCGGGAGCGTGCTCACGGCGGACGGCACCCCCGTGCGCGAGGCCATCGTGACCCTCACCAACGTCCACGGCGAGGTGGTCTCCACCACCCGCAGCGGACGCGAAGGGGGCTACGTCATCACCGAGTTGGTGGCCGGGGAGTACACCCTGGCCGCCAGCGCCCCCGCGTTCCGTCCGGCCGCGCTCCCCGTCACCGTGCAGGCCGCGCGTGAGACCCGGCAGGACGTGGAACTGGCCGGCGGTGCGGTGCTGCGGGGCACGGTACGGGCCGGGGGTGGGCGGCCCGTCGAGGACGCGCGGGTGACGCTGCTGGACGCGGCGGGCAACGTCGTCGACACGCTCACCACGGGCGGTGACGGAACGTTCCGGTTCGTCGATCTCTCGTCGGGGGAGTACACGGTCATCGCGGCGGGCTATCCGCCGGTGGCCACCGTGCTCCAGGTCGCCGGGGGCGGCAGGACGGAACGCGACTTGCAGTTGGGGCACGAGGACTGACCCGACCGGGACACGAGGACTGACCCGCCGGACGGCTCTCCCCGGCGGGACCGGAGCGCGTGCGGACCGTGTCGTACGCCGGAGCCGCCCCCGGAGACTCAAATTCCCGTATTGCCACACATCGCGACCGACCGCCGCCGTACCGTGGTGAGGGCGGCACAGATCTTGCGGAGCCGTGGGGAGAGAGGGCCTGGGCCATGGAACGTGGCACCGAGTGGGGCGCACCTTCCGGCCACGGAGCTGGGCACGGCGCGGTGGAGCGGGCCACCGCGGCCGGGCGTATCCCCCTCGCCGTGGTCGTCGTCGACCGTGCGGGCCTGGTCTCGCACTGGAGCAGGGGCGCACGCCGGCTGTTCGGCACATCGAGGGAGGACGCGGTGGGCCGTCCCGCCGTCGACCTGCTCCCCGTCTCCGGGGCGCTCCCCGACGACGAGATCGCGCCGTACGGTGCGTACGCGGCGTATGAAGGGTTGGGCCCCGACCTGGAGTCCTCCCTCGGCGGATGGCTCTCCTACCCGGCCGCCGGCCGGGCCCGGCTCCGGGTGCCGGAGCGTGACCGCATCGACGTGCTGTGGTGGGCGTACCCCCTGGTGGGCCCGGGCCCCGAGCGGCTGCTGGTGCTGGCCGCCGACGCGGACGCGCTGCGCCCCGACGCCCGGGGTGCCGAGGGCGTCGCCGTCGAGCGCATCGCGCCCGGCTTCGCCCTGCACACCGACTTCCCCGGCGCCGAGGAGCTGGCCCGCGAACTGCCCGAGATCCTGCCCAGCATGAGCGTCGGCGAGAGCGCGCGCATCGTCTCGCAGGTTCTCGAACTGGGTTATCCCGTACTGGAGTTCAGTCAGAACGACCGGGTGCCCGTCACTCCCGACTGGGGTGTGCCCCGGCGGGCGGAGCGCAAGGCGCGTCGCGAGCGGGCCGCCAGGGCGGTGGCGTCGGGCGAGAGCGTGCCGCAGGACGTCCAGGACGAGGGCGAGGACCTCGAGTACGTCGCCGTACGCGAACGCCTGGAGTTCCTCAACGAGGTCAGCGGACGCATCGGCACCTCGCTCGATCTGGCGCAGACCATCATCGAGGTCAGCAAGGCCGTCGTACCGCGCTTCACGGACGTCGCGGGCACCTATCTGCGCGAACAGGTCGTCGCCGGCGAGGGCTTCCCCGACGGCGTGCCCGACACCACCACGATGTGGCACCGGGTCGCCGTCGAGCACACCGACGAACCGGGCCGCTGGGACGACGTCGTACCGGTCGGCGAGGCCATGCCGTTCCCGGCGCACACGCCGTTCTTCCAGTGCATGACCAGCGGGCAGCCCGTTCTCGTGCCGCGCATCAGCGAGCAGATGGGGCACGCCATCGCCGCGCAGTTCGAGAAGCGCGACATCCGGCCGCTCATCAACAACCGCTCCATGCTGGTCGTGCCCCTGAAGGCCCGCAACGTGGTGCTCGGCTTCATGATCCTGCTGCGGCATCCGGAGCGCGTCGAGTTCAACGACATGGACCGGGTCACCGGCGCCGAACTCGCCGCCCGCGCGGGCCTCGTGCTCGACAACGCGCGCATGTACACCTACCAGGAGAGCGTCGCCGAGACCCTCCAGGACAGCATGCTGCCGCACATCGCGCCCCGCATGGCCGGCTGCGACATCGCGACCCGCTATCTGCCGGGCACGTTGCTGGGACGGGTCGGCGGTGACTGGTTCGACTCGGTGAAACTGCCCGGCTCCCGCACCGCCCTGGTCGTCGGCGACGTCATGGGTCACGGCCTGAACTCCGCCGCGATGATGGGCCAGTTGCGTACGGCCGTACAGACCATGGCGGCGCTCGACCTGCCGCCCGCCCAGCTGCTGCGCAACCTCGACGACCTCGCCCAGCGGCTCGGCGACACCTACCTCGCGACCTGTCTGTACGCGGTCTACGACCCGATCACGAGCGAGCTGGAGATCGCCAACGCGGGCCACATACCCCCGGTGCTGGTCCGCGCCGAGGACGGCCGCAGCGAACTGCTCGACCTGCCGACGGGTGCGCCCATCGGCGTCGGCGGGGTGCCGTTCGAGTCGGTACGCGTGCCCGTGGCGCCCGGGGACCGGCTGGTGATGTGCACCGACGGCCTGGTCGAGGTGCGCGGCGAGGACATCGGGGTGGGTCTCGCCACCCTCTGCGAGTCCGCCGCCCACCCCGCCGCCTCCATGGACGACGCCTGCGACACCATCATCCGCGCCCTCAACGTCCGGGGCGGACGCAAGGACGACGTGGCGCTGCTGATGGCCCGGCTGGGCGGCATCGCCCCCGAGGACGTCGCCCTGTGGCGCTTCGCCCTCGACCCCGTCGAGGTGGGCCGGGCGCGTGCGGCGGTGCGTGAGCAACTGCACGAATGGGGACTGAACAGCCTGGCGGACAACGCCGAGTTGATGGTCGGCGAGCTGGTCACCAATGCCGTACGCCATGCCCGCAGCCGTCGGGTCGAGCTGCGTCTGGTGCGCGGCGAGACCCTGCTGTGCGAGGTCGATGACGAGGACCACACGCTGCCGTCGCTGCGCGGCGCGGGACCTGCCGACGAGTTCGGGCGGGGTCTGCGGGTGGTCAGCACACTGGCCCGGGAATGGGGGGCCAGCCGTACGAGCGCGGGCAAGACGGTGTGGTTCGAACTGACACTGCCGAGACGCTGAGCCGCCGTGATCGGTGTACGCGGACCGAACGGGCGGTAACGGAATGCGTCACGTGCTTGTGGCCGCGCGCCCTGCGCGGTAGACCGATCTGACCCGTCAGGTCCGACGGGTTGCGGTCGCACCCCGGGGAGCTGGGCATGAGCGTGACGAGTAGGTACCGGGAGGCCTGGGAGGGCTTCTGGCGCGAGGCCCCCGAAGGACAGGGGGCCGTCTTCTGGGACGCGGAGCCCATACTGACCGCGGGCGTCCATCTGGCACTGTTCGAGCCGCGGTTGACGGCCCCGGGCCTGCCCCTCGTCGACCTGGGCTGCGGCAACGGCACCCAGACCCGCTTCCTGGCCGACCGTTTCCCGCACGTCGTGGGCGCCGATCTGTCGGCCGCGGCCCTCGACCACGCCCGTCGTGCCGACCCCGCGGGCCAGGCCACGTACCGGCTGCTGGACGCGGCCGAGAAGACCGAGGCCGAGACCCTGCACGCCGAACTGGGCGACGCCAACATATATATGCGGGGCGTGCTCCACCAGTGCGAGCCCGACGACCGGCAGCCGCTCGTCGACGGCATCGCGACCCTGCTGGGCGACCGCGGCCGGCTCTTCCTCGTCGAACTCGCCGAGGCCGCGGGAGTGGTGCTGAAGGGCCTGGCGCGGAGCCCCCAAGGACCGCCGCCCAAGCTCGCACCCGTCTTCCGGCACGGCATCGCCCCCGGCGAGGTGGCGGACGCCGCGGTCCCCGCCTACCTCGACGCCGCAGGTCTCACGGTTCTCGCGAGCGGCGAGCTGCCCCTCGTCACCACCGAGTACCGGCCCGACGGCACGCGCATCGAACTGCCGTCCAGGTGGCTGCTGGCAGGGCGTGGGGCCTGACCGGCAGCGGGACGCCGGGCCGCGGGCGGACGAGTAACGCCGCCTCCACACCCGGCGACGCGGGTCCTGGCCCGGGGGTTCGTCAGCGCGTAGCGTGACGCGGTATGAAGATCCTGATCAGCGCCGACATGGAGGGCGCCACGGGTGTGACCTGGCCGGCCGATGTGCTGCCCGGGACCCCGCAGTGGGAGCGGTGCCGGTCGATGTTCACCTCCGACGTGAACGCGGCCGTGCTCGGCTTCTTCGACGGCGGCGCCGACGACGTGCTCATCAACGAGGCACACTGGTCGATGCGCAATCTCCTGCTCGAACGGCTTGACGAGCGGGCGGAGATGCTCACCGGCCGCCACAAGTCGTTGTCCATGGTGGAGGGCGTACAGCACGGAGACGTGGACGGCATCGCGTTCATCGGCTACCACGCGGGCGCCGGCATGGAGGGCGTCCTCGCGCACACCTACCTCGCCAACTCCATCACCGGCGTGTGGGTGAACGACGAGCGGGCCAGCGAAGGACTGCTCAACTCCCACGTCGTCGCCGAGTACGGGGTGCCGGTCGTCCTCGTCACGGGCGACGACGTGGCCTGCGAGGACGCGCTCGGATACGCGCCCGAGGCGCTCAAGGTCGCCGTCAAGGACCATGTCTCGCGCTACGCGGCCGTGTGCCGTACGCCGTCCAGGACCGCCGCCGACATCCGTGCCGCGGCCAAGGAGGCGGCCTCGCTGGCCGTGCCGCACGAACCCGTCGTGGGCGGGCCGTTCACCGTGGCGCTCGAGTTCGACGCCGAGCACCTCGCGATGGCCGCCACCGTCGTGCCGGGTGTGGGGCGCATCGGAGAGCGGAAGGTGTCGTACACCAGCGGGACCATGTACGAGGGGATCCGCACCTTCAAGGCGGTCACCACGATCGTCTCGGCCGCCGTCGAGGAGCAGTATGGCTGAAGCACCGGCACTCGAAGAGGTCGTACGGTTCACCTCCGACCTCATCCGCATCGACACGACCAACCGCGGCGGCGGGGACTGCCGCGAGCGGCCCGCCGCCGAGTACGTGGCTCAGAAGCTGGCCGAGGCGGGTCTCGAGCCCACGCTGCTGGAGCGCACCGAGGGCCGTACGAACGTCGTGGCGCGCATCGAGGGCACCGACCCCCTCGCCGACGCCCTCCTCGTGCACGGTCACCTCGACGTGGTGCCCGCGCAGGCCGCGGACTGGAGCGTGCATCCGTTCTCCGGGGAGATCCGCGACGGCGTGGTCTGGGGCCGGGGCGCGGTCGACATGAAGAACATGGACGCGATGATCCTCGCGGTCGTACGGGACTGGGCGCGCGAAGGCGTGCGACCCCGGCGCGACCTCGTGATCGCCTTCACCGCCGACGAGGAGGCGAGCGCCGTGGACGGCTCCGGCTTCCTCGCCGACCGGCACCCCGGGCTCTTCGAGGGCTGCACCGAAGGCATCAGCGAGTCGGGGGCGTTCACCTTCCACGACGGCGCCGGCCGACAGCTCTATCCGATCGCGGCGGGCGAGCGTGGCACCGGCTGGCTCAAGCTCACCGCCCACGGCCGGGCGGGCCACGGCTCCAAGGTGAACCGGAGCAACGCGGTCACCCGCCTCGCCGCCGCCGTCGCGCGTATCGGCGCACACGCGTGGCCGCTGCGGCTCACGCCGACGGTGCGCGCTGCGCTCACCGAACTCGCGGCGGTCTACGGCATCGACGCCGATCTCGACGACCTCGACGACATGGACGACATGGACGGCCTGCTGAAGAAGCTCGGCCCGGCCGCCGCGCTCGTCGAGCCGACCGTCCGGGGCAGCGCCAACCCGACCATGCTGAGCGCCGGTTACAAGATCAACGTGATTCCGGGGGAGGCCGTCGGGTATGTCGACGGCCGCTATCTGCCCGGCGGTGAGGACGAGTTCCGCACGACCCTCGACCGGCTCACCGGGCCGGACGTGGAGTGGGAGTTCGAGCACCGCGAGGTGGCCCTCCAGGCGCCGGTGGACTCGGTGACGTACGCGAGGATGCGGGCCGCCGTCGAGGAGTTCGCACCCGAGGGACATGTCGTGCCCTACTGCATGTCGGGCGGCACGGACGCCAAGCAGTTCTCGCGTCTCGGCATCACCGGATACGGGTTCGCGCCGCTGAAGCTCCCGGAGGGCTTCGACTACCAGGCCCTCTTCCACGGCGTGGACGAGCGCGTCCCCGTCGAGGCCCTGCACTTCGGCGTCCGCGTGCTCGACCGCTTTCTTCGCACCGCCTAGGACGGGGGACAGGATGCAGACCCTGGCGTACGGTTCATGGCCCTCGCCCATCGCGGCGGGGCTCGCGGCCGCGCACGACGGGCAGCCCGAGTTCGTGGGCTTCGTCGGGGACGAGGCCTGGTGGACCGAGCCGCGGCCCACCGAGGGCGGCCGGCGCACCCTCGTACGCCGCAGGGCGGACGGCGTGGAGGAGTCCGTCCTGTCCGCGCCGTGGAACGTGCGCAGCCGGGTCATCGAGTACGGCGGCCGCCCCTGGGCGGGGGCGGCCCGCCCCGAGGGACCGCTGGTCGTGTTCGTCGACTTCGCCGACCAGCGGCTCTACGCCCACGAGCCCGATACCCCCGGTGCGCGGCCGCGCCCCCTCACGCCCGTTTCCCCGGTCGGCGGCGGACTGCGCTGGGTCGACCCGCGGCTGCGTGTCGAACGCGGCGAAGTGTGGTGCGTGCTGGAGGAGTTCACCGGCGACGGGCCCACGGACGTACGCCGCGTGGTGGCCGCGGTGCCGCTGGACGGTTCGGCGGCCGAGGACCGGGGCGCCGTGCGGGAACTCACCGACGGGCGGCACCGGTTCGTCACCGGGCCCCGGCTCTCGCCCGACGGGCGGCGCGCGGCCTGGCTCGCCTGGGACCACCCGCGGATGCCGTGGGACGGCACGGAGCTGATCGTCGCGGAGGTCGCCGGTGACGGGACGCTGCGGGAGGCCCACACGGTCGCCGGCGGCCCCGACGAGTCGATCGCCCAGGTGGACTGGGCCCATGACGGGTCCCTGCTGTACGCCAGCGACCGCACCGGCTGGTGGAACCTGTACCGCGACGACGAGCCGGTGTGCCCCCGCGAGGAGGAGTTCGGCGGCCCGCTGTGGAAGATCGGGCAGCGCTGGTTCGCCCCGCTGGAGAGCGGACTGATCGCCGTGGTGCACGGGCGGGGCGCCACCGCGCTCGGCATCCTCGACCCGGAGACCGGCGAGGTGGTCGACGCCGCCGGCCCCTGGACCGAGTTCGCCGCCACGCTCGCCGTGCACGGCACCCGGGTCGTCGGCATCGGCGCCAGCCCGCGCAGCGCCTACGAGGTGGTCGAGCTGGACACCCTCCCCCAAGCTCTCGGCTCCGATCGAGCAGGGGCAACCCCCGTCGCCCGCGCCCGGGTGATCGGCGCCGCGCACGACGACCCGGTCGACCCCGCGTGCTACCCCGAGCCGCAGATCCGCACGTTCACCGGGCCGGTGGGGCGCGAGATCCACGCGCACATCTACCCTCCGCACAACCCCGGGTGCGTCGCGCCCGGCGACGAGCTGCCGCCCTACGTCATCTGGGCGCACGGCGGCCCCACCAGCCGGGCGCCCCTCGTCCTCGACCTGGAGATCGCCTACTTCACCTCGCGCGGCATCGGGGTCGCCGAGGTCAACTACGGCGGATCGACCGGGCACGGGCGGGAGTACCGCAACCGGCTGCGTGAGCAGTGGGGCGTCGTCGACGTCGAGGACTGCGCGGCCGTCGCGCTCGGCCTCGCCGAGGAGGGCACCGCGGACCGCGCCCGGCTCGCCATCCGCGGGGGCAGCGCGGGCGGCTGGACGACGGCCGCGTCCCTGGCGAGCACCGAGGTGTACGGCTGCGGCACGATCCTCTATCCGATCCTCGACCTCGCCGGCTGGGGCTCGGGGGAGACCCATGACTTCGAGTCGCAGTACCTGGAGTCGCTGGTGGGGCCGCTCGCCCAGGTGCCGGGGCGCTATGCCGAGCGGTCGCCCGCGGAGCACGCCGACCGGATCACCGCGCCGTTCCTGCTGCTCCAGGGGCTGGACGACGTGATCTGTCCGCCGGCGCAGTGCGAGCGGTTCCTGGCGCGGATGCGGGGGCGGGGGGTGCCGCACGCGTATCTCGCCTTCGAGGGGGAGGGGCACGGGTTCCGCCGGGCCGACACGACGGTGCGGGTGCTTGAATCGGAGCTCTCCCTGTACGCGCAGGTCTTCGGGCTGAATCCGCCCGGTGTCCCGACCCTGGAGCTCACCACGTGATGTCGACGACCCCGCTGAACCGTCCCGCCCGCCTGGCCCCCGGCGCCCGTGTCGCCGTGATCGCGCCGAGCGGCCCGGTCCCCGAGGAACGGATTCAGGCGGGCCTCGACATCCTGCGGGGCTGGGACCTCGACCCCGTCCCGACCCCGCATGTCCTCGACCGGCATCCCCGGTTCGACTACCTGGCGGGCACCGACGCCGACCGGGCCGCCGACCTCCAGTCCGCCTGGTGCGCCCCGGACGTGGACGCGGTGCTGTGCGCCCGCGGCGGGTACGGGGTGCAGCGGATGGTCGACCTGCTCGACTGGGACGCGATGCGGGCCGCCGGGCCCAAGGTGTTCGTCGGGTTCAGCGACATCACCGCGCTGCACGAGGCGTTCGCCACCCGGGCGGGCCTCGTCACGCTGCACGGGCCCGCGGCGGCGGGCGCCGACTTCATCAAGAACGCGCGGGCCCAGGAACATCTGCGGGCCACGCTGTTCGAGCCGGAGTCCGTGCGCACCATCGCGTCCGGCGGCCCAGCGCTGGTTCCCGGCCGGGCCCGGGGCGTCACCCTGGGCGGCTGTCTGAGCCTGCTGGCCACCGACCTCGGTACCCCGCACGCCCGTGCCGGGGCCCGGGACGGGCTGCTGATGCTCGAGGACGTCGGC
Organism: Streptomyces sp. SID5469; assembly: GCF_009862865.1. Taxonomy (NCBI): domain Bacteria; kingdom Bacillati; phylum Actinomycetota; class Actinomycetes; order Kitasatosporales; family Streptomycetaceae; genus Streptomyces; species Streptomyces sp. SID5469. Next base: position 2,319,465 of record NZ_WWIN01000001.1, on the reverse strand, counting down.
GAGGCGGCGTACCGGATCGACCGGTCGCTCACGCAGCTCCTGCGCGCCGGCTGGTTCGACGGGGTCGCCGGGATCGCGCTCGGGTCGTGGGAGAGGTGCGGTCCCTACGAGAAGCTGCGCGCGGTCTTCGCCGACCGGCTCGGCGGACTCGGGGTGCCGGTCGTGGAGGAGTTCGGGTTCGGGCACTGCGAGGGAGCGCTGACGATCCCGTTCGGCGTACGGGCCGAACTGGACGCGGACGCGGGAACGTTGACACTGGACGAACCCGCGCTCCGCTAGGTCCTGTCGTCAAAAGGCCCTGGCACGCGCCGTCCGTCGTACTGTGTCGGGGTGTCTGAGAACTCCCGCTATCTCGCCGAGGGCCCCCGCGTGGGCCTGCGGCCCTTCACCTACGACGACGAAGCCGAGTTCCTCGCCCGGGTGCGGGAGAGCAAGGACCTGCACCGGCCGTGGCTGTTTCCGCCCGACAGCCCGGACGCGTACCACGCCTACGCGGGTCGGCTCATCGAGGACCCGACGAAGGCCGGCTTCCTGGTGTGCGAGAAGGACGGCGGCGGTATCGCCGGGTTCATCAACATCAACAACATCGTCGCGGGCTCCTTTCTGAACGGGACACTCGGATACGGCGTCTTCGCGCATGCCGCCGGGCGCGGGCTGATGGGCGAGGGGCTCGCACTCGTCGTCGCCCACGCGTTCACCACCCTGGGGCTGCACCGGCTGGAGATCAACGCGCAGCCGGGCAACGCCGCCTCCATCGCCCTCGCCCGCCGCTGCGGCTTCCGGCTCGAGGGGTTCTCGCCGGACTTCCTGTACATCGACGGAGCCTGGCGGGACCACGAGCGCTGGGCGATCACGGCGACCGGCCCTCGCTGAGCTTGCCCTTCGGCGAGGATGAACCCATGCGAAGCATCGTCGTCCTGGACGCCCCCTCCAACCTGGGCCTGCGCCCGCCCGCCCCGGGCACCGTGCCCGGCTGCTACAAGCTCGCCGGCGCGCTGCGGGAACAGCGCATCGTGCAGCGCCTGGGCGCCTTGGAGGGCGGCGTCGTCGTACCGCCGCGCTACGACCGCGGGGAGTGGCAGGAGGGCGACGGCGTCTTCAACGCGGCCGCCCTCGCCTCGTACACCCGCAAGCTGGCCGACCGCATCGAACACCATGTACGCGCCGGTGATCTGCCGGTCGTCCTCGGCGGCGACTGCTCCATCCAGCTCGGCGCCTCGCTCGCACTGCGCCGCATCGGGCGGTACGGGCTGGCCGCGGTGGACGCCTCCGCGGACTTCCGCCACCCCGGCAACTCGGACCGCGTCGGCGCCGCGGGCGGCGAGGAACTGGCGCTGGCCACCGGGCGGGGGCAGGAGGACCTGACCGACATCGAGGGGCTGCGGCCGTATCTGCGGGACGAGGACGTACGGCTCTTCGGCATCCGCGACGACGATCCGGAGCGGACGGAACTCGGCGCGCTGAAGATCGCGACCGTCACCGTCGGCGACCTTCGCGCATGGGGTGCGGACGCGCTCGCCCGGGCCACGGTGGAGGCCTTCGAGATACCGCAACTCCAGGGGTTCTGGGTGCACTTGGACGCGGACGTCCTCGATCCGTCCGTCATGCCCGCCGTCGACAGCCCCGACCCGGACGGGCTGCTGCCCGACGAGGTCGTCGCGCTGCTGCGGCCGTTGCTGCGCTCCCCGCACTGCGCCGGTCTCAACGTCACCATCTACGACCCCGACCTGGACCCGGACGGGACGGCCGGGGCGCTGCTGGCCGACATCGTCGTGTCCGCGTTCGACGCGTCCTGACCGGACGGCGGACCCGGACACCGGACCCGGACACCGGACCCGCGCACCGGACCCGGCCGGGCCACGGGGCCGAGGACTCAGTCCGCTGCCCGCCGGTCCACGTACTCGTACACCGAGCCGTCCGGGTGCATCGCGATCAGATTGCGGCCCACCGGCGTGGCCACCGGCCCCGCCAGGATGTGGGCGCCCGAGTCGCCGAGCACTCGGTGGGCCTCGTCGACGTCCTTCACCGCGATCGTGGCCGCGACCTTGCGCAGGACGTCGAGTTCGGCCTCCGGCCCGCTCATCAGCAGGAAGCAGCCGACCGCGGCGACCTGGACGCCACCGCGCTCGAAACGCAGCGCGCTGCCGCCCGCCAGTCTCTCGTAGAACGGGACCGAAGCCTCCAGGTCGTCGACGCAGATACGCAGCGTGGCTCCCAGAATCTCCATACCGCAGAGCCTAGTTGGGACCGGCGGGGGAGGAGATCGCTTCGGACCGATCCCCCGCCCCGGCCGGATGTTCCGCCGGCTCCGGGTCCGGCGCTTCGCCGTGCGTACGGCGTCACGCGCGGAGTTACGGGAGCGGAGGCCCGGGTACCCGGGCCGCATGAAGCCTCTCGATCACCTGGAACATCTGGACAAGAGCCTGGTCGACGAGCTGGCGCAGGTCGCCCGCGAGACCATCCGCGACGAGCTGCGCGAGCAGAGTCGCAAGCAGCGCCGCACGGCCACGCTCTACGCCGCTTCGGGCGCCGCCGCCCTCTACGCGGGTGCCGCGCTGGCGGTCGCCCTCGGCCTGGCGCTGTCGCTCGGCCTGCCGGGCTGGGCGGCCGCCCTGATCACCGCCGCCGTGCTCGGTGTCGTCGCCCAGCTGCTGCGCGCCGCGGCGCGGCCGTCGCCGTCCCGGCCCACGACCAGGTACGACCTCGAACCGGCAGGCGACCATGGCCGGGTCGTCGGGGGCACCCCGCCCGCCGGGCCGCCGGGCGGCCTCGGCATGCCGTACCCGCCGGTGCCGCCGGTCGCGCCCGGCGCGCCGATGCCGGGAACCGCGGAGCCGGGTGCGCCGCGTCAGGACGACATGGACCCCGAAGCACCGCACCACCGGGGCCGCCGAGCGGGCTCCTGACGGGGGCCGGCTCGGTCCGGGCGTCGCGGGGCCGTCGCGATGACGGGGGCCGACGGCGGTCCCGCGCGTCGTCTTACGGGAGGTGGTGGCGAGATCCGCAGGACGTGGCCGTACTCGGGCAGGGGCGGCACCTCCGCGACGGGGGCGGGTCGGTTTCCCGGCCGGATATCCCCGCCGGAGGGGGGAAACGCGCGGGGCCGTCGGGTTTGGGTGACCCCTCCCAGGGGACGCGGAAAGTCCGTACGAGCGAACCCGCCGGAGGCGAATCGTGAGTCGACCCCGCATCCTGATCGTCGGTGCCGGCTTCGCCGGATACCAGACGGCCCGCACCCTTTCCCGGCTGACCCGGCACAAGGCCGACATCACTCTCCTGAACCCGACGGACTACTTTCTGTATCTGCCCCTGCTGCCCCAGGTCGCCGCCGGCATCCTGGAGCCGCGCCGCGTCACCGTCTCCCTCGCCGGCACACTGCCCCACGTGCGGCTGGTGCTCGGCGAGGCCCAGACGGACGGCATCGACCTCGACGCTCGCACCGTGCGCTACACCGGCCCGGAGGGCGACGTCGGCACACTGACGTACGACCGGCTGGTGCTCGCCGCCGGCAGTGTCAACAAGCTGCTGCCCATTCCCGGCGTCGCCGAGCACGCACACGGCTTCCGGGGACTGCCCGAGGCGCTGTATCTGCGCGACCACGTGACCCGCCAGGTGGAACTCGCCGCCGCGGCGGCCGACTCCGAGACCTGCGCCTCCCGGTGCACCTTCGTGGTGGTCGGCGCCGGTTACACCGGAACCGAGGTCGCCGTACAGGGGCAGCTGCTCACCGACGCGCTGGTGCGCAACCGGCCGCTGCGCGAGGGCAGGCGGCCACGCTGGCTGCTGCTCGACGTCGCACCCCGGGTCCTGCCCGGACTGGACGAACGGCTCTCGCGCACCGCCGACCGCGTGCTGCGCAAGCGGGGCGTCGAGGTGCGCATGGGGACCTCCGTGAAGGAGGCGACGTCCGACGGAGTCCTGCTGTCCGACGGCGAGTTCGTCGACACCCGCACCCTCGTATGGTGCGTCGGGGTGCGGCCCGACCCGCTCGCCGAGTCCCTCGGACTGCCGATGGAGAGCGGCCGGCTGCTCGTCGAGCCGACCCTCCAGGTCCCCGGCCACCCCGAGGTGTTCGCCTGCGGCGACGCGGCCGCCGTACCCGACCTGGAGAATCCGGGCCAGTACACCCCGATGACCGCCCAGCACGCCTGGCGGCAGGGGAAGACCGCCGGCCACAACGTGGCCGCCTCGTTCGGCATCGGCACCCGCCGCCCCTACCGCCACCGCGACCTGGGCTTCGTCGTGGACCTCGGCGGGGTGCAGGCCGCCGCCAACCCCCTCGGCATCCCCCTGTCCGGCCCGCTCGCCGGTGCCGTCACCCGCGGCTACCACCTCGCCGCCATGCCCGGCAACCGTGTCCGCGTCGCCGCCGACTGGCTGCTGGAGGCCGTACTGCCGCGCCAGGCCGTGCAGTTGGGTCTGGTGCGGTCCTGGTCGGTGCCCCTGGACACCGCGTCGCCGGAACTGGCACGGATGCCCGGCGCCCCGGAGAGGCTCGCCACCACTGACACCCCCACTACGGAAGGACCCTCATGAACACCCGTCAACTCACCGAACTGGGACAGCAGTTGCGGGTCGACAGTGTCCGTGCCGCGGACGCCGCGAGCTCCGGGCACCCCACCTCCTCGATGTCCGCCGCGGACCTGATGGCCGTACTCCTCGCCCACCACCTCCGCTACGACTTCGACCGTCCCGCCCACCCCGGCAACGACCGCTTCATCCTTTCCAAGGGACATGCCTCGCCGCTGCTGTACGCCGCCTACAAGGCGGCCGGCGCCATCGACGACGCCGAACTGCTCACCTTCCGCGAGCTCGGCAGCCGCCTCGAAGGGCACCCCACGCCCCGCCGGCTGCCCTGGGTCGAGACGGCCACCGGCTCGCTCGGCCAGGGTCTGCCCGTCGGCGTCGGCATCGCGCTGTCCGGAAAGCGGCTCGAGCGCACCGGTTACCGTGTCTGGGTGCTGTGCGGCGACAGCGAACTCGCCGAGGGCTCCGTGTGGGAGGCCGCCGAGCACGCCGGGTACGAGCACCTCGACAACCTCACCGCGATCGTCGACGTCAACCGCCTCGGCCAGCGCGGCCCCACCCGGCACGGACACGACCTGGACGCCTACGCCCGCCGGTTCCAGGCCTTCGGCTGGCACACCATCGAGATCGACGGTCACGACGTGGACGCCGTCGACCGTGCGTACGGCGAGGCCGAGTCCACCAGCGGCCAGCCCACCGTCATCCTCGCCCGCACCCTCAAGGGCAAGGGCGTCGCGGCCGTCGAGGACCGCGAGGGCCTGCACGGCAAACCGCTGCCGGACGCCGAGGAGGCGATCGCCGAACTCGGCGGCGTCCGCGAGCTGCGCATCGAGGTCCAAGATCCCCCGGCGGCACGGGTGTTGCACGCCGTGGCCGCGCCGGGACAGGTGGAGCTCCCGCGCTACGACAAGGGTGACGAGGTAGCCACCCGCGACGCCTACGGGCAGGCGCTCACCGCGCTCGGCGGCGCCCGCGAGGACGTCGTCGCCATCGACGGCGAGGTCGGCGACTCCACCCGCTCCGAGTACTTCGCCAAGGAGTATCCCGACCGCTACTTCGAGTGCTACATCGCCGAGCAGCAGATGGTCGCCGCCGCCGTCGGACTCGCCGCCCGCGGCTGGGTGCCGTACGCCGCGACCTTCGCCGCGTTCCTCACCCGCGCCCATGACTTCGTGCGCATGGCGTCGATCAGCGGTGCGGGCATCAACCTCGTCGGCTCGCACGCCGGCGTGTCCATCGGCCAGGACGGGCCCTCGCAGATGGGACTGGAGGACCTCGCGATGTTCCGGTCGGTGTACGACTCGACCGTCCTCTACCCCTGCGACGCCAACCAGACGGCGAAGCTCGTCGCCGCGATGGCCGGCCTCGACGGCGTCCGCTATCTGCGGACCTCGCGCGGCGCGTCGCCCGTCCTGTACGGGCCCGACGAGGAGTTCCCGGTCGGCGGCAGCAAGGTGCTGCGGTCCTCCGGCGAGGACCGGCTGACGCTCGTCGCGGCCGGCGTCACCGTCCACGAGGCGCTGGCCGCCGCCGACTCGCTGGCCGAGGCGGGCATCCGGGCCCGGGTGATCGACCTCTACTCGGTCAAGCCGGTCGACCGCGACACCCTGCGCCAGGCCGCCGAGGACACCGGCTGCCTCCTCACCGTCGAGGACCACCGCGAGGAGGGCGGCATCGGTGACGCGGTCCTCGACGCCTTCCTCGACGGACGCCCCGTGCCCCGCCTGGTGCGCCTCGCCGTCCGTACGATGCCCGGCTCGGCGTCCCCGGCCGAGCAGTTGCACGCCGCGGGCATCGACGCCGAGTCGATCGCCACCGCGGCCCGGCTGCTGGTGGAACAGGCCGTCGTGCGCTGACCTTCCGAAGCTGCCGTCCGTGCTGATGACGGCGGCTTCGCGCGGACCGCACGTCGTCGTGCCCGGGCCTTAACGGTCCGAGCCCTGCCCGGCGCCCCCTCGGGGGCGCCGGTTCCGCGCATTGCGCGGTTGACCCACGGACTGTTGCGCAGTGTTGGAGGTTTGGCCCTCGCCTTTGTGGCCATTCGAAGGGGGAGGTGGCCATGTCGAACACATCCAACACGTCAAAATCACAAGATTCACAGAATACGCAGGACGCACCGAGAAATGAGCGGGGCGGCACGGCGGAAAAGCGGCCGGGCACGATGGAGGTGCTACGCAAGGCAGGCGCCCAGTTCGCCGAACTCACCGGCCTGGAGGCCGAGTCGGTCTCGTCCTTCGAACGCTCGGAGGACGGCTGGCAGTTGCAGGTCGAGGTTCTCGAACTCGCCCGTGTCCCGGACACGATGAGCCTGCTGGCCAGCTACGAGGTGAAGCTCGACCCGTACGGCGAACTCACCGGCTATCGCCGGGTCCGCCGCTACGAACGCGGCCGGGCCGACGCCCGCTAGACCGCGTCCCCGCCCCACGCTCAACCCATTTGACGGACCAGGGAGGTTCAACCCGCATGACCGTTGTCCCCGCACAGCAGACCGGTGGCGGAGGTGGCTCCAGTGGGCTGTATGACGTTCTGGAGCTCGTACTCGACCGAGGGCTCGTCATCGACGCCTTCGTGAGGGTCTCCCTCGTCGGAATCGAAATTCTCAAGATCGACGTCCGTGTGGTCGTCGCCAGTGTCGACACCTATCTGCGCTTCGCCGAGGCGTGCAACCGGCTCGACCTGGAATCCGGACCGCACAAGAGCCCGGGGCTGCCCGACCTGGTCGGTGACATCACCGAGTCCGGCGCCCGCGGCAAGTCCAAGGGGGCGCTGTCCGGCGCCGCCGAGACGATCTCCGACGCGTTCAAGCAGTCCCGTGAGGAGGGGCAGAGCGAGAGCCGGCCCCGCGCCCGCAAGTCCACCGCCTCGCGCCGGAAGGAGGAGCAGGAGTGAGTACGTACGTCTACGGCATCGCCGCGAGTTCCCACCCCTCGCTCCCCGACGGCATGGGCGGGGTCGGCGAACCGCCGATGCCGGTGCGCATCATCAAGGAGGGCGAGCTGGCGGCGATCGTCAGCGACGCGCCCGAGGGGCTGCGCCCCAAGCGCAGGGATCTGCTCGCCCATCAGAACGTCCTGAACGAGGCCGGAGGCGGCGGCACCGTGCTGCCCATGCGCTTCGGCAGCGTCGGGGCGGACGACGCGGCCGTCGCCGGTGTGCTCGCCGAGCGGGCCGACCACTACAAGGAGCGCCTGACGGCACTGGCCGGCCGGGTCGAGTACAACGTCAAGGCGAGCCACGACGAAGAGGCCGTCCTGCACCGCGTGATGTCCGAGAACACCGAGATACGGGCGCTCGCCGAGGCCAACCGTCAGTCGGGCGGCGGCAGTTACGACCATCGCCTGCAACTCGGTGAGATGGTCGCGGCGGCCGTCCAGCGGCGCGAGGCCGAGGACGCGGTGGACGTGCGGCACACGCTGGAGCCCGCGGCCGACGCGGTGAGCGTCGGCCCCGAGTCGACGGGCTGGCTGGCCAACGTGTCGTTCCTGGTGGCACGCGACGCCGCCGACACCTTCGTCGCCGCCGTCGAGCAGCTGCGCAAGGGCCATCCGCACCTGGACGTGCGGCTCAACGGGCCGCTGCCGCCGTACAGCTTCGTCGAACCCGACCCGTCCGAGTCGGTGGACAGCTTCACCGGCGCCGAGCGGGTCGAGTGACCCGCCGGGCACCGGCGGCCGCCCACCGGGAGCTGATGGCATGGGCCTGATCACAGAGGTGCTGCTGCTGCCGTTCGCACCGGCGCGGGGCAGCATCTGGGTGCTGGGTCAGGTACTGGCGGAGGCAGAGCGCCAGTACTACGACCCGGCCACGATCCGTGCCGAACTCGCCCGCCTCGAGCAGCAGCTCGAGGCGGGCGAGATCGACGAGACCGAATTCGACCGCCGGGAGGACGAGCTCCTCGACCGGCTGGAGACCAGCTCGCGCAGCGGCGCGGGAACCGGCAACGGGACGACAGGATGAATCGAATAGGACTGGGCCTCGCGATAGGGGCCGGATACGTCCTCGGACGTACCAAGAAGATGAAGCTGGCGTTCGCCGTCGGCACCATGGTGGCCGGCAAGCGGCTGAACCTCACCCCGCGGGCCCTCGCCGACCTGGTCTCCCAGCAGCTGCTGAACAACCCGCAGTTCAAGGAGATCGGCGACGAGCTGCGGCAGGATCTGCGCGGCGTCGGCAAGGCCGCCTCCGGAGCGCTGCTCGAGCGGCAGATCGAAGGACTCGCCGACCGGCTGCACGGGCGGACCGCGCAAGTGCGCGACCAGCTCGCGGGCGTCGCGCCGGACGTGCCGGGCCTCGATGACGACGAGGAGGAGGACGAGCGGGACGAGGAGGACGCACGGGACGAGCGGGGCGAGGCGGACGAGCCGGAAGAGCGGGACCGGGAGCCCGACGGCGAGGAGGACCGCCCGCGCCGGGCGGCGCCGGCCAAGAAGACCGCCGCGAAGAAGGGCCCGGCCAAGAAGGCTCCGGCCAAGAAGGCTCCGGCGACGAAGACGGCGGCGGGAACGGCCGGGGCGAAGAAGGCGGCCAAGAAGGCTCCCGCCAAGAGGACGGCGGCCGCCAAGAGGACGGCGGCCGCCAAGAGTTCCGCGCGCCGGGTCACCCGGACTCGTACCCGGGAAAGGGGCGGCGACGATGAGTGACACCCTCGGGTCCGTGACGGGCCGGGCGAAGGACCAGGCGAAGGGCGGGGTGAAGGAGAACCCGATCACCGGCGTCGTCCAGAGCGAGGCCGCCGACCGGCTCAAGGCGGAGGTGCAGGAGTACCTGGGCGCCCAGGCCCAGCGGCTGCTGGTCGGTTTCGGCCGCAAGCTCGGTGAGACCACGGGCAAGCTCAACGACATCGCGGAAGGCAACAGCCCGGGCTTCGCCAAGCTCGCGCTCGACGGCGGCCGCAAACTCGCCGAGGGCAAGGGCCCGCTGCGTTCCGCCCTGGAACTCGGCGCCGGCCGGGCCAAGGACAGTGTCGTGGGCGCCTTGAAGAACCTGACCGGCGGCAAGGGCCGGCGCAAGGGCGGTGCGGGCAAGAAGCCCACCGTCATCATCGAGTTCATCGACGTCGGCGTGCCGCTGCGCACGGCGTACGACCAGTGGACCCAGTACCAGGACTTCAGCACCTTCGCCAAGGGCGTCAAGAGCGCGAACCGCGCCGACGACACGACGAGCGACTGGCAGCTCAAGGTCTTCTGGTCCAACCGCAGCTGGAAGGCGCACACCACCGAGCAGGTGGCCGACGAACGGATCTCCTGGACGTCCGAGGGCGCGAAGGGCACGACCAAGGGCGTCGTCACTTTCCACTCCCTGGCCGACAACCTCACCCGGGTGCTGCTCGTCATCGAGTACTACCCCAAGGGCCTGTTCGAGAAGACCGGCAACATCTGGCGCGCCCAGGGCCGCCGGGCCCGGCTCGACCTCAAGAACTTCGCCCGCTTCATCACGCTCAAGGGCGAGGCCGAGGACGGCTGGCGCGGCGAGATCCGCGACGGCGAGGTCGTCCGCAGTCACGAGGACGCGGTCGCCGAGGAGGAGGCCGAGGAGTCGGGCCCTGAGGGCGAGTCCGAAGAGCCCGAGGAGGCCTACGAGGACCAGGAGGACGGCGAAGCGGACGGCGAAGAAGGCGAGCCGTACGAGGAGCAGGCCGAATACGCCGACGAGGACGAAGCTCCGGAGGGCGAGTACGCCGACGAGGACGAGGTCCCGGAGGACGAGGCTCCTGAGGAGGAGTACGAGTACGAAGAGGAAGAGGCCCCGGTAGGCGGGGGTCGCCGATGACCACTCCCAGCAGACTGCCCGACCCCTACGGCTCAGGCGGCGGCGCCAACCTCGCCGACATCCTTGAACGGGTGCTCGACAAGGGCGTCGTGATCGCGGGCGACATCCGCATCAACCTGCTCGACATCGAGCTGATCACCATCAAGCTGCGGCTCATCGTCGCCTCCGTCGACAAGGCCAAGGAGATGGGCATCGACTGGTGGGAGGACGACCCGGCACTGTCCTCGCGCGCCCGGCACAACGAACTCGCCCGGGAGAACGCCGAGTTGCGCGCCCATGTCGCCGAACTGGAGGGCGCCCGCCCCCAAGAGGAGGCCTCATGACCGGGCTGCGTTACGTGTACGCCGTCTGCCGCCCCTTCGGCACGCCCCTCCAGGCCGAGCTGACGGGGGTGGCGGGCGCCCCGCCCAAGCAGCTCTCGCACCACGGTCTGGTCGCCGTCGTCAGCGAGGTGCCGGCGGAGGACTTCGCCGAGGAGCCGCTGCGGGCCCATCTGGAGGACCTGGAGTGGCTGACCGCGACCGCCCGCGCCCACCAAAGTGTGATCGACGCGCTCACCGTGGTCACGACGCCCCTGCCGCTCAGGCTCGGCACCGTGTTCCAGGACGACAGCTCCGTACGGGTCATGATGGAGGCGCGCGAGGAGGCCTTCCGCCGCACGCTGGACCGCCTGGACGGGCGCGTGGAGTGGGGCGTCAAGGTGTACGCCGAAACGGAGCAGACGGAACCGGAACGTTCGCCCGGGAAAGCGGCCTCGGGACGGGACTATCTGCGTCAGCGGCGTCAGCGCAATCGGTCCCACGAGGAGATGTGGGAGAACAGCGAGCGCTTCGCGGGCCGGCTGCACCACACCCTCGCGGAATACGCCGAGGATTCGCGTCTGCACGCCCCGCAGAATCCGGCGCTCTCCCGGGCGTCGGGACGCAACGTGCTCAACGCGGCCTATCTGGTGCCGCGTTCGGACTCGGAGGAGTTCGTGGAGAAAGTGGACCGTACGAAGGACGAACTGTCCGGGGTACGGGTGGAACTCACCGGCCCCTGGGCTGCGTACTCGTTCAGCGGCATCGACGGGGAGGCGGACGCGTGACCGTGGTGGAACGCCGTGAGATCGCCCTGGTGGACCTGCTCGACCGGCTGCTCGCCGGCGGCGTCGTCATCACCGGCGACCTCACCCTGCGCATCGCGGACGTCGATCTCGTGCGCATCGATCTGAACGCGCTCATCAGCTCGGTGAACGCCCAGGTCCCCTCGCCGTGGCCGGACCAGGAGGAACAGTGAGCACAAGCAGCAGTGGACGTAATCGGCTGGATCTCGAGCCCGACACCGTGGAGCGCGATCTCGTCAAGCTCGTGCTGACCGTCGTGGAACTGCTGCGGCAGCTGATGGAGCGGCAGGCGGTGCGCCGCTTCGACACGGGAGAGCTGACGGAGGACCAGGAAGAGCGGATCGGGCTCACGCTGATGCTGCTCGACGACCGCATGAAGGAACTGTGCGAGCGCTACGGTGTGCGGCCCGAGGACCTGAATCTGGACCTCGGACCGCTCGGATCGCTGCTCTAGCCGGATCGCTGCTCTAGACGATCTTGCGGCAGAGAATCTCTCCGTGCAGGACGGAGAACCAGCCGTCCTCCTGCCGCCCCCACTCCCGCCACGCCTGCGACACCGCCCGCAGCTGGCGCGTGGTCGCGTGGCCGCCCTCCGTGGCGCGGGCCGCGTACGCCGAGGCGAGGGTGCGGTCCGCCCACAGGCCGCTCCACCAGTCCCGCTCCTCCGCGGTGGCGAAGGTCCAGGTGCTCGACGTGGCGGTGATGTCCGTCAGGCCCGCCCGCAGCGCCCACGCCCTGAGCCGGCGCCCCGCGTCCGGCTCACCGCCGTTGGCCCGGGCGACGCGCCGGTACAGGTCCAGCCAGTCGGTCATGCCCGGTGACTCGGGATACCAGGTCATGGCCGCGTAGTCCGCATCGCGGACGGCGATGAAACCGCCCGGCCTGGTGACCCGGCGCATCTCGCGCAGCGCCTGCACCGGATCGCCCACGTGTTGCAGCACCTGGTGTGCGTGCACCACGCAGAAGGTGTCGTCCGGGTACTCCAGCGCGTGCACGTCCGCGACCGCGAACTCGACGTTGCGCAGACCGCGCCCGGCGGCCGTGGCCCTGGCCTGCTCCAGGATGTCCGGTGCGTGGTCGACCCCGGTCACCCGGCCGTCCGGGACCAGCGCCGCCAGGTCGGCGGTGATGGTGCCCGGACCGCAGCCGATGTCGAGGATCTTCATGTGGGGCTTCAGCGAGTCGAGGAGATACGCCGCCGAGTTGGCCGCTGTGCGCCAGGTGTGCGAGCGCAGCACGGACTCGTGATGGCCGTGGGTGTAGACGGCGGTCTCCTGCGACTTCGACATGACCGTTCCCCTTCGCGTCGGTTGCGCGTCGTACGCGCCCCGCGGAGCCTCACCGCGGGGCGACAGGCATCACGGTACGTGCGAATGTCGAATGATGAGACCCGCGTCTTGCCATATGGACCACCGATCTCGCGGTCAGGTGCGGGGGAACGGACGGTAGACCGTCAGCGCCTCCGGAAGCTTCCGGAGCGTCACATCGCCCTGGACTTCGGTGACTTCGCCGTCGTGGGCGAGGAGGGTGCCGGGCGCGACACCGGTCAGGCGCAGTTCCCGTACCCGGACCGCCGCGTGGGCGGGGGACCGGGTGAGCGGACCGGCGAGGGCCGCGGCCAGCAGGCGGGCGGCGGGGCGGCGGCCGCCGTGCACGACGCGTACGTCGAGGAGCCCGTCCGCGAGCTCGTGGCGGCGGCCGGGCGCGAGCCCCGTGCGGTGGTGCGTGCCGTTGCCCGCGAACAGCAGCCACAGCGGGCGGGGCGCACCCCCCAGTCCGACCTGCAAGGGGTGATGGTCCGCGCGCAGCACCCGCAGCGCGGCGATCACGTCGGCCGGCCAGGCGCCGAGCCACTCCGCCCAGCGTTCCCGCTCGCGTACCAGCTCCGGATGGACGCCGAGACCGACGGAGCCGAGGAAGCAGCGCTCGATGTCCCCGGAGGTGAAGCGGCCGACGTCCACGCGCACGGCGTCGCCCTGCCGCAGGGCGCGGGTCAGGTCACGTACGCCCTCGATGCCGAGGTCGTGCGCGAGGTGGTCGGGTGAGCCGCCCGGCAGCACGGCGAGCGGGAGGCCGTGACGCAGGGCCACCTCGGCGGCGGCGTTCACCGTGCCGTCGTCCCCGCACACCCCGAGCACCTGGGCGCGGGCGGCGGCCTTCTCCAACTCGGCCCGCACCTCGTCCGGTTCGCACTGCACCGTCTCGGCACGGGGGAGGGCGTCCCCGAGGGCGCGGACGCGGTCCGGGGCCGCCGCGCCCTGGTCGGCCACGACCACCAGACCCGCGCCGTCGGGCAGCGCGGGCGCGTCCACGCGCGGGCGGCCCGGCGGCGGGAGCCGGTCGCGGGTCGGCACGAGCCCGCGGACGGCGAACGCGGCGCCCACGCCCAGGGCCGCGCCCGCCAGGACGTCGCTCGGGAAGTGGACGCCCGTGTAGACGCGCGAGAGGGCGACGGCGGCGGCGAGCGGTGCGAGCGCCGCGCCCAGGCCGCGTGACTCCAGGGCGACGCCCGTCGCGAAGGCGGCGGCCGAGGCGGAGTGGCCCGACGGGAACGACGTGGTGATCGGCTGGCGCTTGAGGCGGCGGACGTGCGGGACCGGGTCGAGAACGGGGCGCGGGCGGCGGACCGAGCGCTTGCCGAGGGTGTTGATCGTGGCGGAGGCCAGGGTGAGCGAGGCGAGGCCCCGGGCGGCGGCCCGGCGGGCACGGGGGCTGCCGGTGGCCGCGAGGGCGGTGGCCGCGGCGAACCACAGGACCCCGTGGTTCGCGGTGCGGCTCAGCCTGGGCAGCAGGCGGTCGCCCCCCGGCCAGTGCCGGGCGGCGACCTTCTCGAAGAGGCGGTAGTCGGCGGCGAGCAGTCGGTCTCGCAGGACGCGGGGGCGCGGGGGGCGGACCGTCAGGTCGACATCTGGGGTCATGGGGGGCACGTACCCAGGGCGGCGGGATTACTGCGTGCCGGCCCGGGCGGAGGCGGCCGCGGACACGAAACGAGTTTGCCCGGGGCAGGCGATTCCCAGGACAATGCGCGCCATGGGACATCTGGAAGCCGCGCATCTCGAGTACTACCTTCCCGACGGGAGGGTGCTGCTCGGCGATGTGTCGTTCCGGGTGGGAGAAGGGGCCGTCGTCGCCCTCGTCGGGCCCAACGGGGCCGGGAAGACCACCCTGCTGCGGCTGATCTCCGGTGAGCTGAAGCCGCACGGTGGCGGGGTCACGGTGGGCGGCGGACTCGGGGTGATGCGGCAGTTCGTGGGGTCCGTGCGGGACGAGACGACCGTACGGGAACTGCTCGTGTCCGTCGCGTCGCCCCGCATCCAGGAAGCGGCGCGCGCCGTGGACACCGCCGAGCACGCCATGATGACCGTCGACGACGAGGCCGCCCAGCTCCGGTACGCGCAGGCGCTCTCCGACTGGGCCGAGGTCCGCGGGTACGAGGCGGAGACGCTCTGGGACATGTGCACCATGGCCGCGCTCGGAGTGCCGTACGAGAAGGCGCAGTGGCGACAGGTGCGCACCCTCTCCGGTGGCGAGCAGAAGCGGCTCGTGCTCGAAGCGCTGCTGCGCGGCACCGACGAGGTGCTGCTGCTCGACGAGCCCGACAACTATCTCGACGTACCCGGCAAGCGCTGGCTGGAGGAGCGGCTCAAGGAGACCCGCAAGACCGTTCTCTTCGTCTCCCACGACCGTGAGCTGCTCGCCCGCGCCGCGGAGAAGATCGTGAGCGTCGAACCGAGCCCCACCGGGGCGGACGCCTGGGTGCACGGCGGCGGTTTCGCGACATATCACGAGGCGCGGCGGGAACGTTTCGCGCGCTTCGAGGAGTTGCGCAGGCGCTGGGACGAGAAGCACGCCCAGCTGAAGAAGCTCGTGCTGAATCTTCGGCAGGCGGCCTCCATCAGCCATGAGCTGGCGTCCCGCTACCAGGCCGCGCAGACCAGGCTGCGGAAGTTCGAGGAGGCGGGACCGCCGCCCGAGCCGCCGCGCGAGCAGGACATCACCATGCGGCTCAAGGGCGGCCGTACCGGGGTACGGGCGGTCACCTGCAAGGGGCTCGAGCTCACCGGGCTGATGAAACCCTTCGACCTGGAGGTCTTCTACGGCGAGCGGGTCGCCGTCCTCGGCTCCAACGGCTCCGGCAAGTCGCACTTCCTGCGCCTGCTCGCGGGCGACGACGTCACGCACACGGGGGAGTGGAAGCTGGGCGCGCGTGTCGTGCCCGGGC
This sequence comes from Streptomyces sp. SID5469, assembly GCF_009862865.1. Taxonomy (NCBI): domain Bacteria; kingdom Bacillati; phylum Actinomycetota; class Actinomycetes; order Kitasatosporales; family Streptomycetaceae; genus Streptomyces; species Streptomyces sp. SID5469. The sequence continues at coordinate 2,303,842 of NZ_WWIN01000001.1, read as the reverse complement.
ACTTCGCGCAGACCCACGCCCACCCGGAGCTGGAGGGCCGCACGCTGCTGGACATCCTGTGGGGCGAGCACTCCCAGGACCGCGGCGCGGCCATGTCCCGGCTGCGGCGCTACGAGCTGACCGCCCAGGCCGAGCAGCGGTTCGAGCGGTTGTCCGGCGGACAGCAGGCCCGATTCCAGATCCTCCTGCTGGAGCTGGAGGGCGTGACCGCGCTGCTGCTGGACGAGCCGACCGACAACCTGGACCTGGAGTCGGCGGAGGCCCTCCAGGAGGGCCTGGAGGCCTTCGACGGCACGGTCCTGTCGGTCACGCACGACCGCTGGTTCGCCCGGTCCTTCGACCGCTATCTCGTCTTCGGCTCCGACGGCCGCGTACGGGAGACGGCGGAGCCGGTGTGGGACGAGCGCCGGGTGGAGCGGGCCAGGTAGCGGAACGCGCGCGGCCCGCGCCGTCGGGGAGCGCCCGTAGGCGTGGCCCTGGTGCGCCGGGGCGTGTCGGCGTATGCGGAGGCCCAGGGCCCCGGATGTTCGTAGAGTGGATGGAGAGAGGCGAGATCCATGGTCCCTCCTGGATGCCCTCGGGTGGTAGGTCCCGAGCGCGTACCCGGACCGCACCAGGGACACGACGATCGGGGCACGATCATGAACGGAGTCGACCCGGGCCGCCTGACCGACCAGCAACTCATGAAGGAGCTGGAGGCGATCCACCGCACGCGTCACGACACGCTGCTGCACGGTTCCAACGACGCGCTGCGGGTGCACAACGTCCGCATGGCGCAGCTGGAGGGCGAGTATCTGCGCCGCCATCCACGCCGCCCGGTGGCCCCGGGCCGCACTCGTGAGGGAGCCCGGGAGCGGGGATGCGCCCAGGCGTGACGAGCCTCCAGTCGTGACTCGCGTGAGGTCTGCCCGAGCCGCGTGAGGTGCTCAGGGCGCGTGAGGCGTCCGAGCTGACCGAGGTGTCCGCGTCGACCGTCCGGCCCCCGTGCGGTCGGCGCACGTGAAGCCGGTGCTCGGTCCGGACCAGCTGGTCCGGACCGAGCACCGGCTTCGGGACGTCCGGCTGAGCCGCTACGCGGCCGCAGCCTTGTCGAACTCGGTCAGAAACGCCTCGCGGAACGCCTTCAGGTCGTCCGGCTTGCGGCTGGTGATCAGCGTGTTGGGCCCCTGGTCGCAGATCTGCACCTGCTCGTCGACCCAGGTGCCGCCCGCGTTGCGGATGTCCGTCCGCAGACTCGGCCACGAGGTCAGCACACGGCCCGGGACCACGCCGGCCTCGATCAGCGTCCACGGGGCGTGGCAGATCGCGGCGACCGGACGGCCCTGGTCGAAGAAGGCGCGGACGAAAGCCACCGCCCGCTCGTCCATCCGCAGTGCGTCGGGGTTGGCCACCCCGCCGGGCAGGACCAGCGCGCCGAAGGAGTCGGCCGGCACCTCACCGGCCACCTCCTCGACGGGGAAGGTGTCCGCCTTGTCGAGATGGTTGAACGCCTGGACCTGTCCGGGCTCGGTCGAGACCAGGACCGGTTGGTGCCCGGCGTCGACCGCCGCCTGCCAGGGGTCGGTGAGTTCGATCTGCTCGACCCCCTCGGGGGCGGTCAGGAATGCGATGCGCATGACTGTTCACTGTCCTTTCTCAGCCTGCCGGCCGGCCCTCAGCGTGCCGCGGGAGCCGCGCCCGGCCAGCTGTCCGGTTCGGCGCGGCTGATGTCGGCGAGCACCGATTCGGGGTCCTGCGCGACCGCCAGATCGCCGAGACTCACCATGCCCACCGGGTGTCCGTCCTCGACGACCGGAAGTCGGCGCACGGTGTGCTCCCGCATCAGCGCGACCGCGGCCGACACGGGCTCGTCGGGGCCGATCACCACCGGGTTGGTCGTGCACACGCCCTGGGCGCTCACGGTGCGCGGGTCGACGCCGTCCGCGACGGCACGCAGCGCTATGTCACGGTCCGTGAGCACGCCGACGAGCTGCTGGTCGAGGGTCACGAGGACATCGCCCACATCCTGGGCCCGCATGAGCTGCGCGGCCTCGACGAGCGATGCGTCGGGGCGGACCGCGACGACGCCGGGAGTCATGACCTCCCTGACGAAATCAGCCATGGAAGTGGTCCCTTCTGTGATCTCCCGCTGTGGCCCGCGGTACCCGCGAACCTGTTCGCTGGGCGTCCGGCTCCTGTTCCTCCAGTTCGCCTGTTACCCGTGTTACCCCTGTTCCTCGTCCTGCGGCCCGGCGCCGTCGGCGGTCCGTACGACCGCCTCGGCAAGCTCGTGCGCGTTGGTGTAGCGGGCCTTGTGCGGCAGCCGCTCCAGCGGTTCGACGAGCGCGTCGGGGGCGTGGCTGCGGCGCAGGGCGCCGATCAGATCGGCGGGCCCCGCGGGGAACGAGGTGCGTCCCAGATGCCGGCCCAGCTCGTAGCGCACGGCGGCCAGCGAGCCCGTGGCGCCGCCGGGCGTCACAGGGCCGCCCGCGATCTGCGGGTCGTCGTCGGCCGTCGGTTCCGGGTCGTTCCACTCTTCGGCCCGCGTCGGGTGACCGGACCGCAGCAGACCCTGCAGTTCGTGTTTCATCTCGTCGTCCCGGTGGACGCTCAGCCGGTCACTGCCTCGCTGCATGTTTCGCTCCAGATCCTTTCGGGGTGAGCTCGGGTGAGCACCGCGTACCCGGTGGGACGAGGTCGACACGGGATCGGGCGGACCCGTGCGGAGCGTCCGCCGCGTGGCCCTGCCGTCGCTCCTGAACCGGGGGCGGCAACGGTTTTCACCCGGAGGCTGTGCGGGTGGTTTGCCTCGCATGATCAGGGGCAGGCGGTCTGACAGTGCTTCGGACAGGAGGCACGTCCGTGGGAGCGGGAAACCCTCACCACGGGTGTGTCCGGTCCCGTGTCCGGGTGCGCTCCCACGGTGACCGTCCACCCCAGGCACCCCTCAAGGGAGTTGCGACGCACCATGCGAACCCAAGCCAGCGCGAAGCGCCACTCGCACGACGATGCACCCGACACCGCAGAGGCCTTCCGCAAGCTCGCCACGCTCCCGCCGGGCCAGCAGCGCGACACACTCCGTGAGGAGATCGTCGAGGCCTGGCTGCCCATGGCCGAACGGCTCGCCGGACGCTTTCGGAACCGCGGCGAGAACTACGAAGACCTGCGCCAGGTCGCGTCGCTCGGCCTGGTCAAGGCCGTCGACCGGTACGACCCCGAGCTCGGCAACGCCTTCGAGAGCTACGCCGTGCCCACGATCACCGGCGAGATCAAGCGCCACTTCCGCGACCACATGTGGACCCTGCACGTGCCGCGCCGCGTCCAGGATCTGCGCAACCGTGTGCGGTTCGCCAGTCAGGACCTCTCGCAGACCATCTCGGGCCGCAGGCCCACCGTCGCCGAGATCGCCGAGCACGCCAACATGAGCGAGGAGGACGTCCGGGCGGGCCTGGAGGCCCTGGAGAGCTTCACGGCGCTCTCCCTCGACGCCGAACTGCCCGGCAGCGAGGACGGGTACTCGCTCAGCGACGCCCTCGGCTCGGCCGACCCGGCCCTGGACATCGTCGTCGACCGCGAGGCCGTCAAGCCGCGCCTCCAGGCGCTGCCCGAGCGCGAACGGGACATCCTCTACATGAGGTTCTTCGGTGACATGACGCAGAGCCGCATCGCCGAGCAGCTCGGCATCTCCCAGATGCATGTGTCACGGATCATCAGCCGCTGCTGCGACCGACTGCGCGAGCAGGTGATGCGGGACGCCGCCTGAGCCGAGGTTCAGGTTCGTCCGGCTGAGAGCGAGGGCGAGGGCGAGGGCGAGGTGACGGGACATCATGTCCCTCGCCGTGCCCTCGCCCTCGCCTTCGCCATGGAGAAGCGGCTCACCCACCGGCGCCGCGTTCCGGGTGGCCTCGGCGGGGTCGGACGCGGCCTTCGGAGCCCTGCGCCGGCTCTCCCAGGGCTCTCCCAGGGCGCCGACCGCAGACGCCGTACCGCCGACCGCAGGCTCCGCAGTGGTCCGGCATTGTCACCCGCCCGGCGGCGTACGTAGCGCGAATGGTGCCCGGCCGCGCGCGTGCGGCCGCCGGGCGGGCTGTCATGGGCTGCGGGGGCACGACCGCCGTGCCCCCGCAGAGCCCGCCGAAGGAGCCCAGCCCATGCGCCGTTGCGCCCGTGTCCTGTCCGCCACCGCCCTGGCCGGTGCCGCCCTGGGCGTCGCCGCCCCGGCCGCGTCCGCGGATCCGGCCACGGAGGTCAGACCGCGCTCCGTCGCGCCCGGCGGCGCCGTCACCCTCTCCGTCTCCTGCGACGCCACCGGCGCGGAGCGGTCCGACGCCATCGAGGCCGGCCCGCAGAGCTCCGAGGAGACCGAGGCCCAGCTGCGGCTCGGAGGGAACGACGACGCCGGGGCGGCCGCCGACGGCGAGACGGCGCGTATGCCGTCCGACGGGGACTTCGACGGCGGTGCTACCGGTGCGGCCGGCCCCCCGGCGCAGTGGGAGGTCGACGGACAGTGCCCCGTGACGACGGGCGGCCAGGAGAGTCAGTGGACCGCCTTGCCCAGCGACACCCGCGACGGCGAGGCCCGCAACGGCGCGGCGGATCCGTCCGGCGCTGCGGACGTGCCCGGCGCTGCGGACGCGCCCGACGCTGCGGACGCGCCCGACGCGGTGAATCGTCCTGACGAGGTGAATCCTCCCAGCGCGGTGGCTCCGCCCGACACGCTGGATGCGCCCGCCGCGGTGGATCCTCCGGGTGCGGTGGTTCCGCCCGACACGGTGGATCCCGGTGCGGTGAATCGCCCCGACGCGGCGGACGCGCCCGACGCGGTGAACCGTCCTGACGAGGTGAATCCCCCCAGTGCGGTGGTGCCGCCCGGTGTGGTGGTCCCGCCCGACACGCTGGATGCGCCCGCCGCGGTGGATCCCCCCGGCACGTTGGCTCCGCCCGGCACCGCGAGCCGCCCCGGCACGGTCGAGCCGCCCGACGCGGTGAATCGCCCCGACGCCGTCGATCCCCCCGACACGCCGAACGGCCCCGACGCCGTGAATCCGTCCGGTGCGGCGGATGCGCCTCCCGGGGTCCAGCGCGGAGCGCAGGCCGGCGAGGGCGGCGCCTTCACCGGGTCGATCCCCGCCCTGGTCACCGGCAGCGTCCTGGTCGCGGTCGCCATCGGCGCCGCCTGCTACCGAGTGCTGCGCCGGAAGGGAACGTCCTCCCGCATCTGACGCTGTGACGGGCGCAACCCGGCCGGGCGCCCATGGCAGGACGGAACCCTGGGTACGGAGAGGCCGAGGGCACGGCCGAGACCGTATGGGGAACGGACGTACGAGACTGCGCGGAGGCACCCATGCGGCGGACGGATCGGGAAGGACACGGCCCCGTCCGCTACGGCCCGCCGCTGCCCGACCAGGGACTGCCCGTACTGCCGGGACTCGCGGCCGCCCTCGCCGCCGCCGCGGACCGCCCCGACGCCGAACCCGCCGGCGGCGGCCCCGCCCTCCTCGCCGCGGCCTGCGGCTACTTCGGGCGGCGCGGTCTGTCCGCGGGCCCCGACCGCGTCGCCGCCGCACCGGGCGCCCCGGCCCTGCTCCTCGCACTGACCGCGGCGCTCGGTGGCGATGTGCTCGTGCCCCGGCCCTGCGCCGCCTGGTGGGCACCCCCAAGGGCCCGGGGCCGCCTGGGAAGGGTCCGGTGTTCCCTTGTTGGCGAACCCCCCGGGGGAAATTGGGGGGGCCTTCCCGGGATTCCGGACCCCCCCTCCTGGAAGAACCGGTCGCAGGGTTCCGTGCCCGAAGGCCGGGGGAATCCCGGGGGGTCCTTCGGTTCCGTCGCCGGGTCGGCCGAACGAACCCCAACCGCCAACCGTCGCACCCGCCCGAGGTGCTGCACGAGACCATCGAGGCCGCCGCGGGCGAGGGACTGCACCTGGTCAGCGACGAGACCTGGCGCGACACCGTGCACCGCCCGCACGACACCGTGCTGTTCAGCCCCGCCGAGATGCTCCCCGACGGGGTCACCGTCCTGACCGACCTCGCCGGCCCCTTCCTGCCGGCCGGCTGGCCCGCGGCCGTCGCCCGCTTCCCGGACACCGCCGACGGCGCCGGGCTGCGCGCCCGTGTCCTCGACGTCCTCACCGCGCTCGGCGCCCGGATCGCCCGACCGGTCGCCGCGGCCGCCGCGTACGCGCTCGACGAGCCCGCCGACGTCACCGAACGCCTCACCGCCGCCGTACGCCTGCACGCGCGCGTGGCCACCGCCGCGCACCGTGCGGTGGTCACCGCGGGCGCCCTCGCCCGGCCCCCGCAGGCCGGCCGGCATCTGTACGTGGACCTCGGCCCGCTGCGCTCCGCGCTCAGCGCGCACGGAGTGGGCGACGCACAGGAACTGGAGGACTTCCTCACCGCCCGGCTCGGCCTGCCCGCGCCCGGCGGCCAGCGCTTCGGGGACGACCTCGCGGCCCTGCGCGTACGGCTGTCCACCGGGCCGCTCCTCGGCACCACCGCCGAGGAGCGGACGCGGTGCCTCGATTCACCCGCGCCTTTGGAACTGCCACACGTGCAACGCGCGTTGATCCTTCTGGGATCGGTCTTCGACGATCTTCGCGACGACGCTCAGCGATGGGAGCCTCCTCGATGACGCAGCAGACGCAGCAGACGGAGCAGACGGAGCAGACGAAGCAGACGAAGCAGACGAAGCAGTCCGGGTTCACCACGAGCACCGTTTCGCCGACGGACCAGGACGCCGACGAGCCGACGTCGACGACCACGACCACGACCACATTCACGTCCCCGTCCCCGTCCCCGCCCACCCCCGCCGGGCCCCTCGCACCGCCGAACGCACCGCCCGAGCCGCGTCCGCTCGGCGAGCGCCGGCGATGGCAGCGCTCCTTCGCCGACCGGCTGACCGCCCCGCTGCCCGGACTCAAGGCCTTAGCCCGGTTCGCCCGCGAGGGCGCGATACGGCCGGGACCCGAGGGACTCGCCGACATCCCGAAGCTGCCCTTCGAGCCGGCGCCGCTGCCCCGGGTGGACGCGCGCATGGTCGCCGTCTCCTGGGCGGGGCACGCGAGTTGGGTGGTCCGGATCGGTGGCCTCACCGTCCTCACCGACCCGGTCTGGTCCCGCCGCATCCTCGGCACACCCGCCCGGATCACCCCCGTCGGGGTGGCCTGGAGCGCCCTGCCGCGCATCGACGCGGTCGTCATCAGCCACAACCACTACGACCACCTGGACGCCCCCACCCTGCGCAGACTCCCGCGCGACACCCCGGTGTTCGTGCCCGCCGGACTCGCCCGCTGGTTCCGGCGCCGCCGCTTCACGCAGGTGACCGAGCTGGACTGGTGGGAGGCGGCCGAACTGGGCGGTGTCCGCTTGGACTTCGTGCCTTCCCATCACTGGTCCAAACGCAGCCTGACCGACACCTGCCGCACCCTGTGGGGCGGTTGGGTGCTCACGGCGCCCGACGGGCAGCGCGTGTACTTCGCTGGGGACACGGGATACGGGCACTGGTTCGCGCAGATCGGCCGCCGCTACCCCGGTATCGACCTGGCGCTGCTGCCGATCGGCGCGTACGACCCGCGCTGGTGGCTGAGCGACGTGCACTGCGATCCGGAGGAGGCGGTACAGGCGGCGGTCGACCTCGGCGCGCACCGGATGGCGCCGATGCACTGGGCGACGTTCGTCCTGTCCGCGGAGCCGGTCCTGGAGCCGCTCACCCGGGTGCGGGCGGCCTGGGAGAAGGCGGGGCTGGCCCGCGAGGACCTGTGGGACCTGCCGGTGGGGGCCTCCCGGGTCCTGGAGTGATCTCCGGGCCCAGAGCCTGTCCGGCGGTTCATGCCCCGGCGCACCCGGGCTGACAAGGCTCCGCCGCCTTCCTCCGGCATCATGATCCGCCGGACAGGACGTAGAGCTAGGCGGCGTCCCTGCGCAGCCTGCGCCACACGCTCGGCGCGACGCTGATCGTCAGCGTCAGCGCGACCGCCGCCACCACGCCCTCCCACGGCTCCTCGAACAGGGAACCGCCGAGGATGCCGATCAGCTGGTACGTCACCGCCCAGGCGAGGCACGCCGGGCCGTTGCCGCGGGCGAAGCGCCGCAGCGGCATGTCCGCCATCAGACAGGCGAGCATCACCGGGAGACGGCCCGCCGGGACCAGCCGGGACAGCGTGAGCACCGCGATGTCGTGGTCGCGCAGCTTCTCCTGCGCCTGTGCGAGCCGGTCCTCGGGCGCGCGGTCGCGGATCGCCCGCAGCCAGCGCGACCCGTTCTTGGAGCGCATTCCGCGCCGGCCCAGCCAGTACAGCGCGATGTCGCCGAGGAACGCGGCGAGCGCCGCCACCGCGAAGACGAACAGCAGCGCGAAGGGCGCCGACTGATGGAAGGCCACCACCGCCGCGGAGCTGACCAGGGCGCCCGTCGGCACCACCGGCACCAGCGCGCCGATCAGCACCAGCAGGAACAGCGTCGGATAGCCGATGGCCTGCTGCGTGGACGCCGGTGACACGGTCGAGTTCACCGCGGCCAGGAATATCACCGGGCGGCCTCCGTCACGGTGGTGTGCGGTCTGCGGACCGGGCGTCTCACCGGGCCACCTCCGGGCGTACGCTCTCGCCGTGCGCCAGCAGGTGCACCGCGACCGCCGGCGCGCGCTCCGCCGCGAGGCGCACGAACTCGGCGCCCGGCGTGTGGAATTCATGGGGGCGCACGGCATCCATCCCGATCGGCCAGTACGTGCCGTAGTGCACCGGTACCGCGCTGCGGGGCGTCAGCCGCGCGAGCGCCTGCGCGGCCCGCCCCGCGTCCAGGTGCCCCTCGCCGAGATACGGCCCCCAGCCGCCGACCGGCAACAGCGCCACGTCGACGGGCCCGACCTCCTCGGCCATCTCCTCGAACAGCCCGGTGTCCCCCGCGAAGTACGTCCGCGCGGCACCCTCGATCACGAACCCGAGCGCGGGCGAGCGGTGCGGACCGACCGGCAGCCGCCGTCCGTCGTGCCGCGCCGGAACGGTCCGTACGACCAGGTCACCGACCTGCGTCCGATCGCCGGGCGCGACCTCGGTGAGCCGCAGATGACCGAGCCTGCGCAGCCCCGGCACCTGACGCACGGCGCCCCGCGGCAGCAGCAGCCGGGTGCCGGGGGCGAGCCGGGCCAGGGACGGTACGTGGAGGTGGTCGGCGTGCAGATGCGAGACGAGCGCCACGTCCGCGACCGCCGCCTCGGGCGGGGGCGGTGCGCCCCGGCGGCGCCGCAGGTGCGCCAGGCGGCGCGCGAAGAGCGGGTCGGTGAGAACGCGCGTTCCCGAGTCCTCGACCGTGCAGGTGGCATGCCCCCACCAGGTGATCTCCACCGGCACTCCCTTTGCCTCCTTCGCGCGACTCCCCCCGAGCCTACGGGCAGGAGTAGGGTCGGCGGCGAAACCCGGAGGTGAGGGGGGACACCATGGGAGACGTGCGCGGCGCCTTCGGCCCGTCGGCCACGGTACGGGTCACGGCCATCGCCAGCCTGACGCCCCTGGAGGAACTGGACGCGGACCCCTTCCTCGTCGACTCCCGCAGCCAGTACGCGATGTGCGCCCGCTGGGCCGCCGAGCGCGGCTACGTCGTGACCCGGGAACTCCTCGTCCGCGGACTGCGGCCCGACCACTGCGCCCTGTGGGCCGACGTCGAGGCCGGCCTCGTCGACCTGTTCGTCGCCCCCAGCCACCGTGTCCTGGAGCGCGCGCTCGCCTCCGTGGACGAGTTCGCCGCGGAGTGCGCCCGCCGCGGCGTCCGCGTGGAGACGGTGGGCCGCGCGGAACCGTCGTACGACGCGAAGATGAAGGCCCGTATCCACCGGCGCCTTTCGATGCCGACAGCGGGGTACGACGGCCGCTGACCCCTGTGGGTGGACCCACCGCCGTCGTGGTCGCACGCTTGCGCGCCCTTGCGGCGGAGCAGGATGGCCGGGGGGAGAGCATCCGGTGACACCCGGGATCCCCCATGCGTTGTGACAGGGTGGAGAAGGCCCGTACAGGTGTGGGCCGGGACGCGAGGTGGGTGCGGCGTGGGTGGCGGGCGTTGGCGGAGTGTGCTCAGCGGGGTGTGGCGGAGTATCGCCGTATGGGCCGTCTCGACGGTCACCATGCTCGTCCTCGCCGGACTGCTCCCCGACTTCCAGCTCCAGTCCGACAACGGTGACAGCGCCACCCGGATAGCCATCACCGCGGCCGCCGGCGCGGGCGTCTTCGGTCTGCTGTCGTCCCTTTTCTGGCCCCTGCTCGTGCGCCTGCTGCTCCTCGTGCCCGCCCTCGTCATCGGCCTGCTCGTCTTCTTCCTCAACGGCTCCCTGCTGCTGATCGCCCTGCGCATCAACCCCTCCGGCCGGGGCGAGGCCGCGCCCGAGACCGCCGTCGTGGTCGCCGCCGTGATGTCCGCCGTGGCCTCCGCCACCGGCGGTGCCCTCGCGGTACGGGACGACGACGCGTACCGCCGCAGGCTGTACCGGCTCGCCGACCGCCGCCGCAGACGCGGCGAGGGGCAGGCGGGTCCCTCCACCCCGGGCACCGTCTTCCTCCAGCTCGACGGTGTCGGCCACGACGTCCTGGCGGAGGCGACGGCCAAGGGGCTCATGCCGACCGTCGCCGCCTGGCTCGGCCTCCCCACCGCCGGCACCCGCGGCGGCCGTGGCCCCACCCATGTGCTCACCCCCTGGCGCACCGACTGGTCCAGCCAGACCGGCGCCAGCCAGCTAGGCATCCTGCACGGCTCCAACCACGACATCCCGGCCTTCCGTTGGTACGAGAAGGAAACCCACGAGGTCATGGTCTGCAACCGCCCCTCCAGCGCCGCCGAGCTCCAGCGCCGCGCCGTCGAGCGCACCGGTGACGGCGGTCTCCTCACCGTCGACGGCGCCAGCCGCGGCAACCTCTTCAGCGGCGGCGCCGACCAGCTCGCGCTCGTCCTGTCCATCGCCGCGCGGCGGGGGAGGAAGAACCGCTCCCGGGCGGGCTACTTCGCCTACTTCTGCGACCCCGCCAACGCCGTCCGCACCGCCATGTCCCTCGTCGCCGAGGTCGGCCGGGAGATGGGCCAGTCCACCCTGGCGCGCGTGCGGAAACAGCGGCCCCGGGTCAAGCGCGGCGGCCTCTACCCGTTCATCCGCGCCTTCGCGACCGTCGTCGAGCGGGACGTCGTCGTCGCCGCGGTGATCGGCGACATGCTCGCCGGCCGCAACGCGGTCTACGCGGACCTGGTCGGGTACGACGAGGTCGCGCACCACTCCGGGCCGCGCAGCCGGGACGCCGCGAAGGTCCTGGAGCGCCTCGACCGTTCGCTCGCGCTGATCGCCAAAGTCGCCGAGCACGCCCCGCGGCCGTACCGCGTCGTCGTCCTCTCCGACCACGGCCAGAGCCCCGGCGAGACCTTCCAGACCCGCTACGGCCTCTCCCTCGGCAATCTGGTCCGGGCCGGCTGCGGGCTGCCCGTGCCGCGCAGGGCCCGGCGCACCCACAGCGGGGCCGAGGCGCGGGCGGCGGTGCGCGCCGCGCTGCGGCGGCCGGTCGAGGAGGGCGGCGAGGAACACCGCCCGTCGCACCGCCGCTCCGAGCCGGTCGTGCTCGCCTCCGGCAACCTCGGGCTCGTCTCCTTCCCCGACGTGCCGCACCGGATGAGCAAGGAGGAGATCGACCGGCGCCACCCGGCGCTGCTGTCCACCCTCGCCAACCATCCCGGCATAGGTTTCGTCCTCGTACGGAGCGACGAGCACGGCGGGCTGGTGCTCGGGGCGCACGGCGCCGAGATACCCGTCGACGCGCTCGACGACGAACACCCCGGCCCGCTCGCCGACTTCGGCCCCGGCGCCGCCGACGCCGTACGGCGCACGCACTCCTTCCCGCACACCGCCGACATCATGGTCAACTCCTGGTACGACCCGGTCGAGGGCGAAGTCCTCGCCTTCGAGGAGCAGATCGGTTCGCACGGCGGGCTCGGCGGCGCGCAGGGGCGTCCCTTCCTGCTCTCGCCGGTCGCGTTCTCGGCGCCGGTGGACGACGGCACCGAACTGGTCGGCGCCGAGCACCTCCACCGGGTCTTCCGCCGCTGGCTGCGCGAGTGCGACGGCCCGCAGGTGCCCCTGGCGACGCGGGCCGACGAGCGCGCGGCGTAGGGCCGTCCGGTCGGGGCGGGCCGGTGCCACCGGCACCGACATCACGCACCCGGAATCCTGCGGCTCCGGACTTGGCGAGTGCGCTCCTGGAGTCCTTCGGTCCCTCGTCGCCGACGCCGAACTCGCCCGCGCCCACGGCATCTCCGTCGCCGCCGTGAGCACGGAGGCCGCCGAGATCTACATCAGCCCGCTGCGCCGGTTCGACGACGAGGAATGGCGGTTCATCCTCGCCCACGAGATGCTGCACGCCGCACTGCGCCCGCTGCGGCGCCCGCGACCCGCTGCTGTTCAACATCGCCTGCGACTACGTCATCAACGGCTGGCTCTGCGAGATGCAGATCGGCTCGATGCCCGAAGGGCTGCTCCGCGAACCGGAGTTGAGGGGCCTGTCCGCGGAGGAGGTGTACGACCGCATCGCCGGCGACCTGCGCTGGATGCGCCGCCTGTCCACCCTGCGCGGCAAGGGCGCGGGTGACATCCTCGGCGCCCCGCTGGGCAGTCCCCGCGACTACGTGGACCTTCTTCTGCGACGCGGCACCGCACGACGCGGGCTATCTGCCGGTCACGGTGATCGCCGGCCGGCTGCGGGTGCACGGCCGCGGCGGTACGGTGCTCCAGCCCGGCATCGACCTGCTGCATCGCGCGGACGACCTCCCGCCCGGCGCGCCCGTCCCGGTGATCACGGACGGCTGGTGCGACGTCCTGCGGGTCCGGCGCGAGCACGCGTACCTCATCCCGCAGGGCGCACGGCTGCCGTTCACCGCACGGGGGCCGGTCTTCCGGGTGAGGTGACGGCGAAGTGCGGTGACGGCGACGTGCGCTGACCGCGAAGCGCGGCGACCGCGACGGCCGGGGCCGCGTCAGTAGCGGCCAGCGTCAGTAGTGCGGCCAGAACCCCGACCGGACCCTGCCGAAGTCGTTCATCACCCGCACGGCGGGCGCGAAGCCGGGACCCGCACCGGCGCCGTGGGAGACGTCGCTGAAGGAGACCACGGCACCCAGTGCTCCGGTGAGCGTGATCAGCTTGCGCAGGGTGACCTGGTCGTCGCGGAACTCCTTGGCCGGGAGGTGACTGTGTGCGGCCTCCAGGTTCTTGAGGTGGTGCGTCAGCCGGTTCTTCGCCGCCTCCCTGTCGCGGTCGTACAGGTCGTCCAGCGCGTAGAAGGTGACCTCGCTGGTCCACAGGCCGACCGCGTGCACCGTCACCGTCTCCTCGGGGAGCGTGAGCGCCTCGCACAGGTCGAGTTCGTGCCGCCGTCCCGCGCGGGCCACGGTGTCCACGTACTGCACGGTCGCCGTACCCAGCCCGGACAGCTCGCGCCCCGCCGGCACCCTGATCTCGAGGACGACCCAGTACGTCTCCTCGAACGCGAGGTCGGGCGCGAAGATCCTGATGCCCTTGTCCTCGGTGATGATGTCGGGCAGCGCCTTGGTGCCGTAGTCCTGCAACGCCCGCTCGGCCGCCTGCCCCGCCTCGCGGAGCACCGCGGCGCGCGCTCTTGGGTCGGTGACCAGGTCATGCCCGTACAGGTGCCGGATCTCCACCTCGGGGTCGATGTCGAGCCGCAGCTGGATGTCGATGGCGGCCAGGTGGTCACGTCTGCTCAGATCGCCCAGCAGATCCGCGCCGACCTGCTCGGGCCGCGTCACGAAGGTCGAGTGGCCGCCGGCCAGCCCCGCGAGCGCGGCGAGTTCGGGCATCCGGGCGTCGGAGCCGAAACCGAAGCACGACAGCGTGAGGTCGCCCCGCAGTTTGGCGGCGACGTTCGCCCGGACCTTGATCCAGTCCCGTTCGCCGGATGTCGGGTCGCCGTCCGAGAACAGGTAGAGACAGTTGACGGTGCGTCCGCTGACGGAGTGGCGGCTGATCTCGTCGATGCCGTACTGCACACCGAGGTCGATGTCGGTCCCGCCCTGGGTGGTCAGCGCGGACACCACTTCCGCGAAGCGCTCGGGCGGCAGGTCCTGCTTGGCGACGGCCGGCAGGACGGTGCGCACATTGTGGTCGAACGTGATGATGCCCAGGCAATCGGCGGGGCGCAGCTCGCGGTAGATGGTCTGGAGAGCGGACTTCACCGTGTCGAGCTTGGTGCCCGTCATCGAGCCGCTGGTGTCGACGACGAAGACGAAGTTCACGGGGAGCGGCTCGGTGGCGGGAGCGTCCTCGGGGCGGGCGCGGCCCGCCTTCAGCGCGATCTCGACGAAGTGGGTCGTCGCCTCGTTCGCCTTGAACTCGCCCGGTACGGCGGCGAGTCCATGGCTCACGGCGACGGCCTCGCCGGGCCGGGGGCCGGGCACCTGCTCGGTGCGGTCCGCCACGAAGTCGTCGAACCGGATCTGCTCCTGCCCGATGATGACGCCCTGCTCGATGAGGTCCCTCACACCGAGCGCGGACCGGGTGCCGAAGGCGTTGTTGCGGCGGTATTGTAGAGGCCGTCGTGGGGGAGGGGCTGGTGTGGTTGTCGCGGGGGTGTGGGGAAGGGGCCGCTTGGGGGTGGCAGGGCATCTCCGAAGCCCCGGGCTGTGCCCCCAGCGGTTTCCCACGGACGCGCGGGCTTAAAGGGGGGCTTCCAGGTCGCGGTAGTAGCAGACCGACGGAGTCTGGTGTCGCCGCCACCGTGTCGGGATTGGCGGCCAGGCGCCGCTCGTACATGGGCTCGGAAGTGATGTCCCGGGCACTGGGCATCCCCGGGGCATGCCGGTCCACCGGCCGCCCGGAGCGGATCGTCCGTCCCCGCCGCAGCCACCGCCACAGCAGGCCGTCAAGGGTGTCCGCGTCCGGGGCGGTGATCTCCGGGTGGACGATGACGGTCAGCGTCTCCTCGTTCACCGGCAGGAGCACGGAGGCGAGACCGCTGGTCCGTGTCCACACCGCCCGATCGCCGGTGAGGACGTCCATGACCGAGAGAGCGTGCAGCGCCGCGAAGTCCCGGCACTCCGCCTCGCGCCGGGGGTCCCGGAGGTACGGCGCGCCCGTGGTGGTGTCCGGCCGGACGAGGTCGAGTACCAGGAACGCCCAGCACTCCCGGCGCGGCGGCAGCGGCACCCGCTCCGCATCGCCCGCGGCTTCGGACCCGCACAGACGCAGTACGGCGCCACAGCGCAAGAAGTCCCACAGCCCCGTGCCCGGTTCGGAAGGCGTCGCGGGCGGCGCGTCACCGGGATGGACCACGAGCACGGCGTCAGGATGGGCCGCCAATAAGGCGTCGGCGTCCTCCGCCGTCCGCGCGAACTCCTCCAGCGGCGCCAGCCCCGCTCCGCGCGCCCGCTCCCGTGCCTCGGCCGCCGCCCGGTCCACGTCGTCCCCGGCGACCGGCGGCCCGACGTACAGGACCGCGGGCCGTCCGGCATTCCGCCGGCTGTTCTGCTGGTTCTCGTCACTCGGCATGTGCACTCTCCGTCGTACGGGCGGGCAGCGGGCACCGGCTCTCCAGCTCGGTGCGGGTGTGCACGCCGCCGTCGAACATTCCCTCGGCCCTCATCCGCCGCAGCCAGGCGTCGAGTTCGGGGCCGAGCCCGGTGCTCTCCTCCGACAGCCGGACGGCCCGGTCGCGCCGGTCCGGATCACGGCCCAGGACCAGCAGCGCGATCTTCAGCGCGAGACTGTGCGGATTGCGGGCCTCGAGCCTCAGCGCCTCGTCGACATATCCGGAAGCGACCTCGATGTTCGAGCGGGCGAGCGCGATCCGGGCCTTCCAGTACCAGAACTCCTCCGACTCCTGGTCCACGTGCGAGGCCTCCAGGGCGCGTTCCGCCTGGTCCGGCTCGCCGAGGCCCACATGCCGGCGCACCGTGGTGAGCGACCGTTCGGCCCGGGACGCCCCGGCCGCCGGGCGGCGCGCCCGCGGGCCGGTGGCCACCCGCGCCGCGATGACCACCACGGCGAGCAGGAACAACAGCAGCATCCCGACGAGCACGACGAACTGCTGGATGCCCTTGCTCTCGGCCAGCGTGGCGAAGATCCCGAGGATCGCGACGGCGAAGGCGAGCACGATGACGGCACCGAACAGCGCCGTCGCCTGTGCCGAGGTGAGGGTCCGGAACATTCTGGTGCGGATGATGTCGCGCACGAAGTCCCGGTAGAGCAGATACAGGACGCCGAGTGCGACTCCGCCAAATCCCGCGATTCCCCCGAGGACTTGGAAGAGTTCGACCATGCATGGACTGTAAGGCTTCCCTGGGGCCTTCGGCAGGGGATTCACCGGCCGGTTCGGCAGGTCGCCGCCCCGTCGGGTGGGTGTCGCGGGCCCAGGTGTGATCGGATGGCGGGGACGGATTCCCGGCAACGGGACCCCACCCGAAAGGAAGAACCGTGGCAACCACGCGCTCCGCACACACCGTCTGGGAAGGCAACCTGCTCGAGGGCAACGGAGTCGTCACCTTCGACTCCTCCGGCATCGGCCAGCAGCCGGTGTCGTGGCCGTCGCGCGCCGAGCAGGCGAACGGCAAGACCAGCCCCGAGGAGCTGATCGCCGCCGCCCACTCCAGCTGCTTCTCCATGGCGCTGTCGCACGGCCTGGCCGGCGCCGGCACCCCGCCCACCAAGCTTGTCACCTCGGCCGATGTCACCTTCCAGCCCGGCGAGGGCATCACCGGCATCCACCTCACCGTGGAGGGCACGGTGCCGGGCCTCGACAACGACGCCTTCGTCGCGGCCGCCGAGGACGCCAAGAAGAACTGCCCGGTCAGCCAGGCGCTGACCGGCACGACGATCACCCTGTCGGCGAAGCTCGCCTGACCCGCGTACACACGCCCGTACGCCGATGCCGCGTCCTCCCCGAGGAGGGCGCGGCATCGTCATGTCCCGGCCTGCGGCTCGGCAACTCCCCGACGAGGCACGGCCACCGGCGGTCGGATGATCCCGGTCGGATGAACCGCGGTCGGGAGACCTGGCGGTCGGTCGGGAGATCGGGTG
This sequence comes from Streptomyces sp. SID5469, assembly GCF_009862865.1. Lineage (NCBI taxonomy): Bacteria > Bacillati > Actinomycetota > Actinomycetes > Kitasatosporales > Streptomycetaceae > Streptomyces > Streptomyces sp. SID5469. The sequence goes on along the minus strand of NZ_WWIN01000001.1, from coordinate 2,286,810 downwards.
GTCGGGAGATCGGGCGGTCGGGAGGTCCGGCGGTCAGGAGCTCCGGCGGTCGGGAGGTCCGGCGGTCAGGAGCTCCGGCGGTCGGGAGGTCCGGCGGTCAGGAGATCGGCCGTCAGGAGCTCCGGCGGTCAGAAGCGCTCGCGGTACTCGCGCAGGATCTGCCGGGTGCGCCGGCCGGAGGCGGCGCGGGCGGCCATGTGGTCCAGCACCTCCAGGTGCAGGGACACCTCGGCGCGCGAGTCGAGATAGAGAGCGCCGGACAGATACTCGCTGTAGACCATGTCGGGCAGCTCCGGCTCCGCGAAACGGAACAGCACGAACGACGTGAACGTCCCCGGATGCGGACCGGCCGCGTACTCGAGGACCTGAAGCGTGATGTCGTCGCTCTCGGCGGCTTCGAGCAGCCGGTCGATCTGGTCGCGCATGACCTGGCCCCGGATGCTCACCGGACGCCGCAGCACGGTCTCCTCCATGAGCACCCAGAGATGCGGCGGCCGTTCCCGGGTGAGGAGCTTCTGCCGGGCCATGCGCAGCGACACATGCCGCTCGATGTCCTCGGGGCGCGTCTGCCCGACGGTCCCGGCCTCCAGCACGGCACGCGCGTAGTCCTCGGTCTGGAGCAGCCCGGGCACGAAGTGCGGCTCGTACGAGCGGATGATGCTCGCGGCGCCCTCCAGGCTGACGTGCATGCTGAACCAGTCGGGCAGGACGTCGTGATAGCGCTGCCACCAGCCGGGCCGGTTCGCCTCCTCGGCCAGCGAGACGTAGGCCGCGACCTCGGCGTCGGGCACCCCGTAGGTGGCCAACAGCACCTGGAGGTAGGGGATTTTGAGCGCGACCTCGGCGGTCTCCATGCGTCGCACGGTCGCCGGGGCGACCCGCAGCACCCGCGCGGCCTCCTCCCGCCGCAGCCCGGCCGCCTCCCGCAACTCCTGCAACCGCCGCCCCAGCACCACCTGTCCGACGGTGGGCGCGGCCCGCCGCTCACTCACGCCACGCCTCCCCACGCGCCGAAGTATCCGTGCAGTGTGACATGTCCCGCGGGAAGGTTCATGGGGTCGAGGTGTCTTGATTTCCTTCGCCCGCAAGGGAGTTGCGCCGGTCAGGACGGCGGCGCCACCGTCCTGACCGGCGACGGCGAGCTGTCAGGGCTGTAGTGACTGGAGGTACTTGACCGTCGCCGGGTCGGCCGGCAGGAACGTCTCGATGGCCAGTTCGGCCACCGTCACGTCCATCGGGGTGTTGAAGGTGGAGATGGACGAGACGAACGACAGCACCCGGCCGTCGTGCTCGATGCGCAGGGGGAGCGCGAAGTGCGGAGCGGGTTCGGCGGGCTCGTCGGCCGCGTCCGGGACCGGGTCGGGGACGGGGTACGCCGCCACCTCCTCGTACAGCGTGCGCAGCGGTGCCGAGCGGTGCAGCGCGATCTGGCGCTCCATCTGCGCCAGCAGGTGCCCGCGCCACTCGCCGAGGTTGCGGATGCGCGGCGCCAGACCCTCGGGGTGCAGCGTCAGCCGCATCGCGTTGAGCGGCGGCGTGAGCAGGGACTCCGGGACGCCCTCCAGGAGCATCGCGATACCGCGGTTCGCCGCCAGGACGTCATACGTGGCGTCCACCACCAGCGCCGGATACGGCTCGTACCCCTCGAGCAGCCGCCGGACCCCCTGCCGCAGCGCGTCCATCGCCGGATCGTCCAGCGGCGTCTCCGGATAGTGCGGTGCGTATCCGGCGGCCAGCAGCAGCGCGTTGCGCTCGCGGACCGGGATCTCCAGGTGCTCGGCGAGCCGCAGCACCATCTCCTCGCTCGGCCGCGACCGGCCCGTCTCGACGAAGCTGATGTGCCGGGCCGACGAACCGGCCCGCAGCGCCAGCTCCAGCTGACTGACCCGCCGCCGCTCCCGCCAGCCGCGCAGCAGCGGGCCGACGCCCCTGTCGGTCGGGCCGGTGCCCTTCTCGGTCGGGCCGGGGGGAGGCGCCACGGCGCCGGACGCGACAATGGTCATACGGAGGACCGTAGTCGAGGAGGGGTGCATGTACGACCGCTGGAATCTGTCCTGGCAGGCCACGGCGGGCTATCGGGCCCGGGTACGCGGCTGTCTGCTGGGCGGCGCGATCGGCGACGCCCTCGGCAACCCCGTCGAGTTCGCCTCCCTGGACCGCATTCGTGCCGAGTACGGGCCGCGGGGCATCACCGGGCTCGTCCCGGACGGCGACGGGGTCGTCGGCCGTATCACCGACGACACCCAGATGACCCTCTTCACGGTCGAGGGACTCCAGCGGGCCCACCACCGCGAACGGCACAAGGGCATCGGCGGCGCCGCGCCCCGCCTCGTCCGCCAGGCGTACGGACGCTGGCTGGACACCCAGACCAGGCCCGGACCCGGCGCGGACGTCGACGGCGGACTCGCCGCCCGGCCCTGGCTCTACGCCCGCCGCGCCCCCGGCAACGCCTGCCTCTCCGGGCTCACCCAGGACCACGTCCCCGACCCGATGCTCCCCCTCGGCCCGCCCGGCGCCGTCAACCCGCAGTCCAAGGGCTGCGGCGCGGTCATGCGCTCGGCACCCTTCGGGCTCGGCCGGGCACCCGTCGACTTCGCGTTCGGGCTCGCCGCCCGCTGCGCCCAGACGACCCACGGCCATCCGACCGGCTACTACTCCGCGGGCGCCCTCGCCGCGATCGTCACCCATCTGGTAGAAGGCGAATCCCTGGAGGGCTCCGTCCTGCGCGCCCTGCGGCTGCTCGCCGTTCATCCCGGCCACGACGAGACCACGGCCGCGCTGCACCGCGCCCTCGACCTGGCCGCCGAGGGCGATCCGACCCCCGAGAAGGTCGAGACGCTCGGCGCGGGCTGGATCGCGGAGGAGGCCCTGGCCATCGCGGTGTACTGCGCCCTTGCCACGACCGACGTCACCCGCGCCCTGCTCCTGTCGGTGAACCACTCGGGCGACAGCGACTCCACCGGCGCCATCTGCGGCAACCTCCTCGGTGCGCTGTACGGCGACCACGGGCTGCCGCACGAGTGGCTGGAGCGAGTCGAGGGCCGCGCCGAGATCGCGGCCCTCGCGGACGACTTCGCGGCGGAGTGCGTACGGCGCTGAGCGCGCGGGACTGTGGCAGGCTGGGCAAGAGCCGCTGTCGTGCGAATGGAGCGAGGCCATGCCCGTCGAACCGTTGTCGCAGAAGGAGATCGAGGACCGGCTGGCGGAGCTGCCCGGCTGGTCGCTGGACGGGGACCGGATCTCCCGCTCCTACCGGCTCGGCTCGCACTTCGCGGCGGCCGCGATGGTCGTGCACATCGCCCAGGTCCAGGAGGAGCTCGACCACCACTCCGACCTCACCCTCAGCTACCACACCGTCTCCCTCACGGTGAACACCCACAGTGTGGGCGGTGCGGTCACCGAACTCGACTTCGCGCTCGCCCGCCGGGTGGAGGACCTCGCGCCGGGGCACGGCGCGAGCTGAGCGACGGGCTGGACCACGCCAGGGAAGCCGACGAGTACGACGCCACGCGCGCGGGGTGAGGCGCGGGCCGAGGCGGCCGCGAACGCCGTACTCGGCCCGCTTCCGGGGCCACGGGCAGGGCCGGACACCGCGCCGCCTCGCCCGCTGTGTGCGCCTCGGCGCGATCCACGCGGCCGGCGGCGGCGCGCTCGCCGCCCGTAGCGAGGCACTGCCGGACCCGGACCGCCCGCGGGCACTCCGGAGGCCGTGAGCGGCGAACTCCTCGCCCGACGCGGCAACTCCCGGGCAGGCAGCGGCAACTGAGGGAACGGAACCGTCTGTCCTCTCAGGAGGTAACACACGTGCAGCACCCGCACTCGCACAGGAACCGCAGACGTCAGATCCTGACCATGACGGCAGCCGCCGTCCTGACCGCCGCCGGACTCACCACGCTCGCCACCGGACCCGCCCAGGCCGCCACCGCACGCCAGGTCGAGGCCCTGGACCGGGGCGTGGTCAGCGTCCACACGGACAGCGGCAACCTGGTCAGCTGGCGCTGGCTCGGCACCGACCAGAACGACGTGTCGTTCAACGTCTACCGCGCCGGTGCGTTGGTCAACGCGACCCCGATCACCGGCTCCACGAACTACTTCCACTCCGGGGCGCCCGCCCAGGCCGACTACACGGTCCGCGCGATCGTGGGCGGCGTAGAGCAGGCCGACTCGGTGCACGCCGTCCAGTTCCGTACGGGCTACAAGGACGTACCCCTCACCCCACCCGCGGGCGGCACCACCCCCGACGGCGTCGCCTACACCTACGAGGCCAACGACGCCTCCGTCGGCGACCTCGACGGCGACGGGCAACTCGACTTCGTCCTCAAGTGGCAGCCCACCAACGCCAAGGACAACTCCCAGTCCGGCTACACCGGCAACACCGTCGTCGACGGCATCAAACTCGACGGCACCCGGCTGTGGCGCGTCGACCTGGGCCGCAACATCCGCTCGGGCGCGCACTACACCCAGTTCCAGGTGTACGACTACGACGGCGACGGCAAGGCCGAGGTCGCCATGAAGACGGGGGACGGGACGACGGACGGCCGGGGCACGGTGATCGGCAGCTCGTCCGCCGACTACCGGAACGCCAGCGGGTACGTGCTGTCGGGCCCCGAGTACCTGACCATGTTCAACGGCCGGACCGGCGCGGCGATGGGCACCGTCGACTACGTCCCGGCCCGCGGCACGGTCTCCTCCTGGGGTGACTCGTACGGCAACCGGGTCGACCGGTTCCTCGCGGGGACGGCGTACCTGGACGGCTCCCGGCCGTCCCTGATCATGGCGCGCGGCTACTACACCCGGACGGTCCTCGCGGCCTGGGACTGGCGGGGCGGCGCCTTCACCCGCCGCTGGACCTTCGACACCACCTCCTCGACCAACAGCGGCAAGGGGTACGACGGCCAGGGCAACCACCAGTTGTCGGTCGCGGACGTCGACGCCGACGGCAAGGACGAGATCGTGTACGGCTCGATGGCCGTGGACGACAACGGCTCCGGCCTGTGGACCACGAAGAACGGCCATGGCGACGCCCTGCACGTCGGCGACCTGGACCCCTCCCGGGCCGGCCTCGAGGAGTTCAAGGTGGACGAGGACTCCTCCAAGCCGTCGTCCTGGATGGCCGATGCCGGGACCGGCGCGATCCTGTGGTCGACGGCGGCCAACGGCGACAACGGCCGGGGCGTGTCCGGGGACGTCTGGGCGGGCAGCGCCGGCGCCGAGTCCTGGTCGTCCCGCGCCGACGGTGTCCGCAGCCCGCAGGGCGCCGTGGTGGCGAGCCGCAAGCCGGGCAGCATCAACTTCCTGTCCTGGTGGGACGGCGACACCGTCCGCGAACTCCTCGACGACACCCACATCGACAAGTACGGCACCGCGTCCGACACCCGCCTGCTGACCGGCTCGGGCGTCCACTCCGACAACAGCACCAAGGCCACCCCGTCCCTGTCGGGCGACCTTCTCGGCGACTGGCGCGAGGAGGTCGTCTGGCCGACGACCGACAACACGGCGCTCAGGATCTACTCCACGCCGTACGAGACGAGCACGAAGATCACGACCCTGCTGCACGACACGCAGTACCGCACAGCTCTGGCCTGGCAGAACACGGCCTACAACCAGCCACCGCACCCGAGCTTCTTCCTCGGAAACGACATGGCGACGGCCCCCAGGCCCACGGTGTACACGCCCTGAACTGGAGGAACGAGCCTTCGGAGTGAGGCGAGGAGGCGGCCATCCAGCCCGTTCGGACGGCCGCCAAACTCATGATCCAATATCGCTGGGGAGAATTTGGGGAGATCCATTTCGGATGGGTTCCTCAGTCGGTTCTGCGACCCGAACCTACGCGACATCGAACACGAGCCGTTCCCCCACGGATTTCTGAAGTTGCCGCAACCGGCTGCCTGACCAGCCGCACGAGCCCCCGGCTGGCACGTTGCCGGGGGGTACGTCTCACCGGTCCCGAACTGGTGAATCTTCAACCGGCCCATGTATTTCAACATCATCTGGCGCTAACATCCCAGCTCCGAACATCCCTGGGGGGAACCTTGACATCCGAACTGCCGCCGCTGCCCGACACCCCGCCGCCCGCGCCCACCGAGCCGCCCGCCGTATCCGCTCACGTGCCGCCGGCACCTGCGGCGAGACGCCTCAGCCCGCTCGCCGCAGGACTCATCGGCCTCGCCACCGGAGCAGCCATCGTCGGTGGCACCTGGGCCATCACCGCCAACAGCGGGCCGGACGCGCCCGCCACCTTCACGCTGAAAGGCAGCTTCGCCCTCACTGACAGCGTCGTCCCCGACGGCAACGGCGGCTGCGGCGGAACCCGCGGATACGACGACATCCTCGAAGGCGCCGGCGTCACCGTCTACGGCGCATCCGGAGATGTCATCGCCACTGGCGGCCTCGGCAACTCCACCTACGACGGAGACACCTACGACTGCACGTTCAAGGTCGCCGTGCCTGACGTGCCGAAGGGCGAGAGGTTCTACAAGGTTGAGGTGTCTCACCGAGGGACCGTGCAACTGTCTGGCAAGGAAGCCGAGAACGGGGACTTCGGGGCCTCGCTCGGCTAGCCGGAAACGCCAAGGCCCCGACTGGTGACAGTCGGGGCCTTCGTCGTGCCGGGTACTGCCCGCGCGACCCAGCCGGAGCCCGGACTGCCGGAAGCCTGCACCAGCAGCGGGAGTTGCCCAGGCCACGGTCTACACGCCGTGGAGGAGGCGGAGGGCGCGGGCCGGCCCGGCCCGCGCCCTCCGGATCAGGCGAGCGTGCGGCTTCGCATCAGGCGACCGTGCAGTTCTGACCGCCGAGTTTGAAGGCGGTCGGTCTGCCATTGGATCCCGACCAGCTTCCCGTGAACCCGAAGCTCACCGAGGACCCGGCCGCCACCCTCCCGTTCCAGGCCAGGTTCGCTGCGGTCACCCCCGAACCGGCCTGCGCGTACGAGGCGTTCCACAGCTGGGTGACCTCCTGCCCGTCACCGAACGACCAGCCCAGCGACCAGCCGTCCCAGGCGGTCGACCCGGTGTTGGCGAGCTGTACATCGGCCTGGAAGCCGCCCGACCACTGGTTCGTGATCCTGTATGTCACCGTGCAGGCGCCCGTCGGTGCCGGCTCCGTACCGCCGCCGTCCGAAGAGCCCGCGGTGTCGCCGTAGACGATCCCGCGCCCGTTCGTCGACACATACACGCGCCCGTAGACCCTGGGGTCACCGGTGATCGCCGCGCCCGTCCAACCCCACTGGTGGGCATCGTCGTTGACGCGGGTCCAGCTCGCGCCCTTGTCGGTCGACCGGAAGATGCCGCGCACACCGCCGATCTTCGCGCTGGTGTAGAGCGTCTGGTACGAGGCGCCGGTCGCCGCCTTGCCGAAGCCGATGGTGTCGGCCTGGTCGACGGTGGCGAGCTTGGTGAAGGCCGCGCCGCCGTCCGTCGAGTGCCACAGCCCGTACGCGCCGTCGCTCGCGCCGCCCGCCAGCCAGATGTCGCCCTTCGTGCCGGGCAGCGCCTTGAAGCGCACGCTGTCGCCGCTCGGCAGGCCCGTGGCCGCGGACGCCGTGAAGGTCGCCCCGCCGTCCGAACTGACGTAGAACCTGCCGGACTTGAAGCCGTAGAAGGTCTTCGGGTCGACCCGGTCGGACTCGACGATCGCCCCGGCCGGGAGGCCCGCGGACGCCGACCACGAGGTGCCGAACCCGGTCGTGTACTGCACCCCGGTGCCCGCCGGGCTCCACACGAAGCGACTGCCGTCGGACGCGGCCGCGACCGTCCCACCCCCGCTGACCCCCGAAGGGTCCGCCCCCGCGAACCAGTTGGCGCCGTTGTCCGTCGAGAACGCCACATGCGGACCCGAGTCGAGATTGCCGACCCGCACCACCGTGCCCGGGTCGGTCTCGGCGTAGTCGAGGCTGGTGCTCGTGGTGAAGTTCGGCGACGTGTACATCAGCGACGGCACCGTGGTGAGGTCCGTGTGCCGGAAGCCGCCGATGTCACCGAGCGCGCTGAACAGCTGGGCGCCGCCGGAGGGAGGCGAGGCGAGGTCGTTGACGGCCGTCTCCTCCAGGCCCCGCGCCATCGGCTTGATGGTGAACTGGCTTCCGCTGTCCCAGTTCGTCAGGTTGTCCGTGCCGTAGACCGTCGCGCCCGTTCCGTACATCATGCGCGCGGAGTCGAACGGGTCGATCTCCAGGGACTCGGTCATCCAGCCGAGTTTCGGGGTCTGCTCGGGCGGTGCGGGGTTCGCTCCCCAGGTGAGCCAGGGCGAGGACGAGACATCCATGGTGAAGCGGTTCGAGCGGCTCGGATACGAGGTGTAGTCCCAGGCCTTCGTCCAGGTGCCGCCGCTGTCCGTGGAGCGGAAGAGCTGCGTGTCCGGCCACCAGGAGCTGTACGCAGTCGCCATCACCGTCCCCGGATGCTGCCGGTCCACGGTCAGCCCGCTGAAGCCGTAGTAGGTGTCGGCCTCCGCGACCGGGCTGATGTTCGTCCAGGTCCCGGTCTTCGTCGTGTACCGCCACAGCTGTCCCTTGCCGCCGTCGTACGGTCCGCCCTTGTCGCTGTACGCGAGGTACAGACAGCCGTTCGCCGCGTCCAGCACGCCCTTGTGGGCGAGATGGCCGGTGGGCTGGCCGGCCAGCCGGGACCAGGTCGCGCCCGCGTCCGTGGAGCGATAGACGGAGTTGTCCTTGTCGGCGACCCCGACGTACACCGTCCGCGTGGAGCTCCCCGGCGACCCCGTCGACTCGTCGAAGGTGACCCACACGATGCCCTGGTTGTCGGACGCGTACCCGCTCGTGTCGGTCGCGTCCTGCACGTAGGTGCCGACGTTCGGGAAGTCGGTGACCTGCGACCAGGAGGCCCCCGAGTCCGTCGACCGCCACAGCCCCTTGCCGCTGGGCGCGCCGAGATACAGCACGCTGTTCCTGTTCGGGTCGACCGCGAGCCGCTCGCCCATGCCCCGGCCCGGCATGTTCCCGCCCAGCTTGAAGGGCAGGTCGGTCTTCTGCCAGCTCGCGCCCCGGTCGCCGGACCTGAGCACGGCACCGTTGCCCGGGTCCCAGCTGTTCGTGTACGTGCCGACGGCCGCGTACACCTTGTTCGGGTCGACGGAGTCGGAGGCGAGGCTCACGACACCCGTGTGCCCCCAGTCGCTCCAGCCGACCGAGTCGAGCAGCGGCGTCCAGGTCTTCGAGGACTCGGCCCAGCGGTAGGCGCCGCCGATGTCGGTGCGGGCGTAGGCGAGGTTCTTCTCGGAGCGGTTGAAGACGATGCCGGGGACGAAGCCGCCGCCGTCGACGCGGGCGTTCTTCCAGCTGTACGTGTCCGCGGCGATCGTCGCCGTGGGGGCGCTCGCGGCCAGTGCCGGCGGGGTGCCGGCGGGCAGACCGGCCGCCAGCGCGAGCACGGCCGTGAAGATGCGGGTTCTTCGCACGGTGAGTCCTCTCCTGAAGCGGGGGGATGGAAAGGCGCGACGGCCGGGCGGCCCCCGGTAGGAGAACCGCCCGGCCCGGTACACGGAGCCTTGCGGGGACTATTCGAGGAGCTCCGCGTACGAACCCATGGCGAGCGCGATGTCCGCCTGGGCCCAGAATCGGTGGTACGTGAACGTGGGCGCGGCGCCGCCCGCGAGGTAGCTCTCGATCTTCGACCAGGCCGGGTCGTTCTTGTAGAAGGAGCGGAGCGAGGTGAAGGTCGAGGAGGAGTTGACCGCGTCGCCGTTCGGCATCTTGCCGGTCCAGCCGCTCGGGACGTACACGCTGTCGTCGAAGCGGTTGTAGTCGGTGCGGGTCTCCGGGACGGCGACGCCGAGGCTGTCCTGGTAGTTGTTCCACATGCCGTCGAGCAGTGCCTTCGCCGTTGTCTTCGCCGCCGTGCTGCCGGACCTCGCGGCGTAGTACGTCAGGGTCTTGGCATAGGCCGCGGCCACCCCCACGTCATCGGTGTAGTCGGCGACGGTGACATGAAGTCCCGTGTTGGCGCCGGGACTTGACGCGTTCCAGGTGTCGGGCGAGCCGGACCACTGGAGCGTCGAGGGGATGCGGTAGGTGCCGTCCGGGTTGATCGTGGTCTTGGACAGCGCCCAGCCGACCCACTTGTCGAGGACCGCCTTCGCGTTCGCGTTCCCCGTCTGCTGGTAGTACTCGGCCACCCGCTCCATGGACCACGCCTGGAAGCCGAACCACTGGTTGGACGGCGGGTCGTGGTACACCGGCTGCTGGTCGTAGTACATGCCGTAGAAGGTCGGCGTCCCGGTGGGCGGGGTCGCGTACCGGCCCGCCCAGCTGTTGGTCGCCCCGCCCGCGATGGCACCCTCGCTCGACTGGAGCCAGCGGTAGAACTCCAGCTGCCGGTCGAGCGACTTCGCCCAGTCCGCCTGCCCTGTCGCCGACTTGGGCTTCAGGTCGGCGTACGAGCTGAGCGCGTACGCGGCGAGCGGGTTCTGGTAGCCGCCGTGGGTGTGACTGGAGCCGATGCGCCAGGCCCAGCCCGCCGAGGTGTCGGTGGCGCCGCCCCATGCGTAGTACCAGGACATCAGGTAGTGGGAGGCGTCCTTGCCGGTGCCCGCGGCGCAGGTCGAAGGCCCGACACAGTTCCCTATCTTCTTGAAGTACTTGTCGTACATGGCGTAGCGCAGATAGTCGCCCATCTTCGCGGCCTTGCCGACGGTCCCCGACACATCACCGCCCTTGCCCTGGGCCTTGGCCCAGACGTCGGCCCAGTACGCGGCCTGCACGGCACGCGCGTCGGCGTCGGGTGCGTCGGTGTACTTCCACTGCTTGGCGTACGAGGAGTCCCCGGTGAAGAGGTCCAGGTACCCGTTCGTGCCGCCGTACTTGAAGGCGTCACAGGTCGGCTGCGGGACCGTCTCCCAGACGGACTCCTGCGCACCGCGCTGGAAGGTGTTGATGTACGACGGTCCGGTGGCGGTCGGGCCCGCCTCGCACTTGCCGGGCTCGTTGCCGTAGCCGTAGACGTTGTCGACGTCCTGGAGCCAGTGCATGCCGTACACGTCGTCCGTGCCGTACGCGCTCTTCAGCTCACTGGCGATCGGATCCGAGCCGGCCGGGACGCCGGGCTCCAGCTTCGCCGGGTACTCGCCCGGAGTGTCCAGCTCGGGCGCGTACGTCGCCGGCTTCGAGGCGTTGTAGAAGGAGTTGGTCGGCTGGTCGGCGTGGGTCGGGATCATGTACTTCTCCATGAGATCCCAGGCACCGTTGAACTTCGACCAGTCGCCCGTCACCTTGCCGTACATCGCCTGGAGCCACAGGAGGTAGCTGTATGCCTCCGAGGTCGTCTCGTGGCCCTGGTCCGGCGCCTCGACGATCAGCGTCTCCACCGAGTGGTAGGGGATGCCTTCGGGGGAGAAGTAGCCGTTCGCCGGGTTGGTGATCTTGCCGTAGAGATCCAGGAAGCGGGCGTCGTACGCCTTCGACCCGGCCAGTTCCGTGACCGTGACCGTGGCCTTGGTGTGGCCGGTCGCCAAGGCCGTGAAGGTGGCCGAACCGGTGCCGGAGGCGTCGGCGGTGATGGTCACCGTCTGCGCCGTGTTCCAGTTGGCCGGCGTGAAGGTGAGCGACGATCCACCGGTGACGGACAGGCCGGTGTTTCCGTCCGTACGCGTCACACCGACGGTGACGTTCGCGCTCGGCTGTGTCGACAGCTTCACGGCGAATGTCCCCGACTTGCCCTGCTGGACGCCCAGTTGGGTCGGTGAGGCCACCACGGCGGGACCCGAGGCGACCGTGATGCCGACCGGAGTGGACTCCGCCGACGCGCCCAGGCTGTCGTACGCCTTCGCGATCAGCGAGTGACCGCCCACGCTCAGGCCGGCGGCCGACAGCGTGTAGGGCGAGCTGGTGTCCGTACCCAGCAGCGTCGTGTCGTCGTAGAACTCGATTTTGCTGATCGTCGCGTTGTCGGCGGCGGCCGCGGTGGCGACGAGCGGGACCGCGTCGCCCTGCGTGTAGACGGCGCCGGCGGTGGGGCTGGTCAGCACGGTGACCGGCGGCTGGTGGGCGCCGGCGCAGGTGGTGCCGTTGACCGCGAAGCCCGTGGGGGAGGTGTTGGTGCCGCTGTACGAGAACTGCGCCCCGGTGTTGACGGCGGCTCCGGCGGCGATCGTCCCGTTGTAGGACGCGTTCTTCACGGTGATCGACTTGCCGGACTGCGACCAGGTACCGCTCCAGCCACCGGTGAGCGTCTGGTTGCCGGTGTAGGCGTACGTCAGGGTCCAGCCGTTGATCGGGTCCGTGCCCCGGTTGGTGACGGTCACGTCCGTGGTGAAGCCGGAGCCCCAGTCGTTCGTCTTGTAGTCGACGCTGCACTGGAGCGCCGCGGCCTGCGCGGACGGCGCGGAGATTCCGGTTGCCAGGGTCGTCACGGGCAGGGCCAGGGCCGCGACCACGGCGGTCCACAACCGCCGCACGGTGCGGCGTCTCCTTCTGGATGCCATGTGCTGGTTCCTCCTTGCGGCTCGGAAACGGGGGGAGGAGCAACAAGCCTTGAACCAGTGGGAGCGCTCCCATATTGGAGAGGGGGGTGGGAGGGGTCAAGGTGCTTGAAGAGTCGAAAAGATTCGATCAGCGCAACTGCGAGAAACCTGGTGACTCCTCTGTTCTTCGCCGTCACTTGGCGCTACCTTCCCCAGCACCAGTGGGAGCGATTCCATCAGTCGACGCGCCTGTCCACGGCGCGCCCGAGCTGTGAGGAGTCGCTCATGCGACATCCCCCTCGTTCAGCACTTCTTCTTGTCGCCGGCGCGGTCGCCCTCATCGGGAGCGCGGTCGTGCCGGTCGTCACGGCGTCGGGAGCCACGACGCCCGCGTGCACGGTGGAGTACGCCGTCACCAGCCAGTGGGACGCCGGCTTCCAGGGCGGCGTGAAGATCACCAACAACATGGCCGCCCTGAGCAGTTGGCGTCTCACGTTCGACTTCGCCGGCGGGCAGAAGGTCACCCAGGGCTGGAACGCCAAGTGGTCCCAGTCCGGTACCACCGTGACCGCGGCCAACGAGAGCTACAACGGCTCGCTGGGCTCCGGTGCGAGTGTCAGCGCCGGGTTCCTCGCCTCGTGGTCGGGGAGCAACGCCGTACCGACGTCGTTCAAGCTCAACGGGACGACGTGCAATGTGGAGGCGGAACCGTCGCCTTCACCGTCACCGTCGGACCCGCCGGCGACGGGTGCGGCGCCGAAACTGCACGTATCCGGGAACAAGCTCGTGGACGCCGACGGCAAGACGCGCCGGCTGCTCGGCGTCAACCGTTCCGGCGGCGAGTTCATGTGTGTCCAGGGCTACGGCATCTTCGACGGGCCGGTCGACGACGCCGCCGTCAAGGCGATCGCCGACTGGAAGGCCAACACCGTCCGCATTCCGCTGAACGAGGAGTGCTGGCTCGGCCTGTCCAACATCAAGCCGGAGTACGGCGGCGCCAACTACATCGCGGCCGTCAAGGACCTGGTGGCCAGGGTGGAGGCGCACGGCATGACGCCGGTCGTCGAACTGCACTGGACGTACGGCCAGTACACCGGCAACTCCGCCGGCTGTTCGGACGTGCACGCCACCTGCCAGAAGCCGATGCCGGACGCCCAGTACACGCCGTCCTTCTGGGCCTCGGTGGCGAGCACCTTCAAGGACGACGCGGCGGTCGCGTTCGACCTGTTCAACGAGCCCTACCCGGACCGCGCCACCTCCACGACCACCCAGGCGTGGCAGTGCTGGCGGGACGGCGGGACCTGCCCCGGCATCACCTACGAGGTGGCCGGCATGCAGGACCTGGTCGACGCGGTGCGCGGCACCGGCGCCAAGAACCTGATCCTGGCGGGCGGGCTCGCGTACTCGAACGACCTGAGCCAGTGGCTGACGTACAAGCCCACCGATGCCACGGGCAATCTCGTCGCCGCGTACCACGTCTACAACTTCAATACCTGCGCCAGTGAGACGTGCTGGAACTCGACGCTCGCCCCGGTGGCCGCCCAAGTCCCGCTGGTGGCCGGGGAGATCGGCGAGAACACCTGCTCCCACTCCTTCATCGACACCGTCATGAAGTGGTTCGACGACCGGGGCCTCTCCTACCTCGGCTGGACCTGGAACACCTGGGACTGCTCCTCCGGTCCCTCCCTGATCTCCAACTACGACGGCACTCCCACGTCGTTCGGTATCGGACTGCGCGACCACCTGCGCGCCCTCAACGGATAGGACACCCGCACTCATGAGCCGTACCAGAACAGCGATACTCGCTGCCTTGGCGCTGGTCGCCGGGGCCTCGGGGACCGCGGTCGCCGCGGTCGCCCCGGAACCCGGCATCGCCGCCGTCCCCTGCACCGTCGACTACAAGGTGCAGAACCAGTGGGACACCGGTTTCACCACCGCCGTCACGGTCACCAACAACGGGGCCGCCAAGTCCTCCTGGGCCGTGAAATGGTCGTACGCCGGAAACCAGAAGGTCACCAGCGGCTGGAACGCCAGGATCAGCCAGAGCGGCACAGCCGTCACCGCCGCCAATGAGAGCTACAACGGGGCGCTGGCGAGCGGCGGTTCGGTCAGCTTCGGCTTCAACGCCTCGTACAGCGGCACCAACGCACTGCCGACCGCCTTCACGCTCGACGGCGTGACCTGCAACGTCGACGACGGCGGCGGAGGCGGGGGCGGCACGGACCCGGACCCGTCCGGCAAGGTCGACAACCCCTACGCAGGCGCCAAGGTGTACGTGAACCCGGAGTGGTCCGCGAAGGCCGCGGCCGAGACCGGCGGCAGCCGCATCTCCAGCCAGCCCACCGGCGTCTGGCTCGACCGCATCGCCGCGATCAACGGCGTGAACGGCGGCATGGGCCTGCGCGCCCACCTCGACGCGGCCCTCGCCCAGAAGGGCAGCGGCGAAGAGGTCGTCCAACTGGTCGTCTACGACCTGCCCGGCCGTGACTGCGCGGCCCTCGCCTCCAACGGCGAACTCGGCCCGACGGAGATCGACAAGTACAAGACGCAGTTCATCGACCCGATCGCGGCGATCCTCGCGGACAGCAAGTACGCGGGTCTGCGGATCGTCACGACCATCGAGATCGACTCACTGCCGAACCTCGTCACCAACACCGGCAGCCGCGCCACCGCCACGCCCGCGTGCGACACGATGCTCGCCAACGGCAACTATGTGAAGGGCGTCGGCTACGCGCTGAACAAGCTCGGCGCGATCCCGAACGTCTACAACTACCTCGACGCCGGACACCACGGCTGGATCGGCTGGGACGACAACTTCGCCCCGTCCGCCACCCTGTTCAAGCAGGCGGCGACGAGTGAGGGCGCGACGGTCGACGACGTGCACGGCTTCATCACCAACACGGCGAACTACAGCGCCCTGAAGGAGAACAACTTCACCATCAACGACTCGGTGAACGGCACCTCCGTCCGCCAGTCCAAGTGGGTCGACTGGAACCGCTACGTCGACGAGCTGTCCTTCGCCCAGGCCTTCCGCACCCAGCTCGTCTCGGTCGGCTTCAACTCCGGCATCGGCATGCTGATCGACACCTCCAGGAACGGCTGGGGCGGCACCGCACGGCCCACCGGTCCCGGCGCGACGACCAGCGTCGACACGTACGTCAACGGCGGCCGCTACGACCGCCGTATCCACGTCGGCAACTGGTGCAACCAGTCCGGTGCCGGTCTCGGTGAGCGCCCGCAGGCCGCACCGGCCACCGGGATCGACGCGTACGTGTGGATGAAGCCCCCGGGTGAGTCCGACGGCTCCAGCTCGGCCATCGCGAACGACGAGGGCAAGGGATTCGACCGGATGTGCGACCCGACGTACACGGGCAACGCCCGCAACGGCAACAGCATGTCGGGCGCCCTGCCGAACGCCCCGCTGTCGGGGCACTGGTTCTCGGCGCAGTTCCAGGAACTCATGAAGAACGCGTACCCGGCGCTGTGACGCGCCGTTAGGCCGGGTCCGCCGGGGGCTCGTCGAGTCCCCGGCGGACCCGGCCCTCGGCGACGCGCGGCGGAAAGGCACCCTCGATCCGCACGAACCCGTCCTCGAGGAAGCGTTCCACCCTGCCACACCACTTTGCTGTTCACGCAAAACGATTGGCCGTTTCGGGAAGTGGCGGCGCACGCTTGCCGCACCCCGAACGAGAGGCTCGGAACCATGGCACACCACCACGACCACCCACAGCACGACCACACGGAGATCGACTTCGCCGAGTGGCTTCCCCTGCTGGAGCAGGAGGCCGAACTGTTCACCCCGCTGTACGCCCGGGCGGCGGCCTGGCTGCGGGAGCGGCAGCCCGAGCCCGAGCTGATCGTGGACGCCGGCAGTGGCCCCGGTGTCATCTCCTGCCTCCTCGCGGACACCTTCCCGCGGGCGCGGGTCGTCGCCGTGGACGGCGCGGAACCCCTCCTGGAACGGGCCCGAGCCCGTGCGGACCGGCTCGGAGTAGCCGACCGCTTCACCACCGTGCAGGCCGAACTCGCCGACGGACTCGGCAACGTGGAGTATCCCGCCGACCTGCTGTGGGCCAGCAGGTCCCTGCACCACGTCGGTGACCAGCGAGCCGCCCTCTCGGGATTCGCGCGGGGGCTGGCTCCCGGCGGCATGCTCGCCCTTCTGGAAGGTGGCCTGCCCGCGCGCTTCCTCCCGCGCGACATCGGAATCGGCCGGCCCGCCCTGCAGTCCCGTCTGGACGCGGTGCAGGAGGAGTGGTTCACCGAGATGCGGGCCGCGCTTCCCGGAGCGGTGACCGAGACCGAGGACTGGCCCGCCCTGCTGACGGCCGTCGGTCTGCGTCACATCGCGACCCGCACGTTCCTCCTCGACCTCCCCGCCCCGGTGTCGGAGGAGGCCCGCGCCTTCGTCGTCACCTCCCTCACCCACCGCCGGGACAAGCTCGCCGACGGCCTCGACGCGGATGACCTCGCCACCCTCGACCGGCTCCTCGACCCCGGCGACAAGGCGAGCCTGCACCACCGCCCGGACGTCTTCCTGCTCACGGCACACACCGTGTACGTCGCGGTGAAGGCCGGGTAGCCCTCGTCCGCGCAGCCGTCGTCCGTAGCCCTCCACCCGGGCGCAGTGGAACACCCCTCCGCCCGACGTGCCCTGTCAGCCCACCTGCTGAGCCCTTGGCCACGACTTCGGTCTTGACTTCGAGAGCGCTCCAAGTGATGGACTCCCCGCGTTCACCGGAAACATAGGGGGTAACCATGACCGACTCTCCTGTCGCGCTCATCACCGGCGGCGGAAGCGGAATCGGGGCCGCGGTGGCGCGGCGGCTGCTCGACGCGGGACACCGGGTGACCGTCACCGGCCGCGGCGAGGAGCGGCTGCGCGGATTCGCCGAGGAACTCGGGCGTCCCGAGGGCTTGTTGACGGTGGCGGGGAACGCGGCCGAGTACGAACACGTACAGGCCGCGGTCGAGGCGACGCTCAAGGAGTTCGGGCGGCTCGACACCGTCGTCGCCAACGCCGGCTTCGCCACCCACGACACCGTCGCGGAGGGCGACCCGGCCGGCTGGTCCGAGATGGTGCTGACCAATGTGCTGGGGCCCGCGCTGCTGATCAGGGCCTCCGTCGACGCCCTGAAGGAGACGCGTGGCCGGATCGTGCTGGTCGGCAGTGTGGCGGGCCACGTCAACACCCCCGGCAACATCTACGGGGCCACGAAGTGGGCCGTGACCGGTCTCGCCGAGAACACCCGACGCCAGGTCACCGAGTTCGGGGTGGGGGTGACGCTGATCTCGCCCGGACGCGTGGAGACGCCGTTCTGGGACAGCTATGGCAGCCTGCCGCCAGGGCAGCTGCTGACGGCGGACCAGCTTGCCGAGTCGATCGTCTGGGCGATCGGGCAGCCGAGCGGTGTCGATGTGAACACCGTGGTCGTCCGGCCGATCGGCCAGCCCGTCTGACCTCCCGGCGCGGCCCCCGCACCGCGGCGAAGCGCGCGGTGCGGGGGCCGCTTCGGTCTCCGGCTTCCCTGTCCGGCTCAGTTGTTCTGGAGGAACTGCTTCGCCAGTGAGTCACCCAGCGACACGGCGGCGCTGTGGCTCTCGATGGGCGAGACCTGCGAGTTCTTGAACAGGATGTACGTCACGCCGGAGTCGGTGCCGCCCGTCTCCGGGTCGGGGTCGATGCCGAGGGCCTGCGCGGTGGCGTACGAGGCCTCGCCGATGATCTTCGTGGGGCCGGTGTCGCCGACGACCGCGTACTCGACCTTGTTGTTGTAGATGACGGCGACCACGCCGCCGCCCTTGATGCCGGCGCTCGCGTAGTTCCAGATGCTGCTGGAGCTGGGCACGACCACGTACGGGAGCGAGTCGGCGCGCAGCGGCTTGCCGTCGGACTGGTGGAACGCCGTGTCGTCCTGGAACCACGGGTCGGTGGTGCCGTTGCACTTGCCGGTGACCTGGCCGTCGCAGTCGATGTCCATGTCGGCCTTCCAGAACACCGCGCCGTTCTTGCCGCACACGGGGATCGTGGCCGATGTCTCGTCGTCGGTCTTGTACTTGCCGTTCGATATCTGCGAACAGGACGTCACCTTGGCGAGCAGGGAGGCCGCGCTGACCGAGCCCTCCTGTGCCGAGGCGGGGGCCTTGGTGCCGGACGGGGAGGCGGTGGCCGGAAGTGCGGCGGTGGCGAGGAGCGCGGCGCCGGCGGCCGCGGCGAGGGTCAGTGTTCGAGTGCGCACTGTGGGGGACCCTTCTGTTAGGAAAGTTTCCTTACCATGTTGCGCACAATGTGGCCCTGCTTGCATGACCGCGTCAAGGCCTTCCGCGGACTTGGTCCGGTCCAGGGGGAAGCCGATGGGGAGCGCCGGTACGAGGCGCGGGAGCCGTGAGGGAGCCGTGGGGGAGCCGTCGGGTAGGCCGTCCGGGGGAGCGGGGCGCGAAGCGCGGGGTGGCGCCGGGGAAGCGTCGGGGCCCGGACACCTTTCCGGTGTCCGGGCCCCGACGGGTTTTCTCGCGCGTGTTCCGGCGCGTGTTCCGGCAGGTCAGCCCATGTCGAACGTCGCCGGGTCGGGACCCAGGCGGCGGTCCTCGTTGAGCGCGCTGATCGCCGCGATGTCCTCGTCGTCCAGGCTGAAGTCGAAGACCTCGATGTTCTCCTTGATCCGGGACGGAGTCACGGACTTGGGGATCACGATGTTGCCGAGCTGGATGTGCCAGCGCAGCACGACCTGGGCCGGGGTGCGTTCGTGCTTCCGGGCGATCGCGACGATCGCCGGGACCTCCAGGAGGCCCTTGCCCGAGCCGAGCGGCGACCAGGCCTCGGTCGCGATGCCGTGCTCCGCGTGGAACTCGCGCGCGGCGTGCTGCTGAAGGTGCGGGTGCAGCTCGATCTGGTTGACCGCCGGGATGACCGACGTCGCGTCGATGAGCGTCCTGAGGTGCTCGGGGAGGAAGTTGGAGACGCCGATCGCCTTCGCGCGGCCGTCGGCGTAGATCTTCTCGAACGCCTTGTACGTCTCGACGAACTGGCCCCGGGTCGGCAGCGGCCAGTGGATCAGATACAGGTCGATGTAATCCAGGCCGAGCTTCTCCAGCGACACGTCGAAGGCGCGCAGCGTGGAGTCGTAGCCCTGGTCGCTGTTCCAGAGCTTGGTGGTGACGAAGAGGTCGGCGCGGGGGATGCCGGCGGTCGCGATCGCCTTGCCGGTGCCCTCTTCGTTGCCGTAGATCGCCGCTGTGTCGATGCTGCGGTACCCGGCCTCCAGCGCGGTGGCGACGGCACGCTCCGCCTCGTCGTCCGGCACCTGCCAGACGCCGAAGCCCAGCTGGGGCATCTCGACGCCGTTGTTCAGGGTGATCGGGGGGACCTTGGTGCTCACGAGCTCTCGATCCTTACAGTCGTCGGGTGGTACTCCCATCGTCAACGATCACGGGCGGTGATGCATTCCTGACCGGTGGATTCGTCGTGAATCCCCTGCGGATTCCGTGTGGTCCCGCCGGAGATTGGCCGGAAATGGATCAACGGAGGCGCGGCGGACGGCTCGGACAAGATCTTCCGGGTGAGCATCGGACAGCGGCGACGGACGGGCGCCGTGCCGGGGGTCAGGCCCGGTACAGCGCCTCCACCTCGGTCGCGTACGCGTTCTCGATCGCCTTGCGCTTCAGCTTCAGGGACGGCGTGAGCAGGCCGTGCTCCTCGGTGAACTGGTGGGCCAGTATCCGGAACGTGCGGATCGACTCGGCCTGCGAGACGAGCGTGTTCGCGGCGACCACCGCCCGCCGCACCTCCGTCTCCAGCTCGGCGTCCCGGACCAGCTCGGCCGGGGTCAGCTGTGGTTTGTCGTGCATCTGGAGCCAGTGCTCGACGGCCTCCGAGTCGAGCGTGACGAGCGCGGCGATGTACGGGCGGTCGTTGCCGACGACGATGCACTGCGCGACCAGCGGATGGTCGCGCACCCGCTCCTCCAGGACCCCCGGCGAGACGCTCTTCCCGCCGGACGTCACCAGGATCTCCTTCTTGCGCCCGGTGATGGTGAGGTAGCCGTCCTCGTCGAGCGAGCCGAGATCACCGGTGGCCAGCCAGCCGTCGTGCAGCGTCGCGTCCGTGGCCTTGGGGTCGTTGAGATAGCCCTGGAAGACGTTGCCACCGTTCAGCCAGATCTCGCCATCGTCCGCGATGTGCACGGTGGTGCCCGGAATCGCCTGGCCGACCGTGCCGAACCGGGTGCGCTCCGGCGGGTTCGCGGTCGCGGCCGCGGTGGACTCCGTGAGGCCATACCCCTCGTAGATGTACACGCCGGCGCCCGCGAAGAACAGGCCGAGCCGGCGGTCCATCGCCGAGCCGCCGGACATCGCGTGCCGCACCCGGCCGCCCATCGCGGCCCGGATCTTGGCGTAGACGAGCTTGTCGAAGACCTGGTGCTGCATCCGCAGGGCCGCCGACGGACCGGGTCCGATGCCCCAGGCTTTCGCCTCCACGGCGTCCGCGTACTTGACCGCGGCCTCCACGGCCTTCTCGAACGCGCCCGACCTGCCCTCCCTCTCGGCTTTGCGGCGGGCCGCGTTGAAGACCTTCTCGAAGATGTACGGTACGGCCAGGAAGAACGTCGGCTTGAACGCGGCCAGGTCCGGCAGCAGCGCCGCGGCGTTGAGCTGCGGCTGGTGGCCGAACTTGACCCGGCCGCGGACCGCGGCGATCTGCACCATCCGCCCGAAGACGTGCGCCAGCGGCAGGAACAGCAGCGTGGCCGCCTCGTCGCCGCGCTTGGAGTGGAACACCGGCTCCCAGCGCTCGATGACCGTGTCCGCCTCGAACATGAAGTTCGCGTGGGAGATGACACAGCCCTTGGGGCGTCCCGTGGTGCCGGACGTGTAGATGATGGTCGCGACCGACTCGGGCGTGACCGCGCGCCGGTGCCGGTGCACCACCTCGTCCTCGAGGTGCGCGCCCGACTCGTACAGCTCCTGCACGGCGCCCACGTCGAGCTGCCACAGCCGGTGCAGCTGGGGCAGCCGGTCGATGACCGTCGCGATGGTCATCGCGTGGTCCTCGTGCTCCACCATCGCGGCCGACACCTGGGCGTCGTGCAGCATCCAGAAGACCTGCTCGGCCGACGAGGTGGGGTAGACCGGCACCACCTGGGCGCCGATCGTCCAGAGCGCGAAATCGAAAAGCGTCCACTCGTAGCGCGTCCGGCACATGATCGCGACCCGGTCCCCGAACCGGATCCCCTGCGCCAGCAGGCCCTTGGCCAGGGCGAGGACCTCGTCGCGGAACTCCGCGGCGGTCACGTCACGCCAGGTGCCCTGCTCGTCCTTGCGGCCGAGAGCGACGTGCAGCGGATCCTCCAGGGCATGGTCGAAGACAACGTCGGCCAGGCCGCCCACCGGCGGCGCCGACGCCAACGGAGGGTTGGTGAACTCGCGCAATCCCGCTCCTTGTGGCGCTCCGCACAGCGCCGTGAAAGCTACCCCACCGGACTGCCGGGCGGGAGGGGTGACCGAACGACGGAGGGTCACGGTGTATGCACTGGTCACGCGGGAAAATCCTCCCACAAGGGGAGAGACGGTGCAGAACCACCTACGGTTCCGTAGGTTTCCCGGTCGTAATCTCCACGGAATCTGCGCGACCCGATTACGGTGCACCGCGCATCGGATACCGAACGCGGAGGCCCCGTTTCCTCGCCCTCCTGCCGTCGGACCGCTCATGCTCCCTCACTGCCGGGGCCGGTCCCGGCCCCGGTGGCGCCGGGACCGGCCCCGCCGCCGTCACCCGCGGTGCGCCGCGACCTCCTGTGCCGGCGCCCCGGCCGCATCCGGCGCGGGACGCGGTGTCCGCACCAGCACCAGCACCAGCGCACCGGCGGCCGTCGCCGTCACTCCGGCGGCCACCGAGGCCGCGTCGAGGCCGGAGGCGAACGCGGCCCGCAGCGCGTGTTCGGAGAGCGTCCCGCGCAGGGCTCCCGCGCCACCGCCCGCCAGCGTGTGCGCCGCGTCCCGCGGCAACGCGTTCTGCATGCGCGAGGTGAGGACCGTGCCGAAGACGGCGATGCCGAGCGCGTAGCCGAGCTGGCGGAAGGTGTTGACCGCGCCGCCCGCCATGCCCGCCCGCTCCAGCGGGACGGCGGCGAGCGCGGCGCCCGCGATGCCGGGCGCGACCAGGCCCGTACCGACGCCGACCAGGATCAGACCCGGTATCAGCGCCGTCGCCGTCGCACCCGCGTCGAGCACCGCCTGGCAGAACAGACCGGAGCCGATCAGCAGCAGTCCGCCGCCGATGGTGAGCCGGGACGGCACCCCGTGCAGCAGCCGGCCGCCGACCGCGGCCACCACGAACGAGGCGGCCGACAGCCACAGGAACACCAGACCGCCCCGCACCGGGCTCATCCCGAGCAGCGTCTGGAGCCAGATCGACAGATACGGCATCACACCGAACGCCGCCGCGTTGAAGGCGAGCGCCCCCACCATCACGCCCAGGAACGCGGGCTTGCGGAACAACGACAGGTCGAGGAGCGGATCGGCGGTGCGCCGCTCGATCAGCACGAAGCAGCCCAGCGCCCCGGCCGCCGCCGCGAACGACACGAGTGTGCCCGCCTCGGCCCACCCCTCGGACCCTGCCCGCACCGCCCCGTACGTCAGCGCGCCCGCGAAGCCCGCGAACGCCACCGTGCCCGCCCAGTCGATGCGCCGCCCCCGCGGCCCCCGCGACTCCGGCACCACGCGCAGCGTCAGCCAGACCGCCACGACGCTCACCGGCAGGTTCACGAAGAAGATCCAGCGCCAGCCGGGCCCGTCGGTGAGCAGCCCGCCGAGCACGGGACCGACGGCGGCCGCCGCCCCGCTCACCGCACCCCACACGCCGAGTGCCGCCGACCGCCGCCGACCCTGGTAGACGGAGCCCAGCAGCGGCAGCGTCGTCGCGAACATCGCGGCCGCCCCGATTCCCTGCACCCCGCGCGCGGCGACCAGCATCCCCGGCCCCGAGGCCAGCCCGCACAGCAGTGACGCCACCGCGAACAGCACGACGCCCGCCACATGCACCCGCCGCCGCCCCAGCACATCGGCCGCGGCCCCCAGCCCGAGCAGCAGCGCGGCCAGGGCCAGCGCGTAACCGTCCATCACCCACTGCAGATCGCTGAGCGAGGCATGCAGCGCCCGCGCCATGTCGGGCAGCGCCACGACGGCGATCGTCACGTCCAGCAGCAGCATGAACGTCCCCAGACACACCGCGGTGAGCGGCCCCCATGTACGCATGATCCTCAACTCCCTGTGTCACGGATGCGTATGCGGTCCGTACGATGAGGGAGACCCGGACGATCGACACGGTCATCGGGCTCATCCCGCTGGATTTCGACACTGGAGTGCCCCTTGGAGAGGGAATCCGACGCGTTCGACGCATTGGATCTGCAACTGCTGGCGGCGCTGGAGCTGGCCGGCCGGGCGCCCTTCAGCCGGATCGCGGCCGTGCTCGGCGTCTCGGACCAGACCGTCGCGCGCCGCTACCGGGGACTGACCGCCGAGGCGGGCCTGCGGGTCGTGGCCGTCCGGGACGCGGAGCGCCTCGGCCAGGACCAGTGGATGCTGCGGCTGCGCTGCACCCCCGACAGCTCCGGGGCCATCGCGGAAGCCCTGGCCAAACGACCCGACACCGGCTGGATCGGACTGGCGTCGGGCGGCACCGAGGTGGCCTGCATGAGCCGCCCGCGCAGCCGGGGCGACCAGGACGACCTGCTGCTCGGCAAGCTGCCCCGCACACCCAGCATCGTGGAGATCCGCGCCCAGCAGCTGCTGCACCGGTTCTACGGCGGCCCGACGGGCTGGATCGGGAAGTTCTCCGCACTGACGGACGACCAGATCGCCGCGCTGCGCCCCGAGGTTCCGGCCGCGTCCGGGCCCGCCCGGATCGCCCCGGAGGACGAACCCCTGGTCGCCGCACTCGAACGGGACGGCCGGGCCACCTACCCCGAGCTCCAGCGGGCCACCGGCCGCTCCGAGTCCGCCGTCAAGCGCAGCCTCGCCGCACTGCTGGCCTCCGGCGCCGTCTACATCGACATCGAGTACCACTCCGAGATCCTCGGCTACTCCCTCGCGGCCCTCCTGTGGATCACCACCTCGCCCGGCGCGCTGCACTCGGTCGGCGAGGCCCTCGCCACCCACGACGAGATCGCCTACGCCTCGGCGACCGCCGGCCCCTCCAACATCGTCGCGACCGCCGTGGTGCGGGACACAGGGGCCCTCTACGCCTACCTGAGCGGCCGCCTCGGCCACCTCGAAGGGGTCCAGCACGTCGAGACGACACCGTTCATGCGCCGGGTCAAACAGCTGACGTACCGGATGCCGGGCTAGGGCAGGTCCGGCCCGGCCGGCTACGTCCGCCCGCGGTGCAACCGGTCGCCGCCCGCCAGGATCGCCGCCGCCAACGCTTCCGCCGCGCCCTGGGTGGGGCCCCGCCGGCGCCCGTGCACCAGGACGAAGTCCACCTCGCCCAGCTCCGGCAGCCCCGCCCGTTCAGGGACACGGACCAGGCCCGGCGGGACCAGGCCCCGGGAGTGGGCCATCACACCGAGACCCGCGCGGGCCGCCGCGATCAGGCCGTTCAGGCTGCCGCTGGTGCAGACGACGCGCCAGGACCGGCCCTGCTTCTCCAGGGCCTCGAGGGCGAGGGCGCGGGTGATGCCCGGCGGCGGGTAGACGATCAGCGGGACCGGGCGGTCGGGGTCCAGGCGGAGCCGCTCCGCGCCGATCCACACCAGCCGGTCGTGCCGGACGAGCTCCCCGCGCGGGTCCTGCGGCCGGCGCTTGGCGAGCACCAGGTCGAGCTTGCCCGCCGCGAGCTGTTCGTGCAGCGTGCCCGACAGCTCGACCGTCAGCTCCAGGTCCACCTCCGGATGGTCGTACCGGAAGCCCTCCAGGATCTCCGGCAGCCGGGTCAGCACGAAGTCCTCCGACGCGCCGAACCGCAGCCGCCCGCGCAGCCGCGTGCCCGTGAAGAACGCCGTGGCCTGCTCGTGCACCTCCAGGATCCGGCGGGCGAAACCGAGCATCGCCTCGCCGTCCTCCGTCAGCTCCACCGAGTGGGTGTCGCGCGAGAAGAGCTGCCGTCCGGCCGTGTCCTCCAGCCGGCGCACGTGCTGGCTCACCGTCGACTGACGCAGCCCGAGCCGGCGCGCGGCCTGCGTGAAGCTCAGCGTCTGCGCCACCGCGAGGAACGTCCGCAGCTGTGAAGGGTCGTACATCCCGCGACGTTATCGCGGAACGTGATGACAGTCAGAGTGGTATGCCGGATTCCCGATCGCGGGTCCGGGGAGGACGATGGAGAGGGCACGTCCGGTGTCCGGAAAACGACGTACAGCGAAGTAGTGGAGCACAGTGAAACGCCTGCGGTGGCCGAGTTGGATACCCGTCGACCCGTACATCCTTTTGTTGCTCGGGACCGTGGGCCTCGCGGCTCTCCTGCCCGCGCGCGGCACGGCCGCGGATGTCGCGTCGGGGGCCTCCACGGCCGCGATCGCCTTTCTCTTCTTCCTCTACGGAGCCCGGCTCTCCACGCGTGAAGCACTCGAGGGCCTCAAGCACTGGCGGCTGCACGTCACGGTCCTCGCCTGCACGTTCGTGGTCTTCCCGCTGCTCGGTCTCGCCGCCCGCGGGCTCGTCCCGGCGCTCCTGACGCAGCCCCTCTACACCGGTCTCCTCTTCCTCACCCTCGTCCCGTCGACCATCCAGTCGTCGATCGCCTTCACCTCCATCGCCCGCGGCAACGTGCCCGCCGCGATCTGCGCGGGTTCCTTCTCCTCGCTCGCCGGGATCGTCGTCACCCCGCTGCTCGCGGCCGCCCTGCTCGGCAACAGCGGCGGCGGGTTCTCCGCCGACTCGCTCGTCAGGATCGTGCTGCAACTGCTGGTCCCGTTCCTCGCCGGGCAGGTGCTGCGGCGCTGGATCGGCGGGTTCGTCCTGCGGCACAAGAAGGTCCTCGGACTCGTCGACCGCGGCTCGATCCTGCTCGTCGTCTACACCGCGTTCAGCGAGGGCATGGTGCAGGGCATCTGGCACCAGGTGAGCGCCGTCAGGCTCGCCGGACTGCTCGTCGTCGAGGCCGTGCTGCTCGCCGTGATGCTCGCGCTGACCTGGTACGGCGGCAAGGCGCTGGGCTTCGGCCGCGAGGACCGGATCGCCATCCAGTTCGCCGGTTCGAAGAAGTCCCTCGCTTCCGGACTTCCCATGGCCAGTGTGCTGTTCGGCGCGCACGCCTCGCTCGCCGTGCTGCCGCTGATGCTCTTCCACCAGATGCAGCTGATGGTGTGCGCGGTGATCGCCAAGCGCCGGGCGCGCGACCCGGAGCGGTCGGCGGTCACCCCGGAGTCAGCCGCAGGGACACGAACCGCGGTCGGTACAGGGACACGTTCCGGCTGAGGTTCGCCTGGGCCGAAGCGCCCGTCGTGTCCAGCCAGTTGACGTCGTAGCTGAGGACGAGCCGGCCGTCGCCGCCGAGCACCGGGTGGGCCTGCGGGTTGTACGCGGCCACCTGCCCCTGCGGCAGCGGCGGGCTGAATCCCCTGGCCGGACCGTGCCAGGGGCCGGCCGGTGAGCACGCCCAGTACGACGTGACCGTCGTCAGCCCCCGGGTGCCGGCGGCCATGGTGAACAGCACGTATGTCGGTCCGTCGCGGACGACCGTGAAGGCGCTGCCCACGCCCGTGCCCCGCCCGTCCCCGAGCATCGCCGCCGGCCGGGCGTGAGCCCTCCAGGCGGAGCCGTCCCAGTACTCCCAGGCCCCCGGCTCCGCCAGCCTCCCGCGCGGCACCCGCGCCACGTACGCCTTCGACGCCGGGCGGGAGGCGGCCTGCCCGTCGTCGCCGCCGAACACGTACGTCCAGTCCCCGTCGCCCGTCACCGCCGTGGTGCCGAACAGCACGCGGTGCGCGGGATCTGGGACCTGCCGCTGGTCGAGGACCTGGGTGATGCCCTCGACCCGCAGGTCCGGCAGGGAGAGCGTGGCGACCTCGGTGGCGGTCGGGACGCCGTAGATCCACGGGTACGCACCTGTCGTACGGGTCCACAGCAGGACACGTACGACCTGTTCGGACGAGCCGGGGGAGCGGGGCTCGACCCGGGCGGCCACCGGCCAGCGCCACTGTCCGGCGGCCGGATCCGGGAACAGCGGGGCGGGCAGCGTGGCGCTCAGCCGGCCCGCACCCGTCATCACCACAGCCGAGTTGCGTACGAGGGGTGCCGAGGTGTCCCGCCAGGCGTAGGACTCGCCGACGGGGTTGGGCGGGCCGTGCACCTGGCCCAGATAGGTGTCCGAGAACAGCCACAGCACCCGCCCGTCCGGCAGTCGCACCGAGTGGGTGCCGTCGCCGCCGGTCCAGTCGTCGGCACGGGTGGCGTCGTCGCCGTAGCGCGCGAACTCGCCGGTCAGTTCTGTGTCCGGGCGCCAGGATTCCACCGTGCGTGCCGCGCAGCCGCCGCTCTCCCGGTGGTGGTCCGGGAGGGCGGTGAGCAGCACGGCCGTGCAGACCAGGGCCAGGAGCACACCGAGCCCGGTCCCGGTCCGCCGTCGAGCTCGTGCGTCGTCGGGCACGCACGGGACGTTAGTGGCTGCCGCTCACCCGGTCCATGGGCAGCCGCAGGACGGTGTCCCGGGCCGACGCCTCGTTGTCCGTGCGCAGGCCCGTGATCTCGGCGTCGCTCAACGCCCGTCCATAGACGCGCACTTCGTCGATGGATCCGGTGAAGTACGCCCGGCTGTCCATCCGCTGACCGATGTGCACACCGAACGGCGAGTTGCGGCTGACGGACCCGGGCACATCCGCGGTGCTGATCGGCGTACCGTCGAGGAACAGCGTGAGCGCTCCGCCGCCACGGCGCAGCGCGAGATGGTGCCACTGGCCGTCGTTGTACGCGCCCGTCGTGCGCACGAACGCGGACTGCGGGGCCGAGGCGCCGTCGCGGACGGTGATCAGACCCTGGACGCGGTTCGACGCGGGCTCGCCGCGCAGCCACACCTGTGGCTGCGAGGTCCCGATCCCGCCCATCCACAGCAGGGGCTGCTCGCCGGTCGCGGCGGTGTAACGGAACCAGAGGGACGCCGTGAAGTCCTTTGTCCCGAGCGGGAGTTCGGCACGGTACGGCAGGCGTACGGCGTCGTCGGCGCCGTCGAAGTCGAGCGCGCCGCCGAACACGCCCTCCGTCTGCTCGGCGCCCCCGAGGACCGCGGCGCCCTTGGCGTGCGGGGCCAGGTCGGGCGTTGTCGGGTCGGGGCCGCGGCGGGGTTTCAGCCAGTCCTCGGTGAAGCGGGCGAAGCGGATCTCGTCCCGCGCGTCGACCGCACCGCCCTCGTACATCAGGCCCACGGTGTCCCGGCCGACGCGCACCAGGTCCGAGTAGCCCGACCAGTCCGTGGTGACGACCGTGCCGCGGTCGACGCTGTCCCAGGTGCGTCCGCCGTCGTACGAGGAGCGGATCGTCATGGTCCGCCGGCGGTCCGGGTCGCCGGGGCAGGCGAGCAGCAGCCGGTCGCCCAGGCGCAGCGAGGAGCCCTGGACCTGGGGCGTGTACAGGTCCGGCAGATCACGGAAGGGCGCGGTGAAGCTGGAGCCGCCGTCGCGGCTGACGGCCTGGGTGCGGTGTCCGAGGTCGGTGCCGTCCTGCTCGCGCCCGCTGACCAGGACGGACCCGTCCGTGCGCTCGGCCAGCGTCATCTCGGACGGCTTCTGACGGAACGTGCCGTCCGCGGCGATCGGCCACGAGTCCGTGGCGCCGATCCTCCAGTGGTCGCCGCCGTCGTCGCTGGTGATGAGCGCGGCGTGGTTCGCGCTGACCCGACTGCCGTCCCATGTCTCGGTGTTGACGCCGAGGACGAGCCGGCCCGCATGTCTGCCCCGGGTCAGCTGGATGCCGTGCACGGGTCCGGTGGCGTACCAGGAGTTCCACTCCGGCGGGAGGATCTCGTCGCTCAGGTCGCGCGGCCGGGACCAGGTGAGGCCGTCGTCGTCGCTGTACTGGAGGTGCGGTGTGCGGTCGCACGGGACGGTACAGCCGGCGCTGTCCGTACGGCCCGTGTTGTACGTCTCGGCCAGGACGATGCGGCCGGTCTCGCGGTCCACTACGGGCGCCGGGTTGCCGTGGGTGTCCCCGCCGCCCTCGTTGACCACCTGGAGCGGGCCCCAGGTGCGGCCGCCGTCGGTGGAGCGCTTGAGGACGATGTCGATGTCGGCCGCGTCACCGCAGTTGAGGACGCGGCCCTCGGCGAACGCCAGGAGGGTGCCGTCGGTCGTCTTCACGACGGCCGGTATGCGGAAGCAGGCGTATCCGGGATCCTGGGACGCCTTGAAGAGCACCTGTTGCTCGAACTCACCCGTGTCCGTCGCCTGTTCGGCCCCCGCGGGGCTCGGCAGGGCCAGTAGTGCGGCGGTGGTGAGCACGGCGGTCAGGGTCGATGCGATACGTGCACGGAGAGTTGACGGCATGGTGCGACCTGCCCTTCATGCGTCTGGACATCTGGACATCCCACGTCCAACGTGCGCGTCACAGACGCTACTTGGGCGCTCAGCCGGCCCACAAGAAGCGTGCACCGGTCGTGTTCACGCCAGGTCTCGGCGTCGCCGTGGAGGCGGCAGGACCGGAAGTACCGCCGCCGCCTGGGGAACCGGCCCGGGTGCCGCTCCGGTCCTGCGGCAGACCAGGGCGTCCGGGTCGCTCGCGGGCGCCTGGAGGGAGTAGCCGTCCGGGCAGGTGGGGCCGGGGTCACCCTTGGGGCCGGCCGGGCCCGGGTCTCCCCGGTCGCCCTTCGGGCCCGAGGATCCGGGCGCTCCCTGGTACCCCTGCGCCCCCCGCTCGCCCTCGGCCCCGGGGAGCCCCGCCGGTCCAGGAGGCCCTGCCGGTCCGGGGGGTCCCGCCGGCCCGGGGGGTCCCGCCGGTCCGGGGGAGCCGTCCGTGCCCGGCTCGCCGGAGGGGCCGGTCCCGCCGGACGGTCCGAGGGGACCTGGCTCGCCGCGCGCCCCGCGCTTCCCGGCGGCACCGTTCTTCCCGCCCGAGCCCCGCTCACCCCGGGCGCCGGGTGCGCCGGGCATCCCGGCGGGCACCCGAACGCGGTCGACCAGATGGTCCACGGCCTCGGAGGGGTCCGGCGCGGCGGGGGTTCCACCGCCGGCCTCGACCTGGGCACGCAGGTCCCGCACGTCCTGCGCGAGCGTGGACAGGGCCTTGCCGCGCCGGTCCGCCTCCGAGCGCAGCTCCTCGGCCTTGCGGTCCCCGGCGTCGATGCGCGCCCACAGGACCACCGCGATGCCGGAGAGCGCGATCAGGACGCAGACGAGGAAGATGCCGCGCCAGCGCAGGGCGAGCAGCCGCTGGAACCCGTTCACGGCGCACCTCCCAGGCGGTGGACGTCGAGGCGCAGCCGGGCGATCTCCGACTGGTCCGCGGCATGCAGCGTGGACAACTCGACGATCCGCGAGTCACGTTCGGCGACCTGGCGCTCCAGGCGGTCGCGCTCGGACTGCAGCTTGTCGGTGAGACTGGAGAAGCCGTTCAGAGCGTTCTCGCCCCGCTTCCCCAGGTACGCCACGACGGCCGCGCCCAGCACGCCCGCGCAGGCCACTAACGAGCCGAGCAGGGTGGTGCCGGCATCCAAGTAACTGCCTCCTACCCGGACGACGGGCCGCGCGGACGTGGCCCTGTGGAACTCACCGGGAGTAACGAGCCCGCGCGGGTGGGGATGTGCGCGGGAGGCCGAGTACACCGGACGGAGTAGCGGCGGAGCGTCAGGTGCGCAGGACCACCTTGCCGAGGTTGCTCCGCGACTCGATCACCTCGTGCGCCTTCGCGGCGTCCGCCAGGTCGAACTCCCCGTGCACGGCCGGCCGCAGCGCCCCGTCCGTGAACAGCCGCCACAGCTCCCGCCGCCACCGTTCGTACA
Source organism: Streptomyces sp. SID5469 (assembly GCF_009862865.1). NCBI lineage: Bacteria > Bacillati > Actinomycetota > Actinomycetes > Kitasatosporales > Streptomycetaceae > Streptomyces > Streptomyces sp. SID5469. Next base: position 2,255,474 of record NZ_WWIN01000001.1, on the reverse strand, counting down.
GCTGCGGCTCCCCGCGGGCGATCCGCGCCATCTGGAAGCCGATCACCGACTTCGCGCTCACCAGCAGGTCGTACGCCTGGACGGTCCCGCCGCCCGAGCTGTAGGCGACGAGCCGGCCACCCGGGGCGAGCGCGGCGATCGCCGGGGTGAGCAGCTCACCGCCGACCGCGTCGAGGACGTAGTCGACGGGCTCGCCCCAGGCGTCGGCGTCGTAGGTGATCACGTCGTCGGCGCCGAGCCCGCGCACGAACGCCGCCTTGCCCGGGGCGGACACGGCGCCGACGACGCGCGACGCCCCGCGCAGGCGCGCGAGCTGTACGGCGAGTTGGCCCACGCCGCCGGCCGCCGCGGTGACGAGCGCCGACTCGCCGGGGCGGGGGCGGGCCGCCTCCAGGGCGCCGAGCGCGACCAGGCCGCTGCGGACCAGGGCGACGGCGTCGACGGGGCTCGCGCTCTCGGGGACGGGGGTGGCCCATGGTTTCGTGCAGGAGGGCGTAGTCGGCGTAACCGTGTCCGAAGCAGAGACCGGTGACGCGGTCGCCCGCCGTGAAACGGGTGACACCTTCCCCGGCGGCGACGACCTCTCCGGCGATCTCGCCGCCCAGCGGGATCGGCTCGGCGGCCTCGGTGACCTTCCGTACGACCGGGAGGGTCACCCCGATCGCCGCGGCGCGGACGAGCAGCTCGCCCGGTCCGACGTCGGGCACCGGCACCTCCTCCAGGAACAGCGGGCCACCGGTGTGCTCGTACCGGACGCGACGCATCGCACCTCCCAGAATGCGGGGACAGTATTCGTTGGGAGTCCCAATGATAACTGGAGATTCGTTGGGATGCCCCATGGTTATTCGCTAGGCTGGGGGCATGTCCGCCCCCCTGCCCGCAATCCGCACCCTCCCCAGCTGGCTCCTCGGCCGGGCCGCCGCCCGGGGGCGCGGCCTGGTGGCCGAGGCCCTGGCGGCCGAGGGGATGAAGATGTGGCACCACGTGGTGCTCTCCGCCGTCGCCGACCTCGGCCCCGTCGCCCAGGCCGAGCTCGGCCGCAGTATCCAGCTCGATCCCAAGGACCTGGTCGGCGTCCTCAACGACCTCCAGTCCGCGGGCCTGATCGTCCGTGAACCGGACCCGAAGGACCGCCGCAAGAACGCGGTGTCCCTCACCGGGGAGGGCACGCGCCTGCTGAAGCGCTGCGAGAAGGCGGCCCGCGCCGCGAACGACGCGCTCCTCGCCCCGCTCGAGGCGGCCGAACGCGACCAGTTCATGAGCCTGTTGATCCGGATTTCCGGTACGGACGGCTGATGCGGGCTAACGTTCCGTCATGACCGCACCAGTACCCGCAGCCGAACCCCGGCTCGCCCTCGACCCCGCACGCACCGCCCTAGTGCTCGTCGACCTGATGGACCGCATCGTCGGACTGCCCGTCGAGCCCCGGAAGGGCGTCGAAGTCCTCTCCGTGGCCGAGGGGCTGGCGGCCGGCTTCCGCTCCGCGGGCGCCCTCGTCGTCCTCATCCGCGTCGAGCGCCCCGGCCTCGCCGAGCAGCCACCCGGAAGCGGGCTGGTCGCCGGTCTCGCGGCGGACGGCGACCTGGAGATCGTGAAACGGACCATCGGGGGTTTCCAGGGCACGGCCCTGGACGAGCAGCTGCGCGAGCGCGGCATCAGCACACTGGTGTTCGGCGGCATCGCCACCAATCTGGGCGTCGAGTCCACCGCCCGCGCGGCCGGCGACCTCGGCTACGACCTGGTCTTCGTCGAGGACGCGATGGCCGCCCTCACCGCGGCCGAGCACGACGCGTCCGTACGGCTGGACTTCCCCCGGCTGGGCACGGTGGTCACCGCCGCCGAGGTGCACTTCGCCTCGGGTGAGGTGAGGTGAGGTGAGGCGGCGGGCGAGGGCGAGCGCGGCCGACTGAGCGACCGCTTTGGGGCGGGGCCCCTTCGGCGCAGGGGGCGCTCCCCGCCGGTCGGGGCCCCGCCGCCGTGCAGCGGGGAGCCGCTCAGCCCTGGGCGGCCGCGGCCCGCAGAGCGATGCGGTGCTCGCCCGCGTACACGTTCATGGAGGCGCCCCGCAGGAAGCCCACCAGGGTCAGCCCCGACTCCGCGGCCAGGTCCACGGCCAGCGACGAGGGGGCCGACACCGCCGCCAGAACCGGAATCCCGGCCATGACCGCCTTCTGCGCCAGCTCGAAGGAGGCCCGGCCCGACACCAGCAGGACCGTGCGGGACAGCGGCAGGGAGCCGCTCTGCAGGGCGCGGCCGACCAGCTTGTCGACCGCGTTGTGCCGGCCCACGTCCTCTCGGATGTCGACGAGCTCGCCCTCCTCCGTGAAGAGCGCCGCCGCGTGCAGGCCCCCGGTCCGGTCGAAGACCCGCTGGGCCGCCCGCAGCCGGTCGGGGAGGCTCGCGAGCAGCTCGGGTTCGAGCCGGACCGGGGGAGTGTCGTCGATCGTCCAGCGTGCCGTCGTACGGACCGCGTCCAGGCTCGCCTTGCCGCACAGTCCGCAGGAGGACGTCGTGTACACGTTCCGTTCGAGTGTGATGTCGGGGAGGACGACACCGGGCGCCGTCCGCACGTCGACGACGTTGTACGTGTTCGAGCCGTCCACCGTCGCGCCCGCGCAGTACACGATGTTCTGCAGTTCGTCGGCCTCGCCCAGGACGCCCTCACTGACCAGGAAGCCCGCGGCGAGCGCGAAGTCGTCACCCGGCGTGCGCATGGTGATCGCGAGCGGCTTGCCGTTGAGGCGGATCTCCAGTGGTTCCTCGGCGACGAGCGTGTCCGGGCGGGTGCTCACGGCCCCGTCCCGGATGCGGATCACCTTGCGTCGTTCCGTGACTCGTCCCATGTCCTGATCAGTCCCGGTTCTGTACGTGCTGGTAGCCGAAACGGCCCTTGATGCAGAGGTTGCCGTGGGTCACCGGGTTGTCGTGCGGTGAGGTGACCTTCACGATCTCATTGTCCTGTACGTGCAGGGTGAGATTGCAGCCCACTCCGCAGTAGGCGCACACCGTGGTCGTCTCGGTCTGTGCCGACTCGTCCCACGTACCCGCCGCGCGCATGTCGAACTCCGACTTGAACGACAGCGCGCCGGTCGGGCACACCTCGACGCAGTTGCCGCAGTACACGCACGCGGAGTCCGTGAGCGGCGCGTCGTGCTCGACCGCGATCCGCGCGTCGAAGCCGCGCCCCACCACCGAGATCGCGAACGTGTTCTGCCACTGGTCGCCGCACGCGTCGACGCACTTGTAGCAGAGGATGCACTTGTCGTAGTCGCGGACGTAGAGGTCGTTGTCGACCTTCGGCTCCTCGTTGAGCCGGGCGGCGTCGGGGCCGAAGCGGTCCGGCTTCGCCTCGTACTCCTTGATCCACCCGGCGGCCTTCGGCGTGGTCGACAGGTCGACCGAGGACGCGAGGAGTTCGAGCACGAGCCTGCGGCTGTGCCGGGCGCGCTCGGTGTCGGTGCGCACCTCCATGCCGGGCTCCGCCCCGCGCGAGCAGGCCGGGACGAGAGTGCGCGCGCCCTCGACCTCGACGACGCAGACGCGGCAGGCGTTCTTCGGGGTGAGGGTGTCGCCCTGGCAGAGGGTCGGCACGTCCTTTCCGGCGGCCCGGCAGGCGTCGAGGATCGTCGACCCCTCCGGGACCCTGGCCTCCTGCCCGTCGACGGTGAACTCGACGAGCCGGCGCGGCACTCCCAGCGGTATCGCGGTCATTCGTACGCCCCCAGACGGTCGATGGCAGATTCCACGGCGTTCCACGCGCTCTGGCCCAGACCGCAGATCGAGGCGTCCCGCATCGCCCGGCCCACCTCTCTGAGCAGGGCGATGTCGTCGGCGGCCGCCGCCCCCGTCCGCGCCACGATCCGGTGCAGCGCCTCCTCCTGGCGCACGGTCCCGACCCGGCACGGCACGCACTGGCCGCACGACTCGTCGCGGAAGAACTCGGCGATCCTCAGGAGGAGCCGGGGGAGCGGGACGGTGTCGTCGAAGGCCATGACGACTCCCGAGCCGAGCGTGGTGCCCGCCTGACGGGTGCCTTCGAAGGTGAGCGGGATGTCCCGTTCGTCGGGCCGTACGAAGCCGCCGGCCGCGCCGCCGAGCAGGACCGCGCGCAGCCGTTCCCGCACTCCGGCCAGCTCCAGCAGCTCGCCCAGCGTCGCGCCGAACGGCAGCTCGTAGACGCCGGGCCGGTCCACGCTGCCCGACACGCAGAAGAGCTTGGGCCCGGTGGACTTCGCCGTGCCGATCGCCGCGTACGCCTGCGCCCCCATCGTGAGGACGGGCAACACGTTGACCAGCGTCTCGACATTGTTCTCGGCAGTGGGCCGGCCGAACAAGCCCTTCTCCACGGGGAAGGGCGGCTTCGACCGCGGCTCCCCCCGGTACCCCTCGATCGAGTTGAAGAGGGCGGTCTCCTCACCGCAGATGTACGCGCCCGCGCCGCGCCGGATCTCGATGTCGAAGGCGTAGCCCTGACCGAGGACGTCGTCGCCGAGCAGCCCACGCGCGCGTGCCTGCTCGATGGCGTGGCTCATGCGCTCCAGGGCGCGCGGGTACTCCCCGCGCAGATACAGATAGCCCTGGTGCGCCCCGACGGCGTACGCGGCGATCGTCATCGACTCGACGAGCGCGTACGGGTCGCCCTCCATGATCACCCGGTCCTTGAAGGTGCCGGGCTCGGATTCGTCGGCGTTGCAGACGAGGTGGTGCGGACGGTCGGGCCGGGACGCCGTCGCCTGCCATTTGCGGCCGGTGGGGAAGGCGGCGCCGCCGCGCCCGACCAGGCCCGCGTCGGTGACCTCCCGGATGACCTCGGCCGGCCCGAGCTCGAAGGCCCGCCGCAGCGCCGCGTAACCGCCGTGCGCCCGGTAGTCGTCGAGCGACGCGGGGTCGACCACGCCGACGCGGCGCAGGAGAACCAGCCCGTCCTGACCCGCCTGGGGGACCGCGAGGGCGGCGGACGGCTCCTCGGGCGCCGAGTCGGGCGCGCTCGCCGCCAGCACCGCGGCCTCGACGGTCGCGGGCGCCGACACCGCCGTACGCACCGGATCCCCGGCCCTGACCGCCAGTGCGGCCGGAGCCCGCTCGCACAGGCCCAGACAGGGGCCGCGTTCCACTCCGACGCCGCTGCCGGGCCCGAGCCGGGCCTCGACACCGGCGCACAGCTCAGCCGCCCCGGCGGACGCGCACGCGAGGTCCGTGCACACATGCAGGACGGTCGCGGGGCGCGGTTTCACCGCGAACATCGAGTAGAACGTGGCGACGCCGTACGCCTCCGCGGGCGGCACCGTCAGCCGCCGGCACAGGTAGTCGAGGGCGCCCTCGCTGATCCAGCCGATCCGGTCGTTGACCGCGTGCAGCCCCGGCAGCAGCAGGTCGCGGCGGTCCCGGGCCGCGCGCCCGCCGCGGGCCCACCTGAGGTCGGCGTCGGACCGGTCGGCGCCCTCCCACGAGGACTCCGGGGGACCGAGCAGCGCGTCGACGGCCGCCCGCTCCTCGTCCGACGGTTTGCTGTCACCGAAGTGCAGATCCATGTCCTGCCTCAGCTCCTCACGGCCGTGACCGGCAGCTTCTCGATCCGGATCGCGGACGCCTTGAACTCGGCCGTCCCGGCGATCGGGCAGTTGGCCTCGATCGTCAGCCGGTTGGTGTCCACCTCGTCGGGAAAGTGCATGGTCATGAAGGCGAGACCGGGGCGCAGCGCCGGATCGATCCACACCGGCGCCACCACGGCCCCGCGCCGCGAGGCCACCTGGACCTGCTCGCCCACCACGACCCCGTAGCGCTCCGCGTCCTCCGGGCACAGCTCGACGAACTCGCCGCGCCGCAGCGGAGAGGCGAAACCGCCGCTCTGCACACCGGTGTTGTAGGAGTCGAGGCGGCGCCCGGTGGTGAGCCGGATCGGGTACTCCTCGTCCGTCAGATCGACGGGCGGGTCGTGCTGGACGATCCCGAAGGGGGCGAGGCGGCCGCGCCCGGCCGGGTCGGACGACCACAACCGGCCGTGCAGATAAGGGGGTTCGAGCCGGTCCGGTGCGGGGCACGGCCACTGGATGCCCTGGTGCTCCGCCAACCGCTCGTACGTCATCCCGTAGTGGTCCGGCGACACCGACCGCAGCTCGTTCCAGACCGCCTCGGCGTCCGCGTACTTCCAGTCGTGCCCGAGCCGCGCCGCGAGCGCGCAGAGGATGTCGATGTCCTCGCGCGCCTCACCCGGCGGGGTCACCGCCCGGCGCACGCGCTGCACCCGCCGCTCGCTGTTGGTCGTCGTGCCGTCCGTCTCGGCCCACCCGGCGGTCGCCGGCAGCACGACGTCGGCCAGCTCGGCCGTCCTGGTGAGGAAGATGTCCTGGACGACGAGGAAGTCGAGGGCCCGCATGCGCCGTACGGCCCGCTCGCTGTCCGCCTCCGACTGCGCCGGGTTCTCCCCGATGCAGTAGACGGCCCTGAGGGTGCCCTCCTCCATCGCCTCGAACATCTCCGTCAGGTTCAGCCCGTAGTGCGGCTGGATGACGGTGTCCCAGGCGGACTCGAACTTCAGTCGCGCGTCCGGGTCGAGGATGTCCTGGAAGCCGGGCAGCCGGTTCGGGATGGCGCCCATGTCGCCGCCGCCCTGCACGTTGTTCTGGCCGCGCAGGGGCTGCAGGCCCGAGCCGTACCGGCCCACGTGCCCGGTCAGCAGGGACAGGTTGATCAGCGCGCGCACGTTGTCGGTGCCGTTGTGGTGCTCGGTGATGCCGAGGGTCCAGCACAGCTGGGCGCGCTCCGCCCGGGCGTAGGCGTGCGCCAGCTCCCTGATGGCGCGGGCCGGTACACCCGTCACCTTCTCGGCGAGCGACAGCGTCCACGGCTCGACGAGCGCCCGGTACTCCTCGAAGCCGCTCGTCGCCCGCTCGACGAAGGTCTCGTTGGCGAGGCCCGCGTGGATGATCTCGCGGCCGATCGCGTGCGCCATCGGGATGTCGGTGCCGACGTTGAGGCCGAGCCAGCTCTCCGCCCACTCGGCCGTGGAGGTGCGGCGCGGATCGACGGCGTACATCCGGGCGCCGTTCCTGATCCCCTTCAGGACGTGCTGGAAGAAGATCGGGTGCGCGAAGCGGGCGTTGGAGCCCCACATCACGATGAGGTCGGTGTGCTCGGTCTCCTCGTACGACGACGTCCCGCCGCCCGAGCCGAAGGCGGCCGACAGACCGGCCACGCTCGGGGCGTGACACGTCCGGTTGCAGGAGTCGACGTTGTTGGTGCCCATCACGACCCGGGCGAACTTCTGCGCCACGTAGTTCATTTCGTTGGTCGCCCGGGCGCAGGAGAACATGCCGAAGGCGCCGCGTGCCGCGTCGAGGCCCCGGGCCGCGCGGTCCAGCGCCTCCTCCCACGTGGCCCGGCGGAGGGGCTCGTCGCGCGAGTCCCTGACGAGCGGATGCGTGAGGCGGGTGTAGGTCTTCGGAGTTCGGTCGCGTTTCGTCATGCGGCGGTCCTCGCTGCGAGCAGATCCGAGAGGGCGTGGACGGTGCGCAGCGTCGGCACCTCGACGCCGGTGATCTCCGCCAGCTCGACGACGGCGCCGAGCAGCACGTCGAGTTCGAGCGGCTTGCCGCGCTCCAGGTCCTGGAGCGTGGAGGTGCGGTGGTCGCCGACGCGCTCGGCGCCGGCCAGCCGGCGTTCGATGGAGACGCCGACCTCGCAGCCCAGTGCCTCGGCGACGGTGAGCGTCTCGGTCATCATGATCTCGATGACCCGGCGGGTGCCGCCGTGCAGGCACATCTGCCGCATGGTCGCGCGGGCCAGCGCGCTGATGGGGTTGAAGGAGATGTTGCCCAGCAGCTTGAGCCAGATGTCGTTGCGCAGGTCGGGTTCGACCGGGCACTTGAGACCGCCCGCCCGCAGGGCCTCACTGAACGCGCCACAGCGCACCGAGACGCTGCGGTCGGGCTCGCCGACGGAGAACCGGGTGCCTTCGAGATGGCGTACGACGCCCGGTCCTTCGAGCTCGGTCGCGGCGTAGACGACGCACCCGACGGCCCGTTCGGGCGCGAGCACCGCACTGACCGCGCCGTCCGGGTCGACGCTTTCGACGCGGTGGCCGTCGTACGGCCCGCCGTGCCGGTGGAAGTACCACCAGGGGATGCCGTTCTGAGCGGCCACGACCGCGGTCGTGTCGCTGAGCAGAGGCTCGATCAGCGGCCCGCACGCCGCGTACGAGTTGGCCTTCAGCCCGAGGAAGACGAAGTCGACCGGGCCGATCTCGGCCGGGTCGTCGGTGGCGTGGGCGCGTGCGGTGAAGTCACCGCGCGGACTGAGCACCCGCACTCCGTGCCGCCTCATGGCCGCCAGATGCGGTCCACGGGCGATGAGGTGCACATCGGCGCCCGCGCGCTGGAGCGAGGCGCCGACGTAGGCGCCGATCGCACCGGCGCCGAGAACTGCGACTTTCACTGGGGGAGCTCCGTTCGGTCGAGGGTACCGAGGAACTGTCGAACGCTGTCCAGAAGGTGTCGACGAAATATTGTCTACAGTATGGAAGTGGGGGCGGCAAGGGTTCGCGCACGACCTGGCCAAGCCTTGGGCGCCGGTCTGACCGAACCTTGGGCTCCGGTCCGGCCGAGCCTTGGAGGCCGGTCCGGCCAAGCCTTGAATACCGGCCGGTACGACCGTTCGTCGCGCACGGCATACCGCTCACCGCATACGGTCGACGCGCGACTTCTCAACCTCCCCCGCACTCCCTACCGTCCGGGATCATGAGTCCCCCCGTCGCCCCCGCCGGCTGGAGCCGGTGGCTCGTTCCCCCCGCCGCTCTCTCCGTCCACCTCTCCATCGGGCAGGCCTACGCCTGGAGCGTGTTCAAGCCGCCCCTCGAATCCGCGCTCGGCCTCAGCGGCACCCAGAGCGCGCTGCCCTTCCAGCTCGGCATCGTGATGCTCGGCCTGTCGGCCGCGTTCGGCGGCACGCTGGTGGAGCGCAACGGGCCGCGCTGGGCGATGACCGTCGCCCTGGTCTGCTTCTCGTCCGGCTTCCTGATCTCCGCCCTCGGCGCGGCCACCGAGCAGTACTGGCTGATCGTCCTCGGCTACGGCTTCGTCGGCGGGATCGGCCTCGGCATCGGCTACATCTCACCCGTCTCGACACTGATCAAGTGGTTCCCGGACCGGCCCGGCATGGCCACCGGCATCGCCATCATGGGCTTCGGCGGCGGCGCGCTCATCGCCTCGCCCTGGTCGACGCAGATGCTGGAGTCGTTCGGCACCGACAGCTCCGGGATCGCGCAGGCGTTCCTGGTGCACGGCCTCGTGTACGCCGTGTTCATGTCGCTCGGGGTGCTGCTGGTGCGGGTCCCGCGCACCGAGAGGCCCGTCGAGGGCGCGCCGAGCGCCTTCCAGGGGCCGCAGGTCTCGGCCCGCGACGCCGTGCGCACCCCGCAGTTCTGGTGCCTGTGGGTGGTGCTCTGCATGAACGTGACCGCGGGCATCGGCATCCTGGAGAAGGCCGCCCCGATGATCACGGACTTCTTCGCGGACACGTCCACCCCGGTGTCGGTCTCCGCGGCGGCCGGTTTCGTCGCGCTGCTGTCGGCCGCGAACATGGCGGGCCGGATCGGATGGTCCTCGACGTCCGACCTGATCGGGCGCAAGAACATCTACCGCGTCTACCTCGGTGTGGGTGCCCTGATGTACGCGCTGATCGCCTGGTTCGGGGACTCATCCAAGCCGCTGTTCATCGTCTGCGCGCTGGTGATCCTCTCCTTCTACGGCGGCGGCTTCGCTACGATCCCCGCCTATCTGAAGGACCTCTTCGGCACCTATCAGGTCGGCGCCATCCACGGCCGGCTGCTCACCGCCTGGTCCACGGCGGGAGTCCTCGGCCCGCTGATCGTGAACTGGATCGCCGACCACCAGAAGGAGGCGGGCGAGCACGGGTCCTCCCTCTACGGCCTGTCCTTCCTGATCATGATCGGGCTGCTCGTCATCGGCTTCGTCGCGAACGAGCTGGTCCGCCCCGTCCACGCCCGCCACCACATCCCCGCCCCGAGGGAGGCCGCCGATGTCCAGCGACAGCAGCCCGAGTCCGCCTGACCGCCGGGCCCTGATCGGCTTCGCCTGGCTGTGGGTGGGCGCACCGCTCTGTTACGGCTTGTACGAGCTCGTCCTCAGGGCCAAGCAGCTGTTCACCGGGTGAGCGCCCGGATATTCGGAGGACTGTTCGGGTGTCCGGAGGTCTGTTCGGATGTTCGAGGGGCCATTCGGGTGTCCCGGAGGTCTGACAGAAGCCGACAAGCCTGCCGCCGCATTCCTGTCGCTTCACCTGCCGTCGTACCCGTGAGTCACTGAACAGACTGGTGGGTCCCGCTACCCAAGGCAACGAGGGGGACCCCCATGAACGGCTCACGCATCGCCGCCGTCGGCCACTACCAGCCCGCCAAGGTACTCACCAATGAGGACCTGGCGAGCCTGGTCGACACCAGCGACGAGTGGATCAGGAGCCGGGTGGGCATCCGGACGCGCCACTTCGCCGGGCCCGACGAGCCCGTCGACGAGCTGGCCGGGCACGCGGCGGCCAAGGCGCTCGCCTCGGCCGGGCTGGCCCCGGCCGACATCGACCTGGTGCTCGTCGCCACCTCCACCGCCGAGGACCGTTCCCCGAACATGGCCGCCCGGGTCGCCGCCCGCCTCGGCATCCCGTCCCCGGCCGCGATGGACATCAACGTGGTCTGCGCCGGCTTCACGCACGCCCTGGCCACGGCCGACCACGCCGTGCGCGCGGGGGCGGCCACGCGGGCGCTCGTCATCGGCGCCGACAAGATGTCCGCGGTGACGGACTGGAGCGACCGTACGACCTGCGTCCTCGTCGGCGACGGAGCGGGCGCCGCCGTGGTCGACGCCTGCCCCGAGGGCGCCGAGCCCGGCATCGGCCCCGTGCTGTGGGGGTCGGTCCCCGAGATGGGCCACGCGGTACGCATCGAAGGCACGCCCCCGCGTTTCGCCCAGGAGGGGCAGAGCGTCTACCGCTGGGCCACCACCCAGCTCCCGGCCATCGCGCGCCGGGCATGCGAACGCGCGGGGCTCACGCCCGCGGATCTCGCCGGGGTCGTGCTGCACCAGGCGAACCTGCGCATCATCGAACCCCTCGCCGCGAAGATCGGCGCCGTGAACGCCGTCGTCGCACGCGATGTCGTCGAGTCCGGCAACACGTCGGCCGCGAGCATCCCGCTCGCCTTCTCCAAGCTGGTGGAGCGCGGGGAGATCTCGACCGGCGACCCGGTCCTCCTCTTCGGCTTCGGCGGGAACCTGTCGTACGCGGGCCAGGTCATCCGCTGCCCGTGAGCTGCCCGTGACCTGCTCGTACGGCTCGGTGTGATGAGCCCAACTCCCCCTCGCCCTGGCTGTTGTGCGCCGTAGACTGTAGACGAAAGACAATCGATACTGTCTTTCCGGTGCTGTGCTGCTGCCGCCACTGCCCAGGAGGGGACCGCCATGTTGTCCGCAGGACTGCCGCAGGGGACGGTGCCCAAGCTCGAACGGCCCGGTCCGCTGCGCGACCGCGTCTACGAGGCGCTGCTCGAACTCATCACCACCCGCGCCCTCCAGCCCGGCCAGCATCTCGTCGAGAGCGAACTCGCCGGGCACCTCGGAGTCTCCCGGCAGCCGGTGCGCGAAGCGCTCCAGCGGCTGAACACCGAGGGGTGGGTCGATCTGCGGCCCGCCCAGGGCGCGTTCGTGCACGAACCGACGGAGGACGAGGCCGACCAGCTCCTCACGGTCCGTACGCTCCTCGAGGCCGAGGCGGCCCGGCTCGCCGCCGCCAACGCGGGCACGGCGGGCATCACCGCCCTCGAAGAGCTGTGCGCGCAGGGCGAGCGGGCGGTGGCCGACGACGACGTGGACGGAGCGGTCGCGATGAACGCCCGGTTCCATACGAAGGTCATGGAGCTCGCGGGCAACGCCGTGCTCGCCGAGCTGGCCGCGCAGGTCGACCGCCGGGTGCGCTGGTACTACACGCCGGTCGCCCGGCAGCGCGGCCGCCAGTCCTGGATCGAGCACCGCGATCTGATCGACGCGATCTCGGCGCGGGACGAGCGGCGCGCGACGGAGGTCATGCGCGCCCACACCGAGCACACGCGCAAGACGTACCACGAGCGCGAGAAGTAGCCGGGCGAGGGATCCCGACGTGGCCACGACGTAGTCAGGCGGTGACCGAGGGGCGCCAGGCGGCGGCCGCGGAGTCGTCAGGCGGTCGCCCGGAGGGGGCGGGCAGCCTCGGCGTACGCGCGCGGCCTCGGCGTACGCGCGCGGCCGCCGGCTCGTACGCCGCCCAGTGGGCCCCCGCCCGGCATCCCCACCGACGGCACCACCAGGGCGACGAGGAAAGCCGGTCTTTGTCCTTTCAGTGGCGAAAGTCGTCGGTAATTCCTGTGAGACTTCTTCCCACTCCCGGCAGCCACTGCTACGTTCCCCTCGAAAGCGAGCCAGGCGATGGCCGGAACCCGGCGCACGCAGGCCAGTTGAGACGGGGAGGGGCTCGTGAGACGTATGACGGCTCGACCCGCGAACGCTCACCAGGCCCGGCTGCTGCGCCTGTTGCGTGACGACGGCCCCAACTCCCGCGCTCAGCTGGGCGACCGGATCGATCTCTCGCGGTCGAAGCTGGCCGTCGAGGTGGACCGGCTGCTGGAGACGGGCCTGGTCGTGGCCGACGGACTCGCCGCCTCCCGGGGCGGCCGCCGCTCCCACAACATCCGGCTCGCGCCCGCGCTCCGCTTCCTCGGCGTCGACATCGGCGCGACCTCGGTCGACGTCGCCGTCACCAACGCCGAACTGGAGGTCCTGGGGCACATCAACCAGCCCATGGACGTCCGCGAGGGCCCGGTGGCCGTCTTCGAGCAAGTCCTCGCCATGGCAGCCAAGTTGAGGGCTTCGGGGCTCGCGGAGGGCTTCGACGGCGCCGGAGTCGGGGTGCCGGGTCCGGTCCGGTTCCCGGAAGGCATACCGGTCGCGCCGCCGATCATGCCGGGGTGGGACGGCTTCCCGGTGCGCGAGGCGCTCAGCCAGGATCTCGGCTGCCCCGTCATGGTCGACAACGATGTGAACCTCATGGCCATGGGGGAGCAGCACGCGGGCGTCGCACGCTCCGTGGGCGACTTCCTCTGCGTCAAGATCGGCACCGGCATCGGCTGCGGCATCGTCGTCGGCGGCGAGGTGCACCGCGGGGTGACGGGCAGCGCGGGCGACATCGGGCACATCCAGGCGGTGCCGGACGGCCGCCCGTGCGCGTGCGGCAACCGTGGCTGCCTGGAGGCCCACTTCAGCGGCGCGGCGCTCGCCCGCGACGCCACCGAAGCCGCCCAGCAGGGGCTTTCGGAAGAGCTCGCCACCCGGCTGGCGGCGGCGGGCACGCTCACCGCCGTCGACGTCGCCGCCGCGGCTGCCGCCGGGGACGCCACCGCGCTCGACCTGATCCGCGAGGGCGGCAACCGCACCGGTCAGGTCATCGCCGGACTCGTCTCCTTCTTCAACCCCGGACTGGTGGTGATCGGCGGCGGGGTGACCGGCCTCGGCCACACCCTGCTCGCCGCGATCCGCACCCAGGTCTACCGTCAGTCGCTGCCGCTCGCGACCGGCAATCTGCCCATCGTGCTGGGCGAGTTGGGCCCGACCGCCGGAGTCATCGGCGCGGCCCGGCTGATCAGCGACCACCTGTTCTCACCCGCGTAAGCACCCGCCGTACCGCGCGCACGACCAGCACAGCGCCCTGCTCCGCCCTGCCTGAATGCCTGCCGCACGCCCTGCATGCCTGCTCCGCAAGCGCACGCCCTGAAACCGGCCCGCACGCCTGCCAAAGGGAACCGTCATGGCACCAGAACCACCGCTGCTCACCATGTCCGGCATCACCAAGTCGTTCCCCGGCGTCCGGGCCCTCGACGGCGTCGACCTCGACGTTCAGGCCGGCGAGGTCCACTGTCTGCTCGGCCAGAACGGCGCCGGAAAGTCCACCCTCATCAAGGTCCTGGCCGGCGCCCACCAGCCCGACGACGGCCGTCTGTGCTGGCGCGGCGCACCCGTCACGCTCCGCTCCCCGATCGCCGCCATGCGCCTCGGCATCGCCACCATCTACCAGGAACTAGACCTGGTGGAGGGCCTGTCGGTGGCCGAGAACGTCCACCTCGGCCATGAGCCCACGACCGCCGGCTTCGTCGTACGAGGGAAGGCCGCGCGAGCCTCGACAGCGGCTCTCCTCAAGCGCCTCGGCCACCCGGAGATCGCACCGTCGCGCCTCGTCGGCGACCTGTCGGCAGCCCAGCAGCAGATCGTCTCCATGGCGCGCGCGCTCTCCCACGACGTCCGCCTCATCGTGATGGACGAGCCGTCCGCGGCCCTCGATCCCGACGAGGTCGACAACCTCTTCCGCATCGTCGGCGACCTCACCGCGGACGGCGTCGCCGTCGTCCACATCTCGCACCGCCTCGAGGAGATCCGCCGGATCGGCGACCGGGTGACCGTACTGAAGGACGGGCGCGCGGTGGCGGGCGGGCTGCCCGCGAAATCCACGCCGACGCGCGAGATCGTGGCGCTGATGACCGGCCGCGACGTGGAGTACGTCTTCCCGGACCGGCCGCCCGCCCCTGCCCCAGCCACCTCCGACCCCCTACTCAAGGTCCAGGGCCTCGCCAGGGAAGGCGAGTTCGAGCCCCTCGACCTCGAACTGCGCCCCGGCGAGATCGTCGGACTGGCCGGACTGGTGGGTTCGGGACGGTCCGAGATCCTGGAGACCGTCTACGGGGCCCGGAAGCCGTCCGCAGGGCAGGTCACGGTGGCCGGACGGGCGCTGCGGCCCGGCAGCGTACGCGCCGCCGTCCGCGCCGGACTCGGGCTCGCCCCCGAGGAGCGCAAGACGCAGGCCCTGCTCCTGCTGGAGTCCGTCACGCGCAATGTGTCGCTCTCCTCCATGTCCCGCTTCGCACACGGAGGTTGGATCGACCGCGGCGCCGAACGCGATGCCGCGCGAGCCGCGACCCGGGAACTGTCACTGCGCCCCGACCGTCCGTCCGCGCCCGCGCGCACCCTGTCCGGCGGCAACCAGCAGAAGGCCGTCCTGGCGCGCTGGCTGCTGCGCGGCTGCCGGGTGCTGCTCCTCGACGAACCCACCCGCGGCGTCGACGTCGGCGCCCGCGCCGAGCTGTACGCGGTGATCCGCCGCCTCGCCGACGAGGGCCTCGCCGTGCTGCTCGTGTCCAGCGAGGTACCCGAGGTGCTCGGCCTCGCCGACCGGGTGCTGGTGCTGCGCGAGGGCCGCGTCGTACACCGGGCGCCCGCCCGTGAACTCGACGAACACCGCGTCCTCGACCTGGTCATGGAAGGAAGCCCCGTGGAAGGAACCCCGGCGTCATGACGCAGCCCGTATCTCCGCCCAGGGGCGGCACCGGCCAGGCGTCACCGGTGAGTGAACTCCCCGCATGGCGCTCCCTCGCCGCCCGCGCCGACGTCCGCACGCTCTCGCTGCTCGGTGTGCTCGCCGCCCTGGTCGTCATCGGCGGCATCACCAAACCCGACGAGTTCCTCGACACCCGCAATCTCCAACTCGTCCTCACCCAGGCCTCGGTGATCGGCGTCGTCACCGTCGGCATGACCTTCGTCATCACCTCCGGCGGCATCGACCTGTCCGTCGGCGCGATCGTCGCCCTCGCCTCCGTATGGGCCACCACCGTCGCCACCCAGGAGTACGGCTTCGCCGGCATCCTCTTCACCGCGATGATCGTCGGCGTGGGCTGCGGCCTCGTGAACGGACTGCTGATCGCGTACGGCGGGCTGGTGCCGTTCATCGCCACGCTCGCCATGCTGGCCTCGGCCCGCGGCCTCGCGCTCCAGATCACGGACGGCAGGACACAGATCGTCACCGTCGACACGGTCCTGAAGCTGGGGGAGCGCGATTCCTATCTGCTCGGCATCCCGCCGCTCGTCCTGGTCTTCGCGGTCGTGACGGTCATCGGCTGGCTGATCCTGAACCGCACCACCTTCGGGCGGCGCACGGTCGCCGTCGGCGGCAACGCGGAGGCGGCCCGGCTCGCGGGCATCGACGTACGACGCCAGCGGCTGTACCTCTACCTGCTCTCCGGGCTGTGCTGCGGCATCGCCGCCTTCCTGCTGATCATCCTGTCCGGCTCGGGCCAGAACACCAACGGCAACCTGTACGAGCTCGACGCCATCGCGGCCGCGATCATCGGCGGCACCCTGCTCAGCGGAGGCCGGGGCACCATCACCGGCTCGGTCCTCGGCGTACTGATCTTCACCACGATCACCGACATCTTCGCCCTGAACAACCTGCAGAGCGACGTCCAGCAGATCGCCAAGGGCGCGATCATCGTCGCCGCCGTGCTGGTCCAGCGCCGTACCGCGAGCACGACCTGAGGAAAGGGTTCACCGCCATGCCAGAGCCGACACCTGTCACGAGCCGCAGAGGACTGCTCTTCGGGACCGCCGCCGTATCCGCCGGTGCCCTCCTCGTGGGTTGCACAAGCAATGACACCACGTCCGAGAAGCCGGCCGCGAACGACCGGTCGGCCGCCGACGACAAACCCGGCAAGCACGTCACCATCGGCTTCGCCGGACCGCAGGCCGACCACGGCTGGCTCAACGCGATCAACGACAACGCGAAGAGCCGGGCGAAGAAGTACGGCGACGTGACGCTGGAGATCACCGAGGGCTCCAACGACACCGCCGCGCAGATCGGCCAGATCGAGACGCTGATCAACAAGAAGGTCGACGTCCTGGTCGTCCTGCCCGCCGACGGCAAGGCACTCACCCAGGTCGGCCTCAAGGCGATGCGCGCGGGCATACCCGTCGTCAACCTCGACCGTATCTTCAACTCCCCGCAGGCGTACCGCTGCTGGATCGGCGGCGACAACTACGGCATGGGGCTGAGCGCCGGCCGCTACATCGGCGAGAAGCTCAAGGACAAGCCGAACGCGCGCGTCGTCGAGCTGGCCGGGCTGGACAACCTGGAGCTCACCAAGCAGCGCACGCAGGGCTTCGACGCGGCGCTGAAGAACTACCCGAACATCAGGAAGGTCGCCCGGCAGGCAGCCGAGTTCACCGTCGAGTCCGGACAGTCGAAGATGGCCCAGCTCCTCCAGGCCCAGTCCAGGTTCGACGCGCTGTGGAACCACGACGACGACCAGGGCGTCGGCGCGCTGCGGGCCATCAAGCAGGCCGGACGGGACGACTTCCTGATGGTCGGCGGCGCGGGCGCGCTCTCCGCCTTCCAGGCCATCAAGGCGGACGACGGTGTCCTGAAGGCGACCGTGCTGTACCCGCCGACCATGGCCGCGTCCGCCATCGACCTGGCCCGCGCGCTCGGCCAGGGCAAGGGCGTCGGCGGCCTCGCCGAGTTCGAGATCCCGGCCTCCCTGACCCTCTACTCGGCGGTCGTCGACAAGGACAACGTCGGCCAGTACATGTCCACCGGCTTCAGGTGACCGCCCCTGCTCGCACCCCCACCGCGCCACGACGAAGAGGAGGACAACGGTATGGGACAGCCGCACCCGCGCGACGAGGCGGACGCCGGGAAGCCGCCGCTCGGTATCGGCATGGTCGGCTACGCCTTCATGGGCGCCGCCCACTCCCAGGGCTGGCGCACCGTCGGCCGCGTCTTCGACCTGCCGTCCCGCCCGGTGCTCGCCGCCGTGTGCGGCCGCGACGGACAGGCCGTGCGCGCCATGGCCGAGCGGCACGGCTGGGCGGCGGCCGAGACCGACTGGCGCGCCCTGATCGCCCGTGACGACGTCGACGTCGTCGACATCTGCACCCCGGGTGACAGCCATGCCGAGATCGCCGTCGCCGCGCTGGCCGCGGGCAAACACGTCCTGTGCGAGAAACCCCTCGCGAACACGGTCGAGGAAGCGGAGGCCATGGCGGCCGCGGGCGAACAGGCTTATCGGCAGGGCCGGTTGACCATGGTCGGCTTCAACTACCGTCGGCTGCCCGCCACCTCGCTGGCCCGGCGGATGGTCCGCGAAGGCCGGCTGGGCACCCTGCGGCACGTGCGGGTGACGTACCTTCAGGACTGGCTGGTCGACCCCGAGTTTCCGCTCACCTGGCGACTGCGCAGGGAAGTGGCCGGTTCGGGGGCGCTCGGCGACCTGGGCGCCCACATCGTCGACCTGGCCCAGTACCTCGCGGGCGAGCCCCTGGCCGGAGTCTCCGCGCTCACCGAGACCTTCGTACGGGAGCGTCCGCTGCCCGGCGGCACGACCGGCGGGCTCGCCGCGGTCTCCGCGGGCGGTCTCGGCACCGTCACCGTCGACGACGCCGCTCTCTTCACCGCCCGCTTCGCCTCCGGCGCCCTCGCCACCTTCGAGGCGTCCCGGTTCGCGACCGGCCGCAAGAACTCCCTGCGCATCGAACTCAACGGCGAGCGCGGCTCGTTGGCCTTCGACCTGGAGCGGCTCAACGAGCTCGCGTACCACGACCACACCGAACCCCTCGCGCACGCCGGCTTCCGCCGCATCCTGGTCACCGAGCCCGACCACCCCTACCTGGAAGCCTGGTGGCCGCCGGGCCACGGCCTCGGCTACGAGCACACCTTCGTCCACCAGGCCCGCGACCTGGTCCATGCCATCGCGGCGAACCACCGCCCCGAGCCGTCCTTCGCCGACGGGCTGCAAGTGCAGCGCGTGCTGGCGGCGGTGGAGGAGAGCGCCGCCAAGAACTCCGTCTACACACCCGTAGTGGTCTGAGGAGGCCCGGGAATGCCGCGCGACTTCACACTCTTCACCGGCCAGTGGGCCGACCTCCCGCTCGAAGAGGTCTGCCGCCTCGCCCGCGACTTCGGCTACGACGGACTCGAACTCGCCTGTTGGGGCGACCACTTCGAGGTCGACAGGGCCCTCGCCGACCCGACGTACCTCGAGTCCAGGCACGCGCTTCTCGACAAGTACGGCCTCACGTGCTGGGCGATCTCCAACCACCTGGTCGGTCAGGCGGTCTGCGACGCCCTCATCGACGAGCGCCACCGGGCGATCCTGCCCGCGCGGATCTGGGGCGACGGCGCGGCCGAAGGGGTACGGCAGCGGGCCGCGGCCGAGATCAAGGACACCGCGCGCGCCGCGGCGGCCTTCGGCGTCGACACGGTCATCGGCTTCACCGGCTCCGCCATCTGGCACCTGGTCGCCATGTTCCCGCCCGTCCCCGAGTCGATGATCGACCGCGGCTACGAGGACTTCGCCGAGCGCTGGAACCCGATCCTGGACGTCTTCGACGCCGAGGGCGTGCGGTTCGCGCACGAGGTCCACCCCGGCGAGATCGCGTACGACTACTGGACAACCCAGCGCGCACTGGCGGCCGTTGACCATCGGCCCGCTTTCGGGCTGAACTTCGACCCGAGCCATTTCGTGTGGCAGGACCTCGACCCCGTCGGCTTCCTGTACGACTTCCGCGACCGCGTCTACCACGTCGACTGCAAAGAGGCCCGCAAGCGGCTCGACGGACGCAACGGCCGCCTCGGCTCGCATCTGCCCTGGGGCGACCCGCGCCGGGGCTGGGACTTCGTCTCGGCCGGCCACGGCGACGTTCCCTGGGAGGACGTCTTCCGCATGCTGGGCTCCATCGACTACCGCGGGCCCGTCTCCGTCGAGTGGGAGGACGCCGGCATGGACCGGCTCCAGGGCGCCCCCGAGGCGCTGACCCGCCTGAAGGCGTACGACTTCGAGCCACCGTCGGCCTCCTTCGACGCGGCGTTCGGCGGCAACGACTGACACGAAGCGGCACCCTTGTGAACTTCCCGCGCCCGCCGGGGCGCCGGGCCGCTGAGCGACGGCGGGCGAGGGACACCGGACCCCGTCCGCCGTCCTGCGCCGACCCGCCCCACCGACGTACGCCAAGGAGGCTTCGACATCAACCGCGCCCTGCGCCGCACCGGACCCCACGCTTGAGGGGCCCTGTCAGCGAGCCACCTCCCGGACAGGGCCCCTCGAACGTCGCCGCGCTCAGCCCGCCGGCTGCGGCTCCGGAGTCAGGCTCCTGTCCGTGTTCCGCCCCGGCTGCTTCAGCAGCAGCGCGATCGCCGCCGCCACCATGGAGATCGCCCCGGCCAGCGCGTACGCGCCGTTGTAGCCCCAGGCCGCGACCACCATGGAGCCGAGTCCGCCGCCGAACAGACCGCTGATCAGCTTGCCGCTGTACACCAGGCCGTAGTTGGTGGCGTTGTAGTTCTCGCCGAAGTAGTCCGGGGTCAGCGCCGCGAACATCGGGTAGAACGCGCCGCCGCCGAATCCGGAGAGGAAGGCGAAGAACAGGAACAGCCACTCGCTCTTGACGTCGCCGGCCCAGATCACGCCGAACTGGGCGAGACCCAGGACGACGATCACGAACACCAGGGTGAGCTTGCGGCCCAAGATGTCGGACAGCCAGCCCACCACCGCGCGGCCGATGCCGTTGATGACGGCCATGATGCCCATCGAAGAGGCGGCCACCAGTGGCCCGAAGCCGACCTCCTTGGCGAAGTCGACCTGGAAGGAGATCCCGAAGATCGATACGCCTGCCGTCATGACGAGAGTGATCCACATCAACGGGAGCACACCGGTCCTGATGGCCTCCTTGGGCGTGTACTGCTTCACCGCGGGCGGGTTCTTCGCGAGACTCGCGGCGCTCTTGCCGTTGCCCGAGCAGGTCAGCGGATCGATGTCCGCGGGCCACCAGTTCTTCGGCGGGTCCTTGAAGAAGAACGCGCTGGACAGGACCACGATCATCACGTAGCAGCCGATGAGGTCCAGGACCCGGTGGTAGTTCGCCGTGTCGAACGCGTAGTTGAAGATGAAGATGAAAGGAAGCGACCCGTACGCGAACCCGCCGTTGACGAACCCGGTCCTCGCACCGCGGCGCTCGGGGAACCACTTGCCGACCATGTTGATGCAGGTCGCGTACACCAGGCCGGAACCGATGCCGCCGACGACACCGAATCCCAGAATCGCCAGGAGCACGTTGCTCAGGTGTGACAGGGCGAGGAATCCGACCAGGCACATGCCCGCGCCGAGGTGCATGGCCGTGCAGGCGGTCAGGACGCCCTTCTCGCGCAGCCAGCCCGCGGGGAAGGCGATACCGGCCTGGAAGAAGACCCAGACGCTCAGGATCCAGAACGTGTTGCTCTGCGTCCAGCCGTGGGCGTGGGACAGGGTGTCCTCGGCCGAGCCGTACGCGTATTCGAAGACGCTGATGGCCATCATGGCTGCCCATGGCAGGTACACCATGAATTTTCGTGAGTGGCCGAGGATGTCGCGGTCCGTCTCGCCCACGCGGTAGACGCGGCCGCGCGAGTCGGTCACTTCCCGGTACGAGCGGTTCGGGGCGCCGGGGTCTGCCGACGCGCTCCTCGCCGCGATGGGGTCCGCCGTCATGTCACGCCATCTCCTCGCCGAGCGGCTGCGGGTTGGGGAGGATGTGCTGGGCCCTGGGCCGTCCGGGCGCCCGCAGGAACAGCGCCAGGACCGCCGAGGCCAGCCCGACGGAGCCCGCCAGGACGAACGCGCCGTCGTAGTCCCACGCACCGACGACGACCGCGCCCAGACCGGATCCCACCAGGCCCGAGATGAGCTTGGAGCTGTAGACCATTCCGTAGTTGCTGGCGTTGTTGTTCTCGCCGAAGTAGTCCGCGGTCATCGCCGCGAACAGCGGGAAGATCGCACCACCGCCGAATCCGGAGACCATGGAGCAGAACAGGAAGAACGGCATGCTGCCCATCTGGCCCGACACCAGGACGCCGAACTGGGCGGAACCCAGCACGAGACACACGACGACCAGCGTGTTGCGGCGCCCGTAGCGATCGGATATCCACCCGATCACGCCGCGCCCGGTGCCGTTGACGATGGCCTTCAGGGACATCGCCGTGGCCACGATCCCGCCCGCGAAGCCCATGTCCTTGCCGAACGGCACCTGGAAGGCGATGCCGAAGATGTTGATGCCGGCCGTGCAGAGCAGACAGAACCACATCATCCAGAGCACGGGCGTACGAGCGGCCTCCTTGGGGGTGTACTGCTTGACCGCCGGCGGGTTCTTCGCCAGCGCCCGGCGGATCCTCGGGTCGTCGGTCACCGTCAGCGGGTCGACGTGCGGGGGCCACCAGCTCTTCGGCGGATCCTTGAAGAACCAGCCGGCCGACGCCACCACCAGGCACAGCCCGACGCCCACGCAGCTGAGCACGACCTTGTAGTTGCTCAGGTCCAGCACCGACGTGAAGATGAAGACGAAGGGCACGGACCCGTAGGCGAAACCGCCGTTCACGAAGCCCGTCTTGCCGCCCTTGCGCTCCGGATACCACTTGCCGACCATGTTGATGCAGGTCGCGTAGACCAGGCCGGCGCCGATGCCACTGCACATGCCGAAGCCGACGTAGGCGACGACCACGTTCGGCGCGAAAGCCAGCGCCAGATAGCCCAGCAGGGTGCCGAGCGCGCCGATCATCATCGCCGTGCGGGCGGGCAGCCTGCCGCTCTCCCGCAGCTGTCCGGCGGGGAAGGCCACGGCCGCCTGGAAGAACACCCAGACGCCCATCAGCCAGAAGATGTGTCCGCTGCTCCACAGATGAGCCTCGTGGAGGGTGTCCTCCGCCGACGTGAACGCGTACTCGGCGGAGCTGATGCCCATCATGCCCACCCAGGGCAGGATGACCATCCAGGTGCGTGGCCGGCCCATGAGGTCGGTATCGGTCTCGCCGATCCGGTACACGCGGCCGTTGCGGTCCGTCACCTCCCTGTAGGGGACGGACGTCGATAGGTCGGTGGTTGTCATATCGCGATTGCCCCTTGCGTCGAAAGTTCTGGCCAGCGCCCCCTGTCCAATGCCTTTCGTGTGCGCACGGGTCCCGGGGCGGCCGACGCGCACCGTCGGCCGCCCCGCGCTCGGTCACCTCATGAACCGCCCCCCAACAGCCCCGCCGCCCGCGCCCAGCGATACTTCGCGCCGAGTACGGCCACCGGCTTCTCGGTCGTGTACGGGTACGCCACGACCCCGCGCTCGTAGAGGTACTGGCAGGCCTCCTCGACCTCGACGTCGCCGGCGAGCGACGCCACCACCGGCTTCTCGATGCCGCGCTCCCGGAACTCGGCCACCACGCGCGCGGTGAGCTCGGCGAACACCATGGGAGGGGTGACGATGGTGTGCCAGTAGCCGAGGACCAGGGCGTGGACGCGCGGGTCCTCGAGACCCAGCCGGATGGTCGCCTCGTACGTCGACGGCGGCTCACCGCCGGTGATGTCGACCGGGTTGCCCGCGGCTCCGAAGGGCGGGATGAACGTCCTGAAGGACGCGTCCAGGTCCGGCGGGATCTCCATCAGGGACAGCCCGTTGTCGGTCACCGCGTCGGACAGCAGCACGCCGCTGCCGCCGGCCCCGGTGATGATCACGACGTTGTCGCCCTGGGGAGTGGGAAGCACCGGCAACGCGCGCGCGTACTCCAGCATGTCGTTCAGCCCGGGCGCCCTGATGACCCCGGCCTGCTTCAGGATGTCGTCGTACACGGCGTCGTCGCCCGCGAGCGCGCCCGTGTGCGATCCCGCGGCCTTGGCGCCTGCCGCCGTGCGACCCGCCTTCAGGACCACGACCGGCTTCCTGGGGACCGTCGCCCGGGCCGCCGCCACGAAGGCGCGGCCGTCCTTGAGGTCCTCCAGGTGCATCGCGATGCACTCGGTGTGCGGGTCCTCGCCGAACCAGGTGAGCAGGTCGTCCTCGTCGAGGTCCGACTTGTTGCCGAGCCCGACGATCGCCGAGACACCCGTCTTCGTAGTGCGCGCGAAGCCCAGGATGGCCATCCCTATGCCACCGGACTGCGAGGTGAGGGCGACGCCGCCCTTGACGTCGTACGGCGTGCAGAACGTGGCGCACAGGTCGTGCCACGTCGAGTAGTAGCCGTAGATGTTCGGCCCGAGCAGCCGGACGCCGTGCCGCTCGGCGATCGCCACGACCTCGTCCTGGAGTTCGTGCTCGCCGGTCTCCGCGAACCCGGAGGGGATCAGTACGGCGTTGGGGATCCCCTTGCGTCCCACCTCCTCCAGGGCCGCGGCCACGAACGTGGCGGGAATCGCGAAGAGCGCCACATCCACCTCACCGGGAATGTCCGTGACACTCTTGTACGCCTTGCGGCCCACGATGTCGTCGGCCTTGGGGTTCACCGGATGGATCTCTCCGGAGAAGCCGCCGTCGATGAGGTTGCGCATCACCGAATTGCCGATCTTCCCGTGCTCGTTGGAGGCACCGATCACGGCGACGGAGGAGGGCTGCATCAGCCGGCGCATGGAGGTGAGGATCTCCTCGCGCGTGTACGTGCGTCGGGGCTTCGGCTGCGACTCCGCGAGGATCACCCGGATGTCCGCCGCGACCGCGCCCTCCGGGGTGGCGACCACCGGGTTGAGGTCCACCTCCGCGATCTCCGGGAAGTCCGTGACGAGTCGGGACACCCGGCGGATCTGCTCGGCGATCGCCCACCGGTCCACCGCGGCGGCCCCACGCACCCCGCGCAGGATCTCCGTCGAGCGGATCGAGTCCAGCATCGACAGGGCCTCGTCGGCGTCCACGGGCGCCAGCCGGAACGTGACGTCCTTGAAGACCTCTACAAGTACGCCGCCGAGCCCGAAGGCCACCACTTTCCCGAACGTCGGATCGGTGACCGCGCCGACGATGACTTCCTGTCCCCGCGGGAGGAGTTCCTGAACCTGTACGCCCTCGATGCGGGCCCGCTCGTTGTACGCCCGCGCGTTCTCGACGATCCGGCAGAAGGCGGCGCGTACGTCCGCCGCGCCCTCCACACCGACGATGACGCCGCCCGCGTCGGTCTTGTGCAGGATGTCCGGGGAGACGATCTTCATCACGACGGGGCCGCCGAAGCGCGCCGCGTACGCGACCGCTTCGTCGACGTCCGTCGCCAGTTCCTCGCCGGGCACGGCGATCCCGTACGCGTCGGCGATCACCTTGCCCTCGGGCGCCGTCAGCGCGGTCCGTCCCTCGGCCCGCACGGTGTCGAGGAGCGTCCGCACCCTCAGCGCCCGGTCTTCGGCCATCACGTCAGATCACTCCGTTCGACTTGAGCAGGCGCAGCTCCTCGTCCCCGAGGCCGAGTTCGCCGACGTACACCTCTGCGTTGTGCTCGCCGAGCAGGGGCGAGCTGGTCACGTCCACGGGGGAGTCGGAGAGCTTCAGCGGGCTGCCCACGGTCACGAACTCGCCGCGCTCCGGATGCGGCACCGTCACCACCATCTCGTTGGCGACCAGCGACGCGTCCTCGACGATCTCCTTGGTGGACAGGATGGGGCCGCACGGGATGTTGTGGGCGTTGAGCTTCTCCAGCACCTCCCACTTGGGGAGCGTGGCCGACCATTCCTCGATGAGCTGGAACATCTTGGTGAGCTGGGGCAGCCGCGCCTCCGGCGTCGCCCACTCGGGGTCGTCCGCCAGCTCGGGCCGGCCGATGAGCTCGCTGAGCGGCTTCCAGCCGACGGGCTGCACGATGACGTACACGTAGTCGTTGGGGCCGCCCGGCGCGCACTTGACCGCCCAGCCGGGCTGGCCGCCGCCGGACGCGTTCCCGGACCGGGGAACCTCGTCGCCGAAGTCGTCGTTGGGATATTCAGCGAGCGGGCCATGGGCCAGGCGCTGCTGATCGCGCAGCTTCACCCGGCAGAGGTTGAGCACAGCATGCTGCATGGCCACGTTGACCCGCTGACCGCGCCCGGTGTTCTCCCGCTGGTACAGCGCCGCGAGAATCCCCGCCACGGCGTGGATGCCCGTGCCCGAGTCCCCGATCTGGGCCCCCGTCGCCAGCGGCGGCCCGTCCTCGAAGCCGGTGGTCGACATCGACCCGCCCATGGCCTGCGCGACGACCTCGTACGCCTTGAAGTCGGTGTACGGCCCGTCGCCGAACCCCTTGATGGAGGCATAGACGATCCGCGGATTGATGTCCCGAATGCGGTCCCAGGTGAAGCCCATACGGTCGACCGCGCCCGGTCCGAAGTTCTCGACCATGACGTCGGAGCGCCGGATCAGCTCGGTGAGGATCTCCTTGCCGCGCTCGGTCTTGGTGTTGAGGGTGATGCTCCGCTTGTTGCAGTTGAGCATCGTGAAATAGAGGGAGTCGACGTCCGGGAGGTCGCGCAGCTGCCCCCGCGTGATGTCACCGGTCGGCGCCTCCAGTTTGACCACGTCCGCGCCGAGCCAGGCGAGCAGCTGGGTCGCGGAGGGCCCGGACTGGACGTGCGTCATGTCGAGGACGCGGATGCCTTCGAGAGCCTTGGTCATGGTCGGCTCACCTCACTTGTACATCGTCTGGTTCATGGTTCCGGGGGCGTACGCGTCCGGGTCGACCCAGACGTTGATCAGCGACGGCTTACCCGACTCGCGGGCGCGCCGCAGCGCCGGGCCGATGTCGGCGGGGTCGCGGACCTCCTCGCCGTAACCGCCCAGCATCTGGGCGAACTTGTCGTAGTGGACGTCGCCGAGGGTGTTGCCGACCCGCTCGCGGGCCAGGCCGTACTTCTGGGCCTGGCCGTAGCGGATCTGGTTCATCGAGGAGTTGTTGCCGACGATGCCGACGAAGGGGAGGTCGTAGCGGACGAGGGTCTCGAAGTCCCAGCCGGTGAGGGAGAACGCGCCGTCGCCGAAGAGGGCCACCACTTCCTTGTCGGGCCGCGCCTGCTTGGCCGCGAGCACGAACGGGATGCCGACGCCGAGTGTGCCCAGCGGACCCGGGTCCATCCAGTGTCCGGGCGACTTGGGCTGCACGACCTGCCCGGAGAAGGTGACGATGTCACCGCCGTCGCCGATGTAGACGGAGTCCTCGGTGAGGAAGTCGTTGATCTCGCTGACCAGCCGGTACGGGTGGATGGGTGAGGCGTCGGACCTCAGGCTGGGCAGCCGCTTGTCGAGGGCCGTCTGCTCGGCGGCGCGCAGTTCGTCCAGCCACTCCTTGCGCTTCGACGCGCCTCCGTTGAGGCGCCCGGAGGCCGCCTCGGTGACCGACTTCAGGATCAGCCCCGCGTCGCCGACGATCCCGAGGTCGATGTCCCGGTTCTTGCCGACGGTCCGGTAGTCGAGGTCGATCTGCACGACGGTCGCGTCCGGCGACAGCCGCTTGCCGTAGCCCATGCGGAAGTCGAACGGCGTACCGACGACGACGATGACGTCGGCGTTGGAGAACGCGTACCGGCGCGACAGCTGGTAGTGGTGCGGGTCCCCGGGCGGCAGCGTGCCGCGCCCGGCGCCGTTCATGTACGCCGGGATGTTGAGGGTGCGCACGAGGTCGACGGCGGCCTCGGTCCCACGTGTCGTCCACACCTGGCTGCCCAGCAGGATCGCCGGTTTCTCCGCGTGCACGAGGAGGTCGGCGAGCTGCTCGACCGCCTCGGGATCGCCGGCCGAGCGGGTCGAGGCCCGGTACTGGCCGGCGGCGGGAATCCGGGCCTTGCTCACCGGCACCCTGGCGTCGAGGACATCGCGCGGGATCTCCAGGAAGGAGGGGCCCGGTGCGCCGTGGTAGCACTCGCGGAACGCCATCGACACCATGTCGGCGGCGCGCGCCGTGTCCGGCACGGTCGCCGCGAACTTGGTGATCGGCGTCATCATGTCGACGTGCGGGAGGTCCTGGAGCGACCCCATCTTGTGCTGTGTGTGCGCCCCTTGGCCGCCGATCAGCAGCATCGGGGACTCCGCGCGGAAGGCGTTGGCGACACCGGTCACGGCGTCGGTGGTGCCGGGACCCGCCGTGACGACCGCGCAGCCGGGCTTGCCGGTGATGCGCGCGTAGCCGTCGGCGGCGTGCGCGGCGACCTGCTCGTGACGCACGTCGACGACCTTGATGCCCTCGTCCACGCAGCCGTCGTAGATGTCGATGATGTGGCCGCCGCACAGGGTGTAGATGACCTCCACCCCCTCCGCTTTGAGTGCCTTGGCGACCAGGTGCCCACCGGAGATGAGGTCCGAGTTGTTGTCGCTGCTGCCGTCGGGCATGGCGAAGTCCTGTCCCTTCGTAGGGGGTTGGAACGCTCTCGCGGTACATTGCATACAGTCGACGAATACTGTATGAAGCTTGTTATCCCGCATCCGGTGGGTGGTGTCCAGGGGGCGTGCGGCACTTTTCGGGGGCCCGGGGATCGCTCCCGGACAGACACGGCAGACAGGAGCCGAGATGGACCTGTACGAACACCAGGCAAGGGAACTCTTCGCGGACCACGGCATCTTGGTGCCGAGGGCCGAGGTCACCGACTCGTCCCAGGAGGCGCGCGTCATCGCCCGCAGGCTCGGCGGCCGCGTCGTAGTGAAGGCGCAGGTCAAGACCGGTGGCCGCGGCAAGGCGGGTGGTGTGAAGCTCGCCGCGGACCCCGCCGCCGCCGAACTCACGGCGCGCCAGATCCTCGGCATGGACATCAAGGGACACACGGTCGGCAAGGTGATGCTGGCCGAACCCGTCGACATCGAGGCAGAGTTCTACGTCTCCTACGTACTCGACCGCGCGGCCGGCCGCTTCCTCGCCATCGCCTCCGCGGAAGGCGGCATGGAGATCGAGGAGGTGGCCGCCACCCGCCCGGAAGCCGTGGCGCGTGTCCCCGTCGACCCGGCCGAGGGTGTCACCTCCGCGAAGGCGGCCGAGATCGCGGAAGCGGCCGGGCTTCCCCCGGCGACCGTCGACGTACTCGTCCGGCTCTGGGAGGTACTGCTCCGCGAGGACGCCGTACTGGTCGAGGTGAACCCGCTCGTGCGTACGGCGCAGGGGCAGATCCTCGCCCTCGACGGCAAGGTCACGCTCGACGACAACGCCCGCTTCCGGCAGACGCGTTGGGGCGCCGAAGCCGCGGAGCACGGCGATCAGCTGGAGGCGGCGGCAGCGGCCAAGGGGCTCAACTACGTGAAGCTGGACGGCGAGGTCGGCATCATCGGCAACGGAGCGGGCCTCGTCATGTCGACGCTCGACGTGGTCGCGGGCTGCGGGGCCCGCCCCGCCAACTTCCTCGACATCGGCGGCGGCGCCTCCGCCCAGATCATGGCCGACGGCCTGTCCGTCATCCTCTCCGACCCGGCCGTGAAGTCCGTCTTCGTCAACGTCTTCGGCGGGATCACCGCCTGCGACGCGGTCGCCGACGGGATCGTGCAGGCCCTGGACACCGTCCGGTTGACCAAGCCGCTCGTGGTCCGCCTGGACGGGAACAACGCGGCACGGGGGCGGGCGATCCTCGACGGCCGCCGGCACCCCCTGGTCCAGCAGGTCACCACCATGGACGGCGCCGCGCGCCGCGCCGCCCAACTCGCCGACGCCGGCTGAAGGAGCCCGACATGGCCATCTACCTCACCAAGGAGAGCAAGGTCCTCGTCCAGGGCATGACCGGCGGCGAGGGCATGAAGCACACCCGCCGCATGCTCGCGGCGGGCACGGACGTCGTCGGCGGGGTCAACCCGCGCAAGGCGGGCCGTGCCGTCGACTTCGACGAGCGGACCGTCCCCGTGTTCGGCTCGGTGCGCGAGGGAAGGGAGGCGACCGGCGCCGACGTCACCGTCGTCTTCGTACCGCCTGCCTTCGCCAAGGCGGCCGTCGTCGAGGCCGCCGACGCCGGAATCGCGCTCACCGTCGTCATCACCGAGGGCATCCCGGTCCACGACGCGGTCGCCTTCCACGCGTACGCCGCCGCCAAGGGCACCCGGATCATCGGCCCCAACTGCCCCGGCCTGATCTCCCCCGGCCAGTCCAACGCGGGCATCATCCCCGCCGACATCACCAAGCCCGGCCGCATCGGCCTCGTCTCCAAGTCCGGCACCCTCACCTACCAGCTCATGTACGAGCTGCGCGACATCGGCTTCTCGACGTGCGTCGGCATCGGCGGGGACCCGGTCGTCGGCACGAGCCACATCGACTGCCTGGCCGCCTTCGAGGCGGACCCCGACACCGAACTCATCGTCCTGATCGGCGAGATCGGCGGCGACGCGGAGGAACGGGCGGCCGCGTACGTCCGCGACCACGTCACCAAGCCCGTCGTCGGCTACATCGCCGGATTCACCGCCCCCGAGGGCAGGACCATGGGGCACGCGGGGGCGATCGTGTCCGGTTCGTCCGGCACCGCGCGGGCGAAGAAGGAGGCCCTGGAGGGCGCGGGCGTGCAGGTGGGCGGCACGCCGACCGCGACGGCACGGCTGGTGCTGGCCCGACTGGAAGCGGAGCGTGACGTCACTCATAGTTGAAGCGAGGTAACTGTCGCGCGTCATGCCGTGTCACTACCTTCCTCCGTACGACGTCGGCGCACCACCGTGTGCGCGGACGAGCCATGCACCTACCGCCCCCGACTGTGCACCGAGAGCGGAGCAAACGAATGGCACCCACCCTCACCCTCAAATCCGGCACGTCCTGGTCCGACGCCTGGCGGCGCTGTCTGGCGGTCGCACCCGAGGCGTTCCGGGACGACCGGGTCCTCAACCTCTGGGGCGCCGCCTGGCAGACGGACGGCCGGGCGCTGCCCGCGACCAGTCCCGTGGACGGCAGCCCGATCGCGGGACCGCCGCGCCTGGACGGTGACATCGCCGGGCAGGCCGTACGCGCCTCGCTCGACCAGCACCGCGCCTGGCGCCACGTCCCCCTGGACGAACGCCGGGCGCGCGTCGCCGCGACCCTCGACGCGCTGACCGAACACCGCGAGCTGCTCGCCCTCCTCCTCGTCTGGGAGATCGGCAAGCCGTGGCGGCTCGCGCAGGCGGACGTGGACCGGGCGATCGACGGCGTCCGCTGGTACGTCGACGGAATCGAACCCATGGTCGCGGACCGGGCGCCGCTGGACGGACCGGTCTCCAACATCGCGAGCTGGAACTACCCGATGAGCGTGCTCGTTCACGCGATGCTGGTACAGGCACTGGCAGGCAACGCGGTCATCGCCAAGACCCCGACCGACGGCGGCGTCGCCTGTCTGACCCTGGCCGGCGCGCTCGCCGCCCGCGAAGGGATTCCCGTCACCCTCGTCAGCGGCAGCGGAGGCGAGCTCTCGGAGGCCCTGGTCCGCGCCCCCGAGATCGGCTGTGTCTCCTTCGTCGGCGGCCGCGACACGGGCGCCGCGGTGGCCACGGACGTCGCCGACCTGGGCAAGCGACACATACTCGAACAGGAGGGACTGAACACCTGGGGCGTCTGGAACTACACCGACTGGGACGCACTGACGGCCGTCATCCCCAAGCTCTTCGACTACGGCAAACAGCGCTGCACCGCCTACCCGCGCTTCGTCGTCCAGCGCACCCTGTTCGACGAGTTCCTGGCCGCGTACCTCCCGGCCGTCCGCACCCTGCGGGTCGGCCACCCGCTGGCGGTGGAGCGGCGCGAGGACCCGTACCCGGAGCTGGACTTCGGCCCGGTGATCAACGCGGCCAAGGCGAAGGAGCTGAACGACCAGGTCACCGAGGCCATCGACCGCGGCGCCGTCCCGCTGCACCGCGCCAGGCTGACCGACGCCCGCTTCCTGCCCGGCCAGGACACGTCGGCGTACGTCCAGCCGGTGACGCTCCTGAACCCGCCCCCGTCCTCGCCGCTGCACCACGCGGAACCGTTCGGCCCGGTCGACACCATCGTCCTGGTCGATACGGAGGCAGAGCTGCTGGCCGCCATGAACGCGTCCAACGGCGCGCTGGTCGCCACGTTGTCGACCGACGACAGGGCGACGTACGACCGTCTGTCCCCACAGATCCGCGCGTTCAAGGTCGGCCACGGCAAGCCTCGCTCACGCGGCGACCGCGACGAGCTGTTCGGCGGCTTCGGCGCGTCGTGGCGCGGCGCGTTCGTGGGCGGCGAGCTGCTGGTACGTGCGGTGACACAGGGGCCGGCGGGGGAGCGGCTGCCCGGCAACTTCCCGGAGTACCACCTCATGCCGTGAGGCCGGGTCGGGCGGCGCCGGCGTCCGCGGTGCCGCCCGACCGGTCACCGGAGCGATGATCTTGTCTGCCCATCGGCGGTGGATCGGGCCGCCCAACCGATGCCTTGCCGGTCCGGTCGCAGAGCGAAGGCGCGGTCCGCCGCCTCCGGGAAACTCCGTTCCACGGACTGAGCCAGCAGCAGCCGCCGCTCCTCGGGTGCCAGGAGCGGCGGATCGTCGAGCCCGGCCAGCAGCCGCTGCCTCACCTGGGCGCTACTTGCTGCTGGGGGCTGCTGCCCGCACACCCGTAGATCTCGGCGAACCCTAGATCCACCAGCTCGCTCAAGCTCGGCACGGCACCAGCCGTACCGTCCCCCGTCGGTCACGGTGGAGCGAGGCGCCGAGCGGTTGCCGGCCGGGCAGGGGGCCGCAGCCCATTGGTGACGGGGCCGCTGTGCACAGCAAACACCGGGGTCTTGGGAACCACGAAGTCACCGATCCGTGGATGATCCGCAGGACGACGCCGTGCTGCCGGGCCATGTGGACCAAACGTGCGACGTTGACGTAGGGGAGGTGCCGAGAGGCATGCCTGTGATGACCGGATGGACTCCGCCCTGATCAGATCGGCGACAGGCCCGACGACCCGCATCAGCCACAGGCTCGAGTTGCCGCCGCCCACACGAGTAGGACCAGCACCAGGGCGGCGGTCGGAGCGAACCCAAAACGTGTCGCCAGTGCTTCCGCAGCGTGGACAGCGCCCTTGGCCGCCATACACGGGCGGACCCGCCGTAGCCGTTCGGCCTCCCATAGTGAGTCTGTAGGCGCCCTCCACGACCTTCGTGCACCCGCCGTCGGGGCGCGGATATGCAGGTGAAAGGCACTCCGAAACCTTGGTATTGTTGTCCATGTCGCCGCGGGGAACACCTCCGGCCAGGCGGCAGACACCTAGTCCGGGTGGCGGAATGGCAGACGCGCTAGCTTGAGGTGCTAGTGCCCTTTATCGGGCGTGGGGGTTCAAGTCCCCCCTCGGACACCAGTTAAAAACCCCTGTTGACCAGGGGTTTTTCTGTTTTCTGGGTGGGTATGCACAGCCGTCGGCAGCGGCGGGCGGACGTTGGCGGGACCATAGAGATAGGGGCAGGCGTACCTGTTTGACGCAAGTGCTCGCTGACAGGGACGGGGCGGCCGCCTAGGCAGTGGGGGGAGTGGCCTCCGATGGAATCGTGATCACTGCCCGCGCTTGTGGCAGCCCATGTGTGAGATTCCCTGTTGATGGCCCACGGCCTGAAAGGCTGGCGCCAAAGCAGGCTGACGGTCTGCCCAGAGGCTCCTAAGTCCTCTCGCCGCCCAGGTACCCTTGATCACATCGTCATCGCGGCCCGACGGGCTTCCGCTCCACGCCGGTGGAGTTTCGAAGGACATGCCCCCACCCGCACGAGTCATTTCGTGCTGCCTGGGGGAATTCCTTGCTGTTCCGCGCGTCCGCCGCAACGGTCGCTGTCATGGCGCTCGACGGCTCGCTCTTCCTGCATCTCACCGAACAGTTCGTCCGCATGCATGGCTACCGCCCCGGCCCTTCCGAGGTCCGTTCCTGGGAACGCAGCATTCCCGCTCTGACGGCGGCACTGAACGAAGCGAGCCTGGGCGACGTAGAGGTCATGATCGAGTACGCGCTGCCGTTGAACAGCAAGCGCGCCGACGCCGTGCTTGCCGGGCTGCACCCAGCCACGGGAGAACCGGCGTACGTCGTGGTAGAGCTGAAACAGTGGAGCCAGGCCGCGCCTGATGAGGACGACCCGGTCCTTTGTCATGTGGACGCCTACGCACACCCGGTCCTCAATCCCATCGAGCAGGTACGCCGCTACTGCGAGTACCTCGTCAACTTCAACGGGGCGGTCGCCGAGCACCCTCAACGCGTCAGCGGGGTGGCCTACATGCACAATGCCACAGAGTTCGGGGCCAGCGGGCTACGAGAGATCGAACTTGACGACCAGGGGCAATTGTTCACTGCCGAGCGCCGAGGGGAATTCCTGGACCACCTCCGTTCCAAGCTGAGCGACAAGCACCCTGGCGCCCGAGCAGCAGACGAACTCCTCGCCGGTAAGACGGTCCCCTCCAAGCAACTGATGTCCGTCGCGGCTCAGGAGGTGCAAGACCGAGAACAGTTCATCCTCCTGGATGAGCAGCAGGTGGCGTACCGCACAGTGCTCAACGCCGTACGCAAGGCGAAGCAGTCCGATCGCAAGGAAGTCTTGATCGTCACCGGAGGTCCCGGAACGGGCAAGAGTGTCATCGCGCTTTCGTTGCTCGGTGAGCTGTACCGACAGGGCGTTCCGGCTCTACATGCCACCGGCTCTCAGTCGTTCACTAAAACCATGCGTAAGGTCGCGGGCGCCCGCAAGCGCGAAGTGCAGGACCTCTTCAAGTACTTCAACAGCTTCATGACGACAGAGAAGAACACCCTCGACGTCCTGATCTGTGACGAGGCGCACCGCATCCGCGAGACCTCCGCCAATCGCTACACCCCTGCAGCCCATCGCAGCGGTCGGCCGCAGATTGAGGAGTTGATCGACGTCGCCCGGGTGCCTGTGTTCCTCCTCGACGAACACCAAGTGGTGCGCCCCGGCGAGATGGGCACAGTGGCCGAGATCAAGGCGGCCGCCGCGAAGAAGGGCTTTGAGTGTCATGTCGTACCGCTCGAAAGCCAGTTCCGCTGCGGTGGCAGCGATGCCTACCTGCGCTGGGTCGTTCGCCTCCTCGGCCTCGAGCCGGGTGGCCCTGTCGCCTGGGACCCCGATGATCGGATGCAACTCCTGGTCGCCGAAAGCCCGGAGGAGATGGAATCGTTTCTCCAGAACCGCCGAGGGCAGGGATACGGCGCCCGAATGTCCGCGGGATACTGCTGGACCTGGTCGAAGGAGCCCAAGCCGGGCGACCCGCTCCCGGCGGACGTCGTCATCGGCGACTGGGCGCGCCCCTGGAACCTCCGGGGCGAGCGCGCCATCTCCGGCGCACCGCCGTCCGCCCTGTGGGCGACCGACCCGGCCGGCTTCGGCCAGGTGGGCTGCGTCTACACGGCACAGGGCTTCGAGTACGACTGGTCCGGCGTCATCATCGGCCCGGACCTGATCTGGCGTGGCGACACCTGGGTCACCGACCGTACCGCCTCCAAGGATCCGGTCTTCAAGAAGTCCACTCTGGATTCGGACGTCGATCGCCTGATCCGCAACACCTACAAGGTGCTGCTGACGCGGGGCATGGTCGGCACGGTGGTGTACTCCACGGATCCCGAGACGCGGGCGAAGTTGCGCGAACTGGTGGGGGTGCAACGCGAGGTGGTCGCAGTCTGATCGTGGGCGGACGAGCGCCATGACCGGAGCTGCCCCCCCAATACGGTCATACCGGATAGCCCATGTCCGCGGCGTCCTTCTTGATTCCCGAGAAGGAGACAACCGGATTCAGACGCGCCACTACGTCCTGCGTCAGCGGCCTCTCCTCGAATATGTGACGCACGGCGTCCAGATCGACAGGCCTCTCGTAGTAGTCCTCGGCGAATGTCTGGAAGGTCTCCGGGCGCGGATCGACAAGGGGTCCGAGCATCCACCCGGAACCGTCGGGGTCCGAATCATCGGTCGGAAAGTCCATTCGACCCGTGTGCCAGGTGTCGTCGTCCGTTTCGCGCCACAGGCAGAAGGTCACCATGGGCATGCCGTCGTCGACGAACGTGGATCTTCGACGTAGGCCCGAAAGGTCTCCGGCACCGAATCGAGTACGCCCGGCCAGACAGCGTCGTCGGCGTAGGGGCTCATGGGCGACTCGTGGTCGAAGCCACGGATGTACGCACCAGCCGGGGAGAAGACGATGTCGAACTCGTCCCCGCTGCCATTCCGCGTGGAGAAGACCTCTTCCGTCTCCGACCAGTTTGCGTCGAAGGAGTGGTACCGGTACGCGCCGGGCTTCAGAACCGCCTCCGCCACGGCGATCGACCGGCACAGGCTCCGCAGGTCGGGGATACGGGGGAGGGCCGCGGCAAGATCGTGAACAGTCATGCGCCCATACAAGCGCACCTGACTGACAACTCGATCCGGCCACGATGCTCGTCGATCAAGCCGACAGCCGGTTCCCGTCCTCGGAGTCTGCAGCGGTTCCCTAGGATCACCCGTACCGGTTGCGGCCCGACGGGCTTCCCCACATGGACATGCCCCCACCCGCACGAGTCACTCGTGCCCTGGGGGAACACCTCGTGTCCATGCTCCTGCTGAAGTTATCGGCGCAGGATCTGCTCGCCCTGAACTCACGGCGCCGCATGGTGCCCCACCTGGCCGCCAGGTGGAAACACTTCCGCGGATCGGATGCCTCGCTCTCCGAGCGTTCCGCCTGGGCGGAGAGCCTGGTCGATCTCGCCAAGGATCTGGTGGCGGCCAACCGGGGAAATGTGGAAATGATCGTGGAGTGTGCGGCGACGGTCGACGAGTCCGACCGCCCGGGTGCTCCCCGTCTCATCGACGTCGTCTTGATCGGCCATCATCCGTACACGCGCGGCCTCTCGGTGCAGCTTGTCGAGCTGAAGCGCTGGTCGATGGTGACCAGGGTGGAAGCGGCCACAGCAGAGTTGGTGCATGTACCGGGGATGGGCGAGAAGAAGCATCCGGCGGTGCAGTTGCGGGAGTACTTCGACGCCTTCACCGGTGCCAGAGGGCCGCTGAGCGGACTCGACTTCGAGTGTGGAGGCTTCGCGTACCTGCACAACGCGACGGACGCGTCCGTGAAGCCGTTGATGGACCTCGATGCGCCTACCGGCGCTTACGCCCGGATGTACACGAACGACGGCCGCGGACGGCTGATGTCGGACCTGCGCAAGCACTTCGCCGAGGACGGCGGCGCCTCCGCGGCCGAGACGCTGCTCCGCAGCATGCAGTTGCGGAACACGCCACTGCTCGACGCCATGATCAGGTCGCGTGGAGAGGACACAGTGTTCACCCTGCGTGGGCGCCAGCAGGAGGTCGCCGACCAGATCCTTGGCACGACTTCCCTTGTCCTCGGAGACCCGAATCAGCCGGCTCTCATGCCGGACGAGAGACGGGTCGTCTTCCTGGTGACGGGTGGTGCCGGTACGGGCAAGAGCGCCATCGGTTTGCAGGTCAAGGCGGAACTCGAAGCCAATGGGCGAACAGTCAAGTACGCCAGCGGCAGCCGGGCCTTCAACGGCGCGATCCAGGAGCATGTCGGCTACGGAGACCGGGAGTTCAGGGAGAGCTTCACCTACTTCAGTAGTTTCGTGACTCCACCCGAGCCCCCTTTGGA
Organism: Streptomyces sp. SID5469; assembly: GCF_009862865.1. NCBI lineage: Bacteria > Bacillati > Actinomycetota > Actinomycetes > Kitasatosporales > Streptomycetaceae > Streptomyces > Streptomyces sp. SID5469. The sequence goes on along the minus strand of NZ_WWIN01000001.1, from coordinate 2,218,330 downwards.
TGTATTGCTCTGTGATGAGGCGCATCGTCTGCGGGACCGCTCGACCAGCCGCTTCTGGCGGCCCGAGCAGCAAGGCACAAAGCCCCAGGTGGATGAACTGCTCGAAGCGTCCCGTCTGACCGTGTTCTTCCTGGACGAGAGCCAGTCCGTGCGGCCGAACGAAGTCGGCAACGTCGAGCTGATCGAGAATGCAGCCAAGCGGCACGACGCCGAACTGGTCCGCTACAGGCTCCGCGAGCAGTTCCGGTGCGGAGGCAGCGATGCCTACATCCGATGGGTGCGAGCCGTACTCGGTGTGACGGACGACGTAGCGGAACAGTGGACGCCGGACGGGCTGATGCATATCGAGGTGGCAGACAGCCCCGAGGAACTCGAGCAGGTCATCCGCTCGGAAGCCCTCGCCGGCGCCTCAGCGCGTATGGTTGCGGGTTACTGCTGGCCTTGGACCAAGCCCCTGGGCAAGGAGAAGCGGCTCGAGGCTGACGTCCGTATCGGCGACTGGCACCGTCCGTGGAACGCTGACAGTGAGAGCTTCTGCGAGAACGGTGCTCCGCCTTCGAAGATCTGGTCGGTGCACCAGGACGGCCTCGAACAGATCGGCTGCGTGTACACCGCGCAGGGACTTGAATGGGACTGGTGCGGCGTGATCATGGGTGACGACATGGTGCGCCGTGACGGCAAGTGGGTATTTCGGCGCGGCAAGGAGCGCAAGGACCTGGAGGCGGGCGTCAAGCGCGTAGCGGTGCCGGGGTCGTTTGATCCGAAGGTGCGGGCGAGCAGCGTCGACGATGGGGGCTTCGCGCGGCTCGTCCGCCATGCCTACCACGTGCTGATGACCCGTGCCAGCCGCGCGACCGTGCTCTACTCCACGGACGAGGAGACGCGCGTCTACCTCAAGGATCTGGTGGGCAACGTCCAGATTCACGGCCTGCGCCCCACCTGGGAAAACCTACCCCCTGAGGCACGCGTACCGCATCTTCCCCGCCCGCGGCGCGGAGGGCGGAACCGTTCACGCAATCGGCGAGACAAGGGGCAGCCGGGTCAGAAAACACTGTTCTGAGAGGGCGGGAACCTTCGAAGCAGAGGAGAGTGGCGGGCTCACCGGGCCCGCCACTTGCCCGTCTCAGAAGAGCAGGCGCACTACCGCCACCAGCGCCGCCAACACAAGGTTGGTGACAATGCCAGCAGCGACGTCGATCAGGATCTTACGAAACCAGATGCGACGCGCGGGCTTGTACTCGACAGGGTTCATACGTGACCACTCCTTGGCAGTGAGCTTGGAATGGCAGGGACAGCCCTACCGGGCATCCGCTCTCACACCACATGAAGCCACGCAGTGGAAACCACTCGTCAGTCACGGCCGAGGGACTGGCCACTGAACTCCGCTCTCATACCCTCCGGGAAGGCGCGCAGCGTGAAGTAACCCTATCGCACAGCCCAGTTGAAAAAGTTGCGCGCCGTCTGCAGCGTTACGGGTCCTCCCGCCCCAGGGCATTGCCCGTCGACCGCGGCTGCGCAGCCTAACCAAGGACAAGGGACTGGGCGTCCACGTAACGAAGAGGTCAGGGGGTGGCTGTCCTCCACGAACACCTTCAAAGCGCCCTGGTGCTCATCGTCCTGCACTGTGGGCGTCCCGCAGAGCTCCCCGGTTCCCAGGGTGACAGTTGCGTGGAGGTCACCCGGCAGCCTGTCGCCATCCACGGCCGCGACTCCAAGGCGAAGGACAGGCCTCGGTTCGCGACCACCTCGTCGACTTGATCTGATTTCATCAAATATGTCATGCCTTGATCATTCTGCCGGTCCGACGAGGCAAGGAAGAGGTACGCCATGGCCCGTCGGCGCGACACCGACGGGCACGTGACCGGAACCGGGGACGCTCAGCCGATGAATGAGCCCGGGGCGCAGGCGCTCGCGGCCACCCAGGTGTGGGACATGATGTTGTCGTTCATGTTGGCGCCGTTGGTGAAGTGGTTGCGGCCCAGGTTGTCGACGTACAGTTCGCCCGGCTTGAGGCAGCCGTAGCTCGTGTCGTTGTAGTTCGTCAGGTAGTAGAAGGCGACGACGTCCTTGCCGCCGACGTAACCGCTGTTCATGACCGACGACGCGACATTGACGTCACTGCCTTGGAAGGGGCCGGCGCCGTCACCCCAGTTGGGGTCGCTGCCGGGCGTGACGCCGAGGAGTTCGCCCTGGCAGTCCGCGTCCTTCCAGGCACGTACGTTGCCGTCACGGCCCGGCCACTTCGCGTCGCAGCCGGCGCTCGCGTGGGCGGTGGCCGGGACGGCGAGGCCGAGGGCCGCGAGGCCCAGCGTGGCGAGGGCGATGCTCAGCTTGCGCATGATGGATTCCCGTTCTGCCTCGCGTCGGAGGCGCTGTGGATCCGTGACGGTCGTCACGGGGAGTGAGCCGCGAGCGTCGTCGCGGACAGGGAGCCGTGGCGAGTGAGCCACGGAGATCACGGGTGGGCAGGCCGGCCGGGCACGGCGGCCGGGGCAGGGCCGGTGCCGGTGTCGGTGGTGCTGACGGTGCCGGTGGTGCTGACGGTGGTTCGCGGCCCGGCAGGTCAGGGCAGGTCAGGGCAGGTCAGGCTCGTGCCGGGACGATCTGTTCGGCGTGGGCGAGAGCGGCCCGCTTCAGACGGCGGTAGGTGTCGAGGGCGTCCCCGTACTCGGCCGACAACTCGCCGACGTAGTGGGCCTCGCGTTCCTTGCCGATGGACTTGAGTGAGGCGGCGCGGGCGCAGCCGGCGTCGGCGGTCGCGGTCCGGGTCTCGGCCGCGAACGTCCTGGCCTCCGCGGCCCGGGTCTGTCGCGTGCCGTGCTCGCGCATCGCCTGACGTGCCTCGTTCGGGTCGCGGTAGGGGTGGCCGGCGCGCCGCATGCAGCGTGACCAGTCCCTCACCGCGCCGCTGAACTCCTGGTCGCGCAGCAGCTTGCCCACGTACAGAGGGCGCAGGTTGCTGACGGTCGAGTCGGCCCGGAACCACGTCTTCGGGTCGCCGTACAGCTTCTTCTCGGCCTCGCCCGTGCAGCCGCCGGACCGCTTGGTGATCGTGCCGCCGCCGGGTGCCTCGATCTTCAGCAGCGTGGCTGTCCGGCCGCCGTCCAGCGCGGTGTCGTACGTCGACTGCCGGGCGGTGGGAAGGGACGCGCGGTAGGCGAGATTGGGGTTGCGGAGCCGGGCGCGGTCCTCCTTCGCCATGATCCGGCTGCCGTACCCGTGTGTGCGGGCCCAGCGGACGTCGTCCTGGACGTAGCCGACCGGCCGGCTCTCCTCCAGGGTCAGCGTCCGCTCCTCCCAGAAGCGGTAACCGTGCCTCGCCATGCACTGCTTGACCAAGTGCTGTTCGGCGTCCGAGATCCGCAGGTCCTCGGCGTAGGTGAGTTCCGGGCTCTGCCGGGTGCGTTCGGCTTTCGCGACCGGGGAGGTGGGGTGGGGCCGGTCGGTGTCCCGTGTGCAGCCGGTCAGGGCGAGGGAGGCGACCGCGCACATCGCGGCGAGCACAGAGACACCGCTCCGACCCGGCCTCGATCGCCTCCGCGGGGCGGCTGTGTCACGGGCGGCAGCCGGGCTTGCGGCCCTCCCGTGCCGGGCGTCGGTGCGCTTCATCGAGATACCCCCTGGGCTTCAACCGGTCCGGCGTGATGCTGTCGGGCCGTTGACGCCTCGAGCCGTGCCTCCGTATGACTCGCCGTACGCGGGAATCTTCTTCGCACCCGCGGTCATACGACGGGTCTGTCCCCGCGGTCATACAAACGGGCTCGCGCCTGTCGTCTTCCCCATGAGCGGCGCCGCCCGTGTCGCCGAAATCAGCCAAGTGACGCCGGAGAAGGAGTGCGGTCGACTGCGGAACATGTCCCGGACGCCAGGCTTTGAGCAGGGGTCGGCCCGGTGGGCCGGACCGTCTAGAACCGGACAGGGCGGTCCGGAGTTCGGCATGTCCTGTCGGCGTTCGCCGATATCGTTGTCCTGCATCCGCGGGACGGACGATGCGGCGATCGGGGAACGATGTTCGAAGTGCGTCTGCTCGGTCCGGTGGAGGTGTGGCAGGGGAACCGGCGGGCGCCGCTCGGCGGGGCCAGACCCCTTGCCGTGCTTGCCGCGTTGACCGTCCATCTCGGCGAAGTGCTCTCCACCGAGCGACTGGTGGATTTCGTCTGGGACGAGCAGGTGCCCGCCACCGCCACCGCGCTGGTCGCCACTCATGTCTCCGCCGTGCGCCGAGCGCTCGCACGGGTCAGCGAGGCTCCGGTGATCCGGACCCGGCCGCCTGGGTATGTCGCCGACTTCAGTCCCTCACAGGTCGACGCCCGCCGTTTCGAGGAACTCCTCGCGCTGGGCCGGAGTTCGGCCGCGCGCGACCGTCCGGGCGAGGCCGCCGACATCCTGTCCGACGCCTTGAGTCTGTGGCGCGGGCAGGAGGCACTCGAAGGGCTCGGCCAGTCCTTCGCGCGGATCGAGGCCGCCCGGCTGGCGGAGCTGCGGCTGGTGGCCCAGGAGGAGTCCTTCGGTCTGCGTTTGGCGCTCGGACGCGAGGACGAGACGATCGCACCCCTCCTCGCGCATGTCGCCGCCCATCCGCTCCGGGAGCGACCGCGCGGACAGTTGATGACCGCGCTGTTCCGTACCGGCCGGATCTCTGACGCACTGCGCACGTACCAGGAGGGACGTGAGGTCCTCCGTCGCGAACTGGGCATCGACGCCGGGCCCGAGCTGCGCGCCCTGCACCAGGCTGTGCTGACCAACGACAGCGAGCGGCTGGGAACCGGCACCGGCACCGGCACCGGCCTCGGGACCGGCGTCCGCACCGGCCTCGGGACCGGCGTCGGCGCCGGCCGGAAGGCCAAGGCCGTCGCGGCAGGACCGGCCGCAACCTCCTCGGCCCCTCCCCGAATCCCGTACGCCCAGGACAGCACGCACCGGATCGCCGCCCCCACCAGGTTCGGCCCCGAGCCGACCGGCCGGCCCGCCCCCGCCCCATCCCATCTGCCCCCCGACGTGGCTGACTTCGTGGGACGGACGGAGCAGATCGCCTGGGCCACCTCGCTGCTCCACGGAGTCAACAACACCACCAGGACCGCTCCGCCGATCGGGGTGATCTCCGGACGCTCGGGGATGGGCAAGACCGCCCTCGCCGTGCACGTCGGCCACCGGACCGCCGAACTCTTCCCCGACGGCAGGCTGTTCGTGGACCTGCGCGCCTCGGACACCGCGCCGTTGCAGCCCGCCGACGCGCTCGCCAGACTGCTGCGGGCCATGGGCATCGATCCGGAGACGTCGCCGAACGGAATCGACGACCTGACCGGGCTGTACCGCACACACGTCGCACACCGGCGCATCCTGCTGATCCTCGACAACGCGGCGGGAGAGACGCATCTGCGGCCGCTGTTGCCGCCCGGCCCCGGTTCCGCGGTCCTGGTCACCAGCCGACGACGGCTGGTGGCGCTGGAGGGCGCGGCACATCTGGATCTGACCGTGCCGGACGAGCCGGAGGCGCTGCAACTGCTGAAGCGGGTGGCAGGGGAGGAGCGGACGCGGTCCGAGCCGGACCAGGTGGCGGAGATCGTCACCCTGTGCGGACGGCTGCCGCTGGCGGTACGCATCGCCGGTGCCCGGCTCGCGGCGCGCCCGCACTGGGCTCCCGGCCGCCTCGCGGGGCGGCTGCGTGACGAGCGGCGACGGCTCAACGAACTGCGCGCGGGGGATTTGGAGTTACGTACCAGTCTCGAACTGGGTTACGCGGACCTCGATCCGCAGGAGCGTCGGGCACTGCGCCGGCTGGCGCTGATGGAGCTGCCCGACTTCGCCGCGTGGATCGCCGCACCCCTGCTGGACATAGGAACGGAGGAGGCCGAGGAAGCCGTCGAGCGGTTGGTGGACTGCCACTTCATCGATGTGCTCGGCGTGGACGGGACCGGCCGCAACCGCTACCGCATCCACGACCTCGCCCGCGAGCACGCCCGGGAACGATGTCTGTCCGAGGAGAGCGCCGAAGAGCGTGCCGCGGCGGTGCCGCGGCGGTGCTGCGGCTGGTGGCCTGCTGGCTGGGGCTGGCCAAGGGAGCGGCGGCCCGGGGGCCCGGGGGAGCGGCCCGGTACTTTCCCGAGCCGGGGACCTTACGACTGCTCGACCAGGAGACGGAAGAGGGACTGCTGGACCGGCCCGCGGCCTGGTTCGCCGCCGAGCAGGCCTGTCTGCTGGCGGCCGTGGTCCACTGCGCCGACCAAGGGATGGCCCGTGCGGCCCGGGATCTCGCCGGTGCGCTGATAGCGAGTTCGGCCGTGCTGTACAACCAGTTCGACGCCTGGTCGCGCTCGCACGCCGCGGCCCTCGAGGCGGTACGCCGCGGCGGGGACACCGAGGGCGAGGCGTGGCTGCTCACGGGCCTCGGTCAACTGCGCTACGAACAGGACAAGTTCGAGGAGTCGTACGCCTACTTCGCCGACGCGCTGCGCCTGTTCGACGAGCGCGGCGACGTGCCGCGAGGGGCGGCCCTCTCCCTCGCCGGAATGGGCTCCGCGCGACGCGAACAGGCCCGCTTCGCGGAGGCGTTGCAGCTGCTGAGTTCCGCACTGGAGCGGTACGAGCAGACCGACGACGTCGGCGCCAGGGCGCGCGTGCTGTACGGAATCGGCTACGTGCACCGTGAGCAGGGGCGTGGGGCGCAGGCCTGGGAGGCCCTGTCGGGGGCTCTCGGTCTGTACCGCACCGCGTCCGACCGGCACGGCGAGGCCCTCACCCTGCGTTCGCTGGCCCTGTGCCGTCGGGCGGACGGCGCGTGGGCGGACGCCGAGCGGCTGCTGCACGAGGCGCTGCGGATCTTCGTCGGTCTCCAGGACACCTTCGGCGTGATGTACACCGAGCAGTCGTTGGCCAAGGTGGAGCTGCGCCGGGGCCACCTGGAGAAGGCACGCGAGCGGCTCGGCCGGTGTCTGGAGGTGGCCCGCGAGCGCCAGGACCGGTTCGGTGAGGCACTCGTGCTGCGCACCCTGGGTGAGTGGTGTCTGGCGGCCGGCGAGACCGAGCGCGCGCGGGAGCCACTGGAGCGGGCGCTGGCGGCCTGGGAGGCGTTGGACCTTCCGCTGTGGGGGGCCCGTACGGCCTGGGACCTGGCCGAGGTGTCGGCGTCGCGCGCGACGAACAGGCGGCGCGGGCAGCCCGCGCGCAGGCGCTGGAGACCTTCCGCGCGCTGGACAGCCGGGAGGCGCGGGAGCGCGCGGACAAAGGCGTGTAGGACGAGGTGAGCCCCAGGACCGTCCGCGGGCCGTCCCGCCGTTGACGTGCCGCCTCGGCCCTCTGGAGATGCCCTGTCCCGCTCCTTGCAGAGAACCTGCAGAGCAATTGCAGGGCCCTGGGCCACGCTCGTCGCGTGACAGAAATCATCCCGCTCTCGGACGCCCGAGTCGCCGGCGTCGCCGAGGACGAATGCGGTGAACCACTGGTCGATCTGCGTGAGGTCGCCGAGCTGCGACTCGACGCGCGACAGGCGGACCACGACGGCAGTTACGCCCATCTGCGGGCCGGCGCACTGCGGCGGCTCCTCCAGGCACAGCGGTTGCTGCCCACCGGGGTCCGGTTCCTGGTGCTGGAGGGGTACCGGCCGCCGCAGCTCCAGCGACGCTACTTCGAGGAGTACGCGGCGACGATGCGCGCGGCCCACCCGGACGAGGCGCCCGACCGGATCCGTGAGCTGACGAGCGCGTACATATCGCCGCCGGAGGTCGCACCGCATGTCAGCGGCGGAGCCGTGGATCTGACGCTGTGCGGTGCGGACGGCACGGAGCTGCCGCTCGGCACGGAGGTCAACGCCACCCCGGAGGAAAGCGAAGGCGCCTGCCGCACCGCGGCTCCGAACATCAGCGTCGAGGCACGCGCCAACCGGGCCGTGATGGACAGGGCCCTCACGGCGGTCGGGTTCGTCAACTACCCCACCGAGTGGTGGCACTGGTCGTACGGCGACCGGTACTGGGCCCTGCTGCGCCGGGCGCCCGCCGCCCGCTACGGCCCCACCGCGCCGCCCGGGCTCCGGGCGGGCGGCTCGACACCGACGGCATGACGTGCCGCGCACCGGCAGGCGCGACCAGCCGGGGGGTGCGCGAGCACAAGGCGACGCCGGGAGCGCGAGCACAGGCGAACCAGATCAACCGCACAGCGGAAAGAACGGGGAGAAGAAGCATGGAGACCAGCGACGTCACGTGTGCGGCGGTCCCGTACCAGGGCGACCGTATGAGCCCGCGGGAGTTCGACGCGTCCTTCACCGAAGCCATGCCGCGGCTGCGCCGGCGGCTGCTGGCGATGACCGGCAACGCGCACGATGCCGACGATCTGTTGCAGGAGACCTACCTGCGGCTCTCGCGCCGGGCCCGCGCACAGACCCTGGCACGTCAGCAGCACCCGTACGCGTACACCTGCGCCGTCGCCTTCAACCTGCTCCGCGACTCATGGGTGCACCCCTCCCGCCGCGAGCGCACCACGGACCGGCTGCCCGAGGCGGGCTGGGACGGCGGCCTCGGTTCGTACGAGGCGTCCGCCACGGCTCTCGCGCTGCTGCGCGTGCTGTCGCCGAAGGAGGCGGCCGCGGTGATCCTCATCGACCTGGAGGGCCTCAGCCACGACACGGCCGGTGAGCGGCTCGGCGCCCACCGCGGCACCGTCCAGCGCAACCGGATGCGGGCGCTGGCCAAGATGCGCGCCGCGCTCGGCGCCTGCGGAACAGAGGGCGACGACGCCGTCTCCCGTGAAGAGCCGCCCGTGCCGCGCCCCTTGCAGGGGAGGGGGCGCGGCACGGGCATGGACCATCCGAATTCCAGAAAGTGACGTGGGTCACTCCTCTCTCGCGCATATCGCCACCTTCCGTCACCGGTTTCCTCGGTGACGCACCGTCGACAAAGGATGTACTCCTTGAAGATCAGCACCATGCGCCGGGTCATCGGCCGGGCGGTCGTGACCGCCGTGGCGGTGGCCCTCACCGCGTTCCTTCCCTCCACGGCCCAGGCGGCCGTCTCCGTCCCACCCGCCGCGGCCCGGGACGCCACCTGCGGTGTGCTGGCGCCGGGTGCCTCGGCCACGGCGCAGGCGGCCGTCGATGCCGCCTGCGCCCAGATCGGCGTCTGGTACAGCTGGGGCGGTGGCCACGGCGCCACGCCCGGCGCCACGTACGGCTACTACGACGGCGTGGACCCGGACAGCCTCCACGACGGCGAGCGCAAGGGCTTCGACTGCTCGGGCCTGGTCCGTTACGCGTACTACCGGGCGACCGGCAAGGACCTGCTCAACGGCACGTCCAACGACCAGTTCCACAGCTCGCAGGCCTCCGCCCGCTTCTCGGCGGGGCAGGGAACCGGTCCGCTGCTGCCCGGTGACCTGATGTTCTGGGGGAGCGGTCACATCCATCACGTCGCCATGTATCTGGGCGGCGGGCAGATGGTCGAGGCGTACGAGTCGGGCACCCACATCAGGGTCGCCCCCGCCCGCACCGGCGGCGACTACGCGGGAGCGATCCGGATCAACCCCTCGGGCACCGTTCCGCCGCCGCCCGCGAACGGCGGTACGACCTTCGAGACCTGGGGCACCAGTGTGCGCACCCACTCCACGCCGAGCGTGAGCGCCTCCGTCGTCGACACCTTCGCCGGTCCGACCCAGGTCTCGGTCCAGTGCCAGCAGCACGCCGAGACCGTCACCGCGGAGGGCTACACCAACGACATCTGGTCCAGACTGGCCGACGGCTCGTGGCTGACGAACGTCTACATCAAGGGCCCGGCCGAGCTGCCCGGCGTGCCGGACTGCGGCGGCAGCACCACGCCGCCGCCCACCAGCGGCAGCAAGGCGTTCCAGACCTGGGGAACCGGAGTGCGCACGCACAGCGAACCCCACGTCAACGCCGGTGTGGTCGACTACTTCGCGCAGCCGACCACGGTCAACGTGGTGTGCCAGGCCCATGCCCAGGAGGTGACGGCCGACGGCTACACCAACGACGCCTGGTCCAAGCTCACCGACGGCTCCTGGCTGACGAACATCTACATCAAGGGCCCGGCCTGGCTGCCCGGCGTGCCCACCTGCTGATCGCCTCGTGTGCGGGCCGGGGACGGACCCGGCCCGCACACGGCGCGGCGGCATCAGGGATACGACACCACCGTCGACGGTATGGTCGACGTGCCCGACGTCGGCGCACCCGTCTCGTTGATGACGCGCTCGTACTGGCCCTGGCCGCCGAGCGAGACGACCAGCAGGTCGTGGAACTTGACGCCCGGTGTGTTCGGGGCGGAGAAGCCGTGGTGCTGCACGATGGACGGGTTGACGTTGTAGTAGCAGTAGCTGCCGAGTCCCCAGCCTTCGTGCGTGGTCACCGCGTCGCCGACCTTGTAGGCGGCGTAGCCCTTGACGGAGCCGTTCTGGATCGCGGCCTGGTTCGGGGCGTCGTACGCCTTCTCGTTCTGGAAGAAGATGGTGCGGCCCCGCTGCCCGTACCACTGGACGTCGTACTTGTTGAAGTGCTCCACGAACAGGCCCGTGGCCAGCACGTCGTCGCCGTTGACGACGATGCCGTAGTCGGCCCGGTTCGTGTCCCAGCCGACGCCGGTCCCGTGGTCGGCGCGCCAGATCCAGGTGTGGTCGACGATCGTGTGGCGGCTGTTGATCACCATGCTGGTGGTGGCCTTGCCCGCGCCCGCCCCGCCGATGCGGACGAACACGTCCTGCACGGTGGTCGGGTTGGCGGAGTGGTCCGTGCTCGCGCCCCGCGGCCCGACCTCCAGCAGGGTGGCGGAGTTGACCGGGCCGGCGTCGATGAGGAAGCCGGCCAGCCGTACGCCGTCGACGTCCGCGACCTTCAGCGCCGTGACGCCGTTGTCGGGGATCAGCGTGGCGTAACCGAGGCCGAGGACGACGGTGCCCGCGCGGTTCACCTGGATCGGCTGGTCCACGTGGTAGATCCCCGGGGTCAGCAGCAGGTGGAGTCCCTGTGTGAGCGCCTGGTTGAGGGTGGCCGCGGAGACACCCGGCTTGGCGACGTAGAACTGGGACAGGGGCAGCGAGGTGCCTCTTGGTGTGCCGTTGCCCCAGGTCACGCCCCGGGCGTTGGTCCGCTTCTCCGGCAGGAAGACCCGGTACTCACTGCCGCTCAGATACAGGAACGGCTTCTCCCGGGAGACGGGGGTGGTGTTCAGCGTGGTGTACACCGGGTTCGGGAAGCTCTGTGCCGGCGCGCCCTCGACGCCGGAGAACACCATGTTCCAGACGCCGTTGAGCCAGCTGCCGATCGCGCTGTCGCGGGTGTACCACTGCTGCTGCGAGTACGGTCCGACCTGGCCGTCGATGCGGCTGTCCGCGATGTAGCCGCCGCTCGCCCAGCCGTAGCCGTTGGGGGAGAGGTTGAGGCCGCCGCGGACGTGCATGCGCCGGAACGGCGCCGCCTGCGCGACGGCCCACCGGTTGGTGCCGTTGACGGGGACCAGTGCGAGGTTCTCCGCCGAACGCCAGAAGTTCTGGGTGGCGTTGCCGTTGAACCAGCCCGCGTCGACGGTGACATCGCCGTTGATCGTCGTGTCGTCGGGGGACAGTCCGAGGCCCGCGATGGACGTGTAGAAGCCGAGCTGGGCGTTGAGCCCGTTGTAGGTGCCCGGCTTGAACAGCAGGGCGTAGCGGCCGGTCCCGAACTGCGCCGATTCCTGCTGCCGGAACACCTCGTCCAGCTTGGCCTGGATGCCGGACGTGGACGGGTCGAAGACGATGACGTTCGGGCCGAGGTCGCCACCGCCCGGCAGGGCGCGCGGGGCGGCGGAGGAGGGGGCGGCGGAGGCCGGCGTGGACAGGCCGAGCAGCGCGGGCGCGGAAGCGGCGGCGGCAGCGGCGCCGAGCACCGTCCGGCGGGCTATGGAAGGCCGCTCCGCCGAAGAACCTGTGGGGGCAGGGGACATGCGGGCACTCTCCTGGTTCAGGAAATGAACGACGAGGGGGAGGAGGGAGCGCTCTCTCGCCGTTGAATGCTTCATCCGCGTGAACGACGCGTCAAGAGTTGGGACCGGAGTCCCGCGTGTTGTTGAAGAATAACCGTCAACCGGCGGTCATTTGGGGCTAGTTGGGCAGGTAATGAGAGGTGTGCGGCGCATCCGGTACCGCGATCCTTGTGTTCAAGAGGTGCGCGAAAGAAGCCGCTGATCCGGTGCGTTGCGTCAGGCTGCGCGCCCAGCGGCGTTCGTTCGGTCTGCGCGTTGCGTCAGGCGCCCGCCCAGCGACATACGCCCGCCCAGCGCGTTACGCCAGGCGCCCGTCCAGCGACGTACGCCACGCAGGAGACGGCACGGGTGCGTCGGGTGCGGGTGCGCGGCGGCCGCCGTGGGCGAAGAAGTCGGCGAGCGGCAGGATCGCGGCGCCCACGGTCACCGCGTCCGGCCCGAGCCTGCCCAGCTCGATGCCGACGCGTCCGGCGGGGTACCGCAGTGCGTAGGCGAGGGCGTGGGTGCGTACCGACTCCAGGAACCGCGAGCCGAGTTGGAGGCCGGCCCAGCCGCCGACGAGGATGCGTTCGGGCTGGAAGAGGTTGATCAGGTCGGACAGGCCCGCGCCCAGATACTCCGCGGTCTCGGCGAGGACGGCCGCCGCCACCGGGTCCGGCGCACGGCCGTCCTCGGGATAGGCCGCCGCCAGCATCGCCGTCAGCGCGGTCTCCTCGTCGGTGTCGTACGGCGGCTGCCCGCCCGCCTCCTGCCAGCGCGCGAGGAGCGCCTCGGCGCCCGCGTACGCCTCCAGGCAGCCCAGCGCCCCGCAGCGGCACCGCCGCCCCTGCACCCGTACGGTGAGGTGGCCCCATTCGACCGCCCGGCCGTGCTCCACCTCGTCCGTGACCACGCAGGCGCCGACACCGGATCCGAAGAGCACCACCACGGCGTTGTGCGCGCCGCGTCCGGCGCCGAACCACATCTCCGCCTGGCCCAGCGTCTTGGCGCCGTTGTCGATGAAGTACGGCACATGCTCGGGGAGTTGACCCGACAGGCGCAGCATGTGCTCCAGCGGGACGGCGTCCCAGCCGATCGTCTGACCGTGGACGACCGCGCCGCCCTCGCCGGAACGCTCGACGATGCCGGGCACGCCGATGCCGACGCCGAGGAGTTCGCCGGCGGTGATCCCGGCTGCCGCGAGGACCTCGGCGACGCCGTCGCGGATGTGACCGACGATGACGCCCACGTCGTACGCCTGCCGGCCCTTGTGCGCCAACGGGCGTTCGGTGCGGGCGAGTTCCGCCAGGGAGAGGTCGAACAGCTCCACGCGCACCCGGGTCTCGCCGACGTCCACGCCGATCATGTGCCCGCTGCCGGGGACGACGCGCAGCAGGGTGCGCGGGCGGCCGCCGTCGGAGCCGACGCTGCCCGCCTCCTCCACCAGACCGTCGGCCAGCAGTTCGGCGACGACGTTGCTGATGGAACCCGAACTCAGCCCGGTCGCGGGCGCGAGCGAGTGGCGGCTCATCGGTCCGTCGAAATACAACCGTTGTAGAACGGCGGTGCGGTTCTCCCGTCGCAGGTCATGGACCGTCCGGCCGTTGCGCGCTGCCACCTGACCTCCTGATTTTCCTACGTCGCTCGGCAAGATACCCGTGCCGGATCTCTTGACGCTTCTTTCTCTCGAGGTTTAACTCACGTTCTAAATTAAGCCATGAGGGGCTTCGGAAGTCGAACGGGGTGTCGTTCCGGAGCTGCCTCGGGTTCTCGACTCCCGGAAAGGGACACCTGGAGCCATGCGCAGCATCCGAGCCGCGGCCGTAGGCGCCGTCACCATGTCTCTCGCCCTTGCCGCCTCGGCCTGCGGAGGCGGTTCGTCGACCGGCGGGGGATCCAACGACTCGCCCAAGACGCTCACGTACTGGGCCTCCAACCAGGGCGCCAGCATCGCGGTGGACAAAAAGGTCCTCCAGCCCGAACTCGACAAGTTCGAGGAGCAGACGGGCATCAAGGTGAAGTTGGAGGTCGTGCCCTGGTCGGATCTGCTCAACCGGATCCTGACCGCGACCACGTCGGGCCAGGGCCCCGACGTGCTGAACATCGGCAACACCTGGAGCGCCTCCCTCCAGGCCACCGGGGCGCTGCTGCCGTGGGACGCCAAGAACTTCGACAAGATCGGCGGCAAGGACCGGTTCGTCGACTCGGCCCTCGGCTCGACCGGCGCCCAGGGCAAGGACCCGGCCGCGGTGCCGCTGTACTCGATGGCGTACGCGCTCTACTACAACAAGAAGTTGTTCGCCGACGCGGGCATCGCCAAGCCGCCGGCCACCTGGGACGAGCTGATCGCCGACGGCAAGAAGCTCTCCAAGGGCGGCACATGGGGCCTCGGAGCCGAGGGCTCGAACCCGTCCGAGAACATCCACCACACCTTCGTCTTCGCCAAGCAGCACGGCGCCGACTTCTTCACCGCCGACGGCAAGCCCGACTTCACCTCCGACGGCGCGGTCACGGCGGTCAAGCAGTACGTCGACCTGATGGCGAAGGACAAGATCATCGCGCCCGGCAACGCCGAGTACGCGCAGAACCAGTCCGTGAGCGACTTCGCCAAGGGCAAGAACGCGATGCTGCTGTGGCAGTCCGCGTCCTCCAACCTCAAGTCGCAGGGCATGAGCGACGACGCGTACGGCATCGCTCCGATGCCCGTGCAGTCCGGCACCCCGGGAAGCGGCACCAACGTCAACTCGATGGTCGCGGGCATCAACATGGCCGTCTTCAAGAACACCCACAACCTCGACGGCGCCACGAAGTTCGTGAAGTTCATGACCGGCGACGCGGAGCAGAAGATCCTCAACACGGCGTACAGCACGATCCCGCCGGTCAAGACCGCCCAAGCGGACGCCGCCTTCAACACCCCGGCGAACGCGGTCCTGAAGGACACCCTCGCCAAGAGCGCCGTCGCGCTTCCGCAGGTCGCCGACGAGTCCCAGTTCGAGACGGCCATCGGTACGGCCGTCAAGGAACTGTTCGCCGACGCGGCCGCCGGACGCGCGGTGACCACGGCGTCGGTGAAGGCCAAGCTCGAGAAGGCCCAGCAGCAGATGCCGAAGAAGTGAGTGCAGAGACCGTCATGACCACCACGACCGCCTCCGCCGAGTCCGGCGAGCGGACGGTGCGCAAGAACTCCCCCGGTGCGGCGCGCGGCCCGCGCCGCACCGGGCGGATCAAGCGCATCGGACTGCCCTACCTGCTGCTTCTGCCCGCCCTGCTCCTCGAACTCCTGGTCCACCTGGTGCCGATGGTCATCGGCATCGTGATGAGCTTCAAGGAGCTCACGCAGTTCTACATCCGCGACTGGGGCACCGCGCCCTGGTCCGGCCTCGACAACTACCAGGTGTCGGTGGACTTCGACGCGCCCGTCGGTGAGGCGCTGCTCCACTCGTTCCTCGTCACCATCGCCTTCACCCTGCTGTCCGTCGGCCTGTGCTGGCTGATCGGCACGGCGGCCGCGATCTACATGCAGGACACCTTCCGCGGCCGCGGCCTGCTGCGCGCCCTGTTCCTCGTCCCGTACGCGCTGCCCGTGTACGCGGCCGTCATCACCTGGGTCTTCATGTTCCAGCACGACAACGGCCTGGTGAACCACGTCCTGCACGACCAGTTGCACCTCACCGACAAGCCGTCCTTCTGGCTCATCGGCGACAACAGCTTCGTCGCGCTGCTCACCGTGTCCGTGTGGAAGGGCTGGCCGTTCGCCTTCCTCATCGTCATGGCCGGCCTGCAGAACATCCCGGGCGAGCTGTACGAGGCGGCCGCCCTCGACGGGGCCGGCCTGTGGCAGCAGATCCGCCGCATCACCCTGCCGTCACTGCGCCCGGTCAACCAGGTCCTGGTCCTGGTCCTGTT
Source organism: Streptomyces sp. SID5469 (assembly GCF_009862865.1). Lineage (NCBI taxonomy): Bacteria > Bacillati > Actinomycetota > Actinomycetes > Kitasatosporales > Streptomycetaceae > Streptomyces > Streptomyces sp. SID5469. The sequence goes on along the minus strand of NZ_WWIN01000001.1, from coordinate 2,202,491 downwards.
CCTGTGGACGTTCAACGACTTCAACACGCCGTACGTCCTGTTCGGCAGGACGGCGCCGGAGGCCGCGGACCTCATCTCGGTCCACATCTACCAGGCGTCGTTCGTCACCTGGAACTTCGGCACCGGCTCCGCCATGTCCGTCCTGCTGCTGCTCTTCCTGCTCGTCGTGACGGGCGTCTACCTCCTGCTGACCTCCCGAGGAAGGAAGACGGCCGATGTCTAGCACCTCTTCGACGGCCCGCTCGCCGATGGCTCCGCCCCGGTCCTTCCTCTGGTCCCGCCGGATCTTCCTCACCCTGCTCACCGGCTTCGTCCTGCTGCCGGTGTACGTCATGGTCTCCAGCTCCCTGAAGCCGCTCGCGGACGTCTCGGGGAAGTTCCGGTGGCTGCCGAGCAGCCTGACGATCCGCCCGTACATCGACATCTGGTCCACGGTCCCGCTCGCGCGGTACTTCGTGAACTCGCTGATCGTGGCGGGCGCCGCGACGGTCTGCTCGGTGGTGATCGCGGTCTTCGCCGCGTACGCCGTCAGCCGTTACGACTTCCGGGGCAAGCGCGTTTTCACGGTCACCGTGCTGTCCACCCAGATGTTCCCCGGCATCCTCTTCCTGCTGCCGCTGTTCCTGATCTACGTCAACATCGGCAACTCCACCGGCATCGCCCTGTTCGGCTCGCGCGGCGGGCTGATCCTGACGTATCTCACCTTCTCGCTGCCGTTCTCGATCTGGATGCTGATCGGGTACTTCGACTCGGTGCCGCGCGATCTGGACGAGGCGGCGCTGGTGGACGGCTGCGGACCGCTCGGCGCGCTGTTGCGGGTCGTCGTGCCGGCCGCGATCCCCGGCATCGTCGCGGTCGCCGTCTACGCCTTCATGACCGCCTGGGGCGAGGTGCTGTTCGCGTCGGTGATGACCAACGACACCACCCGCACGCTCGCCGTCGGACTCCAGGGCTACTCCACGCTCAACAACGTGTACTGGAACCAGATCATGGCCGCCTCGCTCGTCGTCAGCGTTCCCGTGGTCGCGGGCTTCCTGCTCCTCCAGCGCTATCTCGTCGCCGGGCTGACGGCCGGAGCCGTCAAGTGACCGACTCCCCCCATTCCGAAGGGAATCCTGTGACCATCGACCTCGCCGCACTCCCGCACGACTTCCTGTGGGGTACGGCCACAGCGGCGTACCAGATCGAGGGAGCCGTCGCCGAGGACGGCCGCTCGCCGTCGATCTGGGACACCTTCTCGCACACCCCCGGCAAGATCGACAACAACGACCACGGCGACGTCGCCTGCGACCACTACCACCGCTGGCGCGAGGACATCGGGCTGATGAAGCAACTCGGCACCAACGCCTACCGGCTCTCCGTCGCCTGGCCGCGGGTGATCCCGGGCGGCGACGGGCCGGTGAACGCCAAGGGCCTCGCCTTCTACGACGAGTTGGTCGACGGTCTGCTGGAAGCGGGCATCACCCCGTCCGTCACCCTCTACCACTGGGACCTGCCCCAGGTCCTCCAGGACCGCGGCGGCTGGCCCGAACGGGCGACCGCCGAGCACTTCGCCGCGTACGCAGCGGTCGTCGCCGAACGCCTGGGCGACCGCGTCACCCACTGGGCCACCCTCAACGAACCTCTCTGCTCCGCCTGGATCGGCCACCTCGAAGGCAAGATGGCCCCCGGCCTCACCGACCTGACCGCCGCGATCCGGGCCTCGTACCACCTGCTCCTCGGGCACGGCCTGGCCGCCCAGGCGATCCGCGCCGCGGCCCCGGCCGCCGAGGTCGGCATCGTCAACAACCTCTCCACCATCCATGCCGCCAGCGACCGCCCCGAGGACGTCGCGGCGGCGCGCCGCATGGACGGCCACGTCAACCGCTGGTGGCTGGACCCGGTCCACGGCCGCGGCTTCCCGGCCGACATGCGCGAGGTGTACGGCGTCGAACTGCCCGAGCAGCCGGGAGACCTGGCGACGATCGCCGCGCCGCTCGACTGGCTGGGCCTGAACTACTACTTCCCGGCCACCGTCGCCGACGACCCCACCGGACCGGCTCCGCGTGTCCGCTCGGTCCGCCGGCTCGGCGTCCCGCGCACCGGCATGGACTGGGAGATCGACGCCACCGGCATCGAGACCCTGCTGCTGCGCCTCACCCACGAGTACGGGCCCCGCAAGCTGTACGTCACCGAGAACGGCTCCGCCTTCCCCGACGTGGTACGCCCCGACGGCACCGTCGACGACCCCGAACGCCAGGACTACCTCGTACGCCACCTGGCCGCGTGCGCCTCCGCGGCCCGCAAGGGCGCGCCGCTGGCCGGCTACTTCGCGTGGTCGCTGCTCGACAACTTCGAGTGGGCGTACGGCTACGACAAGCGCTTCGGCCTGGTCCACGTCGACTACCGCACCCAGGTCCGGACGATCAAGGGAACCGGCCATCGCTACGCGGACATCGTCCGCACCCACCGGGGCCGGGCGCGCCGGGCCGCCTGACGCGCGGCCCCGCGGTGGGCGCGGGCGCGGGAGCCCGCGCCCACCGGCGTACGAGGGCACACGGGCACATCACGCACGGGCACATCAGCACGCAGGCACATCAGCTCGCAGACACATCACACAGGGACATCACTACAAGCACGTCAGCACACCGGCACAGCACAGCACGGCACGGGCACCCCACACCTCGCCGAGGAGAGCCGTATGCCATCCCGTACCCCCCGCACGCTGCTGACCGCCCTCGCCACCGTCGCGTCGGTGGCGCTGCTGTCCACGGGCCCGGCGCTCGCCGCGCCCGTACCGCAAGCCACCGCCACCGCCGCCGCGGCCTGGGACGCCGACCGGGCGGCCGCCGCCTACGCCGCGAACCCGGCCGCGGTCACCGCCTCCGGCAGCGAGAACGGCGGCACCGCGCCCGGCCTCGCCTTCGACGGCAACGCCTCGACGCGCTGGTCCAGCAATTTCGCCGACGACGCGTGGATCCGCCTCGACCTCGGCACCACCCTCCGCATCGACAGAGTCGTCCTCGACTGGGAGACCGCGTACGGCAAGAGATACGTCCTGGAGGTGTCGAAGAACGGCACCGACTGGGCCCCCTTCTACACCGAGACCGCCGGCACCGGAGGTTCCGTCACCGCGCACACCTACCCACAGGAGGTGACGGGCCGCTACGTCCGGATGCGCGGCGTCGAACGCGCCACGCCCTACGGCTACTCCCTCTACTCCTTCAAGGTCTACGGCGGTGAACCCGCCCCCGCGTCGACGACCCGCACCAACCTCGCCCTCAACCACCCGGCCTACTCCAACTTCTACCAGCACGCCGGCAATTCACCCGCCTTCGTCACCGACGGCGGATGGCCCGCCAACTTCAAGGACGACGCGAGCAGATGGTCCAGCGACTGGAACGCCGACCGCTGGGTCTCGGTGGACCTGGGCGCGACCTCGCGGATCGACACCGTCGACCTGTACTGGGAGGCGGCCTACGCCGTCGACTACCAGATCCAGGTCTCGGACGACAACCGCACCTGGCGTACGGTCCACCAGCCGACCGCCGCCGAGATCGCCGCCCGCCGCGCGGACGTCAAGTCACCCGGCGACGCGACGGGCCGGCACGACACGGTGACGCTGTCGCAGCCCGCCACCGGCCGCTATGTACGGATGCTCGGCAAGGAGCGCCGCTCCTTCTACAACCCCGCACCCGCCACGGCCCAATTCGGCTACTCCCTCTACGAGTTCCAGGTCTGGGGCACCGGCGGCAGCGCCTCCGCGGCCTATCCCGCACTCCCGGGCGAGCAGTCGGGCACGTACCAGACCGCGTTCTTCGACGACTTCACCACGGCCGCCCTCGACCGCTCCAAGTGGCGTGTCGTGCGCACCGGCACCGAGATGGGCTCGGTCAACGGCGAGTCGCAGGCGTACGTGGACTCCACCGACAACGTCCGCACCGAGAACGGGAACCTGGTCCTGCGGGCCAAGTACTGCAAGGGCTGCACCCGGGCGGGAGGCGGCACCTACGACTTCACCTCCGGACGCGTCGACACCAACACCAGGTTCGACTTCACGTACGGAAGGGTCAGCGCCCGTATGAAACTGCCGGTCGGCGACGGCTTCTGGCCCGCGTTCTGGCTGCTGGGCAGCAACGTGGACGATCCGTCCGTGTCCTGGCCCGCCTCCGGTGAGACCGACATCATGGAGAACATCGGCTACTCGGACTGGACGAGCTCCGCCCTGCACGGCCCCGGCTACTCGGCGGACGGCAACATAGGCGCCCGCCAGACATACCCGGGGGGCGGCACGGCCGACCACTGGCACACCTACGCGGTGGAGTGGACGCCGACCACGATGCGCTTCACGGTCGACGACCGTCTCGTGCAGGAGACGACCCGCAACAAGCTCGAATCGACCCGCGGACAGTGGGTCTACGACCACAACCAGTACGTCATCCTCAACCTCGCCCTCGGCGGCGCGTACCCGGCGGGCTGGAACCAGGTCACCAGCCCCTACTGGGGCCTGCCGCAGACCAGCGTCGACAAGGTCGCGGCCGGGGGAGTGCAGGCGGAGGTGGACTGGGTGCGCGTCGAGCAGAAGAAGTGAACGACGAGGGTCACATGTGCTCCTGACGCGACGTCAGGCGTGGGACCGGGAGTCGTCACGCCGAGCGCGCGCCACTGACGTGGAGAAAAACCCGGTGCCCCGCGCACGCCGGGTTCCCTACACTCGCCACGAACCGCGCGCCGCCGACAACACGTCGCGGCGTGCGCCATGACGAGTGAGGGGAGCCCGGCCGTGCGGTACCGCATCGCTGTCGTCGTTCCCCGGTCGCAGTACGAGGTGATCCTCGTGTCTTCGTCCGCCCGGTGCCGGCTGCGCGGCCGCCACCGGATGTCCGTGACGAACACCTGACCTCGCCGGGCCCCTCGCACGCGACAACTCCTGTGTGCCGGCCGCCCGTCGGCGAGCCGAGCAGGCCCGTGTCGCCCGGAAATCGCGCTGCCCCGTTCTGGATCACCTGGTCGTTCCCGACCGTCCCGAAAGGCCATGCGCCGTGCGTACCGACTCGCACCGTCACCCCAACAGCCCCCTGACCGCCGTCCGTAACCTGGGCATCCTCGCCCACGTCGACGCGGGGAAGACCACCGTCACCGAGCGGATCCTCTATCTCACCGGCGCCACCCACAAACGCGGCGAGGTCCATGACGGCACGACCGTCACCGACTTCGATCCCCAGGAACGCGACCGCGGGATCACCATCTTCGCGGCGGCGGTGAGCTGCGACTGGGACGGCCACCGGATCAATCTGATCGACACCCCCGGGCATGTCGACTTCTCCGACGAGGTGGAGCGCTCCCTGCGCGTACTCGACGGCGCGATCGCGGTGTTCGACGCCGTCGCGGGCGTCGAGCCGCAGAGCGAGTCCGTATGGCGGCAGGCCGATCGCCACGGGGTGCCCCGGATCGCCTTCGTCAACAAGCTGGACCGCGCCGGTGCGGACCTCGACACGGCGGTCGAGTCGATCCGGCAGCGGCTGCATCCGGCCCCGCTCGTCGTCCAGTTGCCGATCGGCACCCAGGACGGGTTCAGGGGAGTGGTGGATCTGGTGCGCATGAGGTCGCTGCTCTGGGCCGACGGGCGGGACACCGTCGAGGAGGGGCCGGTGCCGGACGCCCTGCGGGACGAAGCGGACCGGCGCCGACGGCAGCTGGAGGAAGCGGTGGCGGAACTCCATCCCGTCGCGCTGGAGGAGTTCTGCGCGCAGGCGACGGTCTCCGCACAGACCCTCACCCGCGCGCTGCGCGACCTGACCCGTACCGGGGACGGCGTGGTCGTGCTCTGCGGCTCCGCCTACCGCAATCGCGGCATCGAACCGCTGCTGGCTGCCGCCGTGGCCTACCTGCCCTCGCCGCTGGACGTACCGGCCGTACGCGGCACCGAGGACGGCGCGGTGCGGGAACGGGCCGCCGACCCGGCGGCGCCGTTCGCGGCCCTGGTGTTCAAGGTGACCGCGACCGCGACAGGGCGGCTGACGTATCTGCGTGTGTACTCGGGAACGATCGGGAAAGGAGAGACCGTGCTGGACACCGGCGCGCGGCGCAGCGAGCGGATCGGCCGGATTCTGCGTGTCCAGGCCGACCGTCACACGGAGCTGGACCGGGCGGTCGCCGGGGACATCGTGGCCGTCGTCGGGCCGAAGACCGCCCGCGCCGGGTCGACCCTGTGCGCACCCGCGGCTCCCTTGGTCCTCGAACCGCCGACCGTCGCCGATCCCGTCGTCTCCGTCGCGGTCGAGGCGCGCAGCAGCACCGACACCGACCGCTTGGCCTCGGCGCTGGCGCGCCTGGCCGAGGAGGATCCCTCGCTGGTGGTGCGGACCGACCCCGAGACCGGCCAGACCGTGCTGTCGGGCATGGGCGAGCTGCATCTGGAGGTGGCGGTGGAGAAGATCCGGCGCGACCGGGGAACGGCCGTCAATGTCGGCCGGCCGAGGGTCGCCTACCGGGAGACGGTCGCCCGCGGCGTGTCCGGGCTCGTGTACCGCCATGTCAAACAGGACGGCGGCGCCGGCCAGTTCGCCCATGTCGTCCTCGACGTGGAGCCGCTGGAGTCCGCCGCCGACGGCGGCCACGGGGGCTTCGAGTTCCGCTCGGCCGTCGTCGGCGGGCGGGTGCCGCAGGAGTACGTCCGGGCGGTGGCGGCCGGCTGCCGGGACGCCCTGGCCGAGGGCCCGCTCGGCGGTCACCCGGTGACCGGGCTGAGAGTCGTCCTGACCGATGGAGCGACCCATCCGAAGGACTCCTCCGAGATGGCGTTCCGGACGGCGGGCCGGTTCGCGCTCCGGGAGGCACTGCGCGCCAGCGCGATGCTCCTTCTGGAACCGGTGGCGGAAGTGACGGTCACCGCGCCCGACGACGCCGTGGGCGCGGTACTCGGTGACCTGGCGGCGCGGCGCGGCCGGGTCTCGGACTCGACGACGCGAGCGGGCGCGTCGGTGATCACGGCCACCGTGCCGCTGGCCGAGCTGTTCGGCTACGCGACCCGGCTGCGCGGCCGCACCCGGGGCCGGGGAACCTTCACCACCCGGCCCGCCGGCTACGCCCCGGCACTGAGCACGGCGTCCCGGCGGACACCGGTCCGCTAGCCATGACGACGGCTCCGCCCGCAACCGGGCGGGGCCGTCCCGACCGTCGTGAACGCCGTGGTCCGCGGTATGCGCCCGGCGGAAAACCCGAGAGGGCCGCGGGCGCCGATCCTCGGGCCGGGCCGCCGTCCCCGGGTCACGCCGTACGGGCGTTCGTCCGCCAAAGCCACCCGATGTCCCGCCCGAACGACCACACCAGCGACCCCAGAGCCAGCGCCACCGCCCCGAGTGTCACCGCCTGCGGGAGAATCCCGGCCCCCGCCACCAGCAGCACGACCCCTTGCAGCGCCGCCACCGTCTTGCGCGCCGTGCTCGGCGGCAACTCCCCGTTCAGCCACGGCATCGCCCGCGCCGCCGCCACGAACACGTACCGCATCGCCCCGATCAGCAGGACCCAGGGACCCAGCGACATCGACACGTACACGCTCAGCACCAGGATCAGGAACGCGTCGACCTCCATGTCGAACCGTGCCCCCAGCGCCGACGACGTGCCCGTGTGCCGGGCCACCTTGCCGTCCACGCCGTCGAGGATCAGGGCCACCGCCGTCAGCCCGACGAAGAGCGTGATCGGGGGCGAGCTCTCGAAGGAGTCCGCGACCAGGGCCGTGACGCCGCCGACCAGCGTCGCGCGTCCCAGCGTCACCCGGTTGGCCAGGCCGAACGACCGCAGACGCGAGCGGAGCACGGCGCGGGTCAGGACCGCCCAGGTGGCGAGCGCGAACGCCAGGCCCGTCAGCCAGCCCGCCGGGCCCATCCCGATCGCCGAGCCCAACAAGGCCAGCAACAGGATCTGCACGCCCGCTCCCACGGTCGTCTCCTGCTGCAAAAGCCTCGCGTCGTATGTGTGGTTCAGGGCCACCGCTCACCCTCCGGCCAAGTGACAGATTGGATCAAGGCCGCGTACCTTGTGCGCGGCTTCGCATAGCTGCGTACGTGGCGGGCCGCCCGATCGTTCAGGAGGACGCATATGGAACTCACAGGACGCGCCTTCTGGCTGCGCTCGCCCGGACACGGCGAGCTGCGGGACGTGGAGCTGCACAAGCCCGCCGACGGCGAGGTGCTCGTGCGCGCGCTCTACTCGGGCGTCAGCCGCGGCACGGAGACCCTCGTCTTTCGCGGTGGCGTACCCGAGAGCCAACAGGCCGCCATGCGAGCGCCCTTCCAGGAAGGCGATTTCCCGGCGCCGGTGAAGTACGGCTACCTGAGTGTCGGAACGGTCGAGTACGGGCCGCGGGAGCTCGTCGGGCGGACCGTCTTCTGCCTCTATCCGCATCAGAGCCGGTACGTCGTCCCCGCCTCCGCGGTCACTGTCATCCCGGATGCCGTACCCGCCGCCCGGGCCGTCCTCGCCGGCACCGTCGAGACCGCCGTCAACGCGCTGTGGGACGCCGCGCCCCTCGTCGGCGACCGCATCGCCGTGGTCGGCGGCGGCATGGTCGGCTGTTCCGTCGCCGCGCTCCTCGCCCGCTTTCCCGGCGTCCGCGTCCAGCTCGTCGACGCCGACCCGGCGCGCGCCGACATCGCCCGCGCGCTCGGCGTCGGCTTCGCCCTGCCCGAGGACGCCCTCGGCGAGTGCGACCTGGTGGTGCACGCCAGCGCCACCGAGGCGGGGCTCACCCGGTCCCTCGAACTCCTCGCCCCGGAGGGGACCGTCCTCGAAATGAGCTGGTACGGCGACCGGCGCGTCAGCCTGCCGCTCGGCGAGGCCTTCCACTCCCGGCGGCTCGTCGTGCGCAGCAGCCAGGTCGGCACCGTGTCGCCGTCCGGGCGCCCCGGACGCACGTACGCCGACCGGCTCGCGCTCGCCCTCGAACTGCTCGCCGAACCCGCGTTCGACGCGCTCGTCACCGGCGAGTGCGCCTTCGAAGAACTCCCCGACGTGCTGCCACGGCTTGCCAGTGGTGAGCTTGCGGGGTTGTGCCACCGAGTTCTGTACGACGCCGGCTGACCCCCACGCGAGCTGCCCGTCCCCGGAGCGAAGCCGCATCGGATCCGCACAAGGATTCATGAGGAACCTTCGAAACAAGGAGAACGAGCAGATGAACAAGGCGTACGGGTCAGCCGTACTACACGGCATGCCCCGGCAGGGGAGTCAGACGCACCGCACCTGGAGGGTCGTCCGTTGTTCAGCATCACCGTCCGCGATCACATCATGATCGCCCACAGCTTCCGCGGCGAGGTCTTCGGACCCGCGCAGCGTCTGCACGGAGCGACGTTCCTCGTGGACGCCACCTTCCGCCGCGCCGAGCTGGACGACGACAACATCGTCGTCGACATCGGACTGGCCACACAGGAGCTGGGAGGTGTGGTGAGCGAGCTGAACTACCGGAACCTCGACAACGAGCCCGACTTCGCCCACACCAACACCTCGACGGAGTTCCTCGCCAAGGTCATCGCCGACCGGCTCGCCGAGCGCGTGCACAAGGGAGCGCTGGGCGAGGGCGCCCGCGGCCTGGCGGGCATCTCGGTCACGCTGCACGAGTCGCACATCGCCTGGGCGAGTTACGAGCGTGCTCTGTGACTGACACGACCGTCGAGCGGACATCGACGAACACCATGAACACCGCCCGCGAGACGGCCGCGAAGGTCGTCGACCAGGCAGCCCTGAACTACGTGCCCGTGCAGCACGCGGCTCTCAAGAACGCCGAGATCATCCCCATGTCCCTGCGCACCGCCCACTTCGTGATGCCCGGCGGCGTCGACGACCCGGCCATGCCGAGCGGCGGCAACGCCTACGACCGCCGGATCTGCCTCGACCTGCCCGGCTTCGGCTGGCAGGTCCACAAGCACTTGGTCGACGGCAGCTGGCCCCGGCCCGGCGCGGACGCCCGCGCCGAACTCGCCCGTACGCTGCGGGAACTGCCCGACGGCACGGTCGTCCTGCTCGACGGACTCGTCGCCTGCCCAGTGCCCGAGATCGTCGTGCCCGAGGCCGAACGGCTGCGTCTGGCCGTACTGGTGCACCTTCCCCTGGGTGACGAGACCGGGCTCGACCCCGCCGTCGCCGCCGAACTCGACCGGCTGGAGCGCACGACCCTGCGTGCCGTGTCCGCGGTCGTCGCCACCAGCGACTGGGCGGTCCGCCGGCTCGTCTCCCACCACGGGCTCGCCCCCGACCGCGTCCATGCCGCCGCCCCCGGCGCCGACATCGCCCCCCTCGCCTCCGGCACCGACGGCGTCTCCCGGCTGCTGTGCGTCGCCGCGGTGACGCTGCGCAAGGGACAGCACCGGCTGATCGAGGCCCTCGCGACCGTCACCGACCTGCCCTGGACCTGCTCGTTCGTCGGCGGGCTCGGACAGGACCCCGAGTACGTCGCACGGCTCCGCGCCCTGATCGACCAGCACGGCCTCGGTGACCGGCTGCACCTCGCGGGACCCCAGGCGGGCGCCGAACTCGACGCGAGCTACGCCGCCGCCGACCTCATGGTCCTCGCCTCGTACGCCGAGACATACGGCATGGCCGTCACCGAAGCCCTGGCCCGCGGCATCCCCGTCCTCGCCACCGACGTCGGCGGGGTTCCCGAAGCGGTCGGGCGCGCGCCCGACGGCGGGGTGCCCGGCATCCTCGTACCGCCGGAGGATCCGGCGGCGCTCGCCGCGGAACTGCGCGGCTGGTTCGGCGAGGCCGATGTACGGCGCCGGCTGAAGGCGGCCGCGCGCGGGCGGCGGGCCGCGCTGGACGGCTGGGCGACGACCGCCCGCAGCCTGGCGGGCGTACTGTCCCGGCTGCCCGACACGTCCCGGAGGGCGGCATGAGCATGAGCACCACCCCGACAGGGTCCCCCGGAAGTACGGCCACGGGAGCGGCTGACACCGACCCGGCCTCCGGGCCCGCCCCGCTGCCGGCGATTCCGGCGCCCGCGGGCGCCGACCCCGAGGTGCCGCGCTACGCCCCCCAGTGGCTCCAACTGCGCGAGCCCGCCGACGCCGCCGCGCGGGCCCACGACCTGCTCGACCCGCTGCGGATCCGGCTGGCGAACCGGCCGGGGCGGCCGAGGGACCTGGTCGTGCACGACCTCGGCTGCGGCACCGGCTCCATGGGGCGCTGGCTGGCACCCCGGCTCGACGGCGCCCAGCACTGGGTCCTGCACGACCGCGACCCGTATCTGCTGCACTTCGCCACCGTGGGCGCGCCCCGGGCGGCCGCCGACGGCAGCCGCGTCACGGTGACCACCCAGCGCGGCGACATCGGGCGGCTCACCCCGGACGCCCTCGCCGGTGCCTCGCTGGTGACCGCCTCCGCGCTCCTCGACGTCCTCACCCCCGACGAGATCGACACGCTCGCCGAGGCCTGCGTCGGCGCGGGCTGCCCGGCGCTGCTGACGCTCTCCGTCGTCGGACGGGTGGAACTGACCCCGGCCGACCCGATGGACGCGGAGATCGGCGAGGCCTTCAACACCCACCAGCGGCGGGGCGACCTCCTCGGACCCGACGCGATCAACGCGGCCTGCGAGGCCTTCGGGCGGCTGGGCGCGACCGTACGGGTGAACCCGAGCGCCTGGCGACTCGGCGCCCAGGAAAGTGAACTGGCGGCGGAGTGGCTGCGCGGCTGGGTCGGGGCGGCCGTCGAGCAGCGACCGGAGCTGGCGGAGCGTGCGGATACGTATCTGCAGCGCCGTCTGGCCGCCTGCGCCGCGGGCGAACTGCGGGTGGTCGTGCACCACATGGACCTGCTGGCACTGCCGAGGCCGGCGGGCGGGGCGTCATGACGGCGCCGGCGGATGCGGGGCCGCTGATGACCGACGCCGCGCAGCTCACCACGGTGCGGCCGCCGGAACCCGCACGACCGAAGGACGGCGCGACCTCCGTGACCGTGTCGCCCGTCGCGTCGCCCCGCACCTCGCGAGCCACCCGGCTGCGTGCCCGGTTCGCATCGCGGGCGGTCCGTAAGCACTTCGGGACCGTCGCCGGCACCGTCATCCTCGGCGTGCTCCTGTGGCGCCTCGGCACCGGTGTCTTCCTCGACGGGCTGCGCCGGATCGACGCCCCGACCCTGCTGATCGGGCTCGGCATCGGCCTGCTGACCACCGTGTTCAGCGCCTGGCGCTGGTGCCTCGTCGCCCGGGGACTGGGCATCCGGCTGCCGCTCGGCCCCGCCGTCGCCGATTACTACCGTGCCCTGTTCCTCAACGCGGCGCTGCCCGGCGGTGTCGTCGGCGACGTCCATCGCGCGGTACGGCACGGGCAGAGCACCGGTGACCTCGGCCGCGGCGTCCGCGCGGTGATCTTCGAACGGACCGCCGGCCAGATCGCCCTGGTGGCGATCGGCGTACCGGTCCTGCTCACGCAGCCGTCACCGGTGCTGGCCCAGAGCCGCCATCTGGCCGAGCTGCTGGGGCTCGCCGCACTCGGTTCGCTCGCCATCGTGGCGGCCATCCGGATGGGCCGCGCGCCCCGCCCGTCCCGTCGGGGCCGGGCCCTGCGCGCCGCGCTCACCGAGGCGCGGAGCGCACTGCTCGACCGGCGCAACTGGCCCGGCGTCCTGCTGTCGTCGTGCGTCGTGCTCGCCGGACACCTCGCGATGTTCCTGGTCGCCGCGCGGGTCGCCGGATCCGCCGCGTCCGTCGCCCGGTTGCTGCCCATCGCGCTGCTGGCCCTGATCGCCATGGGACTGCCGCTGAACATCGGCGGCTGGGGTCCCAGGGAGGGCGTCACCGCCTGGGCCTTCGGCGCGGCCGGGCTCGGCGCGAGCACGGGGCTGACCGTCGCCGTCGTGTACGGCGTCCTCAGCTTCGTCGCGAGCCTGCCCGGCATCTGCGTACTCGTCGTCCGCTGGTACGCCGCCCTGAAGCACCGGCGGCACGAGAGCCCGGCCACCGCCGAACGGCCGGACGAAGCGGTGGACGTGGCGGACGAAGCGGTGGACGCGGCGCACGCCGAAGGCGAAACGGCGGCGCCCACCGGACGGCCGCGGCACCTTGTGCCCGACGCCGGCTCGACCCCGGAGCGCACCCCCCACGCGCTCCGTGCCCCCGCACCGCACGCCTCCTACCCCCGCTCACCCCCGTCACGGCCGGAGGTGCTCCTGACACGGCGTCACGAACGGTGCCGGTCCGCCGCCGCCGTTCCGGGGGTCACGGTGGCCGATTCCGAGGTGACCAAGGAGAAATACGGTTCGAAGGAATCGACGAGCCCCGCCAGCAGTTGCTTCCCCTTCTCCGCGGAAGCGAGCGAGGGGCGCCCGATGACGCCCGACTCCGTATAGGCCGACATACCGAGGGTGAGCAGATGCCGCCGATCGTCGACGAGGAAATCGGTGGTCTCGTATCCGGGCCGGACCAATTCCGGATGGGTGTGCAAGAGAATGGAGGTCTCAATTTCCCCGGCGTGCATATCACTGAGCAGCGAGGTCTGTACACCCGCCCGTTCCCTGGCCGCATCCCAGTCCTCCGGGGCCGGGAAAAGCGCCATACGGGTACCGCTGCCGGCGGATTCCTGAACTACATTGCCCAGTACGTAATTTCCGCCGTGCGCGTTGACCAGAACCAGGGTCTCGACCCCCGAACGGCGGAGCGAGTCCGCGATGTCCCGGACCACCGCGTGGAGCGTGACGGAGGAGATGCTGACGGTTCCCGGCCAGGCCGCGTGCTCGTGCGAGCAGGAGATCGTCACCGGAGGAAGGAGATGGACCGGATACGCGGCGGCGACTTCCCGCGCGATGGCACAGGCGACCAGCGTGTCGGTGGCCAGCGGAAGGAACGCACCGTGCTGTTCGAAGCTGCCGACAGGAAGCACGGCGACCTGCCGGACGGCCCCGGACCCGCGTTCCCGGACATCCTCCGTGGTGTCCTGCGGCAACAGACCGGATACCGTCGACTGCGATCCTGAACTACTCATGTTTCACGGCCTTTCGACTCTGCTTAGGAACCAGATCATGACAGAAAACTTTGGCGTACTCGGCGGGACTGCGCATCTCTCAGGTGTCGAACGAGTCGTGAATGCCCCCCTGCCCACCGTGTACGGCGATTTCCATGCCGTCGGTTACCTCGACCACGATCGCGGAGAGGAGCAAGTGGCCCTGGTGTACGGCGAGATCGGTGACATCGGGGGCCTCGGCGGTGTGCGTGGCGCCGGGGAGGAGGGGGTGCTCACCCGGCTCCATTCGGAATGCCTGACAGGGGACGCCTTCGGGTCCAGGCACTGCGAGTGCGGCCCCCAACTCACCACCGCCCTGCGGGAGATCGTCGCCGCGGGGCGCGGCATCCTCGTCTACCTCCGCGGCCACGAGGGCCGGGGGATCGGCCTGCTCGCCAAGCTGCGCGCGATGAAGCTCCAGGCGGAGGGGCTGGACACCGTGGAGGCGAACCTCGCCCTCGGCCTCCCGGTGGACGCCCGTGACTACGGGGTGGCGGCGAAGATCCTGCACGACCTCGGGGTGAGGTCCGTACGCCTGCTCTCCAACAACCCGCGCAAACTGGAGTCGCTGCTCCAGCACGGCATCAACGTCGTCGAACAGGTTCCGCTGCTGATACCGCCGTGCGAGGAGAACATCACCTATCTGCGCACCAAGCGGGAGCGGCTCGACCACATCCTGCCGCACCTGGACGCCGTGGCCCGCTCCTCCTGAGCCGGCCCGCTCCACGCGACGGCCGCGCGGCCGGCCGGCCGGTCCCACCCCGGCGCCGGCCGCCGGCGGCGATGCCTTCCGCGGCCACTTCCGCGGCGACGAGGCCGGCCGTCCCGTGTCCCGGGGCGGCTTTCGGGTTTCGCCGTCGTCCGTGGCGAGAAGGTCTCGCACGGTGGCCGTGGTGTGCGGCACCCGGACGCGCCGGGCGTGGTACGCCGGCCGGGACAGCGGATAGGAGCAAGGTATGACCGACGACGACGTCCTCTACCTCTCCTCGCGCCGCGTGACGGAACTGCTGGACACCGACGCGGCGATCGCCTCGCAGCGCGCCGCGTTCACCGCGCTCGGCGACGGCACCGCCGAGCTCCCCGGCAAGATCATGTACCCCAGCCGGTTCGACGACAGTGTCGTCTTCGCGTACGTCTCGCGGCTGTCCGCGGACACCGGGACCGTCGCCAAGTTCGGCAGCGTCAATCCCGGGAACCCGGCCGCAGGTCTGGCCAGCGTCCACGCGGTGATCAACGCGCTCGACCCGGTGACCGGCCGGCTCGTGGCCGTCATGGACGGTACGGCGGTCACCACACTGCGGACCGCCGCCGCGAGCGCCGTCGCCTTCGACGCGCTGGCCACCGCCGACGCCTCCGAGCTGGGCCTTCTCGGCTCCGGCACCCAGGCACTCGCCCATGCGCGGGCCGTCGCCCGGGTGCGGGACCTCAGGTCCGTACGCGTCTGGAGCCCGAACCCCGGCCGCCGCGAGCAGGCGGCCCAGCGGCTCGCCGCCGAACTCGGTGTCGCCGCCAAGGGTGTCGACACCGCCGAGGAAGCCGTGGCCCAAGTGCCCATGGTCGCCGCCTGCACACTGAGCAGGACGCCGGTCGTACGCGGCGAGTGGCTCGCGCCGGGGTGCACGGTGGTGAGCGTGGGTTCCTTCGAGCCGACCCGCAGCGAGGTCGACGCCGAGGTGCTGCGGCGGGCCGCGGCGGTGGTCGTCGACGATCCGGGGACCGCGGCCGACCACGCGGGACCGGTGGTGGACGCGCTGCGGGAGCGGCGGCTCGCCCCGGACGACCTGATCCCGCTCGGCGCCGTGGTCACCGGCCGGCACACCGCGCGGACGAGCCCCGGCGACATCGTCTTCTACAACAGCGTCGGACTCGGCATCCAGGACGCGGCGGCGGCCTGGGCCGTGATCGCCGCGGCCCGCGGACCACGGGAGCACCCATGAACACACACGCCGACGTGGTCGTCATCGGCGGCGGGGTGATGGGCACGAGCATCGCCTACCACCTGGCCCGCGCGGGCGTACGCGACGTCGTCCTGGTGGAGCGCGACGAACTCGCCTCCGGTTCGACCTCGCGGGCCGCGGGCGGCGTACGGGCGCAGTTCTCCGACGAGCTCAACATCCGGCTCGGCGCCCGGAGCCTGGAGGCGTTCGGCCGGTTTGGGGAGGAACCGGGGCAGGACATCGGGCTGCACCGGGTCGGCTATCTGTTCCTGCTGTCCACTCCGGAGGAGGTCGCCGCGTTCGAGACGGGGGTCCGGCTCCAGAACTCCCTGGGTGTGCCGAGCCGCATGCTCGAACCGGCCGAGGCGCGCCGCCTCTCGCCGCTCATCACCACCGACGGGCTGCTGGCCGCCGCCTTCTCACCGGACGACGGGCACTGCACGCCCGAGTCGGTGGTCCACGGCTACGCGGCCGCCGCCCGCCGCCACGGCGCGAAGGTGCTGCGGCATTGCGAGGTCACCGGCATCGAGACCCGCGGCGACGACATCACGGCCGTACTCACCCGGCGCGGACGCATCGGGACCGGCACGGTGATCTGCGCGGCCGGCGCCTGGTCGAAGGCCGTCGGCGCCATGGTCGGGGTGGACCTGCCGGTGCGGCCGCTGCGCCGCCAGATCGCCGTCACGGAGCCGGTCACCGGTCTGCCGCCCGGGCTGCCCATGACCATCGACTTCACCAGCAGCCTCTACTTCCACACCGAAGGCCCGGGTCTCCTCGTCGGCATGTCCGACCCCGACGAGACCACCGGCTTCTCGACCGAGACCCACGACCGCTGGATCCCCCGGCTGTGCGAGGCGATGGAACGCCGCGCGCCCCCCCTGCTCGACCTGCGCCGCACCGGCGGCTGGGCGGGCCTGTACGAGATCACACCGGACCACAACGCGCTGATCGGCGAGGCGGGTTCCTGCTCCCGTTTCCTGTACGCGACCGGCTTCTCCGGGCATGGCTTCCTCCAGGGACCCGCGGTCGGCGAGGTGATCCGTGATCTGTACCTCGACCGCGTACCGTTCGTCGACATCAGCCCCCTGAGCGTCGAGCGGTTCGCCGCCGACGCGCCGCGTCCGGAGGTCAACCGCGTATGACCCAGCTCCACTTGTGGCTGCGCCACGAGTCCCGTACGACCGAGCGGCGCACGCCCGTCGTACCGTCCGACGCCCGACGGCTCGTCGAGAGCGGGGTGCGGCTGACCGTGGAGGACTCACCGCAGCGGATCTTTCCGACCGAGGCGTACGAGGCGGTGGGCTGCGAGATCGCCGAGGCGGGCTCATGGGTGTCGGCGCCACCGGACGCCGTGATCGTCGGCCTCAAGGAACTCCCGGACGAGCCCGCCGAACTGGTTCACCGGCATGTCTTCTTCGGGCACGCGTACAAGCGGCAGCCCGGAGCCGAGGCGCTGCTGCGCAGGTTCGCGGCCGGCGGCGGGGCCCTGTTCGACCTCGAGTACCTGGTGGACGACGACGGACGCCGGCTGGCCGCGTTCGGCTACTGGGCCGGATACCTGGGGGCGGCGCTCGCCGTGCTCCACCACCGGGGCGGCCTCGGCACCCCGCTGCGGCCGACGTCGAAGGAGGAGCTGGAGGCGGAACTCCGCTCCTCCGAGGGTGAGTTGACGGCGCTGGTCATCGGGGCCCTGGGCCGCAGCGGCCGGGGCGCCCGCGTGGCCCTCGGCGAGGCCGGCGTCGAACCCACCTGCTGGGACCTGGCCGAGACGCGCGATCTCGACCGACCGGTTCTCCTGGAGCACGAGTTGCTGGTCAACACCGTGCTCACCACCCGGCCGATCCCGCCGTTCCTCACGGACAAGGACCTGGACGAGCCGGGCCGTCGGCTGCGGACGCTCGCGGACGTCACCGTCGACGTCGGATCGCCCCTGAACGTCCTGCCGGTCTACGACACGACCACCGACTGGGCGCACCCCGTCCGCCGCCTCCGCGAGGCGCCGCCGCTCGACCTCATCGCGATCGACAACCTGCCGTCCCTGCTGCCCCGGGAGGCGAGCACGGACTTCTCGGCGGCACTGCTGCCGTCGCTGCTCGACTTCGGCACCGCTGAATCCCGGGGACGGTCCGGCGGACCCGGGGTACGGTCCGGCGGACCGTGGGGACGGTGCCTGGACCGCTTCCACGAGGCCTGCCGTGAACTCGGCATCGAACTCGGCACCGACGACACGGAGGTCCGCGATGTCTGACCCGGTTCCCGCGAGCGGTACCGTCCACTGGATCGGCGCGGGCCTGTCCACGGGCAGCGGCCTCGCGGCCGTGTGCGTCGCCGCCGACCGCGTACGGCTGTGGCATCGCACCGAGGAGCGCGCGGCACAGGCTCTCGACCACCTGGGGCTCGCCGGGCGCGCCGAGCCCCGCGCGTACACGCTCCCCGCGCTGGCGGCCGAGCTCGCACCCGGAGACGTGGTGGTCTCCATGCTGCCCGCCCCGGAACACGCCCCGCTGCTCGCCCTCTGCGTCCAGGGCCGGGCTCACTTCGCCTGCTCCAGCTATGTGTCGGACGCGGTGCTCGACCAGGTCCCGGCGGCCGCCGCGGCAGGCGTCGTCGTGCTCACCGAGGCCGGGCTCGACCCCGGCATCGACCACCTGTTCGCCCACAGTCTGATCGCACGGGCCCAGGAGGCGATCGGATCCGAAACGGCGGCGGAGGTGAGTCTGACGTCGTACTGCGGCGGCGTCCCGGCGGTCCCCAACGACTTCAAGTACCGCTTCAGCTGGGCACCCGCGGGAGTGCTCAACGCCCTGCGCTCACCCGCGCGTTACCTCGACCACGGGGCCGAGACGACGACGGACCGGCCGTGGGAGGCGACGCGGCCCCATGTCGTCGACGGCGAGACCTTCGAGGTCTACCCCAACCGGGACAGTGTTCCCTTCATCGGCCAGTACGGCCTGCCGGCCGCCTGGAAACCGCAGACGTTCGTCCGCGGCACCCTCCGGCTCGACGGCTGGCTGCGGGCCTGGGGCGCGGTCTTCGAGGAACTGAAAGCGGGTGACGACGAGCGCATCGCGGCGCTCGCGGCGGAGCTGGCCACGACGTACCCGACGACGGAGGAGGACCGCGACCGCGTGGTTCTCGCCGTGTCCCTGGAGGTGCGGAGCGGCACGGGGGCGACCTGGTCGGGCCGCTACCTGCTGGACCTCGAAGGCACCCCGGAGGAGAGCGCGATGGCCCGCTGCGTCTCCCGCACACTGGGGCTGGGGGTGCGCCACGTACTCGACGGCGACCTGCCGGCCGGCTTGAACCGCGCGGCGGAGACGGCGCAGCGGTCGGAGGAGTGGCTGGGGGAGCTGCGGCGGGAGGGGATCGACTTCGCGCTTCGGACCGATGGGTGAAGGCGGTGGGGGCGGCGCGTCGCCGCCCCCACCGCAGGAACCGCGCGGCGCCGTCGCCGAGCCGGCGCCGCGGCGCCGCGCACACGCTTGACCTTGACGCGGCGGCAAGGTTTCTACTGAAGTCATGCGGATCGGAGAGATCGCCGCGCTCGTCGGGGTCACGACCCGGGCGATCCGGCACTACCACCATGTCGGGCTGCTCCCGGAACCGGAGCGGCGCCCCAACGGATACCGGGCCTACAGCGTCCGCGACGCCGTCCTGCTGGCCCGCGTACGCCGGCTGACCGAGCTCGGGCTCAGCCTCGACGAGGTGCGGGACGTCCTCGCGGACGACGCGGGGCGCGACCTGGCCGACGTACTGGAGGAACTGGACGCCGACCTCGCCCGGCAGGAGGCCGAGATCGGGGAGCGCCGGCGGCGGCTCGCGGTGCTGCTGGCCGCCGAGCCGCGGGACACCGAACCCCTGTCCCCCGCGCTCGCCGCGCTCCTCGCAAAGACGCCGCACCCGGCCTCGCCCGCCGCCGCGAAGGACCGCGAGCACCTGACGCTGCTCGACGCCGCGGGCTCCGGCGGCCAGGAACTGTACGCCGCGCTCGGACCGTTGGCGGCCGACCCGGCGCTGCTCGCGCTCTACGAACGCCTCGACGCACTCGCCGAAGCCCCGACGGACGATCCGCGGATCCCGGCGCTGGCAGCCGAGCTGGTGGCGGCCGTCCCCGACGAGGTGTTCGCCGCGATCTCCGCCGAGGGACAGGTCGTGGCCGGGTTCCAGGAGGCGCTGCTCGCGGAGTACGCCCCCGCGCAGGCGGAAGTCGTACGCAGGGTCATGGAGGCTTTCATGCGCAGGAGCCGGGGATGAGCGGGACCGGGGAGGTACGCGGGATGCGGGCGGCGCGGATCGCGGCCGGCGCCGTCATACCGGGGGAGCTCGCGTTGGCGGTGTGCCTGGCGGCCGGGGTACGGCCGCCGGTGTGGGCGACTGCGGCCGCCGAGGCCGTGGCGCTCGCGGTGCTCATGCTGGAGGCATGGGTGCTGCGCTCGCTGTACGCGAGCCGGCGCGCCCAGGGCCTCGAGCCACCGGCCGCCCTGCGGGCCGCTGTCCGTGCCGTCGTCCCCGCACGGGTACGCCGGCTACTGGTGCACGAGCTGCGTGCCGCCGCCTCCCTCGGCCGGTGGGCCGCGCGCCGGAAGCACGGTGTTCGCCCCGGGGACCATGTCGCCGGGTACACCGGACCGCAGACGGCGATGATGTACGGACTGATCTTCGTCTCGGTGATCGAGACGGTCGCGCTGGCGGTCCTGATCCCGTGGCCCGTCGTCCACCGGGTGCTGCTCGTCCTCGACGTGTACGGGGTCCTCATGATGCTGGGCCTGCACGCCGCCTGCGTCACCCGGCCGCACGTGGCGCGCCCCGACGGCTCCCTGCGGATCCGCTATGGGGCCCTCTTCGACCTCGCCGTCCCGGCGGACGCGGTCGCCTCGGTCCGGGTCGACCGCTGCTACCCGCAAGGCAGGCTCGTGACGCTGTCCGAGAAGGGGGTGCTCGATCTGATCGTGGCCGGTCAGACCACGGTGACCCTGGAACTGACCCGCCCTCTGGTCTTCACCCGCCCGCTCGGCGGCAGAGGGGAAGCACGGACCATCCGCTTCCACGCCGACGACCCGCGCGCGCTGGTCGGCGCCCTGCGCCGGCCCGCGCTCACCTGAATTCCCCCCATTGCACTGAGAACCGAGAAAAGGACACCTGATGGCCACCGCCACCGAGAAGAACGCAGCCTTGCTGCGCACCGCTTATCAGAGGCTGCAGAGCGGCGACCTCGACGCGTGCGTCGAGCTGCTGACGGAGAACTTCATCGCCAACGTCCCCGGGACACCCGACCCGCTGCACGGGCGGGAGATCTGGCGGCTGGGCGCTCAGGCCATGCTCGAAGGCTTCCCTGACCTCCAGGTCGACGTCGAGGACATGTTCAGCGTCCACGACAAGGTGGCGGTACGCGTCCACTTCCGCGGCACCCACCAGGGCACCTTCCAGGGCGTGGCCGCGACGCACCGGCCGGTCGGCTTCCGCAGCATCGAGCTCTACCGCATCGAGGGCGACAGGATCGCGGAGGAATGGGTGGCCCCGGACCTGATGAGCCTCATGCAGCAGATCTCGCCGCCGTCCGGTCCCTGACCTCGCTGTCAGCCCGCCAGGGACTCGTGGATGAGGCGTTTCAGCTCCGGGTAGACCCGGTGCGAGCCCGTCGGGCGTACCTGGGTGAGGAACTGGACCGTCATGTCGTTGTGCGGGTCGACCCAGAACGTGGTGGTGGCCACCCCGTTCCAGCCGTACGAGCCGAGGGCGGACGGGGAGCGGGTCACACCGGGGTCGACGACGACGGAGACGCCGAGGCCGAAGCCGAGACCGGCGCTGCCGGGCTCCTGGTGGACCGTGGTGCCGAACGCACGGCGGTCGGCGCCACCGGGGAGCTGGTTGGCGGTCATCATGGCGACGGTCCTGGGGGCGAGCAGCCGGACGCCGTCGAGTTCGCCGCGACGGCGCAGGAACTCCATGAACCGGTGGTAGTCGTACGCCGTGGCCACCAGGCCGCCGCTGCCCGAGAGGAAGCGCGGCCGGCCGTGCAGCGGCAGGCCGGGGACCGGAGCGATACCGCCGTCCTCCGTCTCGCCGTACAGCTCGGCGAGACGGGACGCCTGCTCCGGCGTCACGCAGAAGCCGGCGTCCGTCATGCCGAGGGGAGTCAGGACGCGGTCGGCGAAGAAGTCGTCCAGGGGCCGGCCCGACACCACTTCGATGAGCCGGCCTAGGACATTGGTGGCCACGGAGTAGTTCCACCGGGTCCCCGGCTCGAACTGGAGCGGCAGGCCCGCGTACACCTCGCACGCCTCGGCCAGGTCCGCGCCCGGTGGCACCGACGACTCGATGCCCGCCTCCCGGTAGCGGGCGTCGACGGGATGGCAGTGGTAGAAGCCGAAGGTCAGGCCCGCCGTGTGGGTCAGCAGATGGCGGATCAGGATCGGCTGCCCGGCGGGGCGGGTGCGGATGTCGGGTCCCGCGCCGTCGACGTACACCCGCGGCTCGGCGAACGACGGGAGGAACTCGGCGACGGGCGTGTCGAGTCCGAACCGTCCCTCCTCCATGAGGATCAGCGCGGCGACCGAGGTGACCGGCTTCGTCATCGAGTACATCCGCCACAACGTGTCGGTCTCCACCGGGAGTTCGGCCGCGCGGTCCCGGTGGCCGTACGTCGTGAGGTGGGCGACGCGCCCGTGCCGGGAGACGGACACGAGAAAGCCGGGCAGCCGGCCGTCGTCGACCTCGTGTGCGAAGTGCTGGTCGAGGCGGGCCAGCGCCTTCGGGTCGAGCCCGACCTCGCCCGGCTCGGCCTCCTGCCGCAGGTGTCCCATGTTCTCCTCCGGTCTCTCCCGCGGCCGTCCCGGGCCGCGGTCCCAGACGTCATGCTCTCTCACGAGGCCGTGAGTGATTCCTCGGGGGCTCCGCTCCGGCTGCCGGAGCGGCCCGGCAGCGCGAGAGCCGGCAGTGCGCCCGCCGCGGCCAGCGCGGCCAGCACCGTCAGCGTCGGAGCCAGGCCCACGCGCGTGTACGTCATCAGCGTGGTCGCCGCCGCTACCCCCAGCGTCGGCCCCACGTTCATCGCGGTCTGCTGGAGGCCGCCCGCCACGCCGGCCGCGCCCGCCGCCACCTGCCGTACGACGACCGCCGTGGCGGCCACCATCACCGTGCCGAAACCCGCGCCGAGCAGCAGGAATCCGGTTCCGATCGACAGCGCCCCCGACCCTTCGCCGAGCCGGGACAGCACGAGGACGCCGAGGGCGAGGAGCGTCATCGCGCAGGCGGTCGTCCGACGGGGGCCGTAGCGGCGCATGAGGACGGCGGAGGCGGGTGCCGCCAGCACCATCATCACCGGTCCCGGCAGGGCCCGAAGGGCGGTCTCCAGCGGAGTCAGGCCGAGAACGTCCTGAAGGAAGTAGCTGCTCACGAACAGGGTGCCGAGCATCGACGCCGAGGCGGCCACCAGGATGCCCAGCGCCGCACCGACGGCCGCCGAACCGAGCACGTCGGGCGGCAGCAGCGGGCTCGGCGTGCGCCGTTCGTGGTGGACGAAGACGGTACCGGCGACGGCCGCCGCGATCAGCCCGAGCGTGGACACCGTCGTCCAGCCGCCGTCCGGAATCCCGACCAGGGTGTGCACGAGGCACGCCAGGGCCACCGCGAGGAGACAGGCGCCGGGCAGGTCGAGCCGCCGCCCGGAGGGGGGCGTCCGCTCCGGCCCCCGGACGGCCAGGGCGAGACCGCCCATGGCCAGCGCGGGCACGACATTGACGAAGAAGACGGACCGCCAGCCGAACGGGGTGACCAGCGCCCCGCCCACCAGCGGACCGGCGGCGGCCGCCACCCCGATGGCGCTCGTCCGCAGCGCGATCGGCATCCCCAGCCGGTCGGGCGGATACGCGGCCCGCAGCATCCCGAGGGTCGCCGGCTGGAGCAGCGCGCCGAACACCCCCTGAACCACGCGCAGTCCGATCACCCAGCCGATGCCCGCCGCCATCCCGATCCCGGCCGAGGCCGCGCCGAAACCCAGCATGCCCACGGCGAAGACGCGTTGATGCCCGTACCGGTCGCCGACGCGGCCCGCGAACACCAACAGGCTCGCCACCGCGATGAGATACCCGGTGCTCGTCCACTGCACCTCGGCGACCGAGGCGTGCAGATCCCGCCCCAGCGTGGGCTGCGCGACGGTCAGCACGGTCCCGTCCAGGGCGACGATCACCGCGCCGACGACACTGCTTGTCAGAGTGAGACCCCGGTGCGCGCTCACTGGTCCTCCGGCCCGAGGTGCGCGTCCAGGGCCGTACCCAGCAGGGGTGCGAAGTCGACCGCGCCGGTGGCGAGTTGAAGGCTGCCCCAGCCCCACAGCTGGGCGATCCCGTGCAGGTTCGCCCACAGGGAGCCGGCGACGGCGCGGGCGTCCGCCCCGGGACGGGCCCTTGCGACCAGGTCCACCAGCACACCGAAGAGCGGCAGGCTGGTGTCGCGCAGCCCCAGACGGTTGCTCTCCAGCAGGTCGTGACGGAACATCAGCTCGTACATGCCCCGGTTGTCCAGCGCGAAGTCCAGGTAGACCCGTCCCAGGGACGCCAGTTGTGCGCGCGGGCTCGCCCCGCCGTCGCCGACCGCCGCCGTCGCCCGCTCCGCCAGCTCCGCGAAGCCGCGCCGCGCGATGGCGGAGAGCAGCGCCAGGTGGGTGGGGAAGTAGCGGCGCGGGGCCCCGTGCGAGACCCCCGCCCGACGGGCGATCTCCCGCAGGGACAGCGCGTTCGCGCCCTCCTTGGCCACCAGGTCGACGCCCGCCTCGATCAGCCGAGCCCGCAGCCCGGTCCCCTCATCGCTCATAGACACTGTCTACCAGAGACTCGTAGACAGTGTCTACGCGGAATGCGTGCCGGGACCGGCGGGTTGACCCAGACATGACTCAGGACGCGACGCAGGACGCACTGCTGAAGCTGCTCTCCGACCATCTCGCCGGAGTGCTGGTCACCCTCAAGCGCGACGGACGGCCCCAGTTGTCGAACGTCGCCCACGCGTACTACCCCGACGAGCGGACGCTGCGGGTGTCGGTCACGGACGACCGCGCCAAGACCCGCAATCTGCGCCGGGACCCGAGGGCGTCGTACCACGTGACGGGGCCCGACCGGAGGGCGTACACGGTCGTCGAGGGCGTGGCCGAACTGTCGCCGGTCGCGCGGGACCCGCACGACGAGACCGTCGAGGAACTGATCCGGCTCTACCGTGACGTGCTGGGCGAGCACCCCGACTGGGACGACTTCCGGGCCGCGATGGTCCGCGACCGCCGGCTCGTGCTGCGCCTGCGGGTGGAGCGGGCGTACGGGATTCCGCGGGGTTGAGCCGCCATCGCGCCGCCTTCCGTGCGGTTCCTCGCCGCGCGGACGTACGCGTCCCAGCCGTGCGAAGTCCGAGCCTCCGGACGTCTGACGGACGCCGGAGACTCGGGCGGACCGGGCGGGCCCAGTGGACCGGCGGGCCCAACGGATCGTCAGGCCCGGCGGACCGGGCGGGTCGGTCAGGCCGTCACGGTCTCGCGGTTCGCGGCCCCCTGCGCCGGGCGCTCGCCGAGCAGTTCCGTCGGTACCTTGTGCGTCTCGCGGGCGGTGAGCGCCGCGACGATCGGCGGAATGCACAGGGCCGAGGCGAAGAGGGCGACCGAGGACCAGTCGTCGCCGTCCGGACCGGCGATCTGCGCGGCGAAGGTGACGGCGAAGCCGGCGACCGCGAAACCGATCTGCGTGCCGATGGCCATGCCCGAGAGGCGGACGCGGGTGGAGAACATCTCCCCGTAGAAGGAGGGCCAGATGCCGTTGGCGGCGCTGTAGACGACACCGAAGGTGAGGACGCCGAGCAGCAGGACCAGAGGGTAGGAGCCGGTGGAGATGGCCCACAGGTAGAGGAACATCAGCACCGCGCTGCCGACGGCGCCGATCAGGAAGACCGGGCGGCGGCCGACGCGGTCGGACAGGACGGCCCAGAGCGGGATCGCGCCGAGGGCGACCAGGTTGGCGAGCGCGCCCACCCACAGCATGGACGAGCGGCTCAGGCCGACCGAGTCGCTGGTCGCGTACGCCAGCGCCCACACCGTGAAGATCGTGCTCACGGAGGCGATGAGGGCGGCGGCGACCACACGCAGCACATCGGCCCAGTGCTCGCGCAGCAGCACGGCGAGCGGCAGCTTCGCGACACCGTCGGCCGCGGCCTGCTGGGCGAAGGCCGGAGTCTCCTGGAGGGTGCGGCGGATGACGTAGCCGGCGACGGCCACCGCGACGCTCAGCCAGAACGGAACGCGCCAGCCCCAGGAGAGCAGTTGGTCCTCGGGGAGCGCGGCGACGGGGAGGAAGACGAGGGTGGCGAGAAGCTGTCCCGCCTGGGTGCCGTTCAGGGTGAAGCTGGTGAAGTAGCCGCGGCGGTGCGGTGGCGCGTGTTCCAGCGTCATCGAGTTGGCGCTGGCCTGCTCGCCGGCGGCGGAGACGCCCTGGAGGACACGGCAGAGCACGAGCAGCACCGGGGCCAGGCCGCCGACCTGGGCGCGGGTGGGCAGACAGCCGATGAGGAACGTCGACAGGCCCATCAGGATCAGCGTGAAGACCATGATCTTCTTACGGCCCAGGTGGTCGCCGAAGTGGCCGAGGAACAGCGCGCCGACCGGGCGGGCGGCGTAGGCGACACCGAAGGTGGCCAGGGAGAGCAGCGTCGCGTCGGCGGGGTCCGACTCGTCGAAGAAGACCTTCGGGAAGATCAGCGCGGCGGCGCTGCCGTAGATGAAGAAGTCGTAGTACTCCAGGGCGCTGCCGATCCAGGCGGCGAGCGCGGCCTTCCTCGGCTGGCCGGGTGGCGCGTCGTGCGGGGCGGCGGGGACGGACACGGCGTACTCCTTCGAGGAGCTCCGGGCGGAGCGGGTGAGCGGAGGGGAGAGGTGCCGGGGCCCTGGGGTGACGGGTCGGCCGCGCCGGGTGCGTGCCCGGCTAATTAACCCACTGGATAGTTAGTAGCGGTTGGCTACGGATGGTGCGCTCACGTTTCCCGGGTGTCAAGAGGTCGCGCAGAAGGGGCTCTCCGCCTCCGGGCCGGCGCACGGTCCTGGTCCGGAGCCGGGCGCGGCGCCGCGGTGCGGGGCTCAGTCCGCGGAGCGGTCCGCCGTCAGATAGGCGATGACCAGGTCGCCGAGCATGGTCCGGTAGTGCTCGCGCCGGCCGGGTGCCACCAGGTCGCGGCCGAAGAGGGCGCCGAAGGTATGGCGGTTCGAGACCCGGAAGAAGCAGAAGGAACTGATCAGCGCGTGCAGGTCCACGGCGTCGACGTCGGCCGTGAACAGTCCCGAGCTGCGGCCGGCTTCCAGGATGCGGCCGGTCACGTCCAGCGCGGGCGAGCCGATCCGGCCGAGCTCCTCGGACGCGGCGATGTGCTCGGCGCCGTGGATGTTCTCGATGCTGACCAGGCGGATGAAGTCGGGGTGCGCTTCGTGGTGGTCGAAGGTGACCTCGGCGAGCTTGCGGATGGCCGCGACCGGGTCCAGGTGTTCGACGTCGAGTTCCTGCTCGGCCTGGCGGATGACGGAGTAGGCCCGTTCCAGGACGGCCGTGAAGAGCTGCTCCTTGCCGCCGAAGTAGTAGTAGATCATCCGCTTCGTGGTGCGGGTGCGGGCGGCGATCTCGTCGACCCGGGCGCCGTCGTATCCGGCCCGCGCGAACTCCTGCGTCGCCACGTCGAGGATCTCGGCCCTGGTGCGGGCGGCGTCGCGGATGCGGCCGTTCGGTGGTGCCGGTTCGTCGACGCTGGTCATCGGGTTCCTTCGGACGGAGATGCCGGTGCCGAGATTGTAGAAGCAGGGCCTCGGCGCGGGTCGGTCCGGTCGATGTCTTCACGGCGGCGTGACATCCTGATATGACTAACGTACTAGTTCGTACATTAGTCAGCTGTCCGGGCGACCCGTCCGGCGGCAGCCCAGGAGGACCGCCGTGACCCAGGACTCGTATCTCGTCGGCCTGATCGGTTCCGGCATCGGCCCCTCGCTCAGCCCCGCCCTGCACGAACGCGAGGCCGGCCGGCAGGGACTGCGCTATCACTACCGGCTGATCGACATCGACAGGCTCGGGGTCGGACCCGAAGCCGTGGGCGGCCTGGTACGCGCGGCCCGGGACCTCGGTTTCGACGGGCTCAACATCACGCACCCCTGCAAGCAGCTCGTCATCAGCCACCTGGACACGCTCGCCCCGCAGGCCGAGGCGCTCGGCGCGGTCAACACCGTCGTCTTCGAGGACGGCCGCGCCGTCGGTCACAACACGGACGTCACCGGGTTCGCCGCCTCCTTCGCGCGCGGACTGCCCGACGCCCGGCTCGAACGGGTCGTACAGCTGGGCGCGGGCGGCGCGGGCGCGGCCGTGGCGCACGCCCTGCTGACACTCGGCGCCGGGCACGTCACCGTCGTCGACGCGCTGCCGGAGCGGGCCGCCGCCCTCGCCGTGGCACTGAACCGGCACTTCGGCGACGGCCGCGCCGCCGCGGCGAGCCCGGACACGCTGCCCAAGCTGCTGACGGACGCCGACGGCATCGTGCACGCCACCCCCACCGGTATGGCCGCCCACCCCGGAATCCCGCTCCCGGCCGAGCTGCTGCACCCCGGTCTGTGGGTCGCCGAGGTGGTCTACCGCCCCCTGGAGACCGAACTGCTGCGCACCGCCCGCGCGCTCGGCTGCGCCACGCTCGACGGCGGCGGCATGGCCGTCTTCCAGGCGGTGGACGCGTTCCGGCTCTTCACCGGGCGGGAACCCGACAGCATGCGCATGCTCGCCGACATCGCCGAACTGGCCGGCACCGCGGCCGTCCGGCACTGAAGCCCGGACAGAAGGGAGACACCCCGTGCGTACGTCCATCGCCACCGTCTCGCTCAGCGGGTCCCTCACCGAGAAGCTCACGGCCGCGGCCCGGGCCGGCTTCGACGGCGTCGAGATCTTCGAGAACGACCTGCTCGCCAGCCCGCTCAGCCCCGAGGAGATCCGGGCCCGCTGCGCCGACCTCGGTCTGAGCATCGACCTCTACCAGCCGATGCGCGACATCGAGGCCGTACCGGCGGACGAGTTCAGCCGCAATCTGCGCCGCGCGCGCCACAAGTTCGAGCTGATGCGACGCCTGGGCGCGGACACCGTCCTCGTCTGCTCCAGCGTCTCCCCGCTCGCCGAGGACGACGACGCGCTCGCCGCCCGGCAGCTGCGCCGACTGGCCGAACTGGCCGCGGACTTCGGGATCAGGGTCGCCTACGAGGCGCTGGCGTGGGGGCGCCATGTGCGTACGTACGACCACGCCTGGCGCATCGTCGAGGCCGCCGGCCACCCCGCGCTCGGGACCTGCCTCGACAGCTTCCACATCCTCGCCCGCGGCTCGGACCCCAAGGGCATCGAGGACATCCCCGGCGAGAAGATCTTCTTCCTGCAACTGGCCGACGCCCCGCAGATGGCGATGGACGTCCTCCAGTGGAGCCGTCACTACCGCTGTTTCCCCGGCCAGGGCGGCTTCGACATCGCCGGGTTCCTCGGACATGTGATGCGCGCCGGATACCGGGGACCGCTGTCCCTCGAGGTCTTCAACGACGTCTTCCGGCAGGCCGAGGCCGGACCCACCGCCGTGGACGCCCAGCGCTCGCTGCTCGCCCTCCAGGAGGCGACCGGACTCGCCACACCCCCCGCGCCCGTGGTGCCCACCGGGATCGCCTTCGCCGAACTCGTCACACCCGACGTCGAGCCGGTCTCCGCGCTCCTGAGCGCGCTCGGTTTCGGTCGCACCGCCCGGCACCGCTCCAAGCCGGTGGACCTCTGGCAGCAGGGTGCGGCGCGCGTCCTGGTCAACACGGGCCCCGCCGCCCGCCGCGCCGGCACCTCGCTCGCCGCCGTCGGCCTGGAGTCACCGGACCCGGCCGCCGCGGCCCGCCGCGCCGAGGCCCTGCTCGCCCCGGTGCTGCCGCGCCGCCGCGCCCTGGAGGACGCGCCCCTGGAGGCGGTCGCCGCGCCCGACGGCACCGAACTCTTCTTCTGCGCCGCCCGCCCCGAACTCCCCGACTGGCGAGGCGACTTCGCGGACCTGGAAGTGGACGCGGACGCGCCGGGCCGTGCCCCCGCGCACGGCGTCACCCGGGTCGACCATCTCGCCCTCACCCAGCCCTGGCACCAGTTCGACGAGGCGGCCCTGTTCCACCGCAGCGTGCTCGGTCTGAACGCGCAGGACAGCGTCGACGTCGCCGACCCCTACGGTCTGCACCGCAGCCGTGCCGTCACCAACGCCGACGGCAGTGTGCGGATCGCGCTGAGCGTCGGACCCGCACCGACCGACGACGGCGCCCGGGCCCAGCACATCGCGTTCGCCACCGAGGACGTGGTCGCCACGGCCCGCCGCTTTCGCGCGGCGGGCGGCCGGCTGCTGCGGATTCCGGCGAACTACTACGACGACCTGGCCGCCCGGTACGAGTTCGCGGACGGCGAGCTGGAGACGTACCGCGAACTCGGCATCCTCTACGACCGTGACGCGGGCGGCGCGTTCCGGCACTGCTACACGGAGACGGTCGGCCGCGTCTTCTTCGAACTCGTCCAGCGTGACGCCGGCCACCGCGGTTACGGAGCCCAGAACGCACCGGTGCGGCTGGCCGCCCAGCACGCGGGGCGGCCGGTCCGGTGAGCCGTACTACTGACGGCTGACCGTGCGCGTCACACCGGTGACGATCGTCGTCGCCAGGATCCAGCCGGTGATGATGAGGACGTAGGACAGGCCCTGGTACCAGTCGGTGGGGGAGAAGGCCCGCTCCTGACCGAAGTCGATGACCGGCAGGAGCAGGTCGAGGGTGTAGAAGACGGCGTTGAAGGGCGGCGCCTCGGAGGCCTTGAGCGGGTGGGGCGGATGCACGCCGTACGCGATCGAGCCCACGGCCAGCAGGGACAGCAGCCAGCCGGCGGCACGCAGCGGACGGAAGCCGTAGCCGACGGTGGCGTCCTGGACGTGGCCCCAGATCCGCGCGTACCAGGCCAGGGTGGCGCGATGGCGCCGCTGCTTGGCGAGTTGGACGAGGCGGGCCGCGTTGTCGTCGCCGATTCTGCGGTACGCGGCGCTCAACTGCTCGTATCCGGAGGGGAGATAGCCGCCGCCGTCCCGGTCGAGCATCGGCAGACGGCGCTCGGCGGGCTCGTTCGGGGTGAGCATGGTGTAGGTGAGACCGCTCAGAAACACCTCGTCGGGCAGCATCTCCGGGGCCAGGGTCAGCAGGTCGATCTGCGCACGGCGCAGATTGAGGACGCCCTCGATCCGGTCGCCGTCGCGCAGCCAGAGTTCCCTGATGGCGCAGCTGCTCGCCCGCAGCGCCGTGCCGCCGGGGTTCGAGAGACGAGCGTGCAGCAGATCGAGCCGGCCGGGGATCCGGGCGCCGCGCAGCTCGAGCCGGCCGTCCGCGCGCAGGCAGCGCGCCCGCACATCGGTTCCCACGCTGAGGGTCTCGGCGCTGAGGGCGGTGCCCGCGTGCGCGCTCAGATCGGCGTCCTCCAGGTTGACCGACCCGGCCACATGGATGCCGTTCATCCGCACCTCACCCCGAACCCGGAGCTTCGGCGCCCACAGGTCGTCGCCGATGGCGGCCTGGTTGAGCTGGAGCACGGGCTGCGCGTCGTCCTGGGCGGAGAGCCGCGCACCGTCGAGGAAGAGCGCGCGGGATATCTGCGCGCCATCGAGCCGCACCGGCCCGTGGACACGGCAGTCCGTCAACCGCAGGATGCCGTCGATCCGTACGTTCCCCGAGGCCAGGCCGGGCAGCACCGACTGCCGCAGATTGAGCTGACGAAGCTGGGCGCCGTGCAGCTTGGGCGCCTCCTCGAACCGGCAGTGGCTCAGCCGGACGACATGGCCGATCGTCGCGTACATCAGACTCAGTACGCCGGTGATCCGGGCACCCGCGACCTTGAGCGCGGCCGTCTCGCCCTCCTCCTGCGGTGCCGTGAGCAGCAGTGCCCGCAGGACGCTCGCTCGCACGGTCCGCTCCGGTCCCCACTCAGCGGCCTCGGTGTCCGCGTCAGGTGTGCGGAAGTCCACGGACGCGCCCCGCGGAAAGGCCTCCCACACACGTCGCTCGGCAGGCGTCAGGTCGTTGATCTCCATCTCGCGGGACTCTGGCGTGCCGCACCGAAGCTGTCAACTGCCGCCCGGTCGGCCGAAATCCCTGGTCCCCGGAGCGCGGCGTGCCATTGGTGCGCTCCTAGCGCCGGAGTCAGCCGTTGTCACCGGGGCCGCCGTTGTCAGGGGGGCCGCCGTTGGCCGCCGGCTGCACCGTCCGCCAAGGCGCGAACGCGCTCGCCCGGCGCGGCATGAGCGACGCCAGTTCCGGGCAGTGCCGCAGGATCACGGAGTTCATGCCGCCCTTCTCGACCCAGTCGATGCCGAGCGGGGTGTAGACCTCGGGCCGGTAGTCGACCGTCAGGAAGCGGTCGCTCTGGAGCCGGCGCGTGGCCATCAGGATGAAGATGCGGAACGCGGTGTCGCTGAAGCCGAAGCCGGCCGGCGGGTTCTCCGCGAGCAGGCCGACCATGGTGTCGACCTCGTCGACCGAGCGGTAGACCTCCTTGAGCCGCGCCAGCGTCTCGGCGTTCCGCGTCAGCTCCTCGAAGGAACGGATGCGCTTCTTGTGCAGGCCCGCCCGGAAGTCGTTGTACCGCGGGACGCCGCGCCGCCGGGTGCGGACGAGATCCACCACCGACAGATCGATGATCTCGCCGTCCCGCTCGAACTGCTGGAGCGAACGCGGGAAGTTGTGCAGGGTGATCGCGCCGGGATGGGCGATGCCGAACGAGTACAGCGTGTTCGCCAGGCCCGTCTTGCGGATCTTCGCCTCGGCCGCGCCGCCCTGGATGTCCAGGAACCCGACCGTCTCCAGGCGCTGCCCGAAGTGGTGCTCGCGCAGCTCGTAGTCGTCCGGGATCAGCGGGTGCATGCGGTAGACGGTGACGAAGTCCTCGGTCAGTGAGTACGGCACCCCGTGGTGGTCCGGCCGGGTCCCGGGGATGCCGGTCAGCGAGTGCGCCTCGAACAGCCACAGACCCAGCTTGTTGAGCCAGTTCCGCGGCGGGCCCTGCCAGTTGGTGTGGAGCCCGATGTCGATCGCCTCGGTGGCGAGGATCGCCGGGGTCCACTCCACCGTGTGGATCTTCGCGATGAGCGCCGAGACCACCAGCCGTGCCGTCCGGTAGATCCGCTCCTCGCTCATCGACGGGTACTCGGCGCGCAGCGCGTCACAGACCGCGTTGTGCTCGCGCGCGAAGAGCGTGTGCATCGCGCTGAGACCCATCCACCAGCTCTCGCTGAAGCCGGTGAGCGGGATCCCGTTCGTGCCGCCCGGCAAGTGGCCGTCCTCCAGGCGGAGTCTGGCACCGCCGTCCGGTTCGCGCAGGAAACGAGCGGTCTGCTCGTCCTCGCCGTACACCTCGGAGCCGTCCCACCAGTGCGAGGCGACGTTGCCGAAGAGGATCGGCGGCCGGTCGCCGGGCAGTTCGAGGCCCTCGTTCTCCGCGAACCGCATCACGTTCTCGGGCGGCCCGCCCGGCGTGTTGTGCCAGTCGCCGCTGCCGGGCGGGAGCGGCACCTCGACCGTGCGTCCCCCGGGCCGGTGGCGGCGGTGGTTGACCCAGTCGTGCACCTGGAACTGGATCCACGCGGCCGCGAGGATGTTGAGCGAGGTCGCGGGCTGGAAGCTCTCGCGGTACAGGAGCCGGCGGCTGACCGTCACCGGGTTCGGGGTGTCGAAGAGGTCGGGCCGGTAGTCCGGCGTGACGTTGCGGCCGAAGGCGGCGCCCACGGCGCCCATCCCCGGCTCGGACAGATCGTCGTACGAGCCGTCGTAGGACCGCTCGGTGCGCAGCCGCTCCGGAATCGGCTCCGGTACCGGCTGGGCCTTCGGGGGAGCCTCGCGGGGCTCGGTGTCGATCAGGTTGAAGCGGCGCAGCGCCTTCCGCAGGAACACCAGGTTCAGCAGGCTCAGCCGCAACGGCAGCCGGTGCCAGGGCAGCACTCGGTTCAGCAGGCCGAAGGCCGCACCCGCGGGTGGCGTGAGCAGCCGGTTCTGCCACGGCTCCGCGGTGCTGAACCGCAGCCCGAGCCGGTGCGCGCTGCTCGCCCCGTACGCGGCCTTGCGGGCCCGGTTGATGTTGCCGAGCGGACGGAAGTCGTCCGTCGTGTGCCAGGGGTTGAAGGCGAGGTCCTCGATCCGGCGGGCGACGGTGCGCGCCTTCGCGTCGTCGAGGTCCTGCCCCGGAATGGTGAGCCGGGCGATCGGCTGTGCGGGCGCGATCGCCTCCTGCCACTCCACCGAGGCGTCCTCGACCGGGGTGCGGCGTTCATCGACGAACCTTTGCACGCACAGGTCGAACGCGATGTCCGTCCTGGCCAGCCGCTGCGCCAGCTCGCGGTGCAGGAAGTCCGGGTCGTTCGGGTCGCAGGGGAGCGGCGGCGGGCTGCCCGGGGCCGGACGCAGCAGATAGCGCACCGGACCCGCCTCGCCCCACAGGATCGCCCCGCGGCTCCAGTACGTCTCGCTCGCGAGGGAGTCGACGGTGTGCCGGGCCGCCGCCTGCACATTGCGCCGCATCCGGTTCGCGGTGCCGAGGCCCACGGCCAGCGGGAGTTTCACGAACAGCCCGAAGGCCTTCTGGAGGGGGCTGCGGGCACCCGCCATCGCCTTGGCGAAGGCCACGAACTCCCGGGCGTCGCGGGCGTGCGAAACCGGATGGCTGGTCGCCAGCAGATCGTGGCTCTCGTCCTCCGACACCCGTACGCGGACGGCCGCACCGCGCAGGTCGGGCGATCCGTCACCCTGCTGGACGCCGCTCGCGTTGGACAGGCGCACGGTCGCCGGATAGTCGGCGCCCGGCTGGGCGAAGCCGACCCGCAGGGCCTCGGGCAGGTCGTCGTGGAAGCGCAGTCGCGCGTTCTCCACGGCCAGCGGCGCCTTGGCGTGGAAGGTGCGCGAGATCCCGCCGCCCTGGGCCCGCTGGTTTTTGACCTGGACTTCCATGATCTCCCGGGCCAGCCGCTCGAACACCTGGCGCTCCGCCTCGGGACTGCCACCCTCATACCGCTCGTACTGCTGTTCGTGCCGCCCGGTCTCGGTCATCGGTCGCTTCCTTCGCACGGATGCGTACGGGACAGGGGCCGGCACGCTGCCGGCGCCCCGGAGTGCCCACGGCGGGGCTTTCCCGCCATGCGCGCCTCTCGTCGCCCTCTACGAACACTTGGCCGGGAAGCGGTGTTTTGTCCACGTCAGTGTGGCGGTCGGGTGTCGTCTCGGGTACGCGCCGTTCGCCCGCGGGTTCCCCTGCCGAGGCCGCGCGGACCGGTGGACGCGGCGCTCACCTTCGACGACCGGCGCTCCCCTTCGACGACCGCGGCCCCGGCCACCACGCCGACGGGCCCGCCCGCACCAGGGGTGCGGAGCGAGTGCGAAGACGTGCGTGACCGGGGCCGGGGGTGGAGCTGGGCGGCCGCTACAGGTCGAACTCGTGCGGCGGCAGGTCGAGGGCGAAGCACGCCTCCCGTACGACGGCCTGCTCGGTCTTGTCGAAGTCGCCGTCGGCGCCGCCGATGACGATGCCGATCTGGATGACGGCACGCGCCTCGGCGGGCTTCTTCTTGGCCTTGGCGATCTCCTGGAGCACGCTGACCTTGCCGAAGGCGAAGTCGGCGGTCAGCTTGTCCAGGTTCGCGTCGAAGCGGCGCCGCAGGTCGTCGGCGTCGAAGTTCTGCAACACCTCGTTGGTGGCGATCAGCTGGGCCACACGCTGCCGCTCGGACGGGTCCACCGACCCGTCCGCCGCCGCCACGAGTGCGCACATCGCCATGCTCGCATCGCGGAAGGCGCCGCTCTTCAGGTCGTTCTTCTTCGCCTCGAGCTGGGTCTGCATCGTCGACGCGGACTCTTTGATGCGGTCCCACAGGGCCATGAGGACTCCATACGTTCGTTGTCGCGGGCCGGCCCGCCCCAGTGGGCGGGCCGTAACCTTTTCTCTACAGCAACGTAGAAACTAGTGGTGCCCGTGGGAAGTTCCCGACTCGTTCCACGTCGCGATCACCGGACGTCCGTGTTCGGTGGACAGCCGGCTGACCGTGCCGGTGGCGAGCCGGAAGAGCCGCCCTTGCTCGGGAGGCAGGCCCAGGCGGCGCGCGGTCACGACCCGCAGGAAGTGGGCGTGGGCCACCAGGACCACGTCTTCTCCGTCACCCCGGAGCGCCGCGTCCACCCGGGACAGCACACGGTCGGCGCGCTCTCCCACCTCCTGCGGCGACTCACCGCGGGACCCGTCCGAGGCCGACGGCACGCCGTCGGTCCACAGGTCCCAGTCGGGCCGGGTGCGGTGGATCTCGACGGTCGTGATGCCCTCGTACCCGCCGTAGTCCCACTCGTGCAGGTCGGGGTCGGTCACGGCCCCGGTCAGCCCGGCCAGCTCCGCCGTGCGCACCGCGCGGTCGAGGGGGCTGGTGAGGACGCGGGCGAACGAGCGCCCGGCGAAGAAGGGCGCCAGGGACTTGGCCTGCTCCTCACCGTGGTGGGTGAGGGGCAGGTCGGTCCGGCTGGTGTGCCGGCCCGACAGGCTCCACTCGGTCTCGCCGTGGCGGACCAGTATGAGGTCGCCCATGGAGCCCTACTCCGCTGACTCGACGGCGTGGCCGCCGAACTGGTTGCGCAGCGCCGCGACCATCTTCATCTGCGGCGAGTCGTCCTGGCGGGAGGCGAACCGCGCGAAGAGGGAGGCGGTGATCGCGGGCAGCGGCACGGCGTTGTGGATGGCCGCCTCGACGGTCCACCGGCCCTCGCCGGAGTCCTCGGCGTAGCCGCGCAGCTTCTCCAGGTGCTCGTCCTCGTCCAGGGCGTTGACCGCGAGGTCGAGCAGCCAGGAGCGGATGACGGTGCCCTCCTGCCAGGAGCGGAAGACCGCGCGCACATCGGTCACGGAGTCGACCTTCTCGAGGAGCTCCCAGCCCTCGGCGTACGCCTGCATCATGGCGTACTCGATGCCGTTGTGGACCATCTTCGAGAAGTGGCCCGCGCCGACCTTGCCCGCGTGGACGAACCCGAAGTCGCCCTCCGGCTTGAGCGCGTCGAAGATCGGCTGGACGCGAGCGATGTGCTCCGCGTCGCCGCCCACCATCAGCGCATAGCCGTTCTGGAGACCCCACACACCACCCGAGACGCCCGCGTCGACGAAGCCGATGCCCTTGGCGGCCAGCTCCTCGGCGTGCTTCTCGTCGTCCGTCCAGCGGGAGTTGCCGCCGTCGACGACGGTGTCGCCGGGGGAGAGCAGGTCGCCGAGCTCGTCGACGACGGACTGGGTCGGGGCGCCCGCGGGGACCATCACCCAGACCACGCGCGGGCCTTCGAGGGCGCTCACGAGTTCGGTGAGGCTACTGACGTCCGAGACCTCGGGGTTGCGGTCGTAGCCGACGACCGTGTGGCCCGCGCGGCGGATCCGCTCGCGCATGTTGCCGCCCATTTTGCCGAGACCGATCAGTCCGAGCTGCATCGCTGTCATGCCCTTTCACTTCTTCCGGTGAGTGCGGTACGCGGCCACGAGGGCGGCGGTGGAGGGGTCGAGGCCGGGTACGTCCGCGCCTTCGGTGAGGGCGGGCTCGACGCGTTTGGCGAGGACCTTGCCGAGTTCGACGCCCCACTGGTCGAAGGAGTCGATGTTCCAGATCGCGCCCTGGACGAACACCTTGTGCTCGTAGAGGGCGATGAGCTGGCCGAGGACCGACGGGGTCAGCTCGGCGGCCAGGATCGTGGTGGTGGGGTGGTTGCCGCGGAAGGTGCGGTGCGGCACCTGCTCCTCCGGCACTCCCTCGGCGCGTACCTCGTCGCCGGTCTTGCCGAAGGCGAGGGCCTGGCCCTGGGCGAAGAGGTTGGCCATCAACAGGTCGTGCTGGGCCGCCAGTTCGTCGCTCAGCCCGTCGACCGGGTTGATGAACCCGATCAGGTCGGCCGGGATGACCTTGGTGCCCTGGTGGAGCAACTGGTAGTACGCGTGCTGTCCGTTGGTGCCGGGCGTACCCCACACCACCGGGCCGGTCTGCCACTCCACGGGATGGCCGTCCCGGTCCACGGACTTGCCGTTGGACTCCATGTCCAGCTGCTGCAAGTAGGCGGTGAACTTGGACAGATAGTGCGAGTACGGCAGCACGGCGTGCGACTGGGCACCGAAGAACGAGCCGTACCAGACACCCAGCAGGCCGAGCAGCAAAGGCGCGTTGGCCTCCGCGGGCGCGGTGCGGAAGTGTTCGTCGACGATCCTGAACCCGTCGAGCAGCTCGCGGAACCGCTCCGGCCCGATCGCGATCATCAGCGACAGACCGATCGCGGAGTCGAACGAGTAGCGGCCGCCGACCCAGTCCCAGAACTCGAACATGTTCGCCGTGTCGATGCCGAAGTCCGACACCTTCCCGGCGTTCGTCGACAGCGCCACGAAGTGCTTGGCGACCGCCTTCTCGTCCCCGTCGAGCCCGGCGAGGAGCCAGGACCGCGCCGAGGTGGCGTTCGTGATCGTCTCGATGGTCGTGAAGGTCTTGGACGCGATGACGAACAGGGTTTCCGCCGGGTCCAGGTCCCGTACGGCTTCGTGCAGATCGGCGCCGTCCACGTTCGACACGAACCGCACGGTCAGCGAGCGGTCGGTGAAGGCCCGCAGCGCCTCGTACGCCATCGCGGGGCCCAGGTCCGAGCCGCCGATACCGATGTTGACGACCGTGCGGATGCGGCTGCCGGTGTGCCCGGTCCACTCGCCCGAGCGGACCCGGTCGGCGAAGTCGGCCATCCTGTCGAGCACGGCGTGCACGGCCGGGACGACGTTCTCGCCGTCGACCTCGATCACGGCGTCGCGCGGGGCGCGCAGCGCGGTGTGCAGGACGGCGCGGTTCTCGGTGACGTTGATCTTCTCGCCCCGGAACATGGCGTCCCGCAGCCCGAACACGTCGGTGGCGGTGGCGAGTTCCTGGAGCAGGGCGAGGGTCTCGTCCGTGATGAGGTGCTTGGAGTAGTCGAGGCGCAGATCGCCGGCCCGCACGACATAGCGCTCGGCCCGCTCGGGGTCCGCCGCGAACAGCTCACGCAGCGCCGGGTGGAGCAGCGGACCCGCGCGATGGTCCTCCAGTTCCGTCCACTCGGGGCGACGGGTGAGCCTGGGGCTGTCAGACATGACTGGTGTTCTCCTCGGCCGCCTCGCCGCGCAGGGCGATGGCGTACATCTCGTCCGCGTCGAGGCGTCGCAGCTCCTCGGCGATCAGTTCGGAGGTGCTGCGGACCTTCAGCGCGAGGGTGCGCGCGGGCTGGCCCGGCAGGGACAGCGTGGCCAGCGGGCCCTCGGGGCGGTCGATGAGGATCTCGCCCTTCTCGGTGCCGAGCCGTACGGCCGTCACCACGGGGCCCGCGGTGACGACCCGCTCCACCGGCACATGCAGACGGGCGCCCAGCCAGCGGGCCAGCAGTTCGGCGCTCGGGTTCTCCGCCTCGCTCTCGACGGCGGCCGAGATCACCGGCGTACGGGCCTGGTCGAGGGCCGCGGCCAGCATCGAACGCCACGGGGTGAGCCGGGTCCAGGCCAGGTCGGTGTCGCCCGGCGCGTACGAGGAGACCCGGGCCTCCAACGCGGCGAGCGGTGCCTCCACCGCGTACATGTCGGTGATCCGGCGCTGCGCGAGGGCGCCCAGCGGGTCCTTCGACGGGATGTCGGGCGCGTCCACCGGCCACCAGACGACGACCGGGGCGTCCGGCAGCAGCAGCGGCAGGACCACCGAGTCGGCGTGGTCGGAGACCTCGCCGTACGTCCGCAGGATCACCGTCTCCCCGGTACCCGCGTCCGAGCCGACCCGCACCTCCGCGTCCAGGCGGGACTGCGTGCGGTCGCGCGGGGTGCGGGCGACGCGCTTGATGACGACCAGGGTGCGCGACGGGTGCTCGCGCGAGGCCTCCTCGGCCGCCTTGAGCGCGTCGTAGGCGTTCTCCTCGTCGGTCACGATGACCATCGTCAGGACCATGCCCACGGCGGGAGTGCCGATGGCATGGCGTCCCTGCACGAGCGCCTTGTTGATCTTGCTTGCCGTGGTGTCGGTCAGGTCGATCTTCATGGCCTGCGCCAGCTCCGTCCGTCTCGTGCGAGCATCTCGTCGGCTTCCTCGGGACCCCAGGATCCCGAGGGGTACTGCGCGGGCTTGCCGTGCGTGTCCCAGTACCCCTCGATCGGGTCGAGGATCTTCCAGGACTCTTCCACCTCCTGATGGCGGGGGAAGAGATTGGCGTCGCCGAGCAGGACATCCAGGATCAGCCGTTCGTACGCCTCCGGGCTGGACTCGGTGAACGACTCGCCGTACGCGAAGTCCATCGAGACGTCCCGGATCTCCATCGACGTACCCGGCACCTTCGAACCGAAGCGCACGGTCATGCCCTCGTCGGGCTGGACACGGACGACGATCGCGTTGGCGCCCAACTCCTCGGTGGCGGTCGAGTCGAAGGGGGAGTGGGGCGCGCGCTGGAAGACCACCGCGATCTCGGTCACCCGGCGGCCCAGACGCTTGCCGGTGCGCAGATAGAAGGGGACGCCCGCCCAGCGGCGGTTGTCGACCTCCAGCTTCACGGCCGCGTAGGTGTCCGTCGTCGACCTGGGGTCGATGCCGTCCTCCTGGAGGTAGCCGCGCACCCGCTCGCCGCCCTGCCAGCTCGCCGTGTACTGACCGCGCACGGTGTGCTCGCCCAGGTTCCCCGGCAGCTTCACGGACTTGAGGACCTTCAGCTTCTCGGCGAGCAGCGACTCGGCGTCGAAGGCGGCCGGCTCCTCCATGGCGGTCAGCGCCATCAGCTGGAGGAGGTGGTTCTGGATGACGTCACGGGCCGAACCGATGCCGTCGTAGTACCCCGCACGGCCGCCGATGCCGATGTCCTCGGCCATGGTGATCTGTACGTGGTCGACGTACGACCGGTTCCAGACCGGCTCGTACATCTGGTTGGCGAAGCGGAGCGCCAGGATGTTCTGGACGGTCTCCTTACCCAGGTAGTGGTCGATGCGGAACACCTGGTCCGGGTCGAACACCTCGTGCACGATC
The DNA here is from genome assembly GCF_009862865.1 of Streptomyces sp. SID5469. Classification (NCBI taxonomy): domain Bacteria; kingdom Bacillati; phylum Actinomycetota; class Actinomycetes; order Kitasatosporales; family Streptomycetaceae; genus Streptomyces; species Streptomyces sp. SID5469. The sequence goes on along the minus strand of NZ_WWIN01000001.1, from coordinate 2,161,498 downwards.
GCGTTCAGCTCACGCGCGCTGGCCAGGTCGTGGCCGAACGGCTTCTCGATGACCGCACGCCGCCAGGAGCCCTCCGGCGCGTCCGCGAGCCCGTGCTTCTTGAGCTGCTGGACGACCTTCGGGAAGAACTTCGGCGGTACCGAGAGATAGAAGGCGTAGTTGCCGCTGGTGCCGCGGGAGGCGTCCAGCTCGTCGACGGACGCGCGCAGTTGCTTGAACGCCATGTCGTCGTCGAAGTCGCCCGGGATGAACCGCATGCCCTCGGCGAGCTGCTGCCAGACCTCCTCGCGGAACTCCGTGCGGGCGTGCTCGCGCACCGAGTCGTGCACCACCTGCGCGAAGTCCTGGTCCTCCCAGTCCCGGCGGGCGAACCCGAGGAGCGAGAAGCCCGGCGGGAGCAGACCGCGGTTGGCCAGGTCGTAGATGGCCGGCATCAGCTTCTTGCGGGACAGGTCGCCGGTGACCCCGAAGATGACGAGGCCCGAGGGGCCCGCGATACGGGGGAGACGGCGGTCCCGGGGGTCGCGCAGGGGGTTGGCCCAGTCGACGGCCGACGCCTCGGTGACCGGAGCCTCGGTGACCGGAGCCTCCGTGACAGGCGTCTCGGTGGCCGGCGTCCCGGTGACAGGCTTCTCGGTGCCCGGCGTCCCGGTCGAAGGAGTCTTGCTCATTCGCCGTCAGCTCCCTTGCCGCGCAGCGAGGTCGCGACGGCCTCCAGCAGGTCGCCCCACGCCACCTCGAACTTGGCGACGGCCTCGTCCTCCAGCTGCTTCACGACCTCGTCGTACGAGATCCCCAGCCGCTCCACGGCGGCCAGGTCGGCGCGGGCCTGGGCATAGCCGCCGGTCACCGTGTCGCCGTGGATGTCGCCGTGGTCGGCGGTGGCGTTCAAGGTCCCCTCCGGCATGGTGTTGACCGTGCCGGGAGCGACCAGCTCGTCGACGTACAGGGTGTCCTTGTACGCCGGGTCCTTCACGCCCGTCGAGGCCCACAGCGGACGCTGCTTGTGCGCGCCGGCCGGGGCGAGCGCGGTCCAGCGCTCCCCGGCGAAGACCTCTTCGTACGCCTCGTACGCGAGCCGGGCGTTGGCGAGCGCCGCCTTGCCCTTGAGGGCCTGCGCGTCGTCCGTGCCGGCCTTCGCCAGGCGCTTGTCGATCTCGCTGTCGACGCGGGAGACGAAGAAGGAGGCGACGGAGTGGATGCCGGCCAGGTCGATGCCCGCGGCCTGCGCCCGCTCCAGACCGGCGAGGTAGGCGTCCATCACCTCGCGGTAGCGCTCGAGCGAGAAGATCAGCGTGACGTTGACGCTGATGCCGAGGCCGATGACCTCGGTGATCGCGGGGAGACCGGCCTTGGTCGCCGGAATCTTGATCATCACGTTGGGGCGGTCCACCAGCCAGGCGAGCTGCTTGGCTTCGGCGATCGTCGCCTCGGTGTCGTGGGCGAGGCGCGGGTCGACCTCGATGGAGACCCGGCCGTCACGGCCGCCGGTCGCGTCGTACACGGGCCGCAGGATGTCGGCGGCGGCGCGCACGTCGGCGGTCGTCATCATGCGCACGGCCTCGTCGACCGTGACGCCACGCACGGCCAGATCGGCCAGCTGCTCCTCGTATCCCTCTCCGGAGCCGATGGCGGCCTGGAAGATGGACGGGTTGGTGGTGACGCCCACCACGTGCTTGTGCGCGATGAGTTCGGCGAGGTTGCCGGACGTGATCCGCTTGCGCGACAGATCGTCCAGCCAGATGGAGACGCCTTCGTCGGAGAGGCGCTCGAGGTTTTCGACGGTGTTGCTCACAGTGATCATCTTCTTTCTTGCGGTCTGCTCAACCACGCGCGGCGGTGATGGATTCCCGGGCCGCGGCGGCGACGTTCTCGGCGGTGAAGCCGAACTCGGCGAACAGGGTCTCGGCGTCGGCGGAGGCGCCGAAGTGCTCCAGCGAAACGATGCGTCCGGCGTCTCCGACGTACCGGTGCCAGGTCAGACCGATACCGGCCTCGACCGCGACGCGGGCCTTCACGGACGGCGGAAGGACGCTCGCGCGGTACTCCGGCGACTGCTCCTCGAACCACTCCACGGACGGCATCGAGACCACGCGTGTGCCGACGCCCTCGGCCTCCAGCCGCTCGCGCGCCGCGACGGCGAGCTGCACCTCGGAGCCGGTGGCGATGAGGACCACGTCCGGGGTTCCGGTGGACGCCTCCTGGAGGACGTAACCGCCCTTCGCCGCGTCCTCGTTGGCCTCGTACGTCGGTACGCCCTGGCGGGTCAGCGCAAGGCCGTGCGGGGCCGGGTGGGTGGCGTGCCGCTCGAGGATCTCGCGCCAGGCGATCGCCGTCTCGTTGGCGTCGGCCGGGCGGACGATGTTCAGGCCGGGGATGGCGCGCAGCGAGGCGAGGTGCTCGACGGGCTGGTGGGTGGGGCCGTCCTCGCCGAGGCCGATGGAGTCGTGGGTCCACACGTACGTCACCGGCAGCTGCATCAGCGCGGAGAGGCGGACGGCGTTGCGCATGTAGTCGGAGAACACCAGGAAGGTGCCGCCGTAGATACGGGTGTTGCCGTGCAGCGCGATGCCGTTCATCTCCGCGGCCATGGAGTGCTCGCGGATGCCGAAGTGGACGGTGCGGCCGTACGGGTCGGCCTCGGGCAGCGGGTTGCCCTTCGGCAGGAACGAGCTGGTCTTGTCGATCGTGGTGTTGTTCGAGCCCGCGAGGTCGGCGGAGCCGCCCCACAGCTCGGGGATGACCGCGCCGAGTGCCTGGAGGACCTTGCCGGACGCGGCACGCGTCGCGACGGACGTGCCCGCTTCGAAGACGGGGAGGGACTGCTCCCAGCCCTCGGGGAGCTGACCGGCGACGATCCGGTCGAAGAGCTTCGCGCGCTCGGGCTGGGCGGTGCGCCACTCGGCGATCCGCTTGTCCCAGGCGGCGTGCTCCTCGGCGCCGCGGTCCAGGGCGCGGCGGGCGTGGGCGAGCACCTCGTCCGCGACCTCGAAGGTCTGCTCGGGGTCGGAGCCGAGGACGCGCTTGGTGGCCGCGATCTCCTCGGCGCCGAGCGCCGAGCCGTGCGAGGCCTCGGTGTTCTGCGCGTTCGGGGCGGGCCAGGCGATGATCGTGCGCATCGCGATGAACGAGGGGCGCTCGGTCTCGGCCTGCGCCGCCTTGAGCGCCGCGTGCAGCGCGTGGACGTCGATGTCGCCGTCGGCGGAGGGCTCGATGCGCTGGACGTGCCAGCCGTACGCCTCGTACCGCTTCGGTACGTCCTCGGAGAAGGCGGTGGCGGTGTCGCCCTCGATGGAGATGTGGTTGTCGTCGTAGAGGAAGACCAGGTTGCCCAGCTTCTGGTGACCGGCGAGGGAGGACGCCTCGGCGGAGATGCCCTCCTCCAGGTCGCCGTCCGAGACGATCGCCCAGATGGTGTGGTCGAAGGGGGACTCGCCCTCGGGCGCGTGGGGGTCGAACAGACCGCGCTCGTAGCGGGCGGCCATCGCCATGCCCACCGCGTTGGCGGCGCCCTGGCCCAGCGGGCCCGTGGTGGTCTCGACGCCGGCCGTGTGCCCGTACTCGGGGTGGCCGGGTGTCTTCGAGCCGTGCGTACGGAACGCCTTCAGGTCGTCGAGCTCCAGCTCGTATCCGGCGAGGAAGAGCTGGGTGTAGAGAGTCAGTGAGGTGTGGCCGGGGGAGAGGACGAAACGGTCACGGCCGGTCCACTCGGGATCGGCGGGGTCGTGTCGCATCACCTTTTGAAAGATCGTGTACGCGGCCGGTGCCAGGCTCATCGCGGTGCCGGGGTGGCCGTTGCCCACCTTCTGCACGGCATCGGCGGCCAGCAGGCGGGCCGTGTCGACGGCACGCCGGTCGAGGTCGGTCCACTCGAAGCTGTCGTGGGTGTGCGTGCTCATCTTCAAGAAGTCCTCACGAAACGGGGAGTCACTGGTGGAACGCCTTCAAACCTAAAAGTCTGACTTTTGCCGGGGAAGGTGCCCCTGTGTCAGCCTTCGGTGAAAGTGGGACACCGACAGCAGGGCCGAGCCGCCGCGAGAGGGACATGGCAGACAGAACCACCCGAGCCGCCCATGAAGGTGACGGGATCAGAACCTTCCCCTTCCCCGTCGACCTGAGCGTCTTCGGCGTCGGCATGCAGGTCGGCCCGATGGGCGCCGACCGGATCTGGCATGCGGACGCCCCCCTGGACCGCGTGCACCGGATCGACTTCCACGTCGTGATGGTGTTCCACGACGGCCCGGTCCGGCACATGATCGACTTCGCCGAGTACGAGGCCTCCGCCGGTGACGTGCTGTGGATCCGCCCCGGACAGGTGCACCGCTTCTCCCGGACCGACGAGTACCGCGGGACCGTCCTGACCATGCAGCCCGGTTTCCTGCCCCGGGCCACGGTCGAGGCGACCGGCCTCTACCGCTACGACCTGCCGCCGCTGCTGCACCCCGACCCGGACCGGCTCGCCGCTCTCGAACACTCCCTCGCCCAACTGGAGCGCGAGTACGTCGACACGACGACGCTGCCGCTGAGCCTGCACACCTCGGTGCTGCGGCACACGCTCACCGCGTTCCTGTTCCGCCTGGCCCATCTCGCGGTCAGCTCGGCGCAGGCCGGCCGCGAGCAGACGGACACCACCTTCACCCGCTTCAGGGACGCGGTGGAGAAGGGCTTCGCGACCAACCACAGCGTCAGCGCGTACGCCGACACCCTCGGCTACTCCCGCCGCACCCTGGTCCGCGCGGTCCGCGCCGCCACCGGCCAGACCCCCAAGGGGTTCATCGACAAGCGGGTGACCCTGGAGGCCAAGCGCCTGCTCGCGCACACGGACCTGCCGATCGGCCGGGTCGGAGCCGCGGTGGGTTTCCCCGACTCGGCCAACTTCTCCAAGTTCTTCCACCAGCACACGGACACCACTCCGGCGGCGTTCCGGGCGGAGCTGCGCTGAGCGGAGCCGGGCCGCCCGGACGCGTGGCGGAGCGAGGTCGCCCGGACGCGAATGGGGGCTCCACGCGTGCGCGTGGAGCCCCCAGGAACCGGTCAGTGACCGAAGTCGAACCAGTTGACGTTCACGAAGTCGGCCGACTGGCCGCTGGTGAAGGTCAGATAGACGTCGTGGGTCCCGGTGACCGAGCTGATGTTCGCCGGGACCGTTCTCCAGCTCTGCCAGCCACCGGTGCCGGCCACCGAGAAGCTGCCGACCGGTGAGCCGGTGCGGCTGTCGAGGCGTACCTCCACCAGCCCGCTGACGCCGGCCGCCGCGCCGCTCGCGACCCGCGCGTAGAACTGCTTCGCCGCGGTGGAGCCGAAGTCGACCCCCTTGTAGAGCGCCCAGTCGCCGTTGCCCAGCGAGCCGATGTTCTGGCCGCCGCCCGTGTCGGTGGTCGTCTCGGTGCTCGTCCCGGACTGGCTGTCGTAGGACTCGGCCTGGATGGCGCTGTATGCGTCACGGCTGCCGGACGGAGGGGGTGTGGTACCGCTCCCGCCGCTCGACTGGAGCACCTGCACATAGTCGACGACCATCGGGTGGCCGGGGTCGGTGCCGCTGTCCGGACCGCCGCCGAACGCGGCGGGGAAGCCGCCGCCCATCGCGACGTTCAGGATGACGAAGAAGCCGTGGCCGGTGGCGTTCGCCCACGTCGTCGCGTCGACCTGACTGGCCTTCACCGTATGGAAGTTGACGCCGTCCAGGTAGAAGCGGATCTCCTCGGTGCTCGTCGACCTGTCCCACTCCATGGCGTACGTGTGGAAGCTGGCCTGACACGTGGTTCCGGCGCACGGGGTGTTGCCGCCGATGCCGCTGGTCTCGTTGCACGGGCCGCCCGGGTTGGTGCCGCAGTGCACGGTGGCCCAGTCGGTGTTGAGGCCCTGGACGTTCTCCATGATGTCCAGCTCGCCGACGCTCGGCCAGTTCTGGTAGTTGCCCCGGTAGGGCGCGCCCAGCATCCAGAAGGCGGGCCAGTAGCCCTTGGCGGCGGCGCCGGTCACGTTGGGCAGCTGGATGCGTGACTCGACCCGCAGTGTGCCGCCGGCCGGTGGCTGGAAGTCGGTGCGGTTGGTCTCGATGCGGCCCGAGGTCCAGTTGCCCGCGGAGTCGCGCAGCGGGGTGATCCGGAGGTTTCCGTTGCCGTCGAGCGACACGTTGTTGCTGCTGGAGGTCATCGTCTCGACCTCGCCCGTGCCCCAGTTGGCGGCGCCGCCCGGGTAGCTGGTGCCGGTGTCGTACTGCCAGTTGGCGGTGCTGACGCCGGAACCGGCCGCGCCGTTGAAGTCGTCGAGGAAGACCTGGGTCCAGCCTGCCGGGGGCGTGGGGGCGGAGGCGTTCGCGGGGAGGGTCGCGGCTGTGGCGGCGGCCGCCGCCAGGCTCAGGGTGCCGAGCACGGCGACGAGCGCGCGCCGCAGTGACCGCCGTCTCGCGGATATGCCGGAAGTTTCACTCATGTGGGTGCCTCTTCGGTACGGAGTGGGGTGCGCGATGTGTCCTTGAGAGCGCTCTCAAGACGCGCGGCCAATGTGCTCTCCGCCACTGGGACCGTCAAGAGGTAAAACCGAGAAACTCCCTGTGCCGCAAGGAAGTTCACACGGTGAAGGCGGGAAGTCCCGCCCGCCCCCCCCGGGCGGCGCCCCCTCATGCCGGGCCGCCTGGGCCGCCGCTGGGCCGCCTGGGGCCGCCGGGTCCGAGGACGGCGTGCCCCGGCGTCTCCTCCCGGGGGAACTCAGCGCGTCGAACCGGCCAGGTCCGCCTGTGCGCCGGGGGCGGGGCGGAAGTTGCTGTTCGTCAGTTGCTGTTCGTCCGGCAGCCGAGGTTCTGGTAGATGCTGGCGTTCGTCTGCGGGTGGGCGCCGACCCAGTGGTAACGACACGCTCCCTGGAGAACCTGCCCTGGATGCCGCCGGGGAAGTCGATCTCCTTGTTCCACAGGTACGTCGACTCGATGCCGTTCTGCCGCGCGGTGGCGTTCACGTCGATCCCGCGGGGGGCCTGGATCGCGTACACCCAGCAGTCCGCGCCGTGGGTGGCGAAACTCTGCGCCACCCACCGCTCACAACTGGTGCTCAGCTGCGCGGTGTTCTGCCCGCCGCCCCCGGTGATCCACTTTGAGAACGGGGTGAGGTCCGTACCCAGTGGCCGTCGCTGATGGCTCAACGGGAAAGGGCGCTTCCCGCCCGCCACTGGTCCCACGACAGGTTCCAGCCGTTGAGGCCGTTGGACGGATCGACCGTGTCCTCGCCCGAGTTCTTCACCACGACCACGTCGCCGAGCATCGAGCTCTTGTAGAACGCGTAGCCCGCCACGGAGCTGTCGTTCGCGCCCTTGGTGTCCTGGAGCCCGATACAGCCGTGGCTCGCGTTGGTGTGACCGAAGACGGAGGACCCGGCCCAGTAGTTGCCGTGGATGAACGTGCCGGAGGTGGTCAGCCGCTGGGCGTGCGGCACATCCTTGATGTCGTACTCGTCGCCGAGCCCGACGGTGGAGGACTCCATCCGCGTCTCCGTGAAACGCTCGCTGATCACCATGATCCCGGACCAGGTGGTGTGGTCGGCGTCGCCGCCGGTGACGGGGTAGGTCGCGTACGTCGAGCCGTCCCGCCGCACCGTCATCGTCCTGGTGGCGAGGTCGACCGTGCTGATCTGCTCGCGGCCGATGTGGAAGGTGACGTCCTTGGACTGGGTGCCGTAGACGCCGTCCGCGCCCTCGACGTCCTTGAGCCGCAGACCGAGCGTGATCCGCGTGCCCGCGGCCCAGTACGTCTCGGGCCGGAAATCGAGCCGGGTGTCGCTGAACCAGTGGCCGACCACCTCGACCGCCGGCTCGGCGGTCACCGTGATCGCCTTCTCGACGGCGGCGCGGTCCGCGACGGCGTGGGTGAAGTTGACCGATACGGGCATGCCGACGCCGGAGGTCGAGTTCGCCTCGGGGGTGAAGTAGCCCACGAAGGTCTCGCCGGGGGACTTGGTGGAGAAGGTCACGGTCTCGGCGTCGGCTCCCTTCGCCTTGGCCGTGACCGTGTATGTGGTGCCGGAGTACGGGTTCCCGGTGGACGTCCACTTCGTACGGGCGTCGTTGTAGCGGCCGGCGAGCGTGGCGCCGTCGTTGCCGCTGACCTTGACGGAGGCCAGGGTGCCGTGGGTCACGGTGACCTCGACGGGGCTGCTGAAGTCCGCCTTCTTCGTGCCGTCGGCCGGGGTGACGGTGAGGGTGGGCGCCTTCGCCTCGGTGGTCTTCGCGTCGGCCGTGCCGGCCGTGTTCCCTGCCGTGCCTCCGCCCGTGCTCTTCGTGTCCTCAGAGGCGTCCGCAAAACCGCCGCAGCCGGTGAGGACGGTGGCCGGCAGGGCGGCGGCGAGTGCGGCCAGGGCCCCGCGTCGCGACCAGGACTGTCGCCCGGATCCGTTCGATATGTGCGGGACGCCCACGGCACGCCTTTCCTCGTTCAACCACCAGGTGCGCGTGCATCGTGCGCCACCTCCCTGGGTTGAATCTTTGAATCCGAGGGCGCTCACATGAGATTCCTGTGAAGACACTCCGGGAGACGTCTTGAACCACGGTTGTCGGGGCCCCGCCGATTGTGAACAGAGTATGAAACAGCCGACCGGTGCCCTGAGTTTCCGGTGAGATCCCCGGCCGGGTACGACATCCCCAGCAACCCGGTCGGAATAGTTCGGAAAAGCGAAGCAGACGTTCCGTTCAACGGCTCCGCAGCCGATCACCGCCGGAGGTACACGTGATTCCAGCCCGCACACGGCACACCGTCGCCATTGTCGGAGCGGGTGCGGCCGGCACACTGACCGCGATCCAGCTGTGCGAGACGGCGACGCGCCGCCGTACGCCCCTCGACCTCGTGCTCGTCGACCCGGCGCCCGAGGCCGGCCGCGGTACCGCCTACGCCACGTCCGACCCGCGGCATCGGCTCAACGTGCCCGCGGGCGGCATGAGTTGCTATCCCGACGACCCCGGGCACTTCACCCGCTGGCTGTGCCGGCACGGCGAACCGACCGTCACCGGCGCCGACTTCGCCACGCGCTACCGGTTCGGCGCCTATCTGGCCGACACGCTCGGTCAGGCGATCGTCCGTGCGCAGGGGGTGGTGGGCGTGCGGCGGCTGAGGGTGCGGGCGGAGAGCTGTACCGACGCCCCCGACGGCCGGGTGGAGCTTCACCTCGCCGACGGGGGCCGCGTCACGGCCGACAGCGCCGTCCTGGCCACCGGGCCCGCGGGCTCGCCGGGCGACTGGGCACCGCCCGCGCTGCGCGCCTCGGCGAGGTTCGTCGCGGCTCCCTGGGCCCCGGGCGCCCTGGACGGCCCGCGCGCGGACGGTGCCGACGTGCTGCTCGTCGGCACCGGGCTCACCGCCGTCGATCTGGCGCTCACGCTGGACCGGCCCGGGCGCACGGTGCACGCCGTCTCGCGCAGCGGTCTGCTGCCGCAGCCGCACGCGCTCACTCCGGCGGGCACGATGCCCGCACCCGAGGACCTGGGATCCTCCTTGGCGGAGCTGCGGCGGGCCGTCTACCGACACATCAGCCGGGCCGTGCGCACCCACGGCGACTGGCGTCCCGCCCTCGACAGTCTGCGCCCGCACACCGCGAGGCTCTGGCGCAGCCTGACGCCCGACGAGCGCGCCCAGTTCCTGAAGGAGGAGGGCGCCCGGTGGAACACACACCGGCACCGGATGGCACCCGCGACCGCGGAGTCGCTGACCCGGCGACGTACGGCACGGCGATTGCGCGTGTATGCCGGGCGGATCGTGGGTGTGGGTGTGGGTGTGGGTGAGGGTGCAGGTGTGGTCGGGGCCGGGGATGAAGGTGCGGCGGCCCGTTCCGGGCCGGGCGGCGTACCGGCCCACTTCCGTCCGGGCGGCATCCTGACCGTCTCGCTCTCCGGCGGTCGCCGGATACGCGCCGGTTGGGTCGTCGACTGCACCGGCCCGGGGCCCCGCCTCGACGACCCCCTGTGGCGCTCGCTCTTCGGCTCCGGCGCCGCCGTGCCCGGGCCGCTCGGCATGGGGGTCGCCACCGGTGACGGCCGTCTCCTCGACGCGCGGGGCCGTGCCGAGCGCCCGCTGTTCACGCTCGGGGCTCCGCGGCGCGGTGAGCTGTGGGAGACCACCGCCATCCCCGAGATCCGGGTCCAGGCGGCCGCGCTGGCCCAGGAGTTGCTCGCGCCCCTCACCCGGCCGGCCCGGGCCGCCCGCCGACCGCGCCGCCGGCCCGTCGACGCGCACGGGCTCGCCCTGTCCACCCACGCCGAGGCGGCCGCCGCCTACCGCACCGGGCTCGACCGGGTCCTCAAGGTCAGGGCCGCAGCCGAGGACGCCTTCGGGCGCGCGGTGACCCTCGACCCGGGCTTCGCGCTCGGGCACGCCGCCCTCGCCCTGGTCGGCCACGAGTGCGGCGCCGAGGTCGACGTACCCCGCGCCCTCGCCGACGCACAGCGCTCCGCGCGCGAGCGGGCCGACGAGCGGGAGCGGTCCTTCGTCGACGTCGTCACCCGCCGCATCCACGGTGACGACGGCGACGGCGCCCTGCTGCGGCACCTGGAGGCGTACCCCGCCGACGCGCTCGCGCTCGCCACCGCCGTGCCCACCATCGCCTTCTCCGGCATCAACGACCTCGACGACGCCTACGCCCTGCGGCTGGTCGAGCGCACCTCACCGGTGTACGACGGGCACTGGTTCCCCACCTCGCTGCTCGCCTTCCTCCGCCAGGAGGAGGGCCGGTACGGCGAGGCCGGGGAGCTGGCGCACCGCGCGCTGGCCGCCGAGCCCGCCGCCGGACACGCCGTGCACGCGCTCGCCCACGTCCACTACGAGTCCGGCGCGCACGCGACTGGCCGGGACTGGCTCGACGGCTGGATCTCGGGCCAGGGCCGGGGCGCGGTCCACCGGGCCCACTTCTCGTGGCACGTCGCGCTGCACGAACTGGCCCTCGACGACACGGCGGCCGTACGCAAACGGTGGTTCGCGCAGCTGGCGCCGGGGCGCGTGACCGGGGTGCGGGCGCTCGTCGACTCGGGTTCGCTGCTGTGGCGGGCCCGGCTGAGCGGCAGTTGGCGGGGCCGGATACCCGCCGCGGACGTCCTCGGCACCGTCGCCCAGGAGGTCGTCGAGCGGCCCGCGACCGCCTTCACCGCCCTGCACGCGGCGGTCGCCCTGGCCGCCGCCGGTGACCTGGCGGCCCTGCGCCGGCTGCGCGACCACGCCGCCGGGGCGGACGAGGTGCAGCGCGAGATCATCGTCCCGCTCTGCGAGTCCTTCGCCGCTCTCGTCGAGGAGCGCTTCCACGACGCGGCCCGCGGCCTCGACGCGCTCCTGCCCGGCCTCCGCAAGGTGGGCGGCAGCGCGGCGCAGCGGGAGGTCGTCGAGGAGACACTGCTGTACGCCCTCGTGGCAGGAGGCCGGTGCGACGCCGCCCGGCGGCTGCTGGACGCCCGCCTCGACCGCCAGCACGCGCCCAGGGACCGACGCATGCTGGCGGGGCTGCCCGTCTGAACCGCGACCCGCGGTCCGTCTGAGCCGCACCCCGCACCCCGCACCCCGCACCCCCGCGCTCCGCGGTCCGTGCGTGCCGCCCCCCGGCCGTCCGTCCCCGTCGCAGCGCGGGGACGGGCCGTTTCCGTATTCCGGCGACCGTACGGCCCCGCCGCCGTCCTGCAGAGCCTGTCGCGCTTCTAGGTCCGACGGTTCCTACGCCGGGCGGTTCTCCTGTCGGCCGCCCACCACATCGACGAAGACGGGGTTCGCGTAGAACCATGTGTCGACCCACGGGTCACCGTTGCCGGGCACGTGCGGAATCGGGCCATGCGGGTCGACCGAGGCGCCCAGGTAGCCCGTACCGTTGCGGTTGCCGTCGCTGCCGCGCAGCCGGACGTAGAAGGACTCGTCGCCCGCGACCAGCGGGATGCGCAGGGTGTACGTGCCCTTGCGGCCGCTCACGTCCCGCGTGTGGACGACCCTGGTGTCGGGCGCCCGCCAGTCGTCGCGGTCGGCCGCCGGGCCGCGCACCGCGCCCCGGACCACGTCGACGTGGGCCAACTCGGGCAGGATGCCGTGGGGGTTGGGGCGCGACGCGGTCGTCACGGTGACGCTCAGCGTGAGCTTCTCGCCCTTGCGGACGCGCAGCCGGCCGCCCATGGTCACGCCCGGACCGTGGTCGCAGTCCCGCTTCAGGCGGACGTCGAGCCCGTCCAGCAGATGGCCGTGGTCGAGCCAGACCCGGCCCGCGCGCAGGCCCGCCATCACCGCGCGGTAGCCGTAGCGGGTCACGCCCACGTGGGTGCGGCTGAACTGGCCGGGCCAGAAGTCGCCGCCCGGCTGCTGGCTGTCGGTGTTGACCGGGTCGGGGAGGTGCCCGGTGTTGTCGAAGTTCCGCCCGGGTGCCCAGTCGCCGTTCTTCCAGGTGTCGAAGACGACCCGGTGCACATCGGAGTTGGTCGTGATCGTGAACAGCTTGCCCTCGGCGAGCATCGCGTCCCACAGGCCGCCGACGGTCGCCGTCGTCCAGTCGAAGCCGCCGTACAGGACGTAGGCGTCCTCCGGGTAGCCGGGCCAGGAGTTCGCGGACGGCTTGTTGACGTACTCGCCGCGCTGCTGCCCCGAGCCGACCCAGCCGGGTATGCCACCGCCCTGCGCGCCGGGCGCGCCTTCCATGCCGATCATGATCTCGGGGGCCGCGTCGCGCCAGCCCCGCATCTCGTGCGGGGAGTCGATGCCGAGGCGCATCGGGTGGTTGGCGAGGACGAGCACGTCGTCGACGTAGCCGGTGCGGCGCTGTTCGGCGAGCCACTGGATGGCCTTGATGGCGTGGGCCTCGTTGCGGGCCGTGTTCGGGTTCGAGGTGGCGCCGTCCGTGTAGCCGAGCAGCTTCCCGTCGTAGGCGAGCTCGAAGCGCGTGAGCAGATCCACCTCGTGCGGTCCGGGCGCCGCGAAGACCGTGGCGTGCTCGGCGGCCGGGATGTACCACTCAAGGCCCTGGAAGATCAGCTGGCGCGGGTTCTCGGCGCGGGCCTTCAGGATCTCCTGGTGCTCCAGCTTCGCGCCGTAGTCGGCGTGTCCGAAGTTGGAGTGCTCGTTGAAGACCATCCAGTCGAGCCCGTACCGGTCGCCGGCCCGGGCGAGTTGGGAGAAGGTGTACTTCGCGTCGTGGCTGTAGACGGAGTGGATGTGGTGGTCGCCGACGAGGTAGGCGAGCCGCGGATCGTTGCCGCCGTAGCGTCCGGAAGAGGCCGCCGCGGGTGTCGCGAGCGAGCCCACCGCGAAGGCCGCGCCGAACAGGCCCGCGCGGCGCAGCAGCCCGCGCCGCGACATGCCCTGGGGGTCCAGCGCGGCGGGGGAGACGGACGGGTCGGCCCAGGCGGGCAGTTGCTGCTCGGTCATGGTCGTGTGGCTCCCTCGGGTCAGTGGTTCATCAACGACTTGACGGGAAGGGCGCGTTCGGCGATCCGTACGTCGCCGAGCCGGCCGTGCAGAATCTGGTCGGTCTTCCCCGCGTACTGGAAGCCACCGCGCGTCACGAGCGGCCGCGCGGGCAGCGCGACCGCGGTCGCCGCGGCCCGCGGGAAGCCGCCCCAGCGAGGTCAGAGCACGCGCAGCGTCCAGGACCAGCGATGTGTGCCGGTCGGGACGAGGTGGCCGGGTGAGGTGTCGGGACCGCAGGAGGCCGTACCCAGGCCGCGGTGCGCGACGTCGAGGTGCACCACACAGCCGGGCCGCGGCACCAGCTCGTCGTGGTGGGTGGCGGCGGCCAGGTCCGCGGCCCGGTACCGGGTCACGTTCACCTGGCGCGGTTCGTCCAGCTCGACCGCGAAGCCCGTGGCGTCCGGCGCCGAGAGCGTGAACCGGCGTACACCGTGCCGCCCGCCGCTCTCCTGCGGACGCAGATACGGAGTGAACAGCTCGTCCACGGGGCGGGAGTGGTGGCCGACGGGGGCGCCCCCGCTCCGGTCCGGATAGGACTCCCAGGGGCCCTGCCCGTACCACTCGAGGACATCGAGCCCCGCGACGGTCTCGAACACCGAGCCCACGCGTGCCACGTCGTCGAGCCCGGCCGGCAGCTCGGCCGTCTCCTCGACCCGCACCCCGCCCTCGACGCGCGTGAACACCTGCTCGTGCCGCACGGCACCCGCCATGGTCCCGTACTCGGCGACCACCGTGACGCTGCCGGCCGCACGGCGTACATCGACGACCTTGCGTTCGAGCGCGTCGAGTCCCCAGGCCCGCCAGCGCGCCGCCATGCCGCCGATCTCGTCGTTGTCGGTCGGTGCCCGCCACAGCGACAGCACCGGGGCGGCCGTGAGCAGCGGATGGACGAGCAGCCCGTCCTCGTCGACCTGGACGGGAGCGCCCGTCGTCAGCGGCGCGGAAGCCACCGGGGCAGCCGCCCGCAGCCGCACCCGCGGCACACATACCTCCGTGCCCCGCGGCGCCCACGCCTCGTCGTCGGCCGTCGTCACCCGCAGCGTCAGCCAGGCCTCGCCGCCGTCCTCCGGCAGGGCGAACGGCATCGGCACCACGGCCGACTCACCCGCCCGTACGTCGGGCAGCCCGGCGGGCGCGGTCAGCGTGCCGCCCTCCGCGAGCGACAGCTCCCACGAGGCGGCCAGCCACTCCAGGCCCCGGAAGTGCTGGTGGTTGGAGATCCGCAGGTCACCGCCGTCGTACGCGAGCCGCACCGGCGCCGCGATCTCCCGGTGCTCGTACATCACCGGCTTGGGCGTGCGGTCGGGAAAGACGACCCCGTCGGCGATGAACGCGCCGTCGTGGACCGTCTCGCCGAAGTCGCCGCCGTAGGCCCAGCGGTGGCCCTGCGCCGCGACACCGTTGTCATACAGCCCGGCGCCGGCGCGCCCGGCCGGTCTTCCGTCGTTCACGCGTTGCAGAATGCCGTGGTCCCAGAACTCCCAGATGAAACCGCCCTGAAGACCCGGGGTGGACTCGATGGCGGCCCAGTGGTCGGCCAGCGTGCCGTTGCTGTTGCCCATGGCGTGGGAGTACTCGCACTGGATGAGCGGCTTGGTCTGCTCGCCGGACAGCGCGTGGGCGACACAGTCCTCGACCGGCGCGTACATCGGGCAGGCGATGTCGGAGGCGACCGTCGGATCGGCCCAGCCGAGCTTGGCCGCGCCCTCGTACTGGAGCGGGCGGGTCGGGTCGTGGCGGCGGACCCAGCCCGCCGCCGCGTCGTGGTTCGCGCCGTAGTCGGACTCGTTGCCCAGCGACCAGACGATGACCGAGGGGTGGTTCTTGTCGCGCAGCACCATGCGGGAGACGCGGTCCACGAAGGCCGCCGTGTAGCGCGGGTCGTCGGCGATCTCGTGGGCGTGGTCGTGCGACTCGATGTCCGCCTCGTCGACGACGTAGAAGCCCAGCTCGTCGGCGAGGTCGAGCAGAGCCGGGTCGTTGGGGTAGTGCGCGGTGCGGATCGCGTTGAAGCCGAACCGCTTGAGCGTGACGAGGTCGGCGCGCATGTCGTCGTACGACACCGTCCGGCCCGTCAGCGGATGGAAGTCGTGCCGGTTGACGCCCCGGATGTAGACCCGCTCGCCGTTCACCAGGAGGTCCCGGCCGCGGATCTCGACCTGGCGGAAGCCGACGCGCGGGTGCGCGGTGTCGGCGACCGAGCCGTCGGCGCGGTGCAGGCGCACCGTCAGCTCGTACAGCTCGGGCGTCTCGGCGGTCCAGGGGCGCACCTCGCGCACGAGCGCGGTGAGGCGGGCCTCGCCGAGGAAGTCGGAGACCCGCTCGTCCTGCGCGTTCAGCCGGTCGAACTCGGCGTCCTGGGCGAGGAGGTGGCCCGCCAGCTCCCCGGTGACGTACCAGCCCCCGGGGAGCCGGCCCATGGCGTGCCGCACCCGGCAGTCGACCCGCAGCCCGCCGTCCGGGCGCGCCCGCACGGTCACGTCCGCGAGATGCAGTGGATCGGTCGCGTACAGCAGCACCGACCGGGTGATCCCGCCGTGCCACCAGTGGTCCTGGTCCTCGAGGTGCGAGGCGTCCGACCACTTCACCACGGTGAGCCGTACGGTGGCCCGCTCCCCGGGACGTACGACGTCCGAGAGATCGAACTCGGCCGCGAGGTGCGAGTCCTTGGAGATGCCCGTCGGCCGCCCGTTCACGTGGACGAGCAGCACGCTCTCCGCGGCGCCCACCCGGAGCACGACCCGGCGTCCGGCCCACTCGGCCGGGACGTCCACCTCGCGCTCGTACACGCCCGTCGGGTTCGCGGCGGGCGAGGCGGGCGGGAACTCTCCCCAGGGCATCGTGACGTTGGTGTACTGCGGCAGGTCGTCGGTGCCCTGCACGGTCCAGGCGCCGGGGACATGCTGTGACGACCACGCTTCGGTCACGGGTGAGCCGGGCGTGGGCAGCAGCTGGAAGCGCCACTCGCCGTCCAGCGGGAGCGCCCCGGTGCGGCGGTCGACGGCGTTCATCGGCAGCCGCCCCCAGGAGGTCACCTCGGGTGACTCCCAGGGGCGGAGCGCGATCAGCGGATCGCGGGACATCAGCGAATGGCTCCCTTGCCGAGGTCGGCGATGATCTGCCTGGCGCCGATCGCGAACACGATCAGCAGCGGAACGAGGGCGAGCAGCGCGCCGGTCATGACCATCCCGTAGTCGGTCGTGCCGTGCACCCCGTTGAGCTGGGACAGGGCGACCTGGAGGGTCACGTTGTCCGGGTTGGTGAGGGCGATCAGCGGCCAGGCGTAGTCGTTCCACTGGCCCATGAAGGTGAAGATGCCGAGGAACGCCAGACCCGGGCGGACCACGGGGAGCGCCACGTGCCAGTACTGGCGCAGGAAGCCGGCGCCGTCGAGCTTCGAGGCGTCGAGCAGTTCGTCGTGGATGGCGCTCTGCATGTACTGGCGCATCCAGAAGATGCCGAACGCGTTGGCCGCCGCCGGGACGACCAGCGCGGTCATCGAGCCGATCCAGCCCAGCTTCGCCATGATCACGAACTGGGGGATGGCCTGGAGCTGCGCCGGCACCATGAAGATCGCCATCATCAGCGCGAACAGCACCCGGCGGCCCGGGAAGTGGAACTTGGCGAAGACGAAGGCCGCCAGTGAGTCGAGGAACAGGACCAGGACGGTCACCGAGCCGGCCACGAGCAGCGAGTTGGCCATCGACCCGAAGAAGTCGACGTTGTCGAAGAGATGCCGGACGTTCTCGAGGAAGTGCGAGCCGGGCAGCAGCTTCGGCGGGTAGGAGAAGATCTCGGTCGACGAGTGCGTCGACATGATCACGGCCCAGTAGAACGGGAAGACCGAGAGCAGCAGGCCGATGACGAGGACCAGATGGAGCGCGATGCCCCGCTGCCGTGAACCCTTGATGGATGCCATGGTGGCGGCCTCCTATTCTTCGCCCCGGCGCTGCACCAGGCGCCAGTTGATGATCGAGAAGAGGACGACGACGAGGAAGATGCCCCAGGCCACCGCGGCGCCGTAGCCGAAGTCGTTGTTGTCGAAGGTCTGCTGGAAGAAGTAGAGGACCATGGTCTGGCCCGCGTGGCCCGGGCCGCCCGCGAACGACGAGTTGTTGTCCGTGGTCTGCAACAGCACCTGCGGTTCGGAGAAGCTCTGGAGTCCGGTGACGGTCGAGATGACCAGCACGAAGAGCAGCACCGGACGCAGCAGCGGCAGCGTGATGCGGAAGAACGTCTGCAGGGGCCCGGCGCCGTCCATCCGCGCCGCCTCGTACAGCTCGCCCGGGATCGTCTGGAGACCGGCGAGGAAGATGATCGCGTTGTAGCCGGTCCACTGCCAGGTCATGAGGGTCGCGATGGCGACCTTGATGCCCCAGGGAGTGTTCAGCCATGCCACCTGGTCAAGTCCGACCGCCTGCAACACGGCGTTCATCAGGCCGAAGTTGGTGGAGAAGACCGAGCCGAAGATGATCGCGACGGCCACGATCGAGGTGACGTTCGGCAGGAAGAAGGCGAAGCGGTAGACGTTCTTGAAGCGGACCGCGGAGTTGAGCAGCACCGCCGTGACCATCGCCAGGAGGATCATCGGGATGGTGGCCAGCGCCCAGATGACGATCGTGTTCCCGATCGAGGTCCAGAACTGGCTGTCCGACAGCAGATAGCGGTACTGCGAGAGCCCCGCGAACTCCATCGAGCCGAGCCCGTCCCAGCGGTGGAACGACAGGTAGAGCGAGAAGCCGACCGGTATCAGACCGAAGGCGAGGAAGAGCAGATAGAAGGGGGAGATCGCGGCGTACAGCCGCCAGTGGCTCAGGACGCCCTTCCCGGAGCGGGCGGTTGGGGTGGCGGACACGACCGCCGGGGAGGTCTCGACCACGGGTGCGGTAGCCATGTCAGTAGCTCACCCCCAGATGGTCGGCGATGCGCCGGCACTTGCTCATGGCGTCCTTCCAGGCCTTCTCCGGGTCCTTGCCGAGGACGGAGAAGTTCCGCAGCTCGTCGTCGATCGGGGTCTTGAGCGCGATGTCGTACGGGCTGTTGAAGGCGACCGGGATCTTCTCCGCCGCCGGGCCGAAGACGTCCATGGTGATCTGGCCGCCGAAGAACGCGTCGGGTTCGCGCAGCTTCTTCATGCCGTACGACGCCGGAGTGGACGGGAAGAGCACCGAGTCGACGAATCCCTGGGCCTGGTTGCCCGCGTCGAGCATCCAGGTGATCATCTCGAAGGCCTTCTCCGGCTCCCGGCACGCCTTGGTGATCGCCAGGAACGAGCCGCCGATGTTCGAAGGGCCGCCCGGACAGCTCGCCACCCGCCACTTGCCCTTGGTCTTCGGCGTGTTGAGCTTGATGTCGCCGGCCGCCCAGGAGGCGTTCAGTTGGCTGGGCAGCAGGCCCCGCTCGGTGGCCGAGATGTTGTCCGGCGTCCCGTTGATGATCTTCGAGACCAGGCCTCGGCGGGTGGCCTCGACAGCCCGGTCCCAGGCGGTGCGCACATGCTCCTGGTCGCCGATGAAGTGCCGGTCCCTGTCGACGAACCGCTTGGTCGTCTGGTTGACCGACATGCCGTAGATGCTGAGGGCGTCCGTGAGGATGAACGCACCCGGGACGCGCTTCTTGAGCCGCTCACCGGCCGCGAGGAACTTCTCCCAGGTGTCCAGCTCCTTGGAGACGTCCGCCGGCTCGTACGGCAGTCCCGCCTTCTCGAAGACGGCCGGCTGGTAGTAGTGCGCGACCGGACCGCAGTCGATGGGGAAGCCCACCATCGAGCCGTCCTCGGCGATGCCCTCGTCCCACTTCCAGGGCAGATACCGGTCCTTGAGCCTGTCGGCGCCGAGCGCGCGCAGGTCCACGAACTGGTCGGAGTTCGGCAGGTACGAGGCCATGTCCTCGCCCTTGAGCCCGACGATGTCCGGGATGTGGGCGCGCCCGGTCATCGTGGTCATCAGCTTCGAGCGGTAGTAGCCGCCGATCTGGATGGCCTGTAGGTTCACCGCGCTGTCGTAGCGGGCCTTGGCGTCCTGGACGACTTTGGGGCTCAGCCCGCCGCTCCAGTACCACAGCACCATGTTCCGGCCGGTGGAACCGGTCGGGACGGCACAGCCGGTCGCCAGGCCGCCGAGCGCGGTGGCGGCCGTACCGGCCAGGCCCGCGCGCAGCAGGCCTCTTCGTGAGAGCCGCACTGCTCCCACCGCCTTTCGGATCTTTTCGGTCTTCGCGTACGAGGAGTCATGCGTGGGGTCATACGGGGTGTCACACGTGGGGTCATCGGGAGGTGCTCGGGCGACGCGTGGCATCGGGGGGAGTCACGGGCGCGTGCCGGACGGGCGGCCCCGGGTCCGCTGGGATCCGGTCGGCCAGGAAGCCGTACGCGCGCCGCAGTCCGGGGTCTTCGAGCGAGTGCCACCAGCGGTGGACGCCGTACCAGCCGGGCGCGGCCAGCGCACCGCCGTGCCGCTGTACCGAGAGTCCGGCGGCGAGGACCGCGAAGCGCAGCCGCTCCGCCAGGGGCCAGCCGCCGAGCGAGGCCGCGACGAAGCTCGCGCCGAAGACGTCCCCGGCGCCCGTCGGGTCCAGGACATCGATGTCGAGGGCGGGTACCTCGGCGTACTCGCCCGTCGTCTGGTCCACCGCGACCGCGCCGTCCCCGCCGCGCGTGACCACGGCGACCGGCACCAGGTCGGTGAGCGTGCCGAGCGCGGCCATCGCGCTGTCGGTGCGGGTGTACGCCATCGCCTCGGCCTCGTTGGGGAGGAAGGCGTGGCACAGGGAGAGCTGGTCGAGGAGGTCGCGGGACCACTGCTGGGTGGGATCCCAGCCGACGTCCGCGTAGATCCGGGTGCCGTTCGCGGCGGCCTTTGCGAGCCAGGCGTGCGGCTCGGCCTCGATGTGCACGAGGGCGGTGCGCGCCTCGGGCGGGTCGCCCATCAGCGCGTCCTGCGAGTACGGAGGGTCCTGGCCGTGGGTGACCAGCGCGCGGTCGTGGCCGTACGCGAGGGAGACGGTGACCGGGGTGTGCCAGCCGTCCGCGGTACGGGAGAGCGAGAGGTCGATGCCCTCCTGGCCGGCGAGCACACCCCGGCAGTACGCGCCGTAGTGGTCGTCGCCGAAGACCGTGGCCAGCGAGGTGCGCAGGCCGAAACGGGAGGCGGCCACGGCCAGGTTGGCGATACCGCCGGGGCTCACGCCCATGCCCTCGGTCCAGATCTCCTCACCGGGTGTCGGCGGCTTGCCCAGCCCGGTGAGGACGAGGTCGTAGAAGAGCAGCCCGGTCAGCAGGACATCGGGCCGTTCGTCGCCCACGGGCGCATCCTCTCGTCAAAAGTCTGCAAGCGGTGCACAGGATCGTGCGCGTCTCTCGAGAATTTGGCAAGAGTCGAGCAGAACTGAGCATAGAAATGATCGAAGATGACGAGTACTGTTCATCGCGTGCTGGCAGAGCGACGACATCAACTCATCCTGCGGGCCCTGCGCTCCGGCGGCCCCGCGGCCGTGACCGACCTTTCGGAGCAGCTGGGCGTGAGCCCCGCCACCGTCCGGCGTGACCTGCTCAGACTCGAGGAGGAGGGCCTGCTCACCCGGGTGCACGGCGGCGCCGTGGTGGAGGAGGGCGACCAGCCCTTCGCCGAGGTCGCCGAGATGCGGGTGGCCGAGAAGGACGCCATAGCCGTGCACGCCGCGGCCATGGTCGCCGACGGTCAGTCGGTGCTGCTCGACATCGGCACCACCGCCTACCGGCTGGCCCGGCAGCTGCACGGCCGCCGGCTCACCGTGATCACCAGCAACCTGGTGGTCTACGAGGAGCTCGCGGACGACGAGGGCATCGAGCTGGTGCTGCTCGGCGGCATGGTCCGCCGCGAGTACCGCTCCCTGGTGGGCTTCCTCACCGAGGACAATCTGCGTCAGCTGCACGCCGACTGGCTCTTCCTCGGCACCAGTGGAGTGCGGCCCGGCGGGCAGGTGATGGACACGACGGTCGTCGAGGTGCCGGTCAAGCGGGCCATGATCCGGGCGGGTGAGCGGGTCGTCCTGCTCGCCGACTCGGCGAAGTTCCCCGGCACGGGGATGGCCAGGGTCTGCGGGCCCGAGGACCTGGACGCGGTGGTGACGGACGGGCCGGTGGACGCGGCGACGCGGTCCTCCCTGGAGGAAGCGGGCGTCGAGGTGATCGTGGCAGGAAAGGTGCAAGCGTGAAGCTGACGATTCTGGGCGGTGGCGGGTTCCGGGTGCCGCTCGTGTACGGGGCGCTCCTCGGGGACCGCGCCGAGGGCCGCGTCACCCGGGTCGTGCTGCACGACCTGGACGCGGGGCGGCTCACGGCCGTGGCCCGCGTGCTCGCCGAACAGGCCGCCGGGGATCCGGACGCGCCCGAGGTGAGCTTCACCACCGACCTGGACGAGGCCCTGCGCGGCGCCGACTTCGTCTTCTCCGCGATCCGCGTCGGGGGACTGGAGGGGCGCGCCGACGACGAGCGGGTGGCGCTGGCGGAGGGTGTGCTGGGCCAGGAGACGGTCGGCGCGGGCGGCATCGCGTACGGACTGCGCACGGTCCCGGTCGCCGTCGACATCGCGCGGCGCGTGGCCCGGCTCGCCCCCGACGCCTGGGTCATCAACTTCACCAACCCGGCGGGCCTGGTCACCGAGGCCATGTCACGCCACCTCGGCGACCGTGTCATCGGCATCTGCGACTCGCCGGTCGGCCTCGGCCGGCGCATCGCCCGCGTGCTCGGCGCCGACCCGCGCGAGGCCTTCATCGACTACGTCGGCCTCAACCACCTCGGCTGGGTACGCGGTCTGCGCGTCGCGGGCCGCGACGAACTCCCGCGCCTGCTCGCCGACCCCGGACTGCTCGGCTCCTTCGAGGAGGGCAAGCTCTTCGGCCCCGACTGGCTCCGGTCGCTGGGCGCGATCCCTAACGAGTACCTGCACTACTACTACTTCAACCGGGAAGCCGTACGCGCCTACAGCGAGGCCGAGAAGACCCGGGGCGCCTTCCTGCGCGACCAGCAGGCGCGGTTCTACGAGGAGATGAAGCGGGCGGACTCCTCCGCCCTGTCGGCCTGGGACCGCACCCGTGCCGAGCGCGAGGCCACGTACATGGCCGAGAACCGCGACGCGGCGGGCGCCGGCGAGCGCGACGCCGACGACCTCTCCGGCGGCTACGAGAAGGTGGCCCTCGCCCTGATGCGGGCCATCGCCCGGGACGAGCGCACGACGCTGATCCTCAACGTCCGCAATCGCGGCGCGCTCACGGTCCTCGACGCCGAGGCCGTCATCGAAGTCCCGTGCCTCGTCGACGCCAATGGCGCGCACCCGGTCGCCGTCGACCCGCTCCCCGGCCACGCCACGGGCCTGGTGTGCGCGGTGAAGGCGGTCGAGCGCGAGGTGCTGTCCGCGGCCGAGTCCGGCTCCCGTGCGACGGCCGTGAAGGCCTTCGCGCTGCACCCCCTCGTGGACTCCGTGAACGTGGCCCGCAGGCTGGTCGACGGATACACCTCGGTCCACCCAGGTCTGACGTACCTTAAGTAAGCGCTTTCCATCTTTCTGGATCTTCCTGCTTCCCGGATATTCCTGGATCTTCCTGGAGACTTTCATGCACGACGAACGCCGCCGGATCGAGGAGCGCGTAGAGCGCATCCACAACCAGCGCATCAAGCCCGCGGTCTACGCGGCCGCCGTCCCCTTCGCCGTCGAGGCCTGGCAGGCGCCGGGCGAGCCCGTTCCCTTCGAGGAGGCCGCGGCCGCCTCGTACGCGCCGTTCGCCATGGACACCCCGTGGGGGCCGCCCTGGGGCACCACCTGGTTCCGGATGCGCGGCCGGGTGCCCGCCGAATGGGCCGGGCGGCGCGTCGAGGCGGTCATCGACCTCGGCTTCACCGGCGACTGGCCCGGCAACCAGGCCGAGGCGCTGGTCCACCGCACCGACGGCACCCCGCTCAAGGCGGTCAACCCGCTCAACCAGTACGTGCCGATCGGCAACCCGGCCACGGGCGGCGAGGAGATCGACTACCTGGTCGAGGCGGCCTCCAACCCCGACATCCTCGCAGGCGACTTCGCGCGCCCGACCCCGCTCGGCGACGTCCTCACCGCGGGCGACAAGCCGCTCTACACCTTCCGCCGCGCCGACCTCGCCATCCTCGACGAGGAGGTCTGGCACCTCGATCTGGACGTCCAGGTGCTGCGCGAGCTGATGCTGGAGCTGGGCGAGCACGACCCGCGCCGGCACGAGATCATGCACACCCTGGACCGGGCCCTGGACGCGCTGGACCTGGACGACATCTCCGGCAGCGCGACGGCCGTCCGCGAGGTCCTGGCCCCGGCCCTCGCGAGGCCCGCGCACGCCAGCGCCCACACCCTCTCCGGCGTCGGCCACGCGCACATCGACTCCGCCTGGCTGTGGCCGATCCGCGAGACCAAGCGGAAGACGTCCCGCACCTTCTCCAACGTCACCTCGCTCGCCGACGAGTACGACGACTTCATCTTCGCCTGCTCGCAGGCCCAGCAGTACGAGTGGGTGCGCGACAACTACCCGCACGTGTGGGCCCGCATCCAGGAGTCGGTGAAGAAGGGCCAGTGGGCGCCGGTCGGCGGCATGTGGGTCGAGGCCGACGGCAACCTGCCCGGCGGCGAGGCGCTGGCCCGCCAGCTGATCCACGGCAAACGGTTCTTCATCGAGCACTTCGGCGTCGAGACCAAGGGCGTGTGGCTGCCGGACTCCTTCGGCTACAACGCCTCCTACCCGCAGCTCGCCAAGCTCGCCGGCAACGAGTGGTTCCTGACCCAGAAGCTCTCCTGGAACCAGACCAACAAGCTGCCCCACCACACCTTCTGGTGGGAGGGCATCGACGGCACCCGCATCTTCACGCACTTCCCGCCGATCGACACCTACAACGCCCGCTTCAGCGGCGAGGAGATGTCCCGCACGGTCCGCAACTACGCGGACAAGGGCCGCGGTACGCGCTCCCTGGCACCGTTCGGCTGGGGCGACGGCGGTGGCGGCCCCACCCGCGAGATCATGGAACGGGCGCGCAGGCTGGCGGACCTGGAGGGCTCGCCGAAGGTCGTCGTCGAACATCCCGACGCGTTCTTCAAGGCCGCCCGCGAGGAGTACCCGGACGCCCCGGTCTGGGTCGGCGAGCTCTACCTGGAGCTGCACCGCGCCACCTACACCTCCCAGGCCCGCACCAAGCAGGGCAACCGCCGCAGCGAACACAAGCTGCGCGAGGCCGAGTTGTGGGCGACGACGGCCGCCCTGCACGCGCCGGGCTACGCCTACCCGTACGAGAAGCTGGACCGCCTGTGGAAGACGGTCCTGCTCCACCAGTTCCACGACATCCTGCCGGGCTCGTCGATCGCCTGGGTGCACCGGGAGGCCGAGGCCGAATACGCCCGGGTGGCCACGGAACTGGAGGAGCTGACGGCCGAGGCGGTGGCCGCGCTCGGCGGCGGCGGTCCGCGCGTCTTCAACACGAGCCCCCGCGACCGCGCCGAGGTGGTCCGTACGTCCACCGGGGCCCCGGCGTACGTGGAGGTACCGGCGGGCGGCAGCGCTCCCCTCGACGGCGCCGCACCCCCGCGGCCGGTGACGGTCACCGGCCGCGTCCTCGACAACGGCCTGGTCCGCGTCGAGGTCGCCGAGGACGGAACCCTCGCCTCCGTAAGGGATCTGACGGCGGACCGCGAAGTCCTCGCCGACCAGGGCAACCTGCTCCGGCTGCACACCGACCTCCCGAACTACTGGGACGCCTGGGACATCGACAAGCACTACAAGAACCGCTACACGGACCTGCTGGACGCCGACTCCGTCACGGTCGTCGAACAGGACCCGCTGATCGGCGCGATCCGGGTGGAGCGCTCCTTCGGCAAGGGTTCGAAGATCACCCAGACGATCACCGTACGGGCCGGCAGCCGCCGCATCGACGTCGAGACGGAGATCGACTGGCACGAGGCCGAGAAGATCCTCAAGGCCGCGTTCCCGGTGGACCTGCGCGCCCCGCACTCGTCCGCCGAGATCCAGTTCGGCCACGTCCAGCGCCCCACCCACACCAATACCAGCTGGGAGGCGGCCCGCTTCGAGGTCTACGGCCATCGCTGGGTGCACATCGGCGAACCCGGCTACGGCGTCGCCGTGATCAACGACTCCACCTACGGCCACGACGTCTCCCGCACGGTCCGCGAGGACGGCGGCACGACCACCACGGTCCGCCTCAGCCTGGTCCGCGCCCCGCGCGTGCCGGACCCCGAGGCCGACCAGGGCCGGCACCGCTTCACCTACGCGCTGCTGCCCGGCGCGAGCATCGAGGACGCGGTCGCGGAGGGCTACGCCCTCAACCTGCCGCTGCGGGTCGCGGACGCCCAGGGAGCGCCGGAGCCGGTCGTGTCCGTCGACGGCGCCGGCCTCACCGTCGAAGCGGTCAAGCTCGCCGACGACGCCTCGGGCGATGTCGTCGTGCGCCTCTACGAGTCGGGCGGCGGCCGGTCCCGGGGCACCCTGCGCACCGGCTTCCCGCTCGCGGGCGTCCACGTCACCGACCTGCTGGAGCGACCGCTCGCCGAGGGGGCCGGCGACGCGGTCGTCGACGGTGACGGCGCGGTCGCCGTGGAACTGCGGCCCTTCCAGGTACTGACGCTCCGTCTGAAGCGCGCCGCGACCGCCCAGTAGGGCGCCTCTCGCGGCGGGCGGGCACGGGCATCCCCGTGCCCGCCCGCCGCCCGCCACCGCCCTCTGTCGCCCCCGAAGTGACCCCGTACTGCCGAGGAGTTCAGCCGTGTCCATGCAGCCGTGGTTCACCGACGCCAAGTTGGGGATCTTCGTCCACTGGGGCGTCTACGCCGTCGACGGCGTCCAGGAATCGTGGTCGTTCTACGACGACATCGTGCCGCACGACCAGTACATGTCCCAGTTCGACCGCTTCACCGCCGCCCGCTACGACCCGCGCGACTGGGCGGCGCTGTTCGCCCGTGCCGGCGCCAGGTACGCGGTCCTGACCAGCCGCCACCACGACGGCGTCGCCCTGTGGGACACCGCCCACGGCAACCTGAACGTCGGCCGGGACCTGATATCCGGCTACGCCGACGCACTGCGCGAGCGGGGCCTCAAGGTCGGCCTCTACTACTCGCACTCGGACTGGAACCACCCCGACTACGCCTCCACGCGCAAGCCGGGACGCCCGCCGGAGCTGGCGGACAACCGCTACTCCGAGGTCGCCGCCGAGTACGAGGACCTGGCCGCCTGGGAGCGGTTCATCGCCTACCGAGACGGCCAGATCCGCGAACTCACCAGCCGCTACAAGCCCGACCTCATGTGGTTCGACGGCGAGTGGGACCGCAGTGAGGAGCAGTGGCGCATCCCCGAACTCGCCGCGCTCATCCGCTCCGAGGTGCCGGACGTCGTCTTCAACGCCCGCATGCTCAGCGAGGGCGACTACGCGACCCCCGAGCAGGGCGCTCCCGTCGTGCCGCCCCAGGGCCCCTGGGAGCTGTGCCTGACGATCAACGACTCCTGGGGCTTCCAGCACCACGACCACAACCACAAATCGGTCACCCAGCTGATCCGCTACTTCACCGAGACGATCGGCGGCGGCGGCAATCTGCTCCTCGACGTCGGTCCGAAGGAGGACGGCACCATCCCGGCCGAACAGGTCGAGCGCCTCGAGGGCCTCGGCGACTGGATCGCCAAGCACGCGGAGGCCGTCTACGGGACCGTGCGCGGACTGCCCGCGGGCCACCACTACGGGCCGAGCACCCTCTCGGCGGACCGCCGCACGCTGTATCTGACCCTCTTCGACGCACCGCGCGCCGAGATCGGCGTACGCGGCATGGCGGGCACGGTGCGCCGGGTCACGGTGCTCGGCAGCGGGACCGAGCTGGCCCACCGGGTCATCGGCGGGCTGCACGAGGCACCGGGCGTGCTCTGGATCGAACCGCCGGCCGCGGCCGACCTCGACCCGCACGCCACGGTGCTGGCCGTCGAACTGGACGGCGAGCTGGAGCTGTACCGCGGGCCGGGCCGCTTCTGACGAACGCGTGGGGGTGCCCCCGTCGGGGCACCCCCACGCTGAGACTCAGCCGGTGAAACCGGCCGTGATCGAGGTGAACTGCCAGGTGTTCTGGCTGATGCCGGAGCAGTTGCTCACCACGCCCCCGCCGGGGCACGGCCGGTCGCGGTTGACCGACCAGAAGGCGAGGCGGGCGATGTGGTGCGAGTTGGCCCAGTCGCGGATCTGGGTCCAGGTCGCCGGCGACGTGTTCTCCTGCTGGTCGGACAGGCCGTTCATGCCGGAGATGCCGATGTGGGAGTACGCGGTGGCGTCGTCCCAGCCGAACGTCGACTTGAGCTTGGCCTTCAGACCGTCGGTCGCGTTCACCGTGTTGCCGTACATGTCGGAGCCGCCGCCGAAGTCGAACGGCATTATCGTGAAGACGTCGATGCCGGCGTTCAGGGCCTGGGCCTGCTCGATGAGGCGGTTGCCCCAGTAGGTGGGGCCGGTCGTCGTGGTGCCGAAGGTGACGATCGTGCGCAGGCCCGGATTGTTGGCCTTGACCGTCTTCAGCGCGGTCAGGATGCGGTCCTGGACGGTGGCGTTCTCGAACTCGTCCGTGTTCTCGATGTCCATGTCGATCGCCTTGAGGCCATAGGCGTCGATCACCTTCTGCAGCGCCCCGGCCAGCGCGCTCGCCGAGGAGCAGTTGGCGCCGAGCTTGCTGCCCGACCAGCCGCCGAACGACGGGACGACGTCACCGCCCGCGGAGCGGACCGAGTTGATGACACTCTGGTCGTTGCCGCCGGTCAGCGGCCGGCTGCCGTCCCAGGCGGGGTTGCAGCCGCCGGAGTCCAGCATGAACGCCATCGTGTACCACTTGATGCCGGTCGAGCTCATCACCGAGGTCGCGCTCGGCGGATCGCCCCAGCCGAGGTAGAGATAGGGCGCGGCCTGCTTGAAGCCGGTGCCGCCGCCGCTGCCCGCGTCCGTCGTGACGGACACGGAGTTGGAGGCCGCCGAGGTGTTCCCGGCCGCGTCCCGCGCCTTCACAGTGAACGTGTACGCCGTGCTCGGCGACAGCCCGCTGACCGTGGCGGTCGTACCGGAGACGCTCAGCACCTGGTTGGAGCCGCTGTAGACGTCGTACGTCGTGACGCCCACGTTGTCCGTCGAGGCGTTCCACGCCAGGGTCGCGCTCGACGAGGTCTTGCCGGTGGAGCGGAGGCTGCCCGGAGCCGTCGGCGCCTGGGTGTCCGAGCCGCCTCCGCCCGGACCGTCCAGGCTGATGTCGTCGGCGTAGTAGGTGCCCTGCGCGTACCAGCCGTGGACATAGATCTTGGCGCTGGTCTGCGAGGCGCCGGTGGTGAAGGAGACCGACAGCCGGCTGTACGCCGACGTGGACGTCGTCCAGGTCGAGGCGCCGCCGTCCACGCCGAGGTACACATAGCTGCCGCGCACCCAGCCCGACAGGCTGTACGTCGTGTTCGGCTGCACCGGGACGGTCTGGCTGCACTGTGCGGTGTCACTCGAACTCACGGCTCCCGCAAGGGACTTGGAGCCGCCGTGCACGGGACTGGAGACGACCGACCCCAGATTTCCCGTGCAGGACCAGGGGGACAGGCTGCCCGACTCGAAGCCGGGATTGGACAGGATGTTGGCCGCCTGGGCCGTGCCGGGGAGGGCGACCGCCCCGGCCAGAGCCAGGGCGGCGGAGCCCAGCAGGGCGAGGAGGGAACGTCTGGAGCGTCTGAACATCGTGATGCGCACGCGATCTCCCTGAAGGTGATGGGGGTGCGGGAGTGCCGAAGAGTGCGCAACCAAGTTGGTATGGACCAATCACGGTGTCAAGATGCTGCGCCATGATTGGTCCAGACCGGTAAGGCGATGTTCTAGGCCGGCGCGGTGGCGGGTGCCCCCGCTTCCGCCGGCGGTGCGGAGACAGGCTTCGCGGCCGGTGCGGGCACGGCCGGCAGCACGGTCTCCGGCTCCTCCGTGCGCTGCTGGGGGAGCGAGACCGCCCGCAGCGGGCGCGGTCCCGACACGACCGTGTAGTCCGTGCCCAGGAACGGCGGAGCCACCTCGCCCGGGTCCTCGCCCAGCGCCAACTGCACTGCCGCCCAAGGGGCGTTGAGACCGCACAGCGAGAGCTGGTGCAGGCCGCCGGCCGGGCGCGTGTTGACGTCCATCAGGACCGGCTTGTCGCCGAACATCCGGAACTGGATGTTGGAGAGGTAGTGCAGCCCGAAGCCCTCCGCGAGCCGGGTGGCGGGATCGATCCACTGCTCGTGGAGCGTGAAGCCCCGGCGGCGGCCGTTCTTCGTGCGGCCCACCGCCATCCGGATCCGGTTGTCGGGCCCGGTGAGGCAGTCCACGGACACCTCCGGCTGCCCGAGGTGCGGCATGACCAGCCAGTCCACCGGCTCATCGGCGTCGCGCACGGCCTGGATGACCAGGTCCAGCTGCACATAGGGGCCGGGGAAGCCGTTGAGGTGTGCGAGCGAGAAGGGGGTGCGCGTGATGATGCGGAAACCCACGCCGCCCGCGCCGGCCGCCGGCTTGAAGCACGCCTTGTATCCGCCCGCCTCCAACTCCTCGACAGCGGACAGGAGTTCGTCCTCGGTCCGCACCCGCCGCCACGGCGGCACCGGAATGCCGATCGCCTGCACCGCCTCGTACGCCGTCGCCTTGTCCTGGAAGACGGCCACGGCCTCGGCGGGCGGCGCCAGCAGGGCCGTACCGGCCGCGGCGAAGTCCGCGCGATGCGCGACGACCGCGTCCTGGTGCAGACGCGGCACGAACACGTCGATGCCGCGGCGCGCGCACTGGTCGAGGGCGTACTCGACGTAGCCCGCCGGGGACAGGCCCTCGGGTTCCATGGCGGAGGTGTCCGCCGCGGCCAGGACGGGTGAGTCGGCGTCAGCGTGCGTGGCATGGATCTCGACCGCCCGGTCGTGCGGATTTCGCCGCAGCTGATCCATGAAGAACACGTTCTCCGCGTACGTGCGGTTGAGCCAGACGCGTACGCGAGAGCCCATGCAAGCCACCTTTCACGGTTTGCGGGCACGGCGAAGCAGGCCGGGCCCGGCCAGGGGAGTAGGGAGGTACACCAAACCGCCGTACGCAAGAGAGCGTCGGAGACGGATGTATGTTGGGGCGATCATAGGCCCTCCGGGACCCCCTCACTGCTACACGCGTGTTACGGATTCACGGCAGCCGTGCTCGAGTGATCCGAGCGCTCGTGGTGACGTGCCCCGGCGTGCCCTTGTCCGGGCGCGCGCGGATGTGTTCTTGTGTTTCACGTCCGGGTTGATGAAGATCGGTTCTGGTAGATCGTTTCTCGGGGAACCGGTTCATGAAGGGGGCGAGCGTGGAGTCGACGGCCGGTCGTGGACAGCTGCTCGCCATCAGCGATCTGCACATCGGATACGCGGAGAACCGCGCCCTCGTCGAGAAGATGCGCCCCGAGTCGGACGACGACTGGCTGCTGGTCGCCGGTGATGTCGCGGAGACCGTGGCCGACATCCGCTGGGCCCTCGAAACGCTGGCCGGACGCTTCCGCAAGGTGATCTGGGCACCCGGCAACCACGAGCTGTGGACCCACCCCAAGGACACCGTCACCCTGCGCGGCCTCGCCCGCTACGAGCACCTCGTCGACCTGTGCCGTGAGCTGGGTGTGACGACGCCCGAGGACCCGTACCCCGTCTGGGAGGGGCCGGGCGGCCCGGTGGCCGTCGCACCACTGTTCCTGCTCTACGACTACTCCTTCCTGCCGGCGGGCTGCGACACCAAGGAGCAGGGGCTGGAGTACGCCCACGGGACCGGGGTCGTCTGCACCGACGAGTTCATGCTGCACCCCGACCCCTACCCGACCCGCGACGCCTGGTGCCGGGCCCGGATCGCCGAGACCGAGCGCAGGCTGGCGCAGCTGCCCCCCGAGCTGTCCACCGTGCTGGTCAACCACTACCCGCTGGACCGGCACCCCACGGAGGTCCTGCACTACCCGGAGTTCGCCATGTGGTGCGGCACCCGGCTGACCGCCGACTGGCACCGCAGATTCCGGGCCGAGGTGATGGTCTACGGCCATCTCCACATTCCGCGGACCACCCACCACGAGGGCGTCCGCTTCGAAGAGGTGTCCGTGGGCTACCCCCGCGAATGGCGCAGGCGGCAGACACCGCCGGGCACGCTGCGCCGCATTCTGCCGATGGAGGTCGAAGCCCGGTGATCGAGGAGCTGCTCCCGGCGGCGGTCGTGGCCGTGGAGGCCCACGGTGACGAGGCGGCGGTGGACGGGGCGCTGTACCCCGAGGAGCAGGCGGTCATAGCGCGGGCCGTCGAGAAGCGCCGCCGCGAGTTCACCGCCGTACGCGTTTGTGCCCGGCGCGCCATGGAGAAGCTCGGCGTGCCCCCGCAGCCGGTGCTGCCCGGGGAGCGCGGCGCCCCGCGGTGGCCGGCCGGGCTGGTCGGCAGCATGACGCACTGCGAGGGGTACTGCGCCGCCGTGCTGGTCCGCGCCGGTGAGCTGGCCAGTCTGGGCATCGACGCGGAACCCCACGACCGACTGCCGGAGGGAGTCCTCTCCTCCGTCGCCCTGCCGACGGAGGAGCGCCGCCTGTACGACCTCGGCCGGTCCCGTCCGGACGTCCACTGGGACCGGCTGCTGTTCAGCGCGAAGGAGTCCGTCTACAAGGCGTGGTTCCCCCTCACCGGCAAGTGGCTGGACTTCCTCGAGGCGGACATCGAGATCTTCACGGAGCCCGCCGCACAGGGCAAGGCCCTGTCCGGCGGATTCCGCGCCGAACTCCTCGTCCCCGGCCCCCTGGTGAACGGCCGGCGGCTCGACGCCTTCGACGGCCGCTGGACGGTCCGGCGGGGCCTGGTGGCGACGGCTGTCACGGTGCCGCACCACTGACCCTTGCGCACACCGGCCTGTGTGGCACCACTGGGAGAGGCCCTACCCCTCCGGGCACCAACTGCGCAGCAGGTGGAAGAACTCCTCCTCGTTGCCCGCGAGGCCCGCGGCGGACAGGGCCTGCTCCGCCTCCGCCAGTGCGGCGGTGGGGACCGCGGGTGGTCGGCGGCCGTCCGGCGGACCGTCGAACGTCGCTCGTACGGTCTGGAGGAGGCGGAGATAGGCCTGCACGGCGGCGCGTTCGCGGTCGGTCAGTACGGCTGTCGGCATCGGTCGGCTCTCCCCTTGGTCGGCTTCGTCGTGCGGTACGTGAACTGCGTGCGCCCCCGGGCACACCGGTGGCACACGTCCAGCTTGCCGTCCACCACTGACAATCCCGTTTCCGTACGCCGAGGTTCGCCCGCTTAGCGGAGGCGAAACATCCCCGAAATCCCTTGTGGGGCAGGGGCCCTACGCTGAAAGGAAGGGCCTACGGCCGCTTCCGCGGCGGCCTGGGGAACGGGAGGCGAGCCATGGTCGACGTCCCACCACCGCGCCCGCGGCGCGCACTGCGGCTGCGCCCGGTGGGCGACGGCGAACTCCGGCTGCACCACCGCGTCGTGCACGGCTACCGCCGCGCCTACCGCATGGCCGGCGAGGGTCCCGTACTCGTGCTCATCCACGGCATCGGGGACTCCTCGGCGACCTGGGCCGAGCTGATCCCCGACCTCGCCCGCACCCATACGGTCATCGCGCCGGACCTCCTCGGCCACGGCGCCTCGGACAAGCCGCGGGCCGACTACTCGGTGGCCGCGTACGCGAACGGGGTGCGCGATCTGCTCGCCTCGCTCGACATCGAGTCGGCCACGCTGGTCGGGCATTCGCTCGGCGGCGGGGTCGCGATGCAGTTCGCGTACCAGTTCCCGGAGCGGACCGAGCGGCTGATCCTGGTCAGCGCCGGGGGAGTGGGACGGGAGGTCAACCCGGTGCTGCGGGCCGTCTCACTGCCCGGCGCGCATCTGATGCTCTCCACTCTGCGGTTGCCCGGCATGCGGTTCCAAGTGGGGATGTTCGCACGGCTGATGAGGCTCCTCGACACCGATCTGGGCCAGGACGCGCCGGAGTTGCTGACCCTGGTGGACGCACTGCCCGACGTGACCTCGCGCAGTGCCTTCATCCGTACGCTGCGGGCCGTCGTGGACTGGCGCGGGCAGGCGGTGACCATGCTCGACCGCTGCTATCTGACCGAGGGCATGCCCACGCTGCTGCTGTGGGGCGACCGGGACAGCGTGGTGCCGGTGCGGCACGCGTACGGCGCGCACGAGGCGATGCCCGGCAGCCGGCTGGAGATCTTCGAGGGCGCGGGCCACTTCCCCTTCCACACTGACCCCGCGCGCTTCCTCGCCCTGGTCGAGGAGTTCACGGGCACCACCCGTCCCGCCCACTGGAGCCGCGAACACTGGCGCGAACTGCTGCGGGCCGGCCGCCCGGGCAGCGCGGCCGGCCGGCCCGACACCGTGCGGAACCGGGCGGTGGAACGGGACTTGAGGCAGGCGAGCGAACGCAGCGCGACGTGATGCCGGTGGGTTCCAGGACCCGGAGGCTGACGCGCCCGTCATCCCTCCAGGTCCAGGGAGACGTCAGCCGGCAGCCTGCGTGCCCGACGGCTCCTTCGCGGTCAGCACCGCCTTGCGCTCCTCAGGTGTGAGCGGCGGCCCGGCCAGGGGAGAGCGCCGCGGGCCGCGCAGTACTGCGAAGAGGACCTCGGGCTTGACGAGCGTGGAGAGCGGCCTCGAAAGCGTGATCACGCCGAGGAACGCCTGGGCGACCAGCGGCCGGCCCGTCGCGGTCCGCATGAGCCGCTCCACGTAGCGGCCCAGGAGCTTCTGCGTGCCCCCGGGCTGCTTGCCGATCGCCTCGGGGTAGCGGATGTCCGTGCCCGTGGCCAGCTCCCAGGCGATCTTCACCGGAAGGGCCACGGCACGTTGCGCCCGGCGCGCGAGTCCGGGGGCCGCGAGTCCGTGCTCGGCCACGTGCTCGCGCAGCGCCACCGCGCCCTGGGCGGCAACTGACATGCCGTGCCCGTAGACCGGGTTGTACGTGGCGACGGCGTCGCCGATCGCGACGAATCCCTCGGGCCAGTCCTTCACCTTCTCGAAGAAGCGCCGCCGGTTGATGGTGCTGCGAGTGAGTACGACGTTCGTCAGCGGCTCCGCGTGCGCGATCAGTTCGCCCACGACGGGGTCTCTGACGCCGCGGGCGAACGCCTCGAACTCCTCGGCGGAGGCCGTCGGCTGGCCGCCGTGGGTGCCCGACAGCGTCACCAGCCAGCGCCCGCCCTCGACGGGAACGATCGTCGCAGACTGCGCGGGTACGGGCTGTGCCGGATCCGGCTGCACGTTGACCACGGGAAAGTCCTCGGTGCCTGCGGGTGCCCGGAAGATCCGGCTGGCGTACGCGAGTCCGGAGTCGACCTCGTCCATCGGAGCCTGTGGCACGCCCAGTGCGTCCAGCCAGGCGACGGAGCGCGAACCGCGCCCCGAGGCGTCCACCACCAGATCGGCCTCCAGGACGCGCTCCTCGCCCTCGGGCGTCCGCACCCGTACTCCCGTCACCCGCAAGGCCCCGCCCTCCAGACCGAGCAGTTCGGTGCCCGCCAAGAGGGTGACCCCCTCCTTTTTGGCAACCTGTTCACGGATGACCGAGTCGAGCAGGTCGCGGGTGCACGAGATCATGAACTCCATCTCGGGCCAGCGCCGGAGCCAGCCCTGCGCCGACAGTGAGACGAGGCCGGTCGGGAGGGGTATCCGGCGGGCGCCGGCGGCCAGCCAGGCGGCGGTCACACCGGGCAGCAGGTCCTCCATCGCGCGGGCGCCGCCGGACCACAGCAGATGAGCGTGGCGGGCCTGCGGGAGCCCCTTGCGCGGCGCGGGCTCCGCAGGCAGGACGTCGCGGTCCACGACGGTGACCTCGGCGTGTCGGTGCAGGGCGGCGGCGGCCAGCATGCCGGCCAGTCCCGCGCCGATGACGACGGCTCTGGGGGAGGCCGTGCCGCGGCTGCCAGGTGCCGCGCCCCGGGGGACGCTAGCGGGTTCGCTCATGGAAGTCGCTCTCTGACCTGGTCGAGGCCTGCCTTCGGGCGGCCGCGACGACGGGTGACTGACGCAGGGCATTGGACATCCGCACGAGGTCGCGTGGACCGTCCAAGGACGAGAACGGGGCGGTTGCCTCCGCTGAGCTGATGACCCTGCCCTCAGGGTCGGCGGACCTCGCCCGCACCGCCGCCGTCACCATCGCCGCGTCGGCCTCGGCCTGCGCCTGGGCGGGCTCGGAGCCCGCGGCCACGGCCGCGTCGTAGGCGAGGCAGCGGACCTCGGAATCGAAGTAGGGGTACAGGCCGAGCATGCCGTCGTGGATGTCTGACTCCCGCTGGGTGACCTGGAGATCTGCCGACGACCACCAGGAGATGCGTACCGCACGGTCGGCGAAGGTCGAGACCGGCTTCAACTCGCGCCACAGGGGCCCGAGCCGGCGGTAGGTCGACCACGTGATCCAGTTGTCCCCGATACGCTGGCAGGCCAGTGGGAGACAGAAGCCGACCGCACTTATCTGTGCGCCTGCCGAGGCCAGTACGGGGGCCACATCGGTACTCAGGTAGTCCAGGTTGCCGCCGTTCCACTGGGCGACCACGGCGGTGAACTTGGCCGCCGCGTAAGGGATGTTGAACATGAAGCCGAACGCGATGACCAGCAGCCCGGCCCGCAGCCAGCCGCGTACCTGGATCGCCCAGCGCCAGCACATCACGTTCATGGCGACACCCGCGACCGTGAGCGCGGCGAGATAGAGCACGATCATCTCGCGGATGAAAGGTGTGTTGGCGTAATAGGTGTCGAGGTCCCGCAGCCGCTCCTGAGGGGCCTCCCCGAGGAGGAACAGCACGACCAGGGCGACGCTCACCACGCTGTATCCGGCGATCCAGCGGCGAGAGAGGCGGCGGGTCACCTCGGGCGGCCCGCCGCGCCAGTTGATGATCAGCACCAGGCAGGACGCGCTGAAGGCACTCAGTACACAGTAGACAAGCGGTGCCGAGATGTTCGGGATCCCGGTGAGGGCGTTGACCTCAGCGATCGTCGGCGGGGCCGCGAACAGGAACACCAGACCGGCCAGAGCCAGGAGCACGCCCACGGAACGCAACAGCGGGTCGCGCCAGCCGCGGATCAAGGCGGGTGCCTTGGCCGCGAGGGCGACCCCCATGGCAGCAGCCGGTATGTAGTAGCTGGATCCGTCCATGTCGAAGCGTCTTCAGCCCTGCGGCCCGCGATAGCCCAGCGACGCCTCGATCCGGCCCGCCACGTCGTCGCGGCGCACGGGCCCCCGCAGCGACGAACCGGCCAGCCATCTGCGGCACTTGCTGGCGAGCAGCAGACCGAAGCTCTCGGCCTCCTTCTCGTCCGAGAGTTCGAAGCGGGTTCGCGCGGCGACCTTCAGGACGGTCGCCTGAAGATCCGCGGTGTCGCTGAGCAGACGGGCCGCCACGGCGGCGCCCTCCACGTGGTGGCTGCAGTGCCCGGCCTTCATGTGCCACAGTTCATGGCCGAGGATCACCAACTGGTGGTCGGGAGCGGTGCGTTCCTCGATGACGACGAGGTCCTGGTCGGCCATGTCGAGCCACAGCCCGCTCGCGGTCCCGGGCGGGAACGCGGCCGTACGGTACTGGACGGGGCGGCCGCGGCGTCTGCTCATGCCGTCGCACAGCGCGGCGTAGAGGTCGGCGGGCTCCGCCGGCGCCGGGAGCGAGAGCTCCGCGACCAACTCGCCGCACAGGCGGCGCATTTCCCTTCCGATGCCCACAGTTCTCCCCCGGATCAGGACTCGGGCCGCTTGACGCTCTCCAGGAGCATGTCGAGCCACTCCGCCACCTTGTCGCGGTGCTGGTCGGTGGGCAGCTGCGCGGCCCGCCAGGCGATTCCGCGGACGCCGTGGTCCTGCAACAGCCGCTCCAGCGGGTCGTCGACGGCCATGGCCGCCGCGCGCTCCCGGTCGGCGAGCTGCTGGAGGAGCTCCTGCTCGGAGCGCTGGAGGGTGCCCGCGAGCGCCTCGGGGTCCTCAGCCGTGAGGAATCCGGCGTGCACCCTAAAGAAGCGCT
Organism: Streptomyces sp. SID5469; assembly: GCF_009862865.1. Classification (NCBI taxonomy): domain Bacteria; kingdom Bacillati; phylum Actinomycetota; class Actinomycetes; order Kitasatosporales; family Streptomycetaceae; genus Streptomyces; species Streptomyces sp. SID5469. The sequence goes on along the minus strand of NZ_WWIN01000001.1, from coordinate 2,124,073 downwards.
GAATGGCGTCGCAGTGCTCCATGGTGGGGCGGCGGTCCCCGTTGATGAGGGCCCCCGCCTGCTGGCGCGACATGCCCGCGCCGTCGGCGATCTCCTGCTGGGTGTACCGGCGCCTGTTGGGCTTGAGCCGGGTGCGGCGCAGCAGGTCGAGCCGCTGGAGGAAACGGGCCTGAAGATCCGGCTCACCGGCGGGGCGCCCGCTCAGCAGGGCCTTCACCACGGGCTCCGGGACGCCCGAGGCGACCGAGAGGCGGCCGACGTCGAAGACCTCCGCGTGCGCCACGCCCAGCCGGTCGGCCAGGGCTGCGACACGGGCCACGACGGCCGGCAGCAGAACCGTCGCCGTGGCGTCCGGAACTTCCAGGCCATCCGTCACCGACAGATCTCCTACGTCTCTTCTCAGGTCTCTCACACGGCTCTCATGCTGATCCGGCACCATCCGGTGATGGTCAGGAACCATCGGGAGATTAGCGGTTGGTTCGAACTCACATCCAGGTCTCGCCACAACTGTGGCGAGATTCAGCCGTCAACGCGCGCCAAATGCCACGATAGTTGACATGACTCTGCTCCGGGAAGCAGGATCAGGGCGCCGCGTGAAGGCCGCAAGGGCAAGAGGGGTGACCTCCCGATGGCGTATCAGGCAGGTGGGCAGCGGCCGGCGCCGCGACCCGTCCCCGCGAGTGTGGAGGCTCAGGCGTATCTGCAGGACTACGCCGCGCTCCTCGAATCCGTCTCCTTCCCGTCCGTGGTCTTCGACCACCGCTGGGACGTCGTCCTGTCCAACGCCGCGTTCGAGACACTTTTCGGCGGCGTGGGGCCGCACCCGACGGCCATGCCGGGCGACAACTTCCTCCGGTTCGTGCTGTTCCACCCGGACGCGGCCACGATCCTCGGCGAGCACGAGTCGAGCTGGTGCCTGCCGATGCTGGCGCACTTCGCCGCCGCGGTGGAGCGCCACGGCCAGGACCGAGGTCTGCTGTCCATCCGCCGGGACATCGCCCAGGACCCGATCATGGAAGCCGCCTACCGTCACGGCCTGCCGCACTGGATCCGCGCGGTGGGGGCGAACGCCGTCGAGCACGACGGTGCCGTACGCCCGCTGCTGCACCCCGATCCGCGCTGGGGCACCGACTGCCGGGTGGTGGGGGAGACCCCGAGGACCCTTCAGGACATGGGCTATACGAGGATGACGCTGGTGCTGCGCGAGGCGCGCCGCCCGGCGGACGGCCCTCGCAGGCCGCGTCGCGCGGGCCGCACGTCGAACCATCTCAGCGTGGTGCCCTCACCGGAGAGGTGAGGCGGTTCGAGACTCCGGCTCCGTCGGCGTTCAGGTCGCCGACGGCGCCGGAGCTCACCGCTCGGCCATGACGAGGACGAGGGGGACGCCGTCGCAGGGCATCAGGTGCAGGCCGTCGAAGTGTTCCGGCCGGGCCTGGGTGAGGACGGCGGCGAAGTCGGGGCCCTTGGTGAGGGAGCCGGCCAGGTGTGCGGGGTCGGCGGACGCGGCGACCCGGCCGCGCGCGTTGACCAGGTGCGCCGGGCCCGGCAGCCGTTGCAGCAGGGGCATCACGGCCGTCTCGAAGTGCCGCAGATACACATCCGCCGCGGCCACCCCCGCGAACCGCCCCTCCACCTGCACCGGCGCGGACAGGGTGAGGCTGTACTCCTCGGAACACAGATAGTCCACATACGGCCCGGCCACCGCCCGGCGCCCGGTGTCACGGGGCAGCGCGAACCAGTCCCAGTGCGTGTAATCCGAGTACGCCGACTGCCGCGGGTCCAGGTCGAGCAGCAACGGCCGCAGCGCCCCGTCCGCACCGGTCTGCCACCACTCCAGCCACGTCGGCACATCGCCCAGCAGCCCCGGCGCGGCCACGAACCCCACCCCCGAGACCAGCTCCTGCCGCGCCAGCCGCAGATGAAGCCCCGGCCGCAGCCCGGCCAGATCCACGGTCGCCGGCCGACGACCCAGCCCGGCCACTTGCGCCAGCAACGCCGCCGTGTCCGCCCGCGTCTCCTCGACGGCCTCGAACACCGCCTCCAGCGCGGAACGCACCTGCGCCGCCACCCGCGCCTGCGCCGCCACCCGCGCCTGCGGCGACACATCCAGCGTCGCCGCCGCACCGGCCGGACCGGGACTCCTGCTCATGGGCGCCCTCCAGCGCACGGGGACCGGGTTCGACGCTGCTACAGGGCGAGGCGCAGCGTGATGAGCCGCGCCGTGGAGTCCTGTACACACCGCTCGGCCAGTGCTCTGGCCGTGTCGTCGGCCCCATCCTGCACCGCCGAGATCACGGCGCGGTGACGGCCGGCGACTTCCTGACGGTAGGCGTCGTCCCCGAGTACGAGACACAGCAGCGCCCCGACCTCCGTCTGCAGCGCGACCTGCTCGCGGGTGAGCCGGGCGGACTGCGCGGCCGCGGCCAACTCCACATGGAACCGGCCGTAGACGCGGCTGCGCGCCGCCGCGTCCTCGGCCTGATCGAACTCCTCGAGCGTGCGGCGCAGTTGCTGGAGGTCGTCCGGCTCCGTGCGCTGCGCCGCGAGCCGGGCCGCCGCGCCCGACACGGCCGCCCAGTGGTCGCCCAGGTCCCGGAGCTCCTCCGTGCTCCAGCCGGCCAGCCGCACCCTGAGCCGCTCCTCGCCGGGGATCGCGGGCAGCGAGACGAAGCTGCCGCCGCCGCGTCCCCTGCGGGTGGTGACGAGCCCCTGCTGCCGCAGCGCCATGAGCGCTTCCCGCAGGGTCACGGTGGACACGCCGAGCTGCCCGGCCAGCTCGCTCTCGCCGGGCAGCTGCTCCCCGTCGGCGAGCAGCCCGAGCTCGATGGCGTCGCCGAGCCGGCGGACGACCGTCTCCACTCGTGCCCGGCTGTCCACCGGGGTGAAGACGGCGCTCCGGGCGCCGCCGGCGTTCCTGTTGACGGGCTGCTTCACGGCCACCACCTTGTGCGTTGACTCAACCTTTACCCTAAGGGGGTCTTGAGCTTTGAACTATGACTTCATATCTTTTCGTTTAACGTAAGAGTGCACCAGAAAGGTTCCCGCCCATGGAGGCACGCGCGATCCGGCTGCAGGGACTGCGGAAGGTGTTCGGTGATACCGCCGCCGTGACCGGCGTCGACCTGGAGATAGCCGACGGAGAGTTCTTCTCGATGCTCGGCCCGTCCGGCTCCGGCAAGACGACCGTCCTGCGTATGATCGCGGGCTTCGAGAGCCCCACCGCCGGCCGGATAGAGCTGGCGGGCCAGGAGGTCACCGGGCTCGCCCCCTTCGAACGGGACGTGCACACCGTCTTCCAGGACTACGCCCTGTTCCCGCACATGACCGTGGAACAGAACGTCGCCTACGGCCTCAAGGTCCGCAAGGTGCCCAGGGTCGAGCGGCTCGCCCGGGCCCGCAAGGCACTCGCCGACGTACGCCTCGAAGCGTTCGGCACCCGGCGCCCATCCCAGCTCTCCGGCGGTCAGCGCCAGCGGGTCGCGCTCGCCCGCGCCCTGGTCGGCCGCCCCCGTGTGCTGCTGCTCGACGAACCGCTCGGCGCCCTCGACCTCAAACTGCGCGAGCAGATGCAGGTCGAACTCAAGGCGATCCAGCGCGAGGTCGGCATCACCTTCGTGTTCGTCACCCACGACCAGGAGGAGGCCCTGACGATGAGCGACCGCATCGCCGTCTTCAACCGGGGCCGCATCGAACAGGTCGGCACCCCGGCCGAGATCTACGAGCGCCCCTCGACCCCGTTCGTGGCCTCGTTCGTCGGCACCTCGAACCTCCTGTCGGGCGAGTCGGCACAGCGGATCGTCGGCGCCCCCGGCACGTACAGCATCAGGCCCGAGAAGATCCGGGTCCTTGGGGAGTCCGCCCACGCGGGCGACCCGCAGTACTCCACCGCCACTGGCACCGTCGTCGAGGTGGTCTATCTCGGAGACGTCACCCGTTTCCTGGTGGACCTGGACGCGGGCGGCCGGCTCACCGCCCTCCAGCAGAACCTGGAGACCTCCTCCGCGGACGTCGCCGCGTATCGCGGCACCCGGGTCACCCTCCAGTGGCACCGCGGCCACACCTTCAGGGTCCCCGAAGCCGGTTGACCCGACCGCTCACCCCTGCCGTCACGTGTTGACCCCACCGCTCAGTCCCCCGTCACGTATGGAGAACGTCGTGCGTCTCACCCGAACCCTCCAGGCCACCGCCGCCGTCGCGGTGCTCCTCGCGGCCACCGCCTGTGGATCGTCCGACTCGGGCGGCTCGTCCTCGTCGACGGGCCTCAACCCGCCCGACCTCAAGGCGCAGTCGAAGCTCGGCAAGACGGAGGGCCAGGTCAACCTCGTCGCCTGGGCCGGCTACGTCGAGGACGGCTCCAACGACCCCAAGACCGACTGGGTCAGCGACTTCGAGAAGCAGTCCGGCTGCCAGGTCAACTCCAAGGTCGCGGCCAGCTCCGACGAGATGGTCAAGCTGATGAAGACCGGCCAGTACGACGCCGTGTCCGCGTCCGGCGACGCCTCCCTGCGCCTCATCGCCTCCGGTGACGCGGCTCCCGTCAACACGGACCTCGTTCCCAACTACCAGGACGTCTTCAGCGGCCTGAAGAAGCAGGCGTGGAACTCCGTCGACGGCACGCCCTACGGCATCCCGCACGGCCGTGGCGCCAACCTGCTGATGTACAACACGCAGAAGGTGAAGCCCGCCCCGACCTCCTGGTCCGCCGTCTTCGACGACGCCTCGCGGTACAAGGGTCATGTCACGGCGTACGACTCCCCGATCTACATCGCCGACGCGGCGCTCTATCTCAAGGCCACCAAGCCCGAACTGAAGATCAAGGACCCCTACGCGCTCGACCAGAAGCAGTTCGACGCGGCCGTCGCCCTGCTGAAGAAGCAGAACGCGAACGTCGGCGAGTACTGGGGCGACTACCTCAAGGAGATCTCCGCCTTCAAGAGCGGCGACTCCGTGGTCGGCACCACCTGGCAGGTCATCGCCAACCTCGCCGCCGACGAGGGCGCCAAGGTCAAGGCGGTCGTGCCGAAGGAGGGCTCCACCGGCTGGTCCGACACCTGGATGGTCTCCGCCAAGGCCAAGCACCCCAACTGCGCCTACAAGTGGCTGGACTGGATCATCTCACCGAAGGTCAACGCCCAGGTCGCCGAGTACTTCGGTGAGGCTCCGGCCAACGCCAAGGCCTGCGACGAGACCAGCGACAAGAACTTCTGCGACACCTTCCACGCCACCGAAGAGAGCTACTGGAAGGACACCGCCTTCTGGAACACGCCCATCGAGCAGTGCCTCGACGGCCGTACCGACGTGAAGTGCGTGCCCTACGCCAAGTGGGTCCAGGCCTGGACCGAGATCAAGGGCTGAGACAACGGTGAAGACCACCACTGCGCGAGCCGCCGGACGGACCCCCGTCCGGCGGCTCGCCGGGACCCTGCACCGCCGCCCCCGGCTCAGGCTGTCCCTGCTCCTGACCGCACCGCTGCTCTGGCTCGCCGTGCTCTATCTCGGCTCGCTGAGCGTGCTGTTCATCTCCGCGTTCTGGACGACGAACTCCTTCACCTCCGAGGTCGTGAAGGTCTGGTCGACCGACAACTTCCACACGCTGTTCACCACCCCCGTCTTCCGCCAGGTGATCCTGCGCAGCGTCGGCGTCGCGCTCGCGGTCACCGTCCTGTGCGCGGTGATCGCCTTCCCGGTCGCCTTCTACACGGCCCGCCTGGCCAAGCCGAAGTGGCGTCCGCTCCTCGTGGTCGCGATCCTCACCCCGCTGTGGGCCAGCTACCTGGTCAAGGTGTACGCCTGGCGGCTCATCCTCTCCCAGGACGGGCTCGCCGACTGGATGCTGAAGCCGTTCGGGCTCAGCGGTCCGGGGTTCGGCCTGCCGGCGACGGTCATCACCCTGACGTACCTCTGGCTGCCGTACATGATCCTGCCGATCCACACGGCGCTGGAGCAGCTGCCCGCCAACCTCCTCGACGCATCCGCCGATCTGGGCGCGCGGGCCGGCCGCACCTTCCGCTCGGTCGTGCTGCCGATGGTCCTGCCGTCGGTCGCGGCCGGCTCGGTCTTCACCTTCTCGCTCAGTCTCGGTGACTACATCACCGTGCAGATCGTCGGCGGCAAGACCCAGCTGATCGGCAACCTCGTCTACTCCAACATCGAACTGAACCTGCCCATGGCCGCCGCACTCGGCACGGTCCCCGTCGTCGTCATCGTGGTCTATCTGCTCGCGATGCGCCGCACGGGTGCGCTCAGCAGCCTCTGATCAGCCCGTTAGGAGCCCTGCCGTGCAACTGTCCCGTTCCGCGCGCATCGCGTTGCGCGTCGCCGCCGGATGCGGCTTCGCGGCCATCTACGTCCCGCTCGCGCTCGTCCTCGTCAACTCCTTCAACTCCGACCGCAGCGCGAGCTGGCCGCCGTCGGGCCTGACCCTCCACTGGTGGTCGGTCGCCTGGGGGAGCGAGGGCGCCCGCGCCGCGTTGTGGGTGTCGGTCAAGGCGGGCCTCGGCGCCACGGCCATCGCCCTGCTGCTGGGCACACTCATCGCCTTCGCGGTGGCCCGGCACCGCTTCTTCGGCCGCGACGCCATCTCCTTCGTGGTCGTCCTGCCGATCGCGCTGCCCGGCATCGTCACGGGCATCGCGCTCAACTCGGCGTTCAGTACGGTCCTGGAGCCCCTGGGCGTCGGACTCGGCATGTTCACCGTGGTCGTCGGCCACGCCACCTTCTGCATCGTCGTCGTCTTCAACAACGTCGTCGCCCGGCTGCGCCGCACCTCCGGCTCGTACGAGGAGGCGGCGATGGACCTGGGTGCGAACACCTTCCGCGCCTTCGCCGACGTCACCTTCCCGCTGGTGCGCTCGGCGTTGCTCGCGGGCGGGCTGCTCGCCTTCGCGCTCTCCTTCGACGAGATCGTGGTGACGACGTTCACGGCCGGTCCCGGCATCGAGACCCTGCCGATCTGGATCTTCAACAACATGACGCGACCGCAGCAGGCACCGGTGGTGAACGTCGTGGCGGCGGTCCTGGTCCTCCTCTCCGTACTCCCGATCTACGTGGCCCAGCGGCTGTCCGCGGACACGGCGACCGAGAGCCGGATCTAGGGCGACAGGCCCTGGGGCGGGTCCCCGTCCCCGTCGGCTGCCCGGAGGGGCGTCGACACCCTTGGCGACAGGTGTGGTGTGTGACATAGTACTGGCGTGACTTCGCCACTGACCTGCGATGTTGTGGTCGTCGGGGCAGGCATGGTGGGCGCGGCCTGCGCCTACTACGCGGCCCGGGCGGGTCTGGACGTGACCCTGGTGGACCGGGGTCCGGTGGCGGGCGGCACCACGGGTGCGGGCGAGGGCAATCTGCTCGTCTCCGACAAGGAACCGGGGCCGGAACTCGAACTCGCCTTGCTCTCAGGCCGGTTGTGGGCCGAACTCGTCGAACGGCGGCCGGGGTTCGGCCATGCCGTCGAGTACGAGGCCAAGGGCGGTCTGGTCGTCGCCGAGACGCCCGAGGCGCTGACCGCTCTCACGGATCTGGCGGCCCGGCAGTCGGCCGCCGGGGTCGAGGTGAGTCCCGCCGCCGCCGACCAACTGCGCGAACTGGAACCGCACTTGGCGCCGGGCCTCGCGGGTGCGGTGCGGTATCCGCAGGACGCGCAGGTGATGCCGGCACTGGCCGCCGCCCACCTGGTCCGGGCGTCGGGGGCCCGGCCGGCGACCGGCGCGAGTGTCACCGCCGTGCTGCGGACGCCCGACGGTTCCGTACGCGGAGTGCGCACCGACCGGGGCGACATCCACGCCCCCGCCGTCGTCAACGCCGCCGGCACCTGGGGCGGCGAAGTGGCGCGGCTCGCGGGCGTCCGGCTGCCCGTACTGCCCCGGCGCGGCTTCGTCCTCGTCACCGAGCCGCTGCCGCGGATGATTTGGCACAAGGTGTACGCGGCGGACTATGTCGCCGATGTGGCGAGCGACTCGGCGGCCCTCGCGACCTCGCCGGTCGTCGAGGGCACGGCGGCGGGGCCGGTACTGATCGGTGCCAGCCGTGAACGGGTCGGCTTCGACCGCACGTTCTCACTGCCGGTCGTGCGGGAGCTGGCCGCGGGCGCGACCCGGCTGTTCCCGTTCCTCGTGGGGGTGCACGCCGTACGGGCGTACGTGGGCTTCCGCCCGTACCTTCCCGACCATCTGCCGGCCATCGGCCCGGACGCACGCGTGCCGGGGCTCTTCCATGCCTGCGGGCACGAGGGCGCGGGCATCGGACTGGCCACCGGCACCGGGTACTTGATCGCCCAGGTGCTGGCCGGCCGGGACCCCGACCTGGACCTGACGCCGTTCCGGCCCGAGCGCTTTTCCGGCCACTTCCCCGACCGTTCCCAGGACGGCCTTCCGGGCGCTCTTCCGGACCGTCCTGCGCACCGCGGTGCGGATCGCCGCGAGGACCAGGAGACGCCGTGAATCCACTGAGACTCGTCCACGCGCGGCCGGGGGCGGCGTTCGCCGTCACCTTCGACGGGCGCGAGATCGAGGCGCTTCCCGGGCAGACGGTCGCCGCCGCGCTGTGGTCGGCGGGCGTGACCGCGTGGCGCACCACTCGGGGCGGGGGCCGACCGCGTGGGGTGTTCTGCGGGATCGGCGTCTGCTTCGACTGCCTGCTGAGCGTCAACGGCGCCCCGAACCAACGGGCTTGCCTGGTACGGGTGCGGCCAGGCGATGTGATCCGCACACAGGAGGGAACCGGCCATGAGGGCTGAGCCGGCCAGGGCTGAATCGGCCAGGGCTGAGCTGGCCGTGATCGGCGCGGGCCCGGCGGGCCTCGCCGCCGCCCTGGCCGCGGGCGCGCGCGGAGTGCGCGTCACGCTGATCGACTCGGCTGCCCAGGCGGGCGGTCAGTTCTACCGCCGGCCCGACCCCGCGCTCGAGGCGCGGCGACCGCAGGTTCTGCACCATCGGTGGCGGACCTGGGAACGGCTGCGCGACGGGCTCGCCGCACAGGTCGGAACAGGAGGAGTCAAGCACCTGACCGAACATCAGGTGTGGCTCGTGGAAAGGCAGTCGACGGGTTTCACGGTCCACGCCCTTCGTGCGGAGAGCCCGGTCGTCGTCCACGCCGACGCCGTCCTCCTCGCCACCGGCGGCTACGAGAAGGTGCTGCCGTTTCCCGGCTGGACCCTCCCCGGCGTACTGACCGCGGGCGGGGCGCAGGCGATGCTCAAGGGCGGCCTCGCGGTGGCGGGCGGTACCGCGGTCGTGGCCGGCACCGGGCCGCTGCTGCTGCCCGTGGCGACCGGGCTGGCCGCGGCGGGCGTCGAGGTCGCGGCGCTGGTGGAGGCGGCGGACCCGAAGACGCTCGTACGGCATGCGCGCGCTCTCGCGGTCAAGCTGCCCGAAGGCGCCCGGTACGCGGCTCGGCTCCTGCGGCACCGTGTCGAGTTCCTCGGCCGGCACACCGTCGTCGAGGCGCACGGCGGTGAGCGGCTGGCAGCCGTGACCGTCGCCGCCCTCGATGCCGGCGGACGCGTACGGACCGGCACCGAGCGGCGCATCCTCTGCGACACCCTCGCCGTCGGACACGGCATGCTCCCGCACACCGACCTCGCCGAGACGCTCGGCTGTCGCGTCGACGGGCTGAACGTCTCCGTCGACGAGGAACAGCGCACCTCCGTCCCCGGTGTATGGGCCGCGGGCGAGACCACCGGCATCGGGGGCGCCGCGCTGTCGCTCGCCGAGGGGCACATCGCCGGACGGTCGATCGCCGCCCGGCTCGCGGGCCGCGAACCCGACCCGCGCGCCTGGGCGGCGGCCGCCAAGTCCCGTACCCGACTGCGGCAGTTCGCCGCCGTGCTCGACACCGTGTACGCGCCGCCCGCCCACTGGAGCGACCGGGTCACCGACGACACCGTCGTCTGCCGCTGCGAGGAGGTCACCGGCGGTGCGATCCGGGAGGCCGTCGAGGAGCTCGGCGCCGGTGACCTGCGTACCGTCAAGCTGCTCACCCGCGCCGGGATGGGCTGGTGCCAGGGCCGGATGTGCGGGCCCGCGGTCGCCGGACTCGCCGGATGCCAACTCGCCCCGTCCAGTGGGCCGTTCGCACGACCCGTACCGCTCGGCGTACTCGCCCGGGCCGCCGACGGCCACCGGAGCGAGGCTCCCACCGCCGACCACGGGGACGAGGCCCCCGCGGACGGCCGTCGAGCCGAGGCCCCCGCCGACGATCACCTCACCCAGAGAGGACCCTCATGACCGTCCACCGCCCCTGGCGCGGCGTGCTCGTCGCCACCGCGCTCCCGCTCACCGCCGACCTCGCCGTCGACCACGACAAGTTCGCCGAGCACTGCGCCTGGCTCGTCGAGCAGGGTTGCGACGGAGTCGTGCCGAACGGCTCGCTCGGTGAGTACCAGGTGCTCACCCCCGAGGAGCGCGCCAGGGTCGTCGAGACGGCCGTGTCCGCCGTCGGCGGCGCGCGGGTGATGCCCGGGGTCGCCGCCTACGGATCGGCGGAGGCCCGGCGCTGGGCCGAACAGGCCCGGGACGCCGGCTGCCGGGCGGTCATGCTGCTGCCGCCGAACGCCTACCGGGCCGACGAGCGTTCCGTACGCGCCCACTACGCGGAGGTCGCCAAGGCGGGCGTGCCGGTCGTCGCGTACAACAACCCCATCGACACCAAGGTCGACCTCGTGCCCGAACTGCTCGCCGCGCTGCACGGCGAGGGGTACATCCACGCGGTCAAGGAGTTCTCGGGGGATGTCCGCCGCGCCTACCGGCTGGCCGAACTCGCCCCGGAACTCGATCTGCTGATCGGCGCGGACGACGTCCTGCTGGAACTCGCGGTCGCGGGCGCCAAGGGCTGGGTGGCCGGCTACCCGAACGCACTGCCCGCGGCGAGCGTCGAGCTGTACCACGCGGCCGTCGACGGCGACCTCGCCACCGCCACACAGCTGTACCGGCAGCTGCACCCGCTGCTGCGCTGGGACTCCAGGGTCGAGTTCGTGCAGGCCATCAAAATGTCCATGGACGTCGTCGGGCGGTACGGCGGCCCGGTACGCCCGCCGCGCGTCCCGCTGCTGCCCGAGCAGGAGACCGCCGTCCGCGCCGCCACGGAGAAGGCCGTGGCGGCGGGGCTCGCGTAAGGGGAGGCCGGCAGATGCGCAGCAAACTCGTCCTGCACGCCGTCGACTCGCACACCGAGGGCATGCCGACCCGGGTGATCACCGGCGGCATCGGCACGATCCCCGGCGCGACCATGAACGAACGGCGCCTGTACTTCCGTGAACACCGCGACGACATCAGGCAGTTGCTGATGAACGAGCCGCGCGGTCACTCGGCCATGAGCGGCGCGGTCCTCCAGCCTCCCGCGCGCCCCGACTGCGATGTCGGCGTCGTCTACATCGAGGTCTCCGGCTATCTGCCGATGTGCGGCCACGGCACGATCGGCGTCGCGACCGTGCTCGTGGAGACCGGCATGGTCGAGGTCGTCGAGCCGGTCACCACGATCCGCCTCGACACCCCGGCGGGCCTCGTCGTCGCCGAGGTGGCGGTCGAGGACGGCGCCGCCCGGGCCGTCACGCTCAAGAACGTGCCGTCCTTCTGCGTCGGCCTCGACCGCAAGGCCACGCTCGCCGACGGCCGCACGGTGACGTACGACCTCGCGTACGGCGGGAACTTCTACGCGATCCTGCCGCTGGGGGAGTTCGGACTGCCCTTCGACCGGTCCCGCAAGGACGACATCCTCAAGGCGGGCCTGTCCCTGATGGACGCCGTCAACGCGGACGGCGGGCCCGTCCACCCCGAGGACCCGTCCATCCGCGGCTGCCACCACGTCCACCTCGTCGCGCCCGGCTCCGACGCCCGCCACTCCCGGCACGCGATGGCCATCCATCCCGGCTGGTTCGACCGCTCGCCGTGCGGCACCGGAACCAGCGCCCGTATGGCGCAGTTGCACGCGCGCGGTGAACTTCCGCTCGGCACCGAGTTCGTCAACGAGTCCCTCATCGGGACCCGGTTCACCGGCCGGCTGCTCGGCACGACCGAGGTGGCCGGCATCCCCGCCGTCCTGCCCAGCTTCACCGGGCGCGCCTGGGTCACCGGGACGGCCCAGTACCTGCTGGACCCCGAGGACCCCTTCCCGGCGGGGTTCGTGCTGTAGGCGGCGTCGATAATGTCCGGTGACCCGGCCCCCGTGCCCGGGGACCCCGCCCCGAGGAGGAAGACCGCGATGGCCGCGCAGCACAGCCCCGCCCTGCCCACGCTGGGCGGCAGGAAGCCCAGCTACCGGGAGCGGGTCGCCGACGCCCTGCGGGCCGCGCTGATCGCCGGTGAGCTGCGCGCCGGGGAGGTCTATTCGGCGCCCGGCCTCGCCGCCCGCTTCGGGGTCTCCGCGACCCCGGTGCGTGAGGCCATGCTCGACCTCGCGAAGGAGGGCCTGGTCGACACCGTCCCGAACAAGGGCTTCCGGGTCACCGCGGTCTCCGAGAAACAGCTCGACGAGTACACGCACATCAGGTCGCTGATCGAGATCCCGACGACGGCGGGCCTCGCGCTCACCGCCGACCCGGCCGAGCTGGAGGCGCTGCGCCCGGTCGCGCGGGAGATCGTCGCCGCCGCCACGGCCGGGGACCTCATCGCGTACGTCGAGGCGGACCTGCGCTTCCACCTGGGGCTGCTCGCGCTCGCCGGCAACGACCACCTCGTGGACGTCGTACGGGACCTACGGCGCCGCTCCCGCCTGTACGGACTCACCGCCCTCGCCCGGGCGGGCCGGCTGCGGGCCTCCGCCGAGGAGCACCTCGAACTCCTCGACGCGCTGCTGGCCCGCGACACCGAGGCCGCGCGCGAGGTGACGACCCGGCACCTCGGCCATGTGCGCGGACTCTGGGTGGCCCCCTGACACCGCTACGCAAACGGCTTGCGTTACTTGCGCTATTCTTGCGCGCATGACGCGACGACTTGCTGAGGTGGCGAAGAAGGTCGGGGTCAGTGAGGCCACGGTCAGCCGGGTGCTCAACGACAAGCCGGGAGTCTCCCCGGCCACCCGGCAGGCGGTGCTCTCGGCGCTCGACGTCCTCGGCTACGAGCGGCCCACGCAGCTGCGCGGCGAGCGGGCCCGGCTCGTCGGACTGGTGCTCCCCGAGCTCCAGAACCCGATCTTCCCGGCCTTCGCCGAGGTCATCGGCGGAGCGCTCGCCCAGCTCGGCCTCACGCCCGTGCTGTGCACGCAGACCAAGGGCGGTGTCTCCGAGGCGGATTACGTGAACCTGCTGCTCCAGCAGCAGGTCTCCGGTGTGGTGTTCGCGGGCGGACTGTACGCGCAGGCCGACGCGCCGCACGACCACTACCGCCGGCTCGCGGACCGCAACATCCCGGTGGTGCTGGTCAACGCGGCCATCGAGCACCTCGGTTTCCCGGCCGTCTCCTGCGACGACGCCGTGGCGGTGGAGCAGGCCTGGCGGCATCTCGCCTCGCTCGGACACGAACGGATCGGACTCGTGCTCGGGCCGGGTGACCATATGCCCTCGGCGCGGAAGCTGGCGGCCGCGCGGGCTCTCGGGGACCTCCCGGACGAGTACGTCGCCCGGGCCATGTTCTCCATCGAGGGCGGCCACGCGGCGGCCTCCCGGCTCATCGACCGGGGCGTCACCGGCTTCATCTGCGCCAGCGACCCCCTGGCGCTCGGCGCGGTACGGGCCGCCCGCCGCAAGGGACTTGACGTTCCGTCCCAGATCTCCGTCGTCGGCTACGACGACTCGGCCCTCATGAACTGCACGGAACCCCCGCTGACCACCGTTCGCCAGCCCATCGAGTCCATGGGGCGGGCGGTGGTGGAGCTGCTGAACGCGCGGATCGGCGGCAGCTCCGTACCGGACGAGGAGCTCTTGTTCGAACCGGAGCTGGTGGTGCGGGGATCCACCGCGCAAGCCCCGCGGTGACGGAACGCGCGGAGATCCACACGTCTGTCGAATAATTACAGATTCTGCGCGACATCTTGCGAGCCGATGTCGTCGGTGCTTGAGTGTGCGACGCCCACCGCTCCTGCCCAGGGCGCCCACCGCTCCTGCCCAAAAGGGGTCCACCGATGAGAAGCTCCGGGTTCCGCCGTGCCTGTGTCGCGCTCGTGGCCTGTTCGTTCGTCCTGACCGCGTGCGGTTCGAGCGGTGATGCGGCCGACGGCAAGACCCGCATCACCGTGAACTGCATGCCGCCCAAGAGCGCCAAGGTCGACCGGAAGTTCTTCGAGGACGACATCGCCGCCTTCGAGAAGAAGAACCCGGACATCGACGTCGTCGCCCATGACGCCTTCCCCTGCCAGGACCCCAAGACGTTCGACGCCAAACTCGCCGGCGGTCAGATGGAGGACGTCTTCTACACGTACTTCACCGACGCCACCCACGTCGTCGACGTCAACCAGGCCGCCGACATCACCTCGTACGTCAAGGACCTCAAGAGCTACGACACCGTCCAGCAGCAGCTGCGCGACATCTACACCGTCGACGGCAAGGTCTACGGCGTCCCGCGCACCGGCTACTCGATGGGGCTGATCTACAACCGGGGGCTCTTCGAGAAGGCCGGACTCGACCCCGACAAGCCCCCGGCGACCTGGGACGAGGTGCGCGCCGCCGCCAAGAGGATCGCCGCACTCGGCGGCGGCACCGTCGGCTACGCGGACTACAGCGCGCAGAACCAGGGCGGCTGGCACTTCACCGCCGAGCTGTACTCGCAGGGCGGCGACGTGGTGAGCGCCGACGGCAAGAAGGCCACCGTCGACACCCCCGAGGGCAAGGCGGTGCTCCAGAACCTGCACGACATGCGCTGGACCGACAACTCCATGGGCAGCAAGCAGCTCCTCGTCATCAACGACGTCCAGCAGCTGATGGGCTCCGGCAAGCTCGGCATGTACCTCTCCGCACCCGACAACATCCCGATCCTGGTGAAGGAGAAGGGCGGCACCTACACGGACCTCGCCCTGGCCCCCATGCCCGGCGGCAAGGGCACCCTCATCGGCGGCGACGGCTACATGTTCAACAAGAAGGCCACGCCCGCGCAGATCAAGGCCGGACTGAAGTGGCTCGACTTCATGTTCCTCACCCCCGGCAAGGGCTTCCTCGGCGACTACGCCCGCGCCAAGAAGAACGACGCCCCCGTGGGCCTGCCCGAACCCCGGCTGTTCAGCGGCGCCGCCGACGCCAGGGACCAGCAGGTCAAGAAGGCCAACGCCAACGTCCCCGTCGAGAACTACCAGTCCTTCCTCGACGGCAACCAGAGCCTGAGGATGAAGATCGAGCCGCCGCAGGCCCAGCAGATCTACTCCGTCCTCGACAGCGCCGTCTCCGCGGTCCTCACCAAGAAGGACGCCGACATCGACAAGCTCCTGAAGGACGCGTCCGGCAAGATCGACAGCATCCTCGCCCGAGGCTGAGACCGATGACCAAGACCGCAGCGCGGCGGCCCGTCGAGGCGATCGCCGTACGCCCGGTACCGGCGCCGCCCCCGGGAGGGGGCCTCGGGCGGCGCCGCCTCGCCGACCAGGCCCACGCGTACGCCTTCCTGCTCGGCGGCCTGCTCTGCTTCGCCCTGTTCTCCTGGTACCCGGCGATCCGCGCGGTCGTGATCGCCTTCCAGAAGTACACGCCGGGCTCACCGCCCGAGTGGGTCGGCACCGCCAACTTCACCCGCGTCCTGCACGACCCCGAGTTCACCGCGGCCTGGCGCAACACGCTCACCTTCACCCTGCTCGCCCTGCTCATCGGCTTCGCCGTGCCCTTCGTGATGGCGCTCGTCCTCAACGAACTCCGGCACGCCAAAGCCTTCTTCAGGGTCGTGGTCTATCTGCCGGTGATGATCCCGCCGGTGGTCAGCGCCCTGCTGTGGAAGTGGTTCTACGACCCCGGAGCCGGCCTCGCCAACGAAGCACTCCGCTTCCTGCACCTGCCCACCTCCAACTGGTCCAACGGCGCCGACACCGCCCTCGTCTCCCTGGTCATCGTGGCGACCTGGGCCAACATGGGCGGCACGGTCCTGATCTACCTGGCCGCGCTGCAGGGCATCCCGGGGGAGCTCTACGAAGCCGCCGAGCTGGACGGCGCCAACATCCTCCAGCGCATCCGCCATGTGACGATCCCCCAGACCCGGTTCATCGTCCTGATGCTGATGCTCCTTCAGATCATCGCCACGATGCAGGTCTTCACCGAGCCGTTCGTCATCACCGGCGGCGGCCCCGAGAACGCGACGGTCACCGTCCTCTACCTGATCTACAAGTACGCCTTCCTCTACAACGACTTCGGCGGGGCCTGCGCCCTGAGCGTCATGCTGCTCGTGCTGCTCGGCGCCTTCTCCGCGGTCTATCTGCGCCTGACCCGTTCCGCGGAGGAGGACTCATGAGCACCCGCACGCTCGTCTCGCCGCTCACGCTGTCCCGCCCCCGCGGCAAGGCCGCCTACTGGACCGTGTTCACGGGCGTCGTGCTGCTCTTCGCGCTCGCCTTCCTCTTCCCCGTCTACTGGATGGTCACCGGCGCCATGAAGTCGCCGGACGAGGCCGCACGCACCCCGCCGTCCCTCGTCCCACAGAAGTGGCACCTCAGCGGCTACACCGACGCCTGGGACCTGATGCAGCTGCCGGCCCACCTGTGGAACACGGTCGTCCAGGCCACCGGCGCCTGGCTGCTCCAGCTCGTGTTCTGCACGGCCGCCGCGTACGCCCTGTCCCGGCTGAAGCCCGTCTTCGGCAAGCTGGTCCTCGGCGGCATCCTGGCCACCCTGATGGTGCCGGCCCAGGCACTGGTCGTACCGAAGTACCTGACCGTCGCCGACCTCCCGCTGATCCACACCAGCCTGCTCAACGACCCGCTCGGCATCTGGCTGCCCGCCGTGGCCAACGCCTTCAACCTCTATCTCCTCAAGCGGTTCTTCGACCAGATCCCGCGCGACGTCCTGGAGGCCGCCGAGATCGACGGTGCCGGCCGGCTGCGCACCCTCTGGTCGATCGTGCTGCCGATGTCCCGGCCGGTCCTGGGAGTTGTCTCGATCTTCGCCCTGGTCGCCGTCTGGCAGGACTTCCTCTGGCCGCTGATGGTCTTCTCCGACACCGACAAGCAGCCCATCAGCGTGGCCCTCGTCCAGCTGTCGCAGAACATCCAGCTGACCGTGCTCATCGCCGCGATGGTGATCGCCAGCATCCCCATGGTCGCGATGTTCCTCGTGTTCCAGCGGCACATCATCGCCGGGATCAGCGCGGGCAGCACGAAGGGCTGAACGCCGACCCTCCGACAGAAAGGCCCGCACCGTGGGACAGCCCACCCCTGCCCGCATCCAGAAGGACTGGTGGCGCACCGCCGTCATCTACCAGGTGTACGTCCGCAGCTTCGCGGACGGCGACGGCGACGGCACCGGCGACCTCGCGGGTGTCCGCGCCAGACTTCCCTACCTCGCCGGACTCGGCGTGGACGCCATCTGGTTCAACCCCTGGTACCTGTCACCGATGAAGGACGGCGGCTACGACGTCGCCGACTACCGGGCCGTCGACCCGGCCTTCGGCACCCTCGCCGAAGCGGAGAAACTCATCGCCGAGGCACGGGAACTGGGCATCCGCACCCTTGTCGACATCGTCCCGAACCATGTCTCGGACCAGCACCCCTGGTTCCGCGCGGCGCTCGCCGCCGGCCCGGGCAGCCCCGAGCGCGCACTGTTCCACTTCCGCGGGGGCCGCGGCGCGCACGGCGAACTCCCGCCCAACGACTGGCCGTCCCAGTTCGCCGGCTCCACCGAACCCGTCTGGACACAGCTGCCCGACGGCGACTGGTACCTGCACCTGTTCACCCCCGAACAGCCCGACCTCAACTGGGCCCACCCGGCCGTCCGGCAGGAACACGAGGACGTACTGCGCTTCTGGTTCGAACGGGGCGTGGCGGGCGTACGCATCGACTCGGCGGCCCTCCTCGCCAAGGACCCGGACCTGCCGGACCTCGTCGAGGGCCGCGCCCCGCACCCGTTCGTCGACCGCGACGAACTCCACGACATCTACCGCTCCTGGCGCGCCATCGCCGACGAGTACGGCGCCGTCTTCGTCGGCGAGGTCTGGCTCCCCGACACCGAACGCTTCGCCCGCTATCTGCGCCCCGACGAACTGCACACCGCCTTCAACTTCTCCTTCCTCTCCTGCCCCTGGGACGCCCGGCGCCTGCGCACGGCCATCGACGAGACCCTCGCCGAGCACGCGCCCGTCGGCGCGCCCGCCACCTGGGTGCTGTGCAACCACGACGTGACCCGCACGGTCACCCGGTACGGGCGCACGGACACCGGCTTCGACTTCGCCGCCAAGGCCTTCGGCACCCCGACCGACCTGGCTCTCGGCACCCGCCGCGCCCGCGCCGCCGCGCTGCTCTCGCTCGCCCTGCCCGGGTCCGTCTACCTCTACCAGGGCGAGGAACTGGGCCTGCCCGAGGCCGAGATACCGCGCGAGAGCATCCAGGACCCGATGCACTTCCGCTCCCACGGCGTCGACCCCGGGCGGGACGGCTGCCGGGTGCCGCTGCCCTGGGTGGCCGACGCGCCGCACGCGGGCTTCGGGGGCGAGCCCTGGCTGCCGCAGCCCGCACGCTGGTCCGCGTACGCGGCCGACCTCCAGGCCGAGGACCCGGGCTCGATGCTCTCCCTCTACCGGGAGGCCCTCCGGCTCAGGCCGGCCTACGCCGACGGCCCCCTCACCTGGCTGCCCGCACCCGACGGTGTCCTCGCCTTCGCGCGCACGGAGGGCCTGATGTGCGTCGTGAACCTCGCGGACACCCCGGCCGGCCTCCCCGCACACTCCCGACTCCTGCTCAGCAGCGGCCCCCTGGACGACCAGGGACGCCTCCCGCAGGACACGGCGGCCTGGCTGCGCATCTGAGACCGCCGTAGCACCACCCGCTATCCCCGTCCCCCCCCACCACGAAGGGATCAGCACATGCACAGCAACAGCCTCAGATATGTCAGGCGCATGTCAGCCATCGGTGCGGCCGTCGCCCTGGCGGCGGGCCTGCTCGTCGCCCTGGCCCCCGCCGCGCACGCGGCCGCCGGCGCCGACCTCCCCTTCACCTCCGTCGAGGCGGAGTCCGCCACCACGACCGGCACGAAGATCGGCCCCGACCACACCCAGGGCACGATCGCCTCGGAGGCCTCCGGGCGCCAGGCCGTACGACTGGGCGCGGGCCAGCGCGTCGAGTTCACCGTCCCCCGGGCCGCGAACGCGGTGAACGTCTCCTACAACGTCCCCGACGGCCAGTCGGGCGCGCTCAACGTGTACGTCAACGGCACGAAGCTCGCCAAGACGCTGGCCGTCACCTCCAAGTACTCCTACGTCGACACCTCCTGGATCGCGGGCGCCAAGACCCATCACTTCTTCGACAACGCCCGGCTGCTCCTCGGCCAGAACGTCCAGCCGGGCGACAAGATCGCCGTCGAAGCGGTGTCCACCCAGGTCACGGTGGACGTCGCCGACTTCGAGCAGGTCGCCGCGGCGGCCACCAAGCCCGCCGGGGCGGTCTCCGTCACCGACAAGGGCGCCGACCCGAGCGGCCAGGGCGACTCCACCCAGGCCTTCCGGAACGCCATCGCCGCAGCCCAGGGGGGAGTGGTGTGGATCCCGCCGGGCGACTACCGGCTGACCTCCTCGCTGAACGGCGTCCAGAACGTGACGCTGCAAGGCGCGGGCAGCTGGCACTCCGTCGTGCACACCTCGCGCTTCATCGACCAGTCCAGCTCCTCGGGCGGCGTCCACCTCAAGGACTTCGCGGTGATCGGCGAGGTCACCGAGCGCGTCGACTCCAACCCGGACAACTTCGTCAACGGGTCCCTCGGTCCGGGGAGCTCGGTCTCCGGCATGTGGCTCCAGCACCTCAAGGTCGGCCTCTGGCTCACCGGCAACAACGACAATCTCGTCGTCGAGAACAACCGCATCCTCGACACCACCGCCGACGGTCTCAACCTCAACGGCAACGCCCGCGGCGTCCGCGTCCGGAACAACTTCCTGCGCAACAACGGCGACGACGCCCTCGCCATGTGGTCGCTGTACTCGCCGGACACCAACAGCAGCTTCGAGAGCAACACCATCTCGCAGCCGAACCTCGCCAACGGCATCGCCATCTACGGCGGCACCGACCTCGCGGTCAAGAACAACCTGATCTCCGACACCAACGCCCTCGGCAGCGGCATCGCGATCTCCAACCAGAAGTTCCTCGACCCCTTCTCCCCGCTCGCGGGCACCATCACGGTCTCCGGCAACACCCTCGTCCGCGCCGGCGCGATGAACCCCAACTGGCAGCACCCGATGGGCGCGTTGCGCGTCGACTCGTACGACAGCGCCATCGAGGCGAACGTCAGCATCACCGGCACGACGATCACCGACAGCCCGTACAGCGCCTTCGAGTTCGTGTCGGGCGGCGGACACGGCTATGCGACCAAGAACGTCACCGTGGACGGGGCGACGGTCAGGAACACCGGCACGGTCGTGGTCCAGGCCGAGTCGCAGGGCGCCGCCAAGTTCAGCAACGTCCAGGCCACCGGCGTGGGCGCGGCGGGCATCTACAACTGCCCCTACCCGGCCGGCTCGGGCACCTTCACCCTCACGGACGGCGGCGGCAACGCGGGCTGGAGCAGCACCTGGGGGGACTGCTCGGCCTGGCCGCAGCCGGGCCAGGGCAACCCCGACCCCGATCCCACCCGCAACCTCGCCAAGGGCCGCCCCGCCACCGCCACCGGCTCGCAGGACGTCTACACGCCCGGCAAGGCGGTCGACGGCGACGCGAGCACCTACTGGGAGTCCACCAACAACGCCTTCCCGCAGGCCTGGACCGTCGACCTCGGCTCGTCCCAGGCCGTCCGGCGCCTCGTCCTCAAGCTGCCGCCCGCCACCGCCTGGCAGGCGCGCACGCAGACCCTGTCGGTGCAGGGCAGCACCGACGGCTCGGCGTACTCGACGGTGGTCGCCTCGCAGGGCTACCGCTTCGACCCGGCGACCGGGAACACGGCGACCGTGACCCTGCCCAGCGGCACGAACCTGCGGTACCTGAAGCTCAACGTCACCGCCAACACCGGCTGGCCGGCCGCCCAGTTCAGTGAGGTGGAGGCGTATCTGTCCTGAGGCCGAAGGCCGCCCCGCGCTTCGCCGCCTGGATCTGCTCGTACACATGGGTCCTGAGCTCGGCGAAGCGCGGGGCGACCCGGGTGCGCAACTGGTCCCGCTCCCCAGGCAGGTCGAGGACAGCTGCCACGGGTACGCCCCGGCGGCATCCGCGAGCCCGACCGGGCGCAGTGCGTCGACGACCAGTTCCTGTCGGCGCGCTTTGCTCGACTTCTTCTGTTTCAAGGGGAGCGCAGGAGTGGAGGACCTCGACGCCCGCAGCCCGTACCGCGTCGAGCACCGTGACCCGCTCGGGCAGCAGGGAGCCCTCGCCTCAGGCCCAGTGGACAGGATCGCCGAGCCGGATCCGGCCGGGCCGCAGCACCTGGGCGTAGACGCCGGCGCAGGGCTGCGGTCCCATCGACTCCGTCGGGGTGACGCGGTTGTGCTCGGCCAGGACGCGGAGAGCCGCGGTGTCCGCCGGCACAGTGCCGTGTGCCAGCGTGGGTATGGCGCAGCGCGGTGTGCGGGCGATGACGCGCAGGACGAGGCCGGTGCCCAGGTGCAGGGTCCGGTCGATCCAGTCGTTCTCCGTGAAGCCCCGGGTCAGCGGCGTACGGAGCACGATGTTGGGGCGGTAACGCTCCGCTTGGGCGCTGCCGTTCGGTGCGAGTGCCGCGATGCGGGCGAGGGTCGAGGTCGTCATCACGTGGACAGGCGCGAAATCGAAGAACGTTCCTTCGGGGGAGCCGCCGCCGATTCGGCCGGTACGAGCGCTCACCGGCGGCCTCGTGTGGTCGCGCAGGACGTCCTCCGGGTCGGCGCGGTCAAGGGCCGCCTCGTGCGGCGGGGCGTCGGTGAGGAACACGGGGCGGCCGACGATCTCCGACAGCGCCTCGTCCACGCCCGGATCGGTCGACCACAGCTCCTTGCCGTCCGACGTGGTCATGCGTACCGCGGAGTTGTCGGCCTGCGCGGTCACCGTGAGCAGACGGCTCCACAGGCGGGGGTGCTTGGCGCTGGCGACCTTGCCGGTGTCCCGGTCGATCAGGGCCACGCGGCGGTCGTGGGCGAGGCCCCGCTCGGTGACCTCGACGGCGGGCAGCTCCTCGCCGAGCATCGACTTCACCGGGTAGCGCAGGAGCCGGTCCACTCTTCCCGGCCCGTCCGATTCCGCCGATGTCATGGGCAAAGTATCGAGATCCGCACAGGGGACGGCAAGGGCCCGCCCGGCCACCGGCTTCCCGGCGGCCCACTCCGTTCGGGCCGCAACCGGGGAACGCGGCCGGTCGCCGCGTCGCGTCAGGCCGAGTAGGCGTGGGTCTGGGCGGCCTTGACCGATGCCCACACCGTGGCCCCCGGATGGAGGTCGAGCTCGGCGGCGGCGACGGTCGTCAGGTCGGCGGCGAGGGGGAGTTCGCCGGTCAGGTCGGCACGGATCTGGTCGCCGTGGGTCTCAAGACCGGCGACCTCGCACTGCCAGAGGTTGCGCGCGCTGGAGCCGGTGGGGCGGTCGCGGTGCAGGGTGACCGCGCTCGGCGGGAACGCGACGAAGACCGGTCCGGTGAGGTCCTCGGTGGTCGTGATCACCGGCCCGCCGTCGACGCGCACCGCGTGTCCTTCGGCCCGTCCCGGGTAGAGGTTCAGGCCGACAAGGTGGGCGATGTAGTCCGTACGCGGGTGGCGTGCGATGTCGGCGGGAGTGCCCTCCTGGACGACGCGGCCGTCCTCGACGACGACGAGGCGGTCGGCCAGCACCATGGCGTCCAGCGGGTCGTGGGTGACGAGTACGGCGACGGCCTCGAACTCGGCCAGATGGCGCCGGAGTTGCGTCCGTACCTCCAGCCGCGTGCGGGCGTCGAGCGCGGCGAGGGGTTCGTCGAGGAGCAGCAGCCGGGGGCTGGTGGCGAGGGCGCGGGCGAGGGCGACGCGCTGGGCCTGGCCGCCGGAGAGTCGGCGGGGCTTGGCGCCGGCGTGGGCGGTCAGACCCATCCGCTCCAGCCACTCGGCGGCCCGGGCGCGGGCCGCCGCCTTGGTCGCGCCGTGGCAGCGCGGGCCGAAGGCCACGTTGTCCAGGGCCGTGAGGTGGGGGAAGAGCAGGTAGTCCTGAAAGACGACGCCGACCGGACGTGACTCGGGCGGCGTACGCTCCAGCGGCGCGCCGTCCAGGCGTAGATGACCGCCCGTGAGGGGGACGAGACCGGCGAGGGCGCGCAGGGCGGTGGTCTTGCCGGCGCCGTTCGGGCCGAGCAGCGCGACGACGTCGCCGGGTGCGGCCGTCAGCGCCACGTCGAGCCGGAAGGTGCCGCGGTCGACGATCAGACGGGCGTCCAGCCCCGCTGCGGCCGGGCCGGGGACACCCATGACCTCGTGCGCGGACTTCTCGGTGTCGGTCATGAGGCGGTCATCCAGCGATCACGCAGCCCGGCCAGGACCGCGACGGACACGACGAGCAGCACCAGGCTGAGGGCGATGGCCGCCTCCGGGTCGCTCTGCAGGGCCAGGTAGACGGCCAGCGGCATGGTCTGCGTACGGCCGGGGAAGTTGCCCGCGAACGTGATCGTCGCACCGAACTCGCCGAGCGCACGGGCCCAGGCCAGGACCGCGCCCGCCGCGATGCCGGGCGCGATCAGCGGCAGGGTGACCCGGCGGAACGCGGTGAACCGGGAGGCGCCCAGGGTCGTGGCGGCCTCCTCGTAGCGCGGGTCGGCGGCCCGCAGGGTGCCCTCGACGCTGATGACGAGGAACGGCATCGCGACGAACGCCTCGGCGATGACGACACCGGTGGTGGTGAACGGCAGAGTGATACCGAACCACGAGTCCAGCCACTTCCCGACGACTCCGTTGCGGCCGAGCGCCATCAGCAGGGCCACACCGCCCACGACCGGTGGCAGGACGAGCGGCAGGGTGACCAGAGCGCGGACGAGGCCGCGTCCGGGAAACTCGACCCGGGCCAGCAGCCAGGCCAGGGGCACCCCGATCACCAGGCTCACGGCGGTGGCCGCGGTGGCGCACACCAGGGACAGCTTCAGCGCCTGCCAGACCTCGGGGCTGGTCAGCTGGCCCGGCAGGCTGTGCCAGGGGGTGCGGACCAGCAGGGCGATCAGCGGCAGCACCAGGAAGGCCAGCCCCACCAGCGCGGGCACGAGCAGCGGGAGTGGCACGCCCCGGCCGAAGCCGGTCCGCACGTGCCCGGGCCCGCGCCGTGGCCCGCCCGTCAGGGTGTCGGCCACGGCGTCGGACGTGTCGTGCGGGGAGGTCACGGCTTGAGGAACCCGGCCTCGGTCAGGACCTTCTGGCCTTCGGCGGACCGCACCAGGGCGATGAACGCCTTGGCCGCCTCGGCGTTCTTCGTGTCCTTGAGCCGGACGATCGGGTAGTCGTTGACGGCGTTGGCGGACTCGGGGAACTCCACGCCCTCCACCTTGTCACCCGCGGCCTTCACATCCGTCTTGTAGACGACCGCGGCGTCGGCCTCCTTCAGCTCCACCTTCGTCAGGGCGCTCTTGACGTCCTGCTCGTAGGAGACCGGGGTGAGCTTGAGCTTGCCGGCGTCCAGGGCCTTCTGCGCGGCGGCGCCGCACGGCACCTCCTTGTCGCACAGCACGACCTTCAAGCCGGACTTGGTGAGGTCCTCGAGGGAGGACACCTTGTCGGGATTGCCGGGCAGGGTGGCGATCTCCAGCTGGTTGCGGACGAAGGTGGCGGGCGTCCCCGACGCATCGCCCGCATCCGTGACGATCGCCATCGTCTTGGGGCTGGCGGAGGCGAACACGTCGGCCGGGGCGCCGCCGGTGATGCTCGCGGCGAGGGAGTCGCTGCCGCCGAAGCTGAAGGTCACCTTCGTGCCCGGGTGCTCCTTCTCGAACTCCTTGCCCAGGGTCGTGAAGCTCTCCTTCAGCGAGGCCGCGGCGAACACGGTCACCGTGCCGGACAGCTTCGCGGAGGAGGACGCGGATGCGGAGGAGTCCGCCTTCGTCGACGAGTCGTCGGAGGAGGAGCAGGCGCTCAGGGCCAGCAACGCGGCGGCTCCCGCACCGGCCACCTTCAGGGTCCGGTGGGTCCGGCGCGCGGAACGGGTCATCACGGATCTACTCCCTCTGTCACATGACGAAGAATCCACCACGGGACTCTTCTACGGTCTTTCGACGACCACGTTGGTCGACTTGATCACGGCAACCGCCGGAACACCTGGTTCCAGCTTCAGTTCCTCAGCCGACTCGCGGCTGACCAGGGACACCACCCGGAACGGCCCGGCCTGGATCTCCACCTGCGCGGACACGTCTCCGAGGGTCACGTCCGTGACGATGCCGGAGAGGCGGTTGCGGGCGGAGGAGCCGGCGTTCTCCCGCTCCGTGCGGTGCAACTGCCGGGCATAGGCCGCGAGGACCGGTCCGGGGATGATCCGGCGGCCCGTCGCGTCGCGTTCGGCGGTGAGTCTCCCGCCGTCGACCAGGCGCCTCACGGTGTCGGCGCTGACACCGAGCAAGGCGGCCGCATCCCCGATCCGGTAGGTGTGCATGCGCTGATGATACTGCCGCAGATGCAAGGGGAAAGTCTCCTGTCTCATTGCACAAGCGGGATCTCCGATCCAAAGGGTTGGAATGTGCGTTTGTACGGGAGGGGTGTCCGGGTACGGTCCTGCGGGAGGTGGTAGCCCGTGAGTCAGTCCCTCGCAGCTGCCGGTACGGCCGCCGGCGCGATGGCGGAACTCGCCCTCACCGGTGATCTGGCCCGGCCGGCCCGCCTGACGGTGTCCGATCTGCTCGCCTGGCCCCGGCATCGGGTGCGGGTCAGCTTCGAGTGCGCCACCAGCGGCGTACAGCACCACGCCTTCGAAGGGCCGCTGCTGCACGACGTCCTGTCGGACGCCGGACCGGTCTTCGACGCCGCCCGCCGCAAGGACCGCCTGCGCTTCCTGATCGCCGTGACGGGAGCGGACGGACACCACGCGCTGCTGTCCTGGGCGGAGATCGACCCGGACTTCGGACGCGCCCCCGTCCTGCTCGCGGTCAGCATCGACGGCACCCCGCTCGACCGGGCCGGGCCGCAGCTCGTGCTGCCCCAGGACCGCTGCGGCGCCCGGCACATCAGCGGCATCGACGCCATCCGCGTGGACGGCGGCTACACCCCGTGGACCTGACGCCGACGCTTCCACGGGGCGGTACGGCTGATCGTGGGCCGCTGACGCCTCACCGCCCTTCCACCACCCCGTTCTGCGACCGCAGTCCCCGGGCCCGGGTCGCCCTGGAGTCGCTGTCGTCGGCCGACATCACTGACGGACTGACCGAGTTCGAGCTGGACGCGGCGATGACGTACCTGGACGACGACACGCTCCGCCACGTACGCCGCTTCCCGCTGTACGAGGAGCGGTACGTGCTGCTCACGCCGGTCGACGGACCGCTCGCCGCGCAGCCGACGGCCCGGTGGGCTCAGGCCGCCGCCCTGCCGCTGTGCCTGCTCGGCCCGCGGATGCGTAACCGGCGCATCATCGACGAGTGCTTCGCCGCCGACGGGGCGACGGCCACGCCCGCGATCGAGTCGGACAGCGTCGCCGGGCTGTACGCGCAGCTGCCGGGCGGCCGCTGGTCCAGCGTGATCTCGCACGCCTGGCTGCACATGTTCGGCGTACCGGAGGGCATGGGGGTCGTACCCCTGGAGGGCCCCGCACGCGGGCCGCGGGTCGGGCTGGTCGTCGCCCGCAGCGAACCCCGGTCGGCGCTGGCCGAGGCGCTGCTGACGGTGGCCCGGGAGGCAGACGTACGGGACGCGCTCGACAGCCTCCTGCACACCTACCTGGGCGGCGGGCATGGCTGACGGACGGGGCCTGTCCCGGCATCACGAGGAACGCTTCGACCACGGCGTTCGACGGCGAGGATCGTGAATCGCACGGGGACGGATGCCCGACGACATACGCCCGCGACGGCCTCCCCGCGCTCGACCACTATCCCGGCGCGGCTCCTTTGAGAGGTTTTGGCCCGACGCACACCTCACGTACCGGCGACTTTCACATGGGTGCCACCAGACCCTTCCCTGACGTTTGGTGCTCTTGGAACACTCCAACCGCGCGCATTCCGTCACGATCCCGCCCGTGGAAGTCCTCAGGACGAGAGGTCCCTCACTCATGCCCGAAGTCAACCGGCGCCGCTTCCTTCAACTCGCGGGTGGCACCGCCGCCTTCACCGCGCTGTCCAACAGCATCGAGCGCGCCGCGGCGCTGCCCGCGCACCACAGCTCCGGGACGATCGAGGACGTCGAGCACATCGTCGTCCTCATGCAGGAGAACCGCTCCTTCGACCACTACTTCGGCTCACTGAGAGGCGTCCGCGGCTTCGGCGACCCGCGCCCGGCCGCCCAGGCGAACGGCAAGCCGGTCTGGAACCAGTCGGACGGCGCGAAGGACGTGCTCCCCTTCCATCCCGACGCGGACGACCTGGGCCTGCAGTTCATCCAGGACCTTCCGCACGGCTGGAGCGACGGACACTCCGCCTTCAACCAGGGCAAGTACGACAAGTGGGTGCCTGCCAAGTCGGCGACCACGATGGCGTACCTGACGCGCGACGACATCCCGTTCCACTACGCGCTCGCCGACAGCTTCACCATCTGCGACGCGTACCACTGTTCGTTCATCGGCTCCACCGACCCGAACCGCTACTACCTGTGGACGGGCTACACGGGCAACGACGGCAAGGGCGGCGGCCCGGTCCTCGGCAACGAGGAGGCCGGCTACAGCTGGACGACCTACCCCGAGCGTCTCGAAGCGGCCGGCGTCTCCTGGAAGATCTACCAGGACGTCGGCGACGGTCTCGACGCGAACGGCTCCTGGGGCTGGATACCCGACGCCTACCGTGGCAACTACGGCGACAACTCCCTGCTGTACTTCGACCAGTACCGCAACGCCAAGCCCGGTGACCCGCTGTACGACAAGGCCCGCACCGGCACCGACGCCCGCAAGGGCGAGGGCTTCTTCGACCAGCTGACGGCGGACGTCAAGGGCGGCAAGCTGCCCGAGATCTCGTGGATCGTCGCCCCCGAGGCCTTCACCGAGCACCCCAACTGGCCCGCGAACTACGGTGCCTGGTACGTCGCCCAGGTCCTGGACGCGCTCACCTCCGACCCCAAGGTGTGGGCGAAGACCGCGTTGTTCGTCACCTACGACGAGAACGACGGCTTCTTCGACCACCTGGTGCCGCCGTTCCCGCCGCAGTCCGCCGCGCAGGGCAAGTCCACGGTCGACGTCGGCCCGGACCTCTTCAAGGGTGACGCGAGCCACGCCGCCGGACCGTACGGGCTCGGCCAGCGGGTGCCGATGCTCGTCGTCTCGCCCTGGAGCAAGGGCGGTTACGTCTGCTCCGAGACCCTCGACCACACCTCGGTCATCCGGTTCATGGAGCGCCGCTTCGGCGTGCACGAGCCCAACATCTCGCCCTGGCGGCGCGCGGTCTGCGGCGATCTGACGTCGGCCTTCGACTTCTCCCGCAAGGACACCAAGCCGGTCGCGCTGCCCGCCACCGACGGATACCGGCCGCCGGACCACGACCGCCACCCCGACTATGTGCCGACCCCGCCCGCCCACCCCGCCCTGCCCCGGCAGGAGCGCGGCTCGCGCCCGGCCCGCCCGCTCCGGTACGCGCCCCTGGTGGACGGTTCGGCGGACGCGGCGGCCGGGAAGTTCACGCTCACCTTCGCCTCCGGGGCCCGGGCCGGTGCCGCCTTCCTGGTCACGTCCGGCAACCGTACGGACGGCCCGTGGACGTACACCACCGAGGCCGGCAAGACCGTGTCGGACACCTGGAACTCGGCGTACTCGAACGGCTCGTACGACCTGACCGTGCACGGCCCGAACGGCTTCCTGCGCGTGTTCAAGGGCCCCGGCGGGGCCGCCGGGCCCGAGGTCACCGCGCGGCACGTCGGAAGCGATGTGCGGCTGGTCTTCACCAACAAGGGGCCCGGTACGGTCCGCCTCGAGCTCACCGACGGCTATGGCGGAAAGCCGCGGTCCTTCAAGGTGCGTCCGGGCGCGACCGTCAAGCACACGGTGGATCTGCGGGCCGCCAGGCGCTGGTACGACCTGACCGTCGTGTCCGACGCGGACGCGGGCTTTCTGCGCCGGTTCGCCGGACATGTCGAGAACGGTCTGCCCGGTGTGAGCGACCCGGCGATCGTCACCGACTGATGGTTCCCCAACTGCTGGTTGCCTTCCGGCCGTCTCGCGGTAGTGTGCCCCGGTGACCACGCATTCGAACACTCCTGCAGGTTGGTACCCGGATCCGCACGGGGCGCCCCAGACGCTGCGTTACTGGGACGGTGCTCAGTGGACCGACCACACGAATGCGGACCAGCAGGCCCAAGGTGCGCCGCAGGTACCGCAGCAGGCGCAGCAGCCCCAGCAGGCGTACGCCCAGCAGGCCGCCCCGGCTCCCGACCGGCGCGTGCAGCGTCAGGTGCAGCAGGAGGCCGGGGTCGCGGCCGGCGCGGTCGGCGGCGGCACGCTGTTCACCGAGCCGGTCCTGGTGGTGAACCAGAAGGCCAAGCTGATCGAGGTGACCAACGAGTACAAGGTCATGGACCAGAACGGCAACCAGCTCGGCTCGGTCACCGAGGTCGGGCAGAACGCCTTCAAGAAGGTCCTGCGCTTCGTCTCCAGCGTCGACCAGTTCATGACCCACAAGCTGGAGATCCGTGACGCGTACGGTCAGCCGCAGCTGCTGCTGACCCGCCCCGCGAAGATCTTCAAGTCGCGGGTGATCGTGTCGCGTCCGGACGGCTCGCCCGTCGGTGAGATCGTTCAGCAGAACATGATCGGAAAGATCAACTTCGCGATGAACGTCGACGGCCAGCAGGTCGGTGCGATCAAGGCGGAGAACTGGCGGGCCTGGAACTTCGCGATCGTCGACCACGCGGGCAACGAGGTCGCCAGGATCACCAAGACCTGGGAAGGCCTCGCCAAGACGATGTTCACGACCGCGGACAACTACGTCCTGCAGATCCACTTCCAGCTCCCCGAACCCCTGCTGAGCCTCGTCGTGGCGACGGCGCTGACCGTCGACACGGCGCTCAAGCAGGACTCCCGGGGGCTCGGCTGACACAGCCGTTCGGCATGCGGCGCTCGACATGAGGAAGGGCGGTTGCGGATCTCCGCAACCGCCCTTCCGCCGTCGTTGCCCGTTGCGGCACTAGTGAGCCGTCAGATGGCCGGGGTTCGGCTGCTGGGGCAGCAACGAGGGTTCGTACGCCGCTGATCCGGGCTCCAGCGCCAGCACCGCCGCGACCGGGTGGTCGTCGTCCGCCACGGGCGCGGGCGCGGGCGCCGACCGGGACAGCGTCACCACGCCCCATGCCGCGATCGCCGCTCCCACGAACGCCAGCAGCACACCCGTCGGGCCGCCCTCGAGGCGTTCGCCGAGCAGGGACAGGCCGATCACCGAGGCGGCCACCGGATTGGCGAGCGTCACGACGGCGAGCGGAGCGCCGAGACCGCCCTGGTACGCGGTCTGCGACAGCAGCAGGCCACCCGCCGCGAAGGCCGCCACGAGCAGGGTCACCACGATCACTTGGGCGCTCAGCAGCGAGTCCGAGCGGTCCGTCGCGGCCACCGTCACCGTCTGGGTGAGGGCCGAGGCGACACCCGACGCGAACCCGGAGGCGGTCGCGTGCCGCAGCCCCGGCCGCGCTCCCGGCCGCGACAGGCCGCCGATCAGCACCGCGGTGGCACCGGCGACGGCCAGCGCCTCCGGCACCGTCAGCACATCGTCGGGCGCCGGCCCGGACGCGGTGACGAGCAGCGCGGCCAGGCCGATCAGGGTGAGCGCCGTGCCGCGCCACTCGACCGCGCTGACCCGCCGCCCGGCGACCCGGGCCCCGAGCGGCACCGCGGCCACCAGGGTCAGCGCGCCGAGCGGCTGCACCAGGGTCAGCGGCCCGTACTTGAGCGCGGCGACGTGCAGCAGCGCGGCCGAGGCGTTGAGCGCGACCGACCACCACCAGGCGGTGTCGCCGAGCAGACGCAGCGCACCCGTGTCGGTGTTCCGGGCGGCGAGCCGCTCCTGGGCCACCGCGGCGGCCGCGTACGCGACGGCGGAGAACAGGGACAGGACGATGGCGACGAGGGTGGCGTTCACCGGCCCGCTCCCACTCGTTCCGTTCCCACGCGTTCCGCTCCCGCTCGGCTCGCTTTCGCTGGGTTCGCTTCCGCTGGGCTCGCTCCGACTCGTTCGGCTTCCGCTCGGCGTGCTCCCACGAGGCCGCTGCCACCCGTGGACGGCGCGGCCCCCACGGGCGCCGGCACGACGTGGCCCGCCAGGCCGGCGAGCGGCGGTGCGGCGTCGCCCGCCGGTGCCGTGAGCCCCGTCGCCGGGACGGCGATGTCCGCGGGCGCGGGCGTGCGGTCCGCCGCCGCGGCCGTCCGGACCGGCGCGTGGATCACCGCGAGCGCGATGCCGAGCAGCGCCGCCGCCACGCCCGCGTCCAGCCAGTAGTGGTTCGCCGTTCCGACGATCACCATCAGGGTCAGCAGCGGATGCAGCAGCCACAGCGGGCGCCAGCGGGACCGGGTCGCGGCGATCAGTCCGATCGCCACCATCAGCGCCCAGCCGAAGTGCAGCGACGGCATCGCGGCGAACTGGTTCGCCATCGAGTCGGTCTCCGGGTTCCCCCCGTAGACCGACGGTCCGTACACCTGCGCGGTGTCCACCAGGCCGGCCGCCGCCAGCAGCCGCGGCGGGGCGAGCGGGAACGTCAGGTGCAGCACCAGCGCGGCGGCGGTGAGTACGGCGAGGACCCGGCGGGCCCACAGGTAGTGGCCGGGGCGCCGCAGGTACAGCCAGACCAGGAAGGCCGCGGTGGCCGGGAAGTGCACGACCGCGTAGTAGGTGTTGGCGACGTGGACGAGGGCGTCGCCGTGCAGCAGTGCGGACTGCACGGCGCCCTCGTCCGGCAGACGCAGGGCGCGCTCCCCGTCCCACACCCGCTGTGCGTTGTGGAAGGCCTCGCCGGTGTGGCCGTTCGCCAGCTGCCGGCCCACTTTGTAGACGACGAAGAGCCCCGCGACGAGCAGGAGCTCACGGACGAGGGGCGGCCGCTGGACCGCGGCTGCCCCTTCTGGATCAGGCTCCGTCAGGGAATCCATCCCCGGGCCCCTTTGCTGACGTTCTTGCTTGAGGTGATGCGCGGTGAGCCCAGGACAAGGTCCACTCGGCAGGGGAGTGGGTCCTGTCCAAGGCTCATCGATACGACAGTGTACCGATACGCCAGTGTACCGATACGGCCGCGTACCGGTACACTGACGTATCGATATACTCTTGTGAGGCGGGCCACGGAAACGGGATCGCGACCGGCACTACGAGCGAGGAGCAGAGCCATGACGTCGCAGGCAGCGGACGGACCGGAGACGGTCGTCGCCTCGCGCCGCTCCAAGATCACGCCTGAGCGTGAGCAGGAGTTCTTCGACGCCGTGCTCGAACAGATCCGTGAATGCGGCTACGACGCGCTCACCATGGAGGGCGTCGCCGCCAGCACCCGGTGCAGCAAGTCGACGCTCTACCGGCAGTGGAAGACGAAGCCCCAGTTCGTGGCCGCCGCCCTGCGCGCCAACCGGCAGGTGCGGTTCTCCGGGATCGACACCGGCTCGCTGGCCGGAGACCTGCGCGAGGCGGCACGGGCGGCGGGCACCTGGTCCGGCCGTGACACCCAGCTGCTCCAGGCGCTCGGCCATGCCGTGATGCAGGACGAGGAACTCCAGCAGGCGCTGCGCGACGCGCTCGTCGAGCCCGAGATCGAGGCGCTCCAGGAGATGATCCGGCGCGGAGTCGAGCGCGGCGAGATCGCCGCCGACCATCCGGCGCTGGAGTACATCCCCGCACAGCTTCTCGGTGTCCTGCGCGTCCGCCCCGTCCTGGAGGGGCAGTACGCGGACGAGGAGTACCTCGCACGCTTTGTGGAGGCCGCCGTGCTCCCGGCACTCGGCCTCACCTGAAGACCCAGGCCGCCGTCCGCGGGATGACCGGACGTCGGCCTGACCGCGCCGCACCGTGGGGACGGGGGCGGCGCGCACCCCCCGGCCGGGTGGGGTTCCTCTTGAGCGGAGAGGCGCCCCACCCGGCCGTCCGGTGTGCGGGGCGGATCAGACGTTCTGTCCGCTGCCGCCGCCGGAGGACACCTTGATGCCCTTGGTGATCTCGTCGATCACCGACTCCTTCTTCCCGACGTCGATGCCGAAGCGGACCACGACCAACTGCTTCGCGTTCGCCGGCGACGGGAAGACGAGCGACTCGACATAGCCGTCGGCGCCCTTGCTGGTGACCGCCTTCCAGCGGACCAGGTAGCCCTTCTGCCCGGCCACGGTCACCGCCTTGGAGGCCAGCTCCTCGTGCGAGGTGATCTTGCCGTAGGTGGTGCCGCCGTAGGACTCCTTGGCGTTCGCCGCGATGTCCGCCTTCGCGACCTCCTCGGGCGTGCTGCCGTCGGTGCCCAGCGCCACGGCGGGCGCCGAGTAGGCCCCGCCGGTGGTGCACTTCTTGGACGTGTCGCCGGGGCACTTGTACGAGTCGTTCGACGACACCTGCGCGCCCGCGGTCAGCGCCTGGCCGTACCAGTCGTCCGGCACGGGAAGGCTGATGCCGTTGATCGCGTCGGAGACGGCACCGCCGCCCTTGACCTTCGGCGGCTCGGACTGGTCCGGCGCCGGGCTCTGGCCGTCGGAGCCGCCCGAATCGCCGGGCAGGCCGCCCGGACCGCCGGAGCCGCCCTCGCCGCCACCGGTGCCGCCCTGACCGTTCTGGCCGCCGGGACCGCCCGGTCCCTGTGAGTTCGAGGCGTTGCCGCTGCCGCCGTCGTCCTTGGTCAGCGCGTACACACCGCCTCCGATGCCGGCCAGGACGGCGATCGCGGCGGCGACGGCTATGCCCGTCCGCAGCCCACGCCGCGCGGGGGCGGGCGGCCCGTCCGGATACGCGCCGACGGTCGGGGGATGGGCCGGCGGACCCCACGCGGCGGCCGAACCCACGGGGCGGGTCTGGTCCGTCCATGCCTTGCCGTCCCACCAGCGCTCGAGGGCGGGACCGTCACTTGTCTGCCCGGGGTCGGGGTACCACCCGGGAGGAGTCACCTGCGTCATGGGACCACCGTATGAGGCTCGCGTGAAAGAGGGATGAGAGGGTGGGGGTGCTTTTCGGGCCGCCCGCGGATTTTCGGGCCGTTCCACGGGTCAGGTCACTCCAGCACCAGCCGTACGGGTGACCAGTCCGCGCGCGGCGGCAGCCGCAGTCCGTCCCGCCCCGGTGTCACCGACCCGAGCACACTGGGATGCCGTGCGCCGGTGCTCACCGGGTCGGTGCCCGCCAGGCCGTGCACGGTCAGGAACCCCAGGACGGCGAACGCGTACGCCTCCTTCGCGGCCGAGGGCAGCCCGAGTTCGTCGGAGGTGCGCAGGGCCACCGCGCCCAGTTCCCGGGCGAGCATCTCCATCAGGACGGGATTGCGGGTCCCGCCGCCGGAGGCGACGACCTCCGTGGCCCGCACCGCGCGCACGGCGTCCGCGACCGTCAGCGCGGTGAGCCGGGTGAGCGTCGCGATCACGTCCTCGGCGGTCAGTGTCCCGAATCCGGCGAGCGCGTCGCGCAGATATCCGAGGTGGAACAGCTCCTTGCCCGTCGTCTTCGGCGCGGGCAGCGCGTAGTACGGCTCCGCCAACAGCCGTCGCAGCATCGGCTCGTGCACGGTGCCGCGGGCCGCCAGCGCCCCGTCGACGTCGTGGTCGAGGCGGCCCCCGCTCAGACCGTGCGCCGCCGCGTCGATCAGCGCGCACGCCGGCCCGGTGTCGAACGCGGTCCCGTCGGGGGCCGTGAGGTTGGCGATGCCGCCCAGGTTCAGAGCCACGGACGTCCCCGCGCGGCCGCGCAGCCACAGCAGGTCGACCAGGCTGACCAGTGGCGCGCCCTGACCCCCGGCGGCGATGTCGCGCGGGCGGAAGTCCGCGACCACGGGCAGTCCGGTCGCCTCGGCGATCCAGGCGGGCTGCCCGAGCTGGAGCGTGCCGTACACCCGCCCCGCCTCGGCCCAGTGATAGACGGTCTGCCCGTGCGAGGCCACCAACTCGGCTCGCCCGCCGCACAGTTCACGGTCCGCCCGCACGGCCGCCGCCGCGAAGGCCTGCCCGATCCGGGTGTCGAGGCGGCAGACCCCGGCCAGGCTCGTCGCCGCCGGGGGCAGCGCCGCCGCGAGCTCCTCCCTGAGGCCGGAGTCGTACGCCTCGCTCATCAGCCCCAGTGGCTTCAGTACGAGACGGTCCCCGGCCAGGCCGAGGTCGGCGGCCGCCGCGTCGATCGCGTCGTACGACGTTCCGGACATCAGGCCGATCACCCGCACGCTCTCAACTCCCTTGACTCTTCTGGTTCGTGCGGACCGTGGCCAGCGCCAGCGCGCTCACGGCGCAGGTCGCCGCCGCGTAGTACGCGGGGATGTCCACGTTCCCGGTCCGTTCGATCGTCTCCGTGATGATGAGGCCCGCGCATCCCGAGAACACGGCATTGGACAGGGCGTAGGCGAGTCCCAGGCCGGTGCAGCGCACGCGCGTCGGGAACATCTCGGAGAGCATCGCGGGCCCGGGACCCGCCATCAGTCCGACGACGGCGCCCGCCGCGCACACCGCCACGCCCTTCGCGGCGTTCGAAGTGCCGGTGTTTTGAAGGAGGTTGAGGAGCGGCAGGGCGAGAACGGTGACGAGCGCTGCCCCGGTCAGCATCACGGGACGCCGTCCGATCCGGTCGCTGAGCAGGCCCGCCGGGACGATCGTGGCCGCGAAGCCGAGGTTGGCGAGGACCGTGGCGACCAGGGCCTGCTGGAAGGTGGCGTGCAGGGTGCTCTGGAGATACGAGGGGAGCACGACGAGGAAGGTGTAGCCGGCCGCCGCCCATCCCATGACGCGGCTCGCGCCCAGGGCGATGGCCCCGGCCAGCCGGCGGGCGGGCGGCCGGTCGTACGCGTTTGGGTGCGCGCGCCCGCTCGCGAAGGCCGGCGTCTCGTCCAGCCGCAGCCGTAGCCACAGCGCGCCAAGGCCGAGGGGCAGCGTCAGCAGGAACGGCAGCCGCCAGCCCCAGGAGCTGAGCTGCGCCTCGGAGAGGAACACCGCGAGCAGCGCGGCGACCCCGGCCCCGCACAGAAGGCCCAGCGCCACGGTGAACGACTGCCACGACCCGTACAGACCGCGCCGGCCCGGCGGCGCGAACTCCGTCATCACCGACACCGCGCCCCCGAACTCCCCGCCCGCGGAAAGCCCTTGGACCACGCGGAGGAAGGTGAGCAGCCAGGGGGCCAGGGCGCCTGCCGTGGCGTAGGTGGGCAGTGCGCCGATCAGGGTCGTGGCGGCCGTCATCAGGGCGATCACCAGGATGAGGACCGGGCGGCGGCCGATCCGGTCGCCGAGGCGTCCGAACAGCGCGGCCCCGACCGGCCGGAAGAAGAACGCGAGTGCGAACGACGCATACGCCTTCACCAGGCCCTCCACCTCGCCACCGCCCTCGGGGGTGAAGAAGCGGGCCGCGACGATCGTGGCGAAATAGCCGTAGACACCGAACTCGTACCACTCGATCAGGTTGCCCACCGAGCCCGCGAGCAGGGCCCTTCGGGACTGCTCGGGCCGGGCGGCGCGCCGGTCCGAGTCCTGCACGGGGATGCTCATGCCGGTTCCTCCCGGGCCACGGTGATGGTGGAAAGTTAGTTTCAATTTCCCATTTGTTTGCTGTCAATAACTTTCACAACGGCTGGTCGGAGGTCTGCCGCGTCGCCCTGGGGCACTCGGTGTCACCCGTCACGGCAACACGTGCCCGGACCTCCTCCGTCGTGGCCTGCGGAGGACTAGGCTCAATGCCTGTACGCCGTTTGGGCGATCTGGGGAGGTAGCGGGATGACGGAGGTACGGCCCGGAGCGGTCGCCTCGGCTTCCCTGTGGGAACGCGACGCGGAGATCGCCGCGCTTGTGGAGGCGGTCGACGCCCTGCGCGCGGACTCCCCGTCCTCGGGCTCGGGAAGCCTGCTGGTGTTCAGTGGTGAGGCGGGCATCGGCAAGACCGCGCTGCTCGGCGAGACGCGCCGGATCGCGGAGAGCCGCGGCTGCACGGTGTGGTCGGCACGCGGCGGCGAGACCGTCACGTCCGTTCCCTTCAATGTCGTACGGCAGTTGCTGCAACCCGCGCTCGTCGCGCTCATGCCCGACGAGGCGCGCGAATACCTGGGCGACTGGTACGACATCGCGGGGCCCGCGCTCGGGATCACCGAGCCGGGCGACCGCCAGGCCGACCCGCAGGGCGTGTGCGACGGCCTGGTCGCGGCGGTGCGCCGACTGGCCCGGCGCGAGTGGCCGCTGGTCCTGCTGATCGACGACGCGCACTGGGCCGACCAGGAGACCCTGCACTGGCTGGCCGCGTTCGCCGAGCGCCTCCACGACCTGTCCGTCCTCGTGGTGGTCGCCCGCCGCCCCGGCGAGGCCACCGAGGAGAGCACCCGTCACCTCGACGTGATCGCCGCCGCGGCCGGCCCGGTCGCCACCCTCAGCGCACTCACCCCCGAGGCGACCGCAGGGCTCACCCGGGCCACGGTCGGTGTGCACGCCGACGCCCCGTTCTGCCGCGAGGTGTGGGCCGTCACCGGCGGCAACCCGTACGAGACCGTCGAACTCCTCGCCAAGGTGCAGGACAGCGAGCTGGAGCCGAGCGAGTCCTCGGCCGCCGAACTGCGCGCCCTCAACCGCTCGGCCCGCGGCCGTGGACTCGTCGCCCGCCTCGAAGGACTCGGCATCGACGCCACGCGGTTCGCCTGGGCCGCCGCGATCCTCGGCACCGGGATCTCCCTCGACCTCGCGGCCCAGCTCGCCGGCATGCAGCGCGAGGAGGCCCTGCACTGCGCGGACCTGCTGGGCGCGGCCCGCATCCTCACCGAACCCGCCCCGGTCAACGGCCGACAGCCGGACGGCGACCTGGAGTTCGTGCACCCGCTGATCGCCAGCGCCGTCTACAACTCGATCCCGGACGCCCTGCGCACCGCCATGCACGGCGTGGCCGCGCAGGTCGTCACCGATTCCGGACTCGGGGCCGCGGCCGCCTCCCGCCACCTCCTCGAAGTGCACCCGGACGACGACGCGGAGCTGGTCGACCAGATGCGCGAGGCGGCCCGCGAACACCTCGCGGTCGGCGCCCCGGACGCCGCCCGACGCTGTCTCGAGCGCGCCCTGCTGGAGCCTCCGCTGTCGGACGTCCACGCCCGCGTGCTCTACGAGCTGGGCTGCGCCACGCTCCTCACCTCGCCCGCCACCACCATCGACTACCTCCAGGCGGCGCTCGCCATGCCGGGCCTCGACGGGGACGTACGCGTGGACGCCGTCTTCCGCCTGTCCCAGGCGCTGCTGCACAACAACCAGGTCGAGGAGGCCGTCCGCACGGTCGACGCCGAGGCCGCCCGGCTCGAACCGGGACCGGCCCGGATGCGGCTCCAGGCGGTGCACTACATGTGGGAGTGCGTCCACGCGGGTGAGGACATCTCGCCGACCAGCGTGCGCGCCCTCGCCGAGCTCGCCAAGAAGTGCACCGGCAAGGACAACTCCGAACGCGCGCTGCTCATCCTGCGCGGCTTCGACGCGATGACGCGCGGCGAGAACGCCGAG
Organism: Streptomyces sp. SID5469; assembly: GCF_009862865.1. Classification (NCBI taxonomy): domain Bacteria; kingdom Bacillati; phylum Actinomycetota; class Actinomycetes; order Kitasatosporales; family Streptomycetaceae; genus Streptomyces; species Streptomyces sp. SID5469. The sequence continues at coordinate 2,085,349 of NZ_WWIN01000001.1, read as the reverse complement.
GAGGTCGCCGAGCTCTGCGACCGCGCCCTCGTCAACGGCCGCCTCGCGCCCGGACTCGGCTGGACCGACACCGAGTGGGGCATCGAGCTCCTCATGATGCTGGCCAGCGCGTACGCCTACGCGGACCGGCTCGACCGCGCGGAAGCCCTCTACAACGAGGCGCTGCGCGCCTACGAGGGCGCCGGATGGAGCGGCGGCCATCTCGCCCTGGCCCATTCCTACGTCGGCCTCGGCCATCGCAGGCGGGGGCGTCTCACGGAGGCCGAGAAGTATCTGCGCGAGTCCCTGCGCATCGCCGAGCGCGTCGGCCGCGGACTGCCCCTGTACTGGTCCGCGACCTGCGGACTCGTCGACACACTGCTCGCCCGCGGCCATGTCGAGGAGGCCGCGGAGATCGCCGAGCGGTACGGCTTCGGCCCGCCGTACCCGACCACCATCGTGCTGCCCGACACCCGCTCCGTGCGCGGTCGGCTGCTGCTCGCCCTCGGCCGCACCGAGGAAGGCGTCAACGAACTGGAGGCCGCGGAGAAGGCGGCCACCGCACGGGGTCACCACAACACGGTGCTGGCCCCCTGGGCGCTGGACCTCGCCAGGGCACTGGCCGTCGACGACCCGCGCCGGGCCGCCGAACTGGCGGCGACCGCCCGCCGCCAGGCCGAACGCTTCGGCACCGACACGGCGATCGGCGAAGCACTCCGCTGCGCCGCGGCCCTGGAGACCGGCCAGCGCGCCGCTTCGCTGTACAAGCAGGCGGTGACGTATCTGGAGGCGTCACCGTGCTCGTACGAACACGCGGCGGCCCGGGTGGAGTACGGCATCGCGACGCGCTCGGCGACCGAACTCACCCGCGGCCTGACGCTGGCCCGCTCCTGCGGCGCGGACGGCCTGGTGGCGCAGGCCCAGGAGGCACTGGACAACGGGCCGGGGCTCCGGTAGCCGGAACGCCGGGTGTCAGGCGCTTCCCTCCCCAGGCGCTTCCCCTCAGGCGCCGTGCAGCCGGTCCGTGCAGCCGGTCCGTGCAGCCGGTCCGTCGTCGTGGTCACCCCGCCGTGTCGTCCTCCTCGGCCAGCACCCGCTGCGCCACCGCGAACGCCGAGTTCGCCGCCGGAACCCCGCAGTACACCGCCGTCTGGAGCAGCACCGCGCCGATCTCCTCCGGTGTGAGCCCGTTCCGCCGGGCCGCCCGCACATGCAGGGCCAGTTCGTCGTAGTGGCCGTGCGCCACCAGCGCCGTCAGCGTGATCATGCTGCGCTCACGGCGCGTGAGGGTGGAGTCGGTCCAGATCTCGCCCCAGGCATAGCGCGAGATGAAGTCCTGGAAGCGGGCGGTGAAGGGGGTCTGCCGTGCCTGCGCGCGGTCCACGTGCTCGTCGCCGAGGACCTGGCGGCGTACCTCCATCCCGCGCGACGCATACCCGTCGAAGTGCCCGCGCAACGCGGCGAGCACGGCCTCCGGGCGCTCCGCGGGCGCGAGATGCGAGGCGCCCGCGATCTCGGTGAGCGAGGCGCCGGGCACCGCGTCCGCGATCTCCCGCAGATGCGCGGGCGGCGTCGCGGGGTCCTGACGGCCCGCGACCAGCAGCGTCGGGGCGGTGATCGACGACAGCCGGTCACGGAGGTCGAACGCGGCCAGCGCGTCACAGCAGGCCGCGTACGCGTCCGGGTCCGCGTCCCGGTGGTCCTGGACGAGCTCCGGCACGGTGAAACCGGGCGTGAACCAGCGGGAGTCGGCCGTCGCCGCGACCGGCGCGACACCCTCCCGGCGGACCAGCTCGGCCCGCTCCCGCCACGGCTGCGCGCCGTTGAAGTGGGCCGACGAGCAGAGGACCGCGAGGGACGACACCCGCTCCGGGTGGTGCGCGGCGAGGTGCAGCCCGACCGCTCCACCCAGCGAGACACCGGCGTACGCGAACCGGTCGATGCCCAGTGAGCCGGCGAGCGCCAGCACCAGCTCGGCGAGGTCGGCGACGGTCGCCCCCGGACCGATCAGACCGGCCGGCGAGCCGCCGTGCCCGGGCAGGTCCCAGCGGATCACCCGGTGCGTGACGGACAGCTCGGGCGCGACCTTGTCCCACAGCGCGTACGACGTGCCCAGCGAGGGGCCGAGGAGCAGCGGGGGAGCGGTGACGGGTCCCTCGGCGTGGTGGTGCGACAGCCTGCCGTTCGGTTTGGTGGTCAACGTCGCTCCAGCGCACGGTCGGTGAGGGCTCCCGCGGAGCCCGTGTAGCGGGTGGGGTCGGTGAGGTCCGCGAGATCGAGGTCCGTCAGCTCCTGCTCCTCACCGAGCACGTCCACGAGAGGCCGGTTCTCGGCGACGGCGAGCTTCGCGGCCCGGGTCACCAGCTCCTTGGCGCGGGCCCGCCCGAGCACGGGAGCGAGCTCGGCGGCCAGCCGCTCGGAGACGATCAGCCCCTGGGTGAGACCGAGGTGCTCCCGCATGGTGTCCGCGTTCACCCAAAGGCCCTCCGCCAGTTCGGCGGCATGGCCCGCGGCCCCACCGACCAGTCGGAGCAGCTCCCGCAGCGGCTCCCACTCGGCATGCCAGGCCCCGGCGGGCCGCTCGTCCTCGGCGGCCATCGACGCGTAGAGCGTGGCGGCGAGCCCTGGCGCGCGCCGGGCGGAGGCGGCGATCAGGGTAGCCGCGACGGGATTCGCCTTGTGCGGCATGGCGGACGACCCGCCCCCGGCACCCTCGGTGACCTCGGCGATCTCCGTGCGGGCGAGGGTGAGGACGTCCGCCGCCGGCTTGCCGAGGGCGCCGGCCGTGAAGGCCAGGGCTCCGGCCAGATCGGCGATCGGCGTACGCAGGGTGTGCCACGGCAACGCCGGTTCCGCGAGCCCGAGTTCACGGGCGTACGCGGTCACGAGGGCCTGGGTGTCCTCGGTCCCGAACGCGTTGAAGGCCGCCAACGTTCCTGCGGCCCCGCCCAGTTGGGCCGGCAGCCGCACGGTCGTGAGCCGGTCCCGGGCGTCCAGCACCAGCGAGCGCCATCCCGCCGCCTTCAGCCCGAAGGTCGTCGGTACAGCATGCTGTGTCAGGGTCCGCCCCGGCATCACGGTGTCCCGGTGGGCGGCGGCCAGTCGGCCCAGCGCCCGCGCCGTACGCTCCAGGTCCGCCAGGATCAGGTCCAGTGCGGCGCGGGCGACCAGCATCATCGCCGTGTCCATGATGTCCTGGCTGGTCGCGCCCCGGTGGACGTACGGCCCGTGCTCCGCGCCGACCGCCGCCGTCAGATCCGCTACCATCGGGATCACCGGATTGCCGCCGGCGCGGGCGCGCAGCGCGATCGACCGGACGTCGAAGCCCACGGCGTCGGCGGCCACCGACACCGCCGACGCGGCCTCGGCCGGGGCCAGGCCGAGCCCCGCCTGGGCCCGCGTCAGCGCCGCCTCCGCGTCGAGCAGCGCCTGGAGAAACGCACCGTTCCCGGTGGCGGCCGACGCGGGGGATCCCGTCCACCCGGGGGCGAGCAGGCCGGCGTCGGAATCGACGGAATCGACGGGTTCTGTCACTGGAACTCCAGGAAGACCGTTTCGCCTTCGCCCTGAAGGCGGATGTCGAAACGGTACGTGCGGTTCGCGCCCTCGGCCGCGATGAGCGTGGCGCGCCGCTCGGCGGGCAGCGAGTCGAGCAGCGGGTCGGCGCCGTCGGCGAGGTAGGCGCGGGTGAACAGGTGGTGCACCAGACCGCGCGCGAACACGCACACGCTGATGTACGGCAGTCCGGCATTGCCCGGCGGCAGGGTGTGCAGCGCGTAGTGTCCGTCGGCGTCCGTGGCGACCCGCCCGAAGCCCGTGAAGTCGGTGCCGTTGCGGCCCAGGAAGCCGCCCGTCGACGGGTCGCGGCGCATCGAGCCGGGGGCACCCGTCAGGGAGCCGTCGGGCGCCGCCTGCCAGAAGTCCAGGAGGGCGTCGGGGATCGGCGCACCCGCACCGTCGAACACGTATCCGTGCAGGGTGATCGTGTCGGGGTGGCCCTGGGGCGCGACGTCCGGGCCACCGGGGAAGGGGAGCGCGTGCCCGTAGAAGGGGCCGATGGTGTGGGACGGGGTGGGGAGCAACCGCTCGGTCATGCTCAACGGCCTTCCTCGATCCAGGTGGCGGAGGGACCGTCGAGGACGATGTCCCATGCGTAGCCGAGGGAGAACCCGGGCGCCGAGAGGTCGTGCTGGTAGGTGGCGATCAGACGGTTTCGGGCCGCCGCGTCCGTCACGGACCGCAGGATCGGGTCGTATGCGAACAGCGGGTCGCTCGGGAAGTACATCTGTGTCACGAGCCGCTGGGTGAACGCCGTGCCGAAGACCGAGAAGTGGATGTGCGCGGGCCGCCACGCGTTGGTGTGGTTGCCCCACGGGTACGGGCCCGGCTTGATGGTGGTGAACGTGTACCGGCCCTGATCATCCGTCAGGGTCCGCCCCACGCCGGTGAAGTTGGGGTCGAGCGGCGCCGGGTGCTGCTCGCGCAGATGGGCGTAGCGGCCGGCCGCGTTGGCCTGCCAGACCTCGACCAGCTGGCCCCGCACGGGTCGGCCGTCGCGGTCGAGGAGCCGGCCCGAGACGGTCATGCGTTCGCCGATCGGCTCGCCCCGGTGCTGGCGGGTCAGGTCGTTGTCGATCTCGGTGATGTCGGTGACGCCGAAGACCGGACCCGCCAGCTCCACCGTCTCCGGGTCCCCGCCGTGCACGGCGACCAGCGGCTGCTTGGGGTGACGCAGCACGGAACTGCGGTACGGGGCGTAGTCGCGCGGCGGGTGGTGGCGGACCGGGCCGCCCTCGGCGACCGCCTTGTCGTACGCGTTCTGGAGGTCGTCGACCTCTATGTCGATGTGCGACTGAGTGAGAGCCATGGGTGCGTCTTCCTATCGCTCGAGGACGAGGGCGAGGCCCTGGCCCACGCCGATGCAGAGGGTGGCGACACCGACTCCCGAGCCCTTGCGGGCGAGTTGGTGGGCGACGGTGAGCGCGATGGCCCGCGCGGCCTGGATCACGGCTTCGAGCCCGGAGGCGCACAGCCGGTTGACGGTCACCCCGGGCACGGAGGCGGGCAGGCCCGCGAGGAGGGCGGCCATCCGGCCGACGTTGCGGTTCTCCTCGCCGGCGCCGTTGGCGTTGCCGAAGTACACGTCCTCGATCCGGGACGGGTCCAGGCCCGGTGTACGGGTGAGGAGTTCACGCACGGCATGGGCGGCCAGGTCGTCCGGGCGGACGGAGGCGAGCGAGCCGTTGTACCTGCCGATCGGGGTGCGGACCGCGTCGACGACGTAGACGTCCTTCACGAGCGGATCTCCTCCGGGACACGAACCTTCGCGGCGGTCTTATCGACGATCTCCGCGGCGGTGACACCGGGCGCGGTCTCCACCAGGAGCAGTCCGTCGGCGGTGACGTCGAGAACGCCGAGGTCGGTGATGATCCGGTTGACGCAGGCCCTGCCGGTCAGCGGCAGCGCGCACTCCTCGAGGATCTTCGCCTGGCCGTCCTTGGCGGTGTGGGTCATCACGACGATGACCGTGCGGGCGCCGTGCACCAGGTCCATCGCGCCGCCGATCCCGGTGATCATCTTGCCGGGGATCGCCCAGTTCGCCAGGTCACCGCCCGCGGAGACCTGCATCGCGCCGAGGACGGCGACGTCGATGTGCCCGCCGCGGATCATCCCGAAGGACAGCGCCGAGTCGAAGAAGGAGGCTCCCGGCAGGACCGTGACGGTCTCCTTGCCGGCGTTGATGAGATCCGGGTCGACCTGCTCCTCGGCCGGATACGGGCCGGTGCCCAGGATCCCGTTCTCCGACTCCAGGATCACCTCCACACCGGCGGGGAGGTGGTTGGGGATCAGCGTCGGCAGGCCGATGCCGAGGTTCACGTACTGGCCGTCGGCGAGCTCGCGTGCGGCGCGGGCGGCCATCTCCTCGCGTGTCCAGGCCATCAGCCGCTCACCGTCCCGGTTGCCGCGGACGCCGAAACGGTCCGCTTCTCGATCATCTTGGCGTTCGTCTGTTCCGGAGAGAGCGCGATGACGCGCTGTACGAAGATGCCCGGCACGTGCACCGCGTCCGGGTCGAGCCCGCCCGGTTCCACCAGCTCCTCCACCTCGGCGATCGTCACCCGGCCCGCCATCGCGGCCAGCGGGTTGAAGTTCCGCGCGGACTTGTTGAAGACCAGGTTTCCGTGCCGGTCGCCCTTCGCCGCCCGGACCAGGGCGAAGTCGGTACGGATGCCGTGCTCCAGGACGTACTCGGTGCCGTCGAACTCCCGTACCTCCTTCGGCGGCGACGCCAACGCCACCCCGCCGGAGCCGTCGTAGCGCCACGGCAGCCCGCCGTCCGCGACCTGTGTGCCGACCCCGGCCGGGGTATAGAAGGCGGGGATCCCGGCCCCGCCCGCGCGCAGCCGCTCGGCCAGCGTGCCCTGCGGGATCATCTCCACCTCCAGCTCACCGGCCAGATACTGGCGGGCGAACTCCTTGTTCGCCCCGATGTACGAACCGGTGACGCGGGCGATCCGTCCGGCCGCCAGCAGTACCGCGAGCCCCGACTCCATCGCGCCGCAGTTGTTGGAGACCACGCCAAGTCCCGCCACTCCGCGCTCGTAAAGAGCCTGGATCAGCACGTTCGGCACACCACTCAGGCCGAATCCGCCGACCGCGAGCGTCGCGCCGTCCGGCACATCGGCCACCGCCTCCAGGGCTGTGGCGACCACCTTGTCCATCCGTGAAGCCCCATCTCTCCCGAGCGCCCAGCGCGTAATTAGTCAGCACACTGATTATTTGTTCGAGGCTTCAAACACGCTGCCATCCGATCCCGGGGCAGTCAATACCCCAAGGAAAATGCGGACGAGAGACATCCTGGCGAGACAGGACAGGGGTGCCGAGGGCAGGTATCGTTCAGTGCACCAACGAAAACCACAGAGGAAATCAGACAGCTGCGCGGCCGACGGCGACGCGTACGTGGAGCGAGGAGCACACATGGCCGCGGTGGACCTCTCCACCCACCCCGGGCACCTGGCCCGGCGGCTCCAGCAGGCGCACTACCTGCTGTGGAACACGATGGTCTCCGAGGAGATCACCTCACCGCAGTTCGCGGTCCTGAACGCGCTCGTGGCCGAGCCCGGCCTCGACCAGCGCACGGTCGGAGAGCGGGTCGGCCTCGACCGGTCCACGATCGCCGAGGTCATCAGCCGGCTCAGTCGCCGCGGGCTGCTCGACAAGGTCCGCGACGCGCACGACGGCCGCCGCTTCCTGCTGCGCCTCACGGAGGAGGGCACCCGCACCCACCGCAAGCTGACGGTGCGCACGGCCCGGATGAACCAGGTCTTCCTGGCCCCCCTCTCGGCCGAGGAGCAGAGCCAGTTCTTCGACCTCATCCAACGGGTCTCGGACGCCGCCGAGGGGCTCCGCAATCCCGCGGAACCCCTCACGGCCTCGAAGACCTGAACGCCCGGACGCTCCCCGCCCGGCGGGCCGGTGCGGCCGCCTTCCGTCACGCCTTCGCGAACACCACCCACACCTGTCCCTTGGCGAAGTTCATCGGCGAGCCGTCCGCGGTCGTGAACTCCGTGCCGTCCGTCGCCGACTTCCGCTGCCAGTCCACGTCGAAGACCCGCCCGTCGCGCAGGACTTCGGCCTTGCCCGTGCCGACGGTCTCCGTGTAGGGGGTGTTGCTGCCGAGGAAGTCGTGGAACCTGGACTGCCGCACCTTCACGTGCTGCACGACCACGGTCGCCGGCGCCACCGTCGCGCCGTCCGTCGTCACCGCCTGTGTCCCGTCCATCGACACCAGCCAGCGCTGCCGCTGCTCGGACCAGGTGAAGGTGAAGCGGGCCGCGGGGAAGCGGACCGTGCGGGCCTTCTCCGGGGTGCCACCCGGGGGAGCCGCGCCGAAGTGGAACCCCGTCGTGAGCGCGTCGGCGCCCGGTGCGGAGTTCAGCAGCCGCTTCGGCCGCAGGAACAGATTGTGCGGCGCCGCCTTGTCGCCGCCGCGGAAGTAGGCGTTCGAGTCCTGCTCCGGCGACACGGCCCGCAGGGGCGCCTTGTCGATCAGTGGCAGCAGCTTGTGCTGGGCCCCCGAGAACGCGAGTGTCGGATCGTGGAACTGGCCCAGCAGCTCCAGGTCCGACTCGCGTGCGCTGCGCACCGGCCCGACGGTCTTCGGCAGGTTCGTCGCGAACACCGCCATCAGCCGGCTCAGACCGCCCTCGACCTGCTCCGCGTACACGACGTCCGCCGTGTCCAGGCCCGTCTGCGGGCGGGCCGCACCAGCGTTGTCGATCTTCACCGCCAGTACCGGACCCGCCGTCGCGCTCGGGCTGCCGCTGACCTGGCTCTCCGGGTGGCCCTGTTGCCGGTTCCGTCCGTCGTCGACCGCGCGGCCGTGCGTGGTGCAGCCCGTCACCAGGGAGCCCGTCACCGTGGCGGCCAGCAGTGCCGCCGTCATCACGCCGCGCCGCATCCGCGCCATCTGTCGCATGCCCACCGTCCACCAAGTCCTGTGCCATTGATTGTGCGCTTATAGGTTCATTGGTGGCCATACCCGTTCGGTTCTGATTGCGCGCGTCGGCTCGGCCGATTGGGCCAGTCGACGAACGGGCCGACCGGAGCACGCGCCCGCACTTCGACGATCCAGCGATCCAGCGGTCCAGCGATCCGGCTGTCCGGGATGCACCCCCCTGCGGATACCCGCGCTGTCCCTCCCCAGCGGGCATGAATCAACGAGTACGGATCGGTGAAGAGGGCGCTGCGACAGCGTGAACACGCCGCCCCCGGCCGCACTCCCTTCGGTTCGCGGTCAGCCCCGCGAGCCGAGGATCTCCGTCAGGTCGTAGCTCACCGGCTCCTCCAGTTGCGCGTAGGTGCAGCTCTCGGGGGTGCGGTCGGGGCGCCAGCGGCGGAAGCGGGCCGTGTGCCGGAAGCGTGCGCCGTTCTCCATGTGGTCGTACGCCACCTCCGCCACCCGCTCGGGCCGCAGCGGCACCCAGGAGAGGTCCTTCTTCCCCGACCAGCGACTGGGTGCGCCGGGCAGCCGCGCCGTCTCGTGCGCCGCCTCGTTCGACCAGGCCGCCCAAGGGTGCCCCGCGGCGTCTTCCATGCGCAGCGGCTCCAGCTCCTCCACCAGCTCGGCGCGACGCTTCATGGGGAACGCGGCGGACACCCCGACGTGTTGCAGGGCGCCCCGGTCGTCGTACAGCCCGAGCAGCAGCGAGCCGACGACCGGGCCGCTCTTGTGCAGGCGGTAGCCCGCGACCACCACGTCCGCCGTACGCTCGTGCTTGACCTTGAACATGGCGCGCTCGTCCTGCCGATAGCGCAATGTGAGCGGCTTGGCGATCACGCCGTCCAGGCCCGCGCCCTCGTACTGCTCGAACCACTGCTCGGCCACCTCGCGGTCCGTGGTCGCCGGGGCGACATGGACGGGGGCCGTCACCCCCGACAGCGCCGACTCCAGCAGGGCGCGCCGTTCGGTCAGCGGAGTGTCGAGCAGTGAGTCGTCGGCCAGCGCCAGCAGATCGAACGCCACGAACGAGGCCGGCGTCTTCTCGGCCAGCATCCGCACCCGCGACTCGGCCGGATGAATGCGCTCGGTGAGCGCGTCGAAGTCGAGCCGCCCGTCCCGGGCGATCACGATCTCACCGTCGATCACACAGCGCTCGGGCAACCGGTCCCGCAACGCCTCGACCAGCTCGGGAAAGTACCTGGTCAGTGGCTTTCCGGTCCGACTGCCGAGCTCCACCTCGGTGCCGTCGCGGAACACGATCGCCCGGAACCCGTCCCACTTCGCCTCGTACTGCATGTCCGGCGGGATCTTCGCCACGGACTTGGCGAGCATCGGCTTCACGGGCGGCATCACCGGCAGATCCATGCTCCGATTCTGCGGGCACACGCCGATGTTCGCCCGGTATGCGCGGTCTGCGTGCTGCGCCTACCGTGGCTCGCATGGGCGATGCGGTGGAGCTGGAGGCGGCGGGCAGGACGGTACGGCTGTCCAGCCCGGACAAGATCTTCTTTCCGGAGCGCGGCTTCACGAAGCTCGACGTAGCCCAGTACTACCTCGCCGTCGGCGACGGGATCCTGCGCGCCCTGCGCAACCGCCCCACGACCCTGGAGCGCTACCCGGACGGTATGAGCGGCGAGTCCTTCTTCCAGAAACGGGCGCCCAAGAACATGCCCGACTGGATCCCCACCGCCCACATCACCTTCCCCAGCGGCCGCAGCGCCGACGAGATGTGCCCCACCGAGGTGGCCGCCGTGGTGTGGGCCGCGCAGTTCGGCACGCTCACCTTCCACCCGTGGCCGGTGCGTCGCGACGACGTCGACCACCCCGACGAACTCCGCCTCGACCTCGACCCGCAGCCCGGCACGGACTACGCCGACGCCGTACGCGCCGCCCACGAACTGCGCGCCGTCCTGCACGAGTACGGCGATCTGCGCGGCTGGCCCAAGACATCCGGGGGCCGCGGGCTGCATGTCTTCGTCCCGATCGAGCGACGCTGGACCTTCACCCAGGTGCGCCGTGCCGCGATCGCCGCCGGACGCGAACTGGAACGGCGCATGCCCGACCAGGTCACCACCGCCTGGTGGAAGGAGGAACGCGGCGAGAAGATATTCGTCGACTACAACCAGACCGCCCGCGACCGCACCATCGCCTCCGCCTACTCCGTACGCCCCCGCCCGCACGCTCCCGTCTCCGCGCCCCTGCGCTGGGACGAGGTCGGGGACGCGCGGCCCCGCGACTTCGACATCGCGACCATGCCCCGGCGGTACGCCGAACTGGGCGACGTCCACGCGGACATGGACGACCACGCCTTCTCCCTGGAGGCCCTGCTGGAACTCGCCGACCGCGACGAGCACGACCACGGCCTGGGCGACCTCCCGTACCCGCCCGAATATCCGAAGATGCCGGGCGAGCCGAAACGCGTCCAGCCGAGCCGGGCGAAGCACGGGGACGGCTGACGGCCGGCCGCCGGCCGTCACGGCCCGTGAGGGTCGCGACGATCCGGCGGCAGTCCTTGAGAACCGCCGCCCGTCCGTGCCCGGGTCGTCCGCGCGCGGCGGGGAGGAGTCCTGGGCGCGGGCTCGGGAGCGCTCTCAACGCCGTTACCGGCCGGGGCTATCCTGATCCGCAGCCGCTCAGGAGGAGTCCCGAAGTGACCGAGACCGCGTCGCGTCCCACGCTGGAGGCCGTGGCCGCCCGGGCCGGGGTCTCGCGGGCCACCGTCTCCCGTGTCGTCAACGGCGGCGACGGTGTGCGGGAGCCCCTCGTCGCGCGGGTGCGGCGGGCCGTCGAAGAACTCGGCTATGTGCCGAACCAGGCCGCCCGCAGCCTGGTGACCAAGCGGCACGACGCGGTCGCCGTCGTGATCGCCGAACCGGAGACGAGGGTCTTCGCGGACCCCTTCTTCGCCCTCCAACTACGCGGCATCAGCAAGGAGTTGACCGCCCATGACTGTCAGCTCGTGCTGCTGCTCACGGAAGGGCGGGACGACCACGCACGCGTGGGCCGCTATCTCGCCGGCGGCCATGTCGACGGTGCGCTCGTCTTCTCGCTGCACCTCGACGACCCGCTGCCGGGCCTGATCCGCGGTGCCGGGGTGCCCACCGTGTTCGGCGGGCGGCCCGGCTGGGGCGACGGCACGCGCGACGCCGCGCCCGCGGTGTACGTCGACTGCGACAACCGCGGCGGCGCCCGGGCGGCCGTACGCCATCTCGTCGGGCTCGGCCGTACCCGTGTCGCCCATCTGACCGGGCCGCTCGACCAGACCTCGGCGGTGGACCGGCTCGACGGATTCCGGGACGTCATGGTCGACGCCGACCCCCGGCTGGTCGTGCAGGGCGACTTCACACCTGCTGGGGGCGAGCGGGCGATGCGCGAGCTGCTGGAGCGCTGCCCGGACGTGGACGCCGTGTTCGCGGCCAACGATCTGTCCGCCTCCGGCGCCCTGCGGGTGCTGCGCGAGCAGGGGCGGCGGGTGCCCGAGGACGTCGCGCTCATCGGCTTCGACGACATGCTGCCGGTCGCCGAACAGACCGATCCGCCGCTCACCACGGTCCGTCAGGACATAGAGGAGATGGGCCGGCTGATGGCCCGCCTGCTGCTGAGCGGCCTGGACCGCCGTGGCGAGGCGGCGGGCCCGGCCGGCACCCCGGCCGGCGTGGTCCTGCCGACGACACTGGTCAGGCGCGCCTCCGCCTAAGGATCGCCGGCGCGCGGACGCGGACCTCTGCTCCCGGGCGTGGCCCGGACGGCCACGCCCGCACGCGACGGTCTGCCTTCGGTTCAGCCCTGCGGCGGCGTGCTCTTGATCACCGCGAACCTCGCGCCGTACGGATCGGCGAGCTTGGCCAACCGGCCCACGCCTTCCAGGTCCGTCGCGGGCATCCGGACCTTGCCGCCCAGCTCCTGCGCCTCGGCGACCGTCGCGTCCGTGTCCTCGACCTCGAAGTACGGCAGCCAGTACGCACCCGACTCGGCCTCCGTCGGGTCGTCCTGGAGCGGGACCGCACCGCCGAACATGGCCTCCGGCTCCGTACCCGCCGGGTTGATGCAGGTGTATGTGCCGCCGGGGAACGGCACCGCCGAGGTCTCCCAGCCGAACACCTTGTCGTAGAACGCGGCGGCCCGCGCGATGTCCGGTGTGTAGAGCTCGATCCAGCACAGCGATCCGGGGGCGCCGGCCACGTCCAGCCCCTTGTTCCGGCCCGGCTGCCAGACGCCGAAGGGCACGCCCGCCTGGTCGGCGAGGATCGCCATGTGGCCCTGGCCCATCACGTCCATGGGCGGCAGGAACACATGTCCGCCGGCCTGCTCGGCCGCCTTCGCGGTGGCCTCGGCGTCGGGGCTCTGGAAGTACACGGTCCAGGACGGCGGGCCCTGTTCCGGAGTCGTCTGCATACCGCCCGCGGCGGTCTTGCCGGAGAGCTGGAAGAAGCCGTATCCACCGGCGTCGGGCCCTGCCGACTGGAACTGCCAGCCGAAGAGGCCGCCGTAGAAGGACGTGGCGCCGTCGATGTCGGGGGTGCCGACATCGAGCCAGTTCGGAGCACCGGTGACATAACGGGTGGTGAGCATGATTGCCCTCCTTTGAGGGGTCCCGTTGCCTGCACTGCCGAGTCTTGCACCGCCCACTGACAATCGCCGCCGCAGCGCGCCGCGGGGTTGCGGGACGAGGGTGATGACGCTCGGTGAGCAGCGGGAATTCCCGTGTTTCTGCCGACTCCGCGCGCCGCCGTGTTTTCCGGGACGGGCGGGACCATCATCAACGCCTGCGACAGCCACGTACGGGGTCGGACACCGCCTCCGGAACACGACGTTGATCCCGCGTTGATCGAACGTTTTTCGCCGCCCGGCACGATCTCGCCCATGCACACCGAAACGATCACGTCGCCCGACATCGCCTGGCAGGAGGAGGCGCTGTGCGCGCAGACGGGGGCTGATTTCTTCTTTCCCGAACCCGGGAGCTCCGTACGGGAGGCGAAGCGCATCTGCGGCCTGTGCGAGATCCGCTCCGCCTGCCTCGAATACGCGCTCACCAACGACGAGCGGTTCGGGGTCTGGGGCGGGCTCTCCGAGAAGGAACGGCTGAGCCTCAGGCGCGACCCGCGCTGAACGCCCGCACCGGGAAATCGGTACGCCGCACGGCCCCCGGCAGGCACAATCCCCGCCTGGCCGGCACTCCGGTCCACACGGCCGACAGTCTCCTCAGCGCTCTCGCTCCGCTGCCGTACCCGCGGCGCATGCGTGAACTCGCCCTCCATGTGCGGGTCATGAGCCCACCGCGCCCCGTGCTCGAGGCGCGCGGTGCGTATGAGCGGGGCATCGCGGTGGTCGCGGCGTCCGTCGCCCGGGGCACCCAGTGGATCGCGGAGCGCATCGCGGACGCCGAGCCCTTCGTGCGCGGCCACGCCCTGCGCGTCGCCGACAGCCTCCAAGTCCCCGACACCGTCTACGAGTCGGCGCTCGGCGACGCCTGCGAGGCCGTATGCCGTGATCTGCTGCGGGGGATAGTCGTGGGCCGCCGCACGGCACTTGCCGACCGGCTGGCGGACGGGCTGCGGCGCGACTGGGGCGACGCCGAGGCGGCGCGGCTGCTGCCGGGCTGCGCGCCGGAGACCGTTGCCCGGCTCCTGCCCGGCCTCTTCCACGCCGTCACCGGCTGGAAGACCCTCGCCAACAGGCACCCGCGCACGGTGCTCGACGCGGCCGAACAAGCGCTGGCCACGCTCCCCGAGGCGCTGCGCGCCCCCTGGTGGAGCCGGTACGCGCCCGCCGTGGCCGCCACCGTCACGGCCGAACCGTTGCGCGCACGCGCCCTGCTCGAACGCCTCGGCCCCGAAACGATGCCACCCCGACTCCGCAAGCACCTGGGCGACTTCGCGGTGGCCGCCCCCGGGCGGCTCCTGCGTCTCCTGCTCACTCCCGCCTGGCACGCCGTCCGCCGACACCGCGGGCTGGGTCCCGGTGTCCTGCGCACGCTGGCCCGCAAGCAGCTGACGGCGTACGAATGAGCAGCGGGCCCGTGCCTCAGAGGCACGGGCCCGCTGCTGAAGACGCCTGAACCGGCGCCGAAGGCGGCTACGCGCCGGCTCGCGCCGCCATCCGCGCCTTGCGGGCCGCCAGCTTCTCGTCGAACTTCCGGGCCTCCGTGTCCAGCCCGCCCATGAAGAGGCCGAGCTCTTCCTGGGCGTGCAGGCCCTCGGGGCTGAGGCCGTCGATCTCCAGGACCTTCAGGTGGCGCAGCACCGGCTGGAGCACGTCGTCGTGGTGGATGCGCATGTTGTAGACCTCGCCGATCGCCATCTGCGCGGCCGCGCGCTCGAAGCCGGGGATGCCGTGGCCGGGCATGCGGAAGTTGACGACGACGTCCCGCACGGCCTGCATGGTCAGGTCGGGCGCGAGCTCGAACGCCGCCTTCAGCAGGTTGCGGTAGAAGACCATGTGCAGGTTCTCGTCGGTCGCGATGCGCGCCAGCATGCGGTCGCAGACCGGGTCGCCCGACTGGTGACCGGTGTTGCGGTGGGACACGCGGGTCGCCAGCTCCTGGAAGGCGACGTACGCGACGGAGTGCAGCATCGAGTGCCGGTTGTCCGACTCGAAGCCCTCGCTCATGTGCGACATGCGGAAGGCTTCCAGCTTGTCCGGGTCCACGGCGCGCGAGGCGAGCAGGTAGTCGCGCATCACGATGCCGTGGCGTCCCTCCTCCGCGGTCCAGCGGTGCACCCAGGTGCCCCAGGCGCCGTCGCGGCCGAAGAGGGAGGCGATCTCGTGGTGGTAGCTGGGGAGGTTGTCCTCGGTGAGAAGGTTGACCACCAGTGCGATGCGGCCGATCTCGGTGACCTTGGACTGCTCCTTGTCCCACGCCTCGCCGTCCTCGAAGAGGCCGGGGAAGTTGCGGGCGTCACTCCAGGGCACGTAGTCGTGCGGCATCCAGTCCTTGGCGACCTTCAGGTGGCGGTTCAACTCGTTCTCGACCACTTCCTCCAGCGCGTACAGCAGCCGAGCGTCGGTCCAGTCGGACGTGCTGCCAAGGTGGGGAGAGGTGATCGTCACAGGTGCTCCAGGGGGACGTGAAGTACAGCGAGCGGGGCCACGAGCGGCGGGCCCGGCAACCTACGGCATCGTAGGCTACGTATCCGTAGGTTACGAGACCGTAGGTTAAGCACGCTGTAAAGACTGCTGATCAGCAGGGTTCCCCCACGGACACCGCCCGCATGCCGGACGCCGGTGCACCCGCAGGTCCGGGGGCCGGAACGGCGTTACATCAACCGGGTCAGGCGTACAGCTCCCTCAGCCGGACCGAGAGACATGTCACACAGCCTTCGAGTTTCTCGTACTCGCTGATGTTAACCAGGACGGGCTCGTGGCCGAGGTCCGCGAGCAGGTCCGCCGTCTTCGGGGCGCTGTCCGCCATCAGCAGCTTCGATCCGCCGAGCAGGACCACATGGGAGCCGGACTCCTCCGGCACCGAGAGGAAGCGAGTGAACAGCGCGGGCCTGTCCACGAGCGGGATGTGACCGATGACCGTGCCGTCCGGCAGCGCGGTGACCGAGGACTTCAGGTGCAGCACCTTGCTGACGGGCACGGCGACGACCTGGGCTCCGAGCGGCTCGAAGACCGCGCGCAGCTGCTGGACCCCGGCCGCGTTGGTGCGCCCGCCCCGGCCTACGTAGATCGTGTCGCCGATCTTCAGGACGTCGCCGCCGTCGAGGGTGCCGGGTTCCCAGATCCAGTTCACCGAGCAGCCCAGGCGGGCCACGGCCTCCTCGACGCCGGCGGTCTCGCCGCGCCGGGAGTCGGCGCCGGGGCGGGTGATCAGGGCGACATTGCGGTACATGACCACCGCGTCCTCGACGAACACCGAGTCCGGGCAGTCGTCGGCCGGATCCACCTCGACGGTCTCCCAGCCGTGCGTGCGCAGCGCCTCCGCATACGCCTCCCACTGCTCGACCGCGAGGCCGACATCGACCTGCGCGCGCTCGATGTGCGTGACCAGCCCTTCGGCGAGGCGGGGGCTGGGGCGGCGGATGAGGGCCTTCTTGCTGGGCACGTGCGGGTCTCCGTCTCGGCAGGGGGTACGCCGCCATCATGCAGGGCGACCCCCGCCGCACAACAGTCCCGGTGGCCGTGACGGGTCCTGACGGCCTCCTGCACCCCCCGCCGCACGGGAACCGCAGGTGGGCATCAGCGGTGGCAGGCATGGCGGCGACGGGGCGCCTGTGACGGGGGCCTGCGACGGGGGGCCTGCGGCGCGGGAGCGGGACGGCCGCGGGCGCGCCGAGGGCGCGGGAGCGGAAGCGCGCCCCCCTCGGCCCATCCCTCGGCCCACCCCCTCAGCCCATCCCCACCTCCTCCGGCGTCGTGTCCTTCAGCTTCCCCTCCAGCAGCAGCCAGCGTGTGATCCCGATCGACTCGAGGAACGGCACGTCATGGCTGGCCACGATCAGCGCGCCCTCGTACGACTCCAGAGCCGTGGTGAGCTGCCGGACGCTCGCCATGTCGAGGTTGTTCGTCGGCTCGTCCAGCAGCAGGAGCTGCGGGGCGGGCTCGGCGAGCATCAGCGCGGCGAGGGTGGCCCGGAATCGTTCGCCGCCCGACAGGGTCGCGGCCCGTTGGTCGGCTCGCGCGCCCCGGAACAGGAAGCGGGCCAGCCGCGCCCGGACGCGGTTGTTCGTGGCGTCCGGCGCGAACCGGGCCACGTTCTCGGCGACCGTCAGCTCGTCCTCCAGAACGTCGAGGCGTTGCGGCAGGAACCGCAGCGGCACATGGGCCCGCGCCTCACCCGACACCGCCTGCAACTCGCCCGCGATCGTGCGCAGCAACGTCGTCTTGCCCGCGCCATTGCGCCCGATCAGCGCGATCCGTTCGGGACCGCGCAGTTCGAGGCCGCCGTCCACCCGGGCGCCGTACGTCAACTCCAGGTCCTGGAGAGTGAGCACGGAGCGGCCCGGCGGTACGGCCGTGTACGGCAGGTCGACGCGGATCTCGTCGTCGTCCCGCACCGCCTCGGCCGCCTCGTCCAGGCGCTCCCGGGCCTCGGTGAGTCGCTCCTCGTGCAGGATCCGGTGCTTGCCCGCGGACTCCTGGGCCGCCCGCTTGCGCGCCCCCATGACGATCTTCGGCTCGCGCTTCTGCTCGTACATCTTCTGGCCGTACCTCTTGCGGCGGGCCAACTTGACCTGCGCGTCGATCAGTTCACGCTTCTGCTTCTTCAGGTCGGACTCGGCGACGCGCACCATGCGCTCCGCCGCCTCCTGCTCGGTGGCGAGCGCCTCCTCGTACGCGGAGAAGTTGCCGCCGAACCAGGTGACCTCCCCGGAGCGCAGATCCGCGATCTGGTCGACCAGTTCCAGGAGTTCGCGGTCGTGGCTGACCACGACCATGACCCCGGACCAGGCCTCCACGGCCGCGTACAGCCGGCGGCGCGCGTACAGGTCGAGGTTGTTGGTCGGCTCGTCGAGCAGGAGCACGTCCGGGCGGCGCAGCAGCAGCGCGGCCAGCCGCAGCAGGACGGACTCACCGCCCGACACCTCGCCGATGGTGCGGTCCAACTCGATGTGGCCGAGCCCGAGTTCGCCGAGTGTCGCGATGGCGCGCTCCTCCACGTCCCAGTCGTCACCGACCGCTGTGAAGTGTTCCTCGGCCACGTCACCCGCCTCGATGGCGTGCAGCGCGGCGCGCGTCGCGGCGATGCCGAGCGCCTCGTCGACCCGGAGGGCGGTGTCGAGGGCGACGTTCTGGGGGAGGTAGCCGGCCTCGCCCGCGACACGGACGGTGCCGTCGGCCGGGGAGAGCTGTCCGGCGATCAGTTTCAACAGGGTGGACTTGCCTGATCCGTTGACGCCGACGAGCCCGGTCCTGCCGGGGCCGAACGTGGCTTGCAGGTCGTCGAAGACGACGGTGCCGTCGGGCCAGGCGAAGGACAGGGACGTACAGGTGATGGATGCGGTCATACGGTGCCTCGCGGTTGCTCGAGGTGGTCATGGGCAACGCGTGTGAGACACCGCGGGGGGCGACGGTCCCGGGGAATGAGCCGGAGCACGGCGGAGGGCATGAGAAAAGCCCTGTACCGGAGGACGGCTCGGATGCCGAGGTCGCACGCAGCGCACACCACACGGTCAGTGAGGTGTGACGCGGTGTCTCAGGACCTCAGACGAGCAACGTCCTTCTCCAATCGACGGCAACAGAACCGGTGTACACGCTAGGAGCGGGTATGCGGGCTGTCAACGCAATTAACGTGGGCCCTGCCCAGTACCGAGGAGGCACCGTGCCCGACGGCTCGCTCTCACTGCCGGCCCGGCTCTATCTGCTGTCCTGGGACACGACGAAACTCAAGGTCAGCGGCGAGACTCACCTCCATCACCTGGTCCGCGCCGGTGCCCTCACGGAGCTGGCGCAGCGCGGTCTGCTCACCGATGTGGACGGCATCGCCACGCCGGCCGACCCGGATGGCCGTACCGGTGATCCCGTTCTCGACGGGCTGATGGAACTCGTCGAGGAGTCCCGGCCGCGCAAGTGGAAGGCCTGGGTGACCCTGCGGGCCCGCGTCACGCTGGACGCCGTACGCGCCCAGCTCGCCGCCGACGGATATCTGCGCGCCGAGAAGAGACGCGTGTTCGGGCTCTTCCCCTCCGTGGAGTACGAGCTGGCGCGGGTGCCCGCGGTGCAGGCGCTGCGCGCCGAGGCCCGGCAGGTGCTGGAGGGCCCGCTGCCCGTAGCCGCGGTCCCCGACCGGGACGCGGCCCTGGTGGCCCTGGCCGCCGCGGCCGAACTGCGCACCCTGGTGCCGTCCAAGGACCGCAAGCGGTACAAGGACCGCGTCGAGGAGCTGACGGAACGCGGCGGGGCGGCGGCACCCGCACTGCGGAAGGTCATCCAGGAGGTGCGGACGGCAATGATCGTCGCGATCACGGCGGCGTCGACGTCGGGCGCCGCGACGAGCAGCTGAGCGCCGGCCCGCGGCGAAGACCTCGGGTGAGGGGGAGGGGTAAGAGCCGTCCGCCTTCCTCACCGCCTGAGCGCGGAGATGCTGGTCACCGGGGCCGTCGACCCGGTGACTGGGCAGGCGCTCGCCGGGGGTACGAACCCCGCTGAATGTTGTGGTCCGGCCGGGCGCGCCGACCGTGACCGAAAACCGGCCGCCCCGGCGTCGTCCGCGTCAGCGCGGAGCCGGACGCTGCGGCGAACCACTCGCTCGCGCGGACGCGTTCAGCACGCGTCGCGCATCAGTTCCGCCAGATCGTGGTCCAGATCGATCTGCAGATGCTCCAGGCCGACCGGCACCAGCTCCGTCGTGCGCTCCAGGAAGCGCCGGATCTCGCCCGAGCGGACGTGGACCACGGCGGTGCCTTCCGGGGCGTGGAACTCCAGGACGGTGCGGTCGTAGCCGTACGGCCGCACCCGGACGTCACCGTGGCCCACAGGCTCCTCCATGCCGGACGCGAGCAGCTCGCGCGCGAAGGTCCAGCAGACCTCCACGCCCTCCAGCGTCGCCGGGGCGGGGAAGGTCATGCGGATCGCGAACGGGTCGCTCCGGTCGTAGTGGAGCGTGGCGGGAATGCTCGGCATCCGCGGCGCGGCGGCGACGAGACGGGCCTCTACGGGCTGCTCGATGACGGTGGACAACGCCTTGCTCCCTTGTGACGGCTGGATGGACTCCGGACGGATGTGGCCAGGCACTTGAAGAGACGTTGGAATGAGCCAATCCGTGCACCTGAATTTCGAGTGACCTCTGTCACCGAGAACATTCGGTGTGGTGATCCATTTCTCATCCGTCGTCTCCGGGATATCGGAGAGGACACCCGGTGGAGGCGCGCGGTTCCCGGGTGAGGGCATCTGGACGCCACCGGGGGAGTGGGCTAGCTTCGCCCGCCATGACGGGCTTGGGGAACACGCGACGCACGAGACGGACGAGGCGCACAAGACGTACGAGCCGACTGATGAGCGTGGGAGCGTGCGTGGCGGCCCTGGCCGCAGCGCTGACGACTCCCGCCGGGGCGGCTCCCGCCGGGGCGGCACCCTTGTCGGCCGCCGGCAGGCAGACGCCGCACTGGCAGCTCAAGGACAGCGGCACGGACGTCCGCTTCCGCGGTCTTTCGGCCGTCAGCCGGCACGCCGCCTGGGTGGCCGGATCCAAGGGCACCGTGCTGCGCACGACCGACGGCGGGGCGCACTGGCGCAACGTCTCGCCGCCGGGCGCCGCCGATCTGGAGTTCCGTGACATCGAGGCGTTCGACGCGCGGCGCGCCGTGGTGCTGGCCATCGGCGAGGGCGAGGCGTCCCGGGTGCTGCGCACGGACGACGGCGGCGCGACCTGGACCGAGTCCTTCCGCAACACCGACGCGAAGGCCTTCTACGACTGCCTCGCCTTCTTCGACCGGCGCCACGGCCTGGCGATGAGCGACCCGGTCGACGGCGCGTTCCGCATCCTGTCGACCAGCGACGGGGGCCGCTCCTGGAAGGTGCTGCCCGGCGCCGGGATGCCCGCGGCCCAGGACGGCGAGGCCGGCTTCGCGGCCGGCGGACAGTGTCTGGTCACCTCGGGACCGCGCGACGCGTGGCTGGCCACCGGCGGCGGCGCCCACGCGCGCGTGCTGCACTCCGCCGACCGCGGACTGACGTGGACGGCGGCCGACACGCCGATCCCGGCGGGCGATCCGGCGCGCGGTGTCTTCGCGCTCGCCTTCCGCGACCGCACGCACGGCATCGCGGTCGGCGGCGACTACCGGGCCGACCAGGCGTCCCCGCGGGCGGCGGCGGTCAGCGGCGACGCCGGCCGCACCTGGACGACGGCCGCGCAGCCTCCGCCCGCCTACCGCTCCGGCGTCACCTGGCTCCCGCACACCGGCTCCGCCGCCCTCGCCGTCGGCCCCACCGGAACGGACCTGACCACGGACGGCGGCCGCACGTGGAAGACCCTCGACACGGGCTCGTACGACACCGTGGACTGCACCCCGGACCGGGGGTGCTGGGCCTCCGGCGAGAAGGGACGGGTGGCCCGTCTGGAGTAGTGACCGCTCCTTCGGCGCGCGGCGGCCGACGGGCGATGTTCGCCTGGGAAAAGGGGGTACCCGTGCGCCACCAGTTTTCCGGAGCGCAGTGATCCCGGAGGAAGTGAGGAGTCATGCCACGCGGTTCGAGCCCCAAGAGGGAACGTCAGTACGAGCACATCAAGCAGAGCGCGCAGGACCGGGGCGAGAGCCAGGGGCGCGCCGAGGAGATCGCCGCGCGCACCGTGAACAAGGAGCGGGCCCGGTCCGGTGAGTCGAAGACGGCGAGCAAGACGTCCACGAACGACATGTCGTCCGGCAAGCGCGGCGGTCAGCGCTCGCACACGGGCTCGGCGGGGCCCACGTACGACCAGCTGTACGAGGAGGCCAAGCGGCGCAACATCCACGGCCGTTCGGACATGAACAAGTCGCAGCTGAAGCAGGCACTGGGCAACAAGTGACACCGGCCCGCGGGGTCGTACGCTCGTCACCATCATGACGACCGTACGCATCCCCGCGGGCTGGCCCGCCACCGAAGAAGAAGCCCGTGCCGTGCAGGACGAGTTGCGCGGACGAGTGATCCTCGACGAGCCGGGCCCACCGCCCGGAACCGGTCGTGTGACGGGCGTCGACGTCGCCTACGACGACGAACGCGACGTGGTCGTGGCGGCGGCGGTCGTGCTGGACGCGGCGACGCTGGACGTGGTCGCCGAGGCCACGGCCGTGGGCGAGGTCTCCTTCCCGTATGTCCCCGGCCTCCTGGCCTTCCGGGAGATCCCCACGGTCCTGGCCGCCCTCGACGCCCTGCCCTGTCCCCCCGGCCTGATCGTCTGTGACGGCTACGGGGTGGCCCACCCCCGTCGCTTCGGCCTCGCCAGCCACCTCGGCGTCCTCACCGGCCTCCCCACGATCGGCGTCGCGAAGAACCCGTTCACCTTCTCGTACGAGGATCCCGGCGCCCCACGAGGCAGCGCCGCGCCCCTGCTGGCGGGCGCCGACGAGGTCGGCCGGGCTCTGCGCACCCAGTCCGGCGTCAAACCCGTGTTCGTGTCCGTGGGACACCGGGTGGACCTCGACCACGCCTGCGCCCACACCCTCGCGCTGACCCCGAAATACCGCATCCCGGAGACGACCCGACGGGCCGACTCCCTGTGCCGACGGGCCCTCAAGGAGGCGACTGCCTGAGGGGCGCCCGTCGACTCGGTTCCGGGGTGGCCGCTGCGGGGGCTTACCGTTTGGCCGCCACCCGGAACGTGATGCCCGCCGCGCGGAGGCGGTCGATGAGGGCGTCTCCCATCGCCACCGCCGTCGTGACCTGGCCGGACGTGTGCGGCAGGTCGTCGAGCGCGAGGGACAGGGCCGACTCCGCGAGCATTTTGGCCGTCTCGTCGTAGCCGGGGTCACCGCCCGCGACCTCCGTGTAGACGCGCTGTCCGCCGCCCTCGCCGACGAACCGGACCGAGAACCAGCTCTTCGCGCGCTTCTCGGCGCTCGGCCCGTCCCCCGGCTTCAGCCGGCCGGACAGCCAGCGCCGCGCGGGCGGCAGCTGGGCGGCCGCGAAGAGCGCGCTGACGGCGGCGACCCCGCCCGCGGCGAACGGCAGCTGCTCGACCGCCGCGTAGTGCCGGTAACGGAAGTCGGGCCCGTACCGCTCCAGCACCCGCGCCGAGCGCTGCACGATCTGGCTGTCGATCGTGGGCAGCGGCAGCGCCCACGCCCCGACCTCCTTGGCGAACCGCGGCGCACCCAACGGCGCCTGCACCCGGCGGCCCACCACTCGGGGTTCGTGCCGCCTGCGGTCCCGGGCCGCGGCGAGCATCTGCGGGCCCCGCGCGAACTGGTTGAGCGCGGAGGCGAACGTTCCGCCCGAGAACATGGCCTGCGAGCGCACATAGCCGTCGACCGTCAGCGGCACCCCTTCGGGCAGCTGCCGCACGGTGAAATACGCCCCCAGGTCGTGCGGGATCGAGTCGAACCCGCAGGCGTGCACCAGCCGTGCCCCCGTCTCCCGCGCGCGTGCGTCGTGCCGAACGTACGTGAGGTCCACGAACTCGGGCTCACCGGTCAGGTCCGCGTAGTCCGTGCCGGCGTCGGCGCAGGCGGCCACCAGCTCCTCGCCGTAGTTCAGGTAGGGACCGACCGTCGTGGCCACCACGCGCGCGTTGCGGGCGATGTCCCGCAGGGACCCGGGGTCGGCGACGTCCGCCTGGAGTATTCCGATCTCCGAGGCGCCCCCGAGCCGCTCCCGCACCTGCTCCAGCCGCCGCGCGCTGCGCCCCGCGATCGCCCAGCGAAGCCCCTCGGGCGCGTGCGCGGCGAGGTACTCCGCGGTGAGCGTCCCGACGAAGCCCGTGGCTCCGAAAAGCACGATGTCGTACGCGCGATCCGTTTTCAGCCTGCTCATGACACCCCTCAGCCCGCGCCGTTGTCGGTGGCCGAGGCTAGCGTGAGGTGCGAGCGGTCGAACACCGAGGTGTGCGTCATCCTCGGCGGGCCGGCGCCGGCCGTACCTCGTGGACGTCGGTGGAATGTCCCACTCCGGTGTGTTCCATGACAGTCTGGCGTTCGGAATCTAGACTAAGCGCTTGCTCGCCCAGGGCTTGTCTGTGGTGGAACACGTTCTTAACATCACTGATGTCACATCAGTGGTGTCACAGTGCTGGGGGCTTGATGGCAGTGGCAAGGACGCCGGGGCACGGCCCGCTCGCAGGCGTGCGCGTGGTCGAGCTGGCGGGCATCGGGCCCGGCCCGTTCGCCGCGATGCTCCTCGCCGACCTCGGCGCCGATGTCGTCCGGGTGGACCGTCCGGGCGGCGCGGGGCTCGCGATCGCCCCCGAGTACGACGTGACCAACCGCAACAAGCGGTCCGTGATCGTCGACCTCAAGGCCGAGCACGGACCGGCCGGCGTCCTCGACCTGGCCGAACGCGCCGACATCCTGATCGAGGGCTACCGCCCCGGCGTCGCGGAACGTCTGGGCGTCGGCCCGGAGGCCTGCCACGCCCGCAACCCGAAGCTCGTCTACGGACGGATGACCGGCTGGGGCCAGGAGGGCCCGCTCGCCCAGCGGGCCGGGCACGACATCGCGTACATCGCCCTGACCGGCACTCTCGGCATGATCGGCAACCCCGACGAGCCGCCCGCGATCCCGGCCAACCTCGTCGGCGACTACGCGGGCGGCTCGCTCTACCTCGTCGTCGGAGTGCTCGCCGCCCTCCACCACGCGCGCGCGACCGGTACCGGCCAGGTCGTGGACGCCGCCATCGTCGACGGCGCGGCGCATCTGGCGGCGATGATCCACGGCATGCTGGCGGCGGGCGGCTGGCAGGACCAGCGCGGCGCCAACCTCCTCGACGGCGGCTGCCCGTTCTACGGCACGTACGAGACGGCCGACGGGCAGTACATGGCGGTGGGCGCCCTGGAGCAGCAGTTCTACGCCGAGTTCGTGGAGCTGCTCGGCATCGGGGACGAGGCGCCGAGCCGCAAGGACGTGTCCCGCTGGAGCGAGCTGCGCGAGACGGTCGCGGCCCGCTTCAAGACCCGTACGAGGGACGAGTGGACGGCGGTCTTCGAAGGCTCCGACGCCTGTGTGGCACCCGTCCTGTCGCTCCGTGAGGCACCGGCACACCCCCACCTCGCCGCCCGCGGCACCTTCACCGACCACGGCGGCATCACCCAGCCCGCCCCCGCACCACGCTTCTCGGCGACCCGCACGGCCGTCCGGAGCGGGCCCGCACAACCGGGCGCCCACGTCGAGGACGTGGCCCGTGAGTGGGGCGTACCACGGCTGCTCGAGGGCCTCCGCCCCGGACCGGGGGAGGGCGCCTGATGGAACTCTCCCTCCCGCTCGGCCACGCGCACGGACCGCGCCCGGCAGAGCCCGGCCGCCCCCTGCTGAACGTCAGCCCACCGGCCCCGAACCCGCCCGGTCGGTCGACACCGTCAAGAGCCGGCTCCAACCCTCCCCGAAAGGCCCATCAGTGAGCACCGAAGCGTACGTGTACGACGCGATCCGCACCCCGCGCGGGCGTGGCAAGGCCAGCGGGGCCCTGCACGGCACGAAGCCCATCGACCTCGTGGTGGGACTCATCCACGAGATCCGCGACCGTTTCCCCGGGCTGGACCCGGCCGCGATCGACGACATCGTGCTCGGTGTGGTGGGTCCTGTCGGCGACCAGGGCTCCGACATCGCCCGGATCGCCGCGATCGCGGCCGGGCTGCCCGACACGGTGGCCGGCGTCCAGGAGAACCGCTTCTGCGCGTCCGGCCTGGAGGCGGTCAACCTGGCCGCCGTCAAGGTCCGTTCGGGCTGGGAGGACCTGGTGCTCGCGGGCGGCGTCGAGTCGATGTCCCGGGTGCCGATGGCTTCGGACGGCGGCGCCTGGTTCGCCGACCCGATGACCAACATGGCCACCAACTTCGTACCGCAGGGCATCGGCGCCGATCTCATCGCCACGATCGAGGGCTTCACCCGCCGGGACGTCGACGAGTACGCGGCGCTCTCCCAGGAGCGGGCCGCGGCCGCCTGGAAGGACGGGCGCTTCGAGAAGTCCGTCGTGCCCGTGAAGGACCGCAGCGGTCTCGTCGTTCTCGACCACGACGAGCACCTGCGGCCCGGCACCACCGCCGACTCGCTCGCCAAGCTGAAGCCGTCGTTCGCCGACATCGGCGACCTGGGCGGCTTCGACGCGGTCGCCCTCCAGAAGTACCACTGGGTCGAGCAGATCGACCACGTCCACCACGCGGGCAACTCGTCCGGCATCGTGGACGGCGCCTCGCTGGTCGCCATCGGCTCGAAGGAGGTCGGCGAGCGCTACGGTCTGCGGCCCCGCGCCCGCATCGTCTCCGCCGCCGTCTCCGGCTCCGAGCCCACCATCATGCTCACGGGCCCCGCGCCCGCCACCCGCAAGGCGCTCGCCAAGGCGGGGCTGAGCATCGACGACATCGACCTGGTCGAGATCAACGAGGCCTTCGCGGCCGTAGTCCTGCGCTTCGCGCGGGACATGGGCCTGTCCCTGGACAAGGTCAACGTCAACGGCGGCGCCATCGCCCTCGGGCACCCGCTCGGAGCCACCGGCGCGATGATCCTCGGCACCCTCGTCGACGAACTGGAGCGCCAGGACAAGCGCTACGGCCTGGCCACGCTGTGCGTCGGCGGCGGCATGGGCATCGCGACGATCGTCGAGCGTGTCTGACCCCCAACGGATCTTTCTGACCCTCCCCAAGGGATCTTACGGAGCACCCCTGATGAGCACTGAGCCCACCACCATCCGCTGGGAACAGGACGAGACCGGGATCGTCACCCTCGTTCTCGACGACCCCAACCAGTCCGCCAACACCATGAACCAGGCCTTCAGGGCGTCGATCGCGGCGATCGCCGACCGCGCCGAGGCCGAGAAGGACTCCATCCGCGGGATCATCTACACCTCCGCCAAGAAGACCTTCTTCGCGGGCGGCGACCTCAAGGACATGATGAAGGCCGGCCCGTCGGACGCCCAGCGGGCGTTCGAGACCGGTACGGCGATCAAGAACTCCCTGCGCCGCATCGAGACCCTGGGCAAGCCGGTGGTCGCCGCCATCAACGGCGCGGCCCTCGGCGGCGGTTACGAGATCGCTCTCGCCTCCCACCACCGCATCGCCCTCGACGCGCCCGGCTCCAAGATCGGCCTGCCCGAGGTCACCCTCGGTCTGCTCCCGGCGGGCGGCGGCGTCACCCGTACCGTACGCCTCATGGGCATCGCCGACGCCCTCCTGAAGGTGCTCCTCCAGGGCACCCAGTACGCGCCCGCCCGCGCCCTCGAGAACGGCCTCGTCCACGAAGTCGCCGCGACCCACGAGGAGATGCTCGCGGGGGCCCGCGCCTTCATCGACGCCAACCCCGAGTCCCAGCAGCCCTGGGACAAGCCGGGCTACCGCATCCCGGGCGGTACCCCCGCCAACCCGAAGTTCGCGGCGAACCTGCCGGCCTTCCCGGCCAACCTGAAGAAGCAGCTGAACGGCGCCCCCTACCCGGCCCCGCGCAACATCCTCGCGGCCGCCGTCGAGGGCTCCCAGGTCGACTTCGAGACCGCCCTGGTGATCGAGGCCCGCTACTTCACCGAGCTGGTCACCGGACAGACCGCCAAGAACATGATCCAGGCGTTCTTCTTCGACCTCCAGGCCGTCAACTCCGGCGCCAACCGCCCCCAGGGCGTCGCACCGCGCCAGGTCCGCAAGGTCGCCGTACTCGGCGCCGGGATGATGGGCGCGGGCATCGCCTACTCATGTGCCCGCGCGGGCATCGAGGTCGTCCTCAAGGACGTGTCCGCGGAGGCCGCGGCCAAGGGCAGGGGCTACTCCGAGAAGCTGTGCGCCAAGGCGGTCTCCCGGGGACGTACGACTCAGGAGAAGGCGGACGCGCTCCTCGCCCGCATCACGCCCACCGCCGACCCTGCCGACCTGGCGGGCTGCGACGCGGTGATCGAGGCCGTCTTCGAGGACACGGCGCTCAAGCACAAGGTGTTCGAGGAGATCGAGCACATCGTCGAGCCGGACGCCCTGCTCTGCTCCAACACCTCCACCCTGCCCATCACCGCACTCGCCGAGGGCGTGGAGCGCCAGGCCGACTTCATCGGGCTGCACTTCTTCTCGCCCGTCGACAAGATGCCGCTCGTCGAGATCATCAAGGGCGAGCGGACCGGCGACGAGGCGCTGGCGCGCGCCTTCGACCTGGTCCGCCAGATCAACAAGACCCCGATCGTCGTCAACGACTCGCGCGGCTTCTTCACCTCCCGTGTCATCGGCCACTTCATCAACGAGGGCGTGGCGATGGTCGGTGAGGGCATCGAGCCCGCGTCCATCGAGCAGGCGGCCGCGCAGGCGGGCTATCCGGCCAAGGTCCTGTCCCTCATGGACGAGTTGACGCTCACCCTGCCGCGCAAGATCCGGGCCGAGTCGAAGCGGGCGGTCGAGGAGGCGGGCGGCACGTGGGTGACCCACCCGGCGGAGGCGGTCATCGACCGCATGGTCGACGAGTTCGGCCGCACGGGACGCGGCGGCGGTGCGGGCTTCTACGACTACGTGGACGGCAAGCGCGCCAAGCTGTGGCCCGGGCTGCGCGAGCACTTCACCAAGCCGGGCCATGAGATCCCCTTCGAGGACATGCAGGAGCGCATGCTCTTCGCCGAGGCGCTGGACACCGTCCGGCTCCTCGAGGAGGGCGTGCTGACGTCCGTCGCGGACGCCAATATCGGGTCGATCTTCGGGATCGGTTTCCCGGGCTGGACCGGCGGTGTCCTCCAGTACATCAACGGGTACGCCGGCGGGCCGGGTGCCGGCGCCGGGGCAGGTGCCGGCCTGCCCGGCTTCGTGGCACGGGCGCGTGAACTCGCCGAGCGCTACGGGGAGCGGTTCACGCCGCCGGCCCTGCTCGTGGAGAAGGCGGAGAAGGGCGAGCACTTCAGCGACGCGAAGTAGCGCGACGGGGAGGGGCCTGCGACGGCGCGTCGCTGAGCGGCGCGAGGTGTCGTGTCGCTGAGCGGCACGCCGCTCCTGCCCAGGTGGACGGGACCGGACGCCGAGCGGCGAACCGGTCCCGTCCCCTCCCTGCCCGCCCGTCCCGGCGAGTGAAAACGCGCTCTTGCCGCCGCCCTGACGGCTCACCACACTCGCTGCATGGAGACACGTACCGCCCTGGTGACCGGAGCGGCACAGGGCCTCGGGCAGGAGTTCGCCGTCGCGCTCGCGGGGCGCGGCTTCCGGGTGGCGGGGCTCGACCTGGTCCCGCAGCCGGAAACGGCGAAACGGGTGCTGGACTACGTGGAGTTGACCGCGGACGTCAGCGACGAGGAGCAGGTCCGGGAGGCGCTGGACGAGGTCATCGACCGGTTCGGCACGCTGCACGTCCTGGTCAACAACGCGGGCGCCGGCCCCGAGTCGGACTTCGAGGACACGACGCCCGAGGAGTGGCGGCGGGCCATGCGCGTCAACCTGGAGGCCCCTTTCCTGGTGACCCGCGCCGTGCTGCCGTATCTGAAGGCGGCGGGCTGGGGCCGCATCGTGAACATCGCGTCGGCGGCGGTCTTCGCCGCACCGCCGACGAGGGTCGCCCACGTGACCTCGAAGGCCGGCCTGATCGGCCTGACCCGCTCACTCGCCTCGGCCCTCGGCCCGTACGGCATCACGGTCAACGCGATCGCCCCGAGCGCGGTCCGCACGGCGGATCTGGTCTCCACGCTGCTGTACGTCGTCGACGAGGGCAGCGGTCTCCTGACCGGCCAGACCCTGACCGTGGCGGGCGGCTCGACGTGCTGGTGAGGGGCTCGACGTATCGGTGAGCGGCTCGACGTGCTGGTGAGGGGTGCGGCCACGTCCGCGACCGCACCACGTGGTCTCGTCGCTCGTAGTACCCCGTCGGGAGGGGCTCAGGACTCCGCCAGCCACTCCCGCAGCTCCTCCCGCAGGGAGCGCTGGAAGGTGGTGAGCAGGGCCTGCACGACCAGCGGCTGCATGTGCGCCGACAAGGACTTCACCGCCTGCGAGTCGCGCTCGGCCACCGCGTCCCGGAACAGCCGCGACAGCTCGTGGGCCGCCGCGCGCGAGTGCTCGATGAGTGCGGTGCGCGCCGCGAGGATCGCCTCGTGGGCGACCGGCACGTCGAGGAGCTGGACGCCCAGCGGCAGCAGCCCGGGGTCCACGCGGAACGCGTCCTCGGTCCGGGCGAGCACGCTCATCGCGGCGAGCCGCTCCAGGTCCGCCTCGCCCAGCGGCCGGCCCGCCCGCCGCTCCAGCTCCGCCCGGGTCACCGTCTCCACCGCGTCCGGCGCCCAGGAAGCGACCACGGCACGGTGGAGGGCCAGGTCGTGGGCGCTCAGGTCCGGCGGGAGCTGCTGGAGGTGGCGCTCGATCGCGGCGAGCGTCATCCCCTGGTGCTGCAACTCCTCGATGAGGGCGAGCCGGGCCAGGTGCTCCTGGCTGTAGTGGCCCACCCGCCGGGGGCCGATCGAGGGCGGCGGCAGCAGGCCCTTGGAGCTGTAGAAACGGACCGTGCGGACCGTGACGCCCGCACGCGCGGCCAGTTCGTCGACCGTGAGTGTCGGCTCGCCGGTGTCCGTCGTCATGACAGCCTCGCCTTCCCGGATCGCGCGGCGATCGCCCTCCAGTACGGGCGGCGACGCGGTGTAACAGTATTGCTGTCTCACCACGGGGTGAAAGGCCTGTCCGGCCCCGTGGCGGGGGGTGTGAGGCATGACGTTCGGGCGATTGTCCACCCCATGATCAACATGTGAGATGTGCCGCTATGTGACATGCGCCATCGCATGCGCGGCGATCGCCGGGGGAAGGTGGCGCCTTGGTCTGTGCCGCGTCCCGTGCGGAGCGGGCCGTGGCACATCCGGAGACCCGAGGACTCGTTCCACGGGCGCACCAGAGAGTGGATCCACCCGTGAGCAAGGACGCCGTAGACACGGCCAGGGTTGCATCGCGCACCGATGTGACCCAGTCGCCCGCGGACGCAGGCGACGCCGGTTACAGCAAGGACCTCAAGGCCCGCCACGTCAACATGATCGCGATCGGCGGAGCGATCGGCACCGGTCTCTTCCTCGGTGCCGGCGGCCGCCTCCACAACGCGGGACCAGCCCTCGCCATCGCCTACCTCGTCTGCGGCGTCTTCGCCTTCTTCGTGGTCCGGGCCCTCGGCGAACTGGTCCTCTACCGGCCCTCGTCCGGATCCTTCGTGTCGTACGCGCGCGAGTTCCTCGGCGAGAAGGGCGCGTACGTTGCCGGGTGGATGTACTTCCTGAACTGGTCGACGACCGGAATCGCGGACATCACCGCGATCGCCCTCTACACCCACTACTGGAGCCTCTTCACCGACATCCCGCAGTGGGTGCTCGCGCTGATCGCGCTCGCGGTCGTCCTGGCCGTGAACCTGATCTCGGTGAAGATCTTCGGCGAGATGGAGTTCTGGTTCGCGATCATCAAGGTCGCCACGCTGGTCGGATTCATGCTGATCGGCATCTTCCTGCTGGCCACGCACCACGAGGTCGGCGGCCACACCCCGGGCCTGAGCGCCGTCACGGACCACGGCGGGATCTTCCCGCACGGGATGATGCCGGTCGTCCTGGTGATGCAGGGCGTGATCTTCGCGTACGCGGCCCTGGAGCTGGTCGGTGTCGCGGCGGGCGAGACCGCCGAGCCGGAGAAGGTCGTCCCGCGCGCGGTGAACTCGATCATGTGGCGCGTCGGCCTCTTCTATGTCGGCTCGGTCGTCCTGCTCGCACTGCTGCTGCCCGGATCGGTGTACTCGGCGGACCAGAGCCCCTTCGTCACGGTGCTGTCGAAGATCGGCATCCCGGCGGCCGGTGACGTGATGAACCTGGTGGTCCTCACGGCCGCCATGTCGTCGCTGAACTCCGGTCTCTACTCGACCGGCCGCATCCTGCGCTCCATGGCCATGGCGGGCTCGGCGCCCAAGTTCACGGCGCGGATGAACCGCAGCCAGGTCCCGTACGGCGGCATCCTGCTCACCTGCGCGGTCTGCGTCCTCGGCGTCGGCCTCAACTACCTGATGCCGACCCAGGCCTTCGAGATCGTCCTGAACGTGGCATCCCTCGGCATCATCAGCACCTGGGTGATCATCATGATCTGCCACCTGGTGTTCGTCCGCCGCGCCCGGGCGGGCCTGGTGACCCGGCCGTCCTTCCGGCTGTTCGGCAGCCCCGTCACGGAGATCGTCACGATCGCCTTCCTGCTGGCCGTGCTCGGCCTGATGTGGAACGACCCCGAGGTCGGCCGTAAGACCCTCCTCCTCATCCCGCTCGTCGCCGTCCTGCTGGTGGGCGGCTGGTTCGCGGTCCGCCGCCGGGTCTCGCAGGCCGAGGACCGGGAGCTCGCGCAGCTGAAGTAGCAGGTCGGCGGCCACTGTCAGTGGCAGTGCCTACGGTGGCGTCATGTCGGAGATCAGGTATGTCCGGGGTGACGCCACCGTTCCGTCGGGCGAGGGCGTGAAGATGATCGCCCATGTGTGCAACGACATCGGGGGCTGGGGAAGCGGCTTCGTGCTGGCCGTGTCCCACCGCTGGCCGGAGCCCGAGAAGGCGTACCGAGCCTGGTACCGGGACCGCGCGGCGAACGACTTCGGGCTGGGCGCCGCCCAGTTCGTCCAGGTCGAGCGGTCTCTGTGGGTGGCCAACATGATCGGCCAGCGGGGGATACGCACCAGCGACAACGAGGTGCCCGTACGGTACGAGGCGATCGACGCGGCGCTCGGTCTGCTCGCCGACAGGGCCGTCGCACTCGACGCGTCCGTCCACCTGCCGCGCATCGGCTGTGGACTGGCCGGCGGCACCTGGTCACGCGTGGAGCCGCTCATCACGGAGCGGCTCGTGCGGCGGGGCATACCGGTGACGGTCTACGACCACGGCGACTGAGCGAGGGACGCGCCCTCCGTGCGGGGACCGCTCGCGCATCAAGGCCGAGCCGAGGCCGACCTGACCATGGGCCGAAGCCGAAGCCGAAGCCGAAGCCGAAGCCGAAGCCGAAGCCGAAGCCGAAGCCGAAGCCCGGCTCGGGCTCGGCTCGGCGTCTCCGGCTCGCCGGAGCCGGCCTCGGCCCCGGCGACCCGGATCGTGGGCGAGCCGCCGGCCGCCCGGGGGAACCCGGCTGATCAGCCCTGGTGCGCCGAGTTCGTCGCGGCGATCTTCTTCCAGGACCTCGGCTGGACGGTGGCCGCCGCGGTACGGGACGCGAGCGACGCGCCCTTCGCCGCGGACGCGGCCGGCTTCGACGGCTGGAACAGCCAGGTGTCGAAGAGGGCGGCCAGCGACTTGCCCGACACCTTCTCCGCGTACTTCTGGAAGTCGCCGACCGCCGCGTTCCCGTACGCGTGGTCCTTCGGCCAGCCCTTCAGGACGGCGAAGAACGCGTCGTCACCGATCTCGTTGCGCAGTGCCTGGACGGCCAGCGCCCCCCGGTCGTACACGGCGGTGTCGAACTGGTCGTCCGGACCCGGATCCCCGGGCTTGACCGTCCAGAACGCGTCGTCGGCCGGGTGCGAGGCGTACACGTAGTCCGCCAGTTCCTGCGTCGTGCCCTCACCCTCGTGCTCCGACCACAGCCACTGCGCGTACCGCGCGAAGCCCTCGTTGATCCAGATGTCCTTCCACCCGGCGAGGGAGACGTCGTCGCCGTACCACTGGTGGGCCAGTTCGTGGACGACGACGGAGGTGTTCGAGCCGTTCGCGAACTGCTTCGGGCTGTAGTACACGCGGGTCTGCGTCTCCAGGGCGTACCCGGTGGTCGTGTTGGGCACGTATCCGCCGACCGAGTTGAACGGGTAGGGGCCGAAGTACCCGCTCAGCCAGTCGACGAGCTCCCCGGTCCGCTCCACGCTCGCCCGCGCGGCACCGTCGTTGTCGCCGAGGTCCTTGCTGTAGGCGTTGATGACCGGGATCCCGTCGGACGTCTTCCCGGTCGTGATGTCGAACCTGCCGACGGCGAGCGTGGTGAGGTACGTGGCCTGCGGCTTGGTGGACCGCCAGTTGTAGCGCGTCCAGCCGAGTTTCGAACTGGTGGACTGCAGTAGGCCGTTGGAGATCGCCTGGGTGCCGTCCGGCACGGCCACCGACACGTCGTACGTGGCCTTGTCGCTCGGGTGGTCGTTGCTCGGATACCACCACCAGGCAGCCTCGGGCTCGTCCGCCGCGACCGCGCCGTCCGGAGTGCGGTGCCAGGTGCTGAACCCGTACGCGCTCTTCGTCGACGGCACCCCGCTGTAGCGGACGACGACCGTGACCGGCGTGCCCTTGGGCAGCGGCGTCGCCGGGGTGATCTCCAGCTCGTGCTGACCCGACGTCGTGAACGAGGCCTTGGCGCCGTTGACCCGCACCTCGCTCACATCGAGCAGGAAGTCCAGATCGAACCGTGAAAGGTCCTGTTTCGTCGTGGCCAGGAGGGTGGCCGTGCCCTCCAACTCGTCCGTCCGCGGCTGGTACTTCAGCCGCAGATCGTAGTGCGAGACGTCGTATCCGCCGTTGCCGTAGGCCGGGTAGTAGGGGTCGCCGATGCCCGGCGCTCCGGGGGAGTAGCTCGCGGCCGATGCCGGGATCGCCAGCAGGAGGGAGGCCGCGAGCGCGCCCGGGGCGATGAGTCTGCGGTGCACAGGAGCTCCAAGTCATAGGGGCACGAAGTCTGTTCGGACCCTATTCAGTCCCTGTGGCCGCGGGCATGTCCACAGCCGCTCCTGTCACACGATCGCCATTCGGACGTCATGAGTGATTCCGCCCCACAGGTGTCTCACAGACCCTCTTTTGCAAGGGAGTTGGCCGGGGTACCTTCCGCCCATGCCGAAACGTGCGCGCCGTATGCGCCTCACGACCTGGAGATCGCCGGTCACCGCGGTCATCGCCGCCCTGCTGGCCGCCTTCCTGACTCCCGCCGCCGCACACGGCGCGCCACGGGAGAGCGCCCCGGTCTACTCGTACGAGAACGCCATCCGGGAGTCCGTATGGGTGGACACCCGCCTCGACGGCGACGGCGACGGGAAGACCGACCGCGTGGCCGTCGACGTCGTCCGTCCCCGCGAACTCGCCCGGCAGGGCCGCAAGATTCCCGTGATCATGGACGCGAGCCCGTACTACTCCTGCTGCGGACGCGGCAACGAGAGCCAGAAGAAGACGTACGACGCGAACGGCGACGTCGTCCGGATGCCGCTCTTCTACGACAACTACTTCGTGCCCCGCGGCTACGCCTTCGTCGGTGTCGACCTCGCCGGCACCAACCGCTCCGACGGCTGCGTGGACGTGGGCGGCCGCTCCGACATCCAGTCGGCGAAGGCGGTGATCGACTGGCTGAACGGCCGGGCGCACGGCTACACCAGCCGCACCGGCACCGCCCGGGCCAAGGCGACCTGGACCAACGGCAGGACCGGCATGATCGGCAAGAGCTGGGACGGCACCGTCGCCAACGGCGTCGCGGCCACCGGGGTCAAGGGCCTGAAGACCATCGTGCCCATCAGCGCCATCTCCTCCTGGTACGACTACTACTTCGCCAAGGGCGCCCCGCTCTACGACTCGGGCCCGGACTGGCTGTCCGACTACGTGGACAGCCCCGACGCCCGCACCAAGTGCGCCGCCGTGCAGCGCAAGCTCGTCGACGAGGCGCCGCGCACCGGTGACTGGACCTCGCTGTGGACCGAGCGCGACTATGTCAAGGACGCGAGCAAGGTCCGGGCGAGCGTCTTCCTGGTCCACGGCATGCAGGACCTCAACGTCCGCGCCAAGAACTTCGGCCAGTGGTGGAGCGCCCTCGCGAAGAACGGCGTCGAGCGCAAGATCTGGCTGTCCCAGACCGGCCACGTCGACCCGTTCGACTTCCGCCGCACCGCCTGGGTGGACACGCTGCACCGCTGGTTCGACCATGAACTCCTCGGCTACGACAACGGCGTCGACCGCGAGCCGACGGCCGACATCGAGCGCCACCCCGACCAGTGGGTCACGTCCACGCTCTGGCCGCCGCGCGGCACGGACGCCGTGACGCTGCGACCCGGCACGGGCACCCAGGCCGGTGTCGGCACCCTCGGGCTGCGTACCGGATCCGGCACCGAGACCTTCACCGACGACCCGCGGCTGAGCGAGACGGACTGGGCCGCCCACATCGACGAGTCCACCGCGAGCAAGGCCGGATTCGTCACCGCGCCCCTGGCCGGGGACGTGCGTCTGTCCGGCTCCTCCAAGGTGACCGTCACCGCCACACCGACCACCTCCACGGCCCACCTGTCCGCGGTACTCGTCGACCTCGGCCCGGACACGATCCGCGACTACGCCGACGGCGGCGAGGGCATCACCACGCTCACCGACCGCACCTGCTGGGGTGCGAGCACGGCCGGAGACAGCGCCTGCTTCAAGAACACGCGGGCCACGACCGCCGCCGTCGACTACACCGTCCTCAGCCGCGGCTGGGCCGACCTCGGCAACCACGCCTCCGCCCGCAAGGGCGTCCCGCTCACCCCGGGCAAGGCGTACACGATCACCCTCGACCTCGCCGCCACCGACCACGTCGTCCCGAAGGGCCACCGGCTCGCACTGATCGTCGCCGGCACCGACAAGGACCTCATCGACCCTCCGTCGAGCACGCCCACCCTGACGCTCGACCTGGCCCGCACCTCGGCCCGGGTCCCGCTCGTCGGAGGCGCCGCCGCCTTCACCCGGGCGACCGCCCAGTCCGGCACCGCCGCGGACGCCACCGTCCTCGACGGCGTACGTGAGCCGCACACCGCGCACCGCGTCCCCGGAGGCGGCCTGTGACGACCCGACGCATGAGCGCCGTCGCCCTCGCGGCGGCGGCCCTCGCCGCGCCCCTGCTCACAGCACCCGCGCACGCGGCCGAACCCCCGCCGCGTACGGGATTCGAGCAGACCGACGGCGCCCGCTGGACCACGCAGCCCGAGGAGCAGGACTTCCTGACCGCGCTCGACAGGACGAGCGAGCGGGTGTCCCTCGCCCGTATCGGCACGACCGAGCAGGGGCGGCCGCTGGACCTCGTCCGGGTCGGAGGCGGACACCGCGCCCGTGCCACCGTGCTGCTCGTCTGCAGCCAGCACGGGGACGAGCCCTCCGGTCGCGAGGCCTGCCTGACCACCGTCCGCGATCTCGCGTACGCGAAGGACGCGCATACCCGGCGCTTCCTGAAACAGACCACCCTGCTCGTCGTGCCCACCGCCAACCCCGACGGCCGGGCCGCCGACACCCGCGGCAACAGCGACGGCGTCGACATCAACCGCGACCACCTGGAACTGCGGACCGCCGAGGCCCGTGCCGTGGCGGCGGTCCTCCGCGACCGCCGGCCCGACGTGATCTACGACCTGCACGAGTACGGGGCCACGCCCCCGTACTACGACAAGGACCTGTTCGACCTCTGGCCGCGCAACCTCAACACCGACCCCACGGTGCACGACGAGGCACAGACCCTGTCACAGGCGTATGTGCGCCCGGCCGCCCAGCGGGCGGGGTACACGACAGGGACCTACGGCATCTGGACCGATCCCGTCACCGGCGATCCGGTCAAACAGACCGCCGGGGACGGACAGGAGCGGATCCTGCGGAACATGTCAGGCGTCAAACACGCCGCCGGACTGCTCATCGAGAGCCGCGTCGACCCCCTCACGGACGCCGAACAGACGGACGGATCACTCAACAAGCGGCGTCGGGTCCAATCCCAACTGGCCGCGCTGGGAGGTCTGTTCGGCTTTACCGGCGAGCGCGGCGCACGGGTCGCCGCCGCCACCGACGCGGCCCGGCTCGCCGGGTACCGCGACCGCGGGCCGGTCTATGTGGGCGGCGCCGACAACGACCCCGCCGAACCCGCCGAGGTGATTCAGAACCCGCCCTGCGGCTACCGGCTCACCGCCGAGCAGTACACGGCCGTCAAGGACCGGCTCGCCCTGCACGGCGTGCGCGTACGCCACGAGGGCGCCGACGGCGCCGACGGCACAGTCCTCGTACCGCTGCGCCAGTCGCTGCGCGCCCTCGTCCCGCTGCTCCTCGACGAGCGTGCGCCGTACCACCTCACGGCCGGAGAAGCGGCCGCCGACTGCTGACCGCTCACCAGGAGGCGGCCAGCCCTGCCGCCTCCTGGGCGCACCCCCAGGCCACGGTGACGCCCGCGCCGCCGTGGCCGTAGTTGTGCACCAACACCCGTCCGTCCGAGAGCGGTTCGCGTTCCAGCCGGACCGTGCCGCGCGCCGGCCGCAGCCCCGTCCGGTGCTCCAGGACCCGCGCCCCGGCGATCTCGGGTCGCCACGCCGCACAGCGCCGCACGATCGCCTCGGCCACCGCCGGATCGGGCACGAGGGACCACTCGTCCTCGACCGCCGTGCCGCCGAGCAGAAGCCGGCCCGGCTGCGGGAAGAAGTACGCCATCTCCCCGTCGGCCCCGGTGGAGACGAGCCAGGTGCGGATGCCGGGGTTCTCCACGACGACGAGCTGCCCCCGCACGGGACGCACCGACGTGTCCGGTACGAGGTCACGGGCGCCCAGGCCCGTGCAGTTGACCACGACCGGCGCCTTGGCCTCCGCGAGGTCGGTCACCGTACGGGTCTCGACCGTCCCGCCCGCCGCGGTGAACCGCTCGCGCAGCCACCGCAGATGCGCCGGCATGTCGATCAGCGGCAGCCGTGCCCACAGCCCGCCCCCGGGACACTCCTCGGCCGTCGCCGCCCGCAGCCCGAGGGCCCGGCCCAATGCCCACGCCTCGGTCTCCTCCAGCGTCGCCCCGCCCTGCACGCCTTCGACCATGCGTACACCGGTTCGCCCGGGGCGTGTCGCCAGTTCCTCGTACACATCGAACGAGGTGAGGGCCCACGCGCGGGCCGACGCCGCCGGCTCGATCCGATACGGCCACCACAGCGCGCCCGCCACCGCCGAGGTGGTCCGCTCGACCGGCTCCCGCGTCCACACGCGTACGCGCCGGCCGCTCTCCGCCAGGACGATCGCCGTCGTCAGCCCTATGACGCCGCCGCCGACCACGATGACCTCACCGCTTCGACCAGTCTCCACGCCCGGACGTTAGCGGAATATGTCATGCCGTGCTCACATCGCTCCTCCTCTGGGAATACTCACCCCATGTCTGCCGAGTACGCGACCTTCGGCCTGGCACCGGCGATGCGTGCCGGTGGAGTCCTCACCAACGGCGATTACCAAGTGCACCGGGACTTCGTGGACTTCATCGTCGACGGGCGCCCGCTGCTGTTCCAGCTCTCCGACCTCGACGCCGTCTCCCCACTGGCCTCCGACGTGCCACCCGCGATCTTCACCGCGCAGGTCCGGGGCCTGCTGCTGGAGGCGGAGGCTCCGCCCGCGGACGGCCGGTACGTCATCTATGGCTGCCCCGAATGCGAGAACATCGAGTGCGGGGCCGTCACCGCCGTCATCGAGAAGGACGGCGAGGATTTCGTCTGGCGCGACTTCGCCTGGCAGACGGACGAGCGGGCGGACCTGGAGCTGAACGGCTACCACGGGATCGGTCCGTTCCGCTTCCATGGCACCGAGTACCGTGACGCGCTCAGCTCCCTCCTCGACGGCGGCTCGGGCCCGCGCCGCCGCGTCCTGCTGATCGGCGCCCGCGTCGCCGTCCTCGCCAAGCTCGCCGCCGCCCTGCGCACGATCGGTATCGGCGCCGACATCACCCACGACGCCACGGCGGTCCCGGCCGACGAACTACGGGAGTACGGCGCGGTGGCCTTCGGCCGGGCCGTCGGCGAAAAGGAACGTGCCGCCGTGCGGCAGTCCTTCGCGCGCGCCGGGGTCGAGGTCGCGTACATCGACGGCCTGGCGCCGATCATCCCGCTCCTCGTGGCGCAGACGGAGCACGCCCTGGACCGCAGTCCCGAGGAGCGGCGCCGGCTGACCCGCCTGGTCGCGGCCGACGGCGAGGCGGGCATCGAGGTCACCTCCACCTGCCGGGTCCGCCTCACGGCGTACCGGCTGGACCGTCTGTACCGCACCCACGTCCACGAGGTCTTCGACGATGTCCTGGAGGCCGGACGCCATCGGATCCCCCTTGACCCGAAGGCGACGAAAGGCGAGTCCTTCGTGGTGGCGAGGACGTCGGGGAGCGTGCTGGTGGCGGCGATGGAACGCTGACATCGGTGGTCCGGGCCGGTGGCGCCCGTATCCCGTTGGGCGCTGCCCCACCGGGTCGTTAGGATTTGCCTTCTCATGACTGCCACTCTCGTCGCCAAGAACCTCGCCGCCGGCCACGGTGACCGCTCGCTCTTCTCCGGACTCGACCTCGTCGTCGCGCCCGGCGAGGTGATCGGGCTCGTCGGTGCCAACGGCGCGGGCAAGTCCACGCTGCTGCGCCTGCTCGCCGGACTGCTCCCCCCGGAAGAGGGAGAGCTGCGGCTCTCCCCGCCGACCGCCACGGTCGGACATCTGCCGCAGGAGCCGGAGCGCCGGCCCGGCGAGACCGTACGGGAGTTCCTCGCGCGCCGCACCGGCGTGGCCGAGGCCCAGCGGGTCATGGACGAGGCCACGCAGGGGCTGGTCGACGGGGCCCCGGGCGCCGACGACGCCTACGCGGTGAGCCTGGAGCGCTGGCTCGACCTGGGCGGCGCGGACCTGGACGAGCGGGCCGAGGAGGTCGCCGACTCGCTCGGTCTGACCGTCGGCCTCGACCAGCCGATGACCTCCCTGTCCGGCGGACAGGCGGCCCGCGCGGGCCTCGCCTCCCTCCTCCTCTCCCGCTACGACGTGTTCCTCCTCGACGAGCCCACCAACGATCTGGACCTGGACGGTCTGGAGCGCCTCGAACGCTTCGTCGGCGGGCTGCGCGCGGGCACCGTCGTCGTCAGTCACGACCGCGAGTTCCTCACCCGCACGGTCACCAAGGTCCTCGAACTCGACCTCGCACAGCAGCAGATCACGCTGTACGGCGGCGGCTACGAGGCCTATCTGGAGGAGCGCGAGACCGCGCGCCGACACGCCCGCGAGGACTACGACGAGTATGCGGACAAGAGGGCGGCCCTCGAAGGGCGGGCCCAGATGCAGCGCTCCTGGATGGACAAGGGCGTCAAGAACGCCCGGCGCAAGGCCGGAAACGACAACGACAAGATCGGCCGCAAGTTCCGCAGCGAGGCCAGCGAGAAGCAGGCCTCGAAGGCCCGGCAGACCCAGCGCATGATCGAGCGGCTCGACACGGTCGAGGAGCCCCGCAAGGAGTGGGAACTGCGTATGGAGATCGCGGCCGCCCCGCGCTCGGGCGCCGTCGTGGCCACCCTGCGGGACGCCGAGGTCCGGCGCGGCGACTTCACCTTCGGCCCCGCGACGCTCCAGATCGACTGGGCGGACCGCGTCGCGGTCACCGGCGCGAACGGGGCCGGCAAGTCGACGCTGCTGGGTGCCCTGCTGGGCCGGATCCCGCTGGACGCCGGGCACGCGACCCTCGGTTCCAGCGTGGTCGTGGGCGAGGTCGACCAGGCCCGCAAGCTCTTCCACGGCTCCGAGGCCCTGCTCGATGCGTTCTGCGCGGCCGTCCCGGACACGGAACCGGCCGAGGTGCGCACGCTGCTGGCGAAGTTCGGCCTGAAGTCGCACCACGTCCTGCGCCCCGCGGCGAGCCTGTCCCCGGGCGAACGCACCCGGTCGGCACTGGCCCTGCTCCAGGGCCGGGGCGTCAACCTCCTCGTCCTCGACGAGCCGACCAACCACCTCGACCTCCCCGCGATCGAACAGCTGGAGACGGCGCTCGACTCGTACGAGGGCACGCTGCTGCTGGTCACGCACGACCGTCGGATGCTGGACGCGGTGCGCACGACACGGCAGCTGGAGGTCGCGGACGGCAAGGTGACCGAGCGCTGAAGCGGGGCGGGCCCTGAAGCGGGGCGAGCGCTGAAGCGGGGCGAGCGCTGAAGCGGGGCTGGAGCGGAGCGGGCCCGAACCGCCGGTGCCGTCACCGAACGGGCACCGTGGGCCCGGGCCCCCGGTGGCGTACCGGGCGGCCCGGGCCCCTGCCGCTCAGCCCTTGCCCCGCTTGGGGTCGACGAGCCCGGCCCGGCGCAGGGCGTCCGCCATCGCACTGTTGGCCGGCGGCGGAGCCTGACGTGAACCGCCCCCGCCGCCACCCCCGCCGGCCCGGCCCTGGCGCTGCGGCTGCTGTTGCCGTTGCTGCTGTTGCCGCTGCTGAGGCGGCCGGCCGGCCC
Organism: Streptomyces sp. SID5469; assembly: GCF_009862865.1. Taxonomy (NCBI): domain Bacteria; kingdom Bacillati; phylum Actinomycetota; class Actinomycetes; order Kitasatosporales; family Streptomycetaceae; genus Streptomyces; species Streptomyces sp. SID5469. The sequence continues at coordinate 2,043,208 of NZ_WWIN01000001.1, read as the reverse complement.
CGCGCTGCTGACGACCGCCGCCGCCCTGGCCCTGCTGGTCCTGCCGGCCCTCGGACGCCGCCGCCTCGTCGTCGAGGCGCAGCGTCAGCGAGATCCGCTTGCGCGGGATGTCGATGTCCAGCACCTTCACCTTGACGATGTCGCCCGGCTTCACCACGTCCCGCGGGTCCTTGACGAACGTCTTGGACATGGCGGAGACATGGACCAGGCCGTCCTGGTGCACACCGATGTCCACGAACGCCCCGAACGCGGCGACATTCGTGACGACACCTTCCAGCACCATCCCGGACGCCAGGTCGGAGATCTTCTCGACGCCCTCCTTGAAGGTGGCCGTCTTGAACGCGGGCCGCGGGTCGCGCCCGGGCTTCTCCAGCTCCCTCAGGATGTCGCTCACGGTCGGCAGACCGAAGGTCTCGTCCACGAAGTCGTCCGGCCGCAGCGAGCGCAGCACACCGGAGTTGCCGATCAGCGAGGCGACCTCGCTGCCCGCCGACTTCACCATGCGCCGCACCACCGGATACGCCTCGGGGTGCACGCTGGACGCGTCCAGGGGGTCGTCGCCGCCCCGGATACGCAGGAAGCCCGCACACTGCTCGTACGCCTTCGGACCGAGGCGGGCCACGCCCTTCAGCTTCGTCCGGGACGTGAACGGGCCGTTCGCGTCCCGATGCGCCACGATGTTCTCCGCGAGGCCGGAGGAGATCCCGGACACCCGCGCGAGCAGGGGCGCGGAGGCCGTGTTCACGTCCACACCGACGCCGTTCACACAGTCCTCGACGACCGCGTCGAGCGAGCGCGACAGCTTCACCTCGGACAGGTCGTGCTGGTACTGCCCGACACCGATCGACTTCGGGTCGATCTTCACCAGCTCGGCGAGCGGGTCCTGGAGCCGGCGTGCGATGGAGACGGCACCGCGCAGCGACACATCCATGCCGGGCAGCTCCTGCGAGGCGAACGCCGACGCCGAGTACACGGAAGCCCCCGCCTCGGAGACCATCACCTTGGTGAGCTGCAACTCCGGGTGCCGGGTGATGAGTTCACCGGCGAGCTTGTCGGTCTCGCGGGACGCCGTGCCGTTGCCGATCGCGATCAGTTCGACCGCGTGCTCCTTGGCGAGGCGGGCCAGCTTGGCCAGGGCCTCGTCCCACTTGTTCGCCGGGACGTGCGGGTGGATGACGTCCGTGGCGACGACCTTGCCGGTCGCGTCCACGACGGCGACCTTCACACCCGTACGGAACCCGGGGTCGAGCCCGAGCGTCGCGCGGGTACCGGCGGGGGCGGCGAGCAGCAGGTCGCGCAGGTTCGCCGCGAAGACATTGACCGCCTCGTCCTCGGCGGCCGTCCGCAGCCGCAGCCGCAGGTCGATCCCGAGGTGCACCAGGATGCGGGTGCGCCAGGCCCAGCGGACCGTGTCGCCCAGCCACTTGTCACCCGGGCGCCCGCGGTCGGCGATCCCGAAGCGGTGGGCGACGATTCCCTCGTACGAGGACGGCCCGGGCTGCTCGGAGGGCTCCTCGGGCTCCAGGACGAGGTCGAGAACGTCCTCCTTCTCGCCGCGCAGCATCGCGAGGATGCGGTGCGAGGGCAGCTCGGTGAAGGGCTCGGCGAAGTCGAAGTAGTCGGCGAACTTGGCGCCCGTCTCCTCCTTGCCGTCCCGCACCTTGGCGGCGAGGCGCCCGCGCACCCACATGCGCTCGCGCAGCTCGCCGATCAGGTCGGCGTCCTCCGAGAACCGCTCGGTGAGGATGGAGCGCGCGCCGTCGAGTGCGGCCTGCGGGTCGGCGACGCCCTTGTCGGCGTCGACGAAGGCGGCTGCTGCCGCCGCCGGGTCGACCGACGGGTCGCCGAGCAGACCCTCGGCCAGCGGCTCGAGGCCCGCCTCCCGGGCGATCTGCGCCTTCGTGCGCCGCTTGGGCTTGAACGGCAGGTAGATGTCCTCCAGGCGGGCCTTGGTCTCGGCACCGCGGATCTGGGCCTCCACCTCCGCGGTGAGCTTGCCCTGCTCGCGCACCGACTCCAGGATCGCCGTGCGCCGCTCCTCCAGCTCCCGCAGGTAGCGCAGCCGCTCCTCGAGCGTGCGCAGCTGCGCGTCGTCGAGCATCTCGGTCGCTTCCTTGCGGTAGCGGGCGATGAAGGGCACCGTCGAACCGCCGTCGAGCAAGTCGACGGCCGCCTTCACCTGCCGCTCCCGTACGCCGAGCTCCTCCGCGATCCTGCCTTCGATGGACCCTACGAGGGGTGTCGTCACGATCCCGTACCGCCTTCTCCACTGAGGTTGCGCGGCAATTGTGGCAGGTGACACCGACAATGGGGGATCAGGGCGGCGCGGTGGGCCGGGCGCGGCGGGTGTGTCACCCGCGGCGGGTCGCGGTGGAGGCGCCGCCGAACAGCCGGGCCAGGGCCCTGAAGGGCAGTGTCACCACCGTGGCGATGGCGCCGCCGATCTGCCGGAACACGTCTGCGATTGCTCGGAACACGAACTTCCCCTTTCCTCTCCCGGACCGTCGGCCCGGGAGAGGAACGTGTACCTCAACTCTTGCCGATCATGCCTGTGGGGAACGCGCCCGCCGCCATCGCCCTGCTCAGCAGCCCCGCCGCCAGCTCCGTGAGCCGTGCCACGCCCGCGGCGCCGAGGTGCTCGTACGGCGCACGGTCGATCCGGTCCGTCTGCGCCTCGATCTCCTTGCGCAGGGCGGTTCCGGCCTCGGTCAACTCGCCCTCCGCGTCGAGCAGTCCGCGCTCGCGCAGCCGCAGAACGGCGGCCTCCCAGTGCTCCTGGCTCCAGCCGCGGGTGGCGAGGGCCCACTTCGGCGCCATGCCCTTGCCGGTCGCCGTGTGGCTGACCAGCGCCTCCACCGGGTCCAGTTCCGCACCGAGCAGCACGGTGAGGTGACCGTCCCCGCGGTGCTCGCGCAGCAGGGTGGCCGCGTGCCAGAGCGCCAGGTGCGGCGCGTCGGGCACCGGCAGGTCGGCGTGCGCGGCGTACAGGGGGCGCGCGTTCCTGGAACACGCCTCGGTCGCGCGCAGCGCCAGCTCCGCCGCCTCGGCCACCTCCTCGGCGGCGAGCAGCTCCGCGCCGAGCAGCCGCCGCAGTGTGGCGTCGACGGCACGCGCGCGTGCCGCCAGCACCACCTCGGGAGAGGCCGTCCCCCACACCCCGGGCACATGCGCGGCGACCAGCTCGTGGCGGAAGTTGTGGAACGTCGCCGTCACCACGCCGGCGCCCACCGGCCCCATGGCCGCGGCCCGCGCCGCGAAGTAGGCGGCCTGGACGTCCCCGACACCGACGGCGGCCATCTCCCGCCCCAGATCGGGCGAGAAGTAGTGCGCCGAGTGCAGCGGGTTGATGACGTTGTGGCAGCGCCGCGCGGCGCGCTCTGGGAGGGGAGTGGTCAGGCCCCGCAGGTTACCGACTGGTCAGTATGCATGGAAGGCGGGGCGTCCCTTGGCAGGAAAGGTGGGGTACTCGTCCTTGCGGCCATCCGGCGGCCCGCCAAGAATCGAAGGCATGCGCACCGTTGTGGTCGTCCTGTTCGACGACGTGCAGAGCCTTGACGTCACCGGCCCGCTGGAGGTCTTCGCGGGCGCGGAGGCACACTCCGGCGGTACCTACCGCATCCGTACGGCGTCCCTGGACGGCGCGCCCGTGCGCACCTCCAGCGGCCTCGCGCTCGTCCCGGACCACTCCCTCACCGAGGCCCCCGCCGCGCACACCCTGCTCGTACCCGGCGGCAACGGCACCCGCCGCCCCGACCCCCGCCTGGTGGACTGGCTGCGCGCCCACGGCCCCCGTGCCGAGCGCCTGGTCTCCGTCTGCACCGGCGCCGTCCTGCTCGCCGAGGCGGGCCTCCTGGACGGGCGCCGGGCCACGACCCACTGGGCGTACTGCGACCAGCTCGCCCGCGACCACCCGGCGGTCGAGGTCGACGCCGACCCCATCTACGTACGCGACGGACACATCGCCACCTCGGCGGGCGTCACCGCCGGCATCGACCTCGCCCTCGCCCTCGTCGAGGAGGACCTGGGCCGTGATGTCGCGCTCTTGGTGGCCCGCCACCTGGTCGTCTTCCTGCGACGGCCCGGGAACCAGGCCCAGTTCAGTGCCCAGCTCGCCGCACAGACCGCGCAGCGCGCACCGCTGCGGGAGGTCCAGCAGTGGATCACCGAACACCCCGGCGACGACCTCACGGTCGAGTCGCTCGCCGCCCGCGCCCGGCTCTCGCCCCGCCACTTCGCCCGCGCCTTCCAGGCCGAGACGGGCACGACCCCCGGCCGGTACGTCGACGGGGTCCGCCTCGAACACGCCCGGCGCCTGCTGGAGGACACCGCGGACGGCGTCGAGGAGATCTCCCGTGCCTGCGGCTACGGCACGCCGGAGGCCATGCGCCGCGCTTTCGTCAGGGCGCTCGGCACGGCGCCGGCCGAGTACCGGCGCCGTTTCCACACCACCGTCACCCGCTGAAGGGAACTCCATGGAAGGGAACCCCATGCAGATCGCGATCGTCCTCTACGACCGCTTCACCGCCCTCGACGCCGTGGGCCCGTACGAGATCCTGGGCCGCCTCCCCGGCGCGGAGACCGTCTTCGTCGCCGAGCGGACCGGGCCCGTCCGCGCCGACACCGGAGCCCTCGCGCTCACCGCCGACAAGAGCCTGGCCGAGGTGCCGAGCCCCGACCTCGTGGTGGTTCCCGGCGGGCCCGGCCAGACCGCGCAGATGGAGAACGGGGTCCTCCTCGACTGGTTGCGGGCCGCCGACGCGAGCAGCACCTGGACCACGTCCGTGTGCACCGGCTCACTGCTGCTCGCCGCGGCCGGCCTGCTGAAGGGGCGCCGCGCCACCTCGCACTGGCTGGCCCTGGACCTCCTCGACCGGTTCGGCGCCGCACCGACCGGGGAGCGGGTCGTGTTCGACGGCAAGTACGTCACCGCCGCCGGTGTGTCCTCCGGCATCGACATGGGGCTCGCCCTGCTCGGCCGCATCGCGGGCGACGAACACGCCCAGGCCGTACAGCTGTTGACGGAGTACGACCCGCAGCCGCCCTACGACGCGGGGTCCCCGCAGAAGGCGCCCGCCCACCTCGTCGAGGAGTTCCGCACCAGCAGCCGCTTCATCCTGACGTAGTCCAGGTGAAGCGCGGCCGGCGGTGCTCCAGGAAGGCGGCGACCCCCTCCGCGGTGTCGCCGCTGCCGCGCGCCTGCTGTGCCCAGTACGTGTCCCGGTCCGCGCGTCCGTTCGCGAACTCCTTGGCCGCCGCCTGCGTCAGCTGCGAACGCGCGGTCAGTACGCGGGTGAACTCGGCCACCCGCTTGTCGAGCTGTCCCTCGGGCAGCACCTCGTCGACGAAGCCCGTGCGCAGCGCCCGCTCCGCGTCGATCAACTCGCCGGAGAACAGCAGGTACTTGGCGGTGGCCGGCCCCACCAGCGACACCAGTCGGCGAGTGGCGGAGGCCGGATAGACGATCCCGAGTTTCGCCGGCGTCACCCCGAACAGGGACCCCGCCTCGGCGAACCGCAGATCGCAGGCCGCCGCGAGCTGGGAACCGCCGCCCACGCAGTATCCGCGGACCGCCGCCAGGGTCGGCTTGGGGAAGGCCGCGAGCGACTCCTCGGCCCGCGCGGCCAGCGCCTGCGCCTCGTCCGGTGAGTCCAGCAGGGTCGAGATGTCGGCACCGGCGCAGAACGTGTCGCCCTGGCCGGTGAGCACCAGCGCGTTCACGGCGGTGTCGGAGGCCAACTCGTCCAGCAGGGACGGCAACGCCCGCCACATGCCCGCGGTCATGGCATTGCGCTTGGCCGGGTGGTGGATGACAACGGTGGCCACCCCGTCGGCGACGCTGTGCAGCAGCTGCGGCTCCATGTGCCGGATGCTATCCGCACCCGCCGAACGCCGGATCGAGGAGGGGCGGGCTCTCTCCCCCCTCCAAACCCGTACAACCCGAAAAGTTCCGAAGTCGGCACGACACGGACAGGGGTGATCCCGCGGTCGATCCCATCGTGCACAGGCGGTCGGGATCTGCCGATAATCGCTGATTTCTGTTCAGTCATTCGGTATGGACCAGCGCATTACCAACACTCGACGTGTGGTGACAATCGAGCGCGAGGGTGGCGACCGGACGATGGACGACCAAGGGCGAGGGACCGGCCCACGCCCTGAAGGCGGCGCGGACATGCCCGACGACGGGAGACCTCCCGCCCCGCTGCCGTACGAGGGGGTCTGGCGGTACACCGCCCCCGCCGTCGACGCCTCGGTGCCGCAGGCGCGGCACGCCGTCCGGGACCTGCTGGCCCGTCAGGGCGTGCCCGTCTCCCGCGACCTCGCCCAGGGACTGCTGCTGATCGTCTCCGAACTGGTCACCAACGCCGTCAGGCACGCGGCGCTGCTGTCACCGATGCTGGCGGTGGAGGTCGCCGTCGGGGCCGACTGGCTGCGGATCTCCGTGGAGGACAACCACCCCTACCGCCCCACCGCCCTGGAGGCCGACCACGGGCAGACCGGCGGACGCGGACTGCTTCTGGTGCGGGAGATCACCAGGGAGGCGGGCGGGGTGTGCGACGTGGAGCACACGGCGAGCGGCGGCAAGGTGATCTGGGCGGCCGTGCCGCTCAAGCCCGTCGGCATGTTCTAGCCCGTGGGCATGTTCTGGCCCGTCGGCATGTGCTGGTCCGCCGGTGTGTTCCCGTCCGCCGCGGTACGGCGGCTCACCAGCCCGCGGACGGGCCCGTCAGCTCCCGGACCGCCGGACGGGCCGCGTCCAGGACGGTCATGAACCATGAGGAGAACGGGTCCTTCGCGTGCCGCTCCGCCAGTTCGGCGGCGGTGACGAAGGCCGTGTCGCCGATTTCCTCGGCGTCGGGGCGCAACGGGGACTGCACCAGCCCGACGAAGAGGTGGTTGAACTCCTGCTCGACCAGCCCCGAGTCCGGGTCCGGGTGGTTGTAGCGGACCGTGCCCGCCTCGGCGAGCAGCGAGGGGGAGACCCCGAGCTCCTCGTGGGTCCGCCGGGCGGCCGCCGCGAAGGGCGCCTCGCCCGGGTAGGGGTGGCCGCAGCAGGTGTTCGACCAGACGCCGGGGGAGTGGTACTTGCCCAGGGCGCGCTGTTGCAGCAGCAGCCGGCCCTGCTCGTCGAAGAGGAACACGGAGAACGCCCGGTGCAGCTGCCCGGGCGGCTGATGGGCGGCGAGCTTCTCCGCCGTGCCGATCGTAGTGCCGTTCTCGTCGACCAGCTCCAGCAAGATCGCTTCAGCGGTGCCGTTCGACGAACTGTGCGTCGAGGTGGCAGGTGTGATCGGCATACCCATCCTTCGCATCGGTCTTCCAGCCCAAGTCTGCCGTACGAATCCGGCACTCCCGGCACTTCGCGACTTCCCGCATGTCCCACCCCGGTGCCCCGGAACGGCCCGTGCGGCCGGTCCCGAGCGGACTCCGGGAGCGGCCGGATACCTGATCGTGCCCGGTGCCGCGCACCGGGAATCGCCCGTGTCGACACTCCGGGCGACCGCGCACGAGCCCGCGCCCCGCTTCGCCTGCACGCCCCCCGTACGTCGCGTGCGCGTGCGCGCGTACCCCCTACCTCACGTGCGGGTCCCCCCTACCTCACGCGGGTGTGGCTATCCGCACCTCACGCGGGTTGGCTCCTCACGCGGGTTGGCTATCCGCGCGCCGCTTCGGGGTGGTGATGGCGCCAGCCCCGCCACGCCGACTCCACCATCTCGCGCACCCCCCGCCGGGCGTGCCAGCCCAGCTCCTCGGCGGCCAGCGCGGCCGACGCGACCGCGCGCGGGGCGTCACCGGGACGGCGCGGCTCCACGAGGGCGGGGGTGGTGTCGCCGCTCACCTCGCCGATCAGCGTGATGAGCTCGCGCACCGAGACACCTTCGCCGCGGCCGATGTTCACGGTCAGGTCGCCCGTGGCGCCGGCGGTCAGCCGCCGTGCCGCCGCGAGATGCGCGTCGGCCAGGTCGGCGACGTGGATGTAGTCACGTACACAGGTGCCGTCGGACGTCGGATAGTCGTCGCCGAAGATCCTCGGGGCCTCGCCGCGGGTGAGACGGTCGAAGACCATGGGGACGACGTTGAAGACGCCCGTGTCGGCCAGCTCGGGCGAGGCCGCGCCGGCCACGTTGAAGTAGCGCAGACATACGGTCGAGATACCGTGCGCCCGGCCCGCCGCCCGCACCAGCCACTCACCGGCGAGCTTGGTCTCGCCGTACGGGTTCACCGGCGCACAGGGAGTGTCCTCCGTGATGAGGTCCACATCGGGGTTGCCGTAGACCGCCGCCGACGACGAGAACAGGAATCGCTGGATGCCCGCTCCGGCCACCGCGTCGAGGAGGGTCGTGAGACCGCCCACGTTCTCCTGGTAGTAGCGCGTCGGCTGCGCCACGGACTCGCCGACCTGCTTGCGCGCCGCGAGATGCACCACACCTGTCACGGAGTGCTCGGCGAAGACCCGCTTCAGCAGCGCCCCGTCCAGGGAGGAGCCCTGCACCAGCGGAATGCTCGTGGGGAGCCGGTCCGGCACCCCGGCCGAGAGGTCGTCGAGGACGAGCACACGCTCCCCGGCCTCCGTCATCGCCCACGCCACATGTGCACCGATGTATCCGGCCCCGCCGGTGATCAGCCATGTCATGGACGCCCACCCTATGCCGGTCGGCTCCGGCACGACCCCGCGCGCTGCCTGGAATGCCAGGTTCCGGGATGGTGTGTACGGTGCTTCGACGTCTTGAATGAGGGGATCTGGGGCCGCGGTTTGTGGCCCGGCCCAGAAATCCCCGATGATGATCGCGGCGGAGGCGGTCGACCAGACCGGGTTGATCGGGCCGTGAACGGCCGGTGAACGCCCGCTTCTCATCATCCGATAGCCTCTGCCGACACGCCGCCCGGCCGCCTTCGACGGCCAGGGGTGCCCCCCATCACGCACACGCCCGGCGCGAGCACGCGTCAACACCCAGGGAGTGAGTTCGTCTGTCGACCGCCATCCTCACCGGTCAGCCGGTCCCCGGATCGTCGCTCGAAGGCGATCTGCGGTCGCTCGGCTTCGACGTGCGGGTCGCCTCCGACGCCGGTGACGCAGAGACGCTCCTCGCCGCCGTGCCGGCGAACCAGCGGGTCGCGATCGTCGACGCCCGCTTCGTGGGCCACCTCCACGCGCTGCGCCTCGGTCTCACCGACCCGCGTTTCGAGGCCGCCGCGCTGGCCGGCGCCGTATCGGCCCAGCCCGGCGCCCGGCAGGCGCTGACCCGCGCCCTGGCCCGGGAGAGCTCCGCGGCGACCGGCGGTGCCACCGTCGTCATGGACAACCTCGCCGAGCGCATCACCGCGGCCCTCGACGCCGACGGCGTCCAGGTGCACCGCCCCGACCTCGGCACACTCGTCGCCGCCGTCCCCGCCGACCCGCAGGCCCGCAACGAGGTCCGCCAGGCCGTCACGGCCGTCGACGACGAGGCGGTACGGCTGCGTACCGCCGTGAAGTCCCGGGACGGCTTCTTCACCACCCACTTCATCAGCCCGTACTCGCGCTACCTGGCCCGCTGGTGCGCCCGCCGCGGTCTGACCCCCAACCAGGTCACCACCGCGTCCCTGCTCACCGCCCTGGTCGCGGCGGGCTGCGCGGCCACCGGCACCCGCGCCGGGTTCGTCGCGGCCGGCCTGCTGCTCCTGTTCTCCTTCGTCCTCGACTGCGCCGACGGGCAGCTCGCCCGTTACTCCCTGCAGTACTCGACGCTCGGCGCCTGGCTCGACGCGACCTTCGACCGGGCCAAGGAGTACGCCTACTACGCGGGCCTCGCCCTCGGCGCGGCCCGTGGCGGCGACGACGTATGGGCGCTCGCCCTCGGCGCGATGGTCCTGCAGAGCTGCCGCCACATCGTCGACTTCTCCTTCAACGAGGCGAACCACGACGCCACCGCCAACACCAGCCCCACCGCCGCCCTCTCGGACAAGCTCGACAGCGTCGGCTGGACGGTGTGGCTGCGCCGCATGATCGTCCTGCCGATCGGTGAGCGCTGGGCGATGATCGCCGTCCTCACGGCACTGACGACTCCCCGCATCACCTTCTACGCGCTGCTCATCGGGTGCGCCTTCGCGGCGACGTACACCACGGCGGGCCGGGTGCTGCGGTCACTGACGCGCAAGGCGCGGCGGACGGACCGCGCGGCCCAGGCTCTCGCCGACCTGACGGACTCCGGGCCGCTCGCCGAGTTCCTGACGCGCTTCGCGCGCAGGCTGCGCCTTCGCGGTCCCGCCTGCGTGGCTCTTGTCACGGGCGCTCTCGTGGTGCTGGCCGCCGCTCTCGCCCCGTACGGCAGCTGGTGGCCCGTCCTGGCCGCCGTGACGTACGTACTCCTGTCGCCCGTGGCCCTGCTGAAGCCCCTCAAGGGCGCGCTGGACTGGCTGGTTCCGCCGTTCTACCGTGCGGCTGAATACGGCACTGTTCTGGTACTGGCCGCCAAAGCGGACGTGAACGGAGCGCTGCCGGCTGCTTTCGGACTGGTGGCCGCGGTCGCCTACCATCACTACGACACGGTGTACCGCATCCGCGGGAACGCCGGCGCGCCGCCGCACTGGCTGGTGCGTGCGATCGGGGGGCACGAAGGCAGGACGCTGCTGGTCACCGTTCTGGCCGCGCTGCTCGTCCCCACAGATTTCAAGGTCGCGCTCACGGCACTCGCCGTGGCCGTGGCACTCGTGGTGCTCGTCGAGAGCATCCGCTTCTGGGTGTCCTCCCAAGCACCCGCCGTACACGATGAAGGAGAACCCGCATGATCGGCCTCGTGCTGGCGGCCGGCGCCGGACGGCGTCTGCGCCCCTACACCGACACCCTGCCCAAGGCTCTGGTGCCGGTTGGCCCCGAGGGCAACGAGGACAGCCTCACGGTCCTGGACCTCACCCTCGGCAACTTCGCGGAGATCGGCCTGACCGAGGTCGCGGTCATCGTCGGATACCGCAAGGAGGCCGTCTACGAGCGCCGCGAGGCGCTGGAGGCCAAGTACGGGCTCAAGATCACCCTCATCGACAACGACAAGGCCGAGGAGTGGAACAACGCCTACTCCCTGTGGTGCGGCCGTGACGCCATCAAGCACTCGGTGATCCTCGCCAACGGCGACACCGTGCACCCGGTCTCCGTCGAGAAGACCCTCCTCGCCGCCCGCGGCGACGGCAAGAAGATCATCCTCGCCCTCGACACGGTGAAGTCCCTCGCCGACGAGGAGATGAAGGTCGTCGTCGGCCCCGAGGGCGGCATGACGAAGATCACCAAGCTGATGGACCCGGCCGAGGCGACCGGTGAGTACATCGGCGTCACCCTCATCGAGGGCGAGGCGGCCGACGAGCTCGCCGACGCCCTGAAGACGGTCTTCGAGACGGACCCGCAGCAGTTCTACGAGCACGGCTACCAGGAGCTCGTCAACCGCGGCTTCCGCATCGACGTCGCGCCCATCGGCGACGTCAAGTGGGTCGAGATCGACAACCACGAGGACCTCGCCAAGGGACGTGAAATCGCGTGCCAGTACTGACGAGGCTCATCCCCTCGCCGGTCGTCGTCGACATCCGTCCGGGCGCCCTGGACGACCTGGCGAGTGTCCTCGCCGACCAGCGCATCTCGCACTCCGGCAAGCTCGCCGTCGCGATCAGCGGCGGCTCCGGGGCCAAGCTGCGCGAGCGGCTCGCCCCGGCGCTGCCGGGCGCGACCTGGTACGAGGTCGGCGGCGGCACCCTGGACGACGCGATCAAGCTCGCGGACGACATGAAGTCCGGGCACTACGACGCGGTCGTGGGTCTGGGCGGCGGCAAGATCATCGACTGCGCGAAGTTCGCCGCGGCACGTATCGGCCTCCCGCTGGTCGCCGTCGCCACGAACCTCTCGCACGACGGTCTGTGCTCGCCGGTCGCGACCCTCGACAACGACGCGGGCCGCGGCTCCTACGGTGTGCCGAACCCGATCGCGGTCGTCATCGACCTCGACGTCATCCGTGAGGCACCGGTCCGCTTCGTGCGCTCCGGCATCGGCGACGCGCTGTCCAACATCTCGGCGGTCAGGGACTGGGAGCTGGCCCACCGGGAGAAGGGCGAGCAGATCGACGGCCTGGCCGCCGCGATGGCCCGCCAGGCCGGCGAGGCCGTGCTGCGGCACCCGGGCGGCGTCGGCGACGACAGCTTCCTCCAGGTGCTCGCCGAGGGCCTGGTCCTCACCGGCATCTCCATGTCGGTCGCGGGCGACTCCCGCCCCGCCTCCGGCGCCTGCCACGAGATCAACCACGCCTTCGACCTCCTCTTCCCCAAGCGCGCGGCGAGCCACGGCGAGCAGTGCGGCATGGGCGCGGCCTTCGCGATGCATCTGCGCGGCGCGCACGAGGAGTCGGGGTACATGGCCGAGGTCCTGCACCGCCACGGCCTCCCCGTGCTGCCGGACGAGATCGGCTTCACCGTGGACGAGTTCGTCCAGGTCGTGGAGTTCGCTCCGCAGACCAGGCCGGGCCGCTACACGATCCTCGAACACCTCGACCTGAACACCGAACAGATCAGGGACGCATACGCCGACTATGCAAAAGCCATCGGTAGCTGAGCTCCGCCCGGTCGTTCACCCTCCGGGTGTGAAGGACCGGCGGAGCGGCGAACACTGGGCCGGCCGGCTCTACATGCGCGAGCTCTCGCTGCGCATCGACCGGCACCTGGTGAACACGCGGATAACGCCCAACCAGCTGACCTACGTGATGACCGTCGCCGGCGTCCTCGCCGCCCCGGCCCTGCTGGTGCCGGGGATCACGGGCGCCGTGCTCGGCGTGGTGATGGTTCAGCTCTACCTGCTGCTCGACTGCGTCGACGGCGAGGTCGCCCGCTGGAAGCAGCAGTTCTCGCTGGGCGGGGTGTACCTGGACCGGGTCGGCGCCTACCTGTGCGACGCCGCGGTCCTGGTCGGTTTCGGCCTGCGCGCCGCCGACCTGTGGGGCTCGGGCCGGATCGACTGGCTGTGGGCCTTCCTCGGCACCCTCGCCGCTCTCGGCGCCATCCTGATCAAGGCCGAGACCGATCTTGTCGGTGTCGCCCGTCACCAGGGCGGCCTGCCGCCGGTCAAGGAGGCGGCCTCCGAGCCGCGCTCGTCCGGCATGGCGCTGGCCCGCAAGGCCGCCGCCGCGTTGAAGTTCCACCGGCTCGTCCTCGGGGTCGAGGCGTCCCTGCTGATCCTGGTCCTGGCGATCCTGGACTCGATCCGGGGCGACCTGTACTTCTCGCGCCTCGGCGTAGCGGTCCTGGCGGGCATCGCCCTGCTCCAGACCCTGCTGCACCTCGTGTCCATCCTCGCGTCGAGCAGGCTGAAGTGAGCACCGCCACAAAGGTCGGCGCGGTCATCATCACGATGGGCAACCGCCCCGACGAACTCCGTGCCCTCCTCGACTCGGTCGCCAAGCAGGACGGCGACCGCGTCGAGGTGGTCGTGGTCGGCAACGGCTCTCCCGTCCCGGACGTCCCCGCGGGCGTCCGGACCGTCGAGCTGCCCGAGAACCTCGGCATCCCCGGCGGCCGCAACGTCGGGATCGAGGCCTTCGGCCCCGGCGGCACCGACGTGGACATCCTCCTCTTCCTGGACGACGACGGCCTGCTCGCCCACCACGACACCGCCGAACTGTGCCGCCAGGCCTTCACGGCCGACCCGGAACTCGGCATCATCAGCTTCCGCATCGCCGACCCCGACACCGGTGAGACCCAGCGTCGCCACGTGCCGCGGCTGCGCGCCTCCGACCCGATGCGCAGCTCACGCGTCACCACCTTCCTCGGCGGCGCCAACGCCGTCCGTACGAAGGTGCTCGCCGAGGTCGGCGGGCTCCCGGACGAGTTCTTCTACGCCCATGAGGAGACCGACCTGGCCTGGCGGGCCCTCGACGCGGGCTGGATGATCGACTACCGGTCCGACATGGTGCTGTACCACCCCACGACCGCCCCGTCGCGGCATGCGGTCTACCACCGCATGGTGGCCCGCAACCGCGTCTGGCTGGCCCGCCGCAACCTGCCCGCCCCCCTCGTCCCGGTCTACCTGGGCGTCTGGCTGCTCCTGACGCTGGCCCGCCGCCCCTCGGGCCCCGCCCTCAAGGCATGGTTCGGCGGCTTCAAGGAGGGCTGGACCAGCCCGTGCGGACCCCGGCGCCCGATGAAGTGGCGTACGGTGTGGCGCCTGACCCGACTGGGCCGACCTCCCGTCATCTGACAAGCTCGATATCTGAGAGCATTCGGCCGTACCCCGGTCCCTGGCTCCCGCCTAGGTCCGACAAGGCTGCGCACTTTGAGGACGAAAGCATCCACTTGTGAGTGAGACAACGCATGACGGCGGTGTCGCGGTGAGCGCCCGGCCGTCGCCCGACGAAGGGCTCTCCGGGGCCGAGCTGGCCGCCAAGTACGGGCTCGCGGTCAGCGGTGCCCGGCCCGGGCTCGTCGAGTACGTCCGCCAGCTCCTGGGGCGGCGTCACTTCATCCTGGCCTTCTCGCAGGCGAAGCTCACCGCCCAGTACAGCCAGGCCAAGCTGGGCCAGCTGTGGCAGGTGGCGACCCCGCTGCTGAACGCGGCCGTGTACTACCTGATCTTCGGTCTGATCCTGCACGCCAGCAAGGGCATGCCGTCCGATGTGTACATCCCGTTCCTGGTCACCGGCGTCTTCGTCTTCACGTTCACGCAGAGCTCGGTGATGGCGGGCGTACGCGCGATCTCCGGGAACCTCGGCCTGGTGCGCGCCCTGCACTTCCCGCGCGCCGCGCTGCCGATCTCGTTCTCGCTCCAGCAGCTCCAGCAGCTGCTCTTCTCGATGATCGTGCTGTTCCTCGTCGCGATCGGGTTCGGCAGCTACCCGAGCCTTTCGTGGGTGCTGATCGTGCCGGTCCTCGCGCTTCAGTTCCTCTTCAACACCGGCCTCGCGCTGATCATGGCCAGGATGGGGGCCAAGACCCCGGACCTCGCCCAGCTGATGCCGTTCGTGATGCGTACGTGGATGTACGCGTCCGGCGTGATGTTCTCGATCCCGGTCATGCTGGCCGACAAGCCGGCCTGGGTCGCCGACGTCCTTCAGTGGAACCCCGCCGCCATCTACATGGACCTGATGCGCTTCGCGCTCATCGACGGGTACGGCTCCGAGAACCTGCCCCCGCACGTCTGGGCGGTCGCCGCCGGCTGGGCCGTCCTCGTGGCGCTCGGCGGCTTCGTGTACTTCTGGAAGGCGGAGGAGCGGTACGGCCGTGGCTGAGCAGCGGAACGACTCCCACATTCCCACCGTCATCGCGGACGAGCTGCACATCGTCTACCGCGTCAACGGTGCCAAGACCGGCAAGGGCAGCGCCACCGCCGCCCTCAGCCGCATCGTCAAGCGCGGCGAGGAGCGCGGGGTGCGCAAGGTGCACGCCGTCAAGGGCGTCTCCTTCACCGCCTACCGGGGCGAGGCCATCGGCCTGATCGGCTCCAACGGCTCCGGCAAGTCCACCCTGCTGCGGGCCATCGCCGGCCTGCTGCCCGCGGAGAAGGGCAAGGTCTACACGGACGGCCAGCCCTCGCTGCTCGGCGTGAACGCCGCGCTGATGAACGACCTGACGGGCGAGCGGAACGTCATATTGGGCGGCCTCGCCATGGGCATGTCCCGAGAGCAGATCAGGGAGCGCTACCAGGAGATCGTCGACTTCTCGGGCATCAACGAGAAGGGCGACTTCATCACGCTCCCGATGCGGACGTATTCGTCCGGCATGGCGGCGCGCCTGCGCTTCTCCATCGCGGCCGCCAAGGACCACGACGTCCTGATGATCGACGAGGCCCTCGCCACCGGCGACCGGAAGTTCCAGAAGCGCTCCGAGGCCCGCATCCGCGAGCTGCGCAAGGAGGCCGGAACGGTGTTTCTGGTCAGTCACAACAACAAGTCGATCCGCGACACCTGTGACCGCGTGCTCTGGCTGGAACGCGGCGAGCTCCGCATGGACGGCCCGACCGAAGAGGTTCTCAAGGAGTACGAGAAGTTCACGGGCAAGTAGCTCGAAGAGTCCAGGGCCCCGCCGGAACGCTTCGGCGGGGCCCTGCGTCTGCAAAGGAAGCGCCAACTCTGGCTGTCCGTAGGAATCTTGACGCCAATCGGTGTGTTGTTGTGATGCGCAGGACACCCCGACGGAGCATGGCGCGTTGTACAACGTAAGCTGTACCGGTGCTGATTCGCGGCAAGTGGGGCGATAACGCGCGACACCCCCACACCGGTCACGCTGTGCGACGAACCGGGCGGCGTGTCCGAAATAGGATGTATTGGGTCGGCAGTGTAGAACGGGAGATGTGACGGCAATGGCTACGGAAGGTCTCCAGCGCCGCGAGGCATGTGCCGTCCCCGCGCCGGGTGGCGAGCAGTGACCGAAGCCGGGACGGCGCGCGCCGCGGACCCGGAGCGCGACACCCTCGACAAGGCCGCGGACGAGAACTTCCCCGTGGCGCCGTTCTTCCTGCCCAGGGCCTGGCGCACCGACCTGATGGCCGTGTACGGCTTCGCCCGCCTCGTCGACGACATCGGCGACGGCGACCTGGCCCCCGGCGGTGCCGACGCCCGCCTGCTCGGTGTGTCCCCGCGGGAGGCCGAGGACCGGCTGGCCCTCCTGGACGCCTTCGAGGCCGACCTCCACCGGGTGTTCGACTCCACCCCGCGCCACCCCCTGCTCCGCAGGCTCCAGCCCACGGTCCGGCGCACCGGTCTCAGCCCCGAGCCCTTCCTCGGCCTGATCGCCGCCAACCGCCAGGACCAGCTCGTCACGCGGTACGAGACCTACGACGACCTGGTCGCCTACTGCGAGCTGTCCGCCAACCCGGTCGGCCACCTCGTCCTCGGTGTCACCGGCACCTCCACCCCCGAGCGCGTCCGCCGCTCCGACGCGATCTGCACGGCGCTCCAGATCGTCGAGCACCTCCAGGACGTCTCCGAGGACCTGGGCCGTGACCGCGTCTATCTGCCCGCCGAGGACATGAAGCGCTTCCATGTGCAAGAGGCGGATCTTGCCACGGCCACAGCAGGCGCATCGGTGCGCGCCCTGGTCGCATACGAAACGGAACGCGCCCTGAACCTCCTGAATGAAGGCACCCCTCTCGTGGGTAGCGTCCACGGCAGGCTGAGGCTGCTGCTCGCGGGGTTCGTGGCGGGGGGAAGGGCGGCGATCCGCGCGATCGCCGCCGCCGAATACGACGTACTTCCCGGCCCGCCCAAGCCCGGCAAGCTTCAGCTGCTGCGCGAGGTGGGCGTGACTCTGCGAGGAGAGGGGTGATCCGGACCGTGGAGTCGGAACAACACGTGTCCGCACCGGTACTCGCCGCATACAGCTACTGCGAGACCGTCACCGGGCAGCAGGCCCGCAACTTCGCCTACGGCATCAGGCTGCTGCCGACGCCCAAGCGCCGCGCGATGTCGGCGGTCTACGCCTTCTCGCGGCGCGTCGACGACATCGGCGACGGCGCGCTCGCGCCCGACGTGAAGGCGGCGAGGCTCGAGGACACCCGGGCGCTGCTGTCCCGGGTGCGTGACGGGCGGGTGGACGAGGACGACACGGACCCCGTCGCGGTCGCCCTGGCGCACGCCGCCGAGCAGTTCCCGATCCCGCTCGGCGGCCTCGACGAACTGATCGACGGCGTCCTCATGGACGTGCGCGGCGAGACCTACGAGACCTGGGACGACCTCAAGGTCTACTGCCGCTGTGTGGCAGGGGCCATCGGCCGCGTCTCGCTCGGCGTGTTCGGCACGGAACCGGGCGCCCGCGGCGCCGAGCGCGCGTCAGAGTACGCCGACACCCTCGGCCTCGCTCTCCAGCTCACCAACATCCTCCGCGACGTACGCGAGGACGCCGAGGGCGGCCGCACCTATCTGCCCGCCGACGACCTCGCCAAATTCGGCTGCTCGGCCGGGTTCGACCGGCCGATCCCACCGGAGGGATCCGACTTCGCGGGCCTCGTGCACTTCGAAGTGCGTCGGGCCCGCGCCCTTTTCGCCGAGGGCTACCGGCTGCTGCCCATGCTGGACCGGCGCAGCGGTGCCTGTGTCGCCGCGATGGCGGGCATCTACCGCCGGCTCCTCGATCGCATCGAGCGCGAGCCGGAGGCCGTACTGCGCGGCCGGGTCTCGCTGCCCGGACGCGAGAAGGCGTACGTCGCCGTGCGTGGCCTGTCGGGCCTCGACGCCCGGCATGTGTCCCGGCGCACCGTCAGGAGGCGCGTCTGATGGACAATGTGGGCCAAGGTGATTCCAGCGGCGAAAAGCGGCACGCAACCCTCCGGTGGTGCACCGCGTCCCTGACTGCAACGGCCTGCCGTGCACCGTTCAAGCACCGCGGCGGACCGGCAGGGGAGGATGCGCGATGAGCGACGCCACTCGGCTCGAGGGGCCGGACGCGGAGGCCTCCGGCCGCCCCGAGAGGGCGGCCGTGGTGGTCGGCGGAGGACTCGCCGGCATCACCGCGGCGCTCGCCCTCGCCGACGCCGGAGTGCGTGTGACGCTGCTGGAGGGAAGGCCACGCCTCGGCGGGCTCGCCTTCTCCTTCCAGCGCGGCGCCCTGACCGTCGACAACGGCCAGCACGTCTATCTGCGCTGCTGCACGGCGTACCGCTGGTTCCTCGACCGCATCGACGCCGCCTCGCTGGCCCCCTTGCAGGATCGTCTCGACGTGCCCGTTCTCGATGCCGGGGGCAAGCCGGGACGGCGGCTCGGCAGAATCGGCCGCACCGCGCTGCCGGTGCCGCTGCATCTCGCGAAGAGCCTCGCCACCTATCCGCATCTCTCGCTCGCCGAGCGCGCCAGAGTCGGGCGCGCCGCACTGGCGCTCAAGGGACTCGACCTCGCGGATCCGGCGCTGGACACGCAGAACTTCGGCAGCTGGCTGGCCGCGCACGGTCAGTCGGCGCGTGCCGTCGAGGCACTGTGGGACCTGGTCGGGGTCGCCACCCTCAACGCGGTGGCCGGCGATTCCTCGCTCGGGCTCGCCGCGATGGTGTTCAAGACCGGTCTGCTGTCCGACCCGGGCGCCGCCGACATCGGCTGGGCGCGCGTCCCGCTGGGCGAACTGCACGACCGGCTGGCCCGCAAGGCGCTCGACTCCGTGGGCGTCCGTACCGAAGTCCGTACACGCGTGACCTCCATCTCCCTCAACGGAAACGGGCGTTGGAGCGTTCAGGTTCCCGGCGAGACGCTGCACGCGGACGCGGTCGTCCTCGCCGTACCCCAGCGCGAGGCCCACGAACTGCTGCCCGAAGGCGCGCTCGACGCCCCCGAGCGGCTGCTGGAGATCGGCACCGCGCCGATCCTCAACGTCCATGTCGTCTACGACCGGAAGGTGCTCAGCCGCCCGTTCTTCGCGGCGCTCGGCTCTCCGGTGCAGTGGGTCTTCGACCGCACCGAGGCCTCCGGGCTGCCCGAGGGGCAGTACCTGGCGCTCTCCCAGTCGGCCGCGCAGGACGAGATCGACGAGCCCGTCTCCGTGCTGCGTGAGCGCTATCTGCCGGAGCTGGAGCGGCTGTTGCCCGCGACGCGCGGCGCGCAGGTGAAGGACTTCTTCGTGACCCGGGAGCGCACGGCGACGTTCGCCCCCACCCCCGGCGTCGGGCGGCTGCGGCCCGGCGCCCGCACCAAGGCACCCGGCCTCTGTCTGGCCGGCGCGTGGACCGCCACAGGGTGGCCCGCGACCATGGAGAGTGCGGTCCGCAGCGGTGTCAGTGCGGCGGGCGCCGCCCTGAACGCCCTGGGCCGGCCCCGAGATCACCTCCTCGAACTCTTCGAGGAGGCGGCGTGACGCCCGATCTGCACGGGACTGGTCCCCGCACCCCCCGTACCGCAACAAGAGGAGAGACTGTGCCCACTGTGCCCCCGGCCGAGAAGGCTGCCGACGCGGTGGACGTGACCGCGCTCCTGGAGCGCGGCCGGACCCTGTCCACCCCGGTGCTGCGCGCGGCCGTGGACCGCCTGGCACCGCCCATGGACACCGTCGCCGCCTACCACTTCGGCTGGATCGACGCCGCGGGCAACCCCGCGGACGGTGACGGCGGCAAGGCCGTACGCCCCGCCCTCGCCGTGCTCTCCGCGCAGGCCGCCGGTGCCGCCCCCGAGGTGGGCGTCCCGGGCGCGGTCGCCGTCGAACTGGTGCACAACTTCTCGCTGCTGCACGACGACCTGATGGACGGCGACGAACAGCGCCGCCACCGCGACACCGTCTGGAAGGTGCACGGCCCCGCCCAGGCCATCCTCGTCGGCGACGCCCTCTTCGCGCTGGCCAACGAGATCCTCCTGGAGCTCGGCACGGTCGAGGCGGGCCGCGCCACCCGCCGCCTCACCACCGCCAGCCGCGCCCTGATCGACGGCCAGGCGCAGGACATCTCCTACGAGCACCGCGAGCGGGTCACCGTCGAGGAGTGCCTGGAGATGGAGGGCAACAAGACCGGCGCGCTGCTCGCCTGCGCCTGCTCCATCGGCGCGGTCCTCGGCGGCGCGGACGACCGCACCGCCGACACCCTGGAGAAGTACGGCTACCACCTCGGCCTCGCCTTCCAGGCCGTCGACGACCTCCTCGGCATCTGGGGCGACCCGGAGTCCACCGGCAAGCAGACCTGGAGCGACCTGCGCCAGCGCAAGAAGTCCCTCCCGGTCGTGGCGGCGCTCGCCGCGGGCGGACCCGCCTCCCGGCGGCTCGGCGAACTGCTCGCCGAGGACGCCAAGAGCAGCGACTTCGAGAACTTCTCCGAAGAGGAGTTCGCCGCGCGTGCCGCGCTCATCGAGGAGGCGGGCGGTCGCGAGTGGACCGCCCAGGAGGCGCGGCGCCAGCACACGATCGCCATCGAGGCCCTGGACACGATCGAGATGCCCCAGCAGGTGCGGGCCCAGCTCGTGGCGCTCGCCGACTTCGTCGTCGTACGGAAGAGATGATCACTATCGGTCGAATAAACCTCGCGTAGTCGCCGGCCGGTGCCGCGAGCAGAGAGAAGCACTGGCCGACGGCGGACCCACAGCAGAGTCGTACCACTGCACGAAGGGGAAGCCATGACAGCGACGACCGACGGAAGCACCGGGGCCCTGCCGCCCCGCGCTGCCTCGGCCAGCGAACCACACGACACGATCCCGCAGGCGGCCGGGAGTGTCGGAATCCAAGACGCCGCCGCGCGCGCCACACAGCGCGCCACCGACTTCCTGCTCTCGCGGCAGGACGCCGAGGGCTGGTGGAAGGGCGACCTCGAGACGAACGTCACGATGGACGCCGAGGACCTGCTGCTCCGTCAGTTCCTGGGAATCCAGGACGAGAAGACCACACGAGCCGCCGGACTGTTCATCAGGGGCGAGCAGCGTGCGGACGGCACCTGGGCCACTTTCTACGGCGGCCCCGGTGACCTCTCCGCCACCATCGAGGCGTATGTCGCCCTGCGCCTGGCCGGTGACGGCCCGGACGAGCCGCACATGGCGAAGGCGTCCGCCTGGATCCGCGAGCGGGGCGGCATCGCCTCGGCCCGCGTCTTCACCCGGATCTGGCTCGCCCTGTTCGGCTGGTGGAAGTGGGACGACCTGCCCGAACTCCCGCCGGAACTCATCTACTTCCCGAAGTGGATGCCGCTCAACATCTACGACTTCGGCTGCTGGGCGCGGCAGACCATCGTGCCGCTCACCGTCGTCTCGGCGAAGCGTCCGGTGCGGCCCGCCCCGTTCCCGCTCGATGAACTGCACGCCGACGCGAATGACCCCAACCCGGCCAAGCCCCTTGCCCCGATGGTGAGTTGGGACGGATTATTCCAGCGGCTCGACGTCGCTCTGCACACGTACCGCAAGGTCGCGCCGCGCAGGCTGCGCAAGGCCGCGATGAACACGGCCGCGCGCTGGATCATCGAGCGGCAGGAGAACGACGGCTGCTGGGGTGGTATCCAGCCGCCCGCCGTGTACTCGGTCATCGCCCTGTATCTGCTCGGCTACGACCTCGAACACCCCGTGATGCGCGAGGGGCTGGCGTCACTGGACCGGTTCGCCGTGTGGCGCGACGACGGGGCGCGGATGATCGAGGCCTGCCAGTCGCCCGTGTGGGACACCTGCCTCGCGACCATCGCGCTCGCCGACGCGGGCGTGCCCGCCGACCATCCGCAGCTCGTGCGGGCGGCGGACTGGATGCTCGGCGAGGAGATCGTCCGGCCCGGCGACTGGGCGGTGAAACGTCCCCAACTGCCGCCGGGTGGCTGGGCGTTCGAGTTCCACAACGACAACTACCCCGACATCGACGACACCGCCGAAGTCGTCCTCGCGCTGCGTCGCGTCAAGCACCACGACCCCGAGCGCCTGGACAACGCGATCCGGCGCGGGGTGCGCTGGAACCTCGGCATGCAGTCCAAGGACGGCGGCTGGGGCGCCTTCGACGTCGACAACACCAGCCCGTTTCCCAACCGGCTGCCGTTCTGCGACTTCGGCGAGGTCATCGACCCGCCGTCCGCCGACGTCACCGCGCACGTCGTGGAGATGCTGGCGTTCGAGGGCCTGTCGCACGACCCGCGCACCCGCCGCGGCATCCAGTGGCTGCTCTCCGCGCAGGAGGCCAACGGCTCCTGGTTCGGGCGCTGGGGCGTCAACTACGTGTACGGGACCGGGTCGGTGGTCCCCGCGCTGGTCGCCGCCGGACTCCCCGCCTCGCACCCCGCGATCCGCCGTGCCGTCACCTGGCTGGAGACCGTGCAGAACGACGACGGCGGCTGGGGCGAGGACCTGCGCTCCTACCCCGAGGCCGCCGAGTGGAGCGGCAAAGGCGCCTCCACCGCCTCCCAGACGGGGTGGGCGCTGCTCGCACTGCTCGCGGCGGGGGAGCGCGAGTCCAAAGCGGTGGAGCGCGGGATCGAATGGCTCGCCCAGACCCAGCGGCCGGACGGCTCCTGGGACGAGCCGTACTTCACCGGCACCGGGTTCCCCTGGGACTTCTCGATCAACTACCACCTCTACCGCCAGGTCTTCCCGCTCACCGCGCTCGGCCGGTACGTCAACGGCGAGCCGCTCGTCGAGGTCAAGGGGGGTTGATGAGCACGAAGCCCGATCCGGCCCCGCTGCTCATCGCGTGCGCGCTCGGCATCGAGCGCCTGGCGCTGCGCAGCGGCGACCGCGGCGGTGCCGACGGGCCCGTCACGGTGCTGCGTACGGGCATGGGGCCCAAGGCCGCCGAGCGGGCGGTCACCCGGGTGCTCGCCGACCCGGCGCTGCGTGAGGCCGCCGTCGTGGCCACGGGCTTCTGCGCGGGGCTCGCTCCCGGTATGCACCCGGGTGATCTCGTCGTCGCCGAGGAGACCCGGGACCCGCGTGGAGTCACCCCGTGCGTGGGCACCGAGGTGCTGGTCAAGGAACTCGTCCGCGCCGTGCCCGGGCGCACCGTCCACACGGGGCCGCTCATCGGCTCCGATCACGTCGTCCGCGGTCACGAACGGTCGGATCTGCTCCTGACCGGCGCAATCGCGGCCGACATGGAATCCGCGTCCACGCTCCACGGCGCCGTGTGCACGGGCACGCGCCCGGTTGCGGCCGTCCGAGTGGTCGTGGACGCTCCAGAACATGAACTCGTCCGTATCGGCACGGTCCGCGGTGGAATATCAGCCTTCCGCGTTCTCCGTGCCGTACTTCCCGCTTTCTTCGAATGGCACCGTTCTTTGCTGCTCCCCCGGAGGTGAGCCAGATGGCCATGCCACTGCGCCAGACCATCAAGGTCGCGACGTATCTCGCTGAACAGAAGCTCCGCAAGCGGGAGAAGTTTCCGCTGATCGTGGAGCTGGAACCGCTCTTCGCCTGCAATCTGAAGTGCGAGGGCTGCGGCAAGATCCAGCACCCGGCCGGAGTGCTCAAGCAGCGCATGCCGGTGGCGCAGGCCGTCGGTGCGGTGCTGGAATCCGGTGCGCCGATGGTGTCCATCGCCGGCGGCGAGCCGCTGATGCACCCCCAGATCGACGAGATCGTGCGGCAGCTGGTGGCCAGGAAGAAGTACGTCTTCCTGTGCACCAACGCCATGCTGCTGCGCAAGAAGATGGTCGACTTCACCCCGTCGCCCTACTTCGCGTTCGCCGTGCACATCGACGGCCTGCGTGAGCGGCACGACGAGTCGGTCGCGAAGGAAGGCGTGTTCGACGAGGCGGTGGAGGCCATCAAGGAGGCCAAGAGGCGCGGCTTCCGGGTGACCACCAACTCGACCTTCTTCAATACCGACACCCCCCAGACGATCATCGAGGTGCTCAACTTCCTCAATGACGACCTCGAGGTGGACGAGATGATGATCTCGCCCGCCTACGCCTACGAGAAGGCGCCCGACCAGGAGCATTTTCTCGGCGTGGAGCAGACCCGCGAGCTGTTCAGGAAGGCGTTCGCGGGCGGCAACCGGCGGCGCTGGCGGCTCAACCACTCGCCGCTGTTCCTCGACTTCCTCGAGGGCAAGGTCGACTTCCCGTGCACGGCGTGGGCGATCCCCAACTACTCGCTGTTCGGCTGGCAGAAGCCCTGCTATCTGATGAGCGACGGGTACGTCACGACGTACCGGGAGCTCATCGAGGACACCGACTGGGACGCGTACGGTCGCGGCAAGGACCCGCGCTGCGCCAACTGCATGGCGCACTGCGGCTACGAGCCGACCGCCGTCCTGGCCACGATGGGTTCCCTCAAGGAGTCCCTGCGCGCGGCCCGCGAGACCGTCTCCGGAAACCGCGGGTGACGTCATGACGGCCATTTCCCTGGGCGTCCCCGAAGTGCCCGTCCGTCCGATCGCCGAACGCCGTGTCTCCCGGCAGATCCAGGTCGGACCGCTGGCGGTCGGCGGCACGGCCCCGGTGTCGGTGCAGTCGATGACGACGACGCGTACGTCGGACATCGGCGCCACGCTCCAGCAGATCGCGGAACTCACCGCGTCCGGCTGCCAGATCGTCCGCGTCGCCTGCCCCACGCAGGACGACGCGGACGCCCTCGCGGTCATCGCCCGCAAGTCGCAGATCCCCGTCGTCGCGGACATCCACTTCCAGCCGAAGTACGTGTTCGCGGCGATCGAGGCGGGCTGCGCGGCGGTCCGGGTGAACCCGGGCAACATCAAGCAGTTCGACGACAAGGTCAAGGAGATCGCGCGCGCCGCCAAGGAGCACGGCACGCCGATCCGCATCGGCGTCAACGCGGGCTCGCTCGACCGGCGGCTGCTGGAGAAGTACGGCAAGGCCACCCCCGAGGCGCTCGTCGAGTCGGCGCTGTGGGAGGCGTCGCTCTTCGAGGAGCACGACTTCCGGGACATCAAGATCTCGGTCAAGCACAACGACCCGGTGGTCATGGTCAACGCGTACCGCCAGCTGGCGGCGCAGTGCGACTACCCGCTGCACCTCGGCGTGACCGAGGCCGGCCCCGCCTTCCAGGGCACGATCAAGTCGGCCGTCGCCTTCGGCGCGCTGCTCAGCGAGGGCATCGGCGACACGATCCGCGTCTCGCTGAGCGCGCCCCCCGTCGAGGAGATCAAGGTCGGCATCCAGATCCTGGAGTCGCTGGGCCTCAGGCAGCGGCGCCTGGAGATCGTCTCCTGCCCGTCCTGCGGGCGCGCCCAGGTCGACGTCTACAAGCTGGCCGAGGAGGTCACGGCGGGTCTGGAGGGCATGGAGGTGCCCCTGCGCGTCGCGGTCATGGGCTGCGTCGTCAACGGGCCGGGGGAGGCCCGCGAGGCCGACCTCGGCGTCGCCTCCGGCAACGGCAAGGGACAGATCTTCGTGAAGGGCGAGGTCATCAAGACGGTGCCCGAGTCGAAGATCGTGGAGACCCTGATCGAGGAGGCGATGAAGATCGCCGAGCAGATGGAGCAGAACGGCGTCGCGTCCGGGGAACCGGCCGTCACCGTGAGTTGAGCAGCTACGGACCGAGAGGGGGCCCGACGTGACGATGCTGGAGAACATCCGGGGACCACGCGACCTGAAGGCGCTGTCCGAGGCGGAACTCGGTGAACTGGCCGAAGAGATACGGGAGTTCCTGGTGCATGCGGTCGCCAGGACAGGAGGCCATCTGGGGCCCAATCTGGGGGTGGTGGAACTCTCCGTCGCACTGCACCGGGCCTTCGAGTCACCGGTCGACCGCATCCTGTGGGACACCGGCCACCAGAGCTATGTGCACAAGCTTCTGACTGGGCGGCAGGACTTTTCCAAGCTGCGCAGCAAGGGCGGCCTGTCCGGCTATCCCTCGCGCGAGGAGTCCGAGCACGACGTCATCGAGAACAGCCACGCGTCGACCGTGCTCGGCTGGGCGGACGGGCTCGCCAAGGCCCGCCAGGTGCAGGGCGAGAAGGGGCATGTCGTCGCGGTCATAGGCGACGGCGCGCTGACCGGCGGCATGGCCTGGGAGGCGCTGAACAACATCGCCGCCGCCAAGGACCGCCCGCTGATCATCGTCGTCAACGACAACGAACGTTCGTACTCGCCCACCATCGGCGGCCTCGCCAACCACCTCGCCACGCTCCGCACCACCGACAGCTACGAGAAGGTGCTGGCCTGGGGCAAGGACGTACTGCTGCGCACGCCGGTCGTCGGCAACACCCTCTACGAGTCGCTGCACGGCGCGAAGAAGGGGTTCAAGGACGCGTTCGCGCCGCAGGGCATGTTCGAGGACCTGGGGCTGAAGTACGTAGGGCCGATCGACGGGCACGACATGAAGGCGATGGAATCGGCGTTCAGACGCGCGAAACGTTTCCACGGGCCGGTGCTCATCCACTGCCTGACGGAGAAGGGCCGGGGATACGAGCCCGCGCTCGCCCACGACGAGGACCGTTTCCACACCGTCGGCGTGATGGACCCCCTCACCTGCGAGCCCCTCGCCCCCTCCAACGGCCCTTCCTGGACCTCGGTGTTCGGTGACGAGATCGTCCGGATCGGCGAGGAGCGCGAGGACGTCGTGGCGATCACGGCGGCCATGCTGCACCCGGTGGGGCTGAACAAGTTCGCGGAGAAGTTCCCCGGCCGGGTCTGGGACGTCGGGATCGCCGAGCAGCACGCGGCGGTGTCGGCGGCAGGTCTCGCCACGGGCGGGCTGCATCCGGTCGTAGCGGTGTACGCGACCTTCCTCAACCGCGCCTTCGACCAGCTGTTGATGGATGTCGCGCTGCACCGCTGCGGGGTGACCTTCGTGCTGGACCGGGCCGGGGTCACCGGCGTCGACGGCGCCTCCCACAACGGCATGTGGGACATGTCGATCCTCCAGGTGGTGCCCGGCCTCAGGATCGCCGCACCGCGCGACGCCGACCAGCTGCGGGCCCAGCTGCGGGAGGCGGTGGCGGTCGACGACGCGCCGACGCTGCTGCGTTTCCCGAAGGAGTCCGTGGGGCCCGCGATCCCGGCGGTCGACCATGTGGGCGGCATGGACGTACTGCACCGCTTTCCCGAGTCTCCGCAGGTCCTGCTGGTCGCCGTCGGTGTCATGGCCCCGGTCTGCCTCCAGGCCGCCGAACTGCTCGAGGCGCGGGGCATCGGCTGCACGGTCGTCGACCCGCGCTGGGTCAAGCCCGTCGACCCTTCGCTGCCGGGGCTGGCCGCCGAGCACCGGCTGGTCGCGGTCGTCGAGGACAACAGCCGGGCGGCCGGCGTCGGCGCCGCGGTCGCGCTGGCCCTCTCGGACGCCGAAGTCGACGTGCCGGTACGGCGGTTCGGTATCCCGGAGCAGTTCCTCGCGCACGCCAAGCGCGCCGAGGTGCTGGCCGACATAGGCCTGACGCCCGTCGAGATCGCCGGGCGGATCAGCGCGGGGCTGGCCACCAAGGAAGAGCTGTCCAAGGAGAAACAGGAATGACCATCCCCTCAGGGAAGGCGCCGTCGGAGGGGGCCCCTTCCGGAAACCGGGAGTTCGACCTCGGCGCCCTGCTGGCCGAGCGCGGCGCCGAGCGCTACGAACTGCACGCCAAGTACCTCAATCACCAGCTCCCGCGCATGCTGCACACCATCGGCTTCGACAAGGTGTACGAGCGGGCCGAAGGGGCGCACTTCTGGGACGCGGACGGCAAGGACTACCTGGACATGCTCGCCGGGTTCGGGGTGATGGGCCTGGGCCGCCATCACCCCGTCGTCCGCAAGGCGCTGCACGACGTCCTGGACGCCTCGCTCGCCGACCTCACCCGCTTCGACTGCCAGCCACTGCCCGGACTGCTGGCGGAGAAGCTGCTCACGCACAGCCCGCACCTCGACCGCGTGTTCTTCGGCAACAGCGGCACGGAGGCGGTCGAGACCGCGCTGAAGTTCGCCCGGTACGCCACCGGGAAGCCGCGGATCCTGTACTGCTCGCACGCCTTCCACGGGCTGACCACCGGCTCGCTGTCCGTGAACGGCGAGGACGGCTTCCGCGACGGCTTCGCCCCGCTGCTGCCCGACACCGCCGTCCCACTCGGCGATCTCGACGCCCTGGCGAGGGAGCTGAAGAAGGGCGACGTCGCCGCCCTGATCGTCGAACCGATCCAGGGCAAGGGCGTCCACGAGGCCCCGCCCGGACATCTGCGCGCCGCCCAGGACCTGCTGCAGAGGCACAAGGCGCTGCTCATCGCCGACGAGGTGCAGACCGGCCTCGGGCGCACCGGCGACTTCTACGCCTACCAGCACGAGGAGGGCGTGGAGCCCGACCTGGTCTGTGTGGCCAAGGCGCTGTCGGGCGGCTATGTGCCGGTCGGCGCCACCCTGGGCAAGGAATGGATCTTCAAGAAGGTCTATTCGTCGATGGACCGCGTCCTTGTCCACTCGGCGAGCTTCGGCTCCAACGCGCAGGCCATGGCGGCGGGCCTCGCCGTGCTCTCCGTCATGGAGAACGAGCAGATCGTCGCGAACGCCCGCGCGACCGGAGAACAGCTCAAGTCCCGGCTCGCGGCGCTCGTCGACACGTACGAGCTGCTCAGTGACGTACGGGGCCGGGGTCTGATGATCGGCATCGAGTTCGGGCGGCCCACGTCGCTGAAGCTGCGCAGCCGCTGGACCGTGCTGCAGGCCGCCCGGAAGGGTCTGTTCGCGCAGATGGTCGTCGTCCCGCTGCTGCAACGCCACCGGATCCTCACCCAGGTCTCCGGCGACCACCTGGAGGTGATCAAGCTGATTCCGCCGCTGATCATCGACGAGCGGGACGTGGACCGGTTCGTGGCCGCCTTCACCGCCGTGATGGACGACGCGCACAGCGGCGGCGGCCTGCTGTGGGACTTCGGGAAGACGCTGGTCAAGCAGGCTGTTGCCCAGAGGTAGACGCCGACGTGAAGCGGTAGCCGTCAGGGATTTTGCCTGTGGGGCAAAAGATTTGTCCCACAGGCAAAACTCCGGCTCAATGGAGGTATGAGTTCCTCCGAGTCCGGGCCGGTCGAGGACCTGCCCGCCGTCGCACCACAGCTCCGCGCGCTGCGCCGCCGCGCCTCCCTGACGCTGGAGGTCGCGGCCCGCGCCGCCGGGCTCTCGCCGGCCCATCTCTCCCGGCTGGAGACAGGTCAGCGCCAGCCCTCGCTGCCGATGCTGCTCGCACTCGCTCGTATCTACGGTACGACCGTCTCCGAGCTGCTGGGCGAGACCGTAGGCGACCGGGACGCCGTCGTGCGCGCCGCCGACATGGAGCCGGCCGGAGCGGGTGGCTGGACGTACTGGCAGGCGGGCGCGGGCGGTCGCGCCATGCAGGCGCTGCGCGTGCACGTGCCGTACGGCACCCAGGGCGATGTCGTGCGCGTCCACCCCGGTGAGGAGTGGCTGTACGTCCTGAAGGGGCGGCTGCGGCTGCGCCTCGGCGACACCACACATCTGCTCGGGCCGGGCGACAGCGCGCACTTCGACTCGCTGACCCCGCACCGCCTCGCGGCAGCCGACCACGACGGGGCCGAGCTGCTCTTCCTTCACACCCTGCTGCAGAGCCCCGCCGCCACGCTGTGCCTCGGCCCGGCGACGGGACACCCGACGATGGGAGACACACCATGACAGAACAGCCCGAGTCCAGCCAGAACCGCAGGTCCATGGAGGAGAAGTTCCCGCGCGCGCTGTGGGTCCGGCTCATCATCTACATCGCGGTCGGTCACCTCTTCGCGGGCTTCATCTACCTGCTGTTCGAGCTGGGCGCGAAGTAGCCGGCCGCGCGCCCAGGGGGCGGTCTCAGTCGAGGAGCCGCTCGCGCAGCCGCTCCCGCAGCTCGGGCGTGATCTTCAGCCCCCGCTCCAGATATGTGTCGGTGTCGCCCCAGGTCTCCTCGATCGTCTCGAAGGCCGCCGCCAGGTACTCGGCCCGCGCCTCGAAGAGCGGGCTGAGCAGCTCCATCACCTCGGGGCTGTACGCCTGGGCCGCGCTGCTGGAGCGCCGCACCTTGTAGCGGCGGTGCGGGGCGTTCGACTCCAGGTAGTCGGCGACGATGGCATCGCGCTCCACGCCCACGGCCAGGAGCGCGACAGCTATCGACAGGCCCGCCCGGTCCTTGCCCGCCGCACAGTGCATCAGCGCGGGCACGCTCTCCTCGGCGAGCTCGCGCAGCACGCGCCCGTGCTCGGCCGTGCGCTCCTTGATGATCGTGCGGTAGGAGGTGATCATCCGGTTCGCGGCCTTGCCGTCCGCCAGGAGGCCGCGTAGCTGGTCCAGATCACCGTCACGGACCATCGTCCAGAATTCCGCGCCGTGCGCCGGGTCCGTCAGCGGGAAGTTCAGATTGCGCACGCCCGGCAGCTCGACGTCCGGCCCTTCGAGGCCGATGTCCGCGGCGTTGCGGAAGTCGAAGATCGTGTGCAGGTCGAGGGAGGCGAGGAACGCCGCGTCCTCGTCCGTGGCGTGCGCGAGATGGCCGCTGCGGTACAGCAGCCCGTGCCGCACTCGCCGGCCGTCCACGGTCGGCAGACCGCCCACATCGCGGAAGTTGCGCACTCCGGCCAGCTCGGGCTCGGTGGACGGGACCTGCTGCGTCACGAGGGCTCCTCCTGTTCGGCCCCGTCGAAGCGGCTCGTCGGCGGGCGCTTTCCCGACGATACGACATGGGTTCCTGAGGCAATGAGTTGTCCACAGGCGTTGCCCCCGAGGCCCGGATCCCTTGATGATGTTGATGCTTGAGTACATCTGTTGACATCTGTGGGGGCCTGATGGTTGAGATCGCCGAAGACCGACGTACGTGGCTTCTTTCGGGGCCCACGAGCAGCTACGCCGTGCATCTCACCGAGGGTCACGAACTGCTGCATCTGCACTGGGGCCCGCGGATCGCCCTCGCCGACGCCGAGGCCCTCGCCGCCCTCCCCGCCCCGGGCGGCTCGTCCTTCGAATCGCCGCTGGACGGGCGTGAGGAGTACCCGGTCGAGGGCGGCCCCCGCTTCGTACGCCCGGCGCTGTCCGTGCGCACCGACGAGCGCCGTGGCACCGAGTGGCGCTTCGAGGCGTACGAGACCGAAGGCGACGAGCTGCGGCTGCGGTTCGGCGACTCGGGGCTGGCCGTCACGCTGCACTACCGGATGCGGGACGACGTCGTCGAGCGCTGGGTGACGCTGGCCAACGACGGACCCGCCCTGGAGCTGCTGCGCGCCGACTCCGCCACCTGGACCCTGCCCGAGCGCGACGGCTGGCGGCTGTCCCAGCTGCACGGGCGCTGGGCGGCCGAGTCCCGCCTCGTACGCTCGGACCTCACCTACGGCGAGAAGATCATCGGCAGCCGGCGCGGGCACACCGGGCACCAGCATCTGCCGTGGGTCGCGCTCGATTGCGAGGCGACCGAGGAGAGCGGCGAGGTCTACGGCTGCGCGCTCGGCTGGTCCGGCTCCTGGCGCATCTCGGTGGCCCAACTCTCCGACGCGCGCGTGCAGATCACCGGCGGCGCGGGGTACGACGACTCGGGCCTGCTGCGCCTGGGGCCGGGGGAGTCGTTCACGACGCCCGTCTTCGCGGGGCTGTGGAGCGACGGCGGCTTCGGCGGCGCGAGCCGCGCCTGGCACGCGTACCAGCGGGCGTACGTCATCCCGGACGCGGACCAGGACCGTCCGGTGCTCTTCAATTCCTGGGAGGCCACCACCTTCGACATCTCCGAGGAACAGCAGGGGGCTCTCGCGCGGCGGGCCGCGGCGATGGGGGTCGAGCTGTTCGTGGTCGACGACGGCTGGTTCGGGGCGCGGACCGGCGACCGGGCCGGGCTCGGCGACTGGACGCCCAACCCCGACCGCTTCCCGGCCGGGCTCAAGCCGCTCGCCGACTACGTGCACGCGCTCGGCATGCAGTTCGGCATCTGGGTCGAGCCCGAGATGGTCAACCCGGACAGCGAGCTGTACCGCGCGCACCCGGACTGGGTGCAGTTCCAGCCGGGGCGGACCAGGACGGAATTCCGCAACCAGCTGGTCCTCAACCTCGCGCGCGAGGACGTCCAGCAGTGCCTCTGGGAGCAGCTCGACGGACTGCTGTCCAGCGCCCCCGTCGACTACGTGAAGTGGGACTTCAACCGCTGCTTCACGGACGCCGGCTGGCCTGGGGAGGCATATCCGCAGCGGCTCTGGGTCGATCATGTGCGCGCCCTGTACCGCCTGCTGGACCGGCTGCGGGCCGCGCATCCGGGGGTCGCCTTCGAGTCCTGCTCGGGCGGTGGCGGCCGGATCGACCTGGGCATCATGGCGCGTACGGACCAGGTGTGGACCTCCGACAACACCGACCCGCTCGACCGGCTCGCCATCCAGCACGGATTCAGCCAGATCCACCCCGCCCGGGTCATGGCCGCCTGGGTCACCGACAGCCCGAACACACAGCTCAACGGGCGAGTCAGCACGCTGCGCCTCCGGTTCGTCAGCGCCATGGCGGGAGTGCTCGGGGTCGGCGGCGATCTGGCCGAGTGGAGCGAGCGGGAACTCGTCGAGGCACGGGACTGGGTGAGTCTCTACAAGGAGATCCGGCCCGTCGTGCAGCGCGGGGACCTCTACCGGCTGCGGCCCCCGACGGGCGGGCTGAGCGCCGTGCAGTACGTCCACGGCGACGAGGCCGTCGTCCTCGCCTGGCTCCAGGCCCAGCACTACGGCGAGCCGGTCGCCCCGCTCCGGCTGCGCGGCCTCGACCCGGCAGCCACCTATGAATGCCGTGAAACGGGCGAAGTGCACCGAGGTGCCGTACTGCTGCATCACGGGCTGCGGACGGGGTTGCACGGGGACCTCGATGCGACGGTTGTTCGGCTACGTCGCATTTGAGCGTTCTGTCCCAAATGTAGGCTTCATTCGAACTCGCTCTGAAATGGGGCCTGCTGGGCTGAAGATGCGTGAGCAGCGTCATATCCGTGACGGTGCGTTATCGTCATGTTCACGTAATTCTCCTTTGTTCCAGCCGGTTTGGGAAAGGGGAAGGCCGTGCGTCGACGCAGGGTGACGGGCATTTCGCCCATGGATCAAGAGATGGGGGCACTCGGGAAACCCAACGCTTGTCGCTCCGCGCGGACTTCGTCTACGTTCGCCACCAATCCGGACGGAACGCCGAATCCTGCCGCCGCCCGGAACCCGCACACTCACCCGTGCCCGGCAGGAGCGGGGGACCCACAGGCAACAACGCCTGTTCCGGTCTCCGGAACAGGCTAGGGGTCAAGTCGCGCGCAAGCGCGGCCGGGCATCTCCAGCTCGCACCCGACAGCTCACCTCGCAGGCATCGGAGAGGAATGCACCATGCCCGCGAAGGGTAAGCACCGCCGCCCCAGGTCCCCGCGTTTCACCCGCTCGATCGCCGTCGCCGGAACCGGTGGCGCCGCGCTCGCGCTGCCGCTGATGGGGGCGACCGGCGCCCACGCCGCCACCCCGACGGCGGCCGTCTCCGGAAAGGTCTCCGCAGCCCCCGTTGCCGCGAAGCAGGGGGCCGCCGAGAAGAGCGGCACGAAGACGTATGCGGTGCGGGCGGGTGACTCCCTCTCGAAGATCGCCGACGAGCAGAGCGTCACCGGCGGCTGGAAGAAGCTCTACTCGGACAACCGCTCCGCCATCGGCGGCGACCCGACGCTGATCCACCCCGGTCTGAAGCTGACGATCGGCGCCAAGTCCGCGTCGAGCGCCGCCACGCAGTCGTCCACGGCGACGAAGCCGGCCACGGGGGTGAAGTCCGCCACGGCGAAGACCCCCGCGTCGAAGACGACCACGGCCACCCGGGCCGCGGACACCACCACCGGCGCCGGCTACACCCTGCCGGTCGACGGCGCCACCATCGGTACCGCCTACAAGACCGCGGGCAGCATGTGGTCCAGCGGGTACCACACCGGCGTCGACTTCGTGGTCCCGACCGGCACCACCATCAAGGCCGTCGCCGCGGGCACCGTCGTCTCGGCCGGCTGGGGCGGCGCGTACGGCAACGAGGTCGTCGTCCGGCACGCCGATGGCCAGTACTCGCAGTACGCCCACATGTCCCAGCTCTCCGTCTCCACGGGGCAGAGCGTGGCCGAGGGCCGGCAGCTGGGCCTCTCTGGTGCGACCGGCAATGTCACGGGACCGCACCTGCACTTCGAGATCCGTACGACCCCCTCCTACGGCTCGGACGTGGACCCGGTCGCTTACCTGCGCGCGCACGGCGTCGTCGTCGGCTGACCCGGCTGACCCGGCTGCTTCGCTCCTGAGGCCGGACCCCATCCCGGGGTCCGGCCTTCGGTTTGTCCGGCCTTCGGTCTGTCCTTTCGGTGTCCGGGCCTTCGGTCTGTCCGGGCCCGCCGCGGATGCGTGACCGGCCCCATGGCCGTGGCGGGTTCATGATCGGCGCATTGCGGTCGTGTGGCACGCGCGGGCAAGGCATCGACAGGTGGGTGTCGGTGGCACCAGAGTGACCTGCGCAAGCGCTTTCTGCCGCTTACGGAGGTCCCCGTGCCCGCGTCGACCGACGCACCGTCATCAAGGGCGCCGCAGTCGCAGCCGCGGCCGCCACCGCCCAGTTCTCCTGGGCCCTCGCCGACACCACGTGGGATGTGCCGGCGGCGCCGAAGGCGGAGAAGTGCACGGCGAGTGCCGAAGCCCGCCCTCACCACCACTGAAGGAGCCGCTTCCCATGACCACCACACGTAGAGCCTTCGGAGCCCTGGCCACCGGTGCCGCGCTGGCCGCGCTCGCCCCCGCCACGGCCGCGAGCGCCTCGCCGCACCACCGCGGGGGCCGGCTGATCGCCCACGACGACTTCCGGCACGGACTCGGCCGGTGGGCCACCGAACTCCAGGACGGCGGCACGGTCACCGCGGCCCGCGGCGTCCTGGAGATCGACGTGCCGAGCGGTGCCACGGTCTGGTTCAGGAAGCGGCTGGAAGGCCCGTACGTCATCGAGTACACGGCCACACCCGTCGATGCGGGGGGCGCCAACGACCGGGTCTCCGACCTCAACAACTTCTGGAACGCCGTCGACGTACGCTCCCCGGACGACCTCTTCGCCACCCCGCGGGGCGGCGCGCTCGCGGAGTACGACCACCTCAAGACGTACTACGTCGGGTACGGCGCCAACGCGAACACCACCACGCGGCTGCGCCGTTACGTCGGCGAGGCGGGCGTCCGGCCGCTGCTGTACGACTACACGCAACCGCTGCTCACGGCGAACGAGCCGAACCGCGTCCGGATCGTCTCGGACGGCTCCACCGTCCAGTGGTGGAACAACGGGCGGCCGGTCTTCGACCACAGCGACCCGGAGCCGTACACGAGCGGGCACTTCGCGTTCCGGACCACATGGAGCCACTTCCGGATCACGGGCTTCCGGGTGTGGCGGCTGTACAACCACGCCTGAGAGGCTGTTATTCCGCCGTTGACCCATACTTTATGAGTGGCTTATCTCACCACACGTCAACCCCTTCTTACGGTCGCGTAGCTCACAGCGGTAGGTGAATCATGGGCCGATGTGGCAGACGATTCGAAGAGTGACAACAGATCAGTGATCGGGTCGTACGTGGCGGTGGGGGACAGCTTCACCGAGGGCGTCGGCGACCCCGGTCCTGACGGGGCCTTCGTCGGTTGGGCCGACCGGTTCGCGGTACTTCTCGCGGACCGGCGGCCCGAGGGCGAATTCAACTACACCAATCTCGCCGTACGCGGCAAACTGCTCGACCAGATCGTCGAGGACCAGCTCCAGCGGGCCAAGGAGCTCGCGCCGGACATGGTCTCCTTCTGCGCGGGCGGCAACGACATCATCCGGCCCGGCACCGACCCCGACGAGGTCGCCGAGCGCTTCGAGCGCGCCGTCGCCGACCTCACCGCCGCCGTGGGCACCGTCCTGGTGACCACCGGCTTCGACACCCGAACCATGCCCGTGCTGAAGCATCTGCGCGGCAAGATCGCCACGTACAACGGGCACGTACGTGCCATCGCCGACCGGTACGGCTGCCCGGTCCTCGACCTGTGGTCCCTCAAGACCATCCAGGACCGGCGGGCCTGGGACAACGACCGGCTGCATCTGTCGCCCGAGGGGCACACCCGGGTCGCGCTGCGGGCAGGTCAGGTGCTCGGCCTCGACATCCCGGCCGATCCGGACCAGCCCTGGCCGCCGCTGCCGCCCCGCGGCACGTTCGAGGTGCGGCGCGACGACATCCACTGGGCACGCGAGTACCTGGTGCCGTGGATCGGGCGCAGGCTGCGCGGGGAGTCCTCCGGCGACCATGTCGCGGCGAAGGGGAGCCTGTCGCCGGACGACATCAAGATGCGGATCGCGGCGGCCGTCTGACGGCTCGCACGCGGTGTGCGCCGGGCACGGCCCGGGCCGAACGGCCCGGGCCGTGCCCGTGCCTGCGTTGAGGGCCGCTCAGCGTGTCGCCGCCGTCAACGCCGCGCGCTCCAGGCCCAGTTCACGCGCGAGCGCGTCGTCCACCCACTCCTGCGTGCGCGCCCGGGACACCGCGCCCGAGTACGCCGTCATCTGTACGGCGAGCCCGTCCAGCAGCGCGGTCAGCCGCAGCGCGGCGCCGGTGGGGTCCGGACAGCGGAACTCGCCCCCGGCCACGCCCTCCGCGATGACCTCCGTGATCGCGGCCTTCCACTGCCGGTCGAGATCCTGGGTGACCTCCCGCAGCGCGGGCTCACGCAGCGCCACGGCCCAGCCCTCGATCCACAGCCGCCAGCCCTTGGCCTGCCCGGTCGGCGCGTACCAGCGCACCGCGGTCCGCAGCCGGCGCAGCGCCGACGTCCGGCGGCCGAGCAGCTTGCGCAGATGGGCGAGATCGTCCTCGGCGGCATGGGCGAAGGCCTCGGCGACCAGCTTCTCCTTGGTCGAGAAGTGGTACAGCACCAGCGCGTTGCTCACCCCGAGCGCCGCCGCGACATCGGCGATCCGTACCGCCGCCACGCCCCGCGCCTCGATCTGCTCGATCGCCGCCCGCAGTAGTTCCTCGCGCCGCTCCGCCACGCTCAACCGCACTCTCGCCACGCGGCAACCCTACACAGCGGCCATGGCCGCCCACCGTGACAGGCGCCTGCGGGCCGGCAGTCGGGCCGTGCCCCGTGACGGGGCGTCGGCGACGGTCGTCAGCGGTACCACCCGAACCGTTCCGCGATCACCGGCAGCCGGTCGGCGACGATCGCGTGCGCGGCGGCGCGCGGTGTCGTTCCGTCGGCCTCCGCGCGGGCCAGCATCAGGTCGGTCAGCGCGCGCATGGAACGGCGCGTGCGGGCGAACGCCTCGTCCGCGTCGGCGTCGATGTCGCCGAACAGGGTCCACCACCACCATGCGTTCGTCCCGGAGTTGACGACGACGTCGGGCAGTACGGTGATCCCGCGTTCGGTGAGCAGTGCCTCCGCTTCGGGCAGTACGGGCATGTTGGCCGCCTCGACGATCCACCGGGCGCCGATCCGCCGCTGGTTCGTGGTGTCGACGACGTACGACACGGCCGCCGGCACCAGCACCTCGGCTTCGACGGACAGCCAGGCCTCGCCCGGCAGCTCCCGGTCGCCGGGGCGCAGCGCGGAGCGGTCGACCGTCCCGTACGCGTCGCGGGCCGCGAGCAGCGCCTCGACGTCGAGGCCCTCGGGGTTCGCGATCGTGCCCTTGACGTCGGCGACGGCGACGATCGTGAGCCCCGCGCGCGCGAGGAACCGCGCGGTCGCCCCGCCCATGGTGCCCAGTCCCTGCACGGCGACCCGCGTACCCGCGTACGGCACGGCGGCCCGGTCCAGGGCGGCCAGCAGGGACTCGGCGACCCCGCACCCGCCGACCAGCTCGTCGAGCCCGATCCCGTCCACCTCGACCGCGAAGGCGTCCGCGAGCCGCTTGCGCGCCGTGGCCTCGTCGTCGAGCAGGGGATACACGGCCTGAATGGACGAGACGAGCCCCGCCTCGGCCGCGGCCCGGTCGACGAGGTCCTGGGTGAGGCCGAGGTCCTCGCCGGTGGTCCAGCAGCTCTCGATGTACGGCCGCATGGCGCGCAGATAGCGCACGAGCAGGCCGTACGCCTCCGGCGAGCGCGGATCGCAGTCGATACCGCCCTTGGCGCCGCCCAGGGGGATGTAGCGGCCCTCGGGGTTGTAATGCAGGGCCTCCTTCATGGTCATGCCGCGGGCGAGCCCGGCGACCTCGTCCAGGGTGCAGCCCGGGCGCATCCGCAGTCCGCCGCTGGAGACTCCCCGCACGAGGCGGTCCACGACGAGGTACCCCTGCCGTCCGGTGACGTGGTCGGTCCACGCGAGCGTCATCAAGGGGGCGGTCATCGGGGCTCCTCGGGGAGGGGATCGGCGTCGGGCCGGGGAGCGGCGAGCGCCTCGGCGGGGGCGTCGACGACCTCACCCGGCCCGCACGCGCGCGCCGTCCAGGGCGGTCGGCAGGCCGGGGACGGGCAGGGCCGCTACTGAACTGTCAGTCAGTATCCGAAGAGGTGTCGGAGTCTGTCAATCTTGCCGCACGGCCCGGGGGGACGCCGTCCGCTCCTCGGCGCTCGGCACGTCGCAGGAGTCCTTGAAGCCCTGGCTTGTCAGCCCCAGCGCCGAATTGATGCGCGAACGCAGGTTCTCCACCGCCACCATCGCCGTCAGTTCGACGAAGGCCGGCTCGCCGAGCCGGTCGACGAGGCGGGCGGCGAGGTCGTCCTCCACGGCGGGCGGGGTGAGGGTCATCGCCTCGGCGTACTCCATGACGTCCCGCTCCAGGGGGGTGTACGCCGCACTGTCGCGCCACGACGGTACGTCGAGCAGCTTCTCCCGGGCCATCCCGCGCTCCCTGCTCACCCAGTAGCCGAAGTCCATGCACCAGGCGCAGCCGATCGTCGCGGCCGCCGTCATCTCGGCGAGCGCCTTCAGATCCGGGTCGAGCCGGTTCCACTTGGCCACCGACTGCTCGAAGCGCAGGTCCGCCCACAGCACGCGCGGATGGTGGGCGAGTGCCTTGCCGGGATCGAGGACCTTGCCGTACGTCCGCTTCGAATACCACTCCACGATGCGGAAGAAGAACGTGCGCCGCGGGGTTAGGGAGACACGGGCCACGGGGGCCACCTCCAGTACGTCGTCCGGGGCACTCCTGAGCGGGTGCCCTCGTTGGTACGACGGACGGGGCGTGGCGGATGTGACATCCAGGCCCGAACGACGCGCTGTGTGCCGGGACATCGCGCTGTGACACGCTCGACCCGGCGCTGTCAGAGGGGCCGACCATAATGGAAGGCCTGACCGACTCCACATGGAGGTGCCGTGACCGGTTTCCGTCTCCCGAGCTCCGGGCTCCGCGCAGTGCGGCCCGCCGCCTTCGGCGCGGATCCGAGCGGTGAGCGCCTGGAGCGCATCCGCAGATCACCCAATTTCGTGGACGGCTCCTTCGTGAACCCGGAGGGCACCCGCACCCGCCCCGCCGGCGGCTCCACGCTGGAGCTGGCGAAGGTGTTCCTCCGCAAGGAGGAGCGCACCCGCCGCTCCCCGGCCGGCACGGTCCCGGTGCACCCCACGACCTTCGCCGACCTCGCCAGGCCTCCGGCGAGCGGACTGCGGCTGACCTGGATGGGGCACTCCAGCGTGCTCGCCGAGATCGACGGCCACCGGGTGCTCTTCGACCCGGTCTGGGGCGAGCGCTGTTCCCCGTTCGACTTCGTCGGGCCCAAGCGGCTGCACCCCGTGCCGCTGCCGCTGGCCGCCCTCGGCCCGGTCGACGTCGTCGTCATCTCCCACGACCACTACGACCACCTGGACCTGCCCACGATCAAGGCCCTGGCCGGTACGGACACGGTCTTCGCGGTGCCGCTCGGCGTCGGCGCCCACCTGGAGCACTGGGGCGTCTCCCCGGACCGGCTGCGCGAGCTGGACTGGAACGAGTCGACGAAGGTGGGCGGCATCTCCCTGACCGCCACCCCCGCCCGTCACTTCTGCGGCCGCGGCCTGCGCAACGTCCAGCACACCCTCTGGGCCTCCTGGGCCGTCGCGGGCGACACCCACCGGATCTACCACAGCGGTGACACGGGTTACTTCGGAGGCTTCAAGGACATCGGTGCCGAACACGGCCCGTTCGACGCCACGATGATCCAGATCGGCGCGTTCAGTGAGTTCTGGCCCGACATTCATATGACCCCCGAGGAGGGCATGCGCGCCCACCTCGACCTTCAGGGCGGCCGGCCCGGCGGAGTGATGCTGCCGATCCACTGGGCGACGTTCAACCTGGCGCCGCACCCGTGGGTCGAGCCCGGCGAGGGGACGATCACCGCCGCCCGCGCGGCCGGCGCGCGCATCGCCCTGCCCCGCCCCGGCGAGCCCTTCGAACCCACGGCCGAGACCGTGCCGTCCGAGCCCTGGTGGCGCGGTGTGGCCGTTACCCCGCAGGGCGGGTGGCCCGCCGTCGGGCCGATCCCGGGCGATACGCCGCGTGACATCCCCGAGGGCGCCGTGGAGGGCACCGGAGAGCCGGAGACCGTCGCCGCGGGCTGAGTCACCGGCTCCGCGGGCTGGAAATCCGATCGACGGCGAGGGCCGAGGAGCACAGTGCTCCTCGGCCCTCGCCGTCTGCTCAAGACCGCTTCTGATCAGCTCTGATCGTTTTGGTACGTCAGGGGAACGTGGGTCGGGCGGGGTTATCGGTCTGCTGTGCGACGCCTCATACCAGAGCGGGACGCTTGCCATGGGACTTTGTCAACTGCCCACCGCACATGATGCGTTGCCGACTACTGTCAGTTGCCGTCGGGCGACGCAGGGCCGTTTTTTTCGGCTCTCTCGACCGACGCCGCGATGGCGCATGCCCGAGTCGCGCTGATCCGCGGGAGCCCACGCTCCCGACGCACCCAGTACGAGGACTCCGATGTCTCACCT
Source organism: Streptomyces sp. SID5469 (assembly GCF_009862865.1). Classification (NCBI taxonomy): domain Bacteria; kingdom Bacillati; phylum Actinomycetota; class Actinomycetes; order Kitasatosporales; family Streptomycetaceae; genus Streptomyces; species Streptomyces sp. SID5469. The sequence continues at coordinate 2,002,066 of NZ_WWIN01000001.1, read as the reverse complement.
CCGCGCACCGGCCGCACGCGCAGACCGCCGTGAGGGCGGGCGGCACGGACGGCCGGTCGCCCGCACCGTCCCCTCGCTGCCCGAGACCCACATACGGCCCCAGTTGCTGCGCCTGGCGGTACTGCCGCCCATCGCGGTGGCCCTCAGTGGCTGCGCCGCCGTGCTCTTCACCGTCCGCTCCACCGGCGCCCGGCCCGATCTCACCCTGTGGGCCGTGCTCGCCGGAGCCTTCGGCGTGGCCCTCGCGGGCATCGTGATCGCCGCCGTGGCCGCCGACCGCGCCGCCAGGTCCGTACGCGACCGCCTCGGCGCCCTGCGCGCCGACGGCGCCCGCGGCGAGGCCGAGCTGCGCGCGCTCGTCGAGACGCTGCGCCGTGGCGAGGCGCCGCCCGTCCGCGCCCCCCGTGCGGCGCCCGCGGCGGACGCCGACGAGTTCGAGCTGGTCGCGGCCGAGCTGGCGCGCGCCCACGACGGCGCCGTCACCGCCGTCGTGCAGGCCGCGCAGCTCTCCAGCCAGGCGGGCAGCGAACAGAAGGTCGAGGTCTTCGTCAATCTCGCCCGGCGCCTCCAGTCGCTCGTGCACCGCGAGATCTCGATCCTCGACGAGCTGGAGAACGAGATCGAGGACCCGGACCTGCTCAAGGGCCTCTTCCACGTCGACCACCTCGCCACCCGCATCCGGCGCCACGCCGAGAACCTCGCCGTGCTCGGCGGCGCCGTCTCGCGCCGGCAGTGGAGCAAGCCCGTCTCCATGACGGAGGTGCTGCGCTCCGCGATCGCCGAGGTCGAGCAGTACTCGCGGGTCAAGCTGGTGCCGCCGATCGACGGCACTCTGCGCGGGCACGCCGTCGCCGACGTCATCCATCTGCTGGCCGAACTCGTCGAGAACGCCACGGTGTTCTCGGCCCCGCACACCCAGGTGCTGCTGCGCGTCAACCTCGTCACCTCGGGGCTCGCCGTCGAGGTCGAGGACCGCGGCCTCGGCATGCCGCTCAGCGAACAGAACAAGATGAACACCCTGCTCACCGACCCCGACCAGGTGAACGTCGCCAGCCTGCTCCAGGACGGCCGCATCGGCCTGTTCGTGGTCTCGCAGCTCGCGCGCCGGCACGGCATCCACGTGCGGCTGCAGAGCAACATCTACGGCGGCGTCCAGGCGGTGCTCGTCGTACCGCAGGAACTGCTGGGCGCGGTGCCCGGCGGACCCGGTGAAGCACCGCGGACGCTGCCCCAGGGCATGAACGGCGGGGCGGCCGCGCAGGCGGTGACCGGAGGCGGACAGCAGACGCAGTCACGGACTCCGCAGGCCCCGGGGACCCTCCAGACCCCGCAGAATCCGCCGCCGGGCCCAGGAGCACATCGCGCCCCAACTCCGCGACGGCCCCCCGCCGTTGCCCCGCCAGGACGCCGGCCGGTACATCGGACACGACCCCGGCCTGATGGCGGCGTTCCAACGCGGCATCGGACTCGCCGAGGCGCAGCAGCAGTTGGAGACGGTCCCGTCGGCGCCGGACGCGGCCCCCGAGCCGTACAGGGCCCATGAGCCGTACCCGGCCCCCGAGTCGTACACCGCCCCCGAGCCGTACGCGACTCCGGAGCCGACGGGCATCGGCGTGCCCCACATCAACACGCCCATGGAACCCGTCCCTCCCATGGATCCGGCACACATAGCCGAGGCGCACGCGGGTCACGCGCCCGCGCCCGGACATGACCTCACCCCCCGGCACGACGGGAGCGCACCCGCCGGATGAACACCCCACCCCCCACCCCCTCCGCTCCCGCGGACCCTCGTACCTCAAGGAGTCGATCCATCATGGCGAGCGATGCCCCGACCGGCCATGTATCCGATCTCGACTGGCTGATGAGCGGCCTCGTGCAGCGCGTACCGCACACCACGAGCGCGGTTCTCCTCTCCTGCGACGGCCTCGTGAAGTCGGTCCACGGCCTCGACCCGGACAGCGCCGACCACATGGCAGCCCTGGCCTCCGGCCTCTACTCCCTCGGCCGCAGCGCGGGCATCCGCTTCGGGGACGGCGGAGACGTACGGCAGGTCGTCGTCGAACTCGACTCGACCCTGCTGTTCGTGTCCACCGCGGGTTCCGGCACCTGTCTCGCCGTGCTCGCGGGCCGCGAGGCCGACGCGGCGGTCCTCGGCTACGAGATGGCGATGCTGGTCAAGAGCGTGCGGCCGTATCTGATGACGGCGCCCCGGCAGGCCGCCGCGCAGCCCCCGGCGATGCGGCCTTGAACGCGGCCGCGGCCGGTGATGGGCCCTGGCTCGATGACGCGGCCGGACGCCTCGTGCGCCCGTACACGGTCAGCAACGGCAGGACACGGCCGACCACGGCGCTCGATCTCCTGTCGCAGGTGATGGCCACCGGGGTCACCCCCCTCGGCTACCTCGGCCCCGAGCACACCCAGGCACTCGAACTGTGCCGGGCGCCCGTCTCGGTCGCCGAGGTGGCCGCCCATCTGAAGCTGCCGGCGGCGGTCACCAAGGTGCTGCTGTCCGACCTCGTCGACTGCGGGGCGCTCACCACGAAACCCCCGGAGTTCTACCACAACCCCACTGACCGGTCTCTTCTGGAGGCAGTGCTCGATGGACTACGACGACAGCTCTGATCCCTTCCCCACCGCGTTGAAAATCCTGGTGGCCGGAGGGTTCGGAGTCGGCAAGACGACCTTCGTCGGCGCGGTGAGCGAGATCGCGCCGCTCAGCACGGAGGAGCTGCTCACCACGGTCGGCGCCGCGACCGACAATCTCGACGGGATCGAGAACAAGGTCGAGACGACCGTGGCGATGGACTTCGGCCGCATCACCCTCGACCCCGAACACGTGCTCTACCTGTTCGGCACGCCCGGACAGCAGCGGTTCTGGTTCATGTGGGACGAACTCTCCGAGGGTGCGCTCGGCGCGGTGATCCTCGCCGACACCCGTCGACTGGAGGACTGTTTCGCCGCCGTCGACTTCTTCGAGCAGCGTGGTCTTGCCTTCATCGTGGCGATCAACGACTTCGACGGCGGCTACCGGTACGACCCCGCGGAGGTACGCGCGGCCATCGACCTGGACCCGCACATTCCCGTCGTGCGCTGCGACGCCCGGATCTCCAGCTCGGGCGTACAGACCCTGCTCACGCTCGTACGGCATCTCCTCGCCCACGCCCCGGCGACCGCCCCGAGCCACGGAGCCCACACATGAGCCGCGTCGTCGGCCGCGGAGCCCGCGGATGAGCTACGACCCACCGCGTCCGATCGGCCGGCTGCTGCTGACGCCCGAGGACAAGGACGCCCCCGAGCGCGTACGACGGCTGCGCCGCCTCGGGCTCGGCGAACGCCCGGAGCCCGTCTTCGACGCCTTCGCGGACCGGCTCGCGGAGGTCGCGGCGGTGCCGTACGCGATGGTCAACTTCATCGACGAGAACCGGCAGTTCTTCGCGGGCCTGCACGCACCCGACGGCACGGGGTCGGGCGGTCGGCCCGCCGCGGACGGCGCGGAACCACCCGACGTGCGCCGCTACATGGCCCGCGACTACGGCTTCTGCCCCCATGTCGTGGTCCGGCGCAAGGCTCTCGTCCTGGAGGACGTCTGCGACTACCCCCGCTTCGCCGGGAACCCGGTCGTCGACGAGATCGGCATCCGCTCTTACCTCGGCGCCCCGCTCATCGACCGCACGGGTATCGCCCTCGGCACGATCTGCGTCGTCGACATCGAGCCGCGCCCGTGGGGGAGAGCCGGCCTGGAGACCATCAAGGCGCTGGCGGCGGAGCTGGTCGAGCAGATCGGACGGCGGGAGAGCGGCGGGATCTGAGGGCGGCCGGGGGTCAGCCGCCCGGGCACGCCGAGGCGGGCCGGACAGCCGTGGCCGGAAGGAAACGGCTGAGGTGTGAAGGAAAGCTGTGGCGGCGCTTAAGAAAACCTCGATGGACCCGGGGCGGTGCCGTACGGCAGATTTCTGAGGGATTTCCACCCCTTGGATTCAACCTCTTGGATTCACCCCTCCCCGGCACGGGCTTCTTCGGCATGCCCTGCTCCGGGACCTCACCACAGGAGCCACAGCTTGAAGGCGCTGGTCAAGGAGAAGGCGGAGCCCGGGCTCTGGCTCATGGACGTCCCGGAGCCCGAGATCGGGCCCGGCGACGTACTGATCAAGGTCCTCAGGACCGGGATCTGCGGCACCGACCTGCACATCCGGTCCTGGGACGGCTGGGCGCAGCAAGCCGTCCGTACCCCGCTCGTGCTCGGTCACGAGTTCGTCGGTGAGGTCGTCGAGACCGGCCGCGACGTCGTCGACATCAAGGCCGGTGACCGGGTCAGCGGCGAGGGCCACCTGGTCTGCGGCAAGTGCCGCAACTGCCAGGCCGGACGCCGTCATCTGTGCCGTGCGACGGTCGGGCTCGGCGTCGGCCGGGACGGGGCGTTCGCCGAGTACGTGGCCCTGCCCGCGGCCAACGTCTGGGTGCACCGCGTTCCCGTCGACCTCGACGTGGCCGCGATCTTCGACCCGTTCGGCAACGCCGTGCACACGGCCCTGTCCTTCCCGCTGGTCGGCGAGGACGTGCTCATCACCGGGGCGGGCCCGATCGGCCTGATGGCGGCCGCCGTGGCCCGTCACGCCGGCGCCCGCAACGTCATGATCACCGACGTCAGCGAGGAGCGCCTGGAACTCGCCCGCAAGATCGGCGTGAGCCTCGCCCTGAACGTCGCCGACACGACCATCGCCGACGGCCAGCGCGCGCTCGGCCTGCGCGAGGGCTTCGACATCGGTCTGGAGATGTCCGGCCGCCCCGAGGCCATGCGCGACATGATCGCCAACATGACGCACGGCGGCCGCATCGCCATGCTCGGTCTGCCGTCCCAGGAGTTCCCCGTCGACTGGGCCCGGATCGTCACCTCCATGATCACGATCAAGGGCATCTACGGCCGCGAGATGTTCGAGACCTGGTACGCGATGTCCGTCCTCCTCGAAGGCGGCCTCGACCTCGCTCCCGTGATCACCGGCCGGTACGGCTACCGCGACTACGAGGCGGCGTTCGCCGACGCGGCGAGCGGCCGCGGCGGCAAGGTCATCCTCGACTGGACCCTCTGAGGACTCTAAGGAACTGATGATGTTCGATTCCGTACGCGACGATCTGCGCACCACCCTCGACGAGATCCGGACCGCCGGTCTGCACAAGCCCGAGCGCGTCATCGGCACCCCGCAGTCCGCCACCGTGAGTGTCACGGCGGGCGGCCGCCCCGGCGAGGTCCTCAACTTCTGCGCGAACAACTACCTCGGCCTCGCCGACCATCCCGAGGTCATCGCCGCCGCCCACGAGGCGCTCGACCGCTGGGGCTACGGCATGGCCTCCGTGCGCTTCATCTGCGGTACGCAGGAGGTGCACAAGGAGCTGGAGCGGCGGCTGTCCGCATTCCTCGGCCAGGAGGACACGATCCTCTACTCCTCCTGCTTCGACGCCAACGGAGGCGTCTTCGAAACCCTCCTCGGCGCCGAGGACGCGGTCATCTCCGACGCCCTCAACCACGCGTCGATCATCGACGGGATCCGGCTGTCCAAGGCCCGCCGCTTCCGGTACGCGAACCGCGACATGGCCGATCTGGAGCGACAGCTGAAGGAGGCTTCGGGTGCCCGGCGCCGGCTGATCGTCACCGACGGCGTCTTCTCCATGGACGGCTACGTGGCCCCGCTGCGGGAGATCTGCGACCTCGCCGACCGCTACGACGCGATGGTCATGGTCGACGACTCGCACGCGGTCGGCTTCGTCGGCCCCGGCGGACGCGGCACTCCTGAGCTGCACGGCGTGATGGACCGCGTCGACATCATCACCGGCACCCTCGGCAAGGCGCTCGGCGGCGCGTCCGGCGGTTACGTCGCCGCCCGTGCCGAGATCGTCGCCCTGCTGCGCCAGCGCTCGCGCCCGTACCTCTTCTCGAACACGCTCGCTCCGGTGATCGCGGCGGCCTCCCTCAAGGTTCTGGACCTGCTGGAGTCGGCGGACGACCTGCGCGTGCGGCTCGCCGAGAACACCGCGCTGTTCCGTTCCCGGATGACGGAGGAGGGCTTCGACATCCTCCCCGGCGACCATGCGATCGCGCCGGTCATGATCGGCGACGCGGCCGTGGCCGGCCGCCTGGCCGAGCTGCTCCTGGAGCGCGGCGTCTACGTCATCGGCTTCTCGTACCCGGTGGTCCCGCAGGGGCAGGCCCGCATCCGCGTCCAGCTGTCCGCCGCGCACTCGACGGACGACGTGAACCGGGCCGTGGACGCCTTCGTGTCCGCGCGCGCGGAGCTGGAGGCCTGAGCTTGGAGGCCTGAGCGTGGAGGTCTGAGCTTGGAGGCTTGAGCAGGGGGCGGCGACCCGGTTCGCCCGACGTGGGGGAGGCCCCGGTCTGAGGCGACGCGACGCGACGCGACGGACGATCCGGGTCGCGTCGGCGTGCGGGGGACGCTTCGGGGCGCCCCGGTGTGGGGGGCTGCGGGGCGGGCCCCGGTGTGCGGGAACGCGCCGAGCGCCTTCGCGCCCGGGGATTCCGGTCTGCTCGGCGCGCGGACAGGCCGGTTTGCCCGACCTGAGAGAATCGACCGCATGATCGAGGCGCGGCGGCTCCACATCCTCCGTGCGGTGGCCGACCACCGCACGGTGACGGCGGCTGCCGCCGCGCTGTATCTCACGCCCTCCGCGGTCTCCCAGCAGCTGACCGCCCTGGAACAGGAGACCGGCCACCGCCTCGTCGAGCGCAGCGCCCGAGGTGTACGCCTCACCCCGGCCGGCGAGATCCTGCTTGGTCACACCCACGCCGTACTCGCTCAACTGGAGCGCGCCGAGGCCGAGTTGGCGGCGTACAGCGCGGGCTCCGCGGGCACGGTCACGCTCGCCTCCTTCGCCACGGGCATCGGCCTCGTCGTCGCGCCCGCCCTGGCCCGGCTCGCCACGACCGCGCCCGGCATCCGGATCCGCGTCCAGGACGCCGAGGGGGACGCCAGCCTGCCGATGGTCCTCGACCGGCAGGTCGACGTCGCGGTCGCCGTCGAGTACCGGGGTGCGCCCGACGCCGACGATCCGCGCCTCACGCACATCCCGCTGTACGCGGAGCCCTTCGACGCCGTAGTCCCCGTCACCCACCGCCTCGCCGACACGGCCGAGGTCCCGCTCGCCGAACTGGCCAAGGATCCCTGGATCGGCCCGTACCCCGGCAACCCCTGCCATGACGTGGTGGTCCTGGCCTGCGAGAACGCCGGATTCCAGCCGCGCCTCGAACACTCCTCGGACGACTTCCGCGCGGTCGTCGCCCTCGCCTCGGCCGACGCGGGGGTGGCCCTGGTGCCACGCTCGGCGCTGCGCGGCATGGAGCTGACGGGCGTGGTCGTGCGGCCCGTCGACGGGGTCGCGCCCACGCGCCGGGTCTTCGCGGCCGTACGCCGTGGCGCGGAGAACCATCCGCTGATCCGGCCGGTCCTCGACGCGCTGGCGGAGGCCGCGACCGTGGACTGACCGGCGATCTTCTACGAGCGGGTGGGAGTCGAGTGCGACGGTGTGCCGCCGGCCCTGTAGGGGGCGGCGGCACGGTACGGCGCCGCTGTCGGCTGTCGGCTGTCGGTGTCGGCTGTGGGCCGTCCGCTCCCGCAGGGCGTTGTCGGTGGCGTTGGTTACGGTGCGACTCATGCTGGATGCCGAAGACGTACGCCGTATCGCCCTCTCCCTGCCGGACACCACGGAGAAGGTCGCCTGGAACATGCCCACCTTCAGGGTCGCGGGCAAGATGTTCGCCACCGTGCCGGAGGACGAGACCTCCATCGCCGTGCGCTGCCCCAAGGAGGAGCGCGACGAACTCGCCCTGGCGGAGCCCCGGAAGTTCTGGATCGCCGACCACGAGGCCGGCTTCGCCTGGGTGCGGGTCCGGCTCGTGGCGCTGGAGGACGAGGCCGAACTGCGCGACATCCTCGCCGACTCCTGGCGGCAGGCGGCTCCGCCCCGACTGATCGACGCCCACCCGGAGTTGGGGCTTCCGGCCGCGGACTGACCACCTGCCGGCGCTGTCGGTGCGCCGTGGCAGCGGCTGTCAGGCGCGCGCCGGGGCGCCCGCGAACTCCGCGATCCGCTGCCGCAGCGATCCCGCGTCCAGCCCATGGGCCGCCATGTGCTCGTCGACGCTGCCGTAGCGGCGCAGCTCGGGCCGGCCCACGCCGAGGCCGAGCACACGGTGCGGCACATCGTGGAGCGCGTCGTTCGCGGCGGCGGTCGAGGTCCCCGCCAGGTACGGCTCGACCAGGACGACATCGGTGCCCGCGGTCTCCGTGGCCCGGCGCAGGGCGACGGCGTCGAAGGGGCGGACGGTGGTCGCGTACAGGACGGTGACGTCGAGTCCCTCGGTGGCTTCGAGCACGGGGTCGAGCAGCGGGCCGACGGCGACGACCACGCCCGCGCGTCCCTCGCGGACGGTCAGGAAGCGCTCGCCGTCGACGGCGCGGCGCCGCGCGTTCGACTGCACGGACAGCCGTACGTACACCTTGTCGTCGCCCGCGGCCACGGCGTGCCTGAGCAGCGTCTCCGCCTCGTCCGGATGACCGGGGACGTGCATGGTCCAGCCGTCCAGCGTGTCCAGGAGGGCCACGTCACCGGGCGACATATGGGTGTAGCCGCCGGCGGGCCAGTCGAAGGAGGCCGCGGCGCTGACGAGGACCGCGCCCACGTCCTGGTGGCCGAGATCCAGCTTGACCTGCTCGAAGGGCCGCTCGACCAGAAAACTGGCGAACGTGTGCAGCACCGGCCGCAGCCCGGTCAGGGCGAGCCCCGCACCGGCTCCGACCAGGAGCTGTTCGCGGATACCGACGTTGATCACCCGGTCGGGATGCCTGCGCCGGGCCTCGGTGAAGCCGTCCTTGCCGATCTCGGCGAGGACGACCACGACCCGGGGGTCCTCGTCGAGCAGCCGGGAGACGACGGGGGCGAAACGGTCACGCATGGTGTCCATGGAGGGGGTGTCCTTTCACGGAACGTACGGCGGGCGGCGAGTGCTGTGCGGTGTGAGTGCTGTGTGGTGTGAGGCCGATGCGCGCAGGAGAGACGGACTCAGGCGTCCTTCGGGCGGACACGGGCGACGACTGCGAGCGGCCGGCCCTCGTGGGGCGCGGTGAAGGCGGCGTGCAAGGCCTCGTGGTCGTGGCCGTCGACGGTCGTGGTGGCCCAGCCGGCCGCCTCGAAGCGGGCGGCGATCCCGCCGGTCAGGGCGTGGGTGGCGGAGGAGTTGTCGATCACGATGGTGTGCAGGCGTTCGAGGCCGGCGGCACCGGCGTACGCGATCGCCTCGTGATTGCTCCCCTCGTCGAGTTCGGCGTCGCCGGTCAGCACCCAGACGCGCGGCTCGCCTAGTCCCTGGGCCCGCAGCCCCAGGGCCGTGCCCACGGCGATGGGCAGCCCGTGGCCGAGCGACCCGCTGCCGATCTCGGCGCCCGGCACCAGGACGCGGTCGGGGTGGTGCCCGAGCGGCGAGTCGTACGAGCCGAAGTCCGGCAGCCAGTCGACCGGCAGGAACCCCTTGGCGGCGAGAACGGCGTAGTACGCCATCGGCCCGTGCCCCTTGGACAGCAGGAACCGGTCCCGCCCCGGCTCGTCCACCCGCTCGGGAGCGACGCGCAGCACACGGTCGTAGAGCACCCACAGCGCGTCCAGCGTGGACGTCGCGGCGGGCCCGTGCTTCTCGTCGCCGGTCATCAGCCCCATCAGCCGGGGCAGGTCGGTGTACGCGTACTGCTGGGAACCGCGTTCCGTCGTGATCGTCATACCGACGATCGTGCAACCTCAACCAAACTTCAGGTCAAGCGCCGGCCGGTGCTTCTCGCCGCCGTGGCCGCGCCCGGTCCGTCGGCCTCGAATACCCGGTCCGTCGGCCCCGAATAAAGGAGTGCGCGACCACCGGCCGGAGTGCGGTATTGTTTCCGTGCACGTTCGGCCAGGGGAAATCCCAGGTCAGACGGGCAACGGGACGTGGCGCAGCTTGGTAGCGCACTTGACTGGGGGTCAAGGGGTCGCAGGTTCAAATCCTGTCGTCCCGACCGTGCGAAGGGTCTTCGCAGGCGAGAGCCTGTGGGGGCCCTTTTGCGTGGAAGGGGTCAGCTCGCACTGCCCGCCGATGCCACAGCGCCGCACGTCCCGCTCCCGCCGAGGCGCCGGCCGAGACCTGAGCCCGAGACCTGAGCCTGAGTTCTGAGCCTGAGTCCTGAGCCCGAGGCCTGAACCCGAGGCCTGAACCCGAGGGCAGGTCGGCACGTCCTCCCGTGGATCGCGCCTGCCCCCCCCGCACCGCAAGCGCGCGAGGCGCCCGTAGACCAGCGGGGTCAACTTATGGGCCCGCGCCCGCGCACCTGCGGTGTGCCGCTCCGGCCCGGCTCGGGCGCTGACGCAGGTTGGAGGTTCGGCGGTAGGACGGCTTCGGCCCTGCACGGAGGAGTGGCGGCGATGCCCGATCTGTTCATCGACGGTGAGTGGGTCCGGGGCGCGACAGGCACGACACGGGAGGTGGTCAATCCCTTCGACGCGACCGTTGTCCGCAGTGTCGACGAGGGCGATGCCACGGACGTCGACCGCGCGGTGACAGCGGCCAGGCGGGCCTTCCACGCCGCTGACTGGGCGGCCGCGCCGACACAGCGACGGGCGGACGTCCTGTTCCGGGTGGCGGAGTACCTCCTGCGGGACATCGAGGAGATCGCGCGGGACGAGACCCTGAACACGGGCAAGACCCTTGCCGAAGCCCGGATCGACGTCAAGGACGTGTCGAACGCCTTCCGCTACTTCGCCGAGATGGCCGGCAAGGACGCGGGACGCGTCGTCGACGCCGGCCCGGACGTTCTCAGCCGCGTCGTCCACGAACCCGTCGGGGTCTGCGCGCTGATCGCCCCCTGGAACTATCCACTGCTCCAGGCTTCTTGGAAGGTCGCACCGGCGCTCGCCGCGGGCAACACGTTCGTCCTCAAACCGAGCGAGATCACCCCGCTCACGACCATCGCCATGATGCGGCTCATCGAGGAGGCGGGCGCACCTCCCGGAGTGGCCAATCTCGTTCTCGGCGCCGGCGCCACCGTCGGGTCGGCGATGACGGTGCACCCGGAGGTGGACCTGGTGTCCTTCACGGGCGGTCTGGGAACCGGCCGCCGGATCATGGAGTCGGCGGCCCGCGAGGTGAAGAACATCGCCCTGGAACTGGGCGGCAAGAACCCGAACGTCGTCTTCGACGACGCGGACTTCGAGGCCGCGGTCGACCACACGCTCGACGCGTCCTTCCTGCACTCCGGGCAGGTCTGCTCGGCCGGCTCACGGCTGCTGGTGCAGGACTCCTGGCACGACCGCTTCGTCCGGGAACTCGCCGACCGTGCCTCCCGCATCCGGCTCGGCAACGGCCTCGACCCGCACACCGAGAGCGGTCCGCTCAGCTCCGCCGAACACCGGGCCAAGGTGGAGAAGTACATCGACCTCGGCCGGTCCGAGGGAGCACGGCTGGTGACCGGGGGCCGGCGCCCCGACGACCCGGACCTCGCACACGGCTTCTTCCTGCTGCCGACGATCTTCGACGACTGCGACCGGTCCATGCGCATCGTCCAGGAGGAGGTCTTCGGACCGGTGGTCACCGTCGAGACGTTCCGTACCGAGGACGAAGCGGTCGAGCTCGCGAACGACACCCGCTACGGGCTCGCGGCAGGTGTGTGGACCGGCGAGGCGAGCCGGGCGCAGCGTGTCGCCGCCCGGCTGCGGCACGGCACGGTGTGGATCAACGACTTCCACCCGTATCTCCCCCAGGCGGAGTGGGGCGGCTACGGGCAGTCGGGCGTGGGACGTGAGCTGGGACCCACGGGCCTGCGCGAATACCAGGAGATCAAGCACATCTACCAGAACCTCTCTCCCGGCCCCTCCGGCTGGTTCAAGGGCTGAGGGGCGTGACGGCATGGCTGGGGAGCGGTCCGTGACGGACGAACCGGAATACGACTACGTCATCGTCGGCGGGGGCACGGCCGGATGCGTTCTGGCGGCCCGCCTGACGGAGGACCCCGACTGCCGCGTCTGCGTCATCGAGGGCGGTCCCAGCGACGTGGGCGACGAGCGGATCCTGCGCCTGCGCAACTGGATCAACCTGCTCGGCTCGGAGTTCGACTACGGCTACACGACCGTGGAACAGCCGCGCGGGAACTCGCACATTCTGCATTCCCGGGCCCGCGTCCTCGGCGGCTGCTCCTCGCACAACACGGTCATCAGCTTCCTTCCGCTGCCCGAGGACCTCGACGACTGGGTCGACAGGGGCTGCACCGGCTGGGGTCCGGACGTGCTGCTGCCGTACCGTCATCGCCTCCAGAACCGGATCGTGCCGGTCGCCGACAAGGACCGCAATCCGATCGCCCGCGATTTCGTGACCGCCGCCGCTTCGGCCCTCGGGGTCCCGGTGATCGAGGACTTCAACGCGCGGCCGTTCGCCGAAGGCGCCGGATTCTTCTCCCTGGCGTACGAGCCGGAGAGCAACCGGCGCTCCTCCGCCTCCGTCGCCTATCTGCACCCCGTGCTGGACCGCCCCAACCTGACGCTCCGGCTGGAGACATGGGCGTACGGGCTGCTGCCGGACGGTGACGGCCGTCTCACCCGCGTCCAGGTCCGGCAGAGCGACGGCACCACCGCGACGGTGCGAGCCGCGCGCGACATGCTGCTGTGCGCGGGAGCGATCGACACACCGCGCCTGCTCCTGCTGTCCGGCGTGGGGCCCGCGCAGCAGCTCCGCGATCTCGGCATCGAGGTGCGGGCGGATGTGCCGGGCGTCGGCGAGAACCTCCTCGACCACCCCGAGTCGGTCATCGTCTGGGAGACGCACGGCCCGCTGCCCCCGAACTCGGCCATGGACTCGGACGCGGGACTGTTCCTGCGCCGCGCTCCGCGCGGGCCGCGCCCGGACCTGATGTTCCACTTCTACCAAGTCCCGTTCACGGTCAACACCGAACGGCTCGGCCACCCGGCGATCGAGCACGGCGTCTGTATGACACCGAACGTACCCAGAGCCCGCTCGGTGGGACGGATGTGGCTGGCCGACGCGGACCCGACGCGGCAGCCCTGCCTGGACTTCCGGTACTTCACCGACCCCGAGGGCTACGACGAGAAGACCATCGTCGACGGACTCGGGATCGCCCGGGAAGTGGCCGCCGCCGCACCGTTGCGGGACTGGCTGAAACGGGAGGTCGCGCCGGGACCGGACATCCGCACGGACGCCGAACTGTCCGCGTACGGAAGGAAAGCCGCGCACACCGTCTACCACCCGGCCGGCACCTGCCGGATGGGCGCGGACGACGATCCGCTGGCCGTCCTCGACCCGCAGCTGCGGGTGCGCGGCGTCAGCGGAGTGCGAGTCGTCGACGCGTCCCTGTTCCCGACGATGCCCACCATCAACCCGATGCTGACCGTGCTGCTGGCAGCGGAACGCGCGGTCGATCTGATCAAGGGGACGCGGCAGCCCGGAGAGGCACGCTGATGGCCGGAACCAGCGACCCGACCGCGGGAGCCGGCTCGCCGGGCGGGAAGCCCTCGGAACCCGGCTGGGTGCCGGACTCCAAGTTCCGCAAGGACATGGGGCCGTGGGCGAACTTCGCACTCGGCTTCACCTACCTGTCACCCGTCGTCAGTACCTACACCTTGTTCGGCACCGCGCTCGCCGCGGGCGGACCGCCCATGATCTGGGCGTTCCTGCTGGCCGGTGCCGGCCAGTTCCTCGTCGCCCTCGTCTTCGGCGAGGTCGTGGCGCAGTACCCCATCGCCGGAGGCGTCTATCCCTGGGCCCGGCGCCTGTGGGGCCCGCGGTGGGCCTGGATGACCGGCTGGGTCTATATGTGGGCGCTCCTGGTCACGATCACCTCGGTGGCGTACGGGGCAGGCCCGTACATCGCGATCCTGCTCGGCTTCGCGCCGACCGTGCACACGACCGTCGGGTGCACGGTGGTCCTCATCGTGGTGGCCGCCCTGATCAACTACGCGGGAACCAGGGCTCTTTCGTGGGCGGCCGTCATCGGTTTCACCGGGGAACTGGTCGGGGCGCTGGTCGTCGGCATCTACCTGCTGGTCACCCATCGCGAGCACGGCATCGGCGTCATCTTCGACTCCTTCGGCGCCGAGGGCGACGGCAGCTACCTGCCGGCGTTCCTCGGCGCGGCCATCATCGGCTTCTACCAGTACTACGGGTTCGAGGCCTGCGGCGACACCGCGGAGGAGGTCGAGCACCCCGGCCGTGTCATCCCCCGGGCCATGCGCCGCACGATCTACGTGGGCGGCGCCGCGGCCACCTTCACCTGCCTCACGCTCCTGCTGTCGGTGACGGACTACCGGGCCGTCATCTCCGGCAAGGACACCGACCCCGTGGTGCGCGTGCTGTACGACGCGATGGGCGAAGTGGGCGCCAGGCTCGTGATGGGGGTCGTCCTCATCTCGTTCCTGTCCTGCACCGTCAGCCTTCAGGCGGCGGCGGGCCGGCTCATCTACTCGTACGCACGCGACCGCATGATCTTCGGGCACAAGCTGCTGGAGCGGTTCTCCCCGGCACGGGCCGTACCCACCTACGCGCTGCTCGTCGCGGCCGTCGTGCCCGCGCTGATCGCCTTCGGCTCGCTGGTGTCGGAGAACGCCCTCACGAAGATCGTCTCGTTCGCGATCCTCGGTATCTACGCCTCGTTCCAGATGGTCGTCCTGGCCGCGCTGCGAGCCCGCCTCAAGGGCTGGGAACCCGCGGGCGAGTTCACTCTGGGCCGCTTCGGGCTCGTCGTGAACGCCGCCGCCCTGGCCTACGGGATCTTCGCCATCATCAACATCTGCTGGCCTCGAAATCCGGAACAGCCGTGGTTCGACAACTACGTCGTGCTGCTGTGCGGAGGCGTCGTCCTGATCACCGGCCTGCTGTACATGGTGACCACCCGCCACCACGGGCGCGGCGAGGCTCCGTCGGGAGACGCGATCCCTTGTGACGGTACTTCCGTCTGACGCCCTGACCGTGGTGGACAGCAGCGCCTGTTGTCGCTCACCAGGCCACCGAGACGGTCGGAAGACCGCGGCAGGAACCCCCGGCCTTCAGGCCGGGGAGCACGTCAGTACCTCGGACAGTACGGGTATCGGTATGCGCCCGAGCCCGAGGATTCCCTGACGGGTCGTCCCTCGTTCCGTACTCGCGTGCAGGCCCGGCACACAGCGAAACCGCGCCGCCCCGGGACCGTGGCGGCGCCGACGCATGCACGCAATATGGAGGACAAAATTGTTGACAATCTTGCTTGGCTAGATTTAGGTTCGACAGGCACTCACTCAGGGAGGGCAACGATGCCGAAGGAAGCCCGTCCGAGCACTGGAGAGCAGGCCAAGCAGCATGCGTTGACGCAGCTGCGGCAGGCGATCCTGCACGGCGAGATGGCACCGGCGCAGCGGCTGGTGGAGAACGAACTCGCCGAACAGTTCGGTGTGACGCGGGCCAGCATCCGGGCGGCGCTCATCGATCTGGCGGCCGAAGGGCTGGTGGAGCGGATCCGCAACCGCGGTTCGCGGGTGCGGGTGGTGACCGTGGAGGAAGCGGTCGCCATCACCGAGTGCCGCATGGTCCTCGAAGGGCTGTGCGCGGCCAAGGCGGCCGTCGCGGCCAGCGACGAGCAGCTGACCGAGCTCGCGGACCTGGGCGCGGCGATGACCAAGGCCGTGGCCGACGGCGAGCCGGTGACGTACTCGGAGCTCAACCATGAACTGCACGACAGGATCCGGGAGTTCTCCGGGCAGCAGACGGCCGTGGAGCTACTGGAGCGGCTCAACGCGCAACTGGTGCGCCATCGCTTCCAGTTGGCGCTGAGACCGGGGCGTCCGCAGCACTCCCTGAACGAGCACCTGTCCATGATCGAAGCGATCAGGGACAGGGACCCGCAGGCGGCCGAGGTGGCCGTCCGCGCCCACCTCACCAGCGTGATCGAGGCGCTGCGCGACTGACGCGGACGAGGCGGGCGCACCCCTGTTCACCAAGGAGATTCAGTAATGACGCACGGCAACGCGCCCGCCACCCCACGGTCCACACTCGTCATCACCGCGCACGCCGGGGACTTCGTGTGGCGAGCGGGCGGAGCCATCGCCCTGGCGGCGTCCCGCGGCGAGAAGGTCACCATCGCGTGTCTGACCTTCGGTGAGCGCGGCGAATCCGCCAAGGCGTGGCGCGAGGGCAAGTCGCTGGAGGAGATCAAGGGGATCCGGCGCGAGGAGGCCGAGAAGGCGGCCGCCACCCTCGGCGCCGAGGTCGTCTTCTTCGACGCCGGCGACTACCCCCTGCTCGCCACGCCCGAGTTGACCGACCGGCTGGTGGCCGTTCACCGGCAGGCCCAGCCGGACGTCGTGCTCACCCACCCCCTCGACGACCCCTACAACGGCGACCACCCGGCGGCGGCTCGGATGGCCCTGGACGCGCGCGTGCTCGCCCAGGCCATCGGCTACCCGGCCCCCGGGGAGATCATCGGGGCCCCGCCGGTGTTCTTCTTCGAGCCGCACCAGCCCGAGATGTGCGGGTTCAAGCCGGAGGTCCTCCTCGACATCACCGAGGTGTGGGAGACCAAGCGCAAGGCCATGGAGTGCCTGGCCGCCCAGCAGCACCTGTGGGACTACTACACCGACCTGGGCAAGCGCCGCGGTGTCCAGCTCAAGCGCAACGCCGGACCCAACCTCGGTCTGCCGCACGCCACGTACGCCGAGGCGTACATGCGTCCCTACCCGCAGGTCACGGGGGAGCTGGCATGAGCGGCGTGATCGTCACCAACCCGCCCAAGGCGGATGCGAAGGACGTCGAGTCGCTGTCCGGCTACGGCGTGGCCACGGTCCACGAGGCGCTCGGCCGCAGCGGCCTCCTCGGCCCCGACCTGCGCCCCATCCAGCAGGGCGTACGGATCTGCGGCAGCGCCGTCACCGTACTCAGCTGGCCCGGCGACAACCTCATGATCCACGCGGCGGTGGAGCAGTGCGGCGAGGGCGACCTCCTGGTCGTCACCACCACCTCTCCCTCCACCGACGGCATGTTCGGCGAGCTGTTCGCCACCGCCCTCCAACGGCGGGGCGTGCGCGGCCTGGTGACCAACGCGGGCGTGCGGGACACCGAAGAACTGCGTGAGATGGGCTTCCCGGTGTGGGCGAGGGCCGTGAGCTCCCAGGGCACCGTGAAGGCCACCGGCGGCTCGGTCAACGTACCGGTCGCGATCGGCGGGCAGACGGTCCGGCCCGGCGATGTGATCCTCGCCGACGACGACGGTGTCATGTGTGTGCCCCGCGAGCGGTCCGCCCGGGCCGTCGAGGCGTCCGCCGCCCGCACCGCCAAGGAAGAGGCGTCCCGCGCCGCCTTCGCCAAGGGCGAGCTGGGCCTCGACCGCTACGGACTGCGCGACACCCTCGCCCGGCTCGGCGTCGAGTACCGCACCTACGAGGAGTACGCCCGCGAGGAGGCGGGCTCGTGACCGGGACCCGGGAGGTGCGCTGCATGCTCATGCGCGGCGGCACCTCCAAGGGGGCCTACTTCCTGGCCGAGGACCTGCCCGCCGACGCCGGCGCGCGCGACGACCTGCTGCTGCGCGTCATGGGCAGCCCCGATCCGCGCCAGATCGACGGCCTGGGCGGGGCGCATCCCCTGACCAGCAAGGTGGCCGTCGTCTCCGTCTCCGCCGACCCCGAGGCGGACGTCGGCTATCTGTTCCTCCAAGTCGGCGTCGACACCGCCCAGGTGACCGACCGGCAGAACTGCGGCAACCTGCTCGCCGGGGTCGGCCCCTTCGCCGTGGAACGCGGGCTGGTCGCCCCGGGGGACGCGGAGACGTCCGTACGGATCCGCATGCTCAACACCGGGGACCTGGCCGTCGCGACCTTTCCCACCCCGGGGGGACGCGTCGACTACACCGGCTCGGCCGAGATCTCCGGTGTGCCGGGGACCGCCGCCCCGGTGGTCATCGAGTTCCCGCCGGGCGGCAGTCCGCTGCTGCCTACAGGGCTGGCCCGTGACGTCGTCGCCGGCACCCCGGTGACCTGCGTGGACAACGGAATGCCGACCGTGTTGATCGCCGCTTCCTCACTGAACGTCAAGGGCTACGAGGACCCCAAGGACCTGGAGGAGGATGTGGCCCTCGCCGACCGGCTCCGGGCGATCCGGCTGGAGGCCGGACGGCTGATGGGGCTCGGTGACGTCGACGGCACCACCGTGCCCAAACTCAGCCTCCTGGCACCGCCCCTGCACGGCGGCGCGATCATGACCCGCACCTTCATCCCGGTGCGCTGCCACACCTCCATCGGTGTCCTGGGCGCCGCGAGTGTGGCCGCCGGGCTGCGCGTCGAGGGGGGCGTCGGCCAGGACCTGGCGCGCCTGCCCGCACACGGGGACCGATTGCGCATCGAGCACCCCACCGGGTTCCTCGACCTCGAAACCAGCATCGAGCACGGCGCCGCGGGCGCAGTGCCGGTGGCCCGCCGGACCGCCGTCGTGCGTACCGCGCGAAAGATCTTCGACGGCACCGTCTTCCCCCGGTCCGCCGCAACCGCGCCGACACCCGCGCGCCACAGCTAAGGAGACAAGGATGACTCCGCCCCTCGGAGACATCGCCCACCTCGGGCACGTCGAACTGCTCACCCCGGACCTGGACCGCAGTGTCCGGTTCTTCACCGACATCCTCGGGCTGACCGTCAACGGCACCTCCGGAGACTCCGTCTACCTGCGGACCTGGGACGACTACGAGCACCACAGTCTGATCCTCACCGCGCACGGGAAGCCGGGGATGCGCCGCACGGCCCTGCGCGCCTCCAGCGAGGAGGCCCTTCAGCGCCGGGTCAAGGATCTGGAGAACACCGGCCGCGGGGGTCGCTGGGTCGAGGACGAACCGGGCATCGGCCCGCTGTACGTCTCCAGTGATCCCGACGGCCACGAACTCGCCCTGTATTGGGAGAGCGAGTGGTACGAGGCACCGCCCGAGCTGAAGCCGGGTCTGAAGAACCAGCCCCAGGCCAAGCCCGGCCAGGGCGTGGGCGTGCGCCGCCTGGACCACGTCAACTTCCTCGCCTCCGACGTCGCGGCCAACGCGGCCTTCACCCGGGAGGTGCTCGGCGCCCGCGCCACCGAGCAGATCGTGCTCGACAGCGGGAAGGTGGCCGCCCAGTGGCTCACCTTCACCAACAAGTCGTACGACGTCGTCTACACCTCGGACTGGACGGGTTCCAGCGGACGGCTGCACCACGTCGCGTTCGCGACCGACAACCGTGACGACATCCTGCGCGCCGCCGACCTCTGCCTCGACAACGACGTGTTCATCGAGACCGGTCCGCACAAGCACGCCATCCAGCAGACGTTCTTCCTGTACGTCTACGAGCCGGGCGGCAACCGCATCGAGCTGTGCAACCCGCTCACCCGTCTGGTGCTGGCCCCCGACTGGCCGCTGATCACCTGGACCGAGGCCGAGCGGGCCAAGGGGCAGGCCTGGGGCCTGAAGACCATCGAGTCCTTCCACACCCACGGCACACCGCCCGTCGACTGAAACAAGCCATACAGAGGGGGTGGGCGGCGCACAGTTCTGTGCCGCCCACCCCTTGTCGTACCTGCTCCCGCGGCCGTATCGGCGGCCATGGCCGACTGTCTTGATTGTTTCTAAGATTGTTGACAAAAGCGTTGACACTTTCCAGGGCGGCTCTTTACCGTCGAGCGCACCACCGGGTCAGCCGCACGAGCCGCGACGGCCCGCCTCACAGATCCCCTCCAGGGACACGCCTCCTGGACGAGAGGAAAACAACGATGTCCTCCTCCCACCTGTCCGCTCGCGGCAGCAGACTGGCCGCGCTGGTCGTCGGCCTGTGCTGGCTGGTCGTCCTCTTCGACGGCCTCGACATGTTCGTCTACGGCGCCGTGCTGCCCCACATGCTGGAGGAGCACGCCCTCGGCCTCGAGCCGTCCCAGGCCGGCGACCTCGGCAGCTACGCCACCTTCGGCATGCTGATCGGCGCCCTGTCCGCGGGTACGGTCACCGACTGGGTCGGCCGCAAGAAGGTCATCCTCAGCTGCACCGCGGTGTTCTCGCTCGCCTCCGCCCTGTGCGCGGTCGCCCCCAGCATCGGTGTCTTCGGACTCGGCCGCTTCATCGCCGGCCTCGGCCTCGGCGGCCTGCTGCCCACCACGATCACGATGGTCGCCGAGTACGCCCCGCGCGGTCGCGGCGCCCTGATCGTCGGCATGCTGATGACCGCCCATCAGGCCGGCGGCATCCTCTCGGGCTTCGTGGGTCTGTGGACCGGCGGCGCGGGCGGCTGGCGCGTCGCCTACTGGATCTGCGTGGTCCCGCTGTTCATCGGAGTGCCGCTGGTCGCCAAGTTCCTGCCGGAGTCGATGAGCTTCCTGCTCGCCCGGGGCCGCACCGAGGAAGCCCGTGAACTCGCCCGCCGCTACGACGTCGACATGCCCGCCCCCGAGGCGGAGCGCCCCGCCGCCGGGGAGCGCTGGAGCGCCCTCGCCGCACTGTTCCGCGGCAACCTGTGGCGCACCACCCTGCTGTTCTGGCTGGCCTCCTTCTGCGGACTGCTGCTCGTGTACGGCGTCAGCAACTGGCTGCCCACCATGATGCGCGGCGCTGGCTACGAGCTCGGCTCCTCCCTGTCGTTCGTCATCGTCATCAACCTCGGCGGCATCGTGGGCATGCTGGTCGCCGGCCGCTTCTCCGACCGCTACGGCGCGCCGCTCGTCGCCACCATCTGGTTCGCGGCCACCGCCGTCGGCGTCTACCTGCTCGGCATTCACATGCCGCTCGCGCTCACCTACGTGGTGGTCTTCCTCACCGGCCTGTTCCTCTTCAGCGCCCAGGCCATGATCTACGCGGCGGTGGCCGGCCGCTCCGGTGCCGACAACCGCGCCACGGCCGTGGGCTGGGTGTCCGGCATCGGCCGCTTCGGAGCCGTCTTCGGGCCGTGGCTCGGCGGCCAGCTCGTCGCGAGCAAGGCCGAGGGCTGGGGCTTCACCGCCTTCGCCGTCGCCGCCGTCCTGGCCACCGTGTTCGTGAGCCTCACCGGCCTGCGCAGCCCGCGGCGGACGCAGGGGAGCACCGCTCCGCAGCGGCTGTCCACCACCGGCTGACCACGGAGACCCGCGCCCGGGCCGGACCGAGAGCGGTCCGGCCCGGGTCTGTGCCCTGATCTCGCGACGCGCCCGGCGGACCGTCAACACCGGTTGCTCCGCAGCCACTTGAGCGGAGGACCCCGACGGCGTGAGCGAACCGGCCCGACCGATCGCCCGCCTCGCAAGCGTCCGTTCAGGGGAGGCGCGGCCCCTGCGACCCGTAGGCGGTCATGCGGGCGGCGGTCGGTTCGGTCGCCGACCTGTGCCTGCTCCGCGTACGTCGACGGACGCCGGATCACACCGGAGCGCGCCGACCGGTCAGACGCTGTACCCGCCGTCGACACCCAGGGACTGGCCGGTGATGTAGCCGGCGCGGTCCGAGGCCAGGAACGCGACCGCTTCCGCGATGTCCGTCGCATCGCCGAAGCGGCGCAGCGGGATGTTGCCCCGGGTGATCTCCAGCGCCGCCTCGTCGAGTTCGCCGGACTCGATCAGGCGTGCGGCCATGCCGTCGGTCAGCATGCCGGGCGCGACACAGTTGACGCGTACGCCGTAGCGTCCCTCTTCGGCGGCCAGCGCCCGAGCGACCGCCTCGACCGCCCCCTTCGTGCCCGACGACAGTCCGTCGCGGACCGGGAACCGGCGGGTGGCCACGGTGGTGACGGCGACGATGCTGCCCCGGCTCTCACGCAGTGGCGGCAGCGCGGGATGGACCAGGTTGAAGAACGCCCCCGCGTCCGCCGCGAGTTGGGCATGGTATTGACTCGGCGACACCCTGCTCAGATGCACCATCGGTACGTGCGGGCCCGCCGCGTACACGAGGGTGTGGAGCCCGCCCGGCGTTCCGGCGGCCCCGGACACGGCCCGCGCCGTGGCCGCCTCGTCGCCCAGGTCGAGCCGAACCGCCACGACGCGGCGTCCGTACGCCTCGGCCTCACCGGCGAGACCGTCGGCAGCGGCCTGCTGGGAGCGGTACGTGAACACCACGTCGCTGCCCCGCCGCGCCAGCGTACGGACGATCGCCGCGCCGATCCCGCCGGTGCCCCCCGCGACGAACGCGACGCCTGCCCTGCTGGAGAAGTCCGGCACCGTACTGCCTCACAATCCGGGCGAGTTGGCGATGACGACGTTCGTGGCCTCGCTTGTCCTCGTACCCCCCGAACGGCTTGAGTCAACGGCCCACGGCCAGGGGCTCCCCGGATATTGCTTGAGTCAGGCAACTGGAGAGTAGGGTGATGCGGGTCGGCGAGTTTCTCGTCCATGCCGTCGAGGAGGTCCCCGGGTTCGGCCCGGGGCCGGGACATCCCGCGGCCTGACGCGATCGGACGGCACCCATGTCCCGGCCGCCGCCGTTCAGGCGTGAGGCATGAGTCCTACAGGAATGGTCTTCCATGTACGGCAGAGCCAGTGAGAGACCCTTGCTCGCCCGCGGAGACGGGCGGCACGTACTGATTGTCGTAGACGACCCGGAGATCGCCGAACTGCTGTCGACGACCATGGAACTGGCGGGCTTTCGGATCAGCGTGGCGGATACGGCGGGCGAGGCGGTGGCGCGGCTCGTGAAGCGTCGGTTCGACCTCGTGGTCCTCGACGCGGACCTCTCGGACATGACGGAACTCGCGCAGGAGCCCCGCCTCGCCGTCGTCGAGCGCCCGCGGGTGCTGCTCCTGGCCGAGTACGACTCCCTGGACCGGCTGCTGCCCGAGCTGGGGCCGGGGGAGACGGACTATGTCACCAAGCCCCTTCGGATCGCCGAAGTCCTGGCCAGAGCGCAGGTCTTACTGCACGGCAGGCGGCGGGTGCGCCGGGAGGGCACACTGGGCTACG
Source organism: Streptomyces sp. SID5469 (assembly GCF_009862865.1). NCBI lineage: Bacteria > Bacillati > Actinomycetota > Actinomycetes > Kitasatosporales > Streptomycetaceae > Streptomyces > Streptomyces sp. SID5469. The sequence goes on along the minus strand of NZ_WWIN01000001.1, from coordinate 1,979,139 downwards.
GGGATCTGGTGCTCGACGACAGCACCTGCCAGGCGTGGCGTGGACAGCGGGCGCTCGACCTGACGCCCGCGGAGTACCGGCTGCTGCGCCACCTGCTCGTCAACGCGAACAAGGTGCTCTCGAAGGAGCGGATCGGCCGGTTCGTCCGGGGCGAGTTCCGCGGGGGCAACGCGATCGAACAGCTCGTCTCCCGGGTGCGACGCAAGGTCGACCGGGACGGGCCGCCGCTGATCCACACCCGCCGGGGCTTCGGCTACTGGCTGGGGTGAGAGCAAACGAGATGACGTCGGGGGTGGCCGGGCAAGCGCCGTTCCCTTCCGTTCCAGGGTGGCGCCGCGCTGACGCGGTGCCACCCTTCGCCGTTCGGGCGAGTGCGGCGCAGAGGCCATCACGCCGGGCCAATGACTGGAACGCGCAAGGTAGTTGGGCTTGAACGCGCCCTTCGGTCCGCCGGCGGCAAGGCGAGAAGATGTGACGTGCATCACGTCAGATTTTTGTCAGGAAACTGACCGGACGCTGTCAGTCCGCTCTGTTTGCATGTGCTCATCGAGGCCTCGAATCCGTCACCCCCGGCGCTTCCTTCCGACCGGACCCCCACCACCGAGGAGAGACATGGCCGATGCCCTGGCGGGCCGCGCGCCCGACGCCACCCCGCCGGTCGCCGCGTACCCGATGCCCCGGGCGGTGAGCTGCCCGCTCGCCCCGCCGCCCGCCCTGCAACCGTTGCGCGACGAGCAGCCGATCACCAAGGTGCGGATCTGGAACGGCAGCACGCCCTGGCTCATCACCCGCCACGCCGATCAGCGCGCCCTGCTCACCGACCCCCGCGTCAGCAACGACGACCGCGATCCCGGCTTCCCCTACGTGAACGCGCACCGCGCGGAGATCGCGCACGCGACCCCGAGGCTCATCACCAACACCGACGCACCGGAACACACCCGGCTGCGCCGGACGGTCAACGCACCTTTCCTCATCAAGCGGATCGAGGCCATGCGGCCCGCCGTCCAGCGGATCGTCGACGGTCTGATCGACGACATGCTGGACGGACCGAACCCGGCCGATCTCCTCACCGCGCTCGCGCTGCCCGTGCCGTCCCTGGTCATCGCCCAGTTGCTCGGTGTGCCGTACGCGGACCACGAGTTCTTCCAGCGCAACAGCAACCTCGTGCTCGACAACTCCGTTCCGGCCGAGGAGGCGCGGGCGGCGAGCGGGGCCCTCGCCGCCTACCTCGACACCCTGCTCGCGGAGAAGACCGCCGCCCCCGACGCGGACGTGCTGTCCGAGATGGGCGGCCGGATCAAGGCCGGCGAGATGACGCACCGCGAGGCTGTCCACATGGGCGTCGCCATGCTCATCGCCGGACACGAGACCACCGCGACGATGATCAGCCTCGGCACCCTCGCCCTGCTCGAACACCCGGAGCAGCTGGCCGTGCTGCGGGACGCCGAGGACCCGAAGGTGATCGCGGCCGCGGTGGAGGAACTGCTGCGCTATCTGACCATCGTCCACTCCGGCATCCGCCGGGTCGCCAAGGAGGACATCGAGATCGGCGACCGGGTCATCGGCGCCGGGGACGGCCTTCTGTTCGATCTGCACGCCGCGAACTGGGACTCGGAGGCCTTTCCCGAGGCCGACCGGCTGGACCTGAGCCGTCCCGCCCGCCACCACCAGGCATTCGGCTACGGGCCCCACCAGTGTCTGGGACAGTCGCTGGCCCGGCTGGAGCTCCAGGTCGTCTACGGCACGCTCTACCGCCGCTTCCCCACACTGCGTCTGGCCGCCCCGATCGACCGGCTCGCGTTCCACCACACCGGCACCACCTACGGCGTCCGCTGTCTGCCCGTCACCTGGTGACACCCCCCCATACGAAGGAACAGAGGCAAGAACCATGCGTGTGGAACTGGACGAACCGAAGTGCGTGGCATCGGGGCAGTGCGTCGTGGCCGCCCCCGAGGTGTTCGACCAGCGGGACGACGACGGCGTCGCGATCCTGCTGGACGAGGAACCCGCCGCCGGACTCCACGACGGCGTACGAGAGGCCGCGGCGGTCTGCCCGGCGGCGGCGATCCGACTGGTGGAACGGTGAAACGCATTCTGGTCGTCGGAGCCTCGGCGGCCGGCCTCACGGCCGCCGAGACGCTGCGCCGCGAGGGGTACGACGGCACGATCACCCTCGTCGGCGACGAATGCCACGCCCCCTATGACCGGCCGCCACTGTCCAAGCAGTTGCTGGCCGCGGAGTGGGAACCCGAGCGGCTCGCCCTGCGGACGCCGGGCGACCTGGAGGCACTCGACCTCGACCTGCGGCTCGGCGTCGCGGCGACCGGGCTGGACGTGACGGACCGTACGGTGCGTCTGGCCGACGGCTCGTCGGTGCCGTACGACGGTCTGATCGTGGCCACCGGAGTGCGCCCGCGCCGGCTGCCCGGGGAGGGCGCGCATGTGCTGCGCACGGTGGACGACGCCCTCGCGCTGCGGGACCGGCTCGGGCCGGGCACGCGGCTGGTCGTGGTCGGGGCCGGCTTCCTCGGGGCGGAGGCCGCCGCCGTGGCCCGGCGTCTGGGAGCGGACGTGACCCTCCTCGAACCCGCACCGGTGCCGCTGGCCCACGCGGTCGGCGCGGAGGTGGGTGAGGTGCTGTCGCGGGCCCATCTGGAGCACGGTGTGGAGCTGCGCACCGGAGTCACCGTGACCGAGGTGACCGACGAGGGGGTGCGGCTCGCGGACGGCGAGGTGGTCGAGGCGGACGAGATCCTGGTCGCCATCGGCTGTCTGCCCAACACCGAGTGGCTGAAGGGCAGCGGACTGACGCTGGGCGACGGTCTGGTCTGCGACGCGTACGGCGAAGCCGCGCGGAGCGTGTACGGCGCCGGGGACGTCGCCCGCTGGCACAACCCGCTGTTCGGGGTGTCCATGAGGATCGAGCACCGCACCAACGCGGCCGAGCACGGCATGGCCGCCGCCCGCAACCTCCTCCGCCCCGAGGCGCGCAGACCGTTCGCGCCGGTGCCGTACTTCTGGTCGGACCAGTACGACATGAAGATTCAGGCGTACGGCTACTTCCGGGCCCACGACGAGACGGTGGTCGTGGAGGGGGACCTGGCCGAACGCCGGTTCGTCGCCGCGTACCGCACCGGTGACCGGCTGACCGGAGCCCTCGCGGCCGGCCTGCCGCCCAGGGCGATCCGCCGCTGGCGCCAGGCGATCGCGGCCGGCGCGACCTGGCGGGAGGCCGTGCGGGACAACATCAGCCCGGCAACGGCCCCTTGGGGCAGCGTACTGCCGGAGAAAATTACTTGAGTTACGCAACGATATGGTAAAGTGTGCCGCATGTCCACACCCTCTCCGCCCTCGCTGCCGGCCGCCTCGGCCTCGCCGGAAGTGACCGGGATCGAGCGGGCCCTGACCCGGATCACGTATCTGAGTACGCGGGCTCGGCAGCATGAACGTCTGATGGCGCTGGCGGGGGTTCCGCTGGACCGGGCCGCGGTGGCGTTGCTGCGGCAGATCTCGGACACCGAGCCGTTGCGGCCGGGGGAGCTGGCCCATCGGCTCGGTGTGGAGGCTTCGCATGTGACGCGGCAGGTGCAGCAGTTGGAGAAGTCCGGTTACGTCACTCGTGTCCCGGATCCTGACGACCGGCGGGCTCAGCGTATTCAGCTGACGTCCACCGGCCGGGAGGCGGTGGACCGCATCCGTGAGGCCGGTGCGCGCGGCATGCAGATGGCGCTGGCCGAATGGTCCCCCGAGGAACTGCGGCAACTGGCCACCCTCTTCCACCGGATGGTCGACGACTTCCTCTCCTACGCGGTCGACGACGCCGAGCAGGAGCCCGCGGCAACGGCCCACTCCGCCTGACGGCACGGCTGCCCGGCCGTTCCACCTCGGTGACCGGCACACCTTCCGGAGTCACCGTGGCGGACACGGGGAGCGATGGGTTGAGCCACTCGGGGTGCGCGGGCTCGGCAGCGTGAACGTCTGATGCGGCACACCGCCACTCGGGTTGCGGCACGCGGCCGCGACACGTCGGCACGCGGCCGCGACACGTCGGCACGCCGCATCGACGTGTCGGCAGGCCGCACCGACGCGTCAGCCCGGTGACCGCCCGGGGTGACCCGCGCCCGGCTCGTGCGGAGGACGCAGCACGCTGAGCACGGACCAGGCGACCGACACCATCGGGACAGCCACCACCGCGCCGATCACCCCGGCCAGGATGCTGCCGGCGATGACGGAGAGGGCCACGACCACGGGGTGCAGCCGGACCGCCCAGCTCATCACCAGCGGGTGCAGCAGATGACCCTCGATCTGGCCGACGACCACGATCAGGGCGAGCACCGCGATCGCGACGACCGGCCCCCGTGAGGCCAGGGCGACGACCGTGGCCACGGCCAGCGCGATGGGCGAACCCACCAGGGGAATGAACGCGGCGAAGAACTCCAGCAGCGTCAGCGGCAGGGCCAGCGGCACCTGCAGCGCGAACAGGGCGATCCCGACCAGCACCGCATTGCTGGCCGCGACGATGATGATCCCCCGCGTGTATCCGGCGAACGTCCGCCACGCCGCCCGTCCCGCGCGGCCCCAGGGTTCCCGTGCGCCCTCCGGCAGCCGCGCCAGGAACCAGTGCCAGTAGTTGTCCCCGGAGTGAAGGAAGAAAATGGAGCAGAACAGCGCGAGCACCGCTGCGGTGAGCACCTCGACCACGCGCCCGGCGCCGCTCAGCGCGCTGCTGATCAGCTGGGAGCGGTGCTCCGAAACGAAGGAGCTCACCTTGCCCTGAAGATCCGACATCACGGCGGGGTCCACATGGAAGGGAGGGCCTTCCAGCCATCGTTCGATCCGCCCGAGGCCCCCGCCGAACTCCCGGCCCAGCTGGTCCCACTCGCCCGCCACCAGGCCGCCGACCAGCGCCAGCAGCCCCAGCGCCACCACCAGGCTGCCCACCACGCTCACCGCCACCGCCGCGGCCCTCGGCAGCCGCCGCGCCAGCAGTCCGGCCGGCGGACGCAGCACCGCGGTCACGACCAGCGCGAGGAACAGCGCCACGGCGACCAGCTGCAACCGCCCCAGGGTCATGAAGCCCACGTACACGGCCACCCCGACCACCAGCAGCCGCCATGCGTACGCCGCGGCCACCCGCAGCCCGTGGTTCACGGTCACGCCGTCGCGGTCCCCGGCACGCCGCGTCGCCTTCTCTGCGGTGCGCGCCCGTGCCACCGCCCCCACCCCGTGCGCAGGCCGGCTCCCCAGCACGATGTACCGCATCCGTCGCCCCCCGCGACCTCGACCACGGCCGGAACCGGAGCCGGGACGACGCGATCCGTCGCTCACCTCTGCGTCACCGCCTCCCGCCGTCGGGACCCCGCAAAGCTACGGATCCCCGTAGGGACACTTGTAGGGACACGTCAGGACGCCGGTGGAATCGCGTGACCGGACCGGAGCGGACCATCAGACCGGAGCGGACCGGAGCGGGTCGAACACGGGTGACGTCATGGACAGAGTAGGGCGGGAAAAGGATCCGCCGCCTGCTGGAACGGGCGCGGGCACCGCCCTGTGAGGACAGCTTTTACGCGCGCTGCGGGACGAGATCCTGGCCCTGCCCGACGAGGGCGAGCCGCCGGCGCCGTGCGGCGCCCGTCCGTTGACGGCCGTCGGTCGACGGCCGAGCCCCGTCAACCGACCCGCGCGAGCACTTCCCGCGCCGACTTCTTGTCCAGGGCCACCCGGACCAACGCGGCGGCCAGAACGGCCGGCTCGGTGTCACCGGCACGTTCCATCAGCTTCCGGGGATCCTTCGGGAGTCCGAGCCGCTCGGCACCGGACAGCGCCTTGTTGTCCAGGTGCGGCGCCACCCCCGGCCAGACGTGCTGCACTTCGCGCAGGAAGATGTCCGCGCCGGCCGGACCCATCCCCGGAATCTCCCGCAGCAGCCTGCGCAGCTCGGGGACCTTGCCGTCCGCCTCGTCCCGCATCCGCCGCAGGTCCCCGCCCCAGCGCTCGATCAGCAGCTCGGCACCCTCGCCGAGCTGGGTCGCGGTGCGCTCGTCGTAACGCCGGTAGCCGCCGCGTCCCAGCGCGTCGACCCGTTCCTGCCAGTCGGCCTCGGCCATACGGCGCGGATCGCGCAACCCGGCGTCGTACAGCGCGCGCGTGGCGGCGAGGGCGACCGAACTGCGGATCCGGGCGCTGAGCAGACAGGCCATGACCAGGAGCCGGTACAGCGGCTGCGGGGCATCCTTGAGCCGGATGCCCGCCTCATCGGCGTACGTGGTGCCGTGCGCGGCGATCAGTTCCCCGATGATGCGACGGTCCTGCTGCATGGCCGGCTCCTCGAGTTGGTCAGTTGTCGCGCGGCCAGTCCTCCGCCTGGAACATCCAGTACTGCTTCTCCAGTTCGGCGGTGAGCCCGATCAGCAGGTCCTGGGTGACCGGATCGGCCTTCTCCGTGACGGCGATCCGCTCACGCAGCCCTCCGACCGTCGCCTCCAGCGCCTCGACGAGCAGCCGTACGACCTCGGTGTCCCGCAGCCAGCCGTCCTTCGGACCCTGCAGACCGAAGGACGCGGCGACGGTCTCGGGCCGGCCGTCGGGGGAGACGCCGAGCGCCGCCGCCCGCTCGGCCACCGTGTCGGCGTACGTACGGGCCGTCGACACCACTTCGTCGAGCTGGAGATGGATCGAGCGGAACCTCGGTCCGACGATGTTCCAGTGGGCCTGCTTCCCGATGAGCGAGAGTCCGAGCAGATCGACCAGCGTCTGCTGCAGGGCCTCGCCGACGACCTGGCGGGCGGGCTCGGGGAGCGTGCTCTTCACAACCGGCATACCGTGCTTCTCCTTGTGGTTCGTGGCTTGTCATGACTCCTTTGCTCTGTTTCGCGTGCCCTGGAAGGAACGGGTGAAACGGCAGGGTTCCCAGGTGACGGCCGGGGGGCTATAGTCGAAAACTAGCAGTGCTAATTAACCGACGGCGGGCGGTGCACCTGCCGTGGATCGAATTCGGTCAGGAGTCAGGTCGTGCGTCCCGTCCACTTCGCGGCAGCTCGCCGCACCCCCATCGGCAAGCTGCGCGGCGCCCTGTCCGTCGTGCGGCCCGACGACCTCGCGGCGACGGTGATACGCGGTCTGATCGCCGACCTGCCCGGGCTCGACCCGGCCCGTATCGACGACGTGTACTGGGGCGCGGCCAACCAGGCCGGCGAGGACAACCGCAATGTCGCCCGCATGGCCGCCCTCCTCGCCGGGCTGCCCGAGTCGGTGCCCGGCGCCACGGTCAACCGGCTCTGTGCCTCCGGTCTGGAGGCGGTGACCACGGCCGCCCGCACGATCGCCGCCGGCGAGGCCGACATCGTGCTCGCGGGCGGCTCCGAGTCCATGAGCCGCGCCCCCTTCGTGCTGCCCCGCCCGGACGAGGCCCTGCCGCACCGCATCGAGACCGTCGACACCCGGCTCGGCTGGCGCCTGGTCAACCCGGCCATGAAGGAACTGCACGGCCTGCTCTCCATGGGTGAGACCGCCGAGGAGGTCGCCGAACGGTACGCGGTCCCGCGCGAACGCCAGGACGAGTTCGCGCTGCGCAGTCACCGGCGCGCCGCGGACGCCCGCAAGAACGGGTACTTCGACGACGAGCTGCTGCCCGTCACCCGGCCCGACGGCGTGGTCGTCGCCGACGACGAGTGCGTACGCGAGGACACCTCGTACGAGAAGCTGTCCCGTCTCAAGCCGGTGTTCCGCCAGGGCGGCACCGTCACCGCCGGCAATGCCTCGCCGATGAACGACGGAGCGGCCGGACTCCTCCTCGTCAGCGAGGAGGCCCTGAACGAGCTGGGTCTGGAGTCCCTGGGACAGTACGTCGCCGGCGCCTCGGCCGGTGTCCATCCCGACGTCATGGGTATCGGCCCCGTGCCCGCGACCGAGAAGGCCCTGGCTCGCGTCGGCTGGACGATCGGCGACATCGAAGAGGCCGAGTTCAACGAGGCGTTCGCCGCCCAGGCCCTCGCCTGCGTGGACCGCCTCGGCATCGACCCGGAGCTCGTCAACCCCACCGGCGGCGCCATCGCCCTCGGTCACCCGCTCGGCTGCTCGGGCGCCCGCATCCTCACCACGCTGCTCCACCGCATGCGCCGCACCGGCGCGGCCCGCGGCCTGGCCACGATGTGCGTCGGGGTCGGGCAGGGCAGTGCGATCCTCGTCGAACGCCACTGAGCGCCACTACGTTCTTTGTCGCGCGTGACTGAGCACCGCCACGTTCTTTGTCGCGCATGACTGAGCACCACCGCTGAGTCCTCCCTCTGGTTCACCGCCGCACCAGCAAGGAAACGGAGCCCCTCGTCCATGGCCGCCACCCTCTCCCTCGCCGCGATCCTCGCCGAGAACGCCCGCCGCCGCCCCGAGAAGACGGCGCTCGTCGAGGGCGAGCTGCGCCTCACCTTCGCCGAGGTGTGGCAGCGCGCCCGCGCCCAGGCCGGCGCCCTCGTCGGTCTCGGCGTACGGCCGGGGGACCGGGTGGCGCTCATGGCGCCCAACACCGCCGACTTCCCCCACGCCTACTACGCGATCGCCGCGGCCGGCGGTGTGGTCGTCCCGGTCCATCTCCTGTTGTCGGCGTCCGAGGTCGAGCACGTCCTGAAGGACAGTGGCGCCACACTGCTCCTGTGCCACCCCGCGCAGGCCGAGACCGGTACGGCCGCCGCTCAGGCCGTCGGCGTCCAAGTCATCACGCTGGGCGCCGAGTTCGAGAAGCTGGCCAGGATCGCCGAGCCGCTGCCCTCGTACGTCACCCGCGCGGCGGACGACCCGGCCGTCGTGTTCTACACCAGCGGAACCACCGGCGTCCCCAAGGGCGCCGTGCTCAGCCACTTCAACCTGGTCATGAACGCGACCGTCAACGCCTTCGACGCCAACGACATCCGCCCCGACGACGTCGCCCTCGGCGCTCTCCCGCTGTTTCACGCCTTCGGCCAGACGGTCTCCATGAACTCCACCTGGCGCGCGGGCGCGACGCTCGTCCTGCTCCCGCGCTTCGACGCGGCGCGCGCGATCGAGCTGATGGTGAAGGAGGGGGTGAACACGTTCCACGGTGTCCCGACGATGTTCGTCGCCCTGGCGGGCGCCGCCGCAGCCATGGACGCGCTGCCCGAGCTGCGCGTCTGCGTGTCGGGCGGCGCCTCGCTGCCACTCGCCGTACTGGAACGCTTCGAGGAGGCGTTCGGCGCGAAGATCTACGAGGGGTACGGGCTGTCGGAGACCTCGCCGACCGCGACCGTGAACCAGCCCGTTTTCGGCACCAGGGCGGGCACCATCGGGCACCCGCTGTGGGGCGTGGACGTCGAGATCGCGCGTGCCGAGGTCGAAGGACGCGTCGAACTGCTGCCGCCCGGCGAGCTGGGCGAGGTCGTCGTCCGGGGCCACAACGTCTTCTCCGGTTACCTCGGCCGCCCCGAAGCCACCGCCGAGACGCTCGTCGACGGCTGGCTGCGCACCGGCGACCTCGGCACCAAGGACGACGAGGGCTTCCTGCGGATCGTCGACCGCAAGAAGGACGTCATCATCCGCGGCGGCTACAACGTCTACCCGAGGGAGGTCGAGGAGGTGCTCCTGCGCCACCCCGGCGTCGCCCAGGCCGCCGTGATCGGACTGCCGGACGAGCTGCACGGCGAAGAGGTGTGCGCGGTCGTCGTACGCGCCACGGGCGCCGTCCCGGAGGCCGCCGAGATCACCGAGTGGTCGAAGGAGCATCTGGGGCGGCACAAGTACCCGCGGCGCGTCGAGTTCACGGACGCCCTGCCGCTGGGCCCGAGCATGAAGATCCTCAAGCGGGAGCTGAGGGTGCGGTACGCACAATGACATGCGGTGATGTGCGTGGGCCGATGGTCGACGATCACCTGTCGAGACGCTCCTGACGCGGCGAGACGCGGCGAGACCCGTGGACATAGCATCGGTCCCCGCATGAACACGATGACGCTTTGGCACATAACCCCGTGGGAGTTCGCCGCCCTCGCCGCCGCGGCCCTGCTCGTCGGCTTCTCGAAGACCGCTGTGAGCGGGGCCAACACGGTCAGTCTCGCGATCTTCGCGGCCGTCCTGCCCGCCCGCGCCTCCACCGGCGTACTCCTGCCCATCCTGATCGTCGGTGACGTCCTCGCGGTCCTCACCTACCGGCGGCACGCCCACTGGCCCACGCTGTGGCGGCTGTTCCCGGCCGTCGCGGCGGGCGTCGTGTTCGGCACACTGTTCCTGGTGTGGGCGGACGACGGGATCGTACGGACGTCGATCGGCGCGATCCTGCTGCTGATGGCGGCGGTCACGGTCTGGCGCCGACGGACTGCGGACAGGACCGGGGAACCGGAGGCGGTGGCCACGCGCACGGGCCGGATCAAGGCCCGCTCGTACGGTGTCCTCGGCGGCTTCACCACGATGGTCGCGAACGCGGGCGGCCCGGTGATGTCCCTGTATCTCCTCTCCGCGGGCTTCCGGAAGCTCGGCTTCCTGGGCACCTCGGCGTTCTTCTTCCTCATCGTCAACGTGTCCAAGGTGCCCTTCAGCGTGGGCCTCGGTCTGATCGACGGCCACTCACTGCTGCTGGACGCGGCACTCGCCGTCTTCGTCGTACCGGGCGCCCTCATCGGCAAGTGGGCGGTGAACCGCATCAACCAGCGGCTGTTCGAACAGCTCGTGATCGCGGCGACCGTGGTGGGAGGGGCCCAGCTCCTGCTGCGCTGAGACAGCTCTAGAGTCGACGGCATGTCCCTGCACGTCCTGGTCCTCGGCGGCACCACCGAGGCACGTGAACTCGCTGCGTCGCTCGCACCGCGCCCCGGTGTGCGCGTGACCACGTCGCTGGCGGGGCGTGTCTCCCGGCCCGGGACGGTGGAAGGGGACGTACGCATCGGTGGGTTCGGCGGGGCGCAGGGGCTGGCCGCGTGGCTGGGCGAGCACCGTGTCGACGCGGTCGTCGACGCCACGCACCCCTTCGCCGCGGGCATCACGGCGAACGCGGCCCGGGCCGCGGCGGCGACCGGAGTGCCGGCGGTCGTCCTGCGCCGGCCGGGCTGGCGGCCGGGGCCCGGGGACCGCTGGCACGCGGTCGCTTCACTCCCGGCGGCTGCGGACCTCCTGCCGGAACTCGGCCGCCGCGTGTTCCTCACCACGGGCCGCCTCGGCCTCGCGGCCTTCGCGCACCAGGCCGAACTGCACTTCGTCGTCCGTTCGGTGGAGTCGCCCGAGCCGCCGATGCCGCCGGACACGGAGGTGGTGCTGGCGCGGGGACCGTTCACGGTGGCCGACGAACTCGGGCTGCTGCGCGAGCACCGCGTCGACGTCCTCGTGACGAAGGACAGCGGGGGAGCGGCGACCGCGGCGAAACTCACCGCCGCGCGGGAACTCGGGCTGCCGGTCGTCGTCGTACGCCGCCCGCCGCTGCCGGAGGGCGTGACCGCCGTCCCGGACGTCGCCGGAGCGCTGGCTCGGCTCGGCCTCAGCCTGCCGTGACACAGACGCGGAGCCGGTCGATGGCGCGCAGCACCTCGTCGCGGTTCTTGGCGCTCTTGATCCATGCGGGCAGGCGGGCCACGTACGTCATCTTCTGCCCGGTGTCGTACCAGGGCGCCCGCTCCCGCAGCGGCGCGCCGACGAACCGCCCGAGGTAGTCGAGCTGTTCGAGGTTGTACGCCCACAGCCGTCCGTGGCGTGTCCCGGTCTGCAGCCAGAGCGGGGCGCGGAAATACGGATCGCGGGCCGGGGCGGCCGAGCTGCCGGAGAACATCACCGACCTGCCCTGCCACGTCCGCGCGTACCCGCAGGCACGGCAGACGAGCCGCCTCGCCCCGAGCATCCCCGAGGTGGCCTGCCCGTCGGGATCCGGCCGCCGCTCGACATGGGCGATGCGCTCGCAGCGGGGGCAGCGGACCAGAACCGAGTCCACGAAGTCGTACTTCGTGGCGCGGAGATCCCGGAAACGGGTCGGGGCGGCGGACATGGCAGGAGTATGACAAGGACGCGTGGCGGCGAGCACGCCCGTATTCGCCGCCTCGCCGGACTGTGGAGCGGCTTCCCGCGCCGCCCTCGGCCGGATTCGCCCGAGGCCGGCGCCGATGTCCAGGTGGACGTGCCGTTGGCCAGGTACGGAAGAGGGAGCCGACGGGGGCCGGACAGCTCCTCCTCGACCACGCGGTCGAAGACCGGCACCAGAACCTCCGGAGGTATGCGGCGGCGAGCGCCGATCAGCCCGAGGCCGGCGTGGGCCGGCCACTGCCCACCGGGTCCCCTAATCCCGCGGATGCCTGCGCAGCAAGTACGTGTCCATGATCCAGCCCTTCCGCTCCCGGGCCTCCGCGCGCAGCAGCTCGATGCGAGGGGCCGCCTCCGCGATGGGGCCGGAGGCGAGGATCTCGTCCGGCGTGCCTATGTACGCGCCCCAGTAGATGTCGATGTCCTGGTCGGCGTACCGCCGGAAGGTCTGGTGGGCGTCGAGCATCACCACCACGTCGTCGACATCCTCGGGGAAGCCCTCCGCGAGGCGCCGGCCCGTGGTGATCTGGACCGGCCGCGCGACCCGGTTGAGCCCGGTGCGGTGCTTGGCCACGAGCGCGGAGACGCTGCTGATGCCGGGCACGACGTCGTACGAGAACGCCACCGCGCCCCGCTCCAGGATCTCCTCCAGAATGCCGAGCGTGCTGTCGTACAGCGCGGGGTCGCCCCACACGAGGAACGCCCCGCACTCGTCCTCGCCCAGCTCGTCGGTGATGAGCCGCTCGTAGATCTCGGCGCGGGCGCTGCGCCAGTCCCCGACGGCGGGGGAGTACGCGGCGCCGCCGGCGGCCCGGTCGCGCTCGGGGTCACGCGCCTCGACCAGCCGGTACGTCCCCTCCTGTATGTGCGCGTCGAGCATGTCACGGCGGAGCTGGACGAGGTCCGACTTCACCTCGCCCTTGTCCAGGATGAAGAACACGTCCGTGCTCCTCAGCGCCTTGACCGCCTGCAAGGTCAGCTGGTCGGGGTCGCCCGCACCGATACCGATGACAAGAATCTTTCGCACGCCCCGAGTCTGCCGCACGCCACTGACAGTCCGCGCACCGCATCCGCATCCGCACTCGTCTACCGGGGCGTGCTCCCCCGCAACCGTGGCGCCGACGCCCCCGCGTCGATGGCCTCCTCGTCGCGTTCCACGTCCGCGGCCAAGTCCCGCGCCCAGGCGACGACGTCCGTCAGGTCCATGCCGTAGGGCCGGTCCCGACCCGCCCGCGAGGCCCACTCCTCGACGGCACCCGCGCCGCGCCGAAGCAGCCGGGCGCCGCCTGTCGTATTCCCCCGGGCCGCGTGTGTGAGGCCCACGGCGAGCTGGGCCAGGCCGCGCCACAGGCCGCTCTCCTCCTCGGGCCCGGACTTCCAGGCGTCCTCGAACACCTCGTGGGCATGGAAGGGCTTCCCGGCGTCCAGCAGGGCCTGCGCCTCGGTGACGGTGTCCATGGGGCTGCGTACGACGCCTTCCGGCTGGCGCGCCACCCCGTCCACCCCGTAGGGGAGAGGCCGGCCCAGCCCGTCCCGCGGCCTGGCGTTCCGCGCCCGCCCCTCCGCGTCCCGGTCCCGCCCGCCGTCCGCATGTACTTCGGATGTCCCGTTCATACCGCAATTGTCCCGCGCCCTGCGCCCCCTTCGGGACACCCCCCGACGTGGGGTAAAGTTCTGTCAGCGCGCTCACGCAGATCACCGCGGGAAGCGCATCGGGACGTGGCGCAGCTTGGTAGCGCACTTGACTGGGGGTCAAGGGGTCGCAGGTTCAAATCCTGTCGTCCCGACTAGAGGTTCACTCATAGTCGTAGATCAGAGCCCCGTCTCACTTCGGTGAGGCGGGGCTCTCGGTCATTTTCTCGCCCGATCTCTCAGAGCGTGAAAGGCCGCTCCGTGATGAACCGGTTGTTGGCCCGGCCGGTGATGAACAGATTCGGGCTCTGGATGGCCGGCATCTGCTTGAGGATCTCGCGGTGAAACGCCTTGTACCCGCCCGTGAACTTGCCGCCGTTCCAGACCTGAAGCACGGTCGCGGTGAACAGACCGTTACGCAGGCCGTCGGCTGCCAGCTGATTGTCCTGGCAGGCCGAGATGAGCAGGGCGGTCGCGCCGAGGTCGCGGTTGTCCTTGGCGTTGAGCTTGCGCTGGATGTCGTCGAAGAACTCCTTGTTCCGGTCGTACATCTCAGCCTGCATGTCCAGGGGCATGATCCTGGCCGTTGTCTCGACCTGGTTGGGGTCGGTCGTCTGGAACTGTTCTTCCATGGCCTCCGGCGAGAGAATTTCTCGCACCCTGATGCCACTGCCGCTGTGGCAGCAGTCAAGGAAGCAGAGAATCCGAACGCCCTCGGCGAATCCCTCGAATTCCTTGTACAGCTCGTCGTCGATGTACTCCCGGTCGAAGAAACACATGGTCTCGTCGAGCCGGTCCGACTCGTCCTCGGGGCCATTGAGGTCGGGTACCTGCCCGCCGTGGCCCGAGTAGCTGAAGAGCAGGAGGTCGCCGGCTGTGAGGACCTTCGCCGCCTTGCGCAGCTCAGCGGTGATGTTGTCGACCGTCGCCTCGGGGGTGAGCAGCGTTGTGCGCTCTTTGATCCCGGCTTCCTTGGCGAGCTGTTCCATGTCGCGTGCGTCGTTCTCGCAGGCGATGAGCTTGCCGTCCCACCCACCGTATTTGGTGCGGTCGACGCCGTTGAGTCCGATGTGGAGGGAAATGCCATGAGCCATGAGGAGGTTCCTTCCATGCGGAACGGGTGCCGCCCGAGAGGGTGCAGAGGTGTCAGGTGTCAGGTGTCAGGTGTCAGGTGTCAGACATCAGGCATCAGCTGGAAGCGCCAGCCAGAGGGATGCTCGCCCTTATGGATCCGGACCGAGCTTAATCGTTTGATTAGGTGCGTAATGGATTTACTGGGCCATTTGGGTGAGGGCGCGTTTTTTGGGGAGCGGACATGCCGGCGTGTCCGCGGCCTCGACGTCGGCGGAATTCACCGGTTGGTCGGTGCCTGTCGACAACTGGGCTGACAGGAACGGAAGTTGGCTGGTGATGGCCGCGTACGGGGATGCCGCGTGGGTGTTCCCCGGGTACCGTCGGGCTGGGCGTGGCAAGCCCGTTCCCGGCGAGAGCAGGAGTGCGCATGCAGTTTGTGAAGCTCGGTTCGACGGGCCTGGATGTGTCCCGGATCTGCGTGGGCTGCATGAGTTTCGGCCTTCCCGACCGTGGGCCCCACGAGTGGACCCTCGACGAGGAGGCCTCGCGGCCGCTGATCCGGCAGGCGCTGGAGGCCGGGATCAACTTCTTCGACACGGCGAACGTCTACTCCGACGGCACCAGCGAGGAGATCGTCGGCCGTGCCCTGGCGGACTTCGCACGCCGTGAGGAGATCGTCCTCGCGACCAAAGTCAACGGCAGCATGCACGAAGGACCCAACGGCCACGGCCTGTCCCGCAAGGCGATCATGACGGAGATCGACAACAGCCTGCGCCGCTTGGGGACCGACTACGTCGACCTGTACCAGATCCACCGCTGGGATCCGACCACCCCCGTCGAGGAGACGATGGAGGCCCTGCATGACGTGGTCAAGGCGGGCAAGGCCCGTTATGTCGGGGCCAGTTCGATGTACGCCTGGCAGTTCTCCAAGGCCCAGTACACCGCCCGGCTGAACGGCTGGACGCGGTTCGTCTCCATGCAGAACCACTACAACCTCCTCTACCGAGAAGAGGAGCGCGAGATGCTGCCGCTGTGCGAGGACCAGGGGGTCGGCGTGCTGCCCTGGAGCCCGTTGGCTCGGGGCCGTCTCACGCGGGATCGCGACGTCACCACCGCCCGCAGCCGGACCGACGAGTTCGGCAAGACCCTGTACCGGCAGGGCGACGACGAGATCGTCGACGCCGTGGCCCGGATCGCCGCCGACCGTGGTGTGCCGCGGGCCCGGGTCGCCCTCGCCTGGCTGCTGCACCAACGCGCGGTGACGGCACCGATCGTCGGCGCCACCAAGCCGGCGCATCTCGACGACGCGGTCGCCGCGCTCGACCTGGAATTGTCCGAGAAGGAGATCGAGCAGTTGGAGCAGCCGTACGTACCCAGGGCCATCAGCGGTCACTGACCGACAGGCTCGGTGATACCGGTGGCCCACGGGCTGCCGGTATCGATATCGCCGAGGACATCAAGCCGTCACGGGCACCGCCACTCACAACGATATGAGGCAGTAGAGCTGTTGGTGCGTCACGCGCGCGTGCCTGCTCAGCTCGGCCAGCCGCTGAAGGAAGTCGGCGAGCAGGTCCGCGTCCCAGCCCGCCGAGTCCTCGGGGCCGGACACCACCGTCATGGCGGTCTGCCCCAGGCGCTCCGGCCGCGCCCCGGCCAGGGCATCACGCAATGTCCCGGTGAGAGTGACCAGGCAACGGTCCTCGGCCTGCGGATCACTGATCAGGCGCGTAAAACGCGGGTCGTCCTCCACCTCCGCCACGGAACGCCCGGTGAGGCCCGCTTCGACCGGCCCGAGGATGAGATCCGGGTCCGCTCCCTTGAGACCCGTCAGGCCGAACTCGTCGTCGACCGCCCCCAGGTCCCCGTGAAGGCGGGCCAGGGCCCCGGCGTCGTCGGCAGCGGCGAAGTAGTCGTAGCGAACTCCCATGCCGGAGATCGTGCCAGGAGCCACTGACAATCGGCCGCACGGGGACAACCGGCCGCCCCAAGGTCCGACGCGCTGACGCCCTTGACTTCACAAGACCCTCGCGCGACATTCCTGACTCTCCATCAGAATCCTTGCGTCCAGGGTTGGTCATGGTCCTGGGCGGCGCACGACCCCACGTTCCCTCGCCACACAGGAGCGACCTGCCATGTCCACAAGTGCGGACCCTGCGAGACGTATCGAATCCCTCTCCGCGGTCGGCCCGTCGCGGCGCCGCGTGCTCGGCGGGACGGGTGCGGGGCTTGCGCTCGCGGCCGGGCTCCCCGGTGTCGGCGGCGCCGCCGACGCGGCCGACCTGCCCCTCCTCGGCACGTACGACGTCGTCGTGATCGGCTCCGGGGCGGCCGGTATGACCGCCGCGCTGACGGCCGCGAAGCAGGGGCTGAGCTGCGTCGTCGTGGAGAAGGCGGCCACCTTCGGGGGCTCGGCGGCGCGGTCCGGCGCGGGCATCTGGATTCCGAACAACCCCGTCATCCTCGCCGCGGGCGTCCCCGACACCCCGGCGAAGGCCGCCGCCTACCTCGCGGCGGTCGTCGGGCCCGACGTCTCCGCCGACCGGCAGCGCGCCTTCCTCGGCCACGGACCCGCCATGATCTCCTTCGTCATGGCGAACAGCCCGCTCCGCTTCCGCTGGATGGAGGGGTACAGCGACTACTACCCCGAGCTCTCCGGCGGGCTGCCGAACGGCCGCTCCATCGAACCCGACCAGCTCGACGGGAACATCCTCGGCGCCGAACTCGCCCACCTGAACCCGTCGTACATGGCCGTCCCGGCCGGCATGGTCGTCTTCAGCGCCGACTACAAGTGGCTCACCCTGTCCGCGGTCAGCGCCAAGGGCCTCGCCGTCGCCGCGGAATGCCTGGCCCGCGGGACCAAGGCGGCCCTCCTCGGCCAGAAGCCCCTCACCATGGGGCAGTCGCTGGCCGCGGGTCTGCGCGCCGGCCTGCTCGCCGCCCAGGTGCCGGTGTGGCTGAACACCCCGCTGACCGATCTGTACCGGGAGAACGGGACGGTCACCGGGGCAGTGGTGGCCAAGGGCGGCTCGGCCGGTCTGGTCAGGGCCCGGCACGGGGTCGTCGTCGGCTCCGGCGGGTTCGAGCACAACGCGGCCATGCGCGACCAGTACCAGCGCCAACCCATCGGCACCGCGTGGACCGTGGGCGCCAAGGAGAACACCGGCGACGGCATCCGGGCCGGCGAGCGGGCTGGCGCCGCGCTCGACCTGATGGACGACGCCTGGTGGGGACCGACGATCCCGCTGCCCGACCAGCCCTACTTCTGTCTTGCCGAACGCACCCTGCCCGGCGGCCTCCTCGTCAACGCCGCCGGAGCGCGGTTCGTCAACGAAGCCGCCCCCTACAGCGACGTCGTCCACACCATGTACGAGCGGAACCCGACCGCCCCGGACATCCCGGCCTGGCTGATCGTCGACCAGAACTACCGCAACCGCTACCTCTTCAAGGACGTCGCGCCGACGCTCGCGTTCCCCGGCTCCTGGTACGACTCCGGCGCCGCGCACAAGGCCTGGACCCTGGACGCCCTCGCCGGGCGGATCGGCATGCCCGCGGCCGCCCTGCGGGCCACCGTCAACCGGTTCAACAGCCTGGCCCTGAGCGGCGACGACACCGACTTCCAGCGCGGCGACAGCACGTACGACCACTACTACACCGACCCCGCGATCGTGCCGAACTCCTGTCTGGCCCCCCTGTGGCTGGCCCCGTACTACGCTTTCAAGATCGTCCCGGGGGATCTCGGCACCAAGGGAGGCCTGCGCACGGACGCACGCGCGCGTGTGCTGCGCGCGGACGGCTCGGTGATCCCCGGCCTGTACGCGGCGGGGAACGCCAGTGCCGCGGTGATGGGGCACAGCTATGCGGGCGCGGGCTCGACGATCGGGCCGGCGATGACCTTCGGGTACATCGCCGCCCTGGACATCGCGGCTGCGGCCGGAAGCTGAGGCAGGGCCGCGTGCCGGGCGCCGGGGAGAGGTGTGCAAAGCCGTAGCAACAGGTTCATATAGGCTGCTCGCTTCGGTTCCATGCCGTCCGTACCGTCCGCCAGCGCCTGGGAGAGTCCCCTGTGACCGTAACGATCGCTCCGTCCGAAGCGGCCGTTCCGCCTGCCGAAGAGACGTCCGCAGACGAGGAGTTCTGGGTCGAGCCACCCGCGTCCGGCGATGTCGCACCGTCGGGTGACGCTGCACCGTCGAGCGAGGTCGCGTCGTCGGGTGACGCGGCTGCGTCGGGTGACGCTGCGCCCATGGAGGGTTCCGCGTCGATGGAGGACTCCGCATCGACGGAGAGCTCCGCATCGAAGGAGGGCTCCGCGGCGACGGAGAACTCCGCCCCTGTCCTCGACGTGCCCGAGCCGGTGGCCCGGGACGCCCGTGAGTTCGGGGTGTACGCGCGGACCGGCGGCTGGGCGTTCGCGTTGAAGGTGGCGCGCAGCGTGCGGCCCGGCGGGCAGTCGGCCGAGGAGACGCCCAAGGTGTCCGCGAAGGAGTTCGCCGCACTGGCGGGCTGCTCGGCGGAGCGGGTCATGCGCTACTACAAGGCCTGGGACAAGGCGGCCGACGACGGGATCGTCCCGCACTTCGAGGTGCTGGTTCCCGGCGCGGACATCGAGCTGCCGGACGCGGACGTGTGGCTGTCGTACTACACCTCGCGCTCCAGCGCCGCCTCGGAGCGCGGGACCGCGATCGCGGCGGCGGCCCAGGCGGAGGGCATCCGGCCGACCAAGGCGCTGGAGGTCGCCGAGAACCCGACCGCGCTGCGGGCCGCGATCCTCGCCGACCCCTCCACCGCCCAGGCGGCCCGCGCCGCGCTGCTCGACCGGCTCAAGGAGGACCCGGCCCTGCAGACGGAGCTGGCGCGCGACATCGCCAGGACCGACGAGCTGAAGAAGGCGGTCGCCACCGAGACCCGGGCCGCCGACCGCATCGGATACGTGCGCCAGATCGTCGAGAACGGTCAGGTCAAGACGCCGGCCGGGCAGACGATCGACGCCCCCGCCGAGCTGCGGGCGGAGGCCGAGCGGCATCTGTCCCTCATCGACGAGCTGGACGACGACGAAGAGGCCGGACAGTGGGCCACGGACGCGTACGACACCGTGAAGGACCTCGTCGCCCAGACGGTCGCCGCCGACCCTGAACTGCGCCTCCAGGAGCGCCGTACGAAGTTCTACAGCAGCCTCCAGAGGGCGACGAGGGTCTTCGAGGAGCTGACCTTCGACGACGTCGACGACCTCGACACGATCTACGAGGACGACATGCTCCAGCGCCTTGAGGAGCTCCAGCAGGCCATCACGATGTGCATCACCACTCTGCGCAAGGCGGCCCCGGCGGCGGAGTCGGCCGAGGCGTGAGCTGACCGAGCGGCGCCCGGAGCCGAGACGGCTGCGGGCGCCGGATGCCGGGCGTGCCGGTGTGCGCGGCCTGCCGCCGTATGCCGGTCGTGCCCGGGCTCGCACCACCTCCACCTCCACCTCCTCAGCCTCTTTCTTCCCCGTCCGTCGCTGCCAGCGCCAGCGCCAGCGCCGTCGCCGGATCCTGGGCCGCCGGGCCCGCGGGCAGCCAGCGGCCACGTTCCTTTCGGTACGGCCACCACCGGCCCTCCGCCCCCAGACGGACCTGCGCCCGCCCGCCGACCACGCTCCAGCGGTTGCCCGACGCCCGCAGACGGGGGCGCTCGTCCTCGTCCCAGGACGACTCCAGGGCGGCACGCGCGCGTGAGAGTGCTTCCGGCTCCGCCGTCCAGTCGTCCTCGAGTACGGCCAGTGCGGCCACGCCCCCGCAGTGCCAGGCGCGTACGGCCGCCGCCAGTCCTTCACCGTCACGGCCCGTACCGTCGGCGAGCCGGGCCGCGACGGTCGTTCCCGGGGCGCCGGCCGCGAGCCGGACCGCGTCCTCGGCGGGCGTCAACTCCTCCTCGGCCACGTGCTGTTCATGCCCCGTCCGCAGGGCCTCGGCGAGCAGTCGGTGCGCCTCGTGCGCGGCGCGTGCGGCCAGGAACCCCAGCGCGTCCGGATCGACGCCGGGCGCCGGGGGCACCTCGGTGTCCAGGGAAGGCGGCAGCCCCGGCTCCGCGGGCAGTTCCGGAGGCCCGGGCAGCGGAGGAAGAAGGAATCCGGTCGCGTACGTCTCGGCGGCGTCCACGCCCTCCAGGGGCCTGTCCGGGGCCGACGGCTCCTGAGGGGAGACGGCGCTGCGGGCCTGGAGAGCGTGGAGCAACTCGCTCTCGCCGCGCCCCCGTATCAGCAGCAGCACAAACGGATCCTGGTCCAGCAGGCGCGCCATCTGGTAGCAGAGCGCGGCGGTGTGCCCGCAGTGGTCCCAGGCGTCGCAGTCGCATGTGGCCTCCAGATCGCCGAGGCCCGGCAGGAGTTCGACTCCGGCGGCCGCCGCGTCCTCGACCAGATGCGGCGGCATCTCACGGTCGAGCAGCGCCGCGATGTGCCCGGCCCGTTCGACGGTCATGTCCAGGAAGCGGTCCCACTGCTCCTCGGACAGCTCCTGGAGTAGTACGTCGGCGCGGTGCGCGGTGTGGTCGTGGTCCTGGACGACGGCCGTGACGCCTCCGGGGCGCACCGACACGGCTCCCACGGCGCCCGCGCGCGCGAGCCGACGGCCCGTCCTCACCTGCTCCGAGTCCAGCGCGGCGTCCTCCAGGGCCCTCAACCAGGCCTGGCCCCACCAGGTCCGGGCGAAACCCCGCCCGTGTGCGGGCGGCAACGGCGCGAACGTACGTTCCTCGTCCCGGTCCTTCATCGTGCGCCCCCTCGCAGTTCCACCAGGTCGGCCAGTTGGGCATCGGTCAGCTCCGTCAGCGCGGACTCCCCGGAACCGAGCACGGCATCGGCCAACTCCCGCTTGCGCAGCAGCATGTCGGCGATGCGGTCCTCGATGGTGCCCTCCGCGATCAGCCGGTGCACCTGCACCGGCCGGGTCTGGCCGATGCGGTAGGCGCGGTCGGTGGCCTGCGCCTCGACGGCCGGGTTCCACCAGCGGTCGTAGTGCACGACGTGTTCCGCCCGGGTCAGGTTCAGTCCCGTTCCGGCGGCCTTCAACGACAGCAGGAAGACGGGCACTTCGCCCTCCTGGAAGCGGTGCACCATCGCCTCCCGCTCGTGGACGGGCGTGCCGCCGTGCAGGAACTGCGACGGCACTCCGCGCGCCGCCAGGTGCCGTTCGAGCAGGCGGGCCATCCGCACGTACTGCGTGAAGACCAGGACACCCGCCCCCTCGGAGAGGATGGTGTCGAGCAACTCGTCCAGCAGTTCCAGCTTTCCGGAGCGGCCCGCGATGTTCGGCCGCTCCTCCTTGAGGAACTGCGCCGGGTGGTTGCAGATCTGCTTCAGCCCGGTCAGCAGCTTCACGATCAGGCCGCGCCGCGCCATGCTGTCGGCGCCGGAGATCTCCGCGAGTGTCTCGCGCACCACCGCCTCGTAGAGACCCGCCTGCTCCTTGGTGAGTGACACGGTGCGGTCGGTCTCGGTCTTCGGCGGCAGTTCCGGCGCGATACCCGGATCCGACTTGCGGCGCCGCAGCAGGAACGGCCCCAGGAGCCGGGCGAGCCGCTCCGCCGCCGCGGGGTCCCGGCCGCCCTCGACTGCCTGCGCGTACCGCGTGCGGAAGCTGCCGAGCGTGCCGAGCAGGCCGGGTGTCGTCCAGTCGAGGATCGCCCACAGTTCGGAGAGGTTGTTCTCCACCGGAGTGCCGGTGAGCGCCACGCGCGCGTGTGCGCCGATCGTGCGCAGCGCCCGGGCCGTGGCCGAGTAGGGGTTCTTCACGTGCTGTGCCTCGTCCGCGACGACCATGCCCCACCGCGCCTCGGCGAGCCGCTCCGCATCGAGGCGCATCGTGCCGTACGTGGTGAGTACGAACCCGCCGTCCGCCACCCCGTCCAGGCTGCGCGCGGAGCCGTGGAAGCGGCGCACCGGCGTGCCGGGCGCGAACCGCTCGATCTCCCGCTGCCAGTTGCCCATCAGGGAGGTCGGGCAGACGACGAGCGTCGGGCCGGCCGCCGAATCGTCGGACTGCCGGTGCAGATGGAGGGCGATCAGGGTGATCGTCTTGCCCAGGCCCATGTCGTCGGCGAGACACCCGCCCAGCCCCAGTGAGGTCATCCGGGCCAGCCAGCCGAGGCCGCGCAGCTGATAGTCCCGCAGCGTCGCGGCGAGCGCGGCGGGCTGCGCGACCGGCGCCTGCCCCTCCGGGGCCGCAAGCCGCTCCCGCAGGGCCGCGAGCCATCCCGTGGCCCGGACGTCGACCCGGCGGCCGTCGACCTCCGTGGAGCCCGTCAGAACGGCGCTGAGCGCGTCGATGGGTGTGACCTTGCGGTCCTGCTGCGCGCGGGCGCGACGCACCTCCCGCGGGTCGACCAGGACCCACTGGTCGCGTAGCCGCACGAGGGGGCGGTTCGCCTCGGCGAGCGTGTCCAGCTCCGCCCGCGTGAGCTGCTGGTCGCCCAGCGCGAACCACCAGCTGAAGGCGAGCAGCGCGTCGGCGGACAGGAACGACGGCACGTCCGACGCGGCTCGGTCCTTCCCCTGCCCGCCGTCCGGCGGGCCGATGACCGCCCGGGCTGTCAGCGGGCGCGCGAGTTCCTTGGGCCAGTGCACGTCGACACCGGCCGCGGCCAGCATCCGGGAGCCCTCACCGAGGAGTTCGGCCGCCTCGTCGTCCGCGAGGTCGACCGTGTCCGGTACGGCGGCCGAGAGCAGCGGGGCGAGCGGCGCCCAGGCCCGGGCCGCACGGTGCAGCGCGAGCAGGACGTCCATCCGCGCGCGCGGCCCGAAGGCCCGCGCCCCGGCCCACACGGCGGAGGCGTCCGCAACGAGCGCGGGGTCGCTCACACTGTGCACTTGCAGTACGGCGCGCAAGGCGGGGTGCACCGCCGCCGATCCGGTCGACGCCGTCTCCTCCGGGCCCGGGGACGACCTCTCCTGCGGCCTGGCCGATGCTTCCGCTCGCGACGCGGCCGAGCCCGCCTCCCCGGGTGCGATCGACGCGAGCCCCGGTACCTCGACGCGCAGGGAGATCCGTACGCCGGCGTCGTGCCCGGCGGCGACGTCCGCGGCCCAGGCCCGCTGTTCGGGCACCTGCTGCGGCTCTCGCGCCGCGAAGGCCGGGCCGCCCGCCGCCAGCGGCGCGGCGGGGGAGCGGGGCAGGGTGTCGGCGACCGCGTCGAGGAAGGCGCGCAGCAGCGGCTCGGGGCCGGGCAGCCGCAGCGGCTCGGTGTCGGCCCACGGCACGGCGTGCGCCTCGGGCGGCATCGCGGCGGCCAGGTCACGGATGCGGTCCAGGTCCTCGGCGCGCAGCGGACCCGCCCGCCACGCATCGTGGTCGCCGGCGGTCAGGCCGGGCAGCAGCAGCCCCCGCGCCACGAGTTGCAGCGCGAGCACTCCGGCGGTGCCCCAGAACGCGGTCGCCCGGTGGGTGTGCGCGGCAGCACGCGCGCGCGTGAGGACCGGCAGAGCGGCACGCACCGACAGCAGCACGGCCGGTACGGCGACCCGTTCGACACCCTCGTCGCCGGGCAGAACGACGGTCAGCTCTTCGACCGAGCCGCCCGCGACGGCGGGCGGTGCGTCGCCGTCGGGCCGCCAGAAGGCGACGCGACCGGTGCGGGCCGGTTCGGCGGGCATGAACACGGCACAGCAGCGGGCCACTTCGGTGATCTCGGCGGGGGTCGCCGCGGGCATCCTCTGCACAGCGATAGCGCATTCCTCAAATTTGACTACTGAGTCAGGGTGGTCGAGAGTACAGCACTCCACAGGCGCGGCGTGGGCACCGGTGCGGTGAAGGCAGTCACTTGGCGTTGGGGGCGGAGGGGGGTGGAGTCAACCCCCCTGAAGGGCCGGGGGAGATCCCGGTACGCACACGGGTGGTGGCGCCATGGTCGCCGGCGGCCGCTTGTCCCTACGTTTCATCAGGTCAGCTCGTTGTCCGAGAGACCGGAGTCCCACCATGCCCCACATCGCAGCAGTCGCCACGGAGCCACCTCCGGGCACACTCTCCGGACAGCACGCGGGCAGTGAATTCGCGCCCCTGTTGCGCACCGTGAAGGGGCAGGGCCTGCTGGAGCGGCGACACGGCTGGTACGCGCGCGAGATCGCCCTGAACGCCCTGGCCCTGGCGTCGGTCGTGACGGGCGTCCTGCTGATGGGTACCTCCTGGTGGGTGCTGCTCCTCGCCCCGGTGCTCGCCGTGCTCTCCACGCGCACCGCGTTCATAGGTCACGACGCCGGTCACTCCCAGATCACCGGCGACAAGTCCGTCAGCCGCCTCATCGGACTGATCCACGGCAACCTTCTCCTCGGCATGAGCTATGCGTGGTGGAACGACAAGCACAACCGTCACCACGCCAACCCCAACCACATCGACAAGGACCCCGACGTCGCCGCCGACGTCCTGGTCTTCACCAGTGAGCAGGCGAGGGAACGGGTGGGCTTCCGACGCTGGCTCACCCGCAACCAGGCCTGGCTGTTCTTCCCGCTCACCCTCCTCGAAGGCATTGCCCTCAAGGTGTCCGGCTTCCAGGACCTGCGCCGTCAGCCGCCGCGCGAACGGACGGTGGAGGCCCTGCTCCTGGTCTCGCACGTCATCGGCTACGCCTGCCTGCTGCTCGTCTCCATGTCCCCCGGCAAGGCCCTCGCCTTCGCCGCCGTCCATCAGGCACTCTTCGGTCTCCACCTGGGCCTGTCCTTCGCACCCAACCACAAGGGCATGGAAATGCCCGACCCCGACGCCACACGCTTGGGCCACCTGCGCCGACAGGTCCTCACCTCGCGCAACGTCCGGGGCGGTCCGCTGACCGACTGGTTCCTCGGCGGACTCAACTACCAGATCGAGCACCATCTGTTCCCGAGCATGCCCCGCCCCCACTTGCGCCTCGCCCAGCCCCTGGTACGCGCCCACTGCCGCGAAACGGGTATCTCCTACGTGGAGGCCGGGCTCGTCGACTCCTACCGGCAGGCCCTGCGCCACATGCGCGAGGTGGGCGAGCCTCTGCGGAGCCAGTACCCATGAGGCCTTCGAGAGCCGGAGGCCGAGGTTTCTCAGGGTTGTATCAGGGTCGCGAGCTGGAACCGCGCGCAGCATGCACCCGTTCTCAGGACAGAGAGCGGCAGTGGCCGCGAAGGAGGCGACATACATGTCGAAGAACGCGAAGATCGCCACCGGCGGTGTGGTGGTCGGGCTCATCCTGTGGATCTGGCTTCCCTGGTGGGCCGCCCTCCTGATCATCCTGGGAGTGCCGGCCGCCGCGTATCTGGCACTGGACCCCGCACAGCGGCGCAGGCTGCGCCGTGTCACGCGCAAGGAACTCGGCCGCTGAGCACTCGTCCGCCCGGTGCGTAGCCCGTCGGCGCACGGGCGCCGACCGTATCGCCGCCCGCGGGCCTGCCGGCAGCCCGTCCTGCGGGCGGCGCCTTGCGACGCGTGCCGACCCGTCCACCCGGATCAGGCCGGGCGGACCGCCATCTTGTCGAGTGCCTCCAGAAGGCCGGGCAGCTCGGGACCACGGCCCACCGGAAGGACCTCTCCGGGCTCCTCGTCGAGCAGGACGAACGCGATGTCGTCCGTCCGGGCCACGATGGACCAGCCGGGCCCGTCCGCACGCAGGGTGCGGGCGTCGCCGGGCGCGAAGGAGGACCGGACACGGCCCAGCGGCGGCGGAGTGTCCACGTACGAGCGCGCCTCCGCGAGGACACGGCGGATGCCGCGACGCGGCGTGTTCCGGCTGTCGACGTTGTCGTCGCCGGCGTCGTTCTCGTTGTTGCCGTCACCGTCGTCGGCTTTCACGGGTTCCTCGGCCGACGCTTCGCCGTTCCGGTTCGTGAAGTAGTCGTCGCCGATCTGCCCCCGCCAGGTCGCCCACTGGAGCGCGATCTCGTCCGCACCCAGGCGCCGCTGCGCGGAACCCCAGGTCTCGCAGTCCGGCGGACGCAGCGGCTCGAGATCCGTGACCTCGGGCGAGGGATCATGCGGAGCCGGCACACCGGGGGCCGCGACGGCGACCGCCAGGGGCCAGCCGGGCAGCGCGGCGACGACCGTGTGCTCCTCGGGCGACAGGTCGTACTCCATGCCGCAGTCCCATGACGCGATGGCCACGGCCACCAGCGACACATCGTCGATGACGACGGTCCACCGCGCGCCATCTCCGTCCTGGCCGAGCACGAGGCCGTACCCGTCGGCGAGCGGCGCCAGACCGAGCGCCGCGCAGGCTTCCGGATAGTCGTCACCCAACACGCTGGGAAACTTCGCGGGCGTCAACAGCACCGCCGTCAGCACATACAGCGCGTCGTCCTGGGCGGCGACGGTCTCTTCGTCCGTCCCGGCCATTCCACCCTCCCCATCGCTTGGTCCGTCGGCGCACCCTAATGCGACCCGAAGCCGGTTGTCACGACTGCGAAGCACACCTGGAGCTGCAGATATCCGGCCGGACAGGGGTGAATATCCGGCCGGACGGGGGCGAATCGGCCATTACGTCCACGGTGTCAGGCCATGGGCAGCCCGAGGAGGGTCCGCGCCACGGTCCGCGACGACTCGTCGCGTTCCCGCGCGAGCGCGATGACGGCCCGGCACGCCAGCTCGCTCACCCCGAACGACAGCGCCTCGGGCGACACCCAGGTCGCGGCCTCGTCCATCCGCTCCTGGTCGTCCTCGGCGCACGCGGCCACATAGGCGGCGGCCGCTTCGAACAGGTTGTGGTTCTGCTTGCCCCCGCGCGGGGCCGCCTCCACACGCATGGAGTTGCGAAACCTGCTGAAGGACGTGCGGAGTCTGCCGAACATCTGTGCCGCCTTCCCCCTGTGCGACTGACGTCGCCCCTCACCCATCTGACGCTGTTCACCGTAAAGTTGGAGCTTCGTCGGTAGAAGGGGGACGGCACGGTGAAGCGCTTCGAGCGGCTCGAACAGATCCGTCGGATGGACCCGGAGAAGGACGCGCTGAAGATCTACCGGCTGACCGCGGCCTACGAGTTCCCATGGGACTTCACCCGGGCTCTGGAGCTGGCGCTGTACCGCACGTACGCCGTCCCGAGCATCGGGCGGCTGCTCGCCGAGACGGCCGAACTCACGGACCGCACACAGAAGCGCTACGACGACACCGCGCTGCTTCTCGACGCCGTCGTCGAGCACGGCTTCGACGGTGCGGAAGGGCGCAGCGCGATCCGCCGGATCAACCAGATGCACCGCAGCTACGACATCAGCAACGACGACATGCGGTACGTGCTGTCCACGTTCGTGGTGATGCCCAGACGGTGGGTCGACGCCTACGCCTGGCGCAGGCTCTCCCGGCACGAGGTCGTCGCCACCACCGTGTACTACCGCACTCTGGGGCGGCACATGGGCATCAAGGACATCCCAGGGACCTACGAGGAGTTCGAGGACTGTCTCGACACCTACGAAGAGGCCCATTTCGCCTGGGACGCGGATGCGCGCCGGGTCGCCGACGCGACGCTGGGCCTGATGACCTCCTGGTATCCCGGCCCTCTCGCGCCGCTGTTGCGCACCTCCACGTTCGCCCTGCTCGACGAACCGCTCCTGCGGGCCTTCCGGTACGAGCCGCCGGGCGCCGCCACCCGTGCGTTGGTGCGCCGCGCGGTGCGGGCACGGGGCCGGATGGTGCGTCTGCTGCCGCCGCGCCGGGCGCCGCACTTCGCGCGGCGCAACTGGGAGGTCAAGGGCTATCCGAACGGCTACCGCGTCGGCGAGCTCGGCACCACTCCGGTGCCGGGGGTGAGGGGCTGTCCGGTCCGGCACTCGGGGACGTCAGCCACCGCTCCCGTCGAGTGAGCCGATCGTGGTCCGCAGCCAGTCCAGCTCGGCCCGGCTCGTGGCCCGCGCGATGGTGAGAATGCCGCGCCGGAAGGGGTCGTCGAGTTCCTCCGCGCGCAGCGGCCGGTCGCCCTCGTAGAAGAAGCTCGCGGGTTCCTCCAGGAAGGCCAGTCGGCGCCGCAGGACGGCGGCCTGAGCCGTGGGGTCGGCCAGGTGCCTGAGGAAGGCGAGCACCGTGAACCAGCGGTTCTCGTCGGTGATGTCGCGCTGAACCGGTTCCGCCAGCCGCCGGCGCAGCTCGCGCCTGCCGTCCTCGGTGAGTGTGAGGACGTGACGCGGGGCCGCCACGGAGCCCGGCTCCGTCGCCCGCTTCAGCAGACCGGCCGTCTCCAGCCGCTTGATCGCGGGATACAGCGTGCTCTCGGCGATGGGTCGCACGTGCCCCGTCAGGGCCGTGATGCGTTTGCGCAGCTCGTAGCCGTGCAGCGGCGCGTCGTACAGAAATCCGAGGATGGCCAACTCCAGCATGCTGCGCATTCTGCCTCACTCTCGCTGTACATCGCTCCCTCCCTACATCACTTTTTCTCTACATCGGTCTATCTATACATCGGAACCGATGTACTCTCTTGAAGGCGACGGAATCGATGGCGGAAGCAAGGAGAGGGCGATGAAGCAGGCTGAGTTCGACGGCAGGGGAAGCATGATCCGGTGGACGGAGACGCCGGGCTTCGAACCGGCACGCGTGTACGTGCACGGGCTGGGCTCGGCCTCGACGGTGTACCACGCGCACATCGCGGCGCGGCCCGAAATGGCCGGCCGCCGCACGCTGTTCGTGGATCTCCCGGGACACGGCATCAGCGACCGGCCCGCGGACTACGGCTACACCCTGGAGGACCACGCGGACGCGCTCTCCGCCGCGCTGGACGAGGCCGGGGTGAGCGGGGCGGAGATCGTCGCCCACAGCATGGGCGGGGCGGTCGCCATCGTGCTGGCCCACCGGCGACCCGGTCTCGTCTCGCGACTGGTGCTGTCCGAGGCCAACCTCGATCCGTACCCTCCCGTCAAGGCCGGCAGCAGTGGCATCGCCTCGTACGAGGAGGCCGACTACGTCGACAACGGTGGCCACGCGCGCGTGCTGGACAAGATCGGGCCCACCTGGGCGGCGACGATGCGACTCGCCGACCCGCGCGCCCTCCATCGCACCGCGGTGAACCTCGCACGCGGCACGACCCCCACGATGCGCCGCCTCCTGGAAGGAATGACCGCGGACCGCGTCTATCTCCAGGGCGAACTGAGCGGTGAAGTCGAGGGCAGGCGGGACCTGGAGGCGGCGGGTGTACGTGTGGTGACCGTGCCCGGCGCCGGCCACAACGTCATGTTCGACAACCCGGACGCCTTTGCCGCAGAGGTCGTCGGCGTGCCCTGATGTGTCACCTCACGCGTACGGCTGTGTCACTTCACGCGTACGGCCAGCGCCAGGAACCGGGCGTCCTCGTCGACGTACGACGTCATACGCCAGCCGGAACCGGCAAGCAGCGGGCCGAGGTTGGCCTCCGCGCGAAGATCGTCCGGGGTGATCTGCCGCCCCTGGCGCGCCGCGAGCGCCGCCCGGCCGATCGGGTGGAAGAGCGCGAGAGTGCCGCCGGCTCGCACCACTCGCGCCAACTCCCTCAGGTTCTCCGCCGGTTCGGGGAGATGGGCGATGAGACCGGCCGCGAACACGGCGTCGAGTGATTCCGTGCCCAGAGGCAGCCTGGTCACGTCGGCGAGCAGGAGGTGCCCGTCGCGTCCCCTGCCGGCCCGTGCGGCGGCCGCCAGCATGGCCGGGGTCAGATCGACGCCGACGACCACACCGGAGGACCCGACGGCGGCACGCAGCGACGGCAGGGCGCGTCCCGTCCCGCAGCCCGCGTCGAGCACGCGGTCGCCCTCGCGCAGCCCCAGCTCGGCGACCGCGGCCGCGTGCGCGGGCCCGTCGTCGGGGAACCGGCTGTCCCAGTCGGCGGCCCGCGCCTCGAAGAACTCCTGGACGTGTGTGTGGTCGTCGCTCATGCACCGCATGATCCCTCACCGGCACGGAGTACGAAGCTGTGCGCACGTTCGAACGTGAGGCGGTCGCTCCTGTACCTCTCTGTGTCATATTTCAACACCTTTCGAAATGCGCCCCCCTTGTGCGCCCTTGTGCGGACTAGCGTCCCTGGGCCATGGGACACCTGGACCACGCCGCCTTCGGCTGGCTGACCCCCGTGCTGTCGTATGTGATGGCCTGCATCGGCGCAGCCCTCGGGCTGCGCTGCACCGTCCGCGCGCTCGGCGCCACCGGGCGATCGCGCCGGAACTGGCTGATCACCGCGGCCTCCGCGATCGGCACCGGCATCTGGACCATGCACTTCGTGGCCATGCTCGGCTTCAGCGTCAGCGGCACCGAGATCCGCTACAACGTGCCACTGACCATTCTCAGCCTGCTGGTCGCCATGGTCGTCGTCGGCACCGGGGTCTTCGCCGTCGGCTACGGCCGGGACCGCGCCCGGGCGCTCTTCCTCGGGGGCCTCACCACCGGTCTCGGCGTCGCCAGCATGCACTACCTGGGCATGGCGGCGCTGCGGCTGCACGGCGTCGTGCACTACGACCCGGTGCTCGTCGGACTCTCCGTCCTGATCGCCGTGGTCGCGGCGACCGCGGCCCTGTGGGCGGCCCTCAACATCCAGTCGCCGATCGCCGTCGCCGTCGCCTCCCTCGTCATGGGCGTGGCGGTGAGCAGCATGCACTACACCGGAATGATCGCGGTCCGCGTGCGCGTCAGCCCTGCCGGGGAGGTCCTGCCCGGGGCCACGGCGATGCAGTTCATCTTCCCCCTCGCCGTCGGCCTCGGGTCCTACCTCTTCCTGACATCGGCGTTCGTCGCGCTGTCGCCGACCGCCGGAGAGCGCGAGGCATCCGCGTCGGCCCAGCAGCCGGTGGAGAGCGTCGCCCGCTAGCGGCGGCCCGGGACCGGCGAGGACCCGGGCGGCGCGCCCCGAACCACTCCGAGCGAGGAGGCCATGCGTACATCCCGTAGGACCCCATCAGCCGGCGCCGAGCCGCCGTCCCGGCCCCCGGTGCGCGGCCGGCGCGCCCACGCGGGCCAGCCCGCCGACGAGGACACCGGGACCGACGAGACCGTCACCGCCGCATCGGCCGACTCACCCGTGGGCGCGGGACGGTGGGGCGTGCGTCCCCGGACCGTCCGGGCCAAGATCGTCTGCCTGTTGATGGTGCCCGTCGTCTCGCTGCTCGCCCTCTGGGCGTACGCCACTGTCAGCACGGCCCAGGACGTGGCACGGCTGCGCCAGGTCCAGCAGGTCGACACGACAGTGCGAGCGCCGGTCGCCGCCGCCGTGGCCGCGCTCCAGGCCGAGCGCGCGGCCGCCGTACGCCACGTGATTGATCCCTCCGCAGAACCGGACAGCGGCTTCCGGACGCTCGCGGCACGCACCGACCGGGCGGTGGACAAGCTGCGGCTCGGCGGACACCACACCGTCGCCGACGGCGCCGACCTCCCCGCCCAAGTGCCCGGGCGCCTGGAGACCTTCGTCAGCGGAGCCGAGCAACTGCGCTCCCTGCGCGGCGCGGTGCTCGAACGCCGGGCCCGCTGGGACGAGACCTTCGGGCAGTACACCAGGACGATCGCGGCGGCCTTCGGCGTCGGCGGCGCGCTCACCGGCATCCAGGACGCCGATCTCGGCTCCGACGCGCGCGTACTGCTCGAATTCTCCCGTGCGGGCGAGGCGCTGGCCCAGGAGGACGCGGTGCTGTCCAGCGCGCGGCTCGCGGGCACCCTCGACGGCGAACGGCTGCGGCTGTTCACCGGCGCCGTGGACACTCGGCGTACCCTGACCGACTCCGCGGTCGCGGACCTGAGCGAACGCGAACGAGCCGCCTGGCAAGGCGTCGCGACGGGGCGCGCGTACGCCGACGTACGCACCGCCGAGGACAAGGTGCTCGCCAACCGTCCCGGAGCCAGGCGGATCGCCGCCGCCCCGCAAGCCACCTGGGACCCGGCCCACGCGCGCGTGCAGGAGGGCATGCGGACCATCGAGGCGGACGCGGGACGCGGCGTCGCGGACCGGGCCGACCCCCTCACCCGCGGCCTGCTCACGCCGGCCGGCGCCGCTGTCCTCTTCGGACTCGCCGCCGTGGCCGCTTCACTGGTCATCTCCGTCCGTATCGGTCGCGGCCTCGTCATCGAGCTGATCAGCCTCCGCAACAGCGCCCTGGAGATCGCCCGCCGCAAACTTCCGCAGGCCATGCGCAAGTTGCGGGCCGGAGAAGAGATCGACGTTCGCGCCGAAGCCCCGCCGGGGCCGCCCGCCGAGGACGAGACCGGACAGGTCGCCGAAGCCCTGAGCACCGTGCACCGCGCCGCGCTGCGCGCCGCCGTCGAACGCGCGGAACTCGCCAGCGGCATCTCCGGAGTCTTCGTCAACCTCGCCCGCCGCAGTCAGATCCTGGTGCACCGGCAGCTCAGCCTGCTGGACAGCATGGAACGCAGGTCGGAGGACCCCAACGAGCTGAGCGACCTCTTCCGGCTCGACCACCTGACCACCCGCATGCGGCGCCACGCGGAGAGCCTGATCATCCTCTCCGGGGCCGCACCCGGCCGGGCCTGGCGCATGCCCGTCTCGCTGACGAACGTGGTCCGCGCGGCCGTGTCCGAAGTCGAGGACTACGCGCGCGTGGAGGTACGACAACTTCCCGAGGCCTCCGTCGTCGGAGCCGCGGTCGCCGACCTCACCCACCTCATGGCCGAGATCGTCGAGAACGCCGCCCAGTTCTCGCCGCCCCACACACGCGTGCGCGTCACCGGCGAACCCGTCGGCAACGGATACGCCGTCGAGGTCGAGGACCGGGGACTGGGCATGGGCAAGGAGACACTCGCCGAGGCCAACCGCCGTATCGAACAGTCCGAGGCCCTCGACCTCTTCGACAGTGACCGGCTCGGCCTCTTCGTGGTCAGCAGGCTCGCCGCCCGGCACGGCATCAAGGTGCACCTGCGGACCTCGCCCTACGGCGGGACCACCGCCGTCGTGCTGCTGCCCACCGCACTGCTGCACAGCGGCACGGCGGAGCGTGTCCCCCGTGCGGCCGACACCGGGCGGGACGCGGAACCCGCGTACGCGCGCGTGGCCGCCGCCTCGCACCAGTCCGTCCAGCAGGCGGTCGGGCGACCCGCACTGGTGCCCCCCGTGCACGCCGCCGTGGAAGCAGCCCCGGACACCACGCCCGAGAATCCGCCGCCCGGCGTCGCCACCCTACGGCTGCACCGCCCCCCGGACGCGGAGGGCCCGGAGGCCGGGGAACAGGACGACCCCGAAGGCTCGGACGACCTTCCGCGACGGGTACGGCAGGCGAGTCTCGCACCCCAGTTGCGCCGACAGCGCCCCGAGGAACCGGCGCCACACACCCACGGGGTCCGGGACGACGAGGAGCGCACCCCCGAACTCGTACGGGACCGCATGGCGGCCTACCGGGACGGCTGGGCGCGCGGCGGCGGCCGCTCACCCGGCCGTGCGGCCGGCCCCGCCGGTGACAGCAGCGAAGGAGACCCCGCATGATCCAGGACCCGGGCATGAAGGCCGACCAGCGGCCCGGCGAACTCGACTGGCTGCTGGACGACTTGGTCCTGCGGGTGGCAGAGGTACGGCACGCGGTGGTGCTGTCGAACGACGGCCTCGCGGTCGGCGCCTCCGCGGACCTCAGGCGCGAGGACGCGGAGCACCTCGCGGCCGTCGCCTCCGGTTTTCACAGTCTGGCCAAGGGCACCGGCCGTCACTTCGGCGCCGGCGGAGTGCGTCAGACCATGGTGGAGATGGACGACGGCTTCCTGTTCGTGGCGGCCGCGGGCGACGGCTCCTGCCTCGCCCTCCTCACCGCCGTCACGGCCGACATCGGCCTGGTGGCGTACGAGATGGCGCGGCTGGTGAAGCGCGTCGGCGAGCACCTGTACACACCGGCGCGGATCGCCGCGCGGCCGCCCACCGCCGGATGACGACCGAAGGCGGCCGCAGATGACCGAGGACAGGCCAGGCTCCGCGCTGCAAGCGGGCAGCCAGTGGTACGACAACGAGGCCGGACCACTCGTGCGCCCCTACGCCATGACGGGCGGCCGCACCAAACCCGGCCCCACCGGGGTGCGCTTCGACCTCATCGCGCTCGTCACCCTCGACACGGCCGCGCCCCGCGTCGACGACGACACGTCACTGGGCCCGGAGCACCGCGCCCTCATCGACCTGTGCCGCGTCGAGACACAGTCCGTCGCCGAACTCGCCGCGGGCGCCGACCTGCCCGTGGGAGTCGTCAGGGTCCTCCTCGGCGACCTGTTGGAGCTGGGCTGTGTCACCGTCAGCCGCCCGGTGCCGCCCGCACAACTGCCCGACGAGCGGATCCTGCGCGAAGTCATCGCAGGCCTGAGGGCGCTGTAGACGATGGACAAACTCCCGAGAGAAGTGAGCGATGGTCTCCGAGAACTCCGACGCCACGAATGTCGAGACGACCGCCCTGGCGTTGAAGATACTGGTCGCCGGCGGATTCGGCGTGGGCAAGACCACCATGGTGGGCGCGGTCAGTGAGATCAGGCCGCTGCGGACCGAGGAACTGCTGAGCGAGGCGGGGCAGTCGGTGGACGACACCGACGGAGTGGACCAGAAGGTCACCACGACTGTCGCCATGGACTTCGGCCGCATCACCATCAGATCCGGCCTCTCCCTGTACCTCTTCGGCACCCCGGGCCAGGACCGGTTCTGGTTCCTCTGGGACGAGCTGTCGCAGGGCGCCCTCGGCGCGGTCGTCCTCGCGGACACCAGACGGCTCGAGGACTGCTTTCCGGCAGTGGACTACTTCGAGCACCGGCACATCCCGTTCGTGGTGGCCGTCAACTGCTTCGCGGGCGCCCGCACCTACGGTGCCCACGACGTGTCGCGTGCCCTCGACCTCGACCAGGGCACGCCCGTGGTGCTCTGTGACGCCCGCGACCGCGACTCGGGCAAGGAGGTGCTGATCCGGCTCGTCGAGTACGCCGGGCGGATGCACACCGCCCGGCTGCTGGACTCAGTGGGCTGACGAGCCGGATCCGTTTGCGCTAGTCGGCGACCGCCGAGTACGCCAGCACCTTGTCGATCCGCAGGCGGACGAGGAGTTCCCCCGGCACGCCGTTGCGACTGCCGAACTCCTCGGCCCGCTCCTCGCCCATGTAGCGGGCGCCGAGTCGCGTGGCCCAGAGGCGCACCTCGTCGAGGTCCTCCGACAGCTCGGCCTGCCCCTGGAACACGACGAAGGCGAACGGCGGCCGGTCCTCGTCGACACACAGGGCGGCCCGGCCGTCCCGGGCGAGATTCCGGCCCTTGACGCTGTCCCGCGCCGTGTTGAACACCAGGTCGTCCCCGTCCAGCAGAAACCAGATCGGTGCCACATGCGGCCTGCCGTCGGCGCGCACCGTGGACAGTTTCCCGGTACGGGTGCCGTGCGAGACGAACGCCCGCCATTCCTCTTCGGTCATCTTCTGTGCCATGCCGCCCATCCTCCTTGCCCGCACGGTGGAGGTGGGGAAGGCTGGCTGATCGGATCCTCCGGCCAGGGGGAGCGACAACACGGGGAGCTAGGACTATGGCGCAGAACACGGGGCTCGGCTGGCTGCTGGACGACTTGACCGAGCGCGTCGAACATGTGCGACACGCGCTGGTGCTGTCCAACGACGGACTGGTGACCGGGGCGAGCACGGGCCTGCGACGCGAGGACGCCGAGCATCTCGCGGCCATCTCGTCGGGACTGCACAGCCTGGCCAAGGGCTCGGGCCGGCACTTCGGTGCCGGGCGCGTGCGCCAGACCATGATCGAGTTCGACGACGCGGTCCTCTTCGTCACCGCGGCGGGCGAAGGCAGCTGTCTCAGCGTGCTGAGCGCGGCCGAGGCGGACATCGGGCAGGTCGCCTACGAGATGACTCTGCTCGTGAACCGTGTCGGCGAGCACCTCGGCGTGGACGCACGCCAGCCGGAGAAGAAAACGCCGACCGTAGATCTCTGACCTGCGAAAACGGTGACGCCGGTGGAGTTATCCACAGGCCGGAACGGAGATCCGGCGATCCGGCTACGGTTTTCCGAAGCGAGCGCAGACCGGCGCGAGCAACCGGCTCCACGGGGGAGAACCGCCATGTCCGGAGACACGATCACGCAATCCACCACGTCACAGACCGCCACGTCACAGACCATGCCGTCACAGACCGCCACGTCACAGGCCGTGCCGTCACAGACCGCGCCGTCACGGACCATCAGGTCGAAGACCGCCATGTCGACTCCCGTCGCACTCACCCGAGCCGCGCGGGAACTGGGGCTCAGGCGAGGCGAGTTCGAGCTGGCCGTACAGCTCGGGTACGTCCGTACGGTCCCGGACGACAAGGGAGGAGGACCGCGCGTCGCCCGAGCGGAGATCGACCGGGTGCGAGACGAAGACGGCTTCCCCGAAGCACTGCGGGAGCGCGTCACGGTCTTGGGCACCCGGGACGGCGCGGCGCTCATGGGAGTGACGCCCGCCAGGTTCACCCGCTTCGCGCGTCTGGGACTGGTGGTCCCGGTGAAGTTCTACCTCAACCGCTACAGGGCCGTGGTCTGGCTGTATCTGGCCGAAGAGCTACGGCAGTTCGCCGCCGGAAAGGAGAACACCCGACTGCTGAGCGGCCGTACTCCGGAAGGGTTGCGCGATCAACTCGACGCGGGCCTGGATCTGCGGCCCCGCAACTGGCGCGGGCGACACCTGGGATTCCAGCTGCGGCAGACCGAGGATCCGTGGGAGAAGGCCGCCGTCGTGGCATCGCTGCTCGACCCCGCCCAAGTCGCGGAGATCGTCCAGGACCCTTACGAGCGTGCCCTGCTGAACCGGCTCAGGCCCGCGCGGTCCGCCCACGACACCCACGACTCCCCGGCAGCCGTGCTCACCGCGAGGATCATGACGGCGGACGCCCCCGACGAGATCGGCTGGCTGCGGGCCGACCTGAGCCAGTCGCTCGCCGAAGCCCGGGAGCACCGGCCGGCTCCGCGCCCTTCCCAGGGCGTCCCCGACGAGCGGCCGCCCGAGACGACGACCGCCGTGGATCTCGCAGGCGCGAGCGAGGAGGCGCAGCGATCGGGTGGCTTGTTCGGATGGCTGCGCCGCAGAAACCCCTGAGGTCCGCTGCTGGTCCACGGCGACGGCGGCCGCCCCCCTGGAGGTCCGCTGCTGTTTCCCTACAGCGGCCGGAAGAGTCCCTCTTGGACGACCGAGACGAGCAGGCGCCCCTCCAGGTCGTAGATGCGTCCGCGGGCCAGTCCGCGGCCGCCCACCGCGATCGGCGACTCCTGGTCGTAGAGGAACCACTCGTCCGCGCGGAACGGACGGTGGAACCACATGGCGTGGTCCAGCGACGCCATGTCGAAGCCGCGGGGACCCCACAGCGGTTCGACGGGGATGCGGACGGCGTCGAGAAGAGTCATGTCGCTCGCGTAGGTGAGCGCGCAGGTGTGCACCAGCGGATCGTCGCCCAGCGGGCCGACGGCCCGCATCCACACCGCGCTGCGCGGCTCGGCGTCCTTGACCTCCTCGGCGGTCCAGCGCAGCCGGTCCACATAGCGGATGTCGAAGGGCTGACGTCGGGCCATGCGCTCCAACGTCTCGGGGAGTGCGCCGAGATACTCCTGGATCTCCTGCGTCACCGTCGGCAGCGACTCCGGTTCCGGGACCTCGCGGGCCGGCGGCAACTGGTGCTCGAAGCTCCCCTCTTCAGACTTGTGGAAGGAGGCGGTCAGATTGAAGATCGTGCGGCCCTGCTGCACCGCGGTGACCCGGCGGGTCGTGAAGGACCGTCCGTCGCGGACCCGTTCGACCTGGTACACGATGGGCACGCCGGGTATGCCCGGGCGCAGGAAGTACGCGTGCAGCGAGTGCACCGGCCGGTCGCCCTCCGTGGTGCGGCCGGCGGCCACCAGGGCCTGGCCCGCCACCTGGCCGCCGAAGACCCGCTGGAGGGACTCCTGCGGACTGCGACCACGGAAGATGTTGACCTCGATCTGCTCCAGGTCGAGCAGGTCGACGAGCCTCTCGGCTGGGTTCGTCATGGGTGGGATTCTCCTGTGCTCACAACTGGCCGACGGCGGTGACCTTGACGACGGCACGGCCCTCCGCGTCGGACGCCGCGAGGTCGACCTCCGCGCTGATACCCCAGTCGTGGTCGCCGTTGGGGTCGGCGAAGGTCTGGCGGACGCGCCACAGCCCGTTCTGCGGCTCCTCCTCGATCATCAGCAGCCGGGGGCCGCGGGCGTCCGGCCCGGTGCCCAGCTCCTCGTACTCGTCCCAGTACTTGTCCATGGCCTCGCCCCACGCGTCCGCGTCCCAGCCGGAGTCGGAGTCCATCTCGCCCAGCTCTTCGACGTGGTCGAGGGCGGCGAGTTCGACGCGGCGGAACATGGCGTTGCGGACGAGGACGCGGAAGGCGCGTGCGTTCGCGGTGACCGGCTTGACCTGGTCGGCCTTCTCCTGGGCCTCCTCGGCCGTCATCTCCTCCGGGTTGGCGAGCTGCTCCCACTCGTCCAGCAGGCTGGAGTCGACCTGGCGCACCATCTCGCCGAGCCAGGCGATCAGGTCCTCGAGGTCCTCGGACTTGAGGTCGTCGGGGACGGTGTGGTCGAGGGCCTTGAAGGCGCTGGCGAGGTAGCGCAGCACGATGCCCTCGGTGCGGGCGAGTTCGTAGAAGGAGACGAACTCGGTGAAGGACATCGCGCGTTCGTACATGTCGCGGATGACGGACTTCGGCGACAGGGGATGGTCACCGACCCACGGGTGGCTCTTGCGGTACGTGTCGTACGCGTGGAAGAGCAGCTCCTCCAGCGGCTTGGGGTAGGAGACGTCCTGGAGCCGCTCCATGCGCTCCTCGTACTCGACGCCGTCCGCCTTCATCGCGGCCACCGCCTCGCCGCGCGCCTTGTTCTGCTGGGCGGCGAGGATCTGCCGCGGGTCGTCGAGCGTCGACTCGACCACGGAGACCATGTCGAGGGCGTAGGACGGGGACTCCGGGTCGAGGAGTTCGAACGCGGCCAGCGCGAAGGTCGACAGCGGCTGGTTGAGAGCGAAGTCCTGCTGCAGGTCGACGGTGAGGCGCACGATGCGGCCGGAAGCGTCCGGCTCGTCCAGCTTCTCCACGATGCCACCGTCGAGAAGCGAGCGGTAGATGGCGATGGCCCGTCGGATGTGCCTCAGCTGCTGCTTGCGCGGCTCGTGGTTGTCCTCGAGCAGATGGCGCATCGCGTCGAAGGCGTTGCCCGGCCGGGCGATCACCGCCAGCAGCATCGTGTGGGTGACCCGGAAACGGGAGGTGAGCGGCTCCGGATCGGAGGAGATGAGCTTCTCGAAGGTGTTCTCCGTCCAGCCGACGAAACCCTCGGGCGCCTTCTTGCGGACCACCTTGCGGCGCTTCTTCGGGTCGTCACCGGCCTTGGCAAGCGCCTTCTCGTTCTCGACGACGTGCTCCGGCGCCTGGGCCACCACGAAGCCCGCCGTGTCGAAGCCGGCACGCCCGGCGCGCCCCGCGATCTGGTGGAACTCACGCGCTCGCAGCGTGCGCACCCGGGTGCCGTCGTACTTCGTCAGCGCGGTGAACAGCACGGTGCGGATGGGGACGTTCACGCCGACGCCCAGGGTGTCCGTGCCGCAGATGACCTTCAGCAGACCGGCCTGGGCCAGCTTCTCCACGAGACGGCGGTACTTGGGCAGCATGCCGGCGTGGTGCACACCGATGCCGTGTCGCACGTAGCGGGAGAGATTGCGGCCGAACTTGGTGGTGAAGCGGAAGTTGCCGATCAGCTCGGCGATCTTGTCCTTCTCCTCCCGCGTGCACATGTTGATGCTCATCAGCGCCTGCGCCCGCTCCACGGCCTGCGCCTGGGTGAAGTGCACGATGTAGACGGGGGCCTGCTTGGTCGCGAGCAGCTCGGTGATCGTCTCCGTCAGCGGAGTCACCACGTACTCGTAGGAGAGCGGCACGGGCCGGGTCGCCGAGCGGACCACCGCCGTGGGGCGGCCGGTGCGGCGGGTGAGGTCCTTCTCGAACATCGAGACGTCGCCGTGCGTCGCCGACATCAGGATGAACTGGGCCTGCGGCAGCTCCAGGATCGGGATCTGCCAGGCCCAGCCGCGGTCGGCCTCGGCGTAGAAGTGGAACTCGTCCATGACGACCTGGCCGACGTCCGCCTGCCTGCCGTCGCGCAGGGCGATGGACGCGAGGACTTCGGCGGTGCAGCAGATGACGGGCGCGTCGGCGTTCACGGACGCGTCGCCGGTGAGCATGCCGACGTTCTCGGTGCCGAAGAGCTTGCACAGCTCGAAGAACTTCTCCGACACGAGCGCCTTGATCGGCGCGGTGTAGAAGGTGACCTCGTCCCGGGCGAGGGCGGCGAAGTGCGCGCCCGCGGCGATCATGCTCTTGCCGGACCCGGTGGGCGTCGACACGATCACATTCGCACCCGAGACCACCTCGATCAGCGCCTCCTCCTGGTGGGGATAGAGGGTGAGACCGCGTTCCCCGGCCCACGACTCGAAGGCTTCGTAGAGGGCGTCGGGGTCTGCGGTCTGCGGCAGCTGATCGATAAGGGTCACGCCCCCATCTTGCCTGTCATCGCACCCGAGGGGGGAATCGGATGCCCGCACGAAGATCGCGAACGCTACGCTGTGGCGCCGACAGAGCGTCAGAGCACACGGGCAACTGGGCAGCGGCAGCAGAAGGATGGGGCGGGACAGGGCCATGATGGGACCAGCACACTCACTGTCGGGGGCGGCGGCCTGGCTCGGCGTCGGAGCGGCGGCGGCCGCGGCGGGCCACACGATGCCCTGGCCGGTCCTGCTGGTCGGCGCGCTGATCTGCGCGGGTGCTGCTCTGGCCCCCGATCTGGATCACAAGGCGGCCACGATCTCGCGGGCCTTCGGCCCCATCTCACGAACCCTGTGCGAGATCGTCGACAAGCTGTCGTACGCCGTCTACAAGGGGACCAGGAAGCAGGGCGACCCACGCAGGTCGGGTGGTCACCGTACGCTGACGCACACATGGCTGTGGGCGGTGCTGATAGGTGCGGGTGCGTCGGTCCTGGCCATCACCGGTGGCCGCTGGGCCGTGCTCGCGCTTCTCTTCGTGCACATGGTTCTGGCCATCGAGGGGCTGCTGTGGCGGGCGGCCCGCGGTTCGAGCAGCGACGTCCTGGTGTGGCTGCTGGCCGCGACCAGCGCCTGGATCCTCGCGGGAGTCCTGGACAAGCCGGGCAACGGTTCCGACTGGCTGTTCACGGCGCCGGGCCAGGAGTACCTGTGGCTCGGACTGCCGATCGTTCTGGG
The DNA here is from genome assembly GCF_009862865.1 of Streptomyces sp. SID5469. Lineage (NCBI taxonomy): Bacteria > Bacillati > Actinomycetota > Actinomycetes > Kitasatosporales > Streptomycetaceae > Streptomyces > Streptomyces sp. SID5469. Next base: position 1,937,282 of record NZ_WWIN01000001.1, on the reverse strand, counting down.
TGCCCTGGTGCACGACATCGGGGACGCTCTGACGGTCTCCGGCTGCCCGATCCTGTGGCCGATCCCGGTGGGCCGCAAGCGCTGGTACCCGGTGGGGCCGCCCAAGGCGATGCGGTTCCGGGCGGGCAGCTGGGTCGAGCTGAAGGTGCTGATGCCGGTGTTCATGCTGCTGGGCGGGGTGGGCTGCGCGGCGGCGCTGAACTTCATCTGAGCGCACGCGGGCGCGCCCCGCTGCCGAGGCCGCTCAGGCCTCCCTCAGGCTCCTCAGCCTCAGGTTCCTCAGCCTCCGGCTCAGGCCGCACCGCCCCCGTCGGAGCCCGGTCCCGTGCTTCCGTAGCGCCGCTCGAACTGGGCGATGCGGCCCTCCGAGTCCACCGTCCGTGCCTTCCCGGTGTAGAACGGGTGGCTCTCCGAGGAGATCTCCACGTCCACCACCGGGTAGGTCTCTCCGTCGTCCCACTCGATGGTCTTGTCGCTGGTCGCGGTGGACCGGGTGAGGAAGGCATAGCCGGCGGCGCGGTCGCGGAAGACGACGGGGTGGTAGTCGGGCTGCTTGTCCTGCTGCATGGGTGCTCCTTGCATGGTCTCGCACGGGCGGGGAGAGCCCGGATACGGCTCTCGCGCAGGCGGGGAAAGCCCGGAGGCGGCCGGATCAGACGCGTCCGGCCGGATCAGGCGCGTACGCGTGTACGGCCCCATCGGGCACGGATGGCCGTCCGGATCAGCCGGACAGGGCGTCCTCGTCGACGATGTGCATCGCTGCCTCCTCGGCCGAGGCGGCAGCGCCGTCGATGCCCACGTCGGTGGCGATCAGCCCGTTCTCCTCGTCCTCGTGCGCCCCTTCGTCGGGAGCCACGAGCCGACCGGAGCGGGCCGCGCCCACCTCGTTGTCCAGGGGTTCGCCGTCGCCGTCCGGACAGTCGCCGATGCCGTCGCCGTCAGGCTCCGCGATGTCGGGGAGTTCTTCCGCGAGGCGCTGGTCCAGCGTCTCGCCGTGGCGGCGCTCGGCCGCGGTCACGTCGGAGCGCTCCACCGCCCACGGCCGGTCCGGTGATGACCAGCCCCGGTCGAGCGGGTCGCTCACACCGTCGGAGACCAGGGTGTCCTCGGTGTCGAGCAGTCCCGAGTCCTCCTGTATCTCGGATCCGTCGGGCTGATAGACGTCGTCTCCCCATCCCTCGGCGCTGTCCACGGGTACCTCCAGGTGGTGGGGGCGGATCCGGTGCCGTCGTGTTCGCCGACGGCGCGGGTCCGCTCGGCACAGGCTGCGCCCTGGTGAACCGGGTGGTCCGGGACGCTCCCCGAGCCGGTGCCGCTATCCAGCCTTCCACCCCCGTTCGGCACTGCGCAACGGCACGACGGGATGACTGCCGCCGCCGGGCCGGATCCGGCCCGGCGGCAGACGCAGATCTCCGTCGACGTCGGGCTCGGATGCCCCTCCCCGGCACCGGCCCGACGGTGAGAGACGGGCCGGTGGCGGGCGGGGGAGGGGGGCATGGCCGGGCGGGTGGATCATCGTGCGGGCAGCCGGGGCCCGGACAGCCGCACCCCGCCACCGAAAAGGTGGTCGTGCCGCTGCCGAAGGGCCGTACCCCTTTCGGCAGCGCGCCGCCTTCCCGAAGCGCGCCGCCTTTCCGACGCGCGCCGCCTTCCCGAAGCGCGCTGTCTTTCCCAAGCGGGCCGCCTCGCCGTAGCGGGATCGGGCGGCCGGACCGTCGTCCCCCGAAGTGAACCGGGCGGGCCGGCCGAGCGGCTTGGCCGCCGTGTCTCACCCGTGCCAGGACCTCCACAGCGCCGCGTACGCTCCGTCGGCCGCGACCAGCTGGTCGTGGCTGCCCAGCTCGCTGATCTGCCCGTTCTCGACGACGGCGATGACGTCGGCGTCGTGGGCGGTGTGCAGCCGGTGGGCGATGGCGACGACGGTGCGGCCGTCGAGGACGCGGGCCAGGGACCGCTCCAGATGGCGGGCCGCGCGCGGGTCGAGGAGCGAGGTCGCCTCGTCCAGGACCAGCGTGTGCGGATCGGCCAGGACCAGCCGGGCCAGCGCGATCTGCTGGGCCTGGGCCGGGGTGAGCGCGAGTCCGCCCGAGCCGACCTCGGTGTCGAGGCCGTCGTCCAGCGCCTGCGCCCAGCCGTCTGCGTCGACCGCGCCCAGCGCCGCCCACAGCTCGGCGTCGCCGGCGCCGGTGCGCGCGAGGAGCAGGTTGTCGCGCAGGGAGCCCACGAAGACGTGGTGCTCCTGGTTGACCAGGGCCACGTGGGAGCGGACCCGCTCGGCCGGCATCCGGGACAGCTCGGCGCCGCCCAGGGTGATGCGGCCGTCGCGGGGCGCGTAGATGCCGGCGAGCAGCCTGCCCAGGGTCGACTTGCCCGCGCCGGACGGGCCGACCAGGGCCAGCCGGGTGCCGGGCGCGACCTCCAGGGACACCTTGCGCAGGACGTCGACTCCGGCGCGGTAGCCGAAGTGGACCCGGTCGGCGTGCACGTCGCGGCCGTCCGGGGCGAGCGACTCGTCGCCCGCGACCGGCTCGACGTCCCGGACGCCGACCAGGCGCGCCAGCGAGACCTGGGCGACCTGAAGCTCGTCGTACCAGCGCAGGATCATGCCGATGGGGTCGACGAGCATCTGCGCGATGAGCGCGCCGGTGGTCAGCTGGCCGACGTCGATCCAGCCTTGCAGGACGAACACCCCGCCGATCATCAGGACCGAGCACAGCACGGTGACGTGGGTGAGGTTGACGACCGGGAAGAGCACCGTCCGCAGCCACAGGGTGTACCGCTCCCAGGCCGTCCACTCCTTGACCCGCCGGTCCGACAGGTCGATGCGCCGGCCGCCGAGGCGGTGGGCCTCCACGGTGCGACCGGCGTCGACGGTCTCGGCGAGGACGGCGGCGACGGCGGCGTATCCCGCGGCCTCCGACCGGTAGGCGGACGGCGCGCGCTTGAAGTACCAGCGGCAGCCGATCACCAGCAGCGGCACGGCGAGCAGCACGGCGGGCGCCAGCGGCGGTGCCGTGACGGCGAGGCCGCCGAGCAGCAGCGCGACCCACACGACGCCGATGGTCAGCTGCGGCACGGCCTCGCGCATCGCGTTGGCGAGGCGGTCGATGTCCGTGGTGATGCGGGACAGCAGATCACCCGTGCCGGCCCGTTCGAGCACGCCGGGGGGAAGCCCGACCGACCGTACGAGGAAGTCCTCGCGCAGATCGGCCAGCATCCGCTCGCCGAGCATGGCCCCCCGCAGCCGCACCTCCCGTACGAACACGGCCTGCACGACGAGCGCGAGAACGAACAGTGCGGCGGTGCGCTCCAGGTGGAGTTCGCGCGTGTGGTCCGAGACCCGCTCGACGACCGCGCCCAGCAGGTAGGGACCGGCCATCGAGGCGACGACGGCCACCGTGTTGACCGCGATGAGGATCAGAAAGGCACGGCGGTGCCGTCGGAACAGTTCGGCCACGTAGGCGCGTACGGTCGCGGGGGCGCCGACCGGCAGGGTGTTCGCCGTTGTCGGGGCGGCCGGGTCGTACGCCGGTGGCGCCACGCCGATCATGCGGTCTCCTCGATCTCTTCCAGTTCGTCGATCTCGTGCAGTACGCCGCCCATGGCGGCTTCTTCGCCCGCGAGCACGCCGCCCACGGCGGCCCGGTCGTCTGTCAGTACGCCGCTTCGGGCGGCCTCTGCGTCCACCTCGCGGGTGACGACGGCCCGGTAGCGGGGCTCGCTGTGCACCAGTTCGCGGTGCGCGCCGACCGCCACCACCTCGCCCTCGTGCACCAGTACGACCCGGTCCGCGCGGTCCAGGAGCAGCGGTGAGGAGGTGAAGACGACCGTGGTGCGGCCCGTGCGCAGGCCGCGGATGCCGTCGGCGATCCGGGCCTCGGTGTGCGAGTCGACGGCGGACGTCGGCTCGTCCAGGACGAGCACCTCCGGGTCCGTGATCAGCGACCGGGCCAGCGCGAGCCGCTGGCGCTGCCCGCCGGACAGAGACCGGCCACGCTCGGTGATCCGCGCGTCCATCGGGTCCTCGGCCTCCAGCGACCCCTGGGCGAGCGCCTCCAGGACGTCGCCGCACTGGGCTGCGGCCAGCGCCTCGGCGGCACTCACCTCTCCCGACGCGGGTACGTCGAGGAGTTCGCGCAGCGAACCGGACAGCAGCACCGGATCCTTGTCCTGGACCAGAACGGCGGTGCGGGCGGAGTCGAGTGGAAGTTCGTCCAGCGGCACGCCGCCGAGCAGCACCGAGGTGCCTTCTTCGGACGGGTGGCCGCCCAGCCGCTCGGCCAGCACGCCCGCCGCGTCCGGGTCGCCGCACACCACGGCGGTGAGCCGCTCGGCGGGCGCGAGCAGCCCGGTCGCGGGGTCGTACAGATCTCCGTCCGGCACGTCCGCCTCGCGCGATCCCGCCGTGTCCGTGGCGCGCTCCAGCGACAGCACGCGCGCCGCGCGCCTGGCGGACGGGCGCGAGAAGGAGTACGCCATGGCGATCTCCTCGAAGTGCCGCAACGGATAGGTGAGCAGCATCACCGCGCTGTACACGGTGACGAGTTCACCGACGGTGATCCGGCCGTCGACGGCCAGATGCACGCCGCGCCAGATGACCGCGATCATCAGCAGCCCCGGCAGCAGCACCTGGATCGCCGAGATCAGCGACCACATTCGGGCGCTGCGCACGGCCGCCCTGCGGACCTCCTGCGAGGCCCGGCGATAGCGGTCGAGGAACAGCTCCTCGCCGCCGATGCCGCGCAGCACCCGCAGGCCCGCGACCGTGTCCGAGGCCAACTCGGTGGCACGGCCCGCCTTCTCGCGCTGGACGTCGGCGCGGCGGGTCGCCCGGGGCAGCAGCGGCAGCACGGCGAGTGCCAGCACCGGTACGCCGACGGCGACGACGACGCCGAGGGCGGGCTGGTACACGACGAGCCCGACACAGACCACCACGACGGTCACGGCCGCCGCGGTGAACCGCGAGACGCCCTCGACGAACCAGCCGATCTTCTCGACGTCGCCCGTGGAGACCGCGACGATCTCGCCGGCCGCGACCCGCCGGGTCAGGGCGGAGCCGAGCTGCGCGGTCCTGCGGGCCAGCAGCTGCTGGACGCGGGCGGCGGCGGTGATCCAGTTGGTGACGGCGGCCCGGTGCAGCATGGATTCGCCCAGGGCGAGGCCCGCGCCGCACAGCACGATCAGCCCGCCGGTCAGGGCGAGTCGGGTGCCCGAGCGGTCCACCACCGCCTGGACGGCGAGGCCGACGCAGAACGGCAGCCCGGAAACGGCCAGGAAGTGCAGCAGACCCCAGGCGAGGCTCGTCAGCTGGCCGCCCAGCTGATTCCGGAAGAGCCACCAAAGGAATCGGGGACCCGAGCGCGCGTCCGGCACACCTGGGTCGGGATACGGAAGGTCTTGAATCTGCATGACGTCCCAGTGGCTCGTGTCAGGGGGTGAACGGGGAGGAGGAGCGGCGAAGGGTGAAAAGTGCCGAAATGGGATGAATGGACTGCTGGAGCTCAAGGCTGGACTGGCCCTGTCGGCGACAACAAACCGTGAAAGGTTCGCGTCACAGCGTGGTCGGAGGCAAGCGATTTTCCGGTCCGGAGGCAAAGGTTCGGCCCGGACCGCCCGCATATGGCCGGGAAGCAGGGGGCCGTGCGCAATCGCCCGGAACGTGGTGCGACGATGGTTCGCATGCGAATTGGCGGTGCGAGCGGTGCGGTACGCGCGGGGGTCGTGGCGGCGACCTGCGGTGTCCTTCTGATGTCCCTGACGGCCTGCGGTGGTTCGGACGGGTCGAACGCGGCGAAGGGCGGCGGCGGATCGGGCGGCAAGGCGGGCTCCGGTTCGGGGCAGTCCAAGGCGCCCACCGTCGATCTGCTCCGCATCCCGGACGTCGGCGACCGGCTACAGAACAAGATCCCGGCCAACTCGCGCCAGGTCGTGGCGGTCTACGGCGAGGGCAAGGACTCGGCGGACTCCACGATCGTGCTGTACACGAAGAACGGCTCCACCTGGGACCAGACCCGCAGCTGGGAAGGGCACAACGGCAAGAAGGGCTGGACCACCGACCACCACGAGGGTGACAAGCGCAGCCCCGTCGGTGTGTTCACGCTCAGCGACGCGGGCGGTGTCCTCGCCGATCCGGGCGCGGAGCTCCCGTACACGCAGTCGGCGTCCTTCCAGGCTCCGCACTACTGGTCCAGGTCGCACTGGCACGACTTCGACTACGTCATCGCCATCGACTACAACCGGGTCAAGGGCACCGCGCCGAACGACCCGACCCGCCCCGAAGGCCAGTCGAAGGGCGGCAGCATCTGGCTGCACATGGACCACGCCGGCGGTACGTCGGCCTGTGTGAGCCTGTCCAAGTCCGGTATGGAGTATCTGCTGCGCACGCTCGACCCGAACCAGCACCCTGTGGTGGTGATGGGGGACAAGGCGGACCTCAAGGCCTAGTCCCACCGGTGGAACGCGGGACACTGTCCTGGGGTGTCCCCACCCGGTCCCCGCCTGCTCCCCACCCGGTCCCCGCCTGCTCTCCGCCCGGTCCCCGCCCGCTCCGCGACTGTTCTCCGCCAGCTCGTCGCGGTACTCATTGCGGGTGGGGTCAACTCCCCCGTAGAACACGGGCCATGAGAAGCCGGATAGTCATGTCCATGCTCGTCGGGGTAATTCTCGTGGCGAGCACCCTCCTCGGGGCGAGTCCCGCACCAGCGGCAGGCAAGCACACCGCCGAGGCCACGCCGTCCGCCGAGCCCGCCCCACCCGCCGAATTCGGCACCGACTGGCACGACCCGCTGACCGCGGCCCCGCCGATCGGGAAACCCGCCACCAGATCCTGCCAGGTCACCGTCGCCGAGGCACAGTTCCGCGACTTCACGCCGTACCGGGGCACATATGCGCCGCCGCGTGGCTGCGGCGACCGCTGGAGCAGGGTCGTGCTGCGGCTCGACGGCAAGGTGCGGGGGCGGCAGTTCGACCGCCTCGGCTACCTGCACATCGGCGGCGTCGAGATCCTCCGCACCTCCACCCCCGAGCCTTCGCCCGACGGCATCGAGTGGTCCGTCGAGAAGGACGTCACCCGGTACAGCGACACGTTCCGGCAGAGCCGCGACGTGGAGATGCTCATCGGCAACGTCGTCGACGACACGTACACCGGAGTCATCGACGTCAGGGCCACGCTGACCTTCTACGCGGCCGACCGCACGAACGGACCGGCGGCGACCCCCGACCGCGTCCTCACCCTCGCCGACGGGACGACCCTCACCACACCCCGCAACAGCGAACGCATCGTCGCCGAGGTGTACGCCACCGGCTCGGGGGGCGGCTGCGAGGAGTTCTGGTACCTGACGGTGCCGGACTCGGCGCCGTACTCCTGCAAGGCGGACAAGGGGCCCTACCGCGAGGTGCAGATCAAGGTGGACGGCCAACTGGCCGGAATCGCCGCACCGTTCCCGACCGTGTGGACCGGCGGCTGGTCGAACCCCTTCCTCTGGTACGTGATTCCGGGACCGCGCGCCTTCGACGTCAAGCCGATCGAGTACGACCTCACACCTTTCGCCGGGCTGCTCAACGACGGCCGTCCGCACCGGGTCGACGTCTCCGTCGTCGGCGTTCCCGAGGGGCAGGCCGGCTGGAGCGCACCGGTCAACGTCCTCGTCTGGCAGGACACGAAGAGCACACGGGTCACCGGCGCACTCACCGCCCACAAGGCGGCAGACCTCGCCAACTCCACCACGTACACGCCCGGTTCGGAACATCGCCTGGACACCGAGGGCGGCCACCGGCTGACGGTCGCCGGATATGTGAACACCTCGCACGGCCGGGTGACGACCACCGTGAGCCGCACCCTCGCCACCACCTCCGCACACCGCTGGACCGACGGCGAGAACATGGACGGCCTCCAAGCCGTCTGGAACGACGACGAGTCGGTCACCGCCGACGGGCGCGGACCGGACCGGACGACGCGTATCCGGCGCACGTACACGATGGACGGCACCACCACGCTCGGCCCCGACGACCGGCTGCGGAGCGCCCTGACGCTCGGCGACCGGGCGACGGCCGTCGAGTCGCGTGGTGGCCGGCGCACCGCGTGGTCCCGGCTCGACGACACCTACACGGGTGATGCCACGTATACGGCGAACGTGCCGCGCGACCAGCGCCACGCGGTCGCCACGACGAGCGAGCGCTACCGGCTGAGCGGTTCGGCGGGCTGCTACGACCGCAACCTCGTCACCGTGCAGGGGGTGTTGACGCGTGACCGCAGCGACTGCTGAGGCGGTCGTCGGGGCCGCTCCATGATTTACACGGACGTGACGCACGCGTATCCGAGCACCAATCTTCTCGGCAACTGTGTCGCCGTCTTCGCGGTGTCCCGCTGGGAGGGCGCGTTGGACACGGCGCGGGCGAAGAAGGTGCTGGACGGCGAGATCGCGTTCGTACCGGACGACGACGACCACGCTCCGCGGACCGACGCCGAGACTCCGGAAGCCGAAGCCGCGAAGCCGACGGTGCCGGCCCGGTCGGTCAAGGAGCCCGCACCCGAGGTCGGCTGACGGCTGTACGGGATCGGGCGGGCCGCGGCTACCACTCCTTCGGTACGGAGGGGGAGTCGTGGCCCGTCCGCCTGCTCCACGCCCCGTGCGTGGCGACCGCCCCGCGCACGGCCGCCACTCACGCGCGCGGTACGGGCGTCTCCCGGGAGGCGGGGCAGGAGGCAGGGGCAGGAGGCGACACCGGCAAGCCCGACGGCGCGTGCGGGCGGTGGCCGCGCCGCCATGTCGTACCGCCGTCACCCCGCACCGCCGCGTCATGTCACGCCGCGCGTCCGCCCGCGCCGCGTCCGGCAAGGCCGGCATCCCGCACGCCTCGTCCGGGACGACTCAGCAGTGCCGCTCCCCTTCCGGTGCGCCGTCCACCAACGTGTCCAGCAGCCCCCCGAGCACCTCGCGCTGGTCGTCGGTCAGGGGGGCCAGGATCTCCTCCGCCGCCGACCGGCGCGCGCCGCGCAGTTCGTGCAGCGCCTTGCGGCCCTCGTCGGTGACCTCGATCCGGATCACGCGACGGTTGGTCGGGTCGGGCACCCGGCGCACCTTGCCGCTCGCCTCCAGGCCGTCGACGAGCGTCGTCACGGCCCGCGGCACCACCTCGAGACGCTGGGCGAGGTCCGCCATGCGGGGCGGTGAGCTGTAGTGCGCGAGGGTGCGCAGCAGCCGGGACTGGGCCGGTGTGATGCCGAGGCCGCGCTGCTCCAGATGGCGCTTCTGGATGCGGTGCACACGGCGGGTGAGCCGCAGCAACTGCTCGGCGAGCAGGCCGTCGGGATCGGGGGTGGTCATGTCGGGAACAATATCAGGACCTCGTTCATTGTGAGCATAGGTAACAATGAGCTAAGCTCCGTCAGTCGTCCTCGTCTCGCCTCCGTAGGAGCCCATGCATCCCGACCGACCCACCTGGACCCCGTCACCCGCCGCCACCGAACAGCCGCGACAGGTGCGCCGCATTCTGAAGCTCTTCCGGCCCTACCGCGGCCGGCTCGCGATCGTCGGGCTGCTGGTCGGCGCCGCCTCGCTCGTCTCCGTCGCCACGCCCTTCCTCCTGAGGGAGATCCTGGACGTCGCGATCCCGCAGGGCCGCACCGGTCTGCTGAGCCTGCTCGCGCTGGGCATGATCGTCAGCTCGGTCGTCACCAGCATCTTCGGCGTGCTCCAGACCCTGATCTCCACGACCGTCGGCCAGCGCGTCATGCACGACCTGCGCACCGCCGTCTACGGCCGGCTCCAGCGCATGTCGCTCGCCTTCTTCACCCGGACCCGCACCGGAGAGGTCCAGTCCCGCATCGCCAACGACATCGGCGGCATGCAGGCGACGGTCACCTCGACCGCCACCTCCCTGGTCTCCAATCTGACCAGTGTCGTCGCCACGATCGTCGCGATGGCCGCCCTCGACTGGCGGCTCACCGCCGTGTCGCTGCTCCTGCTGCCGCTCTTCGTGTGGATCAGCCGCCGCGTCGGCAACGAGCGCAAGAAGATAGCCACCCAGCGCCAGAAGCAGATGGCCACGATGGCGGCCACGGTCACCGAGTCGCTCTCCGTCAGCGGCATCCTGCTGGGCCGCACGATGGGCCGCGCCGACTCCCTCACCCAGTCGTTCGCGGACGAGTCCGAGAGCCTCGTCGACCTCGAAGTGAAGTCGAACATGGCGGGCCGCTGGCGCATGGCCGTCATCAGCATCGTCATGGCCGCGATGCCCGCCGTCATCTACTGGACCGCGGGCATCGCCCTGCAACTCGGCGGCCCCTCGGTGTCGATCGGCACGCTCGTCGCCTTCGTCTCGCTCCAGCAGGGCTTGTTCCGGCCGACCGTGAGCCTGCTCTCCACCGGCGTCCAGATCCAGACCTCGCTGGCGCTCTTCCAGCGCATCTTCGAGTACCTCGACCTGCCCATCGACATCACCGAGCCGGACCAGCCCGTCCACCTCGACCAGGTCAAGGGTGAGATCCGCTTCGAGGGCGTCGAGTTCCACTACGACGACAAGAGCGGCCCGATCCTCCAGGGCATCGACATCCGCGTCCCCGCGGGCGGCAGCCTCGCCGTCGTCGGCCCCACCGGCTCCGGCAAGTCCACCCTCAGCCATCTGGTGCCGCGGCTGTACGACGTCACGGGCGGCCGCGTCACGCTCGACGGTGTAGACGTGCGCGACCTGGACTTCGACACGCTCGCGCGCGCGGTCGGCGTCGTCTCCCAGGAGACGTACCTCTTCCATGCCTCGGTCGCCGAGAACCTGCGCTTCGCCAAGCCGGACGCCACCGACGAGGAGTTGTACGCGGCGGCGCGGGCAGCCCAGATCCACGACCACATCGCCTCCCTGTCCGACGGGTACGACACGGTCGTCGGCGAGCGCGGCCATCGCTTCTCCGGCGGCGAGAAGCAGCGCCTGGCCATCGCCCGCACCATCCTGCGCGACCCGCCGGTCCTCATCCTCGACGAGGCGACCAGCGCCCTCGACACACGCACCGAGCGCGCCGTCCAGGAAGCCATCGACGCACTCTCGGCCAACCGCACGACGCTCACCATCGCCCACCGGCTGTCCACCATCCGGGGCGCCGATCAGATCGTGGTCCTGGACGCCGGGCGCGCGGTCGAACGCGGCACGCACGAGGAACTGCTGGAGCGGGACGGCCGTTACGCGGCCCTGGTGCGCCGAGACGCCCAACTGGAGCCGACAAGATGAAGATATGCCGGGTTTGTGACGTTTAGCGGGTTACCGTGCCCGCATGCAGATGAACACTCCGCCACGGAGCACGATTCGACTGACGCGCCGGGGCCGGGGCGCCCTGATCGCGACCGGAGCCGTCGTGGCGGCCACCGCCGTGGCGGTGCCGCTGCTGATCCTGAAGAGCGACGGGCCCACGCGGCCCACCTCCCTCGTGATCCCCGAGGGCTGGCGTTCCGGACAGATCTACGAGGCCGTCGACAAGGCCCTCGAACTGCCCGCGGGAACTACCAGGAAGTCCCTCGCCAAGGCGAACCTCAAGCTGCCGGGCGACGCGGAGGGCAACCCGGAGGGCTACCTCTTCCCGGCGACGTACCCCCTTGAGAAGGCGACGCCTGAGTCCCTGCTGCGGGCCATGGTCGACACCGCGAACAAGAAGTTCCGCGGCAGCCCGATCACCGCGGGGGCGCAGCGCAACGCGATGACCATGTATCAGGCCGTCACCATCGCGAGCATCGCCCAGTCCGAGGCGGCGACCAAGGCCGACATGGGCAAGGTCACCCGGGTCGTCTTCAACCGGCTGGAGCGGGGGATGCCGCTCCAGATGGACTCCACCATCAACTACGCGATGAACCGCTCCACGCTGAACACCACGGTGGCCGACACGAAGCTGGACAGCCCCTACAACTCGTACCAGCGCATGGGGTTGCCGCCCACGCCGATCGCCAACCCCGGCGAGGACGCGATGCGCGCCGCGGTCAATCCGACGCCGGGGGACTGGCTGTACTTCGTCACGGTCAAGCCGGGCGACACCCGCTTCACGTCGAGCTACGAGGAGCATCAGAAGAACGTCGCCGAGTTCAACCGGAACCGCCGGAGTCCGTCGCCGTCGCCGTCGCACCGGTGAGACGCCGTGCGGGGTGTCACACGGTGAGGGGCTCTCCCGCCAGCAGCCGCCTGATGTCCCGTACCGCCGCCCGGCCCGCCCGGTTGGCGCCGATCGTGCTGGCCGACGGGCCGTATCCGACCAGGTGGATCCGCGGATCGGCGACCACACGGGTGCCCTCGACGCGGATCCCGCCGCCCGGCGCGCGCAGCCGCAGCGGGGCCAGATGGTCGATCGCGGCGCGGAAGCCGGTCGCCCACAGGATGACGTCGGCGGCCACGCGCCGTCCGTCGTCCCACTCCACGCCGTCCGGGGTGATCCGGTCGAACACCGGCAGCCGGTCCAGGACGCCGTCCGCGATCGCGCGTCGGACGGCGTCGTTCAGCGGCAGCCCGGTGACCGAGACGACGCTCCGCGGCGGCAGCCCCCGCCGGACCCGCTCCTCCACCATCGCCACGGCCGCCCGCCCCACGTCCTCGCTGAACGGACCCTCGCGAAAGACCGGCGGACGCCTGGTCACCCAGGTGGTCGAGGCCGCGTAGGGAGCGATCTCCATCAGGTGCTGGGTGCCGGACGCGCCGCCGCCCACGACGACCACCCGCTGCCCGGCGAACTCCTCGGGGCCGGGGTACTGGGCCGTGTGCAACTGCCTCCCCCGGAACGACTCCTGGCCCGGATAGCGCGGCCAGAACGGCCGGTCCCAGGTGCCGGTGGCGTTGATGAGCGCCCGGGTCGCCCACGTGCCGTCGGAGGTCTGGACGAGCAGGCGCCCGCCCTCACCCTCGCGCACGGCCGTGACGTCGACCGGCCGGCGCACCCGCAGGTCGAAGGTGCGCTCGTAGGTGTCGAAGTACTCGGCGATGACCTCGGAGGACGGCCGCGAAGGATCGGCGTCCGTCAGCTCCATGCCGGGCAGCGCATGCATCCCGTGCACCTTGCGGTACGTCAGCGACGGCCACCGGAACTGCCAGGCGCCGCCCGGACGCGGGGCGTGGTCCAGGACCACGAAGTCCCGTTCCGGTTCGAAACCCGTGCGCCGCAGGTGAAAGGCGCTGGACAGACCTGCCTGCCCAGCGCCTGTGACGACCACGTCGACTTCGCGCGCCGGTACCCCGATGTTGTTCACGCTTCTACCAACTCGGTCGGGGTCCGGGATCTTCCCGATCGTCAGCGGCCACCCGCGACCAGCAGCGGCGAGCCACCCCCTGCCGTCACAGGGGGCAGCAGCCCACGAGCCGCCAGGTCGGGGATCACGCCCTCCCCGAACCAGTACGCCTCCTCCAGATGCGGATAGCCGGAGAGCACGAAGTGCTCGATGCCCAGCGCGTGATATTCCTCGATCCGGTCGGCGACCTCGGCATGACTGCCCACGAGAGCGGTGCCCGCACCACCGCGCACGAGACCCACGCCCGCCCACAGGTTCGGCGAGATTTCCAGCCGGTCGCGCGAGCCGCCGTGCAGGGCCAGCATGCGCTGCTGACCCACCGACTCGCTGCGCCCGAGCGCCGTCTGCGCGGCGGCGATCGTGTCCGCGTCGAGGTCGTCGAGGAGCCGGTGCGCGGTCGACCAGGCCTCGGCGGACGCGTCGCGCGAGATGGTGTGCAGCCGGATGCCGAAGCGCACCGTCCGCCCCTCGCGCTCGGCCAGCGAACGGATCCGGTCGATCTTCTCCTTGACCTGCTCGGGAGGTTCGCCCCAGGTCAGATACACATCCGCGTGCCGGGCCGCGACCGGACCCGCGGCGGCCGACGAGCCACCGAAGAAGATCTCCGGCAGCGGGTCGGGCGGTACCGCGGTCAGCCCGCCCTCGACCTGGTAGTGCGCCCCGTCGAAGTCGTACGGACGTCCGCTCCACACCCCGCGGACGACCGAGAGGAACTCGTCCGTACGCGCGTACCGCCGGTCGTGGTCGAGATGGTCGCCGAAGCGCCGCTGCTCGGTGGAGTCGCCACCGGTGACGACATTGAGCAGCAGCCGGCCCCGGGTGATCCGCTGGTAGGTCGCCGCCATCTGCGCGGCGAGCGTCGGCGAGATGACGCCCGGCCGGAACGCGACCAGGAACTTCAGCCGCTCGGTGTGCTGGGCGAGCGCCACCGTCGTCAGCCAGGCGTCCTCGCACCAGGTGCCGGTCGGCGTCAGTACCGCCTCGAAGCCCAACTGCTCGGCGGCCTTGGCGATCTGCGCGAGATACTCGATGTCGGGCGGGCGTACGCCCTTGACCGGCCGTGCGAGGTCGGCACTGTTGGAGGCGTAGGCGTGCCGGTCCACGAGGGTGCGGCCGTCGCCGCCGGTCGGCAGGAACCAGTGGAGATGGACGGTCATCAGGAGTCCTTGTAGACGCGGGGCGTGCTGGTGGAAGCGGGCAGGCCGCCGTTGAAGCGCGTGTCCACGAAGTCGGCGAAGTCGACCTTCTTCGGGATGAGCTTCAGACCGGTGAAGGTGTCCGCGATCTGCTGCTCGGAGGCGATGAGCGGCTTGTCGACGGCGACGGGGACACGGCTGGCGTTGGTGCGCTTCACCGAGGCCAGCGCCACCTCGTACGGCAGCCCGGTGTCCTTCGCCCAGACCTTCGCCCAGGCGGCGGGGTGCTCATAGACCCAGTCCTGGGCGCGCCGCAGCCGCTCCAGGTAGTCCTTGACGGCCGCGCTCTTCTTCTTGTCCGCGAGCGCGGAGGGCGCCGCCACCTGGAAGCTGAGGCCGTTGACCACACCGTCGCCATCGACCAGCGCCCGGCCCTGCTTCGCCTGGAGCACCTGCGAGGTGTACGGGTCCCACACCGCCCAGGCGTCCACCTTGCCGCTGGTGAACGCGGCCAGCGCGTCGGCGGGCTGGAGGTACTTGACCTTCACGTCGCTCAGCTTCAGACCGGCCTTTTCGAGCGAGGCGACCAGCTGGTAGTGCGCGGACGAACCCTGCGCCACGGCGACGGACTTGCCCTTGAGTTCCTCGGGCTTCCGCAGCGACGAGTTCTTCGGTACGAGGACGGCCTCGCCCTTGGACGTGCCGTGCCAGGCGGCCACCACCGAGATCTTCGAGCCGGCGCCGGCCGCGAAGACGGGCGGGGTGTTGCCGACGCCGCCGATGTCGACGGCCTTGGCGTTGATGGCCTCCAGAAGCGGTGGTCCGGACGTGAACGTCGACCACTTGATCTTGTAGTTCAGGTTCTTGAGCTCTCCGGCGGCCCGCAGAACCGCTTCGGAACCACCCTTCTGGTCCCCGACGTTGAGCGTGAGGGACCCCTTGCCGTCCGTCCTGCCGCCCGTCGAGGTGCCGGCCGCCGAATTCCCGCCGCAGGCGGCCAGTAGCAGGGGGAAGGGGAGGAGCAGAGCGGGGGCGAGGCGTCGTCGCATGGTGATTCCGTTCGCTTGGTTCAGGTGAGGGTGAGGCCCCGGGGGCGGGCTGAAGGGGTGGGGTGTGCGGCTCTGGGGAGCGCGGGGCGTGCGGCTCGGGGAGCGTGCGGGTTCAGGCGGCCTCTGCGGCGGTGTCGACACCGAGCCGCTCCAGCAGTTCGGCGCGCAGTTCTGCGAACCGGGGGTCGGTGATGTCGCGCGGGCGGTCCAGCTCGACCTCCGTCTCGTACGCGATGACGCCGTCGTCCATCACGAGGACACGGTCGGCGAGCAGTACCGCCTCCTCGACGTCGTGCGTGACCAACAGGACGGCGCAGCCCCGGCGTTGCCAGAGTTCGCCGACGAGCCGCTGGGCCTTGATGCGAGTGAGCGCGTCGAGCGCGCCGAACGGCTCGTCGAGCAGCAGCAGATCGGGTTCGCGGACCAGCGCACGTGCCAGCGAGGCGCGCTGGGCCTCGCCGCCGGAGAGGGTCTTGGGCCAGGCGTGGGAGCGGTGGGCGAGGCCGACCTCGGTCAGCGCCTGCTCGGCGACGGCACGCTCGGGCTTTCCGGGCAGCCCGAGCAGGACGTTGCGCCACACCTTCTTCCACGGCATCAGCCGGGGGGCCTGGAACGCGACGGCCTTGCGGCGCGGCACCAGCACCGTGCCCTCGATGTCGCGGTCGAGCCCGGCGAGGATGCGCAGCAGGGTGGACTTGCCGCAGCCACTGCGACCGAGGAGAGCGACGAACTCGCCCGGGCGGACGTCGAGTTCAAGGTTGTCGATGACGGCACGGCCGTCGAAGGAGCGGGTCAGGCCGTCCACCCGTACGGCGGAGGCGGCAGCCGTGGACGCCTGGGCCGCCGCGGTCGCGGCCTTCTGTGTACTCAACGGCCGGTGAACGTCGGTCGCCATTGCAGCAGCAGCCTTTCGAGGGAGCGGACGACGAAATCGGCCAGCAGGCCGAGGAAGGCGTAGACGATCAGGCAGACCACGATCACGTCGGTCCGCAGGAAGTCCCGTGCCTGCACCATGAGGAAGCCGATCCCGGCGTCCGCGTTGATCTGCTCGGCGAAGACGAGCGCCAGCCAGGCGATGCCGAGCGAGTAACGCAGCCCGGTCATGGCGCCGGGCAGCGCACCCGGAAGCACCACATGCCGCACGAGCCCCCAGCGGGACAGGCCGAGGGACTCTCCGGCCTCGATGAGCTGGGAGTCGACGCCACGGATACCGGCGTAGACGTTCAGGTAGAGCGGGAAGGACACGCCGAGCGTGATGATCGCGATCTTCGGCGCCTCGCCGATGCCGAACCAGATGATGAACAGCGGGATCAGGCCGACGAACGGCACGGTCCGCAGCATCTGGACACTCGCGTCCACCAGGTCCTCGCCGGCCCGGAACAGGCCGGAGACCAGCGCGAGCCCGGTGCCGATGGCGGCCCCGAACAGCAGCCCGACCGCGACCCGCTGAAGCGAGACGCCCATCGCGTTCGGCAGCGAGCCGTCGACGACGAGATCACGGGCGACCTGGGCGATCCGCCCGGGCGAGGCAAGGACGTCGGAGGTCAACACGCCCGTGCTGCTGAGGAGTTGCCACAGAAGGAGCAGCAGGACCGGGCCGGAGGTGCGGCGCAGCCAGCGCGGGACGCGGGTGCGGCGGGTGGAGGCGGGGACGATGGGTTCGAGCGCGGGCACCGCCTGCTCATCCTTGGATATTGCCGAAATATCGGTCCTGGGTGAGCCGGGCGGGGCATGGCTGATGCTCATGAGTGCTCCACGGGGAGGAGAGCGGCCTGAAGAGGGTGCGCCTGGACGCCGCCGCGTCCGATGGGGCATCAGACGTGCGGGCAGGGCGAAGTGCAGGCGGGGAGAGAGGAGTGAAAGGGCGTCAGCGGCCGCGGCGACACGCGGCGGAGGCCACCCGCAGCAGGTCGATGTGACCGCGCGTGGTGAGCATGGCTGAACGCAACATGCGGCTGAAAGTAGCCAAACGGCCCTTGCCCGGTCAATGGCGTCTCGCGGACTGGACCCCTCGTATCAAGGCGCGGGCGATCGCTCGCGCGCGAACCCCGGCGCATGGGTGAGGATTGAGGCATGTCCGATGCCTTCACCACTCGCGTCCTGAACGTCGCCTCCGGCTCGCAGGAGACGGTCGTCGACCTGACCCACGACTGCGAGGCCTTCCTCCGCGACACGGCGGCCGGCCGCGACGGCCTCCTGAACGTCTTCGTCCCGCACGCCACGGCCGGTGTCGCGATCATCGAAACGGGCGCCGGCAGCGACGACGACCTCCTCGCCGCCCTGCACACCCTGCTCCCCGCTGACGACCGCTGGCAGCACCGCCACGGCAGCCCCGGCCACGGCCGTGACCACGTACTCCCGGCCGTCGTGGCCCCACACGCGACCCTTCCGGTCATCGACGGCAGGCTGCAACTGGGGACCTGGCAGTCGGTGTGTCTGGTGGACACGAACCAGGACAATCCCAACCGTCAGGTGCGGCTGAGCTTTCTTGGCTGATGGACTCGTTCCGCTCGGGCGGGCAACCGCCGGCGCCGACCCTCCGCCGCCCTGCGCCTCCCCTGGTCACTCGGGTGCACCTACGTGTCGGGGTCTCAAGCCTGCTGGACGCGCGAAAGCCCGGGGCTAAGCGCTTCGGGTGCCCACGGCCGTTTCTCTCCGTGGACGAGTGCGGTCGAAGAACCACGCGCCCAGACCCACCAGCAGGGCCGCCCCGGCTCCGTACACGGTCAGCCACAGGGTTGTCGTGGACGCCAGGCAGTCGGCAACGGCGTCATGGCGAAACCCTGCGCGAGCGCGAATGTGAGCACGGCGGCGAGAGCGGCGCCGACGAATCCCGGCTGAGCGGACGCGCCATGGGTGCCTGTGCCCCCAGACGTGGCTTTCCCGGCTTCTCGAGTGCCGAGGTTGTCCGTGCTCTCTCCCGCCTGCATCTGAGACCACCAGTGTTCAGGCATAGCGCGTCATCGGCCTGGCATCGTGCCGGACCCGCGGGGAGCCCGCCCGGTTGGCGGGCTCCCCGCCTATCGGCTCCCTGCGGAACCGAGCGCGCGTCCACACCGGGGTGTCCGGGGCGTACGCTGCCTGGCGGCTGCTCGGCCCGGAAGCCGAGCGCAGCCGCAAGCTGAAGGAGCTTCGGCGGCGGCGCGGCGGCCCCCTCGCGGTGGGCCTGTTCCAGGACTGGGTGCAGGACCCGTACGGAGCGGCCTGCCACTTCTGGCAGGTGGGGGCGAAGAGCTGGGAGGTCGTGCCACGGATGCGCCACCCGCTCCCCGACGCCAACCTGTATGTCTGCGGATCGGCGTGGTCGACGGGGCAGGGATGGGTCTACGGCGCGCTCACCCAGGCCGAGCTGATGCTCGAGGAGCACTTCGGCCTGGCCCCGTCCGACGTGGCTCTCGCCAAGCGTCCATCTCGGCGCGTAGGCCGCCGAGGCGGCACGTCGGCCGGCTGGGACGACGGCCGGCCGGTACGACGGCCGGTCGTCGCGCACTCCGCCGGTCAGAGGGTTGGTTCGGGGTGGATATGGAGTGGCTCCGGGAGAAGCCAACGGGCTGGTGAGGGGAAGCTCAGGACGGATAGGGGTGGTAACAGTCCAGGGCCGGGTCATAAAGCACCTGCCAAGTGCGGCCCTCGATGACACCGCTCGGCGGCAGGCCGTGGCAGCCCTGGATCCACTCGATCTTCTTCAGCATGACGGAGTCGAAGACCCCGTCGAGGGCCAGCTTGGGCGGCTGGCCTCCCCACACGTTGCTCAGGCACTGCGCCTGCCTGACCGCCTTACCGGTGTCACCGAGGGTGAGCATCGGCCGCGCCGTCGACGACACGTAGGAACAGCGATCGGGGACGGCTACGGCGACAGGTGGCACTGCCAGGCCAAGTGCCGCGGCTGTGCACAGCGCCGCGCCCAAGGTGACCGATCCGCTCTGTCTCATGCCGCTCCTTCCGGTCCGGCCACTTGCTGGGGAAACTCGGCGTCCGGGGCGATGGATATCCCCATGATCCCGCATGTCCGGCAACGTCCGCGCGTTACGACACGTTCGATCGTGGCGCCGGCCTCCCGTGGGACAGCCCGAGCCGTCAGGTCGGTCCCGTGAGCCACCCGCGGCCGCCGGACGGCCACGATCAGCCGGGCGCATGCCGCCGCGCCGTCCCTCGGAAGGTATGGCGGTACGCGCGCGGTGACACGCCGAGCGTTTCTCTGAAGCGCTGGCGCATCGCGGTGCCGGTGCCGAATCCGGCCCGGGCCGCGACGCGGTCCACCGGTTCATCGGTCTGCTCCAGGAGCCGACGGGCGTGCTGGAGGCGCTGGTGGGCCAGCCACTGGATGGGCGTCATCCCGGTCTCCTGGCGGAACTTGCGGCTCAGGGTCCGCACGCTCATCGACGCCTCCCGCGCGAGATCCTCCAGGACGAGCGGCTGTTCCAGATGCCGCAGCGCGTAGGTGCGGGCGGCGGCTGTGGAGGCATCCGCGGGTTCACGGATGGGCTGTTCGATGTACTGGGCCTGTCCGCCCTCGCGATGGGGCGGTACGACGGTGTCGCGGGCCACGGTGTTCGCCACTTCCGCGCCGTGATCACTGCGGATCATGTGCAGACACAGATCGATCCCGGCGGCGACACCCGCGGACGTCAGCACACCCCGGTCGTCGGTGTACAGCACGTCGGGGTCGACGTCGATCTCCGGGTACAGCGTGCGCAGTTCCTCGCAGGACTTCCAGTGCGTCGTCGCCCGGCGGCCCGCCAGCAGCCCGGCGGCGGCGAGGACGAACGATCCGGTGCAGATCGAAGCCAGCCGCGCACCGTCGGGGATCCGGGCCAGAGCGGCACGCACCGGGGCGGCCAACTGCCCCCGTTTCTGCGGGGTGTAGTCCTCCACGGCCGCAGGAACGATCACTGTGTCGGCACCCTCCAGCGCTTCGGGCCCGCAGGGCACGTTGATCGTGAAGTCGGTGTCGGTGGTGATCTCGCCGGGCACGGGAGCGCAGGTCACCACCGCATACAGGCGCCGGCCGTCCGCTCCGCGCGCTGTGCCGAACAGGCGGTGCACGATGCCCAGTTCCATCGGAAGCAGCCCGGGGCGCACCAGGATCACCACGCGGTGTGCCTTCTCCTCACGCATGGCCGGATTGTTTCACTACCTGTCCAGTCGGCCAGTGGTACGGGCGTCCCGCCTCACGAAGGGTGACGGGTATGGAAGACACAACCGGACACCCCCGCAATGCTCAGGGACACCGCGCCTGGTGGGTAGCCGCCGTCGCCGGACTGGCCATCGTGGTCGCCGGTGCCTTTTCCACGATGCCCGGCATCCTCCAAGGCCCCCTGCACCGGGAGTTCCACTGGTCCAGGGGCTCCATCGGCCTCGCCGCCTCCGTGAACATGGTCCTCTACGGCGTCACCGCCCCCTTCGCGGCGGCCCTGATGGACCGCTTCGGCATCCGCCGGGTGGTCGTCGCCGCCCTCAGTGCCGTCGCCGGCGGCGCCCTGCTCACCACGGTGATGAACGCCTCCTGGCAGTTCACCCTCTTCTGGGGCTTCCTCGTCGGTCTGGGCACCGGTTCCCTGGCGATGACCTTCGGCGCCACGGTCACCAACCGCTGGTTCGTACAGCGGCGCGGCCTGGTGACCGGAATGCTCTCCTCGGGCAGCGTGCTGGGCCAGTTGGTCTTCCTGCCGGCGCTGTCCTGGACCATCGACCACTACGACTGGCGCCCCGCCCTCATCACTCTCGCCCTGGTGGCCCTGGCCACCGCTCCCCTCGTCCGGCTCACGCTGCGGGACCATCCGGCCGACCTCGGCCAACGCCCCTACGGCAGCGACGCCTTCGTCCCCAAGCCGCCTCCGGTGACCGGTGCCGCCCGTCGCACGGTCACCGTGCTGCGTGACTCGGCGCGGACCCGTCCGTTCTGGCTGCTCGCCGCTCTGTTCGCGATCTGCGGCGCCTCCACCAACGGCATCATGTGGACCCACTTCGCCCCGGCCGCCCACGATCACGGCATGCCGGTGACCACCGCCTCCACGCTGCTGGCCGTCATCGGTGTCTTCAACGTCGCCGGCACCATCGGCTCGGGCTGGCTGACCGACCGCGTGGACGCCCGCCGTCTGCTCGCCGTCTTCTTCACCCTCCGCGGCGTCCTGCTCGTCACTCTGCCGCTGCTGATGGCCGCGACCGTCAACCCGCCCATGATGGTCTTCGTCGTCGTCTTCGGCCTCCTGGACCTCGCCACGGTCCCGCCCGTCATCGCCCTGTGCCGCCAGTTCCACGGTGCGGACAGCGCGATCGTCTTCGGCTGGACCAACGCGGCCCATCAGGTCGGCGCCGCCCTGGCCGCCCTTCTCGGCGGCGTCGCCCGCGACGCGTTCGGCAGTTACGACTTCGTCTGGGTACTCCTGGGCGCCGCCTGCGCGGCCGCCGCCCTGCTCGCCCTCGTCATCCAGCGGCCCTCCGCGCCCCGGAGCACCGAACTCCGGGACACTCCTGTCCCGAGCACGGCGGACTGCGCAACCGGCCGGTAGGGCGCGGGCCGGCTACTTCTTCGGGATCAGCTGCTCGAACCAGACCACCTTGCCCGTGCTCAGCCGCGTCGCTCCCCAGCGCCGCGCGAGTTGATTGACCAGAAACAGGCCGCGGCCGCCCTCGTCACCTGGCTCGGCATGCCGCATCCGGGGCACCTGAGGGGAGTCGTCGGTCACCTCGCAGCGGAGCACGTCGGTGCGGAGCAGCCGCAGCGCGATGGGCCGTGAGGCGAACCGCACGGCGTTCGTCACGACCTCGCTGACCATGAGTTCCGTCGAATCGAGCAGGGACTCCAGCCCCCAGCGCCGCAGCGTCCTGCGGGTCAGCCGGCGTGCCTGCCGCGCGGTCAGCGGGTGGGGGGCCAGGAACCAGTACCCCACGCTGTCCGGAGGGAAGCCCTCGAACCGGGCGGCGAGCAGCGCGATGTCGTCGTCCCGGGTGCCCGGCCCCAACGTGCCCAGCACTTGGTCGCACAGCCGTTCCAGCGAGGGGGCGGCGCGCCCGTCGGCAGTGGCCTGGAGACGGGCACGCAGCGCCTCGACGCCCGTTCCCACGTCCGTCTCGCGGGACTCGACCAGGCCGTCGGTGTACAGCAGAAGGGTCGCCCCGGTGGGCGCGGGCATCTCCACGGATTCGAAGGCGACGCCGCCGACGCCGATCGGGGCGCCCGGCGGGATGCGGAGTACTTCCCCGCGGCCGTCGGGGTGCAGGAGCACCGCGGGCGGGTGGCCGGCGCTCGCCATGAGCAGCCGGTGCGATATCGGGTCGTAGATGGCGTAGAGGCAGGTCGCGATGTGGTCGCTGCCCAGGCGCTGGGCCTGCTCGTCGAGATGGTGCAGGACCTCGTCCGGAGGCAGGTCCAGCCCGGCGAGGGTCTGCACGCTGGTGCGCAGCTGGCCCATGATCGCGGCGGAGGTCATGGAGTGGCCCATGACGTCGCCGACGATCAGCGCGACGCGGCTGCCGGGCAGCGGGATCGCGTCGTACCAGTCGCCGCCGACCTGAGCGGTCTTCGAGGCGGGCAGGTATCGGCTGGCCAGCCGGACGCCGGTGGGTTCGGGCAGCGACGACGGGAGCATGGTGTGCTGAAGGGTGTCCGCCACCGACGCCTCGTGTCCGTACATCACCGCCTTCTGGACGCCGAGAGCGGTGTGGGTCGCGAGCTGGGAGGCGACCAGCAGGTCGTCACCGGTGAAGGCGGGCCGGTCGGGCCGGCGCAGGAGAACGACGGTGCCCATGACGTGGTGGCGGCCGTGCAGGGGAGCGATGACCAGTCTGCGGCCCGGCGGCAGAGCCCCGGGCACGCTCGCCACGGGCCCGAGCAACTCGGCCACCGCGGGCGCGATCCCCGGCGCGTCGCCGAACGCCGGCCGCCCGGCCAGCAGGAGCGTCGCGAGCCGGCCGGTGGCGGTGAGATGGACGCGCTCGGCCACATCCGAGGGCAGGGGAAGACTCGTCGGAGCGGGCATACGAGACCAGCCGGTGTGGGCGGGCTCCGGCGTCCGGTCGATGCTGTGCAGTTGCAGGGCCACGGGCGCGGCCGACTTCTCGTCGCCGACCGGCAGCGGATCGTGCAGATGGATGAATATCACGTCCGCGAACGCGGGAACGGCTGCCCGGTGCAGTTCTCGGAGCGTCTCGTCCAGGTCCATCCCGCGGGCGATCTGCCGGGTCGCCACGTCGAGATACCTGAGTCGGTCGGTCTGCGGCCCGGTGCTGTCCGGCACCGCTCCCTCGGCGTACTCCGCTTCGGGAGCGTCCCCTTCCGGCGCGTGTCGCCCGGTGTCGGCACGGGACGGGGTGACCGGCCCCTTTCCCGGCTGCCCGGGCCTGCCCCCGTCGTGGCGGCCGTGCGCGGGGGGCGGCTGGGGCGTCCGGGTGACCCGCGGGCCCATGGGCGTGACGGGTGCGACAGGCCCGGCCCCGCTCAGCGGGCCGCCGGACTGCCGGGAGGCCTGGGCCGGGCCTTCATGAGGGGTGTGGTGCTCCGTCACGCGTTTGTCCCGTTCCGTGGGTGCCGCGGTCCGCGGTGATGGCTCGTGCGTTCTCAGCCGCGCCGTCTGCAGCAGAGGAAGACCTGTTCCTCGGGAGGGACGTCGGCGACCGAGGGGGCATAGGTGTAGGAGAACTCCTTGACGATCTCGAAGCCCGCGGTCTCGATGACCGTGTGCAGGTCCTCCCGCAGGTAGCCGGAGACCCGGATGGTGTGTCCGACGAACGGGATGGAGAAGTCGTCCACATCGGCTTCCACCATCGCGAGGGCGAACAGGCCGCCGGGAACGAGGAGATGGCGGACCGTCAGCAGCGCGAGCGGAATCTCGGGGCGCGGGAGCATCAGCAGGGAGAAGAAGGCCGCGACGGCGTCGAAGCGGCCCAGGTCGCGAGAGCCGCCCGGTCGCAGGTCGGCGACGTCCAACTGGTGGAACGTCGCACCCGGGACATACGCGCGGGCGAGTTCCACCATCCCGCCGGACAGGTCGACGCCCACCACGTCGAAGCCGGCGTCCGTCAGCTGGCGCGCGGTCGGCATTCCGGTGCCGCAGCCCAGATCCAGCACGCGGGATCGCGGCGGCAGGGATCCGATCAGCCATTCGCCGACGGAAACCTGGCCCTCCTTGTGCGGGAAGGCCTCGTCGTAGCGGTCGCCGATGGCGTCGAAGGCCTCGGCCTGACCTCTGCGGTCGAACCGCATGCTCTCGTAATCAGTCCCATTGCCACTGTTGATCACGAAAGTAACCTTTCATGGGTCATATTGTATTATCCCACAATCGGGTGAATTGCGGTCGTGGGCGCATCCTCGACGCGCAGCGTTTACATGCGGTCTGTCCCTCGGGCGGGTGGGACTTGCTAGGGTGTTACCCGTTGGTAGCAAGCTGAATGGGGGGCGCGAGGGGTCGGCGGACGTATCGCCGCAGCTCCTCGGGCGGGTGGTTGAGACGGACGGTCTGGCAAGGGGGCCAGGTCGGCCAAGGCTTCTGCGCGTGTGTGTCACGCGGCCCTCGAACTCCAGTTCCCTCGCCCACTGATCCAGACAGGTGAGACTCTTCATATGGCTCGATCCCTGGTCGACTTACTGACCAAGCACGCCTCGCACCAGCCCGACCGGACCGCCTACCGCTATCTCGTCACGGGCGACCGTGACGGAGAGATCCAGGACATCTCGTACGGGCGGCTGGCCGAACGGTCCCGCGCCGTCGCCTCCTGGCTTCAGGAGCGCGGCCTGGCCGGCTCCCGCGCCATGCTGCTGTATCCGCCCGGTCTCGAGTTCATCTGCGGCTACCTGGGCTGCCTTTCGGCCGGGGTCGTCGCCGTGCCGGGCGTGCCCCCGCAGGGCCGGTCGCAGAACCACCGCGCCCTGACCCGGATGAAGCGCCTGATCGCCGACGCGGACGCCAAGGTGATCCTGGGCGGCCGTGAGGTGATCGCCGCCCTGGGCACCATGGCGGAGCACCTGCCCGAACTGGCCGAGATCACCTGCGTCGCCACCGAGGACATCCCGGACGCGGCGGCCGGCTCCTGGCGCGAACCCGACCTCACCGCCGACTCGGTCGCCTTCCTCCAGTACACCTCAGGGTCGACCTCCGCTCCGCGCGGCGTGATGGTGACCCACGGGAACCTGCTGGACAACGAACGGGTCATCACGGAACGGATGGGCCACACTCCCGACACCATCGCGGAGTACGACCACGAACTGTTCGTCAGCTGGCTGCCCGTGTACCACGACATGGGCCTCATCGGCCCGGTGCTGAACACGGTCTACCTCGGCGCGACCGCCACACTCTTCTCGCCGCTGCACTTCCTCCAGCAGCCGCAGCGCTGGCTGACCGCCCTCAGCCACTACCGCCCGCACACCAGCGGCGGCCCCAACTTCGCGTACGAGCTGTGCCTGAAGCAGGCCACTCCCGACCTCCTCGACGGCCTCGACCTGAGCCGGTGGAAGGTCGCCTTCAACGGCGCCGAACCGGTGCGGGCCGCCACCCTGCGGCGGTTCACCGAGACGTTCGGCACGGCCGGGTTCCGTCGCGAGGCGCTCTACCCGTGCTACGGGCTGGCCGAAGCCACCCTGATGGTCACCGGCGGCTCGGTGGCGGCCCCGCCCACTCTGATCGAGGCCCCCGAGACCGGACCGCACGCCGGCGCGGCGGACGCGGCGGCGGTCGGCTCCGGCCGGCCCGGCCCCGGTGTGACCCTGGTGATCGCCGACCCGGAGCGGCAGCAGGAACTGCCCGACGGCGAGGTCGGCGAGATCTGGGTCCTGGGCGCGAGCGTCGCCAAGGGCTACTGGCGCAACACCCTCGCCACCCGCGAGAGCTTCCGCGCCACCCTGAAGAACCGTGAGGGCCGCTTCCTGCGGACCGGCGACCTCGGCTTCCTGCGTGACGGCGAACTGTTCGTCACCGGCCGCCTCAAGGACCTGATCGTCATCGACGGACGCAACCACTACCCGCAGGACCTGGAGCTGTCGGCGGAGATGTCCCACCCGGCGCTGCGGCCCGGCTGCACCGCCACGTTCTCCGTGGACGGCGGAGTGGAGGGCGAACAGCCCGTCATCGTCGCCGAGGCGGCCCCGGAGGCGGCGGACGAGTTCGAGAAGATCACCGACCGGATCCGCAGCGCGATCGGCGAGGCCCACGGACTGTCGGTGCGTGATGTCGTGCTGGTCCATCCCGGCACCATCCCCAAGACGTCCAGCGGGAAGATCCAGCGCCGCGCCTCCAGGACGGCGTACCTCGACGGCACCCTCTCCGTGGTCGGCGCGGCCGCCACGAGATGACGTCGCCCGCCGCCGGCGCGGACGAGAGCGCCGGCGGCGGTACGCCAGTTGCCGCCGTCGTACCGGCGTGCCGGTCGCACGCCGGTCGCCCACGGTCGTACGGCGCCTGAATCCGTCGTACGACGACCGCTTCAGCCGGACCGGCGTCGGCCCGCGCCCGCTGGATCGGCGTCGGCACCGTCAGCCGTGTCGGCCGTACGGAAACCGCCTGAGCCCGAGTTCACGAGGACACCTGCCCAGATGCCTGCGAACGAGTTCCCGAAGCAGTTCCCCGAGACGTCCCACGCGACCTCCGAAGGAGTGCGGGCCTGGCTGTCGGCGGCCGTCGCCGACGCGGCCGGGCTCCAGGCGCCGGTCATCGACCTGGACCGGCCGATAGCCGAATTCGGCCTCAGCTCCCGCCAGTTGGTCACTCTGGCCGCGGAACTCTCCCAGCGGATCGACCGGCCCCTGAACCCGTCCCTCGTCTTCGACCACCCCACCATCGCGGGGATCGCCGAGGCGGTCTTCGACGAAAGTCCCGTCGGCGCGACGGCGGCGGACCCGGCGCCTGCGGACGCGCCGCCCGCACGGGCGGACGACGACATCGCCATCGTCTCCATGGCCTGCCGCTTCCCCGGCGGCGCCGACGACCCCGAGGCGCTGTGGCGGCTGCTGACCGCGGGCGAGGACGCCATCTCGGAGGTGCCCGCGGGCCGTTGGGACACCCAGGGGCTCTACGACCCCGACCCGGAGGCCACCGGCAAGGCGTACACCCTGCGGGGCGGCTTCCTCTCCGACATCGACCGTTTCGACGCGTCCTTCTTCGGAATCTCACCGCGCGAGGCCGCGGCCATGGACCCGCAGCAGCGGCTGCTCCTCGGGACCGCCTGGGAGACGATCGAACGTGCCGGGATCGTCCCGGAGACGCTGAACGGCAGCTCCACGGGCGTCTACATCGGTCTGTACGACAGCGGATACCAGGCCTCGGCCTCACTGGGTCGGCTCGACGGGCACGTCGGCACCGGCTCCGCGTCCAGCGTGGCCTCCGGCCGCATCTCCTACACCCTCGGCCTCCAGGGCCCGGCGGTGACCGTCGACACCGCCTGCTCCTCCTCCCTCGTCGCCCTGCACCTGGCGGCGCGGGCGCTGGCGGACGGCGAGTGCGACCTCGCGCTGACGGGCGGCGCCACCCTGCTGGTGACCCCGCGCGGGCACGTCGAGTTCAGCAGGCTGCGCGGGCTGTCGCCGTCCGGGCGGTGCAGCCCGTTCTCCACCGAGGCGGACGGCGTGGTGTGGGCCGAGGGCTGCGGTCTGGTCCTGCTCAAGCGGCTCGCGGACGCGCGCCGGGACGGCGACCGGGTCCTCGCGGTCGTCAAGGGGTCGGCGATCAACCAGGACGGCCGCAGCCAGGGCCTCAGCGCCCCGAGCGGCCCGGCGCAGGAGCGGGTGCTGCGCGCCGCCCTGGACGCCGCCGGGCTCCGGCCAGACGACCTGGACTACGTCGAGGCGCACGGTACGGGCACGCCGCTCGGCGACCCCATCGAGGGCCGGGCGCTGACCGCCGTCTTCGGGCCGGGCCGCCCCGCCGACCGGCCGCTCGGCGTCGGCTCCCTGAAGTCCAACCTCGGTCACACACAGGCCGCGGCGGGCATCGGCGGCGTCATCAAGACGGTGCTGGCCCTCGGCCACCAACTGCTCCCGGCATCGCTGCACGCCGAGACCCCGACCGAACACATCGACTGGGCGGGCGGCGGCCTGCGCGTGCACAGCACCGCGGCGGGGTGGCCGCGCGACGTCGACCGGGTGCGGCGGGCCGGAGTGAGCGCGTTCGGGATCAGCGGTACGAACGCGCACGTGGTTCTGGAGGAGGCACCGCACGACCTGACGCGGCCCACGGGCGAGCCGCAGAGTCCCGAGCAGCCGACGGCCGAAGAGACCGCTCCCCACCTGCCCGCTCCCCACCTGCCAGCCCCCCACCTGACCGGAAAGACCCTCTTCCCGCTCTCCGCCCGCACCCTCCCCGCCCTCCGGGGCCAGGCCGGCCGTCTCCTCGAAGCGCTCAGCGCGGATCCGCAGACGCCGCTGCCCGAGGCGGCCGCCACGCTGGCCCACCACCGCACGCACTTCGAGCACCGGGCCGTCGTCCAGGCGGGCGACCGCGACGAACTGCTGACCGCACTGCGCGGGCTGGCCGAGGGACAGCCGGACACCGACAGGGTCGCCGGCCCCCAACAAGCCCTCCCCCCGGGGAAGCTGGCCTTCGTCTTCCCCGGCCAAGGCGCCCAGTGGACCGGCATGGCCCGCGATCTGCTGGACCGCTCCCCGGTGTTCGCGGACGAACTCGACCGCTGCGACGCCGCCCTGCGCCCGTTCACCACCTGGTCGGTGGCGGCCGTCCTGCGCGGCGACGCGGGCGCCCCGTCGCCGGACCGGGTGGACGTCGTCCAGCCGGTCCTCTTCGCCGTGATGATGTCCCTGGCCGCCGTGTGGCGGGCCCGTGGCGTACGGCCGGACGCCGTGATCGGGCACAGCCAGGGCGAGGTCGCCGCGGCCTGCGTCGCCGGGGCGCTCAGCCTCAACGACGCGGCGGCGGTGGTCGCCCTGCGCAGCCAGGCCCTGACCGAGCTGTCCGGCACCGGAGCCATGGCCGTCGTCGCCCTGCCGCACACCGAGGTCGAGGCCCACCTCGCCGGCCTCGACGGCCGGGTGTCCGTCGCAGCCGTGAACAGCGGCCGGTCCACGGTGATCGCCGGCGACGTGGAGCCACTGGAAGCCCTGCTCGCCGACCTCGACCGGCAGCAGGTGTTCGTCCGCCGCCTCGACGTCGACTACGCCTCCCACAGCGCCCAGGTCGAGCAGGTCCGCGCGGCCGTCCTCGACGAACTCGACGGGATCACCACCTGCCCGACGTCCGTCGCCTGGTACTCCACGGTCCTGGGCGAACCGGTCACCGAGGAACTGGAAGCCGACTACTGGTACACCAACCTCCGGGAACCCGTCCGCTTCGCGCCCACCGTGGAACGCATGGCGGCCGACGGCTACCGGTACTTCGTGGAACTCAGCCCCCATCCGTCCCTGCTCACCGCCCTGCGCACCGTCGTCGAAGACGCCGATGCCGCCGAGGCCGCTGAAGACACAGCCCCCGACCTGGTCGCCGTCGGATCGCTCCGTCGCGACGAGGACGGGCCCGCCTGCCTGGACCGGGCCGCCGCCGAACTCCACGTCCACGGACGGCGGATCGACTGGCGCCGTCTGGTCGCCGACGCACCCCGCGCGGATCTGCCGACGTACGCCTGGGACCCGCAGCGCCACTGGATCGAACCGGAAGCGGCCGCCGGCGCCCCCGGTCTCTTCGACCGTGCCGCGCATCCGTTGCTCGGCATCCAGTTGCAGTCGGCGGACGAGACCCGCTGGACCTTCCGCAACGAGTGGTCCCCGGCCACCGCCGACTGGCTGCCCGACCACGCCGTGTTCGGCCGGACCGTGGTGTCGGGCACGACGCTGATGGAACTGTGCCGCGCCGCGCTCGCCGTGGCCCGCCCGGACGCCCCGGGGGACGTCACCGACCTGTTCCTCCTGACGCCCCTCACCCTGCCCGGGTCCGGCACGGTCGAGGTGTCCGTCGAGGTGGTCACCGCCGGTCCCGTACCGGAGATCACCGTGCACAGCCGTCCGCGCGGCCAGGAGGGCACGGGCTGGACCCTGCACGCCACCGCGTCGGCGGCCGAGGCCGCTCCGGTGACGCAAGGGCCCTTGCCGGTGTGGCCGGAGGCGGCCGGGACGGCCTGGAGCCCCAAGACGTACGAGCGGCTGGCCCGCCTCGGCCTCGGCTACGGCCCGGCCTTCCAGGGCGTACGGGCGGCGGTGACGACCGGCGACGGCGAGCTGCTGGCCAGGCTCTCGCTGCCGACCGTGGCCCGCGATGTCGCCGACCCCTACCCGCTCCACCCGGCGGTGCTGGACGCCGCACTGCACGTGGCCGCCGTGTTCGACGCGGGCGACGCGTCCGACGGCCGGGTGCTGCTGCCGGTCGCGGTGGGCCGCTGCGTCCTGCCGCACGGCGGAGCGACCGAACTGACCGCGCGCGTAAGGCGGTCGGGCGGTTCCGGGACGGACCTCACGCTCGACGTGACGCTGTGGGACGCCGACGGAATCCCGGCGGGCCGCCTGGAGGGCGTACGGCTGCGGGCCGCGAACCCGGCGGACCTGGGCACCGGCTCCGAGAACGGGCGGCACCTGTACGAGGTGGCGTGGACGGCCGTACCCGAGGAGCCCGCCGGGGCGCCGGGCACCGAGTGGACCGTCCTCGGCGACCCCTCGGACCCGGAGGCCGCGGCGGCCCTGCGCGGCCTCGCGGCGGCGGGGATCACGGTGGGCGAGACGGGCGCGGACGTCCGCGTACGGTTCTGGCCGCGCCCGGCGTCCGACGTCGAACCGGCCGCCGCGGCACAGGAGTTGGCGGCCACGGCACTGGCCGAACTCCAGGCGCTGCTCGCCCTCCCCGAGGACGAGGCGCCCACCCGGACGGTTTGGGTGACCCATGGCGCGGTCGCGGCCGGCGAGGGGGACACGGTGCCCGGCCTCGCCCAGTCGGTGCTGTGGGGCCTCGCCCGCAGCGCCCGCACCGAACACCCCGGCCTCGGGCTGACCCTGCTCGACCTCGACGGCTCCGATCCCGGGGGTGCCCTGCCGGTCGCCGTCGCGTACGCCGGTGAACCCGAACTCGCGCTCCGGGCAGGCACGTTGCTCGTCCCGCGGCTGGTGCGGGCCCGCGCCGCACAGGCGTTGCCGATCCCGGCCGATGACCACTACGAGCTGGCCGGCCTCCCGGCGGACGTGACCCTGCGCGCGGTGGCGCCCCGGGCCCTGGCCCCCGGCCAGGTCCGGATCCAGGTGCACGCGGCACGCGTACACCCCTCCGGTGACGACGCGCCGGACGCCGTGTCGGCCGGTGTGCTCACCGAGGTCGGCGCCGACGTCGAGGGACTCGCCCTCGGCCTGCGGGTCGTCGCCGTCGCCGACACCGCGCCCGGCTCCGCGGCGGTCGCCGACGCGCGGCTGGTCGTGGCGCTCCCGGACGGCCTGCCGTTCACCACCGCGGTCACGCTGCCCGGGGAACACGCCGATGCCGTCGCACCAGGCCGCGCAGAGCTCGGTGCGGCTCTGCGCGAGGCCGTCGCGTCGGTCGCCGCCGGGCACACGCGTCCCACGCGCCCGCGGGCGTGGCCCGTCACCGCCGCGCGCGAGGCGATACGGAGAGGCGGCCCCGTCGTCCTCGACCTGGTCGGCCGCCCCACCCTGGCGCCCACCGACGGCACGGTGCTGATCACCGGCGGCCTGGGCGCGGTCGGCCGGCACATCGCCCGGCTCCTCGCCGAACACGGCGTCCCCCGGCTGCTGCTGACCTCCCGTCAGGGCGCCGACGACCCGCGCGCCGCCGAGGTGCGAGCGGAACTGGCCGCGCTCGGCGCCGAGGTCGAGGTGGCGGCGTGCGACGTCGCGGACGCCGCGGCCCTGGCCGACGTACTCGGCCGCATCGGCGACGAGTTGCCGCTGCGCGGCGTCGTGCACTGCGCGGGCGTCCTGGCCGACGGGGTGGTCGCCGAGCTGACGCCCGAACGCCTCACGCGGGTCCTGCGCCCCAAGGTCGACGGCGCCGCCCATCTGCACCGGCTCACCGCCGACGTACCGCTCGACCTGTTCCTGCTGGTCTCCTCCGCCGCCGGCGTCCTCGGCACCGCGGGGCAGAGCAACTACGCGGCGGCCAATGTCTTCCTCGACCAACTGGCCCACCATCGCCGGGCGCTGGGCCTGCCCGGCGTCTCGGTCTCCTTCGGCGCCTGGGCGGGCGAGGGACTGGCCGCCGAACACGCCGACCTGGAACGGATGGCCCGCCTCGGCCACCGCGCCCTCACCCCCGACCAGGGCCGCGAACTCGTCGAACTCTCCCTGCGCCGGGGCGCACCGCACCTGGTCGCCTGGTCCCTGGACCTGCCCCGCCTGCGCGAGACGACGGCGGCCGGCGACGACACGGCGGCGGCCTTGTGGCGCTCGCTGCTCCCCGCGCCCCGCACCGGCCAGGACGGCGCCGACGGCCTGGCGGACCGCCTGGCCCGGCTGCCGGAGGCCGAACGCGCCGAACGCGTCCTGGCCCTGGTCCGCGAGGAGGCCTCCCGCGCCCTGGGCCTGCGCTCGGCCCAGTCGGTCCGCCCCGACCAGCCGCTGCGCGAACTCGGCATGGACTCGGTCACGGCGGTCGAACTGCGCAACCGCATCGGCACCCGCATCGGCGCCAAGCTCCCCGCCACCCTGCTGTTCGACCACCCCACGCCGTCCCGGCTCGCCGAGTACCTGCTGACCACAGCGCTCGCGACGGCCGGCCGGCCGGCCCGCCGGACCGCACCCGGCGCCCAGCCGGCCCGCACGGCGACGCCCGCGTCCGACGAGCCGGTGGCCGTGGTGAGCATGGCCTGCCGCCTGCCCGGCGGGGTGAGCGACCCGGAGGGTCTGTGGCACCTGGTCGCCCAGGGCCGTGACGCGGTCGGCCCGTTCCCGGCGGGCCGCTGGGACGTGGAGTCGCTGTACGACCCCGACCCGGAGGCCCTCGGCAAGTCGTACGCCCGGGAAGGCGGTTTCCTGGACGGCATCGAGTCCTTCGACGCGGGCTTCTTCGGGATCACCCCGAAGGAAGCGGCGGCCATGGACCCGCAGCAGCGGCTGCTGCTGGAGATGGCGTGGGAGGCACTGGAGCGCGCCGGTACCGTGCCCGCCGAACTGGCGGGCAGCACCACCGGTGTGTACGTCGGCATGTTCGGCAGCGACTATCTCGCGGGCTCCCGGCTCGACCAGCTGGACGGGTACGTCGGTACGGGGTCGGCGCTGAGCGTGGCCTCGGGCCGGCTCTCGTACGCGCTGGGGCTGCACGGTCCCGCGTTGACGGTGGACACGGCGTGCTCGTCGTCGCTGGTCGCGACGCACCTGGCGGCGCAGGCACTGCGGTCGGGCGAGTGCGACCTGGCGCTCGCCGGTGGTGTGACGTTGATGGTGACGCCCGGGACCTTCGTGGAGTTCAGCCGCCTTCGGGGCCTGTCCCCGACCGGCCGCTGCCGCTCGTTCTCCGACGACGCCGACGGCGCCGTCTGGGCCGAGGGCGCGGGCATGCTCGTACTGAAGCGGCTGAGCGACGCGCGGCGGGACGGCGACCAGGTGCTGGCGGTGCTGCGTGGCACGGCCGTCAACCAGGACGGCCGCAGCCAGGGGCTGTCCGCGCCGAACGGCCCGGCTCAGGAACAGGTGATCCGGCGGGCGCTGGAGCTGTCCGCACTGGGCGCCGCCGACATCGACTACGTCGAGGCGCACGGCACGGGAACCACACTGGGCGACCCGATCGAGGCGAACGCGCTGTCGGAGGTCTTCGGCGACTCGCGTCCCGAGAACCGTCCGCTGTACCTCGGGTCGCTCAAGTCCAACATCGGGCATGCGCAGGCGGCCTCGGGCGTGCTCGGGCTGATCAAGGTGGTGCAGTCGCTGCGGCACGGGACCCTGCCGCGCACCCTGCACGCGGGCACGCCCAGTCAGCACGTCGACTGGGACGGCAGCGGCCTGCACCTGCTCCAGGAGGCGGTGGACTGGCCGTCGTCGGGGGAGCGGGTGCGGCGGGCCGGCGTGAGCGCCTTCGGGATCAGCGGCACCAACGCGCATGTGATCGTGGAGGAGGCACCACCACCGGCCGCGACGGAGCCGAACGCCGAACCCATGCCCGGGAAGCGGCTGTTCGCACTGTCCGGGCGCAGTGAGGCCGGCGTGCGGGGCCAGGCCGCGCGACTGGCCCAGTACCTGACCGAGGACGTCGCCCTGCCCGACGTCGCCCACACCCTGGCGCGGCACCGCAGCCACTTCGAGCGGCGCACGGCGATCGTGGCGGCCGACCGGGACGAACTGCGCGCCGCGCTCGACGCGCTGGCGACCGGACGGACACCGCTCGTGCCGCCCCGCGAGGAGCAGACGGGCAAAGTGGCCTTCGTCTTCGCCGGGCACGGGGGCCAGTGGCCGGGCATGGGCGTGGAGTTGATGGCCGGCTCGGATGCCTTCCGCGAGGAGCTGGCCCGCATCGACGAGGCGGTTCGGCGGCACGTCGGCTGGTCGGTGCTCAACGTGCTGCGGGCACCGGAGGAAATCGCCCCGCTCGACCGGACCGAGTTCCTTCAGCCGGTGCTGTTCGCGGTCAACGCGGCGCTGGCCGCCGCCTGGCGTGCGCTCGGCATCACCCCGGACGCCGTGATCGGGCACAGCCTGGGCGAGATCGCCGCCGCGTACAGCGCGGGCGCCCTCACCCTGGACGCTGCCGTGACCGTGGTGACCAGGCGTGCCCAGGCCGTCGTACCGCTGGCGGGCAAGGGCGGGATGCTGAGCGTGGAACTGCCGCGCGCGCAGGTGGAGGAGCTGCTCGCGCCGTACGCGGGACGGCTGTTCGTCGCGGCGGTCAACAGCGCGCACGCCACCGCCGTCTCGGGCGACGCCGAGGCACTGGCCGAGGTGCTCCACCGACTCGAGGAGCGGAAGATCCCCGCCCGGCGACTGTCGACGCCGTTCGCCTCGCACACCCCTTTGATGGATCCGCTCCGCGAGGAACTGCTCGACCGGTTCGCCGATGTGCGGGGCGCGCGGACGCCGACCCCGCTGTACTCGACGGTGCTGGCCGAGCCCGTGCCCGGGGACCGGCTCGACGCCGCGTACTGGTACGCGAACCTCAGGGAGCCCGTCCGTTTCGCGGACACGGTCCGGCGGATGCTGGACGACGGCTACCGCTACTTCGTCGAGCTGAGCCCGCACCCGTCGCTCGGCCCCTCGATCGAGGCGGTGGCGGCCGAGGCAGGCATCGACGCGGTCGGCGTCGGCTCGCTGCGCCGGCAGCAGGACGGGCGCGACATTCTGCTGCGCAGGCTGGGGGAGTTGTACGCGGCCGGGCACACGCCCGACTGGCCGGTGCTGTTCCCGACGGGGCGCCGGGTCGACCTGCCCACGTACGCCTTCGCCCGCGAACGCCACTGGCTCGCGCCCGCCCCGGCCTCCCCGGCGGGCGGCGGGGGGCCGCTCCTCGGCACCCACGTCGAGGCCAGCGACGAGCCCGACCGGCACCTCTTCCAGAGCGACCTGGACCTGCGCGACAGCCGCTTCGCCTACCTGACCGACCACCGGGTCACCGGCGACGTCTGGCTGCCCGGCGCCGCCTTCCTCGACATGGCACTGGAAGCCGCTTCCGCGCTGCAGGACGGCGGCGAGGTGCGGCTGGCCGACGTCAGGTTCCTGCGGCCGCTGCGTCTGGACGAGGGTCGGCCCGTGCGGCTGCAACTGGTCCTGCGGCCCGCCGAGGACGGCGTCCGGGACTTCACCATCGCCTCCGCGGTCACCGGTGAGCGGCGTACCCGCTGGGAGCGGCACGTCAGCGGACGCGTCACGGTCACCGCCGGGGAACCCATGGCCGATGCGCGGCTCGCCGTCCTGCGTGAGCAGTGCACCGAACAGGTCGACCTGCCGGGTGTCTACGCCCGGCTCGCCGCCCTCGGCATCGACTACGGCCCCGCCTTCCGGGGCCTGGAGGAGGGCCGCCGCACACACTCCGCGGCGCTCGGCCGGCTGGCCGCGCACCCCGCAGCCGGTCATCTGCTGCACCCCGCGGTCCTCGACGCCGCCTTCCATACGGCCGCGCTGCCGGGCGACGCGCCCGAGGGCCGGGCGTTCGTGCCCGCCGGGTTCGGACGGCTGCGGTTCACCGGGCTGCGCACCACGCCCGTGTGGGTGACCTGCGAGCTGCGGTCCATGGCCGGCGACACCGCGACCCTGGACCTGCGGCTCTGGGACGAGAACGAGCAACTCGTCCTGGAAGCGGAGGAGTTCGAGCTGGCCGCGCTCTCCCCACTGGACGGCGCGCTCTTCGAGACCCGCTGGCAGCCGCGCCCGCCCGCGCAGGAGCCGCCCGCCACGGGCAGTTGGCTGATCCTGGCGGACGAGACGGGCGTGGCCGTCGAGCTCGCCGAGCGGCTGGGCTCGTCGGTACCGCATGTCATCGTCCGCAGGGGCGAGGCGTTCGGCGTCGAAGGACCCGGCCGGTACGTCCTCGATCCGGCCGATCCGCAGCAACTGGCGCACCTGCTCGACGAGGCCTTCGCGGACGGGCTGCCCGAGCGGGTGGTCCAGTTGTCCGCGCTCGACGCTCCGGCGATCGGGGAGGCCCGTACGGCGGAGCAAGCGGCCCGGCTGTGCTGCCTGAGCACCCTGCACCTGGTGCGGACGCTCGCCGACCGTCCCGAGGGCCGGGCCCCTCGTCTCTTCGTGGTCGTACGGGGCAGCCAGGCCGTGGGCGACAGCACACAGGTGACGCACCCTCAGCAGGCGCTCGCCTGGGGCTTCGGTCTCGCGGTGGCGCAGGAGTACCCGGAGCTGGCGACCACGCTGATCGACCTGCCGTCCACGGACGGCGTCGACGCCCTGTGGGAGCAGCTCCGGCACGCGGACGACGAACGGCTGGTCGCACTGCGGGACACGGGACGTCTGGTGCCGCGCCTGGCTCGTACGCGCCCGGACGACGGCGGTCACGGTGAGCTCACCCCGGACGGCGTGTACCTGATCACCGGCGGTCTGGGCGGCCTCGGTCGCGTGGTCGCCGAGCGGCTGGTCCGCCGTGGTGCCCGCAGACTGGCCCTGCTGAGCCGAGGCAGGCCCGGCGCGGACGCCGCGGGCTGGATCAAGGGCCTCGAAGAGCGCGGCGTCACCGTGCACCTCGCCCGCGCCGACGTCGCCGACCGTGCCGGTCTGACGGCCGCGCTGGCGGCCCTGCGGCGTGACGCCGGACCGGTCGCCGGAGTCGTCCACGCGGCCGGTGTGCTCGACGACGCCACGGTCGCGAACCTCACGGACGAACGCGTCCTGCGCGTGCTCGCCCCCAAGGTTCTGGGCACCACCCTGCTCACCGAGCTGATCCCGGAAGCCGGGAACCTGGTCCTGTTCGCCTCGGCGGCCGGTCTTCTGGGCTCGGCCGGGCAGAGCCCGTACTCGGCGGCGAACGCCTTCCTCGACGCCTGGGCGCACCACCTTTCCCGTACCGACCGCCGGGCGCTGAGCCTCGACTGGGGTGCCTGGGCCGGCGTCGGCATGGTCGCCGAGTCCGGCACCCGGGCCGACGAGACCAGCCGGTCGGGTCTGGTCGCCTTCTCCCCCGACGAGGGCGGGGAACTGTTCGAGCGGGTGCTGGCCACGTCCCGGCGCCAGCTCGCGCCCATCGCCCTGGACTGGGAGATGCTGGCGCTCGACGCGGACGCGGCGCGGACCCGCCCGCTCCTGGGTGACCTGGTCACCGTCCCGACGGGTGGGGCGGACTCGGACGACCTCGTCAAGAAGGTGTTCGCGGCGACGACGGACCACGACCGTGCCGTACGGCTCGAAGCGTACGTACGGGCCAGGGTCGGCGAGGTCTGCGGAGGTGCCGTGGACGTGTCCGGGACCACGGTCCTCAAGGAACTGGGCCTGGACTCCCTCATGCTCGTCCGGCTGCGCAACGCCTTCGCCCGCGAGCTGGGCGTCGAACTCCCGGCCGCCGCGATGTTCTCGGCGTCCGACATCCGCGGCCTCGTACGGGCCCTGGTCGCGGCCCTGCCCGAGCGGGACACCGTGACACCGGAGCAGCCGGCCGACGTCACCTCGGAAGTGCTGGAAGTGCCGGAGACCGAACTGCGGCCCGCGACCCGCGATGTCGTACGACTGCTGCGCAGCGCCCAGCCGGGCATGCCGGGCGCGGCGCACGCCGTCGGCCTGGCGGTGCGGCTCACCACGCCGACCACCCGCGAGACGCTCACCGGCATCCTCACCCGGCTCGTCGCACGGCACGCGGCCCTGCGGACCGCGATCGTGCCCGGTGCCGAAGGCGGGCGGCAGCTGCGGGTGGACCGGGAGCCGGCGAACCCGGTGCTGCGCTGGACGGACGTGGCCGCCGACGTGGAACTCGACGCCGGCGACCGGCTGCGGGAACTGCTCGAGTCACCGTTCGACCTGACGACCGCGGCGCTGTGGCGGTTCGAACTGCTCGACGGTGGTGCGCGGGGACAGATCCTGGTGTTCGGCGCGCACCACGCGGTGAGCGATCTTCAGTCGCTGCTGCTCGTGGCGGGGGAGATCGACGCCGAACTGTCCGGCACCTCGCTCGGCGACACCGTCACCAACCGCGACATAGACCTGCTGATCCAGGCCCAGCGCACCGAGGGGACCGTGCCGACCGGCGACGGGCCAGGTGCTGCCGCCGCGGTCGAGTGGCGCGAGGCCTTCCACGGCAGTGGCCGTCTCGACCTGACACTCACCAGGGAGCGCCCGGCCGCGCGGTCGTACCGGGCCGGCAGTGTGACCGTGGCGATCCCCGACGGGCTCATGGAGCGGGTGTCGGCAGCCGCGAGCGGGCTAGCCGTCACGCCCGCCGCCTTCTGCCTCGGCACACTCACCGTGCTGCTGGCACACAGGCGCGAGCGTGAGCGCTTCGTGCTGGCCGTGCCCGTGGACACGCGCATCCACGCCGACGCGTACGACGCGGTGGGCTTCTTCGGCGTGCCGGTGCCGTTCCCTGCCGAGGCGGGGGCAGGCGAGCCGGTCGAGCAGGTGCTGCGCCGCACCGACGGCCGCCTCGAGAAGGTCCTCGCGAAGGGTGCCATGTTCTCGGACGTCCTGCCGACGCTGGCGAAGCAGGGGCTGTACCGGCCGAACGCGCCGCTGGTGGAGGTGTACTTCAACTACGTACGCTCCTCGGCGGGGCGCCTGACGAACCTGGAGGTGCTGCCGGCCGGGACGGGCTGGTCGGACCTCGACCTGATGATCACCATGACGCCGGACGCGGGCCGGATCCGGCTCGACCACAACCTCGACATCCTGGACGCGGCGGCCACCACGGACCTGGGGGAGGAGTTCCTGCGGCTGCTCGCCCGGGCGGTGGAGGATCCGACGGCACCGGTGCGTACGACGGCCGCGAGCGAAGCCCCGGCAGCGACGGAAGTCCTGGTCGCGTCCGAAGTCCCGCCCGCGGCCGAAGCCCTGGCGGTGAGCGAAGCGCCGGCAGCGACGGAAGTCCCGCCCGCGACCGAAGTCCCGCCCGCCGGCGAGCCCGCTGTCGTCCCGCCGCGTCCGCTCGCCGTCGCCGCCACCTTCGCCCTGGGCAATCTGCCGCTGATGTGCGAGTTGGCGTGCAACGAGGGGGCGGGGGCACGGGACGGCGGTGTGACGGTCGCGGAGGCGCCGTACCACCATGTGCTCGCGAGCCTGCGGGATCCTTCCGGCGTCTTCGCGGACCCGGCCACGGCGGTGGGCGTGGTGCTGCTGCGGGCGGCGGACCTGGAACGGTTCGGGCCGGTCGACGACGCGCTGCTCGCCGAGCTCCGCACCGAGTACCCGGCCGCGCTGCGGGCCCTGTCCGAGCGGACCCGGAAGCCGCTGATCGTCGGCTTCCCGCCGTCCGCGCGCGCCGACGACCGCCTCGAGCGCTGGGACAGCGAGGTCGCCGCCGAGCTGGCCGGGCTGCCCGGCATCGCGGTGCTGGGCCCCGACGACTGGACCCGGCACCACGCCGTCGGGGAACGCTTCGACGAACGGACCGAGAAGCTCGCCCACCTCCCCTTCACCCCGGACTTCCAGGCGGCGGTGGCCCTGCGCCTGGCCGACGTCGTACGAGCGGTGCGGCGCCCCGCGCCGAAGGTGATCGCGGTGGACGGGGACGAGACCCTGTGGGGCGGTGTCGCCGGGGAGATCGGCCCGGAGGCGGTGGACCTGACCGGTCCGCGTGCCCTGCTGGCGCGCAGGCTGCTGCAGTGGCGTGCCGCGGGTGCGCTGCTGGCGCTGGTCAGCAACAACGACGAGGACACGGTCCGGGCCGTCCTGGACCGCCCGGACAGCCTGCTGAAGGCGGAGCACTTCAGCGTGCTCTCCGCCGCCTGGGGCCCGAAGTCGGGTCGCCTGGCCGAGGCGGCGCGCACGCTCAACCTCGGTACGGACAGTTTCCTGTTCCTCGACGACAACCCGGTCGAGATCGCGGGGGTGCGGTCCGCGTTGCCGGAGGTGCTGTCGGTGACCTGCCCGCCGACGGCCGAACTGGACGAGTTCCTGGGCCGGTTGTGGCCGCTGGTCCCGGCGGCTGCGACGGCCGAGGACGGGCTGCGGGCACGGTTCTACGAGCAGGAGCGGGAGCGGGACGCCGTCCGCGAACACGCCGGTTTCGAAGAGTTCCTCGCCCAGCTGGAGCTGGAGGTAGACATCCGGGCCCTGTCCGCGG
Source organism: Streptomyces sp. SID5469 (assembly GCF_009862865.1). Classification (NCBI taxonomy): domain Bacteria; kingdom Bacillati; phylum Actinomycetota; class Actinomycetes; order Kitasatosporales; family Streptomycetaceae; genus Streptomyces; species Streptomyces sp. SID5469. The sequence goes on along the minus strand of NZ_WWIN01000001.1, from coordinate 1,896,273 downwards.
CCGACGTCCAGCGGGCCGAGCAACTCGTCCGTCGTACCAACCAGTTCACTCTCCGCGCCCGGTCGGCCGACGGCGGCGATCTCACCCGGTGGCGGGAGTGCGGCGAGGTGTGGACGGCCGCGGCCCGGGACCGGTTCGGCGACTACGGCCAGATCGGCCTGCTCGCCGTCCGCCCGGGAGAGGGCCAACTCGACGTACTGGCCTGGATGATGAGCTGCCGGGCGCTCGGCCGGGGTGTCGAGGAGCGCCTGTTGCGGTGGCTGGCCGACCGCGCCGAGGAACTGGGCTGCGCGAAGGTACGGCTGACGGCGGAGCGCACCCCGCGCAACGTTCCGGCCCGTCGTCTGGTCGCCGCGCTCGGCGGCGGTGACCAGGACGACGCGTATCTGGAGACCGTGGTCACACCGGACCAACTGCGGGCCTTCCGGTCCTGGCAGCAGCAGTGAGGGAAAGGACACAGCACACCGTGAAGGGTTCTCATGCGTGAGGTGAACGAGGGCGCGTCGGCGTACCCCGGACAGCGGGCGACCGGCGAGTCGATCGAACGGGGCGGCGGCGGGCTCAGCGTGAGCGACCTGCTGGCCAAGGTCATGACGGCCGCCGCGCCCCAGCCGACCGGCAGCGGTACGGAGTCGGGGCCCGGCGCCGGTCCGACGGCCGGTCCGTCGCTCGATGTGGACGGCCTCGCCGTCGCCGTCGCCGCCACCGCGGGCCGCTATCTGCCTGGGGGGCACCTGTCGCCGGACAGTGACTTCTTCGACGCCGGGGGCACGTCCGTGCACGCCGTGGAACTCGTCGCGGAGCTGGAACGCGAGCTGGGCATGGAGATCGCCCTGGACGACGTGTTCGCCGACGCCCGGCCGCGCACCCTCGCCCGGCGGTGGCTGTCGGCCGGCGGCGCCCCGGCCGCCCACTCAGCAACTCCGGCGACCCCGGAGCCCACCGCGGCCGGCGTCGCCGCGACGGGCGTCACCGCGATTGGCGCCACTGCGGCCGGTGCCGCCGTGGCCGGTGCCACCGCGGCCGGCGTCGCCGCGACCCCGGGCCTCCTCCCGCTCTCCGCCGCGGGCACCCGTCCGGCGCCCGCCCCGAGCGGCCTCCCCGTCCCGTCCCCCCGCACCCCACCGGCGGTGGCGGCCACCCCGCCGCCCGGGAGCGGCGACGCCCCCTACTCCACCGCCCGCCGCGAGGACCTCGACCAGATCCTGGCCGACCTCGCGCTCGCCGATCGCCTGCCCTGGACCGGCGCGCCCGAGCCGCTGCCGCCGCGCCGGATCCTGCTGACCGGCGCGACCGGCTTCCTCGGCAGCCACATGCTTCTCGACCTGCTGCGGCACAGCGACGCCCACGTCTACTGCCTGGTCCGCGCCGCCGACGAGGAGGCGGCCACCGCCCGGCTGGGCCAGGCGCTGAAGGGCTACGAGCTGCCCTGGTCGTCGGAGGTCCGCCGCCGGGTGACCGTGCTCCCCGGAGACATCCGGCACCCGCGCCTCGGCCTGTCCGACGACCTGTGGAACACCCTCGCCCACGAGCTGGACAGCGTCGTCGGCGTGGCGGCGGCCGTGGACTTCCTGCGCGGCTACCCCTCGCTGCGGCAGAGCAACGTCCTCGGCGCGCTGACCCTGGCCGAACTGGCGGCGACCGGCCGGCCCAAGCCGCTGCACCACATCTCCTCGATCGCGGTCTTCAACGAGGTCGGCATCACCGCCATGGGCGAGGACGACCCGCTCGCCCGCGTAGACCGGCTCGTCGCGGGCTACGACCAGACGAAGTGGACCGCCGAAGTCGCGCTGCGGCGAGCCCGCGACCACGGTCTGCTGGTCACGGCGATGCGCCCGGGCGGCATCGGCGGCCACACCAGGACCGGCGCCTACAACCCCCAGGACCTCAGCAGCGGCCTCATCTCGGCCTTCGGCCGCTTCCGCACCGTGCCCGCGTTCCGCTACCTGAACGCGGCCCCGGTGGACTGGGTGAGCCGGGTCGCGGTCGGCGTCATCTGCGAACCCGACGCCTGGGGCTACGACTACAACCTGACCGGCGTGCCCAACACCCTCGACGACGTCGTACAGGACATGGCGCTCGGCGGCATGCACGTGCGCGTACAGGACTGGGACGAGTGGCGCACCGACGCCCTGGCCCGCCTGGAGGCCGACCCGGTGCCCGAACTCGCCTTCCTGACAAGGGTGTTGCGGAGCCCCACCGCCCTCAAGCTGTGCGAGGCGACACTGAAGGGCCCGGCGGCCCACGACGACCGCACCGCCGCGCTCGTCGAGGCGCTCGGGCTCGGGCCCGCGGCCCGCTACGACGCCCAGGCGCAGCTCAGGACGTTCGAGCGGCTGGCCCGCGACGGCCTCGCCCGGCTGCCGCACAAGGACGACCAGCCGTACCTGTGGTTCTCCGAGAGGACCGAGGGCGGCGTCGGCCCGGTCGGCGCCCCCGCCGACACCCCCTGCTCGATGGCGCTCACCCTGTCCATCGCGAGCATGTACCAGCTGGTGAAGGAGCGCCGGGTGGACGTCAGCGGCGAGCTGGTGTGCGCGGCGGTGCACCCCGAGCCGCTGACGGTGGAGCGCGGTGACGTCTGGATCCGCCCCGAGGAGGGCATCCCGGAACAGCACGGTATGCGACATCAACTCCTGCGCTACCGGCTGGAGTTGCGTGACACCGACGGCGGCCACTGGTGGCTCGAGGGCCACAAGTACGCCCGGGCCCGCCGCGACGTGTGGCGGCAGACCCGCGCGCTGACCGTCGAGATCGGCCGTGCGGGCGAACCGGCGCGACTGACGGGCGAGGTCGTCGTACCGGCGGACAGCTATGTGCGCGACCAGATCGACGGCATCAAGGTCGACCCGCGCCTGACCAGCCAGGAGAAGCGGGCCGCCAAGCTGACCTGGCTCGCCTGGTTCGGCCTTGAGGTGGGCCGCGGTCTGCTCGGCCCCTTCGCCCGGGTCGCCGCGGACCTGCTCGACCTGCGCCGCAACCCGACCCTCACGGAGCGCAACCGATGATCTTCAGGACGACCGACTCCACCACCAGGCCGGCGCTCCGCAGGGTCAGGACCACCACGACCCTGCGCCCGCTCCACCACCGCCTCGATCCCGCGCGCGTCGAGGAGATCCCCTTCCGCGCGGGGGACGGGGTCCGGCTCGGCCTGACCCGCGTCGACAGCGGCGAGCCCGACCGGCCCGCGGTGCTGCTCCTGCACGGACACACCGCGTCCGCCGACATGTTCTTGCTGCCCGAGACCCGCAACCTCGTCGACGCCCTCCTCGACGACGGCTACGAGCCCTGGCTGCTCGACTGGCGCGGCAGTTGCCGGCTGCCGTACAACGAGACCGGCCAGAAGTACACGTACGACGACGTCGCCCTGTACGACATCCCCGCGGCCGTCTCCCACATCCGCGGGCGCATCGGCGACCGGCCGTTGTTCGTGGTCGCCCACTGCATCGGCTCGCTCACGCTGTCGCTGAGCATGACGGCGGGGCTGGTGCCGGGGCTCGCGGGCGTCGTGTCGCAGGGCGTGTTCCTGACGCCGAAGCTCGCGGGCCGGACCTCGCTGCGGATGTCGGTGGCCGGAGAGCTGCTGAAAACCCGGATCGATCACATCCCGGTCGACTTCCGCAAGGTGGGCCTCTGGTCGAAGTACACGCCGCTGTTCGCACTGGCCTCCCGCAAGGCGAGCTGCCCGGACCCGACCTGTCAGATCCTGCACAACTCGGCGTGGGGGACGGGCGCCTCGCTGTTCGTGCACGAGCACCTGTCCGAGGCCACCCACGACCGGCTCGCCGAGCTGCTAGGCCCCGCGCCGCTGTGGATCCTGCCGCATCTGCGCCGGATCGAGCTGGCCCGCAGCGTGGTCCGCTGGCACGACACCGACCACCGCTACCGGGAGTTGCCGCAGAACGCGCTGGACGCGGCCGGCCGTATCGACACCCCGGTCCTGCTGATCGCGGGCAGCGAGAACGGGCTGTGGCTCGACTCCCAGAAGCTCTGTCACGACGTACTCGCGCGCAGGCAGCCGTACTTGGACGTCTCGTACACCGAGATTCCCGGCTACGGTCACCTCGACACGTTCCTCGGCCGGGGCGCCGCCCTCGACGTGTTCGGTCACATTCTCGACTTCCTGGGCGAACGGCGGTGACGGCAGCGGAGCGGCCGACTACCGTACGCGTCAGTAACCGGACCGCACTCCAGGAGGCGACCCATGCCGCAGCTCGCTGTCGACGGCGCAGGAATGACGTACGACGACGAGGGCCCGCACGACGGTGACGGCGGTGTGCCTCTGGTGTTCATCCACGGCTGGACGGCCGACCGGCACCGCTGGGACCACCAGATGGCGCACTTCGCCGACAAGCGCCGGGTGGTCCGGCTCGACCTGCGCGGGCACGGGGAGAGCGGGGGTTCGGCGCGGACGATCGACGAGCTGGCCGGGGACGTCATCGCTCTCCTCGACCACCTGGAGATCGACCGGTTCATACCCGTCGGCCACTCGATGGGCGGGATGATCGCGCAGACCCTCGCGCTCGCCCACCCCGAGCGGATCGAGCGCCTGGTGCTGGTGAACTCGATCAGCCGGATGACCTACAGCCGGGGGCGGGGGCTGCTGATGGCGGCGTCCACGCTGGTGCCGTTCAAGCTGTTCGTCGCCGCCAACATCCAGCGGGCGTTCGCCCCCGGTCACCCGCGCGAGGAGGTCCGGGAGTACATCCGGGCCTCCTCGGCGACGCCGCGGGACGTGGTCATGACGTACTACGCGGCCATGCGGTCCTTCGACGTCCTCGACCGGGTCGGCGAGATCCGGATGCCCACCCTGCTGGTGCACGGCTACTACGACATCCAGTTGCCCGTCTCACAGATGCTGCGGATGGCGAAGGACTACCCGGACGCGGTGGTCCGGATCGTGGACGCCGGCCACGAACTGCCGGTGGAGAAGCCCGCGGAGCTGACCTCGGCGCTGGACCGGTTCGTGACCGGCCAAGTGGGAGGCGTCCAGCTCGTCGGCTGAGTAGTCTCCGAGGCATGCGGATCTCCGTCTCCTCGGACATGGACGAACCCGTGGCCCGCTCTCTGCTCGCGGAACTGCGCGGCCGCGGCCACGAGGTCGTGGCGCACGGCGCGCTGCGCCCCGGCGACGACACGCGGTGGGCGGCGTGCTCGGCGGCGGCGGCCCGGGAGGTCGCCACCGGGACGTCGGACCAGGCGGTCGTGTGCTGCTGGACCGGCACGGGCGCGTCGATCGCCGCGAACAAGGTGCCCGGCGTGCGGGCGGCTCTGTGCACGGACGCGTACACGGCGGACGGCGCACGCCGCTGGAACGACGCCAACGTGCTGGCGCTCAGCCTGCGGCTGACGTCCCAGCCCCTGCTCAGGGAGATCCTCGACGCCTGGTTCGCCGCCGAGGCCGGCGAGGACGCCGACGACCGGGAGAACGTGGCGCACGTCGGGCGGCTGGACGCGGACAGGACCGGGGGCGCCGCCGACCGCGGGTGACGCGTTCCTCGGCCGTGCGAACATTCCCGTGGCCGAGGAGACGGCCGCGCCAAAAGCCGACGCCGCAGCACCGAGGAGTTTCACGTTGAGCGACACGACAGCAGGTCCCGTGGGCACGCGGGGCACGCGGGTCTTCATCGACAAGCAGAGCCCGAAGGCCTATCACGCGTTGGTCGAAACCTCCGAGGCGGTCCGCGCGGTCGCCGCCGACGCGGGGCTGGACCGTGTGCTCGTGGAGCTGATCAATCTCCGCGTGTCGCAGATCAACGGCTGTGCGTACTGCCTCAGCCTGCACACGAAGGCAGCGCTGCGGGTGGGTGAGACTACCCAGCGCCTCGGTGTGCTGGCGGCGTGGCGCGACACCGAACTGTTCACATCACGGGAACGCGCGGCCCTCGCCCTGGCGGAGGTGACCACCGACCCCGCGGACGCCACCGCGCAGGAGCACGCCTACGACGCCGCCCGCCAGGTTCTCACCGACGACGAGATCTCCGCGGTGATCTGGGTGGCGGTCACCATCAACGCTTTCAACCGGGTCTCCATCATGAGCAAGCACCCTGTGCGCGGGATCCCCCACCAGTAACGGATACCCGTCGGGTCGGATCACCCGTTCGTCCCCCGCATCGCGCCGCCGGGGCGGCTGCCGTCGATGATGTCCGTGGGGGCACGTTGCAGTGGGCGTTCCGGCGGTCGCCGGCTGCATGCCTGTTCGCCTCGGCCGCCTATCGCCGTCCGGAGGCAGGTACATGGGGAAGGTGCTCGGCGATGTCGGCGGGTCGGAAGGAGCTTCCGGCCACGGGCAGCCGGCCACCTGGGTCGGGGGGGGGCTCAAGCTGGGCCTGGGAGTGCTGCTCGCGCTGTTCGGTGTCCGGCTGTGGCACCGGCGCCCCAGGGACGTCTCCCAGGCGCGACTGCCGAAGTGGATGGCCGCGATCGACAGCTTCACCCCAGTCAAGATCTTCGGGCTCGCGCTGCTGCTGTCGGCGGCCAACATCAAGAACGCCACGTTCACCATCGCCGCGAGCGCCTCGATCAGCTCGTCCGGGATTCCGTTGGGGCAGCAGATCGGGGCGCTGGCGGTGTTCGTGGTCATCGCGTCTCTGGGGATCCTGGCGCCGCTGGCGGTCTTCCTGATCGCGGGAGAGCGAGCACGGAACACGCTCGACGGCTGGAAGAACTGGGCCGCACAGCACAACATCCCCGTGATGGCGGTGCTGTGTTTCGTGATCGGGCTGAAGCTGCTCGGGGACGGCATCGCCATCCTCACCGGTTGACCGTCCTCCGACGCCCTCCCTCTCGCGGATGCTTCCGCTTGATTCCTCGTCCCCCACACGTCGCCGCGTTCGCACGCGCCACCCGAGGTCCGCGGTCGGTGTCCTGGGTGGCACGCGGCTGACGCGCCGGACACGCCGGGGGGTGGTGCCCGGCGCGCTCGCCCCCCAACACTGGTGGTGCAGGCGGCAGTCGGGGGAGGGGCACCGGTCATGGCGACCCGCATCGAACAGGTAGGGCAGGCGCTGCCGGAGCGGCGTCCGGAGCTCGACGCCATCCGGATGCTCGTGGTGTTCGGGCTGATCTTCTTCCACTCGGCCCTCGTCTTCGCGACGGACGACGACTACTACGTCAAGAACTCCGAGACCACGCAAGTCATCATGATCCTGGCCGGCTTCGCGGTCGTCTGGGCGATGCCGGTGCTGTTCCTGATCTCCGGCCTGGGCTCGTGGTACTCGCTGCGCCGCCGCGGCGCGGCGGGCTTCGTCAAGGAACGCCTGTTGCGCCTGGGCGTGCCGCTGGTCTTCGCCACCCTCGTCCTGAACCCCCTGCCGCAGTGGCTGCGCCTGCGCTCCGCGGACCCCGGCTACGACGAGTCCTACCTCGCCTTCCTCCCTCACTTCTACGACGTGCATGTCGAACTCGCCGAGTTCCCCTTCCTCTTGCAGGGCGAGCACTTCGAGACCGGCCACCTCTGGTTCGTGGTGCTGCTGCTCGCCTTCTCCCTGATGCTGGCGTTCCTGTTCCGCGTGCTCGCGGCGGATCGCCTCCGACCCGTCACCGACCGGCTGGCGCAGGCCACCTTCCGCGTCCGCGGGGCGATCCTTCTGCCGGCGCTTCCGCTCGCCCTGCTCTGCGCCTTCGCCGGCCTGGAGGAGGACTACGCCGGCTGGCATCGCTGGGCCTATCTGGTGTTCTTCGCCGCGGGCTGCGCCCTCGCCGCCGATGACCGCGTCCGCACCGCCATGCGCCGGGCCGCGGTGCCGGCCGGCCGGCTGGGGGGTGTCCTGTTCGCCCTGTCCGGCCCCGGCTTCGCCGTCGCGGACGAGCCCTTCACCGAGATGACCGCCCTGGGCATGGCGACCCGCGCGTTCTTCGGGGCGGCCGGCTGGTGCCTGGTCGTCGCCATCCTCGGCCACCTCGACCGGCGCCGCGCGGCGCGGGCCGTCGGCCGGACTCCCGACCCGCTCTCTTCCGGGCGCCACCGCGTGTACGCCTACCTGGGCGCCGCCGTGCTGCCGGTCTACGTACTGCACCAGCCCGTCGTCGTGGCCGTCGCGTACTTCGTCGTGGGCTGGAACGCCCCGATCCCCGTCGAATACGCGGTGATCGTGATCATCTCCCTGGCTGTCACCCTGTCGGTCTACGAGCTCCTGGTGCGGCGCACGCGTGTGACGCGGTTCCTTCTCGGAATGCGGGTCAATACACCTGACCGACCGCCACGGCCCGGGACTTCCCCGCGCTCCCGCTGACAAGAGGCCGTCATATTCCCTCCGTCCGCTGAGGGAATGGCGCAGCCATGGAAATGCTGTGTGTTCGCGATGAATTACATATGCGTCCGCGATAACGTCGACAGGATTGTTGACAATATCGCGTCGGGTCTTTTACGTTCGCAAGCGCAAGATCAGCACAGAGCGCGGCCGTGAATGGGAGAGATCAATGAAGCACAGGGCAATGAAGCGCAGGACCGTCGTCATGGGAGTCGGCGCGGCAGCCGGCGTCGTGGCGGCCGGCGGATTCGCCTTGAGCGCGCAGGCGTCGGGTACGTCCGGTTCCAAGTCCTCGGATTCTTCGGACGCGTTGGTTTTCGACAAGGACGCTTTCACGGTTTTGACGACGACCATCACCACGGACGGGGGTGACAAGGAGGTCAAGTATCACTTCTACAAGGCGATCACCTATGTCGCCAAGCCGGTGGACGAGAAGTACCAGAGCCTGAATGTGAGTGTTCCGGTCGAGATCGACGGGACGGCGGTGGATGCGACGAACGCGCCGATCCTGTTCGCGAACTCGGTGGGCGGCTACATGCCGTCGTCGGTGGCGGACGCGACCGGGGTGGGCGGCGCCGCGATGACCGGCATGCCCGGCGGCGGCGCGAGCGCGTCGCCCAGCGCCTCGGCGTCGGCCGGTACGGGTGCGGGCGAGGTGCAGTCCGGCGGCAACGGGCAGGTGAATGCCGGCGGTGAGATGGTCAACAACGGCAAGCTGGCCCTGGCGGCCGGCTATGTGGTCGTCGAGCCGGGTGCGCGCGGGCGGACACTGACGGATTCCAGTGGCACGTACTACGGGACGGCACCGGCCGCGATCGTGGACCTGAAGGCCGCGGTGCGCTACGTCCGCTTCAACAAGGGCCGCATCCCCGGCAACACGGCCCGGATCGTCTCCTCCGGCACCAGCGCGGGCGGCGCGCTCTCGGCGCTGCTGGGCGCGTCCGGCGACAGCCCCCTCTACGACAGCTACCTGAAGGATCTCGGGGCGGCCGAGGCCAGCGACGCGATCTTCGCCAGCGGCGACTGGTGCCCGATCACGGATCTGGAGCACGCCGACATGGCCTACGAGTGGAACTGGGGTGCCAACAAGCTGAGCACCGGCACACTCGTCGACCAGAGCGTCTCCAAGGAACTGAGCACCGCCTTCGCCGACTACCAGGCCTCCCTCAGGCTGCGCGCCAAGGGCTTCGGCGCGCTGACCGCACGCAATCTGGACGACTACCTGCTGCGCACCTACCTTCAGCCGTCCGCCACCACTTACCTCAAGGGCCTGTCGGAGACGGAGCGGTCGACGTATCTGGCGGCGAACACGTTCATCACCTGGGACGGGACCGTCGCGACCTTCACCTGGGCCGACTTCCTGACCCATGTGGGAGCGCGGAAGAAGGACACGCCCGCGTTCGACGCGTTCGACCTGTCCGCGGGCGAGAACAACGAGTTCGGCACCGGAACCACCCAGGCCCGCCACTTCACCCTGTACAGCCTGCGGCACGAGAAGGGCGGCAGCGCCCGGCTGGACAGCGACCTTCCCACCAAGCTCGATCTGATGAACCCGATGTACCACCTCGTCAAGGAGCAGAACCCCCACCGGTCCAAGCACTGGTGGATCCGGGTCGGCACCAAGGACAGCGACACCTCCCTGTCCGTCGTCGGCAACCTCGCCGCGAGCCTGGAACAGCTCGGCGACGACGTCGACACGCTCTACTACTGGGACCAGGGCCACGGCGCCAACACCGACGCCGCCGACTTCATCACCTGGATCGCCAAGGTCACCGGCTACAAGAAGTAGCCCGGTCCCCGGCCACAACAAGTAACCCACCATCAACCGCGACGCCGAACCCACGTCCCTCAGTCAGCGTGGGCCCGGCGTCGCGGTGTTGTGACGACCCCGTCCGTGCCGTGGCCGGGAAAGCGCGCTTGTGAGGGGCACACTCCTGGGAGCCGGTGCGCCCGGGCATCCTGAGACGCGCCGGCCCCGCAGACCCCCAGCACAGAAGGCTGACGTCATGACCGACACCCTCACCGTGAGCGTCCTCGGCACCGGAATCATGGGAGCGGCGATGGCCCGCAACCTCGCCCGGGCCGGACACACCGTCCGGGCCTGGAACCGCACCCGCGCCAAGGCCGAGCCGCTGGCCGCCGACGGTGCGCACATCGCCGACACCCCGGCCGAGGCCGTGGAGGGCGCCGACGTCGTCCTCACCATGCTGCACGACGGTGACGCCGTCCTGGGCGTCATGCGCCAGGCCGCCCCCGCCCTGCGCCCCGGGACCGCCTGGATCCAGTCGACCACCGCCGGCCTCGACGCCCTCACCGGCCTCGCCGACTTCGCCCGCGAGCACCGGCTGGCCTTCTTCGACGCCCCCGTCCTCGGCACCCGCCAGCCCGCCGAAGCCGGACAGCTCGTCGTCCTCGCCGCCGGCCCCACGGAGAGCCGGGAGACCGTGACGCCCGTGTTCGACGCCGTCGGCTCCCGCACGCTGTGGACCGGCGAGGACGGCGCGGCCGGCAGTGCCACCCGCCTCAAGCTCGTGGCCAACAGTTGGGTCATCGCCGCCACCAACGCCACCGGAGAGGTCCTCGCCCTGGCCAAGGCCCTCGGCGTGGACCCGCAGAACTTCTTCGACGCCATCGCCGGCGGCCCCCTCGACATGGGCTATCTGCACGCCAAGGCCGACCTCGTCCTCAACAACGGTCTCACCCCGGCCAGCTTCGCCGTGAGCACGGCCGAAAAGGACGCCCGCCTGATCGTCCAGGCCGGACAGGAGCACGGCGTCCGCCTCGACGGAGCCGAGGCCTCCGCCGAACGCCTCCACCGCGCCGCCGCCCAGGGCCACGCCGACGAAGACATGGCCGCGGTCTACTACGCCAGCTTCGACGAGACACGGACCCCCTGACGACGGCGGTCGGCGCGGCCGCATGGATCGTCTGCGGGCCGGGCCGGGCCCGGGGCCGCGGGGGCGTGACGCTCAGCGCCCGCGTGCCCCGGTGCGCAGGCCGTCCATGACCAGGTCCAGAAGGCGGGCGGCGCGTGGCTGCCAGTCGCCGTGCGGGTCGATCTGCCAGAGGCCGGCGATGGCGAGGATGAAGTCGTCGGGGGTCACCCCGGGGCGGATCGTGCCGGCCGATTCGTTCGCGTCCAGCAGGAGCGCGGCGGCCGCGGTCACCGGTTCGTGCCCCGGTTTGGCCGGGCTGCCCGGCGCGCTGGTCGCCTTGCGAATCGCCTCGGCCATGCCTGCCTTGGCCATGGCGAACTGGGCGAGCCGGTCCATCCACTCCCGCAGGGCCTCGTCCGGTGCGCGGGTCCGCAACAACTGGGCCGCGGTGTCGGCGACCTGCTGCATCTCGTAGCGGTAGATCTCCAGGACGAGGGCCTCGCGGTTGGGGAAGTTGCGGTAGAACGTCCCCTGCCCGACGCCCGCCTTCTTCGCGATCGCGCTGAGCGGGGCGTCCGCCGAGCACGTCAGCTCCGCCAGGGCGACTTCCAGGATGCGCTCGCGATTCCGTTGCGCGTCCGAGCGCAGCGGTGCTTCCTTCTTCTGCTGCACCCGTCCTCCTTCCGGCATCACGGCGAGACTCCCTCCGGAAGTCGCGGCCGGGCCGCCCTTGCTAAGCGGACAGCTGTCCGTTAGGTTTTCCATGTAACGGACAGCTGTCCGCTTAGCGCCACCATAGCGGCAAACAGGGCCCGTGGGGATGGCCGGAACCGATCGCCCACCGGCATTCTCTCGTACCTCTCCAATTGAGGGACCGCCCCTTCGGCTCCCCTGAGGCTCCCGTTCGACTTCGACGCGCACCACGAACGCGAAAGAAGGCTGACCATGGCCCCATCGACGTCCAGCGCCATCACCCTCAACATCAACGGGGAGAAACACACGCTGCCCGTCGACCATCGCACCACCCTGCTCGACGCGCTGCGCGAGCGGCTCGATCTGACGGGTACCAAGAAGGGCTGTGACCAGGGCCAGTGCGGTGCCTGCACGGTGCTCCTCGACGGACGCCGGGCCGTCTCCTGCCTGCAGTTGGCGGTGGCCGCCGAGGGGCGCGTCATCACCACCATCGAAGGCGTGGCGGACGGTGAGCAACTCCACCCGGTGCAGCAGGCGTTCCTCGACCTCGACGGCTACCAGTGCGGATACTGCACCCCGGGCCAGATCTGTTCGGCCATCGCGGTGATCGAGGAGCACGCGGCGGGCTGGCCGAGCGCCGTGACCGCCGACGTACGTCCCGAAGCGGGAGCGCCACCGCTCACCGCCGACGAGATCCGCGAACGGATGAGCGGCAACCTCTGCCGCTGCGGTGCCTATGTGTCCATAGTCCAGGCGGTCGCGCGGGCGGCCGAGGCGCACGCGGCCGACGCTCAGGCGGCCGAGGTCAAAGGGGCCGCGGCATGAGGGAGTTCGACTATCAGCGGGCGTTCGACGTCCCGGGCGCGGTCGCGTTGCTCGGCGCCGATCCCGACGCGCGCTTCCTCGGCGGCGGCACCAATCTCGTCGACCTGATGAAGTCCGGCGTGGAGCGGCCCGGCCGTCTCGTCGACGTACGTGAGCTTCCCCTGGACCTCGTCGAGCCGACCCCGGAAGGCGGACTGCGCATCGGCGCCACCGTCACCAACAGCGATCTTGCCGTCCACCCCGACGTGCGGCGTCGCTACCCGGCGTTGGCGCAGGCCGTCCTGGCCGGCGCCTCGGGCCAGCTGCGCAACATGGCCACCGTCGGCGGGAACCTGCTCCAGCGCACCCGCTGCGGCTACTTCACCGACCTCGCCCAACCCTGCAACAAGCGTCTCCCCGGCAGCGGTTGCCCCGCCGTCGAGGGCGAGCACCACAACCACGCGATCCTCGGCGCCTCCGCCCACTGCGTGGCCACCCATCCCTCGGACATGGCGGTGGCGCTCGCCGCCTTCGACGCGGTCGTCTCGTACGAAACCGCGGACGGAGAAGGGGAGTTGGCACTCGCGGACTTCTATCTGCCCGTCGGTGACACCCCGCACCGGGAGACCGCCCTGCCGCCGGGTGCGCTGATCACCGGCGTCACCCTCCCGCCGAGCCCGGTCGCCGCCGTCTCGCGCTATCGGAAGGTGCGCGAACGGGCGTCGTACGCGTTCGCGATCGGCTCGCTCGCCGCCGCCCTCGACGTCCAGGACGGCGTCGTACGCGAGGTGCGCCTCGCCTTCGGCGCGGTCGCGTCCCGGCCGTGGCGGGCCCGGACGGCCGAGCGGGCGCTGACCGGGCGCCCGGCGAGCGCCGAGGCGTTCGCCGCCGCCGCGGACGCCGAACTGGGCGCCGCCGAGGTCCTGCCGCACAACGGATACAAGGTGCCGCTGCTGCGCAACCTCGTCGTGGCCGTGTTGACCGAACTCACCGAGGAGGCCGCCCGATGACCACGACCACCCAGGGCGCCGCCCGGGCGACGGGTGCCGTCGGAACCGCGCACACCCGCGTCGAGGGCCGCGACAAGGTCACCGGAGCGGCACGCTACGCCGGAGAGATTCCGTACGACGAACTGGCCCACGGCTGGCTGGTGTTGTCCACCGTCGCCCGTGGCCGTGTCCGCACGGTCGAGTCCGACCCCGTCCTCGCGATGCCGGGTGTCCTCGCCGTCCTGCACCACGCCAACGCGCCGCGCGTCACCACCGACTACATCGGCATCGTGGGGCGTCCCGACCCGGCCCTGGGGATCTTCCAGGACGACCGGGTGCCGTACGTCGGCTGGCCGGTGGCGCTCGTCGTGGCCGAGACTTCGGAGCAGGCCAGGGAAGCGGCCGAGGCACTGGTCGTCCGCTACGACGAGGAGCCGCACGACGTCGAGTTCTTCGCCGGGCATCCCGGTCTGTACACGCCGCAGGACAGCCCGCTCGTGCAGGCGGAGGCGGTGAAGGGCGACGTGGAGGCCGAACTGGCGGCGTCCGACGTCGTCGTGGACGCGGAGTACGCCACTCCCGGAGGCGTACCACTGCCCGCTGGAGCCGCACGCGGCGACGGCCCGCTGGGACAGCGGCCGGCTCGACGTCGTCGACTCCAACCAGAGCACCGTGTGGGTGGCCGGCGAGCTGGCCCAGCTGTTCTCCCTCGACCCGGCCTCGGTGCGGGTGCGGTCGGAGCACGTGGGCGGCGGCTTCGGGTCCAAGGGGGTGCGCCCGCACCAGGTGGCCGCCGTCATGGCCGCAACGGTTCTGCACCGCCCCGTCAGAGTCGTACTGACCCGTCGGCAGATGTTCTCGCTGGTCGGCTACCGCAGCCCCACGGCGCAGCGGATCAGGCTCGGTGCCGACCCCGACGGGCGGCTGCGGGCCTTCGACCACCAGGCGCAGAGCCTCACGTCGACCGTGCACGAGTTCGTCGAGTCGAGCGCCGTCCTCGGCCGTGTGCTGTACGACGCCGACGCGCACCGCACCACTCATCGCCTCGTACGGCTCGACGTGCCGACCCCGACCTGGATGCGTGCGCCGGGCGAGGCGCCGGGCTCGTTCGCGCTGGAGTCGGCGCTCGACGAACTCGCGGAGAAGTGCGGCCTGGACCCGATCGCCCTGCGCGCGCGCAACGAACCCGGGGCGGGCCCTGTGTCCGGGCTGCCGTTCAGCAGCCGCAATGTGCTCGCCTGCTTCGAGGAGGGCGCCCGCAGGTTCGGCTGGGCGGACCGCGATCCGCGTCCCGGCGTGCGCCGCGAGGGGCGCTGGCTGCTCGGGACCGGTACGGCGGCCGCCACGTACCCCTCGGGGGTCGGCCCGTCCACGGCGGCGGTGACCGCGGAGGCGGACGGCACCTTCACCGTGCGGATCAACGCGGCGGACATCGGGACCGGAGCACGGACCGCGCTGACCCTGATCGCCGCGGAGGCGCTGGCCGCCGAGCCGGGACGCGTCCGCGTGCACATCGGGGACAGCGACCTCGGTCCGGCGATGTTCGCCGGCGGCTCGATGGGCACCCGCTCCTGGGCCTGGGCGGTGACGGCCGCGGCGGGCGAGCTGCGGGAGCGGCTGGCCCTGGGCGGCGGCATTCCGCCGGAGGGGATCACCGCACGGTCGGACACCACCGAGGCCGTCGGCGGCCTCGCGAAGAAGGAACGGCACTCCTTCGGAGCGCAGTTCGCCGAGGTCGCGGTCGACACCACCACCGGCGAGGTACGCGTACGGCGGATGCTCGGCATCTTCGCCGCGGGCCGGATCGTCAACCCGCTCACCGCGCGCAGCCAGTTCCTCGGCGGCATGGTCTGGGGTCTGTCCATGGCGCTGCACGAGGAGGCCGTCAGGGACCATTCCTCGGGCGGCCTCGTCGGCGCCGACTTCGCGGGCTACCACTTCGCCGCGAACGCCGACGTCCCTCTGCTCGAGGCGGACTGGGTGGAGGACCCCGACCCGGACGACCCGGTCGGGATCAAGGGCATCGGCGAGATCGGCGTGGTCGGTGGCGCGGCGGCGATCGCCAACGCGGTCTGGCACGCGACCGGCGTACGCCACCGGCAGCTCCCGATCAGGCCCGACCGTGTCCTGCTGGCGGCGGAGGGATCCAGGAGTGCTTGACATCGCCGAGGAGCTGAACCGCTGGGTCGGGGAGGGGCGCGGCTTCGCCGTGGCCACGGTCGTGGCCGTCGGCGGCAGCGCGCCCCGCCCGCCGGGCGCCGCCCTCGCCGTCGACTCCGACGGCACGGTCATCGGCTCCGTCTCCGGCGGCTGTGTGGAAGCAGCGGTGTACGACAGTTGCGTCCAGGCGCTCCAGGACGGCACCACCGTCCTGGAGCGGTTCGGCTACAGCGACGACGACGCCTTCGCGGTGGGGCTCACCTGCGGCGGGGTCATCGAGGTCCTGGTCACGCCGGTCGGCGTGGACGCACCTGGCCGGACCGTGTTCGCGGCGGCCCTCTCGGCCGCCGCCCGGGGGGAGGCCGCGGCGGTCGTCCGCGTGTCCCGGGGGCCCGCCGAACTGCTCGGCCGGGCCCTGCTGGTCCACCCGGACGGATCGTACGAAGGAGGTCTCGACGGGCATCCCCGGCTGGACCGGACGGCGGTGGCCGAGGCCCGCGCGATGCTGGACACGGGCCGCACCGGCACGGTCGAGGTCTCGGAGAGCGGAGCGCGCTGCCCGGGCGGACTGACGCTGTTCGTCGAGTCGAGCGTGCCGCCGCCCCGGATGATCGTCTTCGGGGCCGTCGACTTCGCCGCCGCGCTGGTGCGCACCGGCAAGTTCCTCGGCTATCACGTGACCGTGTGCGATGCCCGTCCCGTCTTCGCCACCCGGGTCCGCTTCCCCGAGGCGGACGACCTCGTGGTCGACTGGCCGCACCGCTACCTCCGGGACACGCCGACCGACGAGCGCACGGTGCTGTGCGTGCTCACCCATGACGCCAAGTTCGACGTGCCGCTGCTCGTGGAGGCCCTGCGGCTGCCGGTCGCGTTCGTCGGCGCGATGGGCTCGCGCCGGACCCACGAGGACCGCGACCGCAGACTCCGCGAGGCCGGCCTCACCCCACGTGAACTGTCCCGGCTGCGCTCACCGATCGGCCTCGACCTCGGCGCCCGTACGCCCGAGGAGACCGCCCTGTCCATCGCGGCAGAGATCGTCGCGGCCCGACGGGGCGGGACGGGCGTACCACTGACCGGCTCACCGACCCCGATCCACCACGACCTGTCCGATGCCCCCGGCCCGGTGACCGCGGGGACGAGGGCGGTCGGATGACTCACGACGCCGAGGTGCCGGGCACCACGCCAGACCTGGAGACCTGGAGACCGGCCTGGCTCAGGGGCGCGGAAGCCGACGTCAACGCCCTACGGGCCGCACCTCAGGAAGACGGTGTCGAGCGCGCCAGCCACTCGTACGCCGCCCGCGCGGTGAACTCGGTCTGGCCGCCGCGCACCAGTAGCCCCGCGGTCGCGAACGCCGGGTCGTCGGCCTGGGCGGCGACGTAGGGGATCGCGATGCAGCGCATTCGGGCGGCGTGCGCGGCCGCGGCCCCAGGGGCGGCGTCCTCCAGGACCACACAGTCCGCCGGGGACACCCCGAGCCGGCGCGCCGCCTCCAGGAAGACGTCGGGGGCGGGCTTGCCCCGGGCGACCTCGTCGGCGGAGACGACGGTGGTGAGCCACGACGCCAGGCCCGTGCCCGTCAGGATCGCCTCGATGGCCTCCGGCGACGAACCGGAGGCCACGGCCATCGGCACGCCCTCGCCGGCCAGCAGTTCCACGAACTTCCGCATCTCCGGGTAGACCGGCGTGGAGGCGCGGGCCAGCGCCAGATAACGGCGGTTCATGTCCGCGAGGAGGTCGTCGAGCGGGGCCTCGACGCCGTACCGCTCCTTCCACAGCTCCAGGCTCTCCTGGGTGCTGATGCCGACGTACTGCTCGTGGTCCGCCCAGGTGAAGTCCGTGACGCCCTGCTCGGCGAGGAGGTGCCGGCCCGCCTCGTAATAGTTGGGCTCGCTGTCCACAAGAGTTCCGTCGAGATCGAAGACGACCGACGTGGTGCCGAGAGTGCTCATGGTGTCCAGGATGCCAATGATCACTTGGCGGCCGTGCGGCCGATCGACTCCACCAGCGGCAGCAGCCGGTGCGGTACGCGCTCGCGCAGTGCCACCTCGGTGCGGGTGCGCACCACGCCCGGCATGCTGATCAGCGACTGGATCACGTCCTCCAGATGCCCGTTGTCCCGCGCGACCACCCGGGTCAGCAGATCGCCGCCGCCGGTGATCGAGAACGCCTCGACGATCTCCGGTACGGCCGCGAGCGCGTCGCCCACGTCGTCGAGATGGCCCTGGGTGACCTCGATGTGCACGAACGCGAGCACCGGGTGGCCGAGGGCGGCGGGGGAGAGGGCCGGACCCGTGCCGGTGATGACTCCGTCCCGCTCCAGCCGGTCGAGGCGGGCCTGGAGCGTGCCACGGGCCACGCCGAGGATGCGTGCGTACTCGCGCACGCTGGTGCGCGGCTGCTCGAGCAGCAACCGCAGGATGCGGGTGTCGAGTTCGTCGACGGCCATGGTCCGTTGGCCTCCCAGCCGTCCGGCGTGATCTTCGACGACTGTACCCATGGCTCGGCCGTACCCGTGGCTCGGCTCGAGGCGAGCGGGTCGATCCGGACAGGGGGCAGGGGCGTCTCGTTCACCCTGCCGGGTAACTTCCCGCCCCCGCCGGGAATGTCCTGGAGGTCGACGGGCATCTGCGGCAGTAACAGGTTGACGCTACTTCCCCACCCCCGGAGGCAACGTTGACATCCGAGGCATACGAGCGCCCTGCGGCCCAGGAACCGTATGAGCAGGAACTCTCCAAGGCCCGACTGGAGGATGAGAACCTCCAGCTCAAGCAGGCGGTGCTGTCGCACGCCACGATCGACCAGGCGATCGGTGTCGTCGTCGTGCTGGGCGGGCTGGCACCCGGCCGGAGCTGGGACGTCCTGCGGGAGGTTTCGCAGCGCACCAACATCAAGCTGAGACACGTGGCGGAACTGATCATCGACTGGGCCCAGACGGGTGATCTGCCCAGGGACATCCGCGAGGAACTCGAGAGCGGGCTGCGACAGGCGAAATGCCGGGTCGACGGAGGAGACGGGCCGCTCTGACCGCGCCGTGGTGCCTCGCCCGGGTCAGGCTCGCGTCTCCGGCCCCCAGTACTCCGGCCCCACACCGCGCCAGTCGATCAGCGGTGAGACGGCCACCTGCACCGGCTCCATGTCCATCCCGGCCCGACGGAGGAACTCGGCGACATCCCCCAGGTTGTACGCGAGTCCCAGGATCTCCCCGTCCACACGGACGCGCCGTCCGCCCGTCGGCGAGGGCGGCGACACGATCACGGGCAGTGGTCCGGACATGTTCCCAGGATCGGCCGGACCGTCCGGTTACGCATCCGGGCCGGTCGACCGTACGCCTCGACGTCCTGCTCCTGATGACCCAATGGTTCTGCGTCGGCCACCGGTCTTGCCCGTCGATTGGGCCAATGGCTCATGTGTGAGAGGGCGACTTGAGCCATAGGACCTGTGGATGCTCTCATGTGCAGGTCGATGGCGCTGCGGACTCCGCGGCGCCTTTTGTGTGCCGGGCGGGCGCCATGGCGAAGAAATCTGGGGCGGGAAAACGTGTGGAAGAGGATGTTCGTGGCTCCGGACCCGGGATTGCTGCGTCTGCGCAGCGCCACCCGGGCTGTCCTCGGCATCGGCCTGGCGGTGACCCTGTGCGGTCTGGCCGGTCACTCTCTCGTCGGGGCTGTCGCCGGCGGCCTCGCGGCGTTGCTCGCGCTGTTCACGGTCGCCGACGCGACAGTGCGCGGACAGGCGACCACGACCGCGCTGCTGCCCGTCGTGGGCTTCCCGGTACTGGCTCTCGCCGCCGGGCTGCACGAACACCCGGTGGCGAGGGATGCCGCCTTCGTCGCCGTCGTGGCCGCGGGCGTGTACGCACGGCGATGGGGGCCGCGCGGCCATTCCCTCGGCGTCTTCGCGTTCATGGCGTTCTTCGTGGCGCAGTTCCTGCGTACCGTGCCTGATCAGCTGCCCGAGCTGTACGGCGCCACGCTGCTCGCCCTCTCGGCTTCCTCCGCTGTCAGGTTCGGCCTCTGGTGCTACGAGCGCCGTATGCCGCCCGTCGCGGCGTCCGCTCCGCTCACCGGCCGAGGTCTTGCTCGCCCGACGAACCGTCAGGCGGTCCAGGCGGCCGTAGCCGCTGCCTTCGCCCTTGTCGCCGGGCAGATGGTGTCGCCGGAACGGTGGTACTGGGCTGTCGGCGCGGCATGGTGGGTTTTCGTGAACACCACCTCCCGTGGGGAGACCCTGATTCGAGGGTTCCGCCGGGTCCTCGGCACGGTGATCGGCATCGCTCTCGGGTTGCTGGTGGTCGTCCCGCTGCACGGGGCGCCCGTACCCACCGCGGCTCTCGTGGCCGTGTGCGTCTTCGGCATCTTCTACAGCGCCCCCGTCTCGTACACGTGGATGATGCTCGCCGTGACCGTGATGGCCGAGCTGCTCTACGGGGTTCTCGGAGTGCTGGATCCGCACTTGATCGCCTTGCGTCTTGTCGAGACGGGAGTCGGGGCACTCGGCGCTGTGCTGGCCGTCCTGTTCGTCCTGCCGGTCAGCACGCACGTCATCACGGATGCCTGGATAGCGCGAGCACTTCGCTGTGTGCACCGCTGCACCGCCGAGACCGCGGCGCGTCTGCAGGGCTCGGCCACCGCCGATCCGACCGCGCACGTGGCCGAGCTGGAGGTGCTGTTGAGCCGGGTGGGCCTCTCGCTCGCCCCTCTGGTGCACCCACTCAACCCGCTGCGCGCCCGTGGTCGGCGGGCCCGACGCGTGCTCGCCCTGCTGCGTACCTGTGCGGACGAGGTGCGCGGTCTCGCCGCCATCGCTTCGGACCCCGAGGCGTCCCACGATCCCCGCCTTTCCGCCGCATGCGAGCGGGTCGAGGCGGCCGTCGAGGCGCTCACCACCCCCGGGAGTCCGGGCGTCGGGGTCCCGGCAGGCGGCAGGACGGCCGCCGGTCCGGCGGAGGAACCGGTGCTCGCACATCTGCACGGGATCGAGCGGGCCCTGCACGAACTCACCGCACCCCTGCGCGACGCCCACGACCCGGGACTCGCCCGCGCCTGACCTTGCTGCGCTCGGGGGCCGGGCGACCCGACCTTGAAGTGAGGCACATGTTTCGGCCACCTGGAGGGTGGATCAGGGCATCGGCTGGGTAATCCCGCCGCTATCGGACAGCACGGAACCCGCGGACCGTGCGGGAGCGGCCCGCGGACGGAGCCGCTTGGGGGTGTGCCATGCGGAACTTCCCACGCCGACACGGCGACGGAAGTACCGGAAGCGCCGGGAATACGGCTGGTACGGGAAGCACCGGGTCCCGGCCGCAGTGGCCGGAGGAGCCAGGAGGCTGGCTCGACCGGGCCCGGGCCCACCGTGACGGCGCGGATACGGATCCCCCGGCATCCCACGAGCCCGCCACCGGCGGCGCGGGACGTGGCCTGCGGACCGCGGAGCCGCCTGATACGGGCCAGGGCCTGCGGACCGCCACGGGACAGGGCCCGCGCATGGCCGACCCATCCGGTGTCGGGCGGGGCCGGGGCGTATGGACGGCCGACGGATCCGGTACCGGATCGATCACGGGCCTCCAGGGCCGCTTACTGGCCGACGCTCCGCCGGAAAGTGCCGCGAGTCGACCGGGCGGGGACGCGCGCGATCGGCACGGCGCGCCCTCCCGCGCACGCGGCTGGAGCACGGAGACGTGGTGCGCGCCGCACGGTCGCAAGGACACCGCGGGGGAGTCCGAGCACAGACCCCCTGGGCCGACCCTCCCAGGCGCCCGCGGGTGGGGCGCGGCGCGCACCCGCGGTGACCGCCCGGACGGGCATCCGGACCACCCGACCGGCAGCCCCACCACCGACGGGCCGGCCCGGCCCGCCCGGCCCGACCGGCGTGAAGAAGGCGACGGCCATGACGGGCACGAGGGCCAGGACGGTCACGACGGGCACGATCTCCTCTGCGCCGCCACCGCGTTCCTCACCCTCCACCACACCGAAGAACGCCTCGGCGACCCGGCCCGCCGCATCGCCGCCGCGCACGCGGAGATCGCGGAGACAGGGACGTACCGACACACCACGGAAGAACTGGTCTTCGGCGCCCGGGTCGCCTGGCGGAACGCCAATCGATGCATAGGGCGGCTGTACTGGCACTCCCTGTGCGTACGCGACCGCCGGGACGTGCGGGACGCAAAGGACGTCGCCGAGGCTTCGGCGGACCACCTGCGGGAGGCCACCCGGGACGGCCGTATCCGCGCCCTGATCACGGTGTTCGCACCCGACGCGCCCGGCCGTCCAGGACCGCGGATCTGGAACGAGCAGCTCATCCGGTACGCCGGCTACGCCCGCCCCGGCGGCGCAGTCACCGGTGACCCGCGCAACGCCGGTCTGACCGCGCTCGCCCGTCGCCTCGGCTGGCCCGGCGGCCCCGGCAGCCCGTTCGACGTGCTGCCGCTGATCGTGCAGAGCGCGGGCGACCGGCCCCGTTGGTTCACGCTGCCCGAGGACGCCGTGCTCGAAGTGGCGCTCACGCACCCCGAGTACCCCTGGTGGCGGTCGCTCGGACTGCGCTGGCACGCGGTGCCCGCCCTGGCCGGCATGTGTCTGGAGAGCGGCGGCATCTGCTACCCGGCGGCCCCCTTCAACGGCTGGTACATGGGTACCGAGATCGGCGCCCGCAACCTCGCCGACGCCGACCGCTACGACCTCCTGCCGCACCTCGCCGACCGCCTCGGCCTCGACACCCGCAGCGACCGCTCCCTGTGGAAGGACCGCGCGCTCGTCGAGCTCAACCGCTCCGTCCTGCACTCCTTCGACCGCGCCGGTGTCACCGTCACCGATCACCACACCGAGTCCCTTCGTTTCCTCACCCACCTGGACCGCGAGGAGCGCAAGGGCCGCCGGGTCGGTGCCGACTGGTCCTGGATCGTGCCGCCGATCTCCGGCAGCGCCACCCCGGTCTTCCACCGCACGTACGAGACGGTGGAACGGCACCCCGCCTACGTCCACCATCCGGAGGCGCTGGCCCGGGCGCGCGGTGAGATCGACGAGATTCTGGTCTAGATCGACGAGATTCTGGTCTAGACCGGCTGCTACGGTCGGCCCAGAGGCTCCCGAGCCCGGCCTCCCGGGCTGGAGACCCCCATCGGTGAGAGGGGACGCAGGTGACAGACGGCGGCAGGCGGCGACGACGGGCGTTCATCGGGTCGTTCACGGCGGCGGGAGGTCTCGGCGTGCTCACCGCGGCCGTGGACGAGGACACCGGCGCGCTGACGGTCCTGGGCGGCGCGGACGGCGTACCCGACCCGTCGTACCTCGCCCTGTCACCGGACGGAGGCATGCTCTACGCGGTCAGCGAGACGGCCGACGGCGCGGTGGCCGCGTACCGCGTGGAGGACGACAAGCCGGAACTGACCGCTCCGCCGGTCCCGGTCGGCGGCAGCGGGCCCACCCATCTCAGCGTGCACGCCGGTCACGTCCTGATCGCCAACTACGGCTCCGGCAGTGTCACCGCCGTTCCCCTGCGCGCCGACGGCACCCCGGCGGACGAGGGGGCCACTGTCCTCCAGCATGCCGGCGCGGGCCCGGACCCCAAGCGCCAGCAGAGTCCGCACGCCCACCAGGTGCTGCCCGACCCGAGCGGCCGGTGGATCGTCAGTGTCGACCTCGGCACGGACTCGGTGCGGGTGTGCATCCTGCACGGCGGTGCACTCGCCGTGCACCGCGAGATCGCGCTGCGGCCCGGTTCGGGCCCCCGCCATCTGGCCTTCCACCCGGACGGCGACCGCGCGTACGTACTGAACGAACTGACACCCATGGTCACCGTCTGCCGCTGGGACCCCGCCGACGGAGCGTTGAAGCCGGTCGCGGAGACACCCGTGCTGCCCGGCGCCCCCGAAGGCGACGCCTACCCGTCCGGAATCGTCGTCTCGCCCGACGGCCGCTTCGTATGGACCGCGACGCGCGGCAAGGACGTGATCTCCGTGCTCGCGGTCGAGAAGGACGGACTGCGCCTGGTCACGACGGTGCCGTGCGGAGGAGCCTGGCCTCGGGCGCTGACCCTCGCGGGGCGTTTCCTGTACGTCGCGAACGAGCGGTCGGGGAACGTCACCTGGTTCGCCGTCGACCCGACGACGGGGCTGCCACGCAGGGGCGGCTCGATCGAGGCGCCGGCGGCGTCCTGCGTGGTCTTCGACCGGGTCTAGGGTGCGTGCTCCGGACCAGCCGACCGGCTGCCTGATGGGCGTTGGCCGAGGTGGAACGCCGGAAGCCGCAGGGCCCGCCCCTCGAGAAGGGCGGGCCCTGTGTCGTTCTGGAAGCGTACGGGTCAGCGGACGGGCGCGCCCTGCGGCTGCTGCGGGGCGATACCGAGCGCCGTCGTGTACTTGGCGAGCACGAGCTTGCCGATCGCCGGGTACGGGCCGAGGGCCTCGGCGGCGGAGCAGCCCGCCTCCTGGGCGGCCGCGTCCAGCAGCCCCGCGTCGATCTCCGGGCCGATCAGGTACGGCGCGAGCGCCAGCTGCTGCGAGCCCGAGGAACGCAGCTGCTCGGCGGTGGCCGCGATCGAGCCCTCTTCGTCCAGCGCCGCCGCCATCACCGGCACGGCGAGCCGCGCGGCGAGCAGCATGCCGGTGATCCCGGCCGCCTGCACGGCCTCGTCGCCACCCACGGAGGCCAGGATGATGCCGTCCGCGGCCGTGGCCACGGTGAACAGCCTGGCCCGGTCGGCGCGGGCCAGACCGGCCTCGGAGAGGCGCACGTGGAGCGCCTCGGCGAGCAGCGGGTGCGGGCCGAGGACATCGGTCAGATCGGCCGCGATACGGCTGTCCATGACCGCCTGGCGGACCTGGCGCAGCAGCGCGCTGTCCGGTCCCGCGAGCAGGGGCACCACGACGGCGACGGGGCCGTCGGGCTCCTTGACGTCCATACCGGCGGCGCGGGCCTGTTCGAAGCGGGCGGTGCGCTCCTCGAAGGTGCGCACGAGCACGGACTGAAGCGTGGGGAACTCGGAGGTGTCCCCGTCCAGGTAGCCGATCCGGGCGTCGAGGCCGGGCAGCTCGGAGCGCGCGATGCTCACGACCTCCTCGGCGAGGCTGCGCGTGGCGGCGCTGGGGGTGCCCGGCACCGCGAGGACGAGCGCGGGCGCGCCCTCGGGAGCCGCCAGGGGTTCCGGACGGCGGTGCCGCCCGGGCTGGCGGGGTCGCGGCATTCGTACAGGCAGGCCGGACGCGGGCCCAGTGGGGGAGCTCATGGCGCCGCATGTTACTGGTTTCCTGGGCTCCCCTGTTCGGGGAGGGTGCAGGTGAGCGGTATCCGTCCGCTTTTGTCTGATGAGTTACGTACGGAATTGAAGGGATCGACACGGTCTGATCTTGCGGCTGTGCCGGAAGACGCCAGTCATCCTTTCCGCAAGGCGGATCAGTCACTCTTTTCGGTCACTCGGTCACTCGGTCACCACGTACAGCATGTGCTCGTCGCACGGGAGAGTGAGCGAACCGGCGGCCAGGTCGAGGGCGATGCGCACGGCGCCGTGCAACGGGTCGCCTTCCGCCGTCACCCGCCGTGCGTGCGGGAGCTGGACGGCCAGTTCCTCCCCCAGTGGTACGAGGAGCGGGGCGCCCATTTTGAACAGGCCGCCGGTGAGGGCGACTTGGGGATGCCCCGAGGCCGGGCAGACGGCGGCCGCGGACTCCGCCATGTGCCGGGCCGCCGTGCGCAGGACGCCCGCCGAGACCGGGTCGCCCGGTGCGCAGGCGGCCACTTCGGGTGCGAAGGAGGCGAGCACGGCCGGGCGGTCGGTGCGCGGATAGAGCTTGCCGGGCAGAGAGGCGACCGGACCGAACCTCTCCTCGGCCCGCGCCAGCAGCCGCGGAGAGCCGCCCGGCCGTCCGTCGTGGGCCCGCAGCGCCGCCTCGAGACCGGCCCGCCCGATCCACGCCCCGCTGCCACAGTCGCCCAGCAGATGGCCCCAGCCGTCCGCCCGGCGCCAGCTTCGGAGATCCGTGCCGACGGCGATGAGACCGGTGCCTGCCGCGACCACCGCGCCGGGCCGGACGCCGAGGGCGCCCGTGTAGGCGGTGACGGCGTCGGCGGCGAGGGCGACCCTCGGTACGCCGAGCTCCCGGGCCAGCGCGGAGGGCAGTTCGGCGCGCAACCCGTCGCCGAGGGTGGCGAAGCCGGCCGCTCCGATCGCCACCGCGCACGGTCCGCCCGCCTCGGCGTCGGCCAGCAACTGCCGTGCCATGGGCAGCAGGTGCTCCAGCAGCTGCCCGGCATCGATACCGCGAGGTCCGGTGCGCACCGGCTCCTTCGACACGAGCGGCGCCGACAGAGCCGCGCCCCCGCCGCCGCGCGCGGCCAGAACGGCCCGCAGTCCGGAACCCCCGGAGTCCACGGCGAGGACGACATCCGAACGTCCGGCAGCCGCGGTGGGATCGGCACGTGGTCCCGGGCCGTCCGGCGTCCCGTCCCTACCGCCCGGCGCCGCGCCTGTGGGTGTCACGGCAGGCGCCGGTCCACCGGCTGCGCCCCTTGCCGCGGGGGCAGGTCACCATGGCGGAGTGACTTGATCACTGGACGCAACACGCTCCCCTTCTTCGCGGCGACCGGCTGGGTGCTCTGTCGGACCGGTTCGAAGGCCTTCCGGTTCGAAGGCCTTGGCGAGGAGGAAGAGTAGCGCCGTGCGACGGCCCCGTGCGCGGGGCGGCGATGCCTGGGTAGGGCCCCGGTGTGTGCCAGTAGAGTGACGCGTTGTGGCACCACGACCTTTGCATGAACTCGTTGAAGCAGGCTGGGCGAAGGCTCTTGACCCTGTGGCCGGACGCATCGCGGCGATGGGGGACTTCCTCCGGGCCGAGGTGGCTGCCGGCCGGACCTATCTCCCCGCCGGGGCGAATGTGCTGAGGGCCTTTCAGCAGCCCTTCGACGACGTCCGCGTTCTGATTGTCGGTCAGGACCCCTATCCCACGCCGGGGATGGCCATCGGGCTGAGCTTCGCAGTGTCACCCGAGGTGCGTTCGTTGCCGGGAAGCCTGGAGAACATCTTCCGGGAACTGCACACGGACTTGGGGCTGCCCAGGCCGTCCAACGGCGATCTGACGCCATGGACCGAGCAGGGGGTGCTGCTGCTCAACAGGGCGCTGACGACGGCCCCCCGCAAGCCGGCGGCGCACCGGGGCAAGGGCTGGGAAGAGGTGACGGAGCAGGCGATCCGGGCACTGGTGGCGCGCGGTACGCCGCTGGTGTCGGTCCTGTGGGGGCGGGACGCCCGCAATCTGCGGCCGCTGCTCGGGGATCTCCCGGCGATCGAGTCCGCACATCCCTCGCCGATGTCGGCCGATCGCGGGTTCTTCGGCTCACGTCCCTTCAGCCGGGCCAATGAACTCCTGGTCCGCCAGGGTGCGCAGCCGGTGGACTGGCGCCTGCCTTAGGGCGCGGCCGTCGCGGCGGGGTGGCACGGGTGCCGCCCCTTGTTCGCTGGAGCGTTTCCCGTTTCCTGTTTCCTGTTCCTGTTCCTGTTCCCGTTCTCGTTCCCGATCCCGGTCGCGTCGAAGTCGCGGTCGGGATCACGTCACCTCCTTGACAGGTGACGCAGCAGGCTGCGAGCATCGTCACCAGCTGAAGAGGTGATGTCCCGTCGCCCGGCGGTTCAAGGCTGCGGAATTCCGAACGAATTCGGACCGCCATTTGGATTCCGCGTCGTAGGTCTATCGATCGCATATGAGACTTTGTTGACTCGAAATCCGGCGGAGGGGAATTGCCGTGGCTACGAGTGACCGGCAGGCCGCAGTCGAACCTGGCAAGGAGAATCGCGGCAGCCTCTCGGTCGCTGTCGGAGCGGCCGTCGTCGAAGCGGCCGTCGTCCGAGCTGCCCCCGGCGGGCCGCGTCGAATGGAGGAGGGCGAAATGCCGTACGAACAGAAGGCCCTGGATGCCGTCGAGGTGGCGCGCCGTGAACGATTCGGCAAGCTTCCGGAGCGTATCCGCCTGGCGGATACGGTTGAAGAAAAGCCGGCCACAGTCCCGGATCCGGCGAGAGACGCATACAATTACGACGAGTGGCTCGTCCGTACGTGTCTGTGAGTTGTTCCGACCTATCGGGTGCCCCTACCGCTTGTACGGGTCTCCGTCGGGCAGCCAGGCGTCCGGGGCATGGATTCCGAGGTCGCCGACGCCGTCGGTGAGGGTGTCGACGACGGCGAGTACCGCGGCGCGGACTTCGCTGCTGCGCCAGACCAGAGACCAGGTCCAGTAGATCTTGGGCGCGATCACGGGACGCTGGACCAGGTCCGGCGGCAGCGGTGTGGTCTGGCCCTTGGGAGAGTTGACGACCGGACGGCGGCCGCGGCGGACATGGTCGAAGAACGCGGGGCCCGTGACGCCGCCGTCGGAGATGCGTACCGTGCGGGCGCCGGTGTCATGGGCCAGTTGTTCGGCGTAGACGTTCCACGACGACCAGGATGTGGTGTCGTCGTCGAGCAGGACCACGGTGTCCTGGGCGCCGACACCGCTGGGGTCGCTGCCGGTGGTGACCGCGTACAGCCGATCGGCACCGATGAGCCGGGCTCGCAGGCCGTGCCGTTCCAGGTCCTCGTTCCGCACCCAGCACACGGCGAGGTCGAGGCTGCCGTCGGCGACCCGGGCGGCCTGGGCGTGCGAGGGCGCGACCCAGGCGTCGATGTGCAGTTGGGCCACCGCGGAGGCGCGGGCGGTCAGGTCGGCGGGGAGCCAGTTGACGTAGCCGAGCCGGACCGGCTCCGATCCGCCCAGCCGACGGGCACGGCGCTGGAGGTCGTCGGCCCTTTCGAGCAGGGAGCGGGTGTACGGCAGCAGGGCCGTACCGGCCGGAGTGAGAGACACGGAGCGGCGGTCGCGATCGAACAGTCGTACCCCCAGGTCGCGTTCGAGCGTCTTGATCTGCTGGGACAGGGAGGGTCCGGCGATCAGCAACCGCTCGGCGGCCCGGCCGAAGTTCAGCTCTTCGGCGACCGCGAGGAAGTACCGCAGTTGGCGCAGCTCCACGCTGTCATGCTACGTCGCTGAGAGGCTGCGCCTACCAGCAAGGAGGAAGCCGGTCGTGGCGTCCGCGCCGGCGGCAGGCACACCATGAGGACATGGAAACCCGACAGCACGCCACCGGTAGGGGTCCCGCCGGCACCCGGCAGCCGGTCACGGTGCGGCTGTTCGGCGGACCGACCGCACTGATCGAGACCGGCGGCCTGCGGCTGCTGACCGACCCCGCCTTCGACGCCCCCGGCCCCGCCACCGGCGGCACCCGCGCCCTGGCCAAGTCCCGCCACCCCGCAGGGGCGGCCGAGGGGATCGGCACACCCCACGCCGTACTTCTCTCGCACGACCGGTCCGTCGACATCGACAACCTCGGCTTCGCCGGACGCCACCTGCTCCCAACGGTCGTCTCCGGCGTTCCGGCCCGAGCCGGGCGCCACACCCAACGGAGAAACATCATGCGTGAGTTCCTGGTCGAGATCACCACCACCATCCCCGAAGGCACCGAACCGGCCGAGGTCGACCGGCGCCGTGCCGCCGAAGCGGTCCGGGCCGAGGAACTGGCCGCCACCGGCAACCTGTTCCGGCTGTGGCGCCCGGTCGGCGAGCTGCGCAGCATCGGCGTGTGGCGCGCCGCGGACGAGGACGAGCTTCACGAGAAGGTGCTCGGCACGCTGCCGCTGCGCTCGTGGATGACGCTCACCGTCACCCCTCTCGAGTCCCACCCCAACGACCCGGGCAGAGCCGACGCCACCGCGTGACAGTCAGTTCCGCTCGCGGTCCTCACCGTCGCCCGCCACGACGCGGCCGCGGCGGTGAGCCATGCCCGGCCCGGATACGTTCACCCCCGCACGAGGACTACGGCATGAACGCGGGGATCCCCCGACACTCCTCCGCCCGATCGGACGGCCCGGTCCGCTCACCCTGGGCCCACGTTGCCCAGGCCGTGGCGGCCCTGACGGTCGGCATGGGCGGGGGAGAGGCGGTGGAGACAGTTGGCGGGACCTGCAGTAGTAGACCGATCTACTATATTAGTAGTCGATCGGTCGTATACTTGCCGCATGGGACGTACCAGTGATGCCCGGGAGAAGATCCTCACCGCCGCGCAGTCGCTCATCGAGCTGCGGGGCTACTCGGCGTTGGGTACGGCCGAGATCTGTAAGGTCGCAGGCGTGCCGAAGGGCAGCTTCTATTACTTCTTCGAGTCCAAGGAAGCGCTCGCCCTCGCGGTTCTCGACGAGCACTGGGCCACCCAGCGCCGCGAGTGGACCCGCATCCTGAGCGGCGAGGCCGAGCCGCTCCAGCGCCTGCGGCAGCTCTTCGAGGAGACCGAGGCCGGCCAGCGTGCCGGGCAGCAGAGCTGCGGCACCGTCTCCGGGTGCATGTTCGGGAATCTGACCCTGGAGATGAGCAACCAGACCGAAGCCATCCGTGAGCGCCTGCAACAGATCTTCGACGCGCAGGTCGACATGGTGGAAGAAGTCATCATCGGAGCCCGGGAGCGCGGTGAAGTCGCCGTGAGTGATACTCGCGAGGGCGCGCGCTCCGTTGTCGCCCAGCTCGAGGGCCAGGTGCTCTTCGCCAAGCTCTACAACGACACCGGGCGCCTCAAGCCCCTCTGGACGAACTGTCTCGCCATCCTCGGTGCCCGTATGCCTGAGGAGGTGTCGGCCGCGAATTGAGGTTTCCGCCGCGGCGGTGCGGCGGGGGCACCCGCGTCTCGGTGCGCGGGGGTCCGGTCACCGGCCCGGAAACCGCTCCGTGATCTCCTGGAGCAGCCAGCCGTTGCCGTCCGGATCGCTGAACGAGAGGTACGAGGCATAGCTGCGACGTTCCGGGTCCGGGCCCGGTACCCGCCCCTCGTTCCCGGCGCGGTGGAACACCCCGCTCGCGTCGTGGAACACCTCGCTCACCTTGACGCCGCGATCGGTGAGCTCGGCATGGGCCGCCTCGATGTCGGAGACGATGAGGTGCAAGCCTTGCGTAGAGCCCGGCGCGGCCGAGGTGACCCCGGTGCCGAAGATGATCGAGCACGGCGAGCCGGGCGGGGTGAACTGCACCACCCGGAAGTCCTCACCGTCGGCGACGTCGGCGTCGAGCCGCCACCCCAGAGCCTGGTAGAAGTCCTTGGCTCGGTCGACATCGGCGACCGGCACCACCGCAATCTCGAGTTTCATGTCCACGACTGCCTGCTCCTGTCTTTGGTGTCAACGGGTCTCAACGGTCTCTGTGTCCATGCCGCCGGCCGCTGGCCTCTGACCACTGGGTGCTTCCGCCTGTATCCACGGTTGTGCCGGAGATGGCTGGTCGCAACCTGTGCAAAGGTCCTGGCCTGCGGTCCGTGCCGACTAACGGTGACCGAGCCCGTCCGCTTCGACGACGGCTTCGGCAAAGGCCTCGGGTGCTTCCTGCGGCACGTTGTGGCCGATGTTTTTCAGAGTCCGGTGGGCGTACGGGCCGGAGAACTTGTCGCGATAGGACGAGCCGTCCCCGGCAGGAGTAAAGGGATCCCGTTCCCCGTCCAGGGTGACCGTGGGCACGCCGATGACGGGACCTGCGGCAAGTCGGTTCTCGAGGCGGTCGTACCGAGGGTCGCCCTCGGCCAGGCCCAGCCGCCAGCGGTAGTTGTGGATCACGATGCTGACGTAGTCGGGATTGTCGAAGGCCGCCGCCGTACGGTCGAACGTGGCGTCGTCGAAGTCCCAGGTGGGGGAGTTGAACTTCCAGATGAGCCTGGCAAGGTCATGGGCGTTCGCCTGGAGTCCGAGCAGACCCCTCTCCGTGCTGAAGTAGTACTGGTACCACCACGCCCACTCGGCCTGCGGCGGCAACGGCGACTTGTTGCGTTCACGGTTGGTGATCAGATAACCGGTCACGGAGACCACGGCACGATCACCCGGTAGCCCCGCGCCGCCAGCAAGGGCGCGACACCGACGAAGCTGTGAATGTCGTGGGGCCAGCCGTGCAGAAGAACGACCACAGGGCCGTGTGCGGGACCGGCCTCCGCGTAGCCGACACTCAGCTGGCCGGGCAGGTGCTTTTGCCCCGGGGCGCGTCCTGCCGTCGCGGGGGTGCGGTGGTGGTGGGGAGGGGTATGCGCCAGGGGTCGAGAGGTGTTCGTGCTGGTTGAGAACGGGGCTCATCCGTCAGGCATGCCTGCGGGCCCTCATGCGGCAAGGCGCGGTGTCGCGGTGTCGCGGTGTCTCAGCGGGAGGCGGGTGCTTGGGCCTCCTTCTTGCGGGCGCGGTAGGCCGCGGCCTTGAGCTTGTTCCCGCACGACTCCATGCCGCACCACTGCCGGCGCATGCCTCGTGACCGGTCGATGTAGACGCGGGTGCATTCGGGATTGCCGCACTCCTTGAGCAGCGGCACATCCGGTCCGCTCAGGACCTCGACGGCATGTCGCGCCACGGTGGACAGCGCTTCTTCCGGCGTCGCGTCCGTTCGCCGCCCCGCGGCGGTGAGCTGCGGCGTCGCGGGAGGTTTCCGGGCCGCGCCGTTCACCACGGAGAGCGCCTCATCGGCGTAGGCCTCCCCGAGGCGCCGGGCGGTGACCAGCTCGTAGATGGCCTCCCGTACCGCCACCGCCTGCTCGACGTCGGCCTCCTGACTGGGGGAGACGGCGTCGACGACACCGGACTCCCGGTACCAGGCATCCAGTCGGTCCGGCGACGCGAACATCTCGAACCGCAGCGAGCGCCGAGCGCGCAGCGTGGCGGCGAAGTCGAGAGCCGGGTTCCCGCACACAAAGACATGATCCAGATTCACGTCACCATCTTGACAGGTGATCCTGACCCGTGCAAAGCTCGTCACCTGTTGAACAGGTGACGAATCGCGCTCACTCGACCTCGTAGGAGCGCAGGGTGCTGACGGAGCGCTGCACGGTCTCCGTATGCCCGAACAGGCCCGGGAGCCCCCCGGTGTGAAGAAATACGGTGCGCTGGGCCGGGCGGATGTCGCCGTCCCGCACCGCGGCGATCAGGCCGGCCATGGCGCGCCCGCTGTAGACCGGATCCAGGACGATGCCCTCGGTGCCTGCGGCGGTTCGCATCGCTTCCAGGACCGGCTCATGAAGCACTCCGTATCCCGCACCCACCTGGTCGGTGCGAAGGCGCAGGGATTCCGGGGTGATGCTGCGGCGGGTGAGTGGGCCCGCGAGGTCGGCGACGGTGGCGGCCGGCTCTGCCACCGCCCCGCAGTGAACGCCGAGGACGCGTTGCTCCCCGAGTGCGCCGACCAGTCCCGCCATGGTGCCGCCGGAACCGAGGGCGACCACGACGTGGTCCACGTCGGGCAGTTGGGAGCGCAGTTCCTCGCCGCCTTCCACGTATCCCCGCGCCCCGAGGGGACTTGACCCCCCGAAGGGGATGAGATGAGGGCGTGCTCCATCGCGGCGCAGCTGCCGGCAGACCTCGTCGGCGACGTCACCCATCGTGCTCGGGCCGCCGTCTCCGGCCCAGTGGACCCTGGCTCCGAAGAGGCTGTCGAGAACGAGGTTGCCGGAGCCGTGCGTGGCGCTGTCGGGAGTGCCGGGGAAGACGAGTACGACGTCGAGTCCCAGGCGGGCGCCGGCGGCCGCGGTGAGGCGGGCGTGGTTGCTCTGCGCGGCGCCGGTGGTGACCAGGGTGTCCGCGCCTGCCGCGAGGGCGGCGCCGACGGTCCATTCCAGTTTGCGGACCTTGTTGCCACCGCCGCCCAGGCCGATGAGGTCGTCCCGTTTGATCCAGAGGTCGTTCTCGCCGAGGCCCAGTGCCGCCGCCAGACGGGGCATGGGCTCCAGCGGTGTGGGCCACGTCGACAGGGCGATCTTGTCACTCATGAAATCTCCAGTTGAAGCGGTGCGTGCACCGGCCGAGGGCGGGTGTGGAACGTGCGGGACCGGAGGGGGCCCTGCCACTGCTCGGTGCTGCCCATCAGGCTCGCAGACACTTGCGTACGGGCCGCTCGGCGGGGTCGTACGCGTCCCTCGCCGGACCTGGAGCGGCGGTCGGCCGTGTGCGGTTCTGCTGAGGGGGCTTGCCGCTCGATCGGTGGGCCGCTGGATGGGGCGACAGCCGGGCGAAGCCGCGGGACGACAACTGGTCGAGTGCGAAGCTGCGGAGCCCACCGGGCACTGGCTCGACCTGCTCTGATCGTCTGCCCGCACCGGGACCGGTGCCACGATCGTCTTGTTCCCCGATGAATCGTCTTGTTCCCCGACGACACGAACGTTTTCCCGGCCCGCGCGTGCCCGTGGGTCAGTGCCCGGCGCTCTGGCCGCCGTCGACGTGGAGGATCTCGCCGGTGACGAACGGGGCGTTCTCCAGGAAGATCACCGCGTCGACGATGTCACTCTGCTCGCCCATCCGGCCGACCGGATGCAGGGCGGCGAGCGCCTCGTGCGTCTCCTCGGAATGCATGGGCGTCTTGATGACGCCCGGCGAGACGGCGTTGCTGCGTATGCCGCGCGTGGCGTATTCGATGGCGAGGGACTTGGTGGCGGACTGCAGGCCGCCCTTGGTCAACGAGGCAAGCACGGAGGGGACGTTGGAGTCGGCGTTGTCGACCAGGCTGGTGGTGACGTTGACGATGTGGCCGCCGCCCTGGGAGAGCATGTGCTCCAGGGCCAGCTGGGTGATGCGGAAGAAGCCGGCGAGGTTCACCCCGGTCACGGTGGCGTAGTCGTCCTGGGTGTAGTCGGTGAAGGGCTTGGCGACGAAGACGCCCGCGTTGTTGACCAAGGTGTCGATACGACCGAATCGCTCGACGCCGGTGGAGATGACGCGTTCGGCGGTGGCCGGGTAGGCGATGTCGCCCTGGACGGTCAGGACGCCCGCGTCGTTGACGGGGGCGATCGTGCGCGAGGTGGCGACGACGGCGTAGCCGAGCTTGCGGTAGGCGTCGACCAGTGCGGCGCCGATGCCCTGCGACGCGCCGGTGATGACCGCGACCTTCTGGCCTTGAGAGCTCATGGTGACTTCTCCGAAAGGGGTGAGGATGTTCCGACGAATTACTAGCCGACCGGTCTACTATTTGGAAAGTAGTCGGTCCGCAGAGCCGAGTCAAAGGTCGACAGGGCCTGTACCAGGACCGGCTTCCTCCCAGCTGGGAGACTCGTCCTCCCAGCGCAGGTCGACGCGTCCTGACGGAATTGGCCAGGCGGCCGGCCGTCAGGGGAACCTACTGGCCACGGCCGGCAGTTCAGATGCCATCACTGCCACCACGGTCACTACAGCCGCCACTGCCACCACAGTCGCCACCGGCACCGTGGCCTGACCCGGGAGGGACCAGCATGATCATCTTTGGCACCAGGGGATACCTGTACCAGCTCGCGATGCTGACGCTCGTGTGCGGCCGTTGCGGCAATCCCTCCGCGCACACGCTCAGGAAGCGCGTCACGAAGTTCACGCTTTTCTTCGTGCCGCTGTTCCCGTTCTCGACGAAGTACACGACGCAGTGCACCTTCTGCGGTGCGGAGCAGAAAGTGACCAAGGAGCAGGCGGAGCGGCTACAGGCGCAGGGCGCGCACGGCCACGGCGGTCAGACGTACGGGCAGCAGTCGCAGCAACCGCAGCAGCCGTACCAGTCCTGATCCTGAGCGGATCGGGGACCGGCGCGGTGGCTTCCGCTCCACTCGGCAGCGAGGTCAGGCGCGCGAGGTCGCTTGTGAAGCCGCGGGTGCGGCGGCCGACTTCAGGGCGTGATCGAGGAAACGCCGGGTGATCGGTGGCAGGGCACGGGAGCTCAGCCAGGCGATGCCGATGTCCCGGGCACCGTGTACGTCGGTGATCTCCAGGTAGCGGATCGGGGAGTCCGGGGGCGTCGTGCTGTCCGGCGACGACGGGATCAGGGACACACCCAGACCGGCGGCGACCAGGCCCCGCAAGGTCTCCACCTCCTCGCCCTCGAAGCCGACGAGCGGGGTGAAGCCGGCCTCGAGGCACAACGTCTCGCTGATGCCGCGCAGCCCGTACCCGGGCTTGAGCAGGATGAACGGCTCCTCGGCCACCTCGGCCAGACGGGCCCGGCGCCGCCTGGCCAGCCGGTGCCGGGCGGGGACGGCCAGCCGTAGTGGCTCCACCAGGAGACGCCGCCAGGTGATCAGGGGGTGGGCGGGCTCGCTGCTGGTGATGATCAGGTCCGCGGTGGCGTCGAGGAGGTGCCGGGTCAGTCCGATCTCGCCGTCCTGGTGCAGCTCGAACCGGGCCTGCGGGAACGCCTGCCGGAAGTCCGTGACAAGCCTGGGCACCAGCCAGGTGCCCAGGGTGTGCAGGAAGGCCAGCGACACCGCACCCGCGTCCGGGTCGACGATCTCCGCCACGGCTCGCCGGCCCCGGTCGTAGCTGTCGAGCACCGCGTCGACGTACTCCTTGAACACCCGTCCGGCCGGGGTGAGGCGCAGTACGCGTCCGACGCGCTGGAAGAGTTCCGCGCCGACCTCGTCCTCGAGCCGGTTCAGGGCCCGCGACAGGGCGGGCTGGGTGATACGGGCGTCCGCCGCGGCGTCGGTCACCGTCGTTCCCTCTGCCACGGCCTGGAAGGAGCGGAGTACCTGGAGGTCCATGCGTGCATTCTTCCTCCTCATGGGTCAGGGAGAATCCAGGCAGCAGCGGCATGGGTCACTCGCACGCAGGCACGCAGGCACGCAGGCACGCGCGGGCAGGCAGGGCCGGGTTCCGCCTTCGGCGACCCCGGACGGAACCGCCTATCGGGCCGGGCCCGCCGCGCCCGCCACCGCCTGCGCGGTCACCCTGTCGCAGAGCCGTTCGGCCGTCGTGATCGTGTCCTCCCAGTCGGGCAGTGGCCGGCCGGGGCGAGCCGGTTCACCGCGGGCGTGCGCGACGGCCCGGCGTGCCTCGGCCAGCTGGTGGTACGCGGCGCGGCGCAGTGACTGCCGCTGGACCAGGCCTGCTTCCGGAGCGACCTCGCGGTAGCGGCGGGCGGCGGCGACGGCGGCCTCGGTCTGCGCCTCGGCCCGGTTCGCCGCGGAGTCGGGCCACACCGCGAAGTGCGCGACGAGCACCAGCGCGGAGGCCAGGACGGTGTCGAGGATGCGTGTGCCGTACAGCGCCCGGTGGTCTCCGAGCAGGTCGACGAGCACGAACACGACCGCGGTCAGGCCCAGCGTGGCGAGCGCGTAGTGATGGCGCACGCCGACGGCCATCAGGGCGCCGAAGACGGCCACGACGCCGATCACGGTGTAGGTGCCGGTCGCCGCCAGGGACACCGCGCCGATGGCGGCAACGCCGACGACCGTGCCGGCGCAGCGGTGCAGCGCCCGGGTGAACACCGGGCCGAAGTCGGGCTTGTAGACGAAGGCCACCGTCATGGGGAGCCAGTAACCGCGGGCACCGTGCAGGGCCTCGGCGAGCAGATGGGCGGTGAGCACACAGCCCGCGAGCAGCGTGGCATAGCGCAGACGTGCCGCCCGCCCGGGCCACGAACGCGCCGGCAGATCCAGCGTCAGGTCGGCGGGGTCCGGTGCGCCGTCGACGGTCGCGCACAGTTCGGCCAGGGCCCGCCTGCCCGGTGAACCGGCATCGACTGCCGGCACCGCCTGCTCCGCCGCCGTATCTGCCGCGGCGGGAGCCGAGCCCCGTCCCGGCAGCAGGCGCTCGGACAGCTGCTGCGGTACGCCGGTCACGGCGGGCGGGAGCGGACGGGCCTCCCACACCACCGCCGTCACGGCCTCGCCCAGCCGTACGGCGCAGTGGAACGCCCGGATCAGCTCCCGGACTTCCGACTGCTGTCGCTGCCGGGCGCGCGGCGCGAGATGGGCGGCCATCACCTCATGGGCGTGGTTGAGGGCCAGCGTCATCCGTCGCCGGGCCTCCTCGGCGCGAGGGGTGCCGGCCGCGGCCAGTGCCTCGCCCGCGCTCCGGTACACGGCGAGCACGGCGGCCCGCTCGACGTGGTGCCGACGCCACAGCCACGGGGCCGCGGACAGCGCGAGGACGAGGGCGACACCGGCGAGCAGGGCCAGCGGCGGCTGCCACCACGGTCCCGGCACGGGGATGCCACTGCCGATCGTCACGCCGAGCAGCAGATGCATGCCCGAAACGGACGCGATCCGCCCCCGCAGGCCGACGGTGCCCGCCACGAGCGCGGCAGCCACCAGACAGCCCGCCACGGCCGCCGGCTCCCCGCTGCGCAGGGCGAGTTCACCGGCGAGCAGGCCGAGCGCGCTGGACAGGCCGGTCCAGCCCAGCCGCCGCACCCGTACCCGGTAGGGATCGGAGCCGTCCTGGCTCACGCCCCACAGGGCGCCGATCGCCGCGATCACGGACGGCACCACCCACCCCGTGCGCAGCCCGACGAGCAGCGGCAGCGCGAGGGCGACGGCACCCCGCGCCGCCGCCGCGAGGGGCAGGCGTACGGGCGTGCAGCCGGCGGCGGAACGCGGCCACCGCATACGGGACGTGCGGGGCGGACGTTCCGGTCGCGTGTCGGCTGTCGGTGTCATGCGGCCGTGTCCTTTCGCTTGCGGGTGGGCTCACTTGGCCTGCCAGGAGGGGAGTGGTCGGACCCGGGCAGGGGCGAAACGACGGCCCTGAGGCCGGAGTCAGCCGATCAGTTCGATGAGCAGCGGGAGGGTGACGAAGGAGAGGAGCAGGCTCAGTACGACGGCGGAGCCGATGGTCCGCACGTCGGCCTTCGAGCCGTGACGGGCGGCGAACATCAGAGGGACGGGGGAGACGGGGAACGCGACGATCAGCGCGGCCTGGGCGGCGTCGGCCGCGGAGGCCATGGCCAGACCCGCACCGTAGACGAGCAGCGGCAGGACGACGACGCTGGTGAGGGCGATCGCCCACACCGCGGGGGTCAGCTTCGGGCGGCCGATCCGGGACACGGAGACGCCGACATACAGCAGCGCGGCGGCCGACGCGGCCCCGGCGAGCAGGGTCAGCGAGGTGCCGGCGACCTTCGGCACACCGACCCCGCCGACCGACAGGATCAGACCCAGGACCGGGCCCCAGCAGAACGGCTCGCGCAGCGCGTGCCCGACGGTGCGCAGCACGGAGGGACGGTGCTCGGGCGACGCGTCCCCGGCGGCCACCGGGGCGGCGGCTTCCACGGATTCCCCAGGCGCGCCGCCGCCGACGGTCACCAGGGCCGGCCGCCGTACCGCGGAGGTGGCGGCTGCCGCGGTCGCGGCTGTCCGGGACGCCGGGTGTTCCGGCATGCCGAGCAGTATCAGGACGACCGGGTCGAGGACGACGTTGACGAGGATGCCCGCGACGGCGATCGGCACGGCGGCCTGCGCGGTACCGAACAGGCCCCCGAGGATGGACGTACCCATGAAGGCGTACTGCGGCTGGACGCACGCCAGTGCGAACAGGGCCGCCCGCCGCAGCGGACGACGGCCGGCGAGGCGCAGGACGCCGAGCAGGACGGCGTACACCCCGAGCAGCCCGAAGGCGAGAAGGCCCACCAGGGGCAGCTGCTCGACCAGCACCCGCCGCGGTGTCTGCCAGATGCTCAGCAACAGGGCGGCCGGAAGGGCGAGTTGCATGGTCAACTCGCGCAGCGCCTGTGCTCCGCCGGCGTCGAAGAGCGCGCGGCGGCCGGTGCCGTAGCCGACCGCGATGACGAGGAAGACCGGCACCACGACGGTGAAGATCTCGGCGAAAGACATGGCTGGGTCCATCCTTCGAAAGGGGGAGGCGCGACCGCGCGGCCCGGCGACGGCATGTCGGAGAGGCGAGTTCCGACGGTCGTCGACTCTTACGGGAGTGGGCTGATCCGTGGACCGGCGTCCGTCAGACGGCCTCGATCGGCGGGTACTCCGGCTGCCACATGGCCGCGCGGACCCGCTCCTCGACCGCGTCGTCGACGGTCTCCCGGGCGACGCCGTCCTCGACGGCGGCGCGGGCCACGGCCACGGCCACCGCGGCGGAGGTGTCCCGCAGCCGGTCGATCAGGGGCAGCACCGGCACGCCCGGCGCCGTGGCGTCGGTCTGCTCCGCGACGGCGCGTGCCGAGGCGACGAGCATGCCGTCGGTGATGCGCTCGGCGCGGGCGACGACGGCGCCCAGCCCCAGGCCGGGGAAGACCAGCGCGTTGTTGGCCTGCCCGATGTGGTGGGTGACGCCGTCGACCTCCACCGGGTCGAAGGGGCTGCCGGTGGCGATCAGCGCTTGGCCGTCGGTCCAGGTCAGCAGGTCGGCGGGGACGGCCTCGGCCAGCCGGGTGGGGTTGGACATGGGCAGGATGATCGGGCGGTCGGTGTGCGCGGCCATGGCGCGGACGATGTCCTCGGTGAAGGCCCCGCCCTGCCCGGACGCGCCGATCAGGACGCTCGGGCGCACCCGGTCGACGACCTCGGCCAGCGGAACGCCGCCGAGGGCGTCGTCGCGCCGCCAGCCGGCGATCTCGGCGCCGCGACGGACGTAGCGCAGCTGGAAGTCGTGCAGCCCCTGCTGGTCCTCGGCGAGCAGGCCGTGGCGGTCCACGGCCCAGATGCGGTCGGTGGCCTCCTGCGGCGTCAGCCCGTCGGCGATCAGGGCGTCGCGGAGCTGGTCGGCGATCCCGATGCCGGCGGTACCGGCGCCGAAGAGCACGACGCGGTGGTCGCGCAGCGGGACACCGCCGGCGCGCACACCGGAGAGCACGGCGGCCAGGTTGACCGCGCCGGTGCCCTGGATGTCGTCGTTGAAGGTGCGGACCTTCTCGCGGTACCGGTCCAGGATGCGGCGGGCGTTGGCCGGGCCGAAGTCCTCCCAGTGCAGCAGGGCGTCGGGGAACAGCTCGGTGGCCGCGGTGACGTACGCGTCGATGAAGGCGTCATAGCTCTCCCGGTCCACGCGCGGGTGCCGGTTCCCCAGATAGAGCGGGTCGTCCAGCAGCTCCTGGCGGTTGGTGCCCACGTCCAGCATCACCGCCAGAGTGCGGGCCGGGTCCACGCCCGCGGCGGCGGTGTAGACGGCGAGTTTCCCCACCGCGATGTCGATGCCACCCACCCCCCAGTCGCCGATGCCGAGGATCGCCTCGCCGTCGGTCGCCACGATCAGGTCGACGTCGTCGGCGCCCAGCCCGGACGCGCGCAGGGTGCGCTCGATGTCCTCGGGCGCGTCGACCGACAGGTACACGCCGCGCGGGCGGCGGTACTCATAGCTGTAGCGCTCGATCGCGGTGCCGACGGTCGGGGTGTACACGATGGGCAGCATCTCGGCGAGGTGGTCGCCGAGCAGCCGGTGGAACAGCACCTCGTTGCGGTCGCGCAGCGCCGTCAGATACACGTTCTTGGCGAGGTCGTTGGGCTGGGAACGGAACTGCGTGTAGGCGCGGGCGGCCTGCTGGTCCTGCGTCAGCACCTGCGGCGGCACCAGACCCACCAGGCCCAGTTCCTGCCGCTCCTGCCGGGTGAAGGCGGTGCCCCGGTTCAGCCGCGGACTGTTCAGCACGGCGTGTCCGCGGGCGGTCGTCCGGATGCGACCGTCCACGGCGTTCCACTGCGTGCCCATGAGTACTCCAAAACGGTCGGGGGCGGGGACACCGACCAGCCTGGGAGAACACGGATGCATGCGTCCAATGCCTGGTATTCACATGATCCATAACCTGACGGAATTCGACGGCCTGAAGTGCGGTTTTGTGGAGGAGACGACGCCGTCAGGCGGTGCGACTGTGACGGACGCCGCCCCTCCCGACGGCCCTCCGAGGCGATCGGTCCGCGACCGAAGGTGACCGGGGACTCGCCCGCCTCACCCGACCACCGCCGCGCGTACGCACAGCACGTCCGGCAGATGCGAGGCCAGTTGCCGCCAGCTGTCGCCGTCGTCCGCCGATGCGTACACCTCTCCGTTGCGATTGCCGAAGTACACGCCCGCCGGGTCCGCGTCGTCCGTGCACAGCGCGTCGCGCAGCACCGTGCCGTAGTGGTCCTCGTCCGGCAGCCCGGCCGTGAGCGGCTCCCAGCTTTCGCCCGCGTCCGCCGTGCGGAAGACACGGCATCGGCGGTCCGCCGGGACACGGTCCGCGTCCGCGTTGATCGGGAAGACGTACGCCGTGTCCCCGCGGTGCGGATGGGCGGCGGCCGCGAACCCGAACGTGGACGGCAGGCCCTCGCCGATGTCCGTCCAGTGGCCGCCCGCGTCGTCACTTCTGTACACCCCCCAGTGGTTCTGCAGATACAGCCGGTCCGGAGTCGCCGCGTCCTGTGCGATCTTGTGCACGCACTGTCCGAACTCCGGGTTCGGATCGGGCAGGAACACCGCGGAGACCCCGGAGTTGGACGGTGCCCAGCTCGCGCCGCCGTCGTGCGTGCGGAACACGCCGGCCGTGGAGACGGCCACCGTCACGGCGCTCGGGTCCCGCTTGTCGGTGATGACGGTGTGCAGGCCCTCGCCACCGCCGCCCGGCACCCATCTGTCGCGGGTGGGGTGCTCCCACAGGGGACGTACGAGCCGGAAGCTCTCGCCCCGGTCCTCGGAGCGGTACAGCGCGGCCGGTTCCGTACCCGCGTACACCACGTCCGGCTCGGCGGCCGCCGGGTGCAGCTGCCACACCCGCTCCAGCGAAGCGCCCGTGTCCTTGGGGAACTTGACGGCCGGCTGCGGTGGCTCGGTCCAGGTCCGGCCCAGGTCGTCGGAGTGGAAGACGGACGGGCCCCAGTGCGCGCTGTCCCCGCCGACCAGCAGCCGCGGCGCCTTGTCCCGGGTGTCGATGGCGACCGAGTACACGGCCTGCGCGTTGAAGTACGGGCTCTCGTCGAACTCCCAGGCGCCGCCCCGCCGCCGTCCGACGAAGAGCCCCTTGCGTGTGCCCACGGTGAGCAGTACCTCGGCCATGGCGGCCACCTCCGCAACAACGTTGTTCCAGATACGGGCCAGTCTGCACCCCACCACTGACAGTCACCTCCGGACGCGTCGTTCCGGGAGGTCAGGGCGGTGTTTCCGGCAGGCGGCGGGAGGGGGACGGGACGGCGTCGCGGCCCTCGAAAGAGCCCTTGCCGAACCGGCGGGACTGTCATCGGGCCCTTGCGGGCAGACGAGTTGACGGACATCACGTGAGCACGAGGGGGACGGCTCGCGTATGGGAGGGCGGTCCGGCGTGTCCGTGAGTTCGTGAGGAGGGTGCCATCGATGTCGGCATTCCGTGGTCCCCAGGCATGGAGGTCGCGATGGCGGCGCAAGCCCCTGGCGCGATGGCGGCGCAACCCCCTGTGGCGATGGCGGCGCAACCAGCTGCGGCGCCGCAGCGACGTGCTGGAGGCGTGGGTCCTGTTCTCGGCCTGGACCGTCACCGTGCTCTGCGGTGTGCTGACGGGGCTCGCGGCGGCACACTCCGTCGAGCAGGGCCTCGCCCGGGAACGCGCCGAGTGGCGCCCCGTCCGCGCCCTGGTCGCCGAGGACGCGCCCGAGTCGTCCGCCGCGGCCTCGTCCGGCGCCGACCGGGTGTGGGCGAAGGTCCGCTGGACCACGGCGAACGGTTCGACGCACTCCGGCCAGGCGCGCGTCGCCGCCGGCAGCGCCACGGGCACCCCGGTGACCGTGTGGACGGACCGCGACGGCCTTCTGGTGACCAAGCCCGTGCCCCCCTCCGAGGCGCAGGTGCGCGGCGTCACGGTCGGCCTTCTCGTGGGGGTCAGCGCGGCGGCCGGGCCGTTCGTGGGCGGGCGGCTGGTCCGGGGACGTCTGGAGCGGCGGCGGATGGAGCGGTGGGACGAGGACTGGGCACGGTTCGGGCCGATGTGGGGGCGTAAGACGGGCTGAGAGCGGATCCGGCGTTTTTGCCCGGGTAGGCTGCCCGTCGTGGATCTCGTGGTCCTGAACTCACCGGCTGGGGGAGCGCCTTGAGCAGTGAAATCGACGTCCTTGTCCTGGGAGGTGCCGGGGTCGAC
Organism: Streptomyces sp. SID5469; assembly: GCF_009862865.1. Classification (NCBI taxonomy): domain Bacteria; kingdom Bacillati; phylum Actinomycetota; class Actinomycetes; order Kitasatosporales; family Streptomycetaceae; genus Streptomyces; species Streptomyces sp. SID5469. Next base: position 1,852,701 of record NZ_WWIN01000001.1, on the reverse strand, counting down.
ACGATCGTGCAGGTGCCCGAGCTGCCGCTCCCGTACGCGGACAGCTACATGGTGCCCGCGATCGAGACCCGGGCGGGGCAGACCGGCGACTTCGTGGCGGTCGGCGTGCATGCGCTGGGGCTGCGCACGCACCACATCGACATGATCGGGGACGACCGGGAGGGCGACCTGGTCCGCGCGCTCCACCGCGACCGGGGAATCGGACTCACCGAAGTGCCGCTGTCCGCGGGTACGAAGCGGGCGGTGAATCTCGTGGGCCCCGACGGGCGCCGCCTGTCGCTGTACGACGACAGCCGCGCACCGGACGAGGAGCGGCTGCCCCCGCCCACGGTGGCCGCCCTGGCCGCGGCGAGCCGGCACGCCCATGTGGCGATCACCCACCCCTGCGCGGACGCTCTTCCCACGCTGCGCGAGACGGGGGTGAGCATCTCCACCGATCTGCACAACTGGGACGGTGTCCAGGCGTATCACGAGGCGTTCGCCCACGAGGCCGACATCGTGTTCCTGTCGACCACCGCCCTGGCGAACCCGGAGAAGACCATGCGGCAGATCGCCGAGCGCGGCCGGGCCCGGGAGGTCGTCGCCACGGCGGGGGCCGAAGGGGCGTATCTGCTGGCCGACGGCGAGGTGACACACATCCCCACCGTCACACCCCCGGCCCCGGTGGTGGACTCCAACGGGGCGGGCGACGCCTTCGCCTCGGGCTACCTCTTCGGCCGGCTGGCGGGCGAGCCACCCAGGCGCTGCGCCCTGTACGGTTCGATCGCCGGAGCCTACGCCTGCACGGTACCGGCGACGAGGGCGGACGCCATCGGCCGGGAGCAACTGCTGGCCACGGCAGCGGAGTTGACGAACAGGCCGTAGCCCACGAGCACGGTGGCCGACGACCCCAGCCGTAACCGCACACCGCGCGGGACTCCTCGTCGGCGACCCGCCCCGGCCCCCCACCCGGCCGGCCGCCGCCGTCGAGCAGGGATCCCGGGCCGCCCGGGCATCGGCATCGGCGTCGGCGTCGGACGCGCGATGTCACGCCCGGGCGTCGGACGTCGGGCGCGCGACGTCAGACGGAGCGGTGGTACTGGGCGGGGACATGGACGTCGCCGCCCAGTTCCCGGGCCGCGAGCCGGGCGAACGACGGATTGCGCAGGAGTTCACGGCCCAGCAGGATCGCGTCCGCCTCCCCGTTGGCGAGGATCTTCTCGGCCTGCTCGGCGTCCGTGATGAGGCCGACGGCGGCCACCGGCAGGGAGGTTCCGGCCTTCACCCGGGCCGCGAAGGGGACCTGGTAGCCGGGCCCGGTCGGGATGCGTACACCCGAGGCGTTGCCGCCCGTCGAGACGTCGAGGAGGTCCACGCCGTGCGCCTGGAGCTCGGCCGCGAAGCGGACCGTGTCGTCGGCGGTCCAGCCGCCCTCGTCCAGCCAGTCGGTGGCCGAGACGCGGAAGAACAGCGGCTTCCCGGCCGGCCACACCTCCCGTACGGCGTCGACGACCTCGAGGGCGAAGCGGACGCGGTTCTCGTACGAGCCGCCGTACTCGTCGGTGCGGCGGTTGGAGTGCGGGGAGAGGAACTCGTTGATCAGGTAGCCGTGGGCGCCGTGGATCTCGGCGATCTCGAAACCGGCCGCCAGGGCGCGCCGCGCCGCGTCCGCGAACTGGCCGACGATCTGCCGGATCTCGGCGACCGACAGTTCGGTCGGCACCGGGTGCCTCTCGTCGAACGCGACCGGGCTCGGTCCGAGCGGCTGCCAGCCGTGCTCGTCGGCGGCGAGCGGCGCGCCGCCCTTCCAGGGGCGGTCCGTGGAGGCCTTCCGGCCGCCGTGTGCGAGCTGGATCGCGGGCACCGTGCCCTGGGCCGCGAGGAAGCGGGTGATCCGGCGGAACGCCTCGACCTGGGTGTCGTTCCAGATGCCGAGGTCGTACGGGCTGATGCGGCCCTCGGGCGAGACGGCGGTCGCCTCGACGACGATCAGGCCCGTGCCGCCGGTGGCGCGCGCCGCGTAGTGCGCGAAGTGCCAGTCGTGCGGGGCGCCGGCCGCAGGGCCCTGTGGCGCCGCGGAGTACTGACACATCGGGGCCATCCACACCCGGTTGGGGATGGTCAGATCGCGCAGGCTGTAGGGCTCGAAGAGCGCGCTCACAGCGGACTCCCTTCATCGCGGGACGGTGTACCGGCTCGTACGGTAGGCATCGTAGTACGGGAGATGTCAAACTACGAGGGTTCTCGTACAATGGGGTTCCGACCATTGGAGCCGCCGTGACGACCGCCGCCCCGACCGCACGCAGTCGCGCCCTCGCGCACCCCGCCCGCGAGGAGATCCGCCTGGAAGCCGTGCTGCACGCGCTGTCCGACCCGATGCGGCTCCAGATCGTGCGAGAGCTCGCCGCCGATGGCGACGAGCTCTCCTGTTCGCACTTCGACCTGCCGGTCACCAAGTCCACCACCACGCACCACTTCCGGGTGCTGCGCGAGAGCGGAGTGATCCGGCAGATCTACCGGGGCACGGCCAAGATGAGCGGCCTGCGCAAGGACGACCTGGACGCGCTGTTCCCCGGCCTCCTCGACAGCGTCCTCACCGCGTGCGCCCACCAGGCCGACCGGCTAGGCGGTGCCTGAGGCCTCGTCGGGCTCGGCGGCCTTCGCGGGCGAACCGGCCTTCCCCGGAAGGTGGTTGAAGAGCAGATTCAATACGATCGCAGTCAGGCAGCCGGCACTGATGCCGCTGTTCATGACGGTCTGGAACCAGTCCGGGAACTGCGCGTAGATCGTCGGCACCCCCACCGGCAGCATCCCCACCGCCACCGAAACGGCCACCACCGTGAGGTTGTCGTTGTCCTTGAAGTCGACCCGCGCCAGCGTCTTCAGCCCGCTCGCGGCGACCGTTCCGAACATCACCAGGCCCGCGCCGCCCAGGACCGGCGCCGGTATCGCCGCGACCACCGCGCCCAGCTTGGGCAGCAGGCCCAGCAGCACCAGCATGCCGCCCGCGGCGGCGACGACCCAGCGGCTGCGCACCCGGGTCATGCCCACCAGGCCCACGTTCTGCGCGTACGCCGTGTACGGGAAGGTGTTGAAGACACCGCCGAGGACGGTGGACAGGCCGTCGGCCCGCAGCCCGTCGGCGAGCATACGCGGCTCGACCCCGCGGTCCGTCATCTCGCCGACCGCGATGAGGTCACCGGTGGTCTCGGTCATCGTCACCAGCGCGACCACCAGCATCGACGCGATCGCGGAGGCGTGGAAGGTGGGCGTACCGAAGTGGAAGGGCGTGCTGATGCCGAGCCAGTCGGCGTCGCCGACCCCGCCGAAGTCGGTGAAGCCGAACGGCACCGCGACCGCGAGCCCCACCACGATGCCGATCAGTACGGCGATCCGGCTCAGGAACGCCGGCGCGAACCGCTGCACGCCCAGCACCACCAGCAGCACGAATCCGGCGAGCGCCAGGTTCTTCGGCTCACCGAAGCCCTTCGCCCCCTGGCCGCCCGCGGCCCAGTTGCCCGCGACCGGCAGCAGCGAGACGCCGATGATCAGGATCACCGTGCCGGTGACGAGCGGCGGGAAGAACCGCAGCAGCTTCCCGAAGACCGGAGCGAGGAGCGCGATCGCGAGGCCCGCGACGATCACGGAACCGTAGATCGCGGGCAGTCCGCCGCCCGTCGTGCCGATGAGCACCATCGGCGACACGGCGGCGAAGGTGCAGCCCTGCATGATCGGCAGCCGTACCCCGAAGCGCCAGAAACCCACGCACTGGATGAGCGTCGCGATCCCGCACACCAGCAGGTCGGCGGTGATCAGATAAGCCAGGTCCGCGGCCGACAGCTTCATCGCGCTGCCCACGATCAGCGGAACGGCCACCGCGCCCGCGTACATCGCGAGAACATGCTGGAGCCCGAAGGCGGCCAACTGGCGTATGGGCGGGACCTCGTCGACGGGATGCACGGATGCGGTCGTTGCCATGGGCACTCCAGGAGCGGCGGGCGGGAACGATGGGGACAGCACGAGACCGTAAGGGTCTTGAACAGTTTGTTGATTTCCGGATTGTTGCCGGAGTGTGTCCCGGTCGACGCCCCTGCAAACACCTGCTAGTGCGCCGCGGTCCCCGCAGCTGCCGCCCGAAGTGCCGCCCAGTCGGGAAGCTTGACCACGTTCCGCCCCAGTGATGCGCCCAGCTCCGCCTCGGCGCGCTCGATGGCCTGCCACCCCGCCCACTCGACCGGTCGCAGCCCCTCCGCACGCAGCACCGCCATGGGATCGTCCGGCACCTCCCGCCGTACGAGAACGGGGGCGTCCGCGAGCAGCGAGGTCACCGTCTCCTTGGCGCAGGGCCGGTTGGTGCCGATCACGCCGGTCGGACCGCGCTTGATCCACCCCGCCACGTACTCGCCCGGGGAGACCGCTCCGTCGCGCAGCACGCGCCCCGCGAGATGCGGCACCGTGCCCTGCTCCGCGTCGAACGGCAGCCCCTCCAGCGGCACCCCGCGATAGCCCACGGACCGCAGCACGAGCTGCGCCTCGATGTCCTCGTACTGCCCGGTGCCCGCCACCCCGCCGCGCCCGTCCGGCGCCGTCCGCTCGAAACGCACCGCACCCACGTGCCCGCCGCCGTCGAGCAGTTCGACGGGCCGCAGGAAGAACCGCGGCCGGATACGACGCGGAGCGCCCTTCGGCGGCGCCTCGGCCCATGCCCGCAGCACCTCCACATTGCGGCGCTGGGCGGCGGGCAGCCCGGAAGGATCGGCGTACGCCGGATCGAGCGCCAGCTCCCGCTGGTCCACGACGACATCGGTGTCCGGCAGCGCGCCCAGCTCGCGCAGCTCCTTGGTGGTGAAGCGGGCCTGCGACGGACCGCGCCGTCCGACCATGTGGATGTCGGTGACCCGGCTGGCGGCCAGTGCCGTGAGCGCCGCCTGGGGCATGTCGGTGGGGCTCAGCTCGCTCGGTCCGCGAGCCAGAATCCGGGTGACGTCCACCGCCACGTTCCCGACGCCGATCACCACGGCCGACCGCGCCCCGCGTACGAAGCCGTCGGCGACGGAGTCCGGGTGGGCGCTGTACCAGGACACGAACTCGGTCGCCGACCAGCTCCCGGGCAGTTCCTCGCCCGGGATGCCCAGATGGCGGTCGGTGGCGGCGCCCACGCAGTAGACGACCGCGTGGTACAGCTCCCGCAGCCGGGTGGCCGGCACCCCGTCCGGGCCGATCCGGACGCCGCCGAGGAAACGCACCCGCTCATGTTCGAGGACCGTCCGCAGATTGTTCTGCAGGGACTTGATCTTTTCGTGGTCGGGCGCCACCCCGTAGCGCACCAGGCCGTACGGGCACGGCAGTCGGTCCAGGACGTCGACGCGCACCCCGGAGTCCTGCTGGACGAGGCCCTGGGCGGTGTAGACCCCGCTCGGCCCCGAACCTACGACGGCGACATGCAGCACGGCGGGACTCCCTGCTTCGGCGGAGGTCGCTGATGGCTCCAGGATCGCACCGCGGACGCCCCGAAGGGAGGGGGAAGGTGTGGGCCTGTCGTGTATCTGCTCTGCGTGCCGATTCGCATTGAATGTGATCATTTGCTTACGTTGCGTATGTGCTGGAAGAATCCTTTCTCAATCTTTCTGATCGCGATCGACCGGACGGCGCGGTGTCCGTTCGGCGCGCGTGGGAGGTGCGGGAGCACGAGGTCACCACGTCCTGGTTCGACGTCTGCCTGGCCTTCGCCGACGGGGCCCGGGTCGACGTCCTCGCGGTGCTGGCCGAGGGGGGTGTCTTCGTCGAGGACGTACGCGCCCAGCCGCCGCTGTCGCTCGACGACCTGACGGCACTGGCTGACTGGATCGAGGGCCCGCTGTTCGAGGCCTGCGGCGGGGAGCCCGGGCCGTCGGGCGAGCCGGAGGAGGCGTCGTCGCGCCATGCCCGGCCGGCCTGGCCGCGCGGCATCGAGGGGCGGCGCCTCGTCGCCGAGGAGTATCTCGCCGCCCAGGGCGAGGGGATCGACCCGGTGCTCGCGGTGATGTGCGCGACCGGGCACAGCCGCCGCAGGGCGCTCAGGCTGATCGCCGGGGCGCGTGACGCGGGATTCCTGACACCACGTCACGTCCGGCGCTGAGCGTGGCTGTCATGGCAGGTCGCGCATCCGGCCGAGCTCGCTGGTCTGCTGCGCGATCACATCGTCGGCCATCTCCTCGATCTGGATGTTGTTGCCCTGCGACTTCACCTCGGTGGCCATGGTGATCGCCCCGTCGTGATGCGTGATCATGAGCGTCAGGAACAGCTCGTCGAATGCCCGGCCCTTCGCCGCCCGCAACGTCTTCAGCTGTGCGGCGCTCGCCATGCCGGGCATCGTGTCGTGTGCGTGCGAGGTGCTCTTCCGCTCGCCGCCGTGCGACTTCAACCAGGCTTCCATGGAGGCGATTTCGGGCCCCTGCGCGGCCGCGATCCGCTCGGCCAGTCGTTTCACCTTGCCCGACTCGGCCCGCTTCGGGGCGAGTTCGGTCATCTCCAGGGCCTGGGTGTGGTGCTCGATCATCATGCGTGCGTAGGAGAAGTCCGCCGTGTTGGGGGAGTCGTCGTCGGTCCGCCGCTTCGCGGCGTCCTCGGCGGAGAGCGTCTCGTTCGCGTCTCCGGGCTTGCCGGGCACGATCACCGAAGGGCCGCTCGCCGCACCGGACTTGACGTCCGTGGGGGAATCCGATCCGGAGTCGCATCCCGAGAGCGCGAGCGCCACGACGGCCAGTGACACCGTGGCCCAAGTCATTTGGCGGACACGGCTGTTGAGGGCGCGAGAGGGATCAGGAACGTTTGTGACGAGTACGTTGCCACCTGTTGATCTCCGCATGGGAGAGACGATACTTCGGAGGTCCGTGAACCGTTCCAGTGTGAACGGCAACCAGGGAGGACGCAGTGACCCTGTTGAACGAACCCCGAAGGCGGCGCAGATCCACGGGAGTTGCCGCCGCCGCGGCGGGACTCCTGGCCGCGTTGCTCACGGCAGGCCCGGCGGCCGCCACCCCCGACCCCGGGGACGGCGCCGTGACGCAGAAGGAGGTCTCCCGGAGCGCACAGGCTCAGGTCAGGGCGGCGATGTCCGACGGCGAGATACCCGGCCAGGACGAGGTCGTCCACTCCGACAACATCGAACACGTCGCCAACATCCCCAAGGAGGCTTTCACCGGCTTCAACTCGGACCTGGCCTTCCAGGGCAAGTACGCGTTCGCCGGCAACTACGACGGCTTCCGCATCTTCGACATCAGCAACCCGAGGGCCCCCAGGACGGTCGCCCAGGTGCTGTGCCCCGGCTCGCAGAACGACATCTCCGTCTCGGGCGACCTCCTCTTCCTGTCCACCGACTCCTCGCGCAGCGACAGCTCCTGCAACAGCACCACACAGCCCGCGACCGAGAAGTCCTCCTGGGAGGGCATGAAGGTCTTCGACATCAGCGACAAGGCGAACCCGAAGTACGTCGCCGCAGTCGAGACCGCCTGCGGTTCGCACACGCACGCGCTGGTGCCGGAACGCAGGAACGTCTACGTCTACGTGTCCTCGTACTCGCCGAACGCCGCCTTCCCCGACTGCCAGCCGCCGCACGACGGCATCTCGGTCATCAAGGTGCCGCGCAAGGCGCCGGAGAAGGCGGCCGTCGTCAGCTTCCCGGTGCTGTTCCCGGGTGAGGGCCAGGACGGCGGGGGCAACCCCGGCTCGCCCACCAACCCCGGCGTCGCCAAAACCACCGGCTGCCACGACATCACCGTCCTGCCCTCGAAGGACCTCGCGGCGGGCGCCTGCATGGGCGACGGCATCCTGTTCTCCATCAAGGATCCGGAGCACCCGAAGGTCCTCGACCAGGTCGAGGACAACGTCAACTTCGCGTTCTGGCACTCGGCCACCTTCAACCAGAAGGCCAACAAGGTCGTGTTCACCGATGAGTTGGGCGGCGGTGGCGCGGCCACCTGCAACGCGACGGTCGGGCCGAACCGCGGAGCCGACGGCATCTACGACATCGTCGGCAAGGGCGAGAAGCGCAAGCTCGTCTTCAAGAGCTACTACAAGATCCCCCGCCACCAGGCGGACACCGAGAACTGCGTGGCCCACAACGGCTCGCTGATCCCGGTCAAGGGCAAGGACCTCATGGTCCAGGCGTGGTACCAGGGCGGGGTCTCGGTCTGGGACTTCACCGACTCGGCCCACCCCGAGGAGATCGCCTACTTCGAGCGCGGTCCGCTGTCCACCGGGACGCTCTCGGTCGGCGGCTCGTGGTCCGCGTACTACTACAACGGTTACATCTACTCGAACGACATCGCCAAGGGCTTCGACGTCCTGAAGATCACCGACCGGCGGACCGACCCCGCGAAGCGGGTCCGTCTGCGTGAGCTCAACGTCCAGACGCAGCCGGACTACTTCGACTGACGCGTCCCGGGGACGGAGTCCGGCGGCTTCGGCCGGCCCTCGTCCTCACCGGCTCGGCTCTCCGTCGCGAAAAAGCGCGACAGATCCGTGCCGCACGTCCCGTCGGCCCCCTCCGGGGCCGGCGGGGCGCCTGTCTCCCAGTCGAGGCCGTACCGCTTGAACAACTCGGCCCGCAGCACGGGCAGGGGCATCGGAGCCCCCGGCACCAGGGCCGCGTAGACCGCGCCCATCAGCAGGGCGCGCAGCATCGGATAGTCGGTGGCGGCGTCCGGCGAGCCGCGACGGGCGACCGTCTCGCGCAGCAGTTCCGCCAGCCGCCGCTGCTCAGGACACTGCATGAAGCCCTCGGCTTGCAGGATGCCCGCCATGTGCTGGCGCATCAGCACGGGCTGGTCCCGGGCGAGGCCCAGGATCGCGTCGATGGCCCGCGCCATCCGCTCCCTGCCGTCCTCGGTACGCGGCTCACGGTCCAGCGCCTCCTGAAGCGTGCGGTGCATCAACCGGTGCACGGCGGACTGGACGAGCTGTCGTTTGCCGGGGAAGTAGTACGACACCAGCCCCCGTGCCGAGCCCGCCCGGTCAGCGATGTCGCCGAGCGTCGTCGCCTCGTAGCCACGCTCGCTCACCAGCTCCACGGCCGCCTGCAGAAGCCGTTCCCGGGAACGCCGGCGCAACTCTTCATTGACCGAGGCGCTGCGCGGGGACATCCTGTAACTCCTGCGTTGACTGGCTGCCAGCCAACTATACTCAGCGCATCCGGACCCGGCCTCGTGCGGGTCGGTTCCGGCGGTTGCCGTCTGCCCTGGGCGTCGCGGGGGAGCGTCCAGGGCGGTCGTGCACGGACGGAGCACTGGCCGCAGGTGCCCTAGCCGACCAGTTCCAGTACCGGCCGGAGGCCGTCCGGGCGTTCCGGGGCCGGGAGATGGTCCACGAAGTGCACTCCGCAGCCCAGGGCCGCCGCGCCGCCGTCCGCGCGGCGGTCGTCGCCGACCATCAGCGTGTCCTGCGGGGCGACGCCGAGCGCCTCGCAGGCGAGGGCGAACAGGCGGGTGTCCGGTTTCTGGATGCCGTGCTTGTACGACAGGACGTACGCGCCCACGTGCGGGGCGAGGCCATGCGCACGGAAGACCGGCCGCAGATCCCAGCCGATGTTGCTGACCACCCCCACGGCGACCCCGCGCTCGCGCAGTGCGCCGAGCACCTCGGCCGCGTCGGGGTAGGGGGACCACGCCGCCGGGGCCATGTGGCGGTCGTACAGCGCGTCGTGGAGGCGTGGATCCGGGAGCGGCACCTGACGGGCGATGCCGGTGTACGCGGCCCGGTGCTGGGCGGCGCTGCGGTCACGGACCTCCCACAGCTCGGCGAGGCGGGCGGGCAGCGGCTGGGACGGGAGCGCCCCGCCGGGCAGCGCGCCCACCGACTCCAGTTCCTCGGCGGTCCGGATCAACTCCGGTTCCGGCAGGGGGACTTCGGCCGCGGTGAGCGCCGCGCGCAGCCAGGACTCGGTGGACTCGATACGGAAGAGCGTTCCGGAGAAGTCGAAGAGCACACCTTTGATCGCCATACAGGTGATCCTTCGTCACACGATCCAATCGGGTCAAGCGGGTCACACCATCCAAGCGGGCGGGTCAAGCGGGTCAAGCGGGCCCTGAGCCGTGCCACCGCCCGTACGACGCCATCGCGCCCGCCACCACCAGCGCCCCGAGCAGCCAGCCGCCGAGCACGTCCGACGGCCAGTGCACACCCAGCCATACGCGGGTCAGACCGACTCCCACGACGGAGACCGCCGCCAGCGCGACGCCCGTACGCCACAGTGCGCGCCCGGCGCCGTACAGGCGCAGCAGCCACAGGAGCAGCCCGCACACCACCGTGGCCGTCATGGCGTGGCCCGAGGGGAAGGCCGTGTAGTGGGCCGAGTCCACGGGATCAGGCCACACGGGACGGGCACGGTCGACCGCGGCCTTGAGGACCTGTTGCAGCAGCGTGCCCAGCGCGCACGCGGCCGCCACCCACAGCGCGAGCCGCCACGCGGAGTGCCGCCACACCAGCCACACGACGGCCGCCGCACACGCGAGCCGCATCGTCAGCGGGTCCCACACCCAGTCCGTCAGGATGCGGAAGGCGTGGGTGACACCGGGTTCGTCCACGGCCCAGCGGTGTGTGGCGCGCGAGATGTCGCCGTCGAGGGCGATGAGCGGTTGCCAGGGGAGGGCGACCAGCAGGACGACCAGCGCGGACGCGGCGGCGAGCACCACCACGGCGCGCGCGGCGGCCCGGGGACGGGGCGGTCGGGGCGGCGAGCCGACGGGCGGGGAGTGCATGGAGTGATCCTCTCCGACCCGGGGGACCGGAGGCGAACGAGGATCGCGGGACCGGAGGATCGCCGTCGTTCGGCACGGGCGGACCGGTGGCTGGAAAAGGTGATTACCCGAGCGCCCGCAGTCCCGGTACGAACGCCACCAGTACCGGAATCACCGGCACCAGCGCCGCGGCCGCCGTCAGTTGCAGCCGGCGCGCGGCCGTGAGGCGGTCCGGGGGAGTGAGCAGGCGGTGGACACGCTGCGGAACGTGGGCCTGCGGGGTCGGGCAGGGGCCGAACACGCCCCGGTCCTCGTTGAGTTCCACCAGCGCCAGGGCGATCGTGAGGCGGCCGAACCGGCGGGACGCCACGTCGTCGGCGGCGAGTTCGACCAGTCGGTGCATCTCGTCGCGGAACGCGGCGAAGACCGGCACCTGGGGAAAGCCGCCCGCCAGCGCGCCCGAACAGTGCAGCAGCCAGTCGTGCCGGGCCTGTGCGTGCCCCTGCTCATGGGCGAGGACGGCGTCCAGCTGCCGCCCCTTGAGCCGGCGCAACGCGGCCGTGGTGATGACGAGCTGGGGCGCGGCCCCGGGCAGCCACCAGGCATCGGGCCGCTCGCCCTCCAGCACCACGAGCCGATCGGCACCGGGTTCCTCGCCGGGCAACAGCGGTGCGCGTACGAGAAGTTCGGCCCGGCGCTGCCGGCGGCGGGCCCGGGCCCGGGCGATCTCACGGACCAGCATCGCCGCGCTCCACACGCCGCCGCCCGCGAGCATCACGGCGGTCGTCGACGCCCAGGAACCCCCGGTGCTCAGCGCGTACGCCTCCACGACCGGGTGCGGCGCCCCGGCGAACACATGACCGCGCACGGCCACCCACGCGGCGGCCGCGCTCAGGGTCATCGACAGCGCGCAGCACACCAGTACGGCCGCCACCACGCACTGCCACACCCACAGGGCGACCACCGGTTCACGGTCCGGCCAGTCGGCCAGGGCGAGCAGCCGCGGCGCGACGACGGCGGTCAGGGCGCCGAGCAGCAACAGTGCCGCGGGGACCATCATGGGGCGCAGCCTATGAGCGGGGCGGCGCCGGAGGATACGGCCTGTCATGGCAAAGTGACGCACGCCACGGGTTCGTGCGGCCCGGACTCGGCTTCGTGCCTCTGCGACTCGGCTTCGTACACCACTGGGATTCGGCTTCGCGCCACTGCGACTCGGCGCGGACGGATCGGGCGTGGTCAGAGTGTGAGGAGCATGGCGACCATGGCGATCCCCATGGAGAGTCTGCAGGCCCGCGCCAGTTCGGGCCGGTCGCCCCAGCCGACGCTCCGGCCGCCCCCCGCCACGGACGCCACCGGTATCAGCCGCACCCCGGACCACAGCACGTACCCCGCGAAGTAGAGCAGCAGCACCCCTGTCACCGGCGGCAGCCCGGAGGCGGCACCGTGCTCGTGGTGCGCGGGGGACGCTGCCATCACCCCCGCCATGTAGGCCATCGCGAACGCGCCCACCAGATGGTGCAGATGGTGTGCGCCGGTCTGCGCCCCCCACAGGGCCCGTACGCCGGCCGCGCCGAAGACCACCGCGTACGCCAGCCAGGCCCACCGGGGTGGGGCGGCCACCGCGGCCGGTACGGCCATGGCCGCCATGCCGAACCCCATCAGCGCCTCGCCGCCCGCGGCCCGGCGCTGCTCCTCGACGCCGCTGCGCATCCGCAGCAGACAGTAGGTCCCGGTCGCCGCGCACAGCGCGACGAGCAGCCAGCCGGGCGAAGCCGATCCGTGCACCGCGCACCTCCCCGCTCGACGGTGTCGGACAGTCGGTCAGGGCATGCCCGTCACGGACGGTGCGCACGCGAGCGCACAGGGGTACGCGGGGGAGCGCACGGGACGCGCACCGGCCCGCAGGCAATGTTTTACGAGTAAAACACCTGCTAATGTTAAACGCATGAGCAGTGCGACCCCCACCACCTCCCGCGTCCGTCCGCTCCCCCTCGTGGGCGTGCTGCGCCTCGGCCGGCCCTCCGACATCTGGTTCAAACCCGCCCTGAGCGTGGTCGCCGCGGTCACACCGCCCAACCTGACCCTCCTTGCGCTCGGCCGCCTCGATCTGGCGATGTACACGATGGCCGGGTCGCTCTGTGCCCTCTACGCGCACAACCGCCCGTACGCCGCCCGGGCCCGTGCCCTCGCCTGGGTGGTGCTCGGGATGATCGGCGGGCTCGCGGTCGCCCTGATCGCGGCGTCGCTCACCACCAGCGCCGTCGTGCTGGTCACCGTGGGGGCGCTGCTGGCCGCCGCGCAGAAGGCGGTGTGCGACGCGACCCGCATCGGCCCGCCCGGGCATGTCGTGCTCACCTTCATCAGCTCCGCTTCCTTGTTCGCGCCGGGGACCCTCGGCCAGGTCCCCGGACATCTGGCGCTCGCGGTCGCCGCGGGTGCCTGGGCCTGGATCGTGGGCATGGCCCCCGGTCTCGTACGGCCGCACGGGCCCGAGCGGCGCGCCACCGCCCATGCCCTGAACGCCGCGGCCGCGTACGCCGAGACACGGGGCACCGGCGACGGACATGCCCGGGCCCGCGCCGGTGCGGCCGCCGCCGTGCACGCGGCCTGGCAGTCGCTGCTGTCCACCGGCGCCCGTACCGCGCCCCGCCGTGCCCTCGAACGGCTCGTCGTGCGCGCCGAGGTCGCGCTCGCCGTGCCCGCGGACGCCGAAGCCGGGCAGCTGCGCGCCTGGGCCCGCGAGCTGCGCGGCAAGGGGCCGATCCCGATCCCGCGCGTCCCGCGGGCTGGCGACGGCACGACGGACGAACTGCTCGGTGTGGAAGCCGAACTCGACAGCCCCGCACGGCCGTTGCTCAGCCGGCTCGGCCCCCTCGCGCCCATCGCGCTGCGCACCGCCCTCGGGTGCGCCCTCGCCGGATACGTCGCGCTCGCCCTCGGCGTCGGCCGCCCCTACTGGGCGCTGGTCACGGCCGCCTCGCTCTACCAGGCCAACGTCACGCTCACCTGGAGCCGTGGCATCCAGCGCGTAGTCGGCAACCTCGTGGGCGTCCTCGCCTTCGCCGCGATCGCCCCGCTCGCGCATCTCGGCCCGGCGGCCCTCGTGCTGAGCTGCCTCGCCCTCAACTTCGGCGCCGAGGCACTCATCGGCCGCAACTACTGGCTCGGCAGCGTGTGCGTGACCCCGATGGCCCTGCTCATCACCGAGTTCGCGCACCTCCAGGAACCCGGCGAGCTGATGACCGACCGGGTCGTGGACACCCTCGTCGGGGCCCTGGTGGGCTTCGTCGCGGCGGTCGCGGTGACCAACCGGCGGGCCGGCGACCGCATCGAGCTCGCCCTCGACGCCCTGGAAAGCGCCCGGGAGCACGCGGCGAAGACCGTCACCGCCGAGCACCCTGAGCCCGGGGCCCTGGAGTCCGCCCGCCGCGAGCTGGCCGCCGCGGTCGTGGATCTGCGGGCCACCACGGACGCCGCGGCCGGCGAGTGGTGGCAGCGCGCCCTGCCGGAGGAGCGGGTGGTGCTCGCCGAGCAGGCCGGACACCGTACGCTCGCGGCGACGGTACGACGGCAGGGACTGCACACCACGGAGGGTGCACCGGCATGACGGCAGCGGACGGACGGACGGACACCGGGGGCGGCACGGCGGGCGGGCGGCCGCACACCGGCAGCGGCGCCGACGGGGGCGGTGCGGCGGCGCACGACACCGTGGCCGCCGTGGTGCGCCAGTGGCGGGCCGTCCGTCCCGACATCGACACCGGACCCATGGAGATCATCGGGCGCATCAACCGCTGCGCGGCCCTCCTCCAGCAGGCCGAGGACGCCCCGCTGCGCCGCGTCGGGCTGACCCGTCCCGAGTTCGACGTCCTCGGCACGCTGCGCCGCACCGGCCATGAGCTGACGCCCGGCGAGATCGCCCGCGAGACCTTCTCCTCCGGGGCCGCCGTCACCAAGCGCCTCAAGCAGCTGACCGAGCGCGGCCTGGTCGAACGGCGCGGAGACGCCCGCGACCGCCGCGTGGCCCACGTCCGGCTCACGGACGCCGGGCGCGAGCTGGTCGACGGCATCCTTCCCGAGCAGCTTTCCTACGAGAGCGCCGTACTGTCCGGCCTCGACGGCGAAGGGCAGGGTGAACTCGCGGGCCTGCTCGGCGAATTGCTGGTCCAGCTGGAGGGCAGGCTCGGCGTGCCGCGCGGCTGAGCCCGCCCGGTGCCCTCTGTCCACTTCGACAACGCGCCGCGTGCGCCCCGGTCATCGGCCAGGTGTCGTTGACACCGCAGGCCCGACGCCTTCCTGAGGCCCGGCTTCCGGGGGACGATGTGCGCCATGACCCATGGACTGGTCCTGTCGCCCGGGTCGGGCCGCCGGATGGGTACGTCCGGCATGACGCTCAAGGTGGGGGCCGACGTCTCGGCCCGATGGTCGGTGTTCGAGGCCGATGTGGAGCCGGGGTTCGACGTGGGGGCACACCTGCACGACGAAGCGGAGGAACTGTTCTACATACTCGACGGCGAACTCGATCTGCTGGCCTTCGAGCCGCGGATCAGGGCGTCCGGCGACTGGCGGGCCTGGGAGTCCGGCACCGGTCACAAGGTCGTCCGCGGCGGCCCGGGCAGCATGATGTACGTGCCTTCGGGATGCCCGCACGCGTTCGCCAACCCCGGCTCGGTGCCCGCCCGGATGCTCTTCCTCGCGGCGCCGGCCGGCCATGAGCTCTACATCCGGGAGATCGCCGACATCCTCGACGCCCCGGGCCCGCCCGACCAGAGAGCGATCGCCGAGGCACGCACACGCCATGGCATCCACCAGCTCACGCCGATGAAGCCCGGTGGTTAGCCCTCCTCGCCGCCCACATGGATCCCGAAGGCCGCGCCCTGCGCGTCCCGCAGGACGGCGATCCGTGGTCCGTCCGGCACGGACGTGGGCTCCATGAGTACGCTGCCGCCCGCCTCGGTCGCGTCGTGCGCGGTGGCGTCCACGTCCTCGACCGCGAAGTACGGCAGCCAGTGCGACGGCACCTGAGGCGGGAACTGCTCGTCCATCGTCACCATGCCGCCGAAGTCGGCGCCGCCGACACCCCACTGTGTGTAGTGCTCGGAGGCGTTGACACTCCAGCCGAACACGGTCGTGTAGAACGCCGTGGCCTGCTCGGCAGCCCGCGTCAGCAGCTCCACCCAGCCGAGCGAGCCGGGCGCGTTGAACAGCCCCGCGCCGGGGAAGGCCCGTGGCTGCCACAGCTGGAAGGCCGCGCCGCCCGGATCGGACGCCACCGCGAAACGGCCGACGTCGAACACGTCCATCGGGCCCAGCACCACCGTGCCGCCCGCGTCCCGCACCGTGGCGACGGCCGCGTCCGCGTCCGCCACCGAGAACGACACGTTCCAGGCGACCGGCTGCGACTCCTCGTACCGCGGGGAGATCGCCGCGACGGCCGCGTCGCCGAGGTGCGCGACGGTATAGCCGCCGGCCTCCTGCCGAGGGTCGGTCTCCAGCCGCCAGCCGAACAGGTCGGTGTAGAACCGCTTGGCCGCCTCCAGATCACT
Source organism: Streptomyces sp. SID5469 (assembly GCF_009862865.1). NCBI lineage: Bacteria > Bacillati > Actinomycetota > Actinomycetes > Kitasatosporales > Streptomycetaceae > Streptomyces > Streptomyces sp. SID5469. The sequence goes on along the minus strand of NZ_WWIN01000001.1, from coordinate 1,836,464 downwards.
GGTGCCCAGCTCGGTCCAGCAGGGCCCGCCGGTCACCGGCCTGTCGAGCTTCATGGAGTACCTTCCGCCGGTCCGGCCCCCTCCAGCAGGCTAAGCCCGTGCCCCGCGAGCGGCATCAGATCCCGGGCCGGTACCGCAGCGGATGGTCCGCCGGGATCTCCACGAGCACGATCTCCGTACCGTCCGGGTCCGCGATCCACATCTCGATCAGGCCCCACGGCTCCCGTACCGGTGGCCGGACGATCTCGACGCCGGCGTTCTTCAGCTCCTCGTGCACCGTGCCCGCGTCAGGCACCTGGAGCCACAGTTTCAGGGCCGGTGACGGCGGGCTGTCCGAGCGGCCCGCGACCTCCAGAAAGCCGCCGCCGAGGAAGTAGACCGTGCCGCGCTCGGGGCCCGTGCCGAACTCGCGGTAGACGGCGAGGCCCAGCTTCTCGCCGTAGAAGGCGCGGGAGCGTTCCGGGTCGGTGGGGCGCAGAAGGGTGCGGCTGCTCAGTACGTGGACCATACAAACGGAGCCTAGTGCGAGGGTTACGCTCAGCGGTGCCCGAGCCCCGCCAGAGATCGGAGAAGTGCCCCATGGACACCGCCGCCACCGGACTGACCTTCCGCGACGCCACCGACGCCGACGTCGACGCGCTGGTCGCGCTGATCGAGTCGGCCTATCGCGGGGACGCCAGCCGGGCCGGCTGGACCACCGAGGCGGACATCCTGGAAGGGCAGCGGACCGACCCCGAGGGCGTGCGCGCGGTGATCAAGTCGTCGGACAGCCGACTGCTCACCGTCGAGCGGGCCGGCGCGGTCGTCGCCTGCTGCCAGCTCGAACACCGCGGTGACCACGCCTACTTCGGCATGTTCGCGGTGAGCCCCGCCCTCCAGGGCGGTGGCCTCGGCAAGGTGATCATCGGGGAGGCGGAGCGGGCGGCCCGCGAGGCCTGGGGCGTCGCCGCGATGCACATGACCGTGATCTCCGTACGCGACGACCTCATCGCCTGGTACGAGCGGCGCGGCTACCGCCGTACGGGAGAGACGACCCCCTTCCCGTACGGCGACGAGCGCTTCGGCGTTCCGCAGCGCGACGACCTGGAGTTCGAGCTGCTGGTCAAGCCGCTGGCGTGACGTTCATGCGGTGAAACGGCCGGTGCGTTTGATCTCCGGGTAGTCGGTGGTCGCGCCGTCCAGTTGCAGCGCCCGGACGAGCCGCAGATGGTCCTGGGTGTTCACCACCCAGCCGATGATCCTCAGGTCCGCCTTGCGCGCGTGCTCGACGATCTCCAGCGTCAGCCGCCGGATGTTGAGCACGAGCGTGGTGGCGCCGACCGCCGTGGCACGGTCGACGACGTCGGTGCCGTAGCGGCTGGCGACCAGGGCGGTGCGTACCCCCGGCACGAGGCGGGAGATCTCGGCGATGGCCGCGTCGTGGAACGAGAGCACCTCCACCCGGGCGACCAGGTCCCTGCGGTTCATCACCTCGGCCAGCGCCCGCGCCGCCGCCACGTCCTTGATCTCGGCCTGGAGCGGTGCGCTGACGGCGTCGAGGACCTCCTCGAAGACGGGGACGCGCTCGCCCCGGCCCGCGTCCAGCGTCCGCAGCTCGGCGAGGGTCTTCTCGGCGATCGGTCCCGTGCCGTCGGTCGTCCGGTCCACCTCGGCGTCGTGCATGACGACGAGGGCCCCGTCCTTGCTCAGATGCAGATCGAGTTCGATCAGGTCGAGGCCCGCACGCTGGGCGGCGACGAAGGAACGGAGGGTGTTCTCGGGCTCGGTGCCCATGACTCCGCGGTGACCGATGGTGAGGAAGTTCAAGGCTCAACTCGCTTCCGTCGACGGCGGCTCGGCTGCCGCGTACTGCGCTCCCGTGGCCACGCGGCAAGGCCGCAGCCTAATGCTCCCGGTCCGCGATGAACCCGCTTGTACACGGGTGAATGGGGCCCCGCCCAACGGCGGCCCGGGCCGTACAGCCGGTCCGCGTCACCCCTGGGTGGGCGCGTCACGCGGAGGTTGACCGAGGTCGCGGGCATGCGCCTGGCATGAAACTGACGAATGGTCATATGGCATGCGCCCCCGGGATGTTCGGCTCTTCGGGAGGTGACTTCATGCCGCCGGCCGACGCCGTCAAGGAGCACTCTCCCGACCTCGGCGGCAGTGTCGCCGACGGCCGAGGCCCGCCGGCACCTAGCCGCCGCGTCGGCGACCTGGCCTACGCCGCGAAGCTCCGTGTGACCGGGGTGCCGGTCACCTGTAGTCGGTATCCGGCCATGCTCCATGGATTCCTCGGCCTCGCCGAACCCCTTGCCGAACCTCTCGCCGAACCCGTCGCGGACGCCCGGGATGCCCAGCGGTCGATAGCGGAAGTCGTCGCCTCTACGGTGTCCGGCAGGAAAAAGAGCGGTGAAGGCGGGGGTGAGGCAGGATAATTTCCCGAACCCCTACTTGCTGGAAGAAACCTCATATGCATACGGTGTCCATACGTGAGGTTCTCTCGTGGAGGATGGGTTATGACGGAAATTCTTGTGCAGGAGCGTTCGGAGGAGCAGGTTCCTCCGCAGGTCAGGGTGGTGGAGCACCCGGCTTGGCCCGTGCTCAAGGATGCCGTGGAGCAGATTCGGCCATGGCAGTCGAAGGACGGCTCCATCGACTTCGAGGCCGAGGGCGCGCCGGACGCCTCCGACGCCGAACTGGCCGTCCGCCGTGCCATAGACGCGGTCGAGGAGCTCTCCCCGCTGCTCCCGCACGACGCCGCCTACCACGCGGCCTTGGTGAAGGACCTGCGCCGCTGGTCCGACGACGGGTTCAAGGTGCCCGACTTCCTGGACTCGCTGCTGGCCTTCCAGCCCGCGGGGCACCGCCGGGACGGCCTCCAGCACCTGGTCGTCTTCCCGATGTACACGCAGAACGGCAACCCGGACCGCAACTTCGAAGCGGTCGTGCTGCGCATGGTCTGGCCGGACTGGCTCGCCGAGCTGGAGGCGACCCGCTACGACAACCCGCTGTTCTGCGGCATTACCTTCGAGGACTTCACGGCGGGCTACGACACGAACTCGGCGGTCCTCTTCCCGGAGACCATCGCCGTGCGCGAGGCCCCCGAGCGCTTCAGCTGGGGCGGCATCTTCTGCGACCGCGAGGCCGCCCGTTTTCGCGCCGTGACCGACGCGGCCGTCGACACCCTGGGCCTGGAGCTGCCCGCGGACATCGCCGCCATGGTCCACGACCAGCAGCGCTGTGAGCAGGCCTTCGTGCTGTGGGACATGGTCCACGACCGCACCCACAGCCACGGTGACCTGCCCTTCGACCCGTTCATGATCAAGCAGCGCCAGCCGTTCTGGATGTACGGCCTCGAAGAGCTGCGCTGTGACCTGACCGCCTTCAAGGAGGCCGTGAAGCTGGAGGCCGACGGCTTCCCGCAGGGCCGTGACGTGCAGTACGCGGTGCTCTTCGACCGGATGTTCCGCTTCCCGGTCACCGGTGAGCGCGTGCGCAACTACGACGGCCTCGGCGGGCAGCTGCTCTTCGCCTACCTGCACAAGCACGACGTCGTCCGCTGGACGGACAACAAGCTGCACATCGACTGGCAGCGTGCCCCGCAGGTCACCAACGAGCTGTGCGCCGAGATCGAGGACCTCTACCGGGCCGGCATCGACCGCCCCAAGCTCGTCCACTGGTTCAAGGCGTACGAGCTGGTCTCCACCTACCTCGCCCCGCACCCCGGCTCCCGCTGGGCCAAGGGCCCGGACGCCCTCGACCTGACCCAGCCCCCGCGCAAGCTCGTGGACGACGTGCTCCCGGACGAGTTTCCGCTGAGCATGTTCTATGAGGCGCTCGCCAAGAAGCTGAAGAACGTGATTGCCTCCACCAAGGGCATCACGGCGACGAGTGCCGAGCGGGCCGCCGCGTGAGCGACGGCGCCGAGAACACTGCTCAGGAGGCGAAGAAGATGAGGAACGGTGCTCTCAGCGGTGCGGTGATCGCGGTGGCCGGCGCGGGCGGACCCGCCGGACGCGCGACACTCGTCCGGCTCGCCGACGCGGGCGCGACCGTCGTCGGCTCCGACAACGACCCCGAGCGGCTCGCGGAAGCCGTCGACGCGGCCCGCTACGGGCACGGCGGCGCCACCGTCGTCGGGGACACGGTCGACCTGTTCGACCTGGAGTCGACCCGGGACTGGGCCACGCGCATCGAGAAGGACTTCGGCCGCGTCGACGGCCTGGTCCATCTCGTCGGCGGCTGGCGCGGCAGCGAGACCTTCACCAAGACGATCCTGGACGACTGGGACTTCCTCGAGCTGCTGCTCATCCGCACCGTGCAGCACACCTCCCTCGCGTTCCACGAGGCCTTGCAGCGCAGCGACCGTGGCCGGTACCTCCTGATCAGCGCCTCGAGCGCGAGCAGGCCCACCGCGGGCAATGCCGCCTACGCCTCCGCCAAGGCCGCCGCCGAGGCGTGGACGCTGGCCCTTGCCGACTACTTCCGCAAGGCGGGCGGCGAGAGCGGGCCGACGTCCGCGGCTGCCGTCCTGGTGGTCAAGGCACTGGTGCACGACGCGATGCGCGCCGAGCGCCCCAATGCGAAGTTCGCGGGCTTCACCGACGTCAAGGAGCTGGCCGAGGCCATCGCCGGTGTCTGGGAGCAGTCCGCCGCCGAAGTGAACGGAAACCGTCTGTGGCTGACCGAGAAGCCGTGAACCCTCCTAAGACCGACGCCCGGCGGCATCACGACCCGGAGGTACGTGGCTTCGCCAGCGACAACTACGCGGGGGCCCACCCCGAGGTGCTCGCCGCCCTGGCCCTGGCCAACGGCGGGCACCAGATCGCGTACGGCGAGGACGAGTACACGGACAACCTCCAGCGCATCGTCCGCAGCCACTTCGGCGCCGGCGCCGAGGCGTTCCCCGTCTTCAACGGCACCGGCGCAAACGTCGTCGCCCTCCAGGCGGTCACCGACCGCTGGGGCGCGGTGATCTGCGCGGAGAGCGCGCACATCAACGTGGACGAGGGCGGCGCCCCCGAGCGCATGGGCGGCCTCAAACTCCTCACCGTGCCCACGCCCGACGGCAAGCTCACGCCCGAGCTGATCGACCGGCAGGCGTACGGCTGGGACGACGAGCACCGTGCGATGCCGCAGGTCGTCTCGATCGCCCAGAACACCGAACTGGGCACCGTCTACACGCCCGACGAGATCCGCGCGATCTGCGACCACGCCCACGGGCACGGCATGAAGGTGCACCTCGACGGCGCCCGGATAGCCAACGCGGCCGCCTCGCTGAACGTCCCCATGCGGACGTTCACCAACGCGGTCGGCGTCGACATCCTCTCCCTGGGCGGGACGAAGAACGGCGCGCTGTTCGGCGAGGCCGTCGTGGTCATCAACCAGGACGCCGTCAGCCACATGAAGCACCTGCGCAAGCTGTCCATGCAGCTGGCCTCGAAGATGCGTTTCGTCTCGGTGCAGCTGGAGGCGCTGCTCGCCAAGGATCTGTGGCTGCGCAACGCCCGGCACGCCAACGAGATGGCCCAGCGGCTCGCGGAGGGCGTGCGCGCGGTCCACGGCGTGGAGATCCTCTACCCGGTGCAGGCCAACGCGGTCTTCGCGCGTCTCCCGCACGACGTGAGTGAGCGCCTGCAGAAGCACTACCGCTTCTACTTCTGGAACGAGGCCGCGGGCGACGTCCGCTGGATGTGCGCCTTCGACACGACCGAGGACGACGTCGACGGATTCGTGGCGGCGCTCAAGGAGGAGATGGCCCGGTAGTCACAGCCACCCGCCTCGATGCATAGATATGCGATCACTCGAAAAGTCATTGACGCTCGGGTGGTCGCATTTCTATGCTCTGCGGGTATGGAGCTGACGCAGGAGACCCCGGACCTGTCCGCCTACTTGGCCGCTGGCGAGGTCATCGATCATCACCATCCGCGGGTGCGGGAGACGGCTGCGCGCTTGGCCGAGCAGGCCGTGGACTCGTATGCCTATGCGCGATCGGCGTACGAATTCGTACGGGACGCCATCCCGCACTCGGCGGACTCCGGAGACCTGCGCGTCACCTGGCGCGCCTCCGACGTCCTGGCCGAGGGCACCGGAATCTGTCACGCCAAGGCCCACGCGCTGGCCGCGCTGCTGCGGGCCGAGGACATCCCCACGGCGCTCTGCTACCAGAAGCTCGACCTGGTGCACGGGCTGGTCGCCGTGCGGTTCGACGGCGCGTGGCACCGGCAGGATCCCCGCGGAAACAAGCCGGGGGTCGACGCCCGGTTCTCGCTCGACGGGGAGCGGCTGGCCTTCACTCCCGATCCCGAGTCCAATGAGTTGGACTATCCAGTTCTGTATGCTGAACCTCATCCGGCGGTTCTGGGCGCTCTCCAAGCCGCGCACGACCGGCCGCACCTGTGGAAGACGCTCCCCACCGCACTCTGAGGCAAGGCAGGAAGATGACGCTCACGCTCACCGTGTCCGACGAGGTGCGCGCCCTCGCACCCGGCTTCACCCATGTCGCCGTCGAGGCGCACGGACTGCTCAACGGGCCCAGTAACGAAGGTACTGCGGCACTCCTCGAGGACGCGGCGCGTCGGCTCGCCGTACGCCTCGACGGTCGCGCCCCGCACGAGGACCCGCACATGGCGGCCTGGCGTGAGGTGTACACGGCGTTCGGCTCCAAGCCGTCGCGCACCCGCAACTCCGCCGAGGCGCTGGCGAAGCGGGCCCTCGCCGATGCCGGACTGCCCCGTATCAACATGCTCGTCGACCTCTACAACGCGGTCAGCGTCGCCCATCTGATCCCGGTCGGCGGTGAGGACCTCGACCGCGTCCAGGGCGGAATGCGTCTTGTGCGGGCCACGGGCGACGAGGAGTTCGTGACGGTGGCCGCGGGTGAGGAGGCCGTCGAACACCCCGACGCCGGTGAGGTCGTGTGGTGCGACGACGCCGGTGTCACCTGCCGCCGCTGGAACTGGCGCCAGGGACCGCGGACCCGGCTCACGGAGGAGTCGGCCTCGGCGGTCTTCCTGCTGGAGAGTCTCGCCCCCATGCCGGTGGCCCACCTCGAGGCGGCGGCTGCCGAGCTCGCGGAACTGCTCGAGAAGTTCAGCCCGGGGGCGCGGATCACCGTCCGCGCCCCGGTGTGACGATTCAGCGGGCCTCGGCCGCCTTCACCTCTTCGGGGGTCGGTGCCGTGCCGCCGAGATGGGCCGGCATCCACCAGGTGTCGTCCGGACCCTTGGGGCGTACGGGATAGGCGCGCTGAGCGGCCTCCAGCAGCTCCTGGACCCGCTCGCGCAGCCGCCGCGTGATCGCGCCCGCGTACTGGTCGGTCGGAGCCTCGACCGGCTCCCCGACCCGGATCGTGATGGGGGTGTGGCTGCGCTTGAAGTTCTTCGGGTGGCCCTTGGTCCACAGGCGCTGGGTGCCCCACAGGGCCATCGGGATCAGCGGGACGCCGGCCTCCTGGGCCATGCGCGCGGCACCCGACTTGAAGCTCTTGAGGGTGAACGACTGCGAGATGGTCGCCTCGGGGAAGACACCGACGATCTCGCCGGAGCGCAGCGAGTCCAGCGCGTGCTGGTACGCCGTCTCACCCTGCTTGCGGTCCACCGGGATGTGCTTCATGCCCCGCATCAGCGGACCGGAGATCTTGTGCCGGAAGACCGACTCCTTCGCCATGAAACGCACCAGACGCTTCTGCGGCAGGGCGGCCAGGCCGTCGAAGATGAAGTCCAGATAGCTGATGTGGTTGCTGACCAGCACGGCGCCGCCCGAGCGCGGAATGTTCTCCGATCCCTTGCAGTCGATCTTGAGGTCCCAGGCCTTGAACAACGTTTGGGCGAGACCGACGACGGGACGGTAGACAAGCTCTGCCATGGACGGGGTGGACCCTTCTCTCTGCCTGGAATGGGGCGCCCGGCGGGAAAGTTACGCAGCCGTAGGTTTACGGCATTGCGCAGATCGTGCCCCAAGAACGGACGAGTGGCCAGTCCTGGTGCCCGGGAACGGCGAGATCCTCGTCACGTCAGCCGAGTGGTCGACCTCGGAGTTTTCCCAGTGCTTTACTCCGCTCGCACCGTCACCCTGCGCACCAGCAGGTAAAGCTCGCAGCCGAGGCAGTACCCGAACGCGGCATTGAGGAAGGCGGCCGCGAGCGCGCATCCCGTCGCGGCGAGGCCCAGCCACGGCGGCCCCACCGTGTAGCCGACGAGACCCACGGCGGCGAAGCCGAGCCCGACCGTCTGCGCGAACCGCGGCGGATCGGGCGCCTCGAACTCCGTCGGCGGCCCCAAGCGGGGGCGCACGACCTTCCGGAACAGCCACCCGTACGGCGAGCGCCCGGCACCGCCCGCCGCGCCCAGCGCGAAGGCCAGCGTCTGCCAGGCCAGCAGCCAGGCGCTGCCGGTGATCAGCACCACCGCCAGCACGACGGTCGTCACGGCCGCCCCGAAGCGCGGCCCCCTCACATCAATGTCCATGAATCAAGCATTCCGCACCGGGAGCGCTGGTGAGGAGCAGGGAATCTTTGCAGTCTCGTGAACACGGGAATCTCCACGGCCGCGGGAACGCTGAAGGCGGGGATGACCGGACTTGTGGTGTGCGTGGTGGTGCTCGTGGTGGCGAGCGCGTACGGAGTGCTGCATCGGCGGCGGAGCGGGAGAGTGAGAGTGCGCGGGCGCGACGGCGGAAAGCACCTCGGCGCGGCGGAGTTGGGGGAGGGGCTCGGCGAACGGGCCACACTCGTCCAGTTCTCCAGCGCCTTCTGCGCGCCGTGCCGGGCCACCCGGCGGGTCCTCACGGAGGTGGCCGGGCTGGTTCCCGGGGTCACCCATGTGGAGATCGACGCCGAGGACCGGCTCGAACTCGTCCGCGAACTCGACATCATCAAGACGCCGACGGTGCTCGTCCTCGACGCGGAGGGGCGGATCGTGCGGCGCGCAACGGGGCAGCCCCGCAAGGCGGATGTCATCGCCGCGCTGGGAGAGGCGGTCTGATCCGTGGTGACGAGGCTCCCAGATCCCGGAACGCACTTGACTGCACGCGCCACCTATCGTCAGCCTGACCGTATGCCCCCGGAACTCCTTCTCTTCGAGCGCGTACGCATTCGGACTGCGGCCCTGGCCCGCACCGCGAGTGTGCGGTGTCCGGGCTGTTGAACAGCCCCGGAACCGCTCCCCACCTCTCGCAGAAGGACAACTCCATGACGGCCACGCCCGACCTCGGCACCCAGCTCGCCTCCCCCGACCTGCTGCGCTCCGTCTTCCGCCGCCACGCGGCCGGAGTCGCCGTCATCACGGCCCGGGGCGATGGGGGCCCCGTCGGCTTCACCGCCACCTCGCTCACCTCGGTCTCCGCCGAGCCCCCACTCGTCTCGTTCGGCATCGGCGTCGGCGCGTCCAGCTGGCCCGCGATCTCCGAGACCGCCCACGTCGGCGTCCACATACTCGGCGAGCACCAGCAGGAACTGGCCGGTGTCTTCGCCAAGAGCGGCGCCGACCGCTTCGGCGCGTCCACGGGCTGGCGCGAGGGCCCGGAAGGCGTACCCGTGCTCGACGACGTGCTCGCCTGGCTGGTGTGCAGGGTCGTGGCACGCGTTCCCGCGGGCGACCACCGCATCGTCCTCGCGGAGGTCGTCCTGGGTGACCCGACAGGCGCCGGACGGCCGCTCCTCTATCACCAGGGGCGCTTCAGCGGCCTCCGTGACTGATCCGCCGCCCGATTACGCAGCGTTGTCAAGGTCACAGTTCAAAGCGCTTGCTTAGCGGGCATTCACTATGTGTACTGACGAGTAATATTTCGTTCGGAGCGCGGGCCGCCCCGACCGGGATCGGCCGCTTCAGGCGCCTATGCTGCCTGCAAGAGGTAGCTCAGAAATGACGATGCAGTAGGAGAGCCGGCGTGAGCTTGAGGATCGTTGTCACTGTGAAGTACGTGCCCGACGCCACTGGCGACCGGCACTTCGCGGAGGACCTGACCGTCGACCGGGACGACGTGGACGGTCTGCTCTCGGAGCTCGACGAATACGCGGTGGAGCAGGCGCTGCAGATCGCCGACGACGCCGACGACGCCGACGACGCCGAGATCACCGTTCTCACGGTCGGCCCCGAGGACGCGAAGGACGCGCTGCGCAAGGCGCTTTCGATGGGTGCCGACAAGGCGATCCACGTCGAGGACGACGACCTGCACGGCACCGACGTGATCGGTACGTCGCTGGTGCTGGCGAAGGCGATCGAGAAGGCCGGCTACGACCTGGTGATCTCCGGCATGGCGTCGACCGACGGCACGGCGGGCGTGGTGCCGGCGCTGCTGGCCGAGCGTCTGGGTGTCCCGCAGGTGACCCTGCTGTCCGAGGTGTCGGTCGAGGACGGTGTCGTGAAGGGCCGCCGGGACGGCGACTCCGCCTCCGAGCAGCTGGAGGCCTCCCTCCCCGCCGTCGTGTCGGTCACCGACCAGTCGGGTGAGGCGCGTTACCCGTCCTTCAAGGGCATCATGGCGGCCAAGAAGAAGCCGGTGGAGTCCTGGGACCTGTCCGACCTCGACCTCGAGGCGGAGGAGGTCGGCCTGGAGGGTGCCTGGACCAAGGTCGACTCCGCGACCGAGCGTCCGGCGCGCACCGCCGGCACGATCGTCAAGGACGAGGGCGAGGGCGGCAAGCAGCTCGCTGAGTTCCTCGCGGGCCAGAAGTTCATCTAAGGCCCACACCCCTTACCGCCCCTCAGACTTCGCAATCCGCAGGAGAGCATTCCCATGGCTGAAGTTCTCGTCTACGTCGACCACGTGGACGGTGCCGTCCGCAAGCCCACCCTGGAGCTTTTGACGCTGGCCCGCCGCATCGGCGAGCCGGTCGCCCTCGCCCTCGGCTCCGGCGCGGAGAACACCGCCGCCGCGCTCGCCGAGCACGGTGCGGGCAAGGTCCTCACGCACGATGCCGCCGAGTACGCCGACTACCTGGTCGTACCGAAGGTGGACGCGCTCCAGGCCGCCTACGAGGCCGTGTCCCCGGCCGCCGTGCTGATCCCGTCGTCCGCCGAGGGCAAGGAGATCGCCGCCCGCCTCGCGGTGCGCATCGGCTCCGGCATCATCACCGACGCCGTCGACCTGGAGGCCGGTGACGAGGGTCCGGTGGCCACGCAGTCGGCGTTCGCCGCCTCGTTCACCACCAAGTCCCGTGTCTCCAAGGGCACCCCGGTCATCACGGTCAAGCCGAACTCGGCTCCCGTGGAGGCCGCCCCGGCCGCCGGCGCCGTCGAGGCCCTGTCGGTCTCGTTCTCGGACAAGGCGACCGGCACCAAGGTCACCGGCCGTACCCCGCGCGAGTCGACCGGCCGCCCGGAGCTGACCGAGGCCGCGATCGTGGTCTCCGGCGGCCGCGGTGTCAACGGCGCCGAGAACTTCGCGATCATCGAGGCGCTCGCCGACTCCCTCGGCGCCGCTGTCGGTGCCTCGCGTGCCGCGGTGGACGCCGGCTGGTACCCGCACTCCAACCAGGTCGGCCAGACCGGTAAGGCCGTCTCGCCGCAGCTGTACATCGCCTCCGGCATCTCGGGCGCGATCCAGCACCGCGCCGGTATGCAGACCTCGAAGACGATCGTGGCGATCAACAAGGACGCCGAGGCCCCGATCTTCGACCTGGTCGACTACGGCGTGGTCGGCGACCTCTTCGATGTCGTCCCGCAGCTCACCGACGAGGTCAAGACCCGCAAGGGCTGACCGCATCGGCTGCTCCGAGGCCCCTGCGACCGTCACGGTCGCAGGGGCCTCGTCCCATGCCGGGAGCAGATCGCAGGGGCCCTCGCCTCATGCCAGGCGCAGATCGCAGGGGCCCTCGCCTCAGGCCAGGCGCAGGGACGCCTGCACGGGCAGATGGTCGCTGGGGAACTGACCGTTCGACGAGAACGCGTTGATCGACGCGCAGTGCGCGGCCACTCCGGGCGAGGCCAGGATCCAGTCGATGCGGTCGCCGTCCGGCACCAGCGGCTTGTAGCCGTGGAACGTCCCGTACAGCTTGCCGCGTTCGGCGGCCGTGTCCCAGGTGTCCACGAGTCCGGCGCCCAGCATCGTCTCGTAGACCGCGTTCTTGTGCGCGGCGGCGTTGAAGTCGCCGGTCACCACGAGCGGCTGGGAGCGGTCGAGGCCCGCGATCCGGTCGGCGATCAGGGCGGCGGCACGCGCGCGTGCGTACTGACTCGCGTTGTCCAGGTGGGTGTTGAGGAAATGGAACGGCCGGTCGCCGTCCGCCAGATCGCGGAAGCGGACCCGGGTGACCATGCGGATGGAGCCGCCGCCCCAGGTGTTCGAACCGATCACGTCAGGGGTGTCGGAGAGCCAGAAGTGGTCGTACTCCAGCGGGGCGAGCCTGCGGGTGTCGTAGAAGACCGCCATGAACTCGTCGCGGCTGCCGCCCGCGCGGCCCGTGCCGATCCAGTCGTAGTGCGGGCCCAGGTCGGCCTCGATGTCACGCACCTGCTGGTAGAGCCCCTCCTGGGTGCCGATGACGTGGGGCCGCTCCCGGCGCAGCAGCTCGCGCATGACGGGGCGGCGAACGGCCCAGCTGTGGGGTTCCGAGGCGCTCGCGAAGCGCAGGTTGAACGTCATCACGTCCAGGCGGCGGCCTCGGTTCCGCGAGGCGGAGGCGGGCGAGGCACTGAGCAGGGGTAAGGCCGCCGCGACGGCCGCCGCGGTTCTGAGCCCCGTGCGGCGGGTCACTCGGCTGGTGTTCGACACGCGTCCTCCTTCGGTCACGAGTCAGGATGGTCCAGGAGATGCGGCCCGAGGTTCAAGAGGGTGTTGACCAGCGGGAAGCCGCCCAGATAGCTTCGTTATACGGATTGTTGATTCCGTGTAGCGGAAAATGGGAGGGTGTGGGATGGGTCAGGGCCAGCAGGAGAAGGTGGCGACGAGCCTCGCGGGCGCCGTCAGCGAGGGAATCAGCGCCACCCTCGCCCCGGTCGACGCGGAACTGGAGCGCCGCTACCCGGGAGACCCCGGCACCCGCCAGCCCGTCCACACGGTGTACGTACCCGGTGACGTGTTCGCCGCCGACACCATCCGCTCCTGGGGCGACCGCGCCCTCGCCGCGCTCGACGAACACGCCCCGGACGCCGCCTCCTTCGCCACCGCACTCGGCCTCGCCGAGGAGCTCGCCGCGCCGGTCTACGACCGCGTACGCGCCAAGCTGGAACGTGAGCCCATCGAGGACCTGCGTGTCGACTTCGAGGACGGCTACGGCCCGCGCCCCGACGCCGAGGAGGACGAGGCCGCCGCGCGTGCGGCCCGGCTGATCGCCGAGGCGTACCGGAACGGCACGGCGGCCCCGTACATGGGGATCCGCATGAAGTGCATGGAGGCGCCGGTACGCGACCGGGGCATTCGTACGCTCGACGTCTTCCTGACGGGGCTGATGGAAGCGGGCGGTCTGCCCGACGGGCTGGTCCTGACGCTGCCGAAGGTGACGTACGCCGAGCAGGTCACCGCGATGGTCCGGCTCCTCGAGGCCTTCGAGAAGGCCCGCGGTCTCGAACCGGGACGGCTCGGGTTCGAGATCCAGATCGAGACCAGCCAGTCCATCCTCGCCACCGACGGCACCGCGACCGTGGCCCGGATGATCCAGGCCGCCGAGGGCCGCGCCACCGGACTGCACTACGGCACCTTCGACTACAGCGCCTGCCTCGGCGTCAGCGCCGCCTACCAGGCCAGCGACCACCCGGCCGCCGACCACGCCAAGGCGATCATGCAGGTCGCGGCCGCCGGTACCGGGGTGCGCGTCTGTGACGGCTCCACCAACGTCCTTCCGGTCGGCCCGACCGAGCAGGTCCACGACGCCTGGCGGCTGCACTACGGGCTCACGCGGCGGGCTCTGGCCCGCGCCTACTACCAGGGCTGGGACATGCATCCGGGCCACATCCCGACCCGGTACGCGGCCGTGTTCGCGTTCTACCGCGAGGGCTTCGAGCAGGCGGCGGCACGGCTCTCGCGGTACGCCGACCGCGCGGGCGGAGACGTCATGGACGAGCCCGCGACCGCCAAGGCGCTCAGCGGCTATCTGCTGCGCGGCCTGGACTGCGGCGCCCTCGACGTCGCGGAGGTCGCCGAGGCGACCGGTCTGACCCGGACCGACCTGGAGGGCTTCGCGGGGCCCAGGCGGGGCGACCTGACGGCGTCCGCGAAGTAGCTGCCGACGCCCCGGCGGCGACACCGATGTGTGGGCGGGCACCCGGCACCGCACGACGTAGACCTGTCCGGTGACCCCGAACCCCGCCCTCGCACGGCGGAGTCGACAGGGACGGGCACGGGCCCCTCGGGCCGAGCGGCCGGGTACCTCCGTGGACGCGCGCGGTGCCGGAGCGAGGGCCGGCACCCCGCGGTGTGCACTCGTCCGTCGGCGGTTCAGTCCGCCGGCGGGAGCTCGCCCGAGCCGCGGGTGATCAGCCGGGTCGGGAGCTCGATGCGCTCGGGAGTGACGAGCGAGCCGTCCAGCTGCCGGAACAGGCGCTCGGCGGCCGTACGGCCGAGGGCGGCCGCGTCCTGCGCGACGACCGTGACGCCCGGCTGGAGGAGGTCGGCGAGTTCGAAGTCGTCGAAGCCGACGAGGGCGATGCGGCGGCCGTGCTCGGCGAGGACACGTACGACGGTGACGGTCACGCGGTTGTTGCCCGCGAAGACCGCGGTGACGGGGGAGGGGCCCGACAGCATCTTCTCGGCGGCCCGGCGCACCCGCTCGGGATCGGTGACGCCCAGGGACATCCAGGAGTCCTCGACCGGTATGCCCGCGTCCTCCATCGCGGCCCGGTAGCCGCGCAGCCGCTCGACGGCGGTGTGGATGCGGGGCATGTCACCGATGAAGCCGATCCGGCGGTGGCCGTGGCCGATGAGATGGGCGACGCCGGCGCGGGCACCGCCGAAGCTGTCCGACAGTACGGCGTCGGCGTCGATGCGTCCGGCGGGGCGGTCCACGAACACCGTGGCGACGCCCGCCTTTATCTCGGGCTCCAGATAGCGGTGGTCGTCACCGGCGGGGATGACGACGAGCCCGTCCACGCGCCGTGCGCACAGGGCCAGCGCCAGCTCCTGCTCGCGGTCCGGGTCCTCGGCGCTGGAACCGTTGATCAACAGGGCGCCGTGGGCCCGGGCGACCTCCTCGACCGCGCGACTGAGAGGGCCGTAGAAAGGGTCGGCGAGATCCTCCAGGACCAGGCCGATGCTCGCGGTGCTGCCCTTGCGCAGCACCCGCGCGCTGTCGTTGCGGCGGAAGCCCAGCGCGTCGATCGCCTCCTGGACGCGGCGCTCCGTGTCGGGGGTGACGCCCGGCTCGCCGTTGACTACGCGGGAGACCGTCTTCAGGCCGACACCGGCACGCGCCGCCACGTCCTTCATGGTCGGACGGTTGCCGTAGCGGTTCTCGGCTCTGCGGGCGGTCTCTGCCACGATGCGCTGTCCTGTCCTGTCGTCCACGGGGATGCGTCGGGCCCCGGGGTTGTATGAGGATGTGGCGTCGAGCATAGAGCCTGGACAACGTTGTCAGACTCGGGAGAGACTGTCCATCGCAACTCCGGCCTGCGCCTTCCCCCAGGGGCGCACCGTTCAGCCCGCTCTCGGCCGGGGACCCGGACCCGGAACCGTGACGGCAGTCGCCGTGCCGGGACCGGTACGACACGGCATTGGGAGATCTGAAACTGATGCACACCGACCTCGTGGCCGCGCTCGACATCGGCGGCACCAAGATCGCCGGAGCGCTGGTGGACGGCCACGGCCGGATCCTGTTGCGTGCCCAGCGCGCCACGCCCGCGCAGGAGGACGGCGACACCGTGATGGGTGCCGTCGAGGACGTCATAGGCGAGTTGACCGGCTCCTCGCTGTGGGGCGGGGCGACGGCCGTCGGCATCGGCAGCGCGGGCCCCGTGGACGCCTCCGCGGGCACGGTGAGCCCCGTGAACGTGCCGGGGTGGCGCGACTACCCGCTGGTCGAGCGGGTCCGCAAGGCCACGGCGGGGCTGCCCGTCGAGCTGATCGGCGACGGTGTGGCGATCACGGCGGCCGAGCACTGGCAGGGCGCGGCTCGCGGCCACGACAACGCGCTGTGCATGGTCGTGTCCACCGGCGTCGGCGGTGGCCTGGTCCTCGGCGGGCAGTTGCACTCGGGCCCCACCGGCAACGCGGGCCACATCGGGCACATCAGCGTGGACCTCGACGGCGACCTGTGCCCATGCGGTTCCCGCGGCTGCGTGGAGCGCATCGCGAGCGGACCCAACATCGCGCGCCGCGCGCTGGAGGGCGGCTGGCAGCCGGGCCCCGACGGTGACACCTCGGCCGCCGCGGTGGCCGCCGCCGCGCGGGCGGGCGACCCGGTGGCCGTGGCCTCCTTCGAGCGGGCGGCCCAGGCGCTGGCCGCGGGGATCGCCGCGACCGCGACCCTCGTCGAGGTCGACATCGCCGTCATCGGCGGGGGAGTGGGCAAGGCGGGGGATGTCCTCTTCACGCCGCTGCGGGCCGCGCTGCGGGACTACGCCACCCTGTCGTTCGTGCAGCGGCTGACCGTGACGCCCGCGCAGATGGGCACGGACGCCGGTCTGGTCGGCGCCGCGGCGGCCGCGCTCAGCAGGAAGCCGAGCGCGACCGCCGTCGGGGTGAGCGGCTGAGGCCGACGGCTCCCGGCCCCTTGCCCGACGTCAGCAGCTGAGCTTGGCGTCCGCCCAGTCCGCGTGGTCCGAGGTGATGCCGTTGCCGCCGTCGGTGACGACCAGCCGGACCACCTGGGCGCCGGTCACATCGGCCGAGAGCGGTCGCGCCGGCATCGCGGTGGTCAGGACCCCGGTCGAGGCGACTCTGGTGCCGTCCGCCCAGATCTCGAAGGTGACGCTGCCATTGGTGTCCTGCTCGTCGTCGACCCCCACGTCCGCGGTGACTGTCTCGCACGACCTGCCGGTGTAGTACGCGATGGTGCTCTCGGCGTGCACACCGATCCCCTTGGCGTGGACGACGCCGTCGACAGTGATCGGACGACCGTCGCCGGCGGCGCTCTCACCGTTGCTGGTGTTGCGCTCCACCGGGCCCCAGCCGTTGGTCGTCGACATCCAGGGCAGGTCCCCGAGGTAGGAGACGCCCGAGGGCGGGGCCGGCACCACGGACGCCGCGAGCGGCACCAGGGTCTCGGCGCGTACCCCCGTCGGCGAGCGGTAGGTCGCCTTCAGCGTCAGGTCGTACGAGCCGGCGGCCGTGCCGTCGGGCGCGGTGACCTTCCACTTCGTGCGCAGCGAACGGCCTGTCGGCACCGTGCCCGCGGTGGTCGGCGAGGTCGCCCTCACCCGCCACCCCCGGGGCCCGCTCAGTGTCACGGAGACACGCTTCGCGGGCGTACGGCCGAGGTCGGTGAGCGCCGAGGTCAGGGCGACCGTCCTGCCCGCCTCCAGCAACGGGCTGCCGTCCACGCCCAGTTCGACGGCGGGCGGGTTCTTGGCCCATGCGGCGTCGGCCGAGACCCGTACGAGGACCGTCCCGTGCGCCGGGACGGTCGCCGAGATCGTGCCGGCGGTGTTGTAGCTCCTGTGCTGCCACAGATCGCGCAGCGTGTACGCGTGTGCCTTCGGCAGTCCTACGGCCTGCGCGGTGGTGGTGATCCGCTGTGCGCTGTCCGTCTCGTTGAAGAGGGCCACCGCCCGGCTGCCGTCCTTCATCTCCTTGGTGACGGCCCAGCGTCCGCCCTCGGAGGAGAGCACCGTGCCCTGCTTGCCCAGCGGGTCCTGGTCGACGGCGATGACCTCCTTGTTGTCGAGGATGTCGAAGGTCGCGGCGGACGCCTTGCGCAGGTCCGAGCCGATGAGCAGCGGCGCGGCCATGATCGACCACATCGAGAAGTGGGTGCGGTACTCGGTGTCGGTCATGCCGCTGTTGCCGACCTCCAGCATGTCCGGGTCGTTCCAGTGGCCGGGACCGGCGTACGGCGCGAGGGGCAGATTCTGCTTGAGGATCGACAGCATCGAGCCCCAACTGTCGCTGATGTCCCCGGTCGTACGCCACAGCTGTCCGACGTCCGACGCCCACTCCCAGGGCTTGTTCTCGCCCCACTCGCAGAGGCTGTAGACGATGGGGCGCCCCGTGGCCTTCAGCGCGTCACGCATCGTGGTGTAGCGGAGCTTCGCGTCGACACCCTGGTTGTTGCAGTTGTCGTACTTGAGGTAGTCGACGCCCCAGTCCGCGAACTGTTGGGCGTCGCTGTACTCGTGGCCCAGCGCGCCCGGGAAACCGGCTTCGTTGCATGTCTTGGTGCCCGCGCTGGTGTAGATGCCGAGCTTGAGCCCTTTGGAGTGCACATAGTCGGCAACCGCCTTGATTCCACCCGGGAATCGAGCGGGATCCGGCACCAACTTGCCGTTCGAGTCCCGGGCCGGCAGGGCCCAGCAATCGTCCAGGTTGACGTACTGGTACCCGGCGTCCTTGAGACCCTTCTCGACGAAGATGTCGGCTGTCCCCTTGACCATGTCCTCGTTGAACTCCGGTCGGCATCCCGTGGAGTTCCAGTTGTTGAAGCCCATCGGCGGGGTGAGGGCGAGGCTGTCGGCCGGCCGGGGCGAGACCGGACCGGCGGCGGGAGCGGCGAGGGCCGGCGCCGCGAGCCCGGCCGTACACAACAGTCCTGCGGTGAGCGCTCCGACGACTCTTCGGCGGGTTGTGCGGGTTGTGCGGGTTGTGCGGGTTGTGCGGGCGTAGGGGTGACGCATCGTTACGTTCCTCCGAGCGCGCTAAAGGCGGGATGTCACCATGTTCACGTCAACCATGCACTTTTACGTTAGAACGTGTCGGACTCTGTTGGAAGAGGGCGGTAGTGTTTGTTCGATATCCCGCCAGAACCCTTGACGGCGCCCTCACATGGGAGTGAGATCCAAGCCGCGCGTTCGGTTGTGTGAGGTGGCAGCCCGTTGAGGGGGACGTGGCACAGCCATCGTTGAGGGGCCTGGCGCATCCGGGGACGAGGCAGGACATCGGATGTCCCGGCGGAATCTCTTGCGCGGCACGGCCGTGGGAGCGGGCGCGGTCACGCTTCCCGACGGGAGTCACGCTCGGGTCCTCGAAGGGACAGTGTGGCCGAAACGGGGACCGGGCCGTGACTCATGCCCGGTTCCGCAGTTGAACCGGGCATGAAGAAGCGCAGCATGCTCGCCATCGCCTCCCTCGCCGCCGGGTTCGTCGTCGCCGCAGTCACTCCGTCCCACGCCGTGGACGGCGACGTAATCGGTGATCTGAACGTCAACGACACGATCAGCACCGTCGACCACACCATCAACAGCGACAGCCTGGCCGTGGACGACAACGCCCTGGGACGGAAAGGCTGACGGGATCCGATGGTCGCGGCGCCGGTGCCCCGGGGACGGGGGCACCGGCGCCGCGGCGTGTCGGACACGCCGAGGCGCCCTCATCAGGGCCTGGTTTCCGTGGCAGGGTGGAGAGGGCAAGCCACAGGGGGGCCAACAGAAGAGGGGGAACCGTGATCGTCTGGATCAACGGTGCGTTCGGTGCGGGGAAGACCACCACCGCACGGGAACTGATCGAACTGATCCCGAACAGCGCGCTCTTCGACCCCGAGGTCATCGGCGGCGCACTCACGCACCTGCTGCCGCCCAAACGCCTCGCCGAGGTCGGCGACTTCCAGGACCTGCCGATCTGGCGACGGCTCGTGGTCGACACCGCGGCCGCGATGCTCGCCGATCTCGGTGGTGTCCTGGTGGTTCCGATGACCCTGCTGCGACAGGAGTACCGCGACGAGATCTTCGGTGGCCTCGCCTCCCGGCGCATTCCCGTACGCCATGTCCTCCTCGCCCCGGCGGAAACGATCCTGCGGGAGCGAATAGCCGAGCGGGAGATCCCCGCAGACCTGGCTGACGGCGAGATGCGGGTACGGCAGTGGTCGTACGACCACATCGAGCCCTACCGGGCCGCCCTCGCCGCCTGGCTCACCGCCGACGCCCACCCCGTCGACACCAGCGCCCTCACCCCGTACGAGACCGCCCTGCGGATCGCCGAGGCCGTGCGCACCGGGGACGCGCCCGCGTGCGACATCGTGCAGACCCCCGAGCCGACCGCCGAGACCCTCGCCGCGGGTGTGCTCCTCTTCGACGAACAGGACCGGGTACTGCTCGTCGACCCCACCTACAAAGCCGGCTGGGAGTTCCCCGGAGGTGTCGTCGAACCCGGCGAGGCGCCCGCACGGGCCGGCATGCGCGAGGTCGCCGAGGAGACCGGCATCCGGCTCGACGAGGTACCCCGGCTCCTCGTCGTCGACTGGGAAGCGCCTGTGCCGCCGGGCTACGGCGGACTGCGCTTCCTCTTCGACGGAGGGCTCCTCGACAGCCATGAGGCCGGACGCCTGGTGCTGCCCGGGCCCGAACTGCGCGACTGGCGCTTCGTCACCGAGGAGGAGGCGGCCGGGCTGCTGCCGCCCGTGCGGTACGAACGGCTCCGCTGGGCGCTGCGCGCACGCGAGCGCGGTGCGGCGCTGTATCTGGAGGCCGGGATCCCGCTCGGCTGACCCCGACCCGGCGGACTCGCGCGGGGCGTGCCGGTGGCCCGGTCGTCGGCCCGGCCGGTCCGCCGCACCGCCCCGCACCGCCCCGCCCCGCACCAAGACTGTCCGCCGCGGACGACGACCGCTACACCTCGTCGTACGTCCGCGCCGACGCGCGCAGCGCCCCAGCGGCAGCGCCGACCACCGGACCGCCGTGGCCGAAGCAGGCGATGTCCGCGTCGAGTGATGCCAGTCGGCGGAACGAGTCGACGGCCTGGGCCCGGTCGACGTTGAACACGCCGAGCATGACGCGGCCGTCGACGGGCGAGGCCGCGACGGCGTCTCCCGTGAACAGCACGCCGTGCTCGGGGAGATGGAAGGCGACACTCCCGGCCGTGTGCCCCGGGGCGTGGACGACGCGTGCGCCACCGCCGAAGTCCAGGACATCGCCGTCGGACAGTTCGGCGACGGCCTCGGGCCGCACCTGGTCGGGGGACCGCTCCGGCAGGAGCTTGCTCACCCCGGCATGGATCGGTCGCTCCCAGTCCTCGAACACCGGCGGCGGTCCGGGGAGCTCGCCCCGTACGACCGGCGCGTCCAGCCGGTGGGCCGACACACGAGCGCCGCTCAACGCCGCGAACTCGCCCGCCCCGCCCGCGTGGTCCTCGTGGAAGTGGGTCAGCACGATGCGTCGTACGTCCTCGGGGCGACGCCCGATGCCGGTGAGCGCCTGGACGATCGAGGCGGCCGAGCCGACCGCACCCGCATCGATCAGCGTCGACTCGTCGCCGTCGCACCAGAGATACGCCTGGCCGACGGCGAAGCGCAGCAGATGGAGTGCGGTACGCCCCGAGAGGACTTCGATGACCTGCATGAGGCGAACGTAGAGGGCCATCGCCCGGTGGGGGAGGGCCCTCTGCTGTGGGCAGACTGGCTCAGACCGCCGCGTAGTTGCGCAGGAACAGGGCCTCCGCCACCGAGAGCCGCTCCAGCTCCTCCGGAGACACGCTCTCGTTCACGGCGTGGATCTGCGCCTCCGGCTCGCTCAGGCCGATCAGCAGGATCTCCGCCTGCGGGTACAGGGAGGCGAGCGTGTTGCACAGCGGGATGGAGCCGCCCTGGCCCGCGTACTGCATCTCCTGGCCCGGGTAGGCGACCGACATCGCCTCGGCCATCGCCGCGTACGCCGGGCTGGTGGTGTCCGCACGGAACGCCTGGCCCTGGCCGATCTGCTCCGTGCTCACCCGCGCGCCCCACGGTGTGTGCGCCTCCAGGTGGGCCTGGAGCAGCTTGGCCGCCTCGGCCGCGTCCACGCCCGGCGGCACCCGAAGACTCACCAGCGCCCGGGCGCCGGCCTGCACGGACGGGGTCGCCCCGACGACCGGCGGGCAGTCGATGCCGAGCACGGTGACGGCCGGACGCGCCCAGATGCGGTCGGCGACGGCGCCGGAACCGATCAGCTCCACGCCGTCGAGCACCTTGGCGTCCTTGCGGAACTGCTCCTCCTCGTACCGCAGCCCCTCCCACCGGGCGTCGCCGGTCAGCCCGTCGACGGTGGTCGATCCGTCCTCAGCCCGCAGCGAGTCCAGTACGCGGATCAGCGCGCCCAGCGCATCGGGCGCCGCGCCGCCGAACTGCCCCGAGTGCAGGTTGCCTGCGAGCGTGTCGACCTTCACGCGGACGAGCGTCATACCGCGCAGCGTCGACGTGACCGTCGGCTGACCCACCCGGAAGTTGCCCGCGTCGCCGATGACGATGGCGTCGGCGGTCAGCAACTCGGGGTGCTGCTCGGCGTACCGCTCGAGACCACCGGTACCCTGCTCCTCCGAGCCCTCGGCGATCACCTTGACGTTCACCGGAACGCCACCGTTCGCTTTGAGCGCACGCAGGGCCAGCAGGTGCATGACGACGCCGCCCTTGCAGTCGGCGGAACCGCGCCCGTACCAGCGGCCGTCGCGCTCGGTCAGCTCGAAGGGCGGGCTGACCCAGGCCGTCTCGTCCAGCGGCGGCTGCACGTCGTAGTGCGCGTACAGCAGCACGGTCTTCGCGCCCGCCGGGCCGGGCAGGAACCCGTACACCGACTGTGTGCCGTCCGGGGTGTCGAGCAGTGCCACGTCCTGGAAGCCCTCGTCGCGCAGCGCCTCCGCGACCCACTTGGCGGCACCCTCGCTCTGGCTCTTCGGGAACTGGTCGAAGTCCGCCACCGACTTGAAGGCCACCAGCTCGGTGAGCTCCGCTTTCGCCCGCGGCATCAGGGAGGCGACGGTCTCGGCGACCGGATTCGACGACATGGGCACGCTCCTTGTAGGTGCGACGTTGTACTTATGAGTACGGGTGTCCGTGCGGTGCGTACGCGTGTTCTGGTGTGCAGGGCGCATACGCTGCCGATCCTCCCACAGGGGCCGGCGGCGACGCCCGCCGTAGGATGCCTGAGACAGGTGCGGCAAGCGGCTTGATCGGGAGCAGTAGACCATCGTGAGCAGCGAGAACTCTTCGACGGACGACGCGCAGCAGGTTTGGGATGTCGTCGTGGTCGGCGCGGGGCCCGCGGGCGCCTCGGCCGCCTATGCGGCAGCGGTCGCGGGACGCAGTGTCCTGCTCCTCGAGAAGGCGGAGCTGCCCCGTTACAAGACGTGCGGCGGCGGCATCATCGGCCCTTCGCGTGACGCGTTGCCACCCGGCTTCGAGCTGCCCTTCCAGGACCGGGTGCACGCGGTCACGTTCTCGAACAACGGCCGGTTCACGCGCACCCGTCGCTCCAAGCAGATGCTGTTCGGCCTGATCAACCGGCCCGAGTTCGACCAGCAGCTCGTCGAGCACGCACAGAAGGCGGGCGCCGAACTCCGTACGGGTGTCACGGTCTCGCGGGTCGAGCAGCACGGGTCCGCCGTACCGGACCGCCGCACGGTCGCCGTCGTCCTTCAGGGCGGCGATTCCCTGCTCGCGCGGGCCGTCGTCGGGGCGGACGGCAGCGCCAGCCGGATAGGCGCGCATGTCGGTGTGAAGCTCGACCAGGTCGACCTCGGCCTGGAGGTGGAGATCCCGGTGCCGGAGACCGTCGCCGAGGATTGGCAGGGGCGGGTCCTGATCGACTGGGGGCCGATGCCCGGCAGTTACGGCTGGGTGTTCCCCAAGGGGGACACGCTCACCGTCGGTGTGATCTCGGCGCGAGGTGAAGGTGCCGCCACCAAGCGGTACTTGGAGGACTTCATCGCCCGGCTCGGCCTCGCCGGTTTCGAACCGAGCATCTCCTCAGGTCACTTGACCCGCTGCCGTGCCGACGACTCGCCGCTGTCGCGCGGGCGGGTGCTGGTGTGCGGTGACGCGGCCGGGCTCCTCGAGCCGTGGACCCGGGAGGGCATCTCCTTCGCGCTGCGGTCGGGACGGCTGGCGGGGGAGTGGGCGGTCCGTATCGCCGAGGCCCACGACGCCGTGGACACGCGGCGCCAGGCCCTGAACTACGCCTTCGCGATCAAGGCGGGGCTGGGCGTCGAAATGAGCGTCGGCAAGCGCATGCTCACGGCGTTCGAGCGCCGTCCCGGCATGTTCCACGCGGCGCTCACCGGCTTCAGGCCCGCCTGGAAGGCGTTCGCGCAGATCACCCGGGGTGCCACCTCGCTCGGCGAACTCGTCCGCAGCCACCCGATGGCGGGGCGTGTCCTGACCTCGCTGGATCGGTAGGCGCAGCGGTACGGCGGTGCGACGGGTGCGGGCAGGCAGGGGCGGCGGGGTACGCCGGGTAGGTCAGGTACGCCGGGCCCGGATCACGGCTTGACCGTGATCCGGAACACCGGGTGGTCGGGGGCGGCCGCGATCAGCTCCTCGTCGGTTGACTTGGCCGTCACGCCCTTGAAGTACTGGTTGACCTCCCAGCCCCACTTCTCGAGGTAGGCCCGCAGGACGGGGAGCTTCTCCTCGTCGGGAAGTTCCACCGCGGTGAACGCGCGCACCGTGCGGCCGACCCGCAGCTCACCGCCTCCCGCGACGCGCATGTTGCGCACCCACTGGGAGTGGCCGCGGGCCGAGACCAGGTATTCGGCGCCCTCGTACGGGTGCGGGTTGACGGGGATGCGCTGCTGCTGCCCGCTCTTGCGGCCGCGCACCGAGAGCTCGGCCGTGCCCTTGAGGCTGAATCCGCGGCGGGCGAGCCAGCCGATGACGCCGTTCATGCGGATGGTGAACCGGCTGCCCTGGAGGTAGTACGGGGACGACGACATGCTGACTCCCGACGCTTTGGAGAGCGGTGCTCTCGCTTGAGAGGAGTGTGCATGAGATCGGCGCTCCAAAGCAAGAGCAGTGCTCTCAGTTATGGGCACTGCTCTCCACCCGGAGCACTGCTCCGGACTGTGTGCACTGCTCCGAACTGTGTGCACTGCTCCGAAAGCATGGGACACTGCCCGGCATGAGCACCGCACGAGGAGCCCGCGCCCGAGCCCGGACCGAAGTGACCGCCGCGATCAAGGACGAGGCGCGCAGACAACTCGCTGCGGAAGGCGCCGCCAGGCTCTCGCTGCGGGCCGTCGCCCGCGAGCTAGGCATGGTCTCCTCCGCGTTGTACCGCTACTTCCCCAGCCGCGACGACCTGTTGACCGCCCTCATCATCGACGCCTACGACTCCCTCGGTGAGACCGCCGAGGCGGCGCACGCCAAGGGTTCCGACGCGGCGAACCATGCCCAGCGGTGGGTCGCCGTGTGCGAGGCGGTGCGCGGTTGGGCGCTGGCTCATCCGCACGAGTACGCGCTGATCTACGGTTCGCCGGTGCCCGGTTACGTAGCGCCCGACACCACCGTGCCGGCCGCGTCCCGCGTCGGCCTGGTTCTCATGGGCATCGTCCGCGACGCGCACCAGGGACCCGGTGTCGTCGGCTCGCGGCTGCCCGCCGAACTCGAGCCCGAGGCCCGGCGGATGGCCGCCGATCTCGCGCCGGACCTTCCGCCGGCGACGGTCGTGGCGCTCGTCGCGGCCTGGGCGAAGCTCTTCGGGCTGGTCGGCTTCGAGCTGTTCGGCCAGTTCCACCGGTTGGTCGAGGACCGTGAGCCGTTCTTCCGGCACGCCGCCGCCCAGCTCGCCCACGACGTGGGTCTGGTCTTCACCGGGCCGACCCCGCCGCGCGGCGGGAGTAAGCAGGGGCCCTGAGACCGGCAGGGTACGGGGCACGCGGGTCGCACCCCCGGGTCCGGCGGGTCGTACTACGGGATCAGCACGACCTTGCCGGCGACCGTCCCCGACTCCGCCAGCCGCATCGCTTCGGCGACGCGCGCGAGCGGGAGCCTGGCGGCGATCCTGGCGGTGACCTCGTCGCGCTGGAGGGCCGCGAACACCTCGGTGAGGTCGGCGCGCAGCCGGGCGCGGAAGCGGTTCTTGCTCAGGGCGCGGCCCGCCCAGACGTTGAAGAAGTACGCGCGACGGCCGTTCGGCAGGGTGTTCCACAGCCACACCCGGCCGAGGATCTTCAGTACGGGCCACTGCTTGGAGCCCGTGTCGTCCCGGGTGGCGGCGCTGCCGTAGGAGACGAGGGTGCCGCCCGGTGCGAGCAGCCGCCAGGAGTCGATCACGCTCCGTCCGCCGACGTGGTCGAACACGGCGTCCACCCCGTTCGGAGCCAGTTCGCGGACCCGGCCGGGGACGTCCTCGGTGCGGTAGTCGACCGGGGTCACGCCCAGTTCACGCAGGGCGTCGTGATGGCGCGCGGACGCCGTGCCGATCACCTTCACGCCCGCGGCGCGCGCGAGCTGCACGAGGACCGTGCCCACGCCGCCGTTGGCTCCATGGACGAGGACTGTCTGCCCGGCGCGCACCCGGGCTTTGCGGTGGAGCATCTGCCACGCGGTGATTCCGTTGACCACCAGTGTCTCCGCCTCAGCCGCCCCGACGCCGGCGGGCACCTCCACCGCGTCCGCCGCGTCGATCACCACATGACTGGCCCAGCCACCGACCTTCGTCAAGGCGGCCACCCGCTTGCCGACCAGGCCGGGAGTGACTCCGCTGCCGGCCGCGCGCACGGTGCCGACCAGGTCGTAGCCCGGGACGAAGGGGAACGGCGGCTGGTCGTAGTACCGGCCGCGGCGCATCTGCTGCTCGGCGAAGGAGACGCCGGTGGCCTCCATCGCGATCAGGATCTGCCCGGCTTCCGGGGCCGGTAGCGCCCGGTACCGGAGCTGAAGCCCCTCCGGTTCCACCGTGCCGGGCAGCACGACCTCGAGGAGTTCCCTGCTCGCGATGACGCCTTCCATGACGACCTCCGTCTAGAGTCACTTGCTTGCGTTAGAAGCTATAACGAGAATGACTAGCGCTCGCGATGGTGTCAAGCCCTTGCTTCCATCTCTGTTACTGGCTCTATCTCTGGTGATAGGTTGAAACGAAGAGTGCGGCGAAGAGTGAGACGAAGCGGTGAAGGCAGAGGGGAGCGTCGCGGACGATGGCCGGAGTCAAGGAGAGTCCCCGAGAGCGGTACCGGGCCCAGGTGCGCTCGGAGATCAAGGAACGGGCCTGGGAGCAGATCGCCACCGCGGGCGCGTCAGGGCTGTCCCTGAACGCGATCGCCAAGCAGCTGGGCATGAGCGGCCCGGCGCTCTACCGCTACTTCGCCGGCCGCGACGAACTGATCACCGAGCTGATCCGGGACGCCTACCGCAGCCTCGCGGACGCCTTCCGCGCCGCCGCCGAGTCGGGCGCCGACCTCGTAGGACTGGCGCACGCGATGCGCGACTGGGCACTCGGCGACCCCCAGCGGTACTTCCTCGTCTACGGCACGCCCGTACCTGGCTATCACGCACCCGAGGACGTCACCGCGATCGCCTCGGAGATCATGTCGACCCTGCTCGACGCGTGTGCGGCGGCGCCGGGCGCGGCCCCGCACGGCGACGCGTTCGACGAACACCTCGCGGACCACCGCCCATGGGCGGCCGACCACCCCGCCCCGCCCGCGGTCCTGCACACGGCGCTGGCCTTCTGGACCCGTCTGCACGGCGTCCTGTCCCTGGAACTCGCCGGCCACTTCACGGGCATGGGCTTCGACCCGGCCGCGCTCTTCGCAGCCGAGATCGACGACCTGTCGGCCACGCGGTAGCCGGGAGAGGGCGCGCCCCGGCCGACCTGTACTCCCCGGGGAGTAGACGTGATCACCACGCTCGGCCGACGCCGCCCACTCCCCGTGCCGTCTAGCGTGAACGCCATGGAGGAACAGCGCGCGAACGCCCAGGGGTGGCGGCACGGACCACCGTGGTGGCGCCGCTGGGTCGACGACCGGCGCCAGGGCCGTGGCCGCGGTCCCCGTCTGCCGTGGCGCTCGACGGCGCTGCTCACCGTCCTGGTACTCGTCGGCTCGGACTTCGCCGCGCACGTGCAGGAGGGGGGCCGTGCGCCGCTGGACCCCTTCGCGCGCGCACTGCTGCTCCTCGGTTCGGCCCTCCTGCTGTGGCGGCATCGCCATCCGGTGCCCGTCGTCTTCGGTACGGCGGCGGCCGCGATGCTGTATCTGGGTGCCGGATATGCGTACGGGCCGGTGTTCCTCATCGTCGCCGTCGGCTGCTACAGCGCGGTTGTCGCCGGGCACCGCAGGGCCGCGTGGACCGCGGTCGGCATGCTCTGGGCCGGACATGTGGTGGTGTCGCACTGGCTCTACCGGTGGCTGCCGCCCTCCGGGGACGCGCCCGCCCCCTGGGGGCAGGAGATCGTCATCGTCACCTGGGTGGTGGCGATCATGGCGGTGTCGGAGCTGGCACGGCTACGCCGTGAGCAGTGGGCCCGCGAACGCGCCGAGCGGGCACAGGCGGCCCGGCGGCGCGCCGACGAGGAGCGGCTGCGGATCGCCCGCGAACTGCACGACGTCCTCGCGCACAGCATCTCGGTGATCAACGTTCAGGCGGGCGTCGGTCTCGCGCTGCTCGACTCCGACCCCGAGCAGGCGCGCACGGCGCTCACCATCATCAAGGCGGCCGGCAAGGAGGCGTTGGGAGAGGTGCGGCACGTACTCGACACCCTGCGCACGCCCGACGAAGCGCCGCGTGCGCCGGCGCCCGGGCTCGACCGGCTGTCGGAACTGGTCGAGCAGGCGGCGAGCGCGGGGTTGACGGTCGAGATCGAGGGCGAGGTGCCGAAGCTCGCGCCCGGCACCGATCTCGCCGCCTTCCGGATCGTCCAGGAGGCACTGACGAACGTCGTACGGCATTCGGGATCGCGGCACGCGCGCGTGCTGATCGACGACGGCCGGGGCGACACCGGCGGTGACCTCCCAGGTGACGCGCGGGCCGGCACTCGGGTCGACCCCCACGCGAGCACGCAGGGCGGCACCCAGGGCGTACTGCGTCTCCGTATCGACGACGACGGGCCCGCGGCCGGCGTCGACGCGGGCGGCAGTGGGAACGGGCTCGCCGGAATGCGCGAACGGGCCGCCGCGCTGGGTGGCACGATCGAGGCGGGACCGCGCGCCGACGGCGGTTTCCGGGTGCTTGCCGTACTGCCGTTCAGGGCGCCGCCCGAGGAGACCCTTCAGATCAAGGAGGACCGGTGATCCGGGTACTGCTCGCCGACGACCAGTCGCTGGTCAGGGCGGGGTTCAAGGCGCTGCTCGACGCACAGCCGGACATCGACGTGGCCGGCGAGGCCGCCGACGGCGAGGAGGCCTTGCGCAAGGTGCGCGAACTGCGCCCGGACGTCGTGCTGATGGACATCCGCATGCCGTTCCTCGACGGCCTGGCGGCGACCCGCCGGATCACCGACGACGCGGACCTCGGGCACGTCAAGGTGGTCATGCTCACCACCTTCGAACTCGACGAGTACGTCTTCGAGGCGATCCGCTCCGGTGCCTCCGGCTTCCTCGTCAAGGACACCGAGCCGGACGAACTCCTGCGTGCGGTAAGGGCGGTGGTCCAGGGCGACGCACTGCTCTCGCCCGGGGTGACCCGGCGGCTGATCTCCGAGTTCGCGGCCCGCTCCAAGGCGCCGGCGGCCGCCGACTCCCTCGCCGGACTCACCGAGCGGGAGCGGGAGGTGATGGCGCTGGTCGGTTTCGGTCTGTCCAACGACGAGATCGGCCGCCGCCTGGTCGTCAGTCCCCTCACCGCCAAGACGCACGTCAGCCGGACGATGGTCAAGCTGGGTGCCCGCGACCGGGCCCAACTCGTGGTGCTGGCCTACGAGTCGGGGTTGGTGCGGCCGGGCTGGCTGGGCTGATCCCCGGACCCGCACCCCGAGTCAAACAGGCGTGCGCCCGGCGGGCGGTCAACCGCGCCGGACGCACACCACGGAGGCTCCCCCTGGGGCATGTTGAGGCCCTAGTCGTGTACTGCCACGCGCTCCGCCTCCGGCGCCTTCTGGGGTGACTCCGCGACCACGACGGACGCCTGGGTGCGCCGCGTCCGCAGTCCCGTGAGAGTGATCAGCAGGCCCGCGAGGGCGATCCCGGTCACCACGATCAGACCGGGGCGGTAACTGTCCAGCACCGCCTGCGGGGAGGAGCCCTCGGGCGCGTTCGCCGTGACCACGGCCGTCACGACCGCCAGGAAGATCGCGCCGCCCACCTGCACCGAGGTGTTGAGCAGGCCGGAGACCATGCCCTGCTCGTGGTCGTCCACACCGTTGGTGGCCTGGATGTTGAGCGAGGGGAAGACCAGCGCGCAGGCCGCGCCGATCAGTAGCATCGTCGGCAGAATGACCGCCGCGTACGAAGGATCGAGGCTGATGCGCAGGAACAGCGCGTATCCGACGACCATCAGCGCGAAGCCCGCCGCGATGAGGCGCGGGGTGCCGAAGCGGTCGACGACGGCCCCGACCTTCGTGGAGGACAGCGCGACCAGTGCGCCGGCGGGCAGGAAGGCGAGCGCGGTGTGCAGCGCCGACCAGCCGAGCAACGACTGCATGTAGAGCGTCACCAGGAACTGGAAACCGACGTACGAGCCGAAGAACGCCATCGCGCCCAGCTGTGCCCGGATCTGACTGCCGGAGCGCAGCACCCCGAGCCGGATCAGGGGACCCGGTGATCGCCGCTCGACCCGGACGAAGACCGTGAGCAGGGCGGCGACGGCGAGGAAGGAGAGCAGCGTGCGGGCCGACGCCCAGCCGGCCTCGGGGGCCTCCACGACGGTGAAGACGAGCAGCAGCATCGACGCGGTGCCGAGGATGGCGCCGGGGATGTCATAGCCGTTGTGGTCCTTCTCGCGTTCGCTGCGAGGGAGCAGCTTCAGACCCGCGAGCAGCGCGATCACCGCGATGGGCGCGGGCAGCAGCATGGTGAGGCGCCAGCTGGCTTCGGTGAGCAGTCCGGACAGCACGAGACCCATCGAGAAGCCGGTGGCCGCGCAGGTGGTGTAGATGGAGAGCGCGCGATTGCGCAGCGGGCCCTCGGCGAAGGTCGTGGTGATGATCGACAGGCCCGCCGGCGCGGTGAACGCGGCGCTCAGGCCCTTGATGAAGCGGCTGGCGATCAGCAGCGGCCCCGAGTCGACGAGGCCGCCGAGCAGCGAGGCGAGCGCGAAGACGCCCAGGGCCACCAGGAAGACCTGGCGGCGGCCCAGCAGGTCGGCGGTGCGTCCGCCGAGGAGGAGCAGTCCGCCGTATCCCAGGATGTAGCCGCTGACGATCCATTGGAGCGTCGAGGTGGAGAGGTCGAGTTCGGAGCCTATGGACGGCAGGGCGACGCCGACCATCGACACGTCCAGCGCGTCCAGGAACATCGCGGCGCAGAGCACCAGCAGGGTGCCCCACAGCCGAGGGGTCCAGCGTCCCCCGGACACGGAGGTGGTGAGCGGAGAGGTCATAGGGAAGACAGTACATGCGCATGCATTGAATGCAAATGCATTTAATTCCGATGCAACAAACTCGATTTTTTGCTACCGTGCGTCCATGGCGGCGAAGAAGGCCGAGCAAGTGCTCGTGGACCAGTGGCGCGGGATTCTCGCGGTGCATGCGCGTACGTTGTGCGAGCTCGACCGCGAGTTGCACCCGCATGGTCTGGGCGCCAGTGACTTCGAGGTGCTCGACGTGCTGGCCGAGGGTGCCGCGCCGGACGGCGGCAGCGGCTACCGCGTGCAGGAGATCGCCGACCGCGTCCATCTCAGTCAGAGCGCCCTGTCCCGGCTGATCGGCCGCCTGGAGAAGGACGGCCTCGTGACGCGCGGGATGTGCCCGGAGGACCGGCGCGGCGTGCAGGTGTGCCTCACCCCGAAGGGCCGCGCCCTGCGTGACGAGGTGCTGCCGGTGCAGCGCGCGGTGCTGACGCGGATGCTGGCGGGCGACGCGGCCGAGTGCGGCTGACCGTCTGCGGCTGTCCGTCTGTGACGGACTGTATGTGACGGGCCGTCTGCCGCCCTGAGGGGTCGCGGGGAGCGAGGACCGCGAAAGTCTCCTGGCTGCCCGCTGCCCGCTGCCCGCTGCCCGCTGCCCGCTGCCCGCTGCCCGTCGCCCGTCAGTCTGCCGTCGTACGCCGTGTCACGAAGCCGATCGCCGCGGCCACCGCCGCGAGTGCCGCCACGCTCGTGAGTGCCGCCGGCAGGGAGTACCAGTCCGCCATGAAGCCGATCGCGGGCGGCCCGAGGAGCATGCCGCCGTATCCGAGCGTGGAGGCGATCGCGACTCCGCTCGGGCCCGCCAGCGCGCCGGCGCGTTCGACGGCGACCGGGAACAGGTTCGCGAGGCCGAGCCCCGTGACCGCGAAGCCGAGCAGTGCCGCCCACACCGAGGGGGCGAGCGCGCCGAGGAGCATGCCGGCCGCGGCGGTCGTGCCGCCCACGACCACGGTGCGGGTCCGGCCCAGCCGTTCGAGGAGTGCCGTTCCGCTCAGCCGGCCGGCCGTCATGGCGAGGGCGAAGCAGGAGTAGCCGGCGGCCGCGACGCCCGGGTGGGCGTCCAGGTCCTGCTCCAGGTGCAGGGCGCCCCAGTCGGCCATCGCGCCCTCCCCGAACGCCGTGCAGAGCGCGATGAGGCCGAAGACGAGGACCAGTCCGCGCGTACGGCCGTCGAGAGGCCGCCGGGCGTGTTCCTCCTGTCGCGGGCGGTCCGGCGGCACCGGGGGCTCGTGACGGAGCAGGGTGCGCCCCGCGACCGCCGTCACCAGCAGGCCGACCATGGTGAGGGCGAGCAGATGGTGGGTGGGGGACAGATGGGCGGCGACCAGTCCGCCGAGCCCGGCGCCGACCATCCCGCCGAGGCTGAAGGCGGCGTGGAAGCTCGGCATCACAGGCCTGTGCAGCGCGGTCACCAGATCGACGGCCGCGCTGTTGAACGCCACGTTGATCCCGCCGTACGCCGCTCCGAAGACCAGGAGCACCGCGCCCAGGGCCGGTACGGAGTGCGTCAACGGCGGCAGCGCGACGCTCACCGACAGCAGGACGCCGCAGACCACCGTCACCGGGTGGCTGCCGAAGCGGCGGCAGAGGCGTCCGGTGAGCATCATGGTGATCACCGCACCGGCCGAGACTCCGAGCAGCGCGAGTCCGAGTGTGCTCGCCGACGCGCCCGTCTGCTCCTTGATGGCCGGAATCCGGACGACCCAGCCGGCGAAGACGAAGCCGTCCAGGGCGAAGAAGACGGTGAGGGCGACGCGGAGCCGGGTGAGGTCGGTGTTCGGCACGACGCTGGGCGAACAGGTTTTGTTTATTTGCGGCACAAAGTCAGACTAGGTGGAGGCAGGGAGCGGGGACAAGGGAGTGGACGGGCTGCACGAGGGCCGGCACGCCGTGTCACGGATGGTCTCCGGTCGCGGCGGCGGAGACATCCTGGAGTTCGTCGTCCAGTTGCCGCAGCAGGGGATGATCGGCGGGGTGCACGCCCAGATAGATCTCTCGCCCCGTTTCGAGATCCTCGAGCGCCTTCTGCAACTGTCCCCGCTTCTTGTGGATGAGTGCCCTGCGGTAGCAGGCCTCGGCCACGTAGGGATGCCGGGAGCCGTACTTGTCGGTGTAGATCCGGTGCGCGTTCGTCACCTCCGTCATGGCCGCTTCGCTGTTGCCCTGGTCGAGCAGCAGATGCGCGTAGCGGACGAGGGCGCAGGCGCGGTCCGGATGGTCCCCGTTCATATGCGGTGCGGACAGTACGCGGTCGAAGGTCCGCTTCGCCTCGCCCAGCAGACGCGCGGCCTCGAGGTCCCCCGGGGACGAACGCTCCCGGGCACCGGCGCGCTGGTCGCCGCGCCCGCGATACCGCATCGCCCGTTGCCTGAGGGTCTCGCCGAGATGGACGGAGGAGGACAGGACGAGGGGGTGGCCCTCGGCGTACTTCGCGTCCTTGAGGACGGCCAACGCGGTCCTCAGGTGGTGTTCGGCCGCTTCCAGATCACGGGAGTCGAGCAGGGCCAGCCCCAGTGCCTCGTGCACCGACGCGGTGTCGTCACGCCGGGCCCGCTCACCGCCTCCCGGGGTCTGTTCGAGCAACTGGAGCGCCTCTCGGTGGTGGCCGATCGACTCCGGGAGCCGTCCCTGCCGCCAGCGGACGACACCCAGGTCGCGCAGGCTCTCGGCCACCTTCACCGGGTCGGCGTCGCCCCTTCTGCGCAGGCGCCGGATCGTCTGTTCCACGACCGCGGACGCCGCCGCGAAGTCACCCAGTTCGCGCAGCACCTCGCCCAGTTGCAACCGGCTGTCGAGTGTGCGGAGGTCCCCCTCGCCGAGCAGCCGGGTGCGGATGTCGAGGGCGCGCTCGGCGAAGTCCCGCGCCTCCGGCAACTCGGCGCGCAGCACCTTGAGCCGGCTGATGCAGAACAAGGTGTCGGCGACCAGCGGGTGCGAGCGGTCTCTGAGGCGTTCCCGCTGGTGCAGGGCTTCCATCAGGAGCCGCTCCGCCTCGTTGTGGTCGCCCTGCGCCCGGAAGTACTCACCCACGCTCTGCAACAGGGTGGCGGTGTTCTCGTCGACCACCGAGTGGTCCCGGCAGTGGCCCAGCACCACGCGGGCGTGCGGGAGCAGTTCGACGCACTGGGGCCAGGTCCTGACACGGTCCGGATCCTCCGGGAACCACCCGTTGACCAGGCGGGCCGCGTCGGCCGCGTGGACCGAGCGCTCGTGGGCCGTCATCGCCTCGCGGATGACGGCCTGCACCCTGGTGTGCATGACCAGCTGGCCCTCACCCGTCAGCAGGGAGTAGCTCTTCGCGGTACCCGTGATCCGCAGGTAACGCGCCGGCTCCGTCACGCTCTCGCAGAGCGCCGCCGGGAGCAGGTCGGTGCGGTCCGCCGCGTTGTCGAAGAAGTAGCTGGGGATGCCTTGCGGGGCCAGGAACGCGCACAGACGCAGGAGCAGACCGGCGACCTCGTCCTTCGCTTCGACCTGGTTGAAGGAGAGGATCCACGCCTCGGCGCCGCTCGGGCTCACATCGGCACGGGCGGGCGGGGTCAGGCTGGAGGGCAGCTCCAGCGCGCGCAGATAGGAGTCGATGTCGGGCGACTGGCGCAGATAGGCGGCGGCGTGTTCGAGCGGGAGGGGTAACCGCCCCAGACGTTCGACGATGCGCCCCAGGCCGGTCACGTCGTCGACACCGCTCGCGTCCCTCAGGAAGGCCACCGCTTCCTCGGCGGAGAACTCCTCGAGGGCGATGCGATGCGGGGCGATCCGCTGCCAGGCGGGGCTGACCGAGGTGATCAGGACCTGGCCGCCGTTCCTGGCGTCGGGCAGTAACTCGCGGATGGCCGAATCGTCCTCGGCCCCGTCGTAGATCAGCAGTGACTTGGTCCTGGGCAGCTCGTTGAGGAGCAGGCGGCGCAGCGTCTGCTCCGGGTCGCGTTCCTCCTGGGCCGCCACCGCACCCGGCTGCCGCTCCCGCCGTTCCTGGAGCGCGCGGGCCAGGGCGATGAGGCTCGCCCGCGCGGTCGGGGGATGGCTGGCCTCGACCATCCAGATGACGTCGAACAGATCCTCGTACCGGCGGGCGTACTCCAGTGCGAGTCTGGTCTTGCCGATGCCGCTCAGGCCGTGGATCGCGCAGATCCGTCCGTCGCCGGAGACGTTCACCCTGCCCAGGACCTCCCGCAGCAGGGCGAGTTCCGTACGCCGGGCCGTGAAGTGCGAGACGCCGCGCGGCTGGAGATTGGTGACCAGGGCGCCTTCGCCCGGGTAGCGTGGTTCGGCCTCGCCGGCCACGTGGGGGGCGGTGTAGTCGGGCCGGGGGCCCGCACCGGCGTGGTGCAGCCGGGCGTCGACGGTGGCGGCTGCCTCGGCGGCGGTGCGGCCCGCCAGGCTGAGCACCTCGTACCCCGCCCACCTGGTCAGCGCGGGATCGCGGTGGGTGGTCGCCAGGGCCAGGACGGTCCTGCCCCGCGTGCGGGACGGACGGGTCTCCTCCGTGGCGGGACCCGCGTCGTCCAACGCCCGGGAGAGGATGATCAGTTCGTGGTCCGGGGCCACCTCCGGCGGGGGCGGCACGGTACGCTCCGTGGCCGCCCAGGACCGGGTGGAGGTCAGATACCCGATGCGCCGCAGCCGCCACGCCAGCCAGAGTGCCCAGGGTTCGTCGCCGTCCGGGTGACTGATCAGGACATGGGGCGGGGGCCCGCCGGCGCGGGCGCGCAGGGAGTTCGCGGCGTACGCGCCGATGCCGGTCCCGCCGGCCAGCAGACAGATCAGCAGGGCTTGGACGCCGCCGTCGACGAACTTGACCCCTGTTCCCGCCCCCGCGGCGACCGCCGCTCCCGTGAACACCAGTACCTGGTCCAGGCGTCGCCGCACCCGGTTACTACGGCGCATGGGATCCCCCCGTCCAACACCGTCCCCCGATGAGAGCAACAATTATGAGGTGAAGAGCGCCTTTTGGCGCCGTTGCTGCAGAACTCCTCGACTCCGGCGACGACCGGCCTCGGACGATGGCTGAGGCGGCAGTGAGCCGTTATGGTTGCTCCCCATCAAGCGCGTGCCGGGGCTGAATTCCTCCGGGGACCGCCCTTGTTACGTGCGGCGATGCGACGCATGCTCGACAGGCCGAGCCGGCACAGGCGCAGTGGCCACGCAGCGCTTCGGAAAGGTACTTCAGTGATCGACTCCGCCTCCCCCGAGGTCGGCCTCCAGCCGTTTCTGCACACCAGGGTGATCTGCCTGGCCGCCCCGTCGTTCGCGCTGTCGGCCACCGACGGACAGTTGCGGGGCACCGGAGTCGACGGCTTCTACGACCAGGACCGGCGGCTGCTCCACACGCTGAGAGTGCTCGTCAACGGGCAGGAACCGGAGCCGGTCGACCACGGCCAGCAGGGTCCCCGCGAGGCCGTGTTCCGGGCGATGTGCCGACAGCCCGGCGATCCGACGTCGGCCCCCTGGCTGCTGGTCACCCGGGAACGTGCGGTGCGGCGGCCGGGAAGCGGGGAATCGGGCGACGTCATCCGGCTGCACAACGTCAACTCTCAGGAGGCGCGGTTCACCCTCTCCGTGGTGGCCGCGACCGATCTCGCCGACGTCGCCACGGTCAAGGCGGGAGCCCCGGTCGACGACGTCGGCTGCGAGCAGGTGGAGGGCGTCGCCCGAGGCGTGCGCTGGCTGTGCCCGCGGGACAAGAGCCGGGTCCTGCTCCGCGCCGAGGCCCTCACCACGTCGGCGGACGGCCGGACGGCACCGGCGGGCGGCCTGCCCAAGCCGGAGCTCCTGCTCGACCGGGAGCACCCCGGCCGTGCGGAGTTCCGCTGGCAGCTGTGCCTTCAGCCGGACGAGGAGTGGTCCGTACGCCTGTTGCTCCAGGGCAAGACCACCACCGTGGCGGGCCATCCCGTACCACCTCGGCTCGGCGTGCCCTGGCAGACCCCGGAGGTGACCGGGCACGAGCGCATGGCGGCGTTGCTGAAGAGGGGACTGGCCGATCTGGAGGCGTTGCGCCTCGCCGAGCGGAGCAGCGCCGCCGGGGAGCGTGAGGATCAGTTCGTGGCTGCCGGATGTCCCTGGTTCCTGGGTCTGTTCGGCCGCGACAGCATCTGGGCGGCCCGGATGATGCTTCCGCTCGGCACGGATCTCGCCCGCGGCACGCTGTGGACCCTGGCCCGTCGCCAGGGGGAGCGGCACGACTCGTTCACCGAGGAGGCCCCCGGACGCATCCTGCACGAACTGCGTCCGGCCGAGACACGGCACGGGGACGGCATGGTCCTGCCGGCCCGCTACTACGGCTCCGTGGACGCGACACCGCTCTTCGTCGTGCTGCTGCACGAAGCCTGGAAATGGGGTCTTCCCGAGAAAGAACTGAAGCTGCTGCTGCCCCACGCCCGGGCCGCCATGAAATGGGTGGAGGGCGCCATGGGCGGCGACCACCTGATCCGCTACGGCAAGGGCAGGGCCAACGGCCTGCTCCACCAGGGCTGGAAGGACTCTCCCGACGCGGTCCGCGACGCCGAGGGACGGCACATCGAGCCGCCCATCGCCCTGTGCGAGGTGCAGGGCTACGCTTACCAGGCGGCGATGGCGTACAGCGACATCCTCACCGCCCTCGGGGACGGGGGCGGTGAGGCCGAGCGGTGGCAGGAGCGCGCCTGCCGACTGCGCGCCGCCTTCCACCGGTCCTTCTGGATCACCGAGCCCAAGGGCCGGCGCTATCCGGCCATCGCCGTCGACGCCGAAGGGCACCCCGTCAGCGGACTGACCTCCAACATGGGGCATCTGCTGAACTCCGGGATCCTCCTCGACGACGAGGAACGCCGGCAGGTGGCCGAGGCCCTCGTCTCGGAGGAACTGCGGACGCCCTGGGGAATCCGCACCCGTTCCGCTCGGCTGCCGGGGTTCAATCCCTTCAGCTATCACGGGGGTTCGGTCTGGGCGCACGACTCGGCCATCGCGGTCCACGGGCTCGCCACCGCGGGGTTCGCCGCCGAGGCCGCGGCGCTGATCGACGGCATGCTCGACGCGGCCGCGCACTTCGACCACCAACTGCCCGAGCTCTACGCCGCCTA
Source organism: Streptomyces sp. SID5469 (assembly GCF_009862865.1). Lineage (NCBI taxonomy): Bacteria > Bacillati > Actinomycetota > Actinomycetes > Kitasatosporales > Streptomycetaceae > Streptomyces > Streptomyces sp. SID5469. The sequence goes on along the minus strand of NZ_WWIN01000001.1, from coordinate 1,798,151 downwards.
CCCCTCACCCCGCTTCGGCCGGCCGGCCCCGTTCCCGCCGTCCTGCCGCCCCCAGGCGTGGGCAGCGGCCTCGGCCACGCTCCTCTGCTCCGCGATGCTCGGTCTCGAAGCCGACGTTCCGCGCCGCCGGCTGACGGTACGGCCGATCGCGCCCTCGCTCATGGGCCTGAATTCCCCCTACTCTGTTCGGGGGTTGAGGCTCGGTGCGGACACGGTGGACGTCCGCGTCGACACCCACGGCGGCACCGAGGTGCTCGGCATCGACGGCAAGCACTGGCACATCGCCGCCCCCGCCCCCTGCACGACCTAACGCACAGCGGTCCCCGACGAGAGGGAGACACGTGGTACGCGGCAGGCCATCGGAATCGCGGCGTTCCATCGCCCTCGTGCACTGGGCCTTTCCCCCTACGGTCGGGGGTGTCGAGTCACATCTCGCCGACTACGCCGGCCGGCTGACCCGCCGGGGATACCAGGTGACCCTGCTGACCGGTGAGGCCCGGCCGCAGCCCGTCGACCGGGTCGAGATCCTCACACATCCGCTGCTGCGGCTCGCGGAGTACCACCATGCCGCCCTGGGTGAGAACAGCCGCACGGGAAGGTGGCTGACGCCGGTCGAACAGCGTCGGGCGGCCGAACTCCACGAGTGGCTCGCCCGGGTCGTGGACGCGCGCGACATCCGAATCGTGCACGGGCACAACCTGCATCACTTCTCGCCGGTCCCCGCCCTCGCCCTCAACCGGCTTCGGGAACAGAGCGGTACGACCTTGTTGCACACGTACCACAGCGTCTGGCCCGAGGATCCGTGGACAGCGCAGTTCTGCCGTTCCTGGGACGGCCACTACGTGGTGTCCGACTACCTCGCGTTCGCCTGCCGCACTCATCTCGGCATCCGGGCCCGGCGCACCTATCTGGGGATCGCCACCGACAGGTTCCGGAGTCTGCCGCCCCCGCGGAGCGACGGCCCCCACACCGTGCTCCTGCCCGCTCGTCTCATCCCCAACAAAGGCGCCGAGCTGGCTGTCCGCATGCTCGACACACTCAGGCGGACCGGCCTGAGCGTACGGCTTGTGCTGACAAGTCCTCAGGAGGTCGTCGACTGGCACGAGGAGCAGCAGGGGTTCCTCGACCGTCTCAACCGGTTGATCGACGGCCTGGGACTGCGCCCCCACGTGGACCTGGTCCCGACCCCCAAGGAACTGATGCCACGGCTCTACGCGCGTGCCCACGTCGTCGTCTACCCCTCGGACTATCCCGAGCCCCTGGGGCTGGCGCCGCTGGAGGCGATGTCCGCCGGGCGTCCCGTCGTGGTCACCGCGACCGGCGGTCTGCCGGAGGCCGTCCTGCACGACCGGACCGGGTACGTGGTGACCCCGGGCGACCTGGAACAGCTCAGTGACCGGGTACGCCGACTGCTCCTCGACCCGGCCTTGTCGAAGCGGCTGGGGCGAGAGGGGCGCAGACACGTGGAGCGCCAGTTCAACCTCGACACGTACGTCGACAAGATGTGCGCCAACTACTCCGCCCTCCTGGACGAACGCGTCGAGGGCCTGCCGCGGATCGGGTGACCGCGGCGCGGCGGCGGGTGCCGCGCACAGTCGGCCGCCCCTCGTCAGCCGCCCAGGATGCCGTCGAGCCAAGTGAGTTGGCGGCGCACATGGACGGCGTCGCCGCCTTCGTGCTGGTTGAACGGGTAGGGGTGGATCTCCTTCAAGGGGTCGTGGCCGGTGAGTTCGGCGTAGCGGTTGTACGCGGCGTAGGCGCCGCTCGGCGGGCAGACCGTGTCGCGCAGACCGATCCCGAAGTGCGCGGGGGCGGTCGCGCGCCGGGCGAAGGAGACGCCCTCGACGTAGGAGAGGGTGCGATACGCAGCCGCCTCGGCGCCGCGGTGCACGGCGAGATAGGCGGTGATCTCACCGTACGGGGCGGCGTCGGTGAGTTCGAGGGCGCGCCGGATGCCGCACAGGAAGGGCGCGCTGACCAGTACGGCCGCGAGGTCGGGGACGAGCCCGGCGACGGCGAGAGCGAGTCCCCCGCCCTGGCTGTTGCCGACCGCCGCCACCCGTGAGCCGTCCACCCCCGGCAGCGCGCGCAGGGCGGCGACGGCGCGCACCGCGTCGGTGATCAGGCGCCGGTAGTGGTAGTCGCGCGGGTCCAGCAGTCCGCGTACGGCCGGACCCGGGCCGCTCGGTGCCGTGGCGTGCGGGTCGGGGGTGTCGCCGCCGCACCCGTACTGGTCGCCCTGGCCCCGGTTGTCCATGAGGAGATGGGCGTACCCGGCGGCCGCCCAGGTGAGCCGCTCGTGCGGGAGTCCGCGCCCGCGTCCGTACCCCGCGTACTCGACGACGGCCGGCAGCGGTCGCGGGGCTTCGGCGGGCCGGGTGTACCAGGCGCGCACCGGGTCGCCGGCGAAGCCGCGGAAGGTCACGTCCCAGGTCTCGACCAGCCGCAGGCCGCTGTCGAACGGCCGCACGGACAGGACCGGCTCGGCCTGCCCGGACTCCTTCAGGGTGGCCTGCCAGAAGGCGTCGAAATCGGCGGGCTCGTGGGGGGCGGGGCGGTGGTTCTCCAGTTCGGCCGGTGGTAGATCGAATGCGGGCACGGCACCTCGCAAGCGGTCGGGGACGGCCCGGGCCGTCCGATAGTTACGGTGGAAGGCCGGAAATTATCGGTAGACGCTGACAGGTGAACTCAGGTGTCGTACCTAGGTGTTGGAGCGTTCAAACGCCCATGCTGCCCCAATTCCACATCGTGCGGCATCCATTGACAGCGACATCAGGCGCCCCTAGGTTGCCGCTGCGTTACCGGAATTTTTATGGAACTTATCGGCCGCGTTCATACGGACGGGCCTCGTCGGACGTGCACTGCCTTTCCCTGCTCTCGCCACGGGAGGCCCGAGCATGACCAGCCCCACCGCTGTGGACCCCACGCCCGGCGCGCGGAATCCATCGCCGTCCGAGCACACTGCACCCCGGCCGCGCCGGCGGCCCGCACCCCGCCGCACCTGGCGGCAGGCGCTGCGCCGTGACTGGCAGCTGTATTCGCTGGTCGTGCTGCCGCTGCTGTTCCTGCTGGTGTTCCGCTATCTGCCGATGATCGGCAACGCCATCGCCTTCCGTCGCTTCGAACCGGGCGGCTCCATGCTGGGCGAGCGGTGGGTCGGCCTGCGCTATGTGCGCATGTTCCTGACCGATCCGACGTTCTGGCAGGTGTTCACCAACACGATGTGGCTGGGCGCGCTGACCCTGGTGTTCTGCTTCCCGGTGCCGATCGTGCTGGCGCTGTTGCTCAACGAGGTCCGCACCCGTGCGCTGAAACGTTTCGTGCAGTCGGTGTCGTACCTTCCGCACTTCCTGTCCATCGTGATCGTCGCGGGCGTCACCATGCAGATGCTCGCCACCGACGGCCCGGTCAACCATGCCCTGAAGGCGTTCGGCCAGGCGCCCGTCAGGTTCCTTCAGGAGCCCGACTGGTTCCGCGCGGTCTACGTCGGCTCGGAGATCTGGCAGACCGCGGGCTGGGGCACCATCCTCTACCTCGCCGCCCTCACCACCATCGACGAGGACCTGTACGAGGCCGCGCGCATCGACGGAGCGGGCCGCTGGAAGCAGATCTGGCACGTCGCCCTGCCCGGCATCCGCCCCACCATGATCACGCTGCTGATCCTCAACATCGGCACGTTCATGGCCGTCGGCTTCGAGAAGGTCCTGCTCCTCTACAACCCGCTGACGTATCCCACCGCCGACGTGATCTCCACGTACCTCTACCGCACCGGCGTCGAGTCCAACAGCTTCAGCTACGCCGCGGCCATCGGCCTGTTCGAAGCGGTCATCGGCCTGGTCCTGATCTTCTCCGCCAACCAGCTCTCGCGCCGCACAGTGGGGACCAGCCTGTGGTGACCCTCTCCGACGGGCGCCCGCGCCGCCCTGCCCGCCCGCGTCTCTCGGCCGGCCGGCCGTCCCGCGGCCACCGCGTCTTCCAGGCGGTCAACGGGCTGATCCTGACCGGCGTCGTGGCCGTCACGCTCTACCCGTTCGTCAACATCGTCGCCCGCTCGTTCAGCGCCGAGGACCGCATCCGGGCCGGCCAGGTGAACCTGCTCCCCGAGGGCTTCAACCTCACCACCTACAAGATCGTCCTCAAGGACGGGATGTTCTGGCGGAACTACGGCAACACGGTCCTGTACACCGTGGTCGCCACCGCCATCGCCATGGTGCTCACCACCTGCTACGCCTACGTGCTGGCCAAACCGCACCTCAAGGGCCGCGGCGCGCTCGTCGGCGTCGCCGTGTTCACCATGTTCTTCTCCGGCGGCCTGATCCCGAACTACGTACTGATCACCGGCCTCGGCATGAAGAACACGCTGTGGGCGATGGTGATCCCGAACGCGATCAGCGTCTTCAACCTCCTGGTGATGAAGGCGTTCTTCGAGAGCCTGCCGACCGAGCTGGAGGAGGCCGCGCAGATCGACGGCCTCAGCACCTACGGCATCCTGCTGCGGATCGTGCTGCCGCTGTCCAAGGCGGTCATCGCAACGATGGTGCTCTTCTACTCGGTGTCGTTCTGGAACTCCTGGTTCGGGGCCTTCCTGTACCTGGACAGGGCCGAGGAGATGCCGGTCACGGTCTATCTGCGCAACCTCATCGCGGGCGCGACCGGCGGCGAGAACGCCGGGGCGGACCTGGAACAGCTCACCCAGGTCGCGGCGAACATCCAGTCGGTGACGATCGTGCTCACCGCGCTGCCGATCCTCCTCGTGTACCCGTTCGTCCAGCGCTACTTCGTCTCCGGCGTGACGCTCGGCGCCGTCAAGGGCTGACCGCGCTCCGAACTACGGAAACAAGGGAGTCATCCGTGAAGAACACCGGACAGCTGTCCCGCAGAGGCCTGCTCGCCGTGGCCGGGTTCGCGGGCCTCGCCGCCCTGACGGGCTGCGGCAGCGGCGACGGGGAGGCGGACACGAAGGACCTCTCCAAGAAGCGGGCCGGCGCGATGAAGAACTACGGGGCGGGGGACCAGTTCAAGGCCACCAAGGCGCTCACCTTCACGATCCTGCACAACGACATGCCGACCTACCCGATGAAGCGCGACTGGCTGTTCTGGAAGGAGGTCACCGAGCGAACCGGCGTCACCCTCAAGCCGACCTCGGTCCCCGCCAGCGACTACGACAAGAAGCGAAGCCTGCTCATCGGCGCGGGCGACGCGCCGTTACTGATCCCCAAGACGTACCCGGGCCAGGAGACCGCGTTCGTGTCCTCCGGGGCCATCCTGCCGGTCAGCGAGTACGTCAGGCTCATGCCGAACTTCCGGGCGAAGGTCGAGAAGTGGGGACTCGAGGGCGACCTGGACAGCATCCGGCAGGCCGACGGCAACTACTACGTCCTGCCCGGCCTGCACGAGAAGGTCAAGTCCGGCTACTCGCTCTCCTTCCGTACGGACGTCCTGAAGAAGCACGGCCTCGACCTGCCGACCACCTGGGATCAGGTCTACGACGTGCTGAAGGCGCTCAAGGCCGCGTACCCGGACGTCTATCCGTTCTCCGACCGCTGGGGCCAGCCCACACCGGGCGGCGCGCTCCTCAACTACCTGGGACCGGCGTTCGGCACGAAGGCCGGCTGGAGCTACGCCAACACCGCCTGGGACACCAAGGCACGGAAGTACGTCTTCACCGGGGCGACGGACGAGTACCGGCAGATGCTCGAGTACCTGCGCAAGCTCGTCGCCGAGAAGCTGATGGACCCCGAGAGCTTCACCCAGTCCGACGACGACGCGGTGCGGAAGCTGCTGTCCGGGAAGTCCTTCGTCATCAGCGCCAACCCGCAGGAACTGGTGCAGAACTACCGCTACAACCTGGGTAAACAGGTCAAGGGCGCGACCATCGAGATGATCCCGGTGCCGATCGGCCCGACCGGCGAGGTGATCGTGGGCAGCCGCCTGGAGAACGGCCTGATGGTCGCCGGCAGGGCCGCCGAGGGCGACAGCTTCGTCGCCATGATGCAGTTCGTGGACTGGCTGTGGTACTCGGACGGCGGACAGGAGTTCGCCAAGTACGGCGTCGAGGGCGTCACCTACACCAGCTCGGGAGCGGGCCGCTACAAGGTCGCGGACGGCATCAGCTACATGGGCTCCGACCCCTCCGCGCCGAAGGACCTGCAGAAGGACTACGGGTTCACCAACGGCGAGTTCGCCTACGGCGGCTCCTGGGCCCTGGTGTCCTCCTCGTTCTCCCCGGACGAGAAGGCGTTCCAGGACGCCATGGCGGGACGCAAGCTCCTCCCGGTCGACCCGGCCCACCCGCTGAAGGCCGACGAGCAGGAGCAGGCGACGCTTTGGGACACGCCGCTCAAGGACCACGTCACGCAGAACACACTGAAGTTCGCCCTCGGCAAGCGCCCGATGAGCGAATGGGACGCCTACCTCGCCGAACTCAAGGCCAAGAACATGCAGCGGTACATCGACCTGCACAACACGGCGTACGAGCGCTTCAAGAAGGAGCACGGGTGATCAGCGTCCCCGCCGAGGCGACCGGACGGCTCTCCGACGCCTGGCGCGCCTGCGTCGGCACGGGCCGCATCGAACTGGCCCTGCGCCGCGACTACCAGGACTCCCTCGCGCTGCTCCAGCGCGAGATCGGCTTCCGGTACATCCGGGGGCACGGGCTGCTGTCCGACGGCATGGGCGTGTACCGGCCGTACGCGTACGAGGGGGCGCGGCGTGTGCACCACTCGTTCACCTACGTCGATCAGGTCGTCGACGCCTACCTGGGTCTGCATGTCCGCCCCTTCCTCGAACTCGGCTTCATGCCCACGGAGTTGGCGAGCGGCGACCAGACGGTCTTCTGGTGGCGCGGCAATGTCACCCCGCCCCGCTCGTACGACGAGTGGGCGCGGCTCGTGCGGGCGACGCTCACGCACCTCGTCGACCGCTACGGCATCGAGGAGGTGCGCACCTGGCCGATCGAGGTGTGGAACGAGCCGAACCTCACCGACTTCTGGCAAGGGGCCGACGAGGCCGAGTACCACCGCCTGTACGAGGTGACCGCGCGCACGGTGAAGGACGTGGACGCCTCCCTCCAGGTGGGCGGCCCGGCGATCTCGCCCGGCGCCGACGAGTGGCTGCTCCGGTTTGCCGAGTTCGCGGAGCGCCGCGAGGTCCCGGTCGACTTCGTGTCGCGGCACGCGTACACCTCGGGACCGGCCCGGCCGGTGCCCTTCGGCGCGTACCAGACCCTCGCCCCGGCGCGGCGGCTGCTCGACCAGTTCGCCCGGCCGCGCGAGCAGCTCAAGGGCACGAGATACACCGAACTCCCGGTCCACATCACCGAGTTCAACTCCTCCTACCGTCCGGACAATCCGATCCACGACACCGCGTTCCACGCCGCCTACCTGGCGCCCGTACTCGCGGCGGGCGGCGACCACGCGGACTCGTTCTCGTACTGGACGTTCAGTGACATGTTCGAGGAGTCCGGTGTGCCCACCGCGCTGTTCCACGGCGGTTTCGGGCTGCTCACCCACCGCCAGGTCAAGAAGCCCACGTACCACCTGTACGCGTTCATGGCCCGGATGGGGGAGGAACTGCTGGAGCGCGGCGACGACCATCTCGTCACCCGCCACCCCGACGGTCGGGTCACCGTACTGGCCTGGGCGCCCGTCGACGAGACCGGCCGCACACCGGGCCCGGACCGGCACACCCTGCGGCTGTCCGTGCCCGTGGGCAGGAGGCCGCGCGGCGCCGCCTTCGTCCGGCGCTCCACCGTGGACGAGGAGCACGGCAACGCGTGGACCGCGTGGCGGCACATGGGCGGCCCGCGCTCGCCCCGGCCCCACCAGATCGATCTGCTGCACGAGGCCGCCGAACCCGCCCGCAGCCATCTGCGCCTCCCCGTCGAGGACTTCCGCGCCGACCTCGGCCTCACCCTCGCCCGCCACGAGGTCACCCTGGTGGAGCTGAGCCCCGTCGAGGACGAGACACCGCCGTGGTGGGACGAGCGGCGCCTGCTGGGCTCCCCGGTGGAGCCGCGATGAGCGTCGTGGACGAAGGCCGGGCCGGCGAAACCCGAAGCCCCCGCACCCGGTCCTTCGGCGACGGCCCGCTCTCCCGTGCCGCCGCCCTGGTCCACACCCTGCTCACCGTGGAGGTGATGCTGCTCACCGCCGCGTCGCCGGGCCTCGGCGCCCTGCTCGTCCTCGGGCCCGACCCGTCCGGTCTGCCGCTCGCCGCGGCCTGTCTGCTGCCGCTGGGCCCCGCCCTCGCGGCCGCCGTGTACGCGCTGCACCACCGCGGCCGCGACCTCACCGACCTGCACCCGGCCCGCGACTACTGGCGCGGCTGGCGCCTGAACGCCCGGCCCGCCCTGAAGATCTGGACCCCGCTGCTCGCCTGGCTCACCGTCATCGCCTTCTGCCTGACCCATTTCGCCGTCGGCGGGCTGCCCGGCTGGTGGGCCGCCCTGCTGGCCGTCATCGGCCTCGGCTGCTTGCTCTGGGGCGCCCACGCCCTCGTCCTCACCTCCCTGTTCACCTTCCGCACCGCGGACACCTGTCGCCTCGCCGCGTACTTCCTGCTCCGGCACGTCAGGGCCACCCTCGGCGCCGCCTCCCTGATCGTCCTCACCACCGGCCTCACCCTGCTCGCCACCGAGGCCCTGCCCGCTCTGCTCGCCCCCCTCCTGCTGCTGTCCCTGTTGCACGCCTGCCGTCCGGTGATCACCGAAACCGAGGAGGACTTCACCGCATGACCGCGCCCGGCATCGGCAAGATCCCCTACGGCGGCGACTACAACCCGGAGCAGTGGCCCGAGGCCGTCCGGGACGACGACCACCGCCTGTTCACCCAGGCCCGGATCGACACCCTCACCGTCGGGGTGTTCGCCTGGTCCCTCACTCAACCCGCCGAGGACGCCTACGACTTCGGCGTCCTCGACGGCATCCTGGAGCGCGCCGCCGCCGAGGGCCGCCGCGTCTGCCTGGCCACCGGCACCGCCGCCCTTCCGCCGTGGCTGGCCCGCGCCCACCCCGACGTCAACCGCACCGACTTCGAGGGCCGCCGCCACCGCTACGGCCAGCGCCACAACTTCTGCCCCAGCTCACCCGCCTACAAGAGCGCGGCCACCGCCCTGGCCGGCCGGGTCGCCGAGCGCTACGCGGGCCATCCGGCGCTGCTCGCCTGGCACATCGGCAACGAGTACGGCGGCGCCTGCTACTGCGACCTGTGCGCCGAGGCCTTCCGCCGCTGGCTGCGCGAACACCACGGCGGCCTCGACGCCCTCAACGACGCCTGGTACACGGCCTACTGGTCGCACCGCTACACCGACTGGGACCAGATCGAGCCGCCCAGCGCGCTCACCGAGCACTGGCGCGGCCCCGACCACACCGCCTTCCAGGGCATCACCCTGGACTACCTGCGCTTCACCACGGACGCGCTGCTCGGCTGCTTCCTCGCCGAGAAGGAGGCGATCCGCGAGCACAGTCCCGAGACGCCCGTCACCACCAACTTCATGGGCATGTACCGCCCGCTCGACTACCACCGCTGGGCGCCCCACCTGGACTTCGCCTCCTGGGACAACTACCCGCCCCTGGACGCCCCGCCGACCTGGCCGGCGCTCGCCCACGACCTGATGCGCGGCCTCAAGGACGGCGCCCCCTTCTGGCTGATGGAGCAGGCCCCGTCCACCACGGCCTGCCGCGACGTCAACCCGCTGCGGCGCCCCGGCGAACTGCGCCTCGCGAGCTGGCAGGCCGTCGCCCACGGCGCCGACGCCGTCCTCTACTTCCAGCTGCGCGCCTCGCGTGGCGCCTGCGAGAAGTACTTCGGCGCGGTCATCGGGCACGCGGGCCGCGACGACACCCGGGTGTTCCGTGAAGTGAGCCACCTGGGAAGGGAGTTTGAGCTCCTCGGCGACACCCCGCTCGGCGCCCGCACCCCCGCCCGTACCGCCCTCCTCTTCGACTGGGACAGCTGGTGGGCCCTGGAGATCTCCGACGGCCCCTCCCGGCTTGTCCGGTACCAGGATCAGGTGCACGCCTACTACCGGGCCGCCCGCGAGGCCGGCGCCGACATCGACGTCGTACCGGTGACCGCCGGCCTCCGCGCGTACGACGTGGTGCTCGCGCCCGCCCTGCACATGGTCAAGGGTGATCTCGCCGGCCGCCTCGAAGCCGTGGCCGCACGCGGCGGCACGGTGCTCACCACCTTCCTCTCGGGCCGCGTCGACACCCACGACCGGGCCTTCCTGGCCGACGTCCCCGGCCCGCTGGCGCCGCTCATGGGCATCCGCGTCGACGAGTGGGACGCCCGCCCGGCGGACACCGCCCACCCGGTGACCCTGGGGGACGACAAAGACGTCGTGCACACGGACGCACGGCTGGTCTTCGAGATCGTCCTCCCGCGAGGCGCCGAGCCGGTTGGCACGTATCAGGCCGACTTCTACGCGGGCACCCCGGCCGTCACCCGTCACCGCTTCGGCGAACGCGGGGGCGAGGGCTGGTACGTCGCCACGGCCCTGGCACAGCCCGGCGTCGACTGGGTGGTACGCCGCGTCCTCGCCCGCCACGACCTGATCGGCCCGTACGCCGACCACCCGGCCGTGGAGACCGCCACGCGTGTCGCCCCCGACGGAACCCGCCTGCTGTTCCTCCTCAACCACGCGCCCGAACCGGCCCGCCTGACCGCCCACGCCACCGCCACCGACCTGCTGACCGGCAAGCGGTCCGAGCGGTCCGAGCCGCTCACCCTCGACCCGCTCGGCGTGGCGGTACTACGGCTTCGGTAGGGCCTCAACGGGGCCTCAACGGGGCTTCAGCGGGGCCTCGGTACGGCCTCAGTGGATCCGGCGACCGTGCGCGTCCGGCACCCCGGACTTCCGGAAGAAGTAGCTGTTGATGTGATCGCGCCACTCGCGGGCGCCGCGGAGCTGCTCCTCGTACCGCTCCGCCACCCGCGTGTGCCGCGCAGGCTCCACCAGGTCCACGAGCGAGGCCCACACCTGCCGGGCCTCCTCGACCTCGGCCACGCCCTCGAAGTGCGTGTCGTAGATGTGCTGGATCACCGTCCTGCCACTGTGCAGCACATGCCCGTACGGCACATGGTGGAAGAACAGCAGCAGTTCGTCGGGGCAGGTGTCCGGCGACTCGTACACCTCCGCCCACGGCTTGGCGTACTGCCCCGCGTACCCGGTACCGGTGGCGCGCGTGCGGTCGACCCCGACGCCGTCCCGGTCGGCGAAGTGGTACGTGCCCCACGGGCTGTACTCGTAGCCGTCCACGCTCGGCCCGTAGTGGTGTCCCGGCTGCACCATGAAGCCCACGCCGAGCGGGGCGGTGTACTTCTCGTACGTACGCCAGGAGCGGTACAGCACCGCGCGCAGTCCGGCGACCAGTCGCTCCGGAGCCTCGGTGCGCGCGGGCGTGAAGGTCAGGTCGATCCACTCGTCCAGCAGGCCGAACGGGTCGGCGTCCGGCTGCCAGCCCAGCCGCCCCACCGTGTAGAGATTGGCCTGGGCGAGGGGGTGCCCGGTCCAGTACGGGTCGTCGCCGGCGTTCGACACCGCCACCAGTCCGCCGCGCGCCAGCTCCCCGACACTCGTCCCCGTCGCCCCCTCGGGGCGCCACCGCAGCACCTGGCTCCACATCGGCGCGAGCGCGCACACATGCCGTTGCTGGCCGGTGTACTCCTGGGTGGCCTGCACCTCCACCGCGAGCCGGGTGCGCGGCATGGCGCCGATGACCGGGGAGACGGGCTCACGCACCTGGAAGTCCATCGGCCCGTGCTTCACCTGGAGGACCGCGTTGTCCCGGAAGCGGCCGTCGAGCGGCACGAAGTGGTCGTACGCGGCGCGCGCCCGGTCCGTCGACCGGTCCCGCCAGTCCTGCCGGTGGTCGTAGACGAAGGCCCGCCAGTGCACGGTGCCGCCGTACGGGGCGAGCGCGTCGGCGAGGAGGTTCGCGCCGTCCGCGTGACTGCGGCCGTAGGCGAACGGCCCCGGCTGCCCTTCCGAGTCCGCCTTCACCACGTACCCGCCGAAGTCGGGAATCGCCGCGTACACCCGGCCGGTCGCCTCGGCCCACCACGCGCGCACCGCCTCGTCCAGCGGGTCGGCCGTCGCCAGGCCGCCGAGGACCAGGGGTGCCGCGAAGGTGACCGACAGCTGCGTCCTGATCCCGTAGGGGCGCAACGCGCCCGCGATCTCGGCCACTTCGCCGATCCGGTCGGTCAGCAGGTGCGCCTCCGTCGCGTGCACGTTCACGTTGTTCACGGCGACCGCGTTGATCCCGCAGGCCGCGAGCAGCCGTCCGTACGTCCGCACTCGCTCCAGGTCGCCGCGCGCCCGGCCGTCCCGCCAGAACAGTGAGCCGCCCGCGTAGCCGCGCTCCACCTGTCCCATCACCGGGTGGACCGCCACGTTGTCCCAGTGGTCGAGCATGCGCGACGCCAGCGCGGGACGGTGCGCCTCGCGGGCTCGCGAGGCACCGAACGCGGCCTCGCCCAGCCGTACGACATGGAACAGCCCGTAGAGCAGCCCGCGCTGCCCCGCGGCGGTCACCGTCGTCCGGCCCCGCCGCCGCACCAGCGTGAACCCCTCGTCGCCGAGCGGCTCGGGTGCGTCCAGGCGTTCGCCGAGGTGCAGCAGCAGGTCGCATGGCCGGTCGTCCGCCGGCTCCTCGGCACGCACCACCGAACCGCCGAACGCCCCGCACGCCCACGCCACTTCACCGTGCACGGTGTCGACGAGCGCCCCGGTCCCGCACACGACGGTGCGCCGGGAGCCGAGCGCGCGGAACGCCTCGGACGGCAGCCAGGCGGGGTCGACGTGATCGGCCAGAGGCGTGAGTGCCGCCGGAGCCGTACGAGCCGATCTGCGCATGCGGTGGGTCCTTCGGCAGCCGTGGGGCGCGAGTTCCGTCCGTCCCCCCGTATATGCCTCACCCGATGCGCGCGTGAACCCGGTCGAGCCAGTCCGGTTCGGGGAGGGACCTACACCGGAAGCAGACGCGCGACGAGCTCGCCGAGCTGCCGGGCGTTGCGGCATTCGTGCATCTCGACGACCTCGGCGTAGGCGAGGGCCGCGGAGTCGCCCGTGCCCCACTGGGTGTGCGGCTCGGGGTTCAACCAGTAGACCCGCCGGGCCCGTTCGGCGACGCGGCGCAGGGCGGGAAGGTTCGGGTCGCTCCTGTTCGTCCGGGCGTCACCGAGGACGAACACCGACGCCCGGGGCCCGACCGCGTCGGCGTACCGCTCCGCGAACTCGCCCAGCGAGACGCCGTAGTCGCTGCTGTCGTGCCAGCCCGTCAGGGCGGCCTGCGCCATGATGCGGGCACCGAGCCCCTCCGGGTCGGCCGCACCGCGGACGACCAGGCCGGTCACCTCGTCGATCCGGTTGACGAAGGCGAACACCCGCACCTTGCTGAACTGGTCGTGCAGCGCCTGCACGAGCAGCATGGTGAAGTCCGAGAAGCCGGCCACGGAGCCGGACACGTCGCACAGCAGCACCAGTTCGGGACGGACCGGACGGCGTCGGCGCAGGACCGGGCGCATGGGCACGCCGCCCGTCGACAGCGAGCCGCGCAGGGTCCGGCGCAGGTCGATGGTGCCGCGGGAGGCACGGCGGCGGCGCGCGGCCAGCCGGGTGGCCAGTTTGCGCGCCAGGGGCTGCACCGTCCGCCGCAGTTCGGCGAGTTGGGCGCGTCCGGCGAAGAGGAAGTCGACCCGGTCGGCGGTCGGGGCGACACCCCGGCGGGCGATCTCGTCCGCCCCGCGCCGCTCGGCGACCCTGCGCCGTGCCTCGGTGCGCACCTGCCGGCGGAACTCCTCGATACGCCGGCGGATCTCGTCGTCGAGCAACCGGTCGGCGAACCCGCTGTCCGTGGCCTGTGCCAGGACACTCGCGCGGACGCGGGCGAGCAGGGTCTGTGGACGCAGCCGGTCGAGCGTCTGGTACGACGACCAGCCGTCCGACCCCGGTGAACTCCCGTACCCCCCGAAGCCGTTCACCGCCTCGGCCGCCAACTGGCCGAGGAGCGCCTCATCGCCCGCGGCGAGGGCGGCGGCGATCCGGTCCCGCAGCTCGTCCCGGTCCGGGGCCGGACCGCTGCCGGGCTCCGGTACTCCGACACCGCGCGGAAAGTAGAGATCGAAGACCGGGTCGAACACGGCCCGCTGCCCGGTGCCGTGCAACAGCGCGGAGGCGAGCCCCTCCCTCAGATACTCGCGGTCGGCCAGGCCCAGCGCCTCCAGGGCCCGTGCGGCGTCCACGGTCTCGCCGGTCCCGATCCGGATGCCGTGCGAGCGCAGCGCCTGGACGAGCGCGGTCAGCCGTTCGGGCACACCGGACGCGGCCGGCGCCTTCACACGGCGTCCAGGTCGAGCTTGGCGGACGCCTTGAGGATGTCTTCCTGGTGCTTGAGGAGTACGCCGAGGCTGTCGCGTACGACGGTCTCGTCGAGGGTGTCGGCGCCGAGCGCGAGGAGCGTGCGCGCCCAGTCGATGGTCTCGGCGACGGACGGGACCTTGCGCAGATCCATCTCGCGCAGCGCACCGACCACCCGTACCACCGACTCGGCCAGTGCCGCGTCGAGGCCCGGCACCTTCAGCCGTACGATGCGGCACTCCAACTCCTCGTCGGGGAAGCCGATGTGGAGGAACAGGCACCGCCGGCGCAGCGCCTCGGACAGCTCGCGGCTCGCGTTCGAGGTGAGCACCACGAACGGGCGGCGCGTCGCGGTGATCGTGCCCAGCTCGGGGACGGTGACCTGGAAGTCGCTCAGCACCTCCAGCAACAGGCCCTCCACCTCGACGTCGGCCTTGTCGGTCTCGTCGATCAGCAGCACCTTCGGCTCGTCGCCGCGGATGGCGGTGAGCAGCGGGCGCGGGAGCAGGAACTCCTCGCCGAAGATGTCCGTGCGCGCCTCGTCCCACGTCTCGTCACGGCCCGCGCTGATGCGCAGCAGCTGTTTGGCGTGGTTCCACTCGTACAGCGCGCGCGACTCGTCGACGCCCTCGTAGCACTGGAGCCGGATCAGCGAGGCGCCCGCGACCTCGGCCACCGCCTTCGCCAGCTCCGTCTTGCCCACTCCCGCGGGGCCCTCCACCAGCAGGGGCTTGCCCAGACGGTCGGCGAGGAAGACGGTGGTGGCGACCGCGGGGGACGCCAGATAGCCGGTCTCCGCGAGGCGTGCGGAGACGTCCTCGACGGATGTGAAATGGCCGGTTGTCATGCGGTGTTCCCCCGGATCTCGACGCTGGGGCCACTGGATCAGGTTCCGGTCGCCGGCCACAACAGCCCGGCCGCGTTTGCGGCGAACGTCACGGTCGGTACGGGTGGCCGTGGGCGGTCCGCCCGGGTCCCGGCCGGATTTCAGGAGTCGCCGCCGGAGGAGATGCCGGATCCCAGGGCGGCCGCGCGAGCGTCCACGGCGGACCGGCCGGTGGTGAGGTGAGGGGGCCTTTCCGCCGGACGGTGAGCGCGGCCTTTCCGCCGGACACGTCGGCGTCGGCCCTCGTGCCCGACGCGGCACTCGGCGAGACCCCTCAGACCGCGACGACCTCCACGCCCGCCTCCGCGAAGCGGCGCACCGTGTCCTCGCTCACCGGCGCGTCCGTGACCAGCGTGTCCACCGCCTCCGTCGCGCAGATCCGGGCGAACGCACGCCGGCCCAGCTTGCTGGAGTCCGCGGCGACCACCACGCGCTCGGCGCGCTCGCACAGCAGCCGGTTGATCGCGGCCTCCGCCTCGTCGTGCGCGGCCGCGCCGTGCGCGGCGTCGAAGGCGACCACGCCGAGCACGGCGACGTCGAGGGTGATCTGGCCGAGCACGCCGTCCGCGAGCGGCCCGACCAGCTCGTACGACTGCGGGCGCGCGACCCCGCCGGTCACCACGATCTTGAACTGAGGTCGTACGGCCAGCTCGTTGGCGATGTTGAGGGCGTTGGTGACCACGGTCAGCGCGGGCGAGCCGGACGCGAGGTCGCCGCGCACGGCCAGCGCCCGCGCCACTTCGGTGGTGGTGGTGCCTCCGGTCAGCCCCACTGCCTCGCCGGGGGCGATCAGCTCGGCCACCGCCTTCGCGATGCGCTGCTTCTCGGAGGCGTGGCGGGCCGTCTTGTAGCGCAGCGGCAGTTCGTACGAGACGCCGTGCACGACCGCGCCGCCGCGCGTGCGCACCAGCATCTGCTGCTCGGCGAGCTGGTCGAAGTCGCGCCGGATCGTCGCCGCCGACACCTCCAGCTGGGCCGCCGCCTCCTCGACATCCAGCCGGCCCCGCTCGACGAGCAGTTCCAGCAGTGTCTTCCAGCGGGCGTCGCGCGACATCCCCACTCTCCGTTCCTCGATCTCCGGCGACCTTAGCGCACCCCTTACTTCCCTCCGCATGCTTGATTGTGCTCGAAAGGCCGCTATATCTTGCATGAAAGTGCATCGCTGGGGAGGGGTTACGGCATGAGCCATGTCGAGAACGAGCTGAACAGCCAACCCGCCTGCTGGACCCGCGCCGCCACGGAGGCGGCCGAGTACGCGGGAGCACTGCCCGCGACGGGGGAGCGGGTAGCCGTCGTGGGGTGCGGAACCTCGTTCTTCATGGCGCAGGCCGTCGCCGCGCTGCGGGAACAGGCCGGACAGGGGGAGACGGACGCCTTCGCCGCCTCCGAATTCCCGCCCGGACGCGCGTACGACCGTGTCGTCGCGCTCACCCGCTCCGGCACCACCACCGAGGTCCTCGCGCTCCTCGCCGAACTCCGGGGCCGTACCCGCACGACGGCCGTCACCGCGGACCCGCGCACCCCCGTGATGGAGTCGGCGGACGAGGTCGTCGTGCTCGACTACGCGGACGAGCGGTCGGTCGTGCAGACCCGGTTCGCGACCACCGCCCTCACCCTGCTCCGCGCCCACCTCGGCCTGCACACCGACGCCGTGGTCGCCGACGCCCGCACCGCCCTGGACACTCCGCTGCCCGAAGGGCTCGTCGAGTGCACGCAGTTCACCTTCCTCGGGCGCGGCTGGACCGTCGGGCTCGCGAACGAGGCCGGGCTCAAGATGCGCGAGGCCGCACTGGCGTGGACGGAGGCCTATCCGGCGATGGAGTACCGGCACGGCCCCATCAGCATCACCACCCGGGGGACCGCCACCTGGATGCTCGGCGAGGCACCCGAAGGACTGGCCGAACAGGTCCGGGAAACCGGCGGACTGTGGGTGGCCGGCGGTCTCGACCCGCTCGCCGAACTCGTCCGCGCACAGCGGCTCGCGGTCGCCGTGGCCGCCGCCCGCGGACTCGACCCCGACCGGCCGCGCCATCTGACCCGCTCGGTGATACTCGCCCCCGCCGCCCGCTGAACCGGCCCGACCGCCGCCGCAGAAGGAGGAGTTGTGCCACTGGCAGCAACCGGTGACCTCATCGCCGGAGCCACCGCGGACCACACCGCCGTCGCCGCGTTCAACATCATCACCCTGGAGCACGTCGAGGCCGTCATCGCGGGCGCGGAGTCCGTCGGCGCGCCGGTCGTCCTCCAGATCAGCGAGAACGCCGTCAAGTTCCGCTACGGCCGTCTGCTCCCGCTGGCCCGGGCCGCGGCCGCGGCCGCCGAACGGGCGTCGGTGGCGGTCGCACTCCATCTCGACCACGTCCAGAGCGACGACCTGCTGCGCCAGGCGCCCGGCGCCGGATTCGGCTCCGTGATGTACGACGCGGCCCGGCTGCCGTACGCCGAGAACCTCGCGGCGACCCGCGCCGCCGCCGACTGGGCACATGCCCGAGGGCTCTGGATCGAGGCCGAGTTGGGACAGGTCGGCGGCAAGAACGGCGAGCCGCCGCTGGACGCGCACGCGGCCGGAGCCCGCACCGATCCGGCCGAGGCGCGCGCCTTCGTGGCCGACTCCGGAGTGGACGCACTGGCCGTGGCGATCGGCAGCTCGCACGCGATGACCTCGCGCACGGCCGCGCTCGACCACGGTCTGCTCAGGCGGCTCGCCGCGCAGCTGGACGTACCGCTCGTCCTGCACGGCTCCTCCGGCCTGCCGGACGACGAACTGGCGGCGGCCGTCACGGGCGGCATAGCCAAGGTCAACATCGGGACCGCGCTGAACCTCGCGATGACCAGAGCGATCAGGGAGTTCCTCGCCGCACATCCCGACGCGGTCGACTCACGCAAGTACCTCAGTGTGGGGCGGGAGGCGATGGCGGCCGCGGCGGCGGAGCTCATCGCGGTGCTGCGGGCCGCCGGCGGCCCGCAGCACCGGACGACCGGCTCGGGTAGCGGGACGCCTACTTCTTGACGGCCCGGAGCACCACGAACTTCGCGTCGCTCGCGACCAGTTCACTGTTGCCGAACAGGCGGCGCAGCTTCAGGTGGTAGCCGAGGTGGCGGTTGCCGATCACCCACAGCTCGCCGCCCGGCCGCAGCGCGCGCTTCGCCCCCGTGAACATGCGCCAGGCGGTGGCGTCCGTGGTCGCCTGGTGGGAGTGGAACGGCGGGTTGTTGAGGACGACGTCGACGCTCGCGGCGGGTACCCCGGAAAGACCGTCGCCCACCAGGAACTCGGCGGTCCCGTCCGCGTTCGCCCGGAACGTCTCCCGTGCCGAGGCCACCGCCTGGTACGACTCGTCCACGAACAGCACCTCGGCCTCGGGCTCGGTCAGCGCGACCGCCGTACCGACGACTCCGTTGCCGCAGCCCAGGTCCACCACACGCTCGGCCCCGCTCACGCGCGGGAGGTGCCGCAGGAAGAACCGGGTGCCGATGTCGAGCCGGTCGGCGCAGAAGACGCCGGCGTGGTTGGTCACGGGCCGCCCCGACAACGGGCCGACGCCGTCGGGGAGCCGATAGCGGTACGGCCATGGATTCGGGTCCCGTACGAGCCCCGGGTCCGGGGTGCAGAAGATCAGCCGGGCCTTCTGCTCGGCGAGCGAGGTACGGGTCGGGCCGAGGATCCGCTCGAACAGCTTCAGCGTCGAGGTGTGGATCTCCTTGACCATCCCGGCGCCTACGACGACCGTCCCCTCGTGCACCCCTGGCGCGAGACGGTGCAGCTGGTCCTCCAGGAGCGCCAGACTCTTCGGGACGCGTACGAGCAGCACGTCGATCCGCTCCGGCGGGGTGTCCCGCGTGGTCAGCAGCCGGACCGAGGACGGGTCGACGCCGGCCCGGCCGAGATTCTCCCGGGTCGCCTCCCGGGCGAGGAACGAGTCGGTGATCTGCGTCGGCCGGTGCGCCGCGAGCGCCGTGGTGAGCGCACCCCACCGGTCGCCGAGCACGACCACCGATCCCGAGAGCGGAGTGCCGCTCGCCGCGAGGTGCCGCAGGAGATACGCGTCGGAGGCGTCCCAGGCACGCAGCCGGTCGCGTGGATCCTCGGGGAAGCGGGCGAGCGCGTACGCGCCCCAGGGCGTGGTCATCGGGTCGTTCATCGTGGCTCCAGGCTAACCGAGCCGCAGATCGGCCCCGGTCCGCGCCGATGGGCGAGGAGGCGGTACGTGATGATGGGGGCATGGACGCCGAGCTGTTCCCGCGAAGCCGCGCACAGGTCGCACCGGACGCGGTCCATGTGCCGGACTGGGCGGACGCGGGCCGGCAGCGGCGGTTCCTGGCGGCCTGCCGCGACTGGGCCCGCCCACCGGCCGGCCTGCGCACCGTCCACACCCCCGGCGGCGGCACGATGACCTCCCGGCAGGTCTGCCTCGGCTGGCACTGGTATCCCTACGGGTACGCCCGTACGGTCGTCGACGGCGACGGCGCCCCCGTGAAGCCGCTCCCGGACTGGCTGGCGGAGCTCGGCCGCGACGCGGTGTCCGACGCCCTCGGCCCGCAGGCGGTGCCGCCGGTCCCGTACGACATCGCTCTGATCAACTTCTACGGCGCCGACGCCCGTATGGGCATGCACCGCGACAGCGACGAGAAGTCCGGCGCGCCGGTCGTCTCGCTCAGCGTCGGCGACACCTGCGTCTTCCGCTTCGGCAACGCGCGGACCCGGACCCGGCCGTACACGGACGTGGAACTGCGCAGCGGCGATCTGTTCGTGTTCGGCGGCGCGAGCCGGCTCGCGTACCACGGGGTACCGAGGGTGTACGCGGACACGGCGCCGCCCGAGTTGGGGCTCGTGGGCCGGCTGAACATCACGCTGCGGGTGAGCGGCTTCCAGGACCCGTCCGGCGAATGAGACCGAAGCGGCGGTCATCGACCGCGGGGCCCCCGGCGCGGCGGACGCCGGGCCCTCACCGGAGCCGGCTGCCGGGCCTCATCGGAGCCGGCTGCCGGGTCTCACCGGAGCGGATCATGGGAGACTCGCCCTCATGAATGGCAAGGCGGGCCCCCGGGTGGCGGGGGAAGGGAACACACGGACGCGGCTGGACCGGGGACGCGGTGCGCTCGGGCCGGCGCTGGAGCTGGTGCACACGGGACGTGCGCCGACGCGGGCCGTGCTCACCGCCGAGCTGGGGGTCACCCGGGCGACCGCCGGAGCGGTGGCCGCGGAGCTGGAGGCCCTGGGACTGATCCGTGTCGACGCGCACCCGGGCGCCGCCGCCGGCTCGCAGGGCCGCCCCTCGCACCGGCTGGAGGTCGCCGAGAACGGGCCGGTGGCGCTCGCCGCCCAGGTGCACGCCGACGGATTCCGGGCCGCGCTCGTCGGTCTGGGCGGGCGCATCGTCGCCACCGCGCCCGGCTGTGAGACCGTCGACGCCGACCCGGCGAAGGTGCTCGGCTCGGTGGTCGAGGCGGGCGCCGAGCTGCTCGAGGAGACCGGACGGCGCTGTGTCGGGGCCGGGCTCGCCGTGCCGTCCGCCGTCGCCGAGCCGGAGGGCCTCGCGCTCAACCCGCTGCACCTGGCCTGGCCGGCGGGCGCGCCCGTCCGCCAGATCTTCGCCGAGCGCGTCCGCGCGGCGGGCATCACGGGCCCCGCCTTCGCCGCCAACGACGTCAACCTCGCCGCCCTCGCCGAGCACCGGCACGGCGCCGGCCGCGGCTCCCGTGACCTGCTGTGCGTGGCCACCGGACACCGTGGGGTGGGCGGCGCCCTGGTCCTCGACGGGCGTCTGCACACCGGCAGTTCGGGACTCGCGCTGGAAGTCGGGCATCTGACGGTCAACCCCGAGGGCGGCCGCCCCTGCCACTGCGGCAGCCGCGGCTGCCTCGACGTGGAGGCGGATCCGCTGGCCTTCCTCACCGCGGCCGGCCGCGACCCCGGCCCCGAGGTCTCGCTGCTCCAGCAGGCCAACGACCTGATCCGCACCCAGTACGCCGACCCGTATGTGCGGACGGCGACGCAGGCGCTGATCGACCGGCTGGGCCTCGGACTCGCCGGACTCGTCAACATCCTCAACCCGGACCGCATCATCCTCGGCGGCCTGCACCGCACCCTGCTCGACGCCGACCCGGACCGGCTGCGCGCCGTCGTCGCCGACCGCAGCCTGTGGGGCCAGAGCGGCGGCGTACCGATCCTCCCCTGCACCCTCGACCACAACAGCCTCGTGGGCGCCGCGGAGTTGGCGTGGCAGCCGGTACTGGACGATCCGCTCGCGGCCCTGGCCGGGACCTGACGGCTCACGGCCCGGCCGGGCTCCACGGCGCCCCGAGCGGGCGCCGCATCTCGGCCGGCTCCTGAACCGGTGCCTGCGACAGGCCCTAGCGCCATTCCACCCCGAAGGCCCGCCCCGGATTCTCGGTGAAGATCCGTCCCACCAGGTCCTTCCCCAGGGCCTGTTCGAGCCGCGGGCGCAGTCGGCGCAGCAGATACGGGAGTCCAGGGCCGCCGTTGACCGAGCGCGCCGCCGCGGTCGTCGTGTCGCCGCCGAGCAGCAGCCGATGGCCGAAGCCCGCCTCGGCGAGGGCCCGTAGCGCGTCGGGCATGCGCCAGTCGGTGGCGTGATTGGCGCGTGACGGGCCGTCAAAGGCGAGGAAGGCGCCCGCCTCCGCGGCCTGGCGGTGCACCGTGAAATCGGGGGAGCGGTTCAGGTGACCGAGGATCACCCGGTGCGGCGGCACACCCGACTCACCGCACAGCAGGTCGAGGACGTCGAGCGCGCCCGTGCCAAGCTCCAGGTGCACCGCGATGGGCGCGCCCGTCGCGTGGTGGGCCTCGGCGGCCGCGGTCATCGTCCAGCGGGCGTGCGCGTCGAGGGCGTGGAAGCCGCCGGCGACCTTGATCAGCCCGGCCCGGACCCCGGACGGGCCGATGCCGGTCGTGAGTTCGGCGACGAACGTGTCGGCCAGCCGGCCGCGCAGCTCGGCGAGCGTCCCGGCGTCGTAGTGGACGGCCTGGTGCAGTCCGGTCGCGGCCACCACGTGCACGCCCGTGTCACGGGACAGCAGCGGCAGGTCCGCGGCGCGCCGGCCCAGGCCGTACGGCGTCCACTGCACCACGCTCCCGCCGCCCTGCTCGCGGAAGGCGGCCAGTTCCGCCCGGGCGGCGGACGCGTCCCGCAGTTCCTGTCCCGGGAGTTGAGGGCTGCCGAAGAAGAGGTGATCGTGCGCGTCGCAGACGCCCAGGTGCTCGGGGAGCACGTCCCCGAGCACGGTGCGGACCGTGCTCACCACTGACGCCCCCGCGGCAGGCTCGCCCGGCCCGGCGCCGACAGGTGCAGCACCTGGAAGACCTCACCCGCCGCCTTCGGCGCGTCATGCTCCCAGAGCGAGAAGTGCACCAGCTCCCAGCGCCGCGGATCCACGGCGGCGGCCGCGCCCACCACGCCGTCCAGCGCGGCCAGCTGCTGAGCCTCCCGCACCGCGTCCTGCATCAGCCCGGTCAGCCGCGCCCCCTCGGGCACCCGCCGCCGGTGCCGCACCGCGACCCTGGCCGGGGAGCCGGCGGCGCCCCCCTCCTCGTACGACAGCCCTGTCCACTGCTGCACCGGCGGTCGCCCGAAGTCGTCGACGATCCCCTGGAAGGCGCCTCCCCAGAGGAAGGAGTTCATGCCCTCGACCGTGTTCCACAGGTAGAACGGCGCGTACTGGTTGACCGGCGAGCCGTCCACGCCGCGCTCACGCATCAGATACGCCTTGAATCCGAGGCCGTCCCAGTGGTCGAGCGCATGACCGAGGCGGGACACCCGGCTGCGGATGATGTCCATGTCGTAGTCGGCGGGAAGGGTCAGCTCGTACTGCATGGCGTGCACCGGGTGCCTCCTGGGTGAGGGGTGTTCGTCCGGGCCGACGGGTGCGTCCCGGTCGGTGGTCGTGCCGGGCGCGAGGTGCGCCGGGGCAACTCCTCATGGCGGGGGGCGCAGCAGGGAGAGCAGGCCGCGCACGCCCGTGTCGAAGGCTGCCGGTGAGCCGGCGGCGCGTGCCAGGACATAGCCGCCCTGGACGGTCGCGAGGATGGTCGCGGCGATCTCCTCGGCGTCCAGCGACTGCGCGAACTGCCCTTGTTCCTTTCCCTCTTCGACGATCCCGGCCAGCTGCTCGCGCAGCCAGTCGATCGTCTCGTCGACGGGGGCGCGCAGTTCCTCGCTCGCCACCACGTCCGGGTCCATCGTCAGCCGCCCGATCGGACAGCCGCGCAGGGCGTCGCGCTCGCGGCGCAGATACGCCTCGATGCGCTCGTACGGCGTGCCCGGACCGCTCAGCGCGCCCTCCGCGGCAGCCCGCAGTTCCTCGGCGGTGCGGCGGATCGCGGTCAGCGCCAGATCGGGCTTGCCCTTGAAGTGGTGGTACATGCTGCCCTGGCCGGCGCCCGCGCGCTCCAGGATCGCCTTGGGGCTGGTGCCCACGTAACCGCGTTCCCACAGCAGCTCGCGGGTGGACTCGATCAGTCGCTCCTGGGTGCTCATACCGTGACTGTACATACTAGTAGGTACAGACGTCGAGGCCTTAATAGCGCCCGTACTCCCCGGGAGGTACGCGCACCGCCGTCGGCCGTACGACGACCCGGGCCCCCTCCCGGAGCCATTCTCGAGACATCACAGGAGAACCCCACCGAGGAGATGACCCGAGATGCAGACCCTGGCGAACTGGGACGGCGGGCCCGGCCCGTGGATTCCGTTCTTCCCGCTGATCTGGGCGGCCGTCGTGATCGGCGTCGTGACCGTCCTGCGCCGCACCGTGAGGCGCGGACGCGGCGGACCGTGGGGTGGCGGAGCGTGGGGCGCCATGGGCGACGGCCGCCCGACGGGCGACTCGCCGATCGCCGTGCTCGGCCGGCGCTTCGCCTCCGGTGAGATCGACGAGGACGAGTACTGGCGTCGGCTCTCCGTCCTGGACGAGCAGTTCGGCCGCCTGGGCAAGGGCGGCGCGGCATCCGTCTAGCCCCGGGACGTCGGCGGCAGCCGTAACCGCGGCAACGTGGCCCGCTATCTCGAACCGCTCATCGGCCGAACTGCCGACGGGCGGCCACGCCTGCACGTGCCGCGCGTCGGCGCCACGGAATGATCCGACGGGCGCGGCCGGCCCCGACGTCCACATGAGGGACGTACGAGGCACGGCAACCGGAGGTACGAGCGACGGGTCACCGCCCGGTCAGCCGGCAACGGCGGACCGGGCGGGAGCGTGTTCGGACCTGCGCCCGTCGACCGCGCGCCTGAGAACGGGCACGGGTCGGCCGATGTCGCGCGGCGGACGTGTGGGCAGCGCCGTCGCGGAGGGGGCCGGGAGCGTGAACCACACGACCTTCCCGGACTCGCCTTCCGGCCGCACCCCCCAGCTCTCGCTCACCGCGGCGACCATGGCGAGGCCGCGCCCGGAGGTGGCCGACGGTTCCGCGTCCCGCACCACGGGCAGCCGGGGGTCGTGATCGTGCACCGAGACCGTGAGCCGGTCCAGCAGCAGCTCCATCTCCACGATGCACGTCTTGTCGGGCTGGGCATGGCGGTGGACGTTGGACAGCAGCTCGGTCACACCGAGTGCGGCCTGGTCTATCAAGGGGTCGAGATGCCAGTAGCGCAACTGCGCAGAGACGATTCTGCGGACCTGGCCGATCCGCGACGGAAGGGCTTGGAGCTCTACCGTGCAGTGCCTGCTTGGTTTGCTGATCACGGCTGCGACTCCCCGAATTGAGGTCCGGAAGAAGACGGAGATCGGATCCAGCAGGGTGGCTGCGTGAAAACGCCGCCTGCTGAGCAGGCGGCCGGCCATTCCGGCTGTCTGCTGTGGAGCGGCTGCGTACGTCGGCCGCCCGCTGTTGATGACCCGGCGGGCTGGTTCGCAGCGTTATCGCCGGTACACCCAGAGTGAGGTGAGACCAGCGTGGCCCAGGGGATGCACTCCTGCAACTCGCGCCACTCTCAGCTACGGCGCCCGGACGCCTTGCGGACCGCCTCTATGAACCGGCGTGCCGACGGCGGACCCGGCTTCCCGGGCGCGGGATCGTGCTCGCCGAGGGTCAGCGAATAGCGGGTGCCGTTGACATCCGCCAACGCCCGGTCCTCAGGGGCGAACCAGGGCTTCGACGCGCGCACCGCCTGCACCGGCGCGCTGTCGATCTCGCTGCCGTAGCTGGTGAGCAGCTCAAGCCTGCCGCCGCTGATCCGGACCTGCCCGGCCCGGGTGAGCGAGCGCAGCCTCTTCCCGATCCGCACGCCTGTGGCCGTGAACTCCGGCTCCGCCATGATGCTCCGCCCCCTTGTGCGCTTCGCCTGTGCCGTGCCGTGGATCCCGCGTCGGGTCGTGATCCAGGCGGGCCCTGATCGAGTGTGGTCGTGCTCCAGTGTGCGCCCGCGTTCGGAACCGACGTCCCCTGCGGTGCAGTCTGCCCGCCCCCGGCAGCGAGCACCAGTACGCACGGCGAGGTGGGGGCGGGTATCCGGCGCACTCGCGCGGATGCGCCCCCACCACCCGGCGCACCCCTGCCCCAGGGGTGCCTTTGGGGTGCTCAAAGGTGTGTTTATGCAGGTGAGAAGCGTGCGGAAGGTGTTTATGATCGAGGCGTCCGACCGCGCGACGCGGCGTCGGCACACCGTGTAAGGAGCCCCGCCGTGAGCACTCCCCGTACCACTCATCCCGGCGAAACCCTCGATGTCGACCACAGCGACGCCGACTACCGGAGCTGGCTCAAGGAAGCCGTCCGTAAGGTCCAGGCCGACGCCAACCGCTCGGCCGACACGCATCTGCTGCGCTTCCCACTGCCCGAGGAGTGGGGAATCGACCTGTACCTCAAGGACGAGTCGACCCATCCCACCGGCAGCCTCAAGCACCGGCTCGCCCGCTCGCTGTTCCTGTACGGACTCTGCAATGGCTGGATCCGGCCCGGCCGCCCGGTCATCGAGGCGTCCAGCGGCTCGACGGCCGTCTCCGAGGCCTATTTCGCGAAGCTGATCGGCGTGCCCTTCATCGCGGTCATGCCCCGCACGACGAGCGCCGAGAAGTGCCGCCTGATCGAGTTCCACGGCGCGCAGTGCCACTTCGTGGACGACTCGCGCAAGATGTACGAGGAGTCCGCCGCCCTCGCCGCGGAGACCGGCGGCCACTACATGGACCAGTTCACCTACGCGGAACGGGCCACGGACTGGCGCGGCAACAACAACATCGCCGAATCCATCTTCCGTCAGCTGGAGCTGGAGCGGTTCCCGGAGCCCACGTGGATCGTCGCCACGGCAGGCACCGGCGGCACCTCGGCGACCCTCGCCCGCTACGTCCACTACATGCAGCACGACACCCGCATCTGTGTGGCCGATCCGGAGAACTCGTGCTTCTTCGAGGGCTGGACGACCGGCGATCCGGACGTCACCTGCGACTGCGGCTCGCGCATCGAGGGCATCGGCAGACCCCGTATGGAGCCCAGCTTCGTGCCCGGCGCCATCGACCGGATGATGAAGGTCCCCGACGCGGCCAGCGTCGCCGCGGTACGCGCCCTGGAACAGGCCATGGGCCGCAAGGCCGGCGGCTCGACCGGCACGGGCCTGTGGAGCGCCCTGAAGATCGTCGCGGAGATGGTCGCCGAGGGGCGCCGGGGGAGCGTGGTGACCCTGCTGTGCGACCCGGGCGACCGCTACCTGGACAAGTACTACTCGGACGCGTGGCTGGCCGAGCAGGGGCTGGACATCGCGCCGTACACGGCGGCGATCGACTCGCTGCTGGCGACGGGGGTCTGGCGGGACTGAGCCGCGGACCCCGCGCGCGCACGCGGGGCGGCCGGACAGCGTCGCAGGGGGTTCACGCGCGCGTGGCCGCCAGCCGCCGGTCCAGCGAGGTCACCGCGTCCCGGAACGCGCGCCCCAGACCCGCTCGCCCCAGGTTCACCACGAACCGGAAGACCGCGGGCCCGTCGGCCGCGAAGGTCCACTGCACCCGGGTGCCCGTACCGGCCGGCGTCAGCCGCCACTCCTCGAGGAGCGCGGACATCCCGGGAGCGTTCGTCTCGTCGACCCGGTACGCGTACACCTCGGCCGGTTTCGCCACGACGACCGTCTCCCGGAAGCGGGTCCCGCCCTTGAGCCGGACCTCCCGCCCGGCGCCGTCCTCGACCGGCCGGGCGGAGGTGACCGCGCCGAACCACTCGCTCCAGCCCCCGACGTCCTCCGCCAGCGCACGGAAGACCGTCTTCGGGGGCGCGGCCACCTCGCGGGCGAACACCAGACACACGGGAGCGATCTGAGTGAAGTCGAGCCCGACCGGGCGCAGACGGCGTGCCATGGACGAAACCCCCTTGCGGGAAACGGAGTTCCCGAGCGGAAGCGAACGGTGACAGGGCCGGGCCCCCACCACGGGGCGCGGCGCGGGCAGCGTCACCATAGCTGGCGGGCCGTCAGATGTCTGTACCGTCCCCGGGCTCCCCGGCCACCACCAGACGCCGCAGGTGCTCCGAGACCTCCGCGCGCGCCCCGGCCGGCAGTCCGGCGTCGGTCACCAGCGTGTCGACCTGATCCAGCGATGCGAACGAACTCAGGCCCACCGTGCCCCACTTGGTGTGGTCGGCGACCACGACGACGCGCCGTGCCGACTGCACAAGTCGCCGGTTCGTCTCCGCCTCCGCCAGGTTCGGCGTCGACAGGCCCGCCTCGACCGATATGCCGTGCACTCCCAGGAACAGCACGTCGAAGTGGAGCGCCACGATCGCCTGGTCGGCGACAGGCCCCACCAGCGAGTCGGACGGCGTACGCACTCCGCCCGTCAGCACGACCGTGGCGGCGCCCTGCCGCTGACCCGAAGTGCGCTGCGCCGCGTGGAAGACGTCGGCCACGCGCACCGAGTTGGTCACCACCGTCAGGTCCGGCACGTCGACGAGCTGATGGGCCAGCGCGTACGTCGTCGTACCCCCGGAGAGCGCGATCGCCGTGCCCGGTGCGACCAGCTCGGCCGCGGCTCGCGCGATGTCCTCCTTGGCCGTCAGCTCCAGACCCGACTTGGCCTCGAAGCCGGGCTCGTGCGTGCTCGCCTCGACCACCGGCACCGCGCCGCCGTGCACCTTCTCCAGCACACCCTGACGGGCGAGGGCGTCCAGATCGCGGCGGACCGTCATGTCGGACACGCCGAGCTTGCGGGTCAGCTCGTTGACACGGACGCCGCCGCGCCTTCGCACCTCGTCGAGGATGAGGGCGCGACGCTGCTCCGCGAGGAGGTTCTGATTCTCACTCACGTCCGCTCCGGTCCTTTCGCCTCAGTACACCCGACACGCCCCGAGCACCGGCTCCCACGAGGACCTTCGCCCCGCCACCGGCCCCGGAGGACGCCCCATCCTCGCACGGGGCACCGCGGGCCGCGCCATCGCCCGTGCACCTCACATCATGATCCTCCGCCCGCCACTTTCACACGGATCGGTGAGATTCGGCGACTACAGGTGTGCGGGCGTGCCGCAGCGGAGATCCTGTGCCTGCACATGACACACGCCATAGGGGCACGGGGGAAGTGCGGAACAGTGGAGCGTGCACACGAACATGCCTCGGCGGGGGAGCGCGGAGACTCCACCCAGCGGCCCGAAGCGGCCGGGACCGCTCTGGAACTGCTGGTCCACGGAGTCGGCGGCACCACACCCGAGGAGATGCTGAACGATCCGCGGACCGTGCGGATCACCGGCGACGGAACCGCGGCGGTCTACCGGCGCGCCGACGACGCCGACGCGGAGCGGCGGCCCGGCGACCACCGGGGCACCCCGGTCCCGGAGGCGTACGTCTGGTGCAACCTCACCTCCGGGAATGGCGCCCGCGCCCTGTGGCTCTTGCTGCTGCCCTTCATGGTGATCAACCTCGCGCACTGGATGCGTCCCGCGACGCGCGGCCGGAAGCGGACGGTGCGCCTGTACGGGCTGCTGGTCCGGCTCATCGGCCTCACCCTCACCGTGCTGCTGGTGGCGGCCGCCTGCGAGGTCGCACTGGACCTCGCCGCCTGGCAGTGCGCCGGCACGCACGCCTGCGCCGAGAAGCACTCCTGGCTGGGCTTCCTGTCACCCGTCGCCTCCGGCGGCTGGTGGAGCCAGCCCGGACGCCGCCTCGCCCTGGCCGCCCTGGCACCGGCCGCGCTCACCGGCCTGCTCTGGTACCTCTCCCACCGCACCTGGAGCGCGTACGAGTCCCAGCAGCCGATCTCCCGCCGGGCCGAGCCCGAAGAAGAGACCCACCGCACGGCCCTCGGCCGCCCGGGCTTCTGGTACGGCCGCCGCCTGGTGGCCAGGCTGCGCGCCGCGCACACCGCCGCGGGCTTTCTGACCGTGGCCGCGGCGGTCGGCGCCTCCGCCGTCCGTCACGACAGCCGGGCCGGCGGCCCGGCCGCCCTCCAATGGCTGGCCGGGCTTCTCGCCGCAACTCTTGTCGGGGGCGCGGTCGTTGTGGTCTGGGTCGTCTGCCGCAGGGGCCGCACCGAGAACCGGCTCGACCGGGAACTCGACGGAACACTGGTGCGCCGGCTGCCCAGGGGCGCCCTTGCGCTGCTCGCGCTCACCATGCTGTACGCCGGGTGGTCCCGCCCCGGCTGGCACTCGACGGGCCGGCTGCCCGGCGACATGACGTTCGGCGGGATCGCCTTGACGCAGGGCCTGGTCGTGATCGCGCTCGGGGTGGTCGCCCGGGTGCTGTACCGCACCCTCCCCCAGGCTGTCGGCTCCGCTCCAGCAGGGGGCACCCCCACCGAAGCGCGCACCGCGATGCGCGGCCTCGCCGGACCCGCCGTCGCGATGCTGGCCTGCGCGCTCGGCAGCGTGATGTCCGGAGGCATCTCCCAGCGGGTCGCCGACTGGCTGGACGGCAGCGGGGGTGTCATGACCGGCCCGCCCGTCCTGCTCACCTGGCAGGCCTCCGCGATCCCGCCGCTGCTGATCGTCCTGCTCGTGCTGTTCGCCTGGCTGGCCCGGCGCACCTGGCTGCTGCGGCGCGCCGAGATGGACGCCGTGGAGCGCGACCACCACGGGGAGCCGCAGGACACGACCCGCACCCGCCGTATCGCGAGCACCCGAGCGATGGCCGCCCTCACCGACCGGGCACCCCTCGTCGTGGGCATCACGTCCACCGTGACGCTGCTCCTGGGCGCGGCCGCCCTGGTCGGCGCCGCGGCCACCGGTGACGTTCCCGGCAGGGCGGCCCGCGGCACGTACTCCTTCGTCCAGGGCAGCGCCGACACCGCGCAGGGGCTCGGCTCCTGGCTGATCAGCTTCGGCTTCATACTCTTCGTCACCTGGGGCCGCCGCGCCTACAAGGACCCCGCCGCGCGGCGCACCATCGGCATCCTGTGGGACGTCGGCACGTTCTGGCCGCGTGCCGCCCACCCCTTCGCCCCACCCTGCTACGCCGAGCGGGCTGTGCCCGACCTGACCTGGCGCATGGCCACCTGGACCCGTGCGACGGGCGGACGGCTCGTCCTCTCCGGCCACTCCCAGGGCAGCGTGCTCGCGGCCGCCGCGGCCTGGCAGCTGAAGCCCTCGGAACGCAGGAGGGTCGGGCTGCTGACGTACGGGTCTCCGCTGGAGCGGCTGTACGGGCGCTGGTTTCCCGCCCACTTCGGTCCGGCGGCCCTCAGCGCCCTGCACCGCGAGGTCGACTGCTGGCGCAATCTGTACCGGCTCACCGATCCCATCGGCGGGCCCGTCCGGCTGCCCGGTGACTGCGGCCCGCAGGTCGACCGGGCCCCGCTGCGGGATCCGCTCGCCTACGGCCGCACGGAGGAGCATCCGCTGCCCGCGCCGATCCTCGGGCACGGGGGCTACCAGGCGGATCCGGCGTTCGCGGAGGAACGGGAGCGGCTGCTGGCGCGGTTGCGCCCGGACGTGCCGGGACCGCGCGCCCGGGGCGCCGCCGGGGACCAGGGCGTGGGTGGGGATCAGGACGTGGGTGGGGATCAGGGCGGCGCCGGAGATCAGGGCAGCTCCGGCAGGTCCTCCGGGTAGAGCAGGGTCAGATCGTCAGTGCTGGGCTCGTCGAGCTGGGCGACCCGGCCCGCGTGCCGCTCGACCATCGCCTCGAAGGTCTGCCGTGCCGTACGCCCGTTGCCGAACGCGGGCCCCTTCGGAATCGCCGTGAAGTACTTCAGCAGTGCCTCGCCCGCGCCGGGCGTCAGCCGGTACTCGTGCTCCTCGGCCTGCTGCTCCACGATCCGCAGCAGTTCCTCGGGCCCATAGTCGCTGAAGGTGATGGTCCGCGAGAAACGGGACGCCACACCGGGGTTGACCGTCAGGAACCGCTCCATCTCGGCCGTGTAGCCCGCGACGATCACCACGACCGCGTCCCGGTGGTCCTCCATCAGCTTCACCAGCGTGTCGATCGCCTCACGGCCGAAGTCGCGCCCCGAGTCCTCGGGGGACAGCGCGTACGCCTCGTCGATGAACAGCACCCCGCCGCGGGCCTTGTCGAAGGCCTCCTGGGTGCGGATGGCCGTCGATCCGATGTGCTCGCCGACCAGGTCGACCCGGGACACCTCGACGAGATGACCCTTCTCCAGGACGCCGAGCGAGGCGAGGATCTCGCCGTAGAGCCGGGCGACCGTCGTCTTGCCGGTGCCGGGAGAGCCCGTGAACACCAGATGGCGGCGGGCGGAGGCCGCCTTGAGCCCCGCCTGCTGCCGGCGGCGGCCCACCTCGATCATGTCGGTGAGGGCACGGACCTCGCGCTTGACGCTCTCCAGGCCGACCAGTGTGTCGAGCTCACCGAGCACCGCCTTCGACGTGCGCGAGGGCTGCTCGGGCTCCGGGGCGGCCGCGATGTGCGGTTCGTGCTCGGTGATGCGCTGGCCGGGGATCGCGCCCAGCAGGCCGGGCGACTGGCTGGTCGTCTCGACGGCGGTCGCCTGGGCCGGGGGACGCAGACCGGCGCTCTCGTCGCTGGTGCAGTCCTCGACGATCGCACCGCCTCCGCCCGGTGCGCCGGGCCCGCCGTCCGCGAACTCGTAGCCGCCGCGCGCGCACCGCTCCGTGCGGCACTTCTTCAGCGTCGCACGGCAGCCGTCGATGACATGGAAGCCGTAGCCGCCGCTGTCCGTCACCCGGCAGTTGTGGAAGCTGCCGCGGCCCCCGGCGGACACGTAGAAGCCCGCCTCGGCCGGTGAAGTCACCGTGCAGCGCTCGATGGTGGGGTCGGCGCCCTTCGTGACGATCACACCCGTCTGTGTGCCGTCCACCGTGCAGCCCGACAGCGTGCCGCCGCTGCCGTGGTCGCGGAACCAGGCGCCCGTCGCCGCGTCCCGGATGCGGCAGTCGTCGAGCTGCGCGGTGGCGCCGTCGCTGACCGACACGGCCGTGTTGCGCACCTGCGAGAGGTCACTGTCGACGACGTCCGCACGCGAGCCGCGGTCCAGGACGAACAGCGCGTCCGGCACGTCGTGCACCCTGCATGCCTCGAGTACGGCGGTGGCGCCGTCGCTGATCCAGACCGCGGGATAGTCGCCCGTGCTGTCGAAGATCTCGCACTGGTTGGCGTCCACGCGGGTGCCCGGGTCCCAGACGGACAGACCGTTGCGCCCGAACTGCCGCACGGTGGTGCGGGTCAGCGTGAGCACCGAGCGTGAGCGCAGGTCGACCGCGTTCTCGGGGACGTCGTGGATGCGGCAGTCGGCGAGCGTCAGCACCGCGTCCGTGTCGAGCGTGACGCCGTCCGCCGTCGTACGGTGCACATCGCAGTCGGTGAGATGTGCCGTGGCCCGCCCGGTGGCCTGCACCCCGGAGCCCTTGATCTCGTAGATCTCGCAACCGACGGCCTCCAGGGCGGAGTTCTCACCGGTGACCGACAGGCCGGCGCCCGAGGCGTGGTGCACCCGGCAGCGCTCCAGGCGGGGATGGCCGCCCCCGCGCACCGCGACGCCCGACTGGCCCGCGGCCACGATCTCGCACTCCTCGAACACCCCGCCGCCGCCGTCCAGTACGGCGATGCCGATGCCCGCGGGATTGTCGACCGTGCAACGCCGCACCGTGGGGCGCGCGCCGCCCCGTACCTCGATGCCGACCGCGGACCGCGTGACGATCCGCACGTCCATCAGCTCCGGCGTGCCCTCCTCGACGAGGACCGCGGGCGCGGCCGCGTCCTGGCCCTCCACGTGCAGGTCCTGGACCACGGCGGAGGCGCGCACGGTCAGCGGCACCCCGTCCACCGGGGCGATGCGCACGGAGCCGGGGGAGCCCTCGGGGCCGCGCAGCGTCACCGCCCGCTGGACGACGAGGTTTTCCCGGTAGGTGCCGGGAGCGACCGTGAGGACGTCACCGTCGCCCGCGGCCTCCAGGGCGGCGGCGAGCGATGCGTACTCACCCGTACGGCGGCGCCACCTCGACGTGCCGGTGTGCGTCACCTGGACCGTGCCCTGTGCCATGGCGCTGCTGTGCCCCCACCTCGTCGTACGCGGGTCGATGCCGAACAGTTCGGCCGGTCCACCGTAGCGTGCGCGGAGACGGCGGGTTGACCGGAGCCGGAAGGCCGTCAGCTGCCGGCGCCGGTCCTGCCCCAGTCCGGGCCCGCCCTGTCCCACGCCTGGTCCCAACGGGCATATCTGCGGCGGACCATGCGCCAGACGATCAGCCGTCTGCCGCCTTCGACGAGTCCCGCCGACATCGCGGCCGCGCCGAACCCGGCCAGCATGGCGTGCGTCGTCGCGGTGGCGGTGTCCAACGGGCGGCCCACCATGCGGCCCTGCTGGTCGGTCCAGAGAGTGAAGTGGTCGCCGCGGTGCGGGGTCTTGAGGTCCGCCAGCACCGCGCCGTGGTGCGCCGAGCCGTCGGGTCCCGTCCAGGCGGCCAGCACGCGGCTGTGCGCGTCCCGCGCCGACGAGGTCTCGGGATCGGGGTCCAGCGGGCCGCGGTTGAGCTTCTTGACGACGGTGGCCACCGTTTCGTGCCGGGCCCGGTGCTGGTCCCGCACGGACTGCTGAAGGGCGTCCTGCGCGACCGCTCCGACCACGGCACCGATGACGGGCACGGCGACGAGGATCAGCAGGAGGGCGGTCAGCGTCACCCAGGCCTCGATCAGGTCGGTCGTACGGCGCAGCGGATTGTGCCGCCAGCGCCAGAGGCCTCCGATCGCTCGCATCGTCCCGCACCCCCTTCCGCCTCCGCGTCCGTGATAACCCAGGCCCGGGCTGCGCATGCCCGGGTCACGGGAAGAGAGAGCGAGATCACCCCTCTCCGCCCCACGGGTGTTTCACGAACTTCTCATCGAGTCCCAACGACCGTGCCCGGGGCCCGGGTTCCCCGTGCGCGCCCCGAATCGGGGAAACCGGCGGGGCGATCGGGTTCGAGCCGGCCGGTCGAACCGGCCGGGGCAGGCCACGTGAGCGGACTATTCGAGGATCCGCACACGGTCGCCGACGCGCACCGTGCCGGGGCTTTCCGGCACGAGGTTCTGCCCGAAGGCCAGGTCCTTGCCGAAGCGGCGGTGGCGGCCGAGGGTCCGCAGCGGCTCCTTGCCGCGCCCGGCGGTGCTTTGGTCGGTGGTGGTCACGACACAGCGCCCGCACATCTTGGTGACCCGGAAGGTCACCTCGCCGATGGCTATCCGTGACCAGTCGTCCTCGGCCCAGGCCGCGGTGCCCGCCACGACGACGTTCGGCCGGAAGCGGTTCATGGGCAGCGGGCCCTCGTCGGGATGATCACCTTGTGCGATCAGGTCGTTGAGGGAGTCCAGGGAGGCGAGGGTGGTGACCAGCAGCGGATAGCCGTCGGCAAAGCTGACGGTCTCGCCCGGGCGCGCGTAGTCGGGATCGACGGGCCGGCGGGTGGCGGGGTCGTCCATGTGCACGAGGCGCACGTCGGCGCCCAGATAGGTGCTGCACCAGGCATGTGCGGTGTCGTCGGCGACGACTGCCTCCACCTTGTCGCCGAAGATGTCCAGCGTCGTCGTGACGGCCGGCTCCGGCACAGGGACGGAGACCGGCTCGTGTCCGGGCGCGGACAGCCGGACGCCACCGCCGGGCAGGAGCTCGGCGGTGGCCAGGGCCAGGCGTGGTTCCTGGCGTTGGGTGACGACCTTGCCCCCATCGTCGACAAGCACCCAGCGCCGGTCTCCGGCCAACCCCCACGGCTCCACGACGGCCTCCCGGGGCGACTGGCCCCGGAACGCCTTGACCGGATGGATGTGAATCGAGTGCAGCTCCGCGTTCCCCATACGACCATCGTGCCAGGCGGCACCGACAGTCCGGGGTGAACTGCTCAGTATCCGCGGTACTGCTGTCCGTTGTTGTACGGGTCCTGGTAAGGAGCCGGGGCGGGGCGCGGGGCCGCGGGGCGCATCGCCTCGTAACCCGTGCCGGCCGCCATCGGGCGCGGCTGCTGCGGCTGGGCGCCCGGGTAGCCGCGCGGGGCGGCGGCCTGCTGCGGGATGTAGGCGGTGGGCGCCTGCTGCAGCGGGGCGGGCTGTTGGGCCTGCGGATATCCGTAGGCGGGGACCTGCTGGGAGGGACCGGCCGGCAGAGCGGGCAGAGCCGAGGGGAGCGCGGGCAGGTTGTTGCTCGCGTCATAAGCGGAGGGGACCCGGATCGGGGCGATCTGCGGGGTGCCCCGCTCGGCGACGAGCGAGTCGTAGATCGGAGTGTCCGGGAAGGGCGACGCGGAGTAGTAACCGCCGCCATAGGTGGAGCGGGGGGAGGTCATGGCACATAAGTTAAGCCCACGATGTGCTGGTTGGGGAGACCGATAAGAGGGTTGTTTTCCGTGTCGGCAGTGACGCGGGATCCCCAATGCGAGCGAACACGTCAAAAAAGGGCGGCAATCGAGGTTCAAATCGTGTAAAGGCCGAGTTCCTGGCGGGTTACCGGCGGTTGACCTCCTGTGACTCGCGGTTGACTCATGGTTGGCTCGCGGTCGGCCGGCGATCTTCCGGTGGGTCTCGGTCCGGGTATGAGGCGGGGAGTTCACGGCCCTGGGGGATTAAGTTGACCGGTACGGAACCGACAGACTGCCCAAGGCGCGGGCCTGGCGCGGCGGCACGTGATGGGGGCGGACATGACAATGCCAAAAGGATCGAATATTCCGGTGCCGACGACCGCGCTGCGCGTCGAGGTGGGCCGTCGCTCAGGACCGGGCGGGCCCGACGTGGACGCCTCGGCGCTTCTGCTCGTCTCCGGAAAGGTCCGTTCTGACGGCGACTTCGTCTTCTACAACCAGCCGGCGCACTCCTCCGGCGCGGTGCGGCACGAGGGAACGCGGGAGGCGGGCGGTCAGGTGACCGACACGCTCTTCGTCGACCTCGCACGCGTGGAGCCCGCCATCGAGAGAGTGGTGCTCGCCGCCTCCGCCGACGGCGGAACGTTCGGGCAGGTGCCGGGCCTGTACATTCGCGTCGTCGATGCGCGCCAGGGCTCCGAGGTCGCCCGTTTCGACCCCACCGCGACCGTCGAGACAGCCTTCGTCCTCGGGGAGTTCTACCGCCGTCAGGGCGCCTGGAAGTTCCGCGCCGTGGGACAGGGCTACGGAAGCGGACTCGAAGGACTGGCGAAGGACTTCGGCATCACCGTGGACGAGCCGCAGCACCTATTGCCGACCCCACGGCATACTCGCGTCGGCCGGCCCGCCGAAGCACAGTCCCCGCAGGCCGCCGCCCCTCCGCCGGCCGGCCCGCCCGTGCCCCTGCCGCCCCCGCCGATGACCGTGCCGCCCGCCGCCTCCCCGACCCCGGTGCGCCTGAGCAAGGTCACGCTCACCAAGGAGGCGCCCTCGGTCTCGCTCACCAAGCAGGGCGGTACGTCCGGCGCCCTGCGCGTGAACCTCAACTGGCAGATGCGCAAGCAGTTCTCCGGGTGGGGCGGCAAGCGCGGCCGGGCCGTCGCGACGCACGCGGACCTCGACCTCGACCTGTGCGCCCTGTACGAGCTGTCCGACGGCCGCAAGGGAGTCGTCCAGGCGCTCGGCAACGCCTTCGGTTCGCTGTACCGGCCCCCGTACATCCATCTCGACGGCGACGACCGCTCCGGCGCCGTGGCGAGCGGCGAGAACCTCACCGTCAACCTCGACCACAAGCAGAGCTTCCGCCGCATCCTCGTCTTCGTGACCATCTACGAAGGTGCCCGCTCCTTCGCCGACCTGCACGCCACGGTCACCCTTCAGCCGCAGAACGGGGCCGCGGTCGACTTCTCGCTCGACGAGTGCACCGTCCCCTCGACCGTGTGCGCGCTGGCCCTCATCACCAACACCGGCGCCGACCTGCTCGTCCAGCGCGAGGCCCGCTATCTGATCCCGGAGCGCGGGGTCAGCCCGCAGCGCACGATCGACCACGCCTACGGGTGGGGCATGAACTGGACCCCCGGCCGGAAGTGACCCGTCACCGCCCGACCGGCACGGTCACCGTTCCTCGAAGGCGGTGCCGGGACGGGCGTAGGTGCGGCCCTTCCAGGCTGCACCACGTCCCCGGTAGTGCTGCACCGCCGAATCGACCGTCATGAGGAGGTACAGGAACGCGGTCACCGGCAGTAGCGGAGCGAGCCACAGGGGCTGGCGGTAGTAGCGCAGCATCGGGAGGTACGTTCCGGTCATCACCAGCCATGCGATCCCTCCCGCCGCCATCGTCGGCGCGCTCCCCGCGGCGAGGCCCACGAAGAGAGCGCCCGGCGGGACGAGATACACCAGGACGAGACCCAGCACGGTGCCGACCAGCAGCAGCGGACTGTGCCGCAGCTGGGCGTACGCGCTGCGGGAGACCATGCGCCACAGGTCGTGCAGCCGCGGATACGGGCGCACGCTGTCGACTCGTTCGGCAAGGCCCAGCCAGATGTGGCCCCCGTCGCCCTTGACCACCCTGGCGAGCGCCACGTCGTCGATGACGGCGTGCCTGATCGCGTCCGGAATCCGGGCCCGCTCGGCGGCGTCCGTGCGCAGCAGTACGCAGCCGCCCGCGGCGGCGGCCGTCCGAGCCCCCTTCGTCCCGATCCGTCGGAAGGGGTAGAGCTGCGCGAAGAAGTAGACGAAGGCCGGCACGACCAGCCGCTCCCACACACTCTCCACGCGCAGCCGGGCCATCTGCGAGACGAGATCGAAGCCGCCGGTACGCGCGGCCGCCACCAGCTCCCGCAGGCTGTCCGGTGCGTGCGCGATGTCGGCGTCCGTCAGCAGAAGGAATTCGGGGTCACGCGCGCGTGCGAGACCGATGCCATGACGTACGGCCCACAGCTTGCCGGTCCAGCCCGGCGGGGGCGCGCCGGGGGAGTCGACGGTGAGCGGAAGCCCGCCGTGCCGCTCCGCGAGCTCCAGGGCGAGGGCCCCGGTGCCGTCCGAGCTGTCGTCGTCCACCAAGAAGATTTCGGCACGCCCCGGGTAGTCCTGGGCGAGGAGCGACGGCAGGCTGTCCGGGAGCACGCCGGCCTCGTCGCGCGCCGGCACCACGACGCCGACGGACGGCCAGTCGGCGGGCTCCACGCGTGGGGGCAGACGCACGTCCGTACGCCAGAAGAAGCCCTGGCCGAGCAGCAGCCACAGCCAGGCGGTCAGTGATCCGGCGGCGATCCACACAACGGCGCTCACCCGCCGCAGTCTGCCCCACCACGGCTGCCCGTCGAGGCCGATCGTCTATGGTGACCGGGTGAAGATCGCGCTCCTTGACTCCGGAATCGGGCTGCTCGCGGCAGCCGCCGCGGTACGTCGACTGCGGCCCGACGCCGATCTCGTTCTCTCCTCGGACCCCGCCAGCGTGCCGTGGGGACCGCGCACTCCACAGGACGTGACGGAACGTTCCCTCGCCGTCGCCGAGGCGGCCGCCGCGCACCGCCCGGACGCGCTGATCGCCGCCTGCAACACCATGTCGGTGCACGCCCTTCCCGCGTTGCGGGCCCGCTTCGAACCCGGACTGCCGGTCATCGGCACCGTTCCGGCGATCAAGCCCGCCGCGGCGAGTGGCGGTCCGGTGGCGATCTGGGCGACGCCCGCCACCACCGGCAGCCCGTACCAGCGCGGTCTCATTCGGGAGTTCGCCGACGGAGTGGCGGTCACCGAGGTGCCGTGTCCCGGCCTCGCCGACGCCGTGGAGCACGCGAACGAAGCGGCCATCGACGCCGCGATCGCCGCGGCCGCGGAGCGCACCCCGGACGATGTAAGGGTCGTTGTCCTGGGCTGCACTCATTACGAACTCGTCGCCGAGCGTATTCGCGCCGCCGTGCAGAAGCCGGGCCTTCCGCCGCTCGTCCTGCACGGTTCCGCAGGAGCGGTGGCCGCGCAGGCGCTGCGCAGGATCGGCGAGCTGCCCGCGCCCGAGGCACCCATGGGCGCCTCCCTCACCGTGCTCCTCGGCGGGCGCGAGGAAACGCTGCCCGCACCGGCACTCGCGTACGAGGAAGGCCAGCTGCTGCAGACCCTCAGCACAGCGCGTTGACCGACCCCGCCCTGGGCCGGGTGACCGGGTGACCGGCCGTGACCGGGCGGGCGCCCTGGGTCTCCCGACCGCCCACCCGGAGCAGTGACACTGAGCAACCCGGTGCCCGCGGTGCGGAACCTGAGTAGTCTCATAGGTATGAGGGACCACCCCCACGACGAAGACGTCCCGCTCACCGAGGTCTGGACGGGACGCGCGACCAATCGTGCCCAATGGCTGCTGGCGCTCGGCGGTGCCGCCTTCCTGGCGCTCGGTGTCGAGCTGGCCGTCGACTCGGCGTGGACGTCGGGCATCGCCCCGCTCGTGATGGCCGTCGTGGGCTGCATCGCGGCCGGACTGCTGGTCATCTTCGGGACGCTCGCATTCGTGCACGTCGCGGTGAAGGTCGACCAGGACTGCCTGGAAGTGCGCTGCGGCCATATCGGTCTGCCGCGCCGCCGTATCCCTCTCGCGCAGGTCGCGGGCGCCGAGTTCGTGGCCCGCGTCACCCCGTGTCAGTGGGGTGGCTGGGGCTATCGCTGGCGGCCCGAGAAGGGCACCGCGGTCGTGGTCCGTCGCGGCGAGGGCGTGGTGCTGCGCCTCTGGGACGGCCACACGTTCACCATCACGGTGGACAACGCGGAAGCGGCGGTACGGATCATTCGCGACCGGCTGCACTCGACCATTCCGGGTGCCGCGCACTGACGAGCGTTGCGGCCGTGCCGCACTGAGCCCCGAGACGTCCGAAGACGGTCAGTCCGCCCCGCGCTCGCCTTCCGCCTCCCCACTGAGAAGCGGCCGTGCCGTGGCGATCCCCGCCAGCAGCCCCGCTCCCGCCGTCACCGTGGTGAAGCTCAGTGCGTCCCCCACCGTGGCGATGGCCGCCAGCGCGGTGAGGGAGGCGCCCGCGGTGAGCGCGATCGGCGTGGCGCGCGGGCTGCGCCACAGCGCGTACAGCACCCAGCAGAACACTGCCGCGAGCAGTGCCACGCCGAGCAGACCCTGCTCGGCCGCCTGTTGCAGCGGCGCGGAATGCGGCTTGCCGTCGGGCAGCAGCGACTGCGCGGCCGTAGGGCTCAGCTCCCCGAAGCGTCCAGGCCCCGCGCCGAGCACCGGATCCTGGCGGGCCAGACGGAGCGCGTCGCGCCACAACAGGATCCGGCGCTCTGTGAGCTGGCCTTCCAGGGCCGTGGTCAGCCCGGCAGGCAGTACGTTCTCGGCGATCGCCCAGGCTGTCGCGCTCACCAGCGCGGTGCCGAGCGCCAGGCAGGCCAGCCCCGGGCCACGGCGCCGCATCCGGTCGGCGGCCGACGAGCAGAGCAGCACTCCGGCGCAGGCCGCGAAGCCGGTCAGGGAACCGAGAGCCGCCGCGGTCACCGTGATGGCGGCGGCCAGCAGCCGCAGCGCGAGCCGCGATGCCGAAGGACGCGCCGCCCACGCCGCGCAGCACGCCGCTCCCGCGCAGAGCGTCAGCAGCGCGGCGGTCGCGCCCGCAGGGCCGAGCGGCGAGGAGCCCTGGAGGCCCGCCGTGCCGTGCGGGGCCGCGAGCACCAGACCGAGCCCGGCCAGTGCCCCGGCGCAGGGCGTCGCGACCGGCAGGAGCGCCCCGCAGATCCGCCCCGAGGCGTAGCCGGCGGAGACGGCGAGCACCGCGAGCAGGACACCTTCGGGCCGACCGCCCCGTGCGGCGGCCGTGACCAACGACCAGGTGGCACATGCGGCGAGTACGGCGATGCCTGTCGCGTCGGATACGTTGCGTCTGTCGTCGGCGGCCGTCGTACCGGCCGCCGCTTCCGTCCCCGTGGACCCCACCCAGCCGCCCCCCGACCTGTGACGGGCCCCGGCCGGTCCGGCCGCATCCGGCCGCACGTCAGAGGCTCGGGGCACACCGTAACGGGTGATGCGCCGGTTTGT
This sequence comes from Streptomyces sp. SID5469, assembly GCF_009862865.1. Classification (NCBI taxonomy): domain Bacteria; kingdom Bacillati; phylum Actinomycetota; class Actinomycetes; order Kitasatosporales; family Streptomycetaceae; genus Streptomyces; species Streptomyces sp. SID5469. Next base: position 1,756,652 of record NZ_WWIN01000001.1, on the reverse strand, counting down.
GGATGAGTTGCGCAGAAACGATGCGCCTGAGGTGTCGGCAGCAGCGGTCGCCGCCGCACGGACCGCGCTGTCCGCGTCTTGGTCACGCGCCGTACACTCCCCGAGTGACCGTCACCGCAACCTCCGTAGACGAGCCGGAACAGCTCGAACCCCAGGCCGCGCCCGCGTCGCGCGGTGCCAGACGGGTACGGCGACTCGTTCCGGCCGCCGCCGCGACGCTCTCCGGAGTGCTGCTGTACGTCAGCTTCCCGCCCCGCACCCTGTGGTGGCTGGCCCTTCCGGCGTTCGCGGTTTTGGGCTGGGCGCTGCGGGACCGCACCTGGAAGGCGGGCCTCGGCCTCGGCTATCTGTTCGGCCTCGGCTTCCTGCTGCCGCTGCTCGTGTGGACCGGCGTCGAGGTCGGCCCCGGCCCGTGGCTCGCGCTCGCCGTGGTGGAGGCGGTCTTCGTCGCCCTCGTCGGCGCGGGCATCGCCATGGTGTCGCGGCTGCCCGCCTGGCCGCTGTGGGCGGCCGCGCTGTGGATCGCGGGCGAGGCGGCACGCGCGCGTGCGCCGTTCGGCGGCTTCCCCTGGGGCAAGATCGCCTTCGGCCAGGCCGACGGTGTCTTCCTGCCGCTCGCCGCGGCCGGCGGCACCCCGGTCCTCGGATTCGCCGTCGTCCTGTGCGGTTTCGGGCTGTACGAGATCGTGCGCCAGGTCGTCGACGGGCGCCGCACCGGAGTCGTACGGCGTGGGGCCGCTGCCGTGGCGCTGCTGAGTGTGGCCGTCCCGGTGGTGGGCGCCCTCGCCGCCCGGTCCCTGGTCAGCGACAAGGCCGAGGACGGCACCGCGACCGTCGCGGTCATCCAGGGCAATGTGCCGCGCTCGGGGCTCGAGTTCAACGCCCAGCGGCGCGCCGTGCTCGACCACCACGCGCGCGAGACCGAGCGTCTGGCCGCGAAGATCAAGGCGGGCAAGGTCGCGCAGCCCGACTTCGTGCTGTGGCCGGAGAACTCCTCCGACATCGACCCGTTCACCAACCCCGACGCGCGTGCCGTGATCGACAGTGCGGCCAAGGCGGTCGGCGTCCCCATCTCGGTCGGCGGTGTCGTCGAACGGGACGGCAAGCTCTACAACGAACAGATCCTGTGGGACCCCGCCAAGGGGGCCCTGGACACGTACGACAAACGGCAGGTCCAGCCGTTCGGCGAGTACCTTCCGCTGCGCTCGCTGCTCGGCGCCATCAACAAGAACTGGACCTCGATGGTGCGCCAGGACTTCAGCCGGGGCACCGAGCCGGGCGTGTTCACCATGGCGGGCACCAAGGTCGGCCTCGCCACCTGCTACGAGGCCGCGTTCGACTGGGCGGTGCGGGACAACATCACCCACGGCGCGCAGATCATCTCGGTGCCCAGCAACAACGCGACGTTCGACCGCAGCGAGATGACCTACCAGCAGCTCGCCATGTCCCGGGTCCGCGCCGTGGAGCACAGCCGCACCGTCACGGTGCCGGTGACCAGCGGTGTGAGCGCCGTGATCATGCCGGACGGGAAGATCACGCAGAAGACCGGGATGTTCGTGGCCGACTCACTCGTGCAGAAGGTGCCGCTGCGCTCCTCCCAGACCCCTGCCACCCGGCTCGGGATCCTGCCCGAGATGGTCCTGGTACTGGTGGCGGCGGGCGGGCTCGGCTGGTCGGTCGCCGCCGTGGTCCGCGGGCGGCGGAACGACGCCCTTCAGGGCTGACGTTCCCGGACCGCACGCCGGACGGGACCGGCCCGTTAGGGTCGGGGCATGGCTACTCCCGACTTCATACGCACCATCCGGGCCTCCGCGGGCCACCAGCTGCTCTGGCTCCCCGGAGTCACCGCCATCGTCCTCGACGACGACGGCAGGGTGCTGCTGGGGCGCCGCTCCGACACCCGCACATGGTCGGTGATCGGCGGCATCCCCGACCCCGGAGAGCAGCCCGCGGCCTGCGCCGTGCGGGAGGTGTACGAGGAGACGGCCGTGCGGTGCGTCGTCGAACGGGTCGTCCTTGTGCAGGCCCTGGAGCCGGTGACGTACGACAACGGTGACACCTGCCAGTACATGGACATCACGTTCCGGTGCCGGGCCGTCGGCGGCGAGGCGCGCGTCAACGACGACGAGTCACTCGAGGTCGGCTGGTTCCCGTTGGACGCCCTGCCGGAGCTGAACGAGTTCGGGCTGCTCCGGATCAAGCAGGCGCTGTCGGATGGACCCACATGGTTCGACCCTATGACCTGAGGGCAAAAAGTGTGCTCTGAGCACATCGGTCGGGGCGGGGCCGCTGCCTAGGGTCAAGGCATGAACGCGCCCCTGGTCCTCCCCGGCCCGCACGCCACCTCCCTCGACCTCGGCGGTCGGACCGCCCTGGTCACCGGCGCCGCAGGCGGCATCGGCAGGGCCTGTGCGCTGCGGCTGGCCGCCGCCGGGGCCAAGGTGAGAGCGGTCGACCGCGACCCCGAGGGCCTGGACACCCTCGCCGAAGCCGCACGGGGCCTCGCGGGCACGGTCGAGCCTCAGGTCCTCGACCTCACCGATCTGGACGCCGCGGAACTCTCCGCCGCGGGAACCGACGTCCTTGTCAACAACGCCGGGCTCCAACTGGTCCGTCCCATCGAGGAGTTCCCGCCGGAGGCCTTCCACACCGTGCTGACGGTCATGCTGGAGGCACCCTTCCGGCTCATCCGCGGTGCCCTGCCCCACATGTATGGACAGGGCTGGGGGCGGATCGTCAATGTGTCGTCGGTGCACGGGCTGCGCGCCTCGGCGTTCAAATCGGCGTACGTGGCGGCGAAGCACGGCCTGGAGGGGCTCTCGAAGACCGCCGCGCTCGAAGGCGCGCCGCACGGCGTCACCTCGAACTGTGTGAACCCCGCCTATGTGCGCACCCCGCTGGTCGAGAAACAGCTCGTCGACCAGGCAGCGGCGCACGGGATCCCCGAGGAGCGCGTGCTGTCCGAGGTGCTGCTCCGGGACAGCGCGGTCAAGCGGCTCATCGAGCCGGCGGAGGTCGCCGAGGCGGTGGCCTATCTGTGCAGCCCGCAGGCGTCCTTCATCACCGGTACGTCGCTGGCGCTGGACGGCGGCTGGACCGCACACTGAGCAGCTCGGAATTCCTGAGTTGTCCACAGGGCCGGCGGCGCCGGCCCGACCTTGGGTCATCCTGTGAACATGTCTCGCGATCACGTGCAGTCCCCCCAGCGCTCCGGCGAGGCAGCGGCCACCGGCCCCAAGGCGCCGTTCCTGGAGCTCCTGGCCCGGGGCGCGTCCGCCGACGCGTACGAGCAGCCGGTGCTTCTCGCCCGCGCCGAGGGCCTGTCTCCCGAGCGGGTCGCCGCGCTGGAGCGGACCAAGCGCCTCGCGCTGCGCGTGCGCTCGGAGATGGAGGGCAGACGGCGCCGTGAGGCCGAGCTGTCCGCTCTCTTCGAAACAGCCCATGACCTGGCCGGACTGCGTGACCTCGACGCCGTGCTACAGGCGATCGTCCAGCGGGCCCGGTCGCTGCTGGGCACCGACGTCGCGTACCTGACCTTGCACGACGAGGCTGAGGGCGACACCTATATGAGGGTCACCGAGGGCTCGGTCGCCGCGCGCTTCCAGCAACTGCGGCTCGGGATGGGAGAGGGGCTCGGCGGCCTCGTCGCCCAGACCGCCCGCCCCTACGTGACCCCCGACTACTTCAACGACGAGCGCTTCCAGCACACCCGCGTCATCGACGGGGGCGTACGGGACGAAGGGCTGGTGGCGATCCTCGGCGTGCCCCTCATGATCGGGCCGCAGGTCATCGGTGTGCTGTTCGCCGCGGACCGCCGCGCCCGTGTCTTCGAACGCGAACAGATCGCGCTGCTCGGCTCGTTCGCCGCACTGGCCGCCGCCGCCATCGACACCGCCAACCTGCTCACCGAGACCCGCTCGGCACTGGACCGGCTTGCCCGTGCCAACGAGATCATCCGGGATCGCAGCGGAGTGATCGAGCGCGCGTCGGACGTCCATGACCGGCTCGCCGAGCTCGTCCTGCGCGGTGGCGGCGTCCACGACGTGGCCGCGGCGGTCTCCCAAGTGCTCGACGGTACGGTCGAGTTCGCCGAGGCCGTGGTCACACCGGCCGTGGCCCTGGAGGCATCCCGCGCCGAGGGCCACGCCGTGCGGCACGGGGACGACTGGATCGCCGCCGTGGCGGCCGGCGGGGAGCTCCTCGGTGCGCTGGTGCTGCGCGGCCATCCGGGCCTCGACCCCGTCGACCAGCGCACCCTGGAGCGCGCCGCGATGGTCACCTCACTGTTGCTGCTCGCCAGACGCTCGGCATCCGAGGCCGAACAGCGCGTCCGTGGCGAGCTGCTGGACGACCTGCTCGACGCCCGTGACCGCGACCCGCGACTGCTGCGCGAGCGGGCCTGGCGGTTGCACGCCGATCTGGACGCCACCCATGTGGTCCTGGCCGCCCGTCTCGACGGCGCGGCGGCCGACGCCGACCAGGAGGCGTCCGCGCGCCGACGCCTGTGGTCGGCCGCGTCCCATCTGGCGGCCACCCGGCACGGACTGGCCGCCGCCCGCGACGGCGGCACCGTTCTGCTGCTGCCCCTCGATCCCGGGGACACCGCGACGACGCTGGCCCGTCGCACGGCGGGACAGCTCGGGACCGCCGTTCACGAGCCGGTCACCGTCGGTGCCTCCGCGCCCGTGGAGAGCCTCGCCGACCACCCGGACGTGGTGGGGGCCGCCTATGCGGAGGGGCAGCGATGCCTCGACGCGCTGCGCCTGCTCGGCCGGGCAGGGGAGGGAGCCGCCGCCGAGGACTTCGGGTTCCTCGGCCTGCTGCTCGCCGGCGACCGGGACATCTCCGGCTTCGTCGGGCGCACGATCGGGCCGGTGGTCGCGTATGACGAACGGCGGGGCACCGACCTCCTGCACACCCTGGACGCGTACTTCGCCTGCGGGATGAGCCCGGCACGCACCAAGGACGAACTGCACGTCCATGTGAACACGGTGGCGCAACGGCTGGAGCGGGTGGGCCGGCTCCTCGGCGACGACTGGCAGAGCCCGGCCCGCGCGCTGGAGATACAACTGGCCCTGCGTCTGCACCGGTTGTCGTCACCCGCACGGCCCTGACCCCCGTACGTGTGCTGTACGGGGGCCGGAAGGACCGGGGAAAAAGACGGTCGGCGGGAGCGGGTCAGACGGCGGGCGCGTCGGCTGCCCGTGCCGCGGCGGGTTCCGCGTCCGTCACGGGGTCGACCGCGGCCAGGTCGCGACTGCGGGTCTCCTTCGCCGCGCCCACCGCGATCAGCGTCAGGACGACGGCCGCGATCACGTACAGGGAGATCGGGGTGGAGTTGCCGTAGTCGGAGAGCAGCGCGGTCGCGATGAGCGGAGCGGGCGCACCGGCCGCGACGGAGGCGAACTGGGCGCCGATGGACGCACCCGAGTAGCGCATCCGCGTCGCGAACATCTCGGAGAAGAACGCCGCCTGGGGTGCGTACATCGCCCCGTGCAGTACGAGTCCGACGGTCACGGCCAGGATCATGTTGCCGAAGCCGCCCGTGTCGATGAGTGAGAAGAAGGGGAACATCCACAGGCCGACCCCGGCCGCGCCCAGCAGATAGACGGGCCGGCGGCCGATCCGGTCCGAGAGCGCGCCCCAGGCCGGGATGACCGCGAAGTGCACGGCGGAGGCGATGAGCACCGCGTTGAGTGCCGTCTGCCGGGACACACCGGCCGATGTCGTCGCGTACACGAGGATGAACGCGGTGATCACGTAGTAGCTGATGTTCTCCGCCATGCGGGCGCCCATCGCGACCAGCACGTCCCGCCAGTGGTGCCGCAGCACGGACACCAGCGGGAGCTTCTCCGCGACGGCGTCCGGTGCCGCGCTGCGGGCCTCCGCGCGGGCCAGCGCCTGCTGGAACACGGGTGATTCATCGACAGACAGACGAATCCACAAACCGACGATCACCAGGACACCGGAGAGCAGGAAGGGGATGCGCCAGCCCCAGGAGACGAACGCCGCGTCCGACAGTACGGCGGTGAGCAGCGACAGCACACCGGTGGCGAGGAGTTGCCCGGCGGGTGCCCCGGTCTGCGGCCACGAGGCCCAGAACCCGCGGCGCCGCGCGTCTCCGTGCTCGGAGACGAGCAGCACCGCGCCGCCCCATTCGCCGCCGAGCGCGAAGCCCTGCACCAGCCGCAGCGTGGTCAGCAGGACCGGAGCGGCGCTGCCGACGGTCGAGTGCGTGGGCAGCAGACCGATCGCAAAGGTCGCCCCGCCCATCAGGAGCAGGCTCAGGACCAGCAGTTTCTTTCGGCCGAGCCGGTCGCCGTAGTGCCCGAAGACGAGAGCGCCCAGCGGCCTGGCGGCGAACCCCACGGCGTACGTCAGGAAGGACAGCAGCGTGCCGACCAGGGGGTCGGAGCCCGGGAAGAACAGCTTGTTGAAGACGAGCGCGGCGGCGGAACCGTACAGGAAGAAGTCGTACCACTCGATGGTGGTGCCGATGAGGCTCGCGGCGACGATGCGCTTGAGGCTGGCGGGTGGCGGGGGAGCGGTTGCTGCGGAGGCCATGTGCACCACTTCCGGGTGTTCGGTGGGGACGGGTACGTGTCCGGACACCGTAGGAACGTGCAGGTCAGGCGCACATGTGGTGGGACACCATAGTTCAGGGGCGGGGTGTGCGTGTGGCCCCCATGCCTGGACGTTGGGTTCCGGCAGAGACGCTCAGCCGGTGGTGAATGAGGAGGTGTCCAGGGTGCGTGGTTCGCGGCGCTTTGACGGTGCCGTGCTGACTCCCGTGCTGGTTTGATGCTGACCCAAAACCCAACGCCGGCCCCGTGTGTCGGACATCGGGCCGAGCGATGCGGGAATGGCGGTGCTGGAACACAACGATGTGCCGGCCTAGGGGCGAGTCGGGTGGCACGCTGTACGAAGCCCTGCGTTCGGAGCTGCCCGGGCACCGCTTCGTGTGCCCCGCACACGCCGCCGCCATCCCGCTACTGATCACAGGCATCGCCGCCGCAGTGAAGCCTTGCGTGTTGTAGCTCGCGGGCAGGTGCCGTAGTCCTGGCCACTCTTGACGCCACGGCGTATGAGCACTGGTGCGGTTCGAAGGTGGTGCGCGGCATGCGGTCGCTGGTGCTCGACCGGCGCTGGAGTGTCCAAGAGCGACGCGGAGCCGGCGAATGCGAGGATCCGCGCGTTGCGCGTGCCGCGCAGGACGATCAGCGCACGGCGCAGTTCTGTGCTCAGCTGGAAAAGCCGGCGGCTGTACTGCCCACCCCTGTAGGTGTACAGCCGGAAGACCTTGACGGCGAGTTCGTCGCGGCCGTCGGCGAAGGTGTCCGGGAGTCCGGCGAGCAGCTCGAGATCGCGTTTACCGGTTGCCGCGTCAGCCACCACGCTCGGAGGTAGGACGTCGATTTCTGCGGCAGATGCAGAAATGTCGACCGTGACGGCATGGGCGGCCAGGGCCGCGAAGAGCTCGATCAGCCGCTCGCCTTCCACGATGTTGATGCCCCAGGCCTCCAGGTGCTCGTGGCGGCGGGCCTGGCGCCACGCCTCCTGGTGGACGAGGAGGCGGGCCTGGCGCCACGCCTCCTCGTCCACCACAGGCAGCAGGACACGGCCCAGGTGCGCGCAGCGACGCCAGAGCAGGTCGTGATCGGAGGTCACGGTCGATCCTCCCCAGGCGAGTGGAACACATGGGGCCGATGACCAGCCCGACCGCCGCAGGTCCTCCAACTTCCCACTACGCGCAGTGCACGTACAGACCGGAAGCCAAGATCCCCGACAGCGTCAGCTACTCAGGAGCCGGCCGTCGAACTGGCGGCGTAGGCGCGCATCGCGCGCCACACCCGGCGGGCGCCCCCGACATGCGACAGGGCCCGGATCCTGAAGAGGGCCCGGGCCCCGTTCGGCAGTAGCAGGGACAGGAAGTCCGACCGGGAGGGTCAGGTGTCTTGGCCTGCCTCTACGACTTTCTCGTAGCGCTGTTCAGCGGGCAGCGTGGGGTTTGCCGCCGCGGCGGGGTAGGGCGTGGCCTGCTTCAGTGCGTCTTCGATCTCAGAGAGGTCGGATCCGTTGAATTCCTTGGCCATGCCTTCGACTTCAGTCGGGCGGCAGGCTTTGACGGGTCTTGCCGTCGATTTCTCCCAGGCCAACAGTGCCCTTGTCGAAGGGAAGGACGCCGCCAAGGGCGGCGGCCTCAAAGCCCTGCACATCCTCGTCCCAGACTAGGACGGCGATGTAGCTGTGCCCTGACTCGAGACGGGAGGTACCGCGGAAGTTGAACTCCCGCGTGCCCACGCCGTCCTCCCACCACAGGCCGGCCAACTGCGTGGTGAAGGAAGACGGCAGTTCAGGGGACCCTGAGCGGTTGTAGAGGACTTTGTCGATGACGACACGGCCAGTGCGGTCCACGTGCCCCTCGCCGTGCTCCTTCGCCTTGTCCGGGACGGGACTGATCTTTTCGTTGTCGACGTGGATGACCGCCACGTGATCGCCGTAGGAGACCCAGTCGGTCGTGTTCTCCAGCGGGAAAGCGGACAGGGCCTCGGCTTCAACCGGTCCGCGAGGTCCGCTGTCCGGGCCGGAACCGAAGGCACCGGACAGTGCCATCGCTCCCGCCGTCACGGCGGCGAGTCAGGGCGGGCGTGGAGCAGCCGGCGGCGCGCGCGGCTTGCGCGGGGCTCAGCCCCTCCCACGCGATCAGCAGCACTGCCTCACGTTCGGCGTCGCTCAGGCAGCTCAGCGCTGCCAGTGCGCCGCTGCGCGCGGCGGTCTGCTCTTCAGCGCTGTCGGCAACCGGCAGTGTCGAAGGTGCCGAGGAGTCGGCACTTTGGTGAACGCGTGCCAGAGCTGGAGTTGGCGTAGGCGCGCATGCGGCCCAGGACCGGGGCTACGCTTTACAAGGTGATCGAGACCAGCCTCTGCGACATGTACGGCGACAGCGGTGGGGCTATGTTCACAGGGGCTATTGCCCTGGGAATCACGTCCGGTGGCAACTATGTCGACGAGCCCTGCGGCGATACGGACGCGCAACCCGACCGCGTGACCGACTACCAGCCGGTGCAGGGGGTGCTCAATACGCACAACCTCGCCGTCTACTGAACCTGAAGCCACCACGCCGTGATCGCTCTGTAGATCGCTCGTGCGGACAAGTCTCCGCGGAATGGGGGCAGGAGCGGGACTTCCTGTTCCTGCCGAGGGCAGGACGCTCGGTCCAGGCAGTATCCCAAGCCGGGGAAGTCCTCGTTGCAGTCGCCGTGTGGCGGTTCACTGCGGGTAGGAGTGACCTGCACCGACGCTGCGTGGTGCAGGTCCGCGCAGCGCCACGGACATCACGCGACTAGAAGTCTGGTCACGATGCGGAAACGAACTCGACCGGACAACGGAATGGGCCGAACGCAGCCCGGGATCGGCGCGTCACATCGGCGGGTAGGGCCGCCAGCCGTCAGCGCACAGCGTCCATTTGCCACCGTCAGCCTTTGGAGGATACATGCCTGCGAACAGCGCACGCACCGTCCATCTGCTCGTCGCACTCGCCCTGTTGGCCGGTGCTGCCGTTGCTGGCTGCGGCGGCGAGAAGGAGGACGGCAGTCGTGGAGCGGAGGTCGGTGACGGCAACTCGGCGTCACCGCAGGTGAAGGTCCGAGCCGGTCAGGTCGCCGACGCCTGGGACGGATCCAAGGCCGCCGAGATCTGGCACAAGGGCTACTACCCGATGGGGGAGGTGGTGCAGCTGCCCGGGACTGGCCTTCACAACGACGCCGACAAGCGCGCCTACAAGACCGGCAACTTTCTCCTGCGCGGCGGCCTCCCCGCCAGCTTCCACAAAGACGGGCAGGTGAGGTGGGGGAGCGGAGGCTCGCTCACGCTGCCGCTGATGGGGGCGCAGAAGGCGTACATGGCTCTGGACCGCGACAGCAGTGACGGACCGCACCTCGTCGCGACTGGGGCGAAGCTGGGCGAGATGACCCTGACCACCAGCCGTGGGCCGGCGACCGTCCCGGCCTGGCTGTTCACGCTGGAGGGCTATGACACCCCGCTCAAGCGGGTCGCCGTCAGCCCGTCGAAGCTCCCCGAGCCTCCGATCAAGCCGGCCAAGGGGATGTCCACCAATGTGCTGGCGCCGCTGGGCGGGCTGGTGCAGGTCGCCGGGGACGGTCGGTCCGTCACCGTGGTGGCCACTCACGGATCCTGTGACGACGGTCCCGCTGTGGACGTGCTGGAGACGGGCGGCAGCGTGGTGTTGTCCGCATCTGTCGTCGGGGCGAAGGACGGCGCCTGCACCAGCGAGTTGGGTGGCGAGAAGGTGACCGTGAAGCTGGGCCGGCCGGTCGGCAACCGCATTCTCCTGGACGCATCCACGGGGCGACCGGTGCCGTACAGCAAGTGGCCTGAGACCTCGCCCAGCTGGAGCTGAGCCGCCACTGGTACGGGTGCCTGCCCTGAGAGTCGCGGGGCGGTTCAGTCAGTCCCGTGCGGCACCGGCGCCCTGAGCTGACCTGCTGTGCTGGTGAACGGTACTGTTCGCCGGGGATGGTCTCCGACCATGTGAGTCGTAGAAGCTGCAAAGACGGCCGGGTCCTGGGCGACGAGCGTTCAGACCACTGTCTCCCCGAAGCGCCACGAGCCCCGGTTGCCGAACGCCTCCGCGCGCAGGCCCACTTCCCAGGCGATCCGGGCGGCCCGCCGCAGTGCAGTCGACGCCACGGACCGGCCTTGGTCCACGCCACAGACCGGCCTTGGTCCACGCCGCGAACCGGCGATGCGCGGTGGCAGGCGAGGTGCCGAACATCGGCGGCAGGTACAGCCAGGCGCAACCGCTGGTGTGCACGTACACCACCGCCGTGAACACCTTCCGACCCGCCACCGGCACCGTGCCGCCACCCTGTTGCCTGGGCCGGAACGGCGGTATCAGCGGTGCGGCAATCTCCTCCGCCCACTCCTGGAAGCACACGGCCACCACATCAACACCTCAATCGCCTGCTTCCGCACGCCAGTCGACGTCGCGGCGTTCCTCGCTTCCAACCCCACCCCGACCAAGGTCAAGAAGACGAGTTAATGATCTGCAAGCCCTAAGACGCGATAGTGACGCGGAGCGCGGCCAGGCCGAGGGCCAGGTGTCCACGGCTTGTGCCTGCCCTTCGTCGGTCTCACGCCCCCGCCGCACGGGCCGCGCCCACCAGTGCGGCGTTCCCCGCGGGGCCGGCAGGCTTCATCGTACGAGTGCGCTGTGCGCCTGCCGCCGAGGTGCCACCCGGACCAGGGGGCGCGTCTCCTACGGGGCACTCGGGGGCTCCGGGAGGCAGTGAATCCGCGTCGGCGTGTGGGGAGTTCGGCGTCCAGCCCCCGGTCACGAGGCCAGCGGACAGAGCGGGCGCGACGAGGTCCCAGGAGCGGGCTATGGAGCCTCCGACGACCAGGGCGGTCGCGCCGAAGTCCACCAGGCGCGGGCCCAGCACGACGCCCAGTCCGGTGAAGACGTCGTCCAGCACCCGCCGGGCCCGCGCCTCCCCCGCTCTGGCTCGTCCGGCGATGTCGTGTACATCGGCGGCGGGGTCGCCATAACGGGCGAGGATCGCCCGGCGTGAGACGGTGTCCTCCAGCGGCCGATCGTCGATCTCGGTCAGGTCCATCCGACCCTCGGGTGGCACGCCGGGACCGTTGGCGCAGATGCGGCCGTCGGCGAGAAACGCCGAGCCGACACCGGTGCCGAGCGTGATGCCCACGGCGCGGTGGTGCCCGCGGACGGTGCCCGCGGACCACTCGCCGGTCAGGAAGGCGTGGGCGTCGTTGAGGAACACGACGTCGGCGGGGCGCTGCCGTAGTCCTTCGAGGAAGGCTGCTCGCACGTCCATCCCGTACAGGGCGTCGAACTTGCCCACGCCCTTGAAGAGGGCGATCCCCCTCGCGTAGTCGAACGGCCCGGGCACCGCCACGCCCCACCGCGCACCCGGAGGCACCGACAGCCCGTCGGCGCAGTGTCGTACGGTGCCGAGGATGTCGTCGGCATCGCCGTCCGCGTCGAGCGGCTCGCGCGTACGGTTGGTGACACGCCCGTCGCGCAGGTCGACGAGCGCCGCGGTGACATGGGTGCCGCCGATCTCCAGGACCGGAATCAACGGACCAGCGCCTTCACGACACGCACCGGGCCGACGCCAGTCGCTCGCAGGGTGTAGCGGCCGACCGCGGCCGGCACGGTGAGTGTCTCCGCGTAGGCGAGTTCGTGTCGGTCTCCGGCCGCCGTGTGCACCGTGACGCCTTCCCCTTCGACCACGTTCAGGATGTGGAACCGTCCCTGCGTGTCGTCGGTCGCCTCGGCGCCGGCGTCGAGCACGAACCTCCTGACCTCGTAGAACATCTCGGCCAGCGCGCCGATGACCTCCTCCCGCCAGCCGGTGCCCTCGCGCAGGGTGCGCGGCTCTTGAACCAGGTCGCGGGCGACGGCCGTGCCGCGGCGTCCGGTCTCCAGGTTGGCGAACCCGTGCTCGTAGGGCAGGGGGCGCGGGTTGCCGTCGGCGCCGGGTCGCAGCCAGTCGTAGAACCTGAGGCTGTACAGGTAGGGGGTGGCGCTGATCTCCAGTACGAGGTTGCCCGCGCCGCTGGCGTGCGGGGTGCCCGCCGGGATCATGAACAGCCGGCCCTGTTCGGCGGGGAAGGCGAGGACGTGGTCCTCGGGGTCCATGGGGACTCCGTCGGTGACGGCCCTCTCCACCTCCTTGCGGAAGACGTCGACGTCGGCGTCCTCGCGCAGGCCGAGGAAGACCTTGGTGTCGGTGCTGCCGAGGGTCAGGTAGTACGTCTCGTGCTGGGTGTACGCCCAGCCGAAACGCTCCCGCATGTACGACTCCTTCGGGTGGCAGTGCACGGAGAGGCTGCCGCCGCCGACGGTGTCCAGGTAGTCGAAGCGGATCGGGAAGGACGTGCCGAATTGGGCGTGCCCCTCTGCCCCCAGCACGCTCAACGGTTCCAGCACACACAGGAGTTGGAACGGCACCTCGGCCTGGTCCTCCGGTCCGGTGCCGATGAGGATGCCGGCCTCGGGCGCGATCAGTTCGTAGCCGAGCGCTGTGTTGCGGCAGTTGGGGTTGAATCCGAGCTCGCGCTGGGCCCAATGGCCTCCCCAGGGCGTGGAGTTGAAGTACGGGCGGGTGCGGACGGGCTTGCGGGCCAGCGCGGCGTATGTGGCGCGCAGGCCTGCTCCGTCGATCCACGCCGGGTGGTCGGGGCTCTGCATGTCGAGCCAGGCGTCGAGGCGGTGTGCGAGCGCGTCGCGGTGCTGGTCGAGCATCGGCCAGTCGATGTAGAACAGCCGCCTGAAGTCGGGCTTCTCACCCGGCAGACCGAGGTTGACGCCCGGCTCACCCGCGCCGACGGCGGCCTCCGCGTATCGCTTGGGCACATCGGCGTACCAGAGCAGGTCGTGCTCCACGAGGGCGGCGCCGGGCCCGTAGACGAGGAGCAGCCCTTCCGTCGGCGGTGCGGATACCGGGAGGATCTCGAAGAGGTCGTCAAGGGGATTGTCGGCGAGCCTGCGGAAGTAGGGGTCGTCGGCGTCCGCCGGGTGTTCGGTGCGGCTCCTGACGTGTGCCGGCCGTGCGTAATGGCTCCGTATGTCGAGCAGAGTGACGGGGGTACCGCGTCCGGTCAGCTCGTTTTCGAGGCGATCACCGAGGAGGGACCAGTCGACGGACGGGGGCCCGTCGATGGCCACCACCACGGGGCCGTCGGGGAGTTGGGAGGCCACTGCCTGCCATCCCGTGTGGAGGACGGCCTGCGGGGCGGGGGCGTAGCGCGGATCGAGCCGGTACACACGGTCTCCTTTGCGGACGTGCTGAAGAGGGTGGCGCGACGCCGCTCATTCCTTGCTCGCTCCGGCGAGCATCCCGGACACCAGGGTGCGCTGCGAGAAGACGAACAGCACCAGCACCGGCAGGATGGCGATGAGGATGGCCAGGGCGAGTTCGGGGATGGTGACGTTCAGTCCGGCGCCGGCGACGGGGTTGAAGGACGGCGTCGAGGTCAGCAGTTGGTTCAGGCCCACCTGGACGGGGAACTGCTCGCTGTTCGGCAGGACGAGGTAGGGCAGGAAGAAGTTGTTCCAGTTGCCCACGAAGCTGAAGAACGCGACCAGTCCGACCACCGGCTTGGCGAGCGGGAGCGCGATGCGGGAGAAGAGCTGCCACTCCGTGCAGCCGTCGATCCGCGCGGCGGACAGCAGGTCCCTGGGGAGGCTGCTCCCGAAGTAGATGTAGACCAGATACACGCCGAACGGATAGAAGGAGAAAGGGAGTATCACCGACCAGATGGTGCCGATCAGATGGAAGCGGTTGAGCTCCAGGAAGATCGGCAGCACCAGGGTGGCCTGCGGCATGATCATGGTGACCAGGGTGATCACGAGGAGCGTCTTGCGTCCCCGGAAATTCGTCAGCGCCAGCGCGTAGCCGGCCGGAACGCTGACGGCCAGCGTCAGGATGAGCGAACCGCCCGAGTAGACGGCCGAGTTGCGCAGCCATCTCGTCATGGCGCCGTCCTGGAAGGCGAACAGGTGCCGCCAGGCCGTGCCGATCTGATGGAACGAACCGAAGGAGAGGGGGTTGTCCCGCACCACTTCGCCGGCGGTCTTCGACGGTGTCAGCAGCAGCCAGATCACCGGCAGCACGAAGAACAACAGCAGCAAGGCCAGGAGGAGTCCTACGACCAGGAAGGGCAGGGTCCTGGAAGGACGGATACGCCGCCTCACGGCCGTCAGGAAGACAGCGGTCTGTGTCATTTCTCATCCAACTTGAACAGGTTCGAGCGAGCGACCAGCAGCCCGGCGGCGAGGAGGCCCACGGCGAGGAGGACGACGGAGATGGCGGCGGCGCCGTTGAAGTCGCCCTGCTGGAAGGCGTAGACGTAGGCGAGCTGGTTCGGCGACCAGGTGGGGCTCACCCTGCCGAGGCTGGCGGTCTGGAGAAGCTGGGGCTCCACGAACAGCTGGGTGCCCGTCGCGAAAGCCATGATCGTCATGTAGACGATCCACTGCCGGATCATCGGGATCTGGATGTGCCAGGCGGTGCGCCACGGGCCCGCGCCATCCATGCGGGCCGCTTCCAGCACGTCGTCGGGGATGTTGTTCAAAGCCCCGTACATCACGACCATCCAGCCTCCGGCACCGGTCCAGAAGGCGATCAACATGAGGATCAGCGGCAGGTTGCCGGGCGCCAGGACAGCGGCGAACGTCTTCAACCCCATGGCGGTGAGCAGCCAGGACACCGGGCTGACATCGGGGTCCAGCATGAACAGCCAGACCAGAACGCTCGCCACTCCGGCGAGGGCGCCGGGAATGTAGTACAGGAAGCGGAAGAGCGCCGATGTGCCCGGACGCACGCGGCTGCGCAGCACCACGGCGGTCAGCACGACCAGGACGACGAGGGTCACCAGCCACATGACCAGATAGATCAGCATGTGGGTGAAGGCCGGGGCGAAGCGGTAGTCTTGGACGACCTTCACGAACTGGTTGAGCCCGGTGAACTGGCCCCGGTCATTGGTGAGCGCGAGGTAGAACGCGTACCCGGTGGGGAAGACGCCGAACGCGAGCAGCAGCAGCGCGTAGCCGGCGACGAAGAAGTAGCCCGCGCGACCGCGGCCCGTGCGCCGCGGCGTGGTGCCGCGGCGCACGGGGGAGACGGCGACAGGCTCGGTCTCCAGCAAGGTCACTGATCGACCACCTTGTAGCCCTGGCTCTTGGCCTCGCCCGCGATCTCCCGCTGCCAGGCCGGCAGCGTCTCGGTCAGGCTCTTTCCGGAGGTCAGAGCCGGGAGGACGACACTGGACCAGGCGGTGGAGTCCGAGAACCTGGTGTTCGACCAGCCGGTCCACACCTCGTTCGCGGCCTGCTCGAACGGCTCGCTCACATCATTGGCGAAGTAGTTCCTGTTGGCCGGGTTGGCCAGCCAGGCCTTCGCGGCCTGGGTGTAGGCCGGATAGGTGGGCGCGCCGGCCTGGTTCTCGTCGGAGGTGGTCAGCCAGGTGACCAGGTCCGTGGACGCCTTGAGGTTGGCGCTGTGCGAGGACACCATCCACACGCCGCCGCCGACGTTGCCCGTGGCGGTCGTGCTCTCTCCCTTCCATGCCAGAGGGGGCGCCGCGGCGATCTGCTTGGCCGGAGTCTTGAAGCCGGCCTTGAAGAGGTACTGGCCGTACCAAGAAGGGCCGTAGGCCATCAGGACCTTGCCGCCGCTGTTCTCGGCGAATCCCTGGCTGAAGAAGCCCTGTGTGGCGATGGCCTTGGCGCCGATCAGGTCGTCCAGCAGCTTCGCCATCCGGGTGCACTTCGGGTCCCGCAGGTCGGTGCGCAGGGTGTCGGGCTTCACCAGGCTGAACGCGGGGCACTGCCCCGACCAGAAGTACGACTCGTGGGAGTTGGTGTCACCGACCGAGCCGACCAGATAGCCCGGATGGTCCTTGGCGACCTTCTTGCCGAGGGCCTCGTAGTCCTCCCAGGTGGTGGGGACCTTGTAACCCCACTTGTCCATGAGGGACTTGTTGTACCAGAGGAGGACCTGCGCGATGTCGTTGCGCATGCAGTAGGTGTGGCCGTCGAATTCACAGGGCGTCAGCGAACCCTTGGCGAATTCGTCCAGGGTGCTCTGCGGTACGAGCTTCTCGTCCAGGGGCGCGGCGAACGGCCGCGCGTCGGGCTTGGTGGCCTCCGACGCCCAGGTCACGTCGGTCGGCGTGCCGAACACCACGTCCGGCCACCCGCTGCCGGTCCTGTCGAACAACTGCACCTTCGACTGGAGATACGTCGATCCGTCGGCTCCGCCGTCGTACGTGACGATCTTCATCTTCACGTCGGGGTGCGACTTCTGGTACGCCTGCACCGACGGCAGTCTGGTCGAGTCGGCCCACACCGTTATCCGCGAGCCCTCCTTCTGCGCGGCCGGCTTGAACGCCGACTGCCCGGAGGAGGAACGGGTGGTGGTGTCGGCGCTGGCGCAGCCTGCAAGGGCGGCCGTGGTGGCCAGGGACAGCGTGACTGCCGCGGTGCGGAGCAGCGAGTGACGCCGGCCGGTTCTCGGAGATCGGGAAGACTCCATTGTCTTTCCTTGCCTTTCTGTTCTTGCGCCGGTCAGCGCGGCTGCTCGACGAACGGCAGGAGTTCGTTGCCGTAGCCGAAGTCGAGAGGAAGGGCTATGCCAGGCCCCGCGGGGGCGTGCACCAGGCCCTGGTCGTCCACGTGGCGCTCACGGACAACGTTCACCGAGGTCACCAGGGACTCGTAGTAGGTGGTGTTGGAGATGGCCATGCACAGGTGGTGGTTGGGGATGTCCGAACCGTGCACCTCGGCCCGCAGCCGGAAGGCGTCCGCGAGATGCGCGGTGCGCATGGCGCCGGTGATACCGCCCCGGAGAGTGGTGCCGGCCCGGACACCGAAGGTGGCGGCACCGGCCCGGATGAAGTCCGCCGCGTTCATGTGCGCCCCGTCGGAGGTCTCGGCCACCAGAAGCGGTACGTCCACGGCCTCGGCGAGCCGCTGATAGGCCGAGATGCTGAATTCGCGGATCGGCTCCTCGTACCAGAGGTAGTCGGCCTCGGAGAGGGCCCGCCCCAGCCGGATCGCGTCGGGCAGGTCGAAGCCCGCCGACCCGTCGTACATGAGAGGGACGTCCGGACCGACGTGGTCGCGCAGGGCCAGGCACAGTTCCGCGTCACGGCGGGCGTCGCCCCAGGCGTGCAGTTTGATACCGCGATACCCCAGGGCCAGGCACTGGTCCGCCACGTCGAGGAACTCCGCGACGCTGGAGAACGTCGAGGTGGAGGCGTAGGCGGGGATGGCTTCCCGGAAGCCGCCGAGCAGACGCCAGACCGGCTCGCCGTGGTAGCGGCCGGCCAGGTCCCACAAGGCGATGTCGATGAGGCCCAGGGTGGGGAGCGGGAGTTCGTGGATACGGTCCAGCTCCCACACCCGGTGCCACAGCCATTCCCGCTGGAACGGGTCGGCTCCGACCAGTTCCGCACGAAAGACCCGGTCCACCAGGTCCCGCAGGGTGGAGTAGGCGCCCGGACGAGCGAATACCGACACTCCCTCGGCTCCCTCGTCCGTCCCGATGTGCAGGACCGCGCCGTCGCCCACCGGAGCGCTTCCGCTCAGCCCGTCGCGCCAGCGGAAGGGCGGACTGGCTGCCGGAACATCGATCCGGTGTACCTCGACATGGGTGATCTTCATCCTGGCTTTCGTTTTCTGTACGAGATGTGAAAGGTGTCGGCTCGCAAGCGGAGTGCTCAGAAGCCGCCGTACGCCTGGAGCCCGTAGGCGCTGCCGCCGTTCCCGCTGGAATCGGTGACGGTCAGGCGCAGGTAGCGTGCGGTGACGGGTTTGTCGGCGAAGGAGTGGACGGCTGACGACGAGGTGGCGTCGGAGGTGTGGTCCTCGAAGATGGACCAGGTCGTGCCGTCGGTGGAGTACTCCAGGCGGTACTTGTAGCCGCCGGCCTTCTCGAAGGTGGTCACCACGCTGGAGACCCCGGTGTCCTTGCCCAGGTCGACCCGGATCCAGGACGGGTCGGGCAGGCCCGCGCCCTGTGCCCAGCGGGTGGAGAGATCCCCGTCCACCGCCTTCTCGGGCGCGTAGTCCTTGGAGTACGACGACGAGGCGGTGACCTGCTTGTCCAGGGCCAGGTCGTGGTCGGCCGGCGTGGTGACGACAGCCGCCTTGCCGGGGTCGGAGGCGTTCAGCGCCTTGTCGCGTGCCACGACGGTGAAGGAGTACTCCGTGTCCGCGGTCAGGCCGGAAACCCGCAGTGTCGTGGCGTCGGTGACACCGATCCGCTTGCCGTCCCGGTAGACGACGTAACTGGTCACGCCGGTGTCATCGGTGGCCGCGGACCAGCTGACGTCCACCAGGCCGGGCAGCAGCGGCTTGACCGTGGGCTGTCCGGGTGCCGTAGGGGCCGTGTGGTCCGTGACGGTCCTGGGAGTGCCGTAGACCTGGAAGTCGTAGATGCTGCCGCCGTTCCAGCTGGATCCGGTGACGGTCAGCCGCACGAAACGGCCCGTGACCGGATCGTCCGTGTGGGCGTAGTCGGTCGCCGCCGTGGTGTTCGCGGCGGTGTGGTCCGCGAGTGTCTTCCAGTGGACCTCGTCGGGTGACACCTCGATGCGGTACTTGTACCCGCTGGCCTTCTCGAAGGTCGTGATCGCGCCGTTCACGTCGTACGGCGCACCGAGATCGACCTGGATCCAGGACGGATCGGGCAGGCCCAGGCCCTGGGCCCAGCGCGTGGACAGGTCTCCGTCCACCGCCTTTTCCGGGGTGTTGTTCTCCGAGTACGACGAGGCGGTGAGGGACTTCTTGAGGGCGAGGTCCGTGCCTGAGGGCATGGTGACGTGCAGTGTCGGGCCGGGACCTGACTCGTTGCCGGCGGCGTCACGGGCGGTGATCTGGAAGGCGTACGTCTTCCCGGCGGTCAGGCCCGGAAGGCGCACCGAGGTCTTCCCGGTGGCGCTGATCAGCTTGCCGTCCTGGTGGACGGAGTAGCCCGTGACCGAGGTGTCGTCGGTGGATGCGGCCCAGGTGAGGTCTGCCACCGTCGGGAAATCGGTGACCGCGCTCGGAGTGCCGGGCCTGCTCGGCGCCTGGTGGTCGGCGACGTCGGGGCCCGGGTCGAGGTGGCGGTAACTCGGCTGGAGGCCCGCGTTGTTGACCACGGAGGCCGGCAGTTGGCCGCAGGAACCCACAGTGGTGTTGCCGCTGATGGTGCTGCCCGTGCTGTTGGCCTGGGCGGAGTAGGCGGGCTGGGTGGTGAAGTTGCCTGTGGCGTCGATGTCCATGCCGTGGTTGAGGAACAGCCACTGGTATGCGACGTCGCACAGAGCGTTGCCGGTGTTCGTCCAGTACCGGCTGCCTTCGTCGTGGTAGATCGCGCCGTAGGCGGGCGACGGTATGCCGTGGATGTAGTTGCCGGACACCACGCCGCCGGGGTCGGTGCTGAGTGTGTAGACGGCACCGCCGTCGGCCTGCGACTTCATGATGTCGTAGATCTCGTTGTCCGTGACCTCGGTGTCGCGGCTGGTCGTGGGGGTGTCCCAGATCGGCACGCCCAGATTCCCCGGGGAGTAGTTGCTGTTGCCGCCCTTGTCGGTGAGGCCCCAGCCCCAGCCGACGGAGATGCCGGTGTAGGGCAGGTCGTAGACCTTGTTGTGGGTGATCACGGTGTGGTCGGTGTAGCCGGCCAGGATGCCGATGGAGCCGTTGTACTGGTCGGCGACCTTGGTGACCACGTTGTTGTCGACCCTGGTGTCCTTGGTGATGTCCCGGGAGTCGTCGGGATGAGCGTCGATCACCGCGACCCCGCCGATCTGGATGCCGGTGGCGGCGATCTGGCGGAAGACGTTGCCCGTGATGTCGGAGCCCTGGGTACCGGTGTTCAGGTTGAGCCCGACCGCGCCGAGATGGGTGAAGGTGTTGCCCTCGAAGCCGATGCCGTGGCCGTAGCTGACATTGACGGCGCCGGGCGTCTTCTGCCACTTCAGGCGGGTCGCGTCGAAGTCGGGGTCGTGGCCGACCATCCGGAAGCCGGCCTGGCCCTCGATGAGGCCCTCAAAGGAACTGGGCGCGAGCCAGGTGGAGTAGGAGAAGGTGACGCCTCGGAAGGACACGTTGCTGACCGGGTCGGTCCTGGTGCCGTCGAGGTCCACCAGGTCCTGCACGCGCGGCACGGTGACGGTCGCGGTGGACAGGTCCTGGCCGGCCTTGGGCATGTAGTAGATCTCGCCCTCGCCCTTGTCCAGGTACCACTCACCGGGCGTGTCCAGCAGTTCGCGGGCGTTCTCCAGCCAGGTCGGGTTCTGGATCTCCTGGCCCCGCTGGAGATGCGCGTTGTGCCAACACGGCTGCTGCATCGTCATCTTGTTGTCGGCGATCGACTGCGCGGGGCAGCGCATCAGCTTCCAGCCCCAGGAGCTGACGACCTCCAGGTCCGAGGGACGCTTGTAGGCGTTGAGGCCGGTGTCGGTGAAGGTGTAGCCGGTGGACGTCTTGCTGAAGCCGGAGGGGTTCTTGGCGCTGCGCGCCCGGGTCTCCAGCTCGCCGTCCACATACAGCTGGCGGGTGTCGATGTCGCCCACCTTGGCCTTGTAGACCCGTCCTGCTCCGCCGGCCGGAACCCAGCCGGTTATTCGCTCGCCTCCGCTGATCACCGGATGTGCGCCGGGGGCGGCCTCGTAGACGATCTTGTGTCCGTCGCGGCCGGAGTCCCGGGCGGTCAGGGCGAACGTACGGCTGAGCCGGTAGGTACCGGACATGAGCCGGACATGGATGTCGCCTTTGGCGTTCCGCCTGACGTCGCGCACGTGGTCCCGCGCGTGCTCGAGCGTCCTGAAAGGGTGTGCGGCGCTACCTGAGCCCACGTCCCGGCCGGCTGGAGAGACATAGACATCGATGTCCGGCGGTGGGGGAGCCGCCTGGGCCGGCACGGCAGTCAGCAGGGCTGCCACTGCGGCCACCGAGAAGGCGGCCGTGAAACTTCTTCGCAGCGGCGCGAAGACGCGCCTGCGCGCAGACGGATGAGACACACGTATCCAATCGCCTGAGGGGGGTGATACCTGGGAGTCCCGGTCGTCCACCGGGACTCCCAGGGCGATGGGCGGCTCGACCGCTGTGCTGCGGCACATGCGGGGTCGGCCGGTTCACGAGGCCGCCGCCTCCGCGGACGGCGGTGGAGCCCCGGAGCCGCCGCTCCTCGAAGGCTCCGGGGGCGCCTAAGGGGCCGTGTCGGCGTCGGGACTGAACAGCCGGTCGCGAATCTTCTTCTCGAACTGGCTCTGTGTGGTGCCGATGTGTTCCACCATCAGCCGCTCGGCGAGATCGGCCGCCCCCGCGGCGACCGCCTCCGCTATGGCCACATGCTGACCCGCGGCGACTTCCAGCGATCCGGGCACGTCACCGTGGAAGAGCAGCACGTCGGACTGGGATGCCAAGCGCCTCACACCGGCGACACTCGACCTCAGGAACACGTTGTGCGAGGCGGCGCCCACCGCGTCGTGGAAGGCCGCATCAGCCTTGGCGAAGGTGTCCACGTCGTTCATCGTGGCCGCTGCCAGGGAGCTCTCCGCGCTCTCCCGTATGGCCCGGACCTCGATCGGGGTGGCGAGGGAGGCGGCACGGCGTGCTGTCTCCGACTCGATCACCTTGCGGTAGTCCAGGAGCATGCGGACGTCTTCCATGCTGGTCGGCCGGAAGTGCGAGAGTTCGTCGTCCAGCAGCCCGCCGACCGAGGCGGCGACGAAGATACCGGCGCCCCGCCGCACATTGAGCCGGCCGATGGCGGCCAGGACCTTCACGGCCTCCCGGGTGACGTTGCGGGACGCTCCCAGGATCTGGGCCAGGCCCTGTTCGGTGGGGAGGCGGTCGCCGGGCCGCAGGTTCTCCTGGGCGATGTAGTCCAGCAGTTGCTCCGCGACCAGTTCATACCCCGGACGGTAGGGACGTGACGTCGCGTCATCTGCCTTGCCAGGAGCCTGTGTTGAGTCGCCCAAGGCGAACCTCCCTCTTGCGTCACGGATTAATCTGATTCATTGACGGTGGCCAATATGGCACTGCCGCTGCGAGTTGGGAAGAGAACGGACAGACCTCAGGCGGAAGCCCTGCGAAGACCTCATCAAAACGGACTGAACTACGCACTCCCGTCAGGATGTTGCGCAGAATGGATCCCATCCATAAGGTCCTGCCTGCCAGATGAAGCAGATCCTTCCTCATGCGGTACGCGATGCCGGGCGGCCCCTGCACGCGGCGGCCACCAGGACCCGCCGACGGCACGAGCCTCGCCCGAAGTCGCCCCCGGCCCCCGGGGACCGCCTGGAACACCGTGGCCAGTGGGACAAGCGCACCTCCGATGTTCGGGGTGCCGGACTGATCCGCTACTTGGCTGACCGATGAACGCTACCCGCACGAAGGAGACATCGTGGAAGTGGGAATCGGCGGCGGCCGCCGGCCTTGACTGAGACCTCACGTACGCCCGAGCCGTCCGCGGGCCGCACCTCACGCACCGGCCGCCGCGAGGAGGGCGCTCCCGCGCCGCGCTCCTCGCAGTGGGCGCGTGCGCCTTTCCCTCGCCAGTCCTTCTCGACGCTCAAGGACCGAAGCGTGCGTATCGATGCTCATCACCACCTGTGGGATCTGTCAGTTCGCGATCAGCCGTGGACCAGCGACGTGCCCGCGCTGCGCCGGACCTTCACCGCCGCTGAACTCAGGCCGGCTCTCGAACGGAACGCGATCGACGCCACCGTCGTCGTACAGACCATCGCCGTGCCGCAGGAGACACCGGAACTGCTGGCCCTGACGTGCACGGACCCGCAGGTGCGGGCGGTCGTGGGCTGGACCGACCTGACCGAACCCGGCATCGCCGACCGCCTCGCGGAACTGCGGGAGCAACCCGGCGGATCCGCGCTCGTCGGTATCCGGCACGGCATCCAGGACGAGACCGACCCGCAGTGGCCGGCGCGCCCCGAGGTCCGCCGCGGCATCACGTCGGTCGCGGCAGCGGGTCTCGTCTACGACCTTCTCGTCCGCCCCGACCAACTGCCCTCCGCGGTGCGGGCCGTGCGCGAGTTGCCCGACGTCCGGTTCGTGCTGGATCACGCCGGCAATCCCGTCGTGAGTCCGGACGGCCTCGTCTCCTGGACCGCGCTGCTGACGGATCTGGCCGAGTGCCCGAATGTGACGGTGAAGCTGTCCGGCCTGGTCACCCGGACCGGCGGGGACCCGGCCGCGGCTCTGCGCCCCTACGCGGACGTATTGTTCGAGACGATGGGACCGGACCGCCTCATGTACGGTTCGGACTGGCCGGTCTGCCTGCTCGCCGCCGAGTACGACGAAGTGGTGGCCGTCGCCGAATCGCTCACCGAGGAGCTCAGCGCCGACGAACGGGAAGCGGTCTTCGGGACAACGGCCGCGCGCTGGTACGGAATCCCCTCGTGAAGGCCCGCCCGCTCGGTCGTACGAGCGTCCGTGTCAGCACGCTGGGGTTCGGCGCCGCCCCCCTCGGCAATCTCTACGGCCCGATCGACGACTGCCAGGCACAGGCCACCCTCAAGGCCGCCTGGGACGTGGGAGTGCGCTACTACGACACCGCCCCGCACTACGGCCTCGGACTGTCCGAACGGCGGCTCGGCGATGCCCTCGCCCACCGTCCACGGTCGGAGTTCACCATCTCCACCAAGGTCGGCCGACTGCTGGAACCCCACCCGGCACCCACCGGATCCGACCTGACGGCAGGAGGCTTCGCCGTACCCGACACGCTGGTCCGCCGCCCCGACTACTCACGGGACGGTGTACTGCGAAGTCTGGAAGGCAGCCTGAATCGCCTGCGCCTGGACCATGTGGACATCGTCTACGTCCATGATCCCGACGATCATCTGGACGCCGCCCTCGACCATGCCCTGCCCGCGTTGACGGCTCTGCGCGACCAAGGTGTCATCGGTGCCGTCGGTGTCGGCATGAACGCGGTCGCCCCGCTGCTGCGCGTCGTCGCGGAGGCGGAGGCCGACGCAGTGATGGTGGCCGGGCGGTGGACCCTTCTCGACCGCACCGCTCGCCCCTTGCTGGACGCGTGCGCCGAACGTGGGGTCGCGGTGGTGGCCGCCGCCCCGTTCAACTCCGGTCTGCTCAGCCGTCCTCACCCCGCGAATGACGCCACCTTCGACTACGGCCCCGCCTCGGAATCGGCACTGCGTCGTGCTCGGCTCCTTGCCGGGGTGTCCGGTCGACACGGCACCGCACTTCCCCACGCCGCCCTGCGGTTTCCGCTGCGCGACCCCAGCGTGGCCTGCGTGGTCGCAGGTTTCCGTACCTCTGAGGAGGTCGTCTCCGCTGCCCGCTGGGCCACCACCGATCTGACCGGGGAAGCATGGCTGGACCTCGACACGGCAGCCACATGGGCGGCAGAGATCCCGCCCTCGTAAAAGAAGAGGTGCCTGTCGCTCGGCTTCCCGGACGACCTCCATCGGGAAGTCGTCTCTGGTGCGCTCGGCCCGGCGGCCTCAGAATTGGGCGGGTGGACGCAGGGGTGGCGGCAATCCTGGGCTCGGCGGTCGGCGTCGCGGGGACAACGGTCGCGGCGGTTGTGGCAGCGTGGTCGACTCGCTGGCAGGTGCGATCACAGGCTTACTTGGAGCACCACCGATGGCGCCGAGAAGTTCGCCAGGCCGCGTACAGCGCACTGATCACCGAGGCGGTGGCGGCCGAGGAAGGCTTGCGGGGGGCTTGGACAGCGCTGAGTGGCGCAGGTCCCGTGCACCTCGAAGAGGCGATGGAGCGCATCAGGGCGGCCGAGAATCTGGTGAGCGCGGCTCGCCGCGCCGCGTCCACTGTGGCGGTGGAGGGGTCCACGGCGGTTGTCGAGTCCGCGGACGCTCTGACGACGGCTCTCGGCATTGCCTTGTCCGATCTCTTCTCCTGGCACGCCGACAGCCTGCGAGGAGCTGGGACCGACACATGGAGAGACAGGCACGCTGCACACGTGCTCGAAGCCAGGGCGCGGTTGAAAGACTTCACCGGTTCCGCCCGCGCGGCTCTGGACGATGAGCCCTGTTCGGCGGGCTGACATGCTGTCACGGATTCTCATCGCGCACTGCCTGCTTCAGGGCGGACGTTATCGGGCGGATCGTGGTCCAGTAACCGGTCTCGTCCTTGAAAGTCAGCCCCCTGTCCTCCTCCATCGGCCGGGCACCGTATGCCTCGTACACCGTCTCACCATCCAAAGATACGGCGAAGTCGAGGTCCTCTACCCGGCCGAATTCGTAGCGGGCCGTTTCGTAATTGAATACTCGGGCTCGGCCGACGGCCAGCCGCGCGAGAAGGAGGGCCCGCACGGGGTGCCCGGTCCGCGCTTCGTCCGCGACGAATTCACAGCGGAAGGCCAGCAGGGAATCGGGCTCCAGCCACTCTTTTTGATAGGTGGCCGCGGAAAAGAACGTCAGACGCCGTCTCGGTGCCCGGAGTTCGACCGAGACCTGCACCTGGCGCTTTTCCGGGCTGCGGAAGCGGATCTTGCCCTGGCTCAGAAACGGCTTGGTCAGGTCCAGTTGCCGGCGACCAGCACCAGGGCCACCAACAGCAGGATCAAGGCGGTCAGCACTGTGGGAACCATTGCCGCCCGCCACCGTGCTTTTGGGGCACTGGCGACGACCTCCGAAGGCAGCTTCGGAAGCGCCTCGGCCGGCATCGCGGGGTCGCCGACCATGCCGCCCTCAATGAGTACGGCCAGCAGCCCTGGCTTCTGAGGCAGTGTGGTGATGTCTTCGGCGGACGAGACCAGGTTGAGCAGGTGCGCCTGCCCGTCCTCCCCGGACAGCAGCGAGGACAGTCGGGCCAGGAAGGCCGCGTCGGCGCCCGGTGCTGTCCGTCCGGCGATCCAGCGCTCCGTGAGCAGGACGGGAGAAGGGGCGCCGCTGTCCTGCGCGGACGGGACGGACGGGGCGGGGTTCAGGGATGGGGCGGGGCTCAGGGATGCCAGCGCGGTGGCGAGCCGGGCGGTGAGCTCCGCGCGCTCGGTGGTGAGCTCCGAGTGGCGGGCGGCCAGCAGCCGATCCACCTCCGCGCTGGAACACAGACCGTCCAGGAGCTCGGACAGCACCCCGCGGCCCTCCGGGTGACGGGCGATGTCGTCCAGCCAACGTGACGCGAGCGCCAACACCGTGGGCCGGTCCTGCCGGGGCCCCACCGTTCCGGCCGGAGAAGGAGAGCCGTCGAGGACCAGGGTGTAGTAGACAAGGGTGCCCACGGAGTCGGTTCGGGTGGAGGGCACCCCGCTGATCAGTACCCGCCAGCGGCCCTTCGACGTGACGGCGAGCAAGCAGGGACGCTCGGTGGCGGTGAGCTCCGAGTATGTGTCCCACCAGCGGCTTCCTGGTGCGGCGCCGAGGAAGCCGTAGTCCAGTTTGCGCGGCACACCCCGGGTACGAAGATAAACGTGCACGGTAGTCCCTTCGGCGGTCAGCTCAGGTGGTGCAGACGGGGCCCGCTCTCCCGCCCGGCCAGGGCGGTGAGCACGTCGAAGAGCGACTGAGTGGTCCGCTGCGACATGGCGAACAGCCTCTCGTCGGTGGCGGCTGTGTGCCTGCGACGGTTGCGTTCGCCGTTGAAGTTCAGCCACAGGTCGCGGAAGAAGCCCTCCCTCAACTCCGCGTGGTTTCGGGAATTCAGGGCCGCCGTCTGCTTCGCGGCTGTCGTCCGCTCGCTCTGCGCCCGCGCGGTGTCGACCAGTTGCCGGCAGAGCAGGGTGAGGAGGTCGTCCAGTCCCTTCCGGACGATCTGGCCGGGTGGCCGGACCCGGTACTTGGGCACGAGCATCTCGCCGCCGGGAGATCCCTGGGCATGGATCCAGCGGGCCGAGACGAGCTCTACACAGCCGAAGGTATCGATCGGGAGGTAGCGGACCGCCGCGTGCGGGGCCGCGTCCCGGACCGTCTTGAGTACATCGCTGAACTGGTCGACCACCTTGCCCCGCAACGTACCCGCGTGATCCTGGAGACTGCCGCTGTCCGACAGGTACGTCTCGCACTTGACCGGGCAGAACACGATCATCGCGGGCTCACCGGACAGCTCCCGCCGGTTCTTCGCCCATCTGAGTACGGCCTGGTTGATCTGGAATACGGAGAGGTGAGAGGCGAGCAGATGCGCGTGGTCGTCACCGGAGTCCATGAGCAGCACCGAATCGATCGGGAGGATGAGCACGGAGCTGTCGGCGAGGAACGCCTCGCATTCGTTCCATTTCTGCTCGTCCTCGGTGCCTTCGCCGGCTCCTTCCAGCCACGCACCCGGGTAGTCGAGGATGTCGAACCGGATCTGCAGGTCTTGCCCCCGTGCTTCCAGCAGCAGCCGGAACCAGGAAGGATCGCTGGTACTGGGCACGAGGCCCGGCTCGAACATCCGGGCCTTGAGCGCTCCGGAGACCAGGTTGTAGGTGGCGGCCAGCCGGTTCTTGGTGGGCCGGTCCGCGGTGAGCAGGTGTACCGAGGAGTCCTGTGCCAGCTGCTGTTGGCCCTCGGTGAGCAGGCCGGCGATCAGCGTGCTCTTGCCCACGCGGCTGGGGGCCAGCAAGCCGATCTTGTACTCGAAGACCGAGTGTTCGTCCGTCACGGCTGCTCCTCATCGAGTACGTCGGAGATGTCCTGTACAACGCGGAGGACGCGGGCGAAGCGGCTGTTGGCCTCGTCGATCCCCTTGAACTCCGCCGGCCACAGGTCGTTGCGGTACGAACGGACGAACCGCCGGAATTCCATGACCGACGTGCCGGACCGGATCAGGGTGTCCTCGAACTGCTCCACCAGCGCGTGGATGACAGCCGCAGGCACCGCGGCTTCCTGGGACAGCGACTGCTTGATCCGGAACGCCGCCTGCTCGGCAAGGCTGTTGAACAGCTCGTGGAGATGCTCGGCCCCCTCTGCGGTCAGGGGAACCGCCACCTGCTGCATCTGCTCGCCCGTGTTCGGGTGAGTGACCTGGAGGTTCAGCGGGGCGAGCTCGGGGCGTACCCGGGGGTAGAGCAGGGTGCGGTACTCCAGCCGTACGTCCAGCAGACTGTCGACCGCGGAGGCAAGACCCGGGCACGGCTGGGAGGAACGGGCGAACAGTTCGGCCAGCTCGGCGAGGACATCGCGTCCGGGGTGGGCGGAGGGTGTGGCAGTGGCGTCGTCGGAGCTGGAGACACTGTCCGCCTGCCTGCTGTCATTACGCTGGAAAAGCGCTCCGCACTCGGCGGCGAGCATCGCGGCAGTACGGTTCCAGGCGGCGTTGAGGCGTGCCGTGAAGAAGTCGTCCAGGGCCGCGAAGCGGCGGCTGATCTCGACCCGGACCCTGCTGAATTCCGGCCCCGCGAACGCCGCCGAGTGGCCTTCGGTGATCATGCAGGTCAGCGCCTCCTCCCGCCAGGCGTCCGTGCCCTTGCCGAAGCCGTCCTGGATCCACTCGAGTACGCCCTCGTATGCCTTCTCAAGCGCTTCGCCGAAGCCCGGACCTACCATCGAGCCGTGCGCCTCCGCGGCCAGTTCGGCGACCAGCCCGCGCAACCGCCTGGCGACAGCGCTGCGCAACTGCGCGGCCTTGGCGTCGTTGACTTCCTCCGGAACTCCAGCCCGCTGTGCCACCTGGTCCAGCGCCAGACGCAGATCGGTGAGCTGCAGGCGGACACGGTCCCGTACGGATGAGGCCTGGGTGCGGATGCCGGCGAGCACCTCGGCGTCCATGACGGGCAGCCCCTCCGCCATCCGTTTCAACAGGGGACCGAGCACCTCCCGGCCGACCCGCTCCGGGTCGCGTACGTCGGTCTCGAAGACGGTGAAGAAGCGGTCCGGTTCGCCCCCGTTGACATTGCGCAGCAGATCGCCGCGGAGGTTCTCCGCGAGGTGGGGCTTGTCCGGATCGGCGTTGTGCACCAAGTAGGTGAATTCCCCGGTGCTGCGCACGAATCCCCGTACCTCCTCGAGAAGGCCGAGTCCGGCGGTGTCCGTCTCGTCGAAGTACGAGGAGGTGTCGGAGGAACGCTTGACCACCAGCACCGCGTCGACCTCGTTGCGCAGACCCGCGACATGCCGCCGGTCGGCGTCCGCGACCACCTCCCCGAGGCCCGGCAGGTCCACGATGCCGATCCTGGCCACATGCTCATGCGGGAAGGCGCACTCGATGCGGGCCTCGCGCACCGCCGCATAGGCACGTCCCACCCGCTCGCCCGCCTTGGTGATCTCCTCATGGGTCGGGTACGCCACGAACGGCCGCACCTCCTCCAGCGGCACCGTTCTGACACCGCCGGTCAGTAGCGGCTCGTACGACGTCAGGGCACTCTGCAGTTCACGCAGCCGGGTCAGCAGCACCCTGTCCCGGGTGTCCGGCAGGACTTCCGGATAGACCCAGCGGCCGAATTCGGCGACCGTACGCGGCACGGGGGAGAGATCGAGCGCCGCGTGCAGCGGGGAGATCACCGTCGCGAGGAAGCTCTCCGGGCTGTGCATCTCCAACTCGGCCCGCCGCACCGCAGGTGAGTGGAAGATCCGGCTGCGGACCGCGGTGACCGGGATGCCGTGACCGGTCGGAATCTGGTTGTCGTCGAGGCCTGAGATCGACTGCAGCAGGGTGCTCTTGCCCATGCGCGCCGCGCCGCTCACACCGATGTTGACCGTTGCCCGGGTGAAGCGGGAGGCGATCACTCTGAATGAGTCCGCTGCTTGCGCTACGGACAGCTGGGTCTCCGTCAGCTGAGGAAGGGTCAGGGCCGCCACCAGTTCGGCGTCCATGGTGGTGTGCGCCCGCAGATCGGCGAGTGCGTCCGCCAACTCGGCGAGGCGCTCGCCCAGCGTGTGCCAGCGCGCACTTTCGCGTTCCACCTCGGGTAACTGCCGCAGCCGGGCTTGCAGCAGGGCGTCGATTGCTGTCGATATCTCCGACATGTGTCCCCCAGTAGCGCAATGGCACCCTTCACCCCACTGCATACGAGTTAGGTGCGTCACTCCCCATCTGGTAGGCACCGTACCGGTGTGGACGTGCCCCTGCCCGGAGTTCGGTGATTACCGCACGAAGCGGAACAACCCAGGTCCAGACTTCGCGTCCAGCGCTCTGGACATGGTCGGCGCAGCACATCCAGGTGCATCAGCCAAGCGTCGCGTGCACCCCACGCGTCGGCGTTCCGCCGCACGGCCGCGGCGCGTCACGCGCCGCGGCGGGCCCCTGGTGGGGGCCCGCCGCGGTGGGACGGGTAGGTGGGACGGGTAGGTGGGGCGGGTAGGTGGGGCGGGTAGGTGGGGCGGATCGTTACGACCGGAGTACCAACTGACCGTCCGCGTACGGAAGGACCTTGGCGCGCGGCAGGTGTACGAGGACCGCCTCGCCGAGGGGAACTCCCTCCTCCCGCGGAGTCTTGGCCCTGACGAGTTGCCCGGCGACCTCGACCTCGAGCACGCGCTGCGCGCCGTGGTCGCTGACGCTCCGCAGCCGGCCGGGGAAGGTGTTGGGGCCGGGGTCGGTGACGACCTTGACGTGTTCGGGCCGGACGCCGACCTGGACGTCGGTCGTGCCCTGGGGGATGTCCCAGGCAACGGACAGCGTCCGGCCGCCCAGTGCGAAGGGCCTCTCGTTCCGGTCCACGGTCAGGAAGTTCATCGCCGGTGAGCCGATGAAGTAGCCGACGTAGGTGGAGGAGGGCGCCTCGAAGAGCTGCTCGGGGGTGCCTTGCTGTACGGCGCGGCCGTCCTTCATGACGAGCACTTCCTGCGCGAAGCTCATCGCCTCGTACTGGTCGTGCGTCACGTAGATCACCGTGGGCCGGAACTGCTCGGTGATCTCTCGGATCTTGCGCCGCAGCGAGTGCTTCAGCTGCGGGTCGATCACGGTGAGCGGCTCGTCCATCAGGACGGCCGCCACGTCGTCACGGACCAGGCCGCGGCCGAGTGAGATCAGCTGTTTGTCGTCGGCGGTGAGCCCGCGAGCGGGCTGCCTCAGCCGGTCGTGCAGGTCCAGGGCCTCGGCGACCTGCCGGACCTTGGCGTCGATCCTCGCCTTGTCCCAGCGCCGGCATTCCAGCGGGAAGGCGAGGTTCTCGTAGACCGTCATCGACTTGTAGATGACGGGGAACTGGAAGACCTGGGCGATGTTGCGCGCCTTCGTGGGCAGGGCGGTGACGTCGACGCCGTCGAACAGCACCTGTCCCCGGGATGGTCTGACCAGGCCGGACAGGATGTTCAGCAGCGTCGTCTTGCCGCAGCCCGAGGGTCCGACCAGCGCATAGGTCTTGCCGGACTCGAAGGTCAGCCTCAGCGGTTTGAGAGCCCACTGCTCCTCCTCGGCACCCGGCGCGTACGCGTGCCCGACGTCGACGATGTCCAACTGCGCCATGTCAGCGCCCTTCCACTGAAGCGAGATCGTATGAAGGTGTTCGCACGAGCGTCCCCTGCTCGTCGAAGGCGAACAGCCGGTCGGGACGGAGCCGAAGTCTGACCAGGTCGCCGAGGGCGACGTCGTGGATGCCCTCGATCTGTACGACGAAGGGGGTCTCGCCGACGACCACATGGACGAAGGTCTCGGAGCCGGAGATCTCGACGAAGGTGACCTCGCCCTCGACCCCGCTGGAAGCCAGGCCGACGTCGGTGGCGCGCAGTCCGAACTGGTACGTACCGTCGGGCAGGTCGGCCAGGTGCGCGGAGATGTGCGTGGCCTGGAAGCCGGCCACCGTGACCTGACCGCCCTCGATCCGGCCCGCGAAGATGTTCATGGGCGGGTCGTTGATGATGGACGCCACCGTGGTGGTCGCCGGGCGTTCGAAGACCTCCTGCGGGGTGCCGGTCTGGAGGATCCGCCCCTCGTGCATGACCAGGACCACGTCCCCGAGCATCATCGCCTCGGCGGGTTCGGTGGTCGTGTAGATGACGATCGTGTCGCCCTGGTCCGAGAAGAGGGCCTTGAACTCGTCGCGGAGTTGTTCGCGCAACTTGTAGTCCAGGTTCGCCAGTGGCTCGTCGAGCAGGAGGATGCCGGTATCGCGGGCCAGGGCGCGAGCCATCGCGACGCGCTGCTGCTGGCCGCCGGAGAGCTGGGAGGGCTTGCGCTTCTCGAAGTCCGCGAGTCCCACGCTCGCCAGGCTCTGCCGGGCCCGTCGCCGGATCACGTCCCGTGACAGCCCGGCCCGCTTCAGCGGGAAGGCCACGTTGTCGAACACGTTGAGATGCGGGTAGTTGATGAACTGCTGGTAGACCATGGCGGTGTCGCGCCGCCACACCGGCGTCTTGAGGAAGTCGGCTCCCGCCCGGGTCAGCGAGCCGGAGTCCACTTTCTGCAGGCCGGCCAGGGCCCGCAGCAGCGTCGTCTTCCCGGCCATCGTCCGGCCGATGACGGTGTGGAGCCGGCCCGGCCGGAAGGTGGCGGTCACGTTCTTGAGGTGGTCGACGCCGTCGACGGTCAGGCACAGATCAGTGGCATGCAGGTTCATCGGACGGCTCCCGACAGGTTGCCCTTGGACAGCAGACGCTCCACCCAGAGGGCGAGCAGGATCAGCGGTGCCACGCCGAAGAGCGCGGCGGCGGACAGCGTCCACCACGGTGGAATGGAGGAGTTGAGGGCGACGACCGCCTGGGGCAGCGTCTGGACCTCGGTGAAGGTCAGCCGGAAGGCGAAGAAGAAGTCGTTCCAGCCGAACACGGCGCAGAACATCGCCGCCACGGTCAGCCCGGGCAGGGAGTTCGGCAGGATCGCCCGCACGAAGGTCTGGAACGGGGGGCAGCCGTCCAGCATCGCCATCTCGTCGATCTCCCGGGGGATGCCGTTGAAGAAGTCCACCATCACCCACACCGCGATCGGCAGCAGCAGCGCGACCGTCACGATGACCAGGCCCGGGATGCTGTCCAGGAGGCCGCCCCACTGAAGGAGGTAGAAGAAGGGGATCACCAGGACGACGGGCGGCATGATCCGTTGGGAGACGAAGAAGAAGACGATGTCGCTGTTCTTGATGAAACCCAGCTTGAACCGGTACCGGGACAGCGCGTAGGCGGCCAGGGACCCCAGGGCCAGGCTGATGGCGGACGCGGCGATGGTGATGACGGCGCTGTTGACGAAGGGCTGGACCACATCGATACCGCCGGCCCCGCCGAAGATGTTGTGCCAGCCGGTCAGGGTGGGCTTGTACTGCACCCAGGGGATGTAGGTGGGACCGCCCTGGACGGCGTTGGCGTTCTTGAAGCTGGTCGTCATGGCCCAGAGGAACGGTCCCGCGACGAAGCAGGCCCACAGCGCGATCACGGTGTACTTGAACACGGGATAAAGGCGCGACCTCATGAGTCCCCCTTCAGCTTGAAGGCCCTGGTGAGCAGGGCGGCGACGACCGTGAGCGTGACGATCATCAGGACGAGGTAGGTCAGGGACATCGCCCCGCCGTAGCCGGTCTGCTGATCGCGGAGCCCCTGGATGTAGAGGTAGTAACCCGGGGTCTCCGTGGAGGATCCCGGCCCGCCGGACGTCAGTACGTAGACGCTGTCGGAGAGCTTGGACGCCTCGATCAGCCGGATGACGATCGCCGCGACCGAGACCGGTGCCATCAGCGGGAAGGTCACCTTCCAGAAGGTGCGCCAGGTGCCGGCGCCGTCGATCGCGGCGGCCATGAACGGTTCCTTGGGAAGGCTGAGCAGACCGGCCAGCAGCAACAGGAACATGAAGGGGGTCCACTGCCAGACCTCGACGGTCATCAGCGCGACCAGCGCCGGACCCGACTCGGTGAGCCAGGGAATGTTCGTCAGGCCCAGCATCCCCAGCAGATCGTTCGCCGGCCCCAGTGACTCATGGAAGATCGTCTGCCAGATGGCGGCCATCACCACGGGCGTGGTCATCATGGGGACGAGAAAGAGCACCCGCCAGAATCTGCGGCCGCGCGCCTCGCGCCAGACCAGCAGGGCCATACCGAATCCGATGACGTACTGGATCAGGACCGTGCCGCCCGCCAGCAGGATCAGCCGGGTGATGGAGGCCCAGAAACGGCTGTCGTGCAGCATCGCGGTGTAGTTGGCGCCTCCGATGAAGTCCATCTGAGGGTTGCTGACGTTCCAGCCGGAGAAGCTGACCCGGATGGTGAACAGAAGCGGGAAAATGATGATCAGAAAGAGTGTGAGCAGTCCCGGCAGCAGGAACATGCTCTTGTGCCGGCGCAGGCCGTCCATGGTTCTCCTTGCGGAAGGGGGCGGGCGCCCCCGGGTGGCCGGCCGGTCCGGTCCGGCCACCCGGGGCGTCCTGCGGTCGGATCAGGAGTTGTCCTCGAGCGCGACCACGTTGCGATAGGCGCTCTGGACCTTGTCCTTGCCGATCTGACCGGTGATCTTGGACCATTCCCCGGCCACGCCGTCCAGCGCGTCCTGCGGGGAGTCCTGGCCCGCCAGCGCCGCGGCGACGCCGTTGGCCAGCGCGGACATGTACTGGTTGACACCGGGAACGCGCAGGTCGAAGACGCGGTTGCGGCTCTCCTCCATACCGGAGAGCGTCTTCACGTACGACTTGGCGACCTTCGGGTCCCAGCCCAGCCTCTCCCAGAAGCTCGGGTCGAAGTGGGAGTAGCGGTAGGGGTTGACGCCGAACCGGCCGATGGTCAGGTCGAGGGCGGTGTTGGCCTCGTTGCTGAAGAAGCACAGGTAGTCGAACGCCATCTGCTGGTGGCGTGAGGCCTTGGCCACCGCCGAAGTCCAGCCCCAGGTGAAGTAGGGAGCCTGGTTCGCCTTCGTGTCCCACGACTTGGTGGTGCGGTTGTAGACCTCGCTGGACCCGGGCAGTGGCGCCGCCTGCACCTTGTTACGGATCCTGCTGTCGGGCTGCTGGGCCTGGATGAAGGCGTCGTCCCACGAGTACGACATCAGCGTCTGGCCGCCGCCGAAGGAGAAGATCTCGTCTCCCAGGCCGAAGTTGGCGCCACCGGGTGCCCAGGTCGACTTGGCCTTCACCATGTCGTCCAGGGCGCGGACGAAGCCGGGCGTGTTGATCAGCGGCTTCATGGTCTCGAGGTCGAAGAAGACACCGCCCTTGACGTCCGGGTTCTTCACATACGGCGCCGCCCGGCTGATGAAGGCGGAGAACGTCAGATCGTCGCGCTTGGTCACCTCGGCGCTGCCGTAGTTGCGCTTGCCGTCGCCGTCGAAGTCCTTGCCGCTGAAGAACTTGGCGACGTCCTGGTATTCGTCCCAGGTCTTCGGAACTCTCAGCTCTTTGCCCGTGGCCGCCTTGTAGGCCGCCTGCTGCTTGGGGTCGTTCAGCACGTCGGTGCGGACCTTGAGGTAGTGCCGGTCCCCGTCCATGGGGTACTGCACGACCTTCCTGTTCCAAGTCGCCACGTCCATATAGGTACCCGTGACGTCCTTCATGCCGGGAGTGTTCAGATACTTCTTCGGCACCGGCGCGAGGTACGGGGCCAGGTCGCCTATCCACAGCGAGGGGTAGAACATCACGTCGTAGGCGGGCTGGCCCGCCTGAAGGGGCGTGAGGATCTTCTGGTGCAGCTCACCGAAGGGGACGTTGACCACCTCGACCTTCGCCCCGGTGATCTCCTCGAACTGCTTGGCGTGCAGCTGAGTCGGCTCGCCGATTACCGGCACGGCATGGCTGATGATCTTCAGCGTCTGCCCGGAGTAGTCCTTCCGGCTGATCGCCTCATAGCTGCACGGCCCCGGGACGTCCTCCACCTTGGTGTCCGGGTAGTCCTTGCCGTACTTCTCGTAGCTGATCTGCGAGCCGAGCTTGAAGAGCGGGGCCTTGTCCTTCGGCCCTTCCTGTGCCTGGTCCGGGGCGGTGCACGCGGTGGCGGTCAGCGCCGCGACGGCCGCGACGGCGGCGAACCGCTTGTAGGGTCTCGTACGCATGGAAGTGCTCCTTGGACGTGTCAGGGGATCAAGATCGCTCGGCCGCGTACGGCCCCGGTGTCCAGGTCGTCGAGGGCCTGCCGGAAGGAGGCGAGGGGGTAGCGCTGGGTGTGCAGGGTGACCTTGCCCTGGGCCGCCAGGACCATCAGCTCGGAGAGGTCGTTGTAGGACCCGACGAGGTTGCCGATGAAGTTGATCTCCGTGGAGATG
This sequence comes from Streptomyces sp. SID5469, assembly GCF_009862865.1. NCBI lineage: Bacteria > Bacillati > Actinomycetota > Actinomycetes > Kitasatosporales > Streptomycetaceae > Streptomyces > Streptomyces sp. SID5469. The sequence goes on along the minus strand of NZ_WWIN01000001.1, from coordinate 1,720,082 downwards.
ACGTCGATCGTCGGCACGTTCAGACGGCCGCCGTAACCGATGACGTGGTAATTGCCGTTGCGGCGCAGGCAGGCCACTCCCGTCTCGACGGCGCCCCCTTCGCCGACGAAGTCCAGGACGGCCTCCGCCCCGTGCCCCGCGGTGAGGTCCCGTACGCGTTCGGCCTCGCTTCCGTCCGCGACGAGCGTGTGGTCGGCGCCCAGTTCCTTGGCCAGCGCGAGGGCCTCCGGGCTGCGGTCGATGACGATCATCTCGACCGGCGACAGGGCCCGCAGCACCTGAATCCCGATGTGCCCGAGTCCGCCGGCGCCGATGACCACGGCCTTGTCACCGGGCCGCAGCACCCGCGCCGCCTTGGCGACGGCGTGGTACGCCGTGAGCCCGGCGTCGGCCAGGGCCGCCACCGAGGCCGGCTCCAGGGACGGGGCGAGGGGCACGATGGAGCGGGCGTTGGTCTTCAGGTACTCGGCGTAGCCCCCGGCGGTGTCGATGCCGGGGAATGCCGAGTTCATGCAGTGCACGTCGTCGCCGGCCCGGCAGGCGCGGCACAGACCGCAGGTCACCAGCGGGTGCAGGATGACCGGGTCACCGACCTTGACGTGGGTCACGGCCTGCCCGACCTCGGCGACCCAGCCGGCGTTCTCATGACCGATCGTGTACGGAAGGGCGACCCCGCTCTTGTCCTTCCACTGTCCTTCGAGGATGTGCAGATCGGTCCGGCAGACTCCGGCGCCCCCGATCTTCACGATCACATCCAGCGGGCCGGTGATCTGCGGGTCCGGTACGTCCACGAGCGCGGGCGGCTCGTCGTACTCGATGACCTGCACGGCTTTCATAGCGGCTCCCTGCGAGTCGGCGGGTGGGTGGTGCGCCGATTACACAGGCCGCCGATCGCAGGGCGATGTCTCAGAATCCGTCCGCGAATGTCTCAATGTGATACACGCCGTAGGCGCCACGCCATCGAGCTGGTCCAATCACTGAACCGAGGGATTGTGACGCGCGCAGTACGGGAGTGTTAATGCCCCGCCAACAACCCGGAAGCTCACTGAGAGCAGCCAGAGAGCTCTACCTGGAAGTCACCAAGGATCCAAGCGCCCGGCCGCTCGTGGTGGCCTCATGGCATCGCTCGATGGAATACCAGGTGAAGTCGGGCAGCCTCGAGGCTCCGTACCTGGACAACCCCAATCTGGACAGCCCCCTCGCAAGGGCCGCGCTGCCGATCCAGGACAGGCTGCACGAGCAGCTCGCCGACGACCCGGTCTCCACGATGATCACGGACCGTAACGGTGTGGTCCTGTCCCGGAAGGTCTCGCACGAGGGCCTGACGACGAACCTCAACCGCGTGCACCTGGCCCCCGGCCATGTGTTCGCCGAGCGCTACGTGGGCACCAACGGCATCGGGACCGCGCTGGCCAGCGGCCGCCCGGTGATGATCGCCGGAATGGAGCACTACGTCGAGGCGCTGCGGGACTTCCACTGCGCGGCCGTACCGATCCTGCATCCCACCCGGCGCACCCTGCTGGGAGCCTTCAACCTCACCACCATCCGCCAGGGCTCCGGCGGCATGCTGATGGCCTTCGCCCGCTCGGTCGCGGCCCAGATCGAGGCCGAGATCGCGGCGATCACCTCGCGGCGCGAGCGGGCTCTGTTCCAGGACTACATGGAGGCGTGCTCCTCGACGCGCCCGGGACCCGTGCTGGCCCTCAACCGCGATGTCGTCATGATGAACGAGCCGCTCAGTGCCGCCGTGACCGGGCCGGATCACTATGCGCTGCTCGATCACGCCCGTGAGATCGCCGACCATCCCCGGCTCGAGGGGACCCGCAGCATCGCCCTGCCCTCGGGACGGGTCGCCGAACTCAGGGTCAGTCGCTGTCGGCGCGAGGACAGTGACGCGGGCGCCGTCTTCCGAGTCCGGCTGATCGGACGGCTCCAGCCCACATCTGCGGGTTCCGCCTCGCCCGCCCGCTCCAGCCTGGGACTGGTGGGCTCGTCCCCGCACTGGCTGCGCGCGGTCGCCGACAGCGAAGCAGCGTTCGTCGCCGGGACCTGGCTTCATCTCCTGGGCGAAGCCGGCGTCGGCAAGAGGACGCTGGTCGCGGCCCTGCACCGGGCCCACGGCGCCGGACGCCGGCTGGAGATGACACAAGCGCCGCCGTCGGATTCACCGGCCGTCACCGAGCGCTGGCTGCACGACATCGGAGAGCTGCTTGTCGTGCCGTCCACCGTGCTCGTCCTGAGCGACGTCCACCTGTTGGGCGACCAGCTGCGGCAGCGGCTGGCGGACCTGCTGGTGCGGCTGGACGGCAGCGCGAGTGGGCAGCTGGTCATGATCTGCCAGCCGTCGATGGTCGGTGCCGACGACCACCTCGACCAGCTCTGTGGCGCCTCGGTGGAGGTGCCTCCCCTGCGTCATCGGTATGGGGACATCGAGCACCTGGCGCGGTTGTTCCTGCGCAAGTACCGGCCGAGCGGCGAGAACACGTTCTCCCCGGATGCGCTGGCCCTGCTTCAGCGATGCCCCTGGCCGGAGAACGTCCGGCAGCTCGAGACGGTGATCCGCGGCCTGGCGCGACGGCCTTCCGGCCGGATGATCCACGTGGAGGACCTGCCGCCGGAATGCCGGGTGTCCTCGCACAAGGTCCTGACCACCATCGAGGCGCTGGAACGCGACGCCATTCTGCGCGGGTTGCTGGACCGCAACTCCAACGTCCAGCGGACCGCGCAGGACCTCGGGATCTCCCGCGCCACGATGTACCGCAAGATGCGCCGCTACGGGATCGTCCCGTCGAGCCTGACGTGACGGGCCGATCCGGCACGTCGGCCGTGGCGCGCGGCGTCTGCCCGGCGTCGCCGCCCGGGCGGCGACGCAGCACGGACCAGGACGGTGGCCCGGCCCCTGTGGCGTGGATGGCGGGCGGGATCCATCGTGGGACGTGCGGGTGGTGGCCGCCACGCCGTGACACCGCGCCCGGCGGGCTGCCGGCCTTGACCGCGTTCAACACGTCACATGGCATCAGCCTGGTCCCCCACCAGGCGTGGGAGCAGGGAGCGACCCACCCGGGTCCGCGTCACGACGGTCGCGGGCCGCGTGCGAAGAACCGGAGTGGACGACATAGGTATCCGATACGAGGTGGTGTCCGGGGTGGAAAAGCGGATGACGGTGCTCAGCGAGAGTGGGGACGATCCGTTCGCTCTGCACCACGCCGCCTCGGTGGTGCTCGACGACCGGGGGACCGTGGTCGGCTGGAGCCGGCGGGCCCAGGAGTTGCTCGGCTACCCGGAGTCCGCGGTGATCGGCCGTCCGGCCTTCGATGTCCTGATCGATCCCGGCAGCCTGCCGGCCGCCAAGGACGCCGCGGCGACGTGCAGGAGGGACGGAGGCTGGTTCGGCGTACTGGCGGTGCGGCACAGCAGCGGGCGGCTCGTGGAGATGGGTTTCCGGGCACGTGCGCTGCTGCGCGGTGACCATGTCCGCGAATGGTTCCTCGTCGGGGCACCCGCGGCGGAGGTCCTCGAGTGGCAAAGGGACCGCGCGGTCCTCGACGGATTGTTCCGCCGGTGCCCGATCGGTCTGGTCGTGCACAGCCCCGAGCTGACGATTCTGCGGGTCAACAGGGCGATCGAACGGTTCACCGGAATTCCGGCCGCCTCCTTTCGGGGAATGCCCACGGGCGCCCTGCTGGTCGCCGAGGACGCGCGGACATCCGTGGACCGGGTCCGCCAGGTGGTGGAGACCGGAAGATCACAGGTCTCCACCGAGCAGTACGCCCGCCTGGAGCGGGATCCGGCACGCGTGCGGGCCGCGTCCGTCTCGGCCTTCCGGCTGGAGGATCCCGCCGGCCGGGTCCTGGGGGTGGCCGAGACGGTCGAGGACGTCACCGAACGCCATCGGGCCCGCCTTCGCCTGGCGCTCCTCAACCAGGCCGGCGCCCGCATCGGATCGACGCTCGACGTGCGGGAGACGGCCCGCGAACTCGCGGATGTGATGGTCCCCCACCTGGCCGACCACGTATCGGTGGACCTGTCGCCACCGGTGATGCGCGGCGAGGAGCCGGCGCAGGCGCCGACGGGGCCCGTCGCACGGGTGGCGGTCCGCGGCGTCGTGGCCCGGCAGCCCGACCTCGAGTACCCGGAAGGGGAGCCGGTGCAGTTCGCACCCGGCACACCGCAGGCCGGCTGTCTGGCCGACGGGCGTCCGGTCCTGGAACCGGTCCTTTCGCCCGACTGGTTCTTGGCAGAACCGCGTCAGGGCGAGCACGCACCGGACCTGTCAGCCCATTCCCTGATCGTGGTGCCACTGGCCGCGCGCGGCCTGGTACTGGGCGTGATGAGCCTGTGGCGATCGCGGCACCCCGAGCCGTTCGAGCCCGACGATCTCACCCTGGCCCAGGAACTCGCCTCGCGCGCCGCGGTCAGCATCGACAACGCCCGACGCTTCACCCAACAGCAGCAGACCGCGTCCACCCTGCAACGCACCCTGCTGCCGAGGACGGTTCCGCACCAGCCGGCCGTCGAAGTGGCCCCTCGCTACCTCCCGGCCAGTACGGCGTCCGGCCCCGGCGGTGACTGGTTCGACGTCATCCCGTTGTCCGGGGCCAGGGTCGCACTCGTCGTCGGCGACGTGGTGGGCCACGGACTGCACGCCGCTGCCACGATGGGCCGGCTGCGTACGGCCGTGCACACCCTCGCCACCCTCGACCTGGAACCGGACGAGGTCCTCTCCCGACTGGACGACCTGGTCAACCTCCTGGCCGCGGAACAAGAGACAGCCGGCGAAGGACCCGCGGGCGAGCAGATCGTCGGCGCCACCTGCCTGTACGCCGTCTATGACCCCGTTTCCCGGCAATGCTCCGCGGCGCGCGCCGGCCACCCCCTACCGGTCGTGACCACACCGGACGGGCAGGCCGGTTTGCTCGACCTGCCTCCAGGCCCACCGCTGGGCCTGGGCGGCCTGCCGTTCGAGGCCCGGGAGATCGAGCTGGCCGAGGGCAGCCTGCTTACGCTCTACACCAACGGACTCATCGGCGAACGCCACATCGACGTCGACACGGGCTTGCAACGGCTGCGCACAGCGCTCACGCACCCGGCGGACCCCTTGGAGAAGACATGCCAGGCGGTTGTCGACTCCCTCGTGCCCGCACAGCCCGCTGACGACATCGCCCTGCTCATCGCACGCACCCGGGTACTGCCACCGGAGAACGTCGCGTCCTGGCAACTGCCGCTGGAGCCGACCGCCGCCGCCCAGGCCAGAGCGCTCGCCACGGCCCAGCTCAGTCAATGGGGACTGGAACACCTGGCGTTCACCACCGAATTGATCGCCAGTGAACTGGTCACCAACGCCTACCGATACGCCGGCGGCCCGGTGACCCTGCGGCTCATCCGTGAACGATGTCTCGTCTGCGAGGTCGCCGACGCCAGCCACACCTCACCCCATCTGCGGCGCGCCCGCACGACCGATGAGGGCGGTCGCGGCCTGTTCCTGGTGGCCCAGATGACCGAGCGCTGGGGCACCCGCTACTCCCGCGAGGGCAAGACCGTCTGGACCGAACAGCCGCTGCTCGGGCTGTGAATCCGGATCATGGCGCGGCGGGAGCCGGCCGGTCACCGCGCACAGCGCATCCCGAAGGCCCGCCTGACCGCCGTTCATGGCGGGCACCGCCCGGCAGGGGGAGGCAGACGAACATCGGTGGTGGCCAGGCCCGGTCGAGGCCGCCGCGTGCCGGCAGCGGCAGCCGGGTACCGGCCGGCAGGCACACGTCGGCCCGCCGCAGACGGTCTTCGACGCGGGCGTGGCCCATCACCCTGACCGCGCCCGCGCGTCCCCCGGCCTTCTGCCGCTGGTCATTTGGTCCGCAGCATGAGGGCATGACGTGTGTTGTCGCCGTACACCCCGCTCTCATCGCCTCGGATCCCGTACCGCTTCTGAAACAGGGTCACGGCCGCTCGGACCTCCGCGTCGTAACGTCCGTCGATCGCGCCGCCGTCGTAGACGTGCGATATCTGCAGGAGACGTACCTGCAATTCGTAGACCCCATGGCCGCTGTCGCCTTGGCGCAGGAGGCCCGTGCCCGGGATTTCGGGGAGCGGCGGGTCCGGGGTGCTGGGCTGCGGGCGGTTCGTCTGCCCCGGAGCCGGGGGAGAGGGGTCCTTCGGCGCGGGACTCGCCGGCAGTGGGGTTTCCACGTGCCCGGGAGGCGAAGAGGAGGTCGCGGGCTCGGCGTTGTGGTAGGTCAGCAGCCAAGAGGCGAGGATCAGTCCGCTCGCCGCGCCCAGCCCGGAGATGCCGGCCACTCGCAGGTCCCTGCGGTTGGTGGATCGCCGCCGTCCGCCGCTGGTCTTTCTCCCGTGGGCGCGGACGGATGGCGCAGATCCCTTTGAAGGCGCGGTGGCGAACTGGTCGAACGGGGCGGCCGGACAGAGTGGTACGTCCGGCCCAGCGGTGCCCGGCCCGGGGCTCCTGCTCCGCCCGCTTTCCTGCCAGGGAGCAGCCGGAGTGGGGAAAGGCACGGTTGGTGCGACAGCCTCCGGTCCAGGCCCCGGTCCAGGTCCAGGTCCAGGTCCCGGACCCGGTCCAGGCCCCGGTCCACTGGCCGTCGGTGGCTTTCCCGCCGGCGGGGGCGGGACGGCCTCCAGCTCGCTGGGTAATCCCGGTGGCTCGGCCATGACGGCCTCCGGGGCGTCGGCCTGGCGCAGGCCGCCGGTCGGCGGCGATTCAGCGGCAGTTGGCCGGTGGGGCCCGGGACGCTCCGGTTGCGTGCCGGACGACGCACGTCTGACCGGCAGCGCCCGGCCGGATGTGGAGGAAGCCGGGGGCGAGGTCGGCTGGGGAAGGCGGGCATCCCCGGTCGGTTGACCGGGCCGGATCTGGGGCTGGGACGGGCCCTCGGCGTGTTCCTGCCGCTCGTCGCGCAGGAGGTCGGCGCGTGCGGCATCCAAAGCGTCCAGCACGGCTTGGAAGGAGTCCCTGATCTCCAGCGCGTTGTCAGGGCCTGAGGCGGGAGTCCGCTCAGGGTTGGCGTCGTTGCGAGCCACCGGGTCCTCCTCAACTTGTCTTGTTCCTGACGGGCCATTTCTTTCGTCAGCGGCGGTCAGGTACCAGAGGCCGGATGGTGACGAGGGCCTCTGCGCCGGGCGCCCTGGGGTTTTCCTTCTTCTTCTCTCGGAGGCAATACGTGGGCCGCGCGGCTTTGTCCTCATCCCGTGGCCGGTATGTAACCCACGCCTCGTTCACAGCCCGGGCGGTGGTCCAGCCGTCCGGTCGGCCGTCCGGCAGGGTTGATGGCGCGTGCGACGCCTGGCCGAGCGCTTCGGGTACGCGCCGTCACCGACGCCCCGGGCGCGGTCGCCGTGCCGTCCTCGCGGTCAGCGGAATCGCCGACGGCCGGCACTCCGCAAGGCGTGCGGCAGCGGTGGCCGGGTCGGCCGACAGCATCTCCAAGCCTGGGACGTCGACCCGTTCATGGTTCCAGGTGTGCCGTCGCCTGGAGGCCGCGCGCCGGGCGGGGGGTGGCGGTGGGGGAGGAGAAGCAGAGGTTCTCGTCCTCCACGGAGTCTTCCCGCAGGAGTTTGACGTCGGCCTGGTAGTTCATCGACATCAGCCACGGTTCCTCGGTGCCTTGGCGCGGCAGGTGGTCGATGCCCCGCTTGATGTAGCCGGCTTCGAAGTCGAGCAGCGGGCGGGTGGGCATGTCGGGGTCGCTCAGCTCCGGGCAGCAGATGGTGTGGCCGTGGGCGTCCATGTAGTCGAGCAGGCGGCAGAAGTGCTCGCACAGCAGGCCGACCTTCAGTGTCCAGGAGGAGTTGGTGTAGCCGACGGAGAACGAGAAGTTGGGCACCCCGGACAGCATCATGCCCTTGAACGCGACCTTGTCCGGCAGGTGCACCTTCGTCCCGTCCACGGTGAGCTGGATACCGCCGAGTGCCTGCACGTTCAGCCCGGTCGCGGTCACGATGATGTCGGCTTCCAGCCTGCGCCCGGAGGACAGGCTGATGCCGCGTTCGGTGAAGGTGTCGATCCGGTCGGTGACGATCGAGGCGCTGCTGTTGCTCAGCGCCTCGAAGAGGTCGCCGTCCGGCACCACGCACATACGCTGGTCCCACGGATCGTAGGGCGGGTCGAAGTGCTCCTCGACCGGATAGCCCTTGGGCAGCCGACGGGTGTTGACCCAGCGGATCAGCCGCCGGGCGCTGCGCGGGAAGCGCTGGCAGAACCGCCAGATCGCGGCTTGCTGGGCGATGTTCTTGCGCCGTGTCCACGCATACCCGCGGCGTCGGCCCAGGACCTTGCGCAGGAGCTGGGCGATCTTGTCCGTGGCGGGGACGGGCAAGATGTAGGTGGGGGTGCGCTGAAGCATCGTCACATGGGCGGCCGTGCCCGCCATGGCCGGCACGAGGGTGACCGCCGTGGCGCCGCTGCCGATCACCACGACCCGCTTGCCGCGGTAGTCGAGGTCCTCGGGCCAGTGCTGCGGATGCACGATCAGGCCCTCGAACCGCTCGATGCCCTCGAAGTGCGGGGTGTACCCCTGGTCGTAGCGGTAGTAGCCGCCGGCGCAGAACAGCCATTTGCACGACAGGCTCAGCCGCTCGCCGGTGTCGGTGCGCTCGACCTGGACCGTCCAGCGAGCCTCGGTACTCGACCAGGCGGCGCCGCGCACCGTGTGGTGGAAGCGCACCTTCTTGTCGATGCCGTCCTCCGCGGCGGCCTCGTGCAGGTAGGCGAGGATCTTGTCGCCGCGGGCGATGGCCTCCTCTTCCCAGGGCTTGAAGGCGTAGCCGAAGGTGTGCAGGTCGGAGTCCGAGCGGATGCCCGGGTAGCGGAACAGGTCCCAGGTGCCGCCCAGCGCGCCACGCGTCTCCAGAATCGCGTAGCCGCGCTGCGGGTGCTCGCTTTGCAGGTAGTGGGCCGCCCCGATGCCGGAGATGCCGGCACCGACGATCAGCACATCGATGTGCTCGGTAGCTGTCGGTGCCTCAGAGACGGACATGAGCGGCCCTCCAGTGATCTGTTCGACGTCGCCCTTCCATGCTGCGGCCGCACGCAGGACGCCGGAAGGTGTCATCAGCACCTGTCTTCGGGACGGGTGGTGCACTGTGCACCCGGCGATGTGCCGCACGGAACCATGCTTCGTTCCTTCGTCCCAGCAGGCGGGCACGGGCCCACGTCCGGTTCATCCGTCGCCGCGCCAGTGCAGGACGTCGAGGGCGACCGCGATGCGCACCGTGTTCCCCGCCAGCGGGTGGGGCAGGAGGCGCTGGGCTCGCTCGAGTCGGCGGAGCAGGGTGTTTCGGTGGGTGAAGAGGCGGGCTGCCGCCCGGGTGGCGTTGCATTCCTCGTGGATGTAGGCGGCCACCGCCTCACGCAGCTCCGGCGCACCCGTGGCGAGTCCGCCCAGGGTACGCCGTACGAACTGGTCGGCCTGCTGCGGTTCCCGCGTCACCAGAGCAACGATCTCGACCGTTTCGAAACGGGCCACGGAGCGGACGGTGTGCAGGCGCGCCATCATGCGCTGCGTGGTCATCGCGTCGAGGTGACTGCGGCGAAAGCCTTCCACGCCGTGCCCGGTACTGCCGAGGGCTGCCCGGGCAGTGGGATGGCTGTCCAGGTGTCGCTCCAGCCGGTTCGTCGCCGGCAGCGCGGCAGAAGGCAGCCACACCCACAGCATCGCGGCACCGGCCGTCACACTGAGGAAGCGGGACACGCCGGCGGCTTTGGCCAGGGCGTCGGCCGCGCGCTCCAGATCGCCCAGGTCCGACTCCGCGGCGTCACTCCATACGATGGCCGCGGTATGGGTCTGCTCCACCCGGTAGCCGAGCCGGGCCGAGGCCCTGTCCGGGTGGATCGGCGCCCCGTTGAGCAGCAAGGTCACCGCCTCTCGGCGCTCGGCATTCGTACCGCGGGTCAGCTCGTCGCGCTCCGCCTGGATCTGTGCGGAGACCGCGGCGATGGTGGCGTCGACGAACGCCGAGATCGACCGGGTGGAGACATCCAGCAGCTCCCGCAGCTCTGCGGGGTCGGACGTCAGCTCGAAAGCGATCGACATCCAGCGCAGCCAGGCCGCGTTCTGACCGCTGCGGTAGGACTGCAAGGCCGAGTCGTTCAGCCCGCGGCGGACCAGCTCCCGGGCGGTGGCCAAGGCTTCCGGGCCGACGTTCGCCGGCACCGGAGCACCTGGGCTGCGCACGTTCCACGTCGCCCAGTGCAGGACGTTGGCGCGGCTGGTGCGGCGGATCTGAGCGGTGAGATCCGGGTCATCGGCCAGGGCTTGCAGGTACTCCGCCGACAAAGTGGCGTCCTCGATCTCGCGCAGCCACTCCTCCGGAGCACGCGCGGCCACCGCGGCGCCCCGCCCGATCAGCTCACGTATCCGGTCCGATGGCATGTCGCGCTCCGTGAGTGAGGTGCACAAGGGCGAGGGGCCATGGGGATCGGCCGGCGGCCGGTCCACGATGGCCGCGTCACAGATGCCGGCGAGGCCGCGCAGCGCTGCCGGCGGGCGGGGCGACGGCGGGACTACAGGGCGGCGATGACGTCGGCAGAGGTCATCGGCACCGAGAACATCGGGAAGTCGTAGGAGATCGCGTTGTTGTGCTCCTCCTGCGAGGTGGCGGCGACGCAGTCGGTCAGGGTGATCACCCGGAAGCCGCGCTCGTAACCGGTGCGCATGGTCGACTCCACGCAGCAGTTGGTGAGGAAGCCGCCGAGGACGATCGTGTCGACGCCCTTGCTGCGCAGGATGAAATCGAGGTTGGTGCTGGCGAAGGTGTCGAGCCCGCGCTTTCCCTCGATGACGATGTCCCCGTTCACCGGAGCCAGCTCGTCGACGATGGCCGCGCCCCACGTGCCCTTCACGAACGCCTTCCCGTCCACGACGCCTTTGAGGATGCCGTACGGGTGTCGGGTCAGCTCGCCGTAGCCCTCCGCGAACGTGATCGGCGCGTGCATGATCGGTACTCCGGCCTGCCGGGCGGCGTCGACCACGGCGACGGTGTTGGCAAGCATCCCGGTGTGCTGCATGACGTCGGCGACCGCCCCGTGCAGCACGCCGCCGTCGCTGGTGAACTCGTTCTGGTACTCGATGAGCACGATCGCGGTCCTGGCCGGGTCGAGCTCGAGCTTCTCGGTCATGGCGACACCTGACTTCCGCGTCTTTGAGGTAGTGGCCTTGTGTCCTGAGGCACAGCGAGAACCACGGTAGCTCCTTGTCTGACAAACAGACAAGGAGCTACCGTGCGCGGTATGACGATTTCGCCGGTATCGCGCGTGCCCTTGAGTCTCGACGTGGCTCAGCGCCTGCGGGCGGCCATCCTCGACGGCACATTTCCCGCCGACACCGAGCTGCCCACGGAAACCGAACTCGCCCAGTCCTTCGGTGTCGGGCGGTCCACCGTCCGCGAGGCGCTGCGGGTGTTGCAGGCGCACGGTCTGATCAGCGGCGCGGACACCGTTTCCACCGCGCGTCCGCGCGTCACCCACGAGCGCACGGCGGGCGCGGCGGGCCTGGCGCTGAGCACCGCTCTGCAGGTCGGCGCGATCCCGCTGGCCGACCTGGTGGCGCTGCGCACGCTGCTGGAGGCGGAGGCGATACGGCAGACCACGGCCGTGCCGGATGCGGCTCGGTCCTGCCTGGTGACCATGGCGGCAGCGGTGGAGAACGCCGACATCCAGACCTTCCACGCCGCTGACGTGGACTTCCATGGGCAACTGGCCTACGCCGGCGGTAATCAGGCGCTGGGGTTCGTCATCGGCGTGCTGCGCGACTGCATCGCCGGCTACCTGCTCGACGCGCTCGCCGCGGTGGCCGATCGGGGCACGGTGCTCGCGCGTCTGCTCGCCGAACACCAGGCGATCGTCGACGCGCTGGACGCGGGCGAGACCGACCGCGCCGCCGAGTTGGTCGTGGCTCACGTCCGCGGCTTCTACGAGCCGCAGACGCCATGACCGAGGTGGTCGCGGACGTCGCCACCGCCCTCGCCGCCGCGCTGCCGGGCCGGGTGGTCACCGACCGGGACGCGATGGAGGCCTACCGCCGTGACCAGTGCCTGCTGGCTCCCGCGGGGCGCCCGGCGGCGGTGGTGCGCGCTCGCTCGACCGATGACGTGATCACCACGCTGCGCACAGCCGGCGACCATCACGCCCCAGTGGTGACCCGGGGGGCCGGCACCGGGTTGGCCGGCGCGGCCAATGCGATCGACGGCTGCGTCGTCCTCTCGCTCGCCGCGATGGACCGGATCCTCGCCCTGGACGTGCCTGGCCGCACGGCAACGGTCGAGCCGGGCGTACTGACCGGCGATCTCGACGCCCGAGCCCGCCAGCACGGCCTGTGGTATCCGCCGGACCCGGGAAGCAAGGCGATCTCCACCATCGGCGGCAACCTGGCGACCAACGCGGGCGGCATGTGCTGCGCCAAGTACGGGGTCACCGCCGACCATGTCGCCTCGCTGACGGCCGTACTCGCCGATGGCCGCGTGATCCGTACCGGTCCGCCGACCCGCAAGAACGTCGCCGGGCTCGACCTCACCCGGCTCCTCGTCGGCTCCGAAGGCACCCTGGCGGTGATCGTGGACGCCACCGTGCGACTGCGACCGTTCCCGGTGGCCACCGCGACGGTGGTGGCCACGTTCCCGACACCTCGACAGGCGGTCGACACCGTGCTGCGGATCGCGGCGGTCGCCGACCCAGCGGTGGTGGAGCTCATGGACCGCACCTGCATGGGCGCCGTCAATCGCCTGACACGCATGGGGTTGGACGAGTCGGCCGGGGCGCTCCTGCTCGTCCAGTGCGACGGGCCGTCCGCCGGTCAGGAGGCCGCCACCTGCGCCAGGCTGGCCGAAGCCGGTGGCGCCACCGAAGCGCTGCACACCGCCGACCCGGCGGAAGGCGAGATGTTCATGCAGGCCAGACGAATGGTGTACCCCGCGTTGGAGAGGCTGGGCACCACACTGCTCGACGATGTCGGCGTCGCGGTTCAGGACCTCCCCCGATTGCTTGCCGCGATCGAGCGAACCGCCGCCGAGCACGATGTGCTGGTCGGCACCTTCGGCCACGCCGCCGACGGCAACCTGCATCCGACCGTCGTCTACGACGCCGCCGACCGTGACGCGGCAGACCGCGCCGGTGCCGCTTTCGACGACATCGTGGCCGCCGCGCTCGCTCTCGGCGGCACGATCACCGGCGAGCACGGCGTGGGCTCACTCAAGACACGCTACCTCGACGCACAACTCGGTCCCACCGAGCTGGAGTTGATGACCGGCATCAAGGCCGTCTTCGACCCCGCGGACCTCCTCAACCCGGGACGCGCGTATTAGGGCGTGCGCCGGCCGAAGCGGGGCCACGGCTTCCGCATCCCGTGGCGATCCCACACGGCATCGCAGGAGCGAAGAGAGTCGTTGCGGGCAGCGGGCGTCGAGATGTGGGAAATGAGCAGTGTCGAGCTGTGGGAAATGAGCGGTACTGGGCCCGGATCGAGCCGCGGCCGTCGGCTCGTACGCCGAGGGTGCCGCGACGTTCGGGTCATCAACGGTTCTTCCAGCAGAGTTATGTACCCCACTTTTCGGGTGGCGGCTGAGCACTCTTTCGATCCGCCCCGTTGACCCCAGTAACCGGCGACCCGCCGGCAGACCGGTAAGGGAGGTTCGCACATGTTAAAGATCGGTCCGGAACAAACCGAGCGGTGTCTCCCCGCCGCTGACTGCTGCCCGGCTCGGGTGCACCTTTCCTCCCGTCAACTCAAGGGCTGAGATCGATCGCATCATGGACTACTGCCTCCCGTGCAGCCGCACGCTCAACGGCGCCGTAACCTGCCCGGAGTGCGGGGCATACGACCCCGGCATGGCACAGCTGAGCGATCGGAGAGACGCTGCTCCGGCCGCAGACGCCGTGATGCCGGAGGTCCGCTTCAGTGGGGGACCGAGCTCCTCCGCGTCTCCCCTTGCCGGGTCACCAACTCCCGGGCCAGACCTGCCGGCAGACGGGTACGACCGTCCGTCGCGGCTGAAGAAGTACGCCGTCCGGTCTTTCGCCGCAGCCGCCTTCACCATCCTCGGAGGTCTGACCACCGCATCGGTGCTTTCCCAGCCGACAGCCCCACGAGCAGCCTCGATCCCGGATCAGTCATCCCCCGAAGAGCTGGGAGTCCGCGGCACCGACGCACCGGCTTCATCGGAGCGTGTGACCACGCACCCGGGCCGAAAGGGCGTCCGGGACCGAAACGTTGACGGGAGCCGGCGTCCTCTGCCGACGGCAACTCGCAGCGAGTCACCGGTCTCCCGGCCTCCCGCCGCCACCACCGTTGCGCCGCCACCAGTGAAGGCGAAGCCGCCCTCCCGAACCTCCAGTGGCCGCCCCAGCTCGCCCTCGCAGACGGCGACCCCTTCCGCGAGTCCCTCCGCCAGTCCTTCCGGCAGCATCAGCGCCTCTCCCACCAGCAGTGGCTCACCGAGCGGCAGAAGGCAAGCCGGTGGCTGAGTCACTGCTGCGCTCGACTGCTTTGCCGGCGGGGCGCACACGCACGGCGGCGAAGCGGGAGCACGACTCCCCGCTTGAGCCGTGCCGCCGCGTGACGGGGTGAATGCCTCCTGGCCGAGGCCTGCGGCCAGGGCCGCCACCGACGGTGCGGGGTGCCGCCGGCGGGGCTGAGGCCGGCAGCCGATGGCCTCATTGCGAGCCGGGGCCACGGGCTCCGCCTCGAAGGGATGCGCGCTCACCTCCGACCCGACGGCCAGGACGTAGTCAAGTCCGCGCTCGGACAGCGCGGTCCGCAGGTGCGCGTGGGGGTTCGCCCAATGCCCCGCAGCCCTGAAGGGCCACCCCGGCCGACATCCGGCCGCCTTTGGGCACCGGCACATCATCGATCACCCAGGCCGCCGGATCGATCGAAGCACCGACGTCGGTACCGGGAGCGTGTGATGGCGCACAGTTACGTTGTGCACAATCAAATTGCGTACTAGCGTCTGTGAGCAGTGCACCACGACAGAGAGGCGGCACCATGAATCCCGTCCGCTACGAGGACTACCGGCCCACCGAACGCCCGTCCTACCAGGAGGAGATGGAAGCAGTCGTCGCCCAGGTGGCGCGTCGTACGCGCGCCTCGGTCGAGCGCGAGACCGTCGGCCGCGCTGTCCGCACCGCCCACGGAAAGACCTACGGCCTCCTCAAGGCCACGGTCACGATTGGTGACAACCCCGGCGTCTACGGGCAGGGAATCTTCGCCCGCCCGACCGCGTACGACGCCGTCGTCCGCTACTCGAACGGCTTGGGCCACTTCCGCCCCGACCACCAGCTGGGCGCGGCGTGCGGAATGGGCATCAAGCTGTTCGGAGTCGACGGCCCCTCGCTGCTGGACGACGAACGAGACAGCGGCACCTTCGACCTCAACCTGATCAACAACGATGTCTTCTTCGCGAACACGGCCTACGACTATATGGTGATCGAGGAGCTGTTCGCCGAATTGCCCGAGGCGCTCGTGGACCCGGCCCGCCGCAAGACCTGGATGGCGGAGTTCCTGACCCGCCGGCAGACGCTCACCGATCCCGGCAGCTGGCTGTGGGACGAACTGCTCGCCATGCTGTCGTTCACCAGTGTCCCGCGCAGGAACCTGCTGTCGTACAGCTACAACAGCATGGGCGCCTTCCGGTACGGCGACCACATCGCCAAGATCCGTACCGTGCCGACCGCCGCGTCCCTGGCCTCCCTCACGCACCAGATCGTGGACGTGCGCGCGGACAACGAGGCGTTCCGGCGCACCCTGGTGGCCGAGGCCGCCGAGCGAGACCACTCCTTCGAGCTCCAGGTCCAGCTCAACACCGATCTGGCCCGTATGCCGGTGGACAACACGTCCGTCAGGTGGCCCGAGGATCTGTCCCCCTGGGGGACGGTCGCCCGGGTGGACATCCCGCGCCAGGACATCGGCGGGAACGACAACCTGGCGGCCGCCGACGCCACGTCGATCACGCCGTGGCGATCACGCCAGGAACACCGGCCCATCGGCGAGATTCAGCGGGTGCGGCAGGAGGTGTACCGGCGTTCGTCCATCGAACGGCACCGCATCAACGGACAAGAGCGGCGCGAACCGGCCGGCAGCGCTGAGCTGCTGGGCTGAGCTGTCGCGGTCGCGCCCCGCCGCCGCGTGGGTCCAGGGGGCCCCGCGCCGCCGCCCATCGGCCCGCAGGGCGGCCAGGGGCGCGCGACAGCCAGGTGGTGGCCGGCAGGAGCCGTACCGACGCACGTCGTCGAGAGGGGCATCGGCGTTTCACTCGGTCCGGTCCTGTCTTCCACTCCGGCCGGCGCCGACCCAGTGTGTCGGTGCTCGCCGCGCACGCCGGGGCAGTCGCCGTTGCCGCGCTGTTGCGGCAGCAGCGGCCGTCGCCGTGGTGAAACAGCGTCAGGGCTGCCGCCTCGCGGGAGGAGTGTCCGCCGCCGGCGGACACTCCTCCCGCAAGCAACGGCCACCCGTGTCGAGCAGATCGAGCAGATCGAGCAGATCAAGCGCGAGGCCCTGTCAGCCGGTCTCCAGGGGCAGGCGGCTGCCAAGACCGCGAGCATGCCCACCCCGGCAATGGCGGCCGGGCGCCGGGCTTTTGGTCGCCTTGCTGTCGGACCCGTGACCCCATGTCTTCCTGATCACCCAAGGGCCCGCTCGGTTGAACATGACGCCGAATTCAACTATAACCAACCGGAAGGCCGACTCCCGTCACCCCTGCGGCCATGGCTCATGGCGTCGGTCGCCGGAGGAGACGGTCAAGGAGCCTTCGCCGCGCCGCAGTTGGCGTTCGACACCGCCTACCGGCATCGAGCCCGGCTCACGGAGCTCGGAGTCTTGGCCCCGAAGCTCCCGGACGAACCGGGCCAACAGGAAACAGTGAGGCGACATGAGGGAAGCAGTCATCGTTTCGACGGCACGGACGCCGATCGGAAAGGCCTACCGGGGCGCGTTCAACGACACCCAGGCGCAGGAACTTGCCGCCCATGCCCTTTCGCACGCGGTGCGGCGCGCCGGGCTCGAGGGAGGTGAGGTCGAGGATGTGATCTTCGGCTGCGCCGTGCAGCAGGGATCCTCCGGTGGCAACGTGGCGCGTCAGGCCGCTCTCCGTGCCGGACTTCCGGACACCGTGTCGGGCATGACGGTCGACCGGCAGTGCTCGTCGGGCCTGATGGCCATTGCGACGGCCGCCAAGCAGATTGTCACGGACGGCATGCAGGTCGCTGTCGGCGGCGGTGTCGAGTCGATCTCCTTGGTGCAGAACGACCGCATGAACACCCACCGCATGGCGGATCCCTGGCTGGTCGAGCACAAGCCGAGTATCTACATGCCGATGTTGCAGACGGCGGAGATCGTCGCCGAACGTTACGGCGTGAGCCGGGAACGCCAGGACGAGTTCGCGCTGGTGTCACAGCAGCGCACCGCGGCGGCGCAGGAGGCCGGCCGGTTCGACCGCGAGATCGTGGCGCTCGGCAGCGTCAAGAAGGTCCTCGACAAGCAGACCGGCGAGGTGCGGGACGAGGAGGTCACCCTGACCCGGGACGAGGGCAACCGCGCGTCGACGACGCTCGAAGGTCTGGCCGGGCTGGCGCCGGTGCTTCCGGACGGTCAGGTGAGCGCGCATTCCAGCGTGACGGCGGGCAACTCCTCGCAGTTGTCGGACGGGGCTTCGGCGTCGGTACTGATGGAGTCGAAGGAGGCCGAGCGCCGCGGACTGGAACCGCTGGGCGTCTACCGGGGTATGACCGTTGCCGGTTGTGGGCCGGACGAGATGGGCATCGGTCCGGTGTTCGCCATTCCGAAACTGCTGAAGCAGCACGACCTCACCATGGACGACATCGGCCTGTGGGAACTCAACGAGGCGTTCGCTTCCCAGGCGTTGTACTGCCGTGACGAACTGCATATCGACCCGGAGCGGTTCAACGTCGACGGCGGCGCGATCTCGGTCGGTCATCCGTACGGAATGACCGGTGCCCGGCTGGTGGGGCATGCCCTCATCGAGGGCAAGCGCCGAGGTGTCCGGTATGTGGTGGTCTCGATGTGCGTCGGCGGCGGCATGGGCGCGGCCGGACTGTTCGAGGTCGTCTGAGCTCGGCGTCCTCGCTGGACAGGGGCGGCGAGGACCGGCCGGGTGCGGGGTACCACGGGCACTTCATGAGTGCCTACGAAACATGGCTGCCGTCGCATGGTCCGACGGTAGGCAGACCGAGCGAGAGGCGTGAATACGGTGTCGAACGTGGCGGAAAAGACCCGAACCGCGGTCCTGGTGGACTTCGGCGGGGTCATCACCTCCAGTGTGTTGCGGGCTTTCACCGACTTCGGTGCCTCGCTCGGCGGCGACCCGCGCCTGCCGCTGGACCTCCTCGGCCGGGACCAGCCGTCACGCACCCTTCTGGCCGACCACGAGTGCGGCCGTATCGACGCCGAAGCCTTTGAGCGAGGATTCGCCGAACGTCTCCGCGTCCACGGCGCCGACGTACCGGCCGAGGGGCTGACGGCCCGGATGCAAGCGGGAATGTCGATCGACCAGGACATGCTCGCGCTGCTCGGTGGTCTTCGAGCCGCCGGCCATCCGGTTGCTCTCGTATCCAATTCGTTCGGTACCGGAACCTACGACGGCGTCGACCTCGCCGCTGTTGCCGATGTGGTCGTCATCTCCGCCGAGGTCGGGATCCGTAAGCCCTCCCGGCGGATCTACGCGATCGCATGTGAACGCCTCGGCATCGACCCCGAGGAGGCGGTCATGATCGACGATCTGCGGCAGAACCTCGACGGAGCGGCACGGATCGGAATCGGGGGCGTCCTGCACACCAGCGCCGCCGACACCCGCCGCCAACTCGCCGAACGCTTCGGGATCACCGCCTGACCGGTCGACCGCTACGGCGGGACATCCACCGGCGCCGCCGGTGGGCCCCGCACGCCTCGCAGGTTTATGACGATGACGTCGGATTCAAGTAGAGTTTCCAGGATGGACACCACTGGGCCCGAGGAGATCGACGGCGAGAAGGTACCGCCCGTGGCGCCCCTCTCGCACCTTCGCGAGCCGCCTACGACGAAGCGCGGAGCGCGGACCCGGGCCGCTCTGGTGAAGGCCGCGCGGAAGGTGTTCGAACGGGACGGCTACCTCGACACCCGCCTGACCGACATCACCAAAGAGGCGCAATGCGCGGCGGGATCCTTTTACACCTACTTCACCAACAAGGAAGAGGTGCTTGCCGCCGTCCTCCTGGAGGCGCAGGAGGACATGATGCACCCCGGCATGAGCCGGGTGCAGGGTAGCGACGATCCCTATGCGGTACTCGAGGCGAGCAATCGCGCGTATCTCGAGGCGTACAAACGGAATGCGAAGCTGATGGCGCTGCTCGAGCAGGTCGCACAGGTGGAGCCGGAGTTCCGTACGTTCCGGAGCCGGCGCGCTGACGCGTTCATCCGCCGCAATGCGCGCGGCATCGCTGACCTTCAGGCACGGGGTGTCGCAGACCGTGGGGTCGATCCGCTGATGGCCTCCCGTGCGCTGTCGGGCATGGTCAGCGTCATGGCCTACAACGCCTTCGTGCTCGGCGAACGGCACGAGGAAGATGCGCCGGTGGACTTCGAGGAGCTCGTGTCCACGGTCACCCGGCTCTGGGCGAACGCCCTGCGGTTCCCCGGCCACGGCTGATCCAGCAGTCTGGCCCGCAGCCTGACCCGGAACGAAGCCTGCCGCTCACGGCCGTACGGCGGCCCTGGCGCCGCATCGGCACGGCCAGCGGGCGCATGGCCGTTTCCTGGAACCGAGTTCCTTGATGATCCGTTCGGTGATCCCGGCGGTGCCATCGGCATGTCCCCGTCCGCAGTTCAGTAGAGGCCACGCGGCCTTCTCCGGGCGGTGCCGCGAGCCCAGCTATTGAACTTGACGTCAGATTCAATTATACAGGGGACAGAGCACGGTCACACCATCCATCTCCGGGCCATGCCCCGGCCCGGCCCGGCCCGCCCGATTCCGTGGCCCGGGCGGCAGGCGTCACGCCCAGGCCTTCCGCGGGGTCCGGTGTCGTCGAGGGCATGGCCAGTCACCTCGACAAGTGGCCGCCGACCTTTCGCTCCCTACCTGTCAGGAGTTCAGATGTCCCTGTTCGAGATGTCGGACCGCGCCAAGAAATACCAGGCGGAACTGCTCGAGTTCATGGATTCGCATGTCTACCCCGCTGAGGCGGTGTACCACGAGCAGATGAGCGCTTCGGGTGACCCGCACTTCCACCCCCCGGTCATCGAGGAGCTCAAGGCGGAGGCGCGGGGACGCGGACTGTGGAACCTCTTCCACCCGCACCCGGAATGGGGCCCCGGGCTGACGAACCTCGAATACGCGCCGCTGGCGGAGATCATGGGGCGCAGCCACATCGCCTCCGAAGCGTGCAACTGCAATGCTCCCGACACCGGCAACATGGAGGTGCTCACGCTGTTCGGCAGCGACGAGCACAAGGAGAAGTACCTCAAGCCCCTGCTCGACGGGACGATGGCCTCGGCCTTCGCGATGACCGAGCCGCGTGTCGCCAGCTCCGACGCCACCAACATCGAGTTGCGGATGGAGCGCGACGGCGACGAGTACGTACTCAACGGCCGCAAGTGGTTCGCGTCCAACGCCCTGCACCGCAACTGCAAAGTGCTCATCGTCATGGGGAAGACGGACCCCACCGCTGATCCGCACCGCCAGCAGTCGATGATGGTCGTCCCGATCGACGCCCCCGGGGTCACGGTGATGCGCGGCCTGCTGGTGTTCGGCTACCAGGACCGTGAGGGGCACGCCGAAATCGACTTCACCGACGTACGGGTGCCGGCCAAGGACGTCCTCAAGGGCGAGGGAGAGGGCTTCGCGATCAGCCAGGCCCGGCTCGGGCCCGGTCGTATCCACCACTGCATGCGGGCCATCGGCGCGGCCGAGCGGGCGCTGGAGCTGATGTGCCGACGCGCGCAGTCACGGGTGACATTCGGCAGTCCGGTCGCCGAGCGGTCCAACATCCAGGACTGGATCGCGGAAGCGCGTATCGACATCGAGATGATCCGCCTGCTCACGTTCAAGGCCGCGTATCTGATGGACACGGTCGGGAACAAGGGGGCGCGCACCGAGATCGCGGCCATCAAGGTGGCCGCCCCGAACATCGCGTTGAAGATCATCGACCGCGCGATCCAGGTGCACGGAGCGGCGGGCGTGAGCGAGGACTTCCCGCTGGCGATGATGTACGCGCAGCTGCGGACACTGCGGCTCGCGGACGGTCCCGACGAGGTCCACAAGCGAGCCATCGCCAGGCATGAACTGGGCCGGTACCGCGACGCCGCCGGGGCGGCCGGCGGCACGGTCACCCCCGGCGGTCACAAGGCAGTGGTGAGCTGACATGGCAGGACTGGATCTCACCGGTCGCACCGCCGTCGTCACGGGCGCCTCGCGCGGTATCGGGCTGGCGATCGCGCAGGCCATCGCCGCCGCCGGCGGAAACGTCGTCCTCACCTCCCGGTCCCAGGAGGCGGCTGACGCCGCCGCGGCCCGGGTCGGGGGCACGGCGGTGGGCGTCGGTGCGCACGCGGTCGACGAGGAAGCGGCCCGGCGCTGTGTCGATCTGACGCTCGAGCGCTTCGGGAGCCTGGACATCCTCGTCAACAACGCGGGAACCAACCCGGCTTTCGGGCCCGTCATCGACCAGGACCACGGCCGGTTCGCCAAGACCTTCGACGTGAACCTGTGGGCTCCCGTCCTGTGGACGGGTTTGGCCACGCGGGCCTGGATGGGCGAGCACGGCGGCGCGATCGTCAACACCGCGTCGGTGGGCGGCATGGCCTTCGAGGCGAACATCGGGTTGTACAACGCGTCGAAGGCCGCGCTGATCCACCTCACGAAGCAACTGGCCCTGGAACTCTCGCCGAAGGTTCGCGTCAACGCGGTGGCGCCGGGTGTGGTGCGCACGAAGCTGGCCGAGTCTCTGTGGAAGGAGCACGAGCAGGCCGTGTCCGCCGCGACGGCACTCGGGCGCATAGGGGAGCCTGCCGACATCGCCTCGGCGGTCGCCTTTCTCGTCTCGGACGCCGCGAGTTGGATCACCGGCGAGACGATGGTGATCGACGGCGGGCAGCTCCTCGGTGACGCGCTCCCGTTCAGGGAAGGAGCCGGCATCGGCCTTTAGCGCGGACATCGTCGGAATCGACGCCGGGGCGGTGAGCAGTCGACTCGAAACCTCGGCGTCGGCGTAGCTCAACCGTGCTGGTGGGGGCTGCCGACGGGTGACCGGGTCGTACTCGGCGTACCGGCAGGTGGTGTCGACGACCTGCTCGCCCACGGGCCGTCGGTCAGCCCGGGCACCCACGGGGGGTGGGTCCTGCGGCGTCCTCCGACGCGGTCAGCCTCCGTGCCTCGTGGGCTACCTCGGCAAGTTCGGCCGCGGAGCTGTCCCGGTGCAATCCGGACTACCTGCACCCGAGGCACCCGTGCCCGTGCCCCGTGCCCCGTGCCCGTGCCCCGTGGTGGATCCGATCGCCCCGCGAGCCCCCGTCGGTGGGCGGCGACAGAGTCAGGCGGCAGCGAGCTGTGCGGTGAAAGCACGCTCCAGCAGCGCGTACAGGGTGTCCCGCTCCTGCGCGCTGAGTCTGTTCAGGCCGGCGAGCGTGGCGTGCATCTTCCCGCGGATCACGTCGATGACCCGCTCGCCCTCGGCGGTGAGGATGACGTTCTTGACGCGCCGATCGGAAGGGCTGGGCTCGCGGCGCACCAGACCGCGCTTCTCCAGCCGGTCGACGATCCCGGTCATGTTGGAGGCGTCGCAGGTCAGCGTGGTGGCCAGGACGCTCATGGACGCGGGTCCCCGACGCAGCACGTTCAGCGTCTTGCCCTGGCTGGCCGTGAGGCTTTCGCTCGCGGCGGCGACCGTGAAGTCGCCGTAGTAGGCAGCCAGCGACACCGAGAGCAGCTCCATGAGCTGGGCCGTGTCGATGCGGGGGGTTCCTGTCATGCGGCTCAGCCTACGCCAGAATATTTGACGATCTCAAGTATTGGTGGTTACGGTGCCGCCATTGCTTGAAGTTCTCAAGCATCGAGGTTGTCAAGTAGTTCATCCACGTTCGCAAGTAGGGAAGACTTTCCGTGTCTCACGCACAGCACGCGGTGCCCCGACGACACTCAGGAGACACCGTGGTCGTCCTGGCGCTCGGGCTTGCCGCCATGGTCGTCTCGATGATGCAGACCCTGGTCGTCCCGGTCCTGGGCATCATCCAGAGCGACCTGGAGGTCACCACGGCAAACGTCAGCTGGGTGACCACGGCCACGCTCCTGTCGGCCGCCGTGTTCACCCCGCTGCTCGGCCGCTTCGGCGACCAGCACGGCAAGAAGCCCACCCTCGTCGGCGTTCTGCTCGTGATGATCGCCGGTTCGGTGCTCGCCGCCACCACCACCTCGCTGACCTGGCTGATCGTCGGCCGCGTGATGCAGGGAGCGGCGACCGCGATCTTCCCGCTCGCCCTCTCCGTCCTGCGCGAAGAGATCAAGCCGGAGAAGTTGCACGGGGCCATGGCCCTGGTCAGTGGCACACTCGCGTTCGGCAGCGGACTCGCGCTGGTCGGCGCGGGGCTCCTCACCCAGGGCTCCGACCCCGACTACCACCGGGTCTTCTGGCTCGCGGTGGCGCTCGCGGTGATGGCGTTGGCAGGTGTGCTGTTCGCCGTGCCCGCTTCCCGGACGAAGACGGGCGGCCGGACGGACTGGCTGGGTGCGTTCACCCTGGCGATGTTGCTGGTGCTGCTGCTTCTGCCCATCTCGCAGGGGCACGAGTGGGGATGGACGTCCGGCCGTACGCTCGGCGCGTTCGTCGGGGCGATCGTCATGGCGGTGGTGTGGGTCATCACCGAGAGCCGGGTCAAGGAACCGATGGTCGACATGCGGATGTTCGCCCATCGGCCCGTCCTCTTCACCAACCTGGCCGGACTGCTGCTGGGCTTCGCGATGTTCACCCAGTTCATCGGCGTCTCGTACCTCGTCCAGATGCCCGAAGACGTCGCCGGCTACGGCTTCGGCGCTTCCGTGCTGGCGGCGTCCGTCGTGTATCTGCTGCCGACCACACTCGTTTCGCTCGTGGGCGCTCAGTTCGGCGGCGTCCTGGTGCGCCGGCTCGGCGCCCGCGTCACGCTGGCTGCCGGGGCCTGCTTCGGAGTGCTCGGCTTCACGTGGCTGAGCGCCGCGCACGACGCCACTGCCTCGGTGATCGGCGCGGGCATGGTCATCGGACTGGCGATCAGCTTCGGTTACGCCTCCATGCCCGCGCTCATCGTGGCCAGCGTCCCGGCCCACCAGACCGGCATCGCCAACGGCATCAACTCCATCTCCCGCTCGGTCGGCAGCGCCGTCGCGAGCGCGGTGATCACCTCGCTGCTGGCGTCGAAGACCATCCCGCTTCCGGACGGGATGCCCGCGCTGCCGCAGGAGAGCCAGTTCACGTTGAGCTTCACCATCGCCGGAGCGGCGTTCGTCCTGGTGGTGGCAGTCGCCCTGGTCGGACTCAAGGCGGCGCATGCGCCTCGTACGCCCGTGCTGAGGAAGGTCACGCAGTCCGGGACGCCGCAGTCCGCAGAGGTGGAAGCCGACGCCGAACTCGTGTGATCGGGTTCCCTGCCCACGGCCCGGCCCGGCCGGGACCGGCGGCGCGTACTCGTCCGCTGGTGAGAGAGTGCGCGGAGGCGGCATCGGAGCCGTCAGTGAGCCGTCCTCGCCGCTCGTTCTCGTGCAACCCGTCCCTGAGCTCCCGTTCGGCGGTGTCGGCGTGCGGGCCGGTGATCCGGCGGACACCTCCCTCGACATGGCCAGCCACTCCCACACCATCCTCAGCCGGCCGCTCGGCTGAACCCGCACCTGCTCCGAAAGGCATGCCACGATGAAGATCTCGGACCACCCCGACCACGGATCCGGTTTCGCCCCGGTCGACCATCGCACGGCGGTCGCGGCGGAGACCGCCCGATTCGTCGCAGTGGTCAAGGACGCCGACCTGGCGACAGCGGTACCCGGTTGCCCCGGCTGGACGCTGGCCGACCTCGTCAAGCACACAGGCAGCGTCCAGCGGTGGTTCTCGGTGCTGTTGCGGGCGCGCATCCAGGAACCCCCGCAAAAGCGTGAAGTGGACCTGCGGTTCCCTGACGAGGAGGGCGGATACGCCGACTGGCTGGCCGAGAGCGCGACCGTGGCCGCGGAAGCCTTCGCGGCCACCGACCCGAACCTGCCGATGTGGGCGTGGGGCGTCGACCAGCACGCCCGCTTCTGGGCCCGCCGGATGCTCTTCGAGACCCTGCTGCACCGGGCCGACGCCGAGCTGGCGCTCGGCCTGCGGCCCACGATCGACCGCCCGCTCGCGGTCGACGGGATCGATGAGTTCCTCGTCAACCTGCCCTTCGCCGCCTTCTTCGCCCCCAAGGTGGCCAACCTGCGCGGCCCCGACAGGACCATCCGCTTCCGCGCCACCGACGGGGACGACGACTGGCTCGTCCGTCTGCGGCCCGACGGCTTCGGGCTCGACACGACCCACCCGACCGAGGACACCGCTGCCGCGACCGTCCGGGGAACCGCGACCGACTTGCTCCTCCTCGCATACGGCCGCCTGCCCTACGACGCGGAGGCCCTCGCGCACGAGGGGGACGAGGGCCTCCTGGCCCACTGGTTCGCCAACTCCGCCTTCTGAGACGGCGACCTCCCTGCTCCGGATGCCGCCGGAGTCCGCGTCGGGCTCCGCTCGTGACGCGGAGCCCGACGGGCCCGTCCTGCCGGTCCGGCCGCGGTTCAGGGATGCCAGGAGAGGCGCCGGGCCAGGTGCGGGAAGGCGGAGCCGCTGCGCAGCAGACCCGGCGACCGGCGAGGCGGCACGTGCGTGGCGAGTCCGTCACGCACTCGCCACCCTCCAGCGGCGTACGACTGCCCCGGCCGGTCGCCCGCGCCGTCGTTCATCCGTCCGGCCGCTGCCCGCTCACCGGCGGTCGCCGATGGGCGGCGACCGTCCCGTCGGGTGCTGCGGACGAGGCGCGCCTGCCGGACGCCGTGTGTCGGCCGACTCCCGCCAGCGCGGCGAGCACGGCGTCGTTCGCCTTGCGGCTGCCGACGGTGAGCCGGAGTCCCTCGCCGGGGTAGTGGCGCGCCTGGACACCGGCGGCGGTGAGTGCCGCGGCGCCCTCGTCGATCGGATCCGGCGCGTCGAGCCAGGCAGAGTTGGCGTGGCCCGGGCGAACGCGCCAGCCGAGGTCGACGAGTTCGTGCCGGAGCCGTTCGCGTTCGGCGACGACGGTGTCCACACGTAGGCGCAGCTCGCCGTCGGCCCGCAGCGAGGCCCGCACCGCCGCCGTCGCCACCGCGTTGATCCCGAAGGGCAGCTGTTGCCGGCGGATCCGCGCCACCAGGTCGGGGGCGCCGAGTCCGTAACCGACCCGCAGGGCGACGAGGCCGTAGGCCTTGGAGAAGGTGCGCAGGACCAGCAGGTTGGGGTGCGCGCCCAGGAGCGCGGGTGTGTCCGGCAGGCCGGGACCGCGGGCGAACTCCACGTACGCCTCGTCGAGGAGCACGGTGACGCGTGGGGGGACCTGACGCAGGAACGCCGACAGATCGTCCGCGGTGACCAGGCTTCCGGTGGGGTTGTGCGGATTGCACAGCACCACGACACGGGTGCGGTGGTCGAGCGCCGCGAGCAGGGCGCCCAGATCCTGTTGTCCGTCCGGCGACAGGGGTACGGGAACGGGATGAGCGCCGACCATGGCGGCCAGCAGGGGATACGCGTCGAAGGTACGCCAGGCGTAGGCCATCGTGTCGCCGTGCTCGACGACCGCCTGGAGCAACTGGAGTGCGACGCCCACCGATCCGCTGCCGACCACGACGCGGTCGGGGGTCACCCGGCACCACGCGGCGATCAGTTCGGTGAGGTCGTCGGGGTAGAACTGCGGGTACCGGTGGGCCTGTGCGACGGCCCGTCGCATCGCCTTGCGGACCGAGGGCAGCGGGGGGTACGGGCTTTCGTTCAGGGCCAGTCGGTGCAGCACCGGGACGTCCATCGGTCATCCCCGCCCGCCGTGCCAGCGGACGGCGGTCGCACCGGCGAAGTCGCCCGCGTGGGCGAAACCTCCCAGCACCACCAGGTCGCCGTCCTCGACCTGCCGTGAGCGGATCGCGCGGTCCAGGGTGATCGGGATCGCCGCTCCGAACAGATTCCCGTACTGATCGAAGGTGTTCAGATGCCGTTCGGGCGGCAGTTGCAGCGCCTCCCGCCAGTTCCGCAGGAACGTGCGGTTGGGCTGGTTGGTGATGAGGACGTCGATGTCGGCGGTCGCCACGCCGAGCCGTCGGCACAGGTCCGTGACCACCTCCGGTACCAGACGGTTCCCGCGTGCCAGGACCTTGGCGACGCTGGCGTCGGTGAACCCGATCCGCAGCTGGGACTCTCCCGGTTCCCAGTACTTGCGGCCGTCGTCGACCGCCACGGTCATGTCCCCGGCGTACTCGCCGATGTGCCGGGTCTCCACGTCAAGGACCGGGGTGTCGGCCGACGTCGTCACATACCCCACACCGCAGCCGTCGCCCGGGATCGCGGCCTGGGCGAGCCTGCGCACCTCGGACTGGGTGAAGCACTGGCCCGCGGCGCTCTGCGCGTTGCAGATCAGCGCCGTCTTCGCGTCGGTGGTCGTGAGGATCTGCCGGGCCAGCTTCAGCATGTACACGAAGGACGCGCAGCCCGCGTTGGCCACGTCGACGAGCCACTCCGGGTTCAGGCCCAACCGGCGTGCCACCTCGGTGCCGGCGCCCACGAACGGCAGGTCCGGCAGCTGGCTGTGCACCAACAGCACGTCGACGCCACGGATCTCGTCCCTGCCGTGCCGCTCGATCAGAGGCTGTACGGCGCGCTCGACCATGTCCGCGTTGGACTCGTCCGCGGCCACGTGGTGCCGCGACGGCGGGACCTTGAACATGGGGTGGTTGCGGAGCTTGTCCTCGGCTCCGGGGTAGTCGGTGTAGAACTCCGCGGGGACCGGCTCGCCGGGAAGGTAGCTCGCGACGTCGGTGAGGCTGACCGTGGTCACCGCGCCACCGCCGTCGGCGGAGCCACGTTGACGGGCAGTCCGTTGCGGTGGCGGTGTTCCAGGATCGCCTTGAGGTTGTTCATCTCCACGGTGTGCCCCGCGTAGAAGAGATCCCAGTAGTCGCCCACCCAGGGCCGGTCCGGGCGGGGAGCCGCGCCGGGGTGCGGGTTGTCGTCGTAGTAGGGGTGCCGGCAGTTGGTCCAGGTGATCACCGACCCCGGCTTGTCGAGCACCAGGCGGGCCGGTACGACGCGCATCAGGTAGATCATCCACAGCTTCTCGCCCTGGTCCCAGGAGCAGTGGTAGTCCACGGTCATGGCCTCGGGGTTGGCGACCACCTCGCAGTAGATCCTGGTGTCGTCCTCGAGCCGGTCGTGGCCGACCCACAGTCCCGGTGGGCCGGCGGGCGCGAAGTCCCGCAGGCTGCAGGTCCACTCCTCCAGGTGGTGGCCCTGGCGCAGGTAGTCGTAGGCCCGCTCCGGTGGGCAGTCGACGTACGCGTGGATGGTGCAGTACTGCCCGTAGACCTGATGGTGGGGGTAGACGGCGTGAGTGAGCTCCATGCAGTGGGCGGTCAGCTCCTCCTTGCCGGGATTCTCGATCCGCATCAGACCGGGGATGTCAGCCAACGTGGACGATTCCTCGTTCAACTGGGCTCTCCTTGTTCTCGGTGGCGTTCTCGGTGGCTTCGGTGAAGGACTGGAAGGGAAGGAACGGGGGGATCTCCCCCGGGTCGCAGTCCAGTGCGACGAACGCCGGGCCGCCGCCCGCATTGCTGCGCAGCAGCGCCTGACGCAGCTGCGCAGCGTCGTCGGCCCCCGTGACCTCCAGGGACGGGAAGGCGGCGGCCACCCCGGCGGCGAGGTCGGTCCGGGCGAACAGGTCGTCGCTGCGGACGCCGCCCTGGAGGAACTCCTCACGCACCGCGCACATGGCGTGGGCGTTGTTGTTGAAGACGACGAAGGTCACGGGTGCGGCGTACTCCACGGCCGTGTGCACTTCCATCCCGTGCATGAAGAAGGACCCGTCGCCGGCGAGTACGTAGGTGCGTCGGCCGGTGGCGAGCGCGGCGCCGATCCCCGCGCCGAAGGTGTAGCCCATGCCGCCCATGCCGACCGCCACCACGAAGCGGCCGTGGCGCGGAGCCGGCAGGAGATGGACCGCGCTGGCCCCCGCGTTGCCGGCGTCCACGAAGACGTGCGCGTCCTGGGGGAGGGCCGCCTCCACCGCGGCGACCGCCTGGGCATAGGGGATGGGTCGCCCACGGGCCTGAGAAACCGGGCTCGGCGTGGGGGTGGGGAGCGGACCGGCGTGCTCCGGGCAGGCACGTGGGCGCGGCGGGAGCCGGCCGGTCACCGCGCGCAGCGCGTCCCGCAGGTTCCCGCCCAGTGCGGTGCCCGCCACGAACGGCGGTTCGGGACCGAGGCACACGACCTCGGTGGCGGCCAGGGCCCGGTCGAGGCCGCCGCGTGCCAGGAGCGGCAGCCGGGTACCGGCCAGCAGGCACACGTCGGCCCGCCGCAGACACTCCTCGACGTTGGCATGGCCCATCACCCCGGCCACACCTGCGAACCGGGGATCACGGTTGTCGAAGACATCCTTGGCGTCGGGGGTGACCGCCACCCACGCCCCGAGACGTCCGGCCAGTTCGGCCAGCTCCGCCCGCGCGTCCGCGGCGGCCACGTCTTCACCGGCGATGACGAGGACGCGGCCGGCCCCGCGCAGGGTGTCCGACACGGCGGTGAGGACCGCGGAGTCGAGCCACGCCGCCTCTGCCGTCGGCTCCGGCTCCGGCATGCCTGGTGTCGGCGTCGCGCCGCGACCGGGCACCTGGATCCGTGCCTGCTGCACGTCCTTGGGCAGCAGCAGCACCGCAGGACCTCGCGGATGGGCCTGTGCCGCCGCCATCGCCCGGGGCAGTAACTCCGTGAGCGAGTCGGCGTTCTCGACCCGGGCACAGAACCGGGAGACCGGGGTGAAGACCTCCCGGGCGTCGAAGGAGCCCGCCCTGCCGCTGGAGTCCTGGAACGCCCCGTGGCCTTCCTGGCCGGTCGGCGGCTGCCCGACCAGGGCCAGCACGGGTACCCGGGAGGCGTACGCCTCCGCCAGGCCCGGTACGAGATTCATCGCGCCACCGCCCGAGGTGGCGGCGACCACACCGAGGCGCCCGGTGGTTCGGGCGTATCCGTCGGCCATCGTGACGGCGGAGAACTCGTGTTTGGCGACGACGCCGTGGACGGCGCGGCCGCGGTGAACGGCGTCGTACAGGTCCTCGATGTTCGCGCCGCCGACGCCGAACATGTGGGTGACGCCCGCCCTGGCGAGTTCCCCGGCCAGGTGGTCGACCAGGCGTACCGTTCCTGCCTCGGGTAAGTCCGAGGGTATGCCCGAGCGTATGTCCGAGGTGGGGGTGGTCATGCGGGGCTCCTGTCCGTCTCGTGGTGCCGGTCGATGAGGCCGGATGGCGAGATGACCTGAAAGCGGTGCCGGTACTCCTTCGGGGTGAGTCCCAGGGTGCGTCCGAAGGAGCGGAAGAAGGTCTCGGGGGCGGCGAATCCGCAGCGGCCCGCTATCTGGCCGATCGTCAGATCGGTGGTTTCCAGCAGCTCGCGTGCGCGGGCGATCCGCGTCCGCTCGACGTACTGGCCCGGGGTCGTGCCCACCTCGCGTCTGAAGACCCGGGCGAAGTTGCGCAGGCTCATGTTGGCCCGCCTCGCGATCTCGGCCACGGGTAAGGGGTTGTGCAGGTTGTCCAGGATCCACTCCTGTGCGGTCCGGATCGGCGGATGGTCGGCCAACTGGGCGTCGAGGATGGCGCTGAACTGGGACTGTCCTCCGTGCCGCTTGAGGAACAGCACCAGAAACCGCGCCGTCTCCAGCGCGAGCGCCGCTCCGTGATCGGCCTCGACCAGGGCCAGCGCCATGTCGATCCCGGTCGACACGCCCGCTGACGTCACGAAGGGGCCGTCCCAGACGAAGATCGGCTCGGCGTCCACCGTCACGTCCGGGTAGCGGCAGGCCATCGCCTCGCTGTATGCCCAGTGCGTGGTGGCGCGTCTGCCGTCGAGCAGACCCGCCTCGGCCAGCAGAAAGGATCCGCCGCATACGGAGGCGACTCGGTGCGACCGGGCCGCTGCCCGGCCGATCCAGGAGACCAGCGCCCGGTCCCGGAGCGCGTTGTCGAGACTCCATCCGCCCGGCACGAGGAGCGTGTCGATCGGGCCCTGCCCCGCGTCCAGCGGAGAGGCCTCCACCCTCACTCCCGAACTCGTGCGCACCAGTGGTGCGTCGGGGGACACCAAGTCGATCCGGTAGGGGGCACCCGCGGGAGGAAGGAGCCGGTTGGCGGTATCGAACACTTCAATCGGTCCGGTGATGTCCAGGGCCAGCGCGCCCGCATACACCACCACAACAACACGTCGCTCTAGCACGGTCACAGCCTGTATCGGGAGTCGCACTGGCTGCAATGACAGATTAGTGACGTATCCGGCCAACGCGCGGTCCGTCGAATGTGCAGAGTGGCGCTGACCAGGCGGTTCGTATGCGCGAACCGACAGCGACGGGTGAGGCAGCTCACAGGAGTCGCGGTCGGGGGCGGCCGCCCTGGGGGCCGAAGCCCCCAGGAGTGGCGTGCCCCCGAAGACGCGGTCATTCGGCGGCGGCGAGCAGCCGTGCCTCGCTCTCCTCGTACAGCCGCTGGTTCTCGCGGCTCTCGGCGGCGCGGCGCCGGCGGTCGAGACGGCTGCCCAGCCAGCCCGCCAGGTAGCCGAACGGTATGGAGACCAGGCCGGTCGACTGCATCGGGAACAGAGCGAAGTCGGCCTTCGGGAACACGGCGGACGGCGTACCCGAAACGGCCTGGGAGAAGACCATCAGCACCAGCGCGCAGGCCGCGCCGCCGTAGAGGCTCCCGAGCAGGCCGGTGCGCGTGAAGCCTCGCCAGAACAGGGAGTACGTCAGCGCGGGGGCCACCGCCGACGCCCCGATGCAGATCGCCAGCGTGGTCAGTACGCCGACGTCCCAGTGCTGGACCAGGGTGGAGAGCGTGATGGCGACGGTTCCCACAGCCACGCTCGTCCACGCCGCGACCGTCATCTCCGTGCGCGGCGCCGCCTGTCCCCGCCGCGCCGCATGGGCGAACAGGTCGTGGGCGAGTGACGAGGCCGCGGCCAGGGTCATCCCCGCGACCGAGGACAGCAGGGTGATGAACACCGTGCCCGCCATGGCCGCGTAGAGGATCGTCGCCCCCGCGGAGTCGGCATCGCCGCCGAGCACCTGGGACAGCATGAGCACGGACGTCCTGCCGTGCGGGTCGGCCGCGGTGATGTACCGCGATCCCACGAGCGCCGCCGCGCCCGTGCCCATGACGATCACGAGCAGGCAGAACGTGGTGACCGTGCCGACCGCCCACGACATGGAGCGGCGCACGGCGGGCACGTCCCGCGCGGAGAACAGGCGCATCGTGATGTGCGGCAGGCAGGCCACGCCGAGTACCACGGTGATCTGGAGACTGACGAAGTCCAGCCGGCTGCCGGCCGAGGTGCCCAGTTGCAGGCCCTGCTGGAGGAAGGCCGGGCCCGCGCCGCTGCCGCGCTGGGCGGCCCGGAGCAGGTCGCCGGGGTTCCAGTCGAAGCGGTTCAGGACCAGGGCGGCGAGGGCGACGCTGGTGCCCAGCAGAAGCACGATCTTGATCATCTGGATGAGTGCGGTGCCGCGCATGCCGCCGATCGCCGCGTAAATGATCATCAAGCTGCCGACGAGGACGATGCACACCGTTCTGGCGCCCGACAGGTGCGGGATGCCCAGGATGAAGGTGAGCAGCGACCCGGCCCCGGAGAGCTGGACGACCAGGAAGGGGAGGGTCGCCGCGAGCGTCACCACGCAGGAGGCGATACGGACGGCCCGCCCGGGCATGTTGCGGGCCAGGACGTCTCCCATGGTGAACCTGCCGGCGTTGCGCAGGGGTTCGGCCAGCAGGAACATCAGCAGCACCAGCGACATGGCGGTGCTGACCGCCAGCACGTCGCCGTCGTATCCGGCGAGCGCGATGATGCCGGTGGTGCTCAGCACCGTGGCCGCGGAAATGTAGTCGCCCGCGATCGCCAGGCCGTTCTTGAGCGGGGTGAGCGAGAG
Source organism: Streptomyces sp. SID5469 (assembly GCF_009862865.1). Lineage (NCBI taxonomy): Bacteria > Bacillati > Actinomycetota > Actinomycetes > Kitasatosporales > Streptomycetaceae > Streptomyces > Streptomyces sp. SID5469. Next base: position 1,686,903 of record NZ_WWIN01000001.1, on the reverse strand, counting down.
GTAGCCGGTGTAGAAGTTCGTCAGGTCGTCGCGGTCCGGTCCCGCCATCACGCACATCAGCAGCGTGAGGGTGACCAGGGCGGTGAACAGGATCAGGACGGTCGCCTGCGTCCCGGAGCTGAAGTCGTTCATCTCGCCACCTCGGCGTCCCGGCCCGGCCGGACCGCCCGCTCCCTGACCACCCGCGCCAGCGGGTCCACGGAACGTTGTGCGCTGCGTCCGTACCAGAGGACCGCCGCGAAGGTGACGATGAGCTGGAGGACCCCCAGGGCCATGCCCAGGCTCAGCTCCCCGGCGATCTTGGACCCCATCAGGTCCGGCGCGTAGCAGGAGAGCACCACGTACACCACGAAGGAGCCGAGCGCGGTGAGAGTGGACACCCGGCGGAGCACGCGGTAGGCCGAGCGGAGGGCGGCGAGGTCGGCATGGTGCCGATGGGGCTCGTGCGTGGACGGCCGGTGCCGAGGGGCTTGCCCGTACGGGTCGTACGGAGAGGCGTCGTATCCGTACGAGTCGCGGCGAGGGGTGTCGTATCCGTACGAGTCGTGCCGAGGGGCGTCATATCCGTACGGCTCGTGCCGAGGGGCGTTCTCATGGGGCGCGGTCCGCGGCTGCGGCCATCCCGGTGGTGCTGCTGGCGGGTACCGGTTGTCGTCGGCGTGTGTCATCGCGTGGCCTTCCAGTGCGGCTCGGATCCGTGGAGGTGAGCGGGGAAGAAATGGGCACGGCGGCGCACGGTACCGACTGGTCAGTATGGCTGGTAAGCCCGCCGTGCGTTACGTTTCCGGCTCGATGCGGTATCCGGCCGGCGGTGATCGCCTGACGGTCGAAGGCCGACGGGCCGCGGACCGGGCCGGTGGCCCTGTGGGGCCGTCGGTGAACTCCGCGAGAGGGAAAGGGAGGTTGAGGACTTCCGGGCAGTCATGCCGGATCTTCGGCGTCGATTCCCGTGCCCGTCCGGGCCGTCCTCGCGGTGACTCTCAGGGGTCGAGGGCGGAGTCACCCATGGCATGTGGTGTACATCACAGGCCTCTTCGTACCTACTGGTCGGTATGGTCGCGGGGGACCGCGCGAACAACAGGAGGCACGATGTCTGCGACCAATCGTCAGATCCGTCTGGCAGCCCGCCCCGTGGGTGAGGTGAAGCCCGACGACTGGGAGCATTGTTCCGGGCCCGTCGAGGAACCGGGTCCGGGCCGGTTCGCGGGCCGGACGCGTGTCATCTCCCTGGATCCGGCCATGCGGGGCTGGCTGGACGACCGCCCCTCCTACCTGCCGCCCGTGGGCATCGGCGAGGTGATGCGCGCCGGGTCGGTCATCGAGGTCACCGCGTCCAACCACCCCGACTTCCAGCCCGGTGATCACGTGGTCGGCACGTTCGGCGTCCAGGAGCACGTGGTCTCCGACGGCAAGGGCGCCATGAAGATCGACACCTCCCTCGCCCCGCCCTCGACGTATCTGGGGGCGCTGGGCATGCCCGGCATGACCGCCTACTTCGGCCTGCTGGAGGTCGGGGCGCTGAAGGACGGCGAGACCGTCGTGGTGTCGGGGGCGGCCGGCGCGGTCGGCAGCATGGTGGGTCAGATCGCGAAGGCCAAGGGCTGCCGGGTCGTGGGCATCGCCGGAGGGCCGGAGAAGTGCGCCCTGCTCACCGACGAGCTGGGATTCGACGCGGCGATCGACTACCGCACCGAGGATGTCAGGAAAGCACTGCGCGGGCATGCCCCCGACGGCATCGACGTCTACTTCGACAACGTCGGAGGGGACATCCTCGACGCCGCCCTGACCCGGCTGGCGATGCACGCGCGCGTCGTGGTCTGCGGCGCGATCAGTCAGTACAACAACGCCACACCGGTCAAGGGCCCCTCGAACTACCTCTCGCTGCTGGTGCGCCGCGCCCGCATGGAGGGCCTCGTCGTCTTCGACTACGCCAAGCGCTACCCGCAGGCCACGCAGGAGATCTCCGGCTGGATCGGCGCCGGCCACATCAAGGTCAAGGAGCATGTGGTGAGGGGGACCGTGGACGACTTCCCCGAGACCTTGCAGATGCTCTTCCGCAGCGAGAACGTCGGCAAGCTCGTGCTGGAGCTGGCATGACCGTCAAGGGCGGGACCGCCGTCGCGCGGAGAGAACAGACGGACGGCGCCACGCTCCAGGGCAAGGTGGCGATCGTCACCGGCGGTGCCGGCGGACTGGGCCGGGCCACGGCGCTGGCGCTCGGGAAGGCGGGGGCCCGGGTGGTCGTCGCGGACCTCGACCCGCAGGGCGGCAAGGAGGTGGCCGACCTGGTCGGCGGCCACTTCCGCGCCTGTGACGTCTCCGACCTCGACGCCAACCGCGCGCTGGTGGACTTCGCCCAGGAGCAGTACGGCGGCGTCGACATCGCGTTCCTCAACGCGGGCGTGACGACCGGATGCGGCGTCGGCGAGGACTTCGACCTGGCCCGCTACCGCCGGGCGATGGGCGCCAACCTCGACGGTGTGGTCTTCGGCACCCACGCGGTGCTGCCGGCGCTGCGAGCCCGCGGCGGAGGGTCGATCGTGGCGACCGCGTCCCTGGCCGGTCTGGCGGCGGTACCGCTCGATCCCCTGTACGCGGCCAACAAGCATGCGGTAGTGGGCCTCGCACGCTCCCTGGGGCAGGCTCTCGCGCCGGAGAACGTGCGCTTCAACGCGGTCTGCCCGGGGTACGCCGAGTCACGGATCATCGACGACCTGCGTGACATGCTCGCCGAGCAGGGACTGCCGGTCATCCCGGCTCAGGCCGTGGCGGACACGGTGCTGCGGATCGTCACCGGCGACGGCACGGGGGAGTGCTGGTTCGTCCAGGCCGACCGCGAACCGGAGCCGTTCCGCTTCCGCAACGTCCCCGGCCCGGGCAAGCCCGCCGGTACCTGAGCGCCCGCGGACGCCGCCATCAGGCCGGCGGGCATGCGTGTTTGAGCCGGGCGCACGTTCACCAAGTGCGGTCGGACCGGTGCCGCGCTACGCGAGGGGTAGCCCCGATGTGCGGCCGCGCGTTGTTTCGGCGGCTTGCCGGACACCTGTCCGGTAAGCCGCCGACCCCTTCCGAATCCGTCAGCCGCACGTACCGCTCGGCCGGGTCCGGGTCACCACATTGCTGATGCCGGTCGTCGCGTCGAGCCACACCACTTGGGTGCCGGATGCCGCGGCGGCCGACAGCTGCTCACCCCGGTTGCAGGAGACCCGGCTCTTGCGTACGCCATCGCCCTTGCCCTCCGCTGAGAACTGCCAGAGCTTGGCCAGCGACTCGTTGCGGAACGCGGGGTCCGGCGTCCGGGCGTCCACTGTCACCGCCCCCTCGGAGGCCGTCAGATCGAAGACGTTCAGGGACTCCGGGCCGGTCTCCGGGCTGAGGTCCGTGATGCCCGAGCCGTCGAGCCCGGCACGGCGCAGGGCCGTCGTGCCGTTCTGATCGATCTCGTCGAGCAGCCAGTAGACGTGATCGCCGGTGACGGCCGTCGGGCCGAGGCTCGCCCCCGGGGCGGCCCGCTGGATCACCTTGTCCTCACCGGTCGCCACATCGACCACCCGGGTGGTGGTCTCGTACACGGCGCTCACCCGCTGCCGGTCCTGGTAGACGACCTTGCCGTGGCTCAGCGACGGGAAGGTCGCCCGGTGGTACGTGCCCCCACCGATCGTGACCACGTTCGCCGGGTCCTTCAGACTCAGGTAGGCCACGCCGGCTCTTCCGCCGTGGTTGTTGTACGCGAAGGCCACCACGTCACCGTCGACGTCCAGCGCGCCGCCCACACTCCGGCCGTGCCACAACGTCTTCACCGGGCCGCCCGCGAGGGGCCGGGCGAGGATGTCCACGCCGGAGGTCCCGTGCGCCTGCCACACCACGGTCTTGCCGTCCGTGGCCGGATTCACGTGGTAGCGGCCGTCGTTGGGGCTCATCAGTTTCAGCTGGCCCGTGCCGTCCGTGCGCCCGGCCCACACCGAGTACGCCTCGGAGCCCTCCTCGTTGGACGTGGCGGCCGTCCACCAGTCGCCGCCCGCGCCCAGTTGGGAGTCGTAGGTGTTGACGCGCTCGATCAGCAGGTCGGAGTCGACGCCCAGCGCCAGCTCCCAGTTGGGCACGATGCCATGGGCGTTGAAGGCCCGCTGGACGGCCGTGAGGTCCTTGCCGCCGGTCCCCAGAGCCCTGGCGGCGGCGATCACCGCGTCCCGCCCCTGGGTGAAGCCGTCGAGCGGGGTGAGGTACTCCGTGAGCGCCTTGTACACGATCTTGTCGGCGAGAGTGGGGCCGACGTCCTCGCGGATGTCCCACAACGCACCGGAGAAGATCGTGGAGTTGAGGTGGACACCGCCGTTGTCGGTGCCGAACCCCACACCGAGGAAGGACTTGGCGGTGGTCCGCCCGTCGTTCAGGTCGCGGACCGCGCACTCGCGCGGCGTCCTGGTCCGGCAGAGCGCCTCACCCAGCAGCCCCGAGTCCGGGTCGGCCATGGCTATGCCGTGCACATCCGTCTCGATGGCGTTGCCGAAGTAGTCCGCGATCGCCTCGTTCATGGCGCCGGACTGGCCCGCGTAGACGAGGTCGGCGGAGTGGTCGACGACGCCGTGGGTCATTTCGTGCCCTACGACGTCCAGTCCGGCGGCGAGCGGACGGTATTCGGCGTCGCCGTTGCCGTACACCATCTTCTGGCCGTCCCAGAAGGCGTTGACATACGGCTGCCCGTAATCGGTCGTCCCGACGAGGGAGTTGATCGACATGCCCCGCCCGTCGAGGCTGTCCCGGCCGTGCTTGTTCTTGTAGTAGTCGTACACCTGCCCGGCGGCCCAGTGCGCGTCCACCGCCCCCGCCTCGGTCGCCTCGGCGCCGAAGGCCGGGGTCGGCGAGGCGAACTCCTGAAGGTCGGCGGGCCAGTTGCCGACCACGTCGGAGGCCCACTTGCCGCGCGCGTCCCAGGTGGCGAGGACGTCCGCGGTGTCGTTGTGGATGCGGGAGTGGTCGCGCAGGACGTAGGCGGCGCGCGTGTCGTCGTGGGTGACCTGTAGTTCGACGGGTTTGCCGTCCAGCTTGACGCCGGAGCCCGTCTCGCCGGGGGCGGGTTCGGTGGGTTCCTGCGCGGGGTGGCTCGCCGCGCTCCCCTCGGCGGTCGTCCCGGGCGCGTCGAACGTCCGGATACCGCTGTACTGGAGCACCGGATATCCGGCCTGCGCGTCGACGTACACCTCGCGCAGCACCGGCTCACCGCGCGCCGGGTCCGCGCCCCGCACGGTGACGTGCCGGGCGAGTACGCCCGTGCCGGTGGGCAGCACGACCAGGCCGTGGGAGGTGCCGGTGAGCGGCGTCGCGTCCTTCTTGCCCTCGTCGTCCTCCCCGTACGCGGTGAACTTCTCCGCGCCGAGCCGGGCCAGCACCGCGTCGACCGCCCGCTCGACGGCGAGCGCGTCGTCGACCTCGGCCGTGGTGCCGGTCCGCAGACCGGTGAAGTACTTGCCCGAGGTGCCGGTGACGACCCGTCCGCCGTCCTGCTTCTCCATGCGTACGACGTACTGGCCGCCCAGGACCGGGATGCCGTGGTACCTCTGCCGCAGTCGCACGGTCTCCTGGCCGTCGGCCGTGACGGTCCCCAGGGGCTCCAGGTCGCGGCCCGGGTCCGCGATCCGGTAGCGGTCCTGCTTCGCGGCGAGGTACGCGCGCGCCGCGCCCGCGGCGTTCCGCGCCGCCGGAGCCTGCTCCCGGAGGCCCTCCACCAGTGCGGGCGTCGCCGTCTTCTGCCCCGGGATCAGCTCTCCCGGGCTCGGCGGCGGCACCGGTCCCCCCGCCTTCGCGTCGGCGGGGACCGCCGAGACGACGAGTGCGGCGACGCCGATAAGCGCCGCCGCACCGGAAATGCCGCTTCTTCGTGCTCTGGATAATCCCGTCGGTCTCTTCGAGTCTGCTCTGGACTGCCCCACCGTCTCCCCATCCCCTGCGGAATCCGTACCGGCGGCGGAACACCGCCGGGCAGGGCCCATGGAACGGGCGATACGCCGACTCATCAATGGGGCGGGGGTTTCCACAGACGACTTCCGGCCCCGCGACGAGGCGCCGGAAGCGCCTGCCGGCCGCACGGCCCGCGCCTGATCGACTCGGCTCGACGCGGCAGCGCTGTCCGACGCACCGTTCTCGCGCGCATTCCGAGTGGACCGACAGCCTAGGCTTCCACCCGACACCGACACCGACCCCAGGAGCGCGCACCGTGGTTGACCCCGCACCGGAGCACCCGTACCCCGACGGCCACCGACCGGACGAGGCGCCCGCACCACACGCACTGCTCGAGCCCGTGCTCGGCCTCCTGGGTTCTTGGTACGGCCGGGGCGAGGGCGGGTACCCGACGCTCACCGGGGACTTCGGGTACGCGCAGGAGCTGACCTTCAGTCACGACGGCCGCCCCTTCCTGCGCTACGAGGCCCGGGCCTGGCTGCTCGACGCCGATGACGCACCGCTGCGTCCGTCGGCCCGGGAGTGCGGCTGGTGGCGGCTTCAGCCCGACGGCCGGGTGGAGGCGCTGATCACCCAGCCGACCGGCATCGCGGAGATCATGGTCGGGCGTGCGACCGGCAACACGATCGACCTCTCGACCCATGAGGTCGCCCTCGCTCCCACGGCCAAGAAGGTCAACGCCACCCGCCGCCGCTACACCCTGACCGACGACGACACGCTCACGTTCCACCACGACCTCGAGGCGGTCGGCCAGCCGATGCAGCACCATCTCTCGGCACGGCTGCGACGTAGAGGCTAGGCCGCTTCCCTCCGAACATCCGATCGCTTTACCAGTCGGCCGAGTTCGGCTCCTGGAACGGTGTCCACAACCGGCTGTTTCACCCATTGCTGCTTGTCCATGTCCAGCTCGAACCACCGAAGCCGCTGCGTCCCGATGACGCGAAAGGCATTCTTTCCGTCGCCGATTCGCAGGGTCCCTTTGCGGTCTCCGCTGGTCCAGTCGAGGTTCAGGTGAAACCTGCAATCACAATTCTCGGTACGAGCGTGGACCAGGAATACCTCCGGCTCTGTGGATGAAATCCGATAGGGGAAACGCGCAGCAGGAGTTCCGTCATCGCCGGCGCGCGATGCCGGAGCGACTTCGGGGTCATCGAGATTGATGTCGAAATTTCGAGATGTCAGCCCGCCGCAGCTGAGGCCGAGGTCGTACACGGACCCTTTGGGCCTGCTTTTCGATTCCACGTCCACTCGGAGGCCGTGGAGGACGACACTGCTGGCGGAGCGCCCTTGCAGGGTGAGCCGGATGGTTGTCAGATTGGCGGCGGTTCCTCCCTGGCGGGTTGCCCAAACCTGCCAGTCCTCGTTGGGCGAGGGAGCCGACATCTTCGCGTCAGAGTCGAAGACATAGGACTTGCACCCGGCATCTTCCGGCGAGTCCACTTGTGTCGTCCATGCGAAGGGCGGCCTGTCGCCTTCCACGATCGCCGAAGTCCCGCTCTTGATCGCGTCGTAGATCAGCGGGCTCGCGGTCGCGACGAAGAGCGCCGAAAGGACGGCGGTACCGGCTTTCCAGTGTCGGCGCCACCAACGTCGTGCCGGTCCGTGCGCATGGCTTCGCGGGTCCCTCCGTGGTGGCCGACGGCTGGACATGCGCTTCTCCTGTCGCTGGGCAGCGTCTCGGCCTTTATTGCCCACTGAGGTGAATCGGTTAGCGCTGTTCCACTCCATTGGACGCATCCCGCTCCCCGCAGCCGGCTCGGTTGCGGGGAGCACCAGCTCGTGAGGTCCGCGCGCCGGGGAGGGCGCGAGCGGTTCAGGAGAGCCAGTCGGCGTAGTGGGTGGGGGCGAGGTGGGCGTCCTTGTCGGTGAGGACGTCACCCTTGACGGCGCCGAACATGCCGGCGGTGGGGTCGGTGACGACGGTGCGGCCGTCGGACTTGTGGGACAGGGTGATCCGGCCCAGCTCGTCCAGGGAGAAGATCTCGGGGCCGGCGACGTTGCGAATGCCCCCCAGCGGGGCGCCCGCGGCGACTTCGGCCACCGCGTCGGCCACGTCCTTGGCGGCGATCGGCTGGATCGGCGTGGCGGGCAGCCGGACGGTGTCGCCGTCCGCGGTCCAGGACAGGACCGCGTCGATGAACTCCATGAACTGCGTCGCGCGGACGATCGAGTAGGGGATCGGTCCGGCCGCGAGGATTTTCTCCTGGAGCGCCTTGGCCCGGTAGTAGTCCAGCTCCGGCACCTGGTCCACGCCGACGATCGAGAGGATGACGAAGTGACGGACGCCGGCTTTCCGGCCCGCGGCCAGGAGGTTGTCCATCGAGGTCTGGAAGAAGGCCGGGGAGGCTTCGTCGAAGGTCGGGGAGTTCGTCAGGTTGACGATGACGTCGGCCCCCGCCACCGCCTGGTCCAGTCCCTGACCGCTGATGACGTCGATTCCGGTGGACTGCGAGTGCGGTACCGCCTCGTGCCCGGCGGCGTTCAGATTCTTGACGACCTGCGACCCGATCAGCCCGGTACCGCCGATGACCGCGAACTTCATGACATGCCTTTCGACGAGAGGTATGTCCGGAATATTGCACATGATCCCATGCGGGCGTCGCATGTGCGAAACTCGGACACGTTCTGTCCGGGACTATACGTGGACATGTGTTGTCCGAGTCAATGCATCTGGTTAGAGTGACCGAGTGAAGATGTCCGGCGGAGTCGAGTGGGCCCTGCATTGCTGCGTCGTGCTCACATCGGTTGAGGAGCCTGTCCCCGCGACCCGGCTGGCGGAGCTGCACGACGTCTCGGCAAGCTATCTGGCCAAGCAGTTGCAGGCGCTCTCTCGCGCCGGGCTCGTGCGTTCGGTGCAGGGCAAGGCGGGCGGTTACGTGCTCACCCGGGAACCCGCCTCTATCACGGTGCTCGATGTGGTCGAAGCGGTCGACGGTCCCGACCAGGCCTTCACCTGCACGGAGATCCGTCAGAGGGGTCCACTGGCCACACCGGCCGAGTCGTGCGCCGTACCCTGTGCGATCGCCCGCGCGATGACCGGGGCGGACGCGGCCTGGCGAGCGGCGTTGCGAGCCGTCTCGATCGCCGATCTGGTCCAGAACGTCCGCTCGGACAGCGGCCCCGGCGCGATGGCCGGCATCAGCGCGTGGCTGTCCGCGCCGGACGCCTGAGGACCCCGGACCGCGCGACTGCCTGCCGCGCCCCGTGTCCCGGGCGCCGTCATCCCGTCGAACCCCGGCCTCGTCCGGATCCGGCCCTCGCTCCAGCTGTCCGTTGGGTCCGCGGGGCGGAATTGCGCACGTGCAGGGGTCACGGAGGCTGTGGATCTACGGGCGGCGCCGGCCCCACAGGTCCTGGCTGCCATTCCTGGTGGCCAGGACCTGCTCTTGGAGCCGGGGGAGAGGCGTTCATGCTCCAGGTCGGGGCCTGTCTGCCGAGCACGAAGCCGCTACGGGCGGTCGCCGCGCGCCCGTGCTGTCACTCGTACCAGTAGCCGTCCTCGATGGACTGGCGCCCGGTCAGCCACCAGACCTCCATGCTGCCGGGGATCCGCGACACGGAGGCGATGCCGTCGCCGGACGAGGCGCCGGCGGGGGCCAGCTGGTAGCGGGCCCAGGGGTGGCCGTCGTACCAGTAGGCGCCCTGGACCGAGTTGTCGGTGCCCGTCCACCACAGCTCCATGTGGCCCGGGACGCGGGAGACCACGGTGAGGTCGGAGCCCCGGTAGCCGCTGCCGTTCGGGGCGATCTGGTAGCGGGCCCACTGGCTGCCCTCGTACCAGTACGCCCCCTCGACGGACTCGTTGCGGCTCACCCACCAGACCTCCATGTGGCCCGGGATGCGGGAGACCGCGGTGATGCCGCCGACGGCGGACGCGGAGCCGGCCGGGGCGATCTGGTAGCGGGCCCAGGGGTGGCCGTCGTACCAGTAGGCGCCTTCCACCGATTCGTTGGGGCCCACCCACCACAGTTCCATGCTGCCCTGGATCCGGGACGCCGCCGTGATGCCTCCGTTCAGCGCGGCGCTGTCGTTCGGGGCGATCTGGTACCGCGCCCACGAGCTGCCCTCGTACCAATAGGCGCCTTCCACCGAGGCGTTGGGGCCGATCCACCACAGCTCCATGTGGCCGGGGATGCGGGAGACCGCCGTGATCCCATGGCGCCGGGCGCTGCCGTTCGGGGCGATCTGGTAACGGGCCCAGGGGTGGCCGTCGTACCAATAGGCGCCTTCCACCGAGCCGTTGGGGCCCACCCACCAGATTTCCATGTGGCCGGGGATGCGGGACACCGCGGTGATCCGGCTCGCTCCCCCCGCGCTGCCGTTCGGGGCGATCTGATAGCGGGCCCAGGGGTGGCCGTCGTACCAATAGGCGCCTTCCACCGAGCCGTTGGGGCCCACCCACCAGACTTCCATGTGACCGGGGATGCGGGACACCGCGGCAACTCCGGTGTCCGGATCGGCAGTTCCCCCGGGTGAGAGTTCGAATAAGGTCCAACCACTCATACTGTCTCTCCTTTCGCTTTCCGGTAAAAAGTAGCGTTCGCCCAGTAACCCGTCATAGGAGTGAAATCAGGCGTCCGTGTCGCGTTGTACCACTGGCGCCTGACGCTGCACCGTCAACCCTTCCTCCGCTCTGGTTGCCGCCCGTGCGTCGCCGCCGTGGGCGCGGGCGACGGCCAGGGCGCCGGACAGTGGGGAGACCGAGGCGGAAGCCCCGGGGTTACGGCAGCGACGAGAACGTGGTGATCCGAAACTGCGTGAGAGGGAAGCAGTGTGCCGCCGCGAGCCAGGGCGTCGGCGCCGGCGAGGAGATCGCCGGCAGCGAGATCGTCGGCAGGAAGTGGGGGGTCGTCATCGAGACGCTCGATCCGCTGTTGGCCGTACTGGTCATCGCCGCGAGCGTGCCGGGACCTCGCGGCCGGCACGATCCTCGTGGTGACGCGTGCCCCGGGGCCGGACATGCCTGAGGGGCCAGCACACCGTGCTGGCCCCTCAGGTTTCAGTAGCGGGGACAGGATTTGAACCTGCGACCTCTGGGTTATGAGCCCAGCGAGCTACCGAGCTGCTCCACCCCGCGTCGACTTGCTCTACCTTACGTCAACTTTTCCGGCCCCGAGACCATGATCGCCCGCCGGTGACGGGAGAGCGCACCGCGCGGGACCGATTCCCTCGGTGGGCTGGTCTTCCCCGCCTCGGCGCTGTCCACATCGGCGTGGGTGTCCACGGTGTTCATGGGAGCGTGCGGCGCTGTTCGCACTACCCCTGGGGGGTCATGCTCAAGGAGCGGATGAGCTGGGCCAGTTCCTCGCGGAAGAGTTTGTCCGGGTTGAGGGTCTGGGTCTGCAGGTGGCCGTAGATCTCCAGTGAGATCAGGCCGTGCAGGTGGCTCCAGATGCGCAGCGCGAGGGCCACCGCCGCCGGAGGCAGTTCCGGGAAGGCCGGGCGGACCTTGTCCAGGAGGCCGGTGTCGAAGTCGGACCAGGAGAAGTCGCTGTCCGCGTAGCGGTGTTCGGCGTGCGGCCAGGCTGCGGCCGCCAGTGCGGTGATGCCCTTGCAGACGCGGTGGGCGGCGTCCGGGGCGGCGCCCCCCGCGGGGGGCCGGTAGCCGGGTACGGGGTCGCCGTAAATGAGCCGGAAGCCCTCGGGGCCGGCCAGGGCCCAGCCTCTGAAGGCGCACGCCCATGCCTGGATCCGGGCGGCCGGATCCTGGGCGGGTGCGGTCTCCCAGGCGGTGTCCACGGTGTCGACCAACGAGGTGTACACATCGTTGATCAGCGTGGTGACCAGGTCGTCGCGGGTGGCGAAGTAGCCGTAGATGGCGTTGGCCGTCATGCCCATCTCGCGGGCGATGGCCCGCAGCGTGATCGCGTCGGGCCCGCCTGTGGCCATCAGTTCGAGCGCGACCCTCTTGATCTCGGCGGTCGTTTCGGCTCGCAGTCGCTCGCGGCGCCCATTGGTCTTTCCCACAGTCGCTGACTCTACAGCGTCACGATGGTGAGTGCCGTACATTTACTTCACGCCGTATACTTCACGGCGTATAGTTTTCGCGTGCCGTGAAGGGCAGGCGGCATGTGTATCTACAGGGGAGAGCCATGCACCTCGGAGTCATCGGAGCCACCGGCACCATCGGCAGTCGTGTCGTCACCGAAGCCCTCGCCCGGGGGCACCACGTCACGGCCTTCACGCGCGACTCGACGCAGATCGACGAGGACCGCGGGAACGTCGTCTGGAAGAGCCTCGACGTGCTCGACGCCGCGAGCGTCGCCGCCGGCATATCCGGCCTCGACGTGTTGATCAGTGGATTCCAGCCCGGCAACGCGGCCAAGGACATCGCCGACACCGTGGCCCGCTCCATCGCCGATCCCACGGTGTACGCCACTGCCGCGCGATCCCTGCTGAAGGCGCTGGAGAGTCACCCCCGGACCCGTCTGATCGTCATCGGTGGTGCCGGCAGCCTGGAGATCGAGCCTGGAGTCGTACGTGCGGACTCCGACGAGCTCCTGCACTCGAGTCTCGACGCGCTTGGCCTGCCGAGGCAGTACGCGGCTGCGGTGCGCGGCCATCGGGACGCGCTGAACGTGCTGCGCACGTCCAACCGGCTGTGGACCTACTTCAGCCCCGCGGAGGACATCGCTCCCGGCGAGCGCACGGGCCGGTTCCGGACCGGCGGCGATCAGCCGGTTCTCGACGCGGAGGGGCGTAGCCGCATCTCGGTGGAGGACGCGGCCGTCGCACTCGTCGACGAGGCCGAACTGCCCCGCTTCGTCCAACGCCGCTTCACGATCGGCTATTGAACGGACACCGGCGGACCCACGCCGCAACCGCGACCGGCACCGCGCGAGTGCGGGGGGACCGGCGTCGGGTCGCGCAGGGACGCCTCGATGCCGCCGCTGGTGTGGCGCGGCGGGGCGGCACGTGCCACGTCAGCCGGTGGTGAGCACCATGCGGAAGCGGGCGGCGCCGGACATCATCTTCCGGTACGCCTCATCGGCCTGGTCCAGCGGCACGGTCTCGGTCATCGGCCGGATCCCGTGCAGGGCGCTGAACGCCATGGTGTCCTGCACGTCCTGCGCGGTGCCGGACGGATGACCGCGGATGATCTTGCCGCCCATGAGCAGCTGGTTCGGGCTGATGCCCAGCGGCTCGGCGTCCACACCGATGGCCACCAGCTCGCCGCGGGGCGCGAGCCCATCCACGGTCGCCGTGATGGCGTCCGAGTTGGCGGCGGTGGCCAGCACGGCCTTGGCGCCGCCGAGGGACTGCAGCGCATCCGCGACGGTGGTGTCCGCCGTGCTGTCGATGTAGTGGTGTGCGCCGAGCTGCTTGGCGAAGTCGGCCTTGTCGGATCCGCGGGCGATGGCCACGGTCTCGAAGCCCATGGCGGCCGCGTACTTCACCCCCAGGTGGCCGAGGCCACCGATGCCGAGGACGGCGACGAGATCGCCCGGCCGCGCGGAGCTGCGTCGCAGCCCGTTGTACGTGGTCACTCCCGCGCAGCCCAGGGGTGCCGCGTCGGTCGCCGCCAGCGCGTCGGGGATCCGGGCCAGGGCGTCGGCCGGTGCGATCACCGCCTCGGCGTAGCCTCCGTCGTACGCCCATCCGGGGACCTTCAGGTTCTGGCACACGACGAAGTCGCCCTGTCTGCAGGGCGGGCAGTGGCCGCAGCTGCCGCCGAACCAGCCCACCGCCACCCGGTCGCCCACCTGCCAGCTGATGTCCGTTCCCTCGCCGAGCTCGTCGATGTGCCCGGCGATCTCATGCCCGGGGACCAGCGGAAACCGGACGCCCGGCAACAGGGCGTCGACGAAGACGGAGTCGCTGTGGCAGATCCCGCAGGCGTCCACGGCGATCCGGACATGGCCGGGGCCGGGCCGCGGCACCTCACGCTGGACGATCTCGAACGGACCGCTCGCGGCGGCCACCTGCGCTGCTCGATAAGTACTCATGGGGATCTCTCCGGGAACGGGAACGACTGCTCAATGACGGCCCCAGTACCAGCACACCAGTTCCCGTCCCAGCCCGCGCGCCGAAAACAGATCACGGCGACGGGTCGGCCAGGCCCACCAGCGGACAGGCTCAGCTTCCCGGGGCGACGGTTCCGGTGTCGGCGGATGCGCTCAGCAGGCCTACGAACATGGTGTGGCGCAGTGTTTCCACATGGTGCCGGGCGGCCTCGCTCGCCGCGGCGGTGTCCTGACGGCGCAGCGCGTCGAGGAGGTCGCGGTGCTCGCGGTTGGAGGCGCGCAGCGCGTCCACGGGGTAGGGAAGGTAGTAGCGGTAGAGCTCGCGCAGGACCGCGCCGTAGGGGCCGGTGATCGAGGGGACGCCGGTCGCCTCGGCGAGCCGGAGGTGGAAGCGCTCGTCGCAGCCGTGGAACTCCGCCCAGCTGGGCGCGCGGTCCATTTCCTCGACGATTTCCTGGAGCTCGGACAGGTCTTCGCCACTGGCGCGGACCGACGCGAGGTGGGCGATGCCGCACTCCAGGGCCAGCCGGTGGTCGATCAGCCGGTGCACGGCGTCGGTGGCCGTGCGGTAGGTCTCCGTGGTGAGGACCGTGCCCGGGGTGGGGTGGGCGGCGACGAGGGTGCCGCCGTTACGGCCACGGCGGCGTTCCAGTACGCCGTCGCCGCACAGGGAGACCAGGGCGCGGCGAGCGGTGATCTCGCTGACGTCGAGGGCCCGGGCGATCTGTGCGGTGCCGGGCAGGCGCTCGCCGGGGGAGAGCAGGCCCAGGTCGACGGCGAGAGCGATCCGGGCGCGTACCGCTTCCAGGGCGGACAGCCTGCGCACACCGCTGAGTTCGAGGGCGGTGAGGCCGGTGGTCGGGACGTTGTCACTGCCAGGCATGGCGTCACCCTAGCCAGCTCCGCTGGATCATCGCTAAAAAAGCTCGTATTGAGCACTCTTGTTTAACTGCTCATCTTGAACTAGTTTCGCGTCCATGTCCCGCCCCCTGCCCCTCGCTCTCGCCCAGCTCCCCCCGCGGCCCGCACATGCCCCGCTCAGCGGGTTCGCGGCTGAGGCGGAGAGCATTCTCGCCCGGTTCCCGCACACCCGCATGGCGGTCTTCCCCGAGCTGCACCTGTGCGGCGTCGACGCCCTCGGCGCCGAGGCGCACGAGCAGCTGCGGGAGATCGCGGAACCCCTGGACGGACCCCGGGTCAAGGAGCTCGCCGAGCTTGCCGGGGATCTGGGGGTGTGGCTGCTCCCGGGCTCGGTGTGCGAGCGCGGGCCGGCCGGGGAACTGTTCAACACCGCCCTGGCCTTCTCCCCGCAGGGGCGTCTGGCGGCCTGGTACCGCAAGGTGTTCCCCTGGCGGCCGAGCGAGCCCTACGATCCCGGCGACCGGTTCGTGGTCTTCGACGTCCCGGAGGCGGGGCGGATCGGCTTCGCGATCTGCTACGACGCCTGGTTCCCGGAGGTCGCCCGCCATCTGGCGTGGCGCGGCGCCGAGGTCATCGTCAACCCCGTGATGACCACCACCAGCGACCGCGCCCAGGAGGTCGTCCTGGCCCGCGCCAACGCCATCGTCAACCAGGTCCACGTGGTCAGCGTGAACACCGCGGGCCCCCTGGGCAGCGGGCACAGCCTGGTCGTCGACCCCGAGGGCCGGATCCGGGCAGAGGCGCCCGGCGACGGCACCGCCATCCTCACCGACGTGATCGATCTGGACGACGTGACCCGCGTCCGGACCCACGGCACCGCAGGCGTGAACCGCATGTGGGACCAGTTCACCGACACCGACGCGCCCATCGAACTGCCGCTGTACGGCGGCCGTATCGACCCGCGCACCTGGCGTCCCGGAGCCTGACACTCCGGCTCCTCACCCTTCTCCGTCCCGCTCGTACGTCCCCGGAGCCACCCCATGGTCAACCACGCCACCGGCGCGCCCGCTCTCGCGCGCTCCCTCACCCTCAGAGCCGTCACCCTGTTCGGTCTCGCCTACATGACTCCACTGATCGTGCTGGGCACCTTCGGTGTGGTCGCCGCCGACACCGGGGGCGCGGTCCCGACCGCGTACCTGCTCGCCCTGGTCGCCATGCTGTTCACGGCCCACAGCTACGGGAAGATGGCCGCCGCGTATCCCGTCGCCGGCTCCGCCTACACCTACGTCCGCAAGGCGATCGACGGGCGGCTCGGCTTCCTCGTCGGCTGGGTGACCCTGCTCGACTACTTCTTCCTGCCGATGGTCATCTGGCTGATCGGCGGGGCGTATCTCCAGGCGCAGTTCCCCGCTGTGCCGAGCTGGATATGGATCATCGGCTTCATCGCCGTCACCACCGTGCTGAACATCCGGGGCATCAAGACCGCCGAGCGCGTCAACGACCTGCTCATGGTCTTCCAGGTGCTGGTCATCGGCATCTTCGTCGTCCTCTCCCTGCGTCACGTCCTCCACATCGGCGGCGCCGGTGCGCTGGCGAGCGGCGCGCCCTTCGCCAACGGCGCGACCACCGCGGCCGGCATCTCGGCGGGTGCCGCCATCGCCGCGTACTCCTTCCTCGGCTTCGACGCGGTCACCACGCTGACGGAGGAGACGGTCGACCCGAAGCGCACCATGCCGCGCGCCATCCTGCTCACGGCGCTGATCGGCGGCGGCATCTTCGTCCTGGTCGCCTACACCACGCAGCTCGCCCACCCGGGCAGCTCCTTCGACGACCCCAGCTCCGCCGCCTTCGAGATCGCGAAGAGCATCGGCGGCGACCTGTTCTCGTCGGTGTTCCTGGCCGGGCTCGTGGTCGCGCAGTTCGCCTCCGGCATCGCCGCGCAGGCGAGCACCTCACGACTGCTGTACGCGATGGGCCGCGACGGCGCCCTCCCTCGCAAGGTCTTCGCCCGCCTCCACGAGCGCTACCGCACCCCCGCGCTCAACATCGTGCTGACCGGCGCGGTCGGCCTGATCGCCCTGCGCCTGGACGTGGCCACCTCGACGTCCTTCATCAACTTCGGCGCGTTCGTCGCCTTCACCTTCGTCAACGTGTCCGTACTCGCCATGTACATACGGCGTCGGCGCGCCGGGGACACCCTGAATCCGCTGTCGTACGTCGTCGCCCCCGCGATCGGCGCGGTCGTGGACCTCTACCTGCTGTACAACCTCGACGGCAGGGCGCTCACCCTGGGCCTGATCTGGTTGGGCCTCGGCGTGGTGTACCTGGCCTACCTGACCCGGATGTTCCGCGTCCCGCCGCCGGAAATGTCGTTCACACCTGCGGATTCGGACGAGGCCCAGGTCGCGGGGGCCCTGCAGAACACGAAGTGACAGCAGGTCCGGCCGTGGGGCGGCCTCCGGCCATGGAAGACGATCACAGCGGGTACGACTGCGGAGGCTCGGAGACGATGCGCCGGATCGGCTGACTGAACCCTGAGTGCCTTCACAAAGCCTGACTGGCCGGAACCTAAAGGTCTGAACCAGACACGTCAAGTGGTGAAAGGAGACGTCGCCTTGGACCGGGGCAAGCGCTCGGAACCCGAAGCGGCCGCACCAGGGGTCGGATCCCCCGCGTGGCGTTGCGGCCACGGTCCCAGGGGCATTTCCGCCCAGCTGGGCGTTGCCGATGGGCAGGGGATGGATGCTCGGTGCTTTGTGTGACGTCGTCACCGCGGACACCGCGCGCCGCCTCGTTCCTGTGAACTGTGCTGGTTCTGCCTTCAGTTGTTGACGCCGGGCAGGGGCAGGGGTACAAACCCCGTGAGAGAGAGCGCTCTCCCGCCTGCTGTTGCTCCTCCCCCCTCCATGCACGCCGGCTCGGCTTCCGGAGCTCCCCATGCAGACTTCGTCCTGTGCTCCCGCGCGCAGACCATCGACCGGTGCCGCCCGCTCCCGGACGGCTCTCGGCCTGGTCGTCGCCTTGCTCGCAGCCTGCTTCGTCGCCATGACGCCCTCGCCCGCGTGGGCCGCCGACCTGCTGCTGTCGCAGGGGCGGCCCGCCACGGCGTCCTCGACCGAGAGTTCGGCCTTCCCCGCAGCCGCGGCGGTCGACGGGGACCCGGGCACCCGCTGGTCCTCGGCCTTCGCCGATCCCCAGTGGCTCCAGGTGGACCTCGGCTCCGTCCAGCAGATCACCCGCGTCGGCCTGCGCTGGGAAGCCGCCTACGCCACGGCCTACCAGCTCCAGACGTCCACCAACGCGAGCAGCTGGACGACGATCTACTCCACCACCACAGCCGCCGGCGGCACCCAGAGCCTGCCCGTCACCGGCAGTGGCCGCTATGTGCGCATCCTCGCAACGGCGAGGGCCACTCAATACGGCCACTCCCTGTGGGAGTTCGAGGTGTACGGGCCCGGCGGCACCCCTCCGCAGGACGACTTCTGGGGCAGCACCAGCGACATTCCCCCCGCGAACAACGCCGTCCAAGTGAAGATCCTCAACCGCACCAACGGAAAGTACCCCGACAGCCAGGTGTACTGGAGCTTCAACGGCCAGGTCCACTCCATCGCCGAACAGCCCTACCTCGACATGCCGGCGAACTCCGCGGGGCGCATGTACTTCCACCTGGGCACACCCGACAGCCCCTACTACGACTTCATCGAGTTCACGGTCGGCAACAACGTCTTCAACGGCAACACCACCCGGGTCGACGCCTTCGGCCTCAAGCTCGCCGTGCGACTGCACACCAAGGACAACTACGACGTCGAGGTCGGCGAGAACCGGCAGACCTTCGCCGAGGACCGCGCCGCCACCTTCCAGCGCTTCACCGACGCGGTCCCGGCCGAGTTCAAGGTACTGACCCGGACCCAGGGCCCGTACCGGATCATCGCGCCCGGCAGTGACCCGAGCTTCCGCGCGGGCGGCGCCAACGCCAACTACTTCACCTCCTACGCCCAGTCCGTCGGCGTCAACGCGGCCACCTCCGACATCTTCGGCTGCGCCGCCTCCTTGGCCGGCCACCCCGACGTGTGCGCGGCCCTCAACCGGCACGTGGCCACGCTGCCGGCCTCCCAGCAAGCCGATCCGGCCCAGTACTACAAGGCGGCGCCGGCGAACTACTACGCCAAGTTCTGGCACGACAACGCCATCAACCGCCTCGCCTACGGCTTTCCCTACGACGACGTGGCGAGTCAGTCGTCCTTCATCTCGCACAGCAACCCGCAGTGGCTGCTGGTCGCGGTGGGCTGGTAGACGACCGCGTCTCGTCCCAGGCCCGCACGAGGTCGGCCGACCGCTCCCGACCGCGGTGAGTGAAGGTGCGGCCCTGTGTCGGACGGGGCGCGGCCCTGCGTCGCGTGCGCGGGTGAACGGTACCGGCGCACCGGCTGCCTCCTTCGACGCCTCTGCCGCCGGGGGATCCAGCCATGGGTAGGGTGACGGCGTGGACATGCTGCACCTGCGTTACTTCGTCGCCGTCGCCGAGGAACTCAACTTCTCGCAGGCGGCGCGCAAGTTGCACATGGCGGCCTCTCCGCTGAGCCAGCGGATCAAGGATCTGGAACGCGAACTCGGCTACGAGCTCTTCGAGCGCACCACCCACCGGGTCGACCTGACCCCGGCGGGCTCCGCACTGCTGCCGATGGCGCGCGACATCCTGGAGCGGGTCAACGCGATTCCCTGGCGGCTGAGCGAGGCGGTGCGGCCGCGGCTGGACAGGCTGTTCATCGGGATGCCCGCAGGAGTGCATCCGCTGCTGCGGGAGCGGGTCCGGCTGCTGGAGGACGCCTGCCGGGAGGTGTGCGAACTCAAGCGCTGGCCCGGTACGTCGGCGGATCTCGCGGACGCCGTGCACGACGGGAGGCTGGCGATGGCGCTGGTCCGGCTGCCGGTCTCCGATCCCGCGCTGGAGATCATCGAGGTGATGCGGGAGCGGCTGGGTGCCGCGGTGCCGGCCGACCGGTTCGCGGGGCGGGCGTCGGTCACCCTGGACGAGCTGGCCGATCTGTCCTATGTGGCCACGCCGAACGACGCCACCCCGGCCTATTTCGAGGAAATCGACGCCCATCTGAATTCCGTCGGCGTGAAGAAAAGGATCCGCATAAATATGGCGGATTATTCGGGAAGCTCGGAATTGATTTCGTCCGGCATGGCGTTCTCGATGACCATGCTCTCGCCGGAGAGTCCGATGCATCTGTACCGGCTGGACAATGTGGTTGTACTGCCCGTCGAGGACTTCCAACCGGCCCTGGTGACAGGCCTGTTGTTCCGTAGGGACCGAGCGGACGACGGCGGTGACCTGAGTGACGTCGCCGCGCGGGCGCGGCAGATCTTCCACGAGGTCATCTCCGTCTGACCAATTTCTGGGGCCCTTTTCTTGGATCCTTTTCCGGGGGTCCATGGAAAGGGTGTGACCGCTGTGGTCATACCCTTGTTCGTCCATTGATCATTCCCTCTCGGCTCGTTCGCGCATAACGTCGTCGGTGAAAACATTCACCACGAAATTACTGCGTGGAACGGAGCGATGATGGACAGCACGACCGCAGGCGACACCGGTCCGCTCAACGGCGTGCGGGTGATCGATCTGTCGACGGTGGTGATGGGGCCCTACGCGGCGCAGATCCTGGGCGACCTCGGCGCCGACGTCATCAAGATCGAGTCCCCGTCCGACACCGTACGGGTGGGCCCCTACCGCACCACACCCGGCATGACCCCGCTCAACCTCAACGTCAATCGCAACAAGCGCAGCGTGTCGTTGAACCTGAAGGACGACGCCGACCGGGCACGGGCCCTGGAGCTGATCGACAGCGCCGACGTGCTCGTCACCAACATGCGCCCCGGCGCCCTCGCCCGCCTCGGCCTCGCCCACGCCGACGTCGCCGCCCGCAACCCCGGCCTGGTCTACGCCCACGCCCAGGGGTTCCGCAGCGACTCCGACCGGGCCGGCAACGCGGCCTACGACGAGACGGTGCAGGCCGCCTCCGGACTCGTGGACGTGGCCAACCGGGCGCTGGGCACCCCGGCGTATCTGCCGACGATCATCGGCGACAAGGTCTGCGCGCTGACCATCGTCTACACGGTGCTCGCCGCGCTGGTCCACCGCGGCCCCACCGGCGCCGGCCAGTACATCGAGATCCCGATGACCGACACGCTCATCGCCTTCAACCTCGTCGAGCACCTGGCGGGCCATGTCTTCGAGCCGCCGGAGGGTCCCACCGGGTTCCCGCTGTCGATGAAGCGCGGGCACCGCGCGGTGCCCACCAGGGACGGCCTCGCCTGCGTCATCCCGTACAACCCGCAGAACTTCCGGGACTTCTTCCTCGCCGCCGATCGCGCCGACCTCGCCGCGGACCCGCGGGTCAACGGCGAGGCCGTCGCCGATGACGACGTCGACGCGCTGATGGAACTGGTGGGGGAGTGCTCGCCGAGCATGACCACCGAGGAGTGGGCCCGGGTCTGCGCCAAGCACAGCATCCCGATGGCACCCGTGCTCGAGCTCGAGCGAGCCGCCGAGGACCCGTATGTGCGCGGCGGCCGGCTGCTGGATGTGGTGGACCACCCCAGCGAGGGCGCCATCCGCACGGTCGGCATCCCCGTGCGGTTCTCCGCCACCCCGGGATCGGTCCGCCGGCTCGCCCCGCTGCCCGGCCAGCACACCGAAGAGGTCTTCGGCGAGCTCGCCACCGGCCGCTGACTCACCGTCGACCAAGGATTCACACCATGCACAGCACCACCGAGGTGCGGACCGAGACCATCGGTTCGTCCCTGCTCATCACCATCGACCGGCCGAAGGCGCGCAACGCGGTCAACGCCGCCGTAGCCACTCAACTTGCTTTCGCCATAGACCAGTTGGAGGCGGACCCCGCCCTGCGCGCAGCGGTGCTCACCGGCGCCCAGGGCACGTTCAGCGCCGGGATGGACCTCAAGGCCGCGCTGGCCGGTGAATCGCCCGAGATCCCGGGGCGCGGCTTCGGCGGGCTCACCCGGGCGCGGACCACCAAGCCGCTGATCGCGGCCGTCGAGGGCTGGGCGATGGGCGGCGGATTCGAACTGGCCCTGGGCTGCGATCTGATCGTCGCCGCGGACGACGCCAGGTTCGGTCTGCCGGAGGTCGGCCGCGGGCTGATCGCGGCGGGCGGCGGAGTGATCCGGCTGCCCAAGCGCATCCCGTACCACCTGGCGATGGAACTGCTGCTCACCGGCGAGCCGGTCTCCGGCGAACGGGCCGGACAGCTCGGCATCGCCAACCGTGTGGTCGCGGCGGGGGAGACCGTCGCCACCGCACTGCACCTGGCCGAGCGGATCGCGCAGAACGCCCCGCTGGCCCTGGCCGCCGTCAAGAACCTCGTCCGCGCCGCGGACGGCGCGCCCGAGGAGGAGGCGTTCGCCGTACAGGGGCGGCTGATGGCCACTCTCGCGGCCTCCGCCGACGTGCGCGAGGGCATGACCGCCTTCACCGAGCGCCGCTCCCCGGTCTGGCAGGGCCGGTAGAACCCGAGGGAGAACCCACCATGAATCAGCAGGACGTGCCCCGGCACTTCGCGACGCCGCTGGCCAACCCGGCCTATCCGCCGGTCGTGCCGCGGTTCACCAACCGCGAGTACCTCAACATCGTCTACCGCACCGACCACGAGGCCCTGCGCGCGGTGGTGCCGGAACCGTTGGAGATCGACGAACCGCTGGTGCGCTTCGAGGTCATGCGGATGGGCGACGTCAGCGGGTACGGCCCGTACACCGAGTCGGGCCAGGCGATCCCGGTCACCTACCAGGGGGAGCGGGGCGAGTACCTGCACGCCATGTACCTGGACAACCTTCCGGCCATCACCTCCGGCCGCGAGGCCAGTGCCTACCCCAAGACCGCCGGCTCGCCCGGCCTCTACGCCGAACACGGCGCGCTGGTCGGCGTCCTCGACGTCGGCACGCTCCGGGTGGCGACCGCCACCATGGGCTACAAGCACTACGAGTTGTCGGTCGAGGAGGCCGTGGCCCAGGTCGGTGTGCCGACCTACATGCTCAAGCTGGTCCCCGGCTTCGACGGGGCGCCGCAGGTCGCGCAGTTGGTGCGCAACGAGATCACCGACATCACGGTGAAGGGTGCCTGGACCGGCCCCGCCCGGCTTCAGCTGTTCCAGCACGTGCTGGCGCCGCTGGCCGATCTGCCGGTGCGCGAGGTCATCTCCGCCAGCCACATCCTCACCGATCTGACCCTCGCGCCGGTCAAGCCGGTCCACGACTACCTGGCCCACCCCGCGTACCCCACGCGGTGAGCGCGGCCACGGTCACGGACGCAGAAAGAAGACATGTGATGACCAAGCCATTCACCGCCGCCGCGGTGGTCGGCGCCGGGACGATCGGACTGTCCTGGGCCGCGCTCTTCGCGGGGCACGGCATACGGGTACGGATCACCGACCCGCGACCGGACCTGGCCGAGGCGGTCGCCGAGGCACTCGACCAGGCGGCCGGGCAGCTGGCCGCCCAGGGCCTGGACGTGCACGGCCTCGCCGAGCGGGTGCTGATCGCCGACGACCTCGCCGACGCGGTGCGCGACGCCGACGTCGTCCAGGAGAACGGCCCCGAGAACGCCGCCTTCAAGCGGGAACTGTTCACCGACCTGGTCGGTACCGCCCCCGCGCACGCGCTGTTGCTCAGCTCCTCCTCGGCGATCCCCGCCACGGCGTTCACGGACACCATCGAGGACGCCGGCCGGATCCTGATCGGCCACCCCTTCAACCCGCCGCACCTGGTGCCGCTGGTGGAGGTGGTGCCCGGCGAGCGCACCTCGGAGGAGAGCGTGGCGCGGGCCGTGGAGTTCTACCGCTTCGTCGGCCGGGTCCCGGTCGTGGAACGCAAGGAGATCCCCGGGTTCGTCGGCAACCGCCTCCAGAACGCCCTCAGCCGGGAGGCGATCTACCTCGTCGAGCAGGGCGTCGTCAGCCCGGCGGAACTGGACACCGTGATGGTGAACTCGCTCGGCCTGCGCTGGGCCACGGTGGGCCCGTTCCTCGGCGCGCACCTCGGCGGCGGCCCCGGCGGCTACCGGCACATGGCCGAGCACATCGGCGTGTCGATGCAGAAGATGTGGGACTCGCTCGGCCGCCCCGAGCAGAGCCCCGAACACGTCGAACGGCTGGTCGAGGCCGTCGAGAACGCCTACGGCTCCCGCTCCTACGCCGACCTCAGCCAGGAGCGCGACGCCCGGCAGATCGCCGTGCTGTCCGCCCGGGACAGCGCCACCCACCTGGAGAAGGAGACCCGGTCATGACCGCCCTGCTGCCCGAGAAGACATCCGTCGACGAGCGGTTGGCCGCCGACTTCTACGACATCGAGTCGCTGCTGCCGCCGCATGAGCGCGAACTGCTGACGCACGCCCGGGCGTTCATGCGCACCGAGGTCAAGCCGCTGGTCAACGAGTACTGGGCGAAGGGCGAGTTCCCCCGCGAGCTCATCGGCAAGTTCCGCGACCTCGGACTCGCGGGCGTTCCCTACGAGGGGTACGGCGACCCGCTGCCGGCCGGGAGCAATCTGCTGGTCGGCATGCTGTCGATGGAGTACACCCGCACCGACGCCTCCAGTGCCACGTTCTTCGGCGTACACAGCGGCCTGGCGATGTACAGCATCTACCGCGGCGGCGACCAGGAGCAGCGAGACCGCTGGCTGCCCTCGATGGCCGCGCTGGACACCATCGGCGCCTTCGCGATGACCGAACCCCTCGGCGGCTCCGACGTGGCCGGCGGCATGCGGACCACGGCTCGCCGGGACGGGGAGAACTGGGTGCTCAACGGCGCCAAGCGGTGGATCGGCAACGCGACGTTCGCCGATCTGGTGGTGGTCTGGGCCCGCGACGAGGCGGACGGCAAGGTCAAGGGCTTCGTGGTGGAGAAGGGCACCCCGGGCTTCTCCCCGGTGAAGATCGAGAACAAGATCGCGTTCAGGATCGTGGAGAACGCCGAGATCACCCTGACCGACGTCAAGGTGCCCGAGGCCAACCGCCTCCAGCGCATCGACTCCTTCCGCGACGTGGCGGAGATCCTCCGCGCCACCCGCAGCGGGGTCGCCTGGCAGGCCCTCGGCGTGATGCTCGGCGCCTACGAGCTGGCGCTGGGCTACGCCAAGGAGCGCAAGCAGTTCGGCCGCCCGATCGCACGGTTCCAGATGGTGCAGGACCTGTTGGTCAAGAGCCTCGGCAACATCACCGCCTGCTGGGGCATGCTGGTCCAGCTCGCGCGACTCCAGGACGCCGGTGTCTTCCGCGACGAGCACTCCTCGCTGGCGAAGGCGTTCGTCACCTCGCGGATGCGCGAAGTGGTGGCGTGGTGCCGGGAGATCTTCGGCGGCAACGGGATCGTGCTCGACTACGACATCGCCCGGTTCTTCGCCGACGCGGAGGCGATCTACTCCTTCGAAGGCACCCGTGAGATGAACACGCTCATCGTCGGCAAGGCGGTCACCGGCGAGAGCGCCTTCGTCTGACCGCGGTCCCCGACGACCCGCGCCGACCCGGAGCACATCGCTCGCCGCCGGCGCGGGGCAGGGCCTCTTGCCCGACCTCCCACCACAGCCCCACCGACCCCCGCGCCGGCCCCGAGTGCAACCGTGCCTCGGCGCCGGCGCGGTCCATTGCGGGTGTCCTGCCGGGTTCTTGGGCGCCGGGTGTGCTTGTGGCGTCCCGCCCCGCTCTCGTGCGCCGGCACCATCGTGGCCCTCCCGCCCCCGGCCTCGTGCGCCGCGCACAAGGACCGGCCCGAGCGTCGTCGCCCGCGCCCATGGGCCGGGGGCACCGCCGATTCGTACCGTCTCTCCTCACGTACCGGACATCCGTCCCGCCTCGGGACGCGCACCCCGTCCGTCCGACGTCCGCCGACGTACTTCGAGGAGCCGACATGCACAGTGCGGAACTGCCAGATCTGCGGGCCCGACAGGACGCGGACGGTGCCTGTATAGCTGACGACGCGGCAGATCTGGACAACGCGGCGTTCGCCCGGCGGGTGCGCCGGGCGGCGTCGGCCCTGCGGGCGCGGGGCGTCGGACGCGGCGACGTGGTGGCGCTGCTGCTGCCCAACACGGCGGACTTCGTCGTCGCGCTCTTCGCCGCCTGGCGGCTCGGCGCCGCTGTCACCCCGGTCAACCCGGCACTCACCGAGAGCGAGGTGCGGTACCAACTCGGCGACGCGGGAGCCGCGGTGGCCGTCACCGCCGGACCGTCACCGCTCGCCGGGGCGCTGCCCGTGGCCGAGCTGAGCACCGGCCCCGAGGACACGACCGCCCCGGAGACGGACGCGGGCGCGCTCGCCCTGCTGATCTACACCAGCGGCAGCACCGGGCGCCCCAAGGGTGTGATGCTCGACCACGCCAACCTCGCCGCCATGGCGGAGATGATGACCGGCACCGCCCGGCTGACCGAGACCGACCACAGCCTGCTGATCCTGCCGCTGTTCCACGTCAACGGGATCGTGGTCGGCGTGTTGTCCCCGCTGCTGGCCGGCGGCCGGGTCACGGTGGCCGGGCGGTTCCGGGCGGAGACCTTCTTCGACCTGGTCGCCACGGTCCGCCCGACCTGCTTCTCCGCGGTCCCGGCGATCTACTCGATGCTCGCCGAACTGCCGGACCACGTACGGCCCGACACCTCGTCGGTACGGTTCGCCGCCTGCGGGGCGGCGCCGATGCCGGCCGCGCTCATCGAGCGGTTCGAGCGCCGCTACGACATCCCGGTCCTGGAGGGCTACGGCCTCTCCGAGGGGACCTGCGCCTCCACCACCAACCCGCTGTACGGCCGGCGCAAGCCCGGGACGGTCGGACTGCCGTTGCCCGGACAGCAGGTCGCCGTCATGGACCCGCAGGGCCGGATCGCCCCAGCGGGGGCGACCGGTGAGGTGGTGGTACGCGGTCCCAACGTGATGCGCGGCTATCTGGGCCGCCCGGAGGAGACCGCCCGCACCGTGATCGACGGCTGGCTGCACACGGGCGATGTCGGCCGCTTCGACGAGGACGGCTATCTGGTGCTGGTCGACCGCATCAAGGACCTGATCATCCGGGGCGGCGAGAACATCTACCCCAAGGAGATCGAGACCGTCCTCGGCGACCACCCCGAGGTGCTGGAAGCCGCCGTCGTGGGCGCCGCCGAACCGCGGCTCGGCGAGGTACCGGTGGCCTTCGTGGCGCTGCGCCCGGGCGCGTCGGCCACCACGGCCGACCTGCTCGACCACTGCCGGGCGCGGCTGGCCGAGTTCAAAGTGCCGACGGGGATCACCCTCGTCGGCCGGCTCCCCAGGAACCCCGTCGGCAAGACGGACAAGCCCGCGCTCCGGTCCGGGACCACCGCCCTCACCACGGCCGGCTGAACGGACACGGAGACAGTCATGGGATTCCTCGCACCGAACATGGCGGACGTCGACATCCGGCAGTGGCGCACCCGCCCGTACCAGCAACGCATCAGGCCGCTCGCCGAGCACTGGGCCGGGCACGGCTTCGGTACCCCCGGCATCGTGCACCTGCTGTACCTGGTGAAGATCACGGCGTACGCGCTCGGCGGCATCGCGGTCGTCTCCCTGACCCCCGGCGTCGGCGGCATCGCGCACTTCGGCTCATGGTGGGCCGAGCCGCTCGTCTACCAGAAACTCGTCGTCTGGACGCTGTTGTACGAGGTTCTGGGCCTCGGCTGCGGCTCCGGCCCGCTCAGCTCACACTTCCTGCCGCCGGTCGGCGCCTTCCTGCACTGGCTGCGCCCCGGCACCGTACGGCTGCCACCGTGGCCGGACAGGATCCCGTTCACCTCGGGGACCCGGCGGACGGCGGCCGATGTGACCCTGTACGCGGCGGTGCTGGGGGCGGCCGGGTGGCTGCTGTGCGCACCGGGCGGCCCGGGGGCGGCCGGCGTGGCGGCTCCGTGGCGCGTCGCCGTGCTCGCCGCGGCACTCGCGCTGCTCGGGCTGCGCGACAAGACCGTCTTCCTCGCCGCTCGCGCCGAGCACTACGGACTGACACTGCTGGTCTTCCTCTTCCCGGCGGCCGACATGACCGCCGCACTGAAGCTGATCATGCTCGCCCTGTGGTGGGGCGCCGCCACCTCCAAGCTCAACCGCCACTTCCCGTTCGTGGTGGCGGTGATGATCAGCAACAGTCCGCTGCGTCCCGCCTGGCTCAAGCGCCGGCTGTACCGGCACTACCCCGACGATCTGCGGCCGTCCGGCCTGGCCGCCGCGGCCGCGCACGGCGGCACGGTCATCGAGTACGTGGTGCCGCTGGTCCTGGTGCTCTCGCACGGCGGGACCGTCACCACCGTCGCGCTGGCCGTGATGGTCGTCTTCCACCTGCACATCATGTCGACCTTCCCGATGGGCGTGCCGCTGGAGTGGAACGTCTTCTTCATCTACTCGGCGCTCGTCCTCTTCGGCCACGACGCCGCGGTCGGTGCCTTCGCGCTGCACTCCCCGGCGCTGGCCGCGGTGTTGGTGCTGAGCCTGGTCATGGTCCCGGTGCTCGGCCATGTCCGCCCCGACCTGGTGTCGTTCCTCCCTTCGATGCGCTACTACGCCGGCAACTGGGCCACCGGCCTGTGGTGTTTCCGCAAGGGCACCGAGCACCGGCTCAACGAGCACATCGTCAAGGCGTCCGGTCTGCCCGTCGACCAGCTCACCCGCCTGTACGGCGCCGACACCGCCGAGCTCGTGCTGCACCAGGGGCTGGCCTGGCGCGCCATGCACAGCCACGGCCGCGCGCTGGTCGGGCTGCTGCCGCGAGCCGTGGACGACGTGGAGTCCTACGATGTACGCGAGGGCGAGATGGTGGCGGGAGCGGTCCTCGGCTGGAACTTCGGCGACGGCCATCTGCACAACGAGCAGCTGGTGGCCGCCGTGCAGCAGCGGTGCGGCTTCGCGCCGGGCGAGCTGCGCGTCGTCCTGCTCGAGTCGCAGCCGACGCACCGCTCGCGCCAGCACTACCGCATCGTGGACGCGGCGAGCGGCCTGATCGAGGAGGGCTATGTGAACGTGCGGGACATGGTGGTCCGGCAGCCCTGGCTCGACGACGACACGCCCGCGATCCCCGTCGAGCCCATCGAGGCACCGCGACCGGTGACCGAGGCGGCGGCCGCACATGAGTGACGCGATCGTGGTGGGGGCCGGGCCGAACGGGCTGGCCGCCGCCGTCGCCCTGGCGCGGCGGGGCCTGAAGGTGACGGTCCTGGAGGCCGCCGACGAGATCGGCGGCGGCACCCGGACCAGCGAACTGACCGTTCCCGGGCTGCTGCACGACCACTGCTCCGCCGTGCACCCGCTGGGCGTCGGCTCGCCGTTCCTGCGGACCCTCGGCCTGGAGCGGTACGGCGTCACCTGGGCGTGGCCCGACGTCGACCTGGCCCATCCACTGGACGGCGGGCGGGCCGGGGTGCTGGTCCGTTCCATGGAGCGGACCGTGCGCGGACTCGGCCCGGACGGCCCGGCCTGGGAGCGGCTGTTCGCCCCGCTGGCCGAGGACTTCGACGCACTCACCGAGGATCTGCTGCGTCCGGTCCCCCATCTGCCCGCCCACCCGGTGGAGCTGGCCCGCTTCGGGCTCCGGGCGCTCCAGCCGGCCACGACGGTGGCCCGGCGCTGGCGCGGTGCGGAGGCCAGGGCGCTGTTCGCGGGGGCGGCGGCGCACCTGATGCATCCACTGACGGGGCCCACCAGTTCCGCGGTGGGGCTGATGCTCGTCGGCGCCGCCCACCGCTTCGGCTGGCCGGTCGCCCGCGGCGGGTCGCGCACCATCACCGATGCGCTGGCCGCACTGCTCGCCCAGCTCGGCGGGACCATCGAGACGGGGGTGCGGGTGGACTCCCTGGACCAACTCGCCGCCGCCCGGATCGTCATGCTCGACACCGCGCCCGGCGCGGCGGCACGGATCTGCGGCGACCGGCTGCCCGGCCGGGTGCGCAGCGCCTACGAGGGCTGGCGGCACGGCCCGGCCGCGTTCAAGGTGGACCTCGCCGTCCAGGACGGCATCCCCTGGACCCATGAGGCATGCCGCCGCGCGGGCACCGTGCACCTGGGCGGCACCCTGGAAGAGGTCGTCCGCACCGAGGCGCAGACCGCAGGGGGGCGGATGCCCGAGCGCCCGTTCGTCCTGGTCGGCCAGCAGTACCTCGCCGACCCCAGCCGCTCCCGCGGCGACGTCCACCCGATCTGGGCGTACGCGCACGTCCCGCACGGCTATCCCGGTGACGCCACCGAGGCGGTCCTGCGGCAGATCGAGCGGTTCGCACCGGGCTTCAGGGACCGGATCGTGGGGATCGCGGCGCGCTCGACCGCCGAACTGGCCCGCTCCAACACGAACTTCGTCGGCGGCGACATCGTCGGCGGTGCCAACACCGCACGGCAGGTCGCGCTGCGCCCCCGCGTGGCCCTCGACCCCTACAGCACCGGCATCCCCGGCGTCTACCTGTGCTCGGCGGCCACCCCGCCCGGCGCCGGGGTGCATGGCATGTGCGGTGCGAACGCCGCCCGATCCGCGCTGCGGTACCTCGACCGGTGAACGGCCCCGCGCAGCGGCCGGCGGACGGGGCGCCGGACCCGGCCGTCCTCGCGGCCCAGGTGATGCAGGCGCACCGGGACGAGTTCATCGCCAAGCTGGTCGCCACCACGGAGGCGGAGATCTCCCAGCTGGAACACGACGAACCGCTGCGCGGACTGCTGGAAGCCAGCATCACCGAGAACATCGTCACCTCCCTGCACGTCGTCATCAACCGCATCGATCCGGGGACCGTCGACGCCCCCGCCTCGGCCGTCTCGTACGCCCGCCGCCTCGCCCAGCGAGACGTCCCGCTCTCGGCCCTGCTGCGCGCCTACCGCCTCGGCCATGCGCAGAGCCTGGATCTGGTCCTCGGCGAGGCGGTCCGACTGAACCTGCCGGACATCGCCGGCACCCTCATCACCCTGGTCAGCCTCAGCTCGGCCTATGTGGACCGGGTCTGCGACCAGATCGCCCGCGTCTACGAGGAGGAGCGCGAACGCTGGGTGGGCACCCGCGGTGTACTGCGCCGGCACTGGGTCACTCAGCTCCTCGACAATCCCAGGGTGGATCAGCGGCAGGCCGAGGCCGCCCTCGGCTACCGGTTGTCCGGCAGCCATCTGGGCGTGGAGGGCTGGCTCGACGGCACCGCGGCGACCACCGACCCCACCGCCGTTTTCGACCGGCTGGCCTCGCTGCTGCACACCGTGCTGCGCGCCCACGGCCGCCCCCTGCTGATCCACACCGACGAGGCCGGCGTCCGGATCTGGCTTGCCGTCAGGCCCGACTGCCCGGTGGACGCCGACACGGTGGCCGCCGAACTGGCCGACGCCGCGCTGCCGGTGCGGGTCGCCCTCGGCAGCGTCCGCCCGGGACTCGACGGTTTCCGTCGCAGCACGCGTGCCGCCGCCCGTGCGAAGGCCCTCGCCCTCTCCGCGGGACCCACCGCGCCCCGGGCGGTCGCCTTCGCCCGCGTCGCTCCCGTCGCCCTCCTGGTCGACGAGCCCCGCGAACTGGCCGACTTCGTCTCCGACACCCTCGGCGACCTCGCCGTCGACGATCCCCGCAACGAAGTCCTCCGCGAGACGCTCCGCGTCTTCCTCGCCACCAACCGCAGCTACGCCGCCACCGCGGACCACTTGACGGTCCACCGCAACACCGTCCACTACCGCGTCCAGCGCGCCGTCGACCACTACCGACTCGACCTCGACGCCAACGCCTTCGACCTCCACTTCGCCCTCAACGTCTGCCGCTGGCACGGCGGGAAGGTCCTGCGACCCAAGGGAAAATGACGCAACGGGACGGGGGACGGCAGGTCCGGTGACGCGTCGCCCCCTGGTGTCGTCCGGCCAGACGTCGGGGGCGCAGCCGCGCATGCCCTCGTCGATGCGTCGGCCCGCGTCCACGGCGCCGGCGGCCTGGCGCCCCGCGCAGGTCCGCTCCCGCGTCGCAGGGCGGCAGGGACGTCACGGTTCCTCGTGAACGGGTGCGGGTGTGGCTTGCGGGTGCCCGGGAGCCAGCAGCGTAGGAGGGCGCCGCGGGCCCGTGCGGTGAGAGCGCAACAAGGACAGGGCGACGGCCAGGGCGAGCAGAGCGGCACAGATGAGCATGGCGTGGGCGAAAGCCGCACGGGGCGCACCCGCCGCCCCGGCCACGCCGCGCAGATAGCTCCCGGAGACCGCGCTCAGGGCCACCGCCGCGGCGATGCGCTGGGCCATCTGGAGAATGCCGCCCGCCACGCCCGCGGCCTCGGCCGGGGCGTGCTGGAGCACTTGGGCCTGGTTGGGTGAGACGGTGAGGCCCGAGGCGGCACCGGAGCACAACTGAACGGCGGCGAGCACCCACGGGAGCGCGGTGCGCGATGCGATGACGGCGCCCGCGGCCGCCGCGAGCAGCGCGAGGATCCCCAGGGCGAGTCCCAGCGTGACCGTGTGCGGCCCAAGGCGGCGGACCGTGCGCCACGCCACCGCCGACGCGCCCCCCATGGCCAGCGCCGCCGGGAGAGTGACCAGTGCCGCGGCCGGAGCGGAAAGCCCGAGACCGCTCTGCAGGAACATGGTCAGGACGAGCGTCGCGGCCAGCGAGGACCCGAAGCTCGCCATCGCAACGGCCGTCCCGAGCGTGTACGGAAGCGAGCGGGCGAGCGACGGATGCACCAGCGGCGCCCGCCCCGCCCGTACGCGCAGTCGCTGCCCCAGAACGAAGCAGGCGGTCAGGACGACTGCGGCGCCGGCCCACAGCGCCGCCTCGCCGCCGCTGCTCGGTGTGCTGATGAAGGGCAGCATCAGCGTCAACGTCAGCGCACCCACCCACAGCAGCCCCCACCAGTCGAGCCGACTTCGTCCGTCGGGCCGCCGCGCCCGCGGAAGCCAAAGGGCCGCGAGCCAGAGAGTGATCACTCCGCAGGGTGTGCTCAGGAGCAGACACAGCCGCCACCCGAGCTCCGGGCCGAAGGCCGCGACGAGCGTGCCGCCGAGCGCCGGTCCCAGTGCCGCGGCGAGCCCGCCGGTGACGGCGTACAGGCCTAGCGCGCGAGCCCGGTCCTGGCCGGTGAAGACATCTTGAAGGGTGCCGATGACCTGGGAGTTGACGAGGCCGGCCCCGGCGCCCTGCATCAGCCGTGCGGCGATCACCATCTCCGGCCGCACACCGGTGGCGGCGATCACGCCGAAGAGAACGAAGACCGACAGGCCCACCAGGAACAGGCCTTTGCGCCCGTGCACATCGCCGAGGCTGCCACCGGGCACGAGCATGAGACCGAACGTCAGCGAGTATCCGGCGACGATCCATTGCACATCGGTGGAACCCGCCTCCAGTGACTGACGCAGCGCCGGTACCGCGATGTTGAGGACCGACTGGTCGAGCAGGGTCGTGACCCCGGCCGCCATGCACACCATCAACACCCGCCGGGCGGCGTGACCTTCTCCCGGGAGCATGCGCACATGGTCACACCGCCCGACGGCGCGTGTCCCCGGCCACGGCTTCCTGTTCGCAGAACGGAAACACCGCGTTCGCAGGTGATGGCTCCGCGCGCCGGCCCGTCGGATTTTCATGCGGCCGCAACGGTCCGTCCCGCGCCCGCCTGCTGGACATGGTGAGGTGAGCACTCCAGTGCTGCACCGCAGACTGCATGTGGATCTGGCGCGCGTCGACGCCGCCACGTGTCCGCGCTCCTGACGTCGCGCTCACTCGTCCGGATACGAGGCGACCGTTCGCGCGTTGCCAGGCTCATCGCATCCGCGCCACGCAGCGACACGCTCGTGGACGTCACACCTCCTCGGCGGAGCACGGCAGCGCGCCGAGAGCGAGGAAGCCGGGCGCGGAGGTGTCTTCGCCGGGCATGCCGGCTCCTCTTTCTGGTCGCTCTGGTCGCTCTGGTCGCTCTGGTCGCTCTGGTCGGGGTGCCGGGCGCATGACCCCGCACGGTAACCGGGGGCGGTGCCCCGGTGTCCTAGGAGGAGGCATCCGAGAGCGGCCTTCCGGCAGGGGGAGGCTTCGGCGCGGCGGCTGCCCGGTGCCGCACCCTGTCGACCAGGTGCGAGCCGGCGTCGCCGGTGAACCACTCGGCGTGGTCGACCAGGTACGCGTACGCGAGCCGCGTATTCTCCGCGGACCCGGTGATGCCGTGGAAGTAGCCCATCTCGGACAGCGCGAACTCCGCGTGCACCAGAGGGAGCAGCTCGGGCAGTGCCGCCGACTCGGACACGGTGAGTGGCCGAACGGACTGGTAGCCGTCCAGGAGCGCGTCGACGTCCTGCTCGCGCACCGGAAAGCCTGGTTGCAGCCATTGGACGGCGTTGCGTTCGATCGCCGTGGCCAGGTCGTGGACGGCGGTCGTGCGGTCGCTCATCCCGAAGTCGAGCACGGTGGAGACCTCTCCGGAGGCGTCCCACAACAGGTTCGAGGCATGCCAGTCGTTGTGGGTCCAGAGAGGCTCCAGAAGGGGCAGATGCGGGGCCAAGCGCTCGAAGAGGGGCAGCAGGACACGGCGGGTGTCCGCACGCCACGGATGGTCCGCCAGCGCCCCGGCCAGGGCGGGCCGCTCGGCCACGTACCGCTCCAGGGCTGTACCGGGGTCGTCCGCGGCGAAGATCGTGAACGAGGCCACCAGCGGCTGCGGAATCCGGCGGGGCGCCTCGAATCCGTCCGCGGCCAGATGGAGCCGGGCGAGCGCCGCGCCCGCGGCCCGTGCGTGTGTGCTGGACCGGAACGGCGACCAGGACAGATCGTCCCGGTACAGATCCGTGCCCAGGCCGGCCGAGTGGACCTCGTACACCCACTCCTGCCGTGTCGCGACGTCCAGCACCTCCACCACCGGAGCCCCGCGTTCGCGCAGATGCCGCAGGAAGGCATGCTCCTCCGCGAGGCCTTCGGGCGTCCGCACGCTCAGGTGATGCCGCTTGACGAACAGGCGGCGTCCCCCGCGTTCGACGACAGCGGCCGCCGACAGCGGGCGCGGGCTGCGCCACACCACCCGCGACGGTCCCACGACATCCGCCACCTCGGCCTCGGTCAGCGGGGGCCAGTCGGGCTCGACCGGTTCGGTTCCCATGCCGTGCGCAAGATGTGAACTCACGTCGCGCTCACCGCTGTTGTCATGGCGGTCGTGACCGCCGCTGTCACCGCGGTCGGGCCGCGCAGAGCGTCCAGGACACGTCTTTCGGTCGCCGCGAACTCCGGTTCGGCGAGGGCGTCCAGGCCGCGCGGACCGGAGCGCGGCACCTCGACGCGCTCGACGACGGTGGCCGGCCGGGGCGAGAGCACATGCACGGTGTCGGCCAGCAGCACGGCCTCGCGGATGTCGTGCGTGACCAGGACGACGGTCCAGCGATAGCGCTGCCACATGTCGGCCAGCCACAGCTGCATCTCGGTGCGGGTGAGTGAGTCGAGCGCGCCGAACGGCTCGTCGAGCAGCAGCACGGGCCGTTCCAGGACGACGGTGCGCAGCAGGGCCGCGCGCTGCCGCATACCGCCGCTGAGCTGGAAGGGGTAGGAGGACTGGAAGCCGTCCAGGCCGAAGGCCTCGAAGAGCTCGCCCGCCCGGCGCCGCGCCTCCTTCTTCCGTACGCCCTGCGCCTCGAGTCCCAGCGCGGTGTTGTCGAGCACGGTGCGCCAGGGGAACAGCAGGTCCTTCTGCGGCATGTACGCGACCTTGCCGGAGGCCACCGACGCCGGGGCGCCGTCGACGAGGATCTCGCCGGAGGTGGGGGTGTCCAGCCCTGAGATCAGGTTGAAGAGGGTGCTCTTACCGCTGCCGCTCGGACCGATGACGGCCGCGAACTCGCCCGGCCGCACGCTGAGTTCGAGCTCGCGCAGCACTTCGAGCGTGCCGAACGCCTTGCCCGCTCCGCGCACTTCGAGACTCATGACGTGCCCTCCTTCACCAGCGCCCGCTCCCACGGCAGCACGAGCCGCTGGAGCAGACAGGTCGCCCCGAACAGGGCGATGCTCAGCAGCGCGGTCACGGTGACCGCCGCGAACACCAGGTCCGTGCGGAACGCGCTCTTCTGCGCCTGCATATAGATCCCGAGGCCCTTCTCCGCGCCCGCGTACTCGGCGAAGACGGCGCCGACGACGGCGTACGTGATGCTCACGCGCAGCCCGGTGAAGAAGTGCGGCAGCGCGCTCGGGACGCGGACCAGACGGAAGGCGCGCAGCCGGCCCGTGCCCAGCGAGCGCAGCAGCCGCATCGCGTCGCGGTCGGTGGCGGCGAAGCCCGCCGCCAGGTTCGCCGCGAGCGGGAAGAACGTCGTCAGCGTCACCACCAGCATCTTCGGCAGCAGTCCGAAGCCGAACCAGATGATCAGCAGCGGCGCGACGGCGACGATCGGGATGGTCTGCGAGGCCACCAGGAGCGGATACAGGCCCCGCCGGGCCACGGCGGAGAAGTCCAGCACCACGGCCACCAGCCAGGCGGCGGCGAAGGAGAGCGCGAAGCCGAGCAGGGTCTCCTGGAGGGTGGGCAGGGTCTGGTCCCACAGATCGGTACGGTTTGACCACCCCTCGGACAGCACGCGACCGGGGCCGGGCAGCACCGTCGGGTCGACACCGGCGGCACTCACGTACCACTGCCAGCCGGTCACGAGCACGACGAGGACGAGGAGCGGCGGCCAGACGGCACGCAGGACCGCCCTCACTTCGTGTCCGGGAGGTACGCGTCGGTGAAGTAGGTGGAGGCGTCGGGGGCCTTGGTGAGCTTCTTGCCGTTCTTGTCCGTCAGCAGCCCGGCCCTGAACTCGAAGTCGGCGAAGTCCTGCCAGCGCTCGGCGGTCTGGGTGCCGATCGTGCCGTCGGCGGCGCGGTAGTACTCCTTGGCGAGCAACGTCTCGCTCTTCTTGACCAGTTCGGTGTTGGTGAGCGTGCTCTTGTTCGCCGCGATGAGGAGGTCGGCGGCCCGGCCGGGATGGCCGGCGGCGTACTCGTACCCCTTGTCGACCACGGCCAGGAACTTCTTGGCGACTTCGGGGTTCTGCTTCAGGTACTGCCCGGAGGAGGCGACGAGCGTCGAGTAGATGGCCGGGAAGCCGTGGTCGGCGAGCTGGAAGTCCTTGAGGGGCTTGCCCGTCAGCTTCGCCTCCAGGCCCTCCCAGGTCGGCATCGGCATCGCGAAGTCCGCCTTGCCCGCGTACAGCGCCGCGTACGCCGAGGTGTTCAGCGTGACCTGCTTGAAGTCGCCCTTGCCGCCGTCCTCCTGGATGACCTTCTGGAGCAGGGCCTTCTCGTACGGGGCGCCGAAGCCGGCGTACGTCTTGCCGTCCAGGTCCTTGGGGGACTTGATGTCGTCACGGTCGGCGCGCACGGAGACCGTGACGTTCGTCTTCTGTGTGACGGCGTACACGGAGGTGATGTCCTGGCCCGCGGAGCGCGCGGTGGTGACGCCCTCCTGGTACGAGATTCCGAAGTCCGCCTTGTGGTTCGCGACGAGCGTCTCGGGTGCGGTCGAGCCGTACGGCACGATCCGCAGGTCGATCCCGGCGTCCTTGAACCACCCCTTCTGCTGGGCGACGTAGATGCCGGTGTGGTTGGTGTTGGGCGTCCAGTCCAGGGCCAGGGTGACCTGGGTGGTGCCGTTCTTCGTCGCGGCGGAGGTGGAGTCCTGGGCTGCGCAGCCGGTCGCGGTGAGGGCGGCGGCGGTGGCCAGGGCGAGCAGGGCGGTCGTACGGGGTCTCATGGGGATCCTCGGAGGGGGTAGGGCGGCGATGAAGGCGTGGCAGTGCTCCTCACGCCCGACACAGCGCGCTGTTGACCCGCATGAGGTCGACGGCCATACGCCTCGTCAGTTCCCGTGCCTGGCAGGTCATGTGCTGACCGCCGGGGCGGTGGTTTCGAGCAGTTCGTTCGTGTAGGACGACGCCCAGTCGCGGGCGTGCGCGATGGCGCCGTGCCGGGCGAGCCAGTCGGCGTACGGGCCCATGCGGGTCTCGTCGATGACGCCCCAGCGTGCGTCGGCGCCGGTCCAGGTCGGGGCGACGAGGGCCAGGGAGCGGGCGATCAGGGGGCGGGAGAAGTACGGAATCACCCGCTCCAACAGCGCTTGCGCGCGGTCCTGTTCGGCGGCCGCGGCGGCGTAGCCGCGGGCGGTGGCGGACAGGAAGGCGCGTATCAGGCCGGGCTCGGTGTCGGCGAAGGCCTCGCTCGTGCCGAGGAGGTAGCTGTGGTAGCGGGGTGCGCCGATCTCGTCGACCGGCCAGGTCAGCCGGTGCTCTTCGGGCAGATCGCCGCGCAGGGCGTCCCAGGACCAGTAGTTGCCGAAGGTGGCGTCGGCCTCGCCGGCCGCTATGTCGTCGACGGTGAGTTCGCGGTAGCCCGAATCGACGGTGATCACCGCGTCCGGGTCGCCGCCGTCGGTCGCGACCAGGTGCCGGACCATGGCGCGGCCGCGGGGCGTCGGGTTGTAGGCGAGGCGGCGCCCGGCGAGGTCGCGAGGGCGCGTGATGCCGGTGGAGCGGGCGGTCTGTACCGCCTCCAGGGCGCGGTGGTTGACGGCGGCGACGGCGAGCAGGGGCTGGGCGTGGGCGGCCCGGCGCGCGAGGAGGCGATTGGGCGGGAAGAGGCCGAGGTCCACCTCGCCGCGGGCCAGGTACTCAAGGGTGTCGCCACGTCCCGGGTCCTGGACGGCGAGTTCCACGTCGAGGCCGGCCTCGCGGTACCAGCCGCGCTCCCGGGCGACGTACAAACCGGCCGAATTCGGCCAAGGGTGGAAGTAGTCGAGCATGACTCGGACGTGCGACATCGAGAGACAACTCCGCGGAGGGCACTCAGGCGCGTGGGCCTGGTGAAGAAGGAAAGGGAGGAAAGAGAGAACGGGAGGAGGGAGGAGTCCGGTCCGGGTCAACAACAGGAGCGGGGCGCCGCGGCGGAGGCCGGGGGACACTGCTGCTCGACTGCCGAAGACATGCGGTACTCCTACGCGGGCACTATGGCTCAAGTGATGCGGTCGGCGTTCCCATGGGGACCGGTCGGCTCGCGCCGACTTGGATCCCAGACGCCCTCTCAGCCCAATCGGGTAGGGGCTCCCGCGTAGATGGCCGAAACCATAACCCCAGGCAACCGATGCTGCGCAAACGGCTTCCAGAATGTGGGACACCCTTGCCCAGTGGGCGAGATATCGCAGTTCAGGGGCGGCCTCTATCCGCCGCCGGGTTAGCATCCCGGCCATGACCGACGCCCTGCTTTCCGGACCGCTCGTCGACGACGCCTGGCTCGCGGCCCACCTCGACGACCCCCGACTGGTCGTCCTCGACGCCACCGCGCTGCTGCCGTCGCCCCGCCACGACGGCGACCACCGGTCCGGCAGCGGCCACGCCCAGTGGGCCGAGCGCCACATCCCGGGCTCCCGCCACGCCGACCTCACGGGTGACCTGTCCGACCACGAGGCGCCGTACCACTTCGCGGTCCCGTCTCCGAGGGCGCTGGCCGACGCTCTCCAGCGGCTCGGTGTGCGCGACGGCTCCGAGGTCGTCGCGTACGACAGCGGCGGCGGCATCTGGGCGGCCCGGCTGTGGTGGATGCTGCGGTCGATCTCCGTACCGGCGGCGGTACTTGACGGAGGGTGGGCCGTCTGGGAGGAGGGCGGGCACCCGGTCGCCCACGGCGACGAGACGGGTGCCGTGCGGGTCTCGCGGCCGCTCACGCCGGTACCTCGTCCCGATGTGTGGACCGGTATCGACGAGGTGGCCGCCATCAGTCGAGGTGAGCGTCCCGGCACACTGGTGTGCGCCCTGCCGCCCGGCGGCTTCGACGGCTCTGCCGCCACGCGCTACAGCCGCCGGGGCCACATTCCCGGCAGCCTCAGCCTCCCGGGACGCGGTCTGCTCGATGCCACCGGGCGACTCCTGCCCCGCTCCGAACTCGCCCGGCGCACCGGCGCAGTTCTCCAGGACGCCGAGTCGCCCGTCGTCCTCTACTGCGGTGGTGGCATCTCGGCCGCCGGCACCGCACTCGCCCTGACGCTGCTCGGCCGTGAGGACATCAGCCTGTACGACGGTTCGCTGGAAGAGTGGTCCGGGGACCTGTCCAGGCCGATCAGGCTGGGTCATCAGCTGGGTGATCAGCGGCTGGGTGATCAGCGGTGATGGGAGTGCGGACGGAGCCGGAGCAGTCCTGACGGCACGCGGGCCGACGCGTGCATCGCCCGGTGCGGACATTGGTCCCTGATATCGGGGCACACGCGATGGCATGCAGGGAAACCAGACATCGGTGATGACCGCCGTGCACGGCCGGTTGCCCGGGTCACGGGCCGGCGCCTCACCGCGGCGGGCCGAGGGCAGGCACCGGCGTTCCGGACGGCGAGGGGGCCGGTGGCATCGCAGGCTGCTCGCCTATCGCGATGTCGAGCTGGTGCAGTGCCCCGCGCCTGACGGCCGGGGTGAGGACTGTCTGCTGCTGGTGCACATCCGCAAGGTGGTCGGCCGGGTGACGTATCAGGCGTGTGACGAGTGCGCCGAGGGCGTGATCACCGATGTGGTCCTCGATGGGCCGTTCCGCGACAGCGGGCTGGGCACGAGGGCGCTGCTGCATCTGCGCTCCCGGCATCCCGGTGTCACCTGGCGCACCACGCTCGACCATCGCCTCACGCGTGGTCTGCTGCGCCGGATGCGCATCCCCAGGACAGTCGTTGACGGAAGTTGTTCCCACGTGCGCGCTGCTGTCGTTGCCCAGGCCGCCGGCGGCTGAGCGGAGACGCGCTCCGCGGCGGAGAGCGGGCTCTTGCACGGGGCCAGTGCGGCGGGTGCGTGGTGCCGACGGCAGGTCAAGAGGATCCACCGTGGTGGATCCGCCGGCGGCCGTCCAGGGTGCGGGCCGGGAGGTGCGGCCGGTGGAGGTGGGAGGCGGTGCGTTCGATGATCAGGAGGGCGGCGTCGTCGGCGGGTTGGCCGCCGATGTGGTGGAGCAGGTCATCGTGGATGTGGCGCAGCAGGGTGTCGGGGCTGGAGGTGGGGAAGGAGGCGACCCGCTCGGCGAGTGGGTAGAAGGCGCCCGTTGGTGAGCGGGCTTCGATGACGCCATCGGTGTAGAGCAGGAGGATGTCGTCGGGTTCGAAGGCGAACGGGTCGGTGCGGTGGCTCGCGGCGGGCAGTTCGCACATGCCCAGCGGGGGTACGGGACGGCGGGGGTACAGGACCGTGACCTGGTGATCGTGCAGCAGCAGGGGTGGGGGATGGCCGCAGTCGATCATCTCGGCCTGTGAGTCGTCGTCGGGGATGTCGAGTACGAGTGCGGTGGTGAAGTGCTCTCCGGGGTCGTGCCTCGTATCGGCCACGTCCTCCAGGTCCCGGCACACGCTCACCTCGAGCGCCGCCGTCAGCTCGGGCAGGGTGGCGTAGCGGTGGGCGCCCTCACGGAACGAGCCCAGCACCACCGATGCCTCGCCGATGGAGGCCAGGCCCTTGCCGCGGACGTCGCCGATGATCAC
Organism: Streptomyces sp. SID5469; assembly: GCF_009862865.1. Lineage (NCBI taxonomy): Bacteria > Bacillati > Actinomycetota > Actinomycetes > Kitasatosporales > Streptomycetaceae > Streptomyces > Streptomyces sp. SID5469. The sequence goes on along the minus strand of NZ_WWIN01000001.1, from coordinate 1,645,683 downwards.
CCGGGTGGAGGGGTGGGCGGCGCGGGCGACCGCGAAGAGGTCGCCCCCGATCTGGGTCTCGTCCTCGGCGGTCATGTACAGCCAGGCGACGCGCAACGGCCCGATCCGGCGGGGCGGCGGCCGCAGCAGAGCCAACTGCGCCGTCTCGGCCACCGATCGCGCCCGGCTCAGCTCCCGATCCCGCCGCTCCCGTACATGGCAGACGAAGACCACCAGTGCGGAGAGCACGGACAGGGCGATGATCTGCGCGATGTGGTTGGCCGTGGCCAGCCCGCCGTGGAACACCGCGATGAACACCTGGGCGGCCACAGCCACCACCCCGACCAGAGCGGTCAGCCGCGGCCCGGCGATGGAGGCGGTGAGTGCGGGTGCGATGACCAGCAACGGACCCAGATGGATGGTCGAAGGGGAGTGGATGTCCACCACGGTGATCACCACGATCAGCGCGAGCGGGATCGCCACCAGCCCCTGGCCCGACGACCGCCCCACGAGGCGGTCCACTGACACACGGCGGGCATCCATATCTCCCATTTTGCGCCTGTCGCTCGGGCGCTTCCTTCCTTCGGGACGCCGGCTCGCTCTCCGCCTCCGCCTACATGAAGGCCGCGCGGCGGTACGTGCCCGACATCGGCGCCAGGGACGTCGTACGGACCAAGAACGGCGTACGGGCCCAGGCGCTGGACCGCGACGGCACCCTCGTGGGCGACTTCCGCATCCACCGCCTCGGCCGGGTCACGACCGTACGCAACGCTCCCTCGCCCGCCGCCACGTCGAGCATGGCGATCGTCTGGAACTCCTCGCGTCGGGGGAGGCGAACCCCCGGCCGGACATCACCGTCGAGTCCACGTTCCCGGCCGTGGCCACCGTGTCCGCCGACCGCGCCCCCGGACCGGTGGCCCTGTCCACGGCGGCCGAGGAGGCGGTCGAGCGCGCCCGCGCCCAGGGCGTCGCCGCCGTCGGACCCTCCGTGCTCGGCCGCGGCCCGGCACCAGGAGCCGGCCGGCTCCGGCGTCCATGTGCCGAAGGCGGTCCCGTCCATCGCGTGCCCGGCCGCGGTCCCCTGACCGACGCCGGGCACGCGGGGTGTGGTGGACGACGTGCTTGCCGACCACCCCCGGTGACCTGACCGCACCCGCAGGCATGCCCCGGCTGGGGACGGGTACGCGACCCGAATCGCAGCCGGGGCGGATCTTGTCGGCCCCGGCGTCCCACCCGCCACTACCTGGGAATACCTCATGGACACACCCTCGAACGACCGCCCGACGCCCGAGACCGCCGCCGCAGCGCAGGAGGCGCTGACCGCACTCTCCGTCCACACGATGGACACGGAGGCGCTGGACACGCTGGCCGACAGCGAGGTGCTGGTGCCCGTCCCCGACGACGCCGCCGAGCCGGACGCCTCCGACCCCTCGATCGTGGCCCTGCCCGTCCTGGAGGAGTCGGGCGGCGAACAGACCGTGCCCGTGTTCACCTCGGAGCCGGCCATGGCCGAACTGCTGCCGTTCGTCTCGCGCTACCGGGTGGTGCCGCTCGGCGCGCTCGCCTCGCAGTGGCCGTCCGCCGGTCTCTCGCTCGCCATCGACGCCGGCTCACCGCACGGACTGACGCTCGACTCCGACGGCGTACGCACCCTGCTGGCCCGGCCCTCCGCGTGAAGTCATCCGGCGCCCGGGCCCGTGGGAAGCGGGCCCGGCCACGGTGAACGGGCAGCGGCCGGGCCCCGGGGGGCACCGGCGGTCAGCTCACAGGCTGCGGCGGAACTGCGGTGGCGACTCCCCGAGCCGGGCCCGTCAGCGCTGTGCGAAGCGGCCGAGGTGAGTGCGTCCCGGCCGGCCCTGCCTCAAAGGCACTTTCCGGGGTTAAGGACCCCCCTGGGGTCGAACGCCCGTTTGATCCTCCGTTGCAACGCGTGGGCCGCGGGCCCCAGTTCGTCCGCCACCCACTGCCGCTTCAGGACGCCCACGCCGTGCTCACCCGTCAGCGTGCCGCCCAGCCGCAGGGCCAGTGCGAAGATCTCGCCCGCCGCCTCCCAGGCCGCGTCGGGGAGCCCCGGCAGGGACCGGTCCACCACGATGATCGGGTGCAGGTTCCCGTCCGCCGCGTGCGCGATGGTGAAGACGGGCACGTCATGGCGTGCGGAGATGGCGCGGATCTCGCGAACGGCCTCCGCGAGCCGGGAGCGGGGCACCGCGATGTCCTCGATGAGCGGGCGTCCGAGCCGTTCGAGAGCGGGCAGGGCGAGCCGTCGGGCGGCGAGCAGGGACTCGGCCTCGACAGGGTCCGTGGTCGTCTCGACGGCCGTGGCGGACGGCGCGAGCACCCGGGCGACCACTTCCGCCTCGGCGGCCGCGCCCGCGCCGTCGCACTGCACGAGCAGCAGCGCCGCGCCGCGCTCCCGCAGCGCCGGGTCGATGGCGTGCAGGACCGGACCGTCGACCAGTTCCGCGAGCGCGGGCTCGATACCGGCCCGGCCGATCGCGTACGAGGCCTCGGCGGCCGCCTCGAAGGAGTCGAAGAAGGCGGCGAGCGTGGCCGTCGCCACCGGCACGGGCCGCAGCCGTACAGTCGCCGACGTGATCACCGCCAGGGTGCCCTCGGAGCCGGTGAGCAGGGCGGTGAGGTCGTAGCCGGTCACGCCCTTGACCGTACGGCGGCCCGTGCCCACGACCGTGCCGTCCGCGAGCACCGCCTCCAGACCCAGCACGCTGTCCCGGGTCACGCCGTACTTCGCGCAGCGCAGACCGCCCGCGTTGGTCGCGATGTTCCCGCCGATCGTCGACAGGGCCGCGCTCGCCGGATCGGGCGCGTACCGCAGCCCGTGCGCACCGGCCGCACGGTCCAGAACGGCGGTGATCACACCGGGTTCCACGACGGCGAGCTGGTCGTCCGTACGGGGCAGGGCCTGACCGCCGGACGGTCCTAGGCGTTCAACACGCGGGCCAGGGCGGCCCGTTGCAGCGGCAGTGCCTCGGCGTGCAGGTCGCGTCCCTTGCGGGTGAGGGCGACCCACACTCCGCGCCGGTCCTCCTCGCAGACGGAGCGCTCCACCAGACCGTCCTTCGCCAGCCGGCCGATCAGGCGGGACAGGGCGCTCTGGCTCAGATGGACCCGGCCGGCGATGTTCTGCACACGGCACTGGTCGCCGGCCTCGGCCGACTCCGTCGCGAGGATGTCGAGTACCTCGAAGTCGCTGGCGCCGAGGCCGTACGGGTGGAGCGCACGGTCGATCTCGCACATCGTGCGGGCGTGCACCGACAGGATGTCCCGCCACTGCTCCTCGAGCCGGGCACCGGTCGTTTTCGCTGCCATGGCTGCAAGGTAACAGAAAACCGGCCATTCATTGACCATGCAACTAGTGCAGCTGCAACCACCCGACCGGGGCCGGCCAGGGATCACTGGTGTGCGGCCGGCTCCTGGATGAGCCCGATGAGGTTCCCGTCCGCGTCCTTCACGAAGGCGATCAGCCGGCCGCCGCCGACGTCCTGGACGTCCTGAAGGGGCTCGGCCCCGGCGTTCAGGAGGGCCGACAGGCGGGACCTGATGTCGGTCACGTGCCAGTAGGGCACCGGGCCGGTCATCCCCTTGGCGTGTCCGTTGGGGTCGAGCCCGACGTCCTGCCCCGCGTCCTTGAAGCCCACGTAATACGGTTCGTCCGCGTAGGGCTCCACGCCCAGCAGCGCGCCGAACAGCGCCTTCGCCCGAGCGAGATCCTTGACGGGGTAGATGATGGTCTTGAGGCCGGCGGTCATGACGTACTCCTCCGTGGTGCGGTGGGCGCCGGCGATCGGGCCGGCGCTTTCACGCTAGGCGGAGGAAGCCCGGTCCGGCTTCTTCAATCCTGACCGTCTGCGGTGCACGGCGTGCGGACGGCGCCGGCGACACGGGAGGGCACGGGCCGCGGCCTCCTCGCGGAGCAGGCCGTGCGCGCCGCGGGGCTCTGAGCCCGCGGGGACCCGACCCCCGCCGCCCGCTCCCTCCCCGCACTCCTCAAGTCGACTCCCGCCTGACCAGCTCCGTGGGCAGGATCACCGCCGCCGGGTCCTCGCCGCCGATCTGGGCCAGCAGCACGCGTACCATCTCGTTGCTGATCCGGTCCCAGGGCTGGCGGATGGTGGTGAGCGACGGAGTGGACGCGGTGGCGGCGGGGGAGTCGTCGAAGCCGCCCACGGCCACGTCCTCGGGGACCCGGCGCCCGGCCTGTCGGAGCACCGTCAGCACACCCTGCGCCATCAGGTCGGACGCCACGAAGACCGCGTCGATCTCCGGCGCCCGCTCCAGCAGCCGCTCGGCGCCGGCCGCACCGCTCGCCCGGCTGTAGTCGCCGGGGACGACGAGCCGCTCGTCGTACTCGAGGCCCGCCTCGGCGAGCACCTCCCGGTAGCCCGCGAGCCGCTCCACACCGCCCGGAGTGTCGAGCGGTCCGGTGACCACGCCGACGCGGCGGCGGCCCAGCGACAGCAGATGGCGCACCATGTCACGGGCGCCGTCCCGGTCGTCCGCCGCGACGTAACTCACCTTGGAGCCCAGCCCGATCGGCTTGCCGCAGGCGACCAGCGGTACGCCCGCCTCCCGCAGCTCCTCCGCGACCGGATCGCCCGAGTGGCTGGAGACCAGCAGCACCCCGTCGACATGGCCCGCCGTGATGTACCGCGTTATGCGCCGCCGTTCGTCCTTGGTGCCGGCGAGCATGAGCAGCAGAGGGATGTCGTGCGAGGCCAGCGCCTGCGTACAGCCGCGCAGCAGCACATTGAAGTTGGGGTCCTCGAAGAACCGCTCCTGAGGCTCGGTCAGCAGGAAGCCGATCGAGTCGGACCGCCCGGTGATCAGGGAGCGGGCGTGCCGGTTCACGACGTAGCCCGTCCTGCGGATGGCGGCGTTGACCGCCTCTTGCGCCGCCGGGCTGACGTAGTGCCCGCCGTTGAGTACCCGGGACACCGTGCCGCGCGAGACACCGGCCTCGCGCGCCACGTCATGGATCGTCGGCGGCCTGCGCCTGCCGCCCGTCGCGTGCATGGTCATGACTTTACGGCCCCGGACAGCAGATCCAGACTCCAGAACCGCTGGATGACCAGGAACAGGGCGATCAGCGGGAGGACCGCCAGCGTGGCCCCAGTGATCACCAGCGTGTACAACGCCGGGGTGTTGGCGCCCTGCTCGAGGAGCGTGAACAGACCGAGCGTGATGGGGAACTTCTCGTCGTCGCTGAGCATGATGTACGGCAGCAGGAAGTTGTTCCAGACGGCGACGAACTGGAACAGGAACACCGTCACCAGGCCGGGCACCATCATCGGCAGCGCGATCCGGATGAAGATCCGCCACTCGCTCGCCCCGTCCATCCGCCCGGCCTCGACGACGTCACCGGGCACCGCGGCACTCGCGTAGATCCGGGCGAGGTACACGCCGTACGGGGACAGGATCAGCGGCAGCAGCACGGACGCGTACGAATCCGTGAGGTCCGCCTTGGCCAGCAGCAGGTACTGCGGGATCGCGAGGATGACCGGCGGCATCAGTACGCCCGCCATCAGGACGTTGAAGACGGTCTCGCGGCCGCGGAAGCGGTAGACCGCGAGCGCGTAGCCGCTGAGCGCCGACACGGCCGTCGACAGGAGGGCGCCGAGGCCCGCGTAGAGGGCCGAGTTGCCCATCCACGTCCAGTAGAGGCCGTCGCGGTAGGCGTTGAGGTCCTTGAGGTTCTGGGTGAAGCCGGTGCCCGGCAGGAAGGTGAAGGTGGAGAACAGCTCACGGCCCGACTTGGTGGCCGCGATCACCACCCAGGCGACCGGCAGCAGGCAGTACAGGGCGCCGAGCAGCAGCGTCAGCGTCGGGACCAGGGCGATCCGGCGGCGCAGCGGCGGACCCTGGGCGGTGCCGGGCGTCGTACCGGCGGCCGGTGCGGACTTGCGCAGCGCAAGAGAACTCATCGTGCTTCCTCCTGCTTGTTGCCGGAGTTCGCGGCCCGCAGGAAGCCGAAGGACAGAACGAGCGTGACGACGGCGATGATCGCGGCCTCTGCGGCGGCCGCGTAGATGTCGCCCTTGCCGAAGGCGTCCTGGTACACCTTCATCAGCGGACTCCAGGTCGTGGAAACGGAGTTGGTGAGCGGTTTGAGGGTGGTCGGCTCGCTGAACACCTGGAGCGTCGCGATGATCGAGAAGAAGAAGGTGAGCACCAGCGACGGAGCCACCATCGGGATCTTGATCTTCAGCGCGATCTGGAGCGGGGTGGCGCCGTCCAGCTTCGCCGCCTCGTACACCTCCACCGGGATGGCCTGGAGCGAGGTGTAGATGACGATCATGTTGAAGCCGGTGCCGCCCCACACCGCGATGTTCGACAGGGCGAGATACAGCGGGCCGCCGTCCAGCAGGTCGGGCTGCGGCAGGCCGAGCCCGTTCAGCACGTAGTAGAACGGGCTGACGTCCGGCAGGTACAGGAAGCCCCAGAGCAGCGCCGCCACGACGCCGGGAATGGCGTACGGCAGGAAGATCGCGAGCCGGGTGAAGGGGGCCAGCCGGACCCGGTCGGTGTCGAGCATCAGCGCGAACACCAGGGCGAGGCCGAGCATCACCGGGACGACGATGGCACCGTAGCCGACCACGCGCAGCGCGCCGTGGAGCAGCGCGGAGTCGGTGAGGGCGTCGGTGTAGTTCTCCAGGCCCGCCCAGACCTCTTTCCGGGCGCCCGCTCCCAGGCCGAGGCCAAAGACGCGCACCTTGTGGAGACTGAGCCAGACCGCGTACCCGATGGGCAGTGCGAAGAACAGCGCGAAGAGGGTCGCCGCGGGGAGGAGGAAGGCGTACGGGGCCCCCTTGACCCCGTACGACGTCCGGCGCGCACTGGTCACTCGGAGACCTCGAAGCCCTGCTTCTTCAGGTCGGCGACCGTGTCGTCCTGCATCTTGGCCAGGGCGGCACCGAAGTCCGACTTGTTCTTGGCGGCGGCGGCGAAGGCGTCCTTGAAGGTCGTGTACGCGACGTTCACGTTCGGGCCCCAGGCGGACGGCGCGGTCGTCTTGGCGATCTTCGCGGCCTGCGGGTAGAAGTCCGGCTGGTTGGAGAAGAAGGCCGGCGGTTCCTGGAACGCGTCACTGGTCTGCGCCGTGGTGGCGGCCGGGTAGATGCCGCTCTCCTTCGCGAGGGCGGTCAGCGCCTTGGGATCCGTGTTCAGCCAGGTCGCGAACTTCGCGGCGGCCGCCTGGTGCTTCGAGTCCGTGGTGACGGCGGTCGACGAACCGCCCCAGCTGCCGGTGACGCTGTCGCTGTCGCCCCACTGGGGCAGTGGGGCCATCTTCCACTTGCCCTTGGTGTCGGGCGCGCCGCTGGTCAGCGTGCCCGGCGCCCACACCGCGCTCACCCAGGCGATCTGCTTGCCGGTGTTGAGCGCCTTGTTCCAGGCCGGGGTGTACATCGGCTGGTTGTCGATCGCCCCCTCCTTGACGAGCCCGCCCCAGAAGTCGGCGACCTTCTGCGACGCCGCGTCGTTGATGCCGACCTTCCACTTCTGGCCCGAGGTGGTCCACCACTTGGCGCCGGCCTGCTGCGCGAGACCCGCGAAGAGGCCGGAGTCGTTGGAGGAGAAGGTGGTGAGGTCCTTGTCCGGGGCCTTGTGCTTCAGCGCGCGGGCGGTCTTCGCGAACTGCTCCCAGGTCGTCGGCACCGTCAGGCCGTACTTCTTGAAGAGGTCCTCGCGGTAGTAGAACATCATCGGCCCGATGTCCTGCGGTATCGCGTAGACCGCGTCCGAGCCGAGCGTGGTCTGCTGCCAGACGCCCTCGGCGAACTTGCCCTTCGCGTCGCCCGCGTTCTTCGAGATGTCGGCGAGGGCGTCATTGCTGACCAGGGTCGGCAGCGCCTGGTACTCGGCCTGCACCAGGTCGGGCGCCTTCTTGGCCTTGTGCGCGGTGAGGATCTTGGTGACCAGGGTGTCGCCGGACGCCTGCTTCTTCACCGTGACGGTGATCTGCTGCTTCTTGCCCGGGCCCTTGTTCCACAGGTCCACGACCTTGTCCATGCCCGGCGTCCAGGTCCAGTACGTCAGCGAGGCGGGCCCCGACCGGGCGTCGCTGTCGTCGTCGGACGAGCCGCAGGCGGCGAGCGTGGTGGCGCCGAGCGCGACGGCGAGGGCGGTGGCCACGAGGCGGCAGTGCTTCGTGTTTGGCATGGATCTTTCTCCCCTGACCTGGGTCTCCGCCTGCTGCGGAGGACCTGCCATGCTTCTGTGAGCGTTCACAGTAGAGAAACATCCAGGACACTTGTCAATGGTTGTTGCTGTGCGGTTATGTTGGGCTCGTGCCGCTGTCGATGTGTGTGCACGTTCCCAAATGATCGATTAACCGGGAGAAATCCATGCCGGAGACCACCCCCAAGGGCCTCACCAGGCTCGCCTTCGGTGGGGACTACAACCCCGAGCAGTGGCCGGAAACCGTATGGCAGGAGGACGTCCGGCTGATGCGAGAGGCCGGCGTCACCATGGTGAGCGTCGGCATCTTCTCCTGGGCACTGCTCGAACCCTCGCCGGGCGCCTACGACTTCGGCTGGCTCGACCGCCTGCTCGACCTGCTGCACGAGAACGGCATCCGCGCGGACCTCGGCACGCCTACGGTGGCACCGCCCGCCTGGTTCTACCGCGCCCACCCCGAAGCGCTGCCGGTGACCGCCGACGGCACCCGCTACGAGTTCGGCTCCCGCGGCGCCATCTGCCACAGCAACGCGGACTACCGGGCCGCCGCCGCGAACATCACCACCCGGCTCGCCACCCGCTACGCCGAGCACCCCGCCCTCGCGCTGTGGCACGTCCACAACGAGTACGGCGTCCCCGTCTCGGCCTGCTACTGCGAGAGCTGCGCCGCCCATTTCCGCCGCTGGCTCACGGACACCTACGGAACGATCGACGCCCTCAACGAGGCATGGGGCACCGCCTTCTGGGGCCAGCGCTACGCCGGCTTCGACCAGATCAACCCGCCGCGCCTGACGCCCACGGTCGGCAATCCGGGCCAGGCGCTCGACCACAAGCGGTTCGCCGACGCCACCATGCGCGAGAACTTCGTCGCCGAGCGGGACATCCTGCACCGCCTCGCGCCCGGCATCCCGGTGACCACCAACTTCATGACCGCCCTGAGCCAGTGCGACTCCGTGGACTACTGGGCCTGGGGCCGCGAGGTCGACCTCGTCACCAACGACCACTACCTGATCACCGACGGCCGCCGCACCCACGTCAACCTCGCGATGGCCGCCGACCTCACGCGTTCCGTGGCGAGCGGCGCCCCCTGGCTGCTGCTCGAACACTCCACCTCGGGCGTCAACTGGCAGCCCCACAACCCCGCCAAGGCTCCCGGCCAGATGGCCCGCAACTCCCTCGCCCATGTGGCACGCGGCTCCGAGGGCGCGATGTTCTTCCAGTGGCGGCAGTCCCGGCGCGGCGCGGAGAAGTTCCACTCGTCGATGCTGCCGCACGGCGGCACGGACACACGGGTGTGGCGCGAGGTGGTCGAACTCGGCTCCTCCGTCGACTCGTTGCGTTCGATCCGCGGGACCCGGACCCGCGCCGACGTGGCCGTCCTGTGGGACTGGCAGTCCTGGTGGGCGCAGAACCTCCAGTGGCGCCCCAGCGAGGACCACGATCCGCGCGAGCGTGCCGACGCGTTCTACGAGGCGCTCTACGACCGCCACCTGACCGTCGACTTCGCGCACCCGGAAGCCGACCTGTCGGCCTACCCGCTGGTCGTCGTGCCCGCGCTCTACCTGATGACCGAGGCCGCCGGGAACAACCTCGAGGAGTACGTCGAGAACGGCGGCACCCTTGTCGTCTCCTACTTCTCCGGCATCGTCGACGAGCACGACGCCGTGCACGACGGCCCCTACCCGGGCGCCCTGCGTGACGTACTCGGCCTGACCGTCGAGGAGTTCTCGCCGCTCCTGAAGGACGACCGGATCCGCGTCACCGGCCCCGACGGCTCCGAGCTCACGGGCGACGTGTGGAGCGAGTTCGTGGTGCCCCGCGGCGCCGAGACCGTCTGGACGTACGCCGACGGGCTCACCGCGGGCCACCCCGCGGTCACCCGGCACCGGTTCGGCGAGGGCTCCGCCTGGTACGTCTCCACCCGGCTGACCGCCCAGGGCCTCGACGCCCTTCTGGGCCGGGCCGCCGACGACGCCCGGATCGCGCCGCGCGCCGATCTGCCCCGCGATGTCGAAGTGGTGTGCCGCACGGGCGAGTCCGGCACCTTCCTGTTCGCCGTCAACCACACCGCGCTCGACACCAAGGTGCCGCTCGACGCCCACGGCACCGAGCTGCTCACGGGTGAGCGCGCCGCCGGACAGGTGTCCGTGCCCGCGGGCGCCGTCAGGGTCGTACGACTCGACGGCTGACCCCCCAAGACCCCGGCCGGACTCCTGGGGGGACCTCCGGCCGGTCCCGGCGGCGCCGTGTCCGGAGCGGTTCGGGCACGGCGCCGTCACAGCTCCGCTCCTTCAGGTCCCCCGCCTTCGTCGAAGGGACGACGATGTTCCACGCGAGACGCGCCCTACGGGCCCTGCTGATACCGCTCTTCGCAGGTCTGGCGCTCACCACCCTGCCCGCCACCTCGGCACGGGCCGCCGCCACGCTCACCAATCCCGGCTTCGAGTCGGACGGCACCGGCACCGCGACGCCGGCCGGCTGGTCGACGTACTCGGCGGCCGGCCAGAACGCCGCCTCCTTCACCGAGTCCGGTGGGCGCAGCGGCAGTTACCGCCTCACGCACTGGTCGGCCTCGGCCTACAAGGTCGAGACGTACCAGTACCTGTCCGGGCTGGCCAACGGGAACTACACGCTCACCGCCTGGGTCCGCTCGGGCGGCGGCCAGAACTCCGCCTATCTGGCGCTGAAGAACTGCGGAGGCACCGAGCAGCGCACGGACCTGCCGGTGTCCGCCGGCGGCTGGATCCGGATCGTGACCCCCGTCGCGGTGACCGGCAACCAGTGCACGATCAGCGTCAACTCCGACGCCAACGCGGGCAACTGGCTCAACGTCGACGACCTGACCTTCACCTCCGGCACGACCGGACTCGGCATCAAGGGCTCCGACATCTCGTCGCTGGCCAAGAGCGAGGCGTTCGGCGGTGTCTACAAGACCGGCTCCGGCACGACCGGCGACGCCCTCACCATCCTCAAGTCCGCCGGTATGAACTACGCCCGCCTCAAGGTGTGGGTGAACCCGGCCGACGGCTACAACAACAAGACGCGCGTCCTCGCCATGGCCAAGCGCGTCAAGGCGCAGGGCATGAAGCTGCTCGTCGACTTCCACTACTCGGACACCTGGGCCGACCCGGGCGCGCAGAGCAAGCCGGCCGCCTGGGCCGGGCACTCGTACAGCCAGCTCAAGACGGACGTCTACAACCACACGTACGACGTCCTGAGCGCCCTCAAGTCGCAGGGCACCACGGCCGACATGGTGCAGATCGGCAACGAGATCAACGGCGGCATGCTGTGGTCCGAGGGCTCCACGGACAACTGGCCGCAGCTCGCCGGCCTGCTCAACTCCGGCTACAGCGCGACCAAGGCGGTCTCCTCGTCCACGGTCGTGGCGCTGCACCTCGCCAAGGGCGGCGACCTCGCGGGAACCCGCGCGTGGTTCGACAAGGCGGTGGCGGGCGGCGTGAACTTCGACGCCATCGGTCTGTCGTACTACGGTTACTGGCACGGTTCGCTGTACGACTTCCAGACCACGTTGGACGACGCGGCGTCCCGGTACGGCAAGCCGGTCTTCCTCGCCGAGACGGCCTACCCCTTCCGTCTCGACAGCGACGACTCGCTCACCAACCAGATCGACACCACCGGTGAGCTGGTGTCCGGTTACGCCGCCACCACGGCCGGGCAGTCCGCCTGGCTGCGCGACGTGATGAACATCGTGGAGGCCGTGCCCAACGGCCGTGGCCTCGGCGTCTTCTACTGGGAGGCCACCTGGACGGCGGTCACCGGCAACGGCTGGGACCCGGCCGACGCGGCCTCCGGCAACGGCTGGGAGAACCAGGCCCTGTTCGGCTACGACGACAAGGCGCTGCCGGCGATGACGTTGTTCAGCCACCGCTGAGTCCGCGGTGACGGGGCCCGGCCGCCGGAGGGCGGCCGGGCCCTCGCTGTTTGCGCCGGGCGACCGAACGGCCTTGGACAAGGGTCGCGGAGTCCCGGACGCGGCGGCCGGGTCTGCGGGACATTGACAGAGGACCACGAGGCGCGTGGAGGCTCGGACGGAGGGTCGAGATGCTGAAGCTACCCATCAGCGAGAAACGCCTGGAGATCCTGGAGTGGCTGAAGGACCCGGCCGCACACTTTCCGCCGGACCGGCACGGCGACCTCGTCGAGGACGGCGTCACCGCGGCGGCCGTCGCGGTGAAGCTCGGCGTCCGCAGAGCGGTCGCCGACACCCATCTCGGCCTCCTCGCCGGCATCGGTCTCCTGCGCACGAAGAGGATCCGCCGACGCACGTACTACCGCCGCGACGAAGTCCGCATCGCCGAGGTCGGACGCATGTTCGAGAAGGGCTGGTGATCGCGCGACGCCGGTACCGCTCCCGCTGCCGCGGAAGCACGGCATACCCGGGCCGGTGAACCCCCGAGCCCGGTCTCGGGCGGTGTTGTGTGGGCCCGGCCCTCGGGTGATGAATCGGCGAGCCCGGCCCCGCGTCGCGAACCGGTCAGCCGGGCCCCTGGGGAGCGCGGGGTCGCCGTGTGCGGCCTGCCCGCAGGAGCCGGCTGACCCGGGTGCGGGGCCACTGCCGTCGGCGCTAACCTGTTCATCGGCCGCGATTCTTGCCTCGCGGCACGGCGGTGGGGCCCGCCGTACCCGAACCGCGGCACCGCGGCCGCCAACGGTCCCTACTTGCGACAGGGGCACCTCCCCGCTCGAGCGAAGCCCAGAGCTCGGGGGAGTGCCCGGGAGCCCGCGCCCCGGCGAGTAGGAGACGTACGTACATGACAGTCCCGCACCCCGAAAGCGTCGGCGAACCCGGCATCGCCGTACGCGCCCCCGCCCGACGGCGCTCCGCCTGGCACGGCCAGGCCCCCGTCGTGGCGGTCGTCGCGCTCGGCGGCGGCATCGGCGGCACCGCCCGGTACGCGGCCGCGCTGCTGTGGCCCACGCAGTCGGGCGGATTCCCCTGGACCACCTTCTGGGTCAACGTCGTCGGCTGCGCCGTGATCGGCGTCTTCATGGTCGTGATCACCGATGTGTGGCCGGCCCACCGACTGGTACGGCCCTTCTTCGGCACCGGGGTGCTCGGCGGCTTCACCACCTTCTCGACGTACGCCGTCGACATCCAGAAGCTGGTCGACGCGGGCCATCCACGCACCGCGCTGGCCTACCTCGCCGCGACCCTGCTCGCGGCCCTCGCGGCGGTCCGGCTCGCGGCGACGGCGGCCCGCCGCGTCCTCGTACGGAGGCGGCGATGACAAGGCTCACAGGCGGCGCGCTCCGCGTGACGGTCCTCATCGGCGAGAGCGACACCTGGCACCACAAGCCGCTCTACACGGAGATCGTGCACCGCGCCCACGCGGCCGGACTGGCGGGAGCGAGCGTCTTCCGGGGAATCGAGGGCTTCGGCGGCTCCGCGCTGATCCTCGACGACTGCGAGGTCATCCGGTACGCGGCCCGCGAGAACCCGGGCCGGAAAGGTGAGAAGTCGTTGTGAATTGGCTGCTGGTGATCGCCGGTGCCATGGTCGGCGCGCCCCTGCGGTACGTGACCGACCGGATGGTGCAGCTCAGGCATGACGCCGTCTTCCCCTGGGGTACCTTCGCCATCAACGTCACGGGCTGTCTCGTCCTCGGCCTCCTGACCGGCGCGGCCTCGGCGGGCGTCGCCTCCCCGCACCTGGAGCTCCTCCTCGGCACGGGTCTGTGCGGGGCGCTGACGACATACTCGACGTTCTCGTACGAGACACTACGGCTCACCGAGACCGGCGCGGGGTTCTACGCTGCCGCCAACGCGATCGCGAGTGTGGCGGCGGGGCTCGGCGCGGCATTCGCCGGGGTCTGGTTCGCCCAGGCTCTGTGGGCGTAGCGGCCGGAGTGCACCCGCGCGTAGTAAGACTGTCTACAACACTGTCGACCAACCCCAGAACTGGATCCCATGAGCGTCATCAACGTCGGTCAGGCCGTCGTCCTCGGAGCCGTCGAGGGCGTGACCGAGTTCCTTCCCGTCTCCTCCACCGGCCACCTCAAGATCACCGAGGGGCTGATGGGGATTCCCGTCGACGACAACGCCGTCGTCGGGTTCTCGGCCGTCATCCAGGTCGGCGCGATCGCGGCCGTGCTCGTGTACTTCTTCAAGGACATCGTGCGGATCGTCTCCGCGTGGGGACGCGGACTGCGCAACCGCGACGAGCGTCACCACCACGACTACAAGTTCGCCTGGTGGGTCATCTACGCCACCATCCCGATCGTGATCGTGGGCCTGGCCGCCAAGTCCCTCATCGAGGGCCCGCTCGCCTCGCTGTGGGTGGTCGCGGCCTCGCTGATCGTCGGCAGTGGCGTGATGTGGGCGGCGGACCAGATGGGCCGGCACAAGCGCGGCGAGGACGACACCTCCTTCAAGGACGCGATGCTGGTCGGCAGCTCCCAGATCCTCGCGCTGCTCTTTCCGGGCTTCTCCCGCTCCGGCGCCACGATGTCCACCGCGCTCATCCTCGACCTCGACCGCGTCGCCGCCACCCGCCTCTCCTTCTTCCTCGGCATCCCCGCCCTCACCGGAGCCGGCCTGTACGAGCTGAAGGACGCCCTGGGCACGGGCGTGGGCGTCGCCCCGCTGGCCGTCGGCACGATCGTGTCCTTCGTGGTCGCGTACGGCTCCATCTCCTGGCTGCTGAAGTTCGTCGCCAAGCACTCCTTCAACGCCTTCGTGATCTACCGGATCGTCATCGGCGTGCTGCTCCTGGGCCTGCTCGGCACGGGTGTGCTCAGCTGAGTCCGTCCGCGGTACGAGAATCGGCGTCCGTTCCGCGGGCGCCGATTCTCATTTTCAGACCCTTGACAGTCGCCTCCCGTTACCCGGAGGATCACACCCGTGAACCTGTCAGACAGCCAGACAGGTGGTGCGGTACCGCGGCGCGTCAGCGCCATGGAAGCGGTGCTCAGCCACCTTCGCGGCGCCATCGAGCGCGGCGACTACGCCATCGGCGAGAAGCTTCCCTCCGAGGCCGAGCTGTGCCGACGCCTGGAAGTCAGCAGGCCGGTGCTCCGCGAGGCCCTGCGCGCCCTCCAGGTGATGGGGCTGACCGCGTCCCGCACCGGCAAGGGCACCTTCGTCCTGGCTCACACGGTCGAGGACCCCACCTTCGGCGACTACGTGGCCAGCGACCTGCTGGAAGTCCGCCGCCACGTCGAGATCCCGGTCGCCGGGTACGCGGCGCTGCGGCGCACTCCCGAGAACCTCGACCACCTCGCCCATCTCCTGGACCGCATGGAGCGGGAGACGGACACCACCGCGTGGGTCGCGATGGACACGCTCTTCCACCTCACGGTCGCCGAGGCCGCCCAGAACCCGGTCTTCCGCCGGGTGATCGAGGAGATCCGCGACGCGCTGGCGCGTCAGTCGGCCTTCCTCAACGAACTGGGCGGCCGTCGCGAACAGTCCAACCGCGAGCACCGGGCGATCGTCGAGGCGCTGATCGACCGCAGCGAGCACGACGCGGTGGAGGCCATGTCCCACCACCTGGACCGCGTCGAGACGACCCTCACCGACATCGTGCGCACCCCGCGCACGGACACCCCCACCCAGATCCCCACGGACTCCACGGCACCATCCCCTTCGGAAGGCGGACCCCAGGCGTGAGCGAGCAGTCCCTCAAAGGCGAGGCCCAAGGCGCGATACGGACCGGGACGCAGCCCTCGCGGCACGTCGACGCCGGAGACGCGGGCTACGCCAAGTCCCTGAAGTCCCGGCACGTCAACATGATCGCCATCGGCGGCGCCATCGGCACCGGGCTCTTCCTCGGCGCGGGCGGTCGCCTCGCCGACGCGGGACCGTCCCTCTTCGTCGCGTACGCGGTCTGCGGGATCTTCGCCTTCCTCGTCGTCCGGGCGCTCGGCGAACTCGTCCTGTACCGGCCCTCCTCCGGCGCCTTCGTGTCGTACGCCCGGGAGTTCCTCGGCGAGAAGGGCGCGTACACGGCCGGCTGGATGTACTTCCTCAACTGGGCCACCACCGGTATCGCCGACATCACCGCGGTGGCCGTCTACACCCACTACTGGGGCATGTTCTCCGACATCCCGCAGTGGGTGATCGCACTGATCGCGCTCGCCGTCGTCCTCACCGTGAACCTGATCTCCGTACGCATGTTCGGCGAACTGGAGTTCTGGTTCGCGATCATCAAGGTCAGCGCGCTCGTCGTCTTCATGCTCATCGGCATCTTCCTGCTGGTCACCCAGCACCCGGTCGACGGCCACCACCCCGGCCCGTCCCTGATCACCGACCACGGCGGCATCTTCCCCCACGGCCTGCTGCCGATGCTGCTGATCATCCAGGGCGTCGTCTTCGCGTACGCCTCCGTCGAGCTGGTCGGTGTCGCGGCGGGCGAGACCGAGAACCCCGAGAAGATCATGCCGAAGGCGATCAACTCGATCATGTGGCGCGTCGGCCTCTTCTACGTCGGCTCGGTCGTCCTGCTGTCGATGCTGCTGCCCTGGAACAAGTACACCGCCGGCCAGAGCCCCTTCGTGACCGTCCTCTCCAACATCGGCGTCCCGGCGGCGGGCGGCGTGATGAACCTCGTCGTCCTCACCGCGGCCATGTCCTCGCTCAACTCCGGCCTGTACTCCACCGGCCGCATCCTGCGCTCCATGGCCATGTCCGGCTCCGCGCCGAAGTTCACCGGCGTGATGAGCCGCAGCCAGGTCCCCTACGGCGGCATCCTGCTCACCAGCGGCATCTGTATCCTCGGCGTCGGCCTCAACTTCGTGGTCCCGGCCGACGCCTTCGAGATCGTGCTCAACTTCGCGGCGATCGGCATCCTCGCCACCTGGGGCATGATCATGCTCTGCCACCTCATGTTCTGGCGGAAGACCCGCACCGGCGAGCTGTCCAGGCCGAGCTACCGCCTCCCCGGCTCGCCGTGGACCGAGATCGTCACCATCGGCTTCCTCGTCAGCGTGCTCGTCCTGATGTACGCCGACGGCGGCGCCGGCCGTACGACGGTGCTGTGCCTGCCGCTGATCGCGGCGGCGCTGGTGGCCGGCTGGTACGGCGTACGCGGCCGGGTCGCCCGCAAGGCCTCCGGAGCGGACGCGTGAACCAGGCGGTGCTGTACGGCAGTTCTCTGGCCGAGGCCCCCGTGATCCGGGAGCCCCTGCACACCCCCGTCGCCCACCTCGTACGCGAAGGGGTCATCGAGGGCATCCACTACGGGTCCGTCGTGGTGCTCGGCGCCGACGGGAACGTGGACCTGCAGATCGGCGACATCGAGGCGGCCTTCTATCCACGCTCGGCCCTCAAGCCCGTACAGGCCGTGGCGATGCTGCGGGCCGGGCTGCCCCTCGACGGGGAACTGCTCTCGCTGGCCGCCGCCAGCCACTCCGGCGAGGAGCGGCATCTGGCCGGCACCCGGCGGATCCTGGAGCGGGCCGGGCTCACCGAGGACGATCTGCGCAATGTGCCCGACCTGCCGTTCGACCCGGTCGTGCGGGAGTCCTGGGTGCGCCAGGGGCGGCTGCCGTCCCGGCTCGCCCAGAACTGCTCCGGCAAGCACGCGGCCATGCTGTACACGGCGAAGCTCAACGGCTGGTCCCTCGACGACTGTCTCGATCCCGCGCACCCGCTCCAGCAGGCCATCGCCGAGATCGTCGAGGACCTCACAGGGCAGGCCATCGCCAAGGTGACCGTCGACGGCTGCGGCGCCCCCCTCTTCTCCGTCTCCCTGCACGGCCTGGCGCGAGCCGCGGCCCGGATCACCACCGCGCCTTCGGGGACCCCGGAGGCGCGGGTGGCCGACGCGATGCGCGAGCACGCCGAGATGGCCTCCGGCACCGGACGCGACGTCGCCGCGCTGATGCGGGCCGTGCCCGGACTGCTCGCCAAGGACGGCTTCGAGGGCGTACAGGTCGCCGCGCTCCCGGACGGCCGCGCCGTCGCCGTCAAGATCGCCGACGGCGCGAACCGGGCGCGTGTCCCGGTCGCCGCGGCCGCCCTCGCGCGCGCCGGTGTCGACCCGGCGGCGCTCGCCGAGTTCGCGGGCGAGCCGCTGCTCGGCGGCGGCCGGCCGGTCGGCGGCGTCCGGCCCGTCCGCGCTCTCGATCCCCTCACCCGGCACACGTACTCCTGACGCCCGCACACCCGACGTACGCACCTCACATGTCCGGCGCACCCACCCCGTACGTCGGACTCGTCCCCCTCTGAAAGAGACCCGCACTGCCATGACCGCCGCAGCCCACCGCAGCGAACACGACCTGCTCGGAGACCGCGACGTCCCCGCCGAGGCGTACTGGGGCATCCACTCCCTGCGCGCCAAGGAGAACTTCCCCATCACGGGGACGCCGATCTCCACGTACCCGCATCTGATCGACGCCCTCGCCGCCGTGAAGGAGGCCGCCGCCCTCGCCAACGAGGAACTCGGCCTGCTGGAGCCGAAGAAGGCCGCGGCCATCGTGGCCGCCTGCCGGGAGATCCGGGACGGCAAGCTGCACGACCAGTTCGTCGTCGACGTCATCCAGGGCGGCGCGGGCACCTCGACGAACATGAACGCCAACGAGGTCATCGCCAACCGGGCCCTTGAACTGCTCGGCCACGCCAAGGGCGAGTACCGGCACCTGCACCCCAACGAGGACGTCAACCTCGGCCAGTCGACCAACGACGTCTACCCGACCGCCGTGAAGATCGCGACCGTGTTCGCGGTGCGCGGTCTGCTCAAGGCCATGGCGGTGCTCCAGGACGCCTTCGCCCGCAAGGCCGTCGAGTTCCGTGACGTGCTGAAGATGGGCCGCACCCAGCTCCAGGACGCGGTGCCCATGACGCTGGGGCAGGAGTTCTCCGCGTACGCCGTCATGCTCGACGAGGACCGCAGCCGGCTCGCCGAGGCCGTCGAACTGATCCACGAGATCAACCTGGGCGCCACGGCGATCGGCACCGGACTCAACGCGCCCGCCGGATACGCCGAGTCGGCCCGCCGCCAGCTCGCCGCCCTCACCGGGCTGCCGCTGGTCACCGCCGCCAACCTGGTCGAGGCCACCCAGGACTGCGGTGCCTTCGTCCAGATGTCGGGGGTGCTCAAGCGGATCGCCGTCAAGCTCTCCAAGAGCTGCAACGACCTGCGGCTGCTGTCGTCCGGGCCGCGCGCGGGGCTCAACGAGATCAACCTGCCGCCGGTACAGGCCGGTTCGAGCATCATGCCCGGCAAGGTCAACCCGGTCATCCCCGAGGTCGTCAACCAGGTCGCCTTCGAGGTCATCGGCAACGACGTCGCGATCACCATGGCCGCCGAGGCGGGGCAGCTCCAGCTCAACGCCTTCGAGCCGATCATCCTGCACTCGCTGTCCGAGAGCATCACGCATCTGCGGGCCGCCTGCCTGACGCTCGCCGAGCGGTGCGTCGACGGGATCACGGCCAACACCGAGGAACTGCGCGCCGCCGTGGAGAACTCCATCGGCCTGGTGACCGCCCTCAACCCGCACATCGGGTACACGGCGGCCACCGCCATCGCCAAGGAGGCCCTCGCCACCGGGCGCGGGGTCGCCGAACTCGTCCTGGAGAAGGGCCTGTTGCCGGCCGACCGGCTCGCGTCGCTGCTGCGGCCCGAGGTGCTCGCGGGCAGCGGCTCCCCGCAGATCTGAACAGTGGACGAACACCGGAAGCCACGGGGAGGGGTGTCGGCCGGTCGGCCGAGGGCCTGTTCGCCGGATCATGGCGCAGGCGCGGGGTCCGACCTGCCCGCCCCTCAGCAGACACCGTTGCCTTCCTCCGGCCCGATCCGCCGGACCGGCGCCGGCCCCGCCCGCCGGAGGCGGATGCGCGTTCCGCGTGACCGGGCGGCAGAATGGTGATCATGTCCGCGTCCTGGTCGTCCCACGCCTTCCAGCCGGTCCTGGAGCGCATCGCCGACGAGATCGAGCGCACCCCGGGGCGCGGCCGGCCCGCCGACTACATTCCGGCGCTGGCCGCCTGCGACCCGCGCCGCTTCGGCATGGCCGTCGCGGAGCTCGACGGCACGGTGTACGGCGTGGGGGACTGGCGGCAGCCGTTCTCCACGCAGTCCATCACCAAGGTGTTCACCCTCGCCCTCGACCTGGCCCGCGAGGGCGACGCCCTGTGGGAGCACGTGGGCCGCGAACCCTCCGGCAACCCGTTCAACTCGCTGGTCCAGCTGGAGTACGAGAGCGGCATCCCGCGCAACCCGTTCATCAACGCGGGCGCCCTCGTCGTCACCGACCGGCTCCAGACACAGACCGGCGACGCGGCCGGGTCGCTCCTGGAGTTCCTGCGCGCCGAGAGCGGCAACCCCCGGCTGACCTTCGACCAGGACGTCGCCGCCTCCGAGGCCGCGCACGGCGACCGGAACGCCGCGCTCGGCCACTTCATGGCGTCGTACGGCAATATCGACAACTCCGTGCCGGTGCTCCTCGACCAGTACTTCCGGCAGTGCTCCATCGAGGCGTCCTGCGCCGACCTGGCGCTCGCCACCGGCTTCCTGGCCCGGCACGGCATCCGCGCCGACGGCTCCCGGCTGCTCACCCAGAGCCAGGCCAAGCAGGTCAACGCGGTCATGCTGACCTGCGGCACGTACGACGCGGCGGGCGACTTCGCCTACCGCGTGGGCCTGCCCGGCAAGAGCGGCGTCGGCGGCGGCATCATCGCGGTCGTCCCCGGCCGCTGCACGCTGTGCGTGTGGAGCCCGGGCCTCGACGAGCGCGGCAACTCGGTGGCGGGCGTCGCGGCCCTCGACCGCTTCACGACCCTGACGGGCGTGTCGGTGTTCTGAGGGTCCGAACTCACCGGCGTTCTGAGGGTCCGAACCCATCGGCCCGGCCCCGCGCACACGGCGGTCACACGCAGGCCGCCGCCCGGAGGGAAGTGCGTCGCCTTCCGGCCATCCGGCGTTGACACGCTTCCCGAGTGTTGGCCATGGCTTTCCCCGTCGATCTCCGCCGCTGTCAGGCCCTCGGCCTGGCCGGCACCGCCTTCCTCGCGGCGGGCGGTGAGACGGCCGGGGCCCTGCCGGCCCGCGAGCTGATCGCCCCCGAGTCCGGGCGCGCGGCGCTCGGACTGGTCGGCGTGTACTTCGGCGTCGTTCTGCTGATCGCCGCGTGGGCGCTGCTGGGCACAGTCGTACGAGGCCCCGAACCGCCCACCGTGCGCTCGCTCCTGGGGGTGCTCGCCGCCTGGGCGGCGCCGCTCCTGCTGGCACCGCCCCTGTTCAGCCGCGACGTCTACAGCTACCTCGCCCAGGGCGCCATGGTCGACGCCCACATCGACGTGTACGCGTACGGCCCCGCGCGGCTCGGCGGGCCGCTCGCGGACCAGGTGGCCCCGGTCTGGCAGCACACGCCGACCCCGTACGGACCGGTCTTCCTCGCCGTCGCCTCGGCCCTGTCCGGCCTGACGCGCGGCGAGCTGCCGGCCGGGCTGCTCGGCATGCGGCTGGTCGCACTGCTCGGGGTGGCGCTGATGGCGGCGGCACTGCCCCGGCTCGCCCGGCACAGCGGCGTCGACCCGGCCGCCGCGCTGTGGCTCGGCGCTCTCCACCCGCTGGTGCTGCTGCATCTGGTCGCGGGGGCGCACAACGACGCCGTCATGCTGGGGCTGCTCGGCGCCGGACTGGTGGCCGCGCGCGGCCGGTGGCACGTCCTGGGCGTCGTCCTCGTGACGCTGGCCGCGCTGGTCAAGGCGCCGGCGGTGCTCGGCCTGGTCGCCGTGGTGGCATTGCGCCGACACGTCGGTGTGGCGCGGGCGGTGGCGACGACCACGGCCGGCGCGCTCGCCACGACCGCCCTGGCCACCGCCGTCGCCGGTACGGGATACGGCTGGATCGCCGCCCTCAAGACCCCTGTCTCGCCCCACAACTGGTCGCCCACCAGCGTCCTCGGCCGTGCCACCGGCGCCCTGCTGGAGAACCTCGGCAGCGATCTCGCGCCCCTCGCCCTGCCGGCCTGGCAGGCGGCCGGACTCGTGGCGACCACGGCCGCCGTCCTGTTCATCTGGCTGCGGCTGCGGCCCGGCCCGGTCTACGCGCTCGGGCTGAGCCTGGCCGTGGTGGCCGTCCTCGGCCCCGCGATCCGGCCCTGGTACGCGCTGTGGGGCCTGTTCCTCATCGCGGCGGCCGCCCCCAGCGGTTCCCTGCGCCACCGTGTCGCCGCCGCTGTCGGCTGCGTGCTCGCGCTCGCGGTGCTGCCCAACGGCGGACCGCCGGACACCGCGCAGGTGGTCCTGGCCGTCTCCGGTGGTGTGCTCGCCCTGGTCGTGCTCTGGCAGGCTCATCAGACGGCGCGGGCACCGGTGCCGGGGCGGACCGCGTGAGACTGCCGCACACCGACCGGGGGCGGCTCGCCCTCGTGCTGCCCCTCGCCACCGCCGTCGCCGTCTTCACCGCCACCGTGCCGCTGCTGCGCGACTGGTTCGACCTGCGCGTCTACTACGGGACCGTCGACGCGTGGGTGCACCACGGCGGCCGTATCTACGACTACCGGGTGCCGGGGACGACGTACGGATTCACCTATCCGCCGTTCGCGGCCCTCGGCATGCTGCCGATGGCCCTGGTCGGCCTGCCGACGGCGGTCGCGCTCGCGCTGCTGCTCAACCTCGCGGCGACGGCCGCGGTGCTGCTGATCCTCACCGGGCCCGCTCTGCGGCGCCACGGCTGGTTCGGCTGGGCCCTGGCCGGCTGTGCGCTGGCGCTGCTCGAACCGGTCCGCGACACCGTCAGCTTCGGCCAGGTCAACCTTCTGCTGCTGGCCCTCGTGCTCGGCGACGCCTGGCTGCTGTCCACCGGGCGCGGGCGCCGGGCGGGCGTCGGCATCGGCCTCGCGACGGCCGTCAAACTGACGCCCGCGCTCTTCATCGGTCTGCTGCTGCTCGCCCGCCGCTGGCGGGCCGCGGCCGTCGCGACGGCGGTCGCCGGGGCCGCCACCGCGCTCGCGGCGTGGGCGGCGCCGGACGCCTCCCGCTTCTACTGGACCCGGGCGGTGTGGGACACCGCCCGCGTCGGCCGCCTCGACTATGTCTCCAACCAGTCGCTGCAAGGCGTCCTGGCACGGCTCGCGGCACCGGGCGAACCGAGCCGTGCGGTCTGGGCGGTGGCGGTCGTGCTGGTCCTGGCCGTCTGGGCCCGGCGCACCCACCGCGCCCTGCGGGCGGGCGACTGGCGGGCCGCCTTCGCCCTCACCGGCCTGGCCGCCTGCCTGGTCAGCCCGATCACCTGGGTGCACCATCTGGTCTGGCTGCTCCCGTCCTTCGCCGTCCTGTGGCGCCGACGCCTGCCGCGGGTCGCCGGCACTCTGTACGTGGTGCTGTGCAGCAGCGTCGTCTGGCTGTGGTTCGACGACGCGTCCGGCGTCGACGGGTTCCTCGGCAGCAACACCTATGTGTGGGTCACTCTCGGACTGCTGCTGCGGCTGCCGGTCGGTCAGCGCCGCCCGGACCGCCCGCCCTTGAAGCGCAGCGCCAGCACCACGGCCCCCGCGCCCACGGCGGCCGCACCCGCGATCGCTCCCGTCACCGGCCAGCCGGGACCGCCACCGTCCTGCGCCATGACGGCATCCGGCGTGGCGGGGCCCGCCTGCGCCACGGTGCGCGCGGAGAGCAGCGACCCGACGGGGTCGACGCGCCCGGCGGCGCCGAACCCCCAGTCGAGCAGTGAGCGAGCCTCCTCGTACACGGCCAAGCCGCCGCCCGACTGAGGGTTCAGCACCGTGACGACGAGCGTGCGGCCGCCCCGGCGCGCGGCGGCCACGAGTGTGTTGCCCGCGTTGCTGGTGTAGCCGTTCTTGACGCCGATCAGGCCGGGATACGGCGCGATCCCGTCGGCGCCGGTCAGCAGCCGGTTGGTGTTCTGGATCTCGTACGCCCCACCGTTGCCCGGGAACGTGGCATCGACGGTGGAGCAGTACCGGGCGAAGTCCTCGCGGTTCAGACCGGCCCGGCCGAAGATCGCGAGGTCGTAGGCGGACGACGTCTGCCCCGGTGCGTCGTAGCCGTCGGGGGAGACGACATGGGTGTCGAGGGCGCCCAGGGCGCGGGCCTTGGCCTGCATCTGGTGGGCCGTGGTGTCCCAGCCGCCGTTCATCGAGGCCAGTACGTGCACGGCGTCGTTGCCGGAGTGCAGGAAGATTCCGCGCCACAGGTCCGTGACCTGGTACGTCTGTCCTTCCGTGACGCCGACCGTGCTGCTGCCGTCGCCGAGTCCCTCCAGTTCCCGCTCCGCGACGGTGTGCCGGATGCCGCCGGGCAGCGTGGGGAGCATGGTGAGGGCGAAGAGCGTCTTGAGGGTGCTGGCGGGCGGCAGCGGGCGGTGCGCGTCGTGCGAGGCGAGCACATCGCCGGTGCCCGCGTCGGCCACCAGCCACGACAGCGCCGACACGTTCGGGACCTCGGGTGCCCCGGCCCGTGGCCGCACCTGCGTGCCGGACCGGTACAGCGGCGGCGGCTGCAACGCCGTGGGTTTTGGGGCAGCAGGGTCGACGCCGGTGCGGGCGACGGCCGGGCCCGGCACCAGAGCGAGTGCGCCGACCACGCAGAGGGCGGAGCAGGAGCCAACCATGCGGGATGAGAATCTGATAGTCATACCGGACACCGTAGGAACGGAGACCGCCCACGCGGGGATGCCTGGGCCGGGCGGGGGGATCGAGCACCCGGATGCCGCAAGCGCCGCCTATGCGGCGGGCAGCGTCGGCTGGACCTGGCGCAGGAAGGCCGTGTTGTCCGGCGTGGCGCGCAGGCGCTCCAGGAGGGTTTCGAGGTTGGCCTGGCCGTCCCGGGTCTGCAGGGCGCGGCGCAGTCCTCGTACGGCGGCCAACTCGGCCGAAGGCAGCAGGAGTTCCTCGCGGCGGGTGCCGGACGGGGTGATGTCGACGGCCGGGTAGATCCGCTTGGCGGCCGGTGCGCGGTCGAGGCGGAGTTCCATGTTGCCCGTGCTCTTGAGCTCCTCGAAGAAGAAGTCGTCGGCGCGGGAGCCGGTCTCCACCAGGGCCGTGGCGAGGATGGTGAGCGAACCGCCCTCCTCGGCCAGGCGCGCCGCGCCGAAGAACCGCTTGGGGCCCTGGAGCGCGGCAGCGTCGACACCACCGCTGAGCGTGCGGCCTCCGGCGGCGGCCGTGTTGTTGTGCGCCCGGCACAGCCGGGTGAGCGAGTCCAGGAGGATGACGACGTCCTGGCCCTGTTCGACGAGCCGCTTGGCCCGTTCGACGACGAGTTCGGCGAGCGCGATGTGCTGCTTCGGTGCCCGGTCGAAGGTCGAGGCGTACACCTCGCCGCGCACGGACCGCCGCATGTCGGTGACTTCCTCGGGGCGCTCGTCGAGCAGCACCACCATCAGGTGGCACTCGGGGTGGTTCCCGGCGACGGCCGCGGCGATCTGCTGGAGCAGCACGGTCTTGCCGGTCTTGGGCGGGGCGACGATGAGCCCGCGCTGGCCCTTGCCGACCGGGGCGATCAGGTCGATCACCCGGGTGGACAGCCCGCCCGCGGGGTGTTCGAGCCGGATCCGTTCGCGGGGGTGCAGCGGGGTGAGGTCACGGAAGTGGGGGCGGCCGCGCAGCTGCTCGGGGGCGCGGCCGTTGACCGACGCCACCTCGGTGAGGCCGCGCTGGCCGCCGCGTACGCCTTCGACGACGTCGCCCTTGCGCAGGCCGTGACGGCGGATCAGCGCGGCGGGGACCTGGAGGTCGTTCGGAGTGGGCAGGCAGTTCCCGGTGCGCAGGTACCCCTGCCCGCCCTGTGCGATGTCGAGGACACCGGTGGCGTGGGCCGGGAGCTGCTGCTGTACGGGAGGGTGTTCGAGTGTGGTGGTCATCGGAGAGGTCCTTTCACGGACTGGGTCATGAGGTCATGCGGTCTTGAGGAAGGGGGGAGAGGCCGGAGGCGGCGTGCTCACGCCTGTGCGCGGCGGAAACACCTCGGGTGCGGCGGACGGAACGATCTGTCCGTGGCCGTGCTCAGGAGGTGGTGCTGAGAAGCTGGATCGCCGGTCGTGAAGGACGGGCGCGACAGCTGATGGAGAAGGACTGGGCACCGGCGCCGAAAGAAGGGGCGTTACACAAGTGCCATCGGCAGCGTACCACTGGATACGCGATCCAGTCCTGCAACACGGCCGAGAGCCATCTCATTCCCGCCCACGCGGCCGGTCGCGGCAGCGTTGACAGGGGAGGCGGGGCGCGCGACGGTGGTCGGCATGGTCGATGCCGGGATCGTCGAACGCGTACGAGCACTGCGACCGCTGATCCGGGAGAACGCGCTGCGCGCCGAGCGTGAGCGGCGGGTGCCGGACGAGGTCGTCGAGGCGCTGACCGGCACCGGGATCCACCGTATGAACGTGCCGCGCCGCTACGGCGGTCACCAGACTCCGCTGCGGACCCAGGTCGACGCTTTCGCCGAGATCGCCGCCGAGTGCGCTTCCACCGCGTGGATGACGCTGAGTCAGGCGGGCGTCTCGTACATCGCGGCGCTCTTCCCCGACGAGGCGCAGGACGAGTTCTTCACCGGCCCCGGCGGCCCGGACGTCAGGATCGGCGGGACGCTGATCCCCGGTGCCACGGCGGTGCCGTACGGCGGCGGCTACCGCGTCAGCGGCACCTCCGCCTTCGCCACCGGCTGCCATCACGCGGACTGGCACCTGCTGACGACCGCGGTGGCCGCCGCCGACGGACAGCTCCCGCCGGGGCCGCCGGAGATCAGGTGGGCCGCCGTCCCCATGGCCGAGCTGGAGATACTGGACGACTGGCACGTCACGGGGCTGGCCGGCAGCGGGAGCAACACGGTCGTGGCCCGTGACGTCTTCGTTCCCGCGCACCGCATGCTCGCGGTCGGGCCGATGCTCGCCGGGCGGTTCCCGTCGAAGGCCAACGCGGACGACCCCTTCTACCGTATGCCGGTACTGCTGCTGTTCTGCGCCTGGTCGGCCCCGGTGGCCCTTGGCCTGGCCCGGGCGGCGGTGGCGGAGTTCACCGAGCGCATCCACCGGCGCGGCATCACGTACACCTTCCACGAGCGGCAGAACGAAGCCACGGTCACCCATCTCCAGGTGGCCGAGGCCGAGATGAGGGTCGGCGGTGCCGAGCTGCACCTGGCCCGGCTGACCGCCGAGATCGAGGCCAAGGCCCGCGACGACCTCCCGTACACCCCGCTGGAGCGGGCGCGCATCCGGGCCGAGAGCGGTTATGTGACCCGGATCTGCCGGGAGGCCGTCGACCTGCTCGCCGCCGCGAGCGGAGCCTCCTCCCTTCACCAGGAGGTGCCCATGCAACGCATCACCCGCGACATCCACGCGCTGTGTCTGCACTCCTTCGTCAACCCCACCACCAACATGGAGATCTACGGCCGCGTGCTGTCCGGCATGGACCCGGGTACTCCCTTCCTGTGATGGCCTGAAGGGAGCGCCGGGGGCGTGTGCGCGGGGTACCGCGAGCAGGCAGACTCGTCCGTCGTACGGCCCCGACCCGACGCCGCAGTCAGGAGACCTCGTTGGACACCTCGTCCGGCACGCAGCCGCACCGCATGGACCCGGCCGGCGGCTGTCCGCACGCCGACAACGCGCGGCTGCTCGCGCGGGGCGCCGTCGCGCCGGTTCTCCTGCCCGGTGACATCGAAGGCATGGCGGTCCTCGGGCACGACGCGCTCAAGGAGTTCCTCGCGCACCCCGAAGTGGCCAAGAACGCACGGCACTTCACCGCGCTGCAAGAGGGGCGGACCGCGCCGGGGTGGCCGCTGCTGACCTTCGCCACCGTGCAGGGGATGACAACCGCCGACGGTGAGGACCACCGGCGGCTCAGATCGCTGGTGAGCAAGGCCTTCACCGCCCGCCGGGTGGAGCGACTGCGACCGTGGATAGAGGAGTTGACGTCCGCGCTGCTCGACGGTCTCGGGCGCGCGGCCGAGGAGGGCGGCCAGGTCGCCGATCTACGAGCGCACTTCGCGCTGCCCCTGCCCATGGGTGTGATCGGTGAACTGCTCGGCGTCGACGCCGAGCACCGGGACCGACTGCACCACCTGTCGAACCAGGTGGTGGCCACGGACATCGGGCCCGAGCAGGCCATCGCCGCCAACCGGGAGCTGGTGGCCGTCCTGAGCACGGTGGCCGCCGCCCGGGCCGAGCGCCCGGGCGACGACCTCACCAGTGCGCTGATCGCCGCCCGGGACGAGGGCGGCGACCGGCTCAGCCAGCAGGAACTCATCGGCACCCTGGTCCTGATGATCATCGCCGGGCACGAGACCACGCTGAACCTCATCACCAACGCCGTACGCGCGCTGTGCGGCAACCGCGACCAGCTGGAGCTGGTGCGCAAAGGAGACGCCGGCTGGCCGGACGTCGTCGAGGAGACCCTGCGCTGGGACGCCCCCGTCAGCTACTTCCCGTTCCGCTACCCGGTGCGCGATCTGACGGTCGACGGCACCGTCATCCCCGCGGGCACCCCCGTCCTGGCCGGCTACTCGGCCGCCGGACGCGACCCGGCCGCACACGGGCCGGACGCCGACCGGTTCGACGTCACCCGGCCCGCCAGGTCCGAGACCACGCGCCACCTGTCGCTCGGGCACGGCGCCCATTACTGCCTCGGCGCGCCGCTGGCCCGGATGGAGGCCACCATCGCCCTGGAGCGGCTGTTCACCCGCTTCCCCGACCTCGAACTCGCCGTCCCCGAGGCGGAACTGGCGCGCCACTCCAGCTTCGTGGGCAACAGCGTGCGGGCGCTCCCGGTGCGGCCGGGAGTCCCCCGGAGCTGATCTACCGGCCCAGGTCGAAGACGCCGTACGAGAACCCTTCAGCCTCGATGGTGCCGTTGCCGACCCGCACGCCGGACGCCTCCAGCGCGCGTGCCTCCCGCGTGGCGTCGTAGGGGCAACGCACCTCGTTGCGCTGCGGGTTGACGACCACGAGATAGCGGCCGCCCCGGACGTACACGAAGGGGTACCCCGTGTGCAGCACCTCCACCGAGCCGCCCGAGCCGAGTGCGGGGGTGCTCGCGCGCAGGGCGACGAGGCGGCGCACCAGATGGAGGAGCGAGCCGTCGTCGGCGCGCTGGGCGGCCACCGTCGGGCGGTCCGGGGACGGGTCGAGCGGCAGGTAGAGCCGGTCGGCCGGGGCCGTGGAGAAGCCCGCGCCCGGACCGTCGTCCCACTGCATCGGGGTGCGCGAGCCCGCGCGGTTGTAGCGGGGGCCCAGCACGCTGCCCTCCTTGTCGGGCAGGCCCCCGACGTAGCGCATGCCGATCTCGTCGCCGTAGTAGATCGCCGGCAGTGTCGGCCAGGTCAGCTGGAAGGCGAACGCCGCGGGGAGCTGCTCGGCCGTGCGCGGACCGCAGTTGAGGCGGGAGAAGTCGTGGTTGGCGGTGGGCAGGGAGACGAAGCCGGTGGCCCCGACGGCGTCGGAGGCCTTGCGCCACGCCTCGACGAAGGGGCGCGGCGAGCCCTTGCCGCTCGCGTCGAAGAAGCAGTCCAGCGGGTCCCAGGCCTCGTTGACCGTGCCGTCGCCGTTGCTCCACAGCGAGCGCAGGGGCAGGCCGTCCGTCGCGCCGCCGAACTGGAGGAAGAAGTCCGTGTGGAAGCCGGCCGGGACGGACACCTCGGGCTCGCCCCACTCCGACAGCAGCACCGCGTCCGGGTGAGCCGTGTCCAGCCAGTGCCGCAGCTCCGTCCAGATCCTGGCCGTCTCCGTCCTGCCGGGGTCGTCCTTGACGAGTGATGCCGCCATGTCCACGCGGAAACCGGCCAGGCCCAGACCCAGCCAGTGGTCCATGATCGTGCGCAGTGCCTCGCGGTTGGCGCGCGGGCCCGCGGCGTCGACCGGCTGTCGCCAGGGCTCGGCCGGGTTCTTGCGACCGTAGCCGAAGTTGAGAGCGGGCTGGGTGTCGAAGAAGTTCGGGAGATACGCGCCCGGACGGGTGCCGGGCGAGGTGACGAAGCCGTCCGGGCGGCCCTCGGGCGCCCAGATGTAGCGGTGGTCGTCCGGGTCGTTCGCCGAGGCCGTGAACCACGGGTGTTCGTCGGAGGTGTGACCGGCGACGAGGTCGAGAAGGACGCGGATACCTCGGCGGCCCGCCTCGTCGACCAGCTCGGCCAGGTCGTCGGCCGAGCCGTAGCGGGGCGCGACGTTCAGGTAGTCGGAGACGTCGTACCCCGCGTCGCGGAACGGGGAGACGAAGCACGGGTTGAGCCAGACGGCGGTGACGCCCAGCCACACGAGGTGGTCGAGGCGCTGGACGATCCCGTTGAAGTCGCCGATGCCGTCGCCGTCGGAATCGGCGAACGACTGCGGATAGATCTGGTAGAAGACGGCGTCGGCCAGCCATGCGGGGGCGGGACGGAACGAAGTCATGAAGCGGACCCTAGGCGAGCCCGCCCGGCGCGCGCTGCCCCTCGGCCGAAGGTGACCCCTTTCGACGCCCGCCGCTGCCGAAGGCGATCTCTTCCGGTATCTGTGCCTCCGAAGGCGAGCATCTTCGCGGCGCGTTTGCCCCTAAGCTGAGCGCGATGTTCTCACCGCACGGTCCCACCCTCCGCGAACTGGCCGTTCAGGCCCTGTCGTCCGTCGAGCACGGCTATGACCTGCTCGCACCCAAGTTCGACCACACGCCGTTCCGGACCCCGGACTCGGTCCTGGAAGCGGTCGAGGGTGCCTTGGAGCCGATGGGGCCGTTCGACCGCGGGCTCGACCTGTGCTGCGGCACCGGGGCAGGCGTCGACGTGCTGCGTACGGTGTGCCGGGAAGGCGTCACCGGGGTCGACATCAGCGCGGGGATGCTGGCGGTGGGACGGGAGCAGGCGCGGGCCGTCGGCCAGCCCGACGTCACATGGGTCCGCGGTGATGCCCGCGCGCTGCCGTTCGGCCCCGTGTTCGACCTGGTCGTGAGCTTCGGCGCCTTCGGGCACTTCCTGCCGGCCGAGCTGCCCGGTCTGTTCGCTCAGGTCCACTCCGTGCTGCGGCCCGGCGGGCGGTTCGCGTTCCCCGTCGCGGCCCCGCCGCGCCCCGCCTCGCCCTGGTACTGGGCCCTGCTGGGCTTCGACACGGCGATGCGGGTGCGCAACGCCCTGTGGCGTCCGCCGTTCGTCATGTACTACCGGGCCTTCCGCCTCGGAGACGTACGCCGGGAACTGGTGCGCGCCGGATTCCGGGTGGAGCTCGTCGCCCTGCCCGGGTTCGGACAGCGGCCCGACGGAAGCCCGCGCTGCCGGATGGTCGTGGCCACCCGGGAGAGCGGTACGGCCGGGGCGTGACGCCATGCGGGTGCGGCGCTCCCGCAATCTGCCGGATGGCCGCACCTGACCGTCCGGGCAAGGGGTACGGCGCCCCGCATGGCCGTACCCCTCACAGCACCGGCCGTGCCCTTACGTCGCGTACCTCCAGCGGTGCCGGTTCGCCCCGCCGTGGACCGCGCGCGCGACACAGGGGTCAGCCGGCCGCCGGCAGGGTGAACTCGTAGACCAGGGCGTCCAGTCGGGCATCCGCGACAAGGTCCGTGATCTCCAGTGGACGGTGATGCTGGTCGTGCACGCGCCGGGTGACCCGTACCGACGGGGGGAACTGGGTGATCGAGTCACGGTGGTGCAGCGTCAGCCCCGCCTTGCGCATCCAGTCGTACGCGCGCCACAGCTGGGCCGCCGCCGAGCCGTCCGCGCGGTCGCGGTAGCGGGCCAGCTCCGCGACCTCCGTGACCGCGACGACGGAGAACGACGTCAGGGCCGTACGCAGCCCGCTGCCGTCGGCCGCGACCGACTCGTAGCGATGTACGAGCGTCGGCCGCCGCGGAGCGAGCCCCAGGGCCAGGGCGTGCTCCGCGGGGGGTTCTTCCCAGGTGACGGTCGCCCGGCAGGGCTCCGTGGTCTGCGCGCCCACGGGGAAGGTGAGCGACGGCATGTGGGCGGCGTCGGCGCCGGGTTCGGCCGTGGCGCCGGGCAGCGTCGCGTGGCTGCCCCGGCGGTCCGTGGCGACCAGCCCGTCGCGGCGCAGCATCTGCAGGGCCTGTCGCACGGTCTCGCGGCTGACCCCGAAGTGCGTGGCCAAGTGCCGCTCGCCGGGCAGTCGTTCCCCCGGCGGAATGGTTCCGTCGCGCAGTTCGCCGAGTAGATCGTGGGCGATCCTCCAGTAGAGCGGGTCGTGGTCGGATGTGGTGGAGCGGGCCATGTCCGCGCCTCCTGGTGACAAGACGTAGTCGTGCGGGATCTTTGCGCGACCAGATCTAGCATTGGTCTAAACCACCAGGGAAGAGCGGCCGGGCAGTTCGGCCGAATCCGACCCGCGTCGCCCGGCCTGCTCGCGACGGCCTCAGAGCGCGCGGTACAGGGCGTCGACAAGCGCCATCTTCCTTGGGTCGTCGGCGATGTGCGGGCCCATGCGGTTCATCACGTACCCCAGCGAGACACCCGCCTCCGGGTCGGCGAGACCGCAGGAGCCGCCGAAGCCGTCGTGACCGAAAGCCTTCGGGTTGGGACCGTACGATCCGTTGGACCCGCTGAGCCAGAGGCCGAGGCCGATCTCCGTCTCACTCTCGAACCCGGCACCCAGCACCAGGTCACGGCAGCTGCCCTGGCCCTCGCGCACCCGCTCGGCGGCCTCGGGGGAGAGTATCGGCCGTCCGTCCCACGAGCCCCGCCCGGCGAAGATCCCGTACAGCGCGGCGACCGCGCGCGCCGTGCCGTGGCCGTTCGCCGCCGGGATCTCCGCGGCCCGCCACTGCTCGGTGTTGCCCT
Source organism: Streptomyces sp. SID5469 (assembly GCF_009862865.1). Taxonomy (NCBI): domain Bacteria; kingdom Bacillati; phylum Actinomycetota; class Actinomycetes; order Kitasatosporales; family Streptomycetaceae; genus Streptomyces; species Streptomyces sp. SID5469. The sequence continues at coordinate 1,612,833 of NZ_WWIN01000001.1, read as the reverse complement.
CGGTGGCGCCGACCACGGGGTTGAGCAGCGCGGCCAGGGCCACCGGCGCCAACTGGGAGAAGATCGCCGCCTGTTCACTGGTCGCCGCGGCCCGCGGATGCACCAGCTCCGCGGCCCGGTCCGCCTCCTTCTCCGGCAGCCCGATCGTGAAGTCGATGGCGAGCGGCCCGGTCACCTCCCGCTCCAGGAAGGCACCCGGCAGCAGCCCCGACACCCGTCGCACCACCTCGCCGACGAGGAAGCCGAACGTCATCGCGTGATAACCGGACCGCGTTCCCGGCTCCCACCAGGGCTCCTGCGCCGCAAGCCGCTGCGCGGTCAGCTCCCAGTCGTACAGCTGCTCGACGGAATGCGGCTCGCGCAGTCCCGCGAGGCCCGCGCGGTGCGACAGCAGATGCCGTACGAGGACGGACTCCTTGCCCGCCGCCGCGAACTCCGGCCAGTACGCGGCCACCGGGGCGTCGAAGTCGAGCAGCCCGCGGTCGGCCAGGATGTGCGCGCAGAGGGACGTCGGGCCCTTCGACGTCGACCACACGTTGACCAGCGTCTCCCGCTCCCAGGGGCGGGTGCGCGCCGCGTCGGCCCAGCCGCCCCACAGATCCACCACGGTCTCGCCGCCGAGCGTGACGGCCACCGCCGCCCCCAGCTCACCCCGCTCGCGGAAGTTCCCCTCGAACGCCTCGCGCACCGCCGTGAAGCGCTCGTCGCACCGGCCTTGAACCTGTGGCACCTGCTGGGACATGGGTCCTCCGTCGTCCGGGTCCGGGTGGCCCGGCCGTGGGACCGGGCGTGCTGAACGTACCGACTGGTCGGACCGGACGGAAGCCGTCGGACGCGGACGGATGTCGCGCCACCACCGGGCCGAGGCCCCAAGTCGGCCCGAGCCGGCCCGACGTCAGCCCCACGTCAGCCCCAACTCACCTCAGGAACATCGAACCGGTGGGCTCCTTGTGGCCTGTGACGGTGTGCCAGTAGTCACGGGTCTCCACGGCCAGGCCGCTCGCGTCGAAGCGTACGAAGACGCAGCCGGCGAGTGTCGAGGGCGTGCCGTCCTCCTCGGCCAGCACCCGGAACTCCGCGACCGCGAGCCCGTCGTCGCCGACGACGGGCTCGGAGAAGCGCACGTCCTGGGTCCGCTCGGCCGCGAACGACCAGCGGATGTACTCGGCGAGTGCGGCGCGGCCCCGGTGCGGCTCGCGGAACGGCATCGAGCGGTGGACGCAGTCCTCGGCGTACAGGCCGACGATCGCGTCCACGTCGTGCGCCGCCCAGGCCCGCTCCCACACCGCCACGAACCGCCGGGCCGCCTCGGCCGTCGCCGCCCGGCTCATGCTCATCGAAGACGGTCCGGCAGCCAGCGCAGCTGTGCCGCCTCCTGATAGGGGCCGCCGCCCTCGTGGTCGTTGAAGTCGTACACCTCGATCGCCTTGTCGGCGTGCGCCCACGCGTTGAAGGCGGCGAAGACGGTGGACGGCGGGCACGTCTGGTCCTCGAGGGCCGCGGAGAAGAGCGCGGGAGCGCTCCCGCGGGCGGCGAAGTGCACGCCGTCGAAGTAGGACAGCGTGCGCTGCACCTGCTCCGTGCGGCCGCGGTTCGTCTTGAGGTACCTGCCGATCTCGCGGTACGGGTCGCGGTCCGTCAGCGTCGTCGCGCGCGGGAAGTCGCACAGGAACGGCACGTCCGGCGCGACCGCGGCCAGGTCGGGGACCAGGCCGCCCACCGCGATCGTGATGCCGCCGCCCTGGCTGGTGCCGACGGCCGCGACGCGGGCGGAGTCGGTCAGGGGATGGGCCCGGGCCGCCTCCACGGCACGGACGCCGTCGGTGAACAGCCGCCGGTAGTAGTAGCTTTCGGGGTCCTCCACCCCCCGGGTCATGAATCCGGGGAAAGCGGGCCCGCTGCCCACCGGGTCGGGAGTGTCACCGCCGCCCCACGCGCTGCCCTGGCCCCGTGTGTCCATCACGAAGTGCGCGAAGCCGGCCGAGGCCCACAGCAGATGCGTGTGCGGAAGGCCGCGTCCGCCGCCGTACCCGATGAACTCCACGACCGTCGGCAGCGGCGCGTTCGCCCGGGCGGGCAGCGTCAGCCAGCCCTTCACCGGGTGACCGTCGAACCCGGCGAACGTGACGTCGTACACCTCGACCGTCTCGAGGTGCGTCTCGACCGGCTCGAAACGGGGACCGAGGTCGTACTGGCGGGCCTCCTGGAGCGTCTTGGCCCAGAAGGCGTCGAAGTCCTCGGGCTCGGCCGACGCGCTGCGATAACCGCGGAGCTGGTCGAGAGGCAGGTCGAACAGGGCCATGAGGGACCACCTTTGATGTCATGAGTGTCTGGCCATGAGCGCGGATGATCACACCGTACGGGGGCTGCCGAGGGGGCCGCCAGGCCTTGCCAGGACAGGACGGTGACCGGCTCCGGCACGGCCGTCCGGATCTGGTCGGGAAGGACCTCCGGCCGCTCGTCGCGGACGGGGAGCGCGAGATCTCCGGCGGTTGGCCGGCGATCGGTGCGGGCCGGGTCGCGGCTGCCGACGTCGCGGGAACCCGGCCCGAGACAGGCGGGAGACTCCCGGAGCCCTGCTACCGGGCGCTGACCGGGGCGCCCCGGGCGTACCCGGGCGCCGTCACGCGGTCCGCTTCCTCCACTCCGGGCCCGTACGCGCCCATTCCTCCTCCCACTCGGCCATGCGGTGCCGTTCGGCGATCCGGCGCTCGGCGATCCGGGCGAGCAGGACCAGGCCCACGACGCCGCCCGTGGTCCACACGCCCGACGTCACCGCGTGCTGCCAGACCAGGGTGTCGGTCACCGGCGGCGCGACGCTCCTGCCCCGGCCGTCCAGCCACACATCGGTCCGTTCGCCGCGCAGGGAGCCCGCCGGGACCATGGCCGGTCCGGTGCGCGCGCCCCGGCCCGGCTCGGTCCAGCGCACCTTCACCTGGTACAGCGGCTCCTTGCTGTCCTGGACGGACGGGACCGCGGCGGGAGCGTTCTCGACGAGGGTCGCGGAGACATGCCGCCGCTCGGCCCGCTGGGCCGTGGCGAGCGAGTGCGAGCTGTCGTACGCCCACCAGCCCACGGCCGCACCGGCGAGCGGCGCGGCGACGAACAGCAGCACGGCGACGACCAGGGCCGTCCACGCCTCGACGACGTCCGAGCGGCGCCGCAGCGGATTACGACGTTCATACCGGTACCGCATCCGGGTTCGCATGTCCGACCTCCTCGCCGCCTCCGCCCGGCCCGGGAAGGGGCCGAACGGAACCTGGCCCGGCAGGTACACCTCTCCCGGCGCGGTGCGCCCGACGGCAGCGCCCACAAGGGGCCTGGTGCTGATTGTCCGCCTGTACGACTGATCCGCGCACCCCGTGGAACCCGCGCATCGGTCGCGTGAGGAGAAGGAGCCCGCATGGCGAAGGATGCCCAGCACCCCGGGTGCCCCCACCGCCGCCGGGAACACCCCGGTGCGCCCTCCCCGCCGCCACAACATCCCCACGCGCCTCAGCCGTCACCACAAGCAGCACCCCGCGCGCACGCCTCGCGCACCCCGCGTGCACGCCTCCCGGAACGGTCGATCGTCGAAATCCGAAAGGCAGGAGCCATGACCTCCGGCACCCGCACCATCACCGTCGGCATCGACGGATCGCGCACCGGCCTCGACGCCGCCGACTGGGCCGCACGCGAGGCCGAACGCCGCCGACTCCCGCTGCGCCTGCTGCACGCGGGCGCCGAACCGCCCGTCCCCGCCCCCGTGCCGGACGTCGACCTGCCCGCGCGCACCGCCCTCGACCGGGCCGCGGTCCAACTGGCTTACGCGCACCCGGCGTTGGACATCATCGCCCGCCGTACCGAGACACCCGCGGTCCCGGCGCTGCTGGCGGCGGCAGCGGAGGCGGAGACGCTCGTCCTCGGCTCCCGGGGATTCACCGGATTCGCGGGATTCCTCGTGGGCTCGGTGGCCCTCGCCGTCGCGGCCCGCGCCGCGCGCCCGGTCGTGCTCGTGCGCACGGGCGAACTGGCCGAGGACGAGCGGATGCCGGCCGACGACGGCACACCGCCCGGCCGGGCCGCGTATCTGCCGGTCGTCCTCGGCCTCGACCTGGACCACCCGGCCGACCGGCTGATCGCCTACGCCTTCGAGGCGGCGGCCGTGCGCTCGGCGCCGCTGCACGTGGTGCACACCTGGACGACACTCCCGCCGACGGGACACGCGCCCGGAGCGCCGCTGCCCGGCGACGCGGCCGAGCGGGAGGAGGGCGCGCGGCGGACGCTGACGACGACGCTGCAACCCTGGCGGCACAAGTTTCCGGGGACCGACGTCCTGGAGCGGGTGATCCCCGGTCATCCCGGACACCACCTGCTCAGGGCGTCCATCCGGGCCGGGCTCCTGGTGATCGGCCGCCGTACGTCGGCACCGGGCCTGGGCCGGGCCGCCCGCTCCCTGATCCACCACGCAGGCTGTCCGGTGGCCGTGGTCCCGCACTGCTGACGGCCCCACGCGGGAGGTCAGCCGAAGCGCTCGATCCGGATACGGTGCACCGGCTGACCGGCCTCGACGAGCAGCCGCGAGGCATGCTCCGCGAACCCGTTGGAGCCGCACACATAGGCCTCCCACCCACCAGGAGGCGCCCGGTCCAGGAGCGGCGCCACATGGGCGGCCGACATACGGCCCACGGGCACCCCCGCCGCGGCGTCGCGGGTGAAGACGGGCGTGGTCTCGTCGCCGTACTCGCGGGCGTAGATCAGCTCCTGCGGGCTGCGCGCCGAGACGAGCAGCCGCAACGGCACCGTCGACCCCTGCGCCCGGTGATGGCGCACCATCGACATCAGCGGTACGACACCGGAGCCCGCGCCGATCAGCAGCGCGGGCCGGTCGCCGGGCCACGCGAAGAAGCCGCTGAGCGGACCGCGCACCTGCACCTCGTCACCGGGCTCGGCCACCGTGTGGAACCAGCCGGAGACCTCGCCGCCCTCGACATGGTCCAGCGTCAGCTCGATGTGCCCGGCGTCCTCGGGCGGCGACGCGATCGAGTAGTGCCGCTGCGCCCCGTAGCCGTCCTCGGCCGTCAGCCGCAGCATCAGGTGCTGGCCGGGCAGATGGCCCTGCCAGCCGGGCACCGCGAACCGGAAGGTGGCGGCGTGCGGCGTCTCACGGCGGATCTCGGTGAGCGTGGCGGTCTGCCAGACGGCCGCTGCCCGGTTGCTCACGGCGATCCGGCCGGGCACGGCGAACCGGGTCGGGGGTACGAAGGTCTCAGTCACCGGAGTAACGCTGCTCTTCCCAGGGGTTGCCGCGGGCGTGATAGCCGTTCTGCTCCCAGAAGCCCGGCTCGTCGTGGTCGAGGATCCTGAGGCCCGCGATCCACTTGGCGCTCTTCCAGAAGTACAGATGCGGCACGAGCAGCCGCGCCGGGCCGCCGTGCTCGGCGGGCAGCGGCCTGCCGTCGTACTCCCACGCGATCCAGGCGCGCCCCCCGGTGAGATCCGTCAGCGGCAGGTTCGTGGTGTACCCGGTGTGCGAGTAGGCGACGGCGTGGGTGGCGGTCGCGTCCGGGCGTACGAGACCCAGGAACGCGTCCAGCGACACACCCCCGAAGCGCACCCCGAACTTCGACCAGCTGGTCACGCAGTGGATGTCGCCCTCGTAGGCGGACGGCGCCAGCGCGTGCGCCGCGTCCCAGCTCCAGGTGCGCGGCTCGGCCACCAGACCGTCGATCCGGAAGGACCAGTCGGCCGCCGCCAGGTCCGGCGTGACCTCGGCGGACAGGACGGGCCAGTCGTCGCCCGCGTCGTACTGGCCGGGCGGCAGTCCGGGATGATGGACGCGCGGGCGCCCCGTGAAGCCTCGGGTGACGTTCATTGCGGGTGGTGCCTCCAGGCCGTCCGAGCGGCGGCCCGCCGGCCGGACGTGATCAGTACTTACGCATTCAACCGTACGCGGTCGGCGACGGCGCCCCCGCCCTTGTCGGACGGCCGATCGTTGCGGCCGTATGAACTCTTCGGCGGCCCGGGAATAGCCGTCCAGCGATCTCCCTTGCCGTTGAGTGCCGACGCCGGTGGCCCTGGCAGCCGGTCACTCGGTGACAGCGAAGGAGAGTGAGGGAGCAGATGCCCAAGGCGTACGTGTTCACGCGGTACGGCGGCCCGGAGACCGAGGCGCTCGTCGATCTGGACCGGCCGAGCGCCGGCCCGGGACAGCTCGTCGTCGCGGTGCGCGCGGCGGGCGTGAACCCGGTCGACTGGAAGCAGCGCACCGGTTACCGGCGCCCCGGCGGCCCGGCCCGCGAACTGCCCGCCGTCTTCGGCAACGAGGTATCCGGCGTCGTCGAGGAGACCGGCGAGGGCGTGACCGGCTTCGCCGTCGGCGACGAGGTCTTCGGCAACCCGGTGGCCGGCGGATACGCCCAGTACGCGGTGCTGCCGGTGACGACGACCGCGCACAAACCCGCCGGGCTGTCCTTCACGGACGCCGCGACCCTGCCCGTCGCGGCGGCGACCGCGTACGACGGCGTCCGCCAGCTCGGCCTGCCCTCCGGTGCGACGCTGCTGATCACCGGCGCGGGCGGGGGCGTGGGTGTCGCGGCCGTCCAGCTCGCTCGGGCCGCGGGACTGCGGGTCGTGGGGGTCGCGAGCGAGGCCAAGAAGGACCTCGTCGAATCGCTCAGCGCCGTGCACGTGCCCTCCGGTCCCGAGCTGGCCGAGCGGGTGCGCGCGGCGGCTCCGGGCGACGTGGACGCTGTGTTCGACCTCGTCGGCGGCGAGGTCCTGGAGGCCGCGGCCACGCTGCTCACCGACCGCACGAAGCTGATCACCGGCGCCGACCGGGAGACCGTCGCGCGGCTGGGCGGCGCGCCGGTGGCACGGGCCCGCACCGCGGCCGTGCTGGACGCCGTGGCCGCGCTCGCCGTCGGCGGTGAGCTGAAGCCGTACGTGACGCGGACATTCCCGCTCGAACTGGCCGCCGAGGCCCTGCGCACGGTCGAGGAAGGCCACGCCCGCGGCAAGGTCGTGATCGAGGTCGCCGAATGAGCGCACAGGACACCGACGGCCGCGCGCCGGAGGAGGCCGGACGGAGCGCCGGGGACCGCGTCCCGCAGGTGCGCGGGCGGAGCGCCGAGGGCCATGTGCTGGATGTGAGGGGGCAGAGCGACGACCGTCGCGCCCTCGACGTGAGCGGCGAGACCGCAGCGCGTCCCGCACGGGACATCGCCGGCCCGCGCCCGGAGCGCCACGTCCTCGACAACCCCGCGCTCGCCTCGCTCACCGGCCCGCACGCCCACTTCGCCGAACGCCGGGGCCGTGTCCTGCGCTACCCCGTCGACGTCTCGCCGTGGCTGGGCCTGCCCGACGAGCCCGATGCCGACGACTGGGCCGATCTCGCCGCGCTGGTCGGGCCCGGTGAAGAGGCGCCCCTCGCCGGGTTCCGCGGCCGGGCCCCGGACGGCTGGGAGGTGACCTTCGACATCGCGGGCGTCCAGCTCGTCGACAACGGGATCGCGGCGGCCCCGGACGCGGAGGCGGTACGCCTCGGCCCCGAGGACGTGCCCGAGATGCTGGACCTGGTCGAGCGCACCAGGCCCGGCCCCTTCCTGCCACGCACCGTGGAACTCGGCACCTATCTCGGGATCCGCCGGGGCGGCGCCCTCGTCGCGATGGCGGGGGAGCGGCTGCATCCGCCGGGCTGGACCGAGATCAGCGCGGTCTGCACCGACCCGGAGTTCCGCGGCGAGGGCCTGGCCGGCCGATTGGTCCTGGCCGTCGCCCACGGCATCCGCGAACGCGGCGAGACCCCGTTCCTGCACACCGGCGCGGGCAACACCAACGCCATCCGCCTCTACGAGGCCCTGGGCTTCCGGCTGCGCCGCACGACCAGGTTCCTCGCGGCCCGGGTGCCCGAGCACGTGCCGGCCGGCCGCCAAGTGGGTGTCTGAGCAGGCGGAGTCCACGAGGGCCGCTCGAGGGGGTACGGGTCAGCCGTCCGCCGACCTCTCCTTGAGCGGGCCCTCGCCCGCCGCCGCGTTGTAGCGCAGCAGATAGGCCGCGAAACGCTCCAGATCCTCCTTCGGCCAGTCGGCGAGGCGCTCGTGGAACGCCTCCCGGCGGCTCTCGGTGACCTGGGCCAGGATCCTTCGGCCCGCCTGTGTCAGATGCAGCACCTGTACCCGGTGGTCCTCGGGATCGAGCCGCCGCTCGATGAGCCCCGTGCGCTCCAGTGCCGCCACCTGACGGCTCACCGTGGACTTGTCGAGTGTGTAGTGCGTGGCGAGGTCCGTGGCGCGGCAGCCGCCGCTCTCCTCCAGGTGCCCGAGCAGGGTGTACGACACCAGCGACAACTCGGGGTGCATCCGGCCCGCCGAGGCCCGGGCACGGCGGGCGAAGGCCGTCATCTCGCGCTGGATGGTCTCGACGGCCGCCTCCGCGTCCGACCCGCCGTGCGCGCCGTGCGCGCCGGGTTCCTCGACGGTGACAACGGTCTCATCGGGCCCTTCGACTGTCTTCACGGCCCCTCCTTCCGTCTCCTAGTTGTATAGTACAACTTGAGTGAGAGTTGTATAAGCCAACCTTTAGGAGGGTTCACATGGACACCGGGCTGCGGTCGCCGGCGCTGCGTCATGTGCTCACGCACCTGGTCACCCCCCTGCTGATGTGTCTCGGCATGGGGCTGGCCTACATGGGCGCGTTCGTGACACCGGAGCCGAACCATCTGCCCGTCGCCGTCGTCGGGGCCGCCCCGGAGGCGAAGGTCTTCGCCCAGACGGTCAAGGACGAGGCCGGGGACAAGCTCGACGTACGGACCGTCGCGAGCCGTGCCGAGGCGGTCGACCTGCTGAAGTCCCGTGACATCACGGGCGCCTATGTGCCGAGCGCGAAGACGCCCGAACTGGTCGTCGCCACGGCCGCGTCCGACATGGGTGCCACCGCCGTCGAGAAGGTCTTCACGCCCGTCGCCGCCCAGCGGGACGTCCCGCTCAAGGTCACCGACGTGGCGCCGCCGGCCGCCGACGACCCCACGGGCCAGGGACTGTTCTTCCTGCTCATCGCGGTGAGCATCGGCTCGTACGCCTCGGTCGCCGCGCTCGGCGCCGCGGGCTCCACGCTGCCCATGAGGGCCCGGGCGCTGCTGGCCGCCGGAGTCTCCGGCGTGGTGAGCGTCATCGGTGCGCTGCTGGCCGGACCCGTGTTCCACCTCGCGCACCACGACCTGCTGACGGTGTGGGGGATGAGCTGGCTCTACTCGGCGGGCATCCTCTTCATCGGCGTGGGCCTCCACACGTTCCTCAAGCGCTGGACCACCCTCGCCATGATGGTGCTCTTCGTGATGCTCAACTTCACCAGCTCCGGCGGCCTGTTCCGCCCCGAGCTGCAGAACGGCTTCTTCGGCACCCTGCACGCCTTCTGGAACGGCGCCGGATTCGTGGAAGGCGTCCGCAGCCTCCTGTACTTCGGCCGGGACGGCCTGTCGGGCGACGTGTGGAGGCTGGTGGTCTGGCTGCTGGCCGGTCTGGTGCTCACCGCCGTGGCCGGCGCGGTGGAGCGCGTACGGGCCCGTGCGGCCGCACCCCGGCGCACGCACGCGAAGCCGGTGGGCGTGACGTCGGCGGAGAAGGCGGCCGGGGAGGAGCCGGCCGACGCCGAGGAGGAGTTGGAGGAGTCCGTCGGTGTCTGACCGCTCCTGCTAGGGTCGTCGTCCCGGCTGTGGATCGCCCCGGCCGGGCGGATGTCGAGGAGGTGAGACCCATTACCGCTGTGTCAGGTCGGGTGCTCTCCTCTCCGAGCAGTGCGGATCGCCGCCCCTAGGCGATCGCGAGGGCGCCCTTCGGCTCACCGAAAGGCTCTCGGCTTCCATGCCACCACTTTCTTCCGCTTCTTCTTCCGCTTCCGCCGTCGTGGCCGCGCTCCGTTCGGCCGGCTGTGTCTTCGCCGAGGACGAGGCGGAGCTGATCCTCTCCACCGCCCGCACGCCCGGCGAGATCGCCACGATGGTCGAGCGGCGCGCCGCGGGTCTGCCGCTCGAACACGTCCTGGGCTGGGCCGGGTTCCACGGCCTGCGCATCACCGTGGATCCCGGCGTCTTCGTGCCCCGCCGCCGTACCGAGTTCCTCGTCGATCTGGCGGTCTCCCTCGCGCGTGAGGTGTCCGTCGTCGTGGACCTGTGCTGCGGCTCGGGTGCCGTCGCCGCCGCACTGGCCGCGTCGCTCGACGGCCCCGAACTGCACGCCGCCGACATCGACCCGGCGGCCGTGCGCTGCGCCCGCCGCAACCTCGCCGCCTGCGGCGGTCACGTCCACGAGGGCGACCTGTTCACCGCCCTCCCCGGCCACCTGCGCGGCCGCGTGGACATCCTGGCCGCCAACGTGCCGTACGTGCCCACCGATGAGGTCGGCCTCCTGCCGCCGGAGGCCCGCGACCACGAACCCCTGGTCGCCCTGGACGGCGGCTCGGACGGCCTCGACATCCTGCGCCGGGTCACCGCCGAGGCCTCCCGGTGGCTGTCCCCCGGCGGCTCGCTGCTCGTCGAGACGAGTGAGCGCCAAGCGTCCCTGGCCGTCGAGACGTTCACCCGCGGCGGCCTGGACGCCCGGCTCGCCGTCTCGGAGGAGCTCTGCGCCAACGTCGTGATCGGCACCAGACCTGGGCGGGCGTCGGAGCCCCAGGGGGCGTAGGGAGTCGCGCGGGATCGCGTCGAAGGCATCGGGCCGCACCGTGCCGGTCTGGTGCGCGGTGCCTTCGACGGTCGTCGCCCGGCCGTCGGCGGTCGCCCCGCGCGGGACGTCCGCCCCGCGGAGGCGGTCGAGCGAGCCGATGCCGGGGCCGGCGGCCGGCCCCGGGACCGTCGCCGCCGTGGCCGCCCCTGCCCTGTGACCGTGCCCACTCGTGCCTCCGCTGATTGTGCAACTAGTTGCATAAAGCCTGCGCCGTCGTCTACAACAGACGCACGACACCGCGCACGGAGGACCCCCGATGAGCCGTTACCCGCACCTGCTGAACCCGCTCGACCTGGGCTTCACCAGCCTGCCCAACCGCGTCCTCATGGGCTCCATGCACGTGGGCCTGGAGGAGGCCGAGCGCGGCTTCGAGCGCATGGCGGAGTTCTACGCGGCCCGGGCGCGCGGGGGAGTGGGCCTGATCGTCACCGGAGGCATCGCGCCCAACGACGCGGGACGCCCCTACGAGGGCGGCGCCAAGCTCACCACCGAGGCGGAGGCCGAGCAGCACACCGCCATCACGGAGGCCGTGCACCGCGAGGGCGGGAAGATCGCGATGCAGATCCTCCACTTCGGGCGCTACGCCTATCACCAGGACCTCGTCGCGCCCAGCGCCCTCCAGGCGCCGATCAGCCCCTTCCCGCCGCACGCGCTGACGGACGCCGAGATCGAGCGGACCATCGACGACTACGCGCGCACCGCCCGTCTGGCGCGGCAGGCCGGGTACGACGGCGTCGAGATCATGGGCTCCGAGGGCTACCTCATCAACGAGTTCATCGCCACCCAGACCAACCGGCGCGAGGACCGCTGGGGCGGCTCGTACGAGAACCGCATGCGCTTCCCCGTCGAGATCGTCCGCCGCGTCCGCGAGGCGGTCGGCGAGGACTTCATCATCATCTACCGGCTGTCGATGCTCGACCTGGTTCCCGGCGGATCGTCCCTGGACGAGGTCATCACCCTCGCCCAGGCCGTCGAGGCGGCCGGAGCGACCATCATCAACACCGGCATCGGCTGGCACGAGGCCCGGATCCCCACCATCGCGACCTCCGTGCCGCGCGGCGCGTACGCCTGGGTGACCAAGAAGGTCATGGGTGCCGTCTCCGTCCCCCTCGTCACCACCAACCGCATCAACACCCCCGAGTTGGCTGAGCAGTTGCTCGCCGAGGGGCACGCGGACATGGTCTCGATGGCCCGCCCGATGCTCGCCGACCCCGACTTCGTCGCCAAGGCCGTGGCCGGACGCCCGGAGGCCATCAACACCTGCATCGGCTGCAACCAGGCCTGCCTCGACCACACCTTCGGCGGGAAGATCACCTCCTGCCTGGTCAACCCGCGCGCCTGCCACGAGACCGAGCTGATCCTGTCCCCGACCCGGCTGCGCAAGCGGGTCGCCGTGGTGGGCGCCGGTCCGGCCGGGCTGGCCTGCGCGGTCAGCGCGGCCGAACGCGGGCACGACGTCACGCTCTTCGACGCCGCGAGCGAGATCGGCGGCCAGCTCAACGTCGCCCGCAAGGTCCCCGGCAAGCAGGAGTTCGACGAGACACTCCGCTACTTCCGTACCCAGCTCGAACAGCACGGCGTCGACGTGCGGTTGAACACCCGCGTCACCTCCGAGCAGGTCGCGGCGTACGAGGAGGTCGTGGTCGCCACCGGCGTCAGCCCGCGCACCCCCGAGATCCCGGGCATCGACCACCCGAGCGTGCTCGGCTACCTCGACGTCCTGCGCGACGGCGCCCCGGTGGGCGACCGCGTCGCGGTCCTCGGCGCCGGCGGCATCGGCTTCGACGTCGCCGAGTACCTCACCGACAGCGGCGACAAGGCGAGCGAGGACCCGGCGACGTACTTCCGCAGCTGGGGCGTCGACATGGACTACCGCGCACCCGGCGGCCTCGGCGCACCCGAGCGGCCCGCCCCGCCGCGCACGGTCCACCTCCTCCAGCGCAAGACCTCCAAGGTCGGCGCCGGACTCGGCAAGACCACGGGCTGGATCCACCGCACCGAGCTCAAGCACCGTGGCGTCACCATGGTCCCGGGCGTCCAGTACGACCGGATCGACGACGCCGGGCTGCACATCACCGTCGACGGGCACAGCCAGGTCCTGGAGGTCGACACCGTCGTCCTGTGCACCGGGCAGGATCCGCGCCGCGACCTGTACCAGGAACTGATCGCCGCGGGCCACCGCGCGCACCTCATCGGCGGCGCGGACGTGGCCGCCGAACTGGACGCCAAGCGCGCCATCAAGCAGGGCACGGAGCTGGCGGCCGCGCTGTAGCAGCCGCGGGGACCCCCGCGGCACCGTCCCTAGGATGAGCCCATGTCACTCCCGCACGCGATCCTCACCGCCCTGCTAGAGAAGCCGTCGTCGGGGCTCGAGCTGACCCGCCGCTTCGACAAGTCGATCGGTTACTTCTGGTCGGCGACGCATCAGCAGATCTATCGCGAGCTGGGAAAACTGGAGGCCGAGGGCTACATCCGCGCGCTGCCCACGCAGCAGCCGGCCCGCGGGCAGAAGAAGGCGTACGAGGTGCTGCCCGCCGGTCGCGCCGAACTCGCCCGCTGGACCGCCGCCGCCCAGGAACCCAAGCCCCTGCGCGACACGCTATTGCTGCGGCTGCGCGCCTCGGCGGTGGTCGGCACCGAGGGGATCGAGGACGACCTGCGTCGGCATCTAGCCCTGCACCAGCGGCAGTTGACGGAGTACGAGGAGATCCAGGACCGCGACTTCGGGCCCGGCAAGGACACGCCGCAGGACCGGCTGAGGCATCTCGTGCTGCGCGCCGGCATCGACCTGGAGACGTTCTGGACGCAGTGGCTGACCCATGCGCTGGCGGAGTTCGAGGAGTTGCCCGCGCACGAGTAGGTGGCCGGCGCGCTCACCGCCGACGCGTTCAGAGCCGACGCGTCCAGAGCCGACGCGTCCAGAGCCGGCGCGTTCAGAGCCGGTACGGCTTGGTGCGGCGGCGCAGATACCAGCCCGTCGCCACGGCGCCGACGGCCACCAGGGCCGCGCCCACCGCGAAGGTGATGGTGCCGTAGTGCTCGACGGACCCGCCGACACCGCCCATGACCCCGCGCGAGGGCGAGGCCGTCGCGGAGATGGTGGGCGTCGAGCTGCCGGAGACGATGATGGACTGGGTGCCGGCCGTCGAACCGTTCGCGCAGACCACCACGACCGTGTACGTGCCCGGACTCACGTTGGACCAGACGCCGGACTGGCTGATGTTCGACCCGGTCAGCATCGCCAGGCGCCCCTGGGTGAAGTTCGCCTGGCCGCTGGAGAGCAGCGAGGCGTTGCCCAGGCTGCCGTTGAACGGGGTGCACGTGGTGGTGGCGACCGAAACGTTGCTTCCGCTGGTGCTCACCGAGATCCCTGAATTCCAGGCGGCGGCCGCGGGGGAGGCGAGGGTGAGAGGAAGCGCGGCGGCCGCCACGGCCAGGCCGGAACGGCTGAACAGCTGAATAGTGCGCATAGGACTGCCCTCCAGCGGCACGGTTGGCGGTACATCCCTTGCGCCGCCTGGGGTCGGGAATCGCCCGTGCTGCCTCAGGAAGAGCCAACGCGCCCCTGGGACGGCCCGCATGCGGACGGCCCCCGGGCAGGTGAACGATTCCATCGTCCGGCGGACAGCTGATGCTCTGTCGTCCGATCGTCCGCTGCCCCGCCGCCCTCGGCCGCGACGGCCTAGCGTCCCCCCGTGGTCACGGTCCGCTCGTCGGAGAAGCCGCCCCACGTGCCGTCCGGCAGCTTCGCCCGGATCCGCACCCGGTGTCTGGCGCCGGCGTCCCGTCCCAGGTAGAAGCTGTACGTGGCCTTGCCGCGTGGCGGCTTGCCGCCCCACACGAGCGAGGTCGCCGGACGGCCGTCGAGGTGGATCTGGTACTCGGTGATCACTCCGTCCGTGTCCGGCGGCGACCAGGACAGGTCGATGTAGTACGCCCCGTCGGCGCGGTGGGTCCCGGCGCGGAATCGGGTGGGCGCGGTGCCCCGTCCGTCGTCCGCCCCGCCGGCGGTGGTCAGCCGTACGGAGGCGCTCGCGGCCGAGACGTTGTCGGCGGCGTCGCGGGCCCGGACGGTGAAGGAGTAGCGGGTGCCCGGCCGCAGCCCCGTCACGACGGTCGCCGTCTGCCCGCCGCCGACGCTGTGGATCTTCGAGGTGCCCTGGTAGATGTCGTACGAGGCCACCCCCCGGTCGTCCGTCGAGCGCGCCCAGTTCAGCTGGGCCGCCCGGCTCCCGACCGCCTTGCCGCTGGGCCGTCCCGGCCGGGTGGGGGCCCGGTGATCGGCGGCGACGGCCGCGGGCGTGGTGGCGCGCACCTTCGCGCTCGGCAGCCCGGCGTTCCCCGCATCGTCCCGTGCCCGGACGGTGAAGACGTACGTCGTCGAGGGCTTGAGCCTGGTGATGTCCACCATGTGCTCCGCACCCGGTACGTCCTTCACCTTCGTGGTGCCGCGATATACCTCGTACCCGGCGACCTTCGGGCCCCCGGACACCTGGTTCCACATGACGTGCACGCTGGTCGCGCTGCCGGCCGCGGCCGTGACGCCCATCGGGGCCGAGGGCAGCGGCCCGTCCCGGCCGCCGTCCTGTCCGCCCCACCCGCAGGACACCGTCAGGAACAGCGAGCCGCAGATCACCGGCACACGAAGGCGTCGCACCAGTCGGCGCACGGGTCCCCCTTCCCTCGACGGGATTGGTCTGTACCTGTATGCCATGGCGGCGCGCTCGCATCAAGAGGGCGGACGGCGTTGGCCGGGACGGCGCGCGGCTACGTATGCTGAGGGCTGACGCGGTGTGAACTCACCTGTCTTCCATGGGAGTTCGTGCCCGCGGCGCGGACCGCTGTCGTCGCTGATCCCGCGCCGGCGAAAGCGGTCGGGTGGCCGGGGTCCCTGGGGACCCGGCCCTCGGCCGCACGGCGCGTGGTAAGGGCGCCGTGCACCGTCCGGACCCCTCCCGGTGGCCGTGGCCCGGGACCCGCACCACCTTGGGGTGGGTGACCGTCAATGTCCCCCACGAGAGGGTCCCTCATCGTGCGTGTCCAGTCGCTGACGCTGGTCGCGGCCAGTGCCGCCCTGGTCGCCCCCACGACGTCGCCACCCGTCGTCCGGACCCACGAAGTGGCCCGGACCCACGAAGCCGCCCGGACACGTGAAGCCGCCGGGACCCGTGAACCGGCGGCGGCAGCGCGTGAGGGCACCGTCCTCGCCGCCGATCTGCTCGCAAAGGTACGCGACTGCGCTCCCGTCTCGAACGGGCGCTACCGCAGCGACGACGGCGCGCCGGCCGACATTCCCGTCTGCGGCCGGCGCGACGCCGTGTTCTGGAAGGCCGACATGGACATCGACTGCGACGGGCGGCCCGGCCTGCTGTGCAACGAGAGCACCGACCCGTCGTTCTCCGACGCCACCGCGTTTCAGCAGTCCGACGGCCGTCAGCTGAATGCCGAGACCCTGCCGTACATCGTCGTGCCCACCGCGGGCGATATCTGGGACCACCGCGAGCATGGCGTCCGGGGTGGTTCGGTCGCCGCCGTGATCTACCAGGACCGGGTCCAGTACACGGTCGTCGGCGACACCGGACCGCACGACATCATCGGCGAGGCCTCGTACGCCACCGCCCAGGCCCTCGGCATCCGCCCCGACCCACGTGGCGGCGGCACCGACTCCGGGGTGACGTACATCGTCTTCAAGAACTCCGCCGTGTCGCCCATCGAGAACCACGTCGAGGCCGTGGCCCAAGGAGAGGCGCTGGCCCGCGAGTTCCTCCGCCAGAACTGACCGCGGGGCGGCGGCCGCAGGGCCCGGCCCCTGCCCGCCGAGACGGGCGGACGGAGCGGACCGGGCGGACCGGCCTGCGGCTCACTTCCTGCGGCAGTCACTCCTTACGGTCACTCCTTACGGTGGCCGTTCCTCGCGGTCGTCATTCCTCGCGGTGGCCGTTCCTCGCCGTTCTCATTCCTTGCGATAGGAGTACGCCTCCGTGGCGGCCGCCTCCACCGCCGCCAGGTCACCGCCCGCCGAGGCGGTGACGACCGCGGCGACCGCGCCCTCGACGAAGGGGGCGTCGACCAGCCGGGTGTTCTCCGGCAGCTCGTCGCCTTCCGCGAGCAGGGCCTTCACGGTGAGGATCGCGCTGCCCAGGTCCATGAGCACGGCCACCCCGGCGCCCTGGTCCACGGAGGCGGCCGCGGCCGAGATCAGCTCGGCGCTGGTGCCGAGGCCGCCGCCCGGGATGCCGCCCGCGGGCCCCACCGGCGCGGTCGTGCCGCCCCCGGCCAGCCCCTTGGCCAGTTCGGCGACCGAGGTGGCGACGTCCGCGCTGTGCGAGACCAGCACGATGCCGACGAGCTTGTCCGTGGTGTCACTCAACGGAGGCCTCCTCGAGCGCGGCGATCAGGAGCGCCGAGGAGGTGGCACCGGGATCCTGGTGCCCGATGCTCCGCTCGCCCAGATAGCTCGCCCGGCCCTTGCGGGCCTGCAAGGGCGTCGTCGCGACGGCGCCCTCCTCGGCCGCGGCCCGGCCGGCGGCGAACGAGTCACTGAGCGCGTCGACCGCGGGAACCAACGCGTCGATCATGGTCTTGTCGCCGGGCGCGGCTCCGCCGAGCTGCATCACCGCGTCCACGCCCGCGCGCAGCGCGTCCGTCAGCTGTTCCTCGGTGACCTCGGCCGTGTCCCCGAGCTCCTTGCCGGTGCGGCGCAGCAGCGTGCCGTACAGCGGCCCGGAGGCGCCGCCCACCGTCGAGATGAGCTGCCGCCCGGCGAGCACGAGGACGGCGCCGGGCGTGTCCGGCGCCTCCTTCTCCAGCGTGACCGCCACGGCGTGGAACCCCCGCTGGAGATTGCTGCCGTGGTCGGCGTCGCCGATCGGCGAGTCGAGGGCGGTGAGCCGCTCGGCCTCGCGGTCGACGGACGCGGCGGTCGCCGTCATCCAACGGCGGAAGAAGTCGGCATCGAGCACGGAATCTCCTTGCGTGGTACGTACGTTGACCGGACGTCGAGTGGATCACATGCCCCAGCGGAGGCCGGGCGTGCTCACCGGCGCGTCCCACAGACGCAGCAGCTCCTCGTCGACCTGGCACAGGGTGACGGAGGCGCCGGCCATGTCGAGCGAGGTGACGTAGTTGCCGACGAGCGTGCGTGCCACCGGGACACCGCGCTCCACCAGCACCCGCTGCACCTCCGCGTTGAAGCCGTACAGCTCCAGGAGTGGGGTCGCTCCCATACCGTTGACCAGGACCAGCACGGGGTTGCTCGGATTAAGGTCCTCCAGGATCGCGTGCACCGAGAAGTCGGCGATCTCCCGCGAGGTCATCATCGCGCGCCGCTCCCGGCCCGGCTCGCCGTGGATGCCGACACCCAGCTCCAGCTCGCCGTCCGGGAGGTCGAAGGTGGGGCTGCCCTTGGCCGGGGTGGTGCAGGCGCTCAGGGCGACACCGAAGCTGCGCGCGTTCTCGTTGACCTGCCGGGCCAGTGCCTCGACCCGCTGAAGGGGCGCGCCCTCCTCGGCGGCGGCGCCCGCGATCTTCTCGACGAACAAGGTCGCGCCCGTGCCGCGCCGGCCGGCCGTGTACAGGCTGTCGGTGACGGCGACATCGTCATTGACCAGGACTTTCGCGACCTGAACGCCCTCGTCCTCGGCGAGTTCCGCCGCCATGTCGAAGTTCAGGACGTCACCCGTGTAGTTCTTCACGATGAACAGCACACCCGCGCCGCTGTCCACGGCGGCCGCGGCCCGCACCATCTGGTCCGGCACGGGAGACGTGAAGACCTCGCCGGGACAGGCCGCCGAGAGCATGCCCGGGCCCACGAAGCCGCCGTGGAGCGGCTCGTGTCCCGAGCCGCCGCCGGAGACGAGCCCGACCTTTCCGGCCACCGGTGCGTCGCGCCGGACGATCACCCGCTTCTCCACGTCCACCGTCAGCTCCGGATGCGCGGCCGCCATCCCCCGCAGCGCGTCCGCGACCACCGTCTCCGCGACGTTGATGAGCATCTTCATGGGTGCCTCCCGGTGAGATCTCCAGCTTAGCCCCTGACCAGTATCTTTCCTGGTCAGAACGTGTACGACCGGTTGTTGATCTTGTTCGGTTGTTGCGCACATGGGCGGGTCGAACAGCCCACACCCGGCAGTATCGGCGCTTCGGGCATGATGGTCACGTGTAACGACACTCTCGGATTCGTGACCGGTGTTGTCCCGCGCCCGTTCTGTACATGGTCACCCCGCGCGACGGTGGTCGCCGGTGGGCGGGAGGCATCCCGTGGTGAACATGTCGACGACCTTCATGTCGAAGTCGTCGTTCGGCTGGAGTCGTCGTTCGGCCGAACTCGTTGTTCGGCCGAACTCGTCGATCTGTCGACGAACTTGCGATCCGGGCGCCGACGACTCCGCACAACCGCTGTACCTGTACCCCGCCGCTACGCCGGGGTCGCCTCGCCCCACAGGAGCGCCGTCCGGCCCTCGGCGGCGTCATAGGGCGTGGGAACAGCGCGACTGGTGCCGACTCTGTCCGGGGTGACACGGCCGGGCCGGACGATCCAGTGGCCGTCGCTCAAGGTAAGGGAGACCGTGGACAGGGGCGGCACATCGAAATGCCGGAAGGCTGTCACTGGTGCGGACAGAGCATGGACGAGCGAGGCCCGGACCACCGACGGTTCCGTGATGACCAACGCGCGGCCCGGGTAAGGCGGCACGCTGCTCAGCCAGTTGGCGATTCGGCGGCAGAGCCGGCGTACGGACTCGCCTCCGTGTGGCGCGGCATCCGGGTCCGTAAGCCAGGCGGAGTAACCGTACGGTTCGTCCGCGACGACCTCGCCGACTGTGCGGCCCCGCCACGTGCCGTAGTCGAGGTCGCGCAGTGCGGGCTCGAGTGTGGTCGGCAGGCCGAGGGCGTAAGCGGTCTGCGCGCAGCGGACCGACGGCGCACGGATGGCCAGCGAGTACGGGGGGAGTGTTGCGCCGGCGGCGCGTGCCCGGCGCAGGCCGCGCTCACTGAGGAGACCGTCACCGAAGACCGCATCCCTGGTGGTGCCCCCGGCTGTCGCGCACATGAATGTCAGGCGGACTGTCATCGGCTTACCTCCTTGCTGGCCCGGCGTGACGCCGGATGGTGCGAGACCGTCGAAATCCGTGGGTGTTGCGGAATCGTCGGTGGAGGGAGTGTCTCCTACGGGCATTGGTCGTCCACCGCCAGTCAGTTGATCAGACGGGCGGGTGTGGTGGCGGCGTGCACCAGGTATTCCAGTGGTCCGCGCCGGAAGACCCGGGTCCAGGCGAGGGCCAGCAGCATGGCGACCGAGGCGAAACCGATCAGGACCGCCAGGGCGTCGGAGGTCGGCACGTCGTCCATGCCCAGGGCCTTGATGGCCACGATGTGACCGACATAGGCGGTGAGGGCGACGGAGCCGACCGCGGTGACGGGTGTGGCGAACCACCGCAGGCGCGCCGACCGGTCCGTGGCGATGAGGCAGACAGCGAGGATCACGAGGGCGAAGCCGGTGTTGCCCAGGATCGACCAGGTCGTCTGGCTGTGCGGCGCGGCCACCAGCATCCAGTCCGGGGTACTGGTGGTGGGGTCGCCGACGGCATCGGACCACCAGGCCGATGACGCCGACCCGCCGTCCGTCGCCGCGCTCACGGTGGCCTGCGCGCCCGGAACCAGGTGCAGGGCCAGCCAGGAGCCGCCGTAACCGAGTACGGCAAGTGCGCCGCCGAGGAGGGCGATCCTGGCGCGGATACCGGGCCGGCTGAGGTCGAGCCGCGCCACCGCCATCCCGGCGATGACGAAGGGCAGCCAGGTCAGTACCGGGTACTCGCCGGTGATGAACAATTCGAGGATCCCGTCCGAACCGGTGACCCGGGCCAGAGGATCGTTGGCGATCACGGCATCGGCCCAGCTGCCGCCCTCGACCGCGGCCCGCAGCAGATACACGACGGGGGGCATTACGAGCGTCATCGCCGCGGCGATGACGGCCAGGGTGGAGGCGCGCAGCCGGTACAGCGGAAGGGCGAGGGCGAAGATCACTCCGTAGGCGGCGAGGATCACGTCGATCGGGGTGTCCAGGTACGCCAGGGCATATCCCAGGGCGATCAGCACGGCGGAGCGGATCAGTACCCTGCCCATGGCCTGGCGCCCCGCGCGCCCGGTCCGCGGCTGTGGCCGACCGGTGAGAATGATCAGGGTGAACCCGGCCAGCAGAGCGAACAGTGCGGGGAACCGCCCACGGGTCACCTCCGTCACCCAGCCCAGTGGGCCGCCCTCCGAGGGGTCGGTACCGAGGTGGGCCGTGTACATGCCGATAACCGCCAGGCCACGGGCCAGGTCGAGGCCGATCAGCCGTCCTGTGGACGACGTACGGGAAGGGCCTGCCCGCGCAGCCGACATCGCCTCGGCCGGCGCGGCCTCTGCTACGACGTGCGTCATGTGATCCAGGGTCGGAGACGCCGCCGGTCAGGACCATCCGGCAGGTGTCCGGAACCGCCCCGCCGACTGGCTGGCGCAGCCCCCGCCGCCTGACCGGATTCGGTGTCGGGAACCCGCGGGGCGTCTCTCGACGTGGTACGAATCGGACAGTGGTCCGATAGTGAGTGGAGCATGCGTGATCCGGGTATTGGTCGTCGACGACGAGGCCCTGATTCGTACGGGTTTCCAGCACATCCTCGACACGGCGGACGACATCGAGGTCGTGGCGGCGGTTCCTGGCGGCCAGGCGCTTCAGACGGCACAGGAGATACGACCTGATGTCGTGCTGCTCGACATCCGGATGCCGGACGTCGACGGCCTCACCCTCCTGGCCTGCCTCCGTCGGCTGCCGCACCCTCCGGTGGTGGCCATGCTCACGACCTTCGACATGGACGAATACGTGGCCACGGCACTTCGCTCGGGCGCCGCCGGCTTCCTGCTCAAGGACACCGACCCCGAGGGGCTTCCGTTCCTCGTGCGGACCCTGGCCGACGGTGGCACCGTGCTGGCGTCCAAGGTCACCCGGACGGTCGTGGACGGCTATCTGAACGCCGGACCCCAGGAGCCCGCTGCCCGCAGCCTCGCCGCACTGACCGACCGCGAGCGCGCCGTACTCGTCCTCATCGCCGAGGGACTGTCCAACGCCGACATCGGCACCCGGATGCACCTGAGCACCGGCACCGTCAAAGACCATGTGAGCGCCATCCTCACGAAACTGAAGGTGGACGGCCGCGTCCAGGCAGCCCTGCTCGCCGAACGGGCCGGCCTTCTCAAGCCACCACGGGACCAGGAGGGGGAATGACCCCCCGCCGCCTGCCCGCCCCGCTGCTGGACGCCATAGTCGTCGCGGTGGCGCTGCTAGACGTCTGGGTCCATTTCGACTCGGACGAGCCGGGGCGCATGGCGTGCGCCGTGGCAGCGGCCTTCGCTCTGGTGCTGCGCCGTCGCCTGCCGCTGCTGACCTTCCTGCTCACCCTGCCCGCCGTCCTGTTCTCCGACGCGATCCTCGCCGCACTGATCGCGCTGTACACACTCGCCTCACTCACCCGCCACCGTGTCCTGCTGGCCGCCTGCGCCACGGCGTTCACGTTGAGCAGCATGTCCTCGTGGCCGTCACCGACGTTCGACCTGTCGGAGACCGCGACCCTGATCACGCTGGGGTACACCGGGGCGACGGCGGTCGCTCCGGTCTTCCTCGGCCAGCTCGTCCAGGCCCGGCGTGATCTGTCGTTGCGACTCGCCGAGATCTCCGCGGCGCGTGACCACGAGCGGCTCCTGACCGACCAGACCGTGCTGGCCAAGGAGCGCGCGCAGCTCGCGCGGGAGATGCATGACGTGGTCTCCCACCAGGTCAGCCTGATCGCGGTGCGGGCCGGAGCACTCCAGGTCGGCACCCAGGACGCCGACGTCAAGGAAGCCGCGGCCACGATCCGGCGGCTGAGCGTGCAGACCCTGGACGAACTGCGGCACATGGTCAGCGTCCTGCGCGCCTCCGGAGGCCGCCCCACGGAGCTGACACCGCAGCCGTCCCTGGCCGACCTCCAGCGGCTGGTCGACAACAGCGGCATCGAGGCCGAACTTCAGGCGGACATGCCTGACGGCCTTCCGCCCACAGTCCAGCGCGCCATCTACCGCACCGTCCAGGAAGCGCTGACCAACGCACGCAAGCACGCCCCCGGCACCACCGCGACGGTTCGTATCCGCCAGGAGAACGGCGCCGTCCGTGCCACGGTCACCAATACCGCACCGACCCGGCCCGCTCTGCCCCTGCCCAGCGCGCACTACGGCCTGATCGGCCTGCGTCAGCGCGCCGCACTCCTCGGTGGCACCGTCACCTCCGGCCCCACGGCCGACGGCGGCTACGAACTGCGCCTGGAGCTTCCGGCCGACGGCACGTCGTGACGCGCGGAGGTCACCAGCCCGCTCGCGGCCGGGGCAGCGGGCGGTGACCGGCTCGGGCCCCTGGCCGCCACCGTCTGCCCGCACCTATGGCGACGCAGCGCCCTGCTGAGCATCTTCGGCGGCACCACGGTCCCCTGGTACTGATCAGTCCCAGGAGCACAGGACGTCTGGCTGACCGCGCGGCTCCGCCGCATCGTGGAGGCATGACAGCAACACTGATCACCGGAGCGAACAAGGGTCTCGGCTTCGAGACCGCCCGCCGGCTCATCGCCGCGGGCCACACCGTCTACATCGGAAGCCGGGACGCCGAACGCGGGCGTCGGGCCGCCGAGCGGCTGGGCGCGCGGGCGGTCCGGCTCGATGTCACCGACGACGCGTCCGTGGCGGCCGCGGCGAAGACCATCGAGGCCGACGGAGGGCTGGACGTACTGGTCAACAACGCCGGCATCCAAGAAGAGATGGGTGACGACAACGTCGTGATCGGCGCGGCGGACGTGACCGTCGACGTGATGCGACAGACGTTCGAGACGAACGTCTTCGGCATGGTGCGCGTCACCCACGCGTTTCTCCCGCTGCTGCGGAGTTCCGCCGCCCCGGTCGTGGTCAACGTCAGCAGCGGTCTGGCCTCGCTGACCCGGGCCACCATCCCGGGCGACCCGGCGTACACCTACCCGGGCTTGGCCTACCCGGCCTCGAAGACCGCGGTCAACATGATCACCGTGCAGTACGCGAAGGCGTTCCCGAACATGCGGATCAACGCGGTGGAGCCTGGCTACACCAAGACCGACCTGAACGGAAACAGCGGTGTCCAGACCGTCGAGCAGGGCGCCGAGATCATCGTGCGTATGGCGCAGGTGGACCCTGATGGCCCCACCGGAGGCTACTTCGATGCCGACGGCATCCTTCCCTGGTAGGTGCTGCCCGACCGAGGCCGTCGGCCGGTCGGCGGCCGACGCGGGCCGTCTCCACCTGGTCCGGCCGGCGCCGCGCTGGAGGGCGACAGCCGGCATGCCGGCGCGGATGCCGGGGGAGACGCCGATCGTGCGCCGATCGGTACGCGTACCGAGTCCGGTTCCGAGCGTGCGGGCACCGCGGGGCCGGGGCGCACGCCGGGGTGGACGACGTGGACGGGTGTCCCACGCCCTACGGCTTCTTGGCCACGCCGCAGAAGTGCGTCACGTCCACGATCTCGTCCTTCCCCGACGGGGCCGGGCGCCAGCGCGAGCACGAGACGACACCCGGCTCGAGCACATCCACGCCGTCGAAGAGCCGCAGCAGCTCCTCGCGGGTGCGCAGGGTCATCGGCGCCGAGCCCTGGCTGTTCCAGTAGCGCACCGCTTCCGTCATCGCCTCGCCGTCCACCTCGGTGGTGGGATGGGAGATCACCAGATAGCTGCCGGACGGCACACCGTCCAGAAGCCGCCGGACGATGGCCCGGGCCCGGTCGGTGTCCATGATGAAGTTGACGACGCCGAGCATCGTGAGGGCGACCGGCCGGCTGAAGTCCAGGGTGCGGGCGGCGCGTTCCAGGATGGCGTCCGGGTCGTGCACATCGGCGTCGATGTAGTCCGTGGCCCCCTCGGGGGTGCTGGTGAGCAGGGCGTGGGCGTGCCGGAGCACGATGGGGTCGTTGTCCACATAAACGATTCGGCAGGTCGGGTCGACCCGCTGGGCGACCTCATGGGTGTTGTCGACCGTGGGCAGTCCTGTGCCGATGTCCAGGAACTGCCGGATGCCCGCCTCGCCGGCGAGGAACCCCACGGCGCGCGCGAGGAACTGCCGGTCGGCCACGGCGGACCGGGGCAGGGCCGGTACGAAACCCAGGATCTGATCGCCGACTTCCTCGTCGACGGGGTAGTTGTCCTTGCCGCCCAGCCAGTAGTTCCAGATGCGGGCCGAGTGCGACACATCGGTGCGGAGCCGGGCCACGTGGGCGCGGCCTTCGTCGCGGGGTAACGAAACGTTCGACATGCCGAGGGTCTCCTCGCGGTCGCTGTGTGATCAGTACCGTGCCCAACCTAGACGCCTCCCTGCGCTGCCGATGTCCGCTTCACCAACTACAGCCAGGCCCTGTGGTTCGCGTCGAGGCGGTCAGTGACGGCTGCCGCTGCCGTAGGGGGCGTGCAGGTCCAGCAGCCGGGTGCGGGTCGACCGCAGGCGGTGAGCGAGGATCTCGCCCACCCAATGCGCGACCGCGAGACCCAGCGCGGAGTCCTCCTGGCACATCGCCCGGACCGCCACGGCGTCGAACTCGTACGCCCGTACCGGCGTCGTCGTCTCGGCGCCCAGGTGCCAGGTGTGCGGCGCGAACAGCCAGGACCAGCCGACGAGTTCGTTGTGCCGGAGAGTCTCGATGACAACCGCCTTGCGGCCCGGAACGTGCATGTCGAGATCGATCGCGCCGGTGCGGATCACCCAGAAGCGGTCCGCGCGTGCGCCCTCCTCGAACAGGCGCGTCCCCTCGGGGAAGGACACCTCCAGAGCGACCCGCATCAGCTGCTGCCGGTGCTCCGACGGCAGCGCCCGGAGCATGCTGGACGTGGGGGGAGCGTTCATGACGGGCCTCCAGGACGTGGGTACGGACCTGCCGCTTCCAGCATGTTCCTGTGTTCCGGCCCGCGCCACGGGCCGCCCGGCCCCAGTACCAGGACACCCGGCACCGCGTCCGTGCCCTTCGGTACTCGGTGCGGTCCCGGTCGCCCTCGTGGACGGTGATCCACTCGCCGTACCGGTCCTGCGGACACCGCCTCGGCACGGCCCGTCGGGGGCCCGTCAGCGGTGCTGCGGCCCGGGCGTGCCCGCGGCAGGCGGGCCCGACCGCCTGCCGAGTGGCCGGCGGTCACCTGGGCGGGTGGTGGTGCGGCTCGCGTTCCCCCGCCGGTCACGCTTCCGCGCGCCGGTTGCGGAACGCCCCGGGCTCCGCTTGGCATGGCCGCCGGGCGGAGAAACGGGAGTGGGATGAGGGCACTGCGGTGGGCCGGGGACGCGCAGCGCGTGCGCAAACTGTGGTGGGCGGCCGCGTTGGTGGCCACCGGCCTGGCTCAGGTCGCCGTCACCGTGCTCGCCGACGGCAAGAGCGTGATCGAGCGGTGGACGCCCGCTCTGGGGCTCGTGGTCTCCGTGCTGGGGCTGCTGTCCACCCTGACGCAGAGCGAGTCCGGTACCGGGGAGGGCCGCGGCACGGACTGGCTGAAGGGCCGGGCCGACGCCCTGGCCGAGGTGGTGCAGGACATGTGGGCGGCCGAGGCGCGGCTGCGCAGGTTGCAGGATCCGGAACCGCTGCCCGTCCGGTGGTCTGCGGTGGACGCGCCGCTGGCCGACCACGACGAGAACGTGCGGCGGGGCGCCGAGGCACACACCGCCCTGAGATCGGGACAGTTGAGCGATGCCCGCGCCGCCTTCCTCTCCGTTCCGTCCCGTCGGGTGGTCGTGCTGGGGCAGCCCGGGTCGGGGAAGACGGTTCTGGCGCTGAGCCTGACCCTGGAGCTGCTGGCGGCCCGGCAGCCCGGAGACGCCGTCCCCGTCGTGCTGCCCGTCGGGACCTGGGACGCCGTCCGCGAACCGCTGCGCGTCTGGACGGCCGCTCGGATCGCGGCCGACTTCCCGGCCCTGGCGGCGGGAGTGCCGGGCGGCGGCACACTGGCGGACGCCCTGGTCGCCGCCCGTCTGGTGCTGCCGGTCCTCGACGGATTCGACGAACTGCCCGAGGCGCAGCGGACGCCGGCGATGCGCCGCCTCAACGCCGAACTGGACGCCGACTCGCCCCTGTACCTCACCAGCAGGACCGACGCCTACGCCGCCACCGTGGAGGCCTGCGACGTGCTCACGGCCGCGGCGGTCGTCGAACTCTCCCCACTGCGGCTGACCGATGCCGCGTCCTATCTGACCCGGACTTCGCGTCCCAGACGCATGCCGGACGGCCGGATCGGCACGGCCTGGAGCGCGACACTGGCTCGTCTGGCCGCGCCCGGCGGGCCGCCCGAGGACGCCCTGCGGCAGGTGCTGAGCCGACCCCTCATGGTCGCCATGGCCCGCGCGGTGCACGGTGACGGCGGCCGCGATCCCGGACAACTGCTGGACGGCCGGTTCCGTACGGCCGCCCAGATCGAGGAGCACCTGCTCACCGCCTTCGTACCGGCGGTGTTCGGCGACACCAGCGGATCGTGCCGCACGACCGAGGACGCCCAGCGGTGGCTCGGGTTCCTCGCCCGTCACCTGCGGAACCGGGACACCGGGCAGTTCGCCTGGTGGGAGTTGCAGAGCGCGGTGCCGCGGATCGTGCGGCTGCTGGCGCCGGGGGCGCTGGCCGCGTGCTTGTCCGCCGTGGTGGCCGGCGCCGTCATGACACTGGTGGCACCGCACACGATGATCGACCTCTGGGCCGACGGCGAACTGTACGAACTCGTCGGCAACGCCTCAGGAGTCGTCGCCGGTTGCGTGGTGGGGCTGGCCGTCCTCATCGACCGCACCGGCAGGACCTCACTGCGGGTACTGATGGCGAAGGCCGCCCTGGCGGCCGCCACCCTGGGCATCCTCATCGGTGTCACGGCCGAGCCCCTCTACGGCGCCTCCATCGCCGACCTGGGGGACGCCTGGCTCTTCCGGTTTCTGTCCGGTGTGCTCTTCGGCACGGCCGTGTCGGCGGTGTTCGCGGTGGCCGGAGTCACCGCTTGCCCCGCTCCGCTGGGGCTGCCCTGGGCCGGGCCGACGGTCGCCCGCCACGTCGGTGTGGCTGCCCTCCTGGTCCTGTCCGGCGTGGCGATCCTGGTCATGGACCCCCTCTCCCCGGCCGGCGGTCTGTGGCGGGCGAGCGCGGCGGCCGTCGTCGCGTGCGCGGCCGTGGTGGCCGTCATCCGCATCCGGCGGCGCGGACCGCGAGGGTCTCGCCACCGGGTGCCGGGCCGGGAGCAGGTCCGGCGGTTCTGCCAGGGGCTGGTCCGCGGCACGGCCGCCTGCCTCCTGGTCGGTCTGGCACTCGGTCCCGCCATCGGAGCCGTGATGGGCACCGTCATCGAATGGCGGGCCACACGCGCCGGAACCGTACACACCGATGCCGCCGCCCTGGACGCGCGCACCGGAATCCGCCGCGCGACCACCGGCGCATGGACCTTCGAGGCCTACCCCGACGGCACCAAGACGGCCCGGCCCGCCGAGCCGGTCAGGGTGGTCCTGATGGTGAACGTCCGCAACCCGGCACAGGCGTGGACGTATGCGCCACCCGGGCCCGGCGCGGCATGCCACGCGGTGGACCGGCGGTGCAGCACGGCCCTCGCCCGGGTGCGGTTCACCACGCGGGACGGGATCTGGCACGTCCGGATCGCCGGTCACGACGCGCGCGACCTCACCCTCCTGTCGTCCCTGCACCCGCCGGCCGCCTGGTGGTTCTGGCAGATCGGCCGTTGGGGCCTGGTGGAGAACTGCGTCAAGGGAGGCATCGTCTCGGGCCTCGTCCTGGGGCTCATCGGAGGCTGCGCCTGCGGCGTCTACCGCTGGCTCGACACACCCGCCGACCTGACCCGCGCCACGAGTCCGCCCGCCGGCCTGCGAGGTGACCGGCTCGCCGTGCTGACCAGGGGTGCGGCCGCCACCGTCGCCGGGTCCGCCGCCGGCGGCCTGTTGCTGCTGACCACGCCCGACCGTTACGGGATGCACGGGATGTCACTCCAAATGGCGCTTGTCATGGGCCCGTTGGCGTTGAGCCTGAGCGCGTACGGCCGCCTGACCGTCGCAAGGATGTGGCTCGGCGCCACGGGACAGCTGCCGTGGCGCCTGATGGCCTTCCTGCACGAGGCCCACCTGCGGGGCGTGCTCCGGCAGTCCGGCGCACGCTACGAGTTCCGGCATCTTCGGTTGCAGGAGTGCCTTGCGGCCCGGGCGGAAAGGGGCGAGAGTGAGGCCACGGCCGCCGGGGACACCCGGTGGATTCGGTGAGGCCGTCACCTTCGGGCGATGGTGCGGCGCACACACCGCCCTCGCGCTCACCGTGACCGAGGACGCCTTCGCCGCCGTCCGTTCGGGCCCACGGCGTCGCGGCAGGCTCAGTCCTGGTCACCCGGCCGGCGCACGGCACGACCAGGTTCCGATCTTCGACACGGTGCTCGGCGGCACCTCGGCGCTGGGCCCCGTCGCCGCTACGCGGCAGGAGCTGCGGAGGTCTTCCGGCCGCTCGCGGCGGGCCGTACCAGGGCGGTCCGTGAGTGGCGGCCGCTCGCCTCCGTCACCGAGGTGTCCGACGATGTGCTGAGCGGCCGGCTCACGGTACGGATCGTCTTCGACTTCGGCGATCGTCTTCGACTTCGGCGCAGGACGGTGAGGAAGGTGAGTGCGATGGAGCTTCCCCTGGTCGTGGGGGTCGACGGCTCCGAGTCGAGTATGCGCGCCGTGGACTGGGCGGCGGACGAGGCCGCTCTGCGCGGGGTTCCGCTGCGGCTGGTCTACGCGTCGCTGTGGGAGCGGTACGAAGGGGCCGCGCTCGCCGACGGGCTCGGCAGGCCTCCGGAGCAGGTGATCGCCGACGACATCGTCGAGGCAGCCGCGCAGCGCGCCCACCGCCGCCACGCGGACGTGAAGATCTCCACCGATGTGCTGCCCGAGGAGCCGGCCCCCGCCCTGCTGCGGGAGGGCAACGAGGCCTTCGCGCTGGTCCTGGGGTCGCGGGGCCGCAGCGGGCTCGCCGAGCTGCTCCTCGGCTCGGTGTCCCTGGCCGTGGCCGCCCGCGCCTACTGCCCGGTGATCGTGCTGCGCGGCAGCCAGGACAACCGGGCCGGGGCGGGTGGCCATCGGCGCATCGTCCTCGCCGTCGGCGAGGAACCGGACGACCCGGCCGCCGTGCGGTTCGCCGTCGCGGAGGCGCGGGCACGGGGCTGTGCGGTGGAGGCCGTACGGGCCTGGCGCCGCCCCGCTCGCGAGGCCCTGGGCCACCCGCTGTCCTCCCGAAGGGCGGCCCGGCTGCACGAAGAGCGGGCCACGGAGGTGCTGGAAGCGGTACTGAGCGGGGCCCCGCCGGATGTCGAACTGCGCCGGCGCGCGGTCGAGGGCCCGGCCCGCAAGGTGCTGCTGGACGCCTCGGCCACCGCCGACCTGCTCGTCGTCGGCGCCCGGCGCCATCCCGGACACTCCGGGCTCCAGCTCGGCCGGGTCGCCCACGCGATGCTGCATCACTCCGCCTGCCCGGTCGCCGTCGTACCGCACCGGGGGTGAGGGCCGTGGCCGGCTCAGAGGCTCGCCGCGTGGTCGGGCACGTAGGTCTGCAGATCGCGTGGCGGTCGCTCGTAGCCGGTCGACGGCGGGCGGCGCGGCAGTTCGAGGACCGGCGGCGGAACCTCGTAGTAGGGCACGGAGCCGAGCAGATGAGCCATCATGTTCAGCCGCGCCCGCCGCTTGTCGTCGCTCTCCACGACGAACCACGGAGCCTCCGAGATGTCCGTATGGACGAGCATCTCGTCCTTCGCCCGCGAGTAGGCCTCCCAGCGGGTGATCGACTCCAGGTCCATCGGCGAGAGCTTCCAGCGCCGCGTCGGATCCTTCATCCGGCGCCGGAACCGCTCCTGCTGCACGGCGTCGCTCACCGAGAACCAGTACTTGCGCAGCAGGATCCCCTCCTCGACCAGCATCCGTTCGAAGATCGGACATTGCCGCAGGAAGAGCTGGTGCTCCTCCTTGGTGCAGAAACCCATGACGTGCTCGACACCGGCGCGGTTGTACCAGCTCCGGTCGAACAACACGATCTCCCCGGCGGCCGGCAGATGCTCGACGTACCGCTGGAAATACCACTGGGTGCGCTCACGCTCGGTCGGCTTCGGCAGCGCCACGATCCGTGCCTGCCGCGGATTGAGATGTTCCGCCACCCGTTTGATCGTGCTGCCCTTGCCGGCCGCGTCCCGGCCCTCGAACACGATGACCAGACGGGCGCCCTCCGCCCGCACCCATTCCTGCAGCTTCACCAACTCGGTCTGCAGGCGCAGCAGTTCCTGCTCGTATGCGGCGCGCGGCACCCTCGCCGTCTTCTTGCCGGCCATGCCGCCTCCTCCGCTCGACGACTTACGGAGTCACCATGCCCCAGGTCGAACATCAGAACAGCACCGTACTGACCGACGACGAACTGCGCACGTTGGACGCCCACTGGCGGGCGGCCAACTATCTCGCCGCCGGCCAGATCTATCTGCTGGCCAACGCGCTGCTGACCGAACCCCTCAGCCCCGCGCACATCAAGCCGAGGCTGCTCGGCCACTGGGGGACCTCGCCCGGCCTCAACCTCGTCCACACCCATCTCAACCGCGTCATCAAGGCCCGCGATCTGGACGCGCTGTGCGTGTGGGGCCCGGGGCACGGCGGGCCGGCCGTGCTGGCCAACTCCTGGCTCGAGGGCAGCTACAGCGAGACCTACCCGGACATCTCCCGTGACGCCGCGGGCATGGGGAAGCTGTTCAGGCAGTTCTCGTTCCCCGGCGGAGTGCCGAGTCATGTCGCGCCGGAGACGCCCGGCTCGATCCACGAGGGCGGTGAGCTCGGCTACTCGCTCGCTCACGCGTACGGCGCGGCCTTCGACAATCCGGACCTGCTCGTCGCCTGTGTGATCGGCGACGGCGAGGCGGAGACCGGCCCGCTCGCCGCCTCCTGGCACTCGAACAAGTTCCTCGACCCGGTCCACGACGGTGCCGTGCTCCCCATCCTCCACCTCAACGGCTACAAGATCGCCAACCCGACGGTGCTGTCCCGCATCCCGGAGCCCGAACTCGACGAGCTGCTGCGCGGATACGGCCATGAACCACTCCACGTCACCGGCGACGACCCGCACCAGGTCCACCGTGCCCTGGCCGAGGCCTTCGACCGGGCCCTGGACCGCGTCGCCCTGATGCAGCGCACGGCCCGCGAGGAGGGCGCGACCGAGCGGATCCGCTGGCCGATGATCGTGCTGCGCACACCGAAGGGCTGGACCGGACCCGCGGAGGTCGACGGCCGGCCCGTCGAGGGCACCTGGCGCGCCCACCAGGTCCCCCTGCCCGAAGTGCGTGAGAACCCCGAGCACCTGCGCCAGCTGGAGGGCTGGCTGCGCTCGTACCGGCCCGAGGAACTCTTCGACGCCGACGGCCGCCCCACGGCCGACGTGCTGGCCTGCGTGCCGCACGGTGCCAGGCGACTGGGCGCCACCCCGCACGCCAACGGCGGCCTCCTCCTACGGCCGCTGCCGATCCCGCCCCTCGACCGGTTCGCCGTGGCCGTCGACAAGCCCGGCGCGACCCTGCACGAGCCCACGCGGGTTCTGGGCGACCTCCTCGAACAGGTCATGAAGGACACCTCCGCCCGTCGCGACTTCCGGCTCGTGGGCCCCGACGAGACCGCCTCCAACCGGCTGGACGCCGTCTTCGACGCGAGCGGCAAGGCCTGGCAGGCCCAGACCCTTCCGGTCGACGAACACCTCGACCGGCACGGCCGGGTGATGGAGATCCTCTCCGAACACACCTGCCAGGGCTGGCTGGAGGGCTATCTCCTGACCGGCCGCCACGGACTGTTCTCCTGCTACGAGGCGTTCGTGCACATCGTCGACTCGATGGTCAACCAGCACATCAAGTGGCTGAAGACGTCACGGGAGTTGGCGTGGCGCGCGCCGATCGCCTCCCTCAACTATCTGCTCACCTCACACGTCTGGCGTCAGGACCACAACGGTTTCTCGCACCAGGACCCGGGCTTCGTCGACCACGTCCTCAACAAGAGCCCCGAGGCCGTACGGGTGTATCTGCCGCCGGACGCCAACACCCTGCTGTCGGTGGCGGACCACGTCCTGCGCAGCCGTGACTACGTGAACGTGGTCGTGGCGGGCAAGCAGCCGTGCTTCGACTGGCTGTCGATGGAACAGGCCCGGGCCCACTGCGCGCGCGGGGCGGGGATCTGGGAGTGGGCGGGGACGCAGAACGACGGCGAACCGGACGTGGTGCTGGCCTGCGCGGGCGATGTGCCGACCCAGGAGGTCCTGGCCGCCTCGGCACTGCTGCGCCGGCATCTGCCCGCCCTCGCCGTCCGGGTGGTGAACGTGGTCGACATGACGCGGCTGCTGCCGCGCGAGGCACACCCGCACGGGATGAGCGACTTCGAGTACGACGGGCTTTTCACCACCGACAAGCCGGTCATCTTCGCGTACCACGGCTATCCCTGGCTGATCCACCGCCTCGCCTATTCCCGCACCGGTCACGGGAACCTCCATGTGCGGGGCTACAAGGAGATGGGCACCACCACGACCCCGTTCGACATGGTCGTCCGCAACGACCTCGACCGCTACCGGCTGGTCATGGACGTCGTCGACCGTGTCCCCGGCCTCGGCGTACGCGCCGCCGCCGTCCGCCAGACGATGGCCGACGCACGTACCCGGCACCACGCCTGGATCCGCGAGCACGGCACCGACCTGCCCGAGGTCGCGAACTGGACGTGGGAGGCGTGAGAGCCGCGCTCTGCGGGCCGTCAACCCGTGCGAGCCGGGTCCGGGACCGTCAGGCTGGAGAGGAGAGGCAGCCGTCCGGCCGCTGCCACGCCCCCGGCGCGACCGGCATGCGCAGACCCCAGGAGAGGGCTCGTCATGAAAGCACTCGTTTTCCACGGATCCGGAGAGTCAGTCTGGGAGGACGTGGCGGACCCCGGTATCCAGGACGCCGGCGACGCGATCGTCCGTGTCGACACCGTCACCATCTGCGGGACGGACCTGCACATTCTCAAGGGGGATCTCCCGGAGGTACGCCCCGGCACCGTGCTCGGTCACGAGGCCGTCGGTGAGATCGTCGAAACGGGCGGCGACGTACGCACGGTCCGCCCCGGCGACCGTGTCCTCGTCTCGTGCATCACGGCGTGCGGCCGCTGCCGCTTCTGCCGCGAGTCGGCGTACGGGCAGTGCCGCGGCGGCGGAGGCTGGATCCTCGGCCACCTGATCAACGGCACGCAGGCCGAATACGTCCGCGTGCCCCACGCCGATCTGTCCGTGCATCCGCTGCCCGGGGCGATGGACAGCAAGGACGCCGTTCTGCTGGCCGACATCCTCCCCACCGCCTACGAGGTGGGCGTGCTCAATGGGCGGGTACGGCCCGGAGACACCGTCGTCGTGGTCGGTGCGGGCCCCGTCGGTCTCGCCGCCGTCGCCACGTCCCGCCTCTACACACCCGAGAAGATCATCGCGGTGGACCTCGCCCCGGCCCGGCTGGACGCGGCCAAACGCCTCGGCGCGGACGCGGTGGCCGTCGCGGGCGAGGAAGCCGAGCCACTGGTCGCCGACCTCACCCTGGGGCTCGGGGCCGACGTCGTCATCGAAGCGGTCGGGGTGCCCGAGACCTTCGAGATGTGCACGCGCATGGTGCGGCCGGGCGGGCACGTGGCCAACGTCGGCGTGCACGGCAGGCCCGCGGTGCTGCACCTCGAAGACCTGTGGATCAAGAACGTGACGATCACCACCGGACTGGTCGACACGCGCTCCACTCCGACCCTGCTGCGCATGATGGCCGCCGGCCACCTGCCCGCGTCGTCCATGGTCACCCACACCTTCCCGCTGGACGCCATGGAGGAGGCGTACGACGTCTTCTCGAGGGCCGCCGATACCGGCGCGCTCAAGGTCGTCCTCGGTGAGCAGCAGCACGACGTCCTGATGGTCAGGGCGGCCTGAGCCAAGGAAGTGAGCGGTCATGTCCGAAGAGGCATCACCGAACACGTCGTCCGCGTCGGCGGGCACCGCGCGGGGAGACGTGGGGCGTCGTATCACCCAACGACGCGAAGAGCTCGGTCTGACCCGGGAGGAAACGGCCGGCCGGGCCGGTACGGACCCGGGCTACCTCCAGTACCTGGAAGAACAGGCCACCGCCCTGCCGAGCACCAACGTCCTCATCCGGCTCGCCGACGCCCTGGAGACCACCGTGGTGGCCCTGCGGGGCGGCGACGCGGACCTTCCACCGGGCGTGGGCCGGGCGGCCGCCCATCCCGAGCTGCTCGAGCTGAGCGACGAGGAGTGCCGGGCACGGTTGTCGACGCACGGGGTCGGCAGGCTCGCGGTGGACACTCCCACCGGCCCCGTCATCGTCCCCCTGAACTACAGCGTCGTCGACGGGGTCGTCTGCTTCAGGACAGCGGCCGACAGCGAGCCGGCGGCGTCCGCGGGCTCCCGGGTCGCCTTCGAGGTCGACCACATCGACGAGGCGCTCAGCCAGGGCTGGAGCGTGCTCGTACGCGGCCTCGCCCGGCTGGTGACGGACCCCGACACCCTGCGCCGGCTGGCGGAACTGGCGTACAGCGGCCCGTGGGCCGGCGGTGAGCGCGACACCTGGGTGTGCGTCGATCCCGTCGGCGTCACCGGCCGGCGGATCGTGGTCCGCTGACGAGCTGACGAGCTGACGAGCTGGTGAGCTGGTGAGCGGACGAGGGCGTGCCGACCGTGGACGTACGTCGGGCTCGGCGATCACCCGCGCACCCTGGAGCGGTGCTAGCGCGACCTGTGCGCGGGGCGTTGTTCGAGGACCCGCAGGGCCCGCTCCGCCCACTCGATGTTCTCCCGTTCGAAAGCGCGGCCGCGCAGGAGGGTGAGGTACGGGCCCACGCGCTCGGCGTCGGCCAGGAACTCCTCCTCACCGCGGCCGTCCAGCAGACGGGTGCGGATGCGGTCGTAGCGGGCCAGTTTCGCGCGCGCCCACTCCAGGCGCTCGGCGATCGCCGCCCGTACGGCCTCGGTGTCGCCGTCGTCGACGGAGTGGACCTTGACCAGCAACTCGTCCCGGATCGCGGTCGGCCTCGACGGCGTGGCCGTGAAGTCGCGCAGCGCCGCCCGGCCCGCTGCCGTCAGGGAGAACAGCCGCTTGTTCGGGCGCCGTTCCTGCCGCACCAGCCGGGCCTCGATCAGCCCGTCGGACTCCATGCGGTCCAGCTCCCGGTACAGCTGCTGCGGGGTCGCCATCCAGAAGTTGGCCACCGACGCGTCGAAGCTCTTCGCCAGGTCGTATCCCGATGCCTCGCCCTCCAGGAGGGCGGCGAGGACCGCGTTGCGCAATGCCATGCGCCAAGGCTAGACGGTCGGAGCATTCTGCGATTAATCTCCTCTGCACCTAATCAATTAGTTGAGTATGAGAGGCGGACGCGATGCATCCCTTCCGCAAGGCGGTCGAGGCCGGCGACCACGCCGCGATCGAGGCGTTGCTGGCCGAGGACGTCGTCTTCACCAGCCCCGTCGCCTTCAAGCCCTACCCGGGAAAGGCGATCACCGCGGCCATCCTGCGGGGCGTCAGCCGCGTCTTCACCGACTTCCGCTACGTCCGCGAGATCGCCGGCGCCGAGGGCCGCGACCATGCGCTCGTCTTCGAGGCGAAAGTGGGCGACAAGACGATCACCGGCTGCGACTTCCTGCACTTCGACGAGGACGGCAGGATCGACGACTTCATGATCATGGTCCGCCCGCTGACGGCGGCCGTGGCCCTGTCCGAGGCGATGGGCGCCCAGTTCGACCGCATCGCACGCGAGGCGGCACAGGGCGCGGGCGCGTAGCGAAGAGCGCTGCTCAGGCGCTCGCGGGCCCCGCTGCCGAAGGGGCCGCCGCGGCTCTCGCCCCCGGCGGGGCCGTCCCGTCGAGACGCTCGGCCGGGAGGGAAGGACCGCCGTGCGCCCCCGGCCGGCGTGGGGCCGTCCGCGCATCCCGGTCCGGCCATGATGCGGCCGGGGGAGCCGACCGGCCCTGGGCTCCGGGTTTGGCGCGACCGCCTACGGCTACCCGCGCGGTGTGACTTCGACGACCTCTCGCAGGACCGCCCGCGCGGCCTCCCGCATTCCCTCCCGGACGACCCCCGGGACACCCCCTGATCCATTCCCCGACGGGGCCTCTCCACAGGAACTCTTCCGGTTCCTGGAGGACCGCTTCACCTGCGCGCAGGCCTGCACCGAATGTGCGCGGGCGTGCGCCCTGCGGGCGAGCTTCGCCGGTCCGGACGGACCGGAGGGGCAGGAACTCGTGCGCCGCAAGGGCATCATGTGCGCGGAAGTGTGCGACGCGACCTGCCGGGTGCTGTCCGAGCAGGCCCGGCAGGACGAGGAAACCCTGCGCATCCAACTGGAGTGGTGCCGGACCGTCTGCCTCGAGTGCGCGCACGTCTTCGACGACCACCCCGGAGCGGAGAACAGCGCGAAGGCCTGCCGTGAATGCGCCCAGGCCTGTGCGGACTTCATGGCGACCCTCGTCTGACGTCGCAGCCGACGCCGCCGCGCACGAACCCGGTGGTGCGACAACCGGCGTCCCGAGCGCTCACCCGGCCCTGGCCCGCGCGGCCCCCGCGGCCGGATCCTCGACGCCCCCGGGTGGACGCACTTCCCCCCGGGTGCCGACCATGCTCCCGCTTGTTCCCAATTTCTGGAACAAGTTCTACTGTGTGCGCCGTCAGGTCGAGGGGACCCCGTCGAGCCCCTGGGAGCCGGGAGGCGCCGTGCATCTCGAATACACGCCCGAGCAGCAGCGGTTGCGCACCGAACTGCGCGGCTACTTCGCCGATCTGGTGCCGGGAAACGCCTATGCCCGCTACACCGACCCGGCCGCGCAGAAACGCTTCTACCGCGACACCGTCCGCCGGCTCGGCAGGGACGGCTGGCTCGGCGTGGGCTGGCCCAAGGAGTACGGCGGGCGCGGACTGACGCCCATCGAGCAGTTCATCTTCTTCGACGAGGCGGCCCAGGCGGGCGTGCCCCTGCCCCTGATGGCACTCAACACCGTCGGCCCGACGATCATGCGGTTCGGCACGGACGAGCAGAAGGCGTACTTCCTGCCGAAGATCCTCTCCGGCGAGATCGACTTCGCGATCGGCTACAGCGAGCCGGACGCGGGCACGGACCTGGCCGCACTGAAGACGAAGGCCGTCAGGGACGGCGACGAGTACCTCGTCAACGGCCAGAAGATCTGGACGACGAACGGCGACACGGCCGACTGGGTGTGGCTCGCCGTCCGCACGGATCCCGACGCCCCGCCGCACAAGGGCATCACCATGCTGCTCGTGCCGACCTCCGACCCCGGCTACTCCTGCACCCTCATCACCACCCTCGCCTCGCACGACACCACCGCGAGCTACTACGAGGACATCCGCGTCCCCGTCTCCCGCCGGGTCGGCGAGGAGAACAAGGGCTGGCGGCTGATAACCAACCAGCTCAACCACGAGCGCGTCACCCTCGCCGCGCACGGCACGATGGCGATCCGGGCCCTGCGCGACGTACAGCGCTGGGCGATGGAGACCAAGCTCGCGGACGGCCGCCGGGTCGTCGACCTCCCCTGGGTGCGCCGCGATCTCGCGCGGACCCACACCAGGCTCGACGCGATGAAGCTCCTCAACTGGCAGATGGTGAACGCCGTCCAGGAAGGCACGCTCACCCCCCAGGACGCCTCGGCCGTCAAGGTCTACGGCTCCGAGGCCCGCCGGGACGCGTACGCCTGGCTGATGGAGATCGTCGCCGCGGCCGGCGCTCTCAAGGAGGGCTCGGCGGGCGCGGTGCTCCACGGTGAACTGGAACGCGGCTACCGTTCGGCGGTCATCTTCACCTTCGGCGGCGGCAACAACGAGATCCAGCGCGAGATCATCTCGTGGATCGGTCTGGGGATGCCGCGCGTGCGGCGTTAGCCTGACCTGGTGGAGGCCTCTCACGCAGGTGACCCGGGGCTCTTCGGCCCGTCCTCGGTGGCCTGGCAGATGCACGGCGACCCCATGATGTGGGTCGCCGGAATCCGCGCGCTCTACCTCCAGGCCCTGCACCCGCGAGTGGTGCGCGGGGTCCTGCAGAACTCCGACTTCCGGCGCGACGCCTGGGGCCGGCTGATGCGCACCGCCGACTTCGTCGGCACGACGACCTACGGCAGCACCGAGGCCGCCGAGCGGGCCGGGGCCCGGGTGCGGAAGATCCACAGCATGCTGGCGGCGAAGGACCCCGGCACGGGGGAGCGGTACGGGGTCGACGAGCCGGACCTGCTGCTCTGGGTGCACTGCGCCGAGATCGACTCCTATCTGCACGTCCTGCGCCGCTCGGGGGTCCCGCTGACCGACGCGCAGGCCGACCGCTACATCGCCGAACACCGGGTCACCGCACGCCTGGTGGGGCTCGACCCGGGCGGCGTACCGGGGGACCGGGCCGGGCTCGCCGCGTACTTCGAGAAGGTGCGGCCGGAACTGACCGCCGGTCCGGAGGCGCGAGAGGTGGACGACTTCCTGCAGAGCCCGCCCATCCACCCGTTGCTCATCCCGGCGCGCGCCCTGCTGTGGCGGCGCGTGGCTCATCTGGCGTACGCCGCTCTGCCGCCGTACGCCCATGAGCTGTACGGCCGACCGGGGCCGCCGCCCGCCACGGTGACCCGGCGCCTGCGTTGCACCGGCACCTTGCTGCGCTGTGTTCCCGCACGTCTGCGCT
Organism: Streptomyces sp. SID5469; assembly: GCF_009862865.1. NCBI lineage: Bacteria > Bacillati > Actinomycetota > Actinomycetes > Kitasatosporales > Streptomycetaceae > Streptomyces > Streptomyces sp. SID5469. The sequence goes on along the minus strand of NZ_WWIN01000001.1, from coordinate 1,573,378 downwards.
GGCAACTCCCGCCCAAACACATTATCCGGGCCATGTCACGGCTCGGCCCCGGCTCGCGCCCGGCACCGTACAAACTCGGCGCATAGCTCGCCATACTGGACGGGCCAGGGGAGGGCGGGGGCCAAAGACGGGGGCGATCGCGGGCGATGGCGGACACCAGGCTGGTCCAGGGCCGGTACCGGCTGCTCGACCTGATCGGGCGCGGTGGCATGGGCGAGGTGTGGCGGGCGAGAGACGAGTCGCTGGGCCGTCAGGTCGCCGTGAAGTGCCTCAAGCCTCTCAGCACGCACCACGACCAGTCCTTCACGCGCGTCCTGCGGGAGCGGTTTCGGCGCGAGGCCCGGGTGGCCGCCGCCCTCCAGCACCGCGGGGTGACCGTCGTCCACGACTTCGGCGAGTCCGACGGGGTGCTGTTTCTGGTGATGGAACTGCTGGAGGGCCGCAACCTCAGCCAGCTCCTGGAGGACAACAAGCACCATCCGCTGCCGGTCGCCGATGTCGTCGAGATCGCCGAGCAGGTCGCCGCCGCCCTCGCGTACACCCATCAACAGGGCATCGTCCACCGTGATCTGAAGCCCGCCAACATCATGCGGCTCGCCGACGGCACCGTGAAGATCTGCGACTTCGGCATCGCCCGCCTCGGCCACGACATCGGCTTCACCGCACGCCTCACCGGCACCGGCATCGCGATGGGCACACCGCACTACATGTCGCCGGAGCAGATCAGTGGCTCCCCGGTCGACCAGCGCAGCGACCTCTATTCGTTCGGCTGCGTGCTGTACGAGATCGCCACCGGGGCGCCGCCGTTCGACCTCGACGACGCCTGGGCGATCCTCATCGGGCACCGCGACACCCCGCCCGATCCGCCGCGCGGCCACCGTCCCGAACTGCCCGCGTACTTCGAGAAGATCATCCTCGACCTGCTCGCCAAGCTGCCCGACGAGCGTCCGCACGACGCCCGCGAGCTGGCCCGCCGCATCGGCGCCGGACGCGGCACGCCCGCCTATGTGCCGACCGTGGTGACGTCGTCCCCGCTGCCGGACCTGTCGGCGCCCCCGGCCCCGTCGCGCCCGGAGCGGCGGCTGTCCCGCGAGCCCCGGCTGCCCTCCTGGACCCGCGGGATGACCACCGGCCACAAGGCCACCGGAACCGGCCTCGGCGCCGCCCCGCCGGACGCCGGCGCGGGCCTCACCGGCGAATGGGTCGCCCGCCCCGACACGGGCCGCGCCCCGGCACCCGTACGCAGTGAACGCCCCACCCCCTCACCCGAGTTGGTGAGCACCCTCACCGGGCGCCACAACGCGGGGCTGAGCCTTGGGCGGCTCGGCCGCTGGGCGGAGGCGGGGGAGGTGCACCGTGCCGTCGCCGCCGAGCGCGAACACGCCCTCGGCCCCGACCACCCCGACACACTCGCCAGCCGCTACGAGGTCGGCTTCACGCTCAGCCGCACCGGCCGCCCCGCCGACGCGCTGCGCGAGTACGCGCACGTGGCCCAGGCCAGGGAGCGGGTGCTCGGCGCCGACCACCCCGAGACGCTGGCCGCCCGGCAGGAAATGGCCTACGTACTGGGCCAGTTGGGGCAGCACTTCGACGCGCACCAGGTGTACACGTCGGTGCTCGCCGCCCGTGAGCGCACCATGGGCCCCGACCACCCGGACACCCTGCGCTGCCGCCACAACCTCGCCTTCAACCTGAGCCGGCTCGGTCGCCTGGAGGACTCGTACCGCATGGCCCGCGAAGTGGCCGCCGCCCGGGCCCGGGTGCTCGGCGCGACCCACCCCGACACACTGGTCACCCGGTACGAAGTCGCCTACGCGCTCGGCCAGTTGGGCCGCTGGCCCGAGGCCCTGGCGGCGTATCAGGAGGTCGCCGAGGCCCGCGCGCAGGCCCTCGGCCCCGACCACGCGGACACGCTCGCCGCCCGCTACGAGGTCGGTATCAGCCTCGGCCGGCTGGGCCGCAGCGCCGAGGCCCTGAAGCTCTACCGCGACCTCGTCGAGGACCGTACCCGCGTCCACGGCCCCGCCCATCCCGAGACCCTGCGCGCCCGCCACGGCCTCGGCGTCAACCTCGGCCGGCTCGGCCGCTGGGAGGAGGCGCTCGCCGAGTCCCGTGACGTGTGCGCCCTCCGCGAGCGGGTGCTGGGCGCCGATCACCCGGACACGCTCGTCAGCCGCCGCGAGGTCGCCGTCGGCCTCGGCTGGCTCGGCCGCTGGTCCGACGCCCTCACCGAGTACCGACACGTCGCCACGGCCCGCGAACACGTCCTCGGCCCCGACCACCCCGACACCCTCGCCAGCCGCAACGACGAGGCCCACTGTCTGGAACAGCTGGGCCGGGGGCAGGAGGCGGTGGAGCTGTACCGGCGAGTGGCGGCGTTACGGCAGCGGCGCGCGTCGGGCGGCCACTGAGCGGCCGGCTCGGCCACGAGCCGCGCGGCGGACCGCTTCGCACCGGCGTCTTCTCCACGGACGGGCTGGACGGCACGGACGGGCCGGGCGGCACCGACGGGCCGGGCGGCACCCAAGGGCCGGGCGGCATTGACAGGCAAAACGGCACCGACAGGCCGGACGGCACCGAAGGGCCGGGCGGCACGGACTGGCCGGGCGGCATCGACAGGCAAAACGGCGCCGACAGGCCGGACGATTGTTGGGCCCTGTGGCACACACCTCTGGCCGACCTAGATCATCGCGTGCTACCAAGAACCATGGCTGCTGATGAGGGACACGTACCCGGTCGATTCGACGCCGTGATCGTCGGCGGGGGCCACAACGGGCTGGTCGCCGCCGCCTACCTGGCCCGCGCCGGGCGGTCCGTGCTGGTCCTGGAGCGGCTGGGGAACACCGGGGGCGCCGCGGTGTCCACGCGGCCCTTCGCCGGCGTAGACGCCCGGCTGTCGCGCTACTCGTACCTGGTCAGCCTGTTGCCCCGGAAGATCGTGCGGGACCTCGGGCTCGACTTCCGGGTGCGGGGCCGCACGGTGTCCTCGTACACGCCCGCCGAGCGGCACGGGCGGCCCACCGGACTGCTCGTCGGCGGCGGCGAGCGCCGCACCCGTGAGGCCTTCGGCCGGCTGACCGGCTCCGCGCGCGAGTACGAGTCCTGGCAGCGCTTCTACGGCATGACGGGCCGTGTCGCCCGGCAGGTGTTCCCCACGCTCACCGAGCCCCTGCCCTCGCGCGACGAGCTGCGCCGACGCGTCGACGACGAGGACGCGTGGCGCGTGCTGTTCGAGGAGCCGATCGGTGCCGCCATCGAGGAGAACTTCACCGACGACCTGGTCCGCGGGGTCGTCCTCACCGACGCGCTCATCGGCACCTTCGCCGACGCCCACGACCCCTCCCTGCGGCAGAACCGCTGCTTCCTCTACCACATCATCGGCGGTGGGACCGGCGCCTGGGACGTGCCCGTCGGCGGCATGGGCGCGCTCACCGACGCGCTGGCCGCCGCCGCCCGGGACGCCGGCGCGGTGCTCGCCACCGGGCACGAGGCGGTCCGCATCGAGACCGACGGACGCTCGGCCGAGGTCACCTACCGCGACGCGGACGGGGAAGGGACCGTCTCCGCCCGCCACGTCCTCGTCAACGCCGCACCGCAGGAGCTGGCCCGCCTCACCGGCGACAGCCCGCCCGTCCCAGCCGAGGGTGCCCAGCTCAAGGTGAACATGCTGCTCAAGCGGCTGCCCGCACTGCGCGACACCGCCGTCGACCCGCGCGAGGCGTTCGCCGGCACCTTCCACATCGCCGAGGGCTATGAGCAGCTCGCGGCTGCCCACGCCCAGGCCGCCGCCGGGTCGTTGCCCGAGGCGCCGCCCTCCGAGATCTACTGCCACTCGCTCACCGACCCGACCATCCTCGGCCCGGACCTGGTCGAACAGGGCTACCAGACCCTCACCCTCTTCGGTCTGCACACGCCCGCGCGGCTGTTCGAACGCGACAACGAGGGCGTACGGGAGGAGCTGCTGAAGTCGACTCTCGCGCAGCTGGACGCCCACCTCGCCGAACCGCTCGTGGACTGTCTGGCGACCGACGCGGAGGGGCGCCCCTGTATCGAGGCCAAGTCTCCGCTGGACCTCGAGCGCGATCTGCGGCTGCCCGGCGGCAACATCTTCCACCGCGACCTCGCCTTCCCCTACGCACAGGAGGGCACGGGCCGCTGGGGCGTGGAGACCGCGCACGCGAATGTACTGCTGTGCGGGGCGGGCGCCGTGCGCGGCGGCGGGGTGAGCGGGGTGCCGGGGCACAACGCGGCGATGGCCGCCCTGGAAGACGTCGGGGAGCGTGCGCTGGGATAGGCTCGGTGGCGATGAGTTCGCGTCGCGGGGACCGCACCCCCACCTTCACCGAGCAGGCCCGCCGCAGGCAGATCATCGAGTGCACCATCGACCTGATCTCCACGCAGGGCTATCCGGCGACCTCGCTCTCGGCCATCGCGGAGGCGGCCGGACTCTCGAAGGCCGCGATCCTTTACCACTTCTCGTCCAAGGACAACCTGACCAAGGCGACGTTCGCGTACGTGCTGGAGCAGTTCCGGGCGTTCGTCACCGAGCGTGTCCTCGTGGCGTCCGACCCGCGGGCCGCCGTGGTCGCGTACGTCCGGGCGATGGTCGGCTACCAGCAGGCCAACCGCCGCCATGTGCGCGTGATCACCGAGATGCTCCTCGGCGACGGGGGCGGGACGCGGTTGAAGGAGCCCGGCGGCCATGACACGGGCGGCCGCTGGGAAGAGCTCGCGGCCTTGCTGACGACGGGACAGAAGGCCGGTGACTTCCGGGAGTTCGACGCCCAGGTCACGTCTTTGGCCATCGGCGGCGCGATCGATGGGGTGGTCGCGCACTGGCTCTCCCACCCCGAACTCGACCTGGACGCGGCGGCGGACGAGCTGGAGACGTTCACACTGAACGCCATCGAGTGCCGCACCCCACGACGACGCTAGAGAGGGCTCAGCGCCGGGCGAACTCGGGGGCGCGTTCGGGACGTATCCCGATCCCGCCGAGGTAGCCGGCGACCGAGCGCAGCGCGGGGACGTGCTGTACCGCCCGCAGCGGCACGGGGAGGCGGTCCGCTCGCAGCGTGCCGTCGAGTCCGGGACGCAACAGCATCTCGTGTTCGGCGAGTTGGGACCTCTGCGTGAACGCGGTGGGGAGCCTGCGCCGCTTCTGCACGCGGGCCAGGTCGCGGGAGGTGACCGTCGATTCCCGCAGCGGCCCGGCGAGCAGGCGGCGGCTGCCACCGAGTCCTGCACCGCCAGATTGACCCCGACCCCGCCGATCGGCGACATGATGTGCGCCGCGTCCCCGATGCAGAGCAGCCCCTCCCGGTACCAGCGGTCCAGTCGCCCCATGGTGACCTCCAGCAGCTTCACGTCGTCCCAGGAGCGGATGGCGTCCGTCGCCGTACGGTCCCAGCCGAGCAGCTCGCCGAGCCGGTCGCGGAACCACTCGATGCCATGGGGCGGAGTGCGCCGTCCGTGCCCTTCTTGATGAGATAGGACGTCTGGTAGTAGTCGCCGCGGTCCAGCGTGGCGGCGAACTGGCCGTCCCGGACGGTCAGCGAGACCCGGCCCTCCTTGAGCGGATCACGGGCGGGGACGCGCACCTGCCAGACGTCCATGGGGACTTCGAAGTACGAGGGCTCGAGTCCGGCCGCCCGGCGGACCGACGAGTCGCGTCCGTCGCAGGCGACGGTGAGGTCGGCGGCCAGCTCGCCCGGCGAGCCGTGCTCGTCGACGTACCGGACGCCGGTGACGCGCCCGGAGTCATCCTCCAGCAGCCCGGTCACCCCGGTCCGCCTCCACGGCGTGAACGACGGTTCGTGACCGTCACGGTGGGCCATTTGCGGCACATCCCCGGTCGGCACAACAAAAATGGACAAGTCTGGGCAAGTGGGGAAGGGTGATGCCGGGAAGGATCAGTTCTCGGACGGCGTCCAGCCTGCCGCCTCGATGCGCGCCGCGTCCGTCGGACGTGCCTCGTCGAAGAGGACCCGGCCGCCGGACTCGACCCGCACCGCGTCGACGTACGCGCCCCGGCCCACGTACAACCGGTCGGTCGTGTACCGCCACCGCAGCGTCAGCCGGCGCGCCCGCGGCAGGTCCGCGTGGAGCCGGTGCCACACCCGCCCCGACCAGCCGGTGACCGAGCCCGTGGGGTGCTCCCGCGCCTCCTCCCCGTCACACGCGGTCGTGAACGGCACCGGCTGCCAGCTCGCGCCGTCGTCGGCCGAGGCCTCCAGGAAGAGGGTGTCCGACCGGGGTTCGGTGTCCCACCACAGGGCGCAGCGAAGCCGCCCCCCGCTGTCGGCGGTGGTGCTGTCGGCGGTGCCGGTGGTTTCGGCGGTATCCGCGGTACCGGCCGTGTCGAGCTCGGGCAGTGTCAGCGTCGCGGAGGCCGCGGTCGCCATGCCCGAGAACCAGGACGTACGTCCGCGCGCGGGCCGGACCTGGACGGCTCGCGCCAGATGGTTCCCCGCGGCCGCCCGGGGAGCGGAGCCGGATCGCCAAGTGCGCACGGGATGAACGGAGTTGCCCAGCACGATCAGGAAGGAGTCCGTCGTCGGGTCGAGGACGAGCGAGGTGCCGGTGAAGCCGGTGTGCCCGGCGGTGCGCGGGGTGGCCATCGCGCCCATGTACCAGTGCTGGTAGAGCTCGAAGCCGAGCCCGTGCTCGTCGCCGGGGAAGGCGGTGTTGAAGTCGGTGAACAGCAGCTCCACCGACTCCGGCGCCAGGATGCGGGTGTGCCCGTACGTGCCGCCGTTGAGCAGGGTCCGGCCGAGGACCGCGAGGTCCCATGCGCAGGAGAAGACACCCGCGTGGCCTGCCACTCCGCCGAAGCCGAAGGCGTTCTCGTCGTGCACCTCGCCCCAGACGAGTCCGCGGTCGAGCCCGGACCACGGCGGGCGTGCGTCCTCCGTCGCCGCGATCCTCGGTTTCCAGGCGGCGGGCGGGTTGTAGCGGGTGCTGCGCAGGCCGAGCGGAGCGGTGATCTCGTCGCGGAGCAGGGCGTCCAAAGGGTGACCGGTGATCTCTTCCAGGACGAGCTGGAGCGAGATCAGGTTCAGATCCGAGTAGAGGTACTTGGTGCCCGGCGGGCTGAGCGGTGCCTCGTTCCAGATGAGGCGCAGCTTCTCCGCGCGGCTCGGTGCCTTGTAGAGAGGCAGCCAGGCGCGGAAACCCGAGGTGTGGGTGAGGAGTTGACGGATGGTGACGTCCTGCTTGCCCGCGCCGGCGAAGTCCGGGAGGTACGAGGCGACCCTGGCCTCCAGCTCCAGCGCGCCGCGCTCCAGTTGCTGCACGGCGAGCAGCGAGGTGAACAGCTTCGACACCGAGGCGAGGTCGAAGACGGTGTCCGTGGCCATCGGGATCTGCCGCTCGGCCGGGAACTCGACGCCCGTGTCGGTCTTCGCGTCGTACGCCGAGTAGCGCACCGCCGTGCCGATGGGCTGATGCAGGGCCACCGTGTCGCCCCGCCCCGCGAGCAGCACGGCACCGGCGTACCAGGGGTGCGTGGGGGAGGGGCCGAGGAAGGACTCGGCGTCGGTGACGAGTCCGCGGAGGTGGTCCGGGAGCAGTCCGGCGCGTTCGGGGGAGCCGTGCCGCAGGGTGCGGTGGGGGTGGCGAGGCGGTGGAACGGCCTTCGCGGGGCCGGCCGGGAAAGGGGCGACGGCCAGGGCGCCGCCCAGGGCCAGCGCACGTCTGACCAGGTGACGGCGGGTGGGTCCACGCCCGCCCGTCCCGCTGTCCGCCGTGTCTTCGGTCATCGAAAAGCCTCCCGTCGCACCGCCTGAAAGTATCTTTCGAGGTTCGCCCCGCGGGGTGAAACTTTCGTGTCAGCGGTGGGGTGTGTCAACGGGACGTGCGGAACAAGGAATCTGACGGAGTATCAGAAAAGGCCTTCCTTCGTCCGGAGGGCTGCGGCATTCTGCGGCCATGCAGACGGAGCTGAGCAAGAGACTGGGAGTCGAGCACGCCATCTTCGGCTTCACGCCGTTTCCCGCCGTCGCCGCGGCCATCAGCCGGGCCGGCGGTTTCGGTGTGCTCGGCGCGGTCCGCTACACCGCACCGGACGACCTCAAGCGCGACCTCGACTGGCTCGAGGCGAACGTCGACGGAAAACCGTACGGCCTGGATGTCGTCATGCCCGCCAAGAAGGTGGAGGGCGTCACGGAGGCCGACGTCGAGGCGATGATCCCCGAGGGGCACCGGCAGTACGTCAGGGACACCCTGGCCAAGTACGGCGTGCCGGAGCTGGCGGAGGGCGAGGTGTCCGGCTGGCGCATCACCGGGTGGATGGAGCGGGTGGCCCGCACCCAGCTCGACGTCGCCTTCGACTACCCGATCAAGCTGCTCGCCAACGCGCTCGGCTCGCCGCCGGGTGACGTCGTCGAGCGCGCCCACGGCCAGGGCGTGCTCGTCGCGGCGCTCGCGGGCAGCGCCCGGCACGCCCGCAAGCACGCCGAGGCGGGCATCGACGTCGTCGTCGCCCAGGGCTACGAGGCCGGCGGCCACACCGGCGACATCGCCTCCATGGTGCTCACCCCCGAAGTCGTCGACGCCGTCGACCCGTTGCCCGTCCTGGCCGCGGGCGGCATCGGCAGCGGGCGACAGGTGGCCGCCGCGCTGAGCCTGGGCGCCCAGGGCGTGTGGCTGGGCTCCCTCTGGCTGACCACGACAGAGGCCGAACTCCCCTCGCCCGCGCTGATCCGGAAACTGCTCGCCGCCGGCTCCGGCGACACCGTCCGCTCCCGAGCCCTGACCGGCAAGCCGGCCCGGCAGCTGCGCACCGAGTGGACCGACGCCTGGGACGACCCGAACGGGCCCGGCACGCTCCCCATGCCCCTCCAGGGACTGCTGGTCGCCGAGGCGGTCTCCCGCATCCAGAAGTACGAGGTCGAGCCGCTGCTCGGCACGCCCGTCGGGCAGATCGTCGGACGCATGAACAGCGAGCGCAGCGTCCAGGCCGTCTTCGACGACCTGACACGGGGCTTCGAGCGGGCCGTCGACCGCGTCAACCGCATCGCCGGAAGGAGTCAGCAGTGAGCGTGCCCCCCAACGGCTTCTGGTCCCAGGCCGCCGCGGACCCGGAGCGTACGGTCCTGATCGCCCCCGACGGCGAGGAGTGGACCGCCGGACGACTGCACGCTTCGGTCAACCGGCTGGTGCACGGACTGCGCGCCGCGGGCCTCGAACGCGGCGACGCCTTCGCGGTCGTCCTGCCCAACGGTGTCGAGTTCTTCACCGCGTATCTGGCCGCGTCCCAGGCCGGCCTCTACCTCGTCCCCGTCAACCACCATCTCGTCGGCCCCGAGATCGCCTGGATCGTCGCCGACTCCGGCGCCAAGGTGCTCATCGCGCACGAGCGGTTCGCGGACTCCGCGCGCCACGCCGCCGACGAGGCGAAACTGCCAGCAGAGCAGAGGTACGCGGTCGGCGCGATCGACGGCTTCCGGCCGTACGCCGAACTCCTCGACGGACAGCCCGGGTCGGCGCCCGCCGACCGCACCCTTGGCTGGGTCATGAACTACACCTCGGGCACCACGGGCCGGCCGCGCGGCATCCGGCGACCGCTGCCCGGCAAGCTGCCCGAGGAGACATACCTCGGCGGCTTCCTCGGGATCTTCGGCATCAAGCCGTTCGAGGGCAATGTGCACCTGGTCTGCTCGCCGCTGTACCACACGGCGGTGCTCCAGTTCGCGGGCGCGTCCCTGCACATCGGGCACCGTCTGGTCCTGATGGACAAATGGACGCCCGAGGAGATGCTCCGCCTCATCGACACCCACAGGTGCACGCACACACACATGGTCCCGACCCAGTTCCACCGCCTGCTGGCACTCCCCGAGGAGGTGAAGGGGCGTTACGACGTCTCGTCGATGCGGCACGCCATCCACGGCGCCGCGCCCTGCCCCGACCATGTGAAGCGGGCGATGATCACGTGGTGGGGCGACAGTGTGGAGGAGTACTACGCCGCCAGTGAGGGCGGCGGCGCCTTCGCCACCGCCGAGGACTGGCTGAAGAAGCCCGGCACGGTCGGCAAGGCCTGGCCCATCAGCGAACTCGCGATCTTCGACGACGAAGGCAACCGGCTGCCGGCGGGTGAACTCGGCACCGTCTACATGAAGATGAGCACCGGCGGATTCTCGTACCACAAGGACGAGGCCAAGACGAAGAAGAACCGCATCGGCGACTTCTTCACCGTCGGCGACCTGGGCTGTCTCGACGAGGAGGGCTATCTCTTCCTCCGCGACCGCAAGATCGACATGATCATCTCCGGCGGGGTCAACATCTACCCGGCGGAGATCGAGGCGGCGCTGCTCGCCCACCCCGCCGTCGCCGACGCGGCCGCCTTCGGCATCCCGCACGACGACTGGGGCGAGGAGGTCAAGGCGGTGGTGGAGCCTGCCCCGGGGCACGACCCGGGCCCGGCGCTCGCCGCCGACATCCTCGGCCACTGCGAACAGCGGCTCGCCGGGTACAAGCGCCCCAAGAGCGTCGACTTCATCGAGACGATGCCGCGCGACCCCAACGGGAAGCTGTACAAGCGGCGGCTGCGGGATCCGTACTGGGAGGGACGCACCCGAAAGGTGTGATCCAGCTCGCCCCTCGGGTCTGTCGCACGGCGACCCACTCGCCCGTCCTGATGCCGAACCGCCCTCGGGAACGCCCGGGGGCGGTTCGGCATCAGGAGATCGATTCCCCTGCGTGTACTCGTCGCCGGAGCGACCGGAGTCATCGGCCTTGCCCTGGACCACATGGGTCGGTGACAGTACGTGTGGTCCCACCCCACAGGGCGGCTACGGTGGCGGAAGGGGGCGGCCGCGAGCTTGACCCCGCTCGTACGACGGCACGAGGATCACGCCAGGGCAGGCGGACGAAGGAGCAGGTCATGACGGCGGGACCAAGCGTCACGGTCGACGGGGTGCTGCGGCGCAGCGCCCGGCGGACCCCGGCACGCAGGGCGATCCACTACCGCGACCGTTCCTGGACCTACGCGGAACTCGACGAGGCCGTCTCCCGTGCCGCCCGCGCCCTGCGCGAGACGGGACTCGCCCCCGGCGACCGGGTCGGCGCCTACGGCCACAACTCGGACGCGTATCTGATCGGCTTCCTGGCCTGCGCCCGCGCGGGGCTGGTGCATGTGCCGGTCAATCAGAACCTGACCGGCGACGATCTGGCGTACATCGTCGACCAGTCCGGTGCCACGCTGGTGCTCACGGACCCGGACCTCGCCGGGAATCTGGCCGACGGGGTCCGGACCCTGGCACTGCGCGACGCGGACGACTCCCTGCTCACCCGGCTCGCCACGACGGCTCAGTACGACGGTGCGGAGCCGCGCGGCGAGGACCTGGCGCAGTTGCTCTACACCTCGGGCACCACCGCGCTTCCCAAGGGCGCGATGATGACGCACCGTGCGCTGGTCCAGGAGTACCTGAGCGCGATCGCCGCCCTCGATCTGAGCGCGGGCGACCGGCCCGTGCACTCGCTGCCGCTCTACCACTCGGCGCAGATGCATGTGTTCCTGCTGCCGTATCTCGCGGTCGGCGCCGAGAACGTCATCCTCGACGCACCCGACGCCGAGCAGATCTTCGACCTCGTCGAAGCGGGCCGCGCGGACAGCCTCTTCGCCCCGCCCACCGTGTGGATCGGCCTGTCGAACCGCCCCGACTTCGCGACCCGCGACCTGAGCGGGCTGCGCAAGGCGTACTACGGGGCGTCGATCATGCCGGTGCCCGTACTGGAGCGGCTGAAGGAACGGCTGCCCGAGCTGGCGTTCTACAACTGTTTCGGGCAGAGCGAGATCGGCCCGCTGTCCATGGTCCTCGGACCCGACGAGCACAAGAGGCGGATGGACTCCTGCGGGCGCCCCGTGCTGTTCGTCGAGGCGCGGGTCGTCGACGAGTCCGGCAAGGAGGTGGCCGACGGGGAGCAGGGAGAAATCGTCTACCGCTCGTCGCAGTTGTGCGAGGGCTACTGGGACAAGCCGGAAGAGACGGCCGAGGCCTTCCGGGACGGCTGGTTCCGCTCAGGGGACCTCGCCGTGCGGGACGCGGCCGGGTACTTCACCGTCGTCGACCGGGTGAAGGACGTCATCAACTCCGGTGGCGTACTGGTCGCTTCGCGGCAGGTCGAGGACGCGCTGTACACACATGAGGGGGTCGCGGAGGCCGCTGTCATCGGGCTGCCCGACGAACGGTGGATCGAGGCGGTCACCGCGGTCGTCGTCGCGCGCGGCGAGGTCACCGAGGCCGAACTCCTCGCCCACGCACGCGAGAAGCTCGCCCACTTCAAGGCGCCCAAGCGGGTGCTGTTCGTGGACGAGCTGCCGCGCAACGCGAGCGGGAAGATCCTCAAGCGGGAGTTGCGGGACCGGTTCGCGGAGGCGTAGGCCCCGCTGTGGCTGTGGCTGTGGCTGTGGCTGTGCTTGTGGCTGCGGCTACCGAGGTCGCAGGTCCACGATCCGCCTGATCTTGCCCACCGACCGCTCCAGCGACTCCGGTTCGACGATCTCGACCGCGACCGAGACGCCGATGCCGTCCTTCACGGCCGCGGCGATGACGCCCGCGGCCGCGTCGCGCTGCTCGGGCGTGGCACCGGCCCGGGCCTCCGCCCGTACGGTGAGCGAGTCGAGGCGGCCTTCCCGGGTGAGACGCAGCTGGAAGTGCGGTGCCACGCCCGGCGTACGCAGCACGATCTCCTCGATCTGGGTGGGGAAGAGATTGACGCCCCGCAGGATGACCATGTCGTCACTGCGGCCGGTGATCTTCTCCATCCGCCGGAAGACCCGGGCCGTACCGGGCAGCAGCCGGGTCAGGTCCCGTGTCCGGTACCGGATCACGGGCATGGCCTCCTTGGTGAGCGAGGTGAAGACCAGCTCACCCTCCGCACCGTCGGGCAGCACCTCCCCGGTGATCGGGTCGACCACCTCGGGAAAGAAGTGGTCCTCCCACACATGCAGCCCGTCCTTGGTCTCCACGCACTCCTGCGCCACACCGGGCCCGATCACCTCGGACAGCCCGTATATGTCGACGGCGTCGATCGCGAAGCGCTCCTCGATCTCCCGCCGCATCTCCTCGGTCCAGGGCTCGGCCCCGAAGATTCCGACGCGCAGGGAGGTGCCGCGCGGGTCGACGCCCTGGCGCTCGAACTCGTCGAGGAGCGTCAGCATGTACGAAGGGGTCACCATGATGATCTCGGGTTTCAGGTCCTGGATCAGCTGGACCTGGCGTGCCGTCATACCGCCGGACGCGGGGATGACCGTACAGCCGAGGCGTTCGGCGCCGTAGTGCGCGCCGAGTCCGCCGGTGAACAGGCCGTACCCGTAGGCCACATGCACCTTGTCGCCGGGTCGGCCGCCCGCCGCCCGGATCGAGCGGGCCACCATGTCCGACCACATGGAGAGGTCGTTCTCCGTGTAGCCGACGACCGTGGGGCGGCCGGTCGTGCCACTGGACGCGTGGATGCGCCGGATCCGGTCCTGGGGCACGGCGAACATCCCGTACGGATAGTTCTCCCGAAGGTCCGCCTTCACGGTGAACGGGAAGCGGGCGAGATCGTCGAGCGTGCGGCAGTCGTCGGGACGTACGCCCGCCTTGTCGAAGGACTCCCGGTAGAAGGGCACGTGCGCGTACGCATGCCGCAGCGAGGCGCGCAGCCGCTCCAGTTGCAGCGTCCGCAGCCCGTCCGGGTCGAGCCGTTCTCCCTCGTCCAGCAGGTCCCGCGCATCCGCCATGGGAACCCTCTCCCTCACCAACCGTGTCAATACGGGCGACCGATCATTCGGTAGCCCTGCTGGAGATCAGTAATCCAGCCGGCTCACGCCCAGGCAAGAGGTCGGCCCCGACTTTCTCACGGCCCGCCGGTCCCGACCCGAGAACCCTGTTGCCGTGAGACGGCCCCAGCCGTGAGGATCGAACGCATGCCGAACTTCAGCGCCCCCGACGGGACCGAACTCGCCTATCACACGCGGGGGGAGGGAGAACCGCTCGTCGTGCTGCCGGGCGGGGCGATGCGGGCCTCCGCCTATCTCGGGGACCTGGGCGGACTCGGTGCCCGGCGCCGGCTCGTGCTGCTCGACCTGCGCGGAACCGGGGACTCCGCGGAGCCGGCGGACCCGGCGACGTACCGGTGTGACCGTCTCGTCGACGACGTCGAGGCGCTGCGGGTCCATCTGGGCCTCGAGCGCATGGATGTGCTGGCGCACTCGGCGGGCGGCAACCTCGCCATGCTCTACGCGGCCCGGTACCCGGAGCGGATCGCACGGCTGGCGCTGATCACCGCCACCCCGTGGGCCGTCGGGATGGGCGTGCGGGGCGAGGACCGGCTGGCGGCGGCCCGGCTGAGGAAGGGAGAGCCCTGGTTCGAGGCGGCCTTCCCGGCCTTCGAGGCGTGGCTGGCGGAGAGCGGCGACTGGGACCCTGTCTTCGAGCCCTTCTTCTACGGGCGTTGGGACGACGCCGCCCGCGCCCACGCCGCCGGTGGCGAGGAGCAGACCAACGACGAGGCGGGGGACCGGTACGGCTCGGCGGGTGCCTACGACCCGCCCGCTACCCGGGCCGCGCTCGCCGGACTCACCGCGCCCGTCCTCGTGTACGCGGGCGAACTCGACGGCGGCCCCCGCCCCGAGCTCGCCCGGCGGGTCGCCGACGTCTTCCCGGCCGCCGAGTTCGCGGTGCAGCCGGGCGGCGGCCACTACCCGTGGCTGGACGACCCCGGGTGGTTCACCGCCCGGGTCGAGGCGTTCCTCGCCCGGTGAGCCGGGAGCGGAACCGGCTCATTGACCGCCGCCCAGCGGAGCGAGACGCGCGGCCGCCTGCGCACGCGCCGCCTCCAACACGGCGAGCAGCACCGACTTGCTGGAACCACGGTCGCGTACGTCGCACAGCAGCACCGGCGTCGACGGATCCAGATCCAGCGCCGTCCGCACCTGCTCGGCCGAGCAGTCCCGCCGGCCGTCGAAGCAGTTGACCCCCACGGCGAACGGGATGTCACGCGCCTCGAAGAAGTCGATCGACGCGAACGAGGCGTCCAGCCGACGGGTGTCCGCGAGGACGATGGCCGCGAGGGCACCGGTCGCCAGGTCGTCCCACATGAACCAGAAGCGGTCCTGGCCGGGCGTACCGAACAGGTACAGCACCAGCTCCGGCGCGATGGTGATCCGGCCGAAGTCCATGGCGACCGTCGTCGACTTCTTGCCCTCGACTCCGGACAGATCGTCGACGCCGAGGCTCACCGCGGTCATCCGCTCCTCGGTCTCCAGCGGGGGCACCTCGCTGACCGAGCCCACCATGGTCGTCTTGCCCACGCCGAATCCGCCCGCGATCAGAATCTTGAGCGCCGTCGGCATGACGGGCTCAGAGCTGACGGATACCATCCATCACCCTTTCGATGAGTTCCACGCTCGGTTGGTCCTCCTGCCCGGGCGGCGCCTGGACGATGACGAGGGAGGCGTTGAGCAGATCTCCGCAGAGGATCTTCACCACGCTCACCGGCAGGTCCAGGTGCGCGGCGATCTCGGCGACCGCCACCGCGCGATCCCGGCAGAGTTCGAGGATCTGGACCGACTCCGGCTCCAGATGGTCGTGATCGAACTCATGCGCGGACCGCGCGACAACCAGCGTGATCAATGTGAAGGTGTGCTGACTGTGGCGGGTGCGCCCGCCCGTGATGGCGTACGGCCGTAAGTGACGCCCGGCCTCCGCATCGTCGAGCCATCGGGGTTCAGGCATCCTGAATGTGTCCGGCGGAGGGGGTCTCCACGCGCGGTGCGGCACTCAGGTACTGGCCCACCTGCTTGACGAGCGTGCCCATCTCGAAGGCCATCATCCCCACGTCCACCTGCTCCGAGGCGATGGCGGCCAGCCGCGCACCCCGGCCCGCGGCGGTGACGAAGAGGAACGCCCGGTCCATCTGGATGACCGTCTGCTGCACCTCCCCGCCGTGGAAGTGGCGCGCGGCGCCCCGGGCGAGGCTGTGCATGCCCGAACCGACCGCGGACAGGTGCTCGGCGTCGTCGCGGCGCAGGTTCTTCGACTTGCCGATGAGAAGGCCGTCCCCGGACAGCACGATGGCACAGCGGATCTCCGGTATCCGGTCCACCAGTCCGTCGAGGAGCCAGTCCAGCCGGGGACCGGATTGTACCTGCTCAGTCATTACGTAACGTTTCCTCACAGTTGATGGGCACCGGGGTCCCTCGGATCCGTCTGCTGCCGGCCGTCCGCACCGGTCGGCTCGTCGGTCTCGGACATCCGGGCCCGCTTCAGCCCCTGCTGAATTGCGATCATCGCGCGGGCCGACGCGTCCGGGGAGATGACGCCCTTGTCTCCCTCACCGTCGGGTCGGCCCTGTGCCTGCTCCGCCTCCCTGCGCAGTTGCTGCGCCAGGCTGGCTCCCCTGGTCCGTTGCGGCAGGACCTGCGGGGTGGTCAGCGGGCGCGCCGCACTGCGTGCGGGCGCCTCCTCCCGGGCGGGGGCGGGACCCCCGCTTCCGGCACCGGGTTCGTGCCGGGACGGTGGCCCGGACCGCGGCTCGGTGAAACCGCTCTGCGGCTCGGTGAATCCGGCCCGCGATCCGTGGTGTCCGGCATGTGCTCCGGGGTGTGCGGGCTGCCCGGCCTGTGGTCCGAGGCCGCCCGGCTCGGTGCGGTGGCCCTGGGGCGCGGGGTGCTCCCGGGGCGGTGCCCAGGAGGCGTTGGGTCCGGGAGCCGGGGCGGGGTGGTCCGAGGCGGCCGGCAAGAGGCCCGCACCTCCGTACTCGGGGAAGCCGCTGTGGTCCGGAAGGCGCGTGTGCGTGAGCGCGTCGACGCCGCCGATCGTGACGCCCGCGTCGAGGCTGTGGCCGGCCGATCCGATGGCCGAGCCCACGAGCGGCATGCCCTCGGCGCCCACGACAGCGAAGTCGTCCGTCCCCGCGACCGCCCGGGAGGCCTCGGCCGCGACTGCCCTGTTGGCAGCGACGGCGGCCGACTTGAGCTGGTCGAGAACCGGCGAGGCCACCTCTTCGAGCAGGGCGGCCGGCAGGAGCACGATCACGAGGGTGCCGCCGTAGACGGACTCGCGCAGCTCCACCTTGATCTTGTGCCGTTCGGCCAGCCGGGCCACCACGAAGTGCCCGAGCCGCGGGTCCTCGCCCAGGGCCGTCATGTCCAGCCGCGGCGGGTGGGCGAGCAGGTCGTTCGCGTGGTCGCGCAGGTCCTGCGGCATGCCGAGGCCGTGGTCCTCGACGTGCACGGCCAGGCCCTTGGCGACCTTCGTGGCGCTGACGAACACCTGGGTGTCCGGTGGCGAGAAGCTCGTGCCGTTCTCGATCAGTTCGGCGAGCAGATGGGTGACGTCCGCGACGGCCCGGCCGGCCAGGGCGAGGCGCCGGTCCGCGGGGAGGTTCTTCACCTTGACCCTGGTGTACTGCTCCGTCTCCGCGACCGCGCCGCGCATCACGTCGGTGATCGAGACGGGAGCGGTCAGCCGGCGGCTGGGCGGGGAGCCGCTGAGAATCACCAGGTTCTCCGCGTGCCGCCGCACCCGGGTCGCGAGATGGTCGACCTTGAAGATGTCCTTGAGCAGGTCCGAGTCCTCGTGCTTGCGCTCGAGGTCGTCAAGGAGCGAGATCAGCCGGTGGATCAGGATCTGCGTACGGCGAATGAGCTGGGCGAAGACCTTCTCCGTGCCCTCGCGGCCCAGGCTCTGCCGTACGGCGGTGTCCCCGGCCACCCGGCCCAGCTGGTCGATGGCCGCGGCCAGCCGCTCCAGCTCGTCGGTCGCCTGCTCTCCGTGCGGGGCGAGCGTGGCCGGCTCGACCCGCTCGCCGTTCTGTATTCGGGCCAGAAGCTGGGGCAGCCAGCTGCCGGACAGCTGCTCGACGTGCGCCTGGAGCTCGGAGACCCGGCCGAGCGTCGAGCGCCGGGCGCGCAGGGCCAGTACCGCACCGCCGGCCAGGGCGGCCAGCGTCGCGGCCGTGCCCAGGAGCATGCCGAGCAGCAGGTCGTCGGCGTGGTCGGCGGCCAGGTCGGACAGACCGTCCGCGGAGTCCGCGCCCAGCGACTGCAGGCCGCCGACGACGGGCTCGGTGGCCGTCGGCCAGGACGAGGCCTGACCGGGCAGCCCCGTGCCCCGGCCGGTGGTCACGGACTTCTCGACCGTGCCCAGGGTGGTCCACTTGGCGCTGTCCGTGAGCTGCGTGTAGGTGGCGGCCGCACCGGCAGGGAGGTCGTGGATGTCCAGGCCCGCGCGGAACTCGCGCTGGATCGCCAGATACTGGCCGAACTGGGCGCGGGTCGTGGCGGTCATCCGACGGGACGGCAGCGCGCCGGAGATGAGCGCGTCCTCGCGCGAGAGCATCTCCGTGATGTGGGCCAGGGACACCGTCGCGTTGCCGCCCCGCGCGAGCCGGCCGTCGTCGCTGTGTACGGCCGCGGTGAGGACGCCGATACCGCGGGACACGGTGTCGGTGTACAACTCGAACGTGTCGCCCGTACTGAGGGTGCGGCCGTCGATCGCCTCGCGGCGGCCGGAAAGGGTGTCGAGAGCCTCGTCGAACAGCCTGGTCCGCCGCTGGAGCGAGGAGGTGTCCAGCGCGGAGGAGGAACTGCGCCGGAACGCGGCGACGGCGGCGTCGGTCTCGTCGCGGGCGCCGTCCAGCTCCGTACGGGCGGTCTTCGTGCGGCTCGCCTGCCAGACCGCGGTCAGCCGGCGCTCGGTCTGCAGCCGGGACAGCACGTCCTGGGCCGGCCGGGCGACGGAGGAGGCCCGATCCGCGTCGGAGTGCAGTTGGAGTTGCTCGTCGACGAGTCCGGCCGCCGTGTATCCCCAGAGTCCGGTGAGACAGACCGCGGGCACGACGAAGGGCAGGACGAACGAGAACCGGAGAGATCTGCGCGGGGCGGACCGATGACGCGTCCGCCGGTCGCGGGTGCCTGGCATCTGATTCCTCGTACGGCAGCGAAACACTGGGGCGGTCAGGGAAGGTGCAAAAAGTGCCGATCTTGCCACCGGCGAGGCGACTTGACTCTCTGTCATCGGAGTCGGCGATCGGTGGAACCGTATCAGGATCATGGCGCAGCGTCAGCACCGGCCCAGGGCAACTGCCAGCCATTCGACAGGAGTTGGCGACTTACCGTCCTGGCAGGTCACCGCGGGTGTCCGGGTCGCCGTTCGCCCCGAAACGGGTCAGAGCAGGGCAAGCAGCTTGGGTGTGTAGAGGGCACCCGCGGAGCCGATCCCGGCGACCATGTCGAAGTAGATCGCGGTGAGTTCCGGATCCGTCTGCACGGCCCGCAGCAGGGAGAGGCGCTGCTCGTGCGGCGCCAGCCGGGCGACCGCCAGCGTGGATTCGTAACCCGGGGTGAGCGCGCTGTCGCGTTCCTCGGCGAACTTCTCCAGCGCCGCGTCGAGTCGGACCGGGTCGCCGCCGAGCGGACCGTCCACGTGCCGGACGAGGGTGTCGACCTGGAGGAACGCGTCGCTGATCCCGCGCGCGGTGATGGAGTCCTTGTGGTGTCCGGAGTCGCCGACAAGCACCCAGCCGGGTCCCGTCGCCTGCCGGAAGAAGTTCTGCTGGTCACCCGTACCGCGCAGCCGCTCGGCGGGCTCCTTGCCCCGCAGCCGCTCGTGCAGGGCCGGCGCGGTGGTGCGTATCTGCTCCAGATAGGCGCCGCGCGCGTCGGTGCGGACCTCCTCGAAGCGGACCTGCGGGAAGTAGGCGAGAACGAGGGTCGCCGCGTCGTTGGTGGCCACGGCGGCCACCCAGCTCCCGGTGCGCTCGTACAGTTCCAGGGTGGCCGGCACGTCCGGCCAGTACGTGTAGTACGCGCAGGTCAGCCGTGGATCCGTCACGGTGTACGGCGCCTCGACCAGCCGGGCGACGGTGGAGCGCATGCCGTCCGCGCCGATCACCAGCCGGGCCCGCTCGGTGAAGGAGCGGCCGCCGTGTCTGCCCTCCACGCCGACGACGCGCCCGGTGCCGTCCCGCAGCAGGCCGGTGACCTGGCAGCGGTCGCGGAACTCGACGCCCGCCGCGACGGCCGCGTCGACCAGGATGGCGTCCAGGACATGGCGCCGGGGAGCGTACGAGGCACGCTGCCCCTCCACACCCCTGGCGCAGCCTTCGAGGTGGATGTCGGCCACCTCGTAGACCGCCCGGTCCAGCGGCGGGCACCCCGAGGCCCGTACGTTCTCCAGGAGCCCCCAACGGGCGAGAGCCGCGACGCCCGGCTGGTGGACGAGATGGGTGGAGAGGGTGTCGGAGCCGGCCGCCGACCGGTCCAGCAGGAGTACCCGGTACCCCGAGCGGGCGAGCAGCATGGCGGTGGACGCTCCGGCGCAGCGCGCGCCTACCACGATGGCGTCGAACATGTGGGTGCCTCACAACAGACGTCGGGGAGTGGGGTGTCGGGGCGGTTCGGCGAGGACGCCGTGGGTCAGCGGGAGCGTCCCAGTTCGGCGAGCAGGGCCCGTCGGTCGATCTTCCCGTTGGGGTTGAGCGGCAGCTGGTCGAGGACGGCGATCCGGCGGGGCAGCATGTACGGCGGCAGCCGGTCGCCCAGTGCCGAGTAGAGCCGGTCGGGGACGCAGCCGGTGCCGCTGACCGCGGCCTCCAGCTCCGGCTCGCCGTCGGAGGCCGGCACCGCGAGGACGATCGCGTCCCGGACGCCGGGCTGCTGCCGCAGCATCGCCTCGATCTCGCCGAGTTCGATCCGGTGGCCGCGGATCTTGACCTGGTGGTCGGTCCGTCCGAGATGGACCAGGTGCCCGTCCCGCATGGCGACGCGGTCTCCGGTGCGGTACCAGTGGCGGTCGGTCAGTGGTTCCTCGGTGGCGGGGTGCTGAGCGGACGTCAGGAAGCGTCCCGCGTTGTTCGCCGGGTCCAGATAGCCGGGGAACCTCAGCGGGCCGCGTACGTACAGTTCGCCGCTGTCGCTCGGCCGGTCGTCCGCGTCGAGCAGCAGCAGATCCAGGAACGGGTAGCACGTGCCGATCGGAGCCGTGCCGTTGGGCGTCTTCGGCCAGTCCGCAAGATCGTCGGGGAACCGGTACGCGGTGCACGAGATGGTGAGTTCCGTCGGCCCGTAGAGGACTTCGAGGCGGCTGTCCGGCGCGGCCGCCCGCCACTCCCGGGCCGCCGCCAGGGTCAGCGGCTCGCCGCCGAAGATGCTCCACCGCAGTGTCGGCAGGCTGCCCGGCTCGAGCGTGCCGAGGCGCGAGGCGAAGGAGATCAGCGACGGCACGGAGAACCAGTGCGTCAGCCGCAGGCTGTTGATCGTCTTCACCGGTGACAGCAGCTGGCTGCGCATCGGCACCACGAGCGTTCCCCCGCCCGCCCAGGCGACGAACAGGTCGTGCACGGAGCCGTCGAAGGTCAGCTCGAAGGACTGGGAGAGGCGGCTGCCGGGCTCGATGTCGTAGCGCGGGGCAACCTGACCGAGATAGGCGCAGATGTTGCGGTGCAGGATCGGTACGCCCTTGGGCGCGCCGGTCGAACCGGACGTGAAGATGATGTACGCGATGTCGTCAGGACCGGTCCGCGCGTCCGGCAGTTCGGGCACCGGCTCGTCCACGAGGGCCGCGAGGGCCGCCAGTTCCTCGGGGCCCGCCACGAGGACGGGCACGCCGAGGTCCGCGCCGGCCGCCGGGGCGTCGGCCAGCACCAGCTCGAGCCCCGCCGCTTCGACGATGTCGCGGGTGCGCGCGGACGGGTGCTCGGGGTTGAGCGGCACGACGGTCGCACCGGCCCGCAGCACGGCGAGATAACCGGCGTACGCGGTCACCGAACGGCTCGCCAGCAGGCCGACCCGGCGCGGCGGGGTGCCGCCGGCCGCCGCGACCAGACGGCCGGCGAGCCGCTCCGCCAGGTCACGCAGCGCACCGTAGGAGAGCCGGTCGTCGCCGATCTCCAGCGCGGTGCACTCGTCGCCGTACGCGGCCGCCGAGCGGGCGAACCAGGCGTACAGGTTCTGCGGATCGCTCATCGGGCCGCTGCCTCCAGGGACCGCGTCCACCGGCGGAGTTCGCCGACGGTGCGCAGCCGGCCGAACTCCTCCGGGTCGACGTCCTGGCTGGACCGCTTGGTCAGTTCGACGACGATCCGCAGTTTCGCCAGGGAGTCGATCCCGATCTCGGTGAGCGTGGAGCCGTCGTCGAAGCCGGTGCGGGCGTGCTCGCGCAGGACCCAGGACGCCAGATCGCCGCCGTCCTGCGCGTGCTCCTCGCCGGGCCAGTAGCGCTTGGTCTGCCAGGGGTAGTGGGGCAGCGGCACGAAGCGGCCGGAGCGCCCGAACACCTTCCCCCAGTCCACGTCCTCGCCCCTGCGGTAGCGCTCGGCGACGGCCGACAGCGGCCTGCCGCCCAGCCCCGGCGATCCGGTGAGCGCCGCCGCGATCTCCGCGTGCGTCGAACCGATGACGGCCAGCCGGTGCTCATGGTGCTGACGCCGGGTGGCCGCGCTGAAGCAGATGTCGCGCAGCGCGTACGCGGTGCCCGCGCCGTCCGGGCCCAGATGGTCGGCGTACGACCGGGCCAGCGCCTCCAGGGCCGCGGCGCTGCGCGCGGAGAGCGCGAGGACGTACGGCTTGGCCCGGCCCGGCGGCGCGGACGCGGACCAGGCGGGGTCGGCCTGCCGGATCACCACATGGGCGTTGAGGGCCGAGGAGCCCTGCCCGCAGACCCCGGCGACGGCCGGCCGGTCCAGCTCGGGGAGGTCGAGCAGTTTGCCCGGTACCACCAGCGGCAGTTCGTCCCAGGCGACCTGGGGGTTCGGGGTGTCGAGGTGGAGGCTGGCCGGGATCTGGCCGTGCTCCAGGCAGAGCACCGTCTTGATCAGTCCGGCCAGTCCGCCTGCTGCCTCCGCGTGCCCGATGTTCGTCTTGACCGAGCCGACGAGCAGCGGCCGGTCGGCGGGCCGGCCCTCGCCCAGCACCCTGCCCAGGGCGCCCAGTTCCAGCGGGTCGAGGGCGGGCGATCCGGAGCCGTGCGCCTCGACGTAGTCGACATCGGCGGGGTTCACCCCCGCGTCCTCGTACGCCCATCGCAGCACCTCGAGCTGGCCGGTCAGCGACGGATTGAGGACGGTGTCGCTGGTACGGCCGTCGTTGCCGACGGCGCTGCCCTGGATGACGGCGCGTATGCGGTCGCCGTCGGCCAGGGCGTCCGCCAGGCGCTTCAGTACGACGACGGCCACCGCGTCACTGGGGGCGTGCCCGTCGGCGTGCGCGTCGCCGAACTTGCTTCGGCCGTCGGCAGCCATGGCGTCGGCCTGCGTCATCACGAGGCCCTCGTCCGGGCGGAGCGTGATGTTCACCCCGGCGGCCAGCGCCAGGGGACTCTCTCCGGCGCGCAGGCTCTGTACGGCCTGGTGCACGGCCACCAGCGAGGAGGAGCAGGCCGTGTCCACGACGATGCTGGGTCCGCGGAAGTCGAAGAAGTGCGACAGGCGGGCCGGCAACAGCGACCGGAAGTTGTTCAGCTGGGAGGCCGTGGCCGCCTCCGGGCCCTGCCGCAGGGCGAGTTCCAGGTAGTCCGCGCGGGCATTGCCGACGAACACGCCGGTCCGGGTGCCCGCCAGCAGGTCGGGCCGCCGGCCCGCGTCCTCCAGGGCCTCCCAGGCGGTCATCAGCAACAGCCGCTGCTGCGGGTCGAGTTCCACCGCCTCGTTGGCGGACATCCCGAAGAACTCGGCATCGAAATCCGCGACTTGGCCGACATAGCCCGCTCTGCGGCTGGCGATGCCTCCCGGTCCGGGGGCGACGGAGTGCAGGGCGTCCACGTCGTAACGTTCAGGAGGGGTCTCGCTGGTGGCGTCCACGCCGTCCCGCAGCAGGGCCCACAGTTCGTCGGTCCCCGACGCGCCGGGGAGCCGGCAGGCCATGCCGATCACAGCCACCGACCGTGCGTCCACGTCCGACCTGTTCATGAGCAATCCCTTTCGATCCTTCGCCACTGTCCGTACGCGATGGCGCAGTTGACCTTGCCGCATGGCTCCCGGGCGGGGACATGTGGCCCCACGGCATTCCTGGGAGCGGCGCCTGTGGACGGCTCCCCTGCCGTCTCTCGCGCCGCGATGCCGCCAGGACCCCCGTTTCCGGGCGGGATGAGGATGGGTTACGAAGTGGTTCGAGCCCCGGACGTCGTCGTACCGGGCTCCTCGCTCAGTCGGGCTCGGTGCCCCGAGCGGCCATCACCTCTGACCGGGCCGGCGAGTGGTCGCCTCGCACGGAGTCTCGGGCCGTCGGCGGCGGCGTGGATCGTGGCGTGAAATCGCGTATGGCGCTCTGACCGAAAAGGTCCTGCCGCACCCGCCCCCGGCGGGACGCCCGCGGCTCGAACCGCACCTGACCCACTCCGCTGTGCCCTCTCTCGCAGACGTATCGCCACAACTCGGTACGCACGGGCCCCGGCAGAGGGACGTATCACTTCCGCCCCGCCATCGCGTGTCCGAACTCAGGTTCGACCATTGGATGGCGTGACGGAATGAACGCGTCAGCGTCGAAAACCAGCCCACCGCACGATTGTCGTATGCAAAATCGTTTCCGCTCGATGGCCGCTCAAGGAATGGCGGGAAGTGATCGTCGAAGGTTGAAACCTTGAAGTATGTGGACAGTCTTTGAGGTTGGGTAACTGCGAGGGGCCGGTGGGGCGGCACGGTCACGCGAGCATCAGCGGACCTTTCGAGTCAAGTCCCGGCGGGGTCAAGTGCGTTGAGTGTGAGGCACCTGATGCGGAAAATACGGGGAGGGGTGATCCACGGAAGCCGGGATTCTGATTTCATCTGATCCCATGGACCCCCTCTCATCTTCCGATCCGGCCCGGCTCGCGAGCGAGCAGCGCAGGCTGCGACTGCAGGTTCTCGGCCTCAATACCGTCGAGGCGGAGGCCACGTTCGACCGCATCGCGCGACTCGCGGCCAGCTTCACCCAGTCTCCGTTGGCCATGGTCAACTTCATCAACGACGAACGGCAGATGTTCCGCGGCATGTACGTGCCGTCCGGTTCGCCCGACGACAAGGTGAGCCCGGAGAGCGGAGGCATCGCCTTCGATCTGAGCAACCTCTCCCGGGAAGCGCCCGGCGACTACGGATTCTGCCCCCATGTGGTGGCCCAGGGTTCCCAACTGGCTCTGGACGACGTCTTCGACTACCCGCGCTTCAAGGGCAACCCGCTGGTGAACGACCTGGGCGTGCGTTCCTACCTCGGCACCCCGCTGCGGGACAACACAGGCATGATCCTCGGCACCGTGTGCGTCGCCGACATGAAGCCCCGCACCTGGGACCGCGGTCTTCGCGAGGGCATGCAGGAGCTCACCGAGACCCTGCTGTCCGACTTCAAGCTGCGTGACAGCCTGCTCGCCCAGCAGCAGGAGCTGTTCGCCGTCTTCGACGGTGCGCCGTTCCCGATCATGCTCACCGAGGGCCCCGACCATCTGCTGCGCTACGCCAATGGCAAGCAGGGCTCGGCCTTCGGCCTGGTCCCGCAGTTCAGCCCCGGGCGGCACGTCCTGCCCGGCCTCGAGGCGATAGGCGTCTTCGGCGCGATGGACGACGCCTTCCACACGGGACAGGCGGCCACGCTGGCCCGGGCGTCGATCCAGACGTACGACTCCCACACCCTCCAGGACTTCAACTTCCTGTGCACACCGGTGCGCACGTCCCCGGCCGCCCCGATCAGCGGTGTGCTCACGGTGGCCATGAACACCACCGGGCAGGACTTCGCGGGATCCGAGCAGCGGGCCTTCGCGGCCAATGTCCAGGAGCGGTTCGAGCGGCTGGGCGCGGGTGGCCTGCCGGGAGGGATGCCCGGGCAGCGCGCGGAGAGCGCCGGGTACCGCGGCTGAATGCCGCCCTCCCACACGGCTCGTCGAGGTCGCGGCCGTGGGCTCGGGTGATGCGGTCCCCGAGCCCCGACGCGTACCGACACCGGCCCGCACCCGGTCAGTACCCCCCGATGAGCCCGCCCGCGTGGCTGACCTGAGCGGTGTGTGTCACGCACCCCGTGCCGGTGAGGTGGTGCAGCAGGAACGCCGTCGGTTCGTCGACGTATCCCACCGGTCCGCCGACGCGCAGGTTCAGATTGCTCTGCAAGTAGGTGCTGGGCGCGGTGACCATCGTGCTGCCCGCGAACTCCCCGGTGACCGCCCGGTGCACATGGCCCGCCAGTACGCGTACGACCTGCGGATGCCGTCCGATCACTTCGCCGAACGCGTCGGCGTCCGCCAGGTTCATGCCGTCCAGGTACGGGATGCCGATGTCGACCGGCGGATGGTGCAGACACACGAAGGCGGGCACCTCCGGGCGCCTGGACAGGAGCTCCTCCAGCCGGTCGAGCTGCTCGTCGCCGAGCCGGCCCGAGGGAGCCCCGGGGACCGTGGAGCTCAGGACCACCACGGTGGCGTTCGGATACTCCACGGCGTACGGGAACGCACGGGCGCCGCCCGTATGAGGGCCGCCGCCGAAGGCTTCCAGCAGGGTGCCGGGATCGTCGTGGTTGCCCGGCACGAGGTGCACCGGGAGCGGGAAGCGCGCGATGACCTCGCGCAGCACCTCGTACTCCTCGGCCTCGCCCCGGTCGACCAGATCACCGGTGACGACCACGCAGGCGGGTCGCGGGTCGAGGGCCAGGACGCAGCGCAGGGCCCGGGAGAAGGCGGCGACTCGGTCCACGGCGAGCAGCCCGGTCGTCAGATGCGGATCGCTGAGATGTGCCACGGAGAAGGCCATGCCCGTACGCTCTCCGCCGCGTCGGCACGGGGCAACCGGTCCAGCCGTGGGCGAACAACGCCGACCCGCGAGCGGGGAGGGGGCGGGCCGCCGGGCCTTTGCCGTCAGCGGTCGGCCTCCGCCGCCACCGACCGTGCCCAGCGGTAGTCCGCCTTGCCGCTCGGCGAGCGTTGGATGGTGCTAGTGATGACCAGTTGCCGGGGGATCTTGTAGCCCGCCAGACGGGTGCGGCAGTGGGTCTGGATCTCCTCCAGGGACGGCCGTCCCGCGCCCTCGCGCAGCTGCACCACCGCCGCGACATGACTGCCCCACGTGGTGTCCGGCACCCCGGCCACCAGGACGTCGTACACGTCCGGATGCGACTTGAGCGCCTGCTCGACCTCCTCCGGATACACCTTCTCCCCACCCGTGTTGATGCACTGGGAGCCACGGCCGAGGACGGTGACGACGCCCGCCTCGTCGACGGTCGCCATGTCGCCGAGCAGCACCCACCGCTCGTCACCCTTGCGGAAGAACGTCTCGGCGGTCTTCTTCGGGTCGTTGTAGTAGCCGAGGGGCACATGGCCGCGCTGTGCGATGCGGCCGGGCTCGCCCACCGCGACGGGCTCGTGCGTGGCCGGATCCACCACCTGGGTACGGGAGTTGACCCGGATCCGGAAGCCGCGGTCCGGGCCCGAGTCAGGGGTCGCCGTGCCGTTGAAGCCGGATTCCGACGAGCCGAAGTTGTTCAGCAGCATCACGTTCGGCACGAGCGCCTGGAACTGGGCGCGCACGGTCTCCGACATGATCGCCCCGGACGACGACACACTGAACATGGAGGAGCAGTCGGTCCCCTTCATGGGCCCGCTCAGCGCGTCGATCAGCGGCCGCAGCATGGCGTCGCCGACCAGCGACATGCTGGTGACCCGCTCCTTCTCTATCGTCCGCAGGACTTCCTCCGGCACGAACTTGCGGTGGATGACGACCCGCTGGCCGAAGTTGAAGCCGATGAAGGCCGTCAGCGTCGAGGTGCCGTGCATCAGCGGGGGAGCGGGGAAGAAGGTGATGCCCTCCCCGCCCGCCGCCACCCGCTCGGCCAGTTCCTCAGGCGTCTTCACCGGCTCGCCCGTCGGAGCGCCCCCGCCCAGACCCGAGAAGAACAGATCCTCCTGCCGCCACATCACCCCCTTGGGCATCCCGGTCGTCCCGCCGGTGTAGATGATGAACTGGTCGTCCGCCGAGCGGGCCGGGAACCCGCGCCCTGGAGACCCGGCCGCCTCGGCGTCGGCGAACTCCACCACGGGCAGCGGACCGGCGCCGGATGTCGGGGTCCCCACCCGCACCAGGTGCCGCAGCTTCTCCGTCTGCGGCAGCGCCGCCGCCACCCGCTCGGTGAACTCCGCGTCGAAGACCAGCGCCACCAGATCCGCGTCCCGGTAGAGGTAGACCAACTCCTCCTCTACATAGCGGTAGTTGACGTTGACCGGGACGATCCGGGCCTTCAGGCAGCCGAGGACCGTCTGCAGGTACTCGACGCCGTTGTAGAGGTGGAGCCCGAGGTGCTCGCCGGGGCGAATCCCGCTGTCGATCAGATGGTGCGCGACGCGGTTGGCCGCCGCGTCCAGCTCCGCGTAGCCGAGACGGCGCTCCGCGCCCGTGCCGGGGTGGTCGAGGTACACGAGGGCCTCGCGGTCGGGGACCACGTCGACGACCGACTCGAACAGGTCGGCAAGGTTGTACTCCACCGCTCCTCCTGACCCCGGGCACGCCTGGCATCCATCGGCTCGACGGTCATCAGAGCAAAGGCCGACGCAACTGGGAAGGGCCCCGGGACAAGAAATCTGACTGTCTGTCAGAAAACTCTTGTACTGGTCCCGCACCTACTGCAACCTGTTCTCGTTCCAGAGAGCCTGTCTGACGGGAGGACGGCAATGGGTGGGACGGAACACCTCACCGTGCGGCGCGAGGGCGCCACACTGGTGCTCACGCTCAACAGGCCCGAGGCCAGGAACGCGCTCTCGCTGCCGATGCTGGTCGGCCTGTACGACGGCTGGGTCGAGGCCGACGAGGACGACGCGGTCCGCTCGGTCGTGCTCACCGGCGCGGGCGGTGCCTTCTGCGCCGGGATGGACCTCAAGGCCCTGGCCGGCCAGGGGATGGAAGGGCAGCAGTACCGGGACCGGCTCCAGGCCGACCCCGATCTGCACTGGAAGGCGATGCTGCGCCACCACCGTCCCCGCAAACCCGTGATCGCCGCCGTCGAGGGCCCCTGTGTCGCGGGCGGCACCGAGATCCTCCAGGGCACCGACATCCGGGTCGCCGGCGAGTCCGCGACCTTCGGGCTGTTCGAGGTCAGGAGGGGGCTGTTCCCGATCGGAGGCTCCACGGTCCGCCTCCAGCGCCAGATCCCGCGGACCCATGCCCTGGAGATGCTGCTGACCGGACGCCCGTACCCGGCGCGGGAGGCGGCCGGCATCGGGCTCGTCGGCCATGTCGTCCCCGACGGGACCGCCCTCGCCGCGGCCCTGGAGATCGCCGGGCGGATCAACGCCTGCGGACCGCTCGCCGTCGAGGCCGTCAAGGCCTCCGTGTACGAGACCGCGGAGATGACCGAGACCGACGGACTCGCG
This sequence comes from Streptomyces sp. SID5469, assembly GCF_009862865.1. Taxonomy (NCBI): domain Bacteria; kingdom Bacillati; phylum Actinomycetota; class Actinomycetes; order Kitasatosporales; family Streptomycetaceae; genus Streptomyces; species Streptomyces sp. SID5469. The sequence goes on along the minus strand of NZ_WWIN01000001.1, from coordinate 1,544,078 downwards.
GCCGAGCTGAAGCGCGGCTGGCCGGTCTTCGACACCGCCGACGCCAAGGAAGGCGCCCGCGCCTTCGCCGAGAAGCGCCCGCCCGTGTACAGGCGCACCTGAGCCGACCCCCACGAGGAGTCCCCGTGCCCGAAGTCCTCAAAGCCCCCCTGGTCGTGGAGTTCCCCTTCACCCGCTCACTCGGCCCCGTCCAGAGCGCCTTCCTCACCGGTCTGCGCGAGCGCGTGCTCCTCGGCGTGAAGACCGGCGACGGGCGCACACTCGTCCCACCCGTCGAGTACGACCCCGTCACCGCCGAGGAGATCCACGACCTCGTCGAAGTCGCCCCCACCGGCACCGTCACCACCTGGGCCTGGAACCACGCCCCGCGCCGCGGCCAGCCCCTCGACACCCCCTTCGCCTGGGTCCTGGTCAGGCTCGACGGCGCCGACACGGCCCTCCTCCACGCCCTCGACGCCGCCGGCCCCGACGCCGTACACAGCGGCCTGCGCGTCCGCGTCCGCTGGGCCGCGCAACGCTCCGGAGCCATCACGGACATCGCCTGCTTCGAACCGTACGACTCCGGCGACGACGCGGCGGCCGAACCCACCGGCCACGACGGCCGGTTCGCCGACCCGGTGACCGGCATCGTCGCCCCGGCCCGTCTCGACTACGTCTACTCACCCGGCCGCGCGCAGTCCGCCCACCTCGACGCCCTCGCCGAACAGCGGACCGTCGGTGAACGCTGCCCCTCCTGCCGCAAGGTCTACGTCCCGCCCAGGGGGGCCTGCCCCACCTGCGGTGTCGCCACATCCGAAGCGGTCGAAGTGGGCCCGCGCGGCACGGTCACCACGTACTGCATCGTCAACATCAAAGCGAAGAACCTCGACATCGAAGTGCCGTACGTCTACGCGCACATCGCACTGGACGGCGCGGACCTCGCGCTGCACGGCCGCATCGGCGGCATCCCCTACGACCAGGTGCGCATGGGTCTGCGCGTCGAGCCGGTATGGACGGACGGCGGGCGTCACCCCGACCACTACCGGCCCACCGGCGAACCCGACGCGGACTACGAGACGTACAAGGAGCTGCTGTGACGCGCGAGATCGCCGTAGTCGCCTTCGGGCAGACCGACCACCGGCGCACCAGCGACGAGCTCTCCGAGGTGGAGATGCTCATCCCGGTCCTGCACGACGTCCTCGGCCAGGCCGGCCTGAAGACCGGCGACATCGGCTTCACCTGCTCGGGCTCCACGGACTACCTCGCGGGCCGCGCCTTCTCCTTCACCATGGCGCTCGACGGGGTGGGCGCCTGGCCGCCGATCTCCGAGTCACATGTGGAGATGGACGGGGCGTGGGCGCTGTACGAGGCGTGGACGAAGCTGCTGACCGGCGACGCCGACACCGCGCTCGTGTACGCGTACGGGAAGTCGTCACCCGGCTCTGTACGCGACGTCCTGACCCGGCAGCTCGACCCGTACTACGTGGCGCCGCTGTGGCCGGACTCCGTGGCCCTGGCCGCCCTTCAGGCGCAGGCGCTCATCGACGCGGGGCACGCCGACGAGCCCGCACTGGCCGGTGTCGCGGCCCGCAGCCGTGCGTCGGCCGCCACCAACTCCCATGCGCAGCTGAGCGGTTCGGTGCCGCAGGGGGACTATGTCGTACGTCCCCTGCGTACCGGCGACTGCCCGCCCGTCGGCGACGGAGCCGCCGCCGTCGTCCTCGCGGCGGGGGATCGGGCGCGCCGGCTGTGCGCGCGGCCCGCCTGGATCCGGGGCATCGACCACCGTATCGAGGCACACGCCCTCGGTGTCCGTGACCTGACCGACTCGCCCTCCACCCGCCTGGCCGCCGAGAAGGCGGGCGTCTTCGAACGCCCCGTCGACACCGCCGAGCTGTACGCGCCCTTCACCTCCCAGGAGGTGGTCCTGCGCAGGGCGCTGCGGCTCGACGACCGCGTGACCGTCAACCCGTCCGGGGGCGCACTGGCCGCCAACCCGATCATGGCGGCCGGACTGATCCGCATCGGCGAGGCCGCCGCCCGCATCCACCGCGGCGAGTCCGACCGCGCGCTCGCCCACGCGACCTCGGGTCCCTGCCTGCAACAGAACCTGGTCGCCCTACTCGAAGGAGACCCGCGATGAGCAAGGAGCCCGTGGCCGTCGTGGGCATCGGCCAGACCAGGCACGTGGCCGCCCGGCGGGACGTCTCGATCGCGGGCCTTGTCCGAGAGGCGGCCCAACGGGCCCTTTTGGACGCCGAGTTGACATGGGCCGACATCGACGCCGTGGTCATCGGCAAGGCGCCCGACTTCTTCGAGGGCGTCATGATGCCCGAGCTGTACCTCGCCGACGCGCTCGGCGCGGTGGGCAAGCCCATGCTGCGGGTGCACACGGCCGGCTCGGTCGGCGGCTCCACCGCCCTCGTCGCCACGAACCTGATCGCGGGCCGCGTCCACGGCACCGTCCTGACCCTGGCCTACGAGAAGCAGTCCGAGTCCAACGCCATGTGGGGCCTGTCCCTGCCGATCCCCTTCCAGCAGCCCCTGCTCGCCGGGGCGGGCGGCTTCTTCGCACCGCACGTACGCGCGTACATGCGGCGCAGCGGCGCCCCCGACACCGTGGGCTCCCTGGTCGCGTACAAGGACCGCCGCAACGCACTGAAGAATCCGTACGCGCACCTCCATGAACACGACATCACCCTGGAGAAGGTCCAGGCGTCCCCGATGCTGTGGGACCCGATCCGCTACTCGGAGACCTGCCCGTCCTCCGACGGCGCCTGCGCGATGATCCTCACCGACCGTGCGGGCGCGGCCCGTTCGCCGCGGCCGCCCGCGTGGCTGCACGGCGGCGCGATGCGCAGCGAGCCGACCCTCTTCGCCGGCAAGGACGCGGTCTCACCGCAGGCCGGCAAGGACTGCGCGGCCGACGTCTACCGGCAGGCGGGGATCACGGACCCGCGCCGGGAGATCGACGCCGTGGAGATGTACGTGCCGTTCTCCTGGTACGAGCCCATGTGGCTGGAGAACCTCGGCTTCGCCGACGAGGGCGAGGGCTGGAAGCTCACCGAGTCCGGGGTGACGGAACTCGACGGGGACCTGCCCGTCAACATGTCGGGCGGGGTCCTCTCCACCAATCCGATCGGCGCCTCCGGCATGATCCGCTTCGCGGAAGCAGCGCTTCAGGTGCGCGGCCAGGCCGGAGAACACCAGGTGGAAGGGGCTCGCAGGGTGCTCGGGCACGCGTACGGCGGCGGGTCGCAGTTCTTCTCGATGTGGCTGGTCGGGGCGGAGCCCCCGGTCTTGTGAGGCCCTCCCCCTCACGTGGCCTGTCCGCCGCCGTGACCGATCGCTAGGCTGGCGGCGGACGACGAACCGGGAGGAGTACGGACGTGGCCGAGAGCACCATCAAGGAGCATCCACTCGCGGGCTGGGACAAGCCGGAACTGGACCTCAGCAAGGCCGAGTGGCAATCCAGCAGCCGAGGACGGGGAGACGTCCAGATCGCCTTTGTCGAGGGGTTCATCGCCATGCGCAACAGCGGCCGCCCCGAGAGCCCCTCTCTGATCTTCACACCCGCGGAATGGGGCGCGTTCGTCTCGGGGGCCCGCGAAGGGGAGTTCGACCTGACGTGAGCGGAGGCCGGGCGGGCCGACGTCAGGCGCGTCGGTCCGCCGGCCCGCGCGCGTCGCCCTCGACCCCGCCCCGACCATCCGGCACGACGACCATGAGAGACCCGCGGACGATCTCGGCGGGCTCACCGCCCGGGGGCGGCCGAACCCCCGCTCGGCCCCCGGCCGGGGGCAGGATCCTGCCGATCACAGCAGGATTCTCCTGGCGCCCGGCTTCGACGACCCACGGCGATCGCCGAACTGTTCGCCCCGCATGGGAACTTGTCCGACGCCGGGAATCCGGACCGGCTCGGCGCGCTGTTCACCACCGATGCGATGCGATGCGGTCTGCGGCATCACCGGCTCGGGCAGCCGGCCCTGCGGCTTCGGGCAGCCGGCCCTGGAGCGCATCACCGCCGGCCGGGACGCGTCGCGCGCGCTCGGCCCGGCGACCCGGTCGCCCACCACCTCACGAACGTCGTGCCCACCGCGTCGGGCCGATGGCAGGTGCGTGCTCTGTCCAGGGCATCGGCAGCGACGCGGACGGCACCACCGGCGGCGCGACGGACGAGAAATCCGCCGTGCTCGGCGATCACGGCGGGCGGATCAGCCGCCGCAAGGTCATCTCCCGCAGGGCGCCGCCGGGCCGCCGGTGAGGGGCCCGACCTGCGAGGGGACCGGGGCCCGCCACGGCCTCCGGCGGCGGCCGCCCCCAGAGCCCGGTTCGCCGCCGGGCACGTACCATTGCGACATGTCCTTCCTCCGCCGCCGCAGCGCCACTCCCGCCGGTCCTGACTTCGACGTACTGGCCATGGACCCGGGCGACTGGCCGGGCAATCTCGGCGCGGGCCTGCTGCCCGCCCCCGACGGCAGCTGCCAGGGCGTCTTCCTGCGCTACGACCTGTTCGGCGGCCGCGGCCCCGCGATGATCATCGGCAATCTGCCGGAGGGCTCCCCGGCCCGCGACGTCGCCGAGTCGGAGGTCCCCTTCGAGGTGGCCCAGCTGCTGATCGCGCTGGAGAACGAGGAGGAGGTGACCGTCGTCGGGACCGAGGACATGCCGGTGATGCAGGGGGACAACCTCCTGATCGTCCGCCGCCTCAAGCTCTCCGAGGGCCGGATCTCCTGTGTGCAGTTCGACCGCAGCGACAAGGTCCTGGTGACCATCGCCGCCTGGGACCGCCCGATCACGGACGACCTGTACGCACTGCTGAAGCCCCTGCCCGCGGAGCTCTTCCAGCAGGGCTGAGCAGGCTCAGCACACGCGCGGGTGCCGGGGCCCGCAGGGCGGCCCCGGCACCCGAGTCCCTCCTACGACCTCGACGAAACGACCTGCACATCGGCCGCCCGCACGAACGCCACCCGGTGGCCGAACTGGATCTCGTAGTAGCGGTCCGTGCCGGTCACGACCTTGTGCGAGGGCGTGTCGAAGGTGACCGCGTAGTAGTACTCGCCCGGCACCTCGTCCCCGATCGCGTACTTCTGGCCCTCGAGCAGTTTGTACGGCAGCGGTGAGACCGACTGCGCGGGCACACCGGCCGGATAGGCCTCCTTCTCCGGGTAGGCGCGGCCGTACACGGGGATGTCCGTGAGTCCCGCCCTTGGCGTGACCACGAGCCCCGACGCGTTCACCGCCGTCGGCTGCTTCTTCGGGTTCTTGAACCAGGCCTTCTGGCCCAGGTACCAGATCGCCGTCCAGTCCCCCGCACGGTCGGCGACCGCGTACCGCTGCCCGGTGGAGACCCGCGAACCCACGTCGTTCACATCGATCGTCGAATCGTCGCCCTTGGGCCGCAGACCGATGTCCTTGATCAGGGGCGCGGTCTCGTCGGGGCCGCTGTACAGACGTACCTCGCTGGAGCCGTGGGACGCGCAGGGCAGGCCCGCGGTGACGCAGCCGGTGTAGACCGGCTGGTTGGCGGTGAAGTCCGGCAGGACCGTCACCAGCCCGCCGCCCCGGCCCGCCGTGGCGTGGAAGGGCCTGCCGAGCAGCCGGAAGTAGTGCCGCCAGTCCCAGTACGGGCCAGGGTCCGTGTGCATGCCCGGAATCGTCGCGGTGGTCGGGCCCGGCACGTTGTCGTGACCGAGGACGTGCTGCCGGTCCAGCGGAATGCCGTACTTCCTGGCCAGGTACTTCACCAGCCGCGCCGACGACCGGTACATCGCCTCCGTGTACCAGGCGTCCGGCGAGGCGAGGAAGCCCTCGTGCTCCAGACCGATCGACTTGGCGTTGATGTACCAGTTGCCCGCGTGCCAGGCCACGTCCTTCGCCTTCACATGCTGGGCGACGTGCCCGTCCGTGGAGCGCAGCGTGTAGTTCCACGACACATAGGTGGGGTCCTGGACGAGGTTGATGACACCGTCCCAGCGGCCTTCCGTGTCGTGGATGACGAGGTACCTGATGCTCTGCGAGGCCGGCCGGTCGCCCAGGTCGTGATTGCCGTAGTCGTTGTCGCCGAACTCTTCGTACGGTGCCGGAATCCACTCGCAGGCCAGGGACTTGGGGCATTCCGTGCCATCGGCGGAGACGGAACGCAGCCCGGCGCGCCCGAGCTGCGCGGTGTCGGGAGCCGACCCGGGCTCGGCGGCCAGCGTCACGCTCTGACCGGCGTCCGTGGTGCGCCGCGCACCCTCGCGGATCACGTCGTACACATCACGGGCGTACGCGGCCGCCGTGGCGGTGTCGTCCGCGCCCGAGAACACGGCCACCGCCCCGTACCAGTCGGCCGCGTCACCGCTGAGGGGCTCGCCGAGCTTCTTCTGCGCGGCGGCGAGCAGGGCGGCACCCCCCTCGATGTTGGCGGCGGCGTCCGTACGCAGCCGCTCGGCCGGGATCCCGGTCAGCTCGGCTGCCTTCGGCAACGTCTTGAGGCGGGCGGGGAGCTGGGAGTTCTCCGGCACCTCGGTGGTGGGCAGCAGGGCCGTACGCGCCTCGTCACCGCGGGCGTCCTCCGTGCCCGCGCTGTGGTGCGGGGCCCCGGCGATCGCGCTGCGGGCGTCCGTGAGATGCATCGGGCCGTAGCCGCCCGAGACGCTCGGCGCGCCGGCGTGCGTGTCCCAGCGGGACTGGAGGTAGGAGACACCGAGCAGCACGCTCTGCGGTACCTGGTGGTCGGCGGACGCCGTGGCGAACGCCCGCTGGAGCTCGGCGGAGGAGTCCGGGGCGGCGCCCGGGGACGGAGCCGCGCCGAGCAGCGGCAGCAGCAGCGCCGCCGAGGCGACGGCACCCGCCGCTCCGCGCGCGCGTCTGTGACCGACGGTGGACCGGGGGTCGGTGGCGGATCCTCGCAATGCAGCCTCCTGGGCAGATCGAGCGCGGTGGGGCGTGCGGGGGCCGAACGTGCGTCAGTGGTACCGGCTCACCGACGATCCGTCAATCATCTACAGGGGAAGGCGATTTCCCATGTCAGCCGAGGCGCGAGCGAGTTTCGAGGCGGTGGTGACCCGGCCTGCGGGGCGTCAGTGGAGTGGACCAATAACTCGTCCGGCGGACATTGCGTCCGACCCCGGACACGACGAAGGTCTGCCGGGGTGCGCCGCTTTTTCCCAAGGGGCACCGCGGGCCGTCATCCCCGTCAGCGAGTGCCGACTGCCGCTCGAACGGCCCGCCGGGCCATCTGACAGTCGTCGTGCAGCCGCCGCAGCAGCAGCCGCTGTTCCTCGCCGGACGGCGCAGCAGCCGGGTGGGCCTGGCCCGGTGCCGCCGGGGTCACGTCGTGCATCGAACGCTGCACGGCCGTCTCGTAGGTACGGATCTCTCGGGTCAGTACGAGCATCAGGTTCACCAGGAAGGCGTCGCGTGCCGCGGGCCCCGCGGACTGTGCGAGCTGACTGATCTGGCGCCGCGCCACCGGGGCGTCACCGAGGACCGCCCACAGCGTCGCCAGGTCGTACCCCGGCAGATACCAGCCCGCGTGCTCCCAGTCCACCAGCACTGGACCGGCCGGTGAGAGGAGGATGTTCGACAGGAGAGCGTCACCGTGGCAGAACTGGCCCATGCCCTGCCGGCCCGCCGAGTGGGCGATGCCGTGCATCAGCTTCTGCAGATCCCCCATGTCCCGGTCCGTGAGAAGACCCAGCTCATGGAAGCGGGAGATCCGCTCCGCGTAGTTCAGCGGGGCGTCGAACGTCCCCGCCGGCGGCCGCCACGCGTTCACCCGGCAGAGCGCGCCCAGGGCCGCCCGGATGTCGGCGCGGGGCGGGGCCTCCGCCGGATGCCGCTGGAGCGCGGCCACCCGGCCCGGCATCCGCTCGATCACCAGCGTGCAGTTGTCCGGGTCCGCCGCGATCAGCCGGGGCACCCGCACGGGCGGGCGGTGCCGGACGAACGAGCGGTATGCAGCTATTTCGTGCCGGATCCGCTCCGCCCAGATGGGGGAGTGGTCAAGTAAACACTTGGCGACGGCCGTGCTGCGCCCCGTCGTGCCGACGAGGAGTACGGAGCGCCCGCTGCGGCGCAGTACCTGCACCGGAGTGAACTCCGGACAGATCCGGTGCACCGACGCGATCGCCGTGCGCAGCTGGGCGCCCTGGGGGCCGGACAAGTCGATTCTCCCGCTGAGCGGTTGGGTGCCGAGCCCCGGAACGCGCCGCGACCGACCGGCACCGAGCAGGGGCGCCGCGGGTCGCGCGGGGTCGAGGTAGGGGCCGCTGCTGCCCGGCTGGCGGGGGTGGAGCGACCGGGGCGGTGCGGACACGGAGGACGATGCTGTGTACATGGGCGAGACAGATCCCTTCGTGTGCCTGCAAGTTGCCGCGCTGCCCGCCCCGGTTGCCGTGAGTCACCCTGGGGAGTGTCCCGGCGGCCACCGGGTCGGGGTGGCGCGTTCCTACCTGACACCTGAGGTCCACTGGCACACCATCTGGCGCACCCTGGCGAACCCTGGCGAATAGTCGCCCAGCATCTGACAGAGGGTTACTGTCAACTCAGCCGAGAACCTGGGGGCTTGACGTGAGCGGACAACCCAACACTCGTCTCTCGGACCTGTTCGGCCTGGCCGGCTGGTCCAAGGGCGAACTCGCGAGGCTGGTCAACCGGCAGGCGGCGGCCATGGGCCACCCCCAGCTGGCGACCGACACCTCTCGGGTGCGGCGGTGGATCGACACGGGAGAGATTCCGCGCGATCCGGTGCCGCGAGTGCTGGCGGCCCTGTTCACCGAGCGTCTCGGCCGTGTCGTGACCATCGAGGACCTCGGTCTGGCCCGGCACGGGCGTATGGGGAGACGGCAGAGCGACGGGAGTGTGGAACATCCCGACGGGATGCCGTGGGCGCCCGACCGTACGGCTGCGGTCCTCACCGAATTCACGGGAATGGACCTCATGCTCAACCGACGCGGCTTGGTGGGCGCGGGCGTCGCGCTCACCACAGGATCCGCACTCAGCAGCGCCATGCACGACTGGTTGCACACCGATCCGACCCTCGCGGCGGACGCTCCCGAACTCGACGATCCCCTGCACGCCGACCCTGCTGGGTTCGACCGCTACGAGGCTGCCCCCATCGGGTCGCAGGAGATCGAGGAACTGGAGCGTTCGGTCGAGGTGTTCCGGGCCTGGGACGCGGCCCGCGGTGGCGGGCTGCAGCGCAAGGCTGTGGTGGGACAGCTCAACGAAGTGGGAGGCATGCTCTCCTACCGGCACCCGGACCATCTTCAGCGGCGCCTGTGGGGCGTCGCCGCCAACCTGGCCGTTCTCGCGGGTTGGATGTCGCACGACGTCGGCCTGGAGCCCACGGCCCAGAAGTACTTCGTCATCGCCGCCCACGCGGCCCGTGAGGGAGGCGACCGGCCCCGTGCCGGGGAGGCGCTCTCCCGTGCCGCCCGTCAGATGGTGCACCTCGGCCGGCCCGGTGAGGCACTCGACCTGATGAAGCTCGCCAAGTCCGGCTCGGGTGACGAGGTACTGCCCCGCACCCAGGCCATGCTCTACACCATCGAGGCCTGGGCACAGGCGGCCATGGGCAAGGGGCAGGCCATGCGGCGCACCCTCGGCGAGGCGGAGGACCTGTTCGTCTCCGACCGGGGCGACGTGCCGCCGCCGAGCTGGATGCAGATGTTCGACGAGGCGGATCTGCACGGGATGCAGGCCCTGGCCTATCGCACCCTCGCCGAGCACGAGCCGGGAGCGGCGATCATGGCGCAGCGCCACGCCAAGGAGGCGCTGCACCTGAGGGAGTCGGGCCGGGACCGGTCGAAGATCTTCGACCACATCTCCCTCGCGTCCGCCTGCTTCATCGCCGACGATCCGGAACAGGCGGACCGGTACGCACGGCTGGCCCTGACGTCGATGGGGTCGAACTCCTCCCAGCGCACCTGGGACCGGCTGCGCGAGATGTACCGGCTCACCGCGGAGTACTCCAGCTACCCGAAGATCCAGGATCTGCGTGAGGAGATCAAACTCTCCCTCCCCAAGAACTCGTCGAAGTTCAGGGGCGGCAGCGCACGGGCGTGAGGGGCCCGCCGTCGACGTCCACCGTCACCGTCCACACCGTCCACCGTCGCGGTCCATCAGGGGTGGTCGCCGGGTTCGAGGCGTAGCGATGTGCCTCTGACCGGCAGGGTTTCCGGGTCCGTCAGGAGACGACCCTGGCGACGAGCACGCAGGCGTCGTCCTCGCGCTCCGTCTCGCCGAACTCTTCCACCACCGTCCGTACGCAGTGCTGGGCCGTGCGGACCCCGTCGAAGCGCGGGGCCAGGTCGAGCAGCCTTTGGACGGCCGCCGTTCCTCCCCCACTCTCGGCTTCGCTCGAGCGGGGGTCCGCCCATCGCCGCGGGACCAGCCCGTCGGTGTGCAGGAGCAGCAGGTCGCCCGCTTGGAGGGTCTCCTCGGCCTGCCCGTAGGCGGCACCCGAGGTCGCTCCGAGCAGCACGCCGTCCGGTGCTGCCAGCAGGCGCCCCGTCCCGTTGCGGAACAGCAGCGGGGCGGGGTGGCCTGCCTGTGCCCAGGTGAGTACGCGCGTCTCGGGTTGATAGCGGCAGCAGACGGCGCTGCCCAGGGCGGGCTGGACGGAGGCGTCGAGCAGTCCGTTGAGCCATTGCATGAGCTGACCCGGCTGGGTACCCGCCATGGCCAGGCCGCGCAGGGTGCCGAGCAGCATCGCCATGCCCGAGGTCACGGCGACCCCGTGCCCGGTGAGGTCGCCGACGCTCAACAGCATCTGGGTGTCGGGCAGTTCGAGCGCGTCGTACCAGTTGCCGCCGATCAGCGCGCTCGACGACGAGGGGAGATAGTGGGCGGCCAGGTCCAGCGTTTCGGGGCCCTGGTGCGGGAGCCGCAGGGAGGCGCGCCATGGCGGCAGTACGGACTCCTGTAGCTCGACGGCGAGCCGGTGCTCGGTCTGCGCGAGGTGCCGTTGGTGTTGCAGCGAGTCATGGGTCTCGCTCACCGTCCGCTGGCTGCGGTGCAGTTCGCTGACGTCCCGCAGCACGGCCCACATCGAGGCGGTGCTGCCGTGGGCGTCGAGGACGGGCTCGCCCATCATGTGCACGGTGCGCACGCCGCCGTCGGGGCGCACGATGCGGAACTCCCCGTCTATCGGCTTCGCGTCGATCAGGCAGTCGGTGACCATCGCCGTCAGCCTCGGCCGGTCCTCGTCGTGCACGAAGGACGGCAGTTCGTCGAGGGTGAGCGGGGGAGCGGCCGGATCACGGCCGAGGATCTGATACAGCTCGCCGGACCATGTCGCCTCGTCCGTCAGCAGGTTCCACTCGGCGGAGCCGACGCGGCTGAGCAGGGAGCCGCTCCGGGGGGCGGTGGGCACGGCTCGCTCGGCGGGGCCGGCGGTGGAGGGGGCGGCCGGCGCGGGCTGTGGTCCGTCCCGCAACTGCGCCAAGTGCGCGTCCAGATCGTTGAGTTGATGTACCGCCAGATCGCACAGTGCGCGCTGCCAGCGGCCTTGCGGGTCCGTGCCGTCCGCGGGCGCGTCACGTCGTACGGCGTCCACGTCGCCGCGCAGTCGCCGCGTCTGCGAGATGAGCGCGTCGACCGTGCCGCGCGGGGGCGGCTGGGCGGCGGGGCGATCCGCAGAGAGATGGGACGGCATGACGCGCTCCGAGGGGGGACGGTACGACCAAGGCTGGCGGAAGGACCGTTACGACTCTTGCACAGCCTGCGACGCCCTGTAAGGGATTCGGCAACACACGATACGGTGGTGCTTCTGGCATATGCCTACGTCCTCCCGTGGTGGGTTCATGGGATCAATGCCGGATCAGTGGCGCAGGGGTTCGTAGGGGTCAAGTCGTAGGTGACGTACGTGACTTGAGGGGTCGCCGAGGTGTGCCGCCCCGTTGCTCACGCGTGTGTTCGATGGTCAGGCGTGCGACGGCTTGAGCGTCAGCGGCTGATCGGGTTCTGGCCGTACAGATCCGGACGCGGGGCGAGTTCGACGGTCATCCGGTCGCCGGTGTCCTGTGCCCGCACCCCCGCCTCGGCGACGACGGAGGCCGCGTAGCCGTCCCAGGCGCTCGGCCCGGTGACCTGGCCCCGGCGGGTGGCGTCCACCCACTCCCGCACCTCGCGGTCGTACGCGTCCGCGAACCGTACGAGGTAGTCCTGGGCCACTTCCTGGTACGCGCCGCCCGCGCTGGTCACCACCATCGTGTGCGCGTCCCCGATCCGCACGCTCCCGGCCTCGCAGACCGCCTCGCAGCGCACCTGGTAGCCGAAGCCGGAGTTGACGAGGATCTCCACGTCCACCAGGGCGCCTCCGGCGGTCTCGAACAGCACGAACTGCGGATCCAGCAGACCTTCCGGGGCATGCGCGGACGGCCGCGGACGCAGCACGGTGACCGCGGTGAGTTCCTGGCCCAGCAGCCAGCGCGCCGCGTCGATCTCGTGCGACACGGAGCTGTTGATCAGCATGGCGGAGGTGAAGCCGGGCGGGGACGACACATTGCGGTGCGTGCAGTGCAGCATCAGCGGGCGGCCCAGCCTTCCGCTGTCCAGCAGCGACTTGAGCCCCATGTACTCGGCGTCGTACCGGCGCATGAACCCGACCTGGGCGAGCCGCCGCCCGAGCCGTGCCTCCGCCTCCACGATCCGTAGCGCGCCCGCCGAGTCCGGCACCATCGGCTTCTCGCAGAGCACCGGGAGCCCGCGTGCGAAGGCCGCGAGCAGCGCCTCCTCGTGCGCGGGTCCGGGTGAGGCGATCAGCACCGCCTCGACGCCCGGCGCGTCGAGAGCGGCCGCCACCTCGGTGTGCACCAAGACGCCGTCGAGGCCGGCCACGGCCTCCTCGGCCCGCTCCTTCGCCGGATCTGCCACGGCCGCGACCCTGGCCCCGCTCACCACGCTGTCGAGACGACGTATATGGTCGGCCCCCATGTGCCCCGCACCCAGTACCGCAACGCCGAGAAGCTGACTCACGTCCCGAACCTCCTTGTCCGTCACCTCTGTCGGCGTAGCGTAGGACGCCGGGCGGGGCGGCGGAGCAGCGGTCCCGGGCCGTCAGTAGCGCAGCACCCCGGCGATGCCCCGGGCCTCCCCGAGGGAGCCGTCGGGGACGAAGCGCACCTCGGCACCCGTCTCCAGGCACTGTTCGACGATCTCGTCCACGATGTCCTCCCGGGCGTCGAGGTCATCGCTCGCGGCCGGTACCAGATGGTCGCCGCCGTTGTCGCGGACCGTCACGCGGTAGTTCTCCTCGACGGCCAGCAGCCGGATGCGGCCGTCCCCGGCGTTCTGCCAGACCTCGTCGACGCCCGCCGCGAAATCTTTGCGGCCACGGGCCGTTTCGAGGTCCCTGATCACCGTGTCGACGTTCTTCCGGTCCTCGGCGTCGATCAGCGGCCGGACCGCCGCCCACACCGCGTCGGGGCCCGCGTGGGCGAGGCCGCCGTGCGGGACGTGGGCGGCATCCTTGGTGACCGAGCCGATCTCGTCGAGCAGCGAGAGCGCCGCCTGCTCGCCGGTGACGTACAGCGGGCGAGGGTGTGCGCGCAGGACGGCACTCATCGCGATGTCGGCGTCGCGCAGGAAGTGCCGGGTGCGCTCATCGCGGAAGGTGCTGGGCAGGTCGCCGACGCGCTCCTTGCGCTCGGCGTTCGGGGCCTCCAGGCTCCGGGCCATGGGAAAGCCCCCGGTGCGTTCCTTGGCGACACGGCCCGCGCCGCCGTTCCACAGCGTCACCCGGTCGGCGGAGACCGACAGCACCCAGAACGGCCGCTCGGCGGCCTGCGCGGCCACGAGATTGCGGGTCAGGAAGGTGTCCGACAGCACCACGCGCTCCGGCACGGAACGCGCCAGCGACCACACCTGGTGTTCACCGGGGGCCGCGAAGATGGCCAGACCGTCCTCGGCGTGCGCGAGATCGACCTCCGCGAGCGCCAGATCGAGCTGCGCGGACACATCGGTGCGCCGCTCGCGGGTGATCGCGGGATCGGCCTCCAGCTGCTTCTTGGCGTCGGCGAGCATATTGCGCAGCCGCACCGGGTCCTGCGCGTTGTCGGGCTCGCGGCGATGCGTCGGCGTCAGCACGGACACGGCGGGATAGGGCCGCGGGCGGCGCAGCTCGGCGAGGGATGAGGGACTGAGGGCATGCTCCATACCAGCACGATAGGACCGATTCGCTTATCGGGCATTCGGGGTAATTGTTTACTTCTTGACTTGTCGTGTCCGGCCTTGGCCCGTGGCATCCGGCCTCGACTCCTGGCACCCGGCCTCGGCCTGTGGCGTCCGGCGGCTCGGCCGCCCGGGTTCCGCCGTTCGGGTTCCGCCCTCCCGCTCAGAACGAATCCGGGTCCGCCGCCGTCCAGTCCGCTTCCCACGACGGGGGTGGCTGGGCGAGCAGTACGCCCGGCGGCAGCCACTCGTACAACTCGGCGTACGACAGGACCGTCGTCGAGTCCGTGCGCCGCAGCAGCATCCCGGGCGCGAGGCCGGCCGGGTCACGTACGCCCATCGCGGCCATGATCCGGGCCGCGCTCCGCACCGTGGCCCGCTGGAAGCGGTGGACGCGCTCGGACTTGTCGGCCACGTCGAGTGCGCGGACCCGGCGTGGATCCTGGGTCGTGACCCCGACCGGACAGGTGTTGGTGTGGCAGCGCCGGGCCTGGACGCAGCCGACCGCGAACATCATGGCGCGGGCCGCGTTCGTGTAGTCCGCGCCCTGGAGCAGCCGCTTGACGATGTCCGCACCGGTGGCGACCTTGCCGCTCGCCCCGATCCGGACGCGGTCCCGCAGCCCGGTGCCGGCCAGCGCGTTGTGCACGGTGACCAGGCCCTCGGTGAGGGGGGTGCCCAGCCGGCCGGCGAACTCCGGCGGCGCGGCCCCGGTGCCGCCCTCCGCGCCGTCGACCACGACGAAGTCGGGAGTGATCCCCTCCGCCAGCATGGCCTTGCACACCGCGAGGAACTGCCGGCGCGAGCCCACGCACAGCTTGACGCCGGTCGGCTTGCCGTGTGCCAACTCCCTTATGCGGGCGAGGAAGAGCACGAGTTCGCGCGGCGTCGAGAACATCCGGTGACACGGCGGCGAGACCACGGTCTCGCCCACCGGCACAGCACGCGCCCGCGCGATCTCCGCGCTCACCTTGACGCCGGGCAGCACCGCCCCGGTGCCGGGCTTCGCCCCCTGCGAGAGCTTCAGCGACACGCACTTGACCTCCGGCAGCGCCACCTTGTCCGCGAACTCCCGCTCGTCGAAGCCGCCGTCGGAGGTCCGGCAGCCGAAGTACCCCGTGCCGATCTCCCAGATGAGATCGCCCCCGCCGCGCAGGTGGTACTCCGACAGACCGCCCTCTCCGGTGTCGGTCGCGAAACCACCCAGCGCCGCCCCCTTGTTGAGCGCCAGGATCGCGTTCGCCGACAGCGACCCGAAGCTCATCGCGGAGACGTTCAGCAGCGCCATGTCGTACGGCTGGGTGCAGTCCGGGCCGCCGACGCGCACCACCGGGGGATCCTCGGGCGGTTCCACCGGGCGCAGGGACGGCATCAGGAACTCGTACCCGGCGGCGTACACATCCCGTTCCGTGCCGAACGGTTCCTCGGTGGCGACGCCCTCGGCCCGCTCGTGGACGATGCTGCGCACGGCGCGGCCGTACGGACGCCCTTCGTGGTGCCCTTCGGCGAAGTACCGCCGCGGCTCGGGCCGCGGCGGCTCCGTCAAGAACCGCAGATGTCCGAGCAGCGGGTAGTTCCGCAGCAGCGAGTGGCGGGTCTGCACCAGGTCCCACACCCCGAGCGCGGTGAGCGGCAGCAGCAGACCCGCGGCGATCCACCACCACGACGAGACGGCGCACGACAGGACCAGCGCCCCGGCCGCGCCGAGGGCGACGAACAGCAGCAACAGGAACCGGCGCACACCACGAGTGAAACCCATCGGCACGGCGGCGGCGAACGTTCGCCGTGCCTCAGGGGTGAACGCGAACGGGTCCATCGAGATCACGCCCGGCTGCAGCAGCGGGCCGGCTGAGGGGCGGCGGTCAGCGGTCCGCTTCCGGGCCGCAGGAGCTGCCGTTGGCCGGCAGGGAGCCGTACAGCAGGAACGCGTCGATCTTCTGGCTCGCGCAGCGAGAGGACCCGTACCCGGTGTGGCCCTCGCCCTTGTTGTCGAGGACGACCGCAGAGTCGCCGAGGCGCTTGGCGGTCTCCAGGGTCCAGCGGTACGGGGTCGCCGGGTCGCCGCGCGTGCCGACGAGCAGCATCTTCGGGGTGTCGACGGCACGCACCTCGTCCCGGATGAAGTCCGTGCCCTTGGGGCGGCCGTAGCAGATCAGCACCTCGGTGAGCCGGTACCGGCCGAAGACGGGCGACGCCTCCTCGTAGGCCGCGCGCAGCTTGTCCATGTCCCGGGTGACCTGTTCGGCGGTGGGCCGGTCGGGGGTGTCCGCGCAGGTGATGGCCATCAGCGCGGCCGACGGGTTGTCGACGGGCACGTCCGCCGGGGCGACCAGCCCGCCGCTCGGCCCGGGGCTCGGCCGGCCGGACGGCCGGTCGCCCGTCCGGGGCAGATCCGGCATGGCCATGCCGCCGCTCGCGAGACGCAGGACCCCGCTCGCGTCGCCGTTCTGCACGAGATTGGCCAGTGCCCCTTCCAGGGTGGGCCACATTTGCTTGCTGTAGAGCGCCTGTCCGATGGCGCCCACCAGATCCTGCCCCGAGAGCTGCTGGCCGAAGTCCGCCGGTACGGGGTCCTGGTCCAGCGACTGGACGAGCCGCACGACCTGCTGCCGTGCCGAACGCGAATCCTGGCCGAAGGGGCAGGCGATGTCCTTGACGCACCAGGTGATGAAGCTGTCCAGCGCGGTCTGCTGGCCCTCGGCGCTCACCAGCCCCTGCTCGGCCAGCGGCTCGGTGAGCGTGTCCACGCCGTCCAGCGCCATCCGGCCGACCTTCTTCGGGAACTGGGCCGCGTACACCGCGCCCAGCCGTGTGCCGTACGAGAAGCCCAGATAGTTGAGCTTCTTGTCGCCGAGCGCCGCGCGCATCACGTCCATGTCCCGCGAGGCGTTGATCGTGCCTATGTACGGCAGCACGGGACCGGAGTGCTTCGCGCACTCGTCGGCCACCTTCCGCAACTGCTTGAGGGCGGCCTGCGGATCGCCGGTGTCGAGGCTCGCGTCCAGCTCGGCGAAGGCCTCGGTGCTCCCTTCGCCACAGCTGACGGGGGACGACTGCCCGACCCCGCGCGGGTCGAACGTCACCACGTCGTAGCCGTTGGTGAGGCCCATGAAGTCGTTGCCGTCGCCGGCGAGTGCGCCGATGCCCGCCGCGCCGGGACCGCCGAAGTTCAGCAGTACGGATCCCCGGGACTTGCCCGTCGCCCGGTAGCGGGCCAGCGCCACGTCGAGCGTGCCGGCGTCGGGCCTCGCGTAGTCGAGCGGCACGGTCACCTTCCCGCACTGGAGGTCCTTGGGCATGCCGTCGCCCTTGCAGGCGGCCCACGTGATCTTCTGCGCGTAGAAGCGGGACAGATCGGGTTCGTCGGCGGCCGGTACGACCGACGGCAGACCGGCCCCCAGCAGGGCCAGCGCCGCGGTCGACGCGGCCGCGACGACCGCGCCGGCGACCGCGCAGCGCCTGTGCGTGGACAGCATGAACGCCTCCAGGTACGCCCGCACCGGGGACACCCCCTGATCACGATAATCGGGCGTCCGGGAGCCCGCCTCTGGGCGAGTGGGCCGGGCCCGGCCGGTCCTGTCCCGAGCGCCGCCCGGTCCGGCCCGGTGATCACCCCTCCGGCACGACAACCACCAGTTCGATAACCGTGCCGCTCGATGGAGTGAAAGACGGATAAGCCATAACTCGGATGGTTCGCCCGCGTTTTACCCCGTGCGGGCGAGTGCCCGCGACCATGTCTGGAAGGCAGGGAACCTATGAAACGGGTTACCCGGAATGGATTGATCGCTGCGGCCGCCGCCTCGGGCGCCTTGGCCGTGGTCATGCCGGCGTACGCCGACTCCGCGGCGGACGGCAGCGCGGCGGGCTCGCCCGGGCTCCTCTCCGGCAACACCATCCAGCTGCCGGTGCACGTCCCCGTGAACGTGTGCGGGAACACCGCGAACGTCGTCGGGTTCCTCAACCCGGCAGCGGGCAACGCCTGCGCCAACGAGGGGCACGGCAGTCCTTCGGGAGGCGCCGCCGACGGGGGCGCTGCCGCCCCGGGCGCGTCCGCCCAGGGAAGCGGAAAGGATTCTCCGGGGGTGGTTTCGGGAAACAGTGTGCAGCTCCCGGTCCATCTCCCGGTCAATGTCAGCGGCAACACCGTGAACGTGGTCGGCGTCGGCAACGCGGCCGTCGGCAACGAGTCCACCAACACATCCGGCGGGCGGCCCCACCACCCCCACCACCCCGGGCACGCCCGGCCGAAGCCCGCCGCGCCGCCGAAGGCGCCCGCGCCCGCACGGCCGGCCCTCCCGAACACGGCCGCGCGACCCGGGGCCTCCCTGGCTCGAACGGGCGCGGACGAGACCGTGCCCGCCGTCGCCGCGAGCGCGGCCCTGCTGCTGGGCGGGGCGGTGCTGTACCGGCGCTTCCGGGCCGGCGCGCGGCGCTGAGCCGACCGGCCCGCAACGGGGGCCCACGTCCTTGACCGGCCGTGGGCCCTGTATGCGGGGCCACGCGCACCGCGGTGTCACGTGATCGATGCTCATGCCTCATGGCCTCGCCTACAGCGACGCTCAACACCGTTGCGGACAAGCCAGGTTGCTCATGCCCGCCCGGTGTCGCGTTGGCGCGGGTCCGCGTGATCGGGAAGGATGCTGCGGGAGCGGCCGACCACCGCACGCAAGCGACCCGCCACGGAATGGAGCGCATGATGACCTCTCCGGGTCCCGATGACCTCGTCGTCACCCAGGCCTCGCTCGACGACTGGCCCGTCGTCGTCGGGTGGGCGGCGGACGAGGGCTGGAATCCGGGGCTGTCCGACGCCCCCAGCTTCTTCGCCCAGGACCCCGAGGGCTTCTTCGTCGGCCGGATCGCCGGCGAACCGGTCTCGGCGATCTCGGTCGTCAATTACGGCGCCGACTACGCCTTTCTGGGGTTCTACCTCGTACGCCCCGACCTGCGGGGCCGCGGCTACGGCCTGACCACCTGGAAGACGGCGCTCGCTCACGCCGGCGACCGCACGGTCGGCCTGGACGGCGTGCCGGCGCAGCAGGACAACTACCGGCAGTCCGGTTTCGAGCTCGCCCACCGCACCGCCCGGTACACCGGAACCGTTCCGGCGGCCGAGCCGGCTTCGGGAGTCCGCCCCGCCGAGGCGGCCGACCTGGCCGCCGTCGCGGCGTACGACAGCGCCTGCTCCCCGGCCGACCGCCCGCGCTTTCTGGAACACTGGCTGGCCGGCCCCGGCCACCGCACCTTCGTCCGCCTCGTCGACGGCCGCCTCACCGGCTACGGCGTGGTTCGTCCGGCCCTCGACTCCCTGCGGGTCGGCCCCCTGTTCGCCGACTCCGCCGAGGACGCCCGCGCCCTGTTCACGGCGCTGACCGCCGACGCGGGCGAGATCGCCATGGACATCCCCGAGACGAACACGGCGGCCGTGGCCCTGGCCCGGGAAGCGGGTCTGACGCCGTCCTTCGAGACGGCCCGCATGTACACCGGACCGGTGCGGCCGTTCGCGGCCGACCGCGTGTACGGGATCACCTCGCTGGAACTCGGCTAGGGCGTGCCTTTTCGGGATCAGCCCGGACCCGGGCTGATCCCCGGACGCACGCGATGGCACCGCACGGGACCGGCCGCCGACAGGTGCGGCCGGTCAGTGTGCCCGCGGGGCCTCCCCGGACCGGCGTCGTCGTCCGGGTGCGGAACGCCCACTCCATGCGCGGCTCGACGACACGGCTGAAGACGGCGCGGACCGGTCCCGTGCACAGCAGCGTCACGACACCGGCGGCGGTCGCGGTGACCGTGAGTTCCCCGAGCGGGGTGTGCAGCCACGGGCAGGGCTCGGCCCTTGCCCCGAGGAGCGCGCGTCGTCGGACGGGCGCAGCGCCGGGAAGCCCCGCCGGCGGCCCAGGGCGACCACGGTGAGTGCGGCCGCGACCAGGGGCAGCGCGGTCCAGGGCAGCGCCCCCGCCCCCGCACCGTCCAGCACGAGGCCGCCCGTGAGCGACCCGCCCGCGATGCCCGCGTTGTACACGGTGGTCTGCAGCGATGTGGCCACATCCGCGTCGGCGGGCCCCGAGGCGTCGACCAGGGCCGTCTGGATCAGCGTCGGCGCCCCGCCGAACGCCGCGCCCCACAGCGCGACCGAGATCAGCAGCACGGCCGGCCGGTCCGCGTACCGGCCGAGGGCGAGCAGGGTCGCCCCGATCAGAGCGAGCGCGCACAGCAGGGTCCGGCGCAGGTGCGCGTCGATCAGGGCGCCGACGGTCCAGATCCCGGCGACCGTGGCGACCCCGAACACCATCCCTCGCTCCCGACTCCCTGACCCCGCAGACGGCCGCCCTCCTGCGCGGCGAGATCGACCGTATCCAGGCCCGCATCGACTGCCTGGCCCGCAACCGCGACCGGCTTCGCGCCTACCTGGCGGCGGTGCGGCCGGACACCGGAGCCTGAGCCACGATCCGACGCCGGGGCACAACCGACATGCCGCACACGGCGATTGCTCCGGGAATTCCA
The DNA here is from genome assembly GCF_009862865.1 of Streptomyces sp. SID5469. Classification (NCBI taxonomy): domain Bacteria; kingdom Bacillati; phylum Actinomycetota; class Actinomycetes; order Kitasatosporales; family Streptomycetaceae; genus Streptomyces; species Streptomyces sp. SID5469. The sequence goes on along the minus strand of NZ_WWIN01000001.1, from coordinate 1,523,435 downwards.
TTGCCGAGTACGCCCCAGGATGCTGGAGTGAGCGCATGGATCACGCTGCGGTACTCGCCCTGTTCGACCGGGACATGCGGGAAGGGGCGCGGCCGGACGGGCCCGGCGCCCGGATCGAGCGTGTGCCCGGCGTGGTGCGGCAGGTCGCCTCCGAACACGGCTGGAACGGCGTCGTCTGGTCCGGCCTGGACGAGGCGAGTGCCGACGCGGCGATCGCCGAGCAGCAGCGCTACTTCGCCGGGCTCGGCCGCGAGTTCGAGTGGAAGCTGTACGGCCACGACCTGCCGGAGGACCTCGGCCGGCGGCTGCGGGCGGCCGGATTCACGGCGGCGCCCGAGGAGACCCTGATGGTCGCCGAGGTCGCCGACCTCACCCTCGACGTCGAACCGCCCGACGGCGTACGCATCGTGCCCGTGACGGACCGGGCGGGCGTCGACCTCGTGGCCGACGTCCATGAGAAGGCCTTCGGCACCGACAGCACACGGATGCGGCACCAACTGCTCGCCCAGGTCACGGACGATCCGGACGCGGTCGTCGCCGTCGTGGCCCTGGCCGGCGACGAACCGGTGAGCGCGGCCCGGATGGAACTCGTCCCCGGCACACGCTTCGCCGGCCTGTGGGGCGGCGGCACGGTCGAGGGCGAGCGCGGCCGCGGCATCTACCGGGCCCTGGTCGCCCACCGCGCCAAGGTCGCCGCCGACCGTGGCTATCGCTACGTCCAGGTCGACGCCACCAGCCAGAGCCGCCCGGTCCTCGCCCGGCTCGGCTTCGAGCCCCTCACCACCACGACACCGTACGTCTCGCCGTGAGCCGCACAGCATCGCCGCGCGAGCTGGGCGCGGCCCCTGCCGTCGCGTCGACGCGGGACGGGCCGGCCGCGTTGCGGGACGGCGTGCCCTGAGCGCGCCGTCCCGGGGCCTCTTCCCGGTGCGGCGGACTCACAGCTCCAGCTGGTACTCCACCGCCGTGTGCGTGGGACGGTAGCCGAGCGAGTCGTTGATGGCGATCATCGGGGTGTTGCTGTCCGCCGTGTCCGTGAGCAGACCGGCGAGTTCCGGGTGCCGCTCGCGGGCGTACCGGATCGACTCGGCCTTCATCCACAGCCCGAGACCGTGACCGCGGTGCTCCGGCAGCACGCCGGTGCCGTAGTGCTGAGCGTCGCCCCGACCGTCGCCCGGCACCACGAGCTCGGAGAATCCGACGATCGAGCCGTCCGTCGAGTCCACCGCCGCGACCGTGTGCAGCAGTTCGCCGCGCTCGGCGATCGCCGCGGCCGCGGCCACGACCCGTTCCACGTCCCAGGCGACCGTGCCGTAGTCGGTGTCCTCCATCGGCATGTCGTCCATCGCGCGCCGCGAGTCGGCGAAGGTCTGCGCGAGACGGGCCGGGACCGTGCCGTCCCAGCGCGTCAACTCGTAGCCGGAGTGCGGCTGTTCGACGATCTTGGCGATACGGTCGAACCCGGCGTCGGCCAGCGGCAGTCGGGCGTAGGTCAGGGCCAGCACCCGGCGGAAGCCGCGCGCCGCGAGGAAGCGATCGCCGGGGGAGCCCTCCTGGGCCTGGGCGATCAGCGACCGTCGCCCCTCGCCCCGCGCGGCGGCGACGGCCGCGTCGAGCAGGCGGCCGCCCACGCCCTGCCGCCGCTCCTCGGGGTGCACGGCGCCTTCGAGCTCGGCGAGATGCTCCTGGCCCTCCTTCGTGAACAACCGGAGAAAGGCCGACCCCACGGGGACGCCGTCGTCGTCGGAGGCCAGCCAGGCCAGCCGCCGGCTCGACGGCTTCGGTTCGGGATCGGTCAGGGGGGTGAGGCGCAGAGGCAAGGTCTCTCCGTGGCGACAAGGAGGCGGACGGTGGGGCGAAGCCCGCAGAACGTAGCCGCCACGGCGGTTGACCTGCAATTTGGCACGGGGAGGAAAGGGGAGCACCGGTGCGGCGGAGCGACGGGCCGGGCTGCGTGCGCCTCGGCGCAGTCCCGTGCCGCGCCCACGGCCCCGTCCCAAGAACCCGCCCCACGGCCCGCCCCTCAGGCCCCGTCCCTCGGCCCTGGCTTCCAGGTCTGCGGCTCCGCGACGGCCCCAGCCCTCAGCGGCGAGCCCGTGTCCGGTCCAGTGCCGCGACGCCCAGCGCCGCCAGACCGATCTGGATGAGCCATTCGATCCAGTCGACGCCGTTCGTGTCGGCCACATCGAAGGCGCCCGCGATCGCGGAGCCGATCAAGGCCGCCACGATGCCGACGAGAATCGTCAGCAGGATGCCGATGCGCTGGCGTCCCGGGACGACGAGCCTGCCCAGAATGCCGATGACGATGCCGATCACGATGGCACTGATGATGCCCGAGATCTCCATCTCCGCCCCTCTTCGTAGGAAAGCCCCGCTGCTATGTGTTTTCCCTCCGGCGGCGGAGGCAGTCCCTTCCGATTCCGGCCCGGCATCTTCTGGGGAGGGTCGCTGTTCACCGTTACTCATGTCATGTACCGTTCAAAAATCTGTCGTACGTAGGACGGTCAACTACCAATCTACGCGCGCAGACTTGGCTCCCGCACTGCCTCTACCCCACCCGTCACGGAGGTTCGCCGGATGCTCGGATTCAGAAGATCCCGCCCCAGACTCACCACGGCGCTGGCCGTGTTCGGACTGCTCGCCACGGGCGCGGCCGTCCAGGCGTCCATCGCCGCCCCGGCCCACGCGGCCACCACGCACCGCGTCCTGTTCGACAACGGCCACGCGGAGACGGCCGGCAACGCCGACTGGATCGTCTCCACCAGCCAGCCCGACCCGCTCGGCCAGGACTCCTCCCCGTCCTCGGAAACCGACTGGACGGGCGCGCTCTCCTCCTGGGGCGTCGCCCTGCAGAAGACCGGCAACTACAGCCTGAAGACGCTCCCTTCGGGCAGCAGCCTCAGCTACGGCGGCTCCACCACCACCGATCTGTCGAACTTCGACACGCTGGTCCTGCCCGAGCCGAACACGCTGTTCACGACGGCCGAGAAGACCGCGATCATGACGTTCGTGAAGAACGGCGGCGGCCTGTTCATGGTCTCCGACCACACGGGTGCCGACCGTAACAACGACGGCTACGACGCGGTCGAGGTCCTCAACGACCTGATGACCGACAACAGCGTCGACAGCACCGACCCGTTCGGCTTCTCCATCGACTCGCTGAGCGTCAGCTCCGACTACCCGTCGGCGATCAGCGACAGCAGCGACGCGGTCCTGCACGGCTCCTTCGGCACCGTCACCAAGAGCCTGATCGCCAGCGGTACGACGGCCACCCTCAAGCCCGCCGACAACTCGTCCGTCAAGGGGCTGCTCTACCGCACCGGATACTCCGGCAACACCGGAGCCTTCTTCGCCACCAGCACCTTCGGCAGCGGGCGGGTCGCGTTCTGGGGCGACAGCTCACCGATCGACGACGGCACCGGCCAGTCCGGCAACACGTTGTACGACGGCTGGAACGACACCGGCGCCACCAACGCCGCCCTCGCCCTCAACGCCACCGAATGGCTGGTCGGCGCGAGCAGCGGCGGCGATGACGGGGGTGGTGGCGGCACCTGCACCGCGGCCCAGCTCCTCGGCAACAACGGCTTCGAGTCCGGCGCCACCACCTGGACCGCGAGCAGCGATGTCATCACCAACTCCAGCGGCGAGTCCGCCCGTACCGGCTCCTACTACGCCTGGCTCGACGGATACGGCTCCGCCCGCACCGACACCCTGTCCCAGTCGGTGACCATCCCCTCCGGCTGCACCACGGCCACCCTCAGTTTCTACCTCCACGTGGACACGGCCGAGACGACCACGAGCACGGCGTACGACACGCTCAAGGCGCAGGTTCTCAACAGCGGCGGCACGGTCCTGTCCACCCTCGCCACCTACTCGAACCTGAACGCGGCGAGCGGCTACACGCAGCGCAGTTTCAGCCTCGCGAGCTACGCCGGGCAGACCGTCACCGTCAAGTTCACCGGCACCGAAGGCTCCACGCTCCAGACGTCGTTCGTCCTCGACGACACGGCGCTCACCGTGAGCTGAACCGGCCGACGAAGAGCGGCGGGCCCACACACCCGGCCCGCCGCTCCCCGTCCCGCGTTCCCCGTCCCGCCGCCCCGGCTAGGCCGCCGGGACGGTCTGCTCCGCCGTGTTCCACCCGGAGACCCGCACCCTGGGCGCGGACCCGTGCAGATCGGCCGTCCGGTACGTCACCGTGAGGGTGGCCGACTCACCCGGCCACAGGCTCACCTCGTTGTCGGACCACTGAACGGGCAGGACGGGCTTCCCCTTCGAGTCGACGAGGTGCACGTCCGTGAACAGTGACGGGGTCCTGCCGCTTCCCGTGTTCCGCACCGTGACCGTCGTCGTGGACGCGCCGTCCGTGCCCGCCGTCGTCGACGCCGTCGCCGAGACCGGCACCCGCGCCATCGAGCCGAGGCCCTTGAGGTCGGCGTAGCTCGTCGTCGGCGTGTAGTACCAGTCGGTGTGCGCCCAGTCGAGGGTGTCGGGCCGGGTGGACAGCCAGTAGACGTTGCGGCTGACCTCCTTGCCCGCCGAGTCGGTGAGGACCAGGCGGGCGAGATACGTCGTCGACAGTCCGCTCACCGACGACGGCAGCGTGAGCGCGGTGCTGTGCGCACCGTCGCCGGCCACGCTCAGGCCGGTCGCGCTCTTGTCGTACTTCTGCGTTCCGTCGGTGTTGAAGAGGGTGACCCGGGCCGTGAGTCCGGAGACGGCGGCGGGCCGGTTGTTCACCACCACGACCGACCGGTCGTCGTACGAGTACTGCACGTGCAGCGGCTCATTGGCCTTCTTCGCCCCGAAGTACGCGCCGCCCTGGTCGAGGTACCGGTCCAGCAACTGCCAGTGCAGCGAGGTCCAGCCGCTGTTGAACATCCAGTAGATGACGCCGGTCGCGGGCTTCGAGGCGTCGGTGGCGCCCCGCCCGTACGCCTCGAACTGCGCGCGCACGTTCTCGTACTGGGCGAGCTGCGCCTTGCGTACGTAGTCCGTGAGGCCGGTCGGGGCGCCGTACCGTCCGGCGAGCGCGGCGTCGTAGATCTTCAGGGTGCCGAAGACCGACGACGGTGAGCGGTGGTACTGCTTGGCGCCCGGGTTCTTCCAGAGGGTGTCCAGCTCGGCCGGGGTCATCATGCGGCGCAGGGTGTCGAGCGTGGGGATGTCCGGCCCCGCGCTCGTCTCGGAGTTGAAGCCGGTGGCGCCGCCCTCGCGCTTGGCGTACCAGTAGTTCGGCGGGATCCAGTCGTACGGGCCGGTCATCTTCATGCCCGAACTGCCGCTGACCGGCGAGGACTTGTCGGAGGCGGCCGCGACTACGGGGGTCGGCCAGTCGGCTGCCTTCAGGGCGTCGAGGTAGGTCTTCTCGATCTTCGCGTCGGGGGCGAAGTCGCTGCCGATGAGGAACGAGACGACGCTCGGGTGGTCGCGCAGCCGGGCGGCCTCGGCGGCCATCGACGCCTTGGCGACCGGATAGTCGGCCGCGGTCCACTCGTCACCGGATCCGCTGCCGTTGACGTTGCCCTCCCATTTGTTGCAGCACTCCCAGCCCGGCAGCGTGAGGATGCCGTACCGGTCCGCCAGGTCGAAGAACTCGTCCGGCTCGATGTGGCCTTCCAGGCGGATGGTGTTGAGGCCGAGGTCGAGCGCGTACCGGAGCCGGTCCTCGACGTACGTGCTGTCCCAGCGCAGGAACTCGTCCGGCGACCAGCCGCCGCCCTTGATGAGAAGCCTGCGGCCGTTGACGCTGTACTGCCGTGCGCCGTCGGAGTTGAGCGGGGCCTTCACATCCCGGATGCCGAAGCTCTCGTGCACCGTGTCGGAGACGGTTTCGGAGACGGACGCGCTGAGGTCCAGCGCGTACAGGGGCTGGCCGCCCATGCCCGCGGGCCACCACACCCGCGGCGAGGTGAGGTGCAGCCCGGGAGTGTCGGCCGGTGTGAAGGTGACCGTCTTCGTCTCGTGGGCGGCGAGAGCGACGGACCTGCGGAACGACGTGGCGCCGACGCTGCCGGAGACGGTGGCGGTGATGGCCGCGTCCGAGTCGTTGCGGGCCCGCGCCTTGACCGTCAGGTCCGCGGTGGCGAGCGACGGCACGTCGAGCCGCGTGATCACGTGGGCGTCGCGCAGGGCGACCGGGCCGCCGCGGCGCACGAGAACATCACGGACGATGCCCATGTTCTGGTCGGGCGGCGGCTCGAGCCAGTCGATCCAGCCCATGGTCAGGTTCTTGTTGGGGTTGTTGGGCTGGATACGGAAGGCGACCGTGTTCGCGCCCTCCCGCACCAGTGAGGTGACGTCCAGTTCGTGACGGGTGTAGGCGCCCGCCACGTCGGCGGACCTGGCGATCTGACGTCCGTTGACGAAGACGTCGGCCGCCGAGATCACCCCGCTGAAGTCCAGATACGTACGGGCGGAGGTGTCGGCGACCGTGAAGTCCGAGCGGTACCACCACGGCACCTGGAAGTCGGCCTTCGGAATCTTCTGCTGGTTGGTCGAGTAGAACGGGTCGGCGTACTTCCCGCCGGCCAGCAGCGCCGCGAGCACGGTGGAGCGGGCACCGGCCGGGTACCAGCCGCTCGCCGGGTAGCCGGGGGAGGAGACGGCGGCCGCGGGGTCGGTGACCTTCGCCGTGGACTGGATCGCGTAGCCGGTCAGCGCGGTGGTGCTGCCCGCAGTCGAGGAGACAGTGGTCGGGCGCGGGGGCGGCTCGTGGGTGCGGGCTCCGGCCCGGGCGCCCGTCGAGAGCGTGCTCAGCAGGCCCAGGGCCACGGCGGTCGTGACGAAGCGCCGTACTGAGGCAGGACGGTGGAACACGGTGATCTCCTTGGGGGGTGGGGGAGGAGCATCCGCGCTACGACACTGCAAGTTAGGAAACTTTACTAACTGGATTCACAAGCTAGGTGGCTGAGCAATTCATGTCAATCACCGTCAGGAGGCCGAGCGTCGCTCGAAAACGACGTCCCGGGCCGTCCCCAGCGCCGTCGCCACCGCGCCGAGCAGCACCGCGTCCTCGCCCAGCCGGCTCGGCACGATCTTCGGGCGCAGCGGCGTGAGCGTGCGCAGCGTCTCGCGCACGGGGCGCAGCAGCAGGTCGAGGCTGTGGCCCACGCCGCCGCCGAGCACCACCAGGTCGGGGTCCAGTACGGCCGCAGCCGCCGCCACGGTGTGCGCTATTCGCTCGCCCTCCAGCCGAACGGCCCTGACCGCTGCCGGATTTCCCTGCCGTGCCGCGTCGAAGACGGCCTTCGCCGTGAGCTGCCCGCTCATGCCGAACCGCCGCGCGGACTCGACGACGGCCACGCCCGACACCGCGTCCTCCAACGTCTCCGGCTTCCGCTGCCCCGGCCACGGCAGGAACCCGATCTCGCCGGCTCCGCCGTGCGCGCCGGTGAACAGCCGCCCCTCGCTGACGACGCCCATGCCGAGACCGGTGCCGATCATGATGTACGTGAACAGCCGGCTGCCCGCGCCGACGCCGTACGTGTACTCGCCCAGCGCGGCCAGATTGGCGTCGTTGTGGACCTCCAGCGGTATGCCCAGCTCCTCGCGCATCCGGTCGAACAGCCCGGCCCGGCCCCAGCCCGGCAGGTGCATCGCGTACCGCACCCGCCGCCGCTGTTCGTCGTACACACCGGGCGTGCCCACCACCGCGTGGGCCACCTCGTCGTGCCCGACACCGGAATTGGCGACCACCTGCCGGGCGGTGGCGACCACGAGGTCGGCCAGGGCGCCGGAAGTGCGGGCCCGGTTGCGCACATCGGCGCGGGCCACCACCTCGCCGTCCAGATTGGCGACCGCGACGCGCAGCCAGCTGCGGCCGATGTCGATGCCCAGGGCGTGTCCGGCGGCCGGATCGGGGGCGTACAGGACCGCTGTCCGGCCCCGCTCCGGTGCGTGCGTGCCGACCTCGTGCACGAGACCCGCCTCCTCCAGGGCCGCCAGCGCGCTCGACACCGTCGGCTTCGACAGACCCGTCTCGCGGGCGAGCTGAGCGCGGGACGCGGCGCCGGTGGCCCGCAGCCGGTCGAGGAGCAGCCGCTCGTTGGTGCTGCGCAGCCGCCGACGGCTCCATGGCTGTTCCGGCTGGTCTGCGGCATCACTGGCGGGCATCGCACCATTCTCACGCATTCATGACACGGGCTTGACGCATCTAGTAAGGCTCCTTAACTTTATCGGCCAGTCAGCCTCGCCGGGCGAGCCGAGGGGAGCCCGGCGCCGGCCGGACACCCGCCGCCCTTGATCCGCCGGCCGCCGATCGACGTCGGCCGTCACGTCGTACGACTGCCCCCGTGCCCTGCTCCAGGAGGACCGATGTCCGGTAGCCCAGGTAGTCCGCCGCCCGAGGGTGGCTTCGTCCGCCGTGTCGGCCTGTTCCAGGCCACCACGATCAACATGAGCCAGATGTGCGGCATCGGTCCGTTCGTGACGATCCCCCTGATGGTCGCCGCGTTCGGCGGCCCGCAGGCGGTGATCGGCTTCGTCGCGGGCGCGGTGCTGGCCCTCGCGGACGGGCTCGTGTGGGCCGAACTGGGCGCGGCCATGCCCGGTTCGGGCGGCAGCTACGTCTATCTGCGCCAGGCCTTCCAGTACCGCACCGGACGGCTGATGCCGTTCCTGTTCGTCTGGACGGCGATGCTCTTCATCCCGCTGATCATGTCCACGGGTGTGGTCGGTTTCGTGCAGTACCTCGGCTACCTGGCCCCGGACATGGGCCGGACCACCGGTGACCTGGTCGGAGTAGGCATCATCGCCCTGGTGGTGATGCTGCTGTGGCGGGGCATCGAGAACATCGCGCGGATCACCGCCGTGATGTGGACGGTGATGATCGCCTCGGTCCTGCTGGTGATCGTGGCCGCGGCGAGCGACTTCAGCGCGCACCTGGCCTTCACCTATCCGGCGCACGCCTTCGAACCGACCAGCGGCCACTTCTGGGTCGGCTTCGCCGCGGGCCTGACCATCGGCATCTACGACTACCTCGGCTACAACACCACCGCGTACATGGGCGCCGAGATCAAGGACCCGGGGCGCACCCTGCCGCGCTCGATCCTCTTCTCCATCCTCGGCATCATGGCGATCTACCTGCTGCTGCAGATCGGCACGCTCGGCGTCATCGACTGGCACCGGATGACCGACGCGGGCGACATCGCCTCCACCTCCGTGGCCTCCGCCGTCCTGGAGAAGACCTGGGGCAAGGGCGCCGCCGACACGGTCACGGTCCTCATCCTCATCACCGCCTTCGCCTCGGTCTTCACCGGCCTGCTGGGCGGCTCCAGGGTCCCGTACGACGCCGCCCGCGACCGCGTCTTTTTCCGCCCGTACGCCAAGCTCCACTCCAGGCACCGCTTCCCCATGCTGGGCCTGGCCACCATGGGCGTCATCACGGCGATCGGCTTCCTGATCGGCCGTCACACCGACCTGGCCACGCTGATCCAGCTCCTGACCACGGTGATGGTGATCGTGCAGGCGCTGGCCCAGATCGTCGCCCTCACCGTCCTGCGCAAGCGGCAGCCGACCCTGCGCCGCCCGTACCGGATGTGGCTCTACCCCCTGCCCAGTGTGATCGCCCTGGTGGGCTGGCTGGTCATCTACGGGTACGCCGACAAGAACTCCCCGGGCCGCCACCCCATCGAATGGTCACTCGCCTGGGTGGCGCTCGGCTGTGTCGCCTTCGTCGTGTGGGCGCGCCTGGAGAAGGTCTGGCCGTTCGGCCCCAGGGAGATCGCGGAGGAGTACCTCACGGCAGCGGCTCCGGACGCGGACGCGGAGCCGGCGCAGACCTGAACGGAGGGGCGGGCCCGTGCGCGGGTCGGGCCCGCCGGGGTGGGGCGGGCCGGTCACGCTCCCTGGGGACCGGCGTGGAGCGCCACGTCGGAACCCGCCTGGAGCATCGCGTCGCATCCCTTCGCCGTACGGACGGCGGGCCCGCCGGGGCGAACACCTCGCGGGCCCGCCGAGCCGAACACCTCGCGGCCGTCCGTGTGTCGATCCTGCTGTGCCGGCGAACGGGGGCGGGGGGCCCAGGGGTTTCAGCGGTCTGCGTTGCTCGCGGCCGGCGCGAGGTACGGACTGGGCGCCTCGGCGCACCGCAGCGCCTTGCGGACCTCCGCCGCGGGGTCTCCCTCGTGGTACCTGCGCTCCGACGGTTCGATACCGTCCAGGAACTCCTGGTAGCGCACCGCCAGGGCGAGATGGGCGAGCGGCTCCGCGATCGCGAGGGCGCGGGCCGGGTCGCTTCCGCGGGAGTGCCGGGTCCAGGCGGCGATCCAGGCACGGGCCGCTGCCGGCCGTGCCGACTCGGGCAGGAATTCGTGGACGCGCAGACCGTCGAAGACCGGGTTGCCCCAGTACGCGTCGGCGAAGTCCACGACGACCGGCGAGCCGCCGTCACTGCGCCAGTTGCCGGGATGGAAGTCGCCGTGGACGGCGGTGTCGGGCAGCCCGCACTCGGCGAGCAGGGCCCAGCGGTCCGCCAGTGCGCGTGCCGCGGACAGCTCTTGAGGTGTCAGGTCCGGTGCGACCGGGCCGTCGAGCAGCACGTCGATCCGTGCGGCCAGGGCCGGTGCGCGCCAGTCCCGCAGGGCGGCCGGGCGCGTCGACGCCAGGGCGGCTTGCGCTGCCACGAGCCGCTCCGTCGCGGCCGTGACAGTCTCGGGTGAGGCGCCCCAGCAGTCCTCGCCCGGTACGTGTTCCATGAGGATGCGCCCCTGGCCCGAGCCCAGCACCGTCGGCACCAAACCCGGGTCGACCCGGGCGAACGCGGCGATGACCGCGCCCTCGTCCGCGGCGAAATGCGCGGTGGCCTTGAGCCAGAACCGGCCGTCCTCGGTGGGCAGCCGGAAGAGGCCGGCCAGGTTCCACGACCGCCGCTGCTCGACCGGCCCGGTCACGGGCCGCCCGGCGTCGCGCAGCGTCCCGGACGCCCAGTCGATCAGCTCCCGCAGGCCCTCGGCTCGCGCCCATGGCGAGCGCAGCGACTCGTGACCGTGCAACAGGGCATCGTCGACGGGCAGTTGGCGCAGCGTCCCCGGTGCGGGGCTGCCCAGTGCTTCGACGTGGTACGTCACATGGCCGTCCCGCCCGCCGTCGCCGCCCTCCACGGTCAGCAGCCGCAGTACCAGTACCGGGACCCCGAGCAGGCCGGCCAACTCCCCGACGACCTGCTCGGCCTCGGACCACCACGGGACATCCACGGGAAAGGGGCCGGCGACACCGAGGAAGTCCGCACCCGATGTCACCCATGCGCTGACGGTTCGACTCACCGCGACAGTGTGATCGGCCATGCGGTCCCACGCGACCGATTATTGCGGTCCGTCCTCTTGTCGCGGTCAGTCCTTTGACCCGAGCTTCTTCATGGTCAGTGGGACCTTGGGCCGGCCACGGCCACGGCCACGGTCACAGGCCGAGGCCGGTCCGCGGGGCGCGGACCGGCCGACGGGTGCCCGTTTCGTGCTGCCCGTACCAACGGGGACTCGCTCCGAGCACCACCCGGCTCCGTGGCTACGTGCGGGGCGTGTTCCTCGTCGTCGTGACCGCGCACAGTGCTCCCAGCACCACGGTCAGGACGCCGATGATGATGCTGTTGAGCACGACTCCGGTGTCCGGGCTGGTGCCGACGATCCACGGCGAGATGATCATCCATGCGCCGATCGCGCACATGGCCCAGCTCAGGCCGTACATCCTCTCCGGTGTGCTGGTGAATCCGAGGGCCAGCAGGCCTATGGCGATGCCCATGATCAGGTTGTGCGTCGCGAGCGCGGGCTGGCTTGTCGTGTAGTGGAGTATCCAGGGGGATGCGGCGCAGTACAGACCGAGCAGGAACACCGGTCCGTCGACGAGCACCACATCGCGACCACCGAGCATGCGGGCGTATCGTTCCCGCATTTCTGGTACATCAGGGTGGCTGGCTATGTCACCTCTGGTGTGCGAGACGTTGGCCATGAGTCGTCTCCTTTGAACTCTGCAGGCCTGACCGCGTCTGGGGAATGTGCGGTAAGCGCCACGTATGCCCATTCTGCACTTATTTCTTCTTTATGTGTAGCGGTTGGCGGGGTTGCGGAGACGGAGGTCGCGGGCGGCCTAGCGCTTCAGGAGGCGGCCGATGGCGCGGCGTGCCCGGTCGGGGGCCTGGGGGTCGCGGTGCAGCTGGATGGACTGGTCGGCCGCGAGGATCACCCCGTTCAGCTCGAAGGCGAGCTGGTCGACATCGGTCAGCGGCGGCAGCCGGCCGGCTTCGACCGCCGTGCTCAACTCCCCGGTGACGTAAGCGGTCCAGCGGGACAGCGCGTCGAGCACCGCGTCGCGCACCGGGCCGGGGCGGCCGTCGAACTCGCTCGCCACGGAGGTGAGGAAGCAGCCCCCGTGGCCCTCGCTCTCGGTCATGTAGTCGATCCACTCGTGGAGCGCGCGCGACAGTCGCTCGGTGCCCGGCCGCGCGCCCACCGCGCGCCCCGGTACCCGTTGCCGGAAGCGGTCGACCGCCGCTTCGAGTACGGCGAGTTGGAGCGCTTCCTTGGTGCCGAAGTGACCGATCACCCCCGCCTTGCTCATGCCCAGGTCGGTCGCGAGGCGGCCGATGGTGAGGCCTTCGAGGCCCTCGGCGGAGGCCAGGGTGAAGGCGCGCTCGATGATGCGGTCGCGGGTGGCGGCGGCTTCGGCAACGGACTTGCGCGGGCTCATGCGACCACTTTAACCTAACGACCGTTCGCTAATAACTTACGAACGATCGTTAGCTAAAACTGGTGAGCCGAGCGAACACCCGGCGGCGCAAAGGGGAAACAACCGTGCGGATCCACCATCTGAACTGCGGCTCCATGCGAACCATCGACACCGACGCGGGGAGCCTGCCCGCCGTGTGTCACTGCCTGCTCGTCGAGACCGACCGTGACGGCCTCGTCCTCGTCGAGAGCGGCATCGGCACGGCCGACGTGGCGCGCCCCGAACAGAATCTCGGCGCGGACTTCCTCGGCCGGGCCCAGCCCGTGCTGGACCTGGCGGAGACCGCGCTGCACCAGGTGACCGGGCTGGGCTTCCGGCCGGAGGGCGTACGGCACATCGTGCTCAGCCACCTCGACCTCGACCACGCGGGAGGTCTGTCCGACTTCCCCTGGGCCAAGGTCCACCTGACCGAGGCCGAACACCGCGCCGCGATGGCGGCGCCCGGCGCCCACCCCGAGGACCGCGTCCGCTACCGCCCCGCCCAGTGGGCGCACCGCCCGCACTGGGTGACGTATCCGGAAGCCCAGGGCGACCCCTGGTTCGGCTTCGACGCGGTCCGGCCGCTGGACGGGCTGGACGCGGAGATCCTGCTCGTGCCCCTCGGCGGTCACACCCGAGGCCACAGCGCGATCGCCGTCCGGGACACCGGGCGCTGGCTGCTGCACTGCGGCGACGCCTACTACTTCCACCGCGAGATCGACCCCGACGACCCACGGGGGCACCCCGGCATGGACATCCTTCAGCAGATCACCGAGGTGGACCGGCCCCTGCGCCTCGGCAACCACGCCCGCCTGCGGGAGTTGGTGCGCCGGCACGGCGACGAGGTGGAGGTCTTCAGCGCCCACGATCCCTGGGAGCTTGCGCGGCACGTTCCGCTCGGGTCAGCTCGGCCGTGAACTGGGCGCCGGCCAGCAGGGCCAGATTGGACACCCAGAGCCAGACCAGGAAGACGATCACGCCGGCGAGCGATCCGTACAGCTTGCTGTAGGCGCCCAGACCGGAGGCGTACGCGGTGAAGCCCGCCGACGCGGTCAGCCACAGCAGCGCGGCGAGCATGCCCCCGGGCAGGGCGTGCCGCAGCTCGCGGACCTCCCGCGGACCCGTGCGGAACAGGACCAGCACCAAAAGCGCCACCAGTGCCAGCAGCGCCGGCCACCGCAGCAGCGTCCACGCGGCGGCACCGGCGCCGCCCAGCCCGGCCCGCCGCCCCAGCGCCTCCAGCAGCGAACCGCTGAGCACGAGCAGCAGGGCGCTGACGAACAGCAGCGCCAGCAGGGTCACGGCCGTCAGCAGAATGCGGGGCGCCGTGCGCAGCGCGGGCCGGGTGTCCTCGATGCCGTGCTGGGCGTGCAGCGCGCGCCGGAACACGGCCAGGTAGCTGGACGCCGACCACAGCGCACTGACGCCACCCCCGATGGCCACGGTCAGCGCGGCCGACCGTTCACCGGCGAGGTGGCGCAGCGAGCCGTGCAGGGTGTTTCCCGACTCCGCGGGCGCCCAGGCGGTGACATGCGCGATCAGGTCGTCGGTGACGCGGGGACTGACCAGTCCGATCAGGGAGACGGCCATCAGCATGGCCGGCAACAGGGCGAGGATCGCGTAGTACGTCAATGCCGCCGCCCAGTCGGACACGTCGTCCCGCCACATCGACACCGGGGTCCGGCGCAACGCCGCCCGCCGGACCCGCCAGGACCCGTGCACACGGGCCTTTGGTACGTCCGTGACGCCGTGCGGTGCCGCGGGCGCACCCGAAGGAAGGACGGGGCCTGTCGCGCGGCCGGTTCCCGTTGCCAGGGCCGGCAGACGGCGCAGCCATGACAGTCTCCTGGCGGGTACCGACGTATGCCGTTCCACGGCTGCCCTTCGCTCATGTGCCCGTACGGGTCACCCGGCTCGTACACCGGGAAGACCGGGCCGGCTCAGCCCCGACCCGCTGAGACCGTACCCGGATCGGCCATCGGCACCCCGCCGGTTCTGCCGCGGCTGCGCACCTGGGATCGCGGGGAGGCCGACCAAGGCCCCTCCCGGGATTGCCGACAACCCCGGGAGGGGTGATCAAAGAGGGGGACCGGGCCCCGGTCGTCGGCCGCCGGGCGAGCCGTACGGCGTTACGACCCCTGCTTCCAGGAAGGTGGGGCGATCGGATGCACCCGCTCGGCACCGGACGTCGAGGCAGGCGCCGACGCCGGACGAAGCCGACCGCCACCGCCACCGCCACTGCCACCGCGATCGTCAGGAGCCACAGCCCGGTGCGTGAGGCGGCGGCGGAGAGGAAACGGTGACCGGCCCGACGCGTGGCCCGCTCCGACGGACGCGGGGCCGCGCGCGAATTGCAGCGTTTGTGCATCGAATGATGGTTCGGGCCTCGCGTGGGGGTTCGTCGGCGGCTGCTCAGGCGGTCGCCTCCTGTTGCAGACAGCGGCGCAGCTGGCGCAGTCCGCGCCGGGCATGACTCTTGACCGTTCCCAGCGGCCAGCCGGTGCGCCGGGCGATCTGCGTCTGGGTCAGGTCCTCGAAGAAGGCCAGCCGGAGCACCTGTTGCTGGGGCGCGGGCAGCTTAGCCAGCTCGTGCCGGACCAGCACCCGGTCCAGGGCCGCCTCCGGCAGTTCGCCCGCGCCGTCGGCGAGCAACATGACCGAACCGGCCGAGGTGACCAGGTCGCGGCGGCGGGTCCGCGCGGCCAGGGCGTCGGCGATCTTCCGTCTGGTGATGCCGACGATCCAGCCGCCGAGGGCACCGCGCTCCGGTCGGTAGGCCGCACGGCCGCGCCACACGCCGAGGAACACCTGCTGGGTGACGTCCTCGGCCTCCCTGACGTCGCCCAGGGTGCGCCGGGCCAGCGTGTGTACCAGTGCCGACCACCGGTGGTAGGCGGCGGTCAGGCAGGCCTCGTCGCCGTTCATCAGGCCCCGGGCCAGTTCCTCGTCCGCGAGCGACTCCTCCACCGGCACCCACAGGGGCACGTCCGTTGCTCGCGCGTGTGCGGTGGTCGGCTGTGCGGTCATGACGGAGGCTCCTCGTGTGGGTCGGAACCCGACCCGGTCGTACGCGGGGCGGCCGGACCGCTCTCGCGGCCCGGGGTGCCGGTCACCGGGGCGTTTCCGGCGGTTCGCCCCGGTGTGACCATCGTCCGAGGTGGGCAGCGAGGCCATCAACTCGCATCGTTTGTGCGTCGTATAGTCGGCTCATGAGCGAGTCCACGCGCGCGGAAGGCCGGCCGGGCGGGCTCCGGCCCGGTACCGCGGCCGTCGACGACACCGGGCTGACGACCGGAGCCCTGGCACGCCGGCTCGGGGTGTCACCAACGACGCTGCGTTCCTGGGACCGCAGATACGGCGTGGGGCCCCAGATCCGTGCCGACGGACGCCACCGCCGCTGGTCGCCCCAGGACGTGGCGATGCTGGAGACGATGTGCCGGCTGACCTCGGCCGGAGTACCGCCCGCCGAGGCGGCGCGCGTGGCCAAGGAAGGCGGCGGCTCGTCGTCGCCCACCCCCGCTCAGCCGGAGGCGGCCGGGGCGCCCGCCGTCCGCGTACGCTCGCACGCGGGCGGCACGCTGCCCCTCGGCGACGTGCGTCAGGAGTGCCGCGGACTGGCCCGGGCCGCCGTGCGGCTCGACGCCCCGGCCGTCGAGGACCAGCTGACCTCGTCCGTGGAGCGGCACGGCCTCACCGTCGCCTGGGCGGAGGTGATGGTGCCGACGCTGCACGCCGTCGGACGCAAGTGGGAGTCGTCCGGTGACCGCTATGTCGAGGTCGAGCACCTGCTGTCCTGGCACATCTCCACCGCGCTCCGCCGGGTCCTTGCGCCCGTCCGCCCCGGCGACCGGGACGCCGCCGGTCCCGTGGTCCTCGCGTGCGTCCCCGGCGAACAGCACACGCTGCCGCTGGAGGCGCTCAACGCCGGACTGATCGAACTCGGTCTGCCCACCCGTATGTTCGGCGCGGCCGTACCGGTGGAGGCGCTGACCGCGGCGGTACGGCGGCTGGGTCCGGCGGCCGTGGTGCTGTGGGCGCAGGCGCGCTCCACGGCGAGCCTCCCGCTGGCCAGGCACGTCGCCGCGACGCAGTGGGGCGTGAAGGGTGCGCGCAGGCACCCGCTGGTGATGCTGGGCGGCCAGGGGTGGGCGGGGCGTTCGGCGCAGGGCATGCTCAGACCGCCGGGTCTGCGAGAGGCGCTCGACGCGCTCGCCGCCACGTACGAAGGCGCGGCTTCCGGGCCGCGGGGCTGACGCGGTCCGCGTACGGCGTCCGCCCTCGGCCCGCACGCCCGATGACACGCGCGTGTACGCCGTCCGCTCCCGGCCCGCGGGCCTGACGCCTGCGGGCCTGACGCCATCCGCGTATGCCGTCTCGCGCAGGCCCTCCGCGTACACCCTCCGCGTACGCCGTCCGTGGCGCGGATGTCGCCGCGGGTGCATCCGCGGGGCCGGGCGGCCCGGAAAGGGGTGCAGGGGCGTGTGCCACGGCGTCCCGCTCCC
This sequence comes from Streptomyces sp. SID5469, assembly GCF_009862865.1. NCBI lineage: Bacteria > Bacillati > Actinomycetota > Actinomycetes > Kitasatosporales > Streptomycetaceae > Streptomyces > Streptomyces sp. SID5469. The sequence goes on along the minus strand of NZ_WWIN01000001.1, from coordinate 1,506,234 downwards.
GCCGTCCGCGCAAGCCACTGGGCGGCCGGATACATGAGCGGCCGGATACATGAAAGGTGATCACCATGTCCGTCATCCGTGATGCCCCGGACGTCCTGGTGATCGGGGCGGGCCTGGCGGGACTCGCCTGTGCCCGGGACCTGTCGGAGGCGGGCCACACCGTACGGGTGCTGGAGGCCTGCGACGGAGTCGGCGGGCGGATGCGCTCCGATCGTCACGACGGGTTCGTCATCGACCGCGGCTTCCAGGTCTTCAACACGTCCTACCCCCAGGTACGGCGGCGCCTGACCCTGCGGGACCTGCGGCTGCGGCCCTTCACCGCGGGGGTGCTGGTGCACACGAACCGCGGGGCGCTGCGCTTCGGCGACCCGTCCCGCAGCCCGCACACGTTCTCCGATCTGCTGCCGGGGCGGCTCGCGGGCCCCCGCGACCTCGCGGCCCTCGGCATCCTGACGGCTCGCGACATGCTGGCCCCCGTACGGTCGTTGAAGCGCGGCGCTGACCACACCACGCGGTCCGCGCTGGCGGGCGCCGGGTTCTCCGAGGAGTTCGTCGAGCGCTTCTTCCGGCCGTTCCTGTCGGGAGTCTTCCTGGAAGACCGACTGGAGACCTCCAGCCGGTTCTTCCATCTGGTCTGGCGCAGCATGCTGCGTGGCACTCTCTGCCTGCCCACCGAAGGGATCGGTGCCGTGCCCCGCGCGCTCGCCGACCGCCTGCCGTCCGGGACCGTGCGCCTCGGGACGCCCGTCGGCACGCTCACCGACGACGGTGTCGCACTCACCGACGGCACCGTACTCCCGGCACATGCCGTGGTGGTGGCAACAGGACCCGGCCCCGCCGCGTCCCTGCTGCCCGGCCTGGACGTGCCCGCCTACCGTGTCGTCACCACGTACTACCACGCGGCCGCGCGGCCCCCGCTCGGCGAACCGACCCTCCTCACGGATGCCGGGCGCCGCTTCCTCAACACCTGTGTGCTCAGCGAGGTCGTCCCCGGTTACGCGCCGAAGGGCACCGCCCTCGTCGCCACCTCGGTTCTCGGCGAGGACGCCGAAGGCCGCGAACCCCTCGTACGCGACGCACTGGCCGAGGCGTACGGCATCGACACCGGCCGCTGGGACCTGCTGACGGCGCGTACGATTCCGGACGCCCTGCCCGTCATGACGCCCCCGCAGTCCCTGAGCCGCACCTCACGAGTGGCACCGGGCCGGTATGTGTGCGGAGATCACCGTGCCACCGGCTCGGTCCAGGGAGCGCTGGCCTCGGGCGCCCGCGCCGCCCGCGAGGTGCTGCACGACCTCGACGGCCGGTGACGGCCGGCGGGCGGTGGCCCGCCGACGGAAGACGGTCACGAGCGGGGGGAAAGGGGGCGTCAGTCGCGTCCGCGGGCGTGCCGGAAGCGGGCCAGACCGTCGGCGAGTTCGACGATCGGGTCGGGGTAGTCGTACGCGGCGCGGTCGAGTCCCTTGAGCTTCCAGGGCTCGTGCACGGCCGCTCCCCGGAGTCCTTCGAGTTCCGGCACCCAGCGCCGGACGTACGCGCCGTCCGGGTCGTACCGCTTGGCCTGGGTGACCGGATTGAGGACACGGTTGGGCCGGGTGTCGGTGCCGGTTCCGGCCATCCACTGCCAGTTGAGCTGGTTGTTGGCGACATCGCCGTCCACCAGCAGCTCAAGGAAGTGGCGGGCGCCGACCCGCCAGTCCACGTACAGCGTCTTGGTGAGGAAGCTCGCGGTCAGCAGACGGCCACGATTGTGCATCCAGCCCTCGTGCCGCAGTTGGCGCATCGCCGCGTCGATCACCGGGTAGCCGGTGCGGCCCGTCCGCCACGCCTCGACCTCCTCCCGCGCCGCGGCCTCGGACCGCCATCGGTCGCCGCGGCCGCGGTAGTCCGCGGTGGCCGCGTCGGGCCGTGCGGCCAGCACCTGGTAGTGGAAGTCGCGCCACGCGAGCTGCCGTACGAAGGCCTCGGCGCCGGGGCCGCCCGTCCGCCGCGCCCGGTGGACGAGTTCGACGGGGGACAGCGTGCCGAAGTGCAGGTGGGGGGAGAGGTGGGAAGTGGCGTCGCCGGCCAGGTCGTCATGGCGGTCCTCGTACGCCGTGATGCCGCCGCGCAGCCAGGCCATGAGCCGCTTCCTGCCCTCCTCCTCGCCGCCCGCCGCCAGCCCCTGCGACAGTCCGGACAGTTCCGTGCGGGTGGGAAGCCGTTCCGAGCCCACGCTCTCCGGCACCCGCACGCCGCGCGGCGCGCCGAGCGCGTCGCGCAGATGCTCCCGCTCCCAGTGCCGGAAGTACGGGGTGAAGACGGCGAAGTGGTCCGAGGAGGACGGGGTGACGGCACCCGGCGCCACCGCGGTGATCACCGTCTCGTGGACGTGCAGTCGACGCCCGTCCGCCTCCAGGGCCGACCGCAGCCGCTGCTCGCGCCGGTGGGCGTACGCGCTGACCCCGGCCGCCAGATGCACCTCGTCGGCGTCCGCCTCGGCCGCCACCTTGCACACCTGGTCGACCACGTCGCCGGAGCGGAGCACCAGTCGCCCGCCGCGCTCGCGCAGCCCGGCGTCGAGGTCTCGCAGACAGTCGGCGAGGAACGCCAGCCGGTTGGGGGCGGCGAACCCGGCCCCGTCGACGGCCCGGTCGCGCACGAACAGGGGCACCACCTGACGCGCGCCGTCCAGGGCCGCCCGCAGCGGCGGATGGTCGTGCAGACGCAGGTCGGAGGTGAACAGGACGACCGAGACGTTCATGGCGCTGCTCCGGGTTCGGGGGAGGAGGTACTGGGGGACGGGGGGGACCCGGGGGGGACGGGGAGTACGGGGGGTACGGGGGGTACGGCACCAGGTGTTTCCGGGGCGGAGGCCCCGGCGGATGCAGGTGGGGGCCTGCGGACGGCGCGCGATGCCGCCGTGCGGCGCCGTGGCGGGATCCGTCGGCGTAGGGCGGCAGCCGGTCGGGATCCAGCGGCGTAGGGCGACAGGCACAGGGCGGCAGCCGGCCGGGAGGGGCCGCCGTGCCGCGCCTGTGCGGCTCTGCCGGGCACGCCGCCGTGTCCGCGTCCGCGCGGAAATCCGCGCGGACGCGTGTCCGCTTCGCCGGGCGGACGCGGACACCTCCGCCGCCTCCCGGAATCGGTGTCACCCCGCGGGCTCGTGCGCTCCCGCCCGGTCGGTCGCGTCCTTGGCCGCGGCGCGCGCGATGTTGCGTGCCATGCCGCCGAACACCACGGCGTGAAACGGCGACACGCTCCACCAGTAGGCGTGACCCAGCAGCCCGTGCGGATGGAAGAGGGCACGCTGGCGATAGCGGCTGCCGCCGTCGGCGCCCGGCTCGGCGTACATCTCCAGCCAGGCCAGACCGGGCAGCCGCATCTCGGCGCGCAGCCGCAGCAGACGGCCCGGCTCGATCTCCTCGACCCGCCAGAAGTCCAGCGAGTCGCCGACCCGCAGCCGGGCGGCGTCACGGCGGCCGCGACGCAGTCCGACCCCGCCCACCAGCCGGTCGAGCCAGCCGCGTACGGCCCAGGCCAGCGGGAAGGAGTACCAGCCGTTGTCCCCGCCGATGCCCTCGACGACCCGCCACAGGGCCTCGGGCGAGGCGTCGACGGCCAGCTCACGCCGGTCGGTGTAGAGGCTGCCGCCCGCCCAGTCGGGGTCGGTGGGCAGCGGGTCGCTGGGCGCGCCCGGCACCGACGCCGACGACCACCGGGTCGTCACCTGGGCGTCCCGTACGCGTTGCAGGGCCAGCCGGACCGAGTCGTCGAAGCCGATCGGCCGCCCCGGCGGGTCCGGCACGTAGCGGGCGATGTCGTGCTCGTGGCAGACGACCTCATGGCGCAGCGACTCGGTGAGCGGGCGCGCGATCGACCGCGGCACCGGTGTGACCAGCCCGATCCAGTGACTGGAGAGCCGGGGAGTGAGCACGGGCACGGGCACGATCAGCCGACGCGGAAGCCCCGCGATCGCCGCGTACCTGCGCATCATGTCCAGGTACGTCAGCACCTCGGGTCCGCCGAGGTCGAAGGCGCGATTGACGTCGGCCGGCATCCGGGCACTGCCCACGAGGGCGCGCAGTACGTCCCGTACGCCGATGGGCTGGATCCGGGTGCGCACCCAGCTAGGGGTGACCATCACCGGCAGGCGTTCGGTGAGGTAGCGCAGCATCTCGAAGGAGGCCGAGCCGGAGCCGATGATGACCGCGGCCCGCAGCACCGTGGTCGGTACGTCCGAGTCCAGCAGGATGTGGCCGACCTCGGCCCGGGACCGCAGATGCGGGGACAGCTCCTTCTCCGGTACGCCTGCCGGGGTGAGGCCGCCGAGATAGACGATGCGCTGGACGCCCGCTGCCTTGGCCTGCTCCCCGAAGACACGTGCGGACTTCCGGTCGGTCTCCTCGAAGTCACTGCCCGTGCCGAGCGCGTGGACCAGGTAGTACGCGACGTCGATGCCGCGCATCGCTTCGCCGACCGACTCGGGGTGGGTGACATCGCCTCGCATCACGTCCACGTCGCCCGCCCAGGGATGGTCGCGCAGCTTTCTGGGCGAGCGGGCCAGACAACGCACCTGGTGGCCCTCTGCGAGAAGTTCCGGGACGAGCCGCCCCCCGATGTATCCCGTGGCGCCGGTCACCAGGCAGCGCAGCCCCGGCCGGGTGTCGTCACTGCTCATGTGTTCTCGGCTCCCTCGCGCAGCGTCATGTGCCCTTCTCCTCATCCCTTCCACGGGATGCCCCGGGGTGGATGCGCCGACAGGGGGCTTCTGCGGTTTGGGGACATGTGCCGGCGGATCGCGGGCAAGCGGGACCTACAAGGGTCTCGATGTGAACCGATGGTCTATCGCTGGAGGTGCTGCCGCTATGGGCGCGAAGGTGTTGGAGCGGTTTCCTGCGGGTGCTCCGCGCGGATCGTGGCCGGCGGAGGAGTACGCGGCGCGACGCCGCGCCGAGGGTGAGCCCGCGACGGTCGTGATGGATCTCAAGTCGGACGCGTTCCTCGTGGTGGTTCCCGGACGCGACGACGACTGACCCGTGCGGTGCCGGCCATTCCCCGGGCCGGCACCGCACGGGTCAGGGCTCGGCCCCCAGGACGATCTCCTCCGCTCCACCGGCATGCGGAAACCGGCCGGGCCGACCCCGCGGGCGACGGCCGGGGACCGCCCCGGGCCTACGGGCGGGTTGCCGTCCTGGGCCTACGGGCGGGTCGCCGTCCCGGGCCTACGCGTCGGTTGCCGTCCCGGGCCCAGGGGGCGGGCACCGCCCCGGGCCCAGGAGAGGGACACCGGCGCAGCGCGCCGCATCGCGTTCGGTCGGCGCGTCGGGTCGCGTGCGGCCCGGCGCACCGTATCCCGCGCGTGGCCGCGTTCCCGCCGTCAGGGGCGGCCGGTCAGTGTCCCGCCGAGCGCCTCGGCCCTGCCCACGAACGTCTCGTACAGACCCTGGGCCGCTTGCGGCACCGACTCCGCCCTGCGCCGCTGGAGCATCAGCAGCACCTGAGTCGAGTCGTCCGCGAGCGGGCGGTAGGTGATCGCACCCCGGCGCTCCAGAGGATCGTCGATCACGCTGAAGTCGGGCAGCACCGTGGCGCCCAGCCCCTCGGCGACCATCAGCTTGCCCATCTCGGCGCCGTCGGTGGAGTACGAGAACGACGGGGAGTGTCCCTCCAGGAGCCGGTGGACGAACCGGTGCATCACATAACCGGAGCGCATGGCGATCAGCGGCTCGGCGAGCAGGTCGGACACCGACACCGTGGTCCGGGACGCCAGGGGACTGTCCGGTCGTACGCACACCACCGGCCGTCCGCGCAGCAGTTCGGTGGTCTCGAAGTCGGCGGCCACGTCGTCCCCGTCGAGATGGTTCACCAGACCGAGGTCGAAACCGCCCTCCAGCAACGACCGGTGGATCTCCGACTGCTGGGCGCCGACCACCTCCACCTGGGTCAGCGGATGCGCCGCGCGGAACTCCCGGACCACCGGGATGAGCAGCGGCACGGTCGCCGCGTTCACCGTGCCCAGGCGCACCATGCGGCTGATGCGGTGCTGCTCGCCCGCGGCGCCGCGCAGCCGGTCCACCGCGTCCAGCACATTGATGATGTGCGGCAGCAGCTCGCGGCCCTCCGCGCTCATCCGGGCACCGGAGCGCTTGCGCTCCAGGAGGTCGACACCCAGCTCGCGCTCGAGATTCCGTACGGTCTCACTCAACGCGGGCTGGGAGAGGTGGAGTTCCTCGGCCGCGCGGCGCAGCGAACCCAGCCGGGTGACCGCCGCTATGTATTCGAGCTGCTCTGTCCGCATCGCAGCAGAATGCGGCCGCCGCCGCGCGCCGTTCAAGGGTTTACCTGTCACGCCTTCGTGAAATTCCATGGTCCGGGATGCGAGACCGGTCGGGTATTCCTTGACTGCCCCGAGGAGTGGCTGTCACGATCGACGACATGAAGAAGCGAACGGACCTCACGCGGCGACGCCACGTCGACCTCGCGCGTGTCTCCAGCGCCTTCTGTTGTCGCGAAGCCTGACGATCCCGACGGTAGGGTCCCCTTCGCACCGCCCGTCCGCCCGGTGAATTCTTCCGGCCGGCGCACGGCTGCGGATGGCCGGCCTACGGCTGGAATGCGCTCGGCCTACGGCTGACATGCGGCCCGCATACGACTCGTATTCCTTTCCCGTACCCACCGCGGCTCTTTTTCCGGCCCCGCCGAATGGCCCGGGCCGAATCCCTGACGCTGCCCGCTTCGGTGAATTCACGCCGACCCGCCGGGCGCTCCGTCACCATTCCCGCATTCGCACCAACGGGAGTTCCCATGCCCGCAGAACCCGTCCGCTTCGCCTACTGGGTCCCCAACGTCAGCGGCGGCCTCGTCACCAGCAGGATCGAGCAGCGCACCGACTGGGGCTACGACTACAACCGCGAACTCGCCGTCCTCGCCGAGAACAACGGCTTCGACTACGCCCTCAGCCAGGTCCGCTACATGGCCAGTTACGGCGCCGAGTTCCAGCACGAGTCGACCAGCTTCAGCCTCGCCCTGCTGCTCGCCACCCAGCGCCTCAAGGTCATCGCCGCCGTCCACCCGGGCCTGTGGCACCCGGGCGTGCTGGCCAAGCTCGGCGCCACCGCCGACCACCTCTCCAACGGCCGCTTCGCGGTCAACGTGGTCAGCGGCTGGTTCAAGGGCGAGTTCACCGCGCTCGGCGAGCCCTGGCTGGAGCACGACGAACGCTACCGCCGCTCCGAGGAGTTCATTCGCGCCCTGCGCCAGATCTGGACCGAGGACCACACCGAACTCGCCGGCGACTTCTACCGGTTGCGCGACTTCTCCCTGAAGCCCAAGCCCCTCAACACCCCCGAGCGGCCGCACCCGGAGATCTTCCAGGGCGGCAACTCCACGGCCGCGCGGGCGATGGCCGGCCGGGTCTCCGACTGGTACTTCTCCAACGGCAAGGACTTCGACGGGGTCGTCGAACAGATCGCGGACGTACGCAACTCGGCGGCCCAGGCCGGCCGCACGGCACCGAAGTTCGGCCTCAACGGCTTCCTCATCGCCCGCGACACCGAGACCGAGGCCCGCGAGACCCTCCGCGAGATCGTCGCCCAGGCCGACACCGATGCCGTCGAGGGTTTCGGCGCCGCCGTGAAGCAGGCGGGGCAGTCCACCGGCGACGGCAAGGGCATGTGGCAGGACTCCAGCTTCGAGGACCTCGTCCAGTACAACGACGGCTTCCGCACGGGGCTGATCGGCACCCCCGAGCAGATCGCCGAGCGGATCGTCGCCTACAAGCGCCTCGGCGTCGACCTCCTCCTCCTCGGCTTCCTGCACTACCACGAGGAGGTCGAGTACTTCGGCCGCCGCGTGCTGCCCCTCGTACGCGAGCTGGAGGCCCAACTGCCGGAAAGCGAGGCGGAGTCCGTCCCCGTTCACGCCTGACCGACCGCTCGGGGCGCCTGCCGCACGCAGGCCCCCTCACCCCCGGCACCCCCTCACCCCAGGCACCAACCCCCTGCCCCTCGCTCCGCGCCCCTCGCTCCGCGCCCGTCGCCCCCTGCCCGTCGTCCGCCCTTGCCCCGAACGCCTCGTTCCGAAAGAGGACCCATGGCCACCGTCCTGTCCGTCTCCGGCAGCCCCTCCGTCTCCTCCCGCACCAACCGTCTGCTGCGCCACCTGGACACCCGGCTGGTCGCGCAGGGCCATGAGGTGATCCCGCTCGACGTCCGCACCATCCCCGCGGAAGCCCTGCTCGGCGCCGACTTCCGCCACCCCGCCATCGTCGAGGCCACCGAACTGTTCGCACGCGTCGACGGTGTGGTCATCGGCACCCCCGTCTACAAGGCCGCCTACTCCGGGGTCCTCAAGGCGCTGCTCGACCTGCTCCCGCAGTACGCCCTCACCGGCAAGACCGTGCTGCCGCTGGCCACCGGCGGCACCACCGCCCATGTCCTGGCGATCGACTACGCGCTGCGCCCCGTGCTCAACTCCATGGGCGCGGCGCACATAGTGCAGGGCTGGTTCACCCTCGACAAGGACATCACGGCGGGCGAGGACGGCTCCCTCACCGTCGCACCGGCCGCCGCCGAGGCCCTCACCCAGGTGGTCGACCAGTTCTCGGCGGCCCTGGGCCGCACGCCCCTGCTGGCCGCGGCGGGCTGACCGTCATGCCCGCCCATGTCATCGCCGACGACGCCGAAGCCCTGTCCGTCGCCGCCGCGCTCGCCGACGAGTTCCGTGCCGGGGCGTCCGGCCGGGACGCCGAACGCCGCCTGCCACGCGCCGAGTTGGACCGGCTGTCCGCCTCGGGGCTGCTCGCGGTCACCGTGCCCGCCGAGCACGGCGGCGCCGACGTACGCCAGGAGACCCTCGCCGAGATCTTCCGGCTGCTCGCCTCGGCCGACGCCAGCCTCGCCCAGATCCCGCAGAACCACTTCGTCTACGTCAATGTGATCCGCCGCCAGGGGATCGAGGAACAGCGGAAGTTCTTCTTCGCCGAGGTGCTCGCCGGGCGGCGCTTCGGCAACGCCCAGTCCGAGGCGGGCACCCGGCACGTCCAGGACATCCGCACCCGGCTGGCACCGCGGCCCGACGGCTCGTACCTTCTGACCGGGGTCAAGCACTACTCCACCGGCGCTCTGTTCGCCGACTGGATCCCGGTGCTGGCCCGAGCGGAGAACGACGACCTGCACGTCGCGTACGTCCCCCGGGACGCCGACGGCGTGACGGTCGTCGACGACTGGGACGGCATGGGGCAGCGCACGACGGCCAGCGGCACGGTCCGCCTGGAGGCCGTGTCCGTCCCCGCCGACCGCGTCCTCCCGCACCACCTCACCTTCCAGGGACCCCAACTGCACGGGGCTGTTGCTCAGTTGCTGCACGCCGCCATCGACGCCGGAATCGCCGCGGGCGCGCTGGCCGAGGCCGCCGAGTTCGTACGGACGAAAAGCCGCCCCTGGTTCGAGAGCGGTGCCGAGACCGCCGCCGAGGACCCGCTGCTGATCCAGCGATTCGGCGAACTCGCCATCCAGGTAAGGGCGTCGGACGCGCTTCTCGTGGCCGCCGCCCGTGCCGTCGACGCGGCCCGTGCCGATCTCACCGACGACTCGGCGGCCGAGGCCTCCCTCGCGGTGGCCGCCGCCAAGGTGCACACCGCGAGCACCGCCGTCGAGGTGGCGGGCGCCCTCTTCGAGGTGTCCGGCACCCGCTCGGCCCTCAACTCCCTCAATCTGCACCGGCATTGGCGCGACGCGCGCACCCACACCCTGCACGACCCGGCCCGCTGGAAGATCCAGCACATCGGCCGCCACGTACTCAACGGCACCAAGCCGCCCCGCCACGGCCTGCTCTAGGGCCGGCCAGGCTGATCAGGCGCGGCCCTGGCGGACCTTCCCGATCGGAGACCCGACGTGTCCCTCACCTTTCACTGGTTCCTCCCCACCAACGGCGACAGCCGCCATGTCGTCGGCGGCGGCCACGGCACCCCGGCCACCGCCTCCGGCCGGGACCGGCCGCCCACGGTGGCGTATCTGAGCCAGATCGCCCGCGCCGCCGAGGACCTGGGCTTCGTCGGCGCGCTCACGCCCACCGGTGCCTGGTGCGAGGACGCCTGGCTGACCACCGCGATGGTCTCGCAGCAGACCGAGCGCCTGAAGTTCCTGGTCGCCTTCCGCCCCGGCTTCGTCTCGCCCACGCTGGCCGCGCAGATGGCGTCCACCTTCCAGCGCCAGACCGGCGGACGGCTCCTGCTCAACGTGGTCACGGGCGGCGAGAGCCACGAACAGCGCGCCTACGGCGACTTCCTCGACAAGGACGCCCGCTACCGTCGTACCGGCGAATTCCTGCAAATCGTCCGGGAGTTGTGGGAGGGCAAGACCGTCGACCTGGCCGGTGAGCACCTCCAGGTCGAGGACGCCAGGCTGGCGCGCGTCCCCGACCCGGTCCCCGAGGTCTACTTCGGTGGTTCCTCACCCGTGGCGGGCGAGGTCGCCGCCCGGTACGTCGACGTCTACCTCACCTGGGGCGAGCCACCCGCGCAGGTCGCCGAGAAGATCGCCTGGGTTCGCGGGCTGGCCGCGGAACAGGGCCGTACGCTCCGCTTCGGCATCCGGCTGCACGTCATCACCCGCGACACCTCCGAGCAGGCCTGGGCCGAGGCGCACCGGCTCCTCGACGGCTTCGACCCGGAGACGGTCAAGTCGGTGCAGGCCGGGCTCGCCCGCAGCGAGTCGGAGGGACAGCAGCGCATGCTCGCCCTGCACGGCGGCGGCCTCCCCCAAGCTCTCGACTCCGCTCGAGCAGGGGGGACCCCCACCGGGCTGGAGATCCACCCCAATCTGTGGGCGGGCATCGGCCTGGTGCGCGGGGGCGCGGGCACCGCCCTGGTCGGCAGCCACGAGGAGGTCGCCGAGCGCATCGCCGAGTACCACCGCCTCGGCATCGACGAGTTCGTACTCTCCGGATATCCGCACCTGGAGGAGGCGTACTGGTTCGGCGAGGGCGTCCTGCCGAGGCTGGCCGCACAGGGACTGTGGCAGCACCCGTTCGCGAAGCCGGCGGCCCCCGCGGCACAGGTGCCGTTCGCGAGCTAGCGCTGTGACCGCATAGGTTCGCCGGGTCGGCGGTCGTGGCGGTTGCATGTGGGGTGACATCCGATCCGACCGCTGGAGGCGCGGTGGCCGAGCCCGTCCGTGTGCGCAGACTGACCGACCACGAGGGGCAGAAGCTGCAGCAGATCGTGCACCGGGGCAGCACGAGTTCGGTGCGCTACCGGCGGGCGATGATGCTGCTGGCCTCCGCTGGAGGAAAACGGGTGCCGGTGATCGCACAGCTGGTGCAGGCCGACGAGGACACCGTCCGGGATGTGATCCACGCGTTCAACGAGAAGGGCCTGGCCTGCCTGGACCCTCGGTGGGCGGGAGGCCGTCCCCGCCAACTCAAGTCTGACGAAGAGGACTTCGTCGTCCAGACAGCCACCACCTGCCCGGTCAAGCTCGGCCAGCCTTTTACTCGCTGGTCACTGCGCAAGCTCGTCGCCTACCTGCGCAAAGTCCACGGCCGGGTGATTCGCATCGGCCGTGAGGCGTTACGGTGCCTGCTCGCCCGCCGCGGCGTCACCTTCCAGCGCACCAAGACCTGGAAGGAGTCCCCGGACCCCGAACGGGAGACGAAGCTGGACCGTATCGAGCACGTCCTGGACCGCTTCCCGGACCGGGTATTCGCCTTCGATGAGTTCGGCCCACTCGGGATCCGGCCCATCGGCGGCAGCTGCTGGGCCGAACAGACCCGGCCCGACCGGCTGCCGGCCACCTACCATCGCACCCACGGCGTCCGGTACTTCCATGGCTGCTACTCGGTGGGCGACGACCGTCTGTGGGGCGTGAACCGCCGCAAGAAGGGTTCCGGGAACACGCTGGCCGCGCTGAAATCGATCCGCGCCGCCCGGCCCGACGGCGCACCGATCTACGTGATCCTGGACAACCTGTCCGCCCACAAGGGCGCCGACATCCGCCGCTGGGCAAAGAAGCACAAGGTCGAGCTGTGCTTCACCCCGACCTACGCCTCCTGGGCGAACCCGATCGAGGCGCACTTCGGACCACTGCGGCAGTTCACCATCGCCAACTCCCACCACCCCAACCACACCGTCCAGACCAGGGCCCTGCACTCCTACCTCCGCTGGCGCAACGCCAATGCCCGCCACTGCGACGTCCTGGCCGCCGAACGCAAGGAACGCGCCCGCATCCGCAGCGAGAAAGGCACCCGATGGGGCGGACGCCCCCTCACAACCGCAGCCTGATCCAACCCGGCGAACCTACGCGGTCACAGCACTAGATCGCTGCCGTTGCGGCTCCGTAGGGCGACACGGCCGTCGGCCCACCGGCCGGCCAGGGCGCGGTAACCGTCCCACTTCTGTTATGCGCTGTTGAGCTGTCCACGGACTATCGTCCAGCGTCATGTCGATCACCGGTTGGCGAGCACGGGAGTTCAGCTCCCTGTTCGCCGATCTCGGTGAGGGGTTGGATGATCTGGGGGTGCCCGAGGGGCAGCCGTTCCTGATCAGTCCGGCGGGCGTGTACGACGTGGCGCTGAACCGGTATTTCTCGGTGTGGCTGGCGTTCGCCGTGGAACACCCAGGCCGCCCATGTCCGGGACCTGCGCACGTACTTCGACTTCCTGTGGTTCGCGCGAGGCAGGCGGGACTGGCGTGATGCGCCCATGGACGACCGGGCGGCGTTCGAGTGGTGGGGCGGTCACCTACGACTGCCATGTCTGCCGGCAGCCCTACGAGCGCCCCGACCTGGCCGCCTGCGCCACGCACGACGCGGTAGGACGGCATCATCGCGTCGAAGGCGCCCTTGAACTGCTGAATCGACCCACAAAGCCCTGACCGCACCACACGGGCCTCGACCCGGAATCCTGCGGACAGGGACTGTGCGACGGGGACTCGACGCCACGTAGGTGGGCAATTTCCGGAATCCCAGCAGCACGCGGTGGCGGTAGTCCTCCGGCCGGCCGCCCCACCCGTCCAGTCATGCCGGTTGTATGGGTAGCAACGGCCGGATGACCTGCCATTTGGGGATTCGGGCCATGCTGCAGCCGAGGACTACCCGGATGGTCGCCTGGGCCTGAGGCTGGGGCCGCGCTTCAGCGAGGCAGCAGGACGTCGACCTGCCTGCGGATGTCCTGCACGATCTCCTCGACGCTCAAGGCGATGTTCACGCTCGCCGCCATGCTGAGGAACATCACGGCGGACACGATGTGTGCCAGCGTCGCGGCGTCGCCCTCTGCGACCCGTTCGTCTCGGCGCAGCACGGCGGCGACGGCCTCCTCGGTCTGCGCGACGATGGCCAGTGCCGCGCCGTGCCGGGGCTCCTCGGGGTCGCCGAAGACCATCTCTCGCAGGTAGGTGCGTCCGTTGTCGATCTGGATGCGGTTGCACTCGACGATCGGCCGGAGGATCGCCAGCACCGCGTCCAGCACGCCGGGGACGGTCTCGGCGTCCGCCCGGCCCTGCTCAAGTGCTTCGACGTACTTGGCGTTCTGGACAAGGAGGAGGAGTTCGCCCTTGGTCTTGGCATAAAGGAACAGGGTCCCGGTGCCGATGTCGGCCTGGTCAGCGATCTGCTGGGTCGTGACCTCATCGACGCCGTGTTCGGCGAACAGTTCACTTGCGGCAGCGACGATGCGGTCGAGTTTCTCCTGCTTGTTCCGCTCGCGCCGTCCGACCGACTGGGAGGCGACAGACATGGGTGGTGTCCTCGTGCGTTCTGTGTCGCCCGTCGCGGTTGCGGCGGGTCAGCTGCTGCCGATGACGGCCTTGCCGCGGATGCCGCCCTGGGACAGGGACTGCAGCGCCTGCGGGGTCTGGTCGAAGCCGACCACCTTTCCCACGACCGGACGCACCACGCCCTGGTCGATGAGAGTGGTGATCTGGCGGAGCTGGTCGCCGCTGGCGCGCATGAACAGGAACTCATACGTCACGCCGAGCTTCTTGGCCTGCCTGCGGATCTTGCCGCTCATGCCTGCGACCGCCAGGCGCAGCAGCGGGTTCAGGCCGGCCTCGCGGGCGAACGCGGGGTCCGGGGGACCGGCGATCCCGATGGCCTTGCCGCCGGGCTTGAGCACCCGCAGGGACTTCTCGAGATTCTCACCACCGAGGCTGTCCAGCACCAGGTCGTAGCCGGTCAGGAGCTGCTCGAAGTCCTGGCTGCGGTAATCGATCACCGTGTCCGCGCCGAGCGCGCGCACGAAGTCCGCGTTGGAACCGCTGGCGGTCGTGGCGACGCTCGCCCCGAGGTGTGCGGCGAGCTGGATCGCGATCGAACCGACCCCGCCGGCGCCGGCGTGGATGAGAACCTTCTGCCCTGGCCGCACCTTCCCGCGCTCCACCAGCGCCTGCCACGCCGTGAGCGCCGCCAGCGGCAGCGAGCCGGCCTCTTCCATGCTGATGGAAGCGGGCTTGAGCGCCAGGTCGTCTTCCGCTATGGCGATGCGCTCGGCGAACGTGCCGATGCGGTCCTGGTGGGGCCGGGCGTAGACCTCGTCTCCGGGCTTGAAGCCGCGAACTGCCGTCCCGACGCTGATGACGGTGCCCGCGACGTCGTTGCCCAGAATCAGCGGCAGCTTGTAGGGCAGGATCTGCTTGAACTCACCGGCGCGGATTTTCTCATCCAGCGGGTTCAGTCCGGCGGCCTCCACCCGGACGAGCACGTCGTGCTCCCCCACGGTGGGTTCGGGGACGTCCGCCTCTTGCAGCGGCTCCTTGTACTTGGTGACGACGAACGCTCGCATGGGGCACTACTCCTTGTCTTCATCCTGTTTATCCAGGCGTGAGGCCAGATCAGTCAATTCGGCGTGACATGGGGCCTAGCCTCACTCCATTAATCCGATTGCACTCAATTATGAGTCTGCTCAGGATTAGTTTCAAGGGAGGTCCCATGGGACGCGGTCACATGCCGGTCGGGCGCCGCGAGCGGGCCAAGCAGGCCAAGCGTGAGCGCATCATGACCGCAGCCCGCGAACTGTTCGCCGCACATGGCGTCAGCGGGGTCACGGCACAGCAGCCGACCGTGCCCGCAGGTCCGCCCCGTCCCGTTCGGCCGCGCCCGGAGCCCCGGGGCCGGTCGGTCCCGGGGCTCCGGTCCCGCTCCACCTGCCCGCAGCCGACCCGGCCGGGGCGGCCGGCGTCAGGCGACGCTCAGGACGATCTTCCCGGTGGTGCGGCCCTGCTCGCCGATCTCGTGCGCCTTCGCGGCCTCGGCCAGCGGGACGACGGTCTCGACCACGGGCGTGAGCGCGCCCCGCTCGGCCAGGGCGGCGATCTCGCGCAGACCCAGGTGGTCGGGCTCGACCAGCATCCACACCGCCCGCACGTGGCCGGGGACGTCGGCGGGGACGTCGTCGGGGCCGGGCAGGGTGATCAGCCGACCGCCCGGGCGCAGCACCGTCAGGGATCGCTCGGCGTTCTGGCCGCCGAGCCCGTCCAGCACCACGTCCACGTCCCCGACGGCGTCCTCGAAGCGGACCGTGCGGTAGTCGATCACCTCGTCCGCGCCCAGCTGCCGCAGCAGGTCGTGCTTGCCGGCGCTGGCCGTGCCGATGACGTACGCGCCGCGGGCCTTGGCGATCTGCACGGCCAGGTGGCCGACCCCGCCGGCCGCCGCGTGCACCAGCACCCGCTCACCGGCGCGCACCCCGGCGGTGTCCACCAGGGCCTGCCAGGCGGTCAGCGCGGCCAGCGGCAGCGCCGCCGCCTGCACGTGGGTGAGGTTCGCCGGCTTGGGCGCGAGGTGGCGGGCCGGGGCGACGACGTACTCGGCGTAGGCGCCCGCCTGCCGCGGGAACAGCGGCATGCCGTACACCTCGTCCCCGGGGCGGAACATCCCCACGCCCGGTCCGACGGCCTCCACGGTGCCGGAGACGTCCCAGCCGACCGCCGGGACCTCGCCCCACTCGATCAGGGCCCCGCTGGCCCGGGTCTTGAAGTCCACCGGGTTCACACCGGCCGCGTGGACCCGCACCAGGACCTCGTTCAGTCCCGGCTCGGGCCGGGCGACCTCACGCTCCACGAGCACCTCCGGTCCGCCCCACTGCTCCACGACCACCGCACGCATGCTGTCCGCCTCACTCTTTTCCGTCTTGATCGGGTACCGGCCGCCCGGGCCCTTCCCGGCGCGACGCAGTCCACGATCCGGCACCCGCCCCCACCATGGTGTTGGCCGTCTGGCCACTATGTGACAGGATCTGGCCATGAGCGAGATGCAGTGGCCGTGCACCGACCCCCGCCCCGACCCGAGCGCCGACGCGGCCGGGCGGCACCGCATCGCCGTCCTCGCCCTGCCCGGCGTCCCGCCCTTCGAACTCGGCATCCCCTCCCGCGTCTTCGGCAGCGTCCTGGACGCCGGCTCACGCCCGCTGTACGAGGTCACCGTCTGCACCGCCGACGGCGCCCCGGTCCTCAGCGACGCCGGGTTCACCGTGCAGCCCGCGGCCGGTCCCGAGGCCCTGGCCGCCGCGGACACCGTGATCGTCCCGCCCACGCACGCCATGCCCGAGCTGGGCCGCGGCGGCCCGCTGCCGCCCGAGGTCACCGCGGCCATCGCCGGCATCCGGCCCGGCACCCGCCTGGTGTCCATCTGCACCGGCTCCTACGTCCTGGCCGCCGCGGGCCTCCTCGACGGCCGGCCCGCCACCACCCACTGGCACCTCGCCCCCGAGTTCCGCCGCGCCTACCCCCGCGTCAAGGTCGACGAGGAGGTCCTCTTCGTCGACGACGGCGACGTCCTGACCTCCGCGGGCGTCGCCGCCGGCGTCGACCTGTGCCTGCACATGATCCGCCGCGACCACGGCGCCGCCGCCGCCAACCGCGCCGCCCGCATGTGCGTCGTCCCGCCCTGGCGGGACGGCGGCCAGGCCCAGTACATCGACCGCCCGGTGCCCGAACCCACCGTCGCCACCACCACCGCCACCCGCGCCTGGGCCCTGGAACACCTCGGCGAACCCCTCTCCCTGAACCGCCTGGCCGAACACGCCCGGATGAGCCTGCGCTCCTTCACCCGCCGCTTCCGCGACGAGGTCGGCATGACCCCCGTGCAGTGGCTCACCGCGCAACGCCTGGAACTGGCCAAGCAGTTGCTGGAGACCACCGACCTGTCCATCGACCTGGTCGCCCACCGCTGTGGCTTCGGCTCCGCCAACTCCCTGCGCGCCCACATGCGCACCGCCTTCGGTGTCTCACCCGCCTCCTACCGCCGCACCTTCCATACCGACGACCTGGTGGAAGCGGGCGTCTGAGGACACATCAGCGCCGCACATACCCGCTCCGCGGGCCGGCCGGGATCCGCCTGATCATCCGCTGCCGGTGCCCCCTCCAGCGGAGGCCAGCAGCATCATCGCCCGCCGGTAGCGCACCGAACTCGTGCTGCCCCGGCGCACGATCTGCTGCAGCTTCTGCCCCTCGTGGTCGGTCAGTCTGCGCACACGGACGGGCTCGGCCACCGCGCCTCCAGCGGTCGGATCGGATGTCACCGCACATGCAACCGCCACGACCGCCGACCCGGCGAACCTATGCGGTCACAGCACTAGCGCGGCACAGGGGGAGCCGGCCGGCCACCGCGAGCCGGCCGGCCACAACCGCGCGGCGGGCCACAACCGCGTGGCGGGCCGGAACGGCGCGGGGGGTCGGAACGGCGCGGGGGGTCGGAACGGCATGGCGGGCCGGAACGGCGCGGCGGGTTGGAATCGCGCGGCGGCCACAACCGCGCGGCGGTTAAAAGGGCGTGGCGGTCGGAATCGCGCGGCGGGCCACAACCGCACGGCGGGCCACAACCACGTGGCGGGCCACAACCGCGTGGGCGGGTCGGAGCGGCGCGGGGGGTCGGAACGGCGTGGCGGCCACAACCGCGCGGCGGGCCACAACCGCACGGCGGGTCGGAACCGCGCGGCGGGCCACAACCGCACGGCGGGCCACAACCGCACGGCGGGTCGGAACCCCGGTGAGCCGGAACCGCGCCGCGACCCACCCGCACCCCGCGCTAGTACGGCGCGGCCAAGGACCCGAGGTGCGCCGTGCGTACCTCGGCCGTCTGTCCCTGCACGAGCAGGAACATCCCCTCCCGCGCCAGCCGCTGCGCGGGGCTGCCGAGGTCCATGGCCCGGCCGCCCCCGGCCACCACGGCCGCGGTCGTGGCCGCGCGCATCAGGTCGTAGGCGCGTGTCTTGACCACCAGCCGTTCCTCGATCCGCTCCGACGGCACGGGGTGGTCGGCCAGCGCGTACGCGTGCCGCCGGACCTCGTCGAGCCGGCCGCGCAGGACCCGCGCGGACTCCTGCGCGGCCGGATCGCCGTCCGCCAGCAGGCCGAGCGCCGACGCGGTGATCCCGAAGACGGCGGGTCCGGCGTTGGTGTTCTTGGGCCGGTCGGCAGCCGCCCAGGTCTCGTACGGCGTCCGCAGCGCCACCGCCTCCTCGGGCAGCCACAGGCCGTCCAGTTCCAGTGACACCGTGCGCGCGGCGGTCAGCGCCGCGAGCCGCATCGGCGGCGACGGGCGCAACCCCGGCTGCGCACGGGCCTCGGTGAAGGCGAAGAGCGCTTCGTCCGTGTCCGTGACCCCGGCCAGCAGCATCACGTCGTTGAGCCCCCAGCCCGTGTACCAGGGCACCGTCCCGTCGAAGCGCCAGCCGCCGCGCTCCCGGGTGACCCGCACCGGAACACGGGGATACGCGCGCAACTGGGCGTACGCCACCCCGGACAGCAGCTCCCCCCTCGCCAACGGCCCCAACAACCACTCCCGCACAGGCAGTTCGCTCTTGGCCAGGGTCATCACCGGCGTGTGGTGCTGGGTCTGCACGAACCACGTCGAACAGCAGGCCCCGGCCAGGATCTCCGCGGTCTCGCGGGCCACGGCGGCCGGCGCCGCCGACCCGCCGTACTCCACCGGCGCGCTCAGCCCGAGCAGCCCCGACCGCTTGACCGCCTCGATACTGCTCGCGGGCACCCCCTCCTGGTCCACCTGCTCCGCGCGGGGCGCCAGCACCTCGGCGGCGAGCCGGCGCGCCCCGGCGACGAGCGGATGCGGATCCGGTGGAGTGGTCATCTGGGAAATTCTCCCGAAGTCGTCGTGTCGGGTGTCGATCCGGCGCTCTCCCGTTCGTGTAGTCAGTGAAAGACCACCCCGTGGGAGATCACCGAGGAGGACACATCATGAAGCACTACCTGCTCAGCGTCATGCAGCCGGCCGGCGAGCCGCCCGCCCCCGAGGTCCTGGAAGGGATCATGCACAACCTCGACGTCTTCCACGCGGAACTGCGCGAGGCGGGCGCCTGGGTGTTCGCCGGGGGACTGCACGGCCCGGAGACGGCCACCGTGCTGCGGGCCGAGGAGGGCGGCGATGTCCTGATCACCGACGGCCCGTACACCGAGAGCAAGGAGTACCTCGGCGGGATCTGCCTCATCAAGGCCCCCGACCTCGACGCCGCCCTCGAGTGGGGCCGCAAGGCGACACTGGCGACGACGCTCCCGATCGAGGTACGCCCCTTCATGGGCGAGGCCTGATGGCCGTCGGTGTCGAGGAGGTCTTCCGCGCGGAGTACGGCCGCGCGGTCGCCGTCCTGGTCCGCTTCCTCGGCGACATCGACCTCGCCGAGGAAGCGGTCCAGGACGCCTTCACCACCGCACTGCGGACGTGGCCGGAGAGCGGAGTCCCGCCGAGCCCGGCCGGCTGGATCATCACCACCGCGCGGAACAGGGCGATCGACCGGCTGCGCCGCGAGTCCACGCGCGAGGCCCGCCACGCCGAAGCGGCCCAGCTGTACGCGCCCGGCACACCGGCCGAGGAGGGCCCCGTGCGCGACGACCGGCTCCGCCTCATCTTCACCTGCTGCCACCCCGCGCTCGCCACCCAGGCACAGGTCGCGCTGACGCTGCGGCTGCTCGGCGGCCTCACCACGGCGCAGATCGCCCGCGCCTTCCTCGTGCCCGAACCCACCATGGCGCAGCGTCTGGTCCGCGCCAAGGCCAAGATCCGCGACGCCCGCATCCCGTACCGCATCCCGCGCGATGCCGACCTCCCGGACCGCGTCAGGGGCGTGCTCGCCGTCGTCTACCTCATCTTCAACGAGGGCTACGGCGGCCGCGAGGACCTGTGCGCCGAGGCCCTGCGCCTCGGCCGTCTCCTGGCCGAGCTGATGCCGGACGAGCCGGAGGTCATCGGCCTGCTCGCGCTGATGCTGCTGATCGAGGCGCGCCGCCCGGCCCGTGAGACGCCCGAGGGCACCCTGATCCTGCTGGCCGACCAGGAACGCGGCCGGTGGGAGCGCGGCCTGATCGCCGAGGGCCAGGCGCTCGTACGCCGCTGCCTGCGACGCGATCAGCCCGGGCCGTACCAGATCCAGGCCGCGATCAACGCCGTCCACAGCGACGCGCCTACCGCTGCCGCCACCGACTGGCGCCAGATCCTCGCGCTCTACGACCAGCTGATGGCCCTGGCCCCCAGCCCGGTGGTCGCCCTGAACCGCGCCGTCGCCGTCGCCGAGACCGCGGGCCCGCAGCCGGCCCTCGACCTCGTCGACGCGCTCGACCTCGACGGCTACCACGCCTTCCACGCGGTCCGTGCCGACCTGCTCAGGCGCCTGGGCCGCGGCACCGAAGCCGTGCGGGCCTACGAGGCGGCCATCGCCCGCACGGACAACGCGGCCGAACGCGGGTATCTGGAGCGCCGCAGGGCGGAACTCACGCCGGAGTGAACCGCTACACGCTCAGCGCCTCCCGCACCGACCGCTCCGCCTCCTGCCCGCCCGCGCCAAAGGACGTGACCCGCCCCGCCTCCAGGACGCAGTACCGCTGCGCCGCCCGCATCGCGAAGCCCACGTGCTGTTCGACCAGCAGCACCGAGAGCCCACCGCGGGCGGCGAGGGCGAGAATCGTCTCCTCGATCTCGGCCACGACCGACGGCTGGATGCCCTCGGTCGGTTCGTCCAGGAGCAGAATCCGAGGCTCCGTCACCAGGGCGCGGGCGATGGCGAGTTGCTGCCGCTGCCCGCCCGAGAGCAGACCCGCGCGGCGGTTCGACAGCGCCCGCAGCGCCGGGAACAGATCCAGCGCCTCGGCGATCGCCGCCTTGCCGCGCCTGCGTCCGTCCGCGACCAGCTGGAGGTTCTCGGCGGTGGTGAGGTGAGGGAAGGCCTGCTGCCCCTGGGGTACGTACGCCATGCCGCGCGCCACCCGCTCATGGGGCTTGCGGCGCGTGATGTCCTCCCCGTCCAGGCGTACGGCGCCGCGCGCGGGGGTCAGCAGCCCGACCGCGGCGCGCAGCAGGGTGCTCTTGCCGGCGCCGTTGTGCCCGAGCACGGCGGCGACGCCGTCCTTCGGCACCTCGACACAGACGCCGTGCAGGACGGTGCTGCGGTGGTAGCCGACGTGAACGTCGTCGATCTCCAGCATCACGCCTCCTGTACGGCCACGCCCGCGGCCGGCTCGGCGGTGGTGGACTCCTGGGGCGCGTGCCCGAGGTACACCTCCTGCACCTTGGGGTCCGCCTGCACGTCGGCCACCGTCCCCTCGCTCAGCACCCTGCCCGCGTGCAGCACGCTCACGCTGCGCGCGAAGGACCGCATGAAGTCCATGTCATGCTCGATGACGACCACGGTCCGCTCCTCGCTGATCCGCTCCAACAGCTCACCGGTGGACTGGCGTTCGTCGTGGCTCATCCCGGCCACCGGCTCGTCGAGCAGCAGCAGCCGTACGTCCTGCACGAGCAGCATGCCGATCTCCAGCCACTGCTTCTGGCCGTGCGCGAGCGTCCCGGCCGGGCTGTCGGCGAGCTCCGTGAGCCCGACCGTCTCCAGGGCCCGCGCGACGGACTCCGGTACACCCGTGCGGCGCCGCAGCATCGTCAGCACGCTCCGGCCCGCGCCCGCCGCGATGTCCAGGTTCTGGAGCACCGTCAACTCCTCGAAGACGGTGGCCGTCTGGAACGTACGCCCGATCCCGGACCGGGCGATCCGGTGCACGCTCCGTCCGAGCAGTTCCGCGCCCCCGAAGCGCACCGAGCCGTCCGCCTTCACCAGGCCGGTGACCGCGTCCACCAGCGTGGTCTTGCCCGCACCGTTCGGCCCGATGAGGAAGCGCAGGTCACCCGGCCTGACGTCGAGGTCCACACCGTCCACGGCGGTGAATCCGTCGAAGGACACCCGCAGTTGCCGTATTTCGAGGCCCGGGAGGCCCGCACGGTCCGACAGCTCACTCATGCCGCTTCTCCCACGGGAAGGACGGGCGCCGTGTCGGCGGACACCCGTGAGGCCCTGCGCCGCCGTGCGATCCCCACCAGCGAGGCGAGACCGCCCGGCAGGAACGCCAGCGCCACGATGAACAGCAGACCCTGGAAGTACGTCCAGGCCGCCGGGAACTCCTCCGACAGGGCCGTCTTGGCCCAGGCGACCGCGATCGCCCCGAGCACCGCGCCGGCCAGGCTCGCCCGGCCGCCGACCGCGGCGCCGATGACCAGCTCGATGGACGGCACGATCCCGATCAGCGCGGGGGAGATGATGCCGACGGCGGGGACGAAGAGGGCGCCCGCGAGGCCCGCCATGCCGGCGGCCACCACATACGCGACGAGCTTCACGTTCGCCGGGTTGTACCCGAGGAAGCGCACGCGCTCCTCCGAGTCCCGTACGGCGACCAGGAGTTCGCCGTACCGGCTGTGGATGAGCTGGCGGGCCAGGGCGATCAGGAGGAGCAGGGCCGCGGCGATGACGAAGTACACCATCCGCTGGTTGACGGGGTCGTCGAGGTCGTAGCCGAAGAAGCCCTGGATGTCGGTGAGTCCGTTGGTGCCACCGGTCGTGGCCTGCTGGCCCACCAGCCAGATCGCGAACGCGGCGGCCAGTGCCTGGCTGAGGATCGCGAAGTACGCGCCCTTGACCCGGCGCCGGAAGATGAACGAACCGAGGACGGCGGCGACGGCCATCGGCAGCAGCACGGTCGCCGCGAGCGCGAACACCGGGTTGGCGAACGGTCGCCACCACCAGGGCAGTTCGGTGGCGGTGCCGTACAACTGCATGAAGTCGGGAATGGTGCCGGGCCCGGCGTCCACGATCTTCAGATGCATCGCCATCGCGTAGCCGCCGAGCCCGAAGAACACCCCCTGCCCGAGCGTCAGCAGCCCGCCGCGGCCCCAGGCCAGGCAGATGCCGACGGCGACCATCGCGGTGCACAGGTACTTGGCGAGTAGCCCCAGCCGGAAGTCGGAGAGGGCGAGCGGGGCGACGGCGAAGAGCGCGACGGCGGCTCCCGTGAAGCCGGCCGCCGCCCGGGTGGAGCGCCCCTTGAGGAACGACGTTCGGGACCCGGTCATACGAGACTCCTCGTGCGCAGGGTGTACAGCCCCTGGGGCCGCCACTGGAGGAAAGCGACGATGGCGACCAGCACCAGCACCTTCGCGACGCTGACCGTGGTCGAGTACTCGAGGACCGACTGGAGCACGCCGAGCACGAAGGCGACGATCACACTGCCCTTGAGCTGCCCGATGCCGCCGACCACGATCACCAGGAAGGCGTCGATGATCACGTTGGTGCCCATGGTGGGCCCGATCGGACCGACCAGCGTCAGCGCGACCCCGGCGACCCCGGCGAGCCCGGAGCCGATGAAGAAGGCCGTGCGATCGACCCGGCCGGTGGAGATGCCGGACACCTCGGCCAGATCCCGGTTCTGCACCACGGCCCGGATGCGCCGGCCGAGCGGGGTCAGCCGCAGCGTCAGCGACAGCGCGACCACCGCGGCGATGGCCAGCCCGAGGATGAACAGCCGGCTGTTGGCGAAGGTGAGCGGGTCGTCACCGCCGATGACCGTGATGTTCCCGGTGAGGAGCTCGGGCGCCCGTGTCTGCACATTCGGTGCGCCGAAGATGTCCCGGGCGAGTTGCTGGAGCATCAGGGAGACGCCCCAGGTGACGAGAAGTGTGTCGAGCGGCCGCAGATACAGCCGGCGGATCAGCAGCCATTCCAGCAACGCCCCGAGTGCGCCCGAGACGAGAAATGCGACGGGCAGCGCGACCAGAAGCGACAATCCGGCGCTGGAAATGGACTTCTGCAGGACGTATGTGGTGTAGGCGCCGGCCATGATGAACTCGCCGTGGGCCATGTTGATGACGTTCATCTGACCGAAGGTGAGCGAGAGGCCGAGCGCGATGAGCAGCAGAACGGCACCGATGCTGATGCCGGTGAAGGTCTGACCGAAGATGACGGTCATACGGCGGCTCCGGGGAGGCGGGACGCGGGGACCCCCGTTCGGGGCGAGGTCCCCGCGGGACGGGCGGTCAGGAGAGGCCGGAGGCCCAGGAGTAGCCCTTGAGGAACGGGTCCGGCTTGATCGGCTTCCCGGAGTCCCACACCTGCTCGATCAGGCCGTCGGTGCCGATCCTGCCGATGCGGGCCGTCTTGCGGATGTGCTGCGAGGCCCCGTCGACGGTGACCTTGCCCTCCGGCGCGTCGAAGGTGATGCCGTCGGAGGCCGCCTTCACCTTCTCCGGGTCGAAGGACTTCGCCTTCTCGACCATCGCCTTCCACAGGTAGACCGAGGTGTACGCGGCCTCCATCGGGTCGCTGGTCGGCTTGCCCTGGCCGTACTTGGCCTTGTACGCCTTCACGAACTTGGTGTTCGCCGCGCCCGGGGTGGTCTGGTAGTAGTTCCAGGCCGTCAACTGGCCCGCCAGGTACTGCGATCCGATCGACTTGACCTCTTCCTCGGCGATCGACACCGAGACGACCGGCATGCTCTTGGCGGTCAGGCCGGCCGACTTGTACTCCTTGAAGAAGGCCACGTTCGAGTCGCCGTTGAGCGTGTTGAAGACCGCGTCCGCCTTGGCCGCCTTCACCTTGTTGGCGATCGTGCTGAACTCGGTGGAGCCCAGCGGCGCGTAGTCCTCGCCCAGCACCGTCATGCCGTTGGCCTTCGCGTACGCCTTGATGATCTTGTTGGCGGTGCGCGGGAAGACGTAGTCGCTGCCGACCAGGTAGATCTTCTTCTTGCCCTGGCTCTTGAGGTAGTCGAGCGCCGGGACGATCTGTTGGTTGGTGGTCGCGCCCGTGTAGAAGATGTACGGGGACTCCTCCAGTCCCTCGTACTGCACGGGGTAGAACAGCAGCGACTTGTTCTTCTCGAAGACCGGCTTGACGGCCTTGCGGCTCGCGGAGGTCCAGCAGCCGAAGGTGGCCGCGACCCGGTCCTCCTTGATGAGCTTGCTCGCCTTCTCGGCGAACGTCGGCCAGTCGGAGGCGCCGTCCTCGCTGATCGGCTTGATCTTCTTGCCGAGCACTCCGCCCGAGGCGTTGATCTCGTCGATCGCCAGCTTCAGCGAGTCGCGTACGGTCACCTCGCTGATCGCCATGGTGCCGGACAGCGAGTTGAGCAGACCGACCTTGACCGTGTCGCCGCTCACGTCCGCCTGGGCGGCCTTGTCGGACGAGCCGCCCGCGTCGGTCTTGGCGCCGCACGCGGAGAGTGCGACGACGGCCGCGAGCGCGGCCGTACCGGCCATGAACCGGCGTCGGAGAATACGGGAACCGCTGGAACCGCTGGAACCGCTGGAACGGCTGGAACCGCTGGGACCGCTGGACAAAAGAACCCCCTCGGGCAGTGGAGGACGGCGCCCTCCTGAAGCGCGGTCCACAGCCTCAAGTCGCGCTGTTTCCGAGGTGTTTCGCGGTACTTTCCCGGCGGTATCTTCCCGCTCTCACCGGGCAACAAAAAATGCCTGGGGCGGAATTCGACACCGGAATCCACAATTCGCCCGAGGCATTCTAGTTACTTTCTGTGGGAAGTATCTTGGCAGCGGCGCGGGCATGTCAAGGGCGGGAACTGTGGAGATCGAGTTCGGCGACCACGTCGAAGTCGAGGCCGTCCGCCCGCGCCAGATAGATGCGCTGCCGGACATGCCCGCCCCGCAGCCGCAGCAGCCCGCGCGGACCCTCGTACGACACGGTGTCCGCCGCCGCTCCGATGGCCGACACCTCCAGCGTCCCGGCCCGCCCGATGAGCGCGGCCAGCAACAGCACTCCCTCGTAACAGGATTCGCCGAGACTGCCGAGGGCCGGCGCCTCGACGCCGTACCGCGCCGCGTACCGGCCGTGGAAGTCGAGCGTGTCCTGGTTCGCCAGCGAGGCGAAGAACCCGGCGGTGCTGTAGAGGTCCGCGGTCGCCGCCGGACCGCTCGCCAGCAGCATGTTCTCGTCCATCAGCGTGCTCAGCCTGAGACACCGCCCGTCGAGCCCGGCCGCGGCGAACGCCCGGTTGAAGCGCACCGCGTCACTGCCGACCAGCAGCATGAGCACCGCGTCCGCGTCCGACCGTTCGATGCGCCGCAGCACGGGCTCGAAGTCGTGGGTCCCCAGCGGCAGATAGACCTCCCCGCCGATGCTCCCGCCGCACTCGCGTGCGTACGAGTGCGCCGCCCGCGCGGTACGGCGGGGCCACACATAGTCGTTGCCGATGACGAACCAGCGACGTACCCCGCGCTCACGCGCCAACAGCCGCATGGCGGGTCGCAGTTGATCGCGCGGGGTCTCGCTCGTCAGAAACACACCGGCGGTGTGCTCACCGCCCTCGTACAGGGCGGTGTAGACGTACGGCACACGATGAGCGATCCTCGGCGCCAGCGCCTGTCGCACCGAGGAGATGTGCCAGCCCGTGACGCCCTGCACGACGCCCAGGTCGACCAACGCCGCGACCCGGTCGGCGATCTCGCGCGGCGGCGCGCCGCCGTCGACGGGCAGCAGCCGCAGCTCCTTGCCGAGCACCCCGCCCGCCCGGTTGACCTCCTCCGCGGCCAGCCGCGCACAGAGTTCGCAGGTCGGTCCGAAGATCCCCGCCGACCCCTGGAGGGGAAATACGAGCGCCACGCGGAGCACGGAGTCGTCGACCGTGAACCAGTCGGGCGCAGGGGGATCGTGCCGGAACATGGCGTCATGATTTCGGGTCCCCCCGGTGAACTCCAGTCCGTCTCATACGATGTACGCACCCTGTCATGAGGATGAGGAGCAGGATGCCCACCCCACCTCCGCGTCGGCCCCATGACCTGATGCAGCTGCTCACGCGGGCCGAGCGACTGGCCGCGCGCCACCTCCAGGCGGTGCTGGACGAGGACGGCTGCTCGCTGGACGCCTGGCGGGTGCTCGCCCTGCTCTCCGACGGCGAGGGGCACCACATGACGGCGGTCGCCGAAGCGGCCTTCCTGCCGCCCGCGACCTTGACCAAGCTGACCGACCACCTCGTCGACCAGAACCTCGTCCACCGCCGGGTCGACCCCCTCGACCGACGCCGCATCCTCGCCTACCTCACCCCGCGCGGCCGGACGTACTGGCGCCGGCTCGACCGCGAGATCCGCGCGCGGTGGCCTGTGCTCAGCGACGGCGACGACGAACTGCTGCGGGCCCTGCTGGACCGGCTGGCGGGCACGCTCGACGGGGCGGCCGTGGAATCGGGCCTCTGAGTGATCGCCGCATTGCCGTAAGTGATGTACGTGTGCCTGGAATTTATTTGGGCACCTGAAAGGTTGGCATTTACATCGAGCGACGGTGCGAGGTGCCGTCCGCTCGCCCGCGACCATCTCCACGGGCCATCGGGCCCGTGCTCCGACCAGCGAGGCATCGTGAACGACCGCACCCCCGAGCAGCCCGCCGACACCGTGGCCCGGCTGCGCGCCACTTTCCGCACCGGCCGTACCAAGCCCGTCGAGTGGCGCACGGACCAGCTGGACCGACTGCGCGAGATGCTCACGACACATGGCGCGGACCTCGCCGCCGCCCTCCACGCGGACCTGGGCAAGAGCAGCACCGAGGCCTACCGCACGGAGATCGACTTCACCGTCCGCGAGATCGACCACACGCTTTCCCACCTCGGCACCTGGCTGCGCCCCGAGTCCGCCCCGGTCCCGCCGCACCTCGGTGACGACGCGACGGCCTGGACGCAGTACGACCCCCTCGGCGTCGTGCTGGTCATCGCTCCCTGGAACTATCCGGCGCAGCTTCTGCTCACGCCGATGATCGGCGCGCTGGCCGCG
Organism: Streptomyces sp. SID5469; assembly: GCF_009862865.1. Taxonomy (NCBI): domain Bacteria; kingdom Bacillati; phylum Actinomycetota; class Actinomycetes; order Kitasatosporales; family Streptomycetaceae; genus Streptomyces; species Streptomyces sp. SID5469. Next base: position 1,478,215 of record NZ_WWIN01000001.1, on the reverse strand, counting down.
GGCAACGCGGTCGTCGTCAAGCCCAGCGAGCTGGCCCCCGCCACCTCGGCCGTCCTCGCGCGTCTGCTGCCGCAGTACCTCGACACCGATGCGGTCGCCGTCGTCGAGGGCGGCATCCCGGAGACCACCGCCCTGCTCGCCGAGCGCTTCGACCACATCTTCTACACCGGCAACGGCGTGGTCGGCCGCATCGTGATGCGCGCCGCCGCCGAGCACCTGACCCCGGTCACACTCGAACTGGGCGGCAAGTCCCCGGTGTTCGTCGACCGCGACGCGGACCTCGCCGTCGTCGCCGACCGTCTCGCGCGCGGCAAGTTCCTCAACGCGGGCCAGACCTGCGTCGCCCCCGACTACGTCCTGACCGACCCGGAGACCGGCCGCGCCCTGGAGACGGAGCTCGCCCGCGCCGTCTCGTCGCTCTACGGCCCCGAACCGGAGACCTCCGGCGAGTACGGGCGCATCGTCAACGAACGTCACTTCGACCGGCTCAGTGGCCTGCTCGACTCCGGCCGGGTCGTCACCGGCGGCGGCAGCGACCGTACGGCCAAGTACATCGCGCCGACCGTCCTCGCCGACGTCGACCCCGAGTCGCCCGTGATGCGGGAGGAGATCTTCGGCCCGATCCTGCCGATCGTCACGGTGCCGGGCCTGGACGAGGCGATCGACTTCATCAACGACCGCGACAAGCCCCTCGCCCTGTACGTCTTCACCGCGTCCGGCACGACCCGGCAGCGCATCGCCGCCGAGACGTCCTCCGGAGGGCTCGGCTACGGCCTGCCGCTCGCCCATCTCACCGTCTCCGACCTGCCGTTCGGCGGCGTGGGGGAGAGCGGTATGGGCAACTACCACGGCCGCTACTCGATCGAGACGTTCAGTCACCGCAAGGCGGTGCTGGAGAAGCCGCTGAGCGTCTGACGCGCCGAGGGACGGCCGGTCCTTCGCGGGCGGGGTCGCCATGCCGGTGCCGCAGCGGCACCGGCATGGCGACCTTGAGCACTACTGATGGGCCGCACGGTCGGGCCGGCCGGCCTCCGCCTGAAGCCGGCCTCAGGGAACCGCGTCGCCGAGAGGGAACGAAGCGGTCAGCGGCGATCGCCCCGCGCCGCGTCCTTCGCCTTCTGCTCCTGCTGCTCCTTGATGCGCGCCGACTCCTTCCGGACCTCGGCCTGGGTGGCGCGCTCCTTCCGAAGCCACTCGGGCTGGTCCTGCTTCAGGGCGTCGATCTGCTCCGTGGTGAGCGCGTCCGTGACTCCGCCGCGCGCGAGACCGGCGATGGAGACGCCCAGCTTCGCCGCGACCACCGGCCGGGGGTGCGGGCCGTTGCGCCGCAGCTCCTGGAGCCACTCGGGCGGATCGGCCTGCAGCGCGTTCAACTCGCTGCGCGAGACGACACCCTCCTGGAACTCGGCGGGGGTGGCCTCGAGGTACACACCCAGCTTCTTCGCCGCGGTGGCGGGCTTCATGGTCTGGGTGGTCTGGTGCGACGTCATGGTGTCAAGGGTAACGAGCGTGTGCGACGCCTCTGACCAGCACCGGTAACCTGGCGGAGTGACAGGCTCCGAGGTAACCCCTTCATTCCGGCTCGCATACGTCCCCGGCGTGACACCGGCCAAGTGGGTGCGGATCTGGAACGAGCGGCTGCCCGACATCCCCCTGACCCTCATCCCGGTACCCGCTGCCGAGGCGTCCGACCTGCTCCGTGACGGTGGCGCCGACGCCGGGTTCGTACGGCTGCCGACCGACCGCACCGACCTCAGCGCGATCCCCCTCTACGCCGAGACGACGGTGGTCGTGGTCCCGAAGGACCACCTCGTGGCGGCGGTCGACGAGGTGTCCGCGGAGGATCTGGCCGATGACATCGTGCTGCACCCCCTGGACGACACCCTGGACTGGGAGCACCTGCCCGGTCGGCCCGCGATCGAGCGCCCCGCCACGACGGCGGACGCCGTCGAGCTGGTGGCGGCGGGAGTCGGACTGCTCCTCGTCCCGCAGTCGCTCGCCCGCCTGCACCACCGCAGGGACCTCACCTACCGGACGGTCACGGACGCCCCCGAGTCGCGCGTCGCCCTCTCGTGGCGGGAGGACGAGACCACCGACCTGGTGGAGGACTTCATCGGCATCGTCCGCGGGCGCACCGCCAACAGCTCACGCGGGCGTTCCCAGACCCCGCCGGAGCCGAAGGCTTCGAAGGCCAAGCGCTCCGACGCGAGCGGGGCGCGGCGGAAGCCCGCGGCCGGGAAGACGACCGGCAAGAGCACGCGCAGCGGAGGGGGCGGCGCCAAGCCGGGCAAGCGAGGCAAGCCGCGCCGTCGGTCCTAGCCCGCTCCATCCCGTCGTCCTGGTCGCCCGGCTTCGCCCTGGTCGCCCTGCTTCGACGGCCGGGCCGCCCACGCGCCGGCCTGGGGTGACGTGGCCGAACGCGCCGCGTCGACGGGCTTTGCCGAGCGGTCGTTCCAGGCCGCCGTGTGACACGTGACCGCCGTGAAGCGGGCGACCCGGTCGCGCTCACCAACGGCGATCCGGCCCGGCCCGACGCCGTCCTCGGCGCACCGTGTCCTTCACGGGTGACGGTCCGGCCCCGGACGACCCGCGCCGGGTGCTCCCCGGCTTCTGATTCCGAGCCGCCCAGCGGCGCCGCAGGACTGTGCGGGCTGTGCGCCGGTCACGCTTCGGGCGTGCGGCTCACGCGTCGTCGGGCGGGCAGGAATCGGTGGGCAGCAGGCCGTACATCGCTTCGCGCTGGGCGGGGCCGATGGTACGGGCGAGGGCCTCGCTGACGGCGTCGGCCATCGGTACGGAGGCCTCGCTGAGCGCGCGACGCGCCTTGTCGGTGAGGGTGACCTGGACCCCGCGCTTGTCGCCGCACACCGACTGCCGAGTGACCAGGCCCGCGTGCTGGAGGCAGGCGACCTGGTAGGTCAGCCGGGTCTTGGGGCGGCCCAGAAGTTCCGCGATCCGCGTCATGCGCAGGCCGCTGCCGGGCTGGTCCGCGAGCAGGCACAGCACCAGGAACTCGTCGTGGGAGATCCCGAGGGCGTCTTTGACGACGGCGCGCAGCTGCTGCTCGATCGCGCCGGTCGCGGCGAGCAGCAGCATCCACGCCCGAAGTTCGGCCGGCAGCAGCCCGTCCTGGGGCGTCTGGACGTGCTCGGGCAGGTCCGCGGGAGCAGAGGGTTCGGCCATGGCCCTGATTCTACCGGTCGTCCAATTTTGGAAGAGTTGGTTGTTCAATTTTGGATGATGGGCTAGCGTGAAGTCATTCAAAATTGGACGACATGGTGGTCGTCCGCCCGAGGCACCCCCTGCCCGGGTCCCTCCACTTTCCTGTCAGGAGAACGCTCATGACCCTCGCCGTCGAAACCGGCCTGTGGCAGCTCGACCGGACCGCCTCCACCGTCGCCGTCCGGCACAAGACGATGTGGGGTCTGGTCACCGTCAAGGGCGCCTTCACCTCGATCAGCGGTCAGGGTGAGGTCGAGCCCGACGGCACCGCCCACGGCACGATCACCCTGGAGGCCGCTTCCCTCGACACGAAGAACGCCAAGCGCGACACGCATCTGCGCTCCGCCGACTTCTTCGATGTCGAGAACCACCCCGAGATCACGTTCGCCGTACGCACCGCCGAAGCCGGCCCGGGCGACACTGTTCAGGTGGCCGGCCAGCTGACCGTGCGCGGCATCAGCCGGCCCCAGTCGTTCACGGCGCGCGTCACGCGGGCGGACTCCGACGCGATCACGCTGGCGGCCGAGTTCACCGCGGACCGCGACCAGTTCGGCATGGGCTGGAACCAGCTGAGCATGATGCGCGGCCTGACCACGGTCACGGCGACCCTCCGCCTCACGCGCGCGGCGGCCTGACCGCTACGGCGCCAAAAACGTGTGCACGTGGTTCGGGCGGCTCACGACGAACTCGTTCATGAGGATCGTCCGCGAACTCGTGTCGGCGGTGTTCGAACACCACTCGAAGGCATGGGTCGGAACGAGTTCCTGAAAGCGGTCCCGCCATTCGAGACCGTCGCTCGAGTGCGCGTAGCAGTACCAGATCGGGTTCACCGCGTGGACGTCATCGCCGAAAACGGTCGAGGTCTGCCCGGGGCCGATTTTCCACCAGCCCTTCTTCATCCAGTCTCCGCCGTCGGAGCAGTTCGGGTGGTGCCATTCGACCATCGCCCAGACCGGTTGGTGGTAGTTGTTCTTGAGATTCAGGGACATGGCGCCTCCTTTATCCTGAAGCCGGGTGCTTGCGGGCGACCGGGCGGCCATCGGGCCGTCCGGCGATCCCTGGCCCGCCGCCGGGGCGCGAATTGCTCGTACTCACCTCGGACCCGGACGTGTCGGCGACCGCGCCGGAAGCCAGCGCACGGTCCAGCGTTTCCTCGTCCGCGTCGGTCGTCGGTTCCACCTCGACGGAATCCTTCTGGGACATGGGCTCCTCCGGTCTATCGTCATGAACTGCGACAAATAGGTTCCCGTCGAAAATTTACGCGAAACTCGAAAACCAGTTCTTGACCCATCCGGGTGTATCGCGCCGGTCGGCCGATAGGGGACCAGAATTCCGGGCACATCCTTGAGCCTTCCGCGACCTCGCCAGGTTTTCGATCGCGGACATTCGGCCAGCCATGCGCGTCGAATGTCGGCGGGTCACGATGCGCGCCGGGATCGGCACAACCCCGAGCGGCGTCATCGTCCGGTTCGTGGTCATGTACGCGCGATGCCGAGTATCGCCAGTGGGCGTTGGGCGAGTGCCACCCTCGTCAGGTCCGTCACGGCGTCGCGGGCGTGATGGTGAACTCCCCAGGTGGCGGGTGCGGTTCGGCCACGATCTCGCCGGCGGCGAGCTTGGCCCGCAGCCGGATGACCGCACCGGGAGCCGCGCCGTCGAGGAGGTCGCGGCGTATCGCCAGCTCCACGCGCCCGCCCACACGGTGCGACAGCAGGTCGGCGTAGCCCCGCACCGGGTCGGCATCGAGGATGTCGGCCGCCACCTGGTCCCATTCGGCGAGCCGGGGGTGCGGGGCCCTGCTGATCAGGCGGATTCGCAAGGTGGTCAGGTTCTCGATCGCCTGCACCATGGATTACTGCGGTATCGGTCGGCCGTTGCCGTGTGCCGCCGTCATCTGGGCCGCGTCGGACTGCATCCCCGTGTGGACGAGGGGAGTGAGGACCTTGGAGGCGATGCTCGCGAGGTCTTGCTCCATCGCCGCCAGCCGGGCCTGTATCTCCAGGATCTCGCCGGCGAGTTCGGGGGTGGTCTCGGCCCGGGCGCCGGTGCCTGCTGCCGCTGTCATGCGCTCGGCCGTCATGCGCTCGGTGGTCATGCGCTCGGTCGGGCTGGGGGCCAGTGACACGTGGGCCGTCATCACCTCACCGGGTGCCGAGACGCCGGTGATGGACACCCCGGTCTCGGCTCCGGCGTAGGAGTGGGAGGACGGATCGCTGCCATTGGTGAAGGCGGTGTTGCCCGTGCTTCCCGGGTAGGGGTCGCCCTCGTCGCCGCGGTTGCCTCCCTGTTCCAGGGCGCGACAGCCGTCGGCCTGTACGAGCCCCACCTTGTAGTGGTTCTCGTCGCTGTTGTCGGGCTGGTTCTCGTCCACGTGCCAGATGAGCAGCCCCGGGGCGGGCAGGGACCTGTCGTAGCCGGTCTGCTGCCGGTTCTCCAGCAGGAAGTACTCGCGGCCCGGGGCGCCGCGCTTCCACAGCTGGTGCACCTCGAAGCCGTTCTTCACATCAGGCAGCGCCAGCGTTCCGTCGGTTGTGACGCGCTGGGTGGAGACCCACTGCTGTTGGGCCTTGCACCAGGCGGAGGGATGGACGGGGATGTCGCCGCCTCCACCCCATGAACCCCCGCTCATGAGGCACCAGTCGCCGACTCCTTCGGAGGTGCCGTCGATGTCGTAGAGGTCGGGGAAGCCGAAGAGAAGGTGGCCGAGCTCGTGCGCGCAGACGCCGATCTTGGCGTCCTCCGGGATGGTGAGGTAGCCGTAGATCTTGGCGCCGTCCGAGGGGTAGGGCTTGGGCAGGGTCCACTTGTGGGACCACAGATCGCCGGGCTCACCGGTGACCTCGCCGCCTTCGCCCGCGTGCACGAGGACGAAGGCGTCGACGAAACCGTTGCCGTCGTTGTCGTACGGGGCGTAGTTGATCGACGGGTCGGCCTGGATGGCGGCGTCCCTGGCCATGATGTTGGCCCGGGCCTCACCGGAGGGACGGCCGATCCCGAAGTTGTTGTTGGCGTACCAGGCGAGTGTGTGCGGCAGCGTGACCGGGCCGACGACCTCGCCCGAGATGCTGACCAGGCCGTGGGTGACCTCTTTGAAGTAGTCCCGCACGCTGCCGTGTTCCAGCGTGTTCTCCGAGAAGAAGAGGTCCCTGAAGTGCTGGGCGGTGGCCGTCAGCTCCTTGTCGGGGAAGTCCACCAGGACCACGATCACCCGGACGGTCCCCCGCAGTGGGGCGCGCTCGGCGGCGGCGGCGCGGATTCTGGCCGCGGGAGTTCCGGCGGGGAACTCCTCGGGGGGAATGATCGTGCCGTCGTCGAAGCCGGGCCGGCGAGGGGTACGGGCCGGCGCTATGTGGGCGGCGAGTCCGGTGTTGGTCTCACGTATGCGTTGGAGATCGCTCCGCAGCCGGTCCCGCAGTTCCGGGCTGGGTGAGACCGCACAGAAGTCGGACCAGACGGCGCGAGCCGTAGCCCTGTCCGCTGAGTCGGGGGACATGGCACTTCCTTGTCTTTGCGTGATGAGAAAAGCACGCCAAGTCACTCACGCGGGGTGCCCGCTCGCAACCGGAAGTACGGCATACCCGGGACGCCGAACTCGCTCCGGCCGAAATGAGTGTCGCCGTGCGTCAGGGCTTTTTATGTGCCGTTGAAACCGGATGAACAGTTACGTTTTCGCGGTCCGGTTCGAGTGCGATGCGGGTCCGCTCGATTCCTCTCAGTAAGCGGTTTCGGAAGTTTTCTCAAGTTACCCGAAGTAGCGTGTGACAAAAGATATGAAGATGCGTGAAAATCCGGCAAATCGTGCGTTCCGGGCTGTTGTGAAAGGATTCTATTGAGAGTTGAACAGGCGGCGCCCTTGTCTCGTATCCGAAGGGGTGACCAGGAATTCCGTTACCGTCGCCGGGGCGTATCACGTGGTGCCGGGCCGTGAGTCAGGCTTCCACTCCTGGGGGTGGGCCCTTCTGTGGGCGAGCGCGGGACAGTCAGGGTTTCTCGGTGGTGGCGTGCTGGTCGGGGGAGGGGCGGAGTGGCATGTGGTCTACCGCTTCGGCTGCGGTGGTTCCGCCCGGGACTGGGACGCCTCGGTCACCGGAATCCAGTGGTCGGCCCGCGCGGACGAGCTCGCCCGGGAGGCCGGGGACCGGATTGTGCACGGCTCGACGGCCTGGTTCGACTCGGGGACCGTCACCCCGGCCGCACCGCGTCCGCCACCGAAATGGAAACTGCGGTTCGTCGATGTGAGCACGGTTTTCCCGCCGGTACTTCTCTTCAACCTGGCCGTGCTCCCCTGTCTTGGCAGCCTCAATTCTCTCATCCGCACTCCGTCGCTTCAGGCATTCCTGGCCGGCCCGAACGGTGGACTGCGCAAGGCTGAGAACGAACAAAGGGAGGTGGGCGGGTGAAGACCCTGCTCATCGACAATTACGACTCGTACACGTACAACCTGTTCCAGCTGATCGCCGAGGTGAACGGCGAGGAGCCGGTGGTCGTCCTCAATGACGCCCCGCCGGACGACATTCCGGATCTCCGGGATTTCGCCAACGTGGTGGTGTCGCCGGGGCCCGGACACCCCGCGAAGAGACGTGACTTCGGCATCGTCGGCGAGCTGCTCGCCGCGGCCCCCGTGCCCGTGCTGGGCGTCTGCCTCGGCCACCAGGGCATCGCGGCGGGGGAGCGGGCCTGGGTGACCCCGGCACCGGAGCCCCGCCACGGCCATCTGTCCACCGTCCGGCACAACGGCCAGGACCTGTTCGAGGGCCTGCCCCAGCAGTTCACCGCGGTCCGCTACCACTCCCTGTCGGTACGGGAACCGCTGCCACTGAGCCTGGAGCCCACCGCCTGGGCGGAGGACGGCGTGCTGATGGGACTGCGGCACCGCTCCCGGCCGCTGTGGGGGGTGCAGTTCCACCCGGAGTCCGTCCTCACCGAGTTCGGCCACCGGATGTTCGTGAACTTCCGCGAGCTGACGGCCTCCCGCGCCCGCGAGACTCGCACGGCCAAGGCCCGTACGTCCGGAACGCGCACGACCGAGCCCCCCGTGCGGCCCCCGTCCCCAAGCGCCGAGGGGGCCGGGGCAGCACCCGCCGTGCTGGTCCCCCGGCCCCGTCGCGTGGCCCCGTCCCACCGCCTTCACACCCGGCGGATCGACGTGGCCGTGGACGCCGAGGCGGCCTTCACCCGGATGTACACCGACGCGCCCCGCGCGTTCTGGCTCGACAGCTCCCGGGTCGAGGAGGGACAGTCCCGTTTCTCGTTCTTCGGTGACGGCACCGGACCGCTGGCCGAGTTCGTACGGTACGACGTCGAGAGCGGCCTCTGTGAGATCGAGCGGCCCGGGCGGCCCGTGCGCAAGGTCAGGGCCAGCGTCTTCGACTACCTGAAACGGCAGTTGGTGACCCGTCAGGTGGATGCCACGGGACTGCCGTTCGACTTCACCGGCGGGTATGTGGGCTACTTCGGCTACGAGGTGAAGGCCGACTGCGGTTCCGTCAACCGTCATCGGGCCCGAACTCCCGACGCCTGCTGGCTGTTCGCCGACCGGCTGATCGCAGTGGACCATCAGGACGGAGCCACCTACGCCGTCTGTCTCGCCGAGAACACCCGGCAGGGCGCACAGCAAGCGGCCGACTGGCTCGACGCGGCGATGGCCCAGCTCAGTTTCGTGTCCTCGGCCAAGCCGACCGCCCCGCCGCGGCCGACGGCACCCCGCCTCGATGCCGTGGAGCCGTGGCTGGTCCGCGACCGTACGACCTACCTCGCGGACATCGGGACCTGCAAGCGGGAACTCAAGGACGGCACCAGTTACGAGATCTGTCTGACCAACGCGGCCAGGCTGCCCGCCCCGTACGACCCCTACGACTTCTACCGGGTACTGCGTCGTCTCGACCCGGCGCCGTACGCGGCCTATCTGCGGTTCGGTGACCTCGATGTGGCCGGCTCGTCCCCCGAGCGTTTTCTGCGGATCACCCGCGACGGCGTCGCCGAGGCCAGACCCGTCAAGGGCACCGCGCCCCGCGGCGAGCGGCCGGAGGAGGACGCCCGGCTACGGGACGCGCTCACCACGGACGACAAGACCCGCGCGGAGAACCTGGTGATCGTCGACCTGCTCCGCAACGACCTGGGCCGGGTCTGCCGGACCGGGACGGTGAAGGTCACCCGCCTGATGGCGACCGAGACGTGCGCCACCGTGCACCAGTTGGTCTCCACCGTCGAGGGGCGGCTGCGCGAGGGCATCGGAGCGGTGGACTGCGTACGTGTCTGCTTCCCCGGAGGTTCGGTGACCGGGGCGCCGAAACTGCGCACGATGGAGATCATCGACTCGCTGGAGACCGAGGCCCGCGGGGTGTACTCCGGAGCCATCGGCTACTTCGGGTGCAGTGGGGGCGCGGACCTCGCCATCGCCAGCCGCACGGCCGTGTTCACCGACGGGGAGATGCACCTCGGCGCGGGCGGTGCGATCGTCCTCGGCTCCGATCCGGTCGGCGAGTACGACGAGATGCTGCTGAAGACGGCCGCACCGATGCGCGCCCACCGCGACCGGATCGCCGGCCTGCGGCCCGCCGCCCGCACGCTCCCGCTGAAGGAGGCGGTCCGATGAGGGCGCCGCTGCCCACCCTGAGTCCGGCCGAAGCGGGCACGTCCGACAACCTCGCGGCCGTACTCGCCGGCCGGGCCGAGCGCCGTGGCTGGACCGGGCGCCCCGCGTTCCGCCAGGGCCACCAGGTCTGGACCCACGGCGAGGTGCACGACCTCGCGGCCCGCACGGCCACCGTGCTCGCCGAGCACGGAGTCCGCCCGGGCGACCGGGTACTGCTCGCGCTGCCCGACTCCCTCGCCTGGGTGACGGCTTTCCTCGCCACCGCCCGTCTCGGCGCCGTCGCGGTCCCCGTCAACCCCGAACTCACCCCGGCCGAGCACGAGTTCATGGCCGACGACGCCGAGGCCGCGCTGTGCGTGACCGGACCGGGGCTGGAGAGACGCTTCGCGCACCGGCGGCGGCTGGGCGCCGATCAGCTGGTCGCGCTCGCCGGCACCGCCTCGCCCGCCGCCGACGCCCACCCGGTCGGGCCGCGCACCCCGCTGTACATCCAGTACACCTCCGGTACTACGGGCAGACCCAAGGGCGTCGTCCACTGTCACGGCGACCCGGGGACTTACCACGAACTCATCGGCCGACGGCTGCTGCGGATCACCGCGGACGACGTCACCCTCTCGGTGTCCAAGCTGTTCTTCGCCTACGGGTTCGGCAACGCCTTCGTCTTCCCGCTGTTCTCCGGCTCCTCCGCCGTACTGGTCGACGGGCGCCCGACCCCCGCGGCCGTCGACGGACTCGTCGCCCGGCACCGGGTGACCCTGCTCTACTCCGTCCCGTCGGCGTACGCCGCCCTCGTGGCGGACCGGGCGGTCGGGCACATGGCGTGTTTCGCGTCCGTACGGGCCGCGGTGTCGGCCGGCGAGGGCATGCCCGCCGGGTTGGCGGAGCAGGTCGCCGAGCTGCTCGGCGCGCCCGTTCTGGAGCAGCTCGGCTCCACCGAGGCCGGGCACGCGTTCTGCGCCAACAGCTTCGACCACCATCACCCGGGGACCGTCGGCCGCCCGGTGCCCGGCTTCGAGGTGGAGCTGCGGGACCGCTCGGGGCGCCCCGTGGGGGCGGGCGAGGAGGGTGAACTGTGGGTACGCGGACCTTCGTTGACGCCCGGCTATCTGAACCTGCCCGAGGAGACGGACCGCACCCTCGTCGGCGGCTGGCTCGCCACCCGGGACCGGGCCCGTCGGGAACCGGACGGCACCTACCGGCACCTCGGCCGGACCGACGACATGGAGACGGTCGGCGGCAGCACCGTCTCCCCGCTGGAGGTGGAGGCCCTGCTGGGGACTCATCCGGCGGTCAGGGAGATCGCGGTCGCGGCCGTCACCGACGCGCGCGGCGCGGGCAGGCTCCGGGCCTTCGTCGTGCCCGTCACTCCGATACCCGTAGGTCTTGAGGCCGACCTGGTCTGCCTGGCCCGCGACAACCTGGCCGCGGTCCAGGTCCCCCGCAGCGTCAGCTTCGTACCCACGCTGCCGCGTACCGCCACCGGGAAGCTCCGCCGCCACCTCGTCCGCCAGGGCGCGTGGTGACCGTGGACGCACCGGCGTCCGCGCCCACCGCGGATAAGGAACGGGCCCATGTCACAGCCCCTCTTCGCCGGCCCCGGTTCTTGTCCGGGACCGGTGTTCCGGCAGGCCGCAGACCGTCACGGAGCCGTCTTCGGCACCCTGGACCGGCCGCTGGGCATCCACCCCGGCCTCGGGACCGACCTCGGCCACACCGTGCCGGCCGGGTGAGGCGGCCCACCTCTTCCCGCCGTTCGGCGCGCGCGGCATGAACAGCGGCACCGCCGACGCCGCGGCCGCGGCGAAGACCGTCGCGAACGGGACGGCGACGGCGGGTCGGGGAGTTCGCGGACCAAGGAACGGCTCGCCGGCGAGCGCCGGCCGAAAGAACTGAGAGGAGCCACGGTGACACAACCGGCAATCGCGGAGGGCCTGTTGGCCTGGAACCCGGACAGCGGACTGACCCGTGGTCTGGCGGCCGACACCCGGCTGCTGGCCGCGGACTCGTGGCTGCTGCGCGACGGACTGGTGCGCGGCTTCGACCGCCACCGTGAGCGTTTTCGGCGCGCCTGCGCCGAGTGCGGTGCGCCGCCGCTCGATCAACTCACCGCATTCTGGCGGGAGATGACGGCGGTCCTGCCACGGGCGGGGACGTGGTTCCCGCGGGTCGAGCTGGTCAGAGGATCCCTCCAGCTGAGGCTACTGCTCAGGCACGCGCCGCCTCTCGCCACCGAGGTGCGGGTGTGGGCGGCCGGGCAGCCCGATCCGCGGACCGTGCCCCGGCGCAAGGGCCCGGATCTGGACGCCCTGGGCCGGGTGCGGCTGCGGGCCGGCGGGCAGGGGGCGGAGGAGGCCGTGCTGATCACGCCCTCCGGGGTGGTGCTGGAAGCGGCGAACTCCAGCATCCTGTGGTGGGAGGACGACACCCTCTGCATGCCACCGCCGCAGCTGCCGGTCCTGGCCGGGGTCACCGTCGGCCTTGTCCAGGAGCGGGCCCTGAGGACGGGGATCCGGCTCGCGCACCGCGAGCGGACGCCGGCGGAGCTGGCCGGCCGTGAGGTGTGGCTGGTGAACGCTCTGCACGGAATTCGGCCCGTGGTGGAATGGACGGGCCGGCCGATGAACGCCGGGTTCGCTGTGCGTGCCCCGGAATGGCGGGAATGGCTGGACGGCATCCTGGAGCCGCTGCCTGACTGATTCCGTGAGATATCCCGACCGAGTCCACGGGATATACGGAGGAGCGCGCCGGGTCGGCACTGGTGAATTCGACCCGGCGGGAATTCGATATTCACACTCAGCTGTTTGCTCGGCACCGCGAGCTGTGCCTCGTCGAAGAAACCCGGGCGGCCTCCGCGTACACGTCGTCCGGTACGTGTCCGTCGTGCACCAGGGTCACAGCCTCGGTCGACGCCAGTGCGGCACGCTCGCGTTCGGTGAAGCCGGGAGCGGGCGTCCTTCGCGTGCATGTCGAGGCAGAAAGCGCAGCCGGCGCATCGGGGGGTTGCTTTCTTGAGGGGCACGCGGGGTATGGAGCGATTATTCCGAGCGTGATTGTTCGGCCTCCAGTAAATACCTGCCCCGCATGACGGGAGGAGCTCGGTGACGGGAGGAGCTCGGTGAGGGGCACGGCTCACCGTGCGTCCGTGCCTCGTGTCAGGGGCCTCGCCAGATGTTGTCGAAGGCCGCTTCTTCGATGGATCGCCGCTGGCGTACGGCTTCCAGCTCCATCACCGCGTCGTTGACGGCGGCGAGCACCGTCACGACCGCCTCGTCGGCGATGCTCGGGGAGTCCTCGGTCGGCAGGTCGTGGATTCCGGCGGCGGCCGCGAGGACGGCCAGGACGGGCTCGCCCGATGCCCAGCGGTCGGCGGCGTGGCGCCGGGCGGGTGAGTCGACCAGTGCCGTGCGGCCGGTCCGGACGGGGAGCCAGCGGCCGGGTTGCCGGGCGACTTGTCCTTCCGTCTCCAGGGCGGCCAGATATGCCTGGGACAGGCCGCGGCCCCGGCGCCACAGCCAGTCCTCGACCGGCTCGTGGGGCGGCTGCCGAACGAGTGACGACGCGGCCTCGTCCAGCAGGCGATCACCCAGTGTCCACTGGTTGTTCGACACGATGCGATCGCCCTCCAGGGTGAGGGCCCCGGCGCCGAGGAGATCGATCACCTCGGCTCCCGCGAGGGCGAGCGACAGATCGCCCGGCTCCACATAACGGCTGGACCCCACGTCCATGGCGACGATCAACAAATCCCGCGGTGTAGTCATGAAGGGCTCCACGTCAGAGGCGTCGGTGGCGACACCTCACTGAGTAGCCGGCCTGGCCGGGGCGCGCGGCCGCTTGTGGGGGCGGGCCTTGGGACCGGCGGGAGACCGGCGCGATGTCCGGGAAAAAAGGTGCTTCTCGTACGTGACCGACTCTAGCCCGGCTGCGTCAGCGGCGGGCGGTGGGCGTGCGGGCGGGGTGTCCGCCGGTGCGGCCTGCGGTCCGGGGACGGTGCGTCCCACGCCGGCCGGGGGTGCGGGGACCCGGTGCCTGGTGGTGGCCGCAGTCGCCGCGGTGGCCGTGATGGAGCAGCGGGGTGGCGGCCCCGGGGGGCCGGGAATCCGGCCGGCGGATGGTCGGCCGATACATCAGCCACTACCAGGTCTCCCGCCCGGCGGCCGCAACGGCCATGATGTCATGCACCTGACCGTCGATCCCGATGAAGGGCATCGTGACAGTGATGCGAACCCCCCGCGCCTTGCTCGCCGCGACCGCCACGACCGCCGCGCTGGCCGTCGTCGTCGCCGTCCCCACCCCCGCCGTGTCCGCCCAAGTCCCCACCGGCGGTGCCTACTTCGTTCAGAGTGCCGTCACCGGTCTCAACGCCGCCGACAACGCGGGAGCAGTCGAACAGCACAACCCGAAGGGCAACGAGGACCACCAGCAGTGGAATCTGCGGACGAGCGGATCCGCGTACCTGCTGGAGAGTACCGACACAGCCGGCAGCTGCCTCGGCCGTTCCGGCGACCAGGCCAGAACGGTCGTGTGCACCAGCGCCGACGCGGCCTGGGAGATCACCCCGGCCGGTACCGACCAGTACACGCTCAAGGCGCCGGGAACCGACCGTCATCTGACCGTCGGCGCGAAACCCTCCGGGTCGAACTACCCCGCCCAGTTGGCCATCGGTTCGGCGGGGAGTCTGGCCTCCTGGTACCTGACCCCGGTCACCCCCTCGGTCAACCCCATGCCGTCCCCTGACCAACGCACCCTGGACCAGGTCACGTTCCTCACCGCCCACAACGCGTACGCCAACGGCGTGGACGGCGGTTTCGCACCGCCCTTCGTCAACCTGGTGCCCAACCAGACGCGCGGCATCAACCAGCAACTGACCGACGGCGTACGCGGATTCATGATGGACATCCATCAGACCTCGGACGGCGCGATCCTCTGCCACAACAGCTGCACCCTGGTCAGCAAACCGGTCGCCCTCTGGGTCGACATCCAGCGCATGGTGGACTTCCTCAAGCAGCACCCCGACCAGGTCGTCACCGTGTTTCTCGAGGACTACGTCGACCCGGGCGTCCTGCGCAGTGAACTCGCCCGCGTCAGCGGACTGTCCGACGTGCTGTACCGGCCCGACCGGACGGGTGTGCGGCAAAGCGGCTGGCCCAGGATGGCGGACCTGATCGCCGCCAACCACCGGCTGCTGATCTTCACGGACCACAGCCGCTCCTCCGACGAGTCCGCCGGGCTCACCCGGGACAGCTTCGGGGTGATGTACCAGCGGGAGTGGACGGTCGAGAACTACTGGTCCATGGGGTCGGGCCTCGGCTCCTCCGACTGGTCCTGCTACAGCCGCTGGTACGGCGCCGACACCAACATCCCGCTGACGTACACCGAATCCGCCTTCCGCCCGCTCTTCGTCATGAACCACTTCCGCGACGCGGCGATCGCCTCCACGGCCACGACGGACAACACCAAACTCGCCGACCGCGCCCAGCGGTTCTGCCGGCCGGCGGCCCGGAAGAAGCCCAACTTCCTCGCCGTGGACCGCTATGACCTGGGCAACCCGACGTCGGCCGTGGACACCCTGAACACATACACGTATCCGTAAAGCACGCCCGTCGGGCTGCGGGCCCGTGTGCCACACTCCCCGGATGACCTCGGAAACGATCACCGCGGAGGCCGCGGGCACCTGGAAACTCGGCGACCTGTCCGTCAACCGCGTCGGCTTCGGCGCGATGCGGCTGACGGGCAGTGCCGCCTTCCACCTCGGCACACCAAGTGACCGCGAACGGTCGGTCACGGTGCTGCGGCGGGCGCTCGAACTCGGCGTCAACCACATCGACACGGCCGCCTTCTACTTCTCCTCGCTGCGCTCCGCGAACGAGTTGATCAACAGTGCGCTGGCGCCGTACCCGGACGACCTGGTGATCGTCACGAAGGTCGGCCCGTACCGGGACTACACGGGGGAGTGGGGCACCGCGGCCCGCCCCGACCAACTGCGCGGCCATGTCGAGGAGAACCTGCGCCAGCTCGGCCGCGACCACCTCGACGTGGTGAACCTCCGGCGTATGCGGCAGGACTCGATCGCCGAGCACTTCGGGGCGCTCGCCGAACTGCGCGAAGCAGGTCTGATCCGGCACCTCGGCATCTCCTGCGTGGAACCCCGGCACCTCGCCGAGGCGCAGGCGATCGCGCCGGTGGTGTGCGTGCAGAACCAGTACGGGCTCCACTCGCCGGATGCCGGGGCCGACACGATGCTGCGGATGTGCGGCGAACAGGGCATCGCGTTCGTGCCGTTCTTCGCGATCGCCGGGGAGGGCGGTGCGCAGGGCTCCAGCGGCAGCGAGGACGACGAGATCCGCGCCGTCGCGCGGGCGCACGAGGCCACGCCCGCGCAGGTGCGGCTGGCGTGGACCCTCCAGCAGGGTCCGCACGTGCTGGCCATCCCCGGCACCGGCAACCCGGACCACCTTGCGGCGAACGTGGCCGCGGGCGCCATCAGGCTCACGGCCGACGAGCTGGCGCGCCTTGACGCCGCGTACCGGCACGGGGGATGAGGCGGCGGCCGCCGGGCCGCCGGCGGAAGCCGCCGGTGCCCGGCTCGGCGGCCGCTCCGAACGTGCCCCCGGGTGAGCGCGGGCGTGCCGTTCCACGGTGTTCCAGGGCGAGCTGAGCTGACAGCCGCTCGGTTCAGAGCCCCCACGTGCGTCCTGAGCGCTCGCCGGGCGGCTCCCGGGTGAGGCTTCCGTTCCGGGACGCCCTGCGCGGCCTCGACTTCCCGGTGCACCGTGAGCGGCTGCTCGGGCATCGCGGCCTGCTGGTGCGTCACGACGTCGTACACGGTGCGGCTGCCGGGTGACAGCTGCCGGCCGTCGGGTGCGCGGGCGGTACGCGGCTTCCTCCTGGGTGCGGTCCGGCGAGGACACACGGTCATGGCGCGGCGGGATCCGCGGTGTCTCCGAGCCGCGCGGTCCCTTCGGCCTCACCTTGTGGCGCCGATACCGGGATCGCCGGAAGACCCCGTGCCCCGCCCGTTGTCCTCCGGCATCGGGTACAGCGGGGGCCAAATAGCGCATGTGGAGGTATCCAGGCGTCTAAGCAACGCGGAATTGGCATATGCATGGATCAATGAAGGCGGCTGGAACTGGAGAACAGCGCGATGACCCCAAGCGACGAAGCAATCATGTGCCCGTTCGACTTCAGCAAGGGCCTGGAGTTCGATCCCTCGCTCGCGGAGCTCATGGCCCGCGATTCCATCACCCGCATCCGGCTGCCGTACGGCGATGCCGACGCCTGGCTGGTCACCGGGTTCGACGCGGTGCGGCAGGTGACCACCGATCAGCGGTTCAGCCGGGCGGGGATCATGGGCTCCGACTATCCCCGGCTGACACCGGAGCCCATCGTCTCCCCGGAGTCGATCAATGTGGTGGACCCGCCGCACAGCAGCCGTCTGCGCCGCCTGGTATCGCAGGCCTTCACCAAGGGGCATGTGGAGCGGATGAGACGGAGAATCGTCCGGCTCGCGGACACGCTGCTCGACGAGATGGCCGCGCAGGGGCCGCCGGCGGATCTGGCGCACCACTTGTCGAACCGGCTCCCGCAGCACACCATCTGCGACGTTCTCGGGATCGAACAGGACGACTGGCCCCGGATGGAGCAGTACGTGCACCAACTGCTCTCCACCGGCCCGGACAGCCGCCAGAGCGCCGCGACGGCCAAATCCGAGCTGCGGGAGTACTTCGGCGGACTGGTCGAAAAGCGGCGGAGCTCCCCCGGGAACGACCTGATCAGCGCGTTGGCCGCCGCCAAGGACGGCGAGGACGTACTCGACGACCAGGAACTGGCGGTCATGGCGCTGACGCTGATGCTCAGCGGGCACGACACGGCCACCTGCCAGATCAGCAACATCTGCTATCTCCTCCTCACCCGTCCCGAGCTGATGAAGCACCTCAGGAGCCGGCCGGACACGCTGACCGCCGTCCTGAACGAGATGCTCCGCTTCATTCCCTTCCGCAAGGGGGTCGGCATTCCCCGGGTGGCGGTGGAGGACGCGGAGGTGGACGGGGTGAAGATCCGGGCGGGTGACTTCGTCCATGTGTCGTACCTGACGGCGAACCGTGACCCGGAGCGCTACCCGGACCCGGACGCCATCGACCCGGACCGGCCGTCCCTGCCGCACATGACCTTCGGCTGGGGCGGACACCGGTGCATCGCCGTGCCGCTGGCCATGGCGGAGCTGGAAGTGGCCATCGGGCGGTTGCTGGAGCGGTTCCCGGAGTTGCGGCTGGCCGTACCGCCGGAGGAAGTGCGCTGGGACACGGAGACGATCCGACGCTTCCCGATCGAGCTGCCCGTGGCCTGGTAAGGCCGCGGATACGGTACTGGCCGGCATCGCACAAGGACGGCGCCGGCCGACGGCCGGGTCCTGGCGGCCACCAGCCGCTCGTGGAACCGCCCGCATGACCGATGTTCGAAGAGGTGCCGCGGCGCCGGTCCCCAGCTCCGCGGCCGGCACACCGCTCCCGCCGCCCCGGCGGCCACGGCGGGCGCGAGCGGCCACGGGCAGCCCGTCCCGGAGCCACCGGATGGGACCTGGGTGCCGTGGCACAGGCGCTCAACGGCGCAGCCGTGCACGGTGGAACCGGCGCCGGTTCCCCCGGCCACCAACGGAATCCGCGCCCGGGGAACGCCACCGCTGTCACGCACCTCTTCCGGAGTGGTGACCGCCCCGTACGACACGGCCCGCCGCCACCTTCTGCAACAGGCCGTACGCGAGGACGGGCAGCAGCACCTGCGGCCGGTCGGGCAGCGCCGTCGTGATCAGCACGGCGCTCGCGCTGCTGTTGTTCATCCCGCAGGCGAGCGTCACCGAGGCCCCGGCGTGGGCGTCGAGGCGCAGTACGCGGGCCGTGATCCGGCCCAGGGCGAAGGACAGCCCGCACACCGTCGCGGCGACGGCCAGCGCCGCCGCGAGCAGGACCGGCCGGGGCCGGGTGAGGAAGGGGCCGAGTACGCCGCTGGCGTTGACGTACGTCAGCAGGAGCGAGCCCAAGGCCGCCGTGGGGACCGCCGCGTGCAGGAGTGCGTCCAGGGCGCGGCGGGGCAGGGCGAGCCGGGCCACCAGACCGGCGGCGCAGGGCAGCACGACTCCCGTGAGCGCGAACCCGCTCCCCGCGATGCGGGCCGCCCCGGCCAGGGTGTCCGCGTAGTCGGCGCTGAGCAGGGGACACAGGGCCGTCACGGTGAACGGGACGGTCAGCGGACTGGCGAGCGTGGACGCGAGCACGAGCCCGACGGTCGTGGACTGGTCTCCTTCGCCCGCGCCCGTCCACACCGTGGCCCCGGCGGCCACGGGCATCGCGACGACCAGGATCATCGCGGCGACCAGCCCGCTGCCGCCGTCGCTGTCGGGGGACTGGCGCAGGGCGAACGCCACCCCCGGCACGATGAGCAGCGGCGCGAGCAGATGCAGCGCGAGACCGGTCAGCAGGGCGGCCGGTCGTCCGACCAGCCGACCGAGATCCCGCGGGGGGACCTGCAGTCCGGCAGTGAACAGGACGAGCGACAGCAGGAACGGGGCCGTGTTCAGGGATAAGTCAGGAAGGCCGACGACGGCGATCCGGTGCGGATGACGCAGCCACATCCCTGGTCCCGGCGCGGTCGCGGCGGCGAGATAGGCCGCGCCGACGGCCCGTCCGAGATGGCGGCGGAGCAGGGTCGAGGGGGTCTTCGGTGCTGGTGGGGGAGTCATGGCGGCGCTCTTCCGTCGTAGGACCTGGGCGGTGACGGGAGGCCGCTATCTCGTGGAGGACGGGAGGAGCGATGCGGGTGACGACGTAGGCGCTCAGGCTCAGCCAGCACAGGGCGAACAGCCAGCCGCCCAGGACGTCCGAGAACCAGTGGACGCCCAGATAGACGCGGGTGAGTCCGACCAGAACACCCCAGCAGCCGATGGCCACGGCGAGCGGACCTCTGCCGCGCGGGGCGCGCGCCAGGACCGCGAGAACGAGCAGCCCCGCGGTGATCGCGGACGTCGTGGTGTGACCGGACGGGAAGGACCAGCCGGAGGCATGCGTGGACCAGCCCGCCGTCGCGGGCCGCGGGCGGGCGATCAGGGACATCACGCCGTACCGGACGGCCTGGCCGGCGGCCAGGCAGAGGAGCGCGGCGGCGACGGAGAAGAGCCGCTGCCGCGCCGTGCGGCCCACCAGGAGCCCGGCCAGGACGACCAGTGCGTAGGGAATGAAGCCCGTGCCCGTGTACGTCACTGCACGTGCCACTGCGACGGCGACCGGGGGGCGATGGGTGACCGACCAGTCGAACAGGTCCGCGTCCCCGAACAGCGGGTCGCCCGCCCGGCCGGACACGGTGAGCGCCAGCAGTACGAAGGCCACCAGCGCGCCCACCGCCGTCGAGCCGGCGAGGTCGGAGGCGTCCTCGCGCTTCATGACGGCACCCCGGGAGCACCGACCGCGCGGAACGGCGAGATGTACAGGGCGGCGGTCATCCTCGTGGGCCCCTTCCATAATGGTCGTGCGGGCACAGTCGAAACGGGCGTGCGGGCACAGCCGGGACCGGGCCCGCGACGATTACAATCCGTACACGGTCTACAACACTGTAGACGATTGCAGGGCGAGGAAGGTTCCCATGGCCGAAGCGAAGGACGAACGCCGACCGGCGGGCGAACTCGAAGCCACCGTCATGGCCGCGCTGTGGGCCGCGGGCGTGCCCCGGACCCCGGGGCAGGTGCAGCTCGGCCTCGGCGCGGGGCTGGCTCGTACGACGGTGACCACGATCCTCTCCCGGCTGCATGAGAAGGGCATCGTCGGACGCGAGCGCCATGGCCGCGGCTACGCCTACTTCCCCGTTCAGGACGCCCCGGGCCTGACCGCCCGGCGTATGCACACCGAGCTCGACCGGGACAGCGACCGGCACACCGCCCTCGCGCGGTTCGTCGCCCAGCTCAGCGAAGACGACGAGCGAGTCCTGCGGGACCTGCTGGAATCCGGTGAACAGTGATCCTCCTGCTGTTGATCCCGGTCGCGCTGCCCTTCGCGATGCCCGTACTGGCCCGGCGGGCGCTCGACCGTCTCGCGCCCACGGCCGCGCTGTGGATGCTGACCTGCTCCGCGGTCGTGCTCGCGGGCAGTTCCCTGGTCGCGCTCGGCGCGTTCGTCCTGACCGGCCTGCTCGAAGTCCCCCTGTTCGCGGCCCTCGGCGAGCTGGTGCACCCCCTGCGCACGGCGTCGAACATGTTCGTCGTACCGGCGGCCGCCTTCTCCGTCGGCGCCCTCGCCGTCTGTCTGTGGACGCTGGTCCGTACGGTCGTGCGGCAGTCCCGTGCCTTCCGGGCGGCGACCAGTGCGGCCGACGACCGGCACACCGCGGGCGACCTGTGCGTCATCGACTCGCCCCAGCCGGACGCGTACGCCCTGCCGGGCAGGCCGCACCGGATCGTCGTCACCACCGGGATGCTCCGCAGTCTCGGCCCGGACGAGCGCGAGGCGCTGTTCGCGCACGAGCGGGCCCACAACGCGGGCGGCCACCACTACTTCCTCGTCGCCGCCGAACTCGCCGCGCACTGCCACCCGGGACTGCGCGCCGCCGGCGACGCCATCCGGCTCGCGGTGGAGCGGGTGGCCGACGAGGCCGCACGCCGCGGCCGTCGGGGACCGGCGGCTGACCGCCCGGGCGATCGGCCGGGCCGCCCTGGCCGTGCGGGCCGCCCACAGCGACCGCCCCTCGTTCGCGCCCGCGGTGGCCACGGGTCCCGTGCCGCAGCGGGTTGCGGCCCTGCTGTCGGTGCCGCGCCCGCCCCGTCGCGCAGCGCGCCGGATGGCCGCCCTGCTGGTCGCCTGCGCGGCCCTGTCCGTCTGTGCCTCGGCGACGGGAGTCATCGGCTTCCACCATCAGGTCGAGGTCGCGCAAGGTGAGGAGCGGGACTGATCTCCGCGGCGGCGGCTCCGGCATGAAGACTGCCCCGGTACCCGGGTCTCCGGGGGCCGGGGCAGCGTCAGTCCGGCGCATGTGACCCACCGGACACAAAGTCACCTCGATCGATGACGTACGCTACGTGTTACGTATAACCCTGGACGGTCGGAGAGGCCCGATGAGACGCATCGCCCTGGTGACCCTCGTTGTCGACGACTACGACGAGGCGATCCGCTTCTACACCGAGGCCCTCGGGTTCCGCCTCGCGGAGGACGAGTCGCGGCCCGACGGCTCCCGCTGGGTCGTCGTCGAGCCGGGATCGGCGGCCGCCGGCACCGGACTGCTGCTCGCCCGCGCCAAGGGCGACGCGCAGCGCGGCCGGATCGGCGACCAGACCGGCGGACGCGTCGGCTTCTTCCTGCACACCGACGACTTCGCCCGCGACCACGCACGGATGCGCGCCGCGGGCGTGGCCTTCCTGGAAGAGCCGCGGTACGAGCCGTACGGCGCGGTCGCCGTCTTCCAGGACCTGTACGGAAACCGCTGGGACCTGCTCCAGCCCGCGCCCGCCCCCACCGCTCACTGAAGAACCTGCCGAGGAAGACACCGCATGACCGCGCTCGACATCGACACCATCCGCCGGCTCCCCAAGGCCGTGCTGCACGACCACCTCGACGGCGGTCTGCGCCCCGCCACCCTGGTGGAGCTGGCACAGGCGGTCGGCCACACACTGCCCACCACGGACCCGCAGGCGCTGGCCGACTGGTACTACGAGGCCGCCAACTCCGGTGACCTGGTGCGCTACATAGCGACCTTCGAGCACACCCTCGCCGTGATGCAGACCCGTGAAGGCCTGCTGCGCACCGCCGAGGAGTACGTCCTGGACCTGGCCGCCGACGGTGTCGTCTACGGCGAGGTGCGCTACGCCCCCGAGCTGATGCTGAAGGGCGGGCTGACCCTGTCCGAGGTCGTCGAGACCGTGCAGGAGGGCCTGGCGGCGGGCATGGCCAAGGCGGCGGCCGCGGGCACCCCGGTCCGGGTGGGCACACTGCTGTGCGGGATGCGTATGTTCGACCGCACCCGGGAGACCGCCGACCTGGCCGTCGCCTTCCGCGACGCGGGTGTTGTCGGCTTCGACATCGCGGGTGCCGAGGACGGTTTCCCGCCCGCCGACCACCTGGACGCCTTCGAGCACCTGCGCCGGGAGAACGTCCCCTTCACCATCCACGCCGGTGAGGCGCACGGTCTGCCCAGCATCCACCAGGCCCTCCAGGTGTGCGGCGCCCAGCGCATCGGCCACGGCGTGCGCATCACCGAGGACATCGTCGACGGCAAGCTCGGCCGGCTCGCGGGCTGGGTGCGCGATCGCCGCGTCGCCCTGGAGATGTGCCCGACCTCCAACCTCCAGACGGGCGCCGCCACGTCGATCGCCGAGCACCCCATCACGGCCCTGAAGGACCTCGGCTTCCGCGTCACCCTCAACACCGACAACCGTCTGGTGTCGGGCACGACGATGACCCGTGAGATGTCCCTGCTGGTCGAGGAGGCGGGCTGGAGCACGGACGATCTGCGCACGGTCACGGTGAACGCCCTCAAGAGCGCGTTCCTCCCCTTCGACGAGCGCAACGCCCTCATCCAGGACGTAGTGCTTCCCGGCTACGAGGCCGCGCTCTGAAGGAGCCCTCGTACGTAGGCGGCCTGGCCGACGTGTTGCAGATCGTCGGCCAGGACGCTCACGAGCCGTGCGCCCAGCGTGACGGCCGGCGTCCAGCGCTCGTCCACGACACGCTCCAGGTCCTTGGCGGTGAGCCCGCGGATGAACTCCAGCGACTGTTCGTGCACGGCGTCGTAGTACCCGAGCAGGAGCTCGCCCGAGTCCACCCGCACCTTCGCCACCTGCCGGGGGCTGTGGCCGTATCCCGTGTCCCGGCGGGGCAGGTCGAGTCCGAAGCGCTTGTCCCAGCCCTGGGCCGGCCAGACCTGGTCGAGCCCTGAGGCATCGGCCAGGTGGTCGTCCTGGACACGGGTGAGATGCCAGACGAGCCATGAGATGGAGTTGGCGTCGTCGGCGGGCCGGGCGTTGAGGACGTCAGGCGCCAGGCCCTCGACGGCGGCGTGCACTTCTTCCTGGATGCGGCTGTACGCGTCGGTGAGGACGTCCTTTGCGTGCATGGGTCCACCCTCGCGCATCGCTGCCCCTCACGCCTGGGCGGCGATGCGCTGCCCACTCCTGAACGCGGTTCGTGTGCCGGACGCTCGCGAGTCCGCGGCGGCACGACGGCCCGGTCGGGAGCGGTGGGACCCCTCTCGGCACCTCTCCAGGTGCGCTAGAACTCCTCTTCCAGCAAGGTCATCAGCGCCCGGGCCGCCGGACTGGTGGCCGCGGAGGGAGGAAGGATGGCGACGGTCTCGTACACCGTCTCGCCCGTGCCCTTCAGCGGAAGAGCCGTGAGCGCCTCACGCTTGTGCCGGAAGTGCCGGGGCACCACGGCGACGCCGAGACCCTCCTCGACCAGGTCGAGCAGGCTGTGCACATCATTGACCTCCAGCGCGACGGTCCTCCTCACGCCCGCGGCGGCGAAGGCGGCGTCGGTGATGCGGCGCGGCCCCCAGTCCGGGTGGAAGTCGACGAACGCCTCACCGCCCAGGTCCTCCGGCATGACCGCGCCGGCCGTCGCGAGCGGGTGGGTCGGGTGGCAGAGCACGGTCATCGGCTCGCCGGTCAGTGGCACGGAGCGCAACTGGTCGGTGTCCGTCTCCGTCCGGACCGCGAAGGCCAGATCGAGACGCCCGGCGGCGACTTCCTCCGCCAGCGCACCCGAGCCCGCCTGGCGCAACCGGATCTCCACATCCGGATGCTGCCGCCGGAACCCGGCGAGCAGCCGGGCCACATGCACCCCGGCGATGCACTGCTCGGTGCCCAGCGAGAGCGTGCCGCGCAGCACGCCCTGCACGGCCGCCACCGCGTCGTGAGCCGCCCGGACCTGGGCCAGGATCCGCTCCGCCTCGCCCAGCAGCGCGCGGCCGGCCTCGGTGAGCGTGACACTGCGGGTGGTGCGGACGAACAGCGGGGCCTGGAGCTCCCGCTCCAGGGCGCGGATCGAGGCGGACAGCCCCGACTGCGACACCATCAGCCGTTCGGCTGCCCGGGTGAAGTGCTGGTCCTCGGCGACGGCGACGAAATGCTGAAGGTGGCGCAGTTCCATGATTGAGAAGTCTAGACGCTGAATCTCATCCGATTCTTCTGTTGGACCGATGCCCGCGAGGCAGGTGAGAGTGGACGACGTCTCTACACGGACGTTCGCCCGCACGCGGACGTTCCCACGAAGCCGCCCTCCTGGAGTGCACGTTGTACACCGCAGATTCCGCCCGATATGAGGCCATGCCGTACCGCCGCACCGGACGCAGCGGTCTGAAGCTCCCCGCGCTGTCGCTCGGCCTGTGGCACAACTTCGGCCCCGACCGGCCGGTGGAGACCCAGCGGCAGATCCTGCGCCGCGCCTTCGACCTCGGCATCACGCACTTCGACCTGGCCAACAACTACGGTCCGCCGCCCGGTGCCGCCGAGTCGGCCCTCGGTGACGCCCTGAGGGCGGACTTCGCGCCCTACCGCGACGAGCTGGTCATCTCGACCAAGGCCGGCCATCTGATGTGGCCGGGCCCGTACGGCGAGTGGGGCTCGCGCAAGTACCTGCTCTCCTCGCTCGACCAGAGCCTCACCCGAATGGGCCTGGACCACGTCGACATCTTCTACTCGCACCGCCCCGACCCGGAGACTCCTCTGGAGGAGACGATGGGCGCCCTGCACTCGGCGGTCCAGCAGGGCAAGGCGCTGTACGCCGGCGTCTCCAACTACTCGCCGGAGCAGACCCGGGAGGCCGCCCGCATCCTCGGCGAACTGGGCACCCCGCTCCTCATCCACCAGCCGCGCTACTCGATGCTCGACCGCCGTCCCGAGGAAGGCCTCCTGGACACCCTCGACGAACTGCAGATCGGCTCCATCGCCTACTCCCCGCTGGAGCAGGGCCTGCTGACCGGCCGCTACCTCGACGGCATCCCGGAGGACTCGCGCGCCGCGAGCGACAGCCCGTTCCTCAGCGCGGACACGGTCACCGAGGATCTCGTACGACAGCTGCGCGCCCTCGACGACATCGCCAAGTCCCGCGGCCAGACCCTCGCCCAGCTCGCCCTGGCCTGGGTCCTGCGCGGCGGCCGGGTCACCTCCGCCCTCATCGGTGCGAGCAGCGCCCGGCAGGTGGAGGACAGCGTGGCGGCCACCCGCACGCTGGACTTCGACGCGGAGGAACTGGCCCGGATCGAGGCGATCATCAAGCCGAGGCCCTGACGGTCCAGGCGCTCCTCGTCGAGCCGGCCGGGGCCGGGCCGGCCGGCTCGACGACCACGCGCGGTCAGGACGGCGCAGCTGGCTCAGGCGGCTCCGGCCGGCACGCGGTCCAGGAACCCCTGCACGCTCCGGATGCGGTCCTCGCCGTCCAGGGTGATCACGTCGGACCCGGCGACGGGTGCCGAGCCGTCCGCCTCGTTCACCAGCTCCCAGGCGAAGCGGGCGATGTCGTGGTGCCCGTCGACCGTGCCGGTGAGCCGGAAGGCGAACCCCGGGAACTGCTCGTGCGCCGCCGCGATCACGGCCGTGATCTGCTCGTGGCCCCTGACATCGGCCAGCGGGTCGGTGTAGCTCCCGTCCTCGGTCCAGGCGGCGGCGACCGCCTTGGTGAGCGCGTCCTGGTCACCCGCGTTCCAGGCCTCGAAGTAGCGGGCGACGGCGGAC
This sequence comes from Streptomyces sp. SID5469, assembly GCF_009862865.1. Classification (NCBI taxonomy): domain Bacteria; kingdom Bacillati; phylum Actinomycetota; class Actinomycetes; order Kitasatosporales; family Streptomycetaceae; genus Streptomyces; species Streptomyces sp. SID5469. Next base: position 1,451,696 of record NZ_WWIN01000001.1, on the reverse strand, counting down.
TCGTAGCGGTTGCTGTTCGTGCTCATGCGGATCGGCCTCCATCGGCGTCGGCAGTTGCGTACATGCTGGTCAGAGGCCGGATCCCCGGAGCTTGGTGCGGTGGGGATCCGACATCGCAACCATGCGGGACCGGGGCGGACGGCGTCGATTACCTCAGAGGTAAGGGTGCCAGCGCGCCGGGCGTACGCCCCGCCTTCACTGCGGCGCTCGTCTCATTTCGGCCAAACCGGACCGTGAATATGCCAGGAGACTGGCTGGAATGGCATGGTGACAGAGTGTCAGTAGTGGCGATACTCGATTCCTAGGGCAATTCGGCCACGATCGAATCGCGCCTTCGTGCGCCTCGCGCGTCATCGCCGGCCTGTCCCATGTGCACAGCGAGCGAATGCAAGGAAAGAGGGCCGACCCGGCAGCGAGCGCCGCAATGGGGGAGCGATCGTGCACGACGAATTCCTGTGCCATGTCACCGCGTACGGCATATGCGGCGGTCAGCGCGTCGGAGTGCCCCTGGGGACGTATCGCGCGCCCACCCTGGCGCTGGCCCTGTGGTGGATGCGTGACCGTGCCTCATGGATCGCCGAGCGGCTCGATCCCCACCCCGACAACCCGAACTTCCCGCCGAACTCCATCGCCCCCGTCGCGGAGACCGTCCCCGACGTGCCGAGCCTGCTGCGGGCATGGTGCGGCGACGCGATCCAGCAGGAGCTGGTCGCGGACGAATTGGCCGCAGGCCGGCTCGTCCGCATCGCCACCAGCGACGACACCACCGAGTACGAGCTGTTGGCGGAGTCCGTGGACGCGCTGCGGATGCAGCGGTTCGTGCCCGCGCTCTCCACCCCCGCGGCCTGACGGGCCCGCCCCCGTCGCGGCTCGCCGATCAGGCGCACATGTGGGCGAATAGCTAGAATTCAGCACATGGGAGAGCGGCCGGTCGCGCCGACTGCACCCGAGCTCGTCCTCGAGACCGAGACGGGCTCCACGGTGATGAGCCCGAGCCGCGACTATCACGTCGGACGCGACCCCTCGAGCGACATCGTCCTGGACGACGTCCGGGTCTCGTGGCACCACGCGGTGCTGAGCGTCGAGGCCGACCACTGGACGCTCGAGGACGAGCACAGCACCAACGGCACCTACGCCGACGGCCGCCGCATCCACGAGTGGGGCGTCGGACCGGGCAGCGAGATCCGCTTCGGGAACCCCTCCGACGGCCCGCGCGCCGTCCTCGTCGACTGCGCGCGGCTCGCAACCGAGCATCCCTCCGCCGTCTTCATGCCCTCCGCCACCGGCACGTTCCGGCAGCCGACGACCGTACGGCCGCTGCCCACCCGCACGGTCCGTATCGGCCGCGGCGGCGGCAACGACCTGGACATCGACGACCTCATGGTCTCCCACCGGCACGCGGAACTACAGGCGCTGCCGGACGGCACATACGAGATCGTCGACCTCGGCAGCCACAACGGCACCTACCTCAACGGCCAGCCCGTCACCCGCGCCCCGGTCACGCCCGGTGACATCGTCGGGATCGGCCACTCCGTGTTCTGCCTCGTCGGCGACCAGTTGCAGGAGTACGTCGACACCGGCGAGGTCTCCCTCGACGTCCGCGACCTCACCGTCGAGCTCGACCACGACCACAAGATCCTCCTCGACCAGGTCTCCTTCCCGGTCGGTGAGAAATGCCTGCTCGCCGTCATCGGCCCCAGCGGCTCCGGCAAGTCCACCCTGCTGAACGCCCTGACCGGGCAGCGTCCCGCCGACCGGGGCACGGTCCTGTACGACGGCCGCGACCTCTACCGCGACTACGCCGAGCTGCGCCGGCGCATCGGACTCGTCCCGCAGGACGACATCCTGCACGCCCAGCTGACCGTGCACAGGGCCCTCGGGTACGCCGCCGAGCTGCGCTTCCCACAGGACACCGAGAAGGCGGAACGCAGGGCGCGGGTCGACGAGGTGATCCGCGAGCTGGGCCTGGAACAACGTGCCGACCAGCCCATCCACAGCCTCTCCGGCGGCCAGCGCAAAAGGGTCAGCGTCGCCCTCGAACTGCTCACCAAGCCGTCACTGCTCTTCCTCGACGAGCCCACCTCCGGGCTCGACCCGGGCATGGACCGGTCGGTGATGCATATGCTGCGCGGCCTCGCCGACGACGGCCGCACCGTCATCGTCGTCACGCACAGCGTGCTCAGCCTGGACGTCTGCGACCGGCTGCTCGTCCTCGCCCCGGGCGGCACCGTCGCCTACTACGGTCCACCGGACGAGACCCTGCCCTTCTTCGGCTTCGTCCAGTGGCCGGAAGCGTTCGAGGCCTTCGAACACGACCGCGACCGGGACTGGGCGGGGGAATACCGCGACTCACTCCAGCACGAGCAGTACATCGAGGGCGTCGGCACACCGCCCTACCTGCCGTCGGCCGCCCCGGCGGCAGCCGTCGGACCGCCGCCGAAGGCGCAGAGCTGGGGCGCCCAGCTCGGCACGCTCGTACGGCGCTACGCGGCCACGCTCTCCGCCGACCGCACGTTCCTCGCCATCATGATCGCGCTGCCGTTCGTGATGGGCGCCATGGCCCGGGCGCTGGCCGGCGGGAAACTGACCCAGGAGACCGCCATGAACGCGCTGCTCATCCTGTGCGTCGGCGGCGTGCTGACCGGCGCGGCCAACGCCGTGCGCGAGCTGGTCAAGGAGCGCGCGATCCATCAGCGGGAGCGGGCCGTCGGGCTGTCCAGGTCGGCGTACCTGATGTCCAAGGTGGTCGTCCTCGGCACGATCACCGTGCTCCAGGCCATTGTGCTCACCCTGGTCGCCCTGCTCGGCGTCGACCTCGACGCGCCCGGCGGCGAGGGCGTCCTCATGCCACCGCTCGTGGAGCTCACCCTCGCCGTCGCCCTGCTCTCCTTCACCGCGATGATGCTGGGCCTCCTCGTCTCGGCCCTGGTGCGAAGGGAGGAGGTCACCATGCCGCTCCTGGTACTCCTCGCGATCGTCCAAGTGGTCTTCTGCGGTGCCCTGCTGAAGCTCAACGGGGTGGCGGTGATCCAGCAGCTGTCCTGGCTGGTGCCCTCGCGGTGGGCGCTGGGCGCCATGGCGGGCACGATCGGACTCGCCCGGATCGTGCCCGGCGACCTCACCGGAGACCCGCTGTTCAGACGCTCGGCGGGCGTGTGGCTGCTCGACATGGGGATGCTCGTCGTGCTGTCCCTCGTCTTCGGGTACGCGGTGGACCGGCTGTTGCGCCGGCACGAACCCCTGGTCATGCGGAAGTAGCGGCGATGACTGCCCCCGGATTCCGCCCGACCCACGTCGTCCCCCAGGACGGGATGCCCGCCTGGGAGGCCCCGGACGTCGCCCGGCCCACCGTGCCGCTCGACGCGCTGCTGCCCGTCCAGCTCGTCGACCGGCGCGGCGACTGGGGGCACGTGGTGTGCGCCAACGGCTGGTCGGCGTGGGTCGACGGCCGGCTCCTGGTCAGCGTGCCGCAGCCACCGCCCGCCGCGCCCGGCTCTCCCGTTCGCGCGGAGGACCCGCGCCCCCTGCTCGCCCACGTCGAAGAGGCGCTCGGCCGCTATCGCGGCGCGGCGGAGGAACTGGCGGGCGGAAGCCTGGACGGGGAGAGCTTTCGCAGCCTTACCCACGGGCTGCGGATCGGGGTGGTCGTCGACGGGGAGTCGATGTGGCTGTACGACGCCGAGCACGAGCGGTGGGAGTACTGCGACGGCACCCGGCTGAGCACGTACGCCGCCGAGGGCGACACGCCGGGCCCGGTCCCGGCGGAGCCGACCCGCGTCGTCCAGGACGCCGTCCCGGACGGCTCCCGGTCCGCGGACGGCCTCGCCCGGTACTTCCCCGACGACACGGACGACCTCTGATGGCCGGCCCGTCGCACGGCACGGGCCTGTCCTCGGAGCGGCCCTCCGAGCTGATCGGCAAGCAGATCGCGAGCTACCGCATCGAACGCGAGATCGCCCGCGGCGGCATGGCCGTCGTCTACCGCGCCAGGGACCTGCGGCTGGACCGGACCGTCGCGCTGAAGCTGCTCGCGCCCGAGCTGGCGCTCAACGACACCTTCCGCCGGCGGTTCACACACGAGTCGCGGGTGGCCGCCGCCATCGACCATCCGAACATCGTGCCGGTCTTCGAGGCGGGCGAGACGGAGGGCGTCCTGTACATCGCCATGCGCTTCGTCTCAGGGCGCGATCTGCGTCATCTGCTCGACCGGGAGGGCCCGTTGCCGTTCTCGGCCGGCGTCCGTATCGCCCTCCAGGTGGCCTCCGCGCTGGACGCCGCGCACGACCACGGACTGGTGCACCGGGACGTCAAACCCGGCAACATCCTGGTGGCCCGGGGCACGGACAGCGACCATCCCGAGCATGTGTATCTCACGGACTTCGGCCTGACCAAGAGGTCGCTGACGGTGACCGGGTTCACGATCCCGGGCCAGTTCGTGGGCACGCTGGACTACGTCGCGCCGGAACAGATCTGCGGGAAGCCGGTGGACGGCCGCTGCGACGTCTACGGCTTCGGGTGCGTCGTCTACGAGATCCTGGCCGGGACGCCGCCGTTCTGTCGCGACGACGAGATGGCGCTGCTGTGGGCCCACCAGCACGACGAGCCGCCACGCCTGAGCCGCAGGCGCCCCGACCTGGGCCCGCAGGTCGACGAGGTGATGGCCAAGGCGCTCGCCAAGAGCCCCGAGGACCGCTACGACTCGTGCCTCGCGTTCGTGGCCGCGCTGCGTACCGCGGGGGCAGGCGCCGGCCCGCAAAGACACCCGCCGAAGCGGACCGGTCCCACCACGATCCCCGAACCACCGCGCTGGGCCCGGCCGGTTTTCCGCCGCTAGGGGGCAGGCTCAGGTGGCCGCCTGCCAGCCGAGTGCCGGGCCCAGCCGGGTGGCGATGTCAGTGAGGATCTGCACGTAGTCGGCGTGTTCGAAGGAGAACGGCAGCGCGAACGCGACCTCGTCCACCTCCTGGAAGGCCGCGTGGGCGTGGAGCCGTTCGGCGATCTCGGCGGAGGTGCCGACGATGTCGGGCGCGAACATCATGCGTGCCGGTCCCTGCGGCGTGACGGTGCGCGGAGTCCGCTTCTCGACGTACGCCGTGTACTTCGCGCGCTGCTCCGGCGAGGCGGAGTCCGTGGGGATGACGACGAGCCCCTGGGAGACACGGGCGCGGTCGCCGTCGGGGTGATGGGCGCGGAAGGCGCGGATGTGCGAGAGCTGGATGCCGGCGAAGTCCTCGGACTCCTCCGCCTTCACGACACTGCTGGTGAGGAAGTTCATCCCGTGCTCACCGGCCCACTGCGCCGACCGCAGACTCCCGCCGCCGTACCACATGCGGCGGCCCAGACCGGGTGAGTGGGGCTGGACGCGGTCGGAGAACACCTCGAAGCCCTCGACGCCGCTGAAGTCGGTGGCCGGCTCGCCGCGTACGAGGTCCAGCAGCCGCCGTACCCGCTCGTAGCCGAAGTCCTCGGCGTCCGCGGTGTCGGGGTAGAGCGCCTCTTTGACCTGGTCGTAGTGCATCGGGGGGCCGACACTGACACCCGGGTTGAGGCGGCCGCCCAAGAGGATGTCGACCGTCGCGAGGTCCTCCGCGAGCCGCAGCGGGTTCTCCCAGCCCAGGGGGATGACGGCCGTGCCCAGTTCGATGCGCCTGGTGCGCTGCGAGGCCGCCGCCAGCACCGCGACGGGAGAGGAGATGCCGTACTGCAGATGACGGTGGCGCACCCACGCGCTGTCGAAGCCGAGTTGCTCGCCCAGTTCGATGATCCCGAGGGTCGACTCGTGGCCTCGGCCGGGGTCGGCCCCGTCGAACAGGCCGATGGTCAAGAAGCCCAGCTTCCGCAAGGGTCGTGAGGTCGGCGGCACAGGGCCCCTCCATCGTCCGCGGCAGGTTCTGCCGTACGCCAGTGCTGTTCGAATTGTGTCAGGCGGCCGTCGGGTGCATCCGGTAGGGCCGGGCCGCTCAGGCGACTTCGCCTCGCCGGTGCACGGGCCTGGCGAGCAGCGCGCCGAGGAAGCCGGTGACCAGCCCCCACAGCACGGCCCAGCCGAGCGCGGTCCAGAGCCTGGGCTTCAGGAACAGCACTCCGGACAGGCCGCCGTCGATATCTCCGATGCCGAGGAGCGAGAGGCCGAAATGGGCGTAGACGCGGGCGACGAGACAGATCATGAGCACCGTCAGCGTCAGCGCGACCGCCATGTGCAGGGCGTGCTGCCAGGCCCGTATCCGCGCCGGTGACCGCACCGCCATCACGAACGCGGCCGCCAGGATCAGCACGGCGTCGACGACGACCAGCCACCACACCCGGCCGTCGTAGTGGGCGAGCGAGCGCAGATCGAGCGTGGCGACGTCCGGCGTGCGCAGGACCTCGTCGAGCAGATGCGGCATGGGCAGACCGAACGGCCCGTCCACCCGGCCGTTCCAGGTGGCACCCAGACCGATCGTGAGGGCGAGCCACACCAGGTTCGGCATCCCCAGCAGAATCACCGCGAACGTCTCGGCGGTGTGCCCGCGGCTCGCCGCCACGACCAGCCCGATCACGATCCCCAGGACGACATACGCGAGCAGCAGCACGACCATCGCGTACGCCGCCGGACGCACCGACTCCTGGAAGCGCACGACCCGGGCCGGCAGCGGCGCACCGCGCGACACCAGCAGGGCGAGGACGAACACACCCACCAGCCACAGCAGTCCGAAGAGCAGGGTGAGGGGTACGTCCGTGGTGAAGCCGACCTTCGGAGCGACGCCGAAGAGCTCGCCGATGTCGCCGATCATCCCGTTCCCCAGGGAGATCGTGAACGTGTGACGGGCCGTGAACGTGAGGCCGACGAGCGCCACCAGCCACACGACGGCGATGCGGGCGGACCAGCCGGCGAGTTCGCGCGCGCCGGCGACGGCCCGGTGCCGCAGGTGCCGCAGGAAGCCCGCGGCGATCGTCAGCACCCCGGCGAGCGAGACGGACAGGGGCATCACGGTCAGCCCGGCCTTCGTGTCGGCGATCGCCCCCGCGTCGCCCGAGAGCTTCACGGTGCCGCCGACCGCCGTCACCACGGTGGCCGCGTCGACGCTCACGAACGCGTTGCCGGGAAGGCCGGCCGCACCCGCCGCCAACAGTCCGAGCGCGGCGGTCACCACCATGACGATCAGCCCGGCCAGTACCGTCGCGAGGGCCTGGACCCAGCCGTGCCGGGCGAACGCCGACCGGCCCGGGCGGGCCACTGTCTGGTCGGACGGTGTGGGGGCGCTCACGCTGTCACGCTAAGCACGGCGTCGGCGCTCCGCCCCTCGGGAGGGCCGACCGCGTCGGCTTGCGAGCGGCCCGGGACCGGAGCACACAATGGATTGATCTACAACAAAGCGGCACAAAGTAGATGAGATGCCGCTCATCCCTACGCAGGGAAGAAGAGCTCGTGAGCGTCGAACCGCCGGCCGGCCGCCCCACAGGACCCCCCTCGGGCCCGTTGTCGGGTCCCACGCAGCAGCGGCCCGTCCAGCCGAGCGGCCGCCCCGTCCGGAGCTCGTCGGGCGGCGACGCGGGCAGCGGGGGGTCCGCGGGATCCGGCGGTGGCGGCGGCCCGTCCGGTCCCCTCGGGCCGGGCGACGCGGGCAAGGAGCCCGAACGCTGGTGGAAGTCCGCACCCCGGGTGGCTCTGATGGCCACCGCCGTCGTGGTCGCCGTAGTGGCCGCCCTCGTCCTCACCCGCTCCCACGGCACGTCCACCGCCGGCAAGGGCGGCGAGGTCTTCCTCCAGGCCGCCGGCAAGTCGGGCCCCTACCCCTTCACGGAGTCCACGGCGAACGAGAGTTCCACGGCCCCCCTGACCCCGGCCCCGGCGAGCACGTCGGCGTCCGCCCAGGCGGCGCGCGGTATCGACGGCTCCGAGCCCGGTCTCTACGGCGGCACCCGCAAGGTCTCCAGCTGCGACGTGGAGAAGCAGATCAAGGCGCTCCGGGCGGCCCCCGAGAAGAACCGTGCCTTCGCCTCGGTGGAGGGCATCGCGCCGTCCGAGGTCCCTGCCTATCTGCGGTCGCTCACCCCCGTGCAACTGCGCGTGGACACCTGGGTCACCAACCACGGCTTCCGCAACGGCGTGGCGACCCCGTACCAGGCGGTGCTACAGGCCGGCACCGCGGTCCTCGTCAACAGCCGCGGCGTGCCCCGGGTGCGCTGCGCCTGCGGCAACCCGCTCCTGTACCCGGTCCCGCAGACGACCAGGCCCAGGCAGACGGGCGACACGTGGGCCTCGTACCGGCCGCAGAACGTCGTGTTCGTCACGCCCGCGCCGACGGCCATCAACGTGTTCGTGATGTTCGACCCGGACCACGACGAATGGTTCCACCGCCGGCGCGGCGACAAGGGCCGACATGACGAGAAGACCGATCCGCCGCGGCATCGGCCGTCCCCGTCGTTGAGCGCCTCGATGCTCCCGCCGGACTCCTCCTCGCCGAAGCCGCACTCCCCGTCCTCGAAGTCGCCGGAGCCGTCGTCGTCGTCCCCATCGGTTCCGTCGTCCCCGAACTCGTCGCGCGAGTCGTCACCCGAGTCGTACTCCGAGCCTCCCACGACCGAGCCCAAGACCACCGAGCCCCCGACCACCGAGCCCAAGACCACCGAGCCTCCGACCACCGAGCCCGAGAGCACCGAGCGCAAGACCACCGAGCCCCCGACGACCGAGCCCCCGACGACCGAGCCCACCACCACCGAGCCGCCGTCGCCGGGTGTCGTGTCGCCCGAGACCACCAGCGAGTCCGACACCACCTACAGTGCCCCGGAGCCGGCCGCGACCCCGCCGTCGTACTGAGGCAGCCCTGTCGCGAGGGGGCGGGGACGCGGCCCGGCATCCGCTGGTCCGCACCGATCCGGCTGAACGGGCCACACCGCGCCGCGCTCCGGGAGAACATGGGGTGAGTGCGAAGCGATTCGCTGGGTACGAGCACTGGTGCGACACCCCAGGAACGAGGTACGGACGAGGTGTGGCGCGCCAGGAATGGACCCGCTTCCGAGAGAGACCTGCATGATCGAGAGCTTGGACGGAGCAGTGATACCTACTGACTTCGACATGCCCGTGGAGCCGCTGCGGCGGGCGGCCCACTACACGGGGGAACTGGGGTCCATCGCCGAGGCCCGGGCCTTCGCCGCGCTGTTCCTCGAACAGCTGCGGTCCGAGTGGTGCGCGCCCATCGACGCCCGTGCCGACGGCGACCTGCTTCTCGTGGTGAGCGAACTGGTCACCAACGCCGACCGGCACAGCCACGGCCCGTACATCCTCGAGCTGGAGGGCACCGACGCCTCCGTGACCGTCACGGTGTACGACAGCAGCGCCGCGCTGCCCAGGCGCTACCCCCCGGACCCCGGACGCGTGGGTATGCACGGACTGGAGATCGTCCATGTGCTGGCGGCCGCGGTGACCGTGGAGCGAGTGCCGGTCGGGAAGTGCGTCAGGGCCGTCATGGAGCTGCCGAAACAGTCGTGAACCCATGAACACCCATGAAGGGGAGAAGCCTGGGCATCAGGGAGAGGGGCGGCGCTCACCTTGCCGACCGGTAGATCCGTCGATACGCAAGGGGTGGGCCCAGTGGCTTCCGAACGCACGGCTTGGCTGCGACAAGGGGGCGGCACCGGCCGCCGCGTCGCCACCGCATTCGAGGCGGGGCGGAGCGGGACGTCCGGGTGGCGTCGGACCGTCGGAGGCGGGCTCGTATGGGTCGGCGCCGCCGCACTGCTCGGCGTGTCCGGGCAGCGCACGGCGCGCCGGGCGGCGATGCGGGGCATCGGAGCCGTGGCCATGGCGTCGGCCGTCACCCGCACGCTCGCGCGTCCGACCGCCCACCGGGCAGAGGCCCCGCACGCGGCGGGACCCGCCGCGTCAGCCGCCGCGTTCGCCGCGGGCGTCGTGTTGGAAGCGCCCCGGTACGGTCTCCTCGTCGCCCCGGCCGCCGCGGCCCTGACGGCGGCCCGCATCCGTTCCGGGGCCCGCCACCCCGGCGATGTGGCGGTCGGGACCGCCATCGGCATCGGCGCCGCCGCGCTCACCGCACGCTGGTGGCCGGTCAAGCCCGAGACGGCGGCCGCCGCGGCGCCGCCCCGCAGGCCCGCGCCGGCACTGGCCGACGGAGCCGGACTCCATGTGGTCGTCAACCCCTCGTCCGGCGTCTCGCGGAGCACCGACGCGGACGACGCCGTGGGCCGCCTGCGCTCGCTCCTGCCCAAGGCCGAGTTCCTGGTGCCGCAGGAGGGCCAGGAACTGCCGGAACTCCTCGAACGGGCCGCCCGGCAGGCGAAGGAAGCGGGCGGCGCGCTCGGCGCCTGCGGCGGCGACGGCACGATCAACGCGGCGACGGAGGTGGCCGCTCGGCTCGGTGTACCGCTCGCGGTGTTCCCCGGCGGCACCTTCAACCACTTCGCCGTGGACCTGGGAAACCAGACGATGGAGGACGTCGCACGCGCCGTGTGCGACGGGGACGCGATCGTCGCCGACGTCGGCTGCGCCCGCGTTCCCGACGGCCCCGAGCAGTTGTTCCTCAACACCTTCAGTCTCGGTGTCTACTCCGACCTCGTGCACGCCCGTGAGCAGCTGGAGAAGCGGATCGGCAAATGGCCCGCCCTCGTCGTCGGACTGGCGCGCGTGCTCGCGGCGGGCAGCCCCGTCAGCGTCTCGGTGAACGGCCGCCCCAAGCGCCTGTGGCTGCTGTTCGCGGGCAACGGCATCTACCACCCGGCCGGCTTCGCGCCCACGTACCGCACCCAGCTCGACGACGGCCTCCTCGACGTCCGTGCCGTGGACGCCGGCACGCCACTGGCCAGGACACGGCTGCTGCTCGCGGTGCTCACCGGGACTCTGCACAACTCGCGGGTGCTGACCACCGCGCAGGTGCGCGGCCTCCGGCTCGAAGTCCTGAAGGGCGACCCGCGGTTCTCGTACGACGGAGAGGTGACCCGGGCGGCCGCACCCCGGCTCGTCCTGGACAAGCGGACCAGGGCGGTGACCCTCTACCGGCCCGCGGAGAAGGACCAGTGGCTGCGCTGAGGAAAGCCTGACGCTGAGGACAGCGTCGAAAGGGCGGTGGCGCTGCCCCACTCACCGGAGTGGGGCAGCGCCACCGCCCTGTCAGGAAAACCGTCAGGCGCTCTCGACTTCAGGAACCGTCAGGCGCTCTCGACCCGATGCAGATCGGAGAGCATGCCCGTGCGCAGCTGCTCGATGATCCGCTTGATCAGACGGGAGACATGCATCTGGGAGCAGCCGAGCCGGGCGCCGATGTCCGCCTGGGTGGCCTCCTCCACGAACCTCATGTGGATGATCTGCCGGTCGCGGTCACTGAGCTCGGCGACCAGGGGCGCGAGGGTGTGGAAGTCCTCGACCAGCTGCATGCCGTCGTCCTCCTCGCCGATGAAGTCGGCCAGGACGGCTTCGCCCTCCTGGTCGTCCCCGGAGAGCGCGGCGTCCAGCGACGACGAGTTGTACCCGTTGGAGGCGATCTGGGCCTCGACGACCTCGTTCTCGGACAGGTTCATCAGGGTGGCGAGCTCGGCGACGCTGGGCTCGCGGTCCAGCCGGCTCGACAGTTCCTCGCGCGCCTTGGCCAGCTCGACCCGCAACTCCTGGAGGCGGCGCGGCACATGGACCGCCCACGTCGTGTCGCGGAAGAAACGCTTGATCTCGCCGACGATGTACGGCAGCGCGAAGGAGGTGAACTCGACCTCGCGAGAGATCTCGAACCGGTCGATCGCCTTGATGAGGCCGATCATGCCGACCTGGACGATGTCCTCCATGTCGTCCCCACGGTTGCGGAAGCGTCCCGCCGCGAACCGCACCAGCGACATGTTCATCTCGATCAGGGTGTTGCGGGCGTACTGGTAGTCGTGTGTGCCCTCTTCGAGTTCGCTCAGGCGCCGGAAGAACTGGCGGGACAGCTCCCGCGCGTCACGAGGAGCCACGGTACGCGGATCCACGATATGTGGCAGCGACCCCTCACCAGTCGCGGTCCGGGTCGCCTCGTCCTTGACCATCGACCTGCTCATGGCGGTGTCCATTACCTCTCCCACGAAACTCACTGTTCGGCCTGTCGGGCTTTGTCCAAGCGTCGTGCTCCCGCGCTTACCCCGGAATCGGGAACACATGTCAACGGTCGCGCGACTTGGATGTGTCGCCGGTCACGTGGTGAGCAGCGAGTCCTCCTTGGTGCGTGCCAGGGGCAGTCGACGGCGGGCGGCGACGAGCGCGGCCTCCACGTCCTTCGTACCGGTCGATACGCAGAGCGTGTAGGCCGCGTCGTCCATGCGCTGTCGCACTTCCGTACTGCCGTTCTCGGCGTGCAGGGCGCGCAGGGTCTCGTACTGCTCCACGAGATTGCGCAGCACGGCGGGGTGGGCCATCAGCACGTTCGTCTCCCTGTTGATGATTCGGGTCGGCGCTCCGACCGCTCCCGACCCCGGTTACCCCGCCGTGCCCGTTGTACGCCCGCCCGTTCGCCCGCAATTGGGCTTCCGTCGACGGCCGTCACGCCGGGAACGGCTCACGCCGTACGGCTATTCGTCGATCGCCGCGCCGAACGCCGCGGCCACGGAGGGCGCGCCGAGCGTGTCCGCGCCGTACGTCCAGGAGCCCGAAGCCGTGATCCCGCCGGTGCCCGCCGACAGGACCCAGACGAAGCCGTCGCCGGCGTTCTCGCCGGGCGCCGAGGCGAGCAGCCCGAAGCGTCCGTCGCGGTTCGGGTCGGTCAACCGGACCTGGGCGCCCCATTTGTCGCCCTTCTCCGCCACGCCCGGTACGTCCGCCGAGTTCTGGTCCCACGACTTGGCCCCGGCCGCGGTGAGCCCGCCGGCCGAGCCGCGCAGCACCCACACGGCGCCCGCGTCGGCCACCGTGCCGATGTCCTCGCCGGAGGCGCCGATCGCCACGTCCGCGTACCCGTCGCCATCGGTGTCCGCGACCGACAGGTCGGTGCCCCAGCCGTCGCCGACCTCCGCGGTGCCGGGTACGCCGGCCGACTCCTGCGTCCACCAGTCGGGATCGGCCGCGGGCCCGTCCGGGCCGCCGAGACGCACGCCGACCACACCGCCCGTGCGTGTCTCGCCGTACACGTCGTTGGGGGAGTGCGGCTCACCGGTCACCAGGTCGTCGTAGCCGTCGTTGTTGATGTCCCCGGACGCGGCGACCGGTCCGCCTCGTAGATCGCGTTCGTACGACAGCCCGTCAGCGTGCCCCGTCAGCAGCGAGGACCAGCCGTGCCCCGGCTCGTCGCCCACGGTCACGCCGGACACGACGAGGTCGGCGTACCCGTTGTCGTCGTAGTCGCCGGTGGTCAGCGACGTGGGCAGGATGTCGCGCTGGTCGGCGCGTGCCGAGAGCCGCTGCTGCGACCGCTGCTTCAGCGAGGCCTGCGCCGCGGAGTCGTACCCGAACAGCTCCAGGTCGTCGCGGTCGAGTACGGCGAGCAGGTCGCCCGGCGTCTCATCGGTGAAGTGGGCCGCGGCGAGCGCGCTGCCGAACTGCTCGTCGGCGGTGGGCTCCTGGGTCTCCAGCCAGTCGCTGGCGGCGCCCGACAGCCCGGACTTGGAGCCCCACAGAACGGCGACACCGCCCGCGTCCTTGGTGGTACCGAGGTCCTCACCGGGCACGCCGACGATCGCGTCGTCGTACCCGTCGCCGTCGAGGTCGCCGGTGGCGACCGCCCGGCCGAACGCGTCACCGGTCTCGGCGGCGCCCGCGACGTCGGCCGTGGACTGGCTGAAGCGGGCCGCGTTGGTGGTGCCGATTCCTCTCGACGACCCGTACTGCACGGTGACGAGACCGGCGCCCTTCTTGCCGCTGACCGTCGCTCCCGGAGCGCCGACCAGCACGTCCTCGTAACCGTCGCCGTTGAAGTCGCTGTTGCGGTCGTTCGCGTGCGTACCGCCGGGTGTTCCGGCGTACGCGGACGGGGCGGCGGCGATGCCCGCTCCGGTCATCAGAAGAAATGAGGCCGCGGCGAGGGCGGCCGAACGGTTCTTGCGCACGAGCGGCTCCTGAAAGAGAAAGGTGGCCGGGCAGCGCGGGGGTGTCCGGAAAGGGCCCGTTCCTTGTCCGGCGCCCTGTTTGACACTCGATGGGTCACCAGGGTTGTACGGGACTTCGCACGGGATCCCTGACGGGTGCTCGGTCCATGGCGGACGCCGAGGCGATGGGCCGGCACCGCGGGATTCACCCAGGGCAGAACGCCGATCCCTTCCCCTTCGGCGCGGCACTCCTACGCTGAGGGGGTGAGCAATCAAGCGCCGAACGAAGCCCGCGTCATCGCCCTGCGCCCGGCGAGCGCCCCGCCCCGAAGTCCGAACGCCGCGCGCGTTCCCGTCACCGCCCCGGGCCGCGCCCCGCAGCGGCCGGGACAGCGGCCGGCCGCCCCCGCGGCCAAGGAGCCCTTGTGGCGCGACCTCGTCGGTGACGTGCTGCGGCGCGAGCGGCTCGCACAGGAGCGCACGCTCAAGGACGTGGCCGACGCGGCCCGGATCTCGATGCCGTACCTGTCGGAGCTGGAGCGCGGCCGCAAGGAGGCCTCCTCCGAGGTCCTCGCGGCCGCCGCCCAGGCCCTCGGACTCGGCCTGACGGATCTCCTTTCCCTCGCCCACCACGAGCTGACCCGCCATACCCGGACGAGGCCGGCCCGGGGACGCACCGCGCCGACCGCGCGGTACGACGGCATGTGCCTCGCCGCCTGACCCGCGCGCGGTGGCTCGCGGCCGTCGGACACCCAGGGGGCCCTGTCGGCCCAGGCCGTCGCGGGGCGGACGGGATTTGACGACAGGACCTAGACGACCGCGAGCCGCCGGCTGAGCACCTCGTCGGCGAGCCCGTACGCGACGGCCTCCTGCGCGGTGAACACCTTGTCCCGGTCCATGTCGGCGCGCAGGGTCGCGATGTCGTGCCGCGTGTGCCGGGAGAGCACCTCCTCCACCTGGGAGCGGATCCGGATCATCTCCTTGGCCTGGAGACTGAGGTCCGAGACCGTGCCCTGACGTCCGCCGCTGGCCGGCTGGCCGAGCAGGACCCGGGCGTGCTCCAGCACGAACCGCCGGCCCGGGTCACCGCCCGCGAGCAGCACCGCCGCCGTCGAGGCCGCCTGCCCGACGCAGAACGTCGAGATCGGGGCCTGCACGAACGTCATCGTGTCGTAGATCGCCATCAGTGAAGTGAAGGATCCCCCGGGCGAGTTGATGTAGATCGCGATCTCGTGCTCCGGGTTCGCCGACTCCAGATGGAGGAGTTGCGCGATGACGACGTTGGCCACTCCGTCGTCGATCTCCGTACC
This sequence comes from Streptomyces sp. SID5469, assembly GCF_009862865.1. Taxonomy (NCBI): domain Bacteria; kingdom Bacillati; phylum Actinomycetota; class Actinomycetes; order Kitasatosporales; family Streptomycetaceae; genus Streptomyces; species Streptomyces sp. SID5469. The sequence goes on along the minus strand of NZ_WWIN01000001.1, from coordinate 1,436,409 downwards.
GAGGAAGATGATCCGCTCGGAGAGCAGCCGGCTGAAGACGTCGTACGACCGCTCGCCCTGCGGGGTCCGCTCGACGACGTTCGGAATCGTGTACGAACCCATGTCACAGCCCCATCCGTCGGCGCGAGGCGGTCGGGCGGACGTCGTCGAGTGACTCCACCACCCGGTCGACCATCCCGTACTCCTTGGCCTGCTCGGCCGTGAACCAGCGGTCCCGGTCGCCGTCGCGGGAGATGGTCTCCTCGCTCTGCCCCGTGTGCTCCGCGGTGATCCGCTCGATCGCCTTCTTCGTGAACTCCAGGTTCTCCGCCTGGATCTCGATGTCCGCGGTGGTCCCGCCGATGCCCGCCGACGGCTGGTGCATCATGATCCGCGCGTTCGGCAGCGCGAACCGCTTCCCGGCCGCGCCGACGCTGAGCAGGAACTGCCCCATGCTGGCGGCGAAGCCCATGGCGAGCGTGGACACGTCGTTGGGGATGAGCCGCATGGTGTCGTAGATGGCGAGGCCCGCGGTGACGGACCCGCCCGGGCTGTTGATGTACAGGCTGATGTCGGTGCGCGAGTCCTCGGCGGACAGCAGCAGCAACTGCGCACAGACCCGGTTCGCCGACACCTCGTCCACCTGTGTCCCCAGGAGCACGATCCGCTGGGCGAGCAGTTGTGCCGCCAGATGGTCGTCGAAGCGCGAGGGCGGGGTGTCGCCCTCCTCGGCCCGCGGTGAAAGGGCTGGATGCCACCCCGTGGTGAGTGGAGTCATGGGTCCTCCGTAAGTCGTCGGCGCGGCTGCCGTGGCCGCTCGACTCCACTCTTGACCGCCGAGCGCCGCCGGATCCGCTTTCTCTGCCCGCAGCAGATTCGCCGCGGGCAGAGGCGCCCGGGGCAACCACCGGGCACTCCCCTTCGCGCAGCTGCCTGAAGAACGCCCGCACGTCCCCGACCGGCAGAACACGCGATGATTGCCGGGGAGCAGAAACTGCCCGGCGGGCGACCGATGAGTTTCCGGGCGAGGATCGGTCGACAGAGGTGAAGACGTTCCCCGCCCGAGGAGGTACCCATGCCCGCCGAAGGATTCACCACCTGTCTGTGGTTCGACGGCCAGGCCGAGGAAGCGGCCGACTACTACGTGTCGGTCTTCAAGAACTCCCGGCTCGGCCGGGTCGGCCGCTACCCCGAAGGCGGACCGGGCCCCGCCGGATCCGTCATGGTCGTGGAGTTCGTGGCCAACGGACAGAAGTTCGTCGCCCTGAACGGCGGCCCGCAGTTCACCTTCAGCGAAGCCGTCTCCTTCCAGATCTTCTGCGACGACCAGGACGAGGTGGACCACTACTGGAACAGGCTCACCGAGGGTGGCGGCGAGGGCGGTCCGTGCGGGTGGCTGAAGGACAGGTACGGCCTGTCCTGGCAGGTCGTCCCGGCGAAGCTCATCGGCATGATCGGCGATGCGGACCCCGAGAAGGCGGCCCGCACGTCCAAGGCCATGATGGAGATGGGCAAGCTGGACATCGCCGCCCTGGAGAAGGCGTACGAGGGCGAGTAGCGGACGGCGGCGGCAGTCGACGGGTTACGAGGCCAGTGACGCGACCTCGGTGGCGGTCAGTGTCCTGCCGTACACGCGGAAGTCGTCGAGCGCGCCCTTGAGGTACGGGTCGGCGTACTGGGACCTGCCGAGGTATCCGGCGCGGAGGTGATTGCCGAAGTGGCGCGGCTCCACCGTCACGTTCACATTGCGGCCCGCCTCCGTGCCGTCCACGTACAGGACCGCCGTGCCACTGCCGTAGGTCACGGCCACGTGCACCCAGCGCCCGGTGGGCAGCGGCTCCGCGTCGATGCGCTGTTCGCCGCCCGCGCCGCCGGCGGTGATGGCGTATCGCAGGGTGCCGCTGCCGCTGAGCGGGGTCAGGAACATGTTGGCGGTGACGCCGGTGCCGATGTCGAAGATCCGGCTCCAGGTACCGGGGTTCCCGTCCAGCCGGACCCAGGTGGCGAGCGAGTGGGCGGCGGCACCCGCCAACAGGTCGTCGGCCAGGGCGACATGGCCGTCGGCGCCGTCCAGCGACACCGCTCCGCCGTCGTGGCCGGACGCCGACCAGGAGGTGCCGCCGCTCAGCCGGGCCGTCCTGCCGTTCCCGGTGGCGTCGGCGGCCGTGCTGCCCGTGGTCTCGTCGAAGCGGTGCCAGGCCGCGAACTCCGGGGGCGGGGAGGGCGGTTCGCCGGTGAGCCAGTACACGGAGTAGTGCTGGTGGTGCACGCGGGCGACCGGCAGCAGCGTGACCTCCTCGCCGTCGGCGCGGGCGGTGAAGCGCAGCGGTTCCCGCGCCTCCTGCCGCACGGAGGTCACGTCCAGCCGCGGCAGCCACGGGTTCGCCCGGTCGCCGTACGCCCCGGCCAGCACCACCGGGCCGTGCACCACCGCCTGCACGTCGGGGTCGTCGGGGGTCGCCTCGACGGCCGTGCGCATGGGCAGGGACACCTCTACGCGGTCCCCGGTGCGCCAGACCCGCTCCAGGGCGAGCCATGAGCCGGGCTGCGGACGGTCGGGCAGGGCGCGGCCGTTGAGCGTCGCCCGGGCACCGGCGGCCCAGGAGGGGACGCGGATCAGGAGCCGGTGTGCGGCCCGGCCCGAACTGACGGTCAGCGTGGTGGAGGACCGGTCGGGGAAGCGCGTCGTCTGCCGCCAGCTGATGCCCTTCGCCCGCCAGACGACCTCGGACGGGACGAAGAGGTTGACCCGCAGACTCCGGCCGTCGTGCGAGTAGACCGTGTCGGCGAACTTCGCCGGGGTCTCCATGCCCGTGCCGTGGTCGCAGGAGAAGTTGTCGTAGTCGGTCGAGTAGACGTCCGGGTCGGGGCCCATGAAGGACGGCTGCCGTTTGAACGATCCGGGAGCCAGGCCGGTGTAGTAGATGGCGAAGCCGTGCTCGGAGTCGGGGTCCTGCTCGCCCAGCATCTGGTTGAGCAGAGTGCGTTCGTAGTAGTCGAGCAGGTCGGTCCGGTCCGGCGCGTGGAAGTGCAGCAGCCGGGTCAGTTTGAGCATGTTGTAGCTGTTGCAGTTCTCGCAGGTGTTGTCGGACAACTGGCCCGCTATGACGTCCGGTTCGTGGAACGCCTCGCCGTTGCTGTTGCCCCCGATGACATAGGTGTGGTGATCGGTGACGATCTGCCAGAAGTTCTCCGCGACGGTGCGGTAGCGGTCCGCCCGGCCCTCCTCCCACAGCCGCAGCGCGCCGACCATCTTCGGTATCTGGGTGTTGGCGTGCAGTCCCGCCAGTTTGTCCTGGTTCCCGGCCAGCGGATCGAAGACGCGGGCGTGGGTGAAGCGCTCGGCGACATCGAGCCATCGGGGGTCACCGGTGAGGGCGTGCAGGTCGGCGAGCACGTCGTTCATGCCGCCGAACTCCGTCTCCAGCACGCGCTGCATCTGCTCGTACGACAGTTTCGCGGTCCGCTCGTCGACCCACCGCGCCTGCCGGAGCACGACCTCCAGGGCCTGGCCGACGCCGACCAGCCGGTACTGCTCGACGAGCCCGGCCATGATCTTGTGGATGGTGTAGTACGGCGCCCAGACGCCGCTGCCCGCCTCCAGCCGGTCGAAGAAGCTCTCCGGGAACGCGGACAGATAGCCCGTGCCGAAGCCGGCCGCGGGCGCCGCCGACTGGCACTCGGCGAGCGCGGCGACGAGCCGGCGGCCCTTGTCGCGCAGTGCCTCCTCGCCCGTGCTCGCATGGGCGAGGGCCAGTCCGGACAGCAGATGGCCGGTGGAGTGACCGCGCAGTTCCACGCCCGGCCCCTCCCAGCCGCCGCACGGCTCGGCGTCACTGGGCAGGCCGACATTGGTGCGGAAGGTGTGCAGCAGCCGGTCGATGTCGACGAAGCGCAGATAGGCGGAGTTGCGCCGCTGGTTGTCGCGGAACGGGCCGTCCAGGAGAGTCACCGCGCCGAGCGGGAAGGGGCGCGTGCCGGTGCCGGTGCCGGTGCCGGTGTCGGTGTCGGTGCCGGTGCCGGCGGTGGTCGGGGCGGCTCCGGTGGCGGCGTGTGCTGCGCCGGCGCCACCGGTGGCCACGGTCGCTGCCGCCGCGGCCGTACCGGTGGCGGCGAGGAAGTGCCGTCTGCCGAGGGATGGGTTCACGGAATCCTCCGCATGTCGAAGAGACGGGGCAGCGGTGTCCCTCCACCCCCCGCCCTTGTTCGATATATCGAATGTCGTGCGACATGCTGTGCGAGGCTCCACGCTAAAGAACTGCCTGGTGATGTCAACAGGGCCTGGAGGGACGAAAGGCGCGCGGTGGGTCCCCGTCTCGCGCGCACCCCGTCTCGCGCGCACCGCGGCACCCGCGCCCGCGCACCGCTGGACGCGCGCCGTCAGCCCAGGTGCGCTCCGATCGCCCGGGCGATCGCGCGGGCGATGCGCAGGATGCCGGGGGAGCGGGCCGGACAGGGTTTCGGTGTGGACGTCGTGGGCGCCAGACAGAAGTGCAGGTAGTCGTCGTCGCGGTGGAGGGCGGTACGGTCGCGTCCCGGCTGGGTGCAGTACGCCGCGTGGGCGTGTTCGTACGCCGTGCACGGCAGGTACTGCGACCAGGTGTAGCGGCCGGTGGCCGGGCTCACCGCCTTCCCCGCGTCGGCGACGAGGCCGTCCGAGGTGCGGGCGCGCTCCTCGTAGAGCGCGTTCACACGGCGGACGCGGTCGGGGGTGATCGGGTCGGGGCCCTGCAACACCCAGACCACCTTGGGCCGTCGGGCGCCGCCCGCCGCGGCGATCTGCTCGGTCAGCGTCTTCGCGTCCGCCGCGTACCGCGCGAAGTACTTCGAACGGGCCGCGTCGTAGGTGATCCCGTCCATGCACGGCGTGTAGCCCCAGGAGTTGCCCCAGAACTGAAGCACCACGAAGTCGGGGTGTGTCGAGCGGACCAGGGCGGCGGCCTTGTCCGCGGCCGGGACCAGCGACCGCACGGCGGTGCCTTCCAGGTAGTCGCACAGCGTGGTCCCGGAGTAGGGGGCGCTCGTGTACTTCGCGTGCAGCCCGTCCCGCAGCAGGCCGCCGAGGACCTTCTGGTTCTCCATCGCGAGCGAGTCGCCGAGGTACAGCACGGTGGGGGCCCGCACCGACGCGCTCGCCCTCGGAGAGGCGGCGGCGCCCTGACGCGTGGCCGCCGATGTCCCCCGCACCTCGGGCGCGGGCGGGGCCCCCTCGGGCCCGGACGCCGGATCCCCGCACGCGCCGAGCAGCAGCACGCCCAGCACTATCCCCACGATCCACGGCTTCCGCATGCAGCAACTCCCGCCCCGACCGCCGAAAGGGTTCCCCAGGCAAGCACAGGAGGGCGACGGGCGGAAGGCATACGTCGGCCAGGAGATGTCATCCGGTCGGTGGGGCGAGGCACCTCTTCGGCCGGGTCCTTCAGCCAGGTCCCGGGCCGGGTCCGGTCAGCCTGCGTGAGCGTCCCGGTTCACCATGGGCCGTCGGCGGATGCGCGCGGCCAGTACGGCGACGTCGTCCTCGGCGTTCCGGGCGTCGAGGTGTGCGAGGAGCCGGGAGAGGATCTCCTCGACGACCGCGCCGGGCGGCAGCCGCAGTCCGGCCAGCCGTGCGAGGGACACGTCGATGTCCTCTCTGCGCCGCTCCACCAGCCCGTCGGTGAACATCACCAGGGTCTCGTCGGCCGCCAGAGGCCGCGTCGCCGGCTCGTAGCCACCCACTCCCGTGGCCAGCGGAGGGCCGACGGGCACGTCGAGGAGTTCGCCGGTGCCGTCCCCGCTGAACACGACGGGCGGCAGGTGCCCGGCACTGGCCAGCGCGACCGACCCGCGCGCCGGGTCGACCCGCACCAGCAGACAGGTGGCCGGGCGGCGGATGCCGTCCTCGGCCACCGCCGCGTCCAGCCGGCGCAGCACCCGGTGGGGCGGCAGGTCGGTCGAGGCGACGTAGCGCAGCATCGAACGGTAGGCGTTCATGTCCACCGCTGCCTCCAGGCCGTGGCCCATGACGTCGCCCATCACCAGCAGCGTCCGCCCGTAGTGCAGCCGGATGGTCTCGAACCAGTCCCCGCCGACGAGGGCCCCGCCTCCCGCGGGCAGATAGCGGGTCGCCAGGGAGAGGTTCGGATGCGGCCGGCCCGGCTCGGCCAGCAGGGCCCGCTGCAGGTCGAGCGCCGTGCTGCGGACGGTCCCGTGCTGCCGGGCGTGCCCCAGGTGGACGGCGGCGAGGCGGGCCGCGAAGTGCGTGACCGCCGTGTCCCGGTCCGTGAACGCCGGACCCTGCCGGACCACGAGCAGCACCCCGTAGAGACGGCCGTGGGCCAGCAGCGGCACCGTCATCACCTGCCGGGGGACACGGCCGGACAGATCCATCGAGGCGGTGATCGGATGCCCCTCGTCCAGCGCCCGCACGGCCAGCGGCCGCGGGCCCTCGACGCCCCACGACGCCAGCAGCCCGCTCCGGCCCGCGGTGGCCACCCGGGTCAGGGCCGGCTGCGGCGCGTGCGGCATGGGCGGCGCGGCCGGAACGTCGACGGGCAGCAGGTCCACCGCGGCGGCCTCGCCCGTCTTCCGGCACACGTACGTGGCGAGTTCCGCGCACGTGGTGCGCTCGTCGAGGGTGGTGCCGATCGCTTCGACGGCGTCGAACGCGCCGGACGGCGCGTTCGCACTGTCCACGTCGTCCATCGCGGGCCACCTCCGCCACCACACGCCTGGATCCATCCACGCACGCGCAGGCCGGAGCCGCACCTGCGCGGCCCGGTGCCGTTCAGACGTCGTTGACCAGGACGGCCGCCCCGTCGAAGCGGCCCGCCTTCAGATCCCGCAGGGCCTGCTGCGCCTCGGACAAGGGATAGGTGTGCGTCGTGGCCCGGACCCCGTACCGGGCCGCCAGCTCCAGGAACTCCCGGCCGTCCGCGCGCGTGTTCGAGGTGACGCTGCGCAGCTCCTTCTCGTAGAACAGCTCGCGTTCGTAGCACAGCGGCGGGGTGTCGCTCAGATGGATGCCGGCGACCGACAGCACCCCGCCGCGGTCCAGGGCCCGCAGCGCGACCGGCACCAGACCGCCGGCCGGCGCGAACAGGATCGCGCTGTCCAGCGGCTCCGGCGGGGTGTCGTACGCCCCGCCCGCCGAGGCGGCCCCGAGGGCGAGCGCGAGCCGCTGCGAGGCCGGGTCCCGGGTCAGTACGTGCACGGTGGCGCCCTGTGCGAGCGCGACCTGTGCGCACAGGTGGGCACTGCCGCCGAACCCGTACAGACCGAGTCGCCCGCCCGGTGGCAGCGACGCCCGCACCAGCGCCCGGTAGCCGATGATGCCCGCGCACAGCAGCGGCGCCAGCGCCACGTCGTCGACGTCGGTGGGCAGCCGGTACGCGAACGCGGCCGGGACGGTCGTGTACTCGGCGTAGCCGCCGTCCGTGTCCCATCCGGTGTACTCGGACGCCGGACAGAGGTTCTCGGCCCCGCGCACGCAGTACCGGCAGGTGCCGTCCGTACGGCGCAGCCAGGCCACCCCCACCCGGTCCCCGACCGCGTAGCCGCCGGCGTCCGCGCCCCGTCCCGCCACCACGCCCACGACCTCGTGCCCGGGTGTCACCCGGGGCCGGTGCACCGGCAGGTCGCCCTCGCTGACGTGCAGGTCGGTACGGCACACCCCGCAGGCGCGCACCCGCACGAGCAGCTCACCGGGTCCCGGTACCGGGACCGGCCGCTCCACGAACCGCAGCGGACCGTCCTCGATCGGACCCGGCCGCTCCACTTCCCATGCCCACATCGCCCGTACCCCGTCCCGTCGACGATCGCCCCGTCCCAGTGTGGTCCGGCTCGGGCCGTTCGGCGCGCGGCCCGGCCGATGCCTGGCTAGCGTGAGGAACCGCACCCGCACGTCGAACCGGAGACGCCACGGAAGGGCACGGATCATGGCCGTATACCCCGAGGGAAAGCCCTGTTGGGCCGACGCGATGTTCAGCGATGTCGAGGGGGCCAAGACCTTCTACGGCGATGTGCTCGGCTGGACGTTCGGCGAGTCGTCGTCCGAGTACGGCAACTACACACAGGCGTACGCCGACGGGAAGGCGGTCGCCGCCGTCGTACCGCCCATGCCCGGACAGGAGGGGCACTCCGCCTGGTGCCTGTACTTCGCGTCTCCCGACGCCGCCGCGACCGCCCGAAAGATCCGGGACAACGGGGGTGAGGTGCTGATGGAGCCGATGCAGGTCGGCGATTTCGGCACCATGGCCCTGGCCCGTGAGCCGAGCGGTGCCGTCTTCGGCGTCTGGCAGCCCGGCGTCCACAAGGGCTTCGAGGCGACGGCCGTGCCGGGCGCGTACTGCTGGGCCGAGGTCTTCACCCGTGAGCCCGAGAAGCCCGACGCGTTCTTCCCGGCCGTCTTCCCGCTCACCGCCCAGCAGATCGAGGACGAGGCGGTCGACTTCAGGATCTTCAGCGTCGGCGAGGACGCGGTCCTCGGCCGGATGAAGATGACGGACGACTTCCCGCCCGAGGTTCCGTCCTTCATCAACGTCTACTTCACGGTCGAGGACGTCGACGCGGCCGTCGCGAAGGCGACCGAGCACGGTGGCATCCTGCGGTTCGGACCGATGGACAGCCCGTTCGGCCGTTTCGCGGCGCTGAGCGACCCGCAGGGCGCGTCCTTCGCCGTCATCGACATCAAGACCACCCAGGGCGAGCTGCCCAAGCTGACCGACGTGTCCTGACGGCAGCGCCAGGACCACGACACGAAGGCCCGGCCGTCCTGCGGCCGGGGCAGCGCCCGCGTCCCTCCGCCGCCCTGGCCTAGCAGCCCGCATCGCCCTCGACGTTGGCGATCATCGTGCGCAGCACCTTGAGCGCGGTCACGTACTCCTCGTCGCTGATGCCCTCGTGGACCACCGCGCGCAGCTCGGTCACCAGCTCACGCAGCCGCTTCCTGGCAGCCTCCCCGGTGTCGGTGAGACGCAGGCGCTGTCCGGCGTCGATCCGAAGCCAGCCCCGGTGAAGCAGCTGGTCGACGACCCGCGCGATCTCGTGCGGCCCGTCCGCGAGGGGCGTCAGCTGGGTGACCACCTCCTCCCGGCCCGGCGCCGCGGGCCCGCCGTGCACGCGGTTGAGCACCCAGTACTGCGGCTGTGTGACGTCGATCCTGGCCATGGCGTCCCGCAGCTGCCGGGTGACCGCCGTGTGGGCCAGACCGCTCCAGTAGCCGATGGGCTGGGTGGCCAACACGTCGTCGGTGGCGGCCGGATCGGCCGGTGCCTGGTCGGTGGTGCTGCCGGTCAACGGTTTCATGATCGTGACGCTAGGTCCCCGTAGCGTGCGTGAACACCGTCGAACCAGGCAAGGTCTGGCCGAAACCTCCGCCCCTCCAGGTGGACCACCCCGTGCGGCGCGACCTTCGTCCACGTCCCGACGCACGGTGATCGTGCTGGGGGCCAGCCCCTCCTGGAGGGCGTCGGCGGCGTCGGACCCGGGCCCGGAGCGCCCGGCGGAGCGTGGCATGATCGGGGGCATGTCTGAACGTGTGGTGGCCGCCTGTGACGGGGCGTCGAAGGGAAACCCCGGACCGGCCGGATGGGCCTGGGTCGTCGCCGACGGCGAGGAGACCCCGACCCGCTGGGCGGCCGGGGCGCTCGGCACGGCCACGAACAACGTGGCCGAACTCACCGCGCTGGAGCGCTTGTTGAGCGCGATGGATCCGGACGTCCCGCTGGAGATCCGGATGGACTCCCAGTACGCGATGAAGGCCGTCACGACCTGGCTGCCCGGCTGGAAGCGCAAGGGCTGGAAGACGGCCGCGGGGAAGCCGGTCGCCAACCAGGAACTGGTCGCCCGCATCGACGAACTGCTCGACGGACGCTCCGTCGAGTTCCGTTACGTCCCCGCGCACCAGGTCGACGGCGACCGGCTCAACGACTTCGCCGACCGTGCCGCCAGCCAGGCGGCGATCGTCCAGGAACCGGCGGGCAGCGAGTACGGCTCCCCGGAGCCGCCGAAGTCGCCCGACACCGTCGCGGCCGGCTCCGCGGGTCGCGGCGCTCCCGCCAAGAAGCGTGCCTCCGCGCGCACCGCCAAGACGAGCACGCGCACGATCAAGGCGAAGTTCCCCGGCCGCTGTGTCTGCGGCCGCCCCTACGCGGCGGGCGAGCCCATCGCCAAGAACGCGCAGGGCTGGGGCCACCCGGAGTGCCGTACCGCCGACGACGTCTAGGACCTCCCCGGCGGAGCATGCCCAAGGACGCGGGGGCTGACAGGCCGTGCGGCTTTTCCCGCCCGCCTGATCCGCCGGCCCTGGATCACGACCCCGGCGGCCTCCCACGAGTGGCCGCCGGGACCTCGAGCGCCTCGGCCGTCAGACGGTGTCGAACGTGTAGTGCGCGGTGTGGTCCAGCAGGTCCGCGGGGCGTACGTCGTTCCACGGCTTCATGGTCTCGTTCAGGTCGACGACGTTCGGCGTGCCGCCCGTCGGCACATAACCGGAGCCCGGGTGGCGGCTCTGCCACTGGGCCCAGAGCCTGTCGATGTAGGCGTGGTGGAGCCAGAAGACCGGGTCGTTGGGGGAGACCCCGGTGGCCATCTGGCCGCCGACCCAGACGTGGACGCGGTTGTGCAGGTTCACACCGCGCCAGCCCTCGAGATGGTTGCGGAACCCGTCCGACGCGCTGTTCCACGGGGCCATGTCGTACGTGGACATCGCGAGCACGGAGTCGACCTCCGCCCGGGTCGGCAGCTCGCGCCCGCCGCCGCCGAGCGTGCGCCGCAGATACGTACGGCTGTCGACCCGCACGTTGACCGGCCAGTTGCCGGTGGACGCCGCGAACGGCCCGTCCATCACCCGGCCGTCCAGGCTGCGTCCGCTGCCGCCGAGGAAGTCGGGCGCCCACAGGGAGGCACGCGCCGTGCGGTCGGTGCTCCAGTCCCAGTACGGCAGCGCGACCGACGGGTCGACCGCCTGGAGCGCCTGCTCGAACTCGATCAAAAATCTGCGGTGCCAGGGCAGGAAGGAAGGCGAACGATGGCCCGTGCGTTCGCCGCTGTCGGTGTCGCCCATGATGAAGGCGTTGTGGGTCGTGACGAACTCGTCGTAGCGGCCACTGCGCTTGAGCGCCACGAGCGCGTCGACGAAGCGCCGCTTCTCGTCGGCCGTCAGGGTCGCCTGGTTCTTGCGTACGGTCATGTGCGGGTGACTCCAGAACTCTACGTGCGGGACGGTCAGTTGAAGGGGACGAGCGGCGCGCCCTGAAGCTCCACGACCGCGGCGCGGGCGGCGGCGCGCGGGGTGGCCACGGGGTCGTAGTGGCTGACGACGCTGATCCAGCTGCCGTCGACGTTCTGCATCACGTGCAGTTCCATCCCGTCGATGAACACGCCGTACCCGGAGCCGTGGTGATGACCGCCCCCGGTCGCGCGGCCCTCTATTCGGCGCCCCTGATAGACCTCGTCGAACGGCTGGGGACCCCCGTGGTGCCCGGCCGCGGACGCGGACGGAGCGGCAAGGGCCTGAGTGCCGGCCACGGCCGCCAGGGCGGCGGCGGCCCCGAGGGCATGACGGCGGGTGAGTTCGGGCATGCGAAGTCCTTCTGAGTCGAGGTGTGTTGACGACTCGGCATGCCTATCCGCCCGGTCGGGAGCCGGAGAAATCGACGAAAACCGGTTGGCTACGATCCGGACAATTACCTACATGTCATACAGGATTGAACGAAGATGATCTTGCCGCCCCGGGTGGCCCACCCGGCGGCGGAGGGGGAAGTTCCACCCCGGATCGGCGCCATCGCGGTGATCTTTTGCCGTCGATGCGGGGCGAGTGGTGCGGCTCACGTGCGCAGACTGGCGCGAACTGGCGCCTGCCCTCACCGCTCCAGGGGGTTCCCGCAGCGATTGCAGTAGCGGGCGTCGCTCTCCGTGGCCATACGTCCGCACTCGGCGCAGACCTGGTGCAGCAGGCATGCGGGCTCTCCGGTCGCCCCCGTCGTCGGCAGGGCCGGGGGAGCGGCCGGACGGCGCGGGCGTACGGTCACGCAGTGCAGCCCCGCCTCCCCCGCGTGCAGCCGGTATCCAGCGGCGGGGGGCAGCCACACGGCGGCCGGGGGTGCCAACTCCAGCCATCCGCCCGGTGTCCGGAGCCGGCCGCCCCCGTCGAGGGCGATCACGAGGACGTCCCGCGAGCGGTCACCGGGCGGCTCGGCCGCCGCACCCGGCGGGATGTGCATCGCCTCGGCGTCGAGACCGGCGCCCGGCCGGTCCAGTCGCCAGTAGCGGCCCCCGGTCGCCCGGGAGACGAGTGCGGCCAGGACCGGGCCGGCGGGCGGATGCGTCACAGGGGCTCCTGTCGTCTGCGGCGGGACGGGCCGCGATCGTACGACCGCCCCCGCCCGCCGCGCGGCGGAAGAGGCCGGGACGGTCGGTCTGCACGATGGCGCTGCTACCCTTCGTGGTCAATTGACCGCTTTGCGTAACATAGGGGAGTGCGCGTGAAGATCGCGTGCGTCGGCGGCGGACCCGCAAGCCTGTACTTCTCGATCCTGATGAAGCGCCAGGACCCGTCCCACGACATCACCGTCCACGAGCGGAACCCCGCCGGATCGACCTACGGCTGGGGCGTGACCTACTGGAGCGGCCTGCTCGACAAACTCCGCGGGAGTGACCCCGAGTCGGCGCTCGCCGTCAGCGAGAACTCCGTCCGCTGGAGCGACGGAGTCGCCCACGTCCGGAACCGCACCACGGTCCACCACGGCGACGAGGGCTTCGGCATCGGCCGCCGCAGATTCCTCGACGTACTGGCCGACCGGGCCCGGTCCCTGGGCGTCCGCATCGAGTACGAGCATGAGATCGGCGCCGACGACCCACTGCCCGAGGCCGATCTGGTCGTCGCCGGCGACGGGGTCAACAGCGTGCTGCGCGGCCGCTACGCCGACCACTTCGGCAGCGAGACCGTGCTCGGCCGCAACCGCTACATCTGGCTCGGCACCACCAAGGTCTTCGACTCGTTCACCTTCGCCTTTGTGGAGAGCGAACACGGCTGGATCTGGTGCTACGGCTATGGATTCAGCGACGGCCACAGCACCTGCGTCATCGAGTGCTCCCCGGAAACCTGGACCGGGCTCGGCCTCGACCGGGCCAGCGAGGCCGACGGTCTCGCCCTGCTGGAGAAGCTCTTCGCCGACGTCCTCGACGGGCACGAGCTGATCGGCCGGGCGCAGAGCGACGGTGCCGCCCAGTGGCTGAACTTCCGCACCCTCACCAACCGCACCTGGCATCGCGACAACCTCGTCCTGATCGGCGACGCCGCCCACACCACCCACTACTCCATCGGCGCGGGCACCACCCTCGCCCTGGAGGACGCCATCGCCCTCGCCGAAGCCCTGAGCGCGCACCGCGACCTGCCGGGCGCGCTCGCCGCCTACGAGCGGGAACGCAAGTCCGCGCTCCTGCACATCCAGAGCGCGGCCCGGCTCAGCGCCCAGTGGTACGAGAACCTCCCGCGCTACATCCGCCTTCCGCCCCCGCAGATGTTCGCCCTGCTCGGCCAGCGCCATTCCCCGCTGCTGCCGTACGTGCCTCCGCAGCTCTACTACCGGATCGACCGGGCGGCCGGACAACTGGAGGCGCTGCGCAGGCTCAAGCGCTGGCTGGGGCCGCGACTGGCGCGTACCGTCCAGGCGCGCACGGGCCGGTAGGCCGGCCGCCGGCGGCCGCGTCCGACGGAGAATTCTGGGTGAATGACCATTCACCCGGCTAAGGTGAATTCCTATTCACCTCCCTTCTTCACGTCGGCTGCCGCCCCTGGAGTGACCATGGTCCCGATATCCACCCCGTCCGACCGGTCCGCGACCCCCGACGGACCGGCCGGACGGCCGGGTGTCCGCGACCGGCTGACGGTCCCCGTCCTGGCGTTCGGCGGAATCCTCATGGCCGTCATGCAGACGGTCGTGGTGCCGCTGCTGCCCGACCTGCCGCGCCTGACCGGCGCTTCCGCGGGCGCCGTCTCCTGGATGGTCACCGCCACCCTGCTCTCCGGCGCGGTGCTGACCCCGGTGCTCGGCCGGGCCGGCGACATGTACGGCAAGCGGCGGGTTCTGCTCGCCGCCCTCGCGCTGATGACCCTGGGCTCGCTGCTGTGCGCCGTCACCTCCGACATCCGCGTGCTCATCGCCGCGCGGGCCCTCCAGGGCGCGGCGGCCGCCGTCGTACCGCTGTCGATCAGCATCCTGCGCGACGAACTCCCGCCCGAGCGCACGGGTTCCGCGGTGGCCCTGATGAGTTCCACCGTGGGCATCGGCGCCGCGCTCGGTCTGCCGATCGCCGCGATGATCGTGCAGTACGCCGACTGGCACGTCATGTTCTGGGCGACCACCGGGCTCGGCGCCGGCGGACTGGCACTGGCGTGGTGGGCGGTGCGCGAGTCGCCCGTCCGGCAGCCGGGCCGCTTCGACACGCTGGGTGCGCTGGGGCTGGCCGCGGGCCTGGTCTGCCTGCTCCTCGGTGTGTCGCAGGGCGGGCAGTGGGGCTGGACCAGTCCGCGGATCGTCGGCCTGCTCGTGGCCTGCGTACTCGTACTGACGCTGTGGTGGTTCCAGCAGTGGCGGGCCCCGCGGCCCCTGGTGGACCTGAAGCTGGCCTCCCGCCCCCGGGTCGCCCTGCCGCACGTGGCCGCGCTGCTGACCGGATTCGCCTTCTACGGCAACTCGCTGGTCACGGCGCAGCTGGTGCAGGCGCCCAAGGCCACCGGCTACGGACTCGGGCTGTCCATCGTGCAGACCGGTCTGTGCCTGCTGCCCGGCGGCGTCATCATGCTGCTGTTCTCGCCGGTCTCGGCGCGCATCTCGGCCGCCCGCGGCCCGCGCGTGACGCTGGCACTCGGGGCCGCGGTCATCGCCGTCGGCTACGCCGTGCGCATCGCGGACAGCCGCGACCTGTGGATGATCATCGTGGGCGCCACGGTCATCGCGGTCGGCACGACCCTCGCCTACTCGGCCCTGCCCACCCTGATCCTGCGTGCCGTGCCCGCCGGACAGACCGCCTCCGCCAACGGCGTCAACGTCCTGATGCGCACCATCGGCCAAGCCGTGTGCAGCGCGGCGGTCGCCGCCGTCCTGGTCCACCACACCAGCCTGGTGGGAGGCGCCCCGGTACCCACCCTGCACGGCTATCTGCTGGCGTTCGCGATGGCGGGTACGGTCGCAGTGATGGCCTGCGCCGCCGCCCTCGTCATCCCCGGGGACCCCGACTCCCACGGCACGCGACGGGCCCGCGGCCGTACCCGGCCGTCCCACGACGAGGCGCTGGAAGGAGCATGAGCACCATGACCACTCCCTCCGCCGCCACCCCGCCGGCCGCCGCCCCGGCGCGCCGTGACGCCGAGGCGACCAAGGCGGCCATCCTCCGCGCGGCCCGCCATCTGCTGGCCCGCCACGCCCACGCGGACATCACCCTCAAGGCGGTCGCGGACCGGGCCGGGGTCAGCCCGCCGCTGATACTGAAGTACTTCGGCAACAAGGACGCGCTCTTCGCCCGCGTGATGTCCTTCGAGGCCGATGTCCCGGACCTGCTGGACGCGCCCCTCGACGACCTCGGCCGGCACATGGTCCGGCATGTGCTGGTCGGCCAGACCGAGCGGGGCGCCGACCCCGTCCTGCGCATCGTCTTCGCACCCCTCCAGGGCGAACAGGGCGACATCCTGCGCGCCAACTTCCGCGCCCAGGTCGGCGACCGCCTCGCCGAGCGACTGGCCGGCCCCGACGCCGGTCTGCGTGCCGAACTCGCGGTGAGCGCGCTGCTCGGCCTCGGTGTCATGTTCGGCATCGCCCGCGGCACCCATCTGCGTGCCGCCGCCATCGACGACATCGTCGACCGCTACGCCCCGGCCGTGCAGATGCACCTCACGCCCTGACACCGAGGCCGCTCAGTTCACGCCGCTCGGCCGGAACTGGATGCTGATCCGGGGCCCGGCCGCCCGGGTGCTCTTGGGGATGGCGTGTTCCCACGTCCGCTGGCAGGAGCCGCCCATCACGATCAGGTCGCCGTGTCCGAGCGGGCGCCGCAGGACGTCGCCGCCGCCGCGCGGACGCAGGGCCAGATCGCGGGGCGCGCCCACGGAGAGGATCGCGACCATCGTGTCCTCGCGGGCGCCCCGGCCGATCCGGTCGCCGTGCCAGGCCACGCTGTCGCGGCCGTCGCGGTAGTAGCAGAGCCCGGCCGTGGTGAACGGTTCGCCGAGCTCGGCCACGTAGTGCGCGGACAGTGCGTCGCGAGCCTCGGCGAGGACGGGGTGCGGCAGCGTGTCGCCCGCCCGGTAGTACGCGAGCAGCCGGGGCACGTCGACCGTCTGGTCGTACATCTTCCGTCGCTCCGCCCGCCACGGCACGTCGGCGGCGAGCCGTTCGAACAGGGCGTCGGCGCCGCTGAGCCAGCCCGGCAGCAGATCGATCCAGGCCCCGGCACCCAGGACGGTCCGTCGCAGGCCGTCCAGCGGGCCGAGCCCGAGTTCGTCGGTCTGGTCGAAGAGCGATCCCTGGAGGTGCGTGGACATAGGTGCAGCGTACCTCGATATTCGAAGATCTGTTCTAATCGTGACGAGTGATGTGCGCGTGCGAGCCAACTCGTTTGCCGTGAAGCAACCTTGGGGGCCCGGCTGACGTCTTGATCGGCGACGGGCGAGCAGCCCGGCGGATCCATGGACCCAGGTTTCCCGGGTGGATGTCCGGTGTGCTATACGCTCTGTGTATACATGGTGTGTATACGTGACGTGTATGCCTGGAGTGCATAGCTGGTCCGCCAGGGCGCCGCCCACCCCGTGACAGCCAGCACCCGACGGCCGAGGCCATACGCCCCGGCCGGCGGCAGATCGAAAGGCACTCATGTACGGCAAGGCCTTCGCCCCGGAGTACCAGGGCGCTCTGACCACCCTCTCGGTGAACTCCTCGCTGACCGACGTCCTGGCCGCGGGCACCGAACAGCTGCGCGCCGCGGAGCGCGCCGGGGCGCGGGGCGAGGCGGCCCGCTCCGGTCTGGCGGTGGCCGAGGCGCACCGCCGGCTCGGCCAGGTCGCGGACGCGGAGCGGGCCTGGAAGGCGAGCTACCGCACCGCCCGCGAGGCCGGCGACACCGGCGCGATGGCGTGGGCGCTGTGGAGTGGCGGCACCCTGGCCCGCCAGCGGGGCGCCCTGCCTCTGGCCTGGCGGCTGCTGCGACTGGCCGCCGAACTCGGCAAGCACGCGGGCGATGTCGTCGTACGTGGCTATTCGCTCGCGGGAATGGCGGAAACCGGTCGGATCCAGGGCGATTACGAGGCCGTCACCACCCTGCACGAGCAGCTCCTCGCCGAGGCCAGGAAACGCGGCGAGGCGCGCCACACCGTCTGGGCCCTGGAGGGCATCGCCCAGATACACCGCAACACCGGCTCGTACGACACCGCGTACGCCATGTTCGAGGAGGCGGCCGCGATCGCCGCGGGCGCCGAGGACCGCCGCGGTCACGCCTGGGCCCTGCGCGGTCTCGCCGACATCGTCTCCGTGCGCGACCGGGACCCCGAGCGCGCGCTGGCCCTGCTCGGTGAGGCCGAGGTCTCCTGCCGGGAGATGAACCTCGTCAGCGCGCTGGCCTACAACCACAAGATGCGCGGCAACGTCCTCTACCGCGCCGGGCGTTACGCGGAGGCCCGGGAGGTCTACGCGCAGGCGCTCGCCGAGTTCGACGGGATGAGCGAGCCACGCGGCCGGGCCCTGGCCCGCCTCGGCCTGGTCAAGTCCCTGGCCCGCCTGGGCCGCGACCGTGCCGAGACCGGTGCCGAGCTGGACGAACTCGTCGGCGTGCTGGACGGCATCGGCCTGCGGCACGGCCGGGAGCTCATCCGTGGGGCGCGCGAGGAACTCGGTCTCGCGCCGCGGTCGTCGGCCGGTCGGGAGGCCGGCCGATGACCACCCTGACGACGGCCCTGAAGGCCGGTCCCGAAGCGCCCGCCATATTGCACCGCTGCCGTGAACTGGTCGCCCCGGCCCTGGCCGAGGCCGTCGGCGGGATGCATCCATGGATGCGGGAGATGGCCGACTACGCGCTGGGCCGTGGCGCGGCGGGCGGCGCCCCGGCCGCGCACAGTCAGGGCAAGGGCGTACGGCAGGCGCTCGCCGTGCTGGGGGCGGAGGCCGCCGGAGGGCCGGCGGAAGCCGGCGTACCGGCCGCCGTGGCGGTCGAACTCGTGCACACCTTCTCGCTGTTGCACGACGACATCATGGACGGCGACGCGATGCGCCGAGGCCGCCCGGCGCTGTGGAAGGCGTACGGCACGGGCCCCGCCGTCCTGGCGGGCGACGCCCTGTTCGCCCTGGCCGTGCAGACGCTGACCACCGCGTCCGCGCCCGGAGCCGCGCACCGGCTGAGCGCGGCCCTCGGTGACCTGGTGCGGGGGCAGGCCGACGACCTGCTGTTCGCCCACCGGCCCTGGACCGGGCCCGAGGCGGTGAGCGTCGCCGAGTACGAGGCGATGGCCGAGCACAAGACGGGATCGCTGCTCGGCTGCGCTCTCGCGCTGGGCGCCCACCTCGCGGGTGCGCCGGAGGAGACGGCCGCCGTGCTGGACCGGACGGGACGTCATCTCGGAGTGGCGTTCCAGATCGTCGACGATCTGCTGGGCATCTGGGGTGATCCCGCGGTCACCGGCAAACCCGTCCACGGCGATCTGCGTCAGGGGAAGAAGACCTTTCCGGTTCTCGCCGCGCTGGCCACCCCCTCCGGCTCCGCGCTCGAGGGTCTCCTCACGGCCCGCGACGACACCGCGGTGGTGCGGGCGGCGGCCGTTGTGGAACAGGCGGGCGGGCGCTCGGCCGCGCTGCGGGAGGCCCGCCGTCATCTCACCGTGGCGCACGGACTCCTGGCCTCCGTCCAGCCGGCCCCGCGTCCCGCCGCCGACCTGCGCACCCTGCTCTCCGCCCTCAGCCGGCGCACGATCTGACGCCGGCTCGCCTCCGGTCCGGCCGTAAGGGGCCGGAGGCGCTGCGACTTCGGTCACATCCACTGGTCCGGGCGGCCCGGGACGCAACCTCTTCGTGGTCTCGCACATCTGTACAGGCAACGCACAGTTGGTCACCGGTTCATCACTCACAGGTGAACATTTGTAAAGAGATCACCTCGAAGCTAGTAAAAGGGATCTTTCTCCTTTACATGTACATGGTGAATCGGTGAGGGTTTTGCACCGGGGCCCGACCAGCCCCCGCAGCGCCCAACAGCGCTGTGTGTGCGGGTGGTTGGCGTTCCCGGCCGCCCATGTTCGAAGGAAATCAGTGCGTAGACCCCACATACGTGGCGTGGCCATCGCCATCGCCGTGACGACGGCGGCCACGCTCCCGGCGGTCCCGGCTGTCGCCGACGCGCCCGCCCTCGCCGCGGCTGCGGCCTCCTCGCCGGTGGACGCGGCCCGGGCGGCAGCGTTCGCCCACGCGTCCGCCACCGGCGTCTCCCGGGGGGACACCCTGGAGGCGAAGGACGTCCTGACCGACCCGGACGGCAAGCAGCACGTCCGTTTCGTGCGCACCCACCAGGGCCTGCCGGTCCTCGGCGGTGACCTGGTCGTCCACCTCACCAAGCGCTCGACGTACCTCGGTGTGACCCGCGCCGCCGACCACACGGTCAAGCCGGCCGCCGCCGGCCAGGCGAAGCTGACGCCCGCGCAGGCCGAGCAGAAGGCCGCCGCGGCCGCCCAGGGCGACGCCACCGAGGCCGCACTCGTCGTGGACGCGCGGGACGGCGGCTCCGCCCTCGCCTACCAGGTGCGGGTGACCGACAGCAAGACCACGGAGGCCACCGGCTCCCGCACGGTCGTCGTCGACGCCGTCACCGGCCGCATCCGCAGCAACACCCCCGACAGCGACGAGTTCATCTCGCCCTCGCTGGCCCAGACCCTGCGCGAGCGGGGCGAGACGGCGAACCCCGCGACCGGCACCGCCGACTCCGCGCTCACCGGCTCCTCGCTTCTGACGGGCATCTCCGGGGCCGCGAGCTACCCGCGCAAGGCCTCCGGCACCGGTACCTCCCTCTTCGTCGGCAAGGTGGGGCTGAGCACCACCCAGACCGCCCGCACGAGCTTCCTCCTCAAGGACTCCACCCGCTGGGGCACCGAGACCCGGGACGCCAAGGGGCAGTACCTCGAAGCCTTCTCGCGCGGCAAGAAGTTCACCGACAAGAACAACAAGTGGGGCACCGGCAAGACCAGTAGCCGCCAGAGCGCCGCGGTCGACGCCCAGTACGGCGTCACCAAGACCCTGGACTTCTACAAGAAGACGTTCGGGCGCAAGGGCATCAAGAACAACAGCACCGGCGCCCGCGCGATGGTTCACTTCGGCACCAAGGTCGGCAACGCTTTCTGGGACTCCGCCTGCGGCTGCATGCTGTACGGGGACGGGGACGGCGACCTCTTCAAGAAGCCGCTGGTCGTCCTGGACGTCACCGGCCACGAGCTGACCCACGGTGTTGTCGACGCCACCGCCGCCCTCGAACCCACCCGCGTGGACCGGGACGGCAACCAGTTCGGTGAGCCGGGCTCGCTGAACGAGTCGCTCGCGGACATCTTCGGCACGGGGATGGAGTTCGCGACCAACAACTCCAAGGACGCGGGTGACTACCTCGTCGGCGAGAAGCTCGGCCTGGACCAGAAGTTCCTGCGCCGTCTCGACGAGCCCTCGCGCGACAAGCTCGAGGGGACCATCGACTACTGGTCGCCCGAGACGTACGACACCGAGGTCCACGCCGGCTCCGGTGTCTCCTCGCACGCCTTCTACCTGCTGGCCGAGGGAAGCGGCAGGAAGACGATCGGCGGGGTGAAGTACAACTCGCCCACCTCCGACGGCTCGACGGTCACCGGCATCGGCCGGGCCAAGGCCCTCGCGATCTTCTACCGGGCGCTGACCCGCTACATGGTCTCCACGACGGACTTCCACGACGCGCGCAACGCGACGCTGAAGGCCGCCACCGACATGTACGGCGCCGACAGCATCGAGTACCAGACGGTCGACAAGGCCTGGGCCGGGGTCAACGTGACCTCCGCCAACACCCCGTCCACCGGACGCTGACGCTCCACCGGAGGCTGACGCACCAGGGGCCCCGCCGTACGGCGGGGCCCCTTCCGGTCGGCCGGTCAGTGCTGCTGCACCTTCTGCGGCGTCGCCTCACTGGGCCGTACGACGACGTACCCGTCGCCCTCCAGCTTCAGCTGCACCGCCTCGCCCGAACCGCCGCGCAGCATCGACCCGATGGACTGCGAACGGTGCAGCGAGGTGTGCAGATGGGCGGTCCAGCCCACCACCGCGTCGGTGTCCACGTACACGGGCTGCTGCTGCGACACGGGTATCACCAGGGGGTTGCCCTCGCAGATCAGCCCCAGCTTGCCGTGCCCGGTGAAGACACTGTTGAACAGCCCGCCGCCGCTGATCCCCGCGCCCTTCACCGTCTTGATCTCGTACGTCAGCGTCGAGTCGAAGCACAGGACATTGCGGCCGTTGACGGTGAACACGTCACCCGGCTCGATGCCCACGACGAAGCAGTTCTGCGCCTCGTGCGCGAACCAGGCCTCGCCCTGCCCGCGCACGGTCATGAGCGGCAGCCCCTCGCCGGTGACCGCCCGCTTGAGCATGCCGCCCACGCCCTGGCCCTTGCGCTCGAACTGCAGGTTCCCGCGATAGGCGATCATCGCCCCCTGCCGCGCGAGCATGTCGCCGTTCACGGCGTACTTGATGGACTTGGCGTTCTGCACGGTCATGCCCGGCGCGACGGCGGGCTCCACCATGTGGTCACTGGAAAACAGGTCACCCTTCATACGGGCATCCTGTCCCGGAGGAAACGCCTCCGCCAAGATCGGAGGCGTACGGAAACGGCAACAACTCCGCGCACGAGCCCTTCGGTCGAGGGCCCGGTGTTCACCCCGCGGCTGCCGGGCATCGACAAGCCGCACGGCGAACCGGCCGCGGATCGCCTACGCTCCGGGTGTGCGCAAGCGTGAGCGTGGGACGGTGCTCGGAGTCGACATCGGCACGTCCAGCAGCAAGGGTGTCCTCGTCGACCAGGACGGAACGGTGCTCGCCACCGCCGTACGACCGCACACCGTCAGCCGTCCACGACCCGGGCACGTGGAGCTGGACGCCCGCGTGTGGTGGGACGAGTTCGCCTCCCTCGCCCGTGAGCTGACCGGCCGGGGCAGCGAGGTGACCGCGGTCGGCGTCAGCGGCATGGGCCCCTGTGTCGCCCTCACCGACGAGGCCGACACGCCGTTGCACCCGGCGATCCTGTACGGCGTCGACACCCGTGCGACGGAGCAGATCGCCCGGCTGGAAGCCGAGTTGGGGCGGGAGGCCGTCCTGGAACGCTGCGGGTCCCTGCTCTCCACCCAGGCCGTCGGTCCCAAGATCGCCTGGCTGGCGGAGCACGCACCCGACGTCATCGCCCGCGCCCGCCGGCTGTACATGCCGAGTTCGTATCTCGTGCGCCGGCTCACCGGGGCGTACGTGCTCGACCACCACTCCGCGAGCCAGTCCGTCCCGCTCTACGACTCCGTCGCCCAGGAGTGGTACGCGCCCTGGGCCCGGCACATCGCGCCCTGGATCGAACTGCCGCGGCTCGGCTGGCCGGGGGACATCGCCGGCCACCTCACCGCCGAGGCGGCCGCCACCACCGGACTGCCCGCGGGCGTCCCCGTCGTCACCGGCACGATCGACGCCTGGTCGGAGGCGCTGAGCGTGGGAGCCCAGTGCACCGGGGACCTCATGCTCATGTACGGCAGCACCATGTTCCTGATCAACACGGTGACCGAACGCCTGCTGGTCCCGCAACTCTGGAGCACCGTCGGCGCGTTGCCCGGCACGCGCAACCTCGCGGGCGGCATGGCGACCTCCGGTGTGATCACCGACTGGCTGCGGGAGTTGTTCGGCGGCCCCGAGCACAGCGCGCTCCTCGCCGAGGCGGAGGCCGCGGGGCCCGGCGCGAAGGGGCTGCTCATGCTGCCGTACTTCGCGGGGGAGCGGACCCCGGTCGCCGACCCGGACGCCCGCGGCGTGATCGCCGGGCTGACGGTGGAGCACACGCGCGGCGATCTGTACCGGGCCGCGCTGGAGGCGACCGCGTTCGGCGTCCGGCACAACGCCGAGGCGATGCGGGCGGCCGGCGCGGACGTCCACCGGGTCGTCGCCGTCGGCGGCGGAACCCGCGGCGGACTGTGGACCCGGATCGTCTCCGACGTCACCGGCCTGGAACAGGAGATCAGGACCGTCACGCTCGGAGCGAGCTACGGCGCCGCGTTCCTGGCCGCGCAGGCGGTCGGCGACGCGGACATCGACGCCTGGAATCCGGTACGGGAGCAGGTCGCCCCCGACGCCCGGCTACGGCCCCGCTACGACGACCTGTACGACCTGTATCTGCGCCTGTATCCGGCGACCCGGGACATCGGGCACGCGCTCGCCCGGCAGCAGCGCGACATCGCCGCTTCCTGAGCGCGTGCCCGCGCGTTTGCCGCTCAGCCCTTGATCTCGGTCCAGGCCTGGACCCACTTGGCGTAAGGCACGCATTTCACTTCCGTCCGCCCGTCGAGGCACTGCTCGATCGGCGTCGTCCAGAACGCGATGTCCTTCCAGTAGCCCTCGTCCGTCGCGTGGTACGTGTCGCAGAACGCGTCGTCGCTGATCTCGTCGCACGCCTTGATGTTCGACGGCGCCTCGCCGTAGTACTCGGCGACCTCGGCGTTGACCTTCGGAGAGATGATCCAGTTCATCCATTTGTAGGCACAGTTGGGGTGCTTCGCCTTGGCGGAGATCATCCAGGTGTCGGACCAGCCGGTGGCGCCTTCGATGGGCAGGACGGCCTTGACCTTGGCGCCTTCGTCGGCGGCGAGGTTGGCGATCACCTGCCAGGTGGTGCCGACCGTGGAGTCGCCGCTCTTGAAGGCGGAGACCTCCTTGAGGTAGTCACTCCAGTACTCGCCGACGTTCGCGTTCTGGTCCTTCAGCAGGGCCACGGCGGCGTCGAACTGGTCCTGGTCGAGCGCATAGGGATTCTCGATGTTGAGGCCCGGCTGGGTCTCGCGCAGATACAGGGCCGCGTCCGCTATGTAGATCGGCGAGTCGTACGCCGTGACGTGCCCCTTGTGGGGCGACGCGTCGTCGAAGACCGCCGACCACGAGGTCGGGGCGGGCTTCACCTGCTGCGTGTTGTACATCAGGAGATTGGCGCCGCGTCCGTGCGGGATCCCGTACGGCTGCCCGTCGAACGAGTTCCAGGCCTGCTTCTTCAGACCGAAGAAGACGTCCTGGTAGTTGGGCACGAGGTCGGTGTTGACCGGAGCCGCGTCGCCGGAGGCGATGAGACGCAGGGAGGCGTCGCCCGACGCGGAGACCGCGTCGTAGTTGCCCGTCTTCATCAGCTTGACCATCTCGTCCGAGCTGGCCGCGACCTTGGACTTGACCTGGCAGCCGGTCCGCTGCTCGAAACTGCTGACCCAGTCGGCCTTGGGGTCGTTGGAGCCGTCCTCGACGTAGCCGGCCCAGGCGATGAGGTTGACCTGGCCCTCGGTCTTGCCGAGCTTCGACTGCGCCTTGAGATCCGGCGGGTTGAGACCGTACGCCGAGGACGAGGCGTCCGACTCCGTGAACAATCCGCAGCCGCTGACGAGCAGCAGGGCGCCGGCCGCGGCCGCGGCTTTGAAGGATCTGTGCAAACGCAAGGAAATCTCCACGGTGTGTGGGTGTGGGGGGGAGAGGTGAAAGGAAGGGGCTGAAGGGGACGGAATACCGGATTCTGTTGGGGCGCCACGGATCACAGTGGCGTCCTCGGGCGAGATCTCCGGATCTGCTGGAGGGTTCAGGCGGGCCGCACCCAGCATCAAGGCCGCCTGGAGGGCGGGTGGCGTCCTCCGGCGTCCCGGGTGATCCACACCTTACGGAGCGTCGGCATGTGTAGCAACTGCGCTGTGTTGAAGAGGAGTTGACGGACAGTCAAGATGCGGAAGAGGGAATTCTGCGTATACGGTCGCGGTCATGCCCCACTCGATTCCACAGCCCGGCCTTTCGTTCTGCCTCGCGGCGCATCCGGTGCCCGCGCCCGCGGGAAGCGGCCGCCCGGCAACGGCGACGCTGGATGTGTCGCCGCAGGCGCGGGTGGCGGCGCAGGTGCGTTCCGCGCTGGAGGCGGTGTTCGAGGCCGTCGAGGAGACGCGGGCGGACACGGCGGCGTTGCTGGCGCAAGTGGCCGGGCTGGGTCGTCGGCCGGCGACCGTGGATCTGGCCGGGCTGCGGCCGGGGCTTCATCTGCGGCTGGCGCGGCAGGAGCTGGTCTCGGGGGTGGGGTTCGTGGCCGCGCCGGGGCTGCTGGGCGATGTGCCGACGTGGCTGGAGTGGTGGCAGACCGGTGCGGACGGGGCGCTGCGGCCGTTGCTGCTCGACCTGGACCCGCGGCAGTCGGCGTACTCGGATTACACGCACTGGGACTGGTTCGCGCTGCCCCGTGACACCGGGCGCCGGGCGGTGGCCGGGCCGTATGTGGACTATCTGTGTTCCGAGGAGTACAGCCTCACCCTGTCCGCGCCGGTGCAGGTGGAGGGGCGGTTCGCGGGGGTGGCCGCGGCGGATGTGTATCTGCGGCACTTCGAGACGGCCGTGATGCCCCTGCTGCAACGGCTGCCGGGCCCGGCGCACCTGGTCAACGCGCGCGGCCGGGTCGCCGCCTCCGCCGACCCCGCACACCTGGCCGGCTCCCTCACCAAGGGCCCCGACTTCGCCGCCGTCCTCACCCAGGCCCGGCCGGAACACTTCGACGGCCTGCACCTGATGCCCTGCGACGGCGTCCCCCTCGTCCTCGTCATGGCCGAGCGGTGAACGACCTCGAAGTGCCGGTGCTCAGCGGAACTCCAGGATCAGCGGAGCGGCCGACACGGTGATCCGGGGGACCCGCGCGATCAGGTCCAGCAATTCCTCCCGCTCGGCCCCGGACGGCAGACCGAAACCGCCCAGCCACTCCTCGGGACGCCCCGCCTCGGTGGAGAGGGTGAGCGTGTACCGGTAGCGGCCGGGGGCTTGGGGGGCGAACGCGGCGAAGGTCGTCAGCGGCAGGCACCCGGCACCGGCCGTGGGATCGAACGACTCCCCGGGCGCCAGCCGAAGCAGATGGCCCACCCGCAACGGCCCGACGAGCGGGTCCTCGGCCGGGCCGGGCCGGGCGACGGTGCGTCCGCCGTCGGCGAGGGTGACGGCGGGGAGATAGTGCGGAAAGCGGATGCCGTCCTCGGACCCGTCGAGCACCCCGGCGATCCACACAGCACGTTCACCCGAGTTCCGCACCTTCGCCCGGACCGGCGCGGAACCGCCGAGCGGCTGCGGCCCCTGGGGCCCGTACAGGACGAGATCGAGCACGTCCGGCTCCTTCCCCGCCCCGGTCCGGGGCCTGTACGCGATGCTGCCACAGAGGCCGCGCACGGGCGTCGCGCGCCCGTGCGCGGCCTTCGTCCCGCGGCTCAGCTGTCGCCGAACTCGGCCAGCAGCCGGGCCTTCGTGGAGTCCGCCTGACTGCGGACCGCGTCCACGACGTACGGCTTGAACGCCGGGGTGTCGAAGTGCCGGACCAGTCGGTCGAGGGTGGAGCCGGCCTCTTCCAGATCGCCCTGGCGGGCGTAGGCACGGGCCAGTCGCCGCGTGGCCAGGTTGAGGGTCAGGTTGTCGACCCCCTTGCCCTGCTCGGAGACCTTCACGACCTGACTGAGCTGCTCGATCCCGGACTTGGTGTCCGGGGGACGCACGTTCAGGCCGGCCTTGTCGGGGCTCAGGCTCTTGAACTCGTGCTCGAAGTTGAGCCCCTTGGCGAGCCGCGCGTACACGGCGAACGGGTGGTTGGCGTGCCGCTCGATGACCTCCTGGAGGGCGTCGTTGCCGGCTTGTAGCGACGGCGAGTCGGAGCCGCGCAGGGCGAGGATCGTGCCCTGTTCCTCACCCATCATCAGCTCGGCGAGCTCGATGTCGCTCTGGCTGACGGGGTGCCGGACGTGGAGACGCAGCACCGGCGAGACGATCCGGGAGCCGTCGGACGCCAGATAGGAGGCGCGCAGCTGATAGGTGCCGGGCTGCTGGAAGTAGTGCCCGTCGCGGCCGTAGCCGATGTAGGCGCTGCTGTAGATCGCCGGCCGGTCGGTGTCCAGACGTACGGTCGCGTCCTGGTCGACGCAGCGGCGCAGCAGCGGCCGGTAGAGCACGGTACGCCCGGAGGGCTGCCGGATGGCGATGTGGACGAGTTCGTCGTCCGGGTGGAGGTGGTCGTGGGTGGAGCGGCCGCGCAGGTCCGTCGTGTCCAGCTTCAGCTCCACGACGACGGGTTCGCCGAACGCGAAGCCGCTCTTGGTGACCCGCAGGTCCAGGCGCAGCCCGGACTCGTCGGCGAGGGGCTCGTCGAACAGTTCCGGTTCGATGTCGGCGGCACCGATACCGAAGGCGTTGGCCCCCATGACGACGTCGCGGTAGAAGCCGTGCCGCAGGTGGACCAGCTCGTTGTCCGTGAACTGGAACGGGAAGGCGCCCCAGTACGCGGCCGCCCCGCCGGTGCCCGTCGGCGGCAGGTAGTTCTGCGGGTAGTTCATCCAGGACAGATCGCCGAAGCCGTTCTGCGGACCGAGCGGCGCCGGCGGCTGCGCCAGGTTCTTCTGCCAGGAGTGCAGCAGGTTGAAGGAGTGGCCGAGTTCATGGACGTACGTGCGCAGCTGGGCGCGCTGCGACTCGGCGTCGGTGCCCTTGATCAGGTCGTAGAAGACCGCGCAGCCCTGCCGCTGGAAGGAGTCGGCGGCGTCGAACATGATGCCGCGCACCCCCGCCATGCCTTCGTAGCTGCCGGCTACCAGCAGCCACACCTTCCACTGCGGGGCGTCGCGCCACAGGCTGAAGTTGGTCTGCATGGCGCCGTGCAGTTCGGTGTTGGTCCAGCCGCCCGGGCTGTCGGCGATGGTGTTGGCGGTGCCGGACATGAGCAGCTCGATACCGGCCTCGGCGTACGCGCGGGGCACGGTGAGCGCCCGGGCGGGACTGTTCGGCGGCTGCGGGAGCGACCCGGTGTCGTAGGAGAGGAACGGAATCCTGCCGGTGACCGAGTCCTGCTCCCACTGGACGGTGCGGAAGTACGGGGAGACGTACCCGCAGGTGTAGCCGGCGCCGGGCTGGTTGGAGGTGGTGAGGAACTGCACGGTGGCGGTGCCCTGCGGCTGGTTGATCCGGCGCCGCGGAATGGTCACCCGGACGATCGGGGCGCCGGCCTGCCAGGTGTAGGTGCCCAGGCCGCTGATGACCACCTGGGTGGCGGACCGGGTGACGGTGGGCGCGTGCACGACCAACGACCCGTAGTACGTCGTCGTGGCGCCGCTGGTGCTGAAGAAGTCCCCGCTGATCCTGTTGAGGACCTTCGGGCCGCCCGCCGTGCTGTCGACGTCGACCCGCAACTCCAGGTGGAAGCCGCCGCCGCTGCTGCGGTAGCGGCCGCGGGTGGGACGGTAGGGGAGCGCGGCGGCGCCGTTCGGTGCGCCGGGCAGTGGTGTCGCGGATGTCCTTGTGACCTGCTCTTCGGGCGCCGACATCTCGTCGGTGCCGCTCGCCGGATTGGTGGCCTGCTCGGTGACCGCCTGTTGGCCGCTCTCCCACTCCTCGGGGAGCGAGGCATCCGCCAGGGGCGCCGCAAAGAAGTCGGCCGTCCCTGTTGTCGGGTCTCCGCTGGCTGTTGACATCGCGAGAGGTCCTCCGTTCGCCTGAGTTCGCCGTTTGTGGGCGACGCCCGCCTGGCGTCGCCCCGGGTCCCGGCCGGCCGGGAGGACTGGTGCGACGTTTGCACCGCACCACGGTTGCGTCAACGATCGTTTCGAAGGTGCCGAAGAAATACGCCGGAATTCGTTTCACCCAGGCACGGTGGATTCCGGAATTCACCGAGGACTCAGGAGTTTCCACCCGCGGTGGCCCGGTGCCGAAGTCCGCCTCCGCGCACGGCAGTCGGGCGGTGTTGGTGCGGTGCTCGCGGGACTGCGCGGGCGTTCATCCCCGGCCGGTGACGGCGGAGGTGACGTGCGGCCATTGGCTCCCGCCGTCGAGGGCCGCGGCGGCCGCGGAAGCCACCGCCTCCGCCACGGCCGACAGCGCGGGGGAGTCGAGCTTCCACTGCTGCCAGTACAGCGGTACGTCGATGGGCCGGTCCGTGGCGAGGTGCACGAGCCGCCCCGCCCGCAGGAGCGGCTCTGCCTGCACCTGCGGCACCATGCCCCAGCCCATCCCGGCGGCGACCGCGTCGACAAATCCCTCCGACGTCGGCACGAAGTGCCGCAGCGCGCTCGCGCCGCCCCGACCACGCCGAAGCCCCCGTACAAAGCCGTCCTGAAGGTCGTCGCGCCGGTCGAAGCACACCACGGGCGCGTCTGCGAGCACCTGCCGCAGCGGCACGTCCGGCCGGTCACCGAGCCACCGCGCGGCGAAGCCCGGGCCGGCCACCGCCATGTACCGCATCCGCCCGAGACTTTGTACGGAGCAGCCGGTCACCGGGTCCGGCGACGAGGTCACCGCGGCCATCACCAGGCCCTCGCGCAGCAGCGCGGCCGTGTGGTCCTGGTCCTCGCGGCGCAGTTCGTAGGACAGCCGCAGTTCCTCGGGCACGCGGGCCAGCGCCGGGAGGAACCACGTGGCCAGTGAATCGGAGTTCACCGCGATCGACAGCCGGGTCGGCTCCTCGGAACCGGTCATGCCGAGTTCGGCGCGGGCGTCGAGTTCGAGGCGGGCCAGCCGGCGCGCGAACCGCACGACGGCCTCGCCCGACTCGGTCGGACGTACCGGCTTCGTCCGCATCAGCAGCACCCGCCCCGTGCGCCGCTCCAGAGCCTTGACCCGTTGGCTGACCGCCGAAGGAGTCACATGCAGGGCGCTCGCGGCGGCGTCGAACGTGCCCTCGTCCACCACGGCGAGCAGGGTGCGTACCAGGTCGAGAGGGAGCTCCGCCATCACGAGCGCTAATGATACGTAAGAATCTTTAGCTGTACTGTCGGCGGTGCTTTTTCTAGCGTCGAGGTCATGACCAACGCCCTGACCACCGCCGCCGCCGGATTCGGCACCGGCCTCTCCCTCATCGTCGCCATCGGCGCCCAGAACGCCTTCGTCCTGCGCCAGGGCATCCGCCGCGACGCCGTGCTCGCGGTGGTGGGGATCTGCGCCCTGTCCGACGCGTTGCTCATCGCGCTCGGCGTCGGCGGTGTGGGCGCGGTCGTGGTGGCCTGGCCCCGGGCGCTGACGGCGGTCGCGCTGGTCGGCGGCGCGTTCCTGCTGGTCTACGGCGCCCTGGCGGCGCGCCGGGTGTTCCGTCCGGCGGGCCTGCGGGCGGAGGGCGCGCCGGAGGGCTCCCGCAGACGCGCCGTACTCACCTGCCTGGCCCTCACCTGGCTCAACCCGCACGTCTACCTCGACACCGTCTTCCTCCTCGGCTCGATCGCGGCCGACCGCGGCTCACTGCGCTGGACCTTCGGTCTCGGCGCGGCCCTCGCGAGCCTGTGCTGGTTCGCCGCCCTCGGCTTCGGCTCACGGCTGCTCGGCCGCTTCCTGGCGCGCCCGTCGGCATGGCGGGTGCTGGACGCCCTGGTGGCCGCGACGATGCTCACGATGGGCGCCACCCTGATCGCCGGCGTCTGAACTCCCGTCCACCCGCCCGATGTCGGCCCGGTGCGGGTGGGCGATAGTGAACCCTGACACCAGAAGGATGTATCGAGCAACCAGGAACTCCGTGGACACGAGTGAGAGCAGCACCGACGACAGCACCGGCCCAGACACCGCGGCGCCCAGCGTGCCCCCGGCACCGGCGCGAGGGGCCCGCCCGGGCTGGCGCCGCTGGGCGATGGACACCAGGCCGCTGCGGCGCCCCGCCTACCGCCGCCTGTGGTCCTCGACCATCGTCACCTCCGTCGGCAGCCAGCTCACCGCCGTCGCCGTGCCCAAGCAGATCTACGACATCACCGGCTCGTCGGCATGGGTGGGCTACGCCAGCCTCGCCGGCCTCCTCCCGCTCGTCGTCTTCGCCCTGTGGGGCGGCGCGATCGCCGACAGCATGGACCGCCGCAAGCTGCTCCTGATCACCAACTCCGGCATAGCCGTCACCTCCCTGCTGTTCTGGACCCAGGCCGTCACCGGGGTCGACTCGGTGTTCGTCCTGATGGCGCTGCTCGCCCTCCAGCAGGCCTTCTTCGGCCTCAACTCCCCGGCCCGCACCGCCTCCATCGCCCGGCTGGTCCCCGCGGACGAACTGCCCGCGGCGAACGCCCTCGGCTCCACCGTCATGCAGACGGGCCTGGTGGCAGGACCGCTCCTGGCCGGCGCCCTCATCCCCGTCATCGGCCTGTCCGAGCTCTATCTGCTCGACGCCCTGGCCCTGTGCGCCACGGTGTGGGCGGTCGTACGGCTCCCCGCGCTGCCGCCCCTGACGACCCCGGCGTCCGGCCGCGCCGGCTGGCGGGCGATAGCCGAGGGCTTCCGCTACATCTCGCTGCACAAGGTCCTGCTGCTCTCCTTCCTCGCCGACATCATCGCGATGGTCCTCGGCATGCCCCGGGCCCTGTTCCCGCAGCTCGCCGCGCAGACGTACGCGCCCTACGGGGAGGGCCTCGCGCTCGGCCTGCTGTTCGCGGCGATCCCCATCGGTGCCGTGGCCGGCGGCCTGATGTCGGGCACGTTCTCGCGCGCCCGCAGGCACGGCCTCATGGTGATCGCGGCCGTCGTCGCCTGGGGCGCCGCGGTCACCGGCTTCGGCCTGAGTACGAACCTCTGGATCGCGGTGGCCTTCCTCGCCGCCGCCGGAGTCGCCGACATGGTCTCGATGGTCTTCCGCGGTGCCATCCTGCTGTCGGCGGTCACCGACGAGATGCGCGGCCGCATGCAGGGCGTGTTCACCGTCGTGGTCGCGGGCGGCCCACGCCTCGCCGACGTTCTGCACGGCACCGCGGGCTCGGTCTTCGGGGCGCGCGCGGCCGTCGCGGGCGGTGGACTCCTGGTCGTCGTCGCCACCCTGGCCCTGGCCTTCGCCACACCGGCCCTGCGCACCTACCGGATCTGACGACAGGGTCTGGCGCCGTACCGTCCGCCGGCCAGGCCGGCGGACGCGGACCGGCCCGAGTGACGTCGCGGAGCCTGGTTGTACCGGTACCAGGACCGGTGGTCCTGCTCCCAGGAGAGGCCTGGCCCGCCGGGCCCCCGTGACGCAGGGTGGCTTCATGAACACTGTGAAGCCTCCGCGCGTCCGCATCCGAGTGACCCCGCTGCGTTCGCTCGCGGGACGGACGTACACACCCCGTTCGTCCACCGCGTCGCACCCGGACGCGGGCCGCCGACGGGCCCGTGGGGTGGCACCGGCCCGGTATCGCCCACCGAACCTCATAAATGAATCTCGCGGATGTTTTTGCTTATCGGCATTTATTTACGGGTATTGAGTGCATATGAACACGGCGAGCTATGAACTACTGGCCGCGTCGAGTGATGTACTCAACGTGTTTGCCGCTTTTGTTGGCGGTCTGGTGATCGCCGGCGGACTGATCTGGGCCGTCCGGCTCGGCATATCGGTGCGCCGTACGGAATCGGACCGGCCTCGCTCGGACGAGCAGCCCAAGCTCCCCGAATCCGGTGCAGTACACGAAATGCGTGAGATGCGGGAACCCGACGAAGTGCCGCACGCGGCGGTCGAGAGTGAACGGCTCATGCCGTACGAGCTGCACCACGCAGGAAGCAAACGGCGAGAGGACCAGAATCGACGGCGCTGGGATCCCGGCTCCAGCGGCTCGTTCGGCAGCGGGGGGCTGGGCCACACCTGACCCCGGGCCGGAGGAGACGGTCAAACCCATAGACGCGACTAGACACGACATAATTTGACCGGATCGAGGTAATTCCGGGGACGAGCGGGCCCATAAGCTTTCGCGAGTGATCATCGTCAACTCGTGGGAGCGAACGTGAGGCCAGCCCGCCGACAGGCCGTCAGACGTGCAACCGTCCTTCGTCGGGAAGCCGTGGTGGCGACCGTCCCCGTGGCGCTCGCGGCGCTGCTGGCGGCCGCGGGCCCGGCGGCGGCCGGCACCGTGGGCTCGTCCGGAGCAGGAGACCCGTACTTCCCCCTCGCGGGCAACGGCGGCTACGACGTGCGCCACTACGGCCTGAGCCTCGGCTACGACCCGAGCACCGGCCACCTCGACGGAAAGGCGGTCATCACCGCCCGGGCCACCCAGCGCCTCACCCGTCTCGACCTCGACCTCTCGGGCCTGAAGGTCACCGGCATCACGGTCGACCACACCAAGGCCGCCTTCCGGCGCGACGGCCAGGAACTCGTCGTCACCCCGCGCCACGCCCTGCACCGCCGGCAGGAATTCCGCGTCACCGTCACCTACCAGGGCAAGCCCAAACCGGTCACCGACCCCGACGGCTCGCTCGACGGCTGGATCCCCACCGACGACGGCGCGTTCGTCGCGGGGGAGCCCCAGGGCGCGATGACCTGGTTCCCCGCGAACAACCACCCCAGCGACAAGGCGTCGTACGACATCACCATCACGGTGCCCAAGGGGCGCACCGCCGTCTCCAACGGCGTCCTTCTGGGACAGCGGACCGCCCACGGCCGTACGACCTTCCGCTGGCGTCAGTCCGAGCCGATGGCCGCCTATCTGGCCACCGCGACGGTCGGCACGTTCAAGGTCGAGCGGTACACGACCCCGGACGGCCTGAAGGTCTACAACGCCGTCGACCCGCGCGAGGCGACCGCGGCAACACCGGTGCTCAAGAAGCTGCCCTCCGTGCTCGCCTGGGAGAGCGGCGTTTTCGGCCCGTACCCCTACAAGGCCGCCGGTGCCGTCGTCGACCGTGCCCCGAACGTCGGCTACGCGCTGGAGACCCAGACCCGCCCGGTGTACGACAGCGCCCCCGATCTGAGCACCCTCGTCCACGAAAGCGCCCACCAGTGGTTCGGCGACTCCGTCACACTGACCCGCTGGCGGGACATCTGGCTCAACGAGGGTTTCGCGACATACGCCGAGTGGCTCTACGCCGAACAGCACGGCGGCAGGACCGCTCAGCAGATCTTCGACGCCCTGTACGCGTCCCCGGCGGGCGACGACCTGTGGGCGTTCCCGCCCGCCGACCCCGGCAGCGGAGCCCATATCTTCGAAACTCCCGTCTACGCCCGTGGCGCCATGGCCCTGCAGAAGCTCCGCACGGCGGTCGGCGACAAGACCTTCTTCCGCGTCCTGCGCACCTGGGCCACCGACCACCGGGGCGGCCACGGAACGACGGCCGAGTTCACCCGGTTGGCGGAGCGGCTCTCCGGCAAGGACCTCGACCAGTTGTTCCACACGTGGATCGGTACGGCGGGCAAGCCGTCCTCTCCCTGACGCGGGGACCGCCGCTCGTCCTACTTCCGGCGGAAGACCGTGATGGAGTGTCCGACCTCGTCGATCGCCTCGCTGCTGTCGATCAGCCGCGCGAACCGGCCCTCGGCCTTGGCGATCGACGAGTCCGACACGACGAGCAGCCCGTGCACCCGGCCGGGCGCCACCTTGCGCGGGTCGGAGGCGGTGATGCCGTACGCGGCGGGCACACCGCTGCCCTTGTACACGAGCCAGACCTTCTCGCCGGGATACCGCTGCCGCAGCCGGTCGGCCAGCCGCCCGAGGTCCTGGCCCCAGTCGACGTTCGAGTCGTGCAGCCGCAGATGGGTCTCGGCGGGCCCGCCGAACGCCTCGTTGGAGTACGGCAGATACAAGGGAAACGTCCGCACCGAACTGACGGCGACGAACCCGACCAGCACCGCCACCGCGAGATGTGCCCACCACCGCCGCAGGGCGAGTACGCAGGCGGCGGCGACCGCGAGGAACACCGGCATGAACAGGGCGTAGCGCACGCCGAGATCACGTGAGCCGGTCATGGCCGCGGCCAGCAGGACGGCGGGCGGAAGGACCACGTACCCCGCCGCCGCCCGCAGCCGCGGCACCGCCGCCATGACGCCGACGCCCGCCAGCCACAGGCCCAGCATGCCCAGCGGCGTCTTCACGATCAGCGCGGCGGGCAGGTAGTACCACAGGGAGCCGGAGTAGAGCCGGCCGAACAGGAAGCCGTGCCAGGTCGCGTTCTCGAAGCCGAACTGGACGCGCATCCCGTCCCGGTACGCCTCCGGGAACGGCAGCCACTCGACGAGCAGCCCACGCAGGCCGTGCACCGTCGGCACATGCCCGGACGCGGTCCACCGCAGCCGTGGATCGACGACGAGATAGGTGGCCCACACGACCACCACCGCGACCAGCGCCACACCGGCGGCCACCGCCGCGGCCCGGCCCGCGAGCCGCGCCCGCTCCCGTGGCTCGGGGCCGTCGGTCCGCCGGGCGCACCAGAACGACCACCCGGCAAGACACATCAGCACCGGAACCACCGGCAGGGTGCTCATCTTCGTCGCCAGGGCGGCGCCCGTCGCCAGCCCGGCGAGCGGCAGATACGGCAGCGGCCGGCGCCGCGCCCGCCACACCAGCCAGGCCGCCGTCAGCACGAACCCGGCGGCGGGCACGTCGAGCGTGGCCAGCGACCCGTGCGCGACGACATCGGGCGAGAACGCGTACAGCGCGAGCGCCGCCAGCCCGCCCACGGCGCCGACGAGATCACGCGCGAACGCGAAGACCACGAGACCGAGGAGCAGCGTCACGACGATCACCGGCAGCCGCGCCCAGAACATGACCCGCCAGGGGTCGTTGCCGGACTCGTACAGCAGATGCCGTCCCAGCTCGCCCTGGTCGCCCACGAACCCCGGCGCGAGATGGGGCCGGGCGACCGCCATCCCGGTCGCGATGATGAGCTTGCCGAGCGGCGGGTGCTCGGGGTTGTAACGCAGGCTGTGCTGTTGCACGTAGACCACGGCCGTGCCCGCGTACACCGGCTCGTCGATGGTGGGCGTCTGTTCCACCGCCGTGGTGATCATCGCGACCGCCATCTGGGCCAGCAACGCGGCCACCGCGCACACCAGCAGCCACCGCCGGTACCGCCGCAGCCGCCGGCCAAGGCCCGCCGGCCTCCGGGAATCGTCCTCCCCGCTCGCCGGCGGGACCGGGCCGATCGGATCCCGGACCGCCGTGTGCTCGCCGCTGTCGGCCATGAATGCAGGCATGTCCTTTGCTACGTCCGTACGGCACGAGCTTGCTCAACGCCCGCACGTCGCATCGCCGGCTCGCGCCGGCGACGAAGGTCACCTTCGAGGCCGGGCGGGCGGCGACCGCCTGGCCGGAAGAGGGCTCAGGCCCAGGCGGTGACCGGGTTGAAGGAGCTGTCCTGGCGGAACTGGTCGGTGCCGTCCGTGGGGTCCACGCGCAGCTGGTAGTTGTAGTGGCGCAGATAGTAGCCCGGGTAGTTGTACGACTCGAAGCGGACGGAGCCGGCGGCCGTGCCCGTTCGCGCGACGTACGTGGCGTCCTTGGCGAACGTCGGCGTTCCGTCGTCGGCGTCGAAGCGGGCACGGTAGTCGTAGTGGCGCAGATAGTTTCCGGCCGCGTCCCGGAAGGAGTACCCGCCGGCGTCGGCGAGGCCCGCCACGACCGTGAACGCCGACGCCGCCTTCTCCGCGCTGCTGGCGGCGGAGCTCACCACGGGCAGGTTGAGCAGGGAGGACTGCTCCTGCCAGTAGCGGGTCGGGTAGTTGACGGACTGGAAGGAGCGGCTGACGCCGGTGGAGAGGCTGACACCGCCGGAGACCGTCTCCTTGACGACGGTGAAGTGACGTGCGGTGCCCGAGATGCCGGCCAGTGCCTTCGGCGCGGTCCAGGTGGCGAAGGTGTCGTAGCTGTCGCTGAAGTAGTAGGTGCCGTCGCCGTAGCCGTCGAAGAAGATCCGCCACCCGCCGTTGTCGAGCCGCACCACCGAGGGGCCCTCGCGATAGCTGCCCCAGCCCGCCCAGTCGCCGGTCCTGCTGATCGTGTACGGGCCCGTGAGGCTGGTGGCGGTGGCGTACTCGATGTACTTGGCCGTCTCGTTCTTGGTGAAGGCGTGATAGGTGGAGCCGATCTTCACGATGTACGTGTCGATGTGGTTGGCGCCGATGCCGGACAGGGCCACGGGCGCGGACCACGAGGTGAGCCCGGTGTTGGTGGCCTTGAGCAGATACGGGGTGAAGATCCACTCGTTGTCGGTGGCCGAGCAGGACACGATGACGTTCACGCTGCCGTCGCTGTCGACGAACCACTCGGGCGCCCACGCGCGGGACAGGTTCGTGAGGGGGACGGTGTGGTCGTACAGGAAGGTCCAGTTCACCCGGTCGGAGCTGCGCGCGAACCCGATGGTGGTGCTGACGTCCTGCCAGGTGTGCGTGGTGTAGGTGAGGTAGTAGTAGCCGTTGGTGTGCTTGAAGACACTGGCGTCGCGGATCCGGTTGCTCGGCGGGGTGTACGCGGTGGCCTTGAGCAGCCGGAAGTCGGTGGCGTCGTCGGACTGATAGACGTTCACGACGCCGTCGTCGCTGTTGAGGAACGGCACGATGGTGTACCGCGTGGCATACCCCTTCGACGGCGCCGCCGCGGCCGCCGAACCCACCGCCCCCGGCATTTCGCCCCACACGAGCGCCGTGGCGGGCAGCGCGAGCAGGGCCCGCAGTATCCCGCGCCGCGACGGCGCCGGCGGGTCGGACGGTATGCCTCTGTCTTCTACGGTCACTTGCGGCTCTCCTCGATCCGGGCGAATCTGGCCCACGCCGTGTCTTTCGCCGTACGACCCGTCCCATGGGGTGCACGATCGAGCGCGAGTGTGCGGCGCGCAATTCCCTTGCGTCAATAGCCTGTCGGCAATTCGAGGCCATTCACAGGATGCGCTGCCGACCTGGCATTACAGGCGTTCGGCCAGTCGAATGCAATCCCGTTCGGCGGGTCGAATTGTTCGACCCGCCGGACGCATGAAGCGCGCGAATAGCGAAGGAAAGGGAAGGAGTCGGCAAGGCTGCCGAGAAATCCCGGACGAATACCGGGGGCGTACCGCCCGGATCAGGGGCGGGCGTACTGCCGGCGTACGACGGAAGCGAGTTGCGCGACCGCTTCCTCGGCACGCGCGCGGTCGGCCTCGTCGAGAACGGCGAGCGCGTCGGCGGCGGCCTCCCGGACGAGCCTGGGCACCTCCTCCAGCGCGGCCATCCGGTAGGCGACGGTACGGCGTGCGGCACGCTCCTCGGGTGTCACCCCCGTGGGTCCCGTATGCGGAAACACGGCGGCTTCGTAGGCGGTCACGTGCAGGAGGACGCCGTGCGCGATTCCCTCGGCGTATCCGCGGACCCCGGCCTCCCGCTGCGCCGCGGCGAAGTGGGCCAGCGCACGCCGGCGCACGAGGAGCGTGGCGAGCAGACCGGCCACGCCCGCGCAGGCGGCCGCGACGAGGGCGGCCTTCGCGCCACCGAAGAGCGCGCCGATGAGAGCTCCGGAGGCGGTGAGGAGGCAGACCAGCCCACAGACGAGCAGCAGCAGGGCACGCGCGGGTGTGATCGGGGCCATGCCCGGAATTCTGCCAGCCACCGCCGGTCCGGCGGGCGGCGCCCCGTGGTTCACGGGCGGTGACGAGCGGCACCGGTGAGCGTGATGTGCAACACGTCCCCAAACGCCGCCTTCACCCCCTGGCGGGGATCGTGGCTGCGCACGGCTTGATCGCTGATCAAGCGGGGTGAATTCACCGACCACGACATGTTCGGTTCATTTGACACCTTGTTGCGCGCGCGGATAGGAAGCATCCGCTGAAGTGGAGAGGTGAACCGTGCGCGAGCCCAACGTGATCGGCGACTGGCAGGAGTACGAGGACGAGTACGCCGGCCTGCGCGTCCGCGTCCACGGCTTGGAGGAAGCGGAGCCTCCGCGGGGCCGTGACGACGCTGCCGAAGGGCTGACCTACTTCCGCTTCCGGGTGACCGTCGAGAACCGCGCGAGCGAACCCGTCGACATCCACTTCGAAGACGGCCAGCTCGACATCCGCACCGGCCCCGACGGCGTGAGCGCGTTCCTCGACTGGCGCAACTCGCAGTTCATCGAGGGGTTCGACCTCTACCCGCTGCGCCGCGCCACCGCTGTCCTGTACGCCGCCGGCGCGGACACCTCGCTGACCCGGGTGGACATCCAGATCCACCTCAAGGCGGACGACGAGTGGACCGGCCGGTACCTGTGGTCGGGCGACATGTCCCTGCCCGTGGGCTCGGCAGAGTCGGGCGTACGGTGCGAGGGCGCCGTGGAGAGCCTGGTCGGCCAGGTCAGCAATTTCCTGCGCGAAGAAGCGGAACAGGGACCCGGCTGAGCCTCACCAGCGCTCCGGCTCGGTGCCGGCGATCGGTGCCGACGGTTTGCCGTCCACACCGACCGGGATGTCACCGGCGAGCATCACGCGGTGCATGACCCGGGGGTGGTCGAGGTGGGCCGTGTCGCTCGGGGCCAGATGGATGGTGGCCCGGTTGTCCCAGAAGGCGACGCTCCCCGGCTCCCAGCGGAACCGCACGGTGTACTCGGGCCGGGTCGCCTCGCCCAGCAGCATGTCGAGGAGCGCGCGGCTCTCCGTACGGGACACGTCCTGGATCTGCTCCACGTAGTAGCCGTTGACGAACAGCACGCGCTCGCCGGTCTCCGGGTGCACCCGTACGAGTGGATGCTCCGACGCGGTCTGATGGTCCAGCAGATGCCGTACGTACGCGTCGTCGCCGGGCCGCGCCTGATACCCGACCCCCAGCCGGTGCTCGGCGCGCAGGCCGTCGACGAAGTCGCGTACCGGCTTCGAGAGACCGGCGTAGGCGGCCGCCAGATTGGACCAGGTCGTGTCACCGCCGTAGGGCGGCACGGTCTCGGCACGCAGGACGGTGGCGGCCGGCGGGTCGATCCGGGCACCGTGGTCGCAGTGCCAGCCCCGCAGCAGCGAATGGCGGCGCCGCCGCAGCCACTCGGCGTGGTCCATGCCGTACCGCTCACCCAGTTCCAGCCGGTCGGCCGTCGTCTCGACCTCGGGGAAGTCCGGGGGCGACGCACTGCCGCGCGACCTGAGGGAGACCGGCTCGCCGAACCGCCGCGCGAACGCGACATGGGAGGTGTGATCCAGCCGCTGTTCCCGGAAGAACACCACCTTCCAGCGCAGCACCGCCGCCCGGATCTCGGCGACCACCGAGTCGTCCATGGGCCCTGCCAGGTCGACTCCCCTGATCTCGGCGCCGATGTGTCCCGCGACGGGCTTCACTTCGACCCGTGCGTCCCTGCCCGTCGTCATGCGGTCTCCGTTGTCGTACGTCCGGACTCCCCGGGGTCATCATCGCCGCTGTGCCCTCCGTACGACAGCCCACGCGCTGATCGCGGCCGGCGTTCGCCCGAGGGAACCGCACGCCGGGCGCCCGGCGTCTCCGAATGATCAACCTTGAGGAGCGCGCGACGTGCGGATCCACATCAGTGCGGACATGGAAGGCATCACCGGACTCGTCGGCGCCGACGACGTCCAGCCCGGCGGGCGGGACTACGAGCGGGGGCGCTCGATGATGGCCGAGGACGTCAACGCCGCCGTCCGTGGCGCGGTCGCGGCCGGTGCCACCGACATCGTCGTCAATGACGCGCACGGCCCCATGCGCAATCTGCTGCCCGAGGCCCTGCACCCGGCGGCCCGCCTCATCCGCGGCAGGCCCAAGCAGATGGGCATGCTCGAAGGCCTCACCCGCGAACACGACGCCATGATCTGTGTCGGCTACCACGCGCGGGCCGGTGCGCTCGGCGTGCTGAGCCACAGCTTCATGGGGCACGAGATCGAGGACATGTGGCTGGACGGCCGGCCCGTGGGCGAGATCGGGCTCGCCCAGGCCACCGCGGCGACGCTCGGCGTGCCGCTGGTGGCACTCACCGGAGACGACGCCGCCTGCGCGGAGGCCACCGCGTGGGACGACTCGATCACCACCGTCCCCGTGAAGTACGCACATGATCGCTTCGCCGCGGAACTCCGCCCGGCCGCGGAGGCGCGCCAGGCCATCGAGGAAGCGGTCACCGCCGCTCTCTCCGCGGTACCGGAAGCACCCTTGGTGCCCGCGAACCCGCGTACCCTCACCGTCCGTTGGCAGTCGGCATCCGTCGCCTCCACCCTGCTGGGCATCCCAGGAGTCACCACCCCGGACAGCCGAACAGCGGAGGCACACGGCGAACTCCCCGCGCTGTACCGGCTCTTCGGCGTATGGATGCGGGTGGCGGCGTCGCTGGGCAATCAACCGCCCTACTGCTGAACATCGCGCCGCAGCCGTCAGTCTCCGCGATGTCGCCAGTACCAGAAGACTCCGATCACGAGCACGCAGAGAAAAGCGAGCGGCAGGATCAGGCCGGGGACGCGGGCCGCAGTCATGGGGCGGTCCGGTCGGTAGCGGGCGTGCGTGGGGTCGCGGTCGTTGCCATCGCCGACTTTCTTCCGGAGGGCAAGCGGGAGCGACACGCCTGGCGAGCAGGTGGGTCGATGATGATCGTGCACCTGCGCAGGGGGTTCTGACCAGCGTGTCGACCGCTGGACTTGTGTACGACGCAAGGCGGCACGTCTCGTCGGATGCGACGGGTGTCAGTCCCGGTAGACCGTCATGACGGCGCCGTTGACCTCGATGCGCTGGGGAGTGGGGCCCTCGCCGCGGCGGAGCGTGGTCAGGCACTGTTCGAAGAGGGCGAGTTCTCCCTCGGTGAGCACGGCCGCGGCGAGGTCGAGCAGTTCGCCTATGGACGCGTCCGTGAGATTTGCGGGCAACTCGCCGGAGAGCAGGACGACGGACTCTCCCGTCGGTCCTTTGACGATGGCGGTGGTGGGGCCGCCGTGTACGAAGAGCAATTGTTCCCCCCAGATGACCCGGGGCGTGCGGCTCACGGGCCCCAGGCAGGAGGAGAGACTAGCTGCGGATCATGCCTGTATGGGCGGGAGTGACTTCTTTTTGGGGGAGTGGTAGGAGGGGAGGCGGTGAGTCCGGGTGCTGCCGTGCTGGTCCGCCGGGGGCGCGCGCCCGCGACACCTTCCGCCCGCGGCTGCGGGGCTCGGGGCACGGCGGGGCGTCGTGTGCGGACGGGTGCGGGTGTCAGGACGTGCCGGGGGCGCGGTTGAGCAGTGACTCGACGAGGGCGGCGACATGGCGGCGGTCGTCGGACGAGAGCCGCTGGAGGCTGGCGATGAGCACCTCCACGTCAGGGTCGGCGGAGGTGCCGCCGGCCGCTCTCGGGGGCTCGGCTCCGGCGGCGTAGAGGTGGATGCCACAGGCCTCCGCGGCGGCCTGGCGGATGGCCCCCAGGGGCAGCCCGAGGCCCAGCGCGAGGCCTTCGAGGGTGGCCGGCTGGGGCATCCGCGCCATGTGGTCGGTGGTGGCCAGGTGATGGACGGTGGAACGCGGGATGTTGCCGCGGCGGGCGACCTCGCCGTAGGACCAGCGCTCGCTGTCCAGCCTGTCACGGATGATCTGCTGCAGTGCGTTGGCCACCGATGGTCACTTCCTGCTCGCCGCCGGGCGGAACTCTTCCGCGTCGGATCATTCTAGGGGCGTGTCGGGTGACTCTCGGAAGGAGTTGCCCCGAACCGCTTGCGTCACGGCTGACCCGGCCCCTAGTGTCCAATCTCGTTGGACAGCACGTCCGACGGAGTTGGACATGATCCGGGGGGACCTGACCGTGTCCGACGGGAACACTTCTCGATTCCTGAGGGGGAATTGATCATGATGGATCCTCGTGAGCTGGAAGCCGAGTCCGCGGAGCTGCTGCCGGGCCGTGAGGCGCTCGGCCGGCTGAAGTTCAGCTTCGGCAAGACGGTGAACGTCACCAAGCACGTCGCCAACGTCTCCGCGCACAACGAGTCGGCCGCGCTCAACAACCACTCGTCGTGGTCGGTGGCGGACTCGGGCGCCGCCCAGTCCATCAACATCGCCCACTGATCCGGTGCCGTACGGCTCCAGGGTCCTGGGATCGTACGGCACCCGGCACCACCGCGGCGACGCATCACCACACCTCCGCCCCGCCGCGGTGGTGCCCCACCTCCCGGGCAGTCCCGAGTTCGCTCGCATCGGTCTGACGATGTGTCACTCTCCCGGCTGCCTCTACCGCAATCAGCTGTCGGGCCCGCCACCCGCGCGCCCGACCGCCTCTGTCAACGATGGTCAATGTGAAAGGACACGCCATGAGCATGGACGCCAGTGAGCTGGAAGCCGAGTCCGCGGAGCTGCTGCCGGGCCGTGAGGCCCTGGGACGGCTGAAGTTCAGCTTCGGCAAGACGGTGAACGTCACCAAGCACGTCGCCAACGTCTCCGCGCACAACGAGTCGGCCGCGCTCAATGACCACTCGTCGTGGTCGGTGGCTCAGTCGCAGGCCGCCCAGTCGATCAACATCACTCAGTAACTCCCGTACGACGAGGGCACGTTCGGCGGACCGCGCGGGGCAAGGGCAGGCGCGGTCCGCATCGGGGGGAGGGAAGCGCACATGACGCTGCTGGGGGACAAGACCGCATCGCCGTAC
Source organism: Streptomyces sp. SID5469 (assembly GCF_009862865.1). Classification (NCBI taxonomy): domain Bacteria; kingdom Bacillati; phylum Actinomycetota; class Actinomycetes; order Kitasatosporales; family Streptomycetaceae; genus Streptomyces; species Streptomyces sp. SID5469. Next base: position 1,392,955 of record NZ_WWIN01000001.1, on the reverse strand, counting down.
GACACCGGGACGCCGGTTCCGGGGCCGGGGGGCATGGCGGTGACGTACGAGCAGGTCGCGACGGGCGGCCTGCCCGTGGCCGGCCTGGAGAGGCCGGTGGTGCCGCGGCTGAGCGCGGGCCTCAAGCTGCACGGCGAGTACCAGGGATCGGGCTTCACCGAGCCCAAGTACATCGCCCGCCGGGGGGACGGGCAGGTGGTGCAGCTGTCGCGGCTGCTGCATCTGGTCGCGTCGTCGGTCGACGGCAGCCGCGACATCGAGACGATCGCCCACCGGGTGAGCGGCCGTTTCGGGCGTGAGGTCAGTGCGGACAACGTCCGCTATCTGATCGAGCAGAAGCTGGACCCGCTGGGCGTGACGGTCCCCGAGGGGCGGGAGGAGGAAGACATATCCGCGCCCCGGTCCGACCTGCTGCTGGCGCTCAAGGGCCACCGGGTCATCTTCAACGAACGCCGGGTGGCCACGATCGCCGGCGCCCTGGCGTGGCTGCACCGCCCGGTGGTCGTTCTGGCCGTCCTGGCGGGGATCGCCGTCCTGGACGTCTGGCTGTTCGCGTTCTTCGGCGCGATCACGCCCGTGCTGGAGGTGCTGGACCAGCCGGTCCTGCTGCTGGTCGTCTTCGTGCTGACCGTGGCCTCCCTGGTGTTCCACGAGTTCGGTCACGCCTCGGCCTGCCGCTACGGCGGCGCCCGCCCCGGGTGCATCGGCTGCGGCCTCTTCCTGATCTGGCCTTCCATGTACACGGACGTCACCGACGTCTACCGGATCGGGCGGGTCGGCCGACTGCGCACCGACCTGGGCGGGGTCTACTTCAACGTCGTCTTCATGCTGGCCATGGCCGGCGCCTACGCCCTCAGCGGCCAGGCCTTCTTTCTGGCCGCCGTGTACCTGGGGCACTTCGAGATCCTCGAACAGCTGATGCCTGCCGTACGGCTCGACGGCTACTACATCCTCGGCGATCTCGCCGGAGTCCCCGATCTCTACGGGAAGATCAAGCCGATCCTCCTCAGCCTGGTACCCGGCAGGACCGGCCGCAAGGCCCGCAAGGAGGTCGCGGCACTCAAGCGTTCGGCCCGGACCATCGTCGCCACCTGGGTGCTGACCATGGTTCCGCTGCTGCTCGGCGAACTCGGCTACGCGCTGTGGAACCTGCCCCGGATCGTTGCCACGATGACCCGCTCGCTGACCGAGCAACTGCTCGGTACCGGCGGCGCCTTCGCCCACGGCGAGATCGCCGCCGGGCTGGTCGGCGTCGTCGGCTGCGTGATGCTGCTGTGCCCGATGGCCGGCGTGGTCTATCTGTCCGTGAAACTCGGCGGACGCCTGTGGCGGGGCGCCGTGAAGTCCACGGCCGGGCGGCCCCGGCTGCGCGTCGCCCTGTGCGCCCTGAGCCTGGCCGCCCTGTCCGGGCTCGCCTACGCCTGGGTGTCCGGTATGACTCCCGAACCGCTGCCGAAGCGGCCCCCGATCGCGCCGATCCTCCAGCCCGGCGTGTCCACCTCCGCACCACCGGCCCGGCACGCGACCACACCCGGCCCGGACGACAACACCCCCGTCCGCGGCGTCCACCACGGCTCCGGCCGGCGCGGCCACGCCGGGCGGTTCGGCAGACCCGTCCGCCTCGGCGAGCCCGTCGGACTCCAGGAGCCCGCGGCCCAGCGCGTCGGGGACCGCGTCCGAGGAGACCGTCGGGAAGCCGACCGGCAGCCCGGCCGCGAGCGGTGAGCCGCCGGCCACCGTGCCCGCCGATCCCGGCTCGCCGTCGGCGCCCGTCTCGTCCCCGGCCGACAGTCCGTCCGCCCCGGTCAGTTCCAGTCCGTCGCCGGTCGAGTCGCCCAGCCCGGCCATTTCCTGATCCCGGCCCGGGCCGAGCACGCGCGGCGCCGCGCCGAACGGCGCGCGGCCGGCCCGGGCACCGTGGACCGGCCCCCGTTCCGGGGCGCGCCGTCCGGTCCCGTCCGCCCACTCGCGGGTGCCGTGCACCCCGGGCTCGGCGGCGATCCGTCCGCCGAAGTCACTCCAGCAGGAGATCCACGTGAACCACCATCGAAAGCCTCGTACCAGCTCCGTCTTCAGTCAACGCGCCGTCCGCGTGGGCCTGTTCGCCGCGGGGGCCGCCGGGATGGCGACCGCCGTGCCCGCGCAGGCCGCCACGGGGGTGCCACAGCACTCCGCGGTCGCCGCCGACCAGACGTTCAGCCGCGCCGACTTCCGCCACCACAGCCAGACCAAGGACTCCTTCACCGTGCGCCAGCTCGGCACGGTCAACGCCGCCACGGTCCGCAACCAGGCGAATGCCGTCGGCGTGGGCTGCTCGGTCGACGACCGCTGCCGCTCGGTGGCCCTGTCCTTCCAGATCGTCACCATGTCCGGCGACCAGACCCATCTCAACGCGGTCAACCGGGGCGACGCCGTCAACAAGCACTGCGACGGCTGCCAGACCCTGGCCGGCGCCTACCAGTTCGTCGTCTCCACCCCGCGCCCCTTCAGCCTGGACGCGCAGGCCCAGCGACAGCTCGCCGACATCCACCGGCGACTGGACGACCTGACCCGTTCGACGCTCCCGGCCACCGAGGTCAAGGCGCGGGCCGACGCGCTGGCCGGCGAGGTGAACACCGTGCTGCACGACGCGGTGGCGGGCGCGCCCAAGGGGGACGAGCGGCCCACCGTCACCGTCCATCGCCACCTGGACGGCTGGCCCGGCCACTGACGGACCCGGCCCGTGGCCGCCGCTCCCCGACCCGGGAAGGAGGGGGGCGGCGGCCACGTATGCGTGCCGTGCCGCTACCGGACCCGCCGGAACACGTCGTCCTCGTTCTCTTCGTGCTCTTCCCAGCTCACGGGTTCGTCCGAGAGGGACTTCACTCTCGTCCGCGCCGACGACTGGTACATGGCGTCGATCTCGGTGGCGTACCGGCGCACGATCACGTCCCTGCGCAGCTTCATGGAGGGCGTGAGCAATCCGTTGGCTGGGTCGAAGGGCTCCGGGAGGATGCGGAAGACGCGGATGGATTCGGAGCGCGAGACGAAGCTGTTGGCCGCGGCGACGGCCCGCGTGACCTCCTGCAGCACCGCGTTCTGCTCGCGTGCCTCCCGGCTCGGCGCGTCGGCCTGGGCGGCCACCATCGTGCGCCAGTGCGGCAGATAGTCGGGGTCCAGGGTGATCAAGGCGCCCACACAGGGCCGGTTCTCGCCGACGATCACGGCCTGGTGGATCAGCGGATGCACCCGAAGTCGCTCTTCGAGGACCGACGGCGCGACGCTCTTGCCGCTGCTCGTGACGATGGTGTCCTTCTTACGGCCCGTGATCGACAGATAGCCCTCGGAGTCGAGGCGGCCGAGGTCGCCGGTCGCGAGCCAGCCGTCGCGCAGGGACGCCCGGGTGCCCGGGATGTCGTTGACGTAGCCCTGGAACACCGATGGCCCGCGGACCAGGATCTCGCCGTCCTCGGCGACCTGGATGTCCGTGCCGGGCAGAGGCCGCCCCACGGTTCCGAACTTCTCCCGGCCCACGGGCTGGGCGGTGATGCCCCCGCTGGTCTCGGTCAGGCCGTAGCCGTCGTGGACCATGATCCCGATTCCCGCGTAGAAGAGGGTGAGTTCGCGGTTGAGGGGTGAGCCGCCCGAGACGGCTCCGCAGATCCTGCCGCCCAGCGAGTCGCGGAGTTTGCGGTACACAGCCCTTTCGTACAAGGCGTGTTGGAGCTTCAGGTCGAAGCCCGGCCCCGGCCCCGTCCCCAGCCGCTGCTGTTCGGCGGCTTCGGCGTAGTCCTGGGCCGTCCGCGCGGCCCGCTCGAACAACGTGCCCCGGCCCGTGCGCTCGGCCGCCGTGAGGAAGCTCTTGTAGATCTTCTCGAAGACGGAGGGCACGGCGTACAGATAGGTGGGGCGGAAGGACCGGAACGCGGCGGCCAGGGACTCCGCGCGCAGATCGGGCTCGTGCCCCATCAGCAGGCCGCCCCGCAGGCACAGGCCCTGGACCATGAGGCCGTACACATGGGAGAAGGGGAGGAAGGCGAGGACGGCCGGCTGCTCGCCGGGCGAGGCCGCGGTGTGCCGCCATCCGTCCAGCAGCGTGTCGCAGGTGCTGGCCAGACTGCGATGGCTCAGCGCGCACCCCCTGGGGTGTCCGCTCGTACCGGAGGTGTAGGCGATGACGGCGGTGGAGTCGGGCAGCACGATCCGGCGCAGCGAGTCGACCGTCGCGGCCGGCACCGGCCGGCCCCGCTCGACCAGTTCGTCCAGGGAGCCGGAGTCCAGCTGCCAGACGTGTCGCAGCCGGGGCAGCCCCGCGCACACCGACCCGACCGTCATGACGCCCTGTTCGTCCTCGACGAGCACCCCGACGCAGTCGGCGTCCTTGAGGATCCAGGCGACCTGTTCGTGCGACGAGTTCGGATAGAGGGGCACGATCTCGGCGCCCAGTGACCACAGCGCGCAGCTGAGCACGGTCCACTCGTAACGGGTGCGCGACATGATGGCCACTCGGTTGCCCGGGCGGATCCCGGACGCGATGAGTCCCCTGGCCAGGTCGACGACCTCGTCGCGCAACTGGGCCGCGCTCACCTGGGTCCAGGTGCCCGGGGAGTCGTGGGAGCGCCGGGCGATCTGCGGCAGTCCGGGATTGCCGAGCGCCGTCTCGAAGACGCTGTCGGCGAGCCCTCCCGTCATGACCGGCGTGGCCGACGGAGGGAGCCCGAAGTTGTGCATGACGGCCGCCCCCGATTTCTCCTTGCGATGTCGCCCTCCCCAGAGATCGACGGTGCTCGAATGTAGCTCACGTCGGCGCGGGTTGTGTCGTGAATCGACAAGTAGACGGCTCACCCGTCCGGCAGCGAGTGTTCGATATTTCGAACATGATTCGTGACCACGGCTTATACGGCTGTCCGGCTACGCGGCGGACGAGTGACCCGAGGGATGAGTGGCCATACTCCGGGGTGCCGAGGGTAGGCGGAAGAGGTAACGATCTACCTAGAAGGCAGCAAAACCTACCGTGTAAGGCGAATCACCCCATGGTCATCTCGCTCTGGCAGCAAGTATCGAAAGAACAGGCTCCGGGCAGGCATGCCACGCCACGTTGCCGCGTCACGTGGGAAGGCGGCACCGCGACCGCAGTGGAGGGGCGCACCGCGTCGTCGAATTTCCTGTCCGAGGTCCAAGAGGCCGATGGCACCCCCTTGCCGGACCGACTCGTCGGTGACATCCAGCTGGTCGTCAGTGAACTGGTCACCAACGCGATACGGCACGCCCCAGGCCCCTGTGGGTTGCAGGTGGAGCTGTCCGCGGACGGCCGTGCGGTACGCGTGGCCGTCTGGGACACGTCGAGCAAGATGCCGACTCCCCGGCCGCGGGACGCGTGCCGGATCGGCGGGCACGGGCTGGAGATCGTGCGCGCGGTCAGCCGGTCCGTCATCGTGCAGCCCGGTTCGCCCGGCAAACAGGTCACCGCGGAGATCGAGCTCCCGCAGCCGGCCCGCGGCGAGTCCGCTTCCTGGTAGCCGGCGGTCGCACGGCAGTGGCCGCTCGACGTTGCCCCGCTCAGCGCCGCCCGAATCATCTGGCATGACCGCCGCTCCCGCGCTTCCCGCTCCCGCCCTCGACGCCGCCGAACCGGAGGAGAACCGCGACCAGTTGTCGTCGGCGGTGTACGCGGGCGACGAATCCGCCGTCTCCGCCGTGGTCCGCGCCGCCTGCGCGGCGGTGCCGACGTCGAGATGGTGCTGCTCGACCTGATCGCTCCCGTGCAGACCAGGGTCGGGCCGGAGCGGGCCGGAACGCGCGCCGCAGTCCGCCTCACCGTCGCCCGGGAGCGGACATCCTCACCGCCCGGGGTGTCCCCGCCGGCTCCCTGCGCCCGGCTCTGGCCATCTTCACGGGGCTGCTCGAGGACTTCCCCCGGGGCCCGGCGTATCCTCGGCCGGGCGCTCGGCGCCCTGCGGACCCGCTCGGCAGCACTGAAGATCCCCGGCCCCGGAAAGCCCGTATGACCACCTCTTCCTCCCCGTACTTCACCACTACGGCCGACGCGGACTCCACGGTGGCCGTGGTGCGCGTCGCCGGTGACCTGGACTACGAGTCGTGCCACGCATTCGTGCGCGCCACGGAACTGTTGCTCGCCGAGCGGCGCGAGACCGGCCCGCCGCTGTCCGCCCTGCGGCTGGACTTCGCGGAACTGAGCTCCGTCGACTCCATGGGCCTGTCCGCCCTCCTCATGGTCCGTCGTCGTACGGACGCGGCGGGCGTCAGCCTGTACCTGGACGAGCGCCCTGCCTGCCTGGAGCGCCTCCTGGAGATCACGGGCACGCTCGACCACCTCACCGCGCCGTGCGTCGCCGACGACGCCGGTGAAGCCGACGAACAGCGGCCCGGCACGGGCTGAGCGGGCGGACGCACCGATCGCGCGACGGAGGGTGTGCGGACGGCGATCCGGGATATGTGCAGGACGTTCGCAACGGAGTCCTGTCGTGGCGAGGCCGCCCTCTCCGCCCGCGCGGAGGTGAGCGGTGGCCGGCGCGCACCGCACGCTCGCCCGGCCTCGCGGCACGGCTCCTCGGCAGGGAAGGAAACGGCGTGAGCATCGACGGACCGTGGTTCTACGAGCCGGCAACCGGCCACATGGAGGGACAGGACCTGACAGGGTTCACAGTCGAGGCGACCGACGGGACGATCGGGCAGGTGGACCGGCAGGCCGATGACGTGGGCATGCGGCACCTGGTCGTCGACACCGGGGTGTGGGTGTTCGGCAAGAGCGTTCTGATCCCCGTGGGCGTGATCACGGGCATCGACACCCAGGCGCGGCAGATCACTCTGGCGTGCACGAAGGAGGAAGTGAAAGCGGCTCCGCTCTTCCGCACCGACAGCGAGACGCTGGACCCGGAGTACCTGGGCAGCGTCGGCGCGTATTACCGAGAGCTTCCTCGAGACCGGACCGAGTGAGTCGTCCCCGCGGTGGGAGCCGCCCCAACCCACCCGCATTCGCGAGGACATGAGTGCGTCGACGGGGGGACGAACTTCCGTGGGACTTTCCCGGGCGATGGCGGAAACGGGGCCGGGAATCCCGGCCGCCGGCCCGCCTCACCAGGGCAGGAAGACGTGGATGTCCTTCCCCTCGGGATGCACGACCACGCTCACCTGCGTGCACAGCGACTGCACGAGGTGCCAGCCGATTCCGCCACCGCCCCGGCTGGGATGGAAGGGGCGCGGCGCCGGTCGTGTCGTGCTGGTGTCCCGCAGCGTGACATGGACCCCGTCGAAGGTCGTGCGCATACGCAGTGTGAAGGGGCCGGGCGCGTACTGGACGGCGTTGGCGGCCAACTCGTTCACCACCAGCAGGACATCGTGCTCGCACTCGGGGCTCGTCGGGGGTGAAGCCCGCGCCAGAGTCCGCAGAAAGCCTTCCGCGGCGAGCCGGGCGTCGGTCACGTTCCGCAGGTCGCCGTCGAAGGCGGCGGTGAGGCTCCTGACGTCTTCAGTGGGCAAGGGGCTTTCCCGACGCGGCTTGGTTGACATCTCGCCTGTCCTCCGGGGGCTGTCGTGCCGACGGATCACCGTGGTCCATTCTGTCCTCGGCTTTCACATCTCCGTGTGCGGCCACTGCCCGGCCGCTGACTACCACGCATCCGCATCGGCGTTCGGTCTCCTATGGGTTTCCTCTGTGGCTGATGAGTTCCCGAAACGACGGAGGCGATACATGCAAAGCCCCCGCGTATTGTGCGGCGATCCCATGAAGAAGCTGCTCGCAGCCTGCGTACTATCCGGCTCCTCGGGTAGGCCGCGCATCAGGACAACCGTGTAGGCGCCACCCGGAGAAAGAGAACTGTGTGTGACATACCGCTGTGGCCTGTGGCTCGCCGGACCCCGGCCGGGGGCCGGGACGCGGGCGACGCCCGGGCCTGGTCGAGGCGGCTTCGACCAGGGACCGACGGACCCGCGCACGGGCCGGGGGAGCACGTGATGAACCGTGCGGGATGAGAGGGAGCCGAGTGACGCAGCTGATGCGGGCCGTCGCCCCGAGGCGGTGGCCCGGCAGGTCGCGGACGCGGTGGAGAACCTCGTGACCCTGTGGACCGCGGCCGCCGAGGCCGTCAGCCCGCGCCTGTCCGCCTACCAGCTGAAAGCCCTCCGAGCCGTGTGGCACCGGTCGGAACTCAATCTCACGGCACTGGCCGACACCCTCGGGATCGCACTGCCCGCGGCCAGCCGGCTCTGCGACCGGCTCGAGGCCGCGGGCCTGCTGGAGCGGATGTCGCATCCCCGCAACCGGCGCGAGCTGCAGTTGCGGGTCACCCCGCACGGACGGCGGGTCCTCCTGGAGGTCGCGGAGCGGAGGTCACGGAGCCTTGCGACCGTGCTCGCCGCCATGCCCCCGGCGCAGCGGACGTCGCTGGAGCACGGTCTGCACGCCTTCCACGAAGCCCGTGCCCGTCCCGGGGCGGGCGGGGACAGGCACCGGCGCGCTCAGGAGTGAAGCGCCGGCACCGGCTCGCTGTCGATGTGACAGAGCAGAAGGCATATGTCGTCGTCGCGCTCCGAGTCGCACAGCAGTGGGTCGAGGATCCGGTCGGCGGAGGCGTCCAGGTCCTCGTCCAGGTCCGGGCCGCGCAGGGCCGAGAGCGCCGTGGCCAGACGCCCGATACCCGGGTCTATCCCGTGAGCGCGCCGCTCGACGAGCCCGTCTGTGTACAGGGCGAGCGTCGAGCCGGGCGGCATCCGTACGGTGTGGTCGCCGATGTCCTGGCCCAGCGGGATGCCCAGCATCGCGCCCGGCTTGGCGTCCAGCGTGCGTACGCGCCCGTCGGGCAGGCGCAGCACCGGTGGGGGATGACCGGCGGCGGCCCAGGTGACCGTCGGCTCGTCGGGGCGGAAACGGGCGATGACCGCCGTCGCGTACAGGTCCGGCTGCAGATGGTGGAGGAACAGGTGCAGCCGCGTGAGGAGCTGGCCCGGGCTGCCTCCGTCGACGGCGTAGGCACGCAGCGCGGTGCGCAGCTGGCTCATCATCACGGCGGCGTGCAGACCGTGCCCGGTGACGTCGCCGATGACGGTGATCAGACTCCCGTCCGGCTGCCGGAAGGCGTCGTACCAGTCGCCGCCGATGTTCAGTCCGTGCGTGGCCGGAAGATAGCGGGCGGCCAGGTGTAGTCCGGGCGTCGTGGGCAAGTCGGTCAGCAGGGCGCGTTGCAGTGTTTCGGCGATGTCGCGGCTGTGCTCGAAGCGCTGCGCGTTGTCGATCGCGATGCCCGCTCTGCGGGCCAGTTCGAGAAGCATCACGGCGTCGTCCGGGTCCCACCGCTCGCCCGGTGGCGTGAGCGTCATCACGCCCAGGGGCGCCCGGCGAATGGGCAGCGGGATGCAGAGCAGGGGCCGGTCGGGGCGCAGGGCGGACGGGGGTACGTCGTCCACACCGGGCAGGCCACCGGGGTGCTCGGCGGCGTACTGGGGGCGGCCGGTACGCGCGGCGGTGACGGCCGCCGCGGGGCGGGGACTCTGTCGCTGCTTGTCCTCGTCCGCGAACAGCCACACATCGACGCTCTCGGCATAGGCCGGGGTCAGGAGTTCCGGGAGCCGGCGCAGGATCTCCTCATGGTTGAGAGAGGAGGTCAGGGCCGCGCTGGCGTCGGCCAGAAAGGTCAGCCTGTGGCGCGCCTTCTCCGCCTCCTGACGCGCCTCCCGTTCGGCGGCGAAAAGTTCGCGCTGGGCCTCGCCGGCCGCGTCGAGTTCGGCGTGCAGGGCGAGGACGCCCTGGTTCGTCTGGTGCAGCTCCTCACGGTGGAAGGCGACCAGCGCTTCCTGTTCGGTGAGCTTCTCCATGACCCGTGCGGTGTCTTCGTCCGCGCCGAAGAGCGCGTCGGCCAGGGTCGCGGGGTCGGCCGCCACCCGGGCGACCGCGTCGAGGTCGCCCGGTTCGGTGAAGTCGACGGCCGCGTGCCAGGCCGGCCGCTCGGCTGCGGTGCCGTCCCGGCCCGGACACAGGGTGACGTCGAGCCGGCCGTGCTCCTGGCCGGCCGCCGGGGCGACGGTCTCCAGGACGAGTCGCCAGGCGCCGCCCTTGGTGAGGCACTGCCGCAGCTGCGCGGTCAGCGCGGTGACCAGGCGGGTGCGGTCGAGGACGGGGACGCCGTGGGCGGCCGCGAGGCGCGCGACGGCGATCCGGGCACCGGCCGCGTCGGTGACGGTGCTGATGTACCAGGTGTGGGTCATGGTCGTGGGTCCGGTGGCGTGGAGGACAGCACCGCCACCGCGGTGTCGTCGCGTACGGGCCGGGCGGAACTGCTGGCGTCGCGGACGATCGCGGCGGCCGTCACCGCGGGGTCCAGGGCGCCGAGCGGGACGGCGGGCGGAGGGGTCCACCGGCTGGGCAGGCCGTCACTGTGCAGAACGAGGAGGCTGTCGTCCGTCCACGGCACCCGGTGATGGGGCATCCGCGCCGGACGGTGTGCGCCGACGATCCCGGGGTGGGACAGGAGCGGCTTCCAGCTGTCGCCGGAGCGCAGCCGGGCGCCGACGTTCCCGATGCCGGAGAAGGACAGACTCCCGGCGGCCAGGTCGAGTTGGGCGACCGCGACGGCGGCACCCCGGGTGTCACGGAGGGCGGTGTGCAGCTGCGCGAGCAGCTCCGGCGGAGACAGGTGTGCGGAGCGGTGCAGCTGCTCCACGGCAGCGTCCGAGGCGTGGGCCGCACCGGGGCCGTGGCCCAGGCCGTCGGCCAGGAGCAGAGTGACGCGATCGGCGGCGCGTACGCAGGCCCAGGCGTCGCCCGACACATCGGCGCCCGCGAGAGGGATGTTGATCCCGCCGGCCCGGACCGGAGCGTCGGCGCGCCGCTCGTGGCGTTCGGCCCGGCTCTTGGCCGCGCCATGGATCCGGGCCAGGGCGACGGTGCCCCGGCCCGGCGAGCTGTGCAGGTCGAACGCGTCGGCGACCCGCCGGCATGTGCCCAGTCCCGCGCCCAGCGACGAGGCGGTGGAGAAGCCGTCTCCCAGCGCGGCGGGCAGATCGGTGATCCCGGGGCCGTGGTCGATGGCCACGATCTGTACGACAGGGTCGGGTGACGCCGTCGGGGGCCCGAGGTACGCGTCCACGGAGTCGATCAGTATCCGGCCGCCGCCCGCGTGCTTGAGCAGGTTGGTGGCGAGTTCGGTGGCCACGAGCGCGGCTGCGGCGGTGCGGTCCTCATCGAGCCCCGCCTGCCGGGCCGTAGCCTCGGCGGCCACCCGGACGTCCCGGACGCGGGTCGAGTCGTGCACGGGCACTTCTCGGACGCGTGTCATCGCGTCTCCTCTCGCGTGTGCGGCGCACCCGCGGACCAGCAGATGACGGTGACCGAAGTCCCCTCTCCCGGACGGCTGTCGATGGAGAACTCGTGCACCAGCCGCCGGGCACCGCCGAGCCCCAGCCCGAGCCCGCCGCCCGAGGTGTAGCCGTCGCCCAGCGCCTGCTCGATGTCGGCGATTCCCGGTCCTTCGTCGCTGAAGGTGAGGCGAAGCCCCCGGGACCGGCCGATCTCGAGGGGAGTGCACTGGACCTGCCCCCCTCCGCCGTGGATGAGTGTGTTGCGGGCGAGCTCGCTGGCCGCGGTGACCAGTTTGGTCTGATCCACCAGGCCGAAACCGAGCTCGGCGGCCGCCTGCCGCACATGCTGCCGCACCCATGCGAGATCCATGTCCGAGCGGATCGGCAGGCAGGCGGCGACGCGGCCCGAAGTCTCCGTCACGCGCTCTCCCGGCGGCCTGGAACGTGCGGCAGGTGCGGTGGTGTCCCGGTCAGCAGCCGCATGGCCTGCTCGGCGTCGAGCGCCGTCCGCAGTCCGGGCAGGGTCAGGCCCAGCTCGACCAGGGTGATGGCGACCGCGGGCCGCATACCGGCCACGATGGTCTGCGCGGCCAGCAGCCGGGCGGTCGCGGCGATCTCCGCGAACACCCTGCCGAGGAAGGAGTCGACGATCTCCACGCCGGAGACGTCGATGACGACGCCCGTCACGGCGCTGCTCGCGACGGCCTCGCCGATGTCCTGCTGCAACTGTTCCGCGGCGTGGTCGTGCAGGTCGCCCTGGAGGGTGACGAGAAGGACATTGCCGAGTTTGAGTACGGGTACATGGATGCCTGGTCGGCCGAGGGGGTCGCCGATCACTGCTGGATCCCACCGGCCGACGCCTGATCGACGATCACGGCGCCCTGCCGGTGCAGGGCGTAACCGAGTGCGTCCGCGAGGCTCGCACGGGTCACAACGGTGCCCAGGTCGATCCCGAGGTGCACGATGGTCTGCGCGATCGCCGGCCGGATGCCCGAGACGATGCACTCGGCCCCCATGAGGCGCGCCGCTGCCACCGTCTTCATCAGGTGCTGTGCCACCAAGGAGTCGACGGTCGGTACGCCGGTGATGTCCAGAATGGCGAACCGGGCCTGCTGCGCGACGACGGCGTCCAGGAGGCTCTCCATCACCACCTGGCTGCGGGCGCTGTCGAGGGTGCCGATGAGGGGCACGGCGACGATGCCGGTCCACAGTTTGATGACGGGCGTGGCCACTTCGAGCAGTTGGAGACGCTGCCGTTCGATGAGTTCCTCGCCGGCGGTCAGCACCGTCTCCAGGACGACGAGTCGCAGGGTGCCCAGGAGGACGGTGAGAGTGATCAGCAGCTCGCGGGCGTCCTCGTCCGGCGCCTCGGACAGGTCGGCGTTCAGGAGTTCCGTGATCGAGGGGCGCAGCGCCGACACGTCGTCGGCGATCTGGTCGGCCGAGGCGCCTGCCCGGGAGCGCGCGGCCGCCATGCGTCCGAGCTGTTCCCGCACGGCGGCGAAGCCGGTGGCTCCCAGGTTCTCGATCCGCTCCGAGAACGCCACCGCGGCGAGTGCCTCCACCACGGCCCCGGCCGCTTCCACGGCCTCGTCGCGGGACACCGTGAAGACCGTGCGGAACAGTGCCTCGTCGGCCCAGCGCTGGGCGATCTGCTCGCGGCGGCGTCGCAGAAAGTCCCCGAGCGCCTGTGTCGGCGCCTCGTGGTGTGCCACCGGCTCCTGATCCGTCACGTATGTGTCTCCTTCGTATGTAAGGTTTCCTGGCTGTGGGGCTCGCCGGGGAAAGGCGGTTTCTTGTCGCACGGCAACTGTAGTCATGGCCGGATCGTGAGCGACAACCGATACCCCGGAGATCGTCCGACGACGCGGAAACCTGCCCAACCGCGTCCCGCGCATGCCACTTTGGATGACGAGTTCGGGTCAATCACCTTCGGGAGCCGGGGAGGCCCCTCGGCGGCCGTACCAGTCCAGGCATACGACGAGTGCGTCGTCCGCGGGCGACGGGCCGCCGCGGTGGCCGGACAGCTCTCTGAGGACCGCGTGGGGCACCTCCGCCGCCGAAAGCAGCCTCGTGGCGGTGATGGCCCTGGTCAACGCCTTCTCCCCGTACGTCTCACCCCCCGGCGCGGCGACGCCGTGCACACCGTCGCTCACGAAGACGAGACGGTCACCCGGTTCGACGTGGAACTCCTGCGCGACGTAGTCGGTCTCCTCGAACATGCCCAGCGGCAACTGGGCCTCGAAATCCACCGCTTCGACGCTTCTGCCGCGCAGCCGCAGCATGCGGGGCGAGCCCGCGTCGACCACCTTCATGCGGCCGGTGGACAGCTCGAACTCGACCAGGAGCACGGCCAGATATGACGTGCCGCGGTACTGGGCGTAGACGGCTTGATCGGCGAGGGCCGCCTGATCCTCGATGGGGATCCCCGCCCGCCGTGCGTTGCGCAGCGCGTTGATGCCCAGACTGGTCAGCAGGGAGGCCTCGATGCCCTCGCCCATGCCGTTGGTGATGTAGAGCATCAGGCGGTCGGGGTCGGCGGACCAGTCGAAGTTGTCACCGAAGATCGCGTACGCGGGCTCGAGCTGGGCACCGAGCGCGTACTCCGGCCGGGAGCAGGAACGGCCGGGGAGCAGCTGCCACTGCATCTCGGCCGCCAGCGTGAGCCGGTCCTTGCGCCGTGCCTGTACGTACACGTCGGTGTCCCGCTCGGCCACGATCACCGCGTGGCCCAGGACCTCGGCGATCTCGCGGAGCTCGGGCAGCGAGTCCTTCACGTCCTCGGAGGGCAGCGTGACGGTGAGGACGCCGAGCCGGTCGCCCCGTACCGTCACCGGCAGATGCACGCGGGCCAGGCCGTCGGCCGGCTCCTCCAGGAAGGGCTCCTGGGCACCGAAGGCCCGGCCGGCCCGGCTGTCGTGCAGCGGGACGGGGCCAGTGGCGGAGACCTCGGGGGAGAGGGGCTGCAGGACCGTGACCCCGTAGTCGGCCAGGAGGAACTCGACGGACTCGGCCGCGTACCGGTTGCGCAGCACCTCGCGGAGCGCGTCCAGCAACTGGTGGGGAGCCGCGGTGCGCAGAGCCCGTTCGACTGCCACGAATCTGTTCACGATGTCGGATACGCCATTCTTCGACTAGTACGATTTCGCACCCACGTTCCAGGGGAGGCCATCGCCCATGCGCCGGTGCCGGTGTCTATGGTTGGTTGCGAGCTGTCGCCCCGGCGAGCTGACAGCCCCCGAGCACCCTGGGAGAGTGAGACGGTGACGTCCTCCAGCACGCGCCCGCACCCCACTGAGGTGGCGCGTGTGACCTCAGAGGCGGCCGAACTGCTGGAAATCCTGTGGGGGCGCGCCTCGACAGCGCCTGTTTCCGCCTCCCAGCTGCGTGTGCTCTTCATTCTCGAGCACAACGAGGGCATCAATCTGCGCACCCTTGCCGACGCACTCGGCTCCAGCCCGCCGTCGACCAGCAGACTCTGCGACCGGCTCCAGGCGGTGGGGTTCGTGGAGCGCGCGGTGAGCGCGACCAGCCGCCGTGAGCTGTGCCTGTATCTGAGCCATCGGGGCAGCTCGTTCCTGGCCGAGGTGCGGTCACGCCGCGAGAGTGCCCTGGAGTCCGTGCTGGCACGGATGCCCGCCGCCAAGCGAACGGCACTCCTGCAAGGGCTCGAAGCCTTCTGCGCCACCGCGGCGGCGCAGATCCAGGAGCACGAGGGAGCGGACGCCCGCACGGCGTGAGGACCGCCCCGGCCGGCGGTGCGCGTCGAGGCGCGGCGCTCATGCCTTGGTCGCTCGGTACGGTCGGCCGCTGTCGCCCGCCACATCTCGGATCCTCCCGCGCCTGAGACGCCTCACACTTTGTTGCCTCACGACTACAGTTGTCAAACGGCAACTATTGTCCCCGACGCGGCCCGCTCACCGGGCGGACCGGGTGGCCGGGGTGGGTCAGGTGGAACCCGCGCGCCGGCCGGGGGCGGCCCCCGCTACTGCCGGTCCGTCGCATCGCCCGTCTCGGCGAGGGCTTCGTCGAGGCTCTTGGCGGACGGAACCGTCAGACTCACGCCGGTGAGGTCGAGGATCCGCTGCACCGCCGGAGCGGGATCGATGAGGCGCACGCTGCCCTCGACGCGGCGCGTCTCCTTGTAGGCCTTGAGGATGATGTTGATGCCGGACGAATCCATGAAGGGAACCGCGGAGAGGTCCAGCAGCAGATGTCGCCGACCGTGATGCATCTGGTTGGCGAGATGGTGGTGGAGCTCGGTCCCCGTGTCGACGTCCAAGAACCCCTTGACGGTGACAAGTGCGACGTCCTCCCGGGGGAGCGTCACATCAATGGACAGGGGGGCTTGTTCCGTCGACACAATTTCCTCCATCAAGCACTGGCTGACATGGCTCGCCTACCCTGAGGTCAGGCGCCGATGCCCGGCGGGACGCCCGGCCCGCGTGATCAACCTCTCGCGGTACTGGGCGCCGACCCGCAGCGAGCACGGCCCGATTACCCGCCAAACGGCCCGCCACACGTGTCGGCGGAAGTCACCGGCTGCTTCGCGGTGCACCGCGTACTCCCTCCTGTCGGGGGCATACGGGTGCCACCGACGAGAGGAGATGCCATGCTCGGCATCGTTGCAGCAGTACTGTTCTTCATCGCCTTCCTCATCAATGCGGCCGACATCGCGACGAACGACGTCTTCACCTCCACCAATTTCATGCTGATCGGGCTGGCCCTGCTGTCCCTCCATGTCGCGGGCATCGGCTCCGGCTGGGCGAGCCGGAGCCGCAGACGCTGACAGGAAACCTGCCCGACGGAGAGGTCAGCGCCGTCCGCGGAACTTCCCCAGCAGGCGCTGAGCCTGAGCGCGTCGACGGGGATCGGCCGCGGCACGGCGCGCCTCGGCGACGGTGCGCCGGCCCTGGGGGCTCCTGGCGAACTGCTTGATCCGGTCCACGATTCCGGGCATGTCTTGTCTCCTGAGGATGTCGGAACGGACGTTTTCCTCGTCCGTCTACCCGGCTTCGGACCGGTCAGCCGGTCCGGTGCACGCCCGATGAGAAACCAACCCGAGGAGTACGCGTGAGTGACAACATCTCGTCCTTCGTTCCGACCGCCGGCCACACTCCGGACGCGGATCTGGCGGGATACCGGGTCGAGGCCGCCGACGGGCGCGTCGGCAAGGTCGACAAACAGTCCCGTCTGGTCGACTCCCAGTACGTTCTCGTCGACACCGGAGTGTGGATCTTCGGCAGGAAGGTGATGCTGCCGGCCGCCGGCATCACCGGCGTCGACCACGAGGAGAAGAAGATCGTGGTGGCGCGGACCAAGGCCGAGATCAAGGGATCGCCCGAGTTCGACGAGGGCAAGCACCTCGGTGATCCCGCGCACCGCGATCAGCTCGACGGCCATTAGGGAGAACGCCCGGAAATGGCGGCGAATGCCGGGTTTGGATGTGGCGCAGGGGGTCACTCGTTGAAGCGACAACGCATTGTCGATGGCGGCTTGGAGTGAAGATCTGTGGCTGGCGATCAGAAGGCCAAGGCAAAGATGGAACAGGCCAAGGGCAAGGCCAAGGCGGCGGCCGGCCGTGCCGTGGGCAACGAGCGGATGGCCGCCGAGGGACAGGCGGAGAAGTCGAAGGGTGACGCCCGCCAGGCGAAGGAGAAGACGAAGGACGTCTTCAAGCACTGACGACCCGGGCAACGCAGTGGGGCCGCGGTCCACCGGACCGCGGCCCCACGGCCGTGCTCGGGGTCAGCCCGTGCACTCGCTGAGCAGTCCCGCACGCAGCGTGGTGATGATCTTGTTGATCAGGCGTGAGACGTGCATCTGGGAGATGCCCAGCCGTTCCCCGATCTGCGCCTGGGTGAGTTCGTCGACGAACCGCAGATGCAGGATCCGCCGGTCACGTTCGTCGAGCTGAGCGACGAGGGGCGCGAGGGAGTGCATGTCCTCGATCAGCTCCAGCGCCGTTTCCTCCCGCCCGATGAAGTCGGCGAGGACCGACTCGTTGTCGGCGGACCCGTCGCCGGAGAGGGACGCGTCCAGGGAGGAGCTCCGGTAGGCGTTCGCCGCCTTGCGCGCCTCGATGACCTCCTCCTCGGTCAGGGACATGAGCTCCGCCAGTTCCCGTACCGTCGGAGTGCGGCCGGTGCGCCGGCTGAGTTCGTCGGTGGCCTGGGCCAGCTCCACCCGTGCCTCCTGGAGGCGCCGCGGCACATGGACGGCCCAGCTGGTGTCCCGGAAGAAGCGCTTGATCTCGCCCACGATGTAGGGGACGGCGAAGGACGCGAACTCGACCTCCCGCGACAGCTCGAACCGGTCGATGGCCTTGATCAGGCCGATCGTTCCGACCTGAACGATGTCTTCCATCTCACCGGAGCCTCGGCTGCGGAAGCGCGAGGCCGCGTACCTGACGAGCGTCAGGTTCATCTCTATGAGGGTGTTGCGCACGTACTGGTAGTCCTGAGTGCCCTCCTCGAGCACGGACAGGCGGGCGAAGAAGTGGCGAGAGAGCTCGCGCGCGTCCTTCGGGCTCACCGCCAACGGGTCGGCGATGGCGTCGAGTTCGACCTCGTGTGCCGGTGCGGTCGGGTGCTGCCCAGTGGTGCGGGTCGCGGCGGGTGCGGCCACGGCTGTCATTCGATCCACCCTTTTTGACTCGGGAAACGGACGGGGGCCAGCCCCGTGTACCCCTCTTCTCGATCTTCACGCCACAAACACACGGCCAGGCCGGACGCGCCCAGGAGGGCACCTCGGACCGGTGCGCGCCGACGGGTCACGACACGCGGATGCCCACGATGCATGTGTCGTCGTCCGTGTCCGACCTGCTGTAGGTGAGCAGCCGGTCCAGCTGATGGGACAGGCTCGGCGTCTGTGCCCGGGCGGTGATGAGCAGCTGGGCCAGCGCCTCTTCCACGGACACGTCGCGCCGCTCGATCAGGCCGTCGGTGTACATCAGCAGGGTGTCGCCGGGCTCCAGGGACACTTCCTCCTCCTCGTACGTGGCCTCCGCCACCGCACCGAGCAGCATCCCTCGTACGAGAGGCAGCGGGGTGGCCTCCGGGCCGCGGACCACGACGGGCGGGAGGTGACCCGCCCGCGCCCAGCGCAGGACGCGGCGGGACGGATCGTACAGACCGCACACGGCCGTGGCCGTCACCGCTCCGGTCAGATGGTGGGCGACGATGTTGAGCCAGGACAGCAGTTGGGCCGGCCCTGCGCCGGTCACCGCGAGGCCACGCAGCGCGTTGCGCAGGACGACCATGCTCGTCGCGGCCTCGATTCCGTGGCCGGCGACGTCGCCGACGCACAGGAGCACCAGCTTGGAGGGCAGGACGACGGCGTCGTACCAGTCGCCTCCGACCAGTTGATCGGTCTCGGCGGGCCGGTACCGGACCGCGAGCTGGAGCTGTGGGATCTCCAGCGGCGCCTGGGTCGGGGGCATGATGGCGTGCTGCAGCTGGAGAGCCAGCCGATTGCGCTCGGCGGCCTGCTGCTCGGTGTGCGCGAGCTGGTCGCGGGTGACGGCGAGGGCCACCTCGGTCCAGTGCTGTGCGGAGATGTCCTGGTAGGCGCCGCGGACGGCGAGCAGCCGCTTGTCCGCGTCCAGGACAGGCTCCGCCACCACCCGCATGTGCCGGGTCACGCCGTCCGGGCGCTGGAGCCGGAAGGCCGCCGAGGCGGGGCGGCGGTGGTGCACTATGGTCCGCAGGAATCGGCCGATGGCCACGGTGTCGTCCGGATGGGCATGGGCCGCCAGCTCCTGCACAGGCACCGGAGAGCTGTACGTGGGCCGCCCGAAGAGCGCGTACAACTGGCTGTTCCAGGTGATCTCGTCGGTGAGCAGGTTCTCCTCGAAGCCGCCGATACGTCCCAGCCGCTGGGCGTTCTGCAGGAGGCTGGCAAGGCGTGCGGCCTCGTTCTCGAGGCGCCAGATGAGGATGAGGCTGCTGCCGTGCCGACTGACGTGAATGTCGGCGACGGCGGACAGCGGTACCTGCTCCACCAGCGCCGTGAGCGTCATCCGCTGGGCGCGGAACGGCTCCCCGGTGGCGTACACCCGCTCGATCTGCTCGAAGAGTTCGCTGTCCCCGGCGGCCATGGGATAGGCCTCCAGGAACAGCGCACCGTTCACGGCGCTGCGCGGGCGTCCCGCCGGGTCGAGGAAACGCCCGTTGACGTAGTCGATGCGGAAGTCGACCAGGTACCCGTTGTCATCGGCGTGCGGTACGAGGACCAGAGCCGGATCGTGCAGTCCTTCGGCCAGGTGCACCAGTTCCGAGGAGGCCGCCAGGGCGCGCGGCTCTCCGACCGGGGAGGGACCGGCCAACGGGGTCTGCGTCTCGAGGGTGTGGGCGCACAGCTCGGCCAGGGCTTCGACCTGCCGCACGATCTGCGGGGGCTGCGGTGCCAGGGGAGCGGGCCAGCTGATCTCCAGCACACCGTGGATACGACCGCCGGTGCCGGCGGGGACGGCGACCCTGCCGCCGTCCGGGAATTCACTGCGGCCGATGGACGGAACATCCGCCTCGGTCAGCGAGGGGAACCACTGCGTACCGCGCTCGGTGAGCGCCTGCCTGGCGACGGTCGCCACGCCCGGCGGGATGTAGCACCAGCGGGCGGACTCGGCCCTGGAGAATCCCGCGCTGCCCGCGAGCGTGAGGGAGCCGTCGGCCCGTGCCGCCCATACGGCCACGGCGCTCGCGCCGAGCGGAGCCAGCGCGTGCTGGAGCAGGGAGTCGGCGACGGACTGCGCGTCGTCCGCCGCCAGGGCGCCGCTCTCTGCCGCACGCAACCGGACGGCCGTGGACGAACGGTCCCGGGCGTCGGCACGCTCGGGAAGAGCGGCCGAGTCGGCGACGAGCTCCGTGGCGATCTCCGAGAGCCGGTCGCGGGCCGCCTGATTGATGACGTCGACCGCGAGTTCGAGCGGTGGCACGCCGGCCCGCTCGGCCAGGGCCGTCAGATGCCGGGCGGCCTCCGTCGGACCGAAGCCGAGGCGCTCGATCAGGATTCCCTTCGCGAGTTCGAGGAGAGCGCGTCCGTCCGCGGCGGCCTGGGCCGCCCAGACCTCGCGCCGCAGCCGCTCGACGGTCGTCGCGAGCCGGCCGGCGACGGACTGCGCCTCGGCACTCGCCACCCCGTCCGCCGTTGCGCTCGGCTCGGAAGGTGACGTGCTCTGGTGGGGCAACTCGACAAAGGCCGGCGGGCGAGTGGGGGAGCCGAACGGCTCCTCGCCCCGGGCGGGTTCACCGGGCTGGTGGGGAGTGGTCACTGTGCTGGTGCTCCTCGGCTGGCAGGCAGAACACGCCGGGCTGGGGAAGACGCACGGCCTCCGGAGGTGCGGGTGGTCCGGAGGCCGTGCTGCTTCAGGCGGACAGCCAGCGTCGGACGCAGGCGATGAGGTCGTTCGCGTCGACCGGCTTGGTGACGTAGTCACTGGCTCCGGACTGCAGGGCCTTCTCCCGGTCGCCGGGCATCGCCTTCGCGGTGACGGCGACGACCGGAAGGTCGGTGTACTGGGACATGCTCCGGATTTCCGTGGTCGCCGCGTAGCCGTCCATCTCGGGCATCATCACGTCCATCAGCACCAGGCAGATCTCGGGATGAGCGAGCAGGGTGTCGACGCCCTTCCTGCCGTTCTCCGCGTGCAGCACCTTGAATCCGTGGAGTTCCAGGATCCCGCTGAGCGCGAAGAGGTTGCGGGCGTCGTCGTCGACGACGAGGACGGTCCGGCCGGTGAAGGTGCCGTCCACCACCAGCGTCTGCTCCGGCTGGGGCTTCTCCGGGCGGACGAGGGGCAGCACGTCCCCGGGTTCCTCGGCCGACAGATGCAGGGCGATCCGTTCCCGCAGCTCGTCGAGGCTGGAGAAGATCTCCAGCGAGCGGGCCGCGGAACGGGACCGCAGTGCCGGATCCAGCGTCACGTCGGCGCGTTGTCCGTTGTGGACCAGGACGGGTACGGAGGCCAGCGCGGGGTCCCCGTCCAGGGCGTCGAGGAACCGTGAGGCCTCACCGCCCGACATGCCGAGTTCGAGGACCACGCAGTGGCACGGTTCCGCCGCCAGGGCGCCGGCCGCCTCCTGGGCGTCCACCGTGGTGGTGACGTCGATGACTTCACGCGGATCGCCGCCGTGGTGTCCTCTCGTCAGGTTGGCCACGGTGCTCTCCGCGACGAGGGTCAGCAGACCCCGGGGCCGCTCCTCGACGACCAGGATCCGGCGCCTGCGGTGCGTGGGCCCGCCGGCACCGGTGAGGGCTTGGGACCCCCGGGGGTGGTCGGCCGCACCGTCCCCCTGGCTCGCCTCACCGGGCTGGGCTCCCTGGGCGAGCTCCTCGAAGTCGGCGCGGGCGACCGGCAGATAGAGAGTGAACGTGCTGCCCTGTCCGGGTGTGCTGTCCACGGTGACCGCACCACCGAGCAGATGGGCGATCTCGCGGGTGATGGACAGTCCGAGTCCGGTTCCGCCGTACTTGCGGCTCGTGGTCCCGTCCGCCTGCTGGAACGCTCCGAAGATCGTCTCCAACTGCTGCTCGGGAATGCCGATTCCGGTGTCCTTGACGTGGAAGGCCACGACGGCGCCACCGCGGTGGACGGCGGCAGGGATGTTCTGGTCGACGGCCGGCTCGATGTGCAGTCCGACGCCGCCGCGTTCGGTGAACTTGACGGCGTTCGAGAGCAGATTGCGCAGCACCTGCCGCAGCCGGGAATCGTCGGTGAGCAGGTCCACGGGGACGCCCGGGGCGGTGCTCATGGTGAATTCGAGGCTCTTCTGGCTCGTCATCGGCCGGAACGTCGCTTCTACATAGTCGAGCAGACGGCGCAGGGCGACGCGTTCGGGAGAGATGTCCATCTTGCCGGCCTCGACCTTCGACAGGTCGAGGATGTCGTTGATCAGCTGCAGCAGGTCGGAACCCGCCGAGTGGATGATCCCCGCGTACTCGACCTGCTTCGGAGTGAGGTTGTGGGACGGGTTCTGTGCCAGCAACTGGGCGAGGATCAGCAGGCTGTTGAGGGGAGTACGCAGTTCGTGGCTCATGTTGGCCAGGAACTCCGACTTGTACTTCGAGGCGAGCGACAGCTGCTGTGCCCGTGCCTCCAGCTCCTGGCGGGCCTGTTCGATCTGCAGGTTCTTCGCCTCGATGTCGCGGTTCTGAGTGGCCAGCAGCGTGGCCTTCTCCTCCAGCTCGGCGTTGGAGCGCTGCAGTTCGTCCTGCTGTACCTGCAACTCCTCGGACCTGGACTGAAGTTCGGCCGTCAGCCGCTGGGACTCGCCGAGCAGCTCGTCCGTACGGCCATTGGCGACGATGGTGTTGACGTTGACCCCGATGGTCTCCATCAACTGTCCCAGGAAGTCCTCGTGGATCTGGGTGAAGCGGGTGACCGAGGCCAGTTCGATGACGCCCAGTACCTGTTCGTCGACCACGATGGGCAGGACCTTCAGCGCGGTCGGCGAGATCTGCCCGAGACCGGAGGAGATGGTCACATAGGCGGGCGGCAGGTCGTCGACGGTGATGGGACGCCGATTGCGCGCGGCCTGGCCGACCAGGGAGCGCCCGAGCGGGATGCGGTCGGGACGCTGTGTGTCGTCGGGATAGCCGTAGGAGCCGATCAGTCGCAGCTGGGTGCCCCGGCCGGTCTCCTCCGCGAGATAGAAGGCGCCGTACTGGGCGGAGACCAGCGGCGTCAGCTCCTCCATGATGAGCTCGGCCACGACCGCGAGGTCACGGTGCCCCTGCATGAGGCCCGAGATGCGCGCCAGGTTGGACTTCAGCCAGTCCTGCTCCTGGTTGGCCCGGGTGGTCTCGCGCAGGGAGCCGACCATCGAGTTGATGTTGTCCTTGAGTTCGGCCACCTCCCCGGAGGCGTCGACGGTGATCGAGCGGGTGAGGTCGCCCTCGGCGACGGCACTGGCCACCTCGGCGATGGCCCTGACCTGGCGGGTCAGGTTGCCCGCCAGTTCGTTGACGTTCTCGGTGAGCCGCTTCCAGGTACCGGAGACGCCCTCCACCTCGGCCTGGCCGCCGAGCCTGCCCTCGCTGCCGACCTCGCGGGCGACGCGGGTGACCTCGGCCGCGAACGAGGAGAGCTGGTCCACCATCGTGTTGATGGTGGTCTTGAGTTCCAGGATCTCGCCGCGGGCGTCGACGTCGATCTTCTTCGACAGGTCACCGTTGGCGACGGCGGTCGTCACCAGGGCGATGTTGCGCACCTGACCGGTCAGGTTGTTCGCCATCGAGTTGACGTTGTCGGTGAGGTCCTTCCAGGTGCCCGCCACGTTCGGCACGTGCGCCTGGCCGCCCAGCCGTCCCTCGGTGCCGACCTCGCGGGCGACGCGGGTGACCTCGTCGGCGAACGCGGACAGGGTGTCGACCATGGTGTTGATGACGTCGGCGAGCGCGGCGACCTCGCCCTTGGCCTCGACCGTGATCTTCTGCGACAGGTCACCGCGGGCCACGGCGGTGGCGACCTGGGCGATCGAACGGACCTGACCCGTGAGGTTGGACGCCATGACGTTGACGTTGTCGGTGAGGTCCTTCCAGGTACCGGAGACGCCGCGTACGGTCGCCTGGCCGCCCAGGTTGCCGGCGGTGCCGACTTCCCGGGCGACGCGGGTGACTTCGTCGGCGAAGGCGGAGAGCTGGTCGACCATCGTGTTGATGGTGTCCTTGAGCTCCAGGATCTCGCCGCGGGCGTCCACGGTGATCTTCTGGGAGAGGTCGCCCTTGGCCACGGCGGTGGCGACCTGGGCGATGGAGCGGACCTGGGCGGTCAGGTTGCCCGCCATGAAGTTCACCGAATCGGTGAGATCACGCCAGGTGCCCCGGACGTCCTTCACATCGGCCTGCCCGCCGAGACGTCCGTCGGTGCCGACTTCCCGGGCGACGCGGGTGACTTCGTCGGCGAAGGCGGAGAGCTGGTCGACCATCGTGTTGATGGTGTTCTTCAGTTCCAGGATCTCGCCGCGGGCGTCCACGGTGATCTTCTGGGAGAGGTCGCCCTTGGCCACGGCGGTGGTCACCTGGGCGACGTTACGGACCTGCGCGGTCAGGTTGCCCGCCATCAGGTTGACGGAATCGGTGAGGTCGCGCCACACGCCTCCGACGCCGGGGACCTGGGCCTGCCCGCCCAGGCGCCCTTCACTGCCGACTTCGCGCGCGACGCGGGTGACCTCGTCGGCGAAGGCGGAGAGCTGGTCGACCATCGTGTTGACGGTCTCCTTCAGCTCCAGGATCTCGCCGCGCGCCGGTACGTCGATCTTCTGCGAGAGGTCGCCCTTGGCCACCGCGGTCGCCACCTGCGCGATGTCGCGCACCTGCGTGGTGAGATTGCCCGCCATGGCGTTCACGGAGTCGGTCAGATCGGCCCAGGTGCCGGAGACTCCCGGCACCTCCGCCTGCCCGCCCAGAGTGCCCTCGGTGCCCACCTCGCGGGCCACGCGTGTCACTTCCGACGTGAACACGGACAACTGGTCGATCATGCCGTTGAAGACGGTGGCGATCTCGCCCAGCAGCCCGTCGGTGTCGTCGGGCAGCCGGGTACCGAAGTCCCCGTCCCGTACCGCGGTCAGTCCGGCGAGCAGCTGACGCAACTCCTGATCACCCGGTGTGCGGCTCTCGGCCTCGGCTGTCTTGCTGTTCATGCCCACCCTCGTCCCTCGTCCCGCTCCCCAAGAGCTCCTGTGAAAGGCCTGAAAACCACGCCGGAGCACGGACGATCACCCCACTTCTATCGCCCGCGGATCCCCGGCGGATCACCGAACCGCATCAAGAGAAATACGCGGCAGATTAACTCACCTGGGAGCTTTCAAACAAAGTGCGGGGAGGAAGGCCCGGCGAGGTACCTCACAAAGATGGGCTGCTTTTTCCAGGAATGAGATCCGAAAAGAAGGGTACGGACTCGAATTTCGGTCACGTGGGCGGTTCGATGCCGATCGGTTCCGATCAGAACCGACACGGAGATTGCCCCCTCGCCGGCCCGGTCCGGACGCGGATTCCGGCCAGACCGGGTATGTGCCGTCAGCGGGGTGCGACGGCGCGAAGGGAGCGCAGGTAACGGCGGCGGTAGAAGCGCTGCGCCACGAGGAGCAACGGGAACAGTGCGCGCCATGGGCCGCTCGGCGCGGGGCGGGTCAGGGACCGGAGAGTCAGCGCGACCGCGCCGTCGGGAGTCCGGTGGACGACGAAGGCCTCCTCGCCCGAGACGGGGTGGCCGGGCAGGGTGCCGTAGGCGAAGCCGCATCGCTCGGGCGTGACGACCACGGCGACGACCCGGACGGGTTCGTGCACGGCGAGCGGCCCGATGGCTGCGGTGATCCGGTATTCGGCACCCTCGGTGACCCGCTCGCCCGCGCCGGACCGGGGCGTGACGCGAAAGCCGCTGCGCCGCTTGATGCCCCAGTGGAGGACCGCGTCCGCTGCCGCGCGCCAGTGGGCGTCGCCGTGTCCGATGACGACGGTCCGGTCGTAGCGGCGGTACCCCTCGCCGTCCGCGTGCCAGGACTCGTCGCCGGGGCAGGTGGCTCCGGCCGGTCCATAGCTGAGGGCCTCGGCCGGTGGCGGGCCGGGCGCCCGGGGGAGATCCGAGGGGCTGTGCGGGGGCATGAGGCTCCTGTCGCAACGGGCGGTCACTGGCTGAAAGCCTAAGGAGCCGCGTCGCGGCCCTGCTGGTGGGGCAGGTGGGCATGCGCTTTTGGTATTGGCTGGAGTTCGCCCTGTCTGCGGCGCGCCGGGATACGTACGATGCGATCGCTCCCGGCCTCCACAGATCCTTCACAGGTAGGGAGTGCATGTCGGCCTGTTTTGGCATGCGCATGAAGCACGGTGCAGGGCAGTACGGCACAGCACGTCTCGGTATCTGATCCAACGCATGTGGTCTGCGACGGCTCTTCGCTCACGCGGCGGGCCGCACCCCCCTATTCACGGCGGCCCGCACATCCGTGTGCGGGCCGCCGGAACGCCAACGCAACGGATGGGAGAACCATGGCTGGTGGGCTGCTCCTGAGCGGCGCGATCGCCGCCCTCTTCACCACCGCACTTCCCGTAGGGGACCCGTCGGGCGGGTTCACCGACCCGCCCCCGGACAAGATCGTCATCAAGGTCGCCACCGTGAACGGCTCCGGCTGCCCCGCCGGGACCGCCGCGGTCGCGGTCTCGCCGGACAACACGGCCTTCACCGTGACGTACAGCAACTACCTGGCCCAGGTCGGAGGCAACGCCGACCCCACCGCGTTCCGCAAGAACTGCCAGCTCAACCTGCTCGTCCACGTCCCGCAGGGCTTCACGTACGCCGTCGCGAGCGCGGACTACCGAGGCTTCGCCGCCCTTCAGCGCGGCGCCACCAGCACGGAGAAGGCCTCGTACTACTTCCAGGGCTCGTCGAACACGGCTTCCATCACGCACCCCTTCAGCGGCCCGTACAACGACAACTGGCAGGCCACGGACACCACGGACTGGGCCCAACTGGTCTGGGCCCCCTGCGGTGTTCAGCGCAACTTCAACATCAACACCGAGCTCCGCGTCAACGCCGGCACCTCCACTCCCGGCAGTTCGAGCTTCATGACGATGGACTCGACCGACGGTGACATCAGCACGATCTACCACCTGGCCTGGAAGGAGTGCCCGAAGTAGTTCGGCCCGCACCACTGCCCGTGTCCCTTCACCGGCTCTGCCGCATCGGAGCTGGGGGAGGGGCACGGACCGCGTCGAGAGACGGTGCTCAGACCGCCTCCGGCTCCCGTACGAGATGCATCGCCACGCTGGACCAGTCGCCGGCCGGCAGGTCGAGGCGCAGGCCGTAGTCGCCCAGGACGGAGGCATGGTGCACGGTGCCGGTGCGGCTGTCGCGGTACCGGGCCGCCGGAGTCAGTGCCCTCAGCCGTACCGGCAGGTCGGCGTCGCCGGGACGCGGGACGCCGCGCCAGGCGAGCACCAGTGACTCCGAGCCGTCCGCCGAGGTGTACTGCACGACCGCGGGCGACTGGCCGGAAGGCGGCGACAGCCGATCGAGCCTGCCGTGCTGCACGAGATGGCGCACCTTCTTGTACTCGGTGACCAGCGCGGCCCCTTCCCGCAGTTCCTCCTCCGACCAGCGCGCCAGATCCCCGCCGATGCCCAGCGCCCCCGCCATCGCGGCGTGGAAGCGGAACCGCAGCGGGAGCCCACGGCCGGTGAACTGGTTGGGCGCGTCGGTCACCCAGCACCCCATGGTGCGCGCGGGATAGATCTGGCTGAATCCGTGCTGGATCCACAGCCGGTCGGCGGCATCGGTGTTGTCCGAGGCCCATGTCTGGTCCGTACGCCCCAGGATCCCGAGGTCGATCCGGCCGCCGCCCCCGCTGCACGACTCGATCCGCAGCCCCGGGTGGTCCGCGCGGAGACGGTCGATCACCCCGTAGAGATGGCGCACGTACTGCGTGCCGAGCCGGTCCGCGCCGTCCTGCTGCCCCGGCCAGCCGGCTTCGCTGAAGGCGCGGTTCATGTCCCACTTGAGGAAGTCGATCCGGTGGGCGCCGACGAGTTCGGTCAGCCAGCCGTACGCCCAGTCGGCGACGTCGCGGCGGGCGAAGTTGAGGACGAGCTGGTTGCGCAGCTCCGAGCGGGAGCGGTCGGGCAGGTGCAGTACCCAGTCCGGGTGCGCCCGGTACAGGTCGCTGTCCGGGTTGACCATTTCGGGCTCCACCCACAGCCCGAAGCGCATCCCCAGTTCGCGCACCCTGTCGGCCAGCGGGCCCAGTCCGTCGGGGAAGCGGTCGGGAGCGGGAGTCCAGTCACCGAGCCCGGCCCGGTCGCTGCGGCGCCCGCCGAACCAGCCGTCGTCGACGACGTACAACTCGACGCCGAGGGCGGCGGCCCGTTCCGCGAGCGCCTTCTGGCCGACCTCGTCGACATCGAAGCCCGTGGCCTCCCACGAGTTGTAGAGCACCGGCACCGGTTCGTCCGGGTGGGGCAGCACATGGGCCAGCGTGTACGCGTGCCAGGCACGACTGGCCGCGCCGAAGCCGTCGGCGGTGAACAGGCCGGCGAACGCGGGAGCGGTGAACTCCTCGCCCGGAGTCAGCGGTACGCCCGTGCCGTCGTGCCCGACGCCTCCGGTGAAGCCGGTCCGCCCGTCCGGGGTGCGCTGTGTGGTGATGCGCCAGCTCCCGCTCCAGGCGAGCGCCGCGCTCCAGACCCGGCCGTGGTCCTCCGTGGCCTCACCGGAGTCGACCATCAGCCAGGGGTTCGTGTGATGGCTGGTGATGCCGCGACGGCTGGTCAGCACGGTCTCGCCGTACGGCAGTCGGTCGCGGCGCAGCCGGCTCTCGGCGGACCACTGCCCGGTGACATGGCTGAGCCGGTAGTCCGCCAGCGGGGGAAGGGTCCAGGCGGCCGAGTCGGCGCGCAGCAGGGTCACGGGCTCGTCCCCGCCGTTGCGCACGACCGTCCACCGTTCGATGACGTCGGTGTCGGCGCGCACCCGGTAATGCAGCGCCACCTGCAAGGGGTAGCGGCGGTCGCGGAAGAACAGGACCAGCTCGTGCGCGCCGTCGGCGCTCTCGTGCACCCGGTGGCCGGTGGGCTGCCATTCGAAGGCGCGGCTCCCGTCCGCGAAGCGCACCTGAAGCGACGGCGGCCCGTAGCGGACCCCGCCGTCGACGGGGAGTTCCTCTCCCACACTCGGTCTGCCCTCGAAGCTGCTGGCAGCGGGTGGCTCGGGGACGGCGAGTTCCTCGGCCGCCGCGAGCGTCAGCCTCGGTCCCCACGCGAGATGGCAGGGGGCACCCGACGCGTCGATCCGTAGTGCGTACGACGTGTGCGGGGTGGTCAGCAGCCAGACCCCGCTGTGCGGGGCGAAGGAGATCAGCGACATGGATCCTCACGTTCCGGTGATGCCATGAGACGGACGGAAGTCAATCGGGACCTTGGATCAGCTGTCAACATCCCAACCAAGTCTCGTATTTGAAGGTAGCAAGTGCCACACAGGAGGTCCTCAAGAGAATCTTGCTTCTTTCATTGACAGCAGAAAATAAGGGTCATAGGTTCCCGGCCATGCGCTCGACCTCTCGCACCGAGGCGTTCCCGGCCCACACGCCGGCCGCCGCCCAGATCTTCACCACCGTGCTGTCCCACGGCCCGCTCACGCGGTCGGAGATAGCGGGGCGGACCCGGCTGTCGGCGGCGGCGGTCACCAAGGCGGTCCGGCCTCTCATCGAGGCCGGCTATCTGGTGGAGGACGCGGACGACGACGCGCGGCAGCCGTCGCTAGGGCGGCCCGCCAACCCGGTGCAGGTCGACGGAGGGCGGGCGCTGTTCATCGGAGTGAAGGTGACGGGCGACGAACTCATCGCCGTACTCACCGATCTGTGCTGCCGCATCCGGGTCGCCCGGCATCTGCCCCTGACGTCGCGCGACCCCGGGGCGGTGCTCGCCTCCATCACGGCCCTCGTACAGGAACTGCTGACGGAGGCGGACGGCTTCGGCGTCGCGGTCCACGGGCTCGGCATCGCGGTGTCGGGTGACGTCGACCGGGCCGCCGGCGTCGTGCGCTACTCGCCCTTTCTGGAGTGGAGCGATGTCCCCCTGGCCGAACTGGCCTCGCTGGCCACGGGGTTGCCGGTCACCGTCGACAACGACGTACGGGCACTGACGGTCGCCGAGCAGTGGTTCGGCGCCGGGGTGGGCCTGTCCGACTTCGCGGTGGTGACCGTCGGCGCCGGCATCGGCTGCGGTCTCGTCGTCCACGGCCATGTGGTGTCCGGGGCGCACGGAGTGGCCGGCGAGATCGGCCATGTGGCCATCGACCCGGCCGGCCCGCCGTGCCACTGCGGCAACCGCGGATGCGTCGAGGCGATCGCCGCCGACTCGGCGATCGTCGGCAGGATCCGCGAGGTGACCGGCATCGAGGTCGCCGACACCGCGGAGGCCGTGGACCTCGCGCACGCCGGAAACCCCGGAGCCCGCGAGGTGTACGCCCGAGCGGGGGACGCGATCGGCCGCGGCATCGCCACGGTCGCCAACCTCCTGGGTCCCGAACGCGTGATCATCTCGGGCGAGGGCCTGGCCGCCTACGACCTGTTCGCCGAGCAGATCCGCGAGGCGTTCGCCGCGGCGGCCTTCGGGTCGGCCGCCCGGTGCGACCTACAGACCCGCCCGCTGCCCTTCGAGGAGTGGGCGCGCGGGGCGGCGGCCACCGCGATTCAGTCCTTCATCAGATCAGACACGTACTGACATGCACGAGGAGCAGCGATGACGCAGCAGAGCCGCAACCCCCTGGCTGCGCGGGGACCCGGCCGTCCCCCGACGGCCGGGGTGACTCCCGGCCGCCGCTCGGTGGTCGGCGGGGTGTTCGGCCTCGGCGCGGCAGTACTGGGCGCGCCCCTTCTGACCGCGTGCGGCGGGGGAGCGGGGGCCGATCCGAAGACGGTCACCTTCGGTTCCAACGGCGCGGACGCCACTCCCAAGTCCGCCTACGCCGCGGTGACCAAGGCGTTCACCAAGGACAGCGGTCTGACGGTGAAGACGAACACCGTGGACCACGACACCTTCCAGAAAAGCATCTCCACCTATCTGCAGGGCACCCCGGACGACGTCTTCACCTGGTTCGCCGGCTACCGCATGCAGTACTTCGCAAAGAAGAAGCTGTGCAGCCCGCTCGACGAGGTGTGGGACAAGATAGGCGCCGGTTTCAGCGACGCCACCAAGCAGCTCTCGCGTGGCGAGGACGGCAAGTACTACTTCGTGCCGCTGTACAACTACCCGTGGGCCGTTTTCTATCGCAAGAGCGTGTTCAAGGAGCGCGGCTACCAAATCCCGCAGAAGTGGAGCGAGTTCATCGCGCTCGCGAAGCAGATGAAGAAGGACGGGCTCTCCCCGATCGCCTCCGGATACGGCGGCGGCGACAGCTGGAGCATTCTCGGCGCCTTCGACTACGTCAACATGCGGACCAACGGCTACGACTTCCACATGTCCCTGATGCGCGGCAAGGTCTCCTGGACCGACAAGCGTGCCGTCGCCACGCTCGATCACTGGCGTGAACTGGCCCCGCACTACCAGCAGGGAGCCGGTGGCCGCTCCTGGCAGGACGCCGCCCAGTCGCTGCTCGACAAGAAGTCCGGCATGGCCGTCATCGGACTGTTCCTCGGCCAGCAGATCACCGACGAGAAAATCCGCAGCGACATCGACTTCTTCCCCTTCCCCGAGATCGACGCCACCCACGGCCAGGATGCCGTCGAGGCCCCCACCGACGGCTTCATGCTCAGCCGGCGGCCCAAGAACGAGGACGGCGCCAAGAAGTTCCTGGAGTTCCTCGGCGGGGCCCGCACCGAGGAGGTGTACATGGGCGTCGACCCGAGCAACCTCGCCGTCAACGAGGAGGCCGACACCGGCTCGTACAACGCGCTGCAGAAGAAGTCCGCCGACCTCATCGCCTCCGCCAAGCACATCAGCCAGTTCGCGGACCGTGACAGCGACCCGGGCTTCATCTCCACCGTCGTGCTCCCCGGCCTGACCCAGTGGCTCGGCCACCCCGACGACGGCGCAGGGACGCTGAAGAAGATCGAGTCCCAGCGCTCGCGTTTCTTCACCGCCTGACCAGGGCCGGAAAGGTCTCCCGCACCGTGTCCTCCGCGCCCTCCGTGTCCTCCGCGCCCGCGTCTCCCGCACCGCGAAAGGCCCGCCCCCGCCGCCTCGGCCCCGGCGACCGGATCTTTCTGACCGTCATCATCGGCATCCCGCTCGCGGCCCTGCTCTTCTTCGTCTGGCTGCCCGCACTGGCCTCCCTGTGGCTGTCCTTCACCACCTGGGACGGCATCGACCTGGTCGACATCCACTGGGTCGGCCTGGACAACTACCAGGAGATCTTCACCAACTACCCGCCGTTCTGGCCGGCGGTGCGGCACAACGTGGCCTGGCTGCTGTTCACGGCCCTGCTGCCCACCCCGTTCGGCATCTTCCTCGCCTACCAGCTCGACCGGAAGATCCGCTTCACGAGGGTCTACCAGACCGCGATCTTCCTGCCGATGGTGCTCTCCCTGGCCGTGGTGGGCTTCATCTGGGAGATCATCTACAACCCCGACACCGGGCTCCTCAACGGCCTCCTGAACGCGGCCGGTTCGGGCCACCACATCGACTGGCTCGGCAACCCCGACCTCAACCTGTGGGCCGTCCTGGTCGCCTCCGGCTGGCGGCACACCGGCTACATCATGATTCTCTACCTGGCCGGCCTGAAGGGCTTCGACCCGGCGCTCAAGGAAGCCGCCGCGCTCGACGGGGCCAACGGACGGCAGACCTTCCTGCGGGTGGTCTTCCCGGCCCTGAGACCGGTCAACGTCATCATCCTGGTCATCACGGTCATGGAGTCCCTGCGGTCCTTCGACGTCGTCTACGTCCTCGGCGGCGGAATCGGAAGCAAGCCGGGCATGGAGCTCCTGTCCCTCCTCATCACCGACAACATCCTCGGCGAGTCCAGTCACATCGGTTACGGTTCCGCCCTCGCGGTCGTCCTGCTCGTGGTCTCCCTTGCCGCCATCGGGACGTTCCTCGTCCAGAACTTCCGCAAGGAGGACCAGTGACCACGACCGTGCCGCGCCCGGCCTCCCGCCCGCGGACCCGGCGCGAGCCGCAGCAGCCGAAGACCTCATCGAGGCCGCGGCGCCAGACAGGCCGTCATCTGATGCTGGGCGGCATCGCCCTGCTGTGGCTCGTCCCGCTGCTGTGGGCGATGTACACGTCGCTGCGGCCCTACTCGGACACCGCGAAGCACGGCTATCTCTCCTGGCCCCACAGCCTCGGCTTCGACAACTTCACGGACGCCTGGGACCAGTCCGGGATGCCGCACTTCTTCTGGAACTCCGTCCTCATCACGGTCCCGTCGGTGCTGTTCACCCTGCTGTTCTCGTCGGCGGTCGCCTTCTTCGTCTCCCGCTTCGACTTCCGCTGGAACATCGTTCTGCTGATGCTGTTCACCGCGGGCAATCTCCTGCCCGCGCAGGTCCTCGTCACCCCGCTGTACCGGCTCTACCTCCTCGTCCCGCTGCCGCAGTGGATGAGCGACTCGCTCCTTCTCTACAACTCGGCCTGGGGCATCATCGCCATCCACATCGCCTACCAGTCCGGGTTCTGCACCTTCCTGCTCAGCAACTACATGAAGACGATCCCGAAGGAGATCTCCGAGGCGGCGCTCGTGGACGGCGCCCCCGTGTGGCGGCAGTTCTTCCAGATCATCCTGCCGCTGTGCCGCCCGGCGTTCGCGGCCCTGGCGACGCTCGAATCGATCTGGATCTACAACGACTTCTTCTGGCCGCTCGCGCTGATCGAGACCGGCGACAAGCGCCCCGTCACCTCCGCCCTGGCGAACCTCCAGGGTGCGTACTTCACCAATCCCAACCTCATCGCGGCCGGTGCTCTGATGACCGCGATCCCCACACTGCTGGTGTACTTCGCGCTCCAGCGCCAATTCATCAGCGGACTCACCATCGGTTCGGGCAAGGGCTGAGCCGCCGTCCGACCGCCGGGGCAAGAGCCGCCCCGCACCAACCGCCCCCGCTGTCATCGTCCCAGGAGGTCCGACCCATGGGGTCATCCTCGTACGCCGTCATACCCGGAGCCGCCCCGCGCTCCGGCCGCCGCTCCATAAGAGCCGTCCTCGTCCTCGCCCTCACCGCGGGTGTCGCGACGGTCGTCCCGGCCGCCCAGGCGGACACGAGCACGCCCGCCGCCGCTCCGGTCGCCGCCAAGCCGTACATGGGCTGGTCGAGCTGGAGCATGCAGTCGTCGAAGTACCCGGGCCTCAACCCGGACGGCGACTACAGCTATCTCACCGAGGCGAACGTCCTGAAGCAGACGGACGCCCTCGCCTCGAAGCTGAAGAAGTACGGCTACGACCACGTCAACATCGACGCCGGCTGGTGGATGGACAAGAACTGGAAGACCCAGTTCGACCAGTACGGCCGGCAGACGCCCGACCCGGTCCGCTTCCCCCACGGCATGAAGTCGGTCGCCGACCACATCCACTCCAAGGGCCTCAAGGCGGGCATCTACCTGCCCGTCGGCCTGGAGAAGGGGGCGTACGGCGACGGCAAGACGCCGATCTCGAAGGCCCCCGGCTGCACCACCGCCGACATCGTCTACTCGGACCTGCGCACCACCAACGGCTGGGACAACGCCTACAAGATCGACTTCGACAAGTCCTGCGCGCAGAAGTACATCGACTCGCAGGCGCAGATGTTCGCGGACTGGGGCTACGACTTCCTCAAGCTGGACGGGGTGGGCCCGGGCTCGTTCAAGTCCGGTGACAACTACAACAACGTCGCCGACGTCGCCGCCTGGCAGAAGGCCATCGCCGCCACCGGCCGCCCGATCCACCTCGAGCTCTCCTGGTCGCTCGACATCGGCCACGCCGCCGACTGGAAGAAGTACTCCAACGGCTGGCGCATCGACACCGACATCGAGTGCTACTGCAACACCCTGGTCACCTGGGAGAACTCGGTCAACGACCGATGGGACGACGCCCCGGCGTGGAGCAGCAAGGCGGGCCCCGGCGGCTGGAACGACCTCGACGCCATCGATGTCGGCAACGGCGAGATGGACGGCCTCACCAAGGCCGAGCGGCAGAGCTACATGACGCTGTGGGCCATCAACAAGTCGCCGCTGTTCACCGGTGACGACCTCACCAAGCTGGACAGCTACGGCGTCTCCCTGCTCACCAACAAGGAAGTCATCGCCGTCGATCAGAACACCTCGCCCGTCGCGCGTCCGGTCACCCCGGTCGGCGACCAGCAGGTCTGGGGCACCAAGAACGCCGACGGCAGCTACACCGTCGCCCTGTTCAACCTCGGCGACTCGCCGGCCTCCGTCACCGCCCACTGGGCTTCGTTCGGATTCACCGGCAACGCCTCCGTGCGTGACCTGTGGAACAAGACGAACCTCGGGACCCACAAGAACAAGATCACCGAGGCGCTGCCCGCACATGGCTCGCGGCTGTTCACGATCAAGCCCGGCGGCGGCACCCTGGCGACCACGGGCTACGAGGCCGAGGCCGCGGCCAACACCCTGTCGGGCAACGCCTCCGTCGGCGGATGTGACGCCTGCTCCGGCGGCAAGAAGGTCGGCAACCTGTACACCGGCGGCAAGCTGCGGATCAACGACATCACGGTGAAGAAGGACGGGATCTACACCGTCAAGGTCGCCTACGTCAGCGGCGACCCCCGCTCGGTGACCGTCCTGTCCAACAGCGGTAACGGCACGAGCCTGAAGTTCCCCTCCACGGGCGACTGGAGCACGGCCGAGACCGTCAGTGTCCAACTGGCACTGAAGGCGGGCTCGAACACCATCACGTTCGACAGCGGCAGCGGATACGCACCCGACATCGACAGGATCGTCGTTCCGCAGTCCGTCTGACGTCCGCAGTCCGTCCGACCTGCTTCCCGCGGGGCCCGGTGACCTGACCCCGGGCCCCGCGGGGACCCCCAGACGGCCCCGCAACCGTCGTTCCCGCATGAGCCGCGCCCGGATATGGAGTGCACCCACCGTGGACATCCAGCAGACCGCACCACGCGACAACAAACCCAGCCGCAGAGGCTTCCTCGCTCTCGCCGCCGCCGGCGCGGCCACCGCACTCGGTGGTCTGCCCGCCTTCACCGCCTCGGCGGCCCCCTTCCGCCCCACCGAGTCGCCCATGCTGTCCGCGGCCGACGCCGCGAAGAACCAGCTGTGGTGGGGCGCTCCCGGCTCCTCCCACTCGATGATCGAGCAGGGGCTGCCGGTCGGGAACGGACGCCTCGGGGCGCTCGCGAGCAACGACCCCGCCCATGAACTTCTGATGATCACCGACGCCACCCTGTGGACCGGCCATCTCAACGACAAGCTCCAGAGCGACGGCCAGTTCCCCTACGGCCGCGACGACTTCGGCTCCTTGACCCTGCTGGCCAAGCTCACGGTCGCCATCCCCGACCACGACCTGGGAAGCGTCGACAACTACCGCCGTTCCCTGGACATGGCCCAGGGCCTGGTCAGCACCTCGTACGACATCTCCGGCGTGACCTACCGGCGGCAGGTCTTCGCCAGCCGCCCCGACGACGCCATCGTCCTGTACTTCTCCCAGCAGGGCGGCGGCGCCTACACGGGCACCGTCTCCCTCGCCGGCACCCACGGCGAGTCCACCACCGCCAACAGCGCGGGGCGCTACGCGTCGTTCGGCGCCTCCTTCGCCAACGGCCTGAAGTACGGCGCCGCCGTCACCGCCCACAGCAGCACCGGCAGGGTCCGCGTCGACGGTACGTCGATCTCCTTCAGCGGCTGCAAGGACCTCACCGTCGTCGTCAGCGGCGGCACCAACTACGCGTCCGACGCGGCCGCGAAGTTCCGCGACCCTTCCGTGGACCCGCAGCGCCTCGCCAGGACCAAGGTCCTCAAGGCGGCCGGCCACCCGACGAGCACCCTGCTGCACACACATGTCGCCGACTTCCGCGCCGTGTTCGGACAGCTGGACATCAACCTCGGCACCTCGTCCGCCGCGCAGCGCGAACTGGACACCTGGGAGCGGCTGCAGGCACGCCACCGGGACGACCTCCCCGACCCGGAACTCGAGGCCGCCTACCTGCAGTTCGGCCGCTATCTGATGATCTCCGGATCGCGGGGCAGCCTGCCGATGGGCCTCCAGGGCCCGTGGCTGGACGGCAACGACCCGGACTGGATGGCCGACTACCACAGCGACATCAACATCCAGATGAACTACTGGATGGCGGACCGGGCGGGCCTGTCCGAGTGTTTCGACGCCTTCACGGACTACTGCCTCGCGCAGTTGTCCTCCTGGACGGACGTCACCCAGCGGCTGTTCAACGACTCCACCAACCGATACCGCAACTCCAGCGGCAAGGTCGCCGGCTGGACCGTCGCCTTCTCCACCAACCCCTATGGCGGGTCCGGCTGGTGGTGGCACCCGGCCGGCAACGCCTGGCTCTGCCAGAGCCTGTTCGAGCACTACGAGTACACCCAGGACCGCGCCTATCTCAAGAAGATCTACCCGCTCCTCAAGGGCGCCGTGGAGTTCTGGGACGCACGTCTCATCACCACGACCGTCACCGACGCGTCCGGCGCGAAGCGCGAGGTCCTGATCGACGACAGCGACTGGTCGCCCGAGCACGGCCCGCAGGACGCCAAGGGCAACACGTATGCCCAGGAACTGGTGTGGGGCCTCTTCGGAAACTTCCACACCGCTTCCGAGCTGCTCGCCAAGGACGCCGCCCACCGGAAGACCGTCGACGGTCTGCGCGAGCGCCTGTACCTGCCCGTGGTCAGCCCCAAGACCGGCTGGCTGGAGGAGTGGATGTCGCCCGACAACCTCGGCGAGACCACGCACCGGCACCTCTCCCCGCTCATCAACCTGTTCCCCGGCGACCGCATCCGTCCGGACGGCTCCACGCCGAAGGACATCGTCGACGGCGCGACCGCCCTCCTCACGGCGCGCGGCATGAACAGTTTCGGCTGGGCCAACGCCTGGCGCAGCCTGTGCTGGGCGAGGCTGAAGAACGCGGACAAGGCGTACCAGCTGGTCGTCAACAACCTGAAGCCGTCGGTCAACGGAACCAACGGCACCGCGATGAACCTCTTCGACATCTACGAGGTGGAGACGGGCCGCGGCATCTTCCAGATCGAGGCGAACTTCGGCACCCCCGCCGCGATCGTCGAGATGCTGGTCTACTCGCGGCCCGGCCATATCGAGCTGCTCCCCGCGCTGCCCGCCGCCTGGGCGGCATCCGGCTCGGTGTCCGGCGTGGGCGTGCGCGGCGGCTTCGTCGCGGATCTCAGCTGGAAGAACGGCAAGGTCACCCGGGCGACGCTGAAGAGCGTGGGCGGCCGCCGCACGACCGTCGTCGCGGGCGGCGCCTCGCGGAAGATCAGCCTCAAGCCCGGTGAGTCCGTCACGCTGCGGAACCTCGGATGAGCGCTGCCTCGTACCGGCGCCGGGCGGCGGGCGTCGTCTCAGCGGTGATCCTGGCGGTCTGCGGACCCCTGACGGTCTCCTCGTCGGCGCAGACGCAGGCGCAAGCGCCGACGGGCACGGCGGGGACCCCGGCCGCCGCGCAGTCCAAGCACTCCGTGGTCACCTGGGGCGCGAGTGCCGACCGGCAGAGCGCCGGGCCCGCCGACCGCAGTTACCGGTTGATCGTGCGCACCAGCGTCGGCGGCACGAACATGCGTATCCGGCTGTCCAACGCCTTCGGTGACCACCCGGTGACCTTCGCGAACGCGTACGCGGGGCTGCGGAAGCAGGGTGCGGAGCTGGTCCACGGCTCCAACCGGAAGCTGTCCTTCGACGGGGCCGCGTCCGTCACCGTCCCGGCCGGTGAGACCGTGCTCAGCGATCCGCTGCCCGGAAAGCTGGCCGCTCAGAGCGATCTGGTCGTCAGCCTGTACGTGACAGGCGCCCAGGGACCGACGACCGGTCACGGGATGGCCATGCAGACCAATTACGCGACCGCGGGCGACCACGCCGCCGAGGAGGGCGCGGCCAACTGGACCGACCCGATGGGCTCCTGGTACTGGCTGGACGCCGTCGATGTGGAGACATCCACGGCGGTCAGCTCGGTGGTGGCCCTCGGCGACTCCATCACCGACGGATGGGCCTCGACCACGGACGGGAACCGCCGCTGGCCCGACTATCTCGCCCGACGGCTCCAGGCCGCGTCCGGCAGCACTGTGAAGGGAGTGGCGAACGAGGGCATTTCGGGCAACAAGGTGCTCGCGGACGGCGCCGGTGAGGCCGCGCTGAAGAGGCTCCAGCGTGATGTGCTCTCCCAGCCCGGGGTCAGCACGGTGTTCCTGTTCGAAGGCATCAACGACATCAAGGCCCACTCCGGCGTCACGGTGGAGGACATGATCGCCGGCTATCAGGAGATCATCGACCGGGCGCACACGGCGGGCAAGTGCGTCGTCGGCGCGACCGTCATGCCGTTCAAGGGCTGGTACGAGTACGACGACGCCTCCGAGGCCGTGCGCCAGGGCGTCAACGACTGGATCAGGAACAGCGGCGCGCTCGACGCCGTGACGGATTTCGACAAGATCACGCGCAGTCCGTACGACCAGCAGCGGATCCTGCCGTTCTTCGACGGCGGCGACCACCTGCATCCCAACGACAAGGGGATGCAGGCGATGGCCGACGCGGTCGACCTCAAGGCGCTCGGCTGCCGGGCGACGGGCGGGACACAGGCAGCGCGCGGCTGACCCTGCTCGCAGGGACGGTTTGGCCCCGCCGCATCCCGAGCGGCCGGGCCAAACCGTCCGGATCTCCGGGGTGTGATTCAGCTCCGGTGCGCGCGCAGGGCGGTGAGGGCCCGGTCGGCGTGCGCGCTCATGCGCAGTTCGCTGCGCACCACCTCCAGGACCGTGCGGTCCTCGGCGATGACGAAGGTGACGCGCTTGGTGGGCGCCAGGGAGAAGCCGCGCTTCACGCCGAACCGCTCACGGATCGTTCCGTCCTCGTCGGACAGCAGCGGGAAGCCGAGCGTGTGCTGTCCGGCGAACTCCTGCTGGCGGTCGACCGGATCACCGCTGATTCCCACCGGCCGCGCGCCGGCGGCGGCGAACTCCGCGGCCAGATCCCGGAAGTGGCATGCTTCCGCGGTGCAGCCGGCGGTCAGCGCGGCGGGATAGAAGAACAGCACCACCGGCCCGTCGGCGACCAGGTCCGACAGTTGCCGGGGCGTACCGGTCTCGTCCGGCAGGACGAAGTCCTCGACCTTGTCGCCGACATCCACACGACGCGTCATGACCGGCCCTCCGCGCCCTTGGCCACGCCACGCGCCCACAGCACGAGCGGCACCTGGAGGGGAAGCCGCGCGAGGGCCGCGGTCCTGAGGGGTGCGGGGCGGTGACGCCAGTCCACGGCCATCTGGACGTTGGCGGGGAACACGCCGACGAAGAAGGCGGCGGTGGCGAGCGCCGCGGCACGCCGCGTACGGGGCAGCGCCACCCCGGCCGCCAGCGCCAGTTCGGCGATGCCGCTCGCGTACGTCCAGGTCCGGGGCTTCCCCGGCAGAGCGCGCGGAATGGTCGCGTCGAACTGCCGTGGTGCGGCGAAGTGAGCGACGCCCGCGGTGGCCAACAGGCCGGCGAGTAGCAGGGATGAGCGTTCCGACCGGGACACGGTTCCTCCTCAGGGGGCCTGCCGCGCGATATTACTGGACGGTACGACGGCATGCCCGGAGGGCCTCCGGGACGACGCCCGGAAAGCGGGCCGATCCCGGCATCTCCCTGACGGGCGGCGGCCGCTTCTTCGCCTGTCCGGCGTCAGGGACGCGTCGGACCGGCCGGGCCGCGGACTTCCCGCCACCTGAGCCCCCGTCCGCGGGCGGGGAAGCGGTCACCCGTGCTCGGGACGCGTGGGTCGTCGAGCGGGTTCCGAGCCGTGTGCGCCTGCCGGGCCGGTCTGCACACGCGTGCCCGGCGGCCTGCTGTTCACCAGCGGGGCGGACGCCTTGCCGCCGTTCGTCCGCCGAGGGGACCGGAGGCGGCTCGGGTTCCGTCGTC
Source organism: Streptomyces sp. SID5469 (assembly GCF_009862865.1). Lineage (NCBI taxonomy): Bacteria > Bacillati > Actinomycetota > Actinomycetes > Kitasatosporales > Streptomycetaceae > Streptomyces > Streptomyces sp. SID5469. The sequence continues at coordinate 1,352,158 of NZ_WWIN01000001.1, read as the reverse complement.
GGGCGTCGCCCGCCGCGGCGCCGATTCCGGCGAGGGGCTGAGCCAGTCGCTGTCGGCCCAGACCGCCGTCGCCGGGATCCGGTCCCCGTAGCCCGGATCCCCTGCCAGCCGTGCCCGCACGCTCGCGTGGACATGCGCGTCCGGCGGGACCCTGCGGTGCCGGTAGCTGAGCAGGGCCCAGATCCGGCCCATCCGGTGCACCTCGCCCAGCGCGTGCTCGGGTCCGAGGGTCACCTCACGCGCGTACGCCCCGGTCTTCACGAGGAGGCCTGCCGCGAGGGCGCCGTCCACGACCCACTTGAGGGAGACGGTGGGCAGCCGCGGGTCGTCGTCGAAGGTGCCGCCTACATCGGAGTGGACACCGGCGAACCACACCTGCTCGACCGAGGCCGGCGCCGTCTGCTTCTTGGTGCCCGCCGTGACGAGGTACTCGCGGTAGGGCCGGCGCTTCTCGTCGATCGACACGGCGTGGCGGATCCTTCGGACGTTGGGGAGTTGACGGGTGTACGGCCACCGCAGGTTCCACCGCAGGACACCCGCGGCCTTCACGGAGTCCCAGATCCCGAGGTAGTGGACGGGGATGCCGATCCGCCCGTCGACCGCGTTGCTGAAGGCGCCCGCGAAGTGGTGGAGTTGGTCCCAGTCCTTCTGGGTCCAGTCCTTGTTCTTCGCGTAGACGGACACGGCGTACGGCACGAGGTTCTCCATGCCGGGCCGCATCAGACCGATCGTCTTGAGCATGCCCACAAGGGCGCGTGCCGTATAGGCGCCGCGGCTGAAACCGAAGATGTAGATGCGGTCGCCGGGCGCGTAATGGTTCATCAGGTACGTGTAGGCCTCGGCCAGGTTGGTCTTCATTCCGGAGCCGAAGGCGAGACCGAAGAGTCTCGAGAGACGGCGGCTGACGGGCGTCCACGCGCCCGCGGCGGAGAAGGTGCCGACACCGGGGTCGTAGAACGCGATCTGCCGTTCGGGGTCGGCGAGGTCCAGCATCTCGTACAGCCGGATGACGTTGGTATTTCCTTTCGCCTTCAATTGGTTACCCGTGCCGTCGAGGCAGACGACCAGATTGGTGCCGCCGGGGTTCTCGGCCATGTCGGGCCTCACGTTCGCTGATGAAGGACATCCACGGAACAAACCAGGACGCATCAGTTTTCACGGAATATAATAGGAGAAATTCTGCCTGCGGGCATGCTCCGGCAGAGTGGAGTGTCTCCGGAGGATCCATGGCCGGTTCTGTGATCCACCTCGATGAGAATGCCGGGCCTCCGGCCACCCACGGACTGGTCGTCGGTGTCGGCAAATACCCCCATCTCGAGGGCGGCGAGGCTCCGGTAGCGGATTCGGACGGCATGCGGCAGCTCAGCTCACCGCCTCTCTCCGCCCGTGCCTTCGCGAGGTGGCTGCTCGCCGAGTACCACGACCCGCAGCGGCCGCTCGGCAGCGTCTCGCTGCTGCTGAGCGAGGAACAGCCGGCCCCGTTCGTGAACCCCCGTACCGGGACCGCCCACGAGGTCGAGGTCGCCACCATCGACAACATCCTCGCCGCGGTCACACAGTGGTACGACCGGGGCGACAGCCACGTCGACAACCGGCTCGTCTTCTACTTCTGCGGACACGGCATCTCGCAGGGCGACGACATGGCGCTCCTCGCCGCCGACATCTTCGCCGACCCGCACAACCCCCTCAACGGCGCACTGGACTTCGCGGGCCTGATGAACGGACTCAAGCGCTGCAAGGCCTCCCAGCAGGTCTTCTTCCTCGACGCCTGCCGCTCCAACTCCGACGTGCTCATCGAGGCTTCGGGCACGCGCTTCGCCGGACGGACGCCGCTCGGGGCGGGGGCCCGACCGCTGGACCTTCCCCGACGGTTCCACATCCCTTACTACGCCACCCTGTCCGGCGACCAGTCGCACGCCCGGCCCGGGCAGGTGAGCCTGTTCACGGAGGCGCTGCTCAAGAGCCTCGCCGGTGCGGCGAGCGACGACCCCGAAGGCGACTGGCGGGTCAACACCGCCCATCTGCTGGAGGCGATCGACCACTTCATGCACCAGCCCTGCTTCGCCGGCATGGTCGCGGGCGTCCAGGTCCCCGCGGTGGGTGAACTGCCGGTGTTCGTCCTCCACCAGCTGGCCGGTCCGCCGGTCGTCCCGGTCTACGTGGGCTGCGACCCCGCACAGGACAACGCGGAGGCCGAGTTCGTGTGCCTCGAAGGCGGACGCGAGCGGCTGCGCCGGACACTGAACGACGTCGACGACACCGATCCGGAGAGCGAATGGGCCATTGAACTGAGCTTCGGCGACTACGACTTCGAGGCGAGGCTCGGCGAGCGGGACGTACGGACGAAGACCATCACCGTCCGCCCGGTGTTCCGCCGGGTGCACCTGGTGAAGTCATGAGTGGCTGCCTGAGCGTGACCGTCGCGCTGGCCCTCGACGAATCCGACCTCTCCGCCGGCGCCAAGGTCGTCGGCAACATCTACTCGACCGACGGCAACGGTGTCACCCATCGCAACGTCGTGTTCCCCTGCGGGATGTCGGCCGTGCCGGCGCGGTACGAGGTCGATCCCGGCCGGTACATCGTGTCGGCCACGCTGCCGTCAGGCACGGTGCTTTCCAGGGATGCCGAGGCCAGGGAGGGCGAGGACACCCCGGTGACGCTGCGCACGGCGCCTTCGCCCTACGCGTCACATTCCTGGCAGTACCTCATGGGCAACATCGAGGCCTACGAGACCTATCACGACAGTGCGACGATTCCTGTGCCCCGGTCCCGGGGGTCGCGCTCCGGGGTGTGGGAAGGGCTCGTCCAACCGGGGCACGCGGTGTTCGTCGGCGACCCGAAGCCCACGAGTTACCACTTCGACTCGATGCTCAAGCTGGCCGACGGGCCGGCCGAACGGCCGACCGTCTTCGAGATCGCCCAGTCCGCGCCCCGGTCCGTTCCCAGTCTCGCGCTGGGTGACGCGGCCGCACGCCTGTACCGGTTCGGCGCGCACGGACCGGTCGACGAGCACGGCACGCCCACACGGTGGGGCGGGCCCACGGGCCCTCGGCAGTTCCTGGTCGTCTCACTGGCCGGCAAGGAGTACGTCGTCACCCTGCCGGCGCCATGGGGCTCCGCGCAGATCGAGGTGCTGGTCAACGAGCGTCAGAGTCCCACCGGCAGCGCGGTCTCGGTGGCCGTGCGGGACCGCCGGGTGGGGCCCGCCCTGGGATACATGTCCCGAGGCGCCTTCGACGCGGCGGCGACCCTGGTCAGGGACGCGGAGGCATTGCTCTACGCCAAGATGGAGAACCCGCTCGCGGCGGTGGCGGGCGCGTACGTGCTGGTCGGCAGCGAGCTGACGGAACGTCCACAGCGCTGGGACCCGTGGCTCGACCATCTGCGGCACGAGTTCGACTGGATGGGCGACGGATCCCTGCTGTGGGCCATGCGCCAGCTGCGCCGGGCGCACACCGAGACGCAGTTGCGGGCGGCCCGCGACGGGCTCGTCGAGGCCTTCGACCGCGGTGTGCCGGTCTTCACCCTGGGCCTGAGCCGGCTCATCCACGGACTCTCCGAATTCCCCGACGACCCCGAGTGCGCTCGGCGGCTCGACCAGGCTCGCCGCCTGTCGTGGCGTGTCGACCTGCGCGAGCCCTTCGTGATCGTCGCCCTCCGAGGGAGACCGCAATGATCCGGTTCACGATGATGCCCGGCGAGGACGGCGACTGCCTGCTGCTGGAGTACGGCGACGGCACCTTCCTGCGCCGGATCCTCCTCGACGGCGGCCGCAGCGGCACGTATCCGCGCATCCGGCCCACACTCGCGGGCCTCGACGGTCTGGTCGACGTCCTCGTCGTCACCCATGTCGACCAGGACCACCTTCTGGGCGTGCTCGCCCTGCTGAACGACCCCGACAGATCGGTGGAGTTCGGGGACGTGTGGTTCAACGGGTTCGATCACCTCCTCGAGTTCGAGGGGTTCGGTGCTCAGGACGGCGAGAAGCTCACCAGCGCCCTTGTGGAGCAGAAGCTGCCGTGGAACGACGCGTTCGGCGGGCTGAGTGTCGAAGTCGGGCGGGAGCTCGTGTGGTTCGACGACGGATCCACGGTGGACGTGCTCTCGCCCGACCGCGGTCAACTGGAGAGCCTGGCGCCGGACTGGGTCAAGGAATGCGCGAAGCACGGCCTGATCCCGGGCCGCGATCCCGACGAGATCCCCCTGGTGCCCGGCTTCGAGCACTTCGGGGGAGTGAACGTGGAGGAGCTGGCCGCACGCCCGTTCCGGCCGGACACGTCGAAGACCAACCTCACGAGCATCGGCCTGCTCTTCGAGTTCGAGGGCAAGCGCATCATCCTGACCGGTGACGCCGACGACCGGCGGCTGGTGCGGTCGATACGGCCCAGGGCCGAGGCGGAGGGCGGACGCCTGCACGTCGACGTCCTCAAGGTGGCCCACCACGGCAGCGATCACAACCTCTCGAAGGACCTGCTTGATCTGATCGACTGCGACCGCTACCTGATATCGACCAGCGGCGCCCGGCACGACCACCCCAACGCCATCGCCGTCGCACGGATCCTCAAGCACGGCGGCGCGAAGAAGGAGATCGTGTTCAACTACCGTGATCGCGCGGCGATATGGGACGTCGACAGCCTCAAGGACCGCTTCGGCTACACGGTGACGGCACCGGCACCGGACGCTGAGGACGGGTTCGTGAGCTTCGAGCTGTGACGGGTCGGCGCCGCCCGGCACCTTCGTCACCGGGCGGTTCGAACGAAGGGCTCGACGGGGCGTGTGGATGCGGCCCGCGGGGCCGAAGGGGCTCCTTGCCGTCGTCTCGTGCCCGTACGGGACCGGCGCGCCGGGCACTGCGGGGAGCGCGGCCCGTTTCGGCGGGGCGGTCGACGGGTGACCGGCCGGGGCGGCGCCGGCCGGTGGGGTGGCGCCGCCCCGGGCCACCGCCCTGCGTCAGGGGAGCAGCTGTCGGCGGGCGGCCTCGAGGAGGTCGTCGGAGAGCGGGTCGTCCTTGACGGCCCGGGCGAGGACGAGGGCGCCGACCAGGGTGCTCAGACGGGCGAGGCCGTCGTCGTCGGCGCCGGCGAGCCGAGCGGCGAAACGGCGCACTCCCTCGACATAGGTCTCGTGCGCGGCGCTTTCCTCCGGGCCGCGGGCCATGTCGGCGGCGAGGGCGGCCGTGGGGCAGCCGTCGGCCATGTCGTCGCGGTGCTCGGGGGAGAGGTAGTGGTCGATGAAGGCTGTGCGAGCTGCGGCGGAGTCGCCCTCATGGGCCTGGAGCCCGTCGCCGAGCTGTTCTTCCACGGTGCCGAAGGCATGCGCGGTGGCCTCGTCGATCAGGGCCTCCTTGGAGGCGAACTGCTTGTAGAAGCCGCCGTGGGTCAGCCCGGCGGCCTTCATCAGGTCGGCGACACTGACACCGTCGGTGCCCTGTTGACGCATCAGGCGAGAGGCGGTGGCAACGACACGCTGCCGGTTCTCGCGTGCCTGTTCCTTCGATACGCGGCCCATGGGCCACCTCCCCACGATTGGATGTTCGCTGACATCTATCGTACGGCTCCCTCTTCCCTTTTTAGATTATGGGCGTAATCTATAACCGTTGAAGGTCAACGAGGGGCCTCCGGGGCCACCCGAAGGGTCGTCCCCTCGGCCCCGCACCTCCCGCGAAGGGGAAAGAATCATGGATCTCAAGCACGCCGTCGCAGTGGTCACCGGAGCCAACCGGGGGCTGGGACGCCATATCGCGGAGCAGCTCCTCGAGCGCGGCGCCACGGTGTACGCGGCGGCCCGCCGACCGGAGACGGTCGACCTGCCCGGCGCGATCCCGCTGCGTCTGGACATCACCGACCCGGAGTCGGTCCGGGAGGCGGCCCGTACGGCATCCGATGCGACGCTCCTGGTGAACAACGCCGGTATCTCGACGCACACGCAGCTGGTTTCCGGCGATCTGGAGTCCGTGCGCCTGGAACTGGAGACGCACTTCTTCGGAACCCTTCAGACGACCCGGGCCTTCGCCCCGGTCATCGAGGCCAACGGCGGCGGGGCGATCCTCAATGTGCTCTCGGTCCTGTCGTGGGTGCACCCGGCGGGCTACGGCGCCTACAGCGCGGGCAAGGCGGCGGCCTGGTCGCTGACCGACTCGGTACGCGAGGAACTGGCGCCGCGCGGCATCACCGTCAGCGCTCTGCACGTCGGGTACATGGACACCGACATGGCCGAGTACGTGGCCCCGGAGCAGAAGACGGCCCCCGCGCTCGTCGCCGCCCAGGCTCTGGAGGGGATCGAGAAGGGCCTGCCGGAAATCCTGGCCGACGATCTGTCGCGTCAGGTCAAGCAGCAGCTGAGCGCGGTGGCCGGCTGACCGTGAGGCCCTGGCTCGGCTGAGGAACGGCGCGGTGGCGGCCACGAACCGGTCTCCGGGCAGGCAGACCAGGGGAGGGCCGTCTCCGGACACGTGGTGGGCAAGCCCGGTTCCGTCGTGCACGGAGCGGGCCGGCCTGGTCGACAACCGGTCCGAGGCATCCACGCGGAGCAACCGGATCTCCCGGACCGGCGGCTCTTCGCGCAGACGTGTCCTCGTCCGCGAAGGCGCGGAGTGGGTCGTCATGCGTGGGACGGCTCACCGGGGGATCTCCTCCACGTCGGAGAACCCCTCCGTCCGGCGCCAGCGCAGCCTCGTGACCGACTCGACGGAGCCATTGGTGAAACTCAGCTCGCCCGTCTCTTCCGAGGCCTTCACGGCATCCCAACCGTCGAAGTCGGGGGTGACATCGGTGTCCCACTCCGAGAGGTTTCCGGTACCGACCGCGGCGAGGGACTCCGTCGGTGGTTCACCGTCGGCGCAGTACACCCCCCAGTTCGCGATGGCCGCGACCGTGGTCCCGAACGCCTTGAGCCGCAGGCTCTGGCAGGGATCGGACGTGGTCCGGTGCAGCAGATGCGGTGTGCTCCAGGCCGCGCTGCCGGTGCCCCGGTGCTGCTCCACGAGGCCGCGTCCGGTGGCGTAGTACATGCCTACGCGGCGGCCGTCGGGCAGCGAGATCTCCGCGTCGAAGCGGGCATGTGAAGGTGCGGTGCGGGCGGTGCCGGGCCGCTTCGTGGCGGTCCCTGCCCCGCCGCAGGCCGCCGTTGCCCCCAGCAGCGCCGCTGCGCACGTCAGGATCAGCACTTGGTGACCGCGTACCCGCATGTCCGTCCCCCGGTTGGTCGATCAGGTCCAGAGCAGTGTAGAGAGCCCCTCGTCCGTACCACCCCGAGCCGACGCCCTCCAGCCGGCCGGAGGTCCGCTCGGGCTCGGCGAGGCCGCCGGGCGACAGCGGCGACAACCACCCCTGCCGGGCGGCCGGTCCGCGCCCGCGCCCGCCGGTCGACCGTCGGCCCGTCACCGGACCGCCGCGCCGGCGGATCCCCCACAGCTCAGTCCCTTCCGCCCGGGCCGCCCGGGTGTCCGACTCGCCTCCGCCGTCCTCGGTCGTGGCCGTCCCGGCGGGGGAGGGCTGCGGGGTCGGACCGCCGTCCGTGAGACACCTCTTGACTGCGGCGGAAGGCGGACCGACACTCCAGAGGGGATTTCCTAGTGAATAGGTAGGGAAGCATGAGGCGCCTGGAGCCGGTCATCGACAGTGTGAACCGCACACGTCGGCCGACGCTCCACCTGACCTCCCGCCGTCACATCGATCTGCTGCGTGTCTGCAGCGCGACCGGCCGACTGCGCTGAACCGGCGGTGCCGGTCCGGCGCCCGTGTCCCGGCCGTCCGTACCGGGACCTCAGTTCCGCACCGGGCACCGCCGTTCGCGCCGAGCCGACGACTCCGCTCCCGCCCTTCGCCCTCCGCACCTGTGCGTGCCAGACCCCGGGGAGAGACATGTCCGTCAACGCCTTGACCGCAGTTCCGTCCGCACGATCCATACCGGCCACGTCGGCCTTTCGGGGGAGGATCGGCTGCGACGCGCGCAGCGGCCACTATCCCGTGCCGGGCCGGTATCGCCTCCACCTGTCGCCGTCGTGTCCGCACTGTCTGAAGATCGCCGTCGCCCACAGCCTGCTCGGACTCGAGGACGCCTGCCCGGTGACGCTGCTGCCCGCGGTGCCCGACGGACCCGGCGGAGAGCACTCCGCGCTACGCCCGCTGTACGAGGCGAGTGCGCACCGGTATGCCGGAGCCGCCGTGGCGCCGGTGCTCAGCGACGACTGGTCGGGCCGGATCGTGAGCACGCACGCGCCGGACATCATGCGCGACCTGGCCCGGCGTTTCGGCGGGGAGCGGCCTCCGCTGTACCCGAAGGGCATGGAGGCGGAGATCGAGGCCGTCGGACATCTGTGTGAGCAGGGCATCAACGCGACGGCCCAGCGGGCCGGACGCGCGGATGCCGACGACGCGGAGCGGGACAGCGCGCTGGGCTCCCTGCTGCGCACGCTGCGTTCGCTGGAAGGGCGGCTGGCCCGCCAGGACTACCTCCTGGGCGACCGGTTGACCGCGGCCGACATCGAGTTGTGGGTGAGCCTGGTGCAGCTCGACACCGTGCACCGCTGGCACCTGGACGCCTCCGCTGTGCACCGCGTCGCCGATCACCCGGCGCTCTGGGCCTACGCGCGGCGGCTGGCCGGCGACCCCGCCTTCGGAGCCCACCTCGATCTCGACGGCATCGCCCGCCGGCATCACGCACATTGCCGTGGGCTGGAGGCCGCGGGCGCCGCGGTACAGATCGTGGAGTGGGCCGCACACGCGCCGGACAGGACCGCCTCGCGGCAGGGGTGAGCGCAGCGGGCGCCGGCTCTCGCCGCGCGCGCGGGTCGGCTGCGGCTCCGCCCAGTCGGCAGGGTCGTAGTCGATGCCCTCGCCGGAGCCGGTGACGCGGCCGGAGTTCGAGCCCTCCGGTGAGGGGCCGTGAGGCGCCCTCACCGGACCGACACCGGGGCGTGTGCAAAGGCCCGTCCGCTAGAGGAAACGGCGTACGGGAGCGACGATCGCCTCTTTGAGGCGCTGCACAGGGGAGCGGTGCTTCCAGCGTGCCGCGACGATGGCCTCGGCCCGCTCCCGGTCCTCCTCGAAGTCCCGGTCCAGGGCCGCCGTGAAGGTCTCGTCCAGCACGGCGAGCATGATCTCCTCGTCGTGCTCCATCGAGCGGCGGTTGAAGTTGCTGGAGCCGATCAGGGCGGCGACCCCGTCCACGGTCATGATCTTGGTGTGGAGCATCGTCGGCTGGTACTGGCGGATCTCCACCCCGGCATCCAGAAGCGTGCCGTAGTAGTGCTGACCGGCGAGCCGGCACGCCCGCTGGTCCGTATACGGGCCGGGCAGCAGGATCTGCACCTGTACGCCACGGCGGGCGGTCGCGCACAGCAGGTCGACGAAGTAGCTGTCCGGCGCGAAATAGGCGGTGGACAGGCGGAAGCGCTCCTCGGCCGAGGCGAGCATGACCCGGACGAGGGTCTGCATGTCCTGCCAGCCGAAGCTGGCCGAGCCCCGGACCACCTGGACGGTTGCCCGACCGGACTGCTCGTGCTCGGTGAAGCGGTCCCGCTCGTCGAACAGCTCGTCGTGGCACTCCGCCCAGTTCTGGGCGAAGGCGGCGGCGATGCCGTCGACGGCCGGACCGCGGACCTGCACATGGGTGTCGCGCCATTCGGAGGGATTGCGGGCGTCGCCGCCCCACTCCTCGGCGATGCCGACGCCGCCGGTGAAAGCGGTGTGCTCGTCCACGACGAGCACCTTGCGATGGCAGCGGTGGTTCTGCTTGAGGGGGGACAGCCACAGCGGTTTGCGGAACCAGGCGACCTCTACGCCGGCGGAGTTCATGGACTCGAGGAGGCCCTCCTCGATCTGCTTGGCACCGAAGCCGTCCAGGAGCAGCCGCACGCGAACTCCCGCGCGGGCACGCTCCGCCAGTGCGGCCGCGAAGTCCCGCGCTATCTGCCCGCGCCAGTACACGAACGTCATCATGTCGACGGTGTGCTCGGCCGTACGGATGGCTCGGAGCATGGCGGGGAAGATCTCGTCACCGTTGCGCAGGGGTACGAGCTCGTTGCCCTCGGTCGCGGCGATACCGATGAGTCTCTCCAGACGTCTTCGCAGACGCTGCTTGCGTGCCTCGGTGCCCGCCTGGTCCGTCGCCGCGGCGCGCCGGGGTTCAGCTGCAACCGACTCGAGCATGCGTTTTCTCCTGTTTCCGTGCGGCAGGCGCCGCCGACCGGTGGTGGAGGGGCGGCCCCTCTCCTTCGTCCCACATGTGATCGGTGCCGCCGACCCATCGGGGGGCGGAAGCGTCGGCGGCACCCCGTCTCATGCCCCGGATCCGGCGGAGCACTCCGACGAACCGCGCGAGCGCAAACCTGGCTCCCGGCCCGCTGTGTCTGACGCACCGTGGGAATACGTCGGCATTTCCCGGGCATTCGGACGGTCCGGAAAGAAGGCGTCGCAACGTGCACCACACCGAAGAGCGGGAGAATGTGATGACGAGTTACGGCAGTCCCTCCACGGCCTCCTCCGGATCGCGCACCAACGGTCTTGCGATCGCGAGTCTCATCTGCGGGATCGTCGGGGTTTTCTTCCTCAGCGTGATCCTCGGCCCGATAGCCATCGTGCTGGGCGTGGTCGCCCTGCGGCAGGCGGGGGGCAAGGGCGGTGGCGGCATGGCGAAGGCCGGAGTCGTGCTGGGCATCGTGGACCTGATCCTGTTCGCGGTTTTCATGGCCGTGGCCGCGTCCAACGGTGGTTTCGCCTGGTACGTCGGAGGCTGATCGCCCGGCGTTTCGTGCTGCGCCGTGGTGCGCACCGGAGGAATCCGGTGCGCACCATTTCCGTGTGATTCGGCAAGCGATCTCTTCCGCCCCCTCATAAATTGCCCCATTGCTCCGTTGCACCATTGCCCCATCGCTGCTTGTCGGTCGACCTCCGCGTTTCTCATGTCGGACAATGGAGCAATGGAAAGGTACGCATCCGCGGTCTCCGGGGTGCGCGAACGGCTGGGCGCGATGCTTTTCAGCCGTGTCGCCGGCCCCGAGGGGCCCGCGAACCGCGACCGCATCCATCACGCTCCCGGGCCTCGCTGGTTCGGGCCGGACCGGCCCATCCGGACCGTCCACGGCGACGCCTCGATGTACATCGGAGGACTGCGCGCCCTCCTGCTGCAGTCTCTGCATCCCTTGGCGATGGCCGCGGTGGCCGCCCACTCCGGATACCAGGGCGATCCCTGGGGCAGACTCCAGCGCACCAGCACGTTCCTCGCCGTCACCACCTTCGGAACCGCCGACGACGCCCAGGCGGCCGTCGACCGCGTCCGTGCCGTTCACGAGGCGGTACGCGGCACCACGGACAGGGGCGAGCCGTACCACGCGGCCGATCCGCATCTGCTCGGCTGGGTGCACGTCGCCGAGGTCGACAGCTTTCTCCGCGCCCACCAGCGATACGGGGAGCAACCGCTGGACGACGCCGGCTGCGACGGGTACGTCGACGACACCGCGCACATCGCAGCCGCCCTCGGTGTGCTGAATCCACCGAGGAACCGTGCGGAACTGGTCGAGCGGCTGCACGCGTACCGTCCCGAGCTGCGGGCCACGGCGGAGGCCGCAGCGGCGGCCCGTTTCCTCCTCCTCCATCCGCCACTGCCCCTGGCCGTCCGGCCGCCGTACGCCGTCCTGGCGGCGAACGCGGTCGCCGATCTGCCGCCATGGGCGCGCGGCCCGCTCGGCCTTCCGCGGGTCCCGGTACTCGAGCCCACCGCTGTCCGACTGGCCGGCCACGCACTGACGAGGACCATCCGGTGGGTGATGACCGCACCCTCCGCGCCCAGGCCGACCTGAGAGCCGGCCTCTCCCACGCGCCGCGGCGGATGGCCAGTTCGTTTCGTGCCGTGGCCCTTTCCGGGGCGGTCCTGGCAGGCTGGGCCGGTGACTTACGACGTCGGCGCGCTTCGCGCGCAATTCCCCGCGCTGCGGGCCGGTACCGCGCACTTCGACGGCCCGGGCGGCACCCAGATACCCGAGCCGGTCATCGCGGCCATCGCGGATGCCATGAGCAACCCGTTGTCGATCCGGGGCGCGGAGGTGCTCGGCGAGACCAATGCGGAGACGATCGTCCAGGAGTTCCGGCAGGCGATGGCCGACCTGCTGGGCGCGGCCGCCCCGGGCATCGTCCTCGGCCGCAGCGCCACGCAGTTGACGTACGACTTCTCCCGCGTACTCGCCAGGACCTGGGCACCCGGTGACGAGATCGTGGTCAGCCGGCTGGACCACGACGCCAACATCCGCCCATGGCTCCAGGCGGCCGAACAGGCCGGTGTCCATGTCCGGTGGGCCGACTTCGACCCGGCCACGGGCGAGCTGCCCGCCGCGGCCGTGGGCGAGGTGCTGTCGGACCGCACCCGGCTGGTCGCGGTGACCGCCGCCTCCAACCTGATCGGTACGTGCCCCGCCGTCGCGGAGATCGCCGACCTGGTCCACCGGTCCGGTGCCCTGCTCTACGTCGACGGAGTGCACTACGCCGCGCACAACTTCGTCGATGTCACGCAGCTGGGGGCGGACTTCTTCGTGTGCTCGCCGTACAAGTTCTTCGGACCCCATCACGGGGTCCTCGCGGCCTCTCCCGAACTGCTGGAGACGCTCCGCCCCGACAAACTGCTCCCCTCCACCGACGCCGTCCCGGAGCGCTTCGAACTCGGCACCCTGCCCTACGAGTTCCTCGCCGGCACCCGGGCCGCGGTCGACTTCCTGGCCGGCCTTGCCACCGGCGCCGCCGTCACCGGAGACAGACGTGATCGCCTGCGGTCCGCGTACGCCGCCGTGGAACGGCACGAGACCGCGTTGCGGGAGCGCATCGAGAAGGAACTGTCCCTGCTGGACGGTGTGACGATCCACTCCCGGGCAGCCGAGCGCACCCCCACGCTGCTGCTCACGTTCGCCGACCGCAGCGCGACGCGGGCCTACCACTTCCTGGCACGGCTGGGCGTCCATGCGCCCGCCGGATCCTTCTACGCCCTGGAGGCGTCCCGGCATCTCGGTCTCGGGGACAGCGGCGGTCTGCGGGTGGGCCTGTCGCCCTACAACGACGCGAGTGACGCGGAGCGGCTCCTGGAGGGGCTCACCGCGTTCCTGGCCTCGTGAAGCGGTGAGGGGCGGTGCAGGCACCGCCCCTCACGCCCTGATCAGGTCATCCCGGGCGTCCGGACCCCTCGCCCGGCCACCGGCAAGAAGGAGTCAGCCATGACCACCGCCGCCGGAACCCCTCGGCACCGTACCGTCGTCGCGAACATCGGCCTGTCGGGACAACGCGCGCCTCGCCACCGCCGACCCCGCCGACACCGTCAAGGAACTGCGTCAGTGGGACGGTGGTGACATCGTCGGCCTCGCGAGCACCAGCGTCATCCGGCAACTCCTCGACGCGGGGGAACCGGACAGAGGGCGCTGGAAGGCCCGTACGACGGTCGTCACCGCGCGGCCGCTCATGGCCCGGGATCCGGTTTCACGGCCGAGGTGATACCGGCGCGGGCGGCCTCCAGCTGGGCGGCGAACGCGATGCCGAGGAACAGCGCGACACCGGTCAGATTGGCCCACAGCAGCAGCGCGACGAACGCGGTGAGCGGCCCGTAGAGGGCGCCGAAGGAACCGCTCTTGGCGACGTAGAGCGCCAGCAGCCAGGTGGCGCCGACCCACAGCACCAGATGAACCGCTGAGCCGAAGGCAAGCCAGGTGTAGCCCGGCTGCACCCGGCGCGGCGACCACCGCAGGATCACGGCGGAAGCGATCCAGGCGAGCGCCGCTCCGAGCGGGACTTCGAGCGGTCCCCACCAGTCGAGCCGGCCGTGGGACCAGCCGAACGCCTCCACGACCGATTCACCGACGGCCCGGCCGGCGACGAGGACCAGGAATCCGAGGACCATGGGCACGCCCGCGGCGAGGGCGAGCAGCACCGAGCGGCCGTACTTGTGGAGGGCGGGCCGGTCTTGCTCGACGCCGTAGATGCGGTTGGCACCTCGCTCGACCTGGCCCATCGCCGAGGCCAGATTCAGCACGGCGAAAGCCAGGCCGACCCACAGTGCGACGGTGCTCCAGAGGCTGGCGTGGGCGGTGCGACGCGTCCCGGCCAGGGCGTCCTTGACCACGTCGGCGCTGGCACCCGGCACGATCCGGGCGAGAGTGAGTTCGACGATCTGCCCGACGCTCTCCGTGTGCACCGTGGTGGCGACGCCGACCAGCGCGATCGTGAACGGCACCATGCCCAGCACCACTTGGAACCCGAGGGCGCGCGCATGGGAGAAGCCGTCGGCGTAACGGAACCGGGCGAACGAGTCGACGAGCAGTCGCAGGCCGCCGTAGCGACGCAACGCGGTCAGCGCCTCGTCGCCGGAGAGCTCCTCCCCGATCATGTCCCGGGTCTGCGGGACGTGCACGGCGGTTCCCATGGCGCCGGTGCCTCCTCAAGGTCATGCCTGCAACCGCAGGCCGTGCGTGCAACAGCGGGGCGTGCGGGTGACAGCAGCTCGCGGTCGCCCACGAGGAACAGTCCCCGTATGCCGGATACGAACCCCGCCCTACCTTCTTTCCGCCCGTGCCGGATTCAGCCCTGCCGCGCGCAAGGGCCCTCCAGGGGCCCGTCGCCGGCCCAGGGGTCGCCGACGGCGACCTCCTCTCCCCACGGCTGCGGGCCCGTGCCGTCGCTCCATGCCAGCAGGGCCTGCCGGTCGAAGCAGAGGATCCCGCACTGGTCGGCGTACTCGGTGGCCGGAGTGGTGAAGTCGCTGGTGGTGATCACGACGGCCACCTGGGCCTGGTGCACGGTGAAGCAGGTGCCGCCGAATCGCTGAAGGTCCTGAGAGCCGACCTTGTTGGTGTCGCAGTAGCGCTTGCACTGGATGACGACGCGTCGCCCGTCCGGGGCCGTGGCCACCACGTCGGCGCCGAGGTCTCCGGCCCCGCCGACGACTTCGACGTCGGAGCAGCCGTCCCGCTCACACAGCGCCGCTACGGCCTGCTCGAACTCGTCGGCGTCCAGGGCGTCGTAATCGAACGCGTCGTCATCGAACTCTTCGTGGTCGATCGCTTCGTGGTCGATCGTTTCGAGCTCGACGGTCCCTTCGGCCTCGCCGGGCAGAATGACCACGGTGGTGTCCCGCGAGGTGGGCACGGGCGTCGCGAGTCGGTCCGGGACCGGAGCGGGAGCGGGAGCGACGGGCTGTGCCGTTTCCAGCGCGTCCAGCGCCGTATGCGTTGCGTCGTCGAGTGCGGCGGCGACCCGGCGTGCCGCCCTGGCCGCGGAGAACCGCCGGCGGCCTTGTCGGCAGACGACCGCTGCCGGTACCCCGATGAGGCACAGGATCATGACCAGTCCCGGGCGCTGTTCGACCACACGGGCCGCGGCTCGGACGGCGAAACCCGCGACGCTCAGGACAACGGCGAGCAGGCCGAAGAACAGGGCCGTCGACCGGAGGTCGAAGGCGCGCCTGCGGCGCATCGGTGGCATTCGGCGCACAGGTGTGGCCATGGGTGGTGATCCCCCCTCATGGAATCGGCACGATGATCACTGCTGCCATCTGCCCAAGATCGTCAACTTCAACGGTGCGGTGATCCACGGCCTCGCGAGGAATCGCGCGCTTTCGACGGCTGTGCCGCGCTGGCGCCATAGGCCCTGGAGGAGTGGATTCGCATATTCCGGGGCCCTCTGCCCGGTCCGGGGCGTCCGCCCGCTATCTGAGTCGAACGCTTGGCCGTACACTTACAACTTGCAGACATGAGCGCGTTGTTGACCGGGGGGAGCCGCCATGTCCGGAGACCAGCATGCCGCCACGAACGGTTTCGTCGCACCACCCATGCCGTCCGCCCCGCCGCCCGCCCCGCCGGACCGCCCGCGTGCCGCCGCCGTGGCGCTGCTCAACCTCAGTGGCCTCGGCATCGGTTACGCGCTCATCCGCCGCTGGGTCCCGATGGCCGCGTGCTGGATCGCGACCGGGGTCCTGCTGTTGCTGGCGCTGCCTGCCGACCCGGACGGTGTCGGAGGCGGCCTGCTCACCGTGTACGTCGTCGTTCTCCTGCTGGCCGCGGTGCACGGCGCGTTCGTCGGCCTGCGTACCCGGTTGGTCTGGCCCCCGCGGTCTCCTGTTGCCGTCCTTCTCGGCCTGGCCCTCCTCGCCGTACCGGTCGGCGGCTCCGTCCTCTATCGGTCGGCGCGGGAGGAGGCCACCCAGCAGATGCTCCTCGACCGGCTCGAGCGCGCCGACGGCCTCGTCCGGAGCGGTGGACAGAAGTCGTTCGGCACCGCCCAGTCCGACTACCGCGAAGCGCTGCGCGTCTACGGCGGGCTCAGAGCCGACCACCCGGACTCCCGCGCGGCCCGCAAGGTGCCGGGCCGGCTCACGTCGTTCTACGAGACGGTCGGTGCCGCCTATGCGCGGAAGGACTACTGCGCCGCGATAGCGCCGCTCACGTATCTGCGCACGGTTCCGCGGACCCTGGACAAGAAGGATCTCGGCTCCTTGGCGGCCTGGCCCGACGACCGTCTGGCCGCCTCCCTCTACGAGTGCGGGACGGACGGCCTCGCCGGGGCCGACGTGACCTGGGAAGGGCACTTCAGCACTCTCCTGACCACCTTCCCCGACTCGCCGCAGGCCAAGAAGATCGAGCCGGAGGTCCGCGCGGCCGTCGACAAGGAGGCCGGGAACCTGCGCGGCAGCGAGCCGTGCGCGGCCGTCGAGCGGCTGCAGGGTCTCAGCTCCCAGGTGGCCCGCCTGCCGGGGGACAAGGCCGGCGTGGCCGATGCCCTCGCGCGGGACGCCGGCCGGGCCGGCAAGAGCGCGGACGCGGGGGCGTACGCCTGCGGTGTGGACCAGTACAAGGACGGGGAATTCGACGCGGCGCGCACGACGCTGAGCGAGTTCGCCGACAGCAATAAACACGACAAGAACCGGGCACGTGCCCGAAAGATCGCCATCGCCGCGGAGGTCGCGCTCAAGGTGCCCGCAGCGGGCAAGCGCCTGCCCACGACGGCGTCCGGCGGAAGCATCTCGGTGACCGTCAAGAACGACAGTCCCGACGACATCACGGTCCTGTACACGGGCCCCGTGACCGGAAGCTTCACCCTCAAGGGCTGCGGCGGCTGCACGGCGTACTCGACCGCCAGCACCCTCCTGCTGGGCTTCAACCCCTGCAACGACAGCGGCAAGCACTACCCGCAGCGGACGATCACTCTGCCGGTCGGCACCACGTACTTCCTGCACAAGCCGATGGGCGACTCCAGCGCGACTCCCGCGTCCGACACGGCCAAGCTTCGGTCCGGTTACCTCTACACGGAGTGCGCCTACACGACGAAGGGGTTCGGCCTGGGATCTTGACCGCAGGCGCCGGCCCGGCATGGCCCGCCCGGCGCCGGGTACGGTGAACGGTCCGACCGCGGGCGTTCCCGCTCGTGACCGCAGGGGGCCCGTGCCGTACGGCCGTACGCCGGTGCCCTTCCCCTCCGAAAGGACGCCATGACCCAGAACCGCAACGTTGACGGTGTGCCCGAGGGTCGGGGCATGACACCCGCAGAGTTCCGGGTCGTGCGGGAGTTCCTGGGCCTGACCGGCGGCTGGCTGGCCGAGCACGTGGGGGTTTCACCGAACACCGTGGAGCGGTGGGAGCAGGGCGAGGAGCGGATTCCCGCGGCCGTCCGAGGGGCCCTCGGAGACCTCGGGCGACTCACCGGGGAGTTCGTCGCCGAGGTGGTGAACAGCCTGGTGGACCTCCCCGAGCCCGGGATCGTCACCTACCGGGACGACGCCGAATACCATGCCGCCCACCCGGAATCCGGTTATCCGGCCGCCTGGCACCGCGCGGTGGTCGCGCGTGTGGCCCAGGAGATTCCCGGCCTCTCCATCGCCTACGCGAGCGACGTCGTCTCCGAGGACGTGAAGGTGTCCGCGGAGTAGCGGAGCCGCTCGGCTGACCGGGGCTGACGCTCTGCCTCAGCGCATGTGCTGGGGCGGTCCCGGCGCATGCGCTGAGGCGTCGTCGCCTCCGGCGGGGCGTCAACGGCCCGTGGTGTCCCCGTCCCGCCCGTACCCGGTCGAAGTCCGCCCGTCGTCGGAGGAGCCATGACCGGACCCGCCAAGAACCTGCCTCAGCTGTTCCTCGAGGCGAAACGCTGGTTCGACGACGCGCTGCTGGCCAGCATGCGGGCGGCGGGCGAGCAGCCGGTCAGCATCGCCCAGGGCGCCGTCTTCGCCGTACTGGACGACGAGGGGACCTCCATCTCCGAGCTCGCCCGCCGGATCGGCATCACCCGCCAGACCGCCCACCAGGCCGTGCACGGGCTGATCGGCATGGGGCTGCTGGAACAGGTGTCGGATCCCGCCTCCGCCCGCAGCAGCCTGGTCCGCACCACCGCGGAAGGGACCCGAGTCCACCAGCGCGCCCAGACCGCGCTCGCGCTCATCGAGCAGGTCCTGGCCGACCGGATCGGCGCCGACGCGGCCACCGCCCTGCGGCGGGCCCTGAGCGAGCCCTGGGGGCAGCCCCCCTCGGTCGAGGCGCCCTGAGTCTTTGCGGGCAGGAACCGCCCCGGACCGCGAGCCCGCGCGGGGCCGGGGGGCCCAGCCGGGCGGTGCCCCTGAAACCGCGTCCGTGCGATGTAATGTGGCGGTGCGGCCCGCATCCGAAAGCCTGTACGGCAGTGGGAAGGTCATCCCCATGAGTGGTCCACCGCCTTCCGGCCCGTCCTCAGCGGACGGCACGTCCGACGAAGCCTGGCCGGAGCTCGCCGACCGGCTGGCCGTCATGGCGCGGGATCTGCTCGCGCAGGAGTCCCTCCAGGCCACCGTCGACCGCATCGCCTTCCACGCGGTCGGTCTGATCGAGGGATGCGACGTCTCCGGCATTCTCACCCTGAGCCGCAAGAACGTGCAGACACTCACCGCCACCGACGACGTCGTACGCAGGTCCGACGCGATCCAGGGCGAGCTGGGCGAGGGCCCGTGTTTCAACGCCGTCACCGACGAGGAACCCGTTCAGCGCATCCCCGACCTGCGCACCGCCGGGGACCGCTGGCCCCGCTACGCGCCGCAGGCCGCGGAGCTGGGCATCCGCAGTGCCATGGGATTCCGGCTGTTCACCCGCCACCACACGCTGGGCGCCCTGAACCTGTACTCGTTCCGGCCGAACGCCTTCTCCGAGCGTGACGAGCACCTGGGCTGGCTGCTTGCCTCTCATGCCGCCGTCGCCTTCGCCTACGCCCGCACGGAGGAGCAACTACAGACCGCCCTGCGCTCGCGCGACGAGATCGGCCAGGCGATCGGGATCGTCATGGAACGCTTCCACCTGGGCCAGGACGAGGCCTTCGAGCTGCTGAAGAAGACATCGCAGGACCTGAACATCAAACTGCGGGACGTCGCCACCAAGATCACCCCGTCGGACGGAACTCCGGGCTGACACCGCCGTCCATGGGCGGATCGCTGTGACCCGGCCCGTGCGCGCCCGCCGCCGTCGTGCTGCGGTCGCGAGGCGCCGCACGGGTCGCGGATCGCCGCGCCGTTCACCCGTTCGCCGACCGACGGGCAGACACGCGTACACCCCCCGCCGGGGGTTGGCGGCGCGCGGGCGGGGCAGGTGTTGCTCCGCCGCCGGTGTTGTGACGTAATCGGAGAACCCGTAGAGCGGATCTTGGCAATGCCGGTGCCGCGCCGGAAGGAGCGGCTGGAATGCACGGGTACTCGACCGGAAGCGGTGACGAGATCACCGCGGCCCCCGGAGGACTGCTGGACCTGTTGCAGGTCGCCGCCGTGGTTCTGAACGGCGACGGCCGCATCGTGCTGTGGAGCCCCGAGGCTCAGCAGCTGCTCGGGTACGCCGCGGAAGAGGCGCTGGGGCGCTACGCCGACGACCTCCTGGTGTCACCGGACAGCCAGCAGCGGGCCCGGGAGCTGTTCGCGCAGGTGCGCTCGGGATCCAGCTGGGCCGGAGTCTTCCCGCTCCTGCACAGCGACGGCACGGAACGCCGGGTGGAGTTCCGCACCATGCGGCTGCACGACATCCACGGACAGATGCACCTGCTGGGGCTGGCGGCGAACGCGACGACCGTCCGGGGCGTGGAACGGGATCTCGCCCTGTCGCACAGCCTGGTGAACCAGACGCCGGTGGGCATCGCGGTCTTCGACACCGAGCTGCGCTGGGTGGGCGTCAATCCGGCCCTGGAGCGGATCAACGGTCTGCCGGAGGAGGCGGTACTGGGACGCCGTGTCGGAGAAGTGCTGCCGAATCTGGACGTCGAGGTCATCGAGTCCCGCATGCGGCACGTCCTGGTCAGCGGCAAATCCCTGCTCGACCAGCAGACCGTCGGCCGTACGCCAGCCGACACGCAGGACCGGGCCTACTCGGAGTCGTACCACCGCATCGAGGACTCCGACGGCCGCGTGCTCGGTCTGGCGATGGCCGTTCTGGACATCACCGAGCGACAGCAGGCGGCAGCCGAAGCCGCCCAGGCGCGCGAGCACCTCGCCGTGATCGCGGACGCGGGCGTACGCATCGGCACCACACTGGATCTGTCGCAGACCGCTCGGGAACTCGCCGATGTGGCGGTACCGCAGCTGGCCGACCTGGCCGCCGTAGACGTGCTCGAAGCGGTGGTCGCCCACGGAGTCACCGCCGCCGTCACGGGGGAAGCGCACGCGGAGTTCAGGGCGCTGGCCGTCGCGGCCGGTTACCTCACCGACGCGATCCACGCGGCGGACCCGGTGGGGGAGCTGGCCTCCTACAGCTCGTCCCGCATCATCACCCAGTGCGTCCGTGAAGCCAGGCCCATCCTGGTGGAACATGTCGACCCGGGGATGATGCGGCGCATCGCCAGGGACTCCCACGCCGCCCAGGCGCTGCGCGTCGCCGGGGTCCACTCCTACCTCGCCGTTCCGCTGGTGGCCCGCGGTGAAGTGCTCGGCACCCTCAGCCTGTACCGCACCATCAACGCGCGCCCCTTCGACGAACAGGACCGCGTCCTCGCCTCGGAATTCGCGGCGCGCGCGGCGATCTGCGTGGACAACGCCCGCCTCTACGGACGCGAACGAAGCGCGGCCCTCACGCTCCAGCGCAGTCTGCTGCCGCCCGCGCCCGCGCAGCAGGAGGGCCTCGACATCGCGGCCCGCTACCTCCCGGCGCTGAGCGAGGTCGGCGGGGACTGGTACGACGTGCTGCCGCTGGGCCGCGGACGGACGGGCCTGGTCGTGGGGGACGTGATGGGCAAGGGCGTCCAGGCCGCGGCGATCATGGGCCAGTTGAGCAGCGCCACGCGCGCCCTGGCCCGGCTCGACCTGCCCCCGGCCGAGCTGCTGCGCCACCTCGACGACATCGCGGGCTCCCTCGGCGATGCGATCGCGACCTGCGTCTACGCGGTGTGCGACCTCCGGCAGGGCACCTGCGAGCTCTCCAGCGCCGGCCACCTGCCACCCGTCATGGTCCGGCCCGACGGCGGGGCGGAACTCCTCGACGTCCCCGGCGGCGTACCGCTCGGCGTCGGGGGCGTGGACTTCGGCACCGTGCGGCACGAGCTGGCGCCGGGCACCCTGCTCGCCCTCTACACGGACGGGCTGGTGGAGAACCGCACGGAGTCCATCGACACCGGCATGGGGACCATGACGCGCCTTCTCCAGGGCGCCCGGAACTCGCTGGAGGCGACCAGCGACATGCTGCTGAGCGCGCTGCGGCCCGAGCCCGACGACGACGTGGCGCTCCTGCTGGTCCGCACTCGCGCCGAAGGGTGAGGGGGCACGGGCGTGCGACAGCTGCCCGTACCCCCTCACCCGGTGTGCCGGTCCGTCCGGGCACCGGGCTCAGCTGAACGGGTCGAGCGTGAGGTAGGCCTGGAGCGGGTTGCCGTCGTGCACGAGGGACTCCTGGTTGCCCACGTCGTCGAAGGCGAACGCGTACGCCTTGCCGTCGGCCATCTGGGCGTGGATCTTCCGCGCGTAGTGGTTGGTCACGACGTCCTGGTAGAAGCCGGCCGTCGTGGTGTCGGGCTGGTTGGGGTTCGTGATGAGAGTGGAGCGGTTGAAGCCCGCGCACAGCGTGCGCGAGATCGGCCCCCGCACCAGGTCGTTCGGGGCGTCGAGCAGTTTGTGGCAGCCGAAGATGCTGTCCGCGTCCGGCTTCTGGAAGCTGGTGACGACGGCTCCCGCACTGTTGGTGAAGTTCATGACGCCGCCCGACACCCGGCCGTAGTACTTGGTGTTCGGCTGGTCCGTGAACGGGGTGACCGTCAGCGTCGACGAACTGTACTTCTGCCAGACGCGGTTGACGTAGTCGTCCATGACGGAAGCGGGCAGCGCCCCGGTCTCCAGTCCGTGGCCCGGGGACAGCGCCCGCAGGACGGTGCCGTCGGAGCGGGTCTGGATCAGGTTGGCCCAGCCGCCCGGCTGGCCGCGCAGAGCGGTGAAGAACCCGTTGTAGCCTCCCGACTTGAGGTGGCCGGTGTTGACGGTGCTGCCGTCGGACCGCTGCACGCCCACCGCGTAGGGCGCGGAGAACATGTCGACCTGGGTGCTGTTGATCCACAGGCCGGAGTCATTGAGCGTGTACTCGGACCAGTTGAAGAGGATGTCGCGGTTGGGATCGCTCGGGTTCTGCACGGCGGGCTGCACCAGGCCGCCGGTGGTCAGCTTGAACACGAGCTTCTGTCCGTAGGAGAAGTAGATCCGTCCCGAGAACTTGGGGATCCGGATCGTCTTCGTCTGTCCCGCCGCCGGTCCGGGGATGGAGGCGTCGGGTGCGGGGGTGGGCGGGTTGCCGCCCGCGGGCCAGGCGTGGAACGCGCCGTTCGCGTCGGCCCAGCCCTGCTGACCGGTCGTCAGCAGGGTTCCGAGGTTGTAGATGTACACCGGTTCGCCGCGGCCGGAGCTGTTGGTCACTTTCAGCGGGATCGTGGCGGGGACCGCGGCCTCGGCCGACGGCGGACCGCCGATCGTGAGCAGCGCAGCTGCCAGCGCGGTCGTGACGAGCGGGGCCAGCGCCCGGCGTCTGAATCTCTCGAACACGCTTTGCCTCCGTACGAGTTCGTGGGGGAGTGGAGTTTGGTCCGTACCAAATTGAGAGCGCTCTCAGAGTTACGCCCGGGTGCGTTCATGTCAACGGTTGGCGCAGGCTCCGCACGGATTCACCGGCGCTCCTACACCCGTCCTACGGACCCGGACCGGACCCGGCGTGCCGACGGCAAGCCCGTATCGTTCGTGAGCGCGAGGGCGGACGGGACGGGATCGGGCTTCGTAGGGTGGCTCCTTCCGGGATCCGTGCGCCGCGTGCGCCAAGGACACGCTGCTGTCGCGCAGAAGGGGAAGAGACGTGAGCGAGCAGGACAGCCCGTCGGGCGGATCGGCCGTGCTGAACACCGGTGTGGCCCACAACGCGCGGGTGTGGAACTACTGGATCGGCGGCAAGGACAACTATCAGGTCGACCAGGAGGTCGGTGAGCAGGTCGCCGCCATGTTCCCGGTGATCCGCGATGTCGCCCGCGCGGACCGCGCCTTCCTGGGGCGTGTGGTGCGGCACCTGACCGCCGAGTGCGGGATGCGGCAGTTCATGGACATCGGCACCGGACTGCCGACCCTGGACAACACCCATGAGATAGCCCAGCGGATCGCCCCCGACGCACGCATCGTGTACGTCGACAACGACCCCACGGTGCTCGTCCATGCCCGCGCCCTGCTGCGGAGCACCCCCGAGGGAGCCACCGACTACATCGACGCCGACGCCCACGACCCGGAAACGATCATCCGGGGGGCCGCGGCGACCCTCGACTTCGGCCGGCCCGTGGCCGTCATGATGCTGGGGATTCTCAACTTCGTCCTCGACACCGCTCGGGCGCGGGACATCGTGCGCCGGATCATGGCCGCGGTTCCCTCCGGCAGCCATCTCGTCCTGACCCACCCCACCACGGACGCCGGCCTCGGCGGCGAGGGCAACGTCGCGGCCATGAAGTTCTGGAACGACAACGCCACCCCGCCCATCACCGCCCGCAGCCGGGAGGAGGTCGCCGCGTTCTTCGACGGACTGGACCTGATCCCCCCGGGCATCGTCTCGTGCTCGCGGTGGCGCTCCGACTCCACCGCCGACGTGCTGCCGCAGTTCGGAGTGGTGGCCGTGAAGCCCTGACCGGCCGGGCGGGCGTCGCGAGGTCCGCGCGTCGACCTCTCGGGACGGCGCTCATGCCGTCACTGCGCGGGGGAGTCCCCGGCCAAACGCGCTTCGGCCTCGGCGAGTACCTCGCTCACGCGCAGACCGAACGACGCGTCACAGGGGTGCGGACGGCCGGTGCGAGCCGCGGTGCGGAGGGCGTCGATGGCTCGGGCGAAGGCGTCGAGAGCGCTCGTGGAGCTGTTGGGCAGGACCGTCACGCCGGTCTCACCGCGCAACTCGACCAAGGCCCCTGCGGCGGCGGGCGGGGCGGTGAGACTCAGGGTCAGCGTGCTGGTCGCCCCGCCGGCGTGTTCGAGGATCAGATGCGCGGTGTCCCGCGGTCCGCGTGCGGCGGCCGCCACGCGCCTGACGTCGCCGAGCACCGGCAGCAGCACGGACAGGGCGTGCGGGCCGACGTCCCACAGGGCTCCCTTCTCGCGTCGCCAGGGCGACGCGGCGAACGGGCTGTCACTGGTGAACACCGCACCGAGCCACTGCGCCCGTGCGGTGAACCACCCCTTCGCGGCTCCCTGTTCGCTGATCCAGGCCTCCGTCTCGGACTGGAAGCGGGTGGTGAAGAAGACGACGGAGGCAACGCCGGCCCGCTCGGCCGCCTCGACGACGGCCCGGCCGTCGGGGACGGTCGTGGCGATCGGCTTGTCGAGCAGCAGATGGCAGCCCGCCCGCGCCGCGCGCACCGCCAGCTCGGCCTGGACCGCCGGAGGCAGGGCGACGGCCACCGCGTCGACATCGGCGAGCAGGGCGTCGACGTCGTCGTACGCACGGGTGCCGTGCCGGTCGGCCAGCGATGCGGCCGCCTCCGGGCGACGACCCCAGACCCCGACGAACTCCAGGTCGTCGTGCCCCCTCAGCGCGGGGGCGTGGACTGCCTGTGCCCACGGTCCTGTCCCGAGCAGTCCCATACGCATGTCGCGGCCTTTCCTCGGTGGCGGTGCCCTGCGGGCCGGTTCCGTCTGCGGTGCGGGGCACGTGTGCGGTGATCGTTGCACGCGGTCCCACCCACGGCGCAACCATTCCGCGAGGTGACGTGATGCGGGGCGCGGTCCGGTCCGGGGCCCGCCGTCCGGTCCCGGCCCGGATGCCCCGTTTGCCGTCGCGTCGGCCCGCCGTGATCAATCCATTCAGTTCCCCGACTGCTCAATGCGTTCGTTTTCTTCTATTGGACCTGCGCTCGCGGGCCAGCCAGGCTGGTGAGCGTCCGGCACGGCCGCGGCACGCTTCCGGCTGGGCCGGGTGCCCCGTTTCGCGCGAGCGCTGAAGAGAGGTCACGAACTCATGCACACTCGCCGTATCGGTGATGTCGAGGTCAGCGCTGTCGGCCTGGGCGGGATGCCCATGTCGATCGAGGGGCGGCCGGACGAGACACGTTCGCTCGCCACCATCCATGCCGCGCTCGACGCCGGCGTGACACTGATCGACACCGCGGACGCCTATCACCGGGACGCCGACGACGTCGGTCACAACGAAGCCCTGATCGCCAAGGCCCTCGGCTCCCACGACCGTGGTCCGGACGTCCTGGTCGCCACGAAGGGCGGTCATCTGCGTCCTGGCGACGGCAGTTGGACGCTGGACGGCACTCCCCGGCACATCAAGGAGGCCTGCGAGGCCTCGCTCCGCCGCCTCGGCGTCGAGGCCATCGGGCTCTACCAGTTCCACCGTCCCGACCCGGAGGTCCCCTACGCGGAGTCCGTCGGCGCGCTGCGGGATCTGCTGGACGAGGGGAAGATCCGC
Organism: Streptomyces sp. SID5469; assembly: GCF_009862865.1. Taxonomy (NCBI): domain Bacteria; kingdom Bacillati; phylum Actinomycetota; class Actinomycetes; order Kitasatosporales; family Streptomycetaceae; genus Streptomyces; species Streptomyces sp. SID5469. The sequence goes on along the minus strand of NZ_WWIN01000001.1, from coordinate 1,326,285 downwards.
ATGGCCGGGATCTCCAATGCCGACCCGGACCAGATCCGGCAGGCCCACGAGATCCTCGGCGGCAGACTGGTCTCCGTACAGAACCAGTTCTCCCCGGCCTTCCGCTCCAGCGAACCGGAGCTGCGGCTGTGCGACGCGCTCGGCGTCGCGTTCCTGCCCTGGAGTCCCTTCGGCGGCAGCTCCCGGGCCCGTGAACTGGGCTCCGCATACGCTCCGTTCGCGCGGATCGCCGAGGTCCACGGGGTCAGCCCGCAGCGGGTGTGCCTGGCCTGGATGCTCGCCAAGTCGCCGGTCGTCGTGCCGATCCCGGGGGCCAGCCGCCCCGACACCATCCGCGACTCGGCAGCCGCCCCGGACCTCGTACTCACCGTCGAGGAGCTCGCGGAACTGGACGCCGCCTGACCGGACGGGCCCCGCTCATCAGGTCCTTCGTTCTGGGGCTGGCCTCGGCGAGCGTGAACTCCCTAGGATGTAGCCCCTGTTGGGCCAGTCGAGTTGGCGCGGCACGGAGCTGGGGGAACGATGCAGAGCGGTAAGCAACTGTCCACGTCGATCGATGCCACGGTACCGACCGCCGCGCGCATGTACGACCACTACCTGGGCGGCAAGGACAACTACGCGGCCGACCGGGCAGCTTGCGAGGAACTCGACAAGGTCGTCCCCAGCACGCGCCCGCTGGCGGTGAACAACCGGCGGTTCCTGCGGCGGGTCGTCGGGACGCTGGCGGCCGAGTACGGAATCAGGCAGTTCCTCGACCACGGATCCGGGCTGCCCACCCAGGACAACGTCCACCAGGTCGCGCAGCGCGTCGATCCCACCGCGCACGTGGTGTACGTCGACAACGACCCGATGGTTCTGGTGCACGGCCGGGCGCTGCTCGAACAGGACGAGCGCACGGTGGTCATCCAGGCCGACATGCGGGACACGGAGGGGATCTTCTCGCATCCCGACACGAAGCGTCTGATCGACTTCTCGGAGCCGGTTGCCGCGCTCTTCGTGTCGGTCATGCACTGCCTGCCGGACGGTGACACCGACGGTCCGCCCGCGCTGGCCCGGCGCGTGGCCGAACGCCTGGTGCCCGGCAGCTTCATGGTGATGTGTCAGCTGGTCAGCGAAGACGCCCAGATCCGTGACTTCGTCACCGATTTCATGGACCGTACGACGCAGGGGAGCTGGGGCCGTGTGCGTCAGGAGAAGGACGTCGTCGACCTGTTCCAGGGGATGGACATCCTGGAGCCGGGGCTGGTGGACGTGTCCACCTGGCGACCGGACTCCGAGGTGGCGCCTCGTCAGCTCACGCAGGAGTGGATCGAGTTCGGCGGAGTCGGCCGCATTCGGTAGCGCCGCGTTCGGCGGCCCGGCTCGGGCACCGGGCGGCCACCGGCGTCGGGACTCCTGTGTCGCGGCGCCGGCGGGGTTCCGTCACGTATCGGCGTAGCGCTGTTCCAGCGTGGCGCGCATCAGGTTCAGGGACTCGTGCGGGTCGAGAGCCTCGTCGGCCAGCCGGTCGAGGGTCAGCCGGTACTCCTCCGTCTCGTCCCGGTCCTCCAGGAAGTTGGCGCTCTTTATGTGCTCCAGGTAGACGATGTCGGGCAGATCGAGCCCGTCGAAGCGGAGATACGTGACGGGGATGGCCGGCGCCGACGCGTTGGTCACGTCCAGCGGCACGATCTGTACGGTCACCTCGGGACGCCGCGCCATCCCGATGAGGTGCTCGAGCTGCTCGCGCATCACGTCACGGCTGCCCAGGACACGCAGCAGTACCGATTCATCGACGATCGCCCACAGTCGCGGGGCGTCCGCGCGCAGCAGCATCTCCTGGCGGCGCGTGCGGAGTTCGACCCGGCGCTGTACCTCGACGGCCGACGCCGTCGGCAGACCGCGCTGCACCACGGCACGGGTGTAGGCCGGAGTCTGCAGGAGGCCGGGAACGTACTGGATCTCGAAGGTACGGATGGTGGCGGCTGCTTCCTGGAGCCCGACCAGCCGGTCGAACCACTCGGGCATCAACCGCTTGTCGTAGCGCTGCCACCATCCCGGCTCCCCGGCGCGCTGTAGCAGTTTCAGTAGTACCGAAGCCTCGTAGGCGTCGGTCCCGTAGAGTTGCAGCAGCGCGCGGACATCGCCCTCGGTGGGTGGTCGGCGGCCCTTGCCCGCTTCGATCCGAGACAGCTTCGCCGGACTGAACCCCAGGGCTCGTGCCGCCTGCTCCTGGGAGAGGCCGGCGTCGTCACGGCAGCCCGCCAGCTGGACACCGACCAGCATCTTCAAGAGTGTGGGGGCCGGCTCGGCCCGGTCCAGATACGGTTCGAGGCGGGAGACGCGATGTGACTCGGCGGACATCCTGGCTCCCCGCTGACCGGCAGAATTCAGAATTACAGTATCGCATCTCGCTGCCTTCCGCCGAACGCCTCAGTGGAAGTAGGGGAGTTGGCGTCCGCTTCACCGCTGGACGGCCGTGCGGCGGACGGACTCGCCGTGGACGGCCTCGGGGCGGAGGTCCTCACAGCAGATGGTCGAACTCCCCGTCCTTCGCGCCGGCCAGGAAGGCGGCCACTTCGGCCGATGTGTAGACGAGGGCGGGCCCCTCGGGATCGCGGGAGTTGCGCATCGCGATGCCGCCGCCGTCGAGGGCGGCCACCTCGACGCAGTTGCCCTCGGCGTTGCTGTGCCGACTCTTGATCCACCGGGCGGCCAATGAGCTGGCCTGTACTCCGTTCGGCGCTGTTGGCACGGCACTCTCCTTGCTCAGTTCCAGTACGCGGGCTCCGCGCACCCGTGATCGGGCCGCGGTCCACGGCCCCTGCTGCGGCTACCCAACTTTCGTGCAATTTCCCGTGCAATTGCACGAAGGGGCCGTCAGCGTGGATAATAGCTGTGGCGTCAACCCCAGCGCTGATGCCGCACTTTGACGTCGCATCAGGGAGATGTCGTGTCATCACCTGCGCACCCAGCACCCCGCCTGACCAGCAGGGCCGCGCCACGGGCAGGTCGGACCGCACAGGACGGTGCATACGCGCCGCCAGCGCAACGCCAGGCCGCTCCGCGCAACGGGGCGTTCTGCGAGCCTGCCCCGTCGGGCGGCGCGCCCGGCTCCGCCGCGCTGTGGAGCGTGGCGGAGTGCGGCCGGGGCCCGCGGAGCACCGCCGCTCCGGCCGAGGAGCGGGGCCGGCCCCGGTGTTCCCCCGCGGGCAGGACCGTCCGGGTCAGGTTGTCGACATTCCCCTCCAGCTGACATGTCTGCCGCGGAAAGGGCTCACATCATGCGCACCGGTTCGACGGAACAGCTGAGCGCGGAGCGCACAGGCCGTACGCCGTCCGCGGGGGTGGAGAAAGCGACGCCCCTCAAGGCCCTGGGGCGGGTGCCATGGCAGGACATCAAGGACTCCAGCGGCTCTGCGGCGGCCATCCCGCTGCTGCTCAGCAGTGTCGCGTGGGGTGACGCCGCGACCGCCAGGGCCGCTCTCAGCGACTTGCGGGAACGAATCTGCCAGTACGGCTTCGTGGTGGAGCAGGCCACGGCCGCCACGGTGCCCTTCCTCTGGGAGCTCGCACAGCTTCCCCAGGTCAGCTGCCGGGCGCAGATCATCCAGTTGCTCAGGAACATAGCCGACGCCCGGCAGTGGGAGAGCACGGCCGCCCTCTATCCGAAGTTGCTCAACCACCGCGAAAATCCCGTGGTCTGGGAGCGTCAGGCGCGGCAGGCCGTGCGTGCCCGGCGCAGCGTCGTCGAGCAACTGCTCGCCGAGGACGACGCCGAGATCACCCAGGCCACGACGGAACTCGCCCGCGCACTGGGCGCGTGAGTCGCTCACGTCCGTCCGGGAACGGCGCCTCCGGTGAGCAGCTCCATGCCATGAGGGCGGGGTTGGGGGCGGGGCGGATAAGTACGCGTACTCATGTCGGCGGCACGGGCTCCCCTCACGATGGTGGCCACCCACCTCAAGGAGCCCGTCATGCCTGCCGTCACCACCGCCGCAAGCTCCCGCCCCGCTGACCGGCTCGCCGTCGACCGGGTCGTCCGCCGGCGGCTTCCCGTGGCCCTGCTCGCTGTCGTCACCGTCGCTCTCGCCATGTCGGCCTGGCATGCGAAAGACCCCACTACCTGGCTGCTGGAGACCGTGTGGGCGTGGGTGGGTCTGCCGCTGGTCGTGCTGCTGCGCAGGCGGTTCCCGCTCACCAGCCTGCTGTACTGTCTGCTCGCCGCGCACGCCCTGGTCCTCGCGGTGGGCGGCCACTACACCTATGCCGAGGTGCCGGCCGGTGACTGGGTGCGCGACTGGCTGGACCTCTCCCGCAACCCCTACGACCGTTTCGGCCACCTCATGCAGGGCTTCGTGCCCGCCGTCCTGGTACGGGAGATCCTCACCCGCACGTCGCCGCTGCGCGGCAGCCGGTGGCTTGCGCCCCTGACCGTGTGCGCCTGCCTCGCCTTCAGCGCGGTCTTCGAACTCCTGGAGTGGGCCGCGGCCGTTGCGGGAGGGCATGCCGCCGACGCGTTCCTGGCCACCCAGGGCGATGTGTGGGACACCCAGTGGGACATGTTCTGCGCGCTGATCGGAGCCGTCTGCTCACTGCTGCTGCTCAGCCGCGCACACGACCGCCGACTCGCCCGGCTCGACGGCCGCTGACGGTACCGAGGAACCGACGGAAACCAAACGCGGCACATCCATTGACGCTCCTCCTGTCCCACCCCTACCTTCTGGTCGAGGTTGCGCACAGTGTTCGGTATTTCGAACTTACTGTCTCCGGAGGGTACCCACGTGTTCCGCACCCGCCACTGGTTCGTCCTCGGGGCAGCGCTGCTGGCCCTGCTCGCCTCGCTCGTCCCGGCCCAGTCCGTCGCCGCGGCCGGGGGACGGCCGTACACCAACCCCGTCAAGGCGCAGAAGGGCGCCGACCCCTGGCTGGAGTACTACAACGGCAACTACTACCTGGTGACGACCTCGTTCACCAACGAGCTGACCATGCGCAAGTCGCCGACGCTGGCCGGGCTGGCCACGGCTCCCAGCGTCCAGATCTGGTCGGACACCACCTCCGGCCGCAACGCGAACTTCTGGGCTCCGGAGATCCACTTCTTCAACGGCAAGTGGTACCTGTACTACTCGGGGGCGCAGAGCGGAGCCGCCTGCTGCGACACCCAGCGCACCCATGTCCTGGAGAGCGCGGGCGCCGACCCGATGGGCCCGTACACGTACAAGAACAGCCTCACCGGCTCCAACCTCAACCCCGGCGGCTGGCTGATCGACGCCAGCGTGCTCCAGTACAACAGCAAGCTGTACCTGGTGGGCAGCGGCTCCATCAACGGCAGTACGCAGAGCCTGGTCATCGCGCCGATGAGCAACCCGTACACGCTGAGCAGTTCCTCCTTCACCGTCATCTCCAGCCCCACGCTGAGCTGGGAGACGTCCGGCGCCCCGGTCAACGAGGGCCCCGAGCCGCTGTATCACGACGGCAGGACGTTCCTGACGTTCTCCGCCAGCTACTGCCAGACCGCGGACTACAAACTCGGTCAGCTCGAACTGACCGGCGGCGACCCGCTCTCCCCAGCGTCCTGGACCAAGAAGCAGAACCCGGTCTTCCAGCGCGATGACGCGGCCGGGGTCTACGGCCCCGGGCACAACGGGTTCTTCACCTCACCCGACGGCACCGAGAACTGGATCGTCTACCACGCGAACAGCTCCGCGAGCGGCGGCTGTGGAAACGGCCGTACGACACGGGCGCAGAAGTTCACCTGGAACGCCGACGGCACACCGAACTTCGGCACCCCGGTCGCGACCGGCACCACCCTCGCGGGCCCCTCCGGGGAGACCGCGGCAACCCCGACGGCGTACACGATCGTCAACCGCAACAGCGGCAAGTGCCTGGACGTCGAAGGCGGCAACACCGCCGACGGCACCGACATCTTCCAGTGGACGTGCGGCGGCGGCGCCAACCAGAAGTGGCGGATCGAGGACCAGGGCACCGACACCAGCCGGCTGGTCAATGTCGCCACCGGCAAGGTCATGGACACCGCCGACTGCTCCACCGCCGACGGTGCGGACCTCAGACAGTGGTCCTGGCTCAACAACAACTGCCAGAGATTCCGGCTCGTCCACACCGGAAGCGACTACGTGCGGATCACGAACGCGAACAGCGGCAAGGTCGCCGACGTGGCCGACTGCGGCACCGGCGACGGCACCGACGTACGCCAGTGGACCTGGCTCGACAACGCCTGCCAGCAGTGGCAGCTCAAGCCCACCGTCTGACACCGGAGCCCCAGGAATATGAGACGTCTCACCGTCCGCCTGTTCACCGCGGTCCTCGCCGCACTGGCCCTGCTCACCATGGGTACGCCCGCCCACGCGACCGCCCCGGCCTCGCCCTCCGTGACCTTCACCAACCCGCTCGCCGAGAAGCGTGCCGATCCGCACATCTTCAAGCACACCGACGGCTACTACTACTTCACCGCCACCGTGCCGGAGTACGACCGCATCGTGCTGCGCCGGGCCACCACGCTCCAGGGTCTGGCCACCGCCCCCGAGACCACCATCTGGACCAAGCACGCCAGCGGTGTGATGGGCGCCCACATCTGGGCGCCGGAGATCCACTTCATCGACGGCAAGTGGTACGTGTACTTCGCCGCCGGGTCGACCAGCGACGTGTGGGCGATCCGGATGTACGTCCTGGAGAGCGGCGCCGCGAACCCGCTGACCGGCAGCTGGACCGAGAAGGGCCAGATCGCCACGCCGGTGTCCTCCTTCTCGCTCGACGCCACCACCTTCGTCGTGAACGGCGTCCGTCATCTCGCCTGGGCGCAGCGCAATCCCGCCGAGGACAACAACACCAGCCTCTTCATCGCCAAGATGGCCAACCCCTGGACCATCAGCGGCACGCCGACCGAGATCTCCCAGCCCACGCTGTCCTGGGAGACCGTCGGCTACAAGGTCAACGAGGGTCCGGCCGTCATCCAGCACGGCGGCAAGGTCTTCCTGACCTATTCGGCGAGCGCCACCGACGCCAACTACTGCCTGGGCATGCTGAGCGCGTCCGCCTCCGCCGATCTGCTCAACGCCGCCTCCTGGACGAAGAGTTCCCAGCCCGTGTTCAAGACCAGTGAGGCGACCGGCCAGTACGGCCCAGGCCACAACTCCTTCACTGTCTCCGAGGACGGAAAGTCCGACATCCTCGTCTACCACGACCGCAACTACAAGGACATCAGCGGCGACCCGCTCAACGACCCCAACCGCCGCACCCGCCTCCAGAAGGTCTACTGGAACGCCGACGGCACCCCCAACTTCGGTATTCCCGTGGCCGATGGCGTCACCCCGGTCCGCTTCTCCTCGTACAACTACCCGGACCGCTACATCCGCCACTGGGACTTCCGGGCGCGCATCGAGGCGAACGTCACCAACCTCGCCGACTCGCAGTTCCGGGTGGTCACAGGTCTGGCCGGCAGCGGCACGATCTCCCTCGAATCGGCCAACTACCCGGGCTACTACCTCCGCCACAAGAACTACGAGGTATGGGTGGAAAAGAACGACGGCTCATCAGCCTTCAAGAATGACGCGTCCTTCTCTCGGCGGGCGGGCCTGGCCGACTCCGCGGACGGCATCGCTTTCGAGTCGTACAACTATCCCGGCCGCTACCTGCGGCACTACGAGAACCTGCTGCGCATCCAGCCGGTCAGCACCGCCCTCGACCGGCAGGACGCCACGTTCTACGCGGAATAGACCGGTTCCGGGAAGCCAGGGCGTCACTCCTGGCAACTCGTGCGCGAACACATGGCATTTCGGTGGCTTCGGGTCATCCCGCGTCGGCGGTCGGCAGCGCATTCGGTCACAGGCCTATGACGTTGGCGGACTACCCCTTGCGGATGATCCGAAGGCTTCGGCTACCCTGTGGCTGCACTGTGGTTGATGTCTAAACGAGGCATTCGTCAGTGCCCCTTTCCCCGGTTCCGGGCATGCCGCGTCATTTGGTATGCCCGTTTTCCAACTCGCCCTATTCCGAGCGGAGTTCGCGTGACCCGACATCGCGCCACGGCGTGCACGAATCCGCGAGCCTCGGCAGGCTGAACCCGTTCCGCCGGGCACCCGCCGCCGGACGTGAGCCGCCTCCTCATCCGCCTGCCTCCCCCCGGCAGGCCGTCCGTGTACTACCGCTCGTACGCTCACCACCCCGCTCAGACGAACCGAGTCGCACACTGGCGTGCACCGCGTCAGGAATCCCCCACCTTCCAGGCGTCCCCCACATCGCCGCTGAGTGAAAGCCCCTCACCACTCCGTGACCATCCAACTCTACGAGGACCGACCGGCCGGTCGGCATGCGGCCGTCCCCCACGGCAGCCTCCTCCGCCGGGTCTACGCGCCGCGTGCCTTCGACGCGCTCGCCTTCTCCATGTCCACGTACGCCATGCCGCTCCTGGTGCTGGCCACGACCGACTCCGCCCGGCTGACCGGGCTGGCCTTCGCGCTGGAGTGGATCCCGCGAGTGGCGGCCTTCGGCCTGGCCGGTGACCTGGTCGACCGGCGCGGGGCCGCGGTCGTGTTCTTCCTCGCCTCCCTGGCCCGGGCGATCGTGGTGGCGGCGGGGGCCGTTGCGCTGATCATGCTCCAGCGGGGGACGGCGGAGACGGTCGTCGTGATGGCGCTGGCTGCCGGAACCGGAACCCTGACACAGTTCAGCTTCATCGCCAATGAAGCGGTGGGCGCGATCGTCAGCCGCCGTACGGACACCCAGGCGCACAAGGTGCAGGCCGTTCTGATCGGCATCGACCAGACGGCGACGCTCACCGGCCCCGCGCTGGGAGGCGTACTGCTGCTGGCGGGGCCGACCCGCATGCTCGTGGTCCTGGGCGTGCTGTCCTGTCTGGCGGCAGCTCTCGCCCTGCAGACCCCGCCGACCCCACTTCGCGGCTCGGGGCGCCACAACAAGCGGCCGGAAGCAGGTCTCAAGGCGGGCTGGCGCACCTTGCGCTCGCTGCCCGCACTGGGCTGTCTGGTGGCCGGACTGAGCATCTCCAATCTCGCGCTCGGGCTGCTCCAGTCCGCCAGTCCGATCATCGTGGTCGAGCGCTTCGGTCTGTCTCCCGCGGCCGTCGGCACCCTCTGGTCGGCCGCCGCGGCATCCACGCTCCTCGCGGTAGCCGTCTGCCGGTTCGCACTCGGCCGGCTGGGGCTGTGGGGAGTCGGTGCCGTCTGCTCCACCATCGCGTCCGCGGCCTGTCTCGCCCTGGCCCAGGCTCCCACGTACCTCGCCTACGTCGTACTCATGGCACTCTTCATGGCCGGTGACGGTGGCCTGACCGTCGTCCTGCGCACACTCCGGTCGCTTCTCATCCCGGCGGCCGTCTTCGGCAGCACCCTCTCCCTGACCATCCTGCTTCTGCTGCTGCCCTTCCCGGTCGCGGGGATCCTGGTCGCCGTCACACCGCCCTGGGCACTCGGCCACGTGATCGCCGTGTGCGCCGCGCTGCAAGCCGTCGCCCTGGGGATCGTCTTCCTGCGCCTGCGCACGGATCCGGTCCTGCGCGCCTCCGGCAAGCCGGAACAGGCCACGGCCTGACCGACTTGACGGCCCCCGCTCCCGCCGACGTGCCTCACGCAGGCCGCTGCCGCGCTCCTCAAGATGCGCTTCCCGCGTGCAGTGGGGACCCTGGAGACGGGGAGTCAACGGCAAGGAGGACGGTCATGTCTGTCATGGACAAGCTCAAGCATTTGCTCAAGGGCCACGAGGAGCAGACCAACAAGGGCGTCGACAAGGGCGGCGACTACGTCGACGAGAGGACCCAGAGCAAGTACAGCGGCCAGGTGGACACCGGCCAGGAAAGGCTCAAGGACCAGTTCGGCCGGAACGAGCAGGACAACCCCTGACCCGTCACGGCCTCGCGTCGGCCTCGGCGCAACCATCGGCGCATCGCGGCGGAGTGTTCCTGTTCGGCCTCGGCGAAGACCCGGCGGAGTGAGACCGGCCCGGCCGGACAGGAACTTCAGGCGGGCCCCGGCCCCGCCTTCCAGCGCTGTTCGTCGCCGCCGTGGCCCGGGGCGAGGTCGAGGCTCTTGCCGGAGCCCCGGCTGTCCCACGTGCGTCGGGGTTGCGCCGGGGGAGGCGGAAGGGGGGTGCGTCGTCTTTGTCGGCGCACTGCGCCACCGCATACGAGGAGTTGCCGCCCTGTGCGACACGTCGCACGGGGTTTTCCGCGAAGAGGTGTGCTCACCCGGTACCTGGGTGTGTCCGCCGGGCGCCATGGCCGGCCATGCTCCGAGGGGATGGCCGCGCTGCCCGTTTGCTCAACCGGCCGCTACGGGAGGGGAGTTCCGGTCGGTGCCATGAGGTCGGCACACGAGGCTGGTCGCGCCCGTCGGAAACCGGGCCACGGAGTCCACGAGAGCACGCACTGCGGGGGCCATGGACGTTTCCGCGGTCCGCACGGGGCGAGTCTCCTGCTGTGGTGCGGTGCGACACGCACCAGGACGAGGTCCCGGGGGATCAACGGCCGTGACACCTCCGGCAGGATCGAGACGCCGAGACCGGCCTGGGCCATGCTGATGAGCGTCCCGAGGTCCCGTACGCGATGGGCCGGGGTGTACTCCTGCGCGCCGCTTCCGGCCGGCGGGTCGACCACGACGGCGGCGTCCGCGGCCGCGCTCGCGAGCCAGGTCTCCGTCTCCTCGCCGCTGCCTTCGAAGACCCGGACGCGGATGGCCGGCAGATGCTCGGACCAGTGACGCGGCAGTGAGGGCAGCAGGCCCTGGCGGACCGTGGGGTCGGCGGCGAGGCGCACCGTGCCGCCGGTGGTCGCGTCGTGCCGGGTGGCGGCGTCGCAGATCGCGTCCGTCGCCGCGAGGGCCGAGCCGGCGTGGGGGAGGATCACCTCGCCAAGGGCCGTGGTGCGTACGGGAGTCGAGCGGACGACGAGCGGGGCGGCGAGAGTGCGCTCCAGCGAGGCGACGGCATGGCCACCTCAGTGACGGACCTGGACGTCTCCGCGCTCGGGAAGTCCACCGTCCGCTCCACGGTCCTGGTGAACCCGGTCCCGGCCGACCACTACTACGTTGCCGGACACCCGGTGCGGGAGGCCACCGGTGCCCATGTGGAGGTGAGTATCACGGCGGGCACCAACAACGCCGACGAGAAGGCGCGGTTCATCGCCGGGGCGTACAACGGCATCACACAGTTCGACCACTACCGGCACGCGCCGCGGCCCGTCGCCACCCCGGACGGACGCAATCGAATGCCTTGATGAATGTCACACCATTGGAAAACGCCCAATACGGACATATGCGCATCTCTCGCGCACTGTTGTTTCCTCCGTCCCTGTAGCGTCGCCGTCATTGGCGAACCGGAACATTTCGGGATGGCCCGCCGGTCGCTCCATAGGTGAGCCGGCGACCGGCGTTCGCGGACGCCCCGAGGGTGTCGCCTCACCGTCGAGGGCGAGTGGGCCGCCGATGTGACCGCAGACACACAGGTCGATGTGACCGCAGACACACAGCAGGACGGAACCTCCATGCCTGGAACGCACTCATCGCGCCGCGCGACGCGGGGACTGGCGACGGCCGTGGCCGCCGGGGCAGTGCTCACGGCGTTCGCGTCGGCCACCCCCGCCGAGGCGAGCACCGCCGCCGCGTCCGTCGGCGGCTCACAGGTGACGTGCACCTCGCAGCGGCCAGGACTGGCGGGCCGGCTGTCGCAGGACATCGCCGACGCCCTCCGTGGACGCCATGGCGCCTCGGCGCTCGCCCTGTACGACCGCTCCACGAAGACCTCCTGCGCGTACCGGGCCGACGCGGCCTTCGACTCGGCGAGCGTGGTCAAGGTCACGATCCTGGGGGCGCTGCTGCGTCAGGCGGCTGAGGAACATCGCCGGCTGACCCCTCGCGAGGTGAAACTGACCACCGCCATGATCACCAAGTCGGACAACGCCTCGACCAATGCCCTGTGGCATCAAGTAGGGGCCGCCGGCGTCCGGCACTTCCTGACTCTGGCCGGAATGCGGGACACCGTTCCCGGCCCGAAGGGCTACTGGGGGCGGACCCGGATCACAGCCGCCGACCAGCTGAAGCTGCTCCGACTGCTCACCTCGGACAACTCGGTCCTCGATCGAAACGCCCGCGCCTATGCCCTTCGCCTGATGAACCGAGTGATCCCCGGGCAGCGATGGGGCGCGCCGACCGGGGCACCCTCGACGACGACCGTGCACGTCAAGAACGGCTGGCTGCCGCGTGAGACCAACGGCTGGCGGGTGCACAGCGTGGGCGTGTTCACCGGCGGCGGGCACGACTACGGGATGGCTGTGCTCTCGCACGGCAACCGCACGATGGACGACGGCATCGCCACCGTGGAGCGCGCCGCCCGCGCCGTCAACCACGACCTGAACCTGCCGACCGCCTCGTAGAGTCCCGTCGCCGCGGAGGACGGGAGTCGCCCCCGGCGACAGGTGGGACACCGCGCCGCGTCCGAAGGGTGCGGCTGCCTCCGGAAGAGGTCCCCGAGCTCCCCGACGGTCCAGGTGCCGATCGGCACGGGCCCGTCAACCGATCGCGCTCGCACATCCGTCCGATGTGGTCAACATGCTTCCCGCGCAGCCGAGATGGGCCTCCGGAATGGTCGTCGAAGCGCGGATCCGACGGGCTATCGTGAGCGGCATGTCCGCCCTTGAACTGATCCGTATCGTCTCCCGCGACTCACCCATGGCACTGGCCCAGGTGGCGCGCGTCCGCGCCGAACTGGCCGCGCTCCATCCCCGCACGCGCACCGAAGTCGTGGCCGTGAAGACGACCGGTGACAAGTGGATGGGGGATCTGTCCAAGGTCGACGGCAAGGGCGCGTTCACCAAGGAGGTCGATGCCGCACTGCTCGCGGGCGAGGCGGATCTCGCGGTGCACTGCGTCAAGGACGTCCCCGCCGACCGGCCGCTCCCGGCGGGCACCATGTTCGCCGCGTTCCTCAAGCGGGACGACATCCGCGACGCCCTCGTCCACCCCGGCGGGCTCACCCTCGACGAACTTCCGCCGGGTACCCGGATCGGAACCTCCTCGGTGCGCCGCGTCGCCCAACTGGCCGCCGCGTACCCCCACCTGGAGTGCGTGCCGTTTCGGGGCAACGCCAACCGGCGGCTGGAGAAGCTCGCGGCCGGCGAGGCCGACGCCCTGCTGCTCGCGGTGTCCGGCCTCGAACGCATCGGCCGCGAGGACGTGATCACCGAAGTCCTGGAGCCCGAGACCATGATGCCGCCGATCGGCGCGGGCATCCTGGCCCTCCAGTGCCGGGAGGGCGACACCGGCCTCATCGAGACCATCAGCGAACTCGGCGACCCGGGCACCCACCGCGAGGCCACCGCGGAGCGCATGTTCCTGCACGTTCTCCAGGGGCACTGCAATTCGCCCATCGCCGGCTACGCCCGAACCGAACGCAATGGTGAACTGTCCCTGCGCGCCAGCGTGTTCACCCTGGACGGCAAGACGGTCCTGAACGCCCACGAGTGGGCGGGCCGCCTCGACCCGGCGACGCTCGGCACCTCCGTGGCCGTCGCCCTGCTGCGTCAGGGCGCCCGCGAGCTGATCGACGACATCCCGCACTGACCCGACAGGCCCCCTGCCGCCCGGCCCCGGCCCGGCCCGGCCCCGGCCCGGCCCCGACCTCGGACCGGCCCTGACCTCGGACCGGGCCCGGTACAGAGACGTCACGGGCTGTCTGTCCGCTCACGCCCCGGACCGGGAATCCCGTCCGGGGCGGGGCCCAGCCGCCCGGCCTCGCCGTGCGGGTCGTCCGGCCGCGGCCGAAAAGGGCCCTGAGTCCGGACGAACATCCAGCAAGCAATAGCTAATTTGAGCCGTTATTTTGTCATCTCCATGACAAGAACGCGGGTGCGGTGTCAATCTGCTCTTCGCACGTTCACCGATTCTTCACCCCCCACCTCTCATGCGCCGCCGAGTCCGGACACGCCTCGAGCGTCCCCTCGTGCGGCGCCTTCCCGCTCAGCGCGATTCCCGGCCGCCCGCACCCCGTCGGGCCGCTCTCTCGGCCCCCTTCACAGGCCGACCGTCGCAGAAGGAGAAGCCCTTGTCACGGCCCCCTCGCTCCTCGCATCGACGCAGATACACAGCCGCGTTGGCCCTCACCACCGCCGGCACGCTGTTCGCCGCCGGGTTTCAGACCGGCGTCGCGTCCGCCGCCCCCCGCGACCCCGGTCATGCGAAGATCGCAGCCACTCCGAGGGCTGGTGCAGCCCCGGCGAAGCTGTCTCCCGCGAAGCATGCCGCGCTCCTGAAGAGCGCGACCGCCGCAGTCGGCGACACCGCGAAGAGCCTCGGCCTCGGCGCCAAGGAGAAGCTGATCGTCAAGGACGTCGCGAAGGACGCCGACGGCACCACGCACACCCGCTACGAGCGCACGTACGCGGGCCTGCCGGTCCTCGGCGGCGACCTGGTCGTGCACCTCAGGAACGGCGGCCGCACGACGGTGTCCGAGGCCACCAAGGCCACCGTCAGGGTTCCGGCCGTCACCGCCAAGGTCAGCTCCGCCACGGCCGCGGGCAAGGCGGTTGCGGCCGCCAAGAAGGCCGATGCCAAGCATCCCAAGATCGACGGCGCGCCACGGCTGGTCGTCTGGGCCGCCGGAGCCAAGCCGGTCCTGGCCTGGGAGTCGGTGGTCGAGGGCGTCCAGCACGACGGCACGCCGAGCGAGCTCCATGTCATCACCGACGCCACCTCGGGCAAGGCGGTCTTCGACTTCGAGGACGTACGCACCGGTACGGGCACCGGCCAGTTCAGCGGAACCGTTCCGCTCGGCAGCACGCTCTCCGGCTCCACGTACGAGCTGGTGGACGCCGACCGTGCGGGGCACCGCACCTACGACCTGAACCAGGGCACCTCGGGCACCGGCACCCTGTTCACAGATGACAACGATGTCTGGGGGGACGGCACCCAGAGCAACCGGCAGACCGCCGGCGTGGACGTCGCCTTCGGCGCCGCGGCCACCTGGGACTACTACAAGGACGTTTTCGGCCGCAACGGCATACGCAACGACGGCGTGGCCGCCTACAGCCGCGCGCACTACGGCAACGCGTACGTCAACGCCTTCTGGTCCGACACCTGCTTCTGCATGACCTACGGGGACGGCGCGAGCAACACGCACCCGCTGACCGCTCTGGACGTCGCCGCGCACGAGATGAGCCACGGCGTCACCAGCGCCACCGCCAACCTCACGTACTCGGGTGAGTCCGGCGGCCTCAACGAGGCGACCTCGGACATCTTCGCCGCGGCCGTGGAGTTCCACGCCGACCTGCCCGCCGACGTGCCCGACTACCTGGTCGGCGAGAAGATCGACATCCGCGGCAACGGCACCCCCCTGCGCTACATGGACAAGCCGTCCAAGGACGGGTCCTCCCGCGACTCCTGGGATTCCTCGCTGGGCAGCATCGACGTCCACTACTCCTCCGGCCCGGCCAACCACTTCTTCTATCTGCTCTCGGAGGGCAGCGGCGCCAAGACCGTCAACGGCGTCTCCTACGACAGCCCCACGTCCGACGGCAAGGCCGTGACCGGCATCGGCATCGAGAACGCCCAGCGGATCTGGTACCGGGCACTCACCACCTACATGACCTCCACCACCAACTACGCCGGCGCCCGCGTCGCGACCCTCCAGGCAGCGGCCGACCTGTTCGGTGCCTACAGCGACACCTACCTCGCCGTCGCCGCCGCGTGGGCCGGGATCAACGTCGGCGACCGGATAGCGCTCGGCGTCAACATCGCCCCGATCGCCGACCAGACCAGCGGCGTCGGCCAGGAGGTCTCCCTGCAGACCGACGCCTACACCACCAACTCGGGTGCCGGTCTCACCTACGCGGCCACCGGCCTGCCGGACGGTCTGACGCTCAGCGACACCGGGCTGATCTCCGGGGTTCCGACCACCGCCGGCACCAGTGAGGTGACACTGACGGTCACGGACAGCACCGGCACGGCCGCCTCGGTGAGCTTCAGCTGGAGGGTGGCGCACATCTACGCCAACGGCACCCGCGTCGACATCCCCGACGCCGGAGCCGCGGTGGAGTCCCCGATCGTCATCACCGGCCAGACCGGCAACGCCTCGGCGACCACCCAGGTCTACGTCAAGATCGTCCACACATACCGCGGTGACCTCACGGTCGACCTGGTCGGCCCCGACGGCACCGTCTACTCGCTGCTGAACCACAGCGGCGGTTCCGCCGACAACGTCGACCAGACCTTCACGGTCGACGCCTCCGCGCAGCCGGTCGACGGCACCTGGAAACTGCGGGTCCGTGACACCGCCTCGATCGACGTCGGCTACCTCCAGCAATGGCAGCTCACGCCCTGACGTACGCCCTACCGCCACCTCGCCCGCCCGGACCGCTGCCCGCGGTCCGGGCGGGCGAGCCCGTTGTGCCGTGGCGACGCGGAGGGCGAGGGCCAGACGCGGACGGGGGCCAGGAGTCGGCACCCGTGCGGGATCGGAGCTGCCCATGGGCGTGGGGGAGCATCGGCACGAGGGGCGGCTGTTCGGTCCCCGCACGGATGCCAGAGCAGGCCAAGTGTCTTGATCGCGTATACGTTGGGTTCTGCTCGGAAACCGGCAGCGCTGACCGCTGCCACCGCGCGATGCGCCAATCGACCCCAGGGTCGACGGTTCCCCCGCACCGGACGTACGCGCCCGCGACGCACCACACAGAGAAGCCCTATGTGCACCCGTGCCCCCGCTGTCGCCCCGCCGTCTGTCGGCCACGCCGAGAGCCTGGCCGCAGGCCACACTGAGCGGCTGCCCGTCGGCCTGGTGCGCGATCGCCGATACAGCCGGCGCGGCCCTCAGGTCCTGAATGCGAGCGGACCCCCGTCGGCCGCCCGGTACGACGACCGGGCGGCCCTGATCATCGGCGAGACCAGCACCCGCCGGGCCGGCCCGGAAGAGCCGTTCCTTCACCGAAAGCGCCCTCCGGCGGCCGACGGCCGATGGATCGGGTCCTGTCCGGGGACCCGGACGACCAGCAAGCGCATGCAGCCAGGCGGAAGGACCATGACGCCATGCACATCGATCTGAAAGGCCGCACCGCACTGGTGACCGGCTCCACGCAGGGCATCGGCGCGGCGATCGCCGTCGGACTTGCCCGGGCCGGCGCCCGGGTGGGCGTCAACGGCCGCTCCCGGGAGCGGGTCGAGTCAGCCGTCGCCTCGCTGGCCGTGGAGGCGCCGGGCGCCGATCTGGTGGCGGTGACCGCGGACGTGGCCACGGAGGAGGGCGCGGCCGCGGTGGAGGACGCGCTGCCGCAGGTGGACATTCTCGTCAACAATCTCGGAATCTTCGGTGCCAAGGACCCGCTGGAGATCACCGATGACGAGTGGCGGCGCTACTTCGAGGTGAACGTGCTCGCCGCGGTGCGCCTGACTCGCATGTTCCTGCCGGGAATGGCCGAACGTGGCTGGGGCCGCGTCCAGTACCTCGCCAGTGACTCGGCGGTGGCCGTGCCCGCGGAGATGATCCACTACGGCATGTCCAAGACGGCACTGCTCGCGGTGAGCCGAGGATTCGCCAAACAGGCGGCGGGCACCGGGGTCACGGTGAATTCCGTCATCGCGGGCCCCACGCACACCGGCGGGGTCGAGGACTTCGTCTACGAGCTCGTGGACCGGGAGGTGCCCTGGGACGAGGCGCAGCGGACCTTCATGCGTGAGCGGCGCCCGCAGTCCTTGCTCCAGCGGCTGATCGAGCCGGAGGAGATCGCCAACATGGTCGTCTACCTCAGCTCCGAGCAGGCTTCGGCCACGACCGGGGGAGCCCTGCGTGTCGACGGCGGATACGTCGACTCGATCCTGCCGTGACCCGGCGTGCGCCGGTGGCGTTCATCCTTGAGCCGACCGGGAGGCGGATGTGACCGTGACGCGTGTCGGCCTGGTCATGCACGGAGGTCGTGCGCAGGCCGGGGACGCCGCGAGGATCGTGCGTGGCTGGTGCGCGGAACGCGGCGTGCACTGTGCGGACATCGACGTGTGGCGGGACGACACCCGGCACAGTGCCCGCGAGGAGGTCGCGGCGGCGGGCAATCCGGATCTGATCGTCACGCTGGGCGGAGACGGCACGTTCCTGCGGGGTGCGCGGCTCGCCGCGGAGAATGACGCCCTGGTCCTCGGCGTCGATCTCGGCCGGGTGGGTTTCCTGACAGAGGTGCCCGCCGCCGCTGTGTGCGAGGCGCTGGAGGCCGTCCAGGAGGACCGGATCACGGTCGAGAGCCGCATGCTGCTGACGCTCCGCGCGTCCCGTCGTCTACAGGTGCCCACCGGCATGGAAGCTCTGCTGCGATACGGGCGGGGCCCCCTCCTGCCGCCCCCGCGGGTGCGTACCGACTGTGCGGAGGGCGATGACTGGGGCATCGCGCTGCACGTCACCGCGCTCAACGACATCGTCCTGGAGAAGCTGGCGAGGGACCGGCAGGTGTCGGTCGGCGTCTATCTCGCCGGCCGGCTGCTGGCCTCCTACTCCGCCGACGCGCTGCTGGTGGCCACGCCCACCGGCTCGACGGCCTACAGCTTCGCCGCGGGCGGTCCGGTCGTCTCGCCGCGCGCCGAGGCTCTGATCTTCACCCCGGTCGCCCCGCACATGGCGTTCAACCGCTCCGTCGTCGCCGCCCCCGACGAGCCGATCGCACTGCGGGTACTGGACCGCTCGGGGCCGGCCGCGGTCAGCGTCGACGGACAGTTGCGCGGTGTGCTCGACCCGGGGGACTGGATCGGTGTGTACGCGGCTCCGCGCCGGCTGAAAGCGGTCCGGTTGGGGCCCATGGACTTCTACGGCCGTCTGCGTGAACGCATGAACCTGACCGACGCCCCGGCCGCGGTCGCCGACGGGCAGGCCGCCCCGCTGTGGCCGGTGACCAGTGCTCCGCCGGCCGATCTGGCGCATCTGACCCTGCCCCCAGGGCCCGGTGACACGCCGTCCGCCTCGTGAACGGGGCGCGCGGCGGTGTCGGGCAGGCTCGGCGACCGGGTCCGGGACTCGCGCGGCCTCGTCGGACTGGTGTCTTTCTGGTGTCTTTCCGGAAGTGACACGAGCAGGGTGTGCGTGCGGTGGCCCGCTCGGACACCCGAACGGCCGATACACGCCCGGCCGTTCGGGAGAAGCCGGGATGCGGGCGATCCCGCGGGCGCCCGCCCGACATCGCACATCCGTACGACTCCCCTGCGCTGGTGAGCAGCCTCACCCAGTGGTGGCGTAGGAGGGAACCGCCCGTACGCACGATCCCTCCGGAGGCATCAGCGATGAACCGTCGTCCACGCCGCGCAGCCCATGTCTTCGTCTCCACCCTGGCGGCAGGCGCGCTGCTCACCACCGCGGGGTGCTCGGAGGACGGAAACAGCCGGGGCAGTTCGGAGGCCGTGTCCAGCCCTTCCGCCGAGCTCTCGGCCTCCCCGCTGGTCAAGGAGTCCCCGGCGGCCTCGACCGCGCCCGCACTCACCACGGAACAGGCCCAGACCGCGCTGCTCACCAATACCGATCTGGGCTCGGAGTGGACCCAGAGCAAGGCCGCTGAGTCCTGGCGGGCCACCATGGTCAAGGGCAAGACGAACCTCGCCGAGTGCCAGAAGCTGCTCGACGCCCTGGTCTCGGGGGAACTGCTGGGCGATCCCTCGGGTTCGAGGGCGGTGACGGGCTTCGCGGACAGCGACAACGACGCCCAGATGCGCTACGAGGTCGCCGCGTACGACCACGCCGCCCTGGACAAGTCGTTCGACTGGCTGAAGTCGGTGCCCGTGACGTGTGACCAGTTCACGGCCACCGACACCCCCGTGGGCACACAGACGGTCCAGGTCGTCGAGACGTCGCTGCCCAGCGCGGGCGACGACCGTCAGGGACTGCAGATGACCGCGACCGGCGCACTGGAGGGCACGCCGTTCACGCTGACCATGGACATCGCCGCCGTACGCGTCGGCGACAACGCCATCAGCCTGACCAACGGCGGCCTCGGCGGCGCCGACAGCGACTCCACGAGCCAGGCCGTCCAACTGGGCGCGCAACGCCTCACGGACGTCCTCGCCGGGAAGACCCCGGCCGAGCAGCCACCCGGTCAGCAGGACTGACGACGCCTCATCGATCCCAGACCCGGCGCTACGAGCCGACGCGGCCCCGGGAGGACTCACGGTCCGGGGACGAGACCGACACTCCGAGCGGGCGGGCGAGACCGACCACTCCCTCGTCCAGGCGTTGCAAATGCCTCAGGACACGGCTCGTGACCCGGTCGGGCCGCGTGGCACCCTCAGTGTCCGCCTCCAGCATGGCGGCGAGGCTGGCGCCGGTCTCGACCACACCTTCGCTGCCCTCGTCCTCGACCCGGGCGACGAGTACGCCGATGTTGTCGGCGATACGCCGCCCGGCCCTCTTGAGACGCGGATCGGCGGCGACGGTCTTGCTGTAGGGCAGGAGTTCGGCCGTCGCCGCCAGCGAACGCGCGTGATAGGCGCATGTCTCCAGGAGAGCCACGAGATAGCGCGCGGTCTGGCGGCGGGCCCGCAGCGGGGTGATCGGGTGGGTCAGCGGCTGCGTGGAGGACCGCAGATCGTCCAGTGCCGTGTCGAGGTCCCGGGCCTTGTCCAGCAGATCGAGCGCGGGCCCGCCGCTCAGCTGCTCCACCGCGGCGTCGGTGACGTCCCCGAGCCGGCTCAGCACCGTGCCGAGGAGTTCGTCGGTACGGCGATCCGTGTTCACGGGCAGGACCAGTACGGCCGCGATGACGCCGCAGGCGGCACCGAGCGCGGTCTCCGCGATGCGCAGGACGAGCACCTCGGGGCTGTAGGTGTTGAGGAGCGTGTACAGCAACCCCAGCATGGCCGTGACGAAGAAGGACATCAGGGCGTACGACAGCGGCGCGCTGTAGAACATCGCGAAGATGAAGAGCAGCACGAGTACGAACGCGAGCCAGGTGCGGTTGCCGACCAGGCCCGCCAGGGCGACCCCGGCGACGACCCCGAGCACGGTGCCCAGGAGCCGTCGGTAGCCCTTGACGAGGATCTCTCCGGTGGACGCCGTGTTCAGGAAGACGACCCAGCAGGTCAGCACCGCCCAGTACCAGCGCTGGCTGGAAAGGAACTCGCCGCCGACGATCGCCAGGGCCGAGCCCACCGACACCTGGACGGCGGACCGGGTCGTGGGACGCTTCAGCCCCGTGGGTCCGTCGTCGTCCGGCTCCTTCTCCTCGGCCCCCGCGATGGCGACGTCCTCGGCGTCCAGCTCCTCACGGGAGCGGGTCGTCGCGGGTGTGTCGTCGGACTCGTCCTGGGGTCCGTCGACGGCCAGCCGCAGGCCCAGGACGGAGCGCGCCGCCTCTCCGATGCCGCGGAAGACGTCCTGGACCGCGGCCGAGGCGCGCGGCAGGTTCTCTTCGTCGCGGTAGCCGAGCAGCCGGTTGCGCAGATGGGCCACCGCGGGGCCGCGGTCGTGCGAGACCGGGCGGAGGACGAGCATACGCAGCGCGTGGAGATCACGGCGCAGTGTGGCCGTGACGTCGTCCTGCGCTCGCGGCCAGTCGCCGGGTGCCGGCAGCGGCGCGTTCGGCAGGTGCAGGGTCAGCGTGTCGGCGCGTTCGGCGCTTCGGGCGCTGAGCAGCAGAACACCGAGTCGTTCGGCGGCGATCTCGGCGTCCGCGACGCGGCGCTGTACGAGCGAGGCGGTGGCGCTGTCGCTGGTGCCCTCGTCCAGCCGCCCCTGGATCATCAACGCGGTCTCGTGGAGGCGCGCGGTGTGCAGGCGTACGTCCTCCAAGGCCTTCTCCAGGCGGGCGGGGCCGGCGTCGAGCAGCTCGATCTGGGCGGACACCAGTTGGGCGAGGCGAGCCCGGAACGCCCGGCGCAGCCGCTCCAGAATGCGCTCGGGCGTCTCGACCACCAGGCCGAACCGCACCACCGCGCTACAGGCGAACGCGATGGCGAGCGTCCCGCACAGCCCGGGCAGCGCGGAGAAGGTGGCTCTGACGAACAGTGACACGAAGTAGACCTGAAACCCGATCAGACCCAGTGCCATACCGCGGTCACCGAACCGGCGGCTGTAGACCGCGGCGAAGATCAGCGCGATGAAGAAGAGGTCACCGGCGATGACGTGGGTGTTGAGCAGCGCTCCCAGCGACATCGCGGTGAGCGCCACGGGCAGACCGAGCGCGAGGGTGACCGCCTGTTCGCGCCGCTGTTTGTCCTTGACTGCGAAGGTGGCGACCATGGCCGCCATGGAACCGGCCACCATGTGACTGACATCGGCACGGAGAAGGGCCAGGACGGCAAGGGTGAGCGCGATGGCACCCACGGTCCGCAGCCCGGCCATGAGCCGCAGCAGCCCGGGGTCGGATGCTGTGAATCGGTCCCAGGTGCCCGTCCGGCTCGGCCGCGTCACTGTCCTCACGCTGCTGTTTTTCCCCGCTCTCCGTCATGATCCGCGATTCCTTCCAGCATGGCACGAGTCAATTTCTCTGCCGTCCCTCGGGGCCCACGGAAGGCCGCCACGGCAGCAGTCTCCCGTCGGACGGCCTGCCGGTGCGGGAGGCCGAGCGCCTGCTGCCGCGGCAGGCCGGGAGGCCGGCGTCCGCATGCCGGGGTCGCATCCGAAGGGGGTCGCGTGGTCCGCGACCCCCAACCGGCGTCCGGTGGACGGCTGTTGAGCGGATCGCCGACATGACCGAGCCGCGCCCTCGGCCCTGCCGGAGCGCGCCCCGTTCCTCCCGGTACCGGTACCGGGAGGAACGGGGCCAGGGCGGGGGGACAGGGAAGGCCCTGCCCCGTCGTCGCCGGGTTCGCCGACCTGCCGGAACCTCCGACCGTCGCGCGCGGCAGTCACGGCAACGCGTCAGGCCTGGTTGTCGATGCCTGTCACCGTGGCCGGGCCGAGCGGTGCTTCATCAGGAGCGAATCCGGCCTCGCGCAGCGCGGATGCGGCTGTCCGTTTGGCATCCTCTTCCGCGTTACGGCTGTCGTCGGCTGTCACCTCCAGGCGGATGCTGAAGGTGTTGTCGTCGTTGACGGTGAGGAGATCCAGGTCTTCCTGCTGCCCCAGGGAGGTGTGGTGCGGGTCGGCCGGCCGCAGCAGTCGCACGAGAGCGGAGCGCACGTCGTCGCTCGGGTCCCGCAGGAACGTGCCGGGAATGGTGATGACGTAGGTGGTCACGTAAAACTCCTCCTTCAGACGCCCTGCCTGGGCCGGTCCCGTAGGGGACCCCGCCCATGCGGATGCCCCTCAGGCGGATCATCGAACGCCCAGAACGCCGCGCGGTCCCTTCGACACGCGCAGGCGGCAGGTGCCGGATCCTCGTGGGGGTCAGCCCGAGGCGCCGAGCGCTACCGCGAAGGGGGCGGTGCCGTGCTGTCACGGACCACGAGTTTCGTGGGTACGAGCGTGGTGCCGTGTTCTGCCGCGTCGTGGCGCATCCGCCGCAGGACACCCTGCACACACAGTCGCCCCACTTCCGCGAAGTCCTGGTGAACAGTGGTCAGGGGAGGCAGGAAGGAGCCGGCCTCGGGGATGTCGTCGAAGCCGATGACGCTGACGTCCTCCGGAATTCTCCGGCCGCGCTCGTGCAGGGCCCGCAACAGCCCCAGCGCCATCTGGTCGTTGGCGGCGAACACCGCCGTACAGTCCTCCTCGTCGGCGATCCGCAGCCCCGCCTGATAGCCGGACTCCGCCGACCAGTCGCCTCGTACCACGGCGGGCGGGACGCGGCCCGCCTCGATGAGTTCGGCGCGCCACGCGTCGGCACGGCGCTGCGCCGCGTACGACTCCTCGGGACCGGCCAGATGCCAGATCGTGCGGTGACCGAGTTCCAACAGGTGCCGCACGGCCGCGCGGGCTCCGCCCGCCTGGTCGGTGTCGACCACGGTGTAACGGTCACCGGCGTCCGAGTCCGCGACGGCGACCTGGACGTGCGGGGGCAAGGAGATGGTCGCCGCATCGAGAAGGTGCACTTCCATGATGATGATGACGGCATCGACGGCGAGCTCTCCCAGACGGGAGAAGGCGCCGTGCACCTCGTCCTGGGTGGGGACGGCCACGGGCAGGAGCGTGACGGCGTACCCCTCCTGCGCCGCGGAGGTGGCGATCGCCTCCAGGGTCCGCATGTTGCCCGTGGTGGAAAGGTTGAACGTGATGACACCGATGGTGCGGAACTCGCCGCGCTTGAGGGCCCGGGCCGCACTGTTGGGCCGGTAGCCCAGCTCCTTCATGGCCGCCAGGACCTCTTGCCGGGTCTCTTCGGTGACGCCCGCGTAGCCGTTGGACACGCGGGAGACGGTCTGCGAGGAGACGCCGGCCAGGCGGGCGACATCCGCCATGGACGCACTCTGTCTGCGCCGGGCGCTCTGTTCATCCATGCGCGTCAGTGCCCGCGGCACGCTCGTCGAGCCGCTGTCCGCCGTGTTCACGCGTCTCCCTCATGACGAGTCGCAAGCGACTCTTGACCACCAACATTGGGGCAGTGTAGACATGCCGCCATCAGATGTTTACGTAAACATAACAGCTCACGGCTTCCTTCGGAGCGCGATGTTTACGCAAACATCGCGACGGCGTGTGACGCCGGTTCCGAGATGGACGAGCGAGGAACGACATGACGACGCTACAACCCTCAGCGGCTGTATCACGGCCCCCGGCCCGGCCTCCGTCGAAGCGGGACCGCCGCTCGTGGACAGGGTGGGGGTTCATAGGCCCCTTCGCGGTGGTCTTCGCCTTTGTCTTCCTGGCTCCGATCGTCTATTCGATCTACCTCAGCGTCTTCCGCACCCAGCTCATCGGCGGCACGACCTTCGTGGGCCTGGACAACTACCAACAGGCCCTGCACGACGACCAGTTCTGGGCCTCGCTCGGACGGGTCTCGCTCTTTCTGGCCGTACAGGTGCCGATCATGCTGGGCATCGCCCTGCTGATCGCCCTCGCCCTGGACAGCGGGCGCCTCTACGGCAAGGACTTCTTCCGCATAGCGATCTTCCTGCCGTACGCGGTGCCCGCCGTGGTGGCCACCCTGATGTGGGGCTTCATGTACGGCACCCGCTTCGGTCTCGTCGGGGACATCAACGAGGCCTTCGGCGTCACCCTGCCCGACCCGCTCTCCACCGACCTGGTCCTGGCGTCGATCGGCAACATCGTCACCTGGGAGTTCGTCGGCTACAACATGCTGATCTTCTACTCCGCGCTGCGGGTCATCCCGAACTCGCTGTACGAGGCCGCGGAGATCGACGGCGCCGGACAGATCCGCGTCATCACCGCCATCAAGCTCCCCGCCATCCGCGGTGCCCTCGTCATCGCGACGATCTTCTCGATCATCGGCAGCTTCCAGCTCTTCAACGAGCCGAACATCCTGCGGCCATTGGCGCGCAACGCCATCACGACGGACTACACCCCGAACTTCTTCACCTACTCACTGTCCTTCAACGGCCAGCAGCACAACTACTCCGCGGCGGTCGCCATCATCATGGGGCTGATCACCATGGTCATCGCCTATGCCGTGCAGCTCCGCGGCATGCGCAAGGGAGCGTGACCCGATGAGCAGCACGAGCAGCCCCGTCACCACCGACTCCCAGCCCGCATCCGTTCCGGCCACCGGCCCGACCAAGGGCGCGCCCCGACTGCGCACGCCCCGCAAGCATGTTCCCGGACGCCCCAAGCGCAGCGTGCCGCTGACCCTGCTCACCGGCCTGGTCCTGCTCTACACCCTGGTGCCCTTGGCGTGGCTGGTCATCAGCGCCACCAAGACCCAGGAAGGGCTGGCCGACTCCTCCGGACTGTGGTTCGCCCATGACTTCGCCCTCTGGGACAACATCAGCCAGACGTTCACCTACGACGACGGCATCTTCGTCCGCTGGTTGCTGAACACCCTGCTGTACGTCGTGCTCGGGGCCGGCGGTGCCACCCTCCTGGCGATCCTGGGCGGCTACGCGCTGGCGAAGTTCACCTTCCCCGGAAAGCGCGCCGTCTTCGCCGTGGTCATCGGCGCCGTCGCCGTCCCGGGCACCGCCCTCGCGGTGCCCACCTTCCTGATGTTCAGCAAGATGGGGCTGACCGACACACCGTGGGCGGTGATCATCCCCTCGCTCGTCTCGCCCTTCGGCCTGTATCTGATGTGGGTCTTCGCCACCGAAGCCATTCCCGTCGAACTCCTCGAGGCCGCCCGCATCGACGGAGCGGGCGAGGTGCGCACCTTCTTCCAGGTCGCCCTGCCGCTGCTCGCCCCCGGCATCGTGACCGTTCTGCTGTTCACCACGGTCGCGACCTGGAACAACTACTTCCTGCCGCTGATCATGCTCAAGGACCCGGACTGGTACCCCCTGACCCTCGGCCTGAGCGCCTGGAACGCCCAGGCCGAGACGATCGGCGGCGATGTGATCTTCAACCTGGTGATCACCGGCTCGCTGCTCACCATCGTCCCGCTGATCATCGCGTTCCTGCTGTTGCAGAAGTACTGGCAGTCCGGGCTCGCCGCCGGAAGCGTCAAGGAATGACCCACCCTCAGGCCCACCCCCCTCAGCCTCACCTGTTTCCCTCTCCCTCACCCTCGCCCCGTCCCACCCACGAAGAAGTGGAAGCATCTCCATGCGCAGAACGACCCGCCGCCTGATGCGCGGCCTCGCCGTCCTCTCCGTCCTCGCCCTCGGGGCGACCGCCTGTGGCGGCTCCGACGACGACAGCGCCGACCAGAAGCCGGTCTCCGCCGGGGACATCCAGGCGGCCCTGAAGAAGGGCGGCACGGTCACGGTCTGGGCCTGGGAGCCCACGCTCAAGACGGTCGCCGCCGACTTCGAGAAGAAGTACCCCAAGGTCAAGATCAACCTCGTCGGCGAGCGGTCCGGCGACAAGCACTACACCGCGCTGTCGAACGCCATCTCGGCCGAGAAGGGCGTTCCCGACATCGCGCAGGTCGAGTACTTCGCGCTGGGGCAGTACGCGCTCACCAAGGGCCTCACCGACCTGACCCCCTTCGGCGCGGACAAGCTCAAGGCCAAGTACACCCCCGGCCCGTGGAACGCCGTGAGCGAGGGTGACAAGGTCTACGGCCTGCCCATGGACTCCGGCCCCATGGCGCTGTTCTACAACAAGAAAGTCTTCGACAAGTACAAGGTCGCGGTGCCGACCACCTGGGACGAGTACGTCGAGGCGGCCCGCAAGCTGCACAAGGCCGATCCCAAGGTCTACATCGCCGCCGACGCCGGCGACGCGGGCCTGACCACCAGCATGCTGTGGCAGGCCGGTTCGCGTCCCTACCAGGTCGACGGCACCAAGGTGAAGATCGACTTCGCCGACGCGGGCGCCAAGAAGTACACCGACACCTGGCAGAAGCTCATCGACGAGAAGCTCGTCGCACCCATCTACGGCTGGACCGACGACTGGTACAAGGGCCTGGGCGACGGCACCATCGCCACCCTGCCCAGCGGCGCCTGGATGCCCGCCAACTTCGTCACCGGCGTGCCGAAAGCCTCTGGCGACTGGCGAGCCGCCCCCCTGCCGGCCTGGACCAAGGGCGACAAGGCGAGCGCGGAGAACGGCGGCAGCTCCCTCACCGTGCCCGAGCTGGCCAAGAACAAGGAACTCGCCTACGCCTTCGTCGAGTACGCGAACGCCGGCGACGGTGTGCAGACCCGCATCAAGCAGGGCGCCTTCCCCGCGACCACCGCGGAACTCCAGTCCACCGAGTTCCAGAACACCAAGTTCGACTACTTCGGTGGGCAGGAAGCCAACAAGATCTTCGCCGACTCGGCCGCCAACGTCGCCGACGACTGGTCGTACCTGCCCTTCCAGCAGTACGCCAACTCGATCTTCAACGACACCGTCGGCAAGGCGTACATCTCGAAGACCAAGCTGGCCGACGCCCTGAAGTCCTGGCAGGACGCCTCCGTCAAGTACGGCAAGGAACAGGGCTTCACCGTCGAGTAGTCGAGGCAAGCCCCCCACGCCGCCCCCTTGTGACACACCGGAAGGACCACGATGATCTCCACCCTCCTGTCCCAGCTGAACGGGCCGGACGGTGACCGCACGCCACGCCTCGCGTACGGCGCCGACTACAACCCCGAGCAGTGGCCGCGCGAGGTGTGGGAGGAAGACATCCGGCTGATGCGCGAGGCCGGCGTCAACATCGTCTCGGTGGGGATCTTCTCCTGGGCCCGCATCCAGCCGGCCCAGGGCCAGTGGGACTTCGCCTGGCTCGACGACGTCATGGACCTGCTGCACGCGGGCGGCATCGGGGTCGACCTGGCCACGGCGACCGCGTCCCCGCCGCCCTGGCTCGCCACGGCACACCCGGAGATCCTCCCGGTGACCGCCTCCGGCGAGACGGTGTGGCCGGGGGCGCGGCAGCACTGGCGTCCCACGTCCCCCGTCTTCCGCACGCACGCCCTGCGCCTGGTGCGGAAGCTGGCGGAGCGGTACGCGGACCATCCCGCGCTGGTGGCATGGCACGTCTCCAACGAGCTGGGCTGCCACAACATCTACGACTACTCCGACGACGCCGCCCGTGCCTTCCGCGACTGGCTGCGCGCCCGCTACACCACGCTCGACGCCCTCAACCACGCCTGGGGAACCGCGTTCTGGTCCCAGTACTACAGCGACTGGGACCAGATCCTGCCGCCCCGGCTGGCCGCCTCCCACCCGAACCCCACGCAGCAGCTGGACTTCAAGCGCTTCTCCTCCGACGCGCTGAAGGCGTACCTGCGCGCGGAGCGGGACCTGCTGCGCGAGATCACGCCCGAGGTTCCGGTCACCACCAACTTCATGGTGATGGGCCGCACCAAGGGCATGAACTACGCCGACTGGGCCCAGGAGATCGACTTCGTCTCCAACGACCACTACGTCTCGCCCGGGCCTCAGGACCGGGACGAGCTGTCCTTCTCCGCCAACCTCGTCAGCGGCATAGCCGGCGGACGCCCGTGGTTCCTCATGGAGCACTCCACCAGCGCCGTCAACTGGCAGCCCGTCAACCTGGCCAAACGGCCCGGCGACCTGGCCCGCGACTCCCTGCTGCACGTCGCGCACGGCGCCGACGCCGTGTGCTTCTTCCAGTGGCGCCAGTCGGCGGCAGGCGCCGAGAAGTACCACTCGGCGATGGTGCCGCACGCCGGACCCGACAGCGAGGTCTTCCGCGCGGTGACCGCCCTCGGCGGCACCCTTCGGACGCTGGCCCCGGTCGCCGGGACCGAGCGTGAACCGGCGCGGGTCGGGATCGTCTTCGACTGGGAGTCCTGGTGGGCGAGTGAGCAGGACTCCCACCCCACCTCCCTGCTCGACTACCGCCGGGAGGCGCTCGACTGGTACTCCGCCCTCCTCGCCCTCGGCATCCGGGCCGACGTCGTCACCCCGCAGGCCGACCTCGACCGGTACCAGCTCCTGATCACGCCGGTGCTGCACGTGGTCCCCGCGGCACTGGCCAAGGAACTCACCCGCTATGCCGAGAACGGCGGGCACCTGGTCACCACGTACTTCTCCGGTGTCGTGGACGAGAACGACCACATCTGGCTGGGCGGATACCCCGGAGCCCTGCGCGATCTGCTCGGCATCCGCGTCGAGGAGTTCGGCCCGCTGCTCGACGGCGACACGGTCGCACTGGACGACGCCGCCACGGGCACCCTGTGGACCGACCGGATCACCGTCACCGACCCCGAGGTGGAGGTCCTGGCCCGGTACCGCACCGGTACGTACGCCGGCCACCCCGCCGTCACCCGCCGTGCGGTGGGCCGGGGTTCGGCCGCGTATGTGTCCACCCGGCTGGGACCGGACGGCCTCACCGCACTGCTGCCGAAGCTGCTCGGCCCTGCCGCGGTCGGCAGTGAACTGCCCGACGGCGTAGGGGGAGACGTCGAACTGATCGTGCGCCGCGGCGCCGGCAGCCGCTATCTGTTCCTGGTCAACCGGACCGACGGGACGGTGCCGCTGACCGGACTCGCCGGGGAACTCCTGATCGGCCGGGCAGAGGACGACGGCACCGTGGTGCTGTCCCCCCGGGATGTCGCCGTTCTGCGGCAGCCCACCCGCTGACCGCCCTCGAAGGGCACCGCACCTGTTCGAAGGCCATCCGTCCTGGCGCTCAGGCCACGACGGTCCACCGAAGCGACCACAGATGAGTGGGGAGCATACGTTGGCACGCCGTACCCGCACACGACGGCTTCTGGGAACCATCGGCGTCACCGCCCTGGCCACCGGGGCAGCCCTGGTCACCGCTCCACCGACGAACGCGCAGACCCCGGCGGCAGCGGCGACCGCTGCCGTCACGGTCCAGCCCGACCCCTCGTACCGAGCGGACAGATTCGAGGGCTGGGGCACCAGCCTGGTCTGGTTCGCCAACGCCACCGGCGACTATCCCGCGGAGATACGCGAGAAGCTGGCCGAGCTCCTCTTCGACGACGACGGCCTCGCCCTGAACATCGCCCGCTACAACATCGGCGGCGGCAACGCCCCCGACGTCAAGGACTACCTCCGGGCCGGCGGAGCGGTCGAGGGCTGGTGGAACGCCCCGGCGGGCACCACCCGTGAGGACACCGACTGGTGGAGCGCCGACGACGCCGCCGACTGGAACCCCAACGCCGACGCGACCCAGCGGTGGTGGGTGGACCGGATCAAGAACGACATCGACCACTGGGAGACGTTCAGCAACTCCCCGCCCTGGTTCATGACCGCCAGCGGCTATGTGTCGGGCGGCTTCAACTCCAGCGAAGACCAGCTCAAGGCCGACTCCGTCGACGACTTCGCCGCCTATCTGGCAGGCGCGACCAAGCGGCTGGAGAAGGCGCACGGCATCAAGGTCGACACCCTCGACCCGTTCAACGAACCCAACACGGGCTATTGGGGTACGCGCCTGGGATCCGACGGCCGGCCCGTCGGCGGCCGTCAGGAAGGGGCTCACATCGGCCCGGAGCTCCAGCAGAAGGTGATCCGCGCGCTGGCCCCCGCCCTGAAGAAGGCGAAGACCGGCACGAAGATCTCCGCGATGGACGAGACCAACCCGAACCTCTTCGCGCAGAACTGGAACTCCTACCCCCAGGACGTGCGCGATCTCGTCGGCCAGATGAACGTCCACACTTACGGCACCGGCGGCCGGACCAGCGTGCGCGACCTGGCCAAGGCGGCGGACAAGCCGCTGTGGATGAGCGAGGTCGAGGGCGACTGGGGCGACGGCCAGAGCTTCACGGACATGCGGCCCGGCCTCGGGCTTGCCCAGCAGATGGTCGACGACCTGCGCGAACTCGAGCCCAAGGCCTGGGTGTTCTGGCAGCCGGTCGAGGACTACGACAACATGAAGCCCGGCGGTGAGTCCGCCAAGGGCGGCAACTGGGGCAGCATCCAGCTCCCGTTCAGCTGCACCTCCGCGGACACCCTGGCCACCTGCCCCGTCCACACGAACACGAAGTTCGACACCGCCCGCAACTTCACCCACTACATCAAGCCGGGCGACCGACTGATCAGGACCGACGACACCTCCAGCGCCGCCGCGGTCTCCACGAAGGGCAACGCGGCGACGGTCGTCCACGTCAACAAGACCACCAGCGCCCGCACCGTCACGATCGACCTGTCCAAGTTCGGCCACATCACCCGCGACGCGACCGTGACTCCCGTGGTCACCAGCGCCGCAGGCAAGCTCGAACGACAGGCCCCCGTCGAGGTCACCGGCAGCCGGGCCGCGGTCACCGTACCCGCCCAGTCCGTGACGTCCTTCCTCGTCAAGGGAGTGTCCGGCGTCGCGAAGGACGCCGCGCTCCTGTGCAAGGGGCACACCTACCAGCTGACCGGCGTCCAGAGCGGCAAGGCCCTCACCGTCGCGGACGACGGCACCCAGCTCGTCATCAGGACCGCGGGTACGGATGCGGCCGGGACCGGGCAGCAGTGGCAGGTGCGTCAGATCAGCGGCGACACCGGGAACCGGCAGCGGTACGTGTTCACCAACCCCGCGGCAGGAAAGCGCCTGGCCGTTCGTGACGGCGCGCCGGTGCTGGAGGCGGACCGCGGCCACCGTGACAAGGCCACCCAGTGGATCATGTCGACCACCGGCGACGGCACCTGGACCCTCGTCAACGCCGCCACCGGCAGGCTCCTCGAGGTCGGCGGCCAGGCCACCACCGACGG
The DNA here is from genome assembly GCF_009862865.1 of Streptomyces sp. SID5469. Taxonomy (NCBI): domain Bacteria; kingdom Bacillati; phylum Actinomycetota; class Actinomycetes; order Kitasatosporales; family Streptomycetaceae; genus Streptomyces; species Streptomyces sp. SID5469. Next base: position 1,294,224 of record NZ_WWIN01000001.1, on the reverse strand, counting down.
AGCCGCCGTCACGACATGGACGCCGAACTCCGGATCCAACCAACGGTGGTCGGTCACCGACGTGACCGACCAGAACGGATCTCGGTCGAGCGGGCTGTGAGCCGCACCGGTTGAGCCGGACGAGTGGACCGGGCCCCCGCAGCCGACATGGCGCGGGGGTCCGGTCATCGGAATGGCTCCCCCGCCCATATCCGGCGGAACTCGTTCCGTGCTCCGGTCCGAAGGCCTGAGGCACCGCCGCCTGTGCCAGGTACGCCACCCCGCCGCCCCCGTGAGCGTGCGGCATCGTGTGGGCCGTCGGCTCACCGCAGGCCTGTCGTTCAGCCGGGGAAGCGGCCCGTGGAGCGCAGGTGCCGGCGCCGCTCCGCGTACGCCAGGTCGTCGCGCCACAGGCGTCCGGCGGCAGCGCGCATGAGTGGCCGCAGCACCGGGGCCATCGCGCGCGCCACGGCGAACCCGCGGCGGTCGGACGACGCCAGCACGGCCTCGACCACGGCCGTGCGCGGCCTGCCCCGGTCGTCAGGGCCGAGCGGGGTGGCATGGGTCTCGACGACGGAGCCCCGCCCCTCCCCCTCCGCGATGCGCATCACGACCGTGCGGGGCTCCGGAGCGGTGAAGACGGCCCGCACCGGGACGACCAGCCGTCCAGCGATCTTGAAAGACACGTCGACGGTAAATCCGTCCTCCGTCTCGGCGCCCTCCGCCTCGTCACCCCCCGTCTCTACACCCTCCGTTTCTCCTTCCTCAGGTGCGACGGTTTCCCCGGGCGTGACGACGGTGAGGTCGACGAAGGAGTACGGGTGGAACCATGCGCCGTGCCAGGGGTCCAGGCGGTTGGCGACGACATCCTCGGGTTCGCAGATTCCGACGCCGACGTAGACGGCCGACACGGCACCCGACAGGGCAGGCCTGGCCGGTACCACCGGGGCCTCGAGCGGTCGCTCACCGCCGACCTCGTCCAGCCGTACCCACACCAGCACGCCGTCGTCGTGCACGGGCAGCGGTTCCCAGCCCGCGAACGGCGTGCCGCTCAGGGCGAGTCCGTGCCAGCGACACATGAGCGTGCCGCAGCGCACGGGGCTGTCCCGCAGCGGTGCACCGAGATGGGGGCAGACACCTGGCCCGGCGACCAGCCGCCCTTCGCCGTCCCGCCAGACGACGACCTCAAGGCCGGCCACGGTGCGCGCCAGAGGGCGGTCCTCCCGCACATCACGGGTGGCGCCGACGACGTACCAGTTGCCCGATGGTCGTGCCTGCGCCCGCTTCAGCGCCTCCGCGATCACGGCGGGCCGCGCGTCGCGCCAGGTCGGACGCTGGTCCTCCCAGCGAATCGGATGCCTGCGCAACGAGAGCGGGTAGCGTCGGCGCCGGGCAGGACGGTCGGTGCGGTCAGGGGTCATGCGACCTCCTCATGTGCCGGCCGGGGCGAGGACCTCGGCACCAGGGCGGGAAGCCGCCACGGATCGGGCAGGGTGGGCAGCCGCGCGTCGGCGCGGGATCCCAGACGGGCCACGCCCAGGCGTACGAGACCGTCCAGCGCCACCGCGGCACGGCGCCGGCGCGGCACCACGGCACGGCGGTGGACGACCGCGTACCCGTCGTCGGCGATGGCGTCCAGGATCCCGCCGTACAGCACGAACGCCGTCCGGATGCACGGGCGCGCCACCGGGTCGAGCATCGCAAGCCCCGGCGCCGCCTCGCGGTACACACCGCGGGTCAGGCCCTCAACGGCCTTGAGCGCACGGGTGATACGGCGGTCCCGGCGGCCGGTGTCCCTGCTCCAGCGCAGCAGGTCCCGGTCGACGCCGTGGGCGCGCAACAGGTCGGCGGGCAGATAGACGCGGCCGCGGTCCAGGTCCTCGCCCACGTCCCGCAGGAAGTTGGTCAGCTGGAACGCCACTCCCAGGGCCGCCGCGTGGGGTGCGGCCTCCTCACGCGGGACCACGGTCCCGAGCACCGGCAGCATCTGCAGCCCGATCACCGCGGCCGAACCGTGCATGTAGCCGCGCAGGTCGGCGTAGGTCTCGTAGCCGGTGACCTCCAGGTCGCTGCGCATGGCCGTCATGAAGTCACTGAAGTGCTGGTGGTCGATCGCGTACCGCCGGGCCGTCTCGGCGAGCGCCAGGACCACCGGCTCGGTGCTGTGTCCCTCACGCAGTCCCGTCCGCAGGCTCTCCTGGAGGCGGCCGAGCGCCGCCGAGCGCACAGCGGGGCCGACGGTGGTGTCCAGGGAGTCGACGATGTCGTCGGCCCAGCGTGCGAATCCGTAGAGGGCGTGCACGGCGGGCCGGCGTTCGACCGGCAGCAGTCTGGTGGCGAGGAAGTACGTCTTGCCGTGCCGCGCGTTGAGCCGGCGGCAGTGCGTGTAGGCCTTGCGCAGCGACGGGTCGGTGATGCCCGCCGCATCGAGTTCGCGGTCGGTCATGAAAGCGTCCTTCCGCTCGCGGTGCGGGAGGCGGGCATACGGCGGGGTGTGCGCCTCGTGCCACCGGTGACACGGGCTGCGGCCAGCTTGCCGGACAGCAGCACGGTCGGCACGCCGACACCAGGCGTGGTGCCGCAGCCGGCGAGCACGGCGTTCGCGGTCCCGCGTACCAGGTTGCGCGGACGGAACGGGCCGGTCTGCGCGAAGGTGTGGGCCGCCGAGAAGGGCGTGCCCGCGGCGTGTCCCTGGGCCGCCCAGTCGGCCGGTGTGACCAGGCACTCCTCTTCGACGGCGGATCCGATGCCGTCGAGACCTCGGGCCTCCAGTTCCGTCAGGAGGCTGTCCCGGTAGCGCGGCGCCAGGTCGCCCCATGCGGCGGCGCTCGGCCCGATGTCCGTGTTCGGACAGGGGGCGAGGATGTAGTGGAGATGGCGGCCGGGCGGCGCGAGGCCCGGGTCGGTGGCGGTGGGACGCGTGATGAGCAGGGACGGATCGCTCATCAGGCCCCCGGTGCGGGTGAGTTCGTCGAACGTGCGGCCCCACGCCGCGCCGAAGGAGAGCGTGTGGTGGGCGAGCCCGGGCCAGGTCCGGTCGGTGCCCGCGTGCAGGACCACGGCGGACGGCGAGTTCCTGATCCGCAACGGGCGTCGCGGCGCACGGCCGAGCAGGCGGTAGGTGACGGGCAGATCGGGGGTGAGGACGACGGCGTCGCACGGAATCCGGTCGTACGCCGTCACGACGGCGGTGATGCGGTCACCGGCCCGCTCCAGCCGGGTGACGTCCTGTCCGAAGCGCAGTTCGGCACCCGCCTGCGCGGCGGCGTCCGCCATGGCCCGCGGCAGGGCGTGCATGCCACCCCGGGGAAAGTACACACCGGCCACGGTGTCCATGTAGGCGATGACGGCGTAGGCGGCGAGGGCCCGGGCCGGCGGTACGCCCGCGTACAGGGCCTGGAAGGAGAAGACGCGTCGCAGGCGCTCGTCCCGCAGATGGCGGCCGATGCGCGCGTCCAGTCGGCCGAATCCGCCGAGCGCCGCCAGACGCGCCAGATCGGGGGTCAGCAACTGGAGGGGGGAGTCGAAGTTGGAGTCGATGAAGCGCCGCATCTGCGCCCGGTACAGCCGCTCGAGCCAGTCGCGCAGCTGTCGGTAGCCGGCCGCCTCACGTGCTCCGGCGAAGCGTTCGATCTCCGCTTCCATCGCCTCGGCGCCGGTGTGCACGTCGAGGGTGCTGCCGTCGGCGAAGCGGGCCCGGTAGGCAGGGTGCAGCGGGATCAGGTCGACACGGTCGCGCAGGCTGTCGCCGACCGCCGCGAAGGCCTCGTCGGCGAGGTCGGGCATGGTCAGCACCGTGGGACCGGTGTCGATGAGGTAGCCGCCGCGCACCAGACGTCCGGCGCGGCCTCCGGGCAGGAGATCGCGTTCGACGACGGTGACCCGGCGACCGGCACCGAGAAGGTGCAGAGCGGCGGAAAGCCCGGCGAGTCCGGCACCGACGACCACGACGTGGTCGGTGCGCCCGCGCAGTGTCCTGTTCATCGGGAGGCCCCCTCGGCCGTGGCGGTGAGCAGCAGCGATACGGGCATCCCGTTCTCGGAGCGGGACGCGTCAGGGGCCTGCCGGCGGACCGAGGGCGCACCGGCCGCTGAACGGAGCAGTGCGTCCAGATGGCGTCGTCCCTCGGGGGCGAGTGAGGCGGCGCCCATGTGGCGCAGGCCCTGGGCCACCAGCCGGTCGATCTCGGCCTCGACCGTGTCACGCGCGCCGGTGGTGACCAGGACGTCCCGCACCCGGGCGAGGTCCGCGTCGGACAGATCGGCGCAACCGAGCGAGCGCCGCAGTACGGCGAGGGCGCCGCGGTCGCCGGCCGCTTCGGCCCGGGCCCGCGCCACGGCGACGAGGTAGGTGGGTTTGCCCGCCCGGATGTCACCGCCCGACGGCTTGCCGGTGCGCCGGGGTTCCTCGAAGACGTCGTGGAGGTCGTCGCGGAGCTGGAAGGCCAAGCCGACGCACCGGCCCGCCGAGCACAACGCCTGAGTCGTGGCGGTGTCCGCCCCGGCGAGGGCGGCACCGAGTTCGAGCGGCCGCTGCACGGAGTACAGCGCGCTCTTGAGGCAGGCGGCGCGCATCGCGCGGGCCTCGGAATGCGACGAGGTCGCCTGGCCCTGGATGTCCAGGTACTGCCCGGCCACCATTTCCATCCGCAGGCAGCTCCACACCTCGCGCACCCTGCGCCCCGGGTCCGGTGCCAGGTCGGTGTCCGCCACCACGTCGTCCGCCCAGGCGAGAGCCAGGTCTCCGGCGAGGATCGCGGCCGCCTCACCGAAGCGTGTGCCCGGGGCGGGCAGGACGGCGTCGGCGTACTGGGCACTCACGTCCGTGTGCAGCGCGGGCCGGCCGCGGCGCAGCCGGGAGCCGTCCATCACGTCGTCGTGCACCAGCGCGCACGTCTGGATGAGTTCGAGGGCGGCACCGACCCGCAGGGCCGCCTCCGCCCCGGCGGCCGGTCCGCCGCACGCCCGGTGCGCCCACCACACGAACTGGGACCGGGTGCGCTTGCCGCCGTCCAGGGTGAACCGCGCCACGCGCTCGGCGATGTCGTGGGCGAACACCGGGTCGAGGGCCGCCGCCCGCGCCACGCGCTCCGCCAGGAAGCGGTCGAGAAGTCGGCCCACGGCGGCCGGTACGTCCTCGTCGACGGAGGCCGGCCGGAACGCGTCGCGCGGGCCCGGTGACGGACCGGCCGCCTGGTGATCGGTCGCCTTGCTGCGGCGCATCCCGGTTCCTCTCGTCGTGATCGGAGCTGGCCTTGTCTGAACGCATTCCGCGTCGGCGGCGCACACGGATGCGCCATTGGAGGGAATGCGGAGCGCTGAGACGGCCGGGACGGGGTGGTGGGCGGCGCCGACGGGATGGTGGGCGGCGCCGACGGGGTGGTGGGCGGCGCCGCCGCACCGGGCCGGCCGGGTCGTTCGGCCGCCGGAGTCAGCCGCACGGCCGACAGGACCGCGCGCCCTGCATCCGGACCGGCCCACGAAGCGGAATGCTTCCGACAAGGCGCATGGGCTCGCGCGGAAGGAGGGAACGCCGTGCTGGAGGCGGACGTCGCGATCGTGGGCGCGGGAGCCGCGGGACTGTCCCTGGCCCACCGCCTGGCATGCCCTGTCCGCGGGGCGCCCCGCATCTCGGTGGTCCTGCTGGAGGCCCCGCCGGGCCCCCTGAGGCCGCCGAGGCGCACGTGGTGCTTCTGGGAGCGGGGCCCCGGCCGGTACGACGCCGCTGTCACCGCGTCATGGCAGCGCCTGCGGGTCCGCGCCCCCGGCGGGCGGCCGATCGAGGGCGACATCACGCCGCTGCGGTACAAGATGATCCGGTCGGACGACTTCGAGGCTCTGATGGCGCACGACCTCGCGCTGAGCGGGGGCGTCCAGCGCGTCGAGGCGACGGTCGAAGCGGTGGAGGGCGTGCCCGGGGGTGCCGAGGTGTATGCGTACACCGCCGCCGGGCGCCCGCTGCCGGTGCGTGCCCGCTGGGTCTTCGACTCGCGCCCGCTCGGCAGCCTCCCGGCGGCCCGCACCACGCTGTTGCAGCATTTCCACGGCTGGTTCGTCCGCTCCGATCTGCCGGTCTTCGACCCCGGCACCGTGGAGCTCATGGACTTCCGCACACCCCAGCCCCCGCGAGGACTGTCGTTCGGATACGTGCTGCCCACCGGCCGCCGGCAGGCGCTGGTGGAGTACACGGAGTTCTCGCCCGCCGTCCTGCCGCGGTCCGCCTACGAGGCGGCCCTGCGGCACTACACGCGAGACATCCTCCACCTGCCGGGCCTGGAGATCGTCTCGACCGAGACGGGCGTGATTCCCATGACCGACGCGCCGTTCGCCCGGCAGACCGCGGCGTCGGTCTTCCGGATCGGCGCCGCGGGAGGTGCGACACGCCCGTCGACGGGATACACCTTCGCCGCCGTGCAGCGCCAGACGCGCGCCGTCGCGGCCGCCCTGTGCCGCGGCCGCCGCCCGCTGCCGCCGCCGGCCCATTCCGCCCGCTCCCGCGCCATGGACGCCGTGCTGCTGCGCGCCCTGGACAGCGGCCGGATCGGCGGTGCGGCCTTCTTCGCGCGGCTCTTCTCACGGGTGCCCATGGAGCGGCTGCTGCGCTTCCTCGACGGCTGCACGCACCTCCACGAGGACCTCTCCATCGGGGTGCACACCCCCGTACTCCCGATGCTCCGCTCCGCCGCGGAGCTGCCGTACCTGCCCCGCCGTCCCTTTCCCGGGCCGTGACCGAGACGCGGACACGGCCCGCACGCCCGCCGGAGGAGACCGTATGACCCTGCTTCGCGACGCGGATCTGGCCGCCGCGTTCGACCGCGCCGCCCGCAGCTACGACACTCTGGTGGCGGCCAATCCCGGCTACCACGCCCACCTTCGGCGCTCCGCCCGACGCCTCGGTCTGCCGCACGGCGGGAGCGGAACGCGCGTGCTCGATCTCGGCTGCGGTACGGGTGCCTCGACCGCCGCACTCGCCGCGGTCCTGCCGGGCGCCGAGATCACCGCGGTGGACGCCTCCGCCGGCATGCTGGAACGGGCGGCCGCCAAGCCCTGGCCGGACCGCGTGACCTTTGTGCACGCCCCGGCGGAACGCCTGACCGAGGCGGGGGTCGAGGGACCGTTCGACGCGGTGTTCGCCGCCTACCTCTTCCGCAACGCGGCCGCCCCCGACAGCGTCCTCACCGCGGTGCACGACGTGCTGGCACCGCAGGGACGGCTGGCGGTCCACGACTACACGCTCAGCGGTCGCGCCAGGGACCGAACGGTGTGGACGGTCGTATGCGGAGGCATCGTGCTGCCCGTGGCCACGGCCCTCGGCGACGGACGGCTGTACCGCCACCTGTGGCGCAGCGTCGTCGAGTTCGACACGGCGGACGAGTTCGCCGGCCGCGTCCGGGCGGCCGGGTTCGACTGCGTACGGGTGCTGCCGCTGCCGGGGTGGCAGACGGGCATCACCCACACCGTCGTCGGCAGGCGCGCGGGCACCGACACGGCAACCGGCCGATGACCCTCTCCCGGCGGCCGGCCGCCGCACGTCGCGGCAGGGACCGGCGCGCCCGGATGCTGCCCCCTCGTCCCGGGGCGACGCGGTTCAACGGAGCACGACCCCCCACGACCGCCGTCGTGGGCGGCGGCATCGCCGGACTGGCGGCCGCGACCGCGTTGGCCGAACGGGGAGTACGCGTCACCCTCTACGAACGACAGCCGGACCTCGGCGGCCGCCTCTCCGGCCGGCCGGTCGGCCTTCGGGACGGCTCCACGGTGACGATGAGCCGCGGTTTCCATGCCTTCTTCCGCCAGTACTACAACCTGCGCGGGCTGCTGCGCCGGACCGATCCGCGGCTGGAGCGCCTGACGGCTCTGCCCGACTATCCGCTCCGGCACAGTGCCGGGCTGCACGACAGCTTCCGCCGGGTCCCGCGTACCCCGCCGTGGAGCGCGCTCGGATTCGTCGCGCTCAGCCCCACGTTCGGCCTTCGGGACCTGATCCGCATGAACCCGGTGGCGGCGCTGCCCCTGCTCGACGTCAGCGTCCCCGATGTGTACACGCGTCTGGACGCCGTCAGCGCCCACGACTTCCTGCGGTCGATCCGTTTCCCCGAGGCCGCGCACCATCTGGCGTTCGAGGTGTTCTCCCGCAGCTTCTTCGCGGACCCCAGGGAGCTGTCCGCGGCCGAGATGGCGCTGATGTTCCACATCTACTTCCTGGGTTCCTCCGAAGGACTGCTCTTCGACGTGCCGGACGAACCGTTCCCGACCGCCCTGTGGGACCCCCTCGCCGGCTATCTGCTGCGGCACCGCGTCGAGGTGCGCACCTCGACGTCGGTCGAGAGCGTCGCCCCCACGAGGGACGGCGGGTTCGCCGTCGCCACGCCGGAGGAGACGGGGCGTCATGACACGGTCGTGCTGGCCCTGGACGCGGGGGGCCTGCGGTCCCTGGCCGGCCGCTCCCCGACCCTGGCCGACGCCCCGTGGCGCGAGCGGATGGCGCGGCTGCGCAACGCTCCGCCGTTCCTGGTGTCGCGCCTGTGGCTCGACCGGCCCGTCGCCCGGGACCGGCCCGGTTTCCTGGGCACCAGCGGATACGGGACCCTGGACAACGTCAGTGTGCTGGAGCGCTGGGAGGGCGAGGCCGCCCGCTGGTCGGCTCGTACCGGCGGATCCGTGGTGGAGCTCCACGCGTACGCGCTGCCGGAGGACGCGGTCCGCGAGGTGGAGCAGAAGCGCATGCTCGAACAGCTGTGCCGGGTGTACCCGGAGACGCGGGCGGCGACGGTCGTCGACGAGCGGCACGAATGGCGGGCCGACTGCCCGCTGTTCCCCGTCGGCGGATACCACGACCGACCGACCGTACGCACCCCTGAACCGGGACTGGTGGTGGCCGGTGACCTGGTGCGCACCGGCCTGCCCGTAGCGCTGATGGAACGCGCCGCGACCAGCGGTTTCCTCGCCGCGAACGCCCTGTTGGAGCGTTGGGGCGTGCGCGGTCAGACGCTGTGGACGGTACCGGACGGAGGGCGTAGCGCTGTGCTGCGACGGGTGGCGCGGTGGGGGAGCGCATAGCCCGGCGTCCGGCTCCGTGGGTCATCCGGTCTTTCGCCGGCGAGGCCCTGCGCAACCCCGTCTGACGGGCCCGAATGCGGGCACGTGTGTGAGGCGAAGATTGTCGTGCCGGTCCGGACGGGCAGCGGCCATGGCCCATTGTGGAGGAAGATCCGTGAGTTTGATCGAGCGCAGACAGCGGTCGTCCGACGAGGCGCGCACTTCTCAGGAGGGGCGTGCGAGCGACTCCGGTACACGTGCGGACGAGGGCGAATCCGAGCAGGAGCGGGTCAACCGGCGGTGGCAGGAGATCCTTCAGGAAACCCGTGTCGCGCAGACCGGGGTGCAGATCCTGTTCGGCTTCCTGCTCAGTGTCGCCTTCACCCCGCTGTTCCGGGAGCTGGGAACGTTCGACCGGGGCGTCTATGTCGCGGCCGTCCTCCTCGGGGCCGCTGCGACCGGCGCGCTCATAGCGCCCGTGTCGATCCACCGTTTCCTCTCCGGCCAGCGGATGAAGGATGAACTCGTCGCGGCCGCCGGGCGCTTGATGATGGGCGGCATCGTACTGCTCGCGCTCACCATCGGATGCACCGTCCTGCTCATCCTGCACGCGGTCCTGCCCAGTTCACTCGCCGAGATCCTGGCCGGTGCCGTGATGCTGTGGTTCGCGTTCTGCTGGTATCTGCTGCCCTGGATACTGCGGTCGCGCGCCGACAAGGGGTAGATCAGGGCGCGGCACTGCCAGTCCGCGTGGACCGCAGCCCGGCCCGGCGGTGCGGTCAGAATTCGTCCTCGATGCCGATCGCTTTACGGAGCTCTTCGTGCGCCTGGCGACTGTGGCCCTCGCGCTGTTCGAGCAGCGCGGCGGCGATGCTGTCGAGTTTGTGCTGGATGGCATGCTCGGCGCGTCGCTCGGAGTTCTTCAGCAGGGCCAGCAGCAGCAGGTTGACGGCGGTCATGATGTCCCCGATCAGCAGCTGCCACGTCAGCTCGAGACCGACTGCGTGCGCCACGATGAACGCGAACACCAGGAGCAGACAGAAACAGTAGAAGACCGGAGAACTGGTGAGATTGGAGGCCGCCTCGGCCAGCTTTTCGAACCAGCCCCGCCCGTGGCGGGACCGTTCTGCCGGATGGGGCACTGTCATGGGCCGATTATGCGGCACGCGCCCGTCACCGGCCTGGCGACGACGCGGCCGGCCACCCTGCGCCGACCGAGTCGGACGCCATGTCTCGCGTCCGCCGTCCGGGCCTTGAGCGTCGCGAAAACAGCATGCGCGCGGCGGCGCGGGGGACTGAAGTGAACATGAACAGCGATCACGACGGCCCGGACCGTGACCACCAGCGTCCCGCGGGTGTCAGCGACGAGACAGTGGAAGCCCTAGGCGCACTGTCCAAGGCGCTGGAGACGACCGAGCGGGCCCGCGGCCACCTGTACTCCTTCCATCAGCTGACCGGCGGTGCGGATCTGGAACTCGGTCACGCGGTCGAACTGCTGCGCAGAGCCGGCCACCACCGGTCGGCCGACCGGGTCGAGAAGGAGATCCTGGGCCGCAACGTCATCCCGGGGCACTGGACGTTCCAGATCATCGAGTCCTACAACGACACCTACTACGAGCCGTTCAAGGCTCTCGAACGCAGCGTGCTGAACGAGCTGGCCGAAGGCCGCGACCACCTGTACGAGGCGGAGATGAAGGAAGCCCGCCGCACGCACGGCCACCGCGACCACACCGCCCGCCCCGACAGCCCTGGAACCCCCACCTAGCCCGCGCACGGCGGAGGCCCGAACCGGCCGGCGCCGGTTCGGGCCTTGCCCAGGGCCTCACACACGCGCGTTCCGACCCCGTATGTCTCATTGCTCCGTCTCGCCCAGGGCGGGTGTCAGTCGCGTCCAGGGGTTGGGGATTTCGCCCGTGACCGGTCCGCACACGGCCGCGCCGCGCTCGCGTGCGGTGCGCACGGCGAGGGGTACGAGGGCCTCGGGCACGCCATAGACGAGGTGGCAGAACCGCTCCGGCGGGTGCCGCAGGGTCCATGCCGGTCTGCTGAACGCCGACACGTAGGTGGACCAGTGGCCTTCGAAGGTGACCACCAGATCGGCGAGGCGGGCGTATCCCGGCGCCGGATGGACGCCCGGATTCAGCACGACCGGCGAGGCGCCGAGCCGCCGTACGGTCTGCACCAGCCTTTTGCAGAGGGGAAGTTCGGCCGGTGCGGAGGTCACCCGGTCGAGGAAACAGCCGTCGGCCGCGTACCACTCCCGGTGCCGCACGACATCGTCCGCGACCTCGGCCGCCGTACGCGCGCCATAGTTGGTGTCGACGTAACCGAGCAGGCGGGCGCCCGCGGCCCGCAGCGCGCCGGCCGCCGCGGCGAAGGCCGGGTCGGGGCTCGTGCCCGGTCCGTTCGCCGGGTTGAGCACGACGGCGTACGTACGGTCGGCCGCCGTGATCAGGCGGTGCCACGCGCCCGGGTCCTCGGCCGGGTGGACGTACAGCGGGATCAGGAGGCTCACGGCGCGCGGCCCCCGTCCAGCCGGGGCGACGGCCCCTCCCTGACCGCCGCCCACAGCGCGGCCAGGGAGGCGTCGAGGGTGTACGACGGCCGCCAGCCGAGGGTGTCACCGGCGGCGCCGATGTCGGAACACTGCCAGGAGACCTCTGCCGAACGTGCGGATCCGCCGCCCTTCTCCTCCACCCTCCCCGGGAATCCCGCGACGTGTGTCAGCGCCGCGACCAGGTCGCGCACCGGCACGGCGCTCCCGCTGCCGATGTTGAGGACGCGCGGCAGCGGCGCCGGTGCCGTCGCCGCGAGCACCGCGGCCCGCGCCACGTCGCGTACGTCCACGAAGTCGCGGTGGGCCGACAGGTCACCCAGCCGGATCACCGCGTCCGGGTCACCGCCTGACGCGAGCAGCAGTCCGGCGACCCGGCCGGGCAGCCCGGTGAGCGGGGCACCGGGCCCCACGGGGTTGCCCACCCGCAGTACCACCGCGTCGAGGCCGGAGGTGGTGATCGTGATCGTGCCGGCGAGCTTGGTGGCGCCGTACGGGGTAAGGGGACGGGTGGCCGCCGACTCGGTCACCCTGATGCCTCGGGTGCCGGGGCCGTACTCGGCGGCCGAGCCCAGATGGACGAGGCGCGCGGAGGGCGCCGCCTCCCGCAGCGCCGCGCACAGGACGGCGGGGCCACGGGAGTTGACTTCGGCGAGGGTCACGGCGTCCCCGCCGGTCGCGCCCGCGCAGTTGATCACGGCGTCGGGCGCGGCCGACGCCAGGGCCTTCGCCAGCGTGTCCGGGCGAGCGGTGGCGAGGTCGATGCCGAACTCCGCGCCCGCCGAGCGGCCGCCGCCGAGCACCCGTGTGCCCGGCAGGGCGCGCAGCCGCTCGACGACGTGACGGCCCAGATAGCCGGTGAAGCCCAGGACGAGAATGCGCATGCGGTGGTCAGGCTCCCTTGAGCAACAGCGACTTGCGAGTGGTGAACTCGGCGTTGGCCCGGTCGTAGTCGTCGGGCCGGCCGATGTCGAGCCAGTACCCGTCGAAGTCGTACGCGTGCGGCAGGTTCGGCGTCTTGAGCAGATCCAGCACCAGCTCGTCGAAGCCGAGCGGCAGCCCGGGGGTGTAGCCGTCGAGCGTCTTCCGGGACAGCCCGTACACGCCCATGGAGACGCGGTAGTCCATGCTCGGCTTCTCGGTGAACCCGACGACCCGGCCGGCCTGGGTGGTCAGGACCCCGAAGTCGATGTGTACCTTGCGGGCGTACGTGGCGATCGTCAGCGGTGCGCCCGAGTCCCGGTGCTGCCGGAGGACGTCGGCGTAGTCGAGGTCGGTGAGGATGTCGCCGTTCATCACCAGGAACGACTCGGGCAGACGCTCGCGCATGGTGAGCAGCGGGCCCATGGTGCCCAGGGGACTCTCCTCGGTGGCGTAGTCGACGGCCATGCCCCACTGGGAGCCGTCACCGACGTAGGCGCGGATGATCTCGCCCAGGTGACCGATGGCGATGGTGCAGCCGGTGAAGCCGGCCGCGGCGAGTTGGCGCAGCACGATCTCCAGGATGGCGTGCTGGTCGCCGATGGGCACGAGCGGCTTGGGCAGCGCGGTGGTGTAGGGCCGCAGCCGGACGCCCTTGCCTCCCGCCAGTATCACTGCGTGCATGGGGCTCCTCCTTCGTGGACGTGCCGGACGGGTCAGATGTTGTAGATGCCGGTCTTGTAGCGGGCGAGGTTGGCCGGGTCGCGGAAGAACTCCACGGTGTGCGCGAGACCCTGCTCCAGGTCGTGGGCCGGGCTCCAGCCGGTCGCCGCGTTCAGGCGGCTCGCGTCGGCGACCAGCCGCATCACCTCGGAGTTGGCGGGCCGGATGCGCTGCGCGTCCTCCGCGCCACGTCGAGGGAGGCGTCCATTCACCCTTGCCCGATCAAGCCCCCGACCAGGTCACCGACCGAGATCTCGCCGCCGGTGCCGGCGTTGAAGGTCCGGCCCACCACCTGCGCGGCGGGCGCGGTGCCCACCGCGAGGAAGGCCTGCGCGGTGTCCTTGACATAGGTGAAGTCGCGGGTGGGGCGCAGGTCGCCGAGGGTGAGGGTGCGCGCGCCGGCCGCCACCTGGCCGATGACGCTGGGGATCACCGCCCGCATCGACTGGCGCGGGCCGAAGGTGTTGAACGGGCGCAGCGTCACCACCGGGGTGTCGAAGCTCGCGTGATAGCTGTCGGCGAGCCGGTCCCCGCCCGCCTTGGACGCGGCGTACGGGGACTGGGTGTTGATGGGGTGGTCCTCGGTGATCGGCACGGTCTGCGCGGTGCCGTAGGTCTCGCTGGTGGAGGTGTGCACGAGGCGGGGTGTGCCGAGGGCCCGTACGGCCTCCAGCACGTTGAGCGTGCCGGTGACGTTGGTGTCCACGTAGCTGTGCGGCGCCTGGTAGGAGTACGGGATCGCGATGAGGGCGGCCAAGTGGTAGACGCAGTCGGCGCCTTCGACGAGCCCGCGGACCGAGCCGGGGTCGCGGACGTCGCCGAGGACGATCTCGACGTGGTCGAGGACGTCCGCGGGCAGGGTCTCCAGCCAGCCGTAGGAGGAGAAGGAGTTGTATTGCGCCATGGCCCTCACCCGGTGCCCGGAGGCGACCAGCGCCTCGGTGAGGTGCGAGCCGATGAAACCCTCGGCTCCGGTGACGGCGGCGAGCGGTGCGGGGGTCAACTCATGGTCCTTCCGGTCGGTTGCACGTGTGATGTCCGTGGTGTCAAGGCGTCGGATGTCGTTCTGTCGGGGGCCGGTGTCGTCCGGTGGTCGGCCGGACGCGGTGCGGTGTCGAGCGGAGTGCGGTGGCGTGCGGGATGCGGACCTTGCGGTCAGGCGTGCGCGGCGGGCCGCCCGAGCAGCCGCAGCGCGCACGCCGTGAGACACAGGGCGGCCGCGCCGCAGCACAGCGACAGCGCGGCAGCGCCCGGTGGGAGATGGAACAAGGTGATCGCCCCGGCCCCGCCGGCGGCCGCGAGGCACACCCCGGCCGGCGGCCAGGCCACGCCGAAGGCCTGGAGCAGCAGCGCGGTCCACAGGGTCGCCGCGAGCAGCAGCAAGGGGGCCGGCTCGGCACCGGTGAGCAGCGCCGCCGGGAGCAGCGGAAGGAGATAGGCGAGCAGGCAGAAGCCGAGGACGCCGGCCGAACGCAGCAGGAAGGCGGCCGGTGTCGCGGTCGCCCGTAGTGCGGCCACCGACATCCCGCGGTAGCGGTACAGCAGCCACTCGGCCGGCCCCATGCTCAGGGTCAGCACGATCACGGCGTACGGGTGCCGGCGGCCCTCCAGCAGCACCAGCACCCCCGCGGCGAGGCCGAACAGGCCGTACGGCAGCGACCGCAGCAGCCCGGGCCGGGTGGCGCCCGGGGCGGGGGAGGCCGCGAGGGTGACCCGCAGCGACCAGCCGGCCGCGGCGGTCGCGGCGAGGAGCGCTAGCAGCGGCAGCCCGGCCCGCAGTACGGGGCCCGGTTCCCACCAGGGCAGCACCACCGCACCGGCGATCACCGGTGTGAGCGCGGCCAGCAGCAGCCGCTCGCGGCCCAGCACCAGCAGCACGCCGGCCGCCGAGAGGTACACCGACTGCGCGGCCGCGATCAGGGCCACCGTGCCGGCCCCGGCGAACACCGCCCCGGCCAGCGTGGCCGCCGCGGCACCCAGGGGTGCGCCTTTGAGGAGCGTGCGGCCCGCTTCCCGCCGTCCCGTGGTCATGCGCAGATAGGCCCGGTGTCCCAGCGCCTGGCCCCAGGCCCAGGAGACGAGCCCGGCCACGATCAGCACGGACGTGTCGCGTTCGGCGTGCCACAGCCGCCCGGTGAGCAGATAGGCGAGTCCCGGCAGCGCGAACAGCGCTCCCCGCAGTGCGCATCGCACATGGTCCGGGCGCCATGGGTCGGCCGGCCGCGGGGGCTCGGGGTAGGTACGCGGTACGCGCGCGTACAGCGTGGAGGCGAGCGCGAACAGGTTCGCGTGCCCGTACCGCTCCTGGATCGTCTCCGCCGTCAGTCCCTCCGACTCCAGCAGCGCGGCCACCTCGTAGGAGTGGACGGCGGGCCCTATGCGGTCGGCCAGTTCGGCGGCGAGCCGGTCGACCGCGTCGGAGTCGGTGCCGCGGCCCGGCAGGCGCAGGGCGACGGTGTGGTCGTCCGGCGGTCGCGGGGCGAGGGGGCGGTCCTCGGCGAGTCTGAGGGCCAGCGTGTCCTGTTCCGTGCCGCCGGGTTCGAGTGCCATCGGTCCGCTCATCCGGCCAGGCTCCCCATTCTCGCGGCCGCGGGGCCGGCCGTCGTCGAGAGACCGGCGTCGGCGTCGGGCGTCCATGGGTCGCGCCGTGTCGTCCGGCCGGGCGCCGACAGCTCCAGGTAGATGGAGCGGAAGGTGTCGACGGTCTGCCGCAGCGTGAACTGCTCGATCACCCGCAGCCGTGCCGCCTCGCCCATCGACCGGCGCCGCTCGGGATCACCCAGCAGCTTCAGCGCGGCGGCGGCCATGGCGGCCGGATCGCGCGGCGGAACGACGAGACCGGTGTCGCCCACGGCCTCCCGTACGCCGCCCACGTCCGTGGAGACGGTAGCCCGCCCGCAGGACATGGCCTCGATCAGGGTGAAGGGGAAACCCTCGCTGATGCTGGAGAGCATCACGACGTTGCCGGCGGCGTAGGCGTCCTTGATGTCGTCGACGCGGCCCTCGAACGTGACCGCTTCCGCATGACCGAGTTCGGCGGCCAACGCCTCGCACCGCTCCCGGTAGGCCTCGCCGCCGCGCGGTGTGCCGCCGAACAACCGCAGCCGCGCCTCGGGTAGTTGGGACCGTACGAGGGCGAAGGCGCGGATCAGGGTCTCCAGGTCCTTGATGGGGTCGACCCGGCCGGCCCAGCTGAGGGTGGGTGCGTCCGGCTCGGGGCCGGCCGGCGGGAACGCGGCGGGGTCCACGCCGTTGTAGACGGTGCGGATCGACTCGGGGTCCGCGCCGCCCTGTTCCTCCCACAGCCGGTTGTAGCGGTTGCCCGGTGTGATCAGTGCCGCCCGCAGGTAGGTCTCTTCGGCCAGCAGCCGGAAGAAGCCCAGGACGACGGCCTTCACGGGCCAGCGGTAGGGGGCGGTGCGGTAGCCGAGGTAGCGCTCGCGCAGATACACGCCGTGCTCGGTCACCAGCAGCGGGACGCCGTGCCGTTCGAGCGCGGCCAGTCCCGGCAGCGCGGCGACACCGCCGCTGACCGCGTGCGCCACCCCGTCCCGCGGCAGCGGCGTGGCCAGCGGGCGCAGGGCGTGTTCCAGCAGGGCGGTGGCGGTGATGGCGTCGTGCAGGGTCGGCCGGGCCTCGCGCACGGCCAGCCCAGGTCGGTTCCACACGGCGGTGAGGATGCTGATCGCCCGGTCGCCGCGCAGGAACGGACTCAGCATCCCGTCCGCCGCGGCCCGCGCCATCACGTAGAGGGCGGTGCCGAACCTGTCCTCCGCACACGGGTCGAGCAGGGCGGTGAGGAACTGCTCGTAGGCGCTGGCGAGCCGGTTCCGGCGGCGCCCACGGGGCGCGCGGCCTTCGGGCGCGGGCCCCCACATGGGGACCGCCGCGACCCGAGAGACATGTCCGGGAATGTCCCACACGATCGGTTCGCGTCCGGTGCCGGTGACGGCGATGACGTCGAAGTCGATATCGGGCATGCCGCCGACGAGTTGGTCGCACCAGACGCTCACGCCGCCGTGACTGTGCGGATACGTTCCTTCGGTGAGCAGGGTGACGCGCGTAGCGCCGGGGCGTCGCGCGCCGTGGTGAACGTGCATCGATGTGCTCCACGGCCGAGGTATGGGGTGGTCGTGCCGGTCCCGGCCGCGGATGGTGCGGCCGGGACCTTCGGTCGGTGCGCTGTTCAGTGCTCCGGGGTGTACGGCACCTGCTCGGTCACGCCGGCCGGGACGCGGGTGTGCGGCGTGGTGCGCGTCGCCGGCGCCTTGTCCTGGCCGGCGACGGTGGCGGACAGTGAGGGGACGGACGACGGCAGGGTGAAGGTGAGCGGCCGGCCGGCGGACGTGGTCCAGCCCGACACCTCGCCCGCGTACGCGTCGCCGAAGCCGGCGCTGCCGTTGGTCGTGCCGGTGGGCATGGTCGCGGTCGCCGCCACCCCGTCCGGCGCCTCGACGGTCACCGTGTCGCCGATGCGGTAGGCGGTGACCTGGCCGGCCTGGATCGCCGCCTTCCAGGCGGCGCGTCTTTGCAACTCGGTTCCGATGTCCTTCATCCGCAGGTTCACCACGGGGGTGTTGTCCGCGAACAGGTCGTTGTACCCGTCGAGGACGCCGTCGAGGACCGGGTAGGCGATGCGGTCCTCGGCCAGGTTCGACTGGTGGATGAAGTGCGGCTTGGGGTCGTTGGCGAGCACGTGCCCGAGGTCGATCCTGGTCTCCAGCGGCACGATGTAGTCGGCGTAGCCCGTGGTGGTGGCCAGCGGGGCCGTCAGGCAGGTGGAGGTGTCGGAGTGGTCCTCGCAGATGCCGCTGCCGCCCTGGGCGCGGCTGGTGTAGATCCAGTTGTACTCGTCGACCTGCTCGGCCGCCCGCCCGGCGTTGTAGAAGACGTTCATCGGATAGCGGGAGACGGTGGTGGCCGGACCGACCTGACGCTGGTCGGGTTCGCGGGAGTTGTCCGAGCCGAGCCACTCGACGCCGTTGTCGGCGAGGGCGAGTGCCAGATTGGGATTGTCCTCGGGCTGCTGGGGAGACAGTTTCAGCCCGGAGTGTTCACCGGTCACCAACTCGTCGTTGTCCAGGGGCAGTCCGGCCGACTGGGCCCAGAGGCGGTTGTTGGCGATCTCGGCGGAGACCTCGGCGCGGCTGACCCACTCGGTGCTGCCGTCGGTGTTGGTGGCGCACTTCCACGGCACCACGCTGGTGTCCTGCCGGCAGCCGAGGAAGGCGTGCGTGTAGGTGTGGTTGAGCCAGCGGAAGCGGTCGCGGTCCGCGATCAGCTTGTCGGCGAGCTGGTCGACGCCGTTGTTCTCCTCGCGCTGTTCCACGCTGCCGACGCCGTTGAAGGCCAGGTCGAGGGTGAAGTTGCGTCTGCTCTCCCACGCGGTGGCGTAGTCGACGTCCGACGGGGTCATGCGGATCGGGTTGGGGACGCCTTCGCCCTGCGCGCAGTCGATGTCGCCGGGCGTGCAGTTGAGCTCGGTGTCCCAGCGGTCGTCGGCGGCGAAGACGTCGTCGACGTGGACGGCGAAGTAGTTGCGGGAGGCGCCGAGGTGTACGCCCCCGGTCATCCACTCCACGATGCCGCGCGCCAGCAGCCGGAACTGCTGCTGGTACTGGTTGTAGACGAACGTGACGACGAGTTCGCGCCGCCCGTCGTGCCGGTACTCGCCCACGAGCGAACCCCGGGTGGACTTTCCGGGAATGGGCGCGTCGACGTACGGGGTGAAGTCCGCTCCGGCGGCAGGGGTCGAGAGGTAGGCGTAACTCTCGCCCACGGTCGGGGAGTTGTCCTCGAACGGCACGGCCGCGTCGAGATAACCGAACGGCCCCGCCTTGCCGGCCGCCGTGACCTGCGCCTGCACACCGTCGACGGTCCCGGAGTAGCCGCCGTGGACGGGGTACTGGAGCCCGGCTTCCGGACGCGCGTAGGTGTAGGCGTCGACCTGCGGGATGGCGTACGTCTGCTCGTAGGACGCCAGCGCCGCCATCTCGGCCGAGTTCGCCGGGAACGGGTTGTCGTTGGGCAGGACGACGGCCTGGAACTTGGCGCGCGGCCTGCCGTCAACCGTGTCCGCCAGGAAACCGGCGTCGATCACGGGCCGCCCGGACTGCTCCAGGTCGACTTCGGTGTACGGGGTGCCGGCCGCGTCCAGCTCGGCTGTGATGGCGTCCGTGGACGGACCGCCGTCGCTCACGACCAGGACCCGCAGATCGATGCGGGGCGTGGTGGCGTCGGCGTGTGCCGCACCGGCAGGTAAGCCGAGCGAGGCTATGAGCGCGCCCACTGTGAGCGCGGTCGTGCGAATGGTCCGCTTCATGCGGTGAAGTCCCCTCCCCGGGCAGGGTGAGCACTGCTCCCTAGGAGCGGACGCACCCCCTTGCGTGACGCCTTCGCCCCCCTCAGACGCGGGTCGTCGACGCATCCGTCGCGTCACATAGTGATGTCTCTGTGTAGCTTTCGTGCTCCTGCTGCGAAACATGACGGAAAAGCGCAGGTGTCGAACTGGTCGAGTGCGGGGCGGGAACGTCCGCGCCGCGGTCGCCGGGGCGTGTGCGACAGGGCGTGTGGGAATGGCGCGTGCGCTGGTCGTTTGGCCTGAGGCGGACTCCATGCGGAGCTGGAGTCCGCCGGTACGAGGCGGCAGTGGTCTAGACCCGACTGTCATTCCGGTGCTGGAACGGTTTTAGGTCACCGCGGGACCTGGCGTCGGAACGGGCGTCGGGAGGGGTGTCGGCTCGGCGTCAGGAGCAGAGCACGCGGGTCTCGGGCGTGTAGGCCGGACCGCCGCTGGTGTTCGTGCTGTCGCTGAACTCGGCGTAGTAGTACGAGTAGAAGCCGATGTTGCCGTTGCAGCCGGAGTCGGCGGCGACCTGCAGCGTGAGCGTCACGGTGCGGCTCTGGCCGGGCGGGATGGTGGCGCCGTAGTTGGTGCCCAGGTTGGCGGGGCCGGTGCCGGAACAGGGGGTGCTGCCGGCGGCCGTGGCCAGGCTGCAGCCGGTGAAGCTGTACTTCAGGTCGGGCCGCTGGGTGGTCAGCCAGGTCGGCTCGATCGTCTGGTAGATGAACCAGATGTCGTAGGTCTTGTTGTTGGTGATTGTCATCGACAGTTTCACCGTGCCGCCCGGCTGGGTGGTGGCGCTGTCCGTGGCGAACGTCAGGTCGGCCGGGCCCGGGTCGGCCGCGCTCGCCGAGGGCGCCAGCCCGAACAGGGCGAGGACGAGGGCGAATACGGCGGCGAGACCGAGGCGTCTCATCTGTGTGGATCGCATGGCCCGGGAGGCTAGGTAAGCCGTGAGTTCACCGTCTGCCCCACCGGGAACACCGAGAACGCCACTCGGCTGGAAGTGTGCGTCCGGTGGAGGGAATGTGATGGCGTCGTCACGGAGTGATCACGCGTGCATTTATGCACGGCAGCGCGGGGGTGGGGGAGGGGTGGAGCCTGGCTTGTGCGACCGGGCGACTGCGCAGCGTGACCGGACGGCAATGGCGGATACCGGGCGCGCCGGACGCCGCGGAACGATCACCCCCGGTTCTGCGGCGGAGGTGATCTCGGCCAACTGCGCACATTCCGGCCGGGGCCGCCGCGTCAGTTCTGTTGTTCCACAGGAAACCAGGACTTCGTCGACGCCGGATGGGTCCTGCGCGGACGGAGGGTGATGGGGCCCCGGCCTCGACGACGTCAGGCTCGACTCGTACAGGCGCTGAACTCGACTCGTACAGGCGCTGGAAAGGCATTCGGCCAAGCGCTGAAACGGCATTCGACCGGTTCGCGGGTTTACCTCGCCGCTTTTGGTGCACTCGGTAGGGGAACAAACGTCCGAGCGCTCATGGAGGAATGGTGGGAATTCTCGCCTGGATTCTGATTGGTTTGCTGGCCGGCGCCATTGCCAAGCTGCTCCTCCCGGGCAAGGACCCGGGCGGCATCATCGTGACCATGCTGATCGGCATCGCCGGTGGTCTGCTGGGTGGCTGGCTGGGCAAGGTCATCTTCAAGGTCGACTCGATCGACGGCTTCTTCGACCTGTCGACGTGGATCGCCGCCATCGTCGGCTCGCTCATCCTGCTCCTGCTCTACCGGGCCGTCACGGGCAACCGGCGCTCGCACAGGCACGCGTAGGACTCTCGCGCGGGCCCGCACAGAGCTCACGCAGAGCTTCGGCACTGCGAGAGGACCGCATAAGTACATGTCCAACCCTGGTTCGGCCGGGCTGGTTCCCACCAGCCCGGCCGAACCATTGCGCGTGCTGAGCGACTGCTCGCCCCGGGATTCTCGTCGGCGCCACACATTTTCGCCCGGTCCGATGTCCTGTGCGGCGCGGGGTAGTTGACACCTCCGAGACCACATCGACGGGGCACGCCCTCGGTACGGCAGGGTGGACCGCCGCGACATCCCCGGCCGGCCACTTCTGCGCTTGTCCGACGAAGGAGGAACGATGGCTCAGCTGGTTCGCGAGATCATGACGAGCGACATCACCATGGTGGAACCGCAGACGTCGGTGGTAGAGGTCGCCCGCCTGATGCGCGAGCAGGACATCGGAGCCGTTGTCGTCGCCGAGAACGGCCGACTGCGCGGGCTGGTCACGGACCGGGACCTGGTGGTCCGAGCCCTGGCCGACGGCGGCAGCGTGGACGATCGCACCGTGTACAGCGCGTGCAGTGCCGAGTTGGTCAGTGTCGCTCCGGACGACGACGTGGACCGGGCCGTGTACCTGATGGGCGCGCGAGCGGTGCGACGGATGCTGGTGGTGGAGGACGGTCGGCTGGTGGGCATCGTCTCCCTGGGAGACGTGGCCGTCGCACGGCATGCGGACTCGGCCCTGGGCGACATCAGTGCCGCCGACCCGAACCACTGATCACCGCCCGGCCCCCGGTCATCGCCAGGCGCCGGAGTTCTCACGCCGCCGCCGTGAACGCCGCCGCGATGGCGACGTCGGTGCGGGCGTGGACCACGAGGCGGGTCCCGCCCGTGTCGCAGTTGGCCTCCAGGATCCGCCGGGTAGCGGCGCTGTGGGTGGAGACGGACATCAGGACGCCCAGGTGATGGCACATGCGCTGCGCCCGGAGGATGGCACTGACGGTGGCGCTTCCCACCTCCGGCATGTCGAGCACGATGACCACCGGGAGCGGGCTGTAGGCGTGCACCAGATCGGTGATCTCATGGGAGAGCGCGGCTCGTCGGCCGATTCCGGGATCGGTGTGCAGGGTGATCACCAGGACGCCGTGCTCGATGGAGTGCGAAAGCATCATGGGCTCCCACCTTCGGCGGCAGAACACGTGCGGTTCTGTCGCAGTGAATCCGCCCCGCACGGGCCACGCAACGCGACATCAGGCCGCATCGGCTGGAGGCGACGGCCGGAGCCGCTCCGGCAGACACCGAAACCATGTGCGCCGGTTGGAGCCGATCGGGTGACGGCCGGTGCGGTGTGTCGGCGCGGGCGTGCGGCGCCCGGTCGGGCCGTCCGGGCCTGGCCTTCGGCACCTCCAATGCGCGGGTCCCGCGGTATGCGCTCCGGTGCGGCCGGGGTGTCCGTTCCGTCACCGAAATGACACGTTCAGTAGCGAAATGTGCTCGAATGGAAATCATGAGGAAGACAGGGACCCTGTGAAGGACGGCCCGCTGCACGGCCGCACCGTGGTGGTGACCGGAGCCGCACGAGGAGTGGGCGCCGCCCTGGCCCGTCACCTCTCCCGACGCGGCGCCCGGCTGGCACTGGTGGGCCATGAGAAGGACGCGCTCGACGCGCTGGTGGCCGAGGTGTGCACCCGGGCGATCGCGTGGGAGGCCGACGTCACCGACGACGCCGCCCTGGACGGCGTCGCCCGTGAAGTGCGTGGGCGCCTCGGCATACCGTCGGTCGTGATCGCCAACGCGGGTGTCGCCGAGGGCGGTCCGTTCGCTGATTCGGACGCCGCCTCGTGGCGGCGGGTGATCGACGTCAATCTGACCGGCAGCGCGATCACCGCTCGCGCCTTCCTCCCGGATCTGCTGACCACGGCGGGCTACTTCCTTCAGATCGCCTCGTTGGCGTCGATCGGCGCCGCACCGATGATGAGCGCGTACTGCGCCTCCAAGGCAGGCGTGGAGGCCTTCGCCCACTCGCTGCGGGCCGAACTGGCGTACCAGCGCGTCGCCGTGGGCATCGCCTACATCAACTGGACCGACACCGACATGATCCGTGACGCCGACCAGCAAGCCGTGCTGCGTGAGTTGCGTGCGCATATGCCGCCGCCCGCCCGCCGTGTCTATCCGGTGGACACCGTTGCCACGCGGTTGGTACGGGCGATCGAGCGGCGCCGCACCTCGGTGTACGTACCCGCTTGGCTCAGGGCCGCTCAGGTGGCCCGCGCCGCGCTGCCGCCCCTGGTGATGCGCCTGTCTCGCCACGCCCTGCCCCGGCTGGCCGCGCGTGAGGTGTTACGTCCCACTGGACTGCTCGGTGCCGGTGGGCAGGCCGACCGCACATCGGGCGCCGGACCGTAGGCCGGTGGACTCTCGATCGGTTGACAGCCGGAGGCAATGGGCCGGGCGTCGGAGCCGGTCACCTTCTTCTCGGGGATCTCACACGCTGGAGGCATTTCGTGGCCGTACGCCATCGAGTCATCAAGAGAAGTCCCCGCGATGTCTGGGCCGTGCTGGCAGACGGCACCCGCTACGGCGACTGGGTCGTCGGGACGTCCGCCTCGTACCCCGTGCGCGGGGAGTGGCCGCAGGTGCATTCCGCGATCTGCTACGAGGTACGGATCGGCTTTCTCACCCTCACCAACGAAACGGTCGTACGCGCATGTGTCGACGGACGTGAACTGGAACTGGAAGCGCAGGCCGGCCCGCTCGGTTCGGCCCGGATCGCCATCGAGGTGCGGCCCTGGGGCGAACACTCGCTCGTGATCATCGATGAGCACCCCCTGAAGGGGGTCGGCGGCACCCTGCACAACGTGGGAGTGGAAGCGTTGATCCAGCTCCGGCACCGTTCCATGCTCGGTCGCCTGGCAGAGGTGTGCGAGAAGGAGCACCAAGGTACCGAGCAGGCCCGGGGCGCGTCCCCGCTCAGGTCATGACCGGAAGAGCACACACGGCGCGGCCGCTCAGACCTCCGCCCGCGCGATGGTGACATCGATCGAGCGACACGGGAGGCGACCGTGCCGGACGCGGTAGTGATCGGGGCCGGCCCCAACGGACTCGTCGCGGCGAACCTGCTGGCCGACGCCGGCTGGAGCGTCACAGTGCTCGAGGAACAGGACGAGCCCGGCGGCGCGGTCCGCCATGACAACGGCGTCGACCCGGACTTCACCACCGACCTCTTCAGCTCGTTCTATCCCCTCGCCGCCGCCTCGCCCGTACTCGCCGGGCTGCACCTGGAACGCGAGGGCTTGCGCTGGAGCCATGCGCCACGGGTGCTGGCTCACCCCCTGTCCGACGGCCGGTGCGCCGTGCTCGGGCGCGACCTCGACGACACCGCCGCTTCCCTCGACACCTTCGCCGACGGTGACGGTGCCGCGTGGCGCGAGCTGCACGACGTGTGGGAGCGGCTGCGCCCCGACCTGCTGGACGCCCTGTTCACGCCGTTCCCTCCGGTCCGCGCCGGAGCTCGCCTGGCCGCGCGCCTCCGGGCCGGCGGCGGGCTGCGTCTGGCGCGCTCACTGGTCCTGCCGGTGCGACGCCTGGGCGAGGAGGAGTTCCGTGGCGAGGGCGGCAGGCTCCTGCTCGCGGGCAACGCCCTGCACGCCGACCTCGCGCCCGAGGCCGCGGGAAGCGGCGGATTCGGCTGGCTGATGTCCATGCTGGGCCAGACCTACGGTTTCCCGGTACCCGTCGGTGGCTCCGGCGCCCTCACCTCGGCGCTGACCCAGCGGCTGCACCGGCGCGGTGGCGTTCTGCGGTGCGGGCAGCGGGTCAGCGAAGTGGTGGTCCGGCAGGGCAGGGCGGTGGCCGTACGCACGGCCGGAGGCGAGACGGTCCCCGCACGCCGGGCCGTACTCGCGGACGTGTCCGTGCCCGCCCTGTACGGCACATTGGTGGGCAGCGCCCACCTTCCCGCCCAGGTCCTGGCCGATCTGCGACGGTTCCAGTGGGACTTCGCCACCTTCAAGGTCGACTGGGCCCTCGACGGCCCCGTGCCGTGGCAGGCCGACGCCGCATCGGCCGCGGGCACCGTCCACCTCGCGGACGGCGTCGACGAACTGACCCGGTTCGCCGCGCAGATCGCCATGCGCCAGGTGCCGGACCGGCCGTTCGCGCTGTTCGGGCAGATGACGACGGCGGATGCCACCCGGTCACCCGAAGGCACCGAAGCCGCCTGGGCGTACACCCATGTCCCGCACCGGATCGCGGGCGACGCCGGCGACGCAGGACTGGCGGGAACGTGGGACGCGCGGGAACAGGAGCTCATGGCCGACCGCGTCGAGCGACAGGTCGAGCGGTTCGCACCTGGTTTCCGGTCCCTGATCCGCGCGCGGCGGATCCTGGCCCCGCCCACGCTCCAGTCCCTGAACGCCAATCTGTACGGAGGTGCCATCAACGGTGGCACCACGGCCCTGCATCAGCAGCTCGTCTTCCGGCCCATTCCGGGAACGGGGCGCCCGGAGACGCCGGTGGCCAACCTGTTCCTGGCGTCGGCGGGAGCCCACCCGGGAGGCGGCGTGCACGGAGCCCCGGGCGCCAACGCGGCCCGGGCCGCCCTGCGCAAGCACCTGCCGAGCGGCCTGACCCGCGCCCAGCGTCTTTTGACCCGCCGTAACCGCAAGGGAGAACGCGACACCGGCTTCGGCGGCTGATCACGCCCCGCCCTGACGGGCCACGAGTCCCTCACTGAGGGACAGCGGGTCCGGCCCGGCCGGGTTCACCCCGGCGCGTCACACCGGGGCCGACAGGTCCGGGCCCTGCCGGCCTTCGTCTACCACTACCCGGTGTGCCGGCACCCGGCACCCGGCATTCCGCCGGGCGGCCTCCTTGTGTCGGCCGATACGAGGAACAAGCAGCCAACACACATTCTCTGAGTCGCTTTCGGCAAAACCTACGGTCTTGAGGTCTTTGTGTCACCGAAAGCGAGGAGAGACTTGATGGTTCACAGACACGTCGGAGCAGGCTGTGCCGGCCTGAGTGTGCTCGCCACACTCGTACTGACCGGGCTGCCCGCGGCAGCGGCCATCGAGCCGCCCGGCCCGGCGCCCGCGCCCTCGGCCGTTCAGCCGCTCGGTGCCGGCAACCCGTCAACCGCGGTACTCGGCGCACTTCAGCGCGATCTGCACCTGACGGACACGCAGGCCAAGACGCGCCTGGTGAACGAGATGGAGGCGGGTACGCGGGCCGGCCGTCTCCAGAATGCGCTGGGCAAGCACTTCGCCGGCGCCTGGGTGCACGGCGCCGCTTCCGCCGATCTCACCGTCGCGACCACCCATGCCACGGACATCCCCGCCATCACCGCCGGTGGCGCGACGGCCGTGGTCGTGAAGACCGGGCTGGACGACCTCAAGGGCGCCAAGAAGAAGTTGGACAGTGCTGTGGCCCACGGCGGCACGGCCGTCAACACGCCGGTCCGGTACGTCGACGTGCGCACCAACCGGGTGACGCTCCAGGCGAGAAGCCGCGCCGCCGCGGACGCGCTCATCGCAGCCGCCGGCGTGGACTCCGGGCTGGTGGACGTCAAGGTGTCCGAGGACCGGCCGCGCGCCCTGTTCGACATCCGGGGCGGCGACGCCTACTACATCGACAACACCGCTCGCTGCTCCGTCGGGTTCTCCGTCACCAAGGGCAACCAGCAGGGCTTCGCCACCGCAGGGCACTGCGGGCGGGCGGGCGCCCCGACCGCCGGCTTCAACGAGGTGGCTCAAGGCACCGTCCAGGCCTCCGTCTTCCCCGGTCACGACATGGCGTGGGTGGGCGTCAACAGTGACTGGACCGCGACTCCCGACGTCGCGGGGGCGGCCGGCCAGAACGTCTCGATCGCCGGCTCGGTGCAGGCCATCGTGGGGGCCGCGATCTGTCGGTCGGGTTCCACCACCGGCTGGCACTGCGGAACGGTCGAGGAGCACGACACCAGCGTCACCTACGAGGAGGGCACCGTCGACGGCCTGACCCGCACGACGGTGTGCGCCGAGCCGGGCGACTCCGGTGGCTCCTTCGTCTCGGGCTCCCAGGCCCAGGGCGTCACGTCGGGCGGCTCCGGGGACTGCACACGTGGCGGGACGACCTATTACCAGCCGGTCAACCCGATCCTCAGCACGTACGGGCTCACCCTCAAGACGAGCACGGCTCCGACCGACACGCCCAGCGATCCGGTCGACCAGAGCGGCGTCTGGGCGGCGGGCCGGGTCTACGAGGTCGGAGCGCAGGTGACGTACGCCGGTGTCACGTACCAGTGCCTGCAGTCGCATCAGGCGCAGGGCGTGTGGCAGCCCGCCGCCACACCGGCCCTGTGGCAGCGTCTCTGAGGACCCCGACAGCCGAGCGCCGTCAGGACAGGACCCCTCAGGACCGAACCCCTCAGGACCGGACCCGCCGGGTCCGGTCCTGACGCCGGGACGACGGCGTTCCAGGAAGCCTCTCCCGCTGACCAGGGCAAACGCCGTCTCGTCACGACGCCCGCTCATGAGAGCAGCACGGCCTGCGGTTGTGTCCGCAGGTTCGGGGAACTCGGTTCATCGCCTTCAGCAGGACCGCCGCCGGGCGGGAGTCAGGGAGTAAGGCCATGAATCGATCCAATAAGCGGAACGCTCTCTCCGTGCCTGGTCCGGAGGACGGAGGGATGCATCCTTGTGATCACCTCACCCACCAGCAGGAACGCGCGGCGCCGCTCATCCGTGTCCGTACGGAAGTGACCGTGTCATGAGCCTGTACACGGTGGGCGTGGAGGAGGAGTACCTGCTGCTGGACCCCGCCACGAGGCTTCCGATGCCGGCTGCCGAGCAGGTACGAGCCGCTGCCGGCCTGGAGCCGATCGCGGGGGAGGACGAGATACAGCCCGAGCTGTCCGAGGCGCAGGTCGAGGTCGCCACTCCGGTGTGCACCAGCCTGGACGAGATAGGCGGCCACCTGGTGCGGCTGAGGCACGTCCTGGGGCGTGCGGCCGAGAGCAACGGATGCCGGCTCGCGGCCTGTGGTACGCCGCCGATCAAGGAAGAATCGCCGCCGCCGCTGACCAACAACCCGCGCTACCGGGCCATGCGCGCGCAGGCTCCGCAACTGGTCGCGGAGCAGCTGGTCTGCGGCACACACGTCCACGTCGGTGTGCCCGATCCGGAGATCGGGGTGGCCGTCCTGAACCGGATCCGGTTGTGGCTGCCCGTACTGGTGGCCATGTCGGCGAACTCGCCCTTCTGGGCGGGGCACGACACCGGCTTCGCCAGCTGGCGCACGGTGATCTTCGGACGCTGGCCGGTAAGTGGACCACCGCCGCACTTCGCCGATCTGGCCGATCACGAGAAGCGGGTGCAGCAACTGCTGACCTGCGGGGTGATCTTCGACCCCGGCCAGCTCTACTGGCAGGCGCGCCTCTCCAGCCGCTATCCGACCGTCGAAGTGCGCTGTCTGGATGTCCAGCTGAGGGCTGACGACGCGGTGATGTTCGCGGGGATCGTCCGTGCGCTCGTCGCCACCGCGATCAATGACGCGAAAGCCGGTGTGCCGGTGCCGTCTTGCCCGCCCGAACTGCTCCAGGGCGCCAACTGGCACGCGGCCCGGCACGGACTGAGCGGCTCGCTGATCGACTACGAGGGCCGCCGCCGCAGTGCCGGCGACGTGCTGTCCCAGCTGATGGACCACATCGGCCCCGCCCTGGACGCTGCCGACGACAGCCGGGAGGTGGCGTCACTGGTGCACCGTCTGCTGCGCGAAGGAACCCCCGCGGACCGGCAACGCCGCGCGCTGCTGCGGGGAGGCCTGCGCGCTGTCACCGACTTGATCATCACCGAGAGTGCGGTGACCTGACCTGACCTGACCTGACCAGCCCGGCCCGCACCCGCTCCAGGGCACCCGGCGACCGCTTCCGCCAGCGACCCTCCGCTGGAGGTCGCCGGTCACGGAGTGGCACTCAGGTAGAAGTCGGGCGGCGTCAGGACGGGAGAGGGGAGGCGGAACCGATCCTCGGGGTTGAAGGGGTAGGCGGATGCCGAGGGCAGCGGAGCGTACGGCTGCGACGGCAGGGGAGGGCTGATCGGGTAGACCGGTGAGTAGGTCGGGGTGACGCGGGTGGGAGGTACGAATGCGGGCTTGTCGCGCGTGGTCCAGCGCAGACCTCCCACGGCCACCACGACGATCAGCACGGTGAGGGTGACCGCGCGGACCGAGGAAATGACCCTGCGGCCCGCTTCCGGGATGCCGCCGGACACCTTGGCCGTCGAGTAACCGGCTTGTTCCGGCTCGTCCGAGGGATGCTGCCCCGTTTCTGGGGTGTCCTGCGCGGGTGCGGTCTCGTCGACACCGCACCCCGCCAGATGGAGAGAGAGCCGCGAGACGTGGCTCGGCTGCAACACGGCGTCCCTCACCAGTTGAGGCAGGGGCGACCCAGGACCTGGCCGTTCCGTGAGCCGGCTCTTGACCAGCGCGAGCAGCGCCGCCGACAGCAGGGCCAGCGGATCGTCAGGCTCCCGGTGAGCCTCCGGCACCCTCCCGGCGAGAGCCCGGGCCAGGGGCATGCGCTGTCCCGCCTCCAGCAGGTGCAGCACCTGGTGGAGCGCGACCGGCTGATGTTCCGGGCCGACGAGCGTACGGACGGCCGCACACAGGGGCTCGACCAGGACCGCGTTCCTGGCATCCACCCACCGGTCGATCCAGTCCTGCCACGGAAGCGTGCTCGCGCCGACGTAACGTGCCAGCAGGCCGGCGATCTGGCCGGGGAGCAGATCGGGCAGAAGGGCGGCGTCGGGCCGGCACGCGATGGCGGCAGCGGGCTCGTGTCCCTTCGTGAGACGGCGCAGGCGATACGCCAAATGAGGGTGCGACGGGCCGAATTCGTTCTGTGCGGCGGGCGCCTCGACCATCCGCGCGCGCAGGGCGGGGAGCCTGTCCTGGACTCCGGGGTCCGCCATCGTGCGGGCGAATGCCCGGAAGGGGTCGGCAGGCAGGACGCCGTCCGGAGCCGCGTCCAGATACATGCGGTGGAACTCGATCCACAGCGGCTCCACCACGGCCCGGTTGGCCAGGGCCTCCGCGAGCGTGGGCGCGCCGCAGAGCCGGGCAGCCGTATGGTCGGCCTCCAGCTCCTGCCGCCTGCGTACGGGCTGGACAAGCCACCGGAACAGCCGGATGTAGAGGCCGATCATCGCCTGCGGGAGGCCGACGTACATGCCGACGAGGCCGTTTGCCGTTCCGAACGAGATCAGGGACTCGCGGGCGACGGTCAGGCTGGTTTCCAGACGGAGAGTGAAGGCGCGGACGCGATGGTGACGCAGCGACAGATGGGCGAGCTCATGAGCCATGACGGCGCGGATCTGACGGTGCGGAAGGGCGGCCAGCAGGGGAAGGCCGACGGACAGGACGTGGTTCCCGGCCGACAGTCCCAGGAACCGGGTGTCCTCGTCCACCGCCTCGGCCCCCACGGCCGTGTGGAGACGGATGCGCACCGGCTCGGAGATCCCTAGCCGCTCGGCGAGGTCATCGACGAGCGCGTGCAGCGCCGCCGCCCGACCGCGGCCCACCTCCAGGGACGGGGTGGACGGTGTGTCCACCAGGAAGAGCGAACGGCGCGCCGCGTCGCCCAGCGCGTACACAGGGACGGCCGTGCCCGCACAGAACAGGAACCCGGTGACCGGGAGGGTGGTCGCCCAGACGGAGCCCGCTACGTCAAACATGAGGATGACCAGCGTCACCCAGATCAGGATGGTGAGGGCGACCGCAGCGTAGAAGGTGACCAGGAGGATGGCCGCCAAGGCCAGGCGAATGTGGTGGCTCACCGGTTTCCCTCCTTCCGGTCCGCGCGCTGTTTGGCGTGGATTCCCTGTCGCAGCCACACGGCCGTGGAGTGGATGAGGGCGTACAGGGGGTCGTCGCGTCGGACGGAGTCCAGTGAGTCGCCCGTCGGCACCGGCTCGGAGCCCTGACCGAGCAGGAGTCGAAGCTTGCGGCGGGCGTGATGGACGTTCACGCCGACGTTGTTGGGAGTCGTGCCGAGCAGCTCCGCGATCTCCTGGTGATCCAGTTCGCATTCGGCGAGGAGGATCATGACCTGGCGCTGGCGCGGCGGCAGTTGCCGCAGCGCGGCCAGGACGTCGAGGGCGCGCATCCGCTCATCGACCGAGGAGCGGGGCGGCACCGGGATCTCCAGGTCGGGGGGTGACTGCGGCAGCAGCCGTCGGTACCAGCGGGCCCTGCGCATTTGACGGTCGCGGACGAGTTTGCGACTCATGGCCTTCTTGGTCCAGTGGTACGGGGACCGGATCGTGTCCCATTTGGCCATCGCCGCCATGCAGGCTTCCTGCGCGGCGTCCTCGGCCTCTTGGAGGCTGTCGCTCAACATCGTTCCCTGGGCGACCAGTTGGGCGTAGTGGGCCGCGTAGAAGACCTGGAACTCGCGTTCGACGTCGGCGTTGTTCGCGCGGTCGGTTCGGGGCGTGTCACCCACGGTCCTCACCCCGGCCCTGATGACGAGCACCGGTCTCCTGGGCCGCGGCCGTACCGGAGCGTACGGTCAGCACGGCGCCTCCCGAGCGTCGGTCGACGAGGACCGCGTCCGGGCCGCAGTGCCCGACGAGATCCACGAGCATGCGGGCGCGGGTCTCCTCGGCCGCCCGTGCGGCCTGCCTCCGCACCATGTCCCCGGCCAAGCGCAGCACCCCTCCCACGGCGAGCAGCAGTACCGCTGACAGCGCTTCTGGCGTCATGCCCTCTCCCCTTCCCTCCATGCGCCCACGTGGTGTGGCGCGCGTTGCCCTATAGGGGCCTGGGGAGGAGCGGTTCTTAAAGCCGTTTCGCAAGTTTCTTCCCGCACGCGACTCCATCCTTGGAAACGGCACTGTGCACGACCGGACGCTACTCGGCGCGGAGAGTCACAACAGCGCTTTTCGGGTGAATCGTGTCCCTGAAGGCGCCTCCTCGCCCTCCGGTCGAGCTGAAGGCCCGGCCGCTGTGCCACTGGGTCGCTGGGCACTGTGTCGCGGTGCCACTGGGGTTCTGGTTCGCTGGGTCACTGCGCCGATGGCGCAGGGGCTCGGCCTTCGCGGGCGAACAGCCACCCTGTGGCCGTGCGCGGGCGGTCGTCCTGGCAGGCGGGTTTCGAGCGGTGGCGGCCGCACAGCCCGGCCCTTCCGGTCCCGGACACAGATGCGATCAAGTCGCCCACATTTGGGCACACGAGTCTCATGAACGAATCAGAGCTTTCGCCGGAGGGCGGTCGGCCCGTGGACCTGTACCTCGACCTGCTCCGCATTCGGATGGCCCCAGCGGACTACGAGCTGCTGCTCCGCATGGTCGAACCGGCGCTCAAGGCGGTCGAGGACCAGAGTGCGGGTCCGATCGAGCTGAGCCTCGAGGGCGCGGAGGGCAGCACTGTCTCCCAGGAGATCCGGGACGAGGCGTCCCTCGTTCTCGCGGTCGCCGTCACCGGGCGCCTGGACAACCAGATCGTCGAAATCGAGACCGAGGAGGTGGGACCCGTCAGGATCGTGACGGACGCGGACACCGCGGTCGATCCGGACCGGCGCAGGGAGATCGCCGACTTCATCGGTGAACGGCACCGTCAGGACGAGGAGCTGCGGGGCATCGCGGAGGTGAGCGGCCTGCCCACCGACGTCTGACATGCCATGAGGCGGGGCTCGTACCTGTCGGCCCCGGCACGATGAACGCTTTCGTCGCAGCGTGCCGTCCTTCGCCGTGGCCGACCGCGCCGACCACGGCGAACGTGTCCTGGCGCCCGCGTACGCCGTCGTCCGCCCCGAGGGCCTGTCCTTCGACGCGGGTGCCCTCGCGGGGGCCGAATGGGGCCGTCCAGGACGACAGCCACAGGTCGTCATACCGCGAGCACGGGCCCGCCGGCACGCGCAGGGGCGCCGTCAAGGGCTCCCACGCTGTCGTGGTCGGACGACCTGGCGGTGGTGGAAGCGGTCAGCGAGCCGGTTTCGTGCTCCGCGGGGTCAGTGCCTCCGGAACTGTTTTCTCCAGCAGCGTCACCGCGTAGGTGTTGCCCAGGCCGCCGTCCTTCGACGACTGCTCGCCGACGACCGTGTACCCCGCTGTCTCGTAGTACTGCCGTAGCCGCGGGTTGCTGGCCAGGCAGTCCAGACGGCACAAGGTCCGGCCGGTCTCGGCGATGCGGCGTTCGGCCTCGGCGAGCATCAGGCGTCCGGTGCCCGGCGGTGCGGTGCGCCGGTCGGTCATCAGCCGGTGCACATACCCGGCGCTCGGGGGCTGTGGGCCCCAGGCCGCGGGATCGTCCCACCACAGTTCCCAGGCACCGGCGGTCGGGCCGGTGGGGCCGAGGGTGGCGATCCAGATCTCGCCGTCGGCCAGCCGCGCCCGGAAGTGATCCTCGCCGAGTTGTCCCGGCTTCCACTGGTCGATCCCGCGGGCGATCTGCCAGCGGGCGGCGCTGTCGCGGAGACGGACGAGTTCCGGCAGGTCGCGGTGGTCCGCGCGCCGGAAGGTCAATTCGGGTTCCGCGGCTGGTTCGAGCAGGTTGCGGCGCAGGGCCGCGATCAGGCCCTCGTCGATCCTCAACAGGTCGCG
Organism: Streptomyces sp. SID5469; assembly: GCF_009862865.1. Lineage (NCBI taxonomy): Bacteria > Bacillati > Actinomycetota > Actinomycetes > Kitasatosporales > Streptomycetaceae > Streptomyces > Streptomyces sp. SID5469. Next base: position 1,260,350 of record NZ_WWIN01000001.1, on the reverse strand, counting down.
GGCGTAATCGGCCATCGATCCGTGCTGGTGCGTCAGCGCGTCGAGGAACAGGCGCATGACATCGGCGGGGGCACGTCCGTAGCCGGGCCAGGTCGGTTCCTGGCCGGGATGGTCGGCCCGCCAGTCGGCCAGCAGGCGTTCGGTGGCGAGTTCGGTGAGGGTGAAGTCCTCGACGATCTGCGACTCGGGGACGCCCAGGAGAGCCAGGACGAGTGCGGCCACCAGCCCGGTGCGGTCCTTGCCGGACGCACAGTGGAACACCACGGACTCGTCTGTGGAGGTGGCGACGGCCGCGATCACTTCGACGACCTGACGCAGTTCCTTGACGCCGTCGTGGGCCACTTCCATGTACTTCTCGGCGAGGAACGGCCCGGTCTCCACATCCGGCCCGAGGCCCGCTTGATCGTAGGGACGGTGCTCGATGCTGAGGTTGTGATAGGTGAACGCCGGGTGCTCGGGGACGCGTCCCTTGGCGTCGATCTCCCAGGGGTAGCGCAGGTCGATGACCGTGCCGATACCGAGGGCGAGAAAGCGTTCCCACTCCTCGCCCGTGAGCTTGCCCAGTGAGTCGGAGCGGAACAGCCGCCCCCACCGCACCACGCGTCCGTCCGCGGTCGTATAGCCGCCCAGGTCACGGAAGTTGTGCAGTCGTTCGAAAGATATGTGTCTGTTCACAAGGCGGCACCCTATGTCCCCTCGACCACACAGAGCGGAAGTCGAGGAACGGCGTTGCCCCAGCCAGCGGTGGACACTAGAGTCGATCACGTGACTGCCGGGTCGGCCATGGGCCATGCACGAGTGAGGCGCCCGGCCTCGGCGTGAGCGCGAGGCGGGCAAGAGCCCCGCCCCCTCTTCTCCGCGTCTTTCCTCCCGGCGCCCGCGTGTGGCGCCCCATCCCAGCGGATCCCACGACCCGGAGACACACCGCAGATGTCACACGAACAGCAGTACCAGGACGAGTCTCAGCTGCCCGCGACCACCGCCCAGCTGAACCACACCGCCGTCTACGCCGGCGACCGCCGTCTCTCCGCAGAGTTCCTCGCCGCGATTCTCGGGTTGAAGGTCGGCGCTCCGTTCGGGCCGTTCCTGCCCGTCGACCTCGGCAACGGCGTGACGCTCGACTACTACGAGAAGACCGGCGAGCCGATCCAGTCGCAGCACTACGCGTTCCTCGTGCCCGACGCGCAGTTCGGCGGCATGATCGCCCGTCTGGAGGCGGTCGGGGTCACCTACTACGCCGACCCCAACCACACCGAACCCGGCCAGATCAACCGTCTCTTCGGCGGTCGCGGCGCGTACTTCGCCGACCCGGACGGCCACAACATGGAGATCATGACCCGGCCCTACATCCGGCCTTAACCCCCTCCTGGCGGCCTGACTCCACTGCACCGGCAGCATCCCGGCCCGGCCGGGAAGGCATGGGTGGCCCTGCCCATGCCTTCCCGGCCAGGAGCTGGGCCACGCCTGAGCTGTCGGGTCGACTGCCCCTGACTGTGGCGGCGCGTGCCGGGTGGAACGGTGGCGTCGAACATACTGTCGCGACTCGGCTCGCGGGGCCGCTCAGACGTCGTCCATGCGGCGTCGGTCCTGCTCGTCCCAGGCGCGGGTGTCACGAGGCTGGGTGTACGGCTCGGCCTTGGGCGGGTGGCCGCCGATGATGGCGCGCTGACGTGCGGTCTCCGCGTCGAATTCCAGGCCCAGCAGGATGGCCAGGTTGGTGATCCACAGCCAGACCAGGAAGACGATGACGCCTGCCATGGTGCCGTAGGTCTTGTTGTACGAGGCGAAGTTGGCGACGTAGAACGCGAACCCGGCGGAGGCGATCATCCAGATCACCAGGGCCAGGAAGCTGCCCGGGGTGATCCACCGCCAGCCCTTCACCTTCGCGTTCGGACTGGCCCAGTACAGGATCGCGATCATGAGCGTGACCAGGATGACCAGCACGGGCCACTTGGCGATCGACCACACGGTCAGCGCGGTGTCACCGATACCGAGGGCATCTCCGGCCTGGCGCGCCAGACCGCCGGTGAAGACCACGATCAGTGCGCTGATCACGGCCAGCACCATCAGGACGACCGTCACGCCCACCCGGATGGGCAGGATCTTCCACACCGGACGGCCCTCGGGAATGTCGTAGACCGCGTTGGACGCGCGGATGAACGCCGCCACGTAGCCGGACGCCGACCACACCGCCAGAACCAGACCGATGATGGCCACGACCGAGCCGGTGCCGGCGTTGTTCTGCAGTTGCTCCACGGCCCGGGTGATGATGTCCCGGGCCGAGCCGGGGGCGAGCTTCTGGACGTTGGTCAGCACCTTGTCGGTGGTCGACTTGCCGGTGATGCCCAGCAGCGACACCAGCACCAGCAGTGCGGGAAACAGCGCCAGCACCCCGTAGTACGTCAACGCCGCCGCGCGGTCGGTCAGCTCATCGTCCTTGAACTCCCGCAGACTGCCTTTGAGCACCGCACCCCACGACCGTTTGGGCAGCTTCGTCGGCGCCTCCGGCGCTGCCTGCTCCACCTGTTCGTCCGGACCGAACTGCTCGTCCGTCTCCTGGGCGGTCTCCGGACGGCCGGAGGCGGGGGCGGGGGCGGCATCCGTGGTGTCGCTCCGACGCGCCTCGTGGTCCTTGTGTCCGATTTTCGGTAGCCGAGCCATGGACACCGAGTAACCCGCTCGCGCACGCGTATGCGCACCACGCGAAAAGGAGGCGTGCCACGGACTGGGGGTCCGTGGCACGCCGGTCGTGCGGGCGGGTGGCCTTGCTTCAGCCTTTCGGCCGGCCCGCGGTGGGGTCAGCGGCGGCTGTGACCGTGCCCCTCGTGCCCACCCCGCCGCTCGTGGCTGCCGCGCCCCCAGGACGCCGTGTCGATGACACGACCGTGGTCGTTGCGCAGCGTCGCGGTGTCGGAGCGGTCGTTCCACACCTCGTGGCGGCGATCCTGGTAGACGTCACGGTGGGTGTCCCGGCCGTTGCCGGTGTGGACCCGGACGGTGGAGTGGCCCTCCAGGCGCAGGTGGTGGAAGGTGTAGGTGCGGCCGTCGCGGTTGCTCAGGGTCCAGTCGTCGAGGTTGACGGAGTGGCGGCCGGTGTTGGTGATGTCCACCCACTCCTGGTTGAGGGAGCGGTTGCTGCGGTCGTCGCGGCCCGGAGCGTCGTAGTGGACGTTGCTGATCTCCACCCGCTGCCGGTGGGGCTGGCGATCCTGGTCTGCCGAGGCCGGCAGAGCCGCGACACTCATCAACGCGCCGGCGGTCAGTGCGACGGCAGTCAGACGACGGGCTGAAACGGACTGCAAAGCGGACATGTGTGCCCCCTTGGGTGCTGGCAGACCACGACAGCGGTGCTGCGGGTGGTCTGCGGTGTGCGGGTCCCGGCCCGGTGGCCGAGGACCACCACTCTCCCGCCGCCCCGGGCTGCCGTGTCCCGGACCGGGCGAGGGTTACGGATCACCGACACGGCTGTGATCCTCACCTGCACACTGCACGCATATCGGCGCGGCATGAAGTTGACGCAGCAGTACACACGCCACCCTTACCAGCCTTGGCCGACCCCTACCTCCGCTGCGGCGCGCCACCCCACTCGCCACCCCACTCGCCATCCGACCGTCACCCGAAAGTGAGCAACAGCCCCCGCCCCCACCCCATCACCCGAACGGGGGGCGTGGCGCACAAGCGTCCACGCCAGGCGGGCCCACCGGCGGCGCGACCGTGCCAACCCCTCGACGTCAGTTCCACAGGGGGTAGGTGACCGTTCGCTCGAACCCGTCCGGCCTGTTGTCGGTGTAGACGAGGCTCATCTGGGTGTAGTGCTGGACCTGCGGGCGCTTCTTCCAGGGCTGCGGGTGGTCGAGCCGCACGACGACCGCGTACGAGTGGAACTTGCCCGCCGCGCAGTACGGCTTGCAGTCGTTCACCAGGTTGAAGCCCTTGGCTGTCGCCGAGTTCAGGTTCCAGTGCGACCACTTGAGCGAGGACAGACGGCTGTTGCCGTCACCGCAGGCGAGGATGAAGTCGGTGGGGCGTACGTTCGGTTTCCAGAAACAGTCGACAAGCACGGTGCGTTCGGGCTGCTGTTTCACGGCCCGCGCGGTCGGCGGGGCAGCGGAGGACGATCCCGTGGCTGCCGCGAGCGATACAGCCGCACAGAGCGTAACCAACGTTTTCACTGTGTGTGTCCGCATGTCCGCTCCCGGCCGCCTGTCTCCGCCACCCATGGCCCCGCGCGCATACCTCTGGTCCGCTCGCCTGGCGAAGTCTGGATTGTGGGGCTGACGCAGGACGGTGTGCCGTTCCGTCGCCAGCGATCGTCTCTGTACTGACGCTACGACTGTGTCAGGGGATGCACCACTCGTACGGAGCAACGCGGCCGTCCACACCGGTGGGGGCGTCCCGGGTGCTCTGGGCCACCGTCTCGAAGGTCATCGTGTCGCCCGCGCCCAGCACCGGACCTACGCGCGAAAGCAGGCCCGGATCGGCTACGCCACGCTTGGCTGGGCGAAGCGGCGGTGATCCTCGAGCACGTGACCGATCAGACGTCGGTTGACGGCGGCCTGTTCCGGATCGGTGTCGATGCACTCGGCCAGGGTCAGCAGGCTTTTCCAGAGAGCCCACCCGCGAGCCCGTGCCCAGGTGCCCTCGTCTTGGCCGACAGCACGGCGGAACGCGTCCCGACTGTCGCCGGAGAACATCCCCCATGCGATCACCAGGTCGCAGGCCGGATCGCCGACACCGGATGTGCCGAAGTCGATGACAGCCGCGAGTTTCCCGTCTGCGACCAGGAGGTTGCCCGCGCCGACGTCGCCGTGGAACCACACGGGGTTCCCATCCCACGGGGCGGCGAGGGCGGCGCCCCAGACGGTGGCCGCACGGTCAGTGTCGACACGTCCCTCGAGGGCGGCCAGGCAACGGCGGGTCTCGTCGTCGTAATGGGCCGGTGACGCGCCCCGGTACCAGCTGTGTTCCCCGGCGAGCGGGCCGCCGGTGGTGTCGCAGCGCTGGAGCGCGAGGACGAACTCGGCTACCGAGACCGCGAACTGCGACAGGTCGTCGATGCGCCCTCGATCGGCTCGCTCACCGGGGAGCCAGCCGCGTACGGACCACGGGAACGGATATCCCTCACCCGGGACGCCCATCGCCAGGATCGGCGGGATGGCGACCGGCAGCGATGGTGCGAGCCTGGGAAGCCACTCGTGTTCCTTGGTGACCGCTGGAACGTAGCCGGCGGCGGTGGGCAGACGGGCCGTCATGTCGTCGCCCAGGCGATAGGTGCGGTTGTCCCAGCCGTCGATGTCCACCGGGGTCACCGGCAGGCCGCTCCACTGAGGGAACTGCGCCGCGATCAGACGGCTCACCAGGGCAGCGTCGATCCCGGAGCGTCCGTCCGGGGGAGTGGTCGGCATCCCGCGATGATCGCTCGGGCGAGCGTGGGCGGCAACGGATTATCGGGGTGCGGAGCTTGGCGTCGCGGGCGCGGCGTCCGGACCGGGGTCCGGGCTCCCGGTCGTCGGGGCGGCCGGTTCGTACCCCTGTCGCACAGCACGCTCGACGGGGGTGAACTCCGCCTGTGATCGGCGTTGTCAGTGGTCGCCACTATGTTCAGCCGTGTCTCGCCGCTCTGGCGCGAGAGCCCCTTGGTGCAAAGGAGATGGTGCGTTGTCGGATTGGGAGAAGTCCAGCATGGCGCGCGTGATACCGCCCGCGCGACCGCGCAAGCTCGCGAAGGTCCCGTTCGTCGAACTTGCCGACGGACGCCTGCAAGGCGTGGTGTCCAGCGGATCGGACATCGAGCGGGTCTACGTCTCATCGGTCGCGGCCGGCAGCTACGCGTTCGCGTGCAGCACCAACAACAACCGTCCCTGCGGCGGCGCTCGGGGCTCGTTCTGCAACCACATCAAGGCCCTGATCAACGAGGCGGTGCTGCAGTACGGCGTCGAGCGCGTCGTCCGCTACCTGCGTGTGGACATCGCGGACGAGGAGCGGAGCGCACAGGGCATCGCCGCGGAGATGAGCGGAACCAACCCGCCACAGGGGGACGCCAAGGCCGCCGCTTGGGTCTTCAGCCGGTTCCTGCGCCACCTGGCCTACCTGGAACTCGCCCCGACCACCGCGCCGTTGCCCGAGATGCAGTGGTTCCCGCCGACCAGGGCGGTGGCGTGATGCGCACCGACCTGCTCACCGAACCCATGGCCGGGCTCGACGAAGCCCTGGCCGCGGTCGATGGCTTCGACCGGACGCTCGTCGGCGGCCTGCTCCGGCCCCAGCCCGCCCAGGCCGCCGACCTGAACCAACTCGCCTGCGCCGTCGCGGGGACACCGCTGGCCTCCAGGGTCGCGGAGGCCGCCGACAAGGCGGCGGCCGGAGCCGCGAGCGAGGACCACTTCGTCGCCCTGGCCGCCGCCCGCACGGCACTGCTCGGCTCCGTCCACGACGCCCTCATGACCCGCGTCGACGAGGTGATCGGTCGCACCCGCGGTGAGGCGACGGCCTCGACGCCCGGCGAGCGGCACATGGTGAACCTGCTGGCCGCCGCCCGCTCCTGGCTCTGCGATCTGGCGCGCGCCGGATGGCAGGGCATCGATCACGAGGTGGTGTCGGCATCGGCGCAGGTCGTCTCGTCGATGCTCCCGGACCCCTCCCTGCGCCGCCTGGCGACGCTCCTCGACGGCTTCGCCGCCGAACTCGCCGCCTCCTGCCCCGGGGCGGCCCTCAAGCGAATGCCGGTACGCCGCTGGGGAGATGTGTGGTCGCGTGCGATGCTCCTGACGGTGCCCGGCGCCGCCGACGCGCCCACGACCGCTCCCGCCACCGGCCGCCTGCTGCCCCTCGGTGTCGACGTGCACGAACACGCGACCGCCGCGCAGGCCCAGGTCCACGCCGTGTTCGAGCCCGCGGACGGCAGCGCGCCCCGCCTGGTACGCGCCAGTGTCTCGGTGCCGAAGCCGGACACGGTCGTCGGAGCCGGTGTCTGGCAGCTGCTCCGCCCGCACATGTCGCTCCTGGCCGCCGCAGGCGAAGGCCGTTCGATGGAGCTCCACGCCATGCCGATCACCGCCGAAGGCGACCTGATCTGGAGTGATGAACAAGGGCGCCCCGGTGAGCCCGCCGACCCCTTCGCCACCGCCCGCGTCGTCCTGCCCACCGCGACCGCCGCACACACCGCGCCGCTTCACCGGCATCCGGCGGGCATCGCCGTACCGGTGTTCCTGGAGGGCTACGCCGTCCACAAGGACGGCGACGTACTGACGTTCAACACGGCCGGACACGGACACGGACACGGACTCGCCGTCGAGGCCGACCGGGTCCCGACCACCGGCCCGCTGACCCCCGAGGCCGTCGCGCTGTCGAACGCGTGCATCGGCCTGCTGCGCTGGGACACCGGGGCGTTCAGCGTCCAACCGCTCGCCGTCGAGACGACCGTGCGGAAGAAGGCTGTCGCGGTCCACGCCGGAGCATGGGCCGGCGGCACGGCCGACAAGACGGGCGCCAAGGCCGAGAAGGCCGCCACCGAGGCTGTGGCGGTGTTGCGTGAGCGCGCCGGAAGGCTGCTGAGGAAATGACCGAGCGGACGACCGAACACACGCCCGAGCAGAACGCGGAGGCGGACTCGGACGAGAACCGTCGCCAGGTTCTCTACTGGCGGCTCCTCGCCCGTCTCTTCGACCACGAAGAACAGGCGACGCTGGAGTCGGCGAGCCTCGCTGTCGTCGAGGACATCGGTCTGCCGTCCGGGCTGTTGGACCCGGGGACCTCCGTCGACTCGATCGTGCAGCGCCACCCGGAGCTGGCCTCCGAATTCGACGGTCTGATGGTGCCCGAGCCCGAGCCCGACGACGACGGACGCGACCGGGCCGCCGAAGTACGGCGTGCGGCCCTGGTGTCGAAGGTGCTGCTCAACGTCTTCGCCGCCGGATCCGGCACCGTCACCGCCGGACAGCTGTCGCGCTGGCAGTCCGACGCGGGGTGGCTGGAGCGAGCGCTCGGCTGCCGGCCGGGCGAACTGCGCGGGGGACGCCCGGGAGGAGGGCGCGCGGGGCGAGGCGCCGGTCCGGCCGGCACCGGCGGTCGCGGTGCGACGCCCGACCTCGGCCGTCTGATTCCCGCGATCGGCCCGGAACTCGGTGCCATCGAGGCCGATCTCGTGAAGCGGATGCACTTGCGTGAGGTCCTCGCCGATCCCACCCTCGCCGCACAGCTGACCCCGAGCATGTCGCTGATCGAACAGCTGCTGCGCGACAAGAACAATCTGTCCGGCGTCGCGCTGGCCAATGCCAAGGCTCTGATCCGCCGCTTCGTCGACGAGGTGGCCGAGGTGCTGCGCACCCAGGTGGCGCAGGCCACGGCCGGCGCGCTGGACCGCTCCGTCCCACCCAAGCGGACCTTCCGCAACCTGGACCTCGATCGCACGATCTGGAAGAACCTCACCAACTGGAGCCCGGAGGAGGAGCGGCTGTACGTCGACCGCCTCTACTACCGGCACACCGCCCGCAAGACGACGCCCCAACGGCTGATCGTCGTCGTGGACCAGTCGGGCTCGATGGTCGACTCGATGGTGAACTGCACCATCCTGGCGTCGATCTTCGCCGGGCTGCCGAAGGTGGACGTCCACCTGATCGCGTACGACACCCGTGCCATCGACCTGACCCCTTGGGTGAGCGACCCGTTCGAGATGCTGCTGCGCACCAACCTCGGGGGCGGCAACGACGGACCCGTCGCCATGGCCATGGCCCGCCCGAAGATCACCGAACCGCGGAGCACCGTGATGGTGTGGATCTCGGACTTCTATGAGTTCGACCGCTCCCAGCCGCTGTTCGAAGGCATCGAGGCGGTCCACCGCTCCGGGGTGAAGTTCATCCCGGTCGGCTCGGTGACCAGCTCCGGTCGCCAGGAGGTCAACCCCTGGTTCCGGGAGCGCTTCAAGGCCCTTGGCACGCCGGTGGTCTCCGGCCACATCCGCAAGCTCGTCCACGAACTCAAGACGTTCCTCGCTTAGAAAGGCCCTGTGATGTCCGACCTGTTGCGCGCCCCCGCCGAGATCAAGTACGCCGAGGAACTGGACTGGCTGGAGTCCATCGACGACAACCCCAAGCCCTTCTCCTGGCGCCTGTCCCCGAAGATGGTCCGCCTGTTCATCCTGGGCTCCGAGCGCTCCGACGGCCTGGAGCGGGAGATCTCGCAGAAGTGGTTCGGCGACCGCAGTTTCGTCGAGCGCTCCATCGTCACGCTGGCCTCCGACCGTGGACTGCTGCTCATCGGCGACCCCGGCACCGGCAAGAGCTGGCTGGCCGAGCTGTTGTCCGCCGCGATCTGCCGCAACTCCACGCTGGTCGTGCAGGGCACGGCCGGCACCACCGAGGATCACATCAAATACTCCTGGAACGTGTCCATGGTCATCGCCAAGGGCCAGTCGCGGGAGTCGATGATCCCCTCGCCGATCATGACGGCGATGGAGACCGGCGCGATCGGCCGGTTCGAGGAACTCACCCGTTCCACCAGTGACGTTCAGGACGCGCTGATCTCGATCCTGTCCGAGAAATACGTCTCGGTTCCCGAACTGGACAGCGACAGCGTCGTCTTCGCCCAGCCCGGCTTCTCGATCATCGCCACGGCCAACAGCCGTGACCGGGGCGTCAATGACCTGTCCTCGGCACTCAAGCGCCGCTTCAACTTCGTACGCATCCCGGTGATGACGAACAGGAAGAGCGAGGCGGAGATCGTCCGCTTCCGCACCGAGGAACTGCTCCGGCGCCACCAGATCGAGCTGGACGTGCCGCCGACGCTGCTCGACGTGCTGTTGCAGAGCTTCGCCGACCTGCGTGCCTCCGCGGCCGCGGCCGGCAGCGACGACGAGAAGCTGGAGTCCGCGCTGTCCACCGCCGAACAGATCGGCGTCCTCGAGGACGCGATCCTGCACAGCAACTTCTTCGGCGAGCGCGCCCTGACCGCCCGCACGCTGGCCTCCTCGCTCGTCGGGTCACTGGCCCGGCGCGAGCCCGAGGACCTGGCCATCCTCAACAAGTACCTGCACGGCGTCGTCGAGCCGCGCGGCAAGGAAGAGGGCGGATCCTGGCCGGAGTTCCTGGAGGGCGGCCGCGACGCGATCGCCACCCTCTCATGAGCGGCACGCACGGGCAGACCTTCGAAGAGCTGCGCGGACAGTTGCAGGAGGCCGCCGCGACGTTCTCCGACGGGCCCGACGCCCTGGAGGGCATCCTCCTCGGCATCGTCGACGACGTCGACCGCGCGGTGCGCGAGCCACTGGAGATCTTCCCCGTCTGCCACCACTCGCCCGCCTCGGCGCTCGCGATGGCACGCCGCCTGCGGGAGAAGCGGCCGAAGGTCGTGTACCTGGAGTTGTGCGAGGACATGGCGCCCCTGCTGACCGAACTGCGCAACTGCCGACTGCCGGTGGCGGTGCAGGCGTTCGCGACCGAGGTCGACGGCTTCCCGGCCGACTGGTCCCCGCTGTCGGTGGTCGCACCGATCACCGAGGCCTCGGCCGAGTACCAGGCAATCGCCTACGCACTGGACACGCCGGGCGTCGAACTGGTCCTCGTCGACCGTTCCTCGGACCATGTCTTCCAGTGGGACTCGCGCGGGACGCACTCCGCCGAGGCCGGCGCCGATCCAGGGGCGTCGGACGCACCGCCCGTCGAGGAGGAGGCCGCACTGCACGGCGACGCGGTCGGCGTGGAGATCGGCGACCTGCGGCCGCGCTTCGCCGAACTGGAGGAACACCTGCTGCACCACGGCAGGGTGCGGCACTGGTCGGAGTGGTGGCACCAGTACGTCGAACTGCCCCTCGGCGACAGCGATCACGACACCTATCGCCAGGTCATGCTCCTGATCGGCAGCCTCTTCAGACGCCTTGCCCCCGGCGACCCCCACCGGGTGCGCGTGGACGAGGACCGCGAACGCTACATGTGGACCAGGATGCGCGAACACCTGGCCGCGACCGGCACCGATGCCGCGGACTGCCTTTACGTCTGCGGTGCCTTCCACGCGGCCAGTCGCGTCGCGGAGTTCGGCGTCCACGGCACCGACACCTTCGAGATCGGTCCGCGCAGTGCCACCAGGTGGCAGCACGGCCTCATTCCGTCCAGCCACGCGGCGATCGAGACGCAGTTCGGCCTCGCCTCCGGCTCGGTGTCGATCGCCGCGACGGTGTGGGCGAAGAACGTCAGGCGCACGCGCGTGGAGCCCTTCCGCCTGGCGGGACAGGCGGGCGCGAAGACGTCGAAGGCCAAGAAGACCGCGGTCGCGGCCGCCCCCGTGCCGGCGGCCGCGAACTCGGACAAGCTGACCGGCTTCCTGCGGCGACCGCCCGTCCTGGACCGGCTCGACGAGACCGAACTGCTCGGCTGGTCGGTGGAGATCGTGCGCGCCGCGCGCCGCAACGGCTATCTCGCCTCCACCGCTGACGCCATCGCGGTGTTCGAGACGTCCATCCTGCTGGCCGGGATGCGCGATCGGGCCAGACCCACGCCGTACGACTTCCAGGACGCGGCGGTCACCTGCATCGAGAAGGACACCGTGCCGGGCCGGCGCGATGTGCGCCGCCTCGTCGACATCATGATGGGCGGCGACCGGATCGGCCAGGTCGGTTACGACGCGCTGCCACCACTGGCCCGCGACGTGCACGACCGGCTCGCGCCGCTGAACCTGAAGTTGCAGCAGCGCGGCGTCCAGCGGGCGTTGCTGGACATATCCTCCCAGCCGCAACTGGAGCAGTGCTCCGACGTGCTGTGGATGCTGCGGTACCTGATGCCGCAGGGCACGGCCCGGCCCATCATGGGTGAGCGGCGGCTCGGCGAGCGGCCGATCCAGGAGTCGTGGGACCTGGCGCTGGGCACCCACCAGCGCGCGCTCATCGAGCTCGGCTACGAGGGTGTCAGCATCGAGCAGGTCCTGGAGCAGCGCCTGCGCCGCACGGCGTACGGGCCGCACGCCACCACGGCGACCGTCCTGGAGGCCATCGAGGACGCGACGCTGCACCTGCGCAGCCGCCGCCTCACCGACGAGCTGGGCACCCGCGCCCTCGAGGTGCTGTCGGCCGAACGCAGCGTCGACGGCGCACCGGAGGTGCTGCGCCGGGTGCGGCGGCTGCTGGCGTACTACCGCACCAGCGAGCCGGTGCTGCCACCGTGGATCGAGTCCTTCGTCAAGACCGGATACGCGCACTACTGCACCCTGCTGCCGACGGCGTTCACCGACGACGACGCCACCGTCCGCCAGGTCGCGGCGATGCTGGGATTCCTGTTCGGCATGGAGAGCCTGGCGCTGTCGCTGGGCTGCGACCGAACCCAGCTGGAGCTGTCCGTCGCGCAGTCGCATCCGCAGGAGCCGTCGAAGGTGGCGCTGCTGTGGGCGGCTCAGGTACAGCTCGGACATCTCTCCCGCGCGGACCTTCGCACACGCTGCGACGAACTGCTGGACAACCCCATGGTGGTGCCTGCCTATCCGCGTTACCTCAGCGGATTCGTGCACGCGCTGGAACCGGTGCCGGGGCTGGCCGACCTCGTCGTGGAGGCAGTGTCGAACGCGTTCGGACGCCTGCCGGACCCGGTGCTGCTGCCGTGGCTGCCCACCCTCATCAGCACCCTGCGCTCCAACGGCGCGGAGCTCGCCCCGCTCCTGATCCGTGAAGCCGGGCGGATCTTCCCCGGCCGGCTGGGGGAGCTGGACGCGTGGGTGCCGCCGTGGCGGGCCCAGCCGTTGCCCGACACCGCGCGCCCGGGCGGGCGCGCGGGCGAGGGCCGCAACGTCGCGCTGCTCGCCGCCCACCCCGCGACGTGCGACGCGGTGGCGAGCCTGCTGGGCTGCGACGGTACGTGGCAGACAGCCGATCCCGGCCCGGCGGGCGGGCAACTGATCGGCCGTCATCCGGATACCGCGGTGGCCTTGGAGTCGCTGTTGGCCACTCCGTGACATCTGTCGGACAGTGGCCCTCCCCCGGGGGACGTACACCTGGTCCGCCGTCGTGCCGCGGCGGCGGGACAGGGGCGGCGTTCTGTGGCCTCAGACGCGGTCGGCCACGATCAGCAGGTACTGGAAGCTGCCGTTCTTGTACGCGGTCCGGAACGAGTCCTCGATGCCGGTGGCCAGCCGGTCGGACCGCTTGCGCAGCTCCCAGTAGGACAGCGCGGCTCCGGTGAGATCCTCGACGTGCACGGGGACCAGCCGGTTGCGGGCCATGGCCCGGAAGTATGCCGACCGTGGATGGATGTCGCAGATGTAGTGGGCGTTGATGAGGGACACTTCGCGTGAGGCCCTCCCGTAGGTGTCGTTGTAGCACCCGATGATCACCGCACAGCGTCCGCCGCGACGCAGCAGCCTGGCATGTTCGGCGAACAGCAGCTCCAGCTCGACGTACATGGTGGATTCGTTGTTCCACGAGGCCGCGAACGCCCCGGTCGGCAGGCCCGTGTCGAGCATGTTGCGGTGGTGGTAGCGCACCTTGTCGCCGATGTCCCGCTTGCGGGCCTGTTCGTTGGCGAAGTCGGCCTGCTTGGCGGAGATCGTGACGCCGTCGGCGTGGCAGCCGTACCGCAGGTGCGCCACGACGCTGCCGCCGCCGCGACCGCAGCCGGCGTCGAAGACGCGGTCGGCGGGGGAGAGGGGGCTGAGGTGGCCGGCCAGCAGTTCGGCCTGGGCGTGTTCCAGTCGGTGCAGCTCGGCGGTGATCCTCTCGTGGCGCCGCGAGGGGTCGGGCTCGTCGAGCACGGAGTAGTCGACGGCCCCGACCCCGTAGTGGTGGTGGTACAGATCGTCGATCTTGCCGAGTTCGAGGTTGACCGGGTTCTCCTCGGCGTTCCAGTAGTCCGCGACGCGGGACTGGTACGTGGACTGGGTCGGTACCGGTGCTGCCGTGACGGCGTCGGGGGCGGTGGTCAACAGTGGCTCCTCGCAGTGCATTTGACGTACTGTCAGTAGTGGTTACCAGTAGTTCGGCAGGTGGTAGCGGTGGGTGTTGGTGGCATGCCACCTCGACGATGGACAGACAGGGACGGAAGTTGTTGAACTGCCGCATCACCAGGTACTCCCACACCCGCGGCACATGGCGTGTCTCCGCCCAGGCCGCCTCGGCGAGGTACCCCAGGTGCAGCCGGGCGATGTCGTGGACGAGGCGGTCCGTCTGGCTGGGCGTGGCGAGGGTGGCGTAGTCCTTGACGGCCCAGTGGTACGAGCGCAGCGGCCCGTCGGCCTGCATGCCGTGCCGCCACTGCTCCTCCGCCTCGGGAGTGCCGTGGTAGGGGTCGATCGCGGACTGGGCCGTGATCAGCCGGCCGCCGAGACCGCGCGGTGAACCACCCCGGTCCTCGCAGTAGCAGTCGTCGACGATGTTCTCGGCGAGCAGCAGTTTGCCGGCGACGGTGAGGCGCTCCACGTCCGCGGCACCCGGGTGCTGGAGCACCACGGCCCGGCCGAACTGGAACCCCGCGAAATCCCCGAACCACGCCTCGGGGAACACGTCGAGCCGGCGGGCCCATGCCTCCAGCCTGCGATCGGTCTCCGCGACCTTCGCGGGATCGGCGGGGACCGCCGGCCGATACCTGAGCCCGGGGATCGCCCCGCCACGCCGGGCCCGCACGGTGCCGGCGATGTCGTGCGGTCCCGGCGGCGCGAACGAGGTACCGGGAAGCGGTGACGCGCTCATTCGGTGCTCCATCCCGTCATTCGGCGGTCCGGCCGATCTGTACGTTTTCCAGGATCCCCGCCGCGTCCGGGACGAGGATGGCCAGCGAGAAGTGGGCGGTGACGAGGTAGCGGATGATCGCGGCGGTGTCGATGCCCATGAACCGCACGTTCAGACCGGGCTGGTACTCCTCCGGGATGCCGGTCTGATAGAGGCCGATGACGCCTTGGTCGGCCTCCCCGGTGCGCAGCGCGATGATGCTGCTGGTGTGCTGCGGGGTGACCGGGATCTTGCCGCAGGGGAGCAACGGGACGCCGCGCCGGCGGGCAGCTCGTGCCCGTCGATGTTCGCGGTGCCGGGCACCAGGCCGCGCCGGTTGCACTGCCGGAAGAAGGCCGCGATGGCCTTCGGGTGGGCGAGGAAGAGCCGGGTCTTGCGGCGCATGCAGAGCAGCTCGTCGAGATCGTCCGGAGTGGGCGGGCCGGTGAACGTGCTGATGCGCTGGCCGTAGTCGGCGTTGTGCAGCAGCCCGAATTCGCGGTTGTTGAGGAGCTCCCACTCCTGGCGCTCGCGGATCTCCTCGATGGTCAGGCGGAGTTGCTGCTCGGTCTGGTTCATCGGCTCGTTGTAGAGATCCGCGACCCGGGTGTGTACGCGCAGCACGGTCTGGGTGAGGGACAACTCGTATTCGCGCGGGGCGAGGTCGTAGTCGACGAAGCCGCCGTTCAAGGACGGCTCGCCCACGTGACCGGCCTGCACCGGGACGTCGGCCTCGCCCTTGCGGTTCATGGGCCGTCGCTGCCGCTCGGCATAGGCATCTAGGTGTTGCGCGTCATGACGTTGTTGACGCTCATGCGATGGGCGCGAGGGTGTGAGTACCGGTAGCGCCTTGTGCGAGTGCCTGTGCTGCCTGCGCGAGTCTGCGGATTGCCTGGGCTAGTTGACTCGAAGGGAGCGTGTACGGCAGTCGGATGTTGCGTTCGAACGCGCCTCCGATCCCGAATCGTGGGCCGGCCGCGATGGTCACTCCGTGGTCAGGCGCCATGGCTGCCAGCCGCGAGCTGACGGGCCCGGGGAAGGCTGCCCATAGCGTCACGCCGCCAGCTGGCTGCGGGGCGTGGACGTTCGGTAGGTGTTCGGTGAGTGCTTGCCACAGGGCGTCACGTTGCGATCTGAGTTGCTGGAGCGTGTCGGGCCGCTGGGTCTGGTGCTCGTTCAGGAGGACGGCTGTGGCGAGCTGTTCTACGACGGGGGTGCCGAGGTCTGTGGTGGGACGGGCTTGTTCGACACGTTCCAGGAGAGAGGGCAGCGCGCGAATCCAGCCTGTGCGTAGGCCGCCCCAGACGCTCTTGGACACGGAGCCGATGCTGATGGCCGTCGGCATGTGCAGCGCGAGGGGTTCGGGGCTCGGAACGTCCAGAGCCAGATCGGTCATCGTCTCGTCGACGACAGTGGGACACGCGAGCCTGAGCTGTTGGCGCACGCTCGTGGGCATGCACATCCCGGTCGGGTTGTGAAAGTCAGGTATCAGGTAGGCCAGATTCGCGGCTTGCCCTGCTGCTTGGAGTTGCTCGGTGTCCCAGCCGGAAGACGTCACGGCGACGGGTAGAAGACGGGCGCGCGCTTGAGTGAACGTCGTGATCGCGTGCGGGTAGGTCGGATGGTCGATGAGGACTTTGTCGCGTGGCGACAGGAGTACGCGCGTCAGAAGCGCTAGAGCGTGCTGCGCGCCGTTGGTGATCAGGATGTGATCGGGCCGGGTGGGCAGTCCTCTCCGCTGATACCATCGGGCGACTGCTTCGCGCAGCTCAGCGGTGCCGTATCGGTCGTAGCCGTGCCGCTCGAAATGACGTGGCAGCTGTTCGAGAGCCGTCGCGAACGCGGCGTGGAGGATTTCTACGGGCGCAGCCGGCGCGGCAAAAGACAGGTCGATGGTCTCTGCGTCCGTGCCGACCAAGTGCTCGGGAGTGGTGTCATCAGGCAGTCGTACCGTCGCCCTGGTACGCGCCTGTGTGGCGAGGTATCCGTGCTCGACCAGCGTGCGGAACGCGGTACCGACGGTGGTCCTGCTGGTGCCGAGCGCGACAGCCAGGTCACGCTCACTCGGCAGGGCCGCACCAAGAAAGAGGCGTCCATCCAGGATGAGCAGACGCAGCCTGTCGGAGAGACGTTGATGCGCCGGCCCCGGCCCCTCCTGCCAGGTCCCCAACATCCCCGCTACCGCGTGCGAGCTGATTTTCACCGAACCAGCCTAGCCAATCTGGCTATGGAATCCAGGACCAGATGGCCAAGAGACTCGCCATATGGCACCTCCCGCTTCCACGACGCACACCTCCGTCCCGGCTCGTCACGACCCACCCGTACTACCGCACATGAACGCATTCGCCCAGGTCCGGGCGGCCGGAAAGGCACGTCGGATCCCCCAGCTCCTGCTCGGCTTGATGGGATACGGGGCCTCCGTCATGCTGCTCGTCCAGTCCGGGCTTGGCGCAGCCAGCTGGAACGTGCTCACAGAAGGCACCGCCAAATCCCTCGATATCTCGTTCGGTTGGGCGACAAACCTGATCTCGCTGCTTGTGCTTATTGCATGGATCCCCCTGCGAGAACTGCCCGGGCTTGGCACGCTCCTCAACGTCGCGATCGTCGGCTTCGCCGCAGATGCCACCGCGACTGTGCTCCCCAACCCACAGGGGCCACTCGCCGAGATCGGATATCTCGCCCTCGGCCTTGTCGCTCTGGCATTCTTTGACGCGCTCTACCTCGGCGCGCAGTTTGGGTCGGGACCACGCGACGGCATCATGACCGGACTCGTTCGGCTCACCCACCTGCCCGTCGCCCTTGTGCGCACCGGCATCGAAGTCGCTGTTGCCTGCGTCGGCTGGCTTCTGGGTGGAACCGTCGGGGTCGGCACTGTGCTTATCGCACTGTGCATGGGGCCCCTCGTAGGCTGCTTCCTGCCGCTGGTAGCGGTTCACCTTCCTGCTGTCTCTGCACCCACACGGCACACCCGATGACCGGGAAGAGACCGTCGCTTCACCGCAACGCCCCGCTGTCTGTTGAAGGCCGGCGCCGCCTCGTCGAACGCTGTAAGTCGCGCCCGATCGCCCACGTGGCCGCGGAGATGGGGATCTCAAGAGCGTGCGCGTCGAAATGGGTAAACCGGTTCCGCCGCTACGGTGAACTTGGCCTGCACGACCGGTCCTCCGCGCCTCGCCACCAACCGACAGCCACGCCGGCGCGGTAGTGGAGCAAATCGAGCGGCTGCGCCGGGAACACAAGTGGTCCGCAGCACGCATCACCTTCGAACTCTCGGCCCAGGGCATCCAGATCAGTCGCCGGACCATCACGCGACATCTGGAACAGCTCGGGCTGAGTCGCCGTCGGTTCATCGATCCGGACGGGGAGTCCAACCGCACAGCGCGGCAGATCATCGCCCACCGCCCGGGTCACATGGTGCACATCGACGTCAAGAAAGCCGGCCGCATCCCCGATGGCGGAGGCTGGCGAGTCCACGGCCGCGGAAGCACGCAGGCCAAATCTGCAGAACGGCAGAAACGCCGAACCGGCCGTCGCGGCTACATCTACCTGCACTCCGCCATCGACGGCTTTTCGCGTCTGGCCTACACCGAGGCACTGCCAAACGAGAAGGCCACCACCGCCATTGCATTCATGCACCGCGCTCGCGTCTGGTTCGCAGCGCATGGCATCACCACCATCGAGCGGATCGTCACCGACAACGGAGCCTGCTACCGAGCCGATGCCTTCGCTCGCGCGCTGCTTGGAGCACGGCACCAACGCATCACCCCATACACACCTCGCCACAACGGCAAAGTGGAGCGGTACCACCGCATCCTCGCCGAGGAATTCCTCTACGCCCGGAGCTGGCAATGCGAGCAAGAACGCTCAGATGCGCTCCGCGTCTGGAACATCCACTACAACTACCACCGCCCACACGGGGCAGCTGGAAACCAGCCACCGGCAATCCGCCTGCCCATGACCGTCACCAACGTCCTGTCCTCATACACCTAGTAGGGCTCCGTTAGGTTGCTCTGGCTCTTGGGTTGTGGCTGGTGGTGGATGTTTTGGGCAGGGGGCGGTGGCAGGTGGTGCAGGTGCCGCTCCAGCAGTTCAGCAGGTCCTGGATGGCGTCGAGGGTCTGGTAGAGGGTGAGTCCGCTGTACCGGCTTTTGGGGCCAGACGCTGTTCGGTGAGGAACGCGTGGGCGGCGGTGACCAGGGAGACGTGGTGGTGCCAGCCGGTCCAGGAGCGGCCCTCGAAGTGGTCCAGGCCGAGGCCGTGCTTGAGTTCGCGGTAGTCGTGCTCGATGCGCCAGCGGATCTTCGCCAGGCGGACCAGTTCGGCGAGGGAGAGCGTGTCGGGCAGGTTGGACAGCCAGTAGTCGGTGGGCGCCTCGGCGCCTTCGGGCCATTCGACCAGCAGTGTGACCTCGGGCAGGACACCGTCCCAGCAGTTTTCGTCTGTGGCGGCGGCCTGGGCGAGGCGTCGGGATTTGACCCCGGCCGGCCGCACCCGCAGGGACAGGAAATGCGAGCGCATCGGTCCGCGGGAGCCTTCCCGCCAGGTCACCTCGGTGAAGGCCTGCCGCCCGTGGCCGGTCGCCAGCGCCGCCACCGAGGACGGCTTGTCGCGGTAGCGGGGCTGGGGCTTGCGGCCGTTGCCCGACCAGGGCGGCGCGAAAGGCTCGGCATCGTGCGGATGGACGGTCACATCCGAGCGGATGGCCGCGACATAGCCGATGCCCCGGCCGTCCAGGCCGTCGCGGAAGTCGGCGTTCTGCCCGTAGCCGGCGTCGGCCACCACCACCGGCGGCACCAGCCCCCACCCGGCCAGCTCGTCGAAGATGTCCAGAGCCAGGCGCCACTTCTCCCGGTGCCCGACCTCTGGCGGTATCCCGGTCTTCTGCCGCCGTGGCGCGTCGTGCGCCCACTCCTGGGGCACGAACAACCGCCACTGCAGCGGGCAGGAGGCAGTGTCGGAGACCGCGTGCACGCTCACCGCGACCTGGCAGTTGGCCTGCTTGCCCAGCGCCCCGCAGTACTGGTGCGCGACCGCGACCGACATCTTGCCGTCCTTGGGGAACGACACGTCATCGACCGCCCAGGCATCCGGGCCGATCTGCGCCACCATCCGCTCCGCGATCCGCCGCCGCACCGGCACCGGATCCCAGGTCGACTGGTTCACGAACTGCTGCAGGTTCTGCTCGTTGCCATCCGGCAGCCGCTCTGCCATCGGCTGGATCGACTTACGCCGTCCGTCCAGCATCAGCCCCCGCAGATAGCAGTCGCCCTTCGCCCGCTGGTCCTTACGCGGCACCGACGCGAACACGTCAGCCACGAATAATGCCAACGTCGCCCGAGCACGGTTCACTTCATGTGCATCCACACCTTCAACATGCCCCCAAACAGGACCGCGAGACAGACCTAACGGAGCCCTACTAGGTGCGCCGCGAGGGACGGCACCCGCTCGGTGAACTCCGTGACGACGTCCCAGGGGAGCACGAGCACCACGCCCGCCGTCTCGGCCCGGACCGAGCTCAGCCACAGAGGGTCCGACTGGCCGATGGCCTCGTCGCCCATCTGGTCGCCGTCGGTGACGACCCCGATGGTTTCCTCCTCGCCGTACTTGCCGGCGGTGTAGCGGGTGAACCGGCCGTGGGCGATCACATATGCCTCCGTGACGGGCTGCCCGGCCTCGAAGAGGACCTGCCCGCTCCGCACCTCCCGGGTACGGAAACGGGTGGCGATCTCCTTGAGCACAGCCGTGTCGGAGTAGCCGCGCAGGACCGGCAGTTCGGTGATGCTTGCGTTCGCCGCGGGGCCCCCTGGAGGCCCGGGGCTCGACAGTGCCCCTTAAGCTCCTGCGTATGGGTGAGGGGGAGACCGGCAGACGGGTCGTGGACAACCGCTTCGAACTGGAGGCCCGGCTCGGGGGCGGCGGGATGGGCACCGTGTGGCGGGCCCGTGATCTGCTGCTGCACCGGAGCGTGGCCGTCAAGGAAGTACGGCCGCCGGACGTGGACTTCGCCGAGTACGACCCGGACGGCGCGCACCTGCTGCGCGAACGGGTCCTGCGCGAGGCTCGTGCCCTGGCCAGGGTCGAACATCCGAACGTGGTGACGATCCACCACATCGTCGACGGCGGCGAGGGCACCTACCCATGGATCGTCATGGAACTCGTCGGCGGCGGGTCGCTGGCCGACCGGCTCGCTCGTGGGCCGATGACCCCGGCGGAGGCCGCGCACATCGGGCGCGGAGTGCTCGCAGCCCTGCGTGCGGCGCACGCCGCAGGAGTGCAGCACCGCGACGTGAAACCCGCCAACGTGCTGCTGCGCCCCGATGGCAGTCCGGTGCTCACGGACTTCGGGATCGCCGCGATCCGCGAGTCCACCACTCTGACCGCCACGGGATCGATCATCGGCACGCCCGACTACATGGCGCCGGAGCGCGTCACGGGCGATCGGGGTGGCCCCGGTGCGGACCTGTGGTCGCTGGCGATGATGCTGTACGTCGCTGTCGAGGGGCACCATCCGCTGCGCCGGGGGACGACGCTGGCCACGCTTGCCGCGGTGCTCCACGACGACGTACCGCACCCCGTGAAGGCCGGTCCGTTGACGCCGGTACTCACGCGAGTGCTCGTGCGTGACCCCGCAGCGCGGCCGGACGCCGAGGCCTTCGACCGGATGCTCGCCGCCGTGGCGGAAGCCGGTCCCGGGGCCGAGCCCACGTCCTACCCACTCGCACCCCCGGTCCCGGCACCGCCGCCCGCGACCACGGAATCCGGGCTTGTCGGAGCGTCGCGGAACCCGAGGGACCACCTGAGGCGGCCGGCGCGGGAACCACGGGACGCCGTACCGGACCCGCGTCCACCACTGGGGTCCGACGCCGACCGTCTCGGAACGCGTACGGTCACCCGTCGGCCGGGACGGGCACGGCTCATCGTGGTGGCCTCCGTCGCCGGTGCGTCGCTCGTGGGCGGGCTGGTCTGGCGGACGCTGCCCGGAGGCCAGGACGGAGCCGCGGCGTCGCCCGGGGCCTCCCGCGAAACGGAGCACGCCCCGGCAGCGCCCACGACCGTGACACAGAAGCCGACGGACCAGGAGTCGGACAGCGAGACCACCGACCTGCTCACCCCGGCCGGCATCCGGGCCTCGATCAAGGCCATCGAGAAGGAGACCGGACGGGACAGCTTCGGTGACTTCTCCGTCTACCCGGACCATGTCTCGGCGTCGGTCATGGTCGAGGGCAGCCGTACCCGCTACGACACCTACACCTACCGTGTCGACCGCGGCGTGGAAAAGGGCATCATCAAGGGCACGCTGGCGGGTGGCCGACAGCCGGTGAGTCTGAAGAATTTCCAGTGGGACATGGTTCCCGCGCTGCTCGCCCGTGCGGAGAGGGCGCTGAAGGTCGAGAAGCCGACGGCCCGCTACCTGCTGGTCCGGCAGCCGGACAACGTATTCGGCACTCCTGCGGGCATGGCGGTCTATCTGAGCAACGACTACCGGGAGGGCGGCTACCTGGAGGCCGACACGCAAGGCAAGGTGACCAAGGTGATGCCGGCCGCCGGATGACGGCCGCGGTGGTGACGCCGACGACGTCGTCGGCGACGCCCAGCACACTCGCGATGTCGGCGTCGCACGTGCGGGACGGCGGCAGTTCGCCGCGCCGGACCATGATCGGACGCTCCGGACGGAACGGCCTAGAAGCCGAGATCGCTCAAGCCGGCATGGTCGTCCGGGCGGCGACCGCCGGCCGGTAGTCGGGCTCTCGTGTCCACGTGCGCGTGAGGAAGCCGACGATCTCCGCACTGCCGTTGACGAACTCGGCGCGGTTGCGCCAGCGCGAGCCCGGCGTGTACGCCAGGGACAGCCCTCAGGCGACGCCGGACCCGCGCGAGAGCGGGGCCGGCGCCGAAGAACCCCGGGCGGATCTGTACCGGTCGTCCCTCACATTGCCGCCTAGCCACGGATGAAGTTCAGCAGGTCAGCGTTGAATTCCTGCTCGTATGCCCCGGTCAGACCGTGCGGCGCCCCCGAATAGACCTTCAACGTCGCGTCTTTGACGAGTTCGGCAGATTTGGGTGCCGACGCCACGAGGGGGACGATCTGGTCGGCGTCGCCGTGCGCGATGAAGGTCGGTACGTCGATGCGCCGCAGGTCCTCGGTGAAATCCTGTTCCGAGAACTGCTCGATGCAGTCGTAGGCCGCCTTGAGTCCCACCTGCATGCTCCACAACCAGAACGCGCGCCGTACCCCGTCCGTGCCTTCGGCGCCGGGCCGATTGAAACCGTAGAACTGATCCGACAAGTCCCAGTAGTACTGGGCGCGGTTGCTCAGGACGCCCGCACGGATGGCGTCGAAGGCTTCGATCGGGAGCCCCTCCGGGTTGGCGTCGGTCTTCAGCATGATCGGGGGAACGGCTCCCACCAGGACCGCCTTGGCAACGCGGCCGCTGCCGTGCCGGCCGATGTAACGGGCCACTTCACCGCCGCCGGTGGAGTGGCCGACGACAACCGCGTCCCGCAGATCCAGGGCGCCGATCAACTGCGAGAGGTCGTCGGCGTAGGTGTCCATGTGGTTGCCGTTCCACGGCTGGCCCGAGCGGCCGTGCCCACGGCGGTCGTGGGCAACCGCGCGATAGCCGTTCTCGGCCACCAGACGCAGTTGAACGTCCCAGGCGTCGGCGTTGAGCGGCCAGCCGTGGCTGAACACGACGGGCGGTCCGCTGCCCCAGTCCTTGTAGAAAATCTCTGTGCCGTCATCGGTGGTAAAAGTGCCCATGGTGCCGGTCTTCCCTCTGACCGCTGTTGGCGCAGAACGAAAGAGACGCAGTCCGCCGCGGCTCACGACAGCCGTGAGCGGTCGTATTCAATGCGACTGTCTCGTCCGGTCGACAGCGGCGTACGGACAGCGCCTCCCGGCTCGCGAGCGCTACGCGGACGCGAGCGGTGCCGCGCCGGAGATGTGCGGTGAACCATTCGACCATAAGACGGAAGAGCCCTGCGCGCCACAGCGCCGGTCACGGCCACCTCCCACCGTCCGCGCGCTGCCGCGACGGCGGTGAAGAGCCCTGCGGAGGGTCCGCTCGTGCGGGTGGGGCCGACGGCCCGCCCGCCCGCGCCGGAAGGGGAGCGGGCAGGCGGACCGTCGCCCGGCGCCGTCAGGGGGTCAGGACGTGGCGCACGGGAGCGTGGACTGCGCCACTGCCTCGATCAGTGCCTCGTGCGCGGTCCTGAGCCGCTGCACATCAGGCTTGACGATCTTGCGGTCGTAGGTCATCAGGCCGTTGAGCTCGCCCTCCACGTCGGAGATCTGGGTGTAGACGGCTCCATTGCCGCCCCGGCAGGCAAGCCTGCGAACCTCGTCGAGCCGGGCCAGATACGTGTCGGTGTACGCGGCGGGGTCGACATCCACGTACGACATCTGCACCGACCAGGCGTGTCCGGGAACTCCCAGGCCGAGGCCGCCGTACTCGCCGCTGACCAGGGCCCGTCTGCCGTCGGGGTGCGGCGGCAGCGCGGGGCTGGGGTAGCCGTGCTCGTCCATGACGTCGCCGGTGCCGCCGTCAACCCCGAGGTTGAGCCCCGACATGCTGTTGACCAGCCGGGTCGGGTCCCACGCCTTGGCCTGGTCGGCGATGCGGGCCTCGTCGTACTGGCCCCAGCCCTCGTTGAAGGTCACCCACATGACGACCGAGGGGCTGCTGATGTGCTCGTCGATCAGCTGCTTCATCTCGCGCTCGTACTCGGCGCGGGAGGCGGCGTTCGGGTTCACCCCGGCGGTCATCGCGGGCATGTCCTGCCACACCAGGAGTCCGAGCCTGTCCGCCCAGTAGAACCAGCGGTCGGGCTCCACCTTGATGTGCTTGCGCACGGAGTTGAAGCCCATCTGCTTGTGCATCTTCAGATCGTGGGCAAGGGCGTCGTCGGTCGGCGCGGTGTGCAGGCCGTCGGGCCAGAAACCCTGGTCGAGCGTGGCCATCATGAAGACGGGCTTGCCGTTGAGGACGGTGCGCGGTGTTCCGTCGACCTTCTCCACGGCGATGGAGCGCATCCCGAAGTAGCTGCCGACGCGGTCGGCGCCGACGTCGACCTTGAGGTCGTAGAGGAAGGGGTCGTCGGGAGACCACAGACGGGGCTCGGCGAGCTTGAGCGTGAGGGGTGTGCCGGTGCGTCCCCGGACCGTTGCGACCTTCTTCTTCCCGTCGTACGCCGTCGCGGTCACGGCGAGGCCGTCGCGTACCCCCTTCGGCTCGACGGTGAGGGTGCTCGTTTCGACGTCGGGAGTGAGCTTGAGCGTGTCGACGTGGTCGGCTGCGACCGGCTCCATCCAGACCGTCTGCCAGATGCCGGAGGACGGGGTGTACCAGATACCGCTGGGGTCGAGACGCTGCTTGCCCAGGGGCGGGTTCTCGCCGCCCTGCGCGTCGGTGGGATCGTAGACACCGACGATGAGTTCCTGGGTGCGCCCCGGCTTCAGCGCGTCGGTGACATCGGCGCTGAACTTGTCGTAGCCGCCCTTGTGTTCGGCGACCTTGGTGCCGTTCACGTACACCTCGGACTGCCAGTCGACGGCTCCGAAGTTGAGCCGCAGCCGCTTGCCGTGGCCGACCTTCCAGTCGGCCGGGACGGTGAAGGTGCGCCGGTACCACATGCGGTCCTCATGGCGCTCGATGCCCGAGAGCTGTGACTCGACCGGATACGGCACCAGGATCCTCTCGGCGAGAGTCCTGCCGGTGGGCGGCTCCTCGCCGGCCTTGGCGCCGGCGAACTGCCAGGTCCCGTTGAGGTTCTGCCAGGCCTTGCGGGTCAGCTGGGGACGCGGATACTCGGGCAGGGCGTTCTTGGGGCCCACCTGGTCGGCCCACTTGGTGCGCAGTTCGTAGGTCGACTTGTTGGGTCCGCTGGACCAGAAGGCCTTGACCGGTGTGCCGCTGGTGTCGGCCAGGGCGCCCTTGCCGTCGTAGGTGACGTTGACGCCGCCCTTGGCCGTACCGGCCTTGTTGCCGACGACGGGTTCGCCGAGGCCGACGAGGAGCGCCCGGGCGTCGGACGGGTCGGTCTTGACGGAACTCAGGGGCCACTTGCCGCCGCTGGTGACCGTGAGGTGGTCGAGCACCGTGGCGGGGGCGGAGGCGAGGGCCTGCGGGAAGTCCAGACGAACGGTGCGCCCGTCACCGAGGACGGTCGCCGAGAGGGCGCCGTTGTAGTCGAACCCGTCGGGTAGGCGGAACGCCGACTGGGGCACGGCGGACTTGCTGCCGCCCGGTGGTGTCCAGCGCAGGTGGAGGTTGGAGCCGCCGAAGTGCTCGAAGTACTCGACCTTGATGTCGTAGGCCCGGCCGGCCGTCAGATCGACGGGCTGCGAGGTCTGTTCCCTGTCCCAGTCGTCGACCCAGTGGTCGATGGTGAGCTTTCCGTCGACCCAGAGCCGGAAGCCGTTGTCGCCGGTGATCGAGAAGGTGGTGGGGCCCGACTTCTCGGGGACGACCTCGCCGGTCCAGCGGACGGAGACGTCGTCGGCCCGGCCTGTGGCCGCCGAGAGACGGGACTCGAGCGAGTCGAAGTCGAGCCCGGGATCGAAGCCGGTGGCCTTCAGCTCGGCGAAGTCGAAAGCTCCGGGCGCGGATTGAGTGTAGTACTCGCCCTTGAGCCCGTGGGCCTCGGTCGGGTCGGCGGTCGTGGGGCCGCTGTCGGCGGAGGCGGCGGGGGACAGGGCCAGGCCTGCCGCGCCGAGGACGGCTGTCATGGTGAGGGCCAGCGATCTGCCGAGGCTTCGTCGGGTGTGGCGAGATGGGGGTCCCTGACGTGGATGCTGCACAAATCCTCCTCGCTGAGGATGGGTGGCGGTTCTTCGTCGCAGTCGGTAGAACGAGCTGTACAACGTTGGAAGAGGCGGCCGTTGGCATGACAGCACGGCCACGGCCCGCTGTCCAGGGTCATGACAAGCGCCCCGGCGGACACCCTGGTCACCAGGTGCGCATCGATACGGAGGAGATCTCGTGCGGGTGAGTCTGAAGGACGTAGCGGAGCGCGCAGGTGTTTCGATCAAGACCGTCTCGAACGTGGTGAACAACTATCAGCACGTCACTCCGGGGATGCGGGCCCGTGTCCAGCAGGCCATCGACGAGCTCGGCTACCGGCCGAACCTGACGGCACGGCACCTGCGCAAGGGCCGTACCGGCATCATCGCGCTGGCCGTGCCCGAGCTGGGAAACCCCTACTTCGCCGAGCTCGCGGCGGCCGTCATCGACGCGGCCGCCGAGCAGGACCTCACCGTGCTGCTCGACCACACCCGCGGTGAACGGGAACGGGAGATCCTGGTCAGCCAGGGCTTCCGGGCCGGTGTCATCGACGGTCTGATCCTCAGCCCCCTGGAGCTGGAGGCGGAAGACCTGCGCGGGCGGGCGGCCGACGTGCCCCTGGTGCTGCTCGGTGAGCGGGAGTACGACCTGCCCTACGACCACATCGCGATCGACAACGTCGCCGCGGCCCGCACCGCGGTGCGGCACCTGCTGGGCCGCGGCCGGACCCGTATCGCCTACCTCGGCGCGCGCACCGACTCCGCCAACCGCCCCGCCCACCTGCGGCTTCAGGGCTGGCAAGAGGAGCTTTCGGCGGCCGGCGTGCCGACGCCGGAGCAGCTCGTCGGCCCGACCGGCGGCTGGGACCGCTCCGACGGGGCCGAGGCCATGGCGCGCATGCTGGACGCCGGAGTGCGCCCGGACGCCGTGTTCGCCTACAACGACCTGGTGGCGATCGGGGCGATGCGGGTGCTGTCCGAGCGCGGACTGCGGGTTCCGTGGGACGTGGCGGTGGTCGGCTTCGACGACATCACCGAGAGCCGGTACGGAGCCGTCACCCTCACCACGATCGCCCCGGACAAGCAGGCCATCGCACGGCTTGCGGTGGAGTCGCTGCTGCGCTCGCTCCGCCGCGAGAGCGCGGACGGCGGGCGCGAACTCACCGCCGCATTCCGGCTGGTGGAGCGCGAGAGCACCCTGGGCCGCCGCTGATCACGTGCGGCAGGACGACGGCCGGGAACCTTGGATCCGTTGCGTCAGGTGCCGTTGCGCGAAGGGTTTACAGCCACCTTCCAACGATGTAAAAACTCCCCAGCATCACCGCGCAGACGTCTGCAATGACCCACTCGCGAGCGCCTTCATTGCGCCAGGCCGTGCCGTTATGGGGATTTCATGAAGTCGAACTCTGCCTTTCGCCGTATGCCAGCCATGTCTCGCCGTACGTCAGCCACGTCTC
Source organism: Streptomyces sp. SID5469 (assembly GCF_009862865.1). NCBI lineage: Bacteria > Bacillati > Actinomycetota > Actinomycetes > Kitasatosporales > Streptomycetaceae > Streptomyces > Streptomyces sp. SID5469. Next base: position 1,232,434 of record NZ_WWIN01000001.1, on the reverse strand, counting down.
TGCTTGCCGCCGGCCTGGTCGCCGGCCTCGCGTTGTGCACCGGGTGCACCAAGTCCGAGAGTGATGCCTCCGGCAGCAACAGCTCTGCCGCCGGGGGCGATTCCAGTCAGGTCGTCGCGACTCCCGGGGCCGACAGCAAGACCTGTGACATCGCCACGTTCGGCGGCAAGAAGCTCGATCTGAAGACCGCCACGGTCGGCTTCTCCCAGTCCGAGAAGGAGGCCAACCCGTTCCGCATCGCGGAGACCGCCTCCCTCAAGGCCGAGGCCGGCAAGCGCGGCGTCAAGCTGCTCACCGCCAACGCCCAGTCGCAGTTCTCCAAGCAGATCAGCGACGTCCAGGACCTCATCGCCAAGGGCGCCGACCTGCTCGTCATCGCCCCGCTCAACTCCGACGGCTGGGAGCCGGTACTGCGCCAGGCCGCGGCCAAGAAGATCCCGATCGTCACCGTCGACCGAAAGATCAACGCAACCCCCTGCACGGACTATGTGAGCTTCATCGGCTCCGACTTCACCGAGCAGGGCAAGCGCGCCGCGGACGAGATGATCAAGGCGACGGGCGGCAAGGGCGAGGTGGCCATCCTGCTCGGCGCCGCCGGCAACAACGTGACGACCGAACGCACCAAGGGCTTCGAGGACCGCCTCCAGGAGAAGGCCCCCGGCCTGAAGATCGTGTTCAGGCAGACCGGTGAATTCGCCCGGGAGAAGGGCCAGTCGGTCACCGAGAACCTCATCCAGTCCAAGCCCGGTATCACCGGCGTCTACGCCGAGAACGACGAGATGGGCCTCGGTGCCGTCAACGCTCTCAAGAGCGCGGGCAAGAAGCCCGGCGACGTCAAGATCGTCACCGTGGACGGCACGCGCAACGCAGTCCAGGGCATCGTGGACGGCTGGATCGACGGCGTCATCGAGTCCAACCCCCGCTTCGGCCCGCTCGCCTTCCAGACCCTCGACTCGTTCACCAAGGGCGCCAAGGTCGGCCAGGACATCGTCATCCAGGACAGCGCCTACACCAAGGGCAACGCCACGTCCGACATCGGCAAGGCGTACTGACATCCAGGGGCGTACCGACATCCACACGTCCGCCCGGGCAGGCAGCGGCCGGCGCCATCGGCCCGCCGCACCGGCCTCGACGCAACGAGTCCCAGGAGGTCAGCGGTGACCGCGTCACCCGTATCCGCTGAAGTCCTCGCCGTACGAGGACTGACCAAACGCTTCCCCGGCGTCACCGCACTCGACGACGTCGACTTCTCCGTACGCGCGGGGGAGGTGCACGCGCTCGTCGGCGAGAACGGCGCGGGCAAGTCCACCCTCATCAAGGTCCTCACCGGCGTCCACCGGGCCGACGAGGGCGGGGTGTTCCACCGGGGCGAGCCCGTCGCTTTCGGCACACCACTGGAAGCGCAGCACGCCGGTATCTCGACGATCTACCAGGAAGTCAACCTCATCCCGCTGATGAGCGTGGCCCGCAACCTCTTTCTCGGCCGCGAGCCCCGCACCCGCCTCGGACTGATCGACTTCCGCCGCATGCACACGGAGGCCCACCAGGTCCTCACCGCGTACGGGGTCGACGTCGATGTCCGCCGACCGCTGCGCCAACTCGGCGTCGGAGCACAGCAGATGGTCGCCCTGGCCCGCGCGGTGGCCGTCGACGCGAGCGTCGTCGTCATGGACGAACCGACATCGTCGCTGGAACCACGCGAGGTCCACACCCTCTTCGGCGTCATCCGCCGCCTGCGCGACCAGGGCATCGCCGTGGTCTATGTCAGCCACCGCATGGAGGAGCTGTACGCCGTCTGCGACAGCGTCACCGTGCTGCGCGACGGCCACCATGTGCACACCGGCCCGCTCGCCGGCACCGACCGTCTCACCCTGGTCTCGTACATGCTGGGACGCGACCTCGGCGAGGTGCGCAGCGAGGGCACGACCAAGTTCTCCGGTACGCACGACACGGGCGGTGAGCCGGTGCTGCGCGCCGAAAACCTCACCCGGCCCCACCAACTGCGCGCTGTCTCCCTGGAAATACACCCCGGTGAAGTACTCGGCCTCGGTGGATTGCTGGGTTCCGGCCGCAGCGAGACCGCCAAAGCCGTCGCCGGCGCGCTGGCACTCGCCGACGGCCGTGTCACCGTCGCCGGTGTCCCGGTACGCACCGGCTCCACCGTCGCGGCCATCCGCGCCGGCATCAGTCTCCTGCCCGAGGACCGCAAGTCCGAAGGCATCGTGCCGGGGCTGTCGGTGCGGGAGAACATCGCCCTGGCCGCCCTGCCCCAGCTCTCCCGCTACGGCCTGGTCGCCGAGTCCCGCATGGACGCCGTCGTCGACACCTTCATGAAGCGGCTGCGCATCAAGGCGTCCAGTCCGCACCAGAAGGTCGGCGAACTCTCCGGCGGCAACCAGCAGAAGGTGCTGCTCGCCCGCTGGCTCGCGATGAACCCCAAGGTGCTTCTTCTGGACGAGCCGACCCGCGGCATCGACATCGGTGCCAAGGCCGAGGTGCAGCAGCTCATCGACGAACTCGCCGAGGACGGCCTGGGCGTCCTGCTCATCTCGTCCGACATCGAGGAACTGATCGAAGGCTCCGACCGCGTCGTCGTCCTCCGGGACGGTGCGGCCATCGCCGAACTGCGCGCTGACGACGTCACGGCCGACCGGCTGATGCGGGCCATCGCACAAGCGGCGGAAGAAGAAGCGTCCACCGAGGAGGAGGCCGCCACCCATGGCTGACGTCGCCCTGCGCAACGCCCTGCCCGCGGACCGCGCGGCGGCCGTGCGGTGGCTCCAGGAATACGGCGTCTACGCGGGCGTCGTGGTCCTGCTGCTGTTCAACGTCGCTTTCACCGACCACTTCCTGTCCGCCGCGAACTTCCGCACCCAGGCCGTCCAGGTCGCCCCCGTCCTGGTCGTCGCCCTCGGCATGGCACTGGCCATCGGCACCGAGGGCATCGACCTGTCGGTGGGATCCGTCATGGCCCTGTCGACCTCGCTGCTGTCCCTCTACCTCGGCTACGGCCCCTGGGTGGCCCTGCTCACCGTGGTCGTCGGCGGCGTGGTCATCGGCCTTGCCAACGGCACCCTGATCGCGTTCGTCGGCGTCCAGCCGATCGTCGCCACCCTGGCCCTCATGGTCGGCACCCGCGGTCTGGCACTCGTCATGCTGCCGCAGCTCAAGGACGTGCGCGATCCGACGCTGCTGTCCCTCGGCTCGGGTGACGTCGTCGGCGTTCCGTATCTCGTGCTCATCGCGGCGGCCCTCGCGGTCGTGGTCGCCTTCGTCGTGCGGCGCACCACGTTCGGCCGCCAACTGCTGGCCATCGGAGACAGCAGGCCGGCGGCGCAGCTCGCCGGGCTTCCCGTACGGCGCGTCCTGATCACCGTCTACGTCTGCTCCGGCGTGCTCGCCGCCGTCGCCGGGTTCCTCTCCACCGCACGCCTGTCCGCGAGCGATCCGACGTCACTGGGCCAGCTCATGGAGCTGTCGGCGATCACCGCGGTCGTCGTCGGCGGGACGCCCCTGACCGGCGGACGTGTCCGCGTCGGCGGCACCGTCGCGGGCGCCCTGCTCATCCAGCTGCTGACGGCGACCCTCATCAAACACGACCTGTCCCCGTCCTGGACCCAGCTGGCCCAGGCCGTGGTGATCATCCTGGCCGTCTACGCGGCACGTGAGAGGGGGAAGCGGTGAGCATCACCAAGGACTTGACGAAGGAACCCGCCATGTCCGCATCCGGTGTCGAGGCCGGCAGGGGGAGCGGCGTCGTCCGCGGCGAGCGGCTCAGCGCCCTGGCCCAGCAGCACGGTGCGCTGGTGGCCCTCCTGGTACTGGCACTTGTCGCCTCGTTCTCCTTCGACTCCTTCGCCACCGGCGACAACATCGAGAACCTGGCCATGACGTCGTCGTTCCTGGCCGTGGTCGCACTCGGCATGACCTTCGTCATCGTCACCGGAGGCATCGACCTGTCCGTCGGGTCGGTCTTCGCCCTCGGTGGCGTACTCGCCGCCTGGGGCTCGCGGTACGGCGCCCTGGTCGCCCTGCTGCTGCCGCTCGCGGTCTGCGGTCTGATCGGATGCGTCAACGGTCTGCTCATCGCCAGGACCCGGCTCGCCCCCTTCATCGTCACGCTCGCCGCGATGCTCGCCGCACGGGGTCTCATGCTCAACATCACCGACGAAGGCGCCACCACGTATCTGGTCGACAAGGAAACGGTCTTCGTCCACCTCGGCCAGGGCAGACTGCTGGGCGTCGGCGCGCCGGTGTGGATCACCGGCGCGCTGTTCCTGGCGGGTGCCGTCGCCCTGCGCCGCACTCGCTTCGGCCAGAACGTCTACGCCGTCGGGGGCAACGAGGACGCCGCCGCTCTCATGGGAGCTCCGGTCGCCCGCACCAAGATCACGGTGTACACGCTTTCCGCGCTGCTCGCCGGATTGGCAGGTGCCCTGAACGCGGCCTGGCTCGCCTCCGGCGTCACGATCCTCGGTTACGGCATGGAGCTGGACGCCATCGCCGCCGTCGTCATCGGCGGCACGCTGCTCTCCGGTGGCCTCGGCTTCGTCAGCGGATCCCTGGTGGGTGTGCTGCTGCTGAAGACGATCCAGAACATCATCAACCAGATCGGCTCACTCGACTCCGCCTACCAGCAGGTGGTCAGCGGTGGCTTCCTCGTGGTGGTCATCATCGCCCAGACCTGGCTGGCCAGGCGGCGCCGGGTCGCCTGACGCAGGGGGTTGGATGCCGCTTGTTTAAGAGCGGTTTAAAGACGCCTTAAGCAATCTTGTTCATCGGACGCAGAGTCAAATAACCGCAGGTGAGAGAGATTTTGGCTCCTCGGGGGGCGGGTGGTCCCTGGGGTGGTGTCGGGCTAGCATCGGGGCCCGTCGGCGAAGACTGCGGAGCGTTCAGAGAGCGCTCTCAGACGGACGCTGTTCCCCTTCGCTTCCCGACGCGTCCACTTCCCCCCACGCCCGATCCGAGTCGCACGCAAGAAGGAGCCCCCCACATGACGCCCCGTCACCAGCGCGACCTCTCCCGTCGCAAGCTGCTCGCCGCGCTCGCCGGAACGGCCGTGGCCGTCCCGGCGGCCGCCATGGGAGCGCCGCACGCCCTCGCCACCGTGGCCTCGGACAACGGGGGCGCGGCCCCACGTGCGGCCGGTGCGCTCCCGCTGACGATCGTCAACAGGACTGGATCGTTCGCCAACTCCTCGGTGCACCTCTACATCGTGGGAAACGAGGACGGTAAGCAGGTTCGGGTTACCTCTGAGGGCACCCTGGCTCCGATATCCCTCGCGGACAACGGCGCCGACGGCTTTACCGACTACGCCATCGCCCTGTCCGGCAGCGGCGAAACGAGGCTGTCACTGCCGTACATGTCCGGCCGCATCTACGTCGCGCTCGGTGACAAGCTGAAGTTGAAGGCGGTGGCGGACGGCAACGGCAACGCCGCTCTGCAGTACCCCGCCGGGTGGGTGGAGTCGGACCCCAACTATCGCGTGTTGCACGACTGCGCCGAGTTCACCCACAACTCAGCGGGGATGTTCTGCAACACCACCATGGTCGACATGTTCAGCGTCCCGCTGAGTATCCGGCTGACCGGCACCAAGGACCAGACCACGGGGACTCTGCGTGACGGTGGACGGGCGCGAGTCTTCGCCGCGGTCAAGTCGGTCCCCGAGTTCGAGCGACTGGTGGTGGACGACCTGCGCGTCATCGCCCCGGGACACGGCCTGGACGCCGGCATCTTCGCCGAGGACTACTTCGCCCCGTACATCGACGAGGTGTGGAGCACGTATACAGGCAAGGACCTGACCGTCACCACGAACGCCGGTGCCTTCACCGGTCGGGTCCGCGGGGACAAGCTGACCTTCACCGGCCCGGCCTCGGTCTCCTTCAGCAAGCCGTCCACCCGCGACGTGTTCTTCTGCGACGGCAGTCTGGCCGCCCCCAATGACGGGACCACCGGCCCTGTTGCCGCCGTCCTCGGCGCCGGCTTCAACCGTTCCACCCTTGTCAACGACTCCGCGCAGCCCACTACGGATCCCGCCGCCTTCTACGGGTCGGCCCTCGCCAACCACTACGCGAAGGCCATTCACGCGGCCACCGAGGACGGCAAGGCGTACGGCTTCGCCTTCGACGACGTCGCCGACTTCGCCTCGTACATTCAGGACACCGCGCCCACGGGCATCAACCTGACTCTGACCCCCTTCTAGAACCGGGCAGGGCAAGCGTGTGCCCACCGGGCTTCCTGCCCGGTGGCACACGTCCGTGCCTCCGGTCACGCATGGTGCCATGCGACAACGTGTGCCCGTCGTGGCACCGGCGACGATCACGGAGGTGGGGATCTCTACAGGTCACCACCGTGCGGGCCAACCCCGCCACGGTGCATCGGACTCCACGGCTGACCAAGGCCGACGACGAGCCGGTGCTGTTCATCAGTCTTCAGGTGTCCGGCGAGAGCACCGTCGCCCAGGACGGAGGACGGCACAGGGTGGTGCCATCCGGAGATGGCCTCCGGGCCGCCGAGCGTGGTGCTCACCGGAGCCCGGACCGCCGGGTGGTGAAACTGCGCTATGCTTGATCTTGAGCAGGCCGCCGGAACTCCCGGTGGTGAGCTGTGCGTTGGTGGTCCAAGGAAAGACGCCCCGCTTCCTGCGGGGAGATGCAGGTGCAAGGCCTGCCCGGCGCTCCATACGAACCCCACCCCGAATGTTCAGGGGTGGGGTTCTTTTTGTCGCACCACGTGCGTGTGTCATGAGACGCGGGCAGTCCTGTGCGCCCCTCCCCGTTCACCCCAAGGAGCTCGAAACGCTGCTCCCCCTTTCGGGCTCGGCCTTACCCGATGTCGTGCGAGGCGTGGTGCGTGCGAGGGATCCCTGGTGGATGAGCCGGCGGACCAACTCCGGGACCCACTCGACGTATTCGACCTCTGCCCCGTCGGCGTGGCGGGCGTAGAGGAACCGTCCCGTCGGACCGCTCGTCGTGGGAGTGGTGATGGTGGCGTCGGCGGCCTTCAGGGTCGTGGCGAGGGCGTCGAGGTCCTCGACGACCACGGTGGCGGAGGCGTGCGCGTACTTCGCGCGCTCGTCGGCCGGGCCCGCGATGACGAGGAAGTCGCCGATGGCGGCCAGTTCCACGGAGTGAAACGCCAGCCGCAGGTCCGGCTGCACGCCGGTGAGTTCCGTGAGGAGCGGCAGCGCGCTGTCGAGGCTGTCGGTCCACAGGCGGGCGTACGTCTTCAGGATGCTCATGGGCTCTCCATACCATGTCGGGCGGCCGCAGCCGGCGTACCGGGCGGCCCAATGATCTCTTCTGGTCAGTCGGAAACCGTAGGTGACTATGGTTTGACGTGGAAGAACGCACTTTTCGGGGAGAGGGGAACCTCGTGGTTACCAAGCAGGTCAGGCGCGCGCCCGAGGACAAAGACGTGACGCGTGCCGACTCCCTGGCCCGCGAGATCTTCTCCGGTGTGGCCAACAAGTGGGCGCTGCTGATCATCAATGTGCTGGGCGAGCAGACCCTCCGGTTCACCGAGGTGCGGACCGCGGTGGACGGCATCAGCCACAAGATGCTCACCCAGACCCTGCGTGGGCTCGAACGGGACGGGCTGGTGCACAGGACGGTGTACGCCGAAGTGCCGCCACGGGTCGACTACCGCCTCACCGAGGCGGGCGGGGCGCTGCGCGACACGGTCAACGGCATGTGCGCGTGGACCCGCCGGTACCTGGACGAGATCGAGGCGGCCCGGCGACGCTTCGACGCGCAGCACAACGACGCCGCTCACCCCCCGCACACCGGCACCAAGGACTGAACGAGGGTGAGGCGTTGTGGGTGGTGCCACATTCCCGCGCCGAAGGATAAGAAACGCATAAACTTTGGGCGCATGGCGGGGTGTTACCAGGGCACACGGTGCTTTGGAGGTTGATAACTATGGTTCCCCTGCTTCTCGTTCTTCTGCTCGCTCTGGTTCTCTTCGGCGCGGGCTTCGCGCTCAAGGCTCTGTGGATCGTGGCCGTGATTGTGCTGGCGGTCTGGTTGCTCGGTTTCGTCATGCGTTCCGCCGGAACCGGTGGTGGTCGCGGCCGTTGGTATCGCTGGTAGCGAGCAGTAGTCACACCCGGAAGTGCCGGGCGGCCCCAGACATTCAGGTCTGGGGCCGCCCGGCGTTCGTGTGCCTCTTGCGTGAAAATGCCGTGCTTGGTGCACGGGTGGTGCGGGAACGGGGCAGGAGCACTCTGTGGCCGGGAGGTCCGTTGTCCGCGCAGGGAACCGCGCACCTCCAACACAGCGGGCTTCCCGGGCACTCACTGCGGCGGGTACGGGGTCGTCGTCCAGCCGCTGGAGGCATCAGCTGACGCTCGAGCACCCACCGGACTCGATTCCCACCACAACCACCAACTCTCCGTTCCCCCCAAGCGGCAGGCCCGCCGGAGCGGAAAGCTCCGGCGGGCCCGCGCACAGGACTGCCTCGGTGGGTTCTGCCGCTCAAAGACGGCCGCCGCTGAGACGGGAGAGCGGTCCACGCTGCCGTAGACCGGCACGGCGGCCCAGTGTGTAGGAGCAGAGAACCACGGTGGCGGTTCCCGCGCCGGCGGCGGCCGCCACGACCTTCCTGGCCTTCAGGAGGGTCCAGACCAAGCCGGCCTTGCCGACGGTCTGTTCGGCGGCCGAGACGACGGTGCCCTGCACCGTCCTGGCCGCTTCCCTGGCCTTCTCCGACGCCGCTCCGCCGAGGCCCGCCAGGACTTCCTTGCTGCCGCGGCCGACGGCGCCCGCCGCGTCCCCGGCGTTCTTCGTCGCCTCCGTGGCGGCCTGCTGCGCCTCCTTCGCCGGTGTTGCGGCTCCTTCGGCCACGGTCTTCTTCGCCGCTCGCGCGTTCGCGGTCGGCGACTGTCCATTCGTCGTCTTGTTACTTGCTCCAGCCATACCGCTCGGATATCCGGTCCTACGGTCTGCAAACGGCGAACCGTGTCGCAGAGCCGACGCCGAGGCCGAGGCGGGACGGGGGCACGTTCACGGAATGCCGGTGCCGCGGGTCCCGAGGAGGAGCGCCGCCGGCGCCGGGGGAGTGCGGGGAACAATCGCCGGGTGCCGTTGGTTGCAGGAGGCGTGGTGGTGAAGGGGACAGTGTCCCCGGGCCTCACCCATCGCCCATGAGGACGATCGTTCGGCTGAAGCCTCATGGAGCCTTTCGCCGCGTAGGCGACCGCCCTTCACGACCACGTGCACATGCGGCCCCGGCCGGGAATCCGGCCGGGGCCGCCGTGTCGGTCCACAGGGCTACGGGTGCAGCACCACCTTCGTGTAGCCCTCGATGCGCTTGTCGAACTTGTCGTAGGCCGACGGTGCCTGATCCAGGGGCAGTTCGTGGGAGACGACGAAGCTGGGCTTCGCCCGGCCCTCGGTGATCATGCCGCGCAGGTACCGGTTGTAGCGCTTCACGTTGCACTGTCCCGTGCCCACTCGCAGGCCCTTCTCGAAGAGCTTGCCGATCGCGACGAGAAGCATGCCCTGTTTGGCCTGCTCGTCGGGGCCTCCGGGGTCGGCCGGGACGTAGAGGCCGGGCACGCCGAGCGCTCCGGTGGGTCGGACCGTGCCGACGAGCGAGTTCAGGACGGTCGCCGGTTCCTCGCGGTCCGTGCCGTGCGCCATCGCCTGGTAGCCGACGGCGTCAACGCCCTTGTCCGTGCCGATGCCCTCGGTCTGCTCCTTGATCTGCGCGATCGGGTCGCCCTCGGCGAAGTTGATCGGGACCGCGCCCATCTCCTCGGCCTTTTGCAGCCGCTCCAGTACCCGGTCCACGACGAACACCTTTTTCGCTCCGCGCAGCAGAGCGGAATAGGCGGCCATGAGCCCGACGGGCCCTCCGCCGTAGACTGCGACGCTCTCGCCCGGGCGGACTTGGGCGAGTTCACACCCGTGGTAGCCGGTCGGGAAGATGTCGGCGAGCAATATGAAATCGCTCTCGTGCTCGTTTCCCGGCGGCAGCTTCAGGCAGTTGAAGTCGGCGTAGGGAACGCGTATGTATTCCGCCTGGCCGCCCTGCCAGGGCCCCATGGCGACATAGCCGTACGCGCCGCCCGCGAAACCGGGATTGACGGTCAGACAGTAACCGGTGAACCCGTCGACGCAGTTGGTGCAGAAGCCGCAGGCGACATTGAAGGGCATGACCACGCGGTCGCCCTCCTTGAGCGCGGTGACGCCCTGGCCGAGCTCCTCGATGATTCCCATGTTCTCGTGGCCGAAGACGATGCCGGGCTCCGCAGCGGTGCGCCCCTCGTACATGTGCAGATCGGAGCCGCATATCGCGGTGGAGGTGATCCGTACGATCACATCGTTCGGATGCTGGATGCTGGGCTTTTCAACATCTTCGACCGCAACGTCGAATGCTCCCTTGTAAACGACGGCCTTCATGGCTGCCACCTCCGCTCGACGATGTACGTGTCTGGATGCCACGCTGCCGCGTTTTCTCCGCGTGACCCATCTCTCATCATTCTCCGACCTACGGGATCGGACAAACCGGTATTGTCGGTTGAATATTTTCCCGATGCCGTACCAAGAAATGGAAGGGAAGGCGAAAAGTGTCAGCACAACGACTGGGAAGCCTTCTGGTCCCCGTACCCGGACTGTCCGGCACCATCTACCCGCCAGGAACGACCGTGACTGTCCGCGGTCGCGGTGCGACTGTCGATGCCTTTGTCAACGGTGACTGGCTCCCTTTGTCGTGGTGGGAATTCTCCGACGGCCTCCGCGAGGACATCGCCGACCGCTGACAGCTCAGCGCGGCGCCGCCCGTGCACCCGCGTCGGATGCCGTGCGACTCCGATGTGTGAGTACGTGCGATACAGGAAGTAGCGCCGAGATCGATCACGGGCGCAGTACGCCCGAGATTGATCACGGGCGTCAGCGCGCCTCCGGCGCGCCTGTCGTCGCCGCAAGGCCTCCCCGTCGGCAACGCGTCGCGCACTGGTCTCGACCCGCCTGCTCACTTTGAGGCGACCGCTCTGGCCACAGGGCCGCGCCAAGTGCCGCGGGAACATCCGAGCGCGACCCGTCAGCGACACCCGCGGGCGTTGAGCCGGGCGGCCTGGCGCGTCAGGTGGTCGCGCTCGGCGAGGTTCGGTGCCTTTTGGGCCGCCTCGGCGTACAGCCGTGCCGCCGTCGCCAGGTCGCCGTCGCGCTCGTGAAGGTACGCCGCCACCGCGGCGTGGCGGGGCAGCGAGTCGTCCAGCGCCGCGAGCGCCGCCAGGCCGGCGCGCGGTCCGTCGGCCTCGCCGACGGCCACCGCGCGGTTGAGCCGCACGACCGGGCTGTCGGTCAGGCGCGCGAGCTCGTCGTACCACTCGACGATCTGCACCCAGTCGGTCTCCTCGGCGGTGGGCGCGTCGGTGTGAAGTGCCGCGATGGCGGCCTGGGCCTGGAACTCACCCAGCCGGTCGCGGGCGAGGGCCGCCTGAACGATCTCGACGCCCTCGGCGATCAGCTGCGTGTCCCACCGGCTCCGGTTCTGCTCGGCGAGCGGCACCAGACTGCCGTCGGGCTTGGTCCGGGCGGCGCGCCGGGCGTGGTGGAGCAGCATGAGGGCGAGCAGCCCCGCCACCTCGGGGTGGTCGATCGCGGCCGTGAGCTGCCGGGTGAGCCGGATGGCCTCGGCGGCGAGGTCGACATCGCCGGAGTAGCCCTCGTTGAAGACCAGGTAGAGGACGCGCAGCACGGTGGCGACGTCGCCGGGCTGGTCGAATCGCACGCCGGAGACGGTGCGCTTGGCCCGGCTGATGCGCTGCCCCATGGTCGCCTCGGGCACCAGGTAGGCCTGGGCGATCTGGCGGGTGGTCAGCCCGCCGACGGCGCGCAGCGTGAGCGCGACCGCGGACGACGGCGTCAGCGACGGGTGGGCGCACAGGAAGTACAGCTGGAGCGTGTCGTCCACCGTGGGCGCGGGCCCGGGCGCCGGTTCGTCGTCGACGAGGTCCTCACGCCGGCGCCGGGCGGTGTCCGCGCGGGTCGCGTCGAGGAACCGGCGCCAGGCCACGGTGACCAGCCAGCCCTTGGGGTCCCGTGGCGGGTCGGCCGGCCAGACGCGGACCGCCTCGACCAGCGCGTCCTGGACGGCGTCCTCGGCCGCCGCGAAGTCGGCTCCGCGGCGGACGAGGATCCCGAGCACGCTCGGTGTGAGGCTCCGGAGCAGGGCCTCGTTCATCGTCGAGGTCACTCGGTGATGGTGGGCGGCGCGGCCAGGAACGGGCGCAGCTCGAGCCACTCGTGGATCGGCTTCCCGCCCGCGCCGGGGGCCGCCGACAGCTCCCCGGCCAGCTCGACGGCGCGCTCGTAGCTGTCGACGTCGATCACCATCCAGCCGGCGATGAGGTCCTTGGTCTCGGCGAACGGGCCGTCGGTGACCGGCGGGCGGCCCTCGCCGTCGTACCGGACGAACGTCCCCTCGGGGGCGAGCGCCTGACCGTCGACGAACTCGCCGGTCCCCTCGAGCCGGGCGGCGAAGTCGTTCATGTACTGGATATGGGCCGAGATCTCCTCCGGCGTCCACTGGTCCATGGGTACGTCGTTGACCGCCGCCGGAGCGCCGCGGTAGTGCTTGAGCAGCAGGTACTTGGCCATCGTGGTTCTCCTCGGTGCTGGTACGACCCATTCTGGTCGCGTTCATCACGGGGACGGAGCCAGCCACGGGTTCTCGACATCGCCGAGCGACTTTTTTTGGCTCTCGGGGATGAACCCGGGTGAGCCGTCTCGCGGTGTCCGGGCCGATGCCGTGGCGCGAGGGCGATACGGAGCGAGTCACCCAAGATCAGCAGCGACCGAGCAACTGAATCAAGTCCACCGGAATCGCTGGAGGGCTACTGCGCGGGCTGTGACGACCAGTTCGCCTCGCTGGCCCAACGCCGCAGGTTTCCGGAGCACATGGGCCGGCCGCCGGCGCCGCGGCACGCCGACAAGGCGATACGGGACCCACCTCGTGCGGGCGGCGGACGACTGGTCGGGCAGCAGGCCGCCCGGCCGGTCGCGGTCGTGGCGAAACGGCGCTGTGGCTGCGCTACACTTGATCTTGAGCGTGCCGCCGAACCTTGGCTGACGCGCCTCGCGTTGGTGGTCCAAGGAAAGACGCCCCGCTTCCTGCGGGGAAATGCAGGTGCAAGCCCTGCCCGGCGCTCCACCACAACCCCACCCCGGTCATCCGGGGTGGGGTTCCTGCGTTGTGGAGCCGGTGAGCGACTACGCACACACGGGTGGGGGCGCACCAGCAATCGGTGCGCCCCCACCCGCGTCCGGCATCTTCGGACGCGCCCTACCAGCGATACCAGCGGCCTCGCTTCCCACCTGCTCCCGAGGAGCGAGCGAAGAAGCCGACCAGCCAGATCACCAGGACGATCACGGCGATCCACCACAGGGCCTTGAGTGCGAATCCGGCACCGAAGAGGATCAGGGCGAGCAGAAGAACGAGCAGCAGGGGAACCATAGTTATCAACCTCCGTCCCGCCGTGTGCCCCTCCACAACCCCCGCACACGCAGAAGATTTATCTGTTTCTTATCCGCCGCTCGGGGCACTCTGACGGGCTGCCCGTGCCCATCCGCGCGGTGCCGCCGTCACGTGCGCTGCCGGCGCGCGCAGTTCGGGATCATGCAGACCACGCGCCGGGCTGGTCGCCTTCGTGGATGTGTGTCCGGGCGCCCTCGTCGGCCGTGCAGGCCGAGCACAACACCGCCGTCCAAGAGGCGCTCACGACCACGGTCTACGACGCGGGCGGCTGCACCAGCTACTACTTCACGTCCACCGGGCGGAACACCTTCGCCTGGCCGTGGTCCACCGGACGGCTCGTGCGTGGACCGGGGCCGCTTCGCGCAATGCCGCAGGACGAGACGGCGAGTCCACAACCAGAGCGCGCAGCCGGGCAAGCCCGGCTGCGCGCTGTCGGACGTACGAGCCTGCTCAGGTGGCAGGCCGGCTCCGCTCATGGCCTTCACCCTGAGCGGGGCGCGGTCAGTGCCTGAAGCTGCCCTTCGCCCTCTCCTTGGTGTCCCGGGCCTTGCCCCGGGCCTCCAACGCGGCGCCCTTGGCGGCGGTGGTCTCCTGGCCCATCGCATGGGCTGCCTTCCTCACGGCCTTCCCGACAACCTGCTCGGCCTTGGCCTTGGCCTTTTCTCCGGCACTCATGTCGGTCCTTTCGTAGGCACTCACTCATCCACGTGCCCATGGTCCCGGGATGGAAACGGTCGTCGCCGAACAGCTCGGGGTGGAGTGGACCGGCGTGGTCCAGGCCAGTCGTGATCGGCCGCGCCGGGTGATGTCGAAGAAACCCTGGGAAGGAGTAGAGGCAGTCGATCGGAGGTTGTCATGGATGGCGGAGATCTGGAACTGGGTGAGCTTCTGGCCGCCGCGGAGGCCGCGCCGCCGGGGGAGTCCGTTGACGTGATCGCACGCAACCTGCGAAAGCGGTTCGGGGCGGAGCGTGTGTCCTTCCTGTTCGTCGACCTCATTGGTCAGCGGCTGGTGCGGCTGACTCCGGCCGTCGAGGGTGATGCCGTGGAGCATGCCGAGCCGGTCGGCCTGCGAGGCAGCGTCTACGACATCGTTCTGCAGAGCCAGCGCCAGCATGTGGAACCGGACGGCCAGGGCGGACAGCGCGTCATCACGCCCGTCACCAACCGCGGCGACTGCATCGGCGTACTGGAGGTGACCCTCCAGTACGCCGACGACACCGTGCTCAGACAGGTCGGCGAAGCGGCACACGCGCTCGCCTACATCATCGTCACGGACCGCCGGTTCACCGACCTGTACCACTTGGGCCGGCGTACCACCAAGACCAGCCTGGCCGCGGAGATCCAGCACCAGCTGCTCCCCTCGGCCTCCTGTTGCGAGGCCGCCCAGTTCACCCTCGCCGCAGGGCTGATCCCGGCTGACGACATCGGCGGTGACACCTACGACTACACCCTCGACCGCGACACCCTGCACCTGTCCATCACCGACGCCATGGGCCACGACACCGACTCCGCTCTGCTGGCCACCTTGCTGGTCGGTGCCCTGCGCGGTGCCCGCCGCAGCGGCTGTGACGCCGCCCTTCAAGCCCACCACGCCCACCAAGCCCTGCTGAACCACAGCCGCGGCCTGGCCACCGGACAACTCCTGTGCGTCGACCTCGAAACAGGCATGTGCCGTCTGGTCAACGCCGGACATCCCTGGCCGCTGCGTCTGCGCGACGGCATCGTCGAAGAGGTCAAACTCGCCGTCAACCTGCCGTTCGGCGTGTCGGCACCCACCGCCTACCGCGTACAGGAACTGCCCCTGCGCCCCGGGGACCGGCTGATCCTGCTCACCGACGGCATGCAGGAGCGCGGCGCCGCGGCCGTCGACCTGCCCGCGCTCGTACACGACACCCGCGCCTTCCACCCACGGGAAGCCGTCCGAGCTCTGACGGCCGGGGTGCTGGAGACCTGCGACGGCAACCTCAAGGACGACGCCACGGTCCTGATCCTGGACTGGCACGGCACCCCTGGAGCACCCCGGTACGGGGACACGCCGATGCAGGCTCGGTAACGAGATCACTGAGGAGGTCCCCGGCAGCACGCAGGTCGTGCCGGCGCCGGAGCGGTCCCCCCTGTCCGAGGATGTGGCGGGCACAGACGCGCCCACGGCCCTGGCTTCGCGGCGACGACTTCCACCGCACTCCGGGGTCCGATACCGACACCGTTCTCCGCCGCACCCCGGCCCGCGACTGCCGCGCCCCCGTCCGCGACCGCCGCGCCCGCCGCGCCCGGATCAGTGCCCGTCGCTGTCCCCGTGGCTGCGCACGACCTCCTTCACCTTGGCCACCGCGAAGCCCCAGCCCTGCTCGACGGTCGGCTTGGCCGGGACGGCGATCTCGTCCGGGTTCGTGAGCACGTCGAGCAGTACGGGCCCGGGAGTGGCGAACGCGCGGCGCACGGACTCCTCCAGCTCGGCCGGATCGGTCACGCGGATACCGGTGATGCCCATGGCCGTGGCGACGGCGGCGAAGTCGGGGTTGTCCAGCACGGTGCCGAACTCCGGCAGCCCGGCCTGCTCCTGTTCCAGTTTCACCATGCCCAGCCGGCGGTTGTCGAAGACGACGAGCTTGACGGGGAGCCGGCTCGTCTTCAGCGTCATGAGGTCGCCGAGGAGCATGCTCAGCCCGCCGTCGCCGCAGAAGGCCACGACCTGGCGCCCCCGGTCCAGGCACTGGGCGCCGAGCGCCTGCGGCATCGCATTGGCCATCGAGCCGAGGTTGTACGAGCCGAGCAGTCGCCGGTCACCGCGCATCTCGACGAACCGCGAGAGCCACACCGTGGCCATACCCGTGTCGGAGGTGAAGACGGCGTTCTCGTCGGCGACCCGGTCCACCACGGCGGCCAGCGCCTCCGGGCGGATGTCGTGCGCGCGGTTGTCCAGTGCGGAGCGGACCCGTCCGACGAGGCCCTTGTCGTGCGCCGGGTCGGCGAGCCGGGCCTGACTCGCGCGCCACTTGCCGAAGCTCTTGCGCGCGTCCTCCAGGTGCGAGCGGTCCCGCGCGCCCTCGGTGCCGGGAGGCGCGGTGGCGAGGTGGCCGAGCAGATCCCGGACGGTGGCGCCCGTGTCGCCCACGAGCCCGACCTCGACGGGCACCCGGCGCCCGATGTGCGCGGCCTCGCTGTCCACCTGGATGACCGTCCGGCCGTCCGGATACCAGTCGCGGTAGGGGAAGTCGGTGCCCAGCAGGAGGAGCGTGTCCGCGTCCTGGAGGGCCGATGCCGCCGCGGGGTTGCCGATCAGCCCGGTCTGGCCGACCTGGAAGGGATTGGCTTCACCTTCGAAGCCCTCCTTGGCCTTCAGGGTGAGCACCATCGGCGCGGCGAGGCGGTCGGCCAGGGTCAGTACGTCAGCACGCGCGGCGCGGGCACCCCGTCCGACGAGCAGCGTGATCCGTTCCGCGCGGTCGAGCAGCTCCGCGGCGCGGCGCACGGCGGACTCCTCCGGCCGGCTCACGGGGGTACTCAGGGAGAAGCGGGTCGGCCGGTCCGCGCTCAGCTCCCGGTCGCCGAGGTCGCCCGGCACGGTGAGGACGGCGACTCCCTTGCGGCCCAGCGCGTTGCGCACCGCCGTCTCCAGCAGCTGCGGCAACTGGTCGGGCGAGGTGATCGTCGCCCGGAAGACCGCCACGTCACTGAAGAGCGCGTCGTTGTCGACCTCCTGGAAGTAGTCGCTGCCGAGTTCGGCGAGCGGTACCTGGCCGGCGATCGCCAGGACCGGGGTACGGCTCTTGGCCGCGTCGTACAGCCCGTTGAGGAGGTGGACGGAGCCGGGTCCTACAGTGCCCATGCACACACCGAGGGTGCCGCTGAGCTGCGACTGGGCGCTCGCGGCGAACGCCGCCGCCTCCTCGTGCCGGCAACCCACCCACTCCACGTCCTCGGTGGTGCGGATGGCGTCGGTCACCGGATTGAGCGCGTCGCCGACGACGCCGAAGACCTGGCGCACGCCAAGCTCACTCAGCGCGTCCACGATGACGCGGGCAACGGTTCGGGCCACAGGATCCTCCAGATCACACGGTGAAACGGTCGGGGTCGGCGGCGTGCCAGTCGGCCGCCCAGGCAGCGGGCGGCTCGGCGAGCAACTGCCCGGGCCGCAGCCACTCATAGAGCTCGTCGTAGGAGCGTTCGGTGTAGGGGTCGATACGCCGGTGGAGCATGTGCGGACGCAGCTGCGAGGGATCGGTGACCCCCATGGACGCCATGATCTGCAGCGCGCTGGCCACGGTCGCCTCCTGGAGGCGCTGGACGCGCAGCGTCTTGTCACCGACGTCGAGAGCGCGGGCACGCCGGGGGTCCTGGGTGGTGACACCGGTGGGGCAGGTGTTCGTGTGGCACCGCTGCGCCTGGATGCAGCCCACGGCGAACATCATCGCCCGCGCGGCGTTGCCGTAGTCGGCACCCTGGAGCAGGCGTTTGACCAGATCGGTGCCGGTGGCGATCTTGCCGCTCGCCCCGATCCTGATCCGGTCGCGCAGGCCCGCGCCGACAAGGGCGTTGTGCACGGTCAGCAGCCCCTCGGTGAGCGGCGTGCCGACGTGATCGGCGAACTCCAGCGGCGCCGCGCCGGTGCCGCCCTCGGCCCCGTCGACGATGATGAAGTCCGGGGCCGTACCCTCCTCCAGCATCGCCTTGCACACGGCGAGGAACTGCCGGCGCGAGCCCGGGCAGAGTTTGAAGCCGGTCGGCTTGCCGCCGGACAGCTCCCGCATCCTGGCGATGAAGAGGACGAGTTCGCGCGGGGTGGAGAACTCCCGGTGGTACGGAGGCGAGATCACCGTCCGCCCCTCGGGCACATCCCGCACCCGCGCGATCTCGGAGTTGACCTTCGGCCCGGGCAGCACCCCGCCGATGCCGGGCTTGGCGCCCTGCGAGAGTTTGAGCGACACGCACTTCACGTGCTCGTGCGCCGCCTTGTCGGCGAACTCCTTCGGGTCGAACTCGCCGTCCTGGGTCCGGCAGCCGAAGTAGCCGGTGCCGATCTCCCAGACGAGGTCACCGCCAGGACGCAGGTGGTACTCCGACAGGCCGCCCTCGCCGGTGTCGTGGGCGAAACCCCCGGCCGCGGCGCCCCCGTTGAGGGCGAGAATCGCGTTCGACGACAGGGAGCCGAAGCTCATCGCCGACACATTCAGCAGCGCCATGTCGTACGGGCGGCTGCAGTCGGGCCCGCCGATCCGCACCCGCGGTGGCGTCTGCGGCACCGGGCGGGGCGCCATCGACGGGATCAGGAACTCGTAGCCGGGCTGGTAGACGTCCTGCTCGGTGCCGTACGGCTGCTCGGCGTCGGTACCCTTCGCCCGCTCGTAGACGATGCTGCGCACATCCCGGTCGAAGGGGCGGCCGTCGAAGTTCCGCTCGACGAAGTACTGCTGGAGTTCGGGACGTATCCGCTCCAGGAGGAAGCGGGCGTGCCCGAGGACGGGGTAGTTGCGCAGCACCGAATGCCGGCGTTGCAAAAGGTCCCACGTGCCCAGCAGGCCCAGCAGGGTGAGTGGGACGGCGGCGAACCACCACCACGGCGATATCGACCCCGCGGCGGCGCCCGCCGCGAGGGCCGCGGCCAGGGCGAGGACGACCAATCCAATACGTGTCACGCCCCGCGCCTTACCCGGCAGCCGCCCTCCATGTCCGCCGGATTCGTCAAGAGACCGTCAAGGACCTGCGAAGACGCGGGACGTGTTGGTCAGCGAGTCCAGGAAGGCCAGCCGCAATGTGTCCACCGTCTCGAGCGCGGGGCCGGCCTTCGGCCCCCTGACGCCCGCTCGTTCGGTGCCGCAGGCGGCGAGGGTGAGCGCACACAGCGCCGCCAGTGCGGTGCCGCGCCGGACCCGAGAGGGCTGCCGCTGTGGCCTGCGGCGCGCAGCAAGAGACCTCGCCGGGTCCGGGTGACTTCGGCTGGAGCACGACCCTGAACTCCGCCATGGTGAACACCTACGTCACCTTGATCACCTGATGGTCGCCAGTCGCGTCCGCACCAATTCCGTGACGGCTTCCGCGTGCGCATTGAGATAGAAGTGGCCACCCGGAAAGACCGAGAGTTCGAACGGTCCGGCCGTGTGATCGCCCCAGGCGCGGGCCTCGTCGACCGTGGCCTTGGGATCGCTGTCGCCCACCAGGGCGACCACGGGGCAGGGCAGCGGCGGCCCCGGTTGGTAGCGGTACGTCTCGACCGCCCGGTAGTCGCTGCGCAACGCCGGAAGAACCATCTCCCGCAGCTCCGGATCGGTCAGTACCTGCGTATCGGTGCCGTCCAGACGGCTCAGCTCCGCCATGATGCCCGCATCGTCATGGAGGTGTACGGATTCCTCGCGGTACCGAGACGGCGCCCGCCTGCCCGAGGCGAACAGCACGCTCGGCGCGGCGCCGTCGGCCGTCAGCCGCAGCGCCACCTCGAACGCCACCATGGCGCCCATACTGTGCCCGAACAGGGCCAACGGCCGGTCCGTCCACGGCGCCAACTCCTCCCGTACCCGGGCGGCCAGGCCGTCGATGCTGTCGATGAGCGGCTCGTGCCGCCGGTCCTGACGGCCCGGATACTGCACCGCCAAGACGTCGACGGCCGGCGAGAGCGCACGGGAAACACCGTGGAAGTAGGCGGCCGAGCCGCCCGCGTGCGGAAAGCAGACCAGTCGCGTCGGAGCCTCCGCGGCCGGATGGAAACGCCGGAGCCAGTTGTCGCTCGTCTGAACACTGGTCATCGCGCTGCAGCCTCTGCCTTTCGGAGTGGATCAACTGGATCAACTTGGTGTCCACGAAGCTGTCAGCCGGACCCGCACCGGACAACCCCCATCAGCCCCTATGCCCGGCGACGGCAGCCCGTGTCCCACCATCGAGCGGCTGCCTGTATCGCATGATCGCCGGTAGCCTCCTGGGCCTCAGGTCAGGGTCCTGCTCGAGCGCCCGCCGCTCACGCACGAGGGAGTGTCGACTGATCGATGATGCCTACGACGGCCGAGCCCGCACCCGTCCAGTCCGACAGCAACAGCAGTGCTCCCCTCCACACCGAACTGGGCAGGACCCGGCTGAGGATCAGCCGACTGGCGCTCGGAACGGTCAACATCGGCGGACGGGTGGAGGAGCCCGAAGCGCGCCGACTGATGGATCACGCCCTGGCTCAGGGCATCACCCTGTTCGACACCGCCAACACCTACGGCTGGCGCGTCCACAAGGGGTACACCGAAGAGGTCATCGGCAGGTGGCTGGCGGACCGCCCCGCCCGGCGTGAGCAGGTGGTGCTGGCCACCAAGGTCGGCGATCCGATGGGCAGCGGCCCCAACGATCACGGACTGTCCGTACGCAATATCGTGGCCGCCTGCGACGCCTCGCTGCGCCGACTGCGCACCGACTGGATCGACCTGTACCAGCTGCACCACATCGACCGCCGCGCCGGCTGGGACGAGGTGTGGCAGGCGATGGACCTGCTCATCACGCAGGGCAAGGTGCGCTACGTCGGCTCCTCCAACTTCGCGGGCTGGGACATCGCTTCCGCCCAGGAGGCGGCCCGGCGGCGCAACGCCCTGGGCCTCGCCTCCGAGCAGTGCGTCTACAACCTCGTGACCCGACACGCCGAGCTGGAAGTCATCCCCGCCGCGTCCGCCTACGGTGTCGGCGTCCTGGTCTGGTCGCCACTGCACGGCGGCCTGCTCGGCGGTGTCCTGCGCAAGACGCGGGAGAACACCGCGGTCAAGTCGGCACAGGGCCGGGCCGTCGAGGCCCTGGAGCACCACCGCACCACCATCGCGGCGTACGAGGACGTGTGCGCGGACCACGGCCTCGACCCCGCCCATGTCGGCATGGCCTGGGTGCTGTCGCGGCCCGGCGTGACCGGGCTGGTCATCGGGCCGCGCACCGAACAGCACGTGGACGGGGCACTGCACGCCCTGCGCACCCCGCTGCCCGAGCCCGTCCTGGCCCGCCTGGAGGAGCTGTTCCCCCCGGTCGGCCGCGGCGGATCCGCCCCCGACGCCTGGCTGTCCTGACCCGACAGCGTCGTGCCCGCCGGCACGCCCGGTACGACCGGCACGTCCGGCGCGCCCGGTACCGACCCATGAAAGGAAAGGCCTCCATGACCGAGCGGGAGTTCACCGATCCCCGGATCGTGCCGCACGAGTCCGAGCAGGAACGCGCTGCCCGCGAGCAGCTGACCAAGCTCCTCGTCGACAGCCCGATCCCGCCGAAGTACCTGATCGACAACCTGTCCGTCTACATGCGGCGCAACCAGCTCGCCGACCTGCTCTCCATGGACGCGCTGTACCGCATGCTGCCGGAAGTCCCCGGCGTCATCATGGAGTTCGGCGTTCTGCACGGACGGCACCTCGCCACGCTGACCGCGCTGCGCAGCATCTATGAGCCGTACAACTCGCTGCGCCGCGTCATCGGCTTCGACACGTTCACCGGCTTCCCCGACATCGACGAGGCGGACGAGGTCAGCACCAGCGCGGTCCCTGGGCGGTTCGCCGTGCCGGACGGCGAAGTGGAGCACCTGCGGCAGGTGCTCGCGGCGCACGAGGCGAACGAACCCTACGGCCACACCCAGCGTTCCTTCGTGGTCCAGGGCGACGTACGCGAAACGGTGCCCCAATACCTGGCGGAACACCCGCACACCGTCATCGCGCTGGCCTACTTCGACCTGGACCTCTACCGCCCCACGCGCGAACTGCTGGACGTCATCACACCGCACCTGACCAGGGGCAGCATCCTCGCCTTCGACGAACTCACCCACCCCAAATGGCCGGGGGAGACCAGGGCGCTGAGCGAGGCGTTCGGCCTCGACCACGCCCCACTGCGCCAACTGCCCGGCCGCGAGCCACCGGTGATCTACATGACGTGGGGTGCATGAGCGTACGAGCCGATGCCGACCACACCGAGCCCAGCACCGCTCACCGCGCGGCACGACGCCGCCCTGCCCGCGTGCCTCGCCCGCTCCGCCGCCGTGGGCGACACCGGCGCCGGACGTCCCTCGACGCGTTCACCGGCTGGTGGACGCGGCGGTCCGGGGCCCACCGGTTCCGGGTCGAGCGCATCCCCTTCCACGGGATGGACGCCTGGTCGTTTCACCCCGGAACCGGCAATCTGGCCCACCGCAGCGGCCGGTTCTTCTCCGTGGAGGGACTGCACGTCCGAGGCGGTGAACAGCCCTTCCCGGAATGGCAGCAGCCCATCATCCACCAGCCCGAGATCGGCATCCTCGGCATCCTCGCCAAGAAGTTCGACGGGGTCCTGCACTTCCTGATGCAGGCCAAGATGGAGCCCGGCAACATCAACCTGGTCCAGCTGTCGCCCACCGTGCAGGCCACGCGCAGCAACTACACCAAGGTCCACGGGGGCGCCGCCGTGAAGTACCTCGAGTACTTCACACAGCCCCGGCGCGCCACCGTGGTGGTCGACGTCCTCCAGTCCGAGCACGGAGCCTGGTTCCACCGGAAGTTCAACCGCAACATCGTGGTGGAGACCGACGAGGACGTACCACTGGACGACGACTTCCGCTGGCTGACACTGGGGCAGATCGGCGAACTGATGCACCGGGACAACCTGGTGAACATGGACGCACGCACGGTCCTCGCCTGCCTTCCCACCCCGTTCGACGAGCCCGCGGCCCTGCACAGCGACGCCGAACTGCTCTCCTGGTACGCCGCCGAACGCTCCCGGCACTCCGTGCACGCCCGCCGCGTGCCCCTGGCCGGCATCCCCGGCTGGACCACGGGCGCGGAGTCCATCGCCCACCACGCGGACCGGTACTTCCGTGTGGTCGCGGTCCGTGTCGAGGCCTCCAACCGGGAGGTCGCCGCCTGGACCCAGCCCCTGATCGAACCGTGCGGCCACGGCATCACCGCCTTCCTGACCCGGCGGATCGGCGGCGTACCGCACCTGCTCGCCCACGGCAGGGTCGAGGGCGGCTTCCTCGACACGATCGAACTCGGCCCGACGGTCCAGTACACCCCGCGCAACTACGCCCACCTCACGGGACCGGCCAGGCCGCGCTTCCTCGACCTGGTGCTGGAGGCCGCGCCCGACCGCATCCGCTACGCGGCGGTCCACTCGGAGGAGGGCGGTCGCTTTCTGCACGCACAGGCGCGCTACCTGTTCGTCGAGGCCGACGAGAGCCAGGCGCCGAACGACCCGCCCCCGGGGTACCGCTGGTGCACCCCGGGCCAGCTGACCCAGCTGCTGCGGTACGGCCGTTACGTGAACGTGCAGGCCCGCACCCTGCTGTCCCTGCTCACCACCCGCGCCGTCGAGCTGTGACTCCGGAACCGGCCCGTACGACTACCCGTATGACAACCCGCACGACAGAGAGAGTGCAGCGATGACCCTTGGCCGGCCTCGCCGGAGCTCCGCCGACCGGCCCGCCCCGCCCGCGGGCGCCCGGGCCACCGCCGCCGGTGTCACGGTCCGGAGGCTCGTCGTCGAGGGCGCCGTCGAATTCACCCCGACGGTCTTCCCCGACGAGCGCGGGCTCTTCGTCACCCCCTACCAGGAACCGGTCCTCAGCGAGGCCGTCGGGCACCGGTTTCCCACCGCGCAGACCTGCCAGAGCGTCTCGCGCCGCGGCGTCGTCCGCGGCGTGCACTTCACCGCGACACCACCCGGCCAGGCCAAGTACGTCCACTGCGCCCGGGGACGGGCCCTGGACTTCGTCGTCGACCTGCGCACCGGCTCACCGACTTTCGGGCAGTGGGACTCGGTCCTCCTCGACCAGGAGCGCTTCCGTTCCGTCTACCTGCCGATCGGGGTCGGGCACGCGTTCGTGGCGCTGGAAGACGACACGGCGATGGTGTACCTGATGTCGAGCGGCTACGTTCCGCAGAACGAACACGCCCTCTCGCCCGAGGATCCGGACCTCGCCCTGCCCCTCGGCCACCACCTCGGGCGGGCACCGATCCTCTCCGAGCGCGACCGGCGCGCGCCGACTCTCCAGCAGGCCCTGCGACGCGGCATGTTGCCGGAGTACCGCGCGAGCCGCGGCCTCGACGAGAAGCTGTGACGGCCGACCCGGATCCGGGCCGTCACCGCCCGGGCCCGGCCGCCACCCCGGCGCTACACGTAAGCCGCCACCATGTGGTCCAGGCCCTCCTGAAGCGACAGCCGCGGCCGCCACCCGGTGACCGCGCGGAACGCCGAGGAGTCGACGACGGTCCCGTGGAAGTCCGCCGCCGTCGCCATCGCCGGAGGGTCCACCGCGGTCACGGGCACCGCGGGGCGCCCGGTGCGGGCGGACACGCCGGCGGCGATGGCACCGAAGAGGTGCGGGACGGTCACAGGACGACCGCTGCCGAGCAGCCAGTGCCGCCCGGCGAGCGCATCCGCGTGCGCCAGGCAGCTCACGAAGGCCTGCGCGACATCCTCCACATGCACCAGGTCACGCTCCACCACGCTTCCGTTCCACACGGTGAGGGCCTCGTCGGCGAGCGCCCGGAGCACCATCGCCTGCACGACGCCGTTGCCCTGCGGGCCCGGCCCCGCGCCGTAGACGGTGGGCAGCCGCAGCGAGATCCCCCGCAGGACACCCTCGACCGTGGCGGACTTCAACGTCCGTTCGGCGTCGAGTTTCTGACGGGCATAGGCCGTCACGGGCTCGTCCGGCTCACTGCCGTCGACCCGACCCGGGCGGCCCACCTGGTAGACCGACCCGGCGAACACCACCACCGGGGGCGGCCCGGCGCGGCGCCCGGACCGCAGGGCCGCGACGACGTCGTGCATCACCCCGACGTTCACCCGCTCGGCCACCGGATCGCTCTCCGCCGCCCGCCATGCCGCTCCCTGGGTGAGGCGCGCGACCAGGTGGATCACCACGTCGGCGTCCGTCACGGCGAGGGCGACCTCGCTCGCCGCCGTCAGGTCGGCCGTACGCGTCTCGGTCTCCGCGGCGCCGCCCGGCGGAACGACGCCCGGTCGCCGGGCCACCAGCCGCAACAGGACCGGCCACCGGGCGAGTTCCGCCGCGACGGCCGACCCGATATAGCCGGAGGCTCCGAGTACGACGACCAGCGGTCGGTCGCACATCCCAGTCGTCAGCATGCTCTTCAGTATTCCGGTCGGCCGGGGCGGGCACACCGAAAACCGCCCCATCTGGTGGCCCCTATCTTCTTGAGCCCTTCCCCCTAGCGGCGCTCGAATTCCTGGTGCGTTTTCCGCCACTTGGTACCGTCGGGCAGACGGCAGAGATATATAACGTCGACTGCGGGGAGTCCGACATGAAGGGAATCGTGCTCGCGGGGGGAACCGGCTCTCGGCTTTACCCGTTGACCCGTGCCCTTTCCAAGCAGCTGCTCCCTGTCTACGACAAACCCATGATCTACTACCCGCTCTCCGTGTTGATGCTCGGCGGCATAAAAGACATCCTGGTGATTTCCTCACCCGATCATCTCGAACAATTCCGGAGACTGCTCGGAGACGGAAGCCGCCTCGGGCTGAACATCGACTACGCCGCGCAGCAGCGACCGGGAGGAATCGCCGAGGCATTCCTCATCGGCGCCGATTTCATCGGTCAGGATCAGGTGTCCCTTGTCCTTGGGGACAACATCTTCCATGGCATGGGCTTTTCGCACCTGCTGCGCAGCCACACCCGCGATGTCGACGGCTGTGTGTTGTTCGGATACGCGGTGACGGATCCCGAACGGTACGGAGTCGGAGAGGTCGACGCCTCCGGAAAGCTGCTGTCCGTCGAGGAGAAACCCACCGCCCCCCGGTCCAACCTGGCGATCACAGGCCTGTACCTGTACGACAACGACGTGATCGAGGTGGCCCGGGGCATCCGCTCGTCGGCCCGCGGCGAGCTGGAGATCACCGACGTCAACAGGGCCTACCTCGCCGAGGGGCGGGCCCGGCTGGTGGACCTGGGCCGGGGCTTCACCTGGCTCGATGCGGGGACGCACGACTCGCTGATGCACGCCGGGCAGTATGTGCAGGTCCTGGAGAAGCGCCAGGGAGTACGGATCGCCTGTCTCGAGGAGATCGCCTTCCGGATGGGTCTGATCGACGCGGACGACTGCTATCTGCGCGGGGTCGAACTGGCCGGCTCCGGCTACGGCGAGTATCTGATGAGTATTGCGGCGGAAGCCGCGGTGAGGAGCCCGGGATGCGCCTACTCGTGACGGGCGGCGCCGGTTTCATCGGTTCCCATTTCGTACGGCGGTTGCTGACGGGCGCGTATCCGGCGTTCACCGGTGCCGAGGTCGTGGTGCTCGACAAGCTGACCTACGCGGGTCGCCTGGAGAACCTCGCACCGGTCCTGGGAAGCCCATCCCTGATCTTCGTGCACGGCGACATCTGCGACGGGCCCTTGGTCGCGGACCTGATGGACGGCTCCGACATGGTGGTCCACTTCGCGGCGGAGTCACACGTGGACCGGTCCGTGGCCGACGCCGCCGAGTTCGTACGCACCAATGTCCTCGGCACTCACACCCTGCTCCGCGCCGCCACCGACGCCGCCGTGGACCGCTTCGTGTACATCTCGACGGACGAGGTCTACGGCTCCATCGACTCCGGCTCGTGGACCGAGGACGCCCCGCTGGAGCCGAACTCGCCCTACTCCGCGTCCAAGGCGTCCTCCGACCTGCTCGCCCGGTCCTTCCACCGCACGCACGGCCTACCAGTGATCATCACCCGATGCTCGAACAACTACGGCCCCCACCAGTTCCCGGAGAAACTCATCCCGCGGTTCGTCACCCATCTGCTGAACGGCACGAAGGTGCCCTTGTACGGCGACGGCGAAAACGTCCGCGACTGGCTGCACGTGGACGACCACTGCCGTGGCATCGCCCTGGTCGCCGAACGCGGCAGGCCCGGCGAGATCTACCACATCGGAGGCGGGACGGAGCTGTCCAACCGTGAGCTCACCGCCCGGCTCCTGGACCTGCTCGGCGTGGACTGGTCGATGGTCGAACCCGTGACCGACCGCAAGGGGCACGACCGGCGCTACTCGCTGGACATCAGCAAGATCTCCGCCGAGCTCGGTTACGCGCCCCGCGTGCCCTTCGAGGAGGGGCTGGCACAGACCGTTCAGTGGTACGTGGAGAACCGAACCCTGTGGGAGCCACTCACCGCCCGGCCCGAGCTGCCGGTCAGTGACGGCGCGTCCGGCGCAGAAACCGCTCGGTCTCGTCCGCTGCCCGCAGGGCGCCGCCCGCCTCGACCGTGGCCCGCTGCATCTGCCTGACCTGTCGGGTGATCGCGTCATCGGAGATGATGTCCAGCACGTGCCGGCGCAGCGTCGTCGCCGTGACCTCCTCCGGCTGCACCATACGACCCAGCCCCAGCTCGGCGATCCGCCGGCCGGTCACCTGCGCGTCCCGCGACAAGGGCATGACGAGCACCGGGCACCCTGCGTGCAGTGCCTCCATCACACTGCCGGTACCGCCGTGCGTGACCAGAGCCCTGGCATGCTCCAGCACCGCATGGTGCGGCACCCACCGGTGCACCTCGACATTCGGCGGCAGCGGCCGCAGCACATCGGGGTCGACCCCCTTGCCGAGCGAGATCACGACGTGCACGGGGACGTCGGTGAACGCCCGGACGAACGTGCGGAAGAAGGACAGCTGCCGGTTGAACACGGTCCCGAGGGAGATGAGCACCACTGGATGCCCGCTGCCCGGTGGTGTCCACTCGCCCAGACCCCTGCGCTTACCCAGACATGGTCCGACGAAGGCGAACCGCTCGTCGAAGGTGTCGCCCGCGTACTGGAAGGCGCGCGGCAGACACACCAGGTTGAAGTCCTCCGGTCCGGAAAGGAAATCGTCGACCGGTTCCGTGATACCCCGGGAAACGAGCAGCTCCGCGAGGCGCGGCACCAGCGCCCCGAGGCCGAACAACTCCATCTGCTCCGAGAAGCGCGGCGGCGGCGCACTGACCTGAGCGGAATCCGGATCCAATACCGACTGCATCGTGGAGAAGCGCCCGTTGGACGCGAACAGGGGAATGACCGTCATGGCCGGCCTGCTCCAGGAGGCGGCGAGGACACGACCCACGTTGAGGGAGGTGGCGATGTCGTAGGCCACCAGGTCCGGAACGTCCTTGCCGACGTGCTCCTCCACCGAACGCAACATGGACATGCCCTCGTCGTACAGCGTCATGGGGATGGCGTTCGGCTCGGCCTCGGTCATCAGCCGGTACATGTCGACACCCTCGAAGGCGGACTCGTACCGCAGGAAATCAGCGCCCACGGAACGCACCGCATCGGCCATTTCCGCGCCCGTCACAAAGGTGACGTGGTGGCCCCGGTGCACGAGCTCCTCCGCCACGGCGAGACTGGGGAACACATGCCCCCAGAACGGCGCACTCATGAAGAGAAAATGATCTGACATCTCTCACTGCCCATCGTCGGAAGATGTTCGAAGGCAAGGAGGGGATCCCCGCCAGCCCTACGAAGGGGGATCCATCCGCGCCACCGCGGCGCGCAGGCGTGGCGTGAAGCGGCTCATCAGCCGTGACAGCCGCGCTTCCGCCGTCACGGTCACCACGGCCGAGTCGCGCGCCACCGACCGCAGTACCGCCGCGGCCACCTTCTCCGCGCTGCATCCGCGACCGGCGAACAGCGCCCGCAGCCGCTCCTGCTCCAGCCGGGGCACACCGGCGAAATGCATCGCCGACGCGAACGACGTACGGACGAAGCCCGGGCACACCACGCTCACTCCGACCCCGAACTCCGCGAACTCCGCGCGCAGGCACTCGCTCAGCATCAGCACCGCCGCCTTGCTGGTGGCATACGCGGGGACCGCCCGCGTCGGCTGGAACGCCGCCGCCGACGCCACCGTCACGATGTGCCCGCCCTGCCCGCGCTCCGCCATCTGCCGGCCGATGAGGCGGCAACCATGAATGACACCCCAGAGGTTGACGCCCAGGGTGCGCTGCCAGTCCTCGACGGACGTGTCGAGAAAACGCCCCGCCATGCCGATGCCGGCGTTGTTCACCAGCAGGTCCACGACCCCGTACGTCTCGGCGACGCGCTCGGCGAACCGCTCCATCGCCGCTCCGTCGGACACGTCGGCCACCTCGGGCCAGGCCGCCCGCGCGCCCCGCGTCCGGGCCAGGTCGGCCGTCACCCCGGCGCCGCGGCCGTCCCGGTCCACGCACACCACTCGCGCCCCGGCCGATCCGAGAGCGCAGGCGGTCGCCCGCCCGATGCCACCGCCTGCACCTGTGACAAGCGCCAGCCGGCCGCCGAAACGCTGTGAATTCATGTCTGGCGCCATACCCCCTAGCTATAGCGGCATTCATCGAGCATCAGGGGTCTGGGGTATCTAGGGGTATTTGTGCTGCTCTCGTCGCTCTAGCCTGTGAGAGTCCCATGCGTGTTTTTTAATTTCCGATTTCTCTTGTCGAGGAGACCGGTCCATGGCTAACGAGGAAAAGCTCCGCGACTATCTCAAGCGCGTTACTGCCGATCTCCTCAATGTGCGGCGTCGACTTCAGCAGATTGAATCGGGCGAGCAGGAGCCGATTGCAATTGTGGGGATGGCGTGCCGTTTTCCGGGGGGTGTGGAGTCGGCGGAGGATTTCTGGGAGTTGATTGCGTCGGGTCGGGATGCGGTGGGGGAGTTTCCGGTCGACCGGGGTTGGGACGTGGAGGCTTTCTATGATCCGGAGCCGGGGCGGGCGGGTTCGTCGTATACGCGCCGGGGCGGTTTCCTGGAGGGTGCGGCGGAGTTCGATGCGGGGTTTTTCGGGATCAGTCCGCGTGAGGCGTTGGCGATGGATCCGCAGCAGCGGTTGATGCTGGAGGTGTCCTGGGAGGCGTTGGAGCGGGCGGGCATCGACCCCGCCACGTTGCGCGGCAGCCGGACGGGCGTCTTCGCCGGCCTCATGTCCCAGGACTACGCGACCCGTCTGCTCTCGGTCCCCGACGACCTGGCCGGCTACCTGGGCAACGGCAACGCGGGAAGCATCCTGTCCGGACGCGTCGCCTACACCTTCGGCTTCGAGGGCCCCGCGGTGACGGTCGACACGGCGTGCTCGTCGTCGCTGGTGGCACTGCACCTCGCCTGCCAGTCACTGCGCACCGGTGAGTCCTCCTTCGCCCTCGCCGGAGGCGTGACGGTCATGTCCACCCCGGGCATGTTCGTGGAGTTCTCGCGGCAGCGGGGTCTGTCGCCGGACGGCCGGTGCAAGGCGTACGCGTCGGCTGCCGACGGCACCGGCATGTCCGAGGGCGTGGGGATTTTGCTGCTGGAGCGGCTGTCCGAGGCTGAACGTCGTGGTCATCGGGTTTTGGCGGTGGTGCGGGGGAGTGCGGTGAATCAGGACGGTGCGTCGAATGGGTTGACGGCGCCGAATGGTCCGTCGCAGCAGCGGGTGATTCGGCAGGCGTTGGCGTGTGCGGGGTTGTCTGTGGCGGATGTGGATGTGGTGGAGGGGCACGGGACGGGCACGACGCTGGGTGATCCGATCGAGGCGCAGGCGTTGCTCGCCACGTACGGGCAGCGGGCCGGTGACACGCCGGTGTGGTTGGGGTCGGTGAAGTCGAACATCGGGCATGCGCAGGCTGCTGCGGGTGTGGCGGGTGTGATCAAGATGGTGATGGCGTTGCGGGCGGGGGTGTTGCCGCGGACGTTGCATGTGGATGAGCCGTCGTCGCAGGTGGATTGGTCGAGTGGGTCGGTTCGTGTGTTGGCGGATGAGGTGGAGTGGCCGGGGGTGGAGGGTCGGCTGCGGCGTGCGGGGGTGTCTGCGTTCGGGGTGAGTGGGACGAATGCGCATGTGATTTTGGAGGAGGCGTCGGGGGGCGCGGGTGGGGGTGCGGGCCGGCTGCAGGAGTTGGGTCCGGGGGTGGTGTCGGGTTCGGGGGTGGTGCCGTGGGTGGTGTCGGCGCGGTCGGAGTTGGCGTTGCGGGGGCAGGCGCGTCGGTTGCGTGGGGTTGTGGCGGTTGGTGGGGGTGCGGATGGTGTGGGGGTGAGTCCGGCTGGGGTCGGGCGGGCTTTGGTGTCGGAGCGGTCGGTGTTCGAGCATCGTGCGGTGGTCGTGGCCGAGGACCGCGACGAGTTCCTGCACGCACTCGACGCACTGGCCGGCGGCCGCCCCGTGCCCGGCGTCGTCGAGGGACGAACCACCTCGGGCGAACTCGCCGTACTCTTCGCCGGGCAGGGAACCCAGCGCGCAGGCATGGGCCGCGAACTGTACGAGGCGTACCCCGTCTTCGCCCAGGCCATCGACGAGATCTGCGCGGAGGCCGACACCGCCCGCACCGACCCCGGTGCCCCTGGGCTGCGGGACGTACTCTTCGCACCGCAGGACTCTCCCGAAGGCCGGCTGATCGAGGACACGGGTTTCGCCCAGCCCGCCCTGTTCGCCTTCGAGGTGGCGCTGTTCCGGCTGCTGGAGACCTGGGGTCTGACGCCCGACTACGTCCTCGGCCATTCCGTCGGTGAACTGGCGGCCGCCCATGTCGCCGGGATGCTCTGCCTTGCCGACGCGGTGGCACTGGTGGTCGCACGAGGCCGCCTGATGCAAGGGCTCCCGTCCGGCGGAGCCATGGTGGCCATCGAGGCGTCCGAGGACGAGATCCTCCCGCTGCCCGACGAATACGCATCCCGGGTCGCGCACGCCGCGGTGAACGGGCCGCGGTCGATCGTCCTCTCCGGGGACGAGGACGCGGTCCTGGACCTCGCGCAGCAATGGGCGGCACGAGGCCGCCGCACCCGGCGGCTGCGGACCAGCCACGCCTTCCACTCGCCGCACATGGACGCCATGTTGGGCGACTTCCGCCGCGCGGCCGAGCAGGTCACCTTCAGCGCCCCGCGGATTCCCGTCGTCTCCAACGTCACCGGCGCGCCCCTCCCCGCCGAGACCATGTGCACCCCGGACTACTGGGTCGAACACGCCCGCAGCACGGTCCGTTTCGCGGACGGCATCTCATGGCTTCAGGAACAGGGCGTCACCACCTGCCTCGAAATCGGCCCCGACGGCACGCTGTCGGCCCTCGCACAGGACTCGCTCAGTGCACCGGCCCGCGCCATCCCCGCCCTGCGGCCGGACCAGCCGGAGGCACGGTCGGTCATGACCGCCCTGGCGGAGTTGTTCGTGGCTGGGACGGCGGTTGAGTGGGCCGGTGTGTTCGAGGGGACTGCTCGCGAGGTCGGTGATGGATGCGGGGTGGAGCTGCCGACGTATGCGTTTGAGCGGGAGCGATTTTGGCTGGACGTGGAGGAGGGATCTGCGGGAGGTTCCGGGGTTTCCGGGATGTGGGGTGGTCCGTTGTGGGAGGCGGTCGAGTGTGGTGATGCGGGGGTGGTGGCATCGCTCCTTGGGGTGGATGAGGGGGCGTCGCTGGGTGCGGTGGTGTCGGCGTTGGGGGAATGGGGGCGGGTACGGCACGAGCGTGAAGTGGTGGACGGGTGGCGCTATCGGGAGGTGTGGCGACCCGTTTCGGGCGGTGGTGTAGGGGGGCTGTCGGGCGCGTGGCTGGTGGTGTCCGAGGGCGAGGCGGGCCCGGTTGATGTGGTGGCGGAGGGGTTGGAGCGGTGTGGGGCGCGAGTGGTTCGGGTGGAGGTGGAAGCGGGGTGTGTGAGCAGGGAAGTGTTGGCCGGCCACCTGCGTGAGGCGGTCGATGGTGAGGCTGTCGGCGGTGTCGTCTCCCTTGTGGGCTGGGGGAGTGGCGTCGTGCAGGCGGGAGTGGCGTCTGTGGGGTTGGTGCAGGCGCTGGGTGATGTGGGCGTGGGGGCGCGGCTGTGGTGTGTGACGGGCGGGGCCGTGTCGGTGGGGGGCCGGGATGCTGTGTGGGGGCCGGCCTCGGGTGTGGTGTGGGGGCTGGGCCGTGTGGTGGGGGCGGAGGCACCGGACCGCTGGGGTGGGCTGGTTGATGTGCCGGAGCTCGTGGATGAGCGGGTGGTCGATGGGTTGGTAGGTGTGCTGGCGGGTGTGGGGGGAGGGGGTGAGAGTGAGTTTGCCGTGCGGTCTTCGGGGGCGTTTGTGCGGCGGTTGGTGCGGGCGCCGTTGGAGGAGGCCGTCGCGGAGCGGGAGTGGCGGCCCCGCGGCACCGTACTCGTCACCGGAGGCACCGGCGAGTTGGGTGCGCACGTCGCCCGGTGGATGGCCCGGCGTGGCGCCGAACACCTGCTGCTGGTGAGCCGACGCGGGGAGAGCGCCCAGGGAGTCGAAGAACTCCGAGCGGACTTGATGGGCTTGGGCGCGCGGGTGTCGGTGGTGGCGTGTGATGCGGCGGACCGTGAGGCGTTGGCGGAGGTGTTGCGGTCGGCCGTTCCGGCGGAGTGCCCGCTGGGTGTGGTGGTGCATGCCGCGGGAGTTGTGGATGACGGGGTGTTGGAGGGGTTGTCGTCCGAGCGTGTCACGGGGGTGCTGCGGGCGAAGGCGCTGGCGGCCTGGAATCTGCATGAGTTGACGCGGGGGGCGGATCTTTCGGGGTTCGTGGTGTTCTCGTCGGCTGCGGCGACGTTCGGGCCGGCGGGACAGGGGAGTTACGCGGCGGCGAACGCGTATGTGGAGGCAATCGTTCGGCACCGGCGTGGTGAGGGCCTGCCGGGGTTGGCGGTGGCGTGGGGTCCGTGGGCTGGTGGGGGGATGGCGGAGGGGGCCGTGGGGCAGATGCGGCGTCGGGGTCTGGCGGCGATGACGCCGGAGACGGCGCTGGTGGCACTGGGCCAGGCGTTGGACCATGACGAGACCTGTGTGACGGTCGCCGACATCGACTGGGACCGATTCACCGCCAACTCCCTCCCCGGCTCCCGACTCTCGCCCCTCATCAGCGACATCCCCGAAGCACGCCTCGCCCGGGAAACCACCGGACTCGACACCGCCACCGCATCCCCCGACTCGTTCTCCGCACGGCTCAAGGCCATGGACACCGCCGAGCAGGAACGTGCGCTTCTCGACCTGGTCCGTACGTACGCGGCGACCGTGCTCGGACACAGCACCCCCACCGCCGTACGCCCTGAGCGAGCCTTCCGCGACCTGGGCTTCGTCTCCGTGAGCGCCGTCGAACTGCGCAACCGCCTCAACGCCGTCACCGGGCTCCTCCTGCCCACCACGCTGATCTTCGACTACCCCACTCCCTCCGCGCTGGCCGGATACCTCAAGGAACAGCTGGAGGAGGGCGCGGGCGGCCAGCGTGACATTGCTCCTCCGGTCCCGGCGTCGCGTGTCGACGTTGACGAGCCGATTGCGATTGTGGGGATGGCGTGCCGTTTTCCGGGGGGTGTGGAGTCGGCGGAGGACTTGTGGGAACTGGTCGCGTCGGGTCGGGATGCGGTGGGAGAGTTTCCGGTCGACCGGGGTTGGGACGTGGAGGCTTTCTATGATCCGGAGCCGGGGCGGGCGGGTTCGTCGTATACGCGCCGGGGCGGTTTCCTGGAGGGTGCGGCGGAGTTCGATGCGGGGTTTTTCGGGATCAGTCCGCGTGAGGCGTTGGCGATGGATCCGCAGCAGCGGTTGATGCTGGAGGTGTCCTGGGAGGCGTTGGAGCGGGCGGGCATCGACCCCGCCACGTTGCGCGGGTCCACGACCGGTGTCTTCGCCGGCATGTGCAGTCAGGACTACGCCGACCTCGTGCGCCGGGCCACCGAGGACCTCGAGGGCTACGCCATGACGGGCCTGTCCAGCAGCGTCACATCCGGACGCGTCGCCTACACCCTGGGGCTCGAGGGTCCGGCGGTGACGGTGGATACGGCGTGTTCGTCGTCGTTGGTGGCGCTGCATCTGGCGTGTCAGGCGTTGAGGTCGGGGGAGTGTTCGCTGGCGTTGGCGGGGGGTGTGACGGTGATGTCGACGCCGGGTGCGTTTGTGGAGTTCTCGCGGCAGCGGGGTCTGTCGCCGGACGGCCGGTGCAAGGCGTACGGGTCGGGGGCCGATGGGGTCGGCTGGGCCGAGGGTGTGGGTGTGCTGTTGGTGGAGCGGCTGTCCGAGGCTGAACGTCGTGGTCATCGGGTTTTGGCGGTGGTGCGGGGGAGTGCGGTGAATCAGGACGGTGCGTCGAATGGGTTGACGGCGCCGAATGGTCCGTCGCAGCAGCGGGTGATTCGGCAGGCGTTGGCGTGTGCGGGGTTGTCCGTGGCGGATGTGGATGTGGTGGAGGGGCACGGGACGGGTACGACGTTGGGTGATCCGATCGAGGCGCAGGCGTTGCTCGCCACTTATGGGCAGGGTCGTTCGGGGGAGCGGCCGGTGTGGTTGGGGTCGGTGAAGTCGAACATCGGGCATGCGCAGGCTGCTGCGGGTGTGGCGGGTGTGATCAAGATGGTGATGGCGTTGCGGGCGGGGGTGTTGCCGCGGACGTTGCATGTGGATGAGCCGTCGTCGCAGGTGGATTGGTCGAGTGGGTCGGTTCGTGTGTTGGCGGATGAGGTGGAGTGGCCGGGGGTGGAGGGTCGGCTGCGGCGTGCGGGGGTGTCTGCGTTCGGGGTGAGTGGGACGAATGCGCATGTGATTTTGGAGGAGGCGTCCGGGGGCGCGGATGGGGGTGCGGGCCGGCTGCAGGAGTTGGGTCCGGGGGTGGTGTCGGGTTCGGGGGTGGTGCCGTGGGTGGTGTCGGCGCGGTCGGAGTTGGCGTTGCGGGGGCAGGCGCGTCGGTTGCGTGGGGTTGTGGCGGTTGGTGGGGGTGCGGATGGTGTGGGGGTGAGTCCGGCTGGGGTCGGGCGGGCTTTGGTGTCGGAGCGGTCGGTGTTCGAGCATCGTGCGGTGGTCGTGGCCGAGGACCGCGACGAGTTCCTGCACGCACTCGACGCACTGGCCGAGGGGGCACCCACCGCGGGGGTGGTACAGGGTGTGGCCGGACCGGCGGCCGACGGAAAGATCGCCATGCTGTTCGGAGGACAGGGCACCCACTGGGAAGGCATGGCGCAGGAACTCCTCGGCTCCTCACCGGTCTTCGCCCAGCAGATGTCCGACTGCGCCCAAGCCCTCGAACCGTACCTGGACTGGTCTCTCCTCGACGTCCTGCGCGGCGCACCGGACGCACCCCCTCTGCAACGCGTCGATGTCGTCCAGCCCGTCCTCTTCGCGGTGATGGTCTCGCTGGCGGCGCTCTGGCGCTCGTACGGTGTACACCCGGACGCGGTGGCCGGGCACTCGCAGGGCGAGATCGCAGCGGCCTACGTCGCCGGTGCACTCTCCCTCGACGACGCCGCCCGGGTCACCGCCCTGCGCAGCCAGGCGCTGGCCGCACTGGCCGGGCAGGGGGCGATGGCATCGGTCGGTCTGCCGGTCGAGAAGCTGGAGCCGCGTCTTGCGACATGGGGCGACCGTCTGGTCATCGCCGCCGTGAACGGGGCGCGTTCGGCCGTGGTCTCCGGGGAGCCGGAAGCGGTCGACGCCCTGGTGGAGGAGCTGTCACACGAAGACGTACCGGCCCGCAGGCTCATGGTCGACTGGGCGTCGCACTCCCCGCAGGTCGAGGCGATCCAGGGGCGGCTGCTCGAACTCCTCGCCCCCATCCGCGCGAGGACCGGCGACGTGCCCTTCTACTCCACCGTCACCGGCGAACGCATCGACGGCACCGAACTCGACGCCGACTACTGGTACCGCAACCTGCGCCAGGTCGTCCGCTTCCGGGACGCGACACAGGCGCTGGTCCGCGCCGGCCACACCGTCTTCATCGAGGCGTGCCCGCATCCGGCCGTCGCGGTCGGTGTGCAGGAAACCCTGGACGAGATGGGTGACTTGGACAGCCTGGTCGTCGGATCTCTGCGCCGGGGCGAAGGCGGCTTGCGACGCTTCCTGATGTCCGTGGCCGAGTTGTTCGTGGGTGGGGTGGCGGTTGAGTGGTCCGGTGTGTTCGGGAGTGTTGGTCGCGGGGTCGCTGGTGGTTGCGGGGTGGAGCTGCCGACGTATGCGTTCGAGCGAGAGCGCTTTTGGCTGGATGTGGAGGGGGCGCCGCGGGGTTCCGGGGTCTCTGGGCAGTGGGGTGGTCAGTTGTCGGAGGCGGTGGACACCGTGCGCGGCGGCATGCTGCGCGACTGCCTCGCCGGACTCGACCCCGCCGCACAGGCCGAGACCGTGCTGGACCTGGTCCTTACCCATGCCGCGGCCGTCCTTGGACACGGCACCGCCGATGCGGTGGTGCCCGAGCGCGCCTTCCGCGACCTCGGTTTCGACTCCCTCACCGCCGTCGAACTACGCAACCGCCTCAACACCGCCACGGGCCTGCGCTTCCCGAGGACCCTGGTGTTCGACCATCCCCGCCCGGTGGCACTCGCGGCACACATCCACGAGCAGCTGAGCGGCGGAAGCCCGACCACCGGCACTGCCCTTGCCCTTGCCCTTCGGGCCCCGGCACCGCGTGTGGATGTCGACGAGCCGATTGCCATTGTGGGGATGGCGTGCCGTTTTCCGGGGGGTGTGGAGTCGGCGGAGGATTTCTGGGAGTTGATCGCGTCGGGTCGGGATGCGGTGGGGGAGTTTCCGGTCGACCGGGGTTGGGACGTGGAGGCTTTCTATGATCCGGAGCCGGGGCGGGCGGGTACGTCCTACACGCGGTGTGGTGGGTTTTTGCAGGGTGCGGCGGAGTTCGATGCGGGGTTTTTCGGGATCAGTCCGCGTGAGGCGTTGGCGATGGATCCGCAGCAGCGGTTGATGCTGGAGGTGTCCTGGGAGGCGTTGGAGCGGGCGGGCATCGACCCCGCCACGCTGCACGGGTCCACGACCGGTGTCTTCGCCGGCGTCTCGCAGCAGGACTACGCCGAGCTCCTGCGCCGCGGCACCCAGGACCACGAGGGGTACGCGCTCACCGGCGTCTCCAACAGCGTCGTCTCCGGGCGGCTTTCCTACACCTTCGGCTTCGAGGGTCCGGCGGTGACGGTGGATACGGCGTGTTCGTCGTCGTTGGTGGCGCTGCATCTGGCGTGTCAGGCGTTGAGGTCGGGGGAGTGTTCGCTGGCGTTGGCGGGGGGTGTGACGGTGATGTCGACGCCGGGTGCGTTTGTGGAGTTCTCGCGGCAGCGGGGTCTGTCGCCGGACGGCCGGTGCAAGGCGTACGGGTCGGGGGCCGATGGGGTCGGCTGGGCCGAGGGTGTGGGTGTGCTGTTGGTGGAGCGGCTGTCCGAGGCTGAACGTCGTGGTCATCGGGTTTTGGCGGTGGTGCGGGGGAGTGCGGTGAATCAGGACGGTGCGTCGAATGGGTTGACGGCGCCGAATGGTCCGTCGCAGCAGCGGGTGATTCGGCAGGCGTTGGCGTGTGCGGGGTTGTCCGTGGCGGATGTGGATGTGGTGGAGGGGCACGGGACGGGTACGACGTTGGGTGATCCGATCGAGGCGCAGGCGTTGCTCGCCACGTACGGGCAGGGTCGTTCGGGGGAGCGGCCGGTGTGGTTGGGGTCGGTGAAGTCGAACATCGGGCATGCGCAGGCTGCCGCGGGTGTGGCCGGTGTGATCAAGATGGTCATGGCCCTGAACCACGAACTGTTGCCGACCAGCCTGCACATCGACGAACCCTCCCCCCACATCGACTGGTCGAGCGGCGGCGTCCGGCTTCTCACCGAGCCCGTACCGTGGCAGCAGAACGGCCGGCCCAGGCGCGCGGGCGTCTCCGCGTTCGGAGTCAGCGGGACCAACGCCCACGTCATCATCGAGCAGGCGCCGGTCGAGGCGCACGTCATCAGTGAGCCGGTACCGGCTGAGGCGCACGTCATCGTCGAGCAGGCGCCGGTCGAGGCGCCCCACGTGGTCGACGCCACCGGACCGGCGGACCTCACCGAGCCGCAAGAGGAGGCGGCTGAACCGGAGTGCGTCGCTGACGCCGTGACCGAGATGTCGGCTGAACCGGAGTGCGTCGCCGACGCCATGTCCGAGATGTCGGCTGAGTGCGTCGCCGAGGCCGTGTCCGACAAGTCGGCTGAACCGGAGTGCGTCGCCGACGCCATGTCCGACAAGCCGGCCCTCCTGCCCATCCCGTGGCTGCTCTCCGCCAAGTCCGAGCGAGCGCTGCGGGGCCAGGCGCGACGGTTGCGGCAGTTCGCTGCCAGGGCATCCGATGCCCGGCCGGCCGACGTGGCGCACGCCCTGGCGGCACAGCGGTCCGTGTTCGATCACCGGGCCGTCGTCGTGGCCGAGGACCGCGACGGCTTCCTTCAGGCCCTCGACGCGCTGGCCGAGGGCCGGTCGGCGGACGGCCTGATCGAAGGGTCGGTCGGCCCGCGTGGCGGCCACTCAGGCCGCCGGCGCGGAAAGACCGCCATGCTGTTCGCCGGACAGGGCACGCAACGCGTGGGAATGGGCCGTCAGCTGTATGCGGCTCACCCGGCCTACGCGGACGCGCTGGACCAGGTACTGGCGGAACTGGACGGTCACCTGGACCAGCCCCTGCGCCCGCTGATCCACGCCAGTGCGGATCTTGCGGATGTCGCGGATGCCGCGGATGTTCTGGACCGTACGCGGTACGCCCAGCCGGCGCTGTTCGCCGTCCAGGTCGCGCTCTTCCGGCACCTGGAACGTCTCGGCGTGCGCGCGGACTTCGTGGCCGGGCACTCGATCGGCGAGCTCGCGGCCGCCCACGTCGCCGGGGTGCTTCCCCTGGCAGCAGCCTGCCGCCTGGTGGCGGCCCGCGGGCGCCTGATGGAGCAGCTCGCACCAGGCGGCGCCATGGTCGCCGTACGGGCGAGCGAAGCCGAGGCGCGACAGGCGCTCGACGGCCGGGAAGCCCGGGTGTCGGTCGCGGCCGTGAACGGACCCGCCTCGGTGGTGTTCTCCGGCGCCGAGGACGAGGTGGGGAACATGGCGGACTGGTTCGCCGAGCGCGGGCGGAGAGTCAAGCGCCTGCGAACCGGGCATGCCTTCCACTCACCGCTGATGGACCCGATGCTGGAGGAGTTCCAGCAGGTCGCGGCCTCGCTGACCTACAGCGAACCAGCCATTCCCATGGTGTCGACGCTCACCGGCGACATCGTGGCGGCGGGAGAACTGAGCGACCCCGAGTACTGGGTCCGGCAGGTACGGCGGACCGTGCGCTTCGGCGACGCGATCAGCCGCCTGCACACCGACGGAGTCCGCACCTTCATGGAACTGGGCCCAGACGGGACCCTGTCGGCACTGGCCGAGGAATGCCTAGAGGCCACCGCCGACAGCCACCCCGCCGACGACGACACCGGCACCCCGCAAGAGAACCTGCTCATCCCGCTCCTACGGCCGGACAGCCCGGAACCCGGCACCCTGCTCACCGGCTTGGCCCGGCTGCATACGCACGGAGCGGCGGCGGTCAACTGGCCCGCCGCCCTGCCCGAACGCGATCGAGCCCGCCACCTCGACCTGCCGACCTACGCCTTCGATCACCACCGCTACTGGGTCGACACCTCGGCCGGCCACCCGGGGGACCTGTCGGCAGCGGGGCTCGGCACCGCCGGGCATCCCCTGCTCGGTTCCGCGGTGGCACTGGCCGAGTCGCAGGAACTCCTCTTCACCGGCCGTCTCTCCCTGCGCACACACCCGTGGCTGGCCGACCACGCCATCTTCGGTACCGTCCTGCTGCCCGGCACGGCCATCCTGGAACTGGCCGTGCGCGCAGGCGACGAGGTCGACTGCGGCACCGTCGAGGAACTCACCCTGCGGACACCGCTCGTCCTTCCCGAACAGGGCTCGGTGATCCTGCAACTCTCCGTCGGGGCACCCCAGGGCCCCCAGACGCCCGAGGAGCCCGAACGGCGCACCTTCGCCCTGTACGCCCGCGAAGACGAC
Source organism: Streptomyces sp. SID5469 (assembly GCF_009862865.1). Taxonomy (NCBI): domain Bacteria; kingdom Bacillati; phylum Actinomycetota; class Actinomycetes; order Kitasatosporales; family Streptomycetaceae; genus Streptomyces; species Streptomyces sp. SID5469. The sequence goes on along the minus strand of NZ_WWIN01000001.1, from coordinate 1,191,296 downwards.
GGACTGTCGTCCTCGTCCGCGGCGGCGACCGGCACCGAGTGGACCTGCCACGCCACCGGCGTCCTGACCGGCACCGCCCGGCCCGCGGAGGAGCACACACAGGAACCGTGGCCGCCCGCCGACGCAGCACCGGTGGACCTGGACGGCTGGTACGAGCAGCTGGCCGGCGCCGGCCTGGGATACGGGCCGGTGTTCCAGGGGCTGCGCGAGGTCTGGCGGCGCGGGGACGAGGTGTTCGCCGTCGTCACCCTGCCCGAGAGCACGGAGGGACAGGCGGCCGACGCCGCCCGGTACGCCCTGCACCCGGCCCTGCTGGACGCGGCACTGCACCCGGTCGTTCTGCGCCACGAGGGCGATGCCGCCGCCGACGGACACGGCTGGCTGCCGTTCTCCTGGACCGGCGTCACGGTCGCCGCCTCCGGCGCCTCCACCCTGCACGTCCGTCTCACCGTCCGCACGGACGAGGACGCGGTCGGACTGCTGGCCACCGACGCATCGGGACGCATCGTCATCTCCGCGGGGTCCCTCGCCTTCCGGCCCGTCTCCGCCGAGCAGCTCCAGGCCGCGCGCACCGGCTACCACGACCACCTCTTCCGCATCGAATGGCGGCCGCTGCACCTCCCCACCACACCGGCACGGACAGCCGACTGGGCCCTAATCGGCCCCGGTGCCCGGCGGACGGCCGCCGTCCTGGAGCGCAACGGCGCCTCCTGGCAGGCCTACCCGGACCCGGCGGCTCTCGCAGAAGCCCTGGCGGCCGGCGCCCCGGCACCGGGCATGGTCGTCATCTCGTGCGAGCCGGACGGCGCATCCGCCCCCACCGATTCCGCCCTCACCGATTCCGCCCTCACCGATTCCGCCCCGGCCGGCTCGGCCCCGGCCGACTCCACCGCCCTCGCCGACGCCACCCGGCAAGCCACCACCCGCGTCCTCGCCCTGCTCCAGGAATGGGTCGCCGACGAACGGCTCGCGGCCTGCCGCCTGGCCCTCCTCACGCACGGCTCGGTCACCGCGACCCCCGACGAGCCCGTGTCCGACCTCGCACACGCCGCCGTCTGGGGACTGGTCCGCTCCGTGCAGACCGAGAACCCCGACCGGTTCCTGCTGGCCGACACCGACGACACCGACGCCTCCCGCAACGCCCTTCCCCTGCTGGCCGGGGAACCGCAGATCGCCCTGCGAAATGGTGCCGTCCGCATCCCGCGGATGACACGAGTGCCCGTCCGGCAGCCACAGCCGAGCACCACCGACGCCGACTGGGACCCGGAGGCCACGGTCCTCATCACGGGCGGTACCGGCGTCCTCGGCCGGCTCGTCGCCCGTCATCTCGCCACGGCCCACGGGGTACGGCACCTGCTGCTGGCCACCCGCCGCGGCACGGCCGCGGACGGCGCCGCCGACCTGGTCGCCGAACTCGCCGGCCTCGGCGCCGAGGCCACGGTCGCGGCCTGCGACATCGGGGACCGGGCGGCCGTCGCCGCGCTCCTCGACCAAGTGCCCGCGCAGCACCCCCTGAAAGCCGTGATCCACACGGCCGGTGTGGTCGACGACGGCATCCTCACCTCGCTCACTCCGGAGCGCATGGAGGCCGTCCTGCACGCGAAGGCGTTCGGCGCCGCGCACCTGCACGACCTGACCCGCGACGCCGGCCTCACCACCTTCACCGTCTTCTCCTCGGCCGCCGCCTCCTTCGGCAGTCCCGGACAGGGCAACTACACCGCGGCGAACGCCTTTCTGGACGCCCTGATGCAGCACCGCCACACCCAGGCACTGCCGGGCCGGTCGCTCGCCTGGGGCCTTTGGGGCGAGGCCGACGGCATGACCCGCAACCTCGCCGGCACCGACTTCGCGCGCATGGCCCGCGGCGGCCTGCTCCCCCTGTCCAACGCACAGGGACTCGCGCTCCTCGACACAGCGGATCGCCTCGGCCCTTTCGGTGACGGGCTGCTCCTCGCCACCCGGCTCGACGCGGCCACCCTCCACGCACAGGCCACGGCCGGCGCCCTGCCGCGCATCCTGCACGGGCTGATCCGCATCCCGGCCCGGCGGTCCGCCGACCACGGCATCGCGACCGACACCCCCGCCACGCTGCGCGAGCGCCTGGCCGGACTCACCATCCCCGCGCAGCGCACCGGTCTCCTCCTGGAACTCGTACGGACCCATGCCGCCGCCGTCCTCGGCCACCCCACCAGCGCCGTCACAGCCGCGGACGGCGCACTCCCGGACGATCTGGTCCCGGCCGACACCGAGTTCCGCGACCTCGGCTTCGACTCGCTGACCGCCGTCGAACTCCGCAACCGGATCAACGCCGTCACCGGCCTGCGCCTCCCGGCAACGCTCATCTTCGACCAGCCCAGCCCCGCGGCACTCGCCGATCACCTCGCGACCCGCCTGACGGCCGAGGCGGGCACGCCGGACGAGCCGGCCCCTGCCGCCGCGGCAGCCGGGGCCGGGAGCGCAGGGAGTGCCGAGACCGGACAGCAGCGCAGTACGGGGAGCGAGAAGCAGCAGACCAGGGGCGGCACCTCCACCGAAACCGTCGAATCCCTGTTCTGGATCGGACACGACACCCGCCGCATCGAGGAGTCCATGGCCCTGCTCTCGGCGGCCTCCTTCTTCCGGCCCGCCTTCACGGACCCCTCGGACATCCCGGAGCCGACGTTCGTCCGGCTCGCCCAGGGTGAAGCGCGCGCCCAAGGTGAAGCACTCGCCCGGGGCGAAACACGGCCCGCCCTCATCTGCCTGCCCACCGTCGCCGCCGTGTCGAGCGTGTACCAGTACTCACGTTTCGCGGCGGGACTGAACGGACACCGAGACGTCTGGTACGTTCCTGCGCCAGGGTTCCTGGAGGGCGAACCCCTGCCGTCCGGAATCGGCGCGGTGACCCGCATGTTCGCCGACGCGATCGTCCGGTTCACCGACGGCGCGCCTTTTGCGCTCGCCGGGCATTCCGCGGGCGGATGGTTCGTCTACGCGGTGACGAGTCATCTGGAGCGTCTAGGCGTCCGTCCGGAAGCGGTGGTGACCATGGACGCCTATCTCCCGGACGACGGCATCGCACCTGTCGCGTCCGCGCTGACAAGTGAAATCTTCGACCGCGTCACGCAGTTTGTGGACGTGGACTACACACGCCTGGTCGCCATGGGCGGATACTTCCGCATCTTCTCCGGCTGGAGTCCTCCGGACATCACCACACCCGCCCTCTTCCTGCGCGGCCGGGACGGAGAACAGATGCCGCCGCCGTGGGGAGTTCCGCACACCGTTCTGGACATCCAGGGGAATCACTTCACGATGCTGGAACAGTTTGCGGATTCGACTGCTCGGCATGTCGACGAATGGCTGACAGAAATCGCATCAGTGCGGCGCTGATCGCGCCTCTGATCGCGGTCCTGATCGCGGCCCTGATCGGCGGGTCGGGCACAGCCCGGTCGGCCGGTCGGCCAGTCGGCCAGTCGGTGGTATCCGGTCGGCTCCGGCATCGATCAGTGCTTTCCCCCTTACGGCCATACGGGCCTTTCTGAGACTTCTTGAATTTGGGAGACAGTGATGGACACGTCCAGCGAAAAGCTCGTCGACGCGCTTAGGGCGTCTCTGAAGGCGAACCAGACCCTGCGGGCACGTAATGAGCAACTGGCAGCCGCCATGGAGGCGTCCAGCGAGCCGATTGCGATTGTGGGGATGGCGTGTCGTTTTCCGGGTGGGGTGTGTTCGCCGGAGGAGTTGTGGGAGCTGGTTGCGTCGGGTGGGGATGCGATTGGTGAATTTCCGGCCGGTCGGGGGTGGGATCTGGAGGGGTTGTTTGATTCGGACCCTGACCGGTCGGGGACGTCGTACGCGCGGTATGGCGGGTTTTTGTATGAGGCGGGGGAGTTCGATGCGGACTTCTTCGGGATCAGTCCGCGTGAGGCGTTGGCGATGGATCCGCAGCAGCGGTTGTTGCTGGAGACGTCGTGGGAGGCGTTCGAGCGGGCGGGTATCGATCCGCTGTCGATGCGTGGCTCCCGTACGGGTGTCTTCGCCGGGGTGATGTACCACGACTACGGATCCCGCCTGGGTACCATCCCCGAGGGATTCGAGGGCTACATCGGCAACGGTAGCGGCGGCGCCGTCGCGTCGGGCCGCGTCGCCTACACGCTCGGTCTCGAGGGCCCTGCCGTCTCGGTGGACACGGCATGTTCGTCGTCGTTGGTGGCGCTGCATCTGGCGTGCCAGTCGCTGCGGTCGGGTGAGTGCACGCTCGCGCTGGCCGGCGGTGTGACGGTGATGTCGACCCCGCACCTCTTCGTCGAGTTCTCACGCCAGCGCGGACTGTCGGTGGACGGCCGCTGCAAGTCCTTCGCGGGTGGAGCCGACGGCACCGGCATGGGCGAGGGCGTCGGGATGCTGTTGGTGGAGCGGTTGTCGGATGCGGTGCGGCTGGGGCATCGGGTGCTGGCGGTGCTGCGCGGCAGTGCGGTCAATCAGGACGGTGCGTCGAATGGGTTGACGGCGCCGAATGGTCCGGCTCAGGAGCGGGTGATCCGGCAGGCGTTGGCGAACGCGGGGTTGTCCGTGGCGGATGTGGATGTGGTGGAGGGGCATGGGACGGGCACGACGCTGGGTGATCCGATCGAGGCGCAGGCGTTGCTCGCCACGTACGGGCAGCGGGCCGGTAACAGGCCGCTGTGGCTGGGATCGGTGAAGTCGAACATCGGCCATGCGCAGGCTGCCGCGGGTGTGGGTGGGGTCATCAAGATGGTGATGGCGTTGCGGGAGGGGGTGTTGCCGCGGACGTTGCATGTGGATGAGCCGTCGCCGCAGGTGGACTGGTCCGCGGGGGCGGTGCGGCTGCTGACGGAGGCGGTGCCGTGGCCGGGGGACGCGGCAGGGCGGTTGCGGCGGGCGGGAGTGTCGTCGTTCGGGGTCAGTGGCACGAATGCGCATGTGATTTTGGAGGAGGCGCCGGCGGCGGGGGGCTGTGTTGCCGGGGGTGGGGTGTTGGAGGGTGCTCCGGGTCTTGCCATTTCGGTGGCTGAGTCGGTGGCCGCTCCAGTGGCTGTGTCTGCGCCGGTGGCTGAGTCGGTGCCGGTGCCGGTGCCGGTGCCGGTTCCTGTGCCGGTGTCGGCTAGGTCTGAGGCTGGGTTGCGGGCGCAGGCGGAGGCGTTGCGTCAGTACGTGGCAGTCCGGCCGGACGTTTCGCTTGCCGATGTGGGTGCGGGTCTGGCCTGTGGGCGGGCTGTGCTGGAGCATCGTGCGGTCGTCCTGGCCGCGGACCGTGAGGAGCTGGTGCAAGGGTTGGGGGCGCTGGCGGCGGGTGAGCCGGATCGGCGGGTGACCACGGGTCATGCGCCGGGTGGTGACCGGGGCGGTGTCGTCTTCGTGTTTCCCGGACAGGGTGGGCAGTGGGCCGGGATGGGTGTGCGTCTGCTCGCCTCCTCTCCGGTGTTCGCCCGGCGGATGCAGGCGTGCGAGGAGGCTCTGGCGCCGTGGGTGGACTGGTCTGTGGTGGACATCCTGCGCCGGGACGCGGGGGATGCGGTGTGGGAGCGGGCCGATGTGGTCCAGCCTGTGCTGTTCAGCGTCATGGTGTCTTTGGCTGCTCTGTGGCGTTCCTACGGTATCGAACCCGACGCGGTCCTTGGCCATTCCCAGGGCGAGATCGCGGCCGCGCATGTGTGTGGGGCGCTGAGCCTGAAGGACGCGGCGAAGACTGTTGCGCTGCGCAGCCGGGCGCTGGCCGCTGTGCGGGGCCGGGGCGGCATGGCCTCAGTGCCGCTGCCTGCCCAGGAGGTGGAGCAGCTCATTGGTGAGCGGTGGGCGGGGCGGTTGTGGGTGGCGGCGGTCAACGGCCCCCGCTCCACCGCCGTCTCGGGGGATGCCGAGGCGGTGGACGAGGTGCTGGCGTACTGTGCCGGCACCGGGGTGCGGGCCCGGCGGATCCCGGTCGACTATGCCTCGCACTGCCCCCATGTGCAGCCCCTGCGGGAGGAGTTGCTGGAGCTGCTGGGGGACATCAGCCCGCAGCCGTCCGGCGTGCCGTTCTTCTCCACGGTGGAGGGCACCTGGCTGGACACCACAACCCTGGACGCCGCCTACTGGTACCGCAACCTGCACCAGCCTGTCCGTTTCAGCGATGCCGTCCAGGCCCTGGCGGATGACGGACACCGCGTCTTCGTCGAAGTCAGCCCCCACCCCACCCTCGTCCCCGCCATCGAAGACACCACCGAAGACACCGCCGAAGACGTCACCGCGATCGGCAGCCTCCGCCGCGGCGACAACGACACCCGCCGCTTCCTCACCGCCCTCGCCCACACCCACACCACCGGCATCGGCACACCCACCACCTGGCACCACCACTACACCCACCACCACACCCACCCCCACAACCACCACCTCGACCTCCCCACTTATCCCTTCCAACGCCAGCACTACTGGCTCGACGCTCCCACGGGAGCAGGTGACGTCGCCGCTGCTGGCTTGGAGCCGGCCGAACACCCTCTGCTCGCGGCAACAGTCCAACTCGCAGACACGGACGGCTGCCTACTGACGGGTCGCCTGTCCTTGCGCTCGCATCCGTGGCTGGGCGATTACGAGGTGGGGGGTGCGGTCCTGCTGTCGGGGTCGGCGTTCGTGGAGCTGGCGGTCCAGGTTGGCGAACGCGTGGGCTGCACCCGAATCGAGCAACTCACTGTGCATGCGCCGCTGGTGGTTCCTGTGGGTGGGGGTGTGAGTGTGCAGGTTGGGGTTGCGGCTGCGGATGGGGAGGGGCGGCGTTTGGTGAGTGTGTATGCGCGGGGTGGGAGTGCTTGTGGTGGGGGTGGTGCGTCGGGTGGGGTGTGGACGTGTCATGCCTCGGGGGTGCTGGTTGAGGCTGCTGCTGGTGGTGGTGTGGTGGTGGATGGTCTGGCGGGGGTGTGGCCGCCGCGGGGTGCGGTGGCGGTGGATGTCGATGGTGTCCGTGACCGTTTGGCTGGGGCTGGTTGTGTTTTGGGGCCGGTGTTTTCGGGGCTGCGTGCGGTGTGGCGTGATGGGGGGGATTTGCTGGCTGAGGTGTGTCTGCCGGAGGAGGCGTGGGGTGATGCGGCTGGTTTTGGGCTGCATCCGGCGTTGCTGGATGGTGTGGTCCAGCCGTTGTCGGTGTTGCTTCCGGGTGGGACGGGGTTTGGGGAGGGGGCGGGGTTCGGGGAGGGTGTTCGGGTGCCGGCTGTGTGGGGTGGTGTGTCGCTTCACCGGGCGGGTGTGACCGGTGTGCGGGTGCGTGTGTGGGCTGTAGGGCGGGGCGGCGGGCGTGAGGCGGTGTCGGTCGTGGTCGGGGATGAGGCGGGTGTGCCGGTGGCGTCGGTCGATCGTCTTGAGTTGCGGCCTGTGGATATGGGTCAGTTGCGTGCTGTCTCGGTTTCGGCGGGGCGGCGGGGTTCGCTGTATGCGGTGCAGTGGGCTGAGGTGGGTCCTGTGCCGGTGTGTGGGCAGGCGTGGGCGTGGCACGAGGACGTGGGTGAGAGCGGTGGTGGGCCTGTGCCGGGGGTGGTGGTGTTGCGGTGCCCGGATGCCGGTGCCGGTGGCGGCGGTGGCGGTGGTGTGGGTGAGGTTGTTGGTGGGGTGTTGGGTGTGGTGCAGGGGTGGCTGGGGCTGGAGCGGTTTGCGGGTTCGCGGCTGGTGGTGGTGACCCGGGGTGCGGTGGTGGCCGGCCAAGAAGACGGCCCGGTGGATGTGGTGGGTGCGGCGGTGTGGGGGCTGGTGCGGTCGGCGCAGGCTGAGCATCCGGACCGGTTTGTCCTCCTCGACCTCGACACCGACACCGACACCGGCACCGACCTCGACACCGGTGCTGGTGCTGGTGCTGGTGCTGGTTGGGGCGTGGATGGTGGGCATGTGGCGGCGGTGGTGGCGTGTGGTGAGCCGCAGTTGGCGGTGCGTGGTGAGCGGGTGCTGGCCGCACGCCTGACGCGACTTGAGTCGTCCGTTGATGTACCTGCTCAGCGGTCCGGTGATGTTGCTGGTCGGGAGGTGTTGCCGTGGTTGTCGGGTGGGTCGGTGTTGGTGACGGGTGGGACGGGTGTGCTGGGTGCGGCGGTGGCGCGGCATCTGGCTGGTGTGTGTGGGGTGCGGGATCTGCTGTTGGTGAGCCGGCGTGGTCCGGATGCTCCGGGTGCGGAGGGTTTGCGGGCGGAGCTGGCCGCGTTGGGGGCGGAGGTGCGGATTGTTGCGTGTGATGTGGGGGAGCGGCGGGAGGTGGTCCGGCTGCTGGAGGGTGTTCCTGCCGGGTGTCCGCTGACGGGTGTCGTGCATGCGGCTGGTGTGCTGGACGATGCGACGATCGCCTCTCTCACGCCCGAGCGGCTGGGCACGGTGTTCGCGGCCAAGGTGGATGCCGCTCTTTTGCTGGATGAGCTGACGCGGGGTATGGAGCTGTCGGCGTTCGTGCTGTTCTCCTCGGCCGCGGGGATCCTGGGGTCGGCCGGGCAGGGCAACTACGCCGCGGCCAATGCCGCTCTGGACGCGCTGGCGTACCGGCGGCGGGCGGCGGGTCTGCCGGGGGTGTCGCTGGCGTGGGGGCTGTGGGAAGAGGCCAGCGGGATGACCGGGCACCTGGCCGGCACCGACCACCGGCGCATCATCCGTTCCGGTCTGCATCCCATGTCGACCCCGGACGCACTGGCTCTCTTCGATGCGGCCCTGGCTCTGGACCGGCCGGTCCTGCTGCCCGCCGACCTGCGTCCCGCCCCGCCCCTGCCGCCCCTGCTGCAGGACCTCCTGCCCGCCACCCGCCGCCGCACCACCCGCACCACCACTACCGGTGGTGCGGACAACGGCGCCCAGCTGCATGCCCGGCTGGCCGGCCAGACACACGAACAACAGCACACCACCCTCCTCGCCCTGGTCCGCTCCCACATCGCCACCGTCCTCGGCCACACCACCCCCGACACCATCCCCCCCGACCGCGCGTTCCGCGACCTCGGCTTCGACTCCCTCACCGCCGTCGAACTACGCAACCGGCTCTCCCGCACCACCGGACTCCGCCTCCCCACCACCCTCGCCTTCGACCACCCCAACCCCACCACCCTCACCCACCACCTCCACACACAACTTCTGGGCTCGGACAGCACTGCCTCCATCCCAGCTCCCCGTGCTGCGGCTGTGCCTGCAGACCAGGACGAGCCCGTCGCGATCATTGGCATGGCGTGCCGCTATCCCGGAGGCGTCACCTCAGCCGAGGAGCTGTGGGAACTGCTCGCATCGGGGAGGGACACGGTCGGCGAGTTTCCGACGGACCGTGGGTGGGACCTGGAAGCACTGTTCGATCCGGAACCGGGTCGGCCGGGCACCTCGTACACCCGCTGTGGGAGTTTCCTCTACGACGCGGGGGAGTTCGACGCCGGCTTCTTCGGGATCAGTCCGCGTGAGGCACTGGCGATGGACCCGCAGCAGCGATTGCTGCTGGAGGCCTCATGGGAGGCCATGGAGCAGGCAGGTATTGACCCTACGACCGTACGCGGGAGCCAGACAGGCGTGTTCGCGGGCCTCATTCCGCAGGCCTATGGACCCAGGCTGCACGAAAACGCCGCAGCCGACACCGAGGGCTATGTCCTGACCGGCACATCCGGGAGTGTGGCCTCCGGTCGTATCTCGTACACGTTTGGTTTTGAGGGTCCTGCGGTGTCGGTGGACACGGCTTGTTCCTCGTCGTTGGTGGCTTTACATCTGGCCTGTCAGGCGTTGCGTGCGGGTGAGTGCTCGATGGCGCTTGCCGGGGGTGTGACGGTGATGTCGTCTCCGGGTGCCTTCGTGGAGTTTTCGCGGCAGCGGGGTCTGGCCGCGGACGGGCATTGCAAGGCGTTCTCGGCGGCGGCGGACGGGACCGGCTGGGGTGAGGGTGTGGGGATGCTGCTGGTGGAGCGGCTCTCCGACGCCCGTCGCAACGGTCACCGTGTCCTGGCCGTGGTGCGTGGCAGTGCGGTCAACCAGGACGGTGCGAGCAACGGGCTGACCGCGCCCAACGGGCCCTCCCAGCAGCGTGTCATCCGCCAGGCCCTCGCCAACGCCGGCTTGTCGGCCGGTGATGTCGATGCGGTGGAGGCCCACGGCACCGGCACCACTTTGGGCGACCCGATCGAGGCCCAGGCCCTCCTTGCGACCTACGGGCAGGACCGTGCCGGCGAGGGGCCGCTGTGGCTGGGCTCGGTCAAGTCCAATGTCGGTCACACACAGGCTGCCGCGGGCGTCGCCGGGGTGATCAAGATGGTGATGGCGCTGCGGAATGGTCTGCTGCCGCGGACGTTGCATGTGGATGAGCCGTCGCCGCATGTGGACTGGTCCGCGGGTGCGGTGCAGCTGCTGACGGAGACGGTGCCCTGGCCCGGCGGGGAGGGGCGGCTACGGCGGGCAGGAGTGTCATCATTCGGCGTCAGCGGCACCAACGCCCACGTCATCCTCGAAGAAGCACCCGCCCACAACATCCCGTCAGACACACCCGCCGACGACGTTCCGGGGGGACCACCCGCCGGCGAGGATGCCGGTAGTGGCGAGGAGGCTGCTGCCGGCAGTCCAGGGGTGTGGCCGTGGCTGGTGTCGGCCAAGTCGCAGCCGGCCCTGCGCGCCCAGGCCCAGGCCCTGCACGCCCACCTCACCGACCACCCCGGCCTCGACCTCGCCGACGTCGGATACACCCTCGCCCACGCCCGCGCCGTGTTCGACCACCGCGCCACCCTCATCGCCGCCGACCGCGACACCTTCCTGCAAGCACTCCAGGCACTCGCCGCAGGCGAACCCCACCCCGCCGTCATCCACAGCAGCGCCCCAGGCGGGACCGGGACCGGGGAGGCCGCAGGAAAGACCGCATTCATCTGCTCCGGACAGGGCACCCAACGCCCCGGCATGGCCCACGGCCTCTACCACACCCACCCCGTCTTCGCCGCCGCACTCAACGACATCTGCACCCACCTCGACCCCCACCTCGACCACCCCCTCCTCCCCCTCCTCACCCAGGACCCCAACACCCAGGACACCACCACCCTCGAAGAAGCGGCCGCACTGCTCCAGCAGACCCCGTACGCCCAGCCCGCCCTCTTCGCCTTCCAGGTCGCCCTCCACCGCCTCCTCACCGACGGCTACCACATCACCCCCCACTACTACGCCGGACACTCCCTCGGCGAAATCACCGCCGCCCACCTCGCCGGCATCCTCACCCTCACCGACGCCACCACCCTCATCACCCAACGCGCCACCCTCATGCAAACCATGCCCCCCGGCACCATGACCACCCTCCACACCACCCCCCACCACATCACCCACCACATCACCGCCCACGAAAACGACCTCGCCATCGCCGCCATCAACACCCCCACCTCCCTCGTCATCAGCGGCACCCCCCACACCGTCCAACACATCACCACCCTCTGCCAACAACAAGGCATCAAAACCAAAACCCTCCCCACCAACCACGCCTTCCACTCCCCCCACACCAACCCCATCCTCAACCAACTCCACCAGCACACCCAAACCCTCACCTACCACCCACCCCACACCCCCCTCATCACCGCCAACACCCCACCCGACCAACTCCTCACCCCCCACTACTGGACCCAACAAGCCCGCAACACCGTCGACATAGCCACCACCACCCAAACCCTCCACCAACACGGCGTCACCACCTACATCGAACTCGGACCCGACAACACCCTCACCACCCTCACCCACCACAACCTCCCCAACACCCCCACCACCACCCTCACCCTCACCCACCCCCACCACCACCCCCAAACCCACCTCCTCACCAACCTCGCCAAAACCACCACCACCTGGCACCCCCACCACTACACCCACCACCACAACCAACCCCACACCCACACCCACCTCGACCTCCCCACCTACCCCTTCCAACACCACCACTACTGGCTCGAAAGCACACAGCCCGGTGCCGGCAACGTGTCAGCAGCCGGACTCGACCCCACCGAACACCCCCTACTCGGCGCCACATTGGAACTGGCCGAAGGGGACGGCTGCCTACTGACGGGGCGCCTCTCGTTGCGCACGCATCCCTGGCTCGCCGGCCATGCGGTAGGCGGTGTCGTGCTGCTGCCGGGTACGGCCTTCGCGGAACTGGCCCTTCATGCCGGAGAAAGTGTGGGTTGCGACCACGTGGACGAGCTGACGCTCCACACACCGTTGGTCATTCCTGAGGTCGGAGACGTGACCCTTCAGGTTGCCATTGCGGCGCCGGACGAGTCGGGTCGCCGCATGATGACCATCCACTCACGCGGTGAGGGCGGCAGTGGTGGAGCCGATGCGTCGGCCAGTGCGTGGACGCGTCATGCCGCGGGTGTGCTGAGCCCTGCCAAGGACGATGACACTGCCTCGTACGAGCTGCTTGCGGGACCCTGGCCTCCCGTTGGAGCTACGCCTGTCGACCTGAACACGGCTTACGATCAAATGGCCGACGCCGGCTTTGCTTATGGCCTGGCATTCCAAGGGTTGCGCGCGGCCTGGCGCTACGGCGACGACATCCTCGTCGAGGCACGTCTTCCCGAAGAAGTGTCGGGAGACGCGGCGGCGTACGGTCTGCACCCGGCCCTGCTCGACGCTGCCCTTCAGGGCACCGGCCTGCTTTCTGTGGCGGGTCCGGGGACGCCCGTCGTGCCCCATGTGTGGAACGGTCTGCGGTTCCGTACGCATGGTGCAGTCTCCGTGCGCGCGTGCCTGTCGACGCTTGGAGCGACAGGGGCGGCCGTGTGCGTGCGCATCACCGACGACACCGGGGTGCCGGTGGCGTCGGTCGATCGTCTTGAGTTGCGGCCTGTGGATATGGGTCAGTTGCGTGCTGTCTCGGTTTCGGCGGGGCGGCGGGGTTCGCTGTATGCGGTGCAGTGGGCTGAGGTGGGTCCTGTGCCGGTGTGTGGGCAGGCGTGGGCGTGGCACGAGGACGTGGGTGAGAGCGGTGGTGGGCCTGTGCCGGGGGTGGTGGTGTTGCGGTGCCCGGATGCCGGTGCCGATGGCGGCGGTGGCGGTGGTGTGGGTGAGGTTGTTGGTGGGGTGTTGGGTGTGGTGCAGGGGTGGCTGGGGCTGGAGCGGTTTGCGGGTTCGCGGCTGGTGGTGGTGACCCGGGGTGCGGTGGTGGCCGGCCCGGAGGACGGCCCGGTGGATGTGGTGGGTGCGGCGGTGTGGGGGCTGGTGCGGTCGGCGCAGGCTGAGCATCCGGACCGGTTTGTCCTCCTCGACCTGGACACCGACCTCGACAGCGGCGCTGACGCCGATGCCGGCAACGAGGCCGGTATGGGGTCTGGTCTGGATGGTGGGCGTGTGGCTGCGGTGGTGGCGTGTGGTGAGCCGCAGTTGGCGGTGCGTGGTGAGCGGGTGCTGGCCGCACGCCTGACACGACTTGAGTCGCCGGTTGATGTATCGGGTCGGGAGGTGTTGCCGTGGTTGTCGGGTGGGTCGGTGTTGGTGACGGGTGGGACGGGTGTGCTGGGTGCGGCGGTGGCGCGGCATCTGGCTGGTGTGTGTGGGGTGCGGGATCTGTTGTTGGTGAGCCGGCGTGGTCCGGATGCTCCGGGTGCGGAGGGTTTGCGGGCGGAGCTGGCCGCGTTGGGGGCGGAGGTGCGGATTGTTGCGTGTGATGTGGGGGAGCGGCGGGAGGTGGTCCGGCTGCTGGAGGGTGTTCCTGCCGGGTGTCCGCTGACGGGTGTCGTGCATGCGGCTGGTGTGCTGGACGATGCGACGATCGCCTCTCTCACGCCCGAGCGGCTGGGCACGGTGTTCGCGGCCAAGGTGGATGCCGCTCTTTTGCTGGATGAGCTGACGCGGGGTATGGAGCTGTCGGCGTTCGTGCTGTTCTCCTCGGCCGCGGGGATCCTGGGGTCGGCCGGGCAGGGCAACTACGCCGCGGCCAATGCCGCTCTGGACGCGCTGGCGTACCGGCGGCGGGCGGCGGGTCTGCCGGGGGTGTCGCTGGCGTGGGGGCTGTGGGAAGAGGCCAGCGGGATGACCGGGCACCTGGCCGGCACCGACCACCGGCGCATCATCCGTTCCGGTCTGCATCCCATGTCGACCCCGGACGCACTGGCTCTCTTCGATGCGGCCCTGGCTCTGGACCGGCCGGTCCTGCTGCCCGCCGACCTGCGTCCCGCCCCGCCCCTGCCGCCCCTGCTGCAGGACCTCCTGCCCGCCACCCGCCGCCGCACCACCCGCACCACCACTACCGGTGGTGCGGACAACGGCGCCCAGCTGCATGCCCGGCTGGCCGGCCAGACACACGAACAACAGCACACCACCCTCCTCGCCCTGGTCCGCTCCCACATCGCCACCGTCCTCGGCCACAACGCGCCGGAGATGATCCCCGTTGACTCGGCGTTCCGCGACCTAGGCTTCGACTCCTTGACAGCGGTGGAACTCCGTAACCGCCTGGGTGAGGCAACGGGACTGCGACTGCCGACCAGTCTGGTCTTCGACCAGCCGAATGCAGCGACCCTGGCGCGTCACCTACGTCGTGAGCTGATGGGCGACGACGCGGAAGGCGAGACGCCATCGCAGGTCGCACTTCATCAGGTTGCCGCGGATGAGCCGATTGCGATTGTGGGGATGGCGTGTCGTTTTCCGGGTGGGGTGTGTTCGCCGGAGGAGTTGTGGGAGCTGGTTGCGTCGGGTGGGGATGCGATTGGTGAATTTCCGGCCGGTCGGGGGTGGGATCTGGAGGGGTTGTTTGATTCGGACCCTGACCGGTCGGGGACGTCGTACGCGCGGTATGGCGGGTTTTTGTATGAGGCGGGGGAGTTCGATGCGGACTTCTTCGGGATCAGTCCGCGTGAGGCGTTGGCGATGGATCCGCAGCAGCGGTTGTTGCTGGAGACGTCGTGGGAGGCGTTCGAGCGGGCGGGTATCGATCCGCTGTCGATGCGTGGCTCCCGTACGGGTGTCTTCGCCGGGGTGATGTACCACGACTACGCCGCGCGTCTCCACCATGTCCCCGAGGGTTTCGAAGGCCTCATCGCCAACGGCAGCGCAGGCAGCGTCGCGACCGGCCGGGTGGCCTACAGCTTTGGCCTTGAGGGTCCGGCCGTGACCGTCGATACGGCGTGTTCGTCGTCGTTGGTGGCGTTGCATTGGGCGGCGCAGGCGTTGCGTGCGGGTGAGTGTTCGATGGCGCTTGCCGGGGGTGTGACGGTGATGTCGTCTCCGGGTACGTTTGTGGAGTTCTCACGTCAGCGGGGTCTGGCCGCGGACGGGCGGTGCAAGGCCTATTCGGCGGCTGCTGACGGTACCGGCTGGGCCGAGGGTGTGGGGATGCTGCTGGTGGAGCGGCTCTCCGACGCCCGTCGCAACGGTCACCGTGTCCTGGCCGTGGTGCGTGGCAGTGCGGTCAACCAGGACGGTGCGAGCAACGGTCTGACCGCGCCCAACGGGCCCTCCCAGCAGCGTGTCATCCGTCAGGCCCTGGCCAATGCGGGACTGACCCCGGCCGATGTCGACGCAGTGGAGGGCCACGGCACCGGGACCACTCTGGGGGACCCGATCGAGGCCCAGGCACTCCTGGCCGCCTACGGACAACACCGCCCCCACCACCGCCCCTTGTGGCTGGGATCCCTCAAATCCAACATCGGGCACGCACAGGCCGCCGCGGGCGTGGGCGGAGTCATCAAGATGGTGATGGCCCTGCGCAACGGGCTGCTGCCACAGACCCTCCACGTGGACGAGCCCACCCCCCAGGTCGACTGGTCCA
The DNA here is from genome assembly GCF_009862865.1 of Streptomyces sp. SID5469. Taxonomy (NCBI): domain Bacteria; kingdom Bacillati; phylum Actinomycetota; class Actinomycetes; order Kitasatosporales; family Streptomycetaceae; genus Streptomyces; species Streptomyces sp. SID5469. Next base: position 1,175,605 of record NZ_WWIN01000001.1, on the reverse strand, counting down.
CAGGCGCAGTACAACTCCTGACACAACCGGTGCCCTGGCCCGCCGACCCGGCCGGCCGGCCACGCCACGCCGGCGTGTCATCATTCGGCGTCAGCGGCACCAACGCCCATGTGATTTTGGAGGAGGCGCCTGCGGCGGCGGGCGGTGCTGCCGGTGGTGGGGTGTCGGTGGGTGCTCCGAATCCAGCCCTTCCGGTGGCTGAGTCTGAGCCGGTGCCGGTGCCGGTGCCGGTGTCGGCGAGGTCTGAGGCCGGGTTGCGGGCGCAGGCACAGGCGTTGCGCCAGTACGTGGCAGCCCGCCCGGACATGTCACCTGCCGACATCGGTGCGGGTCTGGCCCGCGGCCGGGCCGTACTGGAACACCGCGCCGTCATCCTGGCCGCGGACCGCGAGGAACTGGCGCAGGCACTGACAGCCCTGGCAGCCGGCGAACCCCACCCCCACATCACCACAGGCCACACCCGGGGCAGTGACCGCGGCGGCGTCGTCTTCGTCTTCCCCGGACAGGGCGGCCAGTGGGCCGGGATGGGCCTGACCCTGCTCACCTCCTCACCCGTGTTCGCCGAACACATCGACGCATGCGAGAAAGCCCTCACCCCCTGGGTGCCCTGGTCCCTGACCGACATCCTGCACCGCGACCCCGACGACCCCGCATGGCAACAAGCCGACGTGGTCCAGCCCGTGCTCTTCAGCATCATGGTCTCCCTCGCCGCCCTGTGGCGCTCCTACGGCATCGAACCCGACGCGGTCCTCGGCCACTCCCAGGGAGAAATCGCCGCCGCCCACATCTGCGGCGCACTCAGCCTGAAAGACGCCGCCAAAACCGTTGCACTGCGCAGCCAGGCACTGGCCGCCGTACGAGGCCGGGGCGCCATGGTCTCACTGCCCCTGCCCGCCCAGGACGTGCAGCAGCTCATTTCCGAACGGTGGGAAGGGCAGTTGTGGGTGGCAGCCCTCAACGGCCCCCACTCCACCACCGTCTCCGGCGACACCACCGCAGTAGAAGAACTCCTCACCCACTGTGCCGACACCGGCCTACGGGCCAAACGCATCCCCGTCGACTACGCCTCCCACTGCCCCCACGTCCAACCCCTCCACGACGAACTCCTGCACCTGCTGGGAGACATCACCCCCCAGCCGTCCACCATGCCGTTCTTCTCCACCGTCGTAGGGCACCTGGTCTGGTACACCACAACCCTGGACGCCGCCTACTGGTACCGCAACCTCCACCAGCCCGTCCGCTTCAGCCACGCCATCCAGACCCTGACCGACGACGGACACCGCCCCTTCATCGAAATCAGTCCCCACCCCACCCTCGTCCCCGCCATCGAAGACACCACCGAAAACACCACCGAAAACATCACCGCGACCGGCAGCCTCCGCCGCGGCGACAACGACACCCACCGCTTCCTCACCGCCCTCGCCCACACCCACACCACCGGCATTCGGACACCCACCACCTGGCACCACCACTACACCCAAACCCACCCCCACCCCCACAACCACCACCTCGACCTGCCCACCTACCCCTTCCAACACCAGCACTACTGGCTCCAACCACCCACCACGACAACCGACCTCACCACCACCGGCCTCACCCCCACCCACCACCCCCTCCTCACCGCAACACTCACCCTCGCCAACAACAACACACAACTACTCACCGGCCGCCTCTCCCTACGCACCCACCCCTGGCTCACCGACCACACCGTCGTCGGTACCACTCTTGTGCCAGGAACCGCCCTCCTCGAACTCGCCCTCCAAGCAACCACGACCGACCACCTCGAAGAACTCGCCCTCCACACGCCTCTCGTCATCCCCCGTGAGGGTGCCGTCGACGTTCAGGTGCACATCAATCCACCGGACGACACCGACACTCGTTCACTGACGATCTACTCGCGAAGCGAGAACGCCCCCGCAGCGGCTCCCTGGCGTCATCACGCCACGGCCGTTCTGGGAACCAAGACCTCGCGCATTGAGACAGGCCGTAGCCACGATGATCTGTCGATGTGGCCGCCAGCGGGCGCAGTTCGCTGTGCTGATGAGGAATTGGCAGCCTTGTATGGCGACTACGAGGCAAATGGCTTTGTCTATGGCCCCGCATTCCGGGGGCTGACTGCTGCCTGGCGTCTGGGAGACGAGGTGTTTGCCGAGGTTCGCCTTCCAGAACAGGTGCACGGCGAGGCATCCGCGTACAACCTGCACCCGGCACTGCTGGATGCTGCCTTGCACGCAGCGGCCTTTGCGCCGTCGGGCAGTCTGCCGCAGGGATCCGTACCGTTCTCCTTCACCGGTGTGACGCTGCACGCCGCCAATGCGTCGTCGTTGCGCGTGCGACTCTCGCCGGCCGATCCGAACAGCGGCCACGCCGCAGTTTCCGTGCTGGTCACGGATGACACCGGTACGCCCGTGGCGTCCGTCGAGGCGTTGGCGGTGCGCCCGTTGGCGGCGGACGAATTGCGAGCTGCCGAGCGCGCCGTACAGCGCGCTGAGCTCTTCGACATGAAGTGGGTTGAGGTGCCCTCAGATGTACTGGTGTCGGGCGGGGCATCGGTGGTGGTGCTGGATGGTGCCGACGACCTCGTTGGTCTGGCGGCTGAGGAGGATGGTGTGCCGGGGGTGGTGGTGTTGCGGTGCCCGGATGCCGGTGCCGATGGCGGCGGTGGTGGCGGTGGTGTGGGTGAGGTTGTTGGTGGGGTGTTGGGTGTGGTGCAGGGGTGGCTGGGGCTGGAGCGGTTTGCGGGTTCGCGGCTGGTGGTGGTGACCCGGGGTGCGGTGGTGGCCGGCCCGGAGGACGGCCCGGTGGATGGCCCGGTGGATGTGGTGGGTGCGGCGGTGTGGGGGCTGGTGCGGTCGGCGCAGGCTGAGCATCCGGACCGGTTTGTCCTCCTCGACCTGGACACCGACCTCGACAGCGGCGCTGACCGCGATGCCGGCAACGAGGCCGGTATGGGGTCTGGTCTGGATGGTGGGCGTGTGGCTGCGGTGGTGGCGTGTGGTGAGCCGCAGTTGGCGGTGCGTGGTGAGCGGGTGCTGGCCGCACGCCTGACACGACTTGAGTCGCCGGTTGATGTATCGGGTCGGGAGGTGTTGCCGTGGTTGTCGGGTGGGTCGGTGTTGGTGACGGGTGGGACGGGTGTGCTGGGTGCGGCGGTGGCGCGGCATCTGGCTGGTGTGTGTGGGGTGCGGGATCTGTTGTTGGTGAGCCGGCGTGGTCCGGATGCTCCGGGTGCGGAGGGTTTGCGGGCGGAGCTGGCCGCGTTGGGGGCGGAGGTGCGGATTGTTGCGTGTGATGTGGGGGAGCGGCGGGAGGTGGTCCGGCTGCTGGAGGGTGTTCCTGCCGGGTGTCCGCTGACGGGTGTCGTGCATGCGGCTGGTGTGCTGGACGATGCGACGATCGCCTCTCTCACGCCCGAGCGGCTGGGCACGGTGTTCGCGGCCAAGGTGGATGCCGCTCTTTTGCTGGATGAGCTGACGCGGGGTATGGAGCTGTCGGCGTTCGTGCTGTTCTCCTCGGCCGCGGGGATCCTGGGGTCGGCCGGGCAGGGCAACTACGCCGCGGCCAATGCCGCTCTGGACGCGCTGGCGTACCGGCGGCGGGCGGCGGGTCTGCCGGGGGTGTCGCTGGCGTGGGGGCTGTGGGAAGAGGCCAGCGGGATGACCGGGCATCTGGCCGGCACCGACCACCGGCGCATCATCCGTTCCGGTCTGCATCCCATGTCGACCCCGGACGCACTGGCCCTCTTCGATGCGGCCCTGGCTCTGGACCGGCCGGTCCTGCTGCCCGCCGACCTGCGTCCCGCCCCGCCCCTGCCGCCCCTGCTGCAGGACCTCCTGCCCGCCACCCGCCGCCGCACCACCCGCACCACCACTACCGGTGGTGCGGACAACGGCGCCCAGCTGCACGGCCGGCTGGCCGGCCAGACACACGAACAACAGCACACCACCCTCCTCGCCCTGGTCCGCTCCCACATCGCCACCGTCCTGGGCCACACCACCCCCGACACCATCCCCCCCGACCGCGCGTTCCGCGACCTCGGCTTCGACTCCCTCACCGCCGTCGAACTACGCAACCGGCTCTCCCACACCACCGGACTCCGCCTCCCCACCACCCTCGCCTTCGACCACCCCAACCCCACCACCCTCACCCACCACCTCCACACACAACTCGTCAGCAAGGGACTCACCGCCGCGGCCGAGCCGGACGCCGCAACGACACCCCCGGGGCTGCCCTCGCTGCTCTCGGAGCTCGAGCGGCTGGAGGCGGTAGTGCTCTCCTCCACCACATCCTCCGCTGCCCCGCTGGACGACGGCGCGCGCACGCGGCTGGCCTCCCGACTGCATTCCCTCGCCCAGAAGTTGAACGGCGACGACACCGCCCCCGACCTCGCAGAGACATCGGACGAGGAGATGTTCGCTCTCATCGACAGGGAAGTCGGATTCGAATCTCAATGAAGCCCAGAAACCACTCCGAGCTCACTTCACTCCCTCCCACTCCCATGTCCACGCTCACCCCCGGGCCGACGCCAACCCCCACACCTCCCCCTTCACTCGTCACTGTCGTTCCCCTCCCAGCCACCCCCCTTCACCCCGCAAAGGAGCACTCGTGATGTCCCAGTCGACGAGCAGCATTCCCGAGGCGCCCGGCGCCTGGCCGGTCGTCGGCCATGTGCCGCCGTTGATGCGGCAGCCCCTGGAGTTCCTTCGCTCCGCAGCAGATCACGGAGACCTGCTCAAGCTCCGCCTCGGGCCGAAAACCGCCTACCTCGCCACGCACCCGGACCTGGTGCGGACCATGCTGGTCTCCTCCGGATCGGGCGATTTCACCCGGAGCAAGGGCGCACAGGGCGCGAGCCGCTTCATCGGCCCCATCCTCGTAGCCGTATCGGGGGAGACGCACCGGCGACAGCGGAGGCGGATGCAGCCAGGGTTCCACCGCCAGCGCCTCGAGAGCTATGTCGCCACCATGGCGGCCGCCGCGCAGGAGACCGCTGATTCCTGGAGCGCTGGGCAGGTGGTGGACGTTGAGCAGGCCGCCTGCGACCTGTCGCTTGCCATGATCACGAAGACGCTGTTCTTCTCCGACCTGGGCGCGAAGGCCGAGGCGGCGCTGCGGAAAACCGGACACGACATTCTGAAGGTGGCCCGGCTGAGTGCTCTCGCCCCCACCCTTTACGAGGTTCTTCCCACCGCGGGCAAGCGGTCCGTGGGCCGTACGAGCGCAACGATCCGGGAGGCGATCACGGCGTATCGCGCCGATGGCCGCGACCACGGTGACCTGCTCTCGACGATGCTGCGCGCGACGGACGCCGAAGGTGCCTCCATGACGGACCAGGAGGTCCATGACGAGGTCATGGGAATCGCGGTGGCCGGGATCGGCGGCCCAGCTGCCATTACGGCGTGGATTTTCCACGAGCTCGGACAGAACGCCGAGATCGAGAGTCGGCTGCACGCAGAGCTCGACACGGTCCTGGGCGGGCGGTTGCCCACGCACGAGGACCTCCCGCGGCTGCCGTACACACAGAACCTCGTGAAAGAGGCACTGCGCAAATACCCCGGCTGGGTGGGGTCCCGCCGGACGGTGCGGCCCGTACGACTCGGCGGTCACGACCTGCCCGCCGATGTGGAGGTCATGTACAGCGCGTACGCCATCCAGCGCGACCCACGTTGGTACCCCGAACCCGAACGTCTCGACCCCGGCCGCTGGGAAACCAAGGGATCGAGCCGCGGAGTTCCCAAGGGGGCGTGGGTGCCCTTCGCGCTCGGCACCTACAAATGCATCGGCGACAACTTCGCCCTTCTCGAGACGGCCGTTACGGTCGCGGTCGTCGCCTCCCACTGGCGACTACACGCCCTTCCGGGCGACGAGGTCCGGCCCAAGACGAAGGCCACTCACGTCTTCCCCAACCGACTCCGCATGATCGCTGAACCGAGGAGTGTGGTGCGTCTGGAGGAGCCCGCCGCCATGGGAGCGTGATCCCCGTCCACCCATGCACAAAGGGGAGGTGACCGGAACTCCGGTCGCCTCCCCTTCTCCGTCTCCTCCGACCTGCCCTGAACTCAGTAAGCGGCCGGCGCTTGGAAGGAGTCCGGCAGTTGGTCGGGCGGCTGTCCACCGACGAGGGACAGGAGGATATGGAAACAGGTGTAGAGGAACATCACGGCATTCACCCCACCGACCACGGCGAGGAAACGCGCCCAGTTCGCTGCCCGTTGCGGCAACCGCCAGGCTCCCCGTTCCACCCACGACTCATCGCGTTCGTCGCGGAAGAAGCGCAGCGAGCCCAGCATGCAGCAGACCAGGCCGGAACCGACCGCCTGATACACGGGGAACTGGTACCACTCGCCACTCCACAAGGTCACCTCGGGCAGCGCTCTGGCCCATACGCTGATCCCGGAGGCGGACGGCAGCGGCTCGGACAGACCGAGCACGATGCCGATGAAGAACACGGCCAGGACCAGCCGCCAGGTCCGCCATGCCGGCCGGCGGGCCTTGATCCACCCCAGTGCCTTGCTGCACAGCACGGTGACGATCAGAGCCGACATGCAGACGGAGGCCGACGCCAGCGGCATTTCCGCCTCCGCACCCGGGCCCGCCCCCTGCCAGCCGGGCACATACGGACCCCAGGAACCCACCGCGCCCCACACACTCGCGTTGGAGACGAGAACGGAATGGAACCAGTTCATGAGCGGGCTCTGCCAGCTCGCGAACAGCAGCCCGAGGAAGAGAAGGGCGTCGAACAGCAGCCGTCGTTCGACACGGCACCTCCGGAAGAGCCACGCCGCCGCGGCGGTGATGCAGACGACGGAAATCACGGGATAGACCACATCGGTAGTCCCCGTATCCTTGCTGCCGCCCTGACCCTGGCCCGCCGTCTCGATCAGCCGGTAGCCACCGTCGGCCGCCCAGCGGCTGAACACGTACGCCTGCAGGGCCAGAAACAGCAGGCCGACCCCGGCCCACACCACCACCGGCAACGACAGCAGTTCACGGGGCAGCGCTCCTGACCTGTTCAGGCCGGCCTCGGGTGAGAGCGTGGCATCGGACGGTCGGGTGTCTACTACACGTTCGTTGGGCAGGCCGAGCGGCTCGGATGGGTTCACGCTGTCTCACCTTCGTGTGTGTGGTGTGTCCGGTTTCGTGATGACGACGAGTCCTCTGCGTCGGCGGGCTCACGGGCGGGTGCGGTGCCATGCCCGTGCGCCAGATCCATCAGGTCGTCGATGTCCATCTCGTCGATCGAGACGGGAGCCGGTGTGTCCTGGCCGGAGGGCGGCGCGTCCTCCGGACCTGCGGCGGCGCCCGAGGCGCCGCGGCCCGTGTCCGCGAGCGTGAGCAGGGGCCCGAGGAGCCCCGCGTCCCGCAGCCTGCCGATCGGAATGGACGTCAGGAGGCTGCGTACGTCCTCCTCGCTGCCGCCGGAGAGCTGATCGCCGGCTTGCTCGCCCGTGGCCTCCTGGTCGGGAAGCAGACGCTCGCCCAAGTGCTCGGCCAGCGCTGCCGGGGTCGGGAAATCGAAGGCCAGCGTGGCCCGCAGCCGCAGGCCCGTCGCGGCCGTGAGACGGTTGCGCAGCTCGACCGCCGTGAGCGAGTCGAACCCCAGCTCGCGGAACGCCCGCGATGCGTCGATTCCGTCGGCACCGCTATGGCCGAGCACCGCCGCGACATGCGACCGCACCAGGCGCAGCAGCGCCTGCCTGCGCTCACCGGCACTCTGCCGGGCCAGACGCTCACGCCAGGCCGCCGCCTCGTCCGCCGCCGGGGCCCCATGGCCGGGGGCCGCGGCGGCCGAGCGGGACCGAGGCAGCTGAAGCAGACCTTGCAGCAGCGGCGGCACCGGTGCGGACGCGGCACCAGACCGTACGGCCGTGAGGTCGAGCCGAGCCGGCATCAGGAACGGCTCGCCGTCGGCCAAGGCCGCGTCGAACAGCGCCAGAGCCTCGGCAGTCGGCAGCGGCCGCATTCCCGCGCGGCTGATCCGCGCATGGTCGTCGACGTCGAGGTGGCCCGTCATCCCTGTGCCCTCTTCCCACAGGCCCCAGGCGAGAGAGACGGCGGGCAGCCCCTCGGCGCGGCGGCGATGAGCAAGGAAGTCGAGGACGGCGTTGGCGGCGGCGTAGTTGCCCTGCCCGGGCGAGCCGACCACCGCCGACGCGGAGGAGAACATGACGAAAGCCGACAGCTCTGCCCCGCGCGTCAGCTCGTCGAGAAGCAGCGCAGCGTCCGCCTTGGCCCGGAGGACGGCCCCGAGCCGCTCCGGCGACAGCGACGTGATCACGCCGTCGTCCAGGATGCCCGCACTGTGCACGACACCGGTCAGCGGCCGATCGTCGGGGATCCGTGTCAGCAGGTCGGCCAGCTGCTGCCGGTCCGCCGCGTCGCAGGCGACGACCTCCACCGTCGCGCCGAGCCCACCGAGCTCCGCCCGCAACTCCGGCGCACCCTCGGCGTCCGGTCCGCGCCGACCCGCCAGCAACAGATGCCGTACGCCGTGCGCCTCCACCAGATGCCGGGCCACGAGCCGGCCCAGGACACCGGTTCCGCCGGTGATCAGCACCGTTCCGCCCGGAAGGAAGGGACCCGCTGCCGGTACGGCTGCGTGACCCGCTGACGGTACGGCCACGGCGGGTACGGCGGGTACGGCGTCGGCGACACGTGGCGCGCGCACCAGCCGTGGCGTGAACAGCCCTCCGGGGCGGACGGCAAGCTGCCGCTCCCCGCAGTTCAGCGCCGTCGCCAGCTGACCGGGCTCCGCCTCTGTGCCCCGCTCGAAGTCCAGCAGCGTGATGCGGTCCGGGTGCTCGGACTGCGCCGAACGCACCAGCCCCCACACGGCGGCCCCGGGCAGGTCCGTCGCATCGTCGCCGGAGGCGCGGGCGACCGCGCCGCACGTCAGGACGAGCAGCCGGCTGTCTGCGAGGCGCTCGTCGCCCAGCCAGGCCTGGAGCCTGGCCAACATCTGCGCGGCAGCCGCGTGCACGGCAGCCGTGTGCACGACGCCCACGTGCACGACGTCCGGCCGGGCCTCGCAGGCCTCGGTCCCGCGCTCCCCGGGGGCTTCGGCGGAATACTCCCGGGCTTCGGTGTGGGCGACACCACCTACGACCAGCACACCGGGCGGCGGAGCACCGCGGTCCAGAGCCAGAAGCAGGTCCGCCGGCTCGTCATACGCGGTCACGTGCTCGTGCTCCGTCAGGCCGGGCAGGTGGGGAAGGCCCGCGCCGATGACCGCCCAGGGCCGGTCCGCGGTGGGCGAAGGGGCGTTGGCGGGCACTGGTACGGAAACCCAGTCCAGTCGGAAGAGCGACTCGTGCTCGGGCGTACGATCCGCGGCCGCGCGCAGCTCCTCGGTGGACACCGGCCGCAGCGCGAGCGACTCGATCGTCACCACCGGCCGACCGTCCTCGTCGGCCGCGGTGAGGGCCACGGCATTACCGTGCTGCGGACTGCGCGACAGCCGTACGCGCAACACGGAACTGCCCGCCGTGTGCAGGGACACGCCGCTCCAGCTGAACGGCAGTCGCGCCTGGTGGGCTGCGCGGTCAGGCATGCTCTCCTGGGCGACGTTCTCCGTCGAGCCGTCCCCGTTCTGGGGGGTGAGCGCCGTGGCGTGCAGGGCCGCGTCGAGCAAGGCCGGGTGAACACCGAAGGCCGCCGCCGGAGCATCGCGCAGAGCCTCTTCCGGCAGACGCACCTCGGCCAGGACATCGTCGCCGAACCTCCAGGCGGCGTGCAGCCCCTGGAAGACCGGCCCGTAGGCGATGTCCGAGTCCGCCGCCATACGACCGTAGACGTCGCCCAGTTCGATGGGCTGCGCGCCGGGCGGGGGCCAGCTCCCGCCAAGGCACGCGTCCGTGTGCGTGTCGGCACGGTGATCGGTGTCGGCGTGGTGTGTGAGGAGGCCCGTGGCGTGACGGGTCCACTCCCGGTCCGCCGACGACGCGGTGCCGGAGTACGAGTGGATCGCGAGGGCGCGATGGCCACTCTCATCGGCTGCCCGAACGGTGACCTGCAACGTCACGTCCTCGGTGTGCGGGATCACCAACGGTGCGTGCAGGGTCAGTTCCTCCACCCGAGGGCAGTCCACCCGTTCGCCGGCTTGGAGGGCGAGTTCGAGGAGCGCGGTGCCCGGCAGGAGGACCATGCCGGCGACGGTGTGGTCGGTGAGCCAGGGGTGGGTGCGTAGGGAGAGGCGGCCGGTGAGTAGTTGTGTGTTGTTGTCGGCGAGGGTGAGTGTGGCGGTGAGGAGGGGGTGGTGGGTGGGGGTGAGGCCGGTGGTGGTGAGGTCGGTTGTTGTGGTGGGTGGTTGGAGCCAGTAGTGCTGGTGTTGGAAGGGGTAGGTGGGCAGGTCGAGGTGGGTGTGGGGGTTGGGGTGGGGGTGGGTTTGGGTGTAGTGGTGGTGCCAGGTGGTGGGTGTGCCGATGCCGGTGGTGTGGGTGTGGGCGAGGGCGGTGAGGAAGCGGTGGGTGTCGTTGTCGCCGCGGCGGAGGCTGCCGGTCGCGGTGATGTTTTCGGTGGTGTTTTCGGTGGTGTCTTCGATGGCGGGGACGAGGGTGGGGTGGGGGCTGATTTCGATGAAGGCGCGGTGTCCGTCGTCGGTCAGGGTCTGGATGGCGTGGCTGAAGCGGACGGGCTGGTGGAGGTTGCGGTACCAGTAGGCGGCGTCCAGGGTTGTGGTGTCCAGCCAGGTGCCTTCCACGGTGGAGAAGAACGGCACGGTGGACGGCTGGGGGGTGATGTCTCCCAGCAGGTGCAGGAGTTCGTCGTGGAGGGGTTGGACGTGGGGGCAGTGGGAGGCGTAGTCGACGGGGATGCGTTTGGCCCGTAGGCCGGTGTCGGTGCAGTGCGCCAGCACCTCATCCACCGCCTTGGTGTCGCCGGAGACGGTGGTGGAGTGGGGGCCGTTGAGGGCTGCCACCCACAACTGCCCTTCCCACCGTTCGGAAATGAGCTGCTGCACGTCCTGGGCGGGCAGGGGCAGTGAGGCCATGGCGCCCCGGCCTCGTACGGCGGCCAGTGCGCGGCTGCGCAGTGCAACGGTTTTGGCGGCGTCTTTCAGGCTGAGTGCGCCGCAGATGTGGGCGGCGGCGATTTCTCCCTGGGAGTGGCCGAGGACCGCGTCGGGTTCGATGCCGTAGGAGCGCCACAGGGCGGCGAGGGAGACCATGATGCTGAAGAGCACGGGCTGGACCACGTCGGCTTGTTGCCATGCGGGGTCGTCGGGGTCGCGGTGCAGGATGTCGGTCAGGGACCAGGGCACCCAGGGGGTGAGGGCTTTCTCGCATGCGTCGATGTGTTCGGCGAACACGGGTGAGGAGGTGAGCAGGGTCAGGCCCATCCCGGCCCACTGGCCGCCCTGTCCGGGGAAGACGAAGACGACGCCGCCGCGGTCACCGCCCCGGGTGTGGCCTGTGGTGATGTGGGGGTGGGGTTCGCCGGCTGCCAGGGCTGTCAGTGCCTGCGCCAGTTCCTCGCGGTCCGCGGCCAGGATGACGGCGCGGTGTTCCAGTACGGCCCGGCCGCGGGCCAGACCCGCACCAATGTCGGCAGGTGACATGTCCGGGCGGGCTGCCACGTACTGGCGCAACGCCTGTGCCTGCGCCCGCAACCCGGCCTCAGACCTCGCCGACACCGGCACGGGAAGAGGGAGGGGATGGGGCAGGGCTGGTGCGTTGGCAGGCGGTTCGTCGTCGGTATCGCTGTCCTGGGGAGTGGGTGCTTCTTCGAGGATGATGTGGGCGTTGGTGCCGCTGACGCCGAATGATGACACGCCGGCGTGGCGTGGCCGGCCGGCCGGGTCGGCGGGCCAGGGCACCGGTTGTGTCAGGAGTTGTACTGCGCCTGTGGACCAGTCGACCTGGGGGGTGGGCTCGTCCACGTGGAGGGTCTGTGGCAGCAGCCCGTTGCGCAGGGCCATCACCATCTTGATGACTCCGCCCACGCCCGCGGCGGCCTGTGCGTGCCCGATGTTGGATTTGAGGGATCCCAGCCACAAGGGGCGGTGGTGGGGGCGGTGTTGTCCGTAGGCGGCCAGGAGTGCCTGGGCCTCGATCGGGTCCCCCAGAGTGGTCCCGGTGCCGTGGCCCTCCACTGCGTCGACATCGGCCGGGGTCAGTCCCGCATTGGCCAGGGCCTGACGGATGACACGCTGCTGGGAGGGCCCGTTGGGCGCGGTCAGACCGTTGCTCGCACCGTCCTGGTTGACCGCACTGCCACGCACCACGGCCAGGACACGGTGACCGTTGCGACGGGCGTCGGAGAGCCGCTCCACCAGCAGCATCCCCACACCCTCGGCCCAGCCGGTACCGTCAGCAGCCGCCGAATAGGCCTTGCACCGCCCGTCCGCGGCCAGACCCCGCTGACGTGAGAACTCCACAAACGTACCCGGAGACGACATCACCGTCACACCCCCGGCAAGCGCCATCGAACACTCACCCGCACGCAACGCCTGCGCCGCCCAATGCAACGCCACCAACGACGACGAACACGCCGTATCCACCGACACCGCGGGGCCTTCGAGCCCGAGCGTGTAGGCCACCCGGCCGGACGCCACACTTCCCGAACTGCCGGTCAGGGCGTAGCCCTCGATGGTCTCCACATCACGGCTTTGGCGGATATGCGCGGCGTGGTCTTGAGCGTTGATTCCGGCGAAGACTCCGGTGGGGGTGCCGTGGAGGGTGTGGGGGTTGATGCCGGCGTGTTCGATGGTTTCCCAGGCGGTTTCGAGGAGGAGTCGTTGCTGGGGGTCCATGGCGAGGGCTTCGCGGGGGCTGATGCCGAAGAATTCGGCGTCGAAGTGGCCTGCGCCGTAGAGGAATCCGCCGTTTCGGGTGTAGCAGGTGCCGGGGTGGTCGGGGTCGGGGTCGTAGAGCGTGTCCAGGTCCCAGCCGCGGTCGGTCGGGAAGACGCCGATAGCGTCCTTACCCGAAGCGAGCAATTCCCACAGGTCGTCGGCAGAACGTACGCCGCCGGGGAAGCGACATGCCATACCGATGATGGCGATCGGTTCGTCCTCGACGGTACGCCGATGGGCCACTTGCGGGAGAGCATTCGACAGTGCCGCGTCCTCTTCGTCGTCTAGGTCGACGAGTTGTGTGCGCAGATGGGCAGCACATTCCTGCGGGGTGGGATAGTCGAAGACCAGGGACGGGGGGAGTGGCAGTCCGGTTTCCTTGGCGAGTTCCTTGCTGAACTGAGCCGACGTCAGCGAGTCGAAGCCGAGGTCGCGGAAGGCTCGTTGGTCCTCGATGCCTTCCGGATTACGAAGGCCGAGAACGGTGCAGATGCCTGTCCGAATCAGGCCGAGCAGCACCTGGTTCTGCTTTGAGGACGTCAGTCGGGCCAATCGCTCACGGAGAGACGTCGCAATCGGCTGAGCTGTGGTCGTCTTTGCCGTCGACGCAGCTGCTTCCAGCTCCTGAGCCGCTTGCCGAACCTCCGGAATGTCCTCGATGAGCGGGCTGTGGCGTCGAGCGGTGAAGGCGGGGACGAAGCGCTCCCAGTCGATGTCCGCGATGATCAGGTTGGAATTCGGCCGCTGCGCCCGCGCACGATGGAATGCCGCGAGCGCCATGCGTGGCTCCATCGGCAGAATGCCGCGCTTTTCCAGGTAACCATGAGCCGCATCACCGGCCGACATGCCCTTTCCGGCCCAGGGGCCCCAGGCGATCGATGCCCCGGGAAGTCCATGTGTCTGACGATGCGTCGCGAGCGCGTCCAGGTATGCGTTGGCCGCCGAGTATGCGCACTGATTCCCGCTGCCCCAAGCGCCGGCGCCCGACGAGAAGAGAATGAAGTGTTCAAGCGTTTCATGGTCCAGCAGCAACTCATGCAGAATCGCCGCGCCCGTTGCCTTCGCTGCCGTAACGGAAGAGAAGGATTCGGCATCGGTTTCCGACACGGGGGCGAAGAGATTGACGCCTGCGGTGTGGATGACGGTGGTGAGGGGGTGTTGTGGGGGGATGGTGTTGAGGAGTTGTTGGAGTTGGTCTGGGTTGCTGGTGTCGCAGGTGGTGATGGTGAGGTGGATGCCTTTTTGTTGGAGTTGGGTGGTGAGGTGTTGTGCGTGGGGGGTGTGGGGGCCGGTTCGGCTGGTGAGGAGGAGGTGTTGGGTGGGTTGGTGGGTGGTGAGGTGGTGGGTGAGGTGGGTGGCGAGGGCGCCGGTTCCGCCGGTGATGAGGGTGGTTCCGTGGGGGGTGGGGGTGGGTGGTTGGTGTGTGGGGGTGAGGGTGGTGGGGGTGAGGCGGCGGGTGTGGGTGCCGGTGGTGCGGATGGCGAGTTGGGTTTGGTGGTGGGGTTGGGTGAGGGTTTGGGTGAGGTGGTGGAGGGTGTGGGGGGTGGGGGTGGTGGGGAGGTCGATGATTCCGGCGGTGTGGGTGGGGTGTTCGAGGAGGGTGGTGCGGGCGAGTCCCCAGGTTTGGGCTTGGGTGGGGTGTGTGAGGGGGTCGTTGGGGTGGGTGGTGGTGGCGTTGGTGGTGGCGTACCAGAGGGGGGTTGGTGGGTGGGTTTGGGTGTGGGTTTGGGGGAGGGTGAGGTTGAGGAGGGTGCCGGTGGGTGTGTGGGGGTGGTGGGGGTGGGGTGTTTCGTCGAGGGCGAGGAGGGAGAGCAGGCCGGTGATGGGTCCGGTGGTGTGGTTTTGGGCTTGTTGTCGGGTGTGGTGGAGGGTGTGGTGGAGGTGTTGGGGGTTGGTGTGGGTGTGGTTGACAGTGAGGGGGATGGGGGTGATGCCGTGGTGGTGGAGGTTGGTGAGGATGTTGGTGATGTGGGGGTGGTGGGTCTGGGTTTCGGGGATGGCGATGAGCCAGGTTTGGTGGGGTTGGTGGGTGGTGGGGAGGGTGAGGGGTTTCCAGGTTTCCTGGTAGGTCCAGGTGTTGATGCGGGCTTGGTCGTGTTGGTGGCGGTGCCAGGCGGAGAGTGCGGGCACCACCGTGTCCAGAGCAGAGGCGTCGATGTCGAGGGTTTCGGCGAGGCTCTGGAGGTCTTCCTCGTTCACCGCGTCCCAGAACTCCGACTCGGCGGTGTCTGGAGCCGAGCGGCGAGAACGCCTTTGACCGGGGCTGGTTTGGGCGCTGGGTAGTTCGAGCCAGTAGTGGTGGTGTTGGAAGGGGTAGGTGGGGAGGTCGAGGTGGGTGTGGGTGTGGGGTTGGTTGTGGTGGTGGGTGTAGTGGTGGGGGTGCCAGGTGGTGGTGGTTTTGGCGAGGTTGGTGAGGAGGTGGGTTTGGGGGTGGTGGTGGGGGTGGGTGAGGGTGAGGGTGGTGGTGGGGGTGTTGGGGAGGTTGTGGTGGGTGAGGGTGGTGAGGGTGTTGTCGGGTCCGAGTTCGATGTAGGTGGTGACGCCGTGTTGGTGGAGGGTTTGGGTGGTGGTGGCGTAGTCGACGGTGTTGCGGGCTTGTTGGGTCCAGTAGTGGGGGGTGAGGAGTTGGTCGGGTGGGGTGTTGGCGGTGATGAGGGGGGTGTGGGGTGGGTGGTAGGTGAGGGTTTGGGTGTGCTGGTGGAGTTGGTTGAGGATGGGGTTGGTGTGGGGGGAGTGGAAGGCGTGGTTGGTGGGGAGGGTTTTGGTTTTGATGCCTTGTTGTTGGCAGAGGGTGGTGATGTGTTGGACGGTGTGGGGGGTGCCGCTGATGACGAGGGAGGTGGGGGTGTTGATGGCGGCGATGGCGAGGTCGTTTTCGTGGGCGGTGAGGTGGTGGGTGATGTGGTGTGGGGTGGTGTGGAGGGTGGTCATGGTGCCGGGGGGCATGGTTTGCATGAGGGTGGCGCGTTGGGTGATGAGGGTGGTGGCGTCGGTGAGGGTGAGGATGCCGGCGAGGTGGGCGGCGGTGATTTCGCCGAGGGAGTGTCCGGCGTAGTAGTGGGGGGTGATGTGGTAGCCGTCGGTGAGGAGGCGGTGGAGGGCGACCTGGAAGGCGAAGAGGGCGGGCTGGGCGTACGGGGTCTGCTGGAGCAGTGCGGCCGCGTCCTCGTTGTCGTTGTCGTTGTCGTTTTGGGTGAGGAGGGGGAGGAGGGGGTGGTCGAGGTGGGGGTCGAGGTGGGTGCAGATGTCGTTGAGTGCGGCGGCGAAGACGGGGTGGGTGTGGTAGAGGCCGTGGGCCATGCCGGGGCGTTGGGTGCCCTGTCCGGAGCAGATGAATGCGGTCTTTCCTGCGGCCTCCCCGGTCCCGGTCCCGCCTGGGGCGCTGCTGTGGATGACGGCGGGGTGGGGTTCGCCTGCGGCGAGTGCCTGGAGTGCTTGCAGGAAGGTGTCGCGGTCGGCGGCGATGAGGGTGGCGCGGTGGTCGAACACGGCGCGGGCGTGGGCGAGGGTGTATCCGACGTCGGCGAGGTCGAGGCCGGGGTGGTCGGTGAGGTGGGCGTGCAGGGCCTGGGCCTGGGCGCGCAGGGCCGGCTGCGACTTGGCCGACACCAGCCACGGCCACACCCCAGGACTGCCGGCAGCAGCCTCCTCGCCACTACCGGCATCCTCGTCGGCGGGTGGTCCCCCCGGAACGTCGTCGGCGGGTGCTTCTTCGAGGATGACGTGGGCGTTGGTGCCGCTGACGCCGAATGATGACACTCCTGCCCGCCGCGGCCGCCCCTCCCCGCCGGGCCAGGGCACCGTCTCCGTCAGCAGCTGCACCGCACCCGCGGACCAGTCCACATGCGGCGACGGCTCATCCGCGTGGAGAGTCGGTGGGAGTGTCCGGTGGCGGAGGGCCATCACCATCTTGATCACTCCGGCCACGCCCGCCGCGGCCTGTGTGTGTCCGACGTTGGACTTGACGGAGCCCAGCCACAACGGCCCGTTGCCGGGACGGTCCTGTCCGTAGGTCGCGAGGATGGCCTGGGCCTCGATCGGGTCGCCCAAAGTGGTGCCGGTGCCGTGGGCCTCCACCGCATCGACGTCGGCGGGGGTCAGGTCCGCGTTGGCGAGGGCCTGGCGGATGACGCGCTGCTGGGAGGGCCCGTTGGGCGCGGTCAGACCGTTGCTCGCACCGTCCTGGTTGACCGCACTGCCACGCACCACGGCCAGGACACGGTGACCGTTGCGGCGGGCGTCGGAGAGCCGCTCCACCAGCAGCATCCCCACACCCTCACCCCAGCCGGTACCGTCAGCCGCCGCCGAGAACGCCTTGCAACGCCCGTCGGGGGCGAGTCCGCGTTGGCGGGCGAATTCGGTGAAGGTGATCGGGGTGGTCATGACCGTGGCCCCGCCGGCCAAGGCCATGGTGCATTCACCGGACCTGAGGGACTGGCAGGCGAGGTGCAGGGCGACGAGCGAGGAGGAACACGCTGTGTCGAGGGTGACCGCAGGCCCTTCCAACCCGAGGATGTAGGAGATTCGGCCGGAGGCGATGCTGGTGGCTGCCCCGGTCAGGACGAATCCCTCGGTACCGCTCGGGGCCTGACGGATGTGTGCCGCGTGGTCCTGTCCGTTGGTGCCGGTGAAGACTCCGGTGGGGGTGCCGTGGAGGGTGTGGGGGTTGATGCCGGCGTGTTCGATGGTTTCCCAGGCGGTTTCGAGGAGGAGTCGTTGCTGGGGGTCCATGGCGAGGGCTTCGCGGGGGCTGATGCCGAAGAATTCGGCGTCGAAGTGGCCTGCGTCGTAGAGGAATCCGCCGTTTCGGGTGTAGCAGGTGCCGGGGTGGTCGGGGTCGGGGTCGTAGAGCGTGTCCAGGTCCCAGCCGCGGTCGGTGGGGAATCCGCCGATCGCGTCCTGCTCGGAGGAGATCAGATCCCAGAAGTCGTCCGCCGAGGTCACTCCGCCGGGGAAGCGACAGGCCATGCCAACGATGGCGATCGGCTCATCGAGCTCTGCCCGGGGTCGCGGAAGCGGAGTTGAGTTGTCGGGCTGGAACTCCGCGATCTCGGAGAGCAGAAATTGGGCGAGCTTGGTGGGGCTGGGGTAATCGAAGACGAGAGTCGTCGGCAGAGCCAGCTCCGTCTGTGCTGCGAGGTGGTTGCGAAGCTCCACCGCCGCAAGCGAGTCGAACCCTAGATCCCTGAACAGCCGACCGGGCGGGATGGCCTCGGAGTCGTCGCGCCCGAGCACTGCCGCGGAGTGGATGCGGACGAGGCTGAGCAGCTCTTCTTCCTGCTCGGAACGTGACCGACCCATGAGGAGTTGCCGGAGGTTTGTGCTCTCCGTCTGCTCAACGGTACTGCGCGCCTCCTCAGTTCCCTGTGCCTGGGGAAGGTCCTCGAGCAAGACCGACGACTTGCTGGAGAGAACCGGTCCCAATTTCTTCCAGTCGATATCGGCGACGAGGAGACTCGGGCGCCCGCTCGCGATCGCGCCGTCAACAGCTGTGACCGCCAACTCGGGCGGCATGGCGAACATCCCGCGGCGGCGGAGATGTTCGCTGACTTGACCAGTCGCCAGTCCGTTTCCTTGCCAGGTGCCCCAGGCGATGCTGGTGGCGGGGAGGTGGTGGGTGTGGCGGTGGTGGGCGAGGGCGTCGAGGTAGGCGTTGGCTGCGGCGTAGTTGGCTTGGCCGGGTGCGCCGAAGGTGGCGGCGGCGGAGGAGTAGAGGACGAAGGCGTTGAGGGGGGTGTGTTGGGTGAGTTGGTGGAGGAGGTGGGCGCTGTGGGCTTTGGCGCGGAGGACGTTGTTGAGTTGGGTGGGGGTGAGGTTGGTGAGGGTGGCGTCGTCGAGGATGCCTGCGGTGTGGATGACGGTGGTGAGGGGGTGTTGTGGGGGGATGGTGTTGAGGAGTTGTTGGAGTTGGTCTGGGTTGCTGGTGTCGCAGGTGGTGATGGTGAGGTGGATGCCTTTTTGTTGGAGTTGGGTGGTGAGGTGTTGTGCGTGGGGGGTGTGGGGGCCGGTTCGGCTGGTGAGGAGGAGGTGTTGGGTGGGTTGGTGGGTGGTGAGGTGGTGGGTGAGGTGGGTGGCGAGGGCGCCGGTTCCGCCGGTGATGAGGGTGGTTCCGTGGGGGGTGGGGGTGGGTGGTTGGTGTGTGGGGGTGAGGGTGGTGGGGGTGAGGCGGCGGGTGTGGGTGCCGGTGGTGCGGATGGCGAGTTGGGTTTGGTGGTGGGGTTGGGTGAGGGTTTGGGTGAGGTGGTGGAGGGTGTGGGGGGTGGGGGTGGTGGGGAGGTCGATGATTCCGGCGGTGTGGGTGGGGTGTTCGAGGAGGGTGGTGCGGGCGAGTCCCCAGGTTTGGGCTTGGGTGGGGTGTGTGAGGGGGTCGTTGGGGTGGGTGGTGGTGGCGTTGGTGGTGGCGTACCAGAGGGGGGTTGGTGGGTGGGTTTGGGTGTGGGTTTGGGTGAGGGTGAGGTTGAGGAGGGTGCCGGTGGGTGTGTGGGGGTGGTGGGGGTGGGGTGTTTCGTCGAGGGCGAGGAGGGAGAGCAGGCCGGTGATGGGTCCGGTGGTGTGGTTTTGGGCTTGTTGTCGGGTGTGGTGGAGGTGTTGGGGGTTGGTGTGGGTGTGGTTGAGGGTGAGGGGGATGGGGGTGATGCCGTGGTGGTGGAGGTTGGTGAGGATGTTGGTGATGTGGGGGTGGTGGGTCTGGGTTTCGGGGATGGCGATGAGCCAGGTTTGGTGGGGTTGGTGGGTGGTGGGGAGGGTGAGGGGTTTCCAGGTTTCCTGGTAGGTCCAGGTGTTGATGCGGGCTTGGTCGTGTTGGTGGCGGTGCCAGGCGGAGAGTGCGGGCACCACCGTGTCCAGGCCGGCGGAGGGGGGCACGGCGAGCGTGGTCGCGACCGTTTCCAGGTCCTGGCGGGCCACCGCGTCCCAGAACCGCGACTCCACCTCTGCCGTCCCGCCCGCAGTCCCTGCCCGCCCGGAACCGGAACCCGAACCGGATCCGGCACCCGGCTGTGTGCTTTCGAGCCAGTAGTGCTGGTGTTGGAAGGGGTAGGTGGGGAGGTCGAGGTGGGTGTGGGTGTGGGGTTGGTTGTGGTGGTGGGTGTAGTGGTGGGGGTGCCAGGTGGTGGTGGTTTTGGCGAGGTTGGTGAGGAGGTGGGTTTGGGGGTGGTGGTGGGGGTGGGTGAGGGTGAGGGTGGTGGTGGGGGTGTTGGGGAGGTTGTGGTGGGTGAGGGTGGTGAGGGTGTTGTCGGGTCCGAGTTCGATGTAGGTGGTGACGCCGTGTTGGTGGAGGGTTTGGGTGGTGGTGGCGTAGTCGACGGTGTTGCGGGCTTGTTGGGTCCAGTAGTGGGGGGTGAGGAGTTGGTCGGGTGGGGTGTTGGCGGTGATGAGGGGGGTGTGGGGTGGGTGGTAGGTGAGGGTTTGGGTGTGCTGGTGGAGTTGGTTGAGGATGGGGTTGGTGTGGGGGGAGTGGAAGGCGTTTTTGGTGGGGAGGGTTTTGGTTTTGATGCCTTGTTGTTGGCAGAGGGTGGTGATGTGTTGGACGGTGTGGGGGGTGCCGCTGATGACGAGGGAGGTGGGGGTGTTGATGGCGGCGATGGCGAGGTCGTTTTCGTGGGCGGTGAGGTGGTGGGTGATGTGGTGGGGGGTGGTGTGGAGGGTGGTCATGGTGCCGGGGGGCATGGTTTGCATGAGGGTGGCGCGTTGGGTGATGAGGGTGGTGGCGTCGGTGAGGGTGAGGATGCCGGCGAGGTGGGCGGCGGTGATTTCGCCGAGGGAGTGTCCGGCGTAGTAGTGGGGGGTGATGTGGTAGCCGTCGGTGAGGAGGCGGTGGAGGGCGACCTGGAAGGCGAAGAGGGCGGGCTGGGCGTACGGGGTCTGCTGGAGCAGTGCGGCCGCTTCTTCGAGGGTGGTGGTGTCCTGGGTGTTGGGGTCCTGGGTGAGGAGGGGGAGGAGGGGGTGGTCGAGGTGGGGGTCGAGGTGGGTGCAGATGTCGTTGAGTGCGGCGGCGAAGACGGGGTGGGTGTGGTAGAGGCCGTGGGCCATGCCGGGGCGTTGGGTGCCCTGTCCGGAGCAGATGAATGCGGTCTTTCCTGCGGCCTCCCCGGTCCCGGTCCCGCCTGGGGCGCTGCTGTGGATGACGGCGGGGTGGGGTTCGCCTGCGGCGAGTGCCTGGAGTGCTTGCAGGAAGGTGTCGCGGTCGGCGGCGATGAGGGTGGCGCGGTGGTCGAACACGGCGCGGGCGTGGGCGAGGGTGTACCCGACGTCGGCGAGGTCGAGGCCGGGGTGGTCGGTGAGGTGGGCGTGCAGGGCCTGGGCCTGGGCGCGCAGGGCCGGCTGCGACTTGGCCGACACCAGCCACGGCCACACCCCTGGACTGCCGGCAGCAGGACCAGTCGCTTCCCCGCCGGTACCGGCGTCGTCGCCGGCCGCTTCCCCCGGAACATCGTCGGCGGCTGCTTCTCCCGGGGCGTCGTCGGCGGGTGTGTCTGACGGGATGTTGTGGGCGGGTGCTTCTTCGAGGATGACGTGGGCGTTGGTGCCGCTGACGCCGAACGATGACACTCCTGCCCGCCGCAGCCGCCCCTCCCCGCCGGGCCAGGGCACCGTCTCCGTCAGCAGCTGCACCGCCCCCGCGGACCAGTCCACATGCGGCGACGGCTCATCCACATGCAACGTCCGCGGCAGCAGACCATTCCGCAGCGCCATCACCATCTTGATGACCCCGCCCACACCTGCGGCAGCCTGCGCGTGGCCGATGTTCGACTTCATCGAGCCCAGCCACAGCGGTTCGTTGCCGGGGCGGTCCTGTCCGTAGGTGGCGAGGAGGGCCTGGGCCTCGATCGGGTCGCCCAAAGTGGTGCCGGTGCCGTGGGCCTCCACCGCATCGACGTCGGCGGGGGTCAGGTCCGCGTTGGCCAGGGCCAGGCGGATGACACGCTCCTGGGACGGCCCGTTGGGCGCCGTCAGCCCGTTGCTCGCACCGTCCTGATTGACCGCACTGCCACGCACCACCGCGAGGATTCGGTGACCGAGCCGCCGCGCGTCCGACAGCCGCTCCACCAGCAGCATTCCGACACCCTCACCCCAGCCGGTGCCGTCAGCCGCTGCCGAGAACGCCTTGCACCGCCCGTCCACGGCCAGGCCCCGCTGCCGCGAAAACTCCACGAACCCGGCCGGGGTTGACATCACCGTGACGCCACCCGCGAGGGCCATGGAACACTCGCCGGACCGCAGCGCCTGACAGGCCAGGTGCAGAGCGACCAGGGACGAAGAGCAGGCAGTGTCGACTGTGAGGGCCGGACCTTCCAGGCCGAGAGCGTAGGCGACACGACCCGAGGCGATACTGCCTGCGCTTCCGTGCCCGAGATACCCCTCGAACCCTGCCGGAGCTGTGGGAAAGCGCGCGGCGTAGTCGTGGTAGGTCAGCCCGGCGAAGACGCCGGTTGGTGTGCCACGGAGGCTGTCGGGGTTGATGCAGGCGTGTTCGATGCTCTCCCACGCTGTTTCCAGCAGCAGCCGCTGCTGCGGGTCCATCGCCAGTGCCTCACGCGGACTGATACCGAAGAAGTCGGGATCGAAATTGCCTGCGTCGTAAAGGAATCCGCCGCTCCGGGTGTAGCTGGTTCCGTGGTGGTCCGGGTCCGGGTTGTACAGCGTGTCGAGGTCCCACCCACGGTTCGTCGGGAATCCGCCGATCGCGTCATGGCCACCACTGACCACCTGCCAGAGATCATCGACCGTCCGTACATCACCGGGGTACCGACAGGCCATGCCGACGATGGCGATCGGCTCGTCGGCGGGGACCGCAGTTAGCGGCAGACGAGTGGTCGTGCCTGTGTCCGCTCCGACGATCGCCGCCCGGAGGAACTGGCAAAGCGCCATCGGAGTGGGGTAATCGAAGATCAGCGTGGCCGGAAGCGGCAGGTCAACGTCAGCAAGCAGTCGATTACGAAGCTGAATTGCGGCGAGAGAATCAAAACCCAGCTCTTTGAAGGCCTTGTTCGGAACGATCACTTCGGGAGTGGCATGGCCCAGCACAGCGGCCGCATGGGTGCGCACCAGGCGCAACAGCTCTTCGTCTCGCTCCTGCGGAGACTTGCCCACGAGGACATCACGCAGCGGGGTTGATGGGGTCGTGGCTTGCTCACGGCCTTCGCTCGGTGACGGGTCGCTCGGCTTGCCGGGTGGTTGGAGCCAGTAGTGGTGGTGTTGGAAGGGGTAGGTGGGGAGGTCGAGGTGGGTGTGGGTGTGGGGTTGGTTGTGGTGGTGGGTGTAGTGGTGGGGGTGCCAGGTGGTGGTGGTTTTGGCGAGGTTGGTGAGGAGGTGGGTTTGGGGGTGGTGGTGGGGGTGGGTGAGGGTGAGGGTGGTGGTGGGGGTGTTGGGGAGGTTGTCGTGGGTGAGGGTGGTGAGGGTGTTGTCGGGTCCGAGTTCGATGTAGGTGGTGACGCCGTGTTGGTGGAGGGTTTGGGTGGTGGTGGCGTAGTCGACGGTGTTGCGGGCTTGTTGGGTCCAGTAGTGGGGGGTGAGGAGTTGGTCGGGTGGGGTGTTGGCGGTGATGAGGGGGGTGTGGGGTGGGTGGTAGGTGAGGGTTTGGGTGTGCTGGTGGAGTTGGTTGAGGATGGGGTTGGTGTGGGGGGAGTGGAAGGCGTGGTTGGTGGGGAGGGTTTTGGTTTTGATGCCTTGTTGTTGGCAGAGGGTGGTGATGTGTTGGACGGTGTGGGGGGTGCCGCTGATGACGAGGGAGGTGGGGGTGTTGATGGCGGCGATGGCGAGGTCGTTTTCGTGGGCGGTGAGGTGGTGGGTGATGTGGTGGGGGGTGGTGTGGAGGGTGGTCATGGTGCCGGGGGGCATGGTTTGCATGAGGGTGGCGCGTTGGGTGATGAGGGTGGTGGCGTCGGTGAGGGTGAGGATGCCGGCGAGGTGGGCGGCGGTGATTTCGCCGAGGGAGTGTCCGGCGTAGTAGTGGGGGGTGATGTGGTAGCCGTCGGTGAGGAGGCGGTGGAGGGCGACCTGGAAGGCGAAGAGGGCGGGCTGGGCGTAGCGGGTCTGCTGGAGCAGTGCGGCCGCTTCTTCGAGGGTGGTGGTGTCCTGGGTGTTGGGGTCCTGGGTGAGGAGGGGGAGGAGGGGGTGGTCGAGGTGGGGGTCGAGGTGGGTGCAGATGTCGTTGAGTGCGGCGGCGAAGACGGGGTGGGTGTGGTAGAGGCCGTGGGCCATGCCGGGGCGTTGGGTGCCCTGTCCGGAGCAGATGAATGCGGTCTTTCCTGCGGCCTCCCCGGTCCCGGTCCCGCCTGGGGCGCTGCTGTGGATGACGGCGGGGTGGGGTTCGCCTGCGGCGAGTGCCTGGAGTGCTTGCAGGAAGGTGTCGCGGTCGGCGGCGATGAGGGTGGCGCGGTGGTCGAACACGGCGCGGGCGTGGGCGAGGGTGTACCCGACGTCGGCGAGGTCGAGGCCGGGGTGGTCGGTGAGGTGGGCGTGCAGGGCCTGGGCCTGGGCGCGCAGGGCCGGCTGCGACTTGGCCGACACCAGCCACGGCCACACCCCTGGACTGCCGGCAGCAGCCTCATCGCCACTACCGGCATCCTCGTCGGCGGCTGATTCTCCCGGGACGTCGTCGGCGGGTGTGTCTGACGGGATGTTGTGGGCGGGTGCTTCCTCGAGGATGACGTGGGCGTTGGTGCCGCTGACGCCGAATGATGACACTCCTGCCCGCCGTAGCCGCCCCTCCCCGCCGGGCCAGGGCACCGTCTCCGTCAGCAGCTGCACCGCACCCGCGGACCAGTCCACATGCGGCGACGGCTCATCCACATGCAACGTCCGCGGCAGCAGACCATTCCGCAGCGCCATCACCATCTTGATGACCCCGCCCACACCCGCAGCGGCCATGGAGTGCCCGATGTTGGACTTGAGGGTTCCGAGCCAGAGGGGGCGGCCGTTGGGGCGGTCCTGACCGTAGGCTTCGACGAGGGCTTGAGCCTCGATCGGGTCGCCCAGGGTGGTCCCCGTGCCGTGGGCCTCCACCGCATCGACATCGGCAGGGGAGAGGTGTGCGTTGGCCAAAGCCTGGCGGATGACCTTGACTTGTGAACGACCGTTGGGTGCGGTCAGGCCGTTGCTTGCGCCGTCCTGGTTGACGGCGCTGCCGCGGACGACGGCCAGGACACGGTGACCGTTGCGGCGGGCGTCGGAGAGCCGCTCCACCAGCAGCATCCCCACACCCTCGGACCAGCCGGTCCCGTCCGCCGCCGCCGAAAACGCCTTGCACCGGCCGTCTGCGGCCAGGCCCCGCTGGCGAGAGAACTCGGTGAAGACGAAGGGAGTGGCCATGACGGAGGCGCCGCCTGCGAGCGCCATGGTGCATTCACCGGACCGGAGCGCTTGGCAGGCCAGATGCAGGGCGACGAGCGAGGAGGAACACGCGGTGTCGATAGTGATCGCAGGGCCTTCGAGCCCGAAGTTGTAGGAGATACGGCCTGACGCAATGCTTGCCGCGCTGCCAGTGAGCAGGTAGCCCTCGACTGCGTTTGAGGGCTGATGTGTGTATCCGGTGGTGTAGTCCTCCGGATTGATCCCCACGAAAACCCCGGTCCGGCTTCCGCGCATGGACCTCGGGTCGATTCCGCCCTGTTCGAACGTTTCCCAAGTGGTTTCGAGCAGCAGGCGCTGCTGCGGGTCCATTGCCAGCGCCTCACGCGGTGACAACTCGAAGAACGCGGCGTCGAAGTCGCCCGCGTCATAGAGAAACCCTCCGCTGCGCGTGTAACTGGTTCCTGAGCGGTCGGGGTCCGGGTCGTAGAGCTGCTCCAGGTTCCATCCACGGTCGGTCGGGAACTCCCCGATAGCGTCCGTCTGGGACTTGACGAGATGCCACAGTCGCGTGGGTGACGTCGCCCCGCCTGGGTAACGACACGCCATCCCCACAATCGCGATCGGCTCCTGCTCACGCTCGACCACCTCGTACAGGCGACGGCGAGTGCGGTCCAGGTCCGCAGTGACGCGCTTGAGGTATTCCAGGAGCTTCGCTTCATTCGCCAATTGCATTCACGTCCTAGCAGGGCCCAGCGGATACGGGCGGAGTGGCAGGCGTCCGGTTCAGGACAGGCCGAGGTCGTTGTCAATGAATTTGAAAATCTCAGCCTCTGTTGCCGATGTGAACTTCTCGTCGTCATCAGCGCTTTCGGCTGTCGGATGCTGGGGTGCGTTCCACCTCAACATGAGTGACTTCAGCCGCAGGGTGACTCTTTCGCTGGCGCTGTCGGTTTTGTCGAGGGCGGAGAGGGCGGATTCGAGTTTGTCGAGCTCCGCCAACACGGGGGCGACAGCGTTGTCCGGTTGTGGCTGGAGTTGTGTGTGGAGGTGGTGGGTGAGGGTGGTGGGGTTGGGGTGGTCGAAGGCGAGGGTGGTGGGGAGGCGGAGTCCGGTGGTGCGGGAGAGCCGGTTGCGTAGTTCGACGGCGGTGAGGGAGTCGAAGCCGAGGTCGCGGAACGCGCGGTCGGGGGGGATGGTGTCGGGGGTGGTGTGGCCCAGGACGGTGGCGATGTGGGAGCGGACCAGGGCGAGGAGGGTGGTGTGCTGTTGTTCGTGTGTCTGGCCGGCCAGCCGGGCGTGCAGCTGGGCGCCGTTGTCCGCACCACCGGTAGTGGTGGTGCGGGTGGTGCGGCGGCGGGTGGCGGGCAGGAGGTCCTGCAGCAGGGGCGGCAGGGGCGGGGCGGGACGCAGGTCGGCGGGCAGCAGGACCGGCCGGTCCAGAGCCAGGGCCGCATCGAAGAGGGCCAGTGCGTCCGGGGTCGACATGGGATGCAGACCGGAACGGATGATGCGCCGG
Source organism: Streptomyces sp. SID5469 (assembly GCF_009862865.1). Lineage (NCBI taxonomy): Bacteria > Bacillati > Actinomycetota > Actinomycetes > Kitasatosporales > Streptomycetaceae > Streptomyces > Streptomyces sp. SID5469. The sequence goes on along the minus strand of NZ_WWIN01000001.1, from coordinate 1,149,002 downwards.
TGGTCGGTGCCGGCCAGGTGCCCGGTCATCCCGCTGGCCTCTTCCCACAGCCCCCACGCCAGCGACACCCCCGGCAGACCCGCCGCCCGCCGCCGGTACGCCAGCGCGTCCAGAGCGGCATTGGCCGCGGCGTAGTTGCCCTGCCCGGCCGACCCCAGGATCCCCGCGGCCGAGGAGAACAGCACGAACGCCGACAGCTCCATACCCCGCGTCAGCTCATCCAGCAAAAGAGCGGCATCCACCTTGGCCGCGAACACCGTGCCCAGCCGCTCGGGCGTGAGAGAGGCGATCGTCGCATCGTCCAGCACACCAGCCGCATGCACGACACCCGTCAGCGGACACCCGGCAGGAACACCCTCCAGCAGCCGGACCACCTCCCGCCGCTCCCCCACATCACACGCAACAATCCGCACCTCCGCCCCCAACGCGGCCAGCTCCGCCCGCAGACCCTCCGCACCCGGAGCATCCGGACCACGCCGGCTCACCAACAGCAGATCCCGCACCCCACACACACCAGCCAGATGCCGCGCCACCGCCGCACCCAGCACACCCGTCCCACCCGTCACCAACACCGACCCACCCGACAACCACGGCAACACCTCCCGACCCGATACATCAACCGACCGCCGAGCAGGCACGCCACCGGAGCGCTGGGCAGGCACGTCGGACCGCCGGGCTCGTGTGTCACCGGACCGCTGGGCTGGAACATCACCGGATGACTCAAGTCGTTTCAGGCGTGCGGCCAGCAACCGCTCCCCACGCACCGCCAACTGCGGCTCACCACACGCCACCACCGCCGCCACACGCCCACCATCCACGCCCCAACCAGCACCAGCACCGGTGTCGAGGTCGGTGCCGGTGTCGGTGTCGAGGTCGAGGAGGACAAACCGGTCCGGATGCTCAGCCTGCGCCGAACGCACCAGCCCCCACACCGACGCACCCACCACATCCACCGGGCCGTCCTCCGGGCCGGCCACCACCGCACCCCGGGTCACCACCACCAGCCGCGAACCCGCAAACCGCTCCAGCCCCAGCCACCCCTGCACCACACCCAACACCCCACCAACAACCTCACCCACACCACCGCCACCACCGCCACCGCCACCGCCACCGGCACCGGCATCCGGGCACCGCAACACCACCACCCCCGGCACAGGCCCACCACCGCTCTCACCCACGTCCTCGTGCCACGCCCACGCCTGCCCACACACCGGCACAGGACCCACCTCAGCCCACTGCACCGCATACAGCGAACCCCGCCGCCCCGCCGAAACCGAGACAGCACGCAACTGACCCATATCCACAGGCCGCAACTCAAGACGATCGACCGACGCCACCGGCACACCCGCCTCATCCCCGACCACGACCGACACCGCCTCACGCCCGCCGCCCCGCCCGACAGCCGACACACGCACCCGCACACCGGTCACACCCGCCCGGTGAAGCGACACACCACCCCACACAGCCGGCACCCGAACACCCTCCCCGAACCCCGCCCCCTCCCCAAACCCCGTCCCACCCGGAAGCAACACCGACAACGGCTGGACCACACCATCCAGCAACGCCGGATGCAGCCCAAAACCAGCCGCATCACCCCACGCCTCCTCCGGCAGACACACCTCAGCCAGCAAATCCCCCCCATCACGCCACACCGCACGCAGCCCCGAAAACACCGGCCCCAAAACACAACCAGCCCCAGCCAAACGGTCACGGACACCATCGACATCCACCGCCACCGCACCCCGCGGCGGCCACACCCCCGCCAGACCATCCACCACCACACCACCAGCAGCAGCCTCAACCAGCACCCCCGAGGCATGACACGTCCACACCCCACCCGACGCACCACCCCCACCACAAGCACTCCCACCCCGCGCATACACACTCACCAAACGCCGCCCCTCCCCATCCGCAGCCGCAACCCCAACCTGCACACTCACACCCCCATCCACAGGAACCACCAGCGGCGCATGCAGCGTCAGCTCATCCACTCGGTCGCAGCCCACGTATGTGCCCGCATGAAGGGCGAGTTCGAGGAAGGTGGCGCCCGACAGCAGCACCGTGCCGCCGACGGCATGGTCAGCCAGCCACGGATGCGACCTCAAAGACAAGCGCCCTGCAAGAAGCGCTCCACCGTCAGTCGCCAGTTCCAATGTGGCGCCGAGTAGGGGGTGTTCGGTGGGGTCGAGTCCGGCTGCTGACACGTTGCCGGCACCGGGCTGTGTGCTTTCGAGCCAGTAGTGGTGGTGTTGGAAGGGGTAGGTGGGGAGGTCGAGGTGGGTGTGGGTGTGGGGTTGGTTGTCGTGGTGGGTGTAGTGGTGGGGGTGCCAGGTGGTGGTGGTTTTGGCGAGGTTGGTGAGGAGGTGGGTTTGGGGGTGGTGGTGGGGGTGGGTGAGGGTGAGGGTGGTGGTGGGGGGGTTGGGGAGGTTGTGGTGGGTGAGGGTGGTGAGGGTGTTGTCGGGTCCGAGTTCGATGTAGGTGGTGACGCCGTGTTGGTGGAGGGTTTGGGTGGTGGTGGCGTAGTCGACGGTGTTGCGGGCTTGTTGGGTCCAGTAGTGGGGGGTGAGGAGTTGGTCGGGTGGGGTGTTGGCGGTGATGAGGGGGGTGTGGGGTGGGTGGTAGGTGAGGGTTTGGGTGTGCTGGTGGAGTTGGTTGAGGATGGGGTTGGTGTGGGGGGAGTGGAAGGCGTGGTTGGTGGGGAGGGTTTTGGTTTTGATGCCTTGTTGTTGGCAGAGGGTGGTGATGTGTTGGACGGTGTGGGGGGTGCCGCTGATGACGAGGGAGGTGGGGGTGTTGATGGCGGCGATGGCGAGGTCGTTTTCGTGGGCGGTGAGGTGGTGGGTGATGTGGTGGGGGGTGGTGTGGAGGGTGGTCATGGTGCCGGGGGGCATGGTTTGCATGAGGGTGGCGCGTTGGGTGATGAGGGTGGTGGCGTCGGTGAGGGTGAGGATGCCGGCGAGGTGGGCGGCGGTGATTTCGCCGAGGGAGTGTCCGGCGTAGTAGTGGGGGGTGATGTGGTAGCCGTCGGTGAGGAGGCGGTGGAGGGCGACCTGGAAGGCGAAGAGGGCGGGCTGGGCGTAGCGGGTCTGCTGGAGCAGTGCGGCCGCGTCCTCGTTGTCGTTGTCGTTTTGGGTGAGGAGGGGGAGGAGGGGGTGGTCGAGGTGGGGGTCGAGGTGGGTGCAGATGTCGTTGAGTGCGGCGGCGAAGACGGGGTGGGTGTGGTAGAGGCCGTGGGCCATGCCGGGGCGTTGGGTGCCCTGTCCGGAGCAGATGAATGCGGTCTTTCCTGCGGCCTCCCCGGTCCCGGTCCCGCCCGGGGCGCTGCTGTGGATGACGGCGGGGTGGGGCTCGCCTGCGGCGAGTGCCTGGAGTGCTTGCAGGAACGTGTCGCGGTCCGCGGCGATGAGGGTGGCGCGGTGGTCGAACACGGCGCGGGCGTGGGCGAGGGTGTATCCGACATCCGCGAGGTCGAGGCCGGGGTGGTCGGTGAGGTGGGCGTGCAGGGCCTGGGCCTGGGCGCGCAGGGCCGGCTGCGACTTGGCCGACACCAGCCACGGCCACACCCCAGGACTGCCGGCAGCAGCCTCATCGTCGCTGCCCGCGTCACCCTCGCCGGCGGGTGGTCCCCCCGGAACGTCGTCGGCGGGTGCTTCTTCGAGGATGACGTGGGCGTTGGTGCCGCTGACGCCGAATGATGACACTCCTGCCCGCCGTAGCCGCCCCTCCCCGCCGGGCCAGGGCACCGTCTCCGTCAGCAGCTGCACCGCACCCGCGGACCAGTCCACATGCGGCGACGGCTCATCCACATGCAACGTCCGCGGCAGCAGACCATGCCGCAGCGCCATCACCATCTTGATCACCCCGGCGACGCCCGCGGCAGCCTGTGTGTGACCGACATTGGACTTGACCGAGCCCAGCCACAGCGGCCCCTCGCCGGCACGGTCCTGTCCGTAGGTCGCGAGGAGGGCCTGGGCCTCGATCGGGTCGCCCAAAGTGGTGCCGGTGCCGTGGGCCTCCACCGCGTCGACATCACCGGCCGACAAGCCGGCGTTGGCGAGGGCCTGGCGGATGACACGCTGCTGGGACGGCCCGTTGGGCGCGGTCAGACCGTTGCTCGCACCGTCCTGGTTGACCGCACTGCCACGCACCACGGCCAGGACACGGTGACCGTTGCGATGGGCGTCGGAGAGCCGCTCCACCAGCAGCATCCCCACACCCTCACCCCAGCCGGTCCCGTCCGCCGCCGCCGAGAACGCCTTGCAATGCCCGTCCGCGGCCAGACCCCGCTGCCGCGAAAACTCCACGAAGGCACCCGGAGACGACATCACCGTCACACCCCCGGCAAGCGCCATCGAGCACTCACCCGCACGCAACGCCTGACAGGCCAGATGCAAAGCCACCAACGACGAGGAACAAGCCGTGTCCACCGACACCGCAGGACCCTCAAAACCAAACGTGTACGAGATACGACCGGAGATGACGCTGCCGGCGGTTCCGGTCAGTGCGAAACCATCGGTTGACTGGCCCGCGTTGTGCACGCGAAGTGCGTAGTCCTGTCCGTTGGTGCCGGTGAAGACTCCGGTGGGGGTGCCGTGGAGGGTGTGGGGGTTGATGCCGGCGTGTTCGATGGTTTCCCAGGCGGTTTCGAGGAGGAGTCGTTGCTGGGGGTCCATGGCGAGGGCTTCGCGGGGGCTGATGCCGAAGAATTCGGCGTCGAAGTGGCCTGCGTCGTAGAGGAATCCGCCGTTTCGGGTGTAGCAGGTGCCGGGGTGGTCGGGGTCGGGGTCGTAGAGCGTGTCCAGGTCCCAGCCGCGGTCGGTGGGGAATCCGCCGATCGCGTCCTGCTCGGAGGAGATCAGATCCCAGAAGTCGTCCGCCGAGGTCACTCCGCCGGGGAAACGACAGGCCATGCCAACGATGGCGATCGGCTCGGTGACAGAAGCCTCGGCGGTAACGGCTGCCGCTGAAGGAGCCGACTCCGCTGCTGTGCCCCGCAGTTGGTTCTGCAGGTGTACGGCGAGTTTGGCAGGGGTCGGGTGGTCGAAGACCAGCGAGACAGGAAGGCGGAGTCCTGTTGCCTTGATCAGCAGGTTTCGGAACTCGACGGCCGTGAGTGAATCGAAGCCGAGTGCACGGAACGACTGGTCGGGCGCGATGGCTTTCGGGTCCGCGTGCCGGAGCACTGCCGCCACATGGTCTCGTACGAGCTCGAGCAATGCGGCCCGTTGGTCGGCCGACGTCTGATGGGCCAGCGTTTTGTGCAACTCCGCCGGTGGAGTGGGGCGCTGGACAGCTGGCTCCCTTTCCCGGGCCGCGCTCACCAGGTCGCTGGTCTGAGAGGTGTGTTCGATCTTGCTCCAGTCGATGTCGGCGATGACGACATACGGCCGTTCGGTGTCCGCGATCGCCTGCGTGACCGCTGCCGTGGCCAACTCGGGTGACATGGGTCGAAACCCGCGGCGGTCGAGATATGCGCGGGCCTTGTCCGAATCAGCGAGTCCGTTTCCTTGCCAGGTGCCCCAGGCGATGCTGGTGGCGGGGAGGTGGTGGGTGTGGCGGTGGTGGGCGAGGGCGTCGAGGTAGGCGTTGGCTGCGGCGTAGTTGGCTTGGCCGGGTGCGCCGAAGGTGGCGGCGGCGGAGGAGTAGAGGACGAAGGCGGTGAGGGGGGTGTGTTGGGTGAGTTGGTGGAGGAGGTGGGCGCTGTGGGCTTTGGCGCGGAGGACGTTGTTGAGTTGGGTGGGGGTGAGGTTGGTGAGGGTGGCGTCGTCGAGGATGCCTGCGGTGTGGATGACGGTGGTGAGGGGGTGTTGTGGGGGGATGGTGTTGAGGAGTTGTTGGAGTTGGTCTGGGTTGCTGGTGTCGCAGGTGGTGATGGTGAGGTGGATGCCTTTTTGTTGGAGTTGGGTGGTGAGGTGTTGTGCGTGGGGGGTGTGGGGGCCGGTTCGGCTGGTGAGGAGGAGGTGTTGGGTGGGTTGGTGGGTGGTGAGGTGGTGGGTGAGGTGGGTGGCGAGGGCGCCGGTTCCGCCGGTGATGAGGGTGGTTCCGTGGGGGGTGGGGGTGGGTGGTTGGTGTGTGGGGGTGAGGGTGGTGGGGGTGAGGCGGCGGGTGTGGGTGCCGGTGGTGCGGATGGCGAGTTGGGTTTGGTGGTGGGGTTGGGTGAGGGTTTGGGTGAGGTGCTGGAGGGTGTGGGGGGTGGGGGTGGTGGGGAGGTCGATGATTCCGGCGGTGTGGGTGGGGTGTTCGAGGAGGGTGGTGCGGGCGAGTCCCCAGGTTTGGGCTTGGGTGGGGTGTGTGAGGGGGTCGTTGGGGTGGGTGGTGGTGGCGTTGGTGGTGGCGTACCAGAGGGGGGTTGGTGGGTGGGTTTGGGTGTGGGTTTGGGTGAGGGTGAGGTTGAGGAGGGTGCCGGTGGGTGTGTGGGGGTGGTGGGGGTGGGGTGTTTCGTCGAGGGCGAGGAGGGAGAGCAGGCCGGTGATGGCTCCGGTGGTGTGGTTTTGGGCTTGTTGTCGGGTGTGGTGGAGGGTGTGGTGGAGGTGTTGGGGGTTGGTGTGGGTGTGGTTGAGGGTGAGGGGGATGGGGGTGATGCCGTGGTGGTGGAGGTTGGTGAGGATGTTGGTGATGTGGGGGTGGTGGGTCTGGGTTTCGGGGATGGCGATGAGCCAGGTTTGGTGGGGTTGGTGGGTGGTGGGGAGGGTGAGGGGTTTCCAGGTTTCCTGGTAGGTCCAGGTGTTGATGCGGGCTTGGTCGTGTTGGTGGCGGTGCCAGGCGGAGAGTGCGGGCACCACCGTGTCCAGGCCGGCGGAGGGGGGCACGGCGAGTGTGGTCGCGACCGTTTCCAGGTCCTGGCGGGCCACCGCGTCCCAGAACCGCGACTCCACCTCTGCCGTCCCGCCCGCAGTCCCTGCCCGCCCGGAACCGGCACCCGAACCGGCACCGGCACCCGAACCGGATCCGGCACCCGGCTGTGAGCTCTCGAGCCAGTAGTGCTGGTGTTGGAAGGGGTAGGTGGGCAGGTCGAGGTGCGTGTGGGGGTGGGGGTGGGTGTGGTGGTGGGTGTAGTGGTGGTGCCAGGTGGTGGGTGTGCCGATGCCGGTGGTATGGGTGTGGGCGAGGGCGGTGAGGAAGCGGCGGGTGTCGTTGTCGCCGCGGCGGAGGCTGCCGATCGCGGTGACGTCTTCGGCGGTGTCTTCGGTGGTGTCTTCGATGGCGGGGACGAGGGTGGGGTGGGGGCTGACTTCGACGAAGACGCGGTGTCCGTCATCCGCCAGGGCCTGGACGGCATCGCTGAAACGGACCGGCTGGTGCAGGTTGCGGTACCAGTAGGCGGCGTCCAGGGTTGTGGTGTCCAGCCAGGTGCCCTCCACCGTGGAGAAGAACGGCACGCCGGACGGCTGCGGGCTGATGTCCCCCAGCAGCTCCAGCAACTCCTCCCGCAGGGGCTGCACATGGGGGCAGTGCGAGGCATAGTCGACCGGGATCCGCCGGGCCCGCACCCCGGTGCCGGCACAGTACGCCAGCACCTCGTCCACCGCCTCGGCATCCCCCGAGACGGCGGTGGAGCGGGGGCCGTTGACCGCCGCCACCCACAACCGCCCCGCCCACCGCTCACCAATGAGCTGCTCCACCTCCTGGGCAGGCAGCGGCACTGAGGCCATGCCGCCCCGGCCCCGCACAGCGGCCAGCGCCCGGCTGCGCAGCGCAACAGTCTTCGCCGCGTCCTTCAGGCTCAGCGCCCCACACACATGCGCGGCCGCGATCTCGCCCTGGGAATGGCCAAGGACCGCGTCGGGTTCGATACCGTAGGAACGCCACAGAGCAGCCAAAGACACCATGACGCTGAACAGCACAGGCTGGACCACATCGGCCCGCTCCCACACCGCATCCCCCGCGTCCCGGCGCAGGATGTCCACCACAGACCAGTCCACCCACGGCGCCAGAGCCTCCTCGCACGCCTGCATCCGCCGGGCGAACACCGGAGAGGAGGCGAGCAGACGCACACCCATCCCGGCCCACTGCCCACCCTGTCCGGGAAACACGAAGACGACACCGCCCCGGTCACCACCCGGCGCATGACCCGTGGTCACCCGCCGATCCGGCTCACCCGCCGCCAGCGCCCCCAACCCTTGCACCAGCTCCTCACGGTCCGCGGCCAGGACGACCGCACGATGCTCCAGCACAGCCCGCCCACAGGCCAGACCCGCACCCACATCGGCAAGCGAAACGTCCGGCCGGACTGCCACGTACTGACGCAACGCCTCCGCCTGCGCCCGCAACCCAGCCTCAGACCTAGCCGACACCGGCACAGGAACCGGCACCGGCACCGGCACCGGCACCGACTCAGCCACCGGCGCAGACACAGCCACTGGAGCGGCCACCGACTCAGCCACCGAAATGGCAAGACCCGGAGCACCCTCCAACACCCCACCCCCGGCAACACAGCCCCCCGCCGCCGGCGCCTCCTCCAAAATCACATGCGCATTCGTGCCGCCGATCCCGAACGACGACACTCCCGCCCGCCGCAACCGCCCTGCCGCGTCCCCCGGCCACGGCACCGCCTCCGTCAGCAGCCGCACCGCCCCCGCGGACCAGTCCACCTGCGGCGACGGCTTATCCACATGCAACGTCCGCGGCAACACCCCCTCCCGCAACGCCATCACCATCTTGATGACCCCACCCACACCCGCGGCAGCCATGGTGTGCCCGATGTTGGACTTCAGAGACCCCAGCCACAGCGGCCTGTCACCGGCCCGCTGCCCGTACGTGGCGAGCAACGCCTGTGCCTCGATCGGATCACCCAGCGTCGTGCCCGTCCCGTGCCCCTCCACCACATCCACATCCGCCACGGACAACCCCGCGTTCGCCAACGCCTGCCGGATCACCCGCTCCTGAGCCGGACCGTTCGGCGCCGTCAGCCCATTCGACGCACCGTCCTGGTTGACCGCACTGCCGCGTACCACCGCCAGCACCCGATGCCCCAGCCGCACCGCATCCGACAACCGCTCCACCAACAGCATCCCGACGCCCTCGCCCCAGCCGGTGCCGTCGGCTGCAGCCGAGTACGCCTTGCACCTGCCGTCCACCGACAGCCCGCGCTGCCGGGAGAACTCGATGAACATGCCGAGGGTGGACATGACCGAGACGCCGCCGGCCAGCGCGAGCGTGCACTCACCCGACCGCAGCGACTGGCACGCCAGATGCAGCGTCACGAGCGATGCCGAGCACCCCGTGTCCACGGTGATCGCCGGCCCTTCCAGCCCGAAGCTGTAGGCGATACGGCCCGACAGGACGCTGCCCGTGGTACCGGTGAGGATGTGGCCCTCCACGTCCGCGGCGCCCTCCGACGACGCGGTGTCCATACGCGGGCCGTAGTCGAAGGAGAGGGCGCCCGCGAAGACGCCCGTACGGGACCCGCGTACCGACAGCGGATCGATTCCCGCCCGCTCGAACGCCTCCCAGGACGTCTCCAGCAGCAGCCGCTGCTGCGGATCCATCGCCAGTGCCTCACGTGGACTGATTCCGAAGAAGCCGGCGTCGAAGTGCGCCGCGTCGTGAAGGAACCCGCCTCCCTGCGGATAGAACGTGCCGGGCTGCGTGGGGTCCTGGGCGTGACGCTGTTCCGTGGGCCATCCGCGGTCGGTGGGGAACGGCCCGATGGCGTCTCCGCCCGAGGCGGCCAGCTCCCACAGGTCCTTCGGGGACCGGACTCCGCCCGGGAAACGGCATGCCATGCCGATGATGGCGATCGGGTCGTCCGCCGCTGCCGTGCCTCCGTGGCCGCTGGGTGAGTCCGGTACGGGCGCGGTGTCCTCGTCGAGGTGGCCGAGCGCCGCGGTCCGAAGGCGCGCGGCGACCGCGGCCGGCGTGGTGTGGTCGAAGATGAGCGTCACGGGCAACCGCAGGCCCGTGGCCTTGCTGAGGCGGTTGCGCAGTTCGACACCCATGACGGAGTCGAAGCCGAGGTGGGCGAAACTCGCCGATGGGCCGGCATCCGACGCGGTGCGCTCGTTTCCGTCGTCGTTCAGCACCGCCATGGTGTGGGCGCGCACCAGGTCCAGGAGCAGCGACTGCTGCTGCGTGGGGGACAGCGCGGTCAGGCGTGCCGAGAGGACGGTGGTCGCCGACGTCTCACCATGCCCCCGTAGTTGGGCGAGAGACGTCAGGAAGTGGTCCAGGGTGCCCTGGCCGCGGCGCAGCGTGCCCATGATCACGGTGTCGGCGGTGCCGGTGGTGTCGCCCAGGTCCGGGGCGAGCTCCTGGAGGCCCATGGTCAGCACCGGGTGCGGGCTCATCTCGACGAACGTCTTGGGCCCCTGCTGCAGAAGCAGCCGGGCGGCGGGCTCGAACCGGACCGTGCTCGACATGTTGCGGTACCAGTACGCCGCGTCTAGCTCGCGGGTGTCGAGGCGGCCGCCGGTCACCGAGGAGTGGAAGGGGATGCGGGAGGGGCGTGGGGTGATGGGCAGCAGGCCGCTGACGACCCGTTCCTCGATGGCGTACATCAGGGGGGAGTGGGCGGGAACGTCCACCGGGATCATGCGCGTGCGCACCTGCGCGGCGGTGAGGTCGGCCACCAGGTCCGCGACGGCCTCGCGGGCACCGGAAACGACTGTGCTCCGGGGTCCGTTGACGGCTGCGACGGCGAGCCGCGCCGGGTTGTCCTCGGTCCACGGAGCGATTCGGGGCAGGAGCTCATCCGGCGTGGCGGCGACGGAGACGAGCGCGCCGGTCCCGGCAAGGGTGGTCTGTGCCTGGCTCCAAAGCGTCACCACGCGTGCGGCGTCGGCCAGGGACAGGCCTCCCGAGACGTGGGCTGCCGCGATCTCGCCCAGGCTGTGTCCCAGCACCGCGCACGGCTCGACCCCTTGCGAGCGCCAGAGGGCGGCCAGGGAGATCATGACGGCGAACAGGGTCGGCTGGACGACGTCCACCCGGTCCAGCCCGGGAGCGTCCGGCGAGTCCCGCAACACCTGCTCCACCGACCAGTCGACGTAGGGCGCGAACGCGGCTTCGCAGGCGCGGACGCTCTCCCGGAAGACGTCGGAAGCGTCGAGAAGTTCCCTTCCCATGCCCGGCCATTGCGGGCCCTGCCCGGGAAAAACGAAGACGACGCCGCCGTCCGCCTCGTCGGCCACTCCGAGGACCTCCCCTGCCGCAGGGCGGGGTTCTTCCCCGCCGTCCATCCTCTGCACCTGAGCTGTGTCCTCACCGCTAGGCAATGCTCGGCGGCCGTGCGGACATGATGAGAGCTGCAATGCAGCGTCGAAGAATGAAAGGAGCGCGAGAAATCCGCTGACGGCCGGGCATCAATGTCTTGAACGTCTTCAACTCTTCAAAGCTAATGACGGCGCGGCGGCGGCGAATACCCCTATCCACCCCTGGGCTGTGCCGTTCCCAAGGGTGTTCATTTCTTAGGGGATCGGGGTGTCTGCATAGCTCGGACAAGTGGCAGAAAAAGGTCTACGTTTCCTGGAGTAGATCGCCACGACAGCTGGGCCGCCCGGCCCGGATTGCGGAGGTTCCCGACCATGATGGCCGTCCCGGAGCAGACCCCGCCCTCTTCCCTGGAAGTGGGGGACTACTACGACCGTTTGACCGACCTCATGAATCGTGCGCTGGGTGGGAACACCCACCTCGGATACTGGCCGCAGCCGGGGGACGGCAGTTCACCGGGCAAGGCCGCCGACCGGCTCACCGATCTCCTCATCGGCAAGCTGAGAGGCATCACGGGCCGCCGGGTCCTGGACGTCGGCTGCGGTTCCGGAAAGCCGGCGGTGCGGCTCGCCCTGAGCGCGCCCGTCGATGTCGTCGGCGTGACGGTGAGCGAGGTTCAGGTCGGGCTGGCGACCGCTCTCGCGAAGCAGTCGCACGTGGCGGACCGGGTCGTGTTCACCCGTGCCGACGCGATGGAACTGCCGTTTCCCGACGGGTCCTTCGACGCGGCGTGGGCCCTGGAGTGTCTCCTGCACATGCCCAGCCCCGCACAGGTGATCCGGGAGATCGCCCGGGTGCTCCGCCCCGGCGGCCGGCTGGCCGTCACGGACGTCGCACTGCGCGCCTTCGGGCGGACCGGCATGAAGCGCGGGGAGTGCACGTCCCAGTTGCTCGCGGTCCCGGCCCTGGTGCACATCGACGAGTACGCCGGAATGATCGCCGACGCCGGGCTGGAACTGCATGAGCTGACCGACATCGGCGATCAGGTCGTCGGCCCCTCTTTCGCCGCGCTGCGTGACCACGTGAACGAGCACCTCGACGAGTACGCGGCGGCCTTCGGGATCGGCGTCGCGGAGATGCGGAAGGTGGTTGCACAGTGCACGACGCTCCCCTGGACGCCGGACATCGGCTATGTCGTGCTGACCGCCCGGCGCCCGGGGGAGTGATGCGGCAACGCTGTCGACGCGCCGCTCACTCGGCCGGCAGATGCCGGCTCAGCCAGGGGATTTCCGTCATCAGGTGCAGGGCCCTGTCCTCGGCCTCGCAGGCGGCGGATTCCACGCCGAGGTCTACGGCACCACGGTCGGCGGCGGTCCGGGCCGCTGTCGCCGCGGTGGCCGCTGCCTGTGCGACGGCCACGGTCTGGGCCGCGATGTCCCTGGTGCGCCGGGCCACGGCGCGCAGGTCGTCGAGGGTCTCGGCCGCTGCCGTTGTGGCGTCCGCCGCGACGGACGCGGCGTCGGCCCAAGCCGAGGCCGCCGAGGCCGCAGCTTCCGCGGCCGCGGCGGCCTCGGCGGCGGCAGCGTCGCGTGAACTCGCCGCCAAGGCCCTCTCGGCGGCCGTCCTGGCGCGGGTGGCGGCCGCCGTGGCGGTATCCGCGGCGGTCATGATGGCGGCGGTCACCGCGGCCGGATCCATGGCGTCGGCCACCGGCCCCGGCTCACGAGCCGCGCGGGACGTCTCCGCCGCGGCGGCGCGGGTGGCGCCGCGAGGCACTGGGCGCGTGATCCGGCGCTCAGCCCGCGCCGGGCGTGGCCCGCGTACGGGGCCGCCGCACCGGCCTGCGGGGGCTCGGAGACGCGTTCGGGTCGGGACACAGCGCCTCGCGGCGTTCCTTCGCGTCCGCCCTGATTGAGGTCGGTCACGCACCATCCACCTTTCCTGACGTGGGAAACCGGTCCGTTCTGCCTGGGGCCGGTATGGCCTGTCTGGGAACGGTACGGCGGTGCGTGAGTGCGGCCGCGGTATTCCCGTTGCCGTCACTCGAATGGTGGAATCGCTCATCACTTCAGGAACACCGTGCCTGCTTTCCGAAAAGGGGAATTTCATCGTGGCGGATCTCAAGGGAAGGGCGGCTCTCGTCACCGGAGCCTCACGCGGAATCGGCAGGGCGATTGCCCAACGGCTCGCCGCGGAAGGTCTTCTGGTGGCCGTTCACTACGGCAGCCAGGAAAAGGCGGCCGCGGAAACGGTCGAGGCCATCGAACGGGTCGGCGGGGAGGCCTTCCCGGTCCGGGCCGACCTCCGCCGCGACGACGCCGTCGACACCCTGTTCGCAGAAGTCGAGAACCGTCTGGACGGGCGCCCGCTCCATGTCCTGGTGAACAACGCCGGGGTGCAGTCGCCCCCCGCACCGGAGGGAGCCGGGGGAAAGGGTGAGGACGTCACCAGCGTCTCCGGCGTCACCGCCGCGGAGTTCGATCACCTGTTCAGGATCAATGTGCGGGCCCCGTTCTTCATCATCCAGCGGGCCCTGCGGCTCATCGGTGAGGGCGGACGCGTCATCAACGTCTCGTCCGCCCTCACCCGGATCGCCTGGCCGCTCCTGCCGTACGCCATGAGCAAGGGTGCCCTGGAAATGATCGCGCCGCGCCTGGCCCTTGAGCTCGGCGCGCGCGGCATCACGGTCAACACCGTCGCTCCCGGGATCACCGCCACCGACATGAACCGCGCGATGCGCGATGTGCCCGGGGTCGAGGAACGCATTTCCGCCCTCACCGCGCTGCGCCGCCTGGGGCGTCCAGGGGACATCGCCGGTGTGGTGGCCTTCCTCGCCTCCGACGAAGGCCGTTGGGTCACCGGTCAGTTGGTGGATGCGAGTGGGGGGCTGTGCATCGCGCCCGCCATGTCGTGAGGCGGAAGACGAGCACACGTCGGCCGGGACGCCCCCCCTCCCGTGGTCAGTTGGCCTGGTCCGCGAGGTGTCGCAGACGGGTCGGCAGCTCCCTGCGGCGGGTGATGTTCAGTTTGCGGTAGACCCGCGTCAGATGCTGTTCGACCGTGCTGACGGTGACGCAGAGCCGGCCGGCGATCTCACGGTTGGTGTTGCCGCCCGCCGCCAGTGTCGCGACTCGCATCTCGGACTCGCTCAGCAGGGCCTCGGTCGCGGCCGCCCTTCCGTCGGGCCCCCGGTCCTTGGTGCCGCGACTGGGCAGGATGCTGTCGCACAGGGCCTGGGCTCCGCACTCCTTGGCCAGCTGCCAGGCGCGGCGGACCGTGGCGCTCGCCCGTACGGGCTCGTTCCGGCTGTGATACGCGGCGCCGAGATCGGCCAGTGCGCGGGCCAGCGCCAGGCGGTCGCCGGAGCTCTGGAGGTCACTGACCGCCTCGCTCAGCAGCCGGAGCCGTTCCGCCGGCGCCGCGGTCTGGGCCCGCAGGCGCAGCGCGGTGCCGCGGACGTACGGGTTGCCGCTGTGCGGGGAGACGAGCTGTTCGGTGAGGAGTTGGTCGGCCCTCTTCGTTTCCCCGAGCCGGAGGAACGCCTCCGCGGCGTCCGTACGCCAGGGCAGCAGCACCGGATGGTCCAGTCCCCACTCCCGCGCCACCCGGCCGGCGGTGAGGAAGTCGCGGACGGCGGCGGGCAGGCGGTTCATGGCCAGGTGGAAATGGCCCCGGGCCCGCAGGTACCCCAGGCCGTACACACTGTGGAACAGCGCCTCGGGAACCGGATGGCTGAGCAGTTGCGTGGCTTCGTCGTAGCGTCCCATCGCGGTGCAGGCGAGGACCTGGCAGGCCAGCGGACCGCCCGCGAAGACGCTGCGGCTGTGCCCCGGTACGTGTGTCAGTGCGCGCTGGGCGCACTCCTTGGCGTCGGCGAGCAGGCCACGGCACAGCGAGAGTTCGGCCCGCACCGCCAGGAGGTGCGCCTGCCAGCCGGGACAACGGCGACGGGTGGCCTCGCCGAGCAGGCGGTGGCACCAGATGTCCGCGGTGTCGTACCGGCCCGTGCGGGCGAGGATCCGCACGGCGTTCACCAGGAGCACGAGGGTGCTGTCGGTGAGCGGGGAGGACCGCAGTACCTGTTCCGCGGCGTGTGCGGCCGCCTCGCTGGTGCCGTTTCCGGGCAGGGCCCACAAGGCCGCTGTCGGCTGCTGGCCACGGCCGTCCTCCGGCCGGGGCTGCGGGGCACCGGACTGCCGGGGCAGGAACGGCTTGTCGGCGGGATCGCGGCGGGTGCCGGGATCGCGGCGCGCGGCGGGATCGCGGCGTGCGGCGAGGTGTGCGGTCGACGGCCACGGAGCGGCCATCGGGAAGCCGCCGTCCGCGCACAGGCCGCGCGCGTCGTCGGCGGCGTTGAGCCGGTCCATCGCCTCCCGCGCTTCGCCGAGGCGGCCGTGGTTGACGAGCAGAGGGACGAGTAAAGCCGTCTGATGGCCGGTCAATTCTCCTTCCCGCAAGGTGGCGACCAGGTCGGCGAGGTGCTCTTCCGCCACCGCGATGTTGGTGCGCCCGAAAGCGGCGGCGAGCCTGATCCTGATCTCCGGACGTTCCCGTTCCCGGACACAGGCCCCGTAGGCGAGTTCCAGGCAGGAGACCGCCGACGCCACGTCGTCCTGCGCCAGCGACTGCTCGGCGGCGTCACGCAGCACGGACACCGCCCAGGGGCCCGCCGCATGGCGGGCCGCGAGAAGGTGGCGGGCGACGTCCCGCGGCGCCGCGCCGTCGTGGTGCTGCAGCGCCGCCGCTCGGCGGTGCAGGTGGGCACGGCGGCTCGGGTCCAGTGCGTCGAGCGCGGCGGCCTCGGCCACCGGGTGCCGGAAACGGCCGGAGGTGGTCAGCCCCGTCGCCTCCAGCGCACGCAGCCCCCGGGTGACCGACGCGGGACTCGCGCCGAGCAGTTGGGGGAGCAGGTCGGCGCGCGCACGCCCGCCGAGGACGGCGAGGGCGCCGGCCGTCTGCCTGATCGCCGTCTCCGTGCGGGACAGGCAGGCCAGTACGGACTGGTAGAAGCGGCCGCCGACGACCGGGCGCGGCGGGGCGGCCTGCGGCGGGGAGTGCAGCGCGGAGGGCTCCGCCGGGCGGGGTGCCGAGGGGGCGTCGGCCTCGCTGTGCTCTTCGAGCAGGGCCCGCAGCAGCAGCGGGTTGCCCCCGGTGACGGTCAGGCAGTAGTCCGCCGGCGGGGGCGCCGTGGGCCGCGCGCAGCGGTCCGAGACCAGCCCGGTCACTCCGTCCAGGGACAGGCAGTCCAGCGTGATGCGTTCGAAGGCGGTCTGACGCATCAGCTCGGCTTCGAGTACCGGGTCGGCGGCCGGACTGCACGCCAGGGCGGTGCACAGCAGCAGGATCCGCGAGGTGGGGGAGTGGCGGGTGAGGCGCATCAGACAGTGCAGCGACTCCGGGTCCGCGTCCTGTACGTCGTCGATGCCGATCGCCAGCGGGGCGCCGGCGGCGAGGCGTTCGAGGGCGCCGCGGACGTGTTGCACCGGCATGGGGCGGACGGCGGTGCGGGCGGTGTCCTCGGGGGCGGGGTCGTTCAGCAGTTGCTGCAGTACGCCGAGGGGTTGCCGGTGGTCCGCGGGAAGCCCGGCGGCACGCAGGACGGCGAAGCCGGAGGCGGCGGCGGTGTGCAGTGCCTCGCCCAGGAACGTACTCTTTCCACAGCCCATTCCGCCCTCGGCGACGAGCAGTTTCACCGTGCCGGCCGCGCATTCGGTAAGGGCCAGCCGCAGCGCGCGGAACTGTGTTTCCCGGTCGACGAGCGTGAGTTCTTCTGGTTTCCGAGGGGGGTGCAGACAGGAAACTCCCTGCATGATGTTCTTATTTCTCCTTTTTCCAAGAAAGCGTGTCTCGGGGATTTCGATTGCTTGAGCAAAAGCGGTCGCGGCCGTGCGGGCTGGGTTGATCAGCATCAGAGGTGATGGTCAGTGTTATGAATTTGCCCTGGTGGGCGGGGTAGTGTCAAGGTCGCTGACTTTGATGATTAACTGATGATCGTGGGATTCTGAGGTGGTGTTCGCGAGGGTGAAGGAGTTCCTTCCTGGAGACATCCGTGCCCCGGATGGCGGTCCACAATTCACGAGTGGGATGCGCAGTGGGTCGCGTGCTGCAACACCGAATGGAATACCGGGTGACCGGTATGTATGGCGGTGCGGTGACCGCGGAAACGGCTCGGGCGGATTGACCGCCCGAGCCGGAGGAGAAGGCCATCGCCGCACCCGCGAGCAAGGGTCCAGAGGGACGGCGGCGCGAAGGCGGCCTGGCCTATGGGGAGTTCGGAGGACCAGGCGTCAGGCGTCCCGTCGGCGCAGGACCAGGTAGCCGCCGGTCAGGGCGGCGGCAGTCCAGGCCAGCAGGATGACGAGAGCCGTGCTGGGCCCGTAGTCGGGGCCGAAGCGTCCGTCGCCGGGAGGTCCGGCAATACGCATCAGTTCCAGGCCGGCCTGGTCGGGCAGGTACTGCAGGACGGGCTTCAGGGCGGGGACGTTGCCGAGTCCCTGGGAGCCGAGGAACAGCAGCGGGAGAAGGACGCCGAGCGAGATGGCCGAGCTGCGCACGATGGCCGCGATCCCCATGGACAAGGTGCAGATCAGCGTCAGGTAGACAATGGCGCCGACCACCGCAGCCGGGACCCCGTGCGCAGTGAGCGTGATGCCGTACGGGCCGAGGGCCGCCTGCGCCCCCGCGAACGTGACGATCACGGTGACCGTCGAGCCGGCGAGGGCGGCCAGTGTGCCGGCCAGTACCTTGCCGCCGTAGAGCAGCCCACGCCGGGGCACCGCGGACAGTGACGTCCGGATCGATCCGGAAGAGTACTCGGAGCCGACGAGCAGGACGCCGAACACAACGAGGGCGAGCTGCCCGAGGGTCACGCCGTACAGGCCGGCGAAGAGCGGACTGAAGTTGACGACGCGCTCGATGTGGCCACGCCAGCTGAACGCGACAACGGTGCCGAGGCCGGTGCTGAGCACGAAGGCCAGCAGCAGGGTGAAGCTGGTCGAGCGTACGGTCCACACCTTGATCCACTCGGCGGCGAGAACCGCTCGGGGCGAGTTGCTGGTCATCGGCGTACTCCTCCCGGCGACTCCGCCCGGTACTCGACCGCGGCAGCGGTCAGCCGCATGAACGCCTCTTCGAGAGACACGGTCTTCCGCGTCACCTCGTGCACCGTCACGGCGTGCGCCGCGACGAGTTCGCCGATCCGCTCCGCGGCGGCGGCCACCTTCAGGCTGCCGTCGGAGCAGTCGGTGACCGTGATTCCCGCGCCGACCAGCACGTCGCGCAGCCGCCGCGGTTCCGGAGTGCGCACCCGCACCCCCACGTCCGTGTACCTGTCGATGAACTCGCTCATGCTGGTGTCCGCGAGGAGCCGACCGCGGCCGATGATGACGAGGTGGTCCACGGTGAGCGCCGCCTCGCTCATCAGATGGCTGGACACGAAGACGGTGCGTCCCTGTGCCGCCAGGTCCCGCATGAGGTGCCGCAGCCACAGGACGCCTTCCGGGTCGAGCCCGTTGACCGGCTCGTCGAGCACCAGGACGGCGGGGTCGCCGAGCAGCGCCGCGGCGATTCCCAGCCGCTGACTCATGCCCAGCGAGAACGTCCCCGCCCGCCGGCGCACGGCGCTCCGCAGGCCCGCCAGCTCGATCACCTCACGGACGCGGCGGGGCGGGATCCGGTTGCTGCGGGCCAGCCAGCGCAAGTGGTTCAGCGCGGTTCGGCCGGGGTGCACCGCCCTGGCGTCGAGCAGTGCCCCCACCGTCCGCAGCGGGTCGCGGAGCCGCTGGTAGGGCGCGCCGTCGATGCGTACCTCGCCGGCCGTCGGGCGGTCCAGGCCCAGCATCATGCGCATCGCGGTGGACTTCCCGGCGCCGTTGGGGCCAAGGAATCCGGTCACCCGACCGGTCCGTACCTGGAAGGTAAGACCCTCCACAACGGTGGTGGTCCCGTAGCGCTTGGTCAGATCCGTGACTTCGATCATGCCGGTGATGGTCCGTGACGACAGGCTCCCGCCGCGTCCCGCTCGGGGCTGACTGCCCCTTCTCCACCCCCGGTTGGAGAATGACCGCCACCCGCGGCCGCGCATCAGGCTGCAGGAGGAGCGGCTTTGACCACCGCTGGACGGAGGCGGAGCGGCGTACGCCTGGATATGGTCGAGCGGTGCATGCAGGTACCGCGGTGGACCCCGACGACCATCCGATCCTGGCCCGGCGACTGAGCCGGCGCCGACTCATCGCCCTGGACGGCGTGCTCGTATTCGCCTACGCATGCGCGCTGCTGTCGACCGGGCCGACAGGCATCTCGTCGTCGTCCGCGCCGCCGCTCCCGGCCCCGGTGCCGTGGGAGCGGCTCGTGCTCATCGCCGCGGCCACTGCGCCTGTCGCCGTACGGCGGATCTGGCCGTTGCCCGTGTTCGCGGTCGTGCTGGCGGTGACCGCCGTGGCCGTCGTGCGGGACGCGGCGTGGGACCCGTTCCTGTCGGCGGCGTTCGCCCTCTACACCGTCGCCGTCACGGTGCCCTCGCGCCACTGGTGGCAACGCTGGTTACCCGGCCTGGCGATCGCTTTGCTGACCGTGGCCGGCCTTGCCGGAGCAGCGCGTGCCGGCGAGGCCTTCTGGTGGCGCGGCAGCCCCGGTCTGCTGCTGCTCGGCTTCGCCGCACTGCTCGGCGCCTGGCAACTGGGACGCGCCGCGCGGCAGAGGCGCGCATTCGCCGTCCGGGCGGCCGAGCAGCTCGCACAACGGGCCGTCACGGAGGAACGCCTGCGGATAGCCCGCGAACTGCATGACGTCGTCACGCACAGCATGGGCCTGATCGCGGTCAAGGTCGGCGTCGCCAACCACGTGTTGCACATCAGGCCGCAGGAGGCGTACGACGCGCTCCAGGTCATCGAACGCACGAGCCGCACCGCGCTGAACGACATGCGCCGGATGCTCGGTGTGCTGCGTACGTCCGAGGGTGAGCGGCAGTCAGCGGCTCTCGGCCCGCTGCCTGGCGCCCTTGCTCTCCCTGACCTCGTCGGGCAGGCCGGCGCGCAGCTGACTATGCGCGGTGTCGAGAGTCTGCCCGACGGAGTCGCGCTGGCCGTCTACCGGATCGTGCAGGAGGCGCTCACCAATGTCGCCAAGCACGCCGGCCCGGAGGCCCGCTGCCGGGTGGCGGTCGATGCGAACGGCCACGGCGTCCGGCTCGAGATAACCGACGACGGAGGCGACCGGAGCCCCCTCGCGCCGAAGCCCGGCGGCCACGGAATCGTCGGCATGCGCGAACGCGTCGCCCTGTACGGCGGCACCTTCGCCGCCGGACCGCGTCCAGAGGGCGGCTTCGCGGTACACGCGTCCCTGCCGTACGAGGAGAACACATGACCCGGCCCGCCGATCCGCCCGGTGCCCCGGTCCGGGTCCTCATCGCCGACGACCAGGCGCTGCTGCGCGGCAGCCTGCGGGTGCTCGTCGACACCGAGCCCGGCCTGGTGGCCACGTCGGAGGCGGCGACCGGCACGGAGGCGGTGCGGCTTGCCCGGCAGGATCCGCCGGACGTGGTCCTGATGGACGTGCGGATGCCCGAAATGGATGGCATCGAGGCGACCCGGCAGATCTGCGGTTCCCCCGAGACCGCGGACGTCAAAGTGCTGATCCTGACGATGTTCGACCTGGACGAGTACGTCTACGCCGCGCTGCGGGCCGGTGCCAGCGGCTTCCTGCTGAAGGACACGCCGCCCAGCGAGTTGCTCGCGGCGGTACGGGTCATCGCCGCCGGCGAGGCGCTGCTGGCACCGGCCGTGACGCGGCGCCTGATCGCGGAGTTCGTCCACCGCCCGGAGCCCTCGCGACCGCTGCGTCGCACCCTGGACGGCGTGACCGAGCGCGAACGTGAAGTCCTCACCCTCATCGCCTGCGGCCTGTCCAACACCGAGATCGCCGAGCGGCTGTATCTCGGCATTGCCACCGTGAAGACCCACGTCAGCCACCTGCTCACCAAGCTCGCCACCCGCGATCGCGCTCAGTTGGTGATCGTCGCGTACGAGAGCGGCCTGGTCACGGTGGCGCGACCACCGATCGGTTCCTGAGGGGCGCCGGCGCACACGGTGCACGGCCTGGGCGGGGCCGTTCAGAATGGATCACCCGGGTACACGAGGCGCAGTTCGTCGACATGGCTCATGAGGTACTCACCGGGGCACTGGGTGGATGCCGGGGCCCGGGACTGCTTCTTGCGCGGCTGGTGGCCCCAGACGCTGCTGATGCCGAAGCGGACGGCCAGGACGTCCACGAGGACGTCGAGTGTTGTGAGTTGCTTGGGCGTCGGGTGGTCGTAGCGTGCCCACTGGTTCTGCCAGCGCGGTCCGAAGTCGCCGGTGAGCACGATGCCGAGATTGCCGGCGTTGAAGAGTTCAGCGTGTGAGCCCTCGATGCCGAGTGGCCGCCCCTCGTAGATCGTCCCGGCGCCGTCGATGATGTAGTGGTAACCGATGTCGGCCTTGTCGTCCGCGAAGTGCGCCCGCTGGATCGTGCGCGGGCCCTCATGCGTGTACGTGACGGGGTCGGCCGAGTGGTGGATGGTGATCCAGCGGTAGACGGAGGCCAGGGGCCGGTTCTCGCTGAGCGGTACGGGACTGCCGCGGTAGGGCGGTGGCGCGAGGGGGCCGGAGGCGGCCTCGTGGAAATCCCAGGTACGCAGCGGGGGGTCGATCTGCGGCGGGGCCGCCCCCCAGGTGGCGCGGCCGACGACGGACACGGTCAGCGGCCCTCGCGGTGTCATGGCCCACAACTCGTAGTCGCCGCTCGCCGGATGCAGGAAGCGCGACTCGTCCCAGCAGGCGGCGACGGGGCCGTGCGCGGTGTCGACCGGCCGGGTGCCGCAGGACGTCAGCCTCAGGGGAGTCCGGTGCGGGCGCTGCCCCGAGACCGGCGCGTTGAACCGGCCGATGTCGGTGATCACGGTGGTGCGGAGTTCCGACAGGTCGTAGCCGTCGCGGGGGCATTCGAGGGAGCGCGGCGGCGGTTCCACGACCCTGAGCGCCGCATCGCACCGGGGGCAGACGAGAACGAGCACCTCGCGGGCGACCAGCTCCGTCGTCGTACCGGGCGGGAGCCGGTGGTGGCGGGGCAGATCGAGTGGCGTGCGGCCGGGCCGCAGTTCGGTCACGGGCACGGGGTCGGTGGCTTCGGCGGCGGGTGCCAGCTCGTGGTCGGCGCAGGCGACCGTCCAGGCACGCGTCCCGGCGTCGGGAACCATGAGGGTGCCCAGCGCGTCCGTCGTGGCCGCGATCCCGGAATGCCGTCCTCCCGATGGCGGGATGAGCCGTACGGTGAATCCGGGGATCGGGCTGCCGTCGCGGCGCAGGATCACCAGGGCCGTGTCCGACGGTGGTGAGAGTTCGGCGGCCAGCCCCGCCTCGACGAAGTGCAGCAAGCGGTGTGTCAGTTGCAGTACCTCGGGAGAGTCCGGCGCGAGCATGGCCTCGGCACGGCTGCGCACGCTCTCGAACGCGCCGCCGAGTGCGAAGCGCAGGAAGTCGACGGCGAACGCGACGATCTCCCCGGCGACGAAGCCGACCGCGGCGTCGGCGAAGCGAGGCGGGCCGAAGCCAGGTGCCAGGGGGAGCGCCGGCGCTCCGGCACTGGTCCTGGTGGCGGCGACGAACGCGGTGCAACGCCGGTCCACGGCGCCGTCGTAGTACTCACGCAGCTGCGCCGCCAGCGAGCGGTGCGGGTCGAAGGACTCGCCGAGGTTCACCCCGTCGATGTCGCCCAGCAGCCGCGGCGTCGAAGCGTGGCGGGCGACCCAGTGGTCCAGCGACCGACCGCGGTCCGCGGCCGGCACCCCGGGCGCGTGGCGGGCGCGGACGTACGCGGCGAGGGCGCGCCCGAGGTCACCGCTCCAGGTGAGGGCGAGATCCGCTCGAGGGGCCGGGTCCAGGGGGCCGGGCGTCTGCCGGTCGGCCCCGTCGATGCCGGCCAGCACCTGCGCCAGGTCGAGCCGCTCGAAGCCGTGCTGCACCCGCAGCAGCGCGGCCAGCCGGGCGGCCCGGCGGGGCAGCTCCCAGGACGAGCCCGGCGTCTGGTCGTACGGGGGGATGTTCCGCCGGTTCTGGATCATCCGCTGCCGGTACTGGTCCAGTTCGGAATCCACCCGGAGCTTGCGCACCGAGGTCAGGTACTCGAGGTGGGTCCTGCCCGCGGGACGCTCGCTCTCGCCCTCCTCGGCGAGTTCGAGGAAACCGTCGAGGGTCGCCGTCTCCAGTCGGACCGGCTGTTCGGCGGCCACACGCCGGGGAGTGCCGGCCAGGATTCGGTAGTCCAGGTAGCGAGGAGACGGCAGGTCGGTCCGCAGATCGACGCGGGTCTCCTGCCGGAAGTAGCCGGCCGAGGTGGGCGGCAGCACCCAGGCCGTCTCCCCGGTGAGGTAGGCCCGGTCGACTTCGGCCGCCACGCGCAACGCGTCCGTGCCCCGCCCGTCCACGGTCACCCGGCCGATCGTCACCAGCGTGAAGTCGGCGGGCAGCGGCCCGACGACGAGCCCGGCCAGGCTGCCGAACTGGTCGACCTCGGTCAGCGCAGGCTCGTCCGGGCGCGGTACGCGCGGCCGGATCAGCACCTGGTGGATCTCGATGCCGATCCGGGGCGGCTGGGGCGGCGGCTGCCCCAGCGCCGCCGCTGACAGCCGTGCCAGTGCGGAACTCACCCGGTGCCCCCGTCCTGAGGCGCTTCCCGCGCTTCCGGTGCGAGGCGCAGATAGCCTTCCTGGGCCCATGCCGGTACCTCCGGCAGCAAGGCCTGCTGGGTGGCGGCCACGACGGGGTCGTCGCGCCAGGACAGGGGCGCGGTGCGCCGGGTCCACAGCCGCTCGCCGTCCGGCGCGGGCGTGAGCGGCATACGGATGGTGGCCGGATCGACGAGGACGGGCCCGACCCGCACCGACGGCACCAGCCGGGCCAGATCCTCCGCGAACCAGTCGCGCAGCAGATCCACGCTCTTGCGGGGCAGTATCCCGGAGGTGGCGTGGACCTTGGCGGCCGGATCCATGAGCAGGGTGAGCCTCAGGGACCGGCCGGGCAGCAGGGACAGCGCGGAACCGTCGGCCACGGTCGGGGTGCCGATCGGCCGGGGAGTCGTGGCGCGTTGTCCGAGGGCGGCGAAATCACCCCGGTGCCTGCCCGAGGGAGTGGCGACCCGCGCCACGTCGGCGTGGACGGGGTGGATCAGGCCGTAGTCGTCGTCCACGAAGTAGGCCAGGAGGCCGTCGTCGAGACGGGTCAGCGCGCCGAGACGAACGGGGAACCGCCGTCCGGCCAACCACGCCCAGGCCGCGGCGCGCCCGGCCCGCGCGGCCGGGGACAGGGCAGGATGCTCGCCCTCCGGTTCGATGTCCAGCATCAGCCGGGCACGTACCACAGCGATCGGCCTTCCCACGAGCTGCGCGGTGTGTTCGCTGCCGGTCAGGCCGCCCGCTCCGACCGTCGTCGAGGTCGTGTCGACGATACGCAGCAGCGCGTCCAACGGGGTGTCGGACCGGGAGACACCGGTGGCGCGTTCCCGGCTGTCGCGGTCGATCAACCCCTCGGCCAGGCCCAGGAGATGCCGCAGGCGCGGCTGTCCGCCGAAGGCCGCCGACGGCGGGGCGCCCACCGGCGCACGATGTCCCGGCGGGCCCTCCCAGACCACGGCACCGGACAGCGCGTCGTGTGCGAGCTGACCGAGCGCACGGCCACCGGGCGCGAAGAACTCCACCGCCCCGTCCGCGTGGTCGGCGAGCAGCCAGCCGGCCAGCGGGCTCGCCGCGCCCTCCTGCTGGTCGATGCCCGCCTCGCGCAGTTCGTCGGAGGCGTCGACGAGCCGGAAGGACAGCGTCGCGGGCTGGTTGACGCGCGGCGGCAGTGCGAAGACGTCCCGGGCCGGGCCGCGCAGCCCCGACCCGACGTACGCGGGCGGGGTCGCCGGGTCCAGCAGATCCACGGTCCGGCCGAACGCGTCCACCACCCGCAGTTGCCGCAGCCGGGCGAACCCGGCCCGCAGCAGGTCGGGCGGTTCCGTCGGTGCCGGCGGGACACCGGGGGTGAGCGCCACGTCGTCGGTGAAGCCGAGCATGCGCTCACGCAGCCCGTCGAAGCCCGCCGACACCAGGTCGGGCACCCCCTGATCGGCCGAGAGCCGGCGCAACCGGCTCGCGAGCGCGTCGTCGATCCTGCCCTCGCCGCGCAGATCGAGCCGGTCCTCCTCGGCCAGGAACCGGGAGATCTCGTCCCCGAGCGCCCGCGACGGCGCCGAGACGAGTGAGGACCGTCCCCGCAGCACGGTGGCACCGGTCTGGGAGAATCCGGCAGCGGAGTGCGGATCGAAGTCGAGTTCACCCAACTCCCAGTCCCCGGCGTCCGGATGGGGATTCCATTCCAGTTCCCACTCGCACCACAGCGGCACCCATGCCTGGCGCCACAGGGTGATCCCTACCGGCGAGGATCCCGTGCCGTCCTTGAGGGACAGATGGGTGAGCGGCGCGGCACGGCTCGGGAAGGCCAGGGACCAGACCATCATGGCCCCCTCGGCCCGCAGCCGCCGCGCGGCCTCCTCCGGCGGCAGCCCGTACCGGTGGAGACGGCCGAGCGCTTCGATGTAATCGGCGTACGGATCCTCGACCGCCGCCTCGACGACCAGCGCCTCGGCCTCGGCCGGGAGCGAGCCGTGGTCCAGTCCGCGTGCCAGCAGGTCCCGCCCGTCGATGACACCCGCCAGGCGTGTCACCGTGTCCCCGGTCAGCCGGCAGGCCAGGCGTTCACCCGGGGTGCGGACCCCGTCGTACCCGTGCCGCAGGGACCGGCGCAGGCCCCGCATCACGAGCACGGGGTCCTGGGGGTGGAACCGCCGGGGCAGGGGCCGTTGCACTGTCTCGGTGCGGCGAGGATCGGCGGGCGGTGCCACCCGTTCCGGTTGGTTCTCGATCAGGTGCAGGTCCGCGAGGACGGCACGGCCCACCACGAAGTCCGGGATACCGGACGCGGTATCCGCGCGGACCCGGTCCAGGGCCGGGGTCGGGGGTGTGGTGGGCCGCAGACCGGTGAACGGGTCGCCGGTGGCGACGCGTTCCGCGCGGGCCGCTCCGGGGCGCGCCACGAAGCCCCGGGCGTGGATCTCCTCCTCGATCCGAGGCAGCCCGTCGGGTTCGCCGAGCGTCGTGGCGAGCCCGTGCGCGAAGGCCTGGTAGAGGATCTCGGTGTCCGGGCGGTTCAGTTCACCGGCGACGAGGGCGGCGAGCGCCTCCGCGGAGGTGGCCCCGATCGCCACCCGTGGTGCCCCCGGCTCGGGCCGGGGATCCACGGCCGAAGCGGAATCCGCGTGCACCCCGTACACCACGCCGTGGAAGACGGTCTGCCGGGGCCACCAGGCGTGCGGGTCGGCGGCGGGCTGCTGTGCCCCGAGGAGGCCGGCGAGCGCGGGGGAGGCCGGGGGCGGCAGGTCGGCCGACCGTCGGCCGAGCGCCTCGGCCTGCGTCGTGGAGCGCTCGGCCTCGGCCTGGGCGCGGGTGAGCCGGGCGGTGTCCACCTGCCAGCCGAGCCGGTCCAGGAGGGCACGGAACGCGGCGGGAGTGTCGGCCGCCGCGACCGGGTCGAGTTCGGGGCGGGAGTACCAGCCGACCACGACGTAGGCCAGCGCTCTGCGGTGCAGTGCGGGAACCGTGGACCAGTCGTCGTAATGGGCGAACCGCTCGGCCACGTTGTCGTATGCGGCGGCCCAGGCCGGGTCGCCGCCGCAGACGGCGGTGAGCTGCTCCGGGCGGAGCTGCGGGGTGCGATAGGCGCGGGCGCCGCCCGGCTGCCATCCGTCGAGCGCGCCGCTGCCGCCCTTCTCCGCCTCCAGGACCCACGCCTGCACCGCGCGGGGCTGCCCGGTGTAGTGGCCGAGCCGGACCACGACCCAGCGGTCGGGCAGCGGCTGCCAGACCGGCTCCGCCCCCGGGCTGTCCGCCACCGCGTGGGTCAGCGCGTCCGGCAGCGCCCAGTGCAGATGGACACCGGGGCCGAGCGGGGCGGCCGGAGTGAAGGGCGCGGACGTGCGCGGTCCCGGCGCGGACGGGTCCCTGGACAGCCCGTCGAACAGCCGCAGTCCGATGTCGGCCCTGGCTTCCGCGTGGCCTTCGTGCACGACCAGTGCCTGCACGTCGACCGGCACCAGCAGCCGGGGCCCGCGGTGCAGTCCGGCCGCCCAGGAGCGGGAGGCCGCGGCGGTCAGGCCGGTGCGCGCGGTGACCGCGAAGGCCGGGTGCAGGGGAAACGCCTCGGTCACGGCGACTCCTCGAAGGCCGCGGCGAGGTCGTCCAGGGAGATCGACGGGCTGAACAGCGGGCCTTCTCCCGTCCCGGAGAACTCCTGCTGATACGGGCGCTGCACGAGGTGGAGCGCGAAGGTCGCGGCGCCGTCGGCGGCTGTCGTGTGACCGAGATCGGCCCAAAGCCTGCGCACGTCCACGACACCGCAGCCCGAGGGACGGAACAGCACGGTGGCGGCGCCTTCTGGCTCCGGCGGGCGGCGCGCGACGGTGAACACGCCGCCGTCCGCCAGGTCCACGCCGAACTGCAGCCCCTGGTGCGGCTCTTCGACCAGGACGCGGGTGGGCAGGCCGTCGAACAGCGCCAACAGCACGGCGGGCGCCAGGCGTTCGATCCGCAGCGGCCTGACCGGCTGCCCCTCGTGGAATGCCTGCGCGCGCAGCCCCGGCCAGCCGGAGACCGCACGGGAGCGCAGCAGGAAACCCGTGACCGTGCCGACCGGTTCCGCGTCGTAGGACAGGCCCGGTCGCGCCGCCTTGATCCACACATTGCGTTCCGAGGCATCCACGGCGTCGCGGATCCGGCCGTGCCGCGCCACGAGATGGGCCCGGTCCCGCGTGGTGGAGGGGCCTGCCGAGAGCGCGCCGTCCACGGCCGCGTCCGTCCAGTTCCGGTCGAGGAAGAAGAAACGCGCGGATTCGAGCGGCAGGAGACGTTCGTCGGTGACGAGGTAGGCGAAGGGGACCCCTTCCAGCAGGCGCAGCCGGGCGAGCCAGTCGAGTACGTCGTCCGGGGGTGGCTCGCCCGCGCTGACCTTGCCGGCGGCGGCGGTCAGCACCTGCTCGACGGCGGCCTCGGAACGGTATCGGGTGCTCATGGGAAGAGCTCCTCCAACGTGGTGGGCGCGTAGGCGGGGTCGAACAGCGTGGTGTCCGGGTCCAGCCCCGCCTGCCGGGCGATCCACCGGACCCGTTCGCGCAGGGCGTCACGGAGCGGGGCGAGCTGGTCGGGGGTCTGCCGCAGGCCGTCGAAGGTCTGGTCGAGGGGCGAGGCGGGCGGTGTGGGGTCGGGGTCGGTGAGCACCGGCAGGTCGCCGAGGATCTGCCGTACGAGATCCCGTGGCAGACCCGTGCCGGACACGATGACATCGGGCGGGAACTGCGGCAGTGCCCACTCGGCGTCGGCGAGCGGGACCGGGGCGCCCAGCGGCTCGCGGCCGTCGACGAGCGTGCCGATCAGCGCCAGGCCCAGACCCTGGCCCACCGTGAGCCGGGTGAGGCCCAAGTCCCGTACTTCCGGAAGCAGTTCGAGGGCGGCGGCCACCGCGTCGGCGGCCAGGGTCCGCCTGCGCCAGTCGCGCAGCGAGGCGAGGAACCGCGGGGACGACAGCGCGAGCAGCCGGCCGACCTCGTGGGCGGCGGCCACCGTGAGGTCCTCCAGCCCGTCGGCGGCGACAGCCCGGCCCTGGTCCGCCGTCAGACAGGGGCTGCCCGCAGGCCGGCGGGGCACCTCGCGCGGGGTCAGCGGTCCCCGGTACCAGGCGGCCGTCTCCTCGCCGCGCCGCGTGGTGTGACCGATGACGGTGTGCCCGCTGGGCGCGACGGCCGGGCACTTGCCCCGTACGGTGCCCAGCGACCCCACATGGAGCCCCTTCATGAGGGAGTCGAAGTCGCCGGGCTCCGCCGCGCAACGGAACCGCCAGTGGGCGAGGACCGGGAAGCTGACGCCCGCGCCACCGGGAGCGGCCTCGGCACCTCCGGGACCGCTGGCCGGATCCCCGGTGGCGGCGGGCAGTTCCGCGATCCGGCCCTCCAGCGAGACCAGACACGCCCGGTACGCGAGTCCCGGGCGGGGCAGCCGGGCACAGATCACCACGGCCAGGAATCCGTCGTCGTCACCGACCGAGAGCTCCGAGTCGCCGAGCGACACCTCACGCACGTGGCACAGCAGTTCCAGTTCGTCGGGGCGCGGGAACAGCGCCTGGACCACGTCCCTGGTCGTGTCCAGCCGGTCGCAGGTCCCCGAAGCCCCGCTGATGCCGAGTGCGCCGTGCAGGGACGCGGGGACCGCGGTGCTCACCGGCACCCCGGTGACGACGTCGCCCTCGCTCTGCGTGAGCAGGACGAGGGCCAGCCACGGGCGGCGCTGCGGATCGAGGCCGACGGTGACCAGCCGCTCCCAGGGCAGGGTGCGGCGGCGCAGCGCCACCTGGGCGAAGCGGGTGTCGAAAGGGCCGACCGCCTCCGGCGGGGGAAAGACGCTGCGCAACTCCCCCGGAGGGAGCGCGAACTGGGGAGCGGTGACGAGCGCGTGACGTTCCACCGGGGCGATCGGATCGCCCTGGTCGACCGACTGTGTCATGCGCACCAGGTGCGGTCCCGCCGTCACCGGCGGCCGGGCGAAGCCGTGCAGGCGGAACTGTCCCTCGCCGAGCTCTGTCATCACACGTCTCCGATCCACGTCACGGCCGAGCGGCCGGAGCCCTCGCCCGCCAGGTCGCCGGTGAGGGCGGGCAGGCCGTACCGGAGGATCGCGCGGGCCACCCGCTCCGCCGGCTGCGCGCTGCCCAGCACACCTGAGGGACGCCACCGTTCGTCGTGGCCGGTCGTGACCGACACCGGGGATCCGCCCTGCGGTGTCACCGGGTAGAGCAGCACGGTCTGCCCGCCCTGCTCGACCGCGAGGGGCGGCGTCGGCTCCGTGGCGCCGCGGGCCCGCTGGGCACCGTCGAGGCCCAGCAGCAGCCCGTCGGTGTCCTTGACCGGCCCCGCGGCGGACAGCACGACGACGACCGAGTGCGTGGAGGCGGGCAGTTCGGTGGTGGTCAGCCCCTGCCGTCCGACCAGGTCGAAGCCCGTGACGAGGGCGACCCGTGCCGGGCGCAGTCCGCGCTTGGAGCCGGGGGCGGCGGTGCTGACCCGGGCGCCGGGCACGAGGACGGTGCCCGGCATCACCTGTGCGCCGAACGACCCCGGGTGCCAGCCGGAGAGGCCCGCGCGCCTGGGCCGGTTCGCCGTCGGCGTCGTGCCCAGGCCGATGAGGGCGAGGAGTTGGGTGCCCCGGGGAACCGGGACCTCCGCCGTGCCCGCCACCTCGGAGTCGACAAGCGCGGCCCCGGCCCGGTCGAGCGCCACGATCCGCACCCGCTGATCGCCGGTGACGGCCAGCCGCGGCCGTTCGGCCCGGACGTCCTCGGCGGCGCGCCGCAGCCGCCACACCTGGATCTGGCCCGCCCCGAGCCGCACCGGACCACCGTCCACGATGTCCCGCTCACCCGAACGCAGCCACGGCGCCGAGCGGTCGACGCTCAACAGGCCACGCAGCACCTCCCGTTCCTCCCCACTGCGGGAGAAACGCCGCCCGCGGTCCCGTGCGGTCGCCCCAGAGGCCCCGACCCGGTCCGCGAGCGCGGGCCGGGTGAAGAGCTGGGCGGCCGTGGGCAGCGCCTGCTCACGGGCCTCGGCCAGGGTGGGCGCGGCTCGGCGCGGCCACCGCGGGACGCGCACGGTGGTCCGCCCGTCGCGGCGGACCGGGCCGACCGGCGGCCGCAGGGACGCGAGCAACACCGGAGGCGCGACGCGCGGCGGCTCGGGATCCGGCTGCTGCGGCGCCTGCCGCGGGGTGAGCGGCAGGGGCGGCCGGGCCGGCGTCACCAGGCCCTCGGTGATCCTGGCCAGCCGGGGCGGCGAGATGCGGTCGGCCGGCAGCAGCGCGAGGGCGAAGTCGCTCGGCCTGCTCGGCTCGCCGCTCAGACACCGGCCGAAGGCCGCGAACCCGGCACCGCGTACGAGGAACTCAGTCGCCCGGTCCAGCGTGTTCGCACCGGACTGAGTGCGCGACCACCGCACGGCGGCCTCCATGGCGGCGGACCGGACGCCCGCCGGGTCGCGGTCGTCGCTCAGCGGCAGGGGCCGTCGCGGACCGGGGTCGACCTCATCGACGGAGCCGGTGGTGAGTCCGCCGCCCAGGCGGGTGACCGCGCTGAGAACCAGGCCGGTGAACGCTTCGC
The DNA here is from genome assembly GCF_009862865.1 of Streptomyces sp. SID5469. Lineage (NCBI taxonomy): Bacteria > Bacillati > Actinomycetota > Actinomycetes > Kitasatosporales > Streptomycetaceae > Streptomyces > Streptomyces sp. SID5469. The sequence continues at coordinate 1,117,587 of NZ_WWIN01000001.1, read as the reverse complement.
GGACGCCGCCCTCGTCCAGCTCCACGTCGTCGAACCAGCGCCACACGCCGTCGGGCACATTGCCTCGTACCGCCGTCGACGCCAGGTCGACCGGGGTGCCGACCGGCTTGCCGTCGGCGTCCAGCCGGACCATCTCCACGCGGTGTTCGGACACCACGTCGACTCGCCGCATCGGGCCGAGGTCCAGCGCCGGACCGCTCAGCACCTCGCCGCCGGCCCGGTTGCTCGCGGTACGCGTGGTGGAGGCGAGGGTGAACTCCGAGGTGAGCAGCAGCGGCCGCTCCCGGCTGCCGTCCTCGGGTGCGCCCGTCGCGCCGCCCGGATCGCGGGCGGCGCCCCCCGCCCGTACGGTCAGGCTCATCGTCTCGCCGTGCGGGTCACCGGCGACGAGGTACTTGTCGTGGAACGCCGCCCAGCCCAGCGGCGGCGGAGAGCCCGGGGCGTCGACGGCGCCGAAGGCGACCTCGACCTTGGACACATCGAGATCCAGGACGGCCACTCCGCGTACGTCCGGGCCCTGCACGGTCAGTTGGGCCGCGATCGAGAAGCCGATCGTGATCCGGACGTGCACGAACCACACCCGGATGTCGATCTCCAGACGGGCGCTGACCGCGACGTACACCCCGACGTCGTAGAAGAAGGGATCCCAGGAGACCAGCGCGTCCACGCCCGCGACGAAGGACGCCTGGACGAACCCGCCGTCGAAGGCGGCCTCCACGCGGGCCCCTGCCATGACGCAGCTGGAGGTGAGCGTGAAGTAGCTCTCGCCCTTGATCGCGATGGCGTCACTGACCCGCCAGTGAATGCCCAGCCGGGGCACGTCGGGATAGTGGGCCGGTTTCGCGAAGCGCGGATGGTAGCCGCCCAGGGACAGGACGAACTCGCCGGTGCGGAACCAGATCACCATGGCGAACCCGCCGCTGACCCGGCAGTCGCGGTTCAGCAGCCACGAGTTGTCGGTCAGCTGCGCCTCGACGGACAGGACCGCCTCGCGCGCGGAGAAGCGCGCCCGCAGCGCCAGCTCGATGGAGACGATGGGCTTCGCGGGGTTGGGCAGTTCCATCCGGCACAGACCGAGCAGGACCACCTCGACGTCGTGGTCGAAGGTCACGGCCAGCACGGCCACGGACTCCACGACCGTGAAGCTGGTGAACCGGACACCCGCGGCCAGCCAGAACGCCCCGCGCCGCGGCGGGAACGTCCGGCCCATCGAGTCCAGCGCCTTCATCGGCTCGCGGACCAGTTGGCTGCTCGGATCCATGGCCGCCACGAGCGGGAACTCTCCGACGTCGGTCACCTTGCCGGGCAACACCAGTCCGCGGTTGAGGCCGAGTCCGGCACCGATGCCCGTGATGAAGAAGGCGGGCGGACCACCGATCGGCGCGGCGATCGCGGCGATGCCGAACATCGACGTGTAGCGCTCCGCGGTGCCGACGACGGGGTACGTGCCGTACGCGCCGACGGCGGTGAGGCCGAAGCCCGCCGCCTCGACCTTGAGCATCCCCGCGTACTCCACACCGCCGTCGCGCTCGCGCCTGCGCAGCCCGCCGACCACACTGACGCTCGGCCCGCTGTAGGAGACGGCCAGCCCGGCGAGGCCCAGACGCCAGGTCGCCGGATCGGCCGGTGTGGCCCAGGGGACGTGGAGCGCCAGGTCGTCGACACCGACGGCCAGTCCGCCGAGCGCCACTCCGCCGTCGACGAGCACACCCACCTCGCGCAGCCGGTCACCGTCGTAGGCCACGGAGAGGCCGACCTGTTCGAGGTAGAGCGGACCGAGCTGCTTCTCCACGGACAGCCACCACGGACCGGACCCCGCGCCCGCGCTCAGCCGCAGCGCCACCGGGTCCTGGCCCTGCTTCCACACGACCAGCGCGGGATCGAAGCCCGGCGCGGCCGCAGTGGCGTCACCGCCCGCGGCTTCCGGTTGCAGGATCTTCGCGGCGACCGGGTTCGTGCCACCTCCGGCCGAGCCGAACGGCACGGCCAGCCCCCGCAACTCCAGCCGTGCACCGGCGTGTTGGAAGCCGGACGCGTCGCGTGCGTATGAGCCGTGCAGCGACAGCGCGTCGATCCGCAGACCCTGGTCGAGCAACGGGCCTTTCGCGCCGCCCACTTGAAGCCCGAGTCCCCGCAGTCGCAGCGCGGGGGAGAACTCCGGGTCCGGGCCCGGCAGGGTGTCCGGCAGGCTGCCGAGCCACACCTCTACGTGAGCGGTGCCCGCTCCGGCCGCCGGTGGCTCCCAGGAACCGTCGGCCGAGAGCGCGACGACGACATCGCCCAGCTCCAGGAGCGGGTAGGGCGTCTCGACGAGCTCCAGACCGAGCCCGTACCGCCTTTGCCCCGGCCCGTCCTCGGCTTCGAGGAGTTGCAGCCGTACCGGTCCGAGCCGTGGCGCGAGCGCGGTGAGGAAGCCGGCCAGAGCGCTCAGCACCCGCGGAGTCGGCGCGTCGAGCAGCCCGTCGGCCAGCCGCCACGGTGCGCCGGGCGGGCTGCCGGTCCCGGTCAGGATCCGCGCGGAGTGCAGGACCTTCCCCACAGTGCTGTCGTTGCCCACGGGCGCCTTCAGCAGGTCCGTGACCGGGGCCGGAGTGAGTGCCAGGTCGGCGGCGAGGGGTACGGCGATACGGCGGATCAGCTTGGGCACGGCCGCCGCGACCTCGGCGGAGTCGGCGGCTCCACGGCGGTGCACGAGCGTCGGACTGCCCGGCAGCCGCAGGACCAGGGCCTCCCGGTCGGTCGTCCCGGGCGGATCGAGCCACAGGCCCGCCTCCACCCGGTCGTCGACGCCGCCCAGCGTGACCCGCACGAACGGCATGAGGTCGACCGGGCCGGGAAAGAGCGCGTCCGGATCGACGACGGACCACGACAGGTGACAGGGGGCGGGTCCGGCCGTGGTGGCGGCGAACGACACCTCGGCGTCCGTGCCGGGAACGGGATGCAGGCCGTCCGCGGTGACGGTGAGCCGCGGCACGCCCCCGGGCGCCGCGTCGAGGTCGACGACGACGCGGCCACCGGGGCTGCGCCAGAGCACGGGCGGCTGCGCGGCCGCGTCCCCGATCAGGGCGCGCGCCAGCGCCTTCAGCGCGGCGGTCACCTCGGACGGATGCCGGCGGAACCGCGCACCGAACTCGTCGGCGGGAGCGGACGCCAGCAGCTTCAACTGCTCGATCGAGGCCGCGCCGTCGGCATCGGTCAGCTCCAGCGCGGCCAGCAGCCCGGCGAGCGCCGCGGCGATCTGCTTGAGCCGCGGATCGCCGGGATCGGCCGGATCGGCCAGGTCCCGCAAAACGTCCAGGAGCATCGGAAGGGCGTACTGCGCCGCTTGCTGACCGAGCTCCGCGAGCGCGCCGAGTCCCGGCGTCAGCGGATACAGCGGGATGTCCAGCCGGGGCGCGCCGGCCCGCGGCGTGAGCCGGGCGGCCACCTTCACCTCGGGGCCGACCTCCAGCTCCAGACCGGCGCCGAACCCGCCCGGCCCGGACTGCTCGGCGGACAACGTCAGCCACGCCGTGACGGTCGGCCCGGGCCGCAGCCGCCAGTGCACGGCGGACTCCAGCGCAGCGGGCCCGGACCCGTCCCGCAGCCGCAGCGTGACCTCCAGGTCCGTGCCGTCCTCGGCGACACTGACCGAACCGCCCCCGGGCAGCGACAGCGCAGTCAACCCGCCCGGTAAGCCGATCAGTTGGGCCACCGCGTCGATCAGCCGGGCGAGGTGACCGGGTGCGAGCAGGAAGGGCTCGCCGGGCCGGTCCGCGCCGAGAACCTCCACGAGCCGGCGCCCCGGCGCGGTGATCAGAGGCACGGGGGAGCGGACCGATCCCGGGGCGTCGGGGCGCCGCGGGTCGTGCGCCAGCAGGCCGAGAACATCCAGCAGCGGGTCGAGGAGGATGCCACGGTCGCGCAGGGACTGCAGACCCCAGCGGATCGCCTCGCCGCCCGTGGTGAGCATGACCAATCGGGCCAGAGCCGGAAGATCGGGCTCCGGCAGCACGGCGGCCTCCACCTGTCCGGAGCGCACCCTGAGGGTGAGGGCCGGGGCGCGCTCCGGGCCGACGACGAGCGTGCCGTGCACGGTGGCGATGCCGGCGAGCGGCAGACCCCGCTCCGGTGTGCTGACGGTGATCACACAGTCGGGGGTGACGCCGACCTCCAGTCCGCCGGCGGACAGCAACCCCGCACCGCCGTCCGGCAGTCCGGCCAGCCGCCGCAGCGTGCCACGGACAGCCGGGTCCGAAAGGAGAGTCCGTATGAGCCCTGCCGGATCCGCGATGACACGCTCCAGGGTGTCCGGGCGGAGCTCCACGCGCTCCTCGGCCGTCAGGACGGCCACGCCCGCCTGCACGAGGAGGTCCACCAGGTCGCGCACGGGCCCTGCCGTCGGCCGGGGCGACAACGTGTCCGCCAGCAGCCCCAGGAACCGACGGGCCGCCGCGTCCAGCGTGTGCGGGGTGATCGCGAGCCGGCCGTGGCCCACTCCGTCGAGTGCCGCGTCATGGAGCACGGCCGACACGGAGGCGTCGTCGAGGCGGGGGCCGATACCGACCAGGAGATCCGCGCCGCGCAGTCGCGGTTGCGGCCCGGTCCGCGCCCCGGCCCCCGGCCTGCCGTCGAGGAGCCAGCCGCCGGGCCGCCGCAGTGTCAGTCGTACGTGGAGCCGGGGAGTGACCGTCGGCGCCGACCGCTGCGCGGCGGGCAGCGGGACGCGCCATGCGTCCAGGCGCAGTTCACTGCCGCAGACGATGCCCTCGGCGGCAGCGGCCGTGCTGCGGAAGCTCAGTCCAAGACCGAGGTGGGTGGCCCGGGAGCGGCCCGGCACGGCCCCGCCGCCGGGCAGCCGGCGACGGACCTGGGCGGCCACCGCGGCGACCAGGGCGGTGAGCGCGCCATGCAGTTCTTCGCGGGTGAACTGGGTGACGACGCTCAGCACCGGAGCGGGTGCCGCGGACGGCAGAGCGACGGGTGTGAACGCCGAGACCGGGAACGGAACGGAACGTAGGCCCGAGGGAGCGTCACCGGTCACGGCCGCCCAGGTCGCCACCAGTTCCGCCAGCGGCGAGCCGTCGGTGGAGCTGCCCGCGGGCAGCAGGCCCACCAGGGACTGCAACAGCCGGAAGGCATCGTGTACGCCCGGCTGTTCCAGTCCGTCGAGAGGCCCGGGCCGGGCGGTGTCGGACAGTGGCCCGCCCAGCGTGACGAGCTGCGCGAGGCCCCCCTCGGACCAGACCTGGACCGCCGCCCGGGCGGCCAGCGAGTGCGCCACGAGCACGACCGGCGCGCCGGCCAGGCGTCGGAACTCGGCAACGGCCGGGCGCAGACGGACCGTTGCCTCCTCGGTCGGCGGAAGCAGTACGTACCACGGGCCGGTCGCCGCCAGCCCGCCGAGACCGAACGACTCGGCCGCCAGGCCGGGTGTCCGCAGATCGAGCAGGTGTGCCCCGGCCGCCCCCGGCTGACCGGGCCAGGGTCGTATCCCGGGCAGGTCGCTGGAGACGTACACCGTGCGGGTGGGGTCCGCGCCGGGCAGATGGTCGCTCAGTTCGAACGTCTCCGGCGCGCAGAGGTGACCGCGCGGCAGAACGACGGTGGGGTGCGTGGTCCCCGGCAGTACCTGCGCCGAGACGGGCAGCAGCCCGTCGCTGCCCGCTGCATGGTTCAGCAGCGCCCACAGATCGGCTGCCGAGTCCGGCCGCTCGTCGAGGAGTTCGGCCAGGTCGCTGTCGAAGCGCGCGGCACCGCTGAGCACCGCCGTGAGCCGCTCGACGCCGGGGAGCGGCGCCGAGCCGTCCAGAGCGGCGGTGAGATCGGCCGGGACGAGCGCGTCGAGCACCTCGCCGAGACCGTCCAGACCGGGCCCGTCGGGATCGAGCCATATGAGCAGCTCGGGCCCCGAGTCGTCGAGGGGCAGCCGCCAGGGCCGCTCGTGCGTTCCGTCGCCCGCGACCGCCACCTGCCTGATCCGCTCCGGCCCGCCGCGGGCGAAAAGTTCACGCAGCAACGCGATGGCGGCCACACTGCGGTCCGCCCCACCACTGCCCGCCAGAACGTCGCCGAGCCAGGACCGGACCGTCTCCACGGGATCGGTGACAAGGCCCGCCAGCGGCAGTGGCGGCCAGTCGGCGATCAGCGCGGCGAGGTCGATGCCGGTGTCCTCCTCACCCGGCACCCGCAGCCGTCCACGCGCCGGCAGCCAGCCGAGCAGCGCGGCGAGCAGGCTCCGCGGGTCGAGACCCTCGCGGGGTGTCGTACGCAGCAGCGCGAGACCGGCGAGGCGGGTGAGCGCCGGCCACAGCGCGGATCCGGGGCCTGGGAGCAACGGGTCTACCCCTGTGGCGAGTTCGAGCGGATCCGGCAGGGCCACCTCGTCGCCCTCGACCGTGACCGAAGCACCGGTGACCCGCGCGCGGGCCCCCCATCCGGCCCCCTGCCGCCACCCGGCGGCCAGGAGGAGCGAACCCGCCTTCAGCTGTACGGGCCCGGCGTCGAACGACAGATCCTCCCCCCACGCCAGCCGCAGCTCCGCGGCGGTCAGCGCGACGGCGGACGGCGGGTCCACAGCGGGCAGAGTCAGCCGTACGGCGTCCAGCGCGGCGGACAGCCGCACAGCCCCGCCGCTGATGGGCAGCGGAGCCGAAACCAGCCGGACTCCGACGGTCAGCCGGGGTGCGCCTTCGGCGTCGTCCTGCCACAGGAGGAGGGCCGGCCGGGCGGGCAGGCCCACGTCGCCCACGGAGACGACCCAGGGGTCTACGGCGCTGCCCTCGCCGGTCGGGGCGGGGGCCCGCACCAGGACGGCCAGCTGCGCGGCGATGGCGCCCCATCGGTGCGGGGCGTCGGCGAGGACCCGGGAGTGGTAACGCAGCAGCGCGTACGCAGGGTTGCCGACGATCTCGGTGAGGGGCGGCAGGCCGACCGGCCAGTCGAGGGCCGGTTTGCGCAGGGCCAGCAGGACGAGCAGGGCCGTGGCACGCCGTCCGCCGCCGTCCTCGTCGTTTGAGAACAGTGTCTCCAGCGCATCGTGCAGGGCGTCGACGCCCACCTGCGCGGCGGCCGCGGCCAGCGCCTCGACGCTGGACAGGTCCAGACGTGAGTACGGATGTCCGTCGAGGACGACGTCGGCCGCCTCCAGCAGGAGCCGCACCGCACGGTCCGAGCCGATCGAGAAGCCGGCGGACAGCGTCCCCACCATCAAGGTGACCGGCTGCGGCGGGGCCGGGCGGCGCAGCAGGTGTCCCTCGGCGCCGGACACCTCGACATGTACGCGTACCTCGGGCAGCCACAGCACATCGGCCCCGCCGCCCAGTCGCAGGGCCAGCAGATCGGCCGCGGCATGGGCGGAGACCGCCCCGGACACCTCGGCCGCGGCCGACAGGCCCAGCCTGAGCTCCAGCCCGTCGTCCGCCGCCTGGGCGACGAGCCGTACACAGACCCGTACCCCGGGCAGTGGGCTCAGGCAGAGCAGATACGGCGAAGCCGTGGTCCCCTCGCCCCGCAGGGGGAGCGACAGCCGGAGCCCGAGCAGCTGCCCGAGGGTCTCCAGCCACGCCCGTGCCGCGGGTGGCGGCACCGGTTCGCCGGGCTTGGGAAGGAACACCGCGCGCAGCCAGTCGGCGAACACCAGGGGGCCGGAGCCCGGGAGTTCGGCCAGCGGAAGCGGCGGAATGACGGAGGTGTCGCCGAGCCCGAACAGCGTGAGCAGCAGCCGCAGCCGCCCGGCACTGGCGGGATCGATCGTCCCCCTCGACCGGAGCAGGCCGGTGAGCAGGTCGGCGAGCAGCGGGATCAGCTCACCCAGCCGGCCGGGGAGTGACCCGTCGTCGATGTCCAGATCGCGGGCGGGTTCGCCCGGGAGCCGCAGCCCGGTCAGGCTCAGCCGCAGCCGGGGGCGGCCGAGGGCATGGGTGGGGACGTCCGCCCCGACGCGCAGGCCGCCCAGGCCGAAGTCGCCGGGTGCCGGGGGGAGTCGCAGGCTGACGGCGACGCGGATGTCACCGTCCGCGGTACCGGGCAGGAATCGCGTACCGCCGGGGCCGGTCGCCACCATCGGTACGACGACCGAGGCGGCGCACTCCACCTCGGCGGCCCGCAGCGTGGCGCGGCCGGCCAGCGACAGCGCCACCGTGTCGCCGGACGCGTCCACCACCAGATAGAGACGTCCGGCCGTGGCACCGTCGCCCGTGGGCAGCGGGATCCAGGTCCGGCCGGGCTGGGCGCCCTCCGTTTCGAGGGCCGCGTTCTTCGCGCTGCCCAGCAGCGCCGCGGCGAGCTCCAGCGCGGCCGCACGCCGTACCGGATCGCTGAGCACACCGGACAACTGCTTGCCGGGATCCGCGAAGAAGGCCTGATCCACCTCCAGCCGGGGATCCGCGCCGTCCCCCGGCTCCCGCCTGAGAACCCCGAGCGCGACGGCGAGTTGGACCAGCTCCGGAGGCAGGGTCGGGAGGGTCATCGCGGCCCCTGACGGTCGACGGCGTGCATGGCCTGAGGCACCACGGTGAGGAATCCGTCGGCGGCGTGGACGCCCCCGGGTACGAGCGGCCGGCAGTACTGGTCCTCACCGGCCAGCGAAGCGACGTAGCGGCACACCGCGATCAGGGCCTGCCAGCAGGCCGCCACGGCCGTCTCGCCCCAGACGTCCACGAGCAGCTCGGGCCCGCGAGCGGTCGTCTCGGCCGCCACGACCAGTCCGGCCGGCTCGTTCGGAGTCCCCACGGCCATCGGCACCACAAGCTCCATCTGCGCCGCCTCGCCACCGGAGATCTGGTCGCAGAAGGTACGCAGTCCGATCAGGACGATGCCGTTGAGCAGAGCCGCGCGACTCTCCTGGTAATGGACGCCCAACTCGCTGTCCAGGTCCTGCCACACGAACCGCCCGTACCGCAGCTCCCCCCGGGCCAGCGCCGCGCGGAACAGGCAGAGGAAAAGGGACTCCCGCACGACCAGCGGCGGTGCGGGCCACCCGGCCGGCCAGCCGCCCGGCGGCCGGCCGCCGCCCGCCTCGGCCCGCAGCGTTTCGAGTTCGTCACGGCACTCGGCCGACAGCGGAGCCTGGTCGAGATCCCGGTAGGACCAGCTGTCCTGTTCGGCCCACTGCGGACCGGGCAGGGCAGCGGCCGGCGAACGAGGGAGCGCCATACACGACCCTTCGGAAGGCTACGGAGTGTGCCGTGCGACCGCTGAGCCCCTCTATTTTTAGGGTGATCAATATGGAGATACATACGTCAGTAGGCGTACAAATACGGGAGTTTGAACCGCCCAGTGAGCTTGCGCCCCGTGGGTGCCAAGGTGGCGGGCTAGGGCTTCGGCCGGGCCGAGTGGCACTCCGCCAACGCGGCACGAGCGTGTCCGGGCCGCTCGGCAACGCGTCCTTACCGGACGGGCAGGTGGCGGCCAAGGCCTATGAGGGTAGTGGTTGTTCTGCCCAGATGGTCTTGCCTTGAGGGGTGTAGCGGGTTCCCCACCGTTGGGCGACCTGGGCGACGAGGAAGAGTCCGCGTCCGCCTTCGTCGGTGCCGAGGGGGCGGCGTAGGTGTGGTGAGGTGTTGCTGCTGTCGGACACCTCGCAGATGAGGGCGCGTTCTCGGATCAGACGGAGGCTGAGGGGCGGGGAGGCGTGCCTGATGGCATTGGTGACGAGTTCGCTGACGATGAGTTCGGTGGTGAATGCGGCATCGTCGAGATCCCAGGCGCTCAGTTGCCGGTTGGTCATCTGTCGGATGGTGTGGACCGCCGAGGGGACGGCGGGTATGTCCCAGGAGGCGACGTTGTCGGCGCCGAGTGCACGGGTTCGGGCGACGAGGAAGGCGACGTCGTCGTGTGGGTGCTCGGGCAGCAGCATCCGGACCATCGTGTCGCAGATTTCGTCGAGTGGGCGGTCGGGGTGGGCCAGTGCGAAGCAGAGCCGTTCGAAGCCGACGTCCACGTCGCGGTCGGAGGCTTCGATGAGGCCATCGGTGTAGAAGGCGATCACGCTTCCTTCCTCGACGTCGATCTCGGCGGATTCGAAGGGCAGGCCGCCCAGTCCGAGGGGTGGGCCGGCAGGTATGTCAGGGAATTCCACTGGTTCACGGAGGTGCGCTATGGCGGGGCTGGGATGTCCGGCCCGTGCCACGACGAGTTTGCGTGAGATGGGGTCGTAGATGCCATAGACGCAGGTCCCGCCGATCACCAGGGCGCCGCCGGCGGCGGCATCGGCTTCGTCCGCGAGCCGGATCACCAGGTCGTCGAGGCGGGCCAGGAGTTCGTCGGGGGGCAGGTCGAGGTCGGCGAGTGTCTGCACGGCGGTGCGCAGCCGGCCCATGGTGGCCGCGGCGTGGATGCCGTGTCCGACGACGTCCCCGACGACCAGGGCGACCCGTGCGCCGGACAGCGGAATGACGTCGAACCAGTCTCCGCCGACCCCGGCTTCGGTGTCGGTGGGAAGGTAGCGGTAGGCCGCCTCGACCGCGCTCTGTTCGGGCAGCCCGTGGGGGAGCAGGCTGTGCTGGAGGGCGAGTGCGGTGTTGTGTTCGCGGGCGAAACGTCTGGCGTTCTCGATGCAGACGGCCGCGCGGGCTGCCAGTTCTTCGACAAGAAGCTGGTCGTCGTCGTCGAAGGGCTCTGCGTGCTTCCAGCGCAGCAACGTGGCCACGCCCATGGTCATGCCTCGGGCCTGGAGGGGGACGACCAGGTGGGAGTGCACGCCCAGGAGGTCCAGTTTTGCCTTGCGCAGCGGGTCCTGGGCCAGCCACGGCGTCGACCCGTCGATGACCGGGTGGCGGATCGAGCGACCGGTAGCCAGGCATCGGCTCTGCGGGGAGGTCGGCGGGTAGCGGGTGGGTTCCCCGGCTGCGACCACGACCTCGGGGTGATCTTCCTGGATCGAGAGGTGCGCCGCTCGGCGCAGCGCTGTCTCGCCGTCCACCGCGACGGGCGTGAGGTCGCGGGCTGCCAGAACCGTGTCCAGCAGGTCGACCGCGACGAAGTCGGCGACCTGGGGCACCACGATCTCGGCCAGCTCGCGCACGGTGCGGTCCAGGTCCAAGGTGGTGCCGATACGGCTGCTCGCCTCGTTCACCAGGGCGAGTCGCTGGCGGGCCCGGTCATGGTCGGTGACGTCCACCGTGGTGTGGCACACGCCCAGGAGGTGGCCTGTACGGTCCTGCAACCGGAAGGACGCGCAGAGCCTGACGCGCTCACGGTCCTGTCGGTAGGGCTCGCCCGGTTCCGGGACGGCATGCTGGAACATCAGCAGCGTCTGCCCGCTGCCCAGCGCCTGCCGGGCCTGCCACTCGAGGGTGGAGTCGGCTTCCCCGGGCACGGCCTCCCCGACTCTGCGGCCGATGCGCAGCTGGACGGGCACGCCGTCCATGTCTTCCAGTACGCGGTTGACCATCTGGTACCGCAGGTCGGTGTCCACCACGGCTATCCCTATGGGCGACTGGTCGAGCAGGCCGTGCAGCACCGCCTGCTCCAGTGCCCACCTGCGGGGCGCGCTCACCGGGGTGACCACGGCAAGCCAGCTTCGGCGCCCACCATCGTCCTGGAACGGGCAGGCGCGCAGTGCCAGCTCCACGTGGTGGCCGGAGCGATGCCTGACGGCGATCAGGCCTTCCCAGCCGTTGCCTGTACGGCGTGGCTCCGACATGGCGGAAGCGAGGTCTGCCTCGCCGGTCAGCAGCGAGGCGGCAGGCCGTCCCAGAATCTCGCTTGCCCGGTAGCCGAGGAGCGTCTGTGCGCCCTTGCTCCATCCCTCGATCAGACCGTGCGCGTCGATGCGGACCACAGCCGCATGGGTGATGTCGAACGGCTCATCCAGGTATTCGTGCGCCGTGCTCTGTGTCGCCATGGTGTGGATCCCCTCGGGGGGCCTGTTCCATAGCACCACAGTCTCACGCCGCCGCACGGCCTTGCGCGGGCACCGTGCCTCCCACGAGGCGCCGCCCGCCGGATGTCCAGGGCGCTCGCCGACGAGACGACGATCGGGCGGAGCCGGGCGAAGGTCCTTTCGGCCCCTCCGACACCGCTGCTCCGCTCCGCGTGACCGAAGAGTCGGCGTGACCGAAGAGGTTGGATTCAGGGCACCGGTTCTGCCAGGCGCGGCCCTCTTGCACGGCCCCGTTCGCGCAGCCCACCGACTCCGGCAACGTTTCGACGTGCTGCCGCCTCGGGCACGGCAGGGCAGGGGCGGGACGAAGACCCCGGCTGAGGCGCCTGGGGGTGGTGGGACACTGGCGGGTATGGATATACGCCGGAGGAACAACGTCGTCGTCACCGGCCGCCCGGACGGGCCGGTGGTGCTGCTCGCGCACGGGTTCGGCTGTGACCAGAACATGTGGCGGCTGGTTGTTCCCGCGCTGGCCGACGACTTCCGGGTGGTGCTGTTCGACTACGTGGGGTCGGGCCGCTCGGATCTGTCGGCGTGGAGCGAGCAGCGTTACTCCTCACTGGAGGGCTACGCCCTGGATGTGCTGGAGGTCTGCGAGGAGCTGGACCTGCGGGATGTGGCCTTCGTGGGGCATTCGGTCAGCGCGATGGTCGGGGTGCTCGCGGCGCAGAAGGCGCCGGAGCGGTTCTCCCGCCTGGTCATGGTCGCTCCCTCCCCGCGGTACATCGACGAGGACGGGTACCGGGGCGGGTTCAGCGCCGAGGACATCGACGAGCTGCTGACGTCCCTGGATTCGAACTATCTGGGCTGGTCGGCGACGATGGCCCCGGTGATCATGGACAATCCCGACCGGCCGGAGCTGGGGGAGGAGCTGACCGCCTCGTTCTGCGCGACCGATCCGGACATCGCGCGGGCCTTCGCACGCACCACGTTCCTGTCCGACAGCCGCCAGGACCTGAAGTCGGTGGCGGTGCCGACGCTGGTGCTGGAGTGTGCACAGGACGTCATCGCGCCGCGCGAGGTGGGCGCCTACGTCCATGCCGCGATCCCCGGCAGCCGCCTGGTGACGTTGGACGCGACAGGGCACTGCCCGCAGCTGAGCGCACCCGACGCCACGGCACAGGCCATCACCGCCTTCCTCGGCGCAACACGGTGATGTGCCGCGACCGGGACGTAGAGCAGGACGCCGACGCCACCGACACGGTGTTCACGTCGCTGCTGGAGGACAGTGCCGAGGAACTGTACGAGCAGGCGCCGTGCGGTTACCTGTCCACGCTGATGGACGGCACCATCGCGAAGATCAACACCACGCTGCTGGACTGGCTGGGCCTGTCGCGCCGGGACGTGGTGGGCCGGATGCGGTTCACCGACCTGCTCACCGTGGGCGGCAAGCTCTACCACGAGACGCACTTCGCGCCGCTGCTGCAAATGAAGGGCGAGGTCAACGGCATCGCCCTGGACCTCAAAGCGGCCGACGGGCAGCGGCTGCCGGTGCTGGTGACCTCGAAGGTCAAGACCAGCCACGACGGTGAGCCGATGCTGGTACGCAGCACCGTCTTCGACGCCCGCGACCGCCGCGCGTACGAGACCGAACTGCTGCGCGCCCGCAGGCAGGCCGAGGCCGACCGCGAGCGCCTCCAGGAAGCACTCGCCGTCCTCCAGCAGAGCCTGCTGCCCTCCACCCTGCCGACGGTTCCCGGCCTGGAAGTGGCCTCGCACTACCACACCGCCTCCCCGGACCTGATCGGCGGCGACTTCTACGACCTGTTCCCGCTGGACGGCACCAGGTGGGCATTCTTCCTCGGCGACGTGTGCGGCAAAGGCCCCAAAGCCGCCGCCGTCACCTCGCTGACCCGCTACACCCTGCGCGCCGCCGCCTTGCACGAGCCCGACCCCGTCAACGTACTGGCCACGCTCAACACGGTCCTGCACGAGCGGTACACCGGCAGCGAGCCCCGCTACTGCACCGCCGTATTCGGCTTCCTGGAACCCCAGAGCGACGGCTGCGCCGTCCACCTGGCCTCCGGCGGCCACCCCCCGGCACTGGTCCAGCGCGCCGACGCCTACGCCGACTACCTCCCCACCCCCGGTGGGATGCTCATCGGTGTCCTGCCCCGGGCGCAGTTCACAGCCGCCCGCACGGTGCTGCTGCCCGGGGACACGCTGCTGCTCTACACCGACGGCCTGACCGAGGCCAGGATCGGGCCGCGGCGTGAGCTGTACGGCGACGACGCCCTGCGCGCCTTCACCGCCGCCCGGACGCCTGCGGGCCCACAGGCCCTGATCACCGCCCTGACCGGCCTGCTCGCCGGCTTCGGTGAGGGCCTCGACGACGACACCGCCCTGCTGGCCTTCGGCGTGCCCGCTTCCCTGCCCGACCAGCCCCTGCGAGTAGATGACTGACATGAGCCCGCTGACGATCACCACCCGAGACGCCCCTACCGGTCCCGTACTGGAGATCACCGGCGACCTCGACCACGAGACATCCCCGGAACTGCGTCACGCGATCGACCGCCTGACCCTGGCCCGCGGCCAGCTGCTGGTCCTGGACCTGGCAGGTCTGCGGTTCTGCGACTCCAGCGGCATCACGCTGCTGTTGGCAGCGCGCAACCTGGCCATCGAGGCAGGCGTCGACACAGTCCTGGCCGCGGTCCCGGCCAACACCGCCCGGGTCCTGGGCATCGTGGGCCTCGACCAGGTCTTCGCGTTCTACCCGGACACCCGAGCGGCCACCGCCGCACACCCGCCCACCGCAGTGATCGCCGACACCACACCGCGCGGCACCGGATCCCGCGCGGACCAAGTGGAGTCGTGACCGCCCGGCGGCACGCGGCGTTCTGGACTACCGTCCCGCGCAACGCTCGCTGACCGGTCTGCGCACGGGCACCGACGCGGCCGGGCGTCCCCAGGCGCCGGCCGAGCTACGGCTGCCGACCCGCTGACCGGGAGCGTGTTGCACCCCGCCGTGCTGGACGGGACGCCGCAGGCCATCGTGGGCCTGCGGCGCTCGGCCGACGGCCTGGAGAGCGGGTCGTCGCGGGGTGGGAACCTCCGACCGGGCCTTTTGCCGTCGATCCACTCGCGCATCTCGGGCTCGGGGACGGGGTCCTTCGGCATCAGCGGCACCAACGCCCACGTGATCCGGGGCGCCGCCGGTCAGGGCGTATCCGCCGAAGCTCTCCGGAGCCACGTTGGCCTTCGCCTCCGGATGCAGCGTGCTCACCGGCGTCGAGGCCCTCGGCCAACGCCGTGCCTGCCTTCCGCGTCCCGCGCGTACGCCGGGCCCAGCACGCGGAGGTCGCCCTCGGTGCCGTACTCGGTGTGATGCTGATCGGCCTGTCGGTGCTGATCTCGCGCTTCCATCTCCAGCCCGTCGAGGGCGTCACGGTCCTCGCGCAGCTCGCGGACGCCTCGCTCGGCCACAACTGGGCGTTCTACGTCGTTCAGTTCGCGACGATGATCCTGCTGGCGCTGTCGGCCAACACCTCCTTCGGCGGTCTTCCGGTTCTGCTGAAGCTGCCGGCCCGCGACAACTACCTGCCGCACGTCTTCGCGCTGAAAGCCGACCGCCAGGTCCACCGGCACGGCGTGCTCACACTGGCCGGGGTCGTCGCCGCGCTGCTCGTCTTCTCCGGCGGCGACACCAACACCCTCGTGCCGCTCTTCGCCATCGGTGTCTTCATCGGCTTCACGATCGCCCAGGTCGGCATGGTCCGGCACTGGCGCGCGGAATGAGGGGATGGGATCCCGACGGAATCCAGACGGGCCCCGCAGATGGATCAGCCCGCCGTAAGAGATCCGTCAAAGGCGTACGCACCCCCGTATGAGAGCCGTCAACGGCGATCGAATCCGGCCAGAGAGGCGGTTTCCTCTAATCGTCCGTTCAATCCGAACCTCATCTAGGAGCTCGCGATGGCCGACCTGGCCTTCGTTGTCACCACGATCGCGGTGTTCGCGCTGGTGGCCCTCGTCGCCAAGGGGGTGACGAAGCTGTGACCGCCGAAAACGTCGTCGGCCTGATCGTGGCCGTCACCCTGCTGGGCTATCTCGTTCTCGCCCTGATCTTCCCGGAGAGGTTCTGAGAAGCGATATGAGTCCCGTCCTCGCCGGCGTGCTCCAGCTGGTCGCTCTCATAGCGGCACTGGCACTCGCCTACCGTCCCCTCGGCGACTACATGGCCAAGGTCTACTCCTCCGACAAGCACCTGCGCGTCGAGAAGTGGATCTACAAGGGCATCGGCGCCGACCCGGACACGCAGATGCGCTGGCCCGCGTACCTGCGCGGCGTCCTCGCCTTCTCCGCCGTCAGCGTGCTCTTCCTGTACGTGCTTCAGCGTGTCCAGGGTTCGCTGCCCGGCTCGCTCGGGTTCCGGTCCATCGACCCGGACCAGGCGTTCAACACCGCCGCGTCCTTCGTGACGAACACCAACTGGCAGTCGTACTACGGCGAGCAGGCCATGGGCCATGTCGTGCAGACCGGCGGCCTGGCGGTGCAGAACTTCGTCTCCGCCTCGGTCGGCATCGCGGTGGCCGTCGCGCTGGTGCGCGGCTTTTCCCGCTCCCGCACCGGTGAGCTCGGCAACTTCTGGTCCGACCTGGTGCGCGGCACCGTCCGCGTCCTGCTGCCCGTCTCGGTGATCGCCGCGATCGTCCTGGTCGCGTGCGGCGCGATCCAGAACTTCTCCGGGATCCACTCCGTCGGCCAGTTCATGGGCGGCTCGCAGCAGTGGAACGGCGGCGCGGTCGCGTCGCAGGAGGCCATCAAGGAGGCCGGCACGAACGGCGGCGGTTACTTCAACGCCAACAGCGCGCACCCCTTCGAGAACCCGGGCCCGTTCTCGAACCTCTTCGAGATCTTCCTGATCCTGCTGATCCCGTTCGCGCTGACGCGGACCTTCGGCCGGATGGTCGGCTCGCTGCGCCAGGGCTACGCGATCCTCGCCACGATGGTCACCATCTGGATCGGCTTCACGGCGCTGATGATGTGGACCGAGTTCGCCCATCACGGCCCGGCGTTCCAGATCGCCGGCGGTGCGATGGAGGGCAAGGAGACCCGCTTCGGCGTCGGCGGCTCGTCGATCTTCGCGGTGGCGACCACGCTGACCTCGACCGGTGCGGTGGATTCCTTCCACTCCTCGTTCACCGGCCTGGGCGGCGGCATCACCCTGCTGAGCATGCAGCTCGGCGAGATCGCACCCGGGGGTACCGGCTCCGGCCTCTACGGCATCCTGATCATGGCCGTCATCGCGGTGTTCATCGCGGGGCTCATGGTGGGCCGTACGCCTGAATACCTGGGCAAGAAGATCGGCACCCGTGAGATCAAGTTCGCGGCCTGCTACATCCTGATCACCCCGGCGCTGGCGCTGGTCTTCACGGCCGCGGCGATGGCGCTGCCCACCCCGGGCCACTCGATGACGAACTCGGGCGCGCACGGCTTCTCCGAGATCCTGTACGCCTACACGTCGGGCGCCAACAACAACGGCTCGGCGTTCGCGGGTCTGAACGCGGACACGCAGTGGTTCAACACCACCATCGGCATCGTGATGCTGCTCGGCCGCTTCGTGCCGATGGTGTTCGTGCTGGCCCTGGCCGGTTCGCTCGCCGAGCAGAAGCCCATCCCGGCGACCGTGGGCACCCTGCGTACCGAAAAGCCGCTGTTCACGGGCCTGCTGGTGGGCGCCATCCTGATCATCACCGGGCTGACCTACTTCCCGGCCCTGGCGCTGGGCCCGTTGGCCGAGGGGCTGGCGTCATGACCACTCGCACAGAGAAGACCCGTGCAGAGAAGACCCGTACAGAAGAGACCCGTACGGAGAAGACCCGTACAGAAAACGACGAGGACTCGATGTCCACAGCCACTCCGACCCGGGCACCGCACAGCGATGTGCCGACCGGCCACAAGGACGAAGGACGTGTCGGCGCGGGGCTCTTCGACCCCAAGCAACTGCTCAAGTCGCTGCCGGACGCCTTCCGCAAGCTCGACCCGCGGGTGATGGTCAAGTCACCCGTGATGTTCGTGGTGTTGGTCGGTTCGGTCCTGACGACGGTGTTCTCCTTCAAGGACCCGGGCGACTGGTTCGGCTGGGCGATCAGCGCCTGGCTGTGGCTGACCGTGATCTTCGCCAACCTGGCGGAGGCGGTCGCCGAGGGCCGAGGCAAGGCGCAGGCGGACACCCTGCGCAGGGCGAAGACGGACACCGTGGCGCGCAGGGCCGACGGGACCGTGGTCCCCGGCACCGAGCTGCGCGTCGGTGACCTGGTCGTGTGCGAGGCGGGCGACATCATCCCCGGCGACGGTGACGTCGTCGAGGGCGTGGCGTCCGTGGACGAGTCGGCGATCACCGGCGAGTCGGCCCCGGTGATCCGCGAGTCCGGCGGCGACCGCTCGGCCGTCACCGGCGGTACGAAGGTCCTCTCCGACCGCATCGTCATCAAGATCACGACAAAGCCCGGCGAGACATTCATCGACCGGATGATCGCCCTGGTCGAGGGCGCCGCACGGCAGAAGACGCCCAACGAGATCGCTCTGAACATCCTTCTCGCGTCCCTCACGATCGTCTTCCTGCTCGCGGTGGCCACGCTGCCCCCGTTCGCCGACTACGCGGGTACGCACCTCACGATGGTCGTGCTGGTGGCCCTGCTGGTCTGCCTGATCCCGACGACGATCGGCGCCCTGCTCTCCGCGATCGGTATCGCGGGCATGGACCGGCTGGTGCAGCGCAACGTCCTGGCCATGTCCGGCAGGGCGGTCGAGGCGGCGGGCGACGTGTCGACCCTGCTCCTCGACAAGACCGGAACCATCACCCTCGGCAACCGCCAGGCCTCCGAGTTCGTACCGGTGACCGGC
This sequence comes from Streptomyces sp. SID5469, assembly GCF_009862865.1. NCBI lineage: Bacteria > Bacillati > Actinomycetota > Actinomycetes > Kitasatosporales > Streptomycetaceae > Streptomyces > Streptomyces sp. SID5469. The sequence continues at coordinate 1,098,875 of NZ_WWIN01000001.1, read as the reverse complement.
ACCACCGAGGCCGAGGTCGCGGACGCCGCCCAGCTCTCCTCGCTGGCCGACGAGACGCCCGAGGGCCGCTCCATCGTCGTACTGGCGAAGGAGACGTACGGGCTGCGCGAGCGCCACCAGGGCGAGCTCTCCGGCGCCGAGTGGATCGCCTTCACCGCCCAGACCCGGATGTCGGGTGTGGACATCGACGGGCGCAAGATCCGCAAGGGCGCGGCCGGGTCGGTCATCGCCTGGGTGCGGGAACAGGGCGGGGAGGTGTCCGAGGACGCCGACACGCTGGCCAACCGGATCTCCGAGGCGGGCGGTACGCCGCTGCTCGTGGCCGTCGAGGACGCCGACGGTGCGCGGATCCTCGGCGTCATCCACCTCAAGGACGTGGTCAAGGAGGGCATGCGCGAGCGGTTCGACGAGCTGCGCCGCATGGGCATCAAGACCGTCATGATCACGGGTGACAACCCGCTGACGGCCAAGGCGATCGCTGAGGAGGCCGGCGTCGACGACTTCCTCGCGGAGGCGACTCCCGAGGACAAGATGGCGCTCATCAAACGGGAGCAGTCGGGCGGCAAGCTCGTCGCGATGACCGGCGACGGCACGAACGACGCGCCGGCGCTGGCCCAGGCCGACGTGGGTGTGGCCATGAACACCGGTACCTCGGCCGCCAAGGAGGCCGGGAACATGGTGGACCTGGACTCCAACCCCACCAAGCTCATCGAGATCGTGGAGATCGGCAAGCAGTTGCTGATCACCCGTGGCGCGCTGACGACGTTCTCGATCGCCAATGACGTGGCGAAGTACTTCGCGATCATCCCGGCGCTATTCGCGGTGGTCTATCCGGGCCTGGACAAGCTGAACATCATGCAGCTGTCCTCGCCGGACTCCGCGATCCTGTCCGCGGTCATCTTCAACGCGCTGATCATCATCGCACTGGTGCCGCTCGCGCTGCGGGGTGTGCGGTACCGGCCGGTGAGCGCGGACAGGATGCTCCGCCGCAACCTCGGGATCTACGGTCTCGGCGGCCTCGTCGCGCCCTTCATCGGCATCAAGATCATCGACCTGCTCATCTCCCTCATCCCCGGGCTGTAATTTTTTGAAAGCGTGCTGATCACAATGAACAACTCGGTTACGAACACGGCCCGGTTGCTCTGGGCCGGCCTGCGATCCCTCCTGGTGCTCACCGTGGTGACAGGCGTCCTCTATCCGCTCGCCGTCACCGGTGTCGCCCAGGGCCTGTTCTCGGACCAGGCGAACGGCTCGGAGATCAAGGCGGACGGCAAGGTCGTCGGCTCCTCGCTGATCGGCCAGGCGTACAACTTGCCGCTGAAGAAGGGCCAGGAGACCCCGGAGCCCGACCTGAAGTGGTTCCAGGGGCGTCCGGCGAACGGGCTGGGCACCAACAGCGTCAACACCCAGTACTCGCTGATCCTGTCCGGTGCGACCAACCGTTCCGGTGACAACGCCGATCTGATCAAGTGGGTCAAGGACGCCAAGGCCGCGGTCGTCAAGGACAACTCGACCGCCGACCACAAGGTCAAGCCGTCCGACGTCCCCGCCGACGCGGTGACGTCGTCCGGCTCCGGCCTGGACCCGGACATCTCCCCCGAGTACGCGGACCTTCAGGTGCACCGGATCGCGGAGCAGAACCACCTGGCCGTCGCCCCGGTGCAGAAACTGGTCGACGAGCACACCGACGGCCGTACCCTCGGCTTCATCGGTGAGCCCCGCGTCAACGTCCTCGAACTCAACATCGCGCTCAAGGAACTCGTGGCGACGAGCTGACGGCCTTACGCGCTCCACGCGGGAGTTGACGCATCGGGAGACATCCCGATGCGTCAACTCCCGCCGCCATGACGCCGGTTCCGGCAGTGACGCCGGTTCCGGCAGGCTCCAGCCCTCCGCGCAACAGGAAGGGAGCACACCGATGACCCGGGTCCTGGTGGTGGAGGACGGTCCACAGTTCGTCCGGGCCCTCGTGATCAACCTGCGGGCCCGCCGGTACGGAGCGGACGCGGCCCCCGACGGCGCCACCGCGCTCCGCCGTGCCGCCGCGCGCCGGCCCGAAGTGGTCGTCCTCGACCTGGGCTGCCCGACATGGACGGCACGGACGTCATCAAGGCCCTGCGCGGCTGGACCCGTGTCCGCCGGCCCTGCGCCGGAGGATGGCGCACGCCAACATCTGCAACTCCGAGAAGGCCGACGCGGCCCACGTGCTCCTCCGGCTGCTCGGCGTTGACCGGTGTGGAGGCCATCGCCAACGGCGTGCCCGCCTTCCGAGAGCCGCGCGTGAAACGGGCGCGGCGAACTGAGCCGATGCCGGGTGCGCTGCTCGGGCTGGTGCCGATCGGGTCGGCCGTGCTGATCAGCTGTGACCGTGTGGCCCCGCGCGGCGCGTGACCGTGGATCGTTCGGGCTGCCGGCGGCATGCGTGGAGCGGCCTCCGACGAGGGGGAGCTTCGGCGGAGGCCGGGTGGTGGGGGCCGGGCGGTGGGAGCTCGGTGCTACAGGCCGACGTCCCGACGGCTCATGTCGTCCAGCGATTCACGCCGTACGAGAACGCGCGCGATGCCGTCGGACACCGCGACGACCGGAGGCCGGCCGACCAGGTTGTAACCGGAGGTCATGGACAGGTGGTAGGCCCCGGCCGCGGGCACCGCGAGCAGGTCCCCGGGGCGTACGTCGCCCGGGAGCGCCACCCCGTCGGCGAGGACGTCGCCCGCCTCGCAGTGCCGGCCCACGACAGTGACGAAACGGGACGGGGCGGAGGAGGGGCGGCCGATGAGCCGGGGCGCGTACCGCACTCCGTACAGCGCGGGCCTCGGGTTGTCGCTCATGCCGCCGTCGACGGCGACGAAGGTGTGCTCGCCGGTGCGCTTGACCGCGAGGACACGGTAGACGGCGACGCCCGCGGGGCCGACGACCGCCCGGCCGGGTTCGATGGTGAGCCGCGGCACGGGAAGTCGGGCCCGTGCGCAGCCGTCCTCCAGCTCGGCGCGGACCCGGCCGGCCAGCACGCCCACGTTCATGGTCTCGTCGCCGGGCCGGTAGGCGATGGCGTGCCCGCCGCCGATGTTCAGCTGCGGCAGGATGACCCCGTGCTGGTCCCTTACCCGGGCCATCAGTCCGACCATGCGCCGCACGGCGGCGACGTACGGCTTCACGGCGGCGATCTGCGAGCCGATGTGGCAGTGCAGGCCGACGAGTTCGAGGTGCGGCTGGTCCAGTATCCGGGTGATGGCGTGCTGCGCGGATCCGTCCGTGAGGGACAGGCCGAAGTTCTGGTCGTCGGTGCCGGTGCGTATCTTGGTGTGTCCGCCGGCCGCGATGCCGGGCACCACCCGCACCATGACCTTCTGGCGGGTGTCGCAGGGTGTGATCGCGGCAAGGCGCGCGATCTCCGAGGCGCTGTCCACGACGATGCGTCCGACACCGAGCCGCAGGGCGGTGCGCAGGTCCTCGGGGCTCTTGGCATTGCCGTGCATCACGATCTTCTCCGGCGGGAAGCCGGTGGTGACGGCGAGCGCCAGCTCCCCGGCGGAGCAGACGTCCAGGCCGAGGCCCTCCTCCTGCACCCAGTGCGCCATCGCACGGCACAGGAACGCCTTGGCCGCGTAGACGACGTCGGCTTCGGGGAACGCCGTGCGGTACGTACGGCAGCGTTCCCGTACCTCCTGCTCGTCGAGCACGTACACGGGGGTGCCGAAGCGGTCGGCCGCCTCGGTGAGGGAGACACCGCCGACACAGACGTCGCCGTCGGCTTCGGGGCGTGCGGAGCGGGGCCAGACGGACAGGCCGTCGGTGTCGCCGAGGAGCCGGGACAGGGTCTGGGGATCCGAGGGCGGCAAGGCCGGGACCGACGGCGGAAGCGCGGACGGAAGGGACGACGGAACAGAAACTGACATGGCGTCTCCTCAGCCGATCAGCAGGTTCAGGCACGCGACGACGGCAGCGGCACCAGTCACCCGCAGGGCACCGACGCGCCGGGGATGCAGGCGTCGCCAGGAATTCTCGTGCTCACGGATTGTGGCCGCGGTGCGGTCGGCCGCGGGGGCGGAGAAGGGCGGGTCGACGGTGAGGGCCGTGACACCCAGGGGTGCGGCGAGTGCGCGCAGCGCGGGCTCGGAAAGCCTGATGCAGGCCTGGTCCGTGCCCAGCGTGGCGGTGAGCTTCGCCGCCGAGGTGAAACCGACGGCCGTACGGCCGCCCAGGGGGGTGCGGAAGAACCGGGCCGTACAGCCCGCGGGCCCCGACCGGACAGGGACGTGGAGAAGTCCGGCCGGGAAGCGTTCAGAGGGCTCGGGGTCCTCGGAATACTCGACTGGAGACATCGTGCTGCTCCTCGAAGAAGGCTGTGTGCGCCGCTCGGTCGGACTGACCGGGGCGCTCCAGTGAAGCTATGCCCGCCGGTCCGGGGACGGGCCCCTTCACTGACGGATGTTTGACGCGAAGCGCCGGACCCGTAACGCGACCCTGACACGGCACGGAGTTGGCTGTGTGTTCGACCGCACGACATCGTCAAGAGGACCCTTGAGGCGCCGCGGCCCGACACCGTGCCCGGCGCGGTTCTGGGACACCACCGGTCCGGCACGCCCGGTCAGGGCCTGCCGTCCGTCAATTCCCGGGCATCGAGCGGCAGTCGAAGGCTGATGCGGCGGTGCACGGAGGCGAGCTCGCCCTGTAGGGGTGAGGGCGGTACGGCCAGGACCGGACAGGCGGCGTGGGCGACGCAGTACCGGGCGACCGACGGGAACAGAGCACGGTGCATCCTCCCGCGGTACCCCGCGCCGACCACGAGGAGGTCGTCGGCCCGGTCCGCGGTCTCCACCAGTGCGCGCCCTGGAGTGCCCCGTGCGACCAGGCCCTGGAACGGAACCCCAGGCCCCGCGTCGCCGAAGGCCGTGCGGAGAGCGGCGAGCAGTCGCTCGCCCGCCTCCTGCCGAAAGTCGGTCGCCGGCGACGCGAGCAGCGATCGCCGGTGGGCGAGATCACCGCCAGGCGGTTCCCAGGCCAGTACGGCCAGCAGCTCGGCGCGGCTACGACGGGCCTCGTGGGCGGCCCGGTGCAAGGCCGCCAGGCTGCCCAGCGAACCACTTACTCCGGCAACGATGCGCCGCCCCTCGACATCGCCCATCGCTCGATCACCCCTCGGTGCGCAACCACACGGATATCCGAGTCCCATCGAAGTGCCCGGGGCGGCAGCGGACCGCGCTGTTGGCGGCTACCTGATGTCCGGGGCACGATTCATGACGCTCTTCTGACGATGGGCACGGCGATGAGGGCGGCGATGGCGCTGACGCGTCCCGACCTGTGAGCCGGGCGGCCGGTGGGTATGTCTGGTCGCCGCCCACCACGGTGACTTTGACCTAGCTCGACTCAAGAGTGGCCTTGATGGCCGGCGCGAGGCCGTCTTCGATCTCGTCCCGTGTGAGTGCGGTCACCGCAGGAAGGCGCAGCAGGTAGCGGGTCAGCCCGAGGCCGAGGAGCTGGGAGGAGATCAGGCCGGCCCGGCGTGCGGCGAGCTCGGGGCCCAGGGCGGAGGCCAGTGACGGGGCGATCTGGGTCGCGAAGATCTCGTGCATCCGGGCCGCGGCATGTTCATTGGTGACCGCCGAGCGCAGCAGGACCAGCAGCGCGTCGTCGGCCGGGTCGCCCTCCCAGCGGTCGAGGAAGTGCCGCACCAGCGCCCGTGCCAGCTCGTCCGGCGCGACGGCGGTGAGGTCCGGCAGTCGCAGGTCGATGGCCAGCGCCATGTCGAAGAGCTGTGCCTTGTTGCCGAAGTAGCGCATGACCATCGAGGGGTCGATGTCGGCGTCGGCGGCTACGGCGCGGATGGTGGTGCGTTCGTAGCCCTGGGCGGCGAATCGCTCACGTGCGGCGCGCAGGATCGCGGCCCTGGTCCGGTCGGAACGCTTGTCTGTGCTGGTGATCTCAGTACCCGACGTCATGCCAACAATCGTAGGCCAACAGCGGTTGACTTTCCAATGTCGAGCCGGGCACTCTGTCAACGAACGTAGGCCAACGCTTGTTGGCTTTCCGTCTGGATGTGAACGGAAGACTCCGCCATGGACACCACCCCACTCCCCGCCCGCACCGAGGTCGCCATCGTCGGCGCCGGCCCCGCGGGCCTTGCGCTCGCCGTCACGCTCGCCGCCTCCGGCATCGACTTCGTCGTTCTGGACCGGCTGGCGGAGGGCGCGAACACCTCGCGTGCCGCCGTTGTGCATGCCCGCACCCTGGAGGTCCTGGACGAGCTGGGAGCCTCCGAGGAGCTGATCGCGCGCGGCATCCAGGTCACCCGGTTCGCCGTCCGTGACGGCTCCCGCCGGCTGCTGACCGTGCCGTTCGACAAGCTGCCCACAGCCCACCCGTACACGCTGATGGTTCCCCAGTACGAGACCGAGAGTGTGCTGCTGGCCCGGCTGCGGGCGCTCGGCGGTGATGTGCACCGCCCGCACGAGGTCACTTCGGTCGTCCAGGACGAGGACGGTGTGACGCTCACCATGAGCACCGGGCAGACGCTGCGCGCCGGGTACGCCGTCGGCACCGACGGCATGCACAGCACTGTGCGTGAAGCGTCGGGCATCGGGTTCACCGGTAGTGCCTACAGCGAGTCCTTCGTGCTCGCCGATGTCGTGATGGACTGGGCTCCGGGCCCCAGCGAGGTGTCGCTCACCTTCGGCACCGCGGGTCTCACCGTCGTCGCCCCGCTCCCCGGCGGCCACTACCGGGTCGTCGCCACCGTGGACGACGCTCCGGACACCCCCGACCTCGCCTTCGTCCAGCAGCTGTTGGACGAGCGCGCCCCCGGCCAGGCCAAGGTCACGGGCCTTGCCTGGTCCTCACGTTTCCGGGTGCACCACCGGGTCGCCGACCACTACCGGGTAGGCCGTGTGCTGCTGGCCGGAGACGCCGCGCATGTGCACAGCCCCGCCGGTGGTCAGGGGATGAACACCGGTATCCAGGACGGCCACGCCCTGGGCCGGGCGTTCGCCACCGGGCAGCTCGACGGCTACGAGGCCCGGCGCCGCCCGGTCGCCCAGCGGGTGGTCGCCTTCACCGACCGGATGACCCGCATCGCCACCACCCACAGCGCCATCGCCCGCGGCGCCCGCAACATCGTGCTTCCCCTGCTCGGCCACACGGGCCTGCCCAAGAAACTCGCCACCGAACTCGCCGAGCTCAACTACCGGTAGAGATACCCGTAGCGGTCACTTCGTTTCGAAGCCGCGGCGAGCGCCTGCGTCTTGCCCCGGAGCGCACCGTGGTGACGCGCGTTCAGGCACCAGGAGCAGCGTGCTGTCGCCGAAGACAGCATGGCCATCACCAACTGGCTCACGAAGTGCCGAGGATGATGTCTACTTCGCCAATCATCGCCGACCCGTGCCCGCTGACCGGCTCCAGTGCCGCTTGCGCGGCCGCTGGTTGCGGTCGCCGGGCGGCCGTCACGCTGAATGGCCTTCAGTTGCCGTGAACCGGCTGGCCTCACCGGGTGTGAGTAGTTGCGGTACGGGAAATCCCGGTGAGATTGATCTGGCCTTGTTTACCGGCCTGGCCGGACTGGTAGTCGCCGCTGTCCAGGGGCACCGTCACCAGGGCACCGGGCCGTCCTCACTGAAGAACCCGCCGGTCGGCCCGTCCGCGCCGAGCGTGGCCAGGCGCACCAGGGCCGCGGCGCCCTGCGCGACCGTAAGGTACCCGCTGTGGTTGTTGATCTCCGTGTCGACGTAGCCGGGGTCGGCGGCGTTGACGAGAAAGCCGTTCTTCCGCAGTTCGTTGGCGTATTGCACGGTCAGCGCGTTCAGCGCGGTCTTGGAGGGCGTGTACGCGGCCGACGTCGGCAGCCCCGTGAGCGGGCCGTCCGGGTCACTGGCGATGGTCAGCGACCCGGCGGCGCTGCTGACGTTGACGATCCGCGGCGCCGGTGACCGCCGCAGCAGCGGGAGCATGGCGTTGGTCACCGCGATCACCCCGAAGACGTTGGTCTCGAACACCGCCCGGACCATGTCCAGGTTCACGGAGCTGGGGACTTGATCGTGGGCGTCTTCGGGTGAGACCTGTCCGGAGCCGGTGATGCCGGCGTTGTTGATCAGCACGTCGAGGTGGCCGAAGCGCTCGTCGATCTGCTGTGCGGCCGCCCGGGCGGTGGCCTGGTCGGTGACGTCCAAGGTGACCTGGTGCGCGTTGCCGCCTGCCGCGCGCAACGCCGCAGCGGCTTCCTCGCCACGCCGTGGGTCTCGGGCGCCGATCAGGACCGTCATGCCCAGCGCGGCGAGTTGCTCGGCAGCCGCCCGGCCGATCCCCTTGTTCGCCCCGGTGATCAGCGCGATCTTCTGGTGTGTGGCGTGTTCGATCACGGCCAGCTCCTTGCTGGGGGATGGTGGTGTCCAGCGACTTGCGCAGGGACCCGAAGCCGCCGCCTCGATTGAGGGAGGTCGGTCGAGGGAGGTCGGTGACGATGGAGATCAGGTCCTGCTGCCGGTGCAGTAGGCAGCGGGTTCGGTGATCGGACCGACAGGCCGGTCCGTACCCCGGCGCGGGGCCGGGGCACGGACCGCCACCGTTCGCACAGCGGCTTCGACTTGTAGGGGATGGGCTTTTCGCCGTTCAGGCAGCAGCCGGGGATGCCGCGCGCAGCGGGCCGAGCGCCTTCGCCCACGCCAGCAGCTCGTCGACCAGCCCGTGTACCTCCGCGACATGCAGTTCCTGCGGCTGGAAGTCGGCAAAGGCCACGAAGTCCTCGCGTAGCGACAGCGCCACCTGAGGCCCGATGTCCGCCATTCGCAACGGGCCCGCCTGCGCGCGCAGCTTCTGTACGGCCATGACCGCGCCGAAGATGCCGTAGCCGACGTAAGCGACCGCCTTGCCGCCCCACTCTTCGTAGAGGTAGTCGATGGCATTGGTCAGGGCGGCGGGCGGGGCGGTGTTGTACTCGGGTGTGACGACGATGAAGGCGTCGCACGAGCCGATCCGCTCGGCCCATCGCCGGGTGTGCGGCTGCCGGCCCGGCGCCATGGCCGCCGGCACGGGCTCGTCGAGCAGCGGCAGCGCGTGGTCCTTCAGGTCCACGAGCTCGAAGTCCGCGGCGTCGCCCGCGTGTTCAGCCGCCAGATCCCGCACCCATTGGGCCACCCGGTCGCCGTTCCGGCCGGGGCGGGTGCTGCCGATGATGATGCCGATCCTGATCATGTCCGATTCTCCTGTTCTGGTTCTGGTGCGCTGAACCTGTGGCTGCTTGGTTTCTTGTCGGGGCGCGGCAAGCCGTCGCCGCCGCTGCTTCCCCGAGGGGTTTTCCGGCCCGCCTGCCGCACCCGGCACCACGGGTCCGCAGCGCAGTGAGCTCTTCGGGTCACTCCGGGTCCGGACGGACCTGCTGCGTTTCGCGCAGGACCGCCCACGCGTCCGCCACGGGGCCCAGGTGCCCGAGCTTGTCGGGGTTGCTCACCGTGCGGATCGCCTGGATCTGCCCGCCGAGGATGTCGAGTGTCCAGGTGTTGAGGACCTTGCCGTCCCGGTCGCGGAAGAGCGCGCCCGGCTGACCGTTCACCTGGTGCGGGTCCACGACGCCGCCGATCCGGAAGAACGGCGGGAAGAGGGTGGCCAGCATCTGGGACACCTGGCCGACGCCGAAGAAGCCCCTGGCCCACTGCGGGGCCTTGCCGCCGCCGTCCCCGACCAGCGACACGTCGGCGGCGAGGAGTTCCCGCAGCCCGTCGACGTTCCCCTCCCGCAAGGCCTCGAAGAACCGCTCGGCGAGCTCCTCGCGCTCCTTGCGGTCGGCCTCGAACCGGGGCCGGCCCGCGTCCATGTGGCGGCGCGCCCGCACCGCGAGCTGGCGGCACGCCGCCTCCGACCTGCCCACCGCCGAGGCGATCTCCGGGAAGCCGAAGGCGAACACCTCCCGCAGCACGAAGACCGCCCGCTCGAGCGGGCTGAGCCGCTCCAGCAGCAACAGGGCCGCCATCGACAGCGAGTCGGCCAGCTCCGCCGACTGCTCCGGGTCCTCGTAGGGGTCGGTGAGCAGTGGCTCGGGGAACCACGGCCCGACGTACTCCTCCCGCCGCATGCGGGCCGAGCGCAGCACGTCGATGGAGACCCGGGTGACCACGGCCGACAGGAACGCCCTGGCTGACGCGGGCCTGGCCGGGGAGAGCTCGTAGCGCAGCCAGGTCTCCTGGACCGCGTCCTCGGCCTCGCTCACGCTGCCCAGGATCCGGTAGGCGACGGAGAACAGCAGCGGCCGCAGCTCTTCGAACTCCTCGGTCCGGGTCACGACAGCCCTTCCTTGAAGCCCTGTCGCCACGACGGATAGCGCAGCTCCCAGCCGAGCTCCCGCTTGGCCTTGGCGTTGGAGAAGCCGCGGCCCTCGGTCATCATCGTCACCACCACATCTCCGGCCAGCAGCCGGGCCAGCCACCTGGGGACCCGCATCGGCGGCTTCGCCCCCGCGCACGCCGCCAGCCAGGGCAGCCATTCGCTCTCCGGGGCCGGTTCGTCGTCGACGATGTTGAACACCCCTCTCGTCTTCTGCTCCACGGCCAGGACCGTGGCGCTCGCCGCGTCGTCGAGATGCACCCACGAGGCGTAGCCGGTGCCGTCCCCGACCAGCGGGAACTGCCGCTTGCGCACGAGCACGAGCTGGTCGTCGGTGGCGCCCGGTCCGTAGAACGCGCCGTAACGCATCACCGCGCCGTCGGCCTTGAGAACCGCGTCCTCGACGTGGCGGAGCGCCGCCATCGCCGTATACGCAGCCGTCCCCTCGTGCAGGTCCAGCGCGTCCTCCTCGGTCTTCACCCATCCGCCCTCGCGGATTCCGTTCCAGTTGGCGTATCCCTGCGCGACGAAGTGCGCTACGCCGGTCGCCTCGGCCGCGGCCAACAGGTGGTCCGTCCCCTCGGTGCGCAGCCGGACGGTGGGGACGGACCACCGGTCGAAATGCTTCAGGTCGGGCTTGCCGGCGTGCGCCATGGAAATGCCGGTCATCTGGTGCACGATCACGTCCGGCCGGGCGGCCGCCACCGCCTCACCGACGGACACCGCGTCCAGCCCGTCCATCACCACCGCCTCGCCACCCAGGCGCTCCACCAGGCCGAGTTTGGCTGCGCTCGTCGTCGTGGCCGTCACCTGGTGGCCACGAGCCACGAGCTGCGGCACCAGCCGCCGTCCCAGGACCCCGGTCCCGCCCGCCACGAACACCCGCATGACCATCACCTTCCTGTTCCCGAAGTTCGTCTCCGAGACCTGAGACGAGACAGCCCCGCCGTCTGTGACATCAGAGCAGCGGCGGGACGGGTGGCGAGCACGTGCCGCCGGTTCAGGGTGCGGTGCGGTGCGGTGTGACTGTGTCTCGCCTGGACGACCGTGAACGGAGCTGGATGAGACGGAAACTGAGACGGGCGGGTGTGGCAGGAGTGGTACGACGCAATGTGCTGCCGGTGGCGCGATGAGGCATGGTGCGCGAGATGCCGAGGGGGGACTGTGAGGGCAGGGTGAGCGAAGCGCTCCTGTCGACCAGGGCCTGTCCGGCGGATCTTCGTGGCGTCCCCGGTCGCATATGCTGAGGCCGTCGCTTCTGATACCCGGCGCCCCGTCAAGGAAGGCCAGTTGACTCCGCATTCCCTTGCGTTCTACATGGACGTGGTCGCCTCCGGAACGGTGCTCGGTGCCCATCCGACGGACAGTCCCGACCGGGTGACCGCGATGCTGGGTTCCGATTTCGCCGAGAACTCCCTTGACGACCACAGCATGTGGCGCGACTACGGAATGGCTGAGTTCTTCTGGATTCGGGAAACACCGGACCATCCTTGGGAGGGGCACCACTTCACCTTGCAGGTGCACCGGCTGTCGTACTCGGGCGGCAGCATCGTCAACAGGGCAATTCGCGACCGGTACGGGCGCTTCGACCGCCACCTCCGGTTCGACAAACTGGAGCGGCTGCTGGGGAAGCACGGTGCACCCCTGGAAGACGCCCCGGACGTGAATGCTCCGACCTTCACACGGCACTGGCAGCCTGCTTCACAGGTGTCCGTCATGGTGTTCCGGGCTCACGAAGAATGGCGACAGCGTCGGCGCGGCGACGACCGTATCGGAGATGTGTACGCCATCCAGTCACCCGCGCGACACCGAGGACCAGGCCGTGCTGCGCCCGCTGCCCCGTAAGCGGTCCGCGCCCCCGTACGAGCGGGTCCGCCATGGGCACTCTCGCGAGCCGTGCTGTCGGAGGCGGCTTGTACCCTGCACTCATTCGACGATCGGACGATCACGGGTCCGGGCATGCGGGCACGGGGCGGGCGTCCAGGGGCGGGAGCGCGGGGATTTCGATGAGTGACGCACATCCGATACGAAGCCGCGAACCGGGCCTCTCGGTCGGCGCGCGCATCATCGCCGTGGTCGTCCTCGTCGCGATCGGGGCCGTCAGCGCCTGGCTCCAGCACGACGCTCGCGGCCGAGATGCGGAGCCGCGTACGGAGTTCACCGCGAGCAACCCGCCCGCCGGTCTGCCCACCGCGCTCACCACCGGCCAGCACCTCCGCTGGTCCCGCTGCACCTCGCCGCCCACCGCGCGCACGGGCTACGACTGCGCCACCATGAAGGCCCCCCTCGACTACCGGAAACCGGACGGCAGGACGATCGACGTCGCCCTGATCCGCCGCAAGGCCACCGGCCCGAACGCCCGGCGCATCGGCTCGCTCGTCCTCAACTTCGGCGGCCCCGGCGTGTCCGGCGTGAGCGGACTGCCCGAGTTCCTCAACCAGTACGAGCCGCTCCTCGACCGCTACGACCTGGTCTCCTTCGACCCGCGCGGCGTCGGCGCGACCATCCCCGTGCGCTGCGGGAAGACCGCGGACGACGGGGCCGACGCCTGCGCCGAGCACTCCGGGGCGCTCCTCCCGTACATCGGCACCTCGCACACCGCGCGCGACCTCGACCTGATGCGCTACCTCCTCGGCGACGAGCGGCTGCACTACTTCGGCGTCTCGTACGGAACGGCGCTCGGCGCGGTCTACGCCCACCTGTACCCGTCGCACGTCGGACGGCTCGTCCTCGAAGCATCCGTCGATCCGACCGAGGACCTCGACGAGGAGCAGGTGTCGCAGGTCAAGGCGGTCCAGGCGGCGTTCGACCGGTTCGCCGCGCACTGCGCTGCCCGTATCCGCCACTGCCCGACCGGCGACGGGCCCGAGGAGGCCGCTCGACGCATGGCGCGCCTGGCCGACCGTCTGAAGAAGAAGCCCGCCCCGGCCGGCGGCGGAAGGAACCTCGACGCCGACGACCTCGCGCACGCAGTCAGCGAGCATCTCCGCCTCGGCACGGACGGCTGGGCGCCGCTCGCCAAGGCTCTGACCGCGCTGATCGACCACAGCGACGGCCGTCCGCTGAGCAAGAGCGCGGACGACATCGGCTCCGCCGACCGAGCGGCGACCCCACGCGACGACAGCCACGCCGCCCGGACCGCGATCACCTGCGCGGACTCCAGCCTGCGCCCGGACTTCGAACGTCTCGACCGGGACAAGGCCCGCGTCACAGCCGCCTCACCCGTCTTCGGCGCTGCCTGGTCCACCGGCGTCTACCTCTGTTACGACTGGCCGTTCGACGGCGAGCGCACCACGCTCCAGGTGAACGCCGACGGCGCGGCCCCCGTCCTGGTGGTCGGCGGCACCGGCGACCCGATCACCCCCTACCCCGGCGCCCGCCACATGGCCCGCGCCCTGGGCGACGGCGTCGGCGTCCTCCTGACGGCCGAGGAGGAGGGCCACGGCACCTACCCGCAGAACCGCTGCGTCAAGGAGACGGTCGACCACTACCTCCGCACGGGCCGCACCCCGGCCCCGGGGACGGTGTGCCGGGGCAGCATGTCCTGAGGCTACCGAACCCCGACCGAGGAGGAGTGGGACGCTTTCCTCGCCCACTTCGAGAAGCGGAAGGTGTCCATCGGCACCTGCGCTCGCGCCTTCGGATCCCCTTGTGTTCATGAGCACGCTTGTGTCAGATGCTCACTCCTCCGACCGGATCCGGCCCAACGGACAGGGCTCGTCGACATCCGCGACAACCTCATCGCGCGCATCGACGAAGCCGAGCGCGAAGGCTGGCTGGGCGAAGTCGAGGGACTCCAGGTCAGCCTCACCGGAGCAGAGGAGAAACTTGCCCAGCTCGACCGCCGCCGCGGCAGTCACGCCGTCGTCGACCTCGGCATTCCCACCCCATCCAGAGGCGCGAAGGACTCAACAGCAAAGGGAGACTGCTGAAACGGCTTCTGCGATCTTCGGCTTCGTGGGGGTCCTACTCGGCTCCTTCATTACGTCCGTCTTGCTCGAACCTGTTCAAGGCCGTCTACGAAGAACTTGACCGGATGCTCATCGAGTTCCACGAATCAGGCTCGTGGCCTACCCGCGAGTGGGAGACACCAACGGCTGAAGGCTGGTCGGAGGCTCTGCTCCAACTTCAACTCTTGGCAGCTCGGGTCCATAACGAGGGTCTGCGTGAACTCGCCCAGGAAATTCAGCATGCCGCGGGTGACGCGATCTGGGCGGCCGACCTCAACACCGCGCGCCAGCACTCCGAGCGCCTAGAGCCGCCCGAATCACCGAAGCCGAACAGGAGGGATGGCTCGGTGAGATCGAGGGACTGCAAGTCAGCCTGGCCAGCGCAGAGGAGAAGATCACCCAGCTTGACGCAGAGCAGGTCCGTCAACACCAAGTGATCGATCTCGGCATGCCCAGCTTCAGCCAGATCGCGACACGGATCAGTACGGCAAGAGGGCCATCAAGTTAACCAATTGACCAAACTCAGGAGCAGTCGGTGGACGTCAGCTACTTCGATGCCCACGGGCACGTCCCGCTGCGCGTGGCCCTGCTGCTGGCCGCGGTGGGGGCATCCTGCTCACCACGCTGGCGGGCAGCGCGCGGATCATGCAGTTGCGCGCGACCGCCCGCAAGCACCGCCGGGCCGACCACAGGGCTGTGAAGGCCGGGGCCAAGGACTCGTCGAAGGCCCGGCGGTAGCCCGGACTACCGGGAGCCCGCCACAGGCTGCCGCTTGTAGAAGGACTCCTCCAGGTAGGCGGCCTCGTGCGGCTGGTAGGGCTCCTCCAAGTAGGCGGCCTCGTCTTCGTCGAGTTCGACGTCCACCGCGGCGACCGCGTCGGCCAGCTGGGCCGGCTTGGTGACCCCGACGATGGGCGAGGTCACCGCCGGGTTGCGCATGACCCAGGCCAGGGCGACCTGGGCCGGGGACAGACCCCGCTTGCCCGCGATCTCGTGGACGCGCTCGGCCACTGCCTGGTCCTCGTCGCGGTAGAGGATCTTGCCGCCCGCGTCGGTCTCGGCACGCGCCGTGGCGGTGTCCCGGGCCCGCGTCAGCCTGCCCCGCGCCAGCGGGCTCCACGGGATCACGCCGATGCCCTGGTCGGCGCAGAGCGGGATCATCTCCCGCTCTGCTTCTCGGTGGATGAGGTTGTAGTGGTCCTGCATCGACGCGAACCGGGTCCAGCCGTTCAGGTCCGCCAGGTACAGGGCCTTGGCGAACTGCCAGGCGTACATGGAAGAGGCTCCGATGTAGCGGACCTTCCCGGACTTGACCGCGTCGTGCAGCGCCTCGAGGGTTTCCTCGATCGGGGTGTCGTAGTCCCAGCGGTGGATCTGGTACAGGTCGATGTAGTCGGTCCCCAGTCGCTTCAGGGAGGCGTCGAGCTCGGCGAAGATCGCCTTGCGGGACAGCCCGGCGCCGTTCGGGCCGGGGCGCATCCGCATCCAGACCTTGGTGGAGAGAACGACCTCCTCGCGCCGGGTGAAGTCCTTGACCGCCTGGCCGACGATCTCCTCGCTGCTTCCGGCGCTGTACCCATTGGCCGTGTCGAGGAAGTTGACGCCGCCCTCGAGGGCCTGCTTGATGATGTCCCGACTGGCGTCCGCGCCCAGCGACCAGGGCTCGCCGCCCCGGTCCGGCTCGCCGAAGCTCATGCAGCCGAGGGTGATGGCGGAGACTTCCAGTCCGGTCGTTCCGAGTTTGATGTATCGCATGCTTCCGAACCTAGGAGTTGGACTGCGCTCCAACGCAAATATGTCTTGGTCCGGAATTCGGAAGCGTGTGGCATGTGTGCCCTGTCAGGTTTCGACCGTTTCGGCCAGACATACCAGAGAACCGAGTGGTAGCGAGTAACGAACTGTCAATTCTCGGCCGAGCGCGTGGGGCACTACTCAGCCCCCCGACGGCAAAGCGCCCTCGCGGGTCCGTCGCCACGACCGATCATCGCTCGATCACTAAGAGATTCCGCTGGCCCGGGCGGCGGTATCACGGCGCTCGCGACGGCGCCCCTACAACTGCCGTTCATGATCGGGTGGCCGTTCCGCACCCCGCATCGCCGGCCTCTCGCATGCGCGTCTCCATCGACTTGCTCCGGTTGTAGGGGTCGACCTCGGGGCCGTCTCCTGGGCTCGAAGTCGCGCGCTCCGCATCGAACTTGGGGGTGAGGTAGCCGGTGAGGGTATCGCAGCCGCCGTTGGTGGTGTCCACCTTGTAGGAGACGAGGGAGAACGTACCCGGCTCGATGACGACCTTCGCCGGGTCGTCCCAACTCATCACGACCTCACGGCGCACGATCGTGCGCGCGACTTCGTCGCTTCCCGCTGCAGCGCGTACGACCGGATATACGTACGTGACGTCGGTGGTCACCTCGACCGCACCGCGCTTGCCTTCTCGGTAGGTGATCCGCCCTCGTGTCTTGACCACATCCCCGACAAGCCGCACTTTCGCCTTCTCGAACCGACTGAACAGCAGCCGAGGATCGTTCTCACGGCTTGGCGAACGGAACGCGGTCGCCAGGTAGTCCTGGACATCCTGCTGATGAGGATTGATCAACGCGATCGCCTTCTTCGGCTTGTCCCCGCGCAGCACGCCAGGATCCAGACTGGACGCGTTGAGGAAGTCCCGGGTCCTCTCGAGTGCTTGTGCGACCTGTGCCTTGCTCATCCAGCCGGTCGCCTGTGGCTTGGGCAGACCGATCCCATCCGTCCCGTCACCCCACTGCGCCGCGGGCGACCCCTTGAACGGCTCCTCCAAGGTCGCTTGTTGGGCTGCTGCTTCCGTCGGTGGCGGTTGATCCGGGCGTTCCGATTCCACGGCGAGCGGCGAACTCTCGCCACCCCCGCCGCCGAACCATCCAGTCACCCGCCCTGGATCCAGAGCCACGACCAGCAGGGCGACCGCAGCCAGCAGACCGATCGCGTACCAGCCCTTGCCTCTTTGCCGCCGGGCCGGTTGATGACTCCGCCTCGGCTCCGGTCGGTCGGTCTCCTCCCGGCGCCGCGCCGCCATGCGGGCTCGCGCCGACGGCTCCTCGGGCGCGCCCTCGGTCCCCGCTTCGGCTTCGCGAAGGAAGCGCTCCCACTCTTCGTCCGGTATGGACTCCCCACCCTTGCCCACGACGGGCCCCGCCCTTCTCGCGCACGCGGGCCCTCCCCAGGGCCGGCCATTTTTTATGCATCATCACACAGCTCGACTTGAGCCCATGACCGCCCCGGTGGATCTCCGGTGGCTCCCTACCGTTGCACCGAGCTGAGCACCGCCTCAGGAGTTCGATCTCTTCTCGGCACCGCCGGGAAACCATCCGGCCACGCTGGTCATGCCCGACTGTGCAGGAGCTCTGGCGTTCGGCGCCGTTGGCCTCACTCGTGGATGTCGGAACGGCGCAACCGTGCTCGTTCGCCGGCACGATGGGCTGTGGCTGACCTGGAGCGCATCAAAGCAGGGAGCGTCGCCTACTTCCGAGCACTCGAGTCGAAAATCCACCTCCTCGGCGACCGCAACGGCCTGCCCCTGGACCAGCAGCCCGGCCGATGCACCCGCCCGCGTCAGGCCCTCCGTGGGCAAGTCACCGCGTCAGCGCCGGACACGGCGACCTCGTCCAGTGCTGGTGCCCGCGCCGGTTTCAGGGACCGGCAGAGACAGCAGCACGGTTTCGCAACCACGCTGCCTCTGTGGTTGTGAGATTCGGGTCGGCCAGCTTGGCGTTGACCGCCTCCTGGACCCGCGGGGTGGGATCAGTTGCGCAGCCGTCCTGGATAGCTCGCAGAAGTAGCCCCCGCCCCAGACGTGCGGCGAGCCCGGGGACGTCGGCGCTGCCGACGGTCACCATGGTCATCGCCACATCGGCAGCGGGATCACCAGCGCCCGCATTGCTCCAGTCGATCACCACGGGGCCGCGCCCGGTCAGAATGACGTTGCCTGGATGCAAGTCCAGGTGCAGCACCCGGTCATCTCCTCCAGTGCCGAACCGCTTGGGCAGCCATGCCGGTGCCGGCAGCCCATGGAGTCGATCGTGGAGGTCGCCCAGCATTCGACCGAGCCCACGCACCCGCCACGGGCGCTGTGCCAGGGCCTCCAGCATCGTCGGTCCGGTCAGCCGCTCAAGCACCAGGTCGCTGTCACTGACCTCGTACACCTTCGGCACCGGATACCCACACGCAGTCAGGTGAGCCATCAAGCGTGATTCCAGATCGGTTGGCCGCCCCTCGTACCGATACCGTCGCAGCACCCTGGACTCGTCCAGGGCAAACACATCGGCTTCCCGCCCCCGTGCGATCAACTCCATGCCGGGCAGTCTGTCTTGACAACCCATCGCCTGCCAAGAGCAATAGAGCGAACGTTGCCTGCTACGGCGCTAGCCGGCAGTGGCGTGCTCATCCAGGCGGCGGGCGAGCGCGCGCACGAGATCGCGCAGGGCGGCGGGGCGTTCGATGACGAATGGGCGGTCGAGGGCGGCGAGTACGGGGGGAATCCAGTCCAGCCGTTCGGCCCGGATCCCGACGTGGACCCATCCGACGCGTTCGTCGGCTGCCGCGAGGGCACTTGGGCCGTCGGACGAGGTATCGCCGGTATCGGCCAGGTTGGCGTCGTCGGGTGTGGCCGTGGCCGGGATCACGGACAGGGTCGCGATGTCCGCCGGGAGACGGCTGCGGATGTGCTGGACGCTGTCCTGAATGCGCAAAGACACCTCGTGGGTCCACGGCGTGTGCGCGAGGCTTTCCAGCACTGTGGCCGCCGGGTCGAATCCCGCCGGGACGACGAACGAACCGGACTGCACGGTCATGGCAGCGATCCGGTCCAGGCGGAAGGTGCGTACCTCGCCGCCGGCCGGGTCGGCGCCGGTCAGGTACCACCGTCCGGAATGCGCCACGAGACCGTAGGGCAGGACGGTGCGGTCGCTGCCGCGGCCCTTTCGGTCGGTGTAGCTGATCGCCACCGGCCGCCGATGACGTGCGGCCTCGGCGAGGTCGAGCAGGACACCTGCTTCCGGTGCGGTGCCGGAACGGGGACGCGCCGTGAAGTCGGCCGTCTCCAGCAGCGACTCCAGCCGCCGCCCGAGGGCTTTGGGCAGTACCCGCCGCAGTTTCGCCGCGGCACTCTCGCTCGCCGCGGCCGACGTGGTGACCAGACCGGCCCTTTGCCCGGCCAGGAGGCCGAGCAGAATGGCCAGGGCCTCTTCGTCGGTCAGCATCAGCGGCGGCATCCGATAGCCAGGAGCGAGCCGGTAGCCGCCGTAACGGCCACGTACCGAGTCGACGGGCACACCGAGATCCAGCAGGTGTCCGACGTAACGGCGGACAGTGCGTTCGTCGACGTTCAGGCGGGCGGCCAGGTCAGGGACGGTGCGGATGCCGCCTTCCTGAAGGATCTCCAGCAGGGCCAGCACTCGGGCGGTCGATGTAGTCACCCACGAAGTCTGCCTCGGATACCGGGCGGAAACTGTCCGGTATTGCCCCTAGCGTACGCGGAGTCCCTCCATTCGGAACCGAACCACCCCAGGCAGG
Organism: Streptomyces sp. SID5469; assembly: GCF_009862865.1. Classification (NCBI taxonomy): domain Bacteria; kingdom Bacillati; phylum Actinomycetota; class Actinomycetes; order Kitasatosporales; family Streptomycetaceae; genus Streptomyces; species Streptomyces sp. SID5469. The sequence goes on along the minus strand of NZ_WWIN01000001.1, from coordinate 1,079,076 downwards.
AAGCCACTCATGAACTTCGTTTCGATCCGCGTGATCACCGACGACGTCGCTCGTCTTGTCGAGTTCTACGAACAGGTCACCGCCGTTTCGGCGACGTGGTCGACCCCCGACTTCGCCGAAATCGTGACGCCGTCGTGCACGCTGGCGGTCGCGAGCAGCCGCACCGTGGCGCTGTTCGGCTCTGGTTCCGCCCGCCCGGCATCCAATCGCTCGCTGATCACCGAATTCCGCGTCGCCGACGTCGACGCGGAATACCAGCGTCTGACGCCCCTCGGCTGCGAGTTCGTCCAGACGCCGACGACCATGCCGTGGGGCAACCGATCCCTCCTCTTCCGGGACCCGGACGGGAATCTGATCAACTTCTTCACGCCCGTCACCCCCGACGCCGTGCGGAGGCAGGACCGCTGAGGGATCCCGTCGAACGTGAAGCCCGTATCGGGAGCGATCCGGTGACCGTACGAAGACGGGCGCGTCCCGGGCGAACCCGGCCCGGCGCTTCACCGCTCGGGCCGGACAGCCGCCGATGGCCTACCCGCGGGAATGGCGCCTGGCCCTGGCCACCGACCTGCCGCGCGAACCCGGAGCGAGTACCGGACACGCGGGGCAGGAGCGGAGAGCTGACGGGTTCCCGCACATGTCCGTGTTCTTGATCACGGGTCCGCGATTGACGGGACACCCGGCTGATTTCCGTACCCACCCGTGACGACCGAACCTCGGATGCAAAGATGAGGCCGTCATGACTGCTGGGTGGTGTTGTCGCACGGTACGGGCCGCGTTGTTCGCGGCCGTCTGTGTGCTGCTCGCCGCCCTGGGGCACGTGATGATGTCCGGTACCGCAGTGCCCTGGTGGGCGATGACGGTCGCGGCCCTGGTGACGGGTGGCACGGGCTGGTGCCTGGCCGGTCGTGAGCGGGGGCTTGCGCTGATCGTGTCCGTGGTGGTTGTCGCCCAGGGGGCGCTCCACTCGGCGTTCTCTGTCGCTCAGTCAGCTGCCCACTCTGCGGGCTCGGTTGGCGCGGACAGCATGCCGAAGGGCTCCATGGGGTCCGACATGAGTTCCGTGCACATGGACTCCGTGCACATGGACTCCATGGACATGGGGAACATGGGCGCGGGCCACTTGGCTCACCTGGGCCACGACATGGGCGGCGGCTCCTCGTTCGGCATGCTCGCCGCTCACTCGGCGGCCGCGCTGCTGTGCGGGCTGTGGCTGGCGTACGGCGAGCGTGCCGCCTTCCGCATCCTGCGAGCCCTGGCCGGCCGCCTGGCGGCACCGCTGCGGCTGCTGCTCGCCCTGCCGACGCCGGCGCACCGTCCGCGTATCCGCGTACGCCGAGGCTCCTCGGACCGGACGCCGCGGCGACTCCTTCTCGTGCACGCGATCACTTCTCGGGGCCCGCCCGTGGGGACCGCTGTCATCTGAGACAGCCGGTTCCCCGAGGCACCTCCGTTCTGTGGGTGCTTCGGGCATCGGTCGTACCTCCCGTACGGCCGTACCCCACTCGTGCGGCCGTACCTCCCGTACGGCCGTCCCCCACCCCGGACCACCGCGCCCTCGTGCCGGTCCGGATCACGGATGACCCGAGAAGGACACCTGGTGATCACTTCTGCCCTGCCCACCTCGCGCGCCGCATACGACCGACCGGCGTCGGCTGACGAGTCCATCACCGCATGGGCGCTGGCCGCCCGCGGCGGTGACCCGGAGGCGGTCGAGCGTTTCGTACGCGCCCTGCACCGCGATGTCGTGCGCTACGTCGCCCATCTCAGTGCGGACCCGCAGGCCGCCGACGACCTGGCCCAGGACACATTCCTGCGGGCGCTCGGCAGCCTGCACCGGTTCGAGGGACGTTCCTCGGCCCGTGCGTGGCTGATGTCCATCGCGCGCCGTGCCGTGGTCGACAGTTTTCGGCATGCCGCTGCCCGGCCGCGGCTGAGCGATATCCCCGATTGGCAGTTGGCGGTGGAGCTGGCCCAGCCGTGCGACCTGCCTGGCCTCGACGACGGCATCGCGCTCCTCGATCTGCTGGCCGTGCTGCCCGACGAACGCCGCGAGGCATTCGTCCTCACCCAGCTGATGGGGCTTCCCTACGCGGAGGCGGCCGAGGTCAGCGGCTGTCCCATCGGGACGGTCCGCTCCCGGGTCGCCCGCGCCCGGGCGACCCTCATCGGTCTGCTGACCGAGGCCGACGCGTCGGCTGCTCTGGCCGCCTGAGCGGAGGGGTGTCGGTGCCCTCAGGGCCTGGAGGAAGGATACCGACACCCCGTGCCTGCCGAACCGATCCCGAGTCCCTCCGCATGCACAACTGGGCAGCCTGACGCACCGGGACGCGCGCCCCGGCCACTTCGAGCAGCGCTGACCGGGGCGTGTGTCCGGGCCTGTTCCCTTCACCCAGTCCGTGCAGGCGGCTTCCATCCGGGCGCCGGGCGCGGCCGTCCACGAGCCGCCGTCCGGGGCGTAATGCAGGTACGTGGCGGGCCAGTTCTTGGTCTTCGTGTAGTAGAAGACGGTCGCCGTGTTCGCCTCGGCGGCCGCAGGCTCGGCGGCGGCCGCCGAGGCGGGGGAGGGGGTCGTCGTGGCCGACAGGGCGAGGAGGCCTGCCGCCAGAGCTCCCGCCGCGCGGGGGCGGGCGAGTGGTCGATGGCGTCTCATGCGCGTCTCCAGGGTCGCTGTGGGGAAAGTGATGCACCCACGCCTGCAACGCATCGCCTGTCTGAAATTTGCAGCAATATCTTGCAGGCTTATGGAGATTACCTGTACATGTCAGGCGCGTGAAAGGGGTGAGCGGGCACGCGGATGCGTCGCCGCTGCCCGCTGCCCGCTGCCCGCTGCCTGCTGCCCATTGCCCGGTGTCCGGGCTCAGGGCAGTGGGGCACCGTGAGCGGCCACCCACAGGTCGTACCACTCCTCATGAGTGAGATCGACAGCGCGGTGTACGGCGTCCCGGCAGGCGCGGATGCGCTCCGGTCGGGTGGTGCCGACGACCGGAGCGATGCCGGCCGGATGACGCTGGAGCCACCACAGCAGGATGGTCTCCGGTGTAGTGCCCTTCCGTGCGGCAAACTCTGGTCGTCGTCTTCAACGCCACTCCGAACCGGCAGTCGCAGCAGGTGACGGAACTGGCCGGAGCCGGATACCGACTGCACCCGAGGCCTCCGGCGCGGACCGCGTGGTCAAGACCGCCACCTACACGAAGAGCGCGGGAACCTTCGAGGTGCCGGGCCGCACGGTGGCGGTGTTCAAGCGCTGAACGCGCCTATGCCGACCGTCCGCGTGCCGACCGTCCGCGTGCCGACCGTCCCCGTGCCGAGCGACCGGCGCGGGGACGGTCGTAGGACGGCGGCCGAAGGGAAGGCGTGGCCGATCGCTTCAGGTCGATCCGCGCGGGCTTCACCAGTTGATGTTCTTGGAGCCGGTGACAGGATTCAGTCCTGCCGCGTCACCAGGGGACGGGGACAGTTCTCCCCGTCGCCTGCGCCCGGCCGAGGCGCCGTTCAGACCCAGCGCCTGAACATGACGCCCTCAGCTGGGGGTTCGGACACCACCCGCTCACCGGGACGTGGATGCGCGGTCCTCCGGTTCTTGCGAAAGTTGTCGCAAAATATTTCAGAGCCGCTCGGCCCCTCGTACGCTGATGGCACTCCTGTTCACGAAGTGAAGGGAAACAGCGCCATGAGGCGGTTCATTCGTTCAACCATCACGGGGCTGACGGCAGGCTTGCTCGCCGTGTCGTCCGGCGTGGCGGCGCAGGCGGCATCCCGCGAGGCAGAGGAAGGCTGGGACAGCCCGCCCGCTTGCGTGCACATCAACTCGGACTGGCGCTACACGTTTGTCACCAACGACTGCTCGAGTGCGTATGACGTGACTGTCGTCTATCGCGACGGAGCCAACGTCCCCTGCCGTGTCGCTTCCCCGGGTGACATCATCTCGTTCCCGGGCTATGGAACACAGGGCAACACGGTCCTCGGCGTCGCCCTGTGCGCGGTCGCAGGTCGGAAGGACGGCCGTTTGGAGGCGACTCCCCGCCTGTAGGGCATCGGTGTGACGACAGCGCCGGGAGGCCCTGTCGTCACCCAACCGCGGGATGCGCGCGGAGGATGCCCCGCGCCCGCGCTCAGCTCCAGATCGTGTCGATCTGGCGATGGGGATCAATGCGCGGGCGGAGCATGGGGATCAATGCGTGGGCGCTGAGGGCTTGTTGGTGCCGTCAGACGTTGACGCCGAAGTCGGAGGCGATGCCGGACAGGCCCGACGCGTAGCCCTGGCCGACGGCGCGGAACTTCCAATCGGCGCCGTTCCGGTACAGCTCCCCGAAGACCATCGCGGTTTCGGTCGAGGCGTCCTCGGACAGGTCGTACCGCGCGATCTCCTGACCGCCCGCCTGGTTGACGACGCGGATGAAGGCGTTGCGGACCTGGCCGAAACTCTGACCGCGGCTCTCGGCGTCGTGAATCGAGACCGGGAAGACGATCTTGTCGACCTCGGCGGGCACGGCGGCGAGGTTCACCTTGACGGACTCGTCGTCGCCCTCGCCCTCACCGGTGAGGTTGTCGCCGGTGTGCTCCACCGAGCCGTCCGGGCTCTTCAGGTTGTTGTAGAAGATGAAGTGCTGGTCGGAGAGGACCTTGCCGGAGGTGTCGACCAGCAGCGCGGACGCGTCGAGGTCGTAGTCGGTGCCCGTGGTGGTCCGCACGTCCCAGCCCAGGCCGACGAGGACCGCGGTCAGGCCCGGCGCCTCCTTGCTGAGCGAGACATTGCCGCCTTTGGACAGGGAAACTCCCACGCTGCTCTCCTCCGTGTTGCCGTCGACCGGGCATACGCGCCCGAGCGGGGTGGACCGAAAGAAAAATCTACATCAATGTAGAAGAAAGCGTGAGCTGTGGCCCGTCATGTCACCACGGTGGAACGTCCGTTGGGGGTGGGGACGGACGGCGTGACAGGTCAAGACGGTGGGGATGACGATTCTGACCGGCCTGTAGGCGAAGCGGGCGGTCACGGGGGGGCGTGGCACATCGAGAGCACCCCAGGGCGCCTGTGTCTCAACGCAATTCGCGCAGCCGCCACACTGGCCGTCGGCGTGCACCCGGTGCTCGGCCGATCCGTCCTGGCGGCCTCGCGATGGCCGGGCTGGGCAGCCTCGCCGCCCTTCGCGGGCGGCGGCGCGCCACGCGATGTTGCAACTCCCCCAGCCACTCACACCGCCCGCTGACGTCCTGCCGACCGCCAATAGGGTCTAATAGGGCTACCGCGCGCGGAGCAAACAGATACCGGTAGTCACGGGTCGATGGCTCCCCTTGGATTCGCGCGGCCCTCGACTCCGGATGGTTGTGCATGCCTGCTGCCTCTTCCCACCGCGATCCCGCGCGTCCCCTGCACGGTGCAGCAGGCTCGCCAGCTGTACCGCAGTACCGCGATCTGTTCCTCCAGCCGCTCTACACCGTCGATCTGTCGCCACTGGAAGACGAAGAGGAGGGGGAGGCCTTCCCGCCGCCTTCTTCCTCGTCTGCGCAACGGCGGCGGGGAGCAACCCGAAGCCGCTGACCGCGGCCCGTCCCGCCGCGCCAAGATCAGTTTGCCGCGCCGAGATCAGCGCACAGAGGCGGCCGGGACGAGATGCTGGGCCTGGCTCGCTCCGCCCACGACCTGGTGGTGTTCCTCGAGGCCGCCGCCGGCCCGCCCGACCCCGGCGAGCTGCTCGACGATCCCAGTGGGGTGGAGTGGCGGGGCGGGCGCCCACTTCAGTGGACGTCGATTGCCTGCGGCCGGACGCCCGACGCCGGACGCCGAATGCGCAGCGTCGGCCGTGGCGCCGCCGACGGCGATGTCCGGCGCTGGACAGACGGCTGAGGACCCCGAGGATGTCGAGGTGCACCGGCGGCAGGAGGACCGCCCCCGGGCCCCCGGCCTCGCCTCCCGGTCCTCCCGGGCTGGGGGCGTCACCGCAACGATCATCAGACCTGCGTAAGGCCGGAGTCTGGGGCAGGCCGTCGCCCTTGGCCTCGCCGCCGATGGGACAGCATGGCTGACCTCAAGGTCGCCAGGGCCAAGGACTTCGACAAGAAGTCCGCCCGGCTCGTGATCAGCCACCACCGGGGTGCAGTCAGTGCATCTCAGTGCATCCGTTGCCTCCCTTGAGCGGTCCTGGAACCGGCCGGCCGTCGGCTCTTTGTCGATCTGGGCCGTGAAGGGCTAGAAGGGCAGCTTTTGGGCACACGGGCATTCATGCCAGCACTCCATGCGCGTCCCACGAGCAATGCGTTCAACCCGGCCCCCGCGGGCGAGACACCAGTCGTCGGCCTGGGGAGTGGCAGGCACCGGCGGAAGGCTCGGATCACCGGCCGACTACGCCTTCGGATGATCGCCTACCGCGATGTCGAGTTCCTGTCCTCCCGCACCCCGGGGGATACCGGCGGTGGTGAGGAGTACCTGCTCCTTGTCCACGTCCGCAAAGTCGTCGGGCGGGTCGACTACCGCATCTGTACGGCGTGTGCGGAGGCCGTGGTCACCGGCGTGGTCATCGAGGAGCGCTTCCATGACACTGGACTGGGCGCCCGGGCCCTGGCTCACCTACGGTTCCGGCATCCCGGTATGGCCTGGCGCAGCGCCCTGGGTCTGCCAACCACACGTGATTTCAAGCGGCGGATGCGCCTTCCGACGAAGGGGGAGGACGGGCTGTGCTCCCACGTACGGCGGGCACTGCCTGTCCCGGCCCCGGTTGCCGCCTGACCGGTAACACAAGGGCGTCTGCCTCTCCCCCTGCCTGGAAGACAGGAGAGGTGGAAGAACATGGAAATTCGGCGTGGGCTGCCGGCTGGTCGCGGGTAAGGGATGCGGGCGCGGATGGGTTGGCGGCGCAGGACTGCCGTCTCGGCACCGCGAGGCCAGCGGGGTGCGGCCGACAGGCGGTAGCCGGTGCGCGGCGCGGGACTGCGAACTCACCCATGGGCGGCCTTGTGGCCCGGACGTAGCGGCCCTGCGGCCCGGACGTAGCTGTGCGGGCTCCACAGCGGTGATCTTTACACCACACGAGACTGGAATTCCCGTGGTGCGCAGCGAAGACTCGGTGTAGCGTCTGGTCTAGCTGTCATGGTTCCGAAGTACCGGTCGCCCGTGAGCGCGAGTTCACGGGCGTTTTGCTGTTCAAAGCCTCTGAGGACCAGGGCGATCACCTCCGGTTCCCGCGCGGTGCGGGAACCGACTTTCACGTCCCTTGGAGGGCAAATGGCCAGCGGTACCGTCAAGTGGTTCAACTCGGAAAAGGGCTTCGGCTTCATCGAGCAGGACGGTGGAGGCCCGGACGTCTTCGCCCACTACTCGAACATCGCCAGCTCGGGCTTCCGTGAGCTTCAGGAAGGCCAGAAGGTGAACTTCGATGTCACCCAGGGCCAGAAGGGCCCGCAGGCGGAGAACATCACCCCCGCCTGAGCTGCATCGTGACGCCTGCCCCGCCTCCGGCGGGGCAGGCGTTCTGCGTACCGACGACTGCCCGCCTTTCGCTGCTGACCGGGTTCTCGGCCAACTCCCGCTCCAGAAGGCGAATTCGGCCTTGACCTGTGTCCAGGAGGGGCGCCCATCTCCAGCACGGCGAAGAAAGACTACGGCCAGTCAGGGATGAACCGCGAGGCCGTCTTCGCCCGGCCGTAGACGTGCACACCAGTCCCTCCCGCGAGCACGGGCGTCCGACCCAAGCCACGACGAGACGTCCACCGCCAGCACCGGACGTCCGTCCGGGAACCGGCCGGACCAGCGGCAGGACCGCCAGCAGCGACCGCAGTCGATTGGTGCCGACCGGTGTCGACCGGTTTCGACCGGGCCCTGGTTGAGCCGACCGCACATCGCCCCGGGCCAAGCACACCTGTTCAGTCGATGATCAGCTTCCACCCCCTCGCGATCGCATCGGCCGCGGCCTGGCCTTCGTTCAGGCAGGACAGCCTGCGAGGGAAGGACTTCCTGTCCTCTGACGGCGCATTTGAGTACGGGTACTCACGACGCGGCGCATCGGCTCGGGTGATGGTCGCTTGGTGGACGTGAGCTCTGAACGCACCGGTAGGGGACTGGCCGTGGCCCTGGTCGTCGTCGAGATGGCAATCCTCGCCTTGATCGGCCTGTCCTGGATGGGGTCCTACTGGTCATGGGACCCACAGCATCATGGCGACCCGCCGGGCCCCTACCTGAAGAAGGCCGCGGTCGTACCGATCGCCGCCCTGGTTGCCATGGCCGTGGCCGGGATCCGGCGCATGCGCGCGGTCGCTGTCAGCCAGGCTGTGATGTTCATCGTCATCTGCGGGACCACGCTGTGCCTGAAAGCTCCCGGGGAGCGCGTTTACGAGGACTCTTATCGGAACGCATGTCACGCGGGCATGGGCTGCGGCGACGACTCGCCGACCACGCGGTGACCCTTCGCGAAACTCGATGTAACCCTCAGCAGGGGGCAAGTTTCCGTGACAGCAGACCTTGTACGGTGACAGCGAACCTGGACCGATCGCCCCGAAGTTGGACCACCGGCCGGTCTTGTGACAGCCAAGTCTGATCAGGCTCGCGAGGACGGCCACCGCTCCTCGTTCGGCCCCGAGGGCCCCGAGGGCCCCGAGGGCCCCGAGGGACCCAAGGGACCCAAGGGCCCCGAGTAGGGTCATCCAGTCATTGGCGTCTGAGCAGAGTGGGCTGGTTCGTGAACCTGGGCATCATCGGGCAGGCAGCCGGACTGTTCGCCGTCACCAACATCGACGACATCCTGATCCTGGCGCTCTTCTTCGCCCAGGGCGCCGGGCACCGCGGATCCACCCGCAAGATCGTGATCGGCCAGTACCTCGGCTTCACCGCCATCCTCGCCGTGGCCATCGCCGCGGCGTTCGGCGCCACGTTCCTGCCCGAATCTGCGATCCCCTACCTCGGACTGCTGCCGCTCGCCCTGGGCCTCAAGGCAGCCTGGCAGGCCTGGAAGAACCACCGCGACGGCGAGGACACCGAGGAAGCTGATGCCAAGGGAGGCGGGCCGAGCCCGCTGGAGGTCGCGGCCGTCACTTTCGCCAACGGAGGCGACAACATCGGTGTCTACGTCCCGGTGTTCGCCACCGCCGGCGTCGGCGGGATGAGCGTGTACGCCGTCGTGTTTCTCGTCCTGGTCGCCATCTGGTGCTTCGCGGGCAGGTTCTTCGCCACCCGCCCGGTCATCGCCAAGGCCCTCAGCCGCTGGGGCCACGTCCTGCTGCCGCTGGTTCTGATCACCATCGGCCTGCTCATCCTCGTCCAGGGCGGCGCCTTCGGCATCTGAGCCGACTCCACCAGCAGGCCACGCCCTGGCGGGGTGACCGCCCGGCAACGACGGCATTGTCGGGAGGCGCCGGCCAAACCGTCGCCGCGCGTGCACCTCGCACCGTCCGCTCAAGTTCGGTGCCACGGCGTTTCAGACAGTTCTGCACGGCGTTCGGTTGTCGGCACGGCGACAGCGGGGGAGATCCTGGCCGGCGGTTCGCCAGGTGTGTCGGCGATCCGCAGGTCATGGGTGCGTGTCGGTGCGGTTCGGACCCCGGTGACCCCGGTTACGGACGCTCTCGGGCTGCTCAGGCGCGATCGGGCCAGCCGAACCCGAGCTCTTCGGCGCGTTCGCGGCTGCCGCCGCACACCTGCCCGTAGGTCTTCGGGTCCTCCTCGGCCAGCCGGCGCAGGGCGGCGGCGGCCTGTGCCTCGGGCGGCGTGCCGTCGTCCGGCACGACCCAGCGGAACTGGAGCGGGTCGCCGACCGGCTTCCCGGCGGCGAGTCCCGGCACGTACCAGAAGGTCACCACGGTGGTGTCCGGGTCGTCGAAGCCACTGCTGATCCAGCCCCGACGGGCATCCCACCGGCTCAGCAACTCCGGCCGTTCCATCAGCCCCGCTTTGATCAGGCGGGCCGTGCTGCGGGCCGGCCAGGGCCAGGAGCGGTCGGTCTCCGCCCGGGCGACCTCCGCGTCGTAGGCGGCGGCGTCGAACCGGTAGGCAGGCAGTGCGGGCGCGGGCTCCCGGGAACCCGGCATGGTCGGTGGCCGCCGCCAGCCCTCCCACACGACCTGGTCCCCGTCGCGTCGGATGGTGACATAGAGCGCGCCACAGCACCCCTCGGTGCAGGAGGCCACTGCGAGCTGTACCTCACGGGGCTCCGGCCCGGCCCTGAGCCGGCCCTCGTCCAGCAGGTACTCGGGGCAACGGGCGGGACCGCGGGCGAAGACCGCCGGGACGAGAGGACGCCCGTCGACCAGGATGCGGGTCTCGACAGGTTCCCGGTCCACGGGGTCGCCCGCCACGACCTCCACGCGCAGCCTGCCGGGCGTGGCTGGGCGTGTGAAGGGCTGCCGCCCAGTGCGCTGGATCCAGCCGGCCCGCAGCCGCTGGTCCGCCTCGCCTGCGCCGGTGTCCGCCAGCGAGGCCCATCGGGGTTCGGCCAGCAGCAGCCCGAGTGATTCCAACAGCGCCGCGCGCCGGCCCGGAGGCCAGTCCAGCAGCACGCCTGGGCCGCTGCTCAGATCCAGCGCGAGCGAGAGCAGGGTGGCGTGGTGGTCGAGGGTCGGCGGCAGGAGGCCGGCCCGTGTGACGACACGTTCGTACACGGTGAGCGCGTCACGGTAGACAAGGAGGTCGGTCGGGTTGTCGCGCGTGCATCCCATCCGCACGAGGAGCCTGCCCGCCCGGGCGAGCAGGGCAGCGTCGGAGGGGTGGTGGTCAAGCAGATCGGGCAGCCGGGTGGCCTCCGCGATCCGGCGGGCGGCCGTGGTACTGAGGAACCTGGGTGTGGCAGGGAACGCCTCCAGCTCCGTACGGATGGCTTGCTGATCCCCTGTCCACAGGGCGCGAAGGAGTGGCCGCAGTTCGTCGCGGCCGGTGTGGGTGACAAGCCAGACGATGGCCGCGGACTGGCGGTCGAGGGGGTCGAGGGCGTCGACCGCCGGGCGGGTGAACTCCCGGAGCAGGCCGAGGGCGGAGAGATACGGGACGTCTTCGGGCTCGCCGTATCGGATGAGCAGGGCAAGGCCCGCGGTGACGGCGGGGACGGTGGTGCCGGTCCGGGTCAGCTGTCGGCCCAGCGAACGGGCCGCGTCATGCTGCCCGTTCGGCAGCGACAGGTTGAAGACGGCGGACCGGATCAGGTGCTTGTGGAGGTCCCGGATGCCGTGCCGGGCGAAGCGGCGGTGCAGGGTGGCGGAGTCTTCCGGTAGTGGGCTCAGTGCTTCCCGGACGGCGATCTCCGCCGCTTCGTGGGACGGTGGGGCCTCGTCGGGTTCGGGCCTCTGGGGGAGGGAGTAACCACGCGGGGGCGGGACTCCGTCGCGGGACTCCCGCAGCAGGTGCAGGGCGTAGTCGTACAGGGCAAGCGGGAGGGTGAGCGCGTCGCGCTCTTCCTGGGCGCTCACCGGGCGGGGCGGGACTCGATTCCGTAAATCATGCGCGCAGCCTGCCAGCTCGATTCCACTCTGTCGAAGGAATTAGGGGCGCCAGAGGATCACGGAGAGGCCCCCTGCCCGCCACCGACGCTCGGACGCACTCTGGCCGCCACCGACGTTCAGACGCCCCCTGGCCACCACCGACGTACAGGCCCCTGTGCCGATGAAGTGCACGCGCCTCTCGGCGGATTCGGGGTTGCGGCCGCAGGCTCCGGACCGGGACGTCCCCTCTCGCCGAAGTCCGACCACTCTCACCGAATATGGGTTGGGGCCCTCAGCGGCCGGGGACATCATGGCGATATGGAACCGATCCTGCCCCGGCTTCCGGCCGACTTCTGGACCGTCCCCTACGCCGGAGCACGTTTCCCAGGGGCGGCCACCGTGGCCGATCAGCCCGGCCTCACGGCGGGCGGCAACTGCCAACTGTTCGCTTACGAGGTGCTCGGGCTCTTCGGCCTGACCCCGCCACCCTTGCGCTCCAGCGAACTGTGGGGCGACACAGAGACCACCGTCCGTGTTTCGGCCCCCCAGCCACTCGACCTGCTCCTCTTCAACGCCTCTGCCAGTGCCTACGGCGCCCACGTCGGCGTTTGGGCCGGTGACGACGCAGTCCTCCACCTCTGCGCGGAGGTCGGACACCCGACCGTGTGGGGCCTGGCCGACTTCGCGGCACGGGAGCGTTACCGAGTCCTGGTAGGCACCAAACGGGTGATCGGGAGGAGCTCGAACACCCTCGAATAGGCTCCGAGGCACCCTCCATGAGCCGTCAGGCCGGCCTGGGGTTGGGGATGGGGTAAACCCCCGTGCACACAGGCCAGTTGGCAGGATGGGGCTGCCGCGGAGCATCAGCGAAGCTCGTCTGCATGATGAAGATCAAGACAAACGCGGCCCTTCTCGCCGCCTCCGCGGTCGTCCTCAGTCTCACCGCGCCACTCACTGCGACGGCTTCCACCACAGGTGCGCCCGCCCCCTGGACTGGGCGACATGCGAGGGAAGCGGGCTCGACCCCCGCCAGCAGTGCGCGACTCTCGAGGTGCCGATGGACTACGCCAACCCGGGCGGCGCGAAGATCAGCGTGGCCATCTCGCGGATTCCCAGCGAGAAGCCGCAGGCGCGTCGTGGCGCACTGCTCCTGATCCCCGGCGGGCCCGGCGGCTCCAGCCTCAACAACCCATCGGGCAAAGGCCAAAAGCTGCCGCAGGAGGTGCGGGACGCGTACGACCTGATCGGGTTCGACCCCAGGGGGCTGGGCCGCTCCACCCCGGTCACCTGCGGCCTCGAGTACGGCGACCTCGCCACTTCGAAGCTACGGCCCTGGCCCGCCCCCGACGGGTCGATCACCGAAAACATGGTCACCGCCCAGCGAATGTCGGATGCCTGCGCACGCAACGGCGGCGACCTGATCCGCCACATCAGCACCGCCAACAACGCTCGCGACATCGACCGCATCCGCGCGGCGCTCGGCGAGCAGAAACTGTCCGCGTGGGGTGTCTCGTACGGGACGTATGTCGGCGCCGTCTACAGCCAGCTGTTCCCGCACCGCACCGACCGCATCGTGCTGGACAGCAATGACGACCCCGACCACACCCGGGTGGCCCGCGCCTGGCTCGCCGGGCACGAAGCCGGCGTCGAGGACACCTTCCCCGAGTTCGCCGAGTGGGCCTCGGCGCCCGGCAACCCGGACCGGCTGGCCGAGAAGGCGTCCGAGGTACGGCCGCTCTTCCTCCGCCTCGCCGAGAAGCTGGACCGCGAGCCGATCCCCTGGCCCGGCGCCAATCCGCAGGAGCTGAACGGCAATGTGCTGCGCCAGACCATGCTGGACAGCCTCTACGCGCCCAGCGGCTTCCCCGGCCTGGCCCGGCTGATCCTGGCCGCCCAGCAGGGCACCGTACCGCCCGCGCCCCAGGCGCCGCCGGAGTCGGTGCTGCAGAACGCCGCGGCGGTCGGCGCCGGGACCCTCTGCAACGACATCGAATGGCCCAAGACGGCAGCCGCGTACGAGAAGGACGTTGCCAAGAGCCGGGCCGCGTACCCCTTGACCGCCGGCATGACCAGGAACGCGATGCCCTGTGCCGCCTGGCCGTTCACACCGCAGGAGCCCCCGGTACGGATCACCGGCCACGGCCCGTCCAACATCCTGCTCATCCAGAACCGGCGGGACGTGGCCACCCCGCTCAGCGGCGCCCTGAAACTCCGCAACGCCCTCGGCGAACGCGCCACCATGGTCACCGTGAACTCCACCGGTCACGACGCCTACCTCGCCAACGGCAACGAGTGCGGCGACCGAACCGTCTCCCACTACCTGGCGACGGGGGAGCGCCCCCACCGGGACACCTACTGCGGCTAGGGATGCCCGGGCGATCAAGCGATCGAGGCCAGCAGGGCCGCCTACGGTGACCGAGCCGGATGATCCCGGCGTAGTTGGGACTGCCTCGACCCACAGAAGCGATACGTAGCGATACGTAGCGATACGTAGCTACGAACGGGCCACCGTCCGCGGCACGTTGTAGCCCTCGACACGCAGTGCGGGCCGGCCCGAAGGGAGTGCGTCGGCAGGCCAGGAGAGCGTGACCGTACGTGACTCGTCGGGCAGCAGCCACACGTAGTTGTCGCTGTACAGCGTCGGCAGCACGCGGGCGTCGGTCCTGCTGTCCAGAAGTGACAGCCTCACCATCGCCGCGACGGCCGAGCCGCGGTTGTGGATCCTGGCTGTCGCCGTGCGCCGCGATCCCGCACGCGTCACCTGCCCGATGTCGGCGGAAACCCGCACCGTCCGCGCCTTGTTGAGCGCTTTCATGTCGGATGCCCGGCGGTAGCGCCAGTAGGTGTTCTGCGACAGGAGGCGACCTCGGCCGTCCTGAAGGCTGAGGCGCAGGAGGTGGAAGTCCGGCAGGGAGCTCGCGAACGCGGCGGTGAATGCCTCGGCCGTGGCGGAGGAGGGGACACTCACCGTGGCGCGCCGGGTCGAACCGAGCTGCTTCCCGCCCAGGTCGTAGGCGCGGGCCGTGACCGTCACGTCCTTGAGCCTCCGCGGGGTGTGATTGACCGCGATGACCTGCCAGTTCTTGGGGTCGGCCTGGACGTGGACGGGTTCGCATGCCGTGCGGGACCCGTAGTACATGCCGTTGACGTCGAAGTCGTAGTCGTACGTCTGCCACACCGTGCTGTGCCACGCCGGGTGGGACATCCAGAGCATGAGGCCGCTGGCGTCCTGCCAGAGGTTCTGGTTCCACGCCTCGAACATGGCGCGGGCGTTCTCGTAGTTGACGAACTGCGCCTTGCGCGTGAAGTCGTCGAGGTCCTCGGCGGTGTCGAGCCGGGTCTCGATGGCCGCCCGGTAGTTCTGCGGGGCCTGGTTACCCCGGGTGCTCCAGTCGTGGTAGAGCCAGGCGCCGCTGATCGGCCACTCCGGCTCGTCGCCGACGAGGTTGCGCATGCTCTCGGCGGTGGACACCACGGGCATGCCGATCTCGGTGTGGAAGCCGAAATCGCCGCTCCCGTAGGTGGCGGGGGAGAAGTAGCGCTCAGGTTCCACCCAGCCGTAGGGGCCGCCGCCGGTGACGATGCCGCCCGCCGAGTTGTTCTGGTAGAGGACGTCGGGCGCCTCGGACCGGACCGCCTCGCGCATGCCCTTGTCGATGGCCTCGGGCGGATTGCCCTCATTGGCGCCGCACCAGATGACGACGCTGGGGTGGATGCGATAGCGCCGCACGGTGTCCCGCGCCAGGTCGTTGTAGGCCGTGTGGTCCGGCGGGTCCATCGCCCAGGCGTTGGGGAAGTCGTTCCACACCAGCAGGCCGTGCTCGTCGCAACTGGCGAAGAACTCCTCCCGGTTGCTGCACGCGACCCAGTTGCGGATCATGGTGAAGTTCATGTCGCGGTGCATCCGCACCGCCGCGTCCATCCGGGCGGCCGGCATCCGGCGCAGCAACTCGTCCCAGCCCCAGTTGCCACCGCGGCAGAAGACCCGGACACCGTTGACGCTGATCTTCAACGGGTCCGGGGTGTTGTCCACGGACTTCACGTCCGTCCACGCGTCACCGTCGTCCGACACCTGGATCACGTACGTCTTCGGATACGCCTGCTCCCACACGATCGCGACCCGGTCGAAGGAGACGGACGAGCCCAGGTCCACCTGGATCCACTGGTCGTCCTGATACTCGGAGGACCAGCGGGAGTCGGGGTTGCCGTCGGTGGCGTTGGAGGCGGGCTTCCCGGAATCCTCCGTCGAGGCGGTGGCGGTCCTGCGCAGGGCCAGGTCGGTACCGGGGGAGGAGCTGTCGACCACCGACAGCGTCCACAGCGAAATGCCCCAACTGGTCGCCCGAGCACCACAGTTGATCCGCACGTACCGTGAGGTGCGGGCGGCGAAGTCCACCGTCTGAAGGCTCGCGGCGCCGCTGTTGAACGGCAGCGGAACCGCACCGTTGTCCACCGACCGTGCGTCGGTCCACGTCGAGCCGTCCGTCGACACCTGCACGACGAACGTCTTGGCGTACGCCTTCTCCCAGGTCAGATCGACCCGGTCGAAGGCGGCGACGGACCCGAGGTCGACCTGGATCCACTGGCCGTCCTCGAAGGCAGAGGACCAGCGGGAGCCGGGGTCGGCGTCGGTGACCTTGGCCGCCGTGTTGCCGGAGTCCTCCGTGGAGGCGGTGGCGGTCTTGTGCAGGGCCAGGTCGGTACCGGCCGACGTACTGTCGACCACCGACAGGGTCCACAGCGAGAAGCCCCAATCTGTGGCCCGGGTCAGGCACTTGATCCGTACGTACCGCGCCTTCTGCACGCCCAGGAGCACCGGCTGGGTGTACCGGTCGCTGCTCCCGCCGAACGGCAGCGGCACCGTGTACTCGTAGCCGAACTGCCGGATGCCGAACCGGGTGGTGCGCCGGTCGCTCTCCTCGCCGTCGATCGAGGCGGTCAGCGTGAGGTCGTGCAGGTCGGGGCGGCCGTAGCCGTTGGGCCACCACAGCTCGGGGTCGCGCAGCCGCAACGCGGCGTACGTGGAGGGCGCGAAGGTGACGTCGGCACTCTCGCCGCCGGCCACCGTCACGGACCGGGAGACCCGTACGTCGTCGAAGGCGGCCGTGACGGTGACCCGTTTGCTCGCGGAGCCCACGTTGCGCACCGGCACCACGATCGTCACCTCGGCCCTGGAGGTGTCGGGCAGGTCGGGGAGCTTCGTGTCCACCCGGGGGTCGCCGATGACGGCGTGGCCGGTGGAGCGCAGCCGTACGTGGTTCCAGATGCCGGAGACACGGTCGCGCACCGCCGGCATCCAGTCCCAGCCGGAAGCGGCCAGGTACGTCGGCGAGTTCTGGTTCATCATGGTGGCGCCGGCGTCCACGAAGGCGAGCCCGGCGGGGCCCTTGTCCCCTGGGCTGCCGGGGAACGGCATGGGGGTGATCTTGACGGCCAGGGCCTGCTCGCCGTTCCCGGCAAGCATCTTCGTCACGTCGTGGGAGGAACGGGCGAAGGGGTACGTCAGACCGCCTACCTTCTGCCCGTTGAGCCAGATCTCCGCGGTGTGGTTGACACCGTCGAACTCCAGCCAGATGTGCCGGCCCGGACCGGTGCGCAAGGCGCGCGGCAGCTCGAAGCCGCGTCGGTACCACCACGAGTGCCGGGACAGGGCCTCCGGAATGTGCAGGTTGTTGAAGCCGGCCACCGGGTCCGGCAGATGGCCCTGGTCCACCAGCGAGGCCAGTACCGTTCCCGGGACGGTCGCCGGCAGCCAGCGGCTCGTGTCCACGTCCGGCCGGGACAGCTGCGCGCCCTTCCCGCCGGCCCAGTCGTCCATGGTCAGCGTCCAGCCGGACTCCAACGGGACCGTGCCGTCGGCGGCCGCCTTGAGCGCGGGCGCCCGGTGGTCGTGGGTGCCCCAGTCGGTCCAGCCGGTGGCCGACGGGCGGTGTCCCCCCGCCGAGCCGTAGACCTCGAAGCCGTTGAGGCCCAGCGGGTTGGCGTTGGAGCGTTTGGTCACGGTCAACCGCACCCAGCGCGCGGTGACCGGCTTGTCCAGCGGGATCTCCACCATGCCGCCCTTGCCGGACGTGGTCCGGTGGACGGTGGTCCACGCGTGGTGGTCCCGCGACGTCTCGACGACGAACTCCACCGCGCAACTGGACAGGACCTCCTGACCGGTCGTGCGATCGCGGGGATTGCCGCTGGTGGAGGGCACGAAGACCGGGTCGTCGGCCGTCGCCTCGAAGGTGAGGTGCACGGAGTCGACCGTGCAGTCCGTCTGCAGATCCACCGATATCCACTGCGGATCACCGTCGGCGGCACGCCAGCCTGTGCCCTTCACGCCCACGGAGTTGACCTTGTCCACGACGAACTCGGCGGGCGTGGGCGCGTAGTCGGTGGACGAAACGGATACCGGGCGATAGGTGGCGAGTTCACCCCGCTCGCCGGTGGGCCTCGACGGCGTGACCGCGTAGCTGGTCTGGGGGAGTGTGACGCCAAGTCCGAAGCCGGCAAGCAGAGTTGAACCGGTGGCCAGGACCGAGCGACGGGAAGGGCGCGGCGGCTGAGTCGACATGTGCGGTGGGTCCAATCCAGATGGCCCCAGAGGAATCCAGACAGCCCCAGTGGGGAGCAAGTGACCTCTGTGCTCGATGAGATGACAACGTTGCCAAAGGCTCCAGTCTCGTCCGGCCCCTGTCAAGAGTTCCCGCACGGTCCGCCTGGACCGGCGTCGCGTTCAGGTCCGGCATCTCGCCCCGCTGCTTCCACGCGGTCACTGCCGGGACTCTCTGGCAGATGTTGAGCGCGTGGTGCCCGACGGTCTACGGGAGCTGACTCAGCGGGTAACGCCGTCGTCGCCGGTGCGTCCGCGGGGCGGTGGACGACGGCGACACGGGGATGGAGTGGGAAGCCGACGGCGAACTCGACTGGACCCGGTGTGCGATCGGCTCTGTCAGGGCCCGCGCGGTCAAGGGGGCAGTTGTTCAGCCTGGGATCAGCGGGCGCGGGGTGGTGCGGCCGGCGTACGTTGGGACGCCATGCGGATCACGAAATACACCCACGCATGTGTACGGCTCGAACATGATGGCCGGGTGCTGGTCATCGACCCCGGGATGTGGAGCGAGCCGGCTGCCCTGACCGGCGCGGACGCCGTGCTGGTGACCCACGAACACGCCGATCACATCGATGTCCTGCGCCTGGCCGGGCTCGGCGTGCCCGTCTACGCCCCGGCCGAAGCGAACATTCCACGGCTGGAAGTCACCGGGGTGCCCTCCGATGCGGAGTTCACCGCCGCCGGCTTCCGCGTACGAGCGGTTGGCGGGCGTCACGCGTTCATCTACGGCGGCCAACCGGACTGCGCGAACCCCGGCTACATCATCGACGAGGCGATCTACCACCCCGGTGACTCACTGCACGTCCCCGAGCAGCCGGTCGAGACGCTCCTGGTCCCGGCCCAGGGATCGTGGATGAAGACGGCGGAGGCGATCCACTTCGTGAAGACGATCAAACCGCAACGGGCGTTCCCGATCCACGACGCCCAGATCAACGATCGCGGCCTCAGCAGCGTCAACGGCTGGCTCGCCGGGGAGACCGACAGCGGCTACCGATACCTGGCACCCGGTGAGTCGGTCTAGCTGATGTCCAAACTCGAACTCGTTGCCGACGTGCTCAGATGCTCCTGACGCGGCGGTCATCGCAGACCAAGCCCGCATGCCCAAGCCCGCATGCCCCCGGCGACGGTGGTGCGACGGGGGATGCAGGGCATGGCGCTGACGGGGCATGCAGGGCGAAGCGCTGACGGGGCAGGACAGTGAGGCAGAAGTACCAGCAGGTACCGGCCCGGTATGGCTGTACCGCCCGCGTCATCCTGTCTACGAGCTCTTCGGTGCCGCCTGCTGCACGACCTCGAAGGACCACAGCGTGGAGCCGCTCGCCGCCGGCTTGGGCCGTTCGCCGCTCTCCGCGTTGCCGCCTTGGTGGGCCGCCTTCATGGGGCCCTCCATCCAGGCTTGGAAGGACTCCTCGTCGCGCCACCGCGTGTAGACGAGATAGTCGTCGGTGCCTTCGACGGGGCGGAGGAGTTCGAACCATTCGAACCCGTCGGAACTCTCCACGGCATGCGCACGGGCGGCGAAGCGCTTCTCCAGCGTCTCCCGTTGCTCGGCGGGGACGGTCAGTACGTTGATCTTGACTACGCTCATGGCCCCATCCTGCCGCACGGCGGTCGGCAGACGGGGAGCGGCTCGTGCATGACGCGCTTTCGCGGGCCGCCGCGCCTCCTGGGGCGGGACCGGCATCGGCGCACCCGACGGCGTCCGCGGTTCCGGTGCCGCCCACTCCAGCCTGAGCCGGGAGGCCGTCCACTGCGGTGACCGTGACGGTCCGTCGGGTTTCTGATCGCCGGGTGTGCTGCCGGACGGGGACCGTCGTGGAAGGGGTTGTGGGACCGGGGTGGCCCGGTGATCGAAGTTCTTGCGGGCTTCCAGGACGACGTCTTGGGCGGCCAGGACATCGGGGTGGCGGGAGACGCCATCGGGGCGGGCGGCGTGGATCGATGTGGGTGCCGCGAGAGCGTTGGCCGTGCCCCTGCGGCGGGGGTTGACGCCCCACAGGTTGTCGTCGCCGATCGAGCAGCAGCCGTGGAAGCAGCGGTGGTCGAGGTCGTTGGCGTAGGCCTCGCGCTCCTTCGCCGTCCACGTCCATGCGCACCTCCAGGTATTCCCCGGCCGCGATGACGTCCTCGACGGGCGTCGGATAGGGGTGGTCAGGCGTAAGACGGCAGTCCAGCGTCGTGACGACGAAGCCGGCGTTGAGCCGGGGGCGACGCGCGTCAGGACTGGGCTTGACCGAACCGCTAGATGTATTGACCCGCAGGATTGTTGACGCGGCTGATGGGTGGTTGGCCGTCAAGTGCGGTGTGGCACCGGTGGTAGTTGTAGGTGTGGAGGAAGTCCGTCAGGGCTTCGGTGCGTTCGGCGTTGCTGGAGTACGGGCGCACGTATGCCCATTCGTCGAGCAGGGTGCGATTTAGGCGCTCCACCTTGCCGTTCGTCTGCGGGCGATAGGGGCGCGTGCGCTTATGGACGATGCCGGTGGCGCTGAGAGTCTGGCCGAACAGGCGGGATCTGTAGCAGGAGCCGTTGTCGGTGAGGACGCGCTCGACGCTGATGCCGTGCTCGGCGAAGAAGGTATTCGCGCGCTGCCAGAAGGAGGCCGCGGTCTCTTTGCGTTCGTCGGTCAGAACCTCGCTGTACGCGAGCCGGGAGTGATCGTCGACGGCTGTGTGAACGAAGCTGTAGCCGATCACGGGACTGCCGCCCCTACGCACGTCAGTTGTGGCCTGCCGATTGCCCGCGGCCTGCTGGCGGGGCATGATCCGATGTCCGCCGCCGTCTGGAATGTTGCCGAGCTTCTTGATGTCGACGTCGACCAGTTCGCCGGGATGTGATCGTTCGTAGCGTCGGATGATCTGACCGGTGGGCCGGTCCATCCAGCGCAACCGGTTCAGGCCGTAGTGGGTCAGGACACGGTGGACCGTCGAGCTGGGTATGCCCAGGACCGGGCCGATCCGTGCAGGACCGAGCTTGCGGTCGCGTCGTAGCTCGCAGATGCGATTCTCGACATCGGCAGGGGTTCGGTGCGGTGTCGTCAGGGGTCGACTGGAACGGTCATACAACCCCGGATCGCCTTCGGCTCGCCAGCGCCGGACCCATTTGTGGGCTGTGGTGCGGGAGATGCCCATTTCTTCGGCGACGTGGGCGATGGGCCTGCCAGCGCGGACCCGGTCGACGAGGAGCCGTCTGCCGTGGACGGTCAGCCGGGCATGGGGGTGGGGCACGGGAAACCTCTGGGATGGTGCGGAATCTGATGCGGAGTCTGAGTTTGTGCCCGAGGCCGCCGATCTGGTGATCGACGTCCTCGGGCGATAGAGGGCGAGCCTTTTGTGGGCGGCGAGTCAGGCCGGGGCCGTCTGCGCGCCCCACTGGATCTATTCGGCCCAGGCATGCTCCAGCTGGGTGCGGAAGGTGGCGGGCTCTCGCCCGATCAGCTCGGCCAGCGTCGAGTCGACAGCGGTGAACTCGCCATTCCGCGCCGCGGCGAAGATGCTCAGCATCAGGTTGCCGATCGGGGCCGGGGCGCCGTGCGCCAGGACCTGCTCGCGGAAGGCGTCGTCGGGGACGACGGTGCGGGTGAAGGGCCGTCCGGTGGTCTGGGACGCGATCTCGGCGACGGTGTCGAAGTCCAGCGCCGCCGGGCCGGTGAGCGGCGGGGTGGGCCCCTCGAAGCGGTGCTCCTCGGCGAGGATCGCCGCGGTGGCCTCGGCGAGGTCGTCGTGGCCGGTCCAGGCGACGGGGCCGTCGGCGGGAAGGGCGATGTCGCCGGTGTGGCGGGCGGACTCCAGGAACTGCAGGGCGCTGGAGGCGTAGAAGCCGTTGCGCAGCGCGGTCCAGGGCAGGCCGGTGGCGCGCAGCAGGTCCTCGGTCTGGGCGTGGTCGCGGCATGCCTGGAACCGGGAGTCGTGGGCGGCGCCCATCTGGCTGGTGTAGAGGATGCGGCCGACGCCGGCCTTCACGGCGGCGTCGATGGCGGCGCGGTGGCCGCTGACGCACTCCTGGCCCGTGCGGTCGAGGGAGACGAGGAGCAGTTGCTCGGCGCCCTCGAAGGCGTGCACGAGCGAGGCGGGGTCGTCGAAGCTCCCCTGCCGGACGCGGACGCCGCGGTCGGCGAGGTCCTGGGCCTTGCGGGGGTCGCGGACGCTGACGCCGACGCGGTCGGCGGGGACGCGCTCCAGGAGGCGCTCGACGATGCGGCGGCCGAGCTTTCCGGTGGCTCCGGTCACGATGATCATTGGGTTCTCCCGACACTATTTCCGCTGGAATCGCTTCAACGGTAACACTGGAAATTCCGGTGGAACCAAATCTTCGGTACCATCGGTTCATGGCTACGCGCGACTCCACCGACACCCCTCGGCGCCGCATCGTCGAGGCGGCCGTCGAGCTGCTGGAGAACGGTGGCCCTGACGCGATGAGCACCCGCGCGGTCGCCGCCGCGGCCGGAATGCAGCCGCCGGCGATCTACCGCCTCTTCGGCGACAAGGAGGGGCTCCTTGAGGCCGTCGCCGAGCACGGCTACGCGCAGTTCCTGGAGAGAAAGCGCGCGCAGCTCGACCCCGCTCCGCAGGACCCGGTGGAGGAGCTGCGCCGCGGCTGGGACATGGTGGTCGAGTTCGGGGTCTGTCGCCCCGAGTTGTTCGCGGTGATGAACAGGGCCACCGGCCGGGGATCGGACGCAGCACACCGCGCGGGCCTGGAGATCCTCCATGGGCGGGTGCGTCGGCTGGCGGCCGGGGGATGGCTGCGGGTCGACGAGGAGCTGGCCGCCCAGATCATCCAGGCCACCGGCCAGGGGGCGGTCACCACCTGGCACTCCACCCCTGCGGACCGCCGCAATCCGGCGCTGTTGACCGTCCTGCGCGAGTCCATGGTCGCGGCCGTCACCCGCGCCGAGCCGACAGTCCCCACCGCGGAGTCCGGTCCCGCCGCAGCGGCCCGCGCGCTGCGCGCCGCCCTCCCCGACGACGCCGATGTCCTGAGCGACGCCGAGCAGCGCCTGCTGCGTGAGTGGCTCACGCGCCTGGCGGCGGACGGTGGCGCGCCGCATGCCTGATCGCGCTCAGGCGCCCTCGTGCAGGTTGAACCTTCCGAGGAGAGATCGTGCGATGAAGCGGTGTCCACCAGATGAGACAGTGGGCGACCACACGGCTCCGGCTGGCTCCCCCTTGCCCATAACGCGCCTCCAGCCTTGATCACGTCTCCGCCGCCCACTGTTAACAACGCTCGTGGTCAATACAGCTAGATCTCGTCGGAGTCGGGCACGGACAGAAGATGCTCAGCGCCGCCTTCGAGCTTCTGGGCCATGTCGGCCGAGCGCGGGAGCATCGACTTCTCGTAGCTGTGTACAGCGTCGTCGATGGTGGAGGAGTGGACGAGTGCGAGCGCGAGTTCGCTGGCGTCGAGCATCGCGAGGTTGACGCCGACGCCGAGCGGCGGCATGAGGTGTGCGGCGTCTCCCAGGAGCGCCACGCTGGGCGAGTGCTCCCATATGTGCGGCACCGGCAGGGCAAAGAGCGGACGGTCGACGTAGGCGCCGTCGTTGTCAGTGATCATCCGGAGTATCTGCGGTGACCAGGCCGCGTACTCGCTGAGCAGATGCCCGCGGATGCCCTCGGTGTCCTCGGGGCGAAGCCCGTTCGCCGCGATCCAGTCCACGGGGACGCGCTGCATGATGTAGACACGCATGTGGCCTCCGCTGTTGCGCTGCGCGAAGAGGCCACGCTCGCCGTCGGCGATGTGAGCACTGCCTTTCCCGACCAGTTGGGAAAGCTCGGGGTGCGCGTGCTCCATGTCGTCGAACCATGCCTCGAGGAAGCTGACCCCGGTGTAGCGCGGTGTCGCCGACGACACGGCAGTGCGGACGCGGGAGAAGGCACCGTCCGCACCGATCACAAGATCCGCCTCAACGGCCGTCCCGTCGGTGAACGTCAGCGTTCGCGGCCCGTCGGCCGGTCCGCTCACCGATTCGAGAGTGCGCCCCCGCTGAACCGTCCCCGCGACGAGTGAGCGCAGCAGGAGATCGCGAAGCTGTCCGCGGTCGATCTCGGGGCTGACCGTCTCGCCCTCGTCCGGCAGATGGTGGTCAAGGACGCGCCCCGCCGGGTCCATCTGGCGCATTTCCTGGCCCTCGAGCCTGGCGAGCGCGAAGAACTCCTCCAGCAGGCCCGCTTCACGGAGTGCGAGTTGGCCGTCTTCCTCGTGCAGGTCGAGCGAGCCTCCCTGGTTGCGGGAGTTCGCCTCCGGATCGCGGTCGTAGACCGTCACCGGAATGCCGTGCTGCTGCAGGATGCGCGCGCACGTGAGGCCTCCTGGGCCGGCACCGATGATGCTGATCCGCGCACTTGCGGGCGTCGGAGAGTCCACGGTGGATTCCTTTCGTCGGTCGGGGGTCCCGGTGACGCCACGGCGCGGCGACGGCCGATGCCGCGACCCCCGCGACCTCCATGGGGCGGCAACCCCTGTGGAGACCACCAAAGCAGAAACGAGTCCATAAGTGCAACGGTTACAGTTTCTGTGTCGCTCCAGTTTCGGAATGCGTGATGCCATGCCCGACTCTCCGACCGTTGGCCGTCGTGAGCGCAAGAAGGCCGCGATGAGGCGGACCATTGCCGACGCCGCCCCGGAGCTCTTCCTGGAGCACGGCTTCGAACGAGTGAGCGTCCGCGATATCGCCGAAGAGGCCGACCTATCGGCGACGACCCTCTTCGCGCACTTCCCGACCAAGGGGGCACTGGTCTTCGACCGCGACGAGGACGTCGAGGCGGAACTGGCCGCCGCAGTCCGTGAACGGCTCAAGGGCCACAGCGTGCGGTAACGGGCCCTGTCGGTGACGCAGTCGATGACGTACTGGCAGCCATACGCCTCGTATTGAGCGGGTCGGCGGGCGGGCGACGCGGGAAGTGGAGAGCCCCGGCCGGTCGGGGGAGGCCGACCGGGGCCGTCAGGGGGTGGCGTGCGGAGAGCGATCGCCTCGCGGCGAGTGCTCCATGGGGCTTCAGCCGGACGATCGTCCCCATGGGCGAGGGGTGAGCCCCGGGGACACCGTCCCCTCCGCGGACACGTATAGATGAACGGTCAATGACTTCCGCTTGTTCCGCTGCCGGTATTGCCCGCCGCGTGATGTGGGACATGCCCGCACCCCGGCATGCCGGATGGGGGAGTGGTTCGTAGGCTGATGCTGCTCGGAGTTCGACGTGGAGGTCTGCCATGCCCCGAACCATCTGGTCAGGCGCGATCAGCTTTGGTCTGGTGACCGTCCCTATCCACGTGGTGAGTGCCACGGAGGACCACAGTGTGCGTTTTCACCAGTACCACCTGGAGGACATGGGCCGGGTTCGGGTGCGCAAGTACTGCGAGCTGGAGGACCGTGAGGTCACGCAGGACGAGATCGGCAAGGGCTACGAGTTGTCGAAGGACACCGTGATCCCGGTGCTGGATGAGGAACTGCGCGAGCTGCCGCTGCCGACGGCGAAAGCGATCGAGATCGAGGCGTTCGTGCCGCTGGCGTCGATCGACCCGATGGGGATCGGGGAGGGCTACTACCTGCAACCGGACGGGCAGGTGGCGGCCAAGCCCTACAAACTGCTGCGCCAGGCGCTGGAGCGTTCGTCGAAGGTGGCGGTGGCGAAGTACGCCTGGAGTGGGCGCGAGCGTCTGGGCATGTTGCGGGTGCGGGAGGAGGCGATCGTGCTGCATGCGATGCGCTGGCCGGACGAGATCCGCGACCCGTCGGAACTGGCCCCGCAGGGAATAGAGCTGTCCGAGGATGAGATCACCGAGGCCGAGCAGCTGATCGACCGCCTGACCCGCGACGACCTCGAGGGCGAGGAGTTCCAGGATCACTACACCGAAGCCCTGCACGAGGTCATCGAGGCGAAACAGGAGGGGCACGCCCCTCCTGAAGCGCGTGAGACGGAGGAGGAGCCGGGCAAGGTGCTGGATCTGATGGCCGCCCTCCGGCAGTCCGTGGCCAAGGCGAAGGCCTCCCGCGGTGAAAGCGGCGAGGCGGACGTGCACGAGCTGCCGCGGAAGAAGACCGCGGCCAGGAAGACGGCGAAGCAGCAGCCCGCCAAGAAAACGTCGGCCAAGAGGACTGCGGCGAAGGAGCCCACGAAGAAGACGGCCGCCAAGAAGACGACGCCGAAGAAACCGCGGCGCAGCGCGTAGGCGCGGCCACGGCCGCGACCGGCTGCGAAGCTGTCTGTCTGTGGGCCTCCGCCCCGAGTTGGGCCGTGGCCCACCCCCGCAGGTTGGTGCGGCTCAGAACCACCTTGGTGCGGCTCAGAACCACCGACACTCCCTGGCGTCTGCACGCTCGGTTTTGCCAAGCGAAGCGCTGAGCGTCCCGAGAGCGGTGGTACGGCCCTCCGCGGGGTGGCTTGCCGTGTCGAGCGGCTCGTACGGAGCGCGGCTCGGGGGCGTCACCCGGCCGGCTCACCTCTGGAATGGTCAGCCATCAAGTAGTGGCCGTCCTTGATGTCCGCGGTCAGCGGAAGGTTCGTCGGCCGCCATCCCAGGCGGCCCCTGCGGCAACGCGCTCGACGTCGGGTTGTCTATCGACACCAAGGGGCCGAGAAATCCGAAGTGTTTGCCTGCGTCCTCGGTGGCGATGCTGACGGCCGGCAGCTTCAACTGACGGCCGATGGCCTCAGCGATCTCCCGGAAGGGCACCCCCTCTTCGCCGACTGCGTGCAATCGTGACCCGTGCGAGCTGGCTCGCACCACTGGGCCCCTGTGCGGGGAACCGACGAAATGAGGCTCTCGAGGTGACGGAATGCGCGGTGCGGGGTCAGCGGCCGATACGACCGCCGCGTGGCCACGCACGCGCGGCGCGTCGGGCTGGTGGCGGTCGCCGCGACGATGCGGCCCCGGCCTGCGACCCGGACGCCACCGCCCTTGAGCCGGCCGGGACGGGTTCATGCCGGGCCGCCCTTGCCCGGGCTCTGCGGGAGGCGATCGGATCGTGAGTTCAGCGCCGGGCGAGTTCCTGCTGCCAGACGGGGCTCTCGAAGTAGTGGTTGTCGAACTGCTCGGAGCTGTCGCGGATGTCCTGTACCGAGGCCTCGCCCTGGTACACCCGCTCCAGCAGCCGGTAGTAGTCGAACCGGTCCATCCCCGGAGTGAAGACGACGAGCATCTCGGCCTCGCTGTCCGGGGCCGGGGCGAAGGCATGCGGCACGGTCGGCGGGACGGTCAGAAAGTCGCCCTGGCCGAGCGTGAGGACCTGGTCGTCGAGCAGGATCCGCATGGATCCGCTGAGCACGTAGAACATCTCGGTTGCCCGGGTGTGGAAGTGTGCGGGAGCACCGGGCGAGCCCTTGTGCAGCGTCGCGCGGTTGGCGGTCAGCGCACTGCCGGTGGTGTTCGCGTCGGCCAGCAGCGTGATCAGGCTGGTTGCACCGTCCTGCAGTGTCTCGGCCTCGCCGGCGCGGACGAGGACGGGCTTCGGGGCACTGGTGAACGTCATGGTCACTCCTGGGGCTCAGTAGTTGCGCCGACCGGTGTTCCCGGCGACACCACTGAATCTAGGCTCCGGAGAGACCCATGTGAGGGTGCATTGAAGGCGTGAAATCATGGGTCAATCTGGCGGCCGGTGCGCGGGGCGCGCATCGAGGGCATGGCCGACGGAGTCCGCGTCCTCGGTGAACTTCCCCACGTGCGTAGAGCCCTTGTCCTCCAGGCCGCGGCCCATGTCATGAAACAGGGGCGCCCATCCGACTACATCCCGCCACAAGGAGTGGACCGTCAGCCGACTGGCAGCGGATGCGTTGGGGCGAGGGAGGGGCGGCATGTTGCAGGGGCGGTAAGTTCGGCTGTCACCGGCGTTGAGTGCCTGCAGGGCCGGGGCAGCGGATCGGCGCAGACGGACAGGACCGGCAACGCTACCGCCGGTGGCGACGGCAGCAGCGCTGTCAGCGGCATCGACTACACCTGACCAGTTCGGTTCGGCTAAAGCACGGCCCAAGGCAAGGGGGAGGGTTGTCGCGTGGGCGGAGGAGACAAGCGTCCCCAAAGCCCCGTGGCGGCCGCCGACCCGCCACCTAGCGGCCTGATCAGCACGGTGCCGGGTCATTCGACAGGCAGCCGGGCCGTCGATCACCTGACATGTGTGGCGATGGCCCGTGCACACTCCATCGACTCGGCATGTGTGGTGTCGACCTCGAGGTCATAGACCACGCCCCGGTGGACCACATCCGCCTGCGACGCGGCCATCCCGATGACCCGATCGCCTCGTGCGATCTCACGGCCTGCGGCAACGGCACCGTCACAGCGGACGCCGACCCACAGCACCCGCAGGTCGCGCAAAGCCTTCTGCCACCGCTGCTGCGAGTCCGCTCCGCCGAGGAAGACCTCGTCGACGATGACCCGGGCGCCCGCACGGGCCATCGCGGCGACCCCCTCGATCCATGCCGCTTCCAGCGTCCGGAACTCCGGTCCGACGATCACCTCTCCGTCCGGAGCGAACTCGATCCCCGCATCAGAGGCCTGCATGGACGCGGGCATCGCGTCAACCAGCGTGTCGGTCCCGAGAGCCAGCCACGGATCAGGCAAGACCGCCTGCAGACACCGGACGATCCCGGACTTCCCCGAGCTGGAACCACCGTTGAGAACGATCACGTCAGCCATCACCGCGCCAGAGTAGTGGCACCGCAGCACCCCTCGAAACGGATTTCCGCGCACGCTGCCCGCCTCCTGCAACCCGGTGAACCTTCCCGGTCAAAGCGGTAGCGAGCCGCCGCGCTCCCGTGAACTCAGGCCTCAGGCCTCAGGGAAATGGGCTGGATGGGACATCCTGCCGTTCCCAAGGCCGCAAGCAGTGGAGATCGTTGTCTGAGAGGGGGCGGAGGACGGCGCTGCGTCTCGTGCGGTTCCCACTGACTCGTTGATCGCGACGGCTGGAGAGGACGCCGGCGTTGAGCTGCGTGAATGAGGTGCGGCCGCACGGGCTGCCGGAGCAGCCCGTGCTCCCCCCGAGTGAACGACCCAGCCACCGCTTCTGGGGACGGCGGCGATAGCCGACCGTGGTGGTGGGGGGGTCCGAGAGGTACGAGCGGGCGGCTCCGGTAGGTGGTGGGGACGGTCCTGTCGCTGAGTGGGAACGGCTTCCCGCGCCCTGAGACGCGGCAGCTTCTCCAGTTGGCGATCTGGGAGCGGCCGGTTGGCGAAGCCGCCGCACGTCGCTCCCTTCAAAGGCGCATCGCCCGCATCGGCCCCTCGAAGCAGGCCCCTGGCCACCAGCCCGAAACCCGTCAACTGCGCGCCGCCCAAGCTCTCTTCACGGTCTCGCCGACGAACCCCTCGGGCGGCTGCGGCTGAGCCTCCTGCGCGAGCAGTAGTCGCTCCCGGAACGAGGGGTGGTGGGTTGCCGGCTGAGAGGTAGTCGGCTCAGCTGTCGCCCGCGTCATCCGCTCACCTCTTCGCGGTGGAAGGGAGGAGGCCGAACAGGTCGGCGATGACCAGGGTGGAAGGGGTGGTGCCCACCCGCTACGCGAACGCCTGGGCGACGGCGAGGCTGTCCTCGTAGACATGGTGCCGCGTGACAAGGCCGTCTTCGACGGTGAGGTGCAGAGCGAACCGCGCGCGATATGCACGTCCGGTGGGCCGGGCGGTCTGGCGGATCTCGCCGAGCACGACCACGTCGTTTCCGTCGATGAGGATGCGCTCGACCTCGGTCGCCGCGTGCTCCGGCACGTGGTGCGCGGCAAGCTCGCGAAAGTGTGCGGCCACGTCGGCCCGGGTGGACCGGTGACGGATCCACGGCGTGGCAGTACGGCCGTGCTCGGCCTCTGGCCAGTCAAGCTTCCAATCGCCCTGCTCGGCATACAGATCGGCGATGCGCTCGGGGTCGCCCTCGCCGATTCTGCGCAGCAACTCCTCAACCACGGTGCGCGTGTTCGTAGGTGCGGCTTTGGACATGGCTGACCTCTCCGTCCTGGTCCGCGTCCTCCGACGCGGAGAGATCGCCAATCCTGCCGATGCAGGCAGGCCGAGGCGATTACCTCTGAGGTAGGGCAAGCGCATCACCAAGCTCCACTTGATGCAGCTCAGTGCCCGCGTCGGTGACAGTGCCGGATGCAACAGGTGGCATCGCCGAATCGAGCGAATCGGCAAACCAGAAGGCCGGTGTCTTGACGGTCCGTTCCGGCGGGACGCCCAGTGCCGAGCACGCGTCCGGAGGGTGACTGGCCGCTCGGATCGGCCTGGGTGCCGTCGGGGCATTTCAGGCAGCGGCCCAGGAGCATGAACAGCAGGCAGAACACGTAGCCCCCCTTCAGCGATGCCGCCGTCCAGCCAGTGACTACCCTCGAAAAGTTGCTTTCCGTGACTCCAGGAGGAGACCGTCATGGCCCAGCCGTTCCCGCCCGTCGAACCGTACGCGCACGGCCTCCTCGATGTCGGCGACGGCAATCGGATCTACTGGGAGACCAGCGGCAGCCCCGACGGAAAGGCGGCCCTGTGCGTGCACGGCGGCCCTGGCGGCGGAGGACGCCGCGGCAGCCGCAGGATGTTCGACCCCGAGGTCTACCGGATCGTCCTGTTCGACCAGCGTGGCTGCGGTGAGAGCCTGCCCCACGCCTCCGACCCGGCCGTCAGCCTCGTCCACAACACCACCGAACACCTCATCGCCGACATGGAGCGGCTGCGCGAGCACCTGGGCATCGAGCGCTGGCTCCTCTACGGCGGCTCTTGGGGCTCCACGCTGATTCTCGCCTACGCGGAGCGCCACCCCGATCGGGTCTCGGAGATCGTCATCGTCGGCGTCACCATGACCAGACCGGAGGAGACCGACTGGCTCTACCACGGTGTCGGACGCCTGCTGCCCGGCCCCTGGGAGGCGTTCCGCGACGCGTTGCCGGTGGCGGACCGGGACGGCAATCTCGTGGCGGCCTACAACCGGTTGCTGAACAGTCCCGATGACGCGGTCCGAACCAAGGCTGCGCGGGACTGGTGCGCTTGGGAGGACGCGGTCATCGCCCACGAGGCACTCGGCAAGCCGGGCCAGTACAGCGACAAACCCGACGATGCGCTGATGGCCTTCGTCCGGATCTGCGCGCACTACTTCGCGGACGACGCCTGGCTCGAAGATGGACAACTGCTGCGTGACGCACACCGGCTGGCCGGAATCCCCGCAGTGCTGATCCACGGCCGACTCGACCTGGGCAGCCCGCTGAAGACCGCGTGGGAGCTGTCAAAAGCTTGGCCGGATGCGGAGCTCAAAGTGATCGACGACTCCGGTCATACGGGCAGCCCCTCGATGCAGGACGCGATCCTGGAGTCGACTGAGCGGTTCGGCAAGAACGGGCGCTGACCGCCTCCGCGTCCGTATTGATCACCAGGACCACGTCAGCACCGTATGGCCGAGCCCGTACCAGCCGCATTCGGCACCCGTGCGGTCCACGACCACTGTCACCAGGTGGGGCGCTGCCTGTTCCACTGCGCACGTACCCGCGGTCCACCTGGCCAGCGTTCTCCCGCCAGCTCGGCGAGATCGCCCGCTGCGCACACGCGGCCCGGTCGCCGACCTCGCATACAACACCTGGAGCGAAGCGGTAGCCACGTCCCCGGAGGACATCGCCGCCGACCTGGAAAGTGTCGGCCTCGACGGCAACGTGTCCTCCTCGTAGGGACGTTCCCGACGGTAGCGACGGGCGGCTCCCGTGCAGTCACGCGCGCAGGCCCCACTCCTGGGCGTTGTAGATGACCAGCCCGTTGGTCGGGTTCGCTCGCACGTTGGCGAAGCGGTCATCCACGACGAGCAGGCTCGGTTTCTGGCACAGGGGCAGCGAATACGCCTCGTGGGAGAGGACCTCGTCCGCGCGGTTGAGCAGTTCGTGGGCCTTGACCAAGTCGAGCGTCTCGTTCGCCTCGCCGATCAGGCGGTCCACCTCGGCGTGGGAGAAATGACCAAAGTTCATACCGCCGCCGGTGGTCCACATGTCACGGGCCGGCCCGACCCGCAACGGGCTGCCGATCCAATTGAACGCCACGATGTCGTAGTCGCCGGCCACCATCGTGCCGGGCCGGTCGGTCGGTTCGATGCGGACCTCCAGCCCGATGTGGCGCAACTGATCGCGCACCAGCTCGCCGGTGCGCCGGCGCATGACGTCACCGGGCGCGTGCCTGAATCGCAACACGGCGACGGCCGAGCCGTCCGGGGTCCGCAGGCGGCCGTCGCGGATCGTGTATCCGGCGGCATGCAGCAGCCGCTCGGCCGCCGCGATGTCGCCACTGCCCTGGCCGGTGCCGGTGATCACGTCGCGGTAGGCGGGCTGCCCCAGATAGAAGTTGTGGCTGTTCGACGGTTTGACGTCCGGATGGAAGGTGCCGACGGTCTCGGCCAGGATCTCGTCCCGGTCGACAGCCGTGAGGATCGCCCGACGCAGGCCCGCGTCGGCGAGGAACGGATTGCGGGTGTTCAGGTCCAGATGCTCCCAGATCAGCCCCTGGCTCAGCTCGTACCGGACACCGGGCATGTCACGGAACGCGTCCACGAGCGCCTTGGTCGGATGCGGGGTGGACATGCCGTGCACCACCCGGTGACGCACCGCGTCGACGAGCGCCACCGGGTCGCTCACCACCCGGAACACGACGCGGTCGAGGCTCGGCACGACTCGGCCGTACCAGTTCGGGTTCGCAACCAGCACCACCTCGACGCCGGGCTCGATGTGCTCCACCTGGTACGGCCCCGCCGACCAGGTAGGTACCACCTGGTCGAACGAGGCGAACGCCGCAGCAAGACCGTCGGCTGTCCCGAGGTCACCGGCGCGCGCCGCGATGTGCGCCGGATACAGGTACGAGAACATCGCGTCCCAGTCGGGAAACGCCTTGCCCGGCGCGAGCGTGACCACGACGGTGCGGCCGTCGTGGTCGCCCTCCACGGACTCGATCAGCTCGTACCCGGCATGGGTCGACGGCAGGCACGCGGGGCTGTGGTGCCCGCTGGACACGCGCCAGGTGTAGCGGAAGTCCTCGACTCCGACCGGGGTCCCGTCGTTCCAGCAGGCTTCTGGTCGCAGCCGGTACACGATGGTCTGCGGGTCCGTCGCGACCAGCTCCGGCTCACTGGCCAACAGATCCTCGTTCCAGTGGTTCTGCAGGTCCGGGAACGCGACGTACGGGCTCGGCGTGATCAGTTGCAGCACCATGCCCGTCTCGACGACGTTGCCGACCGCTGAGAGCAGGTTCCAGTTGGGCGGGGTGTTTCCGACCGCATGCACGTAGGTGCCGCCCGGCTTGACGGCCGTCCGGTTCGAGTCGTTCAGCTCCACGGTGATCCCTTCACTCGGTTGATGTTCAGCACCGGAGTAAGCCCCCAGCTCGTCGCCGACCAGGCCGTGCACGGCGCCCAGCATGGCGCTCGCGTAGCCGACCGCCAGGTCGTCGCCGCGGGTCACGGTGGCGATGGTGTGCGTGTTGACGGCGAGGTAGGTACAGCCGCCGGCGCTGAACATGCGGGCCGCAAGATCCGCGTCGACACGATGTGCGGGCTAGGTCCTGTCGTCACATTCCCGTCGTCCGCCCGAAGGGCGGGCCCCGCGGCGTCATGGGGGTCCCCCCTGTTCGAGCGCAGCCGAGAACTTGGGGGAGCGTGCATGACGTCGCGGGGCAGACGGGAGTTGGACGACAGGGCCTAGGCGCCGAGGCAGCGGAACAGCCGAATCACAAGGTCCTCCTAGCTCGCGGATGCGTCGGAACGTACCCGCGGCTGGTTCGGGAGCAGTTACGCACGCGGCATCAGCGACGCGGCGTCGGCATCGGCGTCACGGACCACGAGGGGCGGAAACGTGAACGATCCGTTCGAAGACCAAGACGGCAGCTACGTGGCGCTGATGAACGACGAGGGTCAGTACAGTGCACGCAGGAGATGGCGCCGGTCCCAGATCAACGTGCGGTCCAGCAGTTCTCGCCCGCAGGTCTGCACCCACCGCTTCATGACCGAGTTCATCCTCGGTATCCGGACGCCGCTGAGCACAACCTCGATGCCCGCGTCCTCGAGTACCTCGTCGAACAACTGCGGGAACTTCCCATCCCGGTCCCTGATCATGCAGCGCGCCCGGCAGCCGGCGTCCACGTGGTCGACGACGGCGTCACACCTTGACGGACGACGCCGGCGGAGGTGACGAGTAGCGGGCACAGTGGGGTGAAGCCGACCCGGCGCAGAGGCCGGTCAGACCGCCCCCAGGTCGGGCAGCAGCCCGGAGATCACGAATTCGGTCGTCCCGGTGCAGAACACGGTCAGACCGAGGCCGCAGACCGCGACAGGCACCGCGAACACCGCTCTTCCGACAAGTCATTCGGGCACAATTCGCGTTCATCCGCCCCGGCACACCAACAGACCCATGACCTCGTTGTGGCAGATCCACACCATCAGGCGCGAAGGAACTACCCAAAACCCCTTACCCTGTGCCGGCGACATCGTCATACACACATCCGGCGAAGATCTTGTCGATGAGTTCCATGGTGGGTTCCGAGAGGAGCACCCCGGCTGCAGACGCCGTCTGGTTAAGCTGTTCAGGGGTGGAGGCACCGACCAGTGCTGAAGTGACACCGGGCCGGTTGAGCACCCACGACACCGCGAGCTGGGCTGGCGTCATACCTTGGTGCCGGGCGAGCCTGGCGAAGAGTTGCACCCGCTCCAGGATCGGCTCCGCCATGAAGTGGTCCATCACGAGCCTCCCGGTGGGGTCCGCGGCCCTGGAATCTGCCGGGGGCGGTTCGCCGGGCGCGTACTTGCCGGTCAACAGGCCCTGTGCGAGAGGCCAGAAGGCCACCGTGCCGATGCCGAGGTCCTGGCACAGCGGCACAACGGCCTTCTCCGGGACCCGCCACAGGACGCTGTACTGCGGTTGACTGGCGACCGGAGGCCGGACACCCACTTCAGTTGCCGCCGCACAGGCCGCGGCGATCTGCTGCGCCGTCCACTCACTGAATCCGTAGTGGGCGATCTTGCCTTCCTCGAGGAGTTCCCCGAAGGCCGTGAGGGTCTCCGCCAAGGGTGTGCGGTCGTCGAACCGGTGGGCGCTGAGCAGGTCGATGTGTTCGGTGCGAAGAGCCCGCAGGCTGCGCTCGACACCTGCTCTGACGGCTGCGCGCGACAGCCCCGCCACCGTGCCCCCGGGCTCGTAGTAGACCTTGGTGGACAGCACGTAGGACTCTCTCGGCGCACCCCGCAGGGCGATGCCCAGTGCCTCCTCCGCGTCACCGTACGAGCCGGCAGTGTCGAACAACGTGATGCCGAGGTCGCGGGCGGCACCCACGAGGCGGGCGGCGCCGCGCCGCCCGTCCCGCGACAGGGGGCGCCAGGTGCCGAGGCCGACCTCGCTGACGACCGGGCCGCCGGCTCCGAGGGTACGGTGGCGCATCGTCTCACTCCCCGTTGCCGTCCGCGTGCAGCGGATTCCAGTGGCCGATGTCCTTCTCTACCGCGTGGGCGTGACGTCCGTCGCCGGCCACGGGCTGCATGGCGTGGATGAGTGGATGACCGTCAGCGGACCGCTCGGGGTGTGCGTCATCGGCAAGCAAGCTGGCTCCTCGGCGCTTCACGACCCGGAGGTCCCGGGCCGGCTGGGACGGCCGGCGCCCGGGAGGCGCCGGCCGCGCGTGCCCCCTGCGGGGTGCGCACGGATGTGCGACGGAGTCCCGGCCTCAGGTGTTGAGCTCGTGCCAGCCGGTCAGTTCGATCAGTTTCTCGGCCAGCGCCCTGGGGGTGCGCCGCTGGTCCAGCTGATCGGCAGTGAGCTCGACGCCGTAGTAGTCCACGATGCGTTTGAGAACCCGGCTCCTGGCAGGCTCGTCCCCTCCGAGGGAGTAGAAGTCGTCTTCTGCCGAACACTTGGCGACGCCGATCTCCTCGCGGAAGAACCGCGTGATGATGCTCGCGAAAATGTCCAGGTCACCGTGGACGACGGTGTCCCTGCCCCGGACCGCGACCACGAGGGACAGGCGCCTGCGGTCGGTGATGTTCGCCTTGCTGCCGTGAATGGTGCCGCCGTCGAACAGAGCTGCTGACCCGGCCGGGATGTCGGGTTCCACGCGCATGTGCTCGATTCGCTCGAGCAGTTCGGGCTGGACCTCCGGTAGACCGTCCGGGTGGAAGATGTGGGGTGCGAGGCCGAAGCGGTGGCTGCCCCGGTAGAAGACCATGCCCGAGTTGTCGTTGGTGACGTCGTCGAGCGCTATCCACAGGTGCAGGTACTGCGGCGGGTCGACGGGCCCCGCGAACAGCTCCTGGTGCATGCGCAGCGGCTTGCAGCCGGGGCGCTTGGGGAAGGTCTCCAGGTAGAACAGCGCCGGATCCCAGTCGACGACCCCACGGAACAGATCGAAGAAGCGGTCCTGGTTGCCGAAGCGGTTGAACCACTCGTCGTAGCGCTGTATCTCCGTCATGTTGCGCAGTACGCCGTCCTCATGGAATTCGTAGTGCACACGGGGGACGTCCGCGAGCACCTCCCTCTCATAGCGCTCGAGCTGCGCCCGGGTCTCGGCGACCTCGTCCTTGCTGAGGAGGCTGTCGATGAGGACCACACCGTCGCGTTCCAGGCGGGACTTGACGGACGGGTCGTCGATGGTCACGAAGTCCACTGATCACTCCTCTTCCGCGTCTGCTTCTGCGGCTGCGGCTTGCTCGGTGGGGGCAGTGACGGATGCGGCCCCCGCCTCGTGGGTTCTGGCGGGCTGCTCGTCGCGCTCTTCGCCCCTCTGCTCGGCGTTCTCCTCCGCCTCCAGCGCCTCCAGTGCCTCCAGGTACTGGTTGCGTACTTCGGTGAGATCGTCCTCGTTGAGGATGCGGGAAAATGACGTGGGCACCAGGTCAGCCTTTCTGTCGCGATAGGTGTTCGAGGTCCGAACCGGCCCCGCCGCAGCGGGCGAAGGCAGCCAGCAGGTCTTGTTCCGCCGCGGCGAACGCCGTGCCCGACCAGTCGGCGAGCCGGTGGTGTGTCACCCCGTTGAGTTGTCCGTTCTCGGTGAACAGTTCGAGCACCAGGGCCAGCGAAGTCGGGTCCACCGCGTCGCCCTCCTGGGTGACATAAGCAGCGTCGAGCCGCCCTCCCGGCAGGTCGCGGCGCTCGTCGCGCGGGGGCTGCAGGGCGAAGGCGACCTGCGGCAGAGTGTTCGGTCCGCTGGGCAGTTTGCCACGTTCTGCCAGGATGCTCAGGCTTACCTCCGTCGGCATCTCCTGGTGAGTAAGAGCCTCGGCCATCGCCTCCTTCGTCAGCCTGACGAGGTGCGCGGCCGTTGTCCCTCCGGGGCGGTCGACGGTGACGTGGACGGAGTTGGCGAAACAGCCCACGGTGCCCTCCGTTCCGGCCAGGCCCCGGTTCGAGGTCTGGATGGCCGCGGCCGGAGTGCCGTCGCCGGTACGCCGTGCCGTGAAGTCGAGAACAGCGCTCAGCAGGACGACGAACAGAGTGGTGTCGCAGCGTGCCGCCAGCGCGCGCAGGGCGCGGGTGAGGTGCGCGTCAACGGTGAACGGCCGTGCCCTGCTGATGAAGCTGCGAGCCCGTCCCGAAGCCCCCGCCGGGGAGAGCGAGGGCGTGGGCGAGCGACGCAGCGAGGCGCGCATGGCGTCCAGGTGAGCTTCAAGACGGTCACTGCACAAGGTGGCGTGCTGCCATTCGGTGAAGTCGGCGTAGTCCATGGCCAGCGGGGGCCGCGCACTGGCCTCGCCCAGGCGGCAGGCGTACGCGTGGGCGAGGTCGTCGACGAACAGCCCCTGGGACATGCCGTCGAACACGATGTGGTGGAAGACGGACACGAGTACCCACGCGCGCTCGCCGGTCCGGGCGAGAACGAAACGCGCGGCCGGACCGGCACCGGTCAGATCGAAGCCGCGGAGCCGCTCGCGGCGCACCCGTGCCCGCAACGCCGGCTCACCGCCGTCGCGCAGATCGGCCTCGGTGACGTCGGGACCGATGTCGGCGAAGCGCTGGGCCGGCCGGCCGTCGTGAACACCGAACACCAGCCGCAGTGCGGACTGCCGCGAGACGGTGTCCTCCAGAGCGCCCCGCAGCGCCAGGACGTCGATATCGCCGGTGAACCGCAGGACGCCCACGTTGTTGAAGAGCCCCGCGCCCCCGGTGGCGGCATTCATCTTGTGCAGCGCGCGTTGGCTGAGTGCCAGCGGGAACCAGGTGCGGCGCCGGCGCCGGGCCACATCGGCGAGGGAGCGCCGCGGTGCGACGGGCGCTGCGCGCAGTTCGTGTATCACCCGGGCGACCGCCGCCGGTGAGGCGTCCCGGTACAGTTCGGCGAAGGGGATACGGACGCCGTACTCCTTGCCGAGCAGTGCCAGGGCCCTGGTGGCGAGCGCCGAGTCTCCACCGAGTTGGAAGAAGGACTCGTGCTCTGCGCAGGCGGGCACGTTCAGGAGGTCGCAGAACACTGCTCCCACCGTTGTGGCGACGCCGTCGGCCATGAGCTCTCCCAGGGTGATCGATCCGGTAGCGGGGCGGAACGAAGACGGTGCCGGGAACGGTAACGCCCCCCAGTTAGCCTCCAGTTATGGGCCGTGCGCCGAGCCGTGCCGAGGGGTGGGCCGGTGAGCCCCCGGGCCGGACATGAGGCACCGGCATGGCCCCGCGGACACGTCCTGGTCCGCGTCCCGGCATGCGGCCGACGTCACGCGTACGCGCGAGCCTGTCTCTCGTAGAGGTCGCGGTAGATGCTGTCGCGCTGTGCCATCAGGTCGCCGTGCCGGCCCAGTTGGACGATGCGCCCGCTGTCGACGACGACGATGAGATCGGCGCCACGCGCTGTGGAGAGGCGGTGTGAGGCGAACAGCGTGATGCCGCCCGCTGCTGCCGCACTCTGCCGAGCGGCGTCGACGTAGGCGCTCAGCAGGGCGTCCTCGGCCAAGGGGTCGATGGCAGCGGTCGGTTCGTCGAGCACCAGGAGGCACGGGGCGCGCCGCATGCAGGCGCGGGCGAGAGCGATGCGCTGCCACTGCCCGCCGGACAGCTCGGTACCGGCGTCGAAGGAGGCGCCGAGTTCGGTGGCAAGGCCGTTCGGGAGGCGCTCGACGAGGTCCGCGGCGGCTGCACGCTTCACCGCTTCCCACACCCGCGCGGCTTCGTCGGCGTGCGGAACCGATCCGGCGCCCACGCTGTGCTGGACGGTGAACTCCAGTCGGCTGAAGTCCTGGAAGCAGCCACTGGTGCGCGCGTACCAGGCCTCGAGGGGCGCCTCCCTGAGATCCACGCCGTCGACGGTGATGCGGCCCCGCGTGGGTTCGTAGAGTCCGGTGAGCAGTTTGATCAACGTGGACTTGCCCGCGCCGTTGGCCCCGACGACAGCGACCACGGTCCCGGCGGGGAGCTCCAGGTCGATGTCCCTCAGGACGGAGGTGCCGGTGTCCGGGTACTGGAAGTGGACGCCTTCGAAGCGGATCCCCGTGGACAGCCGGGGGCCGGGGGCGGGTGCGGTAGGGGCCGGCCGAGCCACGTCGGCCGCATACCGCTCCAGCCACAGCAGCCGCCGGGACGCGGAGAGGACCTGGTGGAGGAAGCCGGCGAAGACGACGGCTTGGCCGAGCTGGGTGCTGATGGACGTGACGAGCCCGAGGACGAGGACGACATCCCCGAGCGAGGTCGTGCCGCGGGCGAAGTCGTGCAGTACGAAGAACAGGGCGCCGCAATAGCCAACAGCGAACAGCGCCCCGCCCGCGCAGTTCAGGGCCAGGCCGCCCCACACAGCGCGGGTGACGGTGGCGTCGGCGTCCGCGGCGGCGGTGCGATAGCGCTCGCGCAGCGCGGGTCCCAGACCGAAGAGCCGGATCTCCTTGCCCGCGGGCAAGGAGGTTCCCGTGGTGTACAGGTGGCCGGCCAGCCGGGAGGTCGTCGCCGACCGGGCGACGGCGTCGGACCGCTTGCGCTGGCCGCGGCGGGAGGCGAGCAGGGAAGGCAGGGCCAGCAGCGGCAGGAACAGCAGGAGGGGCTGCACCATGGCGAGCACCAGGCCGGTGACCAGTGCGCGCACCACGGCGCCGACGACGAGGGCGAACACGTCACCGCCCTCGGAGAGATGGACGCGTTCCTGCCGCAGCATCTCGACGCGGT
This sequence comes from Streptomyces sp. SID5469, assembly GCF_009862865.1. NCBI lineage: Bacteria > Bacillati > Actinomycetota > Actinomycetes > Kitasatosporales > Streptomycetaceae > Streptomyces > Streptomyces sp. SID5469. The sequence goes on along the minus strand of NZ_WWIN01000001.1, from coordinate 1,039,025 downwards.
CGAGCACCTCCGGATTGTCCAGGTGGGCCACCCCCGGCAGACCACCGATCGTTCGCATCAGCCGCCGGTCGACCACCGCGGCGGTGGCCTCGATCATGCGGACGTTGAGTTCGATGGCGTAGGTGATACTGCCCATGGACAGACCGGTGGCGAGAGTGGCGGCACCGACAGCGGTCCACAGGGCGGTTTGGTCGTGCGAGACGATGGCGTCGACGACGACTCTCACCAGGTAGAGGATGACCACGGGGACGGTGGGCCGTAGGCCGAAGCTGACGAAGGTGATCAGGGTGGCGCGGCGATCGGCTTCAAGGGAGAGCGCCAGCGCGGCACGCAGCGGGCCGCAGCGCGGTCGGCCGGGACGCGTCATCAGTCCTCACCCCGCTCGACGTAACGGTCCGCCTGCACCGTGAACATGTGTGCGTACCGACCGCCCTTGTCCATGAGCTCCTGGTGGCTTCCGCTCTCGGCCACCGCTCCGTCGGCGAGGACGACGATCGTGTCGGCGTGCCGAACGGTGGAGAACCGGTGGGAGACGAGCACGATGGTCCTGCCCTCGGCCGCGGCCAGCAGCAGGTCGTACAGCTCCGTCTCGCCGCGCACGTCGAGAGCGGAGCTGGGCTCGTCGAGCACCAGGGTCGTGCCGCCCGCGGACAGTGCCCACAGTGCACGGGCGAGTCCGACACGCTGCCACTGCCCGCCGGAGAGGTCCACGCCGCCGTACTCGCGGCTGAGGACCGTGGACCAGCCGTCGGGCAGGTCCCGTAACACCTCGTCGAGTCCGGCGGCGCGGGCGACCGCCGCCAGCTCCGGTCCGGTCGCAGGGCGGTGCGGGGCGCCAAGGGCGACATTGTCCCGCAGCGGCAGCCGCCACCTGACCCAGTCCTGGAAGAGGGCGGCGCAGCAGTTCCACCATGTGCCGGGCGGAAGGTCCCGCACGTCGGTGCCGTCGACGAGGACACGGCCCTCGGTCGGCGTGTACAGACCGCACAGCAGTTTGGCCAGGGTGGTCTTCCCCGCGCCGTTGACACCAACGACGGCGAGGGACGTGCCCGCCGGAACGGTGAGGTCGAGGTGGCGAAGTACCCAGGTGCCGGACCCGGGGTAACGGAATCCGACGTCTTCGAAGACGATGGACCGCTGCGGCATGGCGGTGGACGGCGGAGCGGTGAGGGACGGGGTGACCAGGGCGTCACCGCCGCCGGTGCCCGGTCCACGGGGCGTCGGCGGGGCCGCGTCCGGTGGTGCCGTGTGCGCCTCCAGTTGCCGCACGGCCGCGAGTACCGTGCCGCCGACTTCGATGTTCAGCAGATCGGGGGTGACGATGCCGAGCCCCAGCAGCCCGACGCCTGCCACGGCGAACATGACGAACCTGCCGACGCCCACCCGCCCGTCGACCGCGTCCGCCACCAGCAGCACGAACGCGAGTCCCTGCGCGGCCAGGACCACCACGCCGCTCACCAGGCTGACCCGTGCGGCACCCGCGCGGTCACCACGGGTCCTGGCGATGGCCTTGCGCCACTCCGTGGTGTAGCGGTCGAGCAGCCAGTCGGTCAGTCCGAAGGTCCGCACCTCCTTGCCCGCCGAGGCGCCGCACAGGGTGTTCTTCAGGTACATTGCGCGGCGCATGAGGGCGGGGGTGCCTTCGGCGGACTCCAGGGCCCGCTGGTACATGCGCGACACGATGACCATGGCGTAGCCGTAGGCCACTGCCAGCAGCACGGCGAGCCACCAGCGGTAAGCGAGCAGGAGGAGCACACCGGACGCCGCGCCGCCGCGCGCGATGCCGACGTTGACAGCTCCCACCACGGCGTCCCGGACACAGGTGCCGTTCAGTCCGCGGTCCGCGGCGGAGACGATTTCCCTGGTTCGCGCCTCTTCCAGGCGGCCTAGGTCGGCGGGGCGTTCCAGCGCGGTCAGCACACGCTCGGCCAGCCCTCGGTGCAGTCGCCTGCCGAGGGACTCGGCGACCGCCTGGGCAAGCGGAGGCACCACCTGCATCAGCAGGAACACGGCGCCGAGTGCGAGCGCGGCCGCGCCGCCCCCGCCGTCGAACAGGTCCTTCCCGTGGGAGGTGGCGAGCCTCCCCGCAAGTGCGCCAGAGGTGACGGCGAGGGAGGCGGGCAGCACCGCCGCGAGGGCGACCAGACCCGACAGGCCCAGGGTGCCGAGGCGGTCCATGGTCAGCATCTCACCGGTGAGCACGGCGATCGGCGGCGTGCGTCGGCGCATGCCGCCTTCCTCGGCCCCGGCGGACTCCCCGGCGGATTTCTGCCCGCCGCTCACCTCGCTGAGTGGCACGTAAGCTCTCCCTCGGCACATTCCCCGTCGCATTCCACGTGCGGCGGGGCGACGCTATCCACTCGTGGTTTCCGGACGGTTATGTGCGCGACGGCCCCTCGACCGGCCCACAGACGACTCGTCCGGCTCGGCCGGTTGACCTGGGTTGTTTCCCTACGGGAGCGAGGCTGGGCGACGATGGTTGGAGTCCATGCGGTGGTCGTGGATCTATTTCCTGGCACGGAGCTCGTTGGAACCCCGACAGCGTTGGAGCAGGTTCTTCGGCACTCCGGCGACGTTGTTGCGTTGGCATCGCGAGCTGGTCGCCGACCGGTGGACCTACCCCCGCGAGAAGCCGGGCCGACCCGCGATATCCGAAGAAACGCGGGAGTTGATCCTGCGCCTCGCACGCGAGAACCCGCTGTGGGGGGGAGACCGGCGGATACAGGGCGAGCTTGCCCACCGAATCCAGCGACGGCCCGTCTTGGCGCACCCACGGCGACTTGGTACCGGCAAGTCCAGAGCTACGCACCTGTAGACGGCAGTTCGCCTGCCACGCAGGAACGCGCCCGGTCCCTGACCGCCGTACGCGTACGCAGTGCGCCGCGGATTCCGCCGCCCCACGCCGGGGGAGCGGCGGCCGGCCGAAGTACCGGCACGCGCGGCCTCGCCGCATAACCGACGGCTAACTCGGCCGCCCTAGTCTGCGTCGGTATCGGGCGCCCGACACGTGTCCGTCCGGCGACCTCGTGGGAGATGAAGAACATGTCGGCCACGGCCATCGATCTTGATGATCTCGACCTGTTCGTCTCCGGCGACCCGCACGCCGCCTGGGCGCGGTTGCGCCGTGAGGCTCCGCTTCACTGGAACGCCGGCCCGGACGGCACAGGTCATGGGGCGTTGACCCGCTACGCGGATGTCGAGACGATCCGGGCCGGCGACACCGTGACCCTGTGGAATGCACCAGCCAACCGCGATCCGGACGCCTTTGCCGAACCCGATCGACTGGACCTGGGGCGCACTCCCGACCAGCACCTGGCGTTCGGCGTCGCGCATCACCGTTGCGTCGGCATGGGGGCGGCGCGCAGGGAGATCGCGCTGCTGACCGAGGAGATCGTGCGGCGAGGGCTCCGCTGCGAAATACCCGGTCCGGTGCGACGGCCGCGCTCGAACTTCATGCCGGGCATCACGCACCTGCCGGTGACGGTCACGGATGTCTGGTGAGTCGCCCGGCAAGCCGGAGCGCACTGTCTGTCGCCGACCGGTGTCGGTGTTCGCACCTGTGTGGCCGTCGTAGCTGTGAGGGGACTCATGAAGCCCAGAGAGTGGTCGATGTCCGTACCGGATACTCCGGTCCAGTCGCTGCGATCCTCCAGCGAACCGGTGCTGTGTGAGATGTTCGCGAGCCTGTTCGGGCTGGACAGCGTCGACGCCGATGCGGACTTCTTCGACATGGGCGGCACTTCCGCGCTGGCCACCCGACTGGTCGGCCAGATCCGAACGGTCTTCCCGGGGGATATCACGTTCGGCGACGTCTTCGAGAAGCCCACCCCCAGGGGTCTGGCGAGGGTGCTCGACCAGGCGGCCGCGGCGAGCCCGCGCCCCCGGCCGGCCGGCCGCCCGGCGAGGATCCCGCTGTCCCCTGGGCAGTCGACGTTCTGGTTCTACGAACAGCTGCGTGGACCCAGCGCGGATCACAACATCCTGCTGTCGCTGAAGCTGACCGGACCGCTGGATCGGGACGCGCTCGCCTGGGCGTTCGATCGGCTGATCGACAGGCACGAGATCCTGCGTACGGTGTTTCCCCGCGATCAAGGCGAGCCCCACCAGGTCGTGCTCGACCCGGCCGCCGCCCGGCCGGGGCTTCGCGTGGTGGACGTCGCCGGCGGCCAGATCTCCGAGGAGCTGTCGCGGCGCGCCGCGCTGCCGTTCGACCTCACCACCGAGCCTCCGTTGCGTGCCTGGCTTCTGGCGATCAGCCCGGAGGAACACGTCCTGCTGATCTCCCTGCACCACATCGCCGGCGACGGCTGGTCGACGGCCCCGCTCTGGCGTGACCTGTCCGCCGCGTACCTCGCGAGGCGCGACGGACTGCAATGGCAGCCGCAGCCGCTTGCCGTGCAGTACGCGGACTACAGCATCTGGAAGCGGGACCTGCTGGGCCGCGAGTCCGACAGTCAGAGCATCATCGCCCGCCAGGCGCGGTACTGGGCACAGACCCTCGCCGGTCTCCCGGAAGAGCTGCCGCTCCCGGTGGACCGGCAGCGTCCGGCGCGGTTGACCGCACGTGCGGACGGCGTGCGGTTCACCGTCTCGCCGGATGCGCATCGCCGGCTTCTCGCACAGGCGGCGGCCGCACGGGCCACCCTGCTGACGACCCTGCGCGCGGCCGTCGCGGTCCTGCTCGCCAAACTCGGGGGCGGCGGCGACATCCCGATCGGCGGCCTGGTGTCGGGTCGGACCGGTCCAGGGCTCGAGGACGGCATCGGCTTCTTCGTCAACACCCAGGTGCTGCGGTGCACCTGGGACGGAGACCCGACCTTCGAGACGGTGCTCGCCCGCGTCCGCCAGGCCGAAATCGGGGCGTACGCCAACCAGGACATGCCGTTCGACCGGATCGTCGACCTGCTGAACCCGGTCCGGCTCGCGTCGAGGAACCCGCTGTTCCAGGTCATGGTCGTCCTCGACGAAGGGATCGGCGCCGGTCGCGACCTTTTCGGTTGCGTCGCCGAGCGACAGGAGGTGGACCTCCTCGGCCTCCCGACATTCGACCTGTCCTTCAACTTCGCCCTGCCCGAGGCGCACGAAGGCGCCGGTGCCGGTATCGCGGGCTGGCTCGGGTACAGTCCCGACCTCTTCGACCGCTCGACGGTCGAGCGCATCGCCGATTACGCCACACACATCATCGACGCAGTGACCGCGAATCCGGCTACGCCGCTCAGTGCGTTCGCCGTACCGCTTCCGGTCGACGCCCGGCCGGCGAGAAGGACCGCTGTCGACACGACGGTCCCGGTGACCGCGGACACCGCCACACGTCCCCGCACACCGCGGCTGGACGCCCTCTGCGGCGCGTTCGCCCAGATCCTCGGGGCAGAGAAGGTCGGGGTCGACGACAACTTCTTCGGGCTCGGCGGACACTCCCTGATGGCGGTGCGCCTGGTGAGCCGCATTCGCTCGACGCTCGGCACGGAACTGCCGGTACGCGTGATGTTCGAACAGCCGACACCGGCGGGGATCGATCGGTGGCTGGACCAGGCCGAGGCGGGATCCGGCACGCCGGGTCCGGCCGCCGACGGCCTGGACGTGGTGCTGCGCATCCGTCCCGAGGGCGACCGGACGCCGGTGTTCGTCATGCCCCCCGCCCTCGGGCTGAGTTGGTGTTACACACCGATGAGCCGCTGGCTGGCGGACGGATTTCCGATGTACGGCCTGCAATCACGTGGAATCCGCGGGGCCGGACCTGTCGGCCGGACGCTGACGGACATCGCGACGGACTTCGTCGGCGAGCTGCGCCGCATCCAGCCGAACGGCCCGTACCAGCTCCTGGGCTGGTCATTCGGCGGCAACGTCGCACACGCCATGGCCGTGATACTCGAAGCCGCTGGAGAAGAGGTCTCCATGCTGGCGCTCCTCGACAGCTACCCCTGGGACGGCGAGCAGACCGACCCGACGCTGAACGTCGAGTCCGCGGCGGCCGACCCGCAGCTGACAACGGAGGAGCTGCGCCGGGTGCTCCAGGCGTCGCCCGGCACGGCGGCGGCCGTCCCCGACGAGTACCTTCCGGCGCTTGCTCAGGTCTTCGCGAACAACCGCGGCGCCCTGCTGCAGCACCGATCCGGCCGCTTCGGCGGGGACGTTCTCATGTTCACGGCGGCGGACAGCGTCGCACAGGGAATGGATCCGCGCTCGTGGCAGAAGTTCGTCGACGGCAGCCTGAAGACCTGGTCCGTGAACGGCAACCACTACGAGGTCTTCGGCCCGGAGCCATTGGAAACGATCATGTCCGTCGTCAATGCGGAGCTCACCGCGCACCATGGCCGGAATCGGGCACGTGCGACGCAGGAGAGAGGAGTGGCCGGATGAGCGACGACGAGCCGACGTCCACCGTCGACACCACAGCGGTACTGCTGGGGATCTGGCAGCAGCTGTTCCGGGATCAGCAGGTCGGTCTCGAGGACGACTTCTTCGACCTCGGCGGGCATTCGCTGCTCGCCACTCGCGTGATCTCCCAGGTTCGTGCGGCGCTCGGCAAGCGGGTCATGTTCAAGGACATCACGGAATGTCGCACGATCGCGCTCCTGTCGGCCCGGATCGACGAGAAGAGGTAACCGGGCCGTGCTTCCGAGGAGCGGACAGGACATGCGTCGAGGAACCGTGGTCATCGTCGAGCCGTACTCGTCGGGAAACATGCTCGCGCCGGCCTTCCGGCAGGGCGGCTTCTCGCCGTGCGCCGTGACGTTGTCCGGGCTCTCGGCACCGAACTCCGCGACGCTTCGCCTGTCCGACTTCGACGAACACATCGCCTACGACGGCGGTGAACTCGGGCCGCCCGTCGGCCGGTTGCGGGCTCTCGATCCGGTCGCGATCGTGCCGGGGACCCATACCGGCGTCAAACTGGCCGACGAGCTCGCCGCGGTGCTGACACCGAAGCTGGCGAACGCGCCAGACCTCGGATCGGCGCGGCACCACAAGGGCGACATGATCGCCGCCGTCGCGGCTGCCGACTTGCCGACGATCAGGTCTCTGTGTACGTCCGACGTCGGCGACGCGCTCACCTGGATCACCCGTGAGCGATTGTCCGGCCGTGATCTGGTGGTCAAACCTGTCGACTCGGCCGGCACGGACAGCGTCCGGTTCGTTCCCGGCGGACATGACCTGCGTGCCGTCGTCACAGGGTTGCTCGGCTCGGCGAACCGATACGGTTCGCCCATTTCCGAGGTGCTCGTACAGGAGCACGTCAAGGGCGTCGAATACGCCGTGGACACCTTCAGCTACGAGGGCAGGCACACGGTGAACGACATCGTGCGGTACCACAAGGTCTCCAGTCGGCGACACATCGCCCTGTACGCGAGCATGGAGATCCTGCCGATGGACGCACCGGGCAACGACGCGATCATCGGCTACGTCAAAGGGGCCCTCGACGCGCTCGGGATCACGTTCGGCGCGGCGCACACCGAGGTGATGGTCACCGAGGACGGGCCGCTGCTCATCGAGGTCAACGCCCGGCTCTCGGGCGGCGGGCACCCGTGGACCTGCGAGCTGGCGACCGGTGACAACAGCGTCGACCGCATGGTGCGGTACTTGGCCGGGGACCGGAACATCCCGGACGGCTACCCGCTCCAACTGACCACCCTCGCGATCTTCTTCGCCGTGCGATCCGCCGGAGTCGTCAGCGGCCTCTCCCGCCTGGACGCCATCGTGGACCTGCCCAGCTGCTACCACCTCCAGGTCAACGTTCAAGACGGAGACTATGTCCCGGAGACGTCCGACCTCTTCGACGCGCAACGGCTGGGCATGGCGGTCCTGGCGCACAGCGACCCCGCACAGGTCGCCGCCGATCATCGAGAAGTCCGCAGAATCGCGGCCGAAGCGGGGCGTCCGGGTGGCTTCACCATCGATCCGAACCGAGGCGGAATGGAGTAGCGATGGAGCAGACGGGCCCGTTCGTCGTCCACACGGCAGCCGATTCGTACACGCGTGACCTGCGCGATCCGGCGCTCGTGCCGATGCTGGGCGTCGACGACAGCCGGCTTGCCGCCCTCGCGAGCCTGATGGGAGCACCTGCCCGGCGCAAGGACCCGGACGTCTCGGGCGCGCTGGTGGTGGCGCCGGCCGGCTCGGCGGCCACGGCCGTGGGACGGGCGCTGGCAGATCGCTTCGGTGGCTCGTTCGTGACGCTGTCCACCGGCGGACTGGGCCGGATCCTCGACGCACGCCTCGAAGCCACGCAGGTGGTCTTCGTCGCTCTGCACGACGAAATCGATCTCGACATGGTCACCGAGTCGCTGGAGGTCGTCAGCGCATACCGGCATGATGGCCGGCACGCCACGATCGGATTCGTGATCGGGCCGGACCTTCCCGAGCTGAGCTGGCTGCTCGCCAAGGGACTCAGCTGTCACCTCCGGAAACCTCCGGAGCGGAGCCGGCTGACCGTGGTCCCTTGGCTGCGTCAGCAGGCGGCGGCGAGCGGAATCCCGGCCTCGGATGGCGCGGACGCCGCGCCGGAATGGGTCATCGGCGACCGGGCGAGCCGCGCGGTGCTCGAGCCGATGCTGTCCGAGCAGTACACCGGACTCGTGTCCTTCGCGTCGGCCGGGCGAGAACACGCACTGATCCTCAGCGACACCGTGATCTGCGGCGACCATGCCGGACATCGGGCGCCGTCTGCCCAGGGCGCGGCCGCACCGAGCTGTGCCTTCTCGGACCGCTGCTTCCGGGACGGCGTCCGGGCGCGGGACGTCATCAAGGCGGCCCGCGTCCAGGCTGACATCGTGTTCGCGAACTCGTGCATGGCCTGGCGCCCCGGCACCGGTCTGGTGGCGGCCGAGTACCAACTGGCGGGCGCGTTCCAGTACGGGATTCCAGCGGCCTACATCGGTGCCGTTCATCAGATGCTGCCGAACCTCACGATCAACGACCTGGTCGGCACCGCGGTGGCGGCGGGCACGGACGCCGGGCGGACCTGCGCCGCGGTCAATGACCACCTCCGGGACAGCGGTCGTGAGCTGCCCTACTTCGCGGTCCTCGGACTGCCCTGGGTGACCGCGGGCGGTGGATCCGAGCCCCCGCCCACCACCGACGCCGGGCCCAGCGTCGACGCGCACGAGGGCGTCCGCGACGTGAAGCCGCAACTGCTGCGACTCGGCCGGACCGTGCGGGCGCTCAGCGAGTTCGGGCCGACCGGATTCATGCCGCCGGACGGAATCGTCGCCATGGAAGCCGAGATCCTGGAACTGGCCCGGACGCTGAAGAGGACGGCCCTCGGCGCGGATCTCGCCGAGAAGGCCGTCGGCCCGCTGCGCCGGCTGGGCAGCCTGATCGCCGACGCCGAACTGAGCGCGGTCGCCGACTTCCATGAGTTCGGCAAGATGAGCCACTCCGCCCTCAACGAGATGTGGGAGGGCATTCTCGACACGAGTGTGCGCCCGATCGACGATGCCTGCCCGTACTGCAAGGGCCGGCTGGCGGAACTTGTCGCGCGGCACCCGGTGTACGAGCAGGTCGGGCGTCGCGCGCTGATCTGCAACGTGTGCGGGCCGACAGCCGACTCCCCGCTCGAGCCGGTCATCGGCGAGGTTGTCATCGAATGCCCGAGTATCTGGAAGCGGCCGGGCACCGTCACCGTCGACGTGCTGATGACACCCGCCGCGAGCGTCTCGCAGGAGATCACCGCGGCCGGCGCCATCCATACGTCGGGGGCTGCGAACTTCGGCATGACGTTCCCGGACGCGCAGCGGATCGCCATCCGGCCGGGATCTCCTGCACGGATGCGCGTCGACGCCACGCTGAGCGCCGAGGCGTTCACGCACCACGAGCACTTCGTCAGGTTCGTAGCCGTGGCGGAAGGGCTCGTCCACTACGCCTCGCGGCCGGTAGCGGTCGCGCCGGCCGCGTGAGCTTCACTCCCAGTCGTCCAGCAGTTCACTGGCGAAGGCGAGATCCTCGCAGATCGCGCGGGCGGCGTTGATCCCGCTGCTCGCCGCTCCGGTCCACATGAAGTACGGGGATCCTTCGACGTTCCCGGCGCTGTAGACAAGCGGATTCGACGTCATCCCGTACAGGCTCGTCTCGGGGAAGCCGTCCGCCGACAGCTCGAGGTCGAGGTCCTCGGCGAATTTCCGATAGGGCCGGGCCACATCGCCGAGCAGCAGGGTGTCGGCGCTGAGGGTCCGCCCGTGGGCCGTCTCCAGGATGACGCCGCCCGCCGGGTCCGCGGAGGCACGGACCACCTCATCGCACAGCACTTCGACGTCATGGCGGGAGAGCAGACCGGCGAGTCTTCCCCGGCTCGCCGACGGGTCCCCGACGAGAACCGTCATCCGCTTGGCGAACTGCCTCGACAAGGCCGCCAACTTGAGCGTCTCGTCCCCGGTGCCCACGCAGACGAACGTGCTGCCACTACGTTCGTACGTGTGGCAGTAGGGGCAGTCGAAGGCCGATCTGCCCCAGACACCGTCCGGCAGCCAGGCCGGCAGGACGTCGACGCGGCCGGTGGCGAGGAGCAGCCTTCTGCAGCGCAGACCGGGATTCGCGCCGCCCTCGACGACGACGTGGTCCTCGTACGCGCGAACGGATGTGACCTCGTCCCACAGCAGGGTCACGCCGTACCGACCGGCGTCCTGTTCCATCTTCCGATAGATGTCCGCCGGGGCCGCCCCGTCGGCGTACGGGACGTTGTTGACCGAGCTCGCCGGCGAATTGCGTCGCCGGGGCTGTGAGATGACGAGCGTGCTTCGCATGGAACGGCCGAGCATGGTGGCCGCGGTCAGGCCAGCCGCTCCCGCACCGATCACAATGACGTCATAGAGATCGTCGTACATCGAGACTCCCATCGATAACTCCGAGACGGTCGCTACCCGGCGGGCTGAAAGAGCTTCCGCAGCGCCGCGCGATCGACCTTTCCCGTCTGGCCCACCGGAAAGGTCCGGCATACGACCACGCGACGGGGTTCCATGTACCTGGGCAGCCATTCACCCAGCTTTTCCTTGACCGTCTTGGCGTCCAGCTCTCCCGAAGCCCTGAGCGCGAGGGCCAGGTACGGCGAGTCTCCGTCGTCCAGCTTCAGGGCGACCGCCTCGTCGACGTCGAGGACCCGCATGGCTACCTGCTCGATCTCGCCGAGCTCGATCCGGAACCCGTGGATCTTCACCTGCGAGTCCATGCGGCCGAGGAATTCGACCCATCCGTTCGACGTCCAGCGAGCACGATCGCCGGTCCGGTACATCGTGAAACCATCGCCCTGGTCCCACGGATCCGGCAGAAATCGGTCCGCCGTCAGGGCCGGATCGCCGAGGTATCCCGCGGCTACGCAGACACCGGCGATGTACAGCTCGCCCGGTTCGTCGATGTCGCAGGGCGTGAGATCGTCGTGAAGGACGTAGTACCGGCTGTTCTGCATCGGATGCCCGTACGGGATGCTCCGCCACGACGGGTCCACCTCGTCCACAACGAAGTCGTTCGACCAGACGCAGGCCTCGGTGGCACCGCCGAGCGCCACCAGAGTCGCGCGCGGGAACTCACGGCGGAGAACCTCGAGGGTGTTCAGCGGGATCCAGTCACCGCTGAGGAAGACCCGACGAAGTCGATCCCGGTGCTGGCGGGACGATTCGTCGAGCAGCAGCGTCACGGCGGTGAACATGGCCGGCGCGGAGTTCCACAGCGTCACCGGGTGCTCGACGAGGGCGATCGCGATCTCCTCGAGCTCTTCCAGCTCGGCATCGGGAAGCAGGAGAACACTCGCACCGGCAGCCAGGACCCCGAAGACGTCGTACACCGACAGATCGAAGCTGAACGCCGCTACCTGCAGCAGGATGTCGCTCGGGTCGACGGAGTTGCGCCGATTGAACCACTGGATCAGGTTGACGACGCTGGTGTGCCGGACCGCCACCGCCTTCGGCCGCCCGGTGGAGCCCGACGTGAATATCGTGTAGGCCAACTCGTCCGGTTCCGCGGGCCCGGCCTCGTGTCGCCGGACCGACGGCCGAGAGGCGGATCTCGCGAGCACCTCGGGTTCACTGCCGTGGCGTACCGCGATGATCGTCATGTCGTCGCCGATGTCGCTCGCCCTGCCGCGGTACGGTTCCGTGACGAGGACATGGCCGATGTCGCTCGCCTTCAGTACCTCCGCCATGCGGCGCGCCGGCCATCGTGGATCCAGCGGGACGTAGTAGGCGTCCGCGCGCAGAATCGCATGGATCGCCACGACGGCCTCCGGGACGTGATCGACCAGCAGGCCGACCGGCGTGCGCGGAAGGACGCCGTGCGCCGCGAGACGCTCGGCGAGCAGTGAGCTCTCGGCCGCGAGTTCGCCATGCGTGAGCGCGACTCCGGATGTCGTTCGAACGGCCGGATCGTCGGCGTACTTGACCGCGGCCGAATCGATGAGATCCATGATGCGACTGGTCGCGGAGTAGTCGTACCGCGTCTCGTTCCACTGTTCGACTGGACTCGGGTGCCGAGCCGGGTGATCGGCGATCATGAGACGCTCCCAAGGTCACGAGGCAGGGACTGGGCGGTCAGTCGTCGGCTGATGTCGGACCCCGCCAGGAAGCGAGCGAACGCTGCGGATCCGCGGTGGCGGCGACCACGGCATCGGCGATCGTCGTCATCATGTCGTGCGCCCGCCCGTGACTGAACCGGCTCTCATCGAACTCCAGACGCAGGCGGTACCTTCCCGCCTGCTCCTCCACGAGCAGCGCCAGCGGCGAACCAGTGCTCGGCTCGCCCTCCAGCGGGTCGAACTCCAGGGGTTCCATGTCGCCGAGCGGCCAGTCGGGCAGCTGGATCGACGGGGTCACGGTGATGCCGACCGACCCGAGATTCCGCATGTCGGCGCCGTCTCCGGTCGCCGCGGTGATCACGTCGTGGAACGGTATGTGCTGGCGTTCCATGGTGGCCCAGACCTCGCGCTGCACCGCCCGCGCCAACACACCGAACGTCGCGTCGGCGGCGAACCCGACCCGTACGACCCTCGGTCCGGCCAGTGGGCCGACGTGTGCCTGTGACTCGGGTGTCAACCGGTTGTCCACCACGGTCGCGACCCAGAGATCGGTCTGCCCGGTATAGCCATGCAGCATCGCCATCGTCCCCGCGGCGAACAGCGCGAACAGGTTCACCCGAAGCCGGCGCAACCCGGCGACGACGGCGCCGTCCGGGTCGGGCAGCACCGTCTCGACGGCCCCGGTGGGCGCCAGCGTCGCCCCCTCGGGCCCCGGCCGATCGCCGGGCAGGCTCATGACGGGCAGATCGCGGAGCCGTGACGTCCAGAACTCCTCGTCACCGCGGCGTACCTCCGGGTCCGGGTTCCGGAGGAGGCGAGCCGTCTCCCGGTACGGCTGCTTGATCTCCGGCAGGTCATCCGGCTCCCCGCGTATTTCGGCGCGGTACAGACTCGTGAACTCCTGCAGCAAGAGGCTCTGTCCGTAGCCGTCGATCACCAGTTGGTGGCAGGTCAGGACCAGCAGGTAGTCGTCCTCGGCGCGGCAGACGAGCGTGACCCGGAACAACGGCTCCTCGCCGAACCGGAACGGGGTACGGGCGATGCCGCGAACGAGTTCCTCCGCCGTGTCCGCGGCCGCGTCAGGCGCCTCCACCACCCGCAGCTCAGGCGGCTCGCCGAGGTGTGCGGCCGGGGCCGGGCCGTTCTCGAACACGGTACGCAGGAGGTCGTGTCGCAGCGACAGTCGCCGGACCGCCGCGGCCAGCGCCGTGCGGTGCACCGGACCACGCAGCCGGAACACCACGGTCGCCAGGAACACCGGCGTGGAGACGAGCGGGCGCGCCGCCCGCCACAGGTCGCTCTGCTGGGGCGAGAGTGCGGTCGCGGCAGACGATCCGCCGAGCGCGGCCGGACGGCCGGCGTAGTGCCGAACGAGAGCGGCGATCTGCTCGTCGCCGACCACCGGACCCCAGAAGCAGTTGTTCCGCACGCTCGATCCCTCCTGACCACGGTGGCCCGTCGACGCCCCAGCCGCGGGTGACGGTGTATGTGGCGGTCACGCCCGGGCACTCAGCCGCGCGGCGAACCGGTCGATGTGCGCCGCGAGGTCGGCGACGACGCTGTGCTCGAAGCGGGGCCCAAACTAGCGATCAGAGGTTAGGCCGTGGTTACGCGTGCCGCCCGACCCGCTCATTGCTCGGAGACGCCGGTCGACCAGCCCAGGTCGCCGAACGCGCGGCCACGGACGGTGTCGTGGAAGGCCCGTGCCAGTCGGCCGAACACCGGCCCGCACGGCTCGAAGCGGTGACCGTCGATCTCCCGTGCCGGTACCAGTTCCGATGCGGTACCGGTCAGGAAGACCTCCCGCGCCTGGTGCGGATCGGCCTCCGGGACCGGCACCTCCGCGACGGGCACCCCCAGCCGCCGGCCCAGGACCAGGACGGCGATCGTGGCCTGCGCGACCCGGCCGGTGACCTGGTCCCCGAGTGCTGAGGTCCCCCGATGCTCGGGGAGGTACTGATCAGCTGGTCAGCTAAGGTTGATGGGTGTTCAGGTTCGTTCGTTCGGCCGCTGCCTGGGTGGCGTAGTGCTTCTCCTCGTACATGTCATTTTTCCGGGGTGACAGACGCCGCAGTGTCACTGATTAGCTCGGCCAGGTTCTGTGCGAGGGACTGTATTTCGTTCACGTTCCAGTTTTGGACGGGGTGCAGGAGTTGGGCGCTCGCCCCACTGCGTGCGACGCTCAGTGTGAGGTCGTGCCGCAGCCGGACATGGCCGCGTGGCATCGGCTTGACCACTACATCGCCCACGCGCACCGGCTCCTGCGGAGCGTTGAACTCCTCTACACCGACATTGGTGACCGGGTCGTCCGACGCGGTCAGTGGCCCCAGGACCCGGGCCACGTCACGATAGGGCACGTCCGCGTACCGGAGGGCCGTCAGGACGGCCTCGCGTCCTGCGGCCAGTGCCGCCGCGGGGTCGGCCGTGGGGCGGGGCACGAGCACCATGGGCACCACATTGATCAGACAACCCATCAGATGCGCGCTGTCCGGGTCGTCCCGGATCGCGACCGGTGAGGCAAGGACCGTGCGCTCGGATCTCAGGGTCCGGGAAAGGAGGTGGCCGAACAGGCCCGTCAGCCCCATGTGTCGAGTGGCCCCCGCTCTCCTGCATGCCCGGTCGAAGGAGGCCCATGTCACGTCGGACACGGGGAGTTCCACAGCGGCCGCCAGCCGATCGCTCGGTGGCCCCTTGAGCCCCGGCAGTGCTGCCCGGTACGGGGCCTCGGCGAGAAGCGTGGCCACCTCGCGGGCCCTGCCGCTGTCCACCGCGGCCTGTTCCTGCGTGACCCGGGAGAGCAGCCATCTGCGGTAGGCGGATGTATCGGGAGTGGGGGGCAGGGCTGTGTTCTGCGCTCGTGCCGCGTAGTGCGACAACAGTGTGCGCAGCAACACACCATGGGACCAGCCATCACTGATCAGGTGATGGAAGACGAGGATCAGCACGTGCTCGTCGGATTCGACCCGGATCAGTCGGGCACGCCAGAGTGGGCCCGCCTCCAGGTCGAAAGGTTCGGTAGCGGTCAGCGCTGTCAATCGTTCGATCCGAGCCGCCCGGGTCTGCGCATCGACGGCGCCCAGGTCCGTGTGAGCCAACTCCGGTGTGGGGGCGTCGAAGGATTGTCGGGGCTCTCCATCGGCCTCGATGACACGGCACCGCATCGCCTCGTGGACCGCACGGGCGTCGCCCAACGCCAAGCGCAGAGCCTCCGCGTCCAAGGGGCCGTCGATGCGCAGGACCGCCGTGTCGTGGTACCCCGAGACGCCCGGGCTCAACTGCTCGGCGAGCCAGATTCCCTGCTGGGTCGCGGTCATCGGGAGCGTCTGGGGGGTCTGCGTTCGTCGCCGGGCGCGCAACGCCTCGACCAGCCTGGCCCGTTGTGGATCGACACCTTGCTTCAACGGCGGTTCCGTCCTTTCCGCGGGAACGACGGGGAAGTCCTCGTGATGCGCGGTGAGCGACGTCACCGTAGCAACGAGAGATCCTCTTGAGGAGGGGTATCGCGGCGAGGTCCGTGCACGGGCATCATCGGTTCGCTGCCGCCCGTGGAGGGCGTCGATCGACTGTCACGGACGAACGAGGGGACAGCTGTCGCAACCTCGGGGTTTTCAGTTCGCACTGGTCAGCGACGGTGATGCGACCGACGGGGGAGCGGCGTGAACTCGCCCGCCAGGCAGTGGACTTGGGGTACGACGCACTGCTCGTCAGCGACCACGTGGACCAGCGGCTGGCACCCGTGCCTACGGTGGCGGCCGCCGCGGAGGTGGCGGACGACCTTGTCGTCGGGACGTACGTACTCAACAACGATCCGCGTCACCCACTGATGCCCGCCAGGCCTGCTTCCTGGTGGGCATCGCGGCCCAGGTCCCGCGACATTCTTCGGGCCCGACGTGAGCGCTGGGGATTCGACTGTGTCACGGTGCCCGCCGCGGCGGCCGGGCCGTTCGCGCCTGTCGTGGCGGGCCTCAAGGGGCAGTGACCGCGGCGCACGGGGCACGCGAACCACGTAACTAGGGCCTAACCGCGCACCCGTACGGTCCTGTCAGGACTTCGCTCGCGAGGCGTTCCTGCTCGACGACGACCAATGGGAGGCGCTGTGGCCGGTCGTACAGGGGAACCGGTCCGTGCACGCGTCGAGACGGATGCCCGGATACAGCCGACGCACGACCGCCCCACGGCCGCGAGCGTCGCAGCGCGTCGCACCGGCCCGGGCCAGAATGCGTACCGCGCCGTGCCTGCTCGTCCTGGACGAACCCACCGCGGCGATCGCTCCCTTGGCCGAGGACGTGCTGCTGACCGCCTACGTCCGGGCCGCCCGGCAGATTGTCGCGCAGTCCAACGGCATCACACTGTTCTCCTCGCACCGGTTGTCCACCGCACGCCTCGCCGACCTGATCGTCGTCGTCGACCGGAAGGCGCATCGCGCAACTCGGCGTCCAAGACCACCTGATGGCCGAGCACGACGGCATCTACCGAGACCTCTACGAGAGGCAGTCCCGTGCCTACGCGTGACGACACCCACCACGGCTCGGCCACCGCGACGGGCCTGTGGTTCCCCGCCCCTCCCGCCCCCGGCGACTGCGCCGTACGCCTGCTGTGCCTGCCCTACGCGGGGGGCTCACCCGTCATGTACCGCACCTGGGACAAGGCACTCGCGGGCACCGCGGACGTGCTCCCGCTGTGCCTGCCGGGCAGGGCCCATCGGTGGGGCGAGCCGCTCGAGCACGACCTGCACCGGATCGCCGACGACGTGGCCGAGGCCACCGCCCCGCTGCAGAAGGACCTGCCGCTGGCACTGTTCGGGTACAGCCTGGGCGCACTCCTGGCCTTCGAGGTCGCGCGGGGCCTGGCCCGACGAGGCCGCCCTCCGCTCCTCCTCATCGTCGCGGCCTGCGCACCGCCGCGTGAGTGCGGGGCGCTGTCCCCCAAACACACCCTGCCGGACGAGGAGTTCATCGCTCTGCTGCGAGAGATGGGGGCGACTCCCCAGGCCATCCTCGACAACGAGGAGATGCTTTCCCTGCTGCTTCCGATGCTGCGATCCGACTTCGCGCTGGCCGACCGCTATCGCCACACGCCCGGCCCCGTCCTGTCCACGCCCATCGTCGCCTTGGCGGGGCGCGACGACCCCGAGGCCGGACCCGAGGTGATGGCCGGCTGGGCCCGCGAAACGCAGCAGCCCCTGCGCCGACTCGACCTGGACGGCGGTCATCTGTTCATCGAGGAGGACCAGCCGACGGTCATCGCGCTGGTGCGGGCCGCGCTGCGCACCGCACTGGCACACAAAGAGCGCTGAACCCGTGGGAAACGAGGAGGGAGAGACGCTGATGGACACAGGCCCCGTGCCGCACGGGCGACGCGACGCCCGTACGGTGGCCGACTTCGCCCGCCGATTCTGGCAGGACCTCCTGCACGTCCCCGACGTCGACGACGACGCACACTTCTTCGCGCTCGGTGGCCACTCGATGCTCGCCACCCGTCTGATGTCCCGCATGCGCAAGGCACTTGACGCCGATCTGCCCGCCGGACTCATCTTCGATCATCCGGTCTTCGCCGACTTCGTCACTCGAACGATCGCCGCGCTCGGCGAGGACTCGGCCCCCGCCGACGAACGGCCGCGCACCTCGGGCCGCGTCACAGGTCCGGTGTCGCCCCAGCAGGAGCGGCTGCTGCGCATCGAGGATGCCCTCGGGCCCTCACCGGTCCACAGCATCGTCGTGCCCGTCGCCCTGGATTCGCCCGTCGACGGCGCTGCCCTGCGGCTCGCGCTGCACGCGTTGCTCACTCGGCACGGCGCGCTGCGCCTGGCCTTCCCCACGCCCGACGGAGGCGGCGCACACCAGCAGGTGATCGTTCCACCTTGGGCGCCCGCCGACGTCGAACTGGTGGAGCGGGACATGCCCGTGAGCATCGAAGGGCAGGCCGAGGACGCGGCCATCCTCAAGGACGTACGCCTCGCGCACCTCAAGCCGTTCGACCTCATGCGGGGCAACCTGCTGCGCGCCCAGCTGTTCCGCCGCCGTCATGCGGCCGACCTGCTCGTGCTGCATCTCCACCACCTGGCCGTCGACGGCGTGTCACAAACGGTCCTCCTCGACGACCTCGCCGAGGCCTACACGCAGTTGGTCACCGAAGGCCGTGTCCACATGGACAACAGCGACGCCCTCACCCACATCGACTACGCCCTGCACCGCGGAGGCCGACAGGGTGACATGGCGGCCGACTCCCGCCGCCACTGGACGCGCGTGGCTCGTGATCTCGCAGCAGACCTGGCCGCCGCCGCGGAACCCGCTCCGCGCGGCATGCGGTATGTGCGCCGCGGTGCCGAACTGGACACCTCCGTGCTGCACGGGCTGCACGCATGGGCCGGCACCGAGGGCGCCACCGACTTCGTCGTGGCGACCGCCGCCGTCGCCACCGCACTTGCCGCTCTCCTGGGCCGCCGGCACGTCGGCATCGGCACCCTGCTCGACAACCGAGCGCACGCCGCCCACGAGCGCACCGTCGGGCCCTTCGCGAACAGCACACTGCTCGCCGTACCGGTGCCCGATGGCGCGACACCGCGCGACATCGTGCGGGCCACGCAGGCCCAGCTCGCCGAGGCTCGCCGGTGCGCCGACAGCCCACTGGACGACCTGCTCGGGCCACCCTGCGCCGCAGTGGGGCTGTGCCCCGACGACCTGGTGGACGCGGTGGTCGCCTTCGACCGGCCATACCGGGCCCCCGCCGAATCCGCCCTGCGGATGTCGCCGCTGTACGACCACGGAGACCTCCTGGTGCCCTCCGCGCTCGGCCCGCGGCTGAGCGTCACCCTGTTCGCCCACGACACCGGAACACTGAGGATCACCGTCGAACACACGGAAGATCCCGCAGACCCCCAGAGGCCGGACGCGGTCCTGAGCGCCCTCGTGGACACCCTGCGACTGTTCGCCGAAGCGCCTGACGCGACCGTCGCACCGTCCCCTGCGGCGGTGCCGCGATGAATGCCACCGCACCCGCTCGGCTACGCACCCCGGACGGCATCGTCGAAGTCGCCTCCGACGCACTCGACCGGCCGGTCGTGACCGCGCCCAGTTGGACGGCCGCCGCGTTCGGCCTCGGATGGACGGTCGCCCGACACCGCCGCGAACAAATGGACTTCATGCGACGCCGCAGCCACGGACGGCTCGCCGAAGTACTCGGTCCTCAAGCCGTGCAGGCCGACGTGCGGCAGCGCGTCTTGGGGCTCGCGCACGTCGCCCGCGCCTGCTGGGAATTGCTGCCCATGTCGCAGCGGCACACTCTGCGGGCGTACGCGGACGGCGTCAACGCCGCCGCACCGAACGGCCCGGGCGGTGCGTGGACACCGGTGGACTGCATCGCGGTCACACAGGGGGTGTTCCAAGCGCTCTCGTCGGACGGACAGGACGTCCGCATGGTCGAGGTGATGCGACGGACGCTGCCAGCGGCCGTCGTGGACTTCCTGCTCGACCCGCAGGACGAGTTCGCCGTCGGCATCGACGGCACGGTGCCCGATGTGTGCCGATCCGCCCTGCCGGTCGCCGAGTTGAAGGCTCTCATGGCCGAACCGCCCGGCCCTGCCGGACCGTTGGTGGTCTCGGACGGCCGCCCGATCGGCAGCAACGCCTGGGCCGTCACCGACGGAGACACCGCCGTCCTCGCCAACGACATGCACCTGGAGCTGACCAGCCCGTCGCTGATGTACGCCGCCCGGCTCGTCGTCGGGGACACCGGTGTCACCGGCGTGACCGTACCCGGCCTGCCCGCGATCGTCGCCGGTACCAACGGTCGAATCGCCTGGGGATTCACCCGGCTCCCGGCCGACACCTGCGAGTTGCGGGAGCTGACCCCGGGCAGCACCCCCGGCACATATCGGCACGAGGGCCGCGACCGGCCTTTCACCGTCCGGCGGGAACGCGTCAGCGTCATGGGCGGTGACGACGTCGAGGTGGAAGTACGCGAGACCCGGTGGGGCCCGGTCGTCGACCAACTGCGCGGCCGACCGCTGGTGTTGAGCGCGAACCTCACCGACCCCACGGCACTCGACTTCGCCCTCGTCGGACTGTACGAGAGCGCGAACGTCGCCGCGGCGGCCGACCTGCTGAACGACTGCGGCATGCCTCCCCTGAACGCCGTTCTCGCGGACACGGCGGCCGACGTCGCCTGGACCGTGACGGGCCGCCATCCGAGGCGTGCGGGGGGACCACGCGGCTTCTCCGACTCGGAACGGGACCCGTGGCCGACGCCACGCCTCGCCCCCCACGAGCTGCCGCGGCTGGTGACACCACCGAGCGGACACGTGATCAGCTGCAACAACGGGGACGCGGCCGGTCGAACCGCGGGCCTCGGCTGGAACTTCTTCCCCGGCACCCGGTCCCGCCGCGCCGCCGCGGCGCTCGCCGCGGGCGGACCCCACGACGAGGCTCGCTGCGGCGCGCTGCAACTCGATGTGGACGCCGAGCTGTACGCGTACTACCGCGACCTGGCGCTTCGATACACGCCCGAGCGCGCTCCCGTGCCGCTGCGCGCTCTGCGCGACGAGGTCCTGGCCTGGCGCGGCACCTCGCACCACGACGAGTACGGTCTCGCCCTGCTCGTGTTGTTCCGGGAACTGCTGCGCGAGGAGCTGTTCGCCGCCCTGACCCGTCCCTGCCGGCGGTACGACGAGGCCTTCACCTACTGCTACAACGGCCACGAACGGCCTCTGCGTCGACTCCTCGACGCCTTGGCCGCGGACATGGTGCCGAAGCCTTGGCCCGGGCCGGCCGCGTTGGTGGTGGGCATGCTCGGCAGCGCCAAGACACTGCTGACCAAGCGCACCGGCAGCGCCGAGCCCACCCGTTGGGGGAGCGTGAACGCCCTCGCGCCGACACCCCTGGGCGGTGCGCCGGTCCACGGCGGCCCGCCGGGAGGCCACGCGGGTGAACGCGGCGTCGGACTGTCCGGTTGCCCGGAGAGCCTGCGGGTCACACAACCCGACTTCGGCGCGGCCATGCGCCTGGTCGTCGCACCTGCCCGTCCCGAGGACGGTCTGCTGACCATCCCTGGAAGCCCCGCCGGCACCGGCCCCGTAGACCTCGACCACATCGCCCGTTGGACACAGGGCAAGACGCACCCCCTGCCGATGCGCGAGGACACGCCGTACGGCGACGGCGTACGCGGGCCTGGGTCGCTCCGCACCCCGACAGGGAGGACCCTGTGAACACCGCACCGCTCGGATCGTCCCTTCGCACGCTGAGCGATGTCCTGCGCCACTCCGCCCGACAGTTCGTCGAACGCCCGGCGTTGTCCGCGGGCCCTGTGCGCCTGACCTATGCCGAGCTCGACCGATGTGTCGACGCCTTGGCCGCCAGAGTGCGTGCGGTGGGGATCCGGCCCGGTGACCGGGTCGGCCTGAGCGTGGCCCGCGGGCCCTTGGCCCTGGTGGCGTCCGCGGCCCTGATGCGCGCCGGCTGCGCCTACGTCCCCCTCGACGCCGCGCATCCGTCCCGGCGGCTGCGCCACATCGTCGACAACGCCGGGCTGCACGTGGTCGTCTGCGACGAGTCCGGTCGTGCCGCACCCGACATCGCGGCGCTGACCATGCTGCACGTCGACGGCGACGACCTGATCCCCGGGCCTTTCGCCGGTGCCGCCGCCGACGACACCGTGCCCGGATCGGGGTCCGTCGCGTACGTGATGTATACCTCCGGCTCCACCGGCGTGCCCAAGGGCGTGGAGGTGACCCACGCCAACGTCCTCGCGATGCTCGCCGGCGCCCTGCCGCTGTTCGACTTCGCCGACCGCGAGGTGTGGCCCCTGCAACACGCCCACGGATTCGACGTCAGCGTGTGGGAGATGTGGGCGGCGGTGGCCATCGGCGCCACCTTGGTCGCGGTTCCACGCGCCGCCCAACAGGACCCCGAATCCCTGGCCGAGCTGCTGCTGCGCCACCGGGTGACACGACTCCACATCGTGCCCAGCGTCTTCCACCACCTCGCCGAAGTCGTGGAGGAGGAGGCGGTGAACCTGCCGCTGCGCAATGTCACCTTCTGCGGCGAGGCACTCAACTACCGGGCCATCCAGTCCTGGACGCGATCCCAGCCCGGACCGCAGCCCGCATGGTGCAACGTCTACGGCATCACCGAGACCACGGTCTACAACACGTTCAAGCGGTTGACGGCCGAGGAAGTGACCCGGGCCGCATCGGCCACCCCCATCGGCACGGCCTACGACCACAGCCCGGCCGTCGTCCTGGACGAGGAACTGAGGCCGGTCGCGCCTGGCCGCACCGGGGAGATCCTCATCGGCGGCAGCCAGGTGGCACGCGGCTATGTCGACATGCCCGAACTGACCGCCGAGCGCTTCCTCCAGCTGCCCGACAGACCGGGCCGCTGGTATCGCACCGGAGACCTCGCCCACACGGACGAGGCCGGGCAACTGCACTACGTCGGACGCCAAGACGACCAGGTCAAGATCCGAGGCTTCCGGATCGAGTTGGGCGAGATCGACCACGCCCTGCGGGCCGTGCCCTGGATCGGCGACGCGGCCGCGGTCGTCCAGAGCACGGCGCGAGGGGAACCGGCCCTGGCCGCGTGCGTCGTCGTCACCGAGCAGGCCGCCGACCTCCGGGACGCTGCGGACGACAGGCAAAACGAGGCGCTCCTGGACCGGCTGCGCAAGGAGTTGGCCGCCGTACTGCCGGATCACATGCTCCCCGGACGCGTCGTCTGCCTGGACCGGCTGCCGCTGAACACCAACGGCAAGACGGACCGGCGCGCCCTGGCGGAAGACCTTTCGCGAAGGAGCTGACGATGGAAGACAACGCACCGCTGTCGTTCGGTCAGGAAGCGCTCTGGCTCGCCGAGGAACTCGTTCCCGGCCTGTCGGCGTACGTGATGCTCGCCGGCTGGGAGCTGACCGGCCCGCTCGACCCACAAGCCCTGCAGCGGGCGTTGACCGCGCTCGTCGACCGGCACGAGTTGCTGCGATCCGCACTGGTCCCGGTGGACGGACGACCCGAGCAGGTGATCCGTGGCTGCGCGCCCTTCGAGCTGCGGCGCGTCGATCTGCGCGACCGGGACGGACAGGAGCAGGACAACGCCATCGCCGGCGACCTGGCAGGACTGTTGGAGAAGCCGTTCGACCTGTCGTCCCCGCCCTTGCTGCGCGGCGTGCTGTTCCGGCTCGCAGCAAGGCGGCACACCTTGGTGCTGGTGACGCACCACATCGTCTGGGACGGCGACTCGGACGTCCTGCTGCGGCGAGAACTGTCCGAACTGTACGCCGCGGAGGTCCAGGGAAGGCGGCCCCAACTGCCCGAACTCACCGCGCAGTACGCGGACTTCGCCTGGTGGCAGCGCGAGGAGGCGTCCCCCGCCCTGGAGGCCTCCGTCGAGCACTGGGCGCAACGGCTGCGGGATGTGCGCGCGCCGGAACTGCCCACCGACCGGCCAAGGCCCGCTCTGCGCCGCTTCACGGCGGCCTTCTGCCAGATCCCGATCCCCGCTGCCGCGGTCCGTGGTGTGACGAAGTTGGCCCGCACCGCCTCGGTCTCCCCGTTCGTGGTCCACCTGGCCGTCTTCGACGTCCTGTTGGCACGGTGGGCGGACGAGCCTCGGGCTGTGGTCGGCACGCCGCTGGCGGGGCGGGGCGAGCCGGAGCTCGAGAACCTGCTGGGCTACTTCGTCAATTCCGTGGTCCTGGTCGCGGACTGCGACCCGGGGTTGACCCTGTCCGAACTGCTCGTCGCGGTCCGCACGGACCTTTCGAGCGCGTTCGAGCACGGGGACGCTCCCTTCCACCACGTCGTCGACCGGATCAACCCGGCGCGCGACAGCAGTCGCCACCCGCTGTATCAAGTCGCCTTCCAGTACGTGCCCGAAAGCGAGCCTCTGCGTCTGATCGGCGTGGACGTGACGGAGGTGAGCGAGCGGTTGCTGCACCGCAGCGAGGTCACCACCGAGTTCGACCTCCTGGCCGAGGTGCGGGAGGAGGCGGACGGGCAACACATCCTGAACCTGCGCTATGCCACGGACCTGTTCGACGCCACTACCATGGACGGCGTCGCCCGGGCTTATGTCGAGATACTGGACGCCGCCGTCGCGACTCCCGACTCGACTCTCGCCCGGCTCGCCGAGGCGGCGATGTCGCTGCCCGCCGCGGGGACGAAGCCATCGAGGCGCCCGGAGAACGTGCCGCACCGCGTGCCGTCGAGCGATGCCACGCCTTCGGTCGCGCCGCGCACGGAACTGCACGGCCGCATCGCGGCCGTGTGGGCGGAGGTCCTGGGTCTGCCGGAGGTCGACTGCTCGGCCAACTTCTTCGCCATGGGCGGCAGTTCACTCCTGGGTGCGCAGCTCGTACGCCGGCTCAGCGCGGAACTGGGTCTGAACCTCGAGCTGATCGATCTTTTCGACAGCGAGTCGGTGGACGGCCTTGTGGAATTCCTCGGGACGGCGAGATGAGGAACAGCCAGGCGCTCGCCCGCATCGGGCCGGTGTCGGCGGCCCGCCTGGGCGGCGCCACACGACCCGGTTCGCTCGACGCGGCCGGGATGACCACGACACATGGAGGACTGTGATGAGCAACCCGTTCGACGACACCGACGGCACCTACCTCGTCCTGTGCAACGAGGAGGGGCAGCACTCGCTGTGGCCCGCGGACCTCGACGTGCCGAAGGGCTGGAGCACGGTGCACGGGCCGGCGGGGCACGCGTCGTGTGTGGAGTACGTCGAGGAGCAGTGGGTGGACATGCGTCCGCGCAGTCTCGCCGCGGCCATGGACCAACCGGCGCGGTGACTGAGCGGCGTGGGGTGCGGGCCGCCCAGGTGACCACCGCCGCAGTCAGAAGGCGGAGATCGTGCCGGGCGCCCGCTCGCTCCGGCTGAGCGCCCGGACCAGGGCAATCGGCCCGTGCCGGCGCATCGCGAGCCGCGACAGGAGAGCGATCGTCTCCTCGTAGTACGCGGTTGGCAGTTCGGGGGTCGGCACGCCGACGCTCACCGCCACATCGTCGCAGTGGACCACCACCTCGACCAGGCGGGTCAGCAGGAAGTCGTCGAGCGTCAGGCTCCACATACCGGGCAGGTCGACGACCCGATCCGCGGGCTGCGCGGGGATGGCCCGATTCAGCCGGCTCACGGCGCCGGACACGCGCTCTGCCAGACTCTCGGGGCCGTCGGCCGCCGCCTTCTTGCCCCGCTCGCGGATCGCGAGATGCTCCCCACTCTGAGGGTCCGCGTCCAGCCAGTCGTCGCCGGTGTAGTGATCGAGGAGAGGGATGGGGTGCGCGCCGCCGGCAGGGGCGGCGAGCAGCGGCTCGACGAGCACGATGTTGCGCGCGAGATGGCCGCACAGGCCGGCGACGCGGTACCCGGGAAGGACGCTTGGCTCGTTCCATGCGGCGGCCACGGACGGACGGCCCATGAGATCGGCGGCGGCCGCGGCCCCCTGCAGATACGCCTCTCTGATCATGCGGAGAGTGTAAGGCGATTCGGTGGCGGCCAGGCTTTGGTCGGCCGATTTCAGTGGGCTGCCGTGTGGGTGGGGTAGTTGATGGAGTCCCAGCTGTGCGCGTTGAGTTGGCCGTGCATGGCACGGGAATAGGTGAGCCTGGTCGCGGGTTCCGGGGCGGCTTGTAGGTCTTCGCGCAGGCGGGTTGTGCATATGTCGTACCAGCGGCGAACCTGATTGAGCTGCCCGAGCTGAGCATGCGTGTACATCAGCATGCGATAGCTCTCCTCGCGGTATGGCTCGATTTCAAGGATCCGACGGCAATAGCGCATCACCGAGAGTGGATCGTCTTCCACAAGACTGGTTTCGGCCAACCGCTGGAGAACATAGAGGAATCGACTTCGGAGCCATTCCCTGTGGACATTGGCCCATTCCATGGGGGATCCTGCCAGGAAGTCCCCCCCGTACAGTTCGGCGGCCGCCCGGTAGTGTTGGCTCGCCTCGCGATGGGCCCCGGCCGACTCGGCACGGTGTCCTTGGTCGACCAGGTCGTCGAAGACCTCGGAGTCCACCCAGACCCCCCTGGCCTGCAAGGTGTAGCCGGTCTGGCGAGTGACCAGGCGCAGCGACGGCGAGCTCGTCTCCTCGGACGGTGCTTGGCAGTTGGCCAGAACTCTTCGCAGGGTGTGCACCGCCACTTTGAGTGAACTCGAATTCGCCGACCAGTAGGATCCCGGCCACAGCGACTCGTGGAGTGTTTCCCGCGAGACAACTTGCCCTTGGCGCAGTAACAGGAACTGGAAGAGATCGCGGGCCTTGCCCGCCTTCCATCGCTGGATGGGTTTCCCGTGAATGGCCAGTTCGAAACTTCCGAGGGTGTAAACCGAGATCGCGTGATCCATCGAGCGCAAGACTCCTCATGGGGGGACGAGAGTGGGGGGAGCTGATGGTCTCGGATGAAAGCGGACGTGGAAATTCGGCGAGGATGTCCGTGTAGTGACCAGGCGTGGAATTGGGAAGCTCGTACGAGTCGGCGACCGAAGTGAGGTTACGCATGTGTCCATGTCAAATGCAAGGATCTATAACAGGGCAGGGCTTGATCAAGTTCCATGGGTGTCCTGGTTGTAGGTGATGCCCAGGATCCGGAGGGCTCGTTCAGGTTCGTCGCGGATGGTCCGGGTGGTCTTGGCGATGTTGCCGGCTTCGAGGCCTTGAAGGCGTCGATGGCGAGGTTGCGGAAGGCGGCCATGGCGCGGGGTGCGGAAGGCGGCCATGGCGCGGGGTGCGGTGCCGGTGTGGACGGTGGAGGAGTCCTCGGCGAAGGTGACGTTCTGATGTGGTGGCTGGAGTTTTCCACTCCCCAGTGCCCGCGGATGGCTGCGGCGAGGTCGGCTGGGCTGGTCTGGTGGGCATCGAGGCTGGTCACGCTGTAGATGCTCTCGCGGGTCTCGCGTTTGCCGGTGAGCCTTCGGTGGCGGTGGACGCACAGGGCGAGTTTCGCGTGCGCGAAGGCGATGCCGCCGAGGCGGTCCGCGATCGAGCAGGTCTTGATCGCGCGCGATTCCCGCCGGCCGTGCCCGGTGCCGGAGTGGGTGTGCGCCTTGCCGTCCACCGCGATGACCCGCAGGCCCGCCGGGGCGGTGGCCACGCGGTGCCGGTCGGCGAGGTAGGCCCCACCGCTGCGTCCAGGGCGTCGCCGGCAATGGCCCCGAGCACGCGCCCGATCGTCGCCGGTGACGGGGTACGCCGCCAGCGCAGCGGGTGCCGGCGCACCCCGAGGGCCGCCACCGGCGAGTGCGAGGGTTGCGCTCCCCATTCAACGAGGATGCAGCAGCAGGCACGGGACCTTCTAGTGATCATCAAGCGTAGACAGGTGACGCCATCCGGCCCAATGGCGAAATCTCGCGGGGCGCCGGGCGCGTAACTCCCGTACAACCGGCCCCGCGTACGGTCCATCCGTTCCCGGCACCGCGCCCGGGAAGGCGACGGATTCGTCCGTGGGCCCCGACCGAACTGCGGGGGTGTGCATCGCATGGCCGGCCTCGACTGCGTGGTCATCGGCTACAACGAGGGAAACTTCGACGACTATCGGGTCATGAGTGAACGGGCGGGCCCCAGTTCACCGGAGTCCCAGATCTTCCGTAAGGAGCATCTGGTCGTCGACGGGCGACCGATGCCGTGGATGGACGCCTTCAGCACCCTGCGCAATCGCGTCACCGGACGGCACGACCGCTATCACGTCGGAGAGGTCTTCAACCTCGCGGCGCTGTATCTGACCAGCTTTCTTCGCCGGCGCGGCGTGAGCGCCGAACCGGTGTCGCTCTACAGCGGCGAGCGCGATCGACTCGCGGACCTGCTGGCGCAGCGGCCCACGGTGGTGGCGGTCACCACCACGTTCTACGTCAACATCCTTCCGGTCGTGCCCATCGTGGAGTTCATCCGGGAGCACTCGCCCGACAGCCACATCGTGATCGGCGGCCCCCTCGTCGACAACCTGTGCCTGAACGGCATCACCGGCACCGTCCAAGACCTCTTCGACGCGATGGGTGCCGACTCGTACGTGCAGGAATCACAAGGAGAGACCACCCTCGCGAGGCTCGCCCTGGCCCTCAAGGAAGGGCGGGACATCTCCGCCGTCGACAACGTCATCCACTGCACGGACGGCATGTGGCAACTGACCCGGCGCCGTCCGGAGAGCAACGATCTCGACGACAGCTCCATCGACTGGTCGGGCTTCTCCCCGGAACTGATAGGTGTCACCGCCCAGTTGCGCACCGCCCGAAGCTGCGCCTTCAAGTGCAGCTTCTGCGACTACCCCTCAAGGGCCGGTGCGTTGGCGGCGGCGTCCGTGGACACCGTGCGCAAGGAGCTGCGCGCCATGGCGGAACTCGGTGTCAAGAACATCGTGTTCGTCGACGACACCTTCAACGTACCGCCCAAGCGGTTCAAGGAAATCTGCCGCATGATGATCGAGGAGGACCTCGGGCTGCGGTGGTACTCCTACTTCCGATGCTCCAACGCCCGGGACGAGGAAGCGTTCGACCTGGCCGCCGAGAGCGGCTGCTCCGGGGTGTTCCTGGGAATCGAATCCGGCGACACCGAGATTCTCGCCAACATGCACAAGCTCGCTCAGGACAGCCAGTACCGCGTCGGGCTCGAACGGCTCAACGAACGTGACATCACCACCTTCGCCTCCATCATCGTCGGGTTTCCCGGTGAGAACGCCCGCACGGTGAGCAACACCGTCGACTTCCTCAACGAGACGAAGCCGACCTTCTGGAGGGCGCAGGCCTGGTGGGCCAACCCCCGCTCGCCCGTCTACCAGAACAAGGAGGCGCTCGGCATCGAGGGCGAGGGCTACAGCTGGAGCCACGCCACGATGACCTCGAGCGAGGCGGCCGACCTGACCGATTCCATGTTCGACAGGGTCACCGGCTCCACCTGGCTCCCGCTGTACGACTTCGACTTCTGGTCGCTGCCCTACCTCGCGGGCAAAGGCGTCGGCGTCGGCGAGCTGACCCCGATCCTGCAGCTCTCCGAGCAGATCATGCGCGTCCGCGACACCGGCGGATCGGACGGCACCTCCCAACTGCGTTCGCTGGAGCGGCAGTTCGCAGCCGCCGTGGGCGCGCTCGACTCGGCACCGGCTCGCTTTCGCTTCTGAACCATCCACGCCGACCCGGGCCACCTTCGGAAAGGAGTGCGAGCATCATGACTGATTCGGCGTCCGTTGCCGCGACGGTCGACCAGGTCCCCTCCGCGTACTCCCCACCGCCTGGAACGCAGCCCCGGACACAGCCGGACAACCGGGCTTCCTTGCACGAGCGGTTCGAGGCATGCGTGGTCCGCTTCCCGGACCGTACCGCCGTCGTCGCGGAGGACGGACGCCTCTCCTTCGCCGAACTCGACCGCCGATCCGATGCCGTCGCCGCCGCCCTCGCGGCCCGCGGCGCGGGCCCCGAGACCGTGGTCGGACTGTGTCTGGGCCGCGGCACGGGACTCGTCGTCGGGCTGCTCGGCATCCTGAAGTCGGGCGCCGCCTATCTCCCGCTCGACCCCGCCCACCCGAGTGAACGGCTCTCCTACACGCTCAGGGACAGCGGGGCGCTCCTCGTCCTGGTGGACTCCACCACGGTGGGCCGCCTGCCCACGGGGTCGGATGCACGGGCGCTGCGCGTGGAGCGGCTCTCCGTGCCCTCCACGACCTCCGGGGATCTGCGGGCGCTCCCGCAGCACCCCGCCGGCCTCGCGTACACGCTCTACACCTCGGGCTCGACGGGGCGCCCCAAGAGCGTGGCCGTCCAACACGGATCCCTGCCCCGACTGTTGGACGCCCTGGAGCGCGGCATGCTCACGGGAACGCCCCCGGGCCGCGTGGGCTGGAACGCGAGCATCTCCTTCGACGCGTCCGTCCAGCAGTGGCTGCGGCTGTTCCGCGGCGACACCCTCGTCCTGCTGGGCGAGAAGACCCGATCGGACCCGGCGGAACTCGCCGCCGCCATCGACGCCCACTCCCTGACCGACCTGGACATCACTCCCTCCCACCTCGCGCCGCTCCTCGACCACTTCAGCCCCGCCCCAGGCCGCACCCCCCTGCGGTTGCTCATCGGAGGCGAGGCCATCGTCCCCTCCCTGTGGACCAGGCTGCGCGACCTGGCCGCCGCCGGCGGGGTGATCCCCGTGAACCTGTACGGCCCCACGGAGTGCACGGTCGACGCGACTTCCGCGCCCGTGGCCGACGCGCCGCAGCCACACATCGGAGCCCCGCTCCCCGGCGTACGGGTGTACGTCCTCGACGCCCTGCTGCGGCCGGTGCGTCAGGGCGAGACCGGCGAGATATACGTGGCCGGCACGGGAGTTGCCCGCGGCTACCACGCCCGGGCCGGCCTGACCGCCCGGCGTTTCGTCGCCGACCCGTTCGCCGCGGACGGCTCGCGCATGTACCGCACAGGCGATGTGGCCCGGCCGGGACCGGATGGGCTGGAGTACCTCGGGCGCACCGACGGGCAGGTCAAGCTGCGGGGCTACCGCATCGAACTCGGCGAGATCGAGGGCGTGTTGTCCCGGGAGACGGACGCCCACCAGGTGATCGCCTCGGTGCGGGACGACTGTCCGGGCGGGCGCGGTATCGCCGTCCACTACGTCCCCGGTCGCGGGGGGCCCGGCGCGGCCGAACTGCACCGTGTCGCCCGCGCACATCTGCCGCCCTACATGATCCCGTCCGCGATCGTGCCCGTGGATCGCATCCCCACCACCGCCGCGGGCAAGGCCGACCGAGCCGCGCTGCCACCACCCGCGGACCACGGCCTTGACCCCGAACGCGAGCGTCCGGACCATGTCCCGCCGCAGAGCGCCACCGAGATCATGCTCGCCGAAGTGTGGTCGGACGTCCTCGGTGTCCGGCCCGTCGGCGCGACGGACGACTTCTTCCAACTCGGCGGCCAGTCGCTGTTGGCCATCCGCCTGGCCGGACGGCTGCGTCGCGCACGGGGCCGGCGAGTCCCCCTGGTCGCCGTGTTCGAGAACCCACGCCTGCGCGACCTGGCCGCCTACCTGGACCGATCCGGGGCCGGTGGCGAGGGGCCGACGGGGCCCGACGAGCGACCCGACCCCCGTGCCCGAGCAGGTGAACGATGAGGGAGACCCGGTTGACACGCACATCGACCCCGCTCGACCTCGTCGGAGCGATACGGGCGCGCGCCGAGCGAGAGGGCACAGCCGTCGCGCTGTCCTGGCTCACCGACCTCAAGGACCGCACCGACTCACGCACGTGTGCCGAACTCGACGACGCGGCGGCCGCGGTGGCCGCCGCGCTGCTCGCCGAAGCCGCCCCAGGCGACCGCGTCCTGCTGGTCCAGCCGCCCGGACTCGACTTCGTCACCTCATTCGTCGGCTGCCTGTACGCCGGATGCGTCCCGGTCCCCGTGTACCCCCTGCTCGACACCGCGGAGGACCGCGCCAAGGTACGCCGCATCCAGCAGGACAGCGGTTCCCGGGTGACCTGGACCTCCGACGCGGGCATGGCCGAGTACGTGGCGGATGCGCTCGCCACCCCGGCGTTGTGGCGCACCGGCGAGGACCGATATGTCCCGAGCGAGTCCCCGGCCCCCGACACGCTGGCCTTCCTGCAGTACACCTCGGGCTCCACCGCCGAACCGCGCGGCGTCATGGTGACGCACGGCAATCTCACGGCGAACCTGACCGCCATCCGCGACGCGTTCCGGCACACCGCGGACAGCGTCGTGCTGAGCTGGCTGCCCGCGTATCACGACATGGGCCTGATCGGAAACATCCTTCACCCCCTGCACACCGGGTGCCACGCCTACCTGGCCTCGCCGATCGACTTCATCCGCAACCCGACGGCATGGCCCGCCGCCGTGCACACGTACGGGGTGACCACCAGCGGCGCCCCCGACTTCGCGTACGAACTCGTGGCCCGCACCGTCGACCGCGACGGACTGCCCGCCGGCCTCGATCTCAGCGGCTGGCGGACCGCCTACAGCGGTGCCGAACCCGTATCCACCAACACGCTCCGCCGCTTCGCCGAGGCGCTCGCCCCGGCAGGGTTCAGGGACGACGCTTTCGTTCCTTGCTACGGGCTGGCGGAATCCACGTTGTTGGTGACCTCGGTGCCCGTGGGCGCGGGCGCGAGCACCCGCATCTGCCGTGAGGGGGAGGAAGTCGTCACCTGTGGAGTGCCGCGTGACTGCGAGGTCGCCGTCGGCGGGGCGGACGGCACGCCGCTGCCCGCGGGGGAAGTGGGGGAGATCCTGGTGCACGGGCCGGCCGTCGCGGCCGGGTACTGGAATCGGCCCGACCTGACCTCCGAGGTGTTCGCCGCGAACGTCAGCGGCAGCGACAAGAAGTGGCTGCGCACCGGTGACCTCGGCTTTCTCCAGGACGGCGAACTCCACGTCACGGGCCGCATCAAGGACGTCATCATCGTTCGGGGCCGCAATCACCACCCCCAGGACATCGAACGGCTCGTCGTCGACCTCTGCCCCGCGGTGCGCCCCGGTTGCGTTGCCGCGTTCGCCGCACCGGACGACCAGGGCGTGGTGATCGTCGCGGAACTGCGCCCGGGACAAAGCCTGACCGACGACGACCGGGCGCGGATCGCCGGTGCCATCGCCACGTCCTTCGGCCTGGCCCCGCACGAGATCGTCGGGGTGCCCCGAGGCACTGTGCCCAAGACCACCAGCGGCAAGCTGAGACGCGGCGAGTGCCGCACCC
This sequence comes from Streptomyces sp. SID5469, assembly GCF_009862865.1. NCBI lineage: Bacteria > Bacillati > Actinomycetota > Actinomycetes > Kitasatosporales > Streptomycetaceae > Streptomyces > Streptomyces sp. SID5469. The sequence continues at coordinate 1,005,862 of NZ_WWIN01000001.1, read as the reverse complement.
GGTACCTGGCGGGTGACTACGCCGACCACCGCTTCGACCACGGCCGGGGCCCCACTCCGGGCGACACGGCCCCCACAGCCGCTGTACGCCGGGCCGTGCGGGAGGTGCTCGGCACGGGTGTCGGCGACGATCGGCCGCTCACCCTGCACGGCCTCGACTCGCTGGGCGCCGTACGGCTGACGGAACTGATCGCGCGCCACGCCGGCGTGGACATCCCCGTCCGCGACCTCTTGGAAGGCGCCACCGTCGCGGGCCTGATGGAGCGGGTCGGCACCGCCGAACCGGCGCCGGTCCGGGCAGGCGACGAGGCCTCCGGCGCGCTGTCCAAGGCTCAGGAATCCCTGCTGTTCCTGCACATGCTCGCCCCCGACAGCGACGCCTACACCATCTCCTTCGCCTGCGAGCCCGGTCCGGGCACCGACCACGATCTGTTCGAACAGGCCCTGCGCACGGCCCTGGAGCACCAACCGGAGCTGCACGTCCGCTTCACGTCGTCCGGGGCCGACGGACGCCGAGAACCCGTGTCCACCCGGCGCATGCGCGATGCCCTCGCCCTGACGCCGGTGCCCGTCGCCGAGGACAGGCTGGCGCAGCAGCTGTCCGAGGCGGCCGCGCTGCCCTTTGACCCCGAGCAAGGACCACTGCTGCGCCTGTATCGGTGGCAGACCCCGACGCGGCGTGTCTACCAGGTCGTGGTGCATCACTTGGTCACCGATCTGTGGTCGCTGTCCTTGGTGCTCCGTGACCTCGGATCCGCCTACTCCGCCCTGATCGCCGGGCGCCCGGTGCGCCTGCCCGAGCCGGGGTCGTACGACGCGTACGTGCGAGAACAACGGGCCTACCTCGACTCCGAGGAAGCCGGCGAGCGCGACGCCTTCCTGCGCGAGGTGCTGCCACGCCGCGCCGCGTCGCTCGGCGTGCGCACCGACTTCCCCCGCACCGCCGTCCGCGGCAGCCGGGGTGCCCGGGTCGAGGCGCGGGTGCCCGCCCCTGCCGTCCCCGGGCCGGCGGGTCAGGACCCGGTCAGCCTCCTGGCCGTGTTGTGGGCCGCCACCTTGCGGCGCTACGGCACGCCGGCGCCCGTTGTGGTGGGTGTGCCGGTGACCGGCCGCACCGGCGGGCGCCACGGGGCCATCGGCGGTTTGTGCACGAACACGGTCCCCCTGGCCCTCGACGTCGAGCCGGACCGGCTCCTGGAACCGTTGGTCGCCGCAGCCCGCGCCCAGCTCACCGCCGGCATGGACGCCGGTCTGTATCCGCTGGCCCGCGCCGTTGAGGCCGTCCGTCCCGACCGCGAACCCGGCCGCACACCGCTGGTCGAGACGCTCATCACCTACCAGGAGAACCCACTGCCGGACGTGAGGGGCCTGCTGGAGGCACTGTCCGGCAGCGAGACCGAACTCGCCCTTGACACACTCGTGTTGAGAACCGTCCCCATCGAGAGGCGTAGCTGCCGCTACGACCTGGACCTGGTGGTCACGCCCGGTCCCGAAGGTCTCCACCTCACGCTGGACTACGCCGCCGACCTGTTCACCGAACGGACCGCCCGTGCGGTGCTCGACACGTTCTGCGCGGCACTCGCCGCGTCGGAGCGGACCTACGGGGCGCGGCTCGCCGACCTCACCGTCCTGTCCGACCACGACGCCGCACTCCTCGAACGCATCGGACGGTGCGCGACCCCGCCCTTGGAGCCTTCGCTGCTTCAGCGGGTCAGGGCGGTGGCCGAGCACACACCCGGTGCGCCCGCGATCCAGGGGCCCCACCAGGTGTGGAGCCACGCCGAGTTCACCCGGCAGGTCGAACGGGTCGCCCACGCGCTGCGCCTCGTCGACGACGGAAGGAGCTGACCGCATGACCGCCTTCGCCGGCACATCCGTCCGCGCCGAGCAGGACTCGACCGCCGCGGCCTTGGCGCGGCAACAGGCCGGTTTGCTGATCACGTCTCCGGCCGACTTCGTCGTCGCCCTGTACGGGGCGTGGGAGGCGGGACTCGGCGTCCTGCCATTGCCTGTCGACTTCCCCGACGAGCGACTGCGGCACATGGTGGAGGACTGTCGACCGGCGGCCCTGATCGCCTCCGCCGATCAGGCCGACCGTGCCGCCCGCCTCGCGGCAGTCGCGCAGCCCGCCATCGAGGTCGTCGTCCTGGACGCCGTAGCGGATGGGGACGAGCACGCCCCAGGGCCTTCGCGCTCGCACGTACCGGAGATCCCCGACGCCGCGGCCTTCACCGTCTACACCAGCGGCTCGACCGGTCGGCCCAAGGGCGTCCTCATCCGACACGAGCAGATCGGCCGGCTCATCGCCTGGTGCGCCGACACCTGGCAACTGGGCCCGTGGGCGCGGGTGGCACAGACACTCTCCCTCGGCTTCGACTTCGGGCTTCAGGAACTCTTCACCTTCCTGCCGTTCGGCGGCTGCGTCGTGGTGCCCGGTCAGGAGGACCGGCTCAGCGCCCGGGCCTATGCCCGCTTCCTGCGCCGCGAACGTGTCTCGGTGTTGTTCACCACCCCGTCGTTCGCCGATGAACTCATTGCCGCGGGCGAGCCGTTGCCCGATCTGCGACTCGTCCTCCTGGGTGGTGAAGTGCTCAAGGGGGTGACCGCGGAAGGCATGCGCGTTCTGGCGGCCCCCGACTGCCGGCTGTTCAACGGGTACGGGCCCACCGAAGCCACGGTGAACTGCCTGATGTACGAAATACCCCGCCCGCCCGAAGGAGCGGAGCCGCCGCGGTTGGTTCCCGTCGGCAGCGCCACCGCGGCCGCCCGGATCGACCTGGTCGATGAACAGGGTCGTCCGGTACCGGTCGGCGCTTTGGGCGAGATCCGCATCGGTGGCCCCGGTGTCGCCGACGGCTACCTGCGGCGACCGGAATTGACCGCGGAACGCTTCGTCAGGTGCCAGGACACGGACGAGGTCCTCTATCGCACCGGGGACCTCGCGTACGCACGACACGACGGTGTCTTCGTGGTCGTCGGACGCGCGGACCGCCAGGTGAAGATCCGCGGGCACCGGGCCGAACTCGGTGAGATAGAGCGAACGCTGCGGAGCGCACCGGGTGTCGTGTCCGCGGAAGTACGCGTCATCGGCACCCCGGCTCGGCTGGTCGCCTACCTGGTCGGCACCGGCATCGACCTCGGGGCCGTCCGGGATCACGTCGCCGCACGGCTGCCCCCCGCCATGCTCCCCGAGCAGGGGGTCCTCCTGGAGCGGCTGCCCACCACCGCCAACGGCAAGCTCGACGAGGCCGCCCTCGAGCGGCTGGCCGAGGAGCGCCATGCGCAACGCCTCCCGGATGCCGCTTCCCCGGCCGAGATCGAGGCCGCCGTGTGTGCCGCCTGGGCGGCCGCCCTGGCCGCCCCCGACGTGGCGCCGGACGTCAACGTCTTCGACCTGGGCGCCCACTCCCTGGTGGTGACCCGGGTGCACGGCCGTATCTCCGCCGCGCTCGGCGTGGACTTCCCCGTCCACGAGGTCTTCGAGTACCCGCGCCCCCGCGACCTGGCCCGGCGGTTGGCCGCCTTGCGGCGCGTCGACCGCGATGGCCCGCCGACACCCTGGCAGCTGCGACAGTGAAGGACGATCAGTGACTCGGATTCCCGCTCACGAGCACCCCGACTCCATCGCGATCACCGGCATGGCGGCTCGGCTGCCCGGTGCCCACAACGTCACCGAGTACTGGCGCAATCTGCGCGAGGGCGTGGAGAGCATCGTGCGGCACAGCCGCGAGGAGATGCTCGCCAACGGAGCCCGCCGAGACCTGGTGGACGACCCCTATTACGTCAACGCCTCCGCACCGCTGGAGGACGCCGACCGCTTCGACGCGGCGTTCTTCGGCTACGCCGCGCGAGAAGCGTCGATCATGGAACCGCAGCACCGGGTGTTCCTCGAATGCGCCTACCACGCGTTGGAGGACGCCGCCTACGACAGCAGGCGCGACGACGCCCTCGTCGGCGTATTCGGCGGCTCCACCATGAACACGTACATCCTGCACAACGTGATGCCGCACGCCGAGGACGTGGTCGGCCTGGTCGGTGACCTGCAGACGATGGTCGGCAACGACAAGGACTACCTGACCACCCGCGTCTCCCACAAACTCGACCTGCGCGGACCCAGTCTCGCCGTGCAGACCGCCTGCTCCACCTCGCTCGTGGCCGTGCACATGGCCTGTCGAGCCCTCGTCGACGATGAGTGTGACATCGCTCTGGCGGGCGGTGCGTCGGTGCGCATGCCGCACGCCGCGGGGTATCTCGCCAACCCCGGCGGCACCTCCTCCCCGGACGGCCACTGTCGTGCCTTCGACGCCGACGCCGGCGGCAGCGTAGTGGGCAGCGGCGTGGGAGTGGTGGTGCTCAAGCGGCTTGCCGACGCCTTGCGGGACGGTGATCAGATCCACGCCGTCATTCGCGGCTCGGCCATCAACAACGACGGTCAGGCGAAGGCGAGTTTCACCGCGCCCAGCGTGGACGGGCAAAGCCGCGCCGTGGCGCGTGCGCTGCGCCGAGCGGGAGTCGACGCGCGGGACATCCAGATGGTTGAGGCACACGGCACCGGCACCCCGCTGGGCGACCCGATCGAAGTGGCGGCGCTCACCCGCGCGTTCCGCGACTGGACCGAGGACACCTCGTACTGCTGGTTGGGATCGGCCAAGCCGAACATCGGCCACCTCGACGCCGCCGCGGGCATCGCCGGTCTCATCAAGACCGTCCTCTCCCTGAAGAACCGCAAGGTTCCTCCCGTGGTCAACTTCCGCCGCCCCAACCCCAAACTGGCCCTGGACTCCTCGCCGTTCCGGGTGGCGACCGAACTGACCCGCCTGGAGGGGGACGAACCGCTGCTGGCATCGGTGAACTCCCTCGCCATGGGCGGCACCAACGCCCACGTCGTATTGGAGGAGGCTCCGCCGGTGCGCTCCGGCGGGGCCTCACGCCGGCGCCGTCACCCCGTCCTGCTGTCCGCGAAGTCCGGCGAGGCGCTGGAGGATCTGAGCCAGTCACTGGGGCAGTGGGCTCGGGAGAACCCGCACGCCGACGTGGCCGACGTGGCCCACACCCTGGCCACCGGCCGGCGTGAACTCCCGCTGCGCCGCGCCCTGACCGCCCACGACCTGGACGACGTGGCCTATGGACTGTCCACACGCGGCAGTCGCAGCCAACGCGAGGCGCAGGCACGCGGATCGGTGCGCACCGCCTTCCTTTTCCCCGGGCAGGGAACCCAGCTTCCGGCCATGGGGGCCCGACTGGCGCAAGGTGACCCGGTGTTCGCCGCCCACCTGGACCGCGTGATCGGTCTGTTCCAGGAGCGCGCCGGGGTCGACCTGCTGCCGGTACTGCGCCCGGACGCGTCCACCCTGGAGGAGGCGCGAACCACCCTCACCGCCACCGAGTACACCCAACCCGCGCTGTTCGCGGTGGAGTGGGCCCTTGGCCGCACCCTCATGGACTACGGCGTCCGGCCCTACGCCATGCTCGGGCACAGCGTCGGCGAACTCGTGGCCGCCACGCTCGGCGGAGTACTGGACCTCGCGCCGGCCGTCGAACTGGTGGCCCGGCGCGGCCGGTTGATGAGCGAGACTCCCGAGGGCGCCATGCTGTACGTGAACCTCGCGGAGGAAGAGGCCGCCAAGCTGCTGGACGACGTGCCCGGCGATCTCACCCTGGCCGCGGTCAACGCCGATCAGCTCGTGGTGGTGTCCGGTGCGCCACAGGAGGTCGAGGAACTGGCCGCCCGCCTGCGCGCCGACGGCGTCTCCTGCGGGCGGCTCGAGGTCACCCGAGCGTTCCACTCGCCCCTGATGGACACGGCCGCGGACACGTTCCGGCAGGCCGCCGACTCCCACGAGCTGCACGCGCCGCAGGGACTCGTCGTCTCCAACGTCACAGGCGGGTACCTCACCGCGCAGGAGGCCACCGACGGCGACTACTGGGGACGACAGCTGCGCCACACCGTACGGTTCAACGACGGCCTGAACACCCTTGTCCGCGATGGGGTCTCCGTGTTCATCGAGCTGGGACCCGGCCACACGCTGACCCGCCTGGCCGCCGGTCTGGGAACGCAGGCGGCCTCCCTGACAACGCTCGCGGGAGAGGGCGGCGAAGAGCCACAGGACCTGCTCGACCTGCTCACCGGGTTCTGGCTGGAGGGCGGGGACGTCGACTGGAGCGAGTTCTACGCCCAAGAGGAACGCCTTCGATTGTCGCTTCCGCTCTATCCGTTCGCCCGGACCCGGCACTGGCTCGACCCGCTGCCCGTGAAGACCGTACGCACCGAGCAGGCCGAGGCCGCCCCCCGGGCGCAGGCCACACCGGAAAAGCCCGCGCCCCGCAAGGAGATCGGCACCACGCCCGCGCAGCGCTACGTCGCCGCGCTGTGGACGGAACTGCTCGGCACGGACGAATTCGGGCTGAACGACAGCTTCTTCGAGATCGGTGGGCACTCCCTCATGGCCATGCAGATGGTCACGCGCATGCGCAAGGAAGGTGCCGAAGGCCTGGAGATGACCACCCTGTTCGAACTGCCCACGGTCGTGGGTCTGGCCGAGCAGTTGGAACGGCTCGGAGTACCCGTGCCGGACAGCGGTGCGGCGCGGACCTCCGAGGACGACGAGGAGACGGCGGCCCTGCTCGCCGAGGTCGCCGCCCTGTCCGACGACGAGGTCCAAGCCCGGCTGGCCGAGCTGGAAGGAGACACCGGCGCATGACGACGGACACCCCACGATCCTCCCTCGACGCACTCGGTCCCGAGCGCCGCCGTCTGGCCGAACGGCTCCTGCGCGAGCGCACCCGCGCCAACGGGACGGCGACACCCGAGACGACCACACCGCACACGGTTGCCACCCCCGACCGCGCGGTGCCGGTCGCCGGCCCGGCGCCCGAGGCCGGCGCCCCCGCGGCGGGCATTCCGTCGAACGGCGCGGAGTCCACGCCCAGGGTCAGCTTGTTCTTCTTCTCCGCCGACACCGACGACCACGCCTGGGACAAACACGCCCTCGTGCTGGAGTGCGCCGAACTCGCCGACTCCCTTGGCCTGGACGCGATCTGGGTGCCCGAGCGGCACTTCGACCCCTTCGGCGCCCCCTACCCCAGCCCCGGCCTCCTGCTGGCCGCCATCGCGGCGCGCACCAGCCGAATCGCCCTGCGTTCCGGCAGCGTCGTGCTGCCCCTGCGCGACCCGCTGCTGGTGGCGGAGGAATGGGGCGTTCTGGACTCGCTCAGCCGGGGGCGGATGGGCATCTCCCTCGCCTCCGGCTGGCACGCGGACGACTTCGTCCTCAACCCCGAGGGCTACGAACGCCGCAAGGACGTACTGGAAGAGAGGCTCGCAGACCTGCACACCTTGTGGAACGGCGCAAGCATCACCCGCAAAGGACCGGGCGGACGTCCTGTCGAGGTACGGACCTACCCGCGCCCGGAACGCACCCCTGAGGTGTGGCTGACCAGTTCCCGCAATCCCGACACCTGGCGCACGGCGGGCCGGCTCAACCTGCATGTCCTGACCGCGCTGCTGGAGCAGACGATCGACGAGATCACCGAGAGGGTCGGTCTCTACCACCAGGCGCTCACCGAGGCAGGGCACCCCACCGACGGCCGCCAGGTCACCTGCATGCTCCACACCCACCTGGCATCCGACCCGGCCAGCGTCGAACAGCGCGTCCGCGGCCCGCTGATCCGGTATCTCTCCGCCCACATGGACCTGTTCAGCAAGTACGCCGCGGGCGGGGGTGCCGGCATCGACCCGGACGAGGTGACCGAAGCGGACCGCCAAGCGCTCCTGGAGCACGGGCTGCGCCGCTACATGGGGACCTCGGGGCTGTTCGGCAGTGCGGAGAGCTGCCTGCCGAAGGTCGAGCGGCTCGGCGCCGCCGGCATCACCGAACTCGGCTGCCTCGTGGACTTCGGGCTGCCGCGCGAACAAGTCCTGGAGAGCGTCGAGGAGCTGGGCCGGCTGCGTGTCGCGCTGCGCGAAACGGCGGGTGCGCCCAAGTGACCGAAAGCTGGTTTGCCCTGTACCCGCCCGTGGGCGGCGGCCGCGGTGCGTACTCCCGGATGGTGGCGGAACTGCGCGAGCACGGGCACTGTCATCTGCCCGCCCTGGCGGGACGCGACAGCCGCTTCGCGGAGACCGCCGCGGCGCGCTTCACGGATCTGGCCGACGACCTGTGGAACCAATTGGAGGCGGAGCTCGGCCTGGGTCGTTCCCCCGACCGACTGGTGCTGTTCGGATTCAGCATGGGCGCCCTGATCGCCACGGAGATGGCGGCGCGGCTGCAGCAACGCGGCACCGGCGCGGGCGGGTTGGTCGTCGCCGGCTGCCCACCGCCTCACCTGCTGGCCGGACGTGCCGTGCACACGCTGCCGGACGAGGAACTGACAGCGGCGCTGGCCGCGCAGGGCACGGTGCCCAGCATGGTCCTGGACGACCCTGAGCTGCTCTCCGTGATGGTGCCGGTGTGGCGGGCGGACTGCGCCGCCGTGGCGAGCCACCCACGTCGTCCGGTGGTCCTGGACTGCCCGGTACACGCCCTGGGGGGTACCGAGGACCCCTTGGCCCGCGAGGCCGATGTGACGGTGTGGCCGCGCCTGGGCGGGGCCGGTTCCTCGGTACGCCTGCTCCCCGGCGACCACGCGGCCGTCCTTGACCGACAGGACCTCATGGCGGCAGCCGTGCTCGCGGCGGCCGACCGGCCCTCGGAGGTGGGGGCCCGATGGTGACCACGCGAGCCTCCCACACCACGGTCATGGACGGACTGTGGCAGGAGCGGGACCTGCCGTTCGGGAGCAACAGTGTCCAACATGGCACGGCCGTCTTCGAAGGCATCCGCATGTACACGACGCCGGCAGGCCCGGTGTTGTTCCGGCTCGACGCGCATCTGGAGCGGCTGCTGGACTCGGCGGCCCTGCTGGGCATCCCGCATGCCTACGACCTGGCCGCCCTGCGCCGGCACGTGCGGGACGCGGCCGCCGGAAGCGGACTGGACAACGCCTACGTGCGGCCCGTGCTTTACACCCGAGAGCCGCGCCTCGGCGTGAATCTCCGGGACTTCCACTTCACTCTCGGCACGGAGATCTGGGCCCTTCCCCCCGACGACACCCCGTCCCGACCCGTACGGGTCACGGTGTCGCCCTGGCGCCGTCCGTCACAGCTCACCTTTCCGGTGCGCGCCAAGGCGACCGGCACGTATGTGGTGTCCGCGCTGGCCCGCACACGCGCCGCCGCGGACGGATTCGACGACGCCATCCAGTTGGACCCGAACTCCGGCAGGGTCGCGGAGTCCACGATCGCCAACGTCTTCCTGGTTCGCGACGGCCGCCTGGTGACGCCCTGGCTCGAGGACAGCGTCCTGGCGGGCATCACCCGCGACACCGTCCTGACCCTCGCCGGAGACCTGGGCATCGAGACCGCCGAGGCACCCGTGCAGCCCGGTGAACTGCTCGCCGCCGACGAGGTGTTCCTGACCGGGACGGCGAGCGGCCTGGTGTCCGTGGCGGGTCTCGACACCCACACGTACGCGGCCGGCCGTCCCGTGACGGACGCGCTGAGCCGCGCCTATCGGGAGGCCGTCCTGGGCGACGGACCGCACCGTCCCTCCTGGCTCACCCCCGTCTCTCGCCCCACCCCATCCACTTCGCGCCTCCGAGGAGTATCGTGATCGACCTTTTCCACTGCTTCGGTGCCAAGCCCGCCCACCGTGTCGACACCTCTTTGGCCGCCGAGATGCTGCGCGCCAGCGGCTGCCGACATCTCGCCGTGAACACCCACACCATCGACCAGGTCACCGCGGGCGACGATCTGCCCGTGGGCTACGACACGGCGACGCTGGGTTCCGTGATGGCGCTCGTCGGTGAGGAACTGGCCTTGAGCCCCGTCCTCAACATCAACCACCCCACCAGCGCGGCGGAGGCGGTCAAGCGGACCCGTCAGGCCGCCCAGTTGACCGGTATCCGGGTCATCAAGCTGGAAGTCCTCGACCCCGGCTTCAAGCTCAGTGTGAACGCCGAAGTGGTGGAAGCGGCCCGGGAACTGACCGCCGACGGGTTCGAGGTGTGGCCGCTGATCACACCCGACGCCCGAACCTTCGCGCAGTGCGTGGAACTGGGGAGCACGATGGTGCGGGTGATGGGATCGCCCATCGGGGCTCGACGGGGCATCGAGCCCCAGCACCTCGAACCGATGGGGGAGATGCTCGTCGACAGTCCGGTCCCGGTCATGCTCGACGGTGGTATCGGCTCCACCGCCGATGTCGAGCAGGCCTTCGCGCTCGGCTTCCAGTCGGTCCTGGTCAACTCGTGCCTCTTCGCCGACGGTACGGACCCGGTCACGGCCTTGGCCGGCTTCCGCGCGACAGTCGACCGGGTCGCGTCCGGCACGCCCGCCGCCCACTGACCTAGGCGCACCGCCCTGCGCAACCGCGGTGCGCAAAGCCCTCGCAAGGCATCTCAGGGGCGGCCCGCACCGCGTGCTCGGCGCCCTCGCCAAGGCGCCCGCGTCTGCGTACAGCCTGTTGGAGGACAGCAATGCAATCGACCGGACGGTGGCTGCTCAGGCCGCCCTCGCCGGAGGCCCGGGCCCGCCTCTTCTGCCTTCCCTATTCGGGCACGGGTGCCTCCTCGTACCGCCGATGGCCGACCCGGATCGGGCCGCTGGAGGTATGCCCTGTACAGCTGCCCGGCCGGGAGAATCGGATCCGGCACACCCCGTTTCGCACCGTGCCGGAGTTCGCCGCGGAGACCGCCGAGGCCCTGACTCCTCATCTCGACCGGCCCTATGTGCTGTTCGGACACTGCATGGGCGCCCTGTTGGCCCACGCGCTGGCCACCCGCATCGAGGACCTGGGACTGCCCCGGGCGACCCTGCTCGTGGTGTCGTCCGCCGCCGCGCCGCACCTGCACGCACAGCGGCGATACCGTGCTCCGGAGCCGGGAGTGAGCGGCATCTACCACCCGTCCATGACGGACGAGGAGTTCGCCGACGAACTGAACCACGTGTCGCAGGCGTTGGGCGGAGGAGAGATTCTGCCCGAGCTTCTCCCGCTGGCCCTGCGTGTCCTGAGGGCGGACGTGGAACTGTGCTACGGCTACCGGATCCCGGCGCCGCGTCCGGTGCACAGCCCGCTGACGGCCATCGGCTGGACCGCGGACCCGGAAGTGTCACCCGAGACCATGCATCAGTGGAACGCGTACGGGAACACGCGCCACCGGGTCCTGGAGGGCGGCAAGCTCAGCTATCTCGCCGCGCCCACGGCACTGACCCGTGTGCTGGAGGACGAGTTCGCCGACGCGCTGTCCGGCGCGACCACCACCACCGGAGGCGCACCATGAAGGCGCACGTGCCCAGCACGCTGAGCGAACTGTTCGAACGGACCGCGCTGCGGCACCCGACGGCCGTCGCCGTCAGCGACGGCGACGCCCGATTGACGTACCGCGAACTCGAAGAAGCCACCAGGGCATCGGCACGCGAGCTCATCGCGCGCGGGGTGTCCCCCGGGGACACCGTCGCGGTCCACATGCCGCGGGGAGTACCGGTGGTTGTCGCCGTGCTGGCCATCCTGCGGGCCGGCGCCGCCTACCTTCCCATCGACGAGGTGTATCCCGCACAGCGCCGTGACCAGATGCTTCGCGACGGCGCGGTGACCCACGTGCTCGTCGCCCCCGGCTGGGTGGAACGCATGGCGCAGACAGGTCTGTCCGTGCTGGAGTGGCCATCCACACCGAGTGGCCCGGCCGCCGACGGGTCCTGCGGTGATGTCGACGGCCGGGCCGCCGTACCGCCGGCGTCGCTCGCGCCTTCGCAGCCCGCCGGCGCGGCCTGCGTGCTCTTCACATCCGGCTCCACCGGAACACCCCGCGCGGTGGTGCTGGAACATCGACAGATGGTCGACTTCGCGCTCGCGGACACGTTGCCGCTCCTGCGCCCGGGGGACCGCACAGCGCAGTCGTCGAGCATCTCCTTCGACACCTTCACCTTCGAGGTGTGGCGTTCCTTCGCCGGAGGAGCGGAGGTCGTCGTGGTGCCGGGCATCCCGGAGCTGATGGAGACCGACCTCGGCAAGGAGCTTCGCCGACGCCGCATCACCGCCATGTTGGCCCCCGCCATCGCCCTCAACCACCTTGCCCGACACGACCGCGAGGCTCTGTCTGGACTGCGGTTGCTGTGTTCCGGCGGCGACGTCCTGCTCCCCGCGACCTGCCGTGCGCTGCGCGAGGGCGGCTTCACCGGGGAGCTGTTCAATTTGTACGGCCCCACCGAGGCCACCGTCGCGTGCAGCGGCTTCCCCGTGATCGACATCGCGCTTCTGGGAGAGCAGGTGCCGATCGGCCACTCCTTCGGCCGCGCCCGGCTCCACGTACTGGACGAGCGGCTGCGGCCGGTGCCGGCGGGCGTGCCGGGTGACCTGTACGTGGGTGGGCCAGGCGTCGGGCGTGGCTATCTCGGGCGCCCGGGGCTCACCGCACGGAGATTCGTGGCCGACCCGTTCGCCGGCGACGGCACGCGGATGTACGCCACGGGAGATCGGGTGCGCTCCGGTGAGGACGGCGCGCTGGAGTACCTGGGGCGTACGGACAGCCAGGTGAAGATTCGAGGTCACCGGGTGGAACCACAGGAGGTCGAACGGGCCCTGTGCCGCTACGAGGCGGTGTCGGAGGCGGCCGTCCTCAGCGACGGCGAACCGGGGGAGAAGCGGCTGGTGGCCTTCGTGGTCGTCGGCCGGGAGAACTTCCTGCTGCGGGAGCTGCGCGGCCACCTCAGGGCCACGGTGCCGGCTCATCTCGTACCGGCGGAGATCATCGTCTTGGACGCGATGCCTACGGACGCCCACGGCAAGAGGGACCGGCACCGCCTGGCGGACATGCTCGGGGATCATGCCTCCCGGCGCAACCGGTACGTGGCCCCGCGCACCGACACCGAACGTTTTCTCGCCACGATCTGGGAGGACCTGCTCAACGTCGAGTCGGTCGGCGTCCTGGACGACTTCTTCACGCTCGGCGGACATTCCCTCCTGGCGGTTCGGGTGCGTCTGTTGCTGCGGCGGCAACTGGACGTACCGGTCACCCCGGAAGCGCTCTTCGAGCACAGCGTGCTGGAGGAACAGGCCCGCCTGATCGACGGGCTGCGGAAGGAGGCGCTCACACCATGACGGCCATGGTGATCGACCTCGCCGACCTCGACCTGTTCACCGACGGGGACCCACACGAGGCATGGCGAGTCCTGCGCCGTGATCGCCCCGTCCACTGGAATGCCACCGGCGGCGACACCGCCAGTGGCGTGGGGCCGTCCGGGTTTTGGGCACTGACGCGTTATCAGGACGTCCACGACGCCTACGTCGACGCGGGCCTGTTCTCGTCCCGGTGGGGGACGGTGATGGGCGGGTCGCACAGGAGGGACGCGGACTCCGCGTCCGGCCGTATGCTGATCGCCTCGGACGACCCGCAGCACCGGCTGATGCGCCAGCAGGTGCACAGGGCCTTTCTGCCCGCTCTCATGGACCGGGCCCGTCGCGTTGTACGCGACTATGTCAACGCCGCGCTCGACAGGGTGCTGAAGGACGGCGGCGGTGATTTCGCCACCGACGTCGCACCCGAACTGCCGGCCGGGCTTTTGGCGGCGATGTTCGGCCTGGAGCGGAGGGACGCCCTGCACCTCCTCGCACTGACCCGCTCCATGATCGGATTCCAGGATCCTCGGTATCACAGCGACTCGACACCGCCGGCGGTGCTGGTCTCCTCCCAAGTCGAGATCTTCGACGTGATGATGGACCTGATGGAGACGAGGCGACGCGCCCCCTCGGACGACCTGGTGAGCATTCTGCTGGGAGCCTCGATCAACGGCCGTCGCTTCACCGAGGACGAGGTCCTGTACAACTGCCTGAACGTGGCGGTGGGTGGCAACGAGACGACCCCCTTCACCGCGTCCGCCGCCGTCCAGGCCTTCATGGACTTTCCCGACCAGGCGCAACGGCTGCTCGACGATGGCGGACTCCTGCCGACCGCAGTGGAGGAGATCTTCCGCTGGACGTCGACGAACGCCTACGTGCAGCGCGTCGCCACACGTGACGTCGAGTTGCACGGTCAACTGATCCGCGCGGGTGATCCGGTGACGCTGTGGAACGCGTCCGCCAACCGCGACGAGGAGAAGTTCCCAAACCCTGACCGATTCGACGTACGCCGCACACCCAACCGGCACATCGCCTTCGGGGTCGGTGTGCATCGGTGCATCGGGATGGGTGCCGCGCAGATGGAAATTGCGTTGCTCCTGAAGGAGATCGTGCGGCGGGGCATCACGTTCGAACCCGCCGGCCCGCCGGCCCGCCTCCGCTCCAACTTCATGCTCGGTCTCACCTGTCTCCCGGTCCACGCCACGGTGGCGCAGGACGCGTCGTGACCACGCCTCGGCGTCACGCGGACCACCTGCCGGCCTCCGGAGTGCCGGACGCCCGAGTGTTCAGAGAGGCGATGTCACGGCTCGCGGCGGCGGTGACGATCGTGACCGCCCAGGACGAGGCAGGAGGCTACTGGGGTTTCACCGCTACTTCGGTGACTTCGGCGTCCTCGTGCCGGTCCGTCACTGCCCACTCCAGGTTCCCGGAAGGGAAGAACCACGGCGCGCCGTCCCCGGCGAACTCAGAGTGTGCGCGCATACCCGCGAGGTTGAGCGCGAAGTACGGCTCCGGCTCCTTGTTAGCGCTGTTGAGTCAGGCGAACGAGTTCGCGGTGGTGCCCGCTCCGGGGTGATCCGCTTCGAGCACGCGGAATCCTCAGCAGAGTCCTGAAGGGCGGACCACTGGCCGAGATCAGAGGTAGATCGGCCACACCACAACAGCCACTCCAGCCCCTTTCGTCACGCTGTGCTCTGCAGGGCATCCATGCGATCGAATACTTCAGGGCGGATTTTCCCTGTTTGCGGGTCACTCCAAGTGGTTTTCTCCCGCACAGGGGATGTCGATGCCTTGACGAGAAATGGGTGGGTGCCGGTTTGTCGATGCAGTCGGCTCTTCCCGCCGAGTGGATCGGGTGGCTAGCATCCAACTGATCAGTGGGGCGGGCGCGAGTTGCTCGACGCAGACGGTGGAACCGCAATCCACTGGATTCTCAAGGTGAGAATCACTGCGGGGGATCTGGGGGAGCGGAGAGAAACGTCATCGTGCCACCAAAGGTGAATTTAGGAGTTTTCTCTCTCAGCTGGCCCATTTTCCTACAGCTGACCTTTACTTACTGCATGGGGCTTGTGGACACCTGGGCCCTGGGGCGTATATCGGACGCCGCCGCGGCTTCCGTCGGATCCGTCAACACAGTCACCACCTTTGTGTTGATGATGTTCTCCTTTCTGGGGCAGGGCGGCAGCCTCGTGTATGCCAGAATGCTTGGACAGGGGAAACACCGAAAAGTCCAGGAATGCTATTCAGTAGCCTTGCTCCTGCACATTCTGCTGGGTGTGGTCGCGAGCGCCGTCCTGCTCATATGGGCCAGGGAGATGGCGCAGCTGCTGGGCCTGCGAGGGCCGCTACTGAGTTATGGCACCACCTTCCTGCAAGTCGTGGGGGGAAGCTGTGCCCTGCACTCCCTGGTGGCCATGTTCGGTGGTGTCATGGCGGCGAACGGATTCACCCGAGCGGGCATGTTCGCCGCAGTGCTCACGAACATCGTCAACATCGTGCTGATCTACCTCCTGGTCCTGCTTCCGGCAGGGCCCCGCTGGGGCGTGCGCGGAATCGCGTTGTCCACAGCCCTTGCCACCGCGGCCGGACTTCTGTTCAGCGCGTGGCTGGTCTTCTTCAGAATTCGGATCCGGTTTCGGCGTCCGCCGAGTGCGGAGCGGCTGCGGGAGCACGGCGCGTTGCTCATGGCGTTCGCCCTGCCCACCATGCTGGAGCCGGCGTTCTGGCAAGCCGCCCAAATCACCACCACGCGCATCATCGCCGCCGTGGGCCCCGATGAGCTTGCCGCACGCATGTACACGCTGAGTATCACCAACATGATCGGTATGTTCGGCTCGGCGCTTTCGCAGGGACTGCAGATCGCGGTCGGCCATCTTGCCGGTGCCGGCGAACTGGACCGGATCAGACGCATCACCAGAACGACACGGCTGGTGGGGGTGGGTGTGGCCCTCACCCTGGCGCTTCTGGCCGGCCTGTCGGGCGGGTGGATCATGGATCAGTTCACCGATTCCCCGGAGGTGGCGGAGTCCGGACGCCTACTCCTGTGGTGCGGCTTGCTCTATCTTCCGGGTTCCTCTCTGATCATGACCACGGCCAGCACGTTGCGCGCCGTCGGCCATGTCACCTATCCGGCCGCCGTCGGAATCCTCGTCCTTTGGGGAGTCTTCATTCCCCTGGCGTACGCCCTCTCGCTGCCGCTCGGCCTCGCCATCATCGGTGTCATGATCGCCATGGCGATCGACGAGAATCTCCGAGCCCTCCTGCTCAGCATCCGTTGGCGACACATCTCTGCCCCCCAAAGGGCCCATCGCATCGTGGGGAAGCCGAAGAGCGCTCCCGTTGCCGGAAGCTGAAAACCCGCTGCCGTCAGCTCCTATATTTCCATGGAGAATCGTGTGAAAGTCAGCCTCGTCATCCCCACTTACAACTCGAAGGACCTTGTCGCTCCCTGTCTGGTGTCCCTGAATCATCAGCGACTCGATGAGGCCGACGAGTTCGAGGTCGTCCTGGTCGACGACGGTTCGACGGACGGCACCGGCGAGGTCGTCGACTCGCTGCCGCTCACCTACCGGATCCGGCGCGTTTATGTGCCGCGTACCGAAAAGTCCTGCCGCTCCGCAGCGCGGAACGCTGGAATCCGTGCGGCGGACGGCGAATTGATTGTCTTCGTCGACGGCGACCAGATCATCGACCCGCTCTTCGTTCAAGAGCACATCCGGTGTCACCGTGGTCGCCCCGCGATCGTGGCCATCGGCTTCCGGGACTACCAGGCGCCCGGAGCCGTCGATCTCGCCCTCCTCGAACGCTCTTTCACTCCTGAGGCTTTTCCCCCGGTCGCCGATCAGGACGAGCGTGCCCAGGTCACCGCCACCCTGTCGCAGAACATGGGCAACCTTGCCACCGGCTGGCACTTCTTCTACGGCTGCAACGTCTCCGTACGCAAGGAACACCTGCTGGCCGTCGGCGGGTTCGACGAGAACATACAAAAGTGGAGCTTCGAAGACGTTGAACTCGGCTATCGTCTGCACCGACGCGGCCTGGCCTTCGTTCACAACCTGTATTCCCGCGTATATCACCAGTTTCATCCCGAATCGGACCAGGAGCGCTACGCGGACTGGCGGGAAAACTTCGAGTACTTCACTTCGAAGCACCCGGAACTCGAAGTCAGGCTGCAATGGGTGCTCGACTCCTACTTCGATCCTGGTCGCACGAGCCGTCCCAGCTGGTTCGACGCCTATCTCCGCTTCGAGTTCGCGTGCCGAGCGGTCGCCGAGAGACTGCCGATCGGGCACTCGTACGAGGTCTTGGTCGTCGACGCGGACAATCTGGACAGCGCCGAACGAGAGATCGCCAGGGTCGGGGCGGCGCACGACCTGATCGTCGTCGACATCACGGACGACCGGGAACTGCCGACGGCCGTACAGGCGATGCGGACAGGACGGGAACTGCTCTACTTCAAGGAGCCCAGCCCGGAGCTGCTCCAGCAGGCAGCGAAGTCCTTCGGCTGCGCTGCGCTCCTCAAGTATGCGGCCGAGGTGTGAAGACGCCGATGACCACCTTCCTGAACGACTCCTTCACCGGCGACAGCACAAGCATCCACCGGTTGGTCGGGGAAGTGCGGCGGCACGAGGTCCCGGTGTACCGGTGCTCCCGGAGCCTCGCCAACCGAGCCCTGTCCGATTCCCTGGCCGAGGACGTCGGGCGGCTCGATCCGTCCGGCCCCGACTCCGTCTTCGCCGTGGATCCCCGTCGTGCGGCCGGCGATCCGGTGCCCTTTCTGCCCAAGTCGCGGCTGTGGACGCGGGACGAACAACGCATCGCCGTCGAACATTTCGCCCGCGTGGTGGCCGACGGCGAACTGACGAGCGGATCCGCGATAGGCGAGTTCGAGGACGCCCTGGCGGAGTTCCTCGCAGTGCCGCATGCGGTGGCGACCAGCAGCGGCACGGATGCCCTGATCATCGCCCTGCGAGCGGTCGGCGTCAGCCACGGCGACGAGGTCATCATGCCCGCGAACAGCTTCGCGGCCACCGAGAACGCCGTATGGGCCTGTGGCGCCACCCCGGTCCTCGTCGACATCGACCCCGTGCGCCACACTCTGGACCCGGCTCTCGTCGAGACCGCCATCACTCCCAGAACCAGGGCCATCCTCCCCGTCCATCTCTACGGCCGCTTCGCCGACGTCCCGGGCCTTGCGGAGATCGCCCGTCGCCACGGCCTGGGTCTTGTGGAGGACGCGTGCCAGGCCATCGGCGTCACCGGAGTCGGACAACACTCGGACGCAGCTGCGCTCAGCTTCAATCCGTACAAAAACTTCGGACTGACCGGCAAGGCCGGCGCCGTGGTGACCCGTGACGCTGAAGTCGGCGTATCGGCACGGAGGTTCGCCTACCACGGCTTCGACCCGGAGCGGAAGAATGTCAAGGAGGATGCCTTCGGTCTGAACGCCAAGATCGACAACTCGACCGCCGCAGTCGCCCTCGGGCTTCTTCCACGCCTGACCCTGAACAGCTACCGCAGGGCCTTCCTGGCCAAGCGCTATCTCGACGCCTTGGAGGAGCTCGCGGCAGATGGCACGGCTGTCCTGCCCGCCTTCACACCCGACCACGCGTGGCATCTGTTTGGCGTGCAGGTAGCCGCCGGACGGGAGGCGAGGGACGCAATCCAAGCACGTATGCGGACGGCTGACGCAGTGGAGACGGACATCTACTACCCCGTACTCACCCACCGTCAGCAGACACCGTTGCACCGCAAGCATTTCGCACACGTCGCCCTGCCCTTGACGGAGCAGGTCCACGCGAGGGTTCTCCACCTGCCACTGCACAACAATCTGTCCCTCTCCGAACAGGACCGAGTGATCGAAGCCCTGCATGCCGCATTCCGTGCCACCGCTCACTGACATAGGCCCGCTGCCGACAGCGTCAACCGTCCGGACCGTGGTGTTCTCCGACTTCGACGAGACGTACCTGGCGCACAGCGGCACACCTGAACAGGTGCGTTCTCGGCAAGCGCTGGAGAACTACCTCGAGGACGCCGGCGAGCGGCACGGGCTGCTGTTCGGCTGGGTGACCGGCAGCTCGTTGTCGTCCGTGCTGGGCAAGGCCCGTCGGCACGGCCTCCGTTTCCTGCCGCACTTCATAGCCTGCTCGCTCGGCACCGAGTTGCACGTCATCAGCGAGGCGGGGATACAGCCGGAGCCGGGCTGGCAACGGCGGATGCTCACCACCGGCGAGCACTTGGAAGGCCTTGCGGAGGAGGCCTTCCGGGAACTGCGCACGCGGGGAGTGCCGCTCGTTCCACAGTCCTGTCGCGCTCCCGGCAGCCGCGTGATCAGTTACTACTACTTCGCGCAGGATCCCGAGCGGGACGCTCGTCAACTCGCTCTGATCAGGCGCACCGCGGACAGGCTCTCGCTCGGTGTGAACCTGAGCCGCTGCAATCCGGCCGCCGGGGATCCGGACGACTGCTATGACGTCGACTTCCTTCCCCGGGACTGCGGCAAGCGTCACATTGTCGAGTACATATGCCGCCTGTACGCGGTGAGTGAGGCGGACGCTTTCGCCTTCGGGGACAGCGGCAACGACCTGGAGATGCTCACCGCCGTCGGCCGGGGACTTCTGGTCGGGAACTGTACCGAGGAGGCCCGAGCCCGGTATCCGCAGGTGTCCGCGAGATCTCACGCCGACGCAATCTTGTCCGAGCTCAGGGGGGTTCTACCGTGATGCGAGTGGGAATCATAGGCGCCGGCAACATCGGCCACATGCACGCCGAAGCGGTGGCGGCCTGTGAGAACACGTTATTGACAGGCGTATTCGACCTGGACCGGGAGAGAGCACAGTCCTTGGCCCGCGCGTCGGGAACGGTGGCGTTCGCGTCCCCCGACGAGCTGTACAAGGCGTCCGACGGTGTGGTGGTCGCCTCGCCGAACCGAACACATGCCGACTACGCGCGTGAGGCGGTCGCGTACGGCAGGAGCGTGCTGTGCGAGAAGCCCATGGCAGTCTCCCTGCTGCAAGCGGCCGACATGCGCGCCCTGGCCGCGGTCGCACCAGGCGTGTGCGCCGTGGGATTCAATTACCGCTACCTCAACGTGATCCGAGAAGCCCGCAATCGCATCGGTGAAGGGATGCTCGGACGCGTCGTCCACGTCGACGTCGCTTTCAAACGTGCCAGCGCGCTCACCCGTCAGCACTTCACCTGGCGCGACAGCGCGGCGGAAGGCCATACCAGTGGCGCACTCGGTGACCTCGGAGTGCACTTGATCGACATGCTCCATCACCTCTTCCGGAGCCCCGTCGATCTCGCGAGCTGCCAAGTCGCGCTCCGGACGAAGGTCGCCGCCAAGGGCGGTCACGCCGTGGAGGTGGACGATCATGCTTTCGTCAGCGGCCGGATCGAGGGCGGCCCGTCCTTCACGCTGACCGCTTCCAAGGCCTCACAGCCCGAAGAGACCGGGTTCACGCTGGCTGCCATGGGAAGCCGCGGCGACCTTTCCCACGACTCGCAGGACGGTCCGGTCCTTCATCTGCGGACCGGGATCGACTGGGAGCAGGTGAAGCTCCTCGGGCCCAGCCGGCTCGACGATCCACGGGGAGAAGTCACCGGCTGGGGAGACTCCTTCCTCGACCAACTCCACGACTGGGCCGGTGCCGTAACCGCATCCCAGAGATCGGGAACTCTGGCAGACTTCGAGGACGGCTACCAGGCCCAGCAGGTTCTGCAAGAACTGCTCCGGATCGGAGGACGCATGTGACCGGACGGTCCCAAGGACAACGCCCCACGCTCGAGGACGTGGCCCGGCAGTCCGGGGTGTCACGGTCCACCGTGTCGCGCCTGATCAACGGCTCGCCGCGAGTGAGCCCCGCGGTCGCCGAACGTGTTCGCACCGCGGTGGCCGAGCTCGGTTACGTGCCCAACCAGGCCGCCCGGAGCTTGGTCACCCGGCGAAACGACGCGATCGCTGTCGTGGTGACCGAGCCGCAGAATCGCCTCTTCGTCGACCCGTTCTTCGACCGGCACCTGCGCGGCATCCGTCAAGAACTCGTCCGCCAGGGCGCGCAGTTGGTGCTGCTGCTGATCGAGGAGCCGGACGACTACCCGCGCGTGGGCAACTTCCTGGGCGGCGGGCACGTCGACGGCGCACTGCTGTTCTCGTTGCGCGGGGACGACCCGCTTCCGGAGATGGTCGATCGGATGGGCCTGCCTGCCGTCTTCGGCGGGCGCCCGGTCCTCAGCCCGGAGGACCGCGGTCACCGGTACACGTACGTCGATGCCGACAATCGCGGCGGAGCCCGGGAGGCCGTCCGCCATCTGGTCGCGCAGGGACGCGAACGCATCGCAACCATCACCGGCCCGCTCAACCAGGCGGCCGCGGTCGACCGGCTCGACGGCTACCGGGACGTGCTGCCGGACAGCGCACCCGATCTGATCGTCGAGGGCGACTTCACCTTGCGGGGCGGGGTGGACGCCATGGCCGAGCTGCTGGCCCGGTGTCCCGACCTGGACGCGGTCTTCGCCGCGTCGGACCTGATGGCCTGTGGCGCGCTGCGCGTACTGAAGGAGCACGGGCGCAGGGTCCCTGAGGACGTCGCTGTCATCGGTTTCGACGACCTGCCACCACTTGTGGAGACCACCGAACCGTCACTGACGACCGTGCACCAGGACATCGAGGGCATGGGACGCCTGATGGCGCGTCTGCTGTTCGAACGGATCCCGGCCACGCCCCTGGACGATGGCGACCACTCGCTTCACCGTGTCATCACTCCCACCCGGCTGATCCTCCGGAAAACGGCCTGATCAACGGGGTCCGAGGGCCGTGCAGTGGGGTGTGAGACACCTGTCGGCGAGGAGGGTTTTGGTGGCGGCGGGGCTGTCGGCTTCTCTCGGTGTCCCCGCCGTGACCGTGTGGGGCCTGACGCCCCAGGCACCAACTAGGTACCATCGATGTATGCCATCACTGAATGTGTCCTTCACCGACGAAGAGCTCGAGGGTGTGCGCGCGGCTGCCGCGGCCGAGGGCAAGAGCCTCAAGCAGTACCTGCACGACCTCGGCGTCCGCGAGATGCAGCGCAAGCAGTTCGTCGCTGGGGCTACCGCGTGGGCCGACCGGTTGCGGCGTGAGTTCGACGACGCGTTCGCCGACGAGGTGCCGCCGTCCGAGCGCCGGGACGGGGCCGCGGCCGCCTGATGCACTTCTATGTCGACGTCTCCTGGCTGCTCGACGTCCAGGAGGCCGCCCTCGGCCGTGAGGACATGTCGGTCTCGGACTACTCCGCGCTTGTGGCGGCGATCGCCCGCCACAAGACCAAGCTGCCGACGCTCGCCGCAGCTGACCCGGACGCCGCGTGGCGGGCGGCCGCGCTGATGCACACCATCGTGCGCCTGGAGCCTCTCCCGCACCGCAACAGCCTGTTCGCCGCGTTCATCGCCGCCCAGTACATGGACCAGTCCGGTGAGGGCATCGACCCGCCCTACGGCGCCCTGTCCGACCTCGTCAGCAAGATCCGCGACACCCGCCTCGGCATCCTCGCCGTCGCCGACCAACTGCGCACCTGGAAGGTCTGACCCGCCTCAGCCGGGCAGGTAGAACCCCTAGAACCCCTGGCTGGACGGGGGAGGCCGGCCACCGCCCGCCCGTACTCGGCTGACCTCCGCCGTCTGCCCACCGTGGCGAGGCGGACGGCGGTGCGTACGTGGTGCTCGTACTGGGATGGGCGAGTGTGCTGGAATCGGCGCCGCACTCGAATTGAAAGGGTTCAATCCGAGTGCGGCACCGCCGAATCGGACAGCCTCCGTCCGTTCCCGCAGGCTGCCTGATCGTCGGCGAACAAAGGCTACGCACGCTCATTGACGCGCGTCTCGTGCGCCCCCTACGTTCACCGCTGTGAATCGATTCACCTTCTACCTCTAGGGGCCGCTGTGATCAGTAGAAGGAACATCCTCGCGGGCGCCGCAGCCACGGTGGGCGCCGTGGCTGCCGGAGCCGGACCCGGCGTGGCCGCGCCCGCGCCCACGTCTGCCGAGGGAAGGGCGGGCATGAGTGCCTTGCGAGTCACCTCTCCGAGCGTCGAATACGTTCAGCGACCACTGGGCCTGGACGCGGCCCACCCGCGCCTGAGCTGGCCGATGGCCTCGGCCGCACCGGGCCGGCGCCAGAGCGCGTATCAAGTGCGTGTCGCATCGAGCGCCGCGGGCCTGTCCCACCCGGACGTGTGGGACAGCGGCAAGGTCGTCTCGGACGATTCCGTCCTCGTCCCGTACGCCGGTCCGCCACTGAAGCCCCGTACCCGCTACTTCTGGTCGGTGCGGGTGTGGGATGCCGACGGTGGCGCCTCGGAGTGGAGCGCGCCCTCGTGGTGGGAGACCGGCCTGATGGGCGCGTCCCAGTGGTCCGCGAAGTGGATCTCCGCTCCCGCGCCCCTCACGGAGGCCCCTTCCCTGGAGGGCAGTTCGTGGATCTGGTTCCCCGAGGGCGAACCGGCGAACAGCGCTCCGGCGGCCACCCGGTGGTTCCGCCGTACCGTCGACCTGCCGGACGACATCACCGGGGCCACGCTGGCCATCAGCGCGGACAACGTCTACGCCGTCTCCGTCGACGGCGCCGAGGTGGCGCGCACGGACCTGGAGGCCGACAACGAGGGCTGGCGTCGTCCGGCCGTCATAGACGTCCTGGACCACGTGCACTCCGGCAACAACACCCTGGCGGTCTCCGCCTCCAACGCCTCCGTCGGGCCCGCCGGCTGGATCTGCGTACTGGTCCTCACCACGGCCTCCGGCGAGAAGAAGATCTTCAGTGACGCCTCGTGGAAGTCCACGGACCACGAGCCGGCCGACGGCTGGCGCGAGCCGGACTTCGACGACAGCGGATGGCCGGCGGCAAAGGTGGCCGCCGCATGGGGAGCCGGGCCGTGGGGCCGGGTCGCGCCGGTCGCGTCCGCCGCGAACCAACTGCGCCACGAGTTCCGGCTGCCGCACAAGAAGGTGAGCCGCGCCCGTCTGTATGCCACGGCTCTCGGCCTGTACGAGGCGCATCTGAACGGCCGGCGCGTGGGACGCGACCAACTCGCCCCAGGCTGGACCGACTACCGCAAGCGCGTGCAGTACCAGACCTACGATGTCACCAGCTCCGTCCGCCCGGGCGCCAATGCGCTCGCCGCCTATGTGGCCCCCGGCTGGTACGCGGGCAACGTCGGCATGTTC
Source organism: Streptomyces sp. SID5469 (assembly GCF_009862865.1). Lineage (NCBI taxonomy): Bacteria > Bacillati > Actinomycetota > Actinomycetes > Kitasatosporales > Streptomycetaceae > Streptomyces > Streptomyces sp. SID5469. Next base: position 981,510 of record NZ_WWIN01000001.1, on the reverse strand, counting down.
GGTCCGCACCAGTACGGGGAACGCCCGGCGCTTCTCGCCCAGTTGGAGGTGGAGTACGCCGACGGGACCAGTGAACGCATCACGTCGGGGCCCGACTGGCGTGCCGCCTCGGGACCGATCGTGTCCGCCGACCTGCTGTCGGGCGAGACCTACGACGCGCGGAAAGAGACAGCCGGGTGGACCTCACCGGGCTTCGACGACCGGGCGTGGCTCGCGGTGCGCGGCGCTGACAACGATGTCCCGGAGCAGATCGTCGCGCAGGTGGACGGTCCCGTGCGCATCGCGAAAGAACTCCCCGCCAGAAAGGTCACCGAGCCCAAGCCGGGCGTCTTCGTCCTCGACCTGGGCCAGAACATGGTCGGGTCGGTGCGGCTGCGCGTGTCGGGCGACGCGGGCACCACGGTGCGGTTGCGGCACGCGGAGGTCCTCAACCCCGACGGCACGATCTACACCGCGAACCTGCGGTCGGCCGCGGCGACGGACACGTACACCCTCAAGGGACAAGGTGAGGAGACCTATGAGCCTCGTTTCACCTTCCACGGATTCCGCTACGTCGAAGTGACCGGATTCCCCGGCAAGCCGTCGACGACGTCCGTGACCGGGCGGGTCATGCACACCTCCGCGCCGTTCACGTTCGAGTTCGAGACGAACGTGCCGATGCTCAACAAGCTGCACAGCAACATCACTTGGGGTCAGCGCGGCAACTTCCTCTCCGTTCCGACGGACACTCCGGCCCGTGATGAACGGCTCGGCTGGACGGGCGACATCAACGTCTTCGCGCCGACGGCCGCCTACACGATGGAGTCGGCCCGCTTCCTCACCAAGTGGCTGGTCGATCTCCGCGACGCGCAGACGTCGGACGGTGCCTTCACGGACGTGGCACCCGCCGTGGGCAACCTCGGCAACGGCGTCGCGGGCTGGGGAGACGCCGGTGTCACGGTCCCGTGGGCCCTCTATCAGGCGTACGGCGACCGACAGGTCCTCGCGGACGCCTTGCCGTCCGTGCACGCCTGGCTGAGGTATCTGGAGAAGCACAGTGACGGCCTGCTGCGGCCGGCCGACGGCTACGGCGACTGGCTGAACGTGTCCGACGAGACGCCCAAGGACGTCATCGCGACCGCCTACTTCGCGCACAGCGCCGACCTGGCAGCGCGGATGGCAACGGAGTTGGGCAAGGACGCCGCGCCCTACACCGACCTCTTCACCCGCATACGCAAGGCGTTCCAGACGGCGTACGTCGCATCCGACGGCAAGGTGAAGGGCGACACGCAGTCGGCCTACGTCCTCACGCTGTCCATGAACCTGGTGCCGGACGCCCTGCGCAAGGCGGCGGCCGACCGTCTCGTCGCCCTCATCGAGGCGAAGGACTGGCATCTGTCGACCGGCTTCCTCGGCACCCCACGGCTGCTGCCCGTCCTCACCGACACCGGTCACACCGATGTCGCCTACCGGCTGTTGCACCAGCGCACCTTCCCCAGCTGGGGGTACCCGATCGACAAGGGGTCCACCACCATGTGGGAGCGCTGGGACTCCATCCAGCCGGACGGCGGTTTCCAGACCCCGGAGATGAACTCCTTCAACCACTACGCCTACGGCTCGGTGGGTGAATGGATGTACGCCAACATCGCCGGCATCGCTCCGGGCCGAGCGGGTTACCGGCAGGTCGTCATCCGCCCCCGCCCGGGCGGCGAAGTCACCTCCGCCCGGGCCACGTTCGCCTCTCTCCACGGTCCGGTGTCGACCCGGTGGCAGCAGCGGTCCGGCGGCTTCGTGCTGACGTGCAGCGTGCCGCCCAACACCACCGCCGAGGTGTGGATCCCGGCGGATCACCCCGACCGCGTCCAGCACACGCACGGAACGTTCGTGCGCGCGGAGGACGGCTGCGCGGTGTTCGAGGTCGGCTCGGGAAGCCACCGCTTCACCGTGTGACCGTTGAGCGGTCCGCCCCAGGGGCCCGGAGGTCCCGAGACGACGCTGCCTCACCGGGCACTCGGATCGGGCCCCTCCGGGCTCACCCGCCCGCGCGCGTCCGCCGGCCGCGGTCGACGGGGCCGAGACCGGCTTCCGCGGGTGGCCCGCCGCGATCGCACCCGTGACGTAGTCCTTCGCCGCGCCCGTTCCCGGCCCGCCACACGCAGAGCGCGTCCGTCGCTCGGAGCAGACACCGGGGGCAGACGCCGCGCTGTCGGAGGCCGGCTGTCACCAGGACGGGACGTCGAGGATCTCCACGACCGCGGCGGAATAGCTGAATCCCTCGCCGGCCGCGACGAGCAGGACGAGGTCGCCCGGTCCCACTGTGCCTTGCTTGACCAGGTGTTCGAGGCCGAGGAACTGGTCGCCCGCGGCGACGTGGCCCACCAGGCGGCCGAGGTCCCAGGTGCTCTGCTTCTCGGTGAAGCCGAGCAGTTCGTAGTTCTCGGGTGAGACACCGCGGTGGATGAGAGGCATCACCACACGGGATATGTCCTCGACGCCCACCTGGGCCTCACTCAGCGCTCGCCGGGTCGTGTCCATGAGGGCGGCCTCATAGCGTTCCCAGGAGCCCTCGGCCTCCGGAGTGACCGCGTGCTGAAGGCCGCGTTCGCGCAACGGCAGCGGCATTTCGAGGCCGGGCGCGGTGGCGAACGGGGCCGTCCCCCGGTTCCACCGCTCCAGGGAGTTGTCGGCGCCCAGGGTGGCGGAGACGACGCGCGCGAAGCCCTGCCGCCCGGACAGCACCAGAGCGGTGCCGCCGTCCGCGAAGATGAAGTTGAGCTGTACGTTCCAGCGGTCGACCCAGGGCGGGGCGAAGTTGTCTCCGGTGGTCAGCAGGACCGCGGAGGTGAAACCGGCGTCGACGTAGCCGGCGGCCAGGCACAGCGAGCCCAGTCCGGCGTTGCAGCGCTGCTGGAGGTCGAAGCCGGGAGCGGCCGGGCCCACCGTCTCGTTCGCGACGTAGGCCGCCGCGGGCCACATCTCGTGTCCCTGGAAACCGCAGGACGAGTGCAGGACGAGACCGACCTCGTCCCGCTCTATCCCGACGGCCCGCTCCAGGGCCAGCCGGCCGGCGCGGACGGCCATCTCGGGGCCGGCGACGCCGTCGGCCACGGCGATCGACTCGTAGCCCAGGTTCCGGTGCTCGTCGTCGACCAGTCCCGCCGCGATGGCCTCGTCCACCGAGACCACGTCCGGCAGCCAGGACGCGGCCGAGGCGATATACAGATCGTTGGTGAACTTCATGGCGCATCAATCCTTCGTGCAGTGCGGATCATTCGTGGCGTGTGTTCCTTTCCATGGGCGGACTGCGGGGGTTCCGAGCCATGGCGCGTGGGGGGATGTCGTGCTGGACAGCGGATGGGAGACGTCGCGCTGGAAACCCTCACTGTCCGGCAGCCCGCTGACGCGTTGCTGACACGGCCCGGCCGCCCGTCCGTGGACGGGCGGCCGGTGTCGGCCGTGCTACGACACGGAACCTCGGTTCTCCGCCACCTACTCGGTTCTCCGCCACCGACGGCGACCCGGCGTGAGCAGCGGGTTCGGTAGAAATCGGCCGTCTGTACGAGTGAGTGACAATCGGCCCGGCGGGTTAGACCGTTCGGGTGTCCACGCGGGCGACTTCCGCAGCGTCCTGAGGCTCCCGGCCGATGTTTGATCGCTATCGCTGTCACTCGCCTCCGTTGCGCCGCGTAGCCAGGCGACTGCGGATCGGTTAGTTTCGTGCCAGCAGTCGTGGTTCCGAAGTCTCAGCGCCCGCGGTTCGCACCGCGGGCGTCGTGCTGTGCAGCAGGACCCGAGGACCAGGGCGATCACCTCACCCAGGGGTACTGACAAGCCAGTGCCCCCCGACCCTGGACAAGGGGACGAAACATGGCCACCGGCACCGTGAAATGGTTCAACGCAGAAAAGGGCTTCGGATTCATCGAGCAGGAGGGCGGCGGCCCCGACGTCTTCGTGCACTACTCGGCCATCAACAGCGCTGGTTTCCGGGAACTGCAGGAGGGACAGAAGGTCAACTTCGACGTCACCCAGGGCCCGAAGGGCCCCCAGGCGGAGAACGTCACCCCGGCCTGACCCAACGCCACGGCGCCCCGCACCCAAACGGTGCGGGGCGCCGTGCCGTACCCCTGCCCCACGAGCCTGAGCCCGCCCCGGTGGCCGCGGCCGTGCCGGAGGCGCCGGGGAAGACGCGCGAGATGGCCTGCGCGGGCTTCCGCCAGACGCTCGCCGCGCACCGGGCGAGTCCGGTCCGACCTGCGCGTGGACCCGGCTGTCACGGAGACGATCTACCGGCAGAACCGTTGGCGGAAACGCGGTCTTGCCGCTTGCGCCGAGAGGCTCGCAGCCAATCCGGAGGTCCTGGCCGACGCCCCTTGGCACTCGACCCGGATGCGGCGCCGAGGCCGTCAAGTAATCCGGTTGAAAGGAGAGCCCGCGACGTACTGTGATGGCCTCGATCGCCCGCCACACGGAGCGGGCCGACCGCAGGAGCCGTTCTTGGCAACCGGAAGAACTGCGGACACCCGCCCCGCCATCGATGCCGCGCTGGTCAGGCGCCTGGTCGAGACGCAGTTCCCGCAGTGGGCCGAGCTGTCCCTGGAACTGCTCGACCCGGCCGGCTCGGACCATGTGATCTACCGGCTGGGCGAGGAGCTTTCCGTCCGGCTGCCTCGCCACGCCGGGGCGGCCGGGCAGGCCAGGAAAGAGGCCGAGTGGCTGCCCCGGCTCGCCCCGCATCTGCCCCTGGCCATCCCCGTACCGGCGGGCGTGGGGGAGCCCGACTTGGACTATCCGTGGCCATGGGCGGTGTCCCGCTGGCTGGACGGCGAGGTGGCGACCGCCGAGGCGCTGGCCGACTCGTCCGAGGCCGCCGTCGAACTGGCCCAGTTCCTGACCGCCCTGCAGCGGTTCGCGCCCGAGGACGTCCCAGCCGAGGGTGCCCTCAAAAACGTCGCCGTCCGGCCGCTGGCCGACCGGGACCGCGCGACGCGGGCAGCCATCGCGAAAGTCGACGACGTGTTCGACACGGCGGCCATGACCGAGCTGTGGGACGCTGCACTGAGCGCTCCCGGATGGGGTCGCCCTCCGGTCTGGTTCCACGGCGACTTCCACACCGGCAACCTGCTGACCTTCGACGGCCGCCTCAGCGCGGTCATCGACTTCGGCGAACTCGGCATCGGCGACCCGGCTCGCGACCTGACCATCGCCTTCACCCTGATGTCGGCCCGGAGCCGGGCCGCCTTCCGCGCCGCGCTCGATGTGGACGACGCCACCTGGGCCCGGGGCCGCGGCTGGGCCCTGGCCACCGGCTTGAACGCCTACACCACGTACGCCGCCGTCAACCCCCGGGTCGCCGCGCAGACCACCCGTCAGATCACCGAAGCCCTCATCGGCTAGGAGCTGTCCGGGCGATCATGTGCCGAGCCGGATGACCGGGACCCTCTGATGACGGGCCCCCGGCACCGCATATGCCGACAGGTCCGCTCAGAAACTGTGAACTCGCCGCGGACGACGTAAGTTCCAGGCGGGCGCGCGCCACGGCGTCCCGCTCGCCGATGCCGTATTGATCGGCGACTCAGTGACCGACATCCAAGCCGCACGAGCCGCAGGTCATCGAAGCCGGGTAAGCCGCCAGAGCGATCACAATCTGTCCGGCCCCCGCAACGCTATGCTGACCCCATCAACTGCACGGCGGGGGGCTCATGCGGGAGTTCGTCTATCTCTCCGATGCGAAGCTGAGGCAGTTCGTTCCCGAACCCCGCCGCTTCGGACGCCAGGGGACGATCAGGGTCGCCACCCCCATCGGCGGCGTCGACCTGGAGCCGTCTAAAGATCCCGAACGCTCTCGGCTCCGGCACTTGCAGCAGGTGATGCGGCGCATCGACTTGGAAGCTGAGTGGTTCACGGAGCCAGGGCTCCGCCCCGGCCGATGGATCCAGTTCGAAGCACCGCTCAACCTCGTACCGCTGAACGGCCCCTTTCGCAGCATGGTGCTCTTTATAGATCCGGTCAGGCCGGTCGAGGGTTATGAAACACCCGGAAGCATCCGTCTGGTGCTGCATGGCTCCATCAGTCATGTAATTCAGGCGCAACTGCCAGAGGCAGCCGACCAGCCCGTGGTTCCTGTCATCGCGTCCGGTACAGGTGGGTACGGCACACTCGCCGCGTTCATGGCTCTCCTCGCTACAGGGGCAATGAGTTGGACGGCGGACGAATTGGCCGCTCACCAGGACCCTCTGGCGCCCGTCCCGGGCCTCAGCGGAAGCATGGGGGAAGCACTCCGGGGCCCGGTCGTGCGTCGAGGGACTGTCTCCCTTGTCTCGGCAGTTGATCGAAAGATAGACCCGGAGACGTCGGCTTGGATGCGCGGATGCGCTCGGGTTACGGCCAACCTGGCGCGTCGAGGAAGTGAAGCTACGGCTCGCTACCTGATCGCGAGTCCACTCTACGTTGAGTACGCGCCCGATCTGCCGTAGTGAAGGCCCCTTCGCATCCGGGCGCTTGGCGCAGCTGGGCTTGCCAAGCGTGGCTTGCCCGGCCCGGCCCGGCCCGGCCCTGTCCAGTCCGGTCCGGTCCCGGGGGACGCGGATCTTCTCCAGGGCCGGTTTGGACCGGGGGGCACCCCACTGCACCCCGGTCCAAACCCGGTGCAGTCCCGTCGATCACCTGCCTGTGGGTCACGCCACCGGCCACAACACGCGATCCAAGCCGGATGAAGCAGAGTTCGAGCGGCGTCCGGCTGTCAGTCCCCGCGCCTAGGGTGCTCGCATGACCAACTGGATACAGGGCCCCTTCCCCGGCCACGAGGTGAATGTCGTCTTCGCCCGGGGCATACCACTGGACACGCTCACCCGAGGCCTTCGCGACCGGCTACGAGAACCCCTCGTGTACGGCGAGGCGAACGGTTGGGCGTGGGCTGTGCACGACATGCACAACTGGGATGCCGAGGACTACGACGACGTCGACTACAGCGGCATGTGCCCGGAGGGCGCGGAGATCGTTGTGTTCGTGACCGAGCCCTGCAGTGCCAAGGCCTTCCCGCCCGCATTCGAGTACCACCGGGACGGCCGCGCGATCCTCTGCTTCAGCTTCGAGGACATCCAGCAGCGGGTGGGCGAGAACCCGGACTACCTGTCTGCCGAACTCCTGGCCGCGAACCTCATCGGTCCCACTGCGGAATGCGGACAACAAGGCGACGACGGGCACGACTGTTTCGACCACCACTACGACGATCACGAGCGTCTCGTCACAGTGATCGCCGACTGTTTCGCGCTGCCCGCGCCGCCTCTGTCCGCGGAGGTGACCGCGAAGTGAGCTGGCTTGCCCCGAACACCTTCGTCACCTTCTGCAAGGGCATGACCTTGCCCACCGTGTCCGCCATCTTCACCGAAGCGGGGCGCCCCGCCCTCGCCACCGGCGAGTCGTCCGGTTGGGCATGGGTGACGCACGACGCCTACACCGCCCCGCGTGGGGAGTCCGCCTGGGAACTGGCGCGCAATATCACGGGCTACCGCTATACGGACCGCGCAAGCGATCCGCGTAGCGTGGACACCGTTTTCCTGGCGTCCACACCCGCATGCGGGTGCCCGCACGGGCAGAACTACGTGACTCCTCCCCCGGCTGAAGCCGGGGGCTTCTCGCTATGCCGGGTTGGCGTTGCGACGGACCAGCCCGGCCCGTAGAACGTTGGTGGCTGCCACGGTGTCGGCGTGCGCGTGGTGGCCGCAGGCGACGCAGTGGAACTTTTCCTGGGTGGGCCGGTTCTCCTTGGCGGTGTGCCCGCATTCGGGGCAGGTGCGGGAGGTGTCGCGGGGGTCCACGGCGATCACTTCCCGTCCGGCGCTTTCAGCCTTGGCGTGCAGGATCGTCAGGAACACCCCCCATCCGGCATCGTTGATCGACTTGTTGAGCCCGGCTTTGGCGGCGGCCCCGTTGGGCAGGAAGGTGCCAGGCTTGTCGGGGTCGGGCTTGGGTGCGGGGGCCTTGCTCATGTTGCGGATTCTGAGGTCTTCGTGCGCGATGAAGTCGTGTGCGCGGACCAGGCCGAGGGCGGTCTTGTGTGCGTGGTCGAGCCGCTGGCGCCGTACCTTGCCGTGGAGCTGGGCGACCTTGCCCACCGCGCGCCGGTGGTTGGCGGTGCGGTCCTTGGCCTTGCGGCGCGGGAACCGGGCGAGGGCCTGCTGCGCTGCCTGGAGCTTGTCGGCCGCTCGGCGGCCGTGGCGCGGGTTGGGTACGAACCCGCCGCCGGAGTCGGCGAGGAAGTTCGCGATGCCCAGATCGATCCCGGCCGCGCTGCCGGTCGCGGGCAGCGGTTCGGGCTGGTCCTGTTCGGCGGTGAGCACGACGAACCACTTACGGCCCTCGCGCTTGACGGAGACGGTCTTGACGCGGCCGGCCACCGGGCGGTGCTGGTTGACCTTCACATGCCCGACGCCCTGGAGACGGACGCGGGTGGCCGGGTCGTGCGGGGTGGAGTTCCACCGGCAGCCGTCGCCGTCCTTGGGGAAGTCCACCGTGTCGAACCAGTTCACCCCGCGAAAGCGCGGATAGCCGGGCGTCTCACCGGACTTGACCCGGCGGAAGAACGCGGCGAACGCCTTGTCCAGGCGGCGCAGGGTGGCCTGCTGCGAGCTGAACGACCAGCGGCCCTGACGCTCAGGGTCGAACGCCCGGATGTCCTTGAGCTGCGCGGACTGGCCGCCGTACTTGACGGTGGTCTTCGACGGGTGCCGCCAGGCGTCGCGGCGTTCCTGCAACGCCGCGTTGTAGAGGGAGCAGTGGTCGCGCAGCATCTCGGCGAGTGCCTGGGCCTGGCGGACGGTGGGCCGCAGGAGGAACTTGTACGCACGGATCATCCAGCCCACCCCCTCCGGTCGAGTTCGCTTGATCCTACTACACTTGGCGTATGTCACCGCGCTGGGAACCGGATCCCGATATCCGACGAGGAAATCATGTCGTTTTCAACCTCCATGCACACTTGGTGTTCGTCACGAAGTACCGGCGGGAGATCTTCAACGGCGAGATGCTGACGCGCTGCGAGGCGATCATGAGCGACGTGTGCGAGAGCTTCGGCGCGGAACTGCGGGAGTTCAACGGCGAAGGCGATCACGTCCACCTGCTCGTGCACTACCCGCCGAAGATCGCCCTGTCCAGGCTCGTCAACAGCCTCAAAGGCGTCAGCTCCCGCTACCTGCGCGCGGAGTACACCGGCCGGATCAACCGGATCGGGACGGGCTCGGTGTTCTGGTCCCCGTCCTACTTCGCGGGGTCCTGCGGCGGCGCACCGCTGGACATCGTCAAGGACTACATCGAGAACCAGAAGCGCCCGGCATGACCGTCACCGCACAGGCGCAGTGATCTCCGGCGCTTCGCGCCTCCAGACCGAGGATCGCATTCCCGCCCGGCCTGAAGGCCGGGATTCCCTGCGAAGAACAAGGGATGGTCCCTCACTGCGCCGAGCACCCGTTCCAGTTCGCCTACAGCCGCGGCGGGTTCGAGCAGACGTACTTCAACGTCGGTCGGCGCCGCGAGTCACGGCGTGCCGGAGGCAGGGCCGACCTGCTCGTACGCGAGCTGCTGGACGCTCGGATCGTCGGCCGGGACACCCCCGAGTACGACGCCGATCCCGGCTTCAACGCGGATGGCGCCCACACGGTGCGGATCATCGCCGACCACTTCGGACTTCCCTCACCCCCGCTCGATCTCGGGCCCGTGGACTCATCGACATGATGCGATGACCAGAAGCCGGCCGAGCGGGCCGCCATGCCGTGATCGGCCGGCCGCCTCGGCTGCGCAGCCGGTGCGGACCTTTCTCTTCCGGCCAACGTTCGGCAGCGGATGCGCTGAGGCCGGTGCTGATGCCGGGCAGTACCCGGTACGACCCCGTCGTCGCCCTCCGGCATCTGAAGTACCGCCGGTCCGCCCGAGAACGGACGGACCGGCGGCCGGCATCGATCACCACTCCCGCCCTGGCTGACCAGGTTCCTGATGAACGGAAGGTCGGCAGACCGCGATCAGGCCGTGTGCTGCGAGGAGCCCTCACACCTGGCGGCGGCGCGACGATGTCGTACCGCTGCCGAGGCCGCCGCACTCATCGGACGAAGCGCACTTCGGGGTGGGTCGGGGAAGGCCTGTCCAGCAGATGTCGGGGCCGGCCCAGCAGGTGCTGGTCGAAGAACGCCGTGACGTAGGCGCGCTGGGCTGCGGTGCTGCGCTCGGGATCCACGGTGCCGATGAACTGCTCGCGGGTCTGCGCCGGGATGTCCAGCCGCTCGTCCACGGCGGGCACGATCGTCTGGGCGTCGGTGTAGCTGAAATGGCCACCCCGTTCCAGGCTCAGGTCGCGCTTCCAGCTGGTCGAGCGGTCCCAGAACGACTGCCAGGACGGCTTGTTCAGATGAGTCTGGCTCGCCTTGCCCATGAGCATGAACGGGCGGTCGAGCCCTTCCAGGGCCACCGGGAGGAATTCGGTGCTGTTGTACTGGAGCGTGCCGTCCATGTCGATGCCCGCGTCGATGCGACGGTCCACCCGCATGGTCTCCGCCGCGGTGACACCTCCAGCCGAGTGGCCGTACATTCCGACCCGGTCCAGGTCGAGCGCCCTGCCCAGCCCACGGGGCAGACGGCGCTCCTCAGCATCGGGGTTGCGGCCGGCCCGCAGCACGGCAAGCTGGTCCAGGACGAAGCGGGTGTCGCGTACCCGGGTGTCGACCGCCTTCTTGACCGTCTCGGCTCCGGCCATCGGCTCCTTCTGCAACTCGACGCGGCCGTCCGGGAATTCCACCGGAGTGGTCTCATGGGTGTGGTCCACGGTGACTACCACGTAGCCGCGGCTCGCCAGTTCCACGGCCGTCGAGGTGCCCAGCGCGCGGGGGATCCCCAGGCCCGGCGAGTACAGCACGATCGGCCGCCTGCTCCGGTCGTCGGCGGGGGCCATCGAGGCCGCGTCCGTCCGGGTGGCGGCCCAGTCCACCTCGCCGGGACGGGCCAGTCCGAACGAGCCCGACTCGTCCACGAAGCGCGCGGCGCCTGGCTGCATGTACGGCTGGCGGGAGTATCCGCTTGTCGAACGCGCCGGATACCAGATGCTGACCATCAGCTCCCGGTCCCTGTCGGCGACCCAGGGGTCGGGCCGGTCACGGTCGACGAGATGAAGTTCAGTGGTTCCGACCGCCTGCCGCCCCGTCGGCTCGGGCAGGTCAAACCGCACGGCACCATGAGCCGCCGAGGGTATCGGGCCGGATGAGGAGGCGGCGGAGGCGGCCGTGCCCGAGCCGACGGCCAGGGTGACGACAAGAGCCACTGCGGTGGTCATACGTGCATGGATTCGCATGCCGGCCAATCTGGCCCCGGACCCGCATCGACACATCCGCCGACAGGGGGAGCGGGCCCCTGGCATTCCACTGAGCACATTCCACCCGCTTTTCGGGGAAACCTCGGGGTCCCGGCTGACCACCATCTCGGAGCCTTCCGGTTCCGATGGGCGGGTCCGCCTGCTGCTCAGCCAACCCCGCCCGCCTCTACCCCGCTGAACGACCACCCGGCCTGGCCCGCTCAATGTCGGCGGCCGGATACGGTGTCCGTTTGCTCACATTGAGCAGGCGGTGGTGGAAGCCGTCCAGTACGACGGCAGCCCGGGCGTGCCGGTCGATGATCGCGGCGATCGCGGGCGGGACCCCCTCGGACCTCTCACCCGCGATCCAGTTGTGCAGAAACGCCTCGTGCTCCACCTTGCCGCGCACGCCGTCGGGTAGATGGTGGCGCAGCAGATGGTTCGCGATGTAGCAGCCGTCGTAGGCGAGATGGTCGGTGAGGAACTCGGCCTCGTCCTGCGAGAGTTCGAACCCGGAGCTCAGGGCGAGACCGAAGTCCGCGAAATAGATCAACCGGCCGTCGGTCAAGACGTTGTGGAAGTGGGCGTCGAAGTGGACGAGCCCGCGGGAGCTCATGAAGGCGGCTCCGCGCGTCAGGGCCTCCTCCGCCCACGCGTACCCCTGGCTGTCTTCGCCTTCCGAAGCGGCCCCTCGCTGGTCGCCCAGCCACGCGGCAAGTGTCTGCGGGACGTGTTCCAGGAAGATCACCAGACTGAAGGTGGACCGGCCGATGGCTTCCAGCCGCTCACGCACGGCTGACGAGCCTTCCCAATGCGCGACCGCCCCGTCGATGCCCCCGAAAATGTCGGCGAATCCCTGGGGAGGGATGTCCGGCAGGACTCGCCAGTGGTACATCAGCGGAAAGCCCTCGTACTCGTTCCCGAGGACCCAATTGGTGGTCATCGTATGCACGGCCAGCTCGCGCCAGGTCCCGAAGCCGGCTGAGCCCACCCCGTACTGGTAGAACATCGGCAGCCCAAAGAGGTTCGCTGTCGACCGCACGTTCTTTGGCCGCATCTCGATGTCCGTCAGAGGGACTCGCTTGACGAAGACTCGGGTCCCACCGACCTCGAGCTCCGCCGACCTGCCCCCGATGCCGGAACCGAGAGGGGTGGCTGCGGCCACGACTTCGCCGAGTCGATGGTCACTCAGCAGCGACAAGTGCGTGGAAACGGATCCGTACGTGGCCCGGCGTGCCCTGTGCCGAGGGTCCGGGTGGTCCATCAACAACTCCTCAAGGCCCGAACCATCCACATCAGCGATCTCGCGAATGCGATCGACCCTACCCTTGGCAGCTGGCCGGCGTCCTGAACACCGATGTGCCACGGCCAGCAGCTACCTGTGGGACCGGGCGCTGGGCGAAGTCAGTCCGCGAACTGCCGCAGCTACGTCACCGGCACCCTCGGAACTGACGGCGGGTGAGCCCCGGCATCTCGATCACTTGTGTGGAGGGGCGTGCGCTACTCCTCTGTGATGAGGCCTGCCGTGGATCGGCCGCGACACACCGGCGCAGGGCTGTGATCCGGCGCCGAAGCCGCCGTTCGGATCACCGAGGGCGGCCCTTCCGGTGATTGCTGGACGCCTCGCGAGGGAGGTAGCTGTCGCAGGGGTAAGGAGTCTCAGCAGAGGACGAACCCAGAACCCACGAGGAGATCGGCCATGTACGCAGCAGTCCGGCGGTACGAAGGGGTGACCGATCCGGCCGAGGCGGCACGCCTCGTGAACGAGGGCTTCGTGGGGCTCATGCGCGAGGTCCCCGGCTTCGTGGCCTACTACTGGGTCGATGCCGGGAACGGAGTGATGGTCTCGACCAGCGTCTTCCAGGACCGGGCCGGTGCCGAGGAATCGATCTCGAGGGCGTCGGACTTCGTGCGGGACAACCTCGCGTCACTCCTCCCCAACCCTCCCCAGGTCATGGCCGGGGCGGTTGTGGCTTCCGCGTAGCGGCGTTCAGGCGTGCATCTGATTCGGAGCGCTGCTGACGCGGCTGATCTGCTCGTCGTCCGCGTCCAGGAGTCGGAGCGGCCGGAGGGAGGGCCCCGGTGGCAGGGGCCCGCCCTCCGGCCCGTACAGCGCGTTGCCGGGGATCCCCGGATCGAGGGCCTTGGCGAACGTGCCACGGATGACCGGCAGTCCGAGGGAGCCGCGGGCATCGTGGACGGCAACCTGGTACCTGCTTCGTGACCGCGTGGCTGCCCCAGTAGCCGAAGAATCCCCGGCAGGCTCGTGGATCCGCGCGCTGGTCCGGCGGTACCACGTGTAGACCGTTCGCCTCAGTGGCGGTGCACAGGTCGACGGTGTCGGTGACGATGCCTGGGCGTGGACCCAACTGACCAGCCGCGGCACCCGGATCCGCTACGTATCCACGGACACCAGCCAGACTTGTCCCACCGTGCGCTACACCTTGGGGCCGAACCGCAATCCGTTCCGCCTGCACCGGGTGAGCATTCCCGCGGGTGCACAGTTCCCGACGACGGTCTGCGAGTCGGGGGCGCCCCTCACGGCGTCCCCGTGGCCTGCCGGGTGGTGTCCGCGCGACGTGGGCGCCACCCGGGGCGCTTGCGGTCAGCGCTTGAAGGCGTCTTTGGCCTTGTCGCCGGACTGCTTCAGGTTTCCGGAGATCTGGTCGGTCCTGCCTTCACGCTGCAGTCGCCTGTTGCGGGTGGTCCGGCCGATGCGTTCGGTGACCCGGCCCTTGAATGCCTGCGTCTTGTGCTTGATCGTCTGTCCGACGCTCATGGCTGTCCTCTGCATGCATGTTCGCTGGGTGGGATCCCGCGGGTGATTGCCGTACAGGCCGCTATTCCCGCGGGCGGGGGGAGAGCGCCTGGTGTGGGCCCTGGTGTGGGCTACCTGCGACTGTGGCCGTACCGGCGGCCGACGCCACGCCCGCCACCGCCACGTCCGCGCATCGCGACGCCGACGATCCAGACGACCAGCAATACGGCGGCGACCCACCACAGGGCCTGCATGGTGAAACCGAACCCGAACACCACCAGGATCAGCAGAAGGAGAAGAATCCATACCATCGCCGGGCCTCCAGATCGCGGGAAGTGCCTGAGTTCCGCGGGGTCCGGGCGAAGCGGGAAGGTGGAATGCTGCGCCCGAGCAATTCGGAGTGGCATAGCCCTACGCCGTGCTGTCAGTCAACGCCCGGCGGCTTCCCTTGTCAACGCAGTGTCGACGCGGGGGAGTTCTGCGAGGTGGGCAGGTGCCGCTGGGGTGAACGGAGCCTCGGCGGGAGCGTCGACCGGCTCGGCCGGCGGCGCCGGCAGGACACGGTCCTCCCACCAGGACAGGGCCATCACGGTGGCGAGGAGGACGAAGGGAGTCGAAGCGGGAACGATCAGCGCGTACATGTGTACCGCCTGTCGTGAAATGTGTGCGACGCGGCGGACAGCAGATGGGCGGTGCCCGCTTGGGGCGCATCGAGGCTGCGCCAGGATCGCGTAGCGACGGCGAGTGCGGGAGCGGCCCGTTGGCGGCGGGACAGGTTCCGGCACTGATGCGCCAGGTGCGCCCCGAAGGAGCGCGAGAGGTGATCGACGCTGCCGGGGGCTCGGGCCGTACTGTGCACGCTAGCCCTCGCCGCACTCCCTGAACAGATGTCAAGTGGCCATCCGGTCTTGGCAGAGGACGCTGACGTGGGCGGCTATCCGCAACCTCTGGGCAGGACTATGCTGTTCGAACAGGCCCCGGTCCCCGGCAGTGATGCCTTGTTCCGCTCCGGGAAGGCCCGCCGTGTTCGTTCTGCTTCTCATCCTCATCGTGGTCTTGTTCGGCCTCGGCTTCCTCAGCCCCCTCTGGTGGGTGGCCGCAGCCGTGTTGGTCTTCGGCGCCACCCGGTACGGCCGCGGTGGTGGCGGGGGCTGGATCTCTGGTGACGGTTCCGATTTAGGGGAGTACCGGGACTACGAGAACCGCCGGGATCGTCAGGACCGCTGGGACCGTCGCTACAGCCGTCAGCACCGGGCGCGCTGGACGCGCGAGGACCGTCGGGACCGTGAACGCCGCGGATGACCGATGAAGTTGCCCGACATCCAGAGGTTCCGGGGCGGCTTCAGCCACGCCGGACGCACGCACATCGTGGAGAGGCGGACGCCATGCATCGCACAACCATGCTTCCGGAGGATTGGTGGGATCTGAGGGCCGAGGCCTCGGTGGATGACCCGGCGGGTCAGGATGTCGTGGCGCTGCGCGCCGAGATCGATCAACTGCGTCGGGCGCTGGCCGGCCGTGCGGTCATCGACCAGGCCTACGGCATGGTGATGGTCCTGGCCCCGTGCCGCCGTGGGCCGGCCAGGAAACTACTGGTGGATATCTCGCGGCAGTGCAACACCAAGCTTCCGGACGTGGCAGCGGCTCTGGTCGCCGCCTGGGAGGGTGAGCCGCTCTCGCGGCTGATACAGCGGGCGCTGCGGCGTGCGCTGCATCGGCTTTACGCGGAAGACCAGGCGTGCGACTCACCACCGGCGGATGAGCCGTCCGTAAGGGGAAGGCCATGATTCACGCAGCCGATGTCCGCGAGTGGCGCAACCGAGACGTCGTCGACACCGAGGGCCACAAGATCGGTGTCCTCGAAGCGGTCTACGTGGACACCACCACCGACGAGCCGGCCATGGCCACCGTACGGACCGGACTGCCCACCCGGCACCGGCTGACCTTCGTCCCCCTCGAGGACGCGATCGCCGGGCCGGGCTATCTCAAGGTCGGCTATGTCAGAGCACTGGTGAAACAGGCCCCGTCGATCGGCACCGACGACGTGCTGCCCGCCGACCAGGAGGAAGCGATCTTCAAACACTACGGCCTGCCCTACGAACCCGGTGCCGCCGGTGAACGGCAACTGGCGCGCCGCTGACCGCTCATGGACAGGTTGACTTCCTCCCCCTCCTGAAGGAAGGGGAGTCCTATGGCTCGCGCTGTGCAGTTTTCTGCTTCGTTGCCGAAGAGGGGTGACCGACCTGCGGTGATAGCGCACGGTGACGGTTCGGCATGCGGGTGTGATCGGGTGCTGCTTGGCTGATAGAGCCCGATGTTCTTCCCGACAGTCCAAGGAGTGACTATGAGCGCCGCAGGCGAATCCGGCAACCGAGCACAGCAGATGCGCGAGAAGGCCCAGAAGCTGACCGAAGCCGCGGAGCGCACGACCGACCCGCAGGAGCGTCAGAAGCTCCAGGAGCAGGCCCGGGGCCTGCAGGAGCAGAGCAAGCAGCAGGGCCAGCCTGGTCAGAGCAGGTCCAAGGGCACTGCTGGCGGCGGGCGGAACCAGTAGCACCTGAGTGCGACACGGCCACTCAACGGCAGATGGTCTCCAACCCCGGCCGGGACTTGTCTGGAGGCCATCTGCGACCGGTTTCTGCCGCACGGGCAAGAAGTAGGGCCAGGGCGGTACCTCGCGGACTTACGTCCCGGTCGTGACACCAGAAGTCACTGCACTCTCAACCTCCCTGCACCCGGTTACAGAAGAAATGGATTCACGGACCAATGGGTGCAGTCCGCTCTTCGCGTCGAGCAAAGGAAGGGAATTCTGTTGTGAGTGAAGAGATTTGGGGCTACCACCCAGCCTCGGGATACCAGACGGGAACGGATCTCATCGGTTTCAAAGTCGAGGCGACCGATGGCAGCATCGGCAAGATCGACAAGCACTCCGACGACGTCGGAGCCGCCCACCTCGTCGTCGACACCGGTGCTTGGATCTTCGGCAAGCACGTGCTTCTCCCGGCCGGGACCATCACACGCATCGACACTGCCGAGCGGAAGGTCTACGTCGACCGCACCAAGGACGAGATCAAGGATGCGCCCGAGTTCGACAGGGACAAGCACACGGGCGACCCCGGTTACCTTGAGCAGTTCGGCAAGTACTACGGCCAGCACATGTGACAGCTCTGGCACACGCGAGCGGCCTGCGATCGCTGGTCAATCCCCGCCCGAAGTTCGTCGAACGCATCCGGCTGCACCAGTTCGTGGCCCGTAGCGGCGACGCCACGATTGACTACGGCACGCTGCTCGGCGGGGGCCAGCTGGTCGTCGACAGCGCCACGCGCATCGACACCGCCGCCCGCACCGTGCGGCTGGCGTCGGGCCGCGCCCTGGACTACGACTACGTCATCTACGCGGTCGGCAGCACCGCAGCGACACCGTCAATGGTGCCTGGCGCGGTCGAATTCGCTTTGCCCATCGCTGAATTCGAGTCCGCGCAGCGGCTGCGCGCCAGGCTGGAGGAGGTGCCCCGCGATGCTCCGGTCACCGTGGTCGGCGGCGGGTTGACCGGCATCGAGACGGCCGCCGAACTGGCCGAGCAAGGACGCACGGTCACGCTCGTGTGTGGCCGGACCCTGGCCCCCTCCCTGAGCGCGCCGGGGCGCCGATACGTCGCCAAGTGGCTGACCCGGCACGGTGTCGCCGTGCTGGAGGCCGGCGTGGTGACCGAGGTCCGGCCGGATGCGGTCGTCCTTGCCGACGGTTCTGCCGACGGCGCGGTGCGTCCGAGCGCACTGACCGTCTGGGCGGCAGGTTTCGGCGTGCCGGAGCTGGCGGCGGCGAGCGGGCTGCGCACCGACCCGCTCGGCCGGCTGCTCACCGACGAGACGCTGACCAGCGTCGACGACGCCCGCATCGTCGCGGCCGACGACGCCGCCGCACCGTCGGGCCGGCCGCTGCGGATGAGCGGCTACGCCGCCGGGCCGCTCGGGGCACAGGCGGCCAACACCGTGCTGAGCCCCATTGCGGGGACCGAACCGACGGTGATCGACCTGGCCTTCACGGGGGCGTGCGTCAGCCTCGGCCGACGCGCCGCCATCCGACAGCTCGCCCGCAAGGACGACACCGCGGTGAACGTCTACATCGGCGGCCGCATGGGCGCGGCGCTCAAGGAGGTGACCTGCAAGTTCGTCGTGCCGAAGAGGATCCGCCGCGAGGCCCGCAAGCCGGGTTCCATCGGCTGGCCCAAGGGCGGCCCTCGCCCCGAGCGGCCGACTTCCGCTTCGCAGGAGGTCACCTCCCCGTGAGCACCGACGAGCACGCCGAGCGGTTCTCGAAACACTCACCCCCGATGAGCGTGCGGTGTTCGTGCTGCGCGAGGTGTTCGGCTTCGATTACGACGACATCGCCGTGGCGGTGGGTAAGTCCAGGGTGACGGTGCGCCAGGTGGCGCACCGCGCCCGCAAGCACGTGCGGGCGCGGCGTAAGCGCTTCGAGCCCGTCGGCGCGGCGAAGGCCGCGCGGATCACCGAGCCGTTCATGACCGCGGCGGCAACCGGTGACCTGGAGGGGCTGCTCTCGCTGCTCGCACCGGACGTCACCTGGACTGCGGACAGCGGCGGCAAGACCACCGCGGCGCGTCGGCCGGTGGTGGGGGCGGAGAAGGTGGCCGCGGTCCTCATGAGCATTTTCCGCATGGGACGGCTGACGGACCCGCGGATCAAGGTGGTCAACTGCAACAACACGCCCGCGATGGTGATCTACAGCGGCGACCACCCAGAAGGCGTCTTCCTGGTCGAGATCATCGACGGGAGGATCACCAGCATCTACGCCGTCCGCAACCCGGACAAGCTCGTCGCGGTGGCGGTTCCGCGTCGGATCAGCCGGTAAGGAGAGTCGGAAGCACGGGATCGTCGTGGGCTCGCTCCGGCTTCCTCCGGGGCTTTCGGGTCTTCCCGTCCGCCCTCTTTCAAGGGCGTCGTGATCGTCAGGGCGAGAGCCGCGTCAACAGCAAGCAAACAGACATGCGGCATGATTCAGGCGATACTACCTTTTCGTGACCTTCTGTGGTGTTCTGCCCTGACTCTCCTGTCGGTATCGCCCGAGGGTGACAGAGGATCGCCTGTGCGCCAGGACAGGAGCAGCGGGAGGACCCACCGACGATGCTGAAAGGACTGGCACGGAGCCTGTGACACCGCAGATCGATTACGAGGCGCTGTTCTCGGCCGTGCCCACGCCATACCTGGTGCTGGGTCCCGACTTGATCATCCTCGACGTCAACGACGCTTACCTGCGGGTGGCTGGCTGGAGCAGGCAGGATCTGGTCGGGCGGTACCTGTTTGACGCCTTCCCGGACAATCCGGCGGACCCCGGCGCTGACGGAGTGCGGAACCTGGATCTCTCGCTGCACCGGGTCCTGCGCTCGAAGGAGCCGGACACGATGACGGTGCAGAAGTACGACATCCCCGTCGCAGGTCAGGCGGGGGTGTTCGAGGAGCGGTGGTGGTCGCCGGTCAACATCCCCGTGCTCGCCCCGGACGGGCAGGTGGTGTGGATCATTCACCAGGTGGAGGACGTGACCGCGTTCGTCGTGCCCCACACCGACCGCCCCCAGGCGGACGGCGAGGCGCTCAGCGGGCGGGAGGCGGTGGAGGAGCTGTACGCGCGGGCGCGGGAGCTGCAGCGGCTGAACGAGGAACTGCGCGAGGCCCACGCCCGTGAACGCCAGGTCGCCGTCACCTTGCAGGAGGCCATGCTCCGCTCGCCGGACCTGGCCCGACACCGGGATGTCGCGGTGCGTTACCTGCCCGCGGTCGGTTCACTGAACGTGTGCGGAGATTGGTACGACGTGGTCGATCTGCCCGACGGCCGCATCGGCGTCGCGGTGGGTGATGTCGTCGGCCACGGGCTGGAGGCCGCCGCCGTCATGGGCATGCTCCGCAGTGCGCTGAGCGCCTCCGTCAGAGCCGTCGACGGACCCGCGCAAGCTCTGGAGGTCCTGGGTCTGTACGCCCGGTCCGTAGAGGGAGCACTGGTCACCACAGTGGCCCAAGCGGTCATCGACACCATCAACCACCGGATCATCTACAGCAGCGCGGGCCATCTGCCCCCCGTCCTGCTGCACCCCGACGGCACCTGCGACCTGCTGAACCGGGCCACCGACCCGCCACTGGGCGCCCGCCTCGAACACGTCCCCCGCCCCGAGGCCGATCTGCCCTACACCCAAGGTGACACCCTCGTCCTGTACACCGATGGGCTCATCGAACGCCGCGGCGAGGACATCGACACCGGCCTGCACCGGCTCACCGAGGCCCTGGCCCGCCACAGGCGCCTGAGCCCAGAACGTCTGGCCGACGCCCTGCTGGCCCGCCTCGACGTGGCCGGCGGCGCCCGCGACGACATCGCCTTGATCCTCGTACGTCTATAACCCGAGGGGCCGCACGCATGCGTGCCTCCGAACGCCTGGCCCGGTCCCACCGGCCGGGCGCCCTCCCGGGCCTTACCGCGCGAGGCCGGCGGCAGCCCAGCGACGTTGCATGCGCACGGGGCCGGCGCCGCGGCTTCCTCCACGCCGCGCCGCTCCCAGGGGCAGATCATCCGCGCCGCCAAGGCGTGCGCGCCGGCCGCGGCGCGCACGAGGCCGCAACGAGTGTCAGACCTGCGACGCTTCGGCGGGAGTGCGGGCAGCGTCGAGGACCTCCGGCAAAGGCAGGGCCAGCGCGGCGGCGAGTTCAGCCAGCTCCGCTTCCGTGGGATGGACGGGACCACGGGCGCCGTCCTGAGCGAAGACGCGGATGCGGGGAGTGCGGATGCCGGTCCGCTCGGCGAGAGCCTGCGCGGTCAGGTGACGGCGGCGCATGCCCTGTTGCAGCAACTGCGAAAGGTCAGCCATCTACCTCTCCTGCCCGCCCCGGGCCTCTTCATCCGCCTTCGAGGTGAGGTCGGGCGGCGGCGATCCTGGGACTGGGCAGCGCGGACCGACCTCGGCCGACCGGAACAGCCGGATCGGAGAGGCCGGCGGCCCGCTCGCCGACTCAGGAGCTGAGGGGGGCGAGCAGGACGCCACCGACGGCGGCACCTGTGGCAGGGCGCCCGCCCGGGCCACCGGGGTCACTGACCCCGACCGGCTTCCGTCGCACAGCAGCCGTCCGCCTCCCCGCTGCCCGAGACGGCTTCGAGGCGGCAGAAGCAGGACGCCTCGATCGGTACGTCCGCCTGCGCCGCGGCGATCCTGAGCTGCTGGGCCACGATCTGCGCCTCGCCCGTCTTGCCGAGGCGGACGAGGCACTCGTGGAACCCGTGCAGGGCCCAGACGTTGCCGGGGTGCTGGGAGGCGCGGGGCAAGGTGTCGTCGAGGCCGAGGTCGGCCCGGTAGACGGCCTCGGCCTCCGCCACGCGCCCCCGTTCCAGGAGCAGGGCTCCGTACGCGTGCCGGGTGGGCTGCATCCACCCCCACGGCTCGTCGTAGGGGAGGTTGTCGTCCAGTTCGATCGACCGCAGGAGTGCCGCGAAAGCGGCGTCGAAGTTGCCCCTGCGGTACTCCAGTTCACCGTCGAGCATCGCCGACGCGATCGCGAGAATGTCGGCGCAGGTGTTGTTGAACAGCATGCGCGTCTCGGGGACCCGGGCGACCGCCGCGTGGAACAGGGTGCGCTCGGCCTCGGCCTCCGCGACCCGGCCGGTCGCCGAGAGGGCGACGCCGCGGGCGTAGCGCAGCATGGCGGTGGTCATGCTGTAGAGCTGCGGGTCCGCGGGCATCGGCAGGCGCAGGATGTCGGCCCAGCGGCCGAAGCGGATCAGTACATGGACCCGCATGGCGAGAAAGGCCTCCAGCCAGTCGGCCATGGGCGGGCTCTCCACCCGCAGCAGCTCCTCCGAGATGGACGACTCCAGCCGGGCGGCGGTCTCCAGGGCGACCTGGGAACGGCCGAGGAACATCGCGCCGTAGATCTTGAAGTGGTAGTTGTGCGAGCGGTAGAGGGTGTAGAAGTTCATCGCCCCGGACCGGGCGAGGACCTTCTCGTCGGCGGCGATCGCCCTGCTGTTGTCCGCCACCACGCCGCGGTAGTCGCCGCACAGCACCTCCAGGTGCGAGGGCATGTGCTGGAGGTGGCCGGCGTCGGGCACCAGGTCGCGCAGCCGGTCGGCGGCAGGCAGCGCCGCCTCCGGGGCGGGGGACATCTCCATCAGATGGATGTACATGTGCAGGATTCCCGGGTGCCGCCTGCCCGCGTCCGTGGCGAGGGCACGCTCCAGGACGGCCCTGGCCTCGACTGTACGGGCGCCTTCGGCGGGCTCGCCCGTGGGCAGGTCCCACAGCTGCCAGGGCGTGAGGTTCATCAGTGCGTCGGCGTACAAGGTGGTGACGTCGAGGTCGTCGGGCGCGAGTTCGTGCACGGTACGCATGCTGTCGGCGTAGGGACCGTTCCACACCGAGCAGTCCTCGACGGCCTCCGCCTGCGGGTAGCGGGCGCGCAGCGCGCCGATCAGCGCCCGTTCGGCCGGGGTGGCACCGGCCGCCTTCGCGTGTGCGAGCTCCACGGCGGCATGGGTGCGCTCGACGGTCCGTACGAGGTCCTGCTCGTCGAAGAACTCCCAGGGTTTGTTGTAGTTGGGGCCGAGTGCGTAGGCGATGCCCCAGTAGGCCATGGCGCAGCCCGGATCCGCCGTGGCCGCGGCTTCGAAGCAGGCGACGGCTTCCTCATGATGGAAGGCGTACGACCAGACCAGCCCTCGGTCGAACCACAGCTGGGCCTCGGGGGACGAGGTGGTCACGGAGCGGCTGTGGGTGCCGAGATCGTAGTAGTCCATGTCGTCCATGTGTCCCTCCTTGAGGGCGTGGGCGGGGCGCATTTCATCCAAGTGGACCCTTTCGAGGGGGACACCGCACGTCCGCGCTCAGCGTTCGGCAGGGGCCGGCAGACCCTGCGCCTCCCAGCTGATCAGCTGATCAGCTGATCCGAGGTCGGGGCGGGGAGTTCGGTGATCCGCTGGGTCTGGATTTCGGTCGTCTCCTGGAACGGATGGTGGGCAAAGCGTCCGTTGTCGATGTCATCATCCCTCGCTAACTTCCGGAAGAGGGTGGGGAGTTCGGTACGGGCAGTGGGGGCAGTTCGTGGGGGTGCTGCCCTGCTTGGTACTCGACGATCGAGACCGGCTCGTCGGCGTCGTGGTCCTCGTCGGAGTCCTCGAAGAGCAGGGTGCGGCCGAAGCGGGAGGCGAGGCCGCCCGCGCCGCGCCAGGGAGCACGGCCGGGTGCTCAGGTGCCAGGGTGCCCGCGGTGTCCAGGGCACGGCTCACGCAAGTGCCGCAATTGCAACGCTAAGTGAGCGATCTGTTATTTTCTGTGACTGTGCAGGCGAGGTCCGTAAGGGATCCGGCGTGCGAAGGAATCGGAGTAGTGATGAGCAAGTTCAAGAAGGCCGCGGCCGTAGCGGTCATGGTCGGTGGCATGGCTCTCGGCGGCGGGGTCGCGCACGGGGACAACAACCAGACGATCGGCAACTCCTGCACGGTGATCGGGCCTGACGCCGGCGATGGCCACCGCTACGGCGGCCAGGCTGACGTCATCATCGGCAACCTGCAAGCCGTGCAGTGCAACCAGGACTTCGACGGCGGCGCGGTCTTCGCACCCATTCAGGGCCTGAGCACCTGATTCCGGGGTCTCGGGAAGAGTCGGGTCTCGCGCCTTTTGCTGCGAGGCCCGCCTCCCAGCCCTTGCCACACCGGGTGCCCCGGTCAAGGCCCAACGCTGGTCCTACTCTTCCGGACACGGCTCACGCGCCCGCGCAGAGCCCCGCAGGCCCAGCCGCGGAACCGTCCCCCTCGCCTTCGACAGCTGCCCCTGGGGGCCGAGTTGAGAGAGGACCCGCCAACGGTCGCAACACCCGTGCGAAGGTGCTGATTTCAGGGGCCGTCGAAGTGCCGGAGACCGGCGTCGGATGCCGACCTTCCGGCTGCCGCTGATGGTGATGGTCGTACGACGACGCCACGCGGGTGACCTCAGCATCCGTCCTCGATGCCGACCACGGGGTGCCTCTCGCCGTCGATGAAGCCGAACTGTCCGCCTTGCGGGATCCGGCCTTCGGCTGCGGCATGGCAGCCGTGCGGTATCGCGCATGTCGGGCGTGCGGGGGGAGCATGAGAACGTGAGGCAATGGTCGTCTGATGTGGAGGAGCAGAGGTATGCAGCATGAGCGAGCGGGCACGTCGGCGGGACCCGAGGACCTCATCGACGTTGCCAAGCTGGTCACGGCGTACTACGCGCTGCATCCCGACCCGGCCGAACCGGGGCAGCGCGTTGCGTTCGGCACCTCGGGACACCGCGGATCGTCGCTGGCGACGGCGTTCAACGAGGACCACATCGCCGCGACCAGCCAGGCCATCTGCGAGTACCGCGACAGCCAGGGCACCAACGGCCCCCTCTTTCTGGGCGCCGACACCCATGCTTTGTCCGAGCCGGCCAGAGTCACCGCGCTTGAGGTGTTCGCGGCCAACGGCGTGACCGTGCTCATCGACAGCGATGACGGCTACACGCCCACTCCGGCGGTCTCGCACGCCATCCTCACCTACAACCGGGGCCGTGCCTCGGGCCTCGCTGACGGTGTGGTGGTCACCCCCTCGCACAATCCGCCCGCCGACGGAGGCTTCAAGTACAACCCGCCGAGCGGTGGCCCGGCAGGTTCCGAGGCGACCTCCTGGATCCAGGACCGGGCCAACGAGATCATCACGGGCGGCCTCAAAGACGTACGGCGCGTTCCCTACACCCAGGCGCTCGCCGCACCCGGCACCGGCCGGTACGACTTCCTGGGCACCTACGTCGCCGATCTGCCGAGTGTGCTGGACCTGGACGCGATCCGCGCGGCGGGCGTACGTATCGGTGCCGATCCGCTGGGCGGGGCTTCAGTCGCCTACTGGGGCCGCATCGCCGAACAGCACGGGCTCGACCTGACGGTCGTCAATCCACTCACGGACCCCACCTGGCGGTTCATGACGCTGGACTGGGACGGCAAGATCCGCATGGACTGCTCGTCGCCGTACGCCATGGCCTCACTCATCGAGCAGCGCGACCGCTACCGGATCGCCACGGGCAACGACGCCGACGCCGACCGGCACGGCATCGTCACGCCGGACGCCGGGCTGATGAATCCCAACCACTACCTCGCCACCGCCATCTCCTACCTGTACTCCCACCGGGAGCGGTGGCCCGCGGGCGCCGGGGTCGGCAAGACATTGGTGTCGTCCGGGATGATCGACCGCGTCGCCGCGGACCTCGGCCGCCGACTGGTCGAAGTTCCCGTGGGGTTCAAGTGGTTCGTGGACGGGCTGGCCGACGGGTCGCTCGGCTTCGGGGGCGAGGAGTCGGCCGGTGCGTCCTTCCTGCGCCGGGACGGCTCGGTGTGGACCACCGACAAGGACGGCATCCTCCTGGCCCTGCTCGCCTCCGAGATCACGGCGGTCACCGACAAGACGCCGTCGGAGCACTACGCCGCGCTGACCGCCCGCTTCGGTGAGCCCGCGTACGCGCGCATCGACGCCCCCGCGTCCCGTGAGGAGAAGGCCCTGCTCGCCAAGCTGTCCCCGGCCCAGGTCGGCGCGGACACCCTGGCCGGGGAGCCGGTCACCGCGGTCCTCACCCGGGCGCCGGGCAACGACGCGCCAATCGGCGGCATCAAGGTGACCACCGACAACGCCTGGTTCGCGGCCCGCCCTTCGGGCACCGAGGACGTCTACAAGATCTACGCCGAGTCGTTCCTCGGTCCCGACCACCTCAGCCAGGTGCAGCAGGAGGCCAAACTCGTGGTCGACGCGGCGCTGGGGGCTGACGCGCCGGGTGCGGGCAGCGACATGGCGTAGTCGGCGCGGCGACGACACGGCGCCATCCTGGCCGCCCCATGTGCACTGGATCGTGCCGGCAGTACCGGCTGACGCGCGTCGGAAGCGGTTGGTTCAGTACCCGCTTCCGACGCGCGGCCGGGCCGGAGCGCGTGCCGGCCCCCTGGTACGGAGCTCGCCGCCCGCATCCCGGACGCACGACTTGCGTCGATCGCCGGTGCGGGCCATCACCTCACTCGTCGGGGGGCGCCGTGGGGCGCGCACCTCCCCGGACCGCCGCGGAAGGTGATGCCGCTGCGTCGAGGCTCGTCAACTGTGGGAGACGGTGAGGCCGTAGAAGGCGACCCGAGCGCCCTTGGTGGTGCTGTCGGAGGACGACTGGTTGTACGAGCCGGCCTTGAAGTACTGCTTGTAGGCGTCGAACGACGACGGGATGGCGTAGTGCGTGGTGCTCCCGTTGACCGTCAAGTCGATGGTGTGGCCGCCCGAGACCCCGATCGTGTAGTTCCATGTCTTGCCGACCGATACATGGCCGACGGTGTGCAGTGTCTGCCCTCCGGAGGGCGAGTTCTCCGTGCCGAGGACGATGTCACCGCTCGACCGGTAGTACAGCTCCAGCAGCGGCTTGGTGGACGAGCCTCCCGTACCGAGGTGGATCTGACCGACGCAGACGTTCGATGTGACCGATACGACGCGCAGCGTCGCCTTCATCTGATGCGTGCCGCTGAGCGACCAGTTGGCGGCGGTGCCGTTGCGGTTCATCTCCCGCAGTTCGGAGCGGGCGTAGTTCGAGTTCGGTGTGGTGACGCCCTTCTCCGGTGCCCAGAAGGTCATCGCGCCGTCACGGGTGTCCGTGTAGAAGTACGCGTCCTGGAACCCGTTGGCTCCCTGAAGCCGGGAGGACGGGATCGTCGTCGGCGAGCCGGGGGAGCCCACCGGCTCCTGAAGCTGCCATACCGAGAGGTCGAAATTCCCGCCGGGCGCGACGGACGGATCCGCCATGGGGGAGGCGACGACGTTCGTACTGCCCTGGCCGCTGGGCGTGTTGGCGACGCCCGCGGCGGTGGGAACAGGGCTGGCGGGCGCGGCGGGAGCCGCGAGGGCCAGGCCGCCGGTGACGGCGGTGGCGGTGGCCAGGGAGGTGAGCAGCGTACGCATGCGCATGGGGGGTGCCTTCCCGTCGGCTCGGTGGGCTCGTTGACGGACGCGCTTGCTACTCCGCGTCCGGTGTTCATGTCTGTGAACTTTGTGTGTCAACATGAACATGGGGTGTCGCGACAGTAGGGCCGTGGCGCGGTCACGTCAAGGCTGTAGAGCTTGCCCGTCTGCCCTCAGGGAGCGTCCATCTGCCCTCGGTAGGAGGGAGAGGGCGGGGCGATCCATACGTCGTGCGCTGCGCAGAGCGCGCAGCCCCGGGTAACGGGAAAGGCCGGCCCGACGCCGTTGGCGCCGAGCCGGCCTTGCCCGGTGGTGCATCCCCCTCGGGGGTGCCGAGCCTTCCGCTCGGCGCGGCTGGTCAGTCCGTGCCGAACTCCATCGCGGCGCGGTCCAGCATCTCGTCGTCACCGGAGACCTCGCCGCGGGAGGCGATGGCCTCGGCGCTGCCCTCCGGCATCTGCGGCATGGTGCCGATCAGGCCGGTCGCGGCCGCCTGGGCGGCACCGATGGCGGGACTGCCGGTGCCGATCAGGCCGAGGCCGGCGTACTGCTCCAGCTTGACGCGTGAATCCGCGATGTCCAGGTTGCGCATGGTGAGCTGGCCGATCCGGTCGACCGGGCCGAACGCCGAGTCCTCGGTGCGCTCCATGGACAGCTTGTCCGGGTGGTAGCTGAACGCCGGGCCCGTGGTGTCGAGGATCGAGTAGTCCTCACCGCGCCGCAGTCGCAGCGTCACCTCGCCGGTGACGGCCGCGCCGACCCAGCGCTGCAGCGACTCGCGCACCATCAGCGCCTGCGGGTCCAGCCAGCGGCCCTCGTACATCAGCCGGCCGAGGCGCCGTCCCTCGTTGTGGTACTGGGCGAGCGTGTCCTCGTTGTGGATCGCGTTGACCAGGCGCTCGTACGCCGCGTGCAGCAGGGCCATGCCGGGCGCCTCGTAGATGCCGCGGCTCTTGGCCTCGATGATCCGGTTCTCGATCTGGTCCGACATGCCCATGCCGTGCCGACCGCCGATCGCGTTCGCCTCCATGACCAGGTCGACAGGGGAGGCGAGCTCCTTGCCGTTGATCGTCACCGGGCGGCCCTGGTCGAAGCCGATCGTCACGTCCTCGGTGGCGATCTCGACCGCGGGGTCCCAGAACCGCACGCCCATGATCGGCTCCACGGTCTCCACGCCGGTGTCCAGGTGCTCCAGGGTCTTGGCCTCGTGGGTGGCGCCCCAGATGTTGGCGTCGGTGGAGTACGCCTTCTCCGTGCTGTCGCGGTAGGGCAGGTCGTGGGCGAGAAGCCACTCCGACATTTCCTTGCGGCCGCCGAGCTCGGTCACGAAGTCCGCGTCCAGCCACGGCTTGTAGATCCGCAGGTGCGGGTTGGCGAGCAGGCCGTACCGGTAGAACCGCTCGATGTCATTGCCCTTGAAGGTCGAGCCGTCGCCCCAGATCTGTACGTCGTCCTCGAGCATCGCCCGGACCAAGAGGGTGCCCGTGACGGCGCGACCGAGCGGCGTGGTGTTGAAGTAGGCACGCCCGCCCGAACGGATGTGGAACGCCCCGCAGGTGAGCGCGGCCAGGCCCTCCTCGACCAGCGCCGCGCGGCAGTCGACCAGCCGCGCGATCTCGGCACCGTAGGTCTTCGCGCGGCCCGGCACCGAGGCGATGTCGGGCTCGTCGTACTGGCCGATGTCGGCGGTGTAGGTGCACGGGACGGCGCCCTTGTCGCGCATCCACGCGACCGCGACCGAGGTGTCGAGGCCGCCCGAGAAGGCGATACCGACGCGCTCGCCGGCGGGAAGGGAGGTGAGGACCTTAGACATAGGAAGAGTATGCATCCTCGCGCATTTTCATGCAAGGCTGATGCAGATCCTGTGCCGCAGGGTCGAAGAAGCTCGCCATGGCGCGGTACCGATGCGGCGCCGGTGTTCCAGCGGCGCCGCCCTCGATCAGCTCCCGCAAGATCCGTCGAGAGGTGTGCGACGGCGGCCTCACGGAAGGGCTACGGCAAGATCCCTGCCGCGCCATTGTTCAGCGAGATGGCCGGTGCCCTGCTGCTGTCACGCGCCGTCGCCGATGCCGACCCCGCCCCCACCGACTAAATCCTCGACACCGCCCGCACCGACCTGCGCAGCCGCACCAGTACCGCGTAAGGCCGCGATAGGTGGTCTCCTCGCGGTGTTTCATCCCTGAATGGGCGATGGGCGATGGGCGTGGACGTCAGGATCCGTCGGTGCTTCCAGCGCCCAGCGTTTCGGGGCCGGAGTGTATGCCCTCGGTTGAGCTGGTCCTCTGCGGGGGCTTCGGAGTCCCACCGGATTACTGCCCGGCGTCGACCAGTTCCTTGTCCTTGACTGCAGCGTCGAACAGTGCGGCGGCTGCCGCGCGGGCGGTCGTCGCTGCGGACGGGTCGCGGTCCATCCGCGCCGAAATCCCCGCGCCGTCGTACAGAAGGTGCAGCTGCCGCGCCAGGCCCTCGGCGTCGGCGACGCCGGCCTCCCGGGCCAGATCCGTGAACATGGTCCGCACCCACAGCCGGTACCGGTCGGCGGCGCCCTCCACCGGGCTGCCGGGCCGTACCTCCGCGCTGGCCGTCATGTGCGCACAGCCGTTGAAGCCGGGCTCGGTGAACAGCTGGCCCTGCCCGTCGAAGACGCCGAGCAGCCGCTGGCGCCCGACTACTCCGCCATGCTGGGCGCCCGTGCCCTCCTCGGCATCGGCATCGGCGGCTTCTGGGCCATCGCGGTAGGGGTCGGCACCCGCCTGGTTCCCGAGCAGCTCGCGCCACGGGCCACCGCCCTCATCTTCGGCGGCATCTCCATCGGGCACCGTCGTGGGCGTACCCGCGGGCCCGCTCCTGGGCCACCAGTTCGGCTGGCGCGGCCTTCTTCATCGTGGCCGGGCTCGGCCTGATCCCGGTGATCCTCCAGGCACTCTTCCTGCCCCGCCTCCCGGTCACCAAGGCCGTCACCCTGCGCTCCCTGGGCGTCCTGCTCAAGAGCGGCCGTGCGCGCGTCGCGCTCGTGATGACCTTGCTGACCATCACGGCGCAGTTCGCCGCTTACACCTTCGTGGCGCCCTTCCTGCAGCAGCAGACCGGAGCCGGCCCCACCCTGATCAGCACGCTGCTGCTGGTCTTCGCCGCAGCCGGAATCCTGGGCAATTTCGCCGCCGCGTCGGCGCTCACCAAGGCATTGCGGCCCACGGTGCCGGCCGTGCTGGCGCTCCTCGCCGTGTCGCAACTGCTCATGCCCCTCTTCGGGACGTGGACAGTCGGGGCGTTCCTCGTCCTCGCCCTGTGGGGCCTGGCCTACGGCGCAGTGCCGGTCGCGCTGCAGACCTGGCTCTTCCATGCCGGCGGACCGGCTGGTCGGGGCGCTCGAGGGGGTGGACCTCGACGTGCCGGTCTGGGCGCCGCGCGGAAAGCAGAACAAGGAGTTCTGGTCGCGCTGGGCGCTCTTCGAGGCGGCCGTACACCGGGGTGACGTCTTCCTGATGGCCGGCCTGCCGTTCGAGCTGGACACGGAAGTCGCCTTGCACCTCGTGGACGCCTTCCTGAGCGCCTGTGGGGATCCCGATGCCAGGAAGTTCCTTTCCCCGCTGTTCTCCGAGGTGCCGCGCGGAGGCCAGACGCTGTGCTTCCGGTCGGCGGAGGAGCCGGCGGGCGGGTTCTCCAGTTGGCTGATCACCTGTGCGCCGGACGGCGTGCAGGTCACCCGGAATCTCCCGACCACCAGCGTGGCCGATGCCACCGTGGTCGCCGCGCCCTCGGACCTGCTGCTGGTGGTCAAGGGCCGGCTGCGGCCGGAGAAGCCGCGCATGACGGTCCTGGGCAGCCGCCCGCTACTGGATCTCTGGCTCAGTCACGCCATCGCCTGACCGCACGGCGGGTTCCGCCCGCGCGCAGCCAGGGTGCCCGGATCTGCTCGTTCATCTCGGCAGCAGACCGCATGGAACCAGGGGGTACGGAACCAGGGGCACGGAATTGGGGGGCACGGAATTGGGGCTCGACGTCCCGGCCTGCGGCCTCCCGCTCCAACTGGCTTAGAGGACCGTTCAGTTGGTTGAAGATGCCGTCCTTTTGCCAGGCGGCGAAGTGCCCGTAGACGGTTTCCCGCGGCGCGAAGTCGCGCGGCAGGTGGCGCCAGGGGATCCCGGTCCGGTCGACATACAGGATGGCGTCCATGAGCCCGCGCGGGTCGTGCTGCGGCGGACGACCGATATCGAGGCCGCCCTGACCGCCTGGCGGGCGGAACGCAGGGGCAAGGGGGGGCAAAACACTCTTTCCGCACCTGGTGTTCAAAGGTCGACCGTGTTGATCTCTGTTGTTAGTGACGGATTTCCAGGGTGATGGCTGCCCCGGTGACGAGGGCGCGGGTCGTGTCGAGCGGGGGCCGTCGAATAATCCCGTGCCGTGTCGTCGGTGGAGGTGCAGACTCGCTCCATGGCGGAGATGCGGGCGTTCCGGGACGCGGTCAGTGGCTGGGCGACCGGCGGTCCCGAGGGGCCGGCGAGTGATCTGGCTGTGCGGCTGGGCGTGCGGACGGCGGTGCTGCTGGAAGGACTGAGTGACCTCGCGGCCGTTGAGGCGCTGGCCGCCCGGCGTGGCCGGGACCTGGCCGCCGAAGGGGTGTGCGTCGTGCCGATGGGCGGGGCGATGAGCGTCGGCCGCTACGCCGGCCTCCTCGGTCCGCCCGGCCTCGGCCTGCGCCTGACAGGACTGTGCGACGAGGGCGAACAGCGCTTCTACGACCGGGGCCTGAAGCGGGCACGGGCGCCGCGCCGGGGCTTCTTCGTGTGCGTGACGGACCTGGAGGACGAGCTCATCCGCGCGCTGGGCACGGCAAGGGTCGAGGAGATCCTCCGGGCCGAGGGCGACTTTCGTTCCTGGCAGACCTTCATGCGCCAGCCCGCACACCACGGTCGGCCCCGGCAGCAGCAGTTGCGGCGCTTCCTCGGCACGAAGAGAGGCCGCAAGATCCGCTACGGCCGCCTCCTCGTCGAGGCCCTCGACCCCGAACAGGTACCGGCCCCGCTCGACGATCTCCTCGCGAGCCTGTGACTTGGTGGACGAGGGCGATGTTGTGACGTCAGCGGTTGAGCGCGGATTGTTAATGAGTTGACCGGGTGGCGCCGTCTGGGCAGGCTCCAGCCACGACCTGGATGAAAGCCTTCTTGCTGTCAGTCAGTAGATCGGAGATGCCGAGGGATGACTTCCCACCTCCACGCGCTCTGCTTCGATGCGAACGACCCGCTCCGTCTCGCGCGCTTCTGGGCGGGCGTCCTGGGCTGGGAGATGGCCGACGACTCCTACGACGGCATCGCGCTCCTGCCGAGCGACGACACTGGGTTCCGGATCCGGTTTCTTTCGACCCGGGAGCAGAAGACAGGCCAGAACCAGATGCACTTCGATCTGACGAGCACGTCCCTTGATGACCAGCAGCAGGTTGTGGAGAGGTCGCTCGGACTCGGCGCCCGGCACATCGACATCGGCCAACGCCCGGAGGAGGGTCATGTGGTGCTCGCCGACCCCGAAGGCAATGAGTTCTGCGTCATCGAGCCGGGCAACAACTTCCTTGCTGACTGCGGATTCATCGGAGCGCTTGCGTGCGACGGTTCGCAGGACGCCGGGTACTTCTGGAGCCAAGCGCTGGGCTGGCCGCTGGTCTGGGACCAGGACCAGGAGACCGCGATCCGCTCGCCGCACGGCGGTCCGAAGATCACGTGGGGCGGCCCGCCACTGATGCCGAAGACCGGGAAGAGCCGGCTGCATTTCGACCTCGCTCCACCTGTCCAGGGTGATCAGCAAGCGGAGGTCGACCGTCTCGTCTCCCTCGGGGCGACTCGAATCGACATCGGTCAGGGCGAGGTCAGCTGGGTGGTGATGGCCGATCCCGACGGCCATGAGTTCTGTGTGTCGACGCCCCGATAACGCGACCGACCTGGGTGGCCGGCGACGCTCCTCACGGCGACGCTCCTCACGGTGGCGTGAGCGCAGCGGAAGCGCCGCGCACCGACGGCGGCTCCGGCCGCCGTCGGATCAGGCCGCCCTCTGCCGCCGGGCCGCCAGTACCGCGTAAACGATGACCCCCGCGAACAGGAACAGCACGCCCTGGTACACCGCCGCGTACCCGGCGCCCGCGACGAGCCACATCGAGAAGGCGGCCGCGACCGCCGTGACCACGGCGTCCCGTACCAGCCGCGTCCGGTCGACCAGCTCCCGCCGCCCCGAGAGGAGGTGGAAGATCTGCGCGGCGGTGGCCAGCAGGTACGGCACGGTCGCGGTGAACGTGGTGACGAGGACCAGGATCTCGAAGACCTTGGCCGAGCCCGACGTGTAGTTGTAGACGGTGAGCAGCGAGGCGAGGACGACGGTGACGCCGACGCCGACGGTCGGTACGCCCCGCCGCCGTCGCGCGAAGGCGGCGGGGAACAAGCCGTCCCGCGCCGCCGCGTACGGGGTCTGGGCGCTCAGCAGCGTCCAGCCGTTGAGGCAGCCGGTCATCGACACGAGCGCGGCGAGCGCTACGGCCCAGCCGCCCCAGGTGCCGCCGAACATGGCGTTCACGGCGTCCGAGAAGGGCGCGGTGGACTGCACCAGGCGGTCGTGCGCGACCGTGCCGAAGACGGACAGCGTGCCCAGCAGATAGACGAGCGCCGCGCCCGTGGTGCCGATGATGGTGGCTCGTCCCACATTGCGCCGGGCGTTCTTGACCTCTCCCGCGCTGACGGCGGCGGACTCCACGCCGAGGTAGGAGAAGAGCAGGAGCGCGGCACAGGCGGACACCGCGCCGGGCACGCTGCCGCCGCTCGCGTGGAACGGGCCGAGGTTGTCCGGGTCGAAGAAGAACAGCCCGCCGACCGCGACGAGCAGCAGCGGCACGAACTTCAGCACGGTGGAGACGATCTGGACGGCGCCCACGTAGCGGGTGCCCGCGAAGTTGGCGAGCGCGGGCAGCCACTGCAGGGTGAGCGCGGCCAGGCAGGCGGTCCAGCGGTGGTCGTTCACCGGGATCAGCACGTCGAGGTAGCCGACGGCGGCGACGGCGAGCGCCGCGTTCGACACCCAGGTGGTGATCCAGTACGCCCAGGCGGCGAGGAAGCCGGCGAAGTCACCGAAGGCCTCGCGGGCGTAGACGTAGGGCCCGCCGGTGCGCGGGTCACGTTCGGCGAGCCGGCCGAAGACCAGAGCGAGGGCGATGGCGCCGACGGTCAGGACGCCGAAGGCGACCAGGCTGACCGTGCCGTACGGTGCGACGGAGGCCGGGAGCAGGAAGATTCCGCCGCCGATGATGTTGCCCATGACCAGGGCGGTGGCGACGGGTAGCCCGAAGCGGCGGGTGTGCCTGCTAGTGGCGCCGGTGGAGTCTTCGGCCGGTGTGGGGGCCGCGACGGTCTCCTGGGGGGCCGGAGCCGACTGTGGGACGGTTCCGGTGACGTGCATGGGGTCGTGCGCCTCTCATCGAACTGATGCCCGGGACCGCCGGGACGGGGCCCATGGTCGGGCATGGTCCGCCGCGACTCCAAATCGCACACTTTCGTCCTGTATAGCCCCGCCCAGCACCGTAAAAGGTGCGCCGCCGCGGGCCTTGAGCCGGGAATCGTTCAGCGGCGCCTGGGGTTAGCCGTAGCGGTGGATGGGGGGCGGCACGCAGACGCCGGCCGTACCGCACCTGTACGGCGCCCGCGCTGGGGGGCAGGTGCTCACGCCTTCAAGGCCAGCACGATGGCGGCGCCTATGCCGCCGAGGAACAGGGCCACGGCGGCCGGCCCCCATCCTCCGTGGCGCCAGCGGAACGGGCGGTCGAGCGACAGGAGGCCGGGGCCCACGGCGGCGATGGCGATGGCGGCCACCGCCAGGCACAGCGGATACTCCAAGCCGCCCTTCTCTGCCCACAGGCCCTTTGGTGCCGTCGTGGCCATGGCGTTGATCATCACTCCGACCACGGCCGCCGCGGCCAGCGGCGTGAGCAGGCCGACGGCCAGACCGAGGCCGCCGAGGAACTCCGAAGCGCCGGCGAGGCCGGCGAAGAAGTCCCCGGGACGGTAGCCCATGTCCGCGAAACCCTTGCCGGTCGCGCTGAGCCCTGGGCCGCCGAAGATTCCGAAGAGTTTCTGGGCGCCATGGCCGGCCAGCAGCAGACCCACGGCGAGTCGGAGCAGAAGGATGCCGGCGTCGGCGGCGGAAAAGGATGTCGGGGTGGTAGCCGTATCACGTGGACCGGAAGTGGCCCGGAGTCGCTGAGCGGTCACTCGCATGATGGGTTCGCTTTCTGCACCGAATGCCCGGTCGGTGTCGTGGGCTCCGCCCGCGACCAGGGCGCGGTGCCAACGATGACCTGCCGCGCGCCGGAAAGTGGCGGGTTGGGGTACACGCGGTCAGGCTCTGGGGGGCGAGGTGCGCGGATTCTCCTCTTGATGCGGGGGGCCGGCCTTCGGCCCGCTCAAGGGCGATGATTCTCTCTTTTGCCGGGCCAGAAAAGGGGCAAACCGGGATAGTGATCCATTTTCCGCATATCCCCATGTAGGGGTAGGGCGCCGTCCTAGTCGGTGAGGCCCAGCGCCCCCGCTGCCTGGATCGCCAGCCAGACCTCGGCCAGGGCCCCCGTCGACGTCAGGTCACGGTGGGCGAGCGTGCCGAAGCGGCGCAGCCGGTAGGCGAGGGTGTTCGGGTGGATGTGGAGCGCCGCCGCGGCCGTCTCGGTACGGCGGTCGCGCTCCATCCAGGTGCGGGCGGAGACCAGCAACTGCGAGTCGTGGGTCTCGTCGTAGCGCAGGACCTCGCCGAGCACATGCTCGACCAGTGCGGTCAGGACAGCGGGGTCGTCGGGCAGCCACCGGCCCGTCGAGTCGTCGCCGTACCGGACGACGGGACGGCCCGACTCCACGGCCTTGGAGACCGCCCAGAGTGCCTCGCGCTGGGCGACCTTCAGTGCGGCGCCCGGCAGGAAGGGGCGGCTCATCCCGGCTGCCACGACCGGCAGCTCACCGACGGCCACCGCCAGCTCCGGCGCCCCCAGGACGTAGCGGTCCTCGCCCCAGGTGAGCAGCAGATGGGGATGGTCCTCCAGACAGCGCAGCAGCGCCTCGTCGGTGGTGTGGCGCACCACGAGGAGCACGGTGTCGCCCTCGATCGCGTGCCGGGCGAGCCGGCGGCGCGCCGTCTCCGGGTCGAGCACCTCCTGCAACAGCTCGGCCAGCGTCTCCGCGCCCTCGCGGCGCAGCGTCTCGCGCTCGTTGCGCACCATCGCCAGCCGCAGCGCCGCCACGGTGGCGATGTGCTGGACGACGGCGAGCCCCGCGGGCTGGGCGCCCTGACGCTCGTACGCGACGAGAAAGCCCGCGGGGCCGCCGGGCGCGGGCACCGGGAGGACGAATCCGCCGGGGACGGTCGGCGGAGCGTCGACGGAAGCGGGCAGGACACCGGGATCCGGTGTGGGAACGCCGGGCAGGAGCGGGCGTCCCTGCGGTGTGCAGAGGTAGACGTCGTAACCCGACAGGGCTTCGAGGCGGCGCAGAAGTGCGGGCGTGTCGAGGTTCTCGGCGACCAGCCAGCGCAGCGAGCCGAAGACCTGGAGCTGCGCGCCCAGCCGGTGCCGGGCGTCCTCCTGGACCGAGGCCGCGACCTCCTGGGCGACAGCGATGAACGGGACGGCGAGCGGCACTTCGAGGACCGGGAAGCCCCGCTCCTCCGCCGCCCGGAAGAACGCGTCGTGGAGCGGGGGCATGTGCAGCTGCGCGGAGAGCGCGAGAGCGGATACGCCGGCGTCGTCCAGCCGCTCCAGATAGGCGCGCTGTCCGGCCGCGGTACGGGGGACCGCCAGACCTGTCGTCATGATCACCTCGGCGCCCAGGAGCCAGGGCGTCGGATCGGCGAGCTCGCTGGCGTGCGCCCAGGACACGGACCGGCCCAGACCGTCGCTGCCGGCCTTCACGGAGAGCTGGAGTGCCGGGAAGGAGAGCAGATCTTCGACAGTGAGTTTGTTTCTGGCCACATAAGACAGCGTACGGCTCTGTGATTGGCACAATTGTCGCTGGACATGCGAGGGCCACACACTGTGGAACCGTGCCCATGCATGAACGGAAGGTGGAGCGCCCGTGACGACCTCGATCACCGAAATCGAGACCTATGGTGTCGAGCGGATCCCGGACGAGGACCGCACGGCCCGCCCGATCGATCTGTTCCGCCTCGCCTTCGGCGGCGCCAACACCTTCGCGACCTGTGTGCTGGGCGCCTTCCCGATCCTCTTCGGCCTCTCCTTCTGGCAGGGACTCGCGGCGACCGTCCTCGGCCTCGTCGCGGGTGCGCTGCTGCTGGCCCCGATGGCCCTGTTCGGCCCCGCCAACGGTACGAACAACGCCGTCTCCTCCTCCGCGCACCTGGGCGTGCACGGCCGGGTCGTCGGCTCGTTCCTCTCCCTGCTCACCGCCATCGCGTTCTTCTCGATCTCGGTGTGGTCCTCGGGCGACGCGCTCGTCGGCGGCGCACACCGGCTCGTCGACGTCCCCGAGTCGGACGTCACCTACGGCATCGCGTACGCGATCTTCGCCGGGCTCGTACTGGCCGTCTGCATCTACGGTTTCCGGTTCATGCTGCTGGTCAACAAGATCGCGGTGCTGGCGGCGTCGGCCCTCTTCGTGCTCGGTGCCTTCGCCTTCGCGGGCGACTTCGACCCCGGTTACGCGGGAGCCTTCGCCTCCACCGCCGACCCGCTGTTCTGGCCGTCGTTCATCGGCGCCGCGCTGATCGTGCTCTCCAACCCGGTCTCCTTCGGCGCGTTCCTCGGTGACTGGTCCCGCTACATTCCGGCCGGGTCCCCGCGCCGCCGGGTGATGGGAGCCGCGTTCCTCGCCCAGATCGCCACCCTGCTGCCGTTCCTCTTCGGCCTGGCCACCGCGTCGATCATCGCGTCGAAGGCCGCGAAGTACGTCGACCCGGCCGCCCCCAACTACGTGGGCGGACTCCTCGCGATCTCGCCCGGCTGGTACTTCCTGCCGCTCTGTCTGATCGCCCTGATCGGCGGCCTCTCCACCGGCACGACGGCCCTGTACGGCACGGGTCTCGACTTCTCCAGCGTCTTCACGCGCTTCAGCCGCGTCCAGGCCACCTTCTTCATCGGCGCCCTGTCCATCGCGTTCATCTTCGTCGGCCGCTTCGCGCTGAACCTCGCGCAGTCCATCTCCACCTTCGCCACGCTGATCATCACCTGCACCGCACCGTGGATGATCGTCATGGCGCTCGGCTATGTCACCCGGCGCGGCTGGTACGACGCGGAGGCGCTGCAGGTCTTCAACCGCCGCCAGCGCGGCGGCCGCTACTGGTTCACGCACGGCTGGAACTGGCGCGGCATGTCCACCTGGCTCGTCTCCGCCGTCGTGGCGCTCCTCTTCACCAACCTGCCCGGCCAGTTCGTCGGCCCGCTCGGCAACCTCGCGAACGGCGCGGACATCTCGCTGCCGGTCGGCCTCGCCCTCGCGACCGTGCTCTACCTCGCCCTGCTCGCCCTGTTCCCCGAGCCGCGCGCCGTGTACGGACCGGCCGGCCCCCGCTTCGTCCGGGCGTCGGACGCCGCGGTGCCGCCGATCACCGGTGGCACCGAGGAGCCCGTCACCGAGCCCGCCGCGGCCCACTGAGCCCTCGCCGACACCCCCGCAACCGAACGCCGGGCGTTCCGGCCCCGCCCGTCGAACGCCCGTGACCAGGAGCTGTGCATGAGCACCACCACCGTCCGGGAAATCCAGGACGCCGCGGACGCGCTCGTCGCCGCCTTCGCCGAGGGCCGCCTCGACGACTACTTCGGCGCCTTCGCCCCGGACGCGACCTTCGTCTTCCACACCACCCCGGAGCGCCTCGGCTCCACGGCCGAGTACCGCGCGCTCTGGCAGCAGTGGGTGGAGCAGGACGGCTTCCGCATCCTCGGCTGCACCTCGTCCGCACAGCTGATCCAGCACTTCGGCGACACGGCCGTCTTCAGCCACGACGTGGAGACCCGGGTCGCCACCGACGCCGGCGAGGAGACGGTCCACGAGCGGGAGACCATCGTCTTCGCCCGCGCCGACGACGGCCGCTGGACCGCAGTCCACGAGCACCTGTCCGCCCGTACCGCCGCCTGACCAGGAGAGACGTTCCATGAGCAGCACGTTCCGCAACTACATCGACGGTGCATTCGCGGACGCCTCGGACGGCCGCACGCTCGATGTGGTGGACCCCACCACCGGTGACGTCTACGCGACCTCCCCGCTCTCCGGGGCGGCGGACGTCGACGCGGCGATGGCGGCCGCCGCCGCGGCGTTCCCCGTCTGGCGCGACGCCACGCCCTCCGTGCGGCAGCGCACGCTGCTGAAGATCGCCGACGCCATGGAGGCACGGGCCGACGAGCTGGTCGCCGCGGAGAGCCGCGACACCGGCAAGCCGCTCCACCTCACCCGCAGCGAGGAACTCGCCCCCGCCATCGACCAGGTCCGCTTCTTCGCGGGCGCGGCGCGGATGCTCGAAGGCCGATCGGCCGGCGAGTACATGGAGGGCATGACCTCGATCATCCGCCGCGAACCGGTCGGGGTGTGCGCACAGGTCGCGCCGTGGAACTACCCCCTGCTGATGGCGGTGTGGAAGTTCGCCCCGGCGCTCGCGGCGGGCAACGCGGTGGTCCTCAAGCCCTCGGACACCACCCCGGCCTCCACCGTGCTGATCGCCGAGATCATCGGCGGTGTCCTGGAGGAGCTGGGCCTGCCCCGCGGAATCTTCAACGTGGTCTGCGGCGACCGTGAGACCGGCCGCCTGATGGTGGAGCACCCGACCCCGGCGATGGCCTCCATCACCGGTTCGGTACGCGCCGGCATCCAGGTCGCCCAGAGCGCGGCCAAGGACGTCAAGCGGGTCCACCTGGAGCTCGGCGGCAAGGCCCCGGCGGTGGTCTTCGAGGACGCCGACCTGGCGAAGGCGGTCGAGGACCTCGTGGTCGGCGGCTTCTTCAACGCCGGTCAGGACTGCACGGCGGCGACCCGCGTCCTGGTCCACGAGTCGGTCCACGACGAGTTCGTCGCCGCCCTCGCCAAGGCCGCGGCCGACACGAAGACCGGGCAGCCGGACGACGAGGACGTGCTGTACGGACCGCTCAACAACGCGGGCCAGCTCGCCCAGGTCAGCGGCTTCATCGAGCGCCTACCCGAGCACGCGACGATCGAGGCGGGCGGCCACCGGGTCGGCGAGAAGGGCTACTTCTACGCCCCGACCGTGGTCTCCGGCCTGCGGCAGGACGACGAGATCGTCCAGAACGAGGTCTTCGGCCCGGTCATGACCGTCCAGTCGTTCACGGACGAGGCCCAGGCCGTGCAGTACGCCAACGGCGTCGACTACGCACTGGCCTCCTCGGTGTGGACCAAGGACCACGCACGGGCGATGCGGATGTCGAAGAACCTCGACTTCGGCTGCGTATGGATCAACACCCACATGGCACTCGTCGCCGAGATGCCGCACGGCGGGTTCAAGAAGTCCGGCTACGGCAAGGACCTCTCCGCGTACGGCTTCGAGGACTACACCCGGATCAAGCACGTCATGACATCGCTCTGACATCCGGGAACCCGTCGCCCGCCCCGGCCCCGCGCCGGGGCGGGCGACGGGTTCCACGGCGGCGTCCGGTACGCCGCCCCACGTCCCCCGCGCGCCTTCTGCACCGCAACGTGAACGGTGCACCACGGGAGCTGTCGCCGCCGCCGCTGCCGTTGCCGCTGTGCGGGAGGGGAGACGCACGTCACATTCGTTCGTTCCTGCGTTCCTGTCACATCTTGCCGAGCTGTTCCGTCAGGGAGGTGTAACCACCAGCAAGGCATAGGAGTTCATCATGGACGCTCGCTTGAACCTCTTCGGCAACCCGGTCGGAGCCAAGTTCCTGAGGTACATCAACTCGGCAGGCAAGGCGGTCTCGGACTCGACGCTGCCGGCCGCGACGCAGGAACTGGTGAAGATCCGCGCCAGTCAGATCAATGGCTGCGGTTTCTGCACCGACATGCACACCAAAGACGCCACGCACGCCGGGGAGACCTCGACGCGCCTCAACCTGATCGCGGCCTGGCGGGAGGCCACGGTGTTCACCGACGCCGAGCGCGCTGCCCTGGAGCTGACGGAGCAGGGCACCCGCATCGCCGACGCGGCCGGCGGTGTCACGGACGAGGCTTGGGCGAATGCCGCCAAGCACTACGACGAGGACCAGCTCGCCGCCCTGGTGTCCCTCATCGCCCTCATCAACGCCTACAACCGCGTGAACGTCATCGTCCAGCAGCCCGCCGGCGACTACCAGCCCGGCCAGTTCGGATAACGAGGAGTACCTGGCCGGGACCGCCGGTGCCCTCCCGCACCAGCAACAGCACCAGCCCCGGGCACCCCTCGCCGGAGCCCGGGGCATTGCGCTGGTACGCCCGACGGTCCGACCGATCCACGCGAGTCGGGTGGCCTGGGGCGATGGGCCACATGGACGGCGACGGGCCACAGGCGGGAGGCGTGCGTCGGCAGCACCCTGGTGCCGCGTTCGAACGCGAACGGGGGCACATCCTCTGCGGGCCGACCAGCTGGCCTGCCCGATGCCCGATGCCCGCGCCCGTCGCCGTAGCCGTGACATGGAACGCGACGGACAGGGCGCCTGCGATGATCGGGACGGTGGCACACCCGGCTCAAGCCTTGCGCTGGGGGACAGGCGGAAGGAAGGCACCATGGCGATCGAGGCGGTTCCGGGCACCGCGGACCTGGTCCACGCGAGGATCCCCGACACCACAGCCGCAGGCATGGTCATCTTGCTCAACGGCACGTCCAGCTCCGGCAAGACCAGCATGGCCCGCGCACTCCTCGACATCCTGGACGGGACGTGGTTCCACATGCCAGTGGACGCGTTCCACGCCATGCGCTGCAAACGCGACATATCCGATGAGGAACTCCAGCCTGAGATCGACCGCACCGCCAAGGGGTTTCACCGCGCGGTCGCCGGTATGGCCGCGGGCGGCAACAACCTCGTCGTCGACTATCCGCTCAGCCGACGCTGGAGACTGCTGGACCTCCTCGACTTGCTCGTACCCGAAGACACAGTCCTGGTCGGGGTCCGCTGTCCGCTGCCCGAGCTGGAGCGCCGCGAGAGCGAGCGCGGTGACCGGCAGCCGGGACTGGCCGCGATGCAGTACGGCGCGGTGCACTCCCACGAGCTGCATGACCTCGACATCGACAGCAGCCTCCACACCCCGGCGGAATGCGCCCTTCGCATCCGTGACTTTCTGCCGGACCGGCCACGCCCCACCGCCTTCGAAACGCTCCGGCGGACATTGCGGAGGCCGCACCGCCCCACCGCGCACACGCCCGCAGAAGCCGGCCCCGACTGACGGGTGCGGCGGGGCAGACTCGGCGATCTCTGCTGTTCCTGTGCCGAGGACGGTCCGGGGAGATTCATGAGTCGGGACCGGCGGACATCCCTTCAGTAAATGCCTGAGTAGTTGACGGCTTCACTTGCGTCGGCGCCACGCTTGCGCAGCGCCTCGCGACAGCCGCGCTGGGCGGGGTGATCTGAGCGCGGCAACGTGGGCACACGCCGCGCCCCGCGGCGGCTCCCGACCTGCTCCGACTTGCTGTGGCCGCCGGTGCAGTCGGTGTCGCTGTGGCCGTGCGGGCCATCGAGTCTGGTGTGGCTTAACGGGGCAGGAGAGCAGCCAGGTGAGTGTCACTCCTCGGGCGGGCCCTGGCCACTCGGGATCACCAGTGCTAGAAAGGTCGCATGGCGAGCCGTTTCGCCCGTTTTCGACGTCTTTCGTCACGGTCACTGGTCAGCAGGAGCCCGCGCAGCGTAGCCGGGCAGGTGTTGGTCCTCCAGGTGGCTCTGGTAGTGCTGCTCGTGGCCTGCGGCGTGTTGGCCGTCGCCCTGCAGTCGAAGCGGGACACAGATGCCGAGGCCAAGCGCCGCTCCGTAGCCGTAGCGCAGACCTTCGCGCACTCTCCCGGTGTCCTGGCGGCGTTGCAGAGCCCCGACCCGACCAAGATTCTCCAGCCGCTCACGGAGGCGGGGCGCAAGGCCGCCGGCGTCGACTTCATCGTGGTCATGGACACCAAGGGCATCCGCTACACGCACCCCGTGCCGAGCCGAATCGGAAAGCGGTTCGTGGGCAACATCGGGCCGTCGCTGGAGGGGAAGGTCTACACGGAAAGCGTCAACGGCCCGCTCGGCCGCGAGGTACAGGCCACCGTCCCTGTCGAGAACACCAACGGCAAGGTGGTGGGCCTCGTCTCCGCCGGGCTGAAGGTCAAGAGCGTGACCAATCAGGTGGCCCGGCAACTACCGATCATCCTGGGTGCCGGAGCCGGGGCGCTCGCGGTGGCCACCGGCGGGACAGCGCTGATGGGCAGGCGGCTGCGACGGCAGACTCACAGCCTGGCCCCGGACGAGATGGCCCGCATGTACGAGCACCACGACGCGGTGCTGCACTCCGTGCGCGAAGGGGTGGTCATCGTCGCCGGCGACGGGCGGCTGGTGCTGGCGAACGACGAGGCCAGACGGCTGCTGGAGCTGCCCCCGGACGTCGAGGGACGGCTCGTGTCGGAGCTGTCGAGCCTCGACCCCGACACATTGGCGCTGCTCGTCTCGGGCCGCGAAGCCACCGACGAGGTGCACTTTGTCGGAGAACGGCTGCTGGCCGTCAACCAGCGGCCCACGGATCGCGACGGAGGCCCCAAGGGGACGGTGGTGACACTGCGCGACTCCACCGAGTTGCAGGCGGTGACCGGAAGGGCGGAGATCGCAGGGGAGCGGCTCAAGCTGCTGTACGACGCCGGACTCGGCATCGGCACCACCCTGGACGTGCTGCGCACCGCCGACGAGCTGGCACAGGTCGCCGTTCCTCGC
This sequence comes from Streptomyces sp. SID5469, assembly GCF_009862865.1. Taxonomy (NCBI): domain Bacteria; kingdom Bacillati; phylum Actinomycetota; class Actinomycetes; order Kitasatosporales; family Streptomycetaceae; genus Streptomyces; species Streptomyces sp. SID5469. Next base: position 937,605 of record NZ_WWIN01000001.1, on the reverse strand, counting down.
TTCGCCGACTTCGTCACCGTGGACCTGGCCGACGCCGTGCTGCACGGCGAGGAGCCGGCCCCCACGGCAACGGACCTCCGCCGCACGGCCGTGTGCGGTATCCGGGACGACCATCCGCTCTACGAACTGGGTCAGCTGATCGACTTTCTGCCTTCCACGCCCCAGGCGCGCGGCTACGGCAGTGGCTACTCCGAGTTGGTGACCGACCTGTCGACCGCCACGGGCTGGCACGCGCAGGACCCGGAGCGCACCAAGGCGATCATCGACTACGGCATCCATTCCCTCATCGCCGCCCCGATCCAGGCCCGCGGCGTCGTGCTGGGCATGGCCAACTTCTGGCGCTCCAAGCAGCACGAGCCCTTCGTCGAGGAGGAGATGTCGCTGGCGGAGGAGCTGGTGGCCCGCGCCGCGGTCAGCATCGACAACGCTCGCCGCTATACCCGTGAACACGCCCTGGCGGTCACCCTTCAGCGCAGCTTGCTGCCCAGGGCCCTGCCCGAGGTGAGCGCCCTCGACGTCGGCTACCGCTACCTCCCCGCCCAGTCGGGCGTGAGCGGAGACTGGTTCGATGTGATTCCCCTGCCGGGGAGTCGGGTGGCGCTGGCCGTCGGCGATGTGGTCGGCCACGGCCTCCACGCAGCCGCCACGATGGGGCGGCTGAGGACCGCGGTGCACAACTTCTCCACACTCGATCTTCCCCCTGACGAGCTGCTGAGCCATGTGGACGACCTGGTCGGCCGCATCGACCAGGACGAGGCGGGTACGGAGAGTGCCGCGGGTGTCGTGGGCGCCACCTGCCTGTATACGATCTACGACCCCGTGACGCGCCGCTGCGTCATGGCGAGTGCGGGGCACCTGCCGCCCGCGCTCGTCCACCCCGACGGCACCGTCACCTTCGTGGACCTGCCGACCGGGCCTCCCCTCGGCCTCGGTGGCATGCCGTTCCTGACCGCCGAGCTGGACCTCCCGGAGGGCGCCGAGCTGGTCCTCTACACCGACGGCCTCATCGAGGACCGCAAGCGCGACCTGGACGTGGGAATGGAACTGCTGCGCGATGCGCTGGCGGGTCACCCTGACCGGCCGCCCGAGGAGAGCTGCCAGGCTGTGCTGGACGAGCTGCTGCCCGGGCGCCCCAAGGATGACGTCGCCCTCGTCATCGCCCGCACCCGGGGCCTGCCGGCCGACCGGATCGCCGACTGGGATGTGCCGCTCGACCCGGCCGCCGTCGCGGGGATGCGCGACGCCATGTCCCAAAAGCTCGACGAGTGGGGCCTGTCCGAGCTCGGCTTCAGCATGGAGCTCGTCCTGAGCGAGCTCATCACCAACGCCATCCGCTACGGTTCCGAGCCGATCCATGTGCGGCTGATCCGTGACCGTACGCTGACCTGCGAGGTTGCCGACGGCAGCAGCACATCGCCGCATCTGCGGTACGCCGCGACGATGGACGAGGGAGGTCGGGGCCTGTTTCTGGTGTCGCAGATGTCCGAGCGCTGGGGCACCCGGTACACCCCCCAGGGCAAGGTGATCTGGGCCGAACAGGCGCTGCCGGAGGTCATCGAGGAGCCTGGCGTGGCGTCGGCTGCTACGGACGCGGCCCTCTCGGGCGAAGGGGCAGCCGGCCCGGAAGCCTGGCGTGAAGACGGCTCGGCCTAGCCACGGCCCGGAGTGGGTGGTGGGGGCAGGGGGGGATCTTGGTGGGGCGGCTGCGAGGGTGGCTGGATAGTATTTGAGTATGGGTGGGCGGTTTGTCGGTTTGGATGTGCCGGGATGTGCCTTCGAGGCGGGTTCCGGTGGTGGGGCGAGGGCCCGGGTGGCCGCGGCGGGGTTGGGTGACGGTGACGTGTGATGGGTACGGCGTCGGATGGGCTGGGTGTGTATGCGGGCCGGGCTGCAGGTCTGGTGGGGACGCAGATTGCCAGTTACCGGGTGGAGCGTGAGATCGGCCGTGGAGGCATGGCCGTTGTGTATTGTGCCCGGGACTTGCGTCTGGATCGTATGGTCGCGTTGAAGCTGCTGGCTCCGGAGATGGCGCGTAATGACATTTTCCGGCGGCGTTTCACGCATGAGTCACGGGTGGCTGCTGCGATTGATCATCCTCATATCGTGCCGATTTTTGAGGCCGGTGAGATGGATGGTGTTCTGTATATCGCGATGCGATATGTATCGGGGCTGGATCTGCGTGCTCTGCTTGACCGGGATGGTCCGTTGCCGGTGGTGACTGCGTTGCGTATCGCTGCTCAGGTGGCGTCGGCTCTTGATGCGGCTCATGAACATGATTTGGTGCACCGGGATGTCAAGCCCGGCAATATTCTGGTTGCTCAGGGAACGGACAGTGATCATCCTGAGCATGTTTATCTCACGGATTTCGGCTTGACGAAGAAGTCGCTGTCGCTGACCGGGTTCACGACGGTGGGTGAATTTGTCGGCACGCTTGATTATGTGGCGCCGGAGCAGATTTCGGGACGTCCGGTGGACGGCAGATGCGATCTGTACAGTCTTGCCTGCGTCGTCTACGAAACCCTTGCGGGTGGGCCGCCTTTCCAGCGGGATGAAGATATAGCGTTGCTGTGGGCGCATCAGTACGACTCCCCGCCTGCTCTGAGCGAGAAGCGGCCGGGGACTCCGCCGGCGATGGACGCCGTTCTGGCGAAGGCGCTGGCGAAGGTTCCCGAGGACCGTTACGGCTCGTGTCTGGAGTTTGTGGCGGCTTTGCGTGTCGCTGCGAGCGGTGCCGTTCAGGGATCGCATCCACAGACCCAGGTGGATGCCGAGGTTCTTGCTGCCGGGCAGCACTCCGGGCCGCCCCCGGAGCCGCCTTTGTGGGCCCGGCCGGTCTTTGGCCGTCCGCGCCGGTGAGGTCCCGTCCGGTCGGGTGAGGCCGCCATGCCCGGATGGCGGCATGTGGCTGTTGCCATTGCCTGCGCGGCTGCTGCTCCCGGCACAGTGGGGCCATGAACGCAGATGACAGGAGCCTTCTGGCCGGGGCACGCGTAGCGACCAGGCTGCCGGCCCAGGACTTGGAGCGGGCGCGGCGCTTCTACCGTGAGCAGCTTGGTCTGGAGCCGGTCGACGAACGGCCTGGTGGGCTGCTGTATCGGTGCTCAGGCGCGGACTTCGTGGTGTTCCAGTCGACGGGCTCCTCGCCCGGCACCTTCACTCAGATGGCGTGGGAAGTCGACGACATCGAGGCAGTCATGACGGAACTCAGACGGCGCGGTGTGGTATTCGAGGAGGTCGACGTGCCCGGGTTTCGAACGAGGGGCCAAGTCGCGGAGATCGAAGGGAACTATCCGAGCAAGGGCGCGCGGGGTGAACGCGGTGCCTGGTTTTGTGACAGTGAGGGGAACATGCTCGGCATCGGCGAGCCGGTCCTTTGACGAGCCGGTGCTTTGAGTAGAGCGAGCCTGGCCCGAGCGGCTCATTGAGCGGGTTCATCGGATTGATCGTCGGGCTGCCAGGTCCGGGGCGGCAGCAGGCATGAGCGTCGTTTCCCGGCCGGATGTGTTCGGCATCTTTCCCTTCGGAGACCCGGCGTGATCGGTGCCCTACCCTCCGGGGTCCCCTGTCCGCACGACGGTGCCCTATCAGCTGCCCTGGCTACGCACTTGCCATCTCAGGAGTAAGCCATTTCGTCGGAGGTCCCGGGCTGGTTGTGGCGGGGTTTCACCGCTCGCTCTTTGAGGCGGGTTGTTTTCTGGCTTGCGGGGTGTGCGGGGTGGTTGCGCACAATGGTGGTGTGGGGGGGGGTTGGTGGTGTGAGTGTGATGGTGTGGGGCTGGTGGTGGGTGGCTGTGTCTCGGCTTGTGCTGCTGGTTTGCCTGTCGGTCGGGTTTCCCGTGTGGGTGGGGTTGTCGGTTGGTCGGCGGGTGTGGTGGCGGGTTTCCCGGTGGCTGTGTGTGGTTGGCCTGTGCGCTGCAGGTCCTGATGCGGGATGTAGAGCTCGTGAGTGTGGAACCGTCGTCGTCTGATCGTTCTTCGGGCGCGTCTGGCCGTTCTTCGGGTCCGTCGTCGTCTGGTGGTTCTTCGGGTCCGTCTGATGGTGGGTCTGGTCATTCCTCGGGTGCGTCGGGTGTTTCTGGGAGGCCGTCGGGTCCTCCGTCGGGTCCGTTGGCGTCTCCTTCTCAGCCGGAGTACGGGCCTCTGCCTCCGGGTGGTGGTGGGGCGTCGGGTGGTGGCGGGGGTGGTGGGCCGTCGGGCGGTGCGGGTGGTGGTGGGGAGGGGCGGGACAGGTGGTGGGAGTCGGTGCCGCGGGTGGCGGTGATCGTCACTGCGGTGGTGGCTGTGGTGGCGCTGGTTGTTGTGTTCACACGATCCGGTGGTACCCCGGATCAACAGCGGGGTGAGGTCTTCCTGCAGTCTGCGGGGAGCAGGGGGGTGGATCCGTTTACGGAGTCGACGGTGCGGGAGGATGCTTCGCCGCCGGTGATGCCTGTGCTGCCTGGTTCGGCGGAGAGTGATGTGTCGCGGAGTGTGGATGGTGATGCTCCGGGTCTGTACGGCGGGACACGTAATGTCGCCAGTTGTGATGTGGGGAAGCAGATCACTGCGCTGAAGGCGGAGCCGTCGAAGAACAGGGCGTTTGCCGCGGCGTTGAACATAGGGCCTTCTGATGTTCCCGACTATCTGCGGGCCCTGACTCCGGTGCATCTCAGAGTGGATACCCGGGTGACCAATCATGGTTACCGCAATGGCTCTGCCACCAGCTATCAAGCTGTGCTGCAGGCGGGCACTGCGGTCCTGGTCGATGACCGTGGTGTGCCGCGGGTGCGCTGTGCGTGCGGGAACCCGCTGACGCCGCCGGCCGAGCAGAAGGGCACGCCCAAGCGGGTGGGTCATGCGTGGCCCGGATACCGGCCCTCGGGTGCTGTCGTTGTCGCGCCTGCGCCCCATGCGGTGAAGAAGTTTGTGGTGGCGGGCCCTGAGAAGGGGGACTGGTTCACCCGGGAGCAGGGCGACGAGCGGGGCACGCACGACAAGAAGACGGCGCCGCCGGTGCAGCGGCCGCCGGAGTCGGGCAGGGAGTCGCAGTCGTCCGAGCCGGGCAAGGAGTCGAAGCCGCCGGAGTCGGAGTCGTCGAAGCCGGACAAGTCGTCGAAGCCGGACAAGGAGTCGAAGTCGTCGAACCCGTCGGAGTCGGGCGGGAAGTCGGAGTCGGAGTCGTCGAAGTCGGACAAGGAGTCGAAGTCCCCGGAGTCGGAGTCGTCGAAGCCGGACAAGTCGTCGAAGCCGGACAAGGAGTCGAAGTCGTCGAAGCCGTCGGAACCGGGTAAGCCGTCCTCGTCGAAGCCGGATAAGGAGTCGAAGCCGGATAAGGAGTCGGATAAGGAGTCGGAGTCGGGGTCGTCTGAGTCGGGCAGGGAGTCGACGCCGTCGGAGGGCACCCCTCCACCGGACTCGGGCGAGCCGTCTTCTCCCGAGTCGGCTTCGGAGGGGTCGTCGGAGCCGGCGCCACCGCCCTCGGCCGGCGAGTCCTCAATGCCCCAGGCGCCGACTCCCGCGGAGCCTTCCTCGCAGGTCGAGCCCGAGACTTCTGCGCCTGAGAGTGTGGCGCCGCAGAATGACGGGTCCGCGCCTGCCGGAACAGGGCAGCAGCAGGACCAGCAGCAGGACCAGCAGCAGGACCAGCAGCAGGATCAGCAACAGCAGGATCAGCAACAGCAGGATCAGCAACAGCAGGACCAGCAGCAACAAGACCAGCAGCAGGATCAGCAACAGCAGTAGGAGCCCGGCCCGGCGGGGTCCTAGGCTGGGCGGTCGGTTCCGGCTGGTGGGGGCTTCGTCTCGCCTCATCATGCCTTTCGCTGACAGATGGGAGACGACAATGCTCTTTCGAGTGAATGTGCGCATAGGGCAGCTCGATCATTTGGGGTGACTCTCGCCGCGAGGCCTTCTGCTGCCGGTCGGGGAGGGAGGAGAGTCCTCCCCGGTGAGCCCTTACCCGGGGAGGGCCACCTGCTCCGATTCATTCTTCGGCAGGGAGAGAACCACGAACGGATCAAGGAAGCTGGTCCTCGGGGCCGCGGTGATGGCCCTCACGATCGGGGCCGCGGTCGCGGTGTCGTCCGCGTCCGCCGAGACGCGGGAGGTGTCTCACGCCGCGGCGGCCCCGACCGCCTGGGCCAAGGTCCGCGCGGACGGTGTGCTCCTGGGCGGGTCGGGCATCTCGGCGATCCGGAAGCTCGGCACCGGCCGCTACGCCCTGGACATCTACGGCAACCTCGCCGACTGCGCCCTTCTGGGCACGATCAATACCAACAACGGCACCGACCCCGGCCCGGGCAGCTCGTCCATCCTGGTCGGCAAGGGGGGCCCAACACGCTCTACATCCGCACCGCGACGCCGTCCGCCGGCGGCAGCGCCGCCGTGGACAGCGACCGGCCGTTCTCGCTCACCGTCGTCTGCTGACACCCTCGTCTGCAAAGCCGGGTGGTCGTCCGCCACCTGCTCAACCGTCTGCTCGGCCAGCTCCACCACTGCGTGATGACGACCCGCCAGAAGTACGACGAAGCGATCGGCTTCGCCCCGCCGGTCCCGCCTCAGCTAGCGACGACCACCGTCGCTGGCCTGGATGTCACGGGTGCCTGTACCCGGCGTCCTGGACGTGGCCGGCACCGAACGTGTCACCGTGAGGGTCGACGAGGTTCACGACCGGCGGTCATGGTCCGCGGATCGGTCACGACCGGGACCGACATGCCGGGATAACCGGCGGTTCAGTGGTTTGCGTTGCGGGGTGGTCGGGGGAGGCGTGGGCGGTCGAACCAGTCTCTGGTGCCGGTTCTGGTGGAGAGGGCTGTGAGGAGTGTGCCCGCTGCGGCGCCGGCGGCCCCCATGGGGTGGTCGGTCAGAAGGGCGATGGTGCCGGCGAGGATGGTGATCCAGCCGACGGCGGCCGCGCCGGTGCGGGTCTTGCTGCTGCCGTGGGTGAATTTCGCCGCGATGGTGAACGAGGCGATGGCGAGTGCCGCAGACACGATTGCGGCGAGGAGCAGGATGCCCAGGACCAGCTCGCCCAGGGCGCCGGTCTCGAGCGTGGCGGCGGCTGCCGTCAGCCATGCGACGGTGGCGGCGTTCACTGTGCCCACGACGACGAGGATGGCGCGAGCGCATCTGGCCGTGCCGGGCATCTGGGTCATGTGCGTTCCTTAGGTCGGGTGGTCGGGAGGGTGCTGGTGGCCGGGGGTGCGGGTTGTGCTGTGCGGGCCGGCCACCGTAGTCGTCCTTGGATCTCGCGCGGGGGCCGCACGAGGCTTGGCTTCGCCCCTGGCGGCGCCGCGGCGCGGTGAGTCGGGCCTGTTGAGTATCAAGCACCCTGCTCAGGGGCGGTGGGCCGGGTGCCGTTGTGGCTTCTTGTGGTGAAGCACGGCAGTTGCCACGAGGGCAGGCTTCCTGTCACCAAGATCAGCGGGTCGGTGGGCCGGACGCGCATGGCGGCCGCGTACGTACAACTGACCGGCCGCGTACACACAACTGACAAGGAGCCGTCACACAAGAACCGGAATGCGCGGCTGGCCGCCGCTGGTTTGCGCTGACATGGCTATAGGAGTAGCGCTCAACGCGACCGACGCCGACAACCAGATCGACGCCACAGTGCGGCTTGCTCACGAGGCCGCAGCGGCGGGGCTGCGGTCCGCCTGGTTCGGGCAGACCTTCGGCGCCGACTCACCTCAGCTCGCGGCGGTCGTGGGGCGGGAAGTGCCCGGTCTGCACGTGGGTACGTCCGCGATCCCTGTGTTCGGCCGCCACCCGCTGCTCGTCTCCAGCCAGGCCCAGACCGCCCAGGCGGCCACGCACGGCCGCTACCATCTCGGACTGGCGCTCGGCACCAAGCTTCTGACTGAGGCGGGTTTCGGCATTCCCTTCGAACGGCCCATCGCGCGCCTGCGTGAATTCCTCACCGCACTACGGCAGTTGACCGAGACCGGCGCCGCCGACTTCCACGGCGAGCTGCTCACCGCGGCTACGCCGATCTCCGCGCGTGTGCCGGGCGCCGAGGGCGGCGTGCCGCTGCTCGTCGCCGCGATGGGCCCGCAGGCGCTGCGTGCCAGTGGTGAGCTGGCGGACGGGATCCTGCCCTATCTGGCCGGCCCGCGTGCCCTGGACGAACACATCGTCCCGGCCGTCACCGCAGCGGCAGAGGCCGCAGGCCGCCCCGCGCCCAGGATCGTCGCGATGGTGCACGGTGTGGTCACTGACGATGCCGACTCCGTACGCGAAAAGGCCGTCGAACAGCTCGCGTTCTACGAGCAGATCCCGTCCTATGCACGGGTCATCGAACTCTCCGGCGGTCAACGGGCTGCCGATGTGTCCGTGATCGGTGACGAGAGGAGGGTTGCCGCCGAGGTGCGGCGCTACCGGGACGCCGGGGCGACGGAGGTGGTGTTCTCGGGCACGGAAATCGCCGGAGACTCCGACCGGCGCCGTACCTGGGCACTCCTTGGAGAGCTGGCGGGTTGAGTGCCGGCGGATGGCGGATGGCGGATGGCGGATGGCGGATGGCCGGTGCCATCATCTCTGCCACTCTTTGCAGTGCTGACAAGCAGCGTGCCGATTCGGTGACTGCTCAGGCCCTGCCGTGGTCCTGGCCATGTGTCCCAGGTTGCTCCCGCCCGGCGGTGCGGGGCCAGGGCGCCACGTCATTCGTCGTCGGGGGCGTCCTGGTCGCGCAGGGGCCGCAGGCCGCCGGGCAGGTCGGGGAGCTGGAGGGAGTACCGGCCGTGCATGGTGATGTGATGCCGTACGAACGCCGAGAGGCGGGCGATGTCCGGTCTTCGCGATCGAGCCGCCCAGCAGCCGGTGCCAGAACGCATCTCGGACTCCAGCTCGGCGGCCCGAGGATCACGGCGCTGAGGTTGATGTCCAAGCTTGCTCTCCGTCCTCTCCTGCTCGGAGGTCTGGCGTGTTGCGGTAACAGGCGTTGCGGTAACAGGCAGGGCAGGCGCTGGTCCAGAACGCGAGGAGTAACAACGGTTCGCGGGCGACCTGGTAGAGGTTCAGGCCGAGGCTGTCCCTACGGCCAGGTAGCGAACGCCGTCTGCGTGACCGCGATGTGATCAGTCGGCCTCGGCGGCGAAGGGGCCGCCGTCGCCGAACGCGAGCCGCGCGAAATTCTCGCCGATGCGGCGGTGTCCCGAGGGATCAGGATGGACCTCGTCGGGCAGCGGGAATTCGGCGTAGTCCTTCTCGCCGTAAAGGTCACGGCCGTCGAGGTAGTGCAGGTTCGGGTCGTCAGCCGTCCGCTGTTCGACGATCCGGGCGAGTTCGTCGCGGATGACGTTGAGCGTCAGGCGCCCGGCGGCGCGTTCGGCAGGATCGCCCGTGGCCTTGAACCGCAGGGTCCCGCCGTCGAAGTCGGGTGCGAGGGGGCCGGGGGTGTCCTCCTGGACCGGGCACAGGATGGGGGACACGACCAGCAGCGGCGTGGTCGGATGCCCCTCGCGGATGGTGTCGAGGAAACCGTGGACTGCGGGGGTGAGGGCGCGCAGGCGCATCGCGTCGGTGTTGACGAGATTGATGCCGATTTTGAGGCTGATCAGGTCCGCGGGGGTGTCCCGCATCGCCCGGGCGGTGAACGGGTCGAGCAGCGCGCTGCCGCCGAACCCCAGGTTGACCAGCTCCACTCCGCCCTGGGCTGCGGCCAGGGCCGGCCAGATGGCGGTCGGGTGGGCGGCGTTCGAGCCGTGGCTGATGGAACTGCCGTGGTGCAGCCACACCCTGCGCCCGCTGTCCGGCGCCGGCTCGACCGGGTCATCGGTGCGCAGGGCGATCAGCTCGGTGATCTCCGTATGCGGAAGCCAGATCTCGATGTCCTTGCCACCCGCCGGCAGATCGGTGAACCGGGCGGTACCGGCGGGCCCTTCACGCAGTTCGGTGGACTGGGTGACCATGTCGACAATCGTGCGGACGTTACCGTCGGCCACCGTGGCCTGGGCAGCGAGTCGGCCGTCCACCAGCAGGTCGTACACGCCGTCCGCCGGGGCCGGGAAACCTCGGTAGACCCGCTTGGTCGGCAGCGTGTCCAGTTCGATGGTGGTGGCCCGGGTGCGGAAGGCCAACCGCACGCCGGAGGGCTGGGCCTCGGCCACGGCCAGTTGGTTGTCAGGGACTGCCGGCGAGCCCTAGCGGGCAGCCGATGCGGCAGCAGGCCCTGCGCGGTCGGTTCCACGTCGAGGAATCCGCGCAGGATGTCCGCGGTGACAGGTGTGGTGATCCAGTCGTGTTGAGTGTTCATTGTCCCAGCCTGTTGATCAAGATTTCCGGATTGTTCAGGTGCGTGAGTGCGTGAGTACCTGCGCGGGCGTGCGGGCGTGGCGGACCGTCTCCGGCGGCGCGGCTCCCGGCGGGTCAGGGCGTGGTCCGGTTACCGACCGCAGCAGAGCGTCGAGGGAATCCAAGACCTCGTCGGCCAGTTCGGTCCCCGGCCGGGTCGGGCGCTCCAGGGGCAGCCCTGCTCGAACCATAACCTCCCTCCGATCTAGCGATAACCATCATGCATTTGCCTAATAGATTTAGGCAAATTAGCCTGCTGCTTATGAAGCCACTGACCGAGCCAGAGATCCGTACCGCGTTCGTGAACTGCACCAAGGGTGAGGCGAAGCGCCTGTCCGTCCCCCGCGACCTGGCCGAACGGCCCTGGGACGACTTGGACTTCCTCGGCTGGCGGGACCCCCAGGCCCCCGACCGGGCCTACCTCGCCACCGAGCGGGACGGACGCCCGGTGGCGCTCGCGTTGCGCTGCCCCAGTGCCACTTCTTGGCAGACGCGGCGCAGCATGTGCTCGATGTGCATGACCACCCACACCGGCGGCGTCTCGCTGATGGTCGCCGCGAAGGCGGGCAAGGCCGGGCAGCAGGGCAACTCCGTGGGCGCCTACATATGCAGCGACCTCGCCTGCTCGCTGTATGTGCGGGGCAAGAAGGATGCGGGCGTCGGTGCGCGGCTTCCCGAGTCGCTCACCTTGGATGAGAAGATCCAGCGGACCGTCGCGAACCTCGCCGCGCTCATTGCCAAGGTCACCGCGTGAAGCAATCAGCCACACAACTGTGCGGCGGTCTGGCTGTGGCGCCGGCGACCGGTCGGCCTCGCCGTCGCGATGGTCCCGGTCGGTCTGCTGTCCAACACCTCGGGCGGGGCGGCGATGGCCGCCGTGTTCACGCTCGCTGTGCACCGGCCTTTTCGCTACGTGGCCTGGATCGGAGGCGTCGACCTCGCGCTGGTCCCGCTGCTCTACTGGCTGCGCTCCTACCCGACCTGCCTTACTCCGGAGTCGTCGCGTTCACCGAGCTGTTCAACGTGTCGATCATCGGCTGGGGCGTGTTCGTCCGTTCCAAACGGATGCTGATGCCGAGCCTCAGGGACCGGGCGCATCGGGGGCCGTCTGACCGTGGGGCCCGACCGATGTCCTGCTCATCTGCCCACCGAGGTGGGAAGGCGATGTCGGGCTAGCGGCGTGCGAGGCCGTCGATCATCAGGGCGAGGGTGAAGTCGAACCGGTCGTGGCTCTCGCCGGCGGTGAGCTCGGCCGCGTAGCGGGTGGTGTGAGGGAAGGTCTCGGCAGGCAGCGCGGCCAGTCGGCGCTGGAGCTCGTCGGTGTCGACGACCCAGTCCGCCTCGTCGTGGACCCTGCGCTGCTTCGCGATGGAGATCTCCAGGCAGTAGGCGGCCACGTACAGCAAGAGGGCGTCGATGGCCCAGGCGGCGGCCTGCGGGGCGACGCCGCCGGCGAGCAGGATCGCCAGCATTCCTTCGCTGACGCGCAGGGTCTCGAGGTCGGTGGGGGCCATGGCGAGCGCGGCGCGGGAGATTCCGGGGTATTTCAGGTACTGGTCGCGTACCTGGGTGCACACGCCGCGGATCTGCTCCCGCCAGGCTGCGGGGTCGGGTTCGGGTAGTACGAGTTCGGCGCACAGTCGCCCGATGAGCAACTCGTCGAGGTCGGCCTTGTTGACCACGTGGGCGTAGAGCGAGGCGGGTCCGGTGTCGAGCGCGCCTGCCAGTCGGCGCATGGTCAGTGCCTCGTATCCCTCTGTGGCGATGACGCCCAGCGCGGTGTCGATGACCTGTTCCACGGTGATCGGGGCCTTGCGCCGCCGCGGCCTGGGGGCTGCTTCGGCCTCGGGGTTCGGCAGCTGGTGGCGCGCCGCGCGTCGCTCTCTCGGGTTCACCCGACCACTATAACTTGACACGAACACCGTTCGTAAATAGAACACTGTTCGTGAACATGAATGTGAACCAGGATGTGGACGTGACCGTGGTCGGCGCCGGGCCGGTGGGCCTCGTGCTCGCCGCGGAGTTGGCGCTCACCGGGGCGACGGTGCAGGTACTCGAGCGACGGGCCGAGCCGGACGAGGCGATGAAGGCGCAGTCGATCAACATGCCGACGGCCGAGGCACTCGACCGCCGCGGCCTGCTGCCTGCCGCCGAAAAGGTGCAGCGAGAGATGCTCGAGCGGGTGGGATCGTTCACCCGCATGGTCGACGACCGGACACCCGGTGAGGGCCGGCGAGCGCCCGACTCGCGGTTCACCGGGCACTTCGCGGGGATGGTCCTCGACGCCGACCTCGTGGACTGGTCCGATCCCGACCTCGCCGCGCACACCGCGGCCGACGGAGCGAGGTTGGTGCCGCAGCGTGAGCTGGAAGAGCTGCTCGCCGACCATGTCGCGCGACTCGGCGTACCGGTGCGTCGCGGAGTGGAGGTCACCACGCTCGAAGACACCGGCGACGGCGTGCTCGTCGGCACTGCCGCCGGCGCCGTGCGCACCGGGTGGCTGGTCGGGTGCGACGGCGGGCACAGCGCCGTGCGCCGCCTCGCGGGCATCGACTTCCCCGGCACCGACCCCGAACTCACCGGACATCTGGCGGTCGTCGACATCGCCGACCCGGAGAAGCTCGCCAACGGATGGGCGTGGTCGACCCGGGGGGCGTACCGCTACGGGCCGCAGCCCGGGCGGGTGGTCACCGTGGAGTTCGACGGCCCTCCCGCAGACCTCCCCCACGCTCGGCTTCGCTCGCGCGGGGGGACCCCCGTGGCGCCGGTCACCCTCGAGGAGTTGCAGACCAGTTTGCGCCGGGTCTCGGGCACCGACGTCACGCTGACCGCGCTGCGCGGTGCCGCGACCCGCTGGACCGACAACGCCCGCCAGGCCGCGACCTACCGGTCGGGGCGGGTGCTGCTGGCCGGCGACGCCGCGCACGTGCACCCGCCGTTCGGCGGTCAGGGGCTCAATCTCGGGGTCGGCGACGCGATGAACCTCGGCTGGAAGCTCGGCGCCGTGGTCGCCGGGTGGGCACCCGAAGGGCTGCTCGACACCTACGACGCCGAACGTCGTCCCCTTGGCGCCTGGGTGCTGGACTGGACGCGGGCCCAGATCGGGGTGCTGCGCGGGGACGCCAAGTCGGCCGCGCTCCGGGAGGTCGTCGGCGATTTGCTGAGCACTCGGGCGGGCACGACCTACGCGGTCAAGAAGATCTCCGGAGTCGACCAGCGCATCGACCTGCTCGGCGACCATCCGCTGGTCGGGCGGTTCGTCCCCGACCTGTGGCTGAGGGACGGCTCCCGTCTGGCCGACCACGGTCACGACGGCGGGTTCCTGCTGCTCGACCGCACTCCGGAAGGCGCGTTCGCCCGCCTCGCCGCGGCCTGGGACGGGCGGGTGAGCAGCGTGACCGACGACCACGCGACGCCGACCGGGGTGTTGGTACGCCCGGACGGGGTGGTCGCCTGGGCCTCCGACACCACCGGCAACGCTGCCGTCACCGGCCTCGAAGCCACCCTGCACCGATGGACCGGCGCGCCGTCGTCCTCACCCGAGCATGAGCCGGTGGGCTGAACTCCTGCCCGTGTCGACCTCAGCCGATGTACTGCCGGATGACGTCGGTCGTTCAAGTGACGGCGAAGCGGTCGGTCAGCACCAGGTGACGTTGTGCTTGCGCTGCGAAGCCCAAGAGGTCCGCCACTCGGCAGCCGGCGGCTCGGTATGAGTCTCAACACCATCCTGCGCTTCTCCCGCGCCACCGGTGCACCCGACGTCAGAACCGCGGCTACTCGACGCCGACGAGGTCCGCCACTTCGAGGAGCCCTTCGGCACGCTGATGCTCGAACTGCCGCCCCGCGAGCCCGGGTTCGTCCTGCCGACGTGGAAGGAGCTGACCGCCGTGGTCGAGGCCGCGCGGGAGCGGGATGCGGGCGTCCACTTCGACGGGACGCGGCTGTGGGAGCGCCCCCGCACTTGGGGCGTCCTCTTGAGTCCAGCAGTACCCGGTGGTGTTGAGCGCGCGCTCCTCGGTCTGGAGCGGGAGCTGCCCCGGCTGCCGGAGTACGTGGCGCACGCGGAGGTGGTCGGGAAGGCGCTCGGGGCGGCAGGGGTGCCCTGGTTCCGGGTGAACCCGGAGGTCCCGCACACCCACCGGTTCCAGGTGTGGCTGTCGTACGACGCGGATGTGCTGGCGGATGTTGCGGTACGGCTTGCCGAGGAGACACGGGTGACTCTGTTCCACCGGTGGTTCCCGGCGCCGAAGCGACCGCCGGGACTGTCGGTCACGGAGGTAGCGGTGGCAGCCGAAGGGCTGGAGTGGACTGAGCGCATTTCTACTCCAGTAGCTTTCACCTGGTGCAGTAGTTTGCCAACGCCGCCTGGAATCAACAGCTGCCGCGTAGCAGAGCAACCGGAGAGTCACCTATGCCCCGAGAGGCGCCGTACCTTGCATTGGCCGACGTGCTGCGTGCACGGATTCTCGCGGGAGAGTGGGGGATAGGGGAGCGCCTGCCGTCTCGGGCAAAGCTCGCCGAGAAGTACGGGGTCGGGCGCAACGTCATGCAGAGGGCCATGGACGGCTTGATCATCGAGGGCCTCCTCGAAGGACGTGCCGGCTCGGGCACCTACGTCTGTATGCCGCGCGAGCGTCTGCGGATGGTCCGTTCGCGGCACCGCGAACGCCGGGGTGGCTCCCCTTCCCGCGCTGCCATGAAGGAGCGCGGCAGGGCCGGTGCCTGGGATTCGCACAGTCAGGCACGGGTGCCCGCTCCTGAGGCAATCCCATTGCTGGCGCTGGGTTCCTCGAACGGTGTACATATATCGCCGCCGTAATCGGCGGGTTGGCGGTGTGGGCCTGCCCCAGATCCAGGTGGCGCCTGGGCATGCCGTGGTGGCTGCCGATGAGAGCAGGGCCGGCGAGATCCACGACGCATCAGGCGCCGAATCAACAGGTTGTGGCCCCAACCTCCCGCGCAGCGGCCAGGTAGGCGAGGACCAGTGGCCGTGTGTCGTCCCGGCCGGCGGCCACCGCCAGTTGGGATGGGGAAATGCCCCGGACCGGCACGGCGATCACCTCGTCCCGGACAACCAGCGAGGCGTTACCGGTGGCCAGCAGCGCCACCCCCTGGCCGCTGGCGACCGCCTCGTGGGTCTCCTCGGCGCTGGCCACCACCCCGCCGATCCGCGGCTGACGACCGTCCCGGGCGTCCAGGGCCAGCCAGTAGTCCCGCAGCGGGCCGGCCTCCGGAGGGAGGGCGAGGAAGGGCTCCTCCAGCAGGTCGGTGAAGTCCACCTTCCCTTCGGGGTCGGACGCGGCCCGCGCCGCCAAGGGGTGTCCGTCCGGCAGCGCGACCAGCCGAGGTTCGCGGGCCACCACCGCATACTGGTATCGGTCATCGTCCGGCAGCGGCAGCCAGACGAAGGCGACGTCGCTGGATCCGTCCGCCAACCCGGCACTGGGATCCGCCCAGTTGACCTGGCGCAGGACGGGCTGCGCGTCCGGATGCCGGGAGACCAGGCGGGTCCGCAGGGCGGGCAGCAGCCCGCGGCCCGGACTGGTGGACATGCCGATCACCAGAGTGCATCGCTCGGCGGTCTTCACCTCCTCTACCGCCGCCTCCGCGGCCTGCCAGGCGGCCAGTACCTCGCGGGCGTGCGGTAACAGGGCTTTCCCCACCGCGGTCAACCGCACTGTCCGCCGGTCCCGTTCGAACAGGACCGCGCCGAGTTGCTTCTCCAGCATCCGTATCTGCTTGCTCAGCGCGGGTTGTGAGATGAACAGGCGCTCGGCGGCGCGGGTGAAGCTCAGTTCCTCGGCGACCGAGGTGAAGTAGCGCAGATCGCGCCCATGGATGTTCATAACTCATGGCTATCACAAAGGGTCTTGGACGCCGCCCTGGTGCCTGCCGAAGGATGGGACCTGTCGACGGGGAGGCCCCGAACGGCAGTTGACGAGGGAGATGACGATGAGCGAGAGCGCCAAGGTCTGGCTGGTCACCGGCGCGAGCAGCGGTTTCGGGCGGGCCATCGCGGAGGCCGCGGTCGCCGCCGGTGACACGGTGATCGGCACGGCTCGGCGGACCGAGGCGCTGGACGACCTGGTCGCCGCGTACCCGGACCGTGCGGAGGCGATCAGCCTGGACGTCACCGACGGCGAGCGGATCGATGTGGTGGCCGCCGACGTCCTGGCCCGTTACGGCAGGGTGGACGTGCTGGTGAACAACGCCGGCCGCACCCAGGTAGGGGCGTTTGAGGAGACCACCGAGCGGGAGCTGCGCGACCTGTTCGAGCTGCATGTGTTTGGCCCCGCGCGGCTGACCCGGGCGCTGCTGCCGCAGATGAGGGAGCGGGGCAGCGGATCGGTCGTGAACATCAGCAGCTTCGGCGGCCAGCTGTCCTTCGCCGGGTTCTCCGCGTACAGCGCGACCAAGGCGGCGCTGGAGCAACTGTCGGAGGGCTTGGCCGATGAGGTGGCGCCCTTCGGCATCAAGGTGCTGATCGTGGAGCCCGGCGCGTTCCGTACCAACCTGTTCGGCAAGGGTGCGGCGTACTTCTCCGAGGAGAACCCGGCGTACGCGGAGAAAGTCGGCCCGACCCGGCAGCTGGTGCAGGGCAGCGACGGCAGTCAGCCCGGCGACCCGGCGAAGGCCGCGGCGGCGATCCGGCTGGCTCTGGACGCCGAGAAGACCCCGCTCCGCCTTGCCCTCGGCGGCGACGCGGTCGACTTCCTGACCGGCCACCTGGACTCCGTGCGGGCCGAGCTCACCGAGTGGGAGAAGGTCTCCCGGGGGACGGACTTCGACACGGAGTGACAGCCGGGCAGGGGGGATCCGGTCTCGACGCATCATGCGGCGAACAGCGCAACGATTGAGGTCGAAGACCGTACCCCCGCCCGCTCACACGCTTCTGACGCAATGGCGGGACCAGCGCATCGCACGTTCGGGCAACAGGCTCCGTACGCCGTGGATCGCGGCAGCAATCCACGGCGGGACACGATGCGCGCGCCATCGACATCGTCCAGCCTGTCCTCCTCACCGCCGGGCACCGTGTCCTCGATCGGCGAGGTCTGGGTGGAGGCCCGCACCTCGGTGCCCAGAACCTTCTGTCCGGGGACCATGCCGCGCAAGTGCGCGGCGTCCGAGGCGCCGAGTTCGATGAGCAGCCGGACGTGGTGCTCCATCAGATGGTGGGCGACGCGAGACGCCGACACCTGGGGGGATGGCTCCTCGCCGGCTTGATCATGGTCCGGCGCCCAGTACTGCAACCGTATTTGCCATGACGGTTGGGCAGTTCGGTCGTTGGTGTGGTTATGGGCGGGGACCTTGCTGATGTCAGGTTGAGGGCGGGTGAACTGACCGCTGTGCGGGACCGGTTACTGCACCGTTTCTGCGGGAGTACCCCGCGGAACTCGGTGCTGGCGTAAATGCAGGGGCTGATCGCGGTTTGTCTACGTACACTGACGGGCATGGCATGCCGCATCAGTGAGCTGGTCATCGACGTCGCCGACCCCGAGCGGCTCGCCGCATTCTGGAGCAAGGTCCTCGGCTACGTCGAACTCGGCCGGGAGGACGACGGAAGCATCCAGATCGGGCCGCCCGACGCCGGCTTCGGCGGCCCGCAGCCCACCCTCGTCCTCAGCGCCAGCAGCGACCCGCGGCCCGGGAAGCTCCCACTGCACATCGACGTCAACGCCACCGACCGCGACCAGGACGCCGAGCTGGAGCGGCTGCTCGCTCTCGGCGCCAGGCCCGCCGACGTCGGCCAGACCGGCGCCGAGAGCTGGCACGTCCTGGCCGACCCAGAAGGCAACGAATTCTGCCTCCTGCGCACCCGGCTCCAGCCCCTCTGACCACGTGCGTCCTGGCGCCAAGCCGCTCGGCCGTTCGAGTGAGGCCGGGGCTTCGCTCGTCGGTGTCAGCGCCCGAGCTCGCGGCGCAGTGTGACGCAGGTCGTGGAGGGTCCGGTTGGCGCCCAGGAGCTCGTCGGCGCGCTTGAACATCATGCGGGCCGCGTCGTACTCCAATGGCCCAGTTCGTCAGCACCGCGCGCACCCCGGGCTGGTCTGCCAGGCCCACGGTGCGCGCGACCAGCCGTAGCGAGCCCGCGCCGGTGCCCTGCCGACCCGGATACACGGCTTCCAGGCGCAGCCGCTCCCCGGCCAGCCCCCGCCCCGGCGCGAGCAGCCGCTCGGCGACGTCGGGGCGGCCGGCGGACAGGGCCCGGACCGGTTCGGCGGTGGGACCGAGCAGCATCACCAGGTTCTGGTCGGCGTACGCGCGCAGGACAGGTCAGGACACCGGCAGGGCGCCGTCGGCCTCGGCGTGCGCGGCGGACACCAGAGGCACAGCCAGGTCCACCCGGCCGCGTTCTGTGCGAGCAAGTTCTGTGCGAGCAAAGTGGTCCGCAGGGGCGGCTCCGTCACGTGCACGCCGCCGTGTACGGGCGTACGCGGCCGTCCGGCAGACGGGCCCGGCGGGCCGAGAGGGGCGACGGGCGACGTCGACTCCGAGGACGGGCCGGCTGCCGGCTGCCGCGGCGGCCGTGAGGAAGAGGAAGCGGACCGTACCTGCGACGGTGTCCCGGCCGGTCGGCGCGAGTGTCGTCATCCCGCGCTCAGCGGCGCGCTGTACGAGGGCGCCGGGGAGGGAAGCGCCGTAGCGGGCGCAGTAGCCGGCCACTCCGGTGCTCAGGAGTTCCGGTGCTCGGCGAGAGTTTGAACCCGCGCTCGTGGAGGGCCCCGGTCGCTGCTTGGACAGGGCTGGTCGTGGTTGTCGGTGACCCCCGCCCTGGCCGAATCACTCCTCCGAGTGACACACCCAGCCACTCCCGGAAGAATTGGAGACGGCCCCATAGCTTGTGCTGGGCGAGAGCAGGGTTCGGAAGATGCCGTTCGCCCGCAAGGAGATCATGTTGTGCCGCAACGATGACACACGGTAGGTGGTCTCGGTGTCTGTCCCGCATGAGCCACCACGGCCGTATGAGGTGCAGCCGGGCGGCCTGCCCGCGGCGGCAGCCGACGATGGCCTGGCCATCGCGCTCGTCGATCCTGCGGGCCGTATCGGTCTGTGGAGTTCCGAGGCACAGACGCTGACCGGCCATCCGCCGTCGGAGATCATCGGTCGCGATGTGTCCGTACTCGCGGACCGAGCCACCAGCCACGGCAGTGAACTCGTCGCTCAGTTGGTGCGGGCTGGCGATGGTGTCCGCACGGACTGGCTGCGCTGTTTCGACGGTACTTGCCGTAGCGTCCGCTGGCGGGCCGTGCCGGTCCGGCTCGTTGCCGGTACGGGTCTGGTCGCCGTAGCGAGCCTTGGCGGCCAGCGGATCCATCAGGGTGATCCCGCGGCAGTCGACCTTCTTCTGCAATCGTCGCCGATCGGTCTGGCCGTCCTCGACAAAGACCTGCGATACCGCTTCGTCAACGACGCCCTCGCCCGTCTCAACGGCCTGCCCGTCGCTGCACACCTGGGTCGCTGCATTCTGGATGTCCTGGATCTCCCCGATCCGCAGGCGTACGAGGACATGCTGCGGCGTGTCGCTGACGGCGGTGAAACGATCGACAGTCTGCACGTCGCCGCGATCAGAGCCGACGGCACTCCGTACGCGGCCGTAGGAACCCTCTTCCCGCTTCGGGACGCCGACGGCCACATCGTGGGTCAGGCCGGCGTGGTGCACGACCTGGGTGACGCGAGAGCGGAACTGCTGGACACCGCGCGAAGCCAGCGCCGCCTGGAACTGCTCAGCCGGATCAGCGCCGCCCTCAGTCAGGGCCTGGACGTGGCCAGCGTCGCTGCGAAGCTGTCGGCAGTCTGCGTCCCTGCATTCGCCCGGACGGTCAACGTCGATCTCCTCGCAGGGGCAGTGCATCGCGACCCGGACTTGCCGACGCGCACTGCCACCGAGAGAGCGGGCTCTGCCGGCCCAGACGCGTCCGACGGCCTGCGGGTCCACCCTCTGAGCACCTCCGCAGGCAGCGGCCATCGCGAGCCGGAACGGGATCTGCCGCCGCCCTGCGCGGCATCTGCCCCCGTCGGTGAGTGCATCAGCTCGGTCGCCGTTGTGCCCTTTCGCGTGGACGAGGCCCAGGAACAGCCGCACCACGGAATCGCCGTACCGCTCCTGGCCGCCGGACAGGTCCTGGGAGCGATCGCCTTCACAAGACCGGGCGGCTTCGATCCTGATGATGTGCTCACCATGCGCGACATCGCCGCTCGCACCGCGATGGCCATCGACAATGCCCTGCTCTATCGGCGGGAACGGCTGGCCACGTTGACCCTCCAGCGCCAGCTGCTGCCCGCACGCCTGCCTGACATCCCCTGGGCTGAATCTGCACACCGTTATCTGCCTGCCCAGAACGGCACCCTGGCCGGCGGCGACTGGTACGACACCGTGCAACTCCCCGGCGGGAGGATCGGGTTGACCATCGGTGACGTGATGGGACACGGGCTGGGCGCGGCAGCAGCCATGGGGCGCTACCGCTCATCGGCACGCGCACTGCTGGCCGTGGGCCTGGAACCCGGCCAGCTCCTCACCCGCCTCGACGGTCTGGACGATGGAGCCGACAACGACCTCCCCGCCACGTGCGCCTGCGCCGTCTACGACGGCGTCACCGGAGACCTGCGGCTCGCACTGGCCGGCCACCCGCCGCCGCTGCTGGTCCGCCCGGACGGGTCGGCGGACATATTGGCGGCCGACCCCGGGCCGCCCGTGGGTATGGGGCTTGACCACGTGTACGAGGACGCCCACCACGTCGTCCCGGCCGGGAGCCTGCTCGTCCTCTACACCGACGGCATGATCGAAGACCGCAGCACGTTCCTGGACCTCGAACAGGGGATCGCCATGCTGCGTCGGGCCGTACACAACACCGAGGCTTCCTTGGACGAGGTGTGCGACGCTCTCATGGCCGCACGCCCCACCAACTCGGCGGACGACGCGACTCTGTTCGTCACCCGGCTCACCCGCATCCAGCCTGTGACTGTGGCCAACCGTGATGCTCATTTGGCCAATTAGCGTGCTCAGGCACAGCCCTGTAGGGCGGGGAAGGGCGCCGTGCGGCGGCCGGGACGCATGTGTGATGTGCATCGTGCGTCGGGTTTCGATCCGGTAAGGCGGCCTGGTTCGCGGCGGAAGGGGTGAGCCGGGCGAACGTCCGGCCGGGAAGGACTTCATGTTCCACTGCCCGTCCCCGCGCTGATCGCGGTGCTCGTCACCGCCGCCGCGATCACCATTGCCTTCCTCGTCATCGCGACCGGCGGTGCGCTCACCGCGACCCAGGCCGCGTCCTGTGCGCCGCGACGACAGCTCTCGCGCACGTCGCGATCGGCGTCGGCTCCGCCCTCTTCGGCCAGGAGGCGCCGCTCACCCCGGCCGTGAAGGCGGTGATCCCGCTCCTCCGGTAGCACCCGTCCGCATGGGCAGGCCCGGAGACGGCCGGAGCCTGCTGCCGTGGACTGCGCGGTTAATCGGGATTCACACTGTCGGTGGCTAAGCGGGGCGAACGCGATCGATACAGGACCTGGTGGATCCCCGGTTCCGGGTCCCGGTCCCCGGGTTCGGCTCCCGATGCCTCCATGAGCACCTTATGACCTTTCGCGTGTCGGCGAATGAGCAAACAAGGTCCCTGGGCCGCTCCGAGACTCCGACGCATGCGCAGCTACCGAACCCTGTTCCGCGCCCCGGAGTTCGCCCCGTTCCTGCTCTCCTTCGCCGCTTTCGCCGCGGCCCAGACGGTCGGCGGACTGGCCCTCGCCACGCTGGTCTTCCGGGCCACCGGCTCCCCGCTCCTGTCGGCGGTGAGCATGTTCGGCCCGTAGCTGGCGCAGTTGCTGGGGGCCACGTTCCTGCTCTCGGGCGCCGACCGCCTGCCCCCGCGCGCGATCCTTTCCGGCCTCGCCCTCGCCTTCGCGGCCGGTACGGCGGTGCTGGCGCTGCCCGGTCTGCCGGTCCGGGCGGTCTTCGCCGTCGTACTCCTGCAGGGCCTGGTCGCGTCGCTGGGCGGGGGAGTGCGCGGGGGACTGCTGAACGAGATCCTGCCGAAAGACGGCTATGTCCTGGGCCGTTCCGTGTTCAACATGCTCTGGGGCCTGGTGCAGATGGCCGGTTTCGCGACGGGCGGCGCACTGCTGGCGCTCCTGTCCCCACGGACCTGTCTGCTCCTCGCGGCGGCGCTGTACGTGATGTCGGCCCTCGTCACCCGCCTGGGTCTCACGGCCCGCCCACCGCGCTTCTTGGGCCGCCCGTCCCTCTCGGCGACCTGGCGCGCCAACGCCCTCCTGTGGTCCTCACGCCCCCGCCGCCTGACGTACCTGGGCCTGTGGGTCCCCAACGGCCTGGTGGTCGGCAGCGATTCGCTCTACGTCTCCTACGCCCCCCAAGCCGCCGGCACGCTGTACGCGTGCGGGGCGCTGGGCATGTTCGTGGGCGACATGGCGGTGGGTCGCCTGGTACCACCCGCGGTGCGCTCTCGTCTCGCGACCCCGCTGCGCCTGCTGCTGGCGGCTCCCTATCTGTTCTTCGTCCTACGGCCGGGAGTGGCGATGTCGGCCGTGGCCGCCACGGTCGCCTCCGTCGGCTTCGCCGCGAGCCTGGTCCTCCAGGAACGCCTGATGGCCGCATCCTGATCACCTCGTCGCTGCCCGCGACCATGCCCACCCCGTACGAAACCGTCTACGGACCTTCCCGCGCCTTTCACCCGCATGTTCGCCCTCGGCCCGCGCGAAGAGCTCAAGGAGCACGGGGCCGATGTCACCACCCTCATGCCCGGCGCCACCGACAGCGCCTTCCACGCCCGCGCCGGCATGAACAACACCGCCTTCGGCTCCGGCATGAAGAAGAACAGCCGCAAGGACGTCGCCCGCCAGGGGTTTCTTGCCCTGATGGACGGCCGAGCCGAAGTCGTCGGCGGTGACGCCGCCACCAAGCGCACCGCCCTCAAGCACCGCTTCCTGCCTGAGACGTGGAAGGCCACGCAGCACGCCCGCAAGGCCGAGCCACAGCCCTGATCCGAAGGGGGCCGTGCTGAGCCAACTGCTCAGGCCCCGTCTTCCTCCCGTGAGTACCTGAGTTGGCATCTTGAGCGTCACAGCTGGGGGTCGGGCCGGGTCATCGCGGGCCCTCCTCGGGTTTCCATCCCCAGGCGGAGAGCATGCCGGCCGACAGCGCGGCGCATTCGTCGGAGCCCAGGTACCGGAGCGCCGCGTCGACGGCCGCGTCGTCGACCAGGCCGGTGGCGAGCATCGCCACTCTGCTTCGCTCCCACGTGTCCGCCCAGAAGTGGCTGATGGGACTGCCCGGCAGCAGCGGCGGCACATGGACCTCGGCAGCGACGGACACGAGCCCCGCCCCACGCAGCAGATGCGGATACGACGGCACCCAGGAGACATCGGTGCCGATAGTGGCCCGCAGCCCCTGCCACATCGCCCGCATCACCGCGCTGTACGGCGTGCCGGGTGTTCGGTCGCTCGTCAGGTCGATCGCGTCGCTGAGCACCAGCACACCGCCGGGCGCGACGAGTTCGGCCAATGCTGTGATCAGGCGGTCATGCCCGGGCAGGTGCATCAGCACGAAGCGCGCGTGGACGAGCCGGAACCGGCCGGGGGCGAAGTCGGGGGCAGTGATGTCGGACTCCAGCACGTCGAGCCCGGGCACGGGCCGCGCGCTGAGAAAACGTACGTCGCGGTCCACAGCGAGCACGCTCGCCACCCCGGCCTCGGCCAGCAGCCGACGGGAGACCGTGCCCGTGCCGGCACCCACGTCGAGGCAGCGCCACCCCGGGCCGACCCCGAGCGCCCGCAGCCGCGCCATGGTGATGCCGTCGTAGGCGAGGGCGCCGAAGTCGATGCGCTCGCCCTCGCCCGCCTCTTCGGGACGGAAGACGGCCTCGCCGTAGCGGCCGCCGCCCGGCGCGTCCCCGCACGGAGCGGCGGTCACGTCGCGGGGGGCGTGACGCCGAGGGTGTCGTCCTTGATGAGTTCCAGTGCCCGGTCGGCGAGAGACCGGAACAGCGGGTCGTCGAACTGTTTCATGGCCGGACCTCTTCACGCGGTGGGCGATGCCGGACGGCCCGTCGCCAGGCCGCCGCCCCACCGATCCTCCACCGGCGGCCGCCCGCACGGCCGAGGCGCGCCGTGCCTGAGCCAATCGGACCCAGGGGCGCGGCACACGAAGCAGCCGAGTCGGCGAGCGGTGGGTGCGGCCATGCTTCCAAAGGGTGTTCCGGGAGCGCGGGCGTATGCGGCGCCGGCTCACCCGCCGGCAGGGTGTACGGCCCCCCCGGGGACGCCAAGCACCCCTCCGCTGGAGAAGTACGTCGACCCGCTGCCCAGGCCGCTGACAGCCATCTCGGATCCTTACGTCTATCCGGGTGCCGACTACTACGAGCTCACGATGCGGCAGGGCTCGTGGCGCTTCCACCGGGACCTGGGGCCGTCACCCGTGTGGGGCTACTGGGCCACGAACCCGCACCATCCTCACAAGCCGATCGGCATGGGCTATCTCGGGCCGACCTTCAGCGTGACCAGGGATCACTGTGGAACGTCGTACACCAGCACGGCGGTTACACAGCACCACAGTCCGACGGCCTGCCGATGCAGGCGTTCAGCCCGCACGGCTTCCATGCCGAGGACTACGCCACCCTGGAACCGAGCCGGGCCAAACCCAACGAAGCGATCTACGGCTACACCAACCACGACCGTTCGTGCATGCTCTGGTATCACGATCACGCCATGGGGATGAGCGCTCTCAACGTCTATGCGGGCCTTCCCGGTCTCTACCTCGTTCGTGACCCCGTGGACGAGCGGCTCGGGCTGCCGCGAGGCGCATTCGAGGTCCCCCTCATCCTGCGGGACCGGACCTTCAACCAGGACGGCTCGCTCGCCTACACCATGACCGCGAGGGAAGGCGAGGACACCCCGGTCTTCAACGGGAAGGCGTACCCATTCCTGGCAGTGGAGCCGCGACGCTACCGGCTGCGCATTCTCAACGCCTCGAACGAGCCTTTCTGGCGGCTGAGGTTCGACGTTCCCAGAGACGTACTTCTTCAGCCCCAACTGCCGTTCTGGCTGATCGGTACAGACGGCGGCTTCCGCGCTCCGTTGAAAATGCTCGATTTCCTGATCAGTTCAGCCGAACGATACGACCTGATCGTCGACTTCAGTGGGATGCCCAGGACACGCTCGATCCGCTGCCACAGCTTCACCGGCCCCCTCGCGTACAGCCCAACTGTCCTCGCCAGGGGTGAGGGTCGCGGGAGCCAGTGACGACGTCCACCAGGTGCACCACGTCCCCGACGGTGGTCATCTGCGCGTCGGACACGGCGCTTTGGGCGAGGAACCGCAGGTGGAGCGCTTCATCGGTGGCGATGGTGATCCGCTCGGGACTGTGCCGCGTCGTACGGGCCTTCTCCGGCAGACCCGTGGCCCAGTGAGCCGGGTTGCCATACGTCGGCGCCGCGTGTCTGCGCGCCGACATGAACGACACTGTGTCACCGCGCAGTTGGCCCTCGGCGGTTCCGTCATCGGCCACCGTGAGCAGCACCCGTGCGTATCCGTAGAGCCAGCCCGACAGAGTGAGCAGGATCTTCCCGCCGGGCCGGGCCTGCGTGAGCAGGGCCGGGGGTACCGCGCGGAAGAAACAGGCGGCCGAGATCCGGTCGAACCGCCTCGGGCCAGTACCCGTACAACCCGTCCGCCACCGCCACCGCCAGCAGAGAGCCGTGGCGTCGGAAGGACGGGTGCTGCCCGGCCACCAGCAACGCGTTGGCGCACGCGAGCGCACCCCACAGCCCTGACAGACCCCGGGCCTCGGCCAGCGGCACGGCAACCACTGCCGCCCCCCCCGACACCAGTTCTTTTGCATCCCGTTGCAGAGAGCCGTACCGCGAGCAATCATGGCCGTCATGGCGCGACCGAGGCAGATCATCGAGTGTGGAGACTTCGTTCTGCGAAGCTGGCGGGGGCAGAGAGACTTCGCTCCGGCATTCAAGTTGATCGAGGAGTCTCTGGACCACCTGCGCCCCTGGGAGCCGTGGGTCGCCCGTCACAGCGAGGAGAGCACCCGGGACTTCCTCGCGAAGTCCGAGTCGAAGTGGGCAAACGGTGACGTGTACAACTACGCCATCGCCAAAGACGGGACTCTCATCGGCATGTGCCAGACCTACCGCGGGGCCGAACCTCAGGGCCGGCGCATCGGGTACTGGCTGCACCCTGCCGCCACCGGCCAGGGCATCGCCACGAGAGCGACCGCAGCCATGGTCACCGAGATGTTCACCCTGCCGGACGTGGAGTACCTGGAAGTCGCGCACGACTTGGCCAACACCTCCAGCGCCGCCATTCCGCGCCGGTTGGGCTTCACCGAAGTCCGGCGTGAACAGGTAACGCCGCCCGCAGCTCCCTCTGGCAGTGGGATCGACGTGGTCTGGCGACTGAACCGCCCTACGCCGCCCGTTGACGGCTCTCGCCGCCCTTGAACATCTGAACCCACCGAGCTCAGGTTCTGCCCTTCGGCGCCAAACGAGACGACCTCTACTGACTGGCCCCCCCCGGTAAACGGGACGCTGCGCCGACCGATCGGACGCCGCGGAGAGCCGTAGCTGGAGCGGCAGAGTGCTGTAGTGGCCCACTGAGGAGAGCGGCTGTCAGTCACAGCCTGGGCCGCGAACCGCGTCTTGGGCGACTTGCTGGATCTGCAGCCAACGCGAGATCCAGCTATGGGTCCGGAGCGCCGCCAGTTCAACGAGCGGTAGTTGCCGGGGCCTTTCGGGATCGTCGGTCTCGCCCTCGCGACATTGCAGATTGGGGTTGGCGGCCGCTCCAGTGAGTGGCGCCGGGTACAGGGGCGGCGAGGTGCCGACGGGCGGGCGAGGGCGGGGGCAAGGCGCGGGGAGCCGAGTGCGTCATTGAAGGCGGCGAGGAGTTGAAGCTGATGATCGGCCAGGTTGGCTGTCAGCCTGCTCGCCTCGGCATCCCCTGTCAGTGCTGCATGGCCTTCCCCATGGCCGGCTGGGGGATGGTGTCGCCGATGATGCCGGCGAGCCGATGAAGTTGTGCGGCGAGTTCGTAGCGTTCCTGCGGTGTGAAGTGTGACAGGGCCTGGTACTGGCGCGTGCGCAGGTCAGCACTGGCTGGGCCTCGGCGGGGTCGTAGCCGAACCCAACTCGAACAGCGGTTGGACGAGCGGGGTGTGTCGGAGGGCCAGCCGTTTCTGATCAGGCCGAAGGGCTAGAACGGCAGAGGCCTCGCGGTCGACACCATCGCGTGCTGACCGGCGCCGCCACCGCGGCGCGTCACAGCGTCGCGGTCGTCTTCTCCCCGGACGCGCTGCCCGCGAGCCACTGGTCCCATCCCAGGTTGAAGTCGGCGTAGCCGTTGTCGGCCGGGGCCTTGGCGCGGGGCGAGCCGGTGATGGTGACGGGGTCGCCCTGCTTGACCTGGCCGTAGAACCACTTGGCGTCCGACATGGACAGGTGGACGCAGCCGTGCGAGCCGCGGGCGCTGCCGCTGCCCGGAGTGGGGTCCCCGGTCGAGTAGTGCACGTACGTGCCGGACTGGGTCAGGTGGACGTCCCAGGGCAGCGTCAGGTCGTAGTAGTTGGGGCTGCCCTTCTCACAGCTGATGCCCACGCTGCAGGAGGTCATGTGGACCTTCTCCTGCTTGTCGATGACGGCCATCGTGCCGTTCCACGTCGGATACTGAGCGCTGCCCGCATTGATCGACAGGGTCCGCACCACCTTGCCGTTCCGGGTCACCTTCATGGTGTGGCCGGTCACCGAGACATCCGCGCGCACGTCGTCACCGATCTTGAAGGTGTGCGTGTAACTGTGCACGCCGTAGCGTCCGTTGCCGTTGTTGACGCCCTTCATGTCAGCGTCGATCTTCACCTTCGTGCCGGAGGGCCAGTACGTCTTCGGTCGCCAGTCGGCGCGCTTGTCGCCGAACCAGTGCCAGGCGCCGGACACCGGCTGTGAGGCGCTCACCTTCATGTGCTTCTCCACCGCGGCCCGTGCCTTTGCCGCCACCGGGTTCGTGAAGACCACCGAGATCGGCATGGCCACGCCGACCGTGGTTCCCGTCTGCGGGGTGATCGTCTCCAGCAGCATCGGCGGGCCCGCGGGCTTCTTCGGTGACGGAGAGGCGCTCGCCCCCGGCTTTCCCGACGCCTTTGCGTCGTCCCCGTTCGCCTTGTCACCGCTGCCCCCGCCGCAGGCACTCGCGCCTACCAGCATCACACTCGTGACGAGTGCGATCCCTATGCCGCCCTTGCGCCGTCCCACGACCTGCCCCGCTCTCTCGCTCTTCGGCCCTGGCGGGCCCGACTCTCTGTCAGACAGCGATGGCGTGGGCCGCAGTTGCGTGCGTTGCGTAAAACGTGTCTCAAGTCTCGGCGCGCGCCGCCGGATCGGGGACGGTGAGGGGCGCGACATCGTCGCCTCCTCTCTTCGGAGCGCGTCAAAGGGTGCACGGGATGGGGTCGCGCCGCTGTGGGCTGGCGGTCGGTGGCACCGGACGGTGCGCAGAGTGGCGGGGGTGACCCGGTGGCGGAGGCCATCCCTCAACCGACGGGGCGATGACCGTGCCGAGATGGTCACCGCGGCAGTCCGCTGCGTGATGGTTGCCGGGCTGGTCGGGACGCCTGTCCGGGTGTTCGTCCCTCCCGGCGCAGGGGCCGTAGGGGCGGGCCGTGTTCGTGCTCGGCGCGGCCGTGCTGTGGTTGCTCGGCAGGCCGACCGCCGGCCGACGCAAGGCCGACCGCGCTCGACGCGCCCAGCCGGAGCAGGCGCAGAATGCTGCCGGCGTGCCTGTACGGGCCACGCAGGAGCTACGGGCACTGCCTCCCTGGAGCAGGCCGTGCCGGTGAAGCCGCCAAGGCGCTGCAGCAGGCAGTGCACTTGCTGCTCCAGGGGTGCGCGCCCTGTCGCACCACCACTGCCGCCCCTGTCAGTTCGGCGGCAGCATCCGGCGCGGACCTTCCCGGCGCGGCACCGGCCGCACCGGCCGTGTCCCGTCGACCGCCCGCTCTCGCTCTTCCTCGCCGGACACGGAGGCAACCGCCTCGGCCTCCAATAGGTCGGCCGCCGGGTCGGCCCTGGTCGGCTCGTCCGGCGGGGTGCCTGCCCGAAAGAATGAATCGGCTCCCGAATACCGCGTGTCCCGGTACCGAACGCAGCACTGTGCGGTGGCGGGCAGTGCCGGCCGGCACTGCCGGGCGTCGTGCCGACCGGCACGACAGACACCCCTCCAGGACGGTTGCCGCAGGCAGCGCGGTACAAGACAAAGGCGGGACGGGAGTGGAACGTTCGAAGGACCGGCGGCCGGTTTCGTTACAGGACCGGGCACGCTACTGGTTCGACCGCACGCTGGCCCGCAGTACCGGCACCCTGATGGGCTGGCTGGTGATCATCTGCCTGGCCGTCGTCGTCCCGGTGAGTGCGCTGCTGGTGTGGACGGACCCCGGCTCGCCGCGGTCACTGTCGGGCCGGCTGGCGGCCGTGTGGCGGAGCAGCGCGGAGACACTGCGACTGGGCACGGTGACCGGCACACCGCTGCGCATGCTGCTGTCGGCCCTGCTCGGGCTCGTCGCCCTGCTGTGCGTGTCGACCCTTGTCGGGGTGATCACCACAGGCCTGGCCGAGCGGCTGGCGGAGTTGAGCCGCGGACGGTCGACGGTGCTGGAACAGGGCCATGCCGTCGTGCTCGGCTGGTCGGACCAGGTGTCCACGGTCGTGGGTGAGCTGGTCGCCGCCCAGTCGTCGTACCGGCCACGGGCTGTCGTCGTGCTCGCCGAGAGGGACAAGACCGAGATGGAGCGGGCGCTGGCCGCTCACGTCGGTCCGGCCGGCCGGACCCGGCTCGTCTGCCGCAGCGGTCCCGCCAGCGACCCCGGCGTGCTCGCCTTGGTCAGCCCGCAGACGGCGAGCACCGTGCTGGTGCTGCCGTCCGGCGAACCGACGGCCGACGCCGAGGTGTTGCGCGTTCTGCTGGCACTGCGGGCGGTGCTCGGCGAGGGGACCGGCGGACCGCCGGTGCTGGCCGCGGTACTGGACGACCGTTACCGGGCACCGGCCCGGCTGGCCGCAGGCCCGCGCGGCACTGTCCTGGAAACCGACACCGTCACGGCCAGGCTGATCGCGCAGTGCGTCGGCCGCCCCGGGCTGTCCCTCGTCCTGCGCGATCTGCTCGACTTCGCCGGCGACGAGTTCCACCTCGCCGAAGCGACCGCCTTCCACGGGGGTCCCTTCGGAGCGGCCCTTCTGGGCCATGCCACGTCCTGTGTGGTCGGATTGCTCACCGCCGAGGGACGTACGCTGCTGAATCCGCCCGCCGCCACACTCGTAGCACCAGGAAGTCGCCTGGTAGTCCTCACACGCGACGACGGTTCGGCACGGCCGGAGGACTGCCGGCACCTTGTCGAGCCGTCGGCGATCGCCATGGCCCAGCCACCGCCGGAGGATGCCGCGCACCTGCTGCTGCTCGGCTGGAACCGGCGGGCGCCCCTCGTCGTCAACCAGTTGCGGCGCACGGCCCGGCCGGGTTCCGTCCTGGACGTAGTCACGGACAGGGCCGTGCCCGGGCCGACGCGGGAACCGGAATCGGGGGCCGCCCGGCTGGCCGTGCGGTTCCAGTCCGCCGACCTGTCACGCCCCGAGACCCTGCTCGGGCTCGACCTCGCCCCCTACGACGGGCTGATCGTCCTCGGCCCCGAGCCGGGTGACGGTCCTGACCGCCCCGACGACCGGACATTGGTCACCCTGCTGGCCCTGCGGCTGCTGGAAGAACGTACCGGACGCGAAATGCGCGTGATCACCGAACTCACCGACGACCGCAATCGGCCCCTGGCACCCGTCAATCCCGGCTCCGACGTCATCGTCAGCGGAGAGCTGACCGGACTACTCCTGGCGCAAATCGCGCAGAATCGGCATCTGGCGCCCGTGTTCGACGAGTTGTTCTCCGCCGATGGCAGCACGATCTGCCTGCGACAGGCAGGGCACTACGTCCGGACGGGCTGCGAAACCACCTTCGCCACTGTCGTGGCCGCTGCGCGCGACCGCGGTGAATGTGCCATCGGCTACCGCCGTCACGACCGCCGGGCGATTCCCCCGGACCACGGGATCCGGCTCAACCCCGACAAGAGCGAGCGCCGCGAATGGAGTGCCGACGACCAGGTGGTCGTCGTAGCAACCGAACCAACGGAACCCGCCCCTGCCGCCGGGCAGGACACCGAGGAACACCAACCGGGACCGGCAGACACCAGGGCGTAGCAGGGCGACAGCCACGAACCTCGCGCGCAAGCCGGAGCTCGAGGCCGAGTACTGCCGGCGTCGGCGGACTCGTCCCGGCGCAGGACGGTGGAGCGGACCGCCTCGGCGGGGTCGAGGTCCAGGAAGCCGTCGAGCACTCCGGCCGCCTTGAGGGTGATCAGGTCGCGCCGGACGTGCTGTCCGGGCTCGGACCCGAGGCGGCGCACGCGCCCCGACCACGCGGTGTCGGGACGGCGGTAGAGGCGTCGTTCCTGGCCATCCCCTGATCTTCGCAGGGAACTGAGATAGGAGGAGTAACTCTCCAAGGTTGCAGGTGAGTTGAGTACCGCGCGCGGTCCGTCGGCG
This sequence comes from Streptomyces sp. SID5469, assembly GCF_009862865.1. Lineage (NCBI taxonomy): Bacteria > Bacillati > Actinomycetota > Actinomycetes > Kitasatosporales > Streptomycetaceae > Streptomyces > Streptomyces sp. SID5469. Next base: position 905,755 of record NZ_WWIN01000001.1, on the reverse strand, counting down.
GTGGGCCCGCTCGTCGCGCACAGCGCGCTTCAGGGCCCGGCTCACGGAGCAACCGCCGTGTGTCCTGACGGGCTCTTCGGCGTACGTGACACGGGTGATGACGGGGCGGCCCACCGGTTCGGGGTGTGTCAGGACGCGTTCACATCCCGATGCGGGGCTGCCCGGTAGCAGCGGTGAGGCTCCCGTCGACCGGGATTTGAGCGTCGGTCATATAGCGCATCGGGGCCCGCGAGGAAGGCGACGACGCTCGCGATCTCGTCGGGTTCGGCGACGCGGCCCAAGGGGATGCGTTCCGCGAAGGACCGCACGACGGGCGTGTCAGGGGTGGCGCCCGCGGTGATCCCGGAGTGGAGCGTGAATCCGGGGTGGCCGGCGTTGACGCGGACTTCGGGGGCGTGGTCAAGGGCCATCGCGCGCGTGAGGTTGACCACCGCGCCCTTGGCGGCGTTGTAGGCGGCCATGCCGTAGTCGCCGCCAAGCCCTCCCGCCGATCCGACGTTGGAGCCCCGCGCGGCGCGCAGGTGCCGGAGCGCGGCTCGGCCGGTGTGGTGGACGGCGTCGAGGCTGACCGCGAGGACAGCCAGCCACTCCTTCGGGGTGACGGCTTCCATGGTGCCGACGACGGCGCTCCCGCGGTGTTGGTTCGGGCGACCCGCGGGCGAAGCTGCTGGACGGCGAGACGTGGGAGCAGGTCCGTCCGACCGTGCTGGCCTCCCTGAAACTGCCCAGCGATCCGGGTGAGCACCTGGCGGCGCGGGCCGCGCTGCTCCACGGCACGTACCAGGGTTTTCGCGGACGAAGGGCCGCTCGGTGAGCCGCAGGGCTGGCGCGTCGTGGGCCGTCCCCGCGGCCCGGGTCACGAGTGGCACGTCGAAGGAGTCCAGGAGGCTGACGGAGCGCAGGACGTGCCGTTCGCCAGGGGTGAGGTCGGACAGGGTGCGGGAGACCAGCGCCGGGAAGTCGGCTTCGAAGTCGGCGGACTGCGGACTGCGGGGTACGGCCGGTGCGGCGGGTCTCCGGATATCTCGTGACCGACAGGTCCAGGTGGAGCGGCAAGCCGTGCGAACGGCGGGATATGACGGCGCGGATGTCGCCTGCGATGAGGGGCTGCCCGTCGCGGGACAGGCGACGGGCGAGGTAGTCGTCCGCGTCCTCTTCGGCGAAGTCACCGATCAAGACCTGCCGTCTCACTGTGCGGACTTGGTTGGTGCGGACTTGGTTGGTGCGAACTCGCACCCGTCGGGGCCCGATGACACACGTGTCCTGTGTCAGATGACTCGATGTGCGGCGTTTCGGCCGGGGTGAGGGCGTCAGCGCTGACCCCGGCCGTGGGGTGAAGCGGGTGGTTCAGGCGGTGGCGTAGTGGGCGAGGGCGGGTTCCAGCAGGTCGAAGGCCTGGGTGGCTTCGGCGGTGATGGTGTGGGCGATCCGGTCATTGGGGTGGCCCGCCAGGGTGAGGTCCTGGATGCGCTGGAACAGCACGCGGTGGACGGTGCCCAGCAGCCCGGCGGCGATGTGGACGGTGATGTCGTCGGGTGTGGTGTCGGTGGCGTCGGCCAGGGCTTGGGCGAGGCGGTGTTCGCGCTGGTCGTGCAGGCCGCGCAGGCAGGCGGTCAGGGTGGGGCTGTCGGCGACCATGCGGGCGAAGGCCGGGCCGGAGAACCCGGCGACCGGGTTCTGGGTGGCGAGGGAGTCGTGGAAGGCGCGGAGCAGGGCGGCCAGGGCCGATTCGCCGGGGCGGCGGTCGGCGACGGCGTTGGCCAGCGAAGCGGTGAACTCCTCCTGGTGGTCCAGGGCCAGGTCTTCCTTGCGGGCGAAGTAGTTGGTGACGGTCTTCTTGGCCATGCGGGCGGCGGCGGCGATCTCCGCGATGGTGGTCTGCTCGAAGCCCTGGGCGAGGAACAGCCGGGTGGCGTGGTCGGAGATGAGCTGCCGGGTCTCGTGCTTCTTGGATTCCCGCAGGCCGACGGGTTGTGCGGGCGATGTGATCTCGGTACCCATGGAGCAATCTTACCCTCGTGGCATTTTTATATTGACGCCCCCATGTAGACCAGGCTAAATTTACGTCCGTTGCAAGTTTGCGACGAGGGAACGGAGAGGAGAGTGCATGTTCGAACTCGACCGCACCACGGTTTCTGCCCTCACGATCGGCCTCGGCGAAGTCCCGGCCGGGCGCGACGTCCGCGACCCCGCGCCGCGCGGGGGCTACGACCTTCGCCGCCTGGCCGCCGACCGGGCCGTGCGGGGACGGCGTGAGCCCCGGGTCGTCCGCAACATCCCCCGCCGCCGCGGCTACTGACCCGCCACCGCCACCGGCTCCGCAGCCCGCCCTACCCGTTCAGCAGGGAGACCCTCTTGCAGATCACCGCGTCCACCGTCTCGCTCACCGTCGCCGACGTCGCCGCCTCCCAGGCGTTCCTCACCGCCCACCTGGGCTACACCGTCCAGGCCGCCGCCGACGGCTTCGCCTCCCTCACCCGCGCCGACGCGGTGGACATCGTCCTGCTCGCCCGCGGCACCCAGGTCCTGCCGCCCGAACAGCGCGACCGGCACGCCGCCGGCCTGATCCTGGCCTTCACCCTCGCCGACGGCCTCCACGACCAGGAGAAGCGCCTGCGCGAGGCGGGAGTCGAGATCACCATGCCGCTGCGCGAGGAACCCTGGGGTGAGCGCCTGTTCCAGATCACCGACCCCAACGGAGTGATCATCCAGTTCGTCGAGTGGGCCACGTCCGACGACACCTGACCCGCGCGCCGTTCCAGGCCGGCCCCGGCCTGACACGGCAACGCGCGCCCACGCGCGGCCCGGACTGATTCCTGCACCGTGACCGGCGACCGGCGACCGGCGACCGGCAACGGACCTCACGTTGTCACCGGATCCGACGCCGGTACTGCCTCAGGCGTGGGCACGAGGGTCTGGATGATGATCGAGGGCCGGCCGGGCTGGACCCGGAGCACTGCCCGTCGCTCCGGACCCGGACCGGGCAGGGCGAGAAGACCGCCCTGCCCGGTCGGCTCTGCCCGGTTCGGACGCCGACCCTGCGCACGCTCGTCCCGCATTGTCGGAGGATGTCGGCACGGCCTCACGGGGGCGGCGTGGAGCTAATCGGCAGTCAGCCGTGCGACGACGGCCCGTAGTGCAGGCCGTCGTGCAGGCTGAGGGCTCACCCCTGGGTTTGGCGTACGCACTCGGTGACGGTGTCGCGCAGGCTCCCGGTCCGCTCCAGCAGCTCGCGCTGCACCCGAGCACCGTTGCCGCGCTCCAGCAGCTCGGCCACGGCCTCGTGGGCCAGGTCAAGGTCACCTGCGTCAGCCAGGGCGTCACCGACGTGCTCCAGCAGAGCACGCACTACCGACTCGGCCCGCAGCCGCCGCATGGTCACCGGATGGAGCAGCTCCCCCGACAGGCCGGCCCGGGCGGCCTGCCATGCGGCCAGCCGCAGCAGGCTCACGCTGTGGTCTTCCGGTTCCCGGCCCGCCCGCCAGTCGCGCGCGGCGCTCTCCACGAGCCCGCGGGCGAGCGTGGCGATCAACTGGGCGGTGTCCGGGTGCAGACAGACGTCCGCGACCCGGATCTCCACCGTCGGGTACCGGTGGGACAGGCGTGCGTCGAAGTACACCATCCCGTCGTCGAGGATGACGCCGGTGGCCACCATGTCCGCCACCTGCCGGTGGTACCGCTCCGGCGACCCGAACAGCTCGGTGGGACCGGCCGACGGCCAGCGCCCCCATACGCGGCTGCGGTAGCTCTCGTAGGACGAGTCCCTGCCCTGCCAGAACGGGGAGTTCGCGCTGAGTGCGACCAGCACGGGAAGCCAGGGCCGGATGCGGTCCACGACCGCGACGCCCTCCTCATCGGACTCGACAGCTACGTGGACATGGCATCCGCAGGTGAGCTGCTCCTGCATGGCGATGCCGTACTGCTCGGCCATCCACTGGTAGCGGCGGTTCATGGCGATGGAGGGGCTGACCGGCAGGGGAGAGGTGGCCAGTGCTGCCACCGCACACCCGGCTTCCCCCGCGTGCCGAGCCGCCTCCTTGCGGCAACGGACGATCTCCGCACCGAGGGCCGCCATGTCCGTCTGCGGATGCGTGGCGAACTCCAGCATCTGGCCGTGCAGCTCTTTCTCGAACACGTCCTGGTCCGGATCGACCTGCTCAGCCCGGGCGAGCACCGCGGTGGACAGCGCCTTCGGCTCTCCGGTCTCCGGGTCGACCAGGAGGAGCTCCTCCTCCACTCCGACAGTCCGCACGTCACGCCGCCTTTCTGTCCATCCGCCGCGACGCCGGGTAATCGCCGGGTCGTACGCTCCAGAGTGCCCCGGGATGGCGGTCGGACACCCGGTGACTCCCTGGTGGCGCGGCAGCGGACGGCGGCGGGCTGACCGGGACGACATCGCCGGGTGCCTGTTCGCAGACCGGGGACACGCTGAGCACCGCCTTCACCTGATCCACGGCGAGGGCGACGGACCGCTTCGGTCCGTACCTCGCGGACGCGTTCGCCGGCGCCAAAGGCGCGGACGAGGCACGCCAGCAGGACACCCGGCTGGACGAAGAGCCCCAACTCGACTGCTACCTGGTGCAGTCCGGCCCGCCCCGCCCGCGCCGGACCGCGTCCTGAAGCAGACCTCACACCCGCCGAACGCACCGAAGCCGGACGCCTCGCTCGCCTCGTGCAGGAGCAAGCAGAAAGAGAGCACCGGCTCGCCTACGAACGATGAGAAATGGGGCTGGGCGACTGCCCAGCCGGACCTGCGCAGCGTCAGCGTCGGTGGCAATGTGCACGGCCTGCTCCCATTCGACCCCGCCTCGTCCACGCCATCGGCGCTGCCGACCCATTCGACCCCGCCTCGTCCACGCCATCGGCGCTGCCGACCCTCCACCCAGCGTGCGGTGGCCCTGCTGGCGGCGTGCCGCGCATGCGAGGCCGCCGGTCTCACCGAGCTCAACCGCATTGCCGCCGGTTTCGCAGCCCTGACCGAGGGGCGCCCGCCGCCGCCCTTCGATGCCCCAGACCGCGTGTGGCAGGCTCTGGAATCCGACCCGCGCCTCCCCGACAGGATCGTCGGCCGGCCCATTCCACCGGAGCGGCCTCCCTTCCGGCCGCCCGCCCGCGACGGTGCGCACACGCCGGTTCCCGAGCCCGAGCAGACGCCACAGACCGTGGGCCCCGCGCCCGCGATGAAGTCGCCGAGCCCGCCCGCCCGGACGCCGAAGCCGCAGCGACGCCGTACGCGTTGGCGGTCACGATCCGGCGCGCCGGACCCGTCCCTACCGGTGACCGTTGCTGCCGTACGTCTCTGGCTCCGCTCCTGACTCGCTGGACAGTCCCTAGCTGTCCACCAACGCGGCCACCAGGCGCGCCATATGCGGTCGTGGGTCAGGTGCGCCCGGCCAGCTGGTCATCAGTAGGTGGTGGGCGGTGCCGACGATGGCGAGGGCCACGGTGCGCGGGTCGACGGTCTCCGCCACCCGGCCGAGCCCCCGCTCGGCCTTCAGGTAGCCGGTGATGGCCTCCTGGATCGCGGTGAAGCCGGGCGCCCCGTCTACCAGAGCCTCGCGGATGCGCAGCGCGGCGGCGGGGCGGGTCATGGCGAGGCCCGACATGGCCGGGCCGCCGGAGTCGAACAGCGCGAGGGCGACGGCGTCGAGGTTCCGCGCCACAGTGCCCTGCCCGGCGAGCCCCGACAGCGCCTGCGCCTTCGCCGCCGTCCGCGCGAACCGGTCGAGGCAGAGCTCGGCCACGAACTCATCGAGCCCTGCGAAGTGCGTGTGCAACAGCCCCTTGGCGCAGCCCGCCTCGGCGGTGACGGACCGGCCCGCGCGGAGCGGGAGGGCATCGCCAACGCCTCCTTCACGCGAGGCGACGTGCAGGTGTACCCCTTCGAGGCGGGCGCGTTCGACGTGGCGATCAGCCGCTACGGGGTGATGTTCTTCGCCGACCCCTTAGCGGCCTTCGTCAACGTCGGCCGGGCGCTGAGACCCGGCGGGCGCCTGGCGTTCGTCTGCCCGGCCGATGCCACGCTCAACGGCTGGGTGGCGGCGGTGGCGTCACTGCGCGACTTCCTGCCGCTCGGCGACTTCGGGAGACCGGGACAGCCCTTGGCCGCCCCGGACCGTATCCGCCACGTCCTCACCGTGGCTGGGTTCACCGGCATCACCATCAACCAGGCGCAGACGTACGGGGCATGGGGACACGGAGCCGAGGACGCGGCGGAGTTCCTGCTGGGAACGGGCCCCGGTCGCCACCTGATGGAGCAGGCCGACGCGACTGCACGGGCCCGCGCCCGCCGCACCCTGACGGGCCTTCTGCGCGACCACGAGGCGGCGGACGGCACGGTCCGGCTACGCAGCACGTCGTGGCTGGTCACGGCGGACCGCCCGGCCGACCCATCGGACACGCCCCAGGGCCGGCCGCCGGCCACCGGCAGCTCAGCCGAACAGGCCGAGATCTACCTGGCCCACTATGCCGCCGTGCATGGACCCTCCCGAGGGGTTGGTTCGAGGCCGCCGGGGCCGCCACAAGTGGCCCCGGCGGCGTGCTGGACGGTCATGCCTTGAACGACGGTTTCGCGGCCCAGCGGCCACCACCATCCATCGTGTCCGCGATGGGGCGGTGCCGCCCGCCCGGCGTTCGTCCTTACCCCGGCGGGGCCGGGGACGCACTCGCCTCGGCGCAGGTCATGGCCCGCCTGCGGGCGCCCAGGACCATCGGGCGCCCCAGAAGCCCAGGTGCATCGAGCCGGGTCTCGTCAGCTCGCGCTGCCGAGCGGGCACGTCGGCTGGATCGGCGGCGTGGCGTGCAGGCGCGGTGAGTGCAGCGGTTGGAAGTAGTGGGTGAATGTCCAGGCGCCGACGCGGTTGCCGGCCCGGCAGCCTGCGGTGTCCGCCGTGCGGGAGTGGATTCCGGACCAGACGCGGGCGTTGATCATGTCCTTGTTGAACTGGTCGGCGTATTCGTAGTGTCGTGTGGTGCCGGTGATCTCGGAGGAGACGTTGAGGTCGAGGCGTGTGGTCCCGAGAATCCCGCTCAGGGTCTGGGTCACGGCGCCGGCGACCGCGGCGTGGCCGCTGACGTAGTCGGGATGCGGCGGTGTGACGAGCAACGGCTGCCACTGCGGGTCGGCTTCGGTCGCGGGGTTGCCGTCGGTGTCGGCCAGATGAATCGCCGTGATCGGCCGCCAGAATCCGTAGTGGAGTTTGGCGTCCCAAGTGGCGACGACGGCGTCGGTCGCCGACGCGTTCCCCGCGACGAACAGCCGCGCTGTCTCGGCGATGCCCAGATGGTGCCGGGCGGTGTAGTCCCGGAACGCCTCTTGGAACTGCACCACCAGGTTGCCCCCGAAGAACAGGGCGGTTTCGGTCTGCGGGGCAGTGCGGGACGAGCCGCTCTTCGCCCCCATGGTCTTCACCTCGTTCACATCCTCGGCGTAGCGGGCCGAGGAAAGAGCGGGCGGCCCGCCCGGCCGGAACTGATCCGGGGAAGTGAGCAGCAGCGGGCGAAGCCTGCCGAGCCAGGTGTCGATGAAGGGCAGGTAGGCGGGCGGGGTGGGCCGCCAGACGCCGGGCGCGGGCGAAGCGGTGAACTCCACCGGTGCGAACCGGCCGTCCCCTTCGCGCAGTTCGATGAGGTGCTCGGCGGCACGTTCCCCGAAGGCCACGCCCTGCCTCTTCGCCTGGCCCTCGGGGATCTTGGCGAGCGACCCGGCGTATGCGGCATCGAGCGGGGCCCGGGAGGCGGGGAAGTAGGTGAGCAGTACGTGGTGCGCGGCGGTCACGGCCGCTGCCTCGGGGGATGCGGTGGAGGGCCCGCGCGCATGCCACTTGTACGGGGCGTAGCGCCCCTCGATACCGACCACGGCGTTGTAGACGGCGGCCGAGACGAACCCGTGCCAGATGGCGGCCTGCCCGGAGGGACGGGCGCCGAGGCTGGCGGTGATGGTGTCGGTGGCGATGACGTTCCACTCGCGGATCGCCGCGGGATCCGCCGACGGCGCCGAGTGGCTGCCGCTATCGGCGGTGGCGGTGGGACCGGCCACGGCCGTGGCGGCGAGGAGCAGGAATGCTGTGACAGTGCGGACGACGGCCCGTCCGCTCGAACTAAATCTACCCATAACCGAACTAACGACCCGACAGGTGAACGGGCACCCCGTTTCACCGACGGGAATACGTGCGCCGGAGCACGTCTCGGGAGCAGGTGCGCCGGGCACACGCGCCCCTGCACCGTGCCTCCCGACCGACCACGAGATCAACGACCGGATGCCGAAGGGGTGTCCCGTCGCGCAGCTCGGGCAACTCCGCGGTCCAGCGCGGCGCTTTCCGCGGCGCGGACGGTGAAGGCGTGCGCTGATTGCAGTGGGCGAACGGTGGCCAACGTACCTGGGGTGTGTTGACCTGGGCTCCCGGGAAGAAGCCGATCCTGCCCCTGGGGACGGAGAGGAAGACGGACTCCAGGGGTCCGGGCCGGAACGGTTCAGTCGGTGTCCGTCGCGGCGAGTACGGCGATACGGCGGCCGTCGGGGGAGAGGGCGACGATGCCGTAGTCGTCCAGGTCGTTGTGGAACCATTCGGTGTCGGCCTCGAACCGGTACCACGTACAGGCCCGGGCCAGCTCCTCGACCTCGGAAGCGCTTGCCTCGGGGTACTCGGCTCCGCACAGTCCCGCGAGGGAGAGCCACGCGCTGAAACGCCCCCAGGCACCGTGGACGCCCGCTGAGCCGAATCCGCCGGCCGAGGCAGTCATGAACAACGTCAGCCAGACCGAGTCGAGCGTGCATGCCTCACCCTCGAACCGGTCCCGCTCACCCAGCCCTTGCAAGCAGTCCAACGGCAACGTGGTCACGACTCCCGGCAGATTCTCCGGAGAGACGGGCTCGTCCAGAACGAAGACCCGTGCTTCGTGGTCGCACCATCTGCCGTCTTTGGCCGGCCGGCCGATCAGGTCGGCCAGATGCGCGGGCGTGGCCTCCCGGACGCGGTGGGCGGCGCCGGCCCGGCGTGCAGCCACATCGACAGGCGTCGGCGATTTCATCGTCGGGACGGTTCCGGAGGCACCCCCTTGATAGCGACGGTTCGGCAACCACGCCCTCAGGTCCGGCCCCTCCATCTCCGAGAGCCGGGCCGGCAACCAGGAAAGGCCGCTCCAGTGGAACGGGCGGAAATCGGGGCGCTGGGTGGCGTGGGGGACCAGCTTGTCGGGGGCTGCCCCGCGCAAGAGCAACTCGTGGAAGAGACAGGCCCGTAGCGCATGGTGCTCTTCGCCTTCCGGATGCCGCAGGACGTACAGCGCGTCGTCGAGGGACTGCGCCTCCGCGATCAGCGACGCGAGCAGGCGCTCGTCGCTCGCCCCCGAATAGCGCACCTGACGACTCAGGGCCAGAAGTCGCTCCATGAACGGTCGCCCCGGAGTGAGTGCCAGGACCCGCTGCACGAACGTGAGGTCGCGATGCAGGACCCTCAGTCGTTCCTCGATCTGCTGAGCCTCCGCGGCGAGCGCCTCACCGACCGCGCCGATCCGCTCAGCCTCCCCACCCTTGGCCCACGCCTCGATGGTGACCCAGGGGTACCGCTCACCGGCATCCCCTCCCACCATGTCTACGCTCGCCATGCGCCGCCTTCCCCCTTGAGCCGTACTCCGATACTGATCATCTGCGTGGGGCCGGGCCTGGCGGATCGCGGTCCGCGCTCGTGAGCGTCCGCTTCTCCTTCGGCATCATCCGCCACCACGCGTGGAGAAGATTTCACATCGTGCGGGCGCGCTGACATCCACACCCCGACGTACGCCCCGGCCGTGTTCAACCAGCGCCACCGCTGCGAGGACTTCTGCCTGCCCGGGGACATCCTGTCGCACGAGACCCTCCACCAGGACCCGCAGGTCAACGCCGATGAAGAGGGTCATCAACGACTGGTGAGTAGCGACGGGTCCTGGACGTACTTCACCGCGGACTGCGCGTGGATCGGAAGCGATCTACGCGGCCGGATGCTGCGGTCTCAGGCGCTTCGACGCGTCCGGCGAAGCGCCGCTGTACGCCGGATGTCGCTTGCGGCGCGGCGTCAGGAAAAGCGATTGAACGCGATTCCGTTCGTCAGCGAAGTGACCCCGCTCTGCACGCCGTCGATCTTGAGGGTCTGCCCCTCGACGTGTTTGACGTAGATGCGCATGATGAATGTCCGTGTGCCGCAGGCCGAGTTGATCGGGATGTCGGAGAGCGCGAAGTAGCTCACGGAGTGATGGGCGTCGTCCGTGATGGTTTTACGTGACGACTGCTGATGAGTCGCGCAGGCGTGCCCAGTCGTGTCGAGCTGGATGAAGTCGAATCGAAGGTCCACGACCGCGTTCTCGCCGCGAGGGTGATCCTGCATCGCACTCGCGCAGGAAGCGGTGCCGACGGGACATGTCGTCAGCTCGAGGTTCGCCTGCGCGTCGACGGTTCTCGCGGAGGGGTGAGCCTCCCATTTGGACGCCGGTGTGCCGTCGCCGTAGAAGACCCATGCCTCGGAATCCGCCGCCCCTCCGCCGACGTATGTGCAGGCACCGTTGGTATCGGCGCTTTCGCACGAGGGGTTCTGCCACCATCCCGCGCCGACCTGGGCGGTGTCGCTGATCTCGATCCAGGTGTTTCCCGCAACCGCGGTGAGGTGGTAGGCGGAACCGGAGGTCGAGTATGTCGACCCGACAAGGCCACACCTGTACGTACCCGCCGACGGCGCGGTGAAGAGCAGGTCCGCGTAGATCGGCAGGTGTCCTGCCGTCGCATACGAGGTCGTGTCGTAGCCCTCGTGATTGCGTGCGGAGGCCGACTTGACACCTACGGTGACGCCTGACGAGTTCACACATCGGATGGCGTTCGTCATCCCCACGACCGCGGTCGTCGAACTCGTCGCCTCCAACCGGGCGCGCACGTGCCGCGATTCACCGGCGCCCAGCGTTATCGATCGTCCGATCAGTTCGACAGCGCCCCCTGTGGTGAATTCCGTGTCGGAGGCGAGTGCGGTACGGGTGACCGTTCCGTTGTCCGCCGAAGCCACGGGCTGACACCCCCACGTCACGGCCGCGCCGAGAAGTACTCCTGCGACACCACGCCGCAGTATGTTCCGTATCTGCGTTCTGTGCACCACGGCCACTGCCACCACCCATTCAAGGAACTTCTTGATCTCGACATCTCGCACAGTGTCGGCAGCGATGCCATGCCGAGGGGGCCCGCCATGCGGCATGCGGGCCCCTCGCGCTCTGTCGTGCCGTGCAGCACGAGTTACTGACCTTTTCGGGTTGCCTTCGGGTGGTGACGTTGGGTGATCCCTGCGGTAGGCCGGTGCTATGCGGTACGCGGATGGTGGGGGCCTGACCGCTGAGCGGCGGGCTGCGCGTGAAGGGATCCGGCTGGAGGCCGGGGTGAGGTTCGCACGAGGTGACAGGACTTCGGACATCGCCAAAGACCTGCGGGTGAGCGAGCGTTCGGTGGAGCAATGGCGCCGCAACTGGCGTGAAGGCGGTATCGAGGGTCTGAAGTCGAAGGGACCTGCGAAACTGCCGAAGCTGTCGGACGAACGGTTCGCCCTGCTGGAAAAGGAGCTGGCCAAAGGGCCGGCCGCGCATAGCTGGGAAGACCAGCGGTGGACATTGGAACGCGTCAGAACGCTGATCGGCCGCCAGTTCCAGGTCAGTTGCTCGATCGCGGGAGTGTGGCGGCTGCTGCACCGCCACGGCTGGTCCTGGCAGAGCCCGGCCCGTCGCGCGCTGGAACGCGACGAGCATGCGGTCGAGCTCTGGAAGAAGGACGTGTGGCCGCAGGTGGAAGTGCCGCGGCGGCGCTCGGGGCCTACATCGTCTTCGAGGACGAGGCCGGGTTCGCGATGACGCCGCCACACGCCCGCACCTGGGGCCGGCGCGGACAGACTCCCGTAGTCAGAGTGCGCGGACGGTCCCGGCGACGCATCTCGGTCGCCGCACTGTGCTGCTACCGGCCCGGCGAAAGGTCCCGGCTGATCTACCGGCCCCGCTTCCACCTGCTCCTCAAAGGAGCACGCAAGAGCTTCGCCTGGCAGGACTACCGCGACCTCCTGGTCCGCGCGCACCTGCAGCTCGGCGCCCCGATCATTGTCGTCTGGGACAATTTGAACACCCACCGTGCTGCCGGATTGCGGGAGTACGCAGGCAGCCACGAATGGCTCACCATCATCCAGCTGCCCTCCTACAGCCCGGACTTGAATCCCGTGGAAGGCATCTGGTCGTGGTTACGGCACGGGCCGATGGCCAACACCGCATTCACCGACCCCGACCACCTCACCCGCACCCTCCGCCGAGGGCTCGCCCACATCCAGCGTCACCCCGAGCTCATTGACGGCTACCTCACCGAAACCGGACTGACCCTCACCCCAGATCCCCCGAAGCCAATCCGAAAAGGTCAGTAGACGAAGTCGCTCAGATCTGCTGAACCCATGCAGACCCAGTCCTCCGCGAGACCGCCGAGTCCCGGAACACCGATGTCACTGCTGAACCCGCCGGCCGGAAGAGTGCGGGCTTGGTACCAGACACCGGATCCGGCGTAGTTGTGGACGTAGCCGTTGACGGAGAGGTTGTTGTCGTAGGACCGGATGTAACCGAAGTCGAACTTCCCCATGTTGAAGCAGGTGTTGGTGCTGCGTGTCAGGATTCTGAGGCCGCCGAAGGACGTCGAATCCCATATACAGAGGGCGTTCGAAGGGCAGGTGCCATCTGCTTGTGCCGGTGCGGCAGTGGCCAGCATGCTGCCACCGAGGAGTGTCAGCGTGGCTGCGGACGTTGCGAATATGCGTTTCCACATCATGTCTTCTCCAGAAGAGTATTCGTGGTGATCGGAGTGATTCCAGCGGCGGTTGTGATGTGATGAGTGCTGGTTCTCGGCACCGTCCCGGACGCGGTGTCGGGAGCGGTGGCTCGGTGGGGCAGCCGAAGTCGCCGGTCAACGGCTGGAGCTGATCTGCCTGGACTTGCCCCGCCTTGCGAGCGTTGGGCGCTCAGCCGGGCGTCATGTGCCACCGCCTACTCGACGATGACGGTCTGAGGAACCGCGTTACCCAGGCACAGTCCTCCACCCGGCCCCGACGCCGTCCACACCTATGTTGCTGCTGAAGCCGTTCACGGGCAGAGTGCGGGCTTGGAGGGATCCAGCATCATCCCGGCCATCCAGATGGAGGCGTTCGCGCTGTTGTTGTACTTGTGCGACGTGACCCAGCCGAAGTTGTAATTGTCCACGCTTCCCTGACCTGTTCACCCAGCGATCCATGACGGCTGTCGACGGATCAAGAATGACGGGCTGCTGTCCGGCTGTCGTTAGCAATACGTCCAACTTCCTTGACGCTGCGTCTACAGCCGAAAGGTCCGGACTGGGGCGGCGGTGGTCTGTCCGCGTACCCGTCGCGGCATCGGCGTACGGCGCGACGAGTCGAGGCGAGGCCTGAAGCGGTTGAAGCCGGCTGATGCCGCCTGGCTGAGCGTCTACTCCGGCACGTACAGCGCCTGAAGGCGGTATTCCTTGGGGGAGCGGCCGTAGGCGGTGCGGAAAGTGCGGGTGAAGTCGGAGGCGTGGAGGAAGCCCCAGCGGGCGGCGACGGCGTAGATGGGAGTGGTGCGCAGTGAGGTGCTGGCCAGGTCGCGGCAGGCGCCTTCCAGCCGTTGACTGCGGATATAGGCCGCGACCGTTTCGCCCTGCGCCTGTTGCTGGAAGATCCGGTGCAGGTAGCTGAGGGATATGTGATGCGCGGCGGCGATCACGGGTGGCGACAGCTCCGGATCGTGCAGATTCTGTCGGATGAACGCCCGGATGCTTTCCGCCGTGGCCACCCGGCGGGTCTCCTGGGACAGGGCGGTCTCCGCGTCCAGCACTTGGGCCAGCCAGGCGGACAGCAGGTCGAGTACGACTGTGCCCAGACGTGGCGCGTCGGACGGCTGGAGAGTGTCGGCCTGCCGGTCCAGGCCGACGAGGAAGTCCGTCAGCAGAGCACCGAGGCCCTCCCGCCCCGACAACCCCCGGCCCAGCAACCCCCGGACCAGGTGCGGTGGCAGGGGCAGCAGCGCCTTGGGGAAGTCCACGGCCACTCCCTTGACGACGTGGTGCTCTCGATCGCCCGTCGACCGGAGATCGTACGGCCGTGAGCTGTCGGCCAGGTGCAGGTCACGTGGACCGAACGTGTCGGTCCGCCCGGCATGGTCGAGAGCCAGTCCGCCGTCCAGCAGCAGCGTCAGGTGGTACGTCTCGGGATCGGACTGACGTACCATTCTCGGGCTCCGCCGGTAACGCGACGGCAGGAACGACGCCGACCACACGGCCACCGGACCTAACTCCATCAGCCGGTACTCCGCCCAGAAGTCAGCGGCGTGAGCACTGATGATCTCGCTTGAGCGGGTCCGGCCGATCAGTTCCCACCAATAGTCGAACCGGTTGTCCGCAGGCACGTCCGCAGTCCGGAACACGCTCCCGATCATTCCGTTCATCCCCGATCCCCGCGCCGGTACTCCCGTCGAGATCCTTCCACGCGGAGATCACCCCGATTGCGTTGCGTGCATCACGCGGGCCCGCCCGGCCTGCTCCTTGCGGGTCAGCCATTCGCCGGGCTCGTGCGTTTCGCCCTCCGACAGAGTGATGGGCAGGGTGACGCCCAGGTCGATGCCGACATCCGGCGCCTGGTGGGGATCGGGCCCAGCTTCGAGGGTCTGGACGCGGAAGGCGACGGGCAAGCCGAGTGCGTCCGCTCGGCCGGCCGAGCGATTTTGCGTTCGGCCGCCTCGTACCCGGCTGCTGGAATGAACGGGCGGCGCTCCCCACCCTCGCAGGGTGCGGAGCGCCGCCGGTGTGTTGCGAACGAGTGGGGTCAGTTGGTGGTGAGCATGCCTTCGCGCAGCTTGGCGAGGGTACGGGAGAGCAGGCGGGACACGTGCATCTGGGAGACGCCGAGGTGTTCGCCGATCTGGGCCTGGGTGAGTTCGTCGACGAACCGCATGTGGATGATGCGCCGTTCGCGGTCGTCGAGTTCGGCGATCATGGGGGCCAGGGCGTTGAAGTCCTCGACGAGTTCGAGGGCGTTGTCGTCGGTTCCGATGAAGTCGGCCAGCGCGGCTTCGCCGTCGTTGCTGGAGCTGATGGTGGCGTCGAGGGAGGAGGAGGTGTAGCCGTTGGAAGCCAGACGTGCTTCGTTGACCTCCTCCTCGCTCAGGCACATCAGCTCGGAGAGTTCCTTGACCGTGGGCATGCGGTCAAGCCTGCTTTGGAGCTCCTCGGTGGCTTTGGCGAGCTGGATGCGGGCTTCCTGTAGGCGGCGAGGGACGTGCACGGCCCACGAGGTGTCGCGGAAGAAGCGCTTGATCTCACCGACGATATAGGGGACCGCGAAGGAGGTGAACTCGACTTCGCGGGTGAGTTCGAACCGGTCGATGGCCTTGATCAGCCCGATCGTGCCGACCTGGACGATGTCCTCCATCTCGTCCTGGCTGCGACTGCGGAAGCGCGCGGCCGCGAAACGGACGAGGGTGACGTTCATCTCGATGAGGGTGTTACGTGCGTACTGGTATTCGGGCGTGCCCTCTTCCAGAACGGCGAGCCTGTCGAAGAACAGCCGGGACAATTGACGGGCATCCTTGGGAGCGACCCCCGAGGGGTCCGCTATCTCCGGCAGCGCCACCGTCCGCGCTCTTGTTGCCTCGGTCACTGTCATCTCAGGGCCCTCCCACGTGTATCCAGCCCCCGTGCCGCCGGCTGCTGGAGACCGGCACCAGGCGCGTACCCCCGTTCAGGGAATGCACACCACACGATCCGGGAACGGAGCCGGCAACCCCGGGCCATCCGCTTGACGACGCTTGCTGGCGCACGAGAAGTGGGGCCGACCAAAGACACTTTGGTCGGCCCCACTTGCGGGGTGGCGCTGTGAGGTCAGACGCGTCGGTGGCTCTGGTAGTAGCTGCCGACCTGCTCGTGGTAGCCGGCGTCACCGGCGTGCTTGTCCTTGTCGAACTCCGGGGAGTCCTTGATCTGCTCCTTCGTGAGGTCGACATAGATCTTGCGCTCGGCCTGGTCGACCGTCTTCACGGTCCCGGCCGGCAGCAGAACGTGCTTGCCGAAGATCCACACGCCGGTGTCGACGACGAGGTACGAGGAGTTGACGTCGTCCGAGTGCTTGTCGACTTTCCCGATACTGCCGTCGGTGGCCTCGACCTTGTATCCGATCAGGTCGGTGCCCGCGGTGTGGCCGGTGGTCGGCTGGTAGCCCCAGATGCTGTCACTCATAAAACGGCTCCCTCATCGAGATTTTTTTGCTGCCCTCGCAGTTGAACTGCAAAGTCGTACAGACGTCATCGAATTCGGTGACGTTTTCTCAGAAGGCCGGGTGCCCTGCCTCCCGGACCCCACACATTTATGTCGGGAGGAAATATGTATGGCCGGAGGTGCCGTGCTGGAGGCCGTGGTTCCTGGCGCCACGGCATCCTCCGGCCATGGCCTCCAACTACCCCGAATCAACAGAATCACCGCTTTCGTCCCGCCGTGACAGGGAGACGGGACATGGGTGGGCCCCGAGAGGTGGCGTCGGGGCCCACCGAGGTCAGGTCGTGATCAGTGCCCGCCTACCAGCGGTACCAGCGGCCCCGCTTACCGCCGCTTCCCGCAGGACGGATCACGAACCCGAGCACCCACACGACCAGCACGATGACAGCGATCCACCACAGGGCCTTGAGTGCGAAACCGGCACCGAAGAGGATCAGAGCGAGCAGAAGAACGAGAAGAACAGGAACCATAGTTATCAACCTCCGAGCCGTCGTGTGCCCTGCGGAACGATCTCCACTCCTGCGGATCTTATGTAGTTTTCAGAGATCCCAGAGTTACGAAAAGCCCGTGCGGCAATCTTCCGTTTGAGAGTGGAGTTCGGGGTGAGAGGGGAGTGAACCGTTTTCGAGTGAGACAGGGGTGAGTGGTTGTGGCTGCGGACGAGAAGGCCCAGGCCAACGGCGAGCAGGCCAAGGGCAAGGTCAAGAAGGTCGTCGGCGGTGCGGCGGGCAACGAGTCCCTGAAGGGCAAGGGGCACGCCGAGGAGTCCAAGGGCGACCTGCGCGCGGCCAAGGAGAAGGCCAAGGACGCCATCAAGCGCAAGTAGGCGCAACACTTTTGATCCCGGCAGCCCGCTGGCTGCCGGGATCTGTGCTGTCCGATACCCGCAACGCGCCCACCCAGCAGTCAAGCAGAGGCGCTGCGCCGGTCGTGGGTTGCGGCTTGGCGGCGCGATGGTCGGCGACGTTGATGCGGTTGCCGCACAGGTCGTGCGGTTCGGGAATCAGGGTGCTTCCCGCTGCGTTCGGTGAACAGCCACTCCTACGCCCCTGCTTCGTCCAGGAGACCTCGCCCATGTCAGAGCTGGAGATCGATGCCGTCGTGTTCGACGTGCTCGGCACGCTCGTCGACGAACCCGCCGGTATCCGCGCCGGCATTCGTGAACTCGACCCATCCCTCGACGATCCCAGGGTCGAGCAGCTTTTGTCGCTGTGGCAGCAGCACATCGACCGCGAGCAACGTCGCATCCTCGACGGCGTCCGGCCCTACCTCACCAGCGACGTCCTCGACCTGGAAGCCGCCCGGCTCGTCGCCGACGCCGTCGGAGTCGACGACCCGGCCGCCGTAGCGGCGCTGGCCCTGTCGGGGCGCAGGCTCCCGCCGTGGCCTGACACCGTGGCAGGGCTCGCCCGGCTCGCCGAACGGTTCCCGCTGATCGGACTCTCCAATGCGAGCCGGACGGCGCTGCTGGGTCTCAACGCGCACGCCGGACTGCGCTGGCACCAGGCCCTGTCCGCCGAAGACGCCCGGACCTACAAGCCGGACCCAGCGGTCTACCAGCTGGCCGTCACCGTTTCCGGGCGACCGCCGGAGCGGCTCCTGATGGTCGCCGCCCACGCCTGGGACCTGCGCGGAGCACAGAGCCTTGGCCTGCGCACCGCCTACGTCGCCCGCCCCGTCGGCGACCCGCCCACCTCCTCGGACGGGTTCGACCTGCACGCCGACGACCTGGCCGGCATGGCCGACCGACTCGACCATGCCTAGGGGAGTATCCGGCGGGTCATCGGCGGAGCCAGAGTCGGATTGAGGCGCGCACCGTGGTCTGCTTGTTCCTGGTGAACAGCCGCGCGTGCAGCTCCTGCTCCAGCGCGCGGATCTGCCGGGACGGCACCGGTTGGGTGATGTGCAGCCGCTCGGCGGCCCGACCGAAGTGCAACTCCTCGGCCACCACCAGGCAGTAGCGCAGCTTGCGCAGATCGACATCCACGACATCTCCCACCGTGTACGTGTAGACGCCATGTCCCAGCTACTTCCTCCGGGCCGTGTCGTCGGGTGGGCAGTTGAGCAGGTTTGTCCAACCCCGGAGTACCAGGTGGGAAATGTGAGGCTATATCCGCAATTGCGTTAATGATCTCGTGGGCGCGCCTGGTCCTCCGAGAGCTCAGATCGGCTGCCGGGCGAATGCGGTCGCGTAGTCGGACAGGAAGTTGGCCAGCGAACGCGGTTTCCTGCCGGTTATCTCCTCCATGGTGGGGATGGCCTCGCCCCAGAAGGCGTTGTCCCGGTCGGCCATGGCCTCGGTGCGCCGAGTGGCGTACGGCTCCGGGATGCCGATACGAACCACTCGAGGCTGGGGTCGATGTCCACGAGAACGGACAGCACCCGGCCGCTGGCATTGCTGTCGGGCAAGGGGACGGGAACGGCATTACTCGGCGCGGCGCCGTATTACCGCGAGAGCCTGTGTGAACGCGGAGTCGTGGGTTCCGTTGGCGATCTCCTCAAGGAAGTTGCCGGTGCGGATGTCAGGGGGGATGCCCTCGCCGTCGAAGGTCTTGCCGCCGGACGGGGTGAGGTACTCCTCGTTCGGCAGGCCGAAGGACCAGCCGTTCTGGAGGGTGCGCTCCAGAACGTCCGAGAAGACGCCCTGCGTGTTCTGTCCAATGCGTACGGTCCTCGCCGGGCGCTGTATGAGGGCCTGGGTGAGGGTCTCGCCGGCGCTGTAGGTCTCACCGCCGGTGAGCACTGCGACTGGGCCGGTGTACCGGAACCGGTCGGCTGCCGGCCGGACGCGTACCGGCTGCGGGCGGGTGTGGCGACCTGGGTCGATCGGGTCGTTGCGTGCCCGCTTGGCGTAGGCCACGTACGCGGGATCGGTCAGGCGCTCGGCAATCTGCAGCGCCAGCGCGTCGGAACCGCCCCCGTTGATCCGTAGATCCAGCACCAGACCCCGGAGCCCCGGCCTGATCACCTGGCTCAGCGTCTCATCCAGGACGGCGCTGTTGCGCGCGTAGGCAGGGCTGTCGCCGTCGTATCCGCCGAAGCCGGAGACCCGCAGGTAGCCGGTTCCGTCCGGCAACCGGGCGTACCCGATACGGCCGTTCGCGAAGGTCCGCAGCCGCATGCCGGCGAGGTCGTGCTGCTCGACGAAGCGCTGGGCCTGCTGGTCGAGTCCGGGGCCGGGGGGCATAGTGCCGGGGCGGCTCTGCGCGAAGCTCCCGGTGTCACCGGCGTCGATACCCACATGCGCGTCGTACAGCGGCAGCACCATCTCCCGCAGAAGGGCGAAAAGCTCGGTGTCCGGCATCCCGTCGTAGACCCTTGGACGGTATCGGTCCCTGACTGTCTGCCAGTTGGTCTTCTTGGCTGCGAAGAAGGGATAGTTTTCCTCGAAGGTCTGCCAGAAGACGTCGAAGGTCGCCAGCGCTCCCGTCGGTGCAGCCTCGGTGCATCTGGCAGGCAGTGCCGGAAGGCGCCGCAGCCGGCGGTCGCCGACCGAGCCGTCGAAGTGCAGGGTCGCGCCGGCTTTGCCCGCTGCGGGGCGTATCCGGTAGACGGTCGTGTCGTCGCCGGTATAGATCACCGAGTTGCCGGCCTGGCCTGTGCGCCGTGCGGTGTCGCCGCGCAGGCAGCTGACGGCGGTCGTCTGGTATTCCCGCAGCCGCCCGTCCTCGACGGACAGCACGGTGCCGTAGCCGTCCAAGCGCCACACGCCATCCACGCGGTCGGCTGCATGCGGCGCGGCAGCGACAGGGCCGGCAGCCAGCTCC
This sequence comes from Streptomyces sp. SID5469, assembly GCF_009862865.1. Lineage (NCBI taxonomy): Bacteria > Bacillati > Actinomycetota > Actinomycetes > Kitasatosporales > Streptomycetaceae > Streptomyces > Streptomyces sp. SID5469. The sequence goes on along the minus strand of NZ_WWIN01000001.1, from coordinate 885,694 downwards.
GTGCCGGCCACCAGGGCGAGCAGAACAACGGCCGTGGCGCGCCTGCTCCTTGCTCGCCACCTGGGCGCCCTGGCTTCTTCGACCGGTGAGTTCCTGCTGAGCACGGTCGCTCCTTCCTGTCCGTCTTGTCAGCTTCGGAACTCATGATCTTCGCAACGGTCCTGGCCCGGTATCCGGCTGACTGGCCCACCCGCACGGGGGTAAACCCCACCCCAGCGTCGTCAGCAAGCCACAGTGCAGGTCCGCGAGGAGCTCCAGCAGGTCACGCTCGTCCTCCAGTTGCCGGCCGACGCAGCCGCGCTCGCGGGCGCAGGGCACGATCAGCGTGAGGACGTCGACGGTAGTCGGGGTCGCTGGTGACGGTGTGGTGCAGCTACCGGCCGCCGTCCAGGTGGGTTCCCGCGGCGGTCGGAAGGCCGCTCGGGCCCGTGGCTCGGGGCCGCGGCCGAACTGGGCAGTTTTGGAGAAGCATCGGTGACCCGGCCGCCCCTATCGTCGAAGACATGAACTCCATCGCCTCCGTCACCCTTGAGGTGGCCGACACCACGGCCGCCGCCCGCTTCTACTCCACCGCCTTCGGACTGGACTCGTCGCACGTGCGCCTGCGCGCCTCCGAGGCCCCCACCACCGGTTTCCGTGGTTTCACGCTGTCGCTCGTGGTGTCCCAGCCGGGCAACGTCGACGCCCTCGTCGGTGCGGCCCTCGACGCCGGCGCCACCGCCCTCAAGCCCGCCTCGAAGTCGCTGTGGGGCTACGGCGGCACCGTTCAGGCCCCGGACGGCACGATCTGGAAGATCGCGACGTCGACGAAGAAGGACACTGGCCCGGTCACCCGGGACTTCGACGAGCTCGTGCTCCTGCTGGGCGTCGAGGACGTGAAGGCCAGCAAGCAGTTCTACGTCGAGCAGGGCCTCACCGTGGGCAAGAGCTTCGGCGGCAAGTACGTCGAGTTCGCCACCGGGTCGGGCCCCGTCAAGTTGGCCCTGTACAAGCGCCGTGCTCTCGCCAAGGACGCGGGTGTCCCCGCCGACGGCACCGGATCGCACCGGCTCGTGCTCTCCAGCGCCGCCGGCCCGTTCAGCGACCCGGACGGGTTCGTCTGGGAAGCCACTGCCCCGCTGGCCGCCACCGCCTGAGCCGAGTCAGCTCCGTTGCCTGTCCAGCACCTCAGGGTGTTCTGGAGGGTGTCGAGGACTTGGTAAAGGGTGAGGCTGGTCCGGGGACATTTGGGGACAGGCGCTGTTCGGTGAGGAAGGCGTGGGAGGGCGGTCGCCAGGGTGATGTGGTGATGCCAGCCGGACCAGGAACGGCCTTCGAAGTGGTGCAGGCCCAGGCCGTGTTTGGCGGGACCCGAGCGAACGGCTTCACCACCCTCGCCTGGCGCCAGGGCTCACGAGGAGAGTTACGTTCCCGCTTCGCCGCCATACGTCCGTACGGCCGGCAAAGCCGTCGAGCGCCCGATCAAAGCCACGGCATCGGCAGAACAAGGCTGGTGGGACGGGATCCTGCCGGACTGCCGGCTGCTGATCGAATGGCCCGACGGCGCCGAGGCACCCACCGAGTACTGGTTGTCCAACCTGCCGACCGACACGGCCATCTCTGAGCTGATCCGACTGGCCAAGGTCCGCCGGCGCATCGAGCACGACTACGGCGCCTGTCCGGACAGCCGATATCTCTCGTTCTTCCTGGTCCGATGTCCATGGCCGGTTGTGGCAGGAGGACATCGGATCAGTCGCGCGGTCGGTGTGGGCGGCGTGTCAGGTGGTGATGGTGGCGACGGGTTCGAGGCCGTAGGTGCGGGCGTAGCCGTTCTCGGTGCCGACGAGGAGGTCGACGACCTCGAAGTAGCGGTCCCAGAACGGGGTTTCGCGCAGTGCGTCGATGAGGAGCTGGTAGGCGTGGTGGTCTTCCGCTTCCCACACCCAGACGTCGGTGACGCGAGCGGAGTAGAACTCCGTGTCGTAGAAGCGTGACCTGACGCCGCTGGTCCTGGCCTCGATCGCGGGCAGGACCTGGGTGGTGAAGGCGTCCACACGTTCCTGGACGGTCAGGGCGAGCCACTCGGGTGTGGTCTTGACGAGCATGAACGCCGTGACCGGCGGTTCGGTTTCCTCAGTGGGCATCAGGACGTCTCCAAAGGTGTAGGTGGTCTTGGTGCGCTGGGCACCATGTGTTCCGGCGACGGGTGGTGGGCCCTCAGGAGAGGACGGCGGGCTTGAGGGTCTGGGCGCACCACTGCTCGAAGCCGGTGGGGGAGGCGGTGTCCGGGGTGCGGGCGACACCGGCGTCGAGGCCCTCGTCCTTGGCTCGCTTCATGTCGGCGACGCCCTGGACGAATGCCTCGTTGAGGCCGTAGCCGACGAGGGTGGTGTACAGCTCGTCGAGCGGCTGGCGTTCGTAGCGGACGGGGCGGCCGAGCTGTGCGGTCATGATGCGGGCCAGGTCGTTGGGGGACAGGTCCTCCGGCCCGAGGACCGGGACGCTGCCGGTGCCGGTCCACGAGCGGTCCAGCAGCAGGCCGGCGGCGGCGGCCGCGATGTCGGCGACAGCGACGAGGGGGGCCTTGCGGTCGGCGTCGACGGTGTCGGTGAAGACGCCCTTGTCGCGGATCGAGTCGGACTCCTCCAGGAGGTTCTCGAAGAAGGACGGGTTGGCCAGGGCCCGGTAGGCAACACCGGTACCGGCGATGAGGTCGTCCATGGCGAGGGAGGCGGTGACCAGGCCGGCGCGGTCGGCGACCGGGGTGCCGCGGCCGAGCGCCGAGACCCCGACGACATGGCCGACACCGTGGACGGCGAGCGCCTTCACGGCGGGGCGGGTGAAGCCGCTGTAGGCGTCGTGCGGGGCCAGGGAGGCGTCCGGGGGGACGAGCCAGAAGACGGCGTCCGCACCCTCGAAGGCCCGGTCGAGGACCTCGGTGTCTGCGTGCGAGCCGGTGATCACCTCGACACGTCCGCGCGCCGCGTCCGGAAGCCGGGCGGGGTCGCGCACGATCACGCGCAGTTCCTCACCCGCGGCGGGGGCGGACTCCAGGAGCCTGGAAAGCAGGTGACGGCCGATGTTCCCGGTGGGAGCGGTAATAACGATCATGAAAGCCTCGCAGGTCGTGCCGGATCGGTACGACCCTCATCCTGCGGAGGGCAACCGTGTTGCCACAATGGGAACTTCAGCACGGAATCATTGACTGAAATGGAATGATGCTGGTGAACAGCCCAGAGCCGGTCATCGACGCCAATCTCGCCATCGCGCTGGACGCCCTCCTGGCCGAGCACAGCGTCACCCGCGCCGCCGCCCGCCTGCACACCTCGCCCGCCGCCATGAGCCGCACCCTCGCCCGCCTCCGTCGCATCCTCCAGGACCCCCTCCTGGTCCGGGCCGGACAGGCCATGGTCCCCACCCCACGCGCCCAGTCCCTGCGCGACGAAGCCGCCGCGGTGGTACGCAGCCTCGGAGCACTGCTCAGCCCAGGCACAGGCGTCGACCCCGCCGACCTGCGCAGCACCTTCACCCTCCAAGCCGCCGACCTGGTCGGCGCGGCACTGGCGCCTGGACTGCTGCACCTGGCCCAGCAGGAAGCGCCGGGGGTCTCGTTCCGGCTCCGGGCCGAGGAACTGGAGGCCGGAACCGCCCTGCGCGACGGCCGGATAGACCTGGAGATCGGATCCATCGACCACGTGGACCCCGAAACCCAGGTCGAAGAACTGGTCAGCCTCCGCATGATGGCGGCCGTCCGGCCCGGCCACCCCCTCACCGAAGGACCCCTGACCCCGGCCCGGCTCGCCGCCGCCGAGCACGTCGCGGTCAGCCGCCGCGGCCGGTTCAGCGGCCCCCTCGACACCGCCCTGGCGGAGCAGAACCTCCACCGCCGGGTCAGCTTCGTCCTCCCCAGCCACCTGGCCGCAATGACCCTCGCCACCCGCAGCGACGTCGTCTGCCTCGTACCTGCCGCACCCCCCGGCGCCGCCCCCTCCCCCCTCACCGACGACGCCATCGCCCTCGGACTGTTTCTCCTCGACATCCCCCTGGAACTGCCTCCACTGACCATCGGCATGGCCTGGCACCCCCGACACACAGCCGACGGAGCCCACCACTGGCTGCGCAACGCCATCCGCCGAACCCTCCGCACACCCGGAAGCCCAACCACATGATCTGACCGAGGCACCGGGACAGCCACGACCAGGCGGCAACAAGATCCGAGCGAGGCGCTGACACCAGCACCGAAGGTCGAGTGCGGTAGTTCAGAGAAGCCTGCGTGGGGTGCTCCGTCCTGATCGTTCACGCGACGGAGCGTCCGCGGCTCGTCGAGATCCGCGACGACCTCCTCGCACGGATTCTGGAAGCCGAACGCGAGGGCTGGCTCGGCGAGATCGAAGGATTGCAGAGCAGCCTCACCCACGCCGACGAAACGATCGCCCAACTCGACGCGCAGATCGCCCGGAAGCAGGGAGCCGTCAATCTGGGTGTCCCGACCTCTCGAGAGATCGTTGCTCGCACCGCCACTGCGGCCGCACCATAAGAGTCCGGATGTTATGGGCTCCAGCTCAGACCTGGTGCGAGGCGTCATTGACGATCGGCGCATGATGGCCGTCATGGAGAACGTGGTCGAGAAGATCAAGGTCCGCTTCCGGTTCATCCCTCGCGAGGGGTGGTTCCCGCAGGACACCGAGGGCCTGTGGGCGACGAAACTCGGCGACGAGACGGCGAGTGTGCAGAACGCTCCCTTCCTTCAGGACGGGATCGCCGAGGGCGATGTAGTGCGGTACCGAACCGACTCCGACGGGCTCCACTGGGCTGTCCACCGGGTCAGTTCCTCCGGCAACTGCACGATCCGTGTGGTGCCCGTGCCCACCGGTCCCCTCGGACGTAGGCCGCAGGCGGTGCGTCAGCGCCTTTCGGCGTTCGGGCTCGGAGGCGAGGTCTTCAGCGAGGACTTCCCCATGGTGGCTTTCACCGCACCGGCAGGCGCGGACTTCGCCGGGATCAAGGCCCTCCTGAAGCGGGGGCGAGACGAAGGATGGTGGCACTACGAGGTCGGCTGTGGCACCGACGAATGGTGGAACGCCTGACATCTGCCGGAATGCTTCGCGGCGTTGCTCCGGAGAAGGCGGGAGCCGAACTTTTTGAGCGGCAGACAGCTGTGAAAGCGCCGGCCGCAAGCGAGGCGGGTCGGCCCGGCGGCCATAACCCGGTCCAGCGCCCGCTCCTGAGCGAGCGCCGGCACACGCTTGGGCTTCGCCAGACCGACGCGGTACAGCCAAGCCCGGGTGGGATGGATGCACGACCAGCGGGGCCGGTAGGCACCACGTGCAACGCAGGACCGCGACGGGGTCGTGACCGCCCGGGCCGAGATTCAGCTACCGTAACTGACACCGGGTGACAAGCACTTCGGAGGCGGCGCAGCGGTCGTACTCCGAAACCACCGGGTTCGCGGAATCTGAACGCTGGTGTGTGCCGAGCCTGTGGGTGGCGGTTGTTCCGCGGGGGAAAAGTGCCCGGGTTCAGCCCGATGAGGGAGGCCTGAGTGCCCTGTTTTTCGAAGCCCCGGTAGGTCTAAGCTCTGCGGATGACCTTGGAATGGGAACAGGTAATTGTTCACTCGGTAGATCCGGCAGCCCTGGGACAGTGGTGGGCCGAGGCTCTTGGTTGGGTAGTGGTCCACTCCTCCGATGACGAGTTCGAGATCCGCCCGGAGCCGGATCGCCTGCCGGGGTTGGACTTCGTCCGGATTGATGAGAGCAAGAAGGCCAAGAGCCGACTGCATCTCGACTTCAGGCCTGACGACCAGGACGCCGAGGTGGCTCGTCTGGTGGCTCATGGCGCACAGCGTGTCGATATCGGCCAGGGTGATCAATCGTGGGTTGTATTGGCAGACCCCGAAGGCAACGAGTTCTGTGTCCTTGGCCAGCGGCGTCAGTAAGGCTCACACCTGGGTGGGGTCGATGGTGAGGCATTCGGGGTGGGCCGCCGCGCGGACGTAGTGGATCGCGGTGCGCGAGACGCTGCCGAACAAACGCATCAGCCGGATCGGGCCCGCGGTCTCTCGTGCCTCGTCCAGGAACCGGTCCTGCCGCAGCTGCGGGGAGTTGCGATGTGGTGCCGGACCAGCAGGCAGTGCTCGCAGCTGACGGCTGGAGGATGGGGATGCAACGCCAGACGCGGGCTCTGCCCTCGGCAGAAGCCTCTTGGCGTGATCGGGCCGTGCTGATTGAGTTCCGCCATGGAGCGCATGGAGATCCTGGTCCTCGGCGGTACGGCCTGGCTGGGGCGTGAAGTGTCCCGGCAGGCCCTCGACCGGGGCCACCGCGTGACGTGCCTGGCCCGTGGCGACAGCGGTCCCGTGGCGGAAGGCGCGCGCCTGGTGGCCGCAGACCGGCGAGACCCCGCCGCGTACGCGTCCCTGCCCGGCCGGGAATGGGACGCTGTGCTTGAAGTTTCCTGGCAACCCGGTTTCGTACGGAAAGCAGTTGCGGCCCTGGGCGCACGGGCACGTCACTGGATTTACGTCTCCTCGGTCAGCGCATACGCCTCCCACGGTGAGCCCGGTGCTGACGAGTCCGCCGCCCTGCTGCCCGCCACAGACCGCGAAGAGGTCGACCGTGACCGGTACGGCGAGGCCAAGTCCGCCTGCGAAACGCTCACCCGGACGGCCCTGGCCGACCGCCTCCTGATCGCGCGCGCCGGACTCATCGGCGGGCCCGGCGACCACAGCGACCGCTCCGGCTACTGGGTCGCCCGCGCCGCCCGAGCCCCCCACGCGCCGCTGCTCGTCCCCGACACCCCGAACGCCCCGACGCAGACCATCGACGTGCGCGACCTGGCGACATGGCTCCTCGACATCGCAGAACACCGAACCACAGGCACCTACAACGCGCTTGGCCCGGCTGTGCCCTTCGCCGAGTGGATCGAGCTGTCCCGCAGCGTCGGCGGACACACCGGAGCGGTCATCACCGTGCCGTCCCAGCAGCTCCTCGCGCACGGAGTGGCCCAGTACATGGGACCCGACTCACTGCCCATGTGGGTGGTCGAACCGGGGTGGGAGGGCTGGGCGGCGCGCGACGGATCCGCCGCCACTGCCGCGGGCCTGCGCCACCGCTCCCGCACCGGCCTCCTCGCCGACACACTGCGCTGGGAACGCGAGCAGGGACTGCACCGGCCACGCCGCGCGGGACTCGCCCCGGACAGAGAGCGCGAACTTCTGGCGTCCTTCGGATAAGAACCGTCCTTGAGCTGTCGGTGATCTGGCCGGCCGAGTCGCACCAGAGGTTCTGCTCGAGTTGCCGGGCAAGTCTTCCCGGCAACTGGAGATCGACGGTGACCGGGATGGGGAAGCGGCTCGCGTGGTCCTGAACGGCGGCGACCAGGCCGTGGTCTGCGAGCACCGGCGGGTTGAGCCCCCGGATGAGACTGCGCAGCTCCTGGTGGGCAGCGGAGAGCTGCTCCTCGGCCGCGGTGAGCTGGGCGACGAGCGGAGAAACCTCGGGGATGTCCAGACGCGCGTGCGGGCGGAGTTGCGCGCCAACTCGCGCCGGGCGGCCTCCCTCACCGCTCCGGTGATCGCGGCAGTCGGCTTCGCCGTCATGCTCAGCGGCGTGGTGGAGACCATGCGCGTGCCGTACCCGGCGGGCGACGCGGTCACGCTCACGGGACAGGTGATCGTGACGCCGGACGGGACGCCGGCCAACACCGACGAGGTGGTCGCCGCCAACCCGGTGGGCAAGGCCGCGCTGCCCACCCGAGCCTTCGCCCGCGACGAGGGTGGCGACCTCGCCGTGATCGACGCGCTCGGCTCGCGCGACACGCGGTGGAACAAGCCGGGCCAGACGCTGCTCGGCAAGCGGATGGCGACCTTCCTGGGCGATGAGGCGGGGAGAGCGTGGAGCCCGCCTGATCTCGTTCGGCTGCCTGCACCTCAACGACGGGCCACCGCCCACGGCCGTCCGGGTCGAAGACGTCCGCGACCGCCTGCACGACCCGGCAGCCGCCCGCGACATCCTCGACCTCGACGCCTTCCACCCACGCGTCCAGACCGTCGTGCTGCACACCCCAGGTGCCCAGGAACTGCTCGCCAACCTGTTGGCCAACGCGCGCGTGCCTGAGCTATCCGGAGATGGTGCTGAGGTCGGTGCCCATCAGATCGCAGCTCGCGTCCCACAACCGCGCCGCGACGGAGGGGTCCGCGAGGTGGTCCCACACCGGTTCACGTCGGGGCTCGCCGCGCAGGCCGAAGACGCGCGGTCCCCACAGCTGGCCTCCACGCACGGCCGGGTCGAGCACCGCTCGGACCGCGGGCCATGCGCCGGCGTGCTTGCCCTGGAGGAGGAGGGCCGCAGGTGCCGCGCTCAGCCGGGCGCCGGTACTTCGCACATGGACCGGTGGCCGCGACGGGGTGAGGGAGTCCAGCGCGCCGCCGGGATGGACCACCACGCTCGCCACCGTGCTGCCGGCAGCACGCAGGCGGCGGTCGAGTTCGACGCCGAAGTACATCTGTGCCAACTTGGAGCGCCCGTAGGTGCGCTTGGGCTGGTAGTCCTTCCGGGACTGCAGGTCGTCCAGGTCGAGCCGCTCGGACTTTGCCGCGAAGCTGCCCATGGTCACGACGCGGGCAGCCGGCGCAGCCGACAGCAGCGGCATCAGCCACTGGGTCAAGGCGAAGTGCCCGAGGTGGTTCGTGCCGAACATGAGCTCGTGACCGTCCCCGGTCTCCTCGCGCGGAGGGTCGTCAAGCGCGACGCCGGCGTTGTGGACTACCGCGTCAAGACGCTCCACCTCCAGCGATTCCACCGCTGTTTCGAGCGACGAGAGGTCGGCGAGGTCCAGCCGTACGGCCCGCACCCGCGAACCGGGGACACGCGCACGGATCGAGGCCGTGGCGGCCTCGGCCTTGGCCGGATTTCGGCTGCCGAGTACGACGGTGGCTCCGGTTGCCGACAACTGCTCCGCGACGAAGTACCCGATGCCGGCGTTGCCGCCGGTGACCAGGAAGACGCGGCCATCGGCACCGGGCAGCCGTTGGACATTCCATGGCGGGGTGGAGGAAGTGGATGACATGGTGACGGGGGTCCCTTGCTGTGGAAGGCGGCTGCGGCTGCTCCCTTGGGCAACTCGACCCCCATGGTTCCGGCGGCCACCGACACATCGCCTATGGATCACCGACAGTCCCGCCGGACGGCCGACATCCCGCCGACGCGGTGCCGGCCCATCGCCGCACCGCGCCGCTGAGCGTCACGTTGGCCAACCGGAGCGCGCAATTGCCAACTGGGACGCTCAGGCACAACAAGCCCTCACCCTTGATCGTTTCCATGGTCCGGAGAAGACGAGATGCCACCACGAGCCCGAGGGCTTGTCGCTGCCCCGTTCGGCGATCAGTTCTTCGACGGCCTTCCTGATTTTGCGTTAAGCCTTTGAGGCGGTGCTGCCATCCCGGCTCGCATCCAACCTCGCGCCCTCGCAGACCCCATGCGCGTCTTGCTCAACCCAGGTCCGCGGCTGCCGGCACGAGCGCAGCCTTCTGGAGGCGGGGGCCCGCGGATCCCACGGCCAGCAGGACGAAGCCCGCAACAACCGGACCAGGGCAGGCGCTGCCGGAATCCGCCTCGGCCGGGTGGCCTCGGATCGGAAGTGAGGGACTTGGCCGAGGCGGGGTGTGACTGGAGAGCGGCACCGGCTGATGGGTGTCAGCCGGCCGTGAGCACCATCCGGAAGCGGGCCTTGCCGGCGAGCATCTTCTGGTAGGCCTCGTCCGCGCGGTCCAGTGGCACGATTTCGGTCATGGGGCGGATGCCGTGCAGGGCGCTGAACGCCATGGTGTCCTCGACGTCCTTTCGGGACATCCGAGCCGCCGCCACGGTCGACCTGTCTCACCTCGGCGCGCAGGTTCTTGGGTTTCACTTCTGGCGGGTTTGGGGCCCCGCCATGGTTGTTTCCTGGAAGGTCCGCCGGTAGGCGGAAGGTGTGGTGCCGAGGGTGTCGCGGAATCGAGCACGGAGGTTGGTGCTGGTTCCGAGGCCGCTTTGGGCGGCGATCTGTTCGATGCCGAGGTCGGTGACTTCCAGGAGTTCGCGGGCGTGGTTGATGCGTGCGGTGAGCAGCCACTGGTGTGGGGTGATGCCGGTTTCCTGGCGCCACATGCGGACCAGGGTGCGGGCGGAGACGCGAGCGTACCGGGCAAGAACCTCCAGTGTGAGGGGTTTCGTCGAGGTGACTCAGGGCCCAGTCGCGGGTGTCGGCGAGGGTGTGAGCGGTGGGTTCGGGCAGGGGCTGGGTGATGTACTGGGCCTGGCCGCCGTCGCGGTGCGGCGAACAGTTCGCGGGCGATGTCGTTGGCGTCGGCAGCGCCGAGGTCCTTGCGGACGATATGGAGACACAGCTCGATGCCGGCGGTCACGCCCGCGGAGGTCAGCAGGGGATCGTCGTCGATGTAGAGGACGCTGCGGTCCACCCGGACCTGGGGGTAGAGCATTTCGAGTTCGTCGGCGCTGGCCCAGTGCGTGGTGACCGTACGGCCGTTGAGCAGCCCGGCCGCGGCCAGTGCGAAGGCGCCGGTGCAGATGGAGGCGATGCGGGCGCCTCGGCTGAAGACAAGTTTCAGAGCTGCCGTGACCTCGGGTGCCGGTGGCCGCTGATATTCCCAGTAGCCGGGCACGATGATCATGTCCGCCCTGGCCAAAGCAGGCAGTCCTGCTGTGTCTCCGACCGTGAACCCGGTGCTGGTCGTGATGCTGCCACGGGCTCCGCCGCACACCGTGAGTTCGTACGGGGTGTTGGGCCGCGCGTTGAAGATCTGCGTAGGGATGCCGAGATCGATGGGGAGCACCAGGGGCAGCACCAGGACCGCGACGCGATGGGGAGCCATGGCTCCAAGGCTACGACCGTAACTTTCTGGACAGGCTGCCCGGGAACCGCAGGAATGTCTGGCGGCCCATGGCCGGTGAATGCGTCGGCTGTGCGGCTCGGACGGGCAGGGTGAACGGTGTGCCCGGAGCGTTCCCATGCCCCAGCAACCCGAGCAGCCGTATCAGCGCAGCAGTGGGGGGGATGGCGCCGGCGTGATCGCAGCCATCGGCCGTGGTCACCGAGGGCAGCGGCGCGGCTCTGTCGGTCAGCGAGTGACCGTCCGCTTGTGTGTCCCGAAAATTGCGAAGGGTGGCATACGAGCTTGTGGTTGATCGAGAAGGGCCGGACGACGATGGAGCCATGCGCAGCATGGCCCACCGCCGAGGCTCACGCCGACAGCGGCCGCAGCACAGCGGCTCAGCACCGGCCCAAGTAAGGAACACGACACCGTGACCACCTACACCCCGATCGGCCGGTACTTCAACGTGAAGGACGGGCGGATCTACGGCCACGTCCGCGAGGGCGACGGGCCGACCCTGGTCTTCCTCCACTACTGGGGTGGCTCCCACCGCACCTGGCGACCGGTCATCGAACTCCTCAGCCCCGCGCGGGCGTTCGTCTCGTACGACCACCGCGGCTGGGGTGAGTCCACCCAGGTTCCTGGCCCCTACGGCATCGAGCAGCTCGCCGACGACGCCGAGCGCGTCATCGACGAACTCGGCCACGGCGAATACGTCGTGGTGGGCCACTCGATGAGCGGAAAGGTGGCTCAGGCGCTCGCCTCTCGCCGCCCCGCCGGACTGAAGGGCGTAGTGCTCGTCGCACCCGCCCCGCCGGCTCCGTTCGGTGTGACACACGAGTTCCAGGAGACGCTGGCGCACGCCTACGACAACGGCGAGACCCATCGACCAAAGCATCGATCTCGTACTGACCAACGGCGAGCTGTCCGCCGAGGTGCGCCGGCAGGTTCACGAGGACAGTTCCCGGGCAGGCGAGGCGGCGCGCATGGCGTGGCCGCGACAGGCGCTGGTCGAGGACTTCACGGACCGGGTCGGTGCGATCGACGTCCCCGTCCTGGTGCTGGCCGGCAGCGACGACAAGGTGGACCCGCCGCAGATCCTGCGGGACCACCTGCTTCCTCTGATCACCACTGCCACCCTCACCGAACTCGACGGTACCGGCCACCTGTCGCCACTGGAGGTGCCCGACCAGGTCGCCTCCCACATCAGCGCGTTCGCCGCCCGCCTGTAGTACCTCGTGGTCCGCGCCGGGCGGCATCACCCACCCGGCGGGGCGCGAGCACGAGGCGGCAACCAGCCTCGAAGGAGATCACCCATGGTCGAATCCGGGCGGACGTCATCCGGCCGAGCCGCGGGGAGGCGGTGTCCGGCCCGGTCAGGCTTCTCCGGGTAGGCGTGCGGGATCTGCCGCTCGCGCAGGTACTCGCGGATCTTCCGGGAGGAGTACGCACGGCCGGCCAGGACATGGCCCGGCTCGGCAGCCCCCGTCCGCGGGCCCGCCGCGACGGCGGTGGAGTGGACCAGGATCCCGCGCACCCGATGCACTGGATCCCGCATGCGGCACCCGGCCAGGGTGTGGACTTCCTCCAGTACCCGGTAGACCTCCCGCTCACCGGCAGGCTTGCCCGCGTCCGTCCCGGGCACCTCGCAGTCCTGCCTCACCTCTCCCGCACCGGGCGGCGACGGGCCACTGGAGTGATCCGTGGCGACAACAGCATCGCTGCGCGGCGCGGGTCCGGGTGGATCGGCCCGGGATCCGCGTCTAATCGGGCCAGAGTACTGAAACGCCAGGCCCGGAAGCTCTGACGGGCGCGGGTCTCTGGGCACGCCCCCACAGCGCTTGAGGGAGACTGCAGTGAGCGGTACAACGACCTTGCCGGCACCGTCCGGTCCCTACCTGGACAAGGGGCTGCTGCCCGCCGACTTCTTCGCCTACGAGGAACTGCTGTCGGACGGGGAGCGAGAGCAGCTCGAGTCCGTCCGCGAGTTCCTCCGCACGCAGGTCGCACCGATCGTCGATGATTACTGGGCCAGGGCCGAGTTCCCCTTCCAGTTGGTCGAGGGCTTCGGGAGGCTCGGTCTTATGGACTGGGCCGACCCGGACTCCCCGGAATCCAGGCCGAGCAACCTCCTCGCGGGCTTCCTCGCGCTGGAGTTGGCGCATGTCGACGCGTCCGTGGCCACGTTCGCCGGCGTGCACACGGGTCTGGCCATGGGCACCATCCTCACCTGCGGCTCCGACGAACAGAAGCGGCGGTGGCTGCCGGCGATGAGCCGCTTCGAGAAGATCGGCGCCTTCGGGCTGACCGAACCGCACGGTGGCTCCGACGTGGCCGGCGGCCTCCAGACAACCGCGCGCCGCGACGGCGACACATGGATCCTCGACGGCGCGAAGCGGTGGATCGGCAACGCGACCTTCGCCGACCTGGTCGTCATCTGGGCCCGCGATGTCGAGACCCGTCATGTGCTGGGCTTCGTCGTGGAGAAGGACACTCCCGGGTTCACCGCGACGAAGATCGAGAACAAGATGGCGCTGCGGATCGTGCAGAACGCCGACATCGTGCTCGACGGCTGCCGCGTTCCGGAGGCCAACCGGCTGCAGAACGCGCACTCGTTCAAGGACACCGCCAAGATCCTGCGCCAGACACGCAGCGGCGTGGCGTGGCAGGCGGTGGGCGTGATGTTCGCCGCCTACGAGATCGCCCTGCAGTACACGAAGGAACGGGAACAGTTCGGGCGCCCCATCGGGGGCTTCCAGCTCGTGCAGGACCTGCTCGTGAAGATGCTCGGCAACGCCACGGCCTCGTGCGGGATGATGACGCGCCTGGCCCAGTTGCAGGACGCCGGGGTGTTCCGGGATGAACAGTCCGCCCTGGCGAAGGCCTACTGCACCGTGCGGATGCGCGAGAACGTGGGGTGGGCGCGGGAACTGCTGGCCGGCAACGGCATCCTCCTCGACTACAAGGTCGGCCGCTTCGTCGCCGACGCCGAGGCCATCTACTCGTACGAAGGCACCCGGGAGATCCAGACCCTCATCGTCGGACGCGCCGTGACCGGCGGCCTCAGCGCCTTCGTGAGGTGACGACAATGACCAACGAATCCGTCTTCACCGGCCTGAAGGTCCTCGACGTGTCGAGCTTCATCGCGGGACCGGCCGCGGCCACCGTGCTCTCCGACTTCGGAGCGGACGTCATCAAGATCGAGCCGCCGGGAAGGGGCGACCCCCAACGGCGGCTGAGCTCGGTCCCGCCCAGCCCCCGGGCACAGGCCAACTACAGCTGGCACCTCGCCAACCGCAACAAGCGCGGCATGGTGATCGATCTGAAGTCACCGGCGGCCACCGAGGTACTCAAACGCCTCGTCGATTGGGCCGACGTGGTGATCACCAACTTCCCGCACGGCACGCGCGAGAAGCTGCACCTCGGCTACGAGGAGGTCGCGGGCTGGAACCCGCGGGTCGTCTACGCCGACATCACGGGCTTCGGCGACGCCGGTCCCGACGCCGGGCAGCCGGGCTTCGACCTGACCGCCGCCTGGTCGCGCAGCGGGCTGCTGGCCTCCACCCGGGACGCCGGGGCCCCGCCGACGGTCCCGGTCTGGGGCAGCGGCGACTACATGTCGGCGATCGCGATCTACGCGGCGGTCGTGACCGCCCTGTACCGCCGTGAGCGGACGGGACAAGGGGCCAGTGTCGGGACGTCGCTGCTCGCCGGGGGCGTCTGGGCCACGGGAACGCTTGTGGCCGGCGCACTCGCCGGCGGCACACCGTTCGAGCTGCACGACCGGAAGGCGCCGGCGAACCCGCTGATCAACCCCTACCGGACCGCGGACGACGAGTGGTTCATGCTGGTCGCCTCACCCCCGCACTGGCCGGGACTGACGCGGGCCATCGGGCACCCCGAGCTGCTCGAGGATCCCCGTTTCGCGGACATCGAGGGCTTCGTCGAGAACGCCGCCGCGCTGAGCGAACTGCTCGACGCCGAGTTCCGCTCGCAGCCCTTCGCCCACTGGCGGGACGCCCTGACCCGGGAACGCGTCACGTACAGCCTCATCCAGACGCCGGAGGAGGCCGCGCAGGACCCGCAGCTGCGCGCGAACGACATCGTCGTGCCGCTGGAAGGAGTCAGCGGGCTGGCGGAAACCATCAGCAGCCCGGTCAACATCCGAGGGGTGCCGAAGGTGCCGGCGAAGCGAGCGCCGGACCTGGGCGAGCACAACGACGAGATCCTCGCCGAGTTGGGATTCGGCCCCGCCGAGATCGCCGAGCTGCGCGCCCAGGGAGCGATTCCCGGCCCGACGGAAGCCGAGGGGCCGCGATGAGCACGGCGCCCGAAGCTGCCGACTTGGTGCTCCACGAGCGTCACGGCGGCGTACTGACCATCACCATCAACCGCCCCGCGCAGAAGAACGCCGTCGACCACGAGGCCGCGGTACAGCTCGCGGCGGCCGTGGATCTGCTCGACGCGGACCCGGAGCTGTCGGTCGGCGTCCTCACGGGCGCGGGCGGGGTGTTCAGCGCGGGCATGGACCTGAAGGCGTTCGCCAAGGGCGAGCTGCCCTTGCTGCCCAGCCGGGGCCTGGGCGGGCTCACCCGCGCGTCGGTGCGAAAGCCGCTGGTCGCCGCGGTCGAGGGCTGGGCGCTCGGCGGTGGCTTCGAGCTGGTCCTCGCCTGCGACCTGATCGTCGCCGCGGAGGACGCCCGCTTCGGGTTTCCCGAGGTCATGCGTGGTCTCGTGGCGGCGGAGGGCGGACTGGTCAGGCTGCCGCGCCGACTTCCGTACCACGTCGCCGCGCGCGTACTGCTGACGGGCGAGCCGCTGACCGCCGTCGAAGCCAAGGAGTACGGGCTCGTCAATGAGCTGACCCCGCCCGGCGCCGCGCTGGACGCGGCCCGGGAGCTCGCGGGCCGCGTCGCGCGGAACGCACCGCTTGCACTGGCGGCCGTCAAGGAGGTCCTGCGCGAGACACAGGGCCTGAAGGAGAGCGACGCGTTCAGACGCCAGGACGAGCTCACGAGCGGACTGGCCGCCAGCGAGGACGCGCGGGAAGGCGCACAGGCGTTCGCCGAGAAACGCGCCCCGGTCTGGCACGGCCGCTGATACCGGCCGCCGCAGCCGCTCTTCCCCCGCAGCCCGTGTCCGAGTTTCAGGAGCAGTGACCAGTCATGAACGTACACACACCCGTCCACCGCGTGGCGATCGTGGGCACCGGCACGATCGGTGCGAGCTGGGCGACGCACTATCTCGTCCGAGGCTTCGACGTCACGGCGACCGACCCCGGCCCCACCGCGGAGACGGCCCTGCGTTCGTACGTGGAGGCGGCATGGGACGCGGCTGCCTCGATCGGACTCGCGCCCGAAGCCTCGCCCGACCGCCTGAGCTTCACCGCGGACCTGCGTCAGGCCGTCGCGGACGCCGATTTCGTACAGGAGAACGCGCCGGAGCGCCCGGAACTCAAGGTCAAGTTGTTCGCCGACATCGACGACGCCACCCCGCCGGACGCGATCATCGCGTCGAGTTCGTCGGGCATCACGATGAGCGTCATCCAGGCCGAGTGCCGACGTCCGGAGCGGACCGTCATCGGTCATCCTTTCAACCCGCCGCACATCGTCCCGCTGGTCGAGGTCGTCGGCGGGACGAGGACCGCCCCGGAGACGATCCGGGACGTCATGTCGTTCTACGCCGCGATCGGCAAGAAACCGATTCACCTCAAGAAGGAGCTTCCCGGGCACGTCGCCAACCGCATCCAGGCCGCGCTGTACCGCGAGGTCGTGTACCTGGTCCAAGAGGGAGTGCTCGACGTGGCGGACTCCGACGACGCGGTGTCCTGGGGGCCGGGGCTCAGATGGGGGGTCATGGGTCCCCATCTGCTGTGGCATCTCGGCGGAGGAGAGGGCGGCATCCAGCACTTCATGGACACCCTCATGCCGCGGATGGTGGCGTCCTGGCAGGAACTGGGCATCCCCGAGTTCACGCCCGAGCTCAAGGAGGAGATCGTGGGCGGCGTCCTGGAGGAGGCGGGCGGCCGCTCGGTCGATGAACTGGCCGCCCGGCGCGACGCGATGCTCTCGGCCCTGCTGGCCGTGCGCGCCCAGCACGACCCGTCCGGCCCGAGCGCCACAGCCGGTCGCGGGCCGAAGGAGGAAGCGTGACGCAACGCCAGGAAAGACTGTTCGTGCTCGAGGCCAGCAGTGGCGGTCGCTTGTTCTCCGTGAACCCCGACGGCTCCGACAAGAAGGTCATCGTCACCGGGTGCAGGATCCCCGACGGGGTCGCCATCGATGTCCTGGCCGGGCACGTCTACTGGACGAACATGGGCCTTCCGCCGGAGAACGACGGCTCGATCGAACGCGTGGACCTGGACGGAGGCAACCGGACAACGATCGTCCCGAGCGGCGTCACGCACACGCCGAAGCAGCTGTATCTCGAAGCCGTCGGCCGGAAGCTGTACTGGGGCGATCGCGAGGGGATGCGCGTGATGCGCTGCGACCTCGACGGCTCGCACGTCGAGACCCTCGTGCAGACGGGGCAGGGAGAGGATGACCGCCGCGACGAGACCAGGTGGTGTGTGGGAGTCGCCGTCGACCCGGCCGGCGGACACCTCTACTGGACACAGAAGGGCCCCAGTGACGCGGGACTCGGAAAGATCCTGCGGGCCGGAATCAGCCTGCCCGCCGGGGAAAGCGCGGCCGAACGCGGCGACATCGAGGTGCTGTTCGAGGGGCTGCCGGAGCCGATCGACCTGGAGCTCGACCTCGCGGAGCGCATGCTCTACTGGACGGATCGCGGGGACCCGCCGCGGGGCAACAGCGTGAACCGCTCGCCGATGCACCCGCCGGACGCGCAGCGGACACCCGAGATCCTCTTGACCCACCTGATGGAAGCCATCGGCATCGCCCTCGATCCGGACGGCGGCCGCATGTACGTGACCGACCTCGCCGGGAACGTCTACGCGGCCGGTCTCGACGGATCGAACCGCAGGGAGATCCTCGTCGCGCAGGGCAACCTCACCGGCATCGCGCATGCCGTGCTGCCGACTGGAACGAGTTTCTAGTTGCCGGGTTACCTCTCTTGGGAAAGCGTCGAACGTCACGAGGACGTTCCGGCCTCGGGCGTGACCGAGATGACGATCTTGCCGACCTGGCCGCCGGCTTCCAGGTAGCGGTGGGCCTACGCGATGGCCTCGAGGGGGAACCGCCGGTGAGGTGCCGCAAGGGGCCGATGAGCCCCTGTCCGACCGGGCACTGGCCGTGACCGGCAGGGACCCTGGATGGACCCGACCCACGCGATAGTTCCGCGACCGCATCCAGTGTGACGAGCAAGACTGATCGCCGGTGGTGTGAGGAGTGCCATGCATCAGGTGTGACTTCACGTAGGAGTCAGACCCGATGGCACAAGTGGACCGCCTGGACCTAGGCTCAGCAAGGCGCGCGGCCGCTCCATCGACTTGCCCGGCTGTCCCGCAGACTGCCTGCTCGGGGCCTGATGGCAGGATCAGGGTGTGATTGGTGAACCTGCTCAGCCTGGAGCCAAGAAGTATGTCCTGTTCGATGTCGATGGCACGTTGATCGATGCTGTGGACAACCAGCGCCGGGTTTGGAGGGTGTGGGCGGAGCGATACGGACTCGACCCCGGTGAGGTCTACCAAGTGGCCTTGCGGACAAGGCCGATGGAGACCTTCGCGCAGGTCGCTCCGGACCGTGACCCGCAGGAGTGCCTGGCCGCGCTGCATGAACTCGAGGACGAGGACGTCCGGTCCGGCGTGTATGCGGCCTTCGACGGTGCTTCCGAGCTGCTGGACGCTCTGCCGCCGGAGTCTTGGGCGCTGGTGACGTCGAATTACGAGCACCGGGTGCGCGGCCGCTTCGCCCGGACCGGCTTGCCGGTCCCGAGCATCATCGTTGATGCCGCCTCCGTCGAGGAGGGCAAGCCCTCGCCTGTCCCTTATCTACTGGCTGCCAAGCGGCTCGGTGCCGACCCGCAGGACTGTCTGGTCATCGAGGACGCACCCTCCGGTGTGCGGTCCGCACTGCGTGCCGGGATGACGGTGTGGGGGGTCAACGCACCCGTCGCGGTGGACGGCGTGCACCGCCACTTCGGAAGCCTGCGCGAAGCGATCCGCGACATCCTCGCCGTCACTTCCGGAACCCGCCCTCACGAGCCGAGGGGATCAGCGGCAGTGGAATGATCTCGCTGTGACTGGTGTGATCACGGCGTCGGAGCCGTCTTGGACAGCCCCGTTCACCGGGCTGAGTCCCCGCCAGTTCGCGAACCGGTGACGGTACTGCGTCGCGCGGGCGTCGATACTGTCCACCGAGGCCGGCCCTGGAGTTGTCACTGGACGACCGCATGCTGATGGTCACGGCGTACTGGAGCACGAACTTGACGATCCGCCAGCTCGCCCTGCTGTGCGGCATCTCGAAGTCCGCGGTCGACCGCATCATGAAGCACCTCGGTCCGCTGCCAGCACTACAACCCCGGCGCCGCTTCGCGAAGGACACGGTGCTCATCGTGGACGGCACCCCCGGTTCGAGGATGTAGAGCGCGATGTTGCGGTCGGTCCCGGCGCGGTGGTCGACGAAGTCCGGGTAGGGGGCGTCCGCGCGGTCCCACCATTGGGCCTTTTCCTCACCAAAGAGAGACGGCGCTGATCACCGGAGACTGCATCCATCACCCGGTCCAGCTCGCCCACCCCTCCATCGGCTCTTGCGTCGACATCCACCCGGAGCGGTCCGAGGCCTCGCGCCGCAAGCTGCTCGGCTCGCTCGCCGACACCGACACCCTGGTGCTGGGCACCCACTTCCCGCATCCCACCGCCGGCCGCGTGATCACGCACGGGGACGCCTACCGGCTCTCGCCTGTCTTCGCGACCCCTCAGGCGTGGCTGCCCCGGACAAGGGTTACTAGTAACGTTTCAGAACTACTTCTGATTCAAAACTAGGAGAAGCCGTGTCCGACCGCAGGAGTCACGTCACCTTCCAGCACGGGCAGGAGTTCCTGGCCGCGATCTCCGAGCGCTGGAACTACCAGATCCTGCGGGAGGTGTTCTTCGGTGTCGGCCGGTTCGGCGAAATCAAGCGAGCCCTGGGCATCTCGGCGAACATCCTCACTGCGCGGCTCAACAGCCTGACCGAGCTGGGCCTGCTCACCAAGCGCGCCTACCGCTCGGACAAGCCGTGGTACGAGTACGAGCTCACCGACAGCGCCCGCGAACTCGTCGTTCCCGCCATCGCGGCCATCACGCGTTGGGCCGAGACCCATGCGACCGGCGGTGACATCACACATCACCCACTGATGCACACAGTGTGCGGCAACCCGACCAATCCGTATCTCGCGTGCAGCAGCTGTCACCAGCCGGTGGAGGCCTCGACGCTGCGGCCGGTGTCCGCCGAGGAGGGCGGTGACCAGGGGACGGGCGGGAGGGGAGCGGCCTCCGCGGCGCCGGGCGACCCCGGTTCGGGACGCCGTTGACCGCTTCGGCCTGAGGCACGGCGTAGTAGCGATTTGAAACTAGTAGCGTTACGCTACTGGGACGCTGCTAGGAATCCCGAACGTCTCCCCGGGGGTCGCGGAGAGGACTGACCATGGCCACGCACTGGCAAGTCGGTCGCGTGGGCGCTGCGCGGCATCCTCATCGGCCGCAAGGACGAGCGCCGCCGCCTGAACAGCATGAGGGACATGCCCGTCCTGAACACCGCCGGCGAGGAGGACAGCCAGTTCCCCGTGCACGTGGTGCGGAAGATGACCGACGCCATCGAGGGCAGTACCTTGCGGCTGCTCCAGCACACCGCCCACCTCGCCGCCCGCACGAACCCCGAAGGTGTCAACGCCGAGATCGACGCCTTCCTTGCCGCCCTGCCTGCCGCAGCCTGATCGGAAGGCCACCACCATGACAGACGACACCGCACAAGCGACGGCCGTGCCCAGCTGGGTCCTGAAGTTCATGGACGCCATCGACACCCTGGAGTTCGGTGAGGGCTTCGCGCCCCTGACCGAGAACACCGACATGTTCTTCGGCACCGCGCACATCCACGGCGCCGAGGCCATCAAAGCGTTCTTCGTCAAGATCGACGCGCCGCTGATCATCACCCATGAGGTCTTGGAGTTCTGGACCGCGGACGACGGCGTCCGCCTGCTGCGCGGCGAGGCGACCATGGCCAGGAAGAGCGAACCGGACAAGGTGGTGCGCGCCCCGTTCACGCACATCTTCTACCTCGACCGGGAAGAGCCGGTCCGTATCCGGACGCTCCGCATCACTGCGGGCCCGCTTCAGACCGACGCCGTGATGTGACCTCGCTCCGGGGCCGGCCGGAGAGGTGAGAGATATTCCCAGGCGAGACTATGTCGAACAGGTCTTCGCGATGCTCGGAGAGCCGGCGGCTCGTCACAAGGATCCGCGGTTGCGTACTCCGGATCCGAGTTATTTACTGGTAGGTACAAAACCGGATATGTGTAGCAGTTCCTCGGGGCGGAAGTGCTGTGACTCCCGTTGCCGAGAGTGTCACCGGATGGCTGTGGATCATTTGAGGGGCGGAGGCGCGCAGACTGCCTTGCAGCACTCGGCAGGTTGAACACGCCGCCGGTCGCTGGACGAGCCGGTGCTGGGCAGCCCGCATGCTCGTCGCCTGTTCGGCAACGCCTCCGGGGTGGCCGGCCTGGCTCTGCTCCAGCATGCGTGGCACGTGGTGCTCGGTTTCGCCGCGGCTGCCGTGCTCGCTCCCTCGGCTTTGGCTCCGAGCACTGGGCGGTCACTTCAGGGGCCCGATGCGGACCCGCGCCCCGGGACTCTCCAACGGCAAGGGCCTGCGGCGCGGAGCCGAGGACGCCTCGCGCCTCGTTCTGCGTCCGCACTTACTGCAAGGAGATGAGTTCCATGCTCGCCATTCACCTCACGCAGTTCGGCGAGCCGGAGCAGAGTCTGAAGGTCGTGGACGTTCCCGAGCCTCCGGCTCCTGCCGCCGGGCAGGCGCTGATCCAGGTTGAGTACGCCCCGCTCGACCACCACGACCTGCTCCTGGCGAGGGGCGTCTATCCGGTCCGCCCCGAACTGCCGAGTGTCATCGGCAACGAGGGAGCCGGCACGGTCCTGGCGGTCGGACCGGGCGTCACCCGCATCCGCCCCGGCGATACGGTCCTGCTTCCCTTCGGCACCTTCGCCTGGTCCGAACAGGTCCTGGCGGAGGCCGCGAAGCTGACCGCCGTGGACCGGGCCATCAGCCTCGAACAGGCGGCGATGCTCACCATCAACCCCACTACCGCAGGCCTGCTGGTGGAGTCGCGTGACCTTCCGGCCGGCTCTTGGGTGGTGCAGAACGCGGCGAACAGCGGGGTCGGTCGGTCCGTCATCGCCTTCGCCAAGGAGCGCGGGCTTCGCACGATCAATATCGTGCGCCGCGAGGAGCTCGTCACCGAACTCGAGGCACTCGGCGCCGACATCGTGCTGATCGACTCCCCAGACGTGGCCGTGCGCGTGCGTGCGGCCATCGGCGACGATCCCGTGCTGCTGGGGTTGGACGGCGTCAGTGGAAAGGCCACCTCGCTCCTGCTGGACGTGCTGACCGACGGCGCCCTGCTGCTCATCTACGGCTACATGAGCGGCGAGCCCTTCACGCCCGACCGTAACGTGCTGAGGGCGAAGAACATCACCACAACAAAGTTCTGGATGTACCAGGACGAGTACCTGCCCCGTCATCCGGACATCGGCGCGGAGTCGGCGCGGCTGGTCGCGGCGGGAAAGCTCACGTTGCCCTCCGCCCCCGTCCACCAGGCCAAGGACTTCGCCGAGGCCCTCGCGTACCTGCAGAAAAACGGCAAGGTCCTGCTGGACTTCAACCCGCACCGCGAGTAGGCGTCGTCACGGCACAGCACCGAAGGCCCCAGGAAATGGAATCGCCGAAGACTCCCGCCACCGGCGAGAGCAAGGGTGGAGGCGGTGGATCACTTGACAGGCGGAGGCGCACGGTCCCCTCTGCAGGCCGGGTCGGCTGCACGAGCCAATGCCGGGCAGCCCGCGCGGTCTCTGCACACGATCAAGGAAGAGCACCATGAGCACACACGGCACCATTGGCGTACTCGGCGCAGGAGAGGTGGGACAGGCGGTCGCCGACAAGGCCGTCCGCCACGGTCATGAGGTACTCATCGGCAACAGCCGGGGTCCCAGGACTCTCGAAGCCCTCGTGGGCAGGCTGGGGCCGAAGGCCCGTGCGGTAACGGCCGAGGAGGCGGTGCAGCCGGAGCTCGTCTTCCTCTCGGTGCCGTTCTTCGCCGTGCCGGAACTGACAGGCCTCACCACTTGGGCCGGGAAGATCGTCGTCGACACGACGAATCAGTTCGCGGCGGCCAACCCCTGGCGGGGACGGTACGACGTCGGTGACCTCACGGGCAGCGAGTGGGTTGCCCGCCACCTTCCCGGCGCCCGGCTCGTGAAGGCTCTCAACACCCTGTTCGCCACGTTCATCGCCGCGGACCCGCGGCATGCCGAGGGCCGACAGGTGGCCTTCTACGCGGGCGACGACGCCGACGCGAAGACGGCCGTGGCCGGCTTGCTGGACGAATTCGGATTCGCCGCCCTGGACCTTGGCGGTCTGCGGGACGGCGGGCGGCTGATGCAGCTGGACGGTGCGCTCAGTGCAAAGCACCTGCTGCTGCAGGACGTCGGCTGACGCCCCGGCTCCCACACTCCAGCGCGCAGGAGGAGCATCATGAACCGTCGTGTCGTCTACACCCGTGGCGGGTCGCCGGCCAACGTCCTGACCGTCATCGAGGAGCCGGAGCCGGCGCCCGGGTCCGGTCAGGTCCTCATCCGCACCACCGCCTTCCCGGTGCACCCTGGTGATCTCCAGGCCGTAGAGGCCTACCCCGAGGAGGCGACAAAGCCGGTTCCCGCCGGGGTGGAGGCCACCGGCGTGGTGGAGGCGATCGGCCCGGGAACACGGGTGGCGCCGGGCGTCACGGTCGGCGGCCGCGTAACGGTCTTCCCGCAGCCGGGGGCCTGGTCCCAGTGGATCGTGGCGGATGCCGACGCGCTCGTCGCCGTACCGGACGAGCTGTCGGACGAGGTCGCCGCGCAGATGCTGGTGAACCCGCTCACCACGGTGATGCTGCGCCGTGAGGCGCAGGAGCACCCGGCCTTCGGATACGACGGTCTTCTCGTGCAGACCGCCGCGGGCTCGTCGGTCGGGCGGCTGCTGACGGGCGCGTCCCTGGTGCACAACCTGGCGCTCGTCAACGTCGTCCGCAGCGACCGCGGCGCCGCCGAACTGCGCAAGCGATTCCCCGACGTGCCGGTCGTGGCGACAGAGCATCCTGGCTGGGCGGACGAGGTCCGCGAAGCCGCCGGCGGCCGTCCGGTCAGTGTGGCCCTGGACCCGATCGGCGGGAAGCTGGCGGAGAGCCTTCTGGACCTGTTGACGCCGGGCGGGAAGCTGGTCAGCTACGGGCAGATCGGCGAGGAGCCGATCTCGGTGCATGCGTCGACGCTGCTGCACAAGTCGCTGACGCTACGGGGCAAGAACATCGGCCGGTGGCTGTCCGAGGCCTCCGCCGACAGACGGGCATCCGACGTCGCCACCGCGAAGCTGATCGCGCTCACGCTCAAGGACCAGTTCGACGTGGCCGCAACGTACGGCCTTGACGAGCTGGGCAACGCCGTGGAGCACGCGGTACGGCCCGGCAAGATCGGCACCGTCCTCGTCCGCCCCTGGTAGCCGGCGCTGCCCGTACAGGAGTCCTGCCGGCAGCCGACAAGCTGCCGGCGAAAGCCGGGCGTTTGATGCCTGAGCCACACATGTCGTGCGACTTCAGGGCCACCAGTGGTTGTCAGCGAGGCAGGACAGAGGCTGCCGAGGGTGGCCGGGGCCTGGCAGGTGCAGCATTCGGTGCGGAGGAGTTGTCCGCGTCGCCTGATCGGGCCGCCGAGGCGAGGGCGGCCGGCGACGAGTGACATCCCATCGCGTGTCCGCAGACACGCGATACCAGGGATCTGGCACCCGTATGGCGCTTCGTTCCTGTGCCCCTCTCTGTGACGCTGGGTCGGCGGCGCGCCGGCGACAGCCGTTTTGTGGCGCCGTAGCGACGTCAGGCACCAGTCGAGGACCTGGTACCCGGCGCATGCTCGTCCGGCGAAACACGGGGAAGGAGGGCCAAGGCCTGCTCAGCAGCCCCGTTGACGACCTCGGGAGTGGCTCCCGCCTTGCCCAGGGCCTCAAGTCCCCGGAGCACGGCAAGCAGGAGGCTGGCGAGGCTGTCTGGGTCCGCATCAGCATCCAGAGAGCCTTCCGCTTGGGCCCGCGTGATGCAGCCCCGCAGCGCGCCGTGCAGCCCGCGGACAACCGCGGCGATTCGCTCGGCCACGCCCTCGTCGACGGCCGACAGTTCCGCCGCGATCTTGGCCATCATGCAGCCGCGGCGTTCCACGTCCCCGATGATGCCGTCCGCGACATTGCGTACATGCCGCTCCAGCATGGGCAGGGCCGGTCCGGGGCCGCCCAGAGCTGTGCGCCAGGCTCTCAGTGCGTCGCTGTTGTAGCTGTCCAGAGCCCGCAGGAACAGCGCGTGCTTGTCCTCGAAGGCTCCATACAGACTTCCCCGACCCAGGCCGGTTACAGCGCTCAGGTCGTCGATGGAGGTGCCGTTGTAGCCCACAGACCAGAACTGATCGCGGGCAGCCCGCACAACCTCTTCTTCGTCAAACTGTCGAGGCCGAGCCATGGGGCAACTCTACGCCGCGTACAACAGCCGGGATCGCCGTCGGCGGCCTGCTCGAGTTCGACGCAGTCAGCGCCTTCCTGAAGAAGGGGTGCGGTGGGCCGCGGGCCGGCGGCAGTACGCATGCCAGTACTCGCCGGCTGAGCGCCGGATCGTCAACGGACAACGGACAACGGACAACGGACGGGCGCGCTTCGGTCCGCTGCGGCAGTTCACCCTGGCCAACCCGAGCCACCCCACCCGAACCACCCCCACCACACCGTCCAGACCCGCCAGTTGCACCGCCATCTGCGCTGGCGCAACGCCCACGCCCGCCACCCCGACGTCTGGTCGCCGGCGCAAGGAACGCGCCCGCGTCGCGGCGAGAAGGGCATCCGCTGGGGCGGACGCCCACACACCGCCGTAGCCTGACCAACCAGGAGACCTCGCCGTGCGCCGGCGCGGAGATTCAGACGGTGGCCAGGCTCTTCGCCAAGACCCGCTCCCTGCGAACGCCGGCGGGCAGAAGATTGCCGGACTCACCCGTGTCCGTGAAACCGTGCCGCTCATAGAGCGCGACCGCCTTGCGGTTGTCCGGCATCACGGACAACCGCAGCGTCCTGGCACCGCGCTCCGCCCCCCACCGTTCGACCGCCTGGATCAGGTAGTCACCCACGCCTTGGCCCCGAGCCGTGGGGTTGACCCACAACGAGATCAACTCCACGTTCTCTGCTTCCCCGCCCGGCACTCCGCTGACCATGCCCACCGGAAGGCCGTCGAGGAGCGCGACGAGATCCCGCGCGCCAGGGATCGACAGACGGGTACGCCAGCGTTCCTCTCGATCACCGGAGCCTTGCCACTCGGCCAGCGTCGATCCGAACGCATAGGGCGCGTCAGTAAGCGCTGCCAGTCGCAACTCCCGCCAAAGGGGCCAGTCGTCTGATTCCAAGGTGCGCAGCCCGAGCATGATCCAGACCTTGCCCGGCCGCCGGGGCGACAGCAAGTTGATTACAACCACGCAAAACAACGTCGATGAGCCCTGCGACCAGCCGAACCCGGGAGCAGCGGTGACTCATACACCCGCAGGCCACGAGGCCAGCCGGTGAACCTATCCGGTCACAGCATCAGGCCCGATCGGCCTTCCACTCGTGGGCGAGCGTCGCATAGACGTACTCGCTGCCCCACCGCTCGCCGTCGAGATCGTTCTCGACGAGGTGCGCTTCCCGGCGCATGCCAAGGCGTTCGCACACACGCACCGACCCGCTATTGAGCACATCGAGTCGGGCGAACAGCCGGTGGACGCCCAGCTCGGCAAAGGCCAGCGAGGCGGTCGCGGATGCTGCCTCGGTCGCGTAACCCCGGCCGCCGTACGCGGGGTTGAAGATCCAGCCGATTTCAGCCTGGCAGGCCCGCGCGCTCGCCAGTTTCAGGACGACCTCGCCAACCACCGTTGCCCCGCCTGTGCGGCAGACGGCTACCACCAGATCATCACCGTCCTCGGCCCATGCCGTGCCGGCCACGCGCCGCGCCAGACTCTGCACGCACTGGTCACGGGTCAGCGGCGGCCGAAAGAGGTAGCGGGCGACCTCGGGGAGGCTCTGGTACGCATACAGGTCTTCGAGGTCGTCCGGTGTGAACGGACGCAGTGTGAGCCGTTCAGTGGTGATGGGCAGCGAGAGCCTGATCATCGGCTTGGTAACTCCTCCTCGTAGGCTGCCCCATCAGCCTAATCGAGCACCCTGAGCCCGAGGTTGCTCCTCCCGACGCCACTGCTTCTCGACGACGAGGAGGCGACCGCCACCGCGGTCTCGCTGCTCGTCGGTGCGCGTGGCGCGGTCGCCGGCTCCGGCGACGCCGCGCTCCGGGCGCTGACCAAGCTCGACCAGGTGCTGCCCGCCCGGTTGCGGCCTGAGGTGCGCGCGCTCTCCAGCTCGGTGGAGTTCTTCGGCGCAGGCCGCACGCCGGTCGGCCCCGAGGCGCTCATGGCGCTTGCCAGGGCCTGCCGCGACGAGGTCGAAGCCGGTTTCGACTACCCGTCCGGAAGCGAAGTACGACGGCGGCGGGTCGAGCCGTACCGCCGCCAGCCTCGACGCCGTGCTCATGCACGTACTCCTGCTGGGGTACGACTTCGAGATACTCGATCCTCCGGAGCTCGGGGGCCGCTGCCGCGCGCTGGCGGAGAGACTGTTGGCGGCCGGTGCAACGGTTTCACCGGCGCCGGACATACAGGAGTCATGAACCGCGACCTGGCCAACGGCGAGCCTCTGGGGAACGCGGCCTTGACCGGTGTGAGCCCGGGGCAACGCCCGCTGACCCCTATCTGCCGTCAAAGTGCCCTCGACCTTGATCGGTCCGGGGCGCTGCGGTGCTCCGGACAGGATGGGGGGACGCATGCGGCACGGGCCTTCGGCACGGCGGCTAAGCGCGGTGTTCCAGCTTTCGGCCCCATGTCTGGCTTGGTGCTTCGATGTAACGGTAAGTCAGCACGCACAGGGGAAGCAGCACGGCGAAGAACGCCACTTCGAGCATGAGATTGTCCCGCCGCCACCGGCCGATCGTGCCGTCGGTCACCGCCAACAGCACCGGATGCACCAGATAGACCGAGTAACTGATCGTTCCCAGCCCGGTCAGCCAGCGCGGTACCCGCCGGCGGCGCAACGCCAGTCCGGCACCGAAGGTGAGCACTGCCAGCAGGAATGCCACGATCCAGCCGCGCCGTGTGAAATGAGGCCCGTCGCCGTATCGGTACGCACTCCCCACCGCGCAGGCCACCACCACGACGGCTGTGCACGCAGCGTACCGCCAGGTGCTCTGACCGTGCTCGGCCCGGTAGGCGGCGGTGCCGAGGAACATCACGGCAAGGATCACCAGGCCCTCCCACAGAGGGACCGTGCCGTTGAAGGGGGCCAGGACAAGCGCCAGCACCCCGCCCAACACGCCCCCGAACACGCGAAGCGCGGGTGACACGGCACTCGCACAGCAGAGGGCGACCACCATGGTGATCGAGGCAACCGCGACCAGCGGGCCGGTGCCCACCGCGCCAGAGAGGGCGGAGACCGGCAGCACGACCCCTGCCGTCCCGCATACGGCGGCGAGCACGGCCAGGGTGACGGCGACCGCTGCCGACCGCCGATGAAGGCGGACCGTGAAGAGAGCAACCACCAGCAGGTAGAAGGCCATCTCATACGAGAGCGTCCACAGGACAAGAAGGAGACTGGGCGTCCCCAGCAGCTCTTGGAGCAAGGTGACATGGGCGACGGTCACGGCGGCAAGGCTCTGCCTGCCCAAGCCGGTGCGAATCTCGGCGATTCCCATCAGGTGGAGGGCGAGGACCGCGGTGACGGCAACCGCCCACAGTGGGTACATGCGGAATACTCGTCCGATCCAGAACGTCCGGACACAGCCCCGGCGTTCCAGCGACGCGGGGATGATGTAGCCGCTCACCAGGAAGAACACCATGATGCCGTACCGGCTGGTGTTGAACTGCGGCATCAACTCCCGCCGGAACTCCGCCATGAAGGCGTACGAAGAGTGGTCGAACACCACAACCAGTGCCGCGATGCCGCGCAACGCATCCAGCCAGCCCAACCGCGACAGACCGGCCGACATGGTAGCTGGGGGTAGTTGTTGCATTACAGAGCGTGTCCGATTTGGGGAAGGAGGGACGAGGGGTGGGGGTTCCATACGTAGCCTTTGATCCGGCCGTCGAAGATGCGGCCACAGGGTGGCGAAGACAGGACACGCCTGATGAGGCGCTTTACACCGCGGGCACCCGTGTGATCTTCAGCGGCTGTGCTTGGTCCAAGCAGGGGCAAGAGGTGGGGGCGAATTCGCCATGCCCATCGTCCGCGCTGCAGGCTGATCGTGCGTCATGTGCGGTTCCCCTGGTTGCCTTGCGGCCCGGGGAACCACGGCTCCGCGGTCGTCGACGCGACTTTGTGAATTCCGTCGGCTAGTCGTCCGGCAGGACAACCTTCATCGGAACGCAGGGCTCGGCCTCGCTCCTGGTCTCGTAGAACTCGACCGCGCGAGGCTGGGAGCTGCCTTTGGTGTTCTCGAAGGTCAGCACGTTGCCCCGGCGCAGTGTGACGTCCCAGCTGGACTTAAAAGGAATGACGGGTACACGGTTGCCGTGTTCATCACTCGCCACGAGCGGAGAGGCGACTTTGCTGCGCTCACAGACGTAGCCGGGAGCGAGCACGTCAACGGTCACGTGAACGCCCCATGGGCGCACCTTCCTCGCGAGCTCGCGCTGGGCCGCGACACTGATGTTCTGGTCCTGGACGGTGAGCTTGACGCTGCCGTCTCCGACCGGATCCACCGCCCACGCGTTCGAGCCGGCCGGCGAACCGGGCATGATCACCGCGGCGAGCCAGGCCGCTGTACAGGCCGCCGCAACGGCAGCCATCCGGCGCGGAGTGAGCGGAGCGAACAGACGACCCACGGCAGCCTTCGCCCTGCCCTCGCCCGTCTTGAACTCAGCCGTTCCGGTGCTGGCTACTCCGGCCTCGCGCAGCTCGATCTCCCGCTTCAGCTCACCCAGTAGCCGGTCCTCGAACGTCGTCCTCATGCTCATGCTTCTCCCCTTGTGACGTACAACAGCGATGCGTCCGGCGTCTCCGCTCCCGGGGAGCTTGCCTGCGCGGCCACGGGATTCGTCTTCGCGGCCTTGACGTCCGCCTCCTCCCGCAGGGCCTTGCGCGCCCGGTGCAGCCGGACCCGGGCCGTGACCTGGCGTATGCCCAGCGCGGCCGCCGCCTCCGTGACCGTGAGCTGATCCACCGCGACGAGCTCCATGACGGCCCGCTCGCCCTCGGGAAGTCTCGCCAGCGCCGCCAGGGCATGCCGGCCGGGGCTCTCCGCGTCGAGCCTGTCCTCAAGGCGGACGATGTCGTCAGCCTCCAGCAACCGCCGTCCGGAGAAGCGCAGATCGCGTTCCGCCTCCCGCGCGACCCGGCGGCGCTCCGACGACACGACGTTGCGCGCGATGCCGTACAGCCAGGCAGTCTCGCTGCCGAGGTGTGGGCGATAGGTATGGACCGAGTCGAGGACGGCGAGGAAGATTTCGGCCGTCAGGTCGGCCGCGGTGTGCGGGTCGTCGACGCGCCGGGCCACGAAACGCATCACCGCGTCCACGTGCCGCCGGTAGAACTCTTCGAAGAGCTGCGGGTCACGTACTGCTGCGGCGGGCCCACCCCGTAACCGTTCCGCGCCATCCACAGGCGACTCCTTCTCGTCGGAGGCATCCCGGTCCTCCTCGTCGGAGGTGTACCGGAGTTCTTCAAAGGCACTTCACTTGTTCTTGGTTCGAGGCACGAAAAGCGTTACAGAGAGAACCCGATGAACCGGCGTCGTCGCCCAGGGTCTTTCCACGCCTAGAGGTGTTTGCGGGACAGGAAGGAGTTCCAGTCGGCGAGACCGCCGGCGCCCAGGACCGTGACGTCGGCTGCCAGCTCGGTGTGGGAACGGGTCCGCAGTTCGCGCCGGGTGATCCGGGCGACGACCGCGGGGAAGAGCGGCCGCAGAGGCTGGCACCAGCGCAGCCAGGGTGGTGCGTAGATGTGGTGGGCGCGGTGGGTGATGCCGGTGGTGAGCCAGTCGGCGACCTGGGCGGGGGTGTGGACTCGGCGTGCGAAGCGGGGCTGGTTCCGTCGCAGGGCTTGCAGGACGGGGTGGTCGTCGATGCCGGCGACCATGGCAGTGCCGGTCCAGTGGAGATAGGCGATGCCGACGGTGATGCCGTCGCGCTCGACCTCGCCGCGCAGTGCCTGGGCGAAGGATTCTGCGCCGGCTTTGGAGGCGCAGTAGGCGCTCATCATGGGTGCGGAGCCGAAGGCGGCCGTGGAGGCGATCTGGAGGAAGTAGCCGCGGGTGTGGGTGAGCTGCGGGAGGAAGGCTCTGGCGGTGTTGGCGGATCCGACGAGGTTGACATCGATGACCCGCTGCCACAGGTCGGCCGCGGTGCGGGTGAATGGACCGCCGGCGGCGATGCCGGCGTTGGCTACGACCACGCTTGCCGGGCCCAGTTCGTTGTCCACATGTCGGGCGGCGTCCTCGAGCGCGGCGTGGTCGGTGACGTCGGCTTCGACGTAGATGTTTCGGTTCGGCAAGGAGGCGGCCGCCCGCCGCAGGGTCTCCTCCTCGCGCCCGAGCAGTGCGACGAGCATTCCGGCGGCGGACAGGCGCTGTGCCAGGGCCTCACCGACTCCGCGTGCGGCGCCGGTCACGACTGCGACCCGTCCGCGCAGTGGTGTGCCAGGAGGGGAGCTGTGCCCGCCGACACTACCGATGTCACGCATTTCCGTCCTCGTTCCTTGTCGGCCACCGACGGCGGCACCCATGTCCGCGTACCCGAAAAAAGAGTTTTGTCCGCCCTGCTGGAGAGTGATGGCGAGACCGTACTGGCCGATTTCGAGGAATCGACGAAATGCCACGCACGGGCTGACGGAATGCACGGAGGGGGCAGGGCGCTGGGCGGTCGCCGCGGGTTCGCCGACGCTCGCGCTGCGATGGGTTCCCAGTTGGGGAACGCGTGGCCTGCGTGATGGATATCGCGAAGATCAGCGCCAGGCAGATGTACCAGTACTCCCTGCGCCAGGTCGTCGTCGGTGACGGCCGTCGGCCGGCCCGGAGACTCCCTGGCGCAATACCGGCCCGGCGCTGGCGGGTCCCGGAGGGCCCCCGGGGAGGCCAGGGAAGAACCGGCCGATGACCGATCACCGCCGCCCGCTGGGCACCGGACCGCCCCGAGCCGGCCTGCCCCGCGCGGGAGACACCGAGCTGTCGACCGCGCCACGAGCCCGCCCCGCCGCCGAAGGAACGGCGCGCCCGCCCCGTCCGCCTCGGGTGGGCGCCACGCCGTGCGGAGCGTGCTGATGCTGCGTAGCGTGGAAGATATAGGGCCGCCGAGGCCGAGGATGCGCACGGGGCGGAAGCGTGTGAGGCCCGAGCTGGACTACAGGTTGCTGTTCGGCGCGACGCCGAGCCCGTATCTGGTGCTGGCGCCAGATCTGGTGATCGTGGATGTCAATGAGGCGTATCTGCGGGCGACCGGCCGTACCCGGGAGGACTTGGTCGGCCAGCATGTGTTCGAGGCGTTCCCGGACAACCCGGCCGACCCGGATGCCGACGGGGTGCGGAATCTGGGGGCCTCGTTGGAGCGGGTACTGGCCACGGGGTCCGCGGACGTGATGGCGGTGCAGAAGTACGACATCCCCGTGGTCGCGCGGCCGGGGGTGTTCGAGGAGCGCTGGTGGTCGCCGGTGAACACCCCCGTTGTTGACCGGGACGGGCATGTGGCGTGGATCATCCACCGGGTGGAGGACGTGACCGCGTTTGTGCAGGCCCGCCGCTTTCGGAGCCGCGGGGAGGGCGGGCGGCTGTCCGAGCGGGAGGAGGGGATGGAGGCCGAGCTGTATGCCCGGGCCCGTGAGCTGCAGCGGCTGAATGAGGAGTTGCGGGCGGCGCACGCGAGGGAGCGGGAAGTCGCGGTCACATTGCAGGAGGCGATGCTGCACTCCCCGGATCTGGCCCGTCATGAAAATGTGGCGGTGCGGTACCTGCCTGCGATCGGCTCTTTGAACGTGTGCGGCGACTGGTACGACACCGTTGACCTGACCGAGGGGCGGTTCACCGTTGCCGTCGGTGACGTCGTCGGGCACGGTCTGGAGGCCGCCACCATCATGGGCATGCTCCGCAGCGCCCTGTCTGCGGCGAGCCGGGGGGTGGCCGGGCCCGCCCAGGCCTTGGAGGTGCTGGGCATGTACGCCCGCTCGGTGGAGGGCGCACTCGCGGCCACCGCGGTCACGGTGCTCATTGACTCCCGGTCGAAACTGCTGGTCTACTCCAGCGCCGGCCACCCTCCGCCGGTGCTCTTGCACGCCGACGGCACGTGCGAACTGCTGGACAAGGCCACCGATCCGCCGCTGGGTGCGCGGCCCGAGCCTGTGCCGCGCCCGCAGGCCAGCGCCCCTTATCGCCGTGGTGACGCCCTCGTCCTGTACACCGACGGGCTGATCGAGCGCCGGGGGGAGGACATCGACACCGGCCTGGACCGGCTCGGGGAAACGCTGGGCGGCTTGACCGACCTCGTTCCCGAGCGGCTTGCGGACGCCCTGCTCGCGGGGC
Organism: Streptomyces sp. SID5469; assembly: GCF_009862865.1. Taxonomy (NCBI): domain Bacteria; kingdom Bacillati; phylum Actinomycetota; class Actinomycetes; order Kitasatosporales; family Streptomycetaceae; genus Streptomyces; species Streptomyces sp. SID5469. The sequence goes on along the minus strand of NZ_WWIN01000001.1, from coordinate 852,030 downwards.
TCGGCGTCGCCGGTGGCGGCCGCGACGACATCGCCCTGGTCGTCGTCCGCCTCTGACAACGGACCGCCCGGGCATGTGCACCAGGTGTGCCCGATCAGGCGTCCTGGAGAATGCGCCGTGACGCGACGGGCAGGCGGTTCATGCTCTTGCTGCCGCGGGTGAAAGCTGTCCGGCGGGCGCGTGCTTGCCTTTCTGCCGGCGACCTGATGGTGGCTCAGGTGGTGCTGTCTGGGGTTGTTCCGGGTTTCGTGTGGAGGATTTCGCGGGCCTGTTCCGCGGCGCGGGCGATGCTTTCGGAGACGAAGTCGAGGAAGCGGGCGATGTTCTCGAGGCGGATGGCGGCGGGGGTGCCGGGGCCGAGGATGCTGACGCCCTGCCGTGAGGTTTCGACGAGTTGGGCGGTGGAGCGGGCGCTGGCCATCATGGACTGGTACCAGACGTCGTCGTCGACGACGTAGCGCTCTCGGCGGCGTTCGTCGCGTTCCCGGCGGACGAGGCCCTGGCTCTCCAGGAACGCGATCGCTTTGGAAATGGACGCCGGGCTGACCTGAAGGCGCTGGGCGAGTTCGGACGCGGTGAGGCTGCCCGCGTCGGTGGTGAAGAGACAGGCCAGCACCCGGGACATCATCTTGGGCGCGCCCGAAGCCATGATGACGGTGGTGAACACCTCCTCGTACTCGCGCACCGCTTCCTCGTCGCGTCCGTAGGGCTGCGGGGGCGCCTTCGGGTCCCGGGGCGCGGCCTGCCTGCGCCGGTGGGCGCGGTGTTCGGTGGCGCGGTGGGCGAGGTCGGCGCGGTAGGCGGTGGGGCCGCCGTTGCGCATCACCTCACGCGTGACCGTCGAGGTCGGACGGTCGATGCCTCGGGCGATCTCCGCGTAGGCGAGGCCGTCGGCCAGTCCCAGCGCGATCTGCTGGCGTTCCTCCTGGGTGAGTCTGCCTCCCGGCATCACGGTCTCCTTCGTCGGTCTGCGATGTCCCCCACTATAGCGTTCACTCTCAATTCATTGCAACGATCCCCAGGCGAGGGTGTTGCGTTAGGCGTGAGGTCATTGCAACAAGTTTTGAGTGTTGACCTGCGATGATGAAAATCTTGCGCAATGACTCTGTTGCCAGAACCTTGAATGCAACGTAGCGTTTCTGCCGTTGGAAAAGCGGGCCGCAAGGGCGCGCAACACAGAACAAGGAGCACACGATGCAGAAGTTCGACACCCCCGCCCCGGTCTCCGCCGTCGTCGACATCCCCGCGGGACGCATCCAGTTCATTGCCGCCGACCGGGCCGACACCACCATCGAGGTCCTGCCCGCGAACGCCGCCAAGAGCCGCGATGTGAAGGCAGCCGAAGAGATCACGGTCTCCTACAGCGACGGCGTCCTGCGGATCGGGGCCCCGCAGGCCAAGAACCGGGCCCTCGGACACTCCGGATCCGTCGAGGTCACCGTCCAGCTGCCCGCCGGCTCCCACATCGAGGCGAAGGCGGCCGCCGCCGAATTCCGCGGCGTCGGACGACTCGGTGACGTCGTCTTCGCGGGCGGCTACCGCTCGGTCAAGCTCGACGAGGCCGCAAGCGCCCGCCTCACCGGCCTCGACGCCGACATCACGGTCGGCCGCCTGAACGGGCCCGGCGAGATCAGCACCCAGAAGGGCGACCTGAACATCGCCGAGGCCGCCCGCGGCACGCTCACGCTGAGCACCCAGATGGGCGACATCGTCGTCGGTGCCGCCCGCGGAGTCTCCGCCGCCCTGGACGCCGGCACCTCCTACGGCCGGATCAACAACACGCTCCAGAACACCGACGGGGCGGCCGCCGGCCTGACCATCCACGCGACCACCGCCCACGGCGACATCACCGCCCGCAGCCTCTGACCCACGGCGACACCACCGCCGGCGGTCCCTGAACAGGAGCATCCCTCATGACCAACCTGGCCATCGCGGCGAACGGGCTGCGCAAGTCCTACGGCGACAAGACCGTCCTCGACGGCATCGATCTGAGCATCCCGGCCGGGTCGGTGTTCGCGCTGCTCGGGCCCAACGGTGCCGGCAAGACCACCGCCGTGAAGATCCTGTCCACGCTCATCACCGCCGACGGCGGGCAGGCCCAGGTCGCGGGCCACGACCTGGCCGCAGAGGCACATGCCGTGCGGGCCGCGATCGGTGTCACCGGGCAGTTCTCCGCCGTCGACGGGCTGATCACCGGCGAGGAGAACATGCTCCTCATGGCAGACCTGCACCACCTGCCCAAGTCCGAGGGACAGCGCGTCACCGCGGAACTCCTGGAACGCTTCGACCTGGTGGAAGCCGCAAAGAAGCCCGCTTCCACCTACTCCGGCGGCATGAAGCGCCGCCTGGACATCGCGATGACCCTGGTCGGCAGCCCGCGGATCATCTTCCTCGACGAACCGACCACCGGCCTCGACCCCCGCTCCCGCCACAACATGTGGCAGATCATCCGCGAGCTCGTCACGGGCGGCGTCACCGTCTTCCTCACCACCCAGTACCTCGAAGAAGCCGACGAACTCGCCGACCGCATCGCCGTATTGAGCGACGGGAAGATCGCCGCCCAGGGCACCGCCGACGAGCTGAAGCGGATCGTCCCCGGCGGACACGTCCGCCTCCGCTTCACCGACCCGGCCGCCTACCAGTCCGCCGCCTCGGCACTGCGCGAGGGCACCCGCGACGACGAAGCGCTGTCGCTGCAGATCCCCAGCGACGGCAGCCAGCGCGCACTGCGCTCCCTCCTCGACCAGCTGGACGCCGCCGGCATCGAGGCCGACGAGCTGACCGTGCACACCCCCGACCTCGACGACGTCTTCTTCGCTCTCACCGGCTCCACCACCGTGCCCGCCCAGCCGAACCAGCCCAAGGAGGCTGTCCGATGAGCTCCTTCTCCCTCGCGGTACGCGACTCCTCCACGATGCTGCGCCGCAACCTCCTGCACGCCCGCCGCTATCCGTCGCTCACCCTGAACCTGCTGCTCACTCCGGTCATGCTGTTGCTGCTGTTCGTGTACATCTTCGGCGACACCATGAGCGGCGGCGCGGGCCGCTCCGCCTACATCGCCTACATCGTCCCCGGCATCCTGTTGATGACCATCGGCTCCACCACGATCGGCACCGCCGTCTCGGTCTCCACCGACATGAACGAAGGCATCATCGCCCGCTTCCGCACCATGGCCATCCACCGCAGCTCCGTGCTGTTCGGGCACGTCGCCGGCAGCGTGCTGCAAGCGATCATGAGCGTGGTCCTCGTCGGGGCCGTCGGCGTCGCCATGGGCTTCCGCTCCACGGATGCCACCGTCCTGGAATGGCTGGCAGCATTCGGGTTGCTCGCGCTGTTCGCCCTGGCGTTCACCTGGATCGCAGTCGGCATGGGCCTGGGCAGCCCCAACGCCGAAGCCGCCAGCAACAACGCCATGCCGCTGATCCTGCTGCCCCTCATCTCCAGCGCCTTCGTCCCGCTGGACTCCATGCCCGGCTGGTTCCAGCCGATCGCCGAGTACCAGCCCTTCACCCCCGCCATCGAGACCCTGCGCGGACTCCTGCTGGGCACCGAGATCGGCAACAACTGGTGGATCGCCCTCGCCTGGTGCCTGGGCCTGACCGTCCTCGGCCACCGCTGGTCGAAGGCGCAGTTCAACCGCGACCCCAAATAGCCGACATGACAGCGCGGGCCACCTCCCGCCACTCGTCCCGCCCCAGGGCGGCGTACACCGACCCGCGTCGGCGTACGCCGCCCTGTTCGTGTGAAAGGACGACTCCTTCCCGCCACTTGATCCGTGGTGATCGGCAGCCATCCGGCAGCTGCGGCTCGACGGCATGGTGCCCGCCAGAGGCAGCACTGTGCAGACCATGCGCACGCCCGTTCCTGCTGCGCAACGCCCTTCCGGCTTCCGTGCCGAGGTCCAGGCCGAAGACGCGCTCGCCCGCGGTCGACACCTGATCTCGGGGCCGACACCGCCCGTCTTCGGTTGACCGGTCCGGCCGGGGACGAAGCCGAGCATCGGCTCGCTGACTTTGCCCGGTACTCCGTCTTCCTCGGGCAGGTGCTCACCGACGAAGCGCACCTGCGCCGGATCATGGCCCGCCACAATCCAGGCCGCCAGGGTTGTGGCGGGCAGCGCGACGAGAGCGAGCTCCTGGCCCAGCGCGCCGCACGCATGGGCAGCCTCGCGGTTGCGGCCCTGTGACGTTCTGTTCTCCGCATGCGGCTGCTGGAAGCACCGCCCAGACTGGGAAGGGGCGGAGCGACGAGCGCGGCCACCGGCCGCTGCTCCATTGGAGTCCTCTGCCTGCGAGGTGCGGGGCCCGTGTGCGGGCGCCACTCGCCAGCCGAAGCGTCTGCTCGGTAGCCCTTTGAAGGGAAATCTGATGGCTGATGTACCCAAGATCGCTCTTGCCGCCGCAGTTCTCGGCGGGTATGTCGTGGGCCGGACGAAGAAGGGACGAGTCGCGTTCGCGATGGCGACTTACCTGGCCGGCCGCCGGTTCGGGCTGGAACCACAGCAACTGTTGGCGGAGGGCGTCAAGAGGCTGCGTGAGCTCCCCCAGTTCGCCGACCTCAACGAGCAGCTCCGCGGTGAGGTACTCGAGGCCGGGCGGAAGGCGATGACCACGGCGGCCGACCGCAAACTCGCCGATCTGGCCGACTCCCTGCACCAGCGCACCGAGCGCATGGGCAGCAAGGGCAAGGAGGAGCCGCAGGACGACGAAGAGCCGGAGGAGGGAGACGAGGAAGAGGAAGTGCCGGAGGGCGAAGAGCCCGAAGAAGGAGAGGGGGAGGAAGCCGAGGACGAGTACGAAGAGGACGAGGAAGAAGAACCGGAGGAGGAGCCGGGGGAGGACGAGGAGGAGCCTGAAGGCGAACAGGAGCCGGAGGAAGAAGAGGAGCCGGAGGAAGAAGAGGAGCCGGAGGAAGAAGAGGAGCCGGAAAGGCCCGCTTCCCGGCGTCGCCGCGCAGCTCGGAAGCCGGACGACGACAGCGATGGGGGTTCTCGGCGCGGTCGAGGCGGCGCGCGTCGTCCTGAGAGGGCCGCTGCCCGCAAGGCACCTGCCAAGAAGTCGGCTCCCGCGAAGAAGACGTCAGCGGCGAGGAAGTCCTCGGCTTCGCCGAAGAAGTCCCCTGTGAAGAAGTCCGCAGCCAAGAAGACAGCGGCAAAGAAGGCATCCTCACGGCGGCGGAGGTAGACCCAAGGCCGACACGGCACGTGACGCCGGAGGCGATCAGGGCTCGGAACTGGACCAGCTGCGTGTGGCGTTCAAGAGCCTTTTGGGCGCCCAGGCGGAGAACCCGGCGGAAAGGCCGACGACAAACTGGGTGACATCACCTAGAGTCTGAGCGGCGCCCACTGTGACCAGTCCGCGGGCGCAGAGTTCCTCGACGACGCGCAACATGAGGTCACACTCTTCGAAAGCCAGGTCTCGCGAGGTATCGGGCGCGAGGTGGCTGGCAGCCGGGCTGGAGGAGCTGCGCGCCCGAGGCAGGTGATGGGTCGTCGGCGTTGGCGGTTGTGGGTGCATCACTGCGATATCGGCGGCGAAGTCCCCGCCCTGAATGCGGCAATCGAGTGGGCTGGAGCGTGACGAGGATGAGGCCGTTCGCACCAACCGAGCAGGCAAGGGGCACCCTCGACGCTGGCCAAGACGGTCCTGACCGGAGCGGCGCTGGCGGCCACGGCCTCCAGTCGCGTACTGGGCAAGAAGCTCGAGCTTGCCTCCTCCGACCGTCCCGAGAACGCGGAGAGGGCCGCCGAACACCCCCTCGACACCGACACAGCGCAGCGTCACCTGACGTTCCTCCAGTGGGCAGTCCCCGCGTTGACCGGCGGCCTGCTGATCCTCAACGCCATCTACAACCTCGGGCTGAAGCCCGAGGATTAAGCAGCTCAAGTCCAAGTAGGCGCACCACTTTTGATCCCGGCAGCCCGTTGGCTGCCGGGATCTGTGCTGTCGGTACCCACAACGCGCCCAGCCCGCAGCCAAGCAGAGGCGCTGCGTCGTTCATCCGGAGCGTGCCCTGTCTTCGTCACCCTGTACGGGCGCCGGAGCCTGCTGGGCGTGGCTGCTGTCTGGTCATGCGGCCATGGCTGCCACGTTGTCGTCGTTGATGCGGGGCAGGCCGGGTGTCGAGTCAGCTGGGGCAGAGGCCAGCGGTGGGTGAAGGTAGTGGCCGCCGCCGCAGCCGGGCGCGGGCACTACGGCCATGACGGTCACCGCGGACATGTGTGCCGTTCTTGTCCGGTGACGGTGTTGGCTTTGGCCGGGCGGTCAGGCGGCCCGGACGAGTTGGGCCCGTCCGAACAGCAGGGCGTAGCCGTCGGGGAGTTGCCCGATGATCCGGGCGGTCAGGTCGTCACCGGCGAGGCGGGCGAGGACGCCGAGGACCGTTCCGGTGTCCCAGCGGGTCGTCGCCAGAGTGCCGCCCGTTCGTTCGGCGAGGTCTTTCACGAAGCCCCAGCCGGTCAGTGGCTGGCTGGTGGGGATCTGCGAGGCGAGGAAGCCGGCTGCTTCCCGGGGGAGACGGGCGGCGAGTTCCACGCGCTCGTCACCTGTCAGCTGGCGGCCGAGGGCCTCAAGGACACGGCGTAGGACGTCTTGTGCCTGTCGGCGGGTGGGGTAGGCGCCTTCGTAGCGCACCTTTTCCAGCATCTGGACGAAGGTGACAGTTGTCTTCGGGGCCGAGGGCGCGGTGGGAGAGACGAGGGTCATGAGGCGCGACGACTTTCCTTGCGTGGACTGATTTCCTGCGGTGGACCGGTTTCCTCGCGTGAACCGCATTCCTTGCGAGGACGGGCTTTCCGGCGTGGAGCGAGGGGGCCGGGGCCGCCGGGGCCCAGGGCGGGATCGTGGGCGAATTCGTCCTGGGCCCGGTCGGCGGACTTGCGAGCGGCGGATCAGCCGTCGAGCTCCTGGCGTTCGCCGGTGCTGCGGACGCTGATCTTGCGGGGCTTGGCTCGCTCGGCGATCGGGATACGCAGGGTCAGGACGCCGGCCTCGTAGTCCGCGCAGATGCGCTCGGTGTCGAGCGTGTCGGCCAGGACGAGCTGGCGGGAGAAGACACCCAGAGGCCGTTCGGACAGTTCCGTCTGGGCGCTCTCGGACCTCGGCAGGGGGCGTCGCTCCGCCCTCACGGTGAGCATGTTCCGCTCGACGTCGATGTCGAGCGCGTCGGGGTCGATGCCCGGCAGGTCGAAGGCGATGACGTACTGGTCGCCGTCTCGGTAGGCGTCCATCGGCATCGCGGAAGGCCGGGACCACGTTCCCGGACCCATCAGATGCTGGGCCAGCCGGTCGAGTTCACGGAACGGGTCGGTGCGCATCAACACGGTAAACACCTCCAGATGAGTTCAGGCAGTTGCTGCCAATGCGCTTCACCTGACTCCGTTGTAGCATGTCATCTGAACGACGACAAGCTGCATGTCATCCAACGGATGACGGGCCCATGAACGGCATCGACCTGCGAAGGAGAGGCGATGAGCGACGACAGCACTCCCACACCGGCCTCCTTCACGGCCACGGCCACCGCCATCGAGGCCATCGCCCAGGCCATGCGCACAGCACACACCGCCGACGTCGCCTCCACCGACGACCCCCAGCAGGCCATAGCAGCGCTGCTGCTCCTGCGCGAAGTACGTGAACAGCTGGCCCGCTGGGAGCCCCAACTGATCGAAACGGCCCGCAAGGCCGGCGCCAGCTGGGCCGACCTGGCCCACCCCCTCGGCGTCTCCAGCCGCCAGGCTGCCGAGCGCCGCTACCTGCGCGTGCGTCCCGGTGAAACCGGCACCACCAAGGAACAGCGCGTACAGGCCACCCGCGGCCGACGTGCCGCGGACCGCTCCGTAGCGTCCTGGGCCCATGAACACGCCGCCGCGCTGCGCCAGCTCGCCGGGACCATCACCGCTCTGCCGGATCTTCCCCTCGCCGCGACGGACGCGCTCACGGCTCTGCACACCGCACTCGGGAACAGCGATCCGGCCCAACTCCTGGGTCCCCTCAACGAGGCAGGCCCTCACCTGCGCTCCGCTCATCCCGACCTCGCGGATCGCGTCACCGACATCGGCCGCCACACCCAAGAGGTGCGCGAGAGCGAGCATCGTCAGCGCTCTTCCGGCGGGCCGTGACAGCCCTGACCCTGGTACGAGCTCCTAGAGAGCATCTGATCAAAGTTCAGCCTGTTGCGAGTGGGATGTCTGTTTCGATTCGCGAGGTTGCTGTGGATTCCCCGGTCAGTTCGTGGGACATTTCGTTAGCCATCGCCCAGTGGATCATCGTGCGGGATCTTTGCGGGAGGGCTCGGAGTCCCGCGCCGGGCGGCGGTGCTGCATCGACCAGCCGAAGGTCCGCTCGATCACCCACCGCTTCGGCAGCGGCTCGAACCCTTTGGCGCGCGGCCCCTGCACCACCTCGACATCGCTGCCCAGCCCGGCGCCGTGGTTGAAGATGCTGTTCTGGTAGCCGCCGTCGGCCCAGACCTTGGTCACACTGGGAGGTGCTGCGGCCAGGTCGTCGAGCAGTTGTTTGCCGCCGGTGGTGTCGTGCACGTTCGCGGCAGTGACGAGGACAGCCAGGACCAGACCGGAAACGTGGCGGTGATGAGGTGGCGCTTGCGTCCTTTGATCTTCTTGCCGGCGTCGATGCCCTGGCTGGTCTCGGCGACGTTTGCCGACGTCTTCACGCTCTGCGCGTCCACCACGGCCGCGGTGGGCCCCGCACTGTGGCCTTGCGCCCGCCGGGTCTTGTCGCGTAGCGGGTCGAGGACCTGCTGGGTCGTGCCGTCCGATTCCCACTTCCGCCCGTACCGCAGTGACGTGTCCGACGCCCGCTGGGCTTGGGCCGGACCCGGCACAGCGGCCCGGGTGCACGACCTGCGAGAGATCGTCAACGCGATCCTCTACGTCAACCGCACCGGCATCCCGTGGGAGTACCTGCGGCACGACTTCCCGCCTTTCAAGACCGTCTACGACTATTACGCGGACGAACACTCACACCCCATGCAACAACCACCAACGGCGCCAGTCACAAAGACATCCCAGAACACCAACTACCCAGATCAGAAGCCCCCTTAAAGGTCGGCAGCCGTCTGCAGTGCGCCCGGACGACTCTTGTTCGCGCAGTGACCGTGGCCGCCGGCGAACGCCCCTGGGGGATGGGCGTTCGGTCGGTTGGGGCACCAAGAGCTGCTGGAGTGAGACTGGTCGAGCCGTCGGGTCGGCAGAGGTGACCGACTCCAGGCGTTGTCCATGAATCCCGTTGCTCGCGCGCGCCCCTGGCCCGGCTCTGCGTCCCAGCGGGTGCCCGTGGACAGGCCTTGTGAGGTTGGAGGATGCTGCCCTCGGCACGGCGGCTACGCGGACCGGCCGGCAGTCCGTCGCGGGGGAGGGGTATGCGACAGTCTGCCGGCCGGCGTCGTGCGGGGGTGTCAGATCGTGGGGTCGATGCCCTCAGACTGGCCGCCCTGCCGCTCGCTCTGCTCGCGCAGCTTGCGGGCCTTGTCCTGCAGCTTCTGGCGCTCCTGAGGGTCGGAGGCGCGCTGGGCGGCCTCTTCCATCTCCTGGACCTTCTGCCGCATTTGCTGGGCAGAACCACGGGTAGGGTCTGTTGCGCTCATGATCACTCCTTTGTGAACGGGGAGAGCGGGCCTGACCAGCGAAGCAGTCCCCTCGGGTGCGCGCATCCTGGAGGATCACTGAGTGTGATCCCTGCTGCTACTCGCTTTGGGGTGAGTGTGCGCTTGGCCTTCTTTGTCGCTTCGGTCGCTGCCGGCAGCCCAGGTTGGTGAACGCGGACGGATTCGCTTGGATGGCGGCTGGCCGAGGTCCAGGTCTTTCTCGAGGGCGCCGTGACACGAGCAGTCACAGCTGGCCGGGCGGTGTGCGCCGATGCGGGTTGCGGGGGCTTGGCACTGCACCGATCTGGTCGCCACGACGGCTCTTGTCTCCTGTGTCCCCGTCACAGGGCGAGCGAGTCCGGCCCTCTCGCATGGCGGAGCGTTCGAAGAGCGGGTGCTCAGGAAGAAGCACCGGGGTGTGCAACGTGCCCGGCCAGACGCTCGTGGCTGCTGTCACGCGGGTTGCGGCACGGCCTGCGGCGCCAAGCTGTGCCGCATCACGTGTTCGGCGCCGCCCGCAACGCCGCTCCCCGCGCGATGATCGTCGCCGACGGGTTCAGCTGCCGCACTCGGATCACCCAAGGAGACACAGGACGGCAGGCGATGCATCTGGCCGAGGCCCTGGCGCTCGGCCTCAATGGTCCCGCCCCCGCCGGCCACCCGGAAAAGCTTGCCCCGCGCCCTTCCGTCCGCGTCTGTGACGCCCGGCTGACCGCAGCCGCGGCGCTCGCCACCGCACCGGCCGCCGCGACAGCAGGAACGTACGCGGTCATCCGCCGGCTCCGGCTCTGAGGATTAGCAGCAGTCTTCGTGCTCGCATCACCAACGGATCGGAAGGAACTCGCAGTGTCGATCAAGGTATCCGACTTCATTCAGACCCGGCACGGACGGCACACCAGGACTCGGCCTCCCCCTGCGCCAGCAACTGCCGCCCGCTACCGCGTGACATGAGCCGCCGCCCCACCCCCCTCGAAGCCCGAGCGGGTGGCTTCGGGAAGCAAAGCATGACGGGACGTGTGCCGTGCTGCCGAGGCCTGTGAGGTGCGAGAGCGGAGGGACTATTCGTCGGCGCTGGGTACGGCCAAGGGGTCATGGGGGGCCTTCTTCTTTGCCTCCTCCATCTGCTCGCCGAGTTCGGTGAGGCGGTTGCGGCCCATGGCCTTGCGGACCTCGGGGAACCACTCCTTCTCTTCTTCCTCGACGTGGTGGCGTACGTTCTCGATGAGGACAGTCATCTTGGCGTCGAACCGCTCGTCGGCCGGATCGAGGTTCTTGAGTTCGGACAGCATCCACAGCACGACATGGTGCTCCTCGATGCTTTCCAGGACATGGTCTTTGGTGTCCGGTGCGGCTTCCCGGGCAGCCGGGTAGAAGACTTTCTCCTCGATCCAGGTGTGGGTGGTGAGTTCCTGGATCACCTGGTCGGCGATCTTCCGCTTTTCGGTGTGGGCAGTGTCGCCGGCCTTCTCGAACTGCTTGAACAGCTTCTCCACCGTCTTGTGGTCGTCTTTGAGCAGGACGATCCCGTCCATCAGGTTCTCCTTCACGCCGGTCACTGGGCGGAGCGGCTGTCCGCCCTGACGCCGTGTACCCGATGCAGGGTTGAAAAATCTGTTCACCACAGCGCTGTGGCCCTGACAGGCGACCCCCCTACGCCAAACGCGCGAGTTCCCGGCCCTCCCACCGGAGGACCGGGCCCGACGTGTTCCTGGCAGGTGCGAGCGCTGTGAGGCTGCGCACAGAGCCGGCTGGTGACGTGCTGCTCCCACCGGTGCGGCCAGTGCCGTGCCCGGCCTCGCCGGTGGCGGGCACGGTCAGGAGATCCTCGGGCAGGGTGATCTGTTTCGGTGCCCAGGTGCCGTTGTTGAAGGAGCAGGCCCTCGTCGAAGGAGCAGGTGGTCGTTGAAGGAGCAGGCTCACACGACCTGGCGGTCGGAGCCGATGACCACGGTGGCGATGGCGCCGTCGTCGGTGAGGGCGCCAAGAAGCCCCCGGCGCGCCCGCGCATCAAGGACCCGGCTGCCTCTGGCACCGGGGCCGCGGCGCATGCAGCGGGCTCGCCGGACGGGCTGCTGGGGCACGCCGGGCAGCGTTCAGTGCGAGCCACGCGCTGAGGCTTGTCCCGCAATGACTGACGAGTGAGATGATCTTGGTGTGTCTGGCGTGCCTGGTGTGATCTCAGCGGCGGAGCCTTCGTGGATAGCCCAGTTCACGGGGCCGAGTCCGCGTCCGCGACAGCTCCGGGGGCTGGTGAGCGCACTGCGGCGCGAGGGCGCCGATGTGGTCCGCTGCGGACGGCCCTGGGGCCGCCGTTCCAGGACCGGGTCATGCTGGTCGTAACGTACTGGCGTACCAACTTGACGATGCGCCAGTTGGCACCCCTCTTCGGTGGCTGGAAGTCCGCTGCCGACCAGGTCATCGACCAGCTCGGTCCGCATCTCGCTCTCCAACCCCGCAGACGTTTCCGGAATGACGCTGTGCTGATCGTGGACGGCACTTTGGTGCCCACTCGCGACCGCACGGTGGCCAAGCAGTCCAAGAACTATCGGCACTCCACCAACCATCAGGTGGTCATTGACGCCGACAGTCGCCTGGTCGTCGTGATCGGCCGACCACTACCCCGGTAACCGCGACGACTGCAAGGCATGGGCGGGATCCGGCGCCAAGGCCGCTGTGGGCCACGCGGTCACCATCCCCGACGGTGGCTACCAGGGCACCGGGCTCCTCATCCCTCACCGCCGTGAAAGAGGGAAGCCGAGCTCGTGGCCTGGATAGAGGCGCACAACCGCTCGCACAGGCAAGTCGGCGCCCGTGTCGAGCATGTCTTCGCCCGCATGAAGACCTGGAAGATCCTGCGCGACTGCCGCCTCAATGGCGACGGCGTCCACCACGCCATGCTCGGCATCGCCCGCCTACACAATTTCGCCCTCGCCGGGTAGGACGACGACTGCGCTTACGACTCCTGACAAAAGGAGGTTTCTGGACCTCCGGGAATGACGGCCTGTCAGTTCTCGTTGATGCTGGCAGCATCCTGCGACTATCCAGACGCCTACGACCTGGACGACAGCTGGGCATCGGCTCGGGGATGACCTGCTGGCGACGGCTGCGGGACTGGAACGAGGCCGGGGTGTGGCAGCGCCGGCACGAGCTGCTGCTGTCCGAGCTGCGGGCCGCAGACCTGCTGGACCCCTCCCGCGCAGCGGTCGACCCCGGCCACATCCGCGCGATGAAGTGTGGGCCGGCCGCCGGTCCGTCCCTGGTGGCCGGGGGCAAGGTCGGCAGCAAGCACCACCTGATGGTCGAGGCGCACGGCATCCCGCTCGCGGCAATCACCACCGGCGGCAACCGCAACGACGTCAGCAACTGATCCCGCTGATCCAGGCCGTCCCGCCGATCGGCGGCAAGCGCGGCCAGCCACTGAGCCGCCCCAGGTATCTGTACGCCGACCGCGGCTATGACCACGAGGTCTACCAGGACAGGTCCGCCGGTTCCAGATCACCCCGCGCCTCGCCCGGCGCGGCACCGGGCACGGCTCCGGCCTGGGCGTGTACCGCTGGGTCGCGGAAGGAGCGATCGCGCTGCTGCACTGGTTCCGCCGCCTGCGCATCCGCTGGGAGATCCGCGACGACATCCACCACGCGTTCGTCACCCTCGGCTGCGCCGTCATCTGCCGGCGACGACTGCGCACCGCACTTTGTCGGGAGGAAGGGCGGGCGATCGCTCCAGGGGGGTGGCCTGCTCGATGCGTCAGAACGCGGTCGTAGCAGTCGGGCCGCGCAGCCTCACATCCGGGATCTCAGCACGTCGACCTCACAGCCCGGCGCGAACGGGTCGAAGCCGTGCTCGGTCAGCCAGCGAACCACCAGCAGGCTTCGCAACGACCACCACGCGTGGATCACGTCGAGGTCGATGTCGGTGCCATAGCCGGCGACGACGTCGTCGAGGTGCTCCTCGTGTCCGAGCGTGAAGGTGGCGAGGTCGTACAGGGCATCACCCTGGCCCGCCTCGGACCAGTCGATGATGCCCGTGACCTCGTTGCCCTCGACGAAGACGTGCGCGATCTGCAGGTCGCCGTGCGTGAACGCCGCAGTCCACGGCCGGAGCGCGGCCTCGGCGACCTGGCGGTTGCGGGTGACCAGGTCAGCGGGCAGGAGGCCGTTCGTCACGAGCAACTCGCACTCTGCGTCGAGTTCCGCCGCCAACGCGACGATGCTCCGGCCGGCCCGGCCGGCCCGGGGCGGCAGCGGCGCGTCGTGCAGCTTCCGGATGGCGGTGCCCGCCGCGGCCCACGCCGCCGACGACCCGGTCGACGGCCCGCCGAGGCGCCCAAGCGTCGTCCCCGGGAGTGCGGCGATCGCGAGCACGGGCGGCTTGCGCCACAGGACCTCCGGGGTCGGGACCGGCGCGAGGGACATCGCCTCGACCTCGACGTCGATGCGCGCCTGATCGGCGTCCACCTTCAGAAACACGTCGCCGACGCGCAGGGTCGCGCGCTCGGAATGGGCGACAACGACTTCGACCTCATCCATGGGCGACCAGTATCCCGGGGATGGTCGCCGACGTCGCCGGGTTTGACGCGTGCGATTACGCGGCTGACCGCGTCCCGATACCCGGCGGTCTCGTGCGCGACACCGACTTCTGACCAGGTCAAGTCCACCACTTTTGTGAGGAGTCCTAAGGCGGACCCGCCGAACATGTCGCCGACGGCGGCGGTGTGCGCCGCGGCCACTGCACGCCGGCGTGTTCTGACGCGGCGGCCCGGAACGCCTCCATCAGCGCTGACCCCGGATACGTCCCGAACACTTCATATTTCCGACGGTAGTAGCACGACCAGTAGCTCACCACGCGTCGCTCCGTGCGTGCGAAGAAGTCTGGATTGCGCTCGATGAACTCGCCATAGAGCCTGCGGTCAGCCGACCCCGGGGCAGCGAGGCCGGGAACACCCAGGCCGATCGCGTCAAGGATCTCCAGCACGTACTCGCCGGCCAACTGCACCACGAATGGGACCACCCATGGCTCGCTCGACGCCATGATCTTTTCGAGGTGGCGCTGGCGGACCCTCCCATCACTGTGCCGTGAGTACAGGCAATGCAAGATCATCTGCTGGGTTTCGGTCAGTGGCCGCTCCGAGCCGCCGGTCTCCGGCTCCTCGTTGTAGATCCGGTAGGGGATGGCGACGGTCTCGCCCTGCACCTCAACAACCTCGAATGACTCCGCTGGCGCGAGCCTGGCGTCCGGCATCACCGCCAAGACGCTCTGCACGGCACCGGCAAGACGTGCCGGAAAGGCTGCCACAAGGACATGCGTGACGTTCGACGGATCCTGAGGCGGCTGCATGACCTGAGGGTAGGCGGCGAGCCCTCGCTTCCTCAGCCGCCCGCCTCAACGATGCGGGGCAGGCCTTGGCTGTGGTGTCGCCCGGGCTGGGCACGGGGAACGCGCTGAGCTGCTGGTGCAGCTCGGGGTGGTGGCGGTGACGGTGCTGCCGAATCTGCGGCTGCCGCGGGTGGTCAGCTGAGACGCGGGTGGTCGGCCGAGAGCTGACCCGGACCGGCCGCGCCCGGCACGGCAGCAGGGCCCCGATACGGCAGCAGGGCCCGGACCGCGCGTCGCGGTCCGGGCCCTGCCTCGTGCGGTGCCGCCCTGCGGCGGCGGTGCGTCAGCTCTGTGCGGAGCCGTCGCCCGCCTGCCCGGCGCCCTCAGCTGCGCCTGCCTTCTCGCGCATCTTGCGCACCAGCTCCGCCTTCTGGTCGGCTGCACCCTGGCGGTCGAGGTTCCGGTGCGGACCGTTGTTCTGCCGTTCGGCGCGGGACAGCTTCTTGCGCTGGCCGCCGCCCATGCCCACGGGGTTGTTGATGTTCTTGCTCACGGTCACGGGTTCTCCCGGTAATGGTTTGAAGTGATCTACGGATTCATCGGTGGGGGACGGGCGGCGACGTCGAAGGACGTCAGCAGGGGCCCATCACGCTCTCACTCGTAAATCGGCGTCTGGAAGAACATGACGAAGACGTTACCCGCTTCCGTCGGCCCCGCACACCAACTTTTTCGCCGCCCCGGCGTCGGCCGGGCTGTCGGCGGTGGTGTTCTGGTGTATCCGGACACCGTAGTAAGGGAGTTGAGGCTCACGCGGCAGCCCTCACCGTTTGGTCATGTAACCAGGCGGCCGCCATGAGGGCCTGCATCCTCGTGCGGTCGAACCGGCCGCCCGGCTTGAGTCCGCCCAGCCTGCCGGCTGCCCGTTCAGCTACTGCGAGCGCCATGCCGTCGAATGCGGGATCAACCGCCTCAAGCGCAACTGGGCGGTGGTCACGAGATACGACCAGCTTGCCGTCCGCTACGAGGCGAGTGTGTTGGTCGCCGTCCTGGACGAGTGGCTGTGACCAGCACCTTCACCAAACGCCTAGCCCGCCCCCTCTTCCAGTCCTCGAGCGGTCGACCGCTCGCGTCCCCAGGCGGCCAGCGGCTGGAGTGCGTCGTTGAGGCGCGTGCCGTCCTCGGTCAGCGAGTACTCGACGCGGGGCGGCACCTCGTCGTAGGAGACGCGGTGCACGACGCCGTCCGCTTCCATCTCGCGTAGGTGAGAGGACAGCACCTTCTCGGTGATCCCCGGAAGCAGCCGACGCAGCTCGCCGAAGCGGCAGTGGGGGCGCTCGTGGAGCGCCCAGAGGATCAGCACCTTCCACTTGCCGCCGATCACCTCCATCACGGTGTCGATCCCGCAGACGTGTCCGTCTGGTGCGCCCGGCCGGTTCAGTGTCGTCATGCCCCACCCTCCTGACGTGCTCGCTCACCCCAGGGTAACCACCCACTCCGAAGTGCGTACTTGATCACCCCCGAGCCTGTGACCAGCCTAATCGGCATGACACAGAATGCTGTTGAGAAGACACCCGTCACGATGCTGGGACTCGGCGCGATGGGCACCGCGCTGGCCCGTACCTGGCTTGCCGCCGGCCACCGGCTCACCGTCTGGAACCGCACGCCGGCCCGTGCCGCGGCGCTCGCCGCCGAGGGTGCAAGGGTCGCGGACAGCGCCGCTGAGGCGGTCGCAGCGAACACCCTGGTCATTGTTTGTCTGTTGGACGACTCTTCGGTCGACGAGGTGCTGGCTGGCATCGACCTGGCCGACACGGACCTGGTCAACCTGACCACCAGCACCCCTGCCCAGGCCCGCGCCCGCGCCGAGTGGGCCAACGAACGCGGCGCCCGCTACCTGGACGGCGGGATCATGGCTGTCCCTCCGATGATCGGCGTCCCGGAAGCCGGCAGCTACGTCTTCTGCAGCGGCTCGCGGGAGCTGTTCGAGCGGCACCAGGAGACCCTGGGCATCCCGGCCGGCACCACCTACGTCGGCATGGACGCGGGCTTCGCGGCCCTGCACGACATGGCTCTGCTCAGCGCCATGTACGGGATGTTCGCCGGGGTCGCACACGCCTTTGCCCTGATCCACAAGGAGGACATCGACCCCACGTCACTCGCCCCGATGCTCGCCGACTGGCTCGTCGCTATGGCCCCGGCAGTTCATCAGACCGCCGACCATCTGCGGAGCGGCGACTACACCAAGGGTGTCGTCTCCACTCTCGCCATGCAGGTGGCCGGCACGCCGACCTTCCTGAGCACAGCCGAGCAGCAGGGCGTCAGTCCCGAACTGCTCAGCCCTTACTTCGAGCTGATGCGCCGTCGCCTAGCCGAGGGCAGCGGCGAGGAGGACCTCACGGGTGTGATCAACCTGCTGGTGCACTGACCGGCCCCTTGCCGCCCTAGAGGCGACGGTGCTGGTCACAGTCCTCAACGAGTGGCTGTGACCAGCACTTTCACAACATCCCCTAGTCGAAAGACGCGCCCCAAGCCCTCCGCATCGGCGTCTCGATGGCCACCGGTGCCCCGCGGACGAGTGCCGGACGCGTCGGTGGAACGGCTCGTTCCTAAGCGACCGTGAGCACGATCTTGCCCTGGATGTGCCCTCGGGCGGCGCGTTCGTGCGCGGCTCGGGCATCCGCGAGCGCGAACGTGCTGTCGATCGCGACGCGGACCGTGCCCGCGTCGAGCAGGCGTCCCAGTTCGGCGAGCTGCGCGCCGTTCGAGCGGACCTGGGTGCCTGTGACTGTGACGCCCAGCTTCACGGTCTCCTCTTCGTCGAACTCGCCGAAGAACACGGGGAACTGGGAGCCGCCGCGCTTGAGCGTGCGCAGGAATCGCTTGCTGTCGGGGCCACCGACGGCGTCGAGAACGAGGTCGACGTCGTGCACGAGTTCCTCGGGACGGCTCTTGGTGTAGTCGATGAACTCGTCGGCGCCGAGCTCGCGCAGGAACGATTCATGCGCGCCCGACGCCACCGCGATGACACGTGCACCCTTCCATTTCGCCAGCTGCAGCGCGAAGTGCCCCACGCCGCCCGCGGCACCGTTGATGAGCACTGTCATGTTGGCGCCGAGTGGCACCGGACGATGCTGTGCCGCCTGGAAGGGCGACGGGTGATCGTGGCCGAGCTCGATCAGGAACTGCCACGCGGTGAGCCCGGCCATGGGCGCCCCGGCGGCGTGCACGTGATCGATGCCGGCCGGCTTGAGTGCGAGGTCCGACGCAGGCGCGACCACGTACTCGGCATATGTGCTGCCGTCGAAGCTGGGGAAGCGAAGGAGGCCGAAGACTTCATCACCGACGGAGAGACCGTCCACGTCCGCGGCGACGGCTTCGACGACGCCCGACAGGTCCGTCCCCGGAATCACGGGCAAGCTGAACTTGGGCCTCGTCTCCGGAGGCAGGTTGGTCAGCCCGTCGCGCAGGTACCAGTCCGGAGGATTGACGCCGACCGCGTGCACGCGAACGAGCACCTCGCCCGGTCCCGGCTCGGGAATCGGCACCTCGTCGTAACGCAGAACTTCAGGGCCGCCGTGCTCATGGAGCCGGACCGCCCTCATCGTGTGTGTCGGCATCGTTTTCTCCTGCCCGCAGTGCGGCATAGGCTTATTCGGATCAGCGGTCCACATAAGCGGACCACTGATCCGAATATATGGACCACTGATCCGGATAGTCAAGGGGGGCCGATGCGGGCCGACGCCAGGAAGAACCGCGACCACCTGCTCGCGGTAGCGGGCGCCGCCATCACCGAGCAGGGCGTGGACGTGTCGCTGCGCGACATCGCGCGCAGGGCCGAGGTCGGACTCGCGACGCTGCTGCGTCACTTCCCGACACGCGAGGCGCTGCTCGATGCCCTGCTCCACACGAGCTTCGACGAGCTGACCGCCAAGGCGGGCGCCCTGGGTACAGGTCCAGGAACGTACGCAGCAGGGCCAGTTGGCGGTCGAGAGGGCGGGCGATGTCGGCGCCGAGTAGCCACAGCCAGGCGGAACAGGCGAGGTCATGCGGGGGTCAGGAGCGGCCTGGTCGAAGGCGAAGGCGGAGACAGGAAGGCCGTCGACGAAGGCGACGTCGAGCGGGGAGAAACCGTTGTGGCACACCGTCTCCTCGCCGCCCGCGATCGGCGTGTCGGCGGTCGCGTCGTGCAGTCGGCGCAGCAATTGCGCCGCAGCGGTGATCTGGGCGGGCGACCAGTCACGTGCCCGGAAGTCAGTCCGGTTCTCACCGTGCTGAAAGCCGAGGCTCTCGCGGACCTTGGCAGGGCCCCGGTCAAAGGAGTCTCCAGCTCCTGTTCCATGGTGCGTCAGCATAGGCACCCTGCCGGCCCGCCGACCTCACAGTTGGCTGGCCGCCGTGCACTCTGCGCTCCCCGCCATCCCCACAACCATCAACTCGTAATCAACTCAGGAAAGGGGAGCGCCCCTCGTCGTTTACAAGACTCTGTCTGCAGTTCCGCCAAGATCGCGATCACAGGGTAGGCAGGAGAGGCTGACGAGTCGGTTGGGCATCATCGCTGGATCCTCGGGCGGCCGCTCTCCAAGGCGTCGCGTGCCGCTTGCATGAGCATAGCGAGAGTCCCGTTCGGTGGGAGCAAGCTCAGGCGCAACGGTGTTGCGCATGGGTGCATGTAGCGCCTTGGTGTAGTCATGGGCAGCCTGGCCCGTGTCGTGTGTGTAGGCCAACTCAATGGCCTTCTTCGCCAGCCACAGGTCATGCAGTTTCTCGTCTTGTGGGTCTTCAGGAGCCGACAGGCCAAGTTCTCTGCGATCGAGTATCAGCTCGACTCGTTGCGCGGCAGCCAGGAAGCCCAGGATGGCTTCTTTGCGCTCAGCGCGGACTCCGTCCGTGCGCTGCTGCCGATCGCGTTGACTTCGACGCGGGTTGCCAGATGCTGCCCGACGAGGGCTCCCACGGTCCCGAGAAGGACACCGATCAGGGCGAAAACAGTGCCCCCAGTAACTCCATCCATGACGCACACCCTGGTACATGGACGCCGAGCCGCAGTGGAAGTTCGTGAACACCCAGCGCCACAAGTTTCGTGACTGTCATGGCTGGGTGAGGATGCGGATGCGGAGGAGTTCAAAGGGCGCCCTGCGATACATAGCCCTCTTGAGGGCTTTCACCCGGTTCACATGCCCCTCGACGATCCCCGCACTCCATTGAGCGTTGTTCAACCTGAATTCGCTGGTCATGGGGCTGGCGTGGACGGGGGCTGAGATGCTCGTGCCGGTCGTGGGTGTGATCGGTAGCGGGTGATCATCCGGCACATTCCCGGTTCGCCGGAATCGCGATGCCGGGTCTGGAGTGCCTCGTAGGCTCGGAGGAGAGCCGGGGCCGTTGGCGGCGGGGTTCGGTCAGCCGCTTTCCCGGTAGTTCATGAACCAGTGGGTGTCGAAATAGCGGGCCATCGTGAATGGGTGGTGCGGGTCGATGAGGATGCGGCAGACGAACTTCGCGGCCTGGCAGTCAAAGGGGACGTCCTTGTTGTCAAAGGACCGGACCACGACGGGCCAGCGGTCGGGGTCGTCACCGTCGGCCCTCCAGCAGTACAGGTCCTCGTGTTCAGTGCCCGCCCAGATGAGCAGACCGTCCCTTCTGAGATCCGTCCACGGCTCCTGGTTCAGGTCCAGGTATCCGTCGAAGGCGCCTTCGCCGAACGTCTCGACCATGCGTTTGTAGTCGCTCGGCAGCGCGGTGCCCAGACGCGATTCCACCTCCGCCCAGTCCACGTCCGGCCGCTGGGCGGGCCGTGTCCAGCCGGTGATCCGTATGAGCCGCTCCATCCAGTCGACGTCCTCGTCTTCATCCGGAGCGACCGCCAAGGGTTCTGGCACTTCCCTGTGAGCGACCACCAACACCGGCCGCTCGGCTCCCTTGGCGTCCCGTGCCGTACCCGTGCCGACCCACTGATCCCCGTACGCCCACGCCCTTATCTTCACGGCCCGGTCCTCGAAGGGGACGAGAAGAGCCGCGCCCCTGGACTCGTCGACCGTCGGATCGGTGAAGCCATCGAGGACAAGGGTGCGCGCGGCGCCGTACCTGCCGTCGAGCAGGTCGGTCAGGTCCTGCGGGTCCAGGTCGCTGGGCAGATACATGTAGCTGTCTCCTGGGCCGAGTTGGGCCAGCAGGTCGTTGACGGTCGCTTGCGTGAGCTCCATGGCGGACAGTGAAGCGCACCGCACCGACAATAGGCACCGTCCGACCTAAAGCTACAGGTCACAGGGCTGGCGGGGGCCGATGCCGGGATGCTGCTGGTCCCGCAGCGCGCTCTCGTCCATGTCCGGCTCGCGATGTGGGACCAGCAGCATCCCGCCTGCACCAGGAGTCGTCGTCACTCGCTCCAACTCCTGCACCACAGCCGGGTCGTCGGCCTGCCCGTTCCCCTCGGCCTCGATGAACTGCCCGATCACCACCTCCGCTGCCTCCAGCCGGGCCACCTCGGCATCGATCTCGGCGAGCTCCTTGCGCAGCCGTTCGGCGCGATCGGCCAGCACGACCCTCCGCTGCATCACCCAGACCAGCAGTGAGGCAATCCCGGCCCGGCATCGCGATTCCGGCGAACCGGGAATGTGTCGGATGATCACCTGCTACCGATCACACCCACGACCGGCACGAGCATCTCAGCCCCTGCCCACGCCAGCCCCATGACCAGCGAATTCCGGTTGAACAACGCTCATTCCAGGGTGAGGCCTGCGGGGACGGCGTCGAGGTCCTGGCGGAGGAAGCCGGCGAAGCCTTGCATCGGCTTGGGGGGCCTGTTCGGCCTGGCGGATCCACTCCAGAAGAAGGTATCCGCGCCGATGGCGGATGAGATCGGCGAACGTGCGGGCGAGGTCGCAGGCCCGGGTGATGTCCGGGCAGGCGAACCGGACCTCCAGCAGCTGACTTTTACCGCCTTGGCTAATACTCCAGCCGTAGATCGTGATCTCGATGGTGAGGGGCGTCGAGGCGGCAGGTGTCCAGCGTGGATCATCTCGCCCGAGATCGCCCATGCCGTCGCGGGCGTCGGCTCCTTCTCCGTCTAACCGAGTTCACCGCGACGGAGGGCGTCCCTTATCTCGCTGAGCTTCGCGGTCGTTGCCGGGGTCCGCTCCTGTGCTTGTTCAGCAAGTCGGAGGGCATCGTCGATCTCGCTGAGCTTCCTGGAGGACAGGACGGCCGCCCGCTCTATCAGGTCGTCCCGGGACACGGTGGTCAGCCACGTGCACGGGGTGAAGCCCGGACGCGGGAACGCGAGCCGCAGCACGCCTTCGAGCGGCAGCCCTTCACCGGCGCCGACCGTCACTTCGATGCCCAGACCGCTGATGTCGAGGCCCGCCGGAGCGACGACCTGCATCACCTGGAACCCGGACGCGTCGTCTCCTGACAGCAGTACGACCAACCTCCGCTCGTCGAACTGGACCCACCAGACTTCGCCACGTTGCACAAGCCCTCCGATACACAGGACGGCAGGCAGACGCTGCGCGACCTGACGCGGTGTGGAGACGGGTGCGGCCACCGTTGATCATCGGTGTGTGAAGACAAACAATCATGCGGTGGCCGCAGGTCACAGCGTAGACCCTGCCTGCTGGCGGGAGGCCTTCGAGGGCCTGATGAGCCGGATAGCGGGACGCTTCACACGGGTCGAATCCCGACGCCGGGCCCGGAAGTTGGTACTCGGCCTGTTGTCGGACCTGCCGCGCAAGAACTGCTGGACCATCGCCGAGTGGGCCGGGGACAGGACCCCGGACGACATGCAGCACCTGCTCGAGAGGGCGAAGTGGGATGCCGACCAGGTCCGCGACGAGGTGGGTGACTACGTGGTGGAGCATCTGCACGACGACGAGGCGGTGCTGGTGGTCGACGAGACCGGCGACGTGAAGAAGGGCACCGACACCGTTGGAGTCCAGCGGCAGTACACCGGCACCGCGGGCAGGATCGAGAACGCCCAGGTCGCCGTCTACCTGGTCTACGCCGGCCGCCGCGGGCACGCCGCAGTGGACCGGGAACTCTATGTTCCGCGTTCCTGGACCTCCGATCCCGACCGCTGCCGGGCCGCCGGCCTCGGTGACAATACGGAGTTCGCGACCAAGCCGGAGCTGGCCGCTCGCACGGTCACCCGATTCCTCGACGCCGGCCATCGGGCCGCCTGGGTCGCGGGAGACGAGGTCTACGGCGACAACCCGAGGCTGCGCACCGCGCTGGAGGAACGCGGCACCGGCTACGTCCTCGCGGTGGCCTGCTCGCACGAAGTCACCACAGGCGCCGGGAGGTTTCGCGCCGACATGTTGGCCAGGAAGGTGCCCAAGAGCGCCTGGCAGAAGCTGTCCGCAGGGGCCGGAGCCGAGGGCCACCGCTTCTACGACTGGGCCGCCATCGACCTCACCGATCCCCGGCCCGGGAGCCGGCAGCTGCTGATCCGCCGCAACCGCAGCACCGGCGAACGTGCCTACTACCGCTGCTACTCGCCTGCCGCAGTGCCGCTGACCACCCTGGTGCGCGTCGCTGGGTCAAGGTGGCGGGTCGAGGAGT
Source organism: Streptomyces sp. SID5469 (assembly GCF_009862865.1). Taxonomy (NCBI): domain Bacteria; kingdom Bacillati; phylum Actinomycetota; class Actinomycetes; order Kitasatosporales; family Streptomycetaceae; genus Streptomyces; species Streptomyces sp. SID5469. The sequence continues at coordinate 828,558 of NZ_WWIN01000001.1, read as the reverse complement.
TATTCCAGTCCGGCAAGGGCCTGGCGGCCCTGGACGAGCACCAGGTCCGCCGCTACCCGTCCTGGTCCCGCTGGGTCACCCTGGCCATGCTCGCGCATGCCTTCCTCGCTGTCCTCCGCGCGAACGAACACGAGGGTCATCCCTCGCCCGACGAGCTGAAACCGCTCACTTGTGACGAGATCCAACGACTGTTCATCACGCTCGTCAACCGGACCGTCTTTGACCCTGTCCACCGACTTCGCTGGTCCGTCTGGCGACGCCGCCACCAGGCCCGATCCCAGACCAGCCACTACCGGCGTCAAGCCGCTCAAGCATGAAGATCACGATCTACGGCTGTAGTACTAACTCGGTGTCGATCCGCTCTTGCCGGGCGTGCGGCTGGGTGCGCCCGGTCGGCGTGCGCGGCGGTTTCAGCTACGGGTGCGAGGGTGGCGTTCCTGCCTCGGTATCGCTGCTCGCTGTGCTGGTCAGGATCGCGCCTGCGACGACGGCGAAGAGGTGATCGGCGCGGGGCGCGAGCGAGGGTTGGTCGCCGAGCCAGGCGAGCGCCTCCACCAGCGCGAACAGGTCGGCGCCGTCGATGTCGGTCCGCGCCATGCCCGCGGCCTGGGCACGGGTGAGGAGCCGCGCGCCGGCCGCGCGCAGAGTGACGCACGAAGCGTGGAGTGCGGACTCGGTGTCCTCGATGGCGGCTGCCATCAGCACGACCGCGCCCCGGTACTCGGTGGTCCACGCGACGCAGTCGCGTAGCCACGAAACGAGAGCGTCGTCGGGCGAGCTGGACGTTTCCAGGGCGCCCGCCTTGGCGGTCAGCTCGTCGAAGCTCGTGTGGAGCAGGGCATCGAGCAGCGCCTCGCGTGTCGGGAAGTGACGCAGCAGCGTCGCGAGTCCGACCTCGGCCCTGCGCGCGATGTCGCGCAGCGACACGTCCACGCCCTGCTCGGTGATGGCGGCGCCCGCTACCGCGAGCAGGTGGTCGCGGTTCTTCCTGGCGTCGGCCCGCATCGGCCCCCCTTGACTATCCGGATCAGTGGTCCATATATTCGGATCAGTGGTCCGCTTATGTGGACCGCTGATCCGAATAAGCCTATCCCGCGCCGCGGGCCGCCGACGAGCCACCCCTCCGGCCGTCACCGCCGTCCGCCGCAACAGCCGGGAGGCGGCGACGCGCCCCGGCCGTGACCACTACCTGTTGAACCGGTGACGCATTGGGCGTAATCCACCGACGTCAAGAAACAAGGACATCCCCATGAATCTGAAGCTCGAAATGATCGTGCTGCCCGTCTCCGACATCGACCGGGCCAAGGCCTTCTACGAGAAGGTCGGATTCCGCCTGGACGTCGACCACACGGCCAACGAGGACTTCCGGATCGTGCACTTCACGCCGCCCGGCTCCGAGTGCTCGATCATCTTCGGCGAGGGGATGACCCCCATCGCACCCGGCTCGTTCCAGGGCCTGTACCTCATCGTCTCCGACATCGAGGAGGCCCGCGCGGAGCTCACCGGCCGCGGCATCGAGGTCAGCGAGATCTTCCACGACGCAGGCGGCGTCTTCCACGGCCACGAGGGCGGGGACGTCACCCACCGCGGCCCCGGCCAGGAGCGGCTGGCCGGCCTGCACCCCGAGCGCGCCTCCTACGGCTCCTTCCTCACCTTCAGCGACCCGGACGGCAACGGCTGGGTGCTCCAGGAGGTCTCGCAGCGCCTGCCAGGCCGCTGACCACCGCACAAGCCGCCGTCCAAGGGCTGCAACGGGCCGTGTCCGGCCCGGATGGCAGCCGGTCCGGCCCAGTGGTTCTCGCGGCCCGGGCCGAAGGCCGGCACCGGACCGCCGGCCGAGCGCCAGGGTGCTCTCCGCCGCCCGGCGGTCGGCTGCCACAGGGCCGCCCCGGCCGAGCGGCCGCCGTGAGCGCCGCGGGGCCGAGAGACGGCTTTGCCGCCGGGGCCGTCCCAACCCGCGACCGCCCCCTCGGCCCCGTGCGGCGTGGCAGCCCGGGGCCGTCCGGCGGCGGGAAACGGCAAACAGGGCCGGTAATGGGCCGCGGCCGCCGGAGTGTCCGACCGAGCCACGGAAGCAATGAGGAACGAAACAGTGAGGAACGAAGTAATGAGGAACGCAGCAGTGAGGAACGCAGCAGTGATGAACGAGACAGCCCGCACCTACGACGTGATCGTCATCGGCGGGGGGCCGGTCGGCGAGAACGTGGCCGAACGCGCCCGCGCCGCAGGGCTCAGCGCCGTGATCGTGGAGCGCGAACTCCTTGGCGGAGAGTGCTCGTTCTGGGCCTGCGACCCGAGCAAGGCGCTGCTGCGGCCGGTGGTGGCACGTGCCGACGCGAGCCGCGTCCCCGGACTCGACCCGGCGGTGGCGGGGCCGCTGGACGTCGAGGCGGTCCTCGCACACCGCGACATGATGTCCTCGTACTGGAAGGACGAGGACCAGGCCGACTGGCTGAACGCGGTCTCCGTCGACCTCATACGCGGCCACGGCCGACTCACCGGCTGCAAGGAGGTGGCCGTGCAGACCTCTGAGGGCGACACCATCGCCCTGACCGCCCGGCACGCCGTCGCCGTCTCCACCGGCACCCGCGCCGCCCTGCCTCCCATCCCAGGATTCGACACCGTGCGCCCCTGGACCAGCCGCGAGGCCACCAGCGCCGACAAGGTGCCCGACCGCCTCGCCGTCGTCGGCGGTGGTGTGGTGGCCGTCGAGATGGCCACCGCCTGGCAGGCCCTCGGCTCCCAGGTGACCATGCTGGTCCTCGAGAACGGGCTCCTCGAGCGGATGGAGCCGTTCGCCGGCGAACTGGTCGCCGACGGACTGCGCGAAGCAGGCGTCGACATCCGCTTCAGCACCACCGTCACCTCCATGGCCCGCGAGGGCGGCGAGGACGGCGAGGTGCGGATCACGCTGTCCGACGGCAGGGAGCTGGCCGCGGACGAGATCCTGCTGGCGACCGGCCGCGCCCCGCAGACCCGCGACGTCGGCCTGGAGACCGTCGGTCTCACCCCCGGCGACTGGCTGACCGTCGACGACACCTTCCGGGTCACCGGCGTCGACGGCGGCTGGCTCTACGCCGTCGGCGACGTCAACCGCCGCGCCCTGATGACGCATCAGGGCAAGTACCAGGCCCGGATCGCCGGCACCGTCATCGGCGCCCGCGCCAAGGGAGAGCCCATCGACGACGCCCCCTGGGGCGCGCATGTCGCCACCGCCGACCACGCGGCCGTCCCCCAGGTCGTCTTCACCACTCCCGAGGTCGCCTCCGTCGGCCTGACCAGCCGCGAGGCCGAGCAGAGCGGACGCCGCATCGAGGTCGTCGACTACGACCTCGCCCGCGTCGCCGGCGCCCACCAGTACGGCGACGACTACCGTGGCCGGGCCCGCATGCTCATCGACACCGACCGCAACACCGTGGTGGGCGTCACCTTCGCCGGCCCCGGAGTCGGGGAACTGGTGCACTCGGCCACCATCGCGGTCGCCGGCGAGGTGCCCCTCGACCGGCTCTGGCACGCCGTCCCCGCCTTCCCCACCCTCGGCGAAGTCTGGCTGCGGCTGCTGGAGACCTACCGCGGCTGAGCATGCTCCGGCCGGCACGCGGGGCGGTCCTGACCTCCGCCGGGTGACTCGGTCGTCTGCGGGTGAGGAGCGATCCTCCTGTCCCGGTGGCCGGCAGTCTTCTTCGGTCGACGAGTCCGACCCGATGTCGAGTCACACAGACGGGTCGCACAGACGGGGCGGGGTCCAAGGCTCCGGCAATCCGGGAGTCCTGGGCTTCAACGGCCCACCCACGCCCCCTGCCACAGGCGCGCCAGCCAATCGGAACGATTCCGCACACTCAGCGCTCCTTCAGGACCTCGCCCACCTATTCGTCAACATTCAGGTGATCCTCTTTCATGGTCTTTCCTCCTTGCAGTGTCCGCTGCTCCATGGCTGCGACGGCGGACCTGCCCTTCTTTAGGCGCTGCGGGTTGTCGTGACCGCGGACACGACGACCCGCAGCCTGGACGGCGGCCAGGTCGCGAAGCACCGCCCCGACCCCTGGGTACAGGGCCAGCTGCTGGCGTTCAACCCCTGGATCCAAGATCAGCTGGCGCTGTTCGCGCACTACGGCGAACCCGGTCATCGGTAATGCGCGATCGACTCTCACGGGAGGGCGTGTACGTGGCGCCATGACCACAAGCGGCGGTCCTGAACCCGCGCGAGGAAGGGCGGTTGATCCGCTTCGACCGGGGAGCGAGGGCTACCTCGACGGGGCCCTGGCTCTGGACGACCTCAGCTTCGAGGCCGGGTCAGGAGAGACCGCGGTCCTGGTGGGCCCCTCCGGATGCGGCAAGACCACGTTGCTGCGCTTGATCAAACCGCATGGTCGAGCCTGACTTGGGCCGGGTCCTGCTGAACGGTCGGCACACCGCCACCATCGCCGCGTACGGCTGCGTCGAGGCAGCGGGCTGTGGGGGAGGGCGTCGGTGACCGCGCCCACGACGCCGTCAGTCCGTGCTCGGTGAACAGTCCCTTGAGTGCGGCGCGACGCGAGGCGCGCGGGTTCGCTGAATCCGGAGCAAGGCTGCCCGGGGAGCCGGGCCGTCGTGTCCCAGGGAAGTCGCTACTGTGTGCCGGTTCGCAGCCAGTTGACGTGCGCTCGCGCAGCGGCGCGCGCCGGAGCGTTTGGGGGCAGGGGTGGTGCGGCCGCGTGCGTCGGTCCGGCCGCCACGCTCCCTGCCGGGACCTTTTGGTGCGGGCCAGAGTGGGACGACGGTGAGCGGGGGCAGCCCGCTCCGGTCGGGATCCCAGGTGTCCTTGCGTGGATCGCGGCCGATGGGCAGGTGCCGGACGTACGGGCCGATTTGGGTGGGGTGCTCGCTTCCGGGCGGACCCGGTAGGGCATTTCTTGGGGAGGACCGATGAACGCGGTGGACCCGCTTATGTTCGACCGTCGTGTAGCGGTGGTGACCGGTGCTGGGCGTGGGCTGGGCCGGGAGCACGCGATGCTCTTGGCGACGCGGGGCGCGAGGGTGGTGGTCAACGACGTGGGAACCGGGATTGACGGTCGTGGGTCGTCAGCATCGCCCGCGCATGCGGTGGCCGAGGAAATCCTCGCGATGGGCGGCGAGGCCGTCGCGGACATTCACGACGTCTCCACTACGGCCGGCGCGCAGGCACTGGTTGCCACCGCCGACCAGCAGTGGGGGCGGCTGGACATCGTGGTCAACAACGCGGGGATCTCGATCCTGCGGCCGCTCACGGAGCTCTCCGACGACGAGTGCCGCCGGGTGCTGGACACGCACGTGGGCGGGACGTTGAACATGTTGCGTGCGGTCTGGCCGCACATGGTCGCATCCGGTTACGGGCGCATCGTCAACACGTGCTCGGATGCGCTGTTCGGCGACACTGGGCTCAGTGTCTACGCCGCGGGCAAGGGCGCCGTCCTGGGGCTGACGACTTCGCTGGCGGCCGAGGGCGCAGCGCACGGGATCAAGGTCAACGCGGTCGTCCCCATCGCCGGTACCCGTATGTCCCTGGAGGCGGTCCAGGGCGACGAACAGATGACCAGCCTCCTCACGTCACTGTTCCCCGCCCGGCATGTCGCGTCTGTGGTGGCGTTTTTGGCCCACGAGCGGGTGCCCTGCACCGGGGAGCTGCTCCACGCGGCCGGTCGCCGGGTGGGGCGGATCTTCCTGGGGGCCACAGACGGCATGCTCTTCAAGGAAGACCCGACTCCGGAAGCGATCTGCGAGCACTTCCTCTAGGTGGGCACTACGGAGTCCTTCCGCACGCCAGAAACCGTCGGCGCCTCCATGGCCTTCTCGCTCGGCCGGCTGGGCACCGGCGACACCGCCCCGCTCACCCTCGACCTCACCACACCGCCTTCCCAGACCTGAGGCCCGCTCCCGCGGCCCTTCGCCACGGGACCACTGCGTAGATGCCGGCGGAGTCTGCGGATCGGTTCCGGCCGGGGCCCGACGCGCCGTGTCGTGTCAGTGTGGCGACGTCAGGCGGGGGAGAGGTCGGGGCGTGCAAGGTGCCAGCGTGCGGGATGGTGCCATCGGCCGCAGGCGTCTCGGGCGACATCGACGCCGACTTCCACCACCAGCTTGGGCCGGACAGATCGGATGTCCGGCCTCCTGTGCCTGTGTCCGCGCACCGCACTTATCGCTTGCCCCTTGAGCGGAAACACAGAAAATCCGCCGCGGATCCAGCCACGATCCAGCCACCGAAACGACCGTCCGCGACCGTGGTTTCGACCCGGCGACCGGCGACCGGCGACCGGCGACCGGCGACCGGCAACCGTCGACGACCAGACCGAGAGCTGGAGCGACCGGAGGGCTACGACTACGAACCTCCGAGGGCTGATCCCGGTCCCGCAAGGTCGTCACCCCGAACCGAAAACCTCAGTAGTCGTCCGAGCCGGTAGCCGACGGCGGTACCTCGACGACGAAGAACAGGAAGCAGGTTTTGGTCGAAAGGTCATGGAAGGCGTCGGGGAACAGCTCAATGGCGGCCGGGTCGGGCTGCGGCTCGCTGATGACGGAAAGGCGGAAACCGGCGGTGGTGAAGGCATCGGTCATCGCGTGCAATGGCTTGCGCCAGAACTTCATCGGGACGGACTGCCCGTTGAACGTCCAGTCGAAGGTATAGCTGGTGGTCGCAAAGTAGTCGGGCCGAGGATCCTGGAACGTGTAGGCCACGAAAGGGTGGTCCACCGACGCGATCAGCCGGCCGCCGGGCCTGAGCACTCGCCGCAACTCGGCCAGCGTCGGCCCCCAGTCCTCCAGGTAGTGCAACACCAGCGACGCGACCACGTCGTCGAACGCACCGTCGTCGAACGGCAGGCGGTCGCTCAGGTCGACCACGTGCAGGGCTACGTCGTCACCGAGCCGCCGCCTGGCCAGCGCCAGCATCCCGGCGCTGGCGTCGATGCCGGTGACAACGGCACCGCGGTCGCGCAGTGCAGCGGACAGGGGGCCCGAGCCGCAGCCGGCGTCCAGGATCCGACGGCCGGCCACGTCTCCGGCGAGGGCTAACATCGCGGGCCGCGCGTAGTACGCGTTCACGAGGTTGTTCTCGGTTTCCGCCGAGTACGCCTCGGCGAAGCTGTCGTAGTCATTCACCCGGGCCGGATCGGCAGACTGGGCGGGACTCTCGGGCACATCGGTTATGCGTTCCATCGTCGCAGCCTAGTAGTCACATGATGCGCCGGACAGGCTCTAGCCCTCCCGCGCCCACGGCCGCAGTTTCTCCGGGTTGCGGACCGCCCAGATCCGGGTGACGCGCCCGTCGGAGACGTCGAAAGAGGCTACGGTCACGACGACGCCGGCGCGCTGGGCCACCAGGCCCGGCACACCGTTGACCGACCGCTCCAGGAGTTCGAGCCCAGGAGCCTTGTCGGCAATGGCCACCATGTACTGGGCGATGCGCGCGCCGCCCTCGACCGGGCGCAGGACCGTGCCGACCATGCCGCCGCCGTCGGCGGTCATCACGGCGGCCGGGTTGAGGAGATCGACGAGGGCTGCGATGTCCTTGGTCTCCCATGCCTCTTTGACGTGCCTCACCACGTCGGCCTGGCCGGTCGCCGTCACCGGAGTGCGCGCGACGCTCACCCGCCGCCGGGCGGAGGCCGCCAGCTGCTTGCAGGCCGCAGGGGTCCGGCCGAGAACGTCGGCGATCTCGGCGAACGGGTACCGGAAAACGTCGTGCAGGACGAACGCCACCCGCTCGGCGGGCGTCATCGACTCCAGGACGACGAGGAAGGCCATGGCCACCGACTCGTCCAGGACGATCTGGTCGACAGGGTCCGCAGGGCCGGTGGGGCCGGCGCCGCCCGCGCGGTCCCTCTCGGTGCGGTCGGGCAGCGGCTCGGGCAGCCACGCGCCGACATAGCGTTCACGACGGGCCCGCGCCGAGCCGAGCAGGTCCAGGCAGATGCGGCTGGTCACCGTCGTCAGCCAGGCGCCGGGGGACAGGATCTCCTCCTGCCGACTTCGTGGCAGCGCGTACCAGCGTGCGTAGGCATCCTGTACCGCGTCCTCGGCCTCGGTCACCGAACCGAGCAACCGGTAAGCGACATTGATCAGTTGGTGTCGCTCGCCGGCTATCCCATCGGTGCTCCCGACAGTCCCCATCTTCCGGCCGCCCCCTCGCCTTACCTTTCGCAGGCCCGCGTCGTCGGGCTGGTGAGACCTTATCGATCTACTGCCCGAGGGCGGAAAAGAGGACTGTGACATGGCCACTCAGGTGACGGCGACAGCGAACGCACAGCGCAGCGCCTCGTTCCTGCAGATCGCGATCGCCCTGCAGACCCTGACCATCTTCCTTCAGGCGGTCTCCGCCGGACTGCTGCTGACCTCGTCCTACGGAGAGACGCTGCACAGTGTCGGAGCCCGTGTGATGTACGGGGCGTCGATGCTGTATGTGCTCGCCGCGGTGCTGGCGTGGAAGCCGGGCGGCGGCTCGCCCCGGCCTGTCTGGCACGCCTCCGGTTTCCTCGTACTTGCCTCGGTCCAGGTCCTGCTCGGCATCGCGCACGTCCCGTCGGTCCATCTCCCCCTGGGAGTCCTGATGTTCGGTCTGAGTGTGCTGGCGCTGGCCCGGCGCTAAGGTCCGATACGGGCCCGCCGGGATCAACCAGGCTGCTTTCTGCGAATTATCCGATCGTTGGTCCGGGTGTGTCGCTGACTGATGACAGCGGGCACGGATCGAGCAGTTGCCTCAACGGGCCCAGGGCGGAAGTCGGTGGTGCCGAGCATCAACGGGCTGTAGTACCCCAGGCAGCGAGTGTCCGCTCTCGCTGGCCTGTATTGAACGAGGATCTCGATCAGCCGTTGGTCAACTGCAGCAGTCAGTCGGTCTCCCCGGACGGCGCGACCGGCCAGTGGGCGGTGATCAGGGCGGGTATCTCGGCCATCCTCCTCATGATCCCACCCAGTGACCTAAGCCGATGCTCCTTCCGCGGCAGACCGTTCAATGTGCGCTGCGTGACCAAAGCGCCTGTGGACTGGCCAGCCACGGCGCGACGTTCTGGCCAACGACCAAGCAACACGAGTCCACGACCAGCCGCGCTTCGGGAAGCACTGGCCAACTGCGGCACAACGTCACCACGGCCCCGGGGAAGAGCCGCTGTTGCCTGGTGGGCGCAACTGCCGGACTGCGCGCATCACCGCCCAGCGGCTGCCGTTCCCGGTGCCGGACGAGCGCCCACCACTTCGTCGACAGTTACGCCGACATGCACGACCTCGCTGAGGACCTGCCCGTGCCCGACGGCGTACCCGAGGCCGCGGCGACGGTCCTGCACACGGCCCGCGAGCTGCTGCGCCACTCGTACGTCTGCTACGAGTTCTCCGCCGTGGCGGTCATGCACTTCCTGATCGCGGTGGAGATCGTGCTGCGCGACCGCATCCCGGACGCCGGCAAGAAGCCGCTGCGGAAGCTCATCGAGCAGGGCGCCGGGGCGGGGGTCCTGACGGCCCGGCAGGCGGAGTACCTCGACTACGGCCGCAAGATCCGCAACGGCATGGCACACGGCCAGACCACCCACACGGCGATGCCTCCGGCCGTGGCGGTCCTGATGGTGACCACCTCGTTCGCGATCGTCACCGAGCCGTGCGCCCCTGCCCTGTGACAGCGAACCTTGACTCATTGCCGCCGAAGGCTGGTCAGCGTGGCGCGGTGATGTCGGCCTTGAAGGGGCTGCCGTGGCCGGGCACGATCAGGTCCGCGGCGGCCAGCACGCGGAGCCGGGAGGCGCGGAGTACCTCGCGGTCCGGGGCTACCGGGTCGTCCGCGGGGCCGTCCGAGTGCCACCACAGGTCGCCGGCGAACGCCACCACGCCCGTGTCCGTGCCGGCCAGCAGGGTGATGTCCTCGAGGCTGTGTCCCGGCGTGCGGATCAGCCGCAGCGACGGGGTCAGTTCGTAGCCCTCCGCGTCCCGGTTCCTCCACTGGTCGCCCAGGTACTCCACCTTGTGGTCGTGGACCGTGGCCCGTCCGAACAGGCCCACGTTCATGGTGTTGTCCGGGTGGTGGTGACTGAGCACCACATCGGTGATGTCGTCGGGGCCGAGCCCCAACTCCGCGAGCGGGCCGAGGATGTGGTCGCGGCTCGCCACCATGCCCGGGTCGAAGACCACATGCCGGCCGCCGTCGGCGACGTAGGAGACGGTGGCGGCGACTCCAGGTCCGGTGGAGCCGACGTAGCCGGTGGTGAGGATCGTGTACACGGCGCTGCGGCCGAGCGGTGCGTCTGTCATGTCCCCCATCCTTCCGGGCGGGTCGGCCACTGACGAGTGGCACTGCTGCCTCTCATCGCAGGATTCGTGCCATTCGTGCCACACTGCTCCTGTGCCGCCCTTCGTGACCGTTGCCGCGTACGTTCCCCCTGGTGTCGGCATGCTCGCCGTCGGCATCGTTGCCGAGGTGTTCGGCCCTCACGGGGAGGGGCTGCCCGGCTTCGACTTCGTGCTGTGCGCGGACCGGCCCGGGCCGGTCCCTACCGACCTCGGCGTGCCGCTCACGGTCGCGCATGGCCTGGACCGGCTGGCTGCCGCTGATCTGGCGATCGCATTGCCATGGGCCGGTTTCCGTACGCCACCCGGTCCCGCTGTGCTTGACGCGCTGTCGGCCGCACACGAGAGCGGCTCGCTGGTCGCGGCCCACTGCGTCGGCACCTTCGCGCTCGCCGCTGCTGGCCTGCTCGACGGCCGACGGGCCACCACGCACTGGCGATTCGCCGAACTGCTGGCCCGCCGCCACCCGGACGTCGTTGTGGACCCCGACGCCCTGTACATCGACGAAGGGCGGATCACCACGGGTGCGGGAGCCGCCGCGGGCTTCGATCTGTGCCTGCATCTGCTGAGGCGGGAGTACGGGGCCGCGATGGCCAACGCCGTCGCCCGCGACATGGTGCTGCCCTCCCACAGGGACGGCGGTCAGGCCCAGTACCTGACCTCCCCCGTCCCTGACGACTGCCAGGACGAGCGTCTCGCCGAGGTGCTCGCCTGGGCCCGTGAGCACCTCCACGAACCGCTTCCCGTCGCGGAACTGGCCCGACGCGCCGTGATGAGCAAACGGTCCTTCGCCCGCCGCTTCGCCGCCGCGACCGGCACCACCCCGCACGCCTGGCTCCGGAGCCTGCGACTGAGCAGCGCCGAGGAACTCCTGGAAACCACGGACCTGACGATCGAGGAGATCGCCCACCGGGTCGGATACGGAAGCGCGGCCGTCCTGCGCGAACAGTTCGTGCGCCGCCGTGGTGTGCCGCCCCGTTCCTACCGCCGCTCCTTCACCAACGCGCCATAGCGAGCCGGGCGAGCCGACGCCGTTCGGAGCAGGCCGCTCTCCCCACCTACAGGCACCCGGCCACGAGGTGAGCCGCGGATCCCTGTCCGGTCAATCTTCGGCGGCACGAACTGACCGGTCCAGGATTCGCTCAGCGGACTGTGGTCTACGGTGTCGAAACCGAACCGGTACAGCCGCGTCACGAGTTCAACGGCTTCTGGGTAAGCACTTGAGGCCGGTAACGCCAGTCGGCCGGGGCGCCAGAGGGACGGCCGGCGGTCGTAATCCGGCACCGTTCGAACCACCACCCGCCCGGACGCGGGACGTCCGGCGCAGCCACCGCTTGGTCTCCTGTGACCTCCGGGCTTACGGGAATCAAAGTTGAGAAAGAGTGTGCAAATCGGAGTAAAATGGGCAACGCTCAGGCGATCTGCCGATCACGCTCAGTATGTCAACGCGTATGTGGCGCAATTGAACGACTCCCTAAGGCAGAAGCGATGAACCCGTCCGTCGACCCACACGGCGGCGCACCTCGCGGCCGCCCACCCGTTCCTCCTCCGCCCACCTGGCCTGCCCGGCCCGCGCGCGATACGGCGCGTACGCCGATTTCTCCCCCTCCCATGCCGCAGCCGCCGTCCGCGGCGGGGGCACCCCCTCACTTCTCCTACGACGTCACCCGATACCTGTGCGCCGCGATGCACACCGACATCGGGCTCGCTCGCAAGGCGGTCGCCCGGATCGTGCACGAGCCGCGGCGTGCCGCCGCTTCCTCGCCCGGCGTGGACCTTGGCTGCGTGTTGCGACACGCCCTGGCCGCCCACACTCGCCAGCAGCGGCGGGATGTCGTACTCCTCCTCCTGCTGGTCGTCATGGTGGTCACTCTGCCGTTCACTTACGGGGCATCTCTTCTCCTGGGTCTGCTCGTGGCCTGGGTGGTCGTGGCCGCCGAGTTGCTTTCGGTGCACTACGGCGTCGTCTCCCGGAAGTTGAAGCGGGAAAACTTCGATCCGAAGTACGCCCCCCGACCACCAGGGGTCAGGGATGCCGCACGCCTTGAGGCCATCGAACTCCGTGACCGCGGCAACGTCATAGTCTCCTCGCGCTTCGAGCCTTTCGTCGGGCACGGGGAGACCTTCAGAAGCTGGTCGTTCGCCCTGAACACCGGACGTCCCGAGGCAGGCAAGCAGGTCATCCCTTTCACCATCCACGAGCTCAACGCCCATATCTCCGCCCGGGTCGGGGCCCTCAAGCTGCCGGGCATGGACATCTCCGATGTGCTCCTGGTCAACGGGGCCGACCTGCTGATCGGAATCGACGACCGCACCCGCGGCGAGGTGCTGCGCAACTTGGCCGGACCGCCCGGGGCGCAGGTTTCGGACGCACTCCTGCGCGAGCTGCGTGAGGACGGCAAGGGCCAGGCGCGACCCTATCTGGCGATCCGGGTCACCGGCTGGAGCGGCGAACTAGTCAGTACCCTGTTCTTGAGATGCGCGTTGCTGTCCGGCCGCGACACCGCGTTCATCGAGGGCAGCAACTGTCTGCTCGCGCCAGTGCGGGAGAAGTACCGGACCGTGGACAGGCTGTTGGATTCACCCACCTTCGGGCAGTGGTGCCAGCTAGTTGCCGAGGCCGGGGTACGCACCCCGATCCTACTGGTCCGTGCGCCCTTCGCGATCCTCGGAGACCTCTGTGCGCCGTTCGCCAGGCGCCGCGAACAACGCCGACAGGAGCGTTGGATCCGCCTGCGGTCCTTCGACTACGGCGCGGAGTTCAGTCTCCGGGAGGATGCGAGCGACTGGCTCTTCTGCCGGTACTTCCAGGCGCTGGACCGGGAGTTGTACGCCAAGACGATCGAACACCGTGTGCTGGACGCCCTCGTGCAGTTCCTGGAGGACCACAACATCGACTCCAGCGACCTGATCCAGCGGCAGACTTCCATCTACAACTCCGGTCTGTTCGCGGGGCGCGACATCTCTATCAAGGACTCCAGCGTGCGTGCCGGAGGCAGCGGCCACCAGTGGAACAACCCGCAGCCGGTAAAACAGAGGTGACATGATGTCGGCTCACGGGGCGCGTAGGGAGGCGGGGCACGTCAGCGGCATCCAGGCCGGCCGGGATGTGCGAATCGAGCAGAGCATGGTCGCCTTGGGCCGTGCCACGGTGACGGGCACTCAGACGCCGGCCGAACACGCCGAGGCCGTCACGGAACTGTGCGCCGCGGTCGGCCTGTTGCTGGACGAACTCCGCCGCAACGAGGAGTACTACGAGGACGGGGCGGAGCTGGTCGCGGCCGCCGAACAGGTGCAGACGGAACTGGCCCGCGACGAGCCGCGCCGTAACATCCTCCTACGCTGGCTTGGCTTCATCGCCCCTGGCGTCCACGCGACCGCCGCGGTCGCAGCAGACCTGACGATGATTCAGGAAGGCGTGAATGCCCTGTTCTAGGTCATCGCCCGGCCGCCGCAGCGGGAAGCCGACCAAGCGGCCGGCCGTCTGCGGGCCGGGAGCACCGGTGGCCGGCCACCCGGCTTCGACAAGGAGCGGTACGCTGCAGCGGCTCGCGCAGTACGCCCGGCCTCAGCGGGGGCAGCGTCCCCCCGTGGCCGGCTCGGGGCAACTCTCCGCCCTGGCGGCCTCCACCGCCACCGACCTGCACCTCGTCCACGGAGTCCAGCACTAGGGGCTGTCCTGGCGATCATGAGCGGAGCACCTGGTCCACCACGACGCGCGAGCACATCACATCGTGAAGCTGCGCATTCTCATCCTGCAGCTCCTCCACGCGTTCCTCCAGCGAATCCGCGGCCGCCGATTCCGGTTCGCCGGCATGGGCAGTCACCGTTGCCCCTGTGCTCTGAAGCTTCGGTACTTGACTGATCCTTGCCTTAAACCTCTGCCTGGAACTCGCCGTAACGAGCCCTGGCCAGGCCCACCAGAGACGCAGATCACCAAGCAAAAGGCCCCTTCGTGCCGCCCCCTCTGCGTACCGAGACGAGACAATGTCTCCCCTTGCTGACCCGTCATGCGCCGGAAATACGCAGTGAGGGCTGCACCAAGTGTCCACCAGCCCTTGACCTTCGTCCCGAAAGGCAAGTGATGACAGGGTCCATCGCCCCGGTCGTGTGGACGTTCGCCCTGGACGAGGACGAGGACTGGGTCGCGTCCAGGGAGCCCGCCGGAGACGAGAATCTCCGGCGGGCGGTGGAGACCCTGCTTCTGGGGATCGCCTCCGCCAAGGCCGCCGAGACGTACCTGGCGGCGTGGCACGCCGACTCGCAGCAGTGGGGGTCGGGGTTTTCCCTGGCGACCTCCTCCGCCACGGCCGAGCGCGTCAGCACCAAGACCGTCCGGCTGATCGACCTGTACGGGCAGTTCCAGGACTGCGACATCGCGGCGGACGAGTTCGGCGCGATGCTCCAGGGGTACGTGGCGGCCGGGCGGGCGGCCGAGAATTAGGGCCTGTCCGACGGGTCGGGTGACGGGTTTGGCCGGTGACCCGCGGTCGGCCGCTTCACCGTAGGGGCGTGTCCGTCGCCGCCGCGGGGAATTCCTCGATGCCGAGTACCCGCAGCAGCTCCAGCCGCTCGCGGGCCTCGGCGTCCGCCGGGGTGAGCACCAGCAGTTGCTGACCCTGGTCGGGAGTGACCAGGGTCTCGCAGTCCATCACCAGGTGGCCCACCCGCGGGTGCTGGAAGGTCTTGCGGTCGGCGCGCCGGACCGCCACCTCGTGCTCGGCCCAGAGTCGGCGGAAGTCGGCGCTCGCGGTCTGCAACCGGTCGACGAGTCCGGCGACCGTGGGGTCGCCGGACCGGCGGCCGGCGACCGCGCGCAGGTCGGCCACGAGCTGGCGGGCGTGGTACTCCCGCTCTTCGGGCGGGTGGACGGCGCGGGCGGCGGGGTCGGTGAAATAGCGGTATACGACGTAGCGCCGGTCGCCGAGGAAGCCGGTGAGGTCGCCCGTCAGCAGGACGGCTGCCCGGTTCTGGGCGAGGACCTCGCCCAGGTCGGACAGCACCAGGGCCGGGGTGTCGCCGAGCAGATCGAGCATGCGCATCATGCCGGCGCGAGCCAGGCGGGCCACCCCGTCGGCGGGCGGGGGCCGGTGGCCGGCCAGGTGGAACAGGTGGTCGCGCTCGTCGTCGGAGAGGCGCAACGCCCGGGCCAGCGCGCCGAGCAGCTGGGTCGAGGGCTGACTGCTGCGTCCCTGCTCGAGGCGTACGACGTAGTCCACCGACATGCCGGCGAGCGTGGCCACCTCTTCCCGGCGCAGGCCGGCGGTGCGGCGGCGGGGGCCGTCGGCGATACCGACCTCGCCCGGGCTGATCGCCTCGCGGCGGTGGCGCAGGAAGTCGGCGAGTTGGTCACGTTGCATGGCCCCATGGTCGCTCGCGGGGGCAAGCGGAGCCAGGGAGCGGCTCTCCCATGATGAACGCTCCGCTCCCGCACGTCGCGGCGCGGGCGCAGGGTGGGTGCCAGACCGACGACGAAGGAGAACGCGATGCAGACACGAACCCTGGGCAGCACCGGCCCGGCCGTTTCCGCGCTGGGCCTGGGTGCGATGGGCATGTCGGGCGCTTACGGCGCGACCGACCGCGCGGAGAGTATCGCCACCGTGCACGCCGCGCTGGAGGCCGGTGTCACGCTGATCGACACCGGCGACTTCTACGGCATGGGCCACAACGAGCTGCTGCTCGCCGAGGTGCTGCGCGGCCGGGACCGGGACAGCTACCAACTGAGTGTCAAGTTCGGTCAGCTGCGGGGACCGGGTCATGAGTTCGGCGGGCAGGACGGCCGCCCCGAGGCGGTGAAGAACTTGCTGGCCTACTCGCTGACCCGGCTGGACACCGACCACATCGACATCTACCGTCCCGCCCGGCTGGACCCGGCGGTGCCGATCGAGGAGACGGTGGGCGCGATCAAGGAGATGATCGACGCCGGGTACGTGCGGCACATCGGCCTCTCGGAGGTCGACGCCGCGACGATCCGCCGGGCGCACGCCGTACACCCGGTCGCCGACCTGCAGATCGAGTACTCGCTTCTGTCCCGCGCGGTGGAGGCTGAGATCCTGCCCACGCTGCGGGAGCTCGGCATCGGCCTGACCGCGTACGGCGTCCTCGGTCGCGGCCTCATCTCCGGCCACTGGTCCGCCGGTCACAGCGCCGGCCCCGGCGACTTCCGCGCCTTCAGCCCGCGGTTCTCGAGCGAGAACGTGGAACACAACCTCGCCCTCGTGGAGGCGCTGCGCCGGGTCGCCGAGGCGAAGGGGTGCACCGTCGCCCAGTTGGCCTTCGCCTGGGTTGCCGCACAGGGCGAGGACATTGTCGCGCTGGTCGGCGCTCGCACCCGCGAGCGGCTGGCCGAGGCGCTGCCCGCGATGGAGCTGAACCTCACCGCGGACGACCTCGCCGAGATCGAGAAGGCGGTCCCGCCGGGTGCGGCGCGCGGCGACCGATACCCGTCCGCGTTCATGTCCGGCCTCGGCGTGGGTAACTGAGTCCGGCTCTCCGGCGGGGCTTGCTCCGGCGCGCGTTCCGCCGGGAAGTCGGCACCCTGGGCCATGAGGTTCTGTCCCGCAAAGCGTGAGCCTGGGCGGAGCAGGGCCACGGCAAGGATCGCGGGCTGCGCTCTGTCAGTCCCTCGGCCGGGCGCCCGGTGTGTGGCCGAAGGTGCGGCGGAAGGCATCGATGAACGCGCTGGCGGACGACCAGCCGCACAGGTGCGCAACTGCGGTCACGGGCGTGCTGTCGGCCAGTAGGACCAGTGCGTGGTGGAGCCGTAGTTGGGTGCGCCATTGCGGGAAGGTCATGCCGAGTTCGCTGCGGAACAACCGGGACAGGGTACGGTCGCTCGCCCCGATCTCGCGGCCCAGTTCGGTGAGGGTGCGGCTGTCGGCCGGATCGGCGCGCAGGATGTCGCACAGGGTCTGCAGCAGGGGAGCGGTCGGTGTGGGCAGGTGCAGTGGCTGCTGGGGCGAGGCCCGCAACTGGTCGAGCAACACCGCGCGCAGGCGGGCCCGTTCGGGGCTGTGGTCGTCCTGGGTGCGTGTGTAGGCGACGATCAGTTCGCGCAACAGTGGGCTCACCGCGAGTACAGCCGGTGTCTCCAGGGCGAGCGGGTTCTCGTCCGCAGGCAGCCCCACCAGGTGCAGTTCGAGCTCGCCGTGGGCCTGGTGGGCGTGCACTGTCCCGGCCGGTACCCAGATTGCACGGGTGCCCGGGGCGACCCAGGAGCCGGCGCTGGTGGTGACGGCCAGCACACCGCGGCCGGCGTAGACGATCTGGTGGTCGTCGTGGCGGTGGGGGTCTATCGCGGCGCCGGGCGCCAGCCGCTGGGTGCGGGTCGGCGCGACCGGTTCATGGCGGATTTTCGTCATCGTCTGGCAGTTTATCGGAAGCGCGACACGGTGTCCGGCGCCGACCATGACGGGGTGCGAAGGAAAACATCAATCACCCTGCTGTCCGTCGGGCACGCCTGCGTCGACATCTACCAGGGCGCCGTGGCGTCCCTGGTGCCGTTCTTCGTCGCCGAACGCGCCTACAGCTATGCCGCTGTCTCGGGCATCGTGCTCGCCGCCTCCCTCCTGTCGTCGGTGGTGCAACCGGTGTTCGGTGTCCTCACCGACCGCTGGACGATGCCCTGGCTGCTGCCGGTCAGCACACTGCTCGGCGGCCTGGGTATCGCGCTGAGCGGGGTGGGTGGCCCCTACGCGCTGACCCTCGTGTTCGTGGCGGTGTCCGGAGTCGGAGTGGCTGCCTATCACCCCGAGTCCGCGCGGGTCGCCCGGATCGCCGGCCGGGGCAGCCACGGTGGGATGGGCTGGTTCTCTGTGGGCGGCAACCTCGGCTTTGCGGCGGCCCCGCTCATGGTCGCCGCTGTTGTTGCTACCGGGGGTCTGCGCCTGACGCCGCTGCTGGTGCTGCCGGCGCTCGTTGGTGCCGTGCTGTGTCTGCCCGTGCTGCGTGCGCTGGAGCAGCAGCAGTCCGCCGGGGCCGGTGCGGCTGTGTGGGCCGGGGTCGACGACAGAGCTTCGTTCGTGAAGCTGTCGCTGGCCGTGGTGTGCCGGTCGATCGTCTTCGTCGGCCTGAGCACCTTCATCTCGCTGTACGCCAAGGAGCGCATGGGCGGCAGCACGGCGGCGGGCACCGCGGCGCTGTTCGTGCTCTACCTGGGCGGCGCGGTGGGCTCTGTGCTGGGCGGCGCGCTGGCCGACCGCTGGGACCGGATCACCGTTGCCCGCTGGTCGTACCTGCTCACAGCCGGATCGGTCGCGGGGGTGGTGTTCGTACCCGGGCCGGCCCTGTACCTGTGCGTGGCACTGACCTCGGCCGGCCTGTACGTCCCGTTCTCGCTGCAGGTCACGCTCGGACAGGACTACCTGCCCTCGCGCGTCGGCACCGCCAGCGGGATCACACTCGGTCTGACCGTCAGCATCGGCGGTCTGGCGAGCCCTCTCATCGGCAGCCTCGCCGACGCGACATCCCTCCAGGCCGCCCTGTCGCCACTCATCCTCATGCCCGCACTGAGCTGGCTGTTGTTCCGCACTCTTCCCGAACCCGTCGTGCCGCAGCCCGAACCCATCGTGCCGCAGCCCGGGGCTACGGCACATCCGAAGGGAGACGACACCGATGCCACCCTCTCTCACGCCCGGCCCGATCACGACTGACCAGCCCGCCCCGCCAGCAGTCCGCGGCACCGCCGAGATGAACGGCCCGCCAGGCTTGGGGGCCCAGGAACTTTGCCCGCTACAGGAGTGGGGCTGACCGCCGCTCTGCGCCAGCCGTCCTGGCACTGGCTGTCCAGCCACTCGACATCCGACGGCGAGCTCGAGTACTGCCAATGCAGTTGCAACGCCATCAATGCAGTTGCAACGCCATCGTGGTGCTCTCCCAGGGAGTTTTTCTTGATCCACTCGTAGCCGGCGAGCGTGTGGATTGCGGCTGGGGCGATGTCTGGGGTGGCGTCGCTGCAAGGCGGCGCAGGCGTTGCAGTACCCGGGCTGTCGCATCCACGACCCGAGTGCGGTACGAAGTCCGGTGTGAACGATCCAACTCAGCCGACGACAGTTCGGGTTTTCATCGCCCTTGCCCCGCCAGACCACGCGAAGGAAGAGCTGGCCCGAACGCTGCGCCCCGCCTATGCCACGCACCCGCACATGCGGTGGAACCGCATAGAAGACTGGCACATCACCCTGGCGTTCCTCGGGGAACTGTCCGCCGAGGCAGTTCCGCTCCTGCGACCGCCTCTCGCCGACCTCGCGGCGGACCACAAGCCACTGTGTCTGGCCCTACGCGGTAGCGGAAACTTCGACGACCGGGTGCTGTGGAGCGGAATCGACGGAGATCTGGATGAGCTGCACATGCTCGCTGCCGATGTGCGTACCGCCGTCAAGAACTGCGGTGTCGCCTTCGAAGACCGGCCCCTGCGCCCCCATCTGACGTTGGCCCGAGCCCGCCGAGGAGATCGATCCTCGGCAGGTGAAATCGCCGAAACTTTCGCCGGATTCACCGGCCGCCGATGGCCTGCCGAACGCCTGCACCTGGTCGGCAGCAACGTCGGCCGTAGCCGCGGACCGATCCACTACCGCGACATCGAGGCCTGGTCCTTCGGCTGCCAGAGGTGAGCGACTTCGGCCGGATCTACGGCGAAGAGGCGGCCACGTATGCGGAGATGCTCCCCGACAGCCTCGCGGCCCGCCCGCTGGACAGGGCTACACCCTGGAGGACCTGGCGGCACAGGCGGCGGCGCTGGACGCCGAGGTCCTCGCACAGCCGAACGTGAACGTCGTCGACCTGGACTTCCGTCCGGGCCGGCTCGACTCCCGACAACCGAGCCCGGCCCCGCCCGACCTGAGCCGTGCGGAGCGCGAGCCGCCGGTCGATTCGGGCCCGTCAGACCGCCGGGCGTTCCGCGGTGACCGTGAAGTAGTCGAGGGTGCCTTCGCGGAAGGCCCGAAGGAAGTTGCGAGGCCAGGTGCCAGGCTCCCACATTCCCGCCAGCCAGCGGTCCCAGCCGGGCCACACCGACGCCCCGATCGAGGTTACAGAGACCCCCGTCAGGCCGACCCGCTCGAGGCTGCTGGTCAGCAAGGGGACGGTATGCGCGACGTCCAGGCCGGTGGCGAAGGTGTCGAGCAGTTCAGCCAGCCGCCCGGTCCGGGCCGGATCGGCGTCGGGGACGAAGAAACTGGTGACGACGGCGCGACCGCCAGGCCGCAGCACGCGTGCGGTCTCCTGAGCGAATGCCCCGAGGTCGCGGAAGTGCTGGGCGGCCTCGACGCTGTACACGCAGTCGAACGTGCCGTCGCCGAAGGGCATGTTCTCGGCTGCGCCGTGGGCGAAGAGCAACCGTTCGGGGCGGCGAGCCAGCAGTGCGGAGTTGGCCTGTTCAGCCCGCCTGAGCTGCTGTGGATGGATATCCATGCCGGTGACGTGCGCGAAGCCGTACTCCTCGAGCGCCACCGCGGCGCCAACCCCCAGCCCGGAGCCGACCTCCAGTGCCCGTAGTCCCTCGGTGGGCGCCATAGCACTGAGAACGTGACGGTACAGGGCCTGCTGGCTGCAGATCCGGTCATGTTCGCTCAGCGGCTGGTCGAGGTCGATGTCCTGCCAATAGCCGAAATTGATGAACCCCCCGCCGAACAAGGGCATCGAACTGAGATCGGCCGTCCCGTACGCTTCCTGGACCGCAGGCGGGATCGGGTGCTGGGCCGCCCCGGAACACTGCGTCATCTGTGCCACCTCCGTGATGAAGAGCGCGCCGCCGCGCGGCGCCCGCATGAACCCGACAACGCTCAACTCGCCAGCCAGATACGGCCATCTATGCGCGCGTCTCGTCTCCGTAAACCCGCCCTGGAGCGAGGGACGGGGCGGGGCCTGGCCGGCGCCACGCGTGGCGGGGGCTGATCCCCGGACGCGATGAAGGCGTCGACTCCTTCGCGCTCAGCGGGCCCTCGGAGCTCGGGTTCTTGAGGCTGATCTCGATCAGCCATCCGTCGCCATAACGGGTCTGCTCCGCCTCACCGACCGGCTCCGGGTGCTGCCGGTCGGCGGGCTGGCCGAGCAGGTCAGGGCGGGCAGAGGTAGCCCTGGGCGGGCGGCTGCCAGGTACTGGGGTCCTGGTCGGCCTTGCTGCTGTTGGAAGCGTCCGGGTTCCCGGATTCTTGGACGTCTACGCACGGGAACCCGCCTGCGGATCCGGGAAGACCACGCGTCGCGTGCGGGTTGAACGTTGCTCCAGGACACAAACGGAGCTTCCCTGTGCCCATGCGGCCGGGCCCCGTATCTGCGCACGCAGCCGCTCCAGCCGCTCGGGCTGAAGAACTTCAGGGACAGAATTTCCCCTCAGGGACAGTCAGATAGGCATCCGTCTCCACAAGATCGGTATCCGGCCCCAAAAGGATCGCTCCACCGCGCTGTTCACTCTCGCGACCGAACTCCCCGCCGCGATCCTCGCCCGGTTGCTCGGCGTCCACATCAAAGTCGCCGTCCAGTGGCAGCAGGCATCCGCTGGGGACCGGGCCGCCTACGCTGTCGACGTCAGCAGCCGTATCAAGGAGAATCCAGCCCTGTGACACAGCCGACCAGTCCTGAACCTCGCCCTGACCAGGCGATCTATCTCATCACCGGCATCCCGGCCGCAGGCAAGTCGACGGTTGCGCAGATGCTGGCCGAACGACTCCCGCAGTCCGTGCACGTGCGGGGCGACCAGTTCCGGCGCATGGTCATCAACGGCCGTGCCGAGATGACGGCAGATCCATCTGACGAAGCACTGCGGCAACTCCGACTGCGTCACAGCCTGACGGCGAAGGTCATCGACCAGTACTTCGAGGCCGGCTTCACCGTGGTCGCTCAAGACGTCATCCTGGGTGACCACCTCACCCAGATGATCGCGCAGATCCGCAACCGCCCCCTGCACGTCATCGTTCTCGTGCCGCAGCCCAAGGCCATAGCGGCACGAGACGCCGCGAGACCCAAGACCGCCTACAACGCATGGGAGATCGATCCACTGGACCGGATTCTCCAACGAGAGACGCCCCGGGTCGGATTGTGGATCGACACCTCCGAGCAGTCACCCGCGGAGACTGCGGACGAGATCCTCACCCGAGCCACAGCGGAGACGCAGACCCAGGAATTCAACGCGCGAACCGCCAGGCATTCGGACAGTTCCCATACCCGACTCCACCGTTAGCGCGAAGCCACGCCGGCATCCACGAGCTCCTCGGCATCGAGACCGCCCGAGCCACCGCCGATACTCTCGCCGCCCTTCACGCCGATCTCGCCGCAGGCGCCGACGTGTCAGGGCCGGCCGCGCGGCGGGCAATTCACGCTGTCCTCATGTGCGGCTACAACCGTGACAAGGCCCTCTGCCACCGCGTCGGCACCGGGGACCCGCCTTGGACCGCTGTGTTCCCGCCTGCGCGAACATCGCACGCACCACCAACACGCAACTCGCCGACCAGCCTCGTACGGTGCTCTCGTCCCGCAAGCGCGCGGGTTCACAAAACCCTGAGCGCGATCCGAACCCGTACGCGGCGCCGCCGTTGAGACGCCTGGCATACGGGTTCGATGGCTTCGAGAGCTACTTGTTCTCTCCGGGTTTGCCGACGTGTTCGCCGTCGCCGGGGGTGTCGTCGCCGGGCTTGGCCTGGTCCTGACCGGGGCTGGCGGCAGGCAGGAAGCCGGAGGTGCTCGTCGTCGACGACGACCCGGGCGTACGCGAGGCACTGGACCTGGGGCTCGGGCTGGAGGGCTTCACGGTCCGCCTCGCCGAGGATGGCGAGAACGCGCTGGAGCAGGTCGCCGACCGGCTGCCGTCGGTGATCGTCCTGGACGTGACGATGCCGGGCCTGTCCGGCGTTGAGGTCGTACAGTCCTTGCGAGCCCAGGGCCGGACGCTGCCGGTGTGCATGCTCTCTGCCCGCGACGAGGTCGACGACCGGGTCGCCGGACTCGCGGCCCGCGCGGACGACTACGTCGTCAAGCCGTTCTCCATCGCCGAGCTGGCCGCCCGCCTGCACGCGATAGTCCGCCTGCACGCGATAGTCCGCCTGCACGAGTCGACCGCCGTACGGCCCCTGGTCATCGGCGACGTCACCATCGAGCCGGCCCGGCGGGTGGCCGCCCGCGCGGGGCGGGACCTGCACCTGACCACCCGCGAGTTCGACCTGCTGCTCGCCCTCGCGCACCGGCCCGGCCAGGTCCTCTCCCGTGCCCAGCTTCTGGAACAGGTATGGGGCTACACCTGGGACGTCGACACCAACGTGGTGGACGTCTTCATCGGCTACCTCCGCAAGAAGCTCGAGGCCGACGGCCGCCCCCGGATCCTGCAGACCGTCCGCGGGATCGGCCTCGTCCTGCGCACCGGCCCGTGAAGCGGCGCCTGCGCACCCAGATCACCGCCGCCGTCGCGGTACTGGTGACGGTCGTGGTCGCGCTCGCCGGACTGGTCATCGTCGCCCGCATCGACCACCGTGACCGTACCGACGTCGACCGCCAGCTCACCGCACGCGCCGAAAAGGTCCGCCAGGACGCCGACAAGCTCCTGGGGCAGGGGGACCACGAGGGTGCTGACGAGGGCCGGGACGACTACGGCGGCCTGCTGGCCGGCAGCCAGAGCCTGGTCCGCCTCATCTCCGACGGGCAGGTCATCGCCCAGCGCGGCGAGACTCCGCCCACCCCGCCCCCGCTGCCCAGCCGTGACGGCTACAGCACCATCGAGGCCGACGGACAGACCTGGCGCACCCTGACCCAGCCCCTCAACGCCACAGGGGACCGCCTCGAAGTCCTCCAGGACATCGACCACATCGAACGCCGTGTCGCCGACAACACCGCCATCGTCGTCGCCGTCACCCTCGCCGCCGCTCTGGCCACGGCCGTCGGCGTGTGGCTGATCACCAGGATCATCCTCCAGCCTCTCCAACGCCTGCGGACCGGCGCGCTCGCCATCAGTGCCGACACCACAGGCCCCCAACTCCCCACCGTGACAGGCCCCCAGGAAGTCGCTGACCTCTCCCGCGCCCTGAACGGCATGCTCGCCAACTGCGCACCAGCATGGAAGCCACCCGACGCTTCACCGCCGACGCCGGCCACGAGCTACGTACCCCCCTCACCAGCCTCGGCATGACCATCGAGACCCTCCAGCGCAACCCCACCCTCCCCGCACCACAGCGCACCCGCGCACTGGAGGCCATGGGCGCGGAGCACCACCGCATCACTGCCCTCCTCACCGGGCTGCAGACCCTCGCGCGCGGCGACGCGCACGCCCTGCCCGACCGTGTCCCCGTCGACCTCGGTGCACTCCTCCACGAGGCTGTCAGCCACGCGGCCCGCCGCCACCCCACCACCTATCGCCTCAACGGCAGCACCCCCGCGACGCTGACCGGCTGGCCCGTAGGACTGCGCCTGGCGGTTGACAACCTGCTCGACAACGCCGCCCTCCACGGCCGCCCCGACGGCACCGTCGACATCCAGCTCACCCACGAGGCCGGCACGGTCCGGATCACCGTCAGCGACGACGGGCCCGGCATCCCCCCGGACCAACGCCACGCGATGAAGGAGCGCTTCACCCGCGGCCCGCGAACCCGCGCGCCGGGCTCCGGCCTCGGCCTCGCCCTCGTCGAACAGCAGGCCCATCTCCACCATGGCACCCTCCACCTCGGCCAAAGCCCAGCCGGAGGACTCCAAGCCACCCTCAGCCTTCCCGCAGCCGACGAGCCTGGGCCCCCTGGCGAGCCTATGGCTGACGCTTCAAGCTGACAGCACTCGTCGACACGCTGGACTTGGCAGGGAAGACTCGTGGGAGGTGTACTGCGACGCGAAGTTCGGCATCTCCTGTGCCCAGGAGTACCGGCTGCTCGACGTCGCCCGCGTCCTGGGCGCCATCCAGGCCGCCGTCGCCGCCTCCGATCCGTCGGCGGACCCCGCGCTTGCCGCGCTGCGGCACGTCGTCGACGACCTTGCCGTCAAGGGCCTGGCCGGCTGAGTGCTGGAGTGTCCGGTACACGGCCGAGGGCGGACCGGCGAGCGGCCGCGAGCCCTGTGCCTTCGCCGCGCCGGGAGCCGGCGCCCGGTACCGGGTACCGGCCCGAGCCCGGCTCCAGCGGCTACCTGGCGGCGTTGAACGAGTAGGTGGCGGTGCCCTTGAAGAACTTGTAGTCGTCGAGCTTGCCGAGCTCGAACTCGTAGGTCCCCGCCGGATCGTCGTCCCAGTTGGCCGTGTGGCCAGCGCGGCACTTGATGTTCCGGCTGCCCACGACGTAGTTGAAGCCATCAGTGCGCCTCAGCAGCACGGTCATGTCCCCGTTGGGGTGGTCGCACTTCTTGACGGTGAAGTGGATGCGGCCGCGGATACCCGTTTCGAACTCGGGTGTCTTCCAGATGTGTTGGTAGTTGAAGTTGACCGTGCGGCTCGCCGCGTGGGCCTGCACCGTCTGTGTGAGGGCGAGAGCAGCGGCGCAGCACGAGGTCACGGTGGCGCGGGTCAGGTGCCGCACCACGACACGGTGTCGAAGCATATTGCCCTTTTCCTATAGATTTACGCGGTTCATGGAGCATGATTCCGGGTGCGGCAAGAGTTGGGGATCACGCGTGCAGGTGAACGGAACACGAAGGCGTTGACCGGCTGACCGCCGAGGCCGGCGCAGGCGAGGATCACACCCGGTCGGCGGTGGCGGTCGTCGGGAGGCCGCTGGGGTGTCGCTGGATGCAGCGCACTATTTGCACGGGCCAGATGACACAGGCTGCTGCGCGGGGAGGGCCTCGCCAGGAGCAGCGTCGGCGGTGCAGCGTGCGCATCTGGAGCGATGCGAGGTCCTTCAACGGGCAACTGCGAGTGCACCGCAGCCACCACAGCGGCGGCGACGGGCCAGGCCGCCGAGGTACCGGAGTCCGGCAATTCCAACGCCGTCGCGTACCCCTGTGCGGCGGTTCGCAACGGCCGGTCTCGAAAAACGTGCTCTCGGTGTAGACGGCGAGGTCTGGTCTGTCTGTGGGCGCTGCCGGGTCCCAGGGCGGATTGCCGGATCGGCGCCCTCTGCACTGCGGCCTCTCGTAGTGTGTCCACTCCCGGTGCAGCATGAGCTACGGAGGGTGGTACAGCATGGATCCGATTTCGGTGGCATTGCTCGCGGCGCTGGCAGGGGGCGCCGGCGGTGAACTCGGGCGACAGGCCTGGGTGGGGCTGACCACGCTGGTGCGCCGCCCGTTCGGGCGTCGCCAAGGCGAATCCGCCCAGGCCCCAGCGGTCAGCACCGGGGAGGCGGAGCTCGCCAGGCTTCGGGAGGAACCCGAGGATGCGGCGCGTGCGCAGGCGCTGAGCACCGCGCTGGCAGTGCGGGCAGTGGTGGATACGGAATTCTCTGCTGGTCTGCAACAGTGGCATGAGCAGGCGAAGCTGGTGCGTACCGGTGACGGTGGCGTCCGCAACACGATCAGCGGCGGTACCCAGTACGGGACAGTGTTGCAGGGCCGGGACTTCTCCGGCTTGTCCTTCACCGCCTCCGCTCCTCCTCCACCTGCCGCCGAAGGCGAGACGCGGTCGACGCAAGACTGAGTCGAACAGCCGGCGAGGACGGGAACGTGTCCAACGCGATCAGCGGCGGAGTGTTCTTCCACGAGGCGATCCAGGGCCGCGACATCACCGTGGTGCTGCCCCCGGAGGTCACGCCGCCACGCCCGTCCGCACGACCTGAAGGTCCTCGACACCGTCGTGTCCAGCGCCCTGCTGCACCAGGCCGTCCTACAGGCCCGCGGACCCGCCGACACCCGTGTTCAGGATGCCCCCGAAGCAGCCGCAGCCATCGTCAACCTGTGCGGGCCTGCCCCTGGCCTTGCGTATCGCCGCCACCCTGTTCGCCGCTCCGGCCTGTCGACAGAGAGCGACGCTGTTCTTGCCGACCTGGATGACTTCACCGTCGAGGAGAACCTCCAGGGCTGAACCGCGCCCACCTGATCGAGACTTGCAAAGGCAGCGTGAGTTGATCGAGGCGATGGCACGATAGGGCTCATGAGGGGGCCGAGGGGGCAGTGGTTTGCGCGCCGTTTCGGGCGTGTCCCTCATACGGTCGTCAACCGCATGGACGGCGGTTACGTCGAGAACCTCATCCAGGCCGGCGCGATCCACGGCGGCGTGCACTTCCATGTCCATCGCCCGGAGAGCCCCCAGATCCATGGGCTGCTGCGGCCCGTGGCGGTGCTGTTCCTGGCCCTCGCCGCTGTCGCGCTGATCGTGTCGGACCTCGGCCGACGCCGCCCCGGCCCCGCTTGGACGGTCGCTGCCTGTCTGCTGGTCGTGGCCGCGTATCTCGGCGTCGCCCACGTGCGGGCACGCCGGGGCCGGCGTGGCGTGTTCTCCGAGCGTCAACTAGACATCGCCGCAACGCAGCTGGCCGGGAGGCTGCGCACGATGTACGACCGGGAGGAACGGCTTTCCCGGGTGCACGATCCCATCCCGCTGCGGGTCCGCTGGAGCGAGGGCGATCCCGAACTCGTCGACCACTGGGAGAACATCAGCCGGGACAGTGGCCAGATACCCGACATCGAGGGGGAGTTCGCCGAGATCAACGAGGTGTACAAGCGTATTCCCTCGCGTCGGCTCGTCGTTCTCGGCCCGCCGGGCGGGGGCAAGTCCGCGCTGGCACTGCGCTTCGCTCGGCAGGCGCTCAAGGGTAGTCCCGTGCCCGTGATCTTCCCGCTCGCCTCCTGGGACCCGCGGCAGCAGGGGTTGTGGCAGTGGGCCGCGGCGCTCGTCTCCGACCGCCATCCGAGCCTTGCCGCCCGCGGCGCCCAGCGACGGGCGATCGCACAGGCGCTCCTGGAGACCGGGCGGATCCTGCCCGTGCTCGACGGCTTCGACGAGATCCCGACGGTCACACAGGCCACGGCACTGGCCGAGTTCAATGCGAGTCTCGGCCGCGACGCATGCTTCGTGCTCACCAGCCGGAGCACGGCCTTTGAGCAGGCCGTGGCACAGAGCGATGTCCTCACGGCAACGGCCGTGGTCGAGCTGGAACGGCTCACCGTGGATCAGCTCGCCGAGTATCTGCCCCGCACCAGCCGCAAGGTCAAGTCGGGGGAGGGGACCTTGACAACGTGGGACCCGGTGCTCGCGCGGCTGGGCGAGGAGGACGGGCAGGCGAGGCACGTGCGCCGAGCACTGTCGACCCCGCTCATGGTCGGCCTGGCCCGTGCGGCGTACAGCGACACACGGGCCGATCCGATGGAGCTGCTCGACCCGCGGCAGTTCCCGGACAGTTCGGCCATCGAGGCCCATCTCTTCGACCGGTTCATCCCCTCCGTTTACGGCGGCGCGCTGGCCGACCGCACCTGGGAGGCGGAGCAGGCAGGGATCTGGCTGCGTTTCCTCGCCCGCCATGTGAGGGCCGGGGGGACGCAGGAGCTGGAGTGGTGGCGGCTGGACACGACGACACCCCGGTGGGTCGGCTGGTTGGCTTTCGTGCCGTTGATCGCGGCCATCACGGGCGTCACCTACTGGTCCGGCCTAGGGGAGGCTCATGCGACCTTTTGGCCGGGAGGTCCGATCTGGCTCACCGAGGCGCTGCTGTTTCTCGCCCTGCTGACCACGGTGTGGTTCGCCACCGACCCGTCGGCCTTCCCGGGCCCCAAGCATGTGCGCGGCTCCCGGGCCCTGCCGTTCCTGCGCAGTGAACCGTCGGACACGGAGTCCGTGAGCAGCCCCTGGGAACTGCTGCGACGGGACAGGACCGCGGCATGGGTCAAGGGCGCCTTCTGGGTACTTCCCTTCAAGGAAAGGGGCGGCCCCTTGGACCTCTTCTCCTTGGCTCTGTTCCTCATCCTGCCGATCACGTGGCTCTGGCAGTCCAACATCGACATCCTGGAGCCTGAGCAGAATGTTGGGCGCGTGACGCTCCTGCTGAATACCTTCGCCTGGCTGCTGTACGAAGTCGGAGGGTCGGCCTGGGGACGGTTCAACGTGGCCCGGATCTGGCTTGCGGCGACGGGCCGGCTGCCTTGGCGACTCGGGGCCTTTCTCCAGGATGCACACGGGCGTGGCGTACTGCGGCAGAGCGGCGGACGGTACCGCTTCCGGCATCTGGAACTACTCAACAGACTTGCCGGGAAGGACTTTTCACAGCGGAAGAAGCACTCGCTTCGTATAAGACGGCTTGCTTTTGTCGTGCATATGGTTATTTGGGTAGGACTGGTCGCGTGGCTGCTCGCAGCGGCTGAGAACGCAATTGGCCCTTCCGGGCCGTACTCCTCCGTGGCTCCGGCGTGCTCACTCCTGAGGGGAGAACAGCTGGAACCGGCGATCACCGATCCTTGGGCGCGGGCGGACGGCTCCGGCCGTTGCCACTGGACCGAACAGGCGCCGTTCAACCGCGACGGTGAAGTGACACTGTCCGTCACCGTCGCGCGTCCCGGCAATGGGGTGAGCGCCGTGATGGTGGCCGACCGGCAGCTGAACGTCGTCAGCACCCTTGAACTGGCCGGAGTGGGCGACCGGGCCGTGATCAGCCCGCGAGAGAACGAGCCGGGGAGCGCCGGGTGGTCGGCGAGGGTGGGCGCCCGAACCGGGAATGTGTTTGTCGATCTCACGTACACCGAGGTGGCGAGGGACGGCCAGCGCGTCAAGGCCGTGGCGGCCATCTTGGTCAGGCAGGTTCTGGCCAACGCCGGTCTGGGAGAATCCCCCGGCACCGCCCTCGTGGCCGTCCCCCGTCCCCCGCTGCCCGGCGACGCGCCGTACACCCGCTACCGCAGGGGTGTCGCACGATCCATCGACGGTCCCGTCTGGCGACCGGGTGACCGGTCCCAGCTCAACGGCATCCAATCTCTCCCCTTTGTGTTCCGGGGACCACGGATGAGCTGCGCCATGCAATGGATATGCGGGATCGGCATCCTCGGACATCCCCGTCCCGTGTACGGCATCATCGTCTTTGACCTGCGGGAGTGCACGGGTGGGCCCTGCAGCCGCAGGACGATCGACGGCTATGTGCGGGACCCGAAGAACAAGCATGCGGCCGGGGCGCCCTGGAAGTGGGCCGATGCGTCGACGAAAATCGCCGACTTCTCGTGCAGCCGGAAGCCGTCCAAGGAATGGCCCGACCAGAACGACCTCCACTGCGTCGAGATGGTCCGGGCTTTCCGCATCGGCGGCAAGGACTACCTCCTCGGGCTGCGTACGGCCGTTGCCAAGCAGCACGCCGACCTGATGCGCAAGACGGTGAACGACATCTATACGCAGACCGGCGGCTGAACCGCGGGGTTCAGCCGCCGGCTGCCGGCCCCGACGCGACCGCGCGTGGTCCGCCGCGCGGCCCGTCCGCGCCCGTCGGCCCGAAGCGCCCCGTACCCCAGGCGGATCACCTGGTCAATCAGGCGACGGCGCTTCGGCAGCGGCAGGAACGCGGACTCGACCGCGGCGACCCGGAACTCCTCGAAGACCTCGGGCCCATAGCCGAACGCGTCCACCATGTGCTCGAACGAGCACCCGCAGCTGGTCGGCCATGGTCGCGGGGCTGGTGCTGCTGGCGCACCCACCACGGGTCATCGCCGTATCCGGGCGGCCGGCTGGCCCCGCGCCGCAGGCGGCCCGCCCCCGGCCGCTCCGGCGGAGCGCGTACGGGAGGGGAAATCACCCGCCCGGACGCCCTGCGAAGCACCGCTCGTGCCGTCAGGTCGGGCTGAGGCGCAATCAACCTACCGCTCCTGACCAGCAACTCGCCCAACCCCTGGCCAATGATGGGCGCAGCCCGCCCCGGCGCGGGGAGATTTTCCGTTCAGGCACTGACGCGCAGCAGAACGCCCTGCCACGGAGCTCCCCGTGGCAGGGCGTGTTCGGTCCTGACTGGCCGAGTCGGTCGAGCAGCGCCGGCCGCAGCTCAGGACATGTCGCACCAGACGGGTTCACCGTTGGGGCGGGTGACGTGCGTGCCGTACACCCAGCCGTAGTAGGTGAAGTACCAGACGTTGCCGTGGCTGTTCTTGTATCGGCAGTATGCGTCGAGGTAGGACGAGGCGCTCCTGGTGGTCCCATCGCACTCGGCGTAGGGTCCGTCGCGGAAGGGGGCGGTCGCGTGGCGAACGACGACCGAGTCCCACTGGTTATAGTTGGGCACCAGGTCGCAGACTGCCGCGGCATTGATCTCACCGCTGTTGTCGGCGCTGGCGGGTGCGGCGGCGAGGCCGCCGGCGAGCGCGGCAGTCGCCGCAGTGGTGGCGAGTGCGCGTCGGATACGCATGTGGGTTCCCTCCCCTTGAGAGTCGTGCCCCCGGCGCCGGGGGCACGCTTCGAACAGCAGCCGCCCGCCGTGAACGATCAGCCGGGCATTGCAGTGGTCCACGAAGATCTCGGTGCGGTGAAGGCTCAGCACCTCCACCACACCGGAGGGCTTCGCCATGACCAAGTTGCTAGTAGTACAAGTACAGGTGGAACTTCTTCACCCCGTCAGTACCTTTGAATTCAGGGCACTTCGCCTCCCAAGTGGGGTGCAGATCGTGCCAGTAGGACGCTCGGAGTCCGCATTCCACCCAGGTCTTGTGACTGCTGTAGAAGTGCCAGCTCGCCTGCGCACCTTGGATGTCCACGACGCCCCGAGTGTCGGAGGAAGCGGCGGGTGACGCCGTGGAAGCTGCCTGGGCAGGTGGCGCCATGAGCCCCAGTCCGACAGTGGTGCCGAGAACGAGTCCTGCGATGATCTTGCGTGTGCGCATCAGTGCCCCTTCATTCAGCGAAGACCGTGCCCGAAGGGCCCAGCACTCCGCGCCTGTCTTGCCTTGCCGCTCTTGCATACGAGCGTGGAACGGCATCCACACTGCTCCAGCGACTGTCCACGACGCTGGCCGTCCGGCCCATGCGTGATGCGACCCACCGGCCCCGTTGGTTCGCCTGGCGACGCCATCCAGGCCCGAGCCCACGTCTGCCATTGCCACCGCTTCACGGCTCACCGACGTGCGTCGCCTGAGGCCGGACACCTTCACCTTGGTTTCTGCCGGATGCCTTGCGGTATCGAGGTTGCCGACCTTGGCCGAGCTGGAGCAACAGTTTGTGACTGTCCCGGACGGTCGTTGTTTGTCCGGCCTGGTCAGCGTCTTGTCCGGGCACTGTCCGGGCTCGGTGTGCGCGAAGCCTGGTCCTCGCGCACAGCCTGCGCACCGACCCGCTCATCACCGCTGCCCGACGACAGCGAGCTGGCCCGCCGTCGCGGAGGCCGACCATGCCTCCCGCAGTGCCGCGCCCACCCCCGACCACGGCCGGTCTGCGCAGTGCCGACGTACGCAGAGGCCGCGCCCCCGAGGGGTTGCCTTTCGGGGCGCCTCTCGTGGTGTCCTTCGTGGTCCGTAGCGGGGTGCCCCCTCATGGCGCCTCGGCCAGGCCGGCCGTTGGTGTTCGGAGGTGCGGTCGTCCAGGGCGACAAGGGGTAAGCGCGCGCTGGGTTCGTGGCCGGCCGACTACTTCGCTGCGGAGGATCTGCGCGCGAAGCGAAGCGCAGCCTCATGCCGTCGTCTGCGGCGGCCGCGCGTCATGTCTGCCGACGCTCGGGCCCGATTCAGCGGACTCGCTGGTCGGGTCGTGGACGGGGCGCCATATGGGTACGGAGGGGCCATGGTGGAGCAGGTCAGCCAGCGGTGACGCGAGGACGGGGACGTCGTACAGAAGGCGGGCGGCGCCAGCAGCCCGGGCACCCGCCCGCGCAGAGCGCTGATCCGGTGCTCGGCACCGGCAGGTCCTGTGCTGTCCAGAAGCAGACACCGGGGGCCCGGCTCGGGGTGCGCGGGACACCACGAATACCTCACTGTCAGGGTCCCACGGAGGATGCAAGCGGTGCGAAACCGCCCGCACGGGACAGCAGTTGACGATGGAGACAGCGCGCCCCATGAGACTGGCACTGAATGAGGACTGGGCCGTCGGCGCCGGCATCGGGGGCGGCGGCTGCGGCGCCGTGTTCGAAGCGGAGAACACCGTCGGCGAGAAGGCGGAGGTGAAGCTAGGGCCCACTGGCGCCGGGCGCCAGGCGCGAGTTGCTGTTCACCAACCTGGACGGCGTCCGCAACGTCGTGCCGGTCGGTCATCGACAGCGGCGAGCACGACCAGTGGGCGCTGGTGATGTCCGTGCCGAGAAGTCCCTGCGCTACCACCTCCAGGAGCACGGCCGGCTGCCCCTCAACGAGGCGGTCGCCGTCCTGTCCGACGTCGCCGAAGCACTCGCCGACCTCAAGGACCGCGAGATCGTCCACCGCGACCTCAAGCCGGAGAACATCCTGCTGCTCGGTGGCCGCCGGTGCCTCGCCGACTTCGGGATCGCCCGCTACGCCGAAGCCACCATCGCGAAGCACACCCTCAAACTCGCGGGCACCCTCGCGTACATGGCCCCCGAACGCTGGAATAACCAGCGGGCCGCCAGCGCCAGCGACATCTACGCCCCGGGAGTTGTGGCGTACGAGCTCCTGGAGGAAACCCCGCCCTTCACAGGACCGTACGAGCACGACTACCACGACCAGCACCTGCACGGGCCCGTCCGCCCCTCACCACAGCTCCGCCCGTCCTGGCGGCGCTGATCACCGAGTGCCTCTTCCGAACCTCCTTGGGGCGGCTGACGGAGACGGGCCGGCGCATGTACTTCCACCGGGCAACTCCTGTTGCGTCCGGGGATGAGTGGGCATGCAGGTCACCGGCGGCGACGGAGTACAGGTCGCCTTCGAGACCGTGGGCAGTGGACTGCCGCTGGTGCTGCTGCACGGATTTTTCGGAGACCGCACCCCATGACGTGGACAGCTACAAACAGGAGGGCGTGCACATTCTGGGCTGCACCTGCGGCGGCCCCAAGACCTTCTGGCTGAAGGCCAGGAGTAGTTCGGAGCGCAGTGCTGCGCCTGGGAGGCCCACCACCGGCCGTAGTCTCACGGTGCAGGGACGGTGAGCCGTGCGGGCGGGAGGTCGCGGCCATCGCGCCGGTCACGGGTCCCGGCGGCGGCTGGCGGACGCTCTCCGCAGCCGGGTCCGGGCAGCCGCATGCCTCCCGTGGGGAGCCGGGAGGTGCGGCGGGCCCTGCCATCCGTAGCGGACGGCAGGGCCGGGCAAGGGGGTCCTCACCTGGGGGTGAGGCGGAAACGGAACCCGCACGTCTGTTCGCTGGCCTGCCGACGTAGCGGTCGAACGGGCTACTTGGCGGTCCAGTGGCCCAGGTCGTTCCCGCCGGCGTCCGCCGCTCGGCGCAGGGTGTCCGGGGAACCAAGCATGCCGTGCGGCAGATAGCCGGACCGAACGTCCAGCTCCCAGCCGTGCACTTGGACCGCCAGAGCGGTCAGAGCAAGGGCGCCGACCGGCAGCAGAGTCCTGGGGGCGGGATCGGATCCCACGCTCTCCCGGTGCTCGCTGAGATGGGCCACGAGAGTCTGCTCAAAGGCGTGCTGGTCATCTTCGAGGAGTACACGAAGGAGGCGCTGGTCCGATGTCAGGGGGCCGGCTGCGTCCAGTTTCCGGGCCGCCTCTGCGCGCTCGTCGGTGTCCGGCTTGCACAGGGGCACGGTGGGCCAGTCGCGGGGCAGGTGCCCCTGCGCCTGGGTCAGGTAGCCGCACAGTGCGTCCATCGCAGCCAGGTCCGCCGGATCCGACGCCGAGTTCAGCTTCGAGTACGGCACCCCGTCGCGGATCGCGGGCGCGTAGTCCTCCCGCAGCAGCAGACCGATCACCCGCTGCCAGTCCCACACCAGGCCACTGACCAGACATATTGCAAACGTGTCAACCCACGTTCCGGCCGTGGGGGCCTGCTCTACGACGTCACCGAAGGCGATGTCCTCGCTGCCGAGCCTCTCGCCGATGAGCGGGAAGACGATCTCCTGGTCGCCGTCGGGGAAGCAGCCAACGCTCAGAACCCCCAGGGAGCACTCCGCCGCGGTCCGCAGTGCCGCTCGAGATGACTCGTCGAGCGCGGGGTCCTCCACGGTACGGGCGGCGATGTGGTCGAGGAGCTCATCACGCATCTCCTGCAACTTCTCCAGGGACGGGTCGTCATAGCGCATCCCATGCCACCGCCGCCGGGTCCGCCGGCTGATGTCGTCGAGCGCGTGGGCTATGTGCTGTCCGCTGACCTCATGGCGCGTCACTTCCTGCACGGCTGCCGTCCTCTCGTGATCTTTTCGGCCGAACGCGGCACACTATCAGCGGGCTCGGACATTACGGCCCTCCAGATACATGTGAGGCAAATGCAGGCAGCTACAGGGAGCTGAATGGGCGGTCGCTGCACTGCCTGACGACCCCTCGGATACGTGTGAGGCAAGTGCGTTGAGGAGAAGTAGCAACGTTCGGGCGCCTCGGAACGGTGATGACGTCGGCTGGTTGGCGTCCGCATCCTTCGACGGGTGACTCTGATCGAGGTGAGTGGAGGACAGATCGAGCTCGTCGTTCAAGGGCGTGGGCCTTGGCGTCCACTGTCAGGTTGTTCGACTGGTCGCGTGCGGATGAGTACGAGGTCGCCTTCGCTGTGGAGGCCGTTGCTGACGGTGTGCGTGCACGGTTCGACACGGTGACCGCCACCGTCTGGGATGACATGGGCGGGTTCTTCGATGGCCTCGCGCGCGACTTCCGCGGTTGGGAGGGTGAGCGGGTCTGAGTCAACAACCATCTGGTCGTGACGGCGACCTTCGGCCCTGGTGGTCATGTGTTCTTGAGCTGGCCCCTGCGGTCCGGCCTCTTTCGCGGCGGGACTGGATCTGCGTCCACGAGGTGGCACCGCTTGTACGCTCAGTGGGATTCAGCACTCCTCGTGGAACGGACCGGCCCTATGGACGTCGTCTTCTCCAGCCATGTGATCGAATGGCGCGGGCCTTCCCCGTTCTACTTCGTCCCTGTACCGGAGGAGCAGTCTGCCGACATACGGGAGGTAGCGTCGATGGCCACGTACGGGTGGGGCGTTGTTCCTGTTGAGGCCCGGATCGGTGAGATCGCCTTTGCGACGTCACTCTTCCCGAAGGACGGCGAGTACCTGCTCCCGATCAAACAGGCCGTGCGCAAACCACAGGGTCTTTCGACAGGGGACGAGGTCACCGTAGAAATGACCGTTCGCCTCTGACCCTGGGCATTGCTTGGGTGGCCACGCGGGTTGGCGGGACTTGGCAGTGACCCCCTCCTGGAACTGCTGGAGAGTTCCCCTTGGGTGTTGCGCCAGGGTCGCGCTCTGCTGTGACGTGCTGCGGTGTGCGGTGTGCGGTGCGTCGTATGTGTGAGGTACGCACAGGGTGGTGGGCTCGATGCCGCGGTCAGGGACCGGCGCGAGCAGGTGCGCATGGCCGCGGCGGAGTTCATCGCCGCTGGTGAGAGCGACGAGCAGGTGGCACGGCGTTTCCGGGTGGCGAAGATGGCGGCCGACCGGTGGCGCCGCGCCCTTGCGGCCGGCGGGACGGCGGCGCTGGCCTCGACGGGCGCGGCCGGGGCCCGCCCGCTGCTGACCGAGGTCCAGCGGTGCGAGCTCTCCAGACGCCCTGGGGGACGAGAAGGTTCTGGCCCGACCTGGCCCCCTCGATGCGAGCCGCGGGCAGCGCGGTCTCCTAGGTCTCCCAGCCTGGTCAAAGGGGCGCCAGCGGCTCGTGGTGGTCCCCAGGATCAGCTGGGTCGCTGTACTTCGCTGCTGTACCGCACTCACCTTTCAAACGAGCCCGGCTTCGCCCTTCGGCCTTACCGAACCGGCGACACGGTCCAGGTCCAGCCTCGATGCCTCCATCTCGGCCATCAACCGGTCCAGGGGCGACTCGGCGACTGCGGCACCGACAGATGAGCCACCGACTGACAATTGGCCTGCGACCTGGGCACAGCGCTCTGAGAGACTGCACGCCATTGCCGTGCTTTGAGGAGATGCCATGCAGGTAGCCGTGGTCACCTTTGATGGATTCAACGAGCTCGACAGCTTCATCGCCTCCGCGCTGATCAACCGGTGTCGAAAGGACGGCTTGGAGGCCTTCATCACGACACCGACGCCGGTGGTCACGTCCATGAACGGCGTCGACGTGACCGGGCAGCGCCCGATGGAGTTCGTGACCGAAGCCGACGTCGTACTGATCGGCAGCGGGGTGAAGGCGCGAGAGGTGGTCGCCGACGACCGGCTGATCTCCAGGCTGCCGCTCGACCCTTCGCGACAGCTGATCGGTGCGCAGTGCTCCGGCGCGCTGGTGCTCGCCCGGCTCGGGTTGCTGGATGGCATGCCGGCTTGCACGGACATGAAGAGCCGACCCTTTGTGGAGGCCCGCGACGTCACCGTGCTGGACGCGCCGTTCCACGCCGAGGGGAACATCGCTACGGCGGGCGGTTGCCTGGCGTCCCAGTATCTCGCCACGTGGGTGATCACCCGAATGCTCGGGGAGGATGCCGCGCGCGACGTCATCGGCTACGTGGCTCCGGTGGGCGAAAACCAGGAGACTGTCGAGCGCGCCATGCGCGCCGTCCACGCGGGCGAGGTTGTACTGCGCTAGGGCCCCGCGAATCAGCCCTCTGGCCTGCCGCTTCGTCGTCCAAGACTGAAACCACCGCACAGTTACGGTCATCAGGAGATCGGGGCCCGCAAGCTGGCCGCGAATCGGGCCTGGGCCTTCGTCCTTGGAGCGAGTGACGGCAATCGAACGCGCGCTCCGAGCTTGGGATCACTGCGCT
Organism: Streptomyces sp. SID5469; assembly: GCF_009862865.1. Taxonomy (NCBI): domain Bacteria; kingdom Bacillati; phylum Actinomycetota; class Actinomycetes; order Kitasatosporales; family Streptomycetaceae; genus Streptomyces; species Streptomyces sp. SID5469. The sequence continues at coordinate 790,664 of NZ_WWIN01000001.1, read as the reverse complement.
TCTGCACTCGGATTCCGGTCTGACCTGTGACGACGGTGCAACGGTGCCGCGGCGAACCCATAGCGACCTGTCGGACACGCATCGGGCAGATGTTCGATTCCAGCTCGGTCCGGAACCATCCGGGGAGCCCACTGACGAGGGTCGCCATAGCATGGCAAACCCGGGCGAAAGGCTCGCTTCAAGTCCCGAGCGATCTGGCGCGAGGCGATGAGCTTCGGCCTGGTCACGGTCTCCGTTCCAGGTCGTCGCGGTCGCCGAATCCCACGACATCACCCTGCGCCGCGTCCACGAGGAGGACGGGGCTGAGCGATGACAGGAGGACCGAAGATGACCGCCTCGTACGAAACCATCAAGGCCAGGCTGGATGGCACCGTCCTGTCTGCCACGTTCAACGCGCCGCCGATGAACCTCATCGGTCCCGAGGTCGTGCGGGACCTGGTCGCACTGCTCGAGGAACTGGCCCACCCGACCGCCCCACGCGTGGTGATCTTCGACAGTGCGGACGCCGACTTCTTCTTCCCGCACGTCGACATGACGAAAGTCCCCGAGTACACCGCTGAGGCCGCGAAGGCGGGAGGCCCCGGCGATGCCTCCCTGGGAATGCTGTTCCGCAAGCTGAGCCAGCTCCCGGCTGTCACCATCGCAAAGCTGCGCGGCCGTGCCCGGGGAGCGGGCAGTGAGTTTCTCCTTGCCTGCGACATGCGCTTCGCTTCCCGGGAGAACGCCATCCTGGGCCAGCCGGAAGTGGGAATCGGAGCACCCCCCGGCGCGGGCGCGATCCAGCACCTCACCCGTCTGCTGGGCCGGGGCCGTGCACTCGAAGCCGTGCTGACGTCGTCGGACTTCGACGCCGACCTCGCCGAACGCTATGGATGGGTCAATCGTGCGGTCCCTGACGCCGAACTGGACGAGTTCGTAGCAGGCATCGCCGCGCGCATGAGCGGTTTCCCCCGCGATGCGCTGATCGCAGCCAAGTCGGCGATCAACGCCATCAGCCTGCCGGCTCCTGCCGAAGTACGCGCGGACGCCGCGCTGTTCCAACAACTCGTCCGAGGCGAGAAAGTACAGCAGCGCACGGCTGAGCTGTTCAAGCAGGGCTTCCAGACCCGTGGTGCCACCGAACTCGACCTCGGAGATGCCCTGGGCCACTTGAAGGCCGTCGACTGATGAAGGAGTGCCGTGAGGTCGGTGGAGTGGGTTTGGCCGGTGGCCGCCCGGTCTGGGATCGAGCGTGATCAAGAGCCCGAGCCGACCCGGCAGGGGCCGTGTGGCGCGGGGCAGGGGGTGCGGTGGCACAGTGAATCGCTGGGGACCGTGGTCGTGCGCTGTCGTTGATGAAGCTCCTATAGGCGTCAAGCGGTTGGGATGAGCGGCTTCGATGGGGTGTGTTGGTAGGTGAGGTACTTGTAGACCTCACGGGCGATGAAGCGTTTGAGGCAGCGCAGGATGTCCTTCTTGGACATGCCTTCGGCGGTGCGGCGGGCGACGTATGCCTGGGTGCGTTGGTCGTAGCGCATGCGGACCAGCGCGATCATGTGGAGTGCGTGGTTGGCCCGGCGGTCGCCACCGCGATTGAGGCGGTGCCTGTTGGTGCGGCCCGAACTGGCCGGGACTGGTGCCGCTGCGCACAGGTGGGCGAAGGACGCTTCCGAGGCGAGCCGTTCGGGGTTGTCGCTTGCGGTGATCAGAAGCTGGGCGGCGGTCTCGATCCCCACGCCGGGTAATGCGACCAGCTCAGGTGCTGCTTCGGTCATCAGTGTCTGCAGCTCGGCATCGGCATCGTTGATCTCCGCGGTCAGGTATTGGTGACGGCGGGCGAGGCGCCGCAGGGCGATCTTGGCCGCGCAGGCGGGTTCGCTGGTCTGCGTGCCGGGGCGGGAGCGGGCCAGATGCTTGATCAGCTGGGCAGGGGGCAGGGTGCGCAACTGTTCGCGGACCTCGCCGGGCGCGGTGATGATGAGGCTGCGGATCTGGTTGATGATCTGGGTGCGGGCCTTGACGGCTGAGCGACGGACCACGCGCAGGGTGCGTATGGCCTCCACGATGCCGTCGCGGGCTTTGGGGATCCCGCCGGCTCGGCCGGTGAGGACGGCGGTTGCGGCGGCGTAGGCGTCAATGGGGTCGGACTTGCCGCCTGCCCTGCGGGCCCGGCGGTCGGGGCGGTCCACCTCGATGACGGTGATCTGGCTGTCCTGCAGGTACCGGGCGAGTTCGCTGCCGTAGGCCCCGGTTCCCTCGACGCCGACGGCGATCACCTCTCCGTGGGAGCAGAGCCAGCCCAGCAGCCGGTGATAGCCGTCGGGGGTGGTGGGAAAGGCCTGGGTGGCAAGGTGCCTGCCGATGGGATCGATCACGGCGGCCTGGTTGAAGTCGGTGTGGGTGTCGACGCCGCCGATCACCGCTGTCTCGTCTGCCATGCTGAGGATGCTGTCCTTCCGTGCGGCGCATGAGGGGATGGCACGCGCCGGTCGGGCGGGAGGACAAGACTGTGATGGGACCTTTGGCCGGGCTCCTATGAGGTCACAAACGCCCGACCGGCCGCGTGCAGGGCGGCACCGCCCGAAGCGGCCGACAAATCATCAACAGGACAGCAAGCGTCGGTCAGATGGAGGGTCAGGCCCCTCGGACGGCGCCATTTACATCCTCACAGTCAGGTGTGGATGTCAGGCAGGTCTAGGCACGATGCTCACCGCGGGGCAGCCGTGCCCGTCCTGTTTGAAGCCGGAGGCTTCCCACACGAGGTTCACTCGCTGTCAGGGCGCCAGGGTGCGGAACTCAGTCATCTGTATGTCGGAGTGTGGCCGATGCAGCCGCCGGGAGTCTTGGGGGAGTCGAGCACGCCCCACCCTTTCTCGTCGGGCCACTCACGGACAGTGGCAGTCACCATGGGCCGAACCTTCTGGCACGGACATGGCACGAGCCGCATCGTTCCCAAGCTGTTCTGATGACCTGTAGTCGAACACCGATCCCACCATCCGGTCCGCAGCTCTACGCTGATCGGTCGGGATCGGCTTCGGCGGTAGGGCCATGGCACAACGACGAGACCGTTCAGGCGGGTGGCAGATCTTTGGACAGGCGTCGTGCTGGGCAGGCAGATACCAGTTGACTATGGGGGAGGCCGCGAGGTGGAGTCCTTGACGGGTGTCGTTGCGGTCATTGGAACTCTGCTTGGCGTCGTGGTCTCGCATGTCCTCCAAACCCGTGCAGCCGAACGACTCCATGCCGGTGCGCTAAATGCTGAGACACGGCGCGAACTGCGCCAAGCGACTGCTCGTTTACTCGCCTGCGAGACCTCATTCCGCCGTCTCCAGTACAACCGGTGGGGGAGACGCGACGCTGATGTTCCCGAGAAGGATGCAGCGGAGGCCGCCGCCCTGGAGGCTCGCTCGGGAGTGATCGCAGCTTTGGCCGAGGTGCAACTGCTCACGGACAATGCTGAGATACGCGAGCGGCTCGCAGAATTGGCTGACGCCACTTTCACACTGCACTATGCCGCTGATGAAGAAGACCTGGCCACCCGCGCAGCGCGAGTGCGTGCTTCCGCGGGAGCAGTGGTTGACACGGTCGGTCGAGTGGTTCGCTCCTGACCCTGCTCATGCCTTCACTTTCGGGTATCTCGTTCCGGCCCAGAGGACTGCCAGTTTCATAGTCTCTCTGGCCATGGCAAGCAGCCCCTAGCTTGGGAAGCTTGGGGCTCAAGGGCGGGCTCCGAGGGCTGACCTGGGTGAACGCCACGCCGGCCGGGTGGGTCAGAGATGTTGCTTGGCCGCGCGTACCAAGTGGCTGATGTCATCTCGGGTTTGCGCTCTGCGCTCGTCGAGCTCGCTTCGACTGTCCGTCTTGTAGAGGCCCGTCACGTCAGTGAGTACAGCTTCTGCGGACTGGCTCAGAGCCTCGTCATCCGTGAGCATCTGCACGCGGAACAGGGCCTCTTGGGTGTTTGATCGGAGGTCGTAGGCGCGTATTCGAACTTCGTCTGCGTCCCCGGGGGGCGGCTGCTCATGGATGCAGAACCACAGGTGGACCAGACAGCGCCGGTAGTTGACCAGGGCGCCGGCGTAGGCCGAGTAGGCATCGAGGCGTTCCTGTCGGAGCTTCTCGCGGCGGGTGAACTCGTGGCTTCTCTCGGCTGTGCTGCGCTGAAATGCAAGGGTGATCCCTGAGCCGAGCAGGGTGCCCAGAACGGCTACGGCGCTGGCGATGATGGCTTCCACACCACAAGCTGATCACGTGCCGCCTACGTCGCGAGGCTGTTGATCCAAGTCAGGCGCTGCCAATACGCTCTCCAAGTCTGTTGGTCCTGTGTCGGGCCGAGTGTAGGGCCGTTCACCTGCGTTCATACGCGACTGGCTCCTCGTGCCGAACCGACGGCCCGGGAACAATGCCACTGCGAGCTGATCAGTCCCTGCCCTCCCCGGCTGCGGCCGCGGCTTCTGCGCCGTGGCGTGTCAGGTCAGCTGCCGAGGGATCGAGTTCGTCGGCAGTGCGGGCCCCAGGACCAGGGGCAGCCGGCCGATGGATGCGCTCAGCGCCACGGCGGTGAGGATCTGCAACGCCAGCCCCGTGACCTGAGAACCGAAAGCAGACACAGCCGAGGTGGTCCAAAAGCGTACGTCCCCTGGAACTTCCACCAGGCGCGGCACGACCGGACCGTACCAGCGAAAGATCACTGGCAGGCGACGTCGGAACAGCAATTGTCCTCCAGCCGGGCGGCGGCACGCCAGGTTGCACCCCGTGCGTCGCACCCCGTGCGTCGGTTCATCCCGAGACGGGAGTCTCCGATGCGGCCACTCCTACGCAATAGTGAGGGCGATGAGTGAGGTGGGTCCCGCGGACGAAGTGATGACCCGTAGTGCCACGTCGCGGGGGGTGCTGTCGGTGCGCAGGACGCCACGCGCCGACAGCTGCGCAGCGCCACCGTACGTACGGCCGTCCCGGCTGAACTCGACTTGGGATGCCGGGGCATGGCCTCCTCGCCACTGGGTCCGGATCTCGGTGATGTGCTGTTCGGCGTCCAGGTCGACGACCATGCGACCGTCAGGACCGGGGGACCATGCGGTGCCGGCGTCGCCGTCGACCGCGGCCCTCGGGTCCGTCATACCGGGCGGCAACGGTGCGGTCGGGAAGACGATGCGGCCGAGTGCCAGGTCGGCGAGCGGGCACGCCGTGGCGCGCGACTCGGCCCCGTTCGCGTGCTCGACGCCCGCGAGGTGGAGGAGTTCGCCCGTCTCGGTGGCGTCCAGGACGTAACGCGCGGCGAGGGTGCGATGCGTCCCGTCGCGCAGGTCCTTCAAGGTCACCGACCGCACGACATCGTTGTCGGACTCCGCGGAGCAAGGTCCTCAAATACCTCGACTCCACCGTGTGGACCAAGGTGCTGCCCGACTCCCCGCTGCGGCCCCGGCCTACCTCCCGGCGCAGGACGCCTACTTCGGTGCCCTCGACAGGGCCGGCCTGACGACCGTCGCGTCCACCGTCAAGACGGGACTGAACACGTCGTCCAGCATCGGCGTGCGCTTCACCACCCAGTGGGCCAGCCAGTCGAACGACCTGATCACCGCCTACTGGCCGGATATCCTCGACGGCACAAAGCCGCTCTCCGACCTCCAGACCATGACCGACAAGAGCAACTAGGGAATCAGGAGCAACAGTTGGCCACCCGGGCCGGGCAGCGGGCCGGGGCCCGAAACGTATCCTGAGGGCGGTCCCGGCCCCCGGTACGCGATGGAAGGTTGGTCTTCAACTCACGTGAGCAGTCGTCCCCCGCACCGCCAGAACACCAGGCCCACGATGCGCGATGTCGCGGAGCGGGCCGGAGTCGCCCTCGTCACCGTCTCCCGCGTTGTCAACGGCGTCGGAACGGTCCGTGAGGAGACGGCCGAGCGTGTGATGGCGGCGATCAACGCCATCGGGTACCAGCGAAACGAGCTCGCTCGCTCACTGCGTCCCGGGCAGAACTCCATGACCATCGGGCTGCTGCTCGGCGATCTGACCAACCCGTTCTACGCGTCCCTGGCCAAGGCCGCCGTCGAAGTGGCCAACCGGGCCGGCTACGCGGTCCTCCTCAGTACGGCCGACGAGGACCCGGAGGTCGAACGCCGCGCGGTGGGCGAGCTCATCGGACGGCGCGTCGCCGGGCTCATCATCGTCCCCGACCAGGGCGACCACGCCTTCCTCAACGAGATCAACGGCCATGACCACGTGCCTATCGTCTTCGTCGACCGGCCGGCCACCGGCGCCGAGGCCGATGTCGTCCTCGTCGACAACGAGGACGGCGGACGCAAGGCCACCCAGCACCTCATCGACCAGGGCCACCGCCGGATCGCGATCCTCGGCGCCCCCTCCTACTACAGCACCGGCCGACGGCTGCGCGGTTACCGCAAGGCGCTGCGCCGCAGCGGCATCACTCCCGACAGCAACTTGGTTGTCACCCTGCGCCGTGGCACCACCGAGGAGGCCTCGGCCGCCACCCACACCCTGCTCACCTCCGCGGATCCCCCCACCGCGGTTTTCTCCACGACGGGCTTCCTCACCGAGGGTGTCCTGCGCGCCTGCCGGCAGCTCCAGACCTCCGTCGCGATCGTCGGCTTCGACGACTTCAAACTGGCCGACATGCTCCCCACCCCGGTCACCGTGGTCACCTCCGACACCGAGGAGCTCGGCCGCCATGCCGCCCGCCTTCTGCTGGACCGCATCGACGGCGACGACGCTCCCTCCCGCCGCACGGTCCTGCCGGTCCAGTTGATCGCGCGCGGCACGGGCGAGATCGGGACCCAGTAGTCAGTAGAGCGTCCGCCACTTGGCGCGGGGTCAGGCGAGCACGGCGCAGATCTGCGCGAACGCTGCCTGCTTTGGGCGCCCGGCATGTTCGAGACGGTGTTGCGGTCCTGGCTCCAGCCGACCTGGGTCCAGAAGACGCCGCCGGGCGCGGCGTAGCTCGTGTCGGTGTCCCAGCCGGATCTGACCAGGGCGAAGATCTCCTTCGCGCGGGCCAGGGCGGCGGCGTCCCCGGTCTGCAGGTGTCGCTGGTCCTTCGCCAGGCCGACCCATTCGTTGTCGTCGTAGTGAGCCGAAGCTCAGTAGTTGTCACCGGCAGAGCCGGATGAGCTGGCGAATGGCACCCGCCGAAGCAGCCTGGTTGTCACCAGTGAGGCACGCGGCTTGTGACAAAGACTCATTCGTCCGCCTTTCTGTCACCAGTACCGACGATCGGATGCCTTCCAGGGCGAGGATCGCCAAGTCAGCCGCCGATGTTCACGACTGTCCGGGCTGTCCGGGACAAAGGGGCGGGCACAGCCGTGACCTGCACCAATTGCCAAAGTCCTGTCCGGGACAACGAAGAACCCTTGTAGCCCTGACTGCCGCCTTGGAGGGTGCGGGTCCCGACCTCGACGAAGGGACACCAAGTGAGATTACGACGCTCGATCATGGGGCTGGTCGCCGCCGTGGCGCTGCGCCGCCCTCGCCGCCCTCGCCGCACGCGACGACAGGGTAGGAGGCGTATCCGGGACACCCGGTCGTGCCTTTGCCGACGTGCCAGAAGTGCTCCTGCGCCTTTGTCCGTTCGGCTGGCTCCGACTCGTACGCCGCGTCCACGGCCGTGAGGTCGAGCGCGGCGATGTGCACCTGCGAGTAGGGCCATTCGTACGAGTACGGCTTGTCGTCGGCGGCCACCGGAACCTGCTCGCGGACCAGCCCGGAACCGTCGTTCGTTCCGAAGGGTCTCCAGAGCGCGGAGTACGCGGCGACGGCGCGCGTCAACGCCCGGGCCGGGCCCAAGCGCTCCGCCGCGGCTGCCGATGTGGTCGGCAAGGTCGTCAACGCTTCTGACAGCGCGAGTAGTTCACCCCCGCGACAGTTTGGTACGGATTATTGACGGCTGGGCCCGGCCGGTGGGAACTTCGCGATGGTTACGTTTCCAAAGGCGCCACACCCGGCAACTGAACAACGTTGTCAGGCACTTGAGTTCGTCCGGCCCCACACGGCGAAACAGGAGACACCGACATGACCGTCCCGCCATCCTTCCTGAGACCCCTGAGCGCCGCCTTCGCGATGCTGCTTCTGCTGGTCCTCGCTCCGGCCCTGCTGGTGCTCCGCGCGGCACCGCCCGCGCAGGCCCTCGACAACGGTCTGGCCAGGACGCCCCCGATGGGCTGGAACGACTGGAACGCCTTCGGCTGCAACGTCACCGAGCAGTTGGTCAAGCAGACCGCCGACTACCTCGTCTCCTCCGGTCTGAAGGGCGCCGGGTACCAGTACGTCAACATCGACGACTGCTGGATGACCTCGGCCCGCAACTCCGTGGGCCAACTGGTGCCCGACCCGGTCAAGTTCCCCGACGGCATCAGCGGAACCGCCGCCTACGTCCACAGCAAGGGCCTCAAGCTCGGCATCTACGAGAGCGCCGGCACCGCCACCTGTCAGGGCTACCCCGGAAGCCTCGGCCACGAGCAGACGGACGCCGACAGCTTCGCCTCCTGGGGCGTGGACTACCTCAAGTACGACAACTGCAACCACCAGAACGTGCCCGACCAGCAGCGCTACACCGCCATGCGCGACGCCCTGGTCAACACCGGCCGCCCGATCGTCTACAGCCTGTGCAACTGGGGTCTGGCCAGTGTGTGGACCTGGGGAGCGGGGGTCGGGAACAGCTGGCGCACCACCGACGACATCAACGTCAACTTCTCGACGGTGGTGTCGATCTACAAGGCCAACGTCAAGCTCGCTCCGTACGCCAAGCCGGGCGCCTGGAACGACCCCGACATGCTCGAGGTCGGCAACGGCATGTCGTTCACCGAGGACCGTTCCCACTTCAGCCTCTGGTCGGAGATGGCCGCGCCCCTGATCGCCGGAACCGACCTGCGCAAGGCCTCCGCCGCCACCCTCTTCCTCTACGGCAACAAGGACGTCATCGCCGTGGACCAGGACTCCCTGGGCAAGCAGGGCACCGAGGTGTCCTCCTCCGGCGGCCTCCACGTGCTGACCAAACCGCTGGCGAACGGCGACGTGTCGGTGGTGCTCTTCAACGAGAACTCCTCCGCCGCCACCATCACCACCTCCGCCACCGCGGCCGGTCTCCCCGCGGCATCCTCCTACCGGCTCGACAACCTCTGGTCACACGTCGTCAGCAGCACCGGCGGAAGCATCTCGGCCAGTGTCCCCGGCCACGGCTCCGTGATGTACCGGGTCTCCGTCGGCAGTGGCACCAGCGCCGGGAGCACCCACCCGCTGGTCGGCGCCTCCTCCAACCGCTGCCTGGACGCGTACGACAACCAGACCGCCCCCGGCACCAAGATCGAGATCTGGGACTGCGGCGGCGCCAACCAGGCCGTGACCATCACCGCCGCCGGTGAACTCCGGCTCTACGGCGGCACCCAGTGCCTGGACGCCTACGACAACGGGACCACTTCCGGCACCAAGGTGCAGCTCTACACCTGCAACGGGGGAGCCAACCAGAAGTGGAGCCTCAACCCCAACGGCACCGTCACCGGCACCCAGTCAGGCCTCTGCCTCGACGTCACGGGCGGCGACCAGGCCTCCGGCAACGTCAACGGCACCGCGCTCGAACTCTGGACCTGCAACGGCGGCGCCAACCAGCAGTGGCGCCTGGGCTGACCGACCTCGACGGAGCTGACATGCACTCAAAGGCAAGAAGAACACGCATGCTCGGGGCCGGCCTGCTCGCGACCGTGATGTCCCTGGCTCTCCTGATCCCGGCATCCGGAAGCGCCGAAGCCGCGACCACAGCAGTCCAGGCGACCGTCTGCAACAAGTACTGCGACGGCCGTGACCCGTCGCTGTCCCCGCAGGACCGCCGGCCGGTGACCACCAGCATCTACTCCCGCACCATCGCCCTGCACTTCGACGACACCGACGCCATGGGCTGGGCCTCGATCACCAACGGCAGCCCCACCGACGAGGTCTGGCTCGACCGCTCCTTCGACGGCGGCCGCACCTGGACCTCCGGCAGCAGGCTCGGCGACACCACGATCCCCTCGGGCCAGACCGGCTGGCGCACCCTGATGTACAACGTCGACGATTGGAACAACCTCGGCGTCGGCGCCCTCCGCGCCTGCGGCAAGGCCGGTAATCGCACCGAGATCGCCTGCACGGCCTGGGCCCGTACGACCTGGAACGCCGGCAGCCGCCCGACCGCGGCGGCCACCGCGCTGATGCAGTCGTACAACCTCAGCTCCGGCCTGTTCGACAGCACCGGCTGGTGGAACTCGGCCAACGCGCTGACCGCCCTCATCAACAACATTCAGGTCACTGGCATGAGCAGCTACAAGTACGCCATCGCCAAGACCTACGACCTCAACCTGCACGCCCAGGGCGGCAACTTCACCAACGACTACATCGACGACACCGGGTGGTGGGGGCTGGCCTGGGTCGCCGCGTACGACCTGACCGGTGACAGCAGGTACCTGAACACCGCCCGCGCCGACGCGGACCACATGCATCGGTACTGGGACTCGACATGTGGCGGCGGCGTCTGGTGGAGCACCGCCAAGACCTACAAGAACGCCATCGCCAACTCCCTCTACCTGGAGCTGAACGCCGCGCTCCACAACCGCGTCCCCAGCGACACGACCTACCTCGCCCGTGCGAACGCGGAGTGGTCGTGGTTCCAGGGCACCGCCATGATCAACAGCTCCCATCTGGTCAACGACGGCATCAACGTCACGACCTGCACCAACAACGGCGACACAGCCTGGTCGTACAACCAAGGCGTCCTCCTCGGCGGCCTCGCGGAGCTCTATCGCGCCACCGGGAACTCCGCCCTGCTCACCAAGGGCCGCCAGATCGGCGACGCCTCGACCACCTCCACCGCACTGAACTCCGGCGGAATCCTGCGCGAACCATGCGAGACAGGCGGCTGTGGCGCCGACGGACCCTCCTTCAAGGGTGCCTACATCCGAGGCCTCAACGCCTTCAACGCCCAGCTCTCCGACCGCCCCTACACCTCCTACATCCACCGCCAGGCCGACTCCGCATACGCCAACGACCGCACGCCCCTCGACGCCTACGGCCTCCACTGGGCCGGCCCCCTCGACACGTCCGACGCCGCCCGCCAGCAGTCCGCCGTCGACTTGATGAACGCTGCCTCCTGACCCCGGACTCACCAAATCCGCAGGTCGGGTGTGTAGGGGGGAGGAGGGGAGTGGTAGGAGGGGAGGGGAGTGGCTGGAGGATCGCTGAGCAGGGAAATGGCTCGGACCAGGTGTTGCCGACGGTGTCCGCTAGTCCGATCGACCGGCAGGACGCCGGGGCCGCGCACGGTGACCATGGACACCGACCCTTCCTCGCTGGCGGGCGCGATCCTTGAGGGCGCACGCGGAGTGCCTCCTCACAGCCGTGGCGACTCGCCGTGATCCTCCGGCCGCCGCCGCGCGCGGCAGCCGGTACACGACGATCCGCGGCTGTCGGTGGCGCGGGACGGATCGACGACTGTCGGCGACGGACGTGGCCGCTCATCGGGGACAACCGCATCGGGCTGATCTCGCACGACATGACGAACTCAAGCTCAGTGGTCAACGGGGACCAACGTGAGATAGGCCAGCCCGAGTACTCCTCGGTAGCCTTTCAGCCAGCTCGCCCGGTGCCGGTCCACGCGCTCCCGCGTCTCAGCAGCCAGCGGGTGGTCGCTGTGGGCGGCCAGCCACTCCTCCACGTCGGACTGGTAGCCGGACTCGAACTCGTCCCATTCGTCGCTGCTCGCCGTCTCGATCCAGGCAGGGCGGAACCCGGAGGCGACAGCGAGGTCGACGAGTCCGGCCAGGTCGTGGAACTCTTCGGCGCGGGCGCCCGGCCACATCGCGTCGAGTTCGGCCGAGGTGGGGGTGCGCTGCCAGAAATTCTCACCGAGGAGGACGCGTCCCCCGGGCTGGACCAGCCGTCGCAGCGCGTGCAGTGCGGCGGTGGTGTGCTGAGGTGGCTGTGCGTCGCTGAGCGTGTGGCTGGCTCCCAAGCACAGGACGAGGTCAGCAGGCCCACGTGCCGTTCCGGCTGCAGATTCTTCGACGAACTTCACGCGGTCAGCCAGTGCACGGGCCTTGGCGTTCTCGCGTCCCCGGGCGATGTCCTGGCCATTGAGGTCGATACCGAGACCGGTCGCCCCCTCCACCGTCTCGAGGGTGCGGAGCATCAGCTCCCCCCAGCCACAACCGATGTCGAGGACAGTCGAGGGTGCCGCTCGGGCAAGTCTGCCGATGATCCGTGCGGCTCGGGCTTCGGAAAGGGGACCGTGAAAGGTGAGATGGGTAAGGCGCGGCGGAAGATCCTTGTCATCCATGGGGCGCAACGCTAGCCCCGGCATGCCCGCCACCGACATCGAGTTTCAACGAGGCCGCCAGGCGCCCACCTCCCAGCCATCGGGAGACAACGACGCGGAGAGGACGAACGGCTCTGGGAAATAACCTGTTCCGCTTCGCTCTCCCTCTTGGAAGAGGGAGAGGCGCATGAGCCGCCGGACAGAGGTAGGGCTGGGCACACGGCCCATGGGGCGAACCTACTCATCAGCGCTGCCCAGGCCGCTTGCTACTTGGGCCGAGTGTTGGCGGTCTTCTCCTTGCAGCTGCGGGCGACAGTGTCGGCGAAGACCCGGGCCAGTGGGGTGAGAGCGTCCCAACGGCGGACGGCCCAGCCGACCGGGAGCGGGGGCAGGTCGGGGATGGGGACGAGCCGTAGGGGGCCGTCACCGGGTACCTGCCAGCCGGGCAGGACAGGCACGACGGCGTGACCGAGGCCGAGCTCTGCCAGCAGGAGGGCGGTGTCCCAGTCGGCGACGCTGGTGTCGGAGCTGCTCCGGACCCCGAGCTCGGCGAACGCGGCGTCGAGGCGGGCACCTGAGGTGGAGTTGTGGGGGAGCCGGATGAGGCTGATGTCGGTGAGTTCGGCTGTGTTGACACAGGGCCGGCCCGCGAGCGGATCGTCGGCGCGGACAGCGAGTACCCAGGGCAGGGCGACGACGGGGCGTTGCTCGATACCGCGCACCGGGCCGGCGATCGTGACCCAGGCGAGGTCCAGGTTGCCGGCGGTGAGGGCGTCGAAGCAGTTGCGGCTGGAGGTCTCTGTCTGGAACTCCAGACTGACCTTCGGGTAGCGCTGACGGAAGGCGACGATGGCCTCGGACATGAAGTGCCGCACGGTTGTTCCGCCCGTGGTGACGCGCACGGAGCCGCTGTCCCCGTTGACAAGGTCCCCGAGACGACGCAGGGCCAGATCCAGACCGGCGATGCTGTCCGAGGCGGCATCGCACAAGACGCGCCCCGCGTGTGTGGGCAGGACGCCTCGTGGCTGGCGCTCCACGAGGCTCACGCCGGTCTCTCGCTCCAACCGCTTCACATGCTGGCTCACCGCTGACTGTGTGCAGTCCAGGTCCCGGGCGGCGGCGCTGAGGCTTCCCGCTTTGCACACGGCCACGAAGACGCGCAGGTCCTCCAAAGTCATAACCCCAAGCTACAGCTTGGGTATTGCTAGAAATCCATAGGATTGACTGGGGTTACGTGGTCCAGGACGATCAGTGCAGGGCCCAGGCGGCAACCCGTCCGTGCTTTCCCGGGGTCCGGACCACAGGCGAAGGCGCGGACGGGTGCCGACCCCGAGCGACGTAAGGACTCCGCCCCGTGCCTGCTTCCCCTGCCGCTTCCGCTCAGGCCATCGCGCTCCTGCGCGAACTCGGCGCCACAGAGATCGCCCATCCGGGCGGCACTCTCCTCGCGCACCTCCAGCGCGTCCAAGAGCAACTCGCCGTATGGGAGGCACGCACCGCCCTCCAGCTTGCGGGCCTGTGCCATGCGTTCTACGGCACCGACGGCTTCCCCGCCGCATTGCTGTCCCTGGACCGCCGCGACGAACTCGCAGCGGCGATCGGCGTCGAGGCCGAAGGCATCGTGTACCTCTACGCCTCGTGCGACCGGAAGGCCACCTATCCGACGCTCGCGGATGCCGACGCCTCCTTCCGCGACCGGTTCACCGGCCGTGCCCGTATTCCGGAGCCGCAGCTGCGCCGGGACTTCGCTGAGCTGTCTGCCGCCAACGAACTCGACCTCGCCCGCATCGATCCGGCCTTCCGTGAGAAGTGGGGATCCGAACTCCTCGCCCTGTGCACTCGATTCCGCCCCCTGCTGAGCCAACCAGCCTGGTCGGCCTGCCACGTGGTGCTTGCTCCGGATCCCCCTGCGCAGGACTGAGCAGATCGAACGAGAGCCGCCCCGCTCATGAGGATCGCGCCCCCGTCGGCGCCCTCGCGAAGATCTCGGGGTGAACGGCTCGTAGCTCCTGTAGGACGACTGGGGGTTCCAGCGGAACCACGGATACGGTGTCCGCCGGCCCGTCCCGTTGAAAACCCGCCGCTGAACGTCCTCTTATGCGCCGCCAGGGCCGCTTGGCAGGACCCGGTCGAGCTGGCTGCGTGAGGTGATGCCGAGCTTGGTGAAGACCTTGCGCAAGTGGTACTGGACGGTGCGTGCGCTGATGAACAGGCGGGTGCCGATCTCCGGGTTCGACAGGCCGTCGCGGGCCATCCGCGCGATCTGGCTTTCCTGAGCGGTCAGTTCCTCATGCCGGGCCGGGGCGGTGCGCTTGTGGGCGGTTCCGCCGGCGGCCCGCAGTTCGCGGCCGGCACGCTCGGCGAACGCGGTCATCCCCATCGTCTCCAGCATGCCGTGGGCCGTGCGCAGTTGTTTGCTCGATCCGGCTTCGGCTGGTCACATCTGCCGCGGTCCCGGGTGGCCCTTGTCCTTCTTGTCGCCGAAGTGGGTCTCGTCGATCGGGTGTGATTCCGGGGCCAGGATCCCCAGCCGGACGGTGAGCCGGTTGGTTTGGCCGGCAGACCGCTCGAGGCGTCCGTCACCGGAGAGGACCCAGGCCTTCACACCCGCGCCGGTCGACCCCGTCTTCCGCAGTTCGACGATGAATTCGAGCTCTGTTTCCTTGACCAGGAAGCGTAGGTCGTCGCTGCCTTGTGCGGCTGCCTTCAGCAACCCCTGGCGTACTGCCTCGATGGCGTCGCCGAGTTCGGTGGCACGTTCGTTCTCGTTCTCGGTCATGGGCCTCCCTCCCAGATCCTTTTCAGGCTTTGGGCAGCCGAGTGGGCGGCGCAAGAGAGCGCGAGGGGCGTAAGGGGTGTGGCGGGTGGTGCAGAGTCCCGCGATGTGTTCGGCCATGTCGGGCGCGTGAGGCGGTGGAGTCGGGGTGGGGTTCCGGAGGGCTGAGTGACGGCGGGGCGACAGCCATGGCGCTGTATCAGGAGAGCGGAGGACACAACGTCGAGGAGTGGGTCCTGATCTTCAAGGGTCTTCAAGGATCTTCAAGGGGCGAATCGACCGCGGAAATCGACGAAGAGTTCTTCGCCCTGAACTTCCGGTTCCGCAGCGACAACATTGCCTCAGCCGCAGAGCGCCCTCGCCCGTGGACGCAGGCCACCGGAGAGGTGATCCAAACCCGCGGCGACCTGGCAGTTGGCGCGTTTGCCCAAGGCTCCGCAGTACCGCGGAGCCACCCCGAACAACGGAGCCCTGCCAGACGGCTGGACAAAAACGTTCACCGATCCGCGGCTCTGTGTGGCGATCGATCGTGGACCGGCTCATCTTCGACGCCACCCTCATCGAGACCGGCACCGCGTCTTACCGCCTGGCCCGCACCAAGGCGAACAAGGACAACGTAACGAAGTAGCGGCCTTACCGCGACGGCGGAACGATGTCTGCCTGGGGGGACTCCGGGGCCCCCGACTGCGGCAGGAGGTTCCGGGCGAGCACATCCAACGCTTCCGAGACCTCCCTCAGCCGGTGCGGGGCATCAGATCCCAGTGCCCTGGCGAGAGCATCCTCGATGCCGACCGCGCGGACCTGCGCCACTCGCTCGGACACCTCGGCAGCCTGACGCACCAGCACACGGCGCCGGTCGGCGGGATCCGGCGCCGTCTGCACCGACCGGGCTTCCTTGAGCCGGGCGACGGCCGCGGACACCTGGCTCTGCGGCAGACCGGTGCGGGCGGCGATCTCGCCGACAGCGGTGTCGGGATGAGCGGCGATATCGCTAGCCACGATCAACACCAGCCGGGCGCTGCCGGCATAGCGGCCGGCGCCGCCCGGAGGCTCCGGCAGGGCTTCCTCGCCGATCTTCATCAGGACGCGTCCCAGCAGGAACAGCTCGACTCCGTTCACACCACCCAACATACATCGAACTAGATTCATCGAGATTGATGTATCTAGTTCGATGGATTAAGTTGGCCGAAGGGCGGCGGAAGGACCGCCGCCCACAAGGGAGACCGCCATGCCCAAGGCCACCGGCACGCTCGCCGTTCCCGGCGCCGTCCTGCACTACCAGATCCGCGGCACCGGCCCGCTGCTGCTCATCTCGCAGAGCGGAGAGGGCGACGCCGACCGCACCACCGACCTCGTCGCCCACCTCACCGATTCCTACACCGTGGTCAGCTACGACCGCCGCGGGCTGTCCCGCAGCCGGCTCGACGCCCCCGAGCGAGGCGCGACACTGGCCGAGCACGCCGACGACGTCCACCGCCTGCTGGCCTCTCTCACCGACACCCCCGCCCTCATGCTCGGCTGCAGCCTCGGAGCCGTCATCGGCATGCACGCGATCGTGCGGCACCCCGAACAGATCCGCACCCTCATCGCCCACGAGCCCGTCGCCCCACGCCTGCTGCCCGACGACGAACGCGCCCGCCATGAGCACGAACTCGTCGCCCTTCAGGACCTCTACCTCCGAGAGGGCCTGGCCGCCGCGCTCCCGGAGATCGCCAGGACCCTGGGCATCGACCCCGCCGCCACGGACACCGAACCCGATCTGACACCCCAGCCGATGAACGCCCTGCGCACCGCCAACTTCGACTACTTCATCCGCCACGACTTCACCGCGGTCATCCACGACACCCTCGACATCGCCGCACTGAAGGGCGTCAGCACACACATCGTGCCCGCCGCCGGGCGCACCACCCCGCGGACCGTCTTCGACTACCGGGCCGCGACAGCCCTGGCCACACTCCTCGACCGCGAACTGCAGGAGCTGCCCGGCGGACACAACGGAAACACCAGCCATCCCCGGACCTGGGCAACCCGCATCCGGGAGATCCTCAACGCCGCGGGATGACGCGGAGCGGCCCGGCGCAACAGCCTGCCGGAAGTCCGGGAGACACCTCACGTTGCTATGCCGTCAAGTCAGCTGCATGTGTGCCGTGTAGCGTGGCCCGCCTGTTCGAACGGGCGGGGTGGGACGTTGGTCGACGTGGTGCGTGTCATGGAGGCGCTGGCCGAGCAGGGCGTCACGGTGCTGTTCAAGGCGGACGCGGAACGCATGCGTGACGGAGTGAGACCGTGGACCTTCGTCGCGAACGGTCTCCCCTTCCACGAAGACCTGCTCGTGCGTACTGATGCCGCCTCGGTGGAAGCCTGCTTGAAGATCTGCCTGCCGCAGCTGCGTGCCCGCGGTCTGGTCATCCCTGAGTAAGGGCGACTCGCCGGCCGTGATCTGTGCGGCGGCTGATTCTGTGGCTTCGAGCAAGGCCGGAAAGGACTACGCCACCGGGTCGGGCTGGACGGGGCGGAACTCCAGCTCGCCGCGGGGTGCCCCAGCAGCCGCTGAAGCGGGGTCCGTGCCAGGGGTGATAGGGCTCGGCAGTACGACGCTGCTGGGCCAGGTCGTGCCGGACGGCCGTGGGAACGGGCGTGGTGCGGGCGATCAGCCGCAGGTTCCCCATGGCGTCGTGATCGCTGCCGCCGGTCAGCCCGTACTGGCCGGGACGATTCGTCAGCGCGCCGTGGAAACGACGACGCTTCCGGGGCGTCGTCGCTCCTGACATGCGTCTTCACGGGCCGGCCGAACCGGGAACCCGGTCGCTCCGAGGGATCCCGGGCCAAGCAGGCCGGTCGCCCTGTCGACGCACACCCGTCGGCAGGGCGGGCCGTCCGTCCGCCGACGTGGCGTACGGGACGGTCGTTCCTCGCGTGACGCGCGCCACACAGCTCCTCCGGAACCCGGCCCGTGGCTGGTCCGACTACTGAACTGGTACGGCGCGATCCGACCGACGCCGTCCGACGTGACCTGGAGACGCGGTTGATGGAAGAGTCCCGGCAATCCTCCTTGACCGGCGCGGGTACGGCCCTGCGGAGGGCGGCGCCCCCGCCCGCGCTCTGCGGCTTCCTTCTGCTGCTGGCCCTGATCTTCACGGTGTCCTACGCGGTGGGTGCCGGCGCCGGTCCTGTCGCACCCGGTATGCACGGCGGCGGCACGAACCGCGACGGCGGCGGCGGAGGTATGGACGACATGGGCAACATGCAGGGGGGACACGGCTGATGGGCGCCGAACCGATGACCGCCCTGGTGACGACCGATCTGAGCGTCGGCGGCATGACCTGCGCCGCGTGCGTGACCCGTGTCGAGAAGAAGCTCGGCAAGCTCGACGGAGTGACGGCGACCGTGAACCTGGCCACCGGGCGGGCTCGCGTGAGCCATCCGACGGAGGTCAGCGTCGGGCAACTCGTGGCGACGGTCGAGAAGGCCGGCTATACGGCCGCGCTCCCCGAGCCGCCCAAGAAGCAGCCGCGTGAGGGCGGGCGGGAGACCGAGGAGGCGCGGCAGGAGCGCGACCGGCTGCTGGGCACCGCGTTGCTCGCGGTGCCCGTGCTCGTGCTGTCGATGGTGCCCGTGCTGCAGTTCCGCAACTGGCAGTGGCTGTGTTTCATGCTGGCCGCGCCGGTCGCGGTATGGGGTGCCTGGCCCTTCCACGCGCGGGCGGTACGGGGGCTGCGGCACTCGGCGGCGACCATGGACACGCTGGTGTCGCTGGGCGTGGTGGCGTCCTTCGCGTGGTCGGCGTACGCGCTCTTCCTCGGGGGTGCCGGTGATCCCGGGATGCGGATGCCGTTCAGCCTCGTTCCCTCCGCATCGGACGGCGTCGCGCACATCTACCTCGAAGCGGCCGTCGGCGTACCGCTGTTCGTACTGGCGGGGCGGTTCCTGGAGGCGCGGGCCCGGCGGGGCACCGGGGCGGCGCTACGATCGCTGGCCGAACTCGCCGCCAAGGAGGTGTCGGTACGGGACGGTGATTCCGAACGGCTCGTTCCCATTGCGGAGTTGGAGGGCGGTCAGGTCTTCGTCGTGCGGCCTGGCGAACGGGTCGCCACCGACGGACAGGTGGTGGAGGGCAGTTCGGCCGTGGATCTGGCCCTGGTCACCGGGGAGAGCGAGCCGGTCGAGGTCGGGCCGGGCTCGGCCGTGGTCGGCGGGGCCGTCAACGCCGGCGGGCTGCTGCTCGTACGGGCCACGGCCGTCGGTGCCGACACGCAGCTCGCCCGGATCACCCGTCTGGTCACCGAGGCGCAGGCCGGCAAGGCGCGTGCCCAGCGGCTGGCCGACTCGGTGGCCGGTGTCTTCGTGCCGGTCGTGCTGGCACTGGCCGTCACCGCGCTCGGATTCTGGCTGGGCGCCGGGGCCGATCCACAGGCGGCGATCACCGCGTGTGTGGCGGTCCTGGTGGTGGCCTGCCCGTGCGCGCTGGGCCTTGCGACGCCGACCGCGCTGATGGCCGCGACCGGCCGGGGTGCCCAGCTCGGTGTCCTCGTCACCGGCCCGCAGGCGCTGGAGGGGCTTCAGCACATCGACGCCGTCGTGCTCGACAAGACGGGCACGCTCACCACCGGGCACATGAGCGTCGCCCGGGTCACCGTCGTACCGGACGGGCTCGGCCGCGACGCGGTACTGCGGCTGGCGGGCGGTGTCGAACAAGGCTCGGAACACCCCCTCGGCCGGGCCGTCTCCGCCTACGCCCGGCGGGAGCTGCGCGAGCAGCGGCTGCCGGACGTGGGCGAGTTCAGTGCAATGCCGGGGCGGGGAGTGCGCGGCCGGGTCGAGGGGCGGCTGGTGGAAGTCCTCGCCCCGGACGACGAGTTGCCCGCAGCCCTCGCGGATGCCCTGCCGGTGGCGGAGGCCGCCGCGCACACGCCCGTACTGGTCCGTGTGGACGGGGTGGCCGAGGCGCTGATCGAGGTCGGGGATGTCGTACGCCCCGGAAGCTACCGGGCCGTCGACCGGCTGCGGCGGCTCGGCGTGCGGCCCGTGCTCGCCACCGGTGACCGCGAGGCGCCCGCCCGGGCCGTTGCCGCGACCCTGGGCATCGACGAGGTGCACGCTCGCTGCACGCCCGAGGGCAAGGCCGAACTCGTACGGGAGTTGCAGGAGCAGGGCTACCGAGTCGCGGTGATCGGCGACGGCGTGAACGACGCCGCCGCGCTGGCCGGCGCCGACCTCGGGATCGCCATGGGCACCGGCACCGACGTGGCCATCGGGGCCGCCGACGTGACCCTCGTACGCGGCGACATCGAGGCCCTCGCGGACGCCGTCCGGCTGGCCCGGCGCACCCTGGGCACCATCCGTGCCAACCTCGTCTGGGCCTTCGGCTACAACGTCGTGACCGTGCCGCTCGCCCTGGTCGGCCTGCTCAACCCCATGCTCGCGGCGGCGGCCATGTCCGCCAGCTCGGTGCTGGTGGTCGGCAACAGCCTGCGGTTGCGCGGCTGGCAGCCCTCGCCCGCCCGGAGGCGTACCCGATGACCGGACAACAGGTCTGGCGGCCCACCCGGCGCAGGCTCACCGACACCCTGATCGCCACGCTCTCGCCCGTCGCCGTGTGCGGCCTGGCCCTCGGCGGTCTGAGCACGTGGACCGCGTATGGCAACGCGGGCAGCCCGGCCCGTATCGCGGTCACCGGGGGCCGGGTGTACCTGCCCTACGGCAACGCCCAGGACACGGCGGCCTTCTTCCGGATCACCAACAGCGGCGGCTCGGCGGACCGGCTGCTGAAGGTGACGTCCCGCGCGGTCGACGGCGCCGGCACCTTCAGTCGCCATCGCATGACCGGCGCTCGGTCGGCCTCCGCGCAGACGGTGGCGTCGGTCGCCGTCCCGGCCGGTGGCAGCCTCGCCATGTCCCCGCACGGCCTTGATGTGACGGTGCCGGCGAATGCGGGCTGGCAGGCCGGCGATCTCGTCTCGTTCACGTTGCGTTTCGCACGCAGCGGTGCTGTGAAGACCCTGGCTGTGGTGGTCCGTCCGGGCCAGGACGGCACGTGATCCCTCACTCGTAGAGGTCGACCTGACGGCCCGTCGAGTACCGGTGAGGCGCTGTGTCCTGTATCACTCTCTTCGGGATGAGTGGCAGTCCCGGGTGCTGTGCGTACCCACCCGTGACGAGCGGAGCCCGGATGCGAAGATGAGGCCGTCATGACTGCTGGGTGGTGTGCGCGCGCGATACGGGCCGCGGTGTTCGCGGCAGTCTGCGTGCTGCTCGCCGCCCTCGGTCACGTACTGATGTCGGGCTCCACCGTGCCCTGGTGGACGATGACCGCCGGGTTCGCCGCCACGACCGGCGTCGGCTGGTGTCTGGCGGGCCGTGAGCGCGGACTCGCGCTGGTGGTGCCCGCCGCGGTCGTCGCGCAGGGAGCGCTCCACTCGGCCTTCTCGCTGGCCCAGTCGGCGGCATCGGACACCGGCGCGGGCGGTGTGGCGCACGGCATGCGTGGTATGTCCATGAGCGCCACGTCCATGGACGCCATGGACATGAGGTCCGCGCCCATGGGCTGTTCGGAGCAGCCAGGGCAACTTGGCCATCTGGTACACGACATGGGCGGCGGGTCGTCGTTCGGCATGCTCGCCGCCCATGCCCTGGCCGCTGTGCTGAGTGGGCTGTGGCTGGCCTACGGCGAGAGGGCCGCTTTCCGCGTGTTGCGGGCCGTCGCGGGATGGCTGGCCGCTCCGCTGCGGCTGTCGCTCGCTCTGCCCGCCCCGCCGTGTCGGCCGCGTCTGGTGCCGACGCGCGAACGTTCGGAGCGGGTGCCGCGGCTGTCGCTCGCGCACACGATCATTTCTCGAGGGCCTCCGGCCGGGATGGCTGTCGCCTGAGACAGCTGGTTTCCCGAGGCCACCCGCTGGGCGCCGCGTAGTCGGTGCCAGGGCTTCGGGCACGGGTCGTTCACGTCGTACGGCCCCATCCCACCTCCCGTCCCGGGACGTTTCCGCAGCGGTGCTCACGCCCGGCGCACCAGCGCGCGGTCGCGCGTGCCGCCGTGCCGGATCCCGGACAACCCGAGAAGGACATCAGGTGATCACTCCTGTCCTCCCCGTGTCGCGCGAGAAGCGCGACGCGGGGCGCAAGGCGGCGGATCAGCCCGGCGCCATGGCATGGCCCGACGATGCGGCCACCGCCTGGGCCCTCGCCGCCCGCGCCGGCGACCCCGACGCCGTCGACCGCTTCGTGCGTGCCCTGCACCCCGACGTCGTCCGCTACATCACGCACCTCTCCTCCGACCGTCAGCTCGCCGACGACCTGGCGCAGGACACGTTCCTGCGGGCACTCGGCAGCCTGCACCGGTTCGAGGGGCGCTCGTCGGCGCGTACGTGGCTGCTGTCCATCGCGCGCCGCACGGTGATCGACAACGTGCGCTACACCGCGGCCCGGCCGCGGCTGCGTGACACGGACGACTGGACGGTATGGGCCGAGCGGGCCCAGCCGAGCGGTCTGCCCGGCTTCGAGGACGGTGTGGCCTTGCTCGATCTGCTGGACGCGCTGCCTGCTGAGCGCCGTGAGGCGTTCGTCCTCACCCAGCTGACGGGACTGCCCTACGAGGAGGCTGCCGAGGCCAGCGGTTGTCCCGTCGGCACGATCCGCTCGCGGGTGGCACGAGCCCGGGCGACCCTCGTCGCACTTCTTGTCGAGGCCGAGGAGTCGCGGGCCCCCGCCGCCGTCGCCGCGTGACGAAACGGGTGCCGGTGCCCACCGCCAGCGGGGGCACCGGCACCCTCCCCGGCATCCGGCCGGCCCTGACCGCCGAGGCTCATCTCACGCCCGCGGTCACGGTCGCCCGGACGGCGACCTTCCCGCTCTGACGGAACCACAGAAGGTAGGGCACCTTCTGACCGGCTTTCAGTACGGGGGGATCCAGGATCACGACCCCGAGACCTCCCGGCGCCATGCGCACCGTGCCGCCCGCCGGAACGTCGACGGCCCACACGGGCTCCGTACGCCCCGTCCCGGTGCGGCGCACTGTACGTCGCAGGAGGCTGACGCCCAGGTCCGGTGAGTCCGCGTACAGCAGCGTGTCCTTCGACGGGCCGGTGTTGCGGATCTCGAAATACGCGGCGGTCGAGCCGGAACCCGCGGACACCGCGACGATGTGTGCGTCGACGACCGTGATCCTGGGCGGCGGATCGCCTGCCGCGCCGGTCGCGGTGTACGCGACCATGAGGGCCAGCGCACCGCAGGAGGCGCCCAACGGCGGCGCGACGGTCCGTAAGGCGTTGACGAACCATGTGTTGCGCGTCGGGCGCATCACACGCATCAGGCTTCTCGGCTCCATACGTCAGAGGTCGGGGCGCGGTCCCTGCTGGTTCCCGGCCCCTGCCGAGCCGACCGGTTCCGCCCCGTGGTGGCGGGGAAAGACCCCTCCGGAGCCCGGATCGAACGCGGTTGCGGAAGTGCGGACCGTGGCGGGGGAGGGGGATCACGTGCTGGGTCTCGTGCGAGAGCCGAGGGACGATACACCGCGGGGTTGGCCGTGGGGACAGGAGGCCGCCCGAGCCGAACCCAGACGGAAGAGAATCGGCGGGGCCTGGCCCCTGGGCTTCGCCACCCTGGCCGTGCTGGCTGCCGGCTACGCCTGGCTCGGTTTCGTTGTGGAGGGTGTCCCCGGAGCCCTGGTGGGCTGTGCCGCTGGGCTGATACTGAGCGGGTTGCTCTGTCTGCTGGTGGATTCGGCGGTCTCGGCCCCACGGCCGGCGCACCGCAGAGTCCACGGCGCGGCGGAGGACCGCGGGCGTCTTCGCAGTCGCAGCTGACCAAAACACCGCGCGAACGGGGGAACTCGGCAGCCCGTCGGCGCGACTACTTGTTCGTGCGGCCGACGGGGGAGCAGGCACGTCGGAGTATGACCCGACGGCCGCATGTCCTCAAGTGCCGCCAAGGCAAGGAAAATTGGCCCGGAGAACGCGGGAACTCGAGCCCACGCGCGACCGACTACTAGTTCGACAGCGCAGCTCACCACCCGCTGACCACCGTGCGAGGCAGGCAGGTCGGCAGGTCGGAGCGCGGAACTTCGGGCGAAGGTGGTTCGGCACACGTGGAACGCAGACGTCTGTTGCAGTCCGCCACGACGGCGATCGGCGCCGTCTCGGCGGCCCCGCTCGCCGCCGGCACCGCCCACGCGGCCGTCCCGGCGCGTGCCCGCGGCGAAGACGGCGAGGTGCTACGCATCCGCACTGTCACCTTCGACGGCGTGGAGGAGCTGGACGGCGTGGAGAAGTTGCAGGTCTTCGGCCCGTTCGAAGTCTTCTCCGTGGCCGCCCGGGCCCATCCGGTGACGGTGAAACCGGTGACCGGCGGAGAAGCGGCCGAGATGACCTACAGCTTCGGCACGAGGGTGGCGGCAGCGGCCTGGTCCCCGCGCGACGCCGCTCTGATCGTCGTACCCGGTGGAGGCTTCGGCCGACGGGACAGCCCCGGCGTCTGGGCGGAGTTCGACAAGGAGCGGCTGCCGTCCGCCCCGCGCCACCTGGCCAGGAGTCACCTCGCCGAACGGGGAGCCCGGGTCGTGGACCAGCGAGTCGTCGACGACGGTGACCTGGTGACGGCCGGCGGGGTCGTCTCGTCGGGCATCGACGGCGCCCTGAGGCTGCTGGAGGGGGAGTTGGAAGGCGCTGCCGCCGCTCACGCGGAGGCGATCGTGGAGGTCGAGCGCCGGGGAACGGTGCTGCGGACATCGACCGCTGGCCAGTGACCCCGGCCGCCGAACTCCGGAGAACCGCATGACACCAGAGATAGAGAACGCCTTCGCCGCGATCAGAGCCGAGTTCGGTGCGGAATCGATCAGGCGGGTCGAGCAGATGCTGGAGCCGAGCGGGAGCGAGCGGCATCCGCTGCAGAAAGCAGCCAAGTGGATCATGCCGGGACTGTCTCCCACTCCCTGGCACGACCCGTACGCCTACGCCGAACTGGCCCCCGTCGTCCATGAACTGGAGGCCAGCCATCAGGCGATCAAGGAAGAGCTGAAGGTCGCATGGTCGGCGCGACGGGAGGCGTTCTCGGACTACGAGCACTACCTGACCCGCCAGGACAACTGGCAGGCCCTCTACCTCTTCCGTGAAGGAGGTATCACCGAAGAGTCGGCCGCAACGGTTCCCATCGCATATCAGGTGCTGAAAGACGTCGCCGTCGACACGGGAAAAATATGCCCTCTCCTGGAATGTCATTTCTCTACTCTGTTGCCGGGGGCCGTCATCGAACCCCATTGCGACCTGTGGAACTTCAGCATCAACCTGCATCTCGCCGTGGACATCCCTGACGGTTGCAGCATCACGGTCGCCGGGGAGACTCGCTCCTGGGAAGAGGGCAAGTGCCTGCTCTTCGACTACTCCTTCGAGCACGAGGCGCGCAACACGGGCACCCGCCCGCGTACCTGCCTGCTCATCGACCTCTGGCATCCGGAGACCACTGTTCCGGAGCGCCGGGCGCTGGTCGCCCTCATCACCGAGATCCGTCGGCTCATGGGGGAGGACTGACGCGGAGGTAGGAATACAGGAAAGCAAGGATCCCGGATAAAGCCTGGAAATACATCCAGGCCATATCCGGTGTCGCTGGTGTTCCTTTCCCGGCAGTCTCCGGCTGCCGGGTGTCAGTGCTGCTCTGATGTTCCGTGAATGTGCAATGCCTGTCGAGAAGTTGCCATTCACAATGCCGATCCGGACTGCTAACGTGACTGAAAACGATCGAGCTGCCGGAATTCCCCTCTGTGGAAATTCCAAATGTTGTGATCCCGAGGGGGGTGATCGATGATGTCCGTGACAGAGCCGGCGAAGGCTCCGCTCCGAAAGTCCATCGGACTTCCTCTGCTTGTTCTGGCGTCGGGTCAGCTCGTCATCTCGCTCGACTACAACATCGTGTACGTCGCTCTGCCCGACATCGGTGCAGGGCTGGGATTCTCCGACCACGACCTGCAGTGGGTGGTGAGCGCCTACGTCGTGGCCACCGGCGGCTTCCTGCTGTTGGGCGGCCGGGCCGCGGACCTGCTCGGCCGGCGCCGGATGTTCCTTGTCGCGGCGTCGCTGTACGCGGGGTCGTCCCTCGTGGGCGGCCTGGCTCAGACGCCCGGCGTCTTGGTCGCTGTCCGGGCGGTCCAGGGCATCGGCGGCTCCCTCCTGTTCCCGGCGACGCTGTCTCTGATCAACACCCTGTACGACGAAGGGCCCGACCGGAACCGGGCCTTGGCGGTGTGGGGTGCCGCGGGAGCCGGCGGGCTCTGCTTCGGATCTCTCCTCGGTGGAGTCCTGGTGGAGGCGTTCGGCTGGCCGTCGGTGTTCTTCGTCAATGTGCCCGTGGCGGGAACCCTCGCGGTGGCCGGATGGCGGCTGTTCCCCGCGGACGGCCCGTGGGACCGCTCACGGCACTTCGACGTGGCAGGCGCGCTGACCGCGACGGGCGGGATCACACTCCTGGTGTTCCTGCTGGTGCAGGCCCCCGCGGAGGGCTGGGACACACCCGCGGCCCTCGCGAGCGCGGTGCTGTCCCTCGGGCTGCTGGCGCTCTTCGCCGTCGTAGAGAGGCGATCCCGTGATCCGCTCGTACCGGCAAGGCTGTTCGCCGACCGCGGCCTGCTCGCGGCGATGGGGGTGACCGCCCTGTTCAGCGCCACATTCAGCTCAGTGCCGTACTTCCTGACCCTCTACTTCCAGACCGTCCACGGATACCGGGCGGTCGCCACCGGGTTCGCGTTCCTCGTGCCCGCTGTGGTGGTGGCCGTCGGTACGCAGGCCGGTGGACGGGCCGTGTCCGCTTTCGGGGTGCGCCGGATGCTGGTGGGAGGCATGGCGCTGGGTGCCGCCGGAGCCGCGGCACTCGGCCTGGCGCTCACCGCCGACGGCTCGTATCCCGCGCTCCTGCCGGGGATCGTGCTGCTGAGTGTCGGCCAGGGGGCCGCGTGGACGGGGATGTGGATCGCCGCGTCCGCCGGGGTGGCCCCCGGTGACCAGGGCATCGCCTCGGGACTGGCGTCGACCACCCTGCAGGTGGGCGGCGCGGTGGGCCTCGCCTTACTGGTCGGGGTCGCCGGCGGGGTTGGGCAGAACGCCTCCGGGCCTGGGCTCCTCGACGGCATCCGTACCGCCGTGTTCGTGATAGCGGGCGGCATCGGCTGCGGCGCGTTCGCACTGCTCGCCCTTCGCAGGACCACGAGTCCTTAGACACCCCCTTCCCCTCTCCGTTCCGTGTCCGGGCCTTGCGGCCCGTCCTCCGTCATGCCTGGAGATTCCCCATGTCCCCTACCGCCGCCGGTTCTTACGCCCCGGCAGCCGTCCTGTGCGGGCTGGCCGGATGGGTGCCGCCCCGTGTGGTGACCAACGAGCACCTCGCACGACGGCTCGACACCGACGACGCATGGATCCGCACACGGACCGGGATCCGCCGACGGCATGCCGTCGACCCCGGACAGGCGACGTCCGACCTGGCTGTCGAAGCCGGCCGCCGGGCGCTCGTCTGCGCCGCGACGGCCAGCGTCGACGCCGTCGTCGTCGCCACGACGACGCCGGACCACAGTTGCCCGGCCACCGCGCCCGCCGTTGCCGCACGGCTCGGTCTGACGGGAGCGGCCGCCTTCGACATCAGCGCCGTGTGCACCGGGTTCGTCTACGGCCTCGCCTCGGCCGCCGGACTCATCGCGGCCGGCGTGGCCGAACGGGTGCTGCTCATCGGGGCGGACACCTACTCCACGATCGTGGATCCCCTCGACCGGGCCAACGCGATCATCTTCGGCGACGGCGCGGGAGCCGTCGTCCTGCGCGCCGGACACCCCGACGAGCCCGGCGCGGTCGGCCACTTCGACCTCGGCAGCGACGGCGCTCACGAGGACCTGATCATGGTCGCGGCCGGCGGCTCCCGACAGCGCTCCCGTCCGGGCGAACCCAGTCGCCAGGACCGGCACTTCGGCATGCGGGGCAAGGAGGTCTACCGCCACGCGGTGACGCGCATGGCCGAGTCGGCGCGCGCCACACTGTCCCGGGCCGGCTGGAAGACCGACGACGTCGACCACTTCGTACCCCACCAGGCCAATCTGCGGATCCTGCACTCGGTGGCCGACGACCTCGGTCTCCCACGGGAGCGCTGCGTGACACATGTCGAGTCCGTCGGCAACACGGGCGCCGCGTCCATCCCGCTCGCCCTTGCCGACGCGGCCGCCGGACAGACACTCCGGCCCGGCGACCGGGTTCTGCTCACCGCCTTCGGAGGCGGCCTCACCTGGGGCTCCTGCCTCCTGACCTGGCCCACGCTCCCCGCGCCGGCCCCACCGTACGACCCGCACGCCCAAGGAGAACGGACGACGTCATGAGCACCACCTACGACCGACTGGTCGACATCCTCGCGAGGTTGCACGACGCCCCGGCGGACCGGATCCGCCCCGAGGCGACCCTCGGCGAACTGGACGTCGACTCGCTGACGACGGTCGAGATCAGCATCCGCATCGAACGCGACCTCGGAGTCGCCGTCGGCGATGACGAACTCCAGCCCGACCTCACCCTCGGCGATCTCGCCGGACTCGTCGACGCCCGCCAGGCAACCGTCTGACCTCCTCTCCTCCCACTCCACGAAAGGCGGCACCCATGCGGATCAATGAACGGCCCGGCACCGCGATCGGCGCGACGGTCGAGGGCTTCGACCACGCCACCGCCTCGGACGCCGACATCGCCGCACTCAAAAGCACCGTCTACACGAAGAAGATCGCCGTCCTGAAGGGCCAGGACCTCTCTCCCCAGGAGTTCCTCGAACTCGGCAAGCGGCTGGGGCGCCCCGAGACCTACTACGAGCCGATGTACCACCACCCGGAGGTCACGGAGATATTCGTATCCTCCAACGTGCCGGAGAACGGAAAGCAGATAGGCGTACCGAAGACCGGAAAGTTCTGGCACGCGGACTACCAGTTCATGCCTGACCCCTTCGGGATCACCCTGATCTACCCCCAGGTCATTCCGCGGCAGAACCGCGGCACGTATTTCATCGACATGGGCCGGGCATACGACAGGCTGCCCGAAGATCTCAAGAAGGAGATCGGCGGAACGTACTGCCGGCACTCGGTGCGCAAATATTTCAAGATCCGGCCCCACGACGTCTACCGCCCCATCTCGGAGATCATCGAGGAGGTCGAGCGGAAGACCCCGGCCGTCGTCCAGCCGACCACGTTCACGCACCCCATGACCGGGGAGACGGTCCTCTACATCAGCGAGGGCTTCACCATCGGCGTCGAGGACCAGGACGGCGAGCCGCTCGACGACGAGCTGCTCAAGCGACTGTTCCAGGCCACCGGCCAGCTCGACGAGACCTTCGAGCACGACAACATCCACCTGCAGAGCTTCGAGCAGGGCGACCTGCTGGTCTGGGACAACCGCAGCCTCATCCACCGCGCCCGGCACACGACCACCCCCGAGCCGACCGTCTCCTACCGGGTCACCGTGCACGACGAGCGAAAGCTACACGACGGGATCAAGGTGGCATGACGACGGCCCAGCACCCCACGGACGAGGACCTGTTGGCGCGCGTGCTGGTGCCCTACAAGGACCACTGCAAGTATCTGCGCTCGGCCGTCGTGACCGAGAGCGACACCGGACGGGCCGTCGCCCGCTGCGAGTTCGCGATTCCGGAGTCGTGCTATATCGACGACACCGGCCATCTGAATTCCGTCGAGGTGAACATCTGCTACAACCAGATGATGTACTACCTCGTCGCCAAGTCCGTGAAAGAAGGGCTCCTGGCGGGGTTCGAATCCTGGACGCTGGACGACTTCTGGAAGCATCAGCTCCCGGACATCCTGATCGCCCGCTTCGCCTCCAACTTCCGGCGGCCCGTCAACCCACGTGCATTCTCCGGGGAGATGGAATTTCAGTCCGTCACCCGGCGCGCCCCCGCAGGCGGCATCCCGTTCCTGCACGCCGAGACCGCCTACCGCTACTGGGACGCCGACTCGGGCCGGTGCGACGGCGAGGCCGTCCTGGCGTTCGTCAACATCCCCTGACGCGCTCCTGCCACCCACCCAGCGGCAAGAGAGGACCGAGACCTCCATGGCCATGGACAGGCTCCACCATCCGGAGCTTCAGACGCTCGTCCAGACCACGAGCTTCCACGCACGGAACCAGCCCACGACCCCCGCGGTTCTCTTCGAGGGCCGCACGGTCACGTACGAGCAACTGCACCGAGAGAGCAACCGCATCGCCCACGCCGTCCAGGCCGCCGGACTCACGCCGGGCGACCGGGTCGCGTACCTCGGCAAGGAGTCCGAGCACTACTACGAGATCCTCTTCGGCTGTGCCAAGAGCGGCACCGTGCTCGTACCCGTCAACTGGCGGCTGACCGCGCCCGAGGTCAGCCATATCCTGCGGGACTCCGGGACCCGACTGCTTTTCCTGGAGGAGGAGTTCGGGCCGATCGTCGAGAAGATGCCGACCGCACCCCCCGAAACGGTCGTCGGGCTCGGAGAGCCCTTCGTCGCCTGGAAGGCATCCCACCCCGACACCGACCCGACACCGCACGTCACCCCCGACACCCCCGTCGCCCAGCTCTACACCAGCGGCACCACCGGACTGCCCAAGGGCGTCGTCCTCGCCCACCGCAGCTTCTTCGCGATCCGTGACGCGCTGGCGAGCGAGGGGCTGGACTGGATCGACTGGCGCGCAGGCGACATCGCGCTGATCGGTATCCCCGGATTCCACATCGGCGGTCTGTGGTGGGCCACACAGAACTTCAACGCCGGAACCACGATCGTCGCGATGCGGGCCTTCGCCGCCCGCCAGGCCGTCGACCTCATCCGCGACCTCGGCATCACCACCGCCTGCGTCGTCCCGGCGATGCTCCGCATGATGCTGACCGAACCCCGCGTCAGCGCCAAGGACTTCACCACCCTGCGCAAGACCGTCTACGGCGGCTCCCCGATCTCCGAGGCACTGCTTGAGGAGAGCCTCGCCGTTCTCGACTGCGAGTTCGCCCAGATCTACGGCCTCACCGAGACCGGCAACACCGCTGTGTGCCTGCCCCCGGCCGCCCATGTCCCCGGCGGTTCCCTCATGCAGGCGGCCGGGCGGCCGTATCCGGGTGTGGGCAGCAAGGTGATCGACGGCGAGGGGCGCGAACTGCCGCCGGGCGCGGTCGGGGAGGTCTGTCTGGCCACGCCGGCCCACATGGTCGAGTACTGGGGACTGCCCGGCAAGACCGCCGAGACCCTCGTCGACGGCTGGATCCACACCGGGGACGCCGGCTATATCGACGAGGACGGCTACATCTTCATCCGCGACCGCATCAAGGACGCCATCCTCGTCGCCGGCGAGAACGTCTACCCCGCCGAGATCGAGAACGTACTGGAGCACCACCCCGGCGTAGCGGAGGCCGTCGTCGTCGGCGCCCCCGACGAACGCTGGGGCGAGTACGTGCACGCCTTCGTCGTCCCCGCGCCCGGACAGCGGCCCAGCCCCCGGGACCTGCACACCTTCCTCGTCCCGCGGCTCGCGAGCTTCAAGCTGCCCGCCCGCTACGAGTTCATCGAGAGCGTCCCGCGCAACCCCAGCGGAAAGATCCTGCGCCGCGAGCTGCGCGACCGCTTCTGGGACGACTCCGCACGCAAGGTCAACTGACCTTCCACCAGGCCCGAACGAGAGAGAACGACATGCCTGCTCCCCTCACGCTGGAGGGCTTCCGCGCGGACCTGGCGGAGTTCCTGTACCAGCGGCCCGACGAAGTCGACCTCGAAGAGAACCCCATGGACGCGGGACTGGACTCCCTGCGCATCGTCACCCTCCTCGAACGGTGGCGGGAGACCGGCGCCGACGTGACCTTCGTCGAACTCGCCGAGTGCACCTCGTTCGCCCAGTGGTGGCAACTGCTCTCCGCACGGCAGAGGGGAGCGGACCATGCCGACGCATGACAGCGACATGGATGACACAGCGCGGCGTCATCCGTTGCTGGCCGCTCAGGAAGGCATCTGGACCGGCCAGCAGCTCGACCCGGACAGTCCCGCGTACAACACGGCCGAGTACGTGCTCATCGAAGGACCGGTGGACACGGCCGTCTTCGATGCGGCCCTGCACCACGTGGTCGCCGAGACGGAGGCCCTGAACGTCGTCTTCGTCGTCGACGACCAGGGCCGCCCCTGGCAGGCAACCGCCCCGGTCGGCGACTGGCGCCTGCACACGGCCGACCTCACCACCGAGCCCAATCCGCACGCGGCGGCCCTGGCCTGGATGGGCGAGGACATGGCCCGCCCCGTCGACCTCGCGCGCGGCCCCGTCTTCGGCCACGCCCTGCTGCGCACCGCGCCGGAGCAGTACCTCTGGTACCACCGCGTGCACCACATCGCCCTCGACGGCTTCGGCCTGTCGCTGGTCGCCCGCCGAGTCGCCCAGGTCTACACGGCCCTGGCGGCGGGCGAGCGGGCGGCGGCCGGCGGCTTCGGCACGCTGGCCTCGGTGCGGGACGAGGAACGCGCCTACCGGGAGTCGCCCCGCTTCGCCAAGGCCCGCGCCTACTGGGCGGACCGGTTCGCGGACCGGCCGCCCGTGGCCACTCCCGCCGGCCGTACGGCCCTGCCCGCGCGCACGTTCCACCGGCGAGTGGCGGACCTCGACGCGGCGCAGACGCAGGCCCTGCGTGCCGTTGCCCGGGACCTCCAACTCACCTGGTCCGAGGTGCTGTTGGCCGTGACCGTGGCCCAGCTGCACCACGCGACCCGTGCACCGGAGATCGTCCTCAGCCTGCCGGCGATGGGACGTCTGGGCTCTGTGTCCCTGCGCGTTCCCTGCATGGTGCGCAACATCCTGCCCCTGCGCGTCGCCGTCACCGCCTCGGACAGCCTGCGCGACCTCGCGGCCCGCATCTCCCGCGAGCTGCGCGCCGGGCTGCCGCACCAGCGCTACCGCTACGAACAGCTGCGGCGCGACCTCAAGCTCGTCGGCGGACAGCGCCGGCTCTCCGGTCCTGGCGTCAACATCATGCCCTTCGAGTACGACCTGCGCTTCGCCGGACACCGGAGCACGGTCCACAATATCTCCGCGGGCCCCGTCGACGACCTGTCCGTCAACGTCTACGACCGTTCCGAGGGCGCGGGACTGCGCATCGCCGTGGACGCCAACCCCGACCTCTACGACGAGGCGGACGTCGCCGCACTCCAGGAGGGGCTGCTAGCCCTGCTCGAGGAGGCCGTCGCGGCCCCTGACCGGGCGCTCGGCGACCTGTGTGCGCGCGAGCCCGTCCCGGTCCTGGACGGTGGGCCGCTGCCCGGCCCCGTGCGCCCGGTTCTCGGCCTGATCGCCGACCATGCCGCCCGGCATGGCGGATTCGTCGCCGTCGAGCACGGCGGCACCAGCATCACGTATGCCCGACTCTTCGGATCGGCGCGTGCACTCGCGCGCCGACTGGCTGCCCGTCAGGTCGGCCACGGCGACCTGGTGGCCGTCGCCCTGCCGCGCGGTATCGACGCGATCACCGCCATCCTCGGAGTCCTGCTGTCCGGTGCCGCCTACAGCCCGCTCGACCCGACGGCGCCCCGGGCCCGCAGGGCGGAACTGCTGGACGACGCCCGGCCCGACCTCGTCCTCACCACCAGCGCCTTCGCCGACCGCTTCGGGGACCGGGCCGTTCTGCGACACGACGAGCCGGGACCAGATTCCGAAGCGGCCCAGTCGACGGCACCGACGCCCGAGGACCTCGCCTACGTCCTCCACACCTCGGGCTCCACGGGGCGCCCCAAGGGCGTCGAAGTCGGCCACCACGCCCTCGCGCACTTCGTCGCCGGCGCCACGCACCGCTACGGCCTTCACCACCGGGACCGCGTCCTGCAGTTCGCCCCCCTGCACTTCGACACCAGCCTCGAGGAAATCTTCCTCACACTGTGTGCGGGCGCCACGCTCGTCGTCCGTACCGACGACATGACCGAGTCGGTCCCCGGATTCCTGGACGCCTGCGCACGGCTGCGGATCAGCTTCCTCGACCTGCCTACGGCCTACTGGCACGAACTGGCGTACGCCGTTTCGACCGGTGCGGTCACTCTGCCGGCCGAGGTGCGCACCGTCGTCATCGGCGGTGAGGCGGCCCTCCCCGAGCGGGTCGAACGCTGGCGCACGGCCGTCGGCACGTCGGTCCGGCTGCTGAACACCTATGGGCCGACCGAGGCCACCGTGGTCGCCACCGTCGCCGACCTCCACGACCCCTCGCTCGCTCCGGGAGACGTCCCGATCGGACTGCCGCTGCCTGGCACCCGAGCCGCGGTCGTCGACGGCGAACTCCACCTCCTGGGCGACAACCTGGCCATCGGCTACCGCGGAGACCGGCCACCGGACACCTCCCGCTTCGCCCCTCTGGACCAGATCCCCGGAGCGCCCCGCGCCTACCGCACAGGCGACCTGGTACGGATCGGCGACGACGGGCAGCTGCGCTACCTGGGCCGGTCGGACACCGAGTTCAAGATCAGCGGACATCGAGTGCACCCGGCCGAAGTCGAGGGCGCCCTCCTTGGCCATCCGCGAGTCCGTGACGCGGTTGTCGTAGGGCTGGTGCTGGGCGACGGGACGCGGCGCCTGGTCGCGTACGTCGTCCCGGACGGGCCCGCCCCGGCCGTGGCCCTGATCAGGGACCACCTCCGGGAGACGCTGCCCGCGGCCATGATCCCGTCGGCCGTCGAGTTCCTTGACCGCCTGCCCCGGACGAGCTCAGGGAAGATCGACAGGAACGCGCTCGCCGCGACGACCCCCGACGGACATGTGCCGGAGCCCGGTGCGCAGGCCGCGACGTCCGACAGTGCACTGGTGCGCACCATCGCCGCCGTCTGGCAACAGGTGCTCGGCGTGGCCGCCGTCTTTGCCCGGGACGATGTGTTCGACCTGGGGGCCCACTCGCTCCAGGCCATCCAGGTCGCCAACCGCCTCGGCGTCGAACTGCACCGTGACCTCAAAGTCGCCTGGCTCTTCCAGCACCCGACCCCGGCCGAACTGGCGAGATTCCTGGAACAGCAGGAGCAGCCTCGCTCGGCCCCTCCCGGCCTTCCGGCGGCCCTGCTCGCCGACACCGTCCTCGATCCGGACATCCGCCCCGGCGACGGTCCCCGGGCGAGCGGCACGCCGGACAGAATCCTGCTCACCGGAGCCACCGGCTTCGTCGGCGCACATCTGCTGGCCGAACTCCTGACGAGCACCGGCGCGGAGGCCGTCTGCACCGTGCGCGCCGCTAGCCCCGCCGAGGCCACCGCCCGCATCCACCAGGCCCTGGAAACCCACCTGATCCACCTCCCGGACGCGGCGCGCGAACGCATCACAGCGGTCCCCGCCGACCTCGCCCGCCCCCGCCTCGGCGTGGACGAGGCACTCTTCGCCGACCTCGCCCGGACCTGCGGGGCGATCATCCACAACGCGGCGACCGTCAGCATCATGCGCGAATACGCCACCCTCCGCGCCGCCAACACCGAGTCCACCCGGGACCTGCTGCGCATGGCGGCTGTGCGCTCCATTCCCCTGCACTTGGTGTCGACCCTCTCCGTCGCCCCGCCCCTCGACCTCGCCCCGGAGGTACCGGAGGCGTTCCTTGCGGCCCACCCCGGACTGCGCCACGGCTACCAGCAGTCGAAGTGGGCGGCCGAGCGCCTGCTGGAACAGGCCGCCGAAAGAGGCCTGCCGGTCACCGTGCACCGGCTCGGCCGGATCGTCGGCCCACGCACCACTGGCTACGTGAACGAACGGGACTTCCTCTGGAGCGTGCTGCGCGCGGGGATCCCCGCGCGCATCGTCCCCGACCTGTTCGACGAGGAGACATGGACACCCGTCGACCACGTCGCCCAGGCCCTCGTCCACCTCTGCCTCGGACAGCGCCCGCCGGGAGCGACGGTTTTCAACCACGCCACCGCCCGCCCGGTGCGGCTGGCCGACGTCTACGACTGGCTGGAGGACTACGGCTATCCGCTGCGGCGCATGCCGCTGGCCCAGTGGCGTGCCGAACTGCCGCGATCCTCCGGTGACTCCGGCGTGGCGGCGACCATGCTCGCCTTCTTCGACGCCTGGGAGGCGAACCCCGACGACGCGACCGGGCCGGAGCTACGCCTGGGACGCGTCCGTGCCGACAACGTCGTGAACGGCCTGCACGGCAGCGGCATCACCTCCCCGCCCGTCGACCGTGACCTCGTCTTCCGTTACCTCGACCACTGCGTCACCACCGGAACGCTGCCCGCCCCGGCCGGGAAGCAGAGCCATCTCGCAACCCCGGCAAAGTAGTTGGGCATCTCCGGGAACTCACGGGCTGCACCCCCCGACTACTGCAACAGAACCCACCGCCTCACGAACACCCCGCAGCAAGGAGCCAGCATGTCGAAGAAACGGCCGGTCGCCGTCGCCCTGGCCGGCGCCCTCTGTCTGGTCACGGCGGCATGCGCCGACTCGTCGACCGACCAGGACGGCGCCACCGGCGACAAGGCGTCCGCGGCCGCCGCGAAGTCCGGTTATCCGGCGATCCTCGAGAACTGCGGAGTGTCCGAGAAGTTCACCAAGGCGCCCGGCCGAGTCGTCGTCATGAACGGCGCCTCGGTCGCCGAGGTCTCCACGCTGCTCTCCCTCGGCCTCGGCGACCGCGTCGTCGCCAACCAGCAGAGCTACGGAATGTCCGAGGTCCCCGGCCGCGCCAAGGCCATCAAGGCCCTGCCCAACGGCAAGGTCAAGCTCAACGACGCCTACGACATCCCGCGCGAGGCGATGATCGGGCTGCGGCCGGACCTGGTGCTGTCCACGACGTCGTACGGCTTCGACGAGAAGAACGGCTTCGCCACCCGCGACCAGCTCAAGGAGGTGGGCGCCCACACCTACGTCTCCCCGCAGGGCTGCGACCAGGACACCTCCAAGATGACCGTCGCCGACAGCTACACGCTGCTGCGCGACATGGGCAAGATCTTCAACGTCCGTGACCGCGCAGAGCAGCTGATCGCCGCGTCGGAGAAGCACATCGCCGAGATCTCCGCCAAGGTCAAGGGCGAGAAGCAGCCGAAGGTCATGGTTCTGTTCTCCAACATGGCCATGGGCGGCAACGACTTCAGCTCGGTCGTCGCCAAGGGCATCTACAACGACATCCTCGCCAAGGCCGGCGGCAGCAACGCCTTCGCGTCGGCCTCCAAGACCTCCTTCGCCGACCTGAGCAAGGAGAAGGTGGCCGCCACCGATGTCGACGCGCTCGTCGTCATCGGCTACAACGACCCGAACCCGGCGGCCTACGCCAAGAAACTGCTGAAGGAGTTCCCCCAGTGGCCGGCCGCGAAGAACAACACGTACGTGGCCCTGTCCGACTCGATGT
The DNA here is from genome assembly GCF_009862865.1 of Streptomyces sp. SID5469. NCBI lineage: Bacteria > Bacillati > Actinomycetota > Actinomycetes > Kitasatosporales > Streptomycetaceae > Streptomyces > Streptomyces sp. SID5469. The sequence continues at coordinate 753,309 of NZ_WWIN01000001.1, read as the reverse complement.
ACCTCGGCCCCAGCAACGACCTGGCCGTCGAGAAGATCGCCAAGGCTCTGCACCCCGACAAGTTCTGAGCCCGAGCCGCCTGCGGCTGCCGCTCGCCGTCGTCGGCCTGCTTCTCGTCCTCGTCGCCGTGATGGTGGTGGCGGTGAGTATCGGAGCGGTGAACATCCCGGTGGCGGATGTGTGGGGCATTCTCCTGCACCACGTCACCGGGCGGGGAGCCGCCGGTGACCCGGCGCTGGACCAGATCGTGTGGACCTTCCGGGCTCCTCGCGTCGCCCTGGCCGCCCTGGTCGGCGCGGGACTGGCCGTCGCCGGAGCGGTGCTCCAGACCCTGGTCTCCAACCCGCTCGCCGACCCGGTCGTCCTCGGCTTCTCCTACGGCGCCTCGCTCGGCGCCGTGCTGGTCATCACCCTCGGCGGCGTCGCACTCGGCGGGCTGGCCGGTCTCGGCGTGTCGGGCGCGGCATTCGTCGGCGCACTGGCCGCCGGGGCACTGGTCTTCGCCCTGGGGCAACGTCAGGGCCGGCTGGCCCCCACCCGGCTGGTCCTGGCGGGGGTCGCGGTCGGCTATGTCCTGCTGTCCGTGACGAGCTTCGTCCAACTGCTGGCGACGCCCACCGAGCTGCGGACCGTGATGTTCTGGATGCTCGGCAGCGTCGCCGGCGCCCAGTGGAGCCAACTGCCCACCGTCACGGCGGTGGTCCTGACGAGCACCGTCGTGCTGACCCTGTTCGGCCGCCGCCTCAACGCCCTGCTGGCCGGTGACGAGTCCGCCACCGCGCTCGGGGTGGACGTCAACCGGCTGCGCGCCGTCCTCCTGGTGATCAGCGCGCTGCTCACCGGCACCGTCATCGCCGTAGCGGGTGGCGTCGGCTTCGTCGGCCTGATGATCCCCCACCTGGTCCGCCTCACCACCGGAGCGGACCACCGCAGACTGCTGCCCCTGACCGCACTCCTGGGCGCCGTGTACCTCGTCCTCGTCGACCTGCTCTCCCGCACCGTCAACCGCCCCAACGAACTGCCGCTGGGCATCCTCACCGCTCTGCTCGGCGCCCCCTTCTTCCTGTGGCTGCTGCGCCGCGACAAGGGCCTGGACACCGTATGAAACTGACCGTGGACCAGCTCCACATCACCCTGGACCGCAAGCCGATCCTCCGCGATGTGCAGCTGGAGGCCGCCAAGGGCGACATCGTCGGACTCGTGGGCCCCAACGGCAGCGGCAAGTCCACCCTGCTCCGTACGGTCTACCGCTCGCTGCGCCCGGCCGACGGCGTGGTCAGGGTCGGCGGCGACGACGTATGGGAGCTGTCTGCTCGTACCGCCGCCCGCCGCACGGCGGCCGTTCTCCAGGACGCCGGCACCACGACCGGCCTGACCGTAACCGAGATCGTCGCCCTGGGACGTACGCCCCATCACGGCCTGATGGGTCGGGACGGCGCCGAGGACCGCGAGGCCGTGACCGAGGCGGTCGAACGCTGCGGAGTCGGCCCCTTCGCGGACCGGGACTACGCCACCCTGTCCGGCGGCGAACGCCAGCGCGTCCTGCTGGCCCGTGCCCTCGCCCAGCGTCCGCAGCTTCTGGTCCTGGACGAACTCACCAACCACCTCGACATCCGCGCCCGGTTCGAACTCCTGGACCTGATCCGCAGCACCGGCATCACCACCCTGGCGGTCCTGCACGACCTCGACCTCGCCGCCCGACTCTGCGACCACCTCGTCGTGCTCCACGAAGGCGCGGTGGTCGCGGCGGGACCCGTGCTGGAGGTCCTGACACCGGACCTCCTGCGAGAGGTCTTCGGCGTACGGGGCGCCACGGAGCGGCATGCCGACGGCGTCGTCCGCATCACCTATGCCGCCGAGCCGCTCGCCCTGGACCGGGAGGCCGAGCCCGCGCCCGCAGAGCGGTGACGCGCCGTCGATCCTTGCGAGCTTGCCGAGGTGGTCCCGGTGGGTGGTGGCCTGCCGGCCCGCCGGCAAACCGGCGGCCGCAAGGACGAGCGAGCCGGTGCACACGCTAGCCAGGACGGTTCCCTGCCGCCGCAGTTCCCTCAGCCAGGCCGGGTGCGGTTCGTCCTTCACCAGGGAGCGGGTGCTGTCACCGGCGGGATGGATCGGCATCGCCCGGCACCGTCGTCCGCCGCGACGGGCCGGGGGCTGACGGCCTGTCAGCGCAGTTCACCGCGGCGTGCCGACTCTCGCCCGCCGCGGCACGGCACTGGCGGGGCACCGTCGAATGCCACCGTGCTCGGTCCAGCGACGGCTCTGATCGTCGGTACCTTTCTGTGCGTACTGCGTCCCCGTGCCAGTAGCAAGGCTCCTGCAACGCCGGGAGACCGCCGCCTCCCCTTCGCCTGCTCCGTGCAGGCGGACGCCTTCATGCAGGCGCCGAGCCGCATATCGCGAGATCCGATAGAATGCAATTTGAGATCCTATTTCAATAATTGAGGTATTTGAGCGGAACATGCCTGCGGATCGAAACGGCGATAGCGCGAGGCCCCGTAAGCGCACGCATCGCGGGACCGAGGAGTCTCGCGTCCGCAGCCGAGGTGAGAGCCCGCGCCCCTCGCAGCGGCTTTCAGCGTCGCGAGCCATGCTCTCGGCGATGCAGCAGCTGAAGGAGCTGCTGGGAAAGGCGCCGGAATCCGTCTCAGCGGTTCGGCCCACCGATGACGGATGGGAAGCCGAGGTGGAGGTGCTGGAGATCGAGCGCATACCTGAGACGACCAGCGTGATGGCCAGCTACCGGGTGACGCTCGACGCGGATGGCGAGCTGATGGCGTACGAGCGGATCCGCCGGTACACACGCGCCCAGGTCGACCGGCGTGCCTGAGGGCCCCGCCACAGGGCTGTCTCCCCGTGGTGAATACACGGCTGTGCATCCCGTAGGTGAACGGAGCCGGACGGGGCCGCGCCGGCGGCGGCCTCATGAAAGGAGGCACCATGACTGTGGTGCCGCAAAGCGGTGGAGGCGGCGTCGCCCAGGGCGGCGGCTCGGGAACGCTGTACGACGTCCTGGAACTGGTCCTGGATCGCGGGCTCGTCATCGACGTCTTCGCCCGCGTTTCGCTGGTGGGCATCGAGATCCTGAAGATCGACGCCCGTGTGGTGGTGGCCAGCGTCGATACCTACCTGCGCTTCGCCGAGGCCTGCAACAGGCTCGATCTGGAGAGCGGGCGCAAAGCCCCGGCACAGCTGACCGACCTCGTCGGAGAGGTCACCGAAGGCGGAGCCAAGGGAAAGAGCAAGGGCGCCCTCACCGGCGCGGTGGAGGCCGTCACGGAGTCGTTCCACCAGGGGCATGAGGAGGACCGAGAGGAAGAGCGCGAGCCGGCAGCGGAGCGGAAGAGGCCACGGCCGACGCGCCGCCCTGCTCGGCGCCGGGAAGAGTGAGCCATGGCCGTCTATGTCTACGCCATCACAGCCGCGAGCCACCCCCTACGCCTGGACGGCGTCACCGGCGTGGGAGAACCGCCGGAGAAGCTGCGCACCGTGAACAGTCGGTCGCTGGCAGCGGTGGTCAGCGATGCGCCGGACGGGCTCAGAGCCAAGCGGCGCGACGTCCTGGCGCATGAGGCGGTGCTGGAACGGCTGATGGCCGAGGGCAGTGTGCTGCCCCTGCGTTTCGGAGCGGTGACCTCCGACGATCAAGCGGTGCTCCAGGTGCTGGATGAGCGAGCCGCCTCGTATCAGGAGCGGCTGACGGCCCTGGACGGCTGTGTGGAGTTCCACCTGAAGGCATCCTGCGACGAGGACGCGCTGCTGCGGGAGATCCTGCTGCAATCACCCGAGGCCCACCAGCTGAACGAGCAGATCCGCAGCGGCCGGGCCGGCCCGGATCTGCAGATCGCGCTGGGCGAACGGGTAGCTGGGGAGGTCCAGTTGCGCCACGAGTCCTTTGCCGCGGGAGCCGTCGAAGCGCTGCGTCCCCTGGCACGCGACATCCGGGCTTCGGATCCGAAAGGCGGTGACTTCGTGAGCGTCTCGTTCCTTGTGGACAAGGCCCGGCAGGAGGGCTTCACGGCCGCGGAGCAGGATCTGGCGAACGAGCGCGGAGCGGACTTCGACTTCCGTCTGCACGGGCCGCTGCCGCCCTACAGCTTCGTCGAGGCAACGTAAGTGCGTGGAGATCTGTCATGGGACTGTTGACTCACCTGCTGACTCTCCCGCTGGCCCCCGTCCGAGGCGTCGGGTGGGTCATGCAGCAGGTGGCGCAGGTCGCGGAAGAGCAGTACTACGACCCCGATCCGGTGCTGAAGGAACTCGCCGAACTGGAACGGGCACTGGTGTCCGGCCAGATCGATCAGGAGACCTTCGACCGACGTGAGGACGAGCTGCTGGACCGGCTCGAAGAGATCACTCGCTTCCGGGAGGGCACCGGAGCATGAGGTTCTCAGCGGGCGGTGGATGTGCGGACCAGGAGGTGTCAGGAGGAGCCCCCACGATGATGAATGCCGCAGCAGGCGCGGTGCTCCTCTTCGGTTGCCTCTACGAGGAAGCCGAAGAGGGGCACGACGCGGAGCCCCGTACGCAGAGAACGTCCGCGCCGTGCCGCGAGTCGGCGCTGACCGACACCGCCGACGCCGAATCGAGGTCTGAACGGCCGTGACCGAACCTGTCCCGAGCAACCTCGGCTCCTTCCCCTCCCGGGCGTCCCCGTCCTACGGCCAGGGCTCCTCGGCCAACCTGGCCGACATCCTGGAACGCGTACTGGACAAGGGCATCGTCATCGCGGGTGACATTCAGATCAACCTCCTCGACATCGAACTGCTCACCATCAAGCTGCGTCTCCTCGTGGCCTCGGTCGACAAGGCCAAGGAAATGGGCATCGACTGGTGGGAACACGACCCGGCCCTGTCCTCCCACGCTGACGGCGGCCGTGAGCTGGCCGAGGAGAACCGAAGACTGCGTGAAGAGATAGCTGGCCTGCGCGACGCCCAGGCCCTTCCGTCGGCCGAGGGCCCCGCTGAGAAACCCGAGCGTCCCAAGAAGCGTGCCAGTACGGCCAAGTCCACCCGCGCCGGCAACCGGCGGACACCGAGGACAGAGCGATGACGGCGACGGTCAGCTACCTGTACGGCGTGTCGGCGGTCCCTGGCGGCTCGTACGACGTGGTGGCCGCCCTGCGAGGAATCGCCGACGCGCCAGTGCGGCTGGTGCCGGACGAAGACGCGAACCTGGCAGCGATCGTCAGTAGTGTCCCGGCCGACGACTTCGACGAGGCACCGCTCGCCGCTCACCTGGAGGATCTCGACTGGCTGGAGGCCGTGGCCCGGGCACACCACCGGGTTGTCGACGCGATGGCGGCCCGGACCACCGTCCTGCCCTTGCGACTTGCGACCATCTATCGCGACGACGACCGCGTCCGCGCCATGATCAGAGCCGGTCACCGCGCGTTCGCGCAGCGCCTCGCCCACCTCGCCGGCCACATGGAATGGGGAGTCAAAGTCTATTTCGATCCCCCCTCGGCCCCTACGGCCTCCACAGCGGCCGCACCCGCGGCCGAACTGAGTCCCGGCCGGGCCTACCTGCGTAGCCGCCATCAGGAACGGGACTCACGACAGGACGCCTACCGAGCCGCGGAGCAGGCCGCGCGACGCGTCGAGGCCGCGGCCCGTACCCAGGCCGTCGAACACGTCCGGCACCGCCTGCAGCAAGGCCCCCTCTCCCACGGCTCCGGCGAGAACATAGTGAACAACGCCTACCTGGTGGCCGACGGCCAGGCCGAGGACTTCCGGGACGCGGTCCAGCTGGCCGCCGAGCAGTCCGAGACCATCCGCGTCGAGATCACCGGACCGTGGGCGCCGTACTCCTTCGTCTCCCGGCAGAACGAGCCGGGTGAAATGAGCGAGGAGGCGATCACCTGATGATGACCGACCCCTCCGATTTCGGCCCTGCGAAGCCCCGCCCACCGGACCGCGGGTCCCTGCCTGACCGCCAGGTCGCGCTCATCGACCTCCTGGACCGCCTGCTCACCGGTGGCATCGTCATCACCGGCGATGTCACCTTGTCGATCGCCGACATCGACCTCGTACGGATCTCCCTGCGAGCCCTCATCGCCTCCATCGGCACCACGACCCCAAGCCCCTGGAGCCGTGGTGGGCCGCTCCCGGTCACGTCACCCGGCCACCCCGACCAGCTCCCCTCACCATGACGCCCGACACCCCCCGTCACCAAGGCCGCTCCGACGAGGCGGCCGACGCGGCTCCCGGTCCCTTCCGCCTGTTCCCCGCCGCTCCGCAGGACGTCCCCGCGTCGGGCAACGAGAGCCCACCCCATCCGGCCTCCCGGATCAATACCGACCCCGACACCGTGGAACGAGATCTGATCAAGCTGGTACTCACCCTGGTCGAACTCATCCGTCAGCTCATGGAACGACAAGCCCTGCACCGCGTGGATGCCGGCGACCTCACCGAGGAGGAGGAAGAGCGCCTCGGGATGACCCTGATGGTCCTGCACGACCGCTTGAACGACCTTTGCGGTCGCTACGGCCTGACCATGCAGGACCTCAATATTGATCTCGGCCCCCTCGGCACACTGCTCCCGCCTTCCGACTACTGACTCCCAAGGCGGTCGCTGGGGCACGGTCGAGCATCTCCGGGCACACGTGAAGCGCGGCCTGGCGAACCTCGCGCGTGTCGCGCTCGACCGGCTCGAACAGTTTGACGAGCCGATGTCATCAGGTGGGTCGGTAGTAGGCGTCGATGGGGGCGCGCGCCTCCTCGAAGAGGACCGGGCCGTCCTGGGGCACCGTCGGCCAGTCGCCCGACTGCGGGTTGAGTTCGACGAGTTGCTCGGTGGAGAGCGCGTAGACGACCCGGCCGATGCCGGAGCGGACGATGCCGCCGGCGCACATGGTGCAGGGCTGGCAGCTGGTGTACATGGTGGTGCGGGCGGCCGCGGCCGGGGCGAGTTCGCGGGCCGCCCAGCGGGCGAGCTTCAGTTCCGGGTGGGCGGCGATGTCGTTGTCGCGCCGTACCGTGTTGTGGGCTTCGGCAAGGATCGCGCCGTCCGGGCCGGTCAGCAGGGAGCCGTACGGTGCGTCCCCCAGGGTGACCGCGTGGGCCGCGATGCCGATGGCACGCCGCAGGAGGGTCTCGTCCTCAATGGTGATCACGATGGGGTCCTCCAGTGTGTGGCCACGGCGGTGAGTGCCTGCCAGGCCGCGTGGGGCCGGCGGGTCTCCTCCGGATCTCCGTGGTAGGGGTCGAGTACGACGGTGGCCGCGCCGAGCAGACGGAGCTGGTCGAGGTCGTCGAGGATCTGCTCGATGGTGCCGACACCGGCGGGCCGCTCGCGGTCGTCGACCGGTGTGCCGGTCATCCGCAGGGCGATCCGGGGCGCGAACGCCGGCAGCGAGTGGTTCGCCAGGACTGAGCGCATCAGGGGGAGGGGGAGCCGCAGCGGGTGCCAGGCGTCGCCGAACCTGACCGTGCGTCGGATTGCCGCCTCGCTGTGGCCGCCGACCCAGACAGGTATCGGGGCGGTGCCGTCCCCGGTCTCCGTGCGCCAGGCATCCCGCAGGGCACCCAGGTACTCGTCGGCCAGTCGGCCGCGCGCGGTGAACGGAACGCCGAGCGCGTCGAACTCCTGACGCGCCCAGCCGACGCCTACCCCGAGGACGAACCGGCCGCTGCTGAGTTGGTTGAGGTTGGCAGCCATCCGAGCCACCAGCAGCGGATGCCGGTAGGGCAGGACGAGCACCGTGGTGCCCAGCCGCAGCCTCGTGGTGAGGCCAGCCAGCCAGGACAGCGTGGTGAACGGCTCGTAGAACGGCTCCGGGTACCGCTCGGCCACGTCCGGGGTGACGGCCACGTGGTCCGACACCATGAGGAGGTCGAAGCCGAGCCCCTCAGCGAGCCGCGCCCAATCGCGCAGTACGCCGGGATCGGTTCCGGGCCCGAAGTTCGGTACGTTGACGCCAAGTTGCATGAGCCGAGGTTATCCAGGAGATCATGGCATACGGAACCGAATCTTCCCGGCGATGGCGACGTTCTTCCGTGGTTCTGCCGGTAGAGTCGCGACATGGCCGTGAATCTTGACGACGTTGACTGGGCGATCATCGGGCAGCTGCAACGGGAGGCTCGCATCTCCCTCAGCGAGTTGGGACGGCGCGTGAATCTCAGCTCCTCGGCCACCACGGAACGGGTGCGGAATCTGGAGTCGTTGGGCGTCATCACCGGTTACCACGCCGTGGTCGACCTGGCCAAGGTCGGCTATCCCGTGCTCGCCGTCGTCCGGCTGAAGTACCCCGGCAACCGCCACCAGCCGTTGCGTCGGCTGCTCGCCGAGCGGGGGGAGATCCTGGAGTGCCTGCGCACCACCGGCGACGACTGTTACACCTTGAAGGTGGCCGCGAGCTCCATGGAGCACTTGGAGACGCTCGTGGATGAGCTGGCTGGTTTTGGCAGCACGACCACGAGCGTCGTCTACAGCCAGACGCTGCCCTATCGCTCACCCAGCCGGCCCTGACCAACGGTCGACCCGCCGCCGCATTCCCGCAGAGCGGTAGTGGAGTGCCATCGCGGTCCGGGCGCACCAGGCCCCGCCGACCCCGGCCGCGCGGCAACATCATGCTCCCAGCCTGCGGGGTACGCAGCGACGAGCGGGGCAGTGGTCGAGTCGAGAGCGTGCAGTGGGCGGGTTGCTCGGCCCAGATGGTCTTTCCCGCTCCGGTGTGCCGGGTGCACCGCTCACACAGCCGTGCGACTGATCAGCATGCCGTTGTGGATCAGCCGCAGCTCGATCGGGCGCTTGCGTGGCGGATGGCGTTGGTGACCGGCTCGCTGACGACCAGCTCGGTGGTGGCAGCGGCCTCGTGAGCCGTAGCTTCAGGAGGAATCCTGGATGACTTGCTCGGACCAGATCGTCTTGCCGTTCTGGACGTGGCGGCAGCCCCATCGTCCGCCGAGTTGAGCGACGAGGAACAGGCCGCGTCCTCCCTCGTCGGTTGTGCGGGCACGCCGCAGGCGGGGCTGGGTGCTGCTGGAGTCGGTGACCTCGCACACCAGGGCGTTGTGGCGAATCAGACGGAGGTCCATCGGCGGACGACCGTAGCGGATGGCGTTGGTCACCAGTTCGCTGACGATGAGTTCGGTGGCGAAGAGGAGGTCGTCCAGGCCCCACAAGGTGAGTTGACGGGTTGTCCACTCTCGAGCCTTTGCGACGGCGGCGGGATCGGCCGGGATCTCCCAGTGAGCGGTGTCCGCCGCTGGGACGGCGCGGGTGCGGGCCAGCAGTAGGGCCCCGTCGTCGCGCGGCGCCTGGTCTGCCAGATCGGCGAGGAGAGCACGGCCGGTTTCGTCCAGGGCGCGATCCGGACGGCAGTACGCGGCGAGGGCTTCCGTCAGGCGCCGCAGGCCTTGGCCGATGTCGCGATCGCTCCGTTCGACCAGGCCGTCGGTGTAGAGAGCGAGGACGCTGCCCGGCTCGACGTCGATGATGGTGGTCTCGTACGGCATGCCGCTCAGGGCGAGTGGTGGCCCCGGGGAGATACCGACTGCTTCGGCGGTCCCGTCGGGCCGCACCAGGACGGGTGGCGGATGCCCGGCGCTGGCCATGGCGCAGCGGCGGGTGACCGGGTCGTAGACCGCGTACAGGCACGTTCCGCCGACGATGTCGCAGTCGCCGGACGGGGCTTCGGCCGCGAGGCGCTGGACCAGGTCCGCGAGCCGGGTGAGCAGCTCGTCCGGTTCGAGCTCCAGGTCCGCGAGCGTCCGGATGGCGGCGCGCAGGCTGCCCATGGCGGCGCTTGCGGACATGCCGTGGCCGACCACGTCTCCGGCGACAAGTGCCAGCCGGAGAGAGGGCAGAGCGATGGCGTCGTACCAGTCGCCGCTGATGTCCGCTTCCCCGCCTGCGGGCAGGTGGACGCCGGCGGTCTCGGCGGCCGGCGTGTCGGTGGTGGCCGGGGGAAGGAGGAGCTGCTGCAGCGCTACGGCCGCCCGGTGCTCGCGCGTGTAACGGCGGGCGTTGTCGATGGCGAGCGCACCCCGTGAGGCGATCTGCTTCATGAGATCCGCCTCGTCCTCGGTGAAGGGGTCGGATCGGCCGCAGCGCCAGACCGATATGGCGCCGAGCGTGAGCCCGCGGGCATGCAACGGTGCCACCATCATCGAATGGGCGTCCTTCGGGGCGAGATACTTGACCAGCTGCGGGTCGCCGACCATGGCGATGAAGTCGTCAAGGCTGAAGACGGCTGGCTCGCCGTGTCGGAAACTGCGCCACAGGGGGTGGTCGGGAAGGGGCGGGATGGACTCGCCGCGCTTGATGCCGGCCGGCCACACCGCGGTGGCCGGCGCAAGGGCCGCGTTGCCCATGTTTCCACCGTTCAGCTGCTTCGAGGGTTCTTCCCCGTCGAGAACGGAGTACGCAAGGTCGACTGCGGCGAGATCCCCGAACGCAGGTGCGAGAACGTCCGCAAGGTCCTGTGCGGTGCGCACGACATCCAGGGATCCTCCTACTCGCTCGGCCACCTCGCGGGCGAGATCCAGATGACGGCGGGCACGCAGGTCGTCGCTGTCGATGTACAGGGCTGCGACCCCCGTGGGGCGTGCTCGCACGTCCTCCAGACGAAAGGCAGACAGCGACAGCGTGTGCCGCCGCGCCGAATTGTGCCGCCAGCTCACTTGCTGGGTTCTGCGGACCACCGGGACACCCGTCTCGAGCACCTGGCGCAGTACTGCCTCCAGGTTCTCGGCGTCATCGGCGCACAGCACGTCGCTCAGCCGAGTGCCGGGCTGTACTGGAAGGCCGTCGGGAGTGTCCGGCTTGGCGTTCGTTTGCACAGTGGCCAGGTCGGTGTCGTACAGGGCGATCGTGATCCGGTTCTGTGCGGACAGTGCGCGCAGGAGCGCTGTGCCCTGCTTGTGGTCGGCGACGTGGTGTGTGGGTGCCGCCAGGACGAGGACCTGCGCCGAGCCCTGCACCCTTGTGGTCCGGAAAGTGACGTCGATGGTGTCGCCGCACTGGTGCCGCAGCCGTACCCGCCCGGATTCCGGCATATCCGTGGCGCCGCGAAGGTGGTCCGGGAGGTCGGCCACCAGTTCCTGCACGGGGCGGCCGCAGACCTCCCCGGCGCGGAACCCCGTCAGGTCCTCCGCCGTCTCGGTCCACCCCACCACCGCGCCTCGATCGTCGAGCACGGCGGCTGCCGGGCCGTCACAGGCGCATCGCCTGCCGCCGGGACCGGAACCGGAGACGCCCGTCGATCCTTGGGAGGCGCCTGCCGAGTAGGCGTTCTTGGCATTCTCTTTATCCATCAGTGGCTTCCTGTACGAGAGCGTGCGGCTCGAGAGATCGGCATGCTGTGGCGGCTGTCGGCCGCCCGGTCGGCGTGCCGCAGCGCGTCACGCCGCGAGGGCTTTGGAGGGCAGGTCTTGTTCGGCCCAGACGATCTTGCCGTCGGTTGCGGAGCGGGAGCCCCACCGGTGGGACAACTGGGCGACGAGGGAAAGGCCGCGGCCGTTCTCGTCGATGGTGTGGGGCTGACGGGGGCGTGGGTGGCTGGGGTTGCTGTCGGAGACTTCGCAGGTCAAGACCTGGTGCTGGATGAGTCGTAGGCGGATCGGCCCGCCGCTGTAGCGGATGGCGTTGGTGACCAGTTCACTGACGATCAGCTGCTCGGTGGTCACCAGATGATCGAGCCCCCATTCGCTGAGCTGACGGGCGGCTGCCTGCCGGGCGATGCGGACGGCGGCCGGCTCGTTCGGCAGCTCCCAGGAGGCGACCTGGGCCGGTTCGAGTCCGCGAGTCCGCGCAAGGAGCAAGGTGACATCGTCGGCCGGGGCCTGAGTCGGCAAGGTCTCGATCACCTGGGAGCACAGGTCTTCCAGGGCCGAACCGGACTCTGCCAGGGCGGCGCCCAAGCGGTCGAGGCCCACGTCGATGTCGTCGTCGCGGGACTCGACCAGACCGTCGGTGTAGAGCGCGAGCAGAGTGCCCTCGGGCAGTTCCAGTTCCACGGACTCGAAGGGGACCAGACCGAGGCCGAGGCCGAGCGGGGCCCCGGCGGGCATGTCGGGGAAAGTGGCACGGCCCTGCGGGTCGATGATCGCGGGCGGGGGATGCCCGGCCCGCGACATCGTGCACCGCCGGGTGACCGGGTCGTAGACGGCATACAGACACGTGGCGCCCACCGCCGGGGGGAGCTGGTCCGGAGCGTCGGCGTCTTCCTCGCTCAGCCGCTTGACCGTGTCATCGAGGTGCGCCAGCAGTTCGTGCGGAGGCAGTTCCATGTTCGCGAGCGTGCGGACGGCGGTGCGCAATCGGCCCATCGTCACCGCGGCGTTGATGCCGTGTCCGACCACATCTCCGACGACGAGGGCCACCCTGGCGCCGGACAGCTTGATCACGTCGAACCAGTCGCCCCCCACGCCGTGGTCTATGTCAGCCGGCACGTAGCGCGAGGCCACATCGAGGGCGGCGCCACCTCCCACATGGTGGGGGAGCAGGTCGCGTTGGAGCGTCAGGGCCGCGGTGCGTTGGCGAGCGTACTGGAGAGCGTTGTCCAGGCTGAGCGCGGCCCGGGTGACGAGTTCCTCTGCGAGCAGGAGGTCGTCCTCCTGGAACGGCGTCGGCTCCTCGGAGCGGCAGAACACCGCCAGTCCCAGCGCACAGCGCCGCGCACGGATGGGTACGACCATCAAAGAGTGGACGCCGCTGTCACGGACCATCTGCGTCCGCGCCGGGTCGTGAAGAATCCAGGGGCCTGAATAGGTGTCCAGCACCGATTCCAGGTAAGACCTGCCCGTGCGCAGGACGGTGGCGAACAGCGAGGTCGGGAAGGGGCGGATCACCTCTTGGCGCATCAGCAACTTGAGGATGCCCGGGTCGACGGAGGCCACACCGGCACGGCGCAGCACAGGTGGGCGGTCGTTCGCCGCCGTGCCGGTCCCCGCCGAGGGATCCACGCCGAACGGAACCGACTCCATCAGGTCGACGATTGCGTGGTCGGCCAGCAGGGGCACGGCGAGGTCGGCCAGTTCCTGCCCGGTCCGCATGACCTCGAGGGTGCTGCCGATGCGCGTGCTGGCTTCGCTGAGGATGGCAAGACGCTCGCGCGCCCGCCGGTTGCCCGTGACGTCCACGCTCATCGAGCACACGGCCAGTGCCGTGCCGTCCGCGTCCTGGAGGCAGAAGAACGAGGCCGAGAACGCGTGCTCCCGGCGCTGGTCCGTCGACGACCACGCCCGGTACTCGTGGACCATGGTGGTGCCGCTCTCCAGCACCTGCCGCATCACCACCTCGAGCGCTTCGGCCTCCACGGCGGGCAGTGAGTCCCGCAGGCGGCGCCCGAACCGTCGCTCACGAGGAGTGCCGTCGTGGCGCTCCATGACGTCGTTGACCCAGGTGCAGCGCAGCCGCGGGTCATAGACCGCGATGCCGACCGGCGCGTGGGCCAGGAGCGACTCCCGCACGGCTTCGTCGGACGTCCCCGAGGACAGGGTGCCTATGTCGGTCACGGACACCAGCCACCGGGTTCCGGCGTCCTGCCCCCACAGCAGCGAGATCCGCAGCGTCATTTTGATGGCGTGGCCGTCGCGGTGGCGGACCGTCACGGCGCCGGACCAGCCATCCAGGGCACGGCCCTGCTCGGCGAACACTGAAGCACTCGGGACGTCCTCGGCGGGCGGCAGCACGTGTGTGGCGGACCGGCCCACCACTTCCCCGGCCGAGTACCCGACAAGCTGCTCAGCGGCGTGCGTCCACCCCACCACGGTCCCCTCCGCGTCGAGCATCGCTATTGCGGCATCGGGTGTCTCTCGGGGGCTCACCGGCTCGGCGAGTGGCGTGTGGTCGGTCTTCGTCATCCGGTTCTTCCCATCGGTGCTGAGGTGTGCGACAGCCTCGGCATGCGCGGCGTCGGCCCAATGGACGGCTTTGTCCACTTCTGACGAAATAGTCAGATACGATCCCTTTATCGTCAAGTCCCCCGAAATTGATCAAATTGCCAGATGTGACCGTGCGCTGTCGCATCACGCAACCGCGGAGTCGGGATTGGTGGGCCAGGGTGGACGGTTGAGGCGGATGGTGCAATGATGAATACATCAGAACTGCTGCTCTTATTCATGGAGCATGCCGATGCCAGCCCCACGCAGGAACCGATTCGAACGCCGTCGTGCCGAGACCCGCCAGGCACTCGTCCGCGCCGCGCGGCAGGTCCTGGCCGAGTCCGGTGGCGCCAGCGCCAGCATCCATGCCATCGCGGAACGCGCGGACGTGGGCCTCGGCTCCTTCTACAACCACTTCGCGGGCAAGCCGGACCTGTTCGACGCGGCCGTGGCCGATGCGCTGGAGGAGTACGCCCAAGCCGTCGACGAACGCCTGCACGGCGTCGATGATCCAGCCGAGCGCGTCGCTGGGGGCGTGCGGCTCAGCGCGCGCATGGCCGCGTCATACCCGGAGATCATGCAGATCCTGTGTCACAGCCAGCTCGGTCGGATATACGCCGGGGACGGACTGGCTCCGCGCGCGAAGCGCGACGTGGAGCAGGGCATGGCCGCAGGCCGGTTCACCGTGGCCGACCCGGTGATAGCCCTGACCCTGCTGAACGGCGGCCTGCTGGCGCTCCTGGAGCTGTGGTGCAACCAGCCCGAGGCCGACAGTGACCAGGCCGCGGGCGCAATGGCAGAGACAATCCTGCATATGCTCGGCCTTTCCCCGGATGAGGCCCGGGACCTCGCCTGGCGGCCCCTTCCCGCCGCAGCGTGAAGAGGTCCCGGCCGCGCACCGGCTCCCGCGGCCTGCGTAATGGGCCGGGGCGGCTGACCTCTCTCGCCTGTTGTCGCCGCCCCTCGGCCTCAGAGTTGGATGGGCAGGTGGCGGGGTCCGCGCAGCATGGCGTTCTGCCGGTAGGGAGGCGGGTCCTGGACCAGGCGTGCCGTGCCGAGGTGGGGGAGCAGCGCGCCGAGCGCGGCCTCGGCTTCGATACGGGCGAGTGGCGCGCCGAAGCACAGGTGGATACCGCTGCCGAAGCCGACGTGCTGGTTGTCCGGGCGGGTGGGGTCGAACCGGTCGGGTTCGCTGAACCGCATCGGGTCGCGGCTGCCCGAGGCCAGCGCCAGGATGACGGACGTGCCACCGGGGATCGTGGTGCCGGCGACGTCGATGTCGACGAGGGGAACCCGCTCGCGCATGTGGACCGGGGGCTCGTAGCGCAGCAGTTCCTCCACCGCTCGCGGCAGCAGGCTGGGGTCTTCGCGCAGACGGTCCAGTTGGTCGGGCCGGCGCAACAGGGTGAGGACGCCGTTGGCGATCAGATTGACCGTGGTCTCGTGTCCGGCGATGAACAGCAGGATGGTGTTCGCCGCCAGGTCCTCCTCGCTGAGCCGTGCGGCCGGGTCCGGTTCGTTGACGAGGTCGGAGAGCATGTCGCCGGTGGGCCGACCGCGGCGCTGTTCGGCGAGTTGGACCAGGTACTGGCCCATCTCCTGCTGCGCCTGGTCGGCCGCCTGGTCCCGTTCGGCGGTGTCACCTTCGGGCCCGATGTCGGCGGACGCGACGAGGGTATCGGTCCAGTCCTGGAAGAGCTGCTCGTCCTTGTCCGGGATGCCGAGCAGGCGGCAGATCACGGTCACGGGCAGTGGGTAGGCGAAGTCGTCGACGACGTCGATCTGCCTGCCCTCCTGGAACACTTCCGCCAGTTCCTTGGTCAGCTGGACGATCTCGCCGCGCATGGAGTCGACCCGGCCCGGACTGTGCGGCGGGCCGAACGGCCGCATGGCCGAGTTGCGCAGCCGGTGGTGCTCGGGGTCGTCGAGCCGAAGGAACGACGGTTTTCGTGTCACCTCGTACGGAGCGGGAGCGGTGCGCGAGCGCGGATCGGCGCTCATCCGGGGGTCGTGCAGCAGCGCGACGATCTCGTGGTAGGTGCCGATCAGATAGCTGCCGTCCGCCTGCCGCACCACGGGCCCCGCCTCGCGGAGTTCGGCGTACAGCGGGTAGGGGTCGGGGCGGTTGGCGTAGTCGGTGATCCGGGCCAGCAGGGTGTCGGAGGCCATGGTGGCTCCTCGTGGTCGGGCGGGGACGTGGGTCAGCCGGGCTGCACCAGCGTCAGCCGGCGATCCGGCAGGTATCCGGTGAGCGCCACGGTGGGGCCGTGCGACAGCCCCTTCGGATCCGGCACGTCGGACGGAATCGCGAGGTCGGCCGCGACCGCACGGTCCTGGGCGCCGGGCGGAGGCGGGAACGGAGCGGCCGTCTCGATCAGGTGCCGGTAGTAGTCGAGCGCCTTGGCCATGTCGACGGTGACGGCGGCGGTGACCCGTCCCTGGTAGCCGTAGACCATGGCCAGCCGGCGCGCCTCCAGGGAGCCCTGGGCGATGACCACGTGGTCGGAGTAGGTGGGCACGCCCACCGATTTGATGTTGAGCCCGAACTGGGTCGACCAGAACGACGGGACGGCCAGGTGCGGGCGCTGCAGAGGCCCCGGGTTGACCATGTTGTGTGCCGCCACCTCGGCCTGCTCGACCGCGTTTCCCCAGTGTTCCAGGGAGAGCATCTGGTAGCCGAACAGCGGGTGGGGGAAGCGGGAGACGTCGCCGGCCACGAAGACGTCGTCGGTGACGATTCCGTACATGTTGAAGGCTCGGCATCCGGCGTCGCAGGCGATCCCGCGCGGGCCCGCCGCCAGCCCGGACTCCGCCAGCCATTCGACGTTGCGTACCGCGCCCAGCGCCACGACGCAGACGTCGGCGTCGACGCGGCTGCCGTCGGACAGCTCCGCACCGGTGAAGCTTCCGTTGCCGTTCAGGGCGGTGACCGTCACCCCGGTGCGCAGGTCCACGCCGTGGTTGCGCTGCATGGCGGCCGCGAGCTTCGACAGGGTGCCGCCGAGCGCGCCCACCAGGGGAGCGGGGCCGCGTTCGGCGACCGTGACCTCCAGTCCCCGTTCTCGGCAGGCCGAGGCGATCTCCGAGCCCGTGAAGCCGCCGCCGATCACCAGCACGCGCTCCGGACCGGCGGTCAGCCGCTGCGCCAGTCCTCCGGCGTCCTCGCGGGTGCGCAGGGCGAACACCCCGTCCAGGGCGGCTTCCGCCGGGTTGGGCCAGGGCCGCGCGCGGGTCCCGGTGGCGATGAGCAGCCGGTCGTACGGCAGTGACTCGCCGTCCTCCAGCAGCACCTGTTTCGCGAGCAGGTCCACGCCGGTGGCGCGCACGCCCAGCCGCCAATCGGCGTTCGGGTCCTGGCGCATCGGCAGCCCGGTGCTGTCCGCCGTCGCCTGGCCGAGCAGCACCTGCTTGGACAGCGGCGGCCGGTCGTAGGGCGGGTGGGGCTCGTCCCCGACCACGGTCAGTGAGCCGGTGAAGCCCTCCTCACGCAGCGCCTCCGCGGCCCTGAGCCCCGCCAGCGACGCGCCGACGATGACGATACGTCCGTCCTTGAGGTCACCGGGCACCGGCGCTCACCTCCTCACCGAGGAGGATCGCCTGCACCGGGCACGCCGCCGCGGCCTGGCGCACGCGCTCGACCTGGTCGTCGGGGACGGCTGTGGCGTACAGCAAGCCCTCCTCCCCGTGCAGCTGGAACACCTCCGGCGCGAGGAAGACGCACTGCGCATAGCCCTGGCAGCGCGTGAGATCCACAACGGTCTGCATCCCCACCACTCCCTCCGTTGTCTCACCCCCTCGTTTCCAGCATGGGGCCGGACCCGGGTGACCGCATGCCACGGCTCCGGAGACGGAAATCCGGGGCAGCTCGTCCGGCTGGGGTGACGGCTCAACCCAGGGCGTTGTCGAGCCCGAAGGCCACGCCGATGAGGGATGGGTGGGTGAACGCACGGGCACAACATGCCCAGTTGCTGGCCGGTGCGGCTGATCTCTTCGGTGCAGAGCCCGAGATGGTCGATGCGGGTGAGCATCTTCTCGAAGGCCACGCGGACTTCGTCCAGGCGGCCGACGCTGTCTGGGTGAGGACGTCGAGCTGTTCATGCCGCTGCCGACTGTGCGGGCCGGTTTCACCGCCTCGACAGTTCCATACGTCGTATGGTAATTCTGGGAGAGTACTTCCATACGCCGTATGGAAGGGTTTGCCCAGGCCGCGCCAGATGCCGCACATCGCCTGCATGCAGCCGATGGTGCGGACCGCACCCATCAGGAAGGAAAGACCATGAAGAGGCTCACGAGGCGCGTTGCCGTCACCGCCTTCTGCGTGGCGGTCGCGGGTGTCGCCGCGCTCGGTGCCGGGGGTACCGCTTCGGCCGCGACTTCCGCATCCGTGCACGGCCAACGCCCGGCCGTCAGCGTCGACGCCGGCGACTACCGCTGGGACCACGGTGTCGGCTATCTGCTCGAACTGGGCTACTCCTGGGACGAGATCCGCGGCTGGCACCACGACGGCCGGGATGAGATCAGCGGTTGCTGACCACCGCCCAGGCAGGAGTGAAAGTCGATGGAGTCTTTGAAGACCGTCATGCAGGAGGTGGCCGTGCAGCTTGTCGTCTCGCGCACCTACTCGCTGTCCATGTGTATGAGCCTGCGGTACGAGCCCACTGACCCCTATGTCGTCCGTGCCACCTTTTTCACCCACACCGACGAGCCGACCGAGTGGGTCCTGGGGCGTGATCTTCTGGCCGATGGCCTAAGGGGTTCCGCAGGCTGTGGGGACATCCGGGTCTGGCCGGCCGTCGGCCGTGGTGACAAAGCGATGTACATCGTCCTCGGGGCTCCCGCGGGCACCGCCTTGCTCGAGGTTCCCGTGCAGGACGTCAAGACCTTCCTGGAGAGCGCGGAGGCGCTTGTGCCGCGGGGTACCGAGTCCGGACACATCGACTGGGACCGAGAAGTGGCGAACCTGTTTGCAAAAGGCTGAGAGAAGCCTCCCACCGCCGTGCGGATGGGGCTCTTTGCCCCGGCCGCGAAAAAGAAGGAAGAGAGTTCATGTCCCAGTACCAGCTTCGTGTCTACACCCTGCGCAGCCCTGAGGCGCTCGTCGCCTACGAGAACATCTGGTCCCAGCACATTCCCGGTATGGCCAAGCACAGGATCACCACACACGGCGTTTGGACGGTGCCTGCGGCCCCCGGGAGTGAGGAGCCCCAGCTGTACGCCCTCGTTTCTTACCGGGACGCCGACGACGTTCAGGAGCGGCTGGAGGCGTACCTGTCCAGCCCCGAATTCCGGGCGGACATGGAGGGCTTCGACATCAGCCAGATCGTCGGCGTCGCCGAGTCCGTGCTGACGCCCACCGCCGACTCACCCTTGCGGTGACAGGTACCGAGCCCCTCGAAGTCTGCGTCGACCTTCTCGTTCGTGCCAGAACGCCGCGCAACTCCGCCGAGGTGCCCGCCGGACGGTAACGGGCATGGACGAGATCGGCGAGATCGGGGGGACGGGTGCAGTTGCCGAAGACCCGGTTGAGCGCCCGTCAGTACGGGCGGCCGACGCCCAGTGACGCGGAGGCACAGCCGGCCGGGGGTGAACGCGTACCGGCGGCGCCGTGCGCCAGGTTGTTGCCGTTGCCGTTGCCGTTGCCGTTGCCGTTGCCGCAGCTCGGCCGGCCGAGTCATGCGCAGGGTCGTCGTCCGGAGTGCGAGCGAGCCGCACGGCAGCGTCCAGGGCCTGGCCACTGCCGGATGCTGCGATTCCTGGGGCCGTACGAGACCGCGGACCACGCACACCATCCAGGCGAGCGAACCAGCAGTAGAACTGAGCGCGAGGTGGCGTAGGGCAGGATGTGCCCGTAGAGCGCGCACGGGATCCGGTGCTGCGGCTGGGCCGGGCGATCGATCTGTAGCCGACCTGACGGTTACGCCGTCGGCCGCGTGGAGAAGGTCTTTTCGGGATGTGATGGGCGCCTCCTCGTGCGCGGCAGCCTGCGCCCGCCCGACCACAGGCCGGCCTCAGGGCGCAACGCTTCACAACTCCGTACTGCATGCCCAACCACCGCTGAGCTTCGGACTGGACGGCAACCCGGCCGACGGCCATGTGCACGTGGAGGTGGCCGACGGAGGCCCTGCCGCCGACCGAGGTCGACTGGACGGCCGGCCTCGACGCCGACGAACACGGCCGCGGGCTGCTGATCATCGATTGCCTCGCCGACGCACACGGCGACTGGCAGGAGGCAGGCCACGCCGTCCACTGGGCCGACATCACCACCCTGTCGTGACCCGACCATGCGACGGCGCTCTCGGAATTGTTCGTTCCCTCGCACTACACGTTCGAGATCGGAACGTGAAGACCAGCACGCTCCAGCCCGTTCGGATGCCGTACGTAGTCCGCCATGGCCAAGGGAATGAGCCCCACTCAGGCAGCGCCCTCGTACTCGTCCACGACCAGATGCTTGGACAGCAGCGCCTGAACCGCGTCCGGCGGAAAGTATCAGTGGACGAACGTCTGCGTCAGCCCTCCCGCCCGCAACGCCGACGGTCGCACCCGATGGTCCGCTCTATTTGCCGCCACGGGCGGCGAGTCCCCCTCGCCCGGCCGCCGGAACGCGTGGCCTCACTCGGGCAGATTTCCATACGCCGTACGGCTTGTTAGTATACATCGTATGGAAAGAGCGAAGCGTACCCCTAGAGGTACTCGGAAGAGGGATGTGCCTCTGACCGAGGCAGGGATCTGCACCTCCGCCCTGCGGCTCATCGACGCGGACGGGGTCGAGGCACTCACGATGCGCAAACTCGCCGCCGCGCTGGACGCGAACCCGATGTCGCTGTACCACCACGTGCCGAACAAGGAAGCATTGCTGGGTGGCGTGGCGAGAATGGTCGGCGCCCGGTTCCGCACCGTGACACTCGAGGACGCTCCCTGGCAGGAGCGCGTGCGCCTGCTTGCCACGGATTTCCGGACGCTGGCACACCGCCACCCCAACCTCATGGCCTACTCGTTCAGTCAGCCGGACTTCATCCAGCCCGAAGATCCCTTCTGGGTCGCGCTGACCGCCGTACTGGCCGCCGCAGGGGTGCCGCAGTCGGAGATCCCGCAGCTCGCCGCGCTCGTGTGCGCCGTCGTCATCGGCGTGATGATCGCCGAGCTCAACGGCGCGCTGCACCGGTGGTCGAACCTCCAGCCCGCCACACCCGCCTCCGGCGAGGACGGCCCGACGAACGAGGGCTTTGGCGAGGACCGGATGTTCCGCCTGGTGCTGGACACGATCATCAGCGGCCTGGAAAGCCGGCTCACAGCCGATCACGCCGGTGGGCGCGAGGGCCAGCCCCCGCAGAACTCCGGGTGCGCCTCCGGACGCATCCCCCGTCAACTCCGACCACCGGCCGCACACTGTGAAGGAGAGTCCCCGGGGAATCCTGTCTCGGGCATGGCGGCCGGTCTCGATCCGGAAGTTCAGTGAGGGCCAAAAGCCCAGACGTGCTGTTTTTGTTCAGTGCTAAGGGGGTTCAGCCGTGCCTGTAGTTCTGATCCACGGCGTCCACGACACCCACCGTGTGTGGGGCGGCGTGCGTCGGCACCTGATCCGGAGCGAGAAGCCGGCCGAGGTCGCCGCAGCCCTTGAGGCGCACTGGACTGCATAACAAGGTGCCCGCCCTCGGGTTCGCCAACGGGGGGGGGCCGGCCTCGGTATCGCTGACACCGAGGGGCAGTCAGCGGCACCGTTCAGGCGCCATGTGTGGTGATCCGGTGCTTGGCCAGGCCGGAGCCGGTTCTCTGAGTGGGTGTCATCGGTGACACAGGACAGGGCGGCGGCCGGACGCGAGCCCGGCCGCCGCCGACGAGAGACAAGCACGCGCGGCGGCGTCAGGTCGGCCCGGCGGGGGCGCCGCCGGACCGCGCACCGCCCCTCCACGGAACCGTTCCCTTTCCGTCACGCCCCCTCGCGGACTCGTGCGACATGGTTCTCCACTCCGGAGACCGCAGCGTCCAGCGCGGAGTTGAACATGGTGTCGATCACGTCCTTGGAGGGCGGGGGCGCGTCTTCCCCGTCGGGGCCCGACGGTGCCGGTGGCAGGGTGGCCCACCGCTGCAGTGCCCCGTTCAGTTCGCCGAGCAGCAGACCCGTGAACACACCGACCAGGGTCGCGGCGACGCGCGGAATCTCCTCGTCGGGCAGTTTCGCGGCGGCCAGGATGTCGATCAGTGCCTGCCAGAAGGGGTCCTCCGGCTGCACGTAGTCGGGGCGCGTGAAGGAATACCCCATCAGTTTCGGATGACGGTGCGACAGTTCGCGGAAGTCCCGGGCCAGTTCACGCAGCTGGTCCTGCCAGGGGACGTCCTCCCGCTGCCCCGCGCTGAACTGCGAACCGACCCGGTGGGCCACGCCGCGCAGCACGGCGTCCTTGTTCGGCACGTGGTGGTACAGCGACATCGGGTTCGCATCGAGCGCGGTCGCGAGTTTGCGCATGGTGAGCGCCTCGACCCCGTCGGCGTCGATGAGCTGCAACGCCATGGCGCAGATGCCGTCCTTGGTGAGCGGTACGTCTCTCTTTCTTGTGCCCCGAGGGGGCTTCCGTTCAGTCGCCATACGCTGTACGGTACCAGCGCCCGCGGCACTGCGGAGGACGGTGGCATCGTTTTCAGCCCCTCGTTCCTCCGGTTTCGCGGAAGCGGGCTGTGTGCTGGTGGGCGGCGTAACTGGCGACGGGCAGTCCCGAACTGGTGGCCTTGATGGCCGACGAGGTCGTCAAGGCATGCCTCGGCCAGGAAAAGGCTCAGGCGGGAAGCTGCGCTCGAGGGGTGCAGCAAGGCGCTCGAGCGGCGGCTTCAGCGCACTGCCGCCTGACGTGTGCGGGCGTAGGACCGGGCGAGGCGTGTCGACCGCTCCCACTCCCGGTGTGCTCGCCCGCGGCGGCGGATCGCAGATATGCCCTGCCGAGGAGACCCTGGCGAACCCGCCTTGCCCGCTCTCGCGGACTGATACCGGCCTGATCGAGCGCGGCATGGAGACGTACGGGCGCCGCCGCGAGGCGGCACACGCGCCTGCTTCTCCGGCGCTGCCGTCAGTCGCCGACGCGCATGGGTGCAGACCCGACCTCCGCGATGCGTACTGGCGGGCAGGGGGATTGGCTGCTCACCGGGATGTAGCCGCGGCCGCCGTCGCGGATCGTGGGTGTCCTCCCCGGGGCGCACCCACCGGTGGCCCGGTCGAGCCGCCGGCTGGCGGCGACCGGTCTCCCCTCGCCTCCTCCAGCCGGGAGAGCGTTCGGCAGCGCCTGATCCTGATGCGACCCCGCTGCGTGAGCGACGCCGTCCCTGATGGGCCGAAACGTTCCTGTTTCTCGACCCCAGGTCTGCCGATTGAGTTTCCATACGTCGTATGGTACTACTGAAGGCATACAGCGTATGGAAACGGGGCGCTGCCGTACCGGCGCCCCGTCACACCGAATGGCGCCCTGCCCGCCTTTCCCCTTGGAGGAGCCAGCCATGACCACACAGCCCGAGACCGACCTGCGGCCCATCCGGTCTCCGCGGGGCGTCCCGCTCTTCGGCCACACGCCGCAGATCCCCAGCACCAACCCGGTGGAGTACTTCGGCAAGCTGTCCAAGCAGTTCCCCGAGGGGCTCTACGGCATGGAGATCGCCGGCATCGAGCAGGTCTTCGTCTGGGACCCGGACCTGGTGGCCGAGGTCTGCGACGAGACGCGGTTCTTCAAGCAGATCGACAAGACGCCGCTGGCCCATGTCCGGGACTACGCGGGAGCCGGCCTGTTCACGGCCCACCAGCACGAAGAGGAATGGGGCATGGCGCACCGAGTCCTCCTCCCGGTCTTCAGCCAGCGGGCGATGAAGGGCTACTTCGGGCAGATGCTGGAGATCGCCCAGAACCTGGTGGGCAAGTGGGAGCGTAAGGAGGGCCAGCCCGTCAACATCACCGACGACTACACCCGGCTGACCCTGGACACCATCGCCCTGTCGGGTTTCGGTTACCGGTTCGACTCCTTCGCCAAGGAGGATCTGCACCCCTTCCTCAACGCGCTGCTGCAGGCGCTGGTTGAGTCGCTGCGGCGCTCGCAGGAGCTGCCGGTGATGACCAAGATGCGCAAGGCCGATGACAAGAAGTACCGCGAGAACATCCGGCTGATGCGGGACCTGGTCGAGAATGTGATCAAGGAGCGCCGTGAGGGGAAGGGCACAGGTGAGGACGACCTGCTGGGCCTGATGCTGGAGGCCACGGACCCGGAGACCGGCAAGGGGCTGGACGACGACAACGTCCGTGACCAGGTGGTGACGTTCCTGATCGCCGGTCACGAGACCACCAGTGGTCTGCTGTCGTTCGCCACGTACTCGCTGATGCGCAACCCGCACATCCTGGCCCAGGCCTACGCCGAGGTGGACCGACTGCTGCCGGGTGACACGGTCCCGGACTACGACACGATCATGCAGATGGACGTGATCCCGCGGATCCTGGAGGAGACCCTGCGCCTGTGGGCTCCCATCCCGATGATCGGCAAGTCCCCGCTGGAGGACACCGTCATCGGTGGCTGCTACGGGCTGAAGAAGGGAGCGCGGGTCAACATCCTCGAGGGTCCGCTGCACACCCACCCCAAGGCGTGGGAGCGGCCGGAGGAGTTCGACATCAACCGGTGGCTGCCGGAGAACCGGGTCAACCACCACCCGCACGCCTACAAGCCGTTCGGCAACGGTGTGCGTGCCTGCATCGGCCGGCAGTTCGCACTCACCGAGGCGCGTCTGGCCCTCGCGCTGGTTCTGCAGAAGTTCAAGTTCGCCGACACCGACGACTACAAGATGGACGTCAAGGAGGCGCTGACGCGCAAGCCCGGCGGCTTCGAACTGAACGTGCGGGCTCGTCAGGAGCACGAGCGGACCGTGTTCGGCGCCGCGGACCTGCAGACCGACGACACGCAGGCGCAGGCCGCGGTCAGCGGTGTCGGGGTGAACCTGACCGTCGCCTACGGCTCCAGCCTGGGCTCGTGCGAGGACCTGGCGCGCACCATCGCCGACCGCGGTGAGCGCTCCGGATTCGGCACCACCCTGGTCGGCCTGGACGAGTTGGGTGACAACCTGCCCACCGAGGGCCTGCTCGTCGTCGTGGCCTCCAGCTACAACGGCAAGGCCCCGGACAACGCGCAGCGCTTCGACGACCTGCTCGCCGCCGGACTCCCGGAGGGCTCGCTGTCCAACGTGCGGTTCGCGCTGCTGGGTGCCGGCAACACGCAGTGGGTGGCCACCTACCAGGGCTTCCCCAAGCGGATCGAGGCAGGCCTGCTGGCCGCCGGCGCCACCCGCGTCATCGAGCGCGGTATCGCGGACGCCGCCGGTGACTTCGACGGCATGGCCACCCGCTGGATGGACACCCTGTGGACCACCCTGGCCGAGGAGTACGCCGCCGACACCTCCGAAACCACCGGGCCGCGCTTCGAGGTGCAGCTGCTGACCGAGGCGGAGGTGCGTCCCGCGATCGTCTCGGAGCAGGCCTACCCCCTCACCGTGGTCGCCAACGAGGAGCTGGTCAGCGACGCGACCGGGCTGTGGGACTTCAGCATCGAGCCGCCGCGCCCGGCCGCGAAGTCCATCACCATCGAACTCCCCGACGGTGTCACCTATGACACCGGCAACCACCTGGCCGTCTTCGCCAAGAACGAGCCCGTGCTGGTCAACCGCGCCCTCGCGCGGCTCGGCGTCGACCGCGACCAGGTGCTCCGGCTCGACCAGCCCGGCGGTGGCCGGACCCACCTCCCGGTGGGCACCCCCGTCACCACAGGCCTGCTGTTCACCGAGTTCGTCGAGCTGCAGGACGTGGCCACCCGATCTCAGATACAGGAGCTGGCCGAGCACACCCAGTGCCCGTGGACCCGGCCGCAGCTGCAGGCCTACACGGCCGACACCGCCGAAGCCGAGGAGCGCTACCAGAAGGAGATCCTGGGCAAGCGGGTCTCCGTACTCAACCTGCTGGAGCGCTTCCCGGCGGTCGAACTGCCGCTGGCGGTCTTCCTGGAGATGATGGGCCCGATCCGCCCGCGGTTCTACTCCATCTCCTCCTCCCCGCTGGCCAACCCGCGCCACGTCCGGCTGACCGTCGGTCTGCTGGAAGGCCCGGCCCTGTCCGGCGACGGCCGGTACCGCGGCACCTGCTCCTCCTACATCGCAGGCCTCGAGTCCGGTGACGTCTTCTACGGCTACGTGCGCGTGCCCTCCCCGACGTTCGCCCCGCCGGCCGACCCCGCCACGCCGCTGCTCCTCATCGGCCCCGGCACCGGCATCGCGCCGCTGCGCGGCTTCCTGGAGGAGCGTGCCCACCAGCACGCGCACGGCACCCAGGTGGGCCTGTCCCAGGTCTTCGTCGGCTGCCGCCACCCGGAGCACGACTACTTCTACCGGCAGGAGATGCAGGACTGGGAGCAGGCCGGGATCGCCCAGGTGCACACCGCCTTCTCCGCGGTGACCGGACACCCGGCCCGGTTCGTCCAGGACGCCATTGTGGGTGCCGCCGACACCGTGTGGCAGGCCATCCAGGACGGCGCGTACGTCTACGTCTGCGGTGACGGCCGCCGCATGGCACCCGCCGTGCGCGAGGCGCTCGCCGCCATCTACCGAAAGCACACCGGCAGCGACGACGAGGCCGCCCAGCAGTGGCTCGCCCAGCTGGAAGCGGACGAGCGCTACCAGCAGGACGTCTTCGCCTGACCCTCAGA
Organism: Streptomyces sp. SID5469; assembly: GCF_009862865.1. NCBI lineage: Bacteria > Bacillati > Actinomycetota > Actinomycetes > Kitasatosporales > Streptomycetaceae > Streptomyces > Streptomyces sp. SID5469. The sequence goes on along the minus strand of NZ_WWIN01000001.1, from coordinate 726,767 downwards.
CACCGGGAGGCGTGCGGTGCTCCTGACGCCCGCACCCCTCCCGGCCACCCCTCACCCGCGAGACACCGCACGGCACCCGTCGGCCCGAACCGCCGGAGTGCCGCTCACAGAAAGCAGAGCACCATGGACACCATGCTCGCCGGACGCTTCCACCTGGACAGCAAGAAGTTCGCCGTGGAGGAGGTCCCCGTCCCCGTGCCCGGCCCCGGCGAGGTCCTCATCGAGGTCAAGGCCGCAGGCGTCTGCCTCTCGGATGTCCACCTCATCGACGGCTCCCTCGTCCCGCTGTTCGCCACCTCCGACACGGTCACCGTCGGCCACGAGGTCTCCGGTGTGATCCACACCCTCGGCCCCGACCTCAAGCGCGGCCTGACCGTCGGTACTCGCGTCACCCTGGAGGCCGGCAAGACCTGCGGCCAGTGCGCCGGCTGCGTGCGCAGCCGACCCTGCACTCAGATGCGCACCGCCGGCATCGACTACGACGGCGGCTGGGCCCAGTACACCGTCGCCCGCGAGGACACCCTCATCCCCATCCCCGACAACCTGCCCTTCGACCAGGCCGCGATCATCCCCGACGCGGTCTCCACCCCCTACGCCGCCGTCGTCACCACCGCCGGGGTGCGCCCCGCCCAGTCCGTCGGCGTCTGGGGCGTGGGCGGAGTCGGCGCGCACAACGTACGCCTCGCCCGCCTGGCCGGCGCCGCGCCGATCATCGCCGTCGACCCGCTGCCCAGCGCCCGCGAACGCGCCCTGGCCTTCGGCGCGGACTTCGCCCTGGACCCGGCCGCCGACGACTTCGCCGACCAGATCCGCGCGGCCACCGCCGGACGAGGCCTCGACTTCGCCTTCGACTGCGCCGGCGTGCCGGCCGTCCGCGAGCAGGCCGCCGCCGCACTCGGCCTGGGCGGAGTCCTCATCCTGGTCGGCATCAGCCCCAGGCCCCTCACCATCACCGAGGGCCTGACCTTCAACTACCTGGGCAAGCAGGTGCGCGGCCACTACGGCGGCAGCCCCGAGTCCGTCACCGAGCTGGTCCGCCTCGCCGAGGTCGGCCGTCTCGACCTGGCCCCCTCCATCACCGACCACCTCCCGCTCGCCGAGGCCGCCGACGCGGTCAACCGGCTGGAGAACAAGATCGGCGACCCGATCCGCCTCATCCTCGTCCCCTGACGACTGAACAGAAAGTTCATCCAGACCACTCGGGCAGGGGTGAGTGGGCGCCGGTGCTTGAGGGAGCACCGGCGCCCACGGTTTTGTGTGGACGGTCAGTTCACAAGGGTCTTGGTGAGCGCGGAGCCGACAGGGGTGTCGGCCGCGCGGATGAGGGTGCGGCGGGTGGCGTACCCGAAGCGGTGGGCGGGCATGAAGAAGTGCCGCATGCGCAGGGCCTCCCCCTGATGGCGGGTGACGAACGGGCGCAGCCGTTGCTCCCGCACGCCGAGGGCGGCGGGCAGGTGGTCGTGTTCGGCGAGCAGCCGGGCCAGCAGTTCGGTGCCCGCGATGCCTATGCCAAACCCTGCCCGGAGTACAGGGGCCATGCACCAGGCGAAGTCGCCGAGCAGGACGATCCCTTCGCGACAGCGCTCTGCAAGGCCACCGGCCCGCTGGACGACATGGCCGACACACTTCTCGCCCGCGCTCGGCCGACAGGAATGCGTGCCGACGACACCACTTGCCTGCTGGTGAGTCCCTTGAGTCGGGCGCCGGCGGTTGCCGCCCCGACTGGACATCACCGGAGGGCGACAGCCGGGCCGCGCGGGGGATCAGGCGTGGTTGAGCCCGTACCGGGCGCCGAGAACGGCGACCGCCTTCTTGAGTTTGCAGGAGTTGTAGTGTCCATCAATTATCAGGTCGGGGACACACTCCCACGGCTCAAGCACACGGTCACGACCTTTCAGCTGTTCCGCTACAGCGCGGTCACCTGGAACCCCCACCGCATCCACTTCGACGAGCCCTACGCGCGCGAGGAGGGCCACGGCGGTCTCGTGGCGCACTCCCACCTGCGAGCGGCGCTTGCCTTGTGTCACCGAGGCTCTCGGCCCCAAGTGGCACGTGACGAAGGTTGCCTACCGCCTGCGTAAGCCCGTCTGTGCGCCCGCCAACCTGGCCTCCGCCGCGCGGGTGACCCACATCGAGGGCGACAGCATGACCCTTGAGCTCGCCGAGGAACACCCCTCCGGCGAAGTGGGGTTCGAAGGGACGGTACGGGTCAGCAGGGCCGAAGGAGAGAACGCCGGCGGTCTTCGCTCCTCTACACCGGAAGATTTGGCATGACGTCAGCATCAGAACGGGGCCGACGCCCCCTCCGCGTCGGGAACTGCTCCGGCTTCTACGGCGACCGCGCCTCGGCCATGGCCGACATGGCCCGAGCGGGCGGCATCGACGTCCTCACGGGTGAATACCTCGCCGAGGTCACGATGCTGGTCCTCGGCAAGGCGCGCGCCAAGGACAGCACGAAGGGCTTTGCGATCACCTTCCTGCAGCACCTCGACGCGGCGCGCGAGCACCTCGTCGCCAACCGGATCAGGCTCGTCGTCAACGCCGGAGGACTCCACCCCGCCGGGCTGGCCGCCGCGACGCGCGAACTGATCGCACGCCACGGTCACGACCTGCGGGTCTCCCACATCGAAGGCGACGACGTCTTCGGCAGCCTCGACGGTCTGGGGCAAGCGGGCCATTGCCTGCCGCACCTGACGAGTGGTCAGCCGCTGTCGGACTGGCCGCACCAGCCAGTGCAGATGGTCAAGGAAGACGCTGGAGATCTCGGCGAGATGGTCGATCTGCTCTGCTGTGAGAGGGTCGACGAACAGGCGCCGCACTACCTGGGCATGGCTTTGGGGGCTGCTTCTTCCAAGGCTGTGCGTCCTTCTGGCGTGAGCGCCGCATACATGGCGCGTGACGGTCCGCTCTGGCGCTCCACCAGGCCGCGCTTGCACAGGCGGGTGAGCTGGTGGTGGAGGCGGCTCTCTCCCAGCCCAGCCCAGCTCATCGCTGAGCTCATATGCACGCATGGGCCCGCCCGGGGTTTCCGACAGGGCGACGAGCGCCGTGTGATCGGCGTTGGCTGCGGATCCTTGGAAGGGAACGCGTGTGCTGAGCTGGGCCGTCATGAAGCGTCAGCGTAGGCGAGATGGGTGCCGCAGACTGTGCAGCGGAAGAGCATGGCGCTTGCCCCCTGCCCGAGGTGGGTCAGGAAGTGCTCGAGCTGGGTCGCGTCGTTCCAACCGCCCATCCGAAGGTCGAGTCGAAGCTGGTCGAGTGCCTCGGGGTGGGCCGCCAGTTCGGTGTATCCGACTTCGCCGATGAAGGCGGCGGCGTCGTTGCAGTGGACAAGCCAGTGCGGATCCTGCCAGGCGTGCAAGCCGGGGGTGCGGCGGGTGACCTGCACCAGGGTCTCCTGACTGATGCCGTCGAGGCCGTATGGGTCGGTGAATTCACCTTCGAACCGTTCAGCGGCGGTGCCGTCGGCGATGCACCAGGGACAGAAGCTGCCGCTGACGTCGTGGGCCGTGTAGAAGGTCGCCGTGTAGATCCACCCCGTGCTGCGGTTGCAGCAGGCGCAGACCTCGGCGCTCTCGCCGATGGACCCGCTGGCGACGGGGTCGGGGTGATAGCGGAAGTGGGGCAGGCTGACGCTCACTGCTGAGCCTGCCGCTGCAAAGAGAGGCCCGTCTCGACCCCGGTGGCCTGCGCGCAGGCGGGCACGCCCGTGAACTTCATGGGCCGCAGTCTGTCCGCAAGCAGGCTCGTGATCAAGCGGTGAGGTCGAAGTTCTGCTGGTCGAAGGCAGGGTAGGTGCGCGCGTGCTCGCGGGCGATGTGGAAGCGCCGACTCGCCGACACGGTGCGCTTTGGCCGAGCTCAGCACCATCCGCACGACCTACAGGTCCGTGTCGGCGTTGCCCTCGTTCCAAGAGTCTCGCCGCTTGGTCTCACTCTTGGCGGAAGCGCCCTTCTCGTGCCCCTCCAACAGCTCCAGGAGCGCAGCGTCTGCCTTTTTGCAGTCTTCCTGCGTCAGTTCGAGAGGGGCGTTGTTGCAGACGGTGTACCGGTCGGGATGAATGATGTTGGTGGTCCTCAAGGTGTACGTCAGAAGTGAGCGCCACCCCTTGCGGTGGCCAACCCTCACTTGGATTCGGACCTTGTAGTCACGGGCCGCCGGAACCAAACCAGAAAACGGTGCCTCGAACTCGATGAAAACTCGTCGCGCTTGTCTGCCGGCCACAACGAATCCGGCCGGCAATTCCGGTTCCTCGTCCGGCCCGGGTTGGAGACGGGACGGCGAAGACGCCCACAGAAGCGGCAGATGAGAGGCGGACTCATCAGGGAAGGTCAGCCTGAGGTCCTGCACGACTATCGGCTTGGCGCCGGTGTTGTGAAGGACGAGCGGAAGCCGCAGGCGAACCACGGAGCCGTGGACAATCGCTGCAAAGGAATGAGGCTCCCATGACTCCAGGCGTCCTTGTCTGGCGTTGAGCCACCAGAACGATGCGATGGTGAAGAGCAATGCGCAGATCGAAAGGAAGCCCGCACCAGAAATCGATGAGGACGCATTCTGATCGGCAACGGCCATAAGGGAAAGCATGAATTCACCTCAGGGTGGGCGCGCTATCAGGAATCGGTGAGGCGGGGACATCGAGCGCCCCGGCCTCTTGATGAGTGGCAGCTGGGCCGACTTCATCCTTCGGCGAGGAAGTGCGCCAGCGAAGTGTCCAAGTCGATGTGCCCTGGCTCGGCTCCCCTGGGCACCAGGTCCTCGGTTCCCTGCAGGAACGTCTTGATTTCGTGCGTCCGGGCTTTGAGCAAGGCCGTACCAGCTGGCGGGTTGAGAAGGATGTACGAGTCGGAGCGGTCAGGACCGTCGGCGGGCCATATGCTTATGTCCCCCTCGCCGACGGGGCCTTCCAGCCCGTCGATCAGAAGATCTCGTCCGATGATCCATTCCACCGTCTCGTCGCTGTCGACAGCAGTGAATGCGGCACGGACGACATAGGGATCACTAGGCTCGTACCGCAGCCTCATGCTCACAGGCGCGGAAATCTCATGCGGGACGACAAGTTGCACATGCAGCCCCTGAATTTCGGTTCTCAACGACTTCATTGGTCTTTACTCCTGCTGCCTCGAGTCATATCGGAAGGGCCTGTCAAGGAGGCCTGAACAGAGAGGTGGGTACTACAGGGACCGGTGTCGGACGGCAGGAGAACGCTCGCAGGAGCTACATCTCCTGCCGTCACGCCCGCGACTCGACGGCGTGCGGCGAGTTCGTGCTGATCCGGCAGTCCGACGGCCAACGACATCCGCGACATCCCCGGGGATCGACGGCACGACAGGCCACCACTCCCACGGAATCACCGAGCCCATGCCCCCTCGGAGAAAACGCGCTCGCCGGAAAGACAACAGCTCCTCAGGCATTCCAGTGCGCCTCAAGGGCTGCGGCGACCTCGGCCGGCTTCTGGATCAACGTCCAGTGGCTGCAGTCGAGTTCGACGACCTGGGACGCTCGCACAGCTTGACCGAGTTCATCGGCGAACGCGATCGGACAGGCGGGGTCGAGCGTCCCCCACAGGACCAGGGACGGCGCGGACACATTCGTCAGTTCCGGTTCCCACTCCGCGCCCACCGTCTCGGCGGAGCGGTACAGCTTGAGGATGCTGTCCCTCATGGTCCCGTCTACGCGCCGGACCATCTCCTCGGCCACCTCAGCCGGGAGATCGAAGTTCTCCATCAGATCCTTGGCGAAGGACGCCGGGTCAAGCTCGTCCATGAACCGGTCGCCCTCGACCGGGTCCTGCCAGATCTTGGCCAGCGGATGCCAGTCGTACTGAGTACTGACCGGAGCGCTACTGCCGGCCCACGTACGAACCAGGTCCGGCCGTATCGAAGCGACGCGCGCGGTGAGGATGCAGCCCCAGTCATGACCGACCAGGTCCACCGGCTCGCCCACCCGCTCCAGCCGTTCGACGAGCCAATCGACGCACTCCTCTTTGCTGGAGCCGAAGCCGCGCGGCCGGGGCGTGCCGAAGCCGGGCAGATCCCAAGCCTCGACGTCGCTCCGGATCAGGTGCCGGCGCACGCCGTCCCACACACGGTGGGTGTCGGGGACGCCGTGGATCAGAACTGCAGGCATGGACGAGCTCCTTCGTAGGGTAAAAGCCTCACACATGAGGTTTTTATCATTATTAGGCCTTTTGGTCTAGAAGTGCGAATTTTGGGGCCCTGGAGTCGGTATGTCCCGTCCCCCTGTCGGACGCAGGTGAACGCACGGCCCAGGGGGTGTCGCCGCTCCAGCGGCATCGTCAGACCGCTGAACAAGGGCACGATCACCGGCACCCCGGGCTCTTCATCACAGCCTGCGGCCGGTGGGTGTGGTGGGGATGTCGGCGCTGCCCAGGCGCACGCCGTTGCGGTTGAGGTGGCGTCGGAGCGGCCGTGGACGATCACCGAGCCGTGCGAGGTGAGCGTGATCCAGTCGCCGTGCCGCCACACACCGGGGTAGGCGCGGAAGTAGGCGTCGTGGTAGCGGCTGCCGTCGGGGTCGTTCCAGAAGTGCAGCGGCATGGACGGCATGGGGCGGGTGACGACCAGTTCGCCGACCTGATCGAGGGCCGGGCGAGATGGTGTTCATACGACCCCGGGAATACCTTCCAGGTCCAGCCCTGTCGAGAAGAGCTCCGGCGCGCCCAGGGCGCACTCCGCCCAGACCGTCTTGCCACGTCGGGCATGGCGCGTTCCCCAGTGCTCGGCGAGTTGGGCGACAAGGAACAGACCTCGCCCGCCCTCGTCGAAGACACGGGCCCGGCGCAGGTGCGGAGTCGTGCTGCCGGCATCCGCTACCTCGCACATGAGGGTGCGATCGTGGATGAGACGCAGCTGGATGGGAGGCCGGCCGTAGCGGATGGCGTTGGTGACCAGTTCGCTGACGACCAGTTCGGTGGTGAAGTCGAGTTCCTCCAGTCCCCAGGTGGTCAGCTGCTCGGAGACATGCGCTCTGGCCCGGGCGACCTCGGCCGGGTCGGCATCCACGTCCCAAGTGACGACCTGACGTTCCCCGAGGGTGTGGGTGCGGGCCAGGAGGAGTGCCACGTCGTCGTGCGGTCGGCCTGCGGGCAGCAGCGCATCGAGGGCGGTGTCGCAGGTCGCCTCCAGGGAGGCGGAGGGCTGCGCGAGGGCGTGGCACAGTCGGGTGAGGCCCGCCTCGATGTCGTGGTCGAGGGCCTCGACCAGGCCGTCGGTGTAGAGGGCGATGAGGCTGCCCTCGGGCAGGTCGATCTCCGCCGCCTCGAACGGCAGGCCGCCCAGGCCGAGTGGCGGGCCGGCGGGCAGCTCGAGGATGTCGGCGATTCCGTCCCGGGCCATCACGACGGGCAGCACGTGGCCCGCGCGGGCGAGGGTGCAGCGGCCGGCGACGGGATCGTATACGGCGTACAGGCAGGTGGCCCCGATGTCCCCTGCGGATTCGGTGTCCGTTTGGGCAGAGGCTTCGGAAGAGACTTCGGCGGACAGGCGGATGACGACGTCGTCCAGGTGGGTGAGGAGTTCGTCGGGCGGCAGGTCGATGTCGGCGAGGGTGCGCACGGCGGTCCGCAGCCGGCCCATGGTGGCGGCGGCGTGGATGCCGTGGCCGACCACGTCGCCCACCACGAGTGCGACCCGGGCACCGGACAGCGGGATGACGTCGTACCAGTCGCCGCCCACGCCGAGCTGGGCGGCAGCAGGCAGGTAGCGGCAGGCGACCTCCACGGCGGACTGCGCGGGTGTCTGCGCGGGAGCAGACTGCGCTGGAGGGTGAGGGCGGTGGCACGGGCGTGCGTGTATCGGCGGGCGTTGTCGATGGCGACCGCCGCCCTGGCCGCGACCTCCTGGGCGAGGAGCAGGTCCTCGTCCCCGTACGCGTCGGGCCTGTGGTGACGGAAGAACTGAACGACACCCAGCGTGGTGCCACGGGCGCACAGCGGTACCAGCAGCATTGATGCGGACGGGCCGAGGTGGTGCCGTGAGGGCCGGCCGGTGGCCAGGGCGCGAGCCGGTGGTGATCCGTCCGGATACCTGTGGACCTGCTGCGGCGAAACCGGCAATTCCCCGTAGATCGCTTCTAGGGAGGTCGTCTCGGGGTAACCGTCCATCACCGACTGCTGGGCGATTCGGCGGACCACGAGTGTGCCCTTCGCAGGAGGCTCGTCTCCGGAAGGCATGTCGAGGAGGTCGACGGTGACGGCGTCGGCGAAGTGCTCGGTGGCCAGGTCCACCAGCTCCTGGGCGGTGCGGGCGATGTCCAGGGTCGTTCCGACGCGTACGCTCGCCTCGTTCACCACCGACAGCCGCCACTGCAGCTGGCGATCCCGCTCCTCCTGGAAGGCCAGAACGCCCGTCTCCGATGTGCGGGCCATGTACGCGATCGACAGTGCGATCAGCTTGCGTGCCGCCGCGTTGATCGACTCGGCATCGCTGGTGAGCCGGGGCAGCTCTTCGAGCAGCCGGTCGAGGACACGGGCGTGCGCGAGGGGGAAGGCGCGCAGCATTGCCGTGACCGGCTTTCCGCGCTGAGCCAGCCGACGCGCGCGCTCTGCGTCGGCGGCCGGCTGATCGATCCGCCTTGGCTCGATGCTGTGCTCGATGCCGAAAAGCAGGGCGACGACGTGCTCGGCGACGTTCTCCCTCGTCATCTGTGCGATGTCGGGTTCGTCCCACAGCTCGGGGATCTCGCGCCGCAGGCATTGCTCTACGTCGTGGATCACCTCGTCCGCTCGCGGGCTGAGTTCATGCGCGGCACGGGACAGAAGACTGTCCGCGGTGAGGTCCACCCTGACGACGTTACGCCGTCAGGGTGGACCACGAAGCCTCGGCCGGCCGCAGCTGGCTGCGCGGTGTCCGGGAGGAGCCCGGTCTCACGGGCTGGTCGTGGTCGAGGGCAGGGGTCCGCGCGGCCACCGGCGGACGGAGTGACACCCACGGCTTTCCGGTCTCCACGGGGCCTGGCGCGCCCGGTGCCCGGGTTAATCCAGGTCGGGCAGCGGGCGCCGGGTCACCTGGTGGGCGTCGTCCGGCGGGACGCCCAGCATGCGCAGGACCATCTCGGCCAGGTCCGAGGCGGCCTCGTCCCCGTCGAGGTCGGGGCGGGCCAGCCGCAGCGCCACGAGGGACATCAGGGTGCCGCCCAAGGCGGACAGGGCGGTGGTCGCGTTGCGGCAGGTGAAGCGGCCCGAGGCGATGCCGTTCTCCAGGTCGCGCAGGGCTCGCGGGGCGAGTCCGCGGGCGGAGTGGATGTAGGCCAGACCGCGGTCACGCAGGATCCGCATGAGTTCGGGGTGGGAGTCGGCCATGCGGGCGGTGAGCCGGAAGCCCGCGGCGACGAGCTCGGCCGGGTCGTCGATTCCTTCTACGCGCTCGTCGATGACCTGCCCGAACTCGTCCAGGGCGTCTGTCACCGCGGCGTCGAACAGCTCCGTCTTGGACTCGAAGTGGTTGTAGAAGGAGCCGAAACCGACGTCCGCGCGCTCGGCGATGGCCTGGATGCTGGCGCTGGTGTCCCCGGTCTCCGCGAGGATCTGCCGGGCCGCACGGACGAGCGCCTGACGCGTCTCGGCGCGGCGCCGCTCGAAGCGGTTCTTGGGCGGGGCTGACGTCGGCATACGGCAAGTGTAACAACCGTAGCGATCAGTCTGCCATTAGTGATGAGATCATCAATTATTTGGGTCCACCCTATTGACGATGGGTAACGGCAAAGTTGATGATTTCCTCATTACAGCAGTGTTGCTTGGAGGACACCATGTCCCACACCCCCGTTAACAGGGCCGCTCCCCAGACGCCCCACCAAGACCTCCACAGTGAGCAGGGCGCCCTGCGCGGAGAGCATCCCGGACGTTCCCGGAATCCCGTGATCAAGGTGGCCGACCTGGCCTGGCTCGAGTTCGAGAAGCCCGACCTGGACCAGGCCGAGGTCTTCGCCCGTGACTTCGGGTTCGCGATCGCCGCCCGCACCGAGGGGGAGCTGTGGCTGCGCGGTACCTTCGCCGGCTCGCCCTGCATGGTGATCCGGCGGGGGCGTGCGTCCCGGTTCATCGGGCCGGCGTTCCGCGCGGCCGAGCGGGCCGACCTGGACCGGCTGGCCGGCACCACCGGCAGTACCGTCCGGGACATCGGCGTACCGGGCGGTGGGCAGTCGGTCGCCCTGCTCGATCCCTCGGGCCTGCCGGTCCGGGTCGTGCACTGCGCCGAGCAGCTGCCCGCGCTGCCCGAGCAGGAGCCGCTGATCCTCAACTTCGGTACCGATCACCGTCGTACGAACGCCACCCAGCGTCCGCCCCGTGAGCCGTCCCGTATCCAGCGGCTGGGCCATGTGGTGCTGGAGACCCGGGTGTTCGCCCGCACTCTGGACTGGTACCTGGACACCCTCGGGATGATCGTGTCCGACTTCCTGTTCCTGGACGGGCAGCGCGGGCGCGGGCCGACGATGGCGTTCGTCCGGTGCGACCAGGGGAGCGTGGCCGTCGATCACCACACGCTGGCCCTGCACCTGGGGCCCGGTACCGGCTACGTCCACTCCGCCTACCAGGTCACCGACCTCGACGCGATCGGCGCCGGCGGGGAGTACCTGGCCGAGCGTGGTTACCAGCGCAGCTGGGGCATCGGGCGGCACATCCAGGGCAGCCAGCTGTTCGACTACTGGCGCGACCCCGATCACTTCATGCTGGAGCACTTCGCCGACGGCGACCTGTTCTCCTGCGACCTGGAGCCCGGCTGGGCGCCGATGTCGGCGAGCGGCCTGGCCCAGTGGGGCCCGCCCGTCACCCGCGACTTCCTGGGCGCCAGCCCGTCCCCCGCCAAGCTGCGCGAGGTCATGACGGCCCTGCGTGGCGACAACGAACTCGACCCCGCACGCCTGCTGGGCCTGATGAAAGCGATGAGCTCATGAGCACCAACGTTCTGCGCACCAACGACGGCTGGTGGGTCGTCCGGGACGAGCGCGCCGTCCGCGTCCAGACCAAGGCGGTCACCACCGGCGAGCTGCTCGCCGACCGGGACGCGGTCCGCGAGGCCGCCGCCTCTGCCGAGAGCGGCACTCCCGTCGCCGACCTGGTGGCGCTGCCTCCGGTCACCACCCCGTGCCGGGTGGTCGCCCAGATGGTCAACTACCGCAGCCACGCCAAGGATTCGGGCTTCACCGGCGACATCCCGGCCACCTTCTTCCGTAAGGCGTCCGGCTCGGTCAGCGGCCCCCATGACACGATCATCCGCCCCGCGCACGTGAAGTTCCTCGACTACGAGGTGGAACTCGGCCTCGTCATGGGCGCGACCCTTCCCGTGGGCACCGTCGTCGAGGAGCAGGACCTGCCGCGCTATGTCGCCGGCCTTGTCCTGACCAACGACGTCAGCGCCCGCGACGTCCAGCTGACCAAGACCCAGTTCTACGAGAGCAAGTCCTATCCGACCTTCACGCCGACGGGTCCGTACCTGGCCCTGCTGGAGCCCGAAGACTTCGCCCATCTGCTGAACCTGCGGTTGCAGCTGTCGGTCAACGGCGTGTCCCGCCAGGACCGCACGCTGGCCGACATGATCGTACGGCCCGCACAGGCGCTCACGCTGCTCGCCCGCTTCCAGACCCTCGACCCGGGTGACCTGCTGCTGACCGGCACTCCCGGCGGCACGGCCCTGAAGGCTCCGCCCAAGGCGGCCGAGAAGATCGCTGCGCTGCTCCCGCCCGCACTGAAGTGGAAGGCGTTCTTCAAGGGCCAGGCCAAGAACCCCAAGTACCTGCGCAACGGAGACCTCATCACCGCCACGATCGCCACCCCGGACGGGCGGATCGACCTCGGTGAGCAGCGAACCCCCGTTACGGACGCAGCGTGAAGGCCGCATCCCAGAGGCCGGTGGTGATCATCGGTGGGGGACCCGTCGGGGTCATGGCCGGCCTGCTGCTCGCCCGGTACGGAGTGCGCAGCTTGCTCCTCGAACGCCATCGGGACATCTACCCTCTGCCGCGCGCCGTCGTCGTGGACGACGAGATCCGTCGGATCCTGCAAAGCGTCGGTGTCCACGAGGATTTCGCTGCTCTCGCCCGCCCGGCGCTCGGGCTGCGGCTGCTGGACGCCCGGCGCCGCGTGATCACCGAGTTCCCGCGGTCCATGCACGGACACCACGGCTTCCCGGAGACCAGCATGTTCGACCAGCCCGAGCTGGAACGCGTGCTGCGCAGCGCCCTGGCGCGCCGCCCGGAGTGCGAGCTGCAGGGCGGGGTGGAGGTCGTGTCCGTCACCCAGGACACCGACGGACCGAACGATCCGACGGGTCCGGCCCGGGTCACCTTCCGCCGCGACGGCAGCGACGAGGAGGAGCACGTGTGGGCCGATGCCGTCCTCGGCTGCGACGGCGCGGGCAGCCTCACCCGTGACTCCATCGGCGCCGTGTGGGAGGACCTGCACTTCCAGGAGAGCTGGAGAGTCATCGACGTGCGCACCACCCGCCAGGTGCGCACCTGGGAAGGCGCCGAGCAGATCTGCTGCCCCAACCGACCGGCCACCTTCATGCGCGTCGGCGAGGACCGCTACCGCTGGGAGTTCCGGCTGCCCGAGGACGAAAACCTGGACGGCCCGGACGGATGGGAGCGCCTGCGCGAGCTGGTCGCCCCCTGGGTGGACCTGCCGCCCGACGCCTCGGCGGGCGACGACTTCGAGGTGGTGCGGCAGGCGCAGTACACCTTCCGGGCCCGCCTCGCCGACCGATGGCGCAGGGGGCGTGTCTTCCTGCTGGGCGACGCCGCCCACCTCACCCCGCCCTTCGTCGGGCAGGGTCTGTGCGCGGGCCTGCGCGACGCCTACAACCTCACCTGGAAGCTCGCCCGCGTGCTCCAACAGGGCGCACACGACGGGCTGCTGGACACCTACGAACGCGAGCGCAAGCCGCACGCCCGCCATGTGATCCGCGTCGCGGTCGCCGTCGGCTGGGCCATGACCGGCGGACAGGACCGCGGTGCGGCGTTCCGCCGGGCCGTCGTGGGCACGGCCTCTCGCATCCCCGGCGTGACCGCGGCGGTGAGCCGTGACCTCAGCCCCGCCCTGACCGCCGGTCCACTCGTACGGCGCCGCCCCAGGCTGACCGGCCGCGTGCTGGCCGGCACGATCTGCCCGCAGCCCTGGGTACGGCATGACGGCAGGCGAGTGCGCCTCGATGACGTCCTCGGGGACTCCTTCGCCGTCGTGACCGCTGTGCCGCCCACGGCGCAGATGACGGCCGTGGCTACGGCACTGGGCGCTCCGACGGTCCACGTCGAGGACCTGCGCGACGACGGCACCCTGGCCGGCTGGCTGGCACGCGGCCGTGCCGACGCCGTCCTGCTGCGCCCCGACCGCGTCGTGATGGACACCGTCCAGGCCGGCACCGGCGACTTCACGGACACCGTCGCCTGGGCCCCCCTGCTGCACACGGCCCGCCATACCGCCGACGCCCGGCCCGCCTGACGAGGAGCACCACATGACCACCCCGCACCCCGCGCCGTATCCGGAACCCTTCTTCACTCCCGACCCGAAGTCGGCCGCCCACAGCCGTATCGCGGACTTCGCCCGATGGGCGGCCCGGCACCAGGGCGCCGAAGGGATCCAGGACCCCACGGACTACCGAGCCCTGTACCAGTGGTCCGTCACCGACCTCGAAGGGTTCTGGGCCGCGGTGTGGGAGTACTTCGACATCGACGCGACGACTGAGTACGAGGGGGTGCTGGCCGAGGAGACCATGCCCGGCGCCCGCTGGTTCCCCGGCGCCACCCTCAACTACGTCCATCACGCGCTACGCAACCTGCAGCCGGACGCTCCCGCGATCACCGCCCTGGACGAGACCGGAGCCGGCTATGAGATCACGGGCCGGGAGCTGCGCGCCCGGGTCGCCTCCGTCGCTGCCAGCCTGCGCGACCTGGGCGTCGCACAGGGCGACCGGGTGGTGGGCTATCTGCCCAACACCCCCCACGCCGTCATCGCCTTCCTCGCCACCGCAAGCCTGGGCGCGGTGTGGTCGGTGTGCGGCCAGGACTACGTACCCAAGGCCGCCGCCGACCGCTTCGCCCAGCTCGAACCCACGGTGCTCATCACCGCTGACGGCTACCTCTTCAACGGCACCACACACGACCGCCGCGCCGCCTCGCTCGAACTCGCCGTCGCCCTGCCGACGCTGAAGGCCACGGTGCTCGTGGATCACGTGGGCCTTGCCTGGCCCGAGGGCGGGGACTTGGGGCTGACAGTTCCCTGGGAGGACGCGGCCACCCGCGCCGAGTACCTCACCATCGCCCCGGTGCCGTTCGACCACCCTCTCTGGGTCGTCTTCTCCTCCGGCACCACCGGACTGCCCAAGGGCATCGTCCACGGCCACGGCGGGGTCCTGCTCGAACACCTCAAGATGCTCGGCCTGCACACCGATCTGGGCATCGGGGACCGCCTGCTGTGGTACACCACCACCCACTGGATGATGTGGAACCTGGTCGTCTCCACCCTGCTGACCGGTGCCACCACCTGCACCTACGACGGCAGCCCGGCACCGCAGGCGCGTCCGGACGTCCTGTGGGAGCTGGCGGCCCGTCACAAGGTCACCGTCTTCGGCACCAGTCCTCAGTACCTGCTGGCCATGTCCAAGCTGGGCATCGCACCCTCCGTGTACGACCTGTCGGCCATCCGCGTCGTCGGCTGCACCGGCTCCGCTCTGCCCGCCTCCGCCTACCCCTGGGTCCGCGACCACGTGGGCGCAGGCGTCCAGCTGGCCTCCACCAGCGGCGGCACGGACATCGTCTCCGGCTTCGCCGGCAGTGCCGCCACGACCCCCGTCTGGGCGGGGGAGCTGTCCGCCCCCGGCCTGGGCGTGGCGCTGGCCGCCTACGACGAGGAAGGCCTCCCCGTCACGGACCGGGTCGGTGAACTGGTCGTCACCCGCCCCATGCCGTCCATGCCGCTGTACTTCTGGAACGACCCCGACGGCAGCCGCTACCGCGACGCCTACTTCGGCGCCTACCCCGGTGTGTGGCGGCACGGTGACTGGATCACGCTCACCTCGCACGGCTCGGTGATCGTCCACGGCCGCTCCGACGCCACCCTCAACCGCAACGGCGTGCGCCTGGGCAGCGCCGACATCCACGACGTCGTCGAACGCCTCCCCGAGATCACCGAGGCCCTCGTCATCGGCGCGGAGGAACCCGACGGCGGCTACTGGATGCCGCTCTTCGTGGTCCTCGCCGACGGGGTCGGCCTGGACGACTCCCTGCGCGCGAAGATCCGCGACGCGATCCGCGCCGGCGCCTCACCCCGCCACGTCCCCGACGAGATCCTCGCCGTACCGGCCCTCCCGCACACGAAGACCGGCAAGAAACTCGAGGTTCCCGTCAAGCGCCTGCTCCAGGGCGCTCCCGCCGAGCAGGTCCTGAACCCCTCGGCGGTCGACAACCCCGACCTGATCGCCTACTTCGCCCGCCTGGGCGCGGAGCGGAACAAGCGGTCAGCACACCACACATGAGTCGGCCAGGGGACCACAGGCCCACGTGACAGCACCGGGTCCTTGTGCCCCGCCCGGCTCCGCAAACCCCGTCCCCACGGGGTGGTGCCGGGGCGGTCAACCCGCCCCGGCACCACACACAACCGAAGTAAGAGAGAAATGATGAGCATGACCGACCGCGAACCGCAGGCCCTCGATGTCCTCGACGACGCCGGACGAAAGGTGCTGTTCACCGAGGCCCGCACCGCGAACACCTTTGCCGAGGTGGCCGTTGCCGACGACGAGCTCGCCATGATCTGGGAACTCGCCCGCTGGTCGCCGAGCGCCGCCAACGGTCAGCCTCTGCGTGTGCTCTTTGTGCGCACCCCCGAGGGCAAGGAGCGACTGGGCCGGCATCTCGACGAGGGCAACAGGGCCAAGACGCTCAGTGCGCCGGCCGTGGCGATCCTGGCGTACGACGTCGACTTCCACGAGCAGATGCCGACCGTCTTCCCGGCTCGCGGCGAGATGCTGCGAGCGGCGTTCGCCGACCAGACGGAGAAGCGCGAGAGCCTCGCGGCCTACAACTCGGCACTGCAGACCGGGGTCTTCCTGCTCGCGGTGCGTGCGGCGGGGCTGGCGGCCGGTCCCATGGCGGGCTTCGACAGGGCCGGCGTGGACGAGGAGTTCTTCGCCGGTACCAGCTGGCGTTCGCATCTGGTGGTCAACATCGGTCACCCCGGCGCCGACCCGTGGTTCCCGCGGCTGCCCCGCGTGCCCGTCGAGGACGCCGTCGCCTATGCCTGAGGCACTGCCGCCGTCTGGTGGGTGAGAGGCGCCATGCCGTGGGCGCGGGTGCTCTTCTGAGTACCTGCGCCCATTTTTTAGCGGTGGCTGTGAAGGAGTTTCTGCAGCGGTGTCAGGGCACGAGAACGAGACCAGGGCGCCGATCGGCACCGTGACAATAAGTACGCCGTCCTGCCGAGCTTACGCATCACCGCTGTCGGTCGGCCTGTTGCTCGGGGGGCCGCAGTCCAGCCGTCCACTTCTCCTCTATACGGCCGAGCTTCCACACGGCCAGGGCGGCAGCCCACGTGGCGAAGAACAGGCCGACGATGACGAAGCCGATGGTGTTCAGGTCCAGGCCGCTGATCCAGTCCCAGAACACGCCGTGCAGGCCGGCCTTGTCGGCGAGCAGGCCCAGGAGCTCGGCGGTGCCGATGATCAGCGCGACGGCGACGGACAGGCCGGTGATGGTGAGGTTGTAGTAGACCTTCCGTACCGGCTTGGAAAAGGCCCAGCCGTAGGCGAAGTTCATGAAAGAACCGTCGATGGTGTCCAGCAGGCTCATGCCGGCCGCGAAAAGGACCGGCAGGCAGAGGATGGTGTACCAGGGCAGGCCGGAGGCGGCTCCGGAGCCGGCCAGCACCAGCAGAGCGACCTCGGTGGCGGTGTCGAAGCCGAGACCGAACAGCAGACCGAGCGGATACATCTGCCACGGCTTGGTGATCGACTTCATCACGCGTCCCAGCAGGCGGTTGATGAGGCCGCGGTTGTTGAGCTGCTGCTCCAGCGCGGCCTCGTCGAAGTGGCCGGACCGCATCTGCCGGAACACCTTCCAGATGCCGGCAAGGATGACGATGTTGATGATGGCGATGAGGTAGAGGAACGTCCCGGAGACGGTCGTGCCGATCAGCTCGGTGACGTGGTGCAGCTCGGAGTTGTCCTCGCGGACCGGTGCGGCAAGGGATTTGACGCCCAGGGAGAGCAGGAGGGCCAGCACGAACACGATGCTGGAGTGCCCCAGGGAGAACCAGAAG
This sequence comes from Streptomyces sp. SID5469, assembly GCF_009862865.1. Classification (NCBI taxonomy): domain Bacteria; kingdom Bacillati; phylum Actinomycetota; class Actinomycetes; order Kitasatosporales; family Streptomycetaceae; genus Streptomyces; species Streptomyces sp. SID5469. Next base: position 709,504 of record NZ_WWIN01000001.1, on the reverse strand, counting down.
CCGACCGACACGGGGCGTTGCCCTTCGTCCATGAGCTTGCGGGTGGTGTTGTCGATCGCGGCGATGTGGTCAGCGTCGAACGCATGCCGCATGCCCAGGGTGTAAGCGCTCACCCCGATACCGATCCCGAAGCCCTTGGTGCCCACGCTGTAGTGCTCCGGGGCCACGATCGCCACCAGCGTGAACCACCCGATGACATGGAGCGCGATGATGAAGGCGGCCATCCCGGCTGCGCGGCCCCACTCGGCGCGGCCCATCGAGCCGGATGTGCGTCGCCATCGGGAGCGGAGGCCGCCGGTGGCCGTGGGCGCGGCTGTCATGTGCGGTCTTCCCTCACTTCTGATCGAACGTGATCAAGGTGGGCGGTTCTCGCCGCGCAGCAGCCGTTCTCACCTCGTCGCCGGCCGCGGCTCTCGTCGGTGGCTGCCGATTCCGACGAGCAGGCCCGTGAGCATTCGCCCAAAGGGGTCTTCCGGCCGGACGAAGTCGGTGCGGATGTTTCATGCGCTGTACGGCATCAGCTATTCCGCACGCTGTATGGAATGTCGACAGGCGGGAGGCGGGAGGGTGCCGTTGAGCCCCCTCCTGCCTCCCGCCCGTACGCGGTCAGGAGTCGCTGATCCCAAGGTCAGCGGTCGCCTCCCTATCGCCAGTGGTTGTCACAGCGACGTGCACGGTCTGAGCCCACCCGTGCCAACGGCGCCTGTCTCACCGGTTGTCGAGGACTCGGTCGTGGTTGGATCGGTTGGAGTCGTGGTCATACCGGTTCCAGTCGTGGTCATACCGGTTCCAGTCGCGGTCATCCCGGTTGGAGTCGCGGCGGTCGGACCGGTCCCAGTCGTAGCGGTAGTTGCTGTCGTGCTTCCAGCAACGGTCCTCGTCGTCCCAGTAATAGGAGTGACCGCGGCGGTCGTAGCGGTCCGAGTCGCTGAAGTGGTCGCTGTGCTGTCGGGCGCGGTACCCGTCCCGGCGGTAGTCCTCCTCGGAGTTGTGTCGGTAGTTGACACCGCGGTCCTCGCGGTAGTCGTCGGCCTTGATGCTTACGGCCGGGCGCTCAATGTGCGCAGACTCGGGAACCGCCGCCGAGGCGGTGCCCCCGGCGCCGAGAAGGGCGCCACCCGCGACCGCAGCGGAGGCGGCAGCGAGAGAAATGCGCTTCGTGAGCTTCATGGATATCTCCTTCGTATTGGCGTCGACCGCGATCCCGGCGATTGCTTACGCAGGTGATGCGGTGCGCCCCATCTATGTCGAAGCCGCATCGGCGAGCCCCTCGTGAGGGCACTGCCGACGGCCATCAGTCGCAGCGAAAGGACGCCGTTTCGGCGGCACTCCGCTCCGTTCCATACGCTGTATGGAAGTACAGTGATATCAGAGAATGTCCGAAAATGTCGAACGCGGGGGTTCGCGGCGCTGAGGTGCGGCTCACCGGATCTGGTCGCGGCCTGGGTGTGCCGGCCTGCTGAGCGGCCAAGACGTGGCTTGCGGCGGACCGGGACTCTGCTGCGCAATTCCGCGGGGCTGGGGTGGGCAGGCCGTGGGTGCGGGGTGATCGTCTGCGCGGCCGTTGACCTGTCGTGCGGTCGTGTGGGTGGTGTGGATGTCGCGGCAGCCGGAGGGGTTGCCGAAGATCCCGGAGCGGACCGAGCTGGTGGCCCGGGCCGCGTTCCCGCACGGCAGTCTGCCGATACGGGTGCGGGACCGTCTCGCGGAAGTCTTCGCTGGCGCACCGTTTGCCGCGTCGTTCGGCGTGCGCGGGGTTCCGGGCATGTCGCCCCGTTGGTCATGGGCTTGTAGTTCGCCGAGGATCTGACCGACCGGCAGGGCCGGTCGCCCGCAAGGTGGCCGGGTTTGTATCCACGCTCCCGGAGTCGGTTGAGGATCTTGAGGCTGTTGTACGCGGGGCGGTGACCGGGCTTGTCGAGGGAGTCGCCGAACAGCTTCCTTGCCTCTGCGGGGGTCGCCGCCGATATCACTCGACGTCTATGAGACGGCTTGACTCACAGAACATCTGCGATACGTGATGTCTCACAGGTGGGGGGCTCTCCCGCCGAGTACAGGACCTATGAGTGGTTGAGGAGTGGCCATGGCCAGGACCGAGAACGTCGTCGTCTTCCGCTTTACCGAACAGGCCTCCGCCTACCAGGCGCTCAGTGAGCTGAAGCAGCTCGGCGCCCCGACCGTGGAGGTCACGGGCGCGATGCTCGTCGAGCGCCGACCGGACGGGACGGTGCGCATTCCCGAGGGTGTCGACGCCAGGGCGGGAGGGGGCACGCTGGTCGGAGGGCTGGTCGGTTCGGTGGCGGGTCTGCTGGGTGGACCGCTTGGTGTGGTGCTGGGCTGGGGCGCCGGCGCCCTGGTGGGCGGCGGCGCCGACTGGCGGCGGGCGACGGAGAGCTCCGGCCTGGTGGCCCTGGTGGCCGACGAGGTCAGCGCGGGCAGCACGGTGCTGGTTGCAGAGGTCGCCGAGCGCGACACGGCAGCGATCGACCTGTTCGCCACGCAGTTCGGTGCGGTGCTTGAGCGCAGGCCGGCCGAGCGGGTGCGAGCCGAGGTCAAGGCGGTCCGCGAGGCGGACGAGGCGGCGGAACGCGAGGCCGCCAAGGCGCGCCGGGAGCAGAAGAAGGCCGAGCTCGAAGCCTCGATCGAGGCCCGCGGGAAGGCGCTCAAGCAGACGAAGGCCCCGAATTCCCTGAGGGAGCTCGGGAGCCGGGGCGGCTGTCGGCGGGGACGGCGTTGTGGACGAAGAAGTGGGGTCCTCGCCCGCCCGGGGCGTGCGCCGACCGGGCGGGCGAGGACGTTCGGGCTGCGCCGGCAGGTGCCCGGCGCGGGTGGGTCAGGCGGGCGGGGCTCCCCAGGCGGGCGTGGCACTGAGATACGCGGGGATCGCTGCGGCTTCGGTGTACGTAGTGGAGGTGCCGCGGCTGTAGTCGCCGACCTCGTCGAAGTTCGACCAGTCGGACTTGCTCATCCGCAGTTGCAGGTCGCCGGTGTTCTGGCCGACGGCCAGGGTGCCGCCGGTGAAGCCGACTTCGAGGTAGGCGTCGGCTCCCGGCACGGGCGTGGTCAGGGGTACGACCTTCAGGCTGACGTTGGAACAGCCGACGGCCGCGTAGTCGCACCAGGCGTTCACGGTGGGCGAGCCGCTGTCCCGGGTGAAGTAGTAGCGGGCCGTGACCTTGGACAGGTCGAGGGAGCCGCTGCCGGTGTTGACGATCCGAAGGCCTGGCCGGATGGCGTTGTCGGTGGCCGAGGAGTCGTTGTTCTTGTAGAGGACCTTGAGGCCGCCCGAGGGGTCCGGTGTGCCGCCGGACGTGTCGGTGGTGACGCTCAGCGAGGCGGAAGGCGCCGAGACGTTCCCGGCGGCGTCACGGGCGCGGACGGTGTAGCTGTACGCGGTGCCCGCGCTGAGCCCCGTGTCCGTGAACGCTGTGCCGGCCACCGGCGAGGCCGTGACCTTCGTGCCGCCGCGGTAGAGGTCGTACCCGCTCACGCCCGTGTCGTCGGTGGACGCCGTCCAGGACAGGGAGACGCTGGACGGCGTCTTCGCGGTGGCCTTCAGGCCGGTCGGTGCGGTCGGCGCGGTGGTGTCACCGCCCGGGGTGCCGCCACCGTCCGTGAGCACGGCCGGGTAGGCGTTCCTCACCAGCATCGCGAACTGCTCGGCGAACCAGTGGCCCGCCAGGGGCGCGTTCGGCAGCGCGCCGGTCTTGTTGCCGCCCGCGTTGGGCGCCGTGTATGTCGGGTCGCACATGGGGTCCATGCGCTTGCCCTCGTCGTTGGGAATGTCGGAGCTGGCGCCGTCCGACTCACCCGGCGGCTTGATCCACAGGAATGCGTCGAGGTGGGAGTCAGGGGAGCCGGAGGGCGCAGCCTGCGGGGGCTGCCCGAGTCCGGCGCCGCTGACGTTGCACCACAGGCCTCGGTGTGCCCGTCGGTCGACGCGGGACTCATTGACGTAGGTGTCGAGGGTGGTGCTGCTGCTCTCCGTGGTGGGGCGTCCGGTGCCGCCCCACCCGTTGCGGGAGGTGTCGATCACCATGCCCGTCGAAGCGGGCCAGCCGGCCGCGACGAGCGCCCGGTGGACGTTCCCGGTGAAGTCCGACTCGTCGAAGTTGGGGTTCCACTCGTAGAACTTGCTGGACTTGACCATGTTCCCGCCGACGGTCTTGTCGGGATCGGTCAGGAACGGCTCTTCGAGCGGCGTGTAGTTGGAGACGTGGGTGATCAGCCCGTCGGCACTGGAGAATCCGGCCGCGGTGCCCTTGGCGACATCGGTGTAGAGCTGCACGGTCTGGGAAAGGTTGTTGTCCCAGCCGAGCCAGCCGGAGTGCGCGAAGTCCAGGTACGTGTAGACGTTGGGGATGGCGTGCAGTCTGTCGAGGGCGTACTGGATGCCCTTGACGTAGATGCCGCTGCTCTTGGCCTGGGCGCACTCCGGGTCGGCGGTGTTGGTCACGAGGTTGGGCAGGCCGTCCGGCTCGATGACCGTCGTGATGCGGATGTCACGGTACTTCGGGTTCTTGAAGACGTTCGCGATGGCGTCGACGTACTCGCTCTTGTAGCGGTCCAACCCCGCTTGGGTCAGCGGGAGTTCGCCGTTGGAGGCGAGCGCCGAGCAGTCCCGGCCGGGCAGGTCGTAGACCACGAACGTGGCGGTGATCGGCTGACCGGGCTTCTTCTGGGCCAGGGCCAGGTCGAGGTGGTCGGCGAGGCTCTTGCGTCCGGCGTTGGCGGCACCGCCCGTGATGGCGGCGATGCGGTCGAGCCACACCGCGGTGGGATAGGTCCCCACCTTCTGCATCCTGGCCTTGAGCGTGGCGTCCGAGGTCTGCGCCGCCGAGGTGCCGACGAGGTCGGTGTAGTCGGGGTTGACGTAGAAGCTCGCTCCGGCGAACGGGTTGTCGGCGTGGGCTTCGGCGGCGGCCGCCGGATGCCCGGCCAGCTGCCCTGCCAGGCCCAGCGCCAGGGTGACGAGCGCCGCGGCGACCGAGGTCGTCCGGCGCCGTCGACGGCCCGGTCTCGGCCCGTGTTCCGGTGCTCGGCCGGTTCGGTGTGTCATGTGCCCTCCTCGTGAGTGATCTGTGGGTGGTACGAGGTGGTGTGGGGGTGGAGCTGCGAGGTGTGGTCCGTGGGCACGGGGCCGACGTGCGGTCAGCTGCTCGTGCAGTGCGGGGCCGGTGTGTCCGTGGGGCCGTTCGCGGTGAAGCCGAACGGGGTGGTGGCGCCGGGGCGCAGGGAGCCGTTGAAGGCGGCGTTGCGGACGGTGGCTCGGTCCTGGGCGGTGGTCAGTGAGCCGTTCCAGAGGCTGGTGATGGTGGAGCCGGCCGGATCCCAGTCGACAGTCCAGCCCGTCAGCGCGGCGGAGCCGGTGTTCTTGACGGTGGCCTCCGCCTGGTAGCCGCCCTGCCAGGAGGAAACGGTGCGGAACTGCGCGGTGCACGCGCCCTGCGTCGGGGTCGGGTCCGTGGCGTCGTACGTCAGCCCGTACCCGTACGGGAAGAGCGCAGCCTTGCCGTCGCCGTCGTTGATCGGCTCCTGCGAGGCGCTCTTCATCCAGGTCACCGGCAGCTTGCCGGTGGGGGAGTAGTCGCCGAACAGTACGTCGGAGACGCCGGCGCCCGGTGCGGGCAGCCAGGAGGCCGGCGGTGGGCGAGGTGGCGGCGGGCTCCGGGACGGCGGCGGTCGGCCCGAGGAGGGGCAGGGCGGTGGCGCACAGGGCCAGGGCGGCCGCCGCCGGTCCGCGGCGGGTGGTCAGGACGCGCATGCGGGTGGGCCATTCCGGGAGGGGCCGGGAGCGGGCGGCGCCGAGCGGGGCCGGGGGCCCGCCCGCTCGACGGCGGGGAAGGCGGGCGGGCCCCGGTGCGGGCGGATGTGTCAGGCGGTGGTGCAGGCGGCGCCGTTCAGGCTGAAGCCGGCGGGCGCGGCGAAGGTGCCGGAGTAGCTGCCCTGGAAGCCGAAGGACACCCGGCCGCCGGTCGCGATCTGCGCGTTGTACGCGAGGCTGCTTGCCGTGACCGCTCCCGATGACGGGGAGACGCCGGCGCTCCAGCTGCTGGTGATCTGCTGTCCGGCGGGCAGGGTGAACGCCAGCTTCCAGCCGTTGACGGGGGAGGAACCGGTGTTGGTGACGGTGACGTCGGCGGTGAAGCCGCCCTGCCAGACGTTCGTCGCGTAGGCCACCTTGCAGGCTGTGGGGCTGCCGGGGTCACCGGGGTTGCCGCCGCCGGTGTTGACCGTGGAGGAGAACGAGGTCACGGCGAGGCCGGCGCCGTTCTGCCAGGGCTCGAAGCCCGCCTGAACGCTGGTCAGGTACCAGCTGTTCTGCGCCAGCCCGCGGGAAACGGCCTGCCGGACGAAGTCCATGACGTCGAAGCTCCAGCTGGTGATCGCCGACGGCGCCACGAAGGACAGCACGTCGTTCGAGCCGTTGTTGCCGGACCACACCTGCCACTGGCGCCCGGCCACGGTGGCCGTGCCGACCTGCGAGCCCACGGGCTGAACGGATCCGACCTTGTTGAACCAGACCATGATCTCGGTCCGGTTGACGCCGTCGGTGCGGGGCGTGGGGTCGAGCCAGATGTCGTACGCGGCGTCGTACATCGCGTTGCTGACATAGCTGTAGGAGATGCTGGTCGGCGCGCTGGAGACGGTACTGAGCTGGGCCGGAAGGCTCGTGCCGGGCGAGCAATTGGTGTAGTGGCAGCCGTTGTAGACGGACGGGTAGGACTTCGGGGCGCCGTTCGTGGGTACCGAGCCGTCGGCCTGGGTGATCCTGAATCCCGAGTCGGTGGCGGTGATGCACTGGGCCTCGCTGGTGCCCCAGCGGTTGTTCTGGACGACGTAGCGGCCCTGGATCGTCGTTGACCCGAACGGTTCGCAGATGCTGGTGTCGGCCTGCGCCACCGAGGCGGTGGTCAGCAACGCGGCCAGCGAGACGAGCGCAGTGAGCAGGGCACCGAACAGGCCACGCGCGCTGCGGGCATGGGGCGGTGACGGTCGCATGCGGATCCTCTCCGAAGGGGTGGGGGAGTAGGTTCGGGAGCGCTCCCATCACGCGAGGTGGGAGCGCTCCCATTCCCTCGGTTTCGGCAGGGACACTAGGAGGGGTTCATGTTCCTGACAAGACTGTCGGCGTGAACCTGTGGAAGCATTTTTCGAAGCCGCAGGTCAGAGGAGAAGTGTGTGCGCCAGCACCAGATCCTTCTTGGGAGCGCTCCCAAAAGTGCTGTGCTTGCCGAGGGCGGTCAGGCCGACTCGCGCACCACCAGCTCCGTACGGAGGATGACGTGGTGCCAGGCCACGGCAGGCTCCTCCACCTCCTCGAGGAGCAGCCGGACCATGGCCCGCCCGATCTCCTCCAGCGGCTGACGAACCGTCGTCAGTCGCGGCTTGGTCTGCTGAGCCAGCGGAAAGTCGTCGAAACCGATCACGGCGACGTCCTCGGGCACCCGCCGTCCCGCCGCGTGCAGCGCCTGAAGAGCCCCCGCCGCCGTGGTGTCCGACGCGGCGATGACGCCGTCGATCTCCGGATGCCGTTCGATGAGCTCGGCCATGGCGCGGCGCCCGCTCTCTTCCGTGAAGTCACTCTCGGCGACCCAGGACGGCTCGCCCCTGAGACCCGCCATCGCCAGGGCCTCCTGGTACCCGCGCAGTCGGCACTGGGCGACGTGCATATCGAGTGGCCCGGTGACGGTGGCGATCGCTCTGCGGCCCCGTTTCAGCAGGTGAGAGACGGCGCTGCGGGCACCGCCGACGTTGTCCGCGTCGACGTAGCTGACGTACTCGTCGCCCGAGCGGCGGCCCAGCAGTACGGTCGGCAACCCGGCCTCGACGAGCATGTCCGGCAGTAGATCGCCGTCGTGTACGGACACAAGCAGGGCTCCGTCGACCCGACCGCCACGCGCGAACTCGAGGAAGCGCTGCCGCTCGGCGTCCGAGCGGACCAAGGTCAGCAGCAGTTGCATCCCGGTGTCTGCCAGCGCGTCCCCGAGTGAGCGGACGATCTCGGAGAAGAACGGCTCCGCGAACTGCCTCCAGTCCGGCTCCGTCAAGACGAGGGCGACGGCGTCGGCCCGTTGCCCGGCCAGTGAGCGGGCGGCGAGATTGGGCACGTAGCCCAGTTCCTGGATGGCTTGCTGCACAGCCCGGCGCGTCGACTCCTTCACGCCGGCCGCGTTGTTGATGACGCGGGAGACCGTGCCCCGCCCCACTCCGGCGTGGGCGGCCACCTCCTCCAGCGTCGGCGCGCCAGGGCGTCGCCTGCCCATGACCACCTCCCCCACGAGATCACCGATCTTACGGCCCGAGGGAACCGAGCACCCAGCTTCTCCAGCAGTGTGGCCGCACGGCTGAAGGGCCTGGCGCCGGAAAGCTGACTGGCCATGCCACGAGCGGGGATCCACGTCATGTGCCGCCTGTCCAGCCACATTTGCTGCGGGTACCTCATTTCCCCAGGTCAGCGGAGTGGTCGAATGTATACACCGAAGTGGGATTCGGCGCCTTCACCACGCGCGCACCTGTGCAGAGTCCGACCGACGGCCATGCGGCTGTGCGGCCGTCGTGACTTTGTCAATGTCGCCCCCGGTCGGTGTGCCGAGGGTGACTCGCGTACGCCAGAGTCGCGGCCGTATGTGAACTGAAGGCCAGTGGTGTGACGTAGGACTCTTTGAGACAAGTTGACTCATAGACTCTCTGTGAGTCAACCTGTCTCACAGGGGGTTCGCGAAAAGGCGGATCCCGCAACTGTCCATAGATGTCGTCAATGCCATGGCATTCGCGCACAAGGTCTCTAATGGAGGAATCCATGAACGCTACGGTCACGAAGAAGGCGGGCAAGGGCGCCACCGACGGTGTCGTTTCCGAGATGGCCACGTACTTCCACATCAAGCCGGGGCACGAGCAGGAGTGCGCGGCGGCCTGCCAGCGGATGGTCGAGGCCCTGAAGCAGGCCCCCATGGCCGCCACCATCAAGACCGGTCTGCGTGACACCCGCCACGTGATCTTCAACAACGGCACGGAGCTGCTGTGGGCCACCACCTTCGAGACGGAGTGGGAGCCCTACATCGACGACGCGTTCCTGACCGTCGGCTTCGAGCACTTCGTGGACTGGATGCAGCACACCACCGAGTGGGACACCAAGATCGCCCCGTGGATCGAGAAGTCCGGCGGCCTCGAGTCGCTCACGGGCGACAAAACGCGCGAGGGCTTCGACGAGCACATCATCGCGAACATGGCCGGCATGAGGTGGATCCTGCAGGACGGGCAGCAGAAGGCCACCGCCTACTGGAACCCGGTCAGCTCCCTGACGATGTCGGAGATCACCAAGGCCGAGCGGATCAACGCCGCCTTCCAGGAGGTCCTGGACGACCCCGCCGCCGAGGAGGCCCTCCAGCACCCGGCCCTCAAGCCGCTGCTCGCCCAGGCCGCCAGCTGACCCACCCCCACCCCCGGAGGGGGCACCACGCCCACCCCCTCCGGGAAGGGGCGCCACCCACGCCCCCTCCACGACCTCGGTATGACCACGACTCGAAGCGGATGACCGCGACTCCAACCGGTTCAACGACGACCGAGGCCGCGACAACCGGTGAGACATGGGCCGTCGGCACGGGTGGGCTCAGACCGTGCACGTCGCCGTGATACTCGCTGGCGGTAGGCGGGCGGCCGCTGATCTGGGGATCGGCGACTCCTGACCGCACCCGGGCGGCAGGCGGGAGGGGCTCTCCACGGCACCCTCCTGCCCACACCTATTTCATACGACGTACGGAACAAGTGAGATACCGTACGGCGTATGAAACGACCGCGCCGACTTCGTTCGGCCGGCAGGCTCCCCTGGGCGGGGGCTCGGGTCTGCTCGTCGGGGTCGGCTGGACAGCCGGCGTCGGCTCCAACCCCGCCTTGGCCCACTTCGGCCTGCCGCTCGGCCCGCGTGGCCACGTCGACACCCTGCACCCTCCAGGTCAGGGGCCTCGACCACGTGCGGGTCGCGGGCGACAACGCCCAGGTTCCCGACCTGGCCGCCGAAGAGGGCGCGTGATGCCCTCCCGACGTGCAGCACGCCGTACGCGAACCCGGTGTTCGCCCAACGCGATCGCGGCTCCGCGCGACCGTCCGCCGAAGGAGTACCGGCACAAGAACCTGGGCGCGGTGGCCGGCCTTAGGCCTCCACGGGGGCGTCGCGATCCTCTTCACCGAGGCGGTCACGTCGTCCCACAGCCGTAATCGATCTCTCCGCCTGCCTTTGTCCCTGTCTCATTCCGCCATACCCTCGTCCGTTGCCTGGAGGGCTGTCCCCATGTCGCAGAACACCGTCGCCGCCGCTCGCGGCGTTGAGACCGCACCGAAGAATGGGGCTGTCGACCCGTCACACCAGCGCCGCTGGTGGATTCTGGTGGTCATTTCCCTCGCCCAACTGATGGGAGTCCTCGACGGCACCATCGTGAACATCGCTCTGCCGTCCGCCCAGCGCGAGCTGGGCTTCTCGGACGCCGACCGGCAGTGGGTGGTCACCGCCTATGCGCTGGCCTTCGGCAGCCTGCTACTGCTCGGCGGCCGGGTCGCAGACCTTGTCGGGCGGAAGGTGACCTTCCTGGTGGGTCTGGCCGGTTTCGCGGCCGCTTCCATGGTGGGAGGCGCGGCGAACGGATTCGGCATGCTCGTCGCCGCGCGCGCGGTCCAGGGCGGGTTCGCCGCCCTGCTGGCCCCGTCCGCGCTGTCGCTTCTGATGACCACCTTCACCGATCCGCGCGAGCGTGCGAAGGCCTTCACCGTCGCAGGCTCGGTCGCCGGTGCGGGTGGCGCCATCGGCCTGATCCTCGGCGGGGTGCTGACCGAGTACCTGGACTGGCGCTGGACCATGTACGTCAACGTGGTCTTCGCGGTGGTGGCGTTCGCCGGTGGCGCAGCCCTGCTGCGCCGCACCTCGCGGGACACGTCCTCGAAGCTCGACATCCCCGGCACCTTGCTGGTCTCCGCCGGCCTGTTCTGCCTGGTCTACGGTTTCTCGAACGCCGAGACGCACGGCTGGGGTTCGGTGGCGACGTGGGGCATGCTCGCGGCCGGTACCGTCCTGGTGGGCCTCTTCGGCTGGTGGCAGAGCAAGGCGGCATATCCACTGCTGCCCCTGCGGGTCCTGCTGGACCGTAACCGCGGCGCCTCCTTCGCTGCCCTCTTCGTCAGCGGGGCGGGCATGTTCGGCGTGTTCCTGTTCCTGACCTACTACCTGCAGCAGAGCCTCGGTTACAGCGCCCTGAAGACCGGCTTCGCCTTCCTGCCCATGATCGTGGCCTCGTCGTCCGCCTCCGCCGTGGCCGCCAACGTCCTGGTGCCGCGCATAGGCCCCAAGCCGGTGGTACCGCTGGGCATGGCCATTGCGGCCGTCGGCCTGGTCTGGATGACCGCGTTGGACCTGAACAGCGGATACGTGACGCAGGTACTGCCACAACTGGTGCTCGTCGGCATCGGGTTGGGCGCGGTCATCGCGCCCGCGATGAGCCTGGCCACCTCCGGCGTGGCGGCGGCCGACGCCGGGGCGGCGTCCGCCGCCGTCAACACCGTCCAGCAGGTCGGCGGGTCCATCGGCGTCGCCCTGCTCAGCACGATGGCCTCCGACGCCGTCACCGACTACCTCTCCGGCCGCAACCCCAAGGACCCCGACGTCCTGGCCCAGGCCGGCCTCGAGGGCTACTCCACTGCCTACTGGTGGTCGGCGGCCGTCTTCGTCATCGGCCTGGGCGTGACCGCCCTGCTCTACCGCCGCGGCGTGCCGCAGCAGGACGAGAACGCCGCGCCTGTCGTTCACATGTGATCAACGAACGGGTCTGTCCGAGAGGGGCGCGGGCCGTGCGGGAGGAACGAAGGGGGGAAGGGCACGGTTACCTTTGACGGGGCAGCCCCGGGATAGTCCCGCAGGTTCTCTGCGGCTACCCAGTTCCCATCTCTGAGACGGAATGTCTCATAGTAGGCTGTAAGCTGCGTTGTCTCATAGAAGGGAACAGAGGGGTGGAAGACAGAACCGATCCGCGTTTGTTGCGCAGCCGTGACGCCATGGTCTCGGCGGCCACCGCGTTGCTCACGGAAGGGGGGCTGGAGGCCGTGACGCATCAAACGGTCGCCACCCGCGCCGGCGTTGGCAGAGCCACCGTCTATCGGCACTGGCCCGGCCTTCTCGACCTACGCCTGGCCGCGCTGGAAGCCGGCATGCCCCCTCTGCCTCCGATGCCTGAGGAGCTTCGGGCCGCTTCGGGCAACGATCCGCGAGCGGAGCTCGTTCACCGTCTCGGCGTGCTTGCCGAGCGATGGGACGACGAGCAGTCCGGTGCCGTGCTTGCTGCGATCCTCGGCGGCTCACGGCATGACGAAGGCATGCGCCGCCTCCGGGAGTCGCTGCTGAACCAGATCGCCGATGCCCTGCGTCCCGCTGTTGCCGTGGCCGTGGAGCGCGGCCGGCTCCGGTCCGACGTCACCCCCGAGACCTTTGCCATGGCTACCGCGGGCCCCTTGTTCTTCGAGCGCTTTCTCGCTGGGAACCGTCTGGGGCGGGACACCGTGGAGGCCGTCGTGGATGCCGCTATGCGGGGCTGGTCCTAGCGTCGTTGAGTCCCCGGCGTGGCTGGATGTCCGCCGTTCGGCCGGGGCTGACCAAGGCGGCATTCCTTCGCGCCGATGAAGGGCTGCGAGGTCCTGTCATCTCTGGGTTCCCCGACTGCTTCAGTGGCAGTCGGCAGAACCTGTCGGCGCGAGCCGATCGGCTCGCGGTCCGGCGCGGGTGCCACCGATTCGATCACTGCGCGCCTGTGGACTGAGTCGGTGTGACGCAGGTCTCTTTGAGACAAGTTGACTCATAGACTCTCTGTGAGTCAACCTGTCTCACAGGGGGTTCGCGAAAAGGCGGATCCCGCAACTGTCCATAGATGTCGTCAATGCCATGGCATTCGCGCACAAGGTCTCTAATGGAGGAATCCATGAACGCTACGGTCACGAAGAAGGCGGGCAAGGGCGCCACCGACGGTGTCGTTTCCGAGATGGCCACGTACTTCCACATCAAGCCGGGGCACGAGCAGGAGTGCGCGGCGGCCTGCCAGCGGATGGTCGAGGCCCTGAAGCAGGCCCCCATGGCCGCCACCATCAAGACCGGTCTGCGTGACACCCGCCACGTGATCTTCAACAACGGCACGGAGCTGCTGTGGGCCACCACCTTCGAGACGGAGTGGGAGCCCTACATCGACGACGCGTTCCTGACCGTCGGCTTCGAGCACTTCGTGGACTGGATGCAGCACACCACCGAGTGGGACACCAAGATCGCCCCGTGGATCGAGAAGTCCGGCGGCCTCGAGTCGCTCACGGGCGACAAAACGCGCGAGGGCTTCGACGAGCACATCATCGCGAACATGGCCGGCATGAGGTGGATCCTGCAGGACGGGCAGCAGAAGGCCACCGCCTACTGGAACCCGGTCAGCTCCCTGACGATGTCGGAGATCACCAAGGCCGAGCGGATCAACGCCGCCTTCCAGGAGGTCCTGGACGACCCCGCCGCCGAGGAGGCCCTCCAGCACCCGGCCCTCAAGCCGCTGCTCGCCCAGGCCGCCAGCTGACCCACCCCCACCCCCGGAGGGCACCACACCCACCCCTCCGGGAAGGGGCGCCACCCACGCCCCCTCCACGACCCGCGTGACGACTCCGTCCACGCAAGACAGTTCTGGAAGGCATCATGAGCATCGAGAAGGGCAACGCCCTGGAGATCGACGACATCCAGGCCGCCGCTCTGGAGCCACGGCCGACGCCATACGCGGGCGCCTACCTCGCCCTGCGCATCGACGACCGGCGGCAGGGGCGCGAGCTGCTGCGGCGGCTCACCCCCGCCCTCGACTCGGTCGCCGCGTTCGACCCCGAGCGTCAGGTCTCGCTCGCGGTGGCACTCAGCTTCCAGGGCCTGAAGGCCTTGGGGGTGCCTGAGGAGTCGCTGGCCACCTTCCCGGAGGAGTTCCGCGAGGGCATGGCCGCGCGGGCGGAGTACATCGGGGACATCGGGGAGAGCGCGCCGGAGAACTGGGAGGGCCCGCTCGGTTCGAAGGACGTGCACCTCGTCCTCGGCGGACTCGCCCCGGATGCCGCCCGCCTGGAGACGGTCCTCCTCCTGGTCCGCGACGCCCTGCGCGATCTGCCCGGCGTCGTTGCCATCTGGCAGCAGGACGTACACGTCGGACCGGACGAGAAGGAACCCTTCGGTTTCCGGGACAGCATCGGTCAGCCGGCGATCGAGGGCACGGGCATTCCCGGTACCAATCCGTACGAAGAGCCGCTCAGGGCAGGCGAGTTCATCACCGGATACAAGGACGAGACCCACGGCATCACACCCGTTCCGCAGCCCGAGGTGCTCGGGCGCAACGGAACGTACGTGGCCTTCCGCAAGCTGCACACGCGAGTGGCCGACTTCCGTCAGTACCTCCGCGACCGCGCCAAAGACCCCGCTGACGAAGAGCTGCTGGCGGCCAAGTTCGTCGGCCGCTGGCCCAGTGGCGCCCCCTTGGCGCTGACGCCGGACAAGGACGATCCTGAACTCGGTGCCGACCCCGCGCGGAACAACGCGTTCATGTACGGCGACGACCCGGAGGGCCTCAAGTGCCCGGTGGGCTCCCACGCCCGGCGGATGAACCCGCGGGACGCGGTCGTCACCGGTGAGGTGCGACTGCACCGCATGATCCGGCGCGGTACGACCTATGGCCCGCCGCTGCCCAAGGGAGTGCTGGAGGACGACGGCGCCGACCGCGGCATCATGTTCGCCTTTGTCGGAGCGCACCTGGACCGGCAGTTCGAGTTCGTCCAGCGGCAGTGGGTGAACGACGGCAAGTTCATCGGGTCGCCCGCGGAAAGGGACCCGCTGATCGGCGTGAACGACGACGGCGGGTTCACCGTCCCGCGCCAGCCGATCCGCCGCCGCTTCAAGGGGCTGCCGCCGTTCGTCGTCAACCGGGGTGGCGAGTACTGCTTCATGCCCGGTCTGTCGGCGCTGCGCTGGATCGCCGACCTCGACACCTGACATCTCTCACGATCAACACGACAAGGAGCGTTTCTCATGGCTGACCACTTCTCCGGGCCGCGTGCCATCGCCGACCCTGCGTCCGACATCGCCGACGTGTATGCCTTCCCCAGCCCGGAGCGGCCGGGGAACCTGGTGCTCGTCCTCAACACGTTCCCGGCCTCGGCCCCTACGGCCCTGTTCTCCGATGCGATCACCTATCGTTTCCGCGTCCGCCCGGTCACGCCCGGGAGCGAGAGTGCCGATGCGGCGTTCAATGTCGGCGAGGACGAGTACGTCTTCGACTTCACCTTCGACGCCCCCCAGAAGGTCGACGGCACGGACACCCTGCTGCAGATGGGCACGTGCCATGCGCCCAGCGGCCGGAAGATCGCCTTCCAGGTCGGCAACGAGGTGCCCACCGAGGCCGAGGAACTGAAGATCTTCGCCGGGTCGCGGCTCGACCCGTTCTTCATCGACTTCGTGGGAGTGATGGTCACCGAGGCGACGGGGAAGCTGGGCTTCAGGTCTGATGCCAGCAACGTTCTGGAGGGCCTGAACGCGCTGAGCATCGTGCTCGAAGTCGACGCCGCGGTGCTCGGTCCGGCCGCCGACTCGCTGGTGGCGGTCGTCGGCGAGACCGTGACTTCCGGTGGACGCCCGGTGCGGCTGGAGCGCATGGGCCGGCCGGAGATCAAAAACGTGATCATGTCGCCCAAGAAGTTCGACACCGTCAACAGCGATCTGGAGATCCGCGACCTCTTCAACGAGGAGGACGCCTTCAGCGTGCGGCCCGACTATGCGAGCACTTACCGCGCACGACTCAATGCCAACCTGGCCTTCTACGACGGCCTGGACGGCAAGACCGCTTGGCCGCTGGACGAGCAGGGTGCCCACCCGCTGACCGAACTGCTGCTGGCGGACTTCCTCGTCGTCGACCTGTCCAAGCCCTTCTCCGAGGACGGCTGTTTCGAGATCGAGACCGCCCTGCTCGCCGGCCGCCCGCACACGACCTGCGGTGGCCGGTCACTCAACGACGACATCGTGGACACCCTCTTCACGCTGCTGGTGGGTGGCATCGACGGCGAGCGCATCAGCGACGGCGTCGACCAGCCGACTCAGCCGGCGACCCACAGCTTCCCCTACCTGAACGCTCCCAACCCGACCCCGCCGGACCTGGGTGCCCGCCTGGCCGCGCAGATGCCTCCCCGCGAGGAAGCGGCATGACCGGGGCGCCTCCCCAGGAGAGGGAGCCGGTCACGACGAGCGGCACCATCGCCGTAACGAATCTGCACGGGCAGATCGACGGCCTGGCCGTACGGCTCAGCCGTGCGGATACCGGGGAGACGTCGGCGGCTCCGTTGGCGGTGGCGCAAGGGGCGGCCCTGATCGACCTCCTCAACCTCCGAGGCCACATCCTGGGCCGCGTCGCCGACTACGAGCGGGCCGCGGAACTCGCTGAGCAGCTCGTGCACGTCGCTCCCGAGGACGGCACGGCCCTGCTCGCCCGCGCCAGGACGCGGGCGACCCTGCACCGCTTCGCCGAGGCCGTTGCCGACCTCGGCGCGGCGGGCCGGAACGGCGCGGAGGAGGCCACGGTGGACGCGGAGCGAGCCGTCGTTCTGCAGGCCCTCGGCTGCTACGCGGATGCCATGGCCCTGATCCGCAAAGCGGCGGAGCGGCAGAGTGACTTCACGACGCTCGGCGCGCTCGCCGTACTCCAGGCCGAGCGGGGGGAGGTCAGCGAGGCGGAGCGGCTGTTCGGCGAGGCGCGGCGCCACTATCAGGGGACCTCACCGTTTCCGCTCGCCCAGCTGGACTTCCGACGCGGTGTGATGTGGCACCGCGAGGGCGATCTCGATGCGGCCCGCTCGTGCTACGAGGCCGCCCGGCGCCGGGTGCCCGACTACGCGCCGGCACTGGGCCACCTGGCCGAGGTCGAGCTGCTGCGCGACGACCCTCAGGCCGCCGTCGCCCTCCTGCGTCCCCTCACCTGGGCCAGCGACGACCCCGAGTACGCCGGCCACCTCGCGGCCGCGTTGCACGCATGCGACAGGTTTCAGGAGGCGAACCAGTGGCGCGAGCGCGCGGCGGCGCGTTACGGCGAACTGGTGCTGCGTCACCCGGAGGCTTACGCCGACCACGCGGCCGACTTCTGGCTCACGGTGGGGGCCGATGCCGAGCGGGGGCTCCAACTGGCGCTGCAGAACCTCGCATTCCGCCAGACAGCCCGAGCCCATGCCCTGTTCCAGCGCGCTGTCCTCGCGCAGAACCGGGTTGCCCAGAACCGGGTTGCACAGGCTGCCCCATAGCCGCCGAGCGGCGATGCCGGCGATATGGGGCACGGCGGGGTCGGCCGGACGGATCGGCATGCCGTTCGGCCGCCCCCGTACCAGCCCGCAGGGGCAAACGCGACTCGGCCTCTTACCGGCTGAGACCCCCCTCAACCCCTCGCAGCCCCCCTCACCCCCTCGTGGTCCCACGGACCGCCGCAGCACTCCAAATCAGTAACCACTACCCGAGAAGGCCCAAAACGATGGACACCATGCTGGCAGGACGCGTCCACCTGGACACGAAGAAGTTCGCCATGGAGGAGATCCCGGTCCCCGTACCCGGGCCGGGCGAAGTACTGATCGAAGTGAAGGCGGCGGGCGTGTGCCTCTCCGATCTCCACCTCATCGACGGAAGCATCACGCCGCTGCACCTGAACTCCAATGTGCTCACCCTCGGGCACGAACTCTCCGGCGTCATCCATTCCCTGGGACCCGGCCTCAAGCGGGACCTGGCCGTCGGCACACGGGTCGCCCTGCAGGCAGGACAGCCCTGCGGCGAGTGCGCCCGCTGCGTCAGCGGCGGCACGTGCGTATCGTTCCGCGGCCGCGGCGTCGACTACGACGGTGGCTGGTCCCAGTACACGATCGCCCGTGAGGACACCGTCGTCCCCATCCCCGACACACTTCCCTTCGACCAGGCGGCGATCATCCCCGACGCCGTTTCCACCTCGTACGCGGCCCTGGTCGACACCGTGCAGGTGCGTTCCGCCCAGGCCGTGGGCATCTGGGGAGTGGGCGGGGTGGGCGCCCATGCCGTCCGGCTGGCCCGCATGATGGGTGCCACGCCGATCATCGCCGTCGACCCGCTGCCCAATGCGCGTGCGCGAGCCCTCGCGTTCGGCGCCGATGTCGCGCTCGACCCGTCCGACCCCGGTTTCGTCGAAGCCGTGCTGCGGGCCACCGACGGCCTGGGCCTGGACTACGCCTTCGACTTCGCGGGCGTTCCCCGGGTCAGGGAGCAGGCGTCGCCTCTCCTCGGTAACCACGGTGCGCTCGTCCTGGTGGGTATCACCACCGAGCCGCTGAAGATCTCGGAGAAGATGACCTTCAACCTGAAGAACAAGAAGGTGTTCGGACACTACGGATCCTCGTTCGATCACGTCTACGAGCTGATCCGGTTGGCCGGCAGCGGCCGTCTCGACCTGGCCCCGTCCATCACCGACCACATCCCCCTGGCCGACGTCCCCGAGGCGATCCACCGCCTGGAGAACAAGATCGGCGATCCGATCCGCCTCATCCTCGTTCCCTGACGAGTCGACCGAGCGAGATGGGCCGCCCCGGCGACGGAGCCGGCCCATAGCGCGCCCAACACCCGCAACCGCCCCCCCAGAGAAGCAGACCGACATGCGCGACTCACGCAACGCCACCGCATCCAGTGACAGCAGGAATCCGACAGGCCTGTCGGCAACCACGGTGCGCACCCGCGTGACGGTCCCACTCCGCTTCGGCGACGGCTGTACAGTGACCGCCGACCTCGCCACCTTCCACCACCTCGCCGACGGGCAGGAACACGTGGCCGTCATCCTCGGCGAACCCGCCGCTGGCCGGCCCCCGCTGGTGCGCCTGCACTCCGAGTGCCTGACCGGCGACGTCTTCGGCTCGGCCCGCTGCGACTGCGGCCCCCAGCTGCGCGAGGCGCTCGAGCGCATCGCCGACCGCGGAGGCGTCCTGCTCTACCTCCGCCAGGAGGGACGCGGCATCGGCCTCTACAACAAGCTCGACGCCTACGCCCTCCAGGACCAGGGCCTCGACACCTACGAGGCCAACACGACCCTCGGCCTCCCCGAGGACGCCCGCGACTACACCGCCGCCGCGCAGATGCTCGCCGCCCTAGGCATCTTTGAGCTGGACCTGCTGTCCAACAATCCGGACAAGGCGGCCCAGCTGCGCACCCTGGGCCTAACGGTGACCCAGCACGTTCCCACGGGCGTGTTCACCACGGCCCACAACATCCGCTACCTCCGTACCAAGGTGGTCCGCACTCAGCACACACTGCCGCTGACGGAACTGACGGTGGGCTGACGGCCGATGCCCATCGGCTCATGGCTCAGCCCTGTCGTCAACGCGATGCCGCGCGTGACCGGGCAGATGGGCCGCGTCGCCGAGCAGGAAGACGCGTCCCCGGCACCAGCGGTCGATGCGAAACCGGAAGCTGTACTCGGCCAGGAACAAGTAGCCCTCATCCTCGCGGCCCTTCACGCTCGCGTCCTCGTCCAAACCGGAGAGTCCCACAACAAGATCAAGGCGACGTGTTGATGATCTGCAAGCCCTGGCAAGGGCCGTCCCGCAAACGCTGACACGGCGCCGCCGGGATCGTGTCCGGCGGCGCCCTTTTCTGGTGCGCGGTCGGACAGGATTCCGCCCAGCGTGTGAACCGACTCACCCCCACGCCCCGCCGGAACCACCCGTCCTCTGTGGCCGTCTTGTGCGCTGACTGTGTACGAAGCAGGGATGTGGGGGACGTTGTGACGCGGAACGTAACGAAGGCCGGTCTTCTGGCGGTGGCCATGGCGACGATGCTCGGGGCCTCGGCCTGCGGCGGGGAAGCCGGCGCGGCGGCCGGGGGGACCGGCGGGACGCTCCCCGCGCACGGGAAGGGGGAGCCCGTGGCGCCCGCAGGGGACGGGGCGTCCTCCGGCTCGGCCTCGACGTCTCCCGGCACCGTGGGGAAGTTGTCCGGGATCGCGCAGACCGCGGCGTCGCCCATCACCCGGCACGTGCCGTGGAATCTGGACATTCTGGATCAGCGGTCGCGGCCGCTGAACGGGAAGTTCACCACCACCGCCACGGGCAAGGGCGTTCACGTCTATGTGATCGACACCGGGATGGACATCGCTCACAAGGAGTTCGGCGGACGCGCCCGCCTCGGCGCCGACTTCGTGGGCCCGAAGGACTCCGGTGACTGCTTCAACGAGGGGGGCATCGGCCACGGCACGTTCGTCGCGGGCATTATCGGCGGGGCGAGGTACGGGGTGGCGCCCAAGGCGGAGCTCGTACGGGTCCAGGGCATCCTGTGCGAGAGCGAGGGCGGCGGTTCCCCGGCGGCGGCCGAGGCGGCCGTGGTCAAGTCGGTCAAGTGGGTCACCGCGCACGCGCAGAAGCCGGCGGTGGTGAACATGTCGCTCAACTTCGACCACCGGTCGGCGGCCGTGGAGTCCGCCGTGAAGAAGATGGTCGACGCGGGGATCCCGACGGTGGTGTCGGCCGGCAACTTCCATGACGACGCCTGCAAGCACTCCCCGGCCGGCGTCCCCGGCACGATCGTCGTGGCGGCCTCCACCTCGAACGACCGCGCGTGGAGCGACGGCGGCTCCTACGGATCGGGTTACGGCCGGTGCGTGGACCTGTACGCCCCCGGCCAGAAGGTGACCGCCGCCCTCGCCGGCGGCGGTACGACCACGGAGAACGACGGCGCGACGTCCTGGGCCGCGCCGCATGCGACCGGCGTGATCGCGCTGTACCTGTCGGCGCACCCCCATGCCACTGCTCACGAGGTCCACGTCTGGCTCGACCACACGGCCACCCGTGGTGTCGTGCGCGATGTCCGCTCCGACACTCCCAACCGGCTGCTCAACACCGGCGGCCTCTGACCTGCCGCCCCACCCTGGACGCGCACCGGTCGAACACGGCATCGCCCACCTCAAGAACTGGCGGTCCGTCACCAGACTCCGCAGCGGCCCCGCCCGCGCCACCCACCTCCTGCGTGCCCTGCTTGTTCTGACGAACCTCGAAGTCAACCGCTGACTGGCTTCGTTCGCTTCCAGCAGCATCTTGTGTGTGAGTTCAGAAGGCGTCTGGCGTGGAGGCGCGTCAGGAGTGCCCACAAGATTGACGTCAGCGCAGAGGGTGTGGGCCGGCCCACCCAGCCAAGGGCACTGATCGGAGTATGCATGCTGCGTCTACTACAGTGCGGTGTGGGCCGTGACTGGCGCTGAGGTGGAGCACCACCGGGGAGCGGTCTGACGAGACGTCGTTGCCGTGCGCCTGGGCGAGTGGTCAGCAACGCCTGGAGGACGACCATGTCCGCGACTCAGACGGCCCAGCTCATGGACGGCACCGGCCATGCCCGGCGCATCGTCGAAGAGGCTGCTGCCAAAGCGGCCGAGATCTCACAGCGCACGGGTACTGCCCCCTGTCTGGCGACGGTGCTGGTGGGAGATGACCCCGCATCGGTCACTTATGTCCGCATGAAGCGGGCACGGTGCGCAAAGGCAGGTATCCGGTCTCGACACATCGCTCTGCCTGCTACCACCACGACCGCTGAGCTGATCGACAGTCTCTCTGGGCTGTCCGGCGATCCGGAGGTGCACGGCATCCTTCTCCAGCATCCTTGCGGCCCGCACATCGATGAGCGCGCGGCGTTCGAGGCCATCGCCCCGGCGAAAGATGTCGACGGGGTCACGATGCATTCCTTCGCCGCAATGAGCTTTGGCCTGCCGGGCTTCGTATCCTGCACCCCGGGCGGAATCATGCGGCTGCTGGAGGCGTACGACGTCGACCTCGCCGGCAAGCACGCCGTCGTGGTGGGGCGCAGCGCGATTCTCGGCAAACCGGTGGGGATGCTCCTGCTCGCCAAGGACGCAACGGTGACCTACTGCCACTCCCGCACGGCAGACCTATCGGCGATGGTCCGGGAAGCGGACGTCGTGGTAGCGGCCGTGGGACGGCCCCGGCTCATCCGCGGTGAGGACATCAAGCCCGGCGCGGTGGTGATCGACGCCGGATACAACCCGGGCAACGTCGGCGACGTGGACTTCGACGCCGTTCTCACCCGTGCCCGTCTGATCACTCCGGTGCCTGGCGGCGTAGGACCGATGACCATCGCCGTCCTGCTCGAACAGACCGTGGACGCCGCCGCGAACCAGCTCGGAGTCCAGCAGTGAAATCGTGAACATCACCCGAACGTAGATCTGGGTGTTGGTGCCTCCCGCCACAGCCAGGCGGTGGAGTGCCCCGACTACAGTTGTTGCACAGTCTCCCTCCGCGCGCCCAACCGAACGTAGCTAGGTCGCCCAGAGCTGTGCACGTCAAGGCAACTGGTGGCGGGGAAGCCGGGCAGTACGCCGGTTGGGCGATCGGGGGAGCATGGAACGGCTGATCACGTTGCGCCTATGGGATCTCGTGGAGCCGCTTGCGGAACACTCCGGTGGCCTCGCCGCCGCGGAAGATGACCTCCTTGCCGTTCACCTTCACCTTCGCCTTCTTCTCGTCGAGTCCGAACACCTCGGCGAGGTGGAGCGGGTCGGGGCCGTGGACGAGTGCTTGTCGGTCTGGTTGATCAGCAGGGGGCGGGTCGGAGGTGGCGGGCCGGCATCGGCGCCGGTGTTCCAGCCACGCACCGACGGTTCGCCGACGCGCCTCGGGTTACAGCAGGCGTGCGAGAGGCAGCGCCGCGATGTCGGGAGCGGGCCGGGAGACATACAGGTCGGTGTGGTAGAAGCCGTCCGCTTCCTTGTCTGCCGTGTGCAGTCCGTTCACAGCCAGGGCGTGGAACGCCGCGTACCGTTCGGCGCTGTCGGCAAAGCGGCGCTGCCGGAAGGTACGGGCGGACAGTTTCTCCGTCACCAGGCCCGAGCGTGCGAGCAGGTCGGCGATCGGCTGGTAGGGCACGGTGCGCAGCACGAACGCCGCGACCCACGGTGGGGTCGGCATGCAGTCGAGAAGCCTCGTGAAGGTCCGGGTGAAGACGTAGCCGACGCCGCCTGTGACGGTGATGAGGTCCGTGCCCGCCAGTGTGCGGCGCAGGGCGGGGCTCGGTTCGGTGACTTCGAGGTTCTCCGCGAAGGCGTGGTCGAGTAGGCCGACGGCGCGGGCGTATCCGACGGCCAGGGCTGCCGAGTCGATGCCTGTCGCCGTTGCGGCTTCCGGGCGGCGGCGCGCTGCGAAGAAGGTCCGGTCCTCGGCCGCGAGTTGCCGGGTTGGCAGGGCGGAGAGGTGGTGGGAGGTGTACCGGGTGGACAGGTCCGACAGAGTGACACGGCAGTTGAGGAGAGCTGTGTTGATCCCGTAGGAGCAGCACAGGTCCACCACGTTCAGTGGCGTCCGGTCGGGGTGCAGCCAGCGCAGAGCATAGGTCAGTGCCCGGAAGACGGCCTGCCCATGGTGGGGTATTTGGTACTCGAGGGATCGCAGGGTTGCGAAGTACGGGCGGGGGTCGGGGCAGTTGTAGATGTCGTTGAAGTTGGCTTTGCCCCAGTCGGCATTCGCGGTGCTGTTGCTCGCTCCTGCTGCCATGGGCGGTCTCCTGACCTGCGTCGGCCGGTGGGAACGACCCGATGGCCGCAGGGATACGGCCAGCGCCTGTGCGCTCGTCGGGTCGCGCCACGGCCCCACTCTGCCCTCCCCGGCGCCCGACGGCAGCCTGGAGGAGCTGACAGGGTGATCACGGTCCGTGACCGGGGGTGTTGGTGTAGCCGGGGCGGGCAGGAGCGTGTGGCGTCCCGGTTCAGCCCGGTCCGCGGCATCGAGGAAGAAGTACCGCACCAACCCGAGACGGCAGGCCCGGCTGAAGGCGGCCCTGCTCGGACGGTCCCGCGGCGGGCTGACCTCCAGATCTACCTGGCCGCCGACCGGCGCTGTCGGCCGATGGCGCTGGCCTGACTGCCGGCCAGGCCGCCGACAGCCCCCAGTTCCTCACGGTCCTCCCGGTCCTGGCGAAGGTTCGGGCCCGTCTGCCCGCCGGCCGTCCCCGCACCCGGCCCGCCGCCGTGACCGGCGACAAAGCCTATTTTTCTCGCGCCAACCACTCCCACCTGCGTAAACGCCGTATCAAGGAAGTCATGCTTCTACCGCGACCGCAACACGGTCGAGCGGGCCATCAACAGGATGAAGGACTGGCGAGGCATCGCTACCCGCCATGACAAGACGCCCGAGAGCTACCTCGCCGGATTCCACCTCCGCGCAGCCACCATCTGGATCGGCAGTCTCCTGCAGACCAATTGATCACAACCGAAGACGGACTCTAGTGCTGGGGGCCTCTTTGGTTGGGTATATGTCCTGGTGGCAGGGTAGTTGCGGTTGCTCGGGGCGGGGTGCTGGGCGATGGTTTTACGGGCACGGCCAAGATGAGGACGAACGGGCGGTCGTTCGCCGGTTGCCGGGGGGCGCGGAAGGCTCCGCGGGATTGGGGCACCGCTTCAACCGTTGAACGGTGCCCCAGCAGCGGTCATGCCGACTTCGCGGGAAGAGTGCCGAGAAACTCGCGGACGTGTCGCAGCCACGTCGTGCGGTCGGCCTCGTTCAGGATGTGGGCCGCGCCGGGCAGTTCGATCAGCTTGGCGCCCGTGATGCCGGCCGCCAATCGATACGAGCTCTGGGGCAGGACCAGCCTGTCGCCGGTCGGTGCCACCACCAGCGTGGGGGCGGACAGGTGTCCGAGGTCTGCTCGGACATCCACTCGGGACAC
Organism: Streptomyces sp. SID5469; assembly: GCF_009862865.1. Classification (NCBI taxonomy): domain Bacteria; kingdom Bacillati; phylum Actinomycetota; class Actinomycetes; order Kitasatosporales; family Streptomycetaceae; genus Streptomyces; species Streptomyces sp. SID5469. The sequence continues at coordinate 684,753 of NZ_WWIN01000001.1, read as the reverse complement.
CAGGTCGAAGTGGTCCACCGTCCCCGGCGGCATCCCGGCCAGGGTCTGGGTCACCAGTGCATCGAGGTCGGCCGGCGCGATGTCCGCCAGATCCGTCGGCGACAGGCACGAAAGGCAGGCGAGCCGGGCCATGTCGCGCCACTGGCCCGCCCCTGCCAAGGTCTTGATGAGCTGGGCGGCCAGCGCCAGGACCGGGTCCGCGACAGGGAACCCGGCGGTGAGGACGAGTGCCCTGACCCGCTCGGGATGCCGGGAGGCGATCCGGACGGCCACGGCGCTGCCCAGCGACTCGCCGAGCACGACGAACGACTCCTGCCCTGCCGCGACGGCGGAGGCGACCAGTTGGTCGGCGAGTTCGTCCAGGTCCAAGGGCTCGGTTGCCAAAGGAGAGCCGCCCGCCCCCGGGTAGTGCGGGCCGATGAGCGTGTGGTCACGGGCAAGATCGTCGAGGACGAGGCCGAAGTTGCCATCGATACCGCCGCCGGCACCGTGGGCAAGCAGCAGTGCGGGGCCGCTGCCCTTCACGACAACGTCGAGGTGAGGCGTGGCAAGCGAGTGCTCAGTGTTCATGCCGCCGACGCTAAACTCTGACATCAATGTCAGAGTCAAGTCGCGGCACTGGGAGGCAAGCCACGTGCGCATGAAGGAGATGGTCCGGCACACCGGAGTCCATGAGCGGCTACTGCGCTACTACGAGCAGCAAGGGCTTCTGGCACCGGCGCGGCTACCGAGCGGCTACCGCATCTACAGCGAGTCGGACGTGGAAACGGTGCGCCGTATCCGCTGCCTCCTGGCGGCAGGGCTCCCGACTTCTCTGATCGCTCAGGTTCTGCCCTGCATCCGCACGGACGACGATCGCCTCGTGCCCACCTGCCCGGACCTGGTCGCCCAGCTGGCGCAGGAAAGGGAGCGGATCACCCGCGCCATCAAGGAGTTGCAGGCATCCCGCACGATGCTCGACACCGTCATCGCCGCCGCGCCCGTACAGGGCGCTGAGACACTGAGATCGCCTCAGCCAGACGCTGACGAGGCAAGTTACTGACTTCGGCGTTTTAGGTCGGTTCGGTCTGTCGAGAGTGAGACCGGTCCCGGCGAGGAAGCCGCCGAGGATGCCGTGCTGGTACTGCAGCGCTTTGAGTCGCCGTGGAGACTTCAGTAGCTGGTGGGCGCCGTCGAGCAGGCGGATGTAGTCGTTCTCGCCGAGCGAGCGGCGCTCGCCTTTGCGGCCGGTACGCCGGCGCAGCCGGTAGCGGAGGCGGGTGGGCAGGTTCGGCTCGACGCACAGGAGCCCGGCCACCGACAGCCGTCCCCGACTGCGCCCCGAAACGCCCACCGTGGGGGTGATGCCGCGCCGGCCCAGGTGCGGCCCATGGGCGGCCGGCCGGTCACACCCGCTTCGTCCTCGAAGCAGATGAACGCACCGGTCGCCGCCCGGAGGGTTCCACCTCCTGGCAGGTCGCCTCCCGCCACGCGGTGACCGCGTCGTCGTCCCGCTCAGCGGCGGGCCGGCCAGGCATCTGCACGCGGTCCACACCTGGTCGTCCGTCCAGCCATGTGCGGCCGGTCCCTCGTCCAGCCAGGCGGCGAGCCTTGCGGTTGATGTGCAGTGCTCAACCCCGGGGAGGGCGGCGAAGAACCCGTCGCCGTCCAGCAGCCGCCACCTCGGTACCGGGAAACCGCTGAACGCCTTCTGGTTCTGCGGTGCTCGAGATTGCGGCACGCCCGCACCGTTCCGTGCCGCTCGGCCCGTTCGTCGTGCGGGTGTCCGCCAGGAGGCCGAAGTTCGCCGAACCTTCACCCATTTTGTCGGTGAACAGCTGGGCGCACTCCTTGCCCTACGCCACCTTGTTCACGCTCTTCGGGGTAGCCGCCGGACCCGTGTGTCGAGGCCATCGCGTACTCGTCACAGTCGACCGCCTTCGCCGAAGCATCGGACGTCAGACGGGGCCGCTCGATACTGCTTTCGCGCAGGCTGGTGAGCCGACCGGCGGAATGCGGATAGTGACCGCGTGGATCACATCGGAGCATAGTGATCGGATTCCGGTGTGTCGCCAGGAGGAGATCATGTGACGAATTCTTTAGGGCCCGACTCAGGGTCCCGCTCCGGCTCGCACGTGATGGTGCGACGGGGCCTGACGAAATCCAAATGCGCGCAGGCGGAAATGGTATGGGTTGCGCTGGTCCTGCTCCTGACGGCGCTGCCGGTGGGCTGGTGCGGCCTCAAGGACTTCAAGGATGCTCTGACTTTCCCGGGTTGCGTCACCGGAGCGGCCCTCATGGTGGCGGCCCTCATCATGCTCGTGGGTGTTGCCGCGGTCGTGGACTGTTGGATCCGAGGGCCGATTTCCAACTTTGGAGTGGTCGCGCTGATCAGTACCGGCGTGGCGTTGTTGACGAACGTCTTGCTCGCGTTTCAGACATGGAATGACGGCGAGAGAGTCGTCTACAAGGTACTGTCCATTGTGCTCAGCGTGGGTTCGCTATTGGCTGTCATCCAGGTGTGGCGAAGACTGGATGAGATCCCCACTCCCAAGCGGGTGGCTGCGGCACTCATTGTCTCCACGATCGTGGCGGTCGCCAATTTCAGCTACCAGTATCTCTTTCAGCCGCACCGGCGCGAGGTCGCCCCGCTCGTGCAGCTGAACGTGGGCAAGGCGGTGCTCAGTGCGGACCGCAAGGCGTTCTCCGTGCCGGTCGACATCAAGCTCGTGAACCACAGTGATGTGAGTTTCTATGTGCTGGGCGCCGAGTTCCACGCCATGGGAGAGGACGTGACGGTGAGCCCGACGGACCTGGACCGCTCGAAGTGGCGGGAGGGCGCCGAGCAATGGGCCAGATACCGGGAGAAGCACCCGCTCACCCGCAGGGAGGTCTACCAGCCCGGCAAGCTGGTGGCGGCGCAGCAGTGGATTCCCGCCGGACACTGGGTCGAGGCGAAAGATGAGGCGCTCACGCGAACCGTTGTTCAGCTTCCCATCGACACGCATTTCGACAAGCTGACGTTCTACGCCACCCTGAGCCTGGCGCGTAAAGACCGGCTCGTTATGGGAAATTTCGGAAGGCCTGGTTACTCCTGGCGGGGCGTCGAGCTGCCCCATTGGGTGAAGGCAGGGCAGGAGGACAACGACACCATCATCCAAACGGCCGATATGCAAGAAAACAATGCGATCGATCATTATACGAGAGAATCGCGCCGCGTCACTACCTATTGGCGCTTTGGTCTACATGGTGTAGACGTGGCGCCGGTCATCGTGCCGGTGGGTGAGGAAGGTCGCACATTCTCCGAACAGACGAACCGCGAGGTGCGGAACCGCTACGGTCTGATCGACGTCTTGGCGGGCCCGGTCGAACAGACGCTGGACGAGATCAAGAGCCGGCGCTGACCAGCCCCTCCAACCACACACCAGGGCGCGAGAGCTGTTCACGCGATCCCAGGAGCGGCACACGTCGATGAGCTCGTAGCCGTGTATCCGCAAGCCGCGGGCGTACGGCTCGTTGAAGGGGATCCTGACCGCTCGGTCGCGTGCGATGTGCCGGTTTGGTGTCAGTGGGTTGGTGTCGGTTCCGCCGGGAGGAGGGTGTGGGGTGGGGGAGTCGGGCGCGTGGGGTGAGACCACGGCGTGGTTGAGGGTGTCCGGTCGGCGCTGGTTGCAAGGTTGTTGGAGCTCGATGCGGCCGGGTCGCTGACCACGGCACACGTGCGTGCGGGCGCCGAGCTAGGCCCCGATCATCCCCATACCTGGCCGTGAGGCGGGGCCTTGCCTGGTGGCGGGGGAGCGGACACTGGGCCCGAAACACCCCCACACCTTGGCTGTTCGGCATGAGCTCGCCCGGTGGCGGGACGAGCCGGCCAGGGACGACGGCCTGGCCGTCGAGTAGTGGGTCCCGCCGGTCATGCTGCTGGATTGACCCGTGCCGATCGCTCAACCGGCCGCACCTCGTCGGCGAGTGCCACCCGATCGGTACGTCGTTCAGTGCTCGTCGCCGACCGGCGTCTGACGGGCGAGGAACTCGGCGAATGCTGCTGACTGCTTCGGCCCCATGTACCCCTGACGGCCATACATCGCCTGTTCTTCCAACCACGCCACCGTTTCGGCGTCACGCAGCTCTGCCACGACCAGCCGGCCCCGCGTGAGGGTCATCCCGCCGTGCGGGTGGCTGTAGCCGATGTAAGGCCCGTACGACGTCGGCCCCGGCGGGTACTCGTCTGCCGGCTCGTCCTGCGGCCGCGCGCCCTTGTTGTGACGTGCGGCCCAGTACTCCAGTGTCGCCAGCTCGGCCGCCGCCAGCAGCACCCCCGCCGGCTCGCCGTCCGCGGTGAGCCGGATGCGCTCGCCGGTCTCCTCGACCTCGGCGATCAGACACCCGAACTCGGGCGCTCCTTCTATCAGTTCAAAGTCCATACGCACCGACGCTACCCGCATCCCGGAGCAGGACCATGCCTTGAGTCTCTGGCTGTGTGTTGGTGGAGCGGCCCGGACCACGCCGGGCTCACCCCGCCATGCCATGGACACAGCCGCCGAAGCCGTCTCGGCATCGGAATCGACGTAGACCACGGCGCCGGACGCTCCTCCGTGTCGGTCTCCCCATCGCGGAAGGCGGTCAGACCGGCACACGGGAGCGGTTGGATCACATGGTGGGCCAGCTCGTTCCTGACGGCGAGAACTTCATCGGACGCGTGGGCGAAGCCGTATCCGGACATGGCCTTCCCTCTTCTCCTGGCGTACGCCGCCCTGTTCGCGTGCAGAAACGGATCCACGAGGGGCGTCGTGGCTGTGTCATTGCTGTCACTGCCTTGTCTGGGCCGCCGCTTCGTCGTCGGCGGGAATGTCCAGCCGGCCGGCCACGGTGGTCAGAGCCGTTCCCAGCGGGAGCGCGATTCGAGTGACGGCGTGCGGGTCGCCCCGCGTCGCATCCCGGTTGATGATCAGTACCGGCTTTCCGGCCTGAGCTGCCTGGCGGACGAACCGAAGCCCGGACATCACCGTCAGTGAGGAGCCCAGGACCAGCAACGAGGTCGCCTGATCGACCAGCGTGCGACAGTGCTGGACCCGCCGCGCCGGAACGGCTTCACCGAAGAACACCACGTCCGGTTTGAGGATGCCGCCGCAGGCCGTGCAGGGCACCACACGAAAGTCCCCGACCTGTTCGTCGGTGAGGTCGGCGTCACCGTCCGGGTTGATTCCGGCGGCAACCGGCTCGAATCCCACGTTGGCCTCCGCCAGCCGCAGGGCGAGTTCGCGGCGTGGGGTGAAGGCGCCGCAGGAAAGGCAGACGACCCGCTCCAGGCTTCCATGGAGTTCCACGACGCTCTCGCTGCCGGCGGCCTGGTGCAGGCCGTCGACGTTCTGGGTGATCACACCCGAGAGCAGGCCGTGGCGCGCGAATGCGGCCACGGCCCGGTGTCCGGCGTTGGGGCGGGCGCGGCCGAAAGTACGCCAGCCGAGGTGGCTGCGCGCCCAGTAGCGGCGCCGGGCCTGCACGCCGGCGGTGAAGTCCTGATAGGTCATTGGGGTGTGCCGGCTCAGGCTCCCGCCCTCGCCCCGGTAGTCGGGGATGCCCGAGTCCGTGGAGATACCCGCCCCGCTGAGCACCAGCACACCGCCGTTACTCAGCGCACGGGCGACCGGCTCCACATCCGTGGTAGCCGGTGGCAAGTCCTCGGGAGGAGTCCAGCTCAGAGTGGGACGCATGCGCATGCCGCCAGGGTACGCAAGCGGCTGCCACCACTCGGCTGTGTCAGCTTTGGCGGGCTCTGGCCCACGTCCTGCATGGCTAGTCACTGACTGTGACGACTTGTTGATCTGGGCGTGCAGTGCTCCGTATGTCGCTTCAGAAGGTGTTGCCGGGGCGCCTCAGGCCCGACAGCGGACCCCGTGGGGGTACGGGCGGTGCAGGCGGCAATCGCAGGCGTGACGCGCGCCTGGCGTCCTGAGGAGACCCCGGCTGAACCTGGCTTCAGCCAAATCGGATGGGCCGTGGGCTCTCCGAGCGATAGTTTGGCGCGATGATCAACCTGCAGGTTCGTCACGAGTCCGGGACCGTTCTGGCTGGGTCCGGGCATGGCGTCGCCTGGGACGAGTCGCTCGCAGAGATCGACCGGTCGCAGTTCCCCATGCTCGCCGGTGTCTGCCCGTTCGCGGATACCGTCTTCAACACCTGGCAGCTCCCCATGCTGGTTGAGGAGTTGGACCGTCTGCCCGCAGCGCGAGGTGGTCCCTGGGTTGACGCGGTGCGAGCCTTGTGCCGGACTGCGGAGGAAGGCTCCCATCGATACGTCTGGTTCGTTGGTGACTGAGCATGCGCCTCTGGTCCTGACCGCCGCCGGCATCACGCCAGTAGGACCCGATCGCGGGAAAGATCGAATCCTGCGAGCCCGAACATGTGGCGCATGAGCATCTTGACCCGGTTGACATGGCCTTCGACGACACCGGCGATCCAGGGCTGGGCGAGGCCCGCGATGACGGCCTCGAGGTCGCGTTCGAGGCGCTGGGCGAACCGCTGGAGGCCGGGCAGATCGGTGGCGACATCGACGCCCTGCTGCGGCGCCGTGACCAGCTCGCAGTCCAGCAGGTCCTGGCCGACTGACGGTGGTGGGCGGCTGCCCCGCCGGGCAGCTTGCGCCCCTGGGCAGGGGAGGTGGTCCTGCCCGTCGGTATCCATCGTGCGCCCGGACCTAGTAGTGAGAGACGTACTGTCCGTCGGAGGCGTCGGGGGAGGTGACCAGTCAGCCTGCCCTGTGGAGTTGGACCTGTCGCTCCGTGTCCACGAAGCCGAGCGCCCGGTAGAGGCGGATGGCGTGGTCGTCGGGGTCTGCAACGATGACGAGCTTGCGGATGCCTGGGGCGAGCAGCGCGCGCTGGGCCGCATGGTGGATGACGGCGGAAGCGAGACCTCGGCGACGGAAGTCAGGATGGGTCTCGACGTTCTGGAACCGCGCCAGCTCCGAGCCATCGGAGAACAGGCCGGCTCCGGCACGCAGGCGGCCCTCGACGAAGGCGCCGATCCAGCTTCCGTGACCGGCCTCGCACAGACTGCGGTAGCCCGCGACCCGTCGCTCGGCGAAGTGCCGACCGTCGCTGCCCGACGGCAGTCCGTAGCAGGCGAAGTGCAGTTCGAGCGCCTGGCGCCAATCATCGTCGCCGGTCAGTACACGGACGTCGGCGTGCGGGGCCGCGACCGGTGACACGAGCCGGTCCGCCGTCAGTACCGTGTTGACTTCGGCGGTCACTCCAAGCACTTGGTGTTCTGCCGTGTCCCCCACCAGGCCGGCGACGCCGTCCACACCAAAGGCTCGGTACTGCGTCTCCGGAAACTCCGCCTCGAACAACGTCGACCATCGGGGCGCGTCACCTGGCTGAGGCGGAACCTCGAACAAAAGAAAGTTCCCCCAGTGAAAACCGGGATTCGCCGGAGTGCGTACCACCAGGTGCGTTCCGTGGTCGGTGACCACTGCTCCACCCATCTTTAGCAACATCAAATCTGTGCGGAACCCAAGCGACACAATCTTCACCCGGCCGAGAGTACAGCGGGTCTTCCAATCACGATTTCAGTGTGTGTGGGGGGAGCTCCGCTCACATGGGAGCGCGGGCTGCGCTGGATCACCTTTTCGGCATCACCCGGGTCGCACGGCCAGGGAGTACATCACCACCTCGAATAGCCCAACGCCGGCTCTCGCTCCCAACGGAGTGGTGGCTTCCATATGACCCGACAAAATCATCACCAGCGACGGCCACGTCCATTCCGCGCCGTGCACGCCGACCGAGCACCTGTGGTGGGGCGACGGCTGGGGTGACCGGGCCGGCGAGGCCGCGGCCGTCGTCGACCAGCTCTTGGACGACCTCGGTGCCACCGTGGACCTGCACCAGCACTACAACGCCCCCAAGGACCTGACCGCCCTGTTCAACGGGGAACACAGGAAGGGTGCCGAACGTACCCGCGCCGCCCTGCTCCGCGCCCGTATGAGCCCTCCCCGCCCCGCACGCGCTGAGCCGCGAAGTCGTCATGACCGCCTCCCGGGTCCAGGGGCCCGCCGCTCCGGCCGGCCGAAGCCTCGGCGCTCAGCCGCGCTGGGCGGCGTCGTAGACGGCCCGCGCGGTCTTGTCGAGCGTCGGCCCGTACATCGGGGTGCCGCCGTCGCCCTCGCCGTCGCTGTTGACCGACACCACGGTGCCCTTGCCGGCGGCGGAGTTGAAGCCGGCGAGCCAGGGACCGCCGCTCGCGCCGCCGCCGAGGTCGCACGGGACGCGCTGCTCGCCCTCGGGGGCGCGCTGGGAGTTGCCGGGGCAGTACAGCAGTTCCTCGCCCCGCTGGGGAGTGGTCGCCGGACAGCCGAAGGCGGTGACCCGCTCACCGGCCGGACGGCTGAAGGCGATGTTCTGCGCCCCCACTGCGTCGGTGAGCCGCTTCCCCTTGGCCGGAGTGGCGACGACCATCGCCGGCTATGTCCTTGACCGTGTCCTCCGTCCAGGAGCCGAGGCGCGCGCACGCGGTGCCCGCGCAGTGAACGAGGCCGCGTGGTGGGTGCTCGATCCGATGTGTGCGCATGCCGCACGCGACCGCGCTGCGGTCGTCACCGTCTCGGTCCCGCGACGGCGTAGGCCGCGGTGCCGACAACCGCGAGGACCAGGGCCGTCCAGGTGCCCGCTGCCGTGCCGGGCGGCAGCAGCATCCAGCTCGCCACCCGCATCGGCACACTCGTCGGGGGCGGGGCGAAAAACGAGAACGAGAGCCAGGCGAACGGCAGCGTCCAGGCGTGCCGGCCGCCCGAGAGCGCCGCGCCCAGGGCGACCAGTCCCATCAGGCCCGCGCTGTCCCGGACGACGAACGCGGTGGTGGCCATGTCCTCACCCATCGCCTGCGCTGTCAGCAGCGCCGTGCCGACGACCGCACCGCAGAGCAGTACATGTGCCGCTCTGCGGGGCACCCAGCGGATCGCGGCCGTCCGGTCCAGCGCGAGGTCCTGCCCGCTGAGCCCGATCGAGGCTGCCATCGTCCCCGTAGCGAGGGCGAGCGCGGGCAGCCGCGGATCACCGGGCCCGCCGCTGCCGTTCCGGGCGAGTGCCCACACCGCCACCGCGCTGATCACCACCGCGGCGAGCGACGCGGGTATCTGACGCGAGCGCGCGTACAGCGTCAGCCATCTCACCGGGACGCACCGCCGTTCAGCGCGTCGAACGCATCGCCCTTGCAGGAGAGCGCGGCGGTGCGCATCGCGTTGATCCGCGAGAGCTGCTCGGCCCGCGGCAGCGCCTTGAGTTTCTTCCACACCGGGCGGGTCTTGGCGTTGACCTCGCGGCGCAGACTTGCCGGTGTGCCGGGAAGCGGCCTGAGGTCCCCGAGGACCCAGCCCACCGCGACGGTCTGCGCGAACTCATCGCTCCCGAAGCCGCTCCAGCCCACGGGGGTGCACCCTGGCACCAGGCCTTTGGCGATCAGGGCCCGGGTCAGCTCCTCGCCCTTCGCGGCGGCGATGAGGTCGTCGTCGAAGTCGAAGAGCACGGTCGTGCGGGACCACTGCGGCGTGGAGCCTTCTGGCAGTACGGCGGTGTTCTCCCGGACCGAGACCGGCGCCTGGCTGCCCAGGGCGCCATGCAGCAGGCGTAGCACCTCCTTACCAGGACCCGCGAGGTCGGCGAGTCGCGCCTGCTGCGTCTTCGTCACGCACACCGGGCCGTCGCACACCAACTCCGCGGCGGCCTCGTCGACGACATACATCCGGCGCGGATCGGAGGGAAGGACGAGCAGAGCGAGCGCCGCGCCCGCCAGGACGGGCGTCAGGGCCAGCAGCCGGGCGCGCGGGGTCGCGGCGACCAGCAGCGCGAAGCCGGTCGCGGCCATGGCGAGCAGCCAGATCGTCTGCCCGACGTGCACGGAGGCGGAGAGCGTGACGAGTGCGTCGCGCACCTCCTGCACCGCCGGTGACAGCAGGGAGACCCGGTTCGGCTCCGTGCTCGGGAGCCCCGTCGCCGTGGTCGTCTCCGTCCGGCCCAACGACGTCTGCAGGAGGACCGTGAACACGAAGGCGCCCATGGCCAGCGCGGGCGGGGTGAGCACGGATGGCAGGGCCCGCCCGGCCCCCATGCCCAGCACGGCCCCCGCGACGAGAGAGAGTGCCCCTACCAGCGAGATCGGCAACCATCCGAGGTGCGTGTACTCGGTGTTGGCGACCACCTGGACCGCGCCCACGAGGACGAGGAGCGCAAAGGCCGAGGCCAGCGTGAGCGCCGTCGCGCCCGCCAGCGTGGCCGCGCGGTGCCGGGCGGGCCGCGGAGTACTCGTCAGCAGCTCGGACATCTTCGAGCGGTGGTCGCGCAGGCCCTGCAGCGCCCCAAGCCCCACGGCGAGCGGCCACAGGTAGAACAGCACGGAGCGGGTCCACAGGGCCATGGACGTCCACTGGGCCGTCCACGCCGTGGTGCCCGTCCACCACGATCCGGGAATCAGGTACAGAAACGCCAGTGCCGTCGTCAGGACCACGGCGCCGGCCCACGGGGCGACGGAGCGCTTCAGCTCGATACGCAGGACGCGGACGTTCACCAGGTGCCCCTTCCCTGCTCGGGGTTGAGCAACATCGCCGAGTAGCCGCGCTCCAGCGGGCTGTCACCCATGTGCTCGGGGCCGCCCACCGAGGCCAGCTCGTCCGGAGGTCCCTGGAAGACCAGTCGCCCCTCGGCGAAGAGCACCACGTTGGTGCAGGCGGCGGCGACGTCCTCCACCAGATGGGTCGACACGAGTACGCAGGTGTCCGTACCCAACTCCTGCAGCAGCTCGCGGAAGCGCAGCCGCTGCGCCGGGTCCAGGCCGGCCGTCGGCTCGTCCAGCAGCAGGATCGTCGGGTCGTTGACGATGGCCTGGGCGATGCCGACCCTGCGCACCATGCCGCCCGACAAGGCCTTCATCCTCTCGTCGGCGCGGTCCGCCAGACCCACCCTCTCCACGGCGCGCTGCACGGCGGCGGGGATGTCCGCCTTGGGCACCTCCTTCAGCCACGCCATGTACTCGACGAACTCACGCACCGTGAAGCGCTTGTAGTAGCCGAACTCCTGCGGCAGGTAGCCGATCCGGCGGCGCAGCGCACGGTGCTCGCCCATGCCGCCCGCGGACTCGCCGAGCATCTCCAGGGTGCCCTCGGTGGGGCGCAATACTGTGGCCAGCGTCCGGATGAGGGTGGTCTTGCCCGCCCCGTTGGGGCCGAGGAGGCCGTGTACGCCGGTACCCAGCGACAGGTCGACCCCGTTGACGGCCATCCGCTTCCTGCCGACCCTGACCTTCAGCCCGGTGGCCTGGATCTGCCAGGCGTAGGCCGTTGGTGCGATGCCGGCCGCGCTTACCGCGGACATCATGTGGTGTTCCTTTCCGATGGTCATCGATGTGCTCCCAGCACGGAGTACGCGCCCCTGCGAGCGATCACGACAGCGGTACCGAGTGCGAGGACCAGTCCCCACACGGGCAGGCTGCCCGTCTGCAGGGCGAAGGTCGTACGGCTGGTGGCCAGGGTCGGCGCCACGACCGCGGCGGCCCACACGGCCGCCAGTGAGACAGCGGCGCGGGTCACGCCGACGACGCCGCCGAGCGCCAGGGTCGTCGAAGTGAAGGCCAGACAGGGCAGCAGCCACTGCGCGGCCGTCACGCCGGTCACCCATCCGGCCACCAGCAGCACGGGGACGACCACGGCGAGCACCGACGCGGTGCGCCGCAGCACCAGGTACAGTCCCGCCCTCGGTGCGGAGGCCGTCAGTTCGTACGCCGGGTCCAGGCCGCGCGACCACGACGCGGCGACGCCGAGGACGGGCAGGATCGGGGCGAGCAGCAGCACCAGCGACACCTCGCCGAAGCCGGTGTCGACCAGGTCGAGCAGGAGCGCGAGCAGTGTCACGCTCACGACCATGGCCAGCCACGGCATCATCGTGGGCGTCATCCACCTCGACAGCCGCGCCGACCAGCGCCGTTGGCGCGGCATCGTGGCGGTGGCTGCCAACTGGGGTTCGAGGCCGGACCACACGGTGCCGACCAGCGCCGCCACGGCGGGCGCCTCGGCTGTGACGGCGGCCGACAGCCGGTCACGGCACACCCCGCACGCCTCCAGATGGGCCTCCAGGGCCCACACCTCGTCGGCGGCGATGTCCGTGTCGCCGCGTGCGTAACCGTCGATGATCCGCATCGACGCGTGTTCCACGCTCATGCCAGCGCCTCCCGCATCGCGATCCGGGCCCGGCGGGCACGGGTCTTGACCGTGCCCTCGGGCAGCCCGAGCAGGACCGCGGTCTCCCGGACGGACAGCCCGTCGAGCACCATGGCCTGCAGTACCTGTCTGAGTTCCGGCGCGAGGCGCCGCAGCGCGTCGCCGACGTCACCGCCGACGGCCGTTGCGAGTGCCTCCTCCTCGGCGGCGGGCGCCGCGTCGGGGAGAGCGGCGGCGACCGGCGGCTCGGCGTGGTGGGCCCTGCGCCGGAAGGCGTCCACGAGGCGGCGTGCCGCGATCGTCCACAGCCATCCGGCGGCCGTCCCGCCCGCCGAGGACCCCGCGAACGCGCCCGCCGCGCGCCACACCGCCAGATACGTCTCCTGCATGACCTCGGCGACGATCTGCTCGTCGGCGCAGCGACGGCGCAGCCGCAACGCCATCCACGGCGCGGTACGCCGGTACAACTCCTCGAACGCCGCGCGGTCACCCCTGGCCACCAACCGGACGAGACGCTCCTCGTCCAGCTCGCGCGGTGCCTTCCTGACTGATCTCACACCGGCTAGACGCCCGAGCCGGGCCGCAGGTTTTCCCGCCAACGTGATCCCCGTCACACCCGGACGACGAGTCGTTGTCGGCCGGCGGAGTGCTCGCCCGTCACGCAGCTGCGGGCGCGCGCACCGCAGTTGTCACGGCGACCTGGGCCGCGGACACCCAGCGGGCAGCGGAGTTGGCCGAGGCGCTGCGGATCCTCGGAGCCGGCAAGCCGCGGATGCTCGGCTACGCCGATGCGCGTGTACGGCACTCGGCACCGGGCTGGGTGCGGTTGTGCGATGCGCCGCTCGACGAGGCGGTGCGTCGGTTGGTCGCGCACATCCGGGAATTCCCCCCCGGACGACGTGGTCACCCATGACGCCTACGGCGGGCTGCCCGGTCACCCCGATCACGTGCACACCCATCGGGTGACCGTACTCGCCGCCCAAGCAGCCGGACTTGAGCGGCTGTACCCGGATGACGGTGCCCCCTGGCAGCCGCATGCCCTCTACCTGGCAACGCACCCGCACTCGGCCGTGCCGGCGCTGAGAGACGTGATCGGTGCGCGTAAGGCGGTGTACAGCGTTCCGGATGGACAGGTCACCGCGACTGTTGATGTCGGCCCTTGGATGGAGCAGAAGATCGCTGCCGTACTGGCGCATCGCACCGAGGTGGAGCGGGGAGCCCTGCCGGGGCTGGTCGCCGGTCTTCCGGCGGATGTGCGGGAGCGGTTGTTCGCTACCGAGTGGTTCATCCGCCACGACCCTTTTGCTGCGGCGGGGGTCCAGACGGAGCTGACTGCCTGACTGTGCGGTCCGGTCCATCGACCGGTCCCTGCCCAGGGCCGACTGGGACTGGGGAACAGCGCTGGTCACAACTGCCCCAGGGCAACCAACACTCCCGCGCACGCGTCGGACAACACATGCAACGCGAATGGCTTTTCTCGCTCATCCCGCTGACGATCGGCGTGGTCTTCCTCAGCTTCGGCGTTTACGGACTCCGCCGCGCCAAGGCCCTGCGGCGCACCGGTGTCACCGCACCGGGACGGATCGTCCGCCACGACGTCAGACGAGATGATGACGGTGCCAGGTACCACCATCCGGTCGCCGCCTGGACGACCCCCGACGGCCTCGAGTGCGAGCACTCGTCCAGGTTCGGCCGCGGCTCCATCGGCGGCCGCTTCGGCGTGGGCGCCCTCGTCGTGGTCCGCTACGATCCGGAGAATCCCCGCCGATTCGAAATCCAAGGCTGGGACTCAGCGATAGTCGACCGGACGTTCACCATCTTGGGAGCGCTGCTCACAGCGGCCACGTTGACGGTGTTGCTGGTCCGGCTCCTTACTCTCTGACAGCCGCAGCAGCGGCCGCATGTCCGCAACGAGGGACCCGGACCGCCACCGCCCAGGTCCCTTCGGTGACTGCTACTGCTCGGCCTGGCAGGACGTAACGCCCCCAACTGGAGTACGCACGGGTTCCTGGGCGTGCAGCAGCGGCGTGGTCGGGCGAAGTCAGCAGGCAGGAGACCCGTGTTCGGGGCGTCCCACGTGAGCGTGAGATTCCTGCGATCACTCGCAGATTCTGCGAGTGGCCCTCGCACTCTGCGGGTTCATGGGACGCGTCCTGATCGAGCGCCGCCGTTCCACCGTACGGCGAGTTCCCTGGGAGCGGTGGTCAGGTGGTGAAGGGCGGCGTCTCCTGCGGCGTGAGGTCGTCGCGCAGACGTAGGAAGCGGCCCGGGTGCCACGGCGGAGTCCTGCGTCGATGGCGGTGTCGGCGACGAAATCGACGACCGGGTCTGGCCGGACGGGGCGTACTCCAGTTCGCCGCGGGTTCCCCACCCGGCGCTGAAGTGCCTCCCATGCCAAGGGCGTTCCGGTCCGGCGGGCGCCAGCCGCCGGCCCAGGTCGCGCCGGACCGCGGTGTTCAGCGGAGTGGTGCGGGGCGACCAGACGCAGGACACCGGCATCGTCATAGCGGCTCAGCAGGAGGGTGAGCGGATTCTTCAGGGACCCGGTGACACCGCCGATCACCGCTTCGGACGTGATCTGGGTGCACTGGTGGAGTGTCGGTATTCGAGAGCTGCAGTGTCCGCCCGCAGGCCGAGCAGCCCCGCACCCGACCCGGTCACGTCAGCGGTGACAAGGCGTACAACGGGCGCTGTCTGCGCGAAGACGCCGTATCACGCACACGATCCCGGAGCCGAGGGACTATAGGGCGAACACACGGTCGCCGGCACCTCGCAGGACTCGCCGCCTACCTTGACCCCGAATCCTGGACACGGGTTGTGCGGCTGGTGTGAGCGTAGTTGCTCAGAAACTGCTGGGGTTCACTCGTCGATGACGTAGCCGACGTGCCGACCGCAGAAGTATCCGCGCACGATGTGAGGTTGGTGCTGTCGGCGGTGAAAGAACCGGCGGGTTTCGGAGGCGAGTTCGGTCTGGTTCCTGGCCCGGTGAGTGTGGGGCAGGCTGCGCTTGAGGTCGGCGTCGACGAGCTCGTCTGGGTTCAGGTCGGGTGAGTACGAGGGCAGGAAGTGCAGTTCGACCTGGTCCGACCGGATGCCGACCTGGTCGGCGAACAGCACTACCCCGTTCTCAGCCTTCGCCCGGGCCGGGATCGCCCGCCACGTCTCCTCGCGCCAGATCCGGACCGCCTCCGGATCCTGCTGGATCGCCCGCTTGTCCGGCCGCGGGAACGTCAGCCCCCACCGCATGAGGTACTTGCCCACCCCCGGCTCGGTGAAGCGGACCCTGTACAGCTTGAAGATCGGCTCGCCCACCAGCCTCCGCGTCCACAGCTGACCGGAAAGACCCAGGTCGGAAGGAGCGTGGTCGAGGACGGCCTGTCGAACACCGGCCTGCTCGGCCTCGGACAGGACCTGATGATCACCCGCACGCCGGCCCCGCGGACGGGACAGCAGTGCGTCCCGGCCACCCGCCTGTCACCTCGCCCACCACTTGTCCACGGTCCTGACCGACACTCTGTACAGGGCGGCAACCTCCGACCGGCCCCGGCCCTCCATCAGTGCGGATACCGCCAGCAAACGCACAGCCTCCTGCGCGTCCGGTGACCAGGTCCGCGCATCCTCCACCAGATCACTCGCACACCGTCAACGAGCGTGAAAACAAAGCGCTTCGGATCAATAGAACAGAGCCAGTCAGCTGCATTTGAGGAGGTGGTTGCAGGTGCCTGTGCCGAAGGCTGCGCCTTGGGAGAGACTGATGTCACTATTGAGCACGTAGAATCCACCCGACTTCGCCGGAATCACGATCATTGTTTGGTTTCCCATTTGATCGGACGAGACCACATTGCTCTGCAGGAGGTTGAAGAGGTTGTCAGTGGCGAGGTCCTTGACATGGAGGACGCGATAGACTTGTCCCGGCTTCGAGTCGCTGGGCACCGTCAGGAGTTTTTTCGCCCAATCGCCTGGCGTGGTGGCGATTTCGCTCGGCGATCTTGCATCGAGGTACGTCTTTGCGTCCGACTGGAAGGTGGCGATGTGGATGTGCAGCTGATCCTGTGTGCGTTTGTCTTTCGAGTTGATCCCCAAGCCGGTGGTGGTGGGGCTCCCGTAGGGACTTCTTACGTATCCCCATGCAGCATTCCAGTAGTTCGGATCACGGTGCGTCCAGATGTCGCGGCACTCTATTCCCTTTTTGCGGTCTGTGGGGACCAGTAGCCAACCGCTCGCGCCAGTCGCCCCGCCGTTCATCACGGACCAGTGATTTTGCTTGTCCAACTCTATAAGGGGATTGCATTGGCTGCCGCCAGTCCCCGATCGCCAATGAACGATCTGCCTCCAGAGGTAGAGCCTTTCACCGTCACTTTCCTGGCCGCATTCGGGGGTGACATCCGGCGGGGTGCCGGGCTGGTTTTCCCAGTGGTTCTCGGACATGTGTCGCCTCCGTAAGGTCTGGGCATACGGCCGTAGCCGCCCTTCGGGACTTCCGGATTATCGCGATCTGTGTCAGGTCGTCTGCCGGGAGGGCGGGGTGGTGTCGTGATGACCCTTCACCCTCAGGCCCCTCGAATCTGCCCGAGCGGCAGTCGGTCCCGGCCATTCCTGAGCGAGATCCAATTTTGCTGCGAATCGGGTCATGGAAGGCTCACAACCACCTTGCCACCATCCAACGGGCAAATCATCTGCTATCCATGTGGGCATCTCGCCTTCGCCCATTTGGAGTACCGCATGCCCTCTTCGGCTTGACAAGACCGCGACAGTGGGTGCCGGAAATCAGCCTCGGTGTTTCAGTTGCCGCCTACGGGATGTAGTAGATCGTCAGCCGCTGGGTGGCCTGGGCTCCGTTGGGTGTGGGGCACGACAAGGGCCGGCGCGGTGGTCGTGGTCTCCGAGGTCTTTCGGTCGTGGTGGTAGGGCACGCTCGTGCTCAATCGACCGGACGAGGCAGGAAGGCAAGACGGTGGAAGGCCCTGGCCAGCTGCCGTCGGCCTCAAGGAGGTCGAAGACGATCAGGTAGGCCGGACTGCGTGCGGCGGCCTGGGCGGCACTGGGCCCCCGGCGGCGCGCGGTTCTGGAGTTGGGGGAAGTCCAGTCGGCCGCCGTGCACGACGAGCTCGCCGTCCAGGACGAGGGCCTTGCCCAGAGCGGAAGCCGCCGCCGCGGCGATGTCCGGGAAGGCGAGGGTCAGGGCCCCGGTGTCCTAGCTCAGACACCAGGGGACAAGTAACCCGCCGGTAGGTGTCTGAGGCCCGGATTCGCCGTTGCCGGGCGCCGGGCAGCTCGTTGAGCGGTCTGGGTGAGCGCCTGGAAGGTCGACGGCGAAGGGGCGGGCGTGCGACAGGAGTGGTCGCTGGAAGACGTGGTGGCGTGCTGGACGTTGGTGGAAGGCGACCGGGACTTGGTGGCGAACAAGTCCGGGCCGACCCGGCTGGGCTTCTGTCTGATGCTGAAGGCTGCGCTGCGGCACGTGCGCCGGTACTTCATCACCGTCGACAACCTGCGCGCCGCGGTGAGGAAGTTGGTGAACGCCACCTTCGCCGCCCGTGATGCCGCCTGGTGGGGGCAGGGGACGGCGTGCGCGTCGGACTCGAAGAAGTTCGGGTCCTGGTCTTCGAACTTCATGACTGAGTACCACGCCCGCTATGGCGGCAACGGCGTGATGATCTACTGGCACGTCGAGAAGAAGAACGTCTGCATCTACTCCAAGCTCAAGAGCTGTTCGTCGTCCGAGGTCGCGGCGATGATCGAGGGCCTGCTGCGGCACTGCACCGACGCCGAGATCGAAGCCAACTACGTCGACACCCACGGCGCCAGCGTGGTCGGCTTCGCTCTCACCGAGCTGCTGAACTTCCGGCTGCTGCCCCGTTTGAAGAACATGGGCAGCATCCGCCTGTACCGCCCGGACGACAGCCCGCCCGGCTGGCCGGCCCTCGGCGCCTCTCTCACCCGCCCCATCAAGTGGGACCCGATCGCCCAGCAGTACGACCAGATGGTCAAGTACGCCACCGCGCTCCGGCTGGGCACGGCGGAGGCGGAGCAGGTGCTGCGGCGCTTCACCCGCGGCGGACCCAAGCACCCCACCTACGCCGCTCTGGAAGAGCTCGGCCGCGCCGTGCGCACGATCTTCGCCTGCGACTACCTCGCTAGCCCCGACCTGCGCCGCGAGATCCACGGCGGGCTGCAGGTCGTGGAGAACTGGAACAGCGCCAACACGGTGCTCCACTACGGCAAGGACGGCGCGCTGACCGGGCCGGACAAGGAGCACGCCGAGACCTCGATGCTCGCCCTGCACCTGCTGTGCGGTCCGCACTCGTGCACGTCACACCCTGCTGGTGCAGCAGGTCCTGGCCGAGCCGGCCTGGGCGAAGAAGCTCACCGATGAGGACCGGCGCGGCCTGACTGCACTGTTCTGGTCGAACGTCAACCCGTACGGAACCTTCCGCCTGGACATGGACAAACGAATCGACCTGGGGCTCACGTTGCCCCGGCCCCGAACCCAGGCGGGCGCCGGCGACCGATCGGGCGCGGAGACACGATGAGGGACTTCGCCGACTCACCGGCCCCGGAGGCCGCCTGGTGGGCCCTCGACCTGATGCGCGGCTACGCCGCACGCGCCCCCAACGCGACACATCGAAGGCTCACCTGCTGCCTTCGGCCAATGTGTGTGCGACCAGTGCGTTGGCATGCCCGTGGCCCAGGCCGTGCTCGGCCTTGAGCCAGGCGACGAGTTCCATGTGCTTGGTCAGCGGCGAGGTGCGGATGATGTCCTTCCACTCCGCTATGGGGCGGCCGTACTTCTTTTCGATCGCGGGGAAGTAGCTGACCGGGCCCTTTGCCGGTGTGGTCATGCGGAGGTCTCCTGTCGTGCGGTGATGGGCGTGGTGCGGTTGCTCCGGGCGGCTGAGCAGGGCTGCTCCCGCTCTGCGGGGAGAGTCAGGCGGGCGGTGACGGCGCTGAAGCCGAGCAGGCCGAGACCTGCTCCGGCGGTGAAGGCCGCGACGGTGGTGGCGGAGGCGGCGAATCCGGCGAGGACCCCGACCGGCACGAGGCGGGCGAGCATGGCCCAGCCTGGCTGCCGGCGCGCGGTGAAGTGCCGGGCGAGTACGAGCAACGCGGCGCACAGCGCGAGATAGCCACCCGCGCCGGCCAGCATATGGACGGTGCCGTGTGCGCTCAGCGAGGTGACTCGGCCCACAGGGGCGCCGGCGGGAAACCCGGCCCCCGGGTCGGCGCGGAAGACCCCGGCGAGCAGGAAGGAGGCACCGAACGCGCCGAGCAGGCGGGGCGCCCAGGTGCCGCCGGGACCATCACGTAGCTCCTGGCGTATCGCGATCGCGCCGCCGATGACCAGCAGGCCGGTGAGGAAGAAGACGGTGATCTGGATCCAGCCGAAGGCGCCGAGGCTGAGCTGGCTGAGGGCGTTGCGGGTGAAGTCGAACCCGTCGCGCGTCAGGCCCTGGGCCAGGCCCGCTGCAAGGAAGAGTGGGCCTGCCGTGATGCCGGCAGCCGCCAGGAGCCCGGGCGCCGCGCGGGCCGGGGTCATGCCGCGAGCGGCTGGAGGGAGCGTCTTGGACATGTGGAACCAATCCTTCCTGTCATGGGCAAGGGCGGCGGCCGGATGGGCCCACCCCCCTGAATGAGAAGTGAGCTTGTCTTTTGCAAGCTGACTTTGTCAATGGAATCCTGAGTTAGGATCTGCATCATGGCGACTCGGGAGTACAAGCAGTTCTGTGGCCTGGCCCGCGCGATGGAGCTGGTCGGAGAACGGTGGTCGATGCTGATCGTCCGCGACCTGCTCAGCGGGCCCCGGCGCTACACGGATCTGCGCAAGGGGCTGCCGGCCATCCCCACGAACATCCTGTCGACGCGTCTGAAGCAACTCGAAGAGGCGGGTCTGGCCACCCGGCGTGCGCTGCCGCACCCCGAGCGCGCGGTCGTCTATGAGCTCACCGACTTCGGGCGGGACCTCGAACCGGCGCTCATTGCGCTGGGCCGCTGGGGCGCCCGGACAATGACCGAGCCCCGCCCCGGCGAAGCCATCACCGCCGAAGCGGTGGCCATGTCCTTCCGTACCGCCTTCCGGCCCGCAGCGGCCCAGCACGTCACTGTCGGCTTCGAGGTCCGCATGGGCGAGTTCACCATCCGCCTGCAGATCACCGACGGTGTGCTCGCCGTCGGCATCGGCGAGCATCCTGCACCCGACCTCGTCATCGAGCGCCTGTCCGGCCACCCGGTCCGCGAGCTGATGAGCGGCACCAAAACCCCCGACGAAGCGCTTGCCGACGGCAGCCTGCGGGTGGACGGCGATCCTGCTCTGCTCGCCCGGTTCGCCGCGATGTTCCGCTTCTGAATGCCCATCCGACGACGCTGCGAGGAGACTCGTGCGACCTGGTTCGAGCGCATCGTGACGAGGGGCGGCGTCCGCCTGTCTTGCCGGGACTGGGGCGGCTGCGGGCGGCCCGTCGTCCTCCTGCACGGCCTGGCCGGCCACGCAGGCGAATGGGACACCCTCGCCGGGGCCCTCAGCCCCCGCTACCGGGTTATCGCCGTCGATCAGCGCGGCCACGGCGCCAGCGAGCGCTTCCCGCGCGAAGTGAGCCGTGCCGCGTATGTCGCCGATGTCGTCGCCGTCCTCGACCAGCTCGCCCTGCACCGGCCCGTTCTGGTGGGACAGTCCCTGGGCGGCCACACCGCCATGCTCACCGCTGCCGCACACCCCCACCTCGCGCACGCGCTCGTCCTCGTCGAAGCAGGCCCCGGCGGACCGAACCCGCGCGTGCAGGCCGAGATCGGCGGATGGCTCGATGCCTGGCCGACACCGTTCCCGTCACGGGAGTCCGCTGTCGAGTTCCTCGGCGGTGGCCTGGTCGGCGAGGGCTGGGCTGCCGGGCTGGAGGAGCGCGACGGCTGGTGGCCCTGCTTCGACCGGGAGATCATGGTCGCCTCGCTGGCCGAGATCGCCCAACGCTCCTTCTGGGACGAGTGGGCAAGGATCACGTGCCCGGTCCTGACCGTCCTGGGCCAGTCCGGCATCATCTCTCCGCAGGAGTCCGAGACCATGCTCCGACGGCTACCGGTGGCAACGGCCGCGAGCGTTCCTGGCGCAGGCCACGACGTGCACCTGGAGCGCCCCGCCGTCCTGCGCCACCTGATCCAGGAATTCCTCGAAGAGAACGCCGCGCCTCGCGGGCCCGCGAGGCGTCCTGGCCGAGGCCGGGATCGAGGACCCGGTCGTCTTCGAGGAGGAGGCCGGCACCTTCAGCCGCCTCCACCCGCTTGAGCGCCCGAAATTCGGCGACCTGCTCACGTACGCGCGGCCGGGCGACACGGTGCACATCTCCGAGATGTTCCGCCCCGTACGCGGCACCGGCCACATCCTCGACACGCTCGACGTCCTCCACCGCGACCGCCTCGCGCTACGTATCCACGACGGCGCGTTCTCCGCCATGGACCTCACCGCCCGCCCCCCGCGCACCGGGAGCTGCTGTCCACCGTGAAGTTCATGGTGCAGACCCTCGCCGCCGCCAGGCGAGCTGCAGTGCGACCTCCAGCGCGAGCTCACCTACGACGGGCTGAGGGCCGCCGAGGCCAAAGGCAGCAAGGGCGGCCGCCGCCGGCCGTCACCGCCGAGAAGGCGGACGCCGTACGGACGGCGTACCTGGACGGCCAGTCCATCGCCGCCCTGGCCCGGGAGCACGGGGTCAGCCGCGGCGCCATCCGCACCGCCGTCGCCGACCTCATGCCCGAGCACACCACCGGCCCCGAGGACGTCCCGGCACCGGAGCTGCCCGTCCTCCTCGACATGCCCGGCAAGGTCGCCGACTTCCTCCGCGAAGCCGACCTGCCCGACGACCAGCGCTCGGCCCTCGCCGGCGGGGTGACCGTACGACGCGGCCAGGGCTACACCCTCCGTGTGAACGCCGCCCCGTCCATACACCGCGAGCTCCTCGCTCGCTCCCAACCCCTCGACGGCGCCCAGGCCGTCCCCGCCCAGCGCAAAGCCCGCCGCGAGTACGAGAATCGCGTCAACGCCCTCATCGCGGTCGGCGAGCGAAGTTGAAGCTACTGGCGGGTTACTCATCCCCTGGTGTCTGAGCTGGGACACCGGGGCCACCCCGGCCCACGTCCAGCCTTGCCTGGGCGCCCGGCCCGATGCCTGAGCACCGCGCCGGTACCGGGACGGCCCAGGCGCGGCGGGGACGGGGACTGCCGAGGCTTGGAAGCGCGGCCCCACGCCGCCCCCCCAGCGGCATTTGGCGCCGGCCAGGCAACCAACACCGGCCCCCAGCCTTCTTACACGTCGAACCGGCCCGGAAGACATGGCGAAACGCTCCGCCGAGACATCGCGTAAAGCCTGTCAAGACACGGCAACACGGCGAAACATGTCGCAAGGGCCGAAACGCCTGTCGAGGAGCGTCCGTTGGCACCTGAGTTGTCCCGTCGCAGGTTCGTGATCTACACACTCGCGGCGTCCACGCTGACCGTCGCGGCCCCGCTCGGCTGTGACACCCCGGCCGCGGAGGGCGCCGAGAGCGTCCGGGCGCGGTCGGACGTCCTGGTCACCGGCGCGGACGACGAGATGCTGGTGCTGGAGGTCACCGAGGCCAACAAGGTCGTCGTACGGCTACCGCGGCTCGAGGTCGGACAGGGCGTGACCACGGCGGTCGCCATGATGATCGCCGAGGAGCTGGACGCTCGGCTCGTCGACGTGTCTATCCCGCTCGCCGAGGCACGCAGGAAGGGCAACCAGTACACGGGCGGGTCGAGTTCGGTCAGTTCGCTCTACGGTCCGGCCCGGGAACTGGCCGCCCTGGCGCGGGCCAAGCTGGTGACCGCGGCCGCCCGGCGGTGGCACATTCCCGCACGGTTCCTCCGTACCGAGGGCACCCGCGTGATCGCCCCCGACGGACGGTCGGCCACCTTCGGTTCGCTGACCGCGAGCGCCGCCCGGGTCGGGCGCCCCGCCGTGTCCAGCAAGCCGAAACCGGTGTCGAAACACCGGGTGATCGGCCGCCCGACTCCCCGGATCGACGCCCGGGACATCGTCACCGGGCGGGCCCAGTACGCCGGGGACCTCGCCGTGGCCGGGGCGAAACCGACCGTCGTGGCACGGCCCCCGACGCTCGGCGGCAGGGTCCGGACGCTCGACGACCGGGCGGCCCGCGCGATGCCCGGCGTACGCGCGGTCGTCAAGGTCGCCGGCGGGGTGGCCGTCGTCGCGGACACCTTTCACCACGCCTTCAAGGCCCGGGACGCCCTGAAGATCACCTGGGTGCCCGGCCCGCTCGCCGCGCTCTCCGACGCCGAGATCCGCGCCCGGCTGCAGGCTGCCGTTCCCAGGTTCGGCACCCCGCCGCGCGGCTCGGCGCAGACGGAGGCCAAGTTCGAGTTCGCCTTCGTCAGCCACGCCCCGATGGAGGTGCTGACTGCCGTCGCGGACGTACGCGCGCACAGCGCCGAGCTCTGGTTCGCCTCCCAGTCCCCGATGGACGCCCGCGACTCAATCGCCTCCGCCATCGGCCTGCCCGCGTCGAAGGTACGGGTCCATGTCCTCCGGGCCGGCGGCTCGTTCGGCCGCCGGCTGAACCATGACGCCGCACTCGAAGCCGCCCTCGTCTCGAAGGCGGCGGGCCGGCCGGTCAAGCTGATGTGGAGCCGTGCCGACGACATCCGGCACGGGCGGATGCGCCCGGCAGACCACCACCGGATTCGGGCCAGCCACGCCGGCGGCCGGGTGGTCGCCTTCGCCCACTCCGTGGCCACGGTCAGCGAGACGAACGACGGCCTGAGCGCCGGTGTGCGTCCGGCGGCCTTCGCACGAGCGGCGGGGCCGCTGCCCAGCCACTCCGGCCTCTACAACTTCGGCTCGATCTCCGGGGACTGGGGCTCGGTCGACCTGGCGGTACCGATCGGGCCCTGGCGCTCCGTGAGCTCCGGGACGTCGCGCACCGCCGAGGAGATCGTCGTCGACGAGGTGGCCCGGGCGCTCGGAAAGGACCCGGTCGCCTTCCGTCGAACGACACTGCGCGGCAAGGCCGTTCGCGCCGTGCTCGACAAGGTCGCCGCCGCCGGGGAGTGGGGCCGGGCCCTGCCCGCCGGGCAGGCCCAGGGCGTCGCCGTCCACGAGGAGTACGGCTCCTGCGTGGCCTGTCTCGCCGAGATCGACGCCACCGACCCGAAGAACCCCCGGGTGACCAAGGTGGTGATGGCGGCCGACGTCGGCACGGCCGTGAACCCCAGCGGGCTCGAGGCACAGCTCATGGGCACCGCGGTCGACGGCATCTCCACCGTTCTGCGGGCCGGACTGCACATCGACCGGGGCGCCGTCCGCGAGAGCAGCTACGCCGACTTCCGCTACGCCCGCCAGCGGCACGCCCCGCTCCACTTCGAGGCCCACATCATGCCCTCGCGGCGGGCGCCGGGCGGGGCGGGCGAGCTCGGCGTCCCGGCCGCGGCCGGCGCCGTCGCCAACGCCTACGCCCGGGCGACCGGGTCCAGGCCGCGCCGTTTCCCCCTCGACTTCTGAACCCTCGATTTCTGAGAAGGTGCCGATGCCGTCCTATTCCTTCGTCCTCAACGGCGAGCGGGTCACCGTCGAGGCGCCGGCCGACATGCCGTTGCTGTGGGTGCTGCGCGACCTGCTGAACGTCACCGGGCCCAAGTACGGCTGCGGGGTGGGCGTCTGCCGGGCCTGCACCAGCCACCTCGACGGCGGCGAGATACAGCCCTGTGTCGTGCCGGTCGCCGACTGCGCGGACCGCGAGGTCACCACCATCGAGGGCCTCGCCGACGGCAACCGGTTGCACCCCGTGCAGCAGGCCTGGCTCGACTGCGACGTCGCCCAGTGCGGCTTCTGCCAGCCGGGCCAGATCATGGCCGCGGTGGCCCTCCTGAAACGGACGCCACGGCCCTCCGACGCCGACATCGACGCCATCGAGAACGTCTGCCGCTGCGGCACGTACTTCCGCATCCGCGAGGCGATCAAGAAGGCTTCGGTGAAGTTCCCCCGGTCAGGCCCATGACCGAATCCGTAGTAGAAGTCCGACGCTTCCCAGCGCTTCCCAGCGCTTCGCAGAAGACCTGCACCCAGGCCTGTTCGACAGACCGGCACCGTCATGGGCCCGCAGGCGGGGCGAGACCGTCGAGCTGGTTGATGAAGCGCAGGGCCTGCTACTCGCCGGGACAGTGGCTGGTCTACCGGTATAGGGCGCGGGCCTGCTCGTAGAGCTGCTTGGCGGTGTTCAGGTCCGCGCGGTCCTGAACCCGCAGTTGACGAGGGTCTGGTGGCGCCCGATCGCCATGTCGGAACGGACCTGGAAGTCGGGTCGGCCGAGTTCGTCCATGACCTGTTTGCAGCTCTGCTAGACGACCTGTTTGTAGCTCTGCTCGACCCAGTGTCGCAGCCCGTAGATCCGCTCGATCTCGGCGAGGGTGGTGGGCGGGCAGGGCGATTCGGTGACGCGTGGGGAGCCCGGGCGGGGCAGGTCGGTGGCCGGATACCAGGTTGCCTTCGCCGGCAGGGTGGCCGGGTGGGCGGTGGCCACCGCCAGGCGGACGTTCCCGTCCGGGCCCCACCGGCCCAGCCGTGCCTCGGCGGCCCGCCAAGTGGCGGTGTGCCCATCGCGGCACGTGCGCTCGATGCGGGCCCAGTCCCCGGGACGTTCGGCATCCTGCGAGGCGAGGCGAGGCCAGGCCAGGAGGCGGGCGGCGTCGACGGGAGTGTGGGCGTCGGAGCCGTAGGCCCAGGTGCCGTGCCGCCCGGTTTGGCCTTCGCCGTCAGGCAGCCTGGTGCTGGAAGGTGCGGCGATAGGCCGTGGGTGTGACGCCGAGGGCGTCACGGAATCGGGCGCGCATGTTGGCGCCGCTGCCGAGGCCGCACCGGACTGCGATCTGTTCCACCTGGAGGTCGGTGGTCTCCAGGAGTTCTCGCGCGCGGTTGCTGCGGGCGGTCAGGAGCCATTGGCGGGGGCTGACGCCGGTTTCCTGGCGCCATAGGCGGGTCAGGGTGCGTGGGGAGACGCCGGCATGGCCGGCGAGGTGGGGGATGGTGAGGTCTTCTTCGAGGTGGAGCAGGGCCCATTCACGGGTGTTGGCGAGCGTGGTGGCCTGGGGGGTGGGGAGGCTCCTGTTGATGTATTGAGCTTGCCCGCCGTCACGGTGTGGGGCGGCGACGATGTCCCTGGCGATGTCGTTCGCGACGGCTGCGCCGAGATCTTTGCGGACCAGGTGCAGACACAGGTCGATGCCGGCCGTAAATCCCGCGGAGGTCAGGATGGTGTCGTTGTCGATGTAGAGGACGTTGCGGTCGACGCGCAGCCGGGGGTAGAGCTCTTCGAGGTCATCCGCGCTGGCCCAATGGGTGGTGACGGTGCGGCCGTCGAGCAGTCCGGCCGAGGCGACGGCGAAGGCGCCGGTGCAGATGGAAGCGATGCGTATCCCGGCGCGGCCGGCGAGCTTGAGAGCGGCCCTCACCCGTGGGCGCGGAGGGCGCCGGAAGTCCTCGAAGCCCGGGACGATGATCGTGTCCGCTTCGGCGAGCGCCTCCAGACCAGCGGTCAGTCCGAGGGTGAAACCGGCGCTCGTGGTCACGGTCTCCTCGGTGTCGCCGCACACGGTGAGCTCGTAGGGGGTGTTCGGACGGGCGTTGAAGATCTGCGTGGGGATGCCCAGATCCATGGGCAGCACGCCGTCGACCGCCAGGACCATGACCCGGTGCTTGTTCATGGCCGCAATATTACGTCCGGCACCAATGTCGCAGGGAGTCCAGGGAGCCGCCATGCCCCGCCACAGGGGCTGTTCCCGAGGTAAATCTCCTGATCAAGCCGCTGATCGTGTGACCGGAAAGCAATGGCTCACCCGCACCAGTTCTGGCCCAAAAGATGCGCATGCTGGCAGATGAGCCGTGGCCCGGAAGGCAGGTTCCGGAGCAGGATCGAAGAGCGAGCGCGGGGCAGCCGACTCCACACCCCGGTGGAGCGGTCCGAGAGCCCCGGCCGTGGACGAGGAGCCGGCAATGACTTCGCAGCATGTGGTGGGCCGCTTCTTCGACGTGCAGGGCGGCCAGGTGTACGCCCACGTCCGCGAGGGTGACGGCCCGGCGCTGATCTTCCTGCACTACTGGGGAGGCTCACGGCGCACCTGGATCCCGGTGCTGCAGCGTCTGGATCCCGGGCAGGGCTTCGTGGCCTACGACCAGCGTGGATGGGGTGGCTCCACGAGCGTGCCGGGACCGTATGACCTGGAGCAGCTCGCGGACGACGCGCAGCGCGTCGTCGACGCGCTCGGATACTCCCGCTATGTGCTGGTCGGACACTCCATGGGCGGCAAGGTGGCCCAGATCCTGGCCGCACGCAAGCCCGCCGGTCTGAGGGGAGTCGTCCTCGTGGCGCCCGCGCCGCCCGCGCCGATCGGGGTGACCGAGCAGGTGCAGGAGACGGTTTCCCACGCCTACGACAACGAGGAGGCGGTTCTTCAGAGCATCGACCTGATGCTGACCCGCGGCGGGCTGACTCCCGAGCTGCGCCGGCAGGTGGTCGAGGACAGTCTGCGCGGCGGCGACGAGGCCCGTCTCGAGTGGCCGCGCCGTGGCCTGGTCCAGGACGTGTCGGCCGGAGTCTCAGCCATCGAGGTGCCGGTGCTGGTTCTCGCGGGCAGCCACGACAAGGTCGACCCGCCGACCGTGCTCGCCGACCACCTGCTGCCGCTGATCCCGACCGCCACGCTGACCGTCCTGAAGGACACCGGCCACCTCTCGCCCCTTGAGGTGCCTGACCAGGTGGCCGCGCACATCGGCGCGTTCGTCGCCCAGCTGTAAGCGCAGCACTCCAGCCGCACATCCCCCGTGTGGCGATCGGCTGTCACTCCATGTCCCGTGCAGCCGCACCCCCCATACCCGGCACGCGTGAGCGTTCCGCCCGGCCACCGTGCCGATCTGCCCCGGACCGGGGCCCAGAGAAGGAGACACATCATGACCACCGCCGCAGACCTGTCCGTCTTCGAGCAGCTCGACCTCCCCGACACGAGCCTCACCCGGGACACATTCGCCTTTGCGGCACAGGCCACGCCTGCCTTCATTCACGATCACTGCGTCCGCAGCTACGTCTTCGCCCGCGCCCATGCCCAGAACCAGGGTCTGCGCGCCGGTACCGACTACGACGACGAACTGCTGTTCGTCAGCTGTGTCCTGCACGACTTGGGACTGAGCGAGGAGGGCAGCAACGGCGACCAGCGTTTCGAGGTCGACGGCGCCGACATCGCAGCGGCATTCCTCCGCGAGCGCGGAGTCGAGGAAGAGCGTATCGCCGTCGCCTGGGACGCCATCGCTCTGCACACCTCGGAAGGCATCGCCTCGCGGAAGGGCACGGAGGTGGCGCTGGCCCACTTGGGTATCGCCACCGACATCCTCGGAATCCAGCGTGAGAGCCTTCCGGCCGGCCTCGCCGACGAAGTGCACGCCCTGCTGCCGCGTCAGGACCTGGCCCACGGGTTCAGCGACCTCATCATCACCCAGGCCGTGGCCAAGCCCCACAAGGCGTCCCCGACGAACTTCATCGGCGACCTGCTGCGCCGCCACCTGCCCTACGGCGCCTATCCCAACTGGTACGACCTGATCGACGCGGCCGGCTGGGGCGACAAGCCGGTCGGCGTCACCGCCCGGCGCCGTGCCGAGACACCCCAGCAGGTGGGGACCTTGTTCATGGAGTACCTGGAGGCCGGTGACGTCGAGGGCTTGGTGTCGCTCTACGAGCCGAACGCCCACTTCGTCCCCACTCCCGGAACCCACCTGGTGGGCACGGACGCCATCCGCGAGGCCATGCGGCAGATGGTCGACAGCGGTGCCCGCCTCAAGCTCGAACAGCGCGAGATCCGACAGGTCGACGACATCGCCCTGGTGTCGAACAACGCCATCCTCACCGGGATCGGACCGGAGCCGGTGGTCTCCACCACCACCGAGATCCTCCGACGCCAGCCGGACGGCGGCTGGGTTCACGCCGTGGACGACCCGTTCTTCAGCTGATCGCGTCGGGCGGCCTGGGCACCGAAGCACAGGCCGCCCGCCCCTCCCAGGGCTCAGCGGGCATCTGATCAATGGTCAGGATGCTGTGCGGGATGCCCTGTCTGTTGCGGGCCGACCGCGTCCCCGCCTCATCGCCCGGCGGCCCAGCCCCCATGCCTGTTGAGGAGTTCCTCAATGTCTGCGACCGAGGTCATTGCCGTTTCCCGTGTTCGGTCGGCACGCCGTCCATGCCTATCTGCTGCTGGGCAGGCAACCGATCGTCGTCGACGCCGGAACACCCAGCAGCGGCCGGCTCATTCACGACCAGGTCGCCGCCCA
Organism: Streptomyces sp. SID5469; assembly: GCF_009862865.1. NCBI lineage: Bacteria > Bacillati > Actinomycetota > Actinomycetes > Kitasatosporales > Streptomycetaceae > Streptomyces > Streptomyces sp. SID5469. Next base: position 655,240 of record NZ_WWIN01000001.1, on the reverse strand, counting down.
CGGCGTGGGCCCCAAGGACGTTCGCCTGATCGTCGTCACCCATGGACACCTCCCCGCCTCGGCTCCGCTGCGGAACTCGGCCGACTCACCGACGCACCGATCGCCTGCCATATCGCCGACCTCGGCATCTACCAGGCGGGCCGGGGCAGTGAGCCGTACCTGCCCATCGGCCTGTTCGGGCGGCACTTCGCTCGCACCTCGAGGGTGCGCGAAACCGCCGAGCCGCTCGAACCGGACGGGCTCATCCGTGGCGAGACCCACCTGTCGGACTTCGGTGTCGAGGCCCGCATCTTGCCCACTCCGGGCCGCACCGCCGGGCTTCGTTTTGCGCCCTGCCGATACGAGGTTCTCGACGGTAGTACCGAAACATGGCACGACAGCGTCCGTATCCCAGTGATCTGTCCGATGCCCGCTGGGAGTTGACAGAGCTCGCCCTGACCGCCTGGCGGGCCGAACGCAGGGGGTAACGGCCTGGATATCGGGCGCCCGCCCCAGCATGACCTGCGCCGGATCATGGGCGCCATGCTGTATGTCGACCGGACCGGGATCCCGTGGCGCTACCTGCCGCACGACTTCGCGCTGTGGGAGACCGTCTACGGGTACTTCGCCGCGTGGCAGAAGAACGGCATCTTCGACCAACTCATCTGCATCCTGCGTCAGTTGGTACGCCCGGCCGAAGGCCGGAACGGCGAACCGAGCGCCTGCGTGCTCGACGCCCAGAGTGTCAAGACCTCCGCGAACGTGCCGGCCGCAGGGCAGGGCATCGACGCGGGGAGAAGGGGGTACTGCTTCGCCGCCTCGACCCCGGGTGCCGGCGCCCTGTGGCCCCTATGCGACCCGGACACGCCCGACCTGGACGAGGACGACGACGGCAGCGAGGATCCGTGAACCTCACCGATCTTCATCCATGCCGCTCAGGGCCGGGCGCGGATTCCCTCATAGAGGAGGTCGAGCACCCGGCTCACCTGATCGCGGTCCTGGAGCACAGGCGCGACCATGGCGATACCGCTGAGGGACACCACCACATCGTCAGGTTCGACCTCGGGACGTGTGACCCCCGCCGCCGAGGTTGCGGCCAGCAGCGTGCCGACGGCTTCATCGACCCGCCCGCGGCTCTGCGCGAACGGGTCCCTGCCCGCGGCCACGACGGCTCCGATCGCCTCCGTCAGTCCGATCTTGGTGGCCCAGTAGTCGACGAAGCGGTCCATCCAGATCCGCAGGGCGTCCTGGGGCGGTGCCTGCTCCAGCAGTTCCGCGGCCGCGGCGCACACGGCGTCCAGTTCCGAGCGGTAAGCCGCCTCGATGAGGTCTTCGCGTGCCGGGAAGTGGCGGTAGACGGTGCCGACACCGACGCCGGCCTGCTTGGCGATCTCGGTGAAGGGGGCGTCGGGACCTCGCTCGACGAACAGGCGCAGTGCCGCCTCGAGGATGCGGGCGCGATTGCGCTGCCCGTCCGCGCGCGGTCTGCGCTGCGTCGTCTCGGTTCTGGTCACAGTCACCCCTAGAAAGCGGAATCCATTCCACTTGCATGGTACGCCCGGGGTGGGGACCTTGAGCCCAGGCCCGGGGGCGAACGGCCGGGGGTCGGCCCCAGGGGTGCGGGGTCGTTTCGTACCTACCCGGGCTTTGCGTCGCGGCCCGTCGGTGCCCTACTTGCATCCGGAACGCATTCCGGTTAGATTGCTCTTACCGGAACGGATTCCGGATAGCGATTCGCCCCCGCGTCGATAGCCCGCAGGCGCCCCCATGGCTGTTCGCCGTGGTGCGCCGGCTGTCCACCGAAGCGGAGCCGGACCCCTAGAACAACCCTCTGACGCCCGACAGGCCAGGCTGAACCAACAGCCCTCCGGCGCGGGCACCACTCCACTGTGAAGGACTGAACGCAATGAGCACAGAAGACCTCTCATTCCCCGAAGACGAGAAGGTCCTGGTCACCGGCGGCAGCGGATTCGTCGGCGCCCACACGGTCGTCCGCCTGCTGCGCGAGGGGCATCGCATCCGAGTGGCAGTCCGGGGTCCCGCACAGGAGGCGCAGGTGCTGGCGGCACTCCGGCAGGCCGGGGTCGATCGGGCGGACCTGCTGGAGTTCGCGGTCGCGGACCTCAGCGCCGACGACGGCTGGGCGCAGGCCATGGACGGGATCGCGCACGTCCTGCACCACGCGTCGCCCTTCCCGCCCACTCCTCCCGAGACGGAGGACGAGGTCATCCTCCCCGCCCGCGACGGCGCGCTGCGGGTGATCGCCGCCGCCCGCAGCGCCGGGATCCCCCGGGTCGTGATGACGTCCTCCTTCGCCGCGGTCGGATACACCCTGACGCCCGACGACCACTACACGGAGGAGAACTGGACCGATCCGAACACCCCCGGACTGCCCGCCTACCACAAGTCGAAGGTGCTGGCCGAGGCGGCGGCGTGGGACTACGTCAAGACCAACGGGGGCATCGAGCTGGCGGTCGTCAACCCCACCGGCATCTTCGGCCCCCAACTCGTGGACCGGCCCTCAGGATCCATCGGACTGATCAAGGCCCTCATGGCCGGCGAGATGCCCGTCGTGCCGGTCTGGAACTTTGGCGTCGTCGACGTGCGTGACGTCGTGGACCTGCATCTGCGCGCGATGCTGCACCCGGCGGCGGCGGGCGAGCGATTCCTCGCCAACAGCGGATCGTCGAGCCTGTTCAAGATCGCGAACATCCTTCGCGAGCAATTCCCCGCCGCGGCCGACCGGCTGCCCGCGACGGAACTGACCATCGATCAGGTACGCGAGGCCGCGAAGACCGAGCCCGCGCTGAAGGACGCCGCCGTCCTGGGGGGCAGGATCCCCGAAATCAGCCACGAGAAGGCCAGTTCCATCCTTGGCTGGGAGCCCCTGGACGTCAGGGACACCATCGTGGCAACCGCGGAGGCCCTGATCGAGCTGGGCGCGGTCACCCTGCCGGAGTAGGGCAGCCTCACGTCGTGACCGACGACCAGTCCGGTCGTCAACCGTGAAGGAGCGAACAGGCCGCTGTGGTCGGGGCAATATGGAAGGCGCGAACCTGAACCACGCAAACCTGAACGGCGTGTCGCTGATCGAAACCACCTTGCGTGGGGCGCAGTTGCGCGACGCCATTCTGCGCGGCTCGACCTTGTACCAGGCGGACCTGACCGGCGCAGACCTCCGCGGCGCGGACCTCCGTAACTTGCCCGGCCATGCAACCCGAGTTGACGTGCCAATGCTCTTGCGTGCGCGGCTGGATCGCACCACCAAGCTGCCTGCCGAGTGGGCGAAGGATCCACGGGTGAGGACAGCCCTGGAAAAGCAGGGTGAGGCTGAAACGCACAGGCATTCAGGGCTCGGCTGACGAGGGCATCTGCGAACTCCCCTGCAGGTCAGGCGTAGTGGGTGCCTCAATCGGCACGATCACTCCGGAGTCGTGTGCGCGGATTCGAATCCCGTCGGGGGTACGTCGCCTCAACCAGCATGATCACGCGGTGGACCAGCATAGATGCCTAACGCGAAGAGTGGGATCCAGTCTCACTGGGTCCCGCACTTTCTCATTGTTGCGCGCTGATCGCGTGTGAGTGGCGTGTGAGCCAACAGACGATGCGTGCACGCTGCTCGTCGGCGGCCCCGCCGCCGACCATGCTTTTGAGCGCCGCCCCGGGAACCGAACCAGCTGGCCGGCGCCGACAGCGGTTTCAGCTACCAGCCGCCCGCCGCCTCTGTCTGTCAGACGGCTCCGTCTCCCACTGACGCGATCCCCAATCAGCCGGCCTGGCCCCGCCACTCCGCTTCCCTTACGTAGCAGCCTGAATATTCGTTGGAGGCCATGGCCTTGGGCATGTCATTGCGCCAAAAAAAGATGTCCTCCCGACTTGCTCCGCCGCGGATTTCATCAACGGCTTTCTTCGAAATAAGCAGGCAGAAATTCTTGATCAGTGGGCTGTGATTCCCTGATCGGCTCAACTGAAGCGATGCCTCGTACCGGCCGGGCTGGAAGCTCCAGCCGTCGGCCTGGAACAAGAAAATCGGCTGCTGAGGTTTGTCCTGACTGACAAGGAATGGGGCGGGATCACCAGACCATTTGTACGAGAGCCATTCGGTAGCGAGGTTAAAATTCCATGTGCCGACCTCTTTCCAGTAGAAAACCGGCCTTTTCGAAGAGGAAATCGAGCCGACGGGGGTCAGTTGGAAACGTGCGTCACGGATGAGCTCGACATCCTGGGTCTTGACTTTGGTGGACACTGTCGGCTGAAGATAGAAATGGGTGTCCTTGCCTGCCAGCCCAATGCGCATGAGATGAGGAAGTGTCAGATCGATTTTGGGTGTCTTTTGAAGTTCAGCGAAGTTGTACAGTGAAAGGGCTAGGGCGACTACACCGGCGGCTGTAGCAGCCCATTTGTGCACGGCGTCGAAACGACTCCTCCGGGACGTCGTCGTCGCGTCACTGCTGTCGACCATGCTCTTACCTTGGCCAAGATCACAGCCCTCAACCCGTTGGACTGCTCCGTATGGCCAGCAAAATCAACACCAGCCAGTGAGTTCACTCGTCCTGCGACGAGGTACCTGCTGCCAGCCGACGTCGCTTCCCGGCCGGGCAGGCCCGGGACGGCGGCGATGGAGACCAGGGCGATCAGTGCCGCCACCGAGCAGACGGGCCCGTATTCCGTGTGCAATGCCAGCCAGGCCCCGAGCGGCAGGCCCACCAGCGACGGCACACCGGCCATCACGCCGATCAGGGCCAGCCCCTCCCCGCGGAGTTCGGGCGGGATCAGCGACGCCGTCAGCGCCCCACCCGCCACCAGGGTGAACGCGAAGCCGAGCCCCCGGACAAGGCACACCGCCACGATGCACGGCATACTCTGCGACACGGTCAGGGCCAGTGCCGGAGCACCCAGCAACAACAACCCCGCCCCCAGCATCACGCGAAAGCCACAGCGTGCGGCCAGCCATGGGGCTGTCAGCTCGCCGGCCACCGTGGCCAGCATCAGCGCACCGGTGACCAGGCCCGCCTTGTCGCTGCCCCCGCCGGGTGCGCTCTGCGCGTACGCAGGGACGACCGACAGCAGCAGATAGAAGCTCGCCGAGGAGCCGACGACCGTAACAATGCGCAACAGCAGCGGGCGGGTCGCCGGACGCGACCGCGCCTCGGTATCGCGGTCTTCCGGACCGGCGGATGAGGCCATGGGGTGAAACCTAGGGGGCGGAGCCGCTCGTAGGCTCGCCGTTTCCATGCCTGTTCAGCGAGCCGGTGCGTCGCTGGAATCTGTCACTGGTGACCCATCGGAAGAGCCACGAACCGTGCAACTCCCTTACCACGTCATCTCATTCGGCGAGTCTGCGGTAGCAGGAGGGTGCAGGCGATACTGGTGAAGGCCAGGAAGTGGCTGGCTTTGCGTTCGTAGCGTCGGTGGAGGCCTCGGCATCCGGCGAGCCAGGCCATGGTGTGTTCGATGGTCCAGCGGTGCCGACCGAGCCGTTGGCTGGAGCCTGTCCCCTTGCGAGCGATTCGAGGTGTGATGCCCCGGCTGCGTATCCATCGCCGCAGGTGGTCATAGCCGTACCCCTTGTCGGCATGGGGCTTTGCCCGGCCTACGACGTCGCCTGCCGTGGTGAACCGCCGATGGGCTGTGGCGCCCGAAGGTTCGAACGAGGCGGAAGGCACTGTCCACCCCGGTCCTGACGCGAGGACCGTCCCGCTTCCACCACGCCTCCATCCCTGTCGGCGCGTGCTGGCTCAACCTGTAGGAAGGCTGGTGGCGTATCTTCCGCGAAAGCTGCCCTCGCCGGGCGGTCATTTGCCAACCGCGACGACATCGAACAAGCCACCACCCAGGCGACCAGCAAGCTGAACTCCCGTGCCAGCCCCTGGGTCTGGGGCAGACCCGCACCGCCAGGCCTCCGACTACGGCGCCGATGTGCAGATCATCTTGACCTGAAGTCTGGTTGAGGTTTCACGATGGTGCGGTGACCGATAACGGAATCACCCTGATCGACGCGTGGGAACTGCCCGAGGACCGCATCGACGAGTCCATCGCACGCTGGCGGGAGCGCGTCGGGCTCATCCATGCCGCCCCCGGTTTCCGGGATGCGCGGCTGCACCGCAGACTGTTCCCGGAGTCCCGGCTCGGCCTGGTCAATGTGGCGCACTGGGACAGCATCGAAGCCCGGGACGAGGCGCTGGCGGATCCCGGATTCACCGCGTCGGCAGCCACTGCGGCCAGCTACGCCACCGTGAACGGCGGCTGGTATGAGGTGGCAGCCGAATTCCTCGCAGTGGGAAACGGTTCGGGCGAAGGGCCGGGAATCACCATCGTCAATGCTTTCGAGGTGCCCGCCGAGCGGATCGATGAATTCCTGCCGCATTGGCTCGGCCGCGCAGAGCTCATGACCAAGGCGCCCGGCTTCCGGGACAACCGGCTGCACCGTGCGGTGGTCCCGGACACTCGCTTCCAGCTGGTCAGCATCGCGCACTGGGACAGCCCCGACGCATGGCGCACAGCAGACAACGACCCCCGCTTCCAACAGAGCCTGTCCACCTCCCCTGACTTCGCCATCGCCGACCCCGCGCTCTTCCGGCTTGTCGTCGAGTTCTGATCGCGGGTCGTACGCTCCCGAGCCGTTCACCCCGGTGGTCGGATCCGCCATGTAGGCAAGGGGCAACTACGAGCTCGTAACAGGATCTTGCTGAGGTACCCGGCCGGGCGTGGCCGCTGTGACGATCTGATCGTTCGGCGGGTGTGACGACTCCGCCGTGGATCGTGGACGATGACTTGTGGGCGCTGATCGAACCGCTGCTGCCGCCCTGGCCGAAGCGGTCGTCGGGGCCGAGGCCAGTGGATGATCGGCTCTGTCTGCAGGGCTTCCTGTACGCCCTGCACCAGGACATCGCCTGGCAACTCCTCCCGCTGGAGCTGGAGCTGGAGCTGGAGCTGGAGCTGGGTTCGGGTCGGGCAGACCTGCTGGCGGCGCCCGGACGGGCAGCAAGTACCACCGGATCTGCGACGGCAAAGACACCCCGCTGCACGTCATCACGACCGCTGCCAACGTCAACGACATCTCGAACTCCACGACCTCTTCCTCTCGTTGGCTTGCCGCCTCATCTGCTGGAGACGCCTCAAGAAGTCCGGATCATGATCGCGTTACGAGCATAGGAAAGGAATTGAGCGAGGCGGCGCCCTGCTGCTACTTTCGTGGTGGACCGTGAAGTCGTCGTATGGAGGTGAGCCCCGTGAACACAGTTACCCATGGGTGCTCCCTCAACCCGTCACGGTCCGGCGGCTGACGTTCGGTGTCGCCAGGAGCGCCTGAGATCTAGGCACTCCTGGAAGGGAGACTCCGATGAACACGAAGCCTTTCACATCTGGCCTGAGCGAGAACGCGGTGGTGATCACGCGCGTCGCGGACAGGCAATGGCATGCACTGGATGACGACCTGGTGGTCGGCCGCGGGCATGCGGAGCACCGGGCCGACGGACGCTTGTTCGTCAGTATCGATGCCTGGCACGACGCCGCCTTCGACCGGCTTGCCGAGGCGATGCTGGCGGAACTGCCGGCGCCGCTGTACACGGTGGTCGACGAATCCGACGTCGAGCTGACGGCCGGCTGGCGGCGGGCCGGGTTCACGATCCGGCGCCGTGAGTGGGAGTACGTCGTGCCGACCGACCCGCGGGTCACAGGGCTCGAAGCAGTCCTGCTGCCGTCGGGCGTGACGATCGTGCCCGCCGGTCAGGCGGACGAGAGTCTGCTGCGGGCGGTGGACCGCGCGATCCGTGACGAAGTCGAGGCGACCGTCGGGTGGCAGTCGATGCCCGCGGAGGTCATTCCCCGCCCCGAAGGCGACACCATCGTCGACCCGTCGAAGTACGCGGTGGCCGCGGCGCCGGACCGCTACCTGGGTCTGATCCGGGTGGTGACGGTGAGCCGGCCGCGCATCGGGCTGGTCGCGGTCCGGGCCGGCGAGCAGCGCCGAGGCATCGCACGGGCGCTGCTGGCCCACGGCACTGGGGACGCTGCACCGCTCCGGGTTCGCCGCGGCCTGGACCGAAGTCCACGAGTCCAACCAAGCAGCCTCTGCACTGTTCGAGGACATCGGCGCCCGGCCGATGAGCAGCAACCTGGAGCTGGTGCGATGACGAAGAACAAGAACGTCATCGAAGTCGAGGGCAAGGTCGTCGAGTGCCTGCGCAGCGCCATGTTCACCGTGGAGCTCGAGAACGGCCACCAGGTGCTCGCGCACATCAGCGGGAAGATCCGCAAGAACTACATCAAGATCATGCTGGAAGACCGGGTGCTGGTGGAGCTCCCGCCGTACGACCTGACGCGCGGCCGGATCGTGTTCCGGTACAGGAACTAGCGGCGGTCGGCACCTTCCGCGGTAGCTGATCCTGGGGCCCCGGTCACGGCGCTTCCGTGCCCGGGGCCCCGATGATGGCTCCCACGGCCGCGGCGGCCACCGCTCCAGCCGCCGCCAGCAGGTCGGGCCCGAGCCGAACCCCAGCTCCAGTGGCAGCAGTTGCCAGGCGATGTCGTTGTGCAGCGCGTAAAGGATGCCCGCCGGCACAGCCGGTCCGGCACCGGCCGCGGGCCGGGAGCTTCTCGGGCCAGGGCGGCAGCAGCGGCGCGATCAGCGCCCACCGGCCAGCGAAGCTCACCTGAACTGGTCGCTCATCACCCTCATGAGCAGGAGGCTGACACGCAAGGGCCACCCCGACGGCTGGAAGAAGACCGGCCCGATGAGGAAGCCCGGACCGACCACTCTCAACCAGCCGCGCACCTCGCGAGAAATGGACGGATGACCGGCAAGGTGAGATCGATTCGCAGGAACGTCTCGAAGTGCCCGCAGTCAGGCAGTTCGACGCAGGTGGCGCCCGAGATCTGATCAGCGGTGTCCTGAATCGCCTTGAGCTGGGGGTCACGGTCACCCGCGAGCAGCAGTACTGGCCCTGCTGTCTGAGCGAGCTTGCCCAGGACGCCGTCGCGGCCGGCGAGGGCGACGGTCAGCGCTGCCAGCGCATGCGGGTCGGCTGTCAGCATCGCTGCACGCATCCATGCTGGAAGGGGGCCCTGACGCTCCAGTCGGTCTCGAAGGCGATCCGCACACCGTCGCCGCCGGTGACCTGCATGCCTACTCAGCCTCGGACGCAACAGGAGTCGCCTGGTGGAAGTACATGCGCCAGCCCGTGTCCGTCAGACGCCACAAGGAGCTTCGCCAGGCCCGACGCCCCTGGTTGTCGGCGAAGTACGTCAGATGAACGACGCCGGGAGCAAGAACGATCCCGGACATCTCGCTGACCTGCACCAAAGACTCCGATGACACCGTTCCGCCGCTCGTGACCGTGAGGATGGAGTTCACGTCCCACCGGCGTCCCGACGCGCCGAACTCAGTGAACTCCGGATCCAGAAGCTCCAACACACGGGCTGGAGAGGCACGCACCTCAGGATCAAGGAGCCGCATTTCGGCATCCATGGCTGCTTGCACTGCACGCTCGCTCTCGACGGTCATGGCGGAACCCTACGGACGCTTCTCGCCGGTGCACAGCGAATAGATCACCTGGCGCGATCCACGGCGCAAGGTGCTGTCAGGAGTCGTGAGCCCCCTGCATCCGAGTGATCACTGGCTGCCGCCCAGACCCGCGAACAGAGCCAGCCGCAGTTCAAACACTCACTTAGAACCCAAAGTGGAGTGCGGCCCCAGCAGCGTAGGAGTGCACGTCCTGGAGTGGGTGCATACGAGCCTGGTTCCCGAGAGGTCGGCAGATCTGCACGCTGATGCCAAACCCCTGAAGATCGTATTCACGGACGACCGTGGCGATCCGATCAACCCTCCCGTGTACAAGGTGACGCAGACCGACCCAGAGCGCGTCACCCTCGAGGTCTACACCACCGCGCACCGATGCAAGTGGAGTGTGATTGTGCACTGGAGCGTCAACGGCGACGACCACAAGACGAAGATCCCTGATAAGGGCCAGTACGTCGTGACGGGCACGGATGCGGCCACCGAACACAGGGCAACTGACGGCGAACTGCTCCGCTGGTAATTTCTGTCGGCGGCGTCTGCATCGATCACCGGCCGACGTCACGAACGAGCACAACCTCGACGACACGAGCTCGCAGGTTTGGCGGAGGCCGGAGCCAGGAATTGCTAGGGAACCGGCAGTCGGCCCGCACCAAAGTCCCTGATCAGCCGTGATGTTTGTGCCGGGTGCCCAATCATCTCGTCCCTCGGGCCAACCTTCGGGAGAGCAGCTGTGGTCGATCTCGGCTTCGTGGGCCCCAGCCGGCCCGCCAACGACTACCGGTTCTTGAGCGTCACTGACGGCGACACCCCCAACATCGCCATGGCGATCCGCATGGTGTCCATCGACACCCCGGAGAGCCACTACGGCGGGGCCCCGGCCACCGCCCAGGCCGCTCTGGAGCGTGCCAAGACGCGACTGCTGGATGGCACCTACGACGCGCTGCCGCAGGATCTTCGTGACTATCTCGTCTCCCGGATCACCCCTGATGCCGCGCAGCGGCATCAGTCGGCGGGCCAGGCGGCGGCCGAGGCGCACACGGCCATGGTGGCCAGCCGCTTGGCGCACCCCGACGGGTCCCAGCGCAAGATGGCGGTGATCGCCACCGGCGAGCTCGTCGAGGGCAACGGACGCCTGCTGGCCTACACCGCGCCCTGGTTCACCGGCAGCGCCTCCGATCCGCTGCCGCCCCGCGACGACCCCCGTCGGCGCACGTTCAACCTGGACATGGTGGCGCTCGGCTGGGCGGCCACGTTCGTCATCTACCCCTCCATCCCGCCCACCAAGGACTTGAACCTGCTGCTGGAGGAGGCCGAGGCGGCCTGGACACAGCAACTTGGCGCCTGGGCGCAGTTCGGGCAGGACCTGCTGCTGGGATATGAGTACCGGGCATGTATCAAGCTCGGCACCAAGGAGCTGACCGATCCGGCCGCGGCGATCGCCCAGGCCTACCAGCGGGTGTGCGTGGACCTGCGGACGCTGACCGAGGTCGGCCTGTACGGCTACCACCAAGTGCCGCCCCAGCACCGGCTGTGGATCTGGGCAACCGACCTGGAGCAGGCGCGCAAGGACCTACCGATCAGCTCCTGAGCCCAGTGCTCGAGCCGGTGACGGCGCCGAGCCGCCTGTCCCATGGACCCTCACCGGCCGCGCCAACGCCGCCCGGACCATACGCGGGGATGGCACGGTGGTGTGGGCCTGGCCCGTCGCCTTCCCCCGTGGCGACGGGCCAGGTTCGTGGTCAGCGCGCGAGGGTGATGGTGATGGGCAGGTCGGGGCATTCGGCGAGGCGTTGGGCGAGTGCGGTGGGGTCGATGGTGAGGCGGTAGCGGGTCTTGTCGGCGACCCAGTCGGTGACGTACTGGCACCAGTAGCCGGCGTACGGGGCAGCCAGGTGGAGGTGATGGCGATATTCGGATTTGGTTCTGGCAGCACTTTCGTTAAGAACACGGCCGAGCCGAAACCTTGAGTCGAAGTGAAGTGCGATCCGTGTGTGGTAAGGCATAGCGTCTTGGGATGAGCAGCTTCAACACGCACCAGAGACGGGTCTACGACGAGGACCTGCCGACGCGCGCCCGGCATACGAATTTGCGGTCGTGCCTCGTCCACTTCGCGCCCTACGGCTTCCGGGCCACGTATCACCATCTCTGCCTCAGCGCGGGGATCCCCAAGGATCTGGAGAAGGATCCGAGCTCGCTCATACGTGCCGTCGAGGAGTTGCACCACGCCCGACAGCTCTGGCTCGCTGACGAGCGTGCCTATGCCAACAGGCGCCGAGCTGACAAAGCGCGTGGCTTTCGGCAGGTGAAACGAGACGAGTCCTGGCGAGGCTGGCAGCGTGAGTGGGGGAACATTGCCTACTGTCCCGAGCCGACAATTCATCCCGACGAGCCGCTGCCAGCGGTGGTCGAGCGGGTGCTCCGTTCGTCAGTGCCGCCGGATGAAGCTCCTGCGCTGACGTGCCGTGTATGCGGAAACCGGGACAACACCAGCGTCTGGTACGACGGCGCCTACCGGATCCATCAGCTGTGCAGGGAATGCGGGGTCAGTCTCGCGGTACAGCGGGCCAAAGCGCCTGACCCGCGGTTGGCGGCCGACCATGCCCGGAAGTGGAAGGAGATCTGGAGGTTGCGCAACGAATCTCCTCGCAGCTACCCGAGCTGAGTTTTCGGCTGGGGGCGGTCCAGGTTGATCGCCTCGCTGACTCGCAGCCCGGTGGCGGCCAGTAGTCCGATTAGCGTTCGGTAGGTCGCCGCCCTCAGTGGCGGGTCGAATGTATCGGTGGCGGCCATCACTGCGGCGATGTCGGCGTCGGAGTAGAGAAACGGCGGACGCCAGCGCTGCCGGTAGGGCAGCAGGCCCAGCGGCGGGACCTCGGTGTCTGGGTCGGTGCCGATCAGTTGGCGGGCGAAGCCGCGGACTGCCGTGACCCGGCGCGGGCTCACCGTCGTCACCACCTCGCCCTCACGGCTCTTCGCCCATGCCAGCGCGGCCGCGATGGTCACGGTGGTCTGCCCGCGGTCTTCCATGAAGGCAACGAAGTCCGGCAGCAACCAGGCGGTCTCGGCCATCTGGTGCCCAAGCGAGCGACGAAGCCGCAGGTAGTCGGCCAGTGCCTCCCGCAGGACGGTCATGCCGCCTCCGTCCTGGGCCAGGGCTGTGCGACCGCACGCAGGGCGGTGAAGTCGACCTTCGCGTAGAGCGTGGTCGTGGCCAAGTCCTGATGTCGAAGCACTTGGCCGATCGCGGCCAGTCCGGCGCCTTGCCGGAGCATCTCGCCGGCCAGCGCGTGCCGCAGCCGGTGCGGACCAACGCGGGGGCAGGCCGGCACGCAGGCAGGCCCGTTCGACGACATCGCCCACCAGGTCCGCGCGGATCGGGCCGCGCGGGGCCCGACAGGTCAGGAACAGGTGAGGGGATGACAGTTGAGGCCGGGCGGCGACCAGAGCTTCGCCGACGTCGACCGGCAATGGGAGCGCGCGTCTGCCTTGTCTGCGACGGCCCGTTCGAGGCCCTGAAAACCACCCGCCAGATCTACTGTTCCCCGGCCTGCCGCAAAGACGCCGAACGCCGCCGCGACCAGGCAAGAGACGAAGACCGTATGCGTCGTCTCGGTGAGACCACTTCTCTGCCGTCGTGGCCTGAGCTGCCTGCACCGTCCCAAACTCTCTGCCGGCCCCTCTCGCGTCAGCAAGCGGCCGCGGAACGTGACCCGCTGGAACCGACCGCGACCCGCAACTGTGCCCACTGCCACCAGCCGGTCACCATCGTCGGGCTTCTCGCGATCCCCGAAGCCGCCCGCACTTCCCTCCCCGCCGCCAGCCCCGACATCGTTCCGCTGCGAAGGACTCAGTGACCGTCGTCCACTGACTGTCACTGATCACCGAGCCCGCCGACCTGACGGTCGGCGGGCTCACGCCATCAGCCCATCGAACGCAACCGATCCAGTTCGCTCTCGATCCCGTCCCGCAGCACGTCATGCTGCGGCCCCAGTCTGAACCCCTCGTCACTCCACCGGTCACCCGGATACAGCCACACAGGCTTGCCCACCAGCTCGGTCGGCTCCCACTCGAACCGCGGCCAGACGTGGGCATGCAAGAACGGGTCGGTGTTCCCCAGAATCTCCAGGTTGACCCGGCGGAAGTCGGGGTCCAAGCGTTGGCAGACGTGCTCAACAGCTTCTCCGAGCCGGTCCATGTCGGACAGAAACGACAGCCGCCTCGCCTTCGGCAGATCAGACAGCCGCTGAACACCTGGTTCGTCCACGAGCAGAACCGAGTAACCCGGCAAGAACTGAACGTCGCCGATCACCGCGAACCCCGACTCAAGCCGCCGCAGCACGGTCGGGTTCTCACCTCGCAGAGCAGCCCCGATCCGATCCATCCTCCAGTCACCAGTCATGGCCCCAACTTAGCTACGCCAGACCGCGCCAGCTCCGACGTGGGAGGGTGGTTGCAAGCTCCCGTCCCGGTGTCTGCTGAAGCCGTTGCACAAGGTAGCGCTCGAGGTGATCGGGAAGATCTCGCCGCGCGGCAGATAGATCACGGTGTTGAGCACTTCGAGCCCGTACTCGGCGGTGATCGATCCGCCCCGCGCCATCTCGTGCAACGGGATCCCGGACGGTGGTCAGCTCGGACGGTCGGGAGGCGGCTCCCAGCGGGGCGGCGATGTCAAACACCTGGCTCCCAGTAAGGCGGGGCGGCTTCTCTTCTTCGCCCTGAACTCGTCAGAGTGAGCACCGCCTTAGAAGTCAAGATGCGCTGCTGGATGCGGCGGTGTGCGGTTGTGTGATCGCCCCGCCAGAAGTGCTCCGTGTGGGACCCTGCAGGGCATCGGGCCCCGCCCCGGCCCGTACGGTACCTTCCTGCGGCGCACCCCAACCCGTCCGTGGCAGCGGACAAGGACGCGGAGAAGGACACCGGATGAGCGCGCGTTTCGAGGAGATCGACTGGCGGGCGACCTTCATGGGTGAGATCAGCCTGCGGCGTCGGCGGGACCCCGTGTCGGGGGAGGACGTGTACGAGGTGAAGCTCGGCGACGAGTACCTGATGTCCAGCCTCTTCACCGCGGGGGAGGTGGAGCTGGCCCGGCTCGGCCTGGCGGAGCTGCCCGACGGCCCGCTCGATGTCGCCGTGGGCGGACTCGGCCTCGGTTACACGGCCCGAACGGCGCTGGACGATCCGCGGGTGCGCTCGCTGATCGTCGTCGACGCCCTGGCCGAGGTGATCGACTGGCACCGGCGCGGGCTCGTACCGCTGGGCGCGGGACTGGCGTCGGACCCCCGGTGCCGGCTGGTGCGCGGGGACTTCTTCGCGATGGCTGCGGGGAGCGCGGCGGCGGCCAGACCGGTGCCCGCGGACGGCGCGAAGGTGGGCGGTCCGGTGCCTGCTGGGGGCACGGCCCGCGGCGCCAGTGCGGCTCCGCGCGGTCTGGACCCCGAGACTCCCGGCCGCCGTTTCCACGCGATCCTGCTGGACGTCGACCACTCACCGCGCCATGTGCTGCACCCCGGCCATGCCGCGCTCTACCGCCTGGCCGGTCTGACCGCTGTGGCCGAACTACTCCATCCCGGGGGCGTGTTCGCGCTGTGGTCGAACGACCCGCCGGATGAGGAGTTCGGCTCGGTGCTCGCGGAGGCCTTCACGGAGACCGCTGCGCACGTGGTCAATTTCGACAATCCGCTTCAGGGCGGGACCGCGGCCAACACTGTCTACGTCGCCCGCAGGTACGACGGCTGAGGACACCCGGCCAGGGCAGCGACCGCCACCGGGGGCTCCGTACTCCCGCTCCAATCCGCAGGACGCCTGTATGTCCGGCTGGCTCCCGCCGATCCACCCCAAGGGCATGGTCCAGAAGGACGGCAAGACGCTCAAGCATGTTTTGAGGCACGGTCGGCCTGACCGAATCTGGCAGGGCACGAGAGGCCCCAAAACTGCGCTCTCGGCTTGGGAAGCGACGGCGCTCGTACGGCGACGCGGCATCTGACCTGCATAGATACCGTCTCCCGGGAAAGCCCTGCGAGGCGGCTCGCACCGCTGTTGACCGTGGTCATCCGCTCTGAATGGACATGCTGTGGGCACGGAGGGATGGATCCCCGGAGGGTGTGCGGGTGTGACGGTCACTTTGTGCGGTCTCGGCGCTCTCTGCTGTCCGGTCCGAGGGATTGCGTTGCGAGTAGGAATGTCGGCGGACCTGGCCGCCGCCCTCGCGAACGCCCGGCCCTGGTGGTTGCAGTGGCCGTGATCGTCCAGCAGATACGGGCAGGTGCCGGATTCGACGCGCTGATCATCGAGCTCGGCTCCGCGGTCTTCTTCGCCGTGCCGGCCGTCATCGCCTTGGCCAACCCGGACTCGGTGTGCACGACTACTCGGCGGCGCTGTCGGCGGGCACACTGGCGGTCATCGCCAGGGTCTCGCTGGCCATCGGCAAGCCGTTCACGTTGGGCATTGTCAAGCGCACCACCCCGCGCGAGGCCTGGGGACTCAAGCCGTTCATCCAGACCAACGTCATCATCACCGCCGTCTGGACCGCGGCCTTCACCCTGACCGCTGTCGTGCTCGCCTTCATGGCGCACGCCGGGAACGCCCACTCGACCCTCGCCATGCTCATCCAGGTCGTCGGCTTCGCCGTCCCTATGATCTTCACTGTCCGCTATGTCTCCCGCGTCCAGGCCAAGGCCGGTGCCCGATGATCTCCGTGCAACAGGCCCGGCCCCAGCTGGCGGGCAACTACGTCCCGGTCGGCGGAGAACTCACCGCGTACGACCTGCCGGTGACCGGGGGATCCCGGCCGAGCCGGCTGTGACCACGAACGTTCATGGTGTCGGCTGCCACGCCATGGGCCGTTCCGGGCGCACGGCGTTGCGGTTGTGGAGCATCCGCAAGCTCCGTTTCAGCCGCCCAGCTTGACCGCACGGTGTACGTCGTCGACGTAAGCCTCGGGCTGTTCCCAGGCGGCGAAGTGGCCGCCGGCAGGGTGTTCCACATATTCGCAAATGTTCAGAAAAGCCTAGACGTACCGTGTGGCCGAACGCGTTCGCCCAGCCGGGCTCGTCGACGTCATTCGCGGTTACCTCGGCGTAATCGTCGACCAGCTTGCGCTTCGCCTCGATCTCGCGCAGGACCCGCGCCGGATCATGACGAGCGATGTGAGAAGAGTCGGCCTGCCCTCGAAGCCTGGCGTCCTCCTCGTTCTGAGTGCCATAGGCAGTCACCTGCACAACGCAGCGCGCCGGGGCCGTCGGTCACGTACCCGCCGCAGTCGCTCCAGGGGCCAGGCGTGGCAGCCTCGGCCACCCGCGTGTCGTCCTCGAGCTGGTCGCGAAGCCACCGCACGAGATCATCCACGTCACTCACTCTCTGAAGTGACAGGCAAACAGGACGGATGTGGGACCGGTGCGGTGATGTGCCAAGGTGACGCCTGAACTGCCAGATGCCCCGGCGCGTTTCCGTGCCGGGGCCATCGGTGTGCAGGTGGACGTCCGACAATCAGCGCGCGACGCTGCGCATCAGTCCCTCGAGGTCGCGTTCGCCGGCCGGTGTCTGTGCCCCGTCCTTCAGGCCCCCGCTGATCAGCTGCTGAGCGGCCGGCAGGCTGAACGTAGCAGCCCAGGCGTCGTTCTCACCCAGGAGTCCTTCCTTGAGGTCATCGGCGGGCAGCGAGCGCTTGGCTGCTTCGATGACACCGTCGGGCAGCGCGGCGATATTGCGAGCGACACGGTCGACGTACTCGTCGAGCTCGTCGGCGGGCAGGGCCCGGTTGATCCAGCCGTAGGACGCTGCGGTCTCGGCATCGAACAGGTCGGCGGTGAGGACCACCTCCAGCGCGCGGTTGCGACCCACGCGTCCCCGGAGGTACTGCGTGCCGCCTCCGCCGGGGATGATGCCCATGAGCGCTTCGATCTGACCGAGCCCGGCGGTCTCGGCGGCGGCGAATGCCATGTCCGCTGCGGCTACGAATTCCGCCCCGCCCCCGCGGGCCTTCCCGGCGAGCTTGACGATGGTTACCTGGGGCTGGTGGCGGATGAGCTCGCCGACAGCCTGGAACACATTGACGTCCGCCGGCGCCGACGCGGCGAGTTCCTGGAGGGCGTCCATCTTCTCCCCGATCCGCATGTCCACGTGAGCGAGGAAGAATTCCGGGTCGGCGCTGGAGAAGACGATCACTCGGACCGATGAATCGTCCGCGAGCGTGGTCAGCACGGTGCGGAGCTCGCGCATCATCGTCGCGCCGATCACGTTCACCGGGGGATTGTCGAGGATGATCCGTGCGACGCCGTGTTCGCTGCTCACGCGCAGGGTCGAGTAGGCATCGTTTCTCATGAAGGCTCCGTAGGTTGTCAAAAGGCATGTAAGTTTGCGATGCATACCTACCGTCGGCGGCGCCGCTCGGATCGTCAAGAACGCACTTTGGGAGCACCAAGGCACATGAAGGACACCGACCTGCACGCAGTTGGCGCCGAAACACCAACCGTTTTCCGGGCGGACTGCCCGAGCCGTCCGATCCTTGACCAGATCGCGGACAAGTGGTCGATGATGGTCATGGCGCTGCTGGAACGGCCCACCCGGTTCAATGAGCTGAAGCGCGGCCTGGAGGGTGTGACACAGCGCGTCCTTACCCAGACACTGCGCCGCCTCGAGCGGAACGGCATGATTCGGCGCAAAGTGCTGCCGACCTCACCCGTCGGCGTGGAGTACTCCCTCACACCGCTGGGCGAGTCCCTGCGCGAGCCATTCGGGCATCTCTACGACTGGACCGTCGAGCACAGCAAAGAGATCCAGAACTGCCAGCGGGCGTACGACAGCAGGGGCTGACGCCTGACCGCCTGTTCGATGGTGTCGATGCGTAGGTGGAGCGCGGAGACGTGGACGAAGAGGGCCCAGCTGGCCTGCGACGGGTGTGCGTGTTTGCGGCACCGACCAGAAAGAGCCGCCCTTACGAGTCGCCCGCAGCCACTCCTTGCGGGTGGCGGGGTGGCGGTTCTTCGAGCTGGGTGGTCGGCCGGGGCCGGGCCGGTTGGGTTTCGGTGCACGGGCCGGACAGGGCAAGCCGGGGCGGAGGTTCCTGAACCCCCGGCGGACCCGGGCGGGAGTGAGTCGGCCAGGCTCGGCCGGCTTCTCCCAGAGGCGGCGAAGGTCCGCGACCAGCGGCCGGGCGAGGCGCAGTTGGGCGTGAGCCACGATGACGTTGACCAGCCAGGTCCACCGGTCCGTCGCCTCGGGAGTGCGGAGCTTCCGGCGGGTCCAGCCCAGCATCTGCTTGATTATCCGGAACGGTTGCTCCAGGTCGAATCTGCGGAGGAACGCCTGCCAGCGCAGATCGATGCCCTGTCCCGACCCCGTGGCCGACGACCACAGTCAGACTGGGAGCGGATCGTGCCCGCCGGGCAGGAAGTCGGCCTCCAGGCATTTCAACGTGCCCTTGATGAGGGGGAGTTCGCCGGTGTGGTCGGTCCATGTGGAGCGGGTGGTCAGGCGAGGATGAATGCGGTATCAGGCCATCGCGCGGGCGGTGCCGTGGCTGTCGGAGACCTGCACGGTCGGGCCCCAGCCGGTTGCGGACACGGTCCGCGGGGACCGGAATCGTGGCCTCGATCCCGCCCGGCGGCGCTTCCGGCGGATCTGACCCGAACGAGTGGTGATGAGAGGACGCGCTGTGCCGACGGCCCGCGGCGGATCGATTCGCCGCTCGCGGCCCTCCTGGGGTCGGCCCCGCAGTGACCTCTTGATCATCTTCGGAAGGGATGCATCCCCGCATGAAGCTCCGCAACGCCGTCGCCGCCACACCCCGCCTACACGGTCCCGGCAGGGCAGCGCTGGCGCGTCGCCCCGGACAGCACCGCCGTCAAGCTCGGGTCGGCCTCACCGACACACATACCGGATCAGCCACCTCTCCGTCTGCCTGGGACGTGGCGCCTGAGCCGGGCCCGAACCCCCTGACGATCAGCCACCCGGCCAGCCCCAGCTCCCAGGCGAACACCGGGAGTGCGGCGGCCGACCCCGCCACGGAGAGCTGCGCGTAAGCCCCGAACATCACGGCGACGGCCGAGGCGCAGATCAGCGGCCCGCCGACCAGCCCGAGCACAGCGATGAAGCGCGGCACGAGCCGTGCGCGGTACGCCAGGTACGCAAGCAGGACGGTGTTCAGGCCGAGGGCGATGTTGGGCCCGAGCAGGAACGTCCAGTCGTGCACGGCCGCCAGCGCGACGTCGGCGCCGGCCGCCGCCCCCGCGTCCCGCCGCAGGGTGACGAGCGCCAGGACGGCGACGATCCCGAGGGCGATGACGGCCGCCTCCAGCAGCCGCCCGAAGGCGTACCCGAGCGCGAGCCCCTCGCCGTGGCGTCGTAGGACGGGGAACAGCGCCGCCCCGGTACCGGCCACCGCCGCCACCAGCACCACCTCGCAGAGCACCCCGAGCAGCGCCCGCGTGTCGGCGCCCTGCGCGAGCCGGCCGTCCGCCGCGCCCAGCAGCGGGCGGTACAGAACCGCCCCGGCTATCGCGGCGGCCTCGGTCAGCAGGAACAGCGACCCGGCGGCCACCGCGGTTCTCCGGTCCGGACTCATCTTTTCGGTACCCCTCGCTCGGTGGTGGTGTACGCCGTACACCTGGCAGCGACCATAGGTGTACGGCGTACACTCGTCAAGGAGAGGGCGCTGTCGAGGAGGGAAGGGGCCGAACCGGAATGACCCGGCAGGAAGCCACGCACACGCAACGGATCCCCCTGAACAGGGACCGCGTCCTGCGCGCCGCCGTCGCGCTCGCCGACGCCACCGGCATCGACGCGCTCAGCATGCGCAGGCTCGCGCAGGAGCTGGACGTCGTACCGATGGCCCTCTACAAGCACGTGGCCAACAAGGAGGAGCTGCTCGACGGCATGGCCGACGCCGTCGTCGGCGAGATCGACCCGCCAGCCGCGGGCCCCGACTGGCAGCGCGTGGTCCGCGGGCGGATCCTCTCGGCCCGGCGGGTCTTGCTGCGCCACCCCTGGGCGGCCCGGGTCATCGAGTCGCGGACCGGCCCCACCCCGGCCGTGCTGGCGTACCTGGACTCGATGGCCGGGAGCTTCCGGGACGGCGGCCTCTCCGCCGACCTCACGCACCACGTCATGCACGCGATGGGCAGCCGCCTGCTCGGCTTCAGCCAGGAACTGTTCGACACCTCAGGCCCCTCCGGCCCGCCGGACCCCGGGCTGGCGGCGCGCTACCCGCACATCGCGGAACTGGCCGCGACGGCCGCACACGACGGGGGCTCCACGGTCGGTGGCGGCTGCGACGACCAGTTCGAGTTCGAATTCGCCCTGGACCTCCTCCTGGACGGCTTCGAAAGCCTCCGCCGCCAGGGCTGGACGTCCGCGCGGAAGACGTAGCGGGTGCGGGGGCTGATCTAGCGTCGAAGGGGGAGGGAAACCCAGCCGACCCGGGGCCAGTGGTTGCGCGCGGGCCCGCGTGCGCCCGGCGCCGTTCCCATGCTCCGGCAACACTCAGCTCCCGGCCCGCGCGACGATCCCGGAGAGCAGGTGCGTCCCATGCGTACGTCCATCCGGATCGCAAGTGTCCTCGCCGGCCGGCCCCTCGCGCTCGGTGGCGTGGCCTTCACGGCCCCGCCGCCCACGCGGACGTCACGGCCTGCATCAACCAGGTCGAGCGGGAGCTGCAGGGCGGGGAGGGCTCTCAGCAGCGACGAGCTTCACTACGAGGAGAGGTGGGAACCCAACCACCCGGCGACCACGGTGCGGACGTGGACCGGCGTGTTCGCGTGGTCAGTAATCAGCGGCCTGATAGGGGAGCCGCACCGAGTGACCGGCTGAGCAGCCTGGCTATGGCAGCTGCCCATGCGGCGGATGGTCTGGCGTCGCCCATCCCGCCCCGTCCCTTCTCCTTCACTCTCCAGCCAAGGGACATGGGCGAAAGCGGCCGCAGCGGGGGTGTCCTGTTCCTGAGGCTGGGTTGGGACGAAGGGGCGGCCGGACCCAGGGGCGACGGCTGCCCCGGGCGACACGGGGTGAGGAGGCGCTCGCGTCAGCAGTCGGTGTCCGGGCAGCGCTCGCCTCGAGTTCGGCGTGGCGCTGCTGGAGCTGGTCTTTGGCCATGTGGTCGGTCAAGGCCGTCTGGATCGGGGCGCGCTGGTACTCCGTGCTGGCGAAGGCGCCGCGGTGGTAGCGGCATTGGTCCCTGTGCTTCGGCCCGGGCCGGGCAGTTCTTTCAGTCCAGCGGGTCGTATGGCGCTGTCTCCGGTCCGGGGAGCTCAGAGGCCGTCCGGCGGGCGGTGGAGAGTCAGGGCAGATGGTGAAACAGGTCCTCGCGCCAGGTGGGCGGCATCTCATGAAGGAAGACGGCCAGGGCGGCGGCGATCTGGGGGTAGTTGTCGTAGAGGTACGCCCGGATCCGATTGACCTCGGTTGCCGGGTCGAACTGCGGGGGCAGTTCATAGGCGTCGCGGGCGTAGGTCCGGATCTCCTCGTGGCGTTCCTCCCAGGTTCTGGTGTCAATTCCGGCTTCCACGGCCGCGCCCAGGATCTGGATGTTGTGGAGCGTCTCCGGGACCAGCAGGGACGCGGCGAGGGCTCGGCTGCGGCAGGGTCACGGCTGGCGAGCGCTGCCACGGCCTGGTCGGTGAGGAAGCCGTGCGCTGGGTCCAGCAGTCGCTGCTGCTGTACGCGGTGGCCAGCACCCTGGTTCGCAGGCACGTGAGTTGGGTGGTCTGTCCGTCATGAAGGGGCTCCCTTCGAGGGAGTGATGGTGTCGGCGGGGGCTGCGGGACGGCCGGATTCTCTGTCGACGGCCGCCCCGCAGGCATGGGGGCGTGCCCCGGCCCGAAGGGGCGGGTCCGGGGCACGATGTGTGGGTCAGCGGGTGGCGAGGGCGGCGCGGTGCTCCTGCCGGTGTTCGCTGATCTCGCTCTCGTGGGGGGCCGTGGTGGTTATGCGCTCAGTCCGGTGCTGGTGTTGCCGGGCTCGTTGAGCACGCGCCGGGTGGACGTGCAGGTGCTGGACTTCGACCTCGGCCGCGGCGCCTGGAGCGTTCGGGCACGGAGTTCCGTGAGGCCGCTTGCACACTTCCGGACTGAGGACGGCCGGGCGAAAAGCCTGCGCCGTAGGTTGGGGGAGTGACGACTACTGCATCGCAAGAAGCATTTCTCCAGGCATTCCACGCGGAGTACCCGGCGGTGACCGCGGAAGCGTTCGGCCGTGGCCATGCTCCAGACGGCCGGTCCAGCTATGAGATCTTGTGCGATCGGGTAGCCGGAAGCATGCGCGTGCTGGACCTCGGCTGTGGCGATGGCCTACTGCTCGAGTTCCTGGCCCGAAGGTCCGGGAGACAACTCGCCGGGGTGGACCTGTCTCCGCACTCTCTGGCGCTGGCACGCCGTCGACCGGCGCTTTCCGAAGCGAAGCTGGAAGAGGGCCGGGCTCAAGAGCTTCCCTTCGCCGACGACAGCTTCGACGCCTGCGTCTCCCACATGGCACTGATGCTGATGAGCGAGATCGAGCAAGTCGCATCTGAGGTTGCCCGAGTGCTGTCTCCCGGAGGGGTACTGGCATGCGTAGTGGGAGGTGGGGCTGTAGGCGGCGAGGCCTACGAACGATTCCTCGCCCTGCTGCGGTGCACGATCGAGGAGACGCCGGCCTCGCAGCGCATCCCGGCACTGGGAGACAAAAGAACACGCAGTCGCGAGGGGCTTGATGAAGTCCTCGGGCCAGCAGGCTTCACAGCGGTTGACTGGGAGACCGTTCCTATCGATCTGAGCGCACCAGGGGAGCAGGTATGGGCTGCTGTTTCCAGTCTTTATGATCTTGGCCCGCTCGATCGCGCGACTTTGGATCGGTTGCGAGAAGCCTTTTTTGCCGAGGTGAGGGATATGACGACGTCAGAGGGACACGTCCCCTGCGCCTTCAAAATCCACCTCGCAACAGCGCGACTGCGTTAGAGACCTCAGGGTGCACGAGGTGCCTCCTGCTCGGTGGTGAGCAAACGGCGGAGCGCCGCGCCCGGCCGGGGAAGCCGGGCCGCGGTGCTCGGGATGGTGCTACCGGCGAGTGATGTCGGTGACCACGAGGAACTGGTCGCTGCCGAGGTCCACCACCACCCGGGCGTCCGTGCCCTGGGCGTGTTGGTCGGCGGCGTACTCTTCCGCACGCCACCTCGGGGGCCTCCGGCGGGGAACCGCTCCAGGACGGTGTGAAACTACGCGGTGGTCGTGGCCATTACGCGTCACCGCCGTTCACGCGCTCGTGGATCTCGGTCAGCGTGCCGATGGTGCCGGAGCTTTCCGCCATGCCGACCCACCGCCCGAGGGCGGTGAAGACGGGCACGGCGTCGGTGTCGGCGTCGAACACCACGACGTAGTCGTGCGTACCTGTCGAGGACCATCTCCTGCAATGCCCGCGCCGGTGCGGTCGCCAGCACCTCCAGGGCGTCGACGGTGAGCCGGGCAGGCTCCGCCGGGCGGCCTGCCTTGACACCGCGTTCTTGTACGACGGCACGCCGGGTAGCGGCGGCGGCAACGCACATTGGCCCGCCACGGGCTACTACGCCACAACCACCCGGGACTGCGAGGACATCAACCTGAAGGTCAACGCAACCCGTTCGGTCAGGACCTGCTTCAAGGCCACCGGATCGTGCAACGCGTGGAGTACTGCCAGGGCGAAACAGTGGGCACTGGCCGCCACAGACGTGTCGGACGGATCCGATTTCTACATCCAGTTCTCGGGCACGGCCAAGAGCACCGGCTACATCGCCTACCGAGAAGAGGATGGGATGAACCACCTCGCCACACCTGATGACTGCTACTGAGCTTGTTGGCGTGTTGTCGTTGGGGGCTGACGGCGTGTGACCTTCGCGGTATGCCGTTTGTATGAGGTATCCGCAGGGTGGTGGGATGACGCCTGAACGGCAGGCGTTTCGTGAGCGGATCCGGATGGAGGCCGCCGAACGGTTCGGCGCCGGCGCCTCCAACGCGGAGGTCGCCAAGGACTTACGGATGAGTGTGCGCTCGTTCAGCGGTGGCGCCGGGGCTGGCAGGACGCGGGGACGGACGGTCTTCGGTCGGCGGGGCCGGTGTCGCTGCCCAAGCTGAGCGAGAAGTTGTTCACGGTACTGGAGCAGGAGCTGGGCAAGGGGCCGGTGGCGCACGGCTGGCCGGACCAGACCTGGACGCTGTCGCGGATCAAGACGCTGATCGGGCGTCGGTTCCATAAGAGCATGACGCTGTCGGCCATCGCGCAGATGCTGCACCGGCACGGCTTCAGCCACCAGGTCCCGGCCCGCCGAGCGGTGGAGCGCAACGAGGAAACCGTCACGGGCTGGGTGAAGGAGACCTGGCCCCAGGTGGAAACACCGTGGCGGCGCTCGGGGCCTGGCTCTGCTTCGAAGACGAGGCCGGTTTCTCGATGACGCCGCCCACCTCCCGCACCTGGGCCAGGCGCGGGCACACACCTGTCATCCGGGTGCGGGGACGCTCCCAGCGCCGCATCTCGATCGCCGCTCTGGCCTGCTACAAACAGGGCGAGCGCTCACGCCTGGTCTACCGGTCCAAACGGCACGTGGACCACAAGCGAGGCGGTCGGCGCAGTTTCGCCTGGACCGACTACCGCGACCTGCTCATCGCCGCCCACCAGCAGCTCGGCGCCCCGATCGTGCTCGGGTGGGACAACCTGAACGTTCACAAGGACCGCCGGCTGCGGGAGTTCATCAACGCCCACGACTGGATCAACTGCTTCTTCCTGCCGACCTATGCCCCCGACCTCAACCCCGTTGAAGGCGTCTGGTCACTGCTGCGACGCAGCAGCCAGGCCAACACCGCCTTCACCGACCCCGGCCACCTGATGCGCGCCCTCCGGCACGGCCTCCGCCAGATCCAGTACCGCAACAACCTCATCGACGGATGCCTCGCCGAAACCGGCCTCACCTTGACGACAAAACGCCAACAAGCTCAGTAACGAGGCGGGAGCCGGTCAGTTCCTGCGGATCCCCGTCGCAGGAACCATCTGCGGGATGTGAGAAGCGAGTGCCTGGCTGTCACCGTTGAAATGGAGCGTTCGCAGACCGAGCTGGGCGGCGACAGCGCAGTTCTCAAGCCTGTCGTCGACGAAGAGAGTATTTTCCGGGTGGGGCAACCCGGCAGCCACGACGGCGGCCTCGTATGCACGCGGGTCCGGCTTGTTCACGCCGAGCCGGGCGGAGTAGACGGTCCTCGTCATCAGGGTGCTGCACCAGGCAGAGAGGTCGAGTGCCTCCGCAAGCGGGTGCGGGACATTCGACAGAAGAGTCATCCGAAGGCCGCCTGCGTGTGCTGCTTGCAGGACCCGGTGTCCTGTCTCACTGAAGGTTGACCAATCTCACCGAAGATTGACCGCTGCGGTGTTGTCTCAACGAAGCGTGATCGAGACATCCCGCTGGCAGCCTGGTGGTGTGTACGACTTCACCGAGCAAGGGCTTCGCGACGCGATCGCGGCAGCGGAATCGCCGGCCTGGTCTGTGAGGGCTGCCGCGGGACGACGTCTGGCGGCAACACGGCAGATTGAGGGTGTCGCCGATGTCCTGCACCGTCTGTTGCTAGACGCTCAGGACACCGGCGTAACCTCAGATACTGCGTCAGCTCTCTTGGCTCGGAGAGATCTGGCTGGCCTGCGTGCCGTGCTCGCTGCCCGTACAGTCGCCTCTGACCAGGGAACCGCCGATCAGCTCGCTGCGGAGCTGGACTGTGACCCACGCTGGGCGACCGGACAGGACGGCGACGAGCTGATCGTGCAGCTTCGGACCTTGGCAGCGGACAGAGACCCCGATGTCCGCAACGAAGCCCTATTGCGGCTTACACGCCTGCGCTGATCGGAAGGCACTGATCAATCTTCGGTGAGATCGGTCAACCTTCAGTGAGACAGGACACCCGGACGACGTCCTCGTCGGTGTGGGTCCACATCTCGGCGTCGGTGCTGCGCAGTGCGTAGAGCAGGGTGCTGCCCGGCGGGGCGGTCAGTTGGCCGTACAGCATGCCGCTCCAGAAGGTGTGGGTGCTGATCTCGCCGGCGTCGTACAGCGCGCGGCGTGCCCAGAACTCGATCTCGAAGTTGGCGGTCTGATCGGCGGGCCATCCGGCGAGTGCGGCCAGCCGTAGCCACATCTGCTGGTGGGTTGCTTGCCGATGACGCCGTGGTAGCCGAGGATCAGGGCCTCGAGCCTTGGGACAGGTGTGGGGAAAGGTGCGGTCATCGGGGTTCCAATGCTCGATGGGCGGAAAGGGCGACAACTGCCGTCAGCAGGACGGGCAGGGCGAGGGCTACGGACAGGCTGCTGAGCGAGGCGAGCGCTCCGATCACGGCAGGCCCTGTGAGCGGGCCGAGATATCCGGTTGCAGCGACGGCGCCGACGGCTCGGGGGCCGCCGCGTCCTGCGGCGCTGATCAGGGACGGCACCGTAGTTGACAGTCAGAGGCCGAGCGCCATCCACCCGATCAGGGAGGCCGGGGCGGAGTCGATGAGCAGGCCGGCGCCGAGTCCGGTTGCTGCGAGGGCGGCACCGGCGCGGACGACGGCGGCGGCCCGAAGCGAGCCGCTGCGGCTGATCGTCTTCATGGGAGCGGCCACCTGCGCCGCACTCACCCACGGTGGTGGCGCCTGGCTCGCGGGTCTGCTGTAGGGGTGCTGAGGCGCGATCCAGATTTTTCGGAGTTCGGCGGTCTGACAATGTCGAGAACGTGCCACTGGCTCCGTCCCAGGGACAGCAGCGGCCACCACCGGCCGCACAAGGAAGAAGGAGAAACCTGCATGGCGATTCAGCGGATGGACAACGTCGGCATCGTCGTCGAGGACCTGGATGCCGCCATCGCGTTCTTCGTGGAACTCGGTATGGAGCTGGAGGGCAGGGCGGAGGTCGAGGGCCTGTTCGCCGACCAGTGCACCGGACTCGACGGCGTCCGCTGTGACATCGCGATGGTCCGGACCCCGGACGGTCACAGCCGGCTCGAGCTGGCGAAGTACCGCAGCCCCGCGGTGATCAGCGCCGGGCCGCGCAACCGGCCGCACAACATTCTCGGCACGCACCGCGTCATGTTCGCCGTCGACGACATCGAGGACACCGTTGCCCGCCTGCGCCCTCACGGCGCCGAACTCGTCGGCGAGATCGCCCGGTTCGAGGACAGCTATCTGCTCTGCTACCTCCGCGGCCCGGAGGGCATCATCGTCGGACTGGCCGAGCAACTGCGCTGAGAAGGAGAAACCGAACCATGCAGCCGAACGAGATCATCGAGGTTCTGAACCGCCCGATCAGCCAGGAGCTGCTGGCCCGTGACGTGACCCGGTCGCATATCGGCATGTCTACGACGAAGAACGCCCCCAAACTCCCGTGGCCACCCTCGCGCACAGGCTCCTGAAACGACGGCACCAGTAGGTGAGACACATCTGAGTGTCTGGCTGGCCGCGCATGAAGCTGGCTCCCTTCATCAGGCCTCCTGGAATCGATCTTCTAGGCTGGCGTGGTGACTGATGAGCAGGAGCGGGTGCAGCCGTCGGGCGTGTGGGCCACGGCGGTGGGGGTGGCCAGGGTGCGGGCGCTGGAGACCGAGCGGGAGAACGCGCTGTTCCGCGACCCACTGGCACAGGCCTTCGCCACCGCCGGCGGCCTGTGGCCCTCCTCGCCGCCGCTGCCCGATGACGAAGCCGCGCGACGCCGCCGGCTGACCGTGTCGTTCTCCATCGTCATCAGGACGAAGTTCCTCGACGACCTGTTGCAGCAGGCCTCCGCGTCCGGGGTCCGGCAGGTCGTGCTGCTCGGCGCCGGCATGGACAGCCGGGCCTTCCGGATGGACTGGCCCGAGGGCACCCGGCTGTTCGAGGTCGACACCGCCGCGCCACTGGACTTCAAGGCTTCGGTGCTGCGCCAGGAACGGGCCGACGCACGCTGCGAGCGGATCACCGTCGCGGTGGATCTGCGTGAGGACTGGCCAGGCGCGCTGGCCGCCGTAGGGCATGACCCGGCCGTGCCGACCGTGTGGATCGCCGAAGGACTGCTGATCTATCTGCCCGAGGACGCGGTGGAGCTGCTGCTGGCCCGGATCAGCGCGCAGTCGGCGGCAGGCAGTCGGATGGGGCTGACGTTGGGCTCGCGCGGCGTGATCGAGCGCTTCGGCGCGGACGCCGCGCCGGGATCGGCGGCGTCCATGTGGGTCTCGGAGATGCCCGACGACCCGGTGGGCTGGCTGGCCGGGCACGGCTGGGAGGCCGACAGTCACACCCTGCGCGAGCGCGCTGCCGCCTACGGCCGCCCGATCAGCACCCCGCCGCAGCGCGAGGAGCGGCCCGGCGGACTGATCTCGGCGGTCCGCCGGTAGAGCGCCTCCCGGTTCCCTAGATGATCGATTCCAATGGGACCTGATGAGTGGAGTGTGGAGCCAGGTTCATTCGCGGCCAGCCAGTTGTGCGCGCACTGACCGCCTACGACCACTAAAGTTCGCCCGAAAATCGCCAGGCTGGACGGTGGTGTGGTCGACAGTCCTTCGCCGTGAACGAAGTGCTGCCGCAGTTGAACGAGCTGCTGTTTTCCTCGGTCGAGGGCGTGTTGGTGGAATCGGTCGAGGTGATCGGCACGGTCGTCAGGGTCGAGGCCCGTACGACCGCAGGGCGGGCGGCCTGTGTGGGGTGCGCATACTGGGCGGGGCGAATACAAGGCTCCTACCTGCGATTTCCTCGTGATCTGCCGACGCCGGGCAAGTGCGTCGTGGTGCCGTTGCGGGTGCGGAGGTTCGTCTGCGAGGAGGAATCCTGCGAGCGCATGACCTTCGCCGAGCAAGTACCCGGTCTCACCCGCAGGTTCGGGCGACGGACCGAGCGGCTGCGGTCGACGCTGGTGTCGGTCGGTCTTGCGCTCGAGGGCCGGGCCGGCGCCCGGATGACGGACGCCTTCAAGGTTCCGGTCAGCCGGAACACCCTGTTGAGGCTGATCGCCTCGCTTCCGGACCCCGCCACCGCTGTACTCCGCGTGGCCGGCGTGGACGAGTACGCCCAGCGCAAGGGCCGTGTCTACTCGATCAGGGTGAGCTCGTCGGGGCCGGTCGGGCCCTCGGTCGAAGGGTTGAGCACGAAGGCGCCTGAGAAGCACTTGCGCAGGGCGAGGGTCAGCTCGCGGTTGTCCAGGGCGCTCTCCACGACGTGCCGGTACGCCAGGCCGAGTGGCTCGATGGCTCGACCAGGGCGGTGTACGTCGCCTCCGGGTCGCTCTCCTCGATGTCGTTGAACGTGGTGCCGGGCGAGATCCGCAGGCCGGTGCGCTGGAGCCGATCTCTGCGGTGACGGCCTTGGTGACCTCGACGGTGAACTTGATGCGGCCCTCGACGGAGCCGCCCCAGGCGTCGGTGCGGCTACCTCATCCACCAGTTCATCGCGACCGGCTCCAACCGGCGCCGTTCCTGTCGAGTCTGGCCGCCGAAGCCGGGACGTACAGCCCCGAGGTCGGTGAATTGCTCGCCCGCAATGTGGGAGACCTGCTCACGACGGTCGTCACCGAACGGCTCGGCCGGGATGCCGCCCCGACGGACGCCGGCCGGCAGACCCTGCTGCAGCGGATCCGGCACTTCATCAACGCACACCTTGCGGATCCGGCCCTGTCGGCGGAAGCAATCGCCGCCCACCACCACATCTCCGTACGCCACCTGCAACGCCTGTTCCAGGCCGAGGGGACGACGGTCAACGGATGGATCCGCGGCCGTCGTCTCAAGGAGTGCGGCCGCGAGCTCAGCCGCCCCCGCCGGAGCAGGCCGGCCGTGTCCGCGGTGGGGCTTCGTCAGCCCCGCCCACTTCAGCCGGGCGTTCCGCGCCGCCTACGGCATGTCGCCGCGCGAATGGCAGGCCACGGCCGATGCGACCGGCGGTGCGGCTCCAAGACTCTCCGCGCCTGGGTGAGCGGCCGCGTCCTCAAGTCAGGCGCTCCCGTGGGCCGCCCTCGCTTGCGACTCGGTACGCGATTGAGGTCAGGACGTGCCGGCCTGACGGGTCGGCTGGTAGGTGATCAGCAGGCAGCATGCCAGGCGAGCACCAGTTCGGTGCTCGGCTTGCGGCGGGTCGGCCGACGGGCGGAGCGGTTCGAGAGCAGTGAAAGTGGGCCGCCTACGACTGGCAGGCCAAGGCGGTCAAGTGCCACCGGGGTGAGATCCGGGCGGCGTACGGGTTCAGGGCGAACACCGAGGCGCCGTGCCGTCCGCAGAAGCGGTGCGCGCCGAGATGGCGCCGGTTGCGGGTGTCGACGGCGGTCAGGGACTCACGGGGCCAGACGGCCGGGTCGCGGCGTACTCGTAACCCTGCTCCAGGCGGCGGAACTTCTGCGCCGCCCGCTCGTGGAAGACGGTGCCGTCGGCAGGAGCTTCACCGTGCGCGCGGTCGCCCGGCCGGCGTACACCGCGTGCGTCGCCTGATAGATCGTCCTGGAGTGCCCCGCCAGGACCAGGGCCCCGGAAGCGGTCCGACGGGGAACGGGGTCGGCGAACGAGACGACTCCCCCCACGCCGACGGCGAGCAACCCCTCGAAGCAGCGGGCGAGGAACCAGCTCTACGCGTTGCCCGGGCACTCATCGAACAGGACGAACCGCGTGCACACCAGGGATTCCGTGTAAGGGACCTTCTGCGCACCGAGGGACACCGTCGTCGCAGTTCGCGGCGCATCTCTCGTGCGAGGCGATGGTGAGACTGATTGGTGCACCATTGATCTGAAACGCTTTGTGTTCGCGCTCGTTGACGGTGTGTGAGTGATCAGGTGGGGGATGCGTGGACCTGGTCACCGGACGCACAGGAGGCTGTGCGTTTGCTGGCGGTTTCCGCGTTGGTGGAGGGCCGGGGCCGGTCGGAGGTTGCCGCCCTGTTCAGAGTGTCGGTCAGGGCCGTGGACAAGTGGTGGGCGAGGTGACAGGCGGGTGGCCGAGACGCGCAGCTGTCCCGTCCGCGGGGCCGGCGTGCGGGTGATCATCAGGTCCTGTCCGAGGCTGAGCAGGCGCGCGAGGGAACACTCCTCGGCTGCGACTCGGGCCAGCTCCCGCACCGCGCCGTCACGGACGACCGCGTACAGCGTGACCCGCAGCAGCGTCCGCACCCGCTCCGATACCCGCAGCGGTTGTTCGACCGCGAACTGCTCGCCGACGGTCTGTGGACGTGACCCGATCCGTCGCTGGTCGTCGTCGCTGTCCTACCGCTCGACCACCGCGTTCAGCGCCTCGTCTCGTACCTGGTCAGGACCACGCCGCCGGGAAACGTCCGTGTCTCCACCAGGTTCAGGCTCGCCCAGCTGTCCAGCGCGGTGAAGAACGGTGTGCCGCTACCCACCAGGACCGGATGGGTGACGATCGCGTACTCGTCGATCAGCCCGGCCCGCATCGCCGCCCCTGCGAGCGCTGCGCCACCGACCCTCATCGGCCCACCGTCCTCGGCCTTGAGCCGAGTGATCTCCGCGACCGCGTCGCCGGAGACCAGGCGAGTGTTCCAGTCGACCTTGTCGACCGTCGAGGAGAACACCACCTTCGGCGTGTCCCGCCAGTTCCGCGCGAACTCGATCTCCGCTGGGGTGGCGTTGGGCTGCTGGTCGCCAGTCGGCCAGTAGGCGCTCATGGTCTCCCACAGCTTGCGCCCATACAGCAACAGGCTGATCGCCCGCTCCTGGTCGAGCCACCACTGGAACAGCTCGTCGCTCGGCGGTCCGCTCCAGCCGATGTCGTCGCCGGCCGCGGCGATGTAGCCGTCCAGGGTCAGGTTCATGCCGTAGATCAGTTTCCGCATGGCTCAGCCTTCCGTTCGTGGGTGTCCGGCGTATAGACCAGCGCGGCGCGGGAAACTCATCGGTGCGCGATCTGGGCTCGCCGGTAGCCCTCGTGCTCGGGGCTCGGCGTGGGGTACTCGGCCGACTCGGACAAGCCGCCTGATCTCGACCTCGCCCTCGCGAGGAAATGCCACGGATTTGAGACTGATCATGGGTGACAAGGCCGTGAGACAGCCAAGAACGCCCAGGTCACGCAAGATCGACATGTCACGAGCGGCGAGACCCCGCATCACTGGTCGGCGACGTCACCAACGCCCTCAACGGCCCGGCATACATCCAGCACCCGACTCGAACATCCGAGGAACTGCGAGGCTCCTGCCGGGTGCTCTTGGGAAGGATTAGTTCTTCAGGTGCGCGATGCCGTGCTCCACACGGATACGCCGGGAGGAGTGGGCTTTGCGCAGGCGTTCATGCATCTCTTCGTACCAGTCCGGCGGGTTCTTCTTGCACTTGCGGTGCGGTGGTGTCACTACACACCCTCCTGTCTGAGCGCCCAGTCCCTGGTAGCCGGCGTCGGCAAGGATCTCCACGACCGGCCCGTTGGCCAGGAGCTTGACCAGGCTGAACTGTCGGGCATGGGTGATGTCCGTGCAGCTGGCGGGCTCGGCCGGGCTGCAGAAGAGCAGCCGCCCGTCAGCGTCCGTGACGGCCATGAACTTGACGGCGTTCTGCTTGTTCTTGCCGGAGATGAACTTCTCCCGGTCCTTGCGCCCGTCGGCCGGGCGGCGGACCCGGATCCCGGTGCCGTCGATCCATCGCGGCGACGTCCGGAGTTGATCACCCGCCGACTCGCCACGCTCGCCCCCAGCGGCCTCCATCCGCTCGATGAGCCGACGGTGCGCCCGGTGGTCCGCCAGGCCGTCCGTGACGTCCGCACCGCCCCGCCGCCGGCGCCCGCCGATCCGCCGGCGGATCCTACGCTCGCCGGGCTGCGCGCCGTCGTCGACGACCTCGCTGCAGTACGCACGCGATCGGGGAGCTGATGCTCGAAGTCGCCCCGGCCTACCTCTCCGACACCGACGCGGCCGACGTCCTGGCGCCGCTGTGCGAGCAGATCGGCGAGACCCTCGAGAACGGCCTCGTCGCCCGCCGCTACGTCCGGCGACCGCCGCGCCCAGCACGGCACCGTCCTGTAGCCCACCGCTCCCGCTCCTGTGAGGCGCACAGCGTCGTCCTGCTCCCTCAAGAGCCTGTGAGAAAACGCGGTGCTGCGGTACTCAGGGGAGGAACGTCACTGCCGGGAAGGCTGGGGACGGGCCGTCGAGCAGGTGCCCCCGACGGTGGCGCAGGTGCTCGTCGAAGAACGCGAGCGGGTATGCCTGCTGGATCTTCACCGCCTGGTCGGGATCGAGGGTGCCGATCACGTCCTGGAGCTGCTGCCCGCTCCATCCGAGCAGCTTCGCCACCTGCGGGAACAGCGCCTCATTGTCGCCGTACGAGACGTGGACGGCGCCCTGGGCCTGAATGTTCAGCCGCCAGCCCCGCAGGTGCGACCAGAATGCGGCGGCCTCGGGATCCGTGGCCCGGGTAAACACGGCGGACATCATCATGAACGGCCGGTCCAAGTCGCCGGCCAGTGGCGGGTTCATCTGCATCGGGCCGTCGAGGCTCAGCCCGGCCCGGATGCGCTCGTCCGCGAGCGTGGCGCAGGCGGTGGCCGTCCCGCCCTTCGACCAGCCGAACGCGCCCACGCGCCGCGGGTCGAGGGAGCCGAGCAGCCCGGCCGGCAGCTCCCTGTGGTCGACGTCGGGATTGCACCCGGCGGCGAGCTGCTCGACGCAGTCGAGGACGAAGCGCAGGTCAGCAGCGAAGTCCCCGGGCAGCGTCGGCGCCTGCCCGTCGTGGAGCGGGACGGCTATCCGGCCGTCGGGGAACTCGGTGTACGTGTCGTATTGGTGAGCCACCGTCACAGCCGCGTATCCATGGCTGGCGAGCTCTTGGACCATGACGGTGTGGTCGCCCTGGTGGCTGTGCGCGCCATGCGAGAACACGACGACGGGCAGCCGTCGGCCCGATCGCCGCACCGGAGCGCCCACGTGGCCGGCAGTGAGCGGCCCCAGGCGGACCAGAGCGCTGAACCCGGCGTCGGCGAGGAACGCCTGAAGTGCGCCGGCTGGCATCCAGGGCGCCACCGGGTACCGCTGAACGTCCCGGGCGGGGTACCAGACGGTGGCCATCAGCTCGCGGAAGTGCCCGGGGCCCGCGATGTCGTCCGGACGCGACCGGTCGACGAGGTGCAGCTGGACCGTGCCCACCGGGTGCGGCCCGGTCGGCACGGGCAGCATGAGCCGCGTCACGGCGGGGGCGGCCGGGTCGGCCCACGCGGGGCCGGCAACGGCGGCGAGCGGCACAGCGGCCAGCGCGGCTCCCAGCATGCTCCGGCGCGTCATGCCCTTCCGGCTGATGAACGGCGTGGTGGTCATGGCCCCTCCCGTGGTGACGGATCGTCAACCGTGCCGCTGCGGCTGGTCCGTGGGCACAGGGGAACGCTGTCACGTGCCCCTCCCGCGCAGCATCGGCCCACGGGTTTACACCCTGGGGCTGATGCGGTCGGCGGTGTCATCCGGTTGTGAGGCCATCCCGATCACCTCGAGCTCGCGGTCCAGCAGGATCAACCGGTCCCGCTCCAGCCACGACTCGTACCCCACGTGGTCGCTCACCGTCGCTGAGGAGCAGAGCCCGCGAAGGTGGCCACCTTTGGCCAGCGGAAATCGCGTCAAGATCGTTTGGCAAACGGTCAAGATCTCGTGTCAGAGGCCACCTCCGTACGCCCTGTGTCCCGTGACACTGAACCTTGACCGATTGACACCGAACGTTGACCGGCGCGTGTTTCTGCCACTGAAGGTTGACCGACCGGGCCAACGGGCCGGACGCTCGAGTCCCGGGAGCTCACGTGCCCTCGTCTCGAACGAGCCCGGCTGACGGGACGCATCCCGCCAGTCGGACTCGGCGACGATGTGTCTCACGGGCTCGCGTCATTCCCGCGGTTCGCGGGGTCGGGGCTGCACAGCCAGCCGTTGATGGCGAATCGGCTGTCCGCGTGCTGCTTGCTCGGGCAGCTGACCGGCCGTACCTCATGCCAGGCAGTGGGGAGGAAGAACACGATGCTGTCGTGCTCGGGTTCCCAGTCCCGCCAGGTGCGTTCCTGCCATCTCCCGGCTGTCTCGGTGTGCAGTGGCAGAGCCGCGTCGAACACACGCAGCTCGCCCCCATCGAAAGGCCGGGGTGTGCGATGCAGGTAGTACACGAATGTGAGCAGACGACGGGGGGCGAACTCGGCGCTGGTGTCCTGGTGCGGCCGGTAAAAGTCGCCGTCGTTGTGCGCGTTGAGGCTGTAGCTGGGTTCGGTGTGCTGGCAGGAGACTCCGAGAGTGTGCTCGACCGCCTCCAGCACCTCGTCGATGGCTGCCATCAGCTCGGGTGCGGCGAAGTCGTGGCGCGAGCGGGACCGGCGAAAGTCGGGGACCACCTCTCGGTCGCGGATCATGGAGGGCTGCAACGTGTCGCCGGCGGAGTCGATGGCGCGCTCCAGTAGGGCGCCGGCCGTCTGCTCACCCAGGAACTGTGTGATGCGACAGACCGTCACCGGAAGCCGCCAGACCGCGTCCGTACACACCGGTGACCGGTGATCCATCGCCTGGGATGGTCCCGTCACAGTGTCGTGTCGTGCCAAGGTGTCCTGCCTTCTGGATCGCGATGAGTGTTCCGCAGGGGCCGACTCCTCCAGCCTTCTGAGGGAAGAGATGGCGACCGCGGGCCGCGCTCGGCGAGGGCGGGCGACTGTGGCCACTGGCCTTCCCCGGCCGAGTGCTGGAACATCACAACAGGCCATCTGGCGTCGTCACGCGGCCCCGGACGTGTTCACGCTCGCGGCTTGTCGCAGACGATCCATTTCAGCCGTGAGCTCTTCCACGCGGCGGTGCAGTGCCTGGATGCACACCAGGGCGACGCCGAGGCCGTCGACGACGGGGATGGTGGTGTCGTCCTGGTTGAAGCCGAAGGCGGCGTGCCAGTCCTGGGCCATCGGCCCCAAGTGACGTACGCCTTCTGGCTCCCAGAGGTAGCGCCAGGTACTGATGGGCAGCGCGGCCACGGTCTCCAGGACCGCGTAGCCGTTGACCGGGCCGACCGGCGCCACACCGCTGCTCTCCCGCGTCTCGGCTCGAAGCCGTGCCGGGTCACCGCGGTCAGCCGTCCGAGACCGCCGACGGAAGATTCGCACCGCTACCGGCTCCAGTCGACCGGGACCACGTCTTGCTTGAGCGCACGGTCGCTGCAGACGGCGCATGGGCTGCCCGGGACACCGGGGCCCTGGTCAGTGCCGATCGTGATCGCTCCGTGGGCCCCGGCCGGGGCGTGAACGCCGTCGCCGACCATTGCGGCTTCGTAGCCGCCCAGCAGTTCCTGGAGGGTTCCGGGGCCCAGGTTCTCCGGAGCAGCGATCGCAGCGATGCCGTCGTAGTCCGTGTAGGCCGTCCCCAGCGTCCTGCCGCCCGTGGTGGCGAACACGATCTTCGCGCCGCGAATGGGCTCCCCGGTCACCGCGTCGGACGCCATCGCGTTGATGTTCTCCAATTGCATCTGAGTGACATTCAGGCTGGCCTGGCTGGCCGTGAGCCTGGTCGGCTTCAGACTGAGGCATTCCGTCCCGCTGCACGACGGCGTCGCCGTGGGGGCGGCGGACGCGGGGGCACCACTTCCTACTCCCAGCGCCGCCATAGCCACGGCCATTGCCGAGACAGCCATACGCCCCGAAGACCTCACGTCCCACTCCCATGTGTCAGCGACGGACGCCGTCTCATCCGGACGGCACACAGACTGTAAGGGCGCCCGCCAGGCGATACTGCGTGAAGATCGGAGATGCCTTCTATCGGGTGAACTGTCGGCCGGGGGAGCTGACTTGGTCAGTGTCCGTTCTCATCGAGGTTCGCTGACCGAAGGTCTCTGAGCTGGGAGTTGTCATCTTGGGGTGACACGGTTCCGCCGCTGGAGTGTCACGTGCTCTGACGAATGATCAGCAGAGCACGAGTGTGTCATCGAGCATGGTGAGGGGCGGATCGCTGAGCTGTGGTTCGTCATCTTCGCCGATACTGGCCTCGGGCTCTTCTCACTGGACTTGGCAGTATCCGGAAGGGCGCGAGATCGGGGTCTGTGGTCTTGATGTGGCCGCGCAGGGAGAAGCAGCTGAGAAGCTGTGCTCATGATGGACAAGGCCGGTGGAGTTCAAGGTCAGTCGGTTTGCCCGGGGAAGTATGGACGCGTTGAGCGTGAGAGACGGTTCCTGCTGGCTGAACCTCCGAAGCCGTGGACGGTAACGGTCACCCGTGTGATCGCCGACAAAGACGCGTTTCAGCGTGCCTCCCTTGGGCGTCGACGTCTTCGACGGTCCCCTGCAGAGTCTGGTCCTGGCTGAGGCCGAGTTCACCACCGACGAGGGGGCCCAGTCCTTTATTCCCCCTTCAGAGTGCGTGGCAGAGGTGACGGAGACAGTAGGGGCTTCAGGCGGCTAGCCGACGGCTGCACGACCGCCAGGCTGTCCTGGCTCGTGACGGCAAGGACGTCCAGGACAAGCCCGACCACTGCCAGCCGGCGTCCGGGTCCTGGTACTCGGTCTACGGCGACACCACGGTCACCGACGTCGCCCAGGCCACGATCGACCACATGGTCCCTCTCGCCGAGGCCTGGCGCTCCGGCGCCGACACCTGGACCGCTGATCAGCGCAAGGCCTTCGGGAACGCCTGAAGGATCCCGCTGCTGCTGATCGCCTTCGGGTCGTCAAACAGTTCGAAGTCGGACAGTGGGCCGGCGGACTGAAAGCCGACGAACCATGCCTTCTGGTGCACGTACGCCAAGGACTACACGCACATCAAATCCGTCTTCAAGCTGACCACCACCGACGACGAGAAGTCGGCGCTGTCGACCATGCTCGACACCTGTACGAACTGACCAGCGGCCGGCACCGCCACGGCCCTGCGGAGGCAAGGTGAGGCCCGACCGGGTGTTCTGTGGGGCGGAGAGGGCAGGATTCGAACCTGCGTGGGCCCCGCGGGGGCCCGACCTTGAGGCGTGCTCGCTGGTCCCCGATCAACCACTCCGGGCACCTCTCCTCGTTCGCGCCCCCGGTGGTGCCGGCGCCGCTCACGTGAACCACAGTGGCAGGGCTTGCTGACGGGGACCTGATGAGCAGCTGACTCGTGTTGCCGACTGAGGGGGATCCGATCGTGCGTGCGGCTTGGCGCGCGGGGCGCGACTTCTGCTCCGACGCCTGGGCCTCACCCACGGCACCGGCTTCGGCCAATTCCACCTCGGCGGCGACGTCGCCGGCGGACGGCCCCGGCCGACGATGACCAGGCGGTGAGGCTGCGCTATGCCAACGAACATGGCTTGCGGCCCGCTCGACGTTGGTGTCGAGGGGGCCGGTGCGTTGGTAGCGGGGCAGGATTTGAACCTGCGACCTCACCACACCTGCGGCCCCGGCCTGCGACCCGGACGCCACCGCCCTTGAGCCGGCCGGGACGGGTTCATGCCGGGCCGCCCTTGCCCGGGCTCTGCGGGAGGCGATCGGATCGTGAGTTCAGCGCCGGGCGAGTTCCTGCTGCCAGACGGGGCTCTCGAAGTAGTGGTTGTCGAACTGCTCGGAGCTGTCGCGGATGTCCTGTACCGAGGCCTCGCCCTGGTACACCCGCTCCAGCAGCCGGTAGTAGTCGAACCGGTCCATCCCCGGAGTGAAGACGACGAGCATCTCGGCCTCGCTGTCCGGGGCCGGGGCGAAGGCATGCGGCACGGTCGGCGGGACGGTCAGAAAGTCGCCCTGGCCGAGCGTGAGGACCTGGTCGTCGAGCAGGATCCGCATGGATCCGCTGAGCACGTAGAACATCTCGGTTGCCCGGGTGTGGAAGTGTGCGGGAGCACCGGGCGAGCCCTTGTGCAGCGTCGCGCGGTTGGCGGTCAGCGCACTGCCGGTGGTGTTCGCGTCGGCCAGCAGCGTGATCAGGCTGGTTGCACCGTCCTGCAGTGTCTCGGCCTCGCCGGCGCGGACGAGGACGGGCTTCGGGGCACTGGTGAACGTCATGGTCACTCCTGGGGCTCAGTAGTTGCGCCGACCGGTGTTCCCGGCGACACCACTGAATCTAGGCTCCGGAGAGACCCATGTGAGGGTGCATTGAAGGCGTGAAATCATGGGTCAATCTAGCGGCCGGTGCGCGGGGCGCGCATCGAGGGCATGGCCGACGGAGTCCGCGTCCTCGGAGAACTTCCCCACGTGCGTAGAGCCCTTGTCCTCCAGGCCCCGGCCCATGTCATGAAACAGGGGCGCCCATCCGACTACACCCCGCCACAAGGAGTGGACCGTCAGCCGACTGGCAGCGGATGCGTTGGGGCGAGGGAGGGGCGGCATGTCACAGGGGCGGTAAGTCACGGTCATCGTGCTGGCGGCGGCCGGGGTTCTCTCCATGCCGTTGATCTGGCTGCTGGACAGCCCCGATGCGGGGCAGCTGGTCGGGGCCTCCATCCAGGCCGCCGTCGGCGTCGCGGCCCTGATCGGGGCGCTGTTCCAGCACCCGGCAAGCCGCACGGACGACACGGCCGCGCGGACCGGAGTGGCGCGCGCGAGCGGCGGAGGCACGGCTGTCACCGGCGTTGAGTGCCCGCAGGGCCGGGGCAGCGGATCGGCGCAGACGGAGAGGACCGGCAACGCTACCGCCGGTGGCGACGGCAGCAGCGCTGTCAGCAGCATCGACTACACCTGACCAGTTCGGTTCGGCTAAAGCACGGCCCAAGGCAAGGGGGAGGGTTGTCGCGTGGGCGGAGGAGACAAGCGTCCCCCAAGCCCCGCGGCGCCCCCGATGCGTAGGTGACGGTGACCGACACCGGGAACGCTACAGCCACGTTCCAAGCCACGGCGGTGACCGGCTACCGCGGACCAGCGCCGGGTAACGGCGGCGCCCCCGCTGGTCCGGTACGGGTGTCCGGGAGCTCGGCACCTGCTCATGGTTGGACGCCATGGCACCGTACGCAGCCTGGAGAGGGTTGTGGTCCGCTCGCCACCAGGCCTACTGCTATCAGCCTCTGGGCAGCGCGTACGACGCGATCGCCAACTGCCGTCGGCCGCTGAACGCGATGCGGCAGATGGCGCAGCCGCCCATGTCCCCTTGCTGCTGACGGCGCTCTCGACACGGCTCCGGCATCGGGGACTCATGCAGGGGCATGTACCCGACGCTCCGCCAGCACGGCGTTTCCCTTAGCGTTCTGCCATGACAACTGAGAACTGCCGCCGTGATCTCACTGCCATCTGCAAGGCCGCGGACAGCGGCTATCTCCTGCAAGTGATCCGGGATGGCAGCTTCGAGCCCCTCGCCCAGAAGGACCTCTCACACTGGCCCGACTGGCCGACATTCCCGGTCGACGCCGCACATGCGGCGGGGTGCGAACTCGTCATGCTCGGCTACATGATCTGGCCCGACACTGTCACCCCCGACTCGCTGATCGGCTGGCGTGCTGTACCGGATCAGCAGGCATGGTCGGCGAAGGTCGGCACCTTCGCCCAACTGCAGGCCGCCGGAATCTGACGGCCAGCGTCTTCGAGGCCTTGGGCAGCGGACGGGACATCGCACCCAACTGAGCCCGCATCTGGCCAGGCGGGCCACTAGGGCGCTCAGTCACAACGGCCGCGCCCAGGCCCCGCTCTCACGGGGCAATGTTGGTGACTAGAACTTGGTTCCGAACCATGACCACCGCCCTTGCCCCGAAAGACGACAGCACCGGGCAGCCTGCGGCCGCCGACGCCCCTGCCTGACAGGGTGTTCGGCGCCGGGCGGGCGACATAACCCGCGGCCGCAAGGGTTGACGTTGCATGTCACAGGACCTTGGGTGGTGCTCACGCGTTCAGTAAGGAGCGGAGTGTACCGTCTTGAGACGTCTGGCCTGCTACCGCAGTGCTCCCGGTGCGGCGGAGACCTGATCGTGAGCGTCGTCGCGCCAAAGAACGACACCGACGGTCGGCCGATCCAACTCCAGCTGTGCAGTGCGTGCGACGCTGAGAAGCCCGCAGCCGGCGCACTTCTGTTCTGGTTCGCCTCGGGCGGCGGGCACGACACGGAACGGAGCGAGGAGGGCGCCCGACTGCTGATGGAATGGACGGGAGAGGCGATGGCCGAGTACGGCTGGTACTGGCCTGGGACCGACGTGGACGCGGCCACCTCCGCCCCCGGCCTGGAGCATGATGAGGCAGCCGCCCGCGACCTCATGAATCCAGGCACGGCCGGCGAATTCCCTGAGATCGACCAGCGCC
The DNA here is from genome assembly GCF_009862865.1 of Streptomyces sp. SID5469. NCBI lineage: Bacteria > Bacillati > Actinomycetota > Actinomycetes > Kitasatosporales > Streptomycetaceae > Streptomyces > Streptomyces sp. SID5469. The sequence continues at coordinate 613,663 of NZ_WWIN01000001.1, read as the reverse complement.
AGCAGGAACGCGACGCTCTGCGCACCGAGTTGGCGAACGCCGGCTCTGAGCAGCGCACGCAGCTTCAGGCGGTGTGGCTGCTGCTGGGGGATCATCGCTGACGCGGTTGTCTTTCTCATGAGGCCCCCCGGGCCGCCGGCGGCCCGGGGGGCAGAAGGAGGGGTACTGCCTGTGCGTGGGTCAGACGGGGTGGGGGTGGCCGAACAGCAGGTCGTAGCCCGCTGGGAGCTGGAGCAGGATGTGGCGGGTGAGTTCGTCGCCCGCCGCATCCGCTGCGACGCTGAGCACGGCGCTCACGTCCCAGGCCGCGGTCTGTTCGGTGGCTCCCTCGATCCATGCCGCAGTAGCCCTGACGAACCGCTCGGGGGATAGCGGCTCGCGCGCCTGGAGCGGATTGAGCAGCACGAGCGCCAGACTCTCCGGCAGCCGAGCGGCCAGTTCCGCCCGCACCTCGCCCACCAGGTGCGCGCCCAGCAGCGCCAGCACGGTGCGGGCCGCCCGCTCGGCTTCCCTGGTGGTCTCGTAGTCGCCGCGTTCCTTGACCTGGTGAAGGAACGCCTCCCATCGCATCACCATCGCTGCTCCCGTACGTGTGCGGCGGACGCAGAAAGGGGGTGGCTTCGGTGCGCGCCGCCCCCGTCCCGCGGTGCGGCTGGGAGGGGCCTCAGCCGCTGATCTCCTTGCGTTCCGTCCTGCCCCCGATGGCGATCTTGCGGGGCTTGGCGCGCTCGGCGATCGGGATGCGCAGGGTCAGCACCCCGGCGTCGTAGTCGGCCTTGATGTGCTCGGTGTCCAGGGTGTCGGCCAGCACGAGCTGGCGGGAGAAGGCGCCCAGGGGCCGCTCGGAGAGCTCCATCTGCGCGTCGTCCGCCTTGGTGACGGGGCGGCGCTCGGCCTTGACGGTCAGCATGTTCCGTTCGACGTCGATGTCGATCGCGTCCGCCGAGACACCGGGCAGGTCGAAGGCGATCACATACTCCTCGCCCTCACGGTAGGCGTCCATTGGCATCGCCGACGGCCGCGACCACGTTCCGGTCGTGTTCAGGAGCTGCTGGGTGAGCCGGTCCAGCTCACGGAAAGGGTCGGTACGCATCAACATCGTGAAACACCTCCAGGGTTCAAGGTCAGGCAGTGCTGCCAATGCGTTCACCTGACATCGTTGTAACATGTCATCCAAGCGATGACAAGTTTGACGTCATCAAGATGACGACATGGCCATTGGAGGCCCGATGACCAGGGACGATCAGCCCGACCCCCGCGTATGCGGTCCCGCGCCGGCGTCATTCCTCGCCGCCGCCGCGGCCCTGGACACGATCGACGATGCCCTGCGCGCTGCCCAGACCACTCGGGACGGCGAGCCCTCCAAGCCCGGCCAGGCCAGCTCGGAGCAGGCGCTCGCCGCGCTCCTACTGCTGCGCGAAGTGCGCGATCAACTGGCCGACTGGGAGCCGGGCCTGATCGAAGCCGCACGGGAGGCGGGCGCCAGCTGGGCCGACCTCGCCCACCCCCTCGGTGTCGCCAGCCGTCAGGCCGCCGAACGCCGCTACCTGCGCGTACGCCCCGGAAAGCCGGGAGCCACGGGCGAACAGCGGGTCCAGGCCACCCGGGACCGCCGCGCCGCCGACCGCACCGTCTCCGCCTGGGCCCGCACCAACGCCGCCACCCTGCGCCAGCTCGCCGGCCAGATCACCGCACTCCCCGACCTCCCCGCCGCCGCCCACGCCCCACTCGCTGATCTCACCGCCGCCCTCGCCGACAACGACCCCGCCGCCCTCGTCCCTCGCCTGAAGGACACGCACCCCTATCTGGCATCCGGCCACCCCGACCTTGCCGCACGCGTCGACGACCTCACCCGTCGCATCGACCAACTCCGTCAGAACAGCGGAAACCAGCGCCGAAACCAACCCTGACTCTTGATCAGCGCGGACTACTTGCAGGCGGGCGGCGTCCAGCAGCGTGTTGAGCCGGGAGGCGACGAGCGTTGCGCAGCAGAGCGAGGGATCTCCCCGCCGGCCGACCGACTACGATCGCCGCCTGAGACCATCGAGCGCATGGGCAAGCACCGCCGACCCGGCCCACCGAACCAGCCGTCCCGCGCCGTCCCGCGCGTCGACGCCACCAATCCGCTTGCCGCGTACAGCAAGCGGCGCCGCCGGCCGCTGGACGTCTACCGTCGTCACCGGCCCCTGCACGGCGACGCTGGCCACCTCCGCCCCGACGAACCACGCGCGCTGGAAGAGTGGGACGGCTTCACCTTCATCCCAGCCGGAACGGCACCTGATCTCGCCGCAGCCCAGCGATGGGTTATCGAGTCGGCGCCCGCGAGTCCGGATGAGGCTCCGTCTCTCGGTCATGGGCAAGAACTCCCTGCCCCGTCTGCGACATCGCGTGACCCAAGCCCTGCGCTGACCGACCGGAACGGGGAGCATAGGAATGACAGTTGCGGGCAGCGTGGTGGCCAGCGGACGAAGACGTGCAGTCGGTGCGCCGGTGGGCGCGGCTCTCGTGCACCGAGCCGGGCTCCCATCTGCCCGCGCTGGACAAGATTGCGAGGGATCTCCAGCTGTCCGTGCCCGTGGTCCGGTCCGCTCTGGAACGGCTCGCCACCGAAGGACTGGTGCCCCTCCACGACGGCTACCGCCTTTACAGCGTTGGCACGATGACCCCGACCGAGCGCGCCTACCGGCTCATCCGGCCCGTGATCCACCGCAGCTACCTGCCGGCGAGCGGTTCGCGGGTGATGGTGAAGGACTGGGTGCTTTGGGCGGCGTCCGTGATCTCTTTGGATTTTGTGCGCAGGTCGCGTTGGGCGGTCTCGGGTTGGGTGGTCATGGTTCCACAGCGGCCGTTGTGTGCTGTCAGGTGCCACTGTGTAGCGCCCTACGGTTTTTGTGAGGTCGGCGGTTTTCGCGCCAGCCGCTCTGTGGGAGCGGTTGGATACCGGTGTGGCACGGAAGGCGATGGGATTCGGCGAAGACGAACTGCGGGCCCTCGCAGGGACTCGGTCCTTCGAGCGGGGGTCGGGGTATGTGGACGCGGTGAGGGGTCTGGAGGTGGGCGACGGCTCAGTCACTGCCGTGGTGCACGGCACGGACATCTACGAGGTGGAGCTCGCCCTCGGCGCAGGCGCCGGAGTTTCCGGGCGGTGCGACTGCCCGTACGGGCAGGAGGGCAACTTCTGCAAGCACTGCGTGGCGGTGGGGCTGACCGTGCTGCGGCAGGCGGAGGCGATCCCGCGGCAGCGGGCCGACGCCCGGACGCGGGCCTCCGGCCTAGAGGCGTGGCTCACGGCGCTGTCCAGGGACGAGCTCCTGGCGCTGGTGCGGGAACAGGTCGCCGACGACCGGGAGTTGCGCCGACGGCTGGAGCTGCGGGCCGCGGCCGCGCGCTCCGATTTTGGCACCGTCCGGGAGCGCGTCCTGGCGCTGATCGATCCGCGGCCCTTCGCCCGGTACGGCTACGTCACGTACGCGGACGCCGCCGGGTACGCGAGGCAGGTGGCGGAGACGGCGGACGCGCTGTGTGCCCTGACCACCAGCGGACAGGCGGCGCGCGCGGTCGGCCTGGCCGAGGACGCGATCCGGGCGCTCGGCGAGGCGTACGAGGAGATCGATGACTCGGACGGCGTAGTCGGGCAGGCCATTGCCGCGGTGGCCGGGGCCCACCTGGAAGCGTGCGGAGTCGCTCGCCCCGATCCGGAGCGCCTGGCCGAATGGCTGGTCGGTCACGTGCTCGGTGAGTGGAATGATGCGACGGACCTCGATCCGCTCGACTACGCCGACGTGTTGGGGCAGGCCGGGCTGGCCCGCCTGCGGCAGCTGGCGGCCGAGGCTCGGCGGCGCAGCCCACGGGGCTGGGCGGAGAAGTACCTGATGGAGCGCCTGGCCAAGGCGGAGGGCGACGTGGACGCGCTGGTCGCCCTGTACATGAAAGATCTGGTGCCCTCTGGTGCCACGCATCTGCGCATTGCCGAGGAGCTGGGTGCGGCCGGCCGCCCCGAGGACGCGCTCTCGTGGGCGGAACGCGGACTCCGGGACACCGTCGACGAGGCACACGTCGACGGTCGCCTGGTCGACTACGTGTGCGCCCGCTACACGCGGACAGGCCGGAAGGCCGAGACCGTCGCAGTCCGTCGAGACCGCCTCCTGGCCGAGCGATCCCTCGCCGCCTACCAGCAACTGCGTGCTGCTGCCCGGGCCGCGGACTGTTGGGAGACCGAGCGGGCGGCGGCGCTGGCCGCTCTGCGCGAGGGCACTCGCCAGGAGCGCGGCGGCTGGCACCGCGGGCCCGTACTGATCGACGCGCTCCTCGACGACGGTGACCTGGACACCGCTTGGCGGGAGGCGGCCGACCGTGCCGACGACCGGCAGTGGCAGCAGCTCGCCGACCTCTCGCGCGAGACGCGCCCGGCAGACGCGCTTGCGGTGTACCTGCGGCTCGTCGAGCTGCTGAAGGGACCCACCGGGGACCGCGTCTACGAGCAGATGGCGAGGCTGTTGCTCGACGTCCGCTCTTGCCACCGGTCGCTGGGTACAGAGGATGAGTTCACCGCGTATGTCGCCGATCTGCGGGCCGAGCTGAAACGCAGGCGCAAACTGATCACCATCCTTGACCGGCATGGGCTATGAACCCTGTCTCCGGAGGAAGAGCGCCCGTTTCCGCTTCCTGGTGCTTGCGCATGCGGAACGCAATCATCTGGCATAGCAGGTCGCCCGGCACGGGCTGATGGAAGAAGGTCGCCTGGGAGCCGAACGTGACCAGGGACTCGGTCCACAACGGCACGTTGGCGGTGGCCATGTCGACGGCGATGACACCCCCCAGGCTGTGGGTCGCGATGCGCACCGGGCGGGCGGCACCGCGCCCGAGGCCGGGATGCACATCGTCGATGACATGGCGTACGCGGGCGTGGAGAGCGTCTCGGTGGCGTTGATAGACGAGCACATCGCCGAGGAAGCGTGTGGTGCCGGGCCTGAATCGGCTCCGTACGGCCTGGCTCGGGACCGCCCTTCGCGGACAGCGGACCACACTCAGCCGCCTGCGACAGGGCCGCAGCCTCGACGAAGCCGAAGCCACCGGTGTCCGAGACCCCTCCACCTCGCGGCGGTCTTCGGACTGCGGCCCCACCACCGCACAGCGATACACCGACGCCGTCCACGGACGCCTCGACAGCACGAACCCTGCCGGCACTGCCGCAATTCGGACGCCCTCGTGAGGGCACACGCGCCTCAGCAAAGTGGCCATAGCACGCGCGCAGTTGATGGCACGTCAGCCTGCAGAGAACGGAGAGAACGTGAACCCCTATGCTCCTGCCTCCGGCATCGAGCAACGGCCGGGGTGGTCCTGGCTCGACGAGTACCTGTGGTGTTCGTGCGACATCATCGCCGACCTGGCCGAAGGACGGCTGGAGCAGCGGCCGCTGGTCGCAACCGTCGCCCGGCTCGAGGCCGGAGAACGAGTACTCGCGGTCGGCCCCGCACAACGTGTGACCTGGCGGGCCCTCGGCGACGGCAGATACATGCACCAAAACGCCGTTGCCTTCGGCAGCCCCGCATTCGTACTCGGCAGCATGGCAAGCATGGCCACCTCGGCCCTCGGCAACTCCGCCCGCCGCCGTGCCGCTGCGAATGACGCGCAACCACGCTGCGGTGCGCGCACCCCCGGTCTGCACGTCCTGGACGTCCTGGACGTCCACGGCACCATGCTCCGCTGGAGCATGCATCTCGGCACGTCGTCGACCCGGCGGCCCAGCTCGGCCCTGCGGGCGCTGCTCGAGCTGGTCGACCTCCACGTCATCGCCCTGTGACGCCCGGCCGCGGCCCGGGCGTCACCCGTCGGTGGTGTCCGGCCCCCTGCGTTCGCCTCGTTCCGGCCGCGGCATCTGCCGCAGCATCCGCTGACGTTCACGCTGCCGTCGTCCATAGGCGGCGTCGGACACCTTCTCGTCCCCTTCGAGGCTGGTGCCGAAGGCCCCGCCGATCATCGCGATGGCGGTGATGAACCAGGCCAGGAAGAGGTAGTCGCCGACGCCGACCTGCCGTCCGATGAACTTGCGCAGGACGGACGCGTCCAGCAGCAGGAAGGAGACGGCGACCAGAGTCGCGAACAGCGCCGCGGCCAGCACCACCACCGCGAGCGCGATGGTGACCAGGGTGACCAGGTTGTAGGGGTACAGGGGATGGTGCCGTGCGGGGAGGTGGGTGCCGCGCTCCCAGAGCTGGTGGTCGACGATGATCCACAGGGTGAGCGCGACGGCGGACCCAGCGGTGATGACGGCATGCTGCACGGCGCCGAGTGCGGTGGCGAGGTTCCAGGTGGCGCTGTTGATGAACAGCACCGTAGCCGTGGCGAACACGCCCGCCAGGGCCCGGGAGAGGGAGCCGAACAGCCGCCAGGGGCGGTTGGCGTACACCATGCCGGCGACGAGTCGGGTGTGGCCGCGCAGGCCGGGCACGACGTAGCGCTGGGGCTGCTCGGGGCCGGGACGGGTGTCCGGTACCGGTTCGCGCGGCGGGCGGCCGATCACCTCCGGGTGCCTGGGCGTCTCCTCGTGCGCGACCAGCTCTCGAACGACATCCACGACGGCCTGCCGCACCCGGCGCCGAAGGCGGCGGACCCCAAGGGCGGGAAGGGAGATGAGCGCGGCCCGGAGCGCGGTGTCGACCTCGACGCTGATCGGGTAGAGCCGGGCCCGCCGCGGAAAGTCGGTGAGAAAGATCGCCACGTCCCATTCGGCACCGTCCAGGTGGCTTCTGACGGCCTCGGCGATGTCGGAGACGTCGGCCTGCTCGCTCACGCTGAGCGGGGCGGTCATCGTGTCGACCTGCCATCTGACCCGAGCACCGACTGCCCGGCGGAGATGGTCGGGCAACCGGGGGGCGAGAGCCCGGGCGATCTCCGACGGCAGGCCGGGGTCGGCCACCAGCGCGACGCGCACGGATCTGCCGGAGGATGTCTCGGGCACGTCAGCTGTCATGATCACACCTTCGTGTGCGCCTCACGCCATGGCGGCCGCGAGGTACCAGCGGTCCGCGGGTGTCACTCACCGTGCCGTCCGTCCCCGGCGCACACGCAGCGTGCGGGCCGCTGCCGCCGTGGCGCGGTCGGCGGGCCGAAGGATCCGGGGTCACCCGGCGGATTCGAGGGCCTGGGAGAAGTCAGTTCCGAGCTGCGACATCAGGTCGTTGAACTCCTTCTCGCTGATCGCCTCCCGGAGCACGGCCAGTACGGTCCGCACACCCCGGTCGGCTTCCTCCTCCTTGAGCATGGTGCGTTCGGCCACGCGCCGCACGCTGTCGTGGTGGCCGAAGCGCTCGATGCGGTCCGTGGTTCCCCGGCGCACCGCCTCCGCGAGGCCCTCGGGGAGCTCGGTGATCAGGTCCCTGGCTTCCCCCGGGCTCAGTCGGCGGGCCAGCGTCTCGAGTGTGGCCCAGGTCAGGTCCGCCGCCTCCTGCCGGCTCAGTCCGGTGCGCTCGGCGACGGTACGGAGGAATTCCTTCTCATCCATGCGGCGTACCCCTTCGCTGCTGTGTTGCGACGAACGGCGCGCCCCCCTGCAAGCCTGCCACGCCGACCCGGCCCGCGCCCGCGCACGGACGGCGGTGACCACGAGCATCCACAGCTTGACGCCTGCGTTCACCGTGGTGTGCAGGGTCCAGCGGCAGTGCCATGTACGAGGACAGCAGCGAGTCGCGGCCGAACAGGGCCATGAACCAGGGGGCACCGGCGGCGACCGCCGTGTGTTCGGGGTGCCGCGGGTCGAAGATGCGCAGGGGCGCCCAGGTCCTCCAGGCTCCGCCGCAGCGTCCTGTGCACTTCCGGGTCCTCGATGTCGGTGATGCGCGGGGCGCTCTCGCGCCAGGCACACAGGCGGCGCGCCGGCCCGGACTCGCCGGGCTCCGCCCCCGGGTGGAAGAGGCCGCCGGCCTCCTCGCCCTCGACGCTGGGGCGGACCAGGGCGGTGGTGTGCCATTCGCCGCGCGCCGGAAGCTCGGCCAGGAAATCCAGCCCGTCCGGCCGCGCGGTGGCATCGCTGCTCTCCACCCGCACGCCGCGCAGGGATTCACCCAAGTGCAACACGAGTTCCAGAGCCTCGCCGGTGGGCGTGGCCGCGATCTCGCCCACCACGCGTACGCGGCTCTCCTTGACCGCGAACACCTCGGCGAAACGACGTGGCCCTGCTGGCCCTGTCCGTCCCCACCCCCGATGCTGCTCCCGTCGGCATCACCACCACCGCCCACAGCGCCGCCGCCCCGACCGCCGACGTCTCCGTCGGGCAGGAGAACCCACGCCCATGACCGACGCATTCCACATCGACGTCCCGCACACCGACGCTGCCCTGGCCGTGATCGCCCTGTCCGGCGAGTTCGACATCGCCGCCGCACCCGCCGTACGGGCCCGCGCCCTGGAACTCATCGCGAACGGCCACCCTGACCTGGTCGCCGACCTCTCAGGCGTCACCTTCTGCGACTCCTCAGGACTGGGCGCCCTCGTCGGCATCTGGCGCTGCGCCAAGGACGCCGACGGCTCCCTGACCCTGGCGGCCATCCCCGACCGGCTGAGCCGCCTGCTCAGCGTCACCGGGATGGACGCCTTCCTGCCCGCCTACTCCAGCGCCGACGCCGCGCTCGCCGCACGCCAAGGCAACCGCACCACCGCCTGAAACCCCTCGCTCGCCAGTCAGTAGCTGGCTAGTGCCGTGACCACGAACGTGCACGGTGTCGGCGGCCATGCCGTCGGCCTGCCGGTGGGGCGGTGGGAGTTCAGCCGACCTCGTTGCGGACGGCGGTGTCGAGGTCGGTGGCGGTCAGGCCGAAGGTCTCGGTGGTCTCCGTCGCGTCCATGTGGAACGGCGCATACCACTGGTAGTCCATCTCGGCCATCTCGCGGGCGATCGGCACGATCAGCCCGGCCGTACGCGTCACGGAGCGCGGTATCTGGATTAGTTTGATCGGTGGCCGGCCTGCCGCGACGGCGTAGCGCCGCGCCAGCTCGCGAATGGTGACGGCCGGCGCGGACGGCACGTGCCAGGGTCGGCCCCACGCGCGTTCTTCCGAGGCCAGCGTGATGAGGGCCTGTGCCATGTCGCCGTTGAAGGTGAAGGTGTGCGGCATGTCCAGGTGGCCGGTGATCCAGGCCGCTTTTCCCTTCTGCAGGGCCGACTTGATGAGCAGGGAGTAGATGCCGTTGGCGTCCTTGCCGATGTAGTCGGAGCCGCGGACCTCGACGGTGCGGATCCCCCCGGCGAGGGCCTGTTCCCACATGCGTCTGCGCAGGCGGCCCTTGTGCCCGGTGGCGGCCATGGGGGTGTGTTCGTTCATCCGGCCGCCGGGCTGCGGACCGTAGGCGTAAAGGCTGCCGGTCAGCGCGAGGACGGCGTCGTTCGCCTTGGCGGCGGTGATGGCCGCCGTCTGCAGGGGCGGCAACAGGCGCTCCCACACCGTGTATGAGGGTGGATTGGCGCAGTGGTAGATCACTCCCGCGCCGCGGGACAGCTCGGTCAGGCGGGAGGGGTCGGATGCGTCCGCGGCGACCCGGTCGACCAGCGGGTGCTCGGGGCCGGAGCCGCTGCGGGTGACGATCCGGACGCTCTCGCCGCCCTCGGCGAGCAGACGAGCGACGTTGGTACCGATGGAACCGGCACCGATGATGACGTGCTTGGCCATGACGGTTTCTCCTTCTCCGGGGGATCGGTCAGTCGTCCACGCCGGAGCCGGTGTAGGTGGGCACGTCCGCGAGCATGCCGGCGATCTGCGGGTTGAGCTCGTTGCGGCGCCGGTGCAGTTCCTGGATCTTGGCGTTCAGGTCAGGGTCGTCGTCGTCACTGACGTCGAAGATCTCCAGCCGTTCGACCAGGTGCAGCCCGAGGTGGTCGGTCTGGTAGGTGGTCGGGTGCGTCAGGTAGGCGAAGAGCCCGTCGAGATGTTCGACGACGAACACCGCGCCGTACGTGTAGTCGCCGCCGTGGTTGCGGCCGACCACGAAGGACTTGATGGCGGGGTTCGACCGGCCCTGATTGCGCCAGCTCTCCAGCACCCCTTCGATCTGCTCAGGCGTCGCAGTGGCCTTCATCGTGACTCTGTTGATGTGGTAAATCATGACTTACTACTCGTTCCTAACGTCGTTAGATTTCCTAACGGCGTTAACTATGACGCGCGTCGCCGACGCGGTCAAGGCGGTGACTAGTGTTCGAGAACACCATCGAAGCGAAGTGACGGACCATGCCGACCAGCACGAGACGGGCCCGCGAACGGGCGAACACCCGGGAGCGGATCATCGAGGCCGCGCTGCACGTCCTCGAGACCGAGGGCATCGCGGCCCTGACGATCCGGCGCATCGCCACCGACGTCGAATATTCCGCGCCCGTCGTCTACCAGCACTTCGCCAACAAGGACGCGCTCGTACTGGAGCTGGTCGCGCACGGTCACCGCCTGATGCTGAGCGAGTTCAGCCAAGCCGCGCAGGAGCCCGATACGGACCGGCGTATGACGCGCATTGCGTCGCAGTACGTCCGGTTCGCCGGCGAGCACCCCCACCTCTTCCAGGTCATGAACGACCCGATGGTCGACGCGGACGAACGTCGGCGCGTCGCGGAACCGGTCATCGACGTCCTCAAGGAGCTGCTCACCTCCTGGTCGGCTGCGCACGACGTGGTCCTGGCCGATTTCGACCAGGCTTGTGAGATCCTCTGGGGCACGCTGTACGGCATCGCGTCGCTCAGTTACCTCGGCAGCGTCGGCAACGATCGCGCCCGCTACCTCGCCGAACAGGCGCTTCACACGATCCTCCTCGGCTGGCGAACCGAGACGCCGGCGAACGGTCGACCGGCGAGCAGCTAGGTGCTCTGACCGCTGTGGTTCGCCGGGTTTAGAGGGAGGACCGGAGTGTTAGTCGAGATCGTCTTCGTGGGGCTGCCGATCGATCGTGACGACGTCGAGGAGGCTCTGGAGACGGCGTTCGAGCTCGGCGCTGAGGTCACCGGCGCGGGCAGCGGCATGGGTCGCTGCCATCTTGACCTTGAAATCGCGGAGAGCCGGACACGACCGCGGCCCTGGAGCGGCTCCGGGCGGTGCTGTCCGAACTGGAGTCGGGGACTGCGCGACGTTGAACGTCAGCGAATGATCAAGCCGCCGTCCTCGCTCGTCCGCCCCATCGGATGCCCTTCTCACTGCGGCTGCGGGCGCACTCTCGACGCTGGGCGGCAGACGTCGGGGTGGCGGGCGTTGGCGTTGCGCCAGCGGAGACAGGCGTGGAGGGCCCGGGTCTGATCACGGTGTTTCCTCCCCTTGGCGCTGACATATGCGCTAGGCACGAGCGAATGCGGGCCGCGCGGCTCCCTAATTCCAGGACTCTTCCGTCCGACATCTCACAAGCCGTTCGCGGCACCAGCGCGCCTCACGGGCCTCGGTCTTGCCCAGAACTCGGTGGTTCAGGGCTGGCAAGAGGTCGCCGTGAAACGGGCTCGCACCTCCAACTCCAAAGAGCGGAGGTTCACTCCTGTGGTGGCGACCGTGACGACGTCAGGCGTCACCGCTCTACCTAGGAGGCCTCGCGGGCCGGGGCTTGTATAGCTTGTCCGCCCGACGCCCACACGGCTGCCAACACCCGAGTCATGGGACTGCCGCCCCTCTCAGTGGAGGCCTCATCGGCCGGGGTCCAGGAAGGCGTCACAGTCCCGTACTCGAACAGTCCGGCAACGCTCCTAGTCACGCGCCGGTGCTGCTATCAACGAATTAGGGTCCAAGGCAGGCCAGGCCCTTCTCATTGAACGCGTGGATCACATCCCTGACGGTGTCCTCGTCGGCCTACACCAGCTGGGCGATCACCGGCACCCGGTTCCCGCCGGCCGAGGCCAGCAGCATCATCGCCCGCCGGAACCGCACCGAACTGGCGCTGCCCCGGCGCACGATCTGCTGCAGCTTCTGACCCTCCTGATCGGTCAACCTGCGCACGCAGACAGGCTCGGCCACCACACCCCCAGCGGTCGGGACGGACGTCAGTGCACATCCAACCGCCACGACCACCAACCCGGCGAACCTACGCGGTCAAGAGGTGCCCGATACGCAGAACGCCGGCCCCTCGACCAGTGTGACGGCGGCCGCCGTGAGTACGGCCGGTTCCGTCTACTCGATGATGGCGCCGACCTCGCCGGTCATGGCTCCTCCTAGCCCGGGGCGCCGACGAGAGCCTGGAAGCCTCGGAGCCGTCCGCGCCTACGACGTCATCCGGATGCTCTCCCGCGATGGCCGGCCCACCCCGCTCGGCGACGCGATCACGTACTACGGCGGATCGCGAAGACTCTGCACATCCTGCGCCTGACCGTGCCGACGAGCCCGGCTACCGGCGGCAGATCAAGGTGCAGGCCAACCTCCAGGAAGGCCACCACGCGCTCGCCCGGCGGGCGGGGCAGCTCTACCAGCGCTACCAGGACGGCATGGAGGACCAGATCGGGGCGCTCGGCCTGGTCCTCAACGCGCTCGTGCTGTTCAACACCCGCTACATGGACGCCGCCCTCACCCAGCTCCGCGCCGACGGCTTCGAGGTGCGCGACGAGGACGTCGCCCGGCTCTCCCCGTTCATGCGCCACCACATCAACGTGCTCGGCCGGTACTCCTTCCAGCTTCCCGACCTGGAGTGACGGTACGTTCACCACCCCGAAGTGGTATTCGCAGGAGCTGAAGAAGAACAGTGACGGCACCTACACGCTGACGAACTGGAAGTCCCACTCCAAGGACACCTACGACGCCAACGGGACGCTGACGAAGGTCACCGATCGCAACAAGGGCTCGGTCACCGTCACTCAGCACGACGAGAGCGGCGAGAACAAGGGCTTCAAGCTCACCGAGACCCGTTCGGGCCGCTGGGTGGACCTGGCCAAGACGGACGCCTCGCAGTGGCAGGCCAAGGACAACACCGGCCGCACCGCCGTCTTCCACCTGACGCGAACGGCAACCTGGCCTCCACCACCGACACCGAGGGCAAGACGACCGTCTTCCGCTACGACGCCTGGGGCCGCGTCGACAAGATCACCACCGCCGAGGGCCGTGTCACGGTCTTCACCTACGACGACGCCAACCGCGTCACCTCCATGCTGCGCGGCACCGGCTTCAACAGCGACGGCCACACCGGCCCGACCTGGACCTACGCCTACACCAGCGACTCTGTGACCGCGGCCGGTACGACCACGGCCACCGACCCGGAGACGCACGCGACGAAGTACCAGCACGACAGCGACGGTCAGGTCTCCGACGTCACCGACGCGATGGGCCACAAGCGCTCGACCAAGTTCGACGCGAACCACAGCATCGACACCAGCACGGATGCGATGGGCTCGGGCACCACACCGGGCAACGTCACCGACTACGGCTTCAACACCCGTAACAACCTCGAGACCATCACTCAGCCAACGGGCGGCAAGACGGTCAACCACTGGCAGACCATCGCCGGCGCAGACGTCCCCAAGGACTCCACCAACCCCGACGGTGAAAAGACGGACTTCACCTACGACGCGGTCGGCAACACGATGTCGGTGGCACAGACCGGTACCGGCGGCGGCAACGTCTCCTACACCTACAACCCCGCCTCCCCGACGTGCGGCGGCTTCGCAGGCCAGCGCTGCACCGAGAAGACGAAGATGACCGCGGCGAAGACGGTCACCACCACTTTCCACTACGACAGCGCGGGCAACCTGGACACCGTCACTCCGCCCGCCCCGCTGGCCAAGATCACCTACACCTACGACGCGCTGGGCCGCACCAAGACCGTCACCGACGCCCGCGGTGTGACCGTCACCTATACCTACGACAACCGCGATCGCACCCGCATCGTCGACACGACCAACAAGGCACGTGTCGAGTACTGGTACGACGGCGACGGCAACCTCACCCAGCGCACCGACAGCACCGGCACCATCAAGTACGACTTCGACCCGCTGCAACGCGAGACGATCCGCACCCTGCAGGACGGCTCGCAGACCCTGCTCGCGTACACCCCGTCCGGGAACGTCGACTACTACCAGGACCCGGCCGGCACGGTCGACTACACCTGGAACGAGGTCAACAAGCTCGCCGAGCTGAAGGACCCCGCGGGCCGGGTGACGACGTACAAGTACAACAACAACGACGTCCGTACCACGACCACCTATCCGGGTGGCACGGTGCAGAAGGTCGATCCCGACAACTCCAGCCGCCCCAAGACCATCAAGACCACCTCCCCCAAGGGCACCCCGGTCGACCTGGCCTACTCCTACGGATACGGCACCAGCGGGACGACGGAAGGCAGCAAGATCCGCTCGTCCACCGACAACGTCACCGGCCTGAAGACGACCTACACCTACGACGGCGCGGGCCGCTTCTCGTACGCCGAGGAGAAGAAGGGCACCACCCTCAACTCCTCCTGGCTCTACTGCTACGACCTCGCCGGCAACCTCACCAGCCAGGGCACTGCGGCCGGCTGCCCCGGCGCCACCACCTACACCGTCAACGACGCCCAGCAGCTGACCGCGAAGAACGGCTCCACGACGAACTGGTCCTACGACAAGATCGGCAACGAGACCGCCGGCGCGTCGACTCCGGAGGGCACCCGCACGGCCGAGAAGTGGACCGACCACTCCCAGCTGACGTCGCTGACCGTGGGCGGAAAGACATACACCGGGCAGTACGGTTCCACCGACCAGAGCGAACGCATCCGCCTCGGAGACACCTACTTCCACAACGGGCCGATCGGCCTGGCCGGCACCTCAACTGCCGGTGTGGACACGGGATTCAACCGCGAACCCGGGGGCACCCTGAACTCCATGACGACCGGGGGCAAGGCGTACTGCTACCTCACCGACGCACTCGGCTCCGTCATCGCCCTCACCGACGAGACAGGCGCCAAGGTCAACACCTACGCCTACAGCCCCCGCGGCGTCACCAGGGCCTCCACCAGCGAGAAGAACCCCCAGCCCTACCGCTTCGCCGGCGGCTACCAAGACGTCACGGGCCTCTACCACTACGGCGCCCGCTACTACGACCCCAACATCGGCCGCTTCAACAGCCCCGACCCCTCCGGACAGGAGGAGAACCCCTACCTCTACGCCGAAGGCGACCCCGTCAACCGCATCGACCCCAACGGGCTGTTCAGCTTCTCCGACGCACTCGACACGGGCAGCGACATTTTCGGAGTCGTTACTGGCTGCCTCGCGGGAGTTACAGCTGCAGCAGAGACCGGATCCATCGCATACGCCGCCGCCGTCGGCGGCGTGGTGGGCGCCGGAGTTGGCAGTGCTGTAGGCGTTGGTCTCGCCGTAGTCGGCAGCTGCGCGCTTGGAGGTGCCGCAGGCTTCTATGGAGCGGAGATTCTCACCTACGGGTAATACGTGAAGAATAGATTGAACAGGAGGCTACGGCCTCTCTAGATGGCTGTTGGGTCGGGAACTCATTCTCGGCCCAACGGTTCTCCTACGAGTGCGGCGGAAGGGTGCATCGATGGATGACGCAATCAGAGGAGTGCGAATCTTCTCTGCGGTCTTGATCGTAGGAGGAATATGCGCGTGCGTCGCAGGAACGGCTACTGACGATGCTGTTCCGCTCGTACTGGGAGTGATCGCCGCAGTCAGCGGAGTTGTTTTGGCGGGCTTCGCCTTCTTGGCTCGTCGGAAGAATCGCTCCTAACGCGGTGATTCGGATCCGATTTCGCGCGCCGTACTGATCCCGACGATGCGGATGGCCGGAGACCGGTTCGCCTGAGGGAATCCGAAATGCGAGACAGGGGTCGAATAGGGTTGTCCTGCAAGGAATTGAGGGCAGAAGCAAGTGGCTCGTCTGCCGCCCACGACCGCCAGTCGGTGTTCGACCACGTCGACCGCTACGGCGAGGCGTCGGCCATGGTTCGCCGACTGGGTGCACTGTCTCGTGGGCCTCGGGCGACCTGGACCTCGGCTACATCCCGGGGTGCTGCCAGCCCTACCGCTTCACCGGCAATTACCAGGATCCCACGAGCCTCTACCACCCCGGCGCCCGCTACCACGACCCCAACGTCGGCCGCTTCAACAGCCCCGACCCCTCCGGACAAGAGGGGAACCCCCACCTCTACGCCGAAGACGGCCCAGTCAACCGCATCGACCCGAGCGGACTGTTCAGCTTCTCGGATTTTCTTGACATAGGCAGCCGTATTGTCGGGGATTTCGCTGGCTGCCTGGCAGGTATCGGCGCAGCATCTGAAACCGGCGTCACTATGGCCGCAACCACTCTCTTCGGTCCAGCGGGGACCGTCGGGTCGGTCATTGTCTCCTGTGCTGTCGGTGTAGGCGCTGCCGAGTTGAACGCAGACATCTTGAGTTACGGATGACGCCTGATCAAGCTCATCAGTCCCGCCCCCGCTGAACCACCGAGTTCGGCTGGCTGTGCCTCAACCAGATATGACACAGCTCCTGACCCGTGCCAGCTCGTCCGCAGGTCTTGTCCTGGTGGAGGCCCCCGCTGCTCGCTCGTCCGGCGGGGCGGGCCACCTGGGTGGCGGGCCGCCGGGGCGGTGGTGTTATCCGGTGGCGAGACAGTGGAGGGCGCCTCGGTAGGTGGCGAGGGCGGGTCCGCGCCAGCTGTGCCGGCCGGGGATGGGAGTGTCGGTGGTCCAGCTGCTGCCGTCGTAGACCGACTCCCACAGGCTGTCGTTGGCCTGCCCGCGGTGGACCAGGTGCAGACGGTCGTTGAACACGGCGAGGGCGGGCCGGCGGGTGGTCTTATGCGTGGCGATCTTGGTGGGTGTGCTCCAGCTGTTTGGTCAGAGAGTGCGAGCATCGGGGACAGAGGCGGCCACGCCGGGCCGACCAGCCGCCTTCGGTTTCAGGGCAGTTTGTGGGCGAGAATGTCGAGTTGCTCGATGGAAGGCGGCTGGGCGAGCAGATCGGGGGCTCGTTCCATCAGGGCCGCGGCCAGCCGGCCTGCGAGGTGGGCCTGGCGTCCGGAGACGTCGGGGAAGGCGTCGAAGATCGCGAAGGCGGTCGCGTTCAGGCGCACGGCGAACCAGGCGACGGTGCCGGGCTCCTCCTGCACGAGGTCAAGGCCCTTGCGGAGAAAGTCAGCGACGTCTTCCTCCTTGCCGGGCTTGGCCTGGAGAGATACGTACAGCCCGACTTTGACGTCTGCCATGAGGGGACTCCTTTCGGTGCTCGGCCGCCCGCGAGCGCCCGGGCACTACCGTGACCGGTTGGCATCGAACGGCGCCAGTATGGCTGGACCAATACGCCTATTCGATGGAATGTCACTCGGACGGGTGGCCCCACGGCCCTGTCGGCCGGGGGCCGTTGCCTGCCGTTCTGCATGCGGATAGGTCTGGTGTCGACTGCCTGCCCGGCATGTCGTCGGACGCGCCCAGCGGAAGGCATACGGCCATCATGAGTCCGCAGCTCGGGAAACCGCCTCCGGCTTCCTGGACCCGGGTGTCAGTTCACCTGATCGGCGCCCCGCGCCCGGCCATCTGTCTACAGGCGAGAGCGTTGCCGTAGCACCTTCGAGCATGTGTTTCACACACCAAACGGGCCGGTCACGGCTCCCCAGCCGTGACGGGACACGGCCCGCATCACTGGTGTCAGACCCCAATTCCGGTCCAGAGCCAGACAACCCCCCCACAAGGCTAGGCCGTCCACCGAGCCGCATCAGAGGATGGGAAACAAGTACCAGCAGGGAGGCACCCTGCTCGCCGAGGGGGTGAGGACGGAGTGTGGCGGTGCAGGTCCCAGCCGGTCCCCGGGCCGCGCACAGCGGTGTGCTCGTCCAGCAGAGCGCGGGCCTGGCACCGGCGGCTCCTCCAGCAGCCCCACCAGGTGGGTCCGACCCGCCGCCAGGTTCAGCTTGCGGCAAACCCGTTCCCCAGGCCGGCCGCCGAGCTCGACGGCTACCGTCGTCAGCCATTCCTTCAGCCCGAGGCTGGAGCGGCGGTGGCGTTCCGTCAGCCGGTCGACCTGCTTGACGAAGGTCCTGCGGGCGCACGACTTCCGGTCGCAGAAGAAGCGCCGCACCCGCAGGCGCACGACCGACTTCTGGCCAGCCAGGGGGCGTTCGGACAAGCTGCGGTGGTAGGGCGAGTGGATTCTGCGCCCCCGCCACCGGCAGTTCGGGCAGTACGGTGGTCGCCCGCACGCTGCGGCATCGACGAACAGCAGCGTACCGGTGACCACCACGCCCTCCAACCGCACGTCGATCCCGGGAAACAGCACGTCTTCGGCCTTGCTCCGCTGTGCCCGCAGACGGGTACTGACGATGATGACGACTGTCGCCTCCTGTCCGCGGCAGCGCCATCCCTGGCGAGAGCCGAAGATCCCGCAGATCTGCAGGTGGAGTCCTACGTGCTGCCGGCAGGAACAGCGGCACCGTCACTCAAGGAGCTACGGGTGCTGTCCCCGTCGCGACGTGTCTCTATGACCAGCGCAGCGCAGCGTTCAGTAATGCTCCGTCTCCAGGAAACCCGCGTCCGCGTCGTCGTCCGCACCGAGTGCGGCGGCGGTCGGGTCGAATCCGGGCGGGCTGTCCTTGAGGCCCAGGCCCATGCCGGCCAGCTTCGCCTTGACCTCGTCGATGGACTTCGCACCGAAGTTGCGGATGTCCAGGAGGTCGGCCTCGGAGCGGGCGACGAGCTCACCCACGGAGTGGACGCCCTCGCGCTTGAGGCAGTTGTACGACCGGACCGTGAGCTCCAGCTCCTCGATCGGCATCACCAGGTCGGCGGCGAGGGCGGCGTCCACCGGGGACGGGCCCATGTCGATGCCCTCGGCGTCGATGTTGAGCTCGCGGGCGAGACCGAACAGCTCGACCAGCGTCTTGCCGGCCGACGCCATGGCGTCACGGGGACGCATGGCCTGCTTGGTCTCGACGTCGACGATCAGCTTGTCGAAGTCGGTGCGCTGCTCGACACGGGTCGCCTCGACCTTGTACGTGACCTTCAGCACCGGCGAGTAGATCGAGTCGACCGGGATGCGCCCGATCTCCTGACCGACCTGCTTGTTCTGAACGGCGGAGACGTAGCCGCGACCGCGCTCGACGGTCAGCTCCATCTCCAGCTTGCCCTTGCCGTTGAGCGTGGCGAGGACGAGGTCGGGGTTGTGCACCTCGACACCGGCCGGGGGCGCGATGTCGGCGGCGGTGACCAGACCCGGACCCTGCTTGCGCAGGTACATCACGACCGGCTCGTCGTGCTCCGAGGAGACGACCAGCTGCTTGATGTTGAGGATCAGGTCGGTGACGTCCTCCTTGACACCCGGCACGGTGGTGAACTCGTGCAGAACGCCGTCGACGCGGATGGACGTGACCGCCGCACCCGGGATCGAGGACAGGAGGGTCCGGCGGAGGGAGTTGCCGAGGGTGTAGCCGAAGCCCGGCTCCAGCGGCTCGATCACGAACCGGGAGCGGAACTCGTCGACGACCTCTTCGGTCAGGGACGGACGCTGAGCAATCAGCACGGGGTGTTGCCTCCAGTGGTTTGGCGCCCGCTAAGTGACGCCGTAGACACCACGAAGGGTACGGGGCAGTGCGGGCAATACGGCCTCCGCAGAGGCCGAACCGCCTCTCTTCCCAACCCAGCGAGGAGGCTTCGGGCCTCTCCTTTCGCCTGCCGCCCCCACGCGTTTCCACCTTGCCCGCGTCCAGGTCGCGGGCGCGCACGACCGCCAGGCAGGCATGCGCGGACCTGGCCGTGTCGTGATCACGACGTTGGACGGGGCGAGTGGCAGGTGGCGTGCACCGTTGGCTGGGGCGCCACGGCTGGTTTGAGGATTTTCCGGGTTCACCGTTCTGAGGTGTGGCCCGCGGTCGTAGATCAGAGATTGCTGCAACTCTTGCCCGATTCCGGGCAGAAGAGTAGAGGTTGCGTGACGCCCGGCCTAGGGTGATCGTTCGTGATCGCCATGGATGCCTTGTGGACCTTCTCCCTGATGGTGGGACTGCTCACCGTCACTCCCGGACTGGACACCGCGCTCGTCCTGCGCACCGCCGTCGCGCCTGGGGCGTGGTCCTCGGCATCCAGAGCGGCACGCTGGTCTGGGGAGTGCTCACCTCGGTCGGTGTGACCGCTCTGCTGACTGCCTCTCACTTCGCGTACGAGGCACTCCGCTGGGGCGGGGCCGCCTACCTGGTGTGGATGGGCGGCAGGCTGCTGTGGACCTCCTGGCGTCGCTCGGCTTTCGCAGGGGGCGGGAACGATGGCGGCGTCGGTGACCCATTCGAGGGTGCGCCGGACGTGTTCGATCTCGGTGGGGTAGACGTCTTGGCCGCCGCGCAGGATGAGGTCCTGCCTGCTCGCCCCCGCGACCGCACCTGCCCGGCCCGGCTTCGGCCCGGCCTGGGCGGAGGTGTCCTTGGCCGTCCGGACCGGTGACGGCACCGGCCCGCGGTCTGTTCTGGCACCCGGCACCGGCTCCGACCAGGACGTCTGGCTGCACTACGGCTTCACCAGCACCGGCATGTGGATCTCCTCGCAATGCGGGCACTCCGCGGTCCTGCTCACCAACAAGATCCAATACGCCCGCGACCGCTCGGACGCCGCCCGTTGTTGCCAGTCATCTCCCGCGGGTAAGCCTCCCGGCGAGGAGGACACCTCTTCCCGCGCGATAGCCGAGGGGGGAGGCCTGCTCCGAGTACGGGGCCGGCCGAGCTCTGGCGCCTGGTCCTCGCTGCCATCCACCCCTCCATCCACCGTGTCGTGTTCGCTCAGCAGAGCCCTGAGGCGCTTCCCGGATGGTTGAACTCGGGAACCTGGCCGCTCCCGGATTCCAGTAGGGCCGTTGGGCTGGGCGGATAGCCGGATGATCCCTCTTCCGGTCGTCCCCTGCTCATTCCTGTGCACGTACTTGAGGAGACGTCCCCTTGGCTACCGCTGATCTTCCTGGTCCTGATTCGCTGCTACGCCGCACGCTGGGGGAGTGGCGGATCGGGTTGGTGGCGTGGCGGCTGCTGGTTCTGCAGACTGCAGATCCGGCGGTCGCCGCCGGCATGACAACTTCTCCACCTACCGCGCGCACCCGTGGCGGCGTAGCGAGCACACGATGGACAGCGGGAAGCGGCTGTTCTTCTCCGACCGTGAAGGGCTACGCCGTGAGGTCGCCCGTCTGGAGCGCACGCACCGCCGTCTGGCAGGGACCGACGAGCAGGGCAGGCCATTCACAGCGTTGGACCCGGCGGTGCGGGTGTGGGTGCTGGTCACCTTGTACGAGTGCATGACGGCGATGCGAGAACTGTCGGGACGCCCGCTGGCGCCGCCTGAACTGGATCAGATATACGGAGAATTCCGTGCGGTGTGTACCGAGTTCGGCCTGTCCGACGACCTGTTCCCGGTCACGGCCGCTGACGTACCCGCGTATATGGACCGCACGATCCGCGAGCGCCTCGAATACAGCGAACCCGTGCGCTACCTGCTCTTCGACATGCTCCGTGAAGCTCCCGCACCCCGCCGCCTCGGCCACCTGAAGCCGGCCTGGCCGCTTGTGCGCACGGTGGCCGCCCACGTGATCGGTGCGCTGACCATCGCAGACCTGCCGGAAGCCTTTCGCGAGCGCTTCAGCCCGCCCCGCACCCGCCGCGCGGCCCTGCTGTCCTTGATCCTGCACCGCGGTATCGCGTGCTGATGAACGCGCTGCCCGAGCACCGCCGCTACCGGTGAAGTGTGTGTAGAAGCTGCCGGCGGCGACCCCGGCCTCGGCCGCGATGTCGACGATGCGGGCCTCAAGATAGCCGTCCCGTTCGAAGATCCGCCGCGCTGCGGCCACCAGGGCGTCGCGGGTGCGGACACCGCGCCGGGTGCGCCGTGGGCTCGCCGCGGGCGCGGCGGGGTGGGGGCACGTTCGTGCTGGGGGGAGGGCATGCGCGCATTCTAGGCCCACTATTGAATCCGAATTCGGATTCAAGTACGTTCCGGGCCATGGACACCACCACCACTACTGCTACCGCCGCTGCCGTCGGCTGGAACCTGCTGATCGCCCGCGACGATCTGTCGATCGCCGAACTCGCCGACGCACCGGTTCCCGAGGTTCGTGACGGCGAGGCGCTGCTTCGGGTCGACCAGGTCGGCCTCACCGCGAACAACGTCACCTACGCCGCGCTCGGCGACTCCTTCCGCTACTGGCAGTTCTTCCCCGCTTCCCGCGAGGGCTGGGGGATCGTCCCCCTGTGGGGCTTTGCAGAGGTCGTCGACTCGCGTGTGGAGGGCATCGAGCCGGGCAGCCGCTACTACGGCTATCTGCCGTCCGCGAGCCACCTGTTGGTCCGCCCCGGCCGGGTGGACGAGCGCGGCTTCCGGGACGCGAGCCCCCACCGGCAGACACTGCCCCGGCCCTACAATGCGTACGCCCTCACCACGGGTGATCTCGCCTACGAGGCCGACCGCGAGGACCTCCAGATCCTGTACCGCCCGCTGTTCTGGACCTCGTTCATGCTGGCCGACTGGCTCGTCGACAATGCCTGGCTGGGGGCTGCGACGGCCGTCCTGTCGTCAGCGTCGAGCAAGACGGCCTACGGTGCCGCCTTCCTGCTGCAGGGCCGGGGGTGCGAGATCGTCGGCCTTACTTCCCGGCGCAACGTAGCCTTCACTGAAAGCTTGGGCTGTTACGACCGGGTGCTCGCCTATGAGGACGTCGTGCAACTGCCCAACCGGCCCACTCTGTACGCAGACTTCGCCGGCGACGAGCGGCTGACCGCCTCGCTGAGCGCCCATCTGGGCGACGCCCTGGTGCACCACGTGGTCGTCGGTATCACCAACCAGGAGCCCGGGCCGGCCGGCACACTGGCCGAAACCGGTCCGGGCATGTTCTTTGCCCCCGACCAGATGCGCAAGCGCACCGGCGAGTGGGGGCGCGCAGGGCTGGACCGGCGGTTCGCCGACGCATGGCAGCGGTTCGCCCCCGTGGCCGAGGGATGGGTCGACGTCGTCCATGGCCAGGGCCCGCAGGCCCTGACGCAGGTCTGGCGCGAGGTCCAGTCGGGCCGGACCGCGCCGCGCACCGGCCACGTGGTCATCTTCTGACCAGCCGCCGCTCCGTTACAGGGCAAAGGGTGCGAGTACGGGGTGCTTCCGGTACGTCGGCTACGGCAGATGCTGTGAAGGTGGTGCACGTAGCACCGGACGGGGTGGCGACGGCTGGCCACTTGGTTGCCCGGTGTAAAGGGCACGCAGCCAATCGCCGGGGCGCGGCGGCCCCGCAGCCGCTGGCGGCCGCGCCTCCGCGGAGCGGGACGACGAGTGCCGCTGACGCGGCAGCGACAACGGCACGACGGGCAGCCAAGGGGCCTCCGATGACCTGGGGGTTTGGGGGAGTGGCCGAAACCTTCGCAGGGTCGGGGCCGGGCGGCAACGATCAAGGGCAAGATTTGCGCGAGACGCGAGAGCTGATGCTGGCGATGGTGACTATGGTGCGGCGCGGCGCTGCCAGGATTACCCGTCCGCTGACATCCGTCCCGGCTGCCGCAGATCCGGAGCCTGGCCACGCGGGGCGCCCGGATCAGATCGCCCAAGACTCGGTGATTACGGCAGAAGACCGCCCAGGCCGTGGAGTGACGAGAAAGATGACCACGTCACGGGTATCATCTATTGCTAAATTGGACTAAGCCGCTCAAATCCACATTCCTGCACGGATGTGCTCGAGGTGCGGAATGCATGACATCACCTTTCGCGGCGACGGTGAATTTCCGGAACCGGGAAGCGAGGCGGACGTCCTGCTGGACGCCTGCGGTCGGGTCGCGGCCTGGGGTCCGGGAGCGCAGCAGATGCTCGGCTGTCCGGCGCGCGAGGCTGTGGGCCGTAGTGCGGACGAGTTCCTCTACGACCCCGCCGACGCGGCGGACATCGTCAGGCGCTGGGAGAAGGGCGCCCGCCGGGGGTCTCTGGTCCTGCGACAGCGCAGCGGGAAGCCGCTGGCGGCCCAGATCTGGGTCCGTGCCCTCACGTCCGCGAACGGTGATCCGCAGTGGCTGGTGCAGGCGGCCCGTACCGCCGTACTCCGCACGTACGAATACGGGCGCGCCCTGCTGAAGGGGCTGTTCACCGACTCGCCGTTCAACATCGACATCTTCGACACGCAGCTGCGCTTCGTCGGCCTGAACATCGCCGAGCGGCGCGCCGGCGTGTTCCAGGGGACCGAGTACTCCGGGCACACCATGCGCGAGATGGCGCCGCCCGGCCTGCTGGACGTCGATGCCCTCGAAGCCCGCCAGCGGCGGGTCCTTGAGACCGGCAAGGCGCTCATCGACACCGAGGTGGTCGGCCACCCCGTGGCCAACTCGCCGCGGGAGTACGTGTGGTCGGAGTCCATCCTGCCCCTGAGGGACCCGTCCGGGAGGGTGATCGCGTTGGGTCATGTCGTCTCCGACGTGACCCAACGGGTCCGATCGCGCGAGCGGCTGGTCCTGACGAACGAGGCGGCCATCGGGATCGGCACCACCCTGGACCTTTGGCGCACCGCCCGGGAACTGGCCGAGGTCGCGGTACCGCGCTTCGCCGACATCTGCTTTGTCGACCTGTTGGACTCAGTCTTCCCCGGCCGCGAACCGACCGAAGGCCGACCACCGCGTCCCCCGCTGTTCCGCAGGGCCGCTTGCAGTGGGGCAGCCGAAGACACGGGGTCAGACGCTGCCGGGGAAGTGAAGGTGGGGGATGCCAATTTGTGGGCGACGGCGCCCGGCTCGCCGTTCCTCGACGCTCTCACGAAGGGTGAATCCGTCCTCCTGGCGGACGATCAACTCCAGAACTGCCCCGCCGCAGTCGGCCTCCGCCACTCCCCGGACGACGGACCGAAGATCCATTCGTGGCTGCTCGTCCCGATGTTCGCCCGCGGCGTCGTCCTGGGCGCTGTCGTCTTCCTGCGCTCCGGCAACCCCCGCCGGTTCGAGCCCGACGACGTGCTGCTGGCGGAGGAGATCGTGACCAGAGCGGCGGTGTGCGTCGACAACGCCAGCCGATACCACCGCGAGCGGACGACCGCGCTGACCCTCCAGCGCAGTCTCCTTCCTCAGCGGCTGCCGTCGGCGTCGGCGGTGCGGACGGCGTCCTGCTACCTGCCCGCGAGCGGGCACACCGGGCTGGGCGGCGACTGGTTCGACGTCATCCCTCTGTCCGGCGCACGAGTGGCGCTCGTGGTGGGCGACGTGACCGGACACGACCTGCAGTCCGCTGTGACCATGGGCCGCCTGCGCAGCGCCGTACGTACGCTCGCGGATCTCGATCTGGCCCCCGACGAGCTTCTCACCCATCTCGACGACCAGATGAACCGCTTCCTCGACGAACGGAGTGACGAAGGGCCCCTGGCGACAGGAGCGACGTGCCTGTACGCGGTGTACGACCCCGTGTCCCGCCGCTGTCTCCTGGCACGCGCCGGTCATCCACCGCCGGCTGTGCTCTCGGTGAACGGCGCCGTCGACTTCGTGGAACTGCCTGGCGGCCCCCCACTGGGCCTGGGAGGTATCGTGTTCGAAAAGCGTGAGATCGCCATGGACGACGGGGACGTTCTGGTGCTGTACACCAACGGCCTGCTGCAGCCGCGCGCCCAGGATCTCGATGCCGGACTGCACCGCATGCGCGACACCCTTTCGCGGACTCCTCCATCCGCCACGCCTCAAGAGGTGTGCGACACGCTGGTCCGCGAACTGCTGCCGACATGCCACAAGGACGACGTGGCCGTTCTGACGGCCCGGGTC
This sequence comes from Streptomyces sp. SID5469, assembly GCF_009862865.1. Taxonomy (NCBI): domain Bacteria; kingdom Bacillati; phylum Actinomycetota; class Actinomycetes; order Kitasatosporales; family Streptomycetaceae; genus Streptomyces; species Streptomyces sp. SID5469. Next base: position 588,011 of record NZ_WWIN01000001.1, on the reverse strand, counting down.
AGCGGCCTGGCTTCGGACCGCCATGTCACCTGGAAGATAGAGGCTCAGGACGAACTGGTCGGCCGGGCACGCGACCTGACGACGCAGCAGATGGCCCGGTGGGGGCTGGAGGAGGAGTCGTTCACCACCGAGCTGATCGTCAGCGAGCTGGTGACGAACGCGATCCGCTACGGCGAAGAACCGATCACGCTACGGCTGATCCTCGACCGCAACGTGATCTGCGAGGTGTCGGACGGCAGCAGCACATCTCCCCACGTCAGACGGGCCCAGGACACGGACGAGGGCGGACGCGGTCTCTACCTCATAACCCAGCTGACCCGGAGCTGGGGAACCCGGTACGGCGAACGCGGCAAAACCATCTGGGCCGAACAGCCACTACGCTGCTGACAGCGCGACACGCACGGACGGCGCCGTCGGTCGATCCCTACCAGGCGAAAGACCACACTGGACAGGCCCGTTGACGCTGTCGCGCAGGCACTGCGGTCTTCCGCCACACCCGCCAGCCCGCGGAGTCCGCGCACGCAAGGCCGACTGATCAAGCCTGCTGAGCGGTCAGCGGAAGCCTTGGCAGTCCTTCTCGAACTGGGTGATACCGAGTAGCAGTGAGGCGGAGTTGGTTGCGTGGACGGAGCCGCGTACTTGCAGGCGCGCTCGCCCATGACCGCCAGACCCGGCGCGCTCACCGTCCTCGCTCAGGGCTGGTACGCACTCTCCCTGCTGCACGGAAAGATCGAGTCGCACCGTTTTGCGGGACGCCGACCTGACCGATCGGCACGTGGTGAACGCGGGAACCGCCTGCGGTCGCGCTCATTTCCGGGCGTCCGATCCGGAGACCGAGGGCAGGCCCGTTGCCGGCTGAGGTCCGCAGGCGGGGCGGAGGTTCCGTAGTAGTCCGAGCTGAGGAAAGCTCCGTGCATGGCGAAGGGGGCCGGTAAGTCGGCAGGGAGGATGCTGCAATGCCGGGAGGCCGCTGGTGAATGCCGATGCGCTGGGGTGCGCGCTGCTCAAGGCCGAGCGCCGGGTACGGGAGATGCGGACCAAGCTGCACTGTTGGTCCAGCTGGAAGAGTCCGCGCCGTCGCTATTGTGCGGGCCGGTGGTGGCCTGCCGACGATGAGGTGGTCTTGTTCAGGCGCGCGAAGGTCCGGGCCGATCGCTACTTGTATCGCGAAAACAAGATCCCCTCGCCCTGGCCCAGCGGGACCATGGGCGGCGGCCGTCTGAGAGGGGCTTGTGGAGATGCCTGGAGATCGGGCACGTCCGGTTCGGGATGCGGGCTGGGCAAACCCGCCGATGGCAACGTCGGCCGGGCGTCCCGGTCCGACCTCACCAGCTCGCTGAGTACGCAGGTCACCGCGGACCGGCTGTTCCAGAGACGTTCCGAACCCTTTTGCGGACCCGCTACAGAGCCGATCAGCGCGGCTCCGAATGCAAGCGATTATGGCTGAATCCACGCATGGGCCCGTTGGCCATCGTGTCGTCTAAAGTCAGCGGTATGACGGAGGCACCGGTCCAGAACCGCGGCGCACGGTCCCGGGACGCGATTCTCGACACCGCCGGCGAACTGATGGCGCGGTACGGCTACGCCGCCACCTCCATCTCGATGATCTCCGCCGCGTGCGGTCTGCCGACCAGCTCCCTCTACTGGCACTTCGGGAGCAAGGACGGGATTTATATCGCGGTGCTGGAGCGCGCCAGGACCGAGCTGCTGGCTGCCCTGCCTCCGGCCGAGGTGCCGGGCGCCGACGTCATCCAGCGCCTGGACACCTTCCTGGCCGAGGTCAGGGACGCGTTCGAGCGTCATCCGCACGGTCTGCGGTTGCTGCTGGGGCTGGGCATGGTGCAGCAGGATGCCAGTGCGGCGGCCGTGGCCGAGGTGCGTCAGTACCGCGACGCGCTGGTGGTCTGGGCACGGGAATCGGTGAGCGCCGTCTTCGGGTTGCGTGACCGCCCGGAGGTGGCGGACGAGTTGGCGCGCTTCACGCTCAGGATGGCGAGCGGAACAGCCGTGGCCCTCTGGTTCGATCCGGGCACCGCCCTGGAGACCGGGTCGTTGCGTGTGGCGTTGCTGGCACTGGCCGCTCACCACGGCGTTCCGGTACGGGACGCCCCGGGTGAGGACGCCCCGTCGCGCGGCGTCACGAATGGGGCATGACGACACGGTACTTGCCGCCCGGCGACTGCTCGGGTGGCTCGTGGGCCCGTTCGACACTGACCTGGTCCGCCCCGTGGGCGCCGAGGAGGGCGGCCAGCTCCTGGCGCACCGCCGTCCACAGCCGTTCTCGATCGGCTCCGGTGGTGGACCGGATCCTCACCCGGAGGGTGGTGGGCGACGTCTGGACGATCTGGAACAGGTCGATGTCCGGGATGCTTTCCAGGAGGGTCTCGAAGGCCATGGGCACGATCCGGACGGTGCCGCCGCCCCGGCGCGGGAAGGACAGCAGGTCGGCCACGCGGCCACGGACCTTGATGGAGGGGAGCGGGTCTCCGCACGCGCACGCGTCCGGGCGCAGCAGACCCTGTCGCCGAGGTCGTAGCGCAGGATCGGCTGCGCCCATTGGCACAGGCTGGTCAGGAGCACGGTGAAGGACTCCCCCGGCGAAGTGGGGCGGTGGTCGGCGTCGACGGGTTCCAGGATCAGCCAGTCACTGTGGACGTGGAGCCATCCGAACGCGCAGCCGTAGGCCAGGGCGAGGCTCTCGTTGCAGCCGTAGGTGTTGACCACAGGCGCCCGGAAGGCAGAGCGGATCCGGCGGTGGTCGCGGTCACCGGGGCCCTCAGCCACCAGGGGCACCACGGCCGGAGCGATGCGCAGGCGGCCGGCCAGCTGCTCACCGGCGAGCAGCGAGATCACCGTGGCGTAGCCGCTCAGGAACACGGGCCGGTACCGGTTGAGTTGGTCCACCAGGTCGGGCAGCGGGCTGTGCGCCGACAGCACCCGGCTGCCCCGGGCGTGCAGGCGGCCAGATGGCCGCTGGTGGCGACGATGTGCGCCGACCGCTCGCGGTGGGCGAGTAAACGGGCCGTCGCCGAGGCGGTCAAAGTGCGCCGGGCGGCCCGCAGCGATAGGGCCCTGGCCACCGCCGCCGCCCGGTCGTCGAGAAGGAACACGCCGCGGTGTCCGGTGGTTCCGGACGTGGTGGTGACCAGGTACCTGTACAGGAAGCGCTCGCCGACCCGGCCGGGGTCGGCGACGAAGGCACGTACGCGGTCGAGCGTCACCTCCGGGTCGGTAACCCAGTCGTCGAATCGGGCCATCAGTATCTCTTTGCGCGTGACCGGCAGCAGGGCCGGGTCCTCGACGCGTTCCGGCAGGGTCCGGTACAGCTCGCGGTAGTACGGGGAGTGAGCGCGGGCGAAGGCGACCGTCGCGACCAAACGCTCCCGCTGACGGTTGGCCAGGGCGTCAGGGGCCCTGCCGCACGCTCCGGCACCCGTCCCGGACCAGGGCCCACGTCGACGTCACCGCACCGCCCCCGGGGAGTGGGGGGCTGCCAGAATGTGCAGTGATGGTCGGCCGCGAACCCGGTGGTGGGGCCCGTCCGGTCCGGCGTCAGCACTTGGATGCGGTCTCCGTCGGCCGTGTAGCGCGGCCAGGTGGGAGCCCAGGGCACGTTGGGGTCGCCGGTGGCCGCGAAGCGGGCCCAGTAGGCGGTCATCATGGCGGACAGACGGCGCTGGGCCGGCGTCAGGGGTGGCACCGCGTCCGTGGGGAAGAGAAAGGCGAGTTCGGAGGCGTGGAAAGCGCCCTGCGGTGTGTGCGGGGCGGGAATGAACGGTGGTGCCTGGGAGTCGGCGAACTCGTAGGCGTACACGGGCGCTCGGCTGCTGTACAGCCGGCTGTCGGCCCGTGCCGGGCAGGCGAACCGCTGGTCGGTGCCGACGGTGGAATAGGCCAGGTTGGGCGACGGGTACGCCGCAGCCGGGTACGTGCCGAGGACCGCGGCCGCACGGTCGCCGTGCTGAAGCGTGATCAGTGCCGCGTACGAGGCAGGGGTCAGCGGGCCGCCGCCGAGCAGATCCACGTACAGGGCGGTGAAGTAGCGGTACTCGTCGTGGGTGTTGCCGCTCAGCGTCGGCACCGCGTTCACCCGTCCCTCGGCCCACGCCGCGTGCGGCGTGCGCGGAAGGATGTGGGGCCCGGTGTTCGGGCCCCACAAGGACGCGGCCCCGGTTCCTGTGCTGCGGATGAGCTCGGTGGTGGGTACGGCTCGCAGACAGGCCGCCGCGGTCGCCGGGTCGGTGCAGCCGACCGTGGCCGCGAAGTCGCTTCCCTTCCGCTCTGCAGCGTCGAGCGTGGGCGGTGTCAGTCCGCCGTCCGCTGCGCAGCTTCCGCTCTGCTGGATCGCCCGGTGGAACAGGCCCTTCGCGGTCGGCGAGGCGATGTGGACGCAGGCGTCCGACGATCCGGCGGACTGACCGCCGAGCGTCACCCGGCTGCGGTCGCCGCCGAAGGCGCCGATGTTGCGCCGTACCCAGCGCAATGCGGCCTGCTGGTCCATCAGGGCGTAGTCGCCGGAGGCACGGTCCGCACTCTCGGCCGACAGGGCGGAGTGGGCGAGGAACCCCAGTGCTCCGAGGCGGTAGTTAACGGTCACCACGACCACACCGCGCGCAGCAAGCGCCGAGCCGTCGTAGTCGCTGCCCGCGCCGTAGGCGTTGCCGCCGCCGTGCAGCCACACCAGCACCGGGAGGGGCCGGACCATGGTGCGGGCGGGCGTCCACACATTGAGGTACAGGCAGTCCTCTGTGGTGCTGCCGGTGCGGTTGGACTCGCCGGGCAGGACGGGGCCGCCGTCGGGGAGCAGGGTCAGCGGCAGTTGCGGACAGGGATGGGCGGACGCGGTGGCGTCCCGTACGCCGGACCACCGTGCGGCGGGTCGGGGTGGACGCCAGCGCAAGTCACCCGTCGGCGGGGCGGCGAACGGAATCCCCTGAAAGATTCGCCCGCGGTCGCGGCCGGCTGCCCCGCGCACCCAGCCGCGGTCGGTGCGCACGACCAGGGAGTCATGGTCGGCATCGGCATGCGCCGTGACTGGGGGAGTGGTGAGGGACAGCAGCAGGGCCGCTACGACGGTCACGGCGGTGGCCAGGGCGGGGCGCGAGCTCGAAGATCTCATCGCATCCTCCTGATGCCGGTGCGGAGACAGGGGGTCATGGCGTGTACTCGTAGGCGCCGATGTCGCAGGCGGTGCCCTGGGGGCGGGCGACGCCGCGCTGATCGGTGGCTGGGCAGCCGTCGGCCGCGTCGAGGGCGGGGCTGCCCGGCAGCAGCGCCGTGGTGTCTGTGGGGCCGCCGTTGTCCGCGAGCGGCCCCACCAGCGGGTCACGGCGGGGCAGATCGCCCGTGGCGGTCAGCCGGCAGCTGCCGTCGCCGTCGATGTTGTGGCCTCGAGACGCGATGATGGCGAAGGCCTTCGCGCAGTCGGCGGTGTTGCCCGCGACGATGGAGTTGCGCAGGACCAGACGTCCAAGAGGCAGATCGACGATGTCGGGGATCGGTGCGGGCAGGCTGTCGAGGTAGGCGGGGGCGATGTTGATTCCGCCCCCGTGGTGGCTGGAACGGTTCCCCGTGATGGTCGAGTCGAGGATTTCCACGGTTCCCAGTCCGCGGATGTCGATGCCTCCGCCGTAGCCGCCGAGGCTGCCGGGGCGGTCGCCGGGGTCCGTCACGCGGTTGCCGGCGATCGTCGAGTTCGTCACAGTGCCGCTGTCGTCGAACCTGATGCCTCCGGCCTCTCCGGCGGCGTTCCCGCTGACCGTGCTGTCGACGAGATCCAGGTGGGAGTCCGGGACGTTGAAGACGCCGCCCCCATAGCCGGCGGAATTCCCGGTCACCGCGACCCGACGCAGCGTCAGATGCCGTTCGTTGGCGATGCCGCCGCCCCCGGTGTCGGTGAAGGGAAGTTCCCGCTGCCTTGCCTCTCCCCCCGTGATCGTCACATCGGACATACGGGTGTCCGCCCGCAGGCGGAAGGCCCGGTCCAGGTGGTTGGCGTCGATGACGGTAGCCCGCGCACCGGCGCCGGTAATCGTGGTGGGCGCGTCGACGTTCAAGTCGCCAGTGGTCGGGTCGGGATGGTCGCCGGTGATCAGCCGGGGGTCAGGCGGGATCGTCAGCCGGTAGCGGCCGGAAGGCAGCGCGATCGTGCTGCCCGGCCGGGAGTTGGCGGCCATCACCGCGGCGCGCAGGCTGCACGTGCCGGACGCGGTGCGGCACCGGCCGTCCGACGGGTCGGCGTCCACCGCGTCGGATGTGGTGTCGACGGTGAACCTCGTCGGCACGGCTTCGGCGGGGGCGGCGGCACCGGCGGCGGGATGCGCCGCAGTGACAAGGAGAGCGGCGGTGACTGCTGTCGGGATGGCTCTGACCTTCATGCGGTGCACCTTTCACGCGAGGCATGGGCGTGCCGGGACTCGGCTGCCGCGAGGACTTCGTGTGGTGCGCGATGTGCGGCTCGTGCGAGGAACGCGGTCGGCGTGGGCCGACGGACTGTGCCACGTGAGACCGCCCGCGGTCTGGAGCGAGCGTTCCATTCAGAACGCCGTGTGTCCACGACCGACGGGGAGAATGGCCGAATGGAGGTGGCGCGGCTGTACGGAGCGGCAGCTGCTTGAGTGCCATGGGCGTCGGCCACGACGACGGCCGAGGCGGTTACCGTCCGCTTGAGGTAGCGGCAGGACCACTGGCGCGGTCGCCACAGGCCAGAGGGCCGCCCCGTCGATGGCATACTGCAGGTCCGATGAGCGAACCAACCGTGGCGGCCCGACGCCCCCCGACCAAGCGCGATGACCAGCGAGAGGCCTCCCGCCGAAGGCTCCTGAACGCGGCACTGGAGATCCTCGCGGAGGAGGGCTACCGCGGCCTGACGGTGAAGAAGGTCGGCGACCGTGCCGGAGTCAGCCGGGGCATGGTCAACTACCACTTCATGTCCAAGGCCGGGCTCGTCGAAGCCGTGGTCGCCGACATTCGTGAGACGTTCATCGACCTGCTCCGGTCGCAGCCCGGGTACGCCCGGATGAACGGGCTCGAATCAGTTTTGGCCAAGCTCGACCAGCTCTTCGCCCGGCTGGCGGAGCCGGAGCCGGGGGTGCGGGCGCGGGCGTTGCTGGTGCTCCTCGTCGAGGCGGTCGGCAGCGCCGACGGGATGAAGGACTTGATGGCCGAGCATCTCAGTCTCGTGCGCACCGGCGTCGAGGAGGACCTCAGGCGGGGGATCGCGGATGGGAGCATCCGCCCGGACGTGGACGTGGTCGCGCAGGCGTTCCTGGTGGAGAGCATCGCCCGCGGCGTGCTCCTTCAGTATCAACTGGACTCCGCCCGAACCCGTCTGGTGGACATCGCACGGGCTGCCCGCGAGACGCTGGTGCTCGGACTCACGGCCACGCGGGGCGCCGACTGAGCCCCCGGTCGACCGCGCCCGGGTTGGGCGGTGGCCGGCCGGGGGCCGGGGCGCCGTGCGTCATACGGCGCTGAGTCCGCCGTCCACCACCAGGCTCTGGCCCGTGATGTAGGAGGCGCGGTCGGAGAGCAGGAACGCGACGGCCTCCGCGACCTCCCAGGCGGTGCCCTGGCGGCCCAACGGGATGCGCTCGAACGAGGCGGTCCTGGAGGCCCGTTGGGCCGAGGCCTGTCGTCCCATGGGGGTGTCGATCAGACCGGGGACGACCAGGTTGGCGCGGATCCGGCGCGCCCCGCCCTCTTTGGCGACATGGCGGGTGAGGCCGAACAGGCCGGCCTTGGAACTGTCGTAGGCCGGCGAGTTCGTGGCGGCGCGCAGTCCTGCGACCGATCCGATGAAGACGACGGCGCCTCCGTCGGCCATCGCCGGCAGGGCGTGCTTGGCGGCCAGAAAGGGCGCACGCAGATTCAGCGAGAGCACCTGGTCCCAGTCCTCGGGTGATGAGCCATCCAGCCCGGTGCCGAGACCGACTCCGACGTTGACCACGAGCGCATCCAGTCCGCCCAGACGGCGGACCGCCTCGGCGACCATGGCGGCCGACTGCTTGGCATCCGTCGCGTCACCCACGACGGCCACGCTCAATGCCCCCTCCGAGTGGACCAGTTCGGCGGTCGCGGCGGCGGCCGGGGCGGCCACGTCGGCACATGCCACGTCGGCGCCCTCACGGGCGGCGAGCACGGCGATCGCCCGGCCGTTGCCGACGGGTGCCCGCGGGTCGCCGTCGGGGCGGGTGCCCGCACCGACCACCAGCACTTTGCGGCCGGCCAGCCGAGGGGCCGCCTGCTCCGGGTGTCCTTCACCCATGGTTCCGGTCCCCTTCCGTGAAGCCTGTGCTGTCGAAACCGGGGTCCAATTCCACACCGGTGGCGTTCAGGAAGAAGGCCACCATGTGGTACTGCCCCACCAGCATGACGATCTCGATCAGCTCGGCGTCGCCGAAGTGTTCGGTCAGCGCCTCCCAGGTGGCGTCGGACAGTGTTGCACCGCTGTTCAGCTCGTCCGCCGCCCGGATCAGGTGCCTCTCGAGGTCCGTCCAGCCGGGCGCTTCCGGTCCCTCGGTGATGCGGTTGATGTCCCCATCCGTGACGCCCGCGGCCTTGGCCAGCGTAAGGTGCCGTCCCCACTCGTACCGGGTGCCGGTGTTGCAGGAGGTGCGCAGGATCAGCAGTTCTCGGAGCCTCGCTGGTAGTCGGCCCCTGCGGAGCAACTGGCCTCCGAAGGGCATGAACTGCTCGTAGAGATCGGGATGGCGCACCAGTGTCGTGAAGATGTTCGGGATCCGCCCTCCGGGGTCGTGGGCTGCGCCGGCCAACAGCTTCCGGGTCCTTGCATCCCAGTGCTCCTCGGGGAGGGGCACCAGCCGCGGACGGGTCTGTCCGGCGGGTTCGTGGCGGGGTTCGTGGCGCTCTGACATGGCGACCTCCAACGTGTGGCGTTCACCCTAGGAGACTGGCTGAACGCTTAGCAAGTCAATGCGCATGACCGGCCTCCATCGCCCCGAGCGATGTTCGGTTTCTGGGCTGCCCGCCGGATCATTCAGCGAACGGTCGAGAAGCTCGAGAAGTAGAGGAAGCGTTGGGGCCTTCGCCACGATCCACGATCGAGGTCCTCCGCCTGACCGGCATCCGCAACGAAGAACCACCCAGCTCGATGCCCGCCAGGAGCGCAGGTCATCGAAGGTGTTCCTCGAAGTCCCCTCGTTCGACAAAATCAGAGCTCGAGCGGCGGTGAGCCCTGATCATTCAGGGAGCAGTCGCGCCGACGGGTGCACGCCCCGAGCAGATACCCGCGCGCTCACCAGCCTTGATCCGTTGCACCACCTGGCTGGACGCATCGGTCAGTTCCTGCAGACTGTGGTGGGCTGCGCGCACGGCGTGTATGGGTCCGCGGTGGACGATGCGCGGCGGCCGGATGGCGTCGAGTACTTCCTTGCGCGCGTGCGACGCACTTCGGCCATGAAGTCCAGCCTGGTTGCCACCAGGAGGCTCTGCGTCTCAAGCGTAGCCAGTCGGGAGCACGTTCCCCGGCGCAAAGAGCGTGCTGGGGCGGCCCCCCCGATCTCTCTTTACCGGTCAGGACAGCGGAATATCCCTGCGGTGGCGGTGGGCCCAGACAGAGCTGCCCCCTCGAAGCAGCCTTTCGGGCGAGGAGGAGCGGCTCCCCGCACCCTCGTGCCGGTCGATTTCTCCGGCGGCGGTTCAGCGACGGAGATTCCGAACACTGCGCTGTGCCATGCCCACTCCGTTGCTGTCGGGCCCGCACGGCAAAAACGCTCAACCGAGCGACCGTGCGGGCCGGGTACCGAGGGTGGCCACGTGTACGTGTATGCCTGCGGGGTACGCGGCGGATTCAGGTAAGCGTCCCCAAACTTGAGGAGTGCTGTGTCCAAGGTCGAGGAATCCATCGAGGTCGCCGTACCCGTCAGCACCGCGTACAACCAGTGGACGCAATTCGAGGAGTTCCCGCAGTTCATGGGTGGTGTGGAGCGGATTGAACAGCAGACCGCGACGCTCACCCACTGGGTGACGAAGGTAGGCGGCGTGACCAGGGAGTTCGATGCGGAAATCGTCGAACAGATCCCGGACGAACAGGTGTCATGGACGACGGTCGGCGGTGATGTACACCAAGCGGGCGTGGTCACCTTCCACCGACTGGACGACCGGCGCACCAAGGTCATGCTGCAAATGGACCACGACTCCAAGGGTGTCGTCGACGCCGTCGGGGACAAGCTTGGCGTGGTGAAGCACCAAGTCTCCGAGGACCTGAAGCGGTTCAAGTCCTTCATCGAAAATCGGGGCCAGGAAAGCGGCGCCTGGCGCGGGCAGGTCTGACCCGAAACCAGCTCGGACACGACCGACGGTCCATGGAGCCACCGATGCTCCACGCCCCGTGGACGTGAGGAATCCCGCTCCTCCCGGCTTCTCACATCCACGGGGTGGTCCGACCGGTCGGTTTCATCCAGCGGTACAGCAGCCCAGGGCGTTTCGTAGGCGATCGGACTGCGTTGTCCGAGCCGGGAATGAAGGCGTCGGCTGTTGTAGCAAGGGAGCCGGCGAAACGCGGCGATGCGGGCCTCACGCTCGGTTGTCGCATGGACTGCGGCACGACGCCGCGACGCGAGTCCGTACTGTGCCCCCCGTTCGGCTCAGCCTCGGGCGGGTACCCGCCACCCACAGCAGGACCCGAGACCGCGCGACCAGTTCCTGGAACGGCGACGCATGGCGACGTACGGCTACTTCCTCTCCTCCGAGGAGTTCACTCCGGCCGAACTGCTCTCCTAGGCCCGCGCGGCCGAGCGGACTGGCTTCGAGCCACTGGCGATCTCCGACCACTTTCGTCCTCAACAACCAGGACCTCAACCAGGTCACCTGGGAGATGCGCGCCATGTCCGGGGCACCGCAATTCCTGCCCTCGCAGTCGCTTCCGGAGGTGCCGTACGCGGACTTCGCACGCTCCCTCGGCCTGGGCGGCGTGCGGGTGGAGAAGCCGGGCGACGTGGAGAGTGCGTGGCGCCAGGCGCTGGCTTGCGACCGGCCATTCGTGCTCGACTTCCGCACGGACCCGGCGGTGCCACCGATCCCGCCGCACGCCACGCTGGAGCAGATCGAAGCGGCGGCCACCGCGATCCTCGAGGGTGACAGCGACCGGGCGGGCGTGGTGAAGCAGGGCTTCAAGGCGAAGGTGCAGGAGATGCTGCCCGGCGGGCATCGGAACAAGTAAGGCACACCACCGAACCGCTGTTGGAGAACCTCGAGGCCGCCGTCTACACCCTGTCCACCGACCTCCCCTCGACGGCACGTTGGAGGGGAATGCGACGACCCTGGTTGTAGTACGGGCTAATGCGGGGAGCAGGACCGGCCTGGGTCTACGGCGCGGTCGAAACAGCTTCTGTCGTACGGGAGTCGCTGACCGGTGTGGTCACGGGAGTACGTGGCCACGGGACTACATGCTGCAGGACGCCACCGTCACCGCGATCCGCTCCGTCCTTGCCCTGCTGCGCCGCGTCACCGAGGCGCGCCGTGGCGGGGTGAGCCGGGAGAGCCAGCTGCGCCACCACGCCGACTGGTTCACCTCCTGTGCGAGCGACGAGGACGCGCACGCCCTGTTACAGGCGGGCTTCGGGCTCGGCGCACCCCGGCACATCGCCGTCCCGTATGCCGATCCCGAACAGATCCCAGGGCGTACGTCCTGGTGGGGGGCCGAACCGGTCGAGCTGGCTCGCACCCTGGTCCAGTCCGGCCGCACCTCCGCCCGGCACGGCACCGGCCGCATCGAGCGCAACGACGCCCAGCGGCCCGGCTCCGCGCCGAGCACCTAGAGCTCCGGCGTCGTCGAAGGACACGCGACCGGATCAAGATGCTCAAACGGCAGATGTGTGGCCGAGCGCCTGTCGGAGGCTCATCCGCACGTCTCAGTTCGGTGACCCGCGTCACACCCGGCTCCTGTCAGCAATCGGGACGCCGTCTCGTTCAAGGGGCACGCGAACGAGACAGGAGCAACGCCATGAAGCACCGCATCGTCGTACTCGGCGCCGGATACGCTGGGGCCTTCGCCGCCGGAAACCTGGCCCGCCGACTCTCCCCCGCCGACACCGAGATCACCGTCGTCAACGCCGTGCCCGACTTCGTTGAGCGGATGCGGCTCCACCAGCTCGCGATCGGCCAGGACCTCGCGTTCTGCAACCTCGCCGACGTATTCGCGAGCACCGGGGTGCGGCTGCGCCTGGCGCGCGTCACCGGCGTCGACCCCGACCGCAGGACCGTCGCCGTGACCGGCGAGGACGGCGACGGCGAGCTCGCCTACGACACGCTTCTCTACGCGCTCGGCAGCTCCGTCGCCCACCATGGCGTCCCCGGCGTGGCCGAGTACGCCTTCGATGTGACCGGCCGGTCCTCGGCGCTGCGTCTGCGCGAGCGCCTGGCCGGCCTGGGCGAGGGCGGCACCGTGCTGGTCGTCGGTGAGGGGCTGACCGGCATCGAGAGCGCCACCGAGTTCGCCGAGTCCCGGCCCGACCTCTCGGTCGCCCTCGCCGCCCGCGGCGAGCTGGGCGCCTGGCTCTCCCCGAAGGCCCGCCGTCACCTGCGCCAGGCGTTCGACCGGCTCGGCATCACCGTCCACGAGCACACCGGCATCGAAGCCGTGGAGCCGACACGGGCGATCGCCGCCGACGGTACGTCCATCCCGGCCGACGTGACCATGTGGTCGGCCGGGTTCGCCGTGCACCCCATGGCGGCCGCCAGCGGCCTGGAGGTCGCCGAGACCGGCCAGATCGTCGTCGACCGCACCATGCGCTCGGTCTCGCACCCGGACGTCTACGCCGCCGGTGACTGCGCCTACGCGATCGGCGACAACGGCCGGCCGCTGCCGATGTCCTGCGCCTCGGCCGGCTTCACCAACATGCAGGCAACCGCCGCGATCATCGCGCGCCTGACGGGTAGTGAGGTCCCGACCACCGGGCTGAAGTACCACGGCAACCACATCAGCCTCGGGCGGCGGGACGCGATCTTCCAGATGGTGGACGGGGACGGCCGGTCGAAGCCCTGGTACCTGGGCGGCCGGACCGCCGCGCGGCTCAAGTCGGGCGTGCTCAAGGGCGCCGGGTGGAGCATCGCCCACCCGACCTTCGGCATGCCGAAGCGCAAGCGCCGCCTGGCCACCGCGCCTGACCGGGCCGGTGTGAAGGTCGCCGCCTAGGCTGCTCCGCATGGACATCGCAGCCATCGATCGGTTCGAGGCTAGCCAGGGCCGGCTGGCCTCGCTCGCGTACCGTCTGCTCGGCTCGGCCGCCGACGCCGAGGACGCCGTGCAGGACACGTTCCTGCGCTGGCAGGCCCCATACCGCGAACGGGTTGAGGTGCCGGAGGCGTGGCTGACCAAGGTCGTCACCAATCTCTGCCTCGACCGGCTCCGCTCGGCGCAGGCGCGCCACGAGCAGGCGGCCGGTGCCTGGCTGCCCGAGCCGCTCCTCGATAGCGACCCGATGCTCGGCCCGGCCGACACCTTCGAGCAGCGCGAATCGGTGTCCTTGGCCGTACTGACCCTCTTGGAGCGCCTCTCGCCGGTCGAGCGGGCCGTCTACGTTCTGCGTGAGGCCTTCTCGTACAGCCACGCCGAGATCGCCGGGATCCTCGACATCACCGAGTCCGCGAGCCAGCAGCACGTCCACCGGGCCCGGATCCGGGTCGCCGCCGAGCGCCGCCGAGGCAGCGAGACCGACCCCGCGTCCGCGCGCCGGGTCGTCGAGGAGTTCCTCGCCGCCGCCACGTCGGGGCGCACCGAACGGCTGGTGGCGCTGCTCACCGACGACGTGACGGCGGTCTCGGACGGCGCCGGACTGAGCAAGCGGCTGCTGCACTACAAGACGCGCGAGCGGGTCGCCTCCTACGTGCGGGCCGGCTTCAAGCCCACGCCGGCGAAGCGCCGGCTGGCCGGCGGCTCGCCCGCGTTCTATATCGCGCTGGTCAACGGCTCCCCGGCCGTCCTCGCCGTGGTCGACGACCGGGTCGTGGGCGCCGTGGCGTTCGAAGTCAGCGACGGCAAGGTCGCGTCCCTGCGCGGCATCGCCGCCGCGGACCGGCTCGCGCGCCTCAACGAGGCGTGGCGGCAGCACGAACCCGACGCGCCAGCCATCAACGCATGGTGACCCGAGCCACCGGCATCCAGTGACCTGAGTCGGAGCGGTGCTTTTGCCACCGCTCAGATCGCGGTGGCGCGGGCGAAGTCGTCTCGCATGCTCGACAGCGCGAAGCGAGCGCAGTGCGCTGTGTTTATGGGGACCGCGAGAGCACCACCCCATTGGTGACCACCGGCATGGCCCCGCCTGCTGCCGCGGACCGCACTGCCGCGGCGAGCACCACACGGGTCGTAGAGCTGCCGGGGTGCGTCCTTACTCGGTCGAGGCGTCGGCCTCGGAGTCGGCTCCGTGGACCGGGACCAGCAGGGTGAAGGTGGCCGGAGTTCTGCTGGTCAGGGAGAGCCGGCCGCCCGGCCAGCCCGCTGAGCGTCGCTCGGCGCGCGAAGTTGCGGGCCAGCGCGGGGTCACCTCGTCGTCGGGCAGTTGGGGAAACAACAATACGTGGCGGCCCAGGCAGCGGCCGCACTTGCAGTCGCGGCGATCCTCTGGTGCAGCCTGGGGCGCGGCCCAATACCCGGCCATGCTGGTGGGCAGCCTCACCCTGGACGAGGCCGCCTCCCAGCCTGCCGTCCTGTCTGCGTGCCTGATCGTCCTGGCCTGCGGTGCCGTCCTGCTCGTCCCCTCACTCGGGCTGCTGTACAGCACCTTTCAACAGGCCGAGGCCGATGAACCGACACCCCACCATCCGGCATCGGACTGACTACCCGCACAACTGCACTGAACTCGCGAGACACGGCAGGTGTACCGTTTGCGCGGCGACGCGGCCCCGGGTGGGCATGTTCGCAAGCCGGAGGGGTGGCCGTGGATTGGTTCGTTGGACTTGGGATGGTCCTGGGCGTGCTGGCGATCGCCCTGGGAACTGTGTCGATCCGCACGGGGTGGACGTTGTCGTGGGCGCGCCGCCATGTCGCCCGACCGCGGGTCTATGGACTTGGAGGACTGTTGGTGGGCACGCCCTGCACTGTGCAGGGCTTGTTCTACTTCGGAATCGTGCCGAGTCCGTCCTGGGAGATCCGATTCTTCAGCATGAACGTGCTGCTGCTCTCTGGACTGGTTCTCCTGGGCGTGGGGCAGATGCGGTGGTCACCCCGCAGAAGCTGACCGGCTTCTACGGGGTCGACACACTGCGGTAGCGGCCTCGGTCCGCCACGCGCTGGATGTGCGGTCATTTCGCGTGAACATCTGTCGGCCCGTTGATTACCAAGCGTTGCTCGAGCTCATTGGTCCACGCTGCTGACGAAAGTGAACGAAGCCACCTGAGTCCATGCCCAGGCCGCCGAGTCACCCGTCGGCGGTCACGCACGGGCCGACCGCGCTTCGCTGAAGGCCGACCGCGCAGCCGCCGAAGCCCGTTCCGCACGGCTCGCAGCCCAGGTCCGCCGACCTGAACTGCGCCTGAGCAGAGCGCTCCGCTGAGGTCTGCCGCGAGTTCGGCATCGGCGGCCCTGACGACCCCGAGCAGCTCAAGGCCTGGATCGCCGCCCTCGAACAGAAGGTGATTCGTCCCGAGCTGAAGGTCCAGGAACGCGACGACGACCTTGCCGCTGCCCGTGCGGCCAACCGCGAGTTCATGGCATCGCTCGACCGCGGATGCGAGGCACTCGTGCAGCAGGGGTGAAAGCCCAGGCACAGCCCTCTCGAGGATGCCATCCGTGCTGGTCACAGCGGCGAGCGTGCAGGACTCCGTCGCTGGCACCAGACTCCTGGACCAGGTCGCGGCCGAACACCCCGGCATCCGCAAGGGGTGGGTCGACGGCGGCTACCGTCAGCACCTCGTCGACCACGCCGCCACCCTCGGCATCGACATGGAAATCAACGCAAGCCCCGGACTTGATCCCGAAACGCTGGGCAGTCGAGCGGACCTACGGCTGGCTCATGCTCAACCGTCGACTTGCCCGCGACTACAAGACCCTGCGCGTCCACTCCGAAGCCATGACCCACATCGCCATGACCGACCTCATGGCCGCCGTGAGCTTCCCCCGGTGTGCGGGAGGTGCTGATCAGCTGGCCAGGGCGGGTTGACGGGGTTTCAGGTTCGTTCGTTCGGCCGTTGCCTGGTCGGCGTAGTGCTTCTCCTCGAACTCGACGGGGCTGAGGTAGCCGAGCCGCTTCTGGATGCGCCGGGAGTTATAGAAGCCGTCGATGTACTCGAAGAGCGCGAGGTTGGCCTCGGCGCGGGTGGTGAAGGTGCGCCCACGGATGCACTCGGTTTTGATGAGCATCCAAAGGTTCTCCGCGAGGGCGTTATCGTACGAATCCCCGACCGAGCCCATAGATGCCTCAACTCCCGCTCTCACAAGGCCAGTTGTCAGCTTCACGGATGTGTACTGGGCGAGTTCAATTGGTCGTTGCAACACCGGGCTGTTGCAGCGAGCGTAGCTGCTCTTCGAAGACCTCGGCTGGCGTCCGCCAACCGAGGGTCTTGCGGGGCCGGTTGTTGATCGCCATGGCGACGGCTTCGAGGTCCGTGGACGACCACCGGGAGAGATCGGTGCCCTTCGGGAAGTACTGACGCAGCAGCCCGTTCGTGTTCTCGTTCGTCGGTCGTTGCCAGGGCGAGTGGGGATCGGCGAAGAACACCTTCGTCCCGGTGTCGAGGGCGAACTGGGCATGGCCGGAGAGTTCCTTCCCGCGGTCCCAGGTGAGGGTTTTGCGTAGCTGCTCGGGCAGCTGCGTCATCGAGGCGGTGAGCGCTGTGTTCATCGCGATCGCGCCATAGCCCCCAAGTGAGGTGCCGTTCTTCACGGGCGGATTCTCACCCCAGCCCTCGAGCCGGGGCAGGTGCACCAGGAGCGTGGAGCGGCTGCTGCGCTCGACCAGCGTGCCGATCGCGGAGCGCCCCGTCCCGATGATCAAATCGCCTTCCCAGTGTCCGGGGACCGCGCGGTCTGCGGCCTCGGCGGGGCGTTCTGATCGCCGAGACCGGCTGGGTCGAACAGCGCAGTCTGCTGTCGGCGCGGTGGTGGTGTACTTCATCCTCGCGAGGTGCCTGTTCTTCGGCCAGGGATACGAAGAGGTCGCCCGGCTGCTGGGCGAGGCCCGGTGGTCGTGGCGGGCGCCGTGATCGGGCGGGCTCGTCGGCGGCTGGGCGTGGAGCCGTTGAAGGCGTTGCTCGCCCGGGTGTGCCGGCCGGTGGCTGTGCCCGAGACGGCGTGCCGAGTACCGGCACTGGCGTCTGGTCGCGGTGGACGGCACGACGCTGGATGTGGCGGACATGGGCCAACGAAGAGTTCTTCGGCCGCCAGGCCGGCGGCCGCGGGGAGAGCGCGTTCGCGCAGGCGAGGGTGGTGGCACTGGCGGAATGCGGCACCCATGCGGTGTTCGGGGCTGTCATCGGACCCGCTGTCGGCGGGCGAGCAGAGCTGTCCCGGCAGCTGTTCCCCCAGCTCGGGGAGGGGAAGCTCCTGCTGGCCGATCAGGGCTTTTACGGCTTCGAGCTGTGGCAGACCGCCCGCGCCACCGGCGCCGACCTGCTGTGGCGCCTCCGCAGCAGCGCGGCCGTGCCCGGGCTCCAAGTTCTGGACGACGGCTCCTACCTCAGCTCCATCCGCGCCGAGGCGGACCGAACAGTCCTCACTGCGGGGGCCCAGAGCGCCAACCGGAGTGACCGGCTTCGGCGCTTGCGGCTGCCCGCAGGTGCCGGGCTGGTCACGTTGCACGAGGCCGAGCGGCGCCCCCTCCCAGCCTTCCTCTTGATCTGATCCAGTGTGCGCGGCGACCAACCGGCCGCCTGCGGGGAGGGTGCCTGTTGAGTCGACACTGAGTGCGATGCCGGTGTTGCCACCGGTCCGCTTCTCCGTGCCGCGCGCTGAACCCGGCTTACCCATTCCCCGCGTACCAGGTGCGGGGCCCCCGGGCCGAGGGCTGTTCAAGCGTCCTGACGCCGCAGGCGGTGGCCGACATGGTGTCGGCCACCGCCTGGCGGAAGGGATGCCGGTTCGGCTGCGTGGAGGTGACGTGGTGTCAGGTGGCTGGGCTGCCCGCGACCCACTCGCTCCACGACATGTTCCAATCGCTGAGGCCGTTGTCAGGGGCCAACATGGTCTTCTCCTCGGAGTTCTTGACGATCACGACGTCACCGACTATCGAGTGGTCGAAGAACCACGCGGCGGGCTGCCTGCCGTGGCTGTCGCCTCGAACATCCTTCAGGCCTACGCAGCCGTGGCTGGTGTTGGCCTCGCCGAAGACAGAGTCGGTACCCCAGTAGTTGCCATGGATGAACGTGCCCGAGTCGGTCAGGCGCATGGCGTGCGGTACGGCCTTGATGTCGTACGAGGGCTTGCCGTTCTTCTCCGTGAGGCCGACGCTCGCACCATTCATATGGATCTGCCTGAACTTTTCGGAGATCACCATCTGACCGTTGTACGTCGGGTGCTCAGGGCTGCCTGACGAGATCGGGATGGTCTTGATCGTCTTGCCGTCCCGGACGACGGTCATCTGCTTCGTCTTGGCGTCCACGGTGCTGATCTGGCTCCGGCCGATCTTGAACGTGACCGTCTTCTGGATGCCGTGGCGGTTGAGCGTAACGGTGACGGTGGAGCCGGGCCTCCAGTAATTCTCGGGGCGGAAGTCCACGCGGTGGTCGTTGAACCAGTGACCGACGACCCGCTGGCCGCTGCTGGAGCTGACCCGGATCTCCGACTGCACTGCCGCCTTGTCGCTGATCGCCTTGTCGAAGTTGACCGTCACCGGCATGGCCACGCCGACGGTCGAGCCGTCCTCGGGGGAGAGGTGCCCGATGAAGTCGTTGGCCGGGGAGACAGTGGTGATCGTGGCGCTACCGGTGGTGGAGCGGCCCTTGACGTCCCCAGCCTCTGCGGCGATCTGATACTTGGTGGCACGCTCCAGCCGGCCGTTTGGCTTCCAGGAGGTGCCGTCCGTGGACAGAGTGCCCGGGATCTCGGCACCGGTCGCGACGGCGGTCATGGTCACCTTGGTGAGCTTGCCGCTGGTGACGGTGACACTGACCGGGTGGTTGGTCCCGACGCTGTAGGTGCCTTGCCCGGGCGTGATCTCGATGCGGGCGTCGGAGGCTTCCTGGGCGCCCGCCTGATTTATCCTCGCCTGCGATGTCGGGTGGTTCCCTGCACCGTTGCCGCTGGTCGCAGCGTTGCTCGTACCGCCGAGGGCCGTGACTGCGAGTACACCGCCGAGTACGCCGGCCGTAGCCGCCAGCCTGGTGCTTCGTGTACACAGCGTGATCAAAGCTTCTCCCATGTCACTGGTCTCTGTATCCCTGCGCTGATCGCCCGAAGGAGTGCAAGCAGCCCTGTGACCATTTATAGGCATACCTCTGTCCAAAAATGGGGAAATCGTGGTGAAGGTAACGTATTGTCCATGAGGGAGCGAAGCCCTTGGCCCGTTCCTCATCGAGCGCGGCGAACAGGGTCTCGCTCAGCTCGACCGAGACGGGCTGCGGGACCGCACCCCGTCCTGGCCGGTCTCCCGCCAGGCCTGAACGCCACCGCTGGACCGACTGGACGCTGACCCGTAACTCCTTCGCGATGTCCGTGCTGCCCGGCCCAGCGGTGAACATTGCGACTGCTTCCATCCGGATCCGCTCGCTGAACGCCAGCCTGTCCGCCGACCCCGACACCCCCATCGGGGATCTCCGCAGCCGCTCCAGCTCCGAGACCCGTCTGCCCTCCGGGACCTTCAGCAGATCCCGCATCGACTGCCGCAGCTTCTCGGGCACCGCCTCATCCAGCGTCCGGTACAACGCAGCGTTCTCCTGCGCGCGGACCTCGGCCACCAGCCGGGTCAGCGTCGTAATCCCCGGCAGCAGCACGCGGTTGTCCACCAGCCACCCCACCGCCCGGTCGAACAACGCCCGCGGCCCCTCCCACGACGCCCACACCCGCGTCGCCAGAAACTCCCGCACCTGCGCCTCCGCCGCCGGGGACTCCCGGTACGCGTAGGCGTCCCGGATCTCCCATGCGTGCTCGTACCGGTTCTGCCGCCGGGCTCCGTACGCGGCGAACTCGCCCGGATCGACACCCAGCTGTTCGGCAGCGAAGCGGACCACCACCTCCGGGACCACGGACAGGTCCTCGGTGGGGAACACCCCGAGCATCCGTACGCAGCCCCACTGCACCGCCCACCCCAGCCGGTTCGCCGGCGCCCGCTTCGACCGCGCCGACTCCAACGCCTTCGCGTCCAGACGGAAGAACTGCTCCAGCTCCCCGGGTGTCGGAGCCGAAGCGAACCGGCCGTAGCGCGAGACCTGGTCATGAGAGAGAAATTCAACTGGCATGACCCGGAACGTAGGGGCCCTGATCAGCGGAAACAGGGCGAGTCATCGAACTGGAATCAAGATCGGCCAGATGTCGCTATTGGCCGTTCCGATCCTCCCCGAGGGCCTAGAAGGTGCCGTTTCGGAGCATGGCGAACAGGACGCTGATGCGTTGGCGGGCGAGGCGGAGGAGGGCCTGGGTGTGGGTCTTGCCGCGGGCTCGTTCTTGTCGTAGTAGGTGCGGGAGGGCTGGGTCGGCGTTCATGCAGGTGTCGGCGTACACGTGAACGTGGCTCTGGCGAGATTTTCGCAGGCGGAGATCATCTTGGTGGCGAGGTCGGTAGTGATTCTCGGCCGCTTGCAAATGCATCATGAAAGTGGGACCTCTTCATCAGAGGAAATCGGGCCAGGGCTATATATGCCGTGTTTCTCTCACAGCTAGCGCCTAGGGTTCTCCTTAGAGATTTTCCCGACTGTCAATGCTCGTGCACGTCACCCATTGGGGATTCCCCTAAACCTGATCTGCTGCAGCGGCGGCGCGCTGCCGCGGGAGCGAAACCAGGGTCACACTGCAGCTTGTTGCCGCCTGGTCGAGCCGATCGCCCGTGTAGCGGCCGACGTTGGTGCGGTGCCTTTCGTTCTCTGTGTGGGTGGGTGGAGCGCAACATGGTCGAGTCCGAGCTCAACGCAACGGGGAATCGGGACTGTTCGGCTTCGGCAGATTCGGCCGATGGCATAGCTGTCATCGGCCTGGCGTGCCGACTGCCGGGGGCCGCCGACCCGGCCGCCTTCTGGCGGCTGCTCAGCGAGGGCGCGGACGCGATCACCGACGTCCCTCCGGACCGGTGGGACGGGGCGGTGGTGGCCGACGCGTCCGCACCCGACAGGACCGGCATCCGCCGGGGCGGCTTCCTCGACAGCATCGGCGACTTCGACGCCGGGTTCTTCGGGCTCTCCCCCAAGGAGGCCGCCGCCATGGACCCGCAGCAGCGGCTCGTGCTGGAGTTGGCCTGGGAAGCACTGGAGGACGCGCACGTGCGCGCCGCAACGCTGCGCTCCACCCGCACCGGAGTGTTCGTCGGCGCCATGTGGGACGACTACGCGACGCTGCACCACCGCTCCGGACTCACGGCCATCTCCCCGCATACCGTCACCGGCCTGCACCGCAGCATCATCGCGAACCGGGTCTCGTACTTCCTTGGCCTGAACGGCCCCAGCCTGACCGTGGACTCCGGCCAGTCCTCTTCTCTGGTCTCGGTCCACCTGGCCTGCGAAAGTCTCCGCAAGGGCGAATCGACGATCGCTCTCGCGGGCGGCGTGAACCTGAACATCGTCCCCGAGAGCGCCCTGGGCGCCGCCAAGTTCGGCGGCCTGTCCCCGGACGGCCGCTGCTTCACCTTTGACGCGCGCGCGAACGGCTACGTTCGCGGCGAGGGCGGCGGCATCGTCGTCCTCAAACCTCTTGCCCGGGCCGTCGCGGACGGCGACCCTGTCTACTGCGTGATCCGCGGCAGTGCGGTCAACAACGACGGTGGCGGCGACGGGTTGACCGTGCCCCTGCAGTCCGGGCAGGAACAGGTGCTCCGGCTCGCCTACGAACGGGCCGGAGTCAACCCCGCCGATGTCGGCTACGTGGAACTGCACGGGACCGGCACCAAGGTCGGCGACCCCATCGAGGCAGCCGCGCTCGGCGCAGTGCTCGGCACGGGACGTGAGCCCGGCCGCCCTCTGCGGGTCGGCTCGGCCAAGACCAACGTGGGCCACCTGGAGGGCGCCGCGGGCATCACCGGCCTGCTGAAGGCGGTCCTGTCGCTCAACCACCGTGAACTGCCCGCCAGCCTCAACTTCGGGACGCCGAACCCGGCGATCCCGCTGGACCGGCTGAACCTGAGGGTGCAGACCGAGCACAGCGAATGGGCCGCCGAGGACGGCCGCCCGCTGCTCGCCGGCGTCAGCTCGTTCGGCATGGGCGGCACCAACTGCCACATCGTGCTGGCGTCGGGCGCGGCTGTGGAGGCGGGTGAGGGTGCGACGGCGGGCGGGGGCGCGGCTCCGACCTTTTGGCCGCTGTCCGCCAAGACCGCATCCGGGCTGCGCGCCCAGGCCGCCGCACTGCTCGCCCACACCGAGGCGCCCCTCGGTCTCGCCCTGCCCGACGTCGGCTGGTCGCTGGCCACCGGCCGCACCGCCTTCGAACACCGGGCCGTCGTCGTGGGCGAGGTTCGTGACGACTTCCTGCGCGCCCTGCGCGAGCTGTCCACCGGCGGCATTGACGCCGCACTGACCACTGGCCGCGCGGGCCCGCGCGGCGAGCTCGCCTTCCTCTTCTCGGGCCAGGGCAGCCAGCGGGCCGGCATGGGCCGCGAACTGGCAGAGTCCGTCCCGGCGTTCGCCTCCGCCCTGGACGAGGTGTGCGCACACCTCGACCCCTTGCTGCCGCGGCCGCTGCGCGAGGTCATGTTCGCACCCGTAGGCACTGGGGAAGCCGCCGAACTCGACCAGACCCTCTACACGCAGACCTCACTGTTCGCCGTCGAGGTGGCCTTGTTCCGGCTGCTGGAGAGCTGGGACATCACCCCCGACGTGCTGATGGGCCACTCCATCGGTGAACTCGCCGCCGCGCACGTGGCCGGCGTCCTCTCGCTCGCCGACGCCTGCGCCCTCGTGGCCGCGCGCGGTCGCCTGATGCAGGCGCTGCCCGCCGGCGGCGCCATGATCGCCGTCCAGGCCGCGGAGGACGAGGTGCGCGCCCGCATCGGCGAGCGCACGGACCGCGTGAGCATCGCCGCGCTGAACGGCCCGGACTCCGTCGTCGTCTCCGGCGACGAGGACCTCGCCACCGAGATCGCCGACGCCTTCGCCGCCCTGGGCCGCAAGACCAGCCGGCTGCGGGTCAGCCACGCCTTCCATTCCCCGCACATGGAACCCATGCTGGCGGAGTTCCGCAACGTGGCCGAGGGCCTGACCTTCCACGCCCCGCGCATCCCGATCGTGTCCAACGTGACGGGCCGACTGTCCGAGGAGCCCTCGGGATACGAAGGGTGCACGGCCGCGTACTGGGTCCGCCACGTGCGCGAGGCGGTCCGCTTCGCCGACGGCGTCGCCCGCCTCGACGAGCAGGGCGTCCGCACGTACCTGGAGCTCGGCCCTGGCGGCGTGCTCGCCTCCATGGCCCGCGCCGGCGCTGACAGCGAGTCCCTGTTCGTCCCCGCCCTGCGCACCCGTCGCCCCGAGGCGCAGGCCCTGCTGGCGGCGGTCGCCTCGCTGCACGTCCACGGCGTGGAGCCGGACTGGGACGCCCTGTTCGGCGGCGGGCGAGGCGCACGCCGCAAGGTCGCGCTCCCCACCTACGCGTTCGAACGGCAGCGGTACTGGCTGGACGGCGACACGACGTCGCCCGTCGCCACCACCGGCTGGGCTCCTGTGGCTCCGCAGCCGGACGCCATCGCCGAGACTGACAGCGCGCCTGTCGGAGCCCTGGGTCGGCGGCTGGCCGGACTGGCCGAGTCCGAGCGCGACGAGGCCGTGCTCGACATGGTCCGCGCACACATCGCCGCCGTTCTCGGCCACGCCGAAGCCCGCCAGGTCGAGACCGAGTGGACGTTCAAGGACCTCGGTTTCGACTCGCTCAGCTCGGTGGAACTGCGCAACCAGCTCAGCGAGGCTACCGGCCTGCGCCTGCCCAGCGGGCTGCTGTTCGACCACCCGACCCCTGCCGCGCTCGCCCGCCATCTCGCCGCCCAGTCCCTGGGCGGCGGGGACGCGGCGGCCGCCGCGCCCGCGACGGTGGCCGACCCCCACGAGCCCATCGCCATCGTGGCCATGAGCTGCCGCCTGCCCGGCGGCGTGAGCTCCCCCGAGGACCTGTGGCGGCTGCTCGCCTCCGGTGGCGACGGCATCTCCGGATTCCCGACGGACCGTGGCTGGGACGTCGAAACACTCTACGACCCGGAGCCCGGCACGCCCGGCAAGTCCTCGACGCGGCACGGCGGCTTCCTGCACGAGGCGGCCGAGTTCGACGCCGGCTTCTTCGGCATCAGCCCCCGCGAGGCCGCCGCGATCGACCCGCAGCAGCGGCTGGTCCTGGAGACCGCGTGGGAGGCCTTCGAGCGCGCCGGCATCGACCCGGCCACGCTGCGCGGGAGCCGGGCGGGCGTGTTCATCGGCGCGACGGCACAGGACTACGGCCCCCGGCTGCACGAGCCGGCCGACGGCGTCGAGGGCTATCTGCTGACCGGCACGACGACCAGCGTCGCCTCGGGGCGCGTGGCCTACTCGTTCGGCCTCGAAGGCCCCGCGGTCACGGTGGACACGGCCTGCTCGTCGTCTCTGGTCGCCCTGCACCTGGCCGTCCAGTCGCTGCGGAGCGGCGAGTGCACCATGGCCCTGGCCGGCGGCGTCACCGTGATGTCCACGCCTGGCATGTTCGTGGAGTTCAGCCGTCAGCGCGGACTGTCGGCGGACGGCCGCTGCAAGGCGTTCGCGGCCGGCGCGGACGGTACGGGCTGGGCCGAAGGCGTCGGCATGCTCCTGGTGGAGCGGCTCAGCGACGCCCGGCGCAACGGCCACCAGGTGCTGGCCGTCGTGCGGGGCAGCGCGGTCAACCAGGACGGCGCGTCGAACGGACTCACGGCGCCCAACGGCCCCTCCCAGCAGCGCGTCGTCCGCCAGGCGCTGGCAGCCGCCGGACTCGCGCCCGCGGACGTCGACGCCGTGGAGGCGCACGGTACGGGCACGCTGCTCGGCGACCCGATCGAGGCGGAAGCCCTCATCGCCGCCTACGGCCAGGGACGGGACGGCGACCGGCCGCTGTGGCTGGGTTCGCTGAAGTCGAACATCGGTCACACGCAGGCCGCGGCGGGCGTCGCCGGCGTGATCAAGATGGTCATGGCGATGCGACACGGTGTGCTGCCGCGGACCCTGCACGTCGACGAGCCGACCCCGCACGTGGACTGGTCGGCAAGCGGCGTACGACTGCTGACCGAGGCGGTGGAGTGGCCCGCGCGCGACCTGCCGCGCCGCGCGGCGGTGTCGTCCTTCGGCATCAGCGGTACCAACGCCCACGTCATCGTCGAGCAGGCCGCGACGAGCGAAGAGCCCGCCCGCGGGACGGCCGTTGCCGGACCGGTCCCGTGGGTGGTGTCGGCGAAGAGTGATGTGGCGCTGCGGGAGCAGGCGGGCCGGTTGTTGTCCTTCCTGGACGCCGAGGGCGTCGGGGGTGCCGGGGTTCGGCCGGAGGACGTGGCGTTGTCGCTGGCGACGTCGCGTGCGGTGCTGGAGCGCCGTGCGGCGGTCGTGGGCGGGGATCTCGCGGAGCTCCGGCAGGGGCTGGAGGCGCTTGCTTCCGGCGCTTCCGGCGCTGCTCCGGTGGGCGGTGCCGTCGGGGGCAGGGTCGGGTTCTTGTTCTCGGGTCAGGGTTCGCAGCGGATCGGCATGGGGCGTGAGCTGTACGCGGCGTACCCCGTCTTCGCTGCGGCGTACGACGAGGTCTGCGCGTTTCTGGACGCGCCCGTCGACGTCGACTCCGAGGAGCTCAACCAGACGGGTACGACGCAGCCCGCGCTCTTCGCCGTCGAGGTCGCCCTGTTCCGGCTTCTCGAATCGTGGGGCATCCGGCCGGACTATGTGGCCGGTCATTCGGTGGGTGAGATTGCGGCTGCTCATGTGGCGGGTGTGTTGTCGCTCGAGGATGCGGCGAAGCTGGTGTCGGCGCGTGCCGCACTGATGCAGGCGCTGCCCGACGGCGGGGCGATGGTCGCGGTCCAGGCGACGGAGGACGAGGTGCTGCGGCACCTGACCGACGGGGTCGGGATTGCGGCGGTCAACGGGCCTCGGTCAGTTGTGGTTTCCGGCGCTGAGGACGCGGTCACCGCAGTCGGTGAGATCTTCGCCGGTCGGGGTCGTAAGACGTCCCGGCTGAAGGTCAGTCACGCCTTCCACTCGCCGTTGATGGATCCGATGCTCGAGGAGTTCGCTGCGGTTGTTCGCGGTCTGACGTTCAGTGAGTCGCGGATCCCGGTGGTCTCGAATCTCACCGGCCGGTTGGCCGAGGTGTACACGCCCGAGTACTGGGTGCGGCACGTCCGCGAGGCGGTGCGCTTCGCCGACGGCATCGAGACCCTCGGCGAGCTGGGCGTGACCACGTTCGTCGAGGTCGGCCCCGGTGGCGTGCTGAGCGCCCTCGCCCAGGGCTGCTTCGACGACGGCACAGACATCGTCACGGTTCCCGTCCTGCGCGCCGACCGCCCCGAGCCGTACGCGCTCGTCACCGCAATCGGGCGGCTGCACACCCACGGCATCTCACCCGACTGGCAGGTGTTGTTCCCTGGCGCCCGGCGTGTCGACCTGCCCACGTACGCCTTCCAGCGCGAGCGCTACTGGCTCGACGCGCCTCGGGCGGCGACCGCCGGCGCCCCGGACGCGATGGACGCCGAGTTCTGGGACTCCGTCGAGAGCGAGGACCGGGCATCTCTCGGTGCGCTCCTGGGACTGGAGCCCACCGAACTGGACGTGGTCGCGTCCAAGCTGTCTGCCTGGCGCCGGAAGCGGCGCGAGCAGTCCACCACCGACGGCTGGCGCTACCGGATCACCTGGCAGCCGCTCGATGACATGGTCCGGGCCGCTCCGTCGGGGACCTGGCTCTACGTGGTCTCCGAGGAGACCGCGTGGACCGAGGCGATCCGCGCCGGGCTCACGGAACTCGGCGTCGCGCTCGTACCGTTCGCCGTGGGCGAGGACACCGACCGTGACGCGCTCGCCCGGGCCTTCGCCGACGCCGGGCAAGAGCAGGCCGACGGCATCCTGTTCGCCGCAGCACAGGGAGAAGCGGGGGCGAACGCCCTCCAGCGGCTCGTCCTGCTCGTCCAGGCCCTCGGCGACGCCGGGATCGAGGCCCCGCTGTGGTGCCTGACCAGCGGCGCAGTGTCGACCGGCACGGCGGATCTGCTGACCGACCCCGTCTCCGCCCAGCTCTGGGGCCTGGGCAGGATCGTCGCCCTGGAACAGCCGCAGCGCTGGGGCGGGCTCGTCGACCTGCCCGCCGAGCTGGACTCCCGCGCGCTGGAACGACTGGCCGGCCTGCTGGCCCAGGCCGACGAGGACCAACTCGCCGTACGCGCCTCCGGAGTGTACGGCCGCCGCCTCGTGCGCGCGCCGCTGAGCGCGGCACCGGCGGACGCACCCTGGTCGCCGCGCGGCACCGTGCTCGTGACCGGTGGTACGGGTGCGCTGGGCGGGCAGGTGGCCCGCTGGCTCGCCGGTGCGGGTGCCGAGCACCTGGTGCTCACCAGCCGCCGGGGCCCCGACGCCCCGGGCGCCGCCGAACTCAAGGCGGAGCTGGAGGAGCTGGGCGCTCAGGTCACCGTCGTCGCGTGCGATGCGGCCGACCGCGACGCGCTCGCCGAGTTGTTCGGCCGGTACATCGTGAACGCCGTGGTGCACACCGCAGGCGTACTCGACGACGGCCTGGTCGAATCGCTCACGCCCGAGCGCCTCAACCACGTGCTGCGCCCCAAGGTGGACGCAGCGCTCCATCTGCATGAGCTCACCCGGGACCGTCAGGACCTCGACGCCTTCGTGCTCTTCTCCTCGATGACCGGTGTCTGGGGCAACGGCGGCCAAGGCGCCTACGGTGCCGCGAACGCCTTCCTCGACGCCCTCGCCGAGCACCGCCGGGCGCAGGGCGTGCCCGCGCTGGCCGTCGCGTGGGGATCCTGGGCGGACGGAGGCATGGCCGACGGCGCCGCCGGTGACCATCTGCGGCGGCGCGGCGTACGGGCGATCGCGGCCCTTCCCGCGATCTCCGTGCTGCACGGTGCGCTGACCCACGGCGAGACCTCCATGACCGTCGCGGACGTGGACTGGGAGCGCTTCGTCCCGGCCTTCGTCGGCACGCGGCCCTGCCCGCTGCTGCTCGGCGTGCCCGAGGCCCGCGAGGCCCTCGAAGCACGCGCCCGGGCCGCGCAGAGCCCCGAAGTACCCGTGTCCGCGCTGGTCCAGCGCCTCCTCGGCGCCACGCCGGGGGAGCAGGGCCGCATCCTGCTGGACCTGGTCCGCGAGCAGGCCGCCACGGTGCTCGGCCACACGGGCAAGGGCGCCTTCGAAGCCGACCGGACGTTCCGCGAGACCGGCTTCGACTCGCTCACCGCCGTCGAACTGCGTCACAGGCTCAACACGGCCACTGGCCTCAGGCTGCCCACCACCCTGGTCTTCGACCACCCGACCCCAACCGCCCTCGCCCGTCACCTGGGCGAGGAACTCCTCGGCCGGCACGGGCTGGAGACGGCCGCCGCGCAGGCGACGGCCGCCGCTGCGGCCGACGAGCCCCTCGCGATCGTCGGCATGAGCTGCCGCCTCCCCGGCGGCGTCCAGTCGCCGGAGGACCTGTGGGAGCTGCTGAGCTCCGGCCGGGACGCGATGTCCGGCTTCCCCACCGACCGCGGCTGGGACATCGACGCGCTCTACGACCCCGACCCCGACCGGCCCGGCAAGACGTACTCGCGCGAGGGCGGCTTCATCCAGGGCGCCGACCGCTTCGACGCCGGTCTCTTCGGGATCTCGCCGCGTGAGGCGCTGGCGATGGACCCGCAGCAACGGCTGCTGCTGGAGACCGCGTGGGAGGCCTTCGAGCGCGCCGGCATCGCCCTCGCGTCCGTCCGCGCCAGCCGCACCGGTGTCTTCATCGGCACCAACGGCCAGGACTACGCCAACGGGCTACGCAACGCGCCCGAGGAGATCGAGGGCTACGCGCTCACCGGCAAGGCGGCCTCGGTCGTCTCCGGACGCATCTCCTACACGTTCGGCCTCGAGGGTCCCGCGGTCACGGTCGACACGGCCTGCTCGTCTTCGCTCGTGGCCCTGCACCTGGCCGCCCAGGCACTGCGGAGCGGCGAGTGCTCGATGGCCCTGGTCGGGGGCGTCACCGTCATGACCACGCCGGACCTGTTCGTGGAGTTCAGCCGGCAGCGCGGGCTGTCGCCGGACGGCCGGTGCAAGGCGTTCGCGGCCGGTGCCGACGGCACGGGCTGGGGCGAGGGCGTGGGCCTGTTGCTGGTGGAACGGTTGTCCGACGCCCGTCGGAACGGGCACCAGGTGCTGGCGTTGGTCCGCGGCAGTGCGGTGAACCAGGACGGTGCGTCCAACGGTCTGACCGCGCCCAACGGCCCCTCGCAGCAGCGGGTGATCCGGCAGGCGCTGGCGTCCGCCGGGCTCACGCCGGCCGACGTGGACGCCGTCGAGGCCCACGGCACGGGCACGCGGCTCGGCGACCCGATCGAGGCGCAGGCGCTCCTCGCCACGTACGGCCAGGAACACTCCGACGACCGGCCGGTGTGGCTGGGCTCGGTCAAGTCCAACATCGGTCACACGCAGGCCGCCGCGGGTGTCGCCGGTGTGATCAAGATGGTGCTGGCGATGCGGCACGGCGTGCTGCCGCAGACGCTCCATGTGGACGAGCCGACCGCGCACGTCGACTGGTCGGCAGGCGCCGTGCGGCTGCTGACCGAGCCGGTGCAATGGCCCGGGACCACCGGGCCCCGCCGGGCCGCGGTGTCCTCCTTCGGTATCGGCGGCACCAACGCGCACACGATCATCGAGGAAGCGCCCGCCGCGGCCGCGGCCGAGCCGGCCCGGGAACACCGCCCGGTGCCCGTGCCGTGGGTGCTGTCAGCAAAGAGTGAAGTGGCGCTGCGGGCCCAGGCGGAGCGTCTGCTGGCCTTCGCGACCGACGATGTGTCGCCCGTCGACGCCGGATTCTCGTCGGCCACGACGCGGTCGGCACTGGAGCATCGGGCCGCAGTCATCGGCAGCGACCCGGCCGAGCTGCGGGCAGGTCTTGAGGCCCTCGCGGCAGGCGAACCGGCGGCGAACGTCGTCGCCGGGCGCGCTCACTCGGCGGACAAGGTCGGGTTCTTGTTCTCGGGTCAGGGTTCGCAGCGGCTGGGGATGGGGCGTGAGCTGTACGCGGCGTACCCGGTGTTCGCTGCGGCGTATGACGAGGTGTGCGCGCTTTTGGACGCCACGGTCGACGTCGATGCGGAAACTCTTCATCAGACGGGTTCGACGCAGCCGGCGTTGTTCGCTGTCGAGGTCGCCCTGTTCCGGCTTCTCGAATCGTGGGGCATCCGGCCGGACTACGTGGCCGGTCACTCGGTCGGTGAGATCGCGGCCGCGCACGTGGCCGGGGTGCTGTCGCTCGAGGACGCGGCGAAGCTGGTGTCGGCGCGTGCCGCGCTGATGAAGGCCCTGCCCGCCGGTGGTGTGATGGTGGCGGTCCAGGCGGCCGAGGACGAGATGCTGCCGCACCTGATTGACAGAGCGGGTATCGCGGCGATCAACGGCCCGCGGTCCGTGGTCATTTCCGGGGCGGAGGACGCGGTCACGGCGATTGCCGAGGTGTTCGCTGCTCAGGGTCGTAAGACGTCTCGGCTGAAGGTCAGTCACGCATTCCATTCGCCGTTGATGGATCCGATGCTGGAGGAGTTCGCGGAGGTCGTTCGCGGTCTGACGTTCAGTGAGCCGTGGATCCCGGTGGTCTCGAACCTCACCGGCCGGCTGACTGAGTCGTACACCCCCGAGTACTGGGTCCGGCACGTCCGTGAGGCGGTGCGCTTCGCCGACGGCGTGCTGACCCTGCACGAGCTCGGTGTGACCACGTTCGTGGAGATCGGACCGGGCGGCGTCCTCAGTGCCCTCGTCCAGGGCTGCCTCGACGACGGCACAGACATCGTCACCATTCCCGCCCTGCGCGCCGACCGCCCCGAACCCCAGGCGCTCACCACCGCGTACGCCCAACTGCACGTCAGCGGCGCCGAAGTGGACTGGCACGCTTTCTTCCCGGGCGCCCGGCGCGTCGAGCTGCCCACGTACGCCTTCCAGCGCGAGCGCTACTGGCTCGACGCCCCCGCCTCCGCCGGTGACATGCGCGCGGTGGGGCAGGGCGAGGCCGGCCACCCGCTCCTCGGCGCCGCCGTGCCGCTGGCCGACAGCGTCGGGCACCTGCTCACCGGCCGGCTCTCGAAGCACACGCACCCGTGGCTGGTGGACCACGCCGTCAGTGGGGTCGCGCTCCTGCCGGGAACCGCGTTCGTCGAGCTGGCGATCACCGCTGCTGACGCCGTGGGCTGCGACCTGCTGGAAGAGCTGACGCTGGAGACACCGCTGCTCGTGCCCGAGCGCGGCGGCGTCGCCTTGCAGGTGCACGTCGGCGCCGACGACGGCTCGGGCCGCAGGCCGCTGACCGTGCACTCGCAGATCGACGACGGGGACGCGTACGCCCACGAGGACGACTCCGAGCGGGCATGGGTCCGGCACGCCTCCGGCGTGCTGACCGTCGCCACAGGAGGGCCCGTGGACGGCTCGCTCACCGCGTGGCCGCCCGTGGGTGCGGAGCCGGTCGACGTCGACGGGTTCTACGACCGCCTCGCCGGCATGGCGCTCGACTACGGCCCCGTCTTCCAGGGGCTGCGCGCCGCGTGGCGGAGCGGGGACGACTTCTTCGCCGAAGTGGAGCTGCCCGGCGCGGAGCGGACGGACGCGGGCGCGTACGGCCTGCATCCCGCCCTGTTCGACGCCGCCCTGCACACCGTCTGGCTGGGCGCGGTCGAGCCCGAGGCCGGGACGGGAAACGGGCTGTTGCCGTTCGCCTGGAGCGGCGTGCGCCTGGCGGCTGCCGGAGCCTCCGACCTGCGGGTGAAGGTATCGCGCGCCGGTACCGGCACCTCTACGGTGTCGCTGGTGCTGGCCGATGGCACCGGTGGGCCGGTCGCGGAGGTCGACTCGTTGACGCTGCGCCCGGTGCCCGCCGACCAGTTGCGCGCCGGTTCCGGCAGCGACGACGCGGTCTTCGGCCTAAAGTGGACGCCGGTCAGCCTGCCGTCCGCGCCGGACGGCATGAGGATCGAGACGTACGAGGATCTCGCCGCTCTTCGGGCCACTGACCCGCCGGCGGACACCGAAGCCGATGCCGCAGCCGCCGCCGATGCCGTGGTCGTGCCCTGCCCGACCGGGACCGGCGCGGACCTGGCCACCCGGGTCCGTGAGGTCACCCATGCCGTGCTGGAGTTGGTGCAGTGGTGGCTGGCCGAGGAACGCCCGGGGCGCCTGGTGCTGGTGACGCGTGGGGGAGACCTCGCCCAGTCGGCGGTCTGCGGACTGGTGCGCTCGGCGCAGACCGAGAACCCCGACCGCATCGTGCTGGTCGAGACCTCCAGCGATGCCCATGCCGGGGCCGGCAGCGGTGTTGATGACGCCGATCTTGCCCGGGTGCTGCCCGGCCTGATCGCGTCGGGTGAGCCGCAGGCCGCGGTGCACGCGGACGACGAGGTCCGGGTGCCCAGGCTGGTTCGAGTCGCCGTGCCGGACGCGGAGCCGGAACTTCCCGGCCTCGGCTCCGGCACCGTCCTGCTGACCGGTGCGTCGGGCGGCCTGGGCGGGTTGTTCGCCCGGCATCTGGTCGCCGAACACGGCGTCCGTAGTCTGCTGCTCGTCAGCCGCCGCGGCGGCGACGCACCCGGCGCGGCCGAGCTCACCGCCGACTTGACCGCGCAGGGCGCCGACGTCACCTGGGCCGCGTGTGATGTGGCCGACCGCGCCGCCGTCCGTGCACTCCTGGCCGGGCCCGGGCAGAGCCTGTCCGCGATCATCCACACCGCCGGCGTACTGGACGACGGAATCATCGGCTCGCTGACCCCCGAGCGGCTGGACGCCGTGTTCCGCCCGAAGGTGGACGCGGCGCTGAACCTGCACGACCTGGCGGGCGAGCTGTCCGGCGACCTGTCCGCGTTCGTGCTGTTCTCCTCGGTGGCGGGCACTCTCGGCACGCCGGGCCAGGCGAACTACGCCGCTGCCAACACCTTCCTCGACGCCCTCGCCGAGCACCGCCGTGCCGCGGGCCAGCGGGCCACGTCGCTGGCCTGGGGCCTGTGGGCGCAGGACAGCGAGAGCGCCATGACCGGCAGCCTCGACCACACCGATCTCACCCGCATCCAGCGCATGGGCCTCGCCGCGATCCCGTCGTCGGACGGCCTGCGGCTGTTCGACGCGGCACTGGCCCTGGATCGGGCCGTCGTCGCCCCGCTGCGGCTGGACCTGGGCGGGCTGCAGGGCACGGTGCCGCCGGTCCTGCGAGGGCTCCGCGGTACCGTACGGGGCACCGCGCGACGTACGGCGCAGACCGCGCCGAAGGGATCGCTGGGTCAGCGGCTGGCCGGGCTGGCGGAGGCCGAGCGCGAGCAGGTGGTGCTGGACCTGGTGCGTACCGAGGTCGCCGCCGTGCTCGGGCACGCCGGAGCACAGTCGGTCGGCGCGGACGACTCGTTCAAGGACATCGGGTTCGACTCGCTGACCGCCGTCGAACTGCGCAACCGGCTCAACTCGGCCGTCGGCATGCGCCTGCCCGCCACCCTGATCTTCGACTACCCGAACCCGCTTACCCTCGCCCACTTCCTCACCGGCGAAGCCGCAGGCGGCGAGGCGGCGACAGCCGTGCCGACGACCCTCTCCACGGCCACCGGAACGGCGGACGAGCCCATCGCGATCGTGGGCATGGCCTGCCGCTACCCCGGTGGCGTGCAGTCACCCGAAGACCTGTGGCAGCTGGTGTTCTCCGGCCGCGACGCCGTGTCGGGCTTCCCCGAGGGCCGCGGCTGGGACGTGGAGCAGCTCTACGACCCGAATCCCGACCAGTGGGGCACCAGCTACACCCGAGAGGGCGGCTTCCTGCACGACGCGGCGGACTTCGACGCCGAGTTCTTCGGGATCTCGCCGCGTGAGGCGCTGGCGATGGACCCGCAGCAGCGGTTGCTGCTGGAGACGTCGTGGGAGGCGTTCGAGCGGGCCGGGATCGACCCGGCGACGGTGCGGGGCAGCAGGACCGGTGTCTTCGCCGGCGTGATGTACCACGACTACGGCGGGCGGGTGCACACCTCGCCCCCAGGGCTGGAGGGCTACCTCGTAAACGGCAGTGCGGGCAGCATCGCCTCCGGCCGGGTCTCGTACACGTTCGGGCTCGAGGGGCCGGCGGTCACCGTCGACACGGCGTGCTCGTCCTCGCTCGTAGCCCTCCACCTCGCTGCGCAGGCGCTGCGGAGCGGCGAGTGCTCGATGGCCCTCGTCGGCGGCGTCACGGTGATGGCAGGCCCGTCCGTGTTCGTGGAGTTCAGCCGTCAGCGCGGCCTGTCGGCGGACGGCCGGTGCAAGGCGTTCGGCGCCGGGGCGGACGGTACGGGCTGGGCCGAGGGCGTGGGCATGCTGTTGGTGGAGCGGTTGTCCGACGCTCGTCGGAACGGGCACAAAGTGCTGGCGGTGGTCCGCGGTACGGCGGTGAACCAGGACGGTGCGTCGAACGGTTTGACGGCTCCGAACGGGCCCTCGCAGCAGCGGGTGATCCGGCAGGCGCTGGCGAACGCGGGCCTGTCTTCGGATGAGGTCGATGCGGTGGAGGCGCACGGTACGGGTACGAGGCTGGGTGATCCGATCGAGGCGCAGGCGCTGATCGCCACGTACGGGCAGGAGCGGTCGGAGGACCGGCCGTTGTGGCTGGGTTCGCTGAAGTCGAACATCGGGCATTCGCAGGCGGCTGCGGGTGTCGGTGGTGTGATCAAGATGGTCATGGCGATGCAGCACGGCGTGCTGCCGCAGACCCTGCATGTGGACGAGCCGACCCCGCACGTGGACTGGTCGGCGGGCGCGGTGCAGCTGCTGACCGAGGCCGTGGAGTGGCCTGCGAGCGACGGGCCGCGCCGGGCCGCGGTGTCCTCCTTCGGTGTGAGCGGCACCAACGCGCACGTCATCGTCGAGCAGGCCGCGACGAGCGAAGTGACCGCCCGTGGGACGGCCGTTGCAGGACCGGTCCCGTGGGTGCTGTCGGCGAAGAGCGATGCGGCGCTGCGGGAGCAGGCGGGCCGGTTGTTGTCCTTCCTGGACGCTGAGGGCGTCGGGGGTGCCGGGGTTCGGCCGGAGGACGTGGCGTACTCGCTGGCGACGTCGCGTGCGGTGCTGGAGTGCCGTGCGGCGGTCGTGGGGGAGGAGCTTGGGGAGTTCCGCCAGGGGCTGGAGGGGATTGTTTCCGGCGCTGCTCCGGTGGGCGGTGCCGTCGGGGGCAGGGTCGGGTTCTTGTTCTCGGGTCAGGGTTCGCAGCGGATCGGCATGGGGCGTGAGCTGTACGCGGCGTACCCCGTCTTCGCTGCGGCGTACGACGAGGTGTGCGCGCTTTTGGACGCCACGGTCGACGTTGATGCGGAAACTCTTCATCAGACGGGTTCGACGCAGCCGGCGTTGTTCGCTGTCGAGGTCGCCCTGTTCCGGCTTCTCGAATCGTGGGGCATCCGGCCGGACTACGTGGCCGGTCACTCGGTCGGTGAGATCGCGGCCGCGCACGTGGCCGGGGTGCTGTCGCTCGAGGACGCGGCGAAGCTGGTGTCGGCGCGTGCCGCGCTGATGCAGGCCCTGCCCGCGGGTGGTGCGATGGTCGCGATCCAGGCCACCGAGGCGGAAGTGCTGCCGCACCTCACCCACGGCGTCGGCCTCGCGGCGATCAACGGGCCTCGGTCCGTCGTGCTTTCTGGCTCCGAGGATGCCGTTCTCGACATCGCCGAGGTCTTCGCGCAGCAGGGCCGCAAGACGTCCCGGTTGAAGGTCAGTCACGCCTTCCACTCGCCGCTGATGGACCCGATGCTGGAGGAGTTCGCCGAGGTCGTCCGCGGTCTGACGTTCAGTGAGCCGCGGATCCCGGTGGTCTCGAATCTCACCGGCCGGTTGGCCGAGGTGTACATCCCCGAGTACTGGGTCCGGCACGTCCGCGAGGCGGTCCGCTTCGCCGACGGCCTGCACACCCTGCACGAGCTGGGCGTGACCATGTTCGTCGAGATCGGCCCGGGTGGTGTCCTCAGCGCCCTCGTACAGGGCTGCCTCGACGACGGCACACACATCGTCACCGTTCCCGCCCTGCGCGCCGACCGCCCCGAGCCGTACGCCCTCGTCACCGCCGTGGGGCAACTGCACACCCACGGCATCTCGCCCGAATGGCAGGCGCTCTTCCCGGGCGCCCGCCGCGTCGACCTGCCCACGTACGCCTTCCAGCGCGAGCGCTACTGGCTCGATGCGCCTCAGGCGTCCGGTGACGTCCGGGCCGCCGGTCTGGGGGCTGCGGACCATCCGCTGCTCGGTGCCGCGATTGCGACGGCCGACAGCGACGGGGCCGTGCTCACTGGGCTGCTCTCCCTCGGAACCCACCCTTGGCTTGCCGACCACGCCGTGAACGGGATTGTTCTGCTGCCCGGCACCGCGTTCGTCGAGCTGGCGATCCGGGCGGGCGACGAGACGGGATGCGGATGGATCGAAGACCTCACCCTTGAGCTTCCCCTGGTCGTGCCCGAGCGCGGTGGCGTCACCCTTCAGGTGGCTGTCGGCCCGGAGGACGAGTCAGGCCGGCGGCAGCTGAGCGTGCACTCGCGCGTCGACGACCGTTCGTGGCTGCGGCACGCGACGGGTGTGCTGTCCTCGGCAGAGGCACCGTCCGCCGCGAAGCTCGGCGCGTGGCCACCGGCGGGTGCGGAGGCCGTCGACCTGACGGCGTTCTACGAAGGCATGGCTGCTGCGGGCCTGGACTACGGTCCGGTCTTCCAGGGCCTGCGCTCGGTGTGGCGCGACGGGGACGACGTCTTCGCCGAGGTCGAGCTGCCGGACGAGTCGGCTGCCGAGGCGGCGGCGTTCGCCCTGCACCCGGCGCTGCTGGACGCCGCCCTGCACGCACTGGCCGCCGGTGGGCTGGTGTCGCTGGACGACAGCCCGGCCCTGCCGTTCGCGTGGTCCGGCGTCGTCGTGCAGGCGGCCGGTGCGGCGATGGTGCGGGTGAAGCTGTCGCGGACGGCCACCGGTTCGGTGACGCTGGCCGTGGCCGATGGCGCCGGTGACCCGGTGGCCTCGGTCGAGTCGCTGTCGTTGCGGGCCGCTTCGGCGGAGCAATTGCCCGGTGCTGTTGGCGGCGATCAGCTGTTCGGGCTGGAGTGGACGCGGTTCACTCTGCCCTCCGCCACCGACGCGCTGATGATCGAGACCGTCGCGGACTTCGACGCACTGCGGGAGTCGGAAGGGACACCGGACGTCGTGGTCGTTCCGTGCCCGGCGGGTTCCGGTAGGGAGACCGCCGACCGCGTGCACAGCACCACGAGTGAGGTTCTGGCGCTGGTGCAGTGGTGGTTGGCGGAGGAGCGTGCGGGGCGTCTGGCGTTGGTGACGCGTCCGGGCGATCTGGCTCATGCTGCGGTGTGGGGGCTCGTGCGGTCTGCTCAGTCGGAGAACCCGGACCGGATCGTGCTGGTGGAGGCCGAGGAGACCGATGAGGCGGTCCGTGTGCTGCCTGCCGCGCTCGCTTCCGGTGAGCCGCAGTTCGCGGTCCGCGACGGGGAGGTGTTCGTACCGCGCCTGGTGAAGGCCACCCGGAGCGCCACGGGGACCGCCACCGGCACGCCGGACTTCGGCGTCGGCCCCGTCCTGCTGACCGGTGCGTCCGGTGCGCTGGGCGGGCTCGTCGCCCGGCACCTGGTCGCCGAGCACGGCGTACGCAGCCTGCTGCTGCTCAGCCGGCGCGGCGCGGAGGCCCCTGGCGCGGTCGAGCTGGAGGCCGAACTGGCCGCGTGGGGCGCCGAGGTGCGCTGGGCGGCTTGCGACGCGGCCGACCGGGACGCTCTCGCCGAGGTGCTGGCCGGCACGCCGGTGACGGCCGTGGTGCACGCGGCCGGCGTCCTCGACGACGGCGTGATCGCCGCGCTCACCCCGGAGCGCATGGAGAAGGTGCTGCGCCCGAAGACGGACGCCGTGCTCAACCTCCATGAACTGACGAGCGACCTGTCGGCGTTCGTCGTCTTCTCCTCGGTGTCCGGAATCCTGGGCAGCGCGGGACAGGGCAATTACGCGGCGGCGAACGCCTTCCTCGACGCCTTCGCCGAAGCCCGGCGCGCCCGGGGGCTCCCCGCCACGTCGCTGGCGTGGGGCCTGTGGGAGCAGGGCAGCGGCATGGCCGACCGGCTCGACCAGGCGGACCTCGCCCGGCTCAAGCGGGTGGGCCTGGCCCCGATAGCCGTCGACGAAGGACTGCGGCTGTTCGACGCGGCACTGGCCCTGGATCGGGCCGTCGTCGCCCCGCTGCGGCTGGACCTGGGCGGGCTGCAGGGCACGGTGCCGCCGGTCCTGCGAGGGCTGCGCGGTACCGTACGGGGCACCGCGCGACGCATGGCGCAGACCGCGCCGAAGGGATCGCTGGGTCAGCGGCTGGCCGGGCTGCCGCAGGCCGAGCGCGAGCAGGTGGTGCTGGACCTGGTGCGCGCCGAGGTCGCCGCCGTACTCGGCCACGCCTCGGCCCAGGCCGTCCAGCCGGAACACGCGTTCCAGGACGCCGGTTTCGACTCGCTCACCTCGGTGGAACTCCGCAACCGGCTGAACGCGGCGACCGGGCTGCGGCTCCCCGTGACCATGGTCTTCGACCATCCCACGCCTGTCGCGCTCTCCCGCTTCCTGCTGGCCGAGACGCTGGGCGTCCAGGAGCAGGCCGAGGCCGCGATCGCCGCGGTGACCGGGACGGACGAGGCGATCGCGATCGTGGGCATGGCCTGCCGGTTCCCCGGTGACGTGCGGTCACCCGAAGACCTGTGGCGCCTCGTCGCATCCGGCGGCGACGCGATCTCGGGCTTCCCCGAGGACCGCGGCTGGGACGTCGAGAACCTCTACGACCCGGACCCCGACCGCTCCGGCAAGTCCTACGTGCGCCACGGCGGCTTCCTCCACGAGGCTGCCGAGTTCGACCCGGCCTTCTTCGGGATCTCGCCGCGTGAGGCGTTGGCGATGGACCCGCAGCAGCGGTTGCTGTTGGAGACGTCGTGGGAGGCGTTCGAGCGGGCCGGGATCGACCCGGCGACGGTGCGGGGCAGCAGGACCGGTGTCTTCGCCGGCGTGATGTACCACGACTACGGCGGGCGCGTGAAAACGGCTCCGGAGGGCATGGACGCCTACCTGGGCAGTGGCAGCGCGGGCAGCATCGCCTCCGGCCGGGTCTCGTACACGTTCGGGCTCGAGGGCCCGGCGGTCACGGTCGACACGGCGTGCTCGTCGTCGCTGGTGGCGCTGCACCTGGCGACCCAGGCGCTGCGCAGTGGCGAGTGCTCGATGGCGCTGGTCGGCGGTGTCACCGTCATGGCGACTCCCTCGACGTTCGTGGAGTTCAGCCGTCAGCGCGGCTTGTCGGCGGACGGCCGGTGCAAGGCGTTCGCGGCCGGCGCGGATGGTACGGGTTGGGCCGAGGGCGCGGGCATGCTGCTGGTGGAGCGGCTGTCCGACGCCCGGCGCAACGGGCACACGGTGCTGGCGGTGGTCCGCGGCACGGCGGTGAACCAGGACGGCGCGTCGAACGGTCTGACGGCCCCGAACGGGCCCTCGCAGCAGCGGGTGATCCGGCAGGCGCTGGCCAACGCCGGTGTGTCCTCGGAGCAGGTCGACGCGGTGGAGGCGCACGGTACGGGGACGAAGCTGGGTGACCCGATCGAGGCGCAGGCGCTGATCGCTACATATGGTCAGGAGCGGCCTGGGGACCGGCCGTTGTGGCTGGGCTCCCTGAAGTCGAACATCGGCCACGCCCAGGCCGCGGCCGGTGTCGGTGGTGTGATCAAGATGGTCATGGCGATGCGGCACGGTGCGCTGCCGCGGACCCTGCACGTCGACGAGCCGACGCCGCACGTGGACTGGTCGGCCGGTGATGTCCGGCTGCTGACCGAGGCCATGGAGTGGCCGGAGACCGATCACCCGCGCCGGGCCGCCGTGTCATCCTTCGGCATCAGCGGCACCAACGCCCACGTGATCGTCGAACAGGCTCCCGACACCGCGGAGCTGCCGCCCGTGCCCGACTCCGGCAAGGCCGTGCCGTGGGTGCTGTCGGGCAGGACGGAGGCGGCGCTGCGGGCACAGGCGGAGCGCCTGCTGTCCCTGGTCCCGGAGATGGACCTGCCGCCGGCCGACATCGGCTTCTCGCTCGCCACCACACGCTCGGCCATGGAGCATCGGGCCGCCGTGGTGGGGGAGAGCCGGGACGAACTCCTGGAAGGGCTCCGCGCGCTGGCCGCGGGGTCCCCGTCCACGCGGGTCGTCCTGGGTGAACCGGGCGCCGGCGGCAAGTCAGGGTTCTTGTTCTCGGGTCAGGGCTCGCAGAGGATCGGCATGGGGCGCGAACTCTACGATGCTTTCCCGGTGTTCGCTGCGGCGTACGACGAGGTGTGCGCGCTTGTGGACGCGCCCGTCGACGTCGACTCCGAGGAGCTCAACCAGACGGGTACGACGCAGCCCGCGCTCTTCGCCGTCGAGGTCGCCCTGTTCCGGCTTCTCGAATCGTGGGGCATCCGGCCGGACTACGTGGCCGGTCACTCGGTCGGTGAGATCGCGGCCGCGCACGTGGCGGGGGTGCTGTCGCTCGAGGACGCGGCGAAGCTGG
This sequence comes from Streptomyces sp. SID5469, assembly GCF_009862865.1. Lineage (NCBI taxonomy): Bacteria > Bacillati > Actinomycetota > Actinomycetes > Kitasatosporales > Streptomycetaceae > Streptomyces > Streptomyces sp. SID5469. Next base: position 547,210 of record NZ_WWIN01000001.1, on the reverse strand, counting down.
TGTCGGCGCGTGCCGCACTGATGCAGGCCCTGCCCGCCGACGGGGCGATGGTCGCCGTCCAGGCGACCGAGGACGAGGTGCTGCCACATCTCACCGACGGCGTCGGTATCGCGGCGGTCAACGGCCCGCAGTCCGTCGTGGTCTCCGGTGCCGAGGACGTGGTCGTCGCCATCGGCGAGGCCTTCCGGGAGCGGGGCCGTAAGACGTCCCGGTTGAAGGTCAGTCACGCCTTCCACTCGCCGCTGATGGATCCGATGCTGGAGGAGTTCGCCGAGGCCGTCAGCGGTCTGTCCTTCAACGAGCCGCGGCTTCCCGTCGTGTCGAACCTCACCGGCCGGCTGGCCGAGCCGTACACCCCCGAGTACTGGGTCCGGCACGTCCGCGAGGCGGTCCGCTTCGCCGACGGCCTGCACACCCTGCACGAGCTGGGCGTGACCACGTTCGTCGAGATCGGCCCCGGCGGCGTCCTCAGCGCCCTCGCCCAGGGCTGCCTCGACGGCGACATCGTCACCGTCCCCGCCGTACGGACCGACCGCCCCGAGCCGCAGGCCGTCGTCACCGCGCTCGCCGAGCTGCACGCCCATGGCGTCTCCCCCGACTGGCGGGCGCTCTTTCCGGGCGCCCGGCGCGTCGACCTGCCGACCTACCCCTTCCAGTACGAGCGCCTCTGGCTGGAAGCGCCCGAGGAGTACACCGGCACAGCGGCTGCCACCGGGCTCGGACTGGGGGCGGCGGAGCACCCGTTGGCCGGTGCGGCGGTCGCGCTCCCCGGCGCCGGCGGGTTCCTGGTCACAGGGCGGCTCTCACTCAGGACGCATCCCTGGCTCGCCGACCACACGGTCATGGACAGCGTGCTGCTGCCGGGTACCGCGCTCGTGGAACTGGCGGTGCGCGCGGGCGAGGAGGCCGGTTGTGCACAGGTCGAGGACCTGACGCTGGAAGCACCGCTGATCGTCCCGGAGCGCGGTGGTGTGGCCGTGCAGGTGTGGGTCGAGGCCGAGGAGGAGCCGGGCAGGTGCGCGCTGAGCGTGCACTCGCGACGTGAGGACGCCCCGGACGACGCGCCGTGGGTGCGGCACGCGGTCGGCCGCCTGACGGACGCGCTGCCCGAGCCGCCGCACGGCGCGGACCTCGGCGCGTGGCCGCCGGCGGGTGCGGAGGCCGTCGACCTGACCGGGTTCTACGAGGGCCTGGACGGACTCGGCCTGGGCTACGGCCCGGTCTTCCGCGGCCTGCGGTCGGTGTGGCGCAGCGGGGACGACGTCCTCGCGGAGGTCGCCCTCCCCGAGGGCACGGAGGCGGGCGCGTTCGCCGTGCATCCGGCGCTGCTGGACGCGGCGCTCCACGCAGTCGGCGCGGGCGGGCTCGTCCCCGTCCTCGACGGGCCGCTGCTGCCCTTCGCCTGGTCCGAAGTGGGTGTGCGGGCCGCGGGGGCGACGGCGCTGCGGGTCAAGCTCTCTCGCACGGGTACGGACGCGGTGTCGCTGACCGTGGCCGACGCCTCGGGTGGTCTGGTGGCCACGGTCGGCTCACTGTCGCTGCGGCCGGTGTCGCGCGAGCAACTGCTCGCGGCGGGCGGCTCCGGCAGGCGTGCCGACGACTCGCTGTTCGGCCTCGCATGGCAGCCCGCGGTCCTCACGGAGACTGACGCCGCCGCCGGCCTCGACGTACGGAGCTACGCGGACCTGGCCGCGCTGTCGACCGAGCCGGCCCTTCCCGATGTCGCGGTGGTCACTGTCGTTCCGTGCCCGGCGGGTTCCGGTAGGGAGACCGCCGACCGCGTGCACAGCACCACGAGTGAGGTTCTGGCGCTGGTGCAGTGGTGGTTGGCGGAGGAGCGTGCGGGGCGTCTGGCGTTGGTGACGCGTCCGGGCGATCTGGCTCATGCTGCGGTGTGGGGGCTCGTGCGGTCTGCTCAGTCGGAGAACCCGGACCGGATCGTGCTGGTGGAGGCCGAGGAGACCGATGAGGCGGTCCGTGTGCTGCCTGCCGCGCTCGCTTCCGGTGAGCCGCAGTTCGCGGTCCGCGACGGGGAGGTGTTCGTACCGCGCCTGGTGAAGGCCACCCGGAGCGCCACGGGGACCGCCACCGGCACGCCGGACTTCGGCGTCGGCCCCGTCCTGCTGACCGGTGCGTCCGGTGCGCTGGGCGGGCTCGTCGCCCGGCACCTGGTCGCCGAGCACGGCGTACGCAGCCTGCTGCTGCTCAGCCGGCGCGGCGCGGAGGCCCCTGGCGCGGTCGAGCTGGAGGCCGAACTGGCCGCGTGGGGCGCCGAGGTGCGCTGGGCGGCCTGCGACGTCGCGGACAGGGAGGCCGTCTCCGGAATGCTGAACGGGCTCGGGGAGCAATCGCTGTCGGCCGTCGTGCACACCGCGGGTGTTCTCGGCGACGGGATCGTCGCCTCGCTCACACCGGAGAGGATGAGGGAGGTCTTCCGCCCCAAGGTGGACGCCGTGCTGAACCTGCACGAGTGCACCCGGGACATGGGCCTGGCCGCCTTTGTGGTGTTCTCGTCCGTCGCCGGCATGGTCGGCAGCGCCGGTCAGGCGAGCTACGCCGCGGCGAATTCCTTCCTTGACGCCTTCTCGGCGCACCGGCGCCGTGAGGGGCTGCCCGCGATATCGCTGGCATGGGGTGTGTGGGAACAGTCCGGTGCGATGACGGACGGCCTCGTCGAGGCCGACCGGGCGCGGATGGCGCGCAGCGGCGTGCTGCCGCTGCCGCCCGAGGAGGGGCTGCGGCTGTTCGACGCGGCACTGGCTTCGGACGAGGCGGTACTCGCCCCGGTCCGCATCGACACCGGCGCGCTGCGTGCCGGTGAGGCACCGCCGGTGCTGCGCGCCCTCGTGCCGGCCGCGGCCGCCCGGAGGACCGCGCGGGCCGCCGCCGCTCCCTCCGCGTCCTCGCTGGCCGAGCGCCTGGAGGAGATGCCTGAGGCCGAGCGGGAGAAGACCGTGCTGGACCTGGTCCGGGCCGAGGTGGCCGCGGGCCTGGGGCACGCGTCGGATCGTACGGTCCGGCCGGAACACGCCTTCCAGGACCTGGGCTTCGACTCCCTTACGGCCGTCGAACTGCGCAACCGGCTGAACAAGGCCACCGGGCTGCGGCTCCCCGCGACGCTGGTCTTCGACCATCCGACACCCGCTCTCCTGGCCCGTCATGTGTTCATGGCGGCGGCGGGGGCGGCCGAACCGGCCCTAGTGGATTCCCTACTTGCCGATCTGGACAGGGTCGAACAAGAATTGGTCACGACGTTGGCAGCGAGTGAAGCTCGCGACCGGATCCTGTCAAAGCTCCAGGGTTTGTTGGCGATTGCCGGTGAATTCGGCAAGGCGCCGGCCCAGGAAGGCCCTGGTACGGGCGGCAGCGATCTGGAATCGGCCACGGACGACGAAGTATTCGATCTGCTCGGCAAGGAATTCGGGATTTCCTGACCGCTCCGGCGCGTCCCGGTGACCTCTTGCCGAATTCCCATAAGTCTTCACAGGGGTGAGGGACGATTTCGGTGGCGAACGAGGACAAGCTCCGCCATTTCCTGAAGCGAGTCACCGCAGATCTCCAGGAGACCCGGCGGCGCCTTCGTGACTACGAGGACGCCGCCGGGGAGCCGGTGGCCATCATCGGGATGAGCTGCCGCTACCCGGGAGGGGTCGACTCGCCCGAGGATCTGTGGGAGTTGGTCGCAGGCGGCCGCGACGCCGTCTCGGAGTTCCCCGCCGACCGCGGCTGGGACCTGGACGCCCTCTACGACCCGGACCCGGAGTCCCGCGGGACCAGCTACGCCCGCGAGGGCGCGTTCCTGCGCGACCTCGCGCGGTTCGACGCCGGCCTCTTCGGGATCTCGCCCCGCGAGGCGCTCGCGATGGACCCCCAGCAACGGCTGCTGCTGGAGACGTCGTGGGAGCTCTTCGAGCGGGCCGGAATCGATGCCGCCTCGCTGGCGGGGAGCAGGACCGGCGTGTTCGCCGGCGTGATGAACCACGAGTTCCTCGCCGCCCTCCAGAACTCCCCGCAGGACCTGGAGGGTTACCTGGGGACGGGCACCTCGGGCAGCGTCGCCTCCGGCCGCGTGGCCTACACCTTCGGCCTCGAAGGCCCGGCCGTCACGGTCGACACGGCCTGCTCGTCGTCCCTGGTGGCCCTGCACCTGGCCGTCCAGTCGCTGCGCAACGGCGAGTGCTCGCTGGCCGTGGCGGGCGGTGTCACCGCGATGGTCGGCCCCGCCACCTTCGTCGGCTTCAGCCGCCAGCGCGGACTGGCACCCGACGGCCGCTGCAAGCCGTTCGCGGCCGGTGCCGACGGCACCGGCTGGGGCGAGGGCGCCGGCCTGCTGCTCGTGGAGCGCCTCTCGGACGCCCGCCGCAACGGGCACGAGGTCCTTGCGGTCGTCCGGGGCTCCGCCGTCAACCAGGACGGCGCGTCCAACGGCCTGACCGCCCCCAACGGCCCCTCCCAGCAGCGGGTGATCCGCCAGGCCCTGGCCGCCGCCCAGCTGACCACCGCACAGGTCGACGCGGTGGAGGCGCACGGCACGGGCACCCGGCTGGGCGACCCGATCGAGGCGCAGGCGCTGCTCGCGACGTACGGGCAGGGCCGTCCCGACGACAAGCCGCTGTGGCTGGGCTCGATCAAGTCCAACATCGGCCACACCCAGGCCGCAGCCGGCGTGGCGGGCATCATCAAGATGGTCATGGCCATGCGCCACGGCGAACTGCCGCGCACGCTGCACGTCGACGCGCCGTCCGTGCACGTCGACTGGACGGCGGGTGCCGTACGGCTGCTCACCGAGCGCACGCCCTGGTCGGCGTCGGACCAGCCGCGCCGGGCCGGTATCTCCTCCTTCGGGATCAGCGGCACCAACGCGCACACGATCATCGAGGAAGCCCCGTCGGCCGAAGCGTTCGCACAGGACACCGGGGCCCCGGAAGGGCCGGAGGAAGGCGCGGAGAGCGCCGAGCCCGTCGCCTCGGAGGCGGCGCGCCCGGCCGCGGGCGGACCGGTGCCGTGGGTGATCTCCGGCAGGACCGAGGAGGCCCTGCGCGCACAGGCCGAACGCCTGCTGTCCCGCACGGACGCCGAAGTCCCCCCGCTCGACGTGGCGTTCTCGCTCGCCACGACGCGCACGGCCCTGGAGCACCGCGCGGTGCTCCAGGGTGAGACGCCGGCGGAACTCGCCGAGGGGCTGCGGGCCGTGGCCTCCGGCTCCCCGGCCCGGGGCGTCGCGCGCGGTCTCTCCGGCACCGGTGGTCGCGTCGGCTTCCTCTTCTCCGGTCAGGGTTCGCAACGCCTGGGCATGGGGCGTGAGTTGTACGCGTCCTACCCGGCGTTCGCCGCCGCGTACGACGAGGTCTGCGCGCAGCTGGACGCCGTGGTCGACGTCGACTCGGAAGAACTGCACCGCACCGGTGCCGCCCAGCCCGCACTTTTCGCGGTCGAGGTGGCGCTGTTCCGGCTCCTGGAATCGTGGGGGATCCGGGCGGACTATGTGGCCGGTCACTCCGTCGGAGAGCTGGCCGCCGCACATGTGGCCGGGGTGCTGTCGCTCGACGACGCCGCGAAGCTGGTGTCCGCCCGCGCCCGCCTCATGCAGGCCCTGCCCGCCGGCGGGGCGATGGTCGCTGTCCAGGCGACCGAGGACGAGGTGCTGCCGCACCTCACCGACGCCGTCGGCATCGCGGCGATCAACGGGCCGCGGTCCGTCGTGGTGTCCGGAGCCGAGGACGCGGTCACCGCGATCGCGGAGGCCTTCCGGCAGCAGGGCCGCAAGTCCTCCCGGCTGAAGGTCAGCCACGCGTTCCACTCGCCGCTGATGGACCCCATCCTGGAGGAGTTCGCGGAGGTCGTCCGCAGTCTGACGTTCCACCGGCCGCAGATCCCGGTGGTCTCCAACCTCACCGGCCGCCTGGCCGAGCCCTACACCCCCCAGTACTGGGTCCGGCACGTCCGCGAAGCGGTCCGCTTCGCGGACGGCGTCCGGACTCTGAACGACCTGGGTGTGACCACGTTCGTCGAGATCGGTCCGGGGGGCGTGCTGAGCGCCCTCGCCGAGGGCTGCCTGGACGACGACGTGGTCACCGTGCCCGCCCTGCGCGCCGACCGTCCCGAGCGGGTCGCACTCGTCGCCGCCGTCTCCGAACTGCACGCGCACGGCGTCTCCCCGGACTGGCACGCCTTCTTCCCCGGCGCCCGCCGCGTCGACCTGCCCACCTACGCCTTCCAGTACGAGCGCTACTGGCTCGACGCCTCACCAGCCGCTCCCGGTGGCGTCCGCGCCGCCGGCCTTGGCTCGGCCGACCACCCGCTGCTGGGCGCCGCCGTATCCCTGGCCGGCGGCGACGAGCGGCTGCTGACCGGCCGGCTGTCCCTGCGCACGCACCCGTGGCTGAGCGACCACGCCGTGCTCGGAACCGCGCTGCTGCCGGGCACCGCGTTCGTCGAACTGGCCGTGCGCGCCGCCGACGAAGCCGGCTGCGCATTACTGGAGGACCTCACCCTCGAAGCGCCCCTGGTGGTGCCCGAGCAGGGCGGCGTCGCGGTTCAGGTGTGGGTCGGCGCGGTCGACGGCACCGGCCGCAGGCCGCTGACCGTGCACTCGCGCCCCGAGGACGACTCCGACCTGCCGTGGGTCCGCCACGCGACCGGCTTCGTCACCGAAGGGAGCGAAGAGGCCGGCGCCGCGGCCGCCGACCGGACGCTCACGGCGTGGCCGCCGACGGGCTCCGAGCCGGTCGACCTCGACGGCTTCTACGACCGGCTGGCCGCCCTCGGCCTGGCCTACGGACCGGCGTTCCGTGGACTGCGGAGCGCCTGGCGCACGGGCGAGGACGTCTTCGCGGAAGTCGCCCTCCCCGACGGCACGGACACCGGTTCCTTCCTCCTGCACCCGGCTCTGCTCGACGCGGCACTGCACGCGATCGGCGCGGGCGGTGCGGACGGCTCCCTCGTTGCCGAGGCGGACGGGCCGCTCCTGCCGTTCGCCTGGTCCCGCGTGTCCGTGCGCGCCACGGGCGCGTCCACCCTACGGGTCAGGCTGGCACCGGCCGGTACGGACGCGGTGTCCCTGCTGGTGGCCGACGGCGCGGGCGAGCCGGTGGCGTCCGTCGAGTCGCTGACACTGCGCGCGGTGTCGGCCGAGCGGCTGCGCAAGCGCTCCGGTGACGCGATGTTCACCGTCGAGCGGGCGCCGCTGACCCTGCCCTCCGACGACGCGGACGGGACGGCGGTGGCGTACGTCCCGGACCTCGCCGCTCTGGCTGAGGCCGACGGGCCGTCGCAGCCGGACGTGGTCGTGGTCCCGTGCCCCGACGGCCCGGAAGGGGCGACCGAGGCCGAGCGGGTCCGTGCGGTCAGCACCGACGTGCTGCGGCTGGTTCAGCGCTGGTTCGCCGAGGACCGGACGCCGCGCCTCGTGCTGATGGCGCGCTGTGACGACCTCGCGCACGCCGCCGCGGGCGGACTGGTCCGCTCGGCCCAGGCGGAGAACCCCGGCCGGATCGTGCTGCTCGAAACCGACCGCCCGGACGAGGCGGCCGCGCTCGTGCCCGGCGTCGTGCTGTCCGGCGAACCCCACGTCGTCGTCCGCGAAGGGGAGGTCAGCGCACCGCGCCTGGCCCGCGCCGCCTCCCTGGCAACGGAGGACGCGGTCACCGGCCGCGCGGACGAAGCTGCCTCGGCCCTCGTCGAGGGCGCTGCCTCCCGCCTCGGCACCGTGCTGCTCACCGGCGCCGCTGGCGCGCTGGGCAAAACCCTCGCTCGTCACCTGGTGACCGGACACGGCGTGCGCCGGCTGCTGCTCGTCAGCCGCCGTGGCGCGGACGCCCCGGGTGCAGCCGACCTGAAGGCCGAACTCGCGGCGCTCGGCGCCGAAGCGACGTGGGCCGCCTGCGACCTCGCCGAACGGGACGCCCTCGCCCGGCTGCTGGCCGCCACCCCGGTCGACTCGGTTGTGCACACCGCCGGCGTGCTCGACGACGGCGTGATCGCCGCGCTGACCCCGGAGCGCGTGGGCGCGGTCCTCGCGCCCAAGGCCGACGCCGTGCTCAACCTGGACGAGCTCACCGGCCCGAGCACGACGTTCGTGCTGTTCTCCTCCGCAGCGGGCGTCTTCGGCAACCCCGGCCAGGGCAACTACGCCGCGGCCAACGCCTTCCTCGACGCCTTCGCCCGGCACCGCCACGCCCAGGGACGGCCCACGGTCTCGCTGGCGTGGGGCCTGTGGGAGCAGGAGGGCGCCATGGCCGACGCCCTCGACGAGGCGGGCAGGTCGCGGATGGCGCGTTCCGGCGTCCTGCCGCTGCCCACCGAGGACGGCCTGCGGCTGTTCGACGCGGCGCTCGCCTCCAACGAGCCCGTACTCGTGCCCGTCCGCCTCGACACCGCCGCCTTGCGCAACCGGGCGGCAGAAACCGTACCGGCCCTGCTGCGTGGACTCGTCCGCGTCTCCCTACGCGGCACGGCCCAGCGCGCCGCCGCCGGATCCCTGGCCGAACGCCTCGCCGGTCTGGCCGCCGACGAGCGCGACGAGGCCCTCCTGGAACTGGTCCGGGGCGAGGTCGCCGCCGTGCTCGGTCACTCCTCGTCCCGGGCCGTCCAGCCCACGTACGCCTTCCAGGACCTCGGCTTCGACTCGCTGACGGCCGTGGAGCTGCGCAACCGGCTCGCCACGGCCACCGGCCTGCGCCTGCCCGCCACCCTCGTCTTCGACCACCCCACCCCCGCCGCCCTCGCCCGGCACATCGGCACCGAACTCCTCGGCGAGGCCCCCGCGGTCACGGCCAGGGCCGCGGCGCGGCAGACCGCGACCGCCGCCGACGAGCCGATCGCCATCGTCGGCATGAGTTGTCGCCTCCCGGGCGGGGTCCGCTCGCCGGAGGACCTGTGGCGGCTGGTGGCCTCCGGCCGGGACGGCATCACCCGGTTCCCGGACAACCGCGGCTGGGACGTCGACGGGCTCTACGACCCCGACCCCGAGCGCCTCGGCAAGACGTACGCGCGCGACGGCGGCTTCCTGCACGAGGCGGCCGAGTTCGACGCCGGCTTCTTCGGCATCAGCCCCCGCGAGGCCCTGGCGATGGACCCGCAGCAGCGGTTGCTGCTGGAGGCGTCCTGGGAGGCGTTCGAACGCGCCGGGATCGACCCGGCGACCATCCGGGGCAGCCGTACCGGCGTCTTCACCGGCCTGATGTACCACGACTACGGCCAGGGCCCGCGCCAACTGCCCGAGGGCGTCGAGGGACTGCTCACCACCGGAGGCTCCGGCAGCGTCGCCTCCGGGCGCGTGTCCTACACCTTCGGCCTGGAGGGCCCGGCCGTCACGATCGACACGGCCTGCTCCTCGTCGCTCGTCGCCCTGCACCTGGCCGTCCAGTCGCTGCGCAACGGCGAGTGCACGATGGCGCTGGCCGGCGGCGTCACGGTCATGGCCGGCCCGACGGTTTTCGTGGAGTTCAGTCGGCAGCGCGGGTTGTCGCCCGACGGTCGGTGCAAGGCGTTCGCTGCCGGTGCGGACGGTACGGGCTGGGGCGAGGGAGTGGGCCTGTTGTTGGTGGAGCGGCTGTCGGACGCGGAGCGCAACGGTCACCGTGTGCTGGCGGTCGTGCGGGGCAGTGCGGTGAACCAGGACGGTGCGTCCAACGGTCTGACCGCGCCGAACGGTCCGGCGCAGCAGCGGGTGATCCGGCAGGCGCTGGCGTCCGCCGGGCTCAAGCCAGCCGATGTGGACGCGGTGGAGGCGCACGGTACGGGCACGACGCTTGGCGACCCGATCGAGGCGCAGGCGCTGCTCGCCACGTACGGCCAGGAGCGGCCCGCAGGACAGCCGCTGTGGCTGGGCTCGCTGAAGTCCAACATCGGCCACACGCAGGCCGCCGCGGGTGTCGCAGGTGTGATCAAGATGGTCATGGCCATGCGCCACGGAGTGCTCCCGCAGACCTTGCACGTCGACGAACCCACACCGCACGTGGACTGGTCGGCCGGTGACGTCCGGCTGCTGACGGAGGCCGTCGCATGGCCCGATTCGGACCGCCCGCGCCGTGCTGCCGTGTCGTCCTTCGGCGTCAGCGGCACCAACGCCCACACCATCATCGAACAGGCCCCCACGACCGAGGAACTGCCCCTGACGTCCGATTCCGGCGCGGCCGTTCCCTGGGTGCTCTCCGGCAGGACCGAAGCCGCGCTGCAGGCGCAGGCCGCCGGCCTCGTGTCCTTCCTGGACGACCACGACGGCGACAACGACAGGGACGACGTCGGCGAGGCGGCCTTCGCGGCCGACGTGGCGTACTCGCTGGCCACGACCAGGGCGGCCTTCGAACACCGCGCCGTGGTGGTCGGGCAGACCCTTCAGGAGCTCCGGCAGGGGCTGGCCGGTGTCGCCGGCGGTGCCACGCCGCCCGGCGTGGTGACCGGCACCGCACACACCGGCGGCAAGACCGTCTTCGTCTTCCCCGGGCAGGGGTCGCAGTGGGTGGGCATGGCCGCCAAACTGCTCGAGACCTCACCGGTCTTCCGCGACCGGATCGACGCCTGCGAGCGCGCCCTCGCGCCGCACGTGGACTGGTCGCTGACCGCGGTGCTGCGCGGCACGTCCGAGGTCGAGCAGGACCGGGTCGACGTGCTGCAGCCCGTGCTGTGGGCGATGACGGTCGCCCTCGCCGAGGTGTGGCGCTCCTTCGGAGTGACCCCCGACGCGGTCGTGGGGCACTCCCAGGGCGAGGTCTCCGCGGCGGTGATCGCCGGAGCGATCTCCCTGGAGGACGGAGCACGCGTCGTGGTGCGGCGCAGCCTTGCGGTCCGCGAACTCCAGGGCCGCGGCGCCATGGCCTCGGTGACGCTCCCGGACGAGAAGGCGCGGGAACTGGTCGGCCGGTGGACCGGCCGCCTCGGCATCGCCGCCGTGAACGGGCCCGCCACCGTTGTGGTCTCCGGGGACACCGACGCCCTCGACGAATTCCTCGCTCACTGCCAACAGGATGCCATCCAGGCCCGCAGGGTCGCCGTCGACTACGCCGCGCACTCGCCGCAGATCGAACGCGTCGAAGCGCAGGCGAGCGAGGGGTTCGCCGGCATCAGCCCGCTCCCCGGCTCCGTGCCCTTCTACTCCACGGTGACGGGCGGGAAGCTGGCCGCGGACGAGCTGGGCTCCGGCTACTGGTACCGCAACATGCGGCAGACGGTGCGGTTCCACGACGCGATCCGGGCCGCTCTGGCCGACGGGCACGACGTGTTCGTCGAAGTCAGCCCGCACCCCGTCCAGTTGGCGGGCATCCAGGATGCCATCGAGGCCGCCGACGCGGACGCCGCGGTCGTACCGACGCTGCGCCGCCGCGACGGCGGACGGAACCGGCTGATGCTGGCCCTGGCCCAGGCCCTTGTGCACGGCGTCGCCATCGACTGGGACGCCGTCCTGCCGGGCGCGCGCCGCGTCGACCTCCCGACCTACGCGTTTCAGCACGAGCGGTACTGGCTGGAGGCCGGCGCTCCGGCCGGTGACGTACGAGCGGCCGGGCTGGACGCCGCCGACCACCCGTTCCTGGGCGCGGCGGTGGAGTTGCCGGACGCCGGCGGCCACCTGCTCACCGGGCTGCTGTCCCTGCAAGCCCAGCCCTGGCTGGCCGACCACGCGGTGCTGGGCACGGTGCTGCTGCCGGGCACGGCCTTCGTGGAACTGGCTGCCCACGCCGCGGCCGAGACCGGCTGCGACCTGGTCGAGGAGCTCACCCTGCAGGCACCGCTGGTGCTGCCCGAGCACGGCGGTGTCGCGCTCCAGGTGCTCGTGGGCGCGCAGGACGACTCCGGCCGCCGCCCGTTGAGCGTGCACTCGCGAGCCGGGGACGACGGCCCGTGGATCCGCAACGCCACCGGCGTCCTCGCCGCCGGCGGAGCCCCCTCCGGCACCGACCTGAGCAACTGGCCCCCGGCCGACGCCCGGCCGGTGGACCTGGACGGCTTCTACGACCGCATGGCGGACCTCGGCCTGAGCTACGGCCCGCTCTTTCAGGGGCTGCGTGCCGCCTGGCGCGGCCACGACGCGGTCTACGCCGAACTCGCCGTCCCCGACCTGGCGCAGACGGACGCGTTCGGTGTGCACCCGGCCCTGCTCGACTCCGCGCTGCACGCGCTGGGCGCGGGCGGCCTCGTACCGGCTGCCGACGGGCCCCTGCTGCCCTTCGCGTGGTCCCGCGTCACGGTGCACGGAACCGGAGCGGCCGGCCTGCGGGTACGGCTCTCCCAGGTCGGCGGGGATGCGGTACGGCTGGAGGCCGCCGACGGCACGGGTCGTCCCGTCGTGTCGGTGGAGTCGCTGACGCTGCGCCCGGTGTCGGTCGAGCAACTGCGCCCGAGCTCCCGGGACTCCCTTTTCACCGTGCAGTGGGCACCGCTCGCCGCCACCGCTGACGCGCGGACACCAGTCGTACAGGCCTACGACGGCATCGCCGCCCTCCTCGCCGCCCCCACGGTGGAGACCGGGGCGCAGGCGGACACGGACGCCGTCGTCGTCCCCTGCCCCGGCGGGTCGGGTACCGATGTCGAGCGGGTCCGGAGCGTCCTCGCCGAAGTGCTCTGGCTGGTCCAGTGGTGGCAGGCCGAGGACCGGGCCGCCCGCCTGGTGCTGGTGACCCGGGGCGCGGTCGCCGCAGGCGACGAGTCGGCACAGGGCGACCCGGTGCAGGCGGCCGTGTGGGGCCTGGTCCGGTCGGCACAGTCGGAGAACCCGGACCGCATCGTCCTCCTCGACACCGAACAGAACGCCGACGTGGAGCAGGTCGCGGCGACGGTCGTCCCCCGGCTCGTCGCCTCCGAGGAGCCGCAGGCGGCACTGCGCGGCGACGCGCTCCTGCTGCCCCGGCTCGCCAGGGCCGCCGCCGACGCCCCGCGGGCCACCCCGGACTTCGGGACCGGCAGGGTGCTCCTGACCGGCGCGTCCGGTGCCCTGGGCGGACTCGTCGCCCGGCACCTGGTCGCCGAACACGGGTTGCGCAGCCTGCTGTTGATGAGCCGGCGCGGCGCGGACGCCGAGGGTGCGGCGGAGCTCCAGGAGGAACTGACCGCCGCGGGTGCCGAAGTGCTCTGGGCCGCCTGCGACGTGGCCGACCGGGACGCTCTCGCCGAGGTGCTGTCCGGCACGCCGGTGACGGCCGTGGTGCACACGGCCGGCGTCCTCGACGACGGCGTGATCGGTTCGCTTACGCCGGAGCGCATGGAGATGGTGCTGCGCCCCAAGGTCGACGCGGTGTTGAACCTGCACGAGCTGGCCGGTGACGTGTCGGCGTTCGTCCTCTTCTCCTCGCTCGCGGGCACGCTCGGCACCCCCGGCCAGGCCAACTACGCCGCGGCCAACGCCTTCCTGGACGCCTTCGCCCGGCGCCGCCGGGCCCAGGGTCTGCCCGCGGTGTCGTTGCCATGGGGCCTGTGGCAGCGCACCGGCACCATGACCGAGGACCTCGGCGGCGCCGACCGGACCCGGCTCGCCCGCGGCGGCGTGCTGCCGCTGTCCGACGAGGACGGCCTGGAACTCCTCGACGCCGCGCTCGCGCTGCAGGAGCCCCTGGTGGTGGCGGCACGGTTGGACCTCGCCGCCCTGCGGAACGCGACCGCCCCGGTGCCGCCGCTGCTCAGGGCGCTCGTCGGCGGCCGGCTGCGGCGCACGGACCGGGCGGCCGCGGTACCGCTGGCGCAGCGGATCGCGGGCCTGCCCGAGAGCGAGCGCGAAGAGGCCGTGCTGGACCTCGTCCGGTCCGAGGTCGCCGCCGTCCTCGGACACAGCTCGGCCAAGACCGTCCAGCCCGACCAGGCCTTCGGCGACCTGGGCTTCGACTCGCTGACCGCGGTGGAGCTCCGCAACCGGATGAACCAGGCCACGGGCCTGCGGCTGCCCGCGACGCTGGTCTTCGACCACCCGACGCCCGCGGTGCTCGCGCAGCGGGTGCTGAAAGACCTCCCCGGTGGTACGGCCGGGACGGCGCCGGTCTTCGACGAGCTCGACCGCCTCGGTGCCGCCCTCGACGGTGCCGGAGCGGACGGCATCGACAACATCACCCGAACCAAGATCAACATGCGTCTCCAGGCACTGCTCGCCCGCTGGAACGGGAACGAGCCGGCCGATCCGGGAGGCGCCGGCGGAGCCGAGGACGAAGACGACCTCAGCTCGGCGAGCGACGAGGAGCTGTACGAGCTCCTCGACGACGAACTCGGCATCTCCTGAACTGCGCAGCCAAAAGGGGGCGGGCGACACCGATGATGAACGAAGACAAGCTCCGGGACTACCTCAAGCGGACCACCACCGACCTGCGCCAGGCCCGGCGGCGCGTGCGCGAGCTGGAGGCCCGCGCCCAGGAGCCGATCGCCATTGTGGGTATGAGCTGCCGGTTCCCCGGCGGCGTCGGCTCCCCCGAGGAGCTGTGGCGGCTGCTGGCCGAGGGCGAAGACGCCATCTCGCAGTTCCCCGTGGACCGCGGCTGGGACGTCGACGCGCTCTACGACCCCGACCCCGAGCAGCCCGGCAAGGTCTACACCCGGCAGGGCGGCTTCCTGCACGACGCGGCGGACTTCGACGCCGAATTCTTCGGGATTTCGCCGCGCGAGGCGCTGGCCATGGACCCGCAGCAGCGGCTGCTGCTGGAGGCCGCGTGGGAGGCCTTCGAGCACGCGGGCATCGACCCCGCCGGCCTCAAGGGCAGCCGCACCGGCGTCTTCGCCGGTCTGATGTACCACGACTACGGCTTCACGCCCGGCGTCCTCCCCGAAGGGGTCGAGGGGCTGATGAGCACCGGCAACTCCGGCAGCGTCGCCTCCGGGCGCATCGCCTACACCTTCGGCTTCGAGGGCCCCGCGGTCACCGTCGACACCGCCTGCTCGTCCTCGCTCGTCGCCCTGCACCTCGCCGTGCAGGCGCTACGCACCGGCGAGTGCTCCATGGCGCTCGCCGGCGGCGTGACGGTCATGGCGGGCCCGAGCGCCTTCGTCGAGTTCAGCCGCCAGCGCGGACTCGCCCCCGACGGCCGCTGCAAGTCCTTCGCGGCGGCGGCGGACGGCGCGTCCTGGTCCGAAGGCACCGGCCTGCTGCTCGTGGAGCGGCTGCGGGACGCCCGCCGACTCGGCCACAAGGTGCTCGCGGTCGTCCGGGGCAGCGCCGTCAACCAGGACGGCGCGTCCAACGGCCTGACCGCGCCGAACGGCCCCTCGCAGCAGCGCGTGATCCTCGAAGCGCTGGCCGGCGCCCGGCTGTCCGCCGAGGAGGTCGACGCCGTCGAAGCACACGGCACGGGCACCAGCCTCGGCGACCCGATCGAGGCGCAGGCGCTGCTGGCGACCTATGGACAAGAGCGCGAACGGCCGCTGCTGCTCGGCTCGCTGAAGTCCAACATCGGTCACACGCAGGCCGCGGCGGGTGTCGCCGGTGTGATCAAGATGGTGCTGGCGATGCAGCACGGCGTGCTGCCGAAGACCCTCCACGTGGACCGGCCGACCCCGCGGGTCGACTGGTCGGTCGGCTCGGTCGACCTGCTGACGGAGGCGATCGCGTGGCCGGAGACGGACCACCCTCGCCGGGCCGGGGTCTCGTCGTTCGGGATCAGCGGCACCAATGCGCACATCATCCTCGAGCAGGCGCCCGAACCGGAGGCGGGGGACCCGGCCGATGACACGGCTGAAGGCGAGGGCGTGGCCGAGGAACTGCTGCGGGCCCGGACCACGGTGGTGCCGTGGGTACTCTCCGCGAAGAATGGGGCGGCGCTGCGAGAGCAGGCACAACGACTGCTGTCGTCCGTGGACCTCGCGGCCGCGTCACCGGCCGACGTCGGGTTCTCGCTGGCGGCCACCCGCTCGGCGCTGGAGCACCGGGCGGCGGTCGTCGGCGCCGACGGGGAAGAGCTGCGCGCGATCCTGACCGCCCTCGCGGCGGGCGAGCCCGCGGCACAGGTGGTGACGGGGCGCGCCGGGGCCGACCGGGGCAAGGTCGGGTTCCTGTTCTCGGGTCAGGGTTCGCAGCGGATCGGCATGGGGCGCGAGTTGTACGAGGCGTACCCCGTGTTCGCCGCGGCCTACAACGAGGTGTGCGCGCTGTTGGACTTGCCGGTCGATGTCGATGCGGAAACGCTTCATCAGACGGGTTCGACGCAGCCGGCGTTGTTCGCGATGGAGGTGGCGCTGTTCCGGTTGCTGGAGTCGTGGGCCATCCGGCCGGATTACG
The DNA here is from genome assembly GCF_009862865.1 of Streptomyces sp. SID5469. NCBI lineage: Bacteria > Bacillati > Actinomycetota > Actinomycetes > Kitasatosporales > Streptomycetaceae > Streptomyces > Streptomyces sp. SID5469. The sequence continues at coordinate 531,024 of NZ_WWIN01000001.1, read as the reverse complement.
TGGCCGGTCACTCCGTGGGAGAGATTGCTGCCGCGCACGTGGCCGGGGTGTTGTCGCTCGGGGATGCGGCGAGGCTGGTGTCGGTGCGTGCCGCGTTGATGCAGGCGTTGCCCGCCGGCGGCGCGATGGTGGCGGTGCAGGCGGCCGAGGACGAGGTGCTGCCGTACCTGACCGGCGAGGTCGGCATCGCGGCGATCAACGGCCCTCAGTCGGTCGTGGTCTCCGGCGCCGAGGACGCGGTCATGGCGGTTGCCGAGGTGTTTGCTGCTCAGGGCCGTAAGACCTCCCGGTTGAAGGTCAGTCACGCGTTCCATTCGCCGTTGATGGATCCGATGTTGGAGGAGTTCGCGGCGGTTGTCCGCGGTCTGACGTTCGGTGAGCCGCGGATTCCTGTGGTCTCCAACCTCACGGGCCGCCTGGCCGAGCCGTACACCCCCGAGCACTGGGTCCGGCACGTCCGTGAGGCGGTCCGTTTCGCCGATGGCGTGCGGACCCTGCACGAGCTGGGCGTGACCACGTTCGTGGAGGTCGGCCCGGGCGGTGTCCTGAGCGCCCTCGCCCAGGGCTGCCTCGACGACGCGGACATCGTCACCGTTCCCGCTCTGCGTACCGACCGCCCCGAACCCCAGGCGCTCACGCTCGCCGTCGGGCAGTTGCACACGCGTGGCGTCTCCCCGGACTGGCAGGCGCTGTTTCCCGGCGCCCTGCGTGTCGACCTGCCCACGTACGCCTTCCAGCGCGAGCGCTACTGGCTCAAAGGCACGACCGCGGTCGACGTCTCCTCGGCGGGCCTGGACTCCTCCGGCCACGCCCTGCTCGGCGCGGTGGTGGAGACCGCCGGGGCGCAGGACGTGCTGTTCACCGGCCGACTGTCCCCGGCCGACCTGCCCTGGATCGCGGAACACACGGTCGGTGGCGTGCCGGTGCTCCCGGTCGCCGCGTTCGTGGAGCTGGCCCTGTCCGCAGGACGGCAGGCCGGGTTCCCGTACCTGGAACAGCTGGACGTGGACGCCCCGCTGGTTCTGGCAGAACAGGGCGCCGTCCGCATCCAGGTGCAGATCGGTGCGGACGACGACCCTGACCGGCGCTCGGTGCGCGTCTTCAGCCGGCCGGCGGCGGGCAGCTCCGGCGAGCCGTGGGTCCGCCACGTCACCGGAAAGCTCACCCGGAACGCTCCGGCGCCGGAGTTCGACCAGATGATCTGGCCGCCGACGGGTGCCGAACCCGGGGACGTCGAGGGCCGTCCGGGTCTGCGCGCCGCCTGGCGCGCCGGGGACGAGTTGTACGCCGAGGCCGAACTGCCGGTCACGGAGCGGGACCGGGCGGACCGCTACGCCCTGCACCCCGTCCTGTTGGACGCCGCCCTCGGCATGGCGACGTCGGACCGCGCCGCAGACCCCGGCGAGGTGCTCATGCCCCACGCCTGGAGCGGCATGTCCGTGCACACTCCGGGGCCCGGGGCCGTACGCATCCGCATCCGGCCCGTCGGCGACGACGCGGTGGCGATCGAACTGTCCGACGCCGACGGCTCTCCCGTCGCCTCTGTCGCGTCCGTCCGGACGCGGACGATGACTGCGCAGCAGGTACTGGCCTCGCGCGTGGCGCACCAGGACTGGATGTTCGAGATCGACTGGGTCGAGCACACCGCGGCCTCCGCTCCCGCCACCGCTGCCGTAGCCGACTGGGCGGTCCTCGGCGACGAGGGTGTTCACTCCGATATCGACGCGCTCCGCAAGGCGGTCGACGGCGGTGCGGCCACGCCCGCCCACGTCCTCCTGCCGTGCGCCCCGAGTGAAGGCGATGCTGCCGCGGCGACGCGCGGAGCGCTGGCCGGTGTGCTGTCGGTCGTCCAGGAGTGGGTCGCCGACGAGCGGTTCTCCGACGCGCGGCTCGTGGTGATGACGCGCGGAGCCGTCGAGCTGGACGGCACAGCTTTGGACCTCGCGCACGTCGCGGTCTCCGGTCTGGTGAAGTCGGCCCAGACCGAGCACCCGGACCGGCTCCTGCTCGTCGACGCGGACGACTCGGTCACGAACGGCGGCACGGTCACTGACGGCGGCGTCGACCCGGCGCTGGCCGCGGCGCTCGCCGCTCTGGACGAGCCGCAGGCCGCGGTGCGCGACGGAAAGCTGTACGTGCCGCGCCTCGCCCGGATCACCCCGCCCGAGGAGCCCACCGGTCACGCCTGGGACCCCGAGGGGACCGTGCTGCTCACCGGCGCGACCGGTGGCCTCGGACGATCGCTCGCGCGGCACCTCGTTGCCGAACGCGGCGCACGGAGACTGCTGCTGGCCAGTCGGCGGGGCCCCGCGGCCGAAGGCGTCGGCGAACTCGTCGCCGCCCTCTCCGAGCTGGGCGCGCACGTCGACGTGGCCGCCTGTGACATCGCGGACCGGGACGCCCTCGCCGAACTGCTGGCCTCCGTCCCGGCCGAGCACCCGCTCGTGGCCGTCGTGCACGCGGCGGCAGCCCTGGACGACGGCGTGATCACCGCCCTGACCCCGGGGCGCCTGGACACCGTGCTGCGGCCGAAGGCCGACGGGGCGCTGCACCTGCACGAGCTGACCCGGGACCTGAACCTCTCCGCGTTCGTACTCTTCTCCTCCCTGGCCGGAGTTCTGGGCAGCGCCGGCGCGGCGGGCTACGCCGCCGCGAACGCCTTCCTGGACGGGCTGGCGCGGCAGCGCCGGGCCGCGGGCCTGCCCGGCACCTCGCTCGCGTGGGGCCTGTGGACGGACAACGGCGGCATGGGTGACCGGATCACCGACGCCGACCGCAACCGGATGGGGCGGGCCGGAGTGGTGCCGTTCAGCCCGGCGGAGGGGCTGGCCCTGTTCGACGCCGCCCTGACCGTGGACCGGCCGGTGATCGTGCCGGTCCGGCTGGACGTTCCGGGACTGCGCGCCATGGCCCGCGCGGGCATGCTGCCCGCCGTCCTCCGCGGCCTCGTCGGCGACACCGGCGCCGCGGCCGGTGAGGCAGCGGCCGCAGGGACCACCGCCCTGGCCCGCCGCCTCGCCGGGATACCGGAGGCCGACCAGGAGAAGGTCATGCTGGACCTGGTGCGCCATCAGGCGGCAGCCGCCCTCGGCCACGCCACCGCTGCCCGCATCGAGCCCACCACGGCCTTCCGGGACATCGGGTTCGACTCCCTGACCGCCGTGGAACTGCGCAACCGGCTCAAGGCCGCGACCGGGCTGCGGCTCAAGCCCACCCTGGTCTTCGACCACCCCAACCCCGTCGCGATCGCCCGGCTCCTCCACAAGGACCTGGTGCTCGACCTCACCGCCGAGGCCCCGCCCGTGCTCGGCGAACTGGACCGGCTGGAGGCGCAGCTCGCCGCGCTCGCCCCACAGGACGCGGTACGGGACAAGATCACCGCCCGGCTCAAGGCGCTGCTCTGGAAGTGGACGGACACCCATCAGGACGCCGCGGCGAACACCGCCGACGACGGCCACGGCACCGACCGCGACTTCGACCTCGACCTCGACCGGATCGACGCCGCCACCGACGACGAGATGTTCGACCTCATCGACCAAGAGCTCGGGTCCCACTGACTCATCTCACGCACTGCTACCGAGGACGTAAAACATGTCGAACGACGACAAGCTCAGGGATTACCTCAAGCGCGTGATGGTGGACCTGAGCCAGACCCGCAGGCAGCTGGGTGAGCTGGAGGCGAAGGACACCGAGCCCATCGCCATCGTCGGGATGGCCTGCCGCTACCCGGGCGGCGTCGCCTCGCCCGAGGAACTGTGGCAACTGGTCGCCTCGGGCGGCGACGGCGTGTCCGGGTTCCCCACCGACCGCGGCTGGGACCTGGACACGATCTACGACCCCGAGCCCGGGCGGACGGGCCGCACGTACGTGCGCGAAGGCGGCTTCCTCTACGACGCCGGCGAGTTCGACCCCGCGTTCTTCGGGATCTCCCCCCGCGAGGCCCTGGTCATGGACCCGCAGCAGCGGCTGCTCCTGCAGACCTCCTGGGAGGCCCTCGAACGCGCGGGCATCGACCCCGTCACCGCACGCGGCACCCGGGCCGGCGTGTTCGTCGGCACCAACGGCCAGGACCACGCCTACCTTCAGCGGCAGGGCGACAGCGACAGCGAGGCCCACCTCGTCACCGCGAACACCGCCGCCGTGGTGTCCGGCCGCATCTCCTACGCCCTCGGCCTCGAAGGCCCGGCGGTCACCGTCGACACGGCCTGCTCGTCCTCGCTGGTGGCGCTCCACCTGGCCGCCCAGGCGCTGCGCCGCGGCGAGTGCTCGCTCGCCCTGGCGGGCGGCGTGACCGTGATGGCCACGCCGAACACCTTCATCGCGTTCAGTGCGCAGCGCGGCCTGTCGCCCGACGGCCGCTGCCGCGCGTTCTCCTCGACCGCCGACGGTACGGGCATGTCCGAAGGCATCGGCGTGCTCCTGCTGGAGCGGTTGTCCGATGCCCGTCGGCTCGGCCACGAGGTGCTCGCCGTCATCCGTGGCAGCGCCGTCAACCAGGACGGCGCCTCCAACGGGCTCACGGCCCCGAACGGTCCCTCGCAGGAGCGCGTGATCCGGCAGGCGTTGGAGAACGCGCGCCTGACCGCCTCCCAGGTCGACGCGGTCGAGGCGCACGGCACGGCCACCACCCTCGGCGACCCGATCGAGGCGGAGGCACTGCTCGCCACGTACGGACAGGAGCACTCGGACGACCGGCCCCTGTGGCTGGGATCCATCAAGTCCAACATCGGTCACACGCAGGCCGCCGCGGGTGTCGCCGGTGTGATCAAGATGGTGATGGCCATCCGCAACGGAGTCCTGCCGCAGACGCTGGACGTGGACGAGCCGACCGCTCAGGTCGACTGGTCGGCGGGCGGCGTGAAGCTGCTGACCGAGGCCGTCGCATGGCCCGAGTCGGACCACCCCCGCCGGGCCGCGGTCTCGTCCTTCGGCGTCAGCGGAACCAACGCGCACACGATCATCGAGCAGGCCCCGGCCCTCGACCGGGAGCCCGCCGCCGAGCCGGCCGGGGCCCCGGCCGCCGGCGCGCTGCCGTGGGTGCTCTCGGCGAAGAGCGACGCGGCGCTGCGCGCCCAGGCAGAGCGCCTGCTCTCCTTCCTGGAGGACGGCCGGAGCGGCGGGACCGGCCCCGGCCGCTCGCCGGCCGACATCGGCTTCTCCCTCGCCACGACGCGCACCGCCTGGGACCGCCGGGCGGCCGTCGTCGGCGAGAGCCTGGAGGAACTCACCGAAGGCGTAAGGGCACTGGCCTCCGGCACCCCGTCCGCTGCCGTCGTCCGCAACGCGGCCCGCCACGGCGACAAGACCGGGTTCCTGTTCTCGGGTCAGGGTTCGCAGCGGTTGGGGATGGGGCGTGAACTCTACGACGCCTTCCCGGTGTTCGCCGCGGCCTACGACGAGATCCGCGCCCACCTCGACGTCGCCCTCGACGCGGACGCGGAGCAGCTCAACCAGACCGGTTGCACCCAGCCGGCGTTGTTCGCTGTCGAGGTGGCGCTGTTTCGGCTGTTGGAGTCGTGGGGTGTCCGGCCGGATTATGTGGCGGGTCATTCGGTGGGTGAGATTGCGGCTGCTCATGTGGCGGGTGTGTTGTCGCTCGGGGATGCGGCGAGGCTGGTGTCGGCGCGTGCCGCGTTGATGCAGGCCCTGCCCGCTGGTGGGGCGATGGTGGCGGTGCAGGCGGCCGAGGACGAGGTGGTGCCGCATCTCACCCACGGCGTCGGCATCGCGGCGATCAACGGGCCGCGGTCGGTGGTGGTCTCCGGTGCCGAGGATGCGGTGCTGGCGATCGTCGAGGTCTTCACCCAACAGGGCTGTAAGACCTCCCGGTTGATGGTCAGTCACGCGTTCCATTCGCCGTTGATGGATCCGGTGCTGGAGGAGTTCGCGGAAGTCGTTCGCGGTCTGACGTTCAGTGAGCCGCGGATTCCTGTGGTCGCGAATCTCACCGGTCGGTTGGCCGAGGCGTACACGCCCGAGTACTGGGTGCGGCACGTCCGCGAGGCGGTGCGCTTCGCCGACGGCATCGAGACCCTCGGCGAGCTGGGCGTGACCACCTTCGTGGAGATCGGTCCCGGCGGCGTCCTCAGCGCCCTCGTCCAGGGCTGCTTCGACGACGGCACAGACATCGTCACCGTTCCCTCCCTGCGCGCCGACCGCCCCGAGCCGTACGCGCTCGTCACCGCGCTCGCCGAACTGCACGTCAGCGGCGCCGAATTGGACTGGCACGCCTTCTTCCCGGGCGCCCGACGTGTCGACCTACCCACGTACGCCTTCCAACAGCAGCGCTACTGGCTGGAGGCCCGCGAGGCCGAGACGGCCACCGTGGACGCGGTCGACGCCGAGTTCTGGGCGAGCGTCGAGAGCGAGGACGCGCAGTCCCTCGCCGCCACGCTGGGGCTGAACCCCGAGGAACTGGACGTCGTGGTACCGAAGTTGTCCGCCTGGCGGCGCCGGCGGCGCGAGCAGTCCGTCGTGGACGGCCGGCGCTACCAGCTGGCCTGGCAGCCGCTGAACGGCCTCTCCGCCGGCGACCTCTCGGGCAGCACATGGCTGTTCGCCGCGCCCGAAGGTGACGAGTGGGCCGGGACGGTCCGCACGGCACTCGCCGGACGCGGCGCGCACCTGATCCCGCTGACGGTCGGCGCCGACGCCGACCGCGCGTCCCTGACCGATGAGCTGACCCGGGTCGCGGGCGAAGCCGGATCGCTCGACGGCGTCCTGTCCCTGCTCGCGACCGACGAGATCGCCTCGCCCGAACACCCCGCGCTCTCCCAGGGCTTCGCGCAGAGCGTGGCCCTGGCCCAGGCACTTGGCGACGCGGGCGTCGACGCGCCGCTGTGGTGCGCCACCCGCGGCGCGGCCGCCACCGGCCGCTCCGACGACGCACCGCTCAGCGCGGTGCAGAACCAGGTGTGGGGCCTCGGCCGTGCCCTGGCCCTGGAGCACGCCCGGCGCTGGGGCGGCCTGATCGACCTGCCCGCGGCCGTCGACGAGCGCGCCGCCGGCCGTATCGCCGCCGTACTGAGCCAGGGAGCCGACGCTGCGGACGGCCAGGAGGACCAGGTCGCCGTCCGCGCCACCGGCGTGTTCACCGCCCGGCTCGCCCATGCCCGAAGCGGCGTCGGCCGTCCGTGGTCGCCGCGCGGTACCGTCCTGATCACCGGTGGTACGGGTGCGCTGGGCGGGCACGTCGCCCGCTGGCTCGCCGGTGCCGGAGCCGAACACCTGGTGCTCACCAGCCGCCGCGGCGCCGACGCGCCCGGCGCGACCGCGCTCAAGGCCGAACTGGAGGAGCTGGGAGCGCGCGTCACCCTCGCCGTGTGCGACGTCGCCGACCGCGACGCGCTGGCGGCGCTGCTCGCCGAGCACACCTTCACCTCCGTCTTCCACGCCGCGGGCGTGGAACAGTTCGCCCCCTTCGACGAGCTGACGCCGGCCGACTTCGCCCGCACGATGGCGGCGAAGGCCCACGGTGCCGCACACCTGGACGAACTGCTAGGCGACCGCGAGCTGGACGCATTCGTCCTCTTCTCCTCGATCGCCGGCGTGTGGGGCAGCGGCCTGCAGACCGCCTACGCGGCCGGCAACGCCTTCCTCGACGGGCTCGCCGCCCGGCGCAGGGCCCGGGGTCTGACCGCCACCGCGATCGCCTGGGGTCCCTGGGCAGACGGCGGCATGGTCACCGACGCCGACGAAGCGCACCTGCGCCGCCGCGGCGTCGTCACCCTGCCCGCCGCACTCGCCGTGACCGCAGTCCAGCGCGCCCTGGACTGCGACGACACCGCGGTCGTCGTGGCCGACATCGACTGGGAACGGTTCATCGGACCGTTCACCTTCGGCCGCCCGAGCGCCCTGCTGTCCGAGCTGCCCGAAGTGCGCCGCGCCGGCGCCGTCACAGCGGCCGTCACCGCGGCGCCGGCCGACGTCGGCGCCACGCCCCTGGCGGCCCGGCTCGCCGGACTGCCGGAGGCCGAGCGCACACACACCCTGATCGACCTGGTCCGCGCGCACGTCGCGGCCGTGCTGGGCCACTCCTCGGCGGCGGAGGTCGAGCCCGACCGGGCCTTCAAGGCCCTCGGCTTCGACTCCCTGACCGCCGTCGAACTCCGGAACAAGGTCAACACGGCGACCGGCCTCGCGCTGTCGCCCACGCTGGTCTTCGACTACCCCAACGCCACGGCGCTCGCCCGCTTCCTGCAGAGCGAGCTGCTCGGATCGCAGGCCGTCGTGGAGCAGGAGCAGCACGCGGCCGCCGACGACGAGCCCATCGCCATCGTGGCGATGAGCTGCCACCTGCCCGGCGGCGTCGACTCGCCCGAGGCGCTGTGGGACCTGGTGACGTCCGGCGGCGACGCCATCTCCGAGTTCCCGTCGAACCGCGGCTGGGACGTCGAGGCCCTCTACGACCCCGACCCCGATCGCCCAGGCAAGACGTACGCGCGCGACGGCGGATTCCTTTATGGCGCCACCGACTTCGACGCCGGCTTCTTCGGGATCTCTCCGCGTGAAGCGCTGGCCATGGACCCGCAGCAGCGCCTGATGCTGGAGACCTCGTGGGAGGCCTTCGAGCGGGCCGGGATCGCCCCCGCGCAGCTGCGCGGTAGCCGGACCGGCGTCTTCGTCGGCATGGCCTACCAGGGCTACGGAGCCGATGTGCGCCGCACGCCGGAAGGCGTGGAAGGACACCGGCTCGTCGGCGGCGCGTCCAGCGTCGTCTCCGGCCGGGTGGCCTACACCTTCGGACTCGAAGGGCCCGCCGTCACGATCGACACGGCCTGCTCGTCGTCCCTGGTCGCCCTGCACCTGGCCATGCAGTCGCTGCGCAACGGCGAGTGCACGATGGCGCTGGCCGGCGGCGTCACCGTCATGGCCGGCCCGAGCGTCTTCGTGGAGTTCAGCCGCCAGCGCGGCCTGTCGCCCGACGGCCGCTGCAGGGCGTTCGGCGCGGACGCGGACGGCACCGGCTGGGCCGAGGGCGTCGGCATGCTCCTGGTGGAGCGGCTGTCCGACGCCCGCCGCAACGGGCACCAGGTGTTGGCCGTCGTCCGCGGCAGCGCGGTGAACCAGGACGGTGCGTCCAACGGTCTGACCGCTCCGAACGGTCCGGCCCAGCAGCGGGTGATCCACCAGTCGCTGGCCTCGGCCGGGCTCGCTCCGCGTGACGTGGACGCGGTGGAGGCGCACGGTACGGGGACGAGGCTGGGTGACCCGATCGAGGCGCAGGCGCTGCTCGCCACGTACGGCCAGGGACGGGACGGCGACCGGCCTTTGTGGCTGGGCTCGTTGAAGTCCAACATCGGCCACACGCAGGCGGCCGCGGGTGTCGCCGGTGTGATCAAGATGGTCATGGCGATGCGCCACGGCATCCTGCCGCGGACACTGCACGCGGACGAGCCGACGCCGCACGTGGACTGGTCGGCCGGTGATGTCCGGCTGCTGACCGAGGCCGTCGACTGGCCCGAGTCGGACCGCCCCCGCCGGGCCGCGATCTCGTCCTTCGGTGTCAGCGGCACCAACGCCCACACCATCATCGAGCAGGCCCCCGCCACGGCGGAGCTGCCCCCCACGCCCGACTCCGGCGCGCTCGTGCCGTGGGTGCTGTCGGGCAAGGGCGAGCCGGCGCTGCGCGCTCAGGCGGCCAGGCTGGCCGACCACCTCGACGCGAACGACGGCTGGACGGCTTCCGACATCGGCCTCTCACTGGCCTCCCGCGAGACGTTCGAGGACCGCGCGGTGCTCCTGGCACAGGGCTCGGACAAGCTCCGGCAAGCCCTCACCGCCCTCGCCGCCGGTCAACCGGCGGCGAACGTGACGCTGGGACGAGCCCGCTCCGAGGGCAAGGTCGGTTTTCTGTTCTCGGGTCAGGGTTCGCAGCGGATCGGTATGGGGCGTGAGTTGTATGAGGCGTTCCCGGTCTTCGCCGATGCGTACGACGAGGTGTGTGCGCGTCTGGAGGCGCCGGTCGACGTCGACGCCGAGACCCTGCATCGAACGGGGTGCGCTCAGCCCGCGCTCTTCGCGGTCGAGGTGGCGCTGTTCCGGCTGCTCGAATCGTGGGGTGTGCGGCCGGATTACGTGGCCGGTCACTCGGTCGGTGAGATCGCGGCCGCGCATGTGGCCGGGGTGTTGTCGTTGGACGACGCCGTGAGGTTGGTGTCGGCGCGTGCCGCGCTGATGCAGGCCCTGCCCGTCGGCGGCGCGATGGTCGCGGTCCAGGCCACTGAGGAGGAAGTGCTGCCACACCTGACCGACGAGGTCGGCATCGCGGCGATCAACGGCCCGCGGTCCATGGTGCTTTCCGGCGCTGGCGAGGCGGTCACCGCAATCGCCGAGGTCTTCGTCGGCCAGGGCCGTAAGACCTCCCGGTTGAAGGTCAGTCACGCGTTCCACTCGCCGCTGATGGACCCGATGCTGGAGGAGTTCGCGGAGGTCGTCCGCGGTCTGACGTTCCATCAGCCGCAGGTCCCGGTGGTCTCCAACCTCACTGGGCGCCTGGCCGAGCCGTACTCCCCGGAGTACTGGGTCCGGCACGTGCGCGAAGCGGTGCGCTTCGCCGACGGCATCGAGACCCTCGGCGAGCTGGGCGTGACCACGTTCGTGGAGATCGGCCCCGGCGGCGTCCTCAGCGGCATGGTGCAGGACTGCGTGGACGAGGCCGTCACCGTGCCCGTCCTGCGCGGTGACCGCCCCGAGCAGCAGGCCGTCGTCACCGCGCTCGCCGAACTGCACGTGCACGGCGTCTCCCCGGACTGGCAGGCCCTGTTCCCCGGCGCTCACCGCGTCACCCTGCCCACCTACGCTTTCCAGCGCGAGCGCTTCTGGCTGGACGGGGAGGGGGACCTGGCCGCTGCCGGCACCCCGACCGACGCGGCGGATTCCGGCTTCTGGGACAGCGTGGAGCGCGAGGACGCGGAGTCCCTCGCCGCGACCCTGGGCGTCAGCGCGGACGCCTCGCTCGGCGCGATCCTGCCCCGGCTGTCCGCATGGCGCCGTCAGCGCCGCGAGCAGTCCGTGGTCGACGGCTGGCGCTACCGCGTCACCTGGAAGCCGCTCGGCGCGCTCCCTCAGCCCGGCGCGTCCGGGACCTGGCTGCTCGTCGTGGCCGGCGAGAGCGAGTGGACCGCCTCGGTCCGCACCGCGCTCGACGAGCGCGGCCTGGAACTGGTGACGCTCGTCGCCGGACCCGGCACCGACCGCGGGACGCTGGCCCGCGAGCTGGCCGGCGTCGGCCCGGTGACCGGCGTGCTGTCCCTGCTCGCCGAGGACGAGAGCGCCTCGGCCGGCGACCCCGGCCTGTCGCACGGCCTCGCCGCGACCCTCTGCCTGGTGCAGGCGCTCGGCGACGTGGGCGTCGACGTCCCGCTGTGGTGCGCCACGCGCGGCGCGGTGGCCACCGGCCGCTCCGACCGCGTGGACCGCCCGCTGCAGTCGCAGGTGTGGGGCTTCGGCCGGGCGGCGGCGCTGGAACACCCGCGGCGCTGGGGCGGACTGCTCGACCTTCCTGAGCTGCTGGACGCCCGCACCGCGGCCCGCGTGGCCGCCGTCCTCGGTCAGACGGCCGAGGACCAGGTGGCGGTCCGCGCCTCGGGCGTCCTCGGGCGCCGGCTCGTCCGGGCCGCCCGCGCCACCGGCCCCGCCCAGGGGTGGTCGCCGCGCGGCACGGTGCTGATCACCGGTGGTACGGGTGCGCTGGGCGGGCACGTCGCCCGCTGGCTCGCCGGTGCGGGTGCGGAGCACCTGGTGCTCACCAGCCGCCGCGGCCCCGCGGCGCCCGGCGCCGCGGAGCTCGTCGCGGAGTTGGAGGAGCTCGGCGCGGCCGCGACCGTCGTGGCCTGTGACGCGGCCGACCGTGACGCCCTGCGGGCGCTGCTGGCCCAGCACCCCGTCAACGCCGTCGTCCACGCCGCCGGCGTCGGCGACCACGTCATGATCGAGGACTCCGACCCGGCCGGGTTCGCCGGCTCGGTGGCGGCCAAGGCCGCAGGTGCCACGCACCTGGACGAACTGCTGGCCGGTCAGGAACTCGACGCGTTCGTCATGTTCTCCTCGGGCGCCGGCATCTGGGGCGGCGCCGGCCAGGGTGCCTACTCGGCGGCCAACGCCTACCTGGACGCCCTCGCCGAGCATCGGCGGGCACACGGGCGCACCGCACTCGCCGTCTCCTGGGGCGGCTGGGCCGAGGGCGGCATGGCCGGTGTCGGCGACGGAGAGGAGATGCTGCGCCGCCGCGGCCTGCCCCCCATGCGGCCCGCCCTCGCGATCTCCGCGCTCCAGCAGGCGCTGGCCGACGGCGAGACCGCCCTCACCGTCGCGGACTTCGACTGGGAGCGGTTCATCGGCCCGTTCACCGTCACCCGCCCCAGCGCCCTGTTCTCCGACGTGCCCGAGGCGGGCCGCGCCCTGGAGGCGCCGGCCCCCGGCGGCGCCGAAGCCGGCAACGCGCTCGCCGCGAAGCTGACCGGGCTGCCGGCGGCCGAGCAGGACCGCACGCTGGTGGACCTCGTCCGCACGCACGCGGCCGCCGTGCTCGGCCACGACGGCACCGCGGCGGTGGAGCCCGGCCGCGCTTTCAACGACCTCGGCTTCGACTCGCTCAGCGCCGTCGAACTGCGCAACAAGCTCACGGCCGACACCGGCCTGAAGCTGCCTACCACGCTGGTCTTCGACTACCCCAACGCCACGGCCCTGGCCCGCTTCCTGCGCGCCGAACTGCTCGGTTCGCGGGGCGCCGCGCGGCAGGAGCAGCGCACGGCCGCCGTCGGCGACGAACCCATCGCGATCGTGGCCATGAGCTGCCGCCTCCCCGGCGGCGTCGGCTCGCCCGAGGACCTGTGGCAGCTCGTGACGTCCGGCGGCGACGTGATCTCCGGCTTCCCCGAGGACCGCGGCTGGAACGTAGAGGCCCTCTACGACCCCGACCCGGGCACCCCGGGCAAGACGTACGCGCGCGACGGCGGCTTCCTCTACGACGCGGGCGACTTCGACGCCGCACTGTTCGGGATCTCGCCGCGCGAGGCGCTCGCGATGGACCCCCAGCAGCGCCTACTGCTGGAGGCCTCGTGGGAAGCGTTCGAGCGGGCGGGCATCGACCCGGCCTCCCTGAAGGGCAGCCGCACCGGCGTGTTCGTCGGCATGTCCTACCAGGGCTACGGCGCGGGCCTCCCGCAGGTCCCGGAAGGCGTCGAGGGCCACCTGCTCACCGGCAGCGCCGCGAGCGTCGTCTCCGGGCGCGTAGCCTACTCGTTCGGACTGGAGGGCCCGGCCGTCACCGTCGACACGGCGTGCTCGTCGTCGCTGGTCGCCCTGCACCTGGCCATCCAGTCGCTGCGCAACGGCGAGAGCACGATGGCCGTCGCCGGCGGTGTGAACGTCATGGCCGTACCGGCTGCGTTCGTGGAGTTCAGCCGCCAGCGCGGGCTGGCCCCTGACGGACGGTGCAAAGCGTTCGGCGCCGGCGCCGACGGCACCGGGTGGGCGGAGGGCGTGGGCGTGGTGCTCGTGGAGCGCCTCAGCGACGCCGTGCGCAACGGCCACGAGATCCTCGCGGTCGTGCGGGGCAGTGCGGTCAACCAGGACGGCGCGTCCAACGGTCTGACCGCCCCGAACGGCCCGGCGCAGCAGCGGGTCATCCGGCAGGCCCTGGCCTCCGCCGGGCTCACCGAGGCCGACGTCGACGCGGTGGAGGCGCACGGCACGGGCACCGCTCTGGGTGACCCTATCGAGGCGCAGGCGCTCCTCGCCACCTACGGGCAGGAGCGCCCGGAGGACCGGCCGCTGTGGCTGGGCTCGCTGAAGTCCAACATCGGTCACGCCCAGGCGGCGTCCGGCGTGGCCGGTGTGATCAAGATGGTGATGGCGATGCGCCACGGCGTCCTTCCGCGGACGCTGCACGCTGATGAGCCGACGCCGCACGTGGACTGGTCGGCGGGCGCGGTGCGGCTGCTGACGGAGGCCGTCGGCTGGCCGGATACGAACCGCCCGCGCCGCGCCGCGATCTCGTCCTTCGGCGTCAGCGGCACCAACGCCCACACGATCATCGAGCAGGCCCCGGTGGCCGAACCGGCCGCCGTCGCACCGGTCGAGGTCTCCTCGGCGACCGTGCCGTGGGTCCTGTCCGGCAAGTCCGAGGCCGCACTGCGCGCCCAGGCCGAGCGCCTGCTGACCCTCACCGCCGACGGCGCCGAACCGTCCCTCACCGACGTCGGCTTCTCGCTGGCCACCACCCGGGCCGCCCTGGAGCACCGCGCCGCCGTGGTCGGTGCCGACCACGGCCGGATCGCCGAGGGCCTGCGGGCCCTGGCCTCGGGGGCGCCCGCTCCCGGCGCCGTCCTCGGCCGCGCCGACGCCGGCCAGGTCGGATTCCTGTTCTCCGGGCAGGGCTCGCAGCGCATCGGCATGGGGCGGCAACTGTACGAGGCGTTCCCGGTCTTCGCGGAGGCGTACGACGAGGTGTGTGCACACCTCGACCGGCACCTCGACCGGCCACTGCGGGACGTGGCCTTCGGCGAGAATGGTCACGAGGACGGCGAGGAGCTGAACCGCACCGCCTTCACGCAGCCCGCGCTGTTCGCGCACGAGGTCGCCGTCCACCGCCTGCTGGAGTCGTGGGGCGTGCGGCCGGACTACCTGGCCGGGCACTCCGTGGGCGAGATCGCGGCCGCACACGTGGCCGGGGCCCTGGCGCTGGAGGACGCGGCCGCACTGGTGACGGCTCGTGCCGCGCTGATGCAGGCCCTGCCCGCCGGCGGGGCGATGATCGCCGTCCAGGCCACCGAGGACGAGGTGCTGCCGCACCTCACCGACGACGCCGGCATCGCGGCGATCAACGGCCCGCAGTCCGTCGTGGTCTCCGGAACCGAGGACGCCGTAGCCGCCGTCGCGGACTTCTTCGCCCGGGAGGGCCGCAAGATTTCCCGGCTCACCGTGAGCCACGCGTTCCACTCGCCGCTCATGGACCCCGTGCTGGAGGACTTCGCCCGCGTCGTCGGCGGTCTGCGCTTCGAGACGCCCCGGACACCGGTCGTCTCGAACCTCACCGGTGAGCTCATCGACGCGTACACGGCGGACTATTGGGTCCGGCACGTCCGCGAGGCCGTCCGCTTCGCCGACGGCATCCGGACCCTGGGCGAGCTGGGCGTGACCACGTTCGTGGAGACCGGCCCCGGCGCGGTGCTGAGTGCCATGGCCCAGGGCTGCCTGGACGGCGCGGTCGCCGTTGCATCCGCCCGGTCCGGCAGCCCCGAGCCCGAGGCGATCACCGGCGCTCTCGCGCAGCTCCACGTGCACGGCGTCCCCGTCGACTGGCGGGCGTTCTTCGCCGGCCGCGGCGCCCGGCGCGCCGACCTGCCCACCTACGCCTTCCAGCACCAGCGGTACTGGCTGGAGACCACCGCGCCCACGGCCGCCGCGGGGACCGACGCCGTGGAGACCGGGTTCTGGGAGACCGTGGAGCGCGAGGACGCCCAGTCCCTCGCCGCCACCCTCGAACTGCCCGTCGAGCAACTGGACGCGGTGCTGCCCCGGCTGTCCGCGTGGCGCCGGCAGCAGCGCCGGGAGTCCGCCGTGGAAGGCTGGTCCTACCGCACGGGCTGGAAGCCGCTCAGCGGCCTCCGGGCGCACGAACTGCGGGGCAACTGGCTGTTCCTGGTCACCGAGGACACCGAGGCCTTCGAGGCCTTCGAGTGGACCGCCGCCGTCGCCGACGGGCTCGCCGCCCGTGGGGCCCGGCTGGTCCGGGTGACGGTCGACCCGGCCGCCGACCGCGGCGCACTGCTGCGGCAGCTCGGCGAGGCCGTCCGGGAGAGCCCGCTCGACGGTGTGATCTCCCTGCTCGGCATCGACGAGAGGCACCACGCCGGACACCCGGCTCTGTCCGTCGGCACCGTGCTGACCCTCGCGCTCGTCCAGGCCCTGGGCGACGCGGGCATCGACGCCCCGCTGTGGGCGCTGACCAGGTCCGCCATGTCCACCGGCCGGGCGGACGCGGTGCCGAGCGCCGCCCAGAACGCCGTCTGGGGTCTGGGCCGGGTGGCGGCGCTGGAGCACGCGCCGCGCTGGGGCGGTCTGATCGACCTCCCGGACACGGTTGACGACCGGATCGCCGGCCGACTGGCCGCGGTGCTCGCCCAGTCGGCCGAGGACCAGGTCGCGATCCGCGACCGCGGCGTGTTCGGTCGCAGGCTGTCCCACACCGCCGCCCGCCGGAACACCCGGGCCGCCCAGGGGTGGTCGCCGCGCGGCACCGTGCTGATCACCGGCGGTACGGGTGCGCTGGGCGGGCACGTCGCCCGCTGGCTCGCCGGTGCCGGTGCCGAACACCTGGTGCTCACCAGCCGCCGCGGCCCCGACGCGCCGGGCGCGGCGGGTCTCGTCGCAGAGCTGGAGGCGACGGGTGTCCGTGTCACCGTCGCCGCGTGCGACGTCGCCGACCGTGAGGCGCTCGCCGCGCTGCTCGCCGAGCACCCGGTGAACGCAGTCGTCCACACGGCGGGCGTGGACCACATGGAGCCGCTGGAGGCCATGACGCCGGGCGCCTGCGCCGATGTGCTGTCCGCCAAGGCTGCCGGCGCCCTGCACCTCGACGCGCTCCTCGCCGGCCAGGAACTCGACGCCTTCGTCCTCTTCTCCTCCATCGCCGGCGTGTGGGGCAGCGGCCACCAGGCCGCCTACGCGGCGGCCAACGCCCTGCTCGACGGACTCGCCGAACGCCGCCGGGCCCAAGGCCTGCCGGCGA
The DNA here is from genome assembly GCF_009862865.1 of Streptomyces sp. SID5469. Lineage (NCBI taxonomy): Bacteria > Bacillati > Actinomycetota > Actinomycetes > Kitasatosporales > Streptomycetaceae > Streptomyces > Streptomyces sp. SID5469. Next base: position 514,289 of record NZ_WWIN01000001.1, on the reverse strand, counting down.
CCGCCGTGGCCTGGGGCCCGTGGGCCGGCGGCGGCATGGCCGAGGCCGACGGCGCGGACGAACGACTGCGCCGCCGCGGCCTGATCCCGATGCCCGCCGCGCTCGCCGTGGCCGGGCTCCGGCGGGCGCTGGACTCCGGCGAGGCGACCGCAACAGTGGCCGACGTCGACTGGGAGCGGTTCCTGCCCCCGTTCACCGTGGGCCGCCCGAGCGCCCTGCTCGGGGACCTCCCGGAGGCCGAGCGGATCCTCACCGCGGACAGCACCGCCGGCGGGCCCGGCACGGCCGCCGCCTCGCCCCTGGCCGACCGCCTCGCCAGGATGCCCGAGACCGAGCAGCACGCGCTGCTGGTCGATCTCGTCCGCACACACGCGGCGGCCGTCCTCGGCCACAACAACGCCGGCGAGGTCGAGGCCGACCGAGCCTTCAAGGACTTGGGCTTCGACTCCCTGACCGCCGTAGAACTGCGCAACAAGCTCAAAGCCGAGACCGGCCTCGCACTGCCCCCCACGCTGGTCTTCGACCACCCCAACGCCCAGGCACTCGCCCGGCAGCTGCGCACCGAGCTCACCGGCCTCACCATCGCGGCCGCTCCGGAAGCGGCCGCCGCGCCCGCCGAGGACGAGGAGCCCATCGCGATTGTCGGTATGGCGTGCCGGTATCCGGGCGGGGTGCGTTCACCGGAGGACCTGTGGCACCTGGTGGCGGCCGGTGGTGACGCGGTCGGCGACTTCCCGGCGGACCGCGGCTGGGACGTGGAGGACATCTACGACCCGGACCCGGATGCGAGGGGGAAGACGTACGCGCGTCGCGGTGGATTCCTGTACGAGGCGGGGGAGTTCGACCCGGGGTTCTTCGGGATCAGCCCGCGGGAGGCCGTGGCGATGGATCCGCAGCAGCGCCTGCTGCTGGAGACCACGTGGGAGACGTTCGAGCGGGCCGGCATCGACGCGGAGTCGGTGCGCGGCAGCCGTACCGGAGTCTTCGTCGGCTCCGGCTACCAGGACTACGCCGCCCGGGCCTTCAACGCGATAGACGATTCCGAGGGCTTCTTCGGCACGGGCAACTCGGCGAGCATCATGTCTGGCCGTATCGCCTACACCTTCGGCCTGGAGGGCCCGGCCGTCACCGTGGACACGGCGTGCTCGTCGTCGCTCGTGGCCCTGCACTGGGCGATCCAGGCCCTCCGTAACGGCGAGTGCTCCATGGCGCTGGCCGGCGGCGTGATGGTCATGTCCACCCCGCGTGCCTTCGTGGAGTTCAGCCGCCAGCGCGGGCTGGCCCCTGACGGGCGGTGCAAGGCGTTCGGCGCGGACGCGGACGGCACCGGCTGGGCCGAGGGCGTCGGCATGCTCCTGGTCGAGCGGCTGTCCGACGCCCGCCGCAACGGGCACCAGGTGTTGGCCGTCGTCCGCGGCAGCGCCGTGAACCAGGACGGTGCGTCCAACGGTCTGACCGCGCCGAACGGTCCGGCGCAGCAGCGGGTCATCCGCCAGGCGCTCACTTCCGCGGGCCTCACCGCCGCCGACATCGACGCGGTGGAGGCGCACGGTACGGGGACGAGGCTGGGTGACCCGATCGAGGCGCAGGCGCTGCTCGCCACGTACGGCCAGGAGCGGCCCGCAGGACAGCCGCTGTGGCTGGGGTCGCTGAAGTCCAACATCGGCCACACGCAGGCCGCGGCGGGTGTGGCAGGTGTGATCAAGATGGTCATGGCCATGCGTCACGGAGTGCTCCCGCAGACTTTGCACGTCGATGAACCCACGCCGCATGTGGACTGGTCGGCCGGTGACGTGCGGCTGCTGACGGAGGCCGTCGCATGGCCCGAGTCGGAGCGCCCGCGCCGTGCTGCCGTGTCGTCCTTCGGCGTCAGCGGCACGAACGCCCACACGATCATCGAACAGGCCCCGCCGGTCCCGGCCGAAGAGGCCACCGTCACTCCGGCCCCGGCCCTCCTGCCGTGGGTGCTCTCCGCCAAGAGCAGCGCTGCGCTGCGGGATCAGGCACGACGACTGCTGGCCTTCGTGGAGGACGGCATGTCACTGGCCGATGTCGGCTTCTCGCTGGCCACCACCCGGAGCGCCCTGCGCCACAGGGCGGCAGTGATCGGCGAGAGCGGTGACGGCTTCCGCCGCGGACTGGGATCCCTGGCCGCCGGAATGCCCTCGCCCGGAGTCGTCCAGGGCCGGCCGGGAGGCAAGGTCGGTTTTCTGTTCTCGGGTCAGGGTTCGCAGCGGATCGGTATGGGGCGTGAGTTGTATGAGGCGTTCCCGGTCTTCGCCGATGCGTACGACGAGGTGTGTGCGCGTCTGGAGGCGCCGGTCGACGTCGACGCCGAGACCCTGCATCGGACCGGGTGCGCCCAGCCCGCGCTCTTCGCGGTCGAGGTGGCGCTGTTCCGGCTGCTCGAATCGTGGGGTGTGCGGCCGGATTACGTGGCCGGTCACTCGGTCGGTGAGATCGCGGCTGTTCATGTGGCCGGGGTGCTGTCGCTGGACGACGCGGTGAAGCTGGTGTCCGCGCGGGCCGCGTTGATGCAGGCCCTGCCCGCGGGCGGTGCGATGGTCGCGGTCCAGGCCACTGAGGACGAGGTGTTGCCGCACCTGACCGATGGCGTTGGCATGGCGGCCATCAACGGTCCGCGGTCCGTCGTGGTCTCCGGAGCCGAGGATGCCGTGCTGGAGATCGCCGAGGTCTTCACCCGACAGGGCCGCAAGACCTCCCGGTTGAAGGTCAGTCACGCGTTCCACTCGCCGCTGATGGACCCGATGCTGGAGGAGTTCGCGGAGGTCGTCCGCGGTCTGACGTTCCATCAGCCGCAGGTCCCGGTGGTCTCCAACCTCACTGGGCGCCTGGCCGAGCCGTACTCCCCGGAGTACTGGGTCCGGCACGTGCGCGAAGCGGTGCGCTTCGCCGACGGCATCGAGACCCTCGGCGAGCTGGGCGTGACCACGTTCGTGGAGATCGGCCCCGGCGGCGTCCTCAGCGGCATGGTGCAGGACTGCGTGGACGAGGCCGTCACCGTGCCCGTCCTGCGCGGTGACCGCCCCGAGCAGCAGGCCGTCGTGACGGCCCTGGCCCATCTGCACACGCACGGCATGTCCGTGGACTGGAACGTGTTCTTCGCCGGTGCGCGGAAGGCCGACCTGCCGACCTACGCCTTCCAGCACGAGCCGTACTGGGTCGACGCCCCGCAAATCGCTGCCGCCGCCGAAGCGGAACCGGTGGACGCGGAGTTCTGGGAGACCGTGGAGCGCGGGGACCTGCAGGCCCTCGCCGAGACCCTCGGCGTCGGTGCAGGGGACAAGTTCGGTGACGTACTGCCGAGGCTGTCGTCGTGGCGGCGGCAGCGCAAGGAGCAATCCACCGTGGACACCTGGCGCTACGGCGAGTCGTGGAAAGGGATACCCGACCGCGTCCCGGAGGGCCCTGCCCGGATCGGTCTATGGCTGGTTCCGGTCAGCGCTGCGCAACTCGGCGACGATTGGGTCACCGCCTGCCTCCGCGGGCTGACCGAGCGTGGCCTGGCCCCGCTGCCGGTCCCGGTCGAGCCGGCCACCGGCCGTGAGGACCTGGCCGCGCAGCTCACCCGAGCGGCCGGTGACGAAACCGTGGCGGGCGTCCTGTCGCTGCTCGCCGTCGACTGCGGGGCCGCCCCGGCAGCCGCCGCACTGACCGTCGGCGTCGCGCTGTCCGTCCTGCTCGTCCAGGCCCTCGGCGACGCGGGCATCGGAGCCCCGCTGTGGTGCGTGACCCGGAACGCGGTGGGCGTGAGCACCGCCGACGAGGCGACGGACCCGTACCAGTCCCAGGTCTGGGGTCTGGGCCGGGTGGCGGCGCTGGAGCACGCGCCGCGCTGGGGCGGTCTGATCGACCTCCCGGACACGGTCGACGACCGGATCGCCGGCCGACTCGCCGCGGTGCTCGGCCAGTCGGCCGAGGACCAGGTCGCGATCCGCGACCGCGGGCTGTTCGTGCGGCGCCTGTCGCGTCTGCCCGCAGCCCTGAGCGAGCGTTCGTGGTCGCCGCGCGGCACCGTCCTGATCACCGGTGGTACGGGTGCGCTGGGCGGGCACGTCGCCCGCTGGCTCGCCGGTGCGGGTGCGGAGCACCTGGTGCTCACCAGCCGCCGCGGCCCCGCGGCGCCCGGCGCCGCCGGCCTCAAGGCCGAGCTGGAGGAGGCGGGCGTACGCGTGACCGTCGCCGCGTGCGACGTGGCCGACCGTGAGGCGCTGGCCGTGCTGCTCGCCGAGCACCCGGTGAACGCCGTCGTCCACACGGCCGGCACCGCCGAGGCGGGCATGCTCGCCGAGACGAGCCTCGGCGACTTCGCGGCGACGGTCGCCGCGAAGGCCCTCGGGGCCGTGCACCTCCACGAACTGCTCGGCGATCAGGAGCTGGACGCGTTCGTCCTCTTCTCCTCCATCTCCGGCGTGTGGGGAGGCGGCGGGCAGGCCGCGTACTCGGCCGCGAACGCCTTCCTCGACGGCCTGGCGCAGCACCGGCGGGCCCGCGGCCTCGCGGCGACCGCGATCGCCTGGGGCCCGTGGGGCGAGGGCGGCATGGTCGCCGACGCCGGGGACGAGGAGCGGCTGCGGCAGCGAGGTCTGAGCGTGCTGCGGCCGGACCGGGCGATCTCCGCGCTGCACGGTGCGCTGAGCGGCGGCGACGGCACGGTCACCGTGGCCGACGTGGACTGGGAGCGGTTCGTCGTCCCGTTCACCATCGGCAGGCCGAGCGCGCTGCTGAGCGACCTGCCCGAGGTCGGGGACGCCCTCGCGGAGAAGCGCACCGAGCGAGCCGCGGAGCCGTCCGCGCTCAAGGCGAAGCTGTCCACACTGTCCGAAGGCGAACGGCAACGCCTGCTCGTGGACACGGTGTGCGCGCACGCGGCGGCCGTGCTCGGCCACAGCGGCTCCGCGGCGGTGGATCCGGACCTGGCGTTCCGGGACCTCGGCTTCGACTCCCTGACCGCGGTGGAGCTGCGCAACCTGCTCAGTGCCGACACCGGCCTGACCCTGCCCGCGACGCTGGTCTTCGACCACCCGACGCCCGAGGCGATCGCCCGCTACCTGCGGAGCGAACTCGCCGACGAGACGGGCCCGGAGGAGGTGTCGGTCTTCAGCGAGCTCGACCGGCTGGAGTCGGTGATCTCGACGGCCGCCTCGGCCGAGCAGACGGTCCGGTCGGGGGTGCGGAGGCGGCTGCAGGAACTGCTGTCCCTGGTGAACTCCGCCGGAGAGCAAGGCGCGGAATCCGCCGATGCGCAGCGACAGCTCCAGGACGCGACGATCGACGACATTTTCGATCTGATCGATCAAGATCTAGAAATTTCCTAGTTCTTGGCGCTCTACCTTTAACGACAGCCGAGGACGGATGAGGCGGATGAGCAGCAAAGAAGACAGGCTTCTCGAGTATCTCAAGCGCGTCACCGGGGACCTTCGTCAGGTGCGTGAGCGCCTTCGTGAGGTCGAGGAGAAGGACGACGACCCCATCGCGATCGTCGGTATGGCGTGCCGGTATCCGGGCGGGGTGCGTTCGCCGGAGGACCTGTGGCACCTGGTGGCCGCCGGTGGTGACGCGGTCGGGGACTTCCCGGCGGATCGGGGTTGGGACGTTGAGGGCATCTACGACCCGGACCCGGATGCGAGGGGGAAGACGTACGCGCGTCGCGGTGGATTCCTGTACGAGGCGGGGGAGTTCGACCCGGGGTTCTTCGGGATCAGCCCGCGGGAGGCCGTGGCGATGGATCCGCAGCAGCGCCTGCTGCTGGAGACCACGTGGGAGACGTTCGAGCGGGCCGGCATCGACGCGGAGTCGGTGCGCGGCAGCCGTACCGGAGTCTTCGTCGGCTCCGGCTACCAGGACTACGTCAACCTCCTGGTCGGGGTGGGTGGCGAGTCCGACGGTCATCTCGGGACCGGCAACTCCGCCAGTGTGATGTCCGGTCGTATCGCCTACACCTTCGGCCTGGAGGGCCCGGCCGTCACCGTGGACACGGCGTGCTCGTCGTCGCTCGTGGCCCTGCACTGGGCGATCCAGGCCCTCCGTAACGGCGAGTGTTCCATGGCGTTGGCCGGCGGCGTGCAGGTGATGACCACGCCTACCGCGTTCGTGGAGTTCAGTCGCCAGCGCGGGCTGGCCCCTGACGGGCGGTGCAAGGCGTTCGGTGCCGGCGCCGACGGCACCGGCTGGGCCGAGGGCGTCGGCATGCTCCTGGTCGAGCGGCTGTCCGACGCCGTGCGCAACGGCCACGAGGTCCTTGCGGTGGTACGGGGGAGCGCCGTGAACCAGGACGGTGCGTCCAACGGTCTGACCGCGCCGAACGGCCCCGCGCAGCAACGGGTCATCCGCCAGGCCCTGGCATCGGCCGGCCTGTCTCCCGCCCAGATCGACGTCGTCGAGGCGCACGGCACGGGCACGACGCTGGGCGACCCGATCGAGGCGCAGGCGCTCCTCGCCACCTACGGCCGGGAGCGGACGGAGGACCGGCCGCTGTGGTTGGGCTCGCTGAAGTCCAACATCGGTCACTCGCAGGCGGCCGCGGGTGTCGGCGGCATCATCAAGATGGTCATGGCCATGCGCCACGGAGTGCTCCCGCAGACCCTGCATGTGGACGAGCCGACGCCGCACGTGGACTGGTCGGCGGGCGCGGTGCGGCTGCTGACCGAGGCCGTGGAGTGGCCGGAGACCCATCACCCGCGTCGGGCCGCCGTGTCGTCCTTCGGCGTCAGCGGCACCAACGCCCACACCATCATCGAACAGGCCCCGCCGGCCCAGGACGAGGGGCCCGCAGGGGCTCTCGTCGACGGCCCCCTGGCGTGGGTGCTCTCCGCCAGGAGCGACGCGGCGCTGCGGGCCCAGGCGGCCCGGCTGCGGCCTTCGGCACGGGGCGAGGTCCGGCCGCAGGACATCGGGCTGTCGCTGGCCACGACCCGCGCCGCCATGCGTCACCGGGCCGCGGTCGTGGGGGACAACCGGGAGGAACTCCTCAGCGGGCTCGAGGACCTGGCCACCGGGACCCCTTCGTCCCGTGTGCTGCTGGGGCGCCCGGCCGGCGGCAAGACCGGCTTCCTCTTCTCCGGGCAGGGCTCGCAGCGCATCGGCATGGGGCGCGAGCTGTACGCGGCGTACCCCGTCTTCGCCGCGGCCTACGACGAGGTGTGCGCGCACCTGGATGCCCCGGTCGACGTCGATGCCGAAACGCTTCACCGGACCGGGGGCACCCAGCCCGCGCTCTTCGCGGTCGAGGTGGCCCTGTTCCGGCTCCTCGAATCCTTAGGCGTACGGCCCGACTTCGTCGTGGGCCACTCCGTGGGCGAGATCGCCGCCGCGCACGTGGCCGGTGCGTTGTCCCTCGACGACGCGGCGAAGCTGGTGTCCGCGCGGGCCGCGCTGATGCAGGCCCTGCCCGCGGGCGGCGCGATGGTCGCCGTGCAGGCCACCGAAGAGGAAGTCCTGCCCCACCTCACCGACGGGGTGAGCATTGCCGCGGTCAACGGCCCGTCGTCGGTGGTGGTTTCGGGTGACGAGACGGCGGCCCTGGCGATTGCCGCGGGCTTCGCCGAGCAGGGCCGTAAGACGTCCCGGCTGAAGGTCAGTCACGCGTTCCACTCGCCGCTGATGGACCCGATGCTGGCGGAGTTCGCCGAGGTCGTCCGTGGCCTGGCCTTCGAGCAGCCGCAGCTCCCCGTCGTCTCCAACCTCACGGGTCAGCCTGTCGAGGCTTACACCCCCGAGTACTGGGTCCGGCACGTGCGCGAGACCGTCCGCTTCGCCGACAGCGTCCGCACCCTGCACGACCTGGGCGTGAAGACCTTCATCGAGATCGGTCCGGGCGGTGTGCTGAGCGGCATGGCACAGGGCTGTGCGGACGACATCGTCACCGTCCCCGTACTCCGGGCCGACCGCCCCGAGCGGCAGGCCGTCGTGACCGCGCTGGCCCATCTGCACACGCACGGCGTGTCCGTGGACTGGCACTCGTTCTTCGCCGGCGCGCGCAGGACCGACCTGCCGACCTACGCCTTCCAGCGCGAGTGGTACTGGGTCGACGCCCCGGAATCCGCCGCCGCCGAAGCGGACCCGGTGGACGCGGAGTTCTGGGAGACCGTGGAGCGCGGGGACCTGCAGGCCCTCGCCGAGACCCTGGACATCGGCGCAGGGGACACGTTCGGTGACGTGCTGCCGAGGCTGTCGTCGTGGCGGCGGCAGCGCAAGGAGCAGTCCACCGTCGACGACCGGCGCTACCGCGAGTCGTGGAAGCGCCTGGGCGAGCTCGGTCCGGCCGGCATCGGCGGCACCTGGCTGTTGGCCGTGCCGGCGGAGGAGAACGAGCAGACCGCCGCGGTCCGCACCGCGCTCACCGCCCGCGGCGCCACTCTGAAGACGCTGGTCGTCGACGCGGCGAGCCACCGCGCCGGTCTCGCCGGGGAGCTTGCCGGAATCGGGCCGGTCGACGGCGTGCTGTCCCTGCTCGTCAACGGCGACCCCGTGCTGCCCACCCTGCTGCTCGTCCAGGCCCTGGGCGACGCGGGCGTCGACGCCCCGCTGTGGTGCCTCACCTCGGGCGCGGTGGCCGTGAGCGGCTCCGACGCCGTACGCGACGCCCGGCACGCCCAGGTCTGGGGCCTGGGCCGCACCGTCGCCCTGGAGCTTCCCCGGCGCTGGGGCGGCCTGATCGACCTGCCGGAGTCCGTCGACGACCAGGCCGCCGTACGCCTGGCCGACGTGCTGGAACAGGCGCTGACGGGCCGGTGGGAGGAGGACCAGCTCGCTGTCCGCGCCTCCGGTGTCTTCGCCCGGCGGCTCGCCCACGCACCGGCACGGGCGGCCACCCGCCGCTGGCAGCCTCGCGGCACCGTCCTCATCACCGGTGGTACGGGCGCGCTGGGCGGCCACGTCGCCCGCTGGCTGGCGCGCGGCGGCGCCGAACACCTCGTCCTCACCAGCCGCCGGGGCGCGGACGCCCCGGGCGCCGCCGCTCTGCGGGACGAGCTGGAGGTCCTCGGCGCCCGCGTCACGTTCGCCGCCTGCGACGTGGCCGACCGCGACGCCGTAGCGGCCCTGCTCGCCCAGCACGTCTTCACCGCCGTCGTACACGCCGCCGGGGTCGCCGACGCCGGCACGGTGGACGCCACCACCCCCGCTGCCTTCGCCGCCGCGCTCGCCGCCAAGGTCGGCGGCGCGGCCCACCTGGACGAGCTGCTGGGCGATCAGGAGCTCGACGCCTTCGTCCTCTTCTCCTCCATCTCCGGTGTCTGGGGCAGCGGCGGCCAGGCCGCCTACGCCGCCGGCAACGCCTTCCTCGACGGTCTCGCCCGGCAGCGCCGGGACCGCGGCCTCACCGCGACCGCGGTCTCCTGGGGCCCCTGGGCCGACGGCGGCATGGTCGCGGACGGCGACGACGAGGAGCGGCTGCGCCGCCGCGGCCTCCGCGCGATGACCCCCGCATCGGCGATCACCTCCCTGCAGCGCGCGCTGGACCGCGACGAGACCCTGCTGACCGTGGCCGACGTGGACTGGTCGCGCTTCATCGTGCCGTTCACCCTCGGCCGACCCAGCCCGCTGCTCGGCGACCTCCCCGAGGTGCGCGCGGCGCTCGCGGTGGACACCCCCGCGGCGGGCCACGGCTCCGGTGCGCTCGCCGAGAGCCTGGCCGCGCTGTCGCACCAAGACCGCGCACGCGCCCTCGTGGACCTCGTGCGCACGCACGCCGCCGCCGTCCTCGGCCACCGCGGGGCGGGCGCCGTCGAGGCCGACCGGCCCTTCCGGGACATCGGCTTCGACTCCCTGACCGCGGTGGAACTCCGCAACCGGATCAACAAGGCCACCGGCCTCTCCCTGCCCGCGACGCTGATCTTCGACCACCCCACGGCCGCGGACCTCGCCGCCCACCTGCTCGCCGAACTCACCGGTGGCCAACACGAGGCGGTCGCGGCGGCCGCGACCGCAGCGGTGCTGGACGAGCCGATCGCCATCATCGGGATGGCCTGCCGCTACCCCGGCGGCGTGCGCTCGCCCGAGGACCTGTGGGAGCTGGTCGCCTCCGGCCGCGACGCGATCTCCCGCTTCCCCGGCAACCGTGGCTGGGACGTCGAGGCGCTCTACCACCCGGACCCCGACCACCCCGGCACCACGTACACCACCCAGGGCGGATTCCTGCACGACGCGGACGAGTTCGACCCCGCGGTCTTCGGAATCAGCCCGCGCGAGGCCGTCGCCATGGACCCCCAGCAGCGCCTGCTGCTGGACACCACCTGGGAGGCCTTCGAGCGCGCCCGGATCGCCCCCCACGCGATGCGCTCCACCACCACGGGCGTCTTCGTCGGCTCCGGCTACCAGGACTACACCGGCCGCCCGCTCAAGGTGCCCGACGGCGTCGAGGGCTACATCCCCAGCGGCAACGCGGCCAGCGTGATCTCCGGCCGGCTCTCCTACACCTTCGGCCTGCAGGGCCCGTCGGTCACCGTCGACACCGCGTGCTCGTCCTCGCTGACCGCCCTCCACCTCGCCATGCAGGCGCTGCGGGGCGGCGAGTGCTCCATGGCACTGGCCGGCGGCGTGATGGTGATGGCCGGACCGTCCGCGTTCACGATGTCGAGCCGACAGCGCGCGCTGTCCGCCGACGGCCGCTGCAAGGCGTTCTCCTCGTCCGCCGACGGCACCGGCTTCGCCGAAGGCGTGGGCCTGGTGCTGCTGGAGCGGCTGTCCGACGCCCGCCGCAACGGGCACGAGGTCCTGGCCGTCGTGCGGGGCAGCGCGGTCAACCAGGACGGCGCGTCCAACGGCCTGACCGCGCCCAGCGGCAAGGCCCAGCAGCAGGTCATCCGGCAGGCGCTGGCCAATGCCCGGCTCGCCCCGGACGAAGTGGACGCCGTCGAGGCCCACGGCACCGGAACCCGGCTCGGCGACCCGATCGAGGCACAGGCCCTGCTGGCGACGTACGGCAAGGAGCGTTCCGAGGGCCGTCCGCTGTGGCTCGGCTCGCTGAAGTCCAACATCGGCCACACGCAGGCGGCCGCCGGCGTCGGCGGCGTCATCAAGATGGTGATGGCCATCCGCAACGGCATCCTGCCGCAGACGCTGCACGTCGATGAGCCGACCCCGCACGTCGACTGGGCCGGAGGAAACGTGCGCCTGCTCACCGAGCAGACCGCCTGGCCCGACCAGGACAGGCCACGGCGTGCGGCCGTCTCCTCGTTCGGGATGAGCGGCACCAACGTGCACACCATCATCGAGCAGGCCCCGCAGACCGCGACCGCCGCCGAGGTCGAGCAGCCCCCCGCAGCGCAGGACGCGACCGCCGCCCAGCCCCTGGACGTGTTCCCGTGGGCGCTGTCCGCGAAGACCGACCGGTCCCTGCGCGAACAGGCGCGCCGGCTGCTGAACCACCTCGACCGCACCGAAGGGCTCACCCTGCCCGACGTCGGCCGCGCCCTCGTCACCACGCGGACGCAACTGGAGCAGCGGGCCGTGGTCGTCGGCCAGGACCGGCACGAGCTGCGGGCCGGGCTCGCGGCGCTCGCCGACGGCAAACCCGCGGACACCGTGGTCCAGGGCACCGCCTCGGCCTCCGGCAAGGTCGCCTTCGTCTTCCCCGGTCACGGCTCGCAGTGGACCGAGATGGCGCGTGAACTGCTGGACACTTCCCCGGTCTTCGCCGAGCAGGCCAAGGCCTGCGCCGAGGCGTTCGCCCCCTACCTCGACTGGCCGTTGCTCGACGTCCTGCGCGCCGAGCCCGATGCGCCGGACGTGGCCGACGTGGAGGTCGCCCAACCCGCGCTGTTCACGGTGATGGTGTCGCTGGCCGCCCTGTGGCGCTCCTACGGTGTGACGCCTGCCGCCGTCGTCGGCCACTCGCAGGGCGAGGTCGCCGCCGCGTACGTCGCGGGCGCGCTGACGCTGGACGACGCGGCGCGGATCGTGGCCCTGCGCAGCCGCTCGCTGACCAAGCTCATCGGCAAGGGCGCGATGCTCGCGATCGCCATGCCGGCCGAACGGGTCCGAGCGAGGCTGGAGAAGTACGGGGACCGGCTGTCGGTCGCCGCCGTGAACGGGCCCGCGGCCCTGACCGTCTCCGGAGAGCCCGACGCGGTCGACGAACTCCTGGCGGAACTCGAAGCCGAGGGCGTGCGCGTGCGCAAGGTCCGCGGCGCCACCGGCGCCGGGCACTCCACCCAGGTCGAGAGCCTGCGCCCCGAACTGCTCCACCTGTTGGCCCCGGTCGCGCCGGGCGCGGCGGAGGTCCCGTACTACTCCACGGTGACCGGCACGGTGCTGGACACCACCACCCTCGACGCCGAGTACTGGTACCGCAACGCCAGGCACACGGTGGAGTTCGAATGGACCGTACGGACGCTGCTGGCGGACGGGCACGGGGTGTTCGTCGAGTGCAGCCCGCACCCGCTGCTGGCCGACGCGGTGCAGGAGATCGCGGAGGAGACCGGTGCCGACGCCGTGACCGGCTCCTCGCTGCGCAGGGGCCAGGGCGGCATGGACCGCTTCCTGCGCTCCGTGTCCGAACTGCACGTGAGTGGCGTGCACGTGGACCTGACGGCCCCCTTTGCCGGGCGTCCGGTACGGCGCGTGGACTTGCCGACGTACGCGTTCCAGCCACAGCGGTACTGGCTGGAGAGCGCCGACCCGGTGCCTGCGGGCACCGATCCGGTCGAGGCCGGATTCTGGGAGCTCGTGGAGAACACGGACCTCTCCGGGCTCGCCGATGAACTCGGGGCGGACGACGCCGCCCTCGTCGGCCCGGCGCTGCCGGTACTGTCCGCGTGGCGTCGGCGCAGCCGCGAGAAGTCCACGGTGGACGGCTGGCGCTACCGCGTCTCCTTCCGGCGACTGACCGACCACGCGGCCCCCGGCCTGAACGGTCTGTGGCTCGCTGTCCTCCCCGCCGGACTGGCGGACGAGCAGTGGGCGCCCTGCGTCGTCGGCGTGCTCGCCGCCCATGGCGCCAAGGTGCGGGTCGTCGAACTCCCTGTCGACTGCGACCGATCGCAGGCCGCGAAGCGGCTCGCCGAGGAACTCCGCGGCGAACAGCCCGCCGGTGTCTTGTCGATGCTCGGCCTCGCCCCCGGCTGCCACCCGGCCCACCCCACGTTGTCCGCGAGCCTCGCCACGACCGTCACCCTGCTGCAGGCGCTGGGCGACGTGGACGTCCAGGCACCGCTGTGGTGTGCGACCCGCGGAGCCGTGTCCACCGGAGTCACCGACCCACTGCGCGACGCCGGCCAGGCACAGCTCTGGGGCCTGGGCGTCGTCGCCGCACTGGAACTGCCCCGGCGTTGGGGCGGTCTCGTCGACCTGCCCGAGGAGCTGGACGAGCACGCGCTGCGCCGCCTGGCCGGAGTGCTGGCCCAGCACGACGAGGATCAACTCGCCGTGCGTGTCGACGGCGTGTACGGCCGGCGCATGGTCCGGGCGCGGCCCGCCGACGAGGAGTCCGCGACACCGTGGAAGCCTCGCGGCACCGTCCTGATTACCGGCGGAACCGGCGGCGTGGGCCGGCACCTGGCCCGTTGGCTGGCCGGCGCGGGCGCGCAACACTTGGTGCTCACCAGCAGGAGCGGGCCTGACGCCCCCGGTGCGCAGGAACTGCACGCGGAGCTGACCGCCCTGGGCGCCGAAGTGACCATCGCCGCCTGCGACATGGCCGACCGCGCTGCGGTCGCGCGGCTACTCGCCGGCATCGAGTCCCGGCACCCGCTCACCGCGGTGCTGCACGCCGCCGGCACGGCACGGTCGTCCATGCTGGCCGACGCCGGTCTCGACGAGTTCGCCGAAGCCGCGGCCTCCAAGGTCACCGGCGCCATCCACCTCGACGAGTTGCTCGACGGCCGTGAGCTGGACGCCTTCGTCCTCTTCGCCTCCGGTGCCGGCGTCTGGGGCAGCGGTGGGCAGGCCTCCTACGCCTCCGCCAACGCCTTCCTCGACGCCCTGGCACTGCGGCGGCGGGCCCGCGGCTTGACCGCGACCTCGGTCGCCTGGGGCGGCTGGGCGGGCGGCGGCATGGTCGACGACGCGGTCCAGGAGCGCGGCGAGCGGCGGGGCCTGGGCGTCATGGCCCCCGAGCTCGCGATCTCCGCGCTGCGCGAGGCCGTCGAGCACGACGAGGCGGCCCTCACCGTCGCCCCGATCGACTGGGAGAAGTTCCTGCCCGCCTTCACCGTGGGACGGCCCAGCCCGCTGCTGGCCGACCTGCCCGACGTACAGCGGCTCCTGGAGGCCGAGCAGGCCGTCGGCGAGGGGACCAGCGCCGGAGCGGCGCTGGCGACCGAGCTCGCCGCTCTCGCCCCGGTCGAGCAGGAGGAGCGGCTGCTGGAACACGTCCGCGCCCAGAGCGCCGTGGTCCTCGGGCACGCGTCGGCCGAGGACGTGCTGCCCACCGCGCACTTCCTGGAGCTCGGCTTCGACTCGCTCACCGCGATCGACCTGCGTCGGCGACTGTCGGCGGCGACCGGTCTGCGCCTGCCCTCCGGACTGGCCTTCGACCATCCCACGCCCGCCAGGCTCGCCAAGCACCTGTTGACGCGGCTCCAGAGCACCGGCAGCGCCGCGGCGGAGGAACGGCCCGCCGACATGCTGGTCCAGCTCTACCGGCACGCGAGCGAGAACGGGACGGCCGCCGAGGCCATGGGGATGCTGATGGAGGCGGCCCGCTTCCGGCCGTCGTTCGAGCGGCCCGAGGAACTGGACCGGCGGCCCGCCCCGGTGCGGTTGTCGCAAGGCGACCATCCCCTCGCGCTGATGTGCTTCTCGCCGTACGTCGTACCGGCCGGGGCGCACCAGTACGCGCGGTTCGCCGCACCCTTCCGCGACCGGCTGGACGTGTGGGCGCTGGTCCACCCCGGCTACGAGAAGGGCGAGCCGGTCCCGTCCGACCCGGACGTCGTGTTCCGGCTGCACGCGCAGACCGTACGGGAGTGTGCCGGCGGAAAGCCGGCCGTCCTGCTCGGCTACTCCTCGGGCGGCTGGATCGCCCACGGCGTGGCGGCACACCTGGAAGCCATGGGGGAGCGGCCGGCGGCCGTGGTGATGGTCGACAGCTTCAGCCGCGAGGTCCCCTTCGACCACCAGGTGCTCAACGCGATGGCCCAGGCGCACTCGCAGCGCCTGGACTTCATGAGGTCCGGCGGCGAACAGCTCACCGCGATGGGCCGCTATATGCGCCTGTTCGACGACTGGGCCGCGCCGCAGATCGCCGCGCCGACCCTGCTCGTACGGGCGAGCGAGCCCATGCTGGCCGGCGCCGGTGACGGTGACGGGCGCGCGGCACCGCCCGAGCACGTGGACACGATCGTCGAAGTGACCGGAAACCACTACTCGATGTTGGAGGACCACGCCGGCACCACCGCGGCGGCGGTGGATTCCTGGCTGGCGGACGCCGTCACCGATGCGTCCGGCCCCGTAGCACCTGCGGACGCAACGACCGCATGACCGGCCCGCGTCCACCGCGAGTACCCCAGACCCGGACAGAGCAGATGTGGGAGAGGAATCATGACGAAAGCTCTCTACGAGATAGGCGAGACACCGCCGCTCGGTGAGGTCCCGCGGCAGATGTATGCCTCGGTGATCCGCCAGAACCGCTTCGGAGAGCCGAAGCAGGCGTTCCGCACCGAGGTCGTCGACACCCCCGCGGTGGGTCGGGGCCAGGTGCTGGTCTACGTGATGGCCGCCGGCATCAACTACAACAACGTGTGGTCCTCGCTGGGCGAGCCGGTCGACGTCATCGGGATGCGGCAGCGCCAGGGCCAGCCCGAGGACTTCCACATCGGAGGCTCGGAGGCCTCCGGCGTGGTGTGGGCCGTCGGCGAGGGCGTCCGCAGCGTCACGGTGGGGGACCACGTGCTGCTCACCAGCGGCCAGTGGGACGAGGCCGCCGCGGACATCCGGATGGGCACGGATCCACTGGTCTCGGAGAGCATCAAGGCCTGGGGGTACGAGACCAACTACGGTTCCTTCGCGCAGTTCTGCCGTGTCGACGAATACCAGTGCCACCCCAAGCCCGCCCATCTGTCATGGGAGGAGTCGGCGGCCTTCCTGCTCACCGGGCCCACCGCCTACCGGCAGCTGTTCGGCTGGCAGGGCAACACGGTCCGCCCCGGCGACCCCGTCCTGATCTGGGGTGGTGCGGGCGGCCTCGGCTCGATGGCCATCCAGCTCGTCAGGCTGGCCGGCGGCATTCCGATCGCCGTGGTCTCCAGCGAGGACCGCTCCGAGTACTGCCGCCGTCTCGGGGCGGCGGGCACCGTCAACCGTCGCGACTTCGATCATTGGGGCCGACTGCCCGATGCCGGGGACGCCGAGGCGTCGGCGCGGTTCCTGCGCGGCGCTCGCGGGGTCGGCAAGAAGGTCTGGGAGATCCTCGGTGAGCGCAAGTCCCCGCGGATCGTGCTGGAGCACAGCGGCCAGGACAGCCTGCCGACCTCGATGTACCTGTGCGACAACGCCGGCATGGTGGTGATCTGCGGTGGCACCTCCGGCTACAACGGAGACGTCGACCTGCGCCACCTGTGGATGCGCTCCAAGCGCCTCCAGGGCTCGCACTACGCCGACACTCGCCAGTGCCGCGAGGTCATCAACCTCGTCGGCGCCGGCATGCTCGACCCCTGTCTGTCCGTCTGCGACGGCTTCCAGGACATCGGGCGCATGCACCAGATGATGCACGACAACGTGCACCCCCCCGGGAACATGGCCGTCCTCGTGAACGCGCCTCGGCGCGGCGAGATCGCGCTCGAACTCGCCGCCGCCTGACCGTCCCCGTCGTACGAACCCACCTCCCACAAGCGCAAGGAGAGTCATGCCCGAGCCCACCGCCGACGCGCCCACCGTCCCCAAGGCCCGCAGCTGCCCGTTCCTGCCGCCGGACGGTATCGCCGACATCCGGGCCGCCGCCCCGGTGACCCGGGCCACCTTCACCAGCGGCCACGAGGCGTGGCTGGTGACCGGTTACGAGGAGGTGCGCGCCCTGCTGCGCGACTCCTCGTTCAGCGTCCAGGTGCCCCACGCACTGCACACCCAGGACGGCGTCGTCACCCAGAAGCCCGGCCGCGGCAGCCTGTTGTGGCAGGACGAGCCGGAGCACACCTCGGACCGCAAGCTGCTCGCCAAGGAGTTCACCGTACGGCGCATGCAGGCGCTGCGGCCGAACATCCAGCGCATCGTCGACGAGCACCTCGATGCCATCGAGGCGCGGGGCGGCCCGGTCGACCTGGTGAAGACCTTCGCCAACGCGGTGCCGTCCATGGTGATTTCCGACCTGTTCGGTGTCCCGGTCGAGCGCCGGGCGGAGTTCCAGGACATCGCCGAGGCGATGATGCGGGTCGACCAGGACGCCGCCGCCACCGAGGCCGCCGGCATGCGCCTGGGCGGGCTGCTCTACCAGCTTGTCCAGGAGCGCCGGGCCAACCCCGGTGACGACCTGATCTCGGCGCTGATCACCACCGAGGACCCCGATGGTGTGGTCGACGACATGTTTCTCATGAACGCGGCCGGCACCCTGCTGATAGCGGCCCACGACACCACCGCCTGCATGATCGGCCTCGGTACGGCGCTGCTCCTCGACAGCCCCGACCAGCTGGCCCTGCTGCGCGAGGACCCGTCGCTGGTCGGCAACGCCGTCGAGGAGCTGCTGCGCTACCTCACCATCGGCCAGTTCGGCGGCGAGCGCGTCGCCACCCGGGACGTGGAGCTCGGTGGGGTGCGCATCGCCAAGGGCGAGCAGGTCGTCGCGCACGTCCTCGCCGCCGACTTCGACCCCGCCTTCGTGGAGGAGCCGGAACGTTTCGACATCACTCGACGCCCCGCCCCGCATCTGGCCTTCGGCTTCGGCGCACACCAGTGCATCGGGCAGCAACTCGCCCGGATCGAGCTGCAGATCGTCTTCGAGACCCTGTTCCGCCGCCTCCCGGGTCTGCGCTTGGCCAAGCCCGTCGAGGAACTGCGCTTCCGCCACGACATGGTCTTCTACGGCGTGCACGAGCTGCCCGTCACCTGGTGACCTCCGCACCACGGCCCACTCCCGCAGGAGATCAGCGCCCGCGGACCACGTGCGCTGATCACGCCTTCCGTCGCCGCCTCGCGTCGGGGGCGGCCACGGCCGCCGACACCAGCGCCTGACGTGCTTCGGGGCGCACAGCCGCCGGACATCGAGATTCCGCAGCACGTCGGTCTTCTTGCCGCCGTGGCCCTCCCGCCGCTGCCGCGACCCTCGCACCGACTGCCCCCGAAGCCGCTTGCCGCACGCCACGGCCCGACGCAACGGCGCTCGTGTCCCCGGACGGCCGGCGCGCGGTCCCCTTCACCGAGGCCGCCGTCACCGAGCGCGGCGACGGTTCGTATTCCGTGGCCCGGCACGCGTCCGGCGTCCGGTCGGTCACCGAGTACTCCGATGGCTTACCGGTCGACCGCGGGGCCCCGAGGAGCCCGCGACAGCGGCCCACTTGCCCGACCAAGGGGCCGGGGCCGGACGGCCGGGTGCCGACCGGACCGCGCACGGCCTTGCTGACGGACCGAAACCTGTTTCCCGTAGCCCATCACGCACCGATGAACGCCGCACTGCCGATGTTCGAAAGGCACGACATGACTGAGACCGAAATCCGCCTCACCGGGTCACCGGCGCCGTCCTTCCCTCAGGACCGGACCTGCCCGTACCAGCCGCCGAAGGCCTACGAGGAACGGCGGGGCGAGAGCCCGCTGACGCAGGTCACGCTGTTCGACGGCCGACCGGCGTGGCTGATCACCGGGCATGCCGAGGGACGGGCACTGCTCGTCGATCCTCGGCTGTCCTCCGACTGGGGTCACCCGGACTTCCCTGTCGTCGTCCGGCGCACCGAGGACCGCGGCGGGCTCGCCTTCCCCCTGATCGGTGTCGACGACCCCGTGCACGCCCGGCAGCGGCGCATGCTGATCCCCAGCTTCGGCGTCAAGCGCATGAACGCCATCCGCCCCAGGCTTCAGAGCCTCGTCGACCGGCTCTTGGACGACATGCTGGCGAAAGGGCCGGGCGCAGACCTGGTGTCGGCCTTCGCCCTGCCGGTGCCCTCCGTGGCGATCTGTGAGCTCCTCGGCGTCCCGTACGGCGACCACGACTTCTTCGAGGAGTGCTCCCGCAACTTCGTGGGCGCCGCGACGTCGGCGGAGGCCGACGCGGCTTTCGGCGAGCTGTACACGTATCTTCACGGCCTGGTCGGCAGGAAGCAGGCCGAGCCCGAGGACGGTCTGCTGGACGAGCTGATCGCACGCCAGTTGGAGGAGGGCGACCTGGACCACGACGAGGTGGTCATGATCGCGCTGGTTCTGCTGGTGGCCGGCCACGAGACCACCGTCAACGCCATCGCCCTCGGAGCCCTCACGCTCATCCAGCACCCCGAGCAGATCGACGTGCTGCTGCGCGACCCCGGTGCGGTCTCAGGAGTGGTGGAAGAACTGCTGCGGTTCACCTCCGTCTCCGACCACATCGTCCGGATGGCCAAGGAGGACATCGAGGTCGGCGGCGCGACGATCAAGGCCGGAGACGCGGTGCTGGTCTCCATCACGCTGATGAACCGCGACGCCAAGGCGTACGAGAACCCCGACATCTTCGACGCCCGGCGCAACGCACGTCACCACGTCGGCTTCGGCCACGGCATCCATCAGTGCCTGGGGCAGAATCTCGCCCGCGCCGAGCTCGAGATCGCCCTCGGCGGGCTCTTCGCCCGCATCCCCGGCCTGCGGCTGGCGGTCCCCCTGGACGAGGTGCCCATCAAGGCCGGACACGACGCTCAGGGCCCGATCGAGCTCCCCGTCGTCTGGTGAGGATCCGGGCGGAAGGAACGGAAGGAAGGGAGGCGGGCCACGCCATGCGCATCACCATCGACCGCGACCGGTGCATCGGCTCCGGCCAGTGCGCCATGACCGCACCCGGCGTTTTCACTCAGGACGACGACGCGCTGGTCGCCCTGGTCCCGGGACATGAGGACGGGGCGGGGGACCCGCGAGTGCACGACGTCCCCATGGCCTGTCCCGTGCAGGCGGTCGCGATCTTCGAGGACTGAGCGGCATCGGCCGTAAGGCGTGGGTCCGCAACTGACGAGGCAGAGCACGGATCCATCACGCTCGTCGGCCGGAGTTGGGCCCGTCCCGTCCTGGGCCCCGGTCCGTGAGCGCCTCGTCGGCACCGTGGCCCAGCAGTTCGTGGAGCAGCGGGGTCGCGGGCAGTGCCGGGTGGAGGTACACGCGCTCGCGGCGTTGTTCGACGGCGGCCAGCAGCTTCCGGAAGGTGGTCCTCGCCTCCTCGATCCGCCCGCCGTGATGTTGCGCCTGGCCCAACAGGCCCAGGTGGAGCGGGTGGCGTATGTGCGTCTTGGACTGGCCCAATTCGGCCAGCGAGGTGTGCATGAGGGCGAGGCCATCTTCGTGATCTCCTGCGTGCGCCAGGCCCCACCCTTTGACGACGCCCAGCATCGCCTTCCAGTAGACAAGTCCATGTTCGCCCGCAACGCGAGCGCCTTCGTCGCTCGAGGCGAGTGCGGTGCGGGTGTCACCCTCCCAAGCCGCCACGACCCCGTCCACGTACAGCGCGAAGGAGCGGTCGGACGGCCTGCTTTCGTACCGAGTGAGGCTCAACAACTCACGTCGGCGCGCGCCGGCGGTCTGCCGGTGTCCCAGGAGCCAGTGGGTGAAGGTGTTGTAGGAGCGGCAGGAGACGCGCGGGTCGTGCTGGAAGGTTCGCGACAGCCCGTGATCCTTGTTGGCGAAACGATCCGCTATGCCGACGCCGCGCTCCAGTTCGGCGAGTGCCTGCGGGAGCATTCCGCGCACATGCAGCACGATGCCTTCGCCGTACGTCGCACCGAGCGCCGCCACGGGCTCCCAGGTCTGCCGCGAGATGTCCCGCAGTAGGCCGGAGAACTGCCGCGAGGCGTCGTAGCGCCCGGTGACCAGGTACGCGGTGCACAGCGCCCAGAGTACCGACGGGTCCTCGGGGGCATGCGCGGCCGTGCTGAGGGCGCGACCGCGCGTCAGTGCCGTCTCGGCCTCGGGGTGGCCGTAGCCGCGAGTGGTGGCGAGCACCTGGCCGAGTTGGATGTGCAGGTCCTGTTCCAACCTCCCTGTGGCGGGATCGTCCGGCGGTAGGAAGCCGACCAGGTGCACGGCGCGGCGCAGCCAGATCTCCACCTGCTCGTACGCCATGGACTGCTCGGCGTGTTCCGCGGCGAGCAGCAGCCGAGGCAACACCTCGGCCGCGGGCAGTGCACTCCTGGCGTGCCAGCTGTGATGTGCCACCCGCTCGATCTCCTCGTCCTGCACTTGCCCTCGCCTGCGTGCGCTCAGCGCGTCGGCGACCCTGGCGTGCAGGCGGTGGCGGTCCTCACGGGGGAGCTCGTCGACGAGCGTCTCCTGGACCAGGGCGTGAGCGAAGTGCAGTCGCCCCGGGTGGTGCGGGTCCTCCCCGAGCAGGCCGGCACGGATGGCCGACTCAAGACCCGCGATGACCGGCTCGTCCCGCGTGGCGGTGCGGTGCAACAGGTCGGTGTCCACCTCGGCGCCGATGACGGCGCACAGTCGAAGCACCCGCAGGACCGGCTCGGGCAGCCCGGCGAACCGCTGGCGCAGCGCCTCGCGTACGCCGGTGGGAATGTGGGCCAGGAGCGCGTCGACCGCATCCGGGCGACGGAGTTTACGCGCATCGCCCACGAGAGAGAGAAGCTGCATCACCAAGTACGGGTTGCCTCCGCTGCGCCGGTGCAGCACCTCGACAACCTTCGGGTCCACACCAGAGCCTGCGTGTGCCTCGACGAGGGCGCCGACGGCCTGCAGGGAAAGCCCACAGAGCTGCAGCGTCTCGGTCCTGGGGCCGCGCAACACGTCGGAGACCATCCGGCGCAGCGTTGCGTCCGACTCGGCCTCGAACTTCCGCGTCGTGAGCACGATGCTGAGCGGATGGCCCTGGCAACGGGTGCTCAGTAGCCTGAGCAGGTCAAGGGAGGCGGTGTCCGCCCATTGCAGATCTTCGAGGAACAGCACGAGCGGGTGTTGCCCGGCGAGGGCGAGCAACACCTCACAGACCGCGTCGTGGGCGAGGAAGCGGGCCTGGAACCAGTCGGAGGCCCCTTTGGGGCCTTCGGTCCGGGCCGCCGACCGCTCGGGCATCAGTGGGGCGAGCAGGGCGCCGAACGGTTCCGTCGCGTCGCGAAAGGCATCCGGCCGGGTGGCGGACAGCCGCCGCAGGATCTGAGTCCACAGCCAGTAGGCGGGGACGCCTTCGCCGGGGAAGCAGTGACTCCAGACCACCTCCAACCTGGAGCCCTTCTCGGGCGCCTCCATGCTCTCCAGACGTGCCGCAAGTTCGAGCAGCAGGCGGGTCTTTCCGACTCCTGGGGGGCCGAGGACGCCGGCTACATGGCCGTGGCCCACGACCGCGCTCGCGGCGGCGGTCGTCAAGCGGTCGAGCTCCTGGCTGCGGCCGGTGAACGGCGAAGGGGCAGCCGTCCACCCCGACTCGGACTCCGGGGATTTCCCGGCTTCCGGGGTGGCTGCGAGCTCGTGTTCCGGCCCGGGTGCAGGCCGCCACTGGGCTGTCCCGGCTTGCGTGCCGGCGGCATCCGCCCGCGTGCCCGGCGGCACATCGGTTCGCGCCTCCGGGCGCGCGCCGGTCCCCGTGATCCCCTCGCGTTCGACGGCCGCGTCGGCGTCGTCCGTCCCGTTGGCGTCGTTGGTTTCCACCGTCGTGCCGTGCCTCCGGGGCGTGACGGCAGTCCTACCGTCCCAGGAGCCCACGAAGCCCTCGGAGTTCTGTACTCCGTCGTCACCGCTCTCGTTCATCGCGAGCGGGACAGGTGACGCTCTGGTGGACTCAAGTGGTGTGGGTGACAGCTTCTTCGAGGGGGCGCTCGCTCCCGGCCCCGGGCGCAGGATCGCGTTTCTGACCCGGCGTAGTTCGGCTGCGGTGTCCACGCCGAACTCCTCGACCAGATGACTACGCGTCCGCTCGTACACCTCAAGCGCCTCGGCCTGCCGCCCGAGCCGGGACAGTGCCGTCATGAGGTGGCCGACCAGCCGCTCCCGCGTGGGATGACGGCGCGCCTCCCCGTCCAGATCGGCGGCGACCTCTTCGGCCGCGCCGAGGGCCAGCCGCGCCTCCGCGCGGGACTCGACGGCGGTGAGCCGGATCTGTTCGAGTCGGGTGCACTCGTCGCTGAGCGGGGGATGGCTGTCGAACTCCGCGTACGGCGAGCCGTGCCACAGCCCCAAGGCCTCGGTGAGCCGGGCGTGCGCGGTGCGCGGATCGCGCTGCTCCAGCAGCCGCCGTCCGTCGGTGACCAGACGCTCGAAGCGCCAGGCGTCGACCTGTTCGGGATCGAGATCGAGGACGTAACCGGGCGTCCGATGACGTAGCACCGAAATTTGGCCTGTTCCCGCCTTTGTGTGCAGGGACCGGCGCAGATGAGAGACATAGCTCTGGAGTGTGGCGACGGCGTGACGGGGCGCTCCGTCACCCCACAGTTCCTCGACAAGTAGTTCGGTGGGCACCACGCGGCCGAGGCGGATGAGCAGCAGGGCCAGCAGTGTTCGCCGGCGTGGCGGGCCGAGCGGCAGGTCATGCCCGTTCAGTCGCGCCGACATGGGCCCCAGGACGCTCAGTTGGAGCTCAGCCTGACCGGTCGTCGTGGCTGACGCGTTCGCGGTCGGAGGTAAAGGCATGAACGGTCCCCATCGTGCTTGCGGATATGGCTGACCGACGGTTTTGAAGTGGCTGGTCTCACACCGTCCTCTAGGGATCCTGGCATGGCGAACGGCGCCTTCCAAGCTGGAGATCCATCGATTGGCAAGAAAGCGGCAGGTGTTCGGCAAGGATTTCGACAGGAGTCCGGAAAACGATGGCGGGCGACGGCAAGGGGTCGCCAGCGGCTCGACCAGGACCCCGCAAGGGCGGTGACGCACGATGTTCAACATCTGGCGATACCGCTGGTCCCAGGGCCGATGACGCCCCTGTTGACGGCCTTCACGGCCGCTCACCGGCCTCCGAATTTATTTCGCCCAAGTTTCCTGACGGGGGGCACTCTCTTGCTGATTCCGGCACCTGCAACTCCGGGCCTGTGTATGGCGAGTCTCGATAAAACCCTGACCATCCAGCAGGCGAACCAGGAGTTCTTCAGGCAGTTCAACGGCTCGTCCGAGGACATATGCGGTCGCAATTTCCGTGACGTGGTGCACCCGAGCGTGCAGCAGCCGCTGGTGCGTCAATTCTCCAATTTACTTGAAGGGAAGAACCACCGTTTCGTCACGCCCGTCATCGCCGTGGGGCCCGGCGAGGAGTCCGCCTTCACCGTTCCCCTCACCGCGGTCGCGGTGCGCGGTGGCCTGCCCGACACGACCGCGATCCTGGTCATGATGCCCACGGCCGGGGACGCCGAGCAGACGCGTGTGGTGCCCAAACGCAAGAAGATCCTCTCCACGATGGACGCGCGCATCCTCGAAGGCATCGCCGCCGGCGTCTCCACCGTCCCCTTGGCCGCGAGCCTCTACCTCAGTCGGCAGGGTGTCGAGTACCACGTGACCTGCCTGCTGCGGAAGCTGAAAGTGTCCAACCGCGCCGCGCTGGTCTCCCGCGCCTACTCCCTGGGCGTGTTCAAGGTCGGCACCTGGCCGCCCGAGGTCGTGGACGACTTCGTGAAGTGAGCGGGCATCGGGCCCTCCCGGCGCCCGCTCGCGCGGGTGCTGTGGCCGCGTTCACCCGGGTCGAGCACAGGATCGCCGGACTCGCCGCTCACGCAGTGCCCGGCAAGCACCTGGCGGAACGGCTCGAGTCCGCGCGCACGGGAGAAGCACCTCATCAGCGCGTACCACAAGCTCCGGGTCGCAGGACGGTCCGAACCGGCCGCGTCTTCCCCTGCCCGGCCCGGCGGACGCATGACCGCACGCTTGAGCGCTTCCCGCGCCCAGGAGCGGGCCGCACCGCAACGCCCGCTTCCGTACCCGGGTGACCGAACCCCCGGGCCGGCCTCCACAGGGTCAGCCCGCCCGATCCGGATTTCGTCGATGGCCTGTGCGCGGTCTCCATGCGGTCCGTTCTGCCCCGGACCGTGTCACTCCGGCCGACCCTCCGATTCATCTTTCATCTCTCCCGAGCTCAGGAGCCACAGCGTGATTGCACACCAGCCTCTGTCGCGGCGCCGCATGCTAGGCGTGGCGGCCTTGGGTGCCGCCGCACTCGCGGGGCAGACTACGATCACCGCCGCCCCCCGGGCGGCCGCTGCCACCGCAACCAGTGGTTCCGGCGGCACGTTCGTCCCCGCCGTCGTGGTCGGCACCGGTTACGGCGCCGCCGTCTCCGCCTTGCGCCTCGGCGAGGCAGGGGTCCCCACCCTGATGCTGGAGATGGGCCGGCTGTGGAACCAGCCCGGTCCGGACGGCAACGTATTCAGCGGGATGCTCAAGCCCGACAAGCGCTCGAGCTGGTTCAAGACCCGCACCGAGGCCCCGCTCGGCTCATTCCTGTGGCTCGACCTCGCCAACCGGGACATCGAGCCCTACGCGGGTGTACTGGACCGGGTCAACTTCGACCAGATGTCCGTGTACCTGGGACGCGGTGTCGGTGGCGGTTCCCTCGTCAACGGTGGCATGGCGGTCACGCCCCGGCGCTCGTACTTCGAGGAGGTGCTGCCCCAGGTCGACGCCGAGGAGATGTACACCAAGTACTTCCCCCGCGCGAACTCCACCCTCCGGGTCAACAACATCGACAAGAGCTGGTTCGAGCAGACCGACTGGTACTCGTTCGCGCGTGTCTCGCGCCGGCAGGCCTCGAACGCGGGCCTGAGCACCACCTTCGTGCCCAACGTCTACGACTGGGACTACATGCGCCGTGAGGCGGACGGCGCGGTGCCCAAGTCCGCGCTGGCCGCCGAGGTGATCTACGGCAACAACCACGGCAAGGTCTCACTCGACAAGAGCTACCTGGCGGCCGCTCTGGGCACCGGCAAAGTCACCATCGAGACCTTGCACCAGGTCAAGACGATCCGTCAGCAGAACGACGGCACGTACCTGCTCACCGTCGAGCAGAGGGACACCGGCGGCAAGCTGCTCGGGACCAAGGAGGTTTCGTGCCGCCACCTCTTCCTCGGTGCCGGCAGCCTCGGCTCGACCGAACTACTCCTGCGTGCCCGCGAGACCGGCACTCTCCCGGGCCTCAGCCCTGAGGTCGGCGGGGGCTGGGGCCCCAACGGCAACATCATGACCGCCCGCGCCAACCACATGTGGAACCCCACGGGCACCAAGCAGTCGTCGATCCCCGCCCTCGGTATCGACGACTGGGACAACCCGGACACCCCCGTCTTCGCCGAGATCGCCCCCCTGCCGGCGGGTGTCGAGACCTGGGTCAGCCTCTACCTGGCCATCACCAAGAACCCGGAGCGCGGCACCTTCGTCTACGACGCGGCCAAGGACCGGGCGGACCTGCGCTGGACCCGGGACCAGAACGCGCCTGCGATCGCAGCCGCGAAGTCGCTCTTCGACCGCATCAACAAGGCCAACGCCACCATCTACCGGTACGACCTCTTCGGCAAGCAGATCAAGGCCTTCGCCGACGACTTCTGCTACCACCCGCTCGGCGGCTGCGTCCTCGGCAAGGCCACTGACGACTACGGCCGCGTCACCGGATACAAGAACCTCTACGTGACCGACGGTTCACTCATCCCCGGAAGCATCGGCGTCAACCCGTTCGTGACCATCGCGGCGCTGGCAGAGCGGAACATCGAGCGCGTCATCAAGCAGGACATCGCGGATTCCTGACGAGCGGTAGGCGCGGCCCGCCCGCGCCCCCTGCTCCTCCCGGCGAACGCCCCGCCACGGTGGGCGGTCGAACCGAAACCGTAAAGGAACGACTCCGTGAACTCCCCGCTCACCGAGCACAACAGCCTCTGGATTCGCAGGTTCCACCCGCGCCCCGACAGCCACGTCCGGCTGGTCTGCCTGCCCCACGCGGGCGGCTCCGCCAGCTTCTACTTCCCCGTGTCCCGGTCCATGCCCGAAAGCGTCGACGTGCTGTGCGTGCAGTACCCCGGCCGCCAGGACCGCCGCACCGAACCTCTCCTGGACTCCGTACCGGCGCTCGCCGACAAGGTCTACGAGGCCCTCCTGCCCTGGACCGACCGGCCCATCGCCCTGTTCGGCCACAGTATGGGCGCCTCCCTCGCCTACGAGATCGCCCGACGGCTGGAGCAGGAGCGGGGCATCACGCCCGCCACCCTCATCGCCTCCGGCCGCCGCGCCCCGTCCACGCACCGCGACGAGACCGTCCACCTGCGCGACGACGACGGCCTCGTCGCCGAGATGCGCGGCCTCAGCGGCACCGACCCCCAACTGCTGGGCGACGAGGACGTCCTGCGCATGATCCTCCCGGCCATCCGGGCGGACTACCGCGCAGCCGAAACCTACACCTGGGAACCGGGGCCACCCCTGACTTGCCCCGTGACCTGCCTCGTCGGCGACGACGACCCGAAGGTCACCGTGGAGGAGGCCGCCGCCTGGTCCGGGCACACCGACGGCCCGTTCATGCTGAGGGTCTTCCCCGGCGGCCACTTCTTCCTGGCCCGGCACCAGACGGAAATCGTCCGCCTCATGGCCACCCAGTTGGAGGTGCTCGACCGGCCATGAGGACCGGCCTGCCTCTCGCACCGTGGCCTCGCACAGCGTGGCGATCCGGCAGCCGCACAGGGGTAGCGGTAGGCCGGGCGGGCGGTCCGTAGAACGCCGAGGCGGTCCAAGACCCCGGGGGCGATGTGTTGGCCGTTCTCCAGGAGCGCCGTGCCAGTGGAGTTGATTCGGGCCCGTAGGGCGGACAGGGCGCGTCGCGCATCGGGCGGGGAGAGCAGGCCGGGGAGTCATGCGGGTTCGTACGAAGTCGATCGCGGTGATCTCGCTCGGGGGCAGCCGGATTTCGCCGACCTGGGCGTCGTCCCAGGTGCCGCCGTCGAAGACGTGCGGGATCTCGCCGGGAAATCGCATGGCGGCAGGGACGCTGACGCTGTCGGGGGAGACCCAGTCGACGGCCAGGCACCGGTCGACGGGGGCGGAGACCCCGACTTCCTCCATGAGCTCACGGGCAGCCGAGTCGGCGGGGGACTCGCCCTTGTCGATGGCACCGCCCGGCAGGAGGCACGTGTCGCGGTAGTCGACGTGCTGGACCAGGATCTGCCCATGCCGGTTGGTGATCAGCACGGACGTCCCGGCCCACAATGCGGCCGAGGCGCGCAAGGCGCCGTACGCCTCGTCGCTCATTCGGGTGCCGGGCAGCTCGCCGGGGACGGATGCGGTCGTCATGGCTCTCCGATCAGGGACGGGGCTGGTCGGGCCCGGGGAAAGAAGAGGAGGTGGTTGGCCGCCGTCAGGCGGTGAGCCGGTGGGGGCCGTCCGGGGCGGGGCCCGGTCGCGATCCGGGTTATTACTCGGTCGCGATGATGGCGCGCCGGGTCTCTTCGGGCAGGCGGGCGAGGATGCCGGGCAGCGACCGTGCGCGGGCGACCTCTCCGCGGTGCGCGACGATGGCTGCCCACTTCTGCTCGCCAGGTGGTGACGTCGACGCTGGTGGTGGCGTACGCGTCCGGCACCGCGAGCACGGTCTTGCCGACGGCCTCGAGGAGCGGCCCGAGCTCGCCGACACCGGACTCGGGGTGCGTGGCGCAGTAGACGGGGGCCGGTAGCCCTCGATGAACAGCAACTGCACACCGCCGGGGAGCAGCGATTGCGCCTGCTGGAGCCGCGTGAGCACGCCCCGGCGGACGAGGGCCCAGGCGCCCGCAGCGTCCTGCTTACGGTCGTCGACCACCAGGCCGCGCACGCGGGCGTCGAGGAGGACCTCGCCGCGCTCCTGGACAGGGATCGCGGCGACCCGCCGGTCGGACATCAAGACGATGCTGCTGGCGCTCATGCGTGCCCCCAGGTGTCGACGTATGCGGCCACGCCGGTGCGGCGGGCCTCCTCCACGGCGCGCAGCCGCACGAAATCGCGGGCCGGCATCAAGGCCTCCCACTCGGCCAAGGGCAGGACGCGGGCCTCGTCGTGCTCGCGCGAATTGAGGGTGATGCCCCGGATCTGTTCCGCGGTCAGACGACCGCCGTCGAAGATCAGCTGCAGAGTGCTGTACGAACGTCCCTCCCGGGGCAGCCCGAACACGGTGGCCAGCAGCCGGGCCGGGCCCACGGCGGTCATGCCGGTCTCTTCCCGGCCCTCGCGCACCACCGCGTCCCAGGGCCGCTCGCCCAGATCCATCGCGCCGCCGATCATGTGCCAGGGGTGGCCGGGGGAGTAGACGGAGTGCAGCTGCAGCGGCCGGTCGTCCTCGTCGGTGACGTAGAGGCACACGTACGCGGCCGCCCGGGGCAGTGCGTCGGCGTACTACTGCGGTGGCATCCACGTCGAGTCCGGCTGCGCACCGGCCACAGCACCGGCACGTTCACGGTGGCGGGTCATCCACATCAGTGCCGGGCTGCCGCTGAAGCCGAGCTCCCGGTACAGGGGCGCAGCCTCCGGGCTGGTGTGCAGTTCGAACAGGGTGACGTCCTCGACGTCGCCGAGGTGGTCGAGGAGTGCGGATAGGACCGCCCGGGCGTAACCGCGGCGGCGGAACTCGGGCTGGGTGGCGACGATCTGTACGCGGGCGGCCCGGCCCCGGGGGTAGGCCGGGGCCGGGAGCACGGGGTGGATCAGGCCGAGGGCGCAGGCGGCCATCGTGCCGTCCGGGGCGTCGACGACGAAGGCCCGGGCGGCTCCTTCCGGCGTGAGCCGTGGCGCCAGCTCGTCCGTGCACTGCCGGACCCAGTCCTCGGTGAACGGTGCGGACAGGACGTATGCGGAGCGCATCCGGGTGATGCCTTCGGCGTCAGCGGGGGTTGCCGCGCGGACCGGCGGCCGTCCGGCGGCGTCGCGCGGCTCGGCCGCGGCAGTGGGTGCTGAGGCGGCGTTCACGGGCAACCCGACGAGCCGTTCCCGGAGGCGCAAGAGCCGCAGTCGGCGCCTGTCGGTGCTCCACCGCAGGCGGTGAAGGAGCCGCGCGGCCCCCGCGTGGATGGTGCCATAGACGAGGCGCGACAGCCGGCGACGGGGAGGCGACCTCACTGCTTCCGACCGCTACTACCGTGCGTGGATGGAGTACCGGGACCAGAAGGGGAGCGACCCAGCGACGAGCAGCTGTCGGCCTACCGCGCAGAGAAGCGACTGCTCGGTCGCGGCGGCAAGCCCGTCAGCCCGAGCAGCTTGCGCCTGCTCTTCGTGCGCCGGCGCGTGTACAACGTCTGGGCCGAGCAGCGAGTGCGCACCGAAGTTGCTGCGCAGTCGGACATTGCGCATGCGTCCGCAGACTGGGGCATCACCGCCCAGTACAACAAGCCCGTCACCCCGCCTACATCGCTGAAGAGTCCGAGGATTTCGAGCGGCGCTGGCAGGCACTGACCCGCCACCACGCCGATACGCAGCCGTAGACCACCGTCGGCGCACCGTGCGCATCAACAGCCCCTTGCCGCTGGGCATGCACGCTCCGGTAGCCGTAGGTGCTGTCGGCGTCCTCGAATGCTTTCTTTAGCCGGGCTCCTCGACGGGCCCGGAAAGTGCTCCCACTCCTCGGGTCGAACTTCGCCCACCGGGCGAGCGGCCAGACGGATCTGGCGGTTGGTCACGGACATCGCGCCTCCTGTCGTTACGGCTCGCCGCAGCATACCGACCAGTAGGTATGATGGGGAAGTGTCGATGACCACAGGCGATGCGTTGTCCTACACAAAGAAGGCTGACCAACGAGGACCTCCTGGCGGGCACACCAAAGTCGCTGATGTTGCGGTGATGTGCGTGCCCGACTCTGCACAGCGTCTCCACGTGCTCGTCGTGTCCGCAGACCGCAGAGTTGGGTCCCAAACTTGACGGCGAAGTACTGTCGGCGTACGTCCTTGCCCGGGGCGGAGCCCTGCGACCTGACGCTCCCAAGGCTGCCGGTAATCGCACTGGTTGACGTCGGTGTCGCCATCGAGTGCCAACCCTGCGCCCGTCAGGCCGGCCTGGACCGTCCACACGGGCGTCCAGCGCATGGCCGCGCCCGATGAACCGCCCGCCCCTCACGTGCTCTGTGAGCGTTCCTGACACTCCCGAGCCGACGGACGCGCAGTCAAATCGGGGGCCGCGGCGGGGCGGAGTGGCCCCGACTGCTCGAGGCCCGCTGGTTTTGGTCCCGCGCGGACCGATCATTATCGGCCGGTACTGCAAGGTGAAGCACATCACCGTCCGATCGCGTTGGCCCGCACCCGTCTGACGGGTTAGGTTCCAGCGATCACGTGGGGAGGACGTCGTAACTTCCCCGAGCGCAGATTTCCCTTTCGCACCCTCCTCTGACGAGAGATACAGGATATGTCTGCTCAAAAACCCTCACACCATCCTCCCCGGCGCATCGGCGTAGTGGCCGAGTCTGTCTCCGGGGAGACGCGGGTCGCGGCGACCCCGGCGACGGTACGACTGCTGCTGGGCCTCGGCTACGAGGTCGTCGTCGAGTCCGGGGCCGGTGAGGCCTCCGGCTTCGGTGACCAGGCGTACGCCGATGCCGGCGCGGGGATTGGCGAGGCCTGGGACGCGGATGTCGTGCTGAAGGTGAACGCCCCCTCCGACGCGGAAATCTGCCGGTTGCGAAAGGGCGCGACCGTGGTCGCCCTGCTGACCCCGGCGCAAAAGCCCGAGCTGCTTCAGGCGCTCGCCGACGCCGGGGTGACCGCCCTGGCGCTGGACGCGGTGCCGCGCATTTCGCGGGCGCAGTCGATGGACGTGCTGTCCTCGATGGCGAACATCGCTGGTTACCGCGCGGTCATCGAGGCCGCGCACGCCTTCGGACGGTTTTTCACCGGCCAGGTCACTGCGGCGGGTAAGGTGCCGCCGGCGAAGGTGCTGGTGGCTGGCGCGGGTGTGGCCGGTCTCGCGGCGATCGGTGCCGCTTCCAGCCTCGGCGCGATCGTGCGCGCCACCGACCCGCGGCCGGAGGTCGCGGACCAGGTGAAGTCGCTGGGCGGCGAGTACCTGCCGGTGGAAGCCGTTCAGGAGTCGAGCACCGACGGCTATGCCAAGGCGACGTCCGCCGACTACGACCGCGCCGCCGCCCAGCTCTACCACGAGCAGGCCGAGGACGTGGACATGGTGATCACCACCGCGCTGATCCCGGGCCGGCCGGCGCCGCGCCTGCTGACGGCCGAGGACGTGGCCGTCATGAAATCGGGCAGCGTCATCGTCGACATGGCTGCCGCGATGGGCGGCAACGTCGAGGGCACCGTGCCGGGGCGGACGGTGGTGACCGACAACGGCGTCACCATCATCGGCTACACCGACTTGGCCTCCCGGCTCCCGGCCCAGGCCTCGCAGCTGTTCGGCACCAACCTGCTGAACCTGCTGAAACTGCTCACTCCCGGCAAGGACGGGCAGCTGACGGTCGACTTCGACGACGTTGTGCAGCGGGCGGTGACCGTGGTGCGCGACGGTGACGTCACCTGGCCGCCGCCGCCCGTCGCGGTCTCGGCCGCGCCCGCCGCGCAGCCTGCGGCCGCACCCGTAGCGCCCGAACCGAAGCAGTCGAACCTGACGCCTGCGTGGCGCTTCGGCCTGATCGGGCTCGGGATGCTCGCGATGTTTTTGCTGGTGGCCTTCGCTCCCACGCAACTCGCGGGCAACTTCACCGTGTTCGCGCTGGCGGTGGTGATCGGCTATTACGTCATCGGCAAGGTGCACCATGCGCTGCACACCCCGCTGATGTCGGTGACCAACGCGATCTCCGGGATCGTCGTGATCGGGGCCTTGCTGCAGATCGGGCACGAGAGCTGGATCGTCACCACGCTGTCCTTCGTGGCGATCCTGCTGACGAGCGTCAACATTTTCGGAGGTTTCGCCGTCACCCGCCGCATGCTGTCCATGTTCTCGAAAGGCTGAGCCGAGATGACCTCCCTGAAGGCTTCACACGCTGCCGACCTGGTCGCCGCCCTGTTGTTCATCCTCAGCCTGGCCGGCCTGTCCCAGCATCGCACCTCCCGCGCCGGCGTCGTCTACGGCATTGCTGGCATGGCCCTTGCCCTGGTCGCTACCGTGGTTGTGGCGGCGCGGAGCATCACCGCCGGAGCGGTCGCGCTGATCGTGCTGGCGATGGCGCTCGGCGCGGCGATGGGCCTGTGGCGGGCCCGCCGCGTCGAGATGACGCAGATGCCCGAACTGATCGCTGTCCTGCACAGCTTCGTCGGCCTCGCTGCGGTGCTGGTGGGCTGGAACAGCTACCTGGAGGTGGATTCCCACGGCTCGGCGCAGACCCGGATCGGCGCCAACCTGCTGGGCATCCACCACGCCGAGGTGTTCATCGGGATCTTCATCGGCGCGGTCACATTCACCGGCTCGATCGTCGCGTTCCTGAAGCTCTCGGCGCGCATCAAGTCCCGTCCCTTGATGCTGCCGGGCAAGAACGCGCTGAACCTCGGCGCGCTCGCGGCGTTCGTCGTGCTGACCATCTGGTTCGCGATCAGCCCGAACCTACCCCTGATGATCGCGGTGACCGCGCTGGCGCTGGCCCTGGGCTGGCACCTGGTTGCCTCGATCGGCGGTGGCGACATGCCGGTCGTCGTCTCCATGCTGAACAGCTACTCGGGCTGGGCAGCGGCCGCGGCCGGCTTCCTGCTCGACAACAACCTGCTCATCGTCACCGGCGCGCTGGTGGGCTCCTCCGGTGCCTACCTGTCGTACATCATGTGCAAGGCGATGAACCGGTCGTTCCTCTCCGTCATAGCGGGTGGTTTCGGCATCGCGGCGCCGTCCGGCGGCGAGGAGGAGCAGGGCGAGCACCGCGAGGTGCGGGCCGCGGAGGCGGCCGAGATGCTGGCTCAGGCCCGCTCAGTGATCATTACGCCCGGATACGGCATGGCTGTCGCTCAGGCCCAGCATCCGGTCGCGGAGCTGACGCGGCAACTGTGCGAGCGGGGTATCGAGGTCCGCTTCGGCGTTCATCCTGTCGCCGGGCGCCTGCCCGGGCACATGAACGTGCTGCTGGCCGAGGCGAAGGTGCCCTACGACATCGTCCTGGAAATGGACGAGATCAACGACGACTTCGCCGACACCTCGGTCGTTCTGGTCATCGGTGCGAATGACACCGTCAACCCCGCCGCGACCGAGGACCCGGGCAGCCCGATCGCCGGCATGCCGGTGCTGCGGGTATGGGAAGCCGAGCAGGTCATCGTCTTCAAACGCTCCATGGCCTCCGGCTATGCGGGCGTGCAGAACCCGCTCTTCTTCCGCGAGAACAGCAGCATGCTCTTCGGCGACGCCAAACAGAGCGTGGAGGAGATCCTGCACGCGCTCAGCACCGACAGCCGACACGACGCGGCCCCGGCCGCACGCCAGGCGACGGTGGCCAGCCACTGATAGGTCGTTTTCCGCTGGCGGCGTGCCCGACGCGATGCTTGCGGTAGCCGACGTCCACCCACACTTTGCGCATGGTCGGGCGGGCGTCGGCCACCTGGTCGACTAGAAGTGAGCCCTCACGCCGGGCCGGGGCGCGGCGGGCGCTGATCACCGGCGCCAGTACCCCGCGCTTCTTCAGGGTTGAACAGCGTCGTGCCGTCACTGCTGTGCTCCGCCAGCAGTCGCAGCAGCTCCGCCCGCTGAAGCGGGCTCATGCGGTCGTGGATGCTGACGCAGATCGAGGCGTTGGCGCACCGGACCGCAGTGCCCCCCGTGGCCGGTGATGACCCGGCCGCCAAGGCCGAGGTCGTCCGGCTTCTCGACGTCCTGGGCTACGACGCCGTCGACATCGGCGCACTCGCCAACGCCTGGCACTGCGAGCCGGGCACACTCGTCTATGTCTGGCCCTACCTCGGAGAGCGCTCCCAGAGAATCACCAAGGAGGAGGCACGGCTCTGGTTCCGGGAAATCCCGGGCGAGCCAACGCCCGCCGACTGGGTCAAGGAACTCATCGACCAGGCCGTCCGAGGCCCCGTGGGCGGCTCTTTCGCCGCCCTACCGTTCAGGACACGGTGGTGCCCGAGGCGTTCACCGACGTCGCCGCCCCGGTGGAGGCGCGGACTGTGTCCACAGGTCCGGCGTCCGAGGCAGCGGTCACGACTGAAAAAGGCACCCAGTCCCACCCCGCCAAGACCGCGGCGCCGACTGCCGCGTCCCGTCCGGCGCGCACCGCCAGGCCGTCGGCGGCGTCGCGGCGCCCAGGCGTGAAGAAAGTACTAGGCAGCCTGAACCGGGAGGTGTCGGGGACGGCGGGAAGCAGCCCCGACAAAGCCGGGCTGAGATTTCCGGACGCCGCTGTCGGACCCTCACGGTGCGGGGCGCTTTGGTGGCTTGAAGAACACCAGCCGTTCCGGGCGGGAGTTCACCGCGGTCGAGCTTGAGGACCGGTTCGACCGCGAGGTGTGGGATGCAGTTGATGAGGCGTTATCCAACGGCGCCGGCGTGTGCCATGCAGCGTGCCAGGTCCGAGCGCGAGCGGATGCCCAGCTTGCGGTAGACGCGGGTGAGATGGGCCTCGATCGTCTTGCGGGACAGGAACAGGGCGGCCGCGGCCTCGACGTTGCTCAGACCCTCGCCGATGGCCCGTGCCACCTGGAACTCCTGGGGCGTGAGCAGCTCCGTCAAGGACGGCTCGGTCTGGCGGACGGCGGTGCGGTGCCCGGCCGCCGCGACCTCCGCCCGGGCTCGGGCCGCCCACGGCGCCGCCCCCAACGCGGTGAACGTGCGCTGCGCGGCGAGCAGGGGTTCCTGCGCCGCCGACGGCCGCCGGAACCGTCGTAGCACCTCTCCGGCGACGAGCCGGGTGCGTGCCCGTTCGAAAGGCATCTCCCGTTTGCTGTGGGCGAGTTCGGCGGTGGCGAGCCAGTCGGCGGCCTCCTGCGCCGTCCGCGCCAGCATCACCCGGCAGCGGGCGTACGCGGCCGCGGGCCACGCCAGCGCGGTCGCCTCGGCGCGCTCGGCGAGCCAGTCCGCGACCGCGACGGCTCGCTCCCGTGCGCCGGTACGCAGAGACGCCTCCGCCAGATCCGCCACCCACGGCATGAGGCTGGGGTTGACCAGCCCCATCCCGTCGGCCATCCGGAAGGCCGCCTCCAGGTGCGTACGGCAGGTGTCCGGATCCCCGGCGGTCAGCGCGGCCGCCCCCAGCGTGCCCCGCGCGAACATGTCCAGACCGCGCAGCCGGCCGCCGCACCAGTGCTCGTACCGGGCGATCCGCTCCTCGCAGGCCGCAGTGTCGCCCCGCAGGCCATCCAGCCGGGCCAGCTGGATCAGTGCGTAGCCCGACATCGCCAGAAGCCCGAACTCCTCGGCCCAGCGCAGTGCTTCCGCAGCGTCCGCACGTGCCTGCTGCCAATGGCTCCACATCTCCACCTCGCACCGGCCCAGCAGCGCGTACGACAAGAGCGTCGGTGAACTGTCGCGCCGTGTGCACTCGATCACTGCGTCCAGCACCGGCCGGGCGGCCTCGCCGTCGTCCGTCCAGGAGAGGCCCTGCGCGATGTCCATGGCGATCTGGCGTTCCTCGGGGCCGCGGGCGATGTCCATGGCCACAGGGCTGTGGCTCTCGTCCAGGAGCGCGAGCAGGGCCGCGCGTCCTGTCGGCACGTCGCCGCCCAGGGCCTGGGCCTTGGCCCGCATCACGGCGGCGTGCCGGCGCTGGGTGTCCCGTCCGTCGTCGGCGAGTTCCTGGCAGCGTGCCGCGATGTCGGAGGCGTGCCGCAGCCGACCGTCCATCATCGCGGGCGCCACCGCGGCGCCGTACAGGAGGCAGGCCCGGGGCCGGTCCACGGGTTCCACCGCACGGGCGGCGTCGACGAGGAGCCGGTGGGCGCGGGCCGGGTCGCCGAGCCAGGTGCAGGCCTGTCCGCGCAGCAGCCCGATGTCGGCGGTGAGCCGCGGGTCACGGCTGTGCACGAGGGCCTGTTCGCACCAGCGGGCGGCGTCGCGTGCGGTGCCGCCACAGAAGGCGTCACGGGCCGCTTCGAGCAGCCGACGCGCGGCGTCAGCGGGGTCCGGGGACAGCTCGGCGGCACGGTGCCAGGCGCATGCCGCGGCCGCCAACGCATTGCGCCTACGAGCCTGTTCGGCGTCGGCGGCCAGCCGGCCGGCGACCGCCTCGTCCGGGCCGGGCGCGGCGGCGGCCAGATACCAGGTCCGCAGCTCGTCCGATGACAGCGCCGCAAGCCGCCGATACACCTGGAGCCGGCGGGCCGTGGTGCACTGGCCCAGCACCACCGGCCGCAGCACGGGATGCCGGAGCTCGCACACGCCGTCCCGGATCCGCACCAGTCCGGTCCGCTCGGCCGCGTCCAGCGCGTCCAGGTCCGTGCCGTCCGCCGCCAACGCCTTGGTCAGCAGGGCGAGGTCGGGTGTGCGGCAGGCGGCGACGTACACCAGTGCCTCCCGGGTGCGATGCGGCAGCGCGCGCAGCTGTCCCCGCCAGGCCCGCTCCACCAGCGGCCCGGGCGCCTCCCACATCTCGTCCCACTGCGTGGCTCCCGTCGCGCGCATCCGGGCGAGCATGCCCG
Organism: Streptomyces sp. SID5469; assembly: GCF_009862865.1. Lineage (NCBI taxonomy): Bacteria > Bacillati > Actinomycetota > Actinomycetes > Kitasatosporales > Streptomycetaceae > Streptomyces > Streptomyces sp. SID5469. The sequence goes on along the minus strand of NZ_WWIN01000001.1, from coordinate 476,754 downwards.
CGTACTCGACGAGCACCAGCGGATTGCCCAGCGACAGCCGGACCAGCCGATCCGCCGCCGGATCCGTTCGGTCCAGTCCGTGCCGTCGCAGCAGCGTCCAGCAGTCGTCCTCGGCCAGCGGCCCCAGCGCCACCCGCGGCACGCTCGCCCACGGGCCGTCCTCTTCGGCCCCGGGCTGCACGGCCATCACCAGCGCCACCCGCTCCGTGGTCAGCCTGCGTGCCACGAACTGCAGGACCTGCCGTGACGAGGGATCCACCCAGTGCAGATCGTCCACGACCACCAGCAGCGGCCGCACCTCACCGGCCGCCGCTAGCACACCGAGCGCACCGGCGCACACCGCATAGGGATTGGGCCCCGCCACGTCCGCCAGCGCCAGACAGCCCTCCAGCGCCCGTCTCTGCCCCGGGGGCAGCTCGGTGAAGTACGGCCGGAGCGGAAGCAACAGGTCGGCGAGGACGGTATAGGGCAGCACCGCCTCCGACTCCACCCCGCGGGCCCGCAACACGGTCGTACGGCAGCGGCCGGCCGTGTACCCCAGCAGCATGCTCTTCCCGGTCCCCGGGTCACCGCTGAGCAGCAGGGCGCCACCCCGCTCCGTCAGGGCATCCAACAGCCCGTCGAGCAGGGCCCGTTCACACTCTCGTCCGACCGGCGGGAACTCGGTGTCCCCGGCCGGCCCCGTCCCGGCCCCCGGTACGCCGCCGGTCACGACCGTCGTCTCGTCCATGACGCCCCCGTACGCCCGCGGCCGTGGGCCGCGTCACCAGAGTGCTCCCGTCGGGGTGATCGACGTGGGCGATTGCGCATCCTTGTCCGGCTTTGGCGTTTCGTGAAAAACCTTACGAACATAGGGAGTTCCCCGATGCGCCGGAACCCTCTTGTGCAGTTGCATCGATCGGACTCGTGGGATGCGTCGGGGGAGGCGCCATGAGCACTGCCGACACGTTCGCGCCCAGACTGTGCCTACTGGGCCGCTTCACCCTGACCTACGGCCCCACCACGCTCGACGTCGGCACCGCGGCCCAACGCCTCCTCGCCTACCTCGGCATGCGCCACCACGGCACCCGCACGGTGGTCGCGGGGACACTGTGGCCGGACGTGCCGGAGGAACGGGCGCACGGGAGCTTGCGTACGGCGCTCTGGCGGCTGCACCGGGGGAGGGAGCCGCTGGTGTGCAGCGAGGGCGACACCCTCGCACTGGCCGAGTCGGTCACCGTGGACGCCCGGACCCTGATGAACTCGGCCCTGCACGTGGTCGGCACATCACCCCCGGCACCCGCACCGCCCCGGGACCTGCTCTTCGCTGGCGACCTCCTCCCCGGCTGGGACGAGGACTGGGTGCTCTTCGAACGCGAACGTCTTCGTCAGCTCCGTTTGCATGCGCTGGACTCCCTGGCCCACCGACTCTTGGCGGAGGGGCACCACGCCCTCGCTCTGGAGGCCGCATTGGAGAGCGTCAGGATCGAACCCTTGCGGGAGAGCGCCCACCGAGCTGTGGTCGCGGTACACCTGGCCGAGCACAATGTGCTGGAGGCGATTCGGCATTACCGGGCGTTCAAGGACCTTCTCCGCATCGAACTCGGTATCGCCCCTTCTCTGGGCTTCACTTCGATGCTTCCGGCCTGCGCGTTGATCCGTGACTGACGGGCGTGTGACAGGACCGTGCCAGTGTCGGCCCATGCGCATCCTCCGACGAGCGGACCGGCATGAGCGAAACACCGGAGACTCCCACCGCCGTGCTGCTGATCACTGTGTGGTTCGAGCCCGCTTCGCCCACGCTGCGCGCCCGCGTCATCCAGGCAGTCGACGTGCATACCCCAGGTGAAACCATGGTGCTGGTCGGGCGCGACGCGGTCCTGGGGGTCGTACACGAGTGGTTGGACGCCTGTGCCCACGACCGTCCGAATCCGCCGTCAGGCGCGACGTGATGCTGTCGGCCGTTCACTGCCGCCGTCCCGGGCGCTAGTCGGCGGAGGGGCGCAGCCAGGCGGACAGGCGGGTTCGTTCCTCCTGGACCGCGGCAGCGGCCTGAGCAGTCTGTGACGCGGGTGCCTGCAGATCGAGGTCGCGAAGTCGTTCCAAGGCCCGCCAACGCAAGGCGATGAGGTCCGGGCTCGGCACTGCGAATGAGTACAAGGTCGTGGTGGTGTACGTCGTGGTCGGGAAACCCAGATTGAGCGGGGCCGCTATCTGCCGTACCTCTTCATGCCGCTCACTCCGGGCCGCGGAGCCGAGTTCCACAGACGCGAGCTTGCTGCCCAAGTACACGGTCTGGTCCACGACTTCACTTTGTATGCCCGTAGCGTAGACCTGCACCGTGCGGAGTGCCGTGGAGGTGATCGCGACGACGGCGAATACCTCCCTGCCAGGAGCGTCCAGGTAGCGGTCGGTGATCTCCAAGGACATCCCGTCGAGCTCTCGTTCGACCTGTGCCTGAATGGTCTCCCGTTCCCGTTCCCAGCGCTGCTGGTCGAAGTGGTCTTGGAGCTTGGCGGACAGATATCCGGCGAGCAGCTGGAGGCCGCCCAGTATCGTTCCGCCGACGAGCCCCCGTATCCGGCCCCCTCCGAACATCCGGGGGACGGCCGCCGGCGGTGTGGCTCGTTGTCCGGCTACTTCTGAGGCCGGTGGGACGGCCGGAACAGTGGGCGGCTTCGTCGGGTCGATCCCCGGGCCGCTGATACGACCGGCCTCCACATGGCTGTTCAGATTGGTCTGGGCGTCGGCGTGAGAGCGTGGTGGGGGTATCGGTCGCAGGCCTCCCTGCGGTGTGCTCACCACACGGCGCTGCGGGTGAAACACCGTGTAGGCGTCGTGCAGACGGCTCGGCAGCGGAACGGCACGAGACCCCTGGCCGACGTGATGGTGTTCCAGAGTGTCGTTCACATAGGCGGCATGGCCCGGGAAATGCTCGATCCAGGTGGCATCGACGCGGGGAGCCTGGCCCGACGCGATGAGCTGTGCGTTGGCCAGGCTGATGGCGGAACCGTAGCTCTGCTGGAACCGGGGCCAGAAGTACTTCGAGTCTCGCAGGTAACCGAGCTCGCTGGACGAGATGCCTTTCCCGCGGCCGACCCAGGGCATGTCGACCCCCTCAGCCGGTATGTCGAGGGGCGTGGCGACTACCGGTCGCGGGGCGGCGGGAACGGCTCCGCTGGAGCCTGCCGCACCGACGGGCGACCGGAGAGGGACCTGAAGGATGCTGGGCCGCAGCGGCTCCAACGGCAGCGTCCCCTCGGACTGAGCCCGGTGTGCGCCTCCCGCGCGTCCCCGCATCGCGTCCTCGAGGGATTTCACATACTTCGCCACCGTGAAGTAGTCACTCTCGAGCATGGAGTGGTCGACCAGCCATGCCGCGGCCAGGAGCCACTCCTGTTCGAGTTGCGTGTCGGACAGGTCGGAAGGGTCGGACTCGACGGCCTGCCGGGCGACACCGATCCCGGTGCGCCCGCGTACCCGGGCGGCTCCGCCGCCCATCACGGTGTCGGCGGCCGCGACAGCCTCATGCTCGGTTTCCGTATGGGGAGAAGGGGCTGGCGGTTCCGCACAGCCGGATCGTTGCTGAACGACGTGCGCGAGTTCGTGCGCCAGAGCCCGGAGCTCGTCCGCTGAATCGGGGCTGTACCAGTCCTGGCCCAGCGCGATGTGGTCGCCCAGGGTGAGAGCCCTGGCGTTCATCCGCCGGGTCAGGGCGTGAGCCTGCGGATCGGAGTGCACACGCACCTGGCTGAAGTCATGACCGAAGGCCATCTCCATGGTCTGCCTGATCCCGGCATCAAGGGGGTGGCCTCGGCTGTGGAGAACAGCAGCCGCATCATGGCCCGTCCGGCCTCTGTCGATCAGCGCGCGAATCATCGAAGGGCCTTCCTTCAGAGGACATAGGGGCACTTACACGCCCGACGTCAACGGCACCGCGAACGACGTCCGCAGCGGACTCACCTTGCTCCCCGCCACCACCGCCAGCGGCGCCAAGTGATACCGCACCCCATGCGGCCCACTCCCACCCGGATACGGCCAGATGGCCGTGCCGAGAGTCCGGCGGGCGGCGAAGGTCCAGTGGTCGCCGCAGCGGTACTCGTGGGCCGGCTCCCGTGCCGCGGAGGGCTGGAAGTGGATTTCGATGCCGTGTTCCAGGGGGATCCAGGGGCCTTCCGTGATCGGGATCGCGCCGCCCGAGTCGGTGTCGAGGGGGGTGTGGTCCCAGCGGCGGAGGTAGGGGTGGCGGTCGGGGGAGACGGGTGGGTCGGGGGTGGTGGCGAGGATGACCGTCAGGGTGTCGGGGTCGATGTCGTCGATCCGGTGGAGCGGGGGTGCCCCGGCGGGCAGGCCGAGGTCGCGGCGGAGCGAGATCGCGTCGTCGACCACCTCGACCCAGTGGCCGGGCTCCAGAGCGGTGTGCCGGTCCCGGGCCGGTGACGTCAGCCGCATCTTGGTGCCGCCGAGAGGGCGGACGGGGTGGATCACCGAGCCGTTGTCCCGGGACCACGCGAACGTCGCGCCGTCGGCCGCCGTACCGCCGCGCCGGATCTCCACCCGGTAGAGCTGGTTCTCGCCGGTGTACGACGCGTCAGGCGACGCCGTGCAGGGATCGTCGGCCGAGCTGTCGTCGCGGGAGGTGCGGACGTCGAGGACGCCCGTGCCCCGGTCCGGTGCGTGCTCGGCGGCGATCCGGTGCACGGGGTTCTGCCGGCTCTTGAGCGGCAGTGCCCGGACCTGCCACACCACCTGGGCGCGGCTCGCCGAGTCGGGCTGGTGCAGGCCGAGCGCGGGTTCGTGGAGCGAGGGGTCCTCGACCTCGGTGACGTGGCGTTCCCAGACCTTGAGGTAGACGACGTAACTGCCCGACGGCAGTCGGTCGGCGTCGTCGAGGTCGATGTAGGCGTGCGGCTGCTCGGCGTAGGTCACCTTGGCGGGGTTCTCGACGAGGATGCCGTCCACGTAGTAGCGGCCCGCCCCGATGGAGAATCCGCCGGTGCCGATGTCGGAGATCTCGAAGCCCAGGCTGGTGGCGGGGCCGGCGTAGGGCCCGACCAGGTCGGCCATCGCCGTCCGTAGGTAGTGCAGCAGGATGGCTGTCTGTTCGTTCCGGTTGGCGTCCAGCCCCACCCGTCCCTGGAGGTCGAACACGGTCGAATAGCTACGGTCGGGCGAGAACGTGATGTTCGAGAAGTCACCGTGCACGGCGTCCCCCTAGGTGGCGGTGATGACGGCTGCCTCGACGCCGAGCGGCACGTACTCGGCGAGATGGCCGACGAGGTTGCTCAGGCTTTGGGGCTGGTACAGGTCGTGGAAGGCGCCCAGCTCGGCGCCGTCCTCGGCGCCCGTGGAGATCAACGGGTCGCAGGCGGTGTGGAGTTGGCAGTAGCCGGGGTGGCCGTAGCGGGTGCTGGTGAAGTGCGGACGGGCGGGGTCCGTGGCGCAGCGGTAGCGGGGCGGGCCAGGGTGCGAGACCGGGGCGTACGAGTAGCGCAGACAGCCCGTGTCGCGGCGGAGGGTGTGCAGGCAGCCCGTGACGATGCTGTTCTCGCCGAGGGGGAGGGCGTGGACGCGCACGTCGCCCAGGACCGTGCAGCGGCGCAGGGTCAACTCGGCGTGGGCGAAACGGTCCTCGGGGGCTGTCACGGCGGGCAGGTCGTGGGACGTGGCGTCGACGATCGAGTCCAGGATCTCGACGGTCAGCGGGTTGCCCTTCGTCTCGTCCTGGTCCACCACGATCGTGCCGACTATTGAATGCTCCACGCGTAGGCGGGCTGTGGTGCGGCGCAGTTCGACGGACGGTTCCTCGCCCCAGCGGGGGCGGCAATCGTGGTCCAACTCCCAGCCGGGGACCAACGTGCAGTGGCGGACCAGCACTTCGCCGATCTGGCCGACCACGTCAAGGCTGCGGCCGCTCACCACCAGACCGTCCAGGACCAGTTGCGGGCGGCGGGTGGCCGGCGGCGGGCAGTCGGCGACCGTGCCGGGCGGCGGCTTCTTCGCGGTGGCCCGTACGGTGAGCGCGTCGAAGCGGTTGGCCTTCTGGTTGAGCAGGCGGACGACCGGGCGTTCACCACGTGCGGCGCGTATCTCGAGCCGGTCGTCCTCGTCCAGGTCGATCCGCAGGGCCTCCGTGTAGTCGGCCGAGTCGCGGATCTCGATCAGCGCGTCATGAAGGGACGGATCCGCTGCCTTGTCCGCCCGCCACTGCCGCAGCGCGGCCGTGATCGAGCCCAAGTCGTCCTCGCCGCCCACCGCGTACAGCTTGCGTTCGCCGACCGGGGTCTGCGGGCGTCGGTACGCGCCACCGCCCATCGCGTCGGCGAAACCGTAGTGCCAGCTCACCCACACCCCGTCCTCCGGCGCCTCGTCCGCCGGGAAGGCGATCCGGCCGAGCACCGGGTCGACCACGACCTGCCCCGGCCGCGGCCGATAGCGCCAGTCGGTGAGGTCGGCGACGATGATCTGTTCCGCCGGTACCGGGTTGTCGGGGGAGTCCCGCCAGATCTCCAGGCTTCTGCCTGGGCCGTAGTACTCGGTGACGGCGGCCTCGAACTCCTCCCGCCCCAGCGGATGCGGTACGTCGCCGGGGCCCGACACCCGTGCGGGCGCCGGGCCTTGCGGTGCCGGGGCGAACAACCGGGTGTCGATACCGAGGACGTTGACGAGATAGCGGCTGTAGCGCTGGTCGATGCAGAACGCCGGCGCCCGGGTCACCGGGAAGGCCCGCAGCCGCCAGACGAACAGGGCCAGACTCGGGATGCCGTGCAGCCCACGGGTCTGCGTGCTGTTCGGCCGCCGTACGTCGACCAGGTGCGGCGCGTCGTCGAAGGGGCCGCCGAGCCGGGCGCAGGCCAGCGGGTCGCGCACGGCGAAGGTGGCGGGGCGGTCGAGCCGCACATGCCGTGCGTGCTGGGCGCGCACCAGGTGCCGGTACAGCTCGACGGCCCGGGCGGGCCAGCCGGAACTGTCCAGGGCGACCGCCTCCAGCGCCGCCGCACCGCCCTTGCGACGCCGGTTCGCCACCGCGTCCGCCACGTCCTGGCGCGGCGACAGCGCGCGGACCGCTCCGGGTGAACTGCCCGGCGGCGGGGGGCGGGTGCCGACCAGGGCGCCGATGTACGGCACCACCCAGTCCTCGCACGTCTCCACGAACCAGTTGGCGTACCAGGTGTCCAGGTCCTCCTCGATCACCCGGACCTGCTCCTCGACGATCCGCAGCAACGCCCGCAGCGGGAAGCCCTGTTCCTCGTCGCGGCCGCGGTGGACCGCGGGCAGCAGGTCGTAGAGGCGGTCGGGGGGCGGGCTGCTCATCGGGCCACCTCCAGGTTCAGTACGACGAAGCCAGGGAGGCCCGGTGCGGCGACGACGAGATCCGCGGGACGGACGACCTCCGTCGGCGGCGCTGCTCCGAACTCGACGCGGGCCGGCCGCGCCAGGACACGCTGCGCGACCCCCGTGACCTCGGCCGCGTCGGCGGGTGTCGTCCCGAGAGTCGCACCGAAACGCCGTACGTCCACGAAGACCACCCCCGGCACCCCCTGAAGCGCGGCCACGGCCTCCGCCACGTACGCGCTCCGGCCCAACTCCCGTGCGCCGAAGGCGAAGACACGCTCGAACTCCGCCCGGACGCGCGGCTCCAGCAGGACGGCGGAACGGTCGGGGGCGATGCCGATCCGGGCCTGGAGGACGAGGTTCCAACGGGTGCGGGGCGCGACGGCGGCCGGCACGCCCGGGTCGCCGTAGCGGCGGAACGCGGCCAGCAGGGAGGTGACGACGGCCGTGTCCGGGTCGAGTTCGGCGTCGTCGACACCGGCCACGGTGACGTGCACGAGTTCGCGGCCGCCGACGGTCAGCCGGGCGGCGGCCGCCCGGCCGATACCGGCCCGGGCCAGCGTGAAGTCGGCGTAGTCACGCAGGCCGACGAGGCGGTCCATGGCCAGCGTCGGCAGCGGCGCCCGGCCGCGCAGCGCGGCGTCGGTGTCGGCGTCGGTGCCGCCGCCGGTGGACAGCGGATTGACGACGGCGTCGATCCCGAGGGGCTTGGCGCGCAACTGGCTCAACTGCCCGGCCCGCAGGTTGCCCGCGCGCCCGAGGCCGACCCGGTAGCGGGCGGCGATGTTGGCCGTGCCGGTGGGCAGCCGGGACCCGCGACGGCCGTCCCCGAAGGTGACGGTGGCGGTGCCGGTGTCGTCCGCACGGAGTTCGTAGGCGTGCTCGGCGGGGGCGGCGTGGGCGATCTCGTCCGTCTCGGACCACGCCGACTCGCCGACCCTGACGGTGAGTTCGGCCTGTCCTCCGTCGGCAGCGGGGGCCGCCACGTGGGTGAGCGGATGCGCGGCCAGGGTAAAGGTCTGGCCCGGCCGGGACGCGTCGCCGCTGCCGAGCGCCGGCTCCTCCCTGGTCTCGCCGTGGGTGGCGCGTACGGCGTTGCCCCACACGGTGACCGTGTCGCGGCGGTAGGTGTGGCGCAGCCCGGCGGCCAGTTCGAGGACGGTGTACGGGGTCGCCCCCGGCCGGTTGGGGTCGGTGACCGTGTGGGTGGCCAGGACGTGGGCGACCTCGCCGGCGGGCGCGCCGCCGTCGACGGGGGCGCCGCTGATGAGGACGGTGCGGGACGGGGGCGGGGCGGTGATCACCCGGTCCAGGTCGACGGCGGATCCCGTGAGCCCGTCGGTGAAGGGGCCGTCGGCGAGGGTGAGGGGCTCGGCCTGGGCGTGGACGGTGAGGCCCCTGTGCAGGCTCAGCAACGGGGTGCCGTCAGCCGGGTTGTCGTACCACGTCGTCGGCAGGTCGAGGACGGTGACCTTGCCCGTGATGCCGTAGTGCGCGAGGCCGCGGCTGCGGACGTCGGTGGCCTGGAACGGCGTCCCCCAGCCGTCAGCCGACTCGATGACGATCCAGCTGCCCCGCAGGATCCGCGGATGGTCCCCGTCCAGCCAGAGCCGGCGCCTTTCCTCCTCGGGTTTCGTCCCCACTGTGTAGAGGGCGGGGTCCAACGGCCATTCCTCGAACTCCGGGACCGCCGCGGCGGTGGCTCCCACCTCGCCGGTGGACTTCAGTTTCTGCGGCGCGGCGGTACCGAACGGCGCCGCCCTGACCCGCAGCACGTCGAGCCGTACGAACGCGGCCCTCCCCGTCCTCCCGACGGTCTCCCGGCACGCCTTCTCGAACTTGTCGGAGATCCGCACCAGAGCGACGGCTGTCGTGCCCGCCAGGGCGTCGGCGTGAACGGACTCCACGATCCGCAACGTGGGCAGCTTGCCGTCGTCGAAGTGGAACAGCAGCCGGTCGTTCGGGGCGACCCCCGCGCTCACCCCGTCCACGTACACGACCCGCAGTCCCAGCGCGCACTCGCGTGTCATCGGCATCGGCCGCCGAGTCCGCACCCGAAGCGCGCCCCACGAAGGCCGCGCCACCAGATCCTCCGCCGTCTCGAACACCACGGGCTGTGCCCCCGGATCCGGCACGCTCTGCACCTGCGACCCGGCGGGGACCGTGACCTCCACGTCGGCCGGGTCCGGATCCAGGGTGTAGGCGAGCCACCCGTCCGCCGCCAGGCCCGGCCGCGGCCGGTACCCGACCAGGCGGCCCAGCTCCACCAGCGACCGGCGTTCGGTGGCGGTCCCGAGGTAGCCCTCGTCGGCGATGCGCTCCTGATAGAAGGTCAGGACGTCACCGACGCAGGCCCACGCGTCCAGCAGGGCCAGCGCGGGGTCGGCGGGGTCCCGGGTGCTGAGCTCGGCCAGTTCGGGGTGCGCGGAGCCGGACAGGGCCCTGGTCATCGACGCGAGGAACGTGGCGTGGGTGCCGGCCCGGGCGCGCAACCGCGCGGCGCCGGGCGGGTTGTCCGTCGGCAGCGGGGTCCCGGCCCCGGTCGTGCAGCAGCAACTGCCCTCACCCGTGGCGCACATGGGCGTTCACCGTCCTCCCGCCAGATCGATCCACAACACCCCGGCGCCGGGGCCCGAGGGATCCGCGCCGCCCGCCGGGATCTCCAGCGGCCCGAAGGCCAGCACCCCGTCGTCCGGCACGAGCGGCAGAGGCGCCTCGGCGCGGCCCAGCCGCTCCACCGCGGCCGCCACCACGCCCGGCACCGCCATCGCCTCGGCGACCAGCCGGCCCGGGTACAGGTCGCTGTCGAAGGTCAGCCGGTCGGGGTGGAACAGGCCCCCGACTCCGTTGCCGAGCCGGGCGCGTACCGCCCGCTCCACGGCGGCCCGGCGCGCGTCCGGCGCGAGGCACAGCTGCAGCCGTACCTCCACGGCGACCGTGCGCGGCGCGTCCACCCGCAGGTCGTGCCCGATCCGCCGACCACGTTCGAGACGGTCGCGCACGGCGTCCAGCAGCGCCGCCGGGGGATCGACACGGCCCAGCGCGTCGACCGCCACGTCCGCCTCGTACCAACTCCCGTTCCACGCAAGGTCGGTGGCCGCCCGCTGCACCCCGGCCGGCTCGCCCGCCAGCGCGCTGTAGTCGTCGGCGGTGACCGCCCGCTCCAGCCGGTGCCGGTACTGCGTAGGGCCGAACAGCCGTGCGTCGGCGACAGGTTCGGGCGCCGTACCACCCGTGGCGGGCAGCGGATTGCGTACGGCGGTGACGCGTGCGTCGGTCGGCGCGCTCACCACCACATGCACCACCGTGCCCGAACCGGCGATGCCCGCAGGCCCGTTGCCGACGCGCACGGCGGCCAGGAACTCCTGCCCGCCGGTCACCGCCCGCCCCAACTGCCCGTCGCCGAACCGCAGTCGGGCCGTGCCGTCGTCCTCGGCCTCGACCACGACGTGCGGGTCGTCGCTGTCGCTGTCGAGCAGGTCGGCCCGCACCTCCCAGTGCTCGCCCGCCGACGTCAACGTCAACTGGGGGAGCGCGGCCCGCGGATCCTGGACGAGCGCGGCCGATGCCGGCCCCGCGACGCGTGGGTCGCCCGGGTCGAGCCCGGCGGCCAGGACGGGGCCCCAGCCCGCGGCCACTTCGGCGGCGGTGTCGGTGTCGAGGGGGACGCCGGCGCGGGCGCGTGCGGCGAGCCGGGTCAGGCGTGCGGTGCGTCGGGCCAGCAGGGCGGCCGATCGGGCGCGCAGCAGGGTGAGCGCCGCCCTCCGCTGCGCGGCGTCGCGCGCCGTCTCCAGCCCGGCGTCGGCCACCGCCCGCGCACCCCACAGGGTGCGGGCCAGGGCGAGGTCGGCATCCGTTGGCGGAGCGCTCGCCCGCCGGTACATGTCCGCGACGGCCTCCGCCGCCCGCGCGGGGATCCCCTCCAGCGCCCGCACCTGCGCGGCCGCCGTGCGCGCCGGGTCGGGGTGGGGCGAGCGCCGGGTGAGCGGACCGGTGTCCAGGCGGGGCAGCCATCGCAGGGGCGCCTCGGTCCGCGGCCGAGGTCGGCCCAGGTCATCGCAGGACGCCGGGCCCGTGGCCGTGGTGGGCGCGGTGAGACGGAGGGGAGGCGTGCCGCTGCTGCCCTGGTCGACCAGCACGATGTTGCCGCGGGCCACACTGACGTCCTCGAACAGACAGCACCGCTCGCCGCCCACGGTGGCCAGGCACAGCGGGAAGGCCAACGCGTCCTCCTCGGCCCAGACCACGCGCAGCAGCCGCTGCCCGCGCACCGGGTCCGTGATCTCCTCCACGTCCGTCAGCCGCACCGCCTGCCGGTGGCGCGGGTCGGCGTCGCCGGGAACGCCGGTGACCGGGCCGCGTACCTCCTCCAGGACCAGGACGTCGCCGGGCGCCAGCTCCAGCTCGCGCTCCTTGCCGGTGCCCGGGTCGACCAGGGTCGCGGACGTCGTCCCGGCGGGCAGGCGGCACTCCTCGCCGTCCCACGTCCACAGCCGGATCTCGTTGTGCGCCGGGCGCAGCACCAGATCGGCGGCGACCACGGGCTCATACCGCTCGAAGTATGTGGTGGCGCCGCGCAGTTGGGCCTCGGAGACGAGCGGGCGGACGCCGGGCAGCGCGGTGGCGAACCAGTACGTCCCGGCGCGCAGCACCGCGGGCTCCTCGGCCGCCAGATGCACCCAGGTACGGGCGTTGCAGCCCTCGTGCAGACGGTGGTCGACCAGCCGCAGATGGCGTCGGACCGAGGTGCGCAGGCGCGCGGTGTGCAGGTACGCCTCGGTCGCGACCGCGTCCTGCCGGTAGGAGAGCTGGTCGCCGACGTAGGCGAGGAGCTCGACGAGGGTGATGCCGAGGTCCGGGACCTCCCGGTCGGCCCAGGCGGGCGAGACGAGGGAGAGCCGGTCGAGGATCAGGCGGCGGAAGCTCGCGTAGTCCTTGACCAGGTAGTCCAGGGCGGGCACGGGCGTGGCCGGTACCGGGGAGTCGGCCACAGCAGCACAGTCGGCCTCCTCGGCGCAGTCGGCGGTGAAGGTGAACTCCGCGCCGCTGTGCCGCGGATCGAAGCCGGGGAACGGGGCGCCGGGCCGGTCTGGATCGACCAGGCGGAGCGTGTACGGGGAGCGGTCGCCGAGACGGTCCACGGTGACGAGCAGCGTGGCCCGCCGGGTCGGCGGCGGCGAGCCCTCCACCCGTACGGACACGGCGCGCACCGCGCGTCCCGGCCCCTCGATCCGGACGCACTCGGCACCGGGCACTGGATCGGGCGCCGCGCCGAGGAGCAGCACACGCAGGGTGCGGCCGGGCGCGTCGACATCCACGGCGACGACCGCGCCGAGCCCGCTCTCCCGGGTCCGGTCCGCCCGCTCACCCGGCAGACAAGGGCGCGTATCGGGTACGCCGGTCATGGTCCCGTCCCCCGTTCCACCACGGCCGTGCCCGGCTCGCCCGTCGCGAGCAGCACATAGCCGACGGTGATCCGCAGCTCCGCCTCCTCGGCCTCCACCTCGACCCGCTCGACCTGGATCACATCGGTCAACCAGCGCTGCAGCGAGGCCTGGAGGGAGTACTCCACCGCACCGGCCAGCTCCTGGCCGCCCGGCGCGAACACCAACTGCAGCACCCCGGAACCGAAGTCCGGCCGGTTCACGCGCTCGCCCGGCACGGTGAATAGCAACTGCTCGATCAGGTCACGGACATGGCCCTCGTCGCTCGTGCCGGCCGACCGGCCACGCGCGTCGACGTGGAAGGGGAAGTCCAGATGCGTCCTCGCGTAGTCCGGGTGCGCGCTCACGCGGCCACCACCCGCTGCTGGACGGTCGACACCACGGGTGGCCCCTGCGACACCTGGGCGGCGGACAGCCCCAGCCCCGTGCCCGGTCCGGCGGGCTGTACCACGAGGGGGCGGCCCTGCACGAAGACGCGGGTCGAGGCGGCCAGGGAGAAGTCGACCTTCACACAGGGCGTCGGCGGCGTCGACGAGGACAGGACACAGGAAGGAGCGACCACGTTCACGTCGGCCGTCGTCACCACCGGCGCGCCCCCGGCCAGCACCTGCTGCTGACCGGGTGTCAGGGTGAGTTGGCCCTGGTGGGCGCAGGTCAGCGCGGCGGCGGTGGTGAGGGCGAATCCCGGCATGGCGGACTCCTCACGCCGTCTTCACGACGAGCGCGCCGTTGTTGATGTCGACCAGGCCGTTCAGGCTGATGTTGGCCGCCGTGATGGTCACGCCCGCGCTGTCCACGGTGATCGACGCGGACGGCGACTGCAGCAGTACCCCGCCGCCCTTCATCGGCGTGACGGGCGAGTCGCTGACGGCGATCTTGCTCTTGCCCGAGGTCTCCACGAGGAAGACCGGGGAGCCGGGGACGAGCGTGCCGGCCGTGGCCGGGGTCTCGGCGCGGCCGCCCCAGAAGAAGCCCGTCCAGATCGGGTGGTCGGGGTTACCGCCCTCGAACTCCACCCACACCCCGGCCTGTTGGGGCGGCCTCACGAACATCCCGGACTGCAGCCCGCCGAGTGGCACGCACGGCATCGCCCAGCTGGTCGGGAACAGCCCGAACACGTCCGGCACGCTCACCAGCAGTCGGCCCGTGCCCAGCGGATCGACGTTGTTGACCACCGAGCCCCGGTACTTGCCGTAGAAGCGCCGCGCGCCCGGCGGCTCGGCGTCCTCGCGCTGCGCGGGGCTGAAGAAGCCCGGCGACTCCACGTAGCCGATGTCGTCCATGTTCGTCATGACGTCTGGTCTCCTCGCGCGGTGTCCTCGGTCGTCCGGCTCACAGCGGCCCGAAGGCGTTGCGGGTCAGGGTGAACTGCTGGGTGTAGGCGCCGCGTTTGATGGAGTGCGTGACGCTTCTGACGTAGTACGTCCCGTCGTACGCCGCGCCCGCGCCGTGTACCGGTACCGGACGCCGGGCGCGCAACGGCTGCCCGTAGCGCAGCACGTCGAGGCTGCCCTGCCCGGAGATGACCTCGAAGCTGTCCGCGGCCCGGGCGAGGGCCACTCCCGCGGCCTGCGGCGGGGTCAGTTTGGCAAGGCCGTGGATCGGTTGCACCTTCAGCGGCAGCGGACGGCGACGGCCCATGGGCGGGGAGAGCGGACTGACGTCGGGGACGGGCACCGGGACGGGGAACTTGGTCTCCGGGTTCTGGATCAGCACGACGTACTGGGTGGCGGAGAAGCCGTCGAAGGAGAACGAGAGGCTCTCGACGTTGCTCGCCGCGTCGCAGTTCACCAGCAGCGGCTCCTGCGGCAGGCCCAGCTTGTTGGGCGGTTCCCAGTGGGCGATGTTCACGCCCGGCAGGGGCCCGGGCGCCACGAAGAACTGGTAACCGGCCTGCGCGGCCAGCTGTCTGACGTAGGCGAGGTCGGTGCCCTGGTGACTGGGCACCGCCTGGAGCGGATTGGGCGCCACCATGAACACACTCGGCACGATCGCCGGGACCAGCCCGTACGCCGTGTACTTGGCGACGATCACCGCGACCCGTTCCTCCGGGGGCAGGCCGGGGTACTTGACGCCGCTGAAGTCGACCACGTCCATCATCCGGGAGACGTCCTCGCCGGTGAGGGTCAGCTTCGCCTGGCCCGGTTCGGCGGACGGGGCGACCTCGTGGCGGGTGACGACACCGTCCATCAGCACGGTCGACCTCCCGAGCACGGTCAGGACGATCTGCGCCCGCGCGGGCGGGTCCAGGGCGCCCTGCGGCAGCAACTCGGCGAACAGCAGGGACCGTTTGGCGGTCGCGAACTCCAGCTGGAAGCCGCCGGAGCGGCCGACTCCCTCGGTGACCTGGACCGACAGCAGGGCGTCGGCGACCTCGCGCGGCACGGGCTCGGCGAGCACCGGGCCGAGCCGCAGGGCCAGCAGCATCTCAGAAGCCATGGGTGCTCCCGGCGGCCGCGGCGGACAGGGCGATCAGGAGCCGGCGGCCGGGGCGGTCGGTCAACTCGGGCGGATCCAGTACGGGGTTGGCGTCCGCGATCCGCCAGAACAGCTCCGGGTCCCCGAACGCGGCCGCGGCGATCCGGTCCAGCCGGTCGCCCTCGGACACGGTGTGGAACCCGGCCGGTGTGAGGCCGGCGGGGTCGGGCAGCAGCCTGCGGCGGACGTACGGAATCGGGTCGCCGCCGTCCGGCGGCTCGTACCGGGCGACCTCGACGCCGTGGTAGCGGCTCGCGGGGGTGAACATCAGCCGCCTCCCGGTGGCGTGCCGAGGACCGCCGTGGCCGGGCGGGCCGAGCGGTGCAGGGCCGCGAGCTGCTCGCGGCGCCGCTGATGGGCGAGGAACAGGGCGCCGCCGCGGTGGCCGAAGCCCAGGTCGTCGACGGTGAGGATGCGCAGGCCGAGGGAGACCTTCGCCCGGATCGGGTGCAGCTGGGAGTCGAACGCCTCCTCCGTGACCGTGAACTCCGTGATCCGCACCGGCACCACCCGGTCCCGGCTCCACACGAAGACCGTCAGCGGCGCCTCCACGGGCGCGATCTCGAACGCCCCCGAGCGGGCCGCGGCGTCCTGGTCCAGCAGCGCCCGCGCCGTCGGATTGACCAGCAGGTCCAGCGCGGCCAGCACCGGCAGCAGACCGTGCCGCGCCACGGAGTCCGCGTCCGCACCGGAGGGGTCCTCCAGTTGGTCGGTGGCGTTCAGCTCGACATCCACCTTCACCGTCTCGAGCGCGGGCCCCTTGAGCCGCAGGGCTTCACTGCGCTCCCCGGCCTCCGCGCCGACGCCCTGCGGCTGCAGGGTGCGGGTGAGCGTGTCGGGGTTGTACTGCAGGGCGATCACCCGCAGGACGGCTCCGGTGGCGGGGTCCAGCAGCACGATCGCGCCACGGGGGACGACCGGGGTGCCGGGGAGGAAGGACGAGGTCATCGCGGGTCACCGCCCCGCGCGGTGCCGTGGGCGGAAGCGCCTGTAACCGCGGGCCAGGAGCCCGCCGCGTCCGCCACCGCTCGCCCGACCGCCTCCGACGCCGCCCGGGCGACGGCATCGAGCCCGCCGTGCTCGGTCGTCACCCGCAGTCGTTCGAGGGAGGTGCGGGCGCTGTTGGGTGCCACGCCACCCTGCCGTACCACGAGCCCCTGCCGCAGCGCCGCGCCCAGCACCTCGGCGATCTCGGCCGCCGAACGGCCCTCGGCCACGCCCGCGTCGAGTACCACCCGGTCGATGCGCACCGCGATCCGCCGTACCGTCATGGCGCCTCCCCGGCGAGCACCGGCAGGGGCAGGTCCAGTTTCCGGAACTCCGCGTGAGCCGCCGTCAGGAGCATCGCGGTGTCGACGGGCCGTCCGCAGGCCGCGGCGAGGAAGGCGGCGCCGAGCGCGATCGCCTGGATGGCCGCGCCGGTCGTCGGCAGGTCGGCCAGCCGGCCGAGGTCGAGGTCGTCGGCGAGCGGCACCGAGTCCGGGAAGGCCGCCGCCCACAGCAGCCGCCGTTCCTCCGCGCCGGGCACCGGGAACTCCACGACGAACCGCAGCCTTCGCAGGAACGCGGGATCCAACGCCGCCCGCAGATTGGTGGCCAGCACGGCGACTCCGCGGTAGGCCTCCATGCGCTGCAGGAGATAGCTGACCTCGATGTTCGCGTACCGGTCGTGACTGTCCTGCACATCACTGCGCCGCCCGAACAGTGCGTCGGCCTCGTCGAACAGCAGCAGCGAGCCGCCGGACTCGGCCGCGTCGAACACCTGGCGCAGATTCTTCTCGGTCTCCCCGACGTACTTGTTCACCACGGCGGACAGGTCGACGCGGTAGAGATCCAGCCCGAGTTCATGGGCGAGCACCTCGGAGGCGAACGTCTTGCCGGTGCCGCTCGGACCGGAGAACAGCGCGGTCACGCCCTGTCCCCGGTTCGTCCGCTCACCGAAGCCCCAGTCCCCAAACACGGTGGCGCCGTGCCGCACATGACCGGCCATCCGCCGCAGCACCTCCGTCTGCTGCTCCGGCAGCACCAGGTCCGCCCAGTGAGCGCGGGGCACGATGCGCTGCGCCAGCGACTCCAGGCGAGGCCGGGCGGCGTCCCGGCAGGCCGCCCCACAACCGGTCCCCGCCGTCTTCGGCGGAGAGGCCCTCGGGCCGGTGGGCGGTGGCCACCCGGTGCAGTGCGGGCAGGCCCAGGCGGAACTGCCCCGCCAGCTCGGCCGGCGCCCCGGCGGGCTCCAGGCCGGTGGCGGCCGCCCACAGCGCGCGCTGCTCGTCGGGCGGCGGCACATCGACGTCGACGACCGCCGTGGACCGCCCGTCCACTGGCGACACCTGACGCGCGGCCAGCACGACGGGCCCGCCGCTGCGGGACAGCAGGCGCCGTACGGCCGCGACCAGGGCCGGGTCGTCCGGGTCGGCGTCGGTGCCGTCCAGGAGCAGCGCGACCGGCATCAGCAGACTCTCCCGGTGCCACAGCAGGGCCACCGTGTCAGGGTCTTGTTGGCCTTGCCCGCCCCGCACCAGCAGCCCCGTCCGCAGCCGGTACAGCTCGCGTTCGAGCCGTGCGAACGCCCGTACCGCCACGAGTACGGCACTGTCGGCGTCGGAGCCGACGAGGTGGACGACGGGGAACCGGCCGTCGGGCGTGTCGGCGAGCACGGCCGCCACCACCGCGTCCTCGGCGCGTCGGACCGAGGCGGGCGAGGCGACGCCGGCGGCCGGGTCGGCGACCGGTTCGAGTACCGAGGTGAGCCGTTCGTCGAGGTGGTTGAGGCCGCGCACCAGGTTGGCGATCCGGTCGTCAGGGCGCAGCGGCGCCGTGAGCAGCGGTCCCGCGGGTGCGGGCACGACCTCGGCGAGCCGCCAGCGGCGCAGCGGCCGTAGCGGCGACAGCACGTCCCAGCGGGCGTCGTCGAAGAGCCGTAGGGCCAGTGCGAACGTCGGAGCGGTGGCCTGCGGGTCGCCGTGTGCGGCGGCGATCGCGGCGCCGACACCGGGGTCGACCGCGGGCGCCACGACCAGCAGGAGCACGTCGCGCTCGAAGTCGGTCAGCCCGAACCGCTCCGCGAGCCGCACCAGCGCGGGCGGCGCGAGGTCCGAGGGGGCGGCGGCGTCCTGCCGTGTGGTGGCGAGTGCGTCGAGGTCGCCCGCGTCGGGTACGGCGGTCAGCGGCTCCGGGGCTCGTCCTCGCCGTGACCCGCCTGGGCCGCCGTCCGGTAGGTCCACGGCCGCGGGTGGTAGTTCGGGCGTTCGCCCCCGCCGCCTCCGGCGCGCGCTGCCGGTCTGGGGAGGGGCGTCCTTCGTGTCCGGGGCGTCGGAGGCCCGGTCGCTGTGGGCCACCGCCTCCAGCCGAGCCCGCAGCCAGGTCAACGAGGCCTTCAGATAACGGTTGTTGGCCTCCTCCCAGCGGAGGTCGGCCGGGACGCCGAGGCTCACGGGATCGTCACCTCCACTGTCGGCCCGGTCCGGAACGTGCCGTGTGCCCGGTCGACGATCTCGCTGTCGACGCCGTCCACCCGCAGCCGCACCCGGGTCTTTCCGGACGGCAGGACGGCGGTGACCGAGACCGGTTTGGCGGCCGCGGTGAGCAGTCCCACGGCCAGTTGCCGGGCGCCGACCAGGACCGCGGCCTGCTGCCCGGGGAGCACCGGCTGCGCGGCCGTCACGGTCACCTTCGTCCGCACCGGTGTACCGCCCGCCGCCGCGGCCGCGAGCGCGGTGACCGCCGGTGTGACGCCCAGAGCGAGTTCGTTGGTCCGCACGGAACCGCCCGCCGCGGGTCCGAGGTCCACCGCCCAGAGCCCGGCGGGGAGCCCCGTGGCGGGCAGCGTGAGCGCCACCTCGGAGGCCCCGGTGGCGGGGGTCGCCAGGGGCACGTTCACGCTCTGTGTCACGCGCAGATGCCGCAGCCGCGCGGTCAGGGCGACGGCCGGCAGGTTCTCCACCAGTAGCGCGACCTGCTCGCCCGGCAGGGCGCCGACCTGCCCGGCGGCGGCGTACCGGATCCCCAGCAGCGCGGGCGAGCCGGTACCGGGCCGGGCGAGCGGTCCGCGGCCGTCGGCCCCTCGGCGCAGCACGGGCATCGGCGCGGCACCGGGCAATGCGCTGTCGATGAGGACGGCGGTCACCTGGTACGCGGACGACATCCGGAACGGTGTCCCGAACGCCGTCCACATCTTGGCGATGTCGTCCTGGCTCAGCGTCTCCTGAGTGATCTTCACGCGCTCGGGCTGTAGATGCAGATCGCTGCCGGGCAGGGCCGTCGCCGTCGCCGCCCGGATCTCGTCCCCCGACAGGACCGGGGCGTCGTGCAGCGCCAGCATCGCGGCGCCAAGCAGTTCGTGCGCTTTGCCCTCGTCGTTGCTGTATGCGGCGAGCAGATAGTGCAGCACCAGCGGCAGCACGGGTTTCGGTGACTCGCCGGGCTGCCAGCCGGGCGGATCGGCGTTGCGGAAGGCCGGGTTGAGATCGGCCCGGTACAGGAAGAGGTTCACATGGTCGCCGCTCGCCGCGTCGGGCGCCTTGTTGGGCGGGGCGACGGTGACCTGGGGGCCGCCGAGCCGGGAGAAGAGCCGAGCGCGCAGGGTGGCGGTCACGGCCGCGAGGGCAAGGGAGTTGCTCATCCCAGTTCCCCCTCGGCGCGGCGGCGCAGATAGTTCTCCAGCGCCCTGGCGTGGTCGGCCCGCAGCGCCGCGGGCGGCCGGGCCGGCGTCTGAGGGGGCGCGGGGGAGGGGGGCGTACGTACGTCCAACCGCCCGATGGACACCTCGACCACGACCGCCGGTTCCGCCTCCGGGGCGGTGGACGGCGGAGCGTCGGTCGCGAGAGCGGGCGGCCGGGCGTGCGGGTACAGGAGCGGGCGCTCCAGGACGACGGGCGTGTTCCGGACGTTGTCGCGAGGGGGTGGTGGGACGGGTGGCGGTCCCTCGTCCGCAGGGTTCCGCACGAGGTTTGTCCGCGGATCCGCAGCAGGACGGCCCAGCTCGGGTGTGGTCCGCAAGGAGTCCGCGGGAGGCACGGGGGCCTCGACGCGGACCGGGAGGAGCAGGGGCAGGGGCTGCGGTGTCCCGTCCCCGCGCGCGGGTGCGTCCTCTCGTACGACGGGCAGGGCCGGTACGGCGGACAGGGCGCGGGTGGTCAGGTCGGGGCCCAGGAGGTCGGCATCGGTCGAGGAGGGCTTGGTCGCGACGGTCTCGGTGACGGAGAGCCCGGTGACGGAGGGTCCGTGGTCGGCGGGCTCGATGACGCGGGTGGCGGGCACCGCGGGGTCGTGCCGGTGTGCCGCGGACTCGGTGGGGCCCGGTACCCGTACCGCGGAGGCGTCCCGGTGCGCGGCGGGTTCCGCGGCCGTGGGCGGTCCGGTGACCGGACGGGGCCCCACGTCCTCGAGGCCACCTTCGAGGACCGGTGGGCCGGCCGCCGGGGAGCGCTGCTCGTAGCGGGAGGCGGGGCGCGGACGCAGACCGGCCACGGGGGAGCGGCTGCGGTCGACGAGGCGTGCCAGCGGGCCGGTCATGTGCCCACCAGCCCCAGATAGCACTGGCGGCGCCACGGGCTCAACGCCAGGGTCTGCGCCTGCGTCCACCCGTACGCACGCGCCAGCTCGTGCACCTCCAGCAGGGTCCGCCGGCCCCAGGCGTCCAGCTCCGCCCACAGGTATCCGACGATGTCGAAGGGCTCCTCCCAGGCCAGGCCGCAGCCAGGGCAGCCGACCCCGAGCCGCACGTCGACCAGCGGGTCGGCCGCCACCCAGGCCTCGGCGACCACGTCGGCGGCCGGAGCCGGTTCCCCGACGGGAGCGCAGCGGCGTACGAGCGCCTCCTCGGGAGCCGGGTCGCCGGTGTCGAGGACGGCGGCCAGATCCGTGCTCGTGGGCATACGCACCCGGATCTCACGGTCGCCCTCCCGCACGGTCACCGCGTCGCAGGCCTCCGGGTCCGCCTGCCCCAGCCGGCCCAGCAACTCTTCCTGGTCGAAGGCGACTTCGACCTCCGTCTCGCATTCGGGACAGCGGGACACCGCGTCCACCGCGGTGCCGAACAGCGCCGCGCGCAAGGCGAACAGGCCCCGGTCCCGCCGGCCCACGGGCACGTCCGCGGCGGCGGCCGGTGTGGTGCCCCGGGCGACACCGAGCAGAGCCAGGCCGCGCCGCAGCGGATCGCGGCCCCAGCCCGCCTCCCAGGCGTCCAGCAACTCGGCGGCGCTCACCGTGCTCATCCCCGGCACCCGACCCTCCCCGTAAAGTCTTTGACGAACCGTCAGAAGCTGGGCTCACCGGGCTCGGTGACGCTCGCTTCGCGCAGCCAGCCCTCGTTCTCCAGCTTCAGCTGCTGGATGGCGACCGCGTTGGCGTTGGCGTCGAGGTCTGGCAGCGCCTGGTACTCCGACACCCAGCAACGGAACACCTGGTAGGCCAGCACCTTCTGGCCCGCCTCGTTGTAGACCTCGATCACCAGGTCCTTGCGGAACCCGGCCAGGGAGACCTCGCGGTCCCGCTGGTCCGGCGCCGCCTGGGCGTTGGCGTAGTTCCACACCTTGTTCGCCCACGCCTCGAACTCCGGGTCGTGGGTGACCCCGCGCTCCAGGGTGATCGGCTCGTACTTGGTCCGGCCCGGTGACTTGCGGGCACTGGAGTGGTCGCCGCCGTCGCGGTGCTCGACCACCTCGGTGGTGCGCTTGAGCGCGCTGACCTTGCTGATCCCGGCGACATAGCGGTTGTCCCACTTCACCCGGAACTTGAAGTTCTTGTACGGGTCCAGGCGGGCGGCATTGACCGTGAACTGGGCCATCTCAGCTCCCCTGGGCCGTCGCGTCGTCGCGCTTCTGCTGGATACGGATGTGGACGAACTCGGCGGGCGATAGCGGCTGGAAGCCCACGTCGATGGTGACGATGCCGTCGTTGATGTCGTCCTGCGGGTTGTTGGAGGCGTCGCAGCGCACGAAGTACGCGCCCTTCGCGGTCGGCCCCTGGAAGGCGCCCTGCCGGAAGAGCCGGTTCATGAACGCGCCGATGTTGAGCCGGATCGAGGACCACAGGGGTTCGTCGTTGGGCTCGAACACCACCCACTTGGTGCCGATGAACAGCGACTCCTCGATGTGCAGGGCGACCCGCCTGACCGGGATGTACTTCCAGGGGTCGCTCACGGCGTCGCCGCCGCGGCAGGTGCGCGAGCCCCACAGCACGTTCCCGTAGACCGGGACGGTGCGCAGGCAGTTCACGCCCAGCTTGTTGAGGGTGCCGTTCTGCTGGTCGGACAGCCGGAAGGCCAGCGAGCGCACACCCAGCAGGCCGCCGTCGTCGGTCCCGGCCGGTGCCTTCCACACTCCGCGCCGGGTGTCGGTGCGGGCGATCACCCCGGCGACCGTGCCGGCCGGGCCGACCTCGAGGTTTCCACCGCTGAGCGGGTCCGAGATCACTACTTTCGGGAAGAACACGGCCGCGTTGCGCCCGGCGAGCCCGCCGACCGGCATCCCGGCCCGGGCTCCGGTCACCGCGGTTTCCGGTGAGTCCCAGCCGAACGGTGGATCCAGCAGCAGCATCGCCCGCTGCTCCTCGCACAGCCGAACGGCGGCGTCGACGACGGGCGCCCACTTGGTGTCGCGGTCGTCCGTGCCTGACGGTTTGGCCAACTGGGCCGGGATCACCAGGAGGTTGAAGATCTCGACGTCGGCCAGTGCCGCGAGGCCGGTGTGCGGCAGCTTGGTGGCGTCACCCAGCACATGTGCGGGCGTGAAGGTGGCGTCCTTGCCGCCGGTGAACGACTCGTCCGTGACGGCGTCGGGCCGCTTGTCGAAGGTCTCGGTGTCGCGTTCCACGAGCTGCGAGGTGGCGAGCTGCCGGTCCAGCCAGCGGTTGCGCAGGGCCGGGTCGATCGTCACGTCGTACGACTCCGAGGTGGTCCCGTCGGAGATGAGGAGCGTGTAGCGCTTGTTGTCGTTGGCGTCGAGCGTCACGGTCGCCTTGAGCTTCTTGCCTGCGGCGCCCGGCGCCTTCGCCTTGAGCTTGACACCGTTCTTGAGGTCGACCCCCGCGTATTCGACCCCCTCGCCGACGCGGACCACGATCGCCTTGCTGCCGCCGTTGAGGAAGAACTGGTAGACCGCGTAGCTCAGTTCGCTGCCCTGCCACAGCCCCCCGAACTCCTTCTCGAAGTCGGCCCAGCTCTCCACGGTCGTCGGCGACGTGGGCCCGAACAACGCTGGGCCCACGAACGCCGTCACTGAGGTCTCCGCACCGGCGATGGGCCGCACCGGGCTCTCGATCTCCTCGATGTACACACCGGGATAGGAGAATTGCGTCGTCATGGCGCCCTCGGCCTCCTCAACCCGACGGCATGGGACCGCCGTGCGGTGGCTCGCATCGTGGTGGGCGCCAGTCACTGGCCCGTCACCGCGGTGTCAACGCCGAACTGCCGCACCGCGCCGGGTGCGGCCTTGTCGGTGCTGGGTGCGTCGGCGTAGATGCGGAACCGGTGAAGAGGCCGTCGGCGCGCACAGGTCAGCCAGAGCCGTGGGGGTGCATACGAGAGCGTTTCAAGTCGCGGTCCCAGCCCGGGCGTTGACGCCCGGGTGACGGCCGTATGACACGAAGCCCCGATGCTGAGCCCGGCGGAACCACTTCGCCGACCAGCGCAGGACGGGCTGTGGGGAGGGCGGGTGGGCGCACAGACGTTCTCGGCGGCGGGCCACCGGGCATTGACCGAACCTGTTGCTCAACGGGCCCTGTCGGGCCGCGGCCAGGAGGTTCCAACTGCCGCGCGTACGTTGATCGAACGCGCCACCGATCTGTCCCTGGGCCACGTCCGGCTGCACACCGGCCCGGCGGTGCGTACGGCCGCACGTGCCGCAGGTGTGGCCGGGTTCACCCTCGGCCCTGACATCGCGGTGGCCACCGGCCCGGGAGAGGGCGCCCCCGACCGGCTTCTGCGGCACGAGCTCATGCACGCGGCCCAGCAGACCATGACAAGGCGTGGCGGGGCTGCCGGAACGGCCCCGACAGAGCTGCGAGCCGCCGCGGAGGAGCAGGCCGCGCGCGCCGCGGAGCGCCCCGAGCGGGCCGAGCCGCCGGTGGCGGTCGGCCCGCATGTGGCGGCGGCTGCCGAGGGCTGGCTCAACTCCACTGCGGACGTGCGCAATTACGGCATGACCCAGCTCCTGGACGAGCTGAACGCGGTGAACGAGTGGCTCGACCGGCAGACCACCAGTACCCCGGAAGACGACACCATGCTCGCGGCGAAGGCTGCGATCGAGGCCGAACTCGCCCGCAAGAACCGCGCGATGGCAGCTCCCGACCGCACGCGCCGCGGCCGGCGCCCACGGGGAGCCGCCCCCGCGGCGGAGGAGCTCCCGCAACAGGTCCCCATGCCCCGCGTCCTCGCCGAACGCACCAGCACAGTGCCGGCCGACGCCGTGGAGGCCCGTACCGAGGTCGACCGCATCACCGCCTGGCTGCAGCGCCCCGACCTCTCCCGGCAGGACCGGGCCCTGCTGCGGCAGGAACTCAAGGAACTCGCGCCGCACCTCGCCGCCGACCTGGCCAGGGCGAGCGGCGAGCGCCGCCAGGCCCGCCTGACGGAGGCCTTCACACCGGTGGCCGAGCAGAGCTCGGGTCTCGTCGACAACCTCAGGACCATCGAGGGTATCCGTCCCTCCGTCGAGCAGCCCGGCATGGCGTACGTCATCCACCGTGACGAAATGCTCCTGTTCCCGCAGGAGTTGGCCGACCAGGTGCGCGAGCAGACGGTAGCCGCGCTCGCCGACGCCGCCCGGGGGATCCGCACCATGAACGCGGCCACCGACGAGCGCATGCGGCACCACCTGCACCTGAACTACGAGGAGCAGCCGTACGTCGGCTTCGCCGGCAGCGTGGTAGGCGGCGAGGAGCCCTACGAGGTCCAGGACCGGGTGCGGGACCCGTGGCTGGAGGCCGTGGCGGCCCTGCGCGACTTCGACAAGGCCCGTCGGCAGGGAGCCCTGGTGGCGATGGGCGAGGCAGTGCTCGCCGCGACGGCGCAGGCGGAACAGGCGCGAGCCGTTGTCAACGCCGGTGTGGGCAAGGCCGAGGCGGCGGCCGGTGACATCGCCGACGCGCTGACGACCGTACGCAATCTTTCCTACACCGTCGCCCTGGCGGCCGGAGCGATCATCGCGGCACCCCTCGCCGCCTCGGCGGTGGCGGGCATGGGCGCGACCGGCCTGACGGCGACCGCGCTCACCACGGCGGGCACGGCGGGCATGGTCGGCGCGGGCGGCGCCGGACTCGGCTTTGTGGGCGGTGCGGGCGGGGAAGCGGTCTCCGGCGGATCGGCACGACAGGTGCTGCGGGCCGGACTTGAAGAAGGCCAACGGGTCGGGATCGAGGGCCTCCAGACCGGCGCCGGTGCCGGCGCGGCCACGGGCTTCGCTCGCAACCTCGGGCTTCACGCGGTGCGGATGTCGCGGGCACAGACGATGGTGCGCAGCGCCGTGGCGCAGGGCGGCGGCAACGTCGTCGGCGGCCTGACCGGGGCCGCACTCAATGCGCCGCCCGAGGGGATGACCCGTGCGGAGGCCGCCTTGCGCGGCGTACTGCCGAACCTGGGACTGGGAGCGCTGGGCGGTTTCGCCGGGGGGTACAGCCAAGGGCTGAGTTCCCCCGCGATGCGGCGCCTGGTGGGCGTGGGTCTGCCCGCGGCCGCGGAGGGCGGCGTCGAATACCTGCGCACCGGCGACGCGGAGCACGCCTTCACCACGGCGGCGAGATCCGCGGCGATCGGTTCCCTCTTGCACGAACGCGCCGGCCTCGGAGCCGGCGCGGAGCGGCGTGCCTTCGAGTTCGGTCACGGAGTGCGGACGAGGGCGGGCAACATCGGCCGCGGTATAGCGGCGCGTGTGCGGCCTCTCGCGCTGGGCTTGTCCCTGGGACTGTCGCAGGTACGGGCGCTGAGGATGGCGGGGACGGGAGGCACTGCCCCGGTTGTCGAACTGGGCGTGCCGGGCGCACGGTCGAGCTTGCAGGATGTGCCGACCACCCAGGGGGCCGACGTCGTGCTGGCCGGGGACTTCGCGGGGCCGTCGGCCGAACAGAAGGCACAGCCCGGCGCCCCCTCAGCGACGGTGGCCGAACCCACAGCACAACCCGGCGCACCCTCATCGGCGGCGGCCGAACAACCCTCGGCCCCAGGACAGACGGCGAGCACACTGGGCCTCGACGCGGCACGGTTCGCCGCGCCGGAGATGGCCAAGGACCTCGCGACCCTGAAGAACTCCTATCTGCGCGCCATCGCCGACCTGGACGCCGTCCGGGCGCAGGCCCGGACGCTGGGGCTCAGCGAGCGGGAGACCAACGCGTTCCTGCGGATGTGGGGCGAGTGCCCGACGCCGATGACCGCCGAAGAGGTGGGCCAGGAGATGGGCGCCTGGAGCACCCTGCGAAAGCAGAGCCTGCCGTCCGCAGTGTCCTCCGCAGAGGAAACCCTTCCGGTGACGCTGAAGGCCAGCGTGCTGCCGCACTACTCCTCGAAGTCGGCGTTCATGGAGGCCATGCGCAGACGACTGCTGGCCCAACGGGCCTCGGGAAAGGAGTCACTGCTCGACTTCCTCCTCGACGCGGACGGGCAGTGGCAGAAGGGCTCCTTCATCGCCCGCTCGGGCCGGCCGATGCGTGGCCGCTACGCGCTCTCCGATCCCGACCGGCAGATCGTCCAGGCCGGGCACATGCTGTCGGACTGGTATGTCAAGGCCATGTCGAGGCGGGACCACCTGATGCTCGAGGACGCGGACCTGAACTGGATGAGCGGCTTCACCGAGGCATCCGGGTCGGTGACCAGCAAGTCGGCGGTGCTCATCGAGGGCTATCCGGTGGACATCCCGACGGCCCGGCTGTGGGAGGCCCACGGCAAACTACCGGCGGGCACGGTGTCGGCCGCCCCTGTCGTCGAGCCTCCTGCCTTCTGAAGCGGCCTGGGCTGCAGCTGGGCGGGCTTGGCCGAGTGGGCCCTGCGGTATGAGGGCATCACGCTCGGACTGCTGCAGCAGCTCGTGATCTGCGGTTGCATCGAACTGCCCCTCCTCGAAGGACTCCTGCTCGCCTGCGACTCACCCCTACCGCGCGGCACTGGGCTGTTGGTCAGCGATTGACATGATGGGGGCGGCAAGATCACAGGTGTCTCCATGGAGCGACTATGACGTTCAAGGCCGAAGCCGATTCCGGAGTCGCCGACAGGGTTGAGTGGTCCTACGCACCCAAGGTGGGCGTCGGACCGCTCCGGTTCGGCATGACTGTCGATGAAGTGGTCGAGGCGGCTCAGGTTCTCGGCCGGACAAGGGTGGGCGATTGCCCACGGGACCACGCGATCTTCTCGCCGACGTGGAAGATCGAGGTCCATCGTGGGGCGGCCCCTGTTCCACCCGCCGTTACGGCATACGTGAGCCAGGCTGCGGGATTGTTCTGCATCGCTGCCGACGCCGTCCACGGTCCCCAGGTCGAGCACGACGGAATCTCGCTGGTCGGAAGGGAGCTACGGGAACTGGAAAGCGAGGAAATCGCCCATGCCGAGGCGGTGGACGGACACTTTCGCTACACGCCAGAGGGATACGCAGGACCGGACGATCCCGGGGTCGTCATGCGCGGGCAACGCGTCGGGCAGGTCCTGCGGTCTCGTCCGTTGTTCATGGTGCCGCGCGACGGCGCCCATACCGAATGGGACTCGATGCCGTCAGAGGAACACTGTCACGGTCAGTCAACGACCTGAGGTGGTGTGACTCGTGGCGAGGAGTGAAGGAGATCGCCGCCCCATCATCATCGGCGGGAGCGATGCGAGACGGGAAGCCGGGGCCGCTTCAAGCTCTTGGGTGTCAGAAGCCGTATCTCAACCGATCTAGGAACGTGTGGGTCGAACGGAGTTCCTGGTCGGGTGATCTTCTGGCGGTACGCGCATGAAGGCAGGGCTCCCTGGTAGCTCGGGGGCGCGATCCCATTCCGAGCGGTTCCCGGAGGCCCTGTTGTCGTTGTTGTACGCGCCCGAGCCCGTTGACTTCAACTCGCCCGCTGTGTCGTGCGATTGTCTCGCGCACGTGTACGGCAACGCGGCCGATCATCCCGATCGGGTGCGCCGGTATCCGTCGGACATGTCGGACGCGGAGTGGGCAGCCATCCGGCCGTTGCTGCCGGTGCCGGCCTGACTGCGGGGCCGGGGCGGCCGGCCCGAGGGCTACTGTCACCGGCAGCTGTTGGACGCGATCCGCTATCTGGTCGCGGGCGGGATCTCGTGGCGGGCGATGCCCGCGGACTTCCCCGACTGCGGCCGGGTTTACGCCTTTTTCCGCCGCTGGCGCGAGCACGGGCTGATCGCAGAGTTCCACGACCGGCTGCGCGGGAAGGTCCGTGAGCGTGAGGGCCGCGAGTCCGAACCCACGGCATGAATGGCGTCCCGCCGAGTGGTGCAGCCGGTCGAGGGTCGTGAGCGCGCGGGTGTCTGCCCGGGGCGTGCACCCGCTGTCGCTGTCTGCTCCCTGAACAAGGGCCGGCCATCGCGCAAGTCTCCGTGGTGAACGGGAAGTTCGACCGGAGGAGCACGCAATGGCCTTGTCCCAGTCTGACCTGATGCGGCTGCTGCAGTCACTACGCACCGGTGGAGTTGAGACGATCAGGCTGCTGTGCGAGCGCATCCTGCAGGAGCTCATCGAGGCCGAGGCGACCGAGGTCATCGGAGCCGTCCCGGGCGAGCACTCCGGGAAACGCACGACGTGGCGCAACGGCCACCGAGACCGCTCTGACCGAGTCGGCGGTACGAGCGATCGGATGACGCGGCAGAGAGGCCGGTTCCTCTGGGAAGAGACCGGTTCTCCCTCACACCAGAGGCGGCAGGCCCACCAGCGCCGCTCCGCTCGCGGCCAGCGTCGCCATGACGGCGGCGGGCCCGTCGTCGAGCCAGGGCGAGCACGGCCTGCTTGTGCTGTTTCTTCTCGGCCCGCTTGCGTTCGGAGAAGTGCCGGACACGGGTCAGGGGAGGGCGTTGGTACCGGAACAGGCGTAACCGATCTGCCCTGCCTAGTGCCGCCGTCGGCCGGGGCGCCCTCGAGAACCCGGGAACGCGTCGGCGTTGCTACTCGTCACCCGGCTGACTCAACCACATTGACCTCACCCCGTCGGCGCGCTGATCTCCCTTTTGAGAATCTTGCCACTGGGGCCGGTCGGCAGCGTGTCCACGAGCCACACCTCGCGCGGGTATTTGTACGCCGCCACCCGCTCCTTGACGAACTGCCGGAGCTCGTCGGGCGTGGCCTGCGCCTTCGGGCGCAGCACCACCGCGGCCGCTATCTCCTCGCCAAGATGCGCGTCGGCCAGGCCCACCACCGCGGCCAGCGCGACGGCCGGGTGTTCGTGGAGCACTTCCTCGATCTCGCGCGGGTAGACGTTGTAGCCGCCGCGGATGATCATGTCCTTCTTGCGGTCGACGATGTACAGGTAGCCGTCCTCGTCCCGGTGTGCGAGGTCGCCGCTGCGCAGCCAGCCGTCCGGGATGGTGGCTGCCGTCTCCTCCGGGCGGTTCCAGTACCCCTTCATCACGTTCGGCCCGCGGACGGCCAGTTCGCCGATCTCGCCGGGAGTCACGTCCTGGCCCTTTTCGTCGAGGAGCCGTACCTGTACGTCCTTGATCGGGGTGCCGATGGACCCGGCCTTGCGCGGCCGGTCGGGGTGGTTGAAGGTGACCACCGGACTGGTCTCGGACATGCCGAAGCCCTCCAGCACCACGCAGCCGAAGCGACGCTCGAAGCCGTGCAGGATCTCCACCGGCAGCGAGGCTCCGCCGGAGATACACATCCGCAGCGTGGACACGTCGGCCTCCGACGGGTGCTGGAGCAGCGCCGCGTACATGGTCGGTACGCCCTCGAAGATCGTCGCCCGGTCGCGGGCGATGGCGTCCAGCACGGTCTGCGGGTCGAACCGGGGGATCAGGGTGAGCGAGGCACCGGCGCGGACGGTCACGCTCATCGCGCAGATCTGGCCGAAGATGTGGAACAGCGGCAGACAGCCCACGACCACGTCCTCCGCCGTCATCCGCTGCACATCGACCGCGTTGACCTCGGTGTTGTGTCGCAGCCCGGTGTGGGTGAGCATGGCGCCCTTGGGACGGCCGGTGGTGCCGGAGGTGTACAGCAGCACGGCCACGTCCTCGCTGTCCGGCTCGCTCACCTCCGGCAGCGGCGCGTGGCCGGCCAGCAGGCCCGCGAAGGCGGCAGGCTCGACGGCCATGTGCCGCACTCCGGCGGCGGCTGCGCCCTGCGCGCCCTCGCCCGGCGCCTGGTGCCACTCGAAGAGCATCTGCGCGCCCGAGTCGCGCAGGTGGTATTCGGTCTCCCGGGTCTTCAGCAGCGGATTCATCGGCACGACGACCGCTCCGGCACGCAGCACGCCGTAGTACAGGACGACGAACTCGGGAACGTTGGGCAGCATCAGAGCGACCCGGTCTCCCGGTCGTACGCCCTCGGCCCGCAGCAGCGCGGCGGCGCGGGCGCTGCGTTGGTCGAGCTCCGCGTAGCTGGTGACCTGGCCCCCCAGTCGCAGCGCGGGGCGTTCCGGCTGCCGCCGTGCCGTCTCCACCAGGAACTCCGCCAGATTGGCCATGACCGCCTCCACGAACGTCGCCGTCGAAATCCGCTGTTCACGTTGACGACATCGTGCAGATGTCCGTGGCGAGGGCCTATGGGGTGCATGACAGCGTCTGCCCTCCCTGATTGTTCCCCAGGACAAAACAGGGGCGTTACGCTGCGGGAATGGACCTCTCAGGTGTGGTCTCGGCACTTCAGGCGAGGCTGCCGGAACTGGGCGAGCGGATGGCGCAGCGCATCCGCTCGGACGTCGATGCCTACAAGGACGCGTCGCTGATCCCCTTCGACTCGCTGCGCCGCTCGTGCACCGCCAACGCGGACCTGCTCCTGTACCAGCTCGGCCGCGCGGGCGCGCAGGACCCGAGCCCGGCCCGGGAGACCGGTCGCCTCCGCGCCGAGCAGGGCGTGCCGCTGGCGGACACGCTGCACGCGTACCGGATCGGCTTCGAGTTCCTGTGGACGGACATCCTCGCCGAGGCACGCAACCGCCCCGAGGTCACCGACGCCCAACTGGTGTCCCAGTCCGCGGAGATCTGGGCCCTGTTCGGCCGCTACGCGGAGGCGGTGGCGGCGGCTTACCGGGAGACGACCGCCGAGCTGACCTCGCGACGTCAGGCGCGCCGCTCGGCGCTGGTGGAGGCACTGTTCACCGGAGTCATCGCCGACCGCACGCTGTGGGAGGCCGCCCGCGAGCTGGGTCTGCCCGACCGCGGACCGTACGTGGTCGCCGCTGCGGCGGCCGACGCTCCCGGCGAGGAGCCGTTGGCGGGGACGGAAGCGGCGCTGCGTCAGGCCCAGATCCCCTTCGCCTGGCGGCTGCTGCCCGACCAACAGATCGGTCTGGCCGCCCTGCCCACGGCGACGGCGGAGAGCACGTGTCTGAGCATTCTGCGCCGCGCGGGCGCCCGCGTCGGTGTCAGCCCGTGCTTTCACTCGCTGGGGGACACCCCCCAGGCTCTGCGCTTCGCCCGTCTGGCTCTGGCCGGCCTCCAGGGCACCGGCCCCGGCGTCGCGCGGTTCGACGACAACCCGCTGGCCATGGTCGTCGCCGCCGCCCCGGCCGAGGCGGCGCACCTCGTGGAGGTGGTCCTCCAGCCCCTGCTCGATCTCCCGGCAGCGGAGCGTGCCCGTCTCCTGGAGACCCTGGAGCACTGGTACGCCGCCGCCGGCTCCGCCACGGACGCGGCGCGGAGCCTCTTCGTCCACCCCAACACCGTCCGCTACCGGCTGCGCCGCGTCGAGGAGCTGGCGGGCCGCTCCCTGTCCGATCCCCGAGCGGCGGCGGACATCGGCGCGGCGCTCCTGGCGGTCCGCCGCGCGGGCGCGTCACCCAGTGACGTCATTCAGCATGATCTAGCGCGGAACCCCGAGCGTTCACGCCCGGGAGGAAGCGCTTTTTGACGCTGCTCTGACCCGCGCGGGTCCACGGGTCTGCGCTGTTGACCTAAGCTGGGACGTTTCTGGTTGTTGATGTACTCCTTGATGAGGGAGAGCGGGGCGCCCCCGCACGAGGCGGCGAAATAGGACGGTGACCAGAAGTGCTCACCCCACGGGTACTTGCGGATGTGGTTGGGGAACTCCTGCCGCAGGCGGCGGGCGGAGACACCCTTGAGGGAGCCTACGAGTCGGGAGATGGCGACCTTGGGCGGGTAGTGCACGAGCAGGTGGACGTGATCGCGTTCGCCGTTGAACTCCCGCAGGGACAAGCGAAACCGTGTCGACCAGGGGCTTTTCATCTGCCGAGGGTGCGGGGTCGTTGCCCACACTGACCGGGATGCTTCCCACAACATCGCCACCCGTGGCGAGAGCGTGTGGGACTGCGGGGCGTGAGTCACGCGTCTCTGCCACCCCATAGGGGTGTCTGGACGGAGGAGTCCACCCCAGCAGTTAGCCGGGCACTACCGGTCGACCAAGACAAGCCGTTCACACAACCGGAGGCTCCGCTGTCGTGCCAGTGTGTCATCACGCGTGAAATCACGGTAGCCAGCGGCCTGTTCGCGCCTGGGCATCTGGGTGAGCTCACCCGCATCGTTCCCTTTGAGATGGTCGATGCCGTCCTGGCCGAAAGCGGCGCGACCCAGCGCCGGTTGCGGAAACTCCCGCTCGCGTCGTGGTCTACCTGTTACTGGCGGCCGTCTTGTTCGAGGAGTGCGGCTATCTCGCCGTCTGGCGCAAGCTCACCGCCGCGCTGGACTCGATACTGGTTGTGACGATCAGCGGAACCGCGTTGTGGGACGCACGGACCCGGCTCGGGGTGCGCCCGGTGCGCGCTCTGTTCGATCTTCTGCGCGGCCCTGCCTCGGCGGTCCGCACGGCCGGGGCCCGCTGGGCCGGAATGCTCGTCGTCGCGATCGACGGCACCCACTTCGGTCGCGCGGGCCCAGTCGTGTGCGCAGACAGCGCAGTCGGTGTCTTCCGGGAGCGGGGCCACTCGATGCCGCCGCTCGGCACCGATCTCGTCTCGGCACTGAACCCTGTGTCGGCACGGCGCTGACGTACAGGCCGCATGCAAACGGAGACTCCTCGGATCCGGTCCGAGAAGCGCCCGGAGCAACAGGCAACGGCCCTCGTCTCACGGCAGTTTCGGGCGAACCTGGGCGGTCAGGAAGCGACCGTGGCGTTGAGCCCGTAGTCCAGCTCTGCACCATCGACCAGCACCGCCTCGACCGTGCGTGTGCGGGGGTCGATGTCGGCCACGATCCCGTCCCCCGCGTAGCGGGGGTAACCCGTCGCACCCGTCTCGCCGGTCGCTTCGACGACTGCCGATCGCACCGCCGAGTCTTCCGTGGAGACGCCGTCTCCGTCCTCGACGTGTTCGGGAACCAGCAAGATCGTGAAGCGCTGCGGCTCTGTAGTCATACTCTGGAATCTAAGTGCCTCTCCCACCGACTGTGGGGAAGGCACACGGTAGGTCTCTGGTGCGCACGAACGGGTGGCCACCTCCCGCGTGCAGGCCTTTGGCCGTCGCGCGTCGGCCACGCCCTGAGGTGGTGTATGCAGCGGCGCTTGACCAGGACCAGGGCCAGCTGCTCGCCCAGATCTCCGAGGGTCACGCCGACACCCCCCACAGATCCGCGATCGTGGGCCGCAGGCGTCGGTCTGGCCGCCCCCCACGGCCAGCACCCGCAGGGACAAGGCGCTGCTGACGGTCAAGCAGATCGCCGCCGCGTTCGGCGACGTGCTGAGCGACCACTCCGACGCTGGGGCGTGCGTACCTCTCCAGGGAGCGGACGGAGGCGTGGCGGGAGCGGGCCAGCAGCATTGGGGTGGAGGCAGCCAGGAGACCCCCAAGACGTTCGGGTCCTGGATTCTTGGCAAGCTCGGGCTTCGCGACCGCGTTCAGGTTGGTCGTGTCCCCCCGCCGGGGCGGGTGATCTGATGCGGGTCCGCACGGCGGCCGGCCGTGCGGCATCAAGGTGGTCGCGTGGCGTATGGGTGAAGGGGCCGGACGGCGCCGACTACGACGCTCCGCCCATGGCCAGCGCGGTTCGCGCCAGCCCGCGCAGCCAGGTGTGGGCGTGGTCGGTGTCGTAGCGCTGATGCCACGACAGGTATATCGGCGCCGACGGCAGTTCGAGGGGGAGGGGGAGCACGACCAGGCCGAGGTCGGCGACCGCTGACCGCGTGGTGGCTTCGGGGACGCTGATCAGGAGATCGGAGCCGCGCGCGAACTCCAGCGCGGCCGCTTCCGTGGGCGCGGTCGCCACCACGCGGCGAGTGAGGCCGAGCCGCGCGAGGGAGTCGTCGAGGGCATTGCTGAGGTTTCCACGTCGCGAGACGGTGACGTGGTCGGCGGCGGCGTACCGCTGTGCGGTGACGGTTTTGACGCGGGTGAGGGGGTGCCCCTGCCTCACGATGATGACGAGGCGGGTCTCGCCCACGTTCTCGGCACGGATGTCCGGTGCGCTCGGGCGGTTGGCGTTCGCCTCGAGGTCGACCTCGCCGCGCCGCAACTCGGGGGTGTCGATGCTCGATTCCGCGACGAAGCGCAATCGCACGCCCGGCGCCTGTCCGCGCACGGCCGCGAGCAGTGCGGGGCCGCTCAAGGCGACCAGGGAATCGTGCCAGCGGAGTGTGAAAGTGCGCTCCAACGTTGCCAGATCGAGTTCACGGCTTGGTGCCAGCACCCCCTGGACCTGGTGCAGCAGCTCGTGCACCTGTTCCCGGACGGCGATCGCATACGGCGTCGGGGTCATCGTGCGGCCGGTGCGCACCAGGATCTGATCCCCGGTCGTGCGCCGGATGCGGCCCAGACTCCGGCTCATCGCGGGGGCGGTGACGTGCAGGCGCGCCGCCGCCCCGGCCACACTGCCCTCCTCCAGCAGCGCGTCGAGCGCGGCGAGCAAATTCAAATCCAATTGCATGCGGGTAATCCTAGCCGTGCTTGACATGCATTTGATGTTAATGGCGGGGCTGCATACCGTTGAGACGAAAGCGCAGGACGGACCGCACAGTCCGGCCCGACCGACCTCACCCTCCCCCTCTCACACGGGAGTACCACCATGTCCGAAACGCTTCAGACCACCGCAGTCGCCGCCTCCGACGCCGACCTGCTCGCCCAGACCGCGAACGCCGTGCGTGCGGCCGGTTCGGCGCTGCGCGAGCGCTTCGGCGAGGTGGTCCGTTACCAGAGCCGTGAAGAGCTGATGCGCGCGCTGGCCGCCAACGACGACACGGCCCTCGACATCCTGCGTCCCCGCCTCACGAGCCTGCGCCCGGACGCCGGCTGGGTGGAGGACGAGCTGGACGGCGGGGCGCTGCCGCCCGGCGAATGGTGGGTCGTGGATCCGGCCGAAGGCAACGTCAACCACCTGCACGCCCTGCCGGAATGGGCGGTGACCGCCACCCTCGTGCGTGAGAACCAGCCGGTGCTCACCGCGGTCCACCTGCCGTTGACCGGCGAGACCTACACCGCGCTCACCGGCGCGGGCGCCCACGTCGACGGCCGGCCGCTGCACGTCTCCCCGGCCGCAGACCTCGGCCTGAGCATCGTGGCCACCAGCCAGGCCCGGCCGGACGAGGACGAGAAGGTCGTGCGGCGCGTCGGCTCTTCGATCACCGCGATGCTCTTCGACGCGCTTGTCGTCCGCACCGCCGTGCCCGCGACCTTGCACCTGGTGAACGTGGCCGCCGGCCGGATCGACGCCTTCTGGCAGTTCGCCGGCGCCCGCGCGGACCTGCTGCCCGGAGCGCTCCTCGTCACCGAGGCCGGCGGACAGATCTCCGACGCCCAGGGCCGCCCCTGGACCCCGCAGAGCGAGAGCTTCCTGGCCGCCGCGCCCGGCATCCACGCCGAGGCCGTCGCCACCCTTTCCCACTGACCGCGCACCACCACCTGCACCGACGGAAGGACCACATCATCATGACCACGATCGCAGTTCTCGGAAACGGCCGTGTCGGCGGCAACCTGGCCACAGCCCTCACCCGGGCAGGGCATGAGGTGACCGTCGCGGACCGCACGCCGGGCGCCGCCGCCGACACTGCCCGCACAGCCCAGATCGTCATCAACGCCACCCCGGGCGCCGGCTCGCTGGACCGGCTCGCCGCCCTGCGCGACGAACTGCGCGACAAGATCCTCGTCGACGTCTCCAACGCCACCAACGACGGACCGGACGGCCTGCCCGCCGACCTGATCTACCCCGGCTCAAGCCTCGCCGAGCACCTCCAGGAAGCACTCCCCGAAACCCGCGTCGTCAAGACACTCAACACCATGCTCTTCCCGGTGATGACAGCACCGGCCACGCTCACCCAGACACCCACCGCGTTCCTCTCCGGCGAGGACCCCCAGGCCAAGCAGACCGTCCGCGAACTGCTCACCGACCTCGGCTGGCACAAGGAGTGGATCGCTGATCTCGGCGGCATCCAGACCGCCCGCGCCACGGAGGCCGCAATCCTCTTCGTCCCGCACGTCATCGGGGCCACCGGATTCACACCCTTCGCGATCTCAATCGCCCGCTGATCCGCACACAGTGCACCGCCCCCGGCGGGCCCACGTCCAAACTTGCGGTCCGCATCGGTCTGCGGCGGGTGAGGTACTCGGCTGCGTCGTGGATCTTCACGAAGGGGTCCTGACCGTCCGGCAGGCCCTACAGCGGGTCGGTGGCGAACTGCTGATCGTCGCGCCGAAGACTCAGCGCTCGGCCCGCCGCGTAGCCCTGCCGGCCGAGTGCGTGACCGCGCTCCGTGGCCAGTGCGCGCGGCAGATCGCCGACCGGAAAGCGGCTGGTGCCAACTGGAAGGGGACGGTTCAGGGCCTCGTCTTCACCACCAAGAACGGGACCCCCATCGTGCCGCGCAACCTGAACCGCTCCTTCGAGGTGCTGTGCGTCCGCGCGGGCGTCCGCAAGGTCCGCTTCCACGACCTGCGCCACACCTGTGCCTCACTCCTCCACGAACAGGGTGCCGACGCCCGCATGATCATGGAAGTCCTCGGCCACAGCTCGATCCGCGTGACCACGGACATCTACACCTTCGTCCGGCTCGACTCGCAGCGCTCGGCGTTCGATCGCGTCGGGGATGCCCTGAGGGGTGACGGCAACGATCCGGACGATGACGACGGCGCGGCCGGTGTCCTGGTAGCCGTCTGATCTACACCCCCAGCCTCGCCAGCTGCTGCCCAGTGAACACGGCTCAGGTAAGACCTCCGGCCATGCGCAAGTGATCCGTGATCTCATCCCGGGTCCGCATCAACCGCCGGGCAGGCTGCACCAGAGCCGATCCATCACCCGAGCGCCCGACCTCAATCAGCAGTCGGTAGATGGGGGCGACCTGGTCCTCCAGCCCCTTGACCAGGTCGAAGGCGCTACGCGGCCCCACCAACCGGACGATTGTGCCCTGTCGCCGCAGTTGGCCTATGTGGTCATCTATGACCGCGGCGATCGCTTGCATGTCGACGTTGTGCCCCTCTTCCAGCTGTTCGGCAGCCTGTCGGAGAGTGCGTGCGATGTCTGTCGCCCCTTGCAGAAGATCGGCATACGCCTGCAGCGACCGGGCCTCTTGCTCGGTATGCCGACTCCGGCGCCACTTGCTGCGCTCCAGGTACATGTTGCCTGCAAGGGTCAGCGCCACTCCCGCAAGTGCGGAGGCCACGGGAAGTACTTGCGTTGCCAAGTCAGCCATGGAGCAGGAGTTTGCCACTCCTGGGCCTTGACTGACCCTCCCGGATCAACCAGTCACTCCTGGAGGAGCCCATCGAACAGCGCACGAACCGGTTGCCGTCAAACACTGGCTTAAGACATAAGCCAGAGGCCCCAAGGATCGCTCCTCGGGGCCTCTGGTCTGCTGTGCACTCGGCGGGATTCGAACCTGCAACCTTCTGCTCCGTCGTCAAGGGGCATGAGCTCCTTGGCGAACGGTACGGGTGACGGAAGTCGGGAGATGTGACATGTGGGCTGAGCCAGCGGGTTCACGGGTCTGTCGTACGTGTCACCTCTCGGTCTGCTGCCAGACGGAGGTGAGTGCCGTGACCGGGTCGGGGTCGGCCGGCGCTGCCGGCCACCAGTCGCCGTCGTCATCCTGGAGGTAGGGGTACCAACGGGTGTCGGGGCCCAGGCGCAGCTGGATGCCGTGGTCGGCGAGGGTGAGGCGGTTGCGCCAGGCCCTGAGGGCGACCGGGGGCGTGGTCATTTCGGTGAGCGTCTCGGTCAGGGCGGTGCGGGCGGCTGTCATCGCGGTCGGGTCGGGAGTGCGTGGCTGTTCGGCGACGGTGATGCCGGTTGGGCCGCCATACCGCCAGGCGCGGGTGAGGCGGGCGAACGCGGCCGGTTTGGCACCGGTGTTCTGGATGAGGCGGTGGAACCACTCGGGTCCGCAGTTGCTCGAGGCGATCCGCGCCGCGTCCTCATGCTGGGACAGGTGCAGGCTGGTGGTGTCGCCCGTGAGTAGCCGGGCGGCGCGTGCGGCGGTGTCCGCCATGAGGCGTTCGA
Organism: Streptomyces sp. SID5469; assembly: GCF_009862865.1. Taxonomy (NCBI): domain Bacteria; kingdom Bacillati; phylum Actinomycetota; class Actinomycetes; order Kitasatosporales; family Streptomycetaceae; genus Streptomyces; species Streptomyces sp. SID5469. The sequence goes on along the minus strand of NZ_WWIN01000001.1, from coordinate 438,003 downwards.
GGTCCGCGGCGGACAGTCCGGTGCCGGGCGGCGGGGCGGCGGGCAGTGCGGCGGTGTGGGGTGCCGGTTCGGGAAGTTCGGGGAGGGACGGGGGCTGGTCGGCCAGGGCGCCCCAGGCCGTGTAGGCGCCGGCGGCCGGGAGGCCGGCCGGGGCCGGTGGGGTGGAGGTCGCCTGGGCGGCCGTACGGCGGGCGCGCAGCTGGGTGATGACTTCCTCACGGTCGCGGCCACGCAGGGCGAACAGCACGAACGGGTCGGCGTCGATGGTGGCTGCGATGGCGTAGCAGAGCGCGGCGGCGTGCTTGCAGGGGTATCCCCAGTCGGGGCAGGAGCAGTCCGGGTCGAGCTCGGTGGACTGCGGCAGCAGGGGGACGCCTGCCCGGCGGGCGTCGTCGACGAGTTCGCCGGGCATCTCGCCGCCGAGGAGCGCGGCGAGGTGCCCGGCGCGGGCCGCGATGGTGTCGAGCAGGGTGTCCCACTGGGTGTCGGTGAGGACGGACAGGTGGACCGAGCAGCGGTAGGGGCGCGGGCGGCTGCCCTGGACTGGGGCCTTGACCTGGCCGGGGGCGACGGTGGTCGGGCCGACCATACCCTGGCGGGCGTAGGTGCGTCCGCGGGACAGGCGCCCCGAGTCCAGGGTGGAGTCCTCCAGGGCCGTCACCCACGCCTGTCCCCACCAGGTCGCGGCGAAGGCGCGCCTGCCGCGGGCGGGCGCGCGGCGCGGACCGGGGATCGAGGGACTCATGACTGCCTTCCCAGGGCGACGAGTTCGGCGAGGTCGGCGTCGGACAGTTCGGTCAGGGCGGCCTCGCCGGAGCCGACGACGGCGTCGGCGAGCGCCCGCTTGGCTTCCAGCAGCTTCGCCACCTTGTCCTCCACGGTGCCCTCGGCGATGAGCTTGTGGACCTGTACGGGCTTGTCCTGGCCGATGCGGTAGGCGCGGTCGGTGGCCTGGTCCTCGACGGCCGGGTTCCACCAGCGGTCGTAGTGCACGACGTGGGTGGCGCGGGTGAGGTTGAGTCCGGTGCCCGCGGCCTTCAGGGAGAGCAGGAACACCGGCACCTCGCCGCGCTGGAAGCGGTCCACCATCTCCTCGCGCGCGGTGACGGGCGTGCCGCCGTGCAGGAAGAGGGTGGGGACGCCGCGCTCGGCGAGGTGCTTCTCCAGGAGGGTCGCCATCTGCTTGTACTGGGTGAAGACCAGCACCGACTCGCCTTCGGCGGTGATGGTGTCGACGAGTTCGTCGAGGAGGTCGAGTTTGCCGGAGCGGCCGTTCAGCGGTGTGGACTGGCGCAGGCTGTGCTCTTTCAAATACTGGGCGGGGTGGTTGCAGATCTGCTTCAGCGCCGTGAGGAGCTTCAGGACCAGGCCGCGGCGGGCGATGCCCTCGGCTTCGGCGATCTTCGCCATGGTCTCGCGGACCACCGCCTCGTACAGGCTTGCCTGCTCGGCGGTCAGCGGCACGACGCGGTCGGTCTCGGTCTTGGCGGGGAGTTCGGGCGCGATGCCCGGGTCGGACTTCCTGCGGCGCAGCAGGAACGGGCGGACGAGACGGGACAGCCGTTCGGCGGCCTGCGGGTCCTCGCCCGACTCGATCGCACGGGCGTGGCGGTCGCGGAAGGCGGTGAGCGGGCCGAGGAGTCCGGGGGTGGTCCAGTCGAGGAGCGCCCACAGTTCGGAGAGGTTGTTCTCCACGGGGGTGCCGGTGAGGGCGACGCGGGCGCGGCCGGGCAGGGCGCGCAGCTCGCGGGCGGTGACGGCGTAGGGGTTCTTGACGTGCTGGGCCTCGTCGGCGGCGATCAGCGACCAGGCGTTCTCAGCGAGGGTCTCCCGGTCGCGGCGCAGCACTCCGTAGGTGACCAGGACGATCTCGTTCCCAGCCAGGTCCTTCAGGTGGCGGTCGCCGCCGTGGTAGCGGCGCACCGGCGTGGCCGGCGCGAACCGGGCTGCCTCACGCTGCCAGTTGCCGAGCAGCGAGGCGGGGCAGACGACGAGCGTGGGGCCCGCAGTGGCCGGTTCGGTCTGGCGGTGCAGGTGTAGCGCGAGCAGGGTGATGGTCTTGCCCAGGCCCATGTCGTCGGCGAGACAGCCGCCGAGACCGAGCTCACACATCTCGGCCAGCCAGGCGAGGCCCCGTTTTTGGTAGTCGCGCAGCGTGGCCTTCAGTGCGGTGGGCTGCGGGGCGGGGGTGCGGGATTCGGGGTCGCGGATACGGGCGACGAGGTCGCCGAGTGCTCCCACCGCCGCGCAGCGAAAAGTCTCCCCGTCCCGCTCCATCTCGCCGGTCAGCGCGGCGCCCAGCCCCTCCATGGGAGTGAGCGGTTCCATCCGTCGGCGCCTGGCGCGGGCCACCAGCTTCGGGTCGGCGACGACCCACTGGTCGCGCAGCCGGACGAGGGGGCGGCGCGTCTCGGCGAGGGCGTCCATCTCGGCCTCGGTGAGCGGGTCGCCGCCGAGCGAGAGCCGCCAGCGGAAGTCGACGAGGGTGTTGGCGTCGAGCATGCCGCCCGCGCTGGAGCCGGGCGCGGAGCGTTGCCCGATCTCCGCGGTCGCAGTGAGTGCCTTGACGAGCTCGCGCGGCCAGTGCACGTCGATACCGGCGGCGCGCAGCCTGTCGGTGGCGTCGCCCAGGAGGTCGAACGCCTCGTCGTCGGTCAGCCGCAGCTGGTCCGGAGCGGCGTCCCTCAGCAGCCGGTCGAGCGGTGGCCAGGCGTGGGCGCCGCGGCGCAGTGCGAGCAGCGTTTCGATTTCGGCGCGCGGGCCGAGCAGATGCTCGGTCTCGGCCGGCTCGTTCCACAACTGTGCGGCCTCCACGACGAGCGCCGGATCCGCAACGGTGTGCAACTGGAGGACGGCCCGGAACTGCCGACGGCGTCCCTCGGGCACGTCGACCCGCAGCGAGACCCTGACGTCGGCGGTGAACGCGGCGGCGGTCTCCTCGGCCCACTCGTGCAGGACGGGCACGGTACGCGTCTCGCGCCAGGCGTACGGCAGGGCTCCCATCGCGAGCGGAGCGGCGGGGGTGCGGACCAGTTCGTCGGCGACCGCGTCGCAGAACCGGCGTACCAGCGCGCTCGGTTTGGTGATCCGCAGCGGGGTCGGACCCGGTTCCGGCAGGCAGTGGGCGTGGGGCGGGAACGCGCCGGCGAGGGCGTCCAGCGTCCGACGCTGGGCGGCGGTGAAGGGGCCCGCCTGCCAGGTGTCGTAGCCGGCGGGGGTGAGGGCCGGGTGGAGACGACCATCGGCGAGCAGCCGGAGCGCGAAGCGGGCGGCGGCCTGCCAGGCGGAGGCGGACGGATGCGGCGGCTGTGCCCCGGACAGCGCGGCAACGGCGAGGGCGACGGGCAGCGCGTAGCCCTCCACCTTGCGCCGCCTGACCGAGCGGCCGTGCGGCAGCACGAGCTCCGCCGCCTCGGTCTCGATGTCCGTGGGTGCCATGCCCTCGGCGGCGGCTGCCCCGGCGGGTCGCCACAGCAGCAACCGGCCGAGGCGGGCGGGCTCACCGGGCAGGAACACCGCCGCCCAGCCGTAGTTGAGCAGACTCCGCGCCCAGGCAGCCGATTCCGGTGCGGCCAATGGCGGCACGCTCCTCATGCCCGGACTCGTGCCACTCTTCGCCTCACCGTCGTCCAGGCGGTCTTCACCGCGCCTTCGTCCACCAGCAGGTTCCGACCCTGCTGTCACCGGCGGGATTGGGCCTTGTTCGCCGCGGTACGCATACGCTTGGCTAGCCGCTTGTCTACGCCGCGCAAACCCTCACCCAGTTCGGCGAGCACTTGGGCGGTGGCTGGGTGCTCCACTCGCCACAGCTCGTCCACCCGCTGTTCGAGCGCCTCCGGCGCCGTGTTCCCGTTCTCCAGGAAGCCCCGGACCAGCTCCTCGGTCTCCCCTGCACCGGCGAGGATGGACAACCCGTCGATGAGCAGCCACAGTCCGGCCTCCTCCGCCCGTGCCGGGTCCACGGGCGCTTCTCCCTCAAGGTGCGCGCCCAGGGTCGCGGTGGCCACCTGTCGGCACCCCTCGACGTCGGAGTCCGCTGCCTTGCGCAGCACGCGCAGTGCCCGGGGGTCGTCGAGATCGGCCAGCACCAGTTGGGCCACGGCGCGCTTCGCCGCTGCCTCGTGGTCGGCTCCCGCGCATGCGTCGAGCAGCCCTACCGCGGCATCTGCCGCCGTGCGGTGTTCCAGCCACCCTTCGACCTCCCGGCGCAGCTCCTCGGGGGAGTAGCCCAGGAGCCCTTGGAGCAGAGCGCCGGCGTCCGCTTCGGCGTACTCACCGAGCAGGGGGGCGGGCACACCGCACTCCATCAGGTAGGCGCGGAGCCCGTAGCGACCGAGGGGGGTGAGCCGCATGCGGTCCCCGCGCCTGTCGTCCCGCGACCAGTCCGACGCCGACGGCAAGGTTCCTGAACCGCCCGGCTTCTGTCCGACCACGGCGTTCAGGAGTGTGCGCAGAGTCTCCTCGGCCGAATCGTCGCCGTCACCGGACTCGTACTCCACCGCACCCAGCAGGGCGAGCCCTTCCCCCAGTGCCCGGAAGGACGCCGCGAACAGCGCCCGGAAGAGATCGAACTCCGGCCCGTTCTCGCCCCTCTCACGGGCCTTCGCACGCAGGTCGTCGCCATCCACCCAGGCGTCGTCCGGGGCGTCGTACAGGAGGCCGACCAGTCCGTCGGCGATCTCGGCCGTCAGCTCGCCCAGCTCACCGTGCCACCCGTCCAGCACCCCCGTCTCACCGATCTCCTCCAGCAGATCGCCCATCGTGGCGGCCCAGAACTCCAGAAGGTCCTCACCGGTGAAGTCGGTCGCCGCGCCGCCCGACGCGCGGCCTCCTCTGATCGTGATCATCTCGCCATCCACGGCGAGCCACCACGGATCATCGAGAACGGCCACGTCCTTGGCGCTGCGCAGGGATTTCAACGCACGAGACCGCGCGACGGCATCGGCGTACGGCGAGTCGTGGCCTGCCAGCTTCCACAACTGGAGCTCCTCGACGGCCTCACGAGCGAGCGCGGGACGCAGCACCCGGCCGGCGGTGACCTGCCGTCCCTCGTGGCACCAGGCGGCGAGCCGCAGCGCCGCGTCGAAGAGCGGAACACCCCGCACGGCAGCGACAAGGTCCTCCTGCGGAGCCAGGGTCACCGGGCGCAGCACAGGCACATCCTCGGCCGGCCCGTCGACTCCGGCATCGACCGGATCGCCCACCCCGCACTGCCCGCAGGTACACAACGCCACGTCCTCGGCGGTCAGCCGACGGACACCGCCGCGCCCGGACCGATCACCGGCCGGCGGCTTCGCTTTACCGGACACCGTGTCCGGCGTCACCTCGGCCAGCCGAGCGGTGATCGCGTCCCGGTCGAAGGCCGCCGGGTCGTAACCCGCCGCCCGCAGCTCGGCGACAAGTTCACCGTACGGGCCATCGAAGGCCCCGTCCGGGGTGTCGAGGAACCCCAGCACCTCGGCCAGACCCGACACGCCGCCGATGTCCTCGGCCGGTGCGTCGGCGCGACGCCCGCCGACGCAGCGCACCGTCCGCTCCGCGCCGACCGGGCGCGGCAGTGTCTTCTCCAGCGTGATCCCATGCTCCCAGTCGTCGCCGAAGTCGTAGACGTAGCGCAGCCGTGCTCCCTCCTCGGCCAGCACGTCGCCGAGCGCGGTGGTGTCCTCGTCGCCGACCCCGCGGCCGAAGCCGAGATCGATGTCGGTGAGCCGGGCCGCATCGCCGTACCCCCGGCCGAACTCGTCGGTGAAGAGATGCAGATGGCCACCGTGCCATCCGAAGGCGACCTGGATGGCGTCGTGCAGCGTCCCGAGCGAGGTGTCGGACGGCAGCAAGAGGCGCCGCCACAGGGGCGGTCTCGTGCCGTGCAGCACGATCTTCAGCTGGAGATCGGACGGGGCCGTCTTCCCGTCTAGCCGCATCTGTTTGCTCCCACCGCACCGGGGCTGCTCGAACGGCCCCATCATGGCGTTGTCTGTGTGCCCGGTTCAAACCCGGTTGCGGCGGCCACCGTCCTTGTGCCCACACACGGTGTCGACGCCGCCCGCAGTGGATGGACCTTGACCCCGGATTCTGGACACGGGTTATGCGGCTGGTGCCAGCGTAGTTGGTGGTGTTCGCGACACGGTTTCGTAGGCGACCGGGCTGCGTTGTCCGAGGCGGGAGTGACGGCGTCGGGTGTTGTAGCGGTGCAGCCAGCGGAACGCGTCGAGTGAGCTGAACCGGATTTTGTAGCGGCCCTGAAGCCAGGCATGATCGCCTCGGCAGATGGGAGAACACAGGTCCGATGCCTGCTCCCCGGAAGTACTCCAAGACCACGGAGTTAAGGCCGATCCGCGGTTGTCAAATGGGGCGGGACCGAGGGGTGGTGGAGGTCGGGTGTGATCCACTCGGGTTCGAGGGTGTAGATGCCTCGCCCGGTGCGGCGAAGGATTCCTTCGCGGACCCAGCGCCCCAGTTCCGCGCGTAGTCCTCGAGCGTCGTCCAGTCCGATACCGCGGGCGATTTCGCATGCGCGCCAGGTGCGGAGAGGGTTGGTGCGCAGGAGTTGCAGCGTGTGGTCGCGACGCCCGTCAGAGCCGGTGCCGGCGGACGAGTGCACGGTGACGGCGATGCTGGTGATCCTGGAGGCCCCGAGGGCTTGGGCCTGGTCGGGCGGGGCGGCGTAGCGGGAGATCGGGCACTTGACGCGGCGCGGGTTGACGCGGGCCTGGCGGGGTGGGAGTAGATCGTGCAGCAGGGCCGATGTGATGCGCCCTGGTCCGGCGTCTGGCAGCACATTGGCCGCGGTGATGAGCTGTTCCTTGGCGGTCTCCAGGGCGACGGTGAAGGAAGCCCTGTCCGGATCCGTGCCGGGAAGCGTCTCGACGGCCTCGACCATCGCCCGGCGCAGTGCCTGGTAGACGGTCAGATGAGCCCATAGCTCCTGCTGGATCCCGGCCACGTCCTGGGAGCGCAGCACCAGGCCGCACTGCAAAGTGTGGCGGAGCGAGTAGAACGCCGATTCGATCTCCCATCGCTCGTGGTAGAGCTCCACCAGCTCGACGGCGGGGTAGCGGCGGTGATCGGTCAGCGTGGTGGCCAGCCGGTAGTGGCCTTCCAGCCGCAGCCCTTTGGCGGTCGTCACCGCGATGTGCGCGTCGATGACCCTCAGCCGGGTCCCGTTGATCCTGGTCAGGAACGACCCGTCCGGCAGTAGCGCCCAGCGGGCGGGGGTCCGGGTTCCCTTGAGCCGCACCAGCAGCTGTGCGCCGGTGGCCGCAGCCTTCGCGAGGAAGTCGTCGGAGTCGAAGCCCCGGTCGTTGAGCAGCAGCATGCCGCCGTCCAGCAGCGGTAGCAGTTGCTCGGCGTAGCCGGTCTCCTTCTCTGGCGTCGGTCCGAAGACCGCGCCGAGCAGGGCCCGAGTCCCGGTCTCGCACAGCACCATGATCTTCAGCATTGGGTATCCGTCGGTGCCGTAGCGGTGCTTGTGCTTGCCCAGCCACGCACAGACTCGCGGCCGGTCAGGGGCCTTGGTGGAGCTGCACCCGTCGAAGGCGACCGTGCGCCAGCACCGGTATCGCACCCCGGGTGTGATCGGCTGTGCCACAGGGCCGGCCAGCGTTTCGAACAGCAACCGAAGCGGCGCGACGCCCAGCCTCCGGCGAACCTCCCGCAACGCCTTCTCCGAAGGGCGCCGGTGAAGAATCCCGCGCAGCCCGGCGGTGAGCTTGTCCCACACGCGCACGTACCCCAGCTGCGGGAAGAGGGCCAGTGCCAGCACGAAGTACACGCCCACCCTCGACGGCAGCAGCCGCAGCCTGTGCTGGGCGCCGCCGGCGCGTTCCAGCACGTCATCGACGAGTTCGAAGGGTAACTGCTGGGTCAGCTCGCCAAGATGCCCCGGAGCGAAGATGCCGTCGGCGACGGTGATGGACGACGTGAGCGTGACGGTGGAACACTGAACGGGCAACGGGGCTCCTTCGAGTGGGAAGACCTTGGTCGGCTTCCTCGCTCTACCAGGAGCCCCGTTGCCATGACCTGCGCTTCCCCGAAAATCCCGGATCCCGTTGACAACCCCGGATCGGCCTTAACTCCGTGGTCTTGGACGTACCCTGATGAGCTGCGTGAGCTAGCCGTCCGCGAAGTCCAGACCTCCGGCCGTCCGGTCGCTCATGTCGCGAAGGACCTGGGCATCCACAAGGAGGCCCTGCGCGGATGGGTCTGCCAGGCCGAGGCAGACAAGGGTGACCGGCCTGATCTGCTGACCACCGCCGAACGGGCCGAGCTGGGCCAACTCCGCAAGGACCAGTGAGCAACCCAGGTCCGGGCACGTCGTGATCGGCGTCGACACACACAAACACGTGCACGTCGCAGCGGTGATGGACACAATCGGCGGAATCCTGGCCACCCTCACGATTCCCACCGACACCGGCGGCTTCCAGCAACTGGCGGACTGGGCAGGCTCGTTCGGTGACGTTGTGGCCTTCGGGATCGAGGGCACCGGCTCCTACGGCGCCACGTTGACCTCATTCCTGCGCAGGGCCGGTCACAAGGTGGGCGAGGCCGGACGCCCGGACCGGCGGCTGCGGCGCATGAACGGAAAGTCCGACACCCTGGACGCCGAGAACGCCGCCCGCGCCGTGCTGGCCGGGTTCGCGACCGCCACGCCGAAGACCGCCGACGGCGAGGCCGAGATGATCCGCCAACTCAAGATCGCCCATGACCAGGCCGTTGAACAGCGTGCGACGGCGATGGTCACCATCAAGGCGATACTCGTCCACGCCTCGGACGCCCTGCGTCGGGAGACTGTCGGCAAGACACAGATCAGCCTGGCCAGGCAGCTGGCAGCTCTGCGTCCTCGCCGTCTGGAAGGACCCGAGGACGCCCTTCGGCACACCCTGCGGACGCTCGCCAGGCGGTGGCAGTACCTGGATGCCGAGGCCAAGGAACTGACGAAGATGATCGGCGACCTGGTCCAGCGGGTCGCCCCGCAACTGCTCGAGCCCTTCGGTATCGGCGTGGACACAGCCGCGGAGATCCTCGTCGTGACCGGCGACAACCCCGAGCGGATCAAGTCCGAGGCCGCCCTCGCCAAGCTCGCGGGCATCGCTCCCGTGCCCACCGGCTCCGGCATGACCGCCGGCAGGCATCGCATCAACCACGGTGGCCACCGCCAGCTCAACGCCGCGATCTACCGAACCGTCATCGTCCGCATGCGGTTCCACCACCCCACGATCGGCTACGTCGCCCGCCCCACCGCCGAGGGCAAGACGAAACGCGAGATCATCCGGTGCCTCAAGCGCTACGTCATCCGCGAGGTCTACCACCTGCTTCGGCCAGCCCCACGGAGGGCCTCCGCGGCAAGTTGACAACTATAGGAGCGTCAACGCGATGGCCGAGGCCCTCAATGGTTCCTTCAAGGCCGAGCTGATCGAGCACCAAGGGCCCTGGCGAGACGCTGACCAGGTCGAACGTTCCGTCGTTCAATGGGTCGGCTGGTACAACACCGAGCGCCTGCACTCAGCACTCGACTGCCTCCCCCCCCGAGGAATTCGAGACCCGGCACTACCGATCTCAGGCAGCAATGAACGCCGCCTGAAACCACGCAAACCGGCCGCTACGAAACTCGGTGCAGCTCACAACGGGTTGTACGTAACGGCTCTGGGGCTACTGTTGGCGCAGTACACGTTCTGCGGCTACGACGCCTCCTCGCACCTGTCGGAGGAGACCACCCAGGCCCAGATATCGGCCCCCCGCGGCATCGTCCGCTCCATCTGGGTCTCCTGGATCGCCGGCTTCATCCTGCTGGCCGGTCTCACCTCCGCCATCCAGGACTATGCCGGAACCCAGAGCAGCTCGACCGGTGTGCCGCCCGCTCAGATCTTCCTCGACGTCCTGGGGGCCGACGGAGCGAAAGCCCTGATGCTCATCGTGATCGTGGCCCAACTCTTCAGCGGCAGCGCCGAGACCGCCGCCGCGTCCCGCATGGTGTTCGCCTTCTCCCGCGACGGAGCGATCCCGTTCGCTGCCACCTGGCGCCGCGTCAGCCCTCGCACCAAGACGCCCGCCGCCGCCGTATGGCTGTCCGTCGGCTCGGCGCTCGTACTGGCCGCGCCGTCGCTGTACTCGCCGACCGCGTACGCCGCGGTGACGGCCATCAACGTCATCGGTATCACGCCTGGTCCGCCCTGGAGGACAAGGCCTCGGGGAAGCTGTGGGACGGCGCCCTCGATGCCCAGCACGCCTTCGGCGACCTCGACGGGCACCGGCCCGCACTCCTGGCCGTCCACGACGCCGTCGTCGACGGCACCGCCTTTCGGGCGGAGCCATCTATGCGGGCATCAGCCAGAAGCCGGAGCAAACCCCCGGATCAGGTCGAACCCGTACACCACTTCCCTGGACGCAGCCCACGGATACTTCGCAGAGGGCACGCGCCTGACAGCCGTTGCCACCCTGGGCGGCGCTGCATATCGGCGTTACGCTCAACAAACGCGGCGGTCGTCCCCGCCGCGGGCGGCAGGCGGGGGAGTTATGTGGATCTTCTTGGTACTGGGTTTGCTGCCCATCGTTCTGCTCCTGTGGACCTTCGCGGGACAAGTGAACCAGCAGATGGACAGCCAGTTCGCCGGTGAGGTGATCGCCCTTTCGGTCCATCGCGTCACGCTGACCACCGGCATGCGCACCGACTACGTGCTGACGACGGTCGGCAGTTCACCTTGCAGGTGAAAGACGACGTTTACGCCTTGTTCGCCGTCGGCGACCGTATCGTCAAGCAGGCCGGGACACGCTGGCCCAGGAAGGCGGCATAACGTCGGGAGCCACCCGGTATCCAGCACGTTCAGGGCCTGTGGTGCAGATGTGTACCGGTCATGATGTGTCACCGCCGAGTAAGGGAACCTGCATTGCCGAAGGCGAACCGAACTCCCCTTTCTGCAGGATGTATCCGCTCACCCCGACGCGGTCGAAGGAGCCCCCTCCTGCTCGCAATTCCCCTATTGACTTCAGGCATGCGGTGGCCTGCTCGGGAAGGGTCCGCGCCAGGGGCAGGAGAAGAGGGGGACAGAAGGTCATGAGGAGTCGGTCTGCGTCATCCACGGAACGAGGGTGCACCGCGACGGTCGTGGTGACGGCGTTGCTGATCGTCGGTGTATCAGCGTGCGGTGGCGAAGCGACCGTCGACTGCACGGGCGGTTCGTACACGGTCGAGTGCCATCCGGTCGCCCAACCGGCCGACAGCACCCCCGGCACCACGGTCCCCGCGCCCGCGTTGACGCCGTCGGGGACATGCCCATCGGACTGGGGCGAGTTCTACAAGGCGGTGCACAACAGGAGCCTGGACTGGGCCTGCCCACTACCCAGCTTCCTCGGCCCACCCCCGGACACCGCCGCGCCCCTACCGTCCCCGTGAGGCACTTCCCTGCGACTCATGGGGCCGACTCCTTCCCGCAGGCGTACGGGTGTGAGACTGGTAAGCCCGCATGTTGAGGTGTCGCGTATGCGCGGCTGATGCCCACGAGCCATACCGCTGGGTAAGCAGTCGGGACAAGCTGCAGCAGACGCGAGACGGACCGGCGGCTGCCTGGGGCACTGGGTGTCTGCCTGGGGTGAAGGGAGTTACCGGTACCACGGCGCATGGGGTGCATGGGTTCGGCCTGAGCGTCAATGCTCAGTTCCAGGCCAGGGCGAGGCGTCCGTTGAATCGCTGCGGTACAGGGGCGAAACGGCAGGCCATGGGGAGCGTGTCGGAGTTCGGGACGCTGAGGCGGTAGCGCGTGCAGATCAGATAGCACAGGCCCATCAGCTGAGTGGTGCCGATATCGTTACCGATGCACTTCTTCGGCGCCCACCCGAACGGTACGTAACACGATCTGTCGGTCGGTCCGTGCGGTACCCCGGGCAGGAAGCGGTCGGGGTCGAAGGTATCGGGCTGCTGCCAGTAGCGGTGATCGCGGTGGATCATGTGCGGGCTGACCAGGTAGTTCTGCGCTTTCTCCAGCCGGGTGGTGCCGAGGTCGAACGAGGCCCGTGCGCGCCGCACCAGAATGAGCGGTGGGCTCCACATTCGCAGCACTTCCTTGACGAACCGGTGGGGTGACGGGCGCCGCCTTGGCCGGCGCGGCGCAGAACTCGACCGGGTCGACGCCGCCCAGCTCGCGGGTGAGCCGCTGTTCCCGATCGCAGGCGGCCAGGCCGCACACACAGTTGGCGCGGCCCGGCCAGGGCCCTCGTTCCGCTCCCTCGGTGACGCCGGACCGTTGAGGCACCCGGTGAGCAGCCCCGAGCAGTTCCGTGAACAGCAGCAACACGGCTGACAGCAGGAGTGGCGGGCGGGTTGCGAACCTCATGTGGTTCCCCTCCTCACGGCGGGGGGCAGGGCGGCCCAGGGGTTCGCGCCCTCACCCGGTACCGCGCAGTGGACGCCGGCTCGGCGGATCCGTGCGGTGCGGGCGGCGAGGTCGCACAGGCCGTCGGGGACGCCGTGGATCAGATGGCAGAAGCGGGCCGACGGGTGCGCCGCGGTCCAGAAGGGCGCGGCTGAGGTGAGGTAGGTCTGCCAGTTCCCTTCGAAGGTGACCAACAGATCGGCGATGGAGGCGTAGCCGGAATCAGGGTGCATTCCCGGGTTGAGCGCGACGGTGCCGACGCCGTGGTCGCGGGCCTCGTCGCCCAGCACGCGGTAGTACGGCAGCAGGCCAGCTTCGGCACTGGCCTGATCGAGAAAGACGCCGTCGGTTCCGTACCAGCTGACGTGGTGGCGCAGCTCGGTGAGCACCGTCTGGTGGGGACGGGTGCCGTAGGCGGTGTCGAGGTATCCGAGCACGCGTATGCCTGCCGCACGCAGGGCCCCGGCGGCGGCGGCGAAGGCCGGGTCGCGGGTCGCGCCGGGGCCGTCGGCAACGTTGAGGACGACACCGTACAGCCGCGACGGGACTCGCGTCAGGGCCTGCCACGCCGCAGGGTCCACAGCGGGGTGGACGTACAGCGGAACAAGCAGTCGGCCGTGTGTCATGCCGGGGTCGGGGGCGTGCCGGTGCGCGAGGTCCACAGGTCGGCGAGCGAGGTGTCGAGGGTACGTTCGGGGTGCCAGCCCAGAGCTGTGGCGGCAGCTGTGATGTCCGCCTGCTGCCAGGAGATGGCTGACGAGCGCTGGGAACCGGTGCCGTTCTCGTCGATTCGGCCATGGAATCCGCTGATCCGGGCCAGGCCTTCCGCGACCTTGCGGACCTGGGTGGCGCTGCCGCCGGCGATGTTGAGGATGCGGGGGAGCGGGCCGGGCGCCGTGGTGGCGAGGGCTGCGGCATGGGCCACGTCCCGTGCGTCGACGAAGTCGCGGTACGCGGACAGGTCACCGACCCGCACTGTGCCGTCCGGTCCGGCGCGCAGCAGCTCGTCGGCGAGCCGGCCGGGCAGGCTTGTGCCGGGCGAGTCTGGCCCGAGGGGGTTGAACACCCGTAGGACGACGGCGTCCAGTGCGGCCTCGGCGACGGTCAGGGAACCCGCCAGTTTGGTGGCCCCGTACGCGCCCTGCGGACAGGTGGCGGAGTCCTCGCCGAGCGGCTGCCCGGGGGTCGTCCCGTACTCGCCGGCGGATCCGAGATGGACCAGGCGTACCGGGAGGTCGGCCGCGGTCAGGGCCTCGCACAGCACGGCGGGTCCCCGGGCGTTGGTCTCCGCCAGCAGAAGCGGGCCGCCTCCGACGGCGCCGGCGCAGTTGACGACGGCGTCCGGGGCCAGCGCGTGCAGGTCGGCGGCGAGAGCGGAGACGGTGGCGGTGGTGAGGTCGACCCGTAGGTCGGCGCCCGGGGAGCGGCCGGCGCGGAGCACCCGGACGCCGGACAGGGCGAGCAGGTGCTCCGTGATGTGCCGGCCCAGGAACCCGGTGGAGCCCGCGACGAGAATGCGCATCAGGTCACGCTCCCTTCAGCAGCAGGTCGCGGTGGGTGGTGAACTCGGAGTTCGCCCGGTCGTAGTCGTCCGGGCGGCCGATGTCCAGCCAGTAGCCGTCGAACTCGTGGGCGGCCGGAGGCGTGCCGTCGCGGAGCAGGTCGAGGACGAGTTCGTCGAAGCCGAGCGGCAGGCCGGGGGTGTAGCCGTCCAGGGTGGACCGGGAGAGCCCGTAGACGCCCATGGAGACCCGGTAGTCCAGGGTCGGCTTCTCGGTGAAGCCGACGACCTGCTTGCCGTCGGTGGTGAGGACGCCGAAGTCGATCCTGACCTTGCGGCAGTACGTGGCGATGGTCAGTGGCGCGCTGTCGGCCTGGTGACTGCGCAGGACGGCGCGGAAGTCCAGGTCGGTGAGGATGTCGCCGTTCATGACCAGGAAGTGCTCCGGCAGCCGGTCGAGCATGGTCAGCAGCGGGCCCATGGTGCCCAGCGGGCTGTCCTCGGTCGAATAGTCGACGCGCAGACCCCATTGGGAGCCGTTGCCGACGTAGGCGCGGATGATGTGCCCGAGGTGGCCGATGGCGATGGTGCAGCTGGTGAATCCCGAGTTGACGAGCTGCCGCATCACGATTTCCAGGATGGCGTGCTGATCGCCGATGGGGACGAGCGGCTTGGGCAGGGCGGTGGTGTACGGGCGCAGCCGGACACCCTTGCCTCCGGCCAGAATGACTGCGTGCATGGCGGACTCCGTTGTCGGTCGGTGGTCGATGGCCTGAGACGGGTCGTCAGACGTTGTAGATGGCAGTCTTGTAGCGGGCCAGGTTCGCCGGGTCGGAGAAGAACCGGACGGTCTGCTCCAACCCTTCCTGGAGGCTGTGGGCCGGTTCCCAGCCAGTCGCGGCGCGCAGCCGGGAGGCGTCGCAGACCAGCCTCATCACCTCGGACGCGGCGGGCCGGATGCGCTGCGCGTCCTCGCGGACCTCAAGCTCGGCCCCCATGAGCTTGCCGACCAGCGTCACCAGGTCGCCGACCGAAATCTCACCGCCCGTACCGGCGTTGAACGTCCTGCCGACGACTGCCTCGGCGGGAGCGGTGCCCACCGCGAGGAACGCCTGGGCGGTGTCCTTGACGAACATGAAGTCCCGGGTGGGCCGCAGGTCGCCCAGGGCGATGGTCCGCTCTCCGGCCGCCACCTGCCCGATGACGGTCGGGATCACTGCCCGCATGGACTGGCGCGGCCCGAAGGTGTTGAACGGCCGCAGGGTGGCCACCGGGATGCCGAAGCTGGCGTAGTAGCCGTCGGCCAGCCGGTCGCCGCCTGCCTTGGAGGCGGAGTACGGGGACTGGGTGTTGATCGGGTGGTCCTCGGTGATGGGGACGGTCTGCGCGGTGCCGTACGTCTCGCTGGTGGAGGTGTGCACCATCCTGGGGATGCCGAGCCGGCGTACGGCTTCCAGCACGTTGAGCGTCCCGGTGACATTGGTGGCCACGTAGCTGTGCGGTGCCTGGTAGGAGTACGGGATTGCGATCAGCGCGGCCAGGTGGTACACGGCCTCGGTGCCGGTGAGCAGGTGCTGCACCGACCCGGCGTCGCGTACGTCGCCGAGTACGACCTCCACACTGTCCATCACGTCCTGCGGCAGGGTCTCCAACCAGCCGTACGACGAGAAGGAGTTGTACTGCGCCATGGCGCGTACCCGGTGTCCTGATGCGATGAGCGCCTCCACCAGGTGCGAGCCGATGAATCCCTCGGCACCGGTGACGGCGACGGTTACGGGAGCGGACGAGGTCACGGAGCTGTCTCCTCTGATCTGAATCTGAATCGGTCAGGCCCGCGTGGGGTCACGGGGTTATTGGGCGGTTACTGCTGTGCTGGGTTGCAGGGGCAGGGCGTCATGAGGTCACGGGGCTACGGGTTACCGGTATCTGGTCAGCGGTGGGCCGTGGTCCGGCCCATCCGGGTGCACGCGACCGCCAGCAGCACTGCCGTCGCGCAGCCGCAGGCCGCCAACTCGGCGGTCGCCGGGCTGAGCAGACCCGGCCCCCGGTTGGCCCCGCCTGACAGGGCCACCTCCGCAACGGCGGCGGCGAGGCAGGCCACGGCGGACGGCCAGGCGATCCCGGCCGCCTGGAGCAGCAGGGCGACCCAGAGCGCCGCGCCGAGGGCGAGCAGCGGCAGCGGCGGCACCCCGGTGACCAGCGCCGGGGCGGCGAGCACCGCGAGGTACCCGGTGAGGCACAGGGCGAGCACGCCGACCGCCCGGAGCCGGAAGCCCCACGGGGTCCGGCTGTGCCGCAGGGCGGTGAGGGTCAGGCTCCGGTAGCGGTAGAGCAACCACTCGGCCACGCCCATGCTCAGCGTCAGTACGACGGCGGCCGGCCTGCCCGCCGCCGGGGCCATCAGCGTCAGCGCCCCGCCGGCCAGGCCGAACAGCCCGTACGGGACGGAGGCGGTGAGCCGGGGCGTGCCCGGTGCCGCGGAGCTTGTGGTGCGCAGCGACCGTACGATCTCCCGTACCGCCGACAGCGCCGCCGCTGCGACGGTGGCCAGCAGCAGCACGGCGACCGGCACCGGGCCGGGGTGCCACAGCGGTATGCAGGCCGCCCCGGCCGCCGTCGGTACGAGCGCGATCAGCAGGTGCTGCTCGCGTCCCAGAACGAGCAGCACCGTGGCCGCCGCCAGATAGAGCGCCTCTCCCGCCGCGAAGGCCGGGGCGGCACCCGCCCCCGAGACGGCCAGTGCGGCCGCCGCCGCTGCCGTCACCCCGGCCGGGGCCCCGAGCAGCAGGCACCGCGCGGCTGCCCGCCGGCCGCCCGCGGCGAGTCGTACGTAGGCGCGGTGGGCCAGTGCCTGGTTCCAGGCCCAGGCCACGAGTGCCGAGGCAGCGAGCCCGGTGACCCGGCCGGGCAGCAGTCCTGCGCCCAGAAGGTAGGCCAGCCCCGGCAGGCCGAACAGCATCCCGCGCAGCAGGCACTGCCACGGGCTGGTCCGCCACGGGTCGGGTCCCGGTCCGGGGTCCGGGAATCGGCGCGGCACCCGGGTGTACAGCTCCTCCGCGATGGCGAACAGGTCCCGTCGCGAGTAGCGGGTGGTGATCTGTTGGTGCGTCAGCCCGTCGGACTCCAGCACCGCGGCGATCTCGTCCGGGTGAACGGCGGCCCCGCACACGTCCGCCAGCCGTTCGGCGAGCTCGTCGAGCGGGTCGTCGGCCCAGGTCGGCCGCTGCGGCGGGGTCGGCAGGCGCAGTAATACGGTTCGGTCATCGCCCGGCCGGTTCACCACTCACCTCCGGCCCGTCGGGCGCGCGGCGCCGGGTCCTCGGCCAGGTGCGTCCGGTCCTCGCCCGCTCCCAGCGCGCCGTAGATCTCCCGGAAGGAGTCGATGGTGTGCCGGAGTGTGAACTGCTCGATCACCCTCAGTCGCGCGGCCTCGCCCGTCCGGGCCCGGCGGGCGGGCGCGCGCAGCAGTTCCAGGGCTGCCCGTGCCATCGCCTCCGGTTCGCGCGGCGGTACGACGAGTCCGGCGTCACCCACGGCCTCGCGGACCCCGCCGACGTCGGTGGAGACGGTGGCCCGGCCGCACGACATGGCCTCGATGAGGGTGAAGGGAAAGCCCTCGCTGATGCTGGAGAGCATGACCACGGTGCCCGCCGCGTAGGCGTCGCGGATGTCCTCCACCCGGCCCTCGAAGGCCACCGCTTCGGCGATGCCCAGGTCCCGGCTGAGAGCCTGGCAGCGTTCCCGGTAGGCCTGGCCGCCGCTGGGTGTGCCGCCGAACAGCCGCAACCGCACCTGGGGCATCTCCCGGCGTACCAGGGCGAAGGCCCGGATCAGCGTTTCCAGGTCCTTGATGGGATCGACCCGCCCCGCCCAGGCCAGCGTGGGGATCTCCGGTTCCGGACCGGCGGGAGGAAAGGCCCCGGGGTCCACACCGTTGTAGACGGTACGGATCTTGTCGGGTGCGGTGCCGCCGCGTTCCTCCCAGCGTCGGTTGTAGTGGCTTCCCGGCGTTATGAGCGCGGCGCGGGCGTAGGTCTCCTGTGCCAGCAGCCGGAAGAAGCCGAGCAGCAGCGCCTTCACCGGCCAGTGGTAACCGCCGGCGCCGTAACCGAGGTAGCGCTCACGCAGGTAGACGCCGTGTTCGGTGAGCAGCAGGGGCGTGCCGTGCAGGTGCTGGGCCAGCAGTCCGGGCAGGGCCGCCAGTCCGCCGCTGACGGCGTGGGCGATCCCGTGCCGGGGTGGGGCGGCCGCCAGTGGGCGCAGGGCGTGTTCCAGCAGGTCGGTCGCGGTCAGTACGTCGTGCATGGTCGGCCGGGCGGCGTGGGTGGGTACGTGCGGACGGTTCCAGACGGCGGCCAGTGTGCGTATCGCTGCCTCGGTGCGCAGCGCCGCCGTCAGTTCCCCGGACCGGGCTCGTGCCGCGAGGCCGTACAGCCCTTCGGCGAAGCGCTCAAGGGTGCTGGGGCCGGCACAGGAGCCAGAACCGGGGCCGGGATCGAGGAGGGCCAGCAGGAACATTTCGTAGGTGTCGAGGAAGCCCCGCAGCCGCCGGCCGCGCGGTGCGCGGCCGGTCGGCGTCGGTCCCCAGGTGGGTATGGAGACCACCTTGCTGACGTGCGCGGGCGTTTCCCAGGTGAGGGGCTCGCGGCCGTCACTGGTGACCGCGAGTATCTGGAAGTTCACGTCGGGCATGCCTTGGACAAGCTGATCGCACCAGACACTCACTCCGCCGTGGCTGTGCGGGTAGGTGCCCTCGGTGAGCATGGTGACGCGGGTCGTGCCGGTGTTGATGGCCGCGATGGCCCTGGCTGTGCCGGATGGCGGTGTGTCCCCGAATGCTGGCCTGGTGCGGTCGGTTACTGCCAAATCCCCGTATCCCCCTATCCCCGTATCCCGTCGTGCACGTTGGGACGGTTGCGCCCGTCGCGTGCCGGTCGTGCCGTCGTGCCCGTTGATCACGGTCAGCGCTTGCGGCGGGCGGTGTCGCCGGGGCCTGCCGGGACAGGGCTGGCCACACCGCTGGGCACACGCAGCGCGGGTGCCGGTGCGGCTACCTTCGCGGTGCCGGTGCCGGTGCCGGTGCCGGTGGGGGCCGCGGGCGTGGCCTGCGTGGTCAGTTGCAGGGTGATCGAGGTCTGCAGCGTGCCGGGGGTGGTCCAGCCGGACAGCTGCCCGGCGTAGGCGGCGCCGAAGGCGGTGCTGCCGATCAGCTGCTTCTGGGTGGTGCCGGCGGGCATGGTCGCGCTGGTCTGGGTGCCGTTCGGCGAGCTGATGGTGACCGTGTTGCCGATCCGGTAGGCGGTGACCTGGTTGTTCTTCACTGCGGCGGCCCAGGCGGCGCGGTACTTCAGCTCGGTCCCGATGTCCTTCATCCGCAGATTGACCAGCGGGGTGTTGGCGGCGTAGAGGCTGGTGTAGTCGCCCAGGATCTTGTCCAGCACCGGGTAGGCGATGCGGTCCTCGGCGAGGTTCGACTGGTGCATGTACACCGGCCGGGGGTCGTTGGAAAGCGCGTGCCCGAGGGCGATGCGGCTCTCCAACGGGACGATGTACGACGTGTAGCCGGTCTGGGGGTCCAGCGGGGCGCTCAGGCAGGTGGTGGTCGAGGAGCCCTCGCAGATGCCGCTGCCGCCGTTGGCCCTGCTGGTGTAGACGAAGTTGTACTCGTCCACTTCCTCGGTCGCGTGGCCCGCGTTGTAGTAGACGTTCATCGGGAAGCGCGGCGCGGTGAGGGCGGAGCCGATCTGGCGCTGCTGCGGGTCTCGGGAATTGTCGCTGGCCAGCCACTTCACCCCGGTGGCGTTCAGGGACGGGGCCAGGTTGGGGTTGTCGTCGGGCTGCTGCGGCAACACCTTCATCCCGGAGTGCTCACCGGTGACCAGTTCCGTGTTGTCGAGGGCGAGGCCCTTGCCGCCCGCCCAGGTACGGTTCTGGGTGATCTGCGAGGTGATGTCGGCCTGGCTGACCCACTGGATCTTTCCGCTCGCGTCGGTGGAGCACTTCCACGGCACCACGCTGACGTCCTGGACGCAGCCCAGGAACGGGTGCTGGTAGGTGTGGTTGACCCAGCGGAAGGCGCTCTTGTCGGCGATGAGCTGGTCCGCCGTCGGGTCGGCGCCACCGTGTTCCGCCTTGTAGTCCTCGCTGCCGCCGCCGTTGAACACCATGTCCAGAGTGAGCCCGTGACCGGCGGACCACTGCTTGGCGTACTGGGCGTCCGCCGCCGTCATCCGGATCGGGTCGGGGGTGGCGCCCCCGCCCGGGGTGCAGTCCACGTCTCCGGGGGTGCAGTTGAGCGAGGTGTTCCACCGGTCGTCGCCGAGGAGGACATCGTCGACGTGGACCGCGAAGTAGTTGCGGTCAGCGCCCAGGTGGATGCCCTGGGTCAGCCACTCGACGATGCCCCGGCTGAGCAGCCGGTACTGCTCCTGGTACTGGTTGTAGACGAAGTTGACGACCAGTTCCCGGCGCCCCTCGTGGGCGTACTCGCCGACGAGCGAGCCGCGCGCGGAACTGCCCGGGATCGGGGCGTCCACATAGCTGGTGAACGTGGCCCCGGCCTGCTGTTGGGCGAGCGGCACGGCCAGATAGCCGTAGCTCTCGGACACGTCGGGCGCGTTGTCCTCGAAGGGGACGCTCCCGGCGAGGTAGCCGAAGGATCCGGAATTCCCGGCGGACGTCACCTGGGCGGTGGTGCCGTCGAGCGAGCCGATGTACCCAGGCGATTGCGCGTAGTTCAGCCCGACCTCGGGCCTGGCGTAGGTGTAGGCGTCGGCCTGCCGGATGCCGAAGGTCTGCTCGAAGGTCGCCAGGGTCGCCATCTCGGCGGAGCCGGCACCGAACGGGTTGTCGTTCGGGAGCACGACGGCCTGGTACTTGGCCCTAGGACGGCCGCTGACGGTATCGCTGAGGAAGGCGGCGTTGATCTGCGGCCGCCCGCTGTCGGCCAGCTTGACCCTGGTGTACGGGGTGCCTGCCGAGTCGAGTTCGGCGGTGATGGCCCCGGTGGCCGGGCCCCCGTCATCCACGACGAGCACCTTCAGGTCGATCCTCGGCTCCAACGTGGCTGCTCTCGCCACGATGGGCGACGTGACGAGTGCGAGCACGGCAGCGCTGCCGCACACACCGGCTTTCAACAGCATGCAACGCATGATGAACTCCCCCCGGCGCCGCGGGTTAGTGCGGCGCGGTATAACAGTGGATCAGATAGTGATAGAAATTGCGCAGGCTTGATTACTTGCGGGCATGACCGTGCCAGAAGTGAATACAACCGCGCATACGTGAATCCCCCGATCCCCGCGCCCCCATCGCCCAGAGGTATATCACCTTCTGGCGTACCCTTGAGGCTTACCGTCTGTTGCATCAGAGGTGCACGGGAGCCCGTCCGGCGGAATCACAGGGCGTGCGATTACGCACCACCGCCTGAGTAAATGATCAATAATATGCGCAGCTCAGAGTGCATGTAATCAGGTAAGCGAAGCGTTGGGGAGAGCGTCGGAAACTCGCCCGGGACTTCGTCGACCCACCACTGAACGGATCACCTGGTGGTGTGATTCTGACTAGATGACCGTACGGATTATTTCCGCATCCGCTAAACGACCCTGCGCCCTGGATCCGGGTCAGATCCCTCAGGTGGTGTAACCCGGTCCGCTCGTCTGGCTGCCGCCCGTCAGCCTCGGCCCAGCAGGCGGCGTTGTGCGGTGTGGAGATTGGGCGGGCCGACGGCGGATACGCCGTAGGACTCAAGGCGGGATTCGAGGTCGCCGGTGACTCTCGTGCGGCGCTCGGGCCGTCGAGGAAGTGTGGGCGCTGTGGCCGTCCGCGTCCGTCGCCGCCTCGCCACGGCCCTCGGCCTCTCGGAGAAGCTGCTCGGTGCCGATCTCCTTGGGCAGGCGGCGGCGAACTCGTCAACAACTACACGGTGTTCAGGATGCTCGCGACCGCGGCCGGGGCCCCGCAGCGGGCACTGTCGTCCGCGGCCCGGACGAGGCCGCCGCCGCGACCCGGCAGCTGCTGAACAACGCCGGGGCGGTGGTGGTCAAACCAGGAGTTGAGGGTTTGGGTGCACGGGCTGGACTGTGCAGGTGGGGGCGGAGGTTCCTGAACCCCCGGCGAACGCGGGCCGGGGTGAGCCGGAGCTGGGTATGCGCCGCGATCACGAGCCACGTCCACCGGTCTGCGGCCTCGGGAGTACGGAGTCTTGGACGGGTCCAGCCGAGCGTCTGCTTTACAAAACGGAAAGTATGTTCAAGATCGAAGCGCCTCAAGAACGCTTGCCACCGCAGGTCGACGTCTGTGCTGGTCATGCCGGTCTTGGAGGACCACAGCCAGACGGGCAGTGGGTCGCCGCCGCCGGGCAGATGGTCGACCTGGAGGCGGATCAGGGTGCCCTCGATGATGGGGAGTTCGCTGTCATGGTCGATCCACGCGCTGCGGGTGGTGAGCCGGGGCTGGATACGGTCCCAGGCCATCGCCTTCGCGGCGCCGTAGCGGTCGGTGACCTGCACCGTCTCCGCGTCAGGATCGCCCCACGTATCGGGCCTGGCGAAGCGGAACTCCTTGCCGTGCTTCGGCGGTCGCCCGCCCTGGGGATAGGACACGGCGTACTCCTTGGGCGAAGGTGCCGGCCGTCGCATGACACGGTCCGCACGCATCCGTCCCAGCACCTCGACGGGCAGGCTGTCGAGGAGGTAGGCCATGCGCGGGGCGTCGTAGCCGGCGTCGAAGACGACCAGGATGTCATCGTCACCGTCCTCCCACTGTCCTTGGCCGATCAGGTCAGTGACAACACGGCGGACCTGGGCGGCGGTGACCTCGGCGACATCGTCGTCGGGGCCGAGCCGGACCGCGTCCAGCAGTTGGCACCACGACGTCCGAGCGGTCTCCAGCGCGGCGACGAACGAGTACGGCCAGCCGGGGATGAACTGGTCCGAGGAGCGTCCCGAGCGTCCGGAGACATGACAGAACAGCCGGTCCGGGCTGCACGGCGCGTCGGGACGCAGCCACGCGGAGACATCGACGGCCAGGACCAGGCGCCCGTCGGCGGCCTTGGGCTGCGGCAGCATGGCCAGCGCCTTGCGCAGCCTGACCGCGTCGATGCGGCCCTGGTTGAGCGCGTCGTACAACGCGCCGTGCCCACGCCGGTGTTCGGCCAGCAGCGTCAGATCGACCGGCGAGGTCACCGGGCCGTCCTCGCAGAGCATCGCGTCGCACAGCTCGAACAGCGTGTCACCGCGCCGGGTCAGACATGTGTAGAGGTCCTCCCGAAAGTGGGACGTGAAGTCGAACGCCTCGTGCCGGGCATCGTGATGCAGCAGACTCACCTCTGCGGCCTTCGTATGAGTGCGGTTCTGTGACGGAACGCATGCTCATGCGGGGGCCGCCCGCCTGTCCGGCGAATGCCCAGGTGAGTGACCCTGTGCGACGCACCGTTCGAAGCCAGAGGTTAAGTAACAAGCTGAGTCGGGTCGGTCATGCCATCAGGCTCCGACCGGCTCTGGCTGACTGTCATCGGCGACACGCCCAACCCGGTGCGCGTAGGCGTCGGCCACCAGGAGGAGCCACTCCGTGTCCGCACGGAGGTCCTTGCGGGAAGCTGCCTCCGCCGACGGCAGGGCAAGCTTTTTGGCGTACCGGCCAGCCTTTGAAGCGGTCATCGCTGCCTTCACGACAGCCGCCTCGACCGTTGCAGCTCCCGCCTCTGTTACAGCGTCGAACGCATTCTGGGCCAGCTCCTGCACCATGCGGGACCGGTACGGCCGAAGGGCGAGGATGCCGTCGTTGATCTCGATCACCCTACGTTGGAGCAGGAAGTCGGAGTCGTTCGAAGCGGCCTCGTAAAGTCCGGGTCGATATTCGGCATTGCGGCGGACAGGTCTTGCCAGAGAGGACCGAGGGCTTCGAAGGATTGTGCCTCCCAGCGGCGACGTCGGGCCTGGCTGACCGGGTAGACGACAGCCGTCAGTGTGCGACCGACGCAGATCAGCAGGGCGGCGAGCGCCGGAGACGTCACGCTGAAGACGCACGGCGTAGACACGAGCGACGAACACCCCGAATGGTCGGACACCAGGTGGAAGCCCAGGCCCAGGGAGATGAGGACCGTCAGCTTGTACACCGCGTAGACGAGTGTGAAGGCGCACCCTGCTGCCGCCATGCGCAGACCTATCCGGACGCTGCTGCGGCGGGTCGACCTCGACTGGCTTACGGCCTGCACCAGGAAGTCGACGATGGCGAAACCGAGGTAGGAGATGAAAAGGAGCAGGTAGAGCGCATACACCTGCGGAGAGCGATGCGTCATCTGCTCGTACGTGAACAGCACGGTCATGCCGAGGGCGGACGTGGCGAAGAGGACGAGACGCGGGCGGACTCGCCGTTGCGCTTCCGCGGGTTCCAGGTTGAGCTGGAACGAGACGGCCAGGACCGCCGTGGCGGCGGCCAGGGAAGCGCAGTTGCTCATCAGCCGGGCGACGTGCGGCACGACGCCCTCAACGGCGTTCTCGAACAGCGGGGCGTAGGTGGCGAAGATTAGGGCGAACGAGCCAAGGAGCGCGCCCATGGCCCACGTGCCGTTCGGACGGGGCGTCCCTCGACCGAGGACCCAGTAGCCGGCAGTCGCTGTGAGTAGACAGGCCACGATGACTGCGAAGGTCGACACGGCCAGGGCGCAGGGCGCTGCCCCGGCCCGTTGGAAGCGGAAGGCCGCCCAGATCGGCTCGGGAAGCCGAGGAACCTGAGGGGTGTGCTGCCGGTCTCCAGGAAACCGATGTAGGAGGTGGCTGCGAGGAGCAGCAGCCCCTCCACCCAACGGGTAGGCGGAGCGTCCTTCGGCCGGTGTGCTGAGCGCAAAACGAGCAGGACCGGCGTCACCACCAGTACGCCCATCGCATCGCCGGTACACCAGACCGACCATGTCGGCCAGAACTGGTCGGCACTCAGCACGCCGGCGTGGGCCAGGGTCCCGCTGCCTGTCGTCGCGCTGACCAGCATCCCGGTGAACGCACCGAGAAAGATCAACGCGAGCGCATCCCGCGAGCGGTCCAATTCGAGACGGAATCCCGTGCGGCGGAGCAGTATGTACGAGCAGACGGGCGCGAGGGTGTTTCCCGACACGATCACGAGCACGGCCCAGACCGACGGCCCGAGGGAGACGTTGACCAGGAGCGCGCCGAGCGCGATCCCGGGCCAGACCCGCGGGCCGCCCAGGAGCGGGCTCGCCAGGGCGATACCGGTCGGCGGCCACAGCGGGGTGACCTGGCCGCGCACCAGTTGCTGAAGGAGCCCCACCTTGGCCGAGCCGTAGTGCAGCGCGGCGACCACTCATACGTCCAGGGCAGCCACGCCACCGCGCCGGAGCTGTTCACGCCGCGTGACAGTCATCGGGCGAGTTCCGCATCGACATCGCCCCGAGGTCCATCATCCGCCGGACTGGGTGGCTTTCGAGGCCGTTCTCGTGGTCGGGCTCAGGTAGGTGTCGTCCTCTAGTTGTGCGAATGTGCGCTGACGCTCAGGACAGTGCTGACGCACAGAACAGTCAGGTGTTCCAAAGCGTCCTGTCGAGACCATTCCACGGCTTCTTCATGGGCCGCGACGTTGCGAATGGCGAGGAATGTCGGCGACGCGTGAATCGTGGCTGAGCCACTTTTCAGTCGTCGCCGACACCGCTCCACCATGCGGCTGCTCGTCAGCGGTCTTCTTCTGCGCATGTCCTGGCATCGGAGTGACGTCACCACCTGGCGGGCGTATTGTCCGAATGTGAGTGATGGTCGGTGCTGTTGGTGTTGCATCCTGTTGCCACGGTCGTCCGGCCGTGGACGCCGGTACTGCTGCCCGGCGTACCGGCAGGCGGCCTGGCGTGCCAGGCGGCGGTGGCTGGCGGCGACGGAGGAGCGGCGGGCGATGGTGCTTGTCGGAACGGAGCTAGTCAGCCGCATACAGGCCGGGGCACAGCAGGGGAGCAGCGATCTGCCCGGGGCGCGGGTTCCCGGAGGCTGTCAATGCGCTGTTGTGGCGCAGGTGCCCGAACTGGCCGGTCGGCTAGTTCGTTCGGCGGTGCCGGCCGACCGGCGGGCCGGGGCCGGCTGGGCGCAGATCGGCGCCGGCTTGGGCATCAGCGCAGAGGGTGCTCGAAGTCGCTTCGGGCGGGTGCGGGGATCACCATCCGGAGCTTGCAGAGGCAAGTGAAAGCGTGCCCGACGCCGCGTCCACCGATTTCCCTGCGGGCTTCGGCCCGGAGGCACTGGAGTCCGTCCTGCTCCAGTTCGCGCGGGAGAGCGGCGCCAGCTTGAGCGCCATCTACTTGCTGTCGCCGGACGAGCCCGCGCTGCAGCTGGCGGTGCTGAGCGGAATCTCGTGGCGGATCGCCGTCCCGTGGGCGCGGGTGACGCTGGAGGCTGCGACCCCGGTGGCCGACGCCGTACGGGAGCGCCACCTGGTGTGGATCGGCAGCGAGGAGGAGCGGGCGCGCCGCTACCCGAAACTGGCGCTCGTCCTGCCCCACCCCTTCGCCCTGGCCGCCGCCCCGATCACGACCGGCCCGACCGTATGGGGCGGCCTGGTGCTGCACTGGCCCGCCTCGCACCCACCGACGTTGAGCTCGCACGAGCGTGATGCGATCGCCGGCGTCTGCGAGCGACTGGGCGTGATCATGCGGCAAGCCGCCAACAGCGGTCACCCCGTGGTGCCCGGGCTCGAGCCGCGAATACTGCCTCCGTCGCAGACCCGTACCGCCGGGCACCACGAGGCACAGGCCGCGGTCGGCTTCGCCGAGCGTCTTCCCGACGGCTGCTGCGCCCTGGATGTCGACGGCCGGATCACCTTCATCACCACGGCCGCGGCAGACCTCCTCGGCGTCGGTGTTTTCGACCTTCTGGGAGCGCGGCCCTGGGAGGCACTGCCGTGGCTGGACAATCACGTCGCCGAAGACCGCTACCGATCCGCAGCGCTCAGCCGCCTACCCACGTCCTTCACTACGCTGCGCCCACCGGATCACTGGCTGTCCTTCCACCTCTACCCGGATGCCACCGGCATCAGCGTGCGCATCGTCCCCAACCCGTCGGCTCATACCCCGGACCCTCCGCGGTTGGTCCACCCCGCGCCGCCCGTTGAACCGGGCCGGGCCAACGCCCTCTACAGCCTCACGCATCTTGCTGTCGCCCTCACCGAAGCCGTCCGCGTATGCGACGTGGTGAACAGGGTTGCCGACCAGGTCCTGGCCGCCTTCGGCGCGCGGGCCCTCGCCCTGATGACCGCACAGGAGGGCCGACTGCACATCATCGGCTACCGCGGCTATACCGCCGACCTCATGGACCGCTTCGACGCCACCCCCCTGACCGCCGACACCCCCGCCGCGCATGTCTTGACTACTGGCATCCCCTGCTTCTTCGCCAGCTTCGCGGAGCTGAAACGGGCCCACCCTGCCGCCGTCCTCCAGGACGGCATGGCTTCTTGGGCTTTCCTGCCGTTGATCACCTCCGGCCGCGCTGTCGGCTCCCTGGTCCTCGCCTACGACCAGCCCCATCTCTTCACCCCGCAAGAACGCGCCGTCCTCACCGCCCTCGCCGGACTGATCGCACAGGCCCTGGACCGCGCTCATCTCTACGACGCCAAACATCAGCTCGCCCGCAACCTCCAGGCCGGCCTGCTGCCCCACACCCTGCCGCGCATCCCCGGGCTCGAGGTTGCCGCCCGTTACCTCCCCGCCAGCCGCGGCATGGGCATCGGCGGCGACTTCTACGACCTCATCCGCCTCGACGAGACGACTGCCGCTGCAGCTATCGGCGACGTCCAAGGTCACAACGTGCAGGCCGCCACCCTCATGGGACAGGTCCGCACCGCCGTCCACGCCACCGCAGGCGCAGCCCCTGGCGAAGTCCTCGCCCGCACCAACCGCCTACTCACCGACCTCGACTCCGGCCTGTTCACCAGCTGCACCTACATCGTCCTCGACATGACCCACCACCACGCCTGTCTGGCCACCGCCGGCCACCCACCTCCGATCCTGCGCCACCCAGACGGCCACGTCGAAGTCCTCCACCTCCAGCCAGGTCTCCTGCTCGGCATCGACCCCGCAGCTGAATACCCCACCACCGAAGTCTCCCTGCCACCCGGCACCGTGCTCGCGCTGTACACCGACGGACTCATCGAAGCACCCGGCGTCGACATCGAGGACGCCATCCACAGCCTCGCCAACCAACTGGCTCACGCCGACACTTTGAGCATGGAGGCCATCGCCGACAGCCTGGTCGACCACGCCCGGCAATCCGCGTTCCGCAGTGACGACATCGCGTTGCTTCTCATCCACTCGCGTTGAACCGACCGGTCCATGGGATCCGGCGCATGTGCGGGCCCGTCTGGCGGGACGATGCGGGAAGCTATCCGGCCGACCGCGTTGATCGTCGATATCGCCGGCTTCCGCAAGGACGAGGACGCAACTGACGCCTGCTCCGGCGAGTGCGTACAGCGTTCCCCTGGAGGGGAGAGCCGCAGGCCCCCCTCCTGCACGATGGCGCTCTTGGTCAGCAGACTCTGACGCAACGGCTTCGGTGCCGACGCCCGGGAGCGGCGCCACCGCTGAGCCGCCCCGCAGGCTCTTCGAGAACCCTGGAGGCCGCTGCACTGATGGACACCTGACGGGCCGCCCCGCTCGACGCTTTTTCCAGCGAGACCGGTCCGACCTAGCGAGACCGGTCCGAGGCGGGCCAGACGTAGGGCAGGTCCTCGGGGACGTCCGGGAACAGGGGTGCGTAGAAGCCCGGATCCTTGCGCCGCAGCGCCGACCGATGACTTCGGTGGAACGCGGGATTGCCCAGCCACGGTGGCAGCTCGCCGTCCGCTGCAAGCCGCTCCTGCGTACGCACGCCCACATCGGCTCGGTGGGCCGTGAAGTCGGTCATCAGGGAGCCGGCGCACGTGTCCGCGCGCCCGGCCGCCGTCCACACGCAGCAGACCTCCAGGCCGTAGCGCACCAGTGCCTCCTCGTAGCCTGTCCACATGCGCACCGCCGGGTGATGCCGCCAGCCGTAGCCGGGAACCATCAGACCGCGCAGCAACTGGAGCGCCTCGACGCGCTGCTTGCCCAGGCGCCGCGGGTCGAGCGCGGCGGCAGATGCGGCGAAGTCGGGAAAGGGCAGGAACGTCTGCATGGTCATCCCTTGCGTGACGAGACGGCGCGGCGGGCGTCGGCGGAAGGGGCGTGACCCGGCGTACGAAAGCCCGGCCGTGTCGGGTGCGAAACCCGGACGGCGGCCGGGCCGCTCGGACGCGGACCGCTCACACAGCCCTGAACCGGTCCCACGCGCGATGCTTGCCCAGCAGACCGGTGAGCTGCGCCAGGGCGCCGGTGCCTGAGTCACCGACCACCACGCCCGGCGCGTCGAGGGGCACCCCGGATGCTTCGAGGAACGCCTCGCCGCCGGCCCACGCGCCGACGGCCTTGCCGTGCCGAAAGGCCTCCGACACCAGCAGTCCGACGCGGGGGTCACCGGTCGCCTGCTGCGCGGGGGCGGGGAACGCCTTGGCGTCACGGGCGCCGTACGCGTCGCCGCCCACGCCCGGTGTCCCGGCCAGCAGAATCGCGTCGAACTCGACAGACCGCGCGGTGGCGTAGGTGCGCTGGACCGTCACCATGCCCTCACCCGAGCCGAAAACGCCTCCGGCCGGGGCGACGACCAGCGGGACCATGCTCGCGTCGAGGACCGCCTCGCGCACCGCGCTCACGCCCCGCAGGTCGCCGTCCGGACCGATGACGATGCCGATGACCCGGCCGTCCGTGGGCCAGGTCCCGCCGACCTGGGAGAGGGCGGGGCTGGCCTCGACCTCGGCCAGGGGCACGGTCGGCTGGGGGGCCGGCAGTCCGAGACCGGTGGCCACTTCAGCGCACAGGTTCGGGTCGATGTTCGCCAGGACCTGTAGCGCTCGCTCCTTGACGGCCTGCTCGTAGCACTTGCCGAGCTCGAAGGTGTAGGCGGCGATGATGTGCTCGCGCTCGATCGGGCTCATGCTCAGCCAGAACCGCCGCGGCTGGCTGAAGTGGTCCGCGAACGACTCGGGCGCCTCCCGGACCTTCGCCGCCTCCGGCACGCGTACGGGCGTCTCGACGAACGCGCCGGTGTCCGCTCCCGCGAGGAAGGGACAGCCGCCATCGAGCGAATTGGGGCGGTAGGGAGCCACACCCCGGTGCACGGCCGTCTGGTGCATGCCGTCGCGCAGCATGTCGTTGACCGGGGCGTGCGGCCGGTTGATGGGTAGCTGCGGGAAGTTCGGGCCGCCCAGCCGGGTGATCTGGGTGTCCAGGTAGGAGAACAGACGCCCGGCGAGCAGGGGGTCGTCGGTGACGTCGACGCCCGGGACGAGGTGGCCGACGTGAAAGGCGACCTGCTCGGTCTCGGCGAAGAAGTTCGACGGGTTGCGCATCAGGGTCAGCAGGCCGACCGGCTGCACGGGAGCGAGTTCCTCGGGCACGAGGTTTGTCGGGTCCAGCAGGTCGATGCCCTCGAAGGTCTGGTCCGGGGTGTCGGGGAAGGTCTGGATGCCCAGCTCCCACTGCGGGTGGGCGCCGGCCTCGATGGCGTCGGCGAGGTCCCGGCGGTGGAAGTCCGGGTCGACGCCGTTGGTGATCTGCGCCTCTTCCCACACCAGGGAGTGCACGCCCAATTTGGGCTTCCAGTGGAACTTCACCAGCGTCGTGGCGCCCTCGGCGTTGACCAGGCGGAACGTGTGGACGCCGAAGCCCTCCATCATTCGGTACGAGCGCGGGATGCCCCGGTCGGACATGTTCCACAGGGTGTGGTGCGTCGCTTCGGTGTGCAGGGTGACGAAGTCCCAGAACGTGTCGTGCGCGCTCTGCGCCTGCGGGATCTCCCGGTCCGGGTGCGGCTTGCCCGCGTGGATGACGTCCGGGAACTTGATCGCGTCCTGGATGAAAAAGACCGGGATGTTGTTACCGACCAGGTCGAAGACGCCCTCGCTGGTGTAGAACTTGGTCGCGAAGCCCCGGGTGTCCCGCACGGTGTCGGACGAGCCCCGCGATCCCAGCACCGTGGAGAACCGCACGAACACCGGCGTCTCCTTGTCCTCGGAGAGGAAGGCGGCCTTGGTCACGGAGGCGGCCGTACCGTAGCTCTGGAACACGCCGTGCGCGGCCGCGCCCCGCGCGTGGACCACGCGCTCCGGGATGCGCTCGTGATCGAAGTGCATGACCTTCTCGCGCAGGTGGTGGTCCTGCAGCAGGACCGGTCCACGGGGCCCGGCCTTGAGCGAGTGGTCGGTGTCGTACAGGCGGGTGCTCTGGGCGGTCGTCAGGTAGCTGCCGGACTGAGCCATTCGGGCCTGGTCGGCGCCGGTCGGCTGGCCGGTGGGCGACACGGTGTCGGGGCCGCTCTGGTCCGGCTTCGGCGGCAGCGGGTCACGCGGCTCCGTCGGCTCCGCCACGGAGGGAGACTCCGGGCCGGGCCTGCCGGGGATGCCCTCCTCAGGCGTGGCGCCGTTGTCCTGGAGGCTGTTGGTGATCTTCCGTGCTGCTCGCTTGAGGGGGTTGGCCTCGCTCATCGGAGACGCTTCCTTCGTGTCTGGCCGGCCACGGTCGCGGTGGCCGAGTGTCGAGTGCTGTGGCAGGCGAACGCATGGGGCGAAATATGAGAAGGCGGCCTTTTGCCCGTCAATTTCTCATGGTGCGGTGAGACCCGCACCAGGGCACGCGTCGACGGAATGAACCGGCGTGCCGAAGAGAGTGCGGCCGTGGTACCCAAGGCAGCCCCGTCCATCTTGTCCGCTCCTCGCGCCCCAGCTGAGTCGGCCGCCCGCTCTGCGTACCCAGACATCGGGGGTCAAGTCATGGGCGATTCATTTCCGGCTGCGCGGCGCCGTGTGAATCGTTTCCGCGGCGGGCGCCGCGCGGCGACGGGACGCGGGCAGCGAGGACGGCGACGGTACGCCGTACCTCGTCAACGGCGTCGGCCGACTGGGCTCCAAGCGAACACGGTGGGAAGCGGAGCAGTCCGCAGGACCAAGGCCGGTCAGAGCGCCGCAGAGGCGGGATGCCGCAGAACTTCCACGGCATGACCGCCACAGAGATCCTCCCCCTCGCAGGCCCGTCCGATGATGCGCGTGAGGCGCTGGCGGCCATGAACGCTCGCCTGTGCCACCGGACCCTCTTCCGGTCCGACCGCGCCCGTTACGGTTGCGTCCAGGGAAGTGGTGTACGGGTTCGACCTGATCCGGGGGTTTGCTCCGGCGTCGGGATGAGGCCCGCATAGATGAACGGCCACCGGCTGATCTTCGAAGTGTCGAAGCCTCGAAGGAGATCAGCACGATGACCGCACCCGACAGTCTGCCCCTGCATGCCCTCGTGGAAGACAACCTCGCCGCGGCGAGTCCCGACCTGCTGCGCGCGATGGTCAAGACGTTCGCCGACGCGCTCATGTCCGCGGAGGCCGACGCCCTCTGCAACGCCGAATACGGGCAGGTCAGCGACGAACGCGTCAACCACCGCAACGGCTACCGCCCACGCGAGTGGGACACCCGCGCCGGCACCGTCGAACTCGCCGTCCCCAAGCTGCGCCAGGGCAGCTACTTCCCGCACTGGCTCCTGGAACGACGCCGACGGGCCGAACAGGCCCTCATCTCGGTGGTCGCCACCGCCTACCTGCTCGGCGTCTCCACTCGCAGAGTCGAGAAACTCGCCGAATCCCTCGGCGTCACCCAGCTGTCGAAGTCCCAGGTCAGCGCGATGGCCAAGCACCTGGACGAGCGGGTCGCCGAGTTCCGCAACCGGCCCCTGGACCAAGGCCCTTACGCGTTCGTCCGGGTGGACGCCCTGACCCAGAAGGTCCGCGAGGGCGGCCGTATCATCAACGTCCACGCGCTGATCGCGGTCGGGGTCAACGCCGACGGGCACCGCGAGATCCTCGGCATCGACGTTGCCACCGCCGAGGACGGCGCCGGCTGGCTCGCCTTCCTGCGCTCCCTGACCGCCCGCGGCCTGAAAGGTGTCCAGCTCGTCGTCTCCGACGCCCACACCGGTCTGGTCGCCGCGATCGGCGCCGTCCTGCCCGGAGCATCCTGGCAGCGATGCCGCACGCATTACGCCCGAAATTTGCTGAGCCAGGTCCCCAAGTCCGCCCAGCCGTGGGTGGCCACGCTGCTGCGGACCGTCTTCGAACAGCCCGACACCGACGCCGTCCAGGCCCAGATGCGCCACGTGCTGGACGCCCTGGAGGCCAAGTTTCCCAAGGCCGCCGCCCACTTGGTTGCCGCTCAGCACGACCTGCTGGCGTTCACCGCGTTCCCACGTGAGATCTGGCGGCAGATCTGGTCCAACAACCCACAAGAACGCCTGAACAAGGAGATCCGCCGCCGCACCGACGTGGTCGGCATCTTCCCCGACCGCACCGCCCTGATCCGCCTGGTCGGCGCGGTGCTGGCCGAGCAGAACGACGAGTGGACCGAGGCCCGCCGCTACATGGGCCGCGAGCTCCTCGCCAAGGCCCGCCTCCACCCGATCGAGTCAGAAACCGACGAGACCGAACTGCCCACCGAACTCACCGCATAGCCTCAAAACGAGATCACCGAGTGGCCGTCAATACACCACTCCAGCGGACGTGACCCCCTCTGGCTGAGCTACAGTCCGCGCGCATGGGAATCGCAGATACCAGCATCGCCGCGGCTGCAGCCGCACTCAGCGGTGTGGCCGCGTTCGCGTCAGTGCGTGACTCTGTCGGGGATCTTGGAGCGTCGAGGTCAGCTTCCCGGGGTACGCCAGGACTTCGACCGGGGTATCTTGCGCTGGTCGAGGTAATTCTGGAACGCAGTCGGTCGGCGGGGCGTGGGGGCTTCTTCGGTTGGAGGCAGTCCGCTGAGGCGCTCGATGTTGACGGCGATGGCCGTCAGGACGTGCTGGATGTGAGCCTTTCCCTGTCCGCGGTAGCGACAGCGCTGCATGCCGTATCCGTGGGCGAACTCCCGCCGCGCGGATGCGCGCATTCAGCACTCGGTGCATGTCGGCTGTCCGGCCGCCTCCCGGGCGGATCGTGGTCACCCTGCAGGGCCGGGGCCGTGCCGTCGCGCATGGTGGCGGGCTGCGCCTACTGCAGTGACGGATGGGAGGTTGTACGTACAGTCCACGGTTCCTGGTCCACGCCCACTCCGTCCATCGTCATCCCCGCCAAGAGCCCTAAGGCCCCCGAGACCACGCCCAACAGCAGACCGGCCCAGTACGGGACGGCATCCAGCAGGAACGGGACGGCGAGGAGGGCGCCAACCGCCGCGACACGCAGGTGCGAGGCGTGCACCTTCGGGAAGTACCGCGACGGCCGGGGAAGCGGCGCGACGGCGAGCCTGGGGTCGGTCTCGCACAATGGTGCGGCACCGTCGCGCAGATAGTACGCGTAGTCATCCTGCTGCATCTCGCCCCAGACCACGTGACCGGAGTCGGAGGCGAAGGCGGCGGGGACCTTGAGGTCCTTGTTCGTGCCCGCGATGTCACGCCACCGGGCAGGCCAGCACAACCAGCCGCCGTGGCCGACGAGTTGGGAAGCGGCATAGGTGAGGTGCTTGTCACCGACCTTGTCGCTTTGGGCGGCCTTCATGGCCCGGAGCCGGATAGTCCGTTGCTCGCCGCTGTCGCTCTCGTGAACCAACTCGACGCCGTAAGTGGTGGAGGCGGCGATCCTGCCGGCACCCTGCCCCGTCGGGTATCGGTACATCTCCAGCACTGGGGTACCGAACCGGACGCGGATAGCGTGGACGCTGCCCGCGGCGGCGTCCTCCTTGAGCATGCGTTGCGATCGACCGAGGTTGCTCTGGAGCAGCGCGAGATTGCACAGGGACAGCACGGCGCCGACGATGAAGGTGAGCAGGCAGTACAGGGCACCGAGCTGTGAACCCCGGCCGCCGTAGGCGCTGTTGGCCGCCGCGAACGGTGCCCAGACGGTGAGGTAGGCCGCGGCGACGAGCCCCCAGTCACGGCGCACCGCTCCCAGCTTGCCAGGGACCTTCTCCCGGGGAGGAGCGGTCGATGGCAGTAGCTTAACGGGGGGTGCTGACCGAGAGGCCATCAGCCAGCCCACGACGAACACCGCCGCCAGGGCCAGCGGCACGAGAACGTCCAGGCGAGGGCCGTCAGCTTCGTACCGGATCGAGGCCGCGCCCCATGCGGCGGCTGCCGACAACAAAGCCGCCGCGCCCAGAGTCCTGGCGAGTGGTGTGGAAAGGTGCTGCATGCGGTCTCCCCCCGACCTGAAACGCAGATCTTGTGGCGGCATGGAGATTACGCGCTGTTGATCAGCTGCCGGAAGGGTCGTGGACAGCCGTCGCTGCGCCGCGGAAGGTCTTCTCCCCATCCCTGAAGCCCTGGCAACCGCTCTGGCGCTGACAGTTACTGGGGGACGCTGTTCCTTTGGGGGCAGTTCCCTACTGAGGGAAGGGGTGAGAATGCTGGGCGGGTCAGTCGTTGAACGTGGTGGCGACGGCATCTCCGAGCTGACCTCGACGCTCCAAGATCCCCGACAGAGTCACGTACTCATGGCGGTCGTCACGGGAAGCCAACGCGACGGCTGGGTCTGTCGCGCAGATCGAGCGGGACCGCTGGCACAACGCCCTGACCCCCCAGCTTCGGATACGCCATCAGGCCGACCGCCTTGAGGTACGTTTCGAGGGCCCCACAGCACTGGGACGTCTTCAGGTGCAACTGCAGGTGCGAGACGACCGCGACCGCGGGAACGACCCCGAACTAGCCGGCAGCACCACCCGAGAGATGCGGGCACAAGTGATCTGGGGCCCAACGCGCTTCCGGCCGCGAATCGACGGAGCGGACGACTTGGGGCGCGCAGTCAGTCCGGTCTTCGTGGAACCCGGCGACATGGCCCTGTTCTCCACCGACCCCTCGGTGCGGCCGGACTGCTACGAGGACGCCGAGGGAGAACAACGCTGGCGGCAGCAGTACCGGGGCGCGCGCATTCGCCTATGGGCCACCTGCACGGCGGAAGGCCACAAGCCCTGGCGCCTCAGTTTTGAGGTTCCCCCTGGTGGCCACTGGGCCAGGACCGGTCCCGTCGCGCAAGCGTGACGAGCACAACACGACGCCAACGGCGCGGACTCTCAACCTCAAGGCGTCGCTGGACGCGCTGGACGAAACGGAGCTCCGCCTCGTCCAGCAGGCGATCGGAGAAGCGGCCACCGGCGAGGAATGTTGACGCTCTGGGCGCAGACGACGCTGGATACCGGGGTGGCAACGGGCGTGATCTGCGCGTTATCCACCTCGTAGCCGGGCGGCCTGCTGGGCTGTCCGGCGGGCCACGGCCGGGTCGACGGCGGTGAACGGCCGCACCTGAAGGTGCCCGTCGGCGCCCGGGCCAGGCCCGCCCGGCGGCAGGAGTTCCAGCTCCTGGGCGACACCGTTGACCCACCGGCCGCCCGGCCCGGGGCCGCCCTGCAGCTGGCCCACGACAGGCTCAGTGGCGAGGTAGGCCACCGGGCGCCGGGCCTGCTTGTACGCACGCAGGATCGTCCGGAGCGCGGCCGCGGGCTTGGCTGTGAGCTCGACCTCGAACGCGGCGAGGCGGCCGCCGGGCAGCACCACGACGAGGTCGGGCCAGTGCACGGCACGGGCCCCGACGGGCACAGCGAGTATTTCCCCGCGCCGGACGCCGACCGGGACCTGGTGCACGCCAAGGTCCGCCAGGAGCTCCGCCGCGCGGCCTGGTACGGCTTCGGCGGCGTGCACCTCCCGCTCGGAGAGCACAGTGCGCCCTTCGCTCTCCAGCCGGATACCGACATCCGCGACGGCCAGGCGGTGCAGCAGCCCGGCCTCGACCATCAGCCGCACCCGCCGCCGGGCGGCCTCGATCCGTCCGCCCCAACAGGCGTAGGCGGCCTGGTGGAGCGTCAGCGTGCTGTACCGGGTGGCCAGCCGCAGCAGCTGCTCGTCCTCCTCGGTGCGCTGCCAGCCGTCGCCGCGGGCCTCGCCCGTTCCTCGCGTCCGCCGTCGGCGCTCCGCTCGCTCCCGGTAGACCCCCGTCGCCCTGCTCTCCGCTGCCTGTCCTTCTCCCTCTGGTTGGCGCGCGGCCGCGTACATCACCGCGGCGCGGAAGGGAGCGTGACCTGCGAAGCGGACACCGTCCGGAACGGGAGTCGTCCGCCGCAGGGCGGAGGACCCGGCGGAGAACGCGGCGGCGCAGCGAGCAGGATCTACGGCGCGGGGTCGTCTCGGTGTGGGGACGCTGGCTGCCGTTGGGCGCACGAGGGAGGGGTGATGGGGTACACCGCCGTACACCCGGTCTGGGGTCGACTGGACGCGTCGATGGACGACCTCGGGTGTGACCGCGCTTGGACGGACGTCCACCGGGTCAAAGGACTGCGGCTGGCATGCCCGGAGTGCGGCGGTCGGGTCTTCGCCCGGGCCTCCCAGCACGTCGTCCGGCACTTCTACCACCAGGTGCGGCCCCCGGACTGCGAGCTGGCGAACGAATCACCGGAGCACCACCTCCTGAAGCTGGAGCTGGTCGTGGCTGCTCGGGCGGCGGGATGGCGAGCGGAGCTGGAGGTGAGCAGCGAGGTCCGGAACTGGCGGGCCGACGTGATGGTCTTCGACGAGCACGACCGCCCTTTCATGGCTCTGGAGGCGCAGTTGTCGCCCATGACGCAGGATGAGGCGCGTATGCGTACGGACCGTTACGCGCGGGACGGAGTGGCGGTGTGCTGGGTCGCCCTGCAGGACCGGCCTTGGGAGCGGGTCGTTCCCTCGCTGAGGGTGCGCTCTCCG
This sequence comes from Streptomyces sp. SID5469, assembly GCF_009862865.1. Classification (NCBI taxonomy): domain Bacteria; kingdom Bacillati; phylum Actinomycetota; class Actinomycetes; order Kitasatosporales; family Streptomycetaceae; genus Streptomyces; species Streptomyces sp. SID5469. Next base: position 400,382 of record NZ_WWIN01000001.1, on the reverse strand, counting down.
CGCCGGCGGGGCGAGACCTGGACGGTGTGGCATGGGATGGCGCGCTATGACTGGGCGCCACGCACGCTGAAGGCGAAAGCAAAGTGGGTGCACATCACCTGCCCGCTCGGCGACGCGATCAGGTGGATCCTCGACGGGCGGGTGCACGCCCACACCGGCGCGAATGGCACGGTGTGGTGGACGGCGCCCGCGTACGAGGACCTGGTTTTGGCACGCGCCCAGATGGAGGCCGAAGCCGAAGCCGTCAGACGGGTGGCTGCCGCCGAGCGCCGTCGCCAGGAGGCCGAGCAGCGAGCCGCGGCCGCCGAGCAACACCGCCAAGACGCCGAGCGGCGGGCGCTGGAATGGCAGGCGGAGTTGCTGGAGTGGCAGGCGGAGTTGCAGCGGCTGGCGGGCTTTTTCCAGCGCACGGGCCTTGACGCCACGGTGTGGGAGGCGTTCACGCAGATGGTCCGCTCCGCCTCGGGCAAAGCGATCATGTATGGAGATCAGAGCCCCGCTCACGGTAACGGGCTGCTCGTCTACGCCCGGCCGCGATGGACAGGCGACGGGTTCACGCTGGCTGGTGTGGTCTGCCCCGATCTCGAAGCGCTCATCGAGTGGCCGGCGGAGCTGACGATCCTGGTCCCGAACCAGACGTGGCTCTCGCGCATCCAGGCCGCCGCCCGGTCTCCGCTGAAGGTCGCGGTGCTGAACCCCGTCACCGGACGCAGCACCTTCATACGCGTCACCGCTCCGGATGTTGTCCCTGTTAGACCCAACGGGCCTGATAGGGGATGACGTGTGACGGCGCCCACCCCGTTCCGCTGTGGGGTGAGCGCCGAAAGTCAGGCTGTCTTGAGAGTGGCGACGTGGCGGGCGCGTTCTTCGAGTTCCCGTACTCCGGCGACGCGGCGGTAGGCGGGGAGCGCCTTGAGCATCGTCTTCAGGTGCTCGTCTCCTCGGGCAGAGGAGATCGTGACGTGCTCGTCCAGGAAGGTTCCCCAGGTCTGGCAGGCGGCTTCGATGTGCCGCATGCGGAACTGGCGTTCGGCGGTCACGCCGAGGCAGTGCAGGCGGCCTTGGCGTTCCAGCGGGGAGCGGGCGGTGTTCGAGCGGCGCAGGGAGGCGATGGAGCCGTCCTTGTCGCCGAGGTGCCAGCGCACGTGTGCCTCGTGGAAGAAGTAGGCGGCCTGGTCGTATCCGCCTACGGCATCGCGTCGGTCGTCGGCGCGGGACAGCGCGCTCTCCGCCTCACGGAGCCGGGCCAGGGCGGTGTTCCGGGCGTTGGTCATCGCAGCGGCGGCGGCCTGCTGGCCGCACAGGAAGGCGACTAGGCGCGGGCCGGCGGAGGGCGCCGCCTCGGCGGCGGCGTCGGCGAGTTCCAGGCCCTTCTTGCCGTGGCCTAGGTGCGTCGCCTGCAGGCTCATGCCGCGCAGGGTGCGGCAGTAGGTGACGTGGTCCTCGGCAGCGCCCGCGAGCTCGAGGGCGCGCAGGTAGTACGTCTGGCCCAGGCCCTGCTGGTCTTCGTACATGGCCATCCAGCCCGTGAGGTACACGAAGTCCGCGACAGCGGCCCGCATGTCGCGTTGCACCTCGTCCGTGCCGCTCGCGCGCAGGTAGGGGCCGGCGGTGTTGACGAGGAAGGCGGCGGCCATCGGGCGGGCGTGGCCTGCCCCGACCTGGTCCAGGATGTCGGCGACCTTGTCGGTCATGGTGCGGACGGTCTCGACGTCGGAGCGGCCGATGTGCACCGTCCGCCCGGCCGTTGCCGACTCCAACCGCCCCGCCACGTCCTCGTATCGGGGCACGGCCAGCGCCGCGGCGTACATCCCGGTCTTCAGCACTCCCCGGCGTGTGGGATCCATGTCTGCCCGGCTCAGGTCGATCACTCCTGCCACGAAGTCGCGCTCTCCGGCCGGCTTTTCCTCGGTCTCCCAGCCGACCTCCGCGCACGTTACGGGCCGTCCGAGCAGCCGTGAGAGCGCCTCGGTGACGGCGGGCCTTGCCTCGAGTTTTGGAACGGATCCGGCGAGCCAGTGGGACACGCTCGTCTTGTCGTAGTGCATGCGGAGCCCCAGTTCGCGGCCGGCGGCGTTCACCCGGCGTGCGAGCTGTGCGTTTCCGATTCCTCCTGACTGCATCAGGGCCGCAAGGGCTGCATTCGGTGTTCGCGGTCGACGTGCCATCGATGACCCCCGGGTGCGTTCAACCAGTTCAACCGTGCCTCCACTCTGCTCCCTTACCCGGTGTCGCGTAGGGGAGTTGAGTGATTACCGGCCGTTCGGTGATCGCACCCGTACGACCGTCGACTGCTTGGTCCGCCCCTCCGACCCCCGAGGGGGGCGGACCGGGCGCCCAGGACGACGAAGAGGCCCACCACGATGACCAGGACGCCTGATACCCGGGAGAACATCACCGTCGCTGCTTCTGCCAGCGCCGCTGTGCTGTACGTGTGCGCTGAGCGAAGCAAGCTCACTCCCACGCTCGCAGCCGACCGTGCCGAGGCCGAGGGGCGCGACTTCGCCGAGGCGCGCGGGCTGACGATCACAGAAGTGGTCACGGACCCGTACGGCGATCCCGACCCTTGCCACCGTGACGGATGGCTGCGGGTGCGGGAGCTGGCGGAGTCCGGCGCGGTCCGAGTGGTGATCGTCCGGTGGCCCGCGTGTATCGCTCCGGAGCCCTCCCACGAGCTGAGGCACCGCGAGATTCGCTGGCTGCAGGATCACTGCGTACAGGTGCGGTACTCCTGGGAGCCGCTGGCCACGGGCGGCGGTGAGGCCAAGTGAGCACCAAGCGCAGCCTGCTGCATCGCGATCACCCGTGGATCGGCCGGGACGTCGAGGACACCGCGACCGGCCGTCGGGGGGTCCTGCGGGCCATCGCCCCGGACGGCGACCGGCCACGCCCGGTGGCATGGCTGCTGCCGGCGGGCGGCGGGATGGAGTGGACCACGGACCCGGGCGCGCTAGCCAACCCCGCGCCCCTCACGGCGGACATGCACCCCAAGGAGGAGCGGTGAGCGACGCCCACGCTCGTCCGTCGCGTCCGGGCCGCGCCGTGCTCGTCCTGGCCGCTTTGGGACTGATTCCGCCCGCCATGGTGCCGGCTCCCCGGGCAACGGCCGCCCCGCTTGCGGTCTCGATGGCGGATGCCGCGCCTGAGACCAGCCCAGCGCTGCAGGGCGGCGAACTGACCGAACGCGTCGAGCAGCACCCCGACCGATACGGCGAACGCCCGCACCTCGTACGGCGGGCTCCCTGACCATCTCTCCCCAAGCCGCCCGATGCCCTGTCCCCGTGGGCTCGGGTGCACGGGAGCTCCCGGCAGGTGGGCCGCTCCTCAACTGGCCAGCCGGGGGCTCCTCCCCAGCCACCATGCGCCCACCCGCCCGGGGCACCGGGCGGGATTCATCCACTGCCGTTGGAGGCGTACGTGAGCACCACAGCCGTGAGCACATCGCCCGGTCCCGTTCCCCCCGTCCCGGACGCCGACGAGGTGTTCGCCTTCGCCGCCCGGGAGATCGCTGCCGCTGCCGCCGGCCTGTGGCCGCGCGCCGACGTCGACCTCGGCGACCACGTCCCGAGCGTCACCGGCTACGTGCGCCGGATCCGCGTGGACGGGCGCACCCTGTACGCCAAGTACGCCTTCCTCGGGGTGTCGCTGGTCTCGCTCCTGCGGGGCGCCTGCGGGCCCTGGCCGGATGTCCGGGCGGCGCAGCAGGCGTACGTGCAGCGTCCCGGCGCGCTGATGGATCGGGAGGCCGCGCAGCTGCGGCTCCTGGCCCAGCTGGACTCGCCCCGGGTCTGTCCCGTGGCCGGCCTGGCGCGAGGGGTGCTGTTCACCGAGTCGGTGACCGGCCCGACCCTGGCCGACCTGCTCCTGCAGCGTCCGCACGATGCGGCCGATCTCCTCGAGGGCTTGTTCGGTGAGCTGCGGCGGCTTCACCGCCCGTCGGCGGCCCGGCTACTGGGCCCGGCCCGGGGCATCGGGGAGCACAGCATCCGGGGGACCTTCCAGCGCAAGTTCAACGGACTGAGCGGCCCGACGTATGTGGAACGGCTCGGGGCCGAACGGTGCGCGCCCGGCGATCGCGCCCTGGTCGTCGGGCTGCTGCGCGACGTCGTGGTCCGGCTGCACCGGCTCCAGGCCACGGGGCTGCCCCAGCAGGCGAGCCGGCGGGTGCTGGCGTACGGGGACCTCAAGCCTGAGCACGTGGTGTTCCCTGAAGGAACATCCGGTCAGCCGGTGTTCATCGACCCCGGCCTGCTGCTCGCCCCGCCCACGGTGGATGCCGCGAAGCTGATCAGCCGAACCGTGCTGCTGCTGGCCGCTGCCCGGCCCGGCGCCGGGACGGGCCAGCAGGCCATGCGCGGGGTCGGCGCCTTCGCCGCGGCGCGGGCGGACGTCCTACCCGCCCGGGTCCGCCGCTCCTGGCTGCGGGAGCTGCTGGTGCTGTGGCTGATGGACAGCGTCAACATCCTGACCACGTACCTGTCCGCGCCCGGCGTACTGCCGATGCCCGGTCGGGGCAGCGCTCTCATCGGCCGGGCCGTCGACCTGTGCCGGATGGCCGATCAGCTCAGCTCGGAGCTGGCGGCCGGCGCCGATACGCGCGCCGTGTGGGAGAGCGCGCTCGGCCTGGCTCAGGCGGTCGCCGCGTGATGCCGGGGCCGGTGGGCTCGGTCGGTGTCGTCGGTGCCGGCGCCGTCGGCCAGACCGTCGCGGCCACGCTGGTGGCCTCCGGCATCTGCCCTCGCCTGCTCGTCGTCTCCCGCACCGTCGAGCAGGCGAGGGCGCTGGCCGCTGACCTCGACGACATGCGCCAGACCACCGGATCGCCCGTGCAGCCCGAAGCCCGCCGGGTGGCGGACCTGATCGGCTGCCACGCCGTGGTCGTCGCCGTGCGGGCCGCGTTCACCAACACCCGTGCCGCCGACGTACGGATGGGCGGCGCGTTGACCAACGCTCCCGTGATCCGTGCTCTGGCCACGACACTGCGCGGCTACCAGGGGACCGTGCTCGTGGTCACCAACCCGGTCGACCTGATGACCCGGCTGTTCGCCGAGACCTCCGGCTGCCCGCGCGTGTACGGAATCGGCTCGAACCTCGACTCCGCCCGCTACCGGCTCACCCTGGCCCACCTGCTCGACGTGCCCGCAACCACCGTGCACGGCCACGTCATCGGCGAACACGGGGACGGTGCGGTGGTGTGCGCCTCGTCGACCACCGTCAACGGCACGCCCGCCGCCGTCCCCCTTGCGGAGGTACGCGCGGAACTGCGTACCCGCCCCGGCCAGATCAGCGCGGGCGTCGGCCGCACCCGCTCCGGACCCGCCGGCGCGGTGCTGTCCACTCTGCGCAAGGCCCTCGGCCTGGTCGACGGCACCGAGGAACTGACTGCCGAACACCGCGGCGACTGGCTCGGAATTCCGTTGCGCTTCACCGCCGGCCAGCCCGTAGCGTGCCTGCCCGCCCTCAACGCGGACGAAGACGCGCAACTGGCCGCGACCGCCACCAAACTCCGTGACGCCTACCAGGCGTTACGGCCGTCCGGACCCACACCCAACTCCCAGGAGACGACGTGAGCACCCCTACCGCCACCCGGCTGCAGGCCGCCGACGCGGACGTAACCGTCCTGAGCAACACCGCCTTCGTCACCGACTGGTCCCGCCGGTACTTCGGGCCGTGGTGGAACGCGTTCGAGGTCCCCACGAGCAGCGTCTGCGCCGGGCCCCTGGTCACCGCCGACGTCGACGAGAAGGCATACGCCGACCTGGCCGCGCTGCTGGCGTCCGTGCCGCACAGCGAGGCCACCTACGCCAAGGCCCGGCTGCTCCTCGCCCGCGACAGCACGGGCACCATCACCGCCGTCTCGCCCGACGAGCAGCTCGCCTACCGCTCCGAACAGTTGGGCGGCCACGTCACCATCTCCGGCCACGCCCCGCAGCCCGTGGCGCTGGCCGCGTCCCGGATCGCCCGGGAGATGATCCGCGCGGCCCTGCTGCGGGACGGATGGACGCTCCTGCACGCCTCCGCCGTCGTCCGCGACGGCCGGGCCCTGCTCGCCTTTGGCGACAAGGGCGCAGGGAAGACGACCACGGCTCTGCTGGTGGCCTCCCGTTGTGCCCAGCTCCTCGCCAACGACCGGGTGTTCATCAAGCGCATCGGCGCCGACCTGCGCGTGTTGCCCTGGCCGTCTGCAGCGGCCATCGGGCTGGGCCTGCTGGACGCCCTCGGCCTGTACGACGTCGTCCGCGACCGGCTCCAGGCCGGCGAACACCTCCACCCCACCCAGCACCAGGACGTCACCGACGCCCTGCTCGCCGGGCGGCGCGAGCCGCTGTGGGAGCCCGGCGGCAAGCGAGAGCGCAAGGTCCAGGTCTTCCCCGACCAGTTCGCCAGCTGGTTCGGCATGGAGCTGGCCACCGGCGGCCGCGCCGCCGCGCTGCTGTTCCCCCGCATCGACCCGGCCGCCGTCCCGGCCCTGGTCGACGGCGAACGGACCCTCGGTGAGGACGACTTCATGAGCGGGGCCACCGAGGACCGTTACCCGGACCACTTCGGCCTCGCCCACGGCATCGACGGCGGTGGCAGCGACCTGGCCCGGGCCACCGTCGCCGAACACCTGGCCGCCCTTCCGCACCACCAGGTGGTCCTCGGTCACGACGTGGGCGCCAATGCCGACTTCCTCGCCAAACTCTCCGACAGTCCCTGACACACCGTCGTAGAGCCCCGGTCAGCTGCGCCTCGCTGCAGCCGACCGGGGCTCCGTCATACCTGCTCACATCGCGTTGGGTCCATTGGACCTAACAGGGCTACCGGCCGCTCCTGGACGGCCCTCCACGGCCCTGGGAGGGCGGCTGACGGTGTGCGGCGGCTGACTCCTGAGCCCGGGCCCGGGACTGCTCGGCGGCCGCGCGCTTGTGCACGACGATGTGCGAGCGGCGGGCCTTGGTCTCGATGTCGTGCAGCTCGGGTTACTTCTTGGCGATGGTCTTCCGCAGGGCCTGCTCGGCCTGGCCGGCCGCCACGGTCTTCATGCTCTTGGCGGCCGCCTCGGTGTACTGGGTGGCCTCGCCCTTCCTCTGGATCACCTTGCGGACCGGCTATGGATGCCTGCGACGTGCAGGGCTGCCAGGCCTTCAGGATCACCGCACGCAACCGTGAACGCTCGCACCAACACCGCCCGAAGCACCACGGATTAGAAATACGAACTCAACTTGTTCTTTATCTACCAAGATCTTCCAGGCTTGCCGATGGCCTTGAGGGTCTCGGGGCGTTTGACGGTCTTGCCGACGTCGTAGCGGGGTGCCCGGTGTTTGTTCTTGGCGCCGGGGGGTCGTCCGGCGCCGGCGCCTCGGGGTTTGGGAACACGGGTCGGGCAGGCGAGGTGAGCGCGGATGTTCCTGAACCCCCGGCGGACCCGTGCGGGGGTGAGCCGGTCGGAGGTGGTGGGTTTCTCCCAGGGCCGGCGGAGGTCTTCAGCGAGCGTCCGGGCGAGCCGGAGCTGGGGGTGGGCGACGATCAGGATCCAGGTCCAGCGGTCCGCCGCCTCGGGAGTACGGAGTTTCGGGGTGGTCCAGCCCAGGGTCTGCTTCGCGAAGCGGAAGGTGTGCTCCAGATCGAAGCGGCGGAGAAATGCCTGCCAGAAACGGTCCACATCGTCCGGGGTGGCGCCGGTCTTCGAGGACCATAACCACACCGGCGGGGTATCCCTGTCCTTCGATAGATGCTCGACTTTCAACCGCATCAACGTCCCCTCGACCAAGGGAAGTTCACCGTCGTGGTCGAGCCAGGAGGAGCGGTGGGTGAGCCTTGGATGGACCCGGTCCCACGCCTGGGTCTCGGCCTTGCCGTAGTTGGTCGTGTCCGTGACCGTGGTGATCGCGGGCTCTGGCCAGGTCTCCGGCTTGGTGAAGCGGAACTTCGGACCGTGCTTGGGCGGCCGGCCGTTGACACCGTGCACCCGCGGTGGCTTCGGCAGACGCATCACGTGGTCGGAGCGGACCCGGCCGACCATCTCGACCGGCAGGTCACGCAGGACCCAGGCCAGGCAGGTGACGTCGTAGCCAGCGTCGCTGACGATCACGATATGCGGGTCGCCGGCCTGCCACTGGCCGGCTGCGATGAGCCGCTCGACGACACCACTCAACTGGGTGGCGGTGATCGCGGTCGCGTCGTCCGCAGGGCCGAGCCGGACCGCGTCCAGGATCGCGGTCCATGACGTGGCTGGACCTTCCCCCCCACTCCAGGTGCTCCAACTGCAACCGGAAGTTCGTCCACGACGGGCGCCGCGCGGTGTGCTTGAGCCGGTTGAACGCGCTCTTGCCTCCCACCCCCACCGCGAGCAGCCCATCCACCCGCTCCGCCCCGAACCGGGCCACCACCTGCGCGAAGATCTCGTCGTTGACCCGGCCGCGAATCGCAGTGGCCAGGTCGTTGAGCGTGCAGAGAGCCGGCAGCTCGAACGAGCCCTCCACCAGCCGTTTCAACGCGATACGGCAACATCGCGCGGTACGATGCCGCTCCGCCGTGCGTTGTTTGGAGACTTCCGTGTCAGCAACCAAGGTCCGTTTACCAGGACTGTCCAGGTCCGATGCCCTCGAGCTGGGCGAGTTCGTCGACCGCGGGGCGATCGCGTTCCACCACGAGCCCGTGCCGGAGGGGAGCTTCGGCGATCTCGGCGTGGTGACCGTTGTGGTGGCCGCTTCCGCCTACACGCTCAAGGGGATGGTCAGCTATCTGCTGTACCGCCACCGGGGCACGTCGTTCGAGGAGGTCGTCGAGATCGAGCATCCCGACGGCCGGATCGAGCGGAGGACTCTGAAGTGGCGGGACACGTCAAGCGAGTCCATCGACTCCGCATTGGCGAAGGAGCTCGCCTCCGCCACCGGCATTCCCTGGGATCAAGATGGTCGGTGACGAGAACTGAGCGAGCACTTCGCGTCGGCGCTGAGCGGGCGCAGCTTCATCAATCCGATCACCAACCAGACCGCCATCTCGTCCTTCCGGGCAGGCAAGCACGTCCAGGGCCTGATCGAGCGGCACCTCTCGCCCGACTGCCTGCCGGCCTTCCTGCACGAGGCGACCCACCACTGGTGCTTCATGAACACTGTCGGCATGGCAGTGAGCCTGCTGCACCAGCGCGCGCTGACCGATGCGGCGGCCTACCGCAGCGGACGTCGGCGCGACAAGGATGTCGCGCGCCGGATCACCGGCGCCATGATGCGGTACGAGGCATTCATCGCGCTCCAGCGCCCGCTCGCCGAGGGACTGGCACTGTTCGCCGAGTTCGACCTGTCGTCGTTCGGCACGCTGCCCCGGCTGTGCCCGGTGTTGGCCCGGGTCGCCGACTACTTCGGCCCCGGCGCGATCGCGTCCTTCGAACCGGAGGAGCACCAGGACGCGGTGACCCGCAACGTGCTCGACGTCATCCTCGGTTCGACGCGTCGGCAGCGGCAGGTCGTGACCCGCCGCTGCGATGTCCTCGTCCGGCCGGCCGATCCCGAGGACGGCGGCTACCTGCCCGGCTACTTGCTGGTGAAGGCGCTGTGGAGCGCCGGCATCGGAGTCGACGCCCGCCTTGGCGACCCCGAGCTGTTCTTCTCCTATGCCATCGAGTACTTGTACACCGACCTCGGGTTGATCGCCCACCTGCTCGACGAGGACGACAACCAACGCGCGGTCGACAAGATGATCGAGTACTTCGTGCGGCGGGTGATCGACTTCGGCCGCGCGGACCACGCCGCGAACCTCGATGAGTTCCTCGCGAGCCACCGGGACCGCAAGATGTACACGGAGTTCGACGCATGGGCGCGCCACAGCAACAGGCGGTGGAACGTCGACGACGCCACCGCCGACCTGGGGGCGGACCGGCTCATCGCGCTGCATGACGAAACGCTCGAACACGCTCCGGACGAGGACCTCGTCCGGAACATCGCGCTGATGTTCCAGCGCACGGTGCTGTCACTCGGCCGCCACCCGGTCACGGTCACCGTCGACGAGCGCGACCGGTACACCGTCACCGACGGCGAGCAGTCGGTCATGAGCGGCACGTACGCGTCCGGACTGCCCGTCGGAACGGTGGTCGACGGCCATGTCGACGTCTCCATCGACGCCCACACCGGCTGCGCCGCGATCGTTCTGTCGATCGGCGACGACGCGCCCGTGTACTGGTTCTCCGACGACGCGAGCGAGGACTGGCGGCACTCCTTCCAGGTCGCGCGGGCCGCCCTGTCCCGGGCGGAAGGTGAGGGCGAGGAGCTGCTCACCCTGCTGCGCGACGTCGCCAAGGAGGCGTCCGGCGTGATCTATCCCCTGGAGATCGCGCGGGATCGTGCCACCGGCGCCACCAAGGTGTTCACCCGACTGGCGGCCGCGGTGCTCAACGCGGCGATGGCGAACCGCACTCCCGATCTCGATGCGGTGGCCAGGTCCGCCGCGATCCTCGAGCCTGCCGGTCTGGCCGGCGTGTTCGACCGGATCCGCTATGTCCGCGCGCTGGCCTGGGGCGGCCTGGTCATGTCCACCGGCGCACTGCCAGACGTGGACACCGCGCGCCGGCTGTTCGAGGAGGACCGAGACATCCACCGCGTCGCCGAGACGTTCGACGAGGCGATGGACCTGATCCGCCGCACCGGCGTCGACAAGCTCGGCAACCCGCTCTACACCGTTCGCGACGGACGGCCGGTGTTCATTCTGTAGGCCAGTCCAGGTCGAGCAGGGACCTGGTGGCGCCGAAACGGAACCCGGTCGCGGCGATGGTCTCCAGCCGGTCGTCCAGCACCGCGTGATCCGACTGAGCGGCCAGCAGCCCGTGGATCCGGGGTGAACGCTCAGCCGCCTCCACCCCCTCCCCGATCGCGGAGGCCGCTCCCCTGATCACCCGGGTCAGGGCGTCTTTCAGCTCGCTCTCGCTCCCGCGGGGGCTCACGATCGTGGCGACACAACCACCCTTCACACCGTCAACGGGGTCGGTGACCAACGTGATCCCGAGATCGGAGAGATCGCCTCGCTGCCCATTGGCCACCATGTGCGCGAAGGACGTCCAGTGCTTCGCCATCTCCTTGGGCAAATGCTCCTCGGTGCCTTCCCGCATCGCGGCCAAAGTCGAGTCGAACGCGTTGCCGCAGCAGGCCAACAACAGGGACATCGACGACGTCATCCTGGCGTGATAAAGCACAAACGCGGGCAAACCGGGACGCAGCCGCCATTCGATCTCATTGAGTCCACCGGGCCGCTCCCGCAACCACAGCGGCCCGGCGAATCGCTCAGCGGACGGCGGACCCGAGACATGATCGGCGAACAGACGCACTGCAGCACCTTCCTAAAGATTTACCGGTATTGGGTGAGGTTGGCCATATCGGGTCTTCGAATTTAGTGGCGGTGTGCTCCTCGTCGGCTCTGGCGGGTGGTTGCAAACCTTTGCGCATCGGCGAGTCAGCGCGCTTTTGGCGTGCGCCGGGGGCGTGAGGTGGCGACTTCGCGCACGCCTTCCAGGACCTTTGGGAGAACCGGGGACGCCACCCTGGCCACGCTGGAGACTGGCGGGATAGGCGCGGCCTCCGCCCTGGCCGTCGGCGGCATCGCGTACGGGCTGCTGTCCCGCGAACGCCGGGAGTTGATGCGTGAGTGGGTTGTCCCACTGCACGAGGCGCTCGCGCAGCCGACACGCACCTGCGGTTCTCCCGCGACCTGGTCGCCGACCTCATCACCCAAAAACTCGCCCTGGAGGGCGTGACGTTCTCCTGGCACCCGGCCGAACGCAAGCCGTACGTGCTGGTGAAGAAGACCCGCAAGTCTCCGGCGGAGGCCGCCTTCAAGGACCCCAAGGTGCGCGACCTGGTGGCCAAGGCTGCGGAGCCTGCGCCCATCATCGGCTCCGGCGGCAAGCCGGTCTCCGTCGACCTGGATGCCGATTCGCCGCACATCCTGGTCTACGCCTCCACCGTCGGCGGCAAGTCGGTCATCCTGCGCTGCATCGCCTGCCAGATGATCCACCGTGGCTCGTAGGCGTTCGTCCTCTACTACAAGCGGATCTCCCATGCCTGGGCGCGCGGCATCCCGGACGTCACCTACTGCGCCGACATCGCCGACATCGCCGACATCCACGACGCTCTGGTCCAGCTCGGAATGGAAGGCCGGCGCCGCGTGCGCGTCGCCGACGAAGTCGGCATCGATGCCGACCCGGACGCCATCGGCGCGAGGCTGCTGATCCTCCTCGAAGAGGTCAACGCCACCATGCGGCAGCTGGCGCGCTACTGGGACAAGATCCGCGAGTCCGGTGACCCGAAGACCTCTCCGGCGATCGACGCGCTCATGGAGATTCTGTTCATGGGCCGTCGGGTCCGCATGCACGTGTTCCTTGTCGCGCAGTCCGCGACCGCCCGCGCCCTCGGAGGCCAGGAGGTCCGCGAGCAGTTCACCACCCGCATCCTCGCCAGCTAAAGCATGAACGCCTGGCGCATGCTCGCTCCCGAGATCCATCCCACGCCGAAGTCCACCAAGCACGTCGGCCGCGCCCAGGTCGTCATCGGCGGCACCGCGCGGGAGACGCAGGTGCGGTTCGATGCCGAAGCCCGCGCGTGGGCCACCACCGGCCCGACCACCACCGCGAAGAACCGCGCCGCTGTCCCCGCCCAGCCAGGACCGACGCAGCTGCAGAAGCCGACCGCCCCCGCCGCCCTGCCCGTGCGTAGTGACTCCAGCAGGCGTTGTAGGTCAGACTGGGACAAGGCCATCGGGCACCTCCAGGGTTGAACTGGCCGTTCACCAGGGAGATTTGCACGGTGGCCTGCCCTATGCGCAGGGAGCGGAGACCGCCATCGGATGCACGCCTGACCGGACGCCGCCCAGCCGACTTCAGACGGTCGGCATCGCGAGCGCGGTGAACACTCCCGGCCGCACCTGGAGTGCCCACCCCCGTTCCACCAGGCGTTTCGCCTTCGACCGCAGCCCCTCCACCTTCGCCGGGACCGCCTGAAGCCCCAGGGCCACGGCCAGCTGCTGGCAGCGCATGCCCTCCCGCCCCGCTTCCGACTCCAGCACCGACAAGATCTGCTGGTAGTCCGGCGCGAGGACCGACGCGGCCATGTCCCCGGTCCGCCGCGGCACCACCGCCCCCGCCACCGCGCCAGACACCGGCTCCGCGACTACGGAAGGCGGCTCGGCCAGTACCTCGGCCACCGTTGCACGGGCATCCACCAGCCGCTGAAGCGCGCGCTCCGAGGCGCCGAGCGCGGCCTGCACCTGCTCGGCCTCCTCCCGCAACCGCGCGATCTCTTCCGCGCACGGGAAGGTCTTCGCGCCTTATGGCGTCGGCTCACAGGGGCGGCTTCCTGTGCCGACCGAGGAGTTCGGTGAAGAAGGCCGCGAGGATCTGCTCGCCGCCCGGCGCGGTGAGCTCGAAACCACCGAAGCGGTAGATCTCGTAGCCGGCCAGGCGCAGCCGCCGGTCCTTGGCGACCATCTCCGCATACAGCCGCGGCACGGCAGTGTGGGTGACCCTTCTCGTCGGGCGGGTTCTCCAGGCCGTAGTGCTGTACGCCGTCGACCTCGATGACGATGCGGGAGCGGTGAACTCGACCGCAACCGGCTCCGCCACATCCGCGCCCTCATCGCGATCACCCACGGCCCGAGCCCGGACGACGGCGTGTGCATGGAGATCGGCTACGCCACCGCCCGCGGCGTACCCGTCATCCTGCTGACCACCGACTTCCAGGACTATTCCGGAACCCCCGCCGGCCCGGGCACCGTCTTCCCCGACCCGCTGCTGGACATCCTCGCCACCCGCATCATCCGCGCCCCCCGACTTGGGGCTCCACCAGACCTGCCCGGGTCCAGCCGCTTCGCCGACTTCGCCGCCCGCAACCACGCCCAGATCCAGCACGCCATCGAGGTCCGCGTCGACGCCGCATTACAGCTCCCTGTCCCCGCCAGCAGCGCCGTCCCCTCCCGAACGGGCAGCACCGTGTACGCCGAGTCCTCCCCGTACACCCCGGCGCACCACAAGCTGCCCGGCACGGGCGCCCGCCCCGGGATCACCGTCCGCCGTCCCACTCGCTTCGCGGCCACCGACCCCGAGGCCGCCACGCGTGCCGACTGGGCAGCCGCTCTCAGCTCCGACCGCATCGTCGTCGACGCCTGCGGCCCCGAGACCCCGCCCAATGCCGCCCTGCTGATCGGAGCGTCCTGCGCCACCGCCCAACCGGTGGCCGCCTATCTCCCGCGCAGCACCTACACCCACGCCTCCGGCCGCGAGCCCAACCACCGCAACCTGATGATCCAGTACGGCGTGGGCCATACGCTTCGCAGCGCGGAAGAGGTGACCGCGTGGATCGGCCCCTGACCATCGAGGAGATCACCGGACACCGCACCGTCGTGATCGAAGGCGGCGACGGCGTCGGCAAGAGCACCCTGGCCAAGCTCCTTGTCGCCCAGCACGGCTTCATCTCCGTGCACTCCCCGCGTACCCCCGACCACCAGGACCTGGTCAGCCGCTACCGCGAGCTCCTCGCCCGGCCGGGCCGGCTTGTTCTGGACCGCAGCTTCCTGAGCGAACTCGTCTACGGCCCCCTCTACCGCGGCCACTCGCGCCTCGCCTAGAGCCAGGTCCTCGACCTTGCCGAACTGGTCACCGAGCGCGACGGGCAGGCACCCTCACCGGAGGAGATCACCGCGCTCGCCGACGCCTACCAGCGAGCTTTCTAGTCGCTGGCCAGCCACGGCACCCGTTCTCACCTACGACACCGCATCGAACGCGGGTCGCACCACAGGCTGACTCCCGTGCCGTTCCCACCCGCCAGGCTCTTGAGCCTCGCTAGTGTTCCCCGAGAGACCGGACCGCACCGTCAAGGGGAACTGCCGTGGACATCGCCGACGCCCAGAAGCTTGCCTGGGAGAACAAGATTAACCAGGGCTTCAATACGACCGACATCCCACTTGAGTTCGGCCTGCTCAACGCCGAGGTCGGCGAGGCGTTCACGGCCTGGCGCAAAGGCCTGCCCGATCATGGGGAAGAGCTCGCCGACGTCTTCCTGTACCTGGTCGCAATTGCCGAGATGCAGGGTGTCGACCTCGGCGAGGAGGTCAGGCGCGAGATCGAGAAGAATGCGCGTCGTGTTTACACGCCTGGGGTCGGCGGCGCACTGGTGCGGACCGGCGGAGAGTAGTCCCTCAGTCGGCAGCTATTGCAGGCGAGGTAGCCGCGGTGACCGTGGCGGGGGATGGGGCGGCGTACAGCTGGCATGGGCCGATCTCTGAATAGGGGGCGCGAAAACCCGCTGTCACGCGGAGTCGCCGGAAAGACAAAGACGTCCTCGTTGCTGATCGCCGGACAGCTCGCCGAGGGATGCCTCCGAAGATCAGGCCGCGGGTGGGGTCCCGGAAGATCACGCGTTCCTGCCGCAGGGCCCGGAACAGGTTCCGCAACAATTTGTGAACCCGCGCGCTTTGGGCGGCGCCATGGTGGAACGCGGCGGGGTTAGGTCCGCAACTCAGGTCTGACAGGGCATCTACCGCCGACTGTGATCCAGCTACAGACTCGGGCGGTGATGCGGAACCGACGCTGCGGCGCGGCGTCCTCGACTGTGAAGGTCCATCGGACAGTGCCGGCCCGGTGCCGGGGCCCGAAGTGCCCGTGCCCCGCTGGGAACGCCCGGGAAAGAATCGGCCAATGACCGACCACCGCCGCCCGCTGGGCACCGGACCGCCCCGAGTCGGCTCGCCGCCTACACCACGTGCCCGCCTCGCCGCCGAAGGGACGCGGCCCTCCCCGGCCGCCCGACGACGCACCCGCCGCCGCCCGTTCGGCTGGTCACCGCACCCTGGGAGCCGGAACTGAGTCCGCCGCAGCACCAGCCGAGCCGCCGACCAGTCCGAGATTCTGCGCAGCCTGATCCGTCCCGACCAACCCCCCACCGTGGCCCCCACCATTCAGGTAGGACTCGCGGGCAGTCCGGCGCGGTTCGGCAGATGGCAGCGGGCGGTCCTGCCCACCATTCCCTGGCGCTGTCTGACGACCGCCATGGCGCCGGCCGCCCGCTGGGTGTGCCCCGGCGTTTGCGCTGGAGCTGTTGTCGGGCCGTCCCGAGCCTGCTGGCTCTGAGAAGCCTGGGCCGCCCCGCGGTGACGCCGGGTGCGGGACGACGGGCCGATAGCCTGGACCGGGGAGCGGCCGGGCGTCAGCGGGGAGGGAGATCGTGAGCATGGTGGGGGGCCAGTGGCCGGGAGCCGTCGAACGGCTTGCGCAGCAACTCGGCGCAGCCCAGGCGGCCGACCGGCGTGTGAAAGAGGCGAAGGCGACCGCGGCTCGCCAGAGCCCGAGCAGCACCGGCCTTGAACGCGCCGAGTACCAGCGCCGGCTGCGCGCGCACGTACAGACCCCCGAGCACAAGGCGGCGGCCCACGCCATCAGCGTCGCCGTGGCCCTGATGAAGGCGCACGACGCTGCCCTGCTGCGTTCGGCACACACACTGCTTGCCCGGCGCGCCAACGGACAGCGCCTACCCCGACGGTTGCCGCGGCCGCTCGTATTGCCCGGCGGTTATGCGCCCCAGTGGTGGATCAGCAGCATCGATTCCACGTACGCGGGCATCTGGCGGGCGATCCCGTCCCCCGGGCCGGAGCTCCGGCTCGGCAGCCCTAATGACCCGTTGGTGCAGGAGGTCGCCAAGCAGGCACGGCTGCTGCAGGCCAGCCGTGTGGGTTACCGAGGGCGCGACGACCTGTACGAGGCTTTTCACCCCGACGGCACGCGCGAGGGCGGCGAGCCGGTACCGCCGATCCGCGGCCTGAGCCCGGAGACGAGCCGCCGCACCAACCTTGCACTCGGCCGCGGCGACGGCATACGCATCCAGCCCTCCCGGATGGAGGAGGCCGGTCAGATGCACACCGACTACTTCGCCGTCTGGGACCGATCCCGCGCGTACGCGGCCGCCGTGCTCGCCCTGCTGCGGGCCCACGCGTAACTCGACCGCTCGAACGAAGACGCGCCATCCTGCGGCGACTTCATCCGCAGAGCGCGCGCGTTCGGGGACGGGTGTGGCACCGTGGACTTCAGGCCTGGTCCGTCGCTCCCCCCGTGGTGGCGGACCAGGCCTCACTGCGTGCTGGTGGCCGGCGCCCGCTATAGCAGGGAGATCGGGGAGGTCTGCGTGTGCGAGCTGCCCCCTGCCTTCGACTTGTCACAGCCGACGATCTCCCACCACCTCAAGCTGCTGCGCCAGGTCGGCCTGATCGACTGTGAGCGCCGCGGCACCTGGGTCTACTACTGGGTGCTGCCCGGCCTCCTGGACAAGCTCGCCGCGTTCCGCCGTGTCGGACGACATCCCTGGTGGCATGCATGACGCGATCGCGGGTACTGACGCGCACGGGGGAGTGAGGGCTAACACGTGGGATCCCATGCCGCCGGTGACGGCTGTACGGCACCGGATGAATACTTGATGCGCGCCGGCTACGCCCTGGGAGGAGACGACGGCTGCGTCGCCGAAGCCCGCCACCACGCCGTCGCCTTCCTCGACCAGGCCCACGCCGGCCATCACCTGTCCGTATCCGCTCGTGCGAGGGACATAACCCAACTGAGTGGTCAGCGAGCTGGTCACCAACGCCCGCAAGTACGCCCCCGGCCCCGTCCTACTGGAACTGCGTATCAACGCCCGCGCCGAGGAAGTCGTCGTGTGGGACACCCTCCATCGCTGCTCGAGGTCGATTACCTCACCGCCGGACACGCGGAAATCTATGTTGGCCGGAGTAGACATTGGGTGGTGGCGTGGTTATGGTTTCTCTCGTAGTCAAGAGAGACCGCAGGGCCTGGCAGAGATGAACTGCCGGGCAAGCGCACGTAGTTGTAGTTCGCGGGACGGTGCGGTGGTGGAGTGTCGAAGCCAGGGTTGTTGCAGGACGGCGACGGGACTGACGACCGGACCGGGTGGCCCGCAGTGATCAGGGGCCGCCGTGAGCAGTACCGCGTTTGACGCGGTGGCAGTACCCGTAAGTGCAGTTCGCGGTACTCAGCAGTGAAGTCAGTGAGCAGCACCTCGGTGAAGGCGTCGGCTGCGGACGCGCGCACCGGGAGGTTCGGCAGTGGGGTTCTAAGCCAGAGCAGACGCAAGACGGGCGACGGGGCTGGCTGCCGAAGAGCGGCGCTGTAACAGGCCGCTGAGCAGTTCGCATCACCAGCAGTACGCAGTACCCGCTCGATAGGTAGTTGATCAATGAGGGAAGAACGGAGGAGCCAGACGCCATCAGGATCGCCCGGGCCGACATCTTGAGCCCGGGTACCGCAGGACATCGATAGTGAGGTGGTCTCCGGTCAAGCAACCGCGATCCCCGCGCCCCCGACAGCAACTCGGTCGGGTCAGCGGAAACAGGAGGCCGGCGCAGTACCAGGGCCGGCAGATGGTGTAGCAGTTCCTTCGGGGCCCTGGTGCCAGTACGGCACCAGGGCCCCTCCATGCGTTCCACAGAGAGGTGCAATGACAGCAGACAACCCGCACAACCGACTCGACGACGACGACTACCCCGCCTACACCATGGGCCGGGCCGCCGAACTACTCGGCACCACCCAGGGCTTCCTCCGCGCCATCGGCGAAGCCCGCCTCATCACCCCGCTCCGCTCCCCAGGCGGCCACCGCCGCTACTCCCGCTACCAGCTGCGCATCGCCGCCCGCGCCCGGGAACTCGTCGACCAAGGCACCCCCATCGAGGCCGCCTGCCGCATCGTCATCCTCGAAGACCAGCTCGAAGAAGCCCAGCGCATCAACAGCGAACAGCGCCGCGCCGCAGCCCGGCACACGGCCGGCGTCTGACCCGCAGTGCACGGCGACGCACCGCACCCTTCCACCGATTCCAGAATATGAGCGCATGATCGCCGAAGATACTCAGCCGCCCGCACACGGACGGGAGTTCCAGCCCCGCCCCGACACCACCGACGCCCTGTCCACCCCCGTGGTTGATGCGCCTGCCAGCGCTACCGGCCAGCTCGCTGCCCGGCAGCCAGCCGCCGGCCTGGAAGGCGGGGTGGAGCGGGCGACGGCTGCGCTGAAGCCGAGGCTGCGCGGCTGGCTGCACGCCGGCGTGTTCCCCCTCGCGCTGGTCGGCGGCATTGTGCTGATCGCCGTTTCGCGTTCGGCTGCGGCGGTGGCGGCGTGCTCGGTGTACGCGTTGTCGGCCTGCCTGCTGTTCGGTACCAGCGCGGTCTATCACCGCGGGACGTGGGGTGCGCGCGGGGAGGCGGTCCTGCGGCGGATGGACCACGCGAACATCTTCCTCATCATCGCCGGCACGTACACCCCGCTGGCGGTACTGCTGCTGCCCGGAGGCGAGCAGTTGGTGCTGTTGGCCGTGGTGTGGGCGGGCGCCTTGGCCGGCATCGCCTTCCGCGTGCTGTGGATCGGGGCTCCCCGATGGCTGTACACCCCGTGCTACATCGTCCTGGGCTGGGTGGCCGTCTTCTACCTGCCCGACTTCGCACGCACCGGCGGCACCGCGGTCGTCGCACTGGTCATCGCCGGAGGTCTGCTCTACACCGCGGGCGCCGTCGTCTACGGCCTCAAGCGCCCCGACCCCTTGCCGGCCTGGTTCGGCTTTCACGAGGTCTTCCACGCCCTGACCATCGCCGCCTTCACCGCGCACTACACGGCCATCCTCCTGGCAGCCACATAACCGCGTCCGGAGCATGCCGAAGCGCAGGACTCGGGGGCGGACCCCTGGCCGCGCAGGGTCCGAGAGAGGCTGGTAACCGCGGCGTGCCCGGGGTCCCGTGGTGCAATGTGGCCTGTCCGGTACCGGGCTCGGCAAGCTCTTTCGCAGCATCCCGGGCCGAGTCCTGAGCGTCATCGAGCAGTGAGGAGCCGATGTGACCGCAAGAGAGCCGGACGGCGGGCGGTCCGCTCGTCTTCCCCGGAGCGGGAGCGGGAGCGGGAGTGGCCGGGGCAGGGCGATGACTCTCGCGGGGACGCTGGCGGCGGCGGAGGCAGCGGCGCCCGTGGAGTCGCTCGACGTGGTCGCGCGCATGCTCAAGGAGCACCTGGGGGCCGCGTCGGTGTCGTTCCTGATCACCGACTTCACCGGCGGCTCGGTCGTACGACTGGGGGCGGCGGGCAGCGTCGAGACCGATGAACCCGCCCAACGCATCACGCTGCGGGGCACCCTGTACGACGACGTGATCCGCACCCAGCGGCCGAGCGTGGAGGCCAAGGGCCAGGGCGCGCTGGTGCGGATCGTCGCCCCGGTGACCAACCGCGGGGACGCCATCGGGCTCCTCGAACTGTTCCTGCCCGCGGCACCGGACGCGGAGGTGATGCGGGAGATCGGCGAGACCGCGCACGCCCTGGCGTACATCGTCATCGCGAACCGGTCCTTCACCGACGTGTACCAGTGGGGCCGCCGCACCACCCCGCTGAGCCTGGCCGCGGAGATCCAGCACCGGCTGCTCCCGGCTTCGCTGGCGTGCGAGGCGGCACAGTTCGCGGTGGCCGGGGCGCTGGAGCCGGCCGACCACGTCGGCGGTGACACCTTCGACTACGTGATCGACCGCGACACGGTCCAGCTCTCCGTCACCGATGCCATGGGTCACGATGTCGACGCCGCACTGCTGGCCACCCTTGCGGTGGGCGCCTTGCGCCGGGCACGGCGGGCCGGTGCCGACCTCGCCGAACAGGCCCGCCAGGCCGACCAGGCCATGCGCGAGCACGGCCACAAGGGCTACGTCACCGGCCAGCTCCTGCGCATCAGCCTGATCGACGGCACAACCGAGTTCATCAACGCCGGGCACCCCTGGCCGCTGCGGATGCGGAACCGACAGGTGCGGGAGATCACTCCGAAGATCGATATGCCGTTCGGCTTCCACGCCCCGCACAGCTACCAGGTCCAGTCGCTGGACCTGCGGCCGGGCGACCGGCTGGTGATGCTGACCGACGGCATGCTGGAGCGCAACGCAGGCAGCCTCGATCTGTCCGACCTGATCATCCGCACCCGCGCGCTGCATCCCCGCGAGGCCGCCCGCACCCTCATCGCGGCGATCGTCGACGCCAACGACGGCCATCTGCAGGACGACGCGACCGTCATGTGCCTGGACTGGCACGGCACCAACCACTCCCAGCGTGACGCCGCCACCGGCGCCGACCTCACCGACGCCTCACGACCGTCAAGGACGGGACGGACCACTCCCGGGCGATGATTCTGGGCGGGTGTTCCGGGCAACCGCAACGACTGCAAGGCAGGGGAGCTGTCCGGCGCGAAAGCCGCCGTCGGCCACGAACGAACGTGCGTCCTGGAAGTGGCCGAGAAGCACATCCTGGGGCCAGAACCAGCCGTCCCGGCGGCGCCCATCCCTGCCCGAGAGTGTCACGTGATCCTGGAGGACAGCGCTGTTTCTCGGTAGCCGCGTTTCGCAACCAAACTGCCCTGACGCTCCCTCCGGGGCCTTGCATCCGTCCGGGTCAGTCGTGATGGCGGCGGGGCCAGGCTCCGGCGAGGGTGGGGTGGGGCTCGACGTTTCTGTCGGCACCTGTCCCCTGTTCCGAGGAGCACTGTCATGTCCGATCGCAATACCCTCATCCGCAGCCTGCACGATGTGGGTCTGGCAGCCTGGTTCGGCGGCTCTCTCATGGGCGCGGTCGGTCTCAACGGAGCAGCAAAGGACCAAAGCGAGACGGCCCGGGCCAGGGCACGGATCGCCTCGTCGGGGTGGGCGAAGTGGACGCCGGTCAACGCCGCGGCCATTGGCGCGCACCTGTTCGGCGGCGGCGGACTGCTTGCGGTGAACGCTCACCGGGTCGCCGCCCAGAAGGGCGTGGGGGCCTCTACCACGGCCAAGACCCTGGTCACCGCTGCGGCCCTGGCCGCCACTGCCTACGGCCGTGTCCTGGGCAAGAAAGTCGAGCTGGCTGCTTCCTCCGACCCGCAGGACGCCAAAGAGGCTGCCCGGCATCCGATCGACATCGACTCGGCCCAGCGGCAGCTGGCCTTCGCGCAGTGGGCGGTACCGGCCCTGACCGGATGCCTGGTGGTGCTCAACGCCCTGCACGGTGAGCAGCAGCGTCCTGAGGAGCAGCTGCCCGGCATGTGGGAGCGGGCTCGCTCCGCCGCCACCCCCTTCATCCCGCAGCACTCTTGAGGGATCTGCTCGCGCAGCCCCTAGTAGGGCTCCGTTAGGTTGCTCTGGCTCTTGGGTTGTGGCTGGTGGTGGATGTTTTGGGCAGGGGGCGGTGGCAGGTGGTGCAGGTGCCGCTCCAGCAGTTCAGCAGGTCCTGGATGGCGTCGAGGGTCTGGTAGAGGGTGAGTCCGCTGTACCGGCTTTTGGGGCCAGACGCTGTTCGGTGAGGAACGCGTGGGCGGCGGTGACCAGGGAGACGTGGTGGTGCCAGCCGGTCCAGGAGCGGCCCTCGAAGTGGTCCAGGCCGAGGCCGTGCTTGAGTTCGCGGTAGTCGTGCTCGATGCGCCAGCGGATCTTCGCCAGGCGGACCAGTTCGGCGAGGGAGAGCGTGTCGGGCAGGTTGGACAGCCAGTAGTCGGTGGGCGCCTCGGCGCCTTCGGGCCATTCGACCAGCAGTGTGACCTCGGGCAGGACACCGTCCCAGCAGTTTTCGTCTGTGGCGGCGGCCTGGGCGAGGCGTCGGGATTTGACCCCGGCCGGCCGCACCCGCAGGGACAGGAAATGCGAGCGCATCGGTCCGCGGGAGCCTTCCCGCCAGGTCACCTCGGTGAAGGCCTGCCGCCCGTGGCCGGTCGCCAGCGCCGCCACCGAGGACGGCTTGTCGCGGTAGCGGGGCTGGGGCTTGCGGCCGTTGCCCGACCAGGGCGGCGCGAAAGGCTCGGCATCGTGCGGATGGACGGTCACATCCGAGCGGATGGCCGCGACATAGCCGATGCCCCGGCCGTCCAGGCCGTCGCGGAAGTCGGCGTTCTGCCCGTAGCCGGCGTCGGCCACCACCACCGGCGGCACCAGCCCCCACCCGGCCAGCTCGTCGAAGATGTCCAGAGCCAGGCGCCACTTCTCCCGGTGCCCGACCTCTGGCGGTATCCCGGTCTTCTGCCGCCGTGGCGCGTCGTGCGCCCACTCCTGGGGCACGAACAACCGCCACTGCAGCGGGCAGGAGGCAGTGTCGGAGACCGCGTGCACGCTCACCGCGACCTGGCAGTTGGCCTGCTTGCCCAGCGCCCCGCAGTACTGGTGCGCGACCGCGACCGACATCTTGCCGTCCTTGGGGAACGACACGTCATCGACCGCCCAGGCATCCGGGCCGATCTGCGCCACCATCCGCTCCGCGATCCGCCGCCGCACCGGCACCGGATCCCAGGTCGACTGGTTCACGAACTGCTGCAGGTTCTGCTCGTTGCCATCCGGCAGCCGCTCTGCCATCGGCTGGATCGACTTACGCCGTCCGTCCAGCATCAGCCCCCGCAGATAGCAGTCGCCCTTCGCCCGCTGGTCCTTACGCGGCACCGACGCGAACACGTCAGCCACGAATAATGCCAACGTCGCCCGAGCACGGTTCACTTCATGTGCATCCACACCTTCAACATGCCCCCAAACAGGACCGCGAGACAGACCTAACGGAGCCCTACTAGATGATTGAGTCCAAGGGCTCGTAGCCGTAAACCGCCAGCGAGTGGTGTCGCATGTCGCTGCCATCGTCCGCCCAGCACGTGCAAGGCGTGCCCGTTTCATTTTGGCGGTCAGCGGAGAGCACGCGATGCATGCCTCAGCGACTCGGTGGACGTCTGGGTCGGGGCCCGGCTGGGGAATGGCCTTGAGTCTCCACTGACTGGAGACAGCAGAGTGGGGGACATGGACGTTACGACCCTCTACTCGATCGGGGAGCTTTCCCGGCGGACCGGCTTGTCTGTGAGGACCATCCGGTTCTACTCCGATTCGGGGGTGGTAGCGCCGACCACCCGTAGTCCCGCCGGTTACCGGCTCTACGACCTCGACGCACTGCTCCGTCTGGAACTCCTGCGCACACTGCGCGAGCTGGGCATGGACCTGGCCACGATTCAACGGGTACTGGACCGTGAGCTCTCGGTGGCGGAAGTCGCCGCGGCGCACGCCGACGCCATGGACGTCCAGATCCGGACGCTGCAACTGCGTCGGAGTGTTCTGCGAGTCGTGGCCAGCCGCGGGTCCAGTCCCGAGGAGACCAAGCTCATGCACAGGCTCACGCAGTTGTCCGGCGAGGAACGCCGCCGTCTGATCGACGATTTCATGGATGGCACCTTCGGCACAGTGGATGCCGACCCAGCCGCGGTGGCCATGGTTCGCGCTGCCACTCCCGACCTCCCCGATGATCCGACCGGCGAGCAGGTCACCGCGTGGGTGGAGCTCGCCGAGCTGGTCGGCGACGAGGATTTCCGTGCCCGGATGCGCCGGACGGCCGTACGTCAGGCGGCCGGGCGCCCGCTCGACATCGAATGCGATGCCGGCGAGGAACTGATGGAGTTCACCCGTCAGAAGGTGGCCGAGGCCATGGAGGCGGGCATCGACCCGCTCAACGACAGGGGCGCACCCGTCATCGACGACCTCGTGCACCGCTTCGCCGAGGTGCTCGCGCGCACCCCTGACACGGAATTCCGGGACTGGATGGCCCAGCAGTTCGAAGAGACGCACGATCCCCGGGTAGACCGATACTGGCAGCTGGTATGGATCGTCAACGGCTGGCACGTAGTACCGAACCTGATCCCGGTGTACCCCTGGCTCATCCAGGCCCTGCGAAATAGCCGTGACGCATAGTCACCGCAGTGGGCACGCCCCGGATCCCTGAATGAGTCCAGAGGATCACCTGCGGACATGAGGCGAGGGCGTCCAACGTCGATGTGTGACTAACAACCTGGACACCCTCGCAACGGCACTCTATGCCCGGATTGACGACGAGTTGAAGGCTTCACCGTGGCTGGCGCCGTGGCGGCCTGCCATCGGAATCACGCCCACACTCAGTGACGCCGAGCTGATCACGCTCGCGGTCATGTCGGCGCTGCTCGGATACACCTCTGAGCGGCGCTGGCTTCGCCGCGTCGGGCGGGACTTCGGCCACCTGTTTCCCTACGTGCCCCAGCAGTCCGGCTACAACAAGCGGCTGCGCGCCGCGTTCTCACTGCTCACCAGCATGATCCGGATCGTGGCCCGCGATACCTCACTGTGGAGCGACGATGTGTGGCTGGTCGACTCCACACCGGTCGGCTGCGGTTGCTCCCGTGAGACGGCCAAACGCTCGGACCTGGCAGGCTGGGCCCAGTACGGCTACTGCGCATCACACTCGCGATACTTCTGGGGGCTGCGTCTGCACCTGGTGTGCACACTCGGCGGGCTGCCGGTCCTGTTCGCACTCACCGGGGCGGACGAGCGCGAAACACTGCGCGACATGCTCGATACCGCGCCAGACGTCCTCGCCGCTCACCCCGGGCAGACGATCATCGGGGACAAGAACTACTTCGGCCGCGAGTTCGAGCGCGGCCTTGCCGAGCGTCACCTGAAGTTGCTGCGGCCAGCCCGCAAGGGGGAAGCCGAGCCGACCGGGTCACACCTGTTCAAACCGCTGCGGCAGGTCATCGAGTCGATCAATCAGACCTTCAAGGGGCAGCTCAACCTGGAACGACACGGCGGCAAGAGCCCTGCAGGAGTGTCAGCCCGGGTCTTGTGCCGGATCCTCGCACTCACAGCGGCGATCTGGCACAACGACCAAACTGGACAGCCCATCAAACGATCACTCACAGCCTACGATCACTGACCGCAACAACACCCCTTGGACTCATTCATCTAGAGAAGGCAGATCTTATGGGGGCGAATCTCGCGGGGACGAGCCTCACCGGTGCGACGCTTACTGACCTTGGCGTTATAGCGTCTGGTCTCGTCAGACCTGGTGACAGGGCCCGTCTTGGCTGGTAGCCCGGAAGTATGCGGTATCCGGACGGGGGCGGGCTGACCGCCGAGCAGCGCAAACGCCGCGAAGAGGTACGCATGCGGGCCGCTGACCTCTTCGAGGGGGACGTAAAAGTCCCGTGCATCGCCCGGGAGTTACGGGTGAGCGAGAAGTCGGTCTACCAGTGGCGCCGTGCGTGGGCGTTGAACGGGCGCGAAGCACTGCGTTCCCAGGGACCCCCGGGCTACGACTGCCGACTCGGCCCCCACCTGCAGGCCAAGCTCGCGACGTGGCTCGACGAGGGGCCGGCCGCGCACGGCTGGAGGGATGACCAGGTGTGGACCGCCGCAAGAGTCCGCACGCTGATCGGGCGGAAGTTCCACCTCTCCTACAGCATCTCCGGGGTGACCCGGCTGCTGCACCGCATGGGCTTCAGCGTGCAGATGCCCGCCCGGCCCGCCGCCGAACGCAACGAGGACGCGATCACCGCATGGCGGGAGGCGACCTGGCAGGAGGTAAAACCCTCCGGGTGAGCTTCCCCCGGTGTGCGGGAGGTGCTGATCAGCTGGCCAGGGCGGGTTGACGGGGTTTCAGGTTCGTTCGTTCGGCCGTTGCCTGGTCGGCGTAGTGCTTCTCCTCGAACTCGACGGGGCTGAGGTAGCCGAGCCGCTTCTGGATGCGCCGGGAGTTATAGAAGCCGTCGATGTACTCGAAGAGCGCGAGGTTGGCCTCGGCGCGGGTGGTGAAGGTGCGCCCACGGATGCACTCGGTTTTGATGAGCATCCAAAGGTTCTCCGCGAGGGCGTTATCGTACGAATCCCCGACCGAGCCCATAGATGCCTCAACTCCCGCTCTCACAAGGCGAGTTGTCAGCTTCACGGATGTGTACTGACAGCCGTGATCGGCATGGTGCACGAGTTGTCCGGGCTCGACCTCTCGGCTGGCCAGGGCGTACTCCAGTGTGGTGAGGACCAGGTCCGCGTCCGCGCGGGCGGAGGTCTCCCAGGCCACCACTCTCCGGGAGAACGCGTCCCGGATCGCCGAGAGCCACAAGGGTCCCTCACCGGTCGAGATCATCGTGAGGTCGGTGACCCACAGCCGGTTCGGGGCGGGTGCGGTGAAGTCGCGCTCGACCAGGTCCGGGGCGAGCGTGGCCTTGGGATCCCGGCGCGTGAAGCCCTTTCGGCGCGGGCTGATGCCCGCGATGTCGGCCTCGCGCATAAGGCGCTCGACCCGTTTGCGGCCCACGTGCACACCCTCACGCTTCAAGACGGCGTGCACGCGCGGTGAGCCGTAGATCCCGCCGGAGTCCGTGTGGATCTGCTTGATCTGCTCGGTGAGTTCCGCGTCCCGGCGCCGACGTTCGCACGGCTCGCGCTCTGCGTGGCGCCAGCGGTAGTACGTGGAGGAGGCGAGGTGCAGTTCCCGAAGTACGCACTCGACCCCCAGGTGCGGGTGCTCGTCGAGGAGCGCGGTCACCTGGGCCGGGTCGGGTCGAGCTGGGCCGCGAAAAAAGCCGAGGCTGTCCGCAGTACCTCGTTCGCCCGCTTGAGCTGGGCGTTCTCCTTGCGCAGCGCGGCGAGCTCGGCGCGTTCGTCGGTGGTGAGCCGGTCGTCACGCTCGCCGGCATCGGCCTCGGCCTGGCGGATCCATCCGCGCAGGGCCTCGGGGTGGACGCCGAGGTCGACGGCGAGCTTCTTGATCTGGGGCTTCGGGTCCGCGGTGCGGTACATCCGCACCGCACGCTCACGCAACTCCAGCGAGTACTTTCAAGACCACGGAGTTAAGGCCGATCCGGGGTTGTCAACGGGATCCGGGATTTTCGGGGAAGCGCAGGTCATGGCAACGGGGCTCCTGGTAGAGCGAGGAAGCCGACCAAGGTCTTCCCACTCGAAGGAGCCCCGTTGCCCGTTCAGTGTTCCACCGTCACGCTCACGTCGTCCATCACCGTCGCCGACGGCATCTTCGCTCCGGGGCATCTTGGCGAGCTGACCCAGCAGTTACCCTTCGAACTCGTCGATGACGTGCTGGAACGCGCCGGCGGCGCCCAGCACAGGCTGCGGCTGCTGCCGTCGAGGGTGGGCGTGTACTTCGTGCTGGCACTGGCCCTCTTCCCGCAGCTGGGGTACGTGCGCGTGTGGGACAAGCTCACCGCCGGGCTGCGCGGGATTCTTCACCGGCGCCCTTCGGAGAAGGCGTTGCGGGAGGTTCGCCGGAGGCTGGGCGTCGCGCCGCTTCGGTTGCTGTTCGAAACGCTGGCCGGCCCTGTGGCACAGCCGATCACACCCGGGGTGCGATACCGGTGCTGGCGCACGGTCGCCTTCGACGGGTGCAGCTCCACCAAGGCCCCTGACCGGCCGCGAGTCTGTGCGTGGCTGGGCAAGCACAAGCACCGCTACGGCACCGACGGATACCCAATGCTGAAGATCATGGTGCTGTGCGAGACCGGGACTCGGGCCCTGCTCGGCGCGGTCTTCGGACCGACGCCAGAGAAGGAGACCGGCTACGCCGAGCAACTGCTACCGCTGCTGGACGGCGGCATGCTGCTGCTCAACGACCGGGGCTTCGACTCCGACGACTTCCTCGCGAAGGCTGCGGCCACCGGCGCACAGCTGCTGGTGCGGCTCAAGGGAACCCGGACCCCCGCCCGCTGGGCGCTACTGCCGGACGGGTCGTTCCTGACCAGGATCAACGGGACCCGGCTGAGGGTCATCGACGCGCACATCGCGGTGACGACCGCCAAAGGGCTGCGGCTGGAAGGCCACTACCGGCTGGCCACCACGCTGACCGATCACCGCCGCTACCCCGCCGTCGAGCTGGTGGAGCTCTACCACGAGCGATGGGAGATCGAATCGGCGTTCTACTCGCTCCGCCACACTTTGCAGTGCGGCCTGGTGCTGCGCTCCCAGGACGTGGCCGGGATCCAGCAGGAGCTATGGGCTCATCTGACCGTCTACCAGGCACTGCGCCGGGCGATGGTCGAGGCCGTCGAGACGCTTCCCGGCACGGATCCGGACAGGGCTTCCTTCACCGTCGCCCTGGAGACCGCCAAGGAACAGCTCATCACC
This sequence comes from Streptomyces sp. SID5469, assembly GCF_009862865.1. Lineage (NCBI taxonomy): Bacteria > Bacillati > Actinomycetota > Actinomycetes > Kitasatosporales > Streptomycetaceae > Streptomyces > Streptomyces sp. SID5469. The sequence goes on along the minus strand of NZ_WWIN01000001.1, from coordinate 371,473 downwards.
GCGGCCAATGTGCTGCCAGACGCCGGACCAGGGCGCATCACATCGGCCCTGCTGCACGATCTACTCCCACCCCGCCAGGCCCGCGTCAACCCGCGCCGCGTCAAGTGCCCGATCTCCCGCTACGCCGCCCCGCCCGACCAGGCCCAAGCCTTCGGGGCCTCCAGGATCACCAGCATCGCCGTCACCGTGCACTCGTCCGCCGGCACCGGCTCTGACGGGCGTCGCGACCACACGCTGCAACTCCTGCGCACCAACCCTCTCCGCACCTGGCGCGCATGCGAAATCGCCCGCGGTATCGGACTGGACGACGCTCGAGGACTACGCGCGGAACTGGGGCGCTGGGTCCGCGAAGGAATCCTTCGCCGCACCGGGCGAGGCATCTACACCCTCGAACCCGAGTGGATCACACCCGACCTCCACCACCCCTCGGTCCCGCCCCATTTGACAACCGCGGATCGGCCTTAACTCCGTGGTCTTGGAGTACTTTCGGGGAGCAGCCATGGTCGATGTTCCTCTCATGAGTCCCATCTGACCCTCTGTCAATTCACTCCGCATCTCGGGGGAAGCTCAGGGCGGCGACCGGCGCGTTCATCTGCTTCGAGGACGAAGCGGGCGTAACCGGCCGGCCGCCCAAGGGCCGCACCTGGGGCCGACGCGGCATCACCCCGAGGGTCAAAGTGCCCGGTCGCAGCCGGGGACGGCTCTCGGTGGCCGGGCTGCTGTGCTACCGGCCCGCCTTGCCCGCCCGCCTGTGCTACCGGCTGCGCCGGCACACCGGCCGCAAGGGCGAGCGGCGCTCGCTCGGCGAGAGCGACTACATCCACCTGCTCGACGGCGCCCACCACCTGCTCAAGGCCCCGCTGATCGTGGTGTGGGACCGGCTGAACACCCACATCTCCAAGACGATGAAGGCGCTCGTGGCCGGCCGGGACTGGCTGACAGTGGTCCTGTTGCCCGGGTATGCGCCTGAGCTCAACCCCGTCGAGGACCTGTGGGCGCATATCAAGCGGAGCCTGGCCAACCTGGCCGCCCGCACCCTCAACGAGCTGGAGACTCTGCTCCGCAGGCGGCTCAAGGCACTGCAGTACCTGCACGGCATCCTCGACGGGTTCCTCGCCGGGACAGGCCTCGCTCTCGACAGACCGAACTGACCCAAAAACGCCGAAGTCAGTAGCGTATTTCCGCTGGTGGCAAGGGAATTCGGTGTCGGGTAGGAACGCGGGCAACGGGGCCGCGTTGGTCAGGTAGTCCGCCAAGACTTCCGGCCGTTGAGGAGCCCCGTTGCCCACGCGTAATTGTGCGCTGCCACCCGGTCTGGCGAGGGTCACCCGTCAGTTCACCGTGGCTGAGGGCCGGTTCGCGCCCGGTCATCTGGGCGAGTTGACGCAGGTCATACCGTTCGACCTCGTCGATGCCGTTCTGGATGAAACCCGTTGCGTGCAGCGCCGGTTACGGGATCTGCCCTCGCGGGTCGGGGTCTACTTCCTTCTCGCGATGTGCCTGTTCCCGGAGGTCGGCTACCGGCTGGTCTGGCACAAGCTGACCGCAGCCCTTACGGGCGTCGGGTTCGAGGTCGCGGAGCCAACTGCGAAAGCATTGCGTGACCTGCGCAGACGGCTCGGTGCAGAACCGATGAAGCGCGTGTTCGAGACCCTGGCCGGCCCGCTCGCCCAGCCGGTGACTCCCGGAGTGCGGTTCGGGCCGTTCCGGATGGCCTCCTTCGACGGCTGCAGCTCGATCAAGCTCCCCGATACCGAGCGCAACGTGGAGTGGTTCGGACCTGGCAGCCGTGGCGGGTATCCGATGCTGGAACTGATGACCCTGGTGGAGACCGGCACCCGTGCCCTGATCGGTGCCGTGTTCGGCACTCCCAGCGACGGGGAGACCTCCTACGCTCGCAGGCTCCTGCACCACCTGGGCCCCGGCATGCTGGCTGGTCCTGTGGGACAAGGGTTTCGACGCCAACGCCTTCCTCGCCGCCGTGCACGACACCGGAGCCAGGTTCCTGGGCCGGCTGCGCGCCAACCGACGCACCCCGGTCCTGAGCCGACTCACCGATGGCTCCTACCTCTCGGTCATCGGCACCGTCCCGGTACGCGTCGTGGAAGCGCAGATCACCGTGATCTATGACGACTGCTCGTTCACCAACTCCTATCGGCTGGTCACGACGCTGACCGATGCTCGTCGTTACCCCGCCCCGGCCCTCGTTGCCCTTTACCACCAGCGGTGGGAGCACGAGTCGGCGTATTTTGCTCTGCGTCACACGATCACAGACGGCCGGGTCCTGCGTTCAGGCGACCCGGTCGGGGTCGAGCAGGAGATGTGGGCCCTGCTCGCCCTCTACCAGGCACTTCGGACCGTGATGGTGGAGGCCGCCGAGTCCCGGCCGGGCACCGACCCGGACCGCTGCGGCTTCACCATAGCCATCCACACTGCCCGCGACCTCGTGGTCCAGGCCGCCGACGTCATCAAGCCCGGCGCCCTGGGCACCCGCACCACCGCGTCATCGGCAACCGGGTCCTGGCCGGGCTCCTCCCGCACCGGCGCCCCCGCATCAGCACCCGAAAAGTCAGGTCATCGGTCTCCCGGTACGCCGAACGCCAAGACGACGGCCGCCCCGACAAAAGCCGCCTGGTCACCGACCTTGACGTCACCATCCTCGAACCCGATCCCGACCTGCCCACCGTCTCGCACGACGATCGACACACACCGGCCGCCGACCGGCGCAGACAGCGCGTCCTGGACCTCCTTCACGCAGAACCCGACCGCCAGTGGCACACTCGCGACCTCGCCCGCCACCTCGGCGACATCACCCTCAGCACGATGTACCGACAGCTCGACAGATGGGCCGTAAACGGACTCATCACCAAGACCGGCCCCGCCAGCTACAGCAGCCCGAGAACTCGCTCAACCCTCTTGCCATCAGCGGAAATACGCTAAGGGCTTGCCGATCAATAACTCGCTGTCTTGATCTCTGGCGCGGGGATGCCGAGGTGTGTGGCGAGGTCGATGAGGTCGTCGAGGGTGGCCAGTGGTGTCTCGGCGGGTTCGATGGCGTGTCCGATGTCGTGGAGGAGTCGGCGAGTTTGACTGATGGCCGGGTTGAGGGTCACGGGTGTCACGGTGAAGAGCGGGGCGATGACGACCTGGGGCAGCTTGAACCTCTGGTAGAGGATGGTGGCCAGGAGCCGGTCTACGAGGGTGAGGCCGGGGCGTCGGCCGGTGTAGAGGCCGACGGCGGGGGTCTTCTGCCGGTCGCCGCCGCGTCGCTGATGGAGGTCTGCTTCCCGCTGAGCCGCGCGGGCTGCTGCCAACTCGGTGACCAACCAGTCCCACTGCTCGTGCGGGATGCCGGTGAGAGCGGGATGGGTCAGCCAGTCGCGGCCGGAGCCGGCTTCGTTCTGGGGTGGAATAGGAAGGACGCCGTCCCGGCGGTGTTCTTGTGGGTGAACGGTGTAGTTCCAGTCGCCGTGCTAGTCGTGGCGGCTCAGTGGCAGGGCGTTCAGCTGTCCGTCACTGATGCGGACGCCGGTCTCGTAGACGGCGGTGTCGAGTACGGCGCGGACTGTCAGTCCCGTGCGGGTGGTGGTCGCTGCGATGCTGTTCACGATGACTTCATGGCTGGTCAGCGGCCTGCCCCGCCAGTTCATCGTGATGTGGGAGAACAGTCGGTGCTCGATTCGGTTCCACTTAGATGTGCCCGGAGGAAAGTGACACACAGTGATCTCCAGGCCGGTCTCGACAGCCAGCGCGGCCAGCTCGAACTTCCAGGCCCGGGTGCGGTAGCCGTTGGAACCGCCCGCGTCCGCAGTGATCAGCAGTCGGTGCGAGCGCGGGTAGGTGTCGCGCCCAACCGCGTGCCACCAGCGGCGGACGGAGGCGACGGCGAAGGCTGCCGTGTCATGGTCGGTGCCGACGTTGACCCAGCCCGCGTCCGCGGCCAGATCGTAGATCCCGTAGGGGATCGCCTTGCCCAGATCGGCATCGGGAAAGTCGTGGGTGCGAACCCGGACCGGATCACCTTCGCGGCACCACTCGTGGCCGGCGTTCTTGTAGTTGCCGACCAACTCCTTCTTCTTGGTGTCCACGCTGATCACCGGGTCTCCGGCGGCCTGGAAGTCCTTGGCCTGGTCGTTGATATAGCGGAACTGCGCATCCCGGTCCGGGTGTTGGGCACCTTCGATGGTCTTGGCGTTGCCCTGGAGACTGAAGCCCTCCTCGCGCAGCACGGCCGCCACGGTGTCCGCAGAGACCCGGTGCCCCTGCCGGGTCAGCTCGGCAGCCAGTTGCCGGGTCGACTTCGTCGTCCAGCGCAGCGGCGATATCGGGTCCCCGCGTACATCCGGTTCCACCAAGGCCAGCAATGCGGGCCGAAGGCCCGGATCCAGGTCCACCGCACGCTTGCGGCCCCCACCGGACCGACGCACCCGACCCAACGGCGCCTCCCCGGACTCCAGTTCCGTCACCCCGCGCGACACGGTCCCCTCCCGGACTCCGGCCGTACGAGCGACGAGCCTGATGCCTCCATGGCCCAGCGACCGTGCTTCTGCTCCTATGGCCAGCCGCCGCTGCCGCTCGTCGAGATGCGGGAACAACGTCCCGAACTTTGCGGCCAGAGCCGCCTCGATCCCCTCCGGACTCCCCATGCCACAACAACGATCCACAGAGCCGGAAGCGACGGCTTGTTTCCCGGCAAGCCCTAACTACCCGGCCTTGGGTCAAGGCCCGTGATCGTCAGTGAGCTGTGCGGCCCGGGCGTGGCCGGTGTCGGACCTCGGCCGACAGTTGGGCCGCAGCGTCCCGCAGCGTCTCGGTGAAGCCTCGCTGACGGCGGTCGTCTGGGATGCCCGAACGATGTACCACGGCGGTGGCGCGTACCGCGGCGGGATGGTCGATGCGTACGACGCCGATGGTAGGGGGTAGTGCCGGCACGGCGAGGCCGGGAACGACGGTGATGCCAAGTTCGGCGGAGACGAGACCAAGTTTGGCGACCCAGTCGCGGGCGACGAACGCGATGTTCGGTTGCCACGAGGAATCGGCCCACGTGCCGAGGAGGGTTGAGCCCGGCTCGGCGCTGCCGGCGATCCACCGTTCGTGTCTGAGCATTGCGGTGGTGACGCTTGCCTGGCCGGCGAAGGGGTGTTCCGGCGCGACCGCCACGAACAGTGGATCGTCGAGTATTAGGGTCGCCTCCACGCCCTCGGGCAGGGACTCGGATGGGGTCACCACGGCGAGATCGAGTCGTCCTCGGGCAACAGCGGTCACAAGGGCAGCAGTTGTCCCTTCGCGCAGCGGCACCCGCACCTGTGGTTCCCGCCTGATGAGGGCGGCGATAGCCCGAGGCACCAACGCAGCCATGGCGGTGGAGAACGCTCCGACACGCAAACGGCCAGGCGGGTGCGTGCCAAGATCTTCGAGATCTTGCCGGGCGGCGTGGAGCTCACCGAGGACCTTGTCGGCATGCCGGACGACGATCCAGCCGGCGTCGGTCGGCTGTACGCCCCGGGCCCGGCGTTCAAACAGTGCCTGACCAGCCGCCTGCTCCATGAGCGCGATCTGGCGAGAGATGGCCGATTGCGTGTAGCCCAGCCGCTCGGCCGCCATCGAGAAGGAGCCGTAGCGAGCCGCCTCTCGGACCACGCGCAGACCCACGACCGTGAAATCACTCATGCGAAATAGTCATAGCACATATGCAAGACTGGCGTTTGACGCATACCTGGCCGCAGGTAACCTCATCCGCATGGATACTGCACGCAACAAGAAACTCCTCGAGGACATCTTCGACCAGATGGCCCGGGGAAACTCCCGTGCGATGAGCGAGGCGATGGCCGAGGACTTCCGGTGGATATTTCCAGGGAACTGGTCATGGGCCGGTAGTTGGGAACCCAAGTCAGTCGCGGTGGGCGGGCTGCTGCGACCACTGATGGCGCAATTCGAGGGCGAATACCGTAGCGAGGCAGACCTCATTCTTGCCGACGGCGACCGCGTCGTGGTCCAAGCCCGCGGATACGCCACCACCAAACGGGGAGAGCCCTACCACCAGACGTACTGTTACATCTTCCGGGTCGCCGACGGGCGTCTTACCGAGGTGACCGAATACTGCGACACGGCGCTAGTCGAACGGGTCCTCGACCGCCCCGCCGGTTAGCACCCCAGTCGCAGTTCGCTGTCACTGCTGGTCAGAGCCGTGTTTCGGAGGGCACTCGGCTGACGTCACGTCAGGTCGTGGAAGTTCGTGACGCCGGATGCGGCGGGCCGTTGTGCTTGTCGCGCAAGACGATGTCCAGCTCCAGCTCCAGTTGTAGATCGTGATCGCCAGACGTCCGACAGGGCGGCCGGGGCGGGCAGCTCACCCTCCCGTTCGGCGGCCCCTTGACCGGAGTGAGTGCTCACTCCGGTATCTTGTGGCCATGACGACAACACCAAGTCGGCGAAGAGCGCCGGCAATGGACCCCGACAGCCGCCGGGAAATGATCGTTCGTGCTGCGCTTCCCCTCGTGATCGAGCACGGCAGCGCGGTAACGACGCGCCAGATCGCTCAGGCCGCAGGCATCGGGGAGGGCACGATCTTCCGCGTCTTCGCGGACAAGGAGGAGCTCCTGGACGCATGCGTGACGGAGGCTCTCAGCCCGGCCCATGCCCTCGATGAACTCGCTTTGGTGTCCATGGAGCAGCCGCTCGTTGCCCGGCTGACCGAGGCTGCCTCTGCGCTGCATGCCCACTTGGACCGGGTCGGCGCGGTGGTCGGTGCGCTTCATGCGACGGGAGGGCGGGGACGAAGTGGCCGTCCCAGCAGCTCAGAGGCGCCGCCTGATCGTGCGGCCGGCTCCCTGCCCGTACGAGAGGCGCTGGCCGAACTCTTCGAACCTGAACGGGAGTCGCTGCGGTTGCCTCCCGAGCAGGCAGCACTGATCTTCCTGGGTCTGCTGTTCGTCGGGAATGGCAGGCCGCCGGTAGGAGGCGAGTCAGCGGATTCGTCGACGCAGTTGGGAGTGCACGACCTCATCCACGTCTTCCTGCACGGCGTCCTGTCCCAGCCGGTCGAGAACTGAGAGGCAGAGCATGTCCATCACGCTGAACCACACCATCGTTCCAGCCGTCGACAACGAGGCGGCAGCACGCTTCTTCGCCTCCGTCATGGGACTGGACTATCGAGGTGCAGATCGGCATTTCGCGCCGGTGCAGGTCAACGATTCTCTGACGCTGGACTTCATGTCCGTCGAGAATCCGGTCGGCCATCACCTGGCCTTCGACGTGGACCCGTCGTCCTTCGACTCGATCCTCGACCGGCTCCGAACCGCCGGGGTGCCCTATGGCAACGATCCCAGCGAGCCCGACAACGGTCGGATCGACCACCCGTTGTGCCCTCGTGGCCTGTACTTCACCGATGACGCGGGGAACCTCTACGAAGTCATGTCCCCCAGGTAGCAGCCATCCGGCACTGCAATCACACAGTGGCCGACAACGGCGCCTGCCGTGCTCGGCCACCGGTCTCCTGCCGACGGTAATGGCCGGCGCGGGCTCGGGCTTGATGGCGCCGCCGCCAGTCGGACTAGGGGGTGGGCCGCATCGTGGACGGGACGGACGATGAGTGCGATGAACAGGCGCTGGATCTCGTTGCAGGACAGCGGCAACAGCCCATCGGGTGCGGGCCGACGGGCATGTTCCTCGACGCGGACGGTGACGAGGAAGGCGTGGGCGAGCATCGCAAGGGTGGCCCAGCGGGCCCAGGAGGGATAGCGGCGGACCTGGTGTCATCGAGCCCGGCCAGCCCCTTTCCCGCTCTGGAAGGTCTCCTCCACCCGCCATCTGGATCCGGCAACCCGCACCAACTCGGCCAAAGGCACCGGTTCGGGTGAGAAACAGCGGTAGTAGGCATGTTGGCCGGGGGTGCGGTTGCGGCGGATCAGCATCTGGTGACGGCCCGGGCCCGGTTCGGCGAGGTCGATGAGGGCCCAGTCGTAGAAGCGGTGCCCCTTGGCACCCGCCGCGGCGGACAAGAGACATTTGCTGACGTTGGCGGTGCCGCAGATCCTTGGGACGGAGTGGGGGACCGCCCTCCTCCTGAGGAAGCACCGCCATGGCAACTGAGCGCGTTACAGGATCGGTGATCGAAGCGCGAGTTCAAGGCGCCAGCGGGCGAGCCAGTGGATAACAATTGGTGGGTCTTCGATCTTGAGCGGTGCGCCTGCTCAGGGCCTCTGGCCTTTCTCTACGCTCAGCGACGGCGGTTGGTGGCTGCTGCCGGGGCCGCAGGCGCGCCGGGAGTCCAGGGCAGCACAGGCCACGGTCCCTCTCCGTGACTACGGGTGCAGCTTCTCGCCCTTCGCCAGCATCGCTACGTACTTTTCGATCCGGCGCGCCCGGGTCTCGGCCTTCTTGGCGTCTTGGATCCGGTACAGGATCGCGTAGCGGTTCTGCCGGTCCAGTGTCTCGAAGAACTCCGCCGCGGCCGGGTCGGCGGTCAGGGCCGCCGTGAGGTCGTCCGGCACCGTGGCGGTCTTCGCGCCGTCGTAGGCCGCTTCCCAGCGGCCGTCTGCCTTGGCGCGGTCCACCTCGGCCTGTCCCGGCGGATGCATCCGGCCCTGCTCGATCAGGGCGGCCACCTTGTCCCGGTTGGCCTTGGACCACTTGCTGCGCGGCTTGCGCGGGGTGAACCGCTGGAGCCACCACTGGTCGTCGAACTTTGCCTTCTGGCCGTCGATCCAGCCGTAGCAGAGTGCCACGTCGAGCGCCTGGGTGTAGTCCAGCGCGGCGATACCGGGGCCCTTCTTGCGAAGCTTGAGCCAGATGCCGGGTGAAACGGCGTGGTTCTGGCCGAGCCATGCCTGGAATGCCTCGGCGGATTCGAATGCGACGATCTCCAAGTCCTGAGTCACCCCAGCAGCGAACCACACCCGGCCGATTGTCATGAGACATTCGGCACGGCCCCGGATGCGGGATGCCCGTGGGCCTGCTTGATCATCTCTGTTTTCGACGCAGAACGATCATGCAGGAGCCACGGGCTTGGTCAACGATACGACGTTGCTGCTCAACCTCGACGGGGTGTCCGTCGCGCGTGTTGAGCGGCTGGCCGACGGAAGGCGCCGACAGCGGGTTTGGGTTTCATCGCCAAGATTGGCCTTCGCCCATCCATGCTCGTTCCGATGATGGTGCTTGGGCTCTACGGAGTGTTCGCCTGCCTCAAGTTCCATGAGCGCTGCGCGTTTCACGTTGGACAGGCGAGAGGGCTGCGGAAGAAGGTCGCGGAGCAGTTCCCGGATCTCGGCATTGAGCCTGCCCTGCAAGCGACGTCCGACAAGCAGCGTGCGCGTTTTCCCGCCTGCGGAAGATCCGGCTGTACGTGGTGTGGATCGCGCTCCATGGCGTCATCGCCGGCGGCTGGAGCCGGTCTCTCTATTTGGATCATCGTTACTGCTTGACCTGACCAGCCGGACGTCATGACGGCCCTACCCAGCCGCGACACCGAGCCCGATCTGTACCGAGCGGCACCGCCGCAGGGGCGGGCGTTTGGGCTATCGCTGGGTGTGGAGGTGCTGTCGGCGGTTGGTGACCAGGGCGTGCCAGCGCTGGCGGGTGGCCGGTTCGTCGTCGATCCACCGAGTGCTGGAGGCCTGGGGCAGGGGCAGGCCGGCCATGAAGGCGGCGATCTCGCTGTAGTAAGGGAAGGCGCCGCTGCGGGTGTTCTCGCGCAGCCAGGCGATCGTCGTGGCCACCTGGTCCTGGTCGTTGCGGACGGCGTGGTGGAAGGCGAGGGTGAGGTCCAGGGCGAGCTCGGTGTATGTCACGCCCGCTGTACGGATCTCAGCGCGCAGCACCTGGGCGCGGTCGTCGATGTCGGCGTCGGTGCGGCCGGCGTCGCGGGCGAGCGCCGCGATATGGGTGATCAGGGTGGTGGCGCGTAGATCCACACCGGCCAGAAGCTGCTCAGCGAGGGCGAGCTCGCTGTCGGCGACGGCCGGGTCGGTGAAGGCCAGGGCGAAGGCGCGGTGGGCCTGGCTGTTGCCGCGCTCACCGGTGACACCGTGGTGTTCGGCTTCGTCGCGTGCGGCGGCGTACGCGGCGGCGGCGCGGTCCATGTCGCCGTGGGGCCACCAGGTGTCGCCTTGGACGCGGTGGTGGCGGCCTTCCCAGCCCAGGGTGTGGGCGGTGGTGAGGGCGGTGGGGAAGTCGCCGGCCATGCGGGCGAGATGGGCAAGTCCGCGTCGGGCGGCGGGGGCGAGGCGGCCCTGGCTGTCGGCGACGGCCTGCATGCCCGCGCGGGAGGCCGGGCTGTCCCCAAGATCGCGGTGGGCCTTGGCCCGGTAGTACAGAGCCATGTGCTGCAGGTCGTCAGGGAGCAGGCGGCTGTTGATGACTGTGGTGAGGCGGGCGACGGTGCGCGAGCGGTGCTGGTGCTGACGGCGGGCGAGCGCGCTGAGGAGTTCGACCAGGGCGTCGGCGGCCGTGTCCAGTCCCGTGCTGTCGGTGTCGGGTGGGGCGAGGGGGTTCCCACACGGAGTCGCTGACGCAGGTCCAGGCCGCCGGGATGAGCCAGCCGAGGTCCAGTCGGTGGTCGCGGGCCAGGCGCAGGCCCTGGCGCAGGCAGGCAACCAGCAGCAGCCTACCGAGCCGGGGGAGTTGCGGTGCTGTTCGCCAAGGGCGGTGAAGGCGCGCTGCGCAGCCTGCTGCCAGTCGCGCTCACTCCAGCGGTCATCGGTGGTGTCGTCGGCGTTGCGTACGGCGGAACGGATCAGCGAGACACCGAGCCGGAACGTGCCCGGCACGGGCTTGCCTTCGTTGGTGAGCGGCAGGATGTCCAGCGGGGACGGGCCGGGCGAGGGGTAGACGATCGCGTCGGTGCCGATGGAGGTCGGGTAGAGGTCGGCGGCGGCCGCCGTCTTCATCAGCTTGCGGTGCAGGCCCACGCGCTGGTTCGCGAGCACGGCGGCCCGGATGTCGGGGCGCCACGTCTCCCGCTTCAGCGCCGGGTACTCCTCGTAGTACGGCACCTGGCCCCGGCTGCGCTGGCGCAGCTTGCCGATGCCGCCCTTCGCCGTCGCCTTGATCGCGGTCTCCAGCAACGCCATCGTCGGATCGACCTGCTTGCGCCGCGCCATCGCGTCCAGGAACTCCTGGCCCCCCAGGTTCTACCCGCACCTATCGCTGTTCCGTGCTGACCGGTGACCCAAATGGGACCGACAGACTGCCCGCACGGCCCGTTACCGAAGCCGGCGGAACCTGGAGCCGATATGCCCCCGGTGACCACAGACGGTGAAACGCAGATATTCACGCTGGTTCCGCTGAGCCTCGCGCGTCCTTGAGGTTGATCCTGCAGCGCTCGGACCTCCGCGAGCTTGAATAGCGCCACGGTGACGGTGCGATACCGGCCGACCGGCTGCTCGCAAGGTGTCGACGGGCTGGATCCACCCGGCGGCCTCCACGCTGAGATTGATCAAGCCCCCGCTGAGCGGCGGCCATGCCCCCGTCAGTCGTGACGGGCGAACTTGACCGCCGAGGCGAGCAGGATCACTGCCAGCACGGGGATAAAAGGACCAGGTCCGAGAACACGCCCAGGAGCAGCACGCCCAGCACCGCGCCGGCGGCGAAGCCTGCGGCCATCACCAGGCCAAAGCGGGAGTTCGCGCCGAGCACTGCGAAGGCGGGCGCCTTCGTTACACGGGTGACGTCACCAGGAGCCGCCGCCGCCGCCCCCGGAGCCACCGCCGACGTCACCACCACCACCGCCTCCACCTCCTCCGCCACCGCCGCTGCTGGACGCCGGGGCGGTGCTGGCGCGCGCGGTGTGGAGGAGCAGGCCCACGGCCAGGGCCGGGGCAATCCGGGAGGTCACGGCCGACCGGTGTTCGGGGACGGTGGTCGAGTCGGCGATCGCCTTCTCCCAGGCCTGGCCCACGTCCAGGGCCACCGCCCAGGCCGTGTACAGCTCCATCCGTTCCTCGTCCAGGGGCTCGTCCGCCTGGAGCGCGGCCGGGTCGGCGAGGTAACGCCGGAACGCCTCGGTCCGGAGCCAGAGGGCGGCGCCGCGAGGGCTGCGGGTCTCAAGTTCCCAGGAGCGCCGCCGCAGCGCGTAGCCGACACTCACGGCGATCAGGCCTACGGCGAGGATCGGCCAGCCGACCGCGTTCCGGCCGCCGCCGACCCAGGCTCCGAGCCCTGCGACGACAAAGCCGAGCAAGGTGGCGGCGAGGCCGACGGGCCGTCCGAGACGGGAACGACGCGCGGCGGCCGCGTCCCACAGGCCGCTGTCCGCCTGCCACTGTTCCAGCGCGCGGGTGAGACTCTCCCAGGCCGACCTGAACTGCGGGTCGTACCAGCCCAGGGTGCAGGTGTCGCGCCCCGAGAAGATGCTGCCGAAGACGACTCTCGCGACCGGGTCCGCCGGGGCGTCGGCCGGATCCCGGCGTCTCAGCGTGGGGTGCTGGTCGGTCCCCTCGACGGTGATGTGGCCGTCGGCGGCCGCGCCCAGCAGCCAGGCCACCTTGTGGTGGTGCCCTACGCCTTCGGAGAGGAGGATCCCGCCCTGGGCCGGGGTCAATCCCTCGGGGGGCACGAGGGACGGGGTGAGCGAGGCGGCGCGCCGGTCGAGGTCCACACGCCGGGTCCTGCCGGGCGCCCCGTCAGTGCCCTCCTCGGCGATCCGGTCACGGCCGAGGAAGCGCAGCAGTTGAACCGTCACCAGGGCGCAGGCCAGGGCGAAGAGGAAGGCGAGCAGGCCCACCCACAGCGGATGCGGGACGGCGGCGCCGACGGCTTTCCCGGAGGGCAGCGCGGGCAGGGCGGGCTTCGCGCCGGTCAGCTTCGCCCCACGGGAGGTGTACAGAGTGACGCCCTCACGCCCCTTGAGCTTGTCGAGCGTGACGGCGAGGTGGCCGGGTGCGGCCTTCTTGGCCGTACATCCGTCCTCCGACCCGTTGGTGCCCTGCACGCAGCGCGTGCCGGTGAGGTCGTAGGGCGCCACGACATGGATCTCGACGTCGGAGCGGTCCACCCGCCATCCCGTGCCGACGGCGTCCCAAGCGAGTTTGCCGTTCTTCACGACGTCCGTGAGCGTGTACTCGATGCGGTACCGGTGCACGCCGGTGACGGAGCGGTCGGGGTCGCCCACCTTGACGCGGGTGGCGATCTCCCGTCGGCCGTCCGGCTCCTCGTAGTAGTCGCCCGCGTCGAACTCCCACGGAACGCGGTGGCCATCCATGGTCGCGACGACCTTGGCGGTCTCCTGGTCGCTGTACAGACCCGGCACGTCGCGGTAGACGCCGTGCCGAGTCGCGTCGGGGTACCCGAAGTCGTAGTCGATGACCTCGGTGACCCGAACACTGCCGTCCGCGGCGACCTCGGCGCCCACCCACATGGTGTTGACGCGCTCCACGTTCCCGCTCACCCAGCCGAGCGCGACGAGACCGCCGAGCAACAGCGTGACAAAGGTGATCGCGAGCGGGTCGTTGATCCTGCGTCTGCGGGCCAGGGTCCAAATGTCCCTGGGGCTCTCGTCTTTTGCGGCACTCAAGGAAACACCCCCCACATCACGGGGCCTCCCCAGCCCCACGAAGATCGGAAGCGTATCCCGGCCGCGGACCGACAATAAAGAGCCGGTCCGCATCATGCGGACCGGCTCTTTCCCGATGGGCGATACTGGGTTCGACCCAGTGAGCTCTTCGGCGTGAACAAAGCGCTCTCCCACTGAGCTAATCGCCCGGGAACGGACTGAAGTCCCGCTGCTCCTCTGGGTGATCGCGGCTGCCGCGGGCTCCCACGGCATCGCGGCCGCGCTCCTGCTGACGGCCGGGTTCGACACGATTGCGGCGCTCCGAAGCACCGAAGGGGGAGGACGCGTAATCCCGATGCCGCACCGTACGAAGGGCCCCGGTCCCGTTCGGCGACTCCGGTCTCGAACGCCATAGTCGCTCCTCTAGAGACACCTGAGACTTGCCGCTGCCCATCATGCCAATCGCCGACCAGCAGATTGCCGGGTGCCGCCGAGCTCGCGCAGATCAATCAGCGCGAGCCCCATCTGGGCTCGGCCGCGAATACGCGACACCTGAACATGCGAGCTCACCAGTCTCACACCCCAACCCGTCGGCTACTCCGCCAGCGGGCGCCACGTCCCCCTCCGGTTCCCCGCGATTCCACCCCGAGAATCCGCGAACCCGTCGGCTTGGCGATGGGAAGACGTCCGGCACGCGCGGTTCGCGGGCTGGCACGGGATGGCCAACTGGATCAAGGCGGCGCTCAGCCTGGCCAGCGTGTGCGCGTTCATCATCATGCTGGACGCCGCCGACGACATCGTCTCCGCCGTGGCCCACCGGATCGCCACCGCGACCCCGGAGACCCAGCTGGCGTCGAGACCTCCAACAGCTTCTGGGCAGTGATCGACACCCCGATCCGCACGTACATCGCCCAGCACACCGACGGCCTCGCCGTCAGCGGATCCGCCGTCTACGCCTTCTGGCAGGCGGTCGGCCTGTTCGGCCTGGTCGGCGGCTTCTTCCACAGCACCGGCGCTCGCATCACCTACAGCCTCTGGGGAGCGGCAAGCGTCGGCATGGTGTGGTCCGCCTCCCCCGCCGACGGCCGCACCGTCGCCACCGGCATCGCCGTCCTCGCCTGGACCATCGCCTCCGTCTTCGCCCTGCGCGGCCTGAGTCTGCGCCCGGTCATCCACACCGCCTTCCAGCCCCACATAGCCCTGCTCGGCATCGCCGCCCCCGCGCTGCTCCGCTCGACGGCCGCCCTGCGTACCGGACTGCTGGTCCTGGCCGCGTCCCTATCTCTGATGCCCCTGACCCACGACAGCGGCGCCTGGTGGGCACTGCGGCTGATCGCGGGCGCGGCCAGCGCCCTCGTCTTCATGATCGCTACGAGTGCCATGCTGGCCGGGCTCGCCGCGCACATGACCGGCTGGGCCTTCGGCGGGGTCGGCGCGGGTATCGCCCTGTCCGGGCTGATGGTGGTGGCGGTGCAGCAGGCCGGCTCCTGGCAGACGGCCTGGTTCGCCTGCGCCGTGCTCACCGTGCTGCTGACCGTCGCCGCTTGGAATCTGGTCCCACGCGGCGCGGCGGCCACGGCTCCCGCCGCCACCGCTGCGGCCGAACGGCCGCGCACGCACCGCTGGTTCACCGCCCTGCTGACCAGTTACGTCCTTGAGGGCATCGGGTACATCATCGCCGGCACCTTCCTGGTCGCCGCCCTCCAGCAAGGTGCCCCCGGCTGGATCGGCAGCGGCGCCTGGATCGTGGTCGGCCTGGCCGCGCTGCCCTCGTGCGCAGTGTGGATGCGTCTGGCCCGGCTACACCGAACTCACGAAACCCCAGGTCACAACCACAACCTGAGATCTCTACCGAACCCGGGGTGCCTCTGTGTCTTGTCAAGTCCCATGGGCAGGGAGGGACTTGGCTTTTCGCTCGTCGGCGATCATGACGCGCCACACGTGGTCGGCCAGGCGGCGTTTCAGGCACCGCTTCGCTTCCTTCGCCGTCTTACCCTCAGAGAGTTTGCGCTGGTAGTACGCGTGTCCGGGTGAGTTCGGCATGCGTATCTGCACAACCGCGATGGTGTGGAGGACGGAGTTGAGCTGACGGTCGCCGGAGCGGGAGAGCCGGTGGCGGGCCTTGTCCGCGCTGGCGATCTCCACCGGGGCGGCACCGGCGTAGTTCGCGAACGCCGCCGAGGTGGGGAATCGGTGAGCCTGTCGGGTGCGGCCGATCAGCCGGGCGGCCATGACCGGCCCGATGCCCGGGGTGTCCATCAGTGCGCTGCCCGATGCCTCCACAAGGCTCTGCATCCGGGCAGCATTGTCCGTGAGCTGCTTGTCCAGTTTCCGGATCTCGGCGACCAGATCCCAGGCGATGTCCTTGCGGACGGTCTCGACGTCGCCAGCGGGACGGACGGACCGCAGCAGTTTGGCGGCCAAGTCCGCGGACAGCTGGGTCGGGGCGCCGCCGGGCAGCAGATCACGCAGCAGCGCGTGGAGTTGGTTGACCGTGCGGACCCGGGCCTGGGCCAGGTTCACACGCCGTTCGTCCAGGAGAGCCAGCGCCGTGGTGTGGTCCTCGGGCTCGACATCCCGTCCGTCTCCCTGCAAACAGGCGACGGTGGCGGCGGCCGCGGCGTCGATCTGGTCGTTCTTGCGCCGTCCGCCACGGGAGAGTTCGCGCACCCGACTGGTCGCCGCGGCAGGCACGTCGACGACGCTCTCGCCGCGGGCGATGAGCCACTGAGCGAGATGCCGGCCCAATCCGTTGGCGTTCTCCACCGCCCACTTCCGCTGCGGCCACCGCTTGGCCCAGGCCAGCAGCCGCCGGTAGTCCGTCAGGCTCGCCTCGATCCGCATCGTCCCGACCTGCTGGTTTGATTCCAGCTCGACGGCGGTGGCGGTGTGGGTGGACTTGTGGGGGTCAACACCGAGCAGTATCACGGGACAGTGTTCCTCACGGTCGGACGACAGGGCATCCACGGCCGACACGCCGACTTCCGGAACCAACCGGCCGGGACACGCCTCTGTTGAGTCAGACCGCGGACGGACACCGGACCGGCGACATACCCCGGGAGAGCCAGCCCCGAAGAGCGGCAGACGGTTCACGAGTCACCCGGCCCGGCGTCCTACGGCACGCTACGAGCGGCCAACCCGACCGCGTCCCGCTACCCCCATACAAGTCGGCGGTTCAACAGCGACTTCAAAGGCCCTCTCGCCGTCACCCCGGTCTTCGTCCAGCACAACGGCCGCGTCGCCGCACTCATCCAGGTGATCTGCGTGGCCCTGCTGGTGTTCTGCCTGATCGAGCGCCAGGTCCGGCGCGCGCTGAGCCATGACCAGACCATGCCCGGGCTGTATCCCGACAACCGGCGTGCACGGCCGACCGGCCGGATGATCCTCTGCCACCTCGGTGAACTCTGGCTGCGGGACCGGCACTGCCACCGACCCGCCAACCGTGGTAATCACCCGCGGCGTCCAGGTCCATCTACTCGACCTCCTCGGCATCGAAGTGACCCATCCACGCTGGCCACAGACCTGACCGACCCACCCGTGAAGCATGGAACTACGTTTATGCGGCTGCTCCCGTGGAACCAGCTGCTGCCGAACGCCGGATGACGTCCAGGGTGTTCCGTACGGTCTGGAGCGTGCTCGCGCGCATGCCCGCGATGGCCTCGCTGTCCTGTTCCACTTCGGCACCCTGGCCATGGAACAGAATCTCGCTGGCGAAGGTCAGGGTGAGGGCGCCGGATTCGTCCTCACCGATCTCGTTGTGGATCATCCAGGTGGCGCGGTCATCCTCACGGTGAAAACTGACACGCTGCCCTTGCTGGAAGGCGACATCCTCACGGATTCGCTCACCACGCACGACCACCTCGCGTACCAGGCTCTCGTCCGTGCGTTCCAGCACAGTGCACTCCGTCATGCCAGCGACGAATGGGACGGCGTTCTCGGCTTTGCTGAGCAGACCGGCCCACAGCCCGTCGCGGTCAAGACGGTGTTGATCTGGCTGAGTTGAGTCATTGACAGGCTGGGTGACCTCGATGCGTATCACGGTGGCTCCATGGAACGTTGCAGGCTGAATGCTTCGACCCGGCAACCACCTCTCGGCCTGGATTTATTCCGCTCTGCCAACCACGAGCGCGCGTCCCGTCGGCGGGAGTGTCTAAGCTTCGCTTTTATCCCTGCGGGGGGTGAGTCGCGGGTCTTGCGGCTGTTTTGACTGCGGGGTGGCGGGGTGCGGGCCCTCGCCGGTGGACGGCCTGCGGAGCGTCCGCAGGGTTGTGGCGGGTTGGCTGGTGTTCCCACTACTGCTTGAACGTGACGAAATCGTCGGCGGACACGGCCGGGTGTGAGCCGAGCTGGCGGCAGTGGTTTCTCCCAGGGCAGTCGGTGGTCGGCCACCAGGGTTCGGGCGAGGCGAAGTTGGGTGTAGGCGGCGATGACCAGCCAGGTCCACCTGTCGGCCTGCTCAGGGGTGCGGGGCCGGGGCAGGGTCCAGTTCAGAGTCTGGCGGGCGAAGCGGAAGGTGTGTTCGACGTCGAAGCGGCGGGTGTAGGCCCGCCAGAGCAGGTCCGGATCGGGGGTATGGCCGGGTGGTTCTGTCCACCACAGCCACAAGGTCTTCGGTGCTCGGTTCCGGCCGGGCAGCCGGTCGACGGTGAGCCGGACCAGGGTGCCGGGGATGATGGGGCGGGGCCGCGGCTGCCGTGGCCGTCGTGCTGCTGGGTCTTGGCGTGCAGGCGGTGCCACATCTGCACGGTCACTGCTCCGTACTGCTCGTCCGTGCACGTGTGGACGGCGTCCGGGGGCCGGCCAGGTGGTGGGGTCGGGGCAGGCGAATTTCGCGCCGTGGCGGCGCGGCCGTCCGGCAGCCGTCCTGCGCCGGGGCGGCGGGTCGGCGTAGAAGGACCGGTCGGACCGGACCCGGACAAGGATCTGGGCCGGAACGGCGGTGAGCTCGAGGGCCGGACGGACGGAGTCATAGCCGTCGTCGAACACGAACAGCGGTGCCTGCAGGCACAGTTCAGGACTCTGTTGCAGCAGGCCGCGGATCTGGCGGGCGGCGACCGTGTTCGGGTTCTCGCCCGGGACCAGGCGCCTGGCATCGACCGGAGCGGTCCACGAGTTCGTCTTCAACTCCAGGCCGACGAGCCAGGAGTAAGCCCAGCCAGCCACGATCGGCTGTCCCGCCGAGTGCCTGGAGGGGTGGTAGTAGTAGCCGCGTCCGGGTGAGCACTCCGCGTCGCTGCGGACCCACACGCTCACGTCCACCCCGAAGACCGGACATGACGCGGGGCAGCGAGCCGGCCAACAGCGCACGTGCCGCTTCGGCATCCACGCAGCCGTCGGCCAGGGCCGCATAGGTGCTGCCGTGACCACGCCGGTGCAGCCCGTCGAGCGACAGGTAGGGCAGGGAAATGACCGGACCGGCTGCCGGCAGGGCGTCGGTCAGCTCGAACAACGCATCCGCCCGTCGGGACAGACAGTCGTACCAACCCCGGCGGAAGCGCATCAGGTTGGCCTTGCCCTGGCGGCCTGCCCCGCCCCGAGCACACTGACAGCGACGGCCATCGCACCCTCCCCTGGTCTTCACCTACCGGTTGCGTCCAGGGAAGTGGTGTACGGGTTCGACCTGATCCGGGGGTTTGCTCCGGCGTCGGGATGAGGCCCGCATAGATGAACGGCCACCGGCTGATCTTCGAAGTGTCGAAGCCTCGAAGGAGATCAGCACGATGACCGCACCCGACAGTCTGCCCCTGCATGCCCTCGCGGAAGACAACCTCGCCGCGGCGAGTCCCGACCTGCTGCGCGCGATGGTCAAGACGTTCGCCGACGCGCTCATGTCCGCGGAGGCCGACGCCCTCTGCAACGCCGAATACGGGCAGGTCAGCGACGAACGCGTCAACCACCGCAACGGCTACCGCCCACGCGAGTGGGACACCCGCGCCGGCACCGTCGAACTCGCCGTCCCCAAGCTGCGCCAGGGCAGCTACTTCCCGCACTGGCTCCTGGAACGACGCCGACGGGCCGAACAGGCCCTCATCTCGGTGGTCGCCACCGCCTACCTGCTCGGCGTCTCCACTCGCAGAGTCGAGAAACTCGCCGAATCCCTCGGCGTCACCCAGCTGTCGAAGTCCCAGGTCAGCGCGATGGCCAAGCACCTGGACGAGCGGGTCGCCGAGTTCCGCAACCGGCCCCTGGACCAAGGCCCTTACGCGTTCGTCCGGGTGGACGCCCTGACCCAGAAGGTCCGCGAGGGCGGCCGTATCATCAACGTCCACGCGCTGATCGCGGTCGGGGTCAACGCCGACGGGCACCGCGAGATCCTCGGCATCGACGTTGCCACCGCCGAGGACGGCGCCGGCTGGCTCGCCTTCCTGCGCTCCCTGACCGCCCGCGGCCTGAAAGGTGTCCAGCTCGTCGTCTCCGACGCCCACACCGGTCTGGTCGCCGCGATCGGCGCCGTCCTGCCCGGAGCATCCTGGCAGCGATGCCGCACGCATTACGCCCGAAATTTGCTGAGCCAGGTCCCCAAGTCCGCCCAGCCGTGGGTGGCCACGCTGCTGCGGACCGTCTTCGAACAGCCCGACACCGACGCCGTCCAGGCCCAGATGCGCCACGTGCTGGACGCCCTGGAGGCCAAGTTTCCCAAGGCCGCCGCCCACTTGGTTGCCGCTCAGCACGACCTGCTGGCGTTCACCGCGTTCCCACGTGAGATCTGGCGGCAGATCTGGTCCAACAACCCACAAGAACGCCTGAACAAGGAGATCCGCCGCCGCACCGACGTGGTCGGCATCTTCCCCGACCGCACCGCCCTGATCCGCCTGGTCGGCGCGGTGCTGGCCGAGCAGAACGACGAGTGGACCGAGGCCCGCCGCTACATGGGCCGCGAGCTCCTCGCCAAGGCCCGCCTCCACCCGATCGAGTCAGAAACCGACGAGACCGAACTGCCCACCGAACTCACCGCATAGCCTCAAAACGAGATCACCGAGTGGCCGTCAATACACCACTCCAGCGGACGTGACCGCTGGACCTCAAGCACGATGGTTGTCACCATCAGGGCACGCTACTTGTCACCTGTGGCCAGTGCTCAGCCTTTCTGTCACCTGCTGTTCGTCGAAGATCAGCTTCGAGCGGCATGCGATGACTGGTTCGACGGCGCGCGTGTTCGAGCGCACGGGGTGCCGAGAAGGCGTTGGCCGCGCCCTTCCTGCTCGCGACTGACCGAGCTGGCCTGGTCGCCGAGGCTGGTTTGGCATGTCCGGGGCGGTCAGGGCTTTGCCAGGGCAGTTCGCAGAGCGTCGAGGGCGGCAGTGCGGAAAGCGGTCATTGAAGGTGCTTTGCCGTCGAGCAAGGCATCAGCACCGTGGTACATACCTGATTCGAGCCGCAGCTCGCAGGCGACGCCGGCCTCGCTCAGGCGTCGGGCGTAGTCAACATCTTCGTCGTGGAACAGGTCGATGTCGCCCACACCGATCCACGCGGGCGGCAGCCCGTCGAGGTTCCTACGCCTTGCCGCCGCAATATAGGGGCGATCGTCGCGGTCCTGTGGCGGGCGGCCGAGGTAGGAGGTCCAGGCGAAGCGGTTGGAGTCCGGGGTCCACGTATAGATGGCGCTGTTGGGAGGGTCGACGCGTAGAGCCGTGCGGTCGTCGAGCATGGGGTAGAGGAGGAGTTGGAACCGGACCGGCACTCCTGAATCGTGGGCGCGCTGGACTACGGCGGCGGCGAGTCCGCCTCCGGCGCTTTCGCCGCCGACGGCGATGCGGGCGGGATCGACGCCGAGGGCGGCGGCGTTGGCGTGAAGCCAGCGGAGCGTCCTGAAGCAATCGTCCAAAGCTGCGGGGTACGGATTTTCGGGTGCGAGGCGGTAGTCGACGCTGACGACCAGAGCGCCGAGTTCGTCGGCAACGCGGCTGCACCAGGTGTTCTCCTGCCGAGCGGCACCCATGACGGTTCCTCCGCCGTGGATCCAAAGCAGCGCTGCGCGCGGCGCTTGGCCTGATGCCTGGTAGGTGAGCACCCCGACGGGGAGGTCGTCGGTCGTGGCCGGCAGCGTGCGCCGCTCGACGCGGACGCCGGGCCTGGTGGCGGCTCCCACCAAGGGCACGAGGCGGCGAGCGATGGCCAGAGTGACCGGGTTGCCGAAGTTCAGCGGAAGGAAGAGCACTGGGTGCCGCAGCTCGTGGGGGACTGCCGCCAGAGCGCGGCGACGTGTGCTGATCGCCGCAGCAGCGCCGAGGGTTGCTGCGGCGCTCAGTCCGCTGAGGACGCGTCGGAGTGTCATGTACTGCGCACCTTTCGTTCGGATGGTCGCGGTTCTCGGCTTCAAGCGGTGGCGCCTTGCCGGTCGGCCGCGGTCTCCAGGTCGGGCAGTGGCTGCCGGCAGATCTCGTGGGCCTCGTTGCCGGGAAGGCCGAACATCCGCAGCAGATCCTCGGCGACCTGGTCGGCCACTTCGGCGTCGTCGCGTTCAGGGCTGTCGCGCAGGAGTCGGCCGAGGCAGAGCGCCGCGCCCGCGACAACGGCTTCCGCTTGACACGTCCACCTTATCGGTAACAGTGTATCCATTATGAGTACCTGGTCTGAACCCCAGCCCGACTCCCGGTTCGTCGTGGTGGACGGCCTGCGGATCCACTACAAGCGTGCTGGGCATGGCCCGGCTCTCGTGCTGCTGCACGGCAGTGCCTCGTCCCTGCAGCACTTCGACCGCGCGACGGATCTGCTGTCGGAGTCGTTCGATGTCATCCGTTCCGACCTGCCGGCGTTCGGGCTGACGGGCCCGCGCCCGGACCGCGACTACCGCGTTCCGGCGTACGCCGCGACGGTGACGGGCTTCCTGGAGGCGCTGGGCGTGCCGTGCTACGCGTTGGCCGGTAATTCCCTGGGCGGCAACATCGCCTGGAACGTTGCGCTGGATCATCCGGAGCGGCTGACCGGCCTGGTACTGGTCAATGCCACCGGCTACCCGGAGAAGACGGTGCCCGCGGGAATGCGCCTGACCCGCAACCCGCTGGTGCGGCCCCTGCTGAGGCGGGTGATGCCGCGCGGAGCCATCGAGCGCAGCCTGCGCGAGAGCGTCGGGCCGTCTTCGCAGATCGTGGACGACGCCATGGTGGACCGCGCCCATCAGCTCATGAGCCGCCCCGGTAACCGCTCGGCCTTCGTCGACTTCTGCAACACCGACCAGCCGGACCGCAGCGCGCAGATCCCCCGCATCACGGTGCCCACGCTGGTGCTGCGCAGCGCGAGCATCGACGGCCAGCACTTCGCCCGCGACATCCCCGGCGCCCAGGAGCTCGTCCACCCCCACGGCGGACATCTGCTGCCGGAGGAGGAACCGGAGTGGGTCGCGGACGCGATCGCGACGTTCCTCGGCTCCTGCGCCGACACACCCGCGAACTGAGGGCAAGGAGGCCCGTTCCATGAAGTACTTCGTCGCCTCGGTCGAGGACCGCAAGCTCACCGCCGACTCGCGCAAGGCGCTGCGCGGCAGTTTCATCGAGCTGTCCGACGGCGTCACCCACTACGAGTTGACGGGGCCCGAGGACGGAGAAGTGGTCCTGATGGCGGGCGGTCTGACCATCCCGCTGTTCTACTGGGACGGCCTCGTCAGCGAGCTGCACGCCCGCGGGCTGCGCACGCTGACCTGCAGCGCCTACGGCCGCGGCTACTCCGACCGGGTACAGGCGCGATACGACGAGACGCTGTTCACGCGACAGCTGGCCGAACTGACGGACCGGCTCGGCCTGACGGCGCGGCCCCTGCACCTGGTCGGCACCTCCATGGGCGCGCTGGTCAGCATGACGTACGCCGCCCAGTACCGCTCATCGCTGTCCACGCTCACCATTGTGGGCCCTGCCGGTCTTGCGAAACCTCAGCTGACCTCCCCCCACCGACTGCTGCGCAACGACTGGCTGGCCGACCTCATCGCCCGGCGGCGCGGCCGACAGATACTTCAAGGACACCTGGGGCACAACGTCCGCGACCCCGAGCTCGGCGGGAAACTGACCGAGATGGTCCTCGACGCCTTCCGCTTCGAGGGCTCGCTGTACGCGGTCTTCGACACGCTGCAGCACCTGCCTTTCACCGGCCGTGACGACCTCTTCCGGCGGACGGGGGCCCTGGGTATTCCGACGCTGCTGCTGTGGGGCGACGAGGACGACGTCACGCCGCTGACGCAGTTCGACACAGCGCGCGCTCTGCTGAAGCCCCAGAAACATCACGTAATTAACAAATGCGGGCATATGGCCCCCTATGAACGGCCTCGCGACGTCGCCGATCAGCTCGTCCCGTTCGTGTCCGCACGCACCGAAAGGCTCGACTCATGAACAACCCGCAGGCCATCGACGTACTGATCATCGGTGCCGGCCCCTCGGGCTCCGCCTTGGCGATCGACCTCGTACGCCGCGGCCTCGACGTCCGGATCGTCGACAGGTCCCCCCACGCTTTCGACGGCTCGCGCGCCAAGGGCATCCAGCCCCGCAGCCTCGAAGTCCTCGAAGACCTCGGCGCTCTCGACGACGTGCTGGCCGGCGGAGACACCTATCCCAAGCTCGGGCTCCATGCAGGACCCATCGGTGTGCCGTGGAAGATGTTCCCCCACAAAGAGGCAACCCCGGACGTCCCGTACCCGAACACCTGGCTGATCCCGCAGTTCCGCACGGACCGCGCCCTGCACGCCCGGCTCAGTGAGCTCGGCCGCGAGGTCGAGTTCGGCAAGGAGCTGACCGAGCTGACGCAGGACGAGGACACGGTGGTCGCCAAGGTGGTGGGCGCGGACGGGGTCGAGGAGATCGTCGCCCGCTACGCCGTGGGGGCCGACGGCGGCTCCAGTGCGGTGCGCAAGCAGCTCGACATCGGTTTCGTGGGGACGACGGACGAGTCCGACCGCGTGCTGATCGTGGACGCCTCGGTCAGTGGCCTGGCCCGCAACCGGTGGCACATGTGGCCCGGCCTCGGCGGCAAGCTCATCGGCGCCTGCCCCATCCCCGACAGCGACATGTTCCAGTGGATGATCCGGCTCACGCCCGACGAGAAGCCGCCCCAGGAGATCGGCGCCATCATCGACCGGATCCACTCCCACACCCGCAACCGGCACATCCAGCTGCACGAGATCCACTGGAAGTCCGTGTTCCGGCCCAACATCCGTCTCGCGGAGCACTACGGCCGCGGACGTGTCTTCCTCGTCGGCGACGCCGCGCACGTCCACACGCCGGCCGGTGCCCAGGGTCTGAACACCGGTATGCAGGACGGCTACAACCTCGGCTGGAAGCTCGGCCAGGTCCTCGCCGGAGCCGACCCGGCTTTGCTGGAGACCTACGAGGCCGAGCGGCAGCCGATCGCCGCCGGGGTCCTGGGCCTGTCTACGGAGAAGTGGGGCGGCATCGCCAAGCTCGACCCCTCCAGCATGAAGCGCGGCAAGGACGAGCAGCAGCTCTCCCTGACCTACTACGGCGGCCCGCTCGCCCCCGACGGCATGCGCACCGGCACGCTGCACGTGGGTGACCGCGCCCCGGACGCCCAACTGCTCGGCGCCGACGGCGCCGAGACCCGCCTGTTCAACCTCTTCCAGGGACCGCACTTCACCGCCATCGCCTACGGCCCCGGCGCCGCCCGGGACCTCGAACTCCTCGACTGGCCGACGACGGGCGCCCAGTTGAAGCGGCTGACCGTCGGATCGGCCGCGGGCGGCGGCCGCGCCTTCTCCGACCCCAAGAACACGCTGCAGAGTGCCTACGGCCTGACTGGCGACACACTGCTGCTGATCCGTCCCGACGGCTACCTCGGGCACATCGCCACTCGGGATTTCCTCACCACCACACAAGCGGCCGTGCGGGCAATGGCGCCGCAGGCAAAGACCCGCACCATGTCCCAGCCGAGCCACACCTACCCCCTTGCATGAGCCGCACCCTGCTGCGCGGGGCGCACGTCATCACGATGACGCCGCACCGGCCGGACGCCGAGGTCGTCGACTTCTCCGAGCGCATCGTCATCAGCCAGCCCGCGCTGGACGGCTGTTGCGCGACGCCCTGGAGCACCATCCCGAGCGCGATCTGCGGGGCGGAGCCGACGTCACGGCCAGCGAGCAGGAGGAACTCCCCGGCTCCGGGCCGGGGGCGGGGCACGCTGCGCGCAGGAATGGACGGTCGGCGACAAGCCCCGACCTGATCGACCAAATCGCCCGTCTGGTCGCCGAGCGATGCGCCCGGCGGCAACTCGACCGTGCCCGACCCATCCCATAACAGCCTCGTAACGCCGCCACGACGCCGACACCCTGGAAGTACCCTCATGATCCTGACCATCACCCTCGCCTGCCTCATCGCCCTGATCTTCGGGGCAAGCGGAGTGCTCAACACACTCGCATTGCCGAAGGCACGTGAGCTGGCCGCCGAGACCGGCTTCTCCGTCGCCGCTTACCGCCGCATCGGCGTGCTGCAACTGGCAGGAGTCGCCGGCGTGGTGCTCGGCCTCGCCGTGCCGCCGCTCGGCGGCCTCGCGGGGGCCGGGCTTCTCCTGCTGCTTGCCGGAGCTGTGGTCGTGCACCTGCGCCAGGGCGACCCGGTTGCCAAACTCGTGCCCGCCGCCGTGTGCGCGGTGCTTGTCGCGTCATACCTCGCGGCCTTGTTCGCCTGAAGCGCTGCCGATCGAGTCCACGCCTCCACGGATGGGCAGCGCCAGCAGTCGCCCTGAAAGCAGATAAACGGCTACAGTGTAGCCAGTATTAGAGTGGCAGGAACCGCGGCCACCTGGGCCTGATGGCGCTCAAGCCGCGACCGAACGGTCCGCCCGACTTCACCAGCGCCCCTCCGTCCACAGTGCCGACCCCCGGGGGGTAGACGATGCCCGTCCTGATCGTGATAGCGATCTACGCTGTCCGGATCGCGCGCGCCCCCCTGGACCCGCGCCTGAAGAAGCGCCACGTCGGACCCCTGTCGGTCACGACCGGAGCGGTCATGCTCTACCTGGCCTGGGACTGGCTCAGGCCCGAGGGCCTCAGCGCTGTCTATTTCGTCGGCGAGTTCGCCGGCGTCCTGTCCGCCTACCTGATGTCCTGCACCCTGGTGCTGGCCACCCGCCTGATGTGGCTGGAGCAGTGGTTCGGCGGCCTGGACCGCATGTACCGCCAGCACAAGCGGTACGCCGTATGGTCCATACTCCTGCTCACCCCCCACCTGCTCCTCCACTTTTTCTCCGGTTTCGACGGGAGCCAGTACGGCTACGCCCACCGGACCGCGTCGGTAGGGATGGGCCATCTCCTCGGTGCCGTCTCCGCCATCGGCCTGCTGCTGCTCGTCCTCATCTCACTCGGCCAGGTCGGCCGCATCCTCCGACTGCCCTACGAGCGCTGGCTGTTCCTGCACCGCCTCACCGGCCTGCTGCTCCTGTCGGCGCTGTTGCACGGCTGGTTCCTCGATCTCATCATCAACGGATCCACGCCCCTCCTGGCGATCTACGTCACCATGGCCACCGTCGGCATGACCGCCTACGCCTACGACGAACTGGTGCTACGGCACAGGGAACCCCGGGCGGACTACACCATCCACCGCGTCGAGCGGCCGACACCCGACATCCTCGACCTCACCCTCACGCCCACCGGCAAGACGGCGCTTCCCGTGACCGGAGGCCAGTTCGTCTACCTGCGGGTCGGCGGCTGGCACGAACACCCCTTCAGCGTCGCCGGAACGCAGGCCGACGGCTCGGTACGCCTCACCATCCGGGCCCTGGGCCGCGGTACACGCGGCCTCTACACGGACGTGAGCGAAGGACACCCCGCAACCCTCAAGGGTCCTTACGGCATGTTCGACCACACCCTCGGCGGACCCCGGCAGATATGGATCGCGGGCGGCATCGGTATCGCGCCCTTCCTCGGCTGGCTCACCCACCCCGGTGCGGAGCCGGCCCAAACCGACCTCTTCTACTGCGCCGCCACCGCCGAAGACGCACCGTTCCTCTCGGAACTCACCGCAGCGGCAGCACACCGCCCCGAGTTCCGGCTCCACCCGACGTTCAGCCGCAGCCACGGCCGTCTGACCGCCGAAAGAATCCAGGCCGAGGCCGGACCGATCACCCCCGACACGCACGTCTTCCTCTGCGGCCCCGCCTCAATGATCGAAAACCTCACCCGCGGCCTCCACCGCCAGGGCGTCCCCCGCCAGCATCTCCACGCCGAGCACTTCGCCTTCCGCTGACGAGCCGCCGACCACACGAGATCACGCGCTCTAGCACCAGCAACTGTGGCGACGCTCCATGCCGGCCGAGATGACCCCGTAGGCGGGCGGCTCAGGTTCGCATCGTCCTGGCTGGTCAGGCGTCGTCGCGCAGGTGGGCGAGCCCGCTGAGAAGGAGTTCGAGTCCGAAGGAGAACTCGTCCTCGATCGGAACGGGCATCGACCCGGCGACGGTAACCGTGGCCGGGAACAAGGCTGGATCGACACTCTGGAAGACGGCGGACACTTGTGCGTCCGCGAGTTGCCCGCCGCCGCCATGACCGTTGACCTGTATGGCGAATCCGAGGACGTAGCGGGAGAGGGTGGCAAACGCGTGCGCGGCCAGTCGCGGCGGGAAGCCGCTGTCGAGCAGCGCCGCGACACAGTGCTCCCGCAGCGCCATGGCGTTCGGCCCCAGGGGTATCTCTTCGACCAGCAGGCGCGCCGCGTTCCGGTGCCGGGCCAGTGCCTCGAACATGGTATGCGCGACCGTCCGCAGCGCTTGCTGCCAGCCCATCGCGAGGAGTTCGTCGCCATTCAGTTCCACGGCGCCGAACATGCGGTCCACGACATGGGCGACCAGCGCTGCCCGGTTGTCGAAATGCCGGTACAGCGTCGCCGTGCCCGAGCCCAGGCGCTGGGCCAGCGTCCGCATCGAGAGAGCGTCGGCCCCTTCATCGTCCACGATCTGCAGTGCGGTGGAGACGATGCGCTCCAGCGGCACGGGCGGACGCCCCGGGCCCCGAGCCGATGCCGTGGCCGCTCGCATAGGACCAGCTGGTGCCACTGAACGCCCACCTCCTCGGCTAGAACCATAACAGCAACACCGTATCCATTTTGGAGATCGCCGGTTGGGCATGGAGTGGCGGCGCCCCCTTCGATCCACCCACCGGTGACCGCTCCTATGGAGTTCGACGGCGGGCGGGTGAACGCCAAGGACTGATGTTCCAAGAGCGAGGTCTCGCGGGTCTGCCAGGACCTGGACTGTCAGCTCACTGCATTCCGCAGCCGCCATTTGAAGCATGTCCGGTTCCCGTACGTGTACCTGGACGCGACCTGCTGCATAGCCCGTGTCGAGCACCAGATCGTGTCGCGGGCGGTGGTGATCGCCACCGGGATCACCGAGGACGGCGGCCGCGAGGTGCTGGGAATGATGGTCGGCGACAGCGAGACCCAGGTGTTCTGGACTCAGTTCCTGCGCTCCCTGCGCGAGCGCGGCCTACCAGCTCAGCACCGTCCGCGACTGCGAACCCTTGCCGCCGTGTCCGGCAGCGGACAGCCCAGCGCGTCAAGATCCGCCAGGGCGGCTGGTGACAACTATCGCGCTTCGGCACAGCGCCCACGGCCGCCTGCGGCAGCCACCATCCTCAGGCCGCCGGCCAAGCGCGCACTGACGGGGTGGGGCCGTCCGCCTCACCGTTCAAGGGGCGATCGGGTCCGGGCGCTTGTCTGGGTGGGTGGCCGTGACGTACTTCATGGCTGTGGCCTTGCCCAGGCCGAACAGCCGCATCAGGTGGACCGGGTCGGCTGTATGGCGGGCTTCGTCGTAGATGCGGTCCTCGCGCAGTCGGCGCGCGGGGAGGCCGGCGCGTTCGAACACGGTCTTGGTGACCTCGGTGCTGAGCATCGGCTTGGTGGGATCGGTGGCAGAGATGCGGCTCACGAGGAGGTGCGGGTTCGTGGTCCGTGGCCAGCTGTGATGGGGCTGCCGCAGCCAGGCGGTGGCCAGGGCGGTGGTGATCTCTTCGAGGTAGATGTAGTGGTCGGCGCGTCCGGGGCGGCGGACGCGCAGTCGTCCCCGGGCTCGGTCGAGGTCGTCCAGGAGCAGGCGCGGCAGGTCTTCGTGCGTGAGGGCGTGGATGGCCACGAGGGCGATGATCAGCTGGCTTCGGGCGTCCTCGACGCGGGTCAGGAGACCCTTGAGGGTGTCGCTCGGCAGCGGGGCCGGGAGCCGTGGAGCGGTGGTCAGGGTGATGTGGCGGGCGGGGTCGCGGAAGATCTTGCGTTCGCGGCGCAGCGCGCGAAAGAGCGACCGGAGCGGGGGGTGGACCGAATGCCGGCGGGCGGCTTCGGTCCCATCGAGGACGGCGGTGATGTGGCTGCTGGTGATCTCCCGGAGGTCCGTGATCCCCTCGGCTGCCCAGGCGTTCAGGACCGGGGCCTATTCGCGTGATCCGTTCTGCTGCTTCACCACCGGCCAGGATCTGGCGACGTTCTTCGACTGTCACCGGCTGGCGTTCGCGCACTTCGGCGGGGTGCCGATGAGCATCGTCTACGACCGCACCAAGACGGTCGTGCGCCGGCACGTTGCTCCCGGTGAGGCGGTCCCGCTGCACCCGGAAGCGGTCGCCTTCGCGGGGCATTACGACTTCGACGTCGACGTGCTGGCCGCCTACCGGCCCCAGGGCAAAGGACGGGTCGAGCGCCAGGTCGGCATCGTCCGGGACCATGTGCTCGCCGGGCGGGCTTTTTCCTCCATCGAGGAGATCAACGCGGCCTTCGCCGCCTGGGTGCCACTGCGGCGAGCGAAGGTCCATGGCACCCACGGCGAGGTCATCGGGCACCGGGCCGTGCGCGATCACACGGCTCTACGGCCGCTGCCGACAACTCCGTATCTGGTCACGCAGCGGCATCTGCGGCATGTCGGCAAAGACTGCCTGGTCGCCTTCGACGCGAACCTCTACTCGGTCCCCGCCCGCAAGATCCGCCCTCGCCAGCTGGTCGAGGTCCGGGCGACGAAGTCCCAGGTCACACTGCACTCCACCATCGCCGACCGGGACGGTCAGACGATGCTCGCCGTCCATCCGAGGGCAGTCGGCCGAGGCGCCCGCATCGTGGACGAGACCCACTGGGACGGCCTCGCCGAGGAGGCGGCAGCTGCGGTCGGCGTATCCCAGGCGGCGGGTTGCAGGTGGTTCTGTCACGGTGGCGGCATGCCACCAATGGATCTTGCTCCGCAGTCCGGCCGGTACCTGTCCTTTCACGAGCGTGAAGAGATCTCGATCCTCAAAGCGCAGGGCATCGGAGTCCGGGAGACCGCGCGACGTCTCGGCCGCGATCCATCGACGGTATCCCGGGAGCTGCGGCGCAACGCCGCGACCCGTGGCGGTCGGCTGGACTACCGGGCTTCGGTCGCGCAGTGGAAGGCCGACCTCGTGGCCCGGCGCCCGAAGACAGCGAAGCTGGCCGCGAACGACCGGCTGCGGGACTACGTGCAGGCAAGGCTGTCCGGCCAGGTCAGCCGCCCGGACGGGACGGTCCTGGGTCCGGAGAGCCCGCGGTGGAAGGGGAGGAACAAGCCGCACCGCGGCGACCGCCAATGGGTCATGGCGTGGAGTCCGGAGCAGATCGCTAACCGGCTGAAGGTCGACTTCCCCGATGATGAGTCCATGCGGATCAGCCATGAGGCGATCTACCAGGCCCTGTTCGTCGAAGGCCGTGGAGCGCTCAAGCGTGAGCTCGTTGCCTGCCTGCGCACCGGCAGAGCCCTGCGGGTGCCTCGTGCCCGGTCCAAGCGGAAGGCGTGGGCCCACGTCACGCCCGAGGTGTTGATCAGCGAACGGCCGGCCGAAGCCGACGACCGCGCCGTACCGGGACACTGGGAGGGCGACCTCCTGATCGGACTTGAGCGATCGGCGATTGGCACGCTGGTCGATCGCACGACCCGGTACACGGTGCTTGTCCACCTGCCCCGCCAGGACGGCTACGGCGTCGTTCCCCGTACCAAGAACGGGCCGCCGCTGGCCGGTTACGGCGCGGTGACGATGAAGGATGCGCTTGCGGCGACGATCGGCACCCTGCCCGAGCAACTATGGCGATCACTGACCTGGGACCGGGGCAAGGAGTTGTCGGCGCACGCCCAGTTCACGATCGAGACCGGCGTCCCGGTCTACTTCGCCGATCCGCACAGCCCCTGGCAGCGCGGTGTCGGCGTACAAGTGAACGTGGCCCTGGCAAGATTTCCGTGAAGCTGGGGTGTGCCACCGTGCGCCGGTGACGCTCCGTCACAGGACGCGGCATTGTCGGCGAGTGTGATGACCTCGTACGGATCGTGTCTCCGCATCTCGATGCGGTGCGGGTGGAACGGGTGTGGGCGGCGGGCGGCGTGGTCCGTATCGCAGCCTGCACCCGGGAGTTGACGGTGGCGTGTCCGGACTGCGGCCGCGGTTCCGCGCGGGTGCACAGTCGCTATAGCCGCACGCTGGCCGATGTTGCTGTCGGCGGCCGTCCGGTCGTTATCGGGCTGTCGGTACGGCGACTGTTCTGCGACGGCCCGGGCTGTGGTCGGCGGACGTTCACCGAGCAGGTGGAGGGGCTGACGGTGCGCTATCAGCGCCGCAGCCCGCTGCTGCAGCACCTGGTGCAGATGGCCGGGGTGCTGCTCGCCGGCCGCGGCGGCGCCCGGCTTCTGCAGATCCTGAAGGTGCCGCTGTCGCGGACGAGCGTGCTGTTCCACTTGATGCGCTTGCCACTTCCGGCGGCAGCGACTCCGCGGGTACTAGTAGGGCTCCGTTAGGTTGCTCTGGCTCTTGGGTTGTGGCTGGTGGTGGATGTTTTGGGCAGGGGGCGGTGGCAGGTGGTGCAGGTGCCGCTCCAGCAGTTCAGCAGGTCCTGGATGGCGTCGAGGGTCTGGTAGAGGGTGAGTCCGCTGTACCGGCTTTTGGGGCCAGACGCTGTTCGGTGAGGAACGCGTGGGCGGCGGTGACCAGGGAGACGTGGTGGTGCCAGCCGGTCCAGGAGCGGCCCTCGAAGTGGTCCAGGCCGAGGCCGTGCTTGAGTTCGCGGTAGTCGTGCTCGATGCGCCAGCGGATCTTCGCCAGGCGGACCAGTTCGGCGAGGGAGAGCGTGTCGGGCAGGTTGGACAGCCAGTAGTCGGTGGGCGCCTCGGCGCCTTCGGGCCATTCGACCAGCAGTGTGACCTCGGGCAGGACACCGTCCCAGCAGTTTTCGTCTGTGGCGGCGGCCTGGGCGAGGCGTCGGGATTTGACCCCGGCCGGCCGCACCCGCAGGGACAGGAAATGCGAGCGCATCGGTCCGCGGGAGCCTTCCCGCCAGGTCACCTCGGTGAAGGCCTGCCGCCCGTGGCCGGTCGCCAGCGCCGCCACCGAGGACGGCTTGTCGCGGTAGCGGGGCTGGGGCTTGCGGCCGTTGCCCGACCAGGGCGGCGCGAAAGGCTCGGCATCGTGCGGATGGACGGTCACATCCGAGCGGATGGCCGCGACATAGCCGATGCCCCGGCCGTCCAGGCCGTCGCGGAAGTCGGCGTTCTGCCCGTAGCCGGCGTCGGCCACCACCACCGGCGGCACCAGCCCCCACCCGGCCAGCTCGTCGAAGATGTCCAGAGCCAGGCGCCACTTCTCCCGGTGCCCGACCTCTGGCGGTATCCCGGTCTTCTGCCGCCGTGGCGCGTCGTGCGCCCACTCCTGGGGCACGAACAACCGCCACTGCAGCGGGCAGGAGGCAGTGTCGGAGACCGCGTGCACGCTCACCGCGACCTGGCAGTTGGCCTGCTTGCCCAGCGCCCCGCAGTACTGGTGCGCGACCGCGACCGACATCTTGCCGTCCTTGGGGAACGACACGTCATCGACCGCCCAGGCATCCGGGCCGATCTGCGCCACCATCCGCTCCGCGATCCGCCGCCGCACCGGCACCGGATCCCAGGTCGACTGGTTCACGAACTGCTGCAGGTTCTGCTCGTTGCCATCCGGCAGCCGCTCTGCCATCGGCTGGATCGACTTACGCCGTCCGTCCAGCATCAGCCCCCGCAGATAGCAGTCGCCCTTCGCCCGCTGGTCCTTACGCGGCACCGACGCGAACACGTCAGCCACGAATAATGCCAACGTCGCCCGAGCACGGTTCACTTCATGTGCATCCACACCTTCAACATGCCCCCAAACAGGACCGCGAGACAGACCTAACGGAGCCCTACTAGTGCTGGGTTCCTCTTTCGCTGGGTATATGTCCTGGTGGCGGGGTAGTTGACGATGCTCGGGGGCGGGTGCTGGACGATGGTTTTACGGGCACGACCGGGGCGGGACGAGGACGAACGGGCCGTCGTTCGCCGATTGTCGCGGGCACGGAAGGCTCCCCGCGATGCAGTGATGCGGGCCCGGATGATCGAGCTGAGCTGGTCGGGACTACGGGTGCCGGCGATCGCTGGAGAACTGGACTGCAGCCAGAAAACGGTCCGGTGCTGGCTGCACCGCTTCAACCGCTCAGGCCTGCAAGGGCTGGATGATCTGGGCGGGCAGGGCCGCAAGCGACGGATCACCGAGGAGGAACGATCGCGGATCATCTCCCTGGTCAAGACCGTGCCGCCGGGGCGGCTGCGGTGGGAGCCCGTCGGGGAGCTATGGGCCTTCGACGAGTCCGGGCCACCTGAGTGGACCCTGGATTCTCTGGCCGCGGCAGCGCGGGCCGAGGGGGTCGAGGTGGGCCGCTCACAGGTCCGCCGTATCCTGCTCGCCGAGGGCGTGCGCTGGCGCCGCACCCGGTCCTGGACAAGGTCGAAGGACCCGGACTTCGTCCCAAAAGGACAAGGATCATCGGCCTCTACACCCACCCGCCCGACGACGCGACGGTGATCTGCGCCGACGAGCTGGGGCCAGTGATCCCGCGGACCTTCCCGCCCGCACCCGCCTGGTCACCCGATGGGCACCGGATCAAAGCGGAACTCGACTACAGCCGCGGACCCGAGAAGACCTGGGTCTACGGGGCCTTACGCGTCCGGGACGGCCAGCAGATCACCATGACCGCTTCCTCCCGCAACAGCGTCTTCTACCAGCAGTTCCTGCAACAGATCGAAGACGCCAACCCGACCGGCGAGCTCTGGATCGTCACCGACAATCTGTCCAGTCACAACAGCCTGTCCACCCGGACCTGGCTCGAAGACCATCCCCGCATCCACCACGCCTTCATCCCTGTCGGCGCGTGCTGGCTCAACCTGCAGGAAGGCTGGTGGCGCATCTTCCGCAAAGCCGCCCTCGCCGGCCGGTCATTCGCCAACCCCGACGACATCGAACACGCCACTGCCCTTGCAACCAGCCAGCTCAACTCCCGTGCCAACCCCTGGATCTGGGGCAGACCCGCACCACCAACCCGCCGACTACGGCGCCGATATGTGTACACCGTTTGAGGAACCCAGCACTAGGGAGCGCGGCTGTGCCATACCCGGGGGCTGCTGATTTGTCTGTTGGGCTGCCGCCCGCGCGTCGGCGCGGGCGGCACGGGGGGAGTTCGGGTGGCTGTTCGGCGTGCGCGCCTTGTTTCGGTCGGTTTCGCGGGTGCGGTACTGGCGGGGTTGCTGTCGACGGTATCGGTGGTGTCTCCGATACAGGCAGCCGCGGCTTCTGACGATCCGACGCCAGTGGTGCCGTCGCAGTCTCTGGGGTCGGTCCCGGCGCAGCAGACTGAGGAGGTCGGCAAGGCGCTCCCCGCTCCGAAGTGGCCGAGCGCGGCCGAGGCAACGGTCGATCTGTCGGAGGCGGCTGCCGGAGAGCCGGGGACGGTGTCGCCCGAACCATCCGCGTCGGCTTCGGGCGGTGTCGGTGACGGTGAGAGCACGCAGGTCGGCGAGGTTGTGGAAGTTGCTCCGGTTGCGGAGGATCTGGGCACCGAAGCCCAGCTGAGTTTGTCCCGGCTGGCCGACGAGAGCACTCCTTCCCCAAGCCCGAGCGTTTCGGACGGCTCCGAACCGAGCACGCCCCCTACGGCTGAGGCAAGTCCCTCGCCGGAGCCTTCAGAGTCCGCTTCGGATGAGCCCATCCAGGACCCGGTGTCTCCGGACCAGGTCGAGGTGCGGGTTCTGGACCGCGAGGCCGTGGCCCCGGCCGGCGGTATCGGCCTGGGGCTGCAGGTCTCCCGGACCGATGGCGTCGATGCCCCGGGGCAGGTGCAGGTTGACATCGACTATTCGGGCTTCAAGTACGCCTACGGCGCTGACTTCGCCTCCCGGCTGAGGTTGGTGAAGGTGCCCGCGTGTGCACTGCAGACGCCGGATGCCGAGAGCTGCGCAGACCGCGAGTTTGTGCCGGTGGACAACGACACGGACTCCGGCACCCTGACCGCTACCGTGACGGCGGCTGCCGACACGGGCTCCGCGGGTGCTTCAGCGCAGCTGATGCGGGAGGCGGGCTCCAGCAGCGCCAGTGTGTACGCGGTGACCTCCAGCTCGTCCTCGGACGCGGGGGATTACCGGGCGTCGACACTGTCGCCGACGGGTTCGTGGGAGGTGTCCACAGGGTCGGGCTCGTTCAACTACAGCGTGCCGATCCAGGTGCCGGCGCCGCCGATGGGCTCGGCGCCGTCGCTGGCGATGTCGTACGACTCGCAGTCGGTGGACGGCCGTACCTCTGCTTCCAACAATCAGGCGTCCTGGTCCGGTATGGGCTGGGATCTGAACGTCGGCTTCATCGAGCGCCGTTACCGCAACTGCACCGAGGACGGCCTGCCCACGATCGGTGACATGTGCTGGGACTCGCCAAACTCGGCTAAGGAGCCGGACGGAGCGGCCTACGTCATCAGCCTCAACGGCACCACCTCGGAGCTGATCCAGGACAACAACGGCAGCGGCGCCTACCACCTCAAGAACGACCCGGGCTGGCGTGTGCAGCGTCTGTTCGACGGGCACGGCGCGGGCCGCAACGGCGAGTACTGGGTGATCTCGACCCAGGACGGTCAGCGCTACTACTTCGGCTGGGGCCGCTCGGAGCGCACCAGTACGGCGACCGCGTCCGTGTTCACCGTCCCCGTCGTCGGCAACGACGCGGGCGAGCCGTGCCACGACCAGTTCCCCGAGCCCTGCACGCAGGCCTGGCGCTGGAACCTGGACCGGGCGGTCGACGCCAACGAGGTCGAGACTATGTACTTCTACGACAAGGAGTACAACCACTACCGCTCGGTCGCCAACACCGACAAGGCCCGCGAGTACGTCTCATCCGGCTATGTGAAGGAGATCCAGTACGGCTGGTCCTCGCAGATCACCGACGGCAAGGTCCCGGCGAAGGTCGAACTCAGCCACGTTAACCGGTGCATCGAGCGGGTCCAGGAGAACGACCCCCTGCGCGACGAGCCCGCCGCCTGCCCGGCCTTCGACGACAAACCAGGCTCATACCCCGACGTGCCGGTCGACCTGATGTGCGACGGCACGTCGGCGGACTACAACTGCGCGGGCAAGACGTACTTCCCCACGTTCTTCTCCACGGACATGCTGTGGGACATCAAGACGTACGTCAGCGACCAGGACGGCACCGGCTGGGACCTGGTGCAGCAATACCAGAACAAGTACGGGATGCCCAACCCGGACGGCACGATCGGCAAGACCCTCTGGCTCGACTACATCCAGCGCAAGACGTACGGCGACGGCGACGACATCGTCTTGCCGGTCATCAACTTCAACCGCACCGACCTGGACAACAAGGTCGGCTCCGCCGAGCTGAACTTCCCCCGCATCAAGGAGATCCACGGCGACCTCGGCGCCACCACCACGGTCTCCTACGGTTTCGCCAATGCCTGCGATATCGACCACCTGCCTGCTCAGGCCTCCAACACCCAGGACTGCTACTGGCAGAAGTGGACCCCGGAAGGCGAGACGGACTCGAAGACCGGATGGTTCAAGAAGTTCCTGGTCACCCAGGTCCAAGTCGACCCGACAGTGACGACGAACCAGGACGGCGCGCCGGTGATGACAACCTCGTACACCTACGAGGACGGCGCCGGCTGGCATTTCACCAACGATCCACTGATCAAGGACGAGGACGAGTCCTGGACCGACTGGCGCGGCTACCAGGAAGTCCAGGTCACCACCGGCGCGGGCGCCGGCCAGAAGACCAAGAAGTCCTGGCTGTACCGAGGCCTGTCGGGGGACCGTACGTCCAAGGCGGACGCGTCGGCGACGAAGACGGTCACGGTCGACGACGGCGACGGCAACAACTACACCGACGACTCCTGGCTGTCCGGCCGCATCCTGTCCACATCGCTGCGGGACGACACCGGCACCTCTCACGAGCGCACCTACCACAAGTACTGGGACCACAACACCGCCCAGTACGACGGACTGCCCGACGCCCGCTTCGTCCGCGAGAAGGAAACCACCACCAACACCAAGGTCAGCAGCGGCTGGCGCGAACACACGGTGGAAACCGAGTACGACGACACCGAGGGCGCCTCCACCACATTCGGCCTGCCGATGCGCACCGACGACTGGGGCCAGAGCAGCGTCTCCGACAACCGCTGCACCACCTACGGTCGCGCCTACAACACCGACAACTACGACTCCACCGGCGCCCAGCGGTGGACCGTGCTCCAGGACCAGGTCAAGCACTACTCGGTCGGTTGCTCCAGCATCGCCGACAGCAAGCAGGACGGCTACGCGTCGACGCTGTACGACAACGCCACCAGCGTTGACGCCAACAAGCCCGTCGACGGCAACCCGACCGAGTCCCGTACCTATACAAAGTCGGGCAGCTATCGCTCCACGTGGTCCGGCTACGACGACGCGGGGCGTGTGATGTGGAGCGAGGACGGAAGCCACAACCGCACCCTCACGAAGTACAGCCCGGCCAACACCTGGCCGTTGAACGGCGTCATCGTCACCACTCCCGACCCCGATGGGGCTCTGCCCGCCCACACCGCGCTCACGTCCACAGCATGGACATCCCGGTTCTGGGGCAAGCCGACCTCGATTCAGGACGCCAACGGCAACGTCACCAAAATGAGCCTGGACGCGGCGGGCCGTCTGGTGGAGGTGTGGAGGCCAACCGAAACCGGCAGCTCACCGTCGATGAAGTTCAGCTACACCATCCCCACCTCCACTAACAGCGCTGGAGTGCCCGACGCGGTCGACGGCTACCCGCACGTCGCCACGCACGTCCTGCAGTCCGGCACGACATACCTGTCCTCACACGCCTATGTGGATGGCCTGGGCCGTGCCCGGGAGACGCAGACCCCCATGGGGAACGGCGTCGATGCGGCCACGGGCAACGAGGTGCCCAACCGGCAGGTCTCGGTCACCCGCTACGACTCGGCCGGCAACGTGACCGGCACCTCGGCGGTCTTCCGCAACCAGGGCACGGCGGGCTCCGGTGGACCTTCCAGCGCCAAGGTCGAGGACCTTCCGTCCTACACGGACCTGGTACTCGACTGGGCGGGCCGTGCCATCACCTCACGGCTCCAGGTCAATGGCGCCTCGCAGGATGCAGGCCGCGTGGACACGACCTACGACGGCGACTTCACCAGCGTCAAGAACAAGGTCGACGCTGCCGCCGACACATACACCGATGTCTACGGACAGGTGTCCAAGGTCGTCGAACACACCGGCAGCGCCACCTACACGACCGCGTACACGTACACGGCCAAAGACGAACTGATCAAGATCACTGACCCTCGAGGAAACGACACCTCCTACACCTACGACTGGGCTGGTCAGCGCACCGCCACGGACGACTCTGATGCCGGGGTCAGCTCCACCGAGTACGACAAGAACGGCCAGATCAGCAAGATCACCAGCAATGGCGGAAAGACTGTCCTGGACTACGGCTACGATGCCCTCGGCCGTAAGACGGCGGTCCGTAGCGGCGACACCGAACTCGCCGCCTGGACGTGGGACGGCCTGAACATCACTGGCGGCAAAGGCCAGATCACCTCGACCACCAGCCGTGACACGAACGGCAACACCTACACCACCAAGACCGGCGAGTTCGACGTCCGCGGCCGCCCACTGAAGACGACCGTCACCATCCCCGACACCGTGAAGGGTCTCGCCGGTAGCTACACGACCGGTTTCACCTACGACGCGGCCGACCACGTCACCTCGGTGGCCTACCCGGCAGCCGGTGGGCTCCCCGCGGAGACCGTCAACGCGACGTACGACGGCTATGGTCGCCCTCTGCGCCTGCAATCCGCGCTGCAGACATACATCCGCTCCACCGGCTACGACGCCTACGACCGCCTGACGGACCGGTCCTACGGAGTCGACTCCGTCCTCCCCGGCATCGGAGCAGCGGCACAGCGCACCTACAGCTACGACGACAGCAACGGAACCCGCGAACTGAAGAGCGTGGCAACGACCACGACCCTCAACAAGGTAGTCAGCGAGCGGCAGAAGGACACCTACACCTACGACCTCGCCGGCAAACTGACCGAGCTGCGCGAGCAGGCCAGTGGCCAGACCGCCCAGTCGCAGTGCTTCCTTTACGACGACCAGGCCCGCCTGACCAACGCCTACACCCACACCACCACGGGCATCTGCGCCGACAAGACCAAGACCGCCTCCGACTTCAAGGGCACCGCCCCCTACCAGACCGCATACACCTACGACCGTCTCGGCAACCTCCAGTCGATCACCAACACTGACTCGGCCGGCACCGCCACCCTGCACGACTACCTCTACCCCGGCTACGACGACACCGGCACCTGGACGACCGCCAACGCCAACCAACCCCACGGTGTCCGCAAGATCGACCACAAGACCGGCAGCACCACCACCAAGTCGGACCAGCTCTACTACTTCGACGACGGCACAATGAAGCAGCGCGTCGAGCCGGGCATCACCACCGACTACACCTGGACCCCGCAGGGACAGCTGGAAGCAGTCAAGACCACCAAGTCCAGCGGCAGCGAACTCACCCGCTACGCCTACGACGCCGACGGCAACATCCTCGTCCGCACCACCCCGCAGGAAACCGTCGCCTCCATCGACGGCATGGAACTGCGCACCACCAACGGCACCACCGTCACCGCGACCCGTGTCTACGCGAGCGGTACAGCAACGGTCGCCATGCGCACCACTGAGGGCACCACGGCCACCAACGGCAAGGTCACCTACCTGATGGCCGACACCCAGGCGTCTACCCAACTCGCCGTCGACGCATCGACCGGAGCCTCGACCCGCCGCCGCTACACCCCCTTCGGCGACGAACGCAGCGGCACCCTGCCCACCGGCACCGACAACGGATTCCTGGGCAAGACCGAGGACACCAGCACCGGCCTCTCCCTCCTCGGCGCCCGCGCCTACGACCCCAACCTGGGCCGATTCCTCAGCCCGGACCCCCTGGCCACGCCGTATGCCCCGCAGAACCTCAACGCCTACTCGTACGCGACCAACAACCCCATCTCCTACAGCGATCCATCCGGTCTGTGCCGCCGCGACATCTGCGGTGACGGTTACCCTGTCGCCGGCGACGGGGAGCGTGCCGGTTACACGGGCCAGCACCCGGGAGAGCACGCCTGCACTTCGTGCAACAGCGGGAATGGCGGTTATCTGCTGGCTGGCGTC
The DNA here is from genome assembly GCF_009862865.1 of Streptomyces sp. SID5469. Taxonomy (NCBI): domain Bacteria; kingdom Bacillati; phylum Actinomycetota; class Actinomycetes; order Kitasatosporales; family Streptomycetaceae; genus Streptomyces; species Streptomyces sp. SID5469. Next base: position 330,513 of record NZ_WWIN01000001.1, on the reverse strand, counting down.
GTTCCATCGGACTGGGATAAGGCGCAAGAGTTCTACGACCGAGTCGCGGAAATCATCGTCAGCTGGCCGGCTGGTTGGACCGACTGGAACTACAAGCCACACGAGGACCCCCTCGCCGACCTTCGCGTCGGGCAGGTTGTGTACAACGCGTGTGAGGACGTCGGGGGTTGTCCTGATGGCATCGACCCGCAACGAGACATGCTCAATGCTGCCGTAGCCATTGAGCTGCCCGGAACCAACGGACGGGGCAGCTCCAAGAAGGCGGCAGGCCCTTGCAAGTGCTTCCTGGCTGGTACTGACATCCTCATGGCGGACGGATCGACCAAGGACATCGAGGAGGTGGAACTCGGAGACAAGGTCCAGGCCACCGACCCCAAAACCGGCGAAACCGGACCTCGCGAGGTTACCCGTCTCATCACCACTACGGGCGACAAGCACTTCAACAAACTCTCCATCGCCACGGAAGACGGCGCCGAGGAATTGACGGCGACCCATGAACACCCCTTCTGGTCGCCATCCGAGAGTGCCTGGATTACAGCTGGGAGCCTTGAACCGGGCATGACCTTGCTCACCGATGACGGTGACACCGTCATCGTCACGGGCAACCGGGCATTTACCCAGCACGCCACCACGTACAACCTCACAGTCAATGATCTGCACACGTACTATGCACTCGCCGGTACCACGCCAGTCCTGGTCCATAATTCCAGTTGCTCGACCAATGCCCAGATTTTGGGTGACAACATGACGGCCGCAGGTACCATTCGGCCGGCCGAGACGGCGGCGCATCACATTGTGGCAAGTGCATCTCCCAAGGCTGCGTCTGCACGGGCGAAATTGGCTAGCGTCGGAATTGATATAAATGATGCGGACAATGGAGTATTCTTGCCGCGCGGATCGGCATCGCCAAATCTGACTGGTGCGTCTGTGCACTCAAGGATTCACACAAATAACTACTATGGCTATGTAAACGACATGATGTCGGGAGTGAGGACTGCCAATGAGGCCAGAGATGTTCTAAATCATATTAGAAATCAGCTGAACGCAGGCTACTGGCCGTAGAGCAACCGCCTACCCAGCCGTCGCCCTGTCGCCATCGAGCCGCAATAATGGCTCGCGGCGGCGGGGCTGCTGCTGTAATGGCTTCGAGACTAGAGGAAGGTAAGGGTGAAGCATGTCCGCGAGGCAGTCGCTTGAGTCTGCTGTTGATGTAGCACGAGACCTGCTCAGTCTGTCTGCAGAAGGGACTGCAGTGCCGACTGTGGCCGAGCTGCACGAGGCGGTCCGGCGGTTCGCACTAGTCGAGTTCGACGTCCCGGATTCCCCGGATTCCGACGGGTTCCTTTTCCAGTATGGCAAGGTGAACTGGCTTCCGGAGCCAACTTTCGTCGTAGGATTCGTGCGCCAGCTTGCTGTTGCTGATGTGAAGGGCGAGCATGAGTGCTACTCCCAAGTCCTGCTCGAATATCGTTACGCGATGGATCCGAACCTTGGCTTGATCGGCGGACATGAGGATTGGTGGTTCCGAGATGGTCCGAAATCTTTCGAGGAGTGGATTCGCTCGGTAGAGGGCGACCCTATCTGGGGACTGGTGAGCGGGAAGAATCCATACGGATTTGAAGCCTCACAGGATCAGGTATGAGTTGAATCGCTTGCGGATTTTGCCTGGCCTGGCAGCAGCGGCGCTACTGTCCTCTTTGGTGAGCGTAGATGGCCATATCTTTTCGATTTCGTAGGTGCGCATAAATTGCCTCAGGAGCTCCGCTGGATCTGTCTCCAGCGGGGCTCCTGAGGCGTCTGACGGCAGTAGTTGACGGCAACGTCAGTGGACGGGTGCTGCACAAAGTGGGGGTCCGTCACCGTCGTCGGGTCGGATGGCGGTCTCGTCGGGGTTGCGAAGGGCGTTGCCGAGGAGGTCGATGGCGTCGCGCTGGAGGCGGAGTCGGAGGTGGGCGTACACCGTGGCGGTGACGCCGATGTGGGCGTGTCCGAGGAGTTCCTTGATCACGACGAGGTCGACGCCCTGTTCCAGGAGCAGGGTCGCGGTCGAGTGGCGGAGGTTGTGGAAGCGGATGCGTCGGAGTCCGGCTCGGCCGAAGGTTGGCGCGTACGCGCGGTCGGCCAGGGATACGACCACCAACTGGCCGCCTTGGCCCGCGCCTTCGGCGTCGACATCGTCGGCTGACCTCTCACCCGCCCTCCGCCGGGCAGTGCCCTGCACGGCATCGGGCCCACCGCGCCGAGATCCTGCGGGATGACGGGGCCTGCGGCATCGACCCCCGCCCCGTCGTCCCGCGCACCCTGCCCGCCACCGCGAGCATTCACCGGGCCCTTCCCCGGCACACCCTGGACGGCGCCTCGATCCGCGCCGCCCTGCTCGACGCGGTTGCCGTCTTCACCCTCCAGCTGCGCCGCCGCGACCATGCGGCCCGCGACCTGACCCCGACCCTGCGTTCGCCGGATGCTGGGCGAAGATCAGGGCTTATCGGCTGCCTGGCGGCTTCGGCCAGGGTGCTCCCGTGGCAGCCGCGTCCAGGAGGTCACCGAGGCGCAGCCAGGCGGTCGGTCCGGAGTTGGTTGCCGGGCAGGTCGCGAACCGGTTCCACGCGGCCTGGTCGGTGCCCAGGGCATCGCGTACCGCGGCGACCACCGACGGATGCGCGCTCCCGTAGCGATCCCCCCGGGCGTGCAGCGCCGGCCAGGCTGGTAGAGCGCGTACAAGGGCCGCTGGGTGTTCGGCCTGGCCAGGACCAGACGGGCCCAGGCTTCGCGCCATGTCGGTGCACCGCCGAGGTTCTCGCGCAGGCCCTCGGCGAGAGGGAGCAGCACGGTGTCCGGAGGGTGTGACGCCGCAGCACCCTATCGAAGTCGGCCTCGGACCTGTGTCCGCTCGCGGCGCAGGCGAGGAGAGCCTTTTCTACGAGGGAGTCGTCGCCGGTGTGCCGGTCCCGGTAATCGCTCAGCGCTTGTGCCGGGACGCCTGCCAGTTCGCGCACGGTCACTTTGTCCGGGGCGCCGAGCGCGGTGCGGCGGCGGTTCACACCGACGGGCGGCGGAGGATCGGCGAGGACGCGCTCGACGCATCGCGGCCCGGGCCGGCCCGCACATCATGCAGCTCACCCGGGCCGAGAGAGTGCTGCAGCTCATCGGGGCGCGTGTCTCATGGTCCCAGTGCGTGAGGGAGCCGGACTCGACTGTCCGCGCCTCAGTTTTGCTCCTCGAAGAGTGCGCTGTCGGCAGAGCGGAGAGACTGCTGGCAAGCTCGGCGATCTCGGCTTCGGACAGGCGCCGGGTGGTCTCGGCGAACCGCTCGCGGGCCTGCCGGAGTTTCGCGTGATACCGGATCTCCATTTCGCTCATGGCCTGGGCCACCAGCGCGGTGCAGGCTTCGAGGTGTGTGCCCCAGAAGCCGTCGGGCTCTGTCGACAGAGCTTTCAGGAGCGCGTTGATGTGCTCGATGCCCGCGGCCAGGAGTTCGCGGCACTCGGTTACGGGCTGGCCCCACCCCATGTGGGTGATGCCGTTGCGCGACTCCCTCAGTTCCTTGAGCTTGGCAGGCCCCTTGTGCCCGGGGCCGAGGAGCTGGGCTGCCCTGAGGATGGCGCCCTCGCCGCCGATGGTCTTGAGCCCGGCGCGGCCCTTCTTCGTCTTGTCCTCGTTCCCGCTCAGGACCAGCAGGTCGTCGACGCTCGGTTGCTTCTCCGACGCGAGGAGCACGGGAGCGATGGACGCCAGGTATGCCTTGGACGCGTGTTCCACCGCGACCGCCATGTGGTGCACGGCGAAGTCCTGGTCGATGGGCTCCTCCAGGTACGCGTCGACCGCCGTGCGCGCCCACTTCCGGGCCGATATCAGCAGGTGCTCGTGGATCGATTTGTGCGACATGCGCATCAAGGTAGAGGGGCGGCGTGCGGGCGCACTGCGAATTTGCCTGCTGGCCAAGGTGAAGGGGTGGGGTGGAATCGTGTCCGGGTGTCGCTCATCATCATGGGATGGGGGGCCAGATGGACACGGCGCGGTTGCGGAGTCTGATCGACGGCGTGCTCCTCACGCAGTACAGGCGCTACACCGAGAAGGAACTGCCGGCGCTGTGCGAGCGCCTCGGCCTTCCCTCGCCCAGCGCGGGCGACACCAAGCACAAGCGCCTGGTAGCCAGCCTGAAAGCCTGCCCCGACGACCGCCTGCCAGATGTCGCCGAGGCGGTTCTTGAGCAGGAGGAGTTGGACCAGGCCGAACGAATGGCGCTGCTGGCCAGCGACACCAAGATCGCTCGACTGGCTGCTCCCCGGGCGCCGCGTGTCGTACGGCGCCCAAAGAAGAAGTAGGTGGGTGGGCTCCATTACCGGAGCCCACCCACCCCTTACACCCAGTCCATGCTGGCTTCGCGAGCGAGGCGAGTTGGTCGCCGGTGAGCTTGCCGCTCCGGGTTTTGGTTCCGCAGACTGATCACCGCTCGCCTCCCGCCTGGCCGACCGCCTCCGGACTGTCCTGCGGCGCCGGCTTCTCGGACCGTGGTTGCTGGAGCGGCGAGTTCTGCTGTCTGCGGCGCCGGCGGAGTTCGCGCTGCGCCTGAGCGCGGGCGCACTCGCGAGTGCAGTACTTAATGCCGCTGGTGCGGTTCTGCCCATACTCGGCGCGGCCGCGCTGGCGTACGAAATTCCGGCGGCAGGTCTCGTTGGCGCACTCGCGGATCGTGGCGTCTTCGGCAAGGTGGTTGTAGAGCTGCAGGAACGCCACCGAGAGGATGGTGGGGTAGCGGTCGTCCAGGCCGCCGATGCCGATGCTGAACCGTCCCAGCGCGGCGTTCAGCTCACTCTTCAAGTGCATGATCCTGAACTCCAGGGCGAGCTCACGCAGATGCTCCAGGTCACGCGGCCACACCTCCTCCTGCTCACTGTTCTCGGCCCGCCACTGCACCAGTTCGACGAGCGCGTCCAGCCCTCCCTCGCGTCGCAGGGCCAGCCAAGCAACCCGACCCCGACAGCGGCCTGTACACGCGCCGCGTCTTCTTCCTCCTCCCGCACGACCGCGACAGCCTCCCCAGCGGCCTGTACCGCGAAGGCGCCCCCGGCGAAGCCGTGGACCCCCACACCATCGAGGTGAAGAAAGTGAGCGAGAAGACCCCACGCTCGCAGAGCGGGCCCGCCGCCATCACCGGCTCCCGTTCCTGACGGTGACGGCGGCCAACTGTTCGCGCAGCGCCGTCGGCTGGAGTGCGACCGCAACCGCGGCTGCCCCGACAAGGCGCCTCCGAGGCGGCCCAACCGGCCCCGGAAGCACTCGTGTTCCGCAGGAACTGATCAGCGATCATCAGCGTCGAGCGGAGGGGCACACCGCCCGCATGGGTGCCCCGCTTGTGGCCCCTGGAGGGAGAGCTGAGTCTGGTCGGCGCCTACAAGGGCGGGCGCAGGTCCTCGAACGGATCGAACCCCAGCTGCTCAATCACCCGCAGGCGCGTGGATTCCTTGGGCCGCCACTGCTGGCCGGCCGGGTACATGAGGTTCAGCGCGTCGGCCGGGGGCGCGAGCAGATAGTCGGCCCTGGGGCAGTCGGTGAGGTGCGGGCATTCCTCCAAGAGCCGGTTGCAGTAAGCGCACAGCAGTCCCCGCACCCGACCTGTCTGGTGGTCATGGTCGACCATCGCCCCGGGGTACAGGCCGCACAGATGGCAGTCGGGGCCGAGCGCGTCGACCAGCGCGGCACGCAGGCGCCGGACGGATGCCGTACGGGCCGGGCGGGGAGGCCACAGGTGCAGCAGCTCGTACGCGCCGCCGGGGCAGCGCTCGGGCCGGTCGACGCTGCCCGGGTCCACGCCCGGGCCGCTCGCCCGCACCGGCCACTCGACGATGAGGGAGCCCCAGACCGACGTGCCGTCATCGCGGCCGCCTCTCCACTCCTGCGGCCCGTCCCACCGCTCGACCCACCCGCAGTGCTGACGGTGGCCCCAGGCGCCGGTGGCCTCGGCCTGCCCGCACAGCATCAGGCCCGCACGCTCGAGGTGGAACCGGCCGTCGTCACCGGGCACCGCGACGGTCCTGCCCGGCGGCCCCGGCGGGGGAGAGGGCAGGCAGCAGGGTTCCTTCGCGGCGTCGAAGACCAAGTGCTCGACGAACGCCACCCCCTCGTGCGCCCAGCGCCACAGCAACTGCGCGCGTCGGTATGGGGGCAGTTCGTCGAGGCTGGCCATGGAGTGATCCTCGCCCACAGCACTGACAGCCGGGCCCGCACGCCTGCGGCAGCTGCACGAGCCGAGAGGGCCGAAGAGGGGGTTGCCTTCTGCGCGGGGAGTGCGGGGACGGGCTGGTCTCGGCGAGACCAGGCGGAGTGCGAGCAGTTCCTGGAGGGCGTGATGGGGATCTCTGAAATCTCAGGTAGCCCCATCACCGTGAAGCGTGGCATTTGCTGAACTGCCCGACATCCCGGGGGCATTGCTGCGAACATCGGTCTTGTTCCTGGGCGAGCGAAATCAGGTGAGGCAGAGCGTGACCAGCGTCTACACGGAGTTGACCAAGGAAGCCGGGAAGCGAGGCGGGCCCGCAGCACTGCGGGCCTTCTACCGCATGCAGGGGGCCCTAATCGGCCGCGCGCAGGGCATCGCCATGGGCCGCGCGCAGGGCCTCCTCATCGGCCGCGCGCAGGGCGCCATCGTCGCCGCGAGTGTGAGCATCGCCGGGACCCAGCTCTACAACAGGGTGCGCGGCCGCGGGTGCGATTCCACCGCCGTGCCCACGCCCATGCCAGCCGGGGAGAACGGCGCCGGCGCCGAAGTTCCGACGCAGGGCCAAGAGGACGACGCGTAAGCGCGCGACAGATTGAGGCGACGGTCGGCGTCCGGTCAGGCTCGGGCGCCGAAGGCGGGGACATGCTCCACGTTCACGTCCTCGCGTAGCCGCACGAAGACCGCCATGCCGCACACGGCAACTTCCGCGCCTGGGCCCAGCTGACCGCCCACGTCCGCACCGCACTGGCCCGCACAGAACGCCCCCTGGTGGACCAGGAAGTGCTGCGCTGGGTCTTCAGCCGCCCACGTCCGCACCGCACCGGCTCCACACGCACAGCCCGGCGGGCACACCCGATCCTGCCTCAACAGCCGCAGCCGCCGTACTGCCTTGCCTACAGCTCGAACTTGAGGTCGACGAGGTCGGTGAGTTTCACTTCGAGGCTCTGGGCGCGGCGGCCGTTGTCGCGGAAGTAGACCTCGCCGAGCGCTTCGGCGGCGATCTGGCGGAGGTCGTCCTCGTCGGTGCCGTCCTGCTGGGCCTGGAGGAGGCGGGCGGCGTGGTGGGACGAACTGCACGTAGTGCTGCTGAGAAAGCTGCGGGCCGCGAAGAAGCTGGACTGGTCGCGGGCGGTGATCGACTCTCGCACACCGAGAGGCGTGACGCGTGAGCGAGCGGTGTATGCAGCGCTTCGGCCGGGAACTGCCAGCCGAAGCGCTGCAAGCGAGTCGACCACCTCCCACCGGTAGCCCGCAGCGTGGAGTATCAGCAGTGCGTGCACACCCCAGAGCCGCCCACGACTTCGCTTGGTACGTCGCGCGGTCGCAGGTTGGATGACTGGCGGGCTACGCCGTGACTACTTTGGGAGCCATCCGTCCAGTGACACCTGGGCTCCTCCGGACAGATAGTGGTGGAGGGCGCTGGCGGTGGTGTCCACGCACTCCTCGGGGATGGCGTCGGCGTCAACCCAGCGAACCTGGGAGTGCTTGCGTGGTTCGCGGTTTTCGGGTTCGCCGGTCCATTCGTGGGTGGCGAAGACGACGGTCAGAAAGCCGTTGGGAGCCTCGACGCCCCAGGAGCCGTGGATGATGTGGGCGACCATGAGGGCCTCCGGCTTCACGGTCAGGCCGGTCTCTTCGTGCAACTCGCGTACAGCGGTTTCGGTGATGGGCTCGCCGGGTTCGCTCTTGCCGACGGGGAGGTCCCACATGCCCTGGGCGAATTTGGCGTTCTCGCTGCGCTGGAGCAGGACGACGCGGTTGGTGGCCTGGTCGTGGACGATGACGGCGGCGACCAGCAGGGTCATGGATTCGAGGGCGGGCGGCAGGGCGTTGGGCAGGTCGTCCGTTGTCCGCTGAGCCACGTCTGGTGTCCCTTCGTCGGCCGGTTGATGGGCAGCTTAGGCCAGCGCTTGTCGTGCGCGGCGGGCGAGTTCGACGGCTCCGGGCACCTTGCGGCGCTGGTAGACAGAGAGAGGGGAGCGGAGCGAGGTGATCGCCTTGCGGGTGCGGTCGGAGGTCATGCCTTCCATGAGGGTGAGGGCTTGCGACCAGGCGGCGACGGCCTCGTCGGCGCGGGCCTGGGCGGCGAGGCTGTCGCCGAGGTCGGCGTAGGTGAGGGCGTGGACGCGCTTGTACTTCTTTAGGTCCCAGCGGATCAGGGCGTCGCGGTGCTGTTGTTCGGTGCCAGCGTGGTCGGCGAGGTCGGCGAGGTCGGTGAGGGTGCGGGCGGTGTGGCTGGCTACGCTGCCGGCTGCGGGGCCGCTGACGCGGGAGTAGCTGGGCTGGGGGACGTCGTCGCGCAGGAGGGCGTCTTCGGCGGCGAGCAGGGCGCGGGCGGCTGCGGACTTCTCGTCGGTCACGGCGTAGGCGCGGGCGTGGGTGATGTAGAGCAGGGCTTCGGTCTGGCCGTCGACGTGGCCGAGGCCGCGGGTGAGGGCGCCTTCGACGAGGTCGACGCAGTGGTGGGGCTGTTTGAGGCTGAGGGCCTGGTGGGCGAGGGCGCGCATCATCCAGGCGGCGTGGCCGTGCGGGTCGGCTTCGCAGGCGAGTTGGTAGCCGACCTGGTAGTAGCGCTGGGCGGCGCCTTCCTGGCCGAGGTCGTGGTGTTTCCAGCCTGCCAGGTAGGCGAGTTCGGCCACGGCGCCGAACGCCGCCTGGCGTATGGCTTCGCTCGGGAAGCGACCTCGGAGGATAGGCGGTGACGGTGGTCAGGCCGTGGCCGCCGCCGAGGCGTTCGTCGGCCGCGCTGAAGGCTGCAGTGATCTGGCGTACGACGTCCACGTCCTCCGCGCCGACTACAGATGTGCCGGTGCGGGCGCGGAGCATGCGGGCGGTGGCCTCGTGATCGTGAGCGAGCGGCATGGCGACGCCGGCGGTACTGAAGGCGGCCACCGCGAGGAACCTGCGGCGCTCGACATCGGCGCGGCCCAGGTCGGTGGCCGCCAGGACGGGATCTCGCTCATCGGGCTCATCGGCATCTGACACACTCAGGCCAACGCCACCCACAACACCCCCGAGATCAAGGCGTGGCTGGTCAAGCACCCCCGTTTCCATCTCCACTTCACCCCGACCGGCTCCTCCTGGATCAACCAGGTGGAGCGGTGGTTCGGCCTGCTGACCGACAAACTCATCCGCCGCGGCGTCCACACCTCCGTGAAAGCGCTGGAGGACGACATCAGGGCCTGGATCGACTCGTGGAACGAGAACCCCAGGCCCTTCACCTGGACCAAGACTGCCGACGAGATCCTCAAGTCCCTCACCGACTACCTCAGTAAGGTAACTCCGCCAGCCACCGAGAACCAGCAAGGAACTTAAGACCGTGACTTCCGGCGCATCACACTAGGCCGGCGTGGGCGGCGGCTTGCGAGGGGCGCCCGCCGTCCGTCGCGCCGAAGAGGCCCTGACCCACGGGCCCGATCCACTCCATCTCGCCAAGGTGTTGGAGGTCGGCGATGGCCGTGCGGATCGCGCCGCGGCTGACGCCGTGGTCGCGCGCGAGGGCGGCGATTGAGCGGCCTTCCAGGTATGCGGTGCGCACGGTCTCGGCTTTCGCGGCCGCCACGGCGGGGCGGCGTCCGCCCTTGCTGCCCTTGGCCTCGGCGGCGCGTAGCCCGTCATAGGTCAGCTCGCGCTGGAGGTCGCGCTGAAGTCCGCCGGCGGCGGCGAGGGTTTGCCCCATGACAGCAGCTCGCCGGTGCGCGGGTGGCGGGCGGTGAGGTCGATGGCGGAGAACCCGCCGTCGTGGATCTCGAAACTGATCCGCTCGATCTTGCGGAACCGGCTCGTCCGGAGACGTCATTCGGCAACACTAAAGAGGTCATCTCATTTGGCGAGTCTGCGGTAGCAGATGAGGGTGCGGGCCGGGCTGGTGAAGGCGAGGAAGCGTTCGGCCTTGCGTTCGTCGCGGCGGTGGAGTCGGCGGTAGCCGGCGAGCCAGGCCATGGTCGTTCTATGGTCCAGCGGTGGCGTCCGAGCCGCTGCGAGGACTCGATTCCCCTGCGGGCGATGCGGTGGCGGATGCCGCGCTGGCGCAACCTCGCGGGCGCACCTTCTGGTGCTGCCGTACATCCTCGCCCGGGCCGCGACCGGCAGTCAGGCCGGAGGCGGACCGGGCCGCGGCCGGTACTCGGCACCTCGGTGCAGGGTGACTGCCGACGGCCCGCCACGGTGGTCATGGACGGAGCGCGGGCCCGGTCAGAACACGTCGGTGGTCCACAGGAGGTGCATATCCCATGCGATGTCCAGGGATTCCTTCGCTCCCTGATACCACGCACGTTGCGCGGTGTCGTCCGGCACGGTGTGAAGGGCCGCGAGTACATCGGCCGGCATCCATGCTCCACCCCAGTGGCCCAGCCAGGTCCCAGGCGTCTCGGCGGGTTCCGGGGTTCGCGGTATGGCGTAGCCCTCGCTCCGGAGAATCTCCAGAGCGGTATCCCGTTGATTCCTCATCAGATGCTGCGGGGAGAAGATCCCGTAGGCATCCAGACTGATTCTGCTCCCGTTCAGGTAGGCCTCCCATGCCGCCTCCGCCGTGGGCTGATCGCGCCAATCGACCACGGGGATCTCCACGGAGGGCCGCGCCGCCCACGGGCCGCCGGTACGCGCGCGCACCTCCTGCGGTGCGGATCCCACCACGACGAATGCGAGTTCGTGGCACGGGACATGGAGCTCGATGCTCTGTCCCGTCCCGCTGTCCCAGCTGGTCGTCATTCCCGCCGCGATCCGGACGATGTACTCGCCATCGTCAAGCCCCTCATGCGCGTCGAAGAGAGCGCCCTCGAGTATCTCGGCCGGCACGCCGTCCCAGTTGAAGAACCTCCGGATCGGAGGGCCCCCCGTCGCAGAAACGATCTCGAAGTCGTAGTTGCCCGGGCTGCCCAGGTCGCGGCCGAGTGCGTAGGACGAAACCCGACAAGCAATACCGTCTTTCACCACATACGTCTTCCGGGCCAGACCGCAGGTGATGAACTTGCGACCCTCAGACGTAGGAACTCTCACCTCCAAGCGCGTCTGCATCAGGTGCAGGCCGTCCTGAGACACCGTCTCCACCCAGTCGGTGTGGATCCTCCCGTTGGTCATGCTGCTCTCCCTGCCGTTCGGTGCGAGTGGATTCGATGTCCGGCCGCGGGCAGGGCCCGATGCCGCCCGGCTCGGAGGTGGGCGATCACGGCGTGCCGGACGTCGGTCTCCGGGGTGAGGGACAACGCGACGGTGGCCTTGCCGCTGCTCAAGGCACATCTACGGGCTCGTAGAGCACGTCGGTTCTGAGTATTGTTTTCGTACCCTCAAGAAGCGGGGCCGAGTCGTGAAGCGTCCGATGCCAGAAGAGGAGCGCATCGCCCGGTTCTGGGCGGTGGGCACTCACTATTTCCTCAGGCTTCGCGAGCCGCGGCCAGTCAGAGAAGTCACGTTGCGCAAAGGGAAGATCGTTCTGCTTATCGGCGATGAACCGCGTTTCTCCGCCCACGGCCTCATACGACAGGTAGACGACGACCGTCAGGAGAGTGCGCCTTCCGTCTGGGGCGAAATAGGGCGAATCGTAGTGCGGGACAATGAATCCGCCGTGTTCGTACGTGATGAAGCGCATACGCGGATTGACGGCCACCGGCCTCCAGGGCCTTCCGTCCGAATCCGTCGGATCGTCCGATCCCACTTCAAGCGATAGAAGCGTCCGCAGCCTGCGGTAGAATTCTGCCGCCAGGGATGTGGATTCGGCCGTGGCGCGGAGATGAGCGACCGGATCTCCCTCTGCATAGTTGGCGGCAATGCCGTCTCGGCCCACCGGGGCAAAGCACTGGGCGGCCAGTTCGGTCGCGAATGCCTCCACTTCGGCCGGAGTGAGGAAATGGCGAATCACCTTGGCGTTGGCCTTTGGGATCTCTGATTCGATCGGGGTCCATGAGTCATCGGCAGATATTCGGCTCAGCGCTTCTTCGGAGAGCTCAAAGGGATTTACCGGCATTTCAAACATGATCACTTCTCCGTGCTGAGGCCGTCGCCGATCCCAACATGGCCGTGGGCCCCACAGCCCGGAACGGCCGCGGGCAGCGCATTGAGGTGGACGGCGGGACCGCGGGCCACGTACTTGTGCGCTTCGAGTCCGTGGAGGGACTCGAAGCCCCTGGAGTCAATGCCTGCAGGGAGCGGGGACCACTGGGCGGTTATCGTCATGATGACGATATTAGGTCGGGGTGAGCCCACAAAGCAAGCAGGACGTACCCAACGCGGCGGAGAGGGCCGGGAGACGGGGGGGACCGGCTCAGGGGACTACCGAGGCGAGGTAGTCCCACGCGGCGCTGGGCTGCTCCGTACCGCAGCGGCTGACGCCATCGAGGGCGTCGACCTTGCCGGGCACCGACCAGGTGCGAGTTCCCTCCGCGGGCGCCCTTCGCGCGCTAGGGTCGTAATGCCCGCAGGGCCATGGGAGTTGAAAGAGGCGCCATGCTGGACGAGTTGGTATCGGCGGCAGCGGCGGCGGGCGGATCTGCAGTGGTCCAGGCAGCGGGGACTGACCTGTGGAACGGTTTTCGGGGCCGGGTCGCCGAGTGGTTCGGACGTGGGGACGCGGTGCGGGAGAGCCGTGAGCTGGAGCGGCTGGACCGCAGCGCGTCCGAACTGTCGACGGCCGGCCAGGACGAGGTGGAGCGGCTCCGGGTGCGGCACGAGGCCGTCTGGCAGAGCCGGATCGAGACCCTGCTGGAGGACCTGGACGGGGTCGAGCGCGACCAGGCGGTGGCGGAGCTCAGCAAACTCATGGCCCAGGCCCGCCCATAGCCCGGCCCCGCGGACGCCGGCCCCGCCGAAGTGTCCGGCAACACGTGCAACGGCCCCGCCGCCTTCCAGATCGGCGGCGAGCAGCACGTCCACTTCACTTCCGGCTCCCAACCTCCTTAGGAATCATCTCATTTGGCCAGCCGGCGGTAGCAGATGAGGGTGCAGGCGAGGCTGGTGAAGGCGAGGAAGTGCTCGGCTTTGCGTTCGTAGCGGCGGTGGAGTCGTCGGCAGCCGGCGAGCCAGGACATGGTCCTTTCGACGACCCATCGGTCGCGGCCGAGCCGTTGTGAGGACTCGATGCCTCTGCGGGCGATGCGGTGTTTGATACCGCGTCCGCGTAACCATCGTCGCAGGTGGGCATAGTCGTAGCCCTTGTCCGCGTGGAGCTTGCCGGGCTTGCGTCGCCGGCGTCCACGACGGGAACGGATGGGCGGTATGCCGCGGACAAGGGGCTTGAGGGCCTGGCTGTCGTGCAGCTTGGCGCCCGAGATTGCGACGGACAAGGGCAGACCGGTCCGCTCGGTGATCAAGTGGATCTTCGAGCCGTACTTACCCCGATCGACAGGATTCGGACCTGTCAGATCCCCGTTACCGTCTTCGTGGCCTCGTAATGAGGCTCCCGGCCTTCGGCCCACAGGTCTCGCCTGGGGCCGGTGTTGGGCTGCATGAGGGCGTTGGTACTTGCGTCGCCGGCGGGCTGCCGGTGACACCGATGCCGGGCCCATCGGTTGGCTCGGTATACGTCGGCGGCGGTTCCACGGAGGGAATACCCGGGTCCCCAGCCGCCGCACCACCGTTGTCCTGGCTGCCGACGGATCCGCTCCCGCCGCCTTGACCGCTGACAGATCCTCCGCCGTCGTTCTGGCCGCTGACAGATCCTCCGCCACCATTTTGACCGGGGACCGTCGCTGCGGACGAAGTCACTCCCGGTGTCCGCACACCGTCAGGCAAATTCCCGCCAGGTGGCCCGCCCGAAGTACCGCACCCCGCGACTCCGAAGCCCAGGACCACCACCATGGCAGCCGCCGTAGCGGTCCCGCCCCTGATCACGACAGCCGGGCACACCTGCATCCGTGCCCCCTCACAACGGACAATCCTTCACGGCGTGTAAGCCCAGGATTCCATCGGATTCGGGCACTGGCCACATCCGGGCGAAATTACCGAAGCAGGCGCACCAAAGTGCTACGGTGCGCCGCTCCTTAACGTGGTCAACGTCTCGCGATCGAGGGTGCCGCGATCGGTCCATGTGAGCCTGGCGACGCAATGGCGACGCCGGTCTTCGACCTCAACCCGCCGGTCAGCACGTGATCCACACCGACGGTCCGGTAGGTAGGGAGTACGGCGAGGCCGAAGGCCTTGCCTCCTGCTACCGGCGCTGCCTTGAGGTCGCGGATGAACTGGGCGCCAAGACCATCGCCTTTCTATCGATGCACTCGCCTGGACCGCCCGTGACCAAAAGCTGACCTCCGACGAGCGCCGCGACGAGCTCACCACGGAGATGAAGAAGCTCGTCGTTAGCAAGTAGAACGCCCGCACGGGTGCGGGCAGGCCGCATGACTTGCGCGGCATCTCGGGGTAGCAGTCCATCCGTTGGGGCTTCTGCAACGCCACAGGCATGGAAAGGCCCCGCCGCCATAGCGGCGGGGCCATGCACGTACTGTCGGCACTCAGAAGGTGGTGACGTTCCTGGTGTCGATGTGGATCAACTTCGCCGAGACGTTCCGGGTCTCCTCGACCGACTGGAGCCAGTTGTGGTTCTTCTCGGAGTACGTCCAGCCGCGCTTGGCGTAGGGCGTGGTCGCGTTCCGGTTGATCACCCCGAGCGGGTTCCAGTCGACGACACCCCACTCGGCGATCTCCGGATACTGCCCGTCTGCGATGTCGACGACGAGGGACAGGTGGTCGACCTCGCCGTCGTTCTGCCAGTCGTAGGCGATGATGTCCCCGGGCTCGGCCTCGGGTACCGCGTTGGCCCTGAACCTGTTGGCGTCCAGCGGGGTCGTCTGCGTGAGCGGATACCGGCGGTTGATGTAGTCCAACAGCGGCTGGGCCGCCGTCGCGGAAGCGGTGCCGGTCTTAGGCACGGCACGCAGGATGCCCGGGTGCCGGGCGACGTTGGTGTTCCAGTACGGCTTCGGGTCGGCCTGGCGCATCAGATCATCGTAAGGGCACGACCAGGGCCTCCAAGGGCGCACTGGCGAACATCGTTCTCCCGAAAGAAAACCGCCTTCCCCATGGGGACTCGTGATCGCGAGGGTGAGGAACCGCCGACACTGGCGCCCCCGCTGTCGATCATCCGAAGCCGGTCGGCGGCAGTAGTCGCCGGGGCCTGGTTCCCGCGTGCGGCTGTTCGGTGGCCTACAGGTCGAAGCCGAGCCGCGCTCATTACCGATCGGTAACTGCTCGGTAAGTAAACCGCATGATGTGCGTGTTGATCTCGCAAAGTCCGTGCCGGGGAAGCTCAGAGCAAGCTCAAGAATCGGCGTTCTCATATCGGATACACAAGATCCAAATGCGGACATGCAACCAGAAGAAGCGGAACTGAATCTCCCGATTGTGCCGCTGAACTGGGCGTTCGGTGATGGTTTGATGTTCGGCGACGCGAGCACCGACCAAAGCTCGCCTGCACATTGGGGGAACCAATGTCTTCTGTTTCGAGGGGGCGCGGCACGACCACGGCCATACAGGTGCTGAGCACGATCGTGCTCGCCACCGGCCTGACCGTCGCCCCGCAGGCCCTGACTCCGGGCCACCCGGCATCCGCTGCGGATGTCAGCTGCACTACCTACTCCGTGTCGACGTACGTCTTTGAGCCCGCCACCAGCAGCAACGCCGCCAGCAAGCGAGTTCTGCACAAGTACATGGAGTGGGGACCGAAGAGCCCCGACACTGACTTGCTGGACACGCTGTACACGGCGAGCCTGCCGATGACCAGCAAGGTCTTCACCGGCGGCGGCAACGGCATCATCTACGAGGCCACGGGCGGTGGCCAGGTGAAGTCGTACAAGGACAACACTGCCACCGGCGGTTCCCTGCTCACCCCGGTCAAGACCTACAGCTTCAACTGGTCGTCGGCGAAGCAGATCCTGGCCAATGGCCACTGGATCCTGGTGATCGCCTCCGACGGCACGATGGACGTCTACAAGCAGTCCAGCCCGGACAGCGGCGACGGCACGATCACGAAGGTCATGGACGGCGCAAAGTCGTCCGTCACGAGTGCGATCGCCGACGCCGACGACGCGTGGATGATCAATTCCGCGGTGCAGTGGCTGAAGGACGGTACGATCCAGCAGGCCGCTGTCACGTCGCTGCCCCCGGGCCCCGCCAACCTGCCCCCCGGCCCCGGCATCAGGCTAGAGGCAGCGACCAGTATCGCCACCGGTGTTGACGCTGCCCAGGCATGGGCACCCGGCCCGAACGCCATCAGCACCCAGTCGGTCACCAGCGATCCGGACACCACCGGGCAGATCCGGTCCTTCACCACCGGCCCATGGACGAGTGCGGACAGCGACGTACGCTCGGGCATCCTCGGCGACGTCATGGCGGATGCAGGTCCCTGCCTGACCGACCCGGACCAGGACACGGTCCCCTACTTCGGCACCCCGCCCGTCGCCGACACCGACGTCCCCACCGCGCAGGAGTCCTCGGACACGGCACCGTCGACGCCGTCGAACACGATCACCGGCAGGTTCACCCTCGGCAGCGGGCAGCCGGCGTCAGGGCTGACGGTCATGGTCACTGCCTCGGACGTCGACACGGGCAGTGACACCGCCACCGGGGGGACAGAGCCCCTCCTCGGTAAGGCGACTACAGCATCCGACGGCGCATGGACGCTGACCCTGCCCTCGACGCTGCCGGCGAACGTGAAGCAAGCCATGGACGACAACGGCGGCGCGCTCAACCTGAACGCCACCACCACGGCCACCACCTCCTCGGGTGTACAGGTACTCGGCGCGGACACGCTGACCGCCGTACCCGAGCAGTCCAAGACCGCCCTCGCCGCCGGGACCGACGCTTCCGCCCGGGCCGCAGAGGCGATCAACGACAATCACACCGTGCCCCTGATCCCGGACACCGTGGACGACACCGCCGCAAAGGAGCCCACCGCCGACCAGGAGAAGCAGACCTTCGCTGCCCAGACCAAAGCCGACCCGCAGGCGACGGGCGAGATGACGCCGATGTGGCAGAGCGACCACAGCACCCTGGCCGCCAGCTACAACCCGTATCTTGTGGGCGGCAAGGACATCAGCGCCGAGACGGTCACCCCGCACGCGTCCGGATCGTGCGACACGGTGAAGTACAAGCAGACCAGCAAGATCAAGTACACGGTGGTCGGTGAAGCACACGCGAACTGGGACTCGAAGGCCTCGTTCGACTACGACGACACCATGAACAGCGCCATCGACACCGCCGTCAACAGCAACGGCGACTGGAAGCTCGGTGGCAGCATGCAAATCTCGTCGGAGACCGGCGTCTCGACGGGCTACCCCAACAAGGGCTCCTACTACGCCCACCAGTACCAGGTGCCGATCGAGTACAACAAGTACAAGAAGCAGAGGATCTGCTCCGGCACCGTGCGTGCCACCTGGTACACGATCGAGCCCGGCCGCTACAAGGTCCCCTCGGGCGGCTCCGTCGGCAAGATCGGCAAGGACGTGTCGGCCAAGGACGGCTCCGGCAACTACGGCAGGGCCCCGAAGAGCTACCACGCCAAGGTCGACAACGGCACGTACTTCCAGCTGACCAGGAAGAAGAGTGCCAAGTTCGGCAACGCCGTCAACTTCATGGGCGTCGGACTCGGCGTCACCACCGGCTACGACACCAACCACAAGCAGAAGATCATAGCCGGTACCCGTAGGAACGCGACACACCTGATCTGGGGGAAGAATGGGCCGGTTCACGACAAGCCTGGCGTCTTCTACTCCAACTAGACGAACCCTTGGCCTGTTCGTCGCCCTCCTTCTCGCCGTGGCCGCCGCCTACACGCTGACCGGCGGCCAGAACACCGGCATCCCCGAAGGAGACGCCCTCAACGGCGGCATGCAGTCCGCCGGTGACGTCGGCTACGAACACGCCCAGGTCGGCGAGGAGTACTGGGCCGGACTGCCGCTCCCCTGGAACGAGTCCGGCAAAGACATCCAGATCACGCGGGCGAAGTTCACCCACGTCCCCAAGGGTCTGAAGGTCATCGAGTACCGGGCCTTCAACGGCGACGACACCGACGGCAATGTCCTGTTCGCACGCACCGACGGCAAGGGCAGCGTGGGCGACCTGTTCAAGGCTCGCAACTACGCCGGCCATCCCATGACGGTGAAAGCGAAAACGGGCAGCCACGTGTACTACGTGGCACGGGTCAAGGTCACCGGCCCGATCCACGACAATCTGTCCGGCTGCAGCTACTGGTACCGGCAGGGTTCCACGGAGTTCCAGCAGCAACTGGACTGCTCGACCATCGTCCGCCTCGGGAAACCCCTCAAGTACGAGGGCTAGACGCCGCTTCGCCCCAACCACCAGCGATCTGGTGCGGGGCGCAGCCCAGCGTCATCACGGTTGAGGCTCCCCCGTTGTGGGGGAGGTGCTGATCAGCTGGCCAGAAGGGGTTGGCGGGAGTTCAGGTTCGCTTGTTTAGGAGTCATCAGCTCTGCGTGTCCTCCCAGTACACGGTTCGACATGGGGGTGGCTCCCGCGAGACTCACGCTCCTGGCCACGGCCATCGCCTGAGCCGTGCGACCCAGCAGTTTGGAGACCACTCCTTCGGCGCACGGAGGAGTGATCACGCCCTCCGTCGAGACCGCCGTCGGTGCTTGCGTCATTGGACAGCGTGCGGGCGCGGTGTTCCTCAGCAGGTAGTCGGTGACAAGGGCATCCGCCAGTTGCCCTTGGCATGCAGGCTGCAGAGCCGAATACCGCCCTGCTGGGGAACGGTGCCGCCCGACTCGTACTCATCCCACAGTGCCCAGGGCCCCCGCTCGACGATCCGCTGCGGCTGGCGGGAGTCGTCTATGACCGTGATCTCCAACGAGCGGCTGGCCCGGGCGACTTGAACGAGCCGGACACGGTGCTCGCGAAGGTGCGGCAGCACGAACTCCTCGGCGTGGGCGCGGGTGGCCGGCCACTCGTCCCCGGTGAGCTCGTGCAGCACCATGGTGCAGTCCAGGTCGACTCCGTGAGCGGCCGGGTCCTCCAGCATCTTCACCAAGTACGCGGGAGTCGACCCCCAATCCCCAATTGATGACCAGCTCGATGCCCTCGAAGCCCAGGCCGGCTGCGGTGCGGGCGGTGGCGTTCATGCGGCCGCACCCCCTTGGTCGGCCGCCGGGTACGGGTAGGAGGTGACGGCGAGGCGGCGGCCGGTGCGCGGTCCGATGTAGGCGGCGTACCGATGTTCTGTGGACATACGCTGAGTTGCCTCATGTCGTGTTGCGGCTGAGGGAGTCAAGTGGCTGCTCTTATCTCAACCGGCTCGCCGACGCCAACCGCCTGCCGGTCCAGTTCCGGCCCATCCTGCTCGGGCATAACCGGCATCACCGCCGCGACGACAACCGCCCCGGTCGCTGGACACCCGAGACCCTCTGCCGGCTCTCCGCCCTGACGGGGCGAACGGCTGCCGAGTTGTCTCACGCGATCCCAGCCCTCGCCGTGATCGGCGAACCGGCCGAGAACCGTCTGCAGTCACTGAGCGGCCAGGCCGTCGAAGTGCTCCGGCGTCCGGCTTGCCGCCGGTGCATGGCCCGACGAGGCTTTCACGGGCTCGTGGTCCGCACCATCCCGCCCCATGAAGCCGTCTGTCTGCGGCACCAGCGTTGGCTCCTCGGCGACGAGCAGTATCGCCTTCACGCCCTGCCCGAACTGCAACAGGCCAACCGCCGACATTGCCGTCTTGTCCGTCGAACCCGAGCCTCCATCCTCGCTCGGGAGTACGCCGTTGCCCGCGACTGCCTCCGGGACTGGTTCCAGGACGGAAAGCCGTCAGCTCTGCGACAACGCTGGAACAAACGCATCGACCAGCTCGGCGAGGACCCCTACGGAGACGAGACCCCCGTCGCCCCTCCCAGCCCCGGATAGAACTCGCAATCTACCCCGAGACCGTCAAGCTCACGGCTTTGCTCACCTCACCGCACTGGCCTGCTGATCAAGACTTCCGCCAGGAAGCCGCACGCAGACTCGGGATCAATCCCGCGAAGACTGATAGGTGGCCCCGTGACCTTGGCCTGCCAGGTCAAGGAGCTCCGAGGACCGGTAGTCGGCCCCGTTAGACTGCTGCTCGTGTCGTTGGGGCTTGTGGCGGGCGGAGAGAGCGCCGTCTTTGATGTCACTGCGGGCGGAGCCCGTACTCAGCCAGCCACCCGAGCAGCTCTTGGCGAGAGGTCTCGACAAGCCGTCCCCCAGTGAAGCGGGCGTCGTCCGTCACCTCTGCCACGCACTCTGAAGGGGGAATGAAGGACTGGGTCTCCTCGTCGGTGGTGAACTCGGCCTCAGCCAGGACCAGACCCTGCAGGGGACCGTCGAAGACGTCGACGCCCAAGGGAGGCACGCTGAAACGCGTCTTGGACAGCACCGCGGCAGGCAGCGACGCGAGCAGGTCGTACTCCGTCGGGGACAAGTAGGTGTTAGTGATCAGGCCCTGAACACCGCCGGGACGAGAGACCGGCACTTTCTGAGTGAGTTTGCGTTCGCAGCGGCCGTCTGAGAAATCTGCACGTCGAAGCCGCAGACGTGTTCCCACCAGATAACGGTCGGCGATCACACGGGTGACCGTTACCGTCGACGGCTTCGGAGGTTCAGCCAGCAGGAACCGTCTCTCACGCTCAACGCGTGCATACTTCCCCGGGCAAACCGACTGACCTTGAACTCCACCGGCCTTGTCCATCATGAGCACAGCTTCTCAGCTGCTTCTCCCTGCGCGGCCACATCAAGACCACAGACCCCGATCTCGCGCCCTTCCGGATACTGCCAAGTCCAGTGAGAAGAGCCCGAGGCCAGTATCGGCGAAGATGACGAACCACAGCTCAGCGATCCGCCCCTCACCATGCTCGATGACACACTCGTGCTCTGCTGATCATTCCGCAGAGCACGTGACACTCCAGCGGGCGGAACCGTGTCACCCCAAGATGACAACTCCCAGCTCAGAGACCTTCGGTCAGCGAACCTCGATGAGAACGGACAGCTGCGGCCGGATTCGGCAACTGTCCGACGGCCCCGGTACGTCCTAGGAACATGACGCCCGCTACACCCACACCACCGTCTAGCACCCCGCCGTCGTGGCCGCAGTGCGGCCACGGCACCACACCGGAGGACCCCGCCGGCTGCCGCGGGATCCGCGTATCCGGCCACACTGCATGCCTCGCCCACCTTTCCGATGCCGACCGCGACGCCTACCTGGCCGGCCTGAGCCCCGGCAACAACGTCGACCACCGCGGTACTTCCTTCAGCCAAGACCTGCTCGATGCCCTCCTCGATGCCCTCCGCGATCCCGACACCGGCGACCCCCGCCTCGGTGTCGCCCGGTTCAGGTCGGCGACCTTCCAGCGCGACGTAGGATTCAGGTCGGCGACCTTTCAGAAATGGGCCGACTTCGGGTCGGCGACCTTCCAAGGCAACGCCGGGTTCAGGTTGGCAACCTTCGAGGGCGACGCCGGGTTTGGGTCGGCCCGCTTCGAGGGCGACGCCGGGTTTGGGTCGGCCCGCTTCGAGGGCGACGCCAGCTTCGTGTCGGCTACTTTCGAAGGCGACGCCAGCTTCGTGTCGGCTACTTTCGAAGGCGACGCCAGCTTCGTGTCAGCGACCTTCCAAAGCGCCGCCAGCCTCGGGTGGGCAGCCTTCCAAGGCGACGTTAAGTTCGAGTCGGCCACCTTCCAGGGCGACGCCGTTTTCGGGGGTGCGGACTTCCGAGGCGACGCTCGGTTCGGGTTGGCGGCCTTCGAGCGCAACGCTCGGTTCGGGTTGGCGAGATTCCGGGGCATCGCCAGCTTCTGGTTGGTGACCTTTCATGGCGACGCCTGGTTCAGGTCGGCGATTTTCCGTGGCGACGCCAGCTTCGTGTCAGCGACATTCCAAAGCGACACTGACTTGGAGGCGGCGACCTTCTCTGACCACACCCGATTCGACAGGGCTACCTTCTTCGGCGACGCCCGGTTCGTCGAGGCGACCTTCCGCGGTGACACCAGCTTCGTGTCAGCGACTCTCCAAAGCAACGCTAACTTCCTGGGAGTGACCTTCGAGCGCGACGCTAAGTTCGAGTCATCGATCTTCCAGGGGGACGCCACCTTCGTGTCGGCAACCTTCGAGTGCGACGCCTGCTTCGAGCAGGTGGGTTTCGAGCGGTCGGCCAGTCTCGGGCCGTTGGTGTGTGCCGGGCGGGTGAAGTTGTCCGGGGCGGTGTTCGGATGCCCGGTGACCCTGTCGTTCGCCACGCGCTGCCTGGAGTGCCGACGGACGCGTTGGTCGTCAACGGCCGAGCTGCGCCTGCGCTATGCCACGGTGGACTTCGCCCATGCGGTCTTCGAGTACCCCCTGACGATCGCCGCGGAGGCCGACCCCTTCGTGCTCCACAACGGACGACCAGTGGCAGAACAGAGCCTTATCGACGCGCCCGACATCGAAGTTCGCATAGCTTCGCTGCGGGGGGTAGACGCGGCCCATCTGGTCCTCTCCGACGTCGACCTGTCAGGATGCCTGTTCACCGGCACCGTGCATCTGGACCAGATCCGGCTGGAGGGCACCTGCTCTTTCGCCAGCGTCCCGCGCCGCACGCACTGGCGGCGCTGGCGCCCCCTTCGGTTCACCCAGCGACGCGCCCTCGCCGAAGAAGGCTTTTGGCGTGCAAGCCAGCCGACACCAGTGCCGGGCTGGAACGCGGCAGTGGCCGGCGCCGTACACGCCGGACCGGCACAGTTGGCGCCGGTGTACCGGGCGCTGCGCAAGGCGTTTGAGGACAGCAGGAACGAGCCGGGGGCGGCGGACTTCTACTACGGTGAGATGGAGATGCGCCGCCACGACCGCACCGGCAGCACCCGCACCGAACGCGGCCTGCTGCACGGCTACTGGCTGCTGTCCGGCTACGGCCTGCGCGCCTCCCGGGCCTTGGGCTGGCTCGCCGCAGCCATGCTCGTCACCATCGTGCTGCTGATGGGCTTCGGGCTCCCGAAGGACTCTCCGAAGCAGGTAGCGACCGGCACCGTGCCCCCCGGCGATGGCAAGGTCACTCTCGAGATCGACAAGGCTGATCCCCAAAACCCCACCGGGGACAGGTTCACCAGCGAGCGCTTCGAGAAGGCACTGACCGGCACGCTCAACTCGGTGGTCTTTCGCTCCTCCGGACAGGACCTGACCACTGCTGGCACCTACATCGAAATGGCGTCCCGCGTGACCGAACCCGTCCTCCTGGGCCTGGCGGTCCTGGCCGTCCGTAACCGCGTCAAACGCTGATCCGCAGTTCACACGCCAGGGACCCGACAAGGCGCCGCAGCAACAAGACACTGAAGCTCTCGGCGACGCCAGAATTCAGGCTCAGTCAAGATTTCCGTGAAGCCGATCGTGCGCCTGTGCGCCGGTGACGCTCCGTCACAGGCCGCGTGATACTCGCCGAGTGTGGGGAGCTGCTGAAGACCATGTTTCCGCACCTCGAAGGGGTGCTGGTGGAAGAAGTGAGCCCCGAGGGTGGGGTGTTGCACATTGTGGCAAGAACCGTGGAGTCGGTTCCGGTGCCGTGCCCGGACTGCGCAACGCCCTCGGTGCGACGGCACAGCGGATACCAGCGCCGTCTCGCCGACGGTGCGGTCGGCGGCCGTCAGGTGTCCATCGAGCTGACCGTCCGCCGCCTGTTCTGCGACGACCAGAGATGTGCACGGGTGACCTTTGCCGAGCAGGTCGACGGGCTGACCGTGCGGTATGGGCGTCGGACGCCGCAGCTGCGGTGCTTGTTGAGCGCGATCGCGGTGGCCCTGGCCGGCCGGGCCGGAGAGCGCCTCGCGGCCCGGCTGCCGGTGCCTGTCAGCCGCACTACCCTGCTGGCCCTGGTCATGGCCCTGCCCGATCCGTACGCCGAGACGCCCCGGGTGCTAGGGGTCGATGAGTTCGCCACCCGCAAAGGCCACAAGTACGGCACCGTGCTGGTCGACTGCGAGACCCATGCTCCCATCGACCTGCTGCCCGACCGGGAGTCGGCGACGTTCGCAGCGTGGCTGACCGACCACCCCGGAGTGGAGATCATCTGCCGTGACCGGGGCGGCGCCTTCGCAGACGGTGCCCGCACCGGGGCCCCAGATGCCGTCCAGGTCGCAGATCTCTGGCACCTCTGGCACAACCTCGCCGAGACCGTGAAGTCCCTGGTCAGCAAGCACAGTTCCTGCCTTCGTGAACCCGCCCTCGCCTCGGAGTCACCCCCTGAAGTCCTGCACCCGCCGCTCTCCCACGCAGGCCGGCTGGCCGAGCGGGCCCGGCGGCACCACGCCGCCGTGCACGATCTCCTCGGCCAGGGCCTCACCATCCGGGCCGTCGCCCGCCGCCTGGAGCTGTCCCGCAACACCGTCCGCCGCTATGCCCGCGCCGTCACCTGGGAGGAACTGGCCACCGGCCGCTGGCAGAACCTCCCCAGCACTCTGGACCCCTACAAGTCCTATCTGCACCAGCGGTGGCACGAGGGCCACACCAGCGGTGCCAAGCTCCACGCCGAACTCCGTGAGCGCGGCTTCACGGGGTCCTACTCCGTCGTCCGCGACTACCTCCGGCGCTTCCGCCGAACGTCGGGCGACCGTCCGCCCCCAGCGCGGCCGCCCGGGGTCCGCAAGGTGACCGGCTGGATCACCCGGAACCCCGACCGCATGAACGACGACGACCAGCAGAAACTCAAGGCCATCCTGGCCCGCTGCCCCGAACTCGAAGCGGCCACCGGACATGTCCGGTCCTTCGCCGCGATGATGGCCATCCGCAGCGCGAGCCGACTGCCCGAATGGATCGCCACCGCCCGCGCCGACGAGCA
This sequence comes from Streptomyces sp. SID5469, assembly GCF_009862865.1. Classification (NCBI taxonomy): domain Bacteria; kingdom Bacillati; phylum Actinomycetota; class Actinomycetes; order Kitasatosporales; family Streptomycetaceae; genus Streptomyces; species Streptomyces sp. SID5469. The sequence goes on along the minus strand of NZ_WWIN01000001.1, from coordinate 305,539 downwards.
CCACGGCCTGCGCGGCTTCGCCGATGGCCTGCTGGCCGACCTCGACGCCGTCATCCTCGGACTGAGCACGGAATGGAGCTCGGGCTGCGTCGAGGGCAGAGTCACGGACATCAAGCTGCTCAAGCGGCAGATGGCAGGCCGAGCCGGACTCCCCCTGCTCCGCAAGCGCGTCCTTCTCGTCGCCGCCGACCGCCGACAACACAGAGTTACGAACCAGACGGCTCACTGATCGGCTTCACGGAAATCTTGACTGAGCCAGAATTCAGGCGTCGCCGAGAGCAACTAACACCAGTACGGAGCCTAGCGTGAATTCACGAGACAAGCATCCACGCCCCGTGGACAGATGGCTGTCGTCCATTCACATTCGCCTGCGGAAATGGCGCGGAAGCGGTGGACACAGTGTCCATCACCACTTCCTTCAGGGCATGGCCTACAAGCTGGGCAGCGGCGCCGTGACGCTGCTGATCCTGTGGTGGGAGACCCGCCGCTGACTAGGCTGCGGGCCCGCAGCCTCAGCATGGGCAGCCAGGGGCCGGCCATCATCCTGACGAGACGGCGCGCCGCCGCGCCCACCAGGACAGCCGCGGTGGGGTGGCCACGTTGACGGCCCGGCCGAAGGCCTCCAGGGCAGCCTCCAGGCGCGCGGTGTTCTCCACGTCTGCCAGGGCGTTCAGCAGCTGCTCGGTGGCAGCGACGACGGCCGGGGCGGAGCAGCGCATGAGCGGGGCGGCGGCGGTGGCGGCTTGAGCGAGCGGCTCCCGCACGGCGGCCACGGTCTGCTTGCTGGCCACCCGTTCCCGGCTCAGCAACTCAGCCGCCTGCCCGAAGCCCACCAGCCCGCTCTGCACATCCGTGCCGCCGGCGATGCGGGCCCGGGCGGCGCCACCCGCGAAGGCGAGCAGCGTCAGCAGGAACGTCCGGCCCCGCTCGGCCGGCCCCTCCCACAGCAGACGGTTGGCGGCGGCCGCGCCCTGCAGTTCCATCACTGCCACCGCCATCGCGTCGGCCTGCACCCGCAGCGCACCGATCTCGGCCTGCTGCTCCTGGCGGTTGCGGGAGCGGTTGGTCGATGAACGCCCCCGATACGAGCGTGCTGGCCAACTCGATCAACTTGTCCATCCCCGCAGGCTGATCGTGCACCAGCCCGGCGTCCGACTCGTTGCGTACCTGACGCACAACCCGTACGGGCCTGTTGCCCGTCGGCATCAGTCGGTGTCGGCCCGGGGCTTCCCGTCTTCTTCTTCGGTGCCGCGGGGCAGCTGCTGCCCGGTCAGGTAGCTGACCTCGACCAGCCACACCAGGTACACCGGGACCTCGATGGCGATCACCACCCACATCAAGGCCCGCAGCCCCCGTAACGCGTCGCGCTCGCTCATCCGTTGGCTCTCCCCCTCGATCATCAAGTCCAGGGGAACGTACTGACCCTGCCCCAGCACCGCCAGGGCGCCTCACCCGAAGGAGTGGAGGTCAGTCACCGTCCCGGAGCTTCCACCAGGCGTCGCCCTTCAGATCCCGATAGCCGTAGGCGTCCTTGATGGCGATCTGGTGGTCCCAGCGGGTGCGCTCGGCGCCGTACCCGGCGAGCACCGATCCCGGGTGGCCGAGTTGCTCGGCGACGTAGGCGACGACTTCGGCGGGCGCGTCCTCGGGGTTGTCCAGGAAGGTGCCCAGGAACCGCACGGTGCCGAGCTGGACGGCGTAGCCGAGCTGTGACCTCGCGCCCCGGCAGGTCATCGCCCGCCGCCGGGCGTCGCGGTCCAGCAGGAAGTAGCCGGCGAGCTGCCCGTCGTCGGGCACCTGGTTGAACGTGCCGTAGTTACGGCGCTGTTCGTCGGTCAAGAACGCCACCGGCCCCGCCCTCCCCATCTCTGTTGCCCTGTGACGGCGCTCACCTTAAGTCACGTGATCACTGATGTGGCATCGGGTCAGTACGGCGCTGAGATAGGCCACTACTGGGTGCCGTGGACAACCAGTGCAAGCTCACCGACAAGGCGTCAGCGCCCAGTCTTGTCTCGCCTCCGGACCGGGACAAGAACCCGGACAAGGATCTGACCAGGTAGGACAGCAGCGGAGCTGTCCGGGACATGGCTCTGCTGTTGCTCTGTCCGGTCCCCTCCCGCAGGCTCTGTTGTGCCCGGCCGACCGAGTGAGTCTCCTCACCGGCTGCTCCATGGCGCTTGCCCGGAGCGGTGCATCGGGCCACGCGAATCAAGATCCCCCCACACCCAGCCAGCACTGTCGTGCTGGCTCGGGGAACACCCAACTGTTCGCAGTATCCAACTCAAGGAGTTGACCTTCCATGACCGCAGAGACCTCGTACGAGACGCCCATACTCACTGAGATCGGTGACTTCGCCGACGTCACCCGCGCCACCTACCGCGGCTTCTGGGTGGATTTCCTCGGCGGCTGGTGGTTCTGATCCGCCTTCGGCGGAGCTGAGCACCTGCTCTAAACACTCCTGAGCGGCGGCTGGCACGGAGACGATCCGTGCCAGCCGTGCGTCTTCCCCACCTCTTACTCACCCTTGTGGAAGGGACCGGCATGGAATTCTTGGTACTTCCCGACCACCCGGCCGGCGCTGCGGCCCTGGCGCTCATGCCAACTGCCGGACCGCCACCGACGCACGTGATTGAGCACCACTCGGGGCGACCGTGGATTGTGGGCTGCTGGAACGAAGAGGACGTCATGGTCACCGCTGTGGGCCCGCATCGCGTGGCTCTGCTCGGCCGCACCACCGCGGACGCAGACGTCCTCACCCGGCGGCTGCGCGACGTCCGGTCGGTCCGCGACCTCGACGGCCTAGCCGCAACAGCCGCTGGAAGCTTCCACCTCGTGGCGTCGGTAAACGGAGAGGTGCGCGTCCAGGGCACGCTCTCAGCGGCGTGTCAGATCTACTACGCCACGGTCGCCGGAGTGACCCTGGCCGCCGACCGCCCCCAGGCACTGGCCGACCGGATCGGGGCCGACATCGACGAGGATCAGGTGGCACTGGCACTGCTCTCGCCCTTCGGGCCGCCGTGGCCTCTGAGCGAGCGGAGCCTGTGGCGTGGCGTGTGCTCACCCCCGACCGGGCACTGCCTTGAGATCGGCAGGGACGGCACGGGGCGTACCCGCCAATGGTGGACTGCGCCGGATCCGGACCGCCCCCTGGGCAACGGCGACATGATCCGACAGGCGCTGGCCGAGGCGGTGGCGACCTGTACCGCGGGCCAGGAGGTCGTGAGTGCCGACCTGTCCGGCGGCCTGGACTCCACCAGCCTGTGCTTCCTGGCCGACGCCGACCGCCACGACGCCCACCTGGTGACGGTCCACTACCAGGCGCTGGGCCGGTCCAGCGACGATCGGTACTGGGCCCGCCAGGCCGAGGCCGCTTTGCCGGGCGCCCGGCACCTTCTGGTCGGCCCCGGTCAAGCCCCGGACTGGTACGCGCCTCTCGCCCACGCCGTCCATGACCGAGAAGGCCCCCTGACGTTCGTACGGTCCCGCGCGACCACCGAGCACTTGGCCCGGCTTGCCGCAGCGCACGGCTCGCGACGTCACCTCCAAGGCATTGGCGGTGACGAGCTCTTCCACCCTAGCCCGATGGCTCTGCACGCCCTCGTCCGACGGCATCCTCTCGCCGCCCTGCCACACTTGCGCGCCCTGCGCTCCATGCGCCGCTGGCCCCTGACTACAACCGCCCGTACCCTCGCCTCTGCACCCTCATACACGCAGTGGCTGGCCGCCTGCAGCAACTTCCCTGCCGACAGGCACGATTGGGGAGCCGGAGCAGACTGGGAGCCACTGCCGAAACTCCCGCCCTGGGCCACCCCGCACGCCGCGGCGACCGTCCGGCGTCAACTCCTCGCCGCCCTCGCAGCCACACCTCAGCCGCTGGCCACCCTGCCCGTCCAGCACGAGATGATCCGGCTCACCCGCATCAACGGCAATGCCACCCGCCGCAACTCCCATATCGGCGCCCATACCGGCGTCACTTTCCACGCACCCTTCACCGACGACCGGGTCCTGGAGGCCATTCTGGCGGTACGGCTGGAGGACCGGGTGGCCCTGGGCCAGTTCAAGCCCATGCTCGGCACGGCCCTGCGCAGCATCGTCCCCGCCGGCCTGCTCAGCCGCACGACCAAGGGCGACGCCAGCGCCGAGCTCTACGCGGGACTGCGCCGTCGGCGCGGCGAGCTCCTCAAGCTCATGGACGACTCCCATCTGGTCCGCATGGGCTTCGTCGACGCCGACGTCCTGCGCACCGTCCTGCGCGGCCTGCACGCCGACACCCGGCCCCTGATGCCCCTGGACTCCACCCTCGCCTGCGAATTGTGGCTGCGCACCCTGTCCCCGGCTGACACCGCCCGGGCCACCGCCGTGCCCGTTCCCTCCCCTCGAACCGTCAAGGAAATATGATGAACTTTGCCCTGGCACCTGAAGTGTCTGTCACCGACACCGAGCACGGTACGGTCTTGCTCGACGAACGCACCGGCCGCTACTGGCTGCTCAACGGCACGGGCGCCCTGGCCCTGCGCGCCCTGCTTGACGGTACGTCCCCCCAAGGCGTCGTTGCCAGCCTGTGTCAACGTTTCCCCGACGCCGGAACCGCCCAGGTCGAGCAGGACGTCGACAACCTGCTGCACGCCCTGCGCACCGCCAAGGTGGCCGCGTCATGAGCGGCCAGCTGACTCTCGAACCGTCCACCGCCATTCCGTGGAACCAGCGCCCCGCCGCCCTAGTCACCGTGACCGCCGCCCGACTGCTGGCGCGCGTATCGCCGCGACGCCTGCGTCAGGTCCTCGAACTCGCGAGCCGGGGCGCTCGTCCGGCCGATCTGCCCCAGGCGCTGCAAGCCCGCAACGCCGTGGTGTCCGTCAGCGTCACCATCGCCGGGCCTCGCTGCCTGGAGCGTTCCATCGCCACTGCGCTACTGTGCCGCCTGGGCGGCACCTGGCCACAATGGTGCACTGGCGTGACCACTCGACCCTTCGCCGCGCACGCCTGGGTCGCCGTGGACGGTGACGCGGTCGGCGAGGACCCTGACGCCGTCACCGACTTCCACCTGGTGATGTCCGTCCCGGCCCGCCGATGACCCCGGCCGACCCCACTTCACCCCCTGGGACAATCGTTACCCGGGGCCTGCGCCGCACCTACGGAGATGTCGAAGCCGTCCAAGGCCTGGACCTCACCGTCGCCCAGGGCGAACTCTTTGCCTTCCTCGGCCCCAATGGCGCCGGCAAGTCGACCACCATCGGGATGCTGTGCACCACCCTGCGCCCCACCACCGGCCACGCCCAGGTCGCTGGCGCCGACATCACCCGCTCCCCTCACGACGTGCGCCGCCAAATCGGTGTCGTCTTCCAGGAATCCACTACCGACGATGACCTGACTGCCCAGGAGAACCTGCGTCTGTACGCCGATCTCTATGGCATTTACCTCTACTCAGCTCGCTTGTTGAGCGTGCTCGGCTGTCCTTGCCTTCCATTGGTCTGCCGTCATACGCCAAATGACATCGATTCCCACTTCGCCAGGAGCGACGTGCCCGTCAGTTGCTCGTATGCGCTCAACCTCAGCGAATCCCAAGCGGCGGGCGACGGCCCCGCTGGCAGGGTTGGCGGCATCGTGATGGATCTCGATGCGGTCGATGCCCAGGGCCGCGTCGTTCAGGTGATGTGTCCTGGTTGATCACATGATGCCGAGGGTGATCAGTGGACGGTTGGCGTCGCGGGTGTGGTGCCGGAGTCCAGCGGCGATGTTCGTCTGGTTGGCGAGTCGGAGAGCGCCGATGGCCAGGTTGCGCAGGGATGCCATTGCACGTGGAGCGGTGCCGGTGCGTACGCGGGAGGCGTCCTCGGCGTACGTGGTGTCCCTGACGTGGTGGATCTTGTTCTCGATGCCCCAGTGGCCGCGGACGCGGCGGGCGATCTCGGTTGCGTCGGCCTGCTCCGCGGTCAGGTCGGTCACCCCGTAGATGCGTTCAAGGGTGACCTTGCCGGTGGTGACGATCCGTCGGCGGCGCTCGATCTGGACGGCCTGCACCGCGTGTGGGAACGCGATCCCGGCGACGGCGGCGGCCTTGATCCGGCGGATCTCGTCGCGGCCGTGCGCGGTGGCCCGCGTCTTGTCCAGGAGTGGCACTTCCCGCCATGGCAGGGCCTTCAGCCACTGGTGCAGGGTGGGCTGATTGCCCTTGATCAGCGCGATGTAGTGGGCGTGCTTGTCCTCGACGAGGAAGCGCGCGTGGGCGGTCTGCGAGTGGAGGGCATCGAAGGTGACCACCGTGCCGTGCAGGTTGAGCGGGGCAAGCAGGGGCTGGAAGACGGTGATCTCGTTGGTCGTGGCGTCCACCTCGCGCTGGGCGGTGACCAGGCCGGTCCCCGTCATCGCGGCTAGCAGATGGACCTGGGTGCCGTCGGTGCGGCGGGCACCGCGCACGGTCTTGCCGTCCACGGCGAGGGAGGGCAGGGGCCGCCGGTCGCTGTCGTTCTCCTCCTGGCCGGCGGCGCGTTCGCGCCCGGCGAGCCAACTTCCGACGGCTGTATCCAGCGCGTCGCCGTCGATGCGTTGGAGGACACGACGCACGGTGGCCTCGGCCGGGGCGACGGGGCCGCGGTCCGGCTCCCGGCATGGGCCACCGAGCCGGGCCAGGACGTTGGGCGGGGCGTCGGCGGCCCACTCCGCGATCGCGGCCAGGGACTTCGCTCCGGCCAGGACCGCGCACGCGGCCAGGGAGAGGACGAAGGCGAGCGGGTGGCGTCGGCCCTGGTCCCGGCGGGGATCGGGCACCTGAGCCAGGCAGGTCAGCAGGCCGGGGAGGTCATCGGGGACGGTCGGCGCGGTGCCGGCGAGTTGGCCCAGAGAGCGCGCGATGAGCGAGGATGAGCGGGCAGGCACGGTCTTCCGTCGTGGTGATCAGGGACTCGACACCTCATGATCACCGGAAGTCGTGCCTGCCTCCGCGTCAGCCCCCGCCGACCACTCCGCAGTCCTGCCCCAGCTCCTGAAGCCCCATCAACCCGGATGCACCGCCGGAACGACGCCGCCCTGCCCGCCTACCCCGTCGGTCACCGTCATCGTGGCGCCGCCGGGGTACGCCCGTCACCCGCGAGCGGAGTGCGACTTCAGCGGATGCGGTGCTTCCGCCAGAAGGGGCCGAGGTCCCTGTGCGTCATCGACTGTGCGGCCTTCTTGAAGTCGACGGTGGTGGAGACGCCGTACCAGTGGTCGTGGGCGTACTTCTTGATGAGGCGCGCCATGGTGCCGGCCCCGAGGACGTGCTCCAGGTCGGCCAGGACGCAGGGGCCGATCCCGTACACGACCTGGAAGTACTCGCCACGGTGTGTAGACCAGTAGGCCATCGAGTTGGTGAGCGCGGCGGTGGCGCTCGGCCAGGAGTCGTCCGGCGAGCACTCGAACCCGTCCCAGCGGTAGTAGCGCGCGTTGGCGTACTGAGCGAAACTCTCGTCCAGCCAGGGTGAGTTGTACTCGTCGTTGCCCACGACGCCGTACCACCACTGGTGGGCGATCTCATGGACGGTGGCGCCGCCCTCCTCCTCGGTGCCAAGGATGACCAGGCCGGGGTACTCCATGCCGCCGGCGAACCCGGGGGTCATCACGAGGTCTATCTCGCCGTACGGATAGCGGCCGAACTCCCTGCCGAACCGGTCGATGGCGGCGACGCCGTCCTTGCGGTTGAGGCGGACACCAGCGGCGGGCGTGTTCGGCGACCAATACGACTTCACGCGCACGCCGTCGGGCGAGGTCTGGGTCGCGGTGCGGAACGGGCCCGCCGCCCATGCGAAGTCCCGCACCCGCTTGGCGACGCTGTGGGTGACCGTACGCCCGGTACCGCCGGGGCGGGTCCATGTGCTGCCGGTCGCCGGGACCTTGAGGGCGGACGGGTGGTCGAGGCGCACCCGGAAGTCGCTCGCCAGGGTGTAGAAGCTCTCGCCGTACGACACATACGGATCGAGGTGCCACCCCCTCGCGTCGTGCACGGCGAGGACCGGCAGCGCGTTGCCCAGGAAGCGGAACGCGCCTTCGCGGCCGAAGCGGTTGTTGCGTGCGGGCACGGTGAGGGCCACGTCGAAGGAGACGGCCGTCCGCTCACCGCGTGCGAGCGGCCTCGGCAGAGCGATGCGCAGCGCCGTGCACTTCACGCCGGGGCGGCCCGGAGTGCCGCCGCGCACGTGGGAGACGCGGACGGGGGACGGTCTTCCGGATGTCCCGCAGCCGTCCTCGCCATTGCCCCACAGGCGTATGTACACCTCACGCAGGGGCCGGCTGGAGGCGTTGCGGAAGGACACCGTCTGCCGGCCCGCCCAGTGGGAGCCGTCGCCATCGGCGCGCAGCTTCACGTCGTAGCTGGGGCGGTCAGGCGTCGCGGGTTCGGCCGCTCTCACCGCGGCGCCGGGCGCCGGGCCGGACGGCGTGCCGGCCTCGGCCACGGTGGAGCCTGCTGTCGCGAGCATCGCGAGCAGGGCGACCAGCAGACGGCGACCGGTTCTTGAGGGACCCGTGGGCGACGAAGGCAACGAAGGCATGGCGGACGACATGACAGATGACATGCCAGCGGATCTTGTCACAGGGTTCCCCACGGCCGACACAGGCCCGCGCGAAGAGGGGAGGTCGGCTCCGCTTGGGCGGCGAAAATGCCAGGGTACGCAGGGGATGTTCGCTGTACGTTGGCGCACAGTAAGGATCCCGGTTCAACCCATTCGCCTTCGTCCTCTCCCTGGCCGCGTGCGCGGTCCTGGCCGGAGCGAAGTCCCTGGCCGCGATCGCGGAGTGGGCCGCCGACGCCCCGCCCAACGTCCTGGCCCGGCTCGGTGGCCCATGCCGGGAGCCGGACCGCGGCCCCGTCGCCCCGGCCGAGGCCACCGTGCGTCGTGTCCTCCAACGCATCGACGGCGACGCGCTGGATACAGCCGTCGGAAGTTGGCTCGCCGGGCGCGAACGCGCCGCCGGCCAGGAGGAGAACGCTGCGCGAGCGCCTGCTGCGCCTCATGACTGTGCTCATCGCCCACTTGATCACTGCCTCCGAGGTGTCGGTGCGCGTCTCGTAGTCGCGGGCCAGCCGGCGTGAGTGCATCAGCCACGCGAACGTGCGCTCCACCAGCCACCTCTTCGGCAGCACGGTGAAACCGCTGGTGTCGTCGCTGCGTCTGACCACGGTCAGCGCGATCCGCCAGGCGTCGCGGGCGAAGTCGACCAGGCGCCCGGTGTAGCCTCCGTCGGCCCACACCCGCGTGACGCGCCAGTGCCGTTCGCGCAGCCGGGCCAGGAGTGTCTGTCCCGCGTCCCGGTCGGTGACCGAGGCCGCGGTCACCATAACGGCCAGCAGCAGTCCGAGGGTGTCCACCACGATGTGCCGTTTACGGCCGTTGACCTTCTTCCCGCCGTCGAATCCCCTGGTCACGGCCGGCACCGATGCGGCTGCCTTCACCGACTGCGCGTCGATGATGCCCGCCGTCGGCTCCAGATCCCGGCCCGCGGCCTGGCGGACCCGGTCACGCAGCCGGTCGTGGAACTCGGCGGTCAGGCCCTTGTCCCGCCAGCGCCGGAAGAAGGCATAAACGCGGTCCCACGCGGGGAAGTCCGCCGGCATCGCCCGCCAGGTGATGCCGCCCGCGACCAGATAGCGCACCGCGTCGACCATCTGCCGGTGGCAATAGCTCTCCGGTTGCCCGCCGCGGCCCTCGAGCCAGCCGGGAACCGGCATCGCGTCACGTACGACGGCCCACTCCGCGTCGCTCATGTCCGACGGATACTTCGGTCGCCTGTACGGCCGGTCCCCAGCGTTCCCGAACCGGTGAGCGAGACAATCACACGACAGAGACGCCGAGTTGGACGACATCGACGCTGGCACGGAAGACTGCAGCACCAGGGGCCTCCTGTTGCTCGGTTGGATTCGACACCCACGAGCTGTGCGGGAGGCCCCGCTTTCATGCCCGGCCAGCCACGAGATCACCCGACCGAGTCGACGACCTCGAACTCACGCCCACCAAGATCGATAAAGCAACAGCTTCTCAGATTCTTGACACGACAACCAAGATTTTTTTGCGGCTGATCTGAGACGACCAGGGCGGTGCCGAACAGGGACGCCCCGTCGAGTGCCGCTGGTCCACTGGCGGGTTGAGACGGCACCGGATGGAGGCCCTCCCGAATCCGGGAGGGCCCCCGGTGGCCGCGCGCGAGATCGAGGCGATACGGCGGCTGGCTGCCCGGGGCGACCGCCTCGGCTCGGGTGCAGGCAGCGGCCCCCCGCCTACGCGGGAACCACTGGACATCACGTCAGGCTGAAGGTGAGTCTCCTACTCCCAGTTGTGTGCGACGAGGGGACCGGTCTCGTCGAGATATCCGCGCAGTCCGGCCTGCGGGTACTCGATGATGCCGTCGGGCAGTTCGTGCACGGTGAACCAGGTCAAGGCGAGGCACTTGTCCGGCTCCCGGTTGACGGGTTCTCCCTGCCAGTCCGTGGCTTCGAAGAAGAAGCCGATCCGTTCCACCTCGTCGTCTTGGCGATGGTGCACGACGTGGACGAGCCGGAGGTGGCCCGGGGCGACGGTGATTCCGGTCTCTTCGAACAGTTCGCGGGCAGCACCGGCGGGCAGGGGATCGCCCTGGTCGAGCTTGCCGGAAGGCATGTGCCACCGGCCGTAGCCGTTACGGGCCGCCGCGCTGGGAGAAGAGGATCTTGTCACCGTCGCGGAGGATGACGTGGATGTCGATGACGGGTGTTGCCGGTTGTCCGCTCATGTTCCTTGGGGGTCGAAGGGGCGGGGGAGGGGACCGACGCTAGCGGCAGAGCCGGGATGGCGTCGGCGATTCGGCGCGCTACGTCCGATGGGGTGTAGGCGCTGTTGTCGAGAGCAGCACGGCGACGCCTCCGTCCATCAGGTAGGCCGCCGACTCGGGCTGGACCTTGCCCGGCGTCGCGCGGAAGGATCAGATCCGTGTCGTGCGCGGCGTCGGGATGTCCCTCTCCGCCCCTTCCTGCATCCGGTGGAGTTCGGCGAAGAGCCCGTCGATCCGGAGGAGTTCGTCGTACGTACCGCTCTCCGCGACCGCGCCCTTCTCCAGGACGATGACTTTGTCGGCGACGCGGGCGTTGGCAAGACGGTGTGTGATGAACAGCGCGGTGCGGCCCGCAGACAACTCCCGCAGCCGGGAGAACACTTGGTGCTCAATGCGGGCGTCCAGAGCCGAGGTCGGCTCGTCGAGGATCAGTACGGGGGCGTCCTTGTGGAAGGCCCTGGCGAGGGCGATGCGTTGCCACTGTCCTCCGGAGAGGTCGTGGCCGCCCCACCAGGAGCGGGCTAGCGAGGTGTCCAGGCCGTCGGGAAGGTGCGCGACGACGGCCATCGCCCCCGCTTCCTCGGCTGCTCGGAGTACGGCGGCGTCACCTTCGTCGCTGGGCATGCCGAGGGTGATGTTCTCGCGGCAGGTCAGCGGCCACCGGGTGTAGTCCTGCGGGACCATGGCGACGGACTTCCACACACTCTGGGGGTCGGCGGTGGCGAGGTCGACCTGGTCCCATTCCACGGTGCCGTGGTCGGGCAGGTACAGGCCGGTCAGGAGGTGGGCCAGGGTGGTCTTTCCGGAGCCGTTCTCGCCGACCAGGGCAACGACTTCGCCCCTCTTGAGTTCGAGATCGACCCCGGCCAGCGCGGGTACGGCGGTACCGGGGTAGGTGTAGGTGACGTTGCGGGCGCTGATGGCGGTGGGACCCTTCGCCGGGGCCAGGGTCGTGCCGCGGTGCGTCCGGAGGCCGTGGGCGGTGCGCAGGAAGACGGTCCAGTCGTCCAGGAACAGGGTCGAGCGTCGTCAGCTCCTTGACGCCGAAGTCCGACGCGGCGCAGAGCCTGGTCGGCGACGTACGGGCGCTCACCCCGCCCCCCGGCACCCACCCGCTGGTGGGCGGCATCGACGCCGAACTGGTCGACGCCAAGCACTCCATCAGCGGCCAGATCCCGCTCGCCATCGGCCTGGTGGTTGTGACCACCTTCGTCCTGCTCTTCCTCTTCACCGGCAGCGTGGTGCAGCCGCTGCGCGCCCTGGCCCTGAACGCGATCACCCTGGTGGCGACGCTCGGCATCATGACCCGGATCTTCCAGGACGGCCATCTCTCCTCCCTGCTCGGCTTCACGGCGCAGCCGATGGAGATGTCGATGACCGTGCTGATGTTCTGCATCGTCTTCGGTCTCTCGATGGACTACGAGGTGTTCGTCACCAGCCGGATCAAGGAACTCCACGCCCCGGGCGAGGACACCGAGTCCGCCGTCACCAACGGCCTCGGGCACACCGGGCGCATCGTCACCGCCGCCGCCTGCCTGCTCGCGGTGAGCTTCTTCGCCTTCGGTACGGCCAAGCTCAGTTTCATGCAGATGTTCGGTCTCGGCAGCGGACTGGCGATCCTGATCGACGCTGTCGCCATCCGTGGTGTGCTCGTTCCCGCCGCGATGCGCCTGCTCGGCGACTCGGCCTGGTACGCGCCCGGCTTCCTGCGCAGATTCCACGGCCGGTTCGGCCTCAGCGAAAGCGCGCCCGAGTCCGCTGCCGAGCCCGAACCCGCAGTCTCACGGGGTTGACCCCGGCCCACAGCGTCCTGCCCTGCGCGGAGTCCGGCTGGGGCGACACCGCTCAGCGGGCCGCGAGCCTGCTGACGAGGCAGCGCCCCCGGCCGTTCTCGGCGTGCGGATGATCCAGGGCGGGCGGCTCCGGCGGGGCGGGCGGCAGCTGCCGCCCGCCCCGCCGGTCCGTCAAGCGAGGACGACGCCGCAGGCGCTCATCAGCGCAGCTGACGGGGGGCGCCCAAGCGGGGTCGCGGCCGGTGAAAGCGACCAGCCGGTCCAGAGGTGGTGCGCTTGCGTCGATGGCGATTTCGGGGCCGAAGGGCATGCCGGGGCCGCGTTGACGTCACCGACGTCCGCTGCTTCCGGATCGCGGGAGCCGAGCTGGCAGTCAGGACGGTGGGCGGCCCGAACGGCACCCTCATCCAGGTGACGGCAGCATGGCCGTGGCTGGCCACCGTCTGCGTAGCGGTCTGTCGGCACAATGTCTAAGCCGGCACTGGGGAACCTGCTGCTGTCCAGTACACCGCACGCGAGCAGATTCCCGCCGCGTGTGCTCAGCCGCTGTTTTGCAAAGGAGCAACCGCGGCTCTATAGACGTAGGCAGCACGTTCATGACCAAGCGGCCGTTGCTAGCGGAGGCAGGATTGGCGGGGTGAAGCCGATCGGCTGGTAGCGCATCTTCCCCAAAGCCGTCCTCGTCGGCCGGTCATTCGCCAACCGCGACGACATCGAACACGCCACCACCCTGGTGACCAACCAGCTCAACTCCCGTGCCTGCCACTGCATCTGGGGCAGGTCCACACCTAACTCGTACAGGCGCCGTCATGGGCCCGAAGGCGGGGCGAGACCGTCGAGCTGGTTGATGAAGCGCAGGACCTGCTGCTCGCCGGGGTAGTGGCCGGTCTGCCGGTACAGGGCGAGGGCCTGCTCGTAGAGCTGCTTGGCGGTGTTCAGGTCCGCGCGGTCCTGAGCGACCATCCCCAGGTTGTTCAGCGCAGCGGCCTGGCCGGAGGCATTGCTGGTCTGTTGGTAGAGGGTCAATGCCTGCTCGTAGCGCTGCTTGGCGGTGACCAGGTCCCGGCGACCGCGGGCAACGCTCCCCAGACCCATTAGCGCCGTGGCTTGGCCGGGTCGGCTGCCGGTCTGCCGGTAGAGGGCCAGGGCTTGGTTGTGGTGCTGCTCGGCGGTGTCCAGGTCCCTACGGCACCAGGCCAGGTGCCCTAGGTTGTCCAGTGCGTGTGCCTGGCCGAGGCGGTCGCCGGTCTGCCGTTCGAGGGCCAGGGATTGCTCGAAATGCTGCATGGCGGTGTTCAGGTCCCCGCGGTCTTCAGCTACATGTCCCAGGTTGTCCAGCGCGGTGGCCTGGCCGGAGCGGTGGCCGATCTGTTGAAACAGGGCCAGGGCCTGGTTGTGGTGCTGCTCGGCGGTGTCCAGGTCCCCACGGTCCCGGGCCAGCTTCCCCAGATGGTCCAGCGCGGTGGCCTGGCCGGAGCGGTCGCCGATCTGCTGGAAGGAGGCCATTGCCTGCTCGTAGTACTGCTTGGCGCTCTCCGGCTTTCCGCGGTCCCGGGCGACGTTCCCCAGATTGCCGAGTGCGGCGACCTGGCCGGAGCGGTGGCCGATCTGCTGGTAGAGGTTCAGGGCTTGGTTGTGGTGCTGCTCGGCGTTGTCCAGGTCCCCGCTCTCCTTGGCAACCATCCCCAGCCTGTCTAGTGCGCTGGCCTGGCCGAATCGGCTGCCGGCCTGCCGGTACAAGGTCAGGGCTTGGTTGTGGTGCTGTTCGGCAGTGTCCAGGTCCCCGCGCTCACGGGCCACATTTCCCAGGTTGTTCAGTGCGAGGGCTTGGCCGAGGCGGTTTCCGGTGTGCTGGTAGAGGGTCAGGGCCTGCTCATGGTGCTGATGGGCGGTGTTGAGGTCCCCGCGGTCAAGAGCGACATATCCCAGGTTGTCCAGTGCGTCGGCTTGGCTGGCTCGGTCGGTGAGGTCGAGGGCCAGGTCGAGGGCGGCTTGGACGTACCGCTCGCTGAGGGCGCGCTGGTGGGCCGCTTCGGTGGCGGCCTTCAGCGAGATCTGGACCGCTGCTGGTGCGGGGTTCGGGTGTGTGGGCAGACCGGGGCCGGATTGGGCTCTGATTCGGGCCAGGCGCGCCTGCCGAAGCAGGAGGTTGATACGGCATCGAGCGTTGGGACAGTTCCGGGCAGCCTGTAGACCCTGCTTCAGCGCCTCTTCGGCGGCGTCGAGGTCGTCGCGCAGCAGCGCGGCACTCGCGTACACGGCGTGGAGCAGGGCTTGTTCGTGCCTGCCGGGTTCGCCGAGTGTGCCGGCCAGGCGGACACCCTGCGTGATGAGGGCATCGGCGCGGGCATAGTTGCTGGTGAGGAAGGCGCCGGTGGCTTGGAGACGCAGCAGGGTGACGGGGCGGATCTGGGCCGTAGTGGTGGGGGTGAGCGGGATCATCGGGAGCCGGTGAGCGGTCGTATCGGTCGGATGTGGAGCCGGTGCGGTGGCGTCGGCGGCCAGATGGCGTGCAGTGTCGACGGCGGTGTCGAGGGCGGGCAGGTCACCGATGCAGCAGACGGCACGGGCTAATGCGAGAGCCAGGTCGGCGCGGTCGGCCGGTTCGGTGATGCCTCCAGGGGTGTGAAGTGAGCGGCGCCAGAAAGCCGCGGCGTCGTCGTAGCGGTCCTCGCGCCAGGCCAGCTCGCCCCGCATCCAGGCCACTTGTGCCTGCCCGAAAGTGTCGGGCACTTGCTGGTAGTGCCGGTCGGCGTCGGCGGCCAGACGGTCGGCCTGGTGCAGGTGGCCTTGCAAGAGCGCGATGTGGGCCTGGGCATGGAAGGCCAGTGCCAACGCGGGGTGGGGCACGGTCGGCTGGGCCGGTTCGGCGGCCGCGACAGTCGCGGTCTGGGCCAGTGTGAACGCATCACCGAGACGGCCGTCGGTGACGGCTGCCAGGACGGCCTGTTCCCATAGCCGGCATCTGGTGGGAGCGGCGTCTCCGGCGGCGAAGCGGTGGTACATCTCCTCGGCAGAGAGTCTCCCCTCGGCCAAGGCGGCGTAGAACTCGGCAGCGGCCCGGTGCCAGCGCGGGAGCTGCCGGCGGTCGGGGATCCGGTCGCGGTCGGCGCGGGCCAGGTGCTCCAGCAGCCATCCCCGAATGGTGGCGTGCATCACCAGACGGGGTGCCCGGTTTGTGGCTGGCGCGGTCTGTAAGAGTTGGTGGCGAGCCAGGGCAGTGAACCAGCCGGCGCTTAGCGGGGTGTCGGCCACCAGGCGGGCCAGCGCGGGCTCGGTGATGACTCGTAACACGCAGGCGGCCTGTACCAGCATGCGCTGCTCGGCCGAGAGCCGACCCAGAATGTTGTCCACCAGCCAGGTCGACGTCGGCTGCCCCGCCGCCTGATCCAGCCACGCGCCCTCACCGCCGATTCCGCTCTGGCAAAGGTCAGCGATGGCGGCTGCGATCAGTGGCATTCCGCCGGACATCATGTAGGCCTGTCGCGCCGGCTCCAGGCCCAGGCCCAAGGCGGCAAAGTGGTCGACGACGTCGTCCTGACTCCAGGGTGAAAGTTCCAGCTCCTGCCAGGCCGAATCGGGCAGGCCCGTCATCGTCAGCTGGTCCTGCCCCGCAAGGATCACCCGCAGCCGGGCAGACACGTCCAGCAGCCGGACCAGCATGTCCCGCACGAACCAGTCTCCGACGCCGATCGCCGTGCGAGCCCGGTCTTCTCGGGCGGCATCGTCGAACACATACAGCAACTCCGTTGTATCCACCACCAGCAAAACCGGGCGGCGCACCCGTGCGGCGATGCTCAGCATCGCCTGCACCCACGCCTCCCGGCGTTGCGCGGTAGGCGCGGCCCCGTCGGCGACCGCCGAGACACCGGTGATCTGCCCGTGCCCTCGGGCGATCATGGTGATGGTTGCGGGGTGCTCCGCCCCGATAAGCTCGGCCTGCCGGCGCAGGCGGCGTCGGCGCCACCAGGGCCCGGCCGTGGACAGCTGGATGGCCAGGGACCTCACCAGGCGCAGCACCACGTCGGTTTCCACCGGCAACGGGGCCAGGACCACATCGAGCACGTCCAGCCGGACCGTACGAAGGCCACGCCGGCCGTGGTGCAGCACGTAGCGCAGCAGCGTGGATTTGCCGGTCCCGGACACACCCTGCACTACGAGCACCCGGAGCGGCGAGCTCTCGCCCGTCAGCCGCTCGACCGCGGCCAGTGCCTCCCGGCGATCGGTGAATACCTGAGACACGGTGGTTGGCCCCCCAGCGGTGACAGTCTCTGGCAAGGTGGGACTCCACGCTGGCCATCGGTCGTGATGGTAGGGCGGTAACTGAGATGTCGGATGTGCCTTTGCGGCGACGGACACGTTGGTGTATTGCCGCGTCGGACCATCACAGGGGGTGGCCATGTACATGCCAGGTCCGAAGGTCACGGCGGCGGTCGGAGCGGTGCTGTCCGCCGCCACCGCGGTGGTGACCAACCTGGTCACCACCCGGTGGAGCCCGGCCCTGATCGCTGCGGCCGTGGTCCTCGTCATCGCCGGTGCCGCAGCAGCCGCGGCTTCCGCCGCACACGGTCGGTCGGATTCACCGCCGACTGCCCGGCTCACAGCCCGGCGTCGCGGCCACCTCGACCGCATCCGGGTCGCCCACGGCGCCGACGCCGCAGTGCGCATCGAAGCCACCGGCAGTGCAGCCGAAGTGTCGAACCTGGAAGTCAACATCGACAACGCCGAGGCCATCGCCAAAGCAACCGGCAGAGGCACGATCAGCAACTCCTCAATCGTGCAGAGGAATTCCTGACCTCCGGGCGGCTTGGCCCAG
Source organism: Streptomyces sp. SID5469 (assembly GCF_009862865.1). Lineage (NCBI taxonomy): Bacteria > Bacillati > Actinomycetota > Actinomycetes > Kitasatosporales > Streptomycetaceae > Streptomyces > Streptomyces sp. SID5469. The sequence goes on along the minus strand of NZ_WWIN01000001.1, from coordinate 288,151 downwards.
GGGTCTTTACCGGCATTGCGCTTCACTGCTGCCACGACCAACAGCGCGCGCGTCCGCTCCTGACTGCGCCAGCCATCGACTCCCAGGGCCTATGGGCGCATATCATGCGGAGGTTTGCCAACCTGGCGGCCCCGCACCCTCGGCGAGTTGGAGACTCTGCTCCGTAGATGGCTCAAGGCACTGCAGTACCGGCCGGCATCCCCGGCGGATTCCTTGCCTGGGACGGGCCTCGCTCTCGACAGACCCTAGAACGCCGAAGTCAGTAGCGGCCGAGCGCCGCACTCGGCGGATGGGGTCTGATCGCCGCGGGCGCTGACCAGCCTCCACGCCGGTACCCGACGCTCCGCCAGTACGGCGTTTCCTTTAGCGTCCTGGCATGGCAACTGAGAACTGCCGCCGTGATCTCACTGCCATCTGCAAGGCCGCGGACAGCGGCTATCTTCTGCAAGTGGTCCGGGATGACGGCTTCGAGCCCCTCGCCGAGAAGCACCTCTCACACTGGCCCGACTGGCCGACATTCCCGGTCGACGCCGCGCATGCGGCGGGGTGCGAACTCATCATGCTCGGCTACGTGATCTGGCCTGACACTGTCACCCCTGACTCGCTGATCGGCTGGCGTGCTGTACCGGATCAGCAGGCATGGTCGGCGAAGGTCGGCACCTTCGCCCAAGTGCAGGCCGCCGGAATCTGACGGACGGCGGCTTCGAGGTCTTGGGCAGCGGACGGGGCATCGCACCCAACTGAGCACGCATCTGGCCAGTCGGCACAGCCAGTGCCTCACGCACGGGATCTTCGTCAGGGTCGGCACCGTAATGGCCCGCGGGGGTGGCGAGACTGCTGATCTTCTCCAGGTCCTCGGCGATCACCCACCCACAACACGCCCCACAGAACAGGGCTCTCGTGCCCGAGACGAGTGCGCCGACCGTGATCAGCGCGGTCTCGGGGAGCCGCATGTGAACCTTGCTTCGCTCAGGCCCACGAGTTGGTGGGCCGCCGAGTAACGGGCGCAGCCCAAGGGCACGGTGAGCACGACCGCGCCACCGCCAGGACGAGGTCGGCTTCCGCATCCGTCGGGTACCCGGGGTACGCGGGAGCACGGCAGCGAGCCTCCTGCGCGGTCTGTCCGGGACGGCGGGGCCTGCCGAGGAGGGCCCATTTACCGCCTGTCGGACCGGCGCGCGGCCCCGGCCTCGCGGGCGGTCCATGAGAGCCGGGCGAGATCGGCGCGCGCGACGTGTGGTTTCCGCCCTGCCGCCCACCCTCGTTCGGCTTCTGCCGCCTCGCGACCGCCAATGCTGGTTACGTCGTGGGCTATTCGCAGTGGATCACCGCGCCGGCAGGTTCTCGCCCCCAGTTCAATGTCGCTGGCCAGGCCTTCACCGTCTAGGCCCGCGCCACTCAGCGCGAGGTCCGTACAGACGTCTATGCCACCTTGCTTGCCGCCCCCAGCACCGCCGGAGAAGGGGAGCTCTGAGCAGCCATCTGCTTACCGCTCGAGAGGCTTGGTCAGTCGAACAGGCTTCCTGTTCGGGTGTTTCCGCGGCGATGAATTGACCGCGCTTGTTCGCCAGTGAGCCGAGATGGCGAATCGGGCTGCCCGGCGTAGGTGGGGAGGGACCGGGGTTGCTGGGCGAGGTGGCGTTGCAGGTCCAGGTGGCGGAACTGGTACACCGCCCCAACCTGCCGCAGGACACCACGATGCTGATGCGCATCCTGGAGGAACGTCATCAAATCCCAAGGCGCTCGGCGCCACATTGCCAAATAAGCCTTGGCTATCACCCAGTCGCCCCATGCTGTCTGTTCAAGGGAGGCCCCGAGCCCGAACGCGAGCCCGAACGCCTGCCCGAACGCGAGTCCGTCCTCAGCCCCGAATGCAAGCCAGCTCACCAACCAACCTATGAATCCGCCCACGAATCCGGCCCCGAGCCCGTACGCGAGCCCGCCTCCGAGGAAGGTGCGGAGATCCTGGATGAGTAGTGTCGCAGGGCCGATCATGGTGGTTAGGGCAGGCTTCTCGCCTGTGAGTCCGAACGTGAGTCCGCACGCGAGTCCGGCAATGAGTCCGAGCGCGAGCCCGAACGCGAGCCAGCCCACGAATCCGTGCTCGCCGGGCAAGATCCCGGTCGCGAGCCAGGCTCCGCGTTCGCCCGCGATCCCGAGCCCGAACGCGAGTCCGCCCACGAGTCCGAGGGCAAGCCCGGCCCCGAGCCAGCCCGCGAACCTGCGGCGCGACCAACGTAGCCGTGTACTTGGAATGTTTGAGGGGGCGGACCCAAGCCCACCACCTATAAGTCCGTACGTGAGACCGGCCGCGAGCCCGATCCCGGCCGCGAGCCCGAGGCCGACCCCGTACACGAGCCCGAGCAGGAGCCCAGGCCCGAGCCCGACCATGAGCCCAGCTGTCAGGCGGCGGATGTACGCGGGGTTGGCGTGGTGAAGTTCCCACCAGGCAAGGTCCGGGCTGCCGTTACGGTTGGTCTCCAGGTGTCGGGCGAGGAAGACCAGGGTGCGGTAGGCCTGGGATGGAGACCACCGGAGGGGGTTCGGTTGGTGGCGGGTGTAGGCGGCGGGGATGTAGGCGTTGAACAGGTGGGTATCGAGGGCGGCGCGGGTGGGGAAGATGGTGGTGTCGTACAGCTCGTCCGGGTGAGGGACGGGGGCGGGTGCGCCCAGGATATCGGGGCGTGGGTTGTAGATGGTGCGGGCCAAGAAGAGGCCCAGGGGGGTGCTCAGGGCCTGCCCGACGAGGGTGTTCGTGCCCAGGTGGGCGGCCACGCTGTTCCAGCGGTCGGCGGCGGGGGTGTGCTCGCCGCCTGCGTCATGGCGCAGGTAGGTTGCGGCCTGGTCGGCGGGCAGGGGCAGCAGATGGATCCCGGCGGCGCCGTTGAGCGGTCGCACCAGGACTTCGGACCGGGCCAGTGCCTCCCGGTAGGCGGCGGCGCGGCTGGCCAGCACCAGGGGTTGTTTCGCGGGCAGGGCCTGGTTGAGGGCGTCGAGGGCTATCGCGTGAAGGGCAGGAGGGAGCTCGTCGAAGCCGTCGACGAGCGGCAGGATCCGCCGGGTATCCAGCAGCGCCTGGGCCAAGTCGATCTGGCCCGCCTGGGGCGCGGCCGAAGGGGCGGGGGCACGTAGACCGGGGTAGGTGTGTCTTAGCTGGTCGGCCAGCCAGCTCTGCAAGGGTCGGTGGGTAGGGTTCCAGGAGGCCAGGGAGAACAGCACCGGCACCGGGCCATCGTCGGGTCGCTGTGCGATCAGGTCGTGGAGCAGGCGGATGAGCAGCATGGATTTGCCGGAGCCGGGATCGCCGAGGACGACCAGGCGGCGGGTGGGTACCCGCTGGGCAAACACCTCACCGATCTGCGCATCAGCGCCCGCCAGCCCGGCGGCATCCGTAGGCCATTGGGCGGGATCACCGGGGGGACCACCGGGCCAGCCCCGCGCTACGTCGGCCAGCAACGTCCAGGGCTGTACCAGGTCTGCATCAGCGGCCCGCCAGGCGACCGGCAGTGGGTATGGGTCGTTCAAACGGCGGACCGACGCCTCAGCGTCCCACTGTTTCTTCACCGCTTCCGCCAACTGGTCGACAGCCGTCCCCAGGCTCATGGCGGTGACTTGGTCGCGGTCCTGCTGGAAGGCCTTCCAGGCCAGATAGAAGCCTCCCAGCGCTGTCAGTAGTCCCATCCCCACTGCGGCCACGCTCTGGCCGGAGCTCTGCGCCAGCACTAACGCTCCGCCCGCTCCAAATACCAGCAATGACAAGTAGCGCATGCCCACGCGCTTGGGGCCCCGCCCGCGTCCGCCATGTCTCACAGCGAGTAATCATGCCGTAACTCATTCCCGTCAGGGCGCCGTTCCCCGAACGTCGCCGTTGAGCTGGTTTTGACCTCGTCATTGAGCTCCTTCACAGCCGGGATGTAGATCGGCTCCGGCAAGAGCGACGCCACCGACTTGTCCAGTCCTGTCGGCAACGGCTCATCGCCCACGGTGAAGTCCTCATCGGCGAGGGCTGCGACGATCTCGTTCCACGCGCGCCTGACTGCTGCGCGGGTGATCTTCCCCGGCAGGGTCGCATGAGACGGGGGCTGTCGGGCCGGGTAGGGGGTGGTGGGTGTGGTCGGTGTGGAGAACGGACCACGGGGTCCGGTGTTCTTCTCCTTCGAGCCGGCCGGAATCGTCCCCGACATCGTCTGCCTGTCCAAGTCCATCAGCGGGTACGGGATGCCCATGGCCCTCACGCTGCTGCGTCCCGAGTACGACGTGTGGAAGCCCGGCGAGCACAACGGCGCCTTCCGCGGGTACAACCCGGCGTTCCTCACCGGGGCCCGGGCGCTGGAGGGGGCTGCTCTTCGGCCGTGCGGGCGCGGGCCCGCGAGGTGTGCGATGCGGCGTACCGGGGAGGCCTGCTGCTGGAGACGGCCGGGTCCAACGACGAGGTGGCCACGGTCCTGCCGCCGGTGACCGTGGCGGACGAGCAACTGGAACTGGGCCTTGGGGTACTCGACGAGTCCGTGGCCTCGACGGTCGGCAGGCGGGCCCTCGCGGCCTGAGCGGAGCTGGGCACCGCACCTCTTGGTGCACGACCCTCGCGCGGCGAACCGGCCACGGGGCCGGCGAAGAACGGCCGCGGGGCTGGCGAAAGGGAGAACGGATGTCGGTCGACCTCGTCGGCTTCCTCGGCGTAGTACTGGTGGCGTATGTGGTCCCCGGCCCGGACTTCCTCGTGGTGGTGAGGTCGGCCACCGAGCATCCCGCCAAGGGCCGGGCCGCGGCGCTGGGCGCCCAGAGCGGACTGTGCGTGCACATGCTCGCCGCCGCGGTCGGACTGTCCCTGATCGCTGCCCGCTCCCCGGCGGTCTACGACGCCATCAGGCTGCTGGGCGCGGCCTATCTCGTCTACCTGGGCGTCCGGGCAGTGCTGGCCGCGCGGCGGGCCGCCCGTGAGCGGGCCGCTGGGCGGGAGGCGGTCGGCGGCGTGGAGGACGGCACTGACCCGCGAACTCCGGAGGAGGAGGCGCCGGCCCACGGCCGTTGGCGGTCCGGCTTCACCCAGGGTTTCCTCACCAACGTGCTCAATCCCAAGGCGGCGCTGTTCTTCCTCAGCATCCTGCCGCAGTTCGTCCACGGCGGCGGCTCGACCTCGCGGCAGATCTTCTTCCTCGGCACCCTGGACATCGTCATCGGCGTCGCCTACTGGTTCGCCCTGGTCGCCGTCGCCGCGCGGCTACGGGCGTTCCTCGCCCGCCCGAAGGTCCGCCACGGCTGGGAACTGACGACCGGCTGGCTGTTCATCGCCATCGGCATCGGTGTCGCCGCGGCAGCCTGAGGTTCCTGACCGACCGGGACGGGTCACTGCCCCCGCCGCGGGTCTGCTGCACGATCGGGTGACATCTGAACTGGCTTGCCCTGTGAGGCGGGTGGGAAGGATGTCGCTGTGCCCAAGCCTTATCCGGAAGAGTTCCGCCAGGACGTCGTGCGGGTCGCGAGGAACCGCGGGCCGGGTGGCCACGCGCCGGTGACGGAGAATGGGAGTGCCCGGGGCGGCCGACGCGCATTAGCCGATGCTGCGGCCGTCCCGGGGCCCGCTACCGTCAGGCGCCGATGCGGCCGCCGATGCGCGGACGGTCTTCACCCTGGTGCAGTCGAGCAGGCAGTCGATGTGCGGAGAGCGGCCGCGGCTCGGCGAGGGCCTCCAGGAGGACGTCCTCGGTGTCGATGCCGCAGCACCGGGTTCCTCCAGCTGACGTCACCGCGCCTCCACGAGTGACTCTCCGTGCGTAGATCACTGCCGGCTCCAGGGCCGTAGAGGACGAAGCTGCCCGGAACGCTTTGCGTCCCGGGCAGCATGTGTGGGTGGCATTCGTGAAGTTCCTGGGGGAGTTGCAGGCTTGAGCTGCGGCCGTTGGGTGCGCTCATTCGGCGGTGCGGCGGTATTCGGCGTTGGTGCGCTGGGCTTCTTCGAGCTGGTCTTCGAGGATGATGATGCGGCAGGCGGCCTCGATGGGGGTCCCGTGGCCGACGAGTTCGCGGGCGCGGGCGGCGATGCGCAGCTGGTAGCGGGAGTAGCGGCGGTGGCCGCCTGGGGAGCGGAGCGGGGTGATGAGGCGGGCGTCGCCGATGGCGCGGAGGAAGCCCTGGGTGGTGCCGAGCAGTTCGGCGGCCCGGCCCATGGTGTAGGCGGGGTAGTCGTCGTCCTCGAGTCGGTTGTGCGAGTCGTCTGCTGTCATTGCACCTCTCTGTGGAACGCGTGGAGGGGCCCTGGTGCCGTACTGGCACCAGGGCCCCGAAGGAACTGCTACACCATCTGCCGGCCCTGGTACTGCGCCGGCTTTCTGTTTCCGCTGACCCGACCGAGTTGCTGTCGGGGGTGCGGGGATCGCGGTTGCTTGACCGGAGACCACCTCACTATCGATGTCCTGCGGTACCCGGGCTCAAGATTTCGGCCCGGGCGATCCTGATGGCGTCTGGCTCCTCCGTTCTTCCCTCGGTGATCAACTGCTCTTTATGCGGGGTACTGCGTACTGCTGGTACTGCTGGTACTGCGTACTACTGGTGATGGGGACTGCTCAGTGGCCTGTGACAGCGCCGCTCTTCGGCAGCCAGCCCCGTCGCCCGTCTTGCGTCTGCTCTGGCTTAGAACCCCACTGCCGAACCTCCCGGTGCGCGCGTCCGCAGCCGACGCCTTCACCGAGGTGCTGCTCACTGACTTCACTGCTGGGTACTGCGAACTGCACTTGCGGGTACTGCCACTGCGGTACTGCTCACGGCGGCCCCTGATCACTGCGGGCCACCCGGTCCGGTCGTCAGTCCCGTCGCCGTCCTCCAACAACCTGGCTTCGAAACTCCACCACCGCACCGTCCTGCGAACTGCAACTACGGGTACTGCTGCCCGGCAGTTCGTCTCTGCCAGGCCCTGCGGTCTCTCTTGGCTACGAGAGAAACCATAACCACGCCACCACCCAATGTCTACTCCGGCCAACATAGATTTTGCATGTTCGACGGGTGAGGTAATCGCCCTCGCACAGCGACGGGGCAAGCGGCTCCGACAGCGGGGACCGGGTCGCTGGGGCGAGGCCGGCCGGTCCGGCGGCGCGGGCGGGGGATGAGCACGAGCAGGTCCTCCAGGTCGCGTTGGACAGACAGACTGCACCCCGCACTGCCGGGAGCGGCGGGCGGGGCGCAGGACGGGAAACCTGATATGGGGTCAGGCCGGGCCGGGGCTGGTAGGGGTGTGCTGAGGGGCGGGTGCGAGGTGTCGGGCTCCGGTGCCGGGGTGCCGTGCAGGTGGGTGCCGATCCTTGTGCCGTCGGACGATCGCCGGTCAGCGGGGCGTGGGGGCGGGTGACGGCTGGCGGCCGCGGCGAGCGGCGGCGTGGGCGTGAGGACGGCATACAAGTTCAACAGGTCCGCTGCGCGTGCAGTCGCCGCTGCGTCGCTCGCTTGGCGCACCGTGCGGGCCCCAGCAGGCGTCAACCGCCGGGCTCCGACGCCGCCCATTTCGGTGATCTCCGGCCCGAAGACCACCGACGTCGACGGGTCCGTCGCCAGACTCGCGATCGTGCCTGCCCCGAACACCCCTGATCTCCCCTCCGAGCACTCCCCTGACGGGGCAGGCACCGGCCGGGTCCGGTTCCCGCTCGTGCAGTGGGTGCTCGCCCCGCGCACGACGTGGCAGGCGCGGCGCCTGGCCGCCGACTTCGGTGAGGGGATGGACGCCCGGACCGCGTGGGTGATGGCACGCCTGGCCCGTCATCCCGACGAACGCGACTACGCCATGGCTCACCTGGACGACGAACGCCGCATTGCGGACTGAGGGGAGCGCCGGTTCAGGCGCCCGCCTCTGGCCGCCCGGTTCCCTCGCTGGCTGTGGCCTTGCTGGTGTCGGCCGCAGCGGTCTTCCTCGTTCAGTCAGAGGGCGTGTCCGAGGAAGTACATGGCGATGATCCCGGCGCCGATGAACGCGCCCCAGCCCAGGGCCAGAACGACGATGTTGGAGTCGGTCCGTGGCGGGCCGAGGGCCGTTCTGGCAGGTGTCGGCCCTCCTGTGGGGAGGGTCGGGAGGGACGGCGCGGCCCGCCCAGGTGACAGCACGCGGGCGGGGTTAGAGGTGGGGCCTCCACGGGGGTTGGAAGATCACCGCCGTCACAGCATTGCACTGGATTCGGCCAGACAACAGGGTTGTGGCTTAAATCAGTCACATGACGGGTACGGGTACGTACCCGTACCCTTGCGGGGATGGGAAGGAGCACGATGATGTCCGATGCCAACGTCCGTATCCCCGAGGAAGCCAAGGAGCGGCTGGCCGCTATAGCTGCTGCGGAGGGCTTGTCGCTGCGCGCGTATCTCGCCCGTCTCGCTGAGACGCTGCTGACTCCGGCCGAGCGGGCCGAGCGGGCGGAGAAGGCCCTGGCCGCGTTGAAGGAGTGGAACGGCTACGCGCCGACCGCTGCCGAGGAGCAGGACCTGGACAGCGTGCTGGACCGGCGCCTGGCCCAGGCGACCGGCCGGTGAGCGACGCTGTGCACATCGTCCTGGACGACACCGCGATGGCCGCAGCCGGCCAGGGCAACGTCCTTGCTTCCCGTCTGATCCACCGCGCCCACGCTGAATCAGGCTGGTTCCTGTACGCCCCGGCGTGCGCGTTGGTCGAAGCCGACCGCGCCCGGCCCGGCACGGCCGAGCACCTGGCTTCCCTTCCCGGCATCACCGTCCTCGATCTGGACCTGGCCGCCGCCCTGGCCGTCGCGCGGCAAAAGACGTGGGCTGCCGCGCACAGTCAGTACGCGGCGCAGCCCACCCCGGAGCGTCCCGACGGCGCGATCATCGCCACCACCGCCCCCAACCGGTGGAAAGGGGAGCCGGTCCGGGTTCTGGACCTCACCCCCTGATCACAGCAGCAGAAGCAGCCCAACTGGGGTTCCGGGTACGGCGCCCCGACCTCGCCGACTTCTGGATGCCCTCCCGCCGGGACGCTTACGAGCGGATGATCGCCGCCCACGGACGCATCCCGACGAACTGCCAGGCCTGCGCCCGGACGGTGCGCGCGCAGAAGAAGACAGGATGACTGCCACGTACCAATCACTGGCCCCGGTGGTCCGTGCAGGGGCACCGGAGCAACTACGTCCGGCCGCACTGCTACTGCGCCGCCTGCATGGGCCTTGGTCTCCGCATCGGCGCCTTCGGGCCTGCCGTCGACGAAGAGGGCAACACCGTTCCCGGATCCCGGGCCGTCTACCCCTGGTCGGCGCTGCCCGCGGTCATCGGCGGCGATGTCGATCGCGACGAGCGGCCCTTCGCCTGGTTCACGCACTTCCTTGAGGCGGCCGGGCCCGTCGTGGTCGACGAGGGGGACGGCGAGAATCTGTGGCCGCGCGGGATTCAGCACGACGACGCCTTGTTCTGCGAAACCGGCGTCACCGGAGAGTTCGGCCTCGCCGACGGCGTCGCGGCGACCCAGTTCCAGCCGGGCGCGGGGCGGACCGCCCTCCACCTCGGCCGGCACCCCGTCGAACAGCTCCTGCCCAGCTGGGATCACCGCGTCTTGCGCTTCCCAGGGCAGATCGGAGCTGTCGAAGTAGAAGATGTCGTAGTCCTCAAGGACCACTTCTGCTGCTCCTCCGTGCCCTCGCACACTCTCCCCGGTGATGGGCACGCGCAAGAGGTCCGAACGGGTGACAGGGCGTAGCTACGGGCTGATCGTGGCCTCCGGGCTATGCACGAGTGGGCGTGCGCAGCGCCAGCATGGCGACGTCGTCGTCGTTGTCGCTGGGGCGGACCCGCTCCAGCAGCAGGTCGCAGAAGGAATCCAGAGGGCGGTGGGCAAGAGAGGCGGCGTGTCGGCGCAACCGTTCCAGTCCGTGGTCGATGGAGTGGTGGGGTGACTCGACCAGGCCGTCGGTGTAGAGCAGGACGGTGGTGCGGGGCGGCAGGACGGTGAAGACGTCGGGGCGAGGCCGGATCGTCCCGGTACCGAGCAGAATGCCGTGGGCGTCGGTGAGGTAGCGGGCACGACCGTCATGGCTGACCAGCAGCGGAGGAGGGTGGCCGGCGTTCGTCCAGCGCAGTTGCCACAGCTCGTCGTCGCCAAGAGTGAGCGTGGCCAGGATCATGGTCGCCATGGGGACCTCGGCTATGTGCTTCACGGCGTCGTCGAGCTGGGTGACGACGGCGCTGGGCGTGGCCTGGGGCTGGGACCATGTGAAGGCGCGCAGCATGTTGCGGATCTGCGCCATGCCGGCTGCGGCGTCGAGGTCGTGCCCGACAACGTCGCCGAGGCCAGGGCGTGGGAGTTGTCGGTCAGGGCGAAGGCGTCGTACCAGTCACCGCCGACGGAGGAGGCGTGCGGAGCGGGTACGTACCGCGCCGTCATGCCCACCCCGGGCACGGTGGGGAGCTGGGGCAGCAGGTGGCGCTGCATGGTTTCGGCGACCTTGCGCTGGCGCTGGTACAGACGCGCGTTGTCCAGCGCCAGGCCGGCCCGGCGGGTGATGTCCTCCAGCAGCGGCAGATCGGCGGCGGTGAAGGCGTCAGGACGTGTCGAGCGTCCCAGGGTCAGGGCTCCGAGCACGTCGCGCAGACCTCGGATGGGCGCGATGACAGCGGAGTGCATGCCCGTCTCGCTGAACAAGCGGCCCTGTTCGACCGCGATTCCGGAATCGGGCGGGCCCTGATAGGTGGCAGGGCCGGCAAGAGAGGACGCGGCGCCGCGCAGAGCCCGCGACAGGGGCATGGGGGACTCCTCCGGCACGGGGGGCATGGGTCCTTGCAGGTCCTCCCGCCCGACCAGGATTCCGTCCTTGTGCTCCGTCACCAAGGCGCGTCGAACCTCGTCTCGTTCGGTGAGCAGATCGATCACCGCCCAGTCCGCAAGCCGGGGCACCGTCAGGGCCGCCAGCCGGCGCATTGCCTCGTCCACATCCAAGGTGGACGTCAGCTGAGTGGTCGTCTCCGCCAGCAGGGCCAGGCGGTCCAGCTCCGTCAGCGGTGCGGGGACCTCATCGTCGCCCTCGTCCGATACACCCCGATTCGATCCGTACAACAGCATCAGCGCACCCGCCCCCTCCGACTCGGAGGAGAAAGGCGCGACGAGCCAGGACAGCCGGACGAGCGTGCCGTCCCCGCGGGCGAACCACTCCGAGTCGCCGTGCTCGGTTCTCCCGGCGAGAAGCGCGTCTCTCAGCTGACAGCGCGTGCGGGGCGTGGCATGCCCGTAGCTGTCGCGGTGCAGCAGGTCGTGGAAGTCCTGCCCGACGAGTTCCTCGAAGCTGCGGCCCAGCATGCTCTGGGCCGCGCCGTTGGCCGAGACGATGAGTCCATCGTCATCGACGGCAACGACAGCCGTCTGCACGTCCTCCAGCGTTGCACCAAGCAGGGCGCCAGAGGACGTCTGGGGGCCGGGCGCGGGGGAATCTCCCGTGTCGGTGCCGGATATGTCCATGGTTCTTCGTACCCCACCCGCTGGTTCTTCTCCAATTTCCTGAATCCGTTGCTCTGGACGACCGAGAAGTGCACGCCCCCGTCCGCGCCGCCATCGTCCTGGCTGATGCAGCCGTACCCCTTGTCCTCGTCGAACGACTTCACCGTGCCTGTTGCCACCGGTCCCACTTCCTAACGTCGGTGCCATGGCGCGGACATGTGACGCGCGCCGACCACAGCCCAACGAAGCGGCCCCGGCACTTGCCTTTTTCCGCACCGGCACGGCGAAATCCGCTTCGTTCCCCTGCCCTCACCCCGGGGGGATGAATCTCGCCCGCGTCATGGCTCAGCTCCTGAGACGAGACTCGTGCCACTGGCCTGCAGGCGATTCGCCAACAGCGTCATAGGCGCAGTGCCGGGCCCTCGCCGTGTCCGAGCCTGGCCGCGCTGGGCGCGGGGGAGACGTCGTCAGGGCGAGCGATCTTGTGTCGGCGGCAAGGCTTTCGTCGTCCGCAGGCGCGGGGGGCGGGAAGAGACGGTCTTCGAAGGCATCCAGGGCAAAGAGCGCCGCCCTCATCAGGATCGGCAGTGCGAGCGCGAGCAGGAGCCCGGGACCTCCCCTTGACTGGTTGGCCTGGGGCCGCTCAGGGGGCCGGACTTCAGGGTCCGGCCCAATGGTGGCATCGCCTGTCCGGTCGGCCACGGCCTGGTGCTGGGTCGCCGCCTGCCGGGTCCGGCTCGATGCGTTCGACGGGGAGCAGCCGTGGGGACTTCGGTTCCGCCGGCGGTGGCGGTGGCGGTGGCGGCGGGGGCGTCCGGTCTGGTGCCAAGCCGGCGTCGCGTGGTGCTCATGGCGGGAGCCTCGCACGGCATGGGACCCCCCCGGACGTCAGCGCGAGGCGGCCGTGCGGTCAGCTCGCCGCCGCGCTGGTGGCGGCAGGAGAACCTCCTGCCGGTGCGGTCCTCATTACCGGGGGCTGGCTTCCTCCATCGTGCCGAGAGCTTGCAGCATGGGTTTTCAGCTGGTCAGGGCCTCTTCGAGGGTGGAGTGGCAGGGGATGAGGGTGTCGATGCCGACGAGCGCCAGGACGCGCTGTACGGGTTCCTGCACGCCTGCCAGGCGTAGCCAGCCGCCTGCGTCCTGGGCGGCCCGGTGGGCGGTGATGAGTACGTTGATGCCGCTGGAGTCCATGAACGTCACGCCGCGGAAGTCGGCCACGGTCCGGGGCTCGGCCTCCCCTTCGGGTATGAGCAGAGCCTCGTGAAGGCTGTCGCGGTTGGCGTGGTCGATCTCGCCGCGCAGGACAACGATCCGGATGCCGTCGACAGCCTGGTGGTCGATCGACAGGCCGGGCCGTGCTGCTTCGTGGGTGTCGGTCACAACTTCCTCGACTGGGCTCGCTGACTGGGGATCTCTGATCCTGGCACAACGCGTGCGCACCCACCCTGCCCCAGTCCCCTGGCGAGGTACACCTATACAGTCTTTCCTCCAACACCGAGCGCGCATGTGCGGCAGGCGGCGGGGTACACGTCACGCAGCCGCGTGAACACAGGGGACTGAGGGTGGAGCCGTGGAAGCAGCCCCCGGCAGTGCGGGAAACGTCATGCCGGGCGCCGATGTGATCGAGACCGCCGTGGCCCTGGACGGCGACGGCTCCTGCATCGCCGAAGCCCGCCAGCTCGCGGTCGAATTCCTTACCCGCGTCCAGAGCGAGTACGGCGTGCCGGTGTCCGCGCGCGCCATGGACCTGACCCAGCTGGTCGTCAGCGAGCTGGTCACCAATGCGCGCAAGTACGCCCCCGGCCCTGTCCTGATGCAACTGCGCCTCGCCGGGGACCTGGTGGAAGTCGTCGTCTGGGACAGCGACCCCGTCCTGCCTGTGGCCCGCGCCGCCGACCCCGGCCGGATCGGCCAGCACGGTCTGGAAATCGTGATGGCCATCTCCCAGGAGTTCGAAGTCCAGCGCGAGCCGGTCGGCAAACGCATCACTGCCCGCATCGCCCTGCCCGATACCCCTGGCGCAGACATCACCGGCCGCCGACCCCAGTAGAGCAACCCGCACACCGCAATCATCACAACGGTCTGCGACTGAAAGAACACCAACAAGCTGCTCCGGCAGTACCTGCCCAAAGGCACGAACCTGTCGACGTTCAGCCAGGACGACCTTGACGCCATCGCGACGAAGCTTTCCCCACCAACCGACCCACTTCGTGGAGCGAAGACCACGTTCCCTTCGAAGATCTGATGGGCATCGGGCGACGCGAGCGGATGACATCGTTGCTCGACACCCCCTACTTGGTCAAAGAGTGGGAGCTGCCATCGCCGATCGTGCTTCTCTCTGGCGACGGGCACTGCTGGATCAGTCTCGACTACCGAGCCTGTGGCCCGAACGGTGAGCCATCGGTCACCTGGTTCGATACCGATCTCGACACCGAACTCGCACTCGCGAGTGACTTCAGGATGTTCGTCGAGAACCTCACTGCAGGCAGCGCCTTGGGTGTCGATCCTGGCGACTCCACATCGGCTTGACGCCAGCATTCTCTGGGGCAGGCGGGGCTCATGGTGCTTCTCCGGGGATGATCGGCATGCCCGGGGTGACCGGGAATGAAAGACACATCCCGCCTGGGACTTCGACTTCGACGACGGCGACGAACTCACCCGGCGACTGTCATGACTGGCCGCTCTGTACGATCACCGAATACTGGGCACTGATCCGCCTGTCCTGTGCGGAGATCAGCAAGTGGTGTCCTGTCCGGATAGTTGAGGGAGCTGGCGGGTGTCCGCTTTGGACTTCTACGCTCACGTCGCCGTTTGCGGTGAGGTCCGGGGAGTTGGCCTCGGTGCCGGCCCGGAAGCCTGGGAGGCTGCCCTGGGGGCGACATGCCTCGATGTTCCCGGTGGTGGCCTACTGCGGCGGGACTACGGGCTCGTGGAAATCAACTTCTCGCCGGACCAGCCAGGGCGGCAAGGGCAGATGTCGTGCTTCGGCTTCGGCGTGAAGATCCAACGGCTGCTGTACGACCAGTCCCCGAACACCGTGCCGTCCCCGCTCTCGCGGGAGTACGGGGAATTCGCACCCAGAGTCCCCTTCAAGCAACTGCAGGCCGCCATCCTGGCCCTGGGCCGCACGATCGAACTTGACAAGCACAACACTTCGAGTGACATGGACTGCTACCGCGTATCCGCGTCCGCCGCCCGCATCCACGTCGTCGCCGACCCTGACCCGTACGGGTCAGGCGACCCAGATCCAGACGGACATCAGAGGGGCGACGTCTGGTCCGTCGACGTGTGGTGACCGGCCGGCGACCTCTCGGCAGCGTCCGCGATATCTCTTCGCTACGAGGAGCGCCGGGCAGTTCAGACCAACGTGGACGAGGACCGGTTCGCCTTCGACGAGAGGCGGGGATGAGATCGAGACCCGCGTCCGCGCGCTCGTCGACGAGCTGCTGCCCAGCTGATCCGTGCCCGGCCGAGCCCCTGCTCGGCCGGGCCGGCACTTGACCTTCAAGTCGGGTCGAAGGTTTACCGTCGGCGGTGTGACGACCTACCGCATCTCGCAGCTGGCCGAACGCTCCGGCGTACCGGCCACGACGCTGCGCTTCTACGAGGACGCCGGCCTGCTGCCCGCCGACCGCACGCCGTCCGGGTACCGGGTGTACGGCGAGGACGCGGTGGAGCGCCTGGCCTTCATCTCCTCGGCCAAGCTGCTCGGCCTGGCCCTGGAAGAGATCCGCGAGCTCCTCGACGTCCGCGAGGAAGGGGTGTGTGCGTCCGTACGAGCGCGGATGCTGCCGCTGGCCGCGGACCGGATCGCGGAGACCGACGGCCGGATCGCCGAGCTCCGCGCGTTCTCCGCCCACCTGGCCGGTGTCCACACCGAGCTGTCGGGGCCGGCGCCCTCAGGGGCGTGCGGTCCGGACTGCGGCTGCACCACGACCAGCCCGGTGGCGGCCGGGCCCGTACCGATCACGTTGTCGCCCACCCGCCCGAGCCGGATCGCCGAGCCGTGGCGGGACACCCCGGTGGCGTGCACGTTGGGCGGCGCAGAGCTGGGCGTGCGCACCGAGCAGTGGAAGCAGCTGGTCAGCAAGGCGGAAGAGCGCGAGGAGATCCCCGACGGAGTACGCCTGTCCTTCCCTGCCGGGGCCGAGCTGGCCGGCGAGGTCGCGGCGCTCGCCGCGGCGGAACAGGGCTGCTGTGCGTTCTTCGACTTCACCCTGCACCTGACTCCGGCCGCTCTCCAGCTGGAGGTGCGGGCCCCCGAGTCCGCCGCCGGGATGCTGGCGGACCTCTTCGGAGCGACCGTATGACCGCATCCTCTCCCCGCCCGTCCCGGCCCTGGGGCACGCTCGGCGCTGGCGCGGCCGCGCTCGCCGCCTGCGCTGTGTGCTGCGCGGGCCCGATCCTGGCTGTCCTCGGCGGCATCGGCGTCACCTCCGCGATCGGCGCCCTGTGGATGCCCGCCCTGGCGGTGCTGGCCGTGGCTGCCGGACTCGGCGTCCTGGTCGTACGGCGCCGAAGCCGGGCGGCGTCCTGCCGCACGGCCCCGGCACCGGCCGACCTCGGCATGCCGACCCTCGGCCCGCCCCCGGACGAGGCCGGGAGTAGGACCGCTCGCTGAGCGGGCAAGCTCAAGACGGCGAGGCCGCGTGCTCATCAGTTAGTGAACGTATGCGGCAAGGGGGGCCCGTGTTTGCCGAGGGCCGGTTCGGTGCGTCATTCGGGTTGCTGTGCCGGATCCGGTGTTGACCGTCGCCAAAACGCCTGGCGGGTCCTCCGACGGCGCTGTCCTATGCCACCCGGGTGAGTCCGCGCCTGCCGAATGGCCTACTTGAGTGCTTTAGGCAGGCGCAGAGGCCCCTTGCTGCTTACCGTCACCCGAGGAACAACTCCCGATCTTCGCCATTCCGGGTCGGAGGGGTGAACCGGACAGAGGGTTCGAAGACTTAGCGGCACCGTCACCGGAGAAGGGGTGCCCGGATGCCCAGGAGGTCGGTAATGGCGACGCGAGAGCTGCGGGTTCGCCGGACACGAAGCCGGACCCGCCGTACTGCCGGGGCCTGCCTGCTCGTCGCGGGGTGTGTCATCACAAGCAGCGTGCCCTCGGCCTCGGCGAGCCCGCAAGGGGGCGCCCGCCTGTGCGCGACGGAGCCCTTCCCCCCATCGGAAAGCACTCCGCCCCCGATCCTGTCGGGCAGCGATGTGTGGAGTTTCGTCTCCGATCCGGCCCTTCACCCCATGCGGGTGAAGGTGACCGCGAACAAACCGGGGACGGCGCGCGGAGACATCTTCGTCGCCCCGTTCAGCGCGGACCAGATGGTCGGCCAGACCGGAGCACTGATTAACGACAACTCCGGCGATCCGGTGTGGTTCCGCCCACTGCCCTCCACGAACCTCCAGAACGCCGACTTCAAGGTCCAGACCTATTACGACGGCCGCAGGGACCGGGGACAACCGGTGCTGACCTGGTGGCAGGGCACCCTCGCGCTTCCCCCGGCGTATACGAACCTGCCGGCCGGTGCGCCCGAACAGGGCGGGTGCTACTACATCTACGACAGGCACTACCGCCTGCTCAAGACGGTCTTCGCGCATCACGGCTGCTACCCGGACGAGCACGAATTCACCCTGACCCGCAGGGGCACCGCGCTGTTCATCGCGTCCAAGCCCGTGCCCATGGATCTCACCCCCTACGGAGGCCCGAAGAACGGAGCCATCGAGAACAGCGAAATCCAGGAGGTCGACCTCGCCACGGGCAGACTCCTCTTCTCATGGAACGCACTAGACCACCTCGACCCCGCGGATTCCGAGGAGCCGGTCTCCAGTGCGTCGTCGTCCGACGGGGTCTGGGATGCCTTTCACATCAACTCCGTCGACGAGGGTCCTGACGGCCGACTGCTGATCTCGGCCCGGAACATGTGGGCGATCTACGACGTCACCAAGAGATCCGGAAGGATCCGCTATCAGATCGGAGGAAGGAAGAGCGACTTCACCTTCGGCCCGAACGCGGACTTCTACTGGCAGCACGATGCCCGATTCCGGCCAGGAAACCGGATCAGCATGTTCGACGACGGCTGCTGCGACCTTCCCGACGGCACCCCCGAACAGGTGTCGCACGGCCTGATCCTCAACCTCGACGTCCGCAGCCGGAAGGCAACCGTGGACAGGACCTACTACCACCAGCCGCCGCTGGAGTCACCGACCCAGGGAAACACCCAGGCCCTTTCCAACGGCAACGAATTCATCGGATGGGGCCAAAGCCCGTACTACTCGGAGTACGCGGGTGCGGGGAACACCCAGGGCAACGGCTTGCAGAACCTGCTCTACGACGCGAAGCTGCCGGGCTCCAACATCTCGTACCGAGCGTTCCGGAACGAATGGATCGGCACGCCGTACTACCCACCGAGTACCGCGGCACGGTCCGACGGCGGACACAGCGTCGTCTACGCCTCCTGGAACGGCTCGACGCAGACCAGAGCATGGCGGGTACTCGCCGGATCCGACCCCCACTCCCTGTCGGTCGTTGTCAGACGCGCCCCACGCTCCGGATTCGAGACAGCCATCACCACGAACGCCCCCGGACCGTACTTCCAGGTAAAGGCGCTTAATGCGCAGGGCAAGGTCCTTGGGACCTCCCACGTCGTGACCCTCTCCAGCCGACAGTCGACGAGGGACACCAAGAGGTAGTCGCGGCAAGGGACAAACAGAGCCAGCTCGTTGTCCGGCTCTTTACGCCGCAGCCGGTACTTCCTCTTCCGTCTCGAACTCGACGTCTAGGTGCGGGTCGAACGCGACCGGTCGCGCGGTCAGCTCCGTGGTGGCGTAGGTGCCGAACCGCATGATGTGGTCGGTCAGGTACGGGCTGATTGCGGCCAGGTCCTCCCCGGTGAACAGATACGCCTTCTCCCGCGACCTGCTGCCAGTGACGACCAGCTGCTCGCGCCCGTCCGCCACGACCTCGACCATTGCCTCGACTAGCTTGATCTTTAACCCGTGCGGCGGGGTCGTGGGGTGGTTGACTTCTTCGTTCGCTGCTTCGCCGATGGTGTTTTGCGCGGTGTGTGCACGTCGTGGCGGGGTGTGGGCCGGGTGTTCTTTCGGCCTGGTGGCCGTCCGGGGCCGGGGCGGGAGTGTTTCGGTGCTTGGGCCGGACAGGCGGCTTGTGGGCGGATGTGCCGAAAGTCGCGGCGGACTCGGGCGGGGGTGAGCCTGTCCGGTGAGGTTGGTCTCTCCCAGGGCCGACGTAGGTCGGCTGCCAGCGGGCGGGCGAGCCGCAGTTGGGTGTAGGCGGCGAGGATTAGCCAGGTCCACCGGTCGGCTGCCTCGGGGGTGCGGATCTCGGGGAGGTCCAGCCGAGGGTCTGTTTGAACAGGCGGAAGGTGTGCTCGATGTCGAAGCGTCGCAGGTATGCCTGCCAGAGACGGTCGGCGTCCGCCGGTGTGGCATCGGTGCCTGACCACCACAGCCAGACCGGCTTGGGTGTTGCTCCGCTGGGCAGGTGGGCGATGTCCAGGCGGATGACCGTCCCTTCGACGATCGGGAGGGTGCCGTCGGCGGCTGCCCAGGAGGAACGGTGGGTCAGTTTGGGGTGGAGCCGGTTCCATGAGCGGGCGGTGGCTTGGCCGTAGAGGCGTGTGTCGGTGACGGTTTCGGTGTCCGGGGTGTCCCAGGTGTCGGGCTGTCCGAAGACGAACTCGCCGCCGTGCCGGGGTGGCCGGCCCTGAGTGTGCGGCAGCCGGGGTGGGACAGCCCTGCGCAGGACGCGGTCGGAGCGCATCCGGGCCAGCACCTGCACGGGCAGGTCCCTCAGGAGGAAGCCTAGGCGGGGTGCGTCGTATCCGGCGTCCGCGACGATGAGGATGTCCGGGTCGCCCGTCTGCCACTGCCCCGCGGTGATCAGCCGCTGAAGCAGATCGCGCAGCTGCCGGGCGGTGACGGTGGCGGTGTCGTCCCCGGGCGTCAGACGCAGTGCGTCCAGCGGCGCGGTCCATGAGCTGCGGCCGGGCTCGAGCGCGCAGACGATCGAATAGGGCCAGCCGGGGACGGGGATGTGCTGGTCCTTGCCCCGGCCGTAGGTGTGGCACAGGATCCGCTGTGGTGAGGTGTGGGCGTCGGGCCGCAGCCAGCAGGTGACATCGACGGCCAGGACCAGCCGGCCGTCGGCAGCCCGTGGCAGTGGGACTTCGGCCAGTGCCCGCCGCAGCCGGCCGGCATCGATGCGTCCACGGGCCAGGGCGGCGTAGAGGCCGCCATGGCCTCGGCGGTGTTCACCCACCAGCGACAGCTCGGCCAGCGACCTCACCGGTCCGTCGCCACACAGAACGGCATCGGCCAGCTCGAACAACGCGTCCGAACGAGCGGTCAGACAGGAGTAGAACTCGCCCCGGAAGCATGACAGTTGCGCCAATGCCTCCGATCGGGAGTCGTGATGCAGCAGACTCATCCTCACGGCCTTCGTGCTGGACGTGTGTGTTCCTTGGTCGGAGCACATGTTCAGCTGAAGGCCGTTTCCGTGTACGCCGGTTACCGAACCGAGTGATCAAGTTCGACGCACCATTCGACGCCGGATGTTAAAGACCAAGCTAGTAGGGCTTGGTCAGGTTCGGAGTGGGGTGGGTATGTCGCGGTGGCAGGTGGGGCAGGCACCGGCCCAGAGAGCGAGGAGTGTCTGCAGGTCGCGGATGACCTGGTAGAGGCTCACTCCTCCGCCGCGTCTTTTGGGTCTTGCGCCAGTCGTTGCAGGGTGCAGAAGGCGTGGGCGGCGGAGACGAGGGTGACGTGGTGGTGCCAGCCGTTCCAGGTGCGGCCTTCGAAATGGGCCAGCCCGAGGGCCTGTTTCATCTCGCGGTAGTCGTGTTCGATGCGCCAGCGCAGTTTGGCCAGCCGCACCAGTGTGGCCAGCGGCATCCCGGAGGGCAGGTTCGACAGCCAGAACTGCACTGGTTCGGGTTCGGTAGCAGGCCACTCGGCCAGCAGCCAGCGTTCGGGCAGCTCCGGGCCGTCGGTGCTCTGACGGACCCCGCGTCCGGCGGGTCGCACGCGTAGGGCCACGAACCGCGAGTGCATGCGTTTGAAGCCGCTGACCGACTTGCCGGGCCGGGAGCCCTCCCGCCAGGAAACCGCCCTGGCAGCCGCCCGTCCCGCTGCGGTGACCAGGTCTTTCATGGTCTGTGCAGGCTCGGGATACTGCATTGCCGGTGGCCGTCCGCTGCCCGCATAGGCGGGCTGGACAGGCCGGGCGTCGGCCGGATGAGCGGTGTGGCGGGAGGAAATACCCACCGCATAGGGCAGCTTGCGTTCCTCCAGGCCGTGGCGGAAGGCGGTGGCATCGCCGTAGCCGGCGTCCGCGACGACCAGGGGAATGTCGATGCCCCACGACCGGGTCTCGTCGATCATGTCCAGGGCCAGCTGCCACTTCTCCACATGGCCCACCCGGTCGGGGACACCGCAGCGGGTGCGGCGGGCGACCTTGTCCGGGTCCGCCTCCGAAGACATCGGATCCCAGGACGCAGGCAGGAACAGGCGCCAGTTCACCGCGGCCGAGGCGTGATCCCGGGCCAGATGCAGCGACACCCCGACCTGGCATTTGGTGACCTTGCCCGCGGTGCCGGTGTACTGCCGGGACACACACGCCGAGGCGTCCCCGTCCTTCACAAAGCCGGTGTCATCGACGATCAACGCCTCCGCCCCGATCGCGTCCTGCATCCTCCAGGCCAGCCGGGCCCGCACATGCGCCGGATCCCACGGGCTGGAGGTGATGAAGTGCGCCAGCGCCTGACGATTGCCGTCCTCACCAAGGCGGGCCGCCATCGGCTCCACCGACTTGCGCCGCCCCTCCAGGAGAAGCCCCCGCACATACGCCTGCCCCCACCGCCGCTGATCCGCACGAAA
Organism: Streptomyces sp. SID5469; assembly: GCF_009862865.1. NCBI lineage: Bacteria > Bacillati > Actinomycetota > Actinomycetes > Kitasatosporales > Streptomycetaceae > Streptomyces > Streptomyces sp. SID5469. The sequence goes on along the minus strand of NZ_WWIN01000001.1, from coordinate 266,850 downwards.
GAACCCGTCGAACAACTCCGCCGCGAACGCCTCAAGATCCTCCCGGACCGAGGCCATCTCCTCAGGTGTCACACCACTCCAACGACGCTCACAGAGCAGTAGACACGCATGCGCAAGTGAAGATGACCAAGCCCTACTAGGGCTGGGAAGCCCGGCGTGGCAGGTCCCCATCGGGAAGGGACCTGTAGGTCACCGCGGAGGACGGCGGAAAGGGAGCACCCCACCCGGGCGCAACTGCACGATGTGGAACACGGAAACCCCGTACGGGTCCGGCCTCGTCAGCCGGTAAGCCGAAGGTAACGGAGGTCGAACCCCCGTGCGGGAACAGGATGGTCCAAGAAGCGAACGCCACCAGGGCGAAAGCCCAGGGGAAACGGCCGCCGACCAGGAGTCCCCACCTGGCGGCTCATAACCCGGTGGACACCAGCCTGTGGCTGGAGCCGAAAGGCGGCTGACGTGGACCAGGTAGGCCATGAAGAGACGATGGGCAAGCACTTGTACCGAGGCGCAAGTTGGACTGAAGGGAGGCTGCGGTGACCGAACTGGCCATCGCCGAACCCCGGATGAACGGACCCGAGGGCGACACCGAGTTCTGGCACAGCATTGACTGGAGTCGAGAAGAGACGTCTGTAAAGCGGCTGCGTCAGAGGATTTTCAGGGCTGCCCGCGAGGGTGACATGAAGCAGGTGCGCAACCTGCAAAAGCTGATGCGGCGGTCCAGGGCCAACACGTTGACGAGTGTCAGGCGGGTCTGCCAGGTCAGCACCGGCAAGAAGACGGCGGGAATCGATGGGCAGAAGGCTTTGTCTCCGGAGAAGCGGGGGAAGACGGCGCGGCAGATACTTGCTGACCCCATGTCCCACCCCCAGCCTGTGCGTCGTGTGTACATCCCGAAGGCGAACGGCAAGAGGCGCCCTCTGGGTATCCCGGTGATCCGGGACCGGGTCGACCAGGCCAGGTTCAAGAACGCTCTTGAACCGGAGTGGGAGGCCAGGTTCGAGGCCAGGAGCTACGGCTTCAGACCAGGCCGGGGAGCTTGGGACGCCATAGAGATGATCTTCAATGTCGCTGGGCGGAGGACCGCCAAGCGACTATGGGTCCTCGACGCCGACCTGTCAGCCGCCTTCGACCACATCAGTCATCAGCACCTCATGGACTCCGTCGGCCTGTTTCCGGGACGACGGCAGATCCAGCAATGGCTGAGGGCTGGGGTCATGGAGGACGGGCGGTTCGTCTCAACGCCTGAAGGCACCCCGCAAGGCGGCGTCATCAGCCCGCTGCTGATGAACATCGCACTCCATGGGATGGGAGAGGTCATCGGGGCGAACCGCCCTTGGAACGCCAAGACGACCTCGCCGACTCTGGTTCGATACGCCGACGACTTCGTGGTGTTCTGCACCACGGAGAACGAGGCGATCAAGGCCAAGCAGGACCTTGCCGCATGGCTCGAACCCCGTGGTCTCTCCTTCAACGAGGAGAAGACCAGGGTGGTTCACCTCTCCAGCGGGGTGGACTTCCTCGGGTTCAACGTCGGCAGGTTCCGCCAGAAACTGATCATCAAGCCGAGCCGGGATGCCCTGCAGAGAGCCCGGAAGAGGATCAGTACCACGGCCAGGGAGAACAGCGGCTCGCCCACTGAAAGCCTGGTCAGGGCGCTGTCACCGTTCGTACGTGGCTGGTCCACGTACTACCGGACTGTCTGTTCGAAGGAGACCTTCAACCTACTGGACGCCCACACCTTCGAGGTCCTGAAACGCTGGGCCATGCGACGGCATCGCCGCAAACCCTGGGGATGGATCAAACGGAGGTACTGGGGCACGTTCCAGCCAGGCAGGTCCAGCAAGTGGGTGTTCGGCACCCCCGAGCACTACTTGCCGCAAGCCTCCTGGATGCCGATCCAGCGACACACCTTGGTCAAGGACGACGCGTCGCCCGATGATCAGGAGCTGGAAGAGTACTGGGGGAACCGTCGACGCAAGCGGATACAGGCCGTGGGAGAGCCCAAGAAGATCCTCTCCCTCGCCTACCGTCAGCGGGGGCTCTGCCCCAGGTGCGGACTGGATCTGATCGACGGAGTCGGGTTCGACCCGGACGACGTTCAGGACTGGGCCAATTGGTTCACGGGGAGCCTCCGGGCGATTCACGTGCATCATCTGACCTACCGCAGCAAGGGCGGCAGCGACCACCCGAGCAACCTGGAGCTGATCCACACGACCTGTCATCGCCAGGCACACGCTGGCGACCGGAAGTATGACGCCCACCGGCGGCCACAGGCCAGCTTGAGCCGGATGCGGGGATGACTCGCACGTCCGGTTCTGAGGGGGCTCCGGTGCAGCAATGCCCCGGAGCTACCCGACTGCTCACGGTAGTCAACGAAGAGGGAACGACGTCACACGGTTCCCTGATCGACGACATCGTCAGGGAGGGCGCGAGGCGGATGCTGGCCGCCGCACTGGAAGCTGAAGTCAACGCCTATATATCCGAGTTGGCCGATCAGCGGGATGAGCGCGAGCACCGTCTGGTTGTCCGCAACGGCTATCACCAGGCGAGGAAGGTCACGACCGTGGCCGGGGCCGTCGAGGTGAAGGCCCCGCGGGTGAACGACAAGCGCGTCGATGAGTCCACCGGCGAGCGCAAGCGGTTCTCCTCGGCGATCCTGTCGCCGTGGTGCCGCAAGTCCCCGAAGGTCAGCGAGGTGCTTCCCCTGCTCTATCTGCACGGCCTGTCCTCTGGCGACTTTGTGCCCGCCCTTGAGCAGTTCCTCGGTTCGACGGCCGGCCTCTCACCGGCGACGGTCACCCGGCTCACCCAGCAATGGCAGGCCGATCACGCGGCGTTCGGCGAGCGTGATCTGTCCGCCAGCGACTATGTCTACGTATGGGCCGACGGCATTCACCTGCGCATACGCCTGCGGGAGGCGAAGTCGTGCGCGTTCGTGCTGGTGGGCGTGCGCGGGGACGGCACCAAAGAGCTGATCGCCGTGAAGGACGGTTACCGCGAATCCGCCGACTCGTGGGCCGACCTGCTGCGGGACTGTGCACGCCGGGGCATGCGCGCTCCCGCCCTCGCCATCGGGGACGGCGCGCTCGGGTTCTGGAAAGCCCTGGCCGAGGTGTTCCCCGAGGCCCGGCTCCAGAGGTGCTGGGTTCACAAGATCGCCAACGTCGCGAACGCCCTGCCGAAGTCCGCCCAGCCCGGCGCGAAGAAGGCCCTGCAGGAGATCTACAACGCTGAGGACCGCGACCACGCGCTCAAGGCCGTCGCCGAGTTCGCCAAGACTTACGGCGCGAAGTTCCCCAAGGCGGTCAAGAAGATCACCGACGACGTCGACGAGCTGCTGGCGTTCTACGACTTTCCCGCCGAGCACTGGGTCCACCTGCGGACAACCAACCCGATCGAGTCGACTTTCGCCACTGTCCGTCTGCGGACCAAGGTCGCCCGGGGCGCCGGCAGTCCGGCCGCCGCCCTGGCCATGGTCTTCAAGCTCGTCGAGTCCGCACAGCAGCGGTGGCGAGCCGTGAACGCTCCCCACCTCGTCGCCCTCGTCCGCGCCGGAGCCCACTTCGAACGCGGCCTCCTGGTCGAGCGACCGACGGCCGCAGCGTGATGCATGAACGACGTCGGGAGGGGCGGTCTTGGTCGCGAAACAACCGCGGCTACGTTCTGCTCAAGGTGGACACCGTCGAGGACGACGCCTGGATGTCCCAGCCAGAAGCCGCCCGCCGCCTGGGCGTCACACTCATCCGGGTTGGGATGCTCATTGCCAACCGCCGTCTGATACCGGCGGAGAACCGGGCTGGCCAGGCTGGAGTCATAGCCGCCAGCGTTCAGGCCGAGGAAACCTGGCGAGCGAACGCGAGTAGGAGGGCGAAGTTCGCCCGCCTCCTGAAGGACACGATCAACTGGTTCTGATCACTGATCCACAAGTCTTGACAATAGCTCCCCGGATGGTTTTCACGAAGGACGGACTGGAGATGCGGGAGCCGTCGTATTCGCCGAATCCCGCGTGCAGGACAAGCCGCAACTGCGGCAGGAGATAGCCGGTGCTGCATGTGACGTTGGGCCAGTCCTCAGCCATCATGCGATCCAGCTCGGACAGCAGGAAGGCTCCCACCGTGCGCATGTCCGCTGCCCCGGTGAACAGAAGCAGGCTCTCGTCGTTGTCCTGCTCTTCTCCGTAGGCCACCAGTCCCTGACTGCCAACCTGGCGCAAAGCCTGTTCCACATAGGACTGCACCAGACGCCGACCGGGATGCACCGAGGCAGCCTGGCCAACCCAGTTGAGCAGGCCGATCAGCACAGGGACGACGACCCTGACCTTGGCGGCGGGAAAGCCCGGGGCCTCCTCGTCCGTACGCGTCGGGCCCGCCGGACCGCCTACACCACCGAAGATCAGATAGTGGTGGATGATGTTGTTGTCACCAGTCACGGCGATTTCAACGTCGCCGCCGACTGCGATAGCGCGCTCGCCCGAGGCCTCAACCGAAGGTGGCGCCGACGGCGCAGGGTTAGACTCCACACGACTCTCTCTTTCGGCCATGTACACGCCCCCGGGCGCCGACAGCGAAAAGGCGTGACCCGGCGAAGACTTGGCCAGCCTAGGGTGTGCGCCGCGCCGTAGACGGCGGCCAGTTGCACGCCGCCGGTGGGCGATCGGTGTCAGGCGTTGACTGGTATCCAGGACAGATGGCAGCTGCGCAGACTCTCGCCCATCAGGGGCTCGATGTCGGTGAGGGCCGCGCCCAGGCACTCCAGCGCGTCGGCGCTGATGCGATGGACGGTCTCCTCATCCCGCTCGGCGTCCGCCGAGGCGCCAGGCATGCGCATCGTGGACACCTTGTGAACGGGATCGTATGACCACAGGCCGGCGCGCGGTGAGGTGTGGTCCAAAGACTGCGGGCGGTGACGGTGGTAGTCCATGCCGCGCCGTTGTTCCAACGCGGAAAACCTCGGGTCGACTTGCAGCAGGCAGAGCCGCGCCACAAGGTCCTGCAGCGAGGTGAGGCCGCTTGCCTCGGCTGCTGCTGGCAGCAACGTGGACCAGACGTCGCCTGTGGGGGAGAACGTCAGCCAGGCCTCCTTGAGATCGGTGCCCGGAGGGAAGCCCTGCGCCTTCTTCAGCCGTTTCGCCTGGTTTACCTCGTAAGCGGCAGCGGGGTGGCACAAAACGGTCCGCAGCACGAGGTTGGCCAGCCCGTGCGCAGCACCGAGAACGAAATGAGTACTCATCTCGCACAGGGCGCGCACCGCCATCCGCCGGCTGTGCTCCAGGACGGCCGCTTGCCGTGGATCATGGATGGCGGCGGTCCGTTGGTGACGCTGTGCGTCCTGTTCCGCGGCCCGGGCCAGGGCGAGTTGTTCTCCGATGCTGCCCATCAGCCCGTGGATTTCCACCACCCGGTTGATCAGCGGCCCGTAGCCCGTAACGCCGGCCTGCCTCAGACTCTCCTGCGAAGCCCAGCCCACTTGGGCTCCGCGACTGCTGAAGGCCTGCCAGCGCATTGCTACCGCCTCCACGGCCTCGCGCGGGTCGACGGGTGCCGCCTCGTCCTGCCCACCTGAAGGAGGAGCGAACGAGGAGAAACTCATGGCTGAGGTCCACTCTTGCGTCATCCGTGCAGCGTACGCAGCGGCTAGGACGACCGGCTCAGGAACGGCGGCGGGCCGGACGAACTGGCGCCACGCCAGGTCCTGCGGTCGCCCGCGAGGCACTTCTGCGGAGGATGCCTGGAGGGAAGGGCCATCGCGGGGAGAGACCAGGTGGGCCTCGATCAGCTGGACAGCGGCGATGAGTCCGGTCGGTCGCTCCTGGGAGAGCCACCCGTCGACTGATCGGTTGCCAGGCGGCCCACCAACGCCTTCTGCTCGTTGTGCAGATGCTGCCAGGACGCCTGCTGCTCGTGCAGCCACTGCTGGGTCTGTGCCTCTTCCGGTGCGCCGGGCCACCACACCACGCCTTCGGGCAGGCCGTGGAGATGATGGCGCGTGGCCCAGTAGTACCGCTGCCAGTCCAGGGGCCAGGGCGGGTTCCACCAGGTGTCCAGGGCAGTGAGCTGCCGGCCGAGACGCGTGGGCTGGGTGGCGGTGCGCTGGCGGTGGCGCACTTGGTTGAGCCACTTGCCCAGGGCGAACCCGTCGTGCGAGGTGAGCTGGGAGACGGCCAGGTGGCCATGGCTGGCGGCATAGTCGTGAGTAGCCTCCAGGCCATGCATCACGCTGCGGCGTCGCGCGGGCCAGGCGTGGAAGCGGTCGATCTCGGCGGGTGTGAGGCCGAGCTGGGCAAGCAACTGCTGTTGTTCCGCGGCCAGCTGGGAGTACTCGGCGATCTGGCGGCGCAGCCACCGCTCAAGCCAGCGCGGCAACCCCGCCAGATTGTCACCACCGCTGACGGGGCCGTGGGCGAGAGCGTGAGCACGGGCCCGGTGCCAGGCCCGCTGCCAGCTGATCGGCCAGGGCGGATTCCACCACACGTCCAGTTCCGCCAGCACCCGCACGTACTCAGGCGGCAAGCCGGCAGAAGCGGCGCGCAGATTCGCCAGCCATCGGCCCAGGTCGAACCCATCCTGCGGGGCGTCGGCGTGCGGGACGGCCAGATGCCCATGCCGGGCCACATACCTGCGCGCGTGACCAAGACCATCCTGGAACCGTTCCTCGGATACGGCCTTCAACCCGGCGCCCTGCCCCACGCGCCGAGGCAGCCACAGCTCGGCCCGCCACCCCGTCGACCCGGCGTGCAGTCGGAAGGCGAGTGGGGGAGGTAGCCAAGAGACGCAGCCCCGCCCCCACTTCCGCAGGCTGATGGGCCGCCTGCACCCGCCACATCTCACGGCGTGCCGAACCAGACAGCGACGGCGAGCGGACCTCGCGGGCCAGACCCCTCATCCATGCCTGCAGGGCGCTAGGCTTCTCTGTCAACTCCGCCTCTCCCAGCCAGCCGCGCTCCAGCCGCTCTCCGAGCGCGGTCACGAAACGGCCATTGTGCCGGGACCGGCGGACAAGCGGCCGTTCATCCGTCACCAGCAGTCGCAGGGCCGGATCCACCAATGCCGCCGCCACCGCGACCACCTCGGGGAAGACAACCGCGTCGCGCGCGACCAGCTGCCACCACGCTGCCGGCCACTCCGATGCCACCTCGCTTCTGCGGCTGGTGTCGAGAGTGATCCGCTCAAGGCGCTGACTCCACACCTGCTCCCGCTCCCAGAACGCCTCCTGCTGCCACCACCCGCACACCACCGCCCGCGCCACTGCGAACACAGCCCCCGGCTCCGCACCCGTGCTCGCCGCCCGCCGGGCCGTCCGCGGCCACCGGGCCTGGGCGGCAGCCAGCTCCTGGCACCCGCCCACGTCCAGATACTCCAGGTCGTGGCCATCGCCGACATCCAGTAGCCACCGCCCGTGCCGGGAACACACCCGATTCCACCGTTGCCCGTACCTCCAGACCCGCTGCATCCGGCCGCTGCGCCGGGCGGCACACGGACGGCAGCCGAAAGACACCGGCCCCCATGCCTGAGCTCCCACCCGCCACCGTGCCCATCCTCCTCCGCACGGGCCCGCTCACCGAAGGACGCTGGGCCGGCCGTCCACGACGGCAATGCCCGCGCCAGATGCGCAACTGGGGCCCCGGCCCACGCCGCGACCTGTGCCTGGGCTGTGACGTTCAGGAGCACATCGCCGTCCGGACGGCGGCCGCGCCTCTGGGTGACCGGATTCACCCACTGCCACCACCCCCACGCCAGCAGCTCGCCCACCTCAAGGCCGTAGCAGACGGCGACACGATGCAGGAACGACCATGTCGTCTCGCCCTGTACAGGCACCGCGCCGCCCGGAGCGCACCAGGCGCCGAGCTCGTCATCCTGGAGACCCATTTAGCTCCATCCTCGGCGACGGTGGTCAGGGCATTTGAGTGATCGGCCCAGGTCTGCGGGATATCTGATCGGCCGCCCATCGAGAAACGGCGCACGCAGCCGTGACCTTATGGCGTTTGATGGCGTTGACCGGGCCACCGGAGGCACTCGGGTGAGAAACCGGGACTGACTCGGCGTCACCTCCTGCCGCGAGTGCGTCCGGGAGAGCGTACGGACGGCAAGTCGGCGCGCGTGTTGTCCGCTTCGAGGGCGTCGGCTTGCATCTGGCGGTAGGAGTGGAGGAGTTCGGAGATGACGGCGGGACGGACCTCGGCCGCCGTCACGAGTGCGGCCAGCACCTGCGAACGCGACGTCTGCTCCCCGGCCGCTGCCGCGGCCCGGACCAGGACGTCCAGCCTCGTGTCCACGTCCTCCGGCCAGTCGACCAGCGTCTTGCGTCGTGGACACTGCCACAGCAATTCCACACGTCCCCCTCGCTGACACCAATCTATATTGAATATATATTGACCCCATGGTGACGGTGCTGCAAGAGCGTGCAGAGCAGAGGGTCTTAGACTGCGGCCCGGCGAGGAAGATCCGTGTGGCAGGCCGCACGCTGACGGTGACGCCGGTGTTCGACACCTACTGGCGTTTCGCGGCGGCGCGTCAGAAGGTCTACGAGGCGCGACTGGCCGGGGGAGCGGGGCCGTTCACAGACGATCCGATTCTGCAGCGACACCGCTTCACCAACTGCTTCAGGGCCGCCGACCGGGTCAGCCAGGACCTGATCGGCGGCGTGATCTACCGGGGCGAGCAGGCGTGGGAGGAAGTCTTCTTCCGGACCCTGCTGTTCAAGATCTTCAACAAGACCTCGACATGGCGGCTGCTGAACGGCGCGCTGGGAGAGGTGCGGTGGAACGCCTACGACTACCGGACCTATGACCGGGTGCTCTCCCAAGCGTTCTCTGCCGGGCAGCGGTTGTACTCGGCCGCCTACATCGTGCCCCCGCCGCAGCTCGGCGAGGAGCGCAAGCACCAGAACCACCTGCGGCTGCTGGAGATGATGATGACCGCGGACGCGCCGCAGCGGGTGCTGTCCGCGCCGACGCTGGAGGGCGCCTACCGGGTTCTGCTGGGCTTCCCGGCGATCGGGCCGTTCCTGGCCTACCAGTTCGTGATCGACCTCAACTACGCGGCCGAGATGCCGTTTTCGGAGATGGACTTCGTCGTCCCCGGGCCCGGGGCGCGCGACGGCATCCGCAAGTGCTTCGGGTCGGCGGCTGACGGCATCGAGGCGGAGGTCATCCGCTACATGGCCGACACCCAGGACGAGCACTTCGCCCGCCTGGGCCTCTCTTTTGCGGGACTGCGCGGGCGTCCGCTGCAGCTGATCGACTGCCAGAACCTGTTCTGCGAGGTCGACAAGTACGCCCGGGTCGCCCACCCGGACATCGCCGGGATCAGCGGCCGCAGCCGCATCAAGCAGACCTACCGGCAGCAGGCAGACGCGATGCCGGCCTGGTTCCCGCCCAAGTGGCAGCTCAACGGCCCGCCCGGACACTGAGCGTGCCGCATGCGACGGCGGTGGCCTTGCGCCGGCTGCCGTTATGCCGCGAGGCGGCTGGTGCCGGTCAGCAGCGGGCGCAGCTGTGTGACGGGGCCGTCCAGCCGGGCGTGGCCGGCCATTACGGTCAGGGTTCCGCAGGCCAGTTCGGCCTGCTGGGCGATGTAGGCCAGCAGGCGGCCCAGGCCGAGGTAGTTACCGTAGGCGCGCTCGAACATGAAGTGGCTGCGGTACAGGGCCGCGGCGTGCACCCGCCGGTCGCGGTCCAGCTGGAGGGAGATGTGGCTCAGGCAGGGGAAGCCGATGTAGCTGTTGTCCTTCCCGGCAGTGTGGACCAGCAGATCCGCGCCAGCCTCCTCCTGGTCCGTGGCTGCGGCTATGTCGATCTCGTACGCGGCGGCTATCTTGGTGCCCGCGGCCTGTGTCCGCAGTCGGCTGATGACGGTGCTGAGCTGGTCGATGCCGGTCTTCGACGCCGCAGGGTAGAACACCAGGCGGCCGAAGTACGTGCCGCGGTGGTTGCCCGGGTACCGCTTGATGACTGGATACATCCGTCGGTAGCGCTCGGCGAGGTCATCCGGGTCGGCGCTCCGTGCCGCCAGGGCCGCGGGAAACAGGGTGCTGGCCACGGTCTCCAACGGCCAGAGCCCGCGAGCGGTGCGCAGCCGGTCGAGTTCGGCGCGGAACACCGGGTCGTCGCTCGTCGGGTCGGCGATGCGCACCACCGTGTGCAGGCCGGTCCGGTCCGGGTTGTCCTTGCGGTCCAGCTTGTTGCAGGCGGCGACCCAGGCCTGGGTGACGTCGCGTTCGGTCACGGTGAAGGTGTGCATCAGTCCTCCTGACACATACGGGTGTGGTCCGGGGAGTCGGGCTCAGGCGGGCCAGGTCTCGTCGACCCCGGCACGCGGGGCTTCGCGCACCACAGTCAGCCGCAGCGCGGCGCCGTGCGTCGGCACCGCGACCTCGATCAAGCCCTGTTCGCCCGGCGGAAGTTCGTCGGTCACCACGGCGCTCGCCAACGGCGTCGTACCGTCACTGGTCCACGGCTCCACTCCCTTGGGCAGGACGTCGAAGAGCGCGTTGTCCAGGTGCAGCACCAGCACATCGCCCGCGTCGGCGTGCACCGTCTGCCCCGCGGAGGCTGCTGTGATCACGTGCACCTGGGCCTGCCCGGGTAGCGAGGCCCCGGCCGCCAGTGAGCTGCGCAGGTCGGCAGGAGCGATCTTGGACCACTGGCCAGCCCGGCCGGCATCGAGGAGCCGGAGGTTGACCAGATGGCGTACGGTTCCGGCGTACGACGTACCCAGTTCGCGCGCCACCCGGTAGACGTGCTCGGGATGCGACGGCCGGCTGCCGCAGATCCGCTCCAGGGCTGCCCGCACCGCCGGCAGGGGCATCAGGAACCATGCTGCGAACGCTTCCGCCGTCTTCTCCTCCTCGGGCCAGCTGCCGTTGCCCCAGCGCAGCGCGGGATCGAGCTCCTCATCGGCCGCGGTGCGATGGCCCAGCCGGTGATGCCCCAGCTCATGCGCGGCCGTGTGCCGCTGGGTGATCGCGTTCAGCGAAGCGTTCAGCATCACGGCTGGTCCCTTGTCGGCGGGGGAGAAGTACACGCCGAACAGCCGGGGCATCGGCTGCGCCATCCCGATCACGTCCGCTGCCCCGAGCGCCCGGTGCACGTGGACGTACTGCGTGCGGTCGATGCCGAGGTCGCGGTGCGTCTGGACGGCGGCGATCGAAGCGATCCGGTGTGCCAGGGCCCAGTTCACGCCGTCGGACTCCCGCCCTCGGCGTTCTGATCCTCGCGTTCTGCCGCGCGCCGGAGCGTGAGGTACTCGGCGAACTCCAGCACGGTCCTGGCATCCCCGTCGGTGAGCTGGGCCAGCGCTCGCGGCAGACCGGCCAGCGAGTACTCGCTGGCGTCCGCGTCCTTCTCCTCGGCCAGGAAATAGGCGACCGGCTGCCGGTACAGGCGCGCCAGCTTCTTCAGCTCCAGACTGTCCACACGCCGCTCGCCGCGCTCGATGTCGCTGATGGCCGAGCGGGGGATGCCGGTGGAGTCCGAGACGAACTGCTGAGACATGTTCAAGTAGTCGCGGGTCTTCTTCAGCCGTTCACCGAGCCGCACCAGCTCGGGATCGCGGTCACGGTTGTCGGAGAGGGGAGGGGTCATGACTGCTGCCTTTCTTCGATCGCGTCCAGGACCGCCGCGGCGAATGCCCGCACCGACCCGGTCGCCTGGGCCGCTTCCCGGTCTGCGGGAATGGCGACGTGGTAACGCTCCTCGATGCGCGTGAGGATCTCGACCACCAAGAGGGAGTCCACGGGCAACTCCCGCCCGTCCTGCTCCAGTTCGGAGCGAAGCTCGCCGGGGGAGACGCCCTCGTACTCGGCGAGGAAGTCGATGACGACCGAGGTGATGTCGTCCATGCTCGGTGTGCCTGTGTTCGACAACTCTCCCCAATCGTCTGCATATCCAACGGCGCTGTCGTAGCATACGACACACTGTCGGGAAAGCCAACGGGGCTGTCCCAAGATCAGACAGGCGTGCGTGTGGACTTCAAGCGCTACCAGCAAGCGGCCATCAAAACCCTCCAACCCCCCGCAGAGGGCACCGACCCCGTCCTCGTCCCTCTCCTCGGTCTCGCCGGCGAAGTCGGATCCCTGACCACCGCGTACAAGAAATTCCTGCGCGACGGACCCGCCTTCGAACAGGGAAAACACCAGTTACGCGAAGAACTCGGCGACGTCCTGTGGTACATCGCCGCTCTCACCCACCGCTTCGGACTCGACCTCGACGACGTAGCCGCCGCCAACCTGGAGAAGGTCAAAGACCGCTGGCGCACCACCCCCCAAGAGGAGCACGCCCCCTTCGACGCCGGCTTCCCCGCCCACGAACAGTTGCCCCGGCAGACCTCACTCACCTTCACGCCCACCAAGACCGACGACGGCCGCACCGTCATCGTCCTCACGCGGGAAGACGGGACCCCCGCCGGTGACCCTCTCACCAGCGCCTCCCACGTCGAAGACGGCTACCGCTTCCACGACATCTTTCACCTCGCCCACGCCACGGTGCTGGGCTGGTCCCCGGTCACCCGCTTCCTGCTGGGCCGCAAACGCAAAAGTGACCCCCGCGCCGACGAAGCCGAAGACGGCGGCCGCGCCATCGCCATCGAGGAAGGCATCTCAGCCCTCGTCTTCTCGTACGCCGCCCGCCATCGCTACCTCGCCGACATCAAGCACATCGACCAGGAACTCCTCGCCACCATCGGTCACATGACCGCCCACCTCGAGGTCAGCATCTGCCGTGCCGCGGACTGGGAACACGCCATCCTCACCGGCTATGCCGCCTGGCGCCAGCTCCGCGATCACAACGGTGGCATCGTCCAGCTCGACCTCGACCAGCGCACCCTCACCGTCACCCAGGACTGACACCCCGGCGGTTCGGAACGCCCCGGCCGACGCGTTCCGAACCGCTTCGAACGTGAGCGCGCCGGCCGGTGACAGCAAGGCCGAGGAGACACATCCCACCGGCACGCCGAGCGCGGACGATGCGGGCTGGCTCCATGCAGCGGGCTCACGATGCCGCGTCCTGCGCGTCGTTGTCCGAGTGGTGTGGCTGGACCTGCGTCTGCCGGTGAGTGGCCGTGGCAGGACCGGCAGAAGGCGGGGACGGCGGCATGGAAAGCCGTGTGCCGCCGACATCGCGTCCGGCTCGGAGGAGCTGCGCAAGAACGGCGGCGGCTGCCTTCCGGCGTGCGGGCTGTGTGGACCACACCGCGGGCAGCACGACGCCTGCAAACACAAAGAACACGAGGGCCAGCACGAGAGCCGGGACGGGGGCGGTGAGCCAGGACATGCGCACTCCTCGAAGAAGGCTGGGGTTGTGTCGCATCGACCGTGACGGACGGCAGGCCCGGGCCGGGGTTTCGCTGAAAAGTCCCAAAGCGGACGGTGGTTGGCGCAGGTCACTGCCTACGCTGCCAGAGATCACACTGAATCAGCGTGAATGGCGGGGGTGGGTGCGTGGAGGAGACTTCGGGACCGGTAGCGGTCTTCTGCAAGCTGCTGGGGCGCCTGGTGCGTGAGTGCGGCATCCAGCAAAGCGACCTAGCACGCGCCGTGAACCGCAGCACCGCCGCCATCTCCATGCTGCTCAACGGGCATCGCTCCACCCTGCCTCCCTGGGACGATGTTGCCCGCATCGTGGAGTACTGCCACCAACGGGCAACTACCACCCCGTCGGCCGGACTCGCCTCCGACCTGGCCTACTGGCGCCACCGCCACCGCGAGGCGGAAACCGATGCCGACCACGCGCCACCGCGGCCACGCGCCGCTAAACCGCCCGCTCTGCCACCCGCCCAGACCATCCCCGACGTCCCCGACGACTTCGTCAGCGCCGTGGGCGTCCTCATCGGAGAAAGGACGGGCTTCGACCGGCTGGCCGCAGAACTACTGGAGCCACTGAAGCTGCACGGTGCCGTCGTCACCGACCTGAACGCCGTGCTGGAAGGATTCGCCGACCGGGTAGGGGCCAGCTGCGGCACCACCCGAACCGCCCTGCTGCGCGCAGCCGATCTGGTCACCCTGGTAACGGCGTTCTGCGAGACCGTGGCCGCCTCCGGCATCCGCTACACGACAGAACTCGGGCACGAGCAGGCCGATCTCACCAGCGACGTGGTGGCCGAACTGGAGCGTGTCACCCTGGGATCGCAGCGGGTGAGGCATCCCGCCGACCTGCGTGCGGAAATCGCCGCCGCCTACGCCTACGCGGCCGACACCGTATGCGACGAAAGCGGCGTAGGCGGCCAGCAGCCGGACAAGCTCGCGCACCGCGCCTGGCGCCGCTACGAAGCCCTGCTGGCCCAGGTGACGTGGGAATGCCCCGAACTGCGCCTGACCTCCGAGACGCAAGACCCGCCCGAAGCCCTGGACCCGTCCGAGCCTGTGACACCGGACGTTTCATCTAGCCGGGGCCTCGCCGGGTTGTCCCGGCTGTTGGAGACCTTCGCCCAGGACAACGGCGCCCCTACCCCGGCGCACCAGCAGCAACTCCGTGCCCCTCTGGCCCAGGTCGAGGAGTCGGGCCCGCGCATCCCCGACTTGGAGGCCGGCTACATCAACCCCGCCTTTCGCGTGGCCGGCCGCTCAGGTGACCGTGCCCTGGCCCGTGACGACTGGTGGGAAGTCCAGCCGCTGTGGGACGACCTGGAGGACTTCCTCGCAGCCCATCTGCTCACCGAGGACGCCACCCGTGCGCCGCTGCTGATCCTGGGCCATCCGGGATCTGGCAAGTCGCTGCTGACCAAGCTGATCGCCGCCCGGCTGCCCGCGGCGGAGTTCTTCTGCCAGCGCGTCGAACTGCGTCACCTGCCCGCAGACCTGGGCGTCCAGGAACAGCTTGAGGAGGCCGTGCTGCGCTCCACCGGCCGCCGCACACCCTGGCCCGACGTCACCGACCCGGACACAGGCGTCGTCAGAGTCGTCCTCCTGGACGGCTTCGACGAACTGCTCCAGGCTGCGGCCGATCACATGGATCCCGCACGCCACTTCGCCTACCTGCAAAGCGTGCAGCAGTTCCAGCAGCGCGAGGCCGACCAGGCACGCCCCACGATCGTGATCGTCACCAGCCGCACCGTGGTCGCCGACCAGGCCCTGACCCCGCATCCCAGCACCGTCATCCGCCTGGAACCCTTCGACGCTGACCGCATCCGCGGCTGGCTCCACGTCTGGAACACCACCAACCGCCGCTACTTCTCCACCCACGCCCTGCAGCCCCTCACATGGGATGTGGTGGGCCGTCACGAAGAACTCGCCGGCCAGCCGCTGCTGCTGCTCATGCTCGCTCTCTACGACGCCTCCGGCAACGCTCTGCATTTGCTGCACGGTGAGGACATCCAACGCCTGGGCCTGTACGAGCGGCTCCTGACCGAGTTCGTGCGCCGCCAGGTGACCAAACACAACGCCCTGCCGGCCGACACCGAAGCCGCCCGCGTCGCCCACGAACTGCAGCGCCTGTCCGTCATCGCGATCGGCATGTTCAACCGCCACCGGCAAGGCATCACCGCCACCGACGCCGAAAACGACCTGGCTGCCCTGCTCGACCCCGCTCCTGCCGACGCCACGCCACTGCTGTTCGGCCGCTTCTTCTTCATCCACGAAGCTCAGGCCATCGTCACCGGCCACGAACGTAGAGCCTACGAATTCCTGCACGCCACCTTCGGCGAATACCTGCTGACCCGCCTTGTCACCGGCGAACTGCGCCATCTCCTGCCCACCACCAGCCCGGACAGCGACCACCCCGTCGACGACGGCCGGCTGTACGCGCTGCTCTCCCACGTCCCGCTCACCGACCGGGCCGAAGTCGTACGCAACACCAGCGAACAACTCACCCGCCTCACCCAGGCACAGCGCGAGCATCTGACCTCGCTGCTGACCAGTCTCTTCAACCAGACGCCCGGCGACACCCACCACCGCACCCACGTGCCGTACCGCCCTGCCCTCACGCACCGCACCCAGCAAGACGCCGTCTACAGCGCCAACCTGCTCCTGCTGGCCGTCTTGGCCCACCCCACTCTCCGTGCCTCCGCCCTTGTGGGCAGCCGCAACACGGTCGACTGTTGGCGCCGCCACACCCTGCTGTGGCGCTCGCAGTTCAGCGACGGATCCTGGGACGCCTTCACCCGCGCCCTGGCCGCCGAGCCCTTCACCGATCCCGCCACCGGCCGCAGAGACCTACTGGTGGGGCTGTCCACGCACCAGCCCGAACAAGAACTCGCCTGGACCGTGAACCTCGCCACCCGAGACGACACCACGGCACAGACCTTCCAGCATCTCGATGGCACCGCTCCAGCCGGCCTGTACCGGCCGGCGGCCTTCACCTACGACCTCGGCGCACAGCACGTGCTGCATGCTGTGGCACCGGTCCTGCACCAGATGCCCGCAGCCCTGGAGACCTACCACGGGGTCGACCGCACCCGCAGCCTGTCCCTCGCACATGCGCTGATCTCCCTGCTGTACCGGCCCGCCAACGATCCCGGGCCGCCCGGCACCCCCTACGCCGAACTCCTTCTGATGCTGCGGAGCCTGTCCGGCGACGGGCGCCTGCTGGCCGCGGACATCCTGGGACGCCATCTTCTCCACGCCGCCGCCGACCTGCCCGCGGCCACCGTCATCGACATCCTCGACCAGCTGACCACCATCCAGTTCACCAGCGCCGGCGGTCTGTCCGCCCGGACCTGGTTGGTCCTCGCCCAGTGCGTCAGCGACCTCGCCGGACGCCCGGACATCCCGCACGTTCAACTGGGCCGGATCACACGCCGCTTCGGCGCCGATGCACCCGCCCTCGATGCCAGCGGCGACCCATTGACCCGACTGCTCTGCCTGTTCACTGAGGCCCAGACCAGCACCATGTGGCACGCTGCAGACCACCCACCGGGCCAGGCCGTGCTTACCGAAGGCATCACTCTGCTGGAGCGCATCCCCCACCCCAGACCGCCCCAAGCCGTGGTCGGCCTGCTCCGCTTGGCTCGCGATCTCGGCGCCGACGACTGGCTCGCCCAACACGCCGAGCCGTTGCTGAAGACACTCACCCATGACGGACTGCACCGCCTGCGCCCCACCGACGTCGACTGGCTGCAGCCCCTCGTACACGACGCGAGCCTCCTGGACGAGCTGAACCTCGTCACCCGCCGCTGGCGCCAGCAGTGACAGGTCGGCACAGGTGCACGTGTCCGTTGCTCAGGTTCACCAGACGACTCCCGGCGCAGGACCGCAGGACCGTGCGCGGGCGCTGTCGTTGGCCCGACCGGCGGCGCCACGGCCTCCACTCACCCGGCGGGGCCCCTCAGCCTAGTCAGCCGCGGTCCGGTGGGGTGGAACGGCCGAACAGGTCGTCGAAGAAGATGGTGCCAGCGGCATTACCGGAAGGCCCGGCCGGCGGCCGGGTTGTCGGAGAAGGCGGTGTTCACCGCCTCACAGACCGTGTCTTCGTCGTTGGCGAGCAGGGCCTGCCACCACTGTTCGGCCTCGGAGGCCATCCGTTCACGGACCGCATGCAGACGTGCTGTCTCCGCGGTCAGGTATGCGGGCGCATCCTGCTGCGCGCGTTGTTTGGCGGCAGCCCGTTCGGCACGGGCCAGCCGCCCTACCCCCTGGAGGTGGAAGGTCTGGGCCTCGGCGAGCGCGCCCAGGGCAGGCCCAATTGCGGAGCGTCTGGGATCAAGGGGGGGGTGCGCGACGGGGAAGCGCCTTCACCTGCTAGAAGCTGACAGGCCGGGCCGCCGGTCGGCGCCTTAATGCCCCGCGTCACTCCCAGGGGTGACGGCGGACCGGCTCTGCGCACACACGGCCATCTGTGATGGCTTGCGTTTCACGAGATGTCCGCGCAGGGCCGAGCATGGTGTGACCTATGCCACGAGCCCGGCGATTCTTGAAAAGGGTACTTTCACGCGTGCCTCTGTCGCCGCAGCTCACGGTCCACCTTCGAACGTGTGAACCTGAATCGCAATCACATTCCGTTTATGGAGAAGATCGCAGAGTCACAATTTCCGAGGGTCGCATGAGTTTCAGGCCCCGAAAAACGACAGGGTGATCCATGAGGGCCCGATGCAACTGGGCACTCGCGCGGGCAAGTTGGCCCGCGTAAGGACACCGCCGGCCTCACGACGAGGACCGGCGCTCGCATCTCCTGGAGGACCGTATGGGCAACGGCGACGTCAGCACTGACGTATCGCCCCAGGACGGCGGCCATGGCCAGCCCGTCCAGGCCCCTCCCGCCCTGCCCCTCGACTTCGAGGGCTTCTACCTGGGGCACCAGGAGTTCTTCCACGACTTCTCGGAGATCCACCTCGGCAGCCGACGGGTGGCCGAACAGGTGGTCCACCAGGTGTTCCTGGAGATCCTCGGAGGCTGGGACGAACTGCTGCAGCAGGGTGACCTCGAACAGCAGACGCTCTCCGTACTGCACCGGTGCGTCACCCGCCGCCTCGAAGAGGACGGACGCTCGCCGGCGTTCCTCATCAACGGCCCGATAGCGAAGAACCTCGAAGCGGTCCGCAGTCAGCTCGAGCTCAGCAACAGCGCAGGCGGCCTGTACGAGGCGATCCTGGAGCTGCCCACCCGCCAGTTCACCGTGATCGTCCTGCGCCACCTGCTCGGCTACCCCACCAAACGCATCGCCCGCTACATGGGACTGGACTCGCGCACCGTCGACTATCACGGCCGGAAGGGCAAGGAACGCCTGCGTATCCGGCTGGGCCTGCCGACCGCTCCCGGCAAGGACAAGAAAGGGGCAGGACAGTGACCGCCATCGACGACCTCCTGGCCGACGCCCGCATCCCCACCACGCGACGCGAGGGCTTCGATGTGGGTGCCGCCCTGCGCCGCCTCGCCGCCGACGCGGCCGCCGCCGCAGCCAAGCCGAACCCGGACATGGTCCGCGCCGCCCAGGCCGGACAGCGGCTGTCCGTGGTGTGCCGTTGGATCCTCAACAAGCCCGACGCCGCTGACCACGTCGACCGCCTCGCCCAGGAACCCGAAACCCCCGCCGACGACGGCCATCTGGACGTCGACGGCGCCCTCGTCTTCGCGTGCCTGCTCTACCTGACCGAACACCGCGAGAGCGCCCAGTTCTGGTGGCAGCTCGCCGCCGGGGCCGGCCACCGCGCCGCCGCATATTGCCTGCACCTGCACCACCTTGCCCTGGGTGAGGTGCGGGAGGCGCGGCACTGGCTGCACGAGGTCACCGACGACGTCCTCGACTCGGAAGCACCCGACAGCGCCTTCCTCGCCACTTTGGAGGCCGTCGCGATGTACGTCCGCAGGACCGGCTCCAGCCTCGCCGGCGCTCCCACCGGGGGACTGGAGATGGAGGTCGACCGCCTGGCTACCGCGAAGGCCGACTCCTGCATCATCGTCCAGCGTCCCGGCAGGCGCCTCGCCGACCTGATGCACGACTTCACCCGGCGCTGACCGTGAGGGCTCGCCGTCACATCTCCGGAGAGCGCACGTGTCCGCTCCCGATCGATTGCGCCTGGAGGAGATCAATGCTGCTCGGAGCAGATCAGAGCTGGTGTAGACCGGTATGCCCCACGTCGGTGACATCGGTCACAACTGCCCTTCTGCGAGGGGAATTGACCGCTGGTTGTTCACGGATGACCATCGGAGGCTGCGAAGCGGGCAAAGGCCCCATACGGGCGGTGGCATTTTTTTGGCCCCCCGCTACTGCGGGGGGCCTGCAGGAGCACTCAGGCCTTGAGATGTCTCCCTGCTCCGGCCAGTTGGCGCTGACCGCAGCCCCATGGTGTCTTGCCATGGGAGTCGTGTGGAGCGGTCGCGGGACACCGCTGAAGAACTCCAACAACCAAATTATACCTCTGACCTGCAGAAATGAGATTTCCCAGAGTTGTTCGCAGACTGTTGACTGCTACCCGTACGCGTTAATGAAGTACGCCAAAGCGGACGTAGCCGCATGAACGTGCGAGTGAAGCGGCGCCTGTCGCTATATCAGATTCCCGTTTTTCACGCCCTCTTGACGGCACCCGTGTCGCCGGAGGGTGGTTATTCACGAGTTCACAAGAGGGGAGGGCGGGGTGTACGCGGTGCTACGGCCATACCCCCATGGGGCAGACTGTTTGCCACGCGCGGAAGCCTCGGTGACCCTCGGGTCACTGCTGGGAGTACGGGAGTTGGCGCTCCCTCTCTCGGGTTCGGGCCAAGCGCGCCCTAACTGAATACGTATTGAGCACTCAGGCCGCTCACCCGCCCGCTCCGGTTCCCGGGGCGGGTCATGAGGGAGGGCTGCTCCGCAAGGGGCGCCCTCACTCATCTCCACCTTCACAGGGACTCAGACGAGCCCTACGAACCGGGAGTTGAGATGTCTCCATCCAGCAGTAGCCGAAAAAAGCGACGGCGGCTGATCGTTTCCGCCGTCACGGCGAACGGCGCGGGTGCCGTCGCCGGCGTTGCCGCGCAGGCCGCCATCTCCGACCCCTTCTTCAGTGCGCTGGTCGCCGCCTTCGTCGCAGGCGTCGTCGGCGATCTCCTGCTGCAGGTCACACGCACCCGCAACGGCGCCCTCGGCGACGCGGCCCGTCCGGGCGAGCACGGTCGTGCCGGTCGTCGTGAACTCGACAACGGACACGGTGGGGACGACCGTGCCGCTCGCCATAAAACCGGCGACGGAAACGGCCGGGCGAGTGGAGCCCGCCCCGGATGCACGCGCTGCACCCGGCCCAGCCGGCAGGACGCCCACCCCGCCGCACCCCGGGTATCCCCGTCCGAGGCGGTAATGACGCCGCGTCACCTGTACCACCGTCACCTGCACCGCGGGGCAAAGCGGTTTACCCGCCGCGTCCACGAGCGCAACGCTCGGCACGGCCTGCGCCAGCCTAGGGGCACGCATGGCGCGTCCTGAGAAGGACATCCCGGCAGCCGCGCCGATGGAGGTGGCGGAGCTCGCCCGCGAACTGCGGGCGCTCCGCCGCTCCAGTGGCCTGACCTACAAGGACCTGTCCGACAAGTCTCACTACTCCTCCGCTGCGCTGTCGACCGCGGCATCCGGGAAGACAGTGCCCAAGTGGGAGGTCGTGGAGTCATTCGTCCGCGGCTGCGGCTTCACCGGCGACCTCACTACCTGGCAGCGCCTGCACAAGAACGCCCTGGCGCGCGCCAAGACTGAGGAGGCCGCGGGCAAGGTCAAGGTGCGCGCTGCCGAAGCCGAAACCGGTGAGCCTGACGGCGCCGACGAGCGGACCGAAGTGCATCACCCCCGCCTGCTCGGTGGCCTGCGCAAACCTGTCCCGGCCCCGGAAGCTGTCGTCCCCGCGCAGCCGGACGGTCTGCTGACCCTCGTGCAGCAGTTCATGGACGCCCACATGCAACTGGACGCCCGTCTTCCCGAGGATCCCCAGCGGGTCAGCAGTCTCACGGTCGACCACGTGCACACTGCGCTGGCGCTGTGCACCACTCCGCAGGACGTGCTGTCCGTCATGCGCGAGCTGGTGGCGGACAAGGGACTGACCATAGGGGCGCTGGAACGCCGCAGTCGCAAGTACTACCCGATATCCGGCGCGACCTTCGCCCACGTGCTCAACGGGGATGAACTGCCCACCACCGAGTGGCTGAACATATTCCTGCGGGCGTGCGGAGTCGACCAGGAGCGGACGCTGATCTGGCACTACACGGTGACTCGCATCAAGATCGCGAATCTGCGGCACCGGAAGACGCCGCCTCCGCTGACTGTCACTCCCGTGGAGCCCTCGATCAGCGCCGATTACATGAGGCGGCTTCTGGTCCTCACGGTGGGTGTGATGAGCGTGCTGGGGGCCACGGTTACGGCGGTCATCGCGACCATTCGGTGATCTCTCAGTGATATCCCGAAGGCCCCGGGCCTTGTCCGGTACGGGGCCTTCGGGTATCCGCGCGTGACTGAGCTTGTCCTACCTTCCAAGCGTGGGTCTTAGCTGGTCATTCGTAAGATCGGCGGACCCCTGGGGTTCTGGGTATGGCTGTGAGCTTGTCGCCGTTGGATGGCTCAAAGAACTTGGCCGCCCGGAGCCCCGCGACGACTCGACCGCTAATTGGGATACGCGACTTGATCGCTGTGTAGGACAACGTCGGCGAGGTCGTCTGCGGGATCGATTGTGACGACGAGCTGGCGGAGGTGACCCGTGCCCCAGATCTGGGCCGGAGTGGACATAGGCAAGGAACACCACCACTGCGTGGTGGTTGACGAACGCGGCGAACGCCTCCTTTCACGCCGGGTCTTCAACGACGAACCGGCCCTGCTGGAGCTGATCGCAGACGTACTCGCGCTCTGCGAGGACACCCTGTGGGCGGTGGACATCAACCACGGTGGCGCCGCCCTGCTCATCAGCCTCCTGCTCAGCCACGACCAGCCGATGGTCTACATCACCGGCCTGGCCGTGCATCAGGCGTCAGCCGCCTACCGCGGCCAGGGCAAGACGGACGAGAAGGACGCGTTCGTCATCGCCGACCAGGCACGCATGCGCCAGGACCTCGGTCTCCTGCGGCCCGGCGATGAGATAGCCATCGACCTGCGCACCTTGACCGCCCGCCGCCTCGACCTGGTCAACGACCGCACCCGTCAGACCAACCGGCTGCGGGCCCAACTCCTAGAGTTCTTCCCCGCGTTGGAGCGGGCGTTGAACCTGAGCAAAAAGGGTCCGGTCATGCTGCTGACCGGCTACCAGACGCCGACCGCGATCCGCCGCAGCGGGGCCAGGCGCATCGGAACCTGGCTAAAGAACCGCAAGGTGAAGAACGCCGCCGCGCTCGCCGAAACAGCTGTCGAGGCGGCCAGGTCCCAGCACACCGCACTGCCGGGAGAGACCCTCGCGGCCGCCGTGGTCGCCCGCATCGCCAAGGGCGTGCAGGCACTCGATCAGGAGATCGCCGAACTCGACGCGCTCATCGAAGCCCGGTTCAACGATCACCGACACGCGACGGTGATCCGCAGCCTGCCCGGCATGGGCACCCTCCTGGGCGCCGAATTCATCGCCGCCACCGGTGGCGACCTTGAGGCCTTCGGCACGGCAGATCGCCTGGCCTCCTTCGCCGGCCTGTCACCCGTGCCACGGGATTCCGGTCGTGTCAGCGGCAACATGCGCCGCCCGCGCCGTTACCACCGCGGCCTGCTCCGGGCCTTCTACCTCTCCGCAATGGCCAGTCTCAGAACGTGCGCCGCCTCCCAGGCCTACTACGGGCGCAAGCGGAACGAGGGCAAGGGACACAAGCAGGCCCTGCTCGCTCTGGCCCGTCGACGAGCCAACGTCTTGTGGGCCATGCTCCGCGACGGAGAGTGCTACGAGGTCCGACCAACCGTCACGGCAGCGACTTGACATCGTCATTGGGAAGTCCTACCTCGGCTTCCTCTCCGAACTCCTCCTGGCCGAGTGCGACGACCGGGCCCGACGCCGCTCCGAGCGGCGGATCAAGGCCGCCGGGTTTCCCCGCGACAAGTCGCTCCGCAAGTTCGACTTCGACGCGAACCCGAACATCGACGCTGCCTTGATCCACACCCTCGCCAAGTGCGAATGGATCAAGAAGAGCCTGCCGCTCTGCCTCATCGGTGACTCCGGCACCGGCAAGTCCCACCTGCTGATCGCACTCGGCACCGAAGCCGCGATGGCCGGCTACCGGGTCAAGTACGTTCTCGCGACCAAGCTCGTCAACGAGCTCGTCGAGGCCGCCGACGAGAAGCAGCTGACCAAGACCATCGCCCGCTACGGCCGCGTTGATCTTTTGTGCATCGACGAGCTCGGCTACATGGAGCTCGACCGGCGGGGCGCCGAGCTCCTCTTCCAGGTTCTGACGGAGCGGGAGGAGAAGAACAGCGTGGCCATCGCCTCGAACGAGTCGTTCTCTGGCTGGACCAAGACCTTCACCGACCCCCGCCTCTGCGCGGCCATCGTCGACCGTCTCACCTTCGGCGGCAACATCATCGAGACCGGCACGGACTCCTATCGCCTCGCCACCACCCGCGCCCGCGCCGAGCAGCAGGCCGTCGTCTGAGCGCTGAGCGGCGAGGAACCACCCGACCCTCAGTTCTCCATGAATCGCTGGCGCCAATACCCGCAAGCACTGAACGGAGTTGCCAGCATGAGGTGAGAGCTGAGGGAGACGGCCCTGCGGTCGAACTCGGCGTCCAACCTGGCAACGAGCCTGCCGAGGTCAGTCCGAGCACCACGGGGAAGCCACAGCAGCACGTCCTCCAGACGGTCGCGGGCTACCAGAGGATCACAGCAGCCGCAGCCCATCACCGGATCTGGCAGCACGCGCCCTGGTTGCCCCAGATACCACCGGCACTCCGCCAGGGCAGCGGCCACAGCCCCCGGCCACAGACGCTCCTCTTCCAACTTCCGGATCGCTACGCGAGTTGCCGCGGACACACCGCGGATCCGGCGAACGGGGACACCTCTTATGGGCCGCCAACGCTCAGCGCGCAGCCCCCTCGGACGCCTACGCGGCATCGGCCTTTCGGGTCAACATGCCGTCATCTTGCCACGGTCCGTACTACCCGCGCATGCGATCACTGCGAGCCCGCTCCGCTTCGAGTGCTCTTACTTCTCACCGATATCCCTGCACTCTCTGGACGACGAGTGATTCCGGAACTCACCAACATGTGCTCTCGCTCAAGACCTACGCAGCCACGCCGGTCATCGACGCCGAGGACGAGGCGCTCACGCGGGCCCGGCTGGTCCACGTCGATCAGTACTACCTGCGGGTGGACACCATCGCCGCGGCGAACGCGAAGCTGATCGAGGCGCAGGCGAAGGTGCCGATCGTGAAGTTCTGGGGTGAGGGCCTGCTGGCCTCAGTCGACGGGCTGCGGTTCGTCGTCCCGAAGCGGACCATCCACGCCGGGCCGTCGCCGAAGTACTACCACTTCACACTTCAAGCGCGGCATCACCTGACTGAACGCAGTAAATGACCAGGTCGCGGGTATTGGGCAGATGGCCGTGCCGGGCACGCCGCGCGACTCCCTGCACATCCTGGACGCGCTGCTGAACCTGGATGCCGGGGTGAAGCCGGAGATGGCCGCCACCGACAACGCCTCGTACTCCGACATGGTGTTCGGCCTGTTCACGATGCTGGGCTTCAACTTCTCGCCGCGCTTCAAGGACCTGGGCGACCAGCGGTTTCTGGCGGGCGGAGATGCCCGGTGCGGAGACCGGTGACTACCGGCCGCTGGAGGACCTGGCCCGCAACAAGGTCAACCTGACCAAGGTCACCACACACTGCCCGGAGATGCTGCGGGTCACCGGCTCACTGGTGACCGGGCAGGTCCGCGCGTACGACCTGCTGCGGATGTTCGGCCGCGAGGGGCGGCCGACCTCGCTGGGCCAGGCGTTCGCCGAGTACGGGCGCATCGCCAAGACCCTGCACCTGCTCCGGGTCGTCGACCCGGTCGACGACACCTACCGGCGCCAGATGAACCGGCAGCTCACCGTCCAGGAGTCACGGCACAAGCTCGCCCGCGACATCTGCCACGGCAAGCGCGGACAGATCATGCAGGCATACAGGACGGGGCAGGAGGACCAACTCGGCGCGCTCGGCCTGGTGGTCCTCAATGCCGCCGTGCTCTGGACAACGCGCTACCTCGACGCCGCCGTCGACCACCTGCGGGCCCTGCCGCCCGAGGAGCGGGAGCATGACGTCCTGAACGAGGACGTGGCCCGGGTCTCCCCGCTGAAGCACGCCAACCTCAACTGCCTGGGCCGCTACAGCTCGCCGCCCGCCCGCCACTCGAGGGCCTGCGCCCACTGCGTGACCCGGCGACCGTCCACCTCGACGAGGACGATGAGGGCACCGGCGAATGACGCGGCGTTAGGGCGAGTATCGGGTCGTGATCAAGGAGCATCGCAGCTTCCGGGGCGGGTGCCCGTCTGGGGTACGGGGCCCGGCGATCTGCGCTGCGCCGTGTGGACGCGGGTGACCGGAAGCGTTGCCGCAGGCAGGCAGGCAGGCAGTGGCGGAGGCCGAGGGCCCCGGCTGCGTGCCCGCCGGGATGGTGTGTCAGAGCATGGCGAGCCGGTCCACCAGCAGCTCCACCCTCGGCTCGGTGTCCTCCGGCGGCAGCCGTCCCGCCCGGGTCAGGGTCGCCAGGCCGTGCAGGGCCGCCCAGAACGTCTCGGTGAACAGCCCCGGGTGGACGCCGTTCCCGGCGACCTCGCCGAGGCTCTCCAGCAGCGCGGCGAAGGCGTCCTTGAGAGGTTCCGGGGTGTCCTCCTGCGCGTACGCCAGGCCGCCGTCGAGCTGGAACAAGGCGTCGTAGACCGCCGGGTTGCGTGCGGCGAAGTCGAGGTAGGCACGGGCGAGGGCGGCGACCCGCTCGCGCGGGCCGTCCGCGCTGGAGGCCGCGGCCCGCACCGCCACGGCCATCTCGGCAGCGCCCTCCAGGGCGACGGCGCCGATGATCTCGCGCTTGCCGCGGAAGTGGCTGTAGAGGACGGGCTGGCTGTACTCGATGCGCTCGGCGAGCCGGCGGGTGGTGACCGCGTCCCAGCCCTGCTGCTCGGCGAGTTCGCGGGCCGTCGCCACGATGAGGCGCTCGCGCTCCGCCCGTTCGCGCTGCTTGCGTTCCTGTACCGACATGATTCGATCCTAGCACTGCTAGACAATCAAGCGGCAGCAGTACTAGCGTTGCCTCATCAGCTAGCAACACTAGATGCCAGGGGGGTAATCATGTTCAACGCACTCGAGGTCGTCACCACCGTGATCATCGGCGTGATGGTGGGGGTGGAGTTCTCCGTCGCCTTCGTCATGAACCCGATCCTCAACGCACTCCCCGAGGACAGTGGCCAACTCGGCCATGCCCACGGGGGCCGGATGCTCGGCGCCGTGATGCCGGTCTGGTACATCGGCTCGCTCGTCCTCGTCGCGGTCTGGGCCATCGCGGGATGGCGCCACCACGGCACCGGCCTCGTCGTCACCGCCGGCGCGCTGCTGATGCTCAGCGTGATCATGTCGATTCTGCTGCTCGTCCCGATCAACAACCGGAACAAGACGTGGACCCCTGACAACCGGCCCGCCGACTGGAAGCAGCAGATGAACCGCTGGGAACGCTTCCACTACGTCCGCGTCGCCGTCATCATCGCCGCCTTCGCCCTGCTGGTCGCCGCCCTCACCTGATACCAAAGCCGCCCCGACCTGCGCTGATTCGCCCCGTTATATCGACGGCTTTCGCCCCGTCGGGGTGAGGGCGGCAGGGCTTCGGATTCCTGACCCCGCGGGCCGACGCCGCGCCGGTGGCGCACAATCCCCACTCCCCAGGCGGCAGCTGGCCACCGAAATCCCGACATCCGGGAATGCAGCTGCCGCTCAGATCCCACAGCGGCGATCCCGACAAACTACGCCCCTCGATCAGCCGCGTTCGCGCGGCCTGATCAGGCTCCACACGACTCAGCAAGCTTCATGAAGCTCACCAAGCTGACGAAGACTCGCAAGGAGAAGAACAATGTCGCTGAAGAAGATCAACACCGTCCTGGCCGCCGCCTTCATCCTCTTCATCCTCTGGTTCGGGGCGGAGTTCATCCTGAGCCCGGAGACGACGGCACCGGGCTTCGGCCTGCCGAGCTGGCCGTCCGGCGACGGCGACGGCTTCCTGATCATCAAGGGAATCCGCGACGTCGTCTTGGCCCTGGTCCTGGGCATCCTGCTGGTGACGGGCCACCGCCGGGCGCTGGGCTGGGCGCTGCTGGTGGAGGCCCTCGCCGCGTACGGCGACATGACCGCCGTGCTGGCCCACCACGGCTCCGTGGCCACCGCGCTCGGCGTCCACTGCCTGACCGCGACACTGATGGTGGTCAACGGCCTGCTGATAATGCGTGAGACCCGCAAGGTCGCGGCCGCTCCGGCGACGCCCGCCCCTCAGCCCGCCTAACGCCACCTTGGCGCCTTCCTCTCCTGGCTCGCCGACCGAGGCCGCACCATCGAACACTGCCAGCAGGCCGACGTCGACGCCTGGCACACGGAGAAGCTGGCCCCCCGGCGCCCGGCCCAGACTTAGGGACAGGGGGAGTGCCGAAGAAGCGCCCGAGGGCGATTTCGGCCTGCCCCAGAGGTTCCCGGAAGTTTGACGGCCGGTGCGCGTGCCGTCCGAGCAGCGCGGCCAGATCCTCTTCGAGCTCAGCCGTGGACGCCCATTGGCGCCGCCGGTTGAGCATCGCGAAGGCGAGGAGTGAGAGCTGCTGGAGTTCCCGCTCCAAGAGGTCATCGACCTGAGCGTCCCGCCCGCGGTGACGCCGGGTGCGGGACGACGGGCCGATAGCCTGAGGTGAGGAGCGGCCGGGCGTCAGCGGGGAGGGAGATCGTGAGCATGGTGGGGGGCCAGTGGCGGGGAGTCGTCGAACGGCTTGCGCAGCAACTCGGCGAAGCCCAGGCGGCCGGCCGGCGTGTGAAAGAGGCGAAGGCGACCGCGGCTCGCCAGAGCCCGAGCAGCACCGGCCTTGAACGCGCCGAGTACCAGCGCCGGCTGCGCGCGTATGTACAGACCCCCGAGCACAAGGCGGCGGGCCACGCCATCAGGGTCGCCGTGGCTCTGATGAAGGCGCACGACGCTGCCCTGCTGCGTTCGGCACACACACTGCTTGCCCGGCGCGCCAACGGAAAGCGCCCACCCCGGCGGTTGCCGCGGCCGCTTGTACTGCCCGGCGGTTATGCGTCTCAGTGGTGGATCAGCAGCATCGACTCCACGTACGCGGGCATCTGGCGGGCGATCCCGTCCCCCGGACCGGAGCTCCGGCTCGGCAGCACGAATGACCCGCTGGTGCAGGAGGTCGCCAAGCAGGCACGTCTGCTGCAGGCCAGCCACGTGGGATACCGAGGGCGCGACGACCTGTACGAGGCTTTCCACCCCGACGGCACGCGCGAGGGCGGCGAGCCGGTAGCGCCGATCCGCGGCCTGAGCCAGGAGACGAGCCGCCGCGCCAACCTCGCACTCGGCCGCGGTAATGGCATACGCATCCAGCCCTCCCGGATGGAGGAGGCCGGTCAGATGCACACCGACTACTTCGCCGTCTGGGACCGATCCCGCGCGTACGCGGCCGCCGTGCTCGCCCTGCTGCGGGCCCGCGCGTAACTCGACCGCTCGGACGAAGACGCGCCATCCTGCGGCGACTTCACCCGCAGACCGCGCACGTTCGGGGACGGGTGTGGCACCGTGGACTTCAGGCCTGGTCCGTCACTCCCCCCGTGGTGGCGGACCAGGCCTCATTGCGTGCTGGTGCCAGCGCCCGCTACGGCGGGGAGGTTGGGGCAAGGACCTGCCGCAGATCGGCGTACAGACGCAGCCGCACGCCGGGCTGGCCCGGATCCTGGGTGGTGCGGTCGGCAGTCGAGGTCGCCCACGTTTGGGCGATCGCGTTCTGGAAGGCGAGCACGGTTTCGTCGTCCATGCCCGCTACGTCGATCACGAGCAGGCCGGGTTCGGACAGATGCGTTTCTTGGATCGGGTCCACGTCTGTCAGTACGCGCTCGTGCACGGCGGGGTTCTCTGCAGGCGCCTGATTCACCCGACCGAGTTCGTCTCACGGACCCTCGGCAGACAGGGCGGCGGGAGACCTGTCACGGAGGCGGTGTCCTGCCGAAGCGTTCCGGCGAGCAGGCTCCGGAAGAAGGGGACGCATCGCGAGGGCGCTGGGTAGAGCACGTTGTGCTTGTAGCGGGCGCGGTCGGCGACTGCTTCGATCGCCAACGGCCTTCGTCGCCGCTGTGACCGGCAGTGGACCCCGAGGCATTTCAGCTGCCTTTGAAACATGGATTGACCATGATCGAGAACACGTAGGCGGGATGGAACCTTTCTTCGATTGCCCTGTTCACAAGACGTTCACAGCGGTTACTGTCTCGGTTCACTGATCAACTTGCGGGTGGGATCGCGCGTCACCGTGCTGGGGAGCGCGGCTGTGGCCTGCCTGGAAGCTGACGGTTTATCTGTTGGGCTGTGACCCGTGTGGGATGCGGGCCACTGGGGTGGGAGTTCGAGTGGCTGCTCGGCGTACGCGTTTTCTTTCGGCTGGTGTTGCAGGTGCAGTGCTGGCGGGTCTGCTGTCGACGATGTCGGTGGTTGCACCGCAGCAGGCGTTTGCGACGGCGGATGATCCGACGCCGGTCGTGCCGTCGCAGTCGCTGGGGTCCGTTCCCGCGCAGCAGGCGGAAGAAGTGGGTAAGGCGCTCCCTGACCCGAAGTGGCCCAACGCTGCCGAGGCGACGGTGGATCTGTCGCAGGCAGCGCCCGGGGATCCCGGCACGGTGACCCCGTCGCCGACTACCACGGGCAGCGAGAACAGCACTCAGGTCGGTGACGTCGTGGACGTTGCTCCGGCTCCGGATCCTGTGGGCGCCACCACGCAGCTGTCGGCGCAACGGCGTGCGGACGGCGACGTCTCACCGAGCCCTAGCGCCTCCAGTAGCACTGACGCAAGCACCTCGCCAAGCCCCGAGGCCAGCACTAGTTCCTCACCACAGCCCCCGGATTCTGTCACGTCCGAGCCCGACCAGGACCCGGTGTCGCCGGATCAGGTCCAGGTGCGAGTACTGGACCATCAGACCGTAGAGCCGGCGGGCGGGATCGGTCTTGGGTTGCAGGTGAACCGGACCGACGGGGTGAATGCCCCGGGGCAGGTGCAAGTCGATGTCGACTACTCGGGTTTCCAGTACGCCTACGGTGCCGACTTCGCCTCGCGTCTTCGACTGGTGAAACTGCCCGCGTGTGCGTTGCAGACCCCGGAGGCGGAGGGCTGCACCGATCGCGAGTTCGTGCCGGTGGATAACGACACCGCGACAGGGACCCTGACTGCCACGGTCACCGCGGCCGCGGACACGGAAGTCTCGGGTGCCTCAACCCAGCTGATGCGCGAGGCCAGTGCGAGCGGCGCGAGTGTGTACACGCTAGCGTCGGGGTCATCGTCGGATGCCGGTGACTACCGGGCGTCGACGCTGTCGCCGACCGGTTCGTGGGAGGTGTCCACTGGTTCAGGTGCGTTCACCTACAACGTGCCCATCCAGCTGCCGAAGCCGCCGATGGGCTCAGCGCCGTCGCTGTCACTGTCGTACAACTCGCAGTCGGTCGACGGCCGTACCTCCGCCTCGAACAACCAGGCATCCTGGGCGGGCATGGGCTGGGACCTCAACGTTGGCTACATCGAGCGCCGCTACCGCAACTGCTCCGAGGACGGCCTGCCGACCATCGGCGACATGTGCTGGGACTCTCCGAACTCGGCCAAGGAACCGTCCGGCGCGGTCTACGTCATCAACCTCAACGGTGTCACCTCGGAGCTGATCCAGGACAACACCGGTAGCGGCGCCTACCACCTCAAGAATGATCCGGGCTGGCGCGTGCAGCGCCTGTTCGATGGGTATGGCGCGGGCCGGGACGGCGAGTACTGGGTGATCTCCACCCAGGACGGGCAGCGCTACTACTTCGGCTGGGGCCGCTCTGAGCGCACCGGTACCGCTACCGCCTCGGTCTTCACTGAGCCGGTGGTCGGCAATGACACGGGCGAACCGTGCCATGACCAGTTCCCGGAGCCGTGCACTCAGGCCTGGCGCTGGAGCCTGGATAGGGCGGTGGATGCCAACGAGGTCGAGACCATGTACTTCTATGACAAGGAGTACAACCACTACCGTTCCGTCGCCAACTCCGACAAGGCCCGCGAGTACGTCTCCAGTGGCTATGTGAAGGAGATCCAGTACGGCTGGTCCTCGCAGATCCCCGACGGCAAGCTGCCGGCGAAGGTCGAACTCAGCCACGTCAACCGGTGCATCGAGCGCGTACAGGAAAATGATCCCCTCCGCGACGAACCCGCCACCTGCCCCACCTTCGACGACAAACCGACCTCGTATCCGGACGTGCCGGTCGACCTGATGTGTGACGGCACATCGGCCGACTACAACTGCGCGGGCAAGACGTACTACCCGACGTTCTTCTCCACGGACATGCTGTGGGACGTCAAGACGTACGTCAGCGACCAGGACGGCACGGGCTGGGACCTGGTCGAGCAGTACCAGAACAAATACGGCATGCCCAACCCCGACGGCACGATCGGCAAGACCCTCTGGCTCGACTACATCCAGCGCAAGACCTACGGCGACGGCGACGACATCGTCTTGCCGGTCATCAACTTCAACCGGACCGACCTCGACAACAAGGTCGGCTCCGCAGAACTGAACTTCCCCCGCATCCAGGAGATCCACGGCGACCTCGGCGCCACCACTAAGGTCTCCTACGGCTTCGCCAACGCCTGCGACATCGACCACCTGCCGACCCAGGCCTCCAACACACAGGACTGCTACTGGCAGAAGTGGACCCCGGAAGGGGAGACGGAGTCGAAAACCGGCTGGTTCAAGAAATTCCTGGTGACCAAGGTCGAAGTCGACCCGACCGTCACGACCAACCAGGACGGCGCGCCAGTGATGACCACCTCGTACACCTACGAGGGCGGGGCAGGCTGGCGCTTCACCGGTGATCCGCTGGTCAAGGACGAGGACGAGTCCTGGTCCGACTGGCGCGGCTACCAGGAGACGCAGGTCACCACCGGCGCGGACACTGGGCAGAAGACCAAGAAGTACTGGCTCTACCGAGGCCTGGACGGAGACCGTACCTCCAAGACGGACACGTCGGCGACGAAGACAGTCACGGTCAATGATGGTGACGGAAACAACTACGCCGACCACGCCTGGCTGGCCGGCCACACCCTCTCGACATCGCTGCGCGATGACACTGACATCTCGCACGAGCGCACCTACCACACGTACTGGAGCCACAACACCGCCCAGTACGACGGCCTGCCCGACGCCCACTTCGTGCGCGAATCCAAGTCCACCACCAACACCAAGATCAGCGGCGGCTGGCGCGAGCACGTCGTAGAGAACGAGTACGACGACAGCGAGGCAGCTTCCACCACGTTCGGCCTGCCCATGCGCACCGACGACTGGGGCCAGAGCAATGTCTCCGACAACCGTTGCACCACCTACGGGCGTGCCTACAACACTGACAATTACGACTCCACCGGCGCCCAGCGCTGGACCGTAGTGCAAGACCAGGTCAAGCACTACTCCGTGGGCTGCTCCAGCATCGCCGACAGCAACCAGGACGGCTACACCTCCACCCTCTACGACAACGCCACCAGCATCGACGCCAACAAGCCGGTCGACGGCAACGCGACCGAGGTCCGCACGTACACGAAGGCGGGCAGATACCGCTCCAGCTGGACCGGCTACGACAAGGCGGGCCGCATCGTCTGGAGCGAGGACGGCAAACACAACCGCAGCACCATCACCTACAGCCCAGCCAACACATGGCCGATGAATGGCATCACCTCCACCAGCCCGGACCCGGATGGCACCGCGACGGCCCGCGGCCCCCTCACCTTCACCGAGTGGACGTCCCGGTTCTGGGCCACGCCGACCACCAGCAAAGACGCCAACGGCAACATCACCAAAGTCACACTCGACGCAGCCGGACGCCCCGTAGAGGTGTGGAAGCCGACGGAGACCGGCAGCTCACCGTCGATGAAGTTCAGCTACACCATCCCCACCTCCACCAACAGCGCCGGAGTCCCGGACTCGGCCGACGGCTACCCCCACGTAGCCTCACACACCCTGCAGTCCGGAAGTACCTATCTGGTCTCCCATGCCTACACCGACGGTCTGGGCCGGGCCCGGGAAACGCAGACGCCTCTGCCATCCGACGTGGACCCTGCGACCAAACAGATCGTGCCGTTCCGACAGGTCGCCGTCACCCGCTACGACTCGGCCGGACAAGTCACCGGCGCCTCCGCGGTCTTCCGTAACCAGGGAACGGCTGGCTCCGGCGGCCCCTCAAGCCCGCAGCCCTCCGACCTGCCCTCCTACAGCGACCTGGTCCTGGACTGGGCCGGCCGCACCGTGTCCTCGCAGATCCAGGTCAAGGGCACACCCCAAAAGGCAGGGCGGGTCGACACCTCCTACCTGGGCGACTACACCAGCGTGACACCGGTCGACAGCACAGCGACCGACACCTACACCGACGTGTACGGACAGGTGTCCAAAGTCGTCGAGCACACCGCGAGCTCGGCTTACACCACCGCGTACGGCTACACCGCCAAGGGCGAACTCGCTCAGATCACCGATCCCCGCGGCAACAACACCCTGTACACCTACGACTGGGCCGCACAGCGCAAGACCACCGACGACCCGGACGCCGGCCTCTCCAGCAGCGAGTACAACGAGAACGGCCAAGTCAGCCAGACCACCGCCACCACCAACGACGTCCAGACCGTCCTCACCTACGGCTACGACAACCTGAGCCGCGCGACATCTGTCAGGAGCGGCGCCGACGAACTGGCCGCCTGGGTCTGGGACGACCCCGCAGCCACCGGCGGCAAGGGACAGATCACCTCCGCGGTCAGCCGCGATGCGAGCGGCAACACCTACACCACCAAGACCGGCAAGTTCGACGAGCGCGGCCGACCACTGAACACCACGGTCACGCTGCCGACCACTGTCAACGGCCTCGCAGGCGACTACACCACATCGGTCACCTACGACGCAGCCGACCACATCACCTCGGTTTCCTACCCCGCGGCCGGCAAGCTCGCCGCGGAGAAGGTGACCACCACTTACGACGACTACGGGCAGCCCACCCGTCTTACCAGCAGCCTGGGCGGCACGGCCTACATCGACAACACGACCTACGACGCCTATGGCCGACTGGTAGAACGTGACTACGGGGCCGAGTTCGGCGGCAACGGCATCCAGGCCCAGCGGCAGTACGGCTACGACGACAGCAACGGCACCCGCTGGCTGAGGTCCATCGCCACAACCACCACGATCAACGACCTGGTCAGCGAGGCACAGAAGGACACCTACCTCTACGACAACACCGGCAAGCTCACCGAACTGCGCGAACAGGCCAGCGGACAGACTGCCCAGTCACAGTGCCTCCGTTACGACGACCAGTCCCGCCTCACCCTCGCCTACACCCACACCACTGCCGGCAACTGCGCCGACACCACAAAGACCACCTCTGACTTCAAGGGCACCTCCCCCTACCAGACCGGCTACACCTACGACCGCCTCGGCAATCTCCAGTCGGTCACCGACACCAACTCGGCCGGTGCGGCGACCACCCGCGACTACCTCTACCCCGGATACGACGACGCCGGTACTTGGACCACTGCCAACGCCGACCAGCCCCACGGTGTCCGCAAAATCAACAAAGTCAGCGCAGGTACCACCACGGCAGCGGGTACATACACGTATTACGCCGACGGGGCGATGAAGCAGCGCGTCGAAGGCAGTACGACAACTGACTACACCTGGAGCCGGCTCGGCCGACTCGCCACGGTCAAAACCACCAAGACCAGCGGCAGCGACCTCACCCGCTACACCTACGACGCCAGCGGCAACCTCCTCGTCCGCACCACCCCGCAGGAAACCGTCGCCTCCATCGGCGGCACAGAACTGCGCACCACCGACGGCATCAGCGCCACCGCGACGCGCTACTACAGCTTCGGCGCAACAACCGTCGCCATGCGCACCACCGACGGCAACAACACCGTCAACGGCAAGATCACCTACCTGATGGGAGACACGCAAGCCTCCACCCAGATCGCCGTCGACGCCGCCACGGGCACCGCAACCCGCCGCAGGTACACCCCCTTCGGTGACGAACGCAGTGGCAGCCTGCCGACCGGCACCAACCACGGCTTCCTCGGCAAAACAGAGGACACCAACACCGGCCTGTCCCTCCTCGGCGCTCGCGCCTACGACCCCAGCCTCGGACGCTTCCTCAGCCCCGACCCCCTCAGCACGCCCTACGACCCGCAGAACCTCTCTGCCTACAGCTACAGCGGCAACGATCCCATCAATTACTCCGACCCGTCCGGGCTGATCAAGCTGAATTCGGACGGCACGCAATGCAGCGACGGATGGCAGAAGTGCGGACCAGGCACTGTCGGAGGCGGTGGGGACACCCCCACACCCGCTCCCACGGTCCAAGACCAGCTTGTCGATCTGCTTCCGCGAGAAGAAAACGGCTGGGACGCAGACCGCTTGGCCCAGGTATGGGTGCACTACGGCCAAACGACACAGGGCGGCGGCTACTGGGATGCCCCGGTCGGCGACGGAGACCGGACCGGCATGGCGTGTTTCGGCCGCACCGCCTGCTCCGAGGCCTTCCGCGTCTGGAAGGAGACCCACGACTTCGCAAAAGCGAAGAGAGTCGCAGCCACCTTCTGCGTAGAGAACCCAAAGCGCTGCGGTGCCGACAACGGCGCCTATGACTCCATGAAGGAAGCATCCGAAGCAGTACCCATTTTGCTCGCTGGCGAAATGGGTGCCGCATTCAGCAAGGTCCTCAAGGCCCGCGGATGCAGCTTCAAACCGACCACCCGCGTGTTGATGAAGGACGGGAAGACCAAACCCCTTGGCAAAATTAAGCCTGGGGACCTAGTCGAGGCCGCAGACCCAACATCCGGACACCATAGAGAAGTCAGGGAAGTCACCGCGGTTCACCTCAACCACGACGACGACCTTGTTGATCTGAGCATCCGAGGCCTTGACGGACGAATCCAAACCCTGCACACCACTGCGCGCCACCGGATCTGGGACGACACGGCGCAGGTTTGGGAGCAAGCCGGGCGGCTGATCACGGGCCACAAGGTCAACACTTCAGGCAACCAGCACGCCACAATCACCTCTGTGCTTGCTCAGCGCGGTGCAGCAGACATGTACGACCTCACCGTCGAAGGCCTTCACACGTACTATGTGCTGGCGGGCGAGACTCCGGTCCTCGTTCACAACGGCAGCTGTTGGAGCTCCACCAACAGGAAGACGTCCGTCAAGAACGCCTTCGGGCACTGGAAGAAGCACAAGTCAGAATTCCCGAACCTCAATAACGCGAAAGAATACGTGGAGGCGGGTACCGATTTCCTGCGCAGCACCGATCCAAGCGTACTGACGCGAACGCGAGCGAACGGGGATGTGATTCGCTTCAATCCAGCCACGGATGAGTTCGGCGTCATGGATCCATCAGGGGTGCCGCGCACGTACTTCAAGCCAGACCCTGCATCTCACGGGTACCCGACGAATCTGGACTACTTCAATGCCCAGTGACACCTACATGCACTGCCGAGTCTGTGGCCTTCTGCAGGGCGACCCCCCTTGGGGGGAAGACGGGAAGGCGCCCAGCTACGAGATTTGCGACTGTTGCGGGGTTGAGTTTGGGTACGAAGACTCAACCCCCACGGGAGTAATTCGAGCTAGGGGTAAATGGGAGAAGTCTGGATTCCAATGGGTGAATCCATCTGCTCGCCCTGATGACTGGGAGGTCGACGTGCAGCTGGCGAGGGCCATGCACTTCGACGATCGTTAGGAATCCGAGGCCTGGCGGCCTTGCCGTTCTTGGCCTGACAACCGCGCCGGGACGGGAGTCATCAGGTGATCGCGGACTTCGTGCGGTCCGGCGGGCGGGAGGTCACGACGCGGCATTTCATGTTGACCCTTCAGCGGTGAAAAGCGAGAAGTCGTCGCCGTCGTACACAGCGAGCTGCCCCCACGGGTTTATGCCGGAGCCGAAGCGTGCCGCTTGCTGA
This sequence comes from Streptomyces sp. SID5469, assembly GCF_009862865.1. Classification (NCBI taxonomy): domain Bacteria; kingdom Bacillati; phylum Actinomycetota; class Actinomycetes; order Kitasatosporales; family Streptomycetaceae; genus Streptomyces; species Streptomyces sp. SID5469. Next base: position 229,345 of record NZ_WWIN01000001.1, on the reverse strand, counting down.
GCCAGGTCGAACAGCAGGCACAGCACGACGCTCGTGATGCGGTCCATACGGCCTGAGCACTCGGGATCGGCCGCGGGAGCCTCGATAGCGGCAGGGCTGAGCCGCTGGATCTCTGCGGCACGAGGGAGGAGATCACGCACGGAGGAACCCCCGCTTGCGGTCGATGTCTGTGACCTGGCCGTGCTGTGCCTCGATCTCAACCTCGGCAGCGCGGGCGTAGTGCTGCACTACGGGTGTGCTGAATGCGCGCAGTGCGATGCTGCTTTGTTGGAAGTCGGTGAGGGCTTCTTCGAGGTTGCGTGGCACGGGGAGCGGGTCGGCAGCGTGGTAGGCGTCGCCGGTGCAGGGCTCGGGGAGCTTGGGATGGTTGTTGAGGCCGTAGACGATGGCCGCGATGGTCGCGGCGAGTGCGAGGTAGGGGTTGGCGTCGGCTCCCGGCAGGCGTACTTCCAGGTGTGTGCAGGCGTGGTGGCCTGTGATGCGGATGGCGCAGGTGCGGTTGTCGCGTCCCCAGGTGTAGTTGGTGGGGGCGAAGGAGTGGCGGACATATCGTTTGTAGGAGTTGGGGGTGGGTGCGTACAGCGGAACCAGCTGCGGCAGTGCGTCGATCAGCCCGGCAATGGAGTGCTGGAGTAGCTCGGGCAGCTCCTCGCGTGGACGCATGGCGAAGGCCGCCTCGTCGTCGCGCCACAGGGAGATGTGCAGGTGGAGGCCGGATCCGGTGCCGGTCTGCGGGGCGGCCATGAACGTGGGTGTGAGGCGGTGTTGTGCGGCGATGTGACGGACGGCGTGTTTGTGGAGGGTGTAGGTGTCGCATGCGCCCACGGGGGTGTCCCGTAGGGCCAGGCCACTTCGATCTGGCCTGGGGCTCCTTCCGTTTTGATGGCCTCGATTGGTGCGCCTGCTTCGTGCAGGGCGTTGTGCAGGTCGTGGAAGAACGCGTTCAGGGCGGGCGGGCGGTCCAGCGCGTAGTCGAGGTTGTCGGGGGACACGGGTGTCGGGTTCCTGAACCCGGATCGGCGCAGCTGTGCTTCGGTGCCTTTGTAGAGGACGAATTCGCTCTCGATGCCGACGCGTGCCTGCAGGCCGTGGACGGCGAGGGCCCGCAGTTGGCTGCGGAGGATCTCCCGTGGTGCGACGGCGACGGGGCGGCCGTCGGGGTGTACGGCGTTGCCGTGTACGAGGACCGTGCCTGGCAGGTAGTTCAGGCGCCGGATGGTGCCCAGGTCGGGGACGACACGCAGGTCTCCGTATCCGGTGTGCCAGCCGGCGAGTTCGAACCCGTCCAGCGGGTTCATGTCCACGTCTGTCGCCAGGATGTAGGCGCACATCTCCGGTCCGCCGGGCAGCTTGGTCAGGAAGTGGTGGGCGTCGAGGTTCTTGCCCATCAGCCGGCCCCTCAGGTCCGGGACGGCGACCATCACCGTGTCGATCTCACGGCCTTGAACGAGGTGGCCGAGCTCTTCGAGTGTCACCAGCCCGGGGGCGGGGGTGGGGGAGAGGTGGTGGCTGATCTGGCCGGACATCACATCACCTCACCGGCGAGTGCCGTGTTCTCGGCCGCACTGCCGAGCGGGGGGATCTTGTAGTGCCGCTTGCCCTTGGTGATCCACATGGCCCACGCGAGGAGCAGGACCACCGCCAGCGCGAGGCCCGCGTAGTTGAAGGACTGTGCGGTGACGGGCGAGGCCTGCGGCAGGCAGAACACGACGGTCAGAACAGCCACGTAGGTGACGGAGATCCAGCCGAGGGGCTTGCTCCAGCCACCAAGGTTCCACGGGCCCGCCTGGAAGCGGTCACCGGCACGCAGGCGCAGGTAGACGGGGATCACGTACGCAGGCGTGATCCCGATGACGTTGATCGCGGTGACGGCGGCGTACGCGGCCGGCGAATACAAGCTCGGCAGCGCCAGGACCAGCGCGACGCCCACGGACAGCCACACCGCGGCGATGGGGGTGCGGGTGCGATGGGTGACACGCCGCCACGTCGAGGAGAACGGCAGAGCCCCGTCCCGCGAGAACGCAAACACCATGCGGGAGGCCGCGGCGGTTTCCGCGTTTCCGCAGAACAGCTGTGCCACGATCACTACCATCAGCAGCCCCTTGGCCACACCCGTGCCCAGGACATCGATGAAGATCTGCGCCGGTGGCACGCCTGTGCTCGAGCCCTGGGTGCCGGTGTAGTCCTGGACGGCGAACAGCATGCCTGCCAGCAGGATGAACCCGGCGATCCATGAGTAGCCGATGCTGCGGACGATGCCCTTGGGCGCCGACACCTGTGCCTGGCTGGTCTCCTCGGAGAGGTGGGAGGAGGCGTCGTAGCCGCAGAACGTGTAGGCGGCCAGCAGGCAGCCGAGGGCGGCCACGTAGACGGGGCTGGTGAAGCCGGTGGCGTTGTGGAAGTGGCCGAACACGAAGCCGGCGCTCTGGTGCTCGGCCGGGGCGAGGGTCAGGGTCCCTCCGATCAGCAGGACGCCGGAGATCTGCCACCACACCGAGATGCTGTTGAGGACGTTGACCAGGCGCACGCCGAGCGCGTTCAAAGTGCCGTGCAGGAGCAGGATGCCCGCGAAGATCAGGATCGTTGTCTCGGGTGTGGGCACAAGGTCCCACTGGAGGCTGGCGAACGCGCCGATGAACAGGGCGCAGCCGTAGTCGATGCCGGCGATTGCGCCGAGCAGGCCCAGCAGGTTGAGCCAGCCCGTCACCCAGGCCCAGCGGGGCCCGCCGAGCCGGTGAGCCATGTAATACAGGCCGCCCGAGGTGGGGTAGGCGGAGGTCACCTCGGCCAGGCACATGCCCAGCAGCAGCGTCATGAAGCCGATACCGACCCAGCCCCACATCATGACGGCGGGGCCGCCGGTGTTCAGGCCGTAGCCGAATAAGGTCATGCCGCCGGCCAGGATGCAGATCACGGAGAAGCTGATGGCGAAGTTCCCGAACCCGCCCATCCGGCGGGCCAGTTCGGGGTGGTAGCCGTGCGCGCGCAGCGCGGCGTCATCGTCGAGCTGGACTCTGGTTCTTCTCGCAGACAACGGAGAAATCCTCTGATCGAAAGGGGGGTGAAGGGTGAAGGGGGCAACGGTGAGCGGGGCAGGGCTGCGGGGGTGCTCGGATGGTCATCGGCGCCCGCTTGTAGCCGTCAGCGCTCTGCGGCGTGCGGAACGGAAATCGTCCTGCCACCACTGGGGGTTCGGGGTGACGTGGATCCACGGGGCGGGCGTGACGTGGTTGCCGATCTCCTCGAACACGGCAGTGGCCTGTCCCACGCCGGTGGCGGTCAGTCCGTGCGCCAGGTAGTTCAGGTCCAGCAGGGACAGTGAGCGCGGATCGGCGTGGGCGAACCAGCCGTACAGGGCCTGACGGGCGTAGTGAGCCTTGTCCTCGGTGGCCCAGTAAGCGATCACACCGACGCTCTGCGAACGCTGCCGAAGCAGCCGGTAGGACTCGACGTAGGCGTACAGCGGCAAAACCTTCAGCGCCGATCCCTCCGGTGCGACGGAGGCTACCCACTGGGCAAAATCCAGGGCTCCCCGGGCGCGGGCCTGAAAGACCTGGAGCATCCGGTGATACGCCTCCCGGCTGCCGGGATCCCGCTGGTTGACCCAGTTCAGCAATCTCCACGGACCCGGCGGCAGCATGGCATCGGCCGGCGTGGCCCAGTGCACCGGACTGTGAGGAAACCGCTGGTCGATGTCCGTCTGCGCCAGCGCCAGGTAGCACACGTAGGGCACCGGGTCTTCGGGCCACCGCTCCGCAGCAGCCCTGCACGCCGCCCAGACTGTGTGGACACCGTTGACCAGGTCCTGACCCGACAGTCCCCTGCGGTGAGCGTTGAGTAGCCTCTGGGTGAGCACGCGAGCCCACATCATCCTCGCGTCCACGTCCTCGGGCTCCTCCGAGCACCACGACTCGATCGCACGGCTGTTGGCGGCGACGACGGCCAGGACCTGACTGCGCGAGGTGCGCAGCCCCCAGTCGGTACCCGTGGCCCGAAGCAGGCGCTTTGCGGCGAGATACCGGTCCAGCCCGAGATCTTCGAGAGCGAGGCGGAGTTCTTCGTCACGGCCCGCAAGGTGAGTGATCAGGGGCGTGTCATCGCGGGTCATCGGCGCACCGCCACGAAAAGAGAGGGACGCGGGGAGGGCACCCGGCCCGTCATACATAAAAGGGGCATGGAGGAGAGTCCTCGAAAGGGGGGCGAGTGCCGCTGAGCGGCAGCCAACTTGCTCAGCACGGGGAGGCCAAAGCGGAAGACTGCGCTCGGCAGCAGATCAGAGGCAGTGACGGACAGCAGAGGGGGTCATGCGGCCGTTTCCGGCGGCTTGACGGCTACTGGGGGCGCTCAAGGATGGTGACCCAGACGATTTCACCATCGTGTGCTGCCGGGGACACTCCGTGGTCGTCAACGCTGCACAAGACGAGCAGGAAGCCCCGGCCGTGCTCGGCCTCCATTGAGGCCGACATGCCACTTGGCGGGAGGGGAGCGTAGTCGCGCACGCAGAGAAACAGCCGGTCAAAGACTTTGGTGACGGTGCCGTGGGTGCTCGGCGCCCGCGTCCCTGGGGCGGGTCATGCATGGTCGAGCACCGTGGTCAGTAGCTCAGACATGGCGAGAGCCGTCCTAGGGGAGAGGGCTCCGAGCCCCCACAGCCTCAGAGGGTGAAGGACCAGGAGCCGCGTGTCAGGGTGGTTGTTCCATCCGGCGTGATGGTGACCTGGGCTCCGTACACGGGCAGGGCGCCCTCGCGGTTGAGCCGGTTGCGGATGCGGTCCAGGTCGCTCCACAGCCGGCGCGGGCCGCCTTGGTGCACGGTCGGCGAGTCGAGGAACCCGCGGGCTGTGGCGCGGGCCCATGAGCCGTCGGGGTGCAGCAGCCACACGGTGCGGTTGCCACCGTCCATGCTGCGCCGGTACGTGATGCCGGGGATCTGGAGCTCGAGCATCGACATCACGTCCCATGCATCCGGCGGGTATAGCAGCGGGTAGCGGCTGGTGATGACGTCCTCTCCGTCTGCCTCTGCCGCCTCCTGCCACACGTCGTCTGCGGGCGGCCCGTAGTCGGCGCCGTGGCGAGTCGGCATGAACCCGGCCCGGTCCCATTCGATACGGCCTGTAGCGCCGCCTTCGTTGGTCTTGTCGGCGGCCAGGATCAGCCCCGTACCGGCGATGGTCGTCACCAGCCTCCCACCCGGCCGGAGAGCGGACAGCCAGGAAACGGGCACGGGCCGCACCGACACCGTGGCGATGATCCGGTCGTAGGCGCCGGGCAGTTCACCGGTGATGTCGCCAACAGCCATCTGTGGCCGGTACCCCGCCACCAGCACGAGCCGGTCCGAGGCCGCCTTCACCAGGTCGGCGTCCACGTCGATGCTCGTGACCCGGGCATGGCCGAGCCGGGCGCAGGCGAGGGCGGTTCCGTAGCCGGTACCGGTGGTCACCAGCACATCGGAATTTTCGGCGATCATCGCGTGCCGGTACATCCGCACGACCAAGCTGGGCAGCGTGGACGATGACGTCGGCGTTCCACTGGCCATGGCGCCAGGGGCGGCATGATCGGCGGGGCACGCGTCGACGCGGGTCACGAGCGTCTGATCGGTGTAGGCCGCCTCAAGCCAGGCATCCGGGGCAGCCGGGCCGTCACGCAGTAACCAGGCGTCACCGTCGCTCTGCCACCAGCGCGGCACGAACTCGTGCCGCGGCACGGTGGCTACCGGTTCGTGCCAGCGTGACTCCGGTCGGACGACCTCGCCGGCCAGGCGCATGGCCCGCGTTCGCCAGTCCATCACTGTCCCTTTCGCTTCCTCAGTAAGCAGGGTCGCAGGCTGGGGTGTTCGCCGGATCGCTACCACCTCTGTGGCAGCGTGAACGTCTCCCTGCCAGTCGAGGACGGTGAGTCCAGATCGGGCGATCGTGCGTGCTCGAGTGACCGTGTTGGGGTTTCCGGGGAGTTGAATGGCGGGGTACTCGCGTAACGACGGTACGGGTGTGGCGGTGCGTTGCATCGGGTGGTCAGATCCTTTGCGGAGAGGGAGGGTGCACCAGGTCGTCGTGCCGTCGGAGGTCGTGCCCCATTCGTCGGCCATGGCGCTGACAAGGGCGAGACCGCGGCCGTCCTCGTCCTCAGGGGACGCGCGGCGCAGGACGGGCCGATCCGGAGAGCCATCCCGGACCTCGATGACGACGTGATCGCCACTGATGAGCAAGCGAAAGCCGATGTCGGTACCGCTGCCGTGGCGGAAAGCGTTCGTGACCAGCTCTGTCGTGAGGAGTTCCGCGGTCTCGACCAGGGCCGGCTGGTTCCAGAGCTTCAGACCGGCCCGGATAATGCGACGGAGCCGACCGGGCCAGACGGAGTCTGCCTTCGTGAGGTGTCCCGGCATCGAAGCGGGATCGCGTTCGATGGACACCTCGTGGCCTGTACGCACGGAGCGAGGGATGGCGCTCGTCAGTGCGTCGAGCGCAGTCGATGTCATGCCCAGTCCTCCGGATCGACGGAAGTAGTGAACGGGTGCAGCGGCACCGGGCACTTGACGCTCAGCGCCGTTGCTCTGCCTCGTTAGTCAACGGGCGACTACGCGCAGGGCAAAGGAAAAAGCGGAGAGGGCCCGTCGGCCTCGGACCGGAAATTTTTACCTTCGGAGGGCCGGAGTCCGGGGTAGAGGACTACCGTGGGGCCGTGACGGCGAACGTCAATCTCGCAGCAGCTATGGAGCGGTCTGGACTAAGTCAGGGGGAGTTAGCAAGCCGTCTGAACCAGCGGATCGAGGCGTTGACCGGGAAACTCGGCGCGCTGTCCGATCGGCACGTCCGACACTGGCTCGCCGGGAAAACTCGCTGGCCGCATAAGAGACAACGGATCGTCCTCGAAGCAGAGTTCGGAGTGAGCGCGGAGGAACTGGGCTTCATACCTCCCCCTCGTCGTACCCCTGCACTATCGGAGGATGATGACGTGCGTCGACGCGCCTTCACCACGGCGACCGCATCCCTCACGGCCGCCGCTTTACGGCCCGCCCATCTGTCCAGTGGTGCTTCCCGCGTTGGGATGGTCGACGCCAACCGGCTGGAAGAGAACTTTGCTCGCTTGGTGGCCGCGGACGCCGCGACGGGTCTCACCGTCGGCCTAGAGACCCGGGCCGTCGCCCATGCCCAGCACGCTTTAGACCTCATGGCCATCGGCCACGCCAGCGAGCGCGTTCGCCGACGCCTGTACTTCCTCGCCGCCGCCTTCATGGGCACCGCCCTGTGGGCGGCCCTGGACCGGATGGAGACCGCGCGCGCGGGACGGCACCTCGACCGAGGCCTGCGCCTTGCGCGGCTCTCCGGCGATGCCGGGATGGAGATGCGGATGTGGGGCCACGCCGCCCTGCTTCACCTCCAGCAGCGGCAGTTCCCTGACGCCCTCGCCGCGGCGCAGATGGGCCGGGAGACTCAGGTGTGCCGCCGCGACCCGCTTTTCCGGTCCTTGGCCGCCGCCCGTCTGGCTGGTGTGCAGTCGGGAGCTGGAGAGCGTGCTGCAGCCGTGCGAACCCTCGGCCAGGCAGAGGTCGCGTACGAGCGCGCCACCCCAGAGCAGCTCCGCCCGGCCTACATGGACTTCTACGACCGGGCCGAATTCGAGGGGTTGGCCGGCCTCGTAATGATGCGGCTGGGCCGGAACGAGGAGTCCGAAGCCCACCTACACCGCGCGCTGTCCGGCCTGCGGCCTGACTATCACCGCAACCGCGTCTACTACACGGTCCTCTTGGCGACGACACAACTTCGGCAAGGGGACGCAGACGCAGCATGCGCTACCGCGCTGACGAAATTGCCAGACGACCCTGATTCACTGTCAGGGCGCACCAAGGCCCTGTTCGCGCGTTTCGACCAGGATCTGACCACTGAGGCGGCCGGAGCACACTTCGTGACCGAGTGGGCCGACCGTTATTCCCGAGGAGGAATTGCGTGACCGTCAACGTGAGGCACTACGGGGCTGCGGATCTGGACGAGATCCGCGAGACCATACTCGATCTCCACGTCGAAGTACGACACCGGGACTTTGGGCTCACCGGCCCGTTCTACGACCGCGACCGCTTCAACGAGCGGCTGTCTGCCTACGCTGCACGTCCGGGCTGGTCCGCAGCTCTGGGATACGAGGACGGGCAGCCAGTCGGCTTCTGCTTCGGCACCGCCCTGGCACCGGACACGAAATGGTGGGACTCGATGAAGGAACCCCTTCCTGCCGAGACCACCCACGAGGATGGCCACCGCACCGTCTCCCTCAACGAGATTGTGGTGCGCAAGTCGTGGAGGGGACGCTCCGTCGCCTGGCAGCTCCACGAGGCGTGGCTCCACGGCCGAACAGAGGAGCGAGTGACGCTTTTGGTCAACCCCGCGGCCGGTAACGGGGCAGTGCAGGCCCGGTACGAGGCCTGGGGGTATCGCTCCATCGGTCTGCAGCAGCCGTTCCCGGACTCTCCCGTGTTCGCGGTGATGCTCCGACCGACGAAGCTCGACTGAGCCGACAGACCCCAGATGTATCGACCCGCAGCGTTGTTCACGCGGCTGAGGGGTGGCTTGCCTGCGAGGGTGGTGTGGTTGCTGTTCTGTCCGTGGGAGGAGCGCAAGCCCGTACTCAGTGGCAGCTGAGTGCGTGCCAGCGGCGTTCGAATCCTGGGAGGCGTTTTTCGAGGTCGGTTGTTTGGATGGGCCGGTTGTACTGAGCTGTGATGCCTTGGTAGGCAAGGTCGTTGAGGACGGGTTCGCTGTCCGTGCGGGAGGTGCGGGCGCGGTGGGTGGCCCAAGCGTCGTAGATCCGGAATTCGAGGAAGTAGCGGGTGAGCGTTTTGGGTTTGATGGGGTGATTTTCGCGGTCGTGTATGCCGCGTTGGGCGAGGTGGGCGGATAGTTCGGTGCCGTTTGGTTCCTTGCCGTGCTGTTGCTGGAAGTCGTTCCAGGCCAGGTAGTAGTGGTCAACTGCGGTGAGGTCAGGGAGTGATGAGTCCCCGGCCTCCGCGTCGGGGGTCTCCTCGAGTGCAGGTTCCGGGCTGTGAGCGCGGTGCTCTGCAGAAGGGGTTGCACGGGGGGTGCGTCCTGGTTCGCTTCTTGTGCCGCGTACAGGGCTGGTTGCCGCCGGCTCTGGGGAGCGGCCGTCGTCGCGGCGCGAATCCCTGGGCTGCTGTGGCAGAAGACTGTCTAGGGAAGTGTCCGGTTCCTCAAGGGACGGGGGATGTCCTTCAGGGTTGGTCACCTCGTGGTGGTCCAGGACGTACTGGCTTGGTAGTGGGCCATGAGCGGAGGCCAGCCGGTATCCGTAGGTAGGGGAGAGTCGGCTGTGTTCCCGGGCACGGGACTCCTCCTCGTCTAAAGCTTCTTCGTGGTGTGGCGTCTCAGGTGTGTCGCTGGCTTCCGGTTGCGAGGAATCGTCGTGGTCGGGTACCACGGTGGGGTTCGGCTTGCCGGCTGGCTGCTGGGCTGTTCGGTCCCGTTCGTATTGCTTCCGCGGTGCATGGCTGGGGTCGCAGGGGTAGCTGGGGTCTCCGGCCTTGGGGGGTGTCGCGGGCCTTGTGTTTTCATCCGTTGGGAGTGCCTGGATGTATTCGCCACCGGTGGCGGCAGCGGGCTGGTTTCCCAGGGCTGCTGCGGTGACCTGTCCCGTCCCACGGCCGACTGTGTCTGCCGGTTCGGCCTGTGGCTGTGGCTGTGGTGCCGGAGGCAGCAGCACCGGTTCGATGCCGGCTGCCGCGAGGCCCGTGGGCGCAGTCTGGGTTAGTGGGACGCCGTAGCGGGCCAGGCGCAGCGGCATCAGCGACTCCACGGGGGCCTTGCGGCGCCAGGCGCGGCCGAAGCGGGTGTGGAGGCGGGCTTGGTAGACGAGACGTTCCTGCTCCAGCTTGATGACCTGCTCGTAGGAGCGCAGCTCCCACAGCTTCATGCGGCGCCAGAGCAGGAAGGTGGGGAGGGGGGAGAGGAGCCAGCGGGTGATGCGTATGCCTTCCATGTGCTTGTCGGCCGTGATGTCGGCGATCTGGCCGATCGCGTGCCGGGCTGCCTCCACCGCGACCACGAAGAGGATGGGGATCACTGCGTGCATGGCGGTGCCCAGGGGGTCCGGCCAGGCTGCCGCGCCGTTGTACGCGATCGTCGCTGCCGTCAGCAGCCACGCCGTCTGGCGCAGCAGCGGGAACGGGATGCGGATCCAGGTGAGGAGCAGGTCCATGGCGAGCAGGACGCAGATGCCTGCGTCGATGCCGATCGGGAAGACATAGCTGAAGTTCCCGAAGCCTTTCTTGAGGGCGAGTGCGCGGACGGCCGTGTACGAGCCAGCGAAGCCGATACCGCTGATGGTGAGCCCGCCGAGAACGACGGCGGAGATCACGAGGCGTTGTGCCCGGCCAAGGCACAGCAGCTGGTTTTGAGAAGCTGTCTTCACGGGCTGCTGGCCGCTATCTGCTCCTGACTTCATCTGTGTTCGGCTTTCGCTGGGGTGCGTAAGTCGCGACGGTGCTGATGGGCAGGCCGATGCGGGCGCTCTGCCCGGGCGGTTGTGGTGGGCGACGGCGGGATGCGGCGGGCTTGTGGGCAGGCCGGTTGTGCGGCGGCATACCCGAGGACACAAGCCCGGGTGCGGGTGGCCGCTGCGCCGTCACTGCTGTCGCCACGGGTTCGGAAGGCAGGGTGTTCGTCTGACGGGGCTCGGTGGAGGGCCATATGGAGCGTGGGGGGCCTGCGTGCTGGTTCGCTCATCGGCCACGTGCCCGTCCGCCGGTGGGGCCCAGGAGGTCGTTGATGAGCTGCTCGGTCTCGTTTTCCAGGGAGCAGTCGATCTTGCGGTTGATGTCCTGGATTCGGGTGATCGCGGTGTGCAGTCCGGCCCGGTTCCCGGCCGCGTGCTCGATGCGCATCCAGTCCCGATACAGCAGCTCTGCGCTGTCGTCGACGTCGAGACCGGTTGCGATGGCCTGCCTGGCGGCGGTCAGGTCGTGGTGCGGGCCTGTGGGTGTGCGGTAGGTGGCCACGGTGTGGGCGACATCGATGATGCGGGTGCTCATTTCCTGCTGGTAGGGCTCGGCCCACGGCAGTGGGCGGGTCCCGAAGGGCCGGCCGCGGATGAGGCCGAGTGCCTTTTCCAGGTCCGGCAGTCCGGCTGTGCCTTGGGGCAGGGCGCGCTGGGCGAGCTGGGTGAACCGTGCCCAGTCGCAGCGGACGGCTTCGGACAGCTCGTAAGGGTCGTCGCCGGACCGGCGCCTGGGCACGTACGCGTTGCCGGCCGGGTCGTTTCCCAGGGCGCGGCGCAGGCCTTGCAGGCGGGCGTTGAGTGTGGCTGTGGACCAGGGGCTGACCGGGTCCATGTCGGCGCACAGCACGTCGGCGCTGCGGCCCGGCCGGAAGTACAGCAAGGCGGCCAGCCGTGCCTGGCTCGGGCCGTGGCCGGTGGTGGCCACGCCGGTCACTTCCACGGGGCCCAGGACCCGGATCTCCGGCGCGTGCAGGTCCTGCGCCTGGGTATCTTCGCCGACGGCCTCGGCTGCCGGGGTCTCCTGCGGGCGGCCGGTTGCCTCCGCTGCCTTCTGCGGTGCCCGTCCGTCGGGCGTCATTTCGGCGGGTTCCGTCCCGGGTTCGGCAGGGGCCTTGCCAGGCGCTTTCGGGTCGGGCAGCAGCTTCAGGCTGGCGGGGTCGGTGGACGCGGCCAGCAGTGCCGGGTAGATCTCGCTGTCACCGGTGCCCGCGGTGAACGGGGACGCCGGCACGGGTTTCTCGCCGTCGCCAGACTGTGTGGGTTTGGCCAAGTCCAGTGGACGGGGGCGCTGCGGGGTGTCCGGCTCGTGCGGTACCTCTTCCCATGGTCCCTCGGCTGGGTCGGCGGGTTGCGCGGAGATGGCGAGCGCGGTGGTGATCTGCAGGTAGGCGGCATGCTCCAGACGCTGCACCGTGATCTCAGAGCCGATGTAGTCGAATTGCTGGGGCTTGCTGAGTGAGGCGTTGAGGATTTCGGCGTCGGGGAAGGACGCGGCCGCAGCGCTTGCGGGGGCGATGAGGGTGACGGGAACGTGTTGGGCCTTGTCGATTATGTCGGCGAACTGCCAGGCCAGATCGGCGTCCAGCGTGGACGCACACAGCAGCAGGTACGGCTGATGACTGGTTTCGGGCATCTGGTGCGCTTCCAGCAGCCGTTCGCTCAGGTCCCGCAGTGCGTGCCTGGCGTGGCGCATGTGTGCGATCCGGGACGTGGGCAGCAGCTGCGGCAGGTCCTCGCCGAACCCGATGGTCACGATCTCGGCCTCGCTCGCCCACGGGCTCATCCCGAGCTCCAGGGCGAGCGACGTGCACACCTCGGTGATGTGTACCGGGTTGCCGTCCAGCAACAGGGCGGCCACCTGGGGGAGGTTGAGCAGCAGGAGGTCACCCGACTCGGTGCTGCCGATTGTGACCAGTCCCGGATACGGCGCCGGTACCTCGCGGGCGGTCTCCTCGTCCAGGAGGACTGCTTCGGCGGGCAGCACCCACCAGCCGGCCTGCCCAGCCACGAAGGGCGCCTGCGGCTTGCGGGCGAGGCCCTCGGGCAGTACCTCCACTGTGCGGGTGCCGATCCGCGCGGCCCGTATCGGGGGCAGATCCGCAGCCTTTTCGTGGGCCACCTGGTGGGCCAGGGTCCGTAGGGCCACGTCCAGGCGGGCAGCGCCGCCCGGTTCGGCGGCCGCCGCCAACTTCGCCTCGGCGGGAGAGGTCTCTGATGCGATGGCGATCTTCTCACCAGGCGTGCGGCGGCGGCGCTGCAGCGTCCTGCGCAGGGCAAGAGCGCCGGTGATGGCGGCCGCCAGCAGCGTGCCGGCACCGAGAACAGTGCGCAGGTTCAGCGGACTGCTGGCCGGTGCCGGTGCCGGTGCCGGTGGCGGCGTCTCGGACGCCGTGGTGGCGGGGGAGGAGTCAGCGGAGCCCGGCGCCTCGGCCGTGGCCGACGGGGCGGCGGCAGAGGGTGCGGGGCTGGTGCCGGGCCGCGGCGTCGCGGACGCCGTCGCGGAAGGAGAGCCCTGTTCCTGCCCCGGTTGCTCGGCGGGACGGCTGGCTGGGGTGCTGGGGGCCGATGACTCTGGCGCGGGCGCTGTGGTGGTGCCCGGTGCTGGTGCCTGCTCATCTCTCCTGTCATCGCCCGGCTTTTGCTTGCCATCAGGCTTTTGGGTGGCTGGGGGAGTGGTCTCCTGGCTGCCCGCCTCATCGCCGTTGTCGCCGTCCCGTGGCGGCGTGTGCGGGTCGGGCTGGGCGCCGGGCACAGTGACCTGCTGCCCCGCGTAGATCACATCCGGGTCGGAGATGGCGGGCAGGCCGTCCGGCTGCGTCTTGCCCCGGCTGGCCTTGAACAGGCGTGGCCACTCGCCGCCGTCGCCGAGCTCTTCTTCCGCGATCTTCGACAGGTAGTCGCCGGAGTGGACCGTGACAACGTGCTCATTTTTTCCTTCAGCAGTGGGAGCGGCCCTGCCCAGCTGTGTACGGATGCCTCCCGCGGCAGCGGCGGTATCAGGCATCTCCAGCTGCCAGCCGGGCTGCAGAAAGCCGTGCGCGCGAAAGACCTGGCCGTCGACCATGGTTCGGCCCTCGTTCAGGGCGGCGATCTCCCGCCACCGCTCTCCGTCGCCCAACTCCCTTTCGGCGATGCCCCACAGGCTCTGTGCGGGACGCGTCGCGCGGACCGTGTACGAAGTACGGGACGCCGGTGTGCTTGCGGAGTCCGGCAAGGTCTGGTCGGGCTCGGCGGTCTGCGGGGCTGGGGCCTGGCCGGGGACGCGGGCCTCGGTGGTGGCCGGTGAGGCGTGGGCGTCGGAGGCCAGGGCCGAACTCGTGGGCAGCAGCACCAGGATGCTGCCGACCAGGAGAGCCGCGGCACGCTGCGAGGCGCCAAGTCTGCGCGGGGCCTGCCAGCTCCGGCCCCCCACCTGCGCGATCAGCTCGCGTACGGCGCAGAACGCAAACTGCGCCCACCCGATCCAGCCCACCGCGACGAGCAGCAGCAGGAACGCCGCCCCCGTATCCTGCCGGTCCAGCAAGTGCGTGAGGTCGTCGTGGCTGGAGGCCCAGATGGCCGGGGTGACCCAGGCCAGCAGCAGCGGCAGCCCGGCGACCGCGGCGGCCAGGACGAGCAGGCTCAGCACGGCCTTGAGGACCCGGCCCAGCGTGCGGCCGGCCGCTGTGGCGGGGGAGTGGGTGGTGCGCATCAGTTTCCTTCGGGAGCGGTAACGCCGTGCAGGAGGGTGGCTTTGCCCTGGCCGGTCACTGACAACGAGCCGATCCCGACCACCGACAGGAACTTCGTGTCGTACGAGCCGGTGACGTTCACGTTGAGGGTCTTGCCGTCGCCGGACACGCTGACCGTGCCGGTGGCGCCGGCCGAGCGTAAGTAGGCCTGGGCCGCGGCCTGGGCATCCTGCAGGTCCACGACGATCGCTGTGCCGCTGATGGCCTCGGCGGGGTCGATGGCCTGCCCGCCGGCCCGGGCGGCCTCGCCGGCGATGTAGTCGGCGCGTTCGGTGGCACGCATTTTGCTGCCGCCGTCGACGGCGACGCCGATGATGCCGATCAGGGCGAGGACGCACACGGCGACGAACACGGTGACGCCTCCCCGGTCATCCCACCGTGCCCGGCTCAGCCCTGTCTGCCGGAAGCTCATCAGTCACCTCGCTGCCTGTACTGATCCACTACGGAGGTGGCTGTCGACGTGAGGGTCCGGGCCCCGGGCACGCCCGGCAGCAGGAGATCCGACAGATCGACCGTGCAGGTCACGGTCACGGTGACCGTCCCTACCTGGCCCACCGGCACGCTGAGGCCGCCGGTGTTGACGCTGACGCTGGTCGACGCGCACGTGATGCCCTGGTCGTTGAGCGACTCGGCGGCCGCCGCGTGCGCGGCACTCTGGGCGGCACCCGCCGTACGGTGAATGGACGCCTCCCTGGCCGCATCTTCAGCTGCCGCGTCGATCTTCGAGCCAGAGGTGACGAGGCGCCCCCCGGCGATAGCCAGCCACAGGAACATGATCAGCGACGGGAGGATGATGGCCGCCTCGATCGCGGCGCTGCCCTCATCGCTGCGAAGCCTGCGAGCCCATCGGGCCATGTATCGCACGTAGTTCACCTTCCCGGGACCGTCCAGCGCTCCACGGGACCGGACGCCGACTGGGTGACCTGCAGACCCGGAACGCCCGGGATCATCGACATGGCCGTGCCGGAGACCTGTACCCGCACCCGCTGCCCGTTGCTGCTGGCGGACACGCTGTAGCCGCGCAGGCTGTCACCCGCGACGCGCCCCAGCACCTCCCGTGCCTGGGCCGCACCGTCGGCCGGACCCGACTCGTAGGCGCGGGCCGCGGTGAGGCCCTCGCGAGCAGCGGTCAGGGCGATCTGCCGTGCGTAGTACCACATGGAGACCTGGATGACGGCCACCGTGGCGATCAGCACGAACGGGAAAATGATCGCCATCTGGATGGAGGTGTCACCGCGGTCGTCGCCCCATCGTCGTCCCTGCCACCAGTCCTTCAGCCGCGCCGGAGGAGACATCACAGCCCAGTGAGCTTGCCGTTGTACTTGGAGATCACGACGGCGATGGTCCCGGCGATCAGTACAGCGCCGGTGACGGCAGCCACCCAGATGATGACGGTGGTGGTGCTGATGTCGCCGCGGTCCGGCCTGCGCTTGGCCTCCTCCAGGCCCTCCTGCAGACGCGTGGTCGCCCAGTGCACCGCACGGTAGGTGCGGGCTGCGGTGTGCTTCATGCTGTGCTCCTTGCTCCTTCAGAGGTTCAGTGACTCGGGGTGGCCTTAGACGGTGAGCATGCGGATGACCGCGGGGAACGCCATCAGCAGCATCACCAGGACCGCCAGCAAGGCGCCGGGGGCGGTCATCTTCTCGCTGGCGGCGTTCGCCTCCGCGGCCTGATCGGCCAGCAGTTCGGAGTTGAGCGCTGCGGTACGAGCGCGCAGCGCCTTGTAGACGGCGGCGCCGTCCGTGGCCGATCCGCGCATGATGTCGGCGACGTCGTCAAGGACGGGCAGGTCGTACTCGGCGGCGAGTTCGGTCAGCGCCTGATAGGGCGGGATCTTCTCCATCCGGGCCCGTCGCAGGGCGCCCTGCAGAAACAGGAAGGGCCAGCCGAGGCCGACCTCGGCGGCCTTCTCCAGCGCCTCGGCGGGGCCGGCGTCGGCGGCCCGCTTGAGCGCGACAAGGTCCAGGTAGGCGGACAGGGCGTGCGCGAACTCCTCCCGGGCCCGCTTCGCTTGGTCACGGACCGCGAGATCCGGTGTGATGAACAGCAGTCCCGCGATGAGGAGGCCCACGCCGGCGGGAACGTAGAACGGCAGGGAGACGCCCGCGATGATCCACGGAATCGTCGCAATGACCGGGCAGAGCAGACCCAGCGCGGCGAGCGTGGTCTTTCTCAGCATGAACTGGCCCCGCCCCTGCCCCAGCAGGGCCAGGTTGATCGTGGGGATCCGCACACCGGGCAGGCGCTCGAGGCGGGCCAGCAGCCAGCGGCCCCACACCTCCTCGCGGTCCAGCTCCGGCTCGGGCATGGTCAGGGTGGCCGGGGCACTGCGCTGCAGGGCCGGCCCCAACGCGGCCTGAGGGCGCAGCAGTTCCCGCACCAGCAGCGCGAGGCCGGCGCCTACCGCGCCACCGGTCAGGACGACGGGAAACAGGTTCACGACGTGACTCCTTCCGGCTCACGGCCAGCGACCGGCACGCCCGGCTCCGTCGCCGGCGAGGGGCAGCCGGACTGTGCTGGACGGGTCGGTGATCAAAAAGCGCGGGATGCGGCGGAAGGCACCCAGCTGCCGCATCAGGGCGAGCACCCCGATGAACCCGACGGTCAGGAAGGCGAGCACGAGCTGCCCCAGCAGCGTGGAGTAGGGCTTGGTATAGGACGGCACGAAGAACCCGGCCACCACGACACCCACGGTGATGACGGTCATCCACCGCACGGTGGTCCGCGGCTTCGCCCGGTCCGCCTCGATGGCGCGCTTCTTGGCGACCTCGTCGCGGACCGTTCCCGCCAGGTCCTCCAGCGCCTGGGCCAGGCCCGGGCCGCGGTCGTTGACGGACAGGATGAGCGCGGCGACCACCTTGTCCGCGGTGACGTCGTTCAGTTCCTCGGCGAACGCGCGTAGCGCTCCATCCGGCCGCCAGCCCAGACGCAGCCGGTCGGACAGATTGACGATCTGCGGGGCAAGTTCGTCCGGTGCACCCTGACGGCTGGTGATCATCGCCTGTTCCAGGCCCATGCCCAGCCGCAGCAGGCCGGCCAGGCGCTGCGTCCACTCGCTGAGGGCCTCCAGCTGGCCGATGCGTTCCTGCGCCATCTGCGCCGGGCTGATCAGCCAGGGCACGCCGACCACGGCCACGCCGAGCAGCGCGCCGCCCACAAAATTCCCCGAGACCAGCCACACGGCCACGAAGACCACGACCGCCAAGGCCGCGAGGGTCCGACGGCGCAGCCGGACGTCCTCGCCCTGGTCCTTCCCGGCGCGCAGGGCCTGCCACCGCTGCTGCAACGGAGCCCGGCGCGGCGCCGTCGTGCCCACGAGGCCTGCCACCACGCCGATCAGCCCGCCGATGACGGCCATGCCGCTCAACAACCCCCACAACAGGGTCATCGGATCACCCCCACCTTCAGCTGCAGCGGCGCCTGCCAGGCCCCGTAGGGCTGTTGCAGCTGGGCGGAGTCGAAGCCGACGCGGCGCAGGTCGTCGACGCAGCCCGGATCCATCCTCGGCACCGCGCGCAGCTCGCCGAACTCGGCTCCGGGGGAGAAGACCGTGTTGGTGGCGGGACGGCCGTTCTCGCCGATCCCAGTCAGCTCCAGGACGTGGGAGACGTAGCGGTGGCGGCGGCCGCCGATCTGCGTCTCATCGGTCATGTCGACGTACACGATGAAGTCCAGGCCGTTGGCGGTCTGCCGGTAGGCGAGCTGCTCGGACAGGTTGTCCTGAGCGAGCGCGTACAGCTCGGCGATCCGGTCGAAGATGATGTCCGGGCGCCGGGCGTGAATCGTGCACAGGTTGCCGCCCGACCCGTTCGTCAACGCCTGCATCATCGCCACGACTTCCGGCCCGCGGACCTCGCCCACCACGATCCGCTCCAGCGACATCCGCAACGCGGGATGCATCAGATCCAACAGCGTGACCTCGCCAGCACCCCGCCCGGTGACGTCCTTCTCCCCGTTGGACTCGCGGCCCACCAGGGAGACGACCTGCCGGTGGTAGCCGTTGGCGTGGGCGAACAGCTCGTCCTCGGTCTGAATGGTCGCAAACCGGCACTCCGGGCCGAACTCCTTGAGCATCGCCCGCAGCAAGGTGGTCTTCCCGGCCTTCTGCTTCCCCGCGATCATGATGTTCTTCTCCGCGCGCACGCACGCGCCGAGGAAGTCGCGCAGGATCGGGTCGATCGTGCCCAGCCGCACCAGGTCGTCGAGACCGGCGTGGGAGACCCGGTGCCGGCGGATGACCGCATAGGTCATCGGGCCCAGCCCGGTGATCGCCTGCAGACGGGAGCCGTCCTGCAGGGACAGGGCCAGGGTCGGGTTCGCCGTGGAGATGGTGCGCTCGTTGTGCCCGGAACTCCGGGCCAACTCCCTTAATAACTCCAGCAGTTCGTCCTCCGACTCCGCGATCGGCCCGACCATCCGGCGCTCACCGTCGCCGTAGTCGAGCCACACCTCGTCCGGGCCCTGGATGATGATGTCCTCGACCCGCTCATCATCCAGATACGGCTGCAGCCGCCCGGCCCGAAAGAGCAGGTCATAGACGGCACGCCGCAGTGCCTCATCCTCCTGCGGCGCCATCGCCGCCGAGTCCGACCACAGCGCGACCGCCTCGTTGATCCAGTCCAGGCAACGCTGCTGCTCGCTGGCCCGGTCCATATCAGGCTTCGCCTTCAGCAACTCCTCGCGCTGCTTGGCGACCTGGCCGGCGATATGCCGGGCCACCTGGTAGTCGACGGTGACCTGAGGCGTGGCGGTGCCGAGCGCGTGCGTACTCGAGGCAGCACCGGCAGCCGTCCCATTCGCCTGATGAGGCCAGGCCGGCTGGGGGCGGCCAGGTGGCGGGGCCACGGTGGGATCGGGATGCAACGGCTTACCGCGCACGGGTCACCTCCCCGCCCCCAACAAACGCTGCCCGCGGATCGAGGCGGGCCCGCCGCGCAGCGGCCCGCTGAACCAGCAGGGCACTACACGTCCGGGAGGCCTTCATCAGGGCGGATTTGGTGAAGTGGCGCGGCTGATCGGCGCCGTCGGACAGAACCTGGGCGTCCTTCGGCGCATACGGAAGGGTCGCCACCACCGGCACCTGCAGCACCCGCTGCACCTCGCCAGCGGGGTAGGGCCCTTCGTTGATCACGATGAGCCCGACATCGCCGACCCGCTTCTCCAGAACGGCCACCCGGGCCTGCGCGGATTGCAGGGAGCGCAGGGTATTGCGCACCACCACGACCACCGCGTCAGCCTGCTCGGCCAAGACCGCGGAGGGCCCGAAGGCCCCGGTGCGACCGAGGTCGATCAGAATGTCATGGCCTTGGCTGGCGTCGATGCCGCGGAAGGCCACCGCCAGCGCCTTCCACACCGAAACCAGACTCGCCGCCTGCGCGGGGTCGGTGATGCCCGGCAGCAACAGCCGGTCGCGCGGCGACTCCTGCTTGCCGTCGTCACTGGACAAATCGATCAGCTGCCGCCAGAAAGCGTCACCGGACTCGCCCTTGCGAGCAGCGACCGACAGGTTCCGCAGCCCGTACCGGTCGCCGAGCGTGCCCTGCAGCAGACCGTGCAGCACGGCCCCGCCGTCCGGGTCACACTCAGCCAGGATCATCTTCCGGCCCTGCTCCAGCGGCCACGACAGCAGCAGCGCCAGCGCACTCGTGGTTACTCCCGGTGCGCCGCTGCAGCCGGCCAGCGCGATCACAGCCATCAGCTACCGTCCGGAGCAGCGAGGACCAGGCGCAGCGTGCCAGCCGACACCCACGCAGCGGCGATGGGACCGTCATCCGCAGAAGTAGCGACATCGACGACCACAACCCCGCTACCAGGGGCGGCGCCGGACGCCTTCACGACCCGCCCGGCGATGGTCCTCGGAGAGAGGCCGGACGACTTGCCCGTGTCCTCCACGCCCTGCGCCGGGACGTGGACCAGCTCCACCTTCTGGCCCGGCACCAGCGCGGTGGCCGGGACCTGTTCCGACTTGAGCCCGATCGGCACCAGCTGCTCGCCGGCCTTCACCAAGGAATCCTCCGTCACCTGCGACGGCGCCAACAGGGAACCGGGCCTGAGCTCCACAGCGGCCCGCTTGCCCACCACTGAATCCAGGTCACCGGCACGCACCGCTTTGACGGCCGGGTCCAGGGCGATGGAAGCCTTGCCCAGGTCCTCTTCGCTCAGGACCTGGCCGACCTGGACATCGCGGGCCACGGTCACCACCTCGGTGCGGTGGCCGACCTGGAGCAGCAGGACGGCAACACCGGCCCCTCCAGCGGCGATCAGCGCCAGCGACAGGGCGATGACACCCGGCCGGCGCCTGCGGGCCGACACCCGTGGGGGAGCAACCGCGCCGGATACTCGTCCCTGCTGGGGGACTCCGTTGGGGCTGGCTGCTAATCGTTCTTGGGACTTGCTCAACGTTCTGTCCTTCCGGCGGCGTTATCTGACGACCTGCAGCTCGCCGATCGCCACCTGCACGTTGGTTTGCCGGATCTCGGTGAGCTGGCCGGCAGCTCCGCCGCCCTGCCAGTCGATCGTCCACGTCGACGTCGCGGTCACCGGGTACTTGCCGCTGCGGGCACCAGCTGAGCTCTTGGAATACACATGTCCGCAGTTAGGTGACTGGGCCATGCCCTCGGACGCCTGGTACGGCGTGCCCGGGCCGTTGCACGTCACGGAGGCGCCGTCGCCCATCTGCCACACGATCTTGGAGACCTTCGCGGTAGCGGTGACGGTTATCCCGCCCGCCGAGGCCGACGCGGTGTTGGGCCCGAAGGTCGTGGCACTCTGGTTGACCCACATCCACGTCGGCACACCGACCGTGTACTTCCCGGCCCCGCGCGGGCTGGCGATGTCCGGGCCGAGCAGCGTCATCGAGTCGACCGCGCGCTGCGCCAGCTCCTGCGGGTCCACCTGGGGTGCGGGTTGGCCCTGCGGTACGACGACGAAACCGTCGCCGCCGTCCGTGCAAGCGCGGAAGTACAGGTCGCTCTTCTTGGGGTCGGCGCCGTTCCAGACCGGATGGTTGGCCGGCGGCTTCGGGTTGACCTTGGTCAGCTTGCACTGCGTCTTGCTGCCGCTGCTGCCCTGCGAGCCCGTCTGGGTGCCCTTCCCGCCGGTCTCGTCGTCCACGCCGACGCCGACGCAGAACTTGATGACCTGGCACTTGCCCGCCCCGACATCGGGGTCGTCGTCGGCGTGCGCGGTGCCTGCCGCGGCCAGGACGAGGGCGCCGATGAGTAATGACAGGCGCCGGGTCAGCAGGCTTGATCTTTCGCGGTCAACTCCGTGACCATCCACTTCGTCCCCCACTTTTCAAGCGTCGCGGTGCTGACGTATTTGATGAGTCGCTCCGATGGAAGCGGGACCGGCTTCTTCGAGGCCTTGTCGATCAGCGTCCAGTTCGTAGTGTCGACGCAGTCCGTGAGGGTGGCCTTGGGAATCTCACCGTGGGTCACCTTGGGTTCCTTCGGGTGGATCACCGGAATCCCGGTCGTTACCTGCCTGGCCTCCCGCATCGCAGCCAGGTCGCTCTCGATGTCAGCCAGGGCCCGGAGAGTGGTGTTCTTCTTCAGATCGGTGCCTGCGGAGGATGCCTTCCTGTAGGCCTCCGTCTGCGCACTCCAGGAGCGGGTGTACGCGGCGACGACGGCGGCGTCCTCCGCATCAGCTGTGGAACTGGGGGACGACGACGGGCTAGCCGTTTGAGTACGGCTGGGCTGGGGCGGTGACGCGTCCGTGCCGCTATCGCTACAACCGGCAAGCGCCACCAGACTGCCCGCGAGAAGTACGGCTGTGGCGTGCTTCCGGGTGCGAACAGCGGCGAGCCTGAGCCCTGACGAGCGTCGTTTTGTGCGTGTCACGTTGTCTCCCCGTGCGACGCGGTGCGATGCGACCGCTGCCTCCGGCCTCCGGTATACGGCGGCCCGGTACCGCGGCCTGGTCCAGCTGCGGTAATGCGTTGCGTGACCGCAAGATTACGCATATGCCAGTCAACTTCCCAGCTTGATATTGGAGTTCACTCGTACAACTCGGGACTTAACCGGTCACTTTCGGAACCGGATGTCGATTTCTAGTCCTGTGTATTGGCTCGTTCCGTCCGCACATGTTCCGGGCCGGTCCTGGCTTCGTGCGGACCGCTTCAGCGCCCTGTTCGCAAGAACGAGACCTCGCGCTGTCGGTTCTTCCGGTGGCCAACCTCGGCGGCGTTGAGCGCGTACGGATGCTGCTCACCTCGCCCGACCTGTAGGGGAGTCGGCCACACGGTGATCACGTCTCCGTCGAGCGTGACGCGCCGGCCTGGGAACTGATGGCGCACCAGGTTCAGGTCGTCCAGGTCGAAGTCGTCGGCCCCTTGGACTACGCAGGCGCTTCCGACGAACGAGACGGCCTGGGTGTCGACGGGCCATTCGGCACCCGAAGCCATTTCAGGGATGCGAATCTCACTAGCAGCTTGAGGCATCTGGTTCTCCCAAGTCCGAGACACGCAGGGTCGTTTGAAAGGCGCGACCCGGTGTGCAGAAGTAAACTAATGGTTCGCGTAAGCAAACGTCAAGAGAGTTCCGAAGCAGTTGCAAGGCTGCGACATTCGGTCGACACGAGACTGCCGAGTCACAGCTCGGTCCAGGGCCGCGGCTTGCCGCCAGCCAGAGGCACCCAGACATTGCGGGTAGGACCCTTGTCTTCGAGGTCTTCCAGGACCGCCGCGCCCATCGGAACCTGCCGGGCCAGCGTGCCCACGAGCGGATGCTGCGCCACCATGGCCTGCAGGTCGGAGATCCGGTTGTCCAGTACGTACCGGGAGGCTCCGGTGAGCGCGAACAGGACCCGGGGAAACACGGGATACCAGCGCAGCCAGACGGCACCGGGAACGGCCGGCTGACGTGCTCGGGACCGGCTGGCAGGCTGCGGCTCGTACGACCACAGCCGCGCGTATTCGATCAATTTCGACGCGAGCCGCTCGCTGCTCATGGTCGTTCGGTCGACCTCGACGAATGCCCTGAGCTTTGTCCGCTGATCATCACCGATGAGGGTGTAGTGCATCACCGCATCCGTGATGATCTTCTCGCCGTCGCTGAGCGGGTGTGAGACCTCGGGTGTCCAGTCCAGGTGACCGTGTTCGTCCCCACGCCTGCGGGCATCGGTGACGAACGCCAGGTGGGTGCGGACCACGGTCAGGGTGTGCGGTGTCTTCAACGAGGCAGCCGTGGCCGAGGTGATCGGATACGGCGGACGGCCCCGGAGCGCGGGGAAGTCCCTCACCAGCCGGGCACCCTCCCCTGTCAGGTACCAGGCCCGCGACCGGTTGGACTGCGGCAGCACCGCGTAGTCCACCAGGCCCTTGCGGCGCAGCTTGTTCAACGGTGTGGAGACGGTCTGCCGCGCCGCGTCAGGCCGCAACAGGTCGTGGAGCTGACCGGTTGTTGCCATCCGGTGCTGCCCCAGCACCGCAAGGAGCTGATGCGGCAGCGGCTCGACCGGACTCGGTGTGCGGCCGGACGACAGGGTCTCGAAGGCGGTGGTCACTGGTATCCCTTCTTCTGCAGCCGTGCGGCGGGCCGGGTGGTGGGGGCGTGCTGGGCGAGAAAGTCGCCCACACGGTTCAGTTGGTTAGTGGCGAGTGCTGTGAGCTGGTCCAGTGGCGCAGCCCCGGCCATGGCCCGGGCGGAGCGCTCCAGTGCTGCCGCCTGGCGGGGGCGGGCGTAGTCGGCGAAGACTTCGTCGAGGTGCGGACCGGTGATCGGGACGGGGCCGACGCGAGCGCCCCTGACCGTCAGCGACATGTAGTGCTCGAACCGGTCCAGGGCGGCGACGATGTCAGGGCCGGGGCGGTCGCCCCATTCCGCGGTGATCGGGGCGATGGCGGACTGTGAGCCGGCGGTGGAGGCCAGGGTGGAGGCGTTCTGGACCAGGGACAGCCGCACCGGGTTGGGCAGGCGGGCCAGCAGCTGTGTCATGCCGTGGACGTGGACCTTGTACTTGCGGAAGTCCTCGAACATGCTGGCGATCGTTTCGGGGGCCGCGCCAGTCAGGGTGATCAGCTCGTCGAAGTATGGGCGGAACGGCACCCGCTGGCCTTCGGGGGTGTCGCGGCGGGAGCGCACGGCGCGTAGCAGGTCCCGGGCGAGCAGCGCGGTGATCAGCCGGTCGGTGGGTCCGTTCCCGCCCGGGCACACCCATACGATCATCTTCGAGTCCATCGCGCCGCGGATGTTGTAGACGCCGGCCGGCTGCCCGAGGAACGCGCGGGTGACGGGGTTGGCGGCGAGGCGGGCGATCGGGTTGAGGACCACGGCGAAGGAGTCGGCGGGCAGTGTCGGGAACACCGTCTGCCACCAGGAGCGGGTCTCCTCCTCGAGCCGTCCCTCCACCCCGGCGAGCGCCGCAGCGCGGAAGAGCGGATCGGTGAGTAGCGCCCGCAGGTGGAAGACCGTGGCCTGGTCCTCCGGACGCCCGGCCTGGCATGCGGTTTCGTTGACGGCCACCAGCACCGCCAGGGCGGCGGTGAGGATCGTCAGCGCGCGGGGTGCGCTGGCGTCGTCCCAGCCGAGCGCGGACGCGAAGGCGTCCGCGGTGGCCTCGACGACCTCGTGCGCTGTCTGGCCCTGGTGCATACCGAGCGGGTTCCAGCAACTCACGTGCGGAGAAGTCCCATGGGCGTTGAGGTCGATGAGTGCGATCCGCTGCATCAGCGCGTCGTGGGCCAGGAACGGCAGAGCACGGGGCCAGGAGTCGCGGTGCGGGTCGACGAACAGCAGCCCGCCTCCGGCATGCGCCCAGCCGATCGCCTGAGCGAGGGCGCGTTCGGTCTTGCCGCCGCCCGCCTTGCCCACCCCTACCTCGAACAGCGTCTCCTTGGCGTAGCTGGCGATCAAGCGCCGACGACCGTCGGGGGAGCGGTAGATGCCCTGCAGCAGCAACTCGGGGTTCCCGAACTCGAAGGTCGGCAGGTCTGCGGCGAGCAGCGGCAGACGGCAGTGCACCGTGGGCGGCTTGAGCAGGCCGAGCAATTCCTCCAGGCGCACCCAGTTCGGGCGGGGTGGCTGGCAGTGTCCCAGCCGCCAGCGGCGCTCGAAGCCGCGCCGGCTGGGCCAGCGGTCCGCGCCGAACCGCCACGGACCTACGCGCCACCCGCGCATCGCCCACCGCGAGCCCCCGCCGAACACGTCGAACGCGGCCTGGAGCTGGGCGAGCCTCGCCTCGGCCCGCCCTTCGGTGTTCGAGGCGCACATCACGAGCAGCTGCACACGGACGAGATGGTCGTCACCGGCGAGCTTGCCCAGCGCGTCCTGGGGGTCCACCCGGCGGGGGACCGGCGGCATGACCAGACGGCGCCCGCCCCCGTCCTGCTTCCGGCTGACCAACTGCTGCAACTGCCAGGCGAGCGAGTCCTCGATGCCGGTGGCGTCCTGCCGCACCCACCTGGCAGCCCGCTGAGCCTCGCGACGCTCCCTGCGGCGAGCGTCCGACATCAGCTGCACACGGCGCGCCCGAAGCGCCCACTTGGGGGCCCGCTGGATGTCGAGCCGTATCTCAGCCAGGTCACCCAGTTCCGCCCGCAGGTCGCAGACGGCATCGATCAGTGGCTGCAACGGGTCCGGGTCCAGCGGCACTTCACGCAGCGGGGCCGTGGGCTTGCCGCGCAGGATGAACTCCGCCCGCACCACATGCTCACGCGGCTTGTCGACGAGGGGACGAGCCCGGTTCACCGTGACGCCCGGGCCGAAGGGAGTGATCGACAGCAGACGTTCGCCGCCGGCGGGACCCTCGATCCGGTAGCGCAGCGGACTGGACCCGTCGGCGCGCAGCCGGATCTGCACCGCCTTCGTACGGCGCGGCGCCCACCACGGCATGCTCGTCGAGGCCCGGGCGAGCTGGACTCCGCGGCGGAAGATCTCCTCCAGGCCGGGGTCGAAGTGCCGCGACGGCACGAGCTCCAGCGCCATCCGCTCGGCCGAGGCCTTCCTCGCCAGGCGGCGTACCGCCGTCTCGCTCACGGCCCAGATGACGATGGCGGCAGCCACGGGAACGTACCAGTAGGCGATCACCCAGCCGACGGTGTGAATGATGCCGGTGAACATGCCGAATACCGAGCCGGACGCTGACGGCGCCGCCTGGCCGGTCAGGTACGGGGCTGCGGAGTCCACGTGGATGCTCCTTTCGTCGAAGTGCGGGTGAAGTACCGGTCGGTGATGCGCCGGTCGGTGTAGGTGCCGCCGCGGTCGGTGCCCGCCCACACCAGGTGCACCACCGCCTTGTTAGGGCTGCCGTCACGGCGGGCGATGGCGGCCTGGATACGGAAACGGGCGGTGGCGAACGCCGGTGCGACCGCCTGGTCCGGGTCGCCGAAGATCGCGGGCCACTTGGCGCGGCCGATCCCGGTGGCGTCCGCCCGCAGCAGGCCACGGCCGGCCGCGAGGAGCTTGCGCTCCTCGTCGGCGGCGAGATCGGCGGGCCAGGCGTCCTCCAACGACTTGTGGATGACGGCATCGCCGGCGGTGCCCTCGCCGTGCGGCGGCAGCGCGGACGCGCTGGCCGACTGTGCCGACGCGGTGGAGGCCGGGGCCGGCGCGAGCCCGCTGGCCTGCCCAGTACGGCCGCCAGAAGCGGACGCCGAGGGATGCGACGTGGGAGCGGCCGCACGCGGTGGCGCCGAAGCTGAGGGTGCGCTCTGCGTATGCGGCACCGTCAGCAGGATCACCCCGGCCACGACCAGGACCCCAGTGGCGATCAGCAGCAGGCGCGGCGAGCGCGCCGGGGACGTGGTCACAGCAGGCGGGCCCCTCCCGCGTATCCCGACATCGCGTTGACCGCGTCCAGGCGGACAACGGTCCCCGGACGGGCGGCGTTGACCATCTGCCCGCTGCCCACGTAAATCCCGACGTGATAGATCGTCGAGTCATGACCGGGAGCGTCGGCATAGAAGACGAGATCGCCGGCGTTGAGCGCATCGGACCCGAGACTCGTGGGGATGCGCTGGCCGACCCCGGCCTGCGCAGCCGCCGTACGCGGCAGCTGAATGCCAGCCTTCGCGTAGGCGTACAGGGTCAGCCCCGAGCAGTCGAAACCCTTGATGCTTGCGCCGCTCTTTCCGCTGGGGGAGCAGCAGATGCCGTACGACCTGCCGCTCGCGTTGCCGCCGCCCCACGAGTAGGGCACGCCCCGCTGGGAGAGCGCCGCCTCGATGACGGTGCGGACCTTGCCCGTGACGTTCTTCAGGTCCGGGTCCTTCGCGGCCGCCGTGTACTGGTCGATCCAGCCCAGCACGTTCGAGACGTACTCATTGGAGTGGTTGTACTGGAGGATCGCCGCCTTGAGCTGCGCCCGCTTGGTCAAGTCCCGTCCGTTGCCGCAGAGATAGGCCGCGGCGCCGAGCGCGGCGTCGTCGGCGTTGTGCGGGTCGGCCGTCTTGTCCCCGTTCGCGTCCTCGCCGATGCCCTCCCAGGTCGACGGCAAGAATTGGAAGGGTCCGACCGCGCGCTCCCCACTGGCGGTTCCGTCCCACTTGCCGCCGTCGGTGTCCGGGAAGGCGGTGGTGTTCCCGCCGGCCCCGGAGCCGTTGAGGAGCACCCCGTAGATGCGCGGGCGGATGTCGCCGTTGTCGGCGATGTTCCGGCCCACGGCGTGGTTGGACTCGACCTTGGCGATCCCGGCCAGGATCGGCCAGCGCATGCCCTGGCACTTGGGCACATGCTTCCCGACCTGCTGGACGGCCTTCTTGTAGGCGGTGAGCATGCGCGGCGGGATGTCCGCAGCGGTGCCGCCTTCGGCGACCCCGCCGTCGGCGCTCGCACCCGTCTTCAGCGCCACGTACGCGCTGATCGCGTTCCCTGCCGGTGCGGCACAGCACACGGCGGCGAACAGCAACAGCACCACCACACACCCCCACTGCGTCTTGCGGCGCCGGGCCGTCCTCACCCGTCCTCACCGTCCTCGACCTGCCACCGTGCCCGCATCTCGCGCAGCGCTTCGGCCTGCCGCATCAGCTCCTGCATCCGGGCCCGGTTGCCGGTGCTTGCAGAACCCTCCGCGCCACCGTCGCCGGGGGGAGCGGTCCGCCCTGGTCTGCCGCCTGCTGCAGCCCGGGGCGCACCGCTTCCGAGCCGGGGCGGGGAGGTCGGCGGCGCGCTCGGCCGTGTGCTGACCGAGGCCGGAGACGCGGACGCGCTGGCCCGTGGGGAGGCCTGTCGCGTACGGGCTGGAGAACTGGAGGACCCGGTCGGCCGCGGAGCCGGTGCCGGACGGGCCGGCAGGCGACGGGTGACGAAGGGGCCGGGGCCGCCGCTGTCGTCGGTGTGCTCCCGCAGGACACGAGAGACATGACGTCCTGTGTCGGCCCAGGCCCGGCCGTCCTCGCGGACGGTGTTGCCCCAGACCTGCACCTGCTGCCGGGCGTCCAGCAAGTACTGCGATTTGCCCGAGCGGGCCCGGCGGACATTGGCCGGGAGCCCGACTGTCGTCCCGTATGCGGCGCGGCCGCCCCGGTTGAGGATGCGGTACCCGCGCAAGCGCACCAGACGGTTGTGGGCGCGCGTCGACAGCAGCGTGCGGTCGGTGTTCTGGTCGTGCAGCACCTGCCCCGTGCGGCGGTCGACGACCTGGCCGTCCTCGTCGCGGTAACGATCGGGCGGACCGCCAGGACGGCGCGGCCCTCCGCCGCCTGAACCGCCGTCCGGGCCGCCGTCCGGGCCGCCCGCGTCCGGGTCGCCGTCAGCCGTGGGCTTGCGCCACTTGGCCAACTGCTCCTTGTCCGGCCGCCGGCCGATCAGCAGCCAGTGGGTGCCCTTCGCGCCAAGTCGCGCCCCCGCCCCGCTCACGGCGGCCGCCGCGGTGAGCGGTGCGAGCCCGCGACCGGCTTCGGCGCCTGCGTCGGCGAGGACACGGCCGGTGTCCACCGGCATGCCCGCCCCGTCGAACAAAGAGGTGAGCGCGCCCATCAGCCGCTGCCGGGTGCCGAGCAGCCCGAACCGGCCGCCACCGCCGCCGGTGAAGGCGCGCAAGCCCCCGCCGTATCCGCCCAGTGCTGCGGGCGAGTTCATGGCGAGCGCGGCGCCGAGCTCGGAGGTGTCGCCGGGCATGTGGGTGCCGCCGACCTTGGCGTAGCGCATCCGCATGGCCATGCGCCGCCCGAAGGAGGTGATTCCGGTCAGGAGCCTGCGGTGTCCGGCCGTGCCCGCGATGGCGAGGACATCGATCAGCAGGATTCGCTCGACCATCAGGTCGGGGCCGTTGGTGATGGTGGCGTCCACGGCGATGCCGAAGAACGGTACGAAGGCGCAGACCCCGACCACGGTCAGGGCCGAGATGCCCCAGATCGACAGCCACTTCCACACTGACTGGCGTGCGGGCCCGGGCAGCATGCCGGCGATGAAAGTGACACCGCCCGCGGCCGCGGCTGCCGCACAGATGCCCTGGGTGCCCAGCAGCACAATGGCGCTGGAGAGCAGCATGCCGCAGATGAACAACGTGGCGATGAGCAGCAGGGCGGCCCCGCCGACCCGCCACCAGGTGGGCTTCTCGGCGTAGGCGGCGCAGGACTTGCCGACGTCACCGGTCTTCTTCATGTCCTGCAGGAAGGCGTAGAACTCGCGGTCCTCGTCGGTGACGATCGCGTGGGAGGCGTCCAGCAGTTCACCGCCTGGGGTGAGCTCCGGCAGGGTGCCGCTTCCGTTGTTCCCGGGAACAACGTCGGTGTCGCGCTCGCAGTACTTCTTCGCCTCGCCCTTGATCTTGGCGCAGGCGTCTTTCTTGTCCTCGTTGTCTTTCTTGGCGCCCGCCTTGTATCCGCCGGTGACCCACATCAGATGGACGGCGTAGGCCCTGCGGTCGGCAGGCTTGGCGGGGTCGAGGATGCGCCCGTACTGCAGCAGCATGTACGGCTTGACGATCAGCGCGTTGGTGATCGAGTCCTGGATCGGGCGGGCCACCTCTGCCGCGGAGACCGGGCCTTCGCCTTCACGCTCCAGGCATGTGATCTCCGCGCTGCCCGCCATGCCCTCACACGGCCCCTTGCTGGCGAGCTTGCCTCCCCAGTCGTAGGAGTTGACGCTCTGCTGCGCGACCTCGGCGGCCACCTGCTGGGATTGCCCCAGCGGTCCGTCCTGGGCGAGCAGGGTGTCAGGGCGGACGAACGCCGAGGCGGCGAACGCCGCGATGAGAAGAGTCAGAAAGATCTCGCCCAGACCGCGGCCGACACGGCCACGCACGATCATGAACCCGGCGAACACGAACGCCCAGGCCAGCAGCAGACCCTTCAGCCCGAGCGTGTCCACGACCACGTTGTCGTAGGTGTCGGCGGCCTTCTGCGCCGGACGGCTCAAGATCTTCAGCAGCGGGAACCGGAAGGCCACCTCGATCGCCCACCCCGCCAGGCCGACCAGCATCCGGATCAGGGTGAACAGCCCAGACAGAGCGAACGCGAGGGCCTGCGTCTTGAAGGCGACAATGGAGCCGCCTTCGGCGTTCAGCTCGTACCCGTTGATCGGCACCCCCTCGGAGGAAGTGATGTTCAACGGGGTGAGCAGGTCACCGGTCTCACTGTTGCTGCTCGCCGCGTACACGACCTGGCTGTTCACCATGACGAACACGCCGGTGACCAGCAGGACGAAGCCGACCGAGCGCAGCGTGCCGCGGTCTGGACGGAACATCTCAAGCCCGCCCTTGCCTCGTATGCGCGCGGCGTCGCCAGATCACGAGCGCGCCTATCGCCGTCGCGGCCGACAGCAGCTTCCATGCGGCTGCGTCACCGCCGGCCTGGGCGCTCGTGGCATGGCGGCCGCGCTCGCAGTACGCCTTGGCCGGACCGGCTATCCGATCGCACGGGTCTGCGGGCGCCTTGGCGGCGTCGGCGGCGAAGGCCTGTCCGGTGCGCGGCCACCAGGCCTCCGGCAGGCTCACCCCCAGCGCCAGGACGAGCACGCCGACGGCCACGGCGATCACCGTGAGAGCGCTCGCGGCTGCGGCGAGGCGCCGGGAACGGCTGGGTGCGAAAGAGGTCATCGGAGTTCCTTCGGACGGTCGCCTGTGGCTGCGCCGGCGAGCGGCGCGGACCCGGGCGCAGTGGTGCGGCGTCCAGGTGTGGTGGTGATGGAGGAGGAGATCCGCTCGATGCGGGGGATGACGACCTTGATACGGCCGGTGTTTTGCCGCGGGCACGCGATGAGGAACTCGCCTTCGCGGCCGCGTTGTCCGACCGGGGACAGGCCGGTGGTCACCAGCCGCAGCAGCTCGGGGTCGTGCGGGTCGAGACCGAGGAACTCCAGTCCTCTGCGGGCGCGTTCACGGTCTGCGGTGCGGGCGAGCGCGCGGTAGGCCATCAGCCCGCGGTCGGGACCGAGTTCCTCGGCATCGTGGGAGCCGGCGAGGAGCCCGGCGCCGTGCTTGCGGCCGTCGTGGAGGATCTCGTGGACCAGGGCGGTGCCCTCGGCCGAAGAGGTCAGCCAGTACAGCTCGTCCAGCACCACGGCGGTGAACCGCTCCGGGTCCTCGAAAGCGGTCTGGCGGGCGATCGCGGCGATCAGGTAGAGCACCGCGCGGCCGATCAGGGCTTCCAGCGGCTGCTGGTGCAGGACCTCGGGCTTGTCGAACGCGGCCTTCGGCGGCAGCTTCAGACCGGTCGTCGTGATCACGATCATGTCGGAGGCACCGGAGGCGTCCAGCCGCACGGGCGGCAGCGCGGGGTCGAACACCATCGCGGCAAGAGGGTTGCTGGCGACTACGCGGATGAGGCCGGCGAGGGTGGCGGCCGCGTCCTGCCGCTTGCCCGCCTGTGCCCCGGCCATCTCGTCGAGGACCTGAAGGACACGGTGCATGGAGGGGGCGTCGCCGGCGGCGGCCCGCTCGACGGCGTGGTGCAGGACCTCCCCGTTGGTGCTCATCGGGCCGATGCCGAGCTGCAGCGTGAGGTAGGACAGGGCGTAGTGGCGGCCTTCGGGGCCGTCGAACATGCGCAGCGGGTCGATGGACACCTCCGCCTGGGCGGCGTCGATGATCTGGCAGCGGCCCGCAGCTGCGGTGCGGGCGAAGGTGGCCCACTCGCGTACGGGGGTGCGGTCGATGCAGATCGCGACCCCGCCGCGCGCCCACACCGACTCGGAGATCAGCTTCTCCAGGACGCTCTTGCCCGCGCCGAGATCGCCGACGATTCCCATGGAGGCGGAGGCGTCCTGCTTGGGTGCGTCCGCCACGTTGATCATCACGGGGCGGGTGGTGCCGCAGTCCAGGTCGATGCCGAGGAACATGCCGTTGGGGTCGCCGACCTCCGCAGCGGTGAAGGCCCCGCCCAGCGCCCAGTCTTCGCTGACCTGGTGCTGGGTGAACTCCCGCACCACACCGGGCCGCGCGGTGCCGGGCAGACCGAGGGTGAACAGGGCCTCTTGCAGCCCGGCGGGGCGCACGGCCCGGTAGTCGGCGCCGCCGAGCAGCGCGGCCAGGGCCCGGGCGCGGGCGTCGCACACGGCGGCGGTCGGCCCCCACACGGTCAGCACGGTGACGGACTGGACCTCGACCTCGACCGACGTACGCGACAGGCGGGCGTCCAGCTCGCCCAGGTCGCGGGCGGCATCGGTCAGGGAGGCGGGCATGCCGGTGGGGCGGGCGTCGTACTGGTCGGCCTGGTCGACCAGTTCGTTCTTCTTGCGCCGGACCTGGTCGCGGGCCTTCTCCGCCGGGACCAGAGTGAGGTCGACGGTGTAGTCGACAGGGAAATCGAGCGTCTCCAGCTGGGCGAACAGGTCGGCGGCGTCCTGGCTGACCGCGGGCGGGCACTCGGCCAGCGCCAACTGCGCCTGATAGCCCACCCCGGCGTCGGACTCCACCTGCAGCCAGCGCCGCCGCAGCGGCGACGACGTCTTCAGCCGCCACCAGGCTTTACGGCCCGAGCGGCCGATCCGGTCCCCGCCGGACAGGCCCTCGACGTCGTCGAGCGCCAGGTCGACGCCTCCCTCCTGCAGGCGGACCTGGCCGAGATCGGCGTAGCTGGGGGACTGCAGCATCCCCGCCCGCAGCTGTCCGCCGTACAGGTCGCTGGTCTCGGCCTCGGTGAGCAGCGGCTCCTCCAGGCCGCGGTGGAGAGTGTGCTGGATCATCCACACGATCTCCGCCGGGCGGGCCGGGCGGAAGGCGACGCCGCCGGCGAGCGCGGCCTCCACCCGGGAAGCCTGCTCGCGGTAGCCGCTCACCTCGCGGCGCGCCACGGGTGCAGCCCGCATGCCCAGCATCGGCGCGACGTCCGCCCACATCGCGCCGAGCGACGCGGTCATCTGCCCGCCGGCGGCCTCGTTCTGCAGCGGCACCGCCAGCCAGAGGGTGCGGCGGTGCATCTCCTGCTCGCCCAGCAGGTCCAGGGTGGCTTCGACGTTTTCCACCCACGGATGCGGACCGCCGTCGGCCGCCGTCTCGCCGGGCTCGATGCCCTCGATCATGCGCAGGGCAATCTCGCCCGGGTCGACCTGAGCGCACAGCCCGAACAGGCGCGGCGCCCCGGACAGCGAGCGGATCAAGTGGGTGATCTTGGCGAGCTGTTCGTCCCGGACCGCAGCCGGAACGTACGTCCCCTGGACGGTCTCCTCCCGGCGGCCCCGCTCGTCCGGGCCGGGGTGCAGCCGGTAGAGGGCCCACACGCTGCCGTGCGTCGACCACACCAGATGCCCGGCGATGTGACGGATCGGCACCCTCACCGCGCACCCCCGGCCTGTTCGGCGAGGGCGAGCAACTGCTGAACGCCCGACACCGGCCCCACCGACACCGGGCGCGCCTGCGGCGCCGAGCGCGGCCGCGCGGACGGACGGACCGCCGGGCCCCGGCGCGCCTTGCGATCGGCTGCAGGCTGGTCGACGCGGAGCGTGGCCATGACCGGGACAGCGGGAGCAGCCACCTCGAGGGTGAAACCGCCAAACAGAGGACGAGAAAGGCGGTCCCGGGCGGCCCGGCCGCCCATCCGGCCACCCTGCGGCTGCCAGGCGAGCAGCACCCAGCCCAGCGCCGCCTGCAACGGGGCGCGCCCCTTGATCTTCGGGCGGCGCACCGCCCAGACCGTCAGGACCCAGGCCACGATGGGCACCGGGCCCATCCACGACCACCAGCTGATCGTCTTGACCAGCAGGAAGCCGCCGCCGACGGCGACCGCGATCTGTGCCGGGGTATATGGGCCGAGCGGGATCTTCCAGTCGGCGACCTTCCCCAGCACCCACGGGTGGCGGCGGGCGGAGGTGTAGAAGCGGCCCACCCGCCCCATGGTCGCGGCGCTCACAGCCCGTCTCCCGTGCCGTCGGAGTGCACCCGGGCGAGCGGATCGGGACCGCGCACGATGCCGGGCACGGCGGGAGCGCCCTTGGACGGGTTCTTCACCTCGTCGGTGAACATGTCCGCCAGGTCGTTACGGCTGTCGTACAGCCCCAGCGCGATGACCATCAGCAGCAGGGCACCGAGGCCGGCCTTGAGGCTGAACTTCTGGACCATGCCGATCACCACGAGAGCCATCAGGCCCGCCTTGAACCCCTTGGTCGCCCAGCTCTCGAGCATGTTGATCCAGCCGTCGCCTGTCTCGTCCAGACGGCCGGCGAGCATCAGGCTCTGCACCGTGCTCACCGGGCACCCCCGCCCCCGCCAGTCCCGGACTCCAGCGCCGCGACTTCCCACCGGCCAGAGCGGGACTTGAGATCGATGTCGTACGCCAGCGGCCAGCGCCCGGCGTCATCCCTGGCCTCGACCTGGACGCGGACACGGACCTTGGTACCGTCGGCCGGCACCTCCTCGGCGGCCACGGCCTCCTCAGCGCCCCACACCTCCTGGACGGTGACCGCGGTGTACGGGGCGGGGGAGACCGGCGACAGCTTCACCCCGGGCGCGAGGTAGCGGTCCACCTCCCCGGCCCCGGTCAGGTACGCGCCGAAGAACTCCCCGACCGCAGACGCCAGATCGCCGCCGGACGGAACACTCACGCCGAACAGCGACTGGGACACCGCGGCACGCGCCGGGCCGGCCACCACACCGGGGGCGCCGGTCACGGCGAACGAGCTGCCGCTCGCGTCGGCCGCCACGGGCACGACGAAGTAGCGCACACGGCCGTCCGCGTACTGCGCAGCCACCGTCACCGCCCACTCGCCGTCCTCGCGCTGCGCACTGCGCACAGCGGTCACCGCTGCCGGCTTCGGCTGCGCACCGGCGACCGGATCCGGCAGATCGACGTCCGGCGCGAGGGACTGCGCAAGCCGCGCCTGCGCACTGTTCGCGTCGTCGGCACTGCTGCGCAACCACGCGTCGACGAACAACTGCGCATAGCCCGCCGGGTCGGAAGCGACGGCGCTACGCACAGCAGTCGGCTTGTCCAAGGGGGCGGCAACAACCGTGGTCGGGCCGGACATCACCGCGACGCCCAGGGCGACGGGGCCGGCCGCGATCGCGGTGAACAGGGCCAGGCGCGACACACGCACGCGGCGCCTCATCTTCTCCAGCTCTACGCCTGCGGCCATCGCAGGGGCAGCGCCGCTCTCCGCGGCCTGCTTGCCAGGGGACATGGTCAAACTCCCAGGTCAGAACGTGTACTTGCTGACCTTGAGAAAACCCGCAAGCCCCGACCCGACCACCGACCATGAACCCCCGACCACGGTCACGATGGGGACACAAAACCCGTGGTCGGGCTCATGGTCGGCCCAACCACAGCCCCGACCATGGGTACCAGGCATGACCGAGCGGACCACCATCACGAAGGCGCCGGGGACGGGGAACTTGCCCAAGCGCCCCGGGCGGTACGGAAAGGAGAGTCCGCTGACGGTTCGGGATCGCGCCGTCACCGGAAGGAGGGCCGCGGCAGCCCGGTTGCGCACAACTGGGCCGAGTGCGCAGCCCCAAGACCGAGGCCCCCTGCCAACCGCGGCGCAACCGTGCGCAGCCGCCCGCACATGCCGACTGCGCAGGCCCCCCAACTCCCTTGCGCAACTGCATGCGCAATGGATGCCACCGTCGCTGCGCAACCGCGACTGCGCATCCTTCCCGAGCACCCAGGACGCTCATGGTCGGCCCGACCATGAGCCCGACCACGGCAGCCCAGTACGCATGTTGCCGCATCGTGACCGGTGGTCGGGGCCGGTGGCCGTCAGCCTGGTCGGGGGCGCCGGGTGAGCTGACGGCATGGATCTCGCGCACCTCTCCTCACTCAGCGGCCCCGGCCACCTCGCGCCCGCACCCTCGCTCCAGGGCATCAGCGGCCGCGCGCTCATGGCGCGCGAGGGAGCACGATGACCCGTTTCGGGGCGGGGATCCGCCGTGGGGTGATGGCGGCAGACCAGTTCACCCAGATCGCCAACGGCCTCTTCCGCGACAGCAGGCTCTCCTTCAAAGCGAAGGGAATCTGCGGCTACATCAGCACCCACGTCACCGGCTGGCACGTCACAGTCGCCGACCTCGTGCGCGTCGGACCTGACGGGCGGGACGCCGTGCGCGCCGGTCTGAGCGAACTGCAGAGGCACGGCTACCTCATCCGCGAACAGCTCAGGCACGACGACGGGACCCTCGGCGACATCGTCTACTCGATCACGGACCACCCAGCCATCGCCGACGCCGCGCTCGCGCAGACGGCTGGCACGGCGTTCGTCTCAGCGCCGCAGGCGGGGGCGGGCTTCGGGGCAGGGGTCCGCCGTGGGGTGATGGCGGCGGACCAGTTCACTCAGATCGCCAACGGCCTGTTCCGCGACGCCCGGCTCTCTTTCAAGGCCAAGGGAGTCTTCGGCTACATCAGCACGCACCGGGACGGCTGGCGGATGAGCGTCACCGACCTGGCGCGCCGCGGCCGAGACGGCGAGGCAGCCGTGAAGAGCGGGCTGAAAGAGCTGGAGAAGCACCGCTTCCTCCTCCGAGAACGCGAGCGCCACCCCGACGGCACCCTCGGCGCGGCCGCCTACTTCATCACGGACCTGCCCAGCCTGCAAAACACCAGCTCGCAACCGTTGTCGGGTTTTCCACCGGTGGATAACCCGACGTCGGTTAATCGCCCCACTAAGAACACCAACAGAAAGAACACCACGAAGCAGAAGACCAACCCCCTCCGTCCGTGCGACCGCGGCGACGCCGCGCGCACGAACGCACGGACGGTCCCCTCGCACGCGACAACGTCGCCGAAGCCGCCGACTCCAGCAGACGAGATGCACGCGGGTATCCGGCTGCTGCTGGACATCGGGGCGAGCCGTCCCGAACTCCTGCTGACCGGGCCGGCACTGACCGATCAAGGCCGCGTGGCGACCGTGATGCTGGAAGCCGGCTGGAGCGCCGAGCAGCTGCGCCACGTCATCACCAGCCGACCGCTGCCGAACCTGGTGCGCACCTCCATCGGCGCGATCATCGCCGCCCGGCTCCGCGCCGCCCAGGCCTACCCGCCGCCCGCTACCGCCGCCCGCCCCGGCGCGGCCCCGCTGGACGAACCCTTCGCGGAGGCGACCAGAGAGCGGTCATCGACAGCGGCCGCCGCCCGCTCTGTGACCCAAGCCCTCACCTACCGGGCCCTCGTCGAGTGCGCCGGCTGCGGCGTGCCCGCCACCGCCCCCGGCGACGACCTCTGCCCCACCTGCCTCGGCTGGCCACTGTGCCGCACCTGCCCCGGACCAACTCGCAAGCGAGCCCACCCCGACGGCGACGGCCGCTGCACGACGTGCGCCTCCGCCTGACCGACCAACCGGAAGGAAGCAACTCGTGACCGACACCCGCCGCAGACCAACGCCAAGCGGCTTCACCCAGCACCTGCACCCCTTCCCGGCTGACCTGGGCCGGTGGGAGGCGGAACACGCACGCGCCCTGCGAACCGGCCACGTACGCGACCACACCTGTACAGCCGAGTGCGAACCCGTACTCGTCTACGAGCGCACCCGGTGGGGCTGGCTCGCCTGGACGATCCCAGGCGACGGCTCCCAGCCCGAACTCCCTCACCAGATCGGGGTCCTCACCCCATCGGCCACACCCACGCAGCGCTTGGCGCTGCGCTGGCTTACCAGACGCCCCGGCCGACGCATCAGCCTGGCCCCCGGCACCCCCGGCTCGCTGCGCGTCGTCACCGTCGCGGTCGCGTTGTTCAGCCTGCTGGCCGGGCTGTTCGCCATGGCCGATGGCATCCCCGCCGACGTCGCCCTGCCAGCGATCGTGCTCGCGCCGCTGCTCGCCGAACACCTGCCGACCACGCTGGACGCCCGGGCCCGCGAACACGTCCGCAGCGTCGAAGGCGCCAGCGCCTGCTGTTACCTCCAGCGCCTCGCAGCCCTGCACACCTACCTCGTCCAGGCCGCCGCCGTCAGCGACCGCTACGAACTGCGCCGGTCGGCCCAGATCAGCCAGCACCTGCTCTGGGATGCCGCCGACCTGCTCCAGACCCAGGACACCCGCTCGGCCTCCTGTGAACTCATCGCACGCGAACGGCTGATGCTCCAGCTCACCCACCAGGTCGCCCAGGTCCTCAGGTACCCATCCGCCCGGTCAGCGCCGGCCGACGCCGACCAGGCCCGCGAGCCGGAGCGGCCGCCTCGCCCGTACCGGCAAGCACCTCAGCACACGCCCGGCACCTCACCGCCGAAGGGAACACCCCTCATGCCCCAATCCAACCCTGCTGCCCGCACCTCAGACATCTACCTGCTCTTCGCGCACGAGCCCTACTACCCCGGACCCGGAACCTTGGAGATCAACACCACCGTGGTCGCCGCCGACACCCTGCTCCACCCGTGGATCCTGCAGCCCGACGGCACCCGGATCCACGACCTCCTCACCCAAGGTCGGCAGCCGCGCGAGGTCATCCCGCTTGCCACCCTTACCCACGAACTGAACGGAGGCGCCGACTGGCCGACGGTCGGCGACTGGGAACGTGTCACCGCCGACCTGGTGCAACTCGTGCAGACACAGAGGTGCGACGCCCTCAGCCTCGGACTTCCCGCAGTTGCCCGGGCCCTGATCTGCACAGGCCCCGAGAACCAAGTGCGCGCCTTCAACGCTGCAGCAGGGGATTTCACCGTCTACGGACCGGACGACCGCACCAAGGTCCTGACCGAGGTCGGCATGTTCCTCACCGGCGTCGCGGCCGAGCAACCCTTCTGGCCGGGCGACGGACTCCTGCCGCCGCTGTGCCAGAGCGCCTGACAGCAGCGTGGGAGCAGAACGCTGATCAGCGGCCACGATGGTTCAGACAAACGTCTGCCGCCCCAGGACCGGCGTCCTGGGGCGGCAGACTGATCAACACTTAACGCTGGCGCCGGCGCCTGTGCTCGCTGTGCGGCGCATTCGGCCGGGAAACGGTCCTTGAACGGCGTTCGCGGTGGACAGCATCCCTCATGGCGCTCAGCTTCGTCCCAGTTCACGCCGACCCCGGGGGCTATCCATGGCGAAGCGCACCGCGAAGAAGGGCAGCAGCAGACGAGTACGGCTGTCCGCCGACCGGCTACGGAAGGGCTGGCCCGGCCCCGCCGGCACCCGCGTGCGGCTCGCCACAGCAGCGGACGCGGACACCGTCGACGCGCTGCTCGACACGGCCGGGGCCCGGCTCATCCCGGTCTGCGGTCCTCCATCGAGCAGGGCACCGCAGGTGCCGCCCTCCTGGACGGTCTGGACGGCACCACCAAGACATTTTTCGAGGACTTCGCGCGCCGGACCATCGGGCACCCGAGGGCCGACTCGATGGCCAGTGTCAGCCTGACTCTCGTGGCCGCCAACGAGCAGGACCAGCCGATCGGCGCTCTGTCCGTCACCGCCCCCGGAACCATCATCGAGCGGGCTCTGGAGTACGGGTACAGCAACGTGCAGGCTGTGATCCTGAGCGTGGCCATTGGCAAAGTGCACGGCCTGGCGGTAGCCGAGCAGGCCCGCGGCCAGGGCCTCGCCAGCTTCCTGCTGAAGCGGGCCTGGCAGGTCTACGACCAGCTCGGCTACTTCCTGTTGCACGGGTCCTTGGAGACCGAGCGGGACCTAGGCGCCTTCTATAAGGGCTGCGTATATACCGTGTACGCC
The DNA here is from genome assembly GCF_009862865.1 of Streptomyces sp. SID5469. Lineage (NCBI taxonomy): Bacteria > Bacillati > Actinomycetota > Actinomycetes > Kitasatosporales > Streptomycetaceae > Streptomyces > Streptomyces sp. SID5469. The sequence continues at coordinate 189,161 of NZ_WWIN01000001.1, read as the reverse complement.
CCCGGCGAGGGATTCGCGTGTTCACCCGCTGGCGGCCTCCCCGCTGAGCGACCACCGGCCGTTCACCTCACAGGTCCGTCCACGGGCGCGAATTACCTCCGACCAGAGGCATCCACACGTCTTGGGCGGGACCGTGCTGCTCCAGGTCTTCAAGCACGGCGGCTCCCAGCCGGACCTCCCGAGCGAGACCCGCCACGAGTGGGTGCTGAGCCACCATCGCCTGCAGATCGCTCATCCGATTCTCCAGCCTGACCCGGGAGGCACCTGTGAGCACGAAGAGCACACGGGGAAAAACCGGATACCAGCGCAGCCACGCAGGACCTACGGACGCCTGCCTCCGCCGGCCGACGGGCTGGGCCTCGTACTGGAACAGGCGGGCGTACTCGATCAGCTTCACGGCCAGCCGCTCACTGCTCATGGTGCTGCGATCGACTTCCACGAACGCGCGCAGCTTTCGCCGGTGTTCGCTCTCGACGACCGTGTAGTACATCACCGCGTCGGCTACGATCCGCTCACCCTCACCGATGGAGTGGGACACCTCAGGGGTCCAGTCCCAGGGGCCGTGCTCGTGCCCGAGCCGGCGGGCGTCTGCGGCGAAAGCAAGGTGAGCGCGAACGACGGCGAGCGTGTGCGGGGTCTTCAGCGATGCTGCCGTCATCGAGGAGATGGGGTAGGGCGGCCGTCCTCGTAGGACGGGCAGGTCCCGGGTCAGCCGTGCGCCCTCCTGCGTGAGGTACCAGGCGTTGGTACGGGTTCGGTTCGCGTCCGGCAGCACCGTGCAGTCAACGAAGCCGTCGGAACGTAGCCTGTTCAGCACGCGGGACATCAGCTGCCGCGTGCCGTCCGGTCGCAACATCCGACGCATCTGGCTGGTGGTGGCGATGCGGTGCTGGGCGAGCCCGGCCAGCACCTGGTGGGTCAAGGGCTCAGCGGGAGTGGGGGCCATTGCCGTCGCCGGAATACTCTGTGCGGCGCTGTTCATGAGATGTTTCCTTCCACGGCCGTGGTGGTCTCCGACGGAAACCTGCGGTTGCTGTTCGAGGAAACCCGTCGGCCCCGACCAGGTCCCCGACCAAGAAGCCCCGACCATGGTCACAAAGGCGAAACAGCCTGGCGGTCTGCACTCTGCTCGGCATCCATGGCCCCGACCACGGGCCGCGCCCATCCGCAAGGGCAGCTCGCTCCGGCAGCGAGGGCCGTCATCTGCTGAGCCAGGGGCCACTGGCGAACTGAAAAGAGGGCGGCCCCACGAGAAGTTCGGCGATGGCCGGTCCGCAGCAGCCAGGCTGCTGCGGGGCGCGGTGGCGAGCCGCGCCATGCCGGCCATCGTGCGACACCCGGCCCGCAAGGGACCAACACCCAAAGCCGGCTGTCGCGTTCATGGGGCGGTGAGCGGAGCTCCGCGCACCGCCAGGGGTACTACTTCTTGGACCGTTGGGCTGCCTGCTCGAGGATGCGCCGGCGCGTCCACCGCCGGCGCCCGTTCTGGCGCCCGGCATTCTCTGCGACCCCGTCCGTGGTCTTCAGTAGCGGAAGGTTGCCCTGGGACAGGCTGCTCGAGAAGGAGCCGACGGTCTTGTACCCCAGCAGGGCGGCCGCCTGGCTCGCCCCCAGAAGCTCCTCGGGATCGCCGTCGACCGGCACGTCGGGCAGCGGCGGCGCCTCCTTGGCTCCGGCTCGTCTTCCGCGGCCGGGCCGGGTGGCCATCCACGCCTGCAGAGTCTCTACCTTCCACAACTGCCGGCGGTAGGGGTTCGCCGCCGTGCCCTTCTCTTCGACGACATCCGGCTCGGGGAAGTAACCGGGGTGATCGCGCACGAAGGTCGTGACCTGGCTGGAGTTCTTGTAGCCGAGATACCTCGAGGCCTCCGCCGCGTTCAGTAACGTCCCCGGAGGGAGGGAGGGCGGTGCGTGTTCAGCGAGCCGTGACGGCGCCCGGTCGGCGAACCACTCGGTGACCTCCGCGTGGTTCCACAGGCGGGCGCGGCCGCGCTTGTCGACAGGATCGGGGAATGTCCTGCCGGCCGCGTTCTCCGCGCGCTCGGTGTAGAACTGGCTGATCCGTGAGGGTGTCAGGCCCTGTTCAGCCGCGATCTCGGCAGCGTCGGCCAGGCGAGGCTCACGGCGCGAGGTCATGGCAGAACCGTCCGTCCTGTCAGCAGTGAGCCGGCCAGCCCGACTCACAACGCAAATAATGGCAGAAGTTGCGGTTGGAGGTCCAGCCCGCGGCTCAAGGTTCTTCTCTGACGGTCGCGCTCACGGCTCACGGCCTTCCTCGGGGACCAGGCAGACACCGCGGCGCGCGGCGTCCTCGGCCATCTCCGCGTACGCGATGGCGGCCGGCGTCATCTCCCACTCGACCAGGGCCAGCAGCAGGATCACCTCGTCGCGGTCCTGCGAGGCATCGCAGGGCATACCGGCAGTCTCAGCGGCGAACATCAGGTCTTCGGTGGCCAGCCCGCCGAGACGCGATGCCATTTCCCGGTGCAGCTCCTGCAGGCCCTGCTGGTACAGCTCGTTTGCCTCGGCCAGGAGCAGCACCAGGTCCTCGCCGTGGCTGGCCGGTGCCGCCGCAGCGAGGTCGAGGATGCGCTGGGTCGTCGTCATCGTCATTGAGTATCCCTCCCGGATGGGGGTGAGCGCCGGTGTGGTGGTCAGTGGCAGCCATCGCACCCGGCGGCGCTGTGCAGGATCTCGCCCGGCCCGGTACGGGCCTTGGAGTCCCATGTGGGCGGCTTGCGCAGGGCGGCGTGGACGTCGCGTTCCATCCGCTCGAAGTCCTCGGTCTCCTCGACCAAGACGCCGGGGTCCGGGGCATCGCGCCGGCGGGACAGCGCGATGAGCTCGGCCATGGTGATGTTCGGGTTGAACGGCACCTGGCGGACACGTTCGACCAGCGCGCACAACTCGGCCATCCGCGGCCGGCGCCCGGCGGTCAGCAGCAGATCGCGGTGATTGGCCAGGGTGCAGGCCGAGCACGAACAGCGACTGGAACCACCCCGGTCCTTGGCACCGGGGTACGAGTCGTAGCACCAGTGGTAGGGCAGCCCCGCGCTGATCGTGCGCTCCCAGACCTCCTCGGTGCTCACCTGGTGCGCGGGCAGCCACTCGTCGACGATCCGGGCCGAGTTGTCGGTAGTACGGCGCCACATCTCCCGGTTGCGTCGGTCCGGGCTCTCCTCGGCCCGCATCCCGAGCACGTTGGCGAACATCAGCGGGCCGTCCGTCTCCTTCCTGAGCGCGCGGACCTGCGGGGTGAACGCCTGGTACACCATCTTCGTCTTCCACGGGCCCGTGCAGGTGCGGGCCCGGCCGAGCCAGGGCCAGTCGCCTCGTTCCGCGATGAAGGCCAGTAGGTCGAACGGCACCCGTTCACCGTCGACTTCACGGCTGCGGCGGATCTCGACATGCCGCTCGGGCGGCACGCCGAGGGCCTGGCTGTGCTGTGCAGCGAGTTCGCTGGCACTCGGCCAGCGCACTCCGTCCACGGTGACGGCGGGCCACTCCATCGGTCCCAGACTCGCGTGGGCGGTCCAGACGCGGTCGGCGACGCCTGCCTGGCGGGCGGCGTCCATCGCGATCAGGCCGGCCACTGATCTCGGATCGGTCGTAGCGATCCCCGCATGCGTCGGTGACCCACGGGATCCGCACCCCGCGCTTCTTCGCTGGCTTCGGCACGTACCCTCCCCCTGCAGTACGCCCAACCGGTGGGGCGCTCTCCCCTGATCCTGCCCGCTCCAATCTCGCCATGCCCGGGCGTTGCTCTCGGCAGGCTGATGAGGCGCAGTCCCGCATGAGTCGGGCGAAGTGGGTGAGGACCCGGTGCCGTCACGGTTCCGGGTCCTCACCGTCCGCGCAGCGACCGGTGCGATGCCCGGTGTACGTGGCCGGGGGCTGCGGACACGTCGTTCGGGCCGGGGCGGCGGCATGCGGGCCGGGCCGCCTGCCCTCCACGGTGCGCGCGCCTTCGAGGTATCGCATTTTGTGTCCGTACGTCCGAGTGAGGCCCGCTGAGACACCGTAGGTGCAGGGGCGCAGTTCGCTGCGGCACCGCCAGGTCCCCGGCTGTGTGAGGCGTGTCGTTTCTCCGGTACGACCAATCCCCCCACACGGGCGGCGCACAGCTCAAAGCCCGGACAGTGCCCCCACCATGGCCGTTATCACCAGTGCATGATCAAAACCGTGCAGCGCGGCCTTATCGCCGCCGCCCTCGCCCTCCTGCCCCTCACCACCCCCGCACCCGGGAGCGGCGCTGGAGGTGACTGGGAACGACACCGAGCGCCCCGTTCCTCGCCGAACGACTCGCCGGACTGCAACGCGCGAGATGGACTACGCAGGCGGAAGAAGAAGCCTCAGCAGGGGGGCGTCAGCACGTGGTAACGAATCTGACTGTTTCCGTTCCCATGGCGTAGTCAAAACTGTTGGCGTGCAGGACCCCCCATGCGTAGCCATCTCCGCATGTACTGAACGCCACCGTCGGGCCGAAGCAGGCGCGGGACTGCCCGCTGCTGAGGGTGTAGTCGTAGGTGCACGTGGAATACCCGTTCACGCCATACAGCTCGTCAGAGTGGACTTCACCTTGTCGGAGGATGACGTCCTTGGTACTGCTGTTCGTGACAATCAGTACAGCTTGCCCCTTGGTCTTGTCGGGCGTGACGACGATGCACGTCTGGAACACGACATAGTTCGAGAGAGGGGTCTTGGTGGTGGGTCCGCAGTGCCAGTTCGAGTTCGTGCTGTAGGTCTGCCAGTACACGGTGGCGCTTGCTGGCGAAGCCCCGAAGAGAATCAGGGCAGTGGTTGCTGCCGTAGCGGCCAACCAGGTAAGTATTCGGCGAATTTTCATGGGCACCTTCCTGATGCTGTGTGAACTGCCGTCGTGTGACGTGTTCATGAGGCAGCAACACTCTAGGCGACTCTGATCTTCGCTGGGGGAGGGAGTTGCACCCAGGGCTCCGGCGATGTTTGCGTGACGCCCAGTTCGTGATGATCTGTCAGTGCAGCGGTGCCCCGCAATGTGACAGGGACGGCTTCTAAGATCATGGAGTTCACTACGCCTGGCTTTATTCACGGGTTGTGGTTCTGCCTCAGGTTCTGTGGTGCAGCCACGCTGAGTGACCGGATTACCTTGCGGTTGACCGACCCCGATGGGGTTCTGGCACAGATCTTGGGGAGCGATCGCGGAGGGTGACGGTGTCGTTCGATTCGCTCAGAGCGCGATCGGCCGGTACTTCAGAGCCTCGTCGACAATCTGCTCCGCAGACGGGTCCTGAAGGATGTCCGAGGGATGGAAGACCAGGTCACTCACCCGGGGATGCGACACGTTCGCCTCCAGGAGCCGCAGATAGTAGCCGCTCTCCGCAGAGGCAGTCAGGAGTCTGCGAACGATCTCAACGAGCTCGTCCCGGTTGATGTCCGCAACCACGGGGCGAGCCGGCCGGGCCGCCTCCTTCGCGAACTCCTCCAGGCTCCTGCTGCCGTAGTACTCAGCGAAGTCGAGAGCCACGTAGTCGTGACCGGTCATCGCGTTGAACGCCTCGATCGCCTCGCCCGCCGCCTCTGGGCGGGCGACCAGCAGCTCAGCAATCTGCTCAACCTCCGCGCACAGCTCGTCCAGCCGCTGCTGGCTCACCGTCCGGGCGGTGGCCCGGCTGGCGTAGACCGCGTTCGTGGCTGCGTAGATCGTGCCGACGTGCCCAGGCATGACCAGAAGTCCCGAAGCGGTCCGGCGCGGGACAGGGTCCGCGAACGAGACGACTCCGTGTACACCCCTGGCGAGCAGGCGTTTTAGGCAGTTCGCGAGGAACCACGACTCCGAATTCGCCGGGCACTCATCCAGCAGGACGAATCTCGAGCACACCAACGACTCGGTGTACGGCCGGAGCTCGGGCAGTGGCTTGGTGAGGACGGCGGTGCTGACCGGCACTCCGAACACGGCCACCCCGCAGAGCCGCCTCTCGCCGTCGACGACGTCGTACAGGCCGAATTGCACCGTCACCGCCGGGTACGAGCCGGAGTAATGGTGTGCGAGCACGAACCCCTTGGCGGGCTCCTCGTCGGGGATGACGTCCACGGTGTATCGGCGGGCGTCGAAGCCTCCGTCGCGGACATGCGCCCAGGAATGCCTCCCCTCGCGCCACCGCTGGCACCAGGGGGACGCGGTCGGTACCTCCGGCAGGTCCTCGAACGGCAGGGTCTCCTGGACCGGGAACCTCACGGTGCCTCCCCGTCCCCGTGCTCCTGCGGGCCGCTCGCGAAGAGGGGGAGCTGTCCCTCCGGGGCGACCGCAGGCCGCTGCGCAGGGACGGCGTGCTGGGCGGCAGGGGGTTTCTCGGGTTTGCCCGTCTCGGCGGTCTCTTCGACGGCCGTCGGGTGAGGGCAGGGGCAGATCCACCGGCAGGGCCGTTGGCCAGGTCTGAACCGGATCACGGCGACGACGAACCCTTGGGCGTCGGTGATGGTGTCGGCGTGCTCGTCGACGCGGGGGCCGCCGGCGCTGACGCACCGGTCGTGGTGCCCGGAGGCACAACCGGGGCAGATGCCGCGCTCGCAGGAGCACCAGCGGTGGAAGCCGCAGGGGTAGGCGTCCTCGATCTTGCGCAGGCCCTTGGTCCAGGCGTGCGCGCGTACCCAGGCGCCTTCCTCCTCCCTCATCGGGGAGGGCACGGTGGAGGGAATGGGGTCGAGGATGCCCATGATCGCGGCGCCGATATGGCGCAGTCGGGTCGTCATGCTTCGTCTCCAAACAGGGTGGGCGTGGCGTGGAGTTCGTTCATCCAGGCCAGGAGGCGGGGAGGTTGGTGTCGGGCCCAAAGGCGAGGTAGGTGCCGTCGCAGCTGGTGCAGCCGAAGGCCTGCGCGATGCGCAGCCGCCGACGGGAGTTGACGCGGCCCATGTGGACGGCCAGGCCGCGCTTCCGGGCTTCAACGGCCAGCCGGTGGGCGGCCGGTGAGGTCTTCCACTCGGTGCTGCCGGCGAGGAACAGCACGTCGATCGAGTCCCAGGGGATGAGGCCGTGCTCGCTGCCGTCCTGGGCGGCGAATGCGGCCGGGATACCGAGGGCGCGGATGGGCTCCAGCCAGGGCAGCGACTCGGCGAGGGTGGCCGCGGCGTCCATGGGGACGTCGGGGGCGACGGCCCACAGACAGCGGCCTCGGCTGTAGCGGTTGACGGTCGCCGTCAGCCACGCGAACCAGGCCTGCTCGCCGGGCCATCCCTTGCCGAACTTGCCGTTGTCGCACGCGTACAGGGCGCCGGGCGGGATCACGTTGCCCTGGGCCGGGGTCGTCATGCAGGCCAGGAGTCCGGCCTGCATGGCGGCCCGTACGTCAGCTCCGGACGGCGTGGCCAGGTACAGCATGGCGGAGACGCGGGGGAGGTGCGGGGCCTGAGGGCATGGGTGCGCCCACGGGAAGTCCTTCCGGAGGTGGCGGTGAGGGGCGGTTCAGAGGAGGGGCAGCTGGGCAGTGGAGCCCGAGACGAGGGCGTCCCAGTGCTGCTCGAAGTTCTGGTCCTGCTTGTCGATCACGCGGGCGGGGGCGGTGGCGAAGAGTTCCTCCGCCAAGCGCCGGAAGTTGCATCAGGTGAGTGATCCAGATGTCCGCTACGTCGTCTGCCAGTGCATCTGCTGACGCTCGCCTTCGCTTCGAGCTCGCAGGATGGAGCCCGCTGACCTGCAGGACTAGCGTCACCCTCCCGTTTACTGCAAGATACTTGCGTTCTGCGGGAGGGGTTTGTGGCCAGGGACGTAGAAGCACCCATCGGGTCCGCGCGACTTGAGTTGGTCGAGGGCGTACGTCTCCTGCACCCGGCGGATGCGGTGCTTGAGGCGATGCTCACGGGGTGGGGCCGCCAGCAGCGAGGCGGCCGGCACCTGCAGGAGAAGACGGTGAGCGACCGGATCGCTACCATCCGCAGGTTCGTGAAGTTCGCCGACGCCTTCCCATGGACGTGGGGTGCCGCGGACATGGATGAATGGACGACGCATCTGGTCGCAGAGAAGCACTTGCAGCCGTCGACGATCAGGGCGACGCAGGGGGCCGTCAGGATGTTCTGCGACTACCTCCTCGATCCTCGCTACGACTGGGCCGTGGAGTGCGAGAGGCGGTTCGGCACCCATCCCATCCAGGTCTGCCACGAGTGGAACACCCTCGATCACCTGCTGGACTACGAGGGTGATCCCGACCGCCGGCCGATGACGCGGGGGGAACTGCAGCAGTTGTTCGACCACATCGACGAACGCGTCGACTTGGCGATCCGACGCGGCCGCAAGGGAGCCCTGACCGCCTACCGCGACGCGACCCTGTTCAAGGTGATCTATGGCTGGGGCCTGCGGCGGACGGAGACTGCCCGGCTGGACACCTTCGACTGGTATCGCAATCCCAAGGCCAAGGAGTTCGGACGGTTCGGCATGCTTGAGGTTCGCTATGGCAAGTCGTCCCGGGGCCAGCCACCGAAACGGCGGAGCGTCTGCAGCACGATGCCGTGGGCTGTCGAGGCGGTTGAGGACTACACCACCAACATCCGGCCGCGGTTCAAGGGGCACGACCGGAGCAAAGCCTTGTGGCTGAGTGAACGGGGCACCCGCCTGTCCGCGAAGGAGATCGACGAGCGATTCTCCGTCTATCGCAAGGCCCTCAAGCTCGACGAGGACCTGGTGCCGCACTGCTTGCGGCACTCGTACGTCACGCACAGCATCGAGGACGGGGCCGACCCGGTCTTCATCCAGCAGCAGGTCGGCCACGAGTATGCGTCCACGACCGCTCTCTACACCGGCGTGTCCGGCGACTTCGCGAACACCATGATGCGGAAGGCAATCGACTCAGCGCTCCAGCGCGATCTGCAGGACTTTGGCCCCGGCGGCAGGAGCAGACGATGACGGCAAAGCTCGACTACCGGTGGAAACTGCGCGAGGTCATGGCGACCCGCGGCATGTTTTCCACGATCTCCCTGCAACCTCTGCTGGCCGAACGCGGCATCGACTTGTCCTCCAGCCAGGTCTACCGGCTGGTGACTGAGCGACCCGAGCGACTGAGCCTGAAAGTTCTCATGGCCTTGCTGGACATCCTGGACTGCTCGATGGACGACCTCATCGAGCCAGTAGCCTCGGCCTCCTCGGCTGCCAAGCCGAAGCGTGCAGTCGGCGACGCCGACACCAGCGTCGGGTCGTTCCGCCCCAAGCGGGCCCGGATCGTCCCCCGGTCAGAGCCGTGACCCAGCCCGACCGGATCCTCTCTGATCCCTGCGGCACCATCGTGGACATGGTCGCGCGGGTCGAGCCTGATCTGACTGTGGAGCAAATCCGGGATGCGGTGAAGCAAGCCGCCCCCAGCCGGACCGCACGCCGGAGCCTGGCAAAAACATTGACGGCCGATCCCGCACTGCTGACGTCCAGGCGCCCCGAAGGCTCTCGTTCCGTCGAACGGCTGATCCACAAGCTCCTGGCACACGGCGCCCGCCAAGTCGCCGTTCCCCTCTGCGCCGGCTGCGGCAAGCCCGAACCCCTCCCGCAGCGACGAGGGAAACTCCGCGTCTGCGCCTACTGCGACGCCACCGCACGAGCCCAGCAACAGCCCTGCGCCGACTGCGGATTGCCCCGGGTCATCCGTTACACGGGCCGCAATGGCGAAGGACTCTGCAGCAGCTGCCAGCCGAAGGACAATATCGACTGGGCTCAGCGGATCTGCGATCACATTGCCACTGTCGACCCCACGGTCCCGGCAGAGACCGTCCGCCAGATCATCACCACCATTACCCGCGGCCGTCCCCACTACGTCCGGCGGCTGGCCTGGGACCTGGAGGACCGGCCCGGAATGCTGACCGGGAACGCCGGCCACGGAACCCCCAAGGTCATCGCGCTGATCGATGCCCTCCGGGACGCCGGAGCGCAAGCCATCGTCCGCCCGCCCTGCCCCCACTGCGGCCGCACCAGCGTGACGCTCCGCAACACCCTGGGAGATGTCAGGGTCTGCCCGACCTGCTACAACACCCGCAAGGCCGTCAACTGCTCTCGTTGTAAGCGCCGCTCTCCCGTCGCCCGCCGCAGCCCCGACGGACAATCCATCTGCAACCACTGTGACCGGACCGACCCGATCAACCATGAAGAATGCTCCGGATGCGGCCGACTCCGGCCGATTATCAGACGAAACAGCCCGACCGGCCCCCTCTGTGACACCTGCTACCGGCCACCCGTCGCAATCTGCCTGCTCTGCGGGCACGCCCGCCCGTGCTTCGGCGTCGCCGGCGGCATGCCACGCTGCGAAAACTGCACGCGTTTGCGAGAACCCTGCCTGGACTGCGGCCGCACCATGCCCGTCAAGGCCCGAACCGCCAACGGCCCCCTTTGCGAGACCTGCTTCAAGAAGAACCCCGTCTCCTTCAAGGCCTGCACCCGCTGCGGCACGGTCGAACGACTCCGGCACCACGGCCTCTGCCATCGATGCGCCTGCAATGAGGAACTCACCGCGTTGCTGGCAGGCCCTGACGGAGCCGTCGCAGCCCCACTCATGCAACTTCACTCGACCCTGATGGCCAGCAATCACGTCCGCGTCCTGGACTGGCTACAAAAGCGGAACACAGCAGTCTCGGTACTCCGCGAGATAGCCACCGCAGAATGCTCCCTCGACCATGAATCACTCGATGCCCGAACAGACAAGGCCGTCGAACACCTTCGGGCCATCCTCGTCGCTGCCGGCGCCCTGCCGCGACGCGACGAACAACTGGTCGCGGCAGAGCGATGGATCGCCGCCGCTGTCGCTGCCATTGCAGATCTCTCCGACCGCCACACCATCCAGGCATTTGCCACCTGGACCCACCTGACTCGTCTGCGTAAGTACTCCCGTCGCAAGCCCATCACCGCTGGCCAGGCGGTGTCCGCCCGCCGCAGCGTCAAGGCAGCGGTCGGCTTCCTGGCCTGGCTGCGAGCCGAGGGCCTGAATCTTGAGGCTGTCGGCCAGCGTGATCTCGACCGCTGGCTGGAAGGCGGCCCCACTACACGGCAATATGCTCGTGACCTGGTTCTCTGGGCCGTCCGCACCAAGCGAGCGACAAACATCAGCATCCCGGCGCGTCTCAAGAACTCTCCGACCCAAGCTCTCGACGAGGACGAACGAAGAGAGATCGCCCACCGGCTCCTCGGCGACGACCAGCTCGACGCACGCGACCGTGTTGCCGGCCTGCTGAGTCTTCTCTACGCGCAGCCTTTCAGCGTGATCATCCGTCTCACTGCCGATCACGTCGTCGTGCGCGAGAAGAGCGTCCTCTTGCGCCTCGGCAAGGAGCCTCTTGAACTATCTCCCGAACTGGGCAACCTTATTCAGCAGATCGCGGCTGATCGCCGCCGCGACGGCCAGATCGGGCAGATTGACGCTCATTGGCTGTTCCCCGGAATCCGTCCGGGCCAGCACCTCAGCCATATCACTCTCGCTGCCCGACTCAAGCGGCTGGGTATCCGGTCCTTGCCCAGCCGCACGGCGGCTATCCGCGACCTGACCGCCGAAGTCCCAGCCGCAGTCGTCAACCGCCTTCTCGGCCTCAGTACCTCAACCGCTACCAGCTGGGCCAAGAGAACGGCTAAGACTTCATACGCTGCTGAAATTGCCCGCCGAAGTGACTCGGACAAGTGACGACTGGCATGGTGGGAGGACACCGCGCGGGAGTGTGGTGATCCGCTGCCGCAGACGATGGTGGCGGAGGCTTGAGCGGGCCCGGCAGCGGGTGGCTGCGATGCAGCGGGGAGAGCATGCGGAGTGCCCGGTGTGCGGGCGGTCGTGGACGGTAGTCCAGGCGGTGGGGCGCGCCAAGGGGCGGGTATCAACGTTGCCGCTGAGGTTCCTCGCGGCGACGGCCGCGCTCTATGGGCGCGGCCCCCACTCACAGCTCCAGCACCAACCGCTCTCCTTCCGGTGCGCGCGAGACGCAGGGCAGCATGGCGCCGGCCGCACGTTCGGTGGCGGTGAGCCGGCGGTCACGGTGATCGACATGGCCATGGGCCACCTGTACCCGGCAAGTGCCGCAAAATCCCTGGCGGCAGGAGAACGGCAGGTCTGGCAGGGCGTCGTGAAGAACATCCAGGGCGGAGCGGTCGTACGGCACTGGCAGGACCCGTCCGGTCTCGCCCAGTTGAAGTTCGAAGGGACGGCCGTCCGTGATCGGGGCCGGGGCGAAACGCTCGAAGTGCAGGGCTGACGCGCGGCTGTCACCGAACGCGCGCCGAACGCCGTCGATCATTGGCGCGGGTCCGCAGCAGTACACCGCACCCGTCGCCGGGCTCAAGCTCAGCAGATCGGCTGCTTCGGGCGCGCCGGACTCGTCGTCAGGACGGATGGTGACCCGGCCGGGGGCTGCGGCCGTGAGTTCGGCGAGCTCTGCCGCGAAGGGCATCGAGCCGCGGCTGCGGCCGGTGTGCACGAGCCTCCAGTCCAGGCCGCGTCGGGCGGCTTCCCGGGCCATCGGCAGGATCGGGGTGATTCCGATGCCGCCCGCGATGAGCAGGATGGATGCTTCGGCGGCGAAGGGGAAGGCGTTCCGGGGCCCGGTGATGGCGACCCGCATACCGTCTGAGAGGGCGTCGTGTACCTCGGCCGAACCGCCTTGGCCGTTGGCGATGCGGCGCACCGCGATGCGGTACCGGTGCCGGTCGGCAGGGTCGCCGCACAGGGAGTACTGCCGCTTGCGGCCGGAGGGCAGGTGCAGTTCGATGTGGGCGCCGGGCTGCCAGGGCGGGAGTATTCCCCCGTCGGGTGCTGCGAGCCGCAGGGAGACGACATCCTCGGCCTCTTGGTGCTTGGTGGCGACCACCAGTTCCCGGATCGCGGGCGTCTCGGCGGCCTGCGGGTGCCTGGGTGGAGTGCTGCGCCGCGCGAGGCGCGTGACTGCGTGGTCGCTGAGAGCAGCCAGCTTCTGCATGAAGGAGTCGCTGCGCGGTCGGCCGTACAGGTCCGGCGGCCGGGTGAGGGGTGTGCTGGTGTCCATGGGAGGCCTCACTGGTTGCCGGGTCATTGGGCGGCCGCTCGGGCAGCGGGGGACGTCGCCAGGTAGGCGACCGCCTGCTGGGTCGAGCCCTCCTGGGTCGGGTGGTAGCCGGGGCGGAAGTAGCGCAGTACCGAGCGGGCGAACGAGACCGGCGGGGGCAACAGGTCCTTGCGGGCGGCGGCCAGGTAGTCGCGGAAGCGGACCTCGACCCGGTCGTCGAGTTCGGGGTCGGCGCTCATCAGGAAGCGGACTCCGCGGATCCACAGCCGGGTCAGCACCGGAGCGGTGACGAGCATGCCGGTCACTCGGCGCCGGTAGCGGGGATCGAGGTGCACCAGCAGGTCGAACGCGACCGAGCGGTGTTCGACCTCCTCCGCGCCGTGCCAGCGGAACAGATCGAGCATCGCGGGGTCCGCGCCGGCCCGGTCCAGGTGCCCGTTGCTGAGAATCCAGTGACCCATGTACGCGGTGAAGTGCTCGAAGGCCGCTATGAGGGCGAGCCGTTGGAGGAGGTGCGCGTGGGTGGCGGCCGGCGTCAGTTCCGGCCGGTCTCCGAGCACCCTTCGGAAAATCCATTCGGACTGGCGGGTGTACGGGGCCGGGTCCAGCCCTTTGGCGAGCAGGTGCTCCAGGACCTCCTGGTGCGCCTCGGCGTGCATCGCTTCCTGGCCGATGAAGCCGCGTACGTCCTCGCGCAGCCGGTCGTCGGTGATCAATGGCAGGGCCTGCTCGAAGGTGCGCACGAACCAGCGTTCGAGCTCGGGGAGCATGAGGTGGAGCACATCGAAGGTGTGGGTGGCGAAGGGCTCACCCGGCAGCCAGTGCAGCGGGGTGGTGCTCCAGTCGAAGGTGACGTCCCGGGGTTGCAGCACCAGGTCGTGGTGGTCGATGGGCTCGGACGGACGCTCCGGGTGGGCATGTGCGGCTCGGAACATGACGGGTTCCTCCTCCGTCGGCGATCGGTGTGTGCGGAAGGGTGGTCAGGCAGTCGTCCAGTACTGCCGGCCCTGCCGGTCTGTTGGGCTGTCAGATCGGGTGCGCGGTGCGGTCCGGAGTGCGGCGGGAGCCGTCTTCGATGCGGTGGGCGAATTCCGCGATCCGGGACGCGACCTCCTCGGGGTGGCTGAGCTGTGCCCAGTGCCCGGCGTCGATCGGGCGCCGTTGTATCTGCCCCGTCCAGTGCTCCACTCCGTACGACAGCACCGGGGTGACGCAGAAGTCGCGCGTGGGGATGATGAGCTGAACCGGGACGGTGGTCGGCCGGTCCCGGGGGCGCAGCAGGCGGGGCAGCATGTTGGCGCGGTACAGCGCGGTGCCGGACACGGCGTCGCGGGCCAGCGTCGGCGCGGGGTAGGGGGTGTGCCCGGGCACACCTTGGGAGCCGGTGAGGAAGGCGCGCCAGCGGTGTCCCAGTGCTCTCCAGGTCAGGGCGGGCAGGAGCGGGAGATGGAAGTAGGCGATGTACCAGGATCGTGCGGCCTGCCTCAGCACCTTCGGCAGATCCGGGTGCCGCGGTCGGAGGCGGGCCCGGATCAGGTGGCCTACGTGGTCCAGGCAGGGTCCGGAGATGGAGGTGAACGAGGCGATCCGCCCGGCCAGGCGGGTGCCGGTGACCGATTCCCAGGAGTGGATCGATCCCCAGTCGTGTCCGACCAGGTGCACCGGGCGGTCGGGGCTCACGGCGTCGAGAACCGCCTCCAGGTCGGCTTCCATTCGGGACATCCGGTAGGCGCGCAGACCCCTTGGCCGGTGGGAGGCACCGGCTCCCCGTACGTCGAAGGCGGTGACGTGGAAGTGGTCAGCCAGGCGGTCGGCGACGGGGTGCCAGACGGCGCTGGTGTCCGGATAGCCGTGGACCAGCACCACCGCAGGAGCGGTGGACGTTCCCCACTGGTAGGCGGCCAGCTCCACGCCGTCGGCGGCGATCCGGCGGGCGGCCGGGCCGGTCATCGGCGACCACCGGCAGGGGTCAGTTCGCCGTAGTTCAGACCGCCGTGGAGGAAGCTGGGCCGCACCGGCCAGTGCCGCTTGAAGGGGGCCAGCTCCGAGGAGGGCAGGATCTGCAGCCAGCGCGGATCGCGCCGGCTGGGGTCGGCGAGGGTCTTCTCCTTGACCATGGAGTCGTACTGGTTGAGGGAGTCCTCCAGGGTGTTGGCGTTGGGCACCACCTCATGGCCGTAGAACGCGGCGTGGCGGCGCACCCCGGGGATGCGGGAGAGCTCGGGCTGCCAGTTGTCGGCCGAGATGCCGTTCTCGGAGGAGACCCACACGCCGTCAGGGGTGTTCAGCACCAGGGAGTGGTTGCCGTCCGTATGGCCGGGGGTCCACAGCAGGCTGACGCCGACGCCGAGTTCGACATCGCCGTCGAAGGCGGTGACGCGCTCGGGCGGTACGCCGTCCATGCCTCCGTCGACGTACCAGGCCCACTGCATCGGATGCGTCGATTCGAAGGTGCCCAGCTCCCTGCGGTGTACCAGCAGCCGGGCGCGCGGGAACAGCGCTTCGCGGGGCGCCCGTTCGCCGGGAATGGTGCGGGTACTTCCCATGATCATGCGCACGTCCTGGACGTGCAGGTGGTCGAAGCTGACGAAGTCCACGTCCTCGGGTCGCAGACCGCAGGAGGGCAGGACGGTGTTCGGGTCCTGGTAGAAGCGGGCGAAGACGTGCTCGGTGAGAAAGTCCCCCGCCAGACGCTTGAGCTGTGCGTAGAACGGCGCTTGAGCCGTTCCGGCGGCGACGGTCGGCTCCCACACCAGTGTTTTCGGCTCGCCGTCGAAGCCGTCGAACTGCACGACGAGCATCCGGTTGACGATGCTCACGAACGGGTTGACGGCGAGCGCGGCGCCGTGGAAGCCGAACCGGGTCGGGTACGGGGCGGCGGCGATGTCGAAACTGCGGACGGCGTGGATGCGGCCCTGCTGGACGAACCGCTCCCGGTAGGTGGCCGCGGCGCTGCGCACGGCGCTCAGCCGGTCGCCGCGGGGCCATACGTCGTGGACGCCTTCGAATTCGGGGATGGGGCGCGGAGCGGCGGCGTCCTGGGCCTTCTTCGCGCTGGGCGCCGGCTTGGGCGTGGTGGTCACGGGCTCAACTTTCGGGGTGGCGGGCGGTGCGGGTGCGCTGCTCGTAGGCCGCGCGGACCGACCGGTCGGACAGGGCGGCGAGCTGGTTGGGGACGAGGAGGTGATGCAGGGCGTCGCGGGCTCGGCCCGGCAGCAGCGCGGCCAAGCGGGTCAGGGCGGCTACCTGGCGGGGAACGAAGACCTCGAACCGCGGGCGCAGCACGACGTCGAGCACCGCGTCGGCCACCTGATCCGTCGTCAGGCGTCGGGTGGGTCCGGTCGCGGTGCCCACGGCCAGCTCGGTGTCCACGACTCCGGGCATCACCAGGGACATGTGCACGCCGGTGCCGCGCAGTTCGGCGCGGACGGCTGTGCTGTAGCCGTGGAGTGCGTGCTTCGTCGCCGCGTAGGTCGCCTCGCCGGCCGGGGCGACCTTGCTGGCGGCGGAGGCGATGTTCACCACGTGGCCGCGACCGCGTTTCCGCATTCCCGGGATCACGAGTTTCATCCCGCGCAGTACGCCGTGGACGTTGACGTCGAACTGGCGCAGGGCGGCTTCCTCCGGTTCTTCCGCGAAGGGGCCCACCCACATGATTCCGGCGTTGTTGATGAGTACGTCGATCGGTCCCAGCCGGGTCTCGACGGTGCGCAGGAAGTCTTCGAAGGAAGGTGTATCGGTGACGTCGAGAGGCAGCCCGAGCAGCCGGCCACCGGGACGCGTGCTGAGGGCACCGGCCGCCTCCGTGGCGAGCCGCGTGTCGAGATCGCCGATCGCCACGGCGGCTCCGGCCGCGGCGAGCCGGGCTGCGACGGCACGCCCGATTCCGCGGCCCGCCCCGGTGACCGCGATCACTCGGCCGGTCAGCGGTTGTGTGCGGGCGAGCTTGTCGTGGTCTCTCCGGCTGGACGTATTCGGGTGTTTGGGCGGTGCTGCCACGGTCGAGCCCCTTTCTTGCCCTGAGCATGAGCGCCGAGCGGCCGGCGGACCTCGCGCTCGTCTGACACGACACCATGTCAGATGAACTGACAAGCTAGAGTGTCAGTTCGGAGCACACCGGTGTCAACACCTCTGCGAAGGGGAGAAATGACCGGCACACAGACCGCCGGGCGGCGCTACGGCGGACGCGACGCGGCGCAGCGACAGCAGGAGCGCCGCACCCGCCTCATCCAGGCGGGCCTCGACCTGTTCGGCACAGCCGGATATGCCTCGGCCTCCGTCAAGCAGGTGTGCTCGCACGCCGGACTGACCGAGCGCTACTTCTACGAGTCGTTCCGCGACCGCGAAGACCTTCTCGCCGGGGTCTACGACGAGCTGATCACTACGATCATCGCCGAGACCGCGCAGGCCGCAGCCGCTGCCGCACCCGATGTCGACGCCCAGTTGCGCGCCGGACTCGAGGTCTTCATCCGCACACTGGCCGGCGACGCACGCAAGGCCCGCCTGGTGCTCATCGAGGTCGTGGGCGCCAGCCCCCGCCTCGAAGTGCGGCGCCGTGACGTCTTGCACGAATTCGCCGCGATGGTCGCCGCCGTCGTCGGACCGCTATCTGACCCGGAAGCCTCCTCCAGCCGGCTCGCCATGACCGCGATGAGTCTGGTCGGCGGAGTCAACGAACTGCTCGTGGACTGGACGCTCGGCCACCAGAAGGCCACCGTCGAAGAACTGATCGACCTGTGCCACACCCTGTACATCGCGGCCTACCGAGCCATCAGCGATCAGCTCTGATCAGGCAGGCCGGATTCCCTCAGGAGCTTCTGCACCAGACGGCAGCCCACACCCCCTGCTCACCAGACAGGCCCTGCCGCTATCGCTGGGCGCCCGCAGCTGCCCAAACCCGCTAGGTGCCTGCGTCCTCGACCGCAGTCACTGTCCATTCGCGCGGTGGACGCATTCGCCAGAATCGAGCACTGCGCCCAGCTGGTGATTATCGTCGACGGCATCGGGCTCGCGCCTGTCCCACCCGACGCCGCCGAGGGCTTCTGCTGCTTGGTGTGCCTGGCGGCTGCCGCGACCAGACATCCCCGTACCTGCATCTGCAGCGTTTTCGGGGTGTGCCGAGACCAGCCGCACGTATCCGATCCCCATTGAGCTGCTCATGGCATGTGAGGCCCGCTCGTGCCGCCCGTCCTTGGCCATCTGTCGAACGCCAGGAGGGCGTTCTTCCGTGCTCCGCGTCAAGGTGGCGGCGGTCGCCTTCTCGCCCGGGAAGAGTCGGAAGAGGTACGGCTGCGTGGCACCGGCCTGCCTGGCAATCGCCTCGGCGGAAATGCCGTAGCAGCCCTTGGGCCCGAACTCGCGATCGCAGCGCGCTGATGGTGCTGTCGCGTCTCTCCCGCCTGCTCATCCGGCGCGCGCCGCCATGCCGGCGGGCGTCGGTCAGCTCGACTTGAAGCCGGCCGGCGACGCGGCCCGGGATCAGTTCCGTGCTTGAGCTTGCGCAGTGGAAACCGATCGGTTTACAGTGAGGTCAAGGGGAAACCGGCCGGTTTCCCAGATGGCTTCGGGAGTGCATGATGACGACAAATCGGCCGGTGGCCCTGGTGACGGGTGCGTCCTCCGGTATCGGCAAGCAGACCGCGCTCGCGCTGGTCGCGGCGGGTTTCGAGGTGGCCGGCACGGGCCGCGACACCTCACGCGTCACCCCGCTCCAGGGTGTGACGTTCTTCGACCTCGACGTGGTCAGTGACAAGTTGGTCACCGCCGTGGTCCAGCAGGTGATCGAGCGGTTCGGGCGGATCGACGTCCTGGTCAACAACGCCGGCGTCGGCTCGATCGGCGCGGTCGAGGAAACCTCACTCGCGCAGGCCCAGGGCGTCTTCGACATCAACGTCTTCGGGGTCATGCGCATGGTCAAGGAGGTCCTGCCGCACATGCGTGCCCGGGGGCGCGGACGCATCATCAACCTCTCGTCCGTGCAGGGCTTCATCCCCGCTCCCTACATGGCCGTCTACGGCGCGTCCAAGCACGCGATCGAGGGCTACTCGCAGTCCCTGGACCACGAGGTCCGCCAGTACGGGGTTCGCTCGCTCCTGGTCGAACCCGCCTACACCAACACCGGATTCGAGGCCAACAGCGCCAAGCCCGACAGCCCCCTGCAGACCTACGCCGACCAGCGGCACGTCTTCGACCGCCTGATGACGGAGGCGATCAAGGCCGGCGACGACCCCGCCGTGGTCGCCAAGGCGATCGTCACGGCAGCCACCGACACCAAGCCGAAACTGCGCTACGCCGCTGGCCCGATGGCCGGACGCGCGCGCATGCTCCGCTTCGTTCCCGCCTGGGTCCTGGACAAGCAGATCCGCAGCATGAACAAGCTCACCGGCTGACATCTGCCACCCGCGCATCCCGCGACCCACAAACCCGTTCGTGCCGTTGATACCGGGAGAGACCCGTGTCCGAGACCCTGGACTCCGCCGCTACTACCATCGCGCGCTGGCGCTCCGCCGAGGAACGCGGTGATGTCGACGCCGCGGTCGCGTGCCTGAGCCCGGACGTCGTGCTCAGCTCGCCTCTCACCGACCAGTTCCGCTTCGAGGGATCTGACCAGCTGCGTGACTTCCTGACCTCGGCGTTCGCGGCGGTCAAGGACGTCCATTACCACACCCAGACCGGCGAGGGCGACACCTACGCCCTGGTCTACCGGGCGCGGGTGGGTTCCCAGTCGTTCGAGGAGGTGCAGATGCTGCGGCTCGACAACCAAGCACGCATCACGGAAATCACGCTCTTCGGGCGTCCGATGCCGGCCCTCACCGCCCTGATGCACCTCATGGGTCCGGCGCTCGCCCGCCAGCAGGGCCGCCGGGGCCTT
Source organism: Streptomyces sp. SID5469 (assembly GCF_009862865.1). Lineage (NCBI taxonomy): Bacteria > Bacillati > Actinomycetota > Actinomycetes > Kitasatosporales > Streptomycetaceae > Streptomyces > Streptomyces sp. SID5469. The sequence goes on along the minus strand of NZ_WWIN01000001.1, from coordinate 169,318 downwards.
GCGACGCTCATGAGCGTCAGCACCGTACCCATTCACGCGATGGTCTCCTCGGGGGACCGCAGCATGGTCGCGAAGACCCGCCCGGCAGCCCGGCAGCCCTGAGAGCACCAGATCCACCGGCCGTTTGACCCCGTTCCCCTTCCAGGAGTTGGCGGCAGCCGCAGGCGATGTCCTCGGCGGACGACTTCAGGTCGCAGGAACGTACGAGGTACCTGCCGTCCAGGTGGACTCCGGCTCGCCCTGACCAGGCGGGCGAAGCCGACTCCCCGAGAGCGGCTGCTGGAGGCACCGTCCTCCACCGGCCACGGCAGACGTCCGGCCAATTCCCCCACGCGCCGAGGTGATGCGGCAACTCGCCGCGCCTTCCAGCAAGTTGACCTCCAGGAGACGCTTCGATGAACCGACGTACGTTCCTTGCGGCGACCACCGCTTCGCTGGCCGCCACCCAACTCGCCGGGCCCGCCTACGCCTACGCCTACTCCTCCTCCCCCTCCGGTTCAACAGCCGTTCACTACGCGGTCGTTGCCCGCTTCTGGGGTGCGATGCCGACGGGTGTCACCGTCTCGCGCCGAGGCCGGATCTTCGTCAACTTTCCCCGCTGGGGCGACGACGTTCCGTTCACCGTCGCCGAACTGCGCGGCGGGAAGCCGGTGGCCTACCCCGACGCCGAGGTGAACCGTCAGGACGCCTCAGACCTGGCCGGGCACTTCCAGTCGGTGCAGAGCGTCGTCGTCGATGGGGCCGACCGGCTGTGGATTCTCGACACCGGAAGCCCGGGGTTCGCCGGGTCCTCCTACGGCGGTCCCAAGCTCGTGGCGGTCGACCTGCGCACGGACCGGATCGTACGGAAGATCCTCTTCCCGCCCGAGGTGGTGCCGGCGAACAGCTACCTCAACGACGTGCGCTTCGACCTGCGGCGCGGCGCCGAAGGCACGGCGTTCATCACCGACTCGGGCGGCTCCAACGGCATTGTCGTGGTCGACCTCGCCACGGGCCGCTCCTGGCGGCGACTGACCGGGCACCCCTCGGCACTCCCGGACGAGCGGTTCCTTCCGGTCATCGATGGTGAGCCCTTCATGGTCCGCCCCGCGGGCGGCGAGCCCACGTACTACGAGACCGGCTCCGACGGCATCGCTCTCAGCGCCGACGGCACGCGCCTCTACTACTGCCCGCTGTCCAGCCGCCGGCTGCACAGCGTGTCCACCGACGCCCTCGCCAACCCGGACGCCACGGACGCCGAGGTGGCGGCGACGGTCGAGGACCTGGGGTTCAAGCCGATGGCCGACGGCCTGGAGAGCGACGACAAGGGACGGCTCTACGGCGGCGACCTCGAACACAACGCGATCTGGCGCAGGAGCCCGAACGGCACCTACCGGACCCTCGCCCAGGGACGCGATCTGCTCTGGGTCGACACCCTGTCCGTCGCCTCGGACCGGCACCTGTACGCCATCGCCAACCAGCTCAACCGGCTCTCGCCCTTCCACGAGGGCAAGGACCTGCGCCGCAAGCCCTATCTCCTGGTCCGCCTGCCGATCGACGCCGGGCCGGTCAGGCTCGTGTGACCTCTCCGGCCCGCGTCAGGCGGCCGCCTGGTCGGAGGAGAGGGCTCCACAAGGCGGGGTGTCAGCTCGACGCTGTTGAACGTCGCCCCGCATGGGCTGGATGAAGCAGCCGGGGGCCCATACCTTCCTGATGGGATGAGGCAGGCCGGTAGGTTTGAGCCGGGCACCCGGTGGCGATCCGTTATGCCGACCATCTGATGGCTTTGTGCGGACGGGCCCGACAGGTCAAGCAGCAGCTCGCGGTGTGGCCGGCGCCGAGGGGCCTGGCCTTCAACGAGGACAGCACGCGCGTCGTCCGCCTTGAAGAAGGCTCCGACAACGTCGCTCGGGGTGCGGCGTGTGCAGGCTGCGGTTCTCCGTGTGTCCGAAGGACGGTCGGTGACTGGAGCTCAGCGCAGGCCGGCGAAGAGGTCGTTCTCGGGCGGGGGCGCGCCGGTGGTGTCGAGGACCCGGACGGACGTCTCCACGCTCATGAGCTGAGTGAACCTCTCCTTGCTCCTCCGCAGGAAGAAGATGTTCTGACCCTGGCTGGCGTGCGCGGCCAGCGCGTCGAACTTCTGGCTGCCGAACTCAGTGGTGTCCACCCACGTGGTGATTTCCTGGTCGGGCAGGCCGGTTTCGGGCCCCTCTCCGGCCTCGGACGGACCCGGCTCCTCCCGGTCCGCGCCCAAATCGCGCATGATCTGCCCGAACTTCTTCATCATCGAGCGCGGCGCCGTCGTCCAGTACACCTTCGACGTCATCCCGGTCAGCGACAGAGCGCTGCCATCGTGATCCGGTTCGCCTGGATGTGATCGGGGTGGCCGGAGAAGCCGTTCTGGTCGTAGGTCCCACCTCGAGGGACGCGACCCGAAAGAGTCGCGCTGAACCGTACGTTCAGGCTCGGAGCGGTACCGGCTCCGGGCTCACGGCACGTCCGCGAACCCCTGAACCTCCCCCTCGCTCACTCGCCACCCCGCTACCAATACCCCCAGGGCCCGCTCATAGCAGTCGGCGACCGCGAGCCCGGGCGGCTCGTTCCCCGACAGCACCAGGGACACCAGGCCATGGGCCGTTCCCCAGACCGACAGCGCGATGACCTCCGGGTCGGACTCCGAACCGAACTGCCCTGCCTGCTGTCCGCGCCGCACGGCGTCGACGAGGGGCCGGTAGGTCTCGATGGCCTCACGCGGCCTCTCCGGCTCCGACTCGGACGGGCACTGAACGCTGCGGTCGGAGAAGAGGATCGCGTAGAGATGCGGGTTGGCGATGGCGTATTCGCGATAGACGAGCCCAAGTCGGATCACGTCGCCGGCCGGGTCGTCCGTGGGACGGATGGCTGCCAGGCGTGCGGCGAAGAGCCGCGCGGCCTCCTCGTACAGGCTCCTGAGCAGACCCGCCTTGTTGCCGAACAGTGAGTAGACCGCCGTGGTCGAGGTCTTCACGTCCGCAGCGAGCTGTCGCAGGCTCAGCGCGGCCGTGCCGCGGTCGAAGACCGTGGCGGCCGCGCGGTGCAGGAGCCGGAGCCGGAGTGCTTCGTCATGTGTCTTGAGCCTGGCCATGGCGCCATCGTATTGCAACGCCGTTACGAATGCTTCTCGGTATCGCCTTGGCTTGCTGTCGTCCGCTGCGCCCCACGTCAGGACCCGCCACTTCCGAACGAGATCCTCTTGCATATCGGCAGTTCAGGGCAGGGTCGCTCGACCCCTCTCCGGATGAGAGGTGTGCAACCGCGTTGCGTCGAGCAATAAAAACACTGTTACGGTTCGTTTGGCGCCGACTTTCGGACGGTCCTGCCCGGCGCCGGCTAACGATCTAGGAGAAGTCATGTTTGAGGGGTTTGGGCGTCTGCTGTACCGCAGGCGAAAGCCGGTGCTGATACTGACCCTGCTGTTCGCCGTCCTGTCCGGGGCCTACGGTGCCGGAGTCTTCGGCTCGCTGACACCGCTCGGCTTCCAGGACCCCGGCTCGGACAGCGTGCGCGCTGCCAAGATCGCCGAGAAGGCGTTCCCGCAGCGGACACCCGACGCGGTGATCGTCTACCGGGACGAGGACCGCACCGTCGACGACCCGTCCTTTCAGCAGGCGGTCGTCCAGCAGTTGGCGTCCCTGCCGAAGTCGGAGGTGACCGGCTACCTGGACTTCTGGACGACCAGGATGCCGACGCAGGTCAGCCACGACCGGCACGCCACCTACGTTGCCCTGAACCTCCACGGCAGCAGCGAGAAGGCCAAGGAGGACGCGTACGAGGCGGTCAAGGACAAGATCCCGGCACCCGGCCTTCAGACGCTGCAGGGCGGAACGGTGCCCACCGGCCACCAGGCCAGTGAGAAGATCGAACACGACCTGAGAATCGCGGAAATCATCTCGGCCCCCGTGCTCTTCCTGCTCCTGCTGGTCGTGTTCGGCGGTCTCACCGCGGCCTTCCTCCCGCTGCTCGTCGGCGTGCTCTCCATCCTCGGTTCGATGGCCGTCCTGCGGACCATCGCCAACATCACCGACGTGTCCGTGTTCTCCATGAGCCTGGTCACCATCCTGGGTCTCGCGGTCGCCATCGACTACGGCCTGCTGATCGTCAGCCGCTACCGCGAGGAACTGGCGGCCGGCTACACCGGCGAAGCGGCGATCGGGCGCACCCTCGCCACGGCCGGGCGCACCGTGATGGTCTCCGGCACCACGGTCGCGGCGGCGCTGGCCGGCCTGACCCTCTTCCCGTCGACGTTCCTGAAGTCGATGTCGTACGGCGGTGTGGCCGCGGTCCTGCTGGCGGTGCTCTTCTCACTGGTCGCGCTGCCCGCCCTGCTCGCCGTCATGGGACCGAAGGTCAACGCCTTCCCGCTGCGCCGCAAGAAGGCAGGGCGGCCGACGGCGGCAGGGGAGGGTGCCTGGTACCGGTTCGGGCACGGCCTGATGCGGCGGCGGCGGGTTGTGGTGGTGGGCGCGGCGGGCCTGCTGCTGACGCTCGCCCTGCCGTTCTCGAAGATCGAGTTCGGTTCCATCAACGCGCAGCAACTGCGGAGCAGTTCCGAGGGCCGCCAGGTCTTCGACGCCATGGAGCACGACTTCGACGGCGACGCGGTGAAGTCCATCGACTCCCTGCTCGTGCTGAAGTCCGACGGCACCTCGAAGGACCAGGGCGCGGCGCTGAAGGCGTACGCCGAGCGGCTCGGCGCCACCGAGGGCGCCACGAGCGCCCGGATCACCGGAGTCGAGGGCACCACGGCCCGGGTGTCGGTCACCTACGACGGCAATCCCATCTCGCCCCACGCGCGCGACCTGGTGAACCGGCTCAAGGACGTCCCCGAACCGCCGGGCGCCCGCGCGTACTTCGGCGGCGAGTCGGCGGTCTACGACGACACCCTGGACGCACTGGGCGAGACCCTGCCGTGGATGCTGCTCTACATCGCGGTGATGACGTACCTCCTGCTGTTCCTCGCGTTCGGCTCAGTGCTGCTGCCGCTGAAGGCCATCGCGATGAACATGCTGTCGCTGACCGCGACCTTCGGCGTCCTGGTCTGGATCTTCCAGGACGGCCATCTGCACAACCTGCTCGGCTTCGATCCGACGGGCAACATCGAGCCCAACATGCCGATCATGCTTTTCGCGCTGATCTTCGGACTCTCCATGGACTACGAGGTGTTCCTGGTGTCCCGGATGCGGGAGCAGTACGACAAGTCAGGTGACAGCACGGAAGCCGTGGCGAGCGGGCTGCAGTCCATCGGCCGCCTGGTCGTGAGCGCGGCGCTGCTGATGTGCGTGCCGCTCGCGGCGATCGGGATGAGCGATGTGCTGACCATCAAGCTCTTCGGTGTCGGCATGGTGTTCGCGGTCCTGGTGGACGTGCTGGTGGTGCGCATCCTGCTGGGAACGGCCGTCATGAGGCTGTTGGGCAGAGCGGCCTGGTGGGCTCCGGGCCCACTCGCCCGCTTCTACGACCGGTTCGGCATCAAGGAGACCGACATGCCGGCCGACGACACCGCCGGCGAGCGGGTCCCCGTCGCCACGGGCTGAACCCTCCCGAGAGGCCGAAGCGCCTTCACCCGAGGCTCTTCGGTCCTCGCTGCCGTCGCGACGCCTGGACTTGGAGTTTGTAAACTGATCGGTTTACGATGGACTTGAAACCGACCGGTTTCATCAGCCGGAGTCCCGGCGGGGTGCTGTATCCCCGGTTCCGCGTCGACGGCCGTGTGCGCCGAGGTTGAGCGTTCCGAGGGTCACCGGACCGCAATGAAGCTGTCCGCCCTTCTCCGGATATGAGCGTGTTGTCCGAGACCGGAGTAAGTCATGAGTGGGATTCACCCGTTCCGCGTCCTGCGTGCCAAACCCCTGTGGATCGCCAACGGCGTCATCACGGGCGTCCTCGCGCTGCTGTTCACCGTGTTCTACGTCGGGGCCAACATCGATCCCGTCGATCACATGAAGAATCTGCCCGTCGGCCTGGTCAACGCCGACAAGGGGGCCGCTGTCGGCGGCGAGCAGGTCAACCTGGGGGCTCGGATCACCGAGTCGATCAAGAAGTCCACCGCGAGCGGGGGCAAGATCGACTGGAAGGTGATGGACGAGAAGGAGATGAAGGAGGAACTCGGCAAGGGCAAGCTGTACGGCGCGCTCGTCGTCCCCGCCGACTTCACCTCCGCCACCACCGCACTCACCGGTGCCGCGACTACCGGGGTCCCGACCCGTCCGACGCTGACGGTGCTGACCAACCAGTCCGCCGGCAGCGTGGGATCCAGCCTGGCCCGGACTGCGACGACACAGGCGGCCGAAAACGCCTCGCTCCAGGTGGGCAAGGAGCTCACGCCCCAAGGCGGGACCGGACAGGCGAAGCTACCCGCCGCGGCACGCGTCCTGCTGGCCGACCCGGCCGCCGTCGCCGTCGAGGACGGCCATCCGCTCGACTCGCACAGCGGTCTGGGCCTGACGGCGTTCTACTACGCGCTGGTCCTGGTGGTCGTCGGCATGCTTTCCGCCAACGTCATCAGCGGCCAGGTCGACCACGCTCTGGGCTACACCCACAACGACATGGGCCCACTGCGCCTGCACCGCCCGCTGATCCGGGCGACCCGGGTGCAGACCCTCGCCATCAGCAGCACTCTCATGGCCGGGCTGTCCTTGCTGATGGGAACCTTGGTCATGGTGGGCGCGATCGGCCTCATGGGCATGGACGCCGCCCACCTACCGCTGCTGTGGCTGTTCTCGGTGTGCGCCATCGCGGTCTCCGGGATCGGTGCGCTCACCCTCCTTGCCGTCTTCGGCACGCCCGGCATGCTGGTGGTCACGCTGGTCTTCATCGGGATGGCGGTGCCGACGGCCGGCGCCACCACGCCGCTTCAGGCGCTGCCCGGCTTCTACCGCTTCCTGGCGGAGTTCGAACCGCTGCGGCAGATCACCGGCGGCATCCGCTCGATCCTCTACTACGACGCCCAGGCCGACGCCGGCCTGACCCGGGGCTGGGTCATGATGGCCGTCGGCCTCACGGCAGCCGCCCTCTTCGGCTTCGGCATGACGGGCTGGTACGACCGCAAGGGGCTGCACCGCATCCCCGCCGAGACGGAGCCCGCGAAGACCGCTGCCCCGGCGTAGCGGAACGCGGCTCACCCAGGACGGGGCCATCACTCGGAGTGGCCCCGGTGTGCGTCACCCCGTGGGGACGAGAGGCGCGTGCACCATCAGGGCTCGGCGACGGTCTCTCCCCCAAGACCGTCGCCGAGCCTCTGAGCGGCCTGTACGCGTCCGACCGGCGGCGGGAGTGTCCCCCGACACTCCACGGAAACCGATCGGTTTCTTTTTCGTCCGATTCGAGTTAACCTCGCGGTATGACTACCGAAGTGAAGCAAAGTCCCCGGGAGCGGCTGCTGGAGGCCGCGGCCGCGCTCACCTACCGCGACGGCGTCGGCATCGGCGTCGAGGCGCTGTGCAAGGCAGCGGGGGTGTCGAAGCGCTCCATGTACCAGTTGTTCGAGAGCAAGGATGAACTGCTGGCGGCGAGCCTGAAGGAGCGTTCCGCTGCCTTCGTGGCGAAGGCCCTGCCCCCGGCGGACGATGGCCGTTCCCCCCGCGAGCGGATCCTGTACGTCTTCGAGCGGGTGGAGTCGCAGGCGGGTGCGCCCGACTTCCAAGGCTGCCGGTACCTGGCTGTGCAGATCGAGCTCAAGGATCAGGCCCACCCCGCGAGCCGGGTGGCCTACCAGATCAAAGCGGACCTGATGGCCTTTTTCCGTTCCGAGGCCGAACGGGGTGGGGCAAGCGATCCCGACCTGCTGGCCCGGCAGCTCATCCTGGTCTTCGACGGCGCCAGCGCCCGAGCGGGGATCGGCGCCGACAATCTGACCGGGCTCATCGTGCCCACCCTGACCACCCTGCTCGATGCCGCAGACATGCACTGATCCGCCCTATCTTCGAGCAGGATCGGCGACCGAAGCGCTCTTTCGGATTGATGCCCGACTCCGGCAGCCGGAGGAGCACCCATGGCCTCAGCCCCTGCTTCCCTGCAATCGGAGGGAAGTCGCAGAATGCGCGATCCGTCCGATGGGGCCGCGCGCCAGCCCCCGGGGACTGGGTCTTTCGTCGCGAGGTCGCGTCGCCACAGAGGTCGCCGGGGCCGTCGGGCCTGCCTTCCCTGTCGTTGCGAGCCTCGCCAACCTGCCTGCCGTACCTGGGCTGTCCTTGCGCCGCCGGCAGTTGACCGCCCTTGGCCGCCGACTCGGAACGCGCGGCCGAGCATGTCGGCGACACCGAGCCGTACGGGAACGCCACTCCTCGCGTCACTCCGCTGAACCCCACCTGAGGTCCAGCCAGGCCACGTCGATCCCTGCTGGCAGGCTCGCGGCCCCACCGGCCTGCGCCCGGCGAGTACCGATTTCACCGATGGACACGCGGCTGGCCAGCCCTTGAAGCCTGAGCGCCGCCCGGCCCCCCTCGATACCGCGCGCCGCAGTCACCTTCCTCAACCCGACTTGCATGACGAAACCGATCGGTTTACGGTAGTGAAACCGATCGGTTTTCATCTTCGTGGAGGTAGTCATGACAGCAATCAAGGGCGCCAGCGTCTTCGTCACCGGAGGCAGCCGCGGCATCGGCAAGATGCTGGTCGAGGCGCTCTATGCGCGCGGGGCCGGCAAGGTCTACGCCACGGCCCGTGACCCGCGCACGGTGACTCACCCCGATGCCGTTCCGCTGGCGCTGGAGGCCACTGACCCGGCATCTGTGGCGGCGGCCGCCGAGCAGGCCCAGGACGTCACCATTCTGATCAACAACGCCGGCGCCTCCGTCCGCGCTTCGTACCTCGACTCCCCGATGGAGGACGTGCGCCGGGATCTGGAGACCAACTTCTACGGGCCGCTGCTGGTCACCCGGGCCTTCGTGCCGGTCATCGAGCGCAACGGTGGGGGCCACATCCTCAACGCCCACTCCGCTCTGTCCTGGCTGGCGGACGGCACGCCCTACGGCGCCTCCAAGGCCGCCCTGTGGTCGCAGACCAACTCCCTGCGCCTGGAGTTGCAGCCGCGCGGCATCGCGGTGACCGGGCTCCACATGGCCTACGTGGACACGGAAATGACCTCGGGCGTCGACGCGCCCAAGGCCGACCCCCGCGACATCGCCGTGGCCGCACTCGACGGCATCGAGGCGGGAGCGCACGAGGTGCTGGCCGACGACATCACCCGCTGGGTCAAGTCGCAGCTGTCTGCCGACCTGGAAGACATGTACGCCCAGCTGAAGCATTAGCACGCATTCAAGGAGGTTGCTGTGGAAGGTTCGCTCACTCACCGTTTCGTTGACGTGAACGGGGTCAGGCTGCACATCGCCGAGCAGGGGCAGGGGCCGCTGGTCCTGCTGCTGCACGGCTGGCCGGAGAGCTGGTACTCCTGGCGCCACCAGTTCGGGGCGCTGGCGGCGGCCGGATACCGGGTCGTCGCCCCTGACCAGCGCGGCTACGCCCGTAGCGAGCAGCCGCCGGACGTGGCGTCGTACACCCTGCTCCACCTCGTCGGCGACGTGATCGGCCTGATCGAGGAGCTGGGGGAGGAGCAGGCGGTCGTCGTGGGTCATGACTGGGGTGCACCCGTCGCCTGGACCACGGCGATGCTGCGGCCGGACAAGGTCCGCGCGGTGGCCGGGCTCAGCATTCCGCCCATTCTGCCCGGCGGGATGGTCCCGCCCTCGATCACCCGCACTCAGTACGGCGAGGGCTTCTACCAGGTCTACTTCCAGCAGCCGGGAGTTGCCGACGCGGAGTTCGCCAAGGACATCCCGAACTCCTTCCGCCGCTTCCTGGTCGGTGCCTCGGGCGACAATCCGCTCGGCCGGGAACCAAGCCCGTTGGTCATACCCGACGGTCTGGGCCTCCTGGACATCATGCCGGAATCGCCCGCTCTTCCGGCCTGGCTGACGGAGGAGGACATCCAGGCGTACGCCGAGGACTTCGCCCTGCACGGCGAGCGGGCGTTCACCGGAGCCTTCAACTGGTACCGGAACATCGAACGCAACAACGAACTGCTCGCGCCGTTCCGGGGGCGCGGAATCGACGTCCCCGCGCTGTACGTCGTGGGAGACCGCGACATGGTCACCTCATTGCGCGGCCCGGACGGGGGTCCCTCGCTGAGCGAGATCTTCCGTGGCCAGGGCGGCCCGGGCAACCCGCTGAGCGCTGTCGCGCCTCAGTTGCAGGGCCCGGTGGTGCTGCCGGGCTGCGGCCACTGGACACAGCAGGAGCGTCCCGTCGAGGTCAACGCCGCACTCCTCGACTTCCTCACCCGCATCGACGGCTCCGCGCCTCGATGACGTTACGCGGCACCCGCCTCGTGGCTTTCTCAACAGCTGACTCCCCCCACCAGACAGAGGACACATTGATGTCAGAGCGCAACCCCATCCTGATCACCGGTGCCGCCGGCGAAGTCGGCGGTGTGAGCCGAACGACGGTCGACATGCTGCTCGAACAAGGGCACCCGGTGCGCGCGTTCGTGCGCCAGGACGACGAACGTGCGCACGCGCTCCGCCAGGCCGGGGCCGAGGTCTTCGTCGGTGACCTGCTCACCATCGCCGACGTGAGCGCCGCACTGAAGGGCGTCCGCCGCATCTACTTCAGCATGAGCCTGTCGCCGTACTACACCGACGCCGTCAGCCTGATGGCCGCCGCGGCACGGGCCCAGGGCGACATCGAGGTCTTCGTCAACATCTCCGAGTACGAGCAGTCGTTCATGACGTTCGAGAAGATGACCGCGCCGGAGGAAGAGCGGCGTGCGTGGCTCGGCGGACTCGTCGCCAACTGGTCGCCGCAGCAGCGCGCCCACTGGGTCGCCGAGCAGGTGCTGGACTGGTCCGGCCTCCCGACCGTCAACATACGGGCGGCCATGTTCGTCGAGAACCCCCTGATGACCTGGCTGGCGCTGGAGCCGCTGGCCAACGGTGAACTGCGCCTGCCCTTCGGCCACCACCGGCTCGCGCCCATCGCGGGTTACGACGTGGCGGAGCTGTGCGTGAAGATCCTGGCGGACCCGGCTCCGCACATCTCGAAGTCCTATGACCTCAACGGCCCGGAGCTGAAGGACATGCACGGGTTCGCGGAGGACTACGCGGCCGCGCTGGGACGCCAGGTCACTTACGTTCCCGAAGACGTCGAAACCTGGAACGAGACCTACGTCGACACCGTCCTGGGCGCGCTCCCACACACCGCGGAGCACCTGAAGACTCTGACCCGGCTGATGGGCGGCGGCGGATACCGCGGCGTCACCGACCAGCTGGAAACCCTGCTCGGACGCCCACCGAAGACCGTGCGGTGGGCGTTGGAGAACCATCCGCGCATCCGGAAGCTGGCGTCTGCCTGAGCCGCTGAGCGATCCGGCCCACCTCTCCATGCAGTTCGTCGGACCGCAGGGCCAAGACGGCTGATCAAGGACGGGCAGCGCCTCACTGGGCGTCCCCGGGGGGCGCCGCCCGGCAAACGGCCGACATCGTCATCGCCTGGCAGGTTCCGTTCCTGCTCCGGTACGCCATGTAGAGGCCCAGCAGCCCGACCAGCGCCGCCCTTCTGGTGCCGCCAGACCCTCAGTTCGGCAGAGTGGCTAGCCGGGTTCTGTTCCGGCACTACTTCCGACTCCTGTATATCGGTCCCTGCCAATAATCGGCCAGCCCTTGGCGCGGAGGCGGACCCAGGCACCGCGCGCTCGGCGACCGCTCTCGCGGTCAAGGCCGCTGCCGGTGGCATCGTGCGCGCCGGCCTGGTCGCCGTGCTGCTGCTGGCCTCACCCCATGCCCCGCGTCTGTCGATTCCGGGGTCCCGCTTCCCCTTCGCCCGGGTGCTGTTGGCGTACCTCGTTGCGAGTGGAGCGGCGGCGCTACTGCCCACCCCTGGCGGGCTGGGTTCGCTGGACGCGGCGCTGGCGCTTGCGCTCACCGCGGCAGGCGCGTCTGGATTCGTGGCGGTGTCGGCGGTGTCCGGTTACCGGCTGCCTGCCTCTGGTGCCCGGCCTGCTGGTGCTGGGGCTGTTGGCCCGGCGTTTCGTGCTCTGAGCCTGACCGATGCCGTCAGCGGGATGCGCACCGTGAACGGCGCACCCTTGCCGGGCCCTGCGACTCCATGGCGATGTCTCCGTGGCGTGGGTGACGCTCCGGGCGATGGCCAGGCCGCTGCCGTCAGCCTCAGACGGGCGGCACCGCGTGGGGCTCAAGGCGGTAACCGTGCCCGCGCAGGGTGGAGATCCGCGGTAGCGCCGCAGGGATCGGGGATGCGTTGGCAGCGTCGGCCAGGCGGCGGCGCAGGCCGGCCATGGTGACGTCGAGGGTCTTGGTGGGGCCGAACCAGTTCTCGTCCCAGACCTCAGCCATCAGCACCTCGCGGGACACGGCCTCTCCGGCGTGCCGGGCGAGTACGGCGAGCAGCTCGAACTCCTTGGGGCGGAGATCGACTTCACGGTCGTGGAGTGTGCACCGGCGGGCCGTGACGTCGAGGACGAGGTCGCCGAGCCGGATCGGCTGCTGCGGCGGGGCGGCGATGGCCCGGCGGCGCAAATGGGCGCGGAGCCGGGCGAGCAGCACGGTCAGGCTGAAGGGTTTGACCAGGTAGTCGTCGGCTCCGGCGTCGAGTCCGGCGATGACGTCGATGTCGTCCGTGCGGGCGGTGAGGATGATGATCAGCAGGTCGGGGAGGCGGGCGCGCAGGGTGCGGGCGATGTCGAGACCGTCCATGTCGGGCAGTCCCAGGTCCAGGAGCAGCACGTCGTACTGGGTCTGCGCGGACTCGGTGAGGGCGCCCGTGCCTGTCCGGCTCCACGTCGGGGTGTAGCCGTTGCTGCGCAGTCCTGTTTCCAGATGGCGGCCGATGGTGTCGTCGTCCTCGACGACGAGGACGCGATAGCGGCTGCGGTCCGGTGCGGCGGGCGTTCGCATGCTGGGCAGCGTAGAGCCGGGCGGGGCATTCACAGATCCCGGAGTTCTTCGACGGCGGGTCGGGCGGCGCGGCGTACCCCATTCAGCGCGGCGGCCAGTACGGCCACGGTCGCGGCGAACGCGGTGAGCGCCAGATAGGCGCCCGGGACGGCGAGGTCGGCGGGCGGAGGGTCGAACACGCCTGTCAGGACTTTGACGAGCATCTCGGAGAGGGCCCAGCCGATGAGCGCGCCGCCGGCCAGACCGCCCGCGGTCAGGAGGATCGCCTCGGTGAGGACCATCCCGCGCAGTTGCCGTCGCGTCGCGCCGAGCACGGTGGCGATGGCGAAGGTGCGGCGGCGTTCGGCGAGGCCGAGCGCGAGGACCAGTCCGCCGGCCCCGGCGGCCAGGAGCACCGCGAAGGCCAGCTCGATCCGGGTCAGTCCCGCCAGGTCGACGGCAGTCAGGCTGCTGCCGACGGTGCCGCGGGTCTGGGTGAGGTCGCTGACGGTGGCACTGGTGCCGAGCTGTCGGCGCAGGTGGGCGGCGATCTGCTTTTGGTGGGTGCCGCCGGTGTCCAGGAGGAAGGCGCCGACCGAGTCGCTGCCTGTGGCCTGGGCGACGTAGGAGGCGTTGGCGACGAAGAAGCTGTCCTTCGGCGCGGTCGGGAACTCCTTGGCGACGCCCACGTAGTGGAAGGGCACGGTGCGCAGCGCCTTCGTGTGAGCGTCCTGGATGCGCAGGTTGACCGTGTCGCCGGGTGAGAGCTGGAAGTCGGTGACGGTCTCCGCGCTGACCAGCAGCGCGTCGGGCTGCTTCGCGAGCTTGCGCATGAGGGTGCCGGCGGTGCCTCCGGAGAAGTACGCGTCCTGGAGGGAGGTGGCGGAGGTGATCGTGTCCGGGCGTACGCCGTAGAGGTCCTGGAGGTCGGATCCGACGTAGGCGAATCGGTGCTGGAGCGCCTCGACATGACGTACGCCGGAGACCTTGAGGGAAGCGGCGGCGCCGGGCGGCGTCCGTGCTTCGGGCGGCTCGGTCACGGTGACGTCGGCGCCGTTGGTGAGCCGCGCGTCGACCTCGGCCTGCTGCTTGTACGTGGCGTTGAAGGTCGCCGTGGAGATCGCGAAAGACACCGCGAGTGCCAGCAGCACCACCGAGCGGGCCAGCGGCCGCCTGCGGCGGGAGAGGACGGCGGCCGTTGTCCCTGCCAGGTTCTTGGCGAGCGGGAGCGAGAGCCGGGCCAGGACGCGGCGGCCGTGGGTGAGCGCGAGGAGCGTGAGCCGCCACAGCAGCAGCGCGGAGCCGATCCACAGCAGGGCCGGGCCCAAAAACGCCCAGTACGACACGGAGATGCTGGGCACGCCCTCCGGGGCGAGGACGAGGGCGTACTGGTTGCCGGACGAGGCGCGGAAGATGAGCCAGGAACCGATCAGCAGGGCGAAGTCCACGCCGTAGCGCATCCACCACACGGAGCCTGTACGGCGCCCGGCCCTGCGTGTGTCGGCGACCGTCACGCCGCGCAGGTCGCGCAGTGCGGGGACGAGGACGGCGCCCGCGGCCACGACGGCGCCGAGCACGAAGGCAAGGGCGTACCAGAGGATCCAGGTGCCCGCGCTCGTCCCGAACGAGGCCGATCCGAAGGCGAGACGGCCCAACAGGGCGGCGATGCCGAGTCCGGCGGCGGCGCCGCCGGCCCCCACCAGCCCGGCCTCGATGCCGGACAGGGTGGCGATCCGGCCCGGCCGCAGTCCGCGCAGCCGCAGCAACGCCTGCTCCTGGCGGCGCCGTTCACCACCGGCTGCGGCGACCGCGGCGGTCAGTGCGGCGGCCAGGAGTGCGCCGGGCACACCGAGGAACAGGAAGAGGATCTGTGCGTAGAGGGCGTCTTGGCGGGCGGAGTCGAGGGCGGCACCCAGGTTGTTCCCGACGATCGCCGCGCCCGAGGCGCGGGCCTCCAGGTTGTGGGCACCGCGGGTCGCGGTGTTGAACGCGGCGGCGGGCTCGGAGGGCAGCTTGGCGTCGCGTGCGGCATGGATTTGCGTGGTAACGCCTGCGGCGGGCGCCTGGGCAGTCAGCGAGGTGAAGGTGGTGGAGGGGAGCAGAACGACGTTGTCGGGCGGCGCGGTGGGCTGCGACTGGGTGGGGGCACCGACCTTCTGGAACAGGGAGTCGGCCTGCGGCAGGTCGACGACGCCGGCCACCCGGACCTGGCGTACGCCCGTTCCGGGAAGCCGGATGCCGACGGTGTCGCCGGGGGCGACATGCAGGTTGGAGGCGGTCTGCTGGGCCAGCAGCACGCCGCTGGTACCGCCGGTCAGCGGGCGGATCCCGCCGGGGAACAGCTTCTGATAGCCGTCGGGGAGGCCGAGCACCATGCCGGGGCCGGTGGTCTGCGTGCTGCCCTGGACCTGGGCCGTGAACGCGGAGCTGTGGGCGAAGCCGACCGGGACGGCGGTGCGGATGCCGGGGGCCTTCCGCACCAGGGACAGCATCGCCTGCGGGTCGGCGCCGGGCTGCACCTCGACCTGCCAGTCCACGGCGACGGAGCGCACGGCGCGCTGCGTCATGGTCGCCTTGGACACGGTGAGGAACGAACCTAGCGCGGCGACGAGGGCGACGGCCAGGGCGATGCCGGCCAGGGCGGCCAGGAGTCGTCCGGCGCGGTGGCGGGCCAGCCCGCCGGCCCAAGCGGTGTTCATGACGCCTCCTGCGGTTCGTCCACGGTGAGCAGCCGGCCACCGCGCATGGCCAGTCGGGTGGTGAGTCGCGCGGCGATGGCCGGGTCGTGGGTGGTGACGACGAGGGCCGCACCTGTCTGGTCGGCCGCGGTCAGCAGGGCGTCCAGGACGTGCCCGCCGGTGGTGTGGTCGAGCCGGCCGGTGGGTTCGTCGGCGAGGATCAGCCGAGGGGACTGGGCCAGGACGCGAGCGGCGGCGACGCGCTGTGCCTGCCCGCCGGAGATCTCCTCCGGTAGCCGCTCGGCCAGATCGGCGGCGTCCACCAGGGCGAGGGCCTCGGCGGCCAACCGATGCGCCTCGCCGTCCGGCACTCCGGCCAGGACCAGCGGCAGCGCGGTGTTCTCGACCACGTCGAGGGCGGCGATCAGGCTGTCGCCCTGGAAGACGATCCCGATGCCGCCCGGGCCGTCCAGGGCGGGCCAGGTGACGGTGCCGCTGGTGGTCTGCTCGAGCCCGGCCAGCAGATGCAGCAGCGACGACTTGCCCGACCCGGACGGGCCGACGATGGCGAGCCGGTCTGCGGAGCGAACCCACAGGTTCGCCCCGTGCACCGCCACCACGGCGGTCGCGCCCCGGCCGAAGGTGAGAGCCGCGTTGCGGCAGTCGACGAGCACCTCGTCCAACGACGTCACGGGCTTGCCGGCCGGTATCGCGTGATCACGGGGCGGCATCGTGGGCCTCCTGCTGTTGTGTGCGGGCCTGGGACGTGGTGGTCTCGTGGGCCCTGCCGTCGTCCAGAGCGATCACCCGGTCGGCGATCCGGACGGCTTCGGCGCTGTGGGTGACGATCAGCACCGCGCAGCCCAGGGCGGCGCGGTCGCGCAGCATCTGAAGGATCATGCGCTCGGTGCCGCCGTCGAGTTCGCCGGTCGGTTCGTCCGCCAGCAGGACGGCCGGGGAGTTGGCCAGCGCGACGGCCAGCCCGGCGCGCGCCAGCTCGCCGCCGGACAGCTGTCGGGGCAGCGCGTGTGCCCGCCCCGCGAGCCCCACCTCGGCCAGCAGGTCTCCTACGGACGCGGAGGGCCGGCCACGCACGGCGCTGTGCGTCAGGCGGACGTTGTCGCGCACGCTGAGGTGGGCGACGAGGTTGCTGGTCTGCAGCAGGACGCCGATGTGGTGGGCGCGCAGCCGGGCCCGTTCGGTCTCCGGTCGGTGGCTGATGCGTACGCCGTCCACGCGCACCTCACCGCCCGAGGGTTCGTCGAGTCCGGCCAGGCAGGACAGCAGGGTGGATTTGCCGGCTCCGGACGGCCCGACCACGGCGACCGTCTCACCGCGCCGCACCCGCAGGGACACCCCCCGCAGCGCGAGCGTCTCCTCCTCACCGGCCCGGAAGAAGCGGTACAGCTCCCGCGCGGTAAGGGCTTCGTCGGACGGTGGGACCAGCATGGTGTTCACCCCTCACTTCCAGGTGAAGGAGTCACTGACGATGCGCCACGGGTCCACGTTGTCGGCATTCACCGGGCCGGACAGGGTGAGATCCACCTCGTGGCCCTGCCGGTAGAAGGCGTACCGCTCGAACGCGTCACGCACGACCTTGCCGGTGACCGGATCATTGGCGGAGTCGCCCTGGTACGTCAGCAGCACGGCCGTACCGGCCTTCCGGGTCACCGTGGACACCTTCGGACTGGCGAACTTCGAGACGTGGCCGCGCAGTTGGGGCACGACCTGATGAGCGACCGAGCCGACGGTGGGCGCGTTCGAGGTGGCAGCGGCGGAGATCTGGACGCGGTTGAGTTTGTCCGTGAAGACCGTGGTGCTGCCCTGGCTGGTACGGGCCCAGCCCTCGGGCACCTTCACCGTGAACGCGGTGAACGCACCGCCGGACGGCTGGTAGGCGATGAATGCCTGGTTGTCGGGGATGTCGCCGGGCGGATTGGACTCGGTGGGCGCCGGACTGCTGCCCGAGCCACTGCTGGAGCCACCCGTGGAAGCAGCGGTGGTAGCGGCACCGGAACTTGAGCTGGAACTTGAGCTAGATCCGGAGCCGGAGGTGGCCCCGGAACACCCGGCGGTCACCGCCGCGGCGAGCACGAGCCCGACGACGCCGAAGGTATGTACACGTGCCATCGTTGCTGCCCTCCTGGAAGACGCCTAGGGAACGCTCTGCCGATCCGACCGGGCAGTCGTGCGCCGGACGGGTGGTCATGGCACCGACGCTAGAAGGCGGCCGGTTAACGTCCCGCACGGCGAGGGTTAGACGACGGCAAAAGCGTGCGGCGGGTCCCGTACGGGCAGGCGGCGGCCCGCATCATGGGGGCATGAGACAGCGCGTGGTGCGGGTGGCCCTGACCGCCGTCCTGGTCGCCATGGTCCTCCTCGCCGTCCCCCTGGCCCTCGCCATTAGGTTCTCCCTGTACGCGGACCAGCGGGACGCCCTGGAGCGGGCGGCCCTGGCCGGCGCCGTCCGCGTGAGTCCGGACTACGCGACCGGTGACCCGGTGGAGCTGCCGCCGCCTCCGGACGGCGGGCGCCTGGGCCTGTACGACCCGCAGCTGCGGCTGCGCGCGGGCAGCGGCCCCCGGATCGGCGACGACACGGCCCGCCGCGCTCTGACCGGCACGGTGACCCGGTCGACAGGGGGCGGTGAACTCGTCGCCGCCGTCCCCGTCTCCCACGACGAGCAGGTCATCGGCGTCGTCCGCGTCTCCTCCGCCGTCCAGGACGTGCGTGACCGCATCCTCGTCGGCTGGGCGCTCCTGCTCGGCGTGGCCGTGCTGGCGCTGACCGTGGCCGTCCTCGTCGCCCGCCGGCAGGCGCGGGCGCTTGCCGCACCCCTGGAGGACCTCTCACGGCACTGCCGAGCCGTCACCGGCGGCGACCTGACCGCGCGGGCCGCCCCCAGCGCCATCGGCGAAATCGACCAGGTCGCCCGCACCCACAACGAGATGCTGCACAGCCTGGCCGAACTCCTGCTCCGCGAACGCAACTTCACCGCCAACGCCTCCCACCAGCTGCGCACCCCGCTGACCGGCCTCCAGCTCACCCTGGAAGCCGGACTCGAACACGACGACACCCGTCCCGTGCTGGAGGAGGCCCTGGCCGCCACCCGCAGGCTGCACCACACCGTGGAGGAGGTCCTTCGGCTGTCCGGCTCCGCGGGGCTGCCTCAGCCGGTCGCGCCAGACCGGCCGGTCACGGGGCTGCTGCGGGAGACCGAGGAGCGGTGGCACGGGCTGTTCGCCCGCGAGGGAAGACGCCTGGAGTGCGATACGGGCGAGGTGCCGGACGACGTACGCGTCCCGGGCGGGCCCGTCGCCGAGATCCTCGGCGTGCTGCTCGACAACGCCCGCGTCCACGGACACGGCACCGTGCGCGTCACGGTCCGCGACCTCGACGACGCCCTCGCCCTGGACATCGCCGACGAGGGCACGGCAGACGGTGACTCCGCGCGGCTGTTCGAGCGCGGGCACACCGAAGGCGGGGCGGGCACGGGCATCGGCCTCTCGCTCGCCCGCGACCTCGCTGTCTCCCTCGGGGGCCGGCTCTCCCTGGCGAACCGCGCGCCGACCACGTTCACGCTGCTGCTCCCGGTACGGGCCGCAGGAGGACACGGGGCGGAAGACCGAAACGAGTCGGACGGTCGCCGGGGCGATGGGGATCCTCAGGACGAGGCGGGGCAGGGCGGTCCGGGCGGGCGGTGAGGGCGAGTCATGCGTACGACCCTGTTCGCGGCCGTCTTCTGCAACAGCCCGTACGCGAGGACCGGCAGCAGCAGGTGCGGCTTGTCGGGCAGGGTCGTGGTGATCAGGACCGCACTCGCGCTGCTGTTGTTCATCCCGCAGGCGAGGGTGAGAGAGGAGGCGGCCGGGGCGTCCAGACGCAGGACGCGCGCCGCAAGGCGTCCTACCGCGAAGGACGGCGCGCAGACGACCGCCGCCACGACCGGTGCCGCGATCAGCAGCAGCGGACGGGGATGGGCCAGGAGGGCACCCAGGGCGCCGCTCGCGTTCACGTACGTCAGGACCGCCGAGCCGGCCAGCGCCACGGGCACGACCCAGCGCCCCGCACCGTCCAGCAGGCGCGCCGGCAGGACGAGACGGCACATGAGGCCCGCCGCGCATGGCAGTACGACTTGCGCGAAGGCGAAACCGCTGTTCATCGTGTCCCTGGCCGGGCCCAGCGCGTCCGGGTAGCCGCCGCTGAGCAGCGGCGCCAGCGCGCCCACCGTCACGGGGATCGTGAGCGGACTGACCAGCGTGGAGGCGAGGACGAGACCGACCATGGTCGGCTGGTCACCGTGCCCCTTGCCGGTCCAGACCGTCGCCCCCGCGGCCACCGGCATCGCGACGATAAGGATCATCGCGGTGACCAGACCGCTGCCGCCGTCGGTATCCGGCGAGCGGCGCAGCAGGAACGCCACCAGCGGGATGATCAGCAGCGGCGCCGCGAGATGCAGGATCAGCCCTGCCAGCAGGCCCGGGGCCGTCGCAGCAGCTGTCCCAGTGCTCGCACGGGGACCTGTAGTCCGGCCGAGAACAGGACCAGCGAGAGCAGTAACGAGGCCGTGTACAGGGGGAGTCCAGTCCCCACCAGGGTATGCGTGTGGCGCAGCCACCGGCCCGGGCCGGGCAGCAGCACGGCGGCGAGATACGCGAGCGCGACGGCCCGTCCGAGGCGGCGGCGCAGCCAGTGCGTCGCGTGGTCGGCACAGGTGCGGCCGTGGGAGTGGGGGATGGTCATGGCAGCACGCTTCCGTCGTGGGGGCTGGGCTGGGACGGAGTGCCGGTATGACCGGGTGGGCCGTGTCGCTGTGCATGGCAGACATGTTCCCCGCGCGGGCCGGCGGGGGCGGGTGATGCCGCGCGGCAGTCAGGATGTGTTCAGGTTCCCGGTGGCACGGTCGGGCCTCATGACATCTGAGACTTCTGAGACAGCGGCGGTCCACGGGTCCGCCCCGAACGCCCCCGGCCACCGTCTGCGCTGGAACAAGGTGCCCGAAGTCACCGTGTACTTCTGGGTGATCAAGGTGCTGTGCACGACGGTCGGCGAGACCGCGGCCGACCTGCTGAACGAGAAGGCCGGACTGGGCCTGACCGGTGTGTCGCTGCTGATGAGCGTGCTGCTTGCGGTGATTCTCGTCGTTCAGTTCCGTACCACCGCCTACCGGCCCGGCGCGTACTGGACGGCCGTGGCCCTGATCAGCGTCGTCGGCACCCTGGTCAGTGACAACCTGACCGACAACATGGGCATACCGCTGGAGACCACCACCGCGGTGTTCGCGGTCCTCCTGGCGGTCGTGTTCGTCGCCTGGTACCGCAGCGAGCGGACGCTGTCCATCCACAGCATCGACACCCTGCGCCGGGAGTCCTTCTACTGGCTGGCGGTCCTGTTCACCTTCGCGCTGGGCACGTCGGCCGGTGACCTGGTCGCCGAGCGCATGGCGCTGGGCTACTGGGTCTCCGCGGTCCTGTTCGCCCTGGCGATCGCCGCGGTCGCGGTGGCGCGCTTCGCGCTCGGGGCGAACGCCGTGTGGAGCTTCTGGATCGCCTACGTCCTGACCCGCCCGCTCGGCGCCTCGATGGGCGACTACCTCTCCCAGCCGACCGGTGACGGCGGCCTGGGCCTGGGCACCGTGGTGACCAGCGTGTTGTTCCTCGCGGTCATCCTCGGACTGGTGGTGTTCCTGGCGGTGACGCGCAAGGACGTCACCGAGCCGGAGCGCCTCGCCCGTACGGCGTAAGCGTCGCGCCGGCGTTCAGGATGCGTTCAGATCACCACTGGCAGGGTCGGACACCGACGCAACCGCCGCGCCGCGCGCGGTTGTCCCCACCGTCTCGCGGGGTGCTCGCCCTTTGATGAGCGCCCCGCGCCCTGCACGAACAGGAGCACTCCCTCTTGGAGAAGTCAGAACTTTTCACCGACCTGGATGTCGCCAGTACGACCAGGTCGGTGATGAAGAAGCTCTGAGGTCACCCTGGCCTTCTGGATCATGAAGATCGCCGCCACGACCCTGGGCGAGACGGCCGGTGACCTGTTCGCCCAGACCCTGAAGCTCGGCTACTTCCTCACCACGATCGCCCTGTTCCTGATCTTCGTGGTGACCTTGGTGGTCCAGCTCAGGTCCCGCCGCTACAACCCGTTCTTCTACTGGACGGTCATCCTGTCCACCAGCATGGCCGGTACGACGATGTCCGACTTCATGAACCGCGACGCCAGCGCCAAGTTCCTCTCGGGCGGGGCCACGTCGCTGGGCTGGGGCCCGCAGGGCCTGGGCCTGGGCTACCCCGTCGGCGCCGCGATCCTGATCTCTCTCCTGATCGCCGTCTTCGCGGTGTGGAAACTGACCGGGATGACGTTCGTCATCCGTGACATCGTCACCTTCCGCGGCGAAGCCCTCTTCTGGTCAGCGATTCTCGTCTCCAACACCCTCGGCACGTCCATGGGCGACTTCCTCTCCGACAGCTCCGGCCTCGGCTACGCGGGCGGCGCGCTGCTCGTCTCCGGGATGCTCGCGATGCTTCTCGTCCTGATGAAGGTGCCCGTGGTGCCGAACGTGCTGCTGTTCTGGTTCGCCTTCGTACTGACCCGCCCGCTGGGCGCGACCGCAGGTGACTTCCTCACCAAGCCGGTCGCCAAGGGCGGTCTCGACCTCGGCACCGCGGGTTCATCGGCCGTCCTGCTGGCCATCCTGGTGGGCCTGATGGCGTATGCCCAGGTGCGGGAGCGCCGGACCGCCCTCTCGAGTCCGGAGTCAGCCGAGCAGGAGGCCGTCACCCAGCGGGCAGCCTGACGGTGAACCGCGCCCCGGGCTTGTGACCGGGGTCGTACGTCACGTCACCGCCGACGGAGCGGGCCAGGCGTCGCGCGAGCGGCAGCCCGAGGCCCGCTCCGCCGCGTCCGTCGTCGGGGTCGGCCCGCCGGCCGGGCTGGAAGAGCTGCGCCGCGAACGACTCGGGTACCCCGGGACCGTCGTCGTCAACGTCGATGCGTACGCCGCCGGGCTCCCGGCTCGCGGTGATGGTGACGTGCGAGGTGGCGTAGCGGACGGCGTTGACGAGGAGCGGGCTGACGATGCGTTCGAGGAGGGCGGCCTGGACGCCGGCCTCCAGCGGGACGCTGTCGCTACGTGCGTCGACTGTCACATGGACCGGTGCCTCCAGGGATGCGGCGAGTCGGTGGAGTGCCGGGAGGATCTCGGCCGTTCCGGGGGTGGTGGTCGTGCCCTTGCGGGCGTCGTTGAGCAGGGTGTCGCAGATGCTGCGCATGGACCGGGCGGCGTCAGCGATCACCTCGTGGGTGGCTTCGGTTTCGGCGGCCGAGCGGGGGCGGGCCTGCCACCAGTCGAGTTCGGCGATGATGCGGCTGAGCGGGGTGCGAAGTTCGTGTGACAACTCGCCGGTCAGCTGCTGCTCATGGCGCAGGACGGCGCGGATGCGGTCCAGTATCGCGTCCAACGACGCGCCTAGACGGGCGAGTTCGGTCGGACGTCGAGCGGCGCCGAAGCGTTCCTCGGAGGCGACGATACTCCACTGGGTGGCCTGGTCGGTCATGGTGGCCACGGGACGCAGCGCGCGTCCGACGGCGAGGCGTGTCAGTAGGTAGGTGCAGGCGAGCATCACCGCGTCGAGGCACAGCGATGCCCAAAGCAGGGTGGCTGCCGAGCTGCGGTAGGGGGAGAGGTCCAGCGCGGTGACGACGGTCGCCGTGCTCCGGCCGTCGGATACGGGCAGGCTGCACAGCTGGGCGGGGTCTGGTTCCTCGGCAGTCAGGCAGTGTGTCCCATCCTGCCGCGCGAGGCTGTCGGCGGCGTGAGCGAGGGTGCTGTGGGCTGTGGTGGATGGCGGCTGTTCGAGCAGCCGGGTGCCCGCGTAGATCCACACGTTCGTGTCGAGGAGCTGGTCGTTGGAGGTCTCCAGGACGCGCACCGTGGGGCCGCTGGTGTCGATGGTGGTGGCGACGGCGGCGGCCCGGGTGTGCAGCTCGTCGTCGGCCTGGTGCTGGAGGCGGTGCCGGATGACGGTGTTGAAGGCGACGGTGAGGACCACCATCAGGAGGGTGGCGGTGGTGAGGGCCACCAGGGAGAGGCGGCCTCGCAGGGTGCGCGGCACCAGGCGGGAGAACATGGAGTTCATGACAGGCGGTGGCCGATCCCGCGGGCGGTGGTAACCGTCAGATCGCTGCCCGCCGTACGCAGCTTGCGGCGCAGCCGGGTCAGGTATTGGTCGAGGGTGTTGTCGCTGACCTGGGCTCCCTCGGGCCACCCCGCTCTGACCAGCTCGCGTCGGCGCACGATGCCCCCGGATGCCGCCATGAGCGCCGCCAGGAGACGGAACTCCGTCGGCGTGAGGTCGACCGGGGTACCGCGCACGCTGACGCTGTGCCGGACGGGGTCCAGCACCAGATCACCGGCCGTGGCCGCAGGAAGTGGTGCGGCTCGTTTGACGGCCGCTCGCAGTCGGGCGGCGAGTTCGGCGAGGTGGAACGGCTTGGGCAGATAGTCGTCGCCCCCGGCGGAGAACCCGGACAGCCGGTCGGTGAGCCGGTGATGGGCGGTCAGGAAGATGACGGGGGAGAGGAATCCGTTCGCCCGCATCGCCTGGCACACGTCCCGGCCGTCCGCGTCGGGCAGCCCGATGTCCAGGACCGACGCGGCGATGTCACGGGTGGCCAGCCGCAGGGCGGATGCCCCGTCCGGGGCGGGTACGGGGTCGAAGTCCTCGTCGCGCAGGCCGCGCAGCAGGACGTCACGCAGGGCGTGATCGTCCTCGACGACCAGGATCTTGTGGCGCATGGTCCTCCGGCGGCTTTTGGTCTATGTCCGTCGTACCTGTGATGAACGCTTCGGGCAGCCACCAGGCAGCGGCGCACAGGCACAGCCCCAGCCAGCCGACGGCGAACAGCCAGCCGCCGACGACATCGGTGAACCAGTGCACCCCGAGGTAGACGCGGGTCAGCCCAACCAGCGCGCCCCAGCAGCCGAAAACGAGGGCGAGCAGGGCCCTGCCGGGCGGGGAGCGTGTGTACACGGCGATGACGAGCAGTCCGGCGGTCAGGGCGGCCGTGGTGGTGTGGCCGGAGGGAAACGCCCACCCCGAGGCGGGTGTGGCCCAGTCCACTCGGGTGGGGCGGGGCCGGGCGACGAGCGCCATCACGCCGTACCGCGCGGCTTGCCCCGCGCCGAGGCAGGTGAGGCAGAGCGCGGTGGCGACGGCCCGTTGGCGCAGGGTGCGTCCGGCGATGGTTCCCGCCAGTACGGCGAGGACGTACGGGATGGCGCCGGTTCCGGTGGCGGTCAGGGCGCGGGCCAGCGCCACCGGCACGTCCGGGCGGTGCCCGACGGACCAGGACAGCAGGTCCTCATCCCCGTACAGCGGCTGGCCGTCGCCGATCACGATCATGGTCAGCACGCCGAATGCCGTCCACGCCCCCAAGCCGACGCTGCCGGCCAGCTCGCCGAGGTCACTGCGTTTCATGACGCCAGTACCAGCGGACGCAGCCGCGTACCGGTGATCCACCGGACCAGGGAATCGGGCTGGCGGCGCAGCGTGACCATCGCGAGCGCCGCGACGAGGGCGCCGACGACCACTCCTGCAGCGACGTCGTGCGGATAGTGCGCGCCGACCCAGACCCGGGAGGCTGCCATCGCGCAGGCGGCCCCGGCCGCGACGGCGCCGAGCCGACGGGAGACGAAGAGCAGGGCCATGGCGGCCGCGGCGGCGATGGCCGTGTGATTGCTGGGGAAGGACCAGTCGCCCGGCGCAGGGCACGCCTCCAGCGTGATCACCTGCAGGCTCTGACAGGGCCGGTCCTCGCGTACCAGCAGTTTCAGCACGTCGTTCACCCCGTATGCGGCGAAGACGATCGCCGGAACGGCCAGCGCGCTCACCGCGGCAGCCGGGCTCACCCGCCGCGCCCGCCACCAGCCCACGGCCATCAGCGCGGCGAACACCGCCAGTCCGTACGTCGACCAGGCCGCCACCATGTCGTCAAGCCAGCCGGGCGAGCGGTGAGCGAGATCCACCACGTCGGTGTAGGCGGTGCCGTCGATCGAGGAGCCGTCGAAGGCGAGGATCATCCACGTACCTCCTTCGCTTTGGCTGCGCGGCGGGAGCGGTAGAGCTCGGCAGCGAGCGGAAGCAACGACACGGCCACGATCACGGCGATGATCGGCAGCAGGTAGCGGTCCACATTGGGGATGGACGAACCAAGCGCGTAGCCGCCCAGCGTGAGCCCCAGACTCCACACGAGTCCGCCGGCGACCTGCCACACGGTGAAGGTCCGCGCCGGTACGCCCAACGCGCCCGCCATCGGATTTAGGACCGTCCGCACCACGGGCACGAACCGGGCCAGCACGATGGCCTTCGCATGCCCGTACCGCTCCAGCAACTCCTCGGCCCGCTGGGCCCCTTCGCGCAGGCGGACCGAACGGCTGCGCGCCAGGAGGGCCCCGCCGGCCTTCCGGCCGAGCACATAGCCGCACTGCGCACCGGCAAGGGCACCCACAGCCGCGGCCACTAGCAGCGGAGCGAGCGACAGCTTCACCCCGTGCTGGCCGCTCCCCGTGCACAGCAGGCCTGCGGTGAACAGCAGCGAGTCACCGGGCAGGAAGAAGCCGATCAGCAGCCCGGTTTCCGCGAACATCACCACGCCGACCCCCAGCACACCGAAGGCGGCCAGCAGGGACTGCGCGCTCAGGACATTCACCGCGAGCTGTGAGGCTGCGAACAGGGGTGCGGTCATGAACGCGGGCCCTCTCATACTGGATGGGTGGGGGCACGCGAAAGCGCCACCCGGGTGACTACAATTCTGTAGACGGTCTACTGAACTGTAGACGAAGATGGGGTGACGATCGTTCCCATGACCGACGCCAAGGACGAGCGCCGACCGGCCGGCGAGCTGGAAGCCGCCGTCATGGCCGCCCTGTGGGCCGCCGAGGCGGCCCTCACCCCGGGTGAGGTGCAGGCCGAACTCGCCTCCGACCTGGCCCGCACGACGGTGACGACGATCCTGTCCCGCCTGTACGACAAGGGCGTCGTCGACCGCAGGGGCGTGGCTATGGTTACTACCCCGTGCAGGACACCCAGGGGCTCACCGCCCGGCGCATGCATACCGAGCTCGACCGTGACACTGACCGGGAGACCGTCCTGGCCCGCTTCGTCGCCCAGCTCCATCCGGACGACGAACAGCTTCTGCGCCAGCTACTGGAGGCCGACGAGGGATGACCGTCCTCTGTTGATTCCGCTGCTGCTGCCCTTCGTGATGCCGCTACTCGCCCGGCGAGCCCTCGACCGACTGGCCCCTGCCACCGCTCTGTGGGCGCTGACCGCCGCCGCCCTGGTGCTGGCGGGTGCTTGCGTGACCGCCCTGGGCGCACTCGTCCTGACCGGACTGCTCAAGCTGCCGGCGTTCGCGGCGCTCGGTGAACTCGCCCACCCCCTGCGCACGCCCACGGGCTACCTGGTCCTGCCCGCGGCCGCGATCGCCACCGGCCTGCTCACCATCGGCGCCTGGACCCTCGCACACTCGGCCCTGCGCCAGACGCGCGCCTTCCGCACCGCCCGCGCCGAGGCCGACCGGCGACCTACCGCTGGCGATCTGTGCGTGGTCGACTCACCGCACCCGGACGCCTACGCCCTGCCCGGACGCCCGCACCGCATCGTCGTCACCACCGCCATGCTGCGCAGCCTCAAACCCGACGAGCGCGACGCTCTCTTCGCCCACGAGCGCGCCCACAACCAGGGGGCCACCACTGCTTCCTGGTCGATTGGTTCAGCGGCTTGTCGTCCGGGGCGGATGGTCTCGTACCTCGGTGCGTGCGGTGCTAGACGGGCAGGTCCCATGAGGGGCCGTCGGGGGCCCCGAGCCATACCCGTTGTGTGCCGTCCGGTTCCACGGTCATGCCGAGGTCGGATTGTGGGGGTGAGCCTGCCCTCTGCCAGGTGGTGAGGGTGTTCTCCACCTGGTCCCAGAGGTTGAGCGGGCCGTGCTGGTGGACGTGCCAGCTGTTCCCGGCTGGTTCGGTCCATGCCTGTGATCCGGTGGCGACGTCCACCAGGATCACGCCGTCGGTGGTGTTCATGAGTTCGGCTGAGGGTGCGGCGAGCTGGGCGAGGAAGTGGCCGGTCCAGTCGTCCAGGAGGGCGGGGTTTACGCGGGTGGGGCGGGTGTGGCCGGGGTGCTGGTAGTACGTGGGGCGGGGTGGGCGTTCGTGGGGGCGGGCGAGCATGTAGCTGATCTGGTCGTCGGCGAATCGGCCGGTGGCGGTGCCGTCGTCGTGGACGGTGAGGCGGATGAGGCCGGAGGCGAGCATCCATCCGCTGATGGTGGTGGTGATGGTGCCGCCGGCGCGTACTTGGTAGAGCCAGGTCGGGGGGATGTGGCGGACAGCGCAGGTGGCAATGATCGCGTCGTATTCGGCGCCGTCCTTGTGTCCGGCCAGGCCGTCTCCGGTGTTCAGGGTGGGGTGGTAACCGGCGGCGTGGATGTGGTCAGCCGCCGCGGCTGCCAGGCCCGGGTCGTACTCGACAGAGAAGACGTGTTCGTCTCCGAGGCGTTCGCAGAGGATGGCGGTGGAGTAGCCGGTGCCGGTGCCGATCTCCAGCACGTTGTCGCCGTCGCGGGTGCCTGCGAGGTCGAGCATGCGGACGATCAGGGACGGCAGCGTGCTGGACGAGGTGGGGCGGCCGGTCGTGGGGCTGCAGGCGTCGGCCGCGTTGACGCCGTCGATCTGTGTGACCCAGGTGGTGTCCTGGTAGATGAGGCGCAGCCACTCGCCGGGGGCGGTCTGGTCGCGGTGGATGGGTTCCCACTGGGGGCCGGTGAGGCGGAACAAGGCGTCGCCGAGGAAGATTTCGCGTGGCACGCTTTGGAGGGCATGGCGCCAGGCGGGGTCATCCGTGGGGATGGTGTTGGCGAGTTGGCGGCGCAGGTCGGCGGGGTCGGTCATGGGGTCCTACCTTTCAAGGGTGGTTGCTCTGGTCATTCGTAAGATCGGAGGGCCCGGGGGTTCTGGGTATGGCTGTCATTGGGGCGCCGTAGGGATGGCTCAAGGAACTTGGCCGCCCGGAGCCCCGCGACGACTCGACCGCCAATTGGGAGATGCGACTCCGATCGCTGCGTAGGACGACGTCGGCGAGGTCGTCTGCGGGATCGATGTAGGGCGAGCTGGTGGAGGGGAACGTGCCCGAGATCTGGGCCGGAGTGGACATCGGCAAGACGCATTACCACTGCGTGGTGATCAACGCGGACGGCAAGCGTCTGCTGTCCCGCCGGGTCGCAAATGACGAGAGTGAACTGCTTGCCCTGATCGGCGATGTCCTGGAGATATCCGCCGACGCGCTGTGGGCTGTGGACCTCAATCACGGTGGTGCCGCGCTGCTGATCGGCCTGCTGGTCAGCCACGGCCAGCCGGTCGCCTACCTGACCGGTCTGGCGGTCCACCGTGCCTCGGCCACCTACAAGGGCGGCGAGGGGAAGACCGACGCGAAGGACGCCTTCGTCATCGCCGACCAGGCCCGCGTCCGTCGCGATCTGGGCCTGTTGCGGCCCGGCGATGAGATCGCCGTCGACCTGCGCACGCTGACCACCCGCCGTCTGGACGCGGTCTTCGACCGCACCCGGCAGATCAACCGTCTCCGCGCCCAACTCCTGGAGATCTTCCCCGCGCTGGAACGTGCCCTGGAACTGACGAACCGGGGGCCGGTGGTACTGCTGACCGGCTACCAGACCCCGGCCGCGATCCGTCGAGCAGGCGCGAGCCGGATCGAGACGTGGTTGAAGAACCGCAAAGTCAGGGGTGCCGCCGCACTGGCGAAGACGACCGTGGAGGCCGCCCAGGCCCAGCAGACCGCGCTGCCCGGCGAGAAGCTGGCCGCCGCCATGGTGGTCCGCCTCGCGAAGGGGGTGATGGCCCTCGATGAGGAGATCGCCGAGCTTGACGCCCTGATCGAGGTCAAGTTTTGCGAGCATCCGCACGCCGAGGTGATCCGCAGTCTGCCCGGCATGGGAGCCAAGCTCGGAGCTGAATTCCTCGCCGCGACCGGTGGTGACATGGACGCCTTCGGCAGCCCCGACCGCCTGGCCGGCTTCGCCGGCCTGGCCCCCAGACCACGTGACTCCGGCCGTGTCAGCGGCAACCTGCGCCGCCCCCGGCGCTACCACCGTGGTCTGCTGAGAACCATGTACCTGTCGGCCATGGTCAGCCTCCAGTGCTGCCCCGCCTCGAAGGCGTTCTACGACCGGAAGCGAGGCGAGGGCAAGGGCCACAAGCAGGCCCTGCTGGCTCTCGCACGCCGACGACTCAACGTTCTGTGGGCGATGATCCGTGACGGAGAGTGCTTTCACACTTCACCTCCCGTCACGAGAGCGGCTTGACAACACGATTGGAAAGTTCCTTGGGGGTGCTGGAGACGGTCGGCGAGAGCGTTGGTGATGGGGGCGGTGATGTTGTCGGGGAACCAGGCCCATTGCCCGTTGGGGTTGCACTCGTACCAGTGCCAGCGGCCATCTGTGCCGAGTCCGAAGTCGAAGGCACCGAAGACCAGGCCGAAGGCGTCGAGGTAGGCGCGGACCCCTTTGGTGATCTCGGGCGGGACGGGGACCGGGGTGTAAGTGAGTGCCTCGTAGTGGCGGCGCCAGTCGATCCCGGGTGAGCCGTCGATCCGGACGGCGGTGAGGTGATCGCCGACGGCGGTAAGGCGAATGTCGGCGCTCTTGCTGACGCGCTGCTGGAAGAGTCGCTCTCCGGCGAAACCGGGTGCTCTCGGCCTGAGCGACCAGTGGTGTCCAGATTCCACGAACAAAGGCCACTGGTCGCTGCGTTCGACACTAGTACTGCAACGGTGCTTGTTCTGAGTGTTGGGCAGGTTTCAGGGGCTGTGTCCGCGTCGTTTGTAGTGACTGATGCGGGCTTGGTGTTGGCGTCGGCGGCGCCATGTCGACCAATGCAGGATGTGGTCGATCGGGGTGGGGCGGCGGTCGGTGAGGCGGGTGATCAGTCGTCGGATCTCGGCGAGGCTGTAGTGGATGAGCTGGGAGGATCCGTTTCTGCTTTCCCGATGTCCAGTTCACGGGCTCGCAGGACGGTCAGGCAGGCATGAGCGGCCATGGCCAGGGTCATGTGGCGGTGCCAGCCGGGGTAGCGGCGGACCTGGTAGTCGTCCAGACCGCATTCCTGCTTCGCCGTCTGGAAGCATTCCTCGACGGCCCATCGGCTGCCCGCGACGCGGATCAGCTCGTCCAGCGTGGTGCCGGCGGGACAGTAGGCGATGTAGTAGGAGATCTCCTCGGGCCTGCTCACGCTGCGGCGGGCGAGAACCCAGTGCCGGCGGTCCTCGCGGTGCCAGGGCCTCACCTCGACGCGGGCCCAGTCGTAGATCCGCCGGCCGTGGGCTCCCTCGCCGCAGGAACGGCGTTTCCATTTCTGCCGGGGCAGGCCGGGGAACAGGTCGTGGACGGGGTGGTCGATGGACCAGCGGGTGACGACGGTGTCGTGCCGGGTGGTGGCCATGACATGGAAGACGTCCGCCTGCTCCAGCTCGAACCGCCAGCCCTTGCTGAAGCCATAGGCGGCGTCCGCCGTCACCCAGCCGAACGGGATCCTGTCGGCGATGGCCCGGCGGACCATCGCCTTGGCCATGGCCACCTTCGTCTCGAAGGCGACACTGTCGTCGATGCCTGCCCGTCGGCATCGCTCGCGGTCATCCGTCCAGGACGTGGGCAGATACAGCCGCCGGTCGATCAGCGTGCGTCCGCGGCCCGTTGCATACGCGAGAAAGACCCCGATCTGGGAGTTCTCCGTGCGTCCCGCGGTGCCGGAGTACTGCCGCTGGACCCCGGCCGAACGGACACCCTTCTTCAGGAATCCGGTGTCGTCGACGATCAGGACGGCATCCCGGTCGCCGAGGTTCTCGACGACGTAGTCACGCACGTCGTCCAGGACCTCGTCGGCGTCCCACTCGATCCGGTTCAGCAACCGGTGGATGCGATCGGGACCGGCATGCCCGGCCTCCTCAGCCAGCGTCCAGCCGTTCTTCCGCTCCAGCGGCGCGACCAGCCCCCGCATATAGGCCAGCGCCGACTGACGCGGCTCTTCCCGGCTGAACCGGTGCACGAACCGCTCGTGCACCGCCTCGAGTTCACCCGCCCACAACCTGACACCAGCAAGGTCCCCACCCATAACCAGACCAACGACTGAACTGGCCACCAGTCACGGCAAGCACCGTTGCAGTATTAGACGTCGTTTCATTTGGTGAGGCGGCGGTGGCAGATGAGGGCTGCGGCGATGTCAGCGAAGGCGAGGCAGTGTTCTGCCTTGCGTTCGTAGCGGCGGTGGAGTCGGCGGCAGCCGGCGAGCCAGGACACGGTCCTCTCGACGACCCAGCGGTGGCGGCCGAGCCGCTTTGAGGACTCGATGCCCTTGCGGGCGATGCGGTGGCGGATGCCGCGTTTGCGGAGCCATCGCCGCAGGTGGTCGTAGTCGTAGCCCTTGTCTGCGTGGAGCTTGCCGGGTCGCCGCCGACGCGGTCCTCGCCGGGACCGGATCGGCGGGATCCCGCGCACGAGCGGTTCAAGGCCGAGGCTGTCGTGCATGTTGGCGCCTGAGATGCCCAGCGAGAGAGGCAGTCCGTTCCGGTCGGTGATCAGGTGGATCTTCGATCCCAACTTGCCTCGGTCGGTCGGATTCGGTCCCGTCAGTGGCCCCCTTTTGCCGCCCGCAGGCTGACCGAGTCGATCGCGCACCGTGACCAGTCCAACTCGCCGCGGGCACCGAGTTCGTCGAGGATGACGCGGTGGAGCCGGGCCCAGACACGGGCCCGGCTCCATTGGGCGAAGCGTCGGTAGACCGTCTGCCAGCTCGGGCCGAACACCGGCGGCAGCTGCCGCCACGTGCAGCCCGAGGTCGCCACGAAGATGATCGCGGCCAGGGCCTCGCGGTCACCCGCCCGGCGCCGGCCGCCGCCCTGCGGACGTATCACCTCTGTCGGAGGCACCACCCGCCGGAACAACACCCACAACTCATCCGGCACCAGCCGCTCAACCAGATCCGTCATACACGGTTCAACGAACGATCACGCCATAAGAAACGCCGTCTTAAGGGTGTGGGTTACGTGGGGTCGTGACAGTTGTCGTGGGCCGCGCTATGCCGGAAGGATGAGCTATCCCGATGGTGGTGGGTTGACGGCCGAGGAGCGGGATCGGCGCGAACAAGTCCGTCTTGCAGCCGCTGACTTGATCGAGGCGGGGGCCGGCGACGGAGAGGTGGCCCGGCGGTTCTACAGTGCTACCTGAGAAGGCCCGCGGTTGGCTTCGGCTCATGGAGGCGTGAGCGCCGGGTCTTCGTGGGCGAAGTCTGAGCTGGTGACGCTAGAGCGCTGAGACGCTTTGTCGGGCTTGAGGCCTTCGGCCCCTCGCGATACGGGGAACACCATGTCTGAGGCACTTTACGGTCTGTTCGGTGTCCTGGGTGGCACTCTTATCACCGGGGCTGTGGCCTACTGGGGCCCTATTCAGGTTCAGAAGCGGGCACTGTTGCAGGCGAGGGAAGAGCGAGAACTCGTACGCGTCGAGGCAGAACTTCGGCAACGAGAGCGGCTAGAGATGCAGGCAGATCGGGAATTTGCCAGAGCGGACTCCGAGGCAACTGAGCAGGTGGAGAAGCGCAAGGCGGCCGTGGCGCGTGTGGTGCTGGTTCGTCAGGCAGTTGCCGCGTGGTACGACCTCCTCGATCAAACGATCATTGATCTGGAGCAAAGCCGCGAGTCAAGCTTGGCCCTGGACCTCAGTGAGTTCTTGGCGGCCCACTATCGCTGCCGGGATGCCCTGCAGAGCGCCGGGTACGGTGCGCTGGAGGATGGGCTACGGATCATGCTGACCACAGTCAGCGCCGAAGTAGAGCTCTCCCGCGGCATAATCCGTTTTTCCCCTGCCGTGGAAGAACGTGTCGCCGCACAGTCAGCGCGTCACCCATCAGTCACCGGGGATGCCTTCCTGATTGTGGACGCGCTCAACAGGACCTCTTTTCAGTTGCGGCGAGCGATAAGGATAGGACCCACGGCACAGGGTTTTGATGCAACTCTTACAGAGGCGCAAGAGAGTCTTCTGGCCGCCCGACGGTGCCGGGCTGAGCTTTCTCGTCTGCTGATGCGCGAGGTGGACAGCCTCTTGGATGTCACGGTCATCGACACCCGGAATGGTGGTGCAGCGCCCGAGTGAAGCTTCCCCTTGATCGTGGACACCTGGAGACTGGGACGTGAGAGCCCAGAGGAAGCAATGGTCGCTGTGGAATACCGGCACAAGGTGCTCAATGACCGCCGTGCCGTAGCGTCTCGGTTCGCTGGCAGCCCACCTTCTCCAACAGCCACACCGACCCGGTGTTGCCAGCGAAGAAACCAGCGGTGGAGCAGGCGAGTCTGGCCTGTGATCGCCGCAGTCTCTCCGCTGCTGGAGCGGTCCTTCCGGGGACCATCCCGGCCTTGACCGCCTGTCGCTGCGGCAGGACCCCACAAATGCGATCGGGCCCCGGATGCCGGTGCGACGGCTCGGGGTCAACGCCGAAGCAGTCGGTGCAGCCACCCACGCACTCCGCCGGGAACCGGACGGGACGGGGACCGGTCCTCGCCGTCATCCATTGCTGGGACGCGGTCCCGCGCCGCCGTGTAGCCGAGCAAGGACGCGAGCTCAACGCTCAGTGACTCCAGCTCGCAGCCCCGATGATGCCTTCGCGAGTGATGACAACTCGGACAGTCGGCTCTCGCAGGCGGCGCCGCCTGCGGCAACTGCGGCGGTACTGGTTGCGGCGCCGACTGCCACGGCGGCGGTACTGGTTGGGGCGCTCTGCGCTCCGGGTCCAGCCTCGGTCTCGGCTCGATGGGCTGTTCGTCGGGTACTCCCGGACTTCCCGTGCTGTCCGTCACGCGTTCCCCCTAAGGACTCGGCGCCGCTGAAACCAGAGTCTTACCTGCGGATACATGCTCCATACGGCCTCAACCACGGCGGCGCCGACCGCCACAGCGGCTGCAGCCCAGCGGAACTCCGTGTCAGGCGATGTACTCCGTGCCGGTGGCACCAGAACCAGGGCCACCCCCAGCCACAGCATGACCATGCCACCGCTGTACGCCGTGTAGGCCCGCCCGCGCCAGCGGTTCCAGAGCTGGAAGTCGGCGTTCTGCTCCTCGCGCAGCAGGTCGCGGTGATCTCTCATCTCCTCGTCCGACCACCAAGCAGAGATGTCCGCGAACGAGTACAGGTGCCGCCGGGCGTGGAACCCGAACTGCACGCAGGTGACAAACAGCAGCGCCGACAGCGTCAGGCACAGCAGGACCGGCCCGGGCCAGCGGAAGTGGCCGCCATCCGCGCCGACGACCCCGATGGTGGCAATCGCGAACCCCGCCAGCAGCGGGGCGGCGACATTGGTGACGGCGTCCACGGCGACCCCGAGGCCCAACGGCGACGGCTTCCGCCAATCCGGCGACGGTGACCTACCCCCGCTCAACCAGTCCTCCCCGTGCTGCCTGTCACCGCCGACCCTATGCCTGTTGGGGGCGTCCTGCCCGGACTTGGGCGGCATCGGCACCCCTTCATCACGAACAAGCACAGCCATCCCCCATCGCAAGACCCCAAGTACTGTCAAAACTCGGCGATAGCACTCTCCGCCCGCACCGGGCGTGTCGTCCCTGAACGACAAGTGGTGTCAGATCCCGCTTAGAAAGCCAGGCTGCTGGACAGCGTCCTCGGACTCGAACCCGCCAACGGGGAAGAGCAGCCGCCTGCGCGCCGGACACAGGCCAACCGGTGGGCCACCCACCCCACCTGGCCGCGGCACGCCAGTTCCACACCCGCGAAGGTCACCTGCGAGTCCCAAGGAAGCATGTCGAGAACATGGCTGGTGAAGACGGAGAGGATGGCGTGGGTATCCGGCTCGGAGGGTGGCTCGACAACCGGCACCGACCGCCGCCTGACCCGCCACCGCCTCGGAACGCCGGGCAGGGCGTTGTCACGTTGTTGGGTGCGTGACTGTCTGATGGTGCGTCGGGGCATGGTGGGCCTGCGGTCCGGGCCTGTTGTTCAGGCCGTGGTGGGCCGGCTGGCAGCGCCGGTGATCTGGTCCCAGATGGCGAAGCGGATGGTCATCTCGGCTCGGTGGTCAGAGGCTGTCATCAGGTGGCGGTGGGGCCGGAAGTGGGGTGAGATGCCGCTGAACGCGGACAGGAACCGCTGGGCTCCACCGGTACTGCGGAAGCCCTTCATCGCACGTTCACGCTGCCGCGTGGGCTGGTGGCTATTCTCGGCCCGGTTGTTCAGTCCCTTGTGCGAGCGGTGCTCGACGGAGGGCATGACCTCACGGTGGGCCGCGCCGTAGGAGCGGAGCTTGTCCGTGACGACCACCCTCGGCACCGACCGGGTCTCCTTCATCAGCCTGCGGAAGAAGCGTCGGGCGGCGGCCTTGTCCCGCCGGTTCTGGACGAGGATGTCGAGTACGTTGCCGTCCTGGTCGACGGCCCGCCACAGGTACTTCAGCTCCCCGTTTACCCTGACGAACACCTCGTCCAGGTGCCACTTGTCCCCGGGCCGGGGCCGGCGGCGGCGCAGTCCGTTCGCGTAGGCCTGGCCGAACTTGGCGCACCAGCGACGCACTGTCTCGTAGGAGACGATGACGCCTCGCTGGAGCATCAGCTCCTCGACCTCGCGGAAGCTGAGCGGGAACCGGAAGTACAGCCACATGCAGTGGGAGATCACCTCGACCGGGTACCGGTGCCCCCTGTACGACGGCGACGTGCTCCCCACGGACGACCCCTACCAGCTTGATCAACCAGGAGATCATCCCACCCCGTCAGCCAACGTGACAGTGCCTGCGCGACCTCGGGTGGGATGCGGGTGATGGCCCGGCGGTCGGTGTCCGAGGCCCACTCCTTTGGCAGGAACAGGCGCCACTGCAGCGGGCAGGAGGCAGTGTCGGTCGCGGCGTGGACGGTGACCGCGACCTGGCAGTTGGCCCGTTTGCCCAGAGCCCCGCAGTACTGCGGGGCCACCGCGACCGACATCCTCTCGTCCTTGGGCACCGACACATCGTCGATCACCCAGGCCACCGGGTTGATCAACGGCAGCATCCGCTCGGCGATCCGTCGCTGCACCGGCACGGGATCCCACGTCGACTGGTTCACGAACTGCTGCAGGTTCTGCTCGTTGCCG
Source organism: Streptomyces sp. SID5469 (assembly GCF_009862865.1). Lineage (NCBI taxonomy): Bacteria > Bacillati > Actinomycetota > Actinomycetes > Kitasatosporales > Streptomycetaceae > Streptomyces > Streptomyces sp. SID5469. The sequence continues at coordinate 132,543 of NZ_WWIN01000001.1, read as the reverse complement.
TCCGGCAACCGCGCGGCCATCGCCTGGATCGACTTGCGGCGACCGTCCAGCATCAGTCCCCGCATATAGCAGTCACCCTTGGCCGCTGGTCCTTGCGCGGCATCGACACGAACACATCAGCGATGTATAACGCCAACGTCGCCCGGACACTGTTCACTTCATGTGCGTCCACACACCCAACATGCTCCCGAACAGGCCCGACAGGAAGACCTAATGGAGTCCTATTAGTGCTGTCCTCAAACGGTGTACGTGTAGCGGCGTCTGAGGGTTCGGGTGGGTGGTGCGGGCTTGCCCCACACCGCACCGCAGCTCGTCGGCTATCTGCGGCACCAGCCACCCGCCCCAGCTCAGCTCCACCGTCCGACAGCGCTCCACCACAACCTTCGGCGCCTTTCTGGCCGACGCCAGGCGGTGGACCATCTCCCGCTCGCCCTCGTCACGGCCCGGCCGTGCCCTCAGCACCACTACCCAGCACCGGCCCCGAGCACCCGCAACTGCCCCGCTACCAGCCGCTATACCCAACGAAAGCGGAATTCAGTATTAGTTGGGGGTGAGGGTTTGTTCGGTCCAGACGGTTTTGCCGGTGGGGGTGTGGCGGGTGCCCCAGCGTTGGGCGAGTTGGCCGATGAGGAGGAGGCCGCGTCCTCCTTCGTCGTAGGTGCGGGCGCGGCGCATGTGGGGGGTGGTGTTGCTGGTGTCGGAGACTTCGGTGGTGAGGGTGTGGTTGTGGTGGATGAGGCGGAGTTGGATGGGTGGGTGGCCGTAGCGGATGGCGTTGGTGACGAGTTCGCTGACGATGAGTTCGGTGGTGAAGGTGGTGTCGGTGAGGTTCCAGGTGGTGAGTTGGGTGGTGGTGTGTTGGCGTGCTTGGGCGACGATGGCGGGGTGGGAGGGGAGGTTGAAGGTGGCGATTTGGTTGGTGTTGAGGGCGCGGGTGCGGGCGATGAGGAGGGCGATGTCGTCGTCGGGGCGGTGGGTGAGCATGGTGGTGAGGATTCTGTCGCAGACGGTGTCGAGGTTGTGGGCGGGGCGGGCGAGGGCGTGGAACATTTTGTCGAGGCCTTCGTCGATGTCGTGGTCGCGGGTTTCGAGGAGTCCGTCGGTGTAGAGGGTGAGGAGGCTGCTTCGGGGAGTTGGGTTTCGAGGGTTTCGAAGGGGAGGCCGCCCAGGCCCAGTGGGGGGCCGGCGGGGACGTTGAGGAAGCGGACGTTGCCGTCGGGGGTGACGACGGCGGGTGGGGGGTGGCCGGCGCGGGCGATGGTGCAGTGGCGGGTTGTGGGGTCGTAGACGGCGTAGAGGCAGGTGGTGCCGATGCCTGCGGCGGTTTCGGTGGTGCCTTCGGCGCCGCCGCCTTCGTCGGCGGCGAGGTGGATGACGAGGTCGTCGAGGTAGGTGAGGAGTTCGTCGGGGGGCAGGTCGACGTCGGCGAGGGTGCGTACGGCGGTGCGGACGCGGCCCATGGTGGCGGAGGCGCGGATGCCGTGGCCGACGACGTCGCCGACGACGAGGGCGACGCGGGCGCCGGAGAGGGGGATGACGTCGAACCAGTCGCCGCCGACGCCGGCTTTGCTGCCGGCGGGCAGGTAGCGGGTGGCGATGTCGAGTGCTCCCTGGTCGGGCAGTTTCTGGGGGAGCAGGCTGCGCTGCAGGGTCATGGTGGTGGTGTGTTCGCGGGCGTGGCGGTGGGCGTTGTGGAGGTGGACGGCGGTCTGGGCGGTGAGTTCTTCGGCGAGCCACAGGTCGTCTGCTTCGAAGGGTTCGGGGCGGTGGCTGCGGGCGAAGAGGGCGACGCCGAGGGTGGTGCCGTGGGCGCGCAGGGGTACCACCATCACCGAGTGGGTTCCCTGCCGGCGGGTCCAGGCGGCTGTGGGGTCGTTGGCTGCCCAGCGGGTGAGTGCGGGGTCGTCTGCTTCGTACAGGGCGCCGTGGCCCTGGGCCAGGCACTGGGCCACCGGTGACTGTGCCGGGTAGAGGATTTTCTCGCCGGCTGCGGGCGGGGTGGCGGGGTGCGTGTCGCCGCCGTCGCCGTCGTCGCCGTCGTGGCTGGTGTGGCTGGTGTGGCTGGTGTGGTTGTCGGGGGTGGTGTGCAGGGCGGTGCGGTGCATGGTGATGGGGCCGGTGGCGGGGAGGCGGGCGGGTTCGCCGCCGCGCCGGGGGACGTCCAGCAGGTCGACGGCGGCGAAGTCGGCGAGCCGGGGAACGGCGACGTCGGCCAGTTCCTGCACGGTGCGCTGGATGTCGGAGGTGGTGCCGATGCGGGCTCCGGCATCGTTGAGCAGCAGCATCCGCTGCCGGGCCAGGTGTTCTTGCTGGCGGTGGTGGGCTGCCAGGCATACGGCGCGCACCGTTCCGCCGGGGTCTTTCAGCGGGGCCAGTGTGGTCGACCAGCCGCGCTGTGCGCTCACCCCGGTGGGGTGGAGGTAGGCCTGCATGTGCTGTGTCTGGCCGGTTTCCAGTGCGCGGCGCATTTTTGTTTCGGCTTCTTCGCTTGCGGGGCCGGGTGTGATCTCCGGCAGGCGCAGCCCGCGCATCTGTTCCTCGGGGAGCAGCAGCGCACTTTCCATGCCGGTGTTGGCGGTGACCAGCCGCAGGTCTGTGTCGAAGACGGCCAGGATGCAGGGGGACTGGCTGAACACCCATTCCCGCAGGGCCTGGCTGTCGGGGGTGCGGGGACTTGCGGAGGCCGCGGTCACCGCGGACACCACGAGCCACTCGGCCGGCTGCGGTCCTTGCGGTGTGCGGCGGTGCGCGAGGAGGTTGCGCAGCAGCCGGTGGCCGTCGCGGTGCAGGAGTGCCACCTGGCCGCTGAACCGCTCGCGCCCGGCTGTCTCGCGCCGTGCCTGTTCGCCCGTGCCGTCGGCGAGCAGGCGTGCGGCGGGATGTCCCACGATCTGCGGGGGCGTGTAGCCCAGCAGTTCGCGGGCGCCTTCGCTCCACCCCGTCACGATGCCCTGCTCACTGATGGTGGCGGTGGCCGTGCAGGCCGGTGCGGGGGAGGCGTCCGGTATGTCCGCCTGCTGGCCGGCAGGGGTGGGAAGTCGCTCCATCGCCGCTCATCTCGCCCTTCGCGTCCTGTACGGCCGGGGCCCTCCTGACAAGCATGATCCTGAGGGGCACGGAGCACCAACCCGGCGCTGCCGCCAGGGGGCGTGCCCCAGGCCCGCGCCGCCGGCCGCGCCGCCGGCCGTGCCCCGGGCCGTGCCCCGGGCCGTGCTTCGGGCCGTGCCCCGGGAGGCGGCCGGCGGCTCAGAGCCAGCCTGCCCCGGCCCCGCGGGGCCGGCTCAGAGCCAGCCTGCCCCGGCCCGGCGGGGCCGTCCGTCCCCGCCGGGCCGCGGCTCCCCGGCCGGCCTGCCCGGTCGCCAGCCCTGCCTGCCCCCCTCGCAGGTCTGCCCGGCCCCGTCGGCGGGGCCTGGCCGGGCCTTGCCGGCCGCCGGGGCACGCAGAGCCTCGGCCCGCCGCAGTCACCGCCCGCCTCTGCTCCGCCTCGTGCCGCGCCGCTTCCGTGCTGCGCCGCTCCGCCCCCCGTGCTGCGCCGCCTCGTGCCGCGCCGCCCCCGTGCTGCGCCGCTCCGCCCCCCGTGCTGCGCCGCCTCGTGCCGCGCCGCTTCCGTGCTGCGCCGCTCCCGTGCCGTGCCGCTCCCGTGCCGTGCCGGGGGTGGCCGGGTGGCGGGGGAGGGGATCTCGCGGGGTGGCGTTGCCTGCGGGCGTGCCCTGTGACGTGCCTGTGACAGTCGGCGGACAGCGTCATGAAGTCGGCGGGCCAGGCTTTTCGAAAAGGGACAAACAGCATCTTTCAGGCATTTGTCCTCTGCTTCCGAGGGTGTGAGCAGTGATGACCGGACCGACCTGTCGGAGGAAATCCCCATGAGTCTCACACTCACCGCGCCGTATGCCGAAGCCCCCGCCCCCGCCCCCGCCCCCGCCTCCGCCCCCGCCTCCGCTCCTGTGCTGGCCCCGCGTGAGCGGGAGACGCTGCGGCACATCGCCGCCGGGCGTACCTATCTGCAGACCGCCCGCCATATGGGGCTGTCCAAGCACACGGTCGACGCCTATCTCCGCCGTATCCGGGCCAAGCTCAACATCAGCAGCACCGCCGAACTCACCCGGCTGGCCATCTCCCTGGGCCTGTGACGCACTACCGCCCCGAGCGGGAAGCCGCCGGGAAGACGCCCTGGGCATCCGCCGGCACCCGCGCACGCGCCCGGCACCCACCGCGCCCGGCACCCACCGCGCCCGGCACACGCCGCGCCCGGCACACGCCGCGCCCGGCACACGCCGCGCCCGGCACACGCCGCGCCCGGCAGACACCGCGCTCTGTACTCGCGGCTGCTCACCGGCCCGGGCCGAGTACCTCCACCTCGGCCCGGCCCGGTAGGCAGCAGCAGGGCTGGGGCACCGCTTCGCCACCGGATACCCGCCCCAGGGCCCCGCCCGCGGCCCTGCCTGTCCCCGCTTCCGGGCCGGGCTGCGGCCCGCGGGAGGAGTCCCGTCGATGGCCTTTGGGGTGTCGGCGACAGCGCACTTGCGTTCCCGCTCCGCCTCCGCCTGGCCCCGCCCGGCCCTGCTCCGGCTGAATGACGTCCCGTAAGCCGGTGTTGGGGAAGTGCAGGGAGTGTCCCTGGCCGAGGTGGGGTTGCCCGGCGAGGGCCAGATGGTGCGGCCGGGCCACGGCGAGGATGGCCTGGTGGACGCCGTCGCCGCGTAAGCGGCAGTCACGGAGGATCTTGTAGGTCTTCCTCCGGGAGAAGGCGTGCTCGACGCAGGCCCTGGCCCTGCGGTGGACTGCGTTGCCGGCTTGCTGCTGAGGCGTGAGCGGTCGGTCTTTACGCGGCCAGTGCGGGATGAGGGCGGGTGTGCCGCGATAGCCGCCGTCGCCGAGGAGGGGCGCGTTCTTGACGGCGCGGGCCGCACCCGATTCCCGGTAGGCGCGGGCGCCGTGGCGATTGCCCGGCAGTGGGCGTCCGGCCGCCACGACCAGCTGCGTGTCCTGATCGACGCTGATGGTGGGCGGCCGGCCCGGCCTCGGCTCGCCGGCCAGTGCGTCCGGCCGCCGGGCGAGGAAGCGCCGCCGCCACTTTCGGACCGTGTCCGCGGCCACCCGCAACTCTGGGGCGACCGCGACGAACGGCGGTACGTCCGGCCCTGCACACGCCGGCACGATCCGCGCCCGCAGGGCCAGGGCCCGGGCCGGTGTCGCCCGGCGCGTGCACCGCTCCGACTCCGCCCGCTCGTCATCAGACAGCAGCAACAACTCCAGTTTCGGGCCCCGGCGAGGAACTGACGCACCAGCAGCAGAAGTCACACCAGCTAACGATCAGCTACTGGCGCTGGACGTCGGGCGCAGGTGCACGGGGACGGAGGTGTGTCCGTTGCTGATCAAGCTCGGCAGTGCCTCCAGCGCGGTCCGCTCCGTGGCGAGTCGGGCGTCGGGGAAACGCTCGAAGAGCAGGCGCAGCGCGGTGGCGACTTCGAGACGGGCCAGCGGGGCGCCGAGGCAGAAGTGGACGCCGTGTCCGAAGGCGAGGTGTTCCTTGCTGGGGCGGGTGGCGTCGAAGCGGTCGGCGTCCTCATGCCAGGTGGGGTGGCGGTTGGCGGCAGCGTAGGAGGCGAGGATCGCCTCTCCGGTCTTGATCGTCTGCCCGTCCGGGAGGGGGATGTCGATGCGGGCGTAGCGCAGGGGAAGGTGCTTGACCGCGGGCTGGTGGCGCAGAGTCTCCTCGACCACGTCCTGCCAGGTGCAGCGGCCCTCCCGGACGTGGGCGAGCTGGCAAGGGTCGGTCAGCAGGGTGGTGATGGCCTGGTCGATGACGTTGACGGTGGTCTCGTACCCGGCGCTGATCATCAACAGGAGTGTGTCACGCAGCTCGGCGTCGCTGAAGGCGGAGCCGTCTTCCTCGTCGCGGGCGGCGATCAGCAGTGAGGTCATGTCCTGGCCGGGCTCGGCGCGCCTGATCTCGATCAGGGCGTCCAGCAGGGCGTAGAGGGCGGCGGTGTTCGCGGCCTGTTCCTCGGCGGAGAGGTGGGTGGCGAACACGTTGTCCACTACGGTGCGGAACTCGGTGCGCCGGTCGGCGGGGACGCCCATGAGCTTGCCGATGACGGCGATCGGGAGCGGATAGGCGAGGTGCTTGCGCAGGTCGGCCACCTCGCCGGCAGGGAAGGCGTCGAGGCCGTCGAGCATGCTGTTCACGAGGGCCTCGATGTCCGCCTGGAGGGCTGCGGTGCGGCGGGCCGACAGGGCGGGGGCGACCATGCGGCGCAGGCGGCTGTGGTTGTCGCCGTAGGCGGTGAACATGTTCTCTACCGCCACCCACAGAGCCAGCGGCCAGGTGGGCACGGTCTCGGCGAAGGCCGGCCAGTGGGCGCGGCCGTCCTTGGAGACGTCCTTGCTGGTCAGAAGCTGCTTGAGGAGCGCAGGGTCGGAGACGGACCAGGCGCGCACGCCGAGGATGTCCACCAGCGCGGCGGACCCGCGCTCGCGCAGGGCCTGGTGTTCGGCGTCCGGGTCGGATCCGGTCGGGTCGAGGACGATTATCTGCTGTTCGGACACGTTGAGGTCTCTTTCAGCTCGTGGGGAAAGTGACGGGCAGGGCGACCAGCGAGCGGTGGAAGGGGCCGGGGCGCCAGGCGAGGCCGGCGCGCCGGCCGTCGAGGTCCGTCTCGGCCAGGGTGTCCAGGACATGGAGGGCATCTCGGCGATGAGGCAGGCGTGCGCACCGGCCGGGCAGCGGTGCGGGCCGGCGCCCCAGGCGAGGTGGGCCCGGTTGCCCAGCGGGCGCTGTGTTCCCAGGGCGGGGCCGTTGTTGCAGGCGGCGCAGCTGATGACTGCCGGCTGGCCGGTCGGCAGCAGGAAGCCGCCGATGTCCAACGGCCGGGGCGGGTAGGCCATCGCGACGTTCGCGAGCGGCGGGTCGCGGTAGAGGACCGTGTCCAGGGCCTCGCGCACGCAGGCGTCGCCGGCGTGCAGGTCTGCGATCCGACCGGCCGCCTGGTGGATCTGGGGCAGCGTCTTGTGAACCAGTTTCTGCAGGGGCACGCGCGGTCGCCTGCTGTTCGCGCGCCAGGAGGCGGGCCTGCTGCCGCGCCATCTGCCAGCGGCGGTAGGCGACCCAGGCTGCTGCCACGGCGACCATTGTCGCAGCGGCAAGCAGGATGACCAAGGCGGTGACGGTCGCGTTTATCAGACATCCGCCGCCAGGAGCACTTCGGCCTCGGCTGCGGGCGCCCCCGAGCCGAGCTGCTGCAGCAGGAGCGCGGACCCGATCACCCCGATGTGGCTGTACGCCTGCGGGAAGTTTCCCAACTGCCATCCGGTGACGTGGTCGTACTCCTCGGCGAGCAGGCCGAGGTCGGTGCGCAGGGCCAGGAACCGGCCGAAGAGACCGTGGGCTTGGCCGGGCGGCCGGTCAGAGCGAGCGCGTCGACCATCCACAACGAGCAGAGCAGGAAGGCCCCCCTCGTCACCGTCCAGGCCGTCGAGCCCCGCGTGATCTCCTGCGGTCGGGTAGCGCCGTACGAATCCCTCCAAAGTGGCCGGCTGCCGGCGCACCGCCTCCACCGTCCCCAGCACGCGGGGGCCGCCGGGGGACAGGAATCCCACCCGCGGGAAGCAGCAGAGCGGCGTCGACCTCCTGCGATCCGCAGGACTGGGTGAAGGTGCCTCAAACCGGCTCGAAGCCGCGGGTGCACACCTCGTGGCGGATGGCCTCGCGCAGTTCCATCAGAGCGCACAGGCCGGCGTCCAGGGCGCCGGCCTCGACCAGGCGGATGGTCCGGTCGACCACGGCCCAGGCCATGACCTTGGAGTGCACGAAGTGGCGGCGCTCACCTCGGACTTCCCAGATGCCCTCGTCGGGCATCTGCCACCGCTCGGCAAGGTGCTCGACCAGCCGCTGGTGCAGGACCGCGGTGTCGCCGCAGCGGGCCACACCGCTTTGGTGGGCGAGGTACAGGGTCTCGACCACGTAGCCGTACACGTCGAGCTGCAACTGGTTCGCAGCCCCGTTGCCGATCCGGACCGGGCCGGAGCTCTCGTAGCCGGGCAGCCGCCGCAGCTCCCGCTCCTGCAGATCCCGCTCTCCGGTTCCGTGCTCCGCGCCGGCTCCGGCTTCCCTGCCCCGGGCTCTGCTCCGGCTCCGCCCCGGCTCCGGCTCCGGCTCCGCGCCGGCTCCGGCTCCGCCCCGCTCTGTCCCGTTCGGTGCGCTGTGGGCGGGGGTGCCGGGCTGTTCAGGGTCTGCCGGGTGGGCGGGCGGCAGGGCCGGCCCGGTTGGCCGGCAGGTTGTTCGCTCGCGGGGTGTTCAGGCGGTGATTTCTGTGCGGGTGGGGGGCGGGTGTCCGGGTGTGTTCAGCAGCCGGTGCCGGCCGGGGTGAACTCGATGCGGGTGTGCTCGGCCATGGTGAGGGCTTCGTCGTAGGTGGTCCGGGTGACCTGGTACCAGCGGTCGTCCTGGGAGGTGTCGCCGTCGACGTCGTCCAGGCGCACGCACCACTGTTGCGGCCTGACGGTTCGTGTGTAGGTCTCGGTGCCGTTGCGGACCTTCTTGCAGTCCTGGTAGTGCTCCGTGGTGTACCAGGTGCGGGTCTTCTTCCGGGTGCCCGTTCCCCTCTGCTGGGTGTGCTTGGCCCGCCGGGTGGCAGGCGTGCACTTGTTGACCAGGTGCGGGCGGGTGGCCTTGGCGGTTTTCCTGGAGAGGTGGCGGACCGAGTCCCGCAGTCCCCGCACGGTGTCCGTGTCCGGCCGGGCGTGCGGGGCGGCGTCCTGGCCGCTCCGGCCGGCGTCGTCGCTCCAGGAGGACCCCAGGTCCGCGCCGCCGCTCCCGCTCCCGTTCCCGGTTTCGCTGCCGCATGCGCCCAGCCCGGCTATCACCACCGCGGTCGCTGCGGCCGCTATCAGTCGCTTGCTGAACATGTCTCCCTCTGCGGTCACCAAGAAAGTGCCTGGCAGGGGCCTTGGGATCACACCGCAAGGGACGCCAGGGGCCCGGGCGTCGAAACTGTCTGCGCCGCGGCAGCGGTCAGCGTAACTGATCACTGGCCGGATCCCGCCGCTACCGGCGGCCCGGACGTGCCCAGTTGAACGGCGGCGGGCGTAAGGCGTCCCGCCCGGGGGCCGCGAGAAGTGCCGGCCTCCTCCCGGGCCCGCTCCGGCGCCCTGCCGGCCCGCTGTACGGCTGCGCGGCTGCATACAGGATTCTGGGGGCCGTGCTGCGCGCTCAAGGACCTGGGCTCGGCAAGCCGTGCTCTGCCAGGGCCGGTTGGGAGCCTGGTCCGGGCAGGCCGGCTGTCTGCGGACCCTGCGCGGTGTCCGGGTCCGCCGTCACTGCCGGCACTCTTCCCCGCTTTCCCGCCCCCGCTCCCCGCGCTTTCCCGCTGTTTGCCCGCCGGATGTGGTGTGCTTGTGGTGCGGGGCCGCCGTGATGCCGCATGACAGCGCCGGGGAAGCATGGTGCAAGTACCGGGTATCCGTTCCGTGCATGCAGGCCTGCACCTGACCCCGCCTGGTAAGCCTGGTGGTGACGGCTGCTGCAGGAACTCGGGTCACTCCCGCTACAGGCACAGCCCGCCTCAGCCGCGCATCTCGACTGCTGTGCCCCCTCGTTGACCGCGGTTGACCGCGGGATGTGGCACGGCCGGCACGCCGACACCCGCTTTAGGAGTTCGATCGTGCCCCTGCGCGGCTGCGGTCCAGCTCGTGTGTGGGGGCCATTGCCGGGTGCTGACTGTCGCGGCTGTTCGTGGTCGTTGATGTCAGCGTTGGATGTCAGCGGAACAGCTGTGGCACAGGGCAGAGCTGCAATGGCTCGTCCGGCCGGTCGGCCCACTGCCACAGGACGTGTCGGGCGGTGCACGTCCACAGCGCCCGGCAGGTCCGTCGACCATCGTCCTCCCGCTCGGAGAGCACGAGGCCACCAGATCTCATGGGCTGGCTGCACTCAGGGCAGACCAGAACGTCGCCGCTCATGCAACGCACCTCAGCGACGCGACTGCTTCGTCCCGAAGCAGCTTGGGTGGGGGCTGTGCCATGGGCTGGCGTACACGTCATCTGCGGTGCTGGTCCGCTGGCGTACGTGCTCGTCTGCCGCTGTTCGACAGCGTTGCTGGGCAGATTGGACACTCAGTCGGGACGTGCAACCCCCTGGAAGGCGCTGTTCTTCACCACCATCAGTTACCCACCACTCTCCCCGGCTCCCATCCCGTCCGCCGTCGACCCGCACACCGTGGAGCGGGCGTGGTCCATGGCGGCCAGTGGCACGGGCGTGGCACGCGCCGCCTCGATGAGGGTCACCCGTTTGTCTGGAAGATCACGCAACCGAATCTCCGCTGCGCCGTAGTCTCGTGCGTAGTCTCGTGCTGACCACACAGACGCGGGGGGCGTTCACTCGATGGCAAGCAAGCCGGTACGTGCATCACTGGGCGAGGTCTGGCTCACCTGCCAGATCTGCCGAGGCGACCTGTTCCGAGAGCGTGGTGTCCTGCTCAACAGCACCGGTATGGAGTTCATGAAGCTGGCCTGGGCCGACGAGAACGCCACCGGCCTGATCTGCTGGCGGTGCGGCTACGTGCACCTTTTCGTCAACAAGGACATCAAGCTCTACCGGGCGGACAAATAGCGCAGATCGCGGCCGGGTGGGGGCTGCCCTGACGAGGCGGTGACCGGCGCGTTGTCCGCGCTCGGCGACGCTCTCTGCGGGTCCCTGCCGCCACGGGACCACGCGGCCGGCAGAGTCCCACTGGGCGAGTCAGGCTCTGGGCGGTCTCGAAATCCGTCGTGGCAGCGATGCCGCCGTGGGTTCAGATCCCGCACCCACCGCAGAAGAACGGCCCCTGACCAGGTAAACCGGTCAGAGGCCGTTCTCCTGTGCGCTGTCCGTCAACCACCGTGGCTCCCCGTCAGTTACCGGTCGATCGGGCACGGCAGGGGCACGACACCTCGCTGCGTCACCAGGACTCGGCCTGCAGGAAGAGCATGATCACCTCTGCGAAGAACCAGATGGAGAACACCAGACACGCAAGCCACAGTCCCCACAAGAACCAACGAGCCTCTCGTCGTATGCGCATGAGCGGATCATCTCCCGTCGCGGTCCTGGGCCTGTCACCGGCCCAGCCCTTCCATCCCGCAACTCACCCCGGCTCCCGTCCCGTCCGCCGTCGGCCCGCACACCGTGGAGCGGGCGTGGCCCCTGGCGTTCGGGCGGAGCGCGCCACGGTACGAACGACCTGGACGCCAGGGGCCGCGTCTGCCCGGCTCCGAGGGCCGACGGGGCCCGGCCGGGCGCGCTCGGTTCAGCAAGGCGCCCTTGCTCGCCGGCCCGGTGATGGGTCGCGTCCCTTCTTGTGGTGTAGCCGATCAACGGGACGTTGTGTTGGTGGTGTTGGGTAGCGCGGGGGCTCATTTGGGGGTTCAGTGGGCTTGCGTACCGCGGTGACCAGGCCGTTGAGGTGGTCTGGAGCGGTGCTTCGCTGGAGGTGTGGGTCTTGCCAGGCTGGCCCCAGCCCGCGAAGGTGATCACCTCAAGAAGGGCCGATCATGCAGGTGGTATTGCAATGAGCTTCGATCTCTATGTCTGGCACGAGCCGATGCCGATCACGGTCGACCGGGCACTCCTTGTCTGCCAGAGTTTGGCAGCCGGCGATGACACCGTTGTTCAGCCTGACCCGCGGAATCTTGCCCTCCTGGATGATCTGCTGGTCGGGTTCCCCGACCCCGACGACCCGGATGACGATGAGATCGATGACCTCGTGTGGAGCGTGAGCCCCGACGTAAACGAGCATCGGTTGATCCTCTGCGTCGGCTGGTCGCGGGCCGATGACTTCTCTCGTGCGGTCTTCGCCCTTGCGCAAAAACACGGCTTGACCTGCTTTGACCCGCAGCGCAACGAGGTCCACAACCCATCGATGTCCTGAGGGGCGCGTGCCCCTTGTGGCGTGGCCGATCAACCGGCCGTCGTGCTGGTGGTGTGGGCTAGTGCGGGGGCTTGTTCGGGGAGTTCAGCAGGGTAAAGCTGGCTCATGCTGCCCTCGGGCAGGTAGCGGCGGGGGAAGGCGATCCACTCGTCGTGCAGCTCGAAGAGCACGGCGGTGACCAGCCGCAGGAGGGCGTCGTCGTTCGGGAAGACCTGCACGACATCGGTGCGGCGCTTGACCTCGCGGTTGATCCGCTCCAGCGGGTTGGTGGACTGGATCTTCTTCCCATGACGCTCGGGGAACGCTGCGAAGGCGGTCAGGTCGTCCTTCGCCTCCAGCAGCATCGCCTTAACCTTGGGGAACTGCTTGCCGAGCATGCCGGCGACGGTGTCGAGCTGGGTGCGGACCGCGTCGGCGGTGGGCTGGGCGAAGATCGTGCGGATCGTGGCGGCGGCCATCTCGGCCGCTTCCTTGTTGATCAAACTGAACACGTTGCGCAGGAAGTGAACCCTGCAGCGCTGATACGCGGCCCCGAGCATGACCTTGCGGATGGCCTTGACCAGTCCCACGTGATGGTCGCCGATGACGAGCCGGATACCGGTCAGACCGCGTTCGCGCAGGTGACGCAGAACTCGGTCCAGAACACCTCGGTCTCGCTGTCGCCGACCATCACGCCCAGCACCTCCCGGCCGCCGTCCTCGGTGATCCCGGTGGCAATCACCACGGCCCGGGACACGATCTGGTGCTCGACCCTCGCCTTGCAGTAGGGCGCGTCCAGATAGATGTATGGGAAGCGGACGTGATCCAGGGGCCGGGCACGGAACGCGGTCAGCTCGCCGTCCAGGTCCTGGCAGATACGCGAGACCTCGCTCCTGGATATCCCGGTGTCCACACCGAGGGCCTTGACCAGGTCGTCGACCGACCGAGTGGACACGCCGCGGACGTAGGCCTCCATGATGACGGCGTACAGGGCCTGGTCGATGCGGCGGCGCCGCTCCAGCAGCGCGGGGAAGAAGCTCCCTGACCGCAGCTCGCGGGGAAGAAGCTCCCTGACCGCAGCTTGGGGATCGCGAGGTCCAGGTCGCCGCTGAGACAGGGCCACCCTGCACCTCCCACGTTGAACTGGCCTTTCACAACGGAGAGTTGCACGGTGGCCCGCCCTGCGGGCAGGGAGCGGCAATCAGGTCAGCACACGCCCCCGGCGCACTCCCCAACCGTGATCGGCTCCACCACGACAAGGGACGCCATCTCGGTGATGTCCTGTCAGTTTGGTGGTGTCCTGTGATGTCTGGCCGGTCACGGCGGCCGGGGTGCCGAAAACTGCGTGGCCGGCGGGTCCGGGCCGGCGGTATCGTCCCCTTCTCCCCGGCCGGGCCGATCCCCGATCCCGCGGCTTCCCGGATGCAGAAAGTGATCCACATGACCAGCCGGCACGGAACGACGACCCTGTGGCGCCCCACCGGCCCCAAGGAGCTGGACCTGGTCCGGGAACTGAAGTGGCGGGCGTGGCCCGCGCGGCTTTTGGGGCAGCCGTTCTTCTACCCGGTCCTCAACGAGGACTACGCGGTCAAGATCGCGCGGGACTGGAACGTGAAGCACGACGGTGCCGGCTTCGTCACCCGGTTCGAGGTCGAGTCGCAGTTCCTGCGCCGGTATCCCGTCCGGCAGGCCGGCGGGCAGACGATTCTCGAACTGTGGGTTCCGGCCGCAGAGCTCGACGACTTCAACGCCCACATGGCCGGGGAGATCGAGGTGGTCCACGAGTTCCGCTGAGACAGGGCGGCTCATGGGCACGGCGTAGTGGTGCACGGACCGGGCGGCGCGCCGCTACGCCCTGCTGCCCGGGTGTCCCGGGCCGGGGTGTCCTGGGGCCGGCCGGCCCGCCCGGGGGCCGCGTCAGCGGCGCTCCTCGGCCCGGGCACAGCCTGCAAGAGGGGTGTCTTTGCGGCGGTGTCGATGCCTGCCCTGCCCGGGATCCGGCCGCGGCCCGGGGGCCGGGCCCGGTGCGGTCGCCCGCAACGGCGGGTGTACGCCGCAGGGGTGCCTTCAGGCGGCGGGGGCGGTGTCCGCCTGCCGCAGCCCGTGGGCCAGTTCCCGCACGGTGTGGTGGATCTGGTCGGGCGTGTGGTCGCAGGTGATGAAGAAACGCAGCCGGGCCGCCTTCTCGGGTACCGCCGGATACAGGATGGGGTTGACGCTGATGCCCTGCTCGAAGAGCGCCTCGGCGAGCTGCAGGGTCTTCGCCGAGTCCCCGACGATGCACGGGATGATCGGCGTGTCGTGGCTGGGTCCGGTGTCGATGCCCGCCCGGTGCGCCAGGCGGGCGAAGAGGGCGGAGTTCTCCTTGAGGCGTGCCACGCGCTGCGGTTCGGCCCGCAGCACGCGCAGGGCGGCCAGGGACGCGGCCGTGTTCGCGGGAGTCATGCCGGCGCTGAAGACGAAGCCCGGAACCGTGTAGCGGAGGTAGTCGACCACCGTACGGCCGGCGGCGACGTAACCGCCGCAGCTCGCCAGCGCCTTGGACAGCGTGCCCGACCACAGCTCGACGTCCTGGCGGTCCACGTCGAAGTACTGGCCGATGCCGCGCCCCGCGGCGCCGATCACTCCGATGCTGTGCGCCTCGTCGATCATCAGCAGCGCGCCGTGCCGGCGCTTGACCTCGATCAGGGCGGGCAGGTCGGCGATGTCACCGTCCATGCTGTAGACGCCCTCGGCGACGACCAGGACGCGGCGGTAGTGGTGGCGGACCTGGGTGAGGAGGGCGTCCAGGGCGGCCGCGTCGTTGTGCGGGAAGGGCCGCCGCCTCGCGCCGGAGAGCCGGCATCCCTGGATGATGCTGTCGTGGGCGAGGGAGTCGTGGACGATGAGGTCGCCCTCGCCGACGAGGTGCCCGATCACGGTGACGTTGGTGGCGTGCCCGTTGACGAGAGTGATCGCGGCCTCGCATCCGAGGGTGGCGGCGAGTTCCGCTTCGAGTTCCAGGTGCAGGGGACGGCTGCCGGACAGCAGCCGGCTGGCGGACACCGAGGTGCCGCAGCGTTCGATGGCTTTTCTGGCTGCCTCGTTGACCTGGGGGTGCGTTGCCATGCCCAGGTAGTTGTAGCTGGAGAACGACAGGAGCTCGCGGCCGCCGACGACGGTCGTGTCCGTCATGCCGCGTTCATGGACCACGAAGTACGGGTTGGGCAGGCCCAGTCGGCTGTACGTGGCCAAGCGCTCGTTGTGCGCGGTGACCTCCGGGAAGCACTCGATTTGTGTCTGCTGCTCGGGCAGGCCGGCGGTGGCGGGCCCGGTGCGCGCCGCGGGCACCGCGTGCAGGCCGGTGTGCGCCGGCGGTACCGCGTGCAAACCGGTCCGCGTCGGCGGCACTGCGTGCGGGCCGACGGCGGGCGGGTCGGGCAGGGCGTCGCCGTCCGGACCGGCATCCGGACCGGCGCCTGGGCCGGCACCCGGTCCGGCGTTTGGTTCGGCGTTTGGTTCGGTGACGGCTTGTGGTGCGGCGAGGGCATCTGCCGCCTCCCGGCGGCCCGTCGGCCGGGTGCGCGGTGCGGTGAGCGGTGCGGTGTCCGCGGAGCCGTCCGTGATCATGGTGATGAGGCCTTCGACGGTCGGCCGGTCATAGGTCTTCTCGTCGATCGTCAGGAAGGGCCACTGCCGTTTGAGGGATGCGAACAGGTCGGTCAGCATCAGGGAGTCGAAACCGAGATCGTCGGTCAGCAGCTGCCGCCCGTGCAGATGACTGATCGGGAACGCGCTGATCCGCGCCACGTGAGCGAACACCGTCTCCGCGGCCTCCGCAGCCTCCGCAGCCTCCCCGGCCTCCGTGGCCTCCGTGGCCTCTGAGACCTTTGTTGCCTCTGCGGCTTCCCTGATCTGCGTGATGTCCGTGATGTTCCGGGCCGCTGGGCGGTCTGCGTCCGCCGAGGCCGCCGCAGGATCGTCGTCGGCGGGCGGTGCGCAGCGCACGGCCGGGACAGCCGGGATGCCGGAGGCTGCCGGGGCAGGGGGAGCGGAGGCTGCCGGGGCTGTGGAGGCTATGGGCAGGGCCTCGCTCTGCGCCGCCGGCCCGGTGGCGTGGTGCGTTCCGAGGGCTTCGCTCAGGCGGGTGAGCAGCGCGCCCTGTTCCCGCAGCAGGGTGAGCGCCTCGTGCAGCACTTCCTGCCCGGTCGCCTGCCAAGTCGCCGGCCCGTCCGCTTGCCCGTCTGCCTCCCCGGCCGTTTGCCCGGTCGTTTCCCCGGTGGCTTCCCCGGTGGTTTCCCCGGCCGTCGTCCGGCCGGTGGCCGGCTGTTCGGTGCGCGGGGCGCCACAGGGGCCGAATGGTGCGGGCCGGAGCGGGACGCCGGCGGTCGGGGCTTCGTTGTTCACCGGGTTCACCGGGTTCACCGGGTTCACCGGGTTCACGGGGGTTGCGGGTCGGCGGGGCTGCCGTATCCAGTAGGACTGGGTGTCGAGCCGGGCCACCGGCAGGTCCAGCAGCCGGCGGTCCTGCTGGGGGATCAGGGCGCGGGGGTCCACCGGGGCGCCCAGGACCGCGAGGTGGGCCAGGGCCTGGAGGAAGCCGCGTCCGCTGTCGGGCGCCGGCCCGTCGGTGCCCGCGAGACGAACGTCGCCGTGGCCGGCGAGGCTGCGGCGGACAGAGGCCAGGAGCGAGCGGTTACCGGTCACCTGGAGGAAGACGCGGGCGCCGTGGGCGTAGGCACTGCGGACGGCCTCCTCGAAGCGGACCGGCGCGCACGCGTGGCGGGCCCACAGCTCGCGCAGCTCGGCGGGGTCGCTGCACAGGGCCGCGCTCACGCACGACACGAACGCCACGGGGGGCCGGGTGACGGGGCGGCGGGCGAGATCCGCGCGCATGGCCGCCTCGGCACTGGCGAGCCGCGGCGAGTGGAAGGCGTTCGACACTTCGAGCGTCACCGCGGCGACCTTCGCTGCGGCGCAGGCGCGCCGCAGCGCGGCGAGGCCCTGGACGGTGCCGCTGACCACGACCTGCCGCGGGTGGTTGAAGCAGGCGAACCACACGTCGTCGATCCCGTGGACCAGCCGCCTGCAGGTCTCTTTGTCGCTCTGCACGGCGAGCATCCCGCCCCGGGCGCCGGTCTCGGCCTGGGCCAGGGCGGCGCCCCGGTGGGCCAGCAGCCGGACGGTGTCCTCGTCGGTGAGCGCGCCGGCCGCGGCGGCCGCGGCGAATTCTCCGGCGCTGTGGCCCAGCGTGAGGTCGGGGCTGACGCCGCAGGCGGCCAGCAGGCGGGTGGCGGCGATCTGGACGCTGCCGAGCAGCGGCTGGCACACATCGGTGCCGGCCGGCCGCTGCCGCAGCTGCGCATCGCCGGGAGGGGTGCTCGCCCGCTGTCCGTACAGCACCTGGGCGGGAGAGAGGCCGGTGTGCTCGCGGGCCGGGGCGCCCAGCGTGTCCAGGGCCGCCCGGAACAGGCCGGACCGCTGGTAGAGGTCGTGCATCATGGCGGGGCGCTGACTGCCCTGGCCGGGGAAGACGAAGGCGATACGGCGCTGCTCCGGCGGCAGGGGAGCGTCCGCGGCGAACGCGCCGTCGCCCAGGTCGCCCCGGACGCCGTCGGCGAGCTGCCGGCGGGCTCGGCGCAGCCGCCCGGCCAGTTCGTCCGGGGTGGCGGCCACCACCGCGAGCCGGGCGGTGAGCATCTCGCGGCCGCCCAGGGTGTGGGCCATGGCTGCCGGCGGGGTGCCGGGCGAGCGGTCCAGGAAGTCGAGCAGCTCACCGATTTGCCCGTCCAGCAGGCGGGGGCTGCCGGCCGAGATCAGCACGAGGTGGGGTTCGGGGCGGTGCCCGGGGCGGGATTGGGGGCGAGGCTTCGGTGCGTCGCACGGGGGCGGACCTCAGCGGTGCCTGCGGCATGGCCGAGGGGGGCGGGCGGCGGGGTGAGGACCACATGGACGTTCGTGCCCCCGAAGCCGAAGGAGCTGACGGCGGCCCGCAGCGGGCCCCCGCTGCTCGGCCATGGCCGGGCAGCGGGGGCGAAGCGCAGGCCGGCCGCTTCGATCCCGAGGTCCGGGTGGGGGGTGGTGTCCGGCTGCGGCACGATCGTGCGGTGGTGGACGACCAGGGCCGTCTTGATCAGCCCCGCGATGCCGGCCGCGGACAGCGAGTGCCCGATGAGGGCCTTGGCCGAGCCGAGGTAGCACAGGGCGGGATCGTCATCGGGGTACTCGGTGCGCAGCCGGCGCAGCGCCTGGGCCTCGGCGCGGTCCCCGGCCCTGGTGCCGGTGCCGTGGGCCTCGATGAAGCCCACCGAGGAGGGGGTCACACGGGCGTCGGCGTAGGCGCGGCGCATGGCCCGCAGCTGGCCTTCGGGGGTGGGGGCCAGCGGTTCGGGAGAGGCGCCGTCGTTGGCCGAGCCGATGCCCTTGATGACGGCGTAGACGCGGTCGCCGTCGGCGAGTGCGTCCGGCAGCGGTCGTAGGACGACGCTTCCGGCGCCTTCGCCGAGGACGAACCCGTCGGCGTCCTTGTCGAAGGGGCGGCACACCCCGGTGGCGGACAGTGCGCCGAGCTGGGAGAAGCCGACCAGGCCGTCGGGGGTGAGGCTGAGATACGCGCCGCCGACGACAGCGATCCGGCAGGTGCCCTGGCGCAGGTGGGCGACGGCCGTCTCAAGGGCGATCAGTGAGCTGGAGCAGGCCGCATCCACGGCGAAGCTGGGGCCGCCGAGGCCGAACTGCCGGCTGACGGTGGCGGGCGCCATGTTGAGCAGGCTCCCGGGCAGGGTGAAGGAGTGGATCGTGCTCAGCTCCTCGGCCCGCTCCCTGAAGGCCTCCAGGATGCGGGGGTCGGTTGCGCCGCCGATGGACCCGTCGGCGAGGCTGACGGCGCGGATACGGGCCGTCATGAGGTCCTTGTAGTCGGACACCGATATCCCGACGAAGACCCCGGTGTTCTCCCGGTCGAAGCCGCCGCGGCCCCACCCCGCGTCGTCGAGGGCCTCGCGGGTGACGTCGAGCATCAGACGGTGCTGGGGGTCCATGGCCCGCACACGGGCGGGCGGCAGACCGTAGTGCAGGCCGGCGAACCGCTCCACGCCGTCCAGGAAGGCGACCTGGTCGGTGTATGCGGCATGGCCGCCGCGCCGCCTGCCCGGTTCGTGGAAGGTGTCGTGGTTCCAGCGGTTTGCCGGGACCGCGGAGAACTGCCGCTGTCCGCTCAGAAGGAGCTTCCAGTAGGCCTGGATGTCGCCGGCGCCGGGGAAACGGCAGCCGAGTCCGACGATGGCGATGCCGGTGGCGTTGTCGGTGGCGTTGTCAGTCATGAGAGGCCTTCCTGGGTCGGGTGGCTGGAGCGGGAGACGTCGGGTGTGCGCCGTGATGGGGACGAGACGGGAGGTACGGCAGGGCCTGCACCAGCCGGTGCCTGCGATGCCTGCGATGCCTGCGATACCTGAGGTACGGGCGGTACGGGCGGTGTGGGCGGTGCATGCCGTGCGGGCGGCGGCGGAGGCGCCCGGCGCGCCGGCGGATCGCCTGTGACGGGCGGGCCGTTTCTGGCGGGCCGGTCGCGTCGCAGCCCGCGCGGTGCCCACCAGTTCCAGCCGCCCGCCAGGCGCATGAGCGCGGGCACGAGGACGCCGCGCACGAGGGTGGCGTCGAGGAGAACGCCAAGACCGGCGCCGATCCCGAAGAACTGCAGGAGGGACACCTGGGAGGTGCCGAAGCTGAGGAGGGTGAACGCGAGCAGGGCGCCGGCGGTGGTGACGATGCCGCCGGTGCGGGCGATGCCCGTGACGATCGAGCCGGCCGTGTCCTGCCCGGCGTCGTGGGCTTCCTTGATACGGGCGAGGACGAACACCTCGTAGTCGACCGAGAGCCCGAAGACGATGCAGAACAGCAGCACCGGCATGGTCGTGGAGAGCGGTCCGGGCGTGAAGCCGAGCAGGCTCTGCAGATGGCCCGTCTGGAAGACCCACACCATGGCGCCCATGACCGCGGCAAGGCTCAGGGCGTTCAGCGCGATCGCCTTCAGCGGCAGGATCACACTGCGGGTGAAGCCGAACAGCAGTACGGACGTGGTGAGGGTGATCACGGCCAGCGCCAGCGGAAGCCGGCCGGCGACCGTGTCCTTGGCGTCGACCAGGACCGCGCTCGGCCCGCCGACGTGGACGTGGGTGTCCGCGGGCGTGGGCATCGCGCGGATGGCGCGAACGAGGCGCTGGGCGGCGCCCGACCGGGGGTCGGCCGACGGCACCACCGAGTGGAAGGCCGCCCTGTCGGTGCCGGAAGGGCCGGCCTGGCCCGGGCCGGATGCGGCCACCTGCCGGCCGTCCCGGTAGACACCGAACGGCCCCACCACCTGGGCCACGCCGGGCAGCGCGGACAGCCGGGGGGCGTAGTCGAGTGCGACCTGGGGTGTCGCACTCGTGGTGAAGACCGTCAGTGCCCCGGCGCTGCGCGTGCCGAACTCACCGCGCACCAGGTCCCCGGCCTGCCGGCTGAACGAGCCGGCCGGCAGCGCCCGGTCGTCGGGGGTGGCGAATCCGGCGTGCGCGAACGGCGCGGCGAGCACCGCCAGCAGGCCGATCACCGGCACCGCGGCCAGCACCGGGCGGCGCACGACACGGCGCGCCAGCGCCTCCCACCAGCGCGACGCGCAGCCCGCCTGGACCCTGCGGCGCCACGGCACCGGCCAGGCGTTCACCCGCTTGCCGAGCAGGGTGAGCAGCGCCGGCATGATCGTCAGGGCGGCCACGGCCGCGATCGCCACCACGGCGATGCCCGCATACGCGAAGGACCGCAGGAAGTACGGCGGGAACACCAGCAGCGTCGCCAGCGCGGCACAGACCGTCGCGGCACTGAAGACGATCGTGTGGCCCTCGGTGCGCACGGTGCGCAGGGCGGCGTCGCGCGCACTGTGCCCGCCGGTGATCTCCTCACGGAACCGCGAGACGATCAGCAGCCCGTAGTCGATCCCCAGGCCCAGGCCGAGCACCGTGGTCAGGTTCAGCGCGAACACCGACACATCGGTGACACGGCCGAGCACGCTCAGTACCAGCAGCGTCCCGGCGATGGACAGGACCCCGATCAGCAGGGGCAGCAGTGCGGCCACCACACTGCCGAACACCAGGACCAGCAGGATCAGCGTCCCCGGCAGGACCACGGCCTCGGCCCGCTTCAGGTCCGACTCCGAAAGGTCCTGGAGCTCGGCATCGACGAGAGCCGGCCCGCCCACGTGCACCTTCAGGGCCGGCATCCCCTTTGCCGCCGCCCGGGCGGACGACCCGCCGGCCGGCGATCCGCCCGTGGAAGACCCCGCAGCGGACGGCCCCGCAGCGGACGGCCCGGGAGTGGACGGCCCGGCGGTGGACGGCCCGGGGGCGGATGACCCGCCGGTGTACGGCCCGGCAGCGGTCAGCGCCTCACGCAGCCGCTTGACCCGCCCACCGAGCTCCTCGCCGGTGCCGTCCACGTGCGCGAGCAGCATGGCCGAGCGGCCGTCCCGGCTGCGCAACTCGGCCGCACGGCCCCTCCAGTACGAGGACACGGCGCTCACCTGCGGCTGCGCCGCCAGACGCCTGGTCAGGTCCTCGCCCGCCCTCTGGGCGGCGGCGTCGTCGACGAAGCCGCCGGGCACCTGCACCACGACGACCAGGTTCGGGGCCGCCCCGAGGTGCTCGGCCGTCACCCGGGCCGCGAAGCTGGAGTCGGAACGGGGATCGTCGTACCCCTGCGTCTTCAGCCGGCCACCGGCCCCCGCACCGAGCGCCACACACAGCACGAGGAAGACGAACGCACCGAAGAGGACGAGCCGCGGGCGACGAGTGGCAGCCTCCCCGATCCAGCAGAACATCCCAGCCTCCAGTGCGGTCGAGGTCCGCTCCTCAGATGCAGCGGACACTCGACTGCCACCGTGCCCGGAGCGCGCGCCCCGCCCCAGCCCCGGCTATTCGTCACTTGACGCCAGGCCGGCAAGGCAGTAACCGGAGCCCGCCACCAGAGGCAGGAAGACACCCCAGCCACCGGACCGTCTCCCCACCCCCCCAGGACGGGCCCCCAGGACGGGCCCCCAGGACGGGCCCCCAGGACGGGCCCCCAGGACGGGCCCCCAGGACGGGCCCCCAGGACGGGCCCCCAGGACGGGCCCCCAGGACGGGCCCCCAGGACGGGCCCCCAGGACGGGCCCCCAGGACGGGCCCCCAGGACGGGCCCCCAGGACGGGCCCCCAGGACGGGCCCCCAGTACGGGCCCTCAGGACGGGCCCCCAGGACGGGCCCCCAGGACGGGCCCCCAGGACGGGGCCGCCCCAGGGCGGGCCTCCAGGACGGGCCCCTGGGGGCTGCCGTTCCCCCCGGCGGGGCCGCTCCCGCAAGTCCGTTGCCCGATGACTCGTTAGCCTGGAGAAGCAGGGGGCGGCCCGGGCGACAGCCCAAGGGAGGCTGACGTGGCTGAAGCGAGGAACACGACCGAAGCCAGAGCGAGGGACGGGGCGCGCGGCAGTCCCGGTGTGCCTTTCGGTGCCGGCCCGCTGCGCTACCTGCCGATCGCCGAGCACGGCCTGATCGGCGATCTGCGCAGCGCGGCCCTGGTCGGCACGAACGGCACCATCGACTGGTACTGCTGTCCGCGCTTCGACGCGCCCAGCGTCTTCGCCTCGATCCTCGACGCGGAGCGGGGCGGATCCTTCGAACTGGCCGCGGACGTTGTGGCACGCACCAAGCAGTTCTACTTCCCCGACACCAATGTGCTGATCACCCGCTTCTTCGCGGACGAGGGGGTCGGCGAGATCCAGGACTTCATGCCGGTCGTCGACGACTCACGGGAAGCCGACCGCCACCGCCTGATCCGCCGCGTGGTGTGCGCCCGCGGAGCGCTGCCCTTCCGCGCGCTCATCGCCCCCCGCTTCGAGTTCGGCACCGCACCGCACACCGTGCAGGTCCAGGACGGCCAGGCGCTCTTCGAATCGTCCTCGCTCCGGCTCGCCCTGACCTCCACCGTGCCCATCGAGGTCGCGGGCCAGGACGTGTGGTCCCTGTTCAAACTGCACGAGGGCGAGTCCGCCGTCTTCACCATCGACCGGATCGGCGGCGACGTGACACCACGCTTTTGCGCCGTGGCCGAGGCCGAAAGGGAATTCAACGCGACCGTCCGCTACTGGCGGCACTGGCTGTCCCGCTCGCGCTACCGCGGCCGCTGGCGGGAGATGGTCCACCGCTCCGCCCTCACCCTGAAACTGCTCACCTACGCCCCGACCGGCGCCATCATCGCCGCGCCGACCACCAGCCTGCCCGAACAGATCGGCGGCGAACGCAACTGGGACTACCGCTACGTGTGGATCCGCGACGCCGCGTTCTGCGTGTACGCGATGCTCAGGCTCGGCTTCACCGACGAGGCCGAAGCCTTCATGGGCTTCCTCTCCGAGTACGTCCGCATCGAAGAAACCCAGGCACCGCACCTGAGAGGCCCGCTGCAGATCATGTACGGCATCGACGGACGCCGCGAACTGCCCGAGCGCGAGCTGCCCCACCTGGAGGGCTACCGCGGCTCGGCACCCGTACGCGTCGGCAACGCCGCCGTCGGCCAGCTGCAACTGGACATCTACGGGGCGCTGGTCGACTCCCTCTACCTCTACGACAAATGGGGCAAACCCCTGTCCAGTGCGCACTGGGACAGCATCAGCGAGCTCGTCGACTGGGTGTGCGACCACTGGGACCAGCCCGACGAAGGAGTCTGGGAGACCCGCGGCGGACGCAAGACGTTCCTCTACTCCCGGCTGATGTGCTGGGTGGCGATCGAACGCGCCATGCGACTGGCCCAGCACCGCGGCCTGCCCGCCGACATGGTGCGCTGGGGCTGCGCCCGGGACGACATCTACCGGCGCATCATGCGCCACGGCTGGTCCGCCGGACGCCACGCCTTCACCCAGTACGAGGACAGCGACATCCTCGACGCGTCCCTGCTGATGATGCCGCTGGCCAAATTCATCTCCCCGACCGACCCGAAATGGCTCGCCACCCTCGACGCGCTGGGCGAGGACCTGGTGTCCGACTCACTGGTCTACCGCTACGACCCGCAGGCCAGCCCCGACGGCCTCCAGGGCGAGGAAGGCACCTTCTCGATCTGCTCGTTCTGGTACGTCGAGGCGCTGACGCGCGCGGGCCGGCTGGACGAGGCCCGCCTCGCGTTCGAGAAAATGCTCACCTACGCCAACCACCTCGGCCTGTACGCGGAAGAGATCGGCCCCACCGGCGAACAGCACGGAAACTTCCCCCAGGCCTTCACCCACCTCGCCCTGATCAGCGCGGCCTTCAACCTCGACCGCGTGCTCGGCTAGCACCGCCGGGCCCCCGCCGCGCGCGGTTCACCCCGCCCGGCACGACGGGCCCGCCCGGAACCAGACCGCGCCCGCCGCCGCCCACTGCCCGCCGCCCGCCGCCCGCGGCCTGTGCGGCCTGTGCGGCCTGTGCGGCCGCGGGCAGTGGCGCGCCCCGCCGGACCGGGCCGGCTGTGACACAGGTCCTGTCGCCCGCCCGGGCGGCCCCCGTACCTTTGCCTGCCACGTGCCTGCCACACGCGCGCCCCTCGAGGGGCGCGCGCGTGCCCGCGGCCGGATCCACGCACAGGCCGGGCGGGCACCTGCACAGAACGGACCACCATGCTCAGTGATCTCTCGCCCGTCATCGCCGCCTCGGCGCGCTGGCTGCTGTCGGCGTTCCCGCCGGCCGCCGGCCCGCTCAACGATGCGCTGGCCGAAGCCCAGGCACAGCACGCGGCCACCATCGCCGCCGCCCTGCGCTACCCCACCGCGCTGGACGCCGAACTGCTGAACCTGCTCGGCCCCGGCGGCTCCGGGGCGCTGGACCACGTCACCGGCGCCGCCGCCCACCCGCTCACGGACGCCGCACCCGCCTGGCGCACCCAGGTGGACGAAACCGTCGTCAGCTGGGCGGCCTGCCTGCTGGCCGACCCCGCTCTCGCCGCCGTGGCAGCGGCCTGCCTGGCCGCAACCCACCACGGCGCGAACGGCGTGGGCGACGCGCGCCGGCTGACCATTCCCAGCCCGCGCGATCACCGTGCGGCGCCGCTGCTGCGCCACCCGGATCTCCTCGGCCCGATCGCGGACCTCCACCGCGAGAGCCTGCTCGGCCTCCTGCACCCCGGCCCGGCCCTCACCTCACCCGGGCACAGGTGAGCGGCGCAGGCACACATCCCCGCCGCCTGCCGCCTGCCGTCTGCTGCGGTTCAGGGCGCTGTGAAGAGAGCCGGGAAGCGGGGAGCGAGCCACGGCCTGCGGCCCCAGGCGAGGATGCGGCCCTGGGCGATGGCGCTCCACTGACCGCGGCGGCCCAGTGCCATCAGCAGGAAGGTGACCGGCTCGATGAGGATGGTGCAGTCCGGGCGGTCCGGCGGCCGCGGCCCCACAGCCACCGCACCGCCGGCCACCCGCACACCGAACCGTCCGCCGCCCCACAGGCGGATCGCGTAGGAGGCGCTCAGCCCGGCCGTGCGGGCGGGCTCGCTCACCCGCGGCATGGCCGTGATCAAAAACGGCAGGGTCAGCTCCACCCGGGCACGGTCGATCATGTGCGCACACCCCAGCGCACGGGCGAGGTCGTAGCCGTGGCCGAGCATGTGCGTCAGGAGGTAGGACCCCAGCACACCGGGGCCCATCGGACCCAGCGGGGAGACAAGAGCTGCCCCCGCCGCGCTCTCCTCCAGCGCCGTCACACAGGCATCGGCCTGCGCCACGATCATCGCGGCCAGCGGCTCGGCCCTCCGCTCGCCGAACGCGGCGAGCGCCCGCTCATTGGCCGCGGCAAGGCTCTGCGGCGTGCCGTCCCCCCAGCTGCGCGCGCGTCCCGCCGCGATATCGGCCATCAGCTCGCCTGCCTGCGCCAGATGCGCCGCCGCCTGCCCGACGGTCCACTGCGACCCGGGCACCCCACGCCCCATGTCGGCGCCCCCGCGCAGCAGCGCGGCGATCTCCTCGGCGGTATCGCGTACGGCCGCACCGAGCCCCTCGGGCAGGATGCCCCGTACGTCCTGCCCAGCCACTGATTCCACGCCGCTCCTGTCCTTGCTGGTCTTGCTGTCCGGCCCGCGCCGGGTGCGTGCGCCACGGTGGCGGCGAACGCGTGGCCGACCGGCCGGAGTACAGAAGACCAGGCGACGCGGCCGGCGACAAGGCCCTGAGCAGCAAGGCCGCAGACAGCGCCGGGGACGGCCCGCGCCGTGCAGGCCCGCGGCGAGACGCGGGCCGGCGCACCGGAGGCACCCGCCCGGTGCGCAGCCGGGAGACGCGGGGCGCCCGGCGGACGGCGGATCGTGCACCTGCTTGTCCATGGGCGGGGCCGTGCTCGGTGATGCGCCCGGAGCGGGGCCCGGGGCGCCGGGTGGCGCCTTTGTCCGGGGCCCGCCCCGGGTGTGGGTCAGCCGGGCTGTCGTAGGTCAGTGCAGGTTCTGGACCGCCGGGTCGGTGAAACCGACGGCGAAGACCGAGCGGAGCGACAGATTGTCCGAACTGTTGTAGCCGGTGCAGGCGTTGCCGCTCTCGGAGACGGCCGGGAACTCGTACGGGTACGAGGCGCGCAGTGAGGTGCCGGCGCAGATGCCCTCCGTCAGCCCCCACAGCTCGTCCACCTGGGCCGTGTCGAGCTTGGGCCAGTAGCTGAGGGCCTGCGGCGAGCCGACCGCCCAGTTGCCGCCGGCCGCGCAGCTGGTCACGGCCCGGGTGTCACCTGCCCAGGTGTGCGAGAAGACGGCGGGCTTGGTGCCGCAGCCCTTGCTGAAGGCGAAGTTCAGCAGGCCCGCATCGTCCGTCCAGGTCATGCCGCCCTGCAGTCCCTGGTAGCCGGAGGCCGCGTACGCGTCCTGGATCACGGTCTTGCCGCCGGACATGTTCAGCAGCCCGGGGTAGGCCGAGGCGCTCGTCGGGTTGAGCTGGTAGCGCACCACCCGGCCGCCGGCGACATTGCCGTACCACTCGCCCGTGACCAGCTTGAACGGGCCGGCGCCGGTCTTGTCCAGCGAGAGCCAGGAATAGCACAGGGCGTCGGCGTCGGGGGTCCCGTCGACGGCGTTCGTGGAGCACGAGGCCGGTGTGGACGCCTGCTTGTAGTAGTGGACCTCGGGCAGGACGTACGGGTAGCCGCAGGCACTGGAGTTGCCGCCGCTGACGCCGTAGGAGTTGAGGCCGGAGCCGTAGGTGTCGACCTTGGCGAGCTTGTTGATGTCGAAGACGCGGATGCCGTTGGCGGTGTCGGTGACGTAGAGGTAGTTCGCGTACCAGACGATGCCGCCGCCGTGGCCGGTGACGAACTTGAAGTTCGAGGCGCTGGATGAGGTGCTGGTCGGCTCGGCGAGCAGGACGTGCCGGTACTTGCCGGTGTCCCGGTCGATGAAGGAGACCTTGAGCAGGTTGTTCGTCTTGCAGCCGTCGTTGGCCTCGAGGTCGCCGGCCGAGTTGGTCTTGAACGTCTTGTAGTGCCAGGCGACCGCTGAGACGTGCTTGCCCTGGATGGCGCCGTCGCCCCCGTCGGCGGTGCCGGTGGTGCTCATGCCCTGCGGGAACCAGCGCGGCGTGGTGTCGTCGGCATGCGCCGAGGACCAGCACCAGGCGACCTTCTTGTTCACCGGCGGCAGCGCCTGCGTCTCGCTGCCGGCGCACGCGCGCATGGAACGCAGGTTCATCCAGGCGTCGGTGGCCCCGGACGAGTTCTTCGTGTAGTCGGTGGTGACGACGTCCGTGAGGTTGGCGTGGTTTGTCAGGACGTTGTTGTAGAGGTTGTTCGTCGCCGACTCGTAGTTGGTGTCGGTCATCTTGAACTGGTCGGTGCCGAGCGTCAGTTTCGTCACCGCGGTACCGTCCGCGGCCGCGGGCAGGTCCGTGATCCCGGCGAACAGGGCGGCTGTCGCCGCGAGGACGGCCAGCGGTCTGAGTGTCCGTATGAGTGCCACACGCACCCTTCCATCAGGTGAACGGAGCATGTCTCCGTCCGGCACATGAGTAGCAGGCGTAGATCATAAGCAGCGCGGGGGCAGGGGGCAGGGAGCGGCATGTGTTGGCTCCCTCGGACCACAACGGGTGGCTGACGGCTCATCAGGCGGCCGCCGGCTGCGCGCACGAGAGCTGAGTGCCCGTTTTTCGAAGTCGCTGAAGTGTGATCTCCCGCCGGGCCTGGCCTGGTGGTGTGGCCGATGGTTCCGGCCGGGCGCCCGCCCGGTACTGCCCGGCCTGCGGTGAACGGCTTCAGCCGGACGCCGGCCCGAAGGCCCGGTTCTGTTCGGCGTGTGTCGCTCCAGGCACTGGCATCAAGCCCGCCGAGTGCGGGCGGGGGTGGCGGCCCTGCGGGACGCGCGGGACACCGCGAAGTGTCCGTCGCGCGGGAGGCGGTGGACGCCCGGGGCGGAGCATCCGGCGGGCACGCTCTGCCGCTGGGGGCGCCGTCCGAGGCCCGCGGACCGCTGCGGCCGTGCTGACCGTGGCTACGGGCGGGTGCTGCTTTCGGGTGTGGCTGCCGGGGCCGATGGTGCGAGGGACGCCGAGGCCGGTGTCGCCGACGGTGCGCGGGTGGGGACGGCCGCCCTGGTCGGGGTGGTGGTGGCGCTTTGGGTCCTGCTCCCTGCGGAGGGGCTGGGGCTGACGGGCTCGGGCGACGCCGGCGGGGCGGGCGCGGTGGGGGAACTGCTCGCGGGCGGCGGGGCGAGAGGGACCGTGGGGGAGGGGGGCGCGCCGGGCGTGGCCAGGTGCAGCGGCAGCGCGATGAGGGCGGCGACCGCGCACGCCAGGCCGGCCCCGGCCGCGGCGCGCAGCAGCCGGCGGCGGGCCGCGCCGCGGCGGATCGCCTCGTAGCGGCCGGCCGGTGGGCCGAGATAGTCGGAAGGGGGCCGCAGGATGACGGCGAGGGGGTCGTCGGGTTCGAAGTCCGGACCGTCGTCAGAGTGTGTGATCAAGGCTTCTCCTGAGGTGGGCACGGAGCAGTTCTCGGGCCGCGTGGAGGTCGGCCTTGATGGTTCCTTCCTTGCGCCCGGTCAGCACGGACACCTCCCGGATCGGCATGTCAGCGTAGTAGTGCAGCAGGATCGGGACGCGCAGTCGCTCCGGCAGCGACTGCACGAGCAGACGTACCGACGGATCGGCCTGTTCGCTCGGCGGGCGGAGCGCGGCTTCGGCGGTGACCCGGTGCACGGCTCTGCGTTCACGCTCGAGCTTGCGCCAGTGGTCCCGCACGAGGTTGGCCGCGGTGACGTAGAGGAAACCCCGGGGCTCCGCCACGGAAGTCCAGCGGGCCCAGAGCCGGGTGAACGCCTCCGAGGCGATCTCGTGAGCCGTCTCGTCGTCGTCGACCAGCCGGCGGCACCAGCCGGCCAGGCGCGGGTAGAGGGCGGCGAACAGCTCGGACGCTGCCCTCTCGCGGGACCGTTTCAACGCTCTCCATGGTCGTGATGGCACTCATAGGGAAGGATCCCGGGCCGCCGGCACACGTGGGTCCGCCGGCCCGGGATCCGGGCGGCGGGGGTCAGGGGCTTGCGGAGCTCAGCGCGGCGAAGACGATCACGTTGTCGAGGTACCCGTCACCGTTGCGGGGGCCGCCGCACGTGATGAGCCGCAGCTCCGGACGGTTTACGTCCCCGTACACCGCGTCCGCCGGGAAGTCGGCCTTGGGAACCGTCCGTACGGCGGTGACGGCGAACACCGCCGCCGTGCCGTTCTCCAGGCGCGCCACGATCCGCTCGCCCCGGCGCAGCCGCGCGAGGTGACGGAAAACCCCGTCCCCGTAAGCGCCGACCGTGACATGGCCGAGGATCACCGACGGGCCCCTCTGCCCCGGCGTCGGCGAGTGCCGGTACCAGCCCGCCCGGTCGTGCGCCGTGACCGGCGGCACCTGCACGCTGCCGTCCGCGGCCAGCCCCAGCCGCAGGAGCGGGGTGTCGACCCCGATCGCCGGGATCTGCAACCCGACGGGGACCGAACGCCCAAGCGCATGCGCCGGCTTCGCGGCGGCCCGCGAAGACGAGGGCGTACGCCCAGGGCGTGCGGCCGTCGTGGCCTGGCCGGCCCCGGGGCCGGCGCAGCCCACGAGCAACGAGGCCATCGCCGCGGCGGTGAAGGCGCGCCTGGAGGGCAGGGTCATGCCCCGCTCGCCCGCCGGCGACGCACGAGAAAGACCGCCGCGCCGCCCACGGCGGCCACCGCGGCAGCACCCCCGCCGATCAGCCCGCCCCCAGTTTCGGACTGCGCCGACGCCGGCGTCACACCGGTGTCGGGCGCTCCCTTCGGTACGACGGCGACCTGGCCCGGGGTCGACGCCCGCGTCGGTGCGGCGCTCGGAGTCGACGCCCGCGTCGGCACGGCGCTCGGGGTCGCCGCCCGGGTCGGTGCGGCGCTCGCCGCCGGGGTCGGGGCGGTGGTGGCGGCCGGACGGGTCGAGGAAGCCGGGCTCGCCCCGTCGGCGAACGCGACCGCCGTGCTCGCCAGCACGGCCGTGCACGCAAGTGCCGCGGCGCTGAGGACAGTTCGGCGCATGAATCGCTCTCTTTCGTCGGTCGGCCCGCCCGGTGATGCGGCGGGCTGAATTACGGATCGGGCACAGAGACGAGGCAGCAGCAGAACAGGTTGTAAAGAGAAGGCAAAGCCGCCAGAAGCCCGCCGCCGGCCGGCCCGAACCAGCGGGTACGGGTGGCGGGGTGGGGGAGCGGCGCCGGCGACGGGCATGGGCGCAAGCATCTTTGACGATGCGCCGGCCAGGCTCGGGGATCTGGCACCGTGTCAGGCTGCCGGGGGCCCGCTCACCGCGCCACGGGCGTGGGGGCGTGCTTGAAGACCTGCTGGTGATGCCAGTGAATGTGTTCCGGGCCGGGGCTGGGGTGGCCGGGGCGGGGCGGGGCGAGGGGCCGGCGGTGGAGGATGCCGACGGCGTGTCCGGCGTGGCTGCGGGCGACATACAGGGGAGAGACCTGGATGCGCAGGCCGGGGGAGAGGCCGAGGACCCCGAGGCCGAAGAGGATGTGGTGCAGCGCGCACAGGGCGAGTGCGTTGGCGAGGGTGTCGGGGCCGTCCTGGCTGTGCCACCGTATGTGTGCCGCTTCCAGGCCGACGGGGTTACGGCCGAGCATGCCGTCGTATCCGCAAAAAGCGCACGCGTAGGCATAGGCCCGCAGCACCTCTTCGGAGAGCCCCGGGCGGCGCGTGCGGCGCCCGGACGAGGCCGGTGCGCCCTGCGCGGCTTCCAGCACGGCCGGTTCCCAGCCGAGAGCGGCGCACAGGGGAGCGTCTCTGATCAGCTTACTGATCGTTTCAGAATGAAGTTCGGAGTCGTCTCAAGCAGATGATGCTGCAGGCGAGTTGGAGCAGGCTGAGGTGGATGTCGGCGCGTACGGATGACGCTCGCTCGCGCCGTGCCCGCGCTGATCGACCGCGACGACCCGATACCGGGCAATCAGCCGCGAGGCCACCACCTCCCACTCACCCGCATGACCGGCCAAGCCGTGCAGCAGCACGACCGGCTCCCCCGGCCCGCCCCGGTCCCGGCAGAC
Source organism: Streptomyces sp. SID5469 (assembly GCF_009862865.1). Lineage (NCBI taxonomy): Bacteria > Bacillati > Actinomycetota > Actinomycetes > Kitasatosporales > Streptomycetaceae > Streptomyces > Streptomyces sp. SID5469. Next base: position 101,146 of record NZ_WWIN01000001.1, on the reverse strand, counting down.
AAGCCGAACCCCGTCGCGCCCCACCACACGCTCGGACCACACCACGACCGCCCCCAGGAATCGTCTCGCCCGATCATGCCCCGACAGCCACGAGCCGCGCTCAAGGCCGCCCTTCTCGAAGGCGCGCCGCCATGAAACACCGGCCACGTCCGCGGCGACGGTGCCCTGCGACCGCAGCGGGGCAACTGCCACTGTCAGACCCAGGTGGCAGCATCACCGAAGTGAACGCCCTGAGGCGTCCTCAACTCACCTCCGTAGCAAACGAAGAGGAGCATTCCCCTTGCGACTGCATCGCGTAGCGCCCGGCATCGCCGCGGGCATCCTCGCCCCGGCCCTCCTGCTCGCCACCCCGTCCTTCGCCGCCACGGCGGCACCGACCGCGGTGACGGTGCCCGCGGTGTCCTCGTCCGCCAACGAGCCGGACGCCGACGACCTGAGGGTGGCCATAGTCCGGATCCTCGCCGACCCGGACAGCGGCCAGCGTGTGACACGAGAAGCCAACGCCCTCCTGGACGCCAACGACCCCGAGGCCATGCGCGCCTGGCTGGAGACCGGCTACCGCATCGCCCAGGCCGAGGACGACCGCGTCGCCATCACGCGCCTGCTCGCCGACCCCGACAGCGGCCGGCGCGTCATCGCCGAGGTCAACGCCCTCCTAGACGCCAACGACTCCGACGCGATCCGCGCCTGGCTGGAGACCGGCTACCGCATCGCCCAGGCCGAGGACGACCGCGTCGCCATCGCCCGCATCCTCGCCGACCCGTCCATCAGCCCGGCCCTGCGCGCGGCAGCCAACGCCGCCCTCGACGACAACACACCCGAAGCACTGCGCCACTTCCTGGAAGTCGGCAGGTACCAGGTCGCCTGACCGGCACGGCGCCGCACCACAGCGCGTCGCCCGGGTGGCACCTCCTGCCGCACGCACGGTCGCCGGAACGCCGAGAATCCGGGCGGGGCCGCCTGCACCTCTGTGTGCCAGCGGGCCCCGCCCGGCAGGCCCTGTGCCGGCTCGGCGCCCTCCGCAGAGCTCTGTGGTCTCGCCGCCTGGTGCGGCATGGGCCACTGACACCTCCGACAGCAGAAAGCACATTCTTCGATGACCACACAACCCCTACGCACCGAGCGCAGCGGTCCGCAGACCGCTTCCCTCGTGACCGACCTGCCGTTCAAGCCTCAGCTCGTCAAAGCGGTGTTCAGGGACGTGACCTCGTTGCACGTCTCCCGGCCGGCCGCGTGGGCCGCCGCGTCGGTGACGCGGACCGTGCTGACGGAGATCATCGACGGCGCGAGAAGCGCGGCGGCCGAGGAGGCCAGGAAGAGGCTGATTCCCAAGGACCTCATCTCGGCGATCGACCGGAACGTCGAGGTGGAGGTGGGATCGGCGTGGTACCTGCACAGCCCGACCTTCCACGGCCTGATGGGCGAGGTGCGCAACGCCGATGGTGCGCTCGTGTCTCTTCGTGAGCGCCGCGGGGCGCGTACACCGAGTGGTGTGGCTGGCGCCCACCGGTTCGAGGCCGGGGTGAGAAGGCTGCTGGCAAGCCGGGGGGTGAGGGCGGTCCCGGCGATGGTCCGCGACCTGGACGGAATCGTGAGCGTGTTCCTGACGGCCCTGGCCCGGGACGCGGCCAAGGTCGTCCGCGAGGGCGGGGTCAAGCGGTTCGGGACGGTCAGTCTGGTGGTGCCGGGCGAGCCAGCCCCGGCCCCGCTGCTCAAGGACCCCCTCCTCGCCCTGTCCACCCGCCGCGGGGACGGGCGGACTGTTGGCGGGGACGACGTCCTGGCCGCCGTCACGATGCAGCTGTTCGGCGATCTCAGACAACGCGCCATCACCGAGGCAGCCGAGATGACACGGAACACGTCGGCCAACTGATCGGGCCCGCCCCTGCGCTCTGCCCACTGCGCACGGTTCCCACGTGTGCGCGGCTCCCGGAATCTGCCGCTCGCATTCGGCTCCGGTCGGCTCGCGAGAACGGGCTCGTCGCATGGGCGCGGACCGCCGGCCGCAGGCACCCCACGGGGAAGGCCTCCCTTACTGATCATTTCAGAATGAATTCTGGTTCAGGGGCTTGGCAGTTGGGCTAGCGGGCGGCAGAGTTCTGCAGGTGCCGGATGATCTTGTGTCTGATGACCGGTGGGATCGCGTGGCCCCGCTGCTCCCTCCTCGCCCGCCGCGGCGTCGGCGGTATCCAGGCCGCCTACCGGCGGATGACCGCGCGGCTCTGCGCGGGACGCCTGATGCGTGAGGCCGCGTGCGGCGATGCGCTGCCAGGTGCCGTGGTCGCGGTCGCCCTGCCAACCGCATCCGGCCCGGTCGGGACACAAGGCCCACTTCCAGCCCGGCACTGCCCCCGTTGCCGCAGCGGGCTCAGGCAACGGGGGCAGTGCCGGGAGGTATTCCGGGGCGGGACGGTGACGACGGCGATCCCCGCCTCGGCGGCCAGGTGCCTCTTCTTGGAACGCGTGGAGGGGCCCTGGTGCTGTACGGCACCAGGGCCCCGAAGGAACTGCTACACCATCTGCCGGCCTCAGTGCTGCGCCGGCCTACTGAAGTCCGCACGGCCGCCCGATACGCGGGCGGGATGCGGGGATCGCGGATGCGTGACCGGAGACCACCTACCTATCGATGTCCTGCGGTACCCGGGCTCACGTCGTACGCCCGGGCGATCCTGATGGCGCTCAACTCCTCCGTTCTTCCCTCTGAACCCATCACTTGCCAAAACCGGTACTGCGAACTGCTGATACCGCTCTTACTGCTGTACTGCGGGTACTCCTGGTGATGCGAACTACTGGTGGCCCCGGAAAGCGCCACTCTGTCCGGCAGCCGGCCTCGTTGGAACCGACCTGAACCGCTCCGGCCCAGAACCCCGCCGCCGAACCTCCCGGCACGCGCGCCCGCAGCCCGACGCCTTCACCGAGAAGCCACTCACCACTGCACTGCTGAACGGCGGCCCCTGAATACTGCGGGCCACCCGGTCCGGTCGTCAGTCCCGTCACCGTCCTGCAAAAGCCCTGGCTTCGGAACTCCACCACCGCACCGTCCTGCGAACTGCGGTACTACCGCCTGGCAGTTCATCTCTGCCGGGCTTGCTCTCCCTTGGCTACGAGAGAAACCATAACCACGCCACCGCACAATGTCTACTCCGGCGGACATAGATTTCGGAGTGTCGGGGGCGCAGATAACCTCTACTGGGGCAGGGCGCCGCTCGCTGCTCTGCCCGCGGGGGCGACCCAGACGTCGGCCGCTGCACCGGCAACCGGGTTCTGCGGCGCCCACCACGCCACGCCGCCGGCGGCCAGTGACACCGCCCGGTACCTCGGCGCAGCCCTGCCGGCAACGGGGTGCGACACGCCTGCCGTCAGGCCCGTGCCGAGTGCCGCCCGGCGGGCGATGCGGCATCAGGTGTCGTGCCGGGGTGAGAGGGACCGGGGAGTGTCACCGGACTGGATCCCCGAACCCGGCATCGGCGACACACGCCCGCCGGCCGAACTCCATGAGGGGCGGCTGCTGCGCCGCAGGGAAACGTACCCGCCCCCTCATCCGTCACCCGCCCCGAAGGCTGCTGGCCCTCGCCTCCGGGCTGCGCGCTTGCCCCCCTTGCCGACCCGGCACCGAACCGGAGGTGTCCTCGAGCAGGCGAACCGGTGCGGCGGCGCCGGGACCGTCGAAACGACGCCCGGCGGCACAGGCCTCAACTCCGTCCGGCCGCACAGTAGCCCGAAGGCGCGGCGGGGGTGAAGGTCATCTCACTGGGAACGCGGGAAGAGGCCGACAGGGTTCCGCGGCGGCCGTGCGGCGCCTCCTGGACGGCCGCGCCGGATGCCGCATGCCTGGGCGGCAGGGGCGTCACCAGTTGGCGCGTTCGGTGGCGCGACTGCACCGGCAGTGCCGCCGGATGCCGCACCGGCCCGAACTGGCCCTGGCCCATGGGCCAGGCGGTCTTGTTTCCCTGCCCCCGAGCCCGCTTGGCGTCGCGGGGCCCGCCGTGGGGGAGAGCCGGCGCCGGAGCGCGGAGAATGTGACGGCCCTTGTCCGGTCCAAGGTCAGGGGCCGCGCCCAGGAGGGCCGCACCCGCCTGTGGCCCTGCCGCTCACGGGGAGCAGCAGGGCCACAGGCGGGTGCGGGGGGCCGCTCACTGCCAGCCGGCGTCGGCGGGGGCGACCTGCCAGCCCGCGTCGCCGGCGGCAAAGACCCGGGCCGTTGCGGACTCGGACGCGAAGGCCGGAGCGGCGAGGGTGGCCGCGAGGGCGAGGGTGGCGACCGCGGCGGCCTGGGCGATACGAGTGCGGCTCATGACTGTTCGGGTCCTTCCGGCGTCAACTATGAGGCGGCTCCGGCCCGTTCCCACACCCCGCGGTGGTGCGTGTCCCGGCCGGTGATTCATAGCTTCGCCGCAGGTCAGGCGGGCGGGAAGGGGTGGCCGGTGGACGGAAGGGGCCTTGGACGGATGCGTCCACACCGGCCCCGGCCGGCGGCCACGGCCACGGCCACGACCCGGGCCCGACCGGCCGCCCTCCCGGCCCCGGCGGCCCTCCCGGCCCGGCCCTGTCCGGCGGCCCGATCAGTCCACCGGCTTGATCAGCCCGGCGTCCGCTCGAACGCCAGCGGCACGAGCGGGACCCCCGCGCCGCGCAGCCGGGCCCCGCGCAGGACGGGAACGTCTTCCGCCAGCCGGCGGCTCACCCGTGCGGCTCTCTCCTCCGCCTCCTCCAGGCGGGCGGCGAGCAGATAGAAGCCGAGGGTGAGCCGGGACGGCGACCGGGGATGCACGGCCACGTGCTCGACGAGGTCGTCCGCCGTGAGGGCCGCCCGGATCATGTCCCGTGCTCCGAAGGGGAGTTGGGTCCGGGGCGGAAACTCCAGATGGATGTGGACGAGGTACATGCCTCTACCGTCCCAGCACACGGGCACCCACCACGGCCGTCCGCTTTGGCCTGTTCCGTCCGTGGCCTGTTCCGTCCACCGTCTGTCGTAACCGGCAACAGTCTGGAAAGATCGTTTCGCTTTTTGGCAAAAGCCATGGGAACTGGGGGGTTACCAATGCTGACCACACTGGGTCTGGACACGGCCGCTGAGACGGTCTACCGCACGATGCTGATGCATCCGCAGGCGGGCGTCGCCGAACTCGCCGTACACCTGGAGGTACCGGAGGGGGACGTACGCGACGCACTCGACATGCTGAGCGAACTGGCGCTCGTGCGGATGTCCGCCGAGGACGCGGGGCGGCTGCGCGCGGTCTCGCCCGACATCGGCATGGAGATCCTGATGGCACGCCAGCAGGCCGAACTCGCCGCGCAGCAGCAGCGCGTGGAGGCCTCGCGGGCAGCCGCGGCCCAGCTGATCTCCGAGTACTCCGAGCTGCGCCCGGCCACCCGCCACCCCGAGGTGGAACAACTGGTGGGCCTGGACCAGATACGCGACCGGCTCACCGGTCTCACGCGCGAGGTGAGCGAGGAGCTGCTCACCTTCGCCCCGGGCGGCCCGCAGACCGCGGACAACATGGCCGCGTCCCGGCCGCTCAACGGGGACCTCCTCGGCCGCGGGGTGCGCATGCGCACGCTCTACCTCGACAGCGTGCGCACCGACCGGGCCACCGTCGAACACGCCAGATGGCTCACGTCCCTGGGCGGCCAGGTGCGCACCGTGCCCGCCCTGCCCACCCGGCTGATCCTCATGGACCGCAAGACCGCGCTGATCTCGGTCAGCAGCGACGACACCGCGGCCGGAGCGGTGGTCCTCACCGGACAGGGCACGCTGACCGCGCTGCACGCCCTGTTCGAGACGACGTGGGCTGGCGCGCAGCCGCTGGGGGACACCGTCCCCGTGGACCGGCACGGTCTCACCGGCCAGCAGGCCACCGTCGTACGCCTCCTCGCCGAGGGCCACACCGACGAGACGATCGCCAAGCGCCTGGGCGTCTCGCCCCGCACGGCCCGCCGCATCGCCTCCGAACTCATGGAACGCCTGGAGGCCCGCAGCCGCTTCGAGGCGGGCGTACGGGCCGTCCAGCGCGGCTGGCTGCCCGCGCGGGCCTAGGGCTTCACCTGGAGCCAGGACACCTGGAGGCGAGGCACCGTTCAGCACCGGAAGGCCAAGAACAAGCCGAGCAGGTGTTTTTCAACCTTGAAGACGCAGGTCAGGACCTGGTTTTCCTGCGCTCGTGGAGGTACGCCTCCAGCCCGGCGGCCCCGGCCAGCAGCGCCCGCCCGCGGGCGGACAGCCGGCCGTGCCAGTCGCGCAGGGCGGCCTCCAGCGGCTCCAGGCCGCCGGCCGCCCGCACCCGGGCGATCAGCGGGGCGATCTGCTCCAGCAGGTAGCCGCCCCGCCTGAGCTGGTGGGCCAGCCGGGCGTCCCGTACGTCGGCCTCGTCGTAGACGCGGTACCCCGTCAGCGGGTCGCGGCGCGGGCGCACCAGCCCGGCGCGTTCCCATGTGCGCAGCGTCGCGGGCCGGATCCCGAGCTTGTGTGCCAGCGGCCCGATGAACGTGCCGCCGGACCCGGACCCGGACCCCGCGGCCGGCCCGGACCCCCCACCGGGCCCGGACCCCGTGGTGGGCTCCAGGTCGCGCAGGGCGCTCTCCACGGCCTGGAGGGTCCGCCGGTCGTCGAGGAGCTGGGCGTGGCTCTCGTCGATGAGGCGCAACGCCTCATCGACCGCGCCCTCGTTCACCGCCCGCATGATCGACGCCGCCGTCCGGTGGCCGTGGCCGGGCACCAGCGCAAGAAACGCGCGCAGGGCCCCCGCGTGCAGCGAGGTATAGGTGCGGTAGCCGTGGGGTGTGCGGCCGGCGGCCGGAAGGATGCCGGCCTCCTCGTAATTCCTGACCGCCTGCGTGGACAGACCGTGCCCACGCGCCAGATCAACCGGCCTGAGCCGCTCACCGCTTTGAAGGTTTCGCCCCATGAACCTGCCGATATCGCGGAAAAGTTTCAACCGAAGCTTCAACGATACCGTCGAAGGCATGGCTACTGGCATCAAGGACACCGCCCATGCTGTTGAGGCCGCCGCCGTCATGAGGCTGCTCCCGGCCCGGCCCCGGCTGCTCGCCCTGGGCGAGCCCACCCACGGCGAGGACACTCTCCTCGGCCTGCGCAACGAACTCTTCCGGCAGCTCGTCGAGCAGGAGGGCTACCGGACGATCGCGATCGAGAGCGACTGCCTGACGGGCCTGGCCGTGGACGACTACGTCACCTCGGGCACCGGCACTCTCGACGAGGCCATGGAACACGGATTCAGCCACGGCTGGGGCACCTTTGCGGCCAACCGCGAACTCGTGCGCTGGATGCGCGCCTACAATGTCCGTGCCGCCAACGACGGCCGGCCCGCCTGCGAGCGGCTCCGCTTCGCCGGCTTCGACGGCCCGCTGGAGATCACCCACGCCGCGAGCCCCCGGCAGGCCCTCACCGCACTCCACAGCTACCTCGCGACCCGGGTGGACACAAACCTGCTCCCCTGCACCGCAACCACACTCGACCACCTGCTCGGCACCGACGACCGGTGGACCCATCCCGCCGCGATGACGGACCCGGCCCAGTCCGCGGGGCAGTCGGCCGAGGCCGGCCGGCTGCGGCTGCTCGCCGACGATCTGGTGGCGCTGCTCGACGCACAGACGCCGCACCTGACCACGGCGACCTCGCGGGACGACTGGGACCGGGCACGCCTGTACGGGCGCACCGCGACCGGCCTGCTGCGCTACCACTACTGGATGGCCGACACCTCACCGGCCCGCATGACCCGGCTGGTGGGCCTGCGGGACCAGATGATGGCCCACAACCTCCTCGCCCTCGCCGCCCGGGGCCCGGCACTCATCCACGCCCACAACTCCCATCTCCAGCGGGCCAAGAGCACGATGCGCATGGGCGGGATACCGCTGGAGTGGTGGAGCGCCGGTGCGCTGGTGAGCGCCCGGCTCGGCGAGGAGTATGCCTTCGTGGCCACCGCCCTCGGCACGATCCGCCACCAGAAAGTGGACACCCCGCCGCCGGACACCGTCGAAGGACTCCTGTACGCGCTCCCGCAGGACCGCTGCGTCATCGACGCCCCGCGGCTGGCCACCGCCCTCGGCGACACGCGGCCCGCGCCCCGCGTATCCCCCTGGTTCGGCTACGCCCCGCTCGACCCGGCCCACCTGGCGGACAGCGACGGCATCGTGTTCGTCAAGGACGTCGTGCAGAGCCGGCCCCGGCTGTTCAGCAAAACCGGCTGAACCGACACCTGACGGCAGAAAGGTGTCGCTGACCGCGATACCGGGGGGAGGGGGGCTGGAGCGGGAGGCGGCCCCCGGCCGCGGTCACCTGGGCGATGACGCGGCGAGGTCCGCCACGGCCGGCTGGACCTTCTCCTCCAGGGTGAGGGACTCGTGCGCAGGCGTGCGCCGGTGCCCGCGTCCTCCTTCCCGCGTGCCTACAGGAGCAGGCAGGCCAGATCGATGCCCATGCAGATGCCGGCCGAGCTGCCCTGCTGCCCGGCCTTCCCGGACCTCGCCGCGGCCGTCAGGCAGACGCCCCCGGTGCCGGTGGCCACGCACACCGAGCACCTGCTGCGGCACATCTGCCCGGCGCCGGCGCCGCCGCCGGAGGAGCACAGCCGGACACCGGCCGGGCGGCCGTCCGGCTCGGTCACAGGCAGGCCCGGTCAAAGGCAGGCCCGGTCAAAGGCCAGGCCCGGGGATCTCACCTGCCCAGGAAGTCCAGACCGCCGAGGCACTGCCCGGCCGGTCACGGGGGACGGCCAGACGCCTGGCCCCATCCCTTGGCGCAGACCTAATTCGATTAGGCAAGTGCATAATCGTCGATGCCAGAGATGGGAAGCAATTCGGAGGATGAGCATGGCAGGGACCGGACGGGTAGGACTGACCACGGAGCGCCTGGTCCGGGCAGGAGCAGAACTCGCCGACGAGATCGGCTTCGAGCAGGCGACCCCCGCGGAACTCGCCCGGCGGTTCGGCGTCAAGACCGCGAGCCTGTACTCGCACGTGAAGAACGCCCACGACCTCAAGACCAAGATCGCCCTGCTCGCCCTGGAGGAACTCGCCGACCAGGTCTCCACCGCGGTGGCAGGACGGGCCGGCAAAGACGCCCTGACCGCCTTCGCGAACGCCTACCGCGACTACGCCCTCATCCACCCGGGACGCTTCGCCGCAGCCCAGTTCCGGCTCGACCCGCAGACGGCGGCCGCCAGCGCCGGCGTCCGGCACGCCCAGATGACGCGGGCGATCCTGCGCGGCTACCACCTGGCCGAACCGCACCAGACACACGCGGTGCGGCTGCTGGGCAGTGTCTTCAGCGGCTACGTCGGCCTGGAGAGCGCCGGCGGCTTCAGCCACAGCGCCCCCGACTCCAAGGAGAGCTGGACCGAGATCCTCAACGCACTCGACGCCCTGCTGCGCAGCTGGCCCACCGCCTCCTGACCCACCCGAGGAATCCGATGACCTGCGCGAAGCGGTGTGAACTACCGCCTGGCGCAGGCGAGTCGGACGGACCGCACCCGACCGCAGACCGCGCGCCTGGTCCCGCGTCCGCCACCGCAGATCCACCCCGCGAACCGGCCCGCAACCCGTGCGAACACCGACTCCAACTCCCAGTCCCACCAACCGGCTTCGGCCACTTTGCCATGCCCGGAACAACGAAGCCGGCCAGCTCAGGCAACGATTTCCGACTGGAGCAGCGAGCCGTCGACGCTGAAGGTCTGGTCGATGTTGCCGGTGGAGCCCACCGGCCAGGTGAAACACGCGGCGGGGGCCGCGAGTTGATGGCGTACGCGTCCGTCCGGACAGGCACCGCCGGCCCGATACCGCTGGTCAACGAACTCACCGGCTCCCGACGCGGACGCTCACGCGTCTCGAAACCCCTGCGGAATTGTCCGTGATCAGCAACAGAGGGATCTCGCGGGGCCGTTTCTCCGTCCTGACGGGTGCACGGAATCCACCACGACGACAAGGAACAGGGCTGACATGGCGCGGCATGGCGGGCGGGGATGGTACGGCCGGGTACTTGCGGCGGCGGTCGGGGTGACGGCGCTGGCAGCCGCTACCTCGGTATGGACCGCACAGGCCGGTCCCGTCGACGGGCAGCACTCCGCGCGCCCCGCCGCACCGGGTTCCGGCACCGGCCGGGCGCCGGTGTCGGCGGACATCGCCCACGCCTCGGACCACGGCGCCCAAGGCGTCAACATCACCATCGACGACGGACCGGACCCCATCTGGACACCGCAGGTGCTGCAAGTGCTGCGGGAGAACGGCGTGAAGGCCACCTTCTGCATGGTGGGCACACAGGCCCAGGCTCACCCGGACCTGGTCAAGGCGGTGGTGGCGGCCGGGCACCGGCTGTGTGACCACACGGTCTCGCACGACACCACCATGGACACCAAGTCCCACTCGTACCAGTCACGACAGATCCTGGACGCCGAACGCATGATCACCAAAGCCTCCGGAGGCGTCCGGCCGCTGTACTACAGGGCCCCGGGCGGTGCCTTCACCCCCTACAGCCGGCACCTCGCGGCCTCCCGGGGGATGCGGCCGCTGGGCTGGAACGCCGACTCCAAGGACTTCGAGCGCCCCGGCGCCGACGCCATCAGCGCCACCGTCAAGAACGAGATACCCCACGGCCCGACCATTCTCTTCCACGACGCCGGCGGGGACCGCTCCCAGACCGTGGCCGCCCTGCGCGAGCTCCTGCCGTGGCTGAAGCAGCAGGGATATTCCTTCGGCTTCCCAGTGCGCTGAAATCGTAGAATCGCGGTGTGACGTTCACGAGCACCCCGCACTACTGCTTCCTCTGACCGGGAGGCCGAGGGCGATGCCGGACGGCGTCGCCCTCCTTGGTGTGCCTGCTGCGTGAACTTACGTTCCCGGAGCTGCCCGTTACCGAGGCGGCCGGATGCCGGGCCCGTTCCCCCTTGGGACGGCGTTTTTCTGAACACGTGCAGGCACAGACCTCTCCCTTTCACCGTTGCCAGGAGTGCCTTGTGCCCGTGTCGCTGTCCCCTGCCCTCGAACCGTTCCTCGACCTCCTGCGCTGCCCAACGTGCCGCACCGGTCTCCACCTCGGCCACGGCGCACTGCGCTGCCCGGCCGGCCACACCTTCGATATCGCCCGCCACGGCTACGTCAGCCTTCTGACGGGCACCCGCGCCACCAGCGGCGACGATGCGGCCATGGCCCGGGCCCGGGACCGGTTCCTGTCCACCGGCAGCTACGGGCCCATCCGCCAAGCCGTGGCCCGCCTGGCGGCCGACGCGATGCCCGAGCAGGGCACGGTCCTGGACGTGGGGTGCGGCACGGGCTACTACCTAGATGATTGAGTCCAAGGGCTCGTAGTCGTAGGCCGCCAGCGAGTGGCGTCGCATGTCGCTGCCATCGCCCGCCCAGCACGTGCAAGGCGTGCCCGTTTCATTTTGGCGGTCAGCGGAGAGCACGCGACGCATGCTTCAGCGACTCGGTGGACGTCTGGGTCGGGGCCCGGCTGGGGAATGGCCTTGAGTCTCCACTGACTGGAGACAGCAGAGTGGGGGACATGGACGTTACGACCCTCTACTCGATCGGGGAGCTTTCCCGGCGGACCGGCTTGTCTGTGAGGACCATCCGGTTCTACTCCGATTCGGGGGTGGTAGCGCCGACCACCCGTAGTCCCGCCGGTTACCGGCTCTACGACCTCGACGCACTGCTCCGTCTGGAACTCCTGCGCACACTGCGCGAGCTGGGCATGGACCTGCCCACGATTCAACGGGTACTGGACCGTGAGCTCTCGGTGGCGGAAGTCGCCGCGGCGCACGCCGACGCCATGGACGTCCAGATCCGGACGCTGCAACTGCGTCGGAGCGTTCTGCGAGTCGTGGCCAGCCGCGGGTCCAGTCCCGAGGAGACCAAGCTCATGCACAGGCTCACGCAGTTGTCCGGCGAGGAACGCCGCCGTCTGATCGACGATTTCATGGATGGCACCTTCGGCACAGTGGATGCCGACCCAGCCGCGGTGGCCATGGTTCGCGCTGCCACTCCCGACCTCCCCGATGATCCGACCGGCGAGCAGGTCACCGCGTGGGTGGAGCTCGCCGAGCTGGTCGGCGACGAGGATTTCCGTGCCCGGATGCGCCGGACGGCCGTACGTCAGGCGGCCGGGCGCCCGCTCGACATCGAATGCGATGCCGGCGAGGAACTGATGGAGTTCACCCGTCAGAAGGTGGCCGAGGCCATGGAGGCGGGCATCGACCCGCTCAACGACAGGGGCGCACCCGTCATCGACGACCTCGTGCACCGCTTCGCCGAGGTGCTCGCGCGCACCCCTGACACGGAATTCCGGGACTGGATGGCCCAGCAGTTCGAAGAGACGCACGATCCCCGGGTAGACCGATACTGGCAGCTGGTATGGATCGTCAACGGCTGGCACGTAGTACCGAACCTGATCCCGGTGTACCCCTGGCTCATCCAGGCCCTGCGAAATAGCCGTGACGCATAGTCACCGCAGTGGGCACGCCCCGGATCCCTGAATGAGTCCAGAGGATCACCTGCGGACATGAGGCGAGGGCGTCCAACGTCGATGTGTGACTAACAACCTGGACACCCTCGCAACGGCACTCTATGCCCGGATTGACGACGAGTTGAAGGCTTCACCGTGGCTGGCGCCGTGGCGGCCTGCCATCGGAATCACGCCCACACTCAGTGACGCCGAGCTGATCACGCTCGCGGTCATGTCGGCGCTGCTCGGATACACCTCTGAGCGGCGCTGGCTTCGCCGCGTCGGGCGGGACTTCGGCCACCTGTTTCCCTACGTGCCCCAGCAGTCCGGCTACAACAAGCGGCTGCGCGCCGCGTTCTCACTGCTCACCAGCATGATCCGGATCGTGGCCCGCGATACCTCACTGTGGAGCGACGATGTGTGGCTGGTCGACTCCACACCGGTCGGCTGCGGTTGCTCCCGTGAGACTGGCAGGCTGGGCCCAGTACGGCTACTGCGCATCACACTCGCGATACTTCTGGGGGCTGCGTCTGCACCTGGTGTGCACACTCGGCGGACTGCCGGTCCTGTTCGCACTCACCGGGGCGGACGAGCGCGAAACACTGCGCGACATGCTCGATACCGCGCCAGACGTCCTCGCCGCTCACCCCGGGCAGACGATCATCGGGGACAAGAACTACTTCGGCCGCGAGTTCGAGCGCGGCCTTGCCGAGCGTCACCTGAAGTTGCTGCGGCCAGCCCGCAAGGGGGAAGCCGAGCTGACCGGGTCACACCTGTTCAAACCGCTGCGGCAGGTCATCGAGTCGATCAATCAGACCTTCAAGGGGCAGCTCAACCTGGAACGACACGGCGGCAAGAGCCCTGCAGGAGTGTCAGCCCGGGTCTTGTGCCGGATCCTCGCACTCACAGCGGCGATCTGGCACAACGACCAAACTGGACAGCCCATCAAACGATCACTCACAGCCTACGGTCACTGACCGCAACAACACCCCTTGGACTCATTCATCTAGCCGGCGTCCTCGACCAGTTGCCCGGCGCCCGTGGTCTGGGCCTGGACACCTCGGTGCGCGCGCTGCGCTCCACCGCCCGAGCCCATGAGCGAGCCGCAGCGGTGACCTGGGTCCGTCCCTTCCCGCTGGCCGACCAGCTGGCCGACGTCGTGCTGGACGTGTTCGCCCCCCGCAACCCATCCGAGTTCCACCGGGTGCTGCGCCCGACCGGCCGGCTGGTCGTGGTGCGCCCTACCGGACGGCACCTGGCCGAACTGCGCGGCCAGGTCCCCGCGCTGGTCACGATCGACCCGGCCAAGGAACAGCGCCTGTTCACGGCTCTGACCCCCTTCTTCGAGACCTCCCGTACCGAACAGGTCGAGTACGCCACGTTCTTGACCAGGACGCAGGCCCTCGACCTGGTGGGGATGACGCCCAGCGCACGCCACCTGAACCGTGCAGACCTGGCCGGAAACGGCCTCCTGCCCGACCAGGTCACCGTCTCCGTGCTGGCCACCGCATACCGGCCCCGGTGACCCTGAGCGGGCGCACCCGCCTGCCGACCGGCGGACAGTGGGCGCCCCGGGTGACCACGACGGCCGGCGGGCGGCCCGGAGAGCACTTCACGTGGGCAGGACCTCGTCGAAGTACCCGGGGCCGGTGCTGGGCAGGACGTGTGGCGCGCCGGTGTAGCGCCGTGTCTGGGTCTGCCAGGCGTGGTATCCGCTCATCCAGGCCTCCATGACACCCAGGTAGGTGTCGACGTGGGCCCGCTCCACGGCGCTCAGCCCGAGCTGGGCGCACAGGGCGGGTACCTCCCGGGCCAGCTGCTCGAACCGGATGACACGCCGGGCGACTTCCCCGCGGGCCGCGGTGACGGCTTCGTCGCGGGTGCAGCGCCGGGCGTGTTCGATGACGAGGACGAGGTTGTCCATGTCACCGCGTGCTTCCTCCTTTTCGAGGGAGTACACGTCGTTGCACATCAAGGTGACGTCGATGGCCGCTTCCCGCATGATCCGCAGCTGCGGGCTGTGGAACGCGGCCGCCGGGACGGTGATCCCGGCGGCTCTCTCGCCCAGGGAGAGAGGCAGATCGGTGCCGGCGATGCCCCGGCGGACCTGAAGGTAGGACTCCATGTCGCCGGGGGTGCCGCGGAGCCGGTTGATCGCCTCGTGGGCCTGGGCGGCGAAGTAGTACTCCCACTCGTGCGCGGTACGCGCCACCCAGCCCGGGTGGGCGCCGTCGGTGCTGCGGGCCCACACGTCGGCGAACGCCGCCGAGCACGCGTCCGCTCCAGGCCCTGGGCCGGCGCCGTGAACGATGCCGGTCAGCCGCCGGCAGACGCGGGCAGCCCGGGCCGGATCCCGGCCGAGAGGGCCGTCGAACTGGTCGTCGAAGACGAAGAAGAACGCCATCGCATCCGCGCACAGGTCCAACGCGGCGCCCCGGGCGTGGGGGAAGCCGCAGGCGGCCAGACGCGGCATGTCCCAGGAGGTGTACCAGGCGAGGGACGGTCCGTCGCCGACCAAACCCAGACGGCGCACCCAGCCGAGGTTGTGCCGGCGTGTGGCCTCGAGGCCGGGGCTGATCCCCGCGGGCGCGGGGAGGCCGAAGTCGATGTCCTGGGGCATGGGACCTCCCGGCGTCGTGGGCCGCGACGGCGCGTGCCGGCGCCCTGCGAGGGGGTGAGGCCGACCCGCCCGGCGGCGCCCTCGCCCCTCACCGCACAGAGCACTCCCATCCCTTGTTCTTCGCAAGGGATCCCGGCCTTCAGTCCGGGCGGCAATTGCGGCCTTCTCGGCCCGGTGGCGCCCAGCGCCCAAGATCTCCGCGCCTGAGGGGTGACGGTCAGGCCGCCCGGCCGGCTGCGTCTGCCCGCGCGCCGCCGCCGGACTCCGTACAACGCCAGGACAGGAGCGGACGGTTGCCGGTGCCCGGCCGGCCTGATGAAGCCCGGTGGATCCTGCTCAGAAGCTGGTGAATTCCCTTCCCCGGCCGGACGTCTGCTCTTTGGGCCGGGAGAACGCGGCTGCGCGGCGGGGCAGTGAGGGTCCGGGCGGTGAGGCTGAGGGCCTGGCGGCAGCCGGCCGCCGTCCGTTCGAACCGCGCGTTCACAAAGCGAGCCCGCCCCCGTCCATCGGTGATCCTGCTGAGATTCTTCGCGTGATGCCGCTCGCCGCAATCCCTGAGCTGCGGTGATGCCCGGGCCGCGGCGGGTTCACTCGAAGGTCATGAGCAACCCGTCCCACCGCCCGGCCACAGGCTTGCCGAGTCACCAGGGGATGATGGCGAGGGCTTCTACCTCCAGCATGAGCTCCGGCCGGTACAGGGCGGCGACCTGTACTGCGGTACTGGCAGGCGGACGCGCGGTGTCGATGTGCGCGTCGCGGACGGCCCGTACCTCCGGCAGTATGGCGACGTCGGTGACGTAGAAGGTGAACTTGGCGATCTCGGCGAACGTTGCGCCGCCTGCCGCGAGGCAGCGCCGCAGGTTCTCGAAGACCTGACGGGCCTGGGCGGCGGCGTCGCCTTTCCCGACCACATTTCCCTTTTCGTCCAGTGCGACCTGCCCGGAGATGACGACCAGTCGGCCTTCGCCCACAACCACATGGCTGTAGCCGTTCCCCGGGGCGACCCCGTCTGGCGGAATGTGGGTGAGCATGGTCTCTTCTGACTCGTCTGTCTCATCTGGCACAGGTGAACTCCTCGGACGACAGGTGACGAGGCCACGGTATACGGCACCAACTCTGTCCATCCCGGCGTGTGTTGGGCCGTGGGAGCCCAGCACACGCCGCGTCTCAGCTACGTACAGTCGGTGAACGGCCCGGCAAGAGGTGATCTTCGAGCGAAGCCCGGGCACCGCCGCAGCCCCGGGGTGGGGACTGTGGCCGGAGAACGCGTCATGAGCCCAGCGGGCTGCCGGGCTGCTCCGCGATCGTCCTCACCGCCGGCGCCCCCGGCACCTTCCCGGCGGACGCCACCGGACGGCCCTCGGCCTCGGCGTCCAACGGCTCGCCCAGGTACGGGAACAGGGGCGGGCGCAGGCGTAGGACAGGCGTAGGAGGCGCCACGAGCTCCACGGCGTCGCCGGCCTGCGGCTCTGTCAGGGCCGCCGCTGCAGGAGAACGTAGCCGTCCTGGTCCGCGACGGTCCGGTAGCGGCCGTTGTTCCGGACCTCGGACAGCAGCCTGCGGTCGTCGTCGGGTGCAATCGGCCAGCCCTGCGGCTGCGCGCTGTCGTCGATGATCCACTCCGCGTCGGGACGGCTGCCCCCCAGGCCGAACACGCTGACCCGGGCGCGGTTGGTGAGCTGCGGGACCAGCCGGTTGGAGGCGGCGACGGTGGCGCCGTCCGGGATGCGGTCCATCAGCCGCCGGGCGGACGCGAGCCGGGAGTCGGTGTGCCAGGTGGCGGGCTGCGTCAGCTGCCACAGCGGGAACTGGGGCAGCAGGAGCACCGTGACGGCCGCGCTCGCCGCCAGCGCGTACCGCACCGGTCCGGGCCGGGTCAGCGCGTCGACGAAGGCGGCGAACAGCACCGGCATCAGGACCGCGCTGTAGTGGTAGCCGGTTCCCCAGTAGGCCTGGTTGTCCGACGCGAAGCGCCACAGGAGCGTCGGCAGGGCCGCCCACAGGAGCGGGGAGCGCACGGCCAGGAACCCGGTCACGGACAGCAGGGCCAGCACCGTCTGCGCCTTGGTGTCCGGGGTGACCAGTCCCACCGTGTAGTGGAGGAGCAACTCGCCGGCGCCCGGGGTGGCGGACCCCGCGCCGGGCACGCTGGAGCTGTACGCGAACGTGCCGCCGGGGTTGAACGCCGGTATCACGACCAGCATCTCCAGGAAGGACCCGAGCACTCCGGCCAGGACCAGGGCACCCCCCCTCCTGCGGTCGTCGCGCTCGCCGGTGCGCGCGATCAGCAGACCCACGACCGCGACGGTCAGCCCGAGATCCTCCTTCACCAGCAGCAGCGGAAGCGCCCACAGGGCCGCGGCACGCGCCCGGCCACGGCCCACCGCCGTCAGGGACAACGCCAGCAACGGCACCGCGAAGCACACCTCGTGGAAGTCGAACCCGACCGCCTGTGCGACCCCCCAGGAGGCGCCGTAGCCGAGACCGACCACCAGCGCCGCCCGCCGGCCGCGTACCTCCTCGGCCCACCTGGCCAGGGGTATCACCGCCACCGCGAACAACGCGGCCTGCGCCACCAGCAGGGTCACCGGCGCCGGCCAGACCCGGTACAGCGGTGCCAGCAGGGCCAGCACGGGCGAGAAGTGGTCGCCGAGCAGCGGGAACCCCGGTCCCTTGAGCTCGGCCACCGGCAGGTGCCCGTGCGCGTAGGACCGTACCGCCTGCTCGAAGATCCCCAGGTCGTAGCCGGTGGTCAGCATCCGCTGGTGCAGCCGCACGGACAGCGCCGCATACGTCACGAAGCACACCAGGGCGAGCGACAGCGCGGTCGCCCAGCCGGCGCCCCGCGCTGGCCGGGCCGTTCCGGCGACGGGCCCGGCCGCGTCGTCGCGGGACGGGCGGGACGGGCGGGACGGGGAGAGGAGCGCGGTCAGGCGGGTCGGCATGTCGGGGCCTTTCGTCCGGCGGATCACCGGTGCGGCGCTCGCCGCGCGGTGGGCCGGCGCGCCAAGCACCCTTCCGGGGCCCGGACACCGTGCCGGAGAGCCGCTGACCGGGCCCTGACCGAACCTGACGAAGCGGTCAGGGAGCCGCCGGAAGCCTGTGCCAGGCTGGCGGGGTGAGGATTCTGGTGGTGGAGGACGAGCGCGAACTGGCGCAGACGCTGCGCCTCGGGCTGACGGCCGAGGGCTATCGCGTGGACGTGGCCCATGACGGCCGCGAGGGCCTGTGGAAGGCCCGCACGGGTGACTACGCGGTCGTCGTGCTCGACCTGATGCTGCCGCTGCTCAACGGCTACCGGGTCTGCGCCCAGCTGCGCCGCGAGGGCATCACCACCCCCGTGCTGGTGCTCACCGCGAAGGACGGCGACTGGGACCAGGCCGAGGCCCTCGACACCGGCGCCGACGACTACGTCACCAAGCCGTTCACCTACCTGGTCCTGGTCGCACGGCTGCGCGCGCTCATGCGCCGGGCGCGGGGAGCGGCCTCCCCGCTGCTGGCGGTGGGCGACCTGGTCCTGGACGTGGCGGCCAGAACCTGCCTCAGGTCGGGCGTCGCCGTACCGCTCACGCCCCGGGAGTTCGCAGTCGCCGAGGTGCTCGCGCGGCGGCCGGGCGAAGCGGTCACGAAGTCGGAGATCCTGCACCACGCCTGGCCGGACGAGGCCGAGGACCTCAACCTGGTCGAAGTCCGGGTCAGCGCCCTGCGCCGGAAGATCGACACGGCCTTCGGACGGCAGTCCCTCCTGACGGTGCGCGGGGTGGGCTACCGGTTGGTCGACGACCGCGGGGAGACGGAGGAAGACGCCGTTCAGGAGCCCCCGGCCGGGCGGTGGGACGGTGCCGGACGGAACTCCGGTGACTGACGTCCCGAACGGCCGGGATCCGAACGGCCGGGATCCGAACGGGCGCCGCGCCCTGGTACCCGCGTCCCCGCCCGGCATGCTCCGCCGGCTTCAGCGCGCCCGCCTACTCCCACGCTCGGTACGGGTTCTTCGCTCGCTGCGGGTTCTCCCCCGCTCGGTGCGGGCGCGTTCCGCGCTCGCCGCCGCCTTCGCCGCGGCCGTGCTCTTCACCTCCGGGGCCCTGCTGATGCGGCATCAGCTGTACGACGAGCGGCTGCGGGCCACTTCGTCGGTGGCCCAGCAGCAGGTCACCACCCTTCTCAGCGCCACCGCCAACTCATCCATCAGCGGCCCCTGGGGAGCACCGTACGAAATCGTCGCCGGCGACGGCATGCTCCTGGCGTCCAGTCCCGAGCTGGAGCCGTACGAGAAGGACGGCCACGCGTTCCTCACGGGCCCGGGCCGGGGCGGGAGCCTGCCCCTGTACACCAGACGCCGGTTCACGTTCCCCGCCGTGGCCGAGCCGGCGGCCCGCTCGCTGTCCGGACAGACCCTGACCACCGTCGAGGGGACGGTGCCCGCCTCCTACCTGCCCGGCGAGACGCAGGGGCGCGGAGTGGCCGCCGGCGCCCGGGTCCGGGTGTACGTCCTGATCGTCCCGGACGATGCCGAGCGGGCGGTCGGCGAACTCGACCGGGAACTCGTCGTGGCCGTTCCCCTCGCGACCGCGCTGGTGGCCGGGGTGGCCTGGCTGGCCACGCGGCGGGCGCTGCGGCCGGTCGAGGCGATCAGGGCGCGCACCGCCTCGGTGACCGCGGCGGACCCCCGCGAACGGGTGGAGGTACCCGACACCGCCGACGAGGTGGCGGAACTGGCGCTGACCATCAACGCCACCCTCCAGCGGTTGGAGGAGGCGGCCACGGCACAGCGCCGGTTCGTGGCGGACGCCGCGCACGAACTGCGCAGCCCGCTCGCCACCCTGCTCGCGGGGCTGGAGGTGGCCACCGCCTACCCCGACCGGGCCGACTGGCCCGCCGTGGTGTCCGCGGCCGGCCGGCAGGCGCGGCGGCTGAGCGGTCTGACGGAGGAACTGCTCCTGCTGGCCCGGCTGGACGCGGGCGCCCCGCCGGCCCCCGCCGAACGGGTCGACGTGGCGGCACTGGCGGGCCGGCTCTCGGAGGAGTACGCGGAGCGCGCCGGGGGTTCCCCGAAGGTGGATCTCCTCGTCGCCGCGCCGGATGCCGCGACGACGGTGTTCGCGGCACCCGGTGACCTCGAACGGATCCTCCGGAACCTGCTCGACAACGCCCTGCGCCACGCCGTCGGCCGCGTGCTGCTGACTGTGGCCCGGGACTCGGCCGCACCCGGGTCGGTGCTGTGCACCGTCCGCGACGACGGGGCCGGCGTCGCGGAAGCCGACAGCGAACGGATATTTGAGCGGTTCACCCGCCTGGACGAGTCCCGCACCCGTACGGACGGCGGCACCGGCCTCGGTCTCGCCATAGCCCGCGACCTGGCGGCCCGGCACGGCGGCCTGCTCGTGCTGGCGGTGCAGCCGAAGGGTTCGGGGGCGTGCTTCGTCCTCCGCCTGCCCGCGGGAGACCCGATGTCGATACGGCCCCGCCCCTTCAAGGGTCGGGGGCGGTCCGCCAGGTCGCAGCGACTTTGAAGGAGCGCGCCGCGTGACCGCTGCCGTCCCGGCCCGGGGATCCCCGGGCCCCTTGAGCGACGGATTCAGGCCTGCCCGCGCCTTGGAGGGCCGTGGCGGCACCGAACCGGGCAGACGGGCCGGGAGGACGATGACCCATCCGTTCAAGACCAGTTGAGAGCGTCGTACATCGCGCCGTGCCCGCGCCGATGCGCGGCCGTCAGCGTCAGGTCCACCAGCGCGGTCACCGGCCCGTCCGCACACAGCAACGCGTCCGTCAGCTCGAACAGTGTGTCCCCGCGCACGGGCAGGCAGTCGAAGAAGTCGTCCCAAATGCGTGATGCCACCGCGAACGCTTCCCGCCGGGCACCGTGGTGCAGCGCAGCCTGTTCTCGTTCACTGCTTTGGGAACGGCGGATGATCCTGCCGTGGCGGTGTTGGCGTGCTCTCCCGAGTGCTGGATCCACTTCACCGGCAGTGGGCTGCCGGTGAAGTTCCAGGACGGGCAGGGAGGGGCGGGTGCCGTGCTCTCTCGGCGCGGTGGTGGCTCGGTCGTTACTGAGCTTGTTCTTATGATCTGACCTCGAACGATGCCTGGGCCCCCTCAGATCCCGGAATGTCGTCCACCGCCCGGCCCTGACGGGAAGAGGCCATCCGCAAGAAGGCTGCGGATGGCCTCTCCCGACATGGCCCTGAAGGCCGTCACGTGGGGGACACGTATGCCGGGAGGTCAGCCGGCGGCTGCCGTCTCGGCGAGCTTCTGGAACTCGCCGAGGTCGTAATTCGCCAGCGTGGAGTCCAAATTGGTGAGCGCCCCGATGTGCTCGACGAAACCCTTCGGGTCGTACTCGATCTGCAGGGTCACACGGCTCGACGTGTCGCTGAGCCGGTGGAAGGTGACAACGCCCGCATGGTGAACGCCCTCCGTGGTCTGCCAGGCGATGCGGTCCCCGGGGATCACCTCGGTCAGCTCGGCGACGAAGTTCTTGTCGGCTCCCGGCAGCGACAGCTGCCAGGCGAAGCGCCGCTCGTCCAGTGGCTCCACCAGGCGCACGTGACTCAGGAAGGACGGCCACCGGCTCACGTCGCTCCACAGTGCCCACGTGACGGCGACGGGGGCTTCGATATCGACGGTCTCCACCAGTGATGCGGACACACGGCACCTCATTTCATGGTCGGCTCGACGCCGGATCTGACGAGTTGGTGGAGCCCGCTTACCCGCAGGCACTGGCCTCACACGAACACGTCCACACGCCGCCCCCGCCCGTGACCCGCAACGCTTCGCCCGCCGTACGCAGGCCGCTCGGCTCAATGGGGCATGAACCGGTCCGGCTCCCGTGACGCCTTCCGAAGCCCCGACGCCCAGGAGGTGCCGTCCGGCGGGGTGGACATCCCCGTCAGGACCGAGACCTGGACGTCCTCGAACACACGTTTTGGAGCCGCACCGGGCCGCACCGGGCCGCACCGGGCCGGCCTCGGCCCCGGCGCGCTCCGCAAGGGCCGGCACCGCGGCGGTGATCCTTCGGAGAGCGTTCTGGCGGATCTCGCCGGGGTGTGCGCTGAGCGGCGGTATTGATTCGTTCGCGGGGTGTGATCCAACCCGGGAGGTCAAGGCCGATCGGCGATGCGGTGCGCCAACCAGGCAAGGGCGGGCGGCATCCGGTACTCGACGGCGTGGTGGCCACCCTCGAACAGCTCGAAATGCACGATGTCGTCGGCCACTCCAGCTTCCGTAAGGGCATCGCGGAAGGCCAGTGCGCCCAGGTCGAGGAACCACTCGTCGCGGGTGCCCGCGTCGATCCAGATGCCGCGCTGGGAGCGGAGGGCGTCGGCGTGCGTGGTGGCCATCCGTACCGGGTCCCAGGCCAGCCAGCGCTGCCACTCGTTCTCGCGCAGGGCCCCGGTGCGCGGGTCGAAGGGAAGGGTGGGGGAGCCGTCGTGGCCCGGGGAGAAGCAGGCGGAGACGCCGAGGATCTCCAGGAGGTTCAGGTCCTGACCAACCGCGGTGCAGGCGCCGCGTCATACCTGCACTGGACGAGGACGGCCAGGACGGTGCTGGCATGACCGAGGGCCCGCCACCGGCGCCGCCCTTGCTGCCGGCCACGCGGTTCAACGGCGCCAGGTCCTGATGGGCGATGATGCCGCGGGTGTCAGGCGCCGGGCGGGCGAAGCCCGGCCACCGCCCATTTCGCCCGCGTGGACAGCCGGCTGAGCGCCTTCGCCGACTCCTTGCCGACCGTGTCCAGCAGGAGCCTGCCGTGCCCCATCGTCGCACGCGCGAGTTCCGCGTCACCCGCCTCGGCCGCGGCGAGCGTCAGCTCCAGATGCTGCTCCGTGATCAGCCGGCCGAGCCCCCGGCGGTGCCACTGGCAATCCGCCCCGCCCGGCGTGGTGCCCCCGGCGCCGACCGCCGCCCGTGCCCGCTCCAGCGCCCGCCCCGCTGCCACGAGGTCACCCCTGCGGCGCTCCAGACGGGCCAGGACGTACGCCTCCGAGGCCCGGTCCCATGCAGTGTCCTGAAGCGAGAGGAGGTTGAACTGGGCGCGGGCCGCCTGCGCGTAGTCGCCGATGCGCTCCAGCGCGCGGCTCAGCTCCCGCAGCCGGTCCGCGTCCGGCCCCGTGTCGTCCAGCATGCGGATGAGCGCGACCCGGGCGCGCTCGATGCGACCCTGCCGGCGGGCCAGCTCGATCCAGGTGAACTCGCTCTCCGCAGCCACATCCCGCCCGTACCGCTTCGCCTCCTCGGCGCGGGCCCACTCCACGGCTTCGGCGCTGTCGGTGACCTGCCCCCCGGTGGCCGACCGCAGCAGCGAAACGTCCCCCTCCCGCCCGTGCAACGCCACCAGCACCGCAGCCAGCCGCCGCTCCTCGAACCGCTCGGTCCGCGCGGCACTCTCGTGCTCCAGCAGCAAACGCAGCAGCGGCAGGTCGCCGTCACGGCGGTCGTACTGCGCCGCCCGCAGCACCCCCGCCCGCAGCACCGGATCCCCAGCCGCCTCCTCCCGCGCGCCCAGACCGCCGCGGCGCATCCGCTCCAGCACCTCCCGTCCCGGGCCAAGGACAACGTCGCGCAGGGGCTGGCGGAAGGACTCCTCCAGCCGGTACGCGCAGAGCTCACGGGAGTTGAGCAGGACGTGGTCCGGCTCGGTGCGCCCGGCAGCCGACTGCGACATGGCAAGGAGTTCGGCCAGCGGCCGGTCCGGCAGACCCAGACCGCTGATCAACGCCGCTCGCTGCGCGTCCAGTTCGGGGGCGAACTCCTCGCGCGCTGCGTGGTCCGCCGCACGTACTTCGGCGAGCAGGTCCTCCTCGTCCAGCTCCGCGGAGATGTTCTCGCACCACCAGGGCAGCCGGACGAGGATCTCGAGCGCCTCGCCGACGCTGTCGGCGAGCAGCACGGCGTCGCCCTCGGAGGACGCGTGGAGCACGGCCGTTGCCCCGCACAGGAAGTACGTGCCGCCGGTGTCGTCGCCGGCGATCGGCTCCAGCGGCGCACCGGACGCCAGGTGCACGGCCTCGACGTGGTACGCCCGGCTCACATCGAAGCCGAAGGGGAACGCGGCCAGTTCGGCCAGATCGGGGCGGGTGCGCAGGAGTTCCAGAACACGGTCGGTCATACCGCCGGACCCTAACGGGGCTCCAGCACGAACATCCGGCGCGGACTGGCATGTTGAGGTGGCCGCGGATGCGCCCCAGCCGTGCGACAGGAACCGCGGACAGACCCTCGGCGTGGAGGACCTTCGGCGCGCAAGACGTTGGGCCCGCTGCGGCCGGCGGGCTGGCACCGACACCCTGGCGTGGCCGTACCGGCGGGGCGTCGTGCCCCGCCGCCGGCCGGCGACGGGCCCCTCTGGTGCCTCCCTTCCTAGGGGGAGGGCGGAACCACCCGAGGCGGAAGCGGGCTTCAGCCAGTGTGCCCGGCGCGGCCTTGCGACGGCGGTCCTCCGCAGTGCCGACGGTACTCGCCCGGGGGCATTCCGTAACGTGCCTTGAAAGCCCGGCTGAACGCGGCAGCATCACAGAAACCGGCACGGACCGCGATCGCGGCGACGCTGTGCCCGGCCAGACGGGGGTCGGCGAGACCGGCCCGGCAGCGCTCCAGCCGCTGCTCGCGGATGAACGCGCCGACCGTCCTGCCGTCCTCCCGGAACAGGTACTGCAAAGCGCGCAGCGAGATGTGGTGGGCCGCGGCGACGGCCGTGGGGGTGAGCCCCGGCTCACCGAGCCGGGACCGGATGAACGACTTGATCTGGTGCAGTTGTGCCACCCGCCGTGCCGCTGTGGTCTGCGGTCCGTCAGCACCGCTCAGCCCTGCCAGGAACGCGGTGGTCAGATCGACCACGGCAGACGCCACCCGGCCGGTCTGACCGGCCTCCAGCTTCGGCCCCTGCTCGACGAGCCCACCGAGCAACTGGCTCAGCAGGGCACCGATGCCCGTCCTGGACGGCAGCGCAGTGGCCACCATCCGGCGCAGCGCCTGCTCCGGAACGGGCACCGTGCGCCGGGGCAGATGCAGCACGATGGACTGGGCCACGTCGTCGGTGGCGATCGATGCCCAGTACGGCTGGGAGGAGTCGTAGAGCACCAGGTCACCCGGTCGCGGATTCACCTGGTTGCGGCCCTGCTCCCGCTGCATGGCCCCTTTGACGACCAGGGCCAGTACCCACAGTTCGGGGTCGGAACGCCGGATGAGGCGCCGCGAACGTATCGACTGCATGGCAGGGAACGCAACGCTGGAGACACCGATCCCCTCACCCAGCGACAACAGCGTCGCCGAAGCGGAGAAGTCCTGGACGTGCTCGGTGACGATGTCGTGCGGTGCCATGTCGCGGGCCACCAGCTCGCAGAACCAGCTGAACCGCTCGGCTGCCGGCACATCCCGGCTACAAAGCGTCATCACCCTGTGGTCCCACCCGTCTTGGCAGCCACCCGCAGATACACAGCGAGGCACAGCTTCCGCCCCACCTGCATGGTCGTGCACCGTAAATGGCCTGGGGAAGCACGTTATGCGACAAGGACAGCCGCGCCGGGCCCGACGGCCGCTGCGTCCGACGCCTCCGCCCGCCATCGAAGCGCTCGCCCCCCGCGCCTGCCGAGTCCGGTGACGGACAGCCGCCGTATGCCGTGCGCGGAATGCCAACAGTTCCTGCGCCGCCCGTCAATGACCTGCGGAGTCCCGGGCGGTGAGGATAAGGCCCGTACCACGCCGGCGGGAGCGTGGTACGGGCCGCCGGGCGGAGCCCGGGGATGCCGGGGGGGGGAAGCCCTCGGGCTCCGCCCGGCCGGGGGCTGCCGACGAAACGCGCCGCTGCGGGTGACGGAAAATCCGTCTGAACACTCACCGCAGCTGAGACGCGCCAGTACGCCGCCGACCACGACCGGCTCACCAACTTCCAAAGGCATGACGGCCGCACACAAGACACAGGGGCGGGCCGGCAGACGTCACCCTCACCTTCACCGGCACCCCGGAGGATGCCCCGGCCTTCAGGCCGGGGAAGAAGAAGCGTGAGGCGGCCTTGCCGACGCTGAACTACACCGGCGCGGGTTCCGGCTGAAGGACGGTCGCCTGTACCTGGCGGGCGGGATCGTGCTGAGGGTGGTGTGGTCGCGCACCCTGCCGGCCGAACCCTCCTCGGCGCGCGTGTACCGGGACAGCGTCGGACACTGGTTACTGCTCGTTCGTGGTCCCCACTGAGGTGCGGCCGCTGCCAAAGACCAGCCGGGTGCTCGGCGTGGACTGGGGCGTGAAGGAGACCGCGACCACCACCTCCAACGCCCACGACCTGCCGCACGCCCAGCACGGCCGCAAGGCGCAGGCTGGGCTGACCCGTTACGACCGGATGAGGGCCCGCCGCCGGCCGAAGAAGGGGCAGGCCGCCTCGAAGGGCTACCGCGAGGCGAAGAAGTGGCGGGCGAAAACCTACGCGAAGATCGCCCGACAGCGGCAGGACACCGGCCGCAAGTGGGCGAAGAAGGTCGTGACCGACCACGACGCCATCGCCGTCGAGGACTTCAGGCCGAAATGCGGAGCCTGCCAGTGCTGGCGGCCCCGCACCGTCTTCACCCGGAGGAGGCGGCCACGGCCGCCGGTTCCTCACCCGTCAGTTCCACGATGCGCGCCAGGGGAATTCCGGCCGCAAGGGCCCGCCTGAGCAGGGTGTCGCGGCCGTCCGTGCAGTCGCGGTAGGCCAGGAGCTCCTCCTCGAGGCGGGCGACGGCCTCAGGGGCGTTGTGGTGACGCAAGCGGCTCAGTTCCGCCTCGCTCAGCGGAACCGGCAGCCGTTCCGCCTGCTCCGGAATCGCCGCGGTCTGTTCCGGCGGCAGTATCCGCAGCGCCGGGGACGTCGTCGTGACACCCTGCGCGTCGAGCCACGCCCGCACGGCAGGGGTGTCCATGCATGACAGCTCACCGGCCACGCTCGGCGGCACGCCGAGCGGCACGGCCGGGTCGTCCAGCAGGAAGAGATAGGCGTCGTCGGTCATCGTCGGCGTCTCCGGGGGAGGGGGCAGGTCGCATTTCCCCTACCCCTTCGCGCCGAGATCACCGCCAGGCGACCGCCGCAACGTTGCCGACACCCTGCCGCACGACGCCCCGGCCCCAGTGGGCACAAATGGCCTTGCAGGCGATCCCGCCTGCCTTGCGGAGATACAAGCCCGCCCCCACCGGGTGTACCCGAGGCCGAATCGCAGGTATTCCCGGCCGTCTCCAGCCTCGTATCCGCGGATTCTCAGGCGGATACGCGGTGGGCGTTGTGGTCAGCTGGTCCGCGCCTCGGCCACGGCTGCCCTCACTGCCTTTGCGCTCCAGGGGCGCTGCGGCGCGAGCTGCGGTTGCCCGATCTGCGCGTTTGTCCTGTGCCCCTGAACGGCATGGCAGGACAGTCAGTCGAGCCACTGCCTCCAGCGGGCATGGGGCGGATCGCAGCGGCCTGAGTCAACGGCCTGTTGGTAGGCGCGATCGGCGAGTTCATTGTCCGACCACACTCGGCCGTTCACGTCAGGGAGATGGTGCCCGTTGCCGTCGGTGACTTTGGAGATGGCGACGACGCAGTCGGGGCGCACGGTGTGTGCTGCATACCAACTAAGGGGCGCAGTGACCAGGGCAACGACTGTGCAGGCGATGACGAGCAGCTGCCCCGGACTGCCAGCTCTGTGCGAGATCACCGGCGCATCGTACTGAGTGCGAAGTGCCGACTTCATCGCGCACGAAGACCTCAAGATCCGCACCATGAGCAAGGCCCCCGCGCCGTAGTCCGACCCCGGCCGGGCGGGCGCCTTCCTGCCCAACGGGGCCGCCGCCAAAGCCGGGCTCAACAGGTCGGTCAACGATGCCGGTTGGGGGGTGTTCCTGACGATCCTGCACGCCAAGGCTGAAAGCGCCGGACGGGAAGTGATCGCCGTTAACCCCCGCAACACCTCCCGAGAGTGCCCCGAATGCGGGCACACCGCCAAGGGGAACCGGCCCGCACAGGAGAAGTTCCACTGCGTCGCCTGCGGCCACACCGCGCACGCTGACACGGTGGGTGCTCTCAACGTCTTACGGGCCGGGCTGGTCCGTCGCGACGCCAACCCGGCATAGCGAGTAGCCCCGTCCTTCAGGGAGGGGAGGAGTCACGCGGTTTACGTGCCGTGTCACGGGCCGGTGGTGCCAGGCGTTTTCACGCCCGCCCTGGGGCACGTCATCCGCCTGCGGCGTCCTCGGCCTCCCAGCGCAGCAGGTCGCCCGGCTGGCACTTGAGCACCTCGCAGAGCGCGGCGAGCGTCGCGAAGCGCACCGCCTTGGCGCGGCCGTTCTTGAGTACCGCCAGGTTGGCGGGCGTGATCCCTACGCGGTCCGCGAGCTCGCCTACGGACATTTTCCGCCTGGCCAGCATCACGTCGATGTCGACGGCGATCGGCATCAGATCACCTCGTCCAACTCGGCCTGCATGTGCGCCGCTTGGACATCGCGCGCGACGGCCTGGGCGAGCAGCATCCGCAGCACGAGCACGATGAGCGCGACCCCCAGGATGGCCAAGCCAATCCCGCCCATGATGACGGTGACGCCCGGGTCGTCCCGCTGGCCCGGCGCATTGATGACCGTGACCGCGAACCACACGAGGGCAGCCGCCACGATCGCGCCGATCACGCCGTCCACGTACCGGAAGGCGGCGTGGGAGAACACGGTTCCGCGTCGCACCATCGCCACCAGCCGCCACACGCAGACCAGGGCGACCTGGACCGACACCATGCCCAGGATCGTGATCACGCGCAGCGGGGTCAGCGGGAGCGATCCGTCCTCCGGGTCGCTCCCGCTGACCAATGCCCACACCATCCCTGCCTGTACGAACAGGGTGCCGGTGAGCACCACCACGAGCACGGCGCGCAGCGCACGCACTGTCAGCTTTCCCACGGCCCATCATCCTTCCATCGAGTTGCGATGGGAATCTATCGAAATTCGATAGGCTGAGCAAGGGCTGGGGCGGAGGGTGGGCGGCGGTTTCGCACTGTGGCGGGACGCCGCCGCCTCTCATCGGATTCCTTTCGTGGATACCCCCGCTTCAGCCGGGGGAGGAAACGAAACTCCTGCGCAGCAGGGCAACGGGCTGGGATTCGCCGCCAGGGCGGATCCCAGTGCTCTGACCCGCAGGTTTGATCACCACATGTGGCCCCGTTAGCGTGTGGGCGTGACCCCGGGCCAGGTGAAGCGGGCGTTCAAGTACCGCTTCTGTCCAACCGATGCGCAGGCAGCGGAGCTGTCGCGCACGTTCGGATGCGTGCGGAAGGTCTACAACCTGGCGCTCGCCGCCCGTACCGAGGCGTGGGCGCGGCAGGAGCGGGTCAGCTACAGCCAGACCTCCGCGATGCTGACCGCGTGGAAGAAGACCGAGGAACTGGCGTTCCTCAGCGAGGTGTCGTCGGTTCCGTTGCAGCAGACACTGCGGCACCTGCAGAGCGCGTTCATCCACTTCTTCGCCAAGCGCGCCAAGTACCCGCGCTTCAAGTCCCGGAAGAAGTCGCGGAGGTCCGCCGAGTACACGGCCAGTGCGTTTTGCTACCGGGACGGGAAGCTGACGCTGGCGAAGATGTCCGGCCCGTTGGACATCGTGTGGTCGCGGCCTCTGCCTGAGGCGGCGATGCCCTCTACGGTGACTGTGTCGCAGGACAGCGCGGGCCGATGGTTCGTTTCCCTGCTGTGCGAGGACCCGTCCGTGAGGCCGCTTCCTGCGACCGATACGGCGGTCGGTATCGACGTGGGTCTGGACCACCTGCTGACTCTGTCCACCGGCGAGAAGATCACCAACCCCCGGCACGAGCTCCGGGACCGCGCCCGCCTGGCCAGGGCACAGCGCAGCCTTGCCCGCAAGGCCAGGGGTGACGGAGCCAACCGCAGGAAGGCCCGGATCAAGGTCGCCAGGATCCACGCCCGGATCACGGACCGGCGCAGGGACGGCCTGCACAAGCTGACCACTCGACTCGTGCGTGACAACCAAACGCTCGTGATCGAGGACCTGAGCGTGCGCAACATGGTCAAAAACCGGAAACTCGCCCGCGCCATCAGCGACGCGGCATGGAGCGAGTTCCGGAGCATGCTGGAGTACAAGGCCCAGTGGTACGGACGTGGGGTGATCGCCGTGGACCGGTGGTTCCCCTCGTCCAAGTTGTGCTCCCACTGCGGCACCCTGCAGGACACGATGCCGCTGAACGTGCGCAGGTGGACGTGTGGCTGCGGCACCACGCATGATCGCGACGTGAACGCGGCGAAGAACCTTCTGGCCGCCGGACTGGCGGTGACAGTCTGTGGAGCTGGTGTCAGACCTCAACGGAGAACTCCGGGCGGGCAGTCGGCGACGAAGCAGAAACCCTCACAGCGCGAGCCGTGAGAATCCCCCTCCTTCAGGAGGGGGAGAAGTCAAGACGAGCCCCGCTTCCTTCCGTGACCAGGCAAATTGGTCCGACGGCTACTACGAGTTGGCCATCGAGGTGGGATCCACTGATGACGCCCGACTGCAGGCAGTCCTGAGCGCCCTGTGGTCCGCAGCAAACGTGCAGGGTTGCTTTGGGCAGTCGGACCGTGAGCCTGAGGAACAGGATGCCGTTCCGTGCACGGTCGCCTCTCTGGCCGAGTTCGGCCACCTTTACGGTCGTGTCCGCCTGCCGACGGGCCAACTGGTCGTGTGCGGTTGCGTGGCGGTCCGCGGAGGCGACGAAAGCAGCGACTGGCTGGACTTGTACGTCCCTGTGGGAGCGCTGGATCACGCGGGTGTCGCGTACTGGGACGGCCGGCCGTTCTTCAGATCCGCTGCCACGGACGACTGGCTTGCCGCGGTCGGGGCCGAGGCTTTCAGAAGCGCGTCCTTCAGTCTGGGCGTCATCGGCTTCGAGGCCTCCGGCTGCACCAGCGCATCGACGATGGCAGGCAGGCTGCCGGAGGAGCGGGACATCGGGTACCTGCTGCCCCGGGGTGAGGTCTTGCACTACGGCGCCGCCAACACCTGAGCCCTGCCGGTCTGGGGGGTGCTCGTAGCGGCGGTGCCCGTTCAGCCACGCCACGGTCCGCTCGGCAATCGCGTGGGCAGGCGACCCGGCGGCCATCCGATAAGTCCGCCCGGGCCCGGGCGGACTACTCGGCGATGCGGAGGACGATCTGGATCTGCCCGAGCACCGACCTGGACGCCGCGCCCGCCGACACGGAATGCGACAACAGACCGCGCACCGCGGCCGGCACTCCCCTTGACCCGGCGCTCTCCGTTGAACCAGCGCAACTGAAGACGGCTGCAGTCAGCCATGCTTCCCTTCCCTTCGCTTCGGCCATTTCCGTGAGGTATTTGACGAGCGAAAGGGTCATCCGAACGGGCCCATATTCTCATGGGGGCTGAAGTGACCAGAAAGTATTGTTCGTTATGGCTCGCACCTGAGTGCGGGAATAGCGGGGCAGCTCCTCCGGGACCCGAAAGGCCGGAAAGCCAGTGACTCGCACGGGGGTGAATGCGGCGCCCATTTGACGGTCACCGTGCACCGCGGGACGGCGCGCCGGGCAGGGCGCGGGGCGGACTTGAGCTCGCCTTCGGCTGTACTGGCCCGGGCGTATTGGTGAGTGGACGGGGTGCTGCGGGCGCCGCGATGGCCGCACAGGCGGCGCAACGCAAGCCGGTCCCGCGCCAAAGGGGCGGGACCAGCTCTTCACGGCGTCCTGGATCAGTCCTCGACGGGGCCGACCACCGTGCAGAAGTTGCCGATGTTCTGGGAGTTGTCGCCGACGGCGGCCGCGCCCTGGATGGGGAGGAAGGCGGCGCCACCCTCGAACTCCTGCTGGCAGTCCACGACCTGCAGGTTGGGGATGACGACGTCCGGGCCGTCGCTGGCGTGGGCGACCCCGCCGCCGAGAGCCATGCCGCCGACCATGACCGCTACGGCCGCGACCTTCTTGACCTTGTTCATTACTTCTCCGTTTTCTTCGCGCACCCAGAGCCCTTACGGGCCGTGCTCGGACAGTCACAGAAGATAGCACGCGACTCACTTATCACTGCATTTCCGGCACATCCGACTGAGTGCGACTAATTAATCTATATACGTTTTAGTGATACCGGAGTCGTGAACCACCTCACCGTTGGCGCCGGTTCCCGTTCCCGTTCCCGTGCCGACCGCCGACCGCCGACCGCCGACCGCCGGCGCACTCCGCGCGGACGGTGCCCGGCAGAATGCCCCTGTCGACGGGCATCTGGCCGACGGCCTGCGCGTACGGCCAGTGCGGCGGCAACTGAAACAGCAGCCCGGGCGGTTGAAGCCGCCGCCGTTGGAGCCGCCGGCTCGCCTCTACGGCGGATCGGACCGTAGGGGGCTGGGAGACTCGAAGGAGCGCGGTGGCCGGGCCGATCGCGACCGCAGCTTCAGCATCGGGCTTCGGGCCATCTGGGTCCCGAGCTGCACGACGAGGTCGAGCGGGGCCGCGCGGACGCCCTCGAGGGCGAGGCCAAAGTGCCGATGACGCCGCCGGCCGTCCGGACCTGGAGTCGGCGCGGCCGTACCCCGGTGG
The DNA here is from genome assembly GCF_009862865.1 of Streptomyces sp. SID5469. Classification (NCBI taxonomy): domain Bacteria; kingdom Bacillati; phylum Actinomycetota; class Actinomycetes; order Kitasatosporales; family Streptomycetaceae; genus Streptomyces; species Streptomyces sp. SID5469. Next base: position 68,564 of record NZ_WWIN01000001.1, on the reverse strand, counting down.
TCCGGGTCCGCTCCCGGCGCCGGATCTCGCCCCGGCCCGGCCGGCACCCCGTACGAGAAGTGCCCTGTCCCCGGCATTGCAGCTGCTGGGGACAGGGCACTTCTCGTACCTGCGCTCGGAGAAGCGTGCAGGTCGCTGAGCGTACTGCTTCTGCTCGGGCGGTGGGGTCAGGCGCGTCGTCCTCGGGCCGTCGCAGTCCCGGTCCAGGGCCCGGCAGCCCGCCAACCGGGCGGTTTTCCTTCCGGGCCGGTCCGGCACGGCGCCCGGCCAAGGCGCGGATGTACGCGGACGCTGATGGCCTCCGGGCCTCACTCGTGCGCGTACGGGGGGCTGTGCAGTTCCTCGCCGGCCGGCGCCGGACGAAGGCTGGCTCGCTTGCGCGGTGAGCGACGGCGGCGTTCAAGGTGCTTGGTCGTTTCCGGGTGCGCGGACGGCGCCGGCGCGCTACCGGCCGGGCGGCGTCCACTGCTCCAGGCGACCGCAGCGCCCCGGCGGCTGGGGGCGTGGCGCGGATCCGGCTGCCGCTACGGGCCGGGGTGTTGTGCGTCAGCCCGCGTGGCTGTTCACCCGGGGGGGTGTGGGTTCACCACCGCAACCATCTTGAATTCTGCGGCGGATTGGCTTATGAGCAGTTTTTCGTCAATGCGCTGCCGAGGCGCCCCGTTTCACGCCTGTGGCGCTCGCCTGAACGGTTGACTTTGTGAGTGAACCCTTGTCGTTCAGCTCACTCTTCTGGGTTACTTCTCGTGTCCGTACCAGCGGCATTCGAATCCGCAAACGGAAGCGGGCAGGCCCCTGAATGGGCGTCAGGTGACGTCAGACGGGCTGTGTTCCTCGATAGGCCCCGCGCAAAGCGCCGACGGCTGCAGACCGTTGACCGGGCATCCGCGCAAGGCCATCGAGATACCACCTGGCCAGTGGACACGAGAGCTGACTCGCCCCACCGGGGACGTACGCGGACCGAACGCCCCATCACTGCTCGGAAATGTACCGCATTCCGGGCGAGGAGGAATCCCTCATGCCCATCTCTCCGAACCAAGGATCCAGTGGTGGCGGCACACTTGTCACCATCACCGGCACCAATCTCACCGGCACCAGCGCCGTGCGCTTCGGCACGCGGTCCGCCACCAACGTCACCAACGTCTCGCCCACCACGGTCACCGCGGTCTCGCCCTCCGGCAGCGGTTCGGTCGGTGTCACCGTGACCACTCCGGGAGGGACGAGCAACCCCATTCCGTTCTACTACGTGGGGGCGCCGTTCAAGCAGACCCTGAGTCCGACCTCCGGGTCGACCGCGGGCGGCACGACCGTCACCATCACCGGCACCGGCTTCTCCAGTGCCACCAGCGTCGCCTTCGGCGCGAACACGGTGGCGCCGACGGTGGTGTCCGACAGCCAGCTCACCGCCGTCGCGCCGGCCGGTGCGGCCGGCTCGGTCGGTGTCAGCGTCACCACCGCGGGCGGTACCAACAACGGGCTCTCGTACACCTATGTCGCCGTCCCGACGGTGACGTCGGTCGTCCCGGACGAGGGGCCGGTGTCGGGCGGCACCTCGGTGACCGTGACCGGTACCGGTCTCACCAGCACCAGCCAGGTCACCTTCGACGGCAACCCGGCACCCTTCACGGTGATCTCCGACACCGCGCTGTCGGCTGTCACGCCTCCCGGGGCCGCCGGTCTCGTCGATGTCGTCGTGACCAACGACGCGGGCAGCGCGACCGCCACGGACGCGTTCACCTACCTCGCCGGCCCCGGCATCTGACCGCCCCTCAGCGGCCGGCCCTCTCAGTGGCCGGCCCCGTCCGGAGCGGACGCGGAAGCCCGTAAGGGCCCGCCCGTCTCCGAGTCTCCGGCCCGGGTAAGCCCCACCCGGGCCGGGGGCCCTCTGCTCGCGGCCCGCAAGACACAGGCAGGGCAGCCCGATCAGCTCTCTTCGGCCCTTCCCGGCCCGCCCGACACTCTACGGAGACACCGTGAAAGACAGCCCTCCTGCGGCAGGAGCAGTCCGGCCCGCCGCCGTTGTCGCCGCCGTTCCTGTTCTCACCTCGGTCGTACCCAGTACGGGCCCTGCGGCAGGCAACAACAACGTCACCCTGAACGGCAGCGGCTTCTCGGGAGTCACCGCCGTCCTGTTCGGCACCAAACCGGCCCTCGGATACACGGTCGACTCCACGACGAAGATCACCGCGGTGGCCCCGTCCGGCACCGGCACCGTTGCCGTGACCGTCAAAACACCCGGAGGGACCAGCAACTCGGTCGCCTACACCTACGCGGCACAGCCCTCCCTGACCTCCGTTTCGCCGAGCCAGGGGCCGTCTTCGGGCGGCACCACCGTCATCCTCACCGGAACGGGCCTGAGCGCAGCCACCGCGGTCACCTTCGGCAGCACACCCGCCGCCGGCTACACCGTCAACTCCGCCACACAGATCACCGCCGTCGCCCCGGCGGGAACAGGCGCCGTGCCCATCACCGTCACCACGCCTGGCGGTACGACCGGCCCTGTCTACTTCTTCTACGTCAACGCGCCCACGGTCACCTCCGTCTCGCCGGGCCAGGGGCCGGCTTCGGGCGGCACCACCGTCATCCTCACGGGGGCGGATCTGAGCGCAGCCACCGCGGTCACCTTCGGCAGCACGCCCGCCACCGGCTACACCGTCAACTCTCCCAGCCAGATCACCGCTGTCGCCCCGGCGGGAACGGGCTCGGTCGCCGTGACCGTCACGGGCCCGGGCGGCGTCAGCAACTCGGTCATCTATACGTATGTGGCGTCACCGGTCCTCAGCTCCCTTGTCCCCGTCCTTGGGCCCACCGGCGCCGGAGCCGGTGTCACGCTCACCGGCAGCGGCCTGACCACCACGACCGCCGTCCGTTTCGGTGCCGTATCTGCGGCCTTCACCGTGCTGTCCGACACCACGGTCGCCGCGTACGCCCCGGCGGGGGTGCCCGGCCCCGTCCTGGTCAACGTGACCACGGCCGGCGGCACCAGCAACTCCCTCACCTACACACGTGTCGCCCCTCCCGTGATCTAGGTCCGTCCTCAAGATCACTTGGATGGCGCGGGAGGGCCTCTTCCTCAAGGGGCTGTCCGCCCGGTCCCGTTACCGGCCGGGGCACGAATTGCTTCGATGCCGGGCGGGCCGGGCCGAGGTGCAGGGTTGGGGGAGCCGTGCCAAGGTGCACGAGAGAGCCGTCCCCCGTGACCGTCCAGGACTCTGCGAACAACGCTTCCCGCCCCCGCTGTGCCCGTTGGCCCAAGTGGGTTGACTGGGCCGGCGCCTCCCTGGGGCGCGAGAGCCCTCGGCGTAGCGTGAGGCTCCCGGACCGGTTGCGGCGGACCTTTGTCCTGTGACCGATCGAGGAGTCGAGACTGTGAGACGTTGGCAAGACCGGAGAGTGTGGAAGGCGGGCACCATCGGGGCGCTGGTTGCGGTGGTGGGCTTTGCTTCGCCGGCAGCGGCGGCTGTGTCGTCGTCGACGACGGTCACGGCATCACCCTCAGCGGCGAGTGTCGGGGCACCCGTGACACTGACCGCGACCGTGACCTGTAGCGCTGACCCCAGCAGAGTCCTTCTCGGCCTGACGTTCTTCGACGGGGGAGACATCCTGGGTGAGGTGTCCGTCGACTCGAGCGGGCACGCGCAGTACACGACCACCTTCGCCACCACCGGCACTCACACGATCACGGCCGCGTACAACGGAAACGCGAACTGCTTCGCTTCGAACAGCATGACCACGGTCCAGGTCTCCGCGGCGCCGGTACCCCCGACTCCGCCGGGGCACGGGCTCTGCCGCGACGATTGCTGCGGCCTGATCAATATTCATCTCGGTGGCATCAAGACCAGCGTCGGTGTCGACCGGGTCAGGTCCTCGCTGGCGCGGTGGCTGACGCCCCGTCTGCCGTACCCGGCCCGCTTGCAAGGCCTCACACGGTGAGGCGGAGGGGATCTGGTCGGCGGGCCCGGAGCGGGCGCTGAAGGTGTGGCCGGGGGCGCGGGGCATCGGCCGTGGAGCGGGCCGGACGGGCCGTGGGATTGCCCCGCTCCTGCCGCAGGGCGAGCGGCGCTTTTCGGTGACCGGGCCGTAGGCCGCCGCCGGACGGGTGGGCAGATGCGGTGCGCGAGCTGCTGCCGGCGCTCGCCCCGCATCGTCGAAGGGCGTCGGTGTCAGGGACGGCTCGCCACGTCGATGTGTGACTTGGTGACGTCGGTGACGAAGTCGCGGGTGCCCTCAGGGCTGAGGGCGCGGGCCTGGAGGTGGTCGTACATCATGCTGTACTGCTGCACTTCGGAGGGTTTCTTCAGGTAGAGGTCGCTGGTGAACCTTTCCAGGTACACCATCCCTGCCTCGGGGCTGTCGGCGAACCTCAGGACGGAGAACTGGCCTTGGCGGCCGGGGTGGGCTCCCGCGGTGTAGGGGAGGACCTGCACGGTGATGTGCGGTTCGGCGCTGAGTGCGTTCAGGTGCTCGAGTTGTTCGCGCATGATGTCGGGCCTGCCGACGACGCGGTGCAGGGCCGGTTCGTCCAGGACGACCCACAGACGCAGCGGGCGGGCCGGGTCGTAGATGCGGTGCTGACGGCGCAGCCTCACCTTGAGGCGCGCGTCGGCCTGTTGGGCGGGGATCGGGGGGACCGTTGTCTCGATGACCGCGTGGGCGTAGGCGGGTGTCTGCAGCAGGTCGGGGATCACCATGGGCTCGTAGGTGTGAATGGAGGAGGCGTCCGTCTCCAGGCCGATGTAGACGCTGTTGGGGATGTTGCCGTAGGTGTTCCACCAGCCCTGCTGTCCGGATTCCCGGGCCATCCGCATCAGAGAGTCGATGACCTGCCGGTCGGTCACTCCGTAGAGCTCGCACAGGTCGCGCACATCGCGGGGGCTGATGGCGCGGTGGCCGTTCTCCAGCAGGCTGATCTTGGGCTGGGAGACCAGCAGCCGCTCTGCCACTTGCGCACTCGTCAGATCACTGGCCTTGCGCAGCCGGCGGAGCTCGGCTCCCAGGCGGCGTCTTCTGACGGTGGGGTTGATGTTCGCCGGCACGGGCCGTGCACCTCCGGCTCCAAGTCACTTGTTCCGGCCCGCAGGTTGCCATGGGACGAAGGCTGTTGATCCGGTGCCATGCCGTCGTGTTCGCGAGACAGCCGAAACGGACTGTGACGTTGTCATGTGCCTCACCGCACGGTCCGCCACGACTCCAGTACCACTAAAACGTATATAGGTCAATTAATGCACCCAATTGGAGGCGCCGGAAATGCAGGAGTAAATGACTGCCCGTTATATTCTGTACCTGTCCGAATACACTCCGTAACGGATTCAGACGCGCGCCCAGAAAAAACCGGAGAAGTAGTGAACAAGATCAAGAAGGCCGCGGCCGTAGCGGTCATGGTCGGCGGCATGGCTCTCGGCGGCGGGGCCGCCCACGCAGCCGGCGGCCACGGGCTCGACGACCCGGCCGACATCATCATCGGCAACCTGCAGGCCGTGAACTGCGACCAGGACTTCGCCGGCGGCGCCGCCTTCGCACCCGTTCAGGGCATCTCCACCGAGGGCAACACCCAGAACATCGGCAGCTTCTGCACGGTGGTCGGCCCCGTCTACGACTGATTCCAGGACGCCGTCAAGAGCAGGTCCCGCACCCTGGGTGCGGGACCTGCTCGCGTTGCGCCGCCGGTGCAGGTCCCCGCGGATCCCCTCCAGCCCCGGTCACGGGGCATGCCTGCCCGCCCTTCAGCACCTGCTTTCTGATCCCGGCATCTGAGGGGGAACCAGGAAGCGAGATGAGTGCGTCACCTGACCGTGACGACTTCTCGGACGTTCGTGCGGACTGCGAGTCCCGGCGACCTGGACAGCATTACTGACCTGCATACGCTGGCTCGCACGGCGTACTACCAGGCAGGCGGAGTGCCAGACGTGGAGCTCGCCTCCCCCGGCGGGCACTCCAGCCGGCGGGAGAGCTGGAGGCGGGCCGTCCACTCCAGCGACCGCACTGTCATGTGTGCGGACCGAGAAGGTGAGTTGGTGGGCATCTTGTCGATGGGCCCTCCCCACGAAGCTGACATCGATGCCGCAACTGCCCGACAGCTCTACCAGATTCACGTCCGCCCGGGCATCTGGGGACAAGGTACCGGCAGCGCCCTGCACGCGGAATTCGTGCGGGTCCTTCGCGATGCGTCACTGGTCACAGGCGTACTGGAAGCATGGGAGCGCAACAGCCGAGCCCAAGCCTTCTACGCCCGGCACGGATGGAAGCCGGACGGACACCACCGGCCCGGTCCAGGCAACGGGAACTACGTTCGCATGCGCCTGAGCCTGGACCCCGCGGTCTGACCCTGCCGGGGGTGGTGAGGCCGCCCAAGGTGACTGCCGCAAGGAGCACACCGGGCAGCGCCTCAGAGGAGGTCCTGCACGACGTCTTCGGCCGCCCGGTGCTCGGCGGAGGCCGGGTCGAGCTCGCTGAGCGTCAGCAGACTGGTGTCATCTCGGAGATGACGCTCCCACGACGCGGCCATCATCTCCTGCTGGTCGCGCGGCAACTGCCGGACAACTTCCCGGCTCGCCGGGCTCAGCGCATGAAGGAAGCGCTCCACGGTTTCTGCTGGATCGGTCTGCATGGACCAAATCCTTCCCGCGCCCGCGCCGCGAGGACCTCCCTGTGCCCGGCACCTCACCCGAACAGACGCGGTGACTCCCTCCCCGTCCTGAAGGGCGGGGCTTCTCGCTGTGCCGGGTCGGCATCACGACGGACGGACCAGCCCGGCCCGGCCCGCAGAACGTCGAGAGCGCCCGGGGCAGCGCAGCCCCTGCCCGTCACAGCTGCCCGGCCTGCCTGTGGCGGGGCCCTCCCGGCCCCCGGGTGCCGTCGCCGCTCCTCCTCGCCGCTCTCGCCGGCACCGTAACGGGTGGCATCGGACAGGGCCTTGCCCTTTGGGCAGGCCCCGGCCGTGGTCAGCACAGCGGCACAGCGGCACCGCGGCACAGCGGCACCGCGGCACCGCGGCACCGCGGACAAGGGGAGTACCGCCAAGGCCGTGCGGCGGTTCGGAGCGGATGTGATCCTGGAGGAACGACGAGCGGGCAGGGGTGCCGGCCATGGGCCCTGAGGCGGACAGCGGCAGTACCACCGCCCGGGCACGTCCGCGCCCCGCCCCGGCACTGCGCCGGACCGCCACAAAACTGCGGCACGGCACCGGCGCCTCGGCCTGCGCAGGCAGGCGCGCCGTCCGGGTGACAGCCGCATCCGTCGCCGCCTTCTACACCGGCCTCTACGGCCTGCACGAGCCCGTCACCGCCACGTACGCCCTCTTCGCGGCGGTGGCGATGGCCGGCCTCTCCCGCATCCCCGGCACCGGGCGCCAGCGCGCGGCCGTCGTCATCCGGGTGCTCCCGGCCGGCTGGATCCTCGTGACAGCCGGGACCCTGCTCGCGGTACACACCTGGGCCGCGGTGGCGGGGATGCTGGTGATCGGCTTCCTTCTGGCGTTCGCGGCGGCGGCCGGTCCACGCCTGGCCGGTGCGGCCCCGGGCCTGCAACTGCTCTACATCCTGCCCTGCTTCCCCCCGTACGCGCCGCAGACACTGGGCGAACGCCTGGGCGGCGCCACGCTCGGCATCCTGCTGCTCGTGCTCGCCGAGAGCCTGCTGCTGCCCGACCCGCCCACCACCTCCTACCGGACCCGGTCGGCAAACGCGGCCATCACCGCGGCACGCTGCGCGAGCGAACTGACCCACCCGCCCTGGACCCTTTCGGACGAAACCCGCAGCGCGGCACGGTCGGCCGGCGAAGCGCTGCGCCCCTTCCACGTACCGGAGTCGCAGCGCCCGGCCGGACCGGGACCGCGGGAACGGGCGCTCGCCCACACCGGCATGGCCGCCCGTGTCCTTCTGGCCCGGCTGCAGGAGGTCCCGCGGCCGGGCCGTGGGGGCCCGCACCCCCACACCCTCGCACTCCTGCTCGAGGTCGCGTCGTCGGCCCGGCGGACCGCCGCCGCGCTGCGCACCGGCCGGCCGGCCGGCCCGGGACGGCTGCCGGACGCCCTGGCCGCCTACCGGCGTCTGCGCACCGTGCCGGCAGACAGCGCGACACCTGAGACCACCAGCACAGTGATGCACCGTCAGGCGATGCTCATGGAAGCCGCCTACGCCGCGGTGACACTGGCGACCGCCGCCGATCTCGCCCTGGGGCGACGCCCCGGGCCCACCGAGACACAGGACGGCAGCTTCTGGTACGCGGGACACAGCACGATCCGCCTGTGGGCGCACCGTCTGGTGGGACACCTGAGCCCCCGCTCGGTGTACTTCCAGAACGCGGTGCGCATCAGCCTGGCCCTGGCGGCCGCCCGTACCGTGGCCGGCGTCGACTCCCTGCCGCACGGATTCTGGGCCATGCTGGCCGCTCTCACCCTGATCCGCACCACGGCCGCGCAGACGGGCGCGATCGTACGCCAGGCCCTCATCGGTACGCTGCTGGGCGCGCTGGCCGCCGCCGCCCTGCTGGTGTTCGTCAAAGGGAACAACACGGCCTACGCCGTGGCACTGCCGGTGATCATGCTGGCCACGTTCTGGATCGGGCCGACACGGGGCGTGGGCTGGGCGCAGGGAATGTTCACCCTGGTCGTGTCCACCGTCTTCGCCCAGCTCGCGCCGGCCACCTGGCATCTGGCCGAGTTCCGCTTCCTCGACGTTCTCACCGGCAGCGTGATCGGCCTGGTGATCGGGCTGCTCGCCTGGCCCCGGGGCGCCCAGGAGGAACTGCGCCGAGACATCGCCGCGCTGCTGGGCGCCATCGCCTCCACTGTCACCTCGACCACGTCGTTCCTCACCCAGGGCCATGCGCAGGCACAGCGCGGCCGGCCCTCGCTGCAGCACGCCCTGACGCTGGCGGAGTCGTCCTTCGCGCAGTACCAGAGCGAGCCGCGCCGGGCCGGCACACCGGTGGCGGACTGGCAGGCGACGCTGATGGCCGGGCATCACGCCCTGCGCGGTTCCAGGCGCCTGCTGGAGCCCGGGGACCCGGCCGCGTCCCGGTGGCCCGCTCCCGCATACCGGGCGGAACTGGCCAGGGACGGTGCCGAACTGGCCGGGCAGTACGAGCTGGTCGCCACCCTCCTCGCCGGCACCCGCCCGCCGCCGGCACCGTCCGGCCGCCCCGGCCCCCGCAGAGCCGAGGACACCCGGCCGCACGCCGCTCCGCCTCCGCCGGTCTACTACGACGCCGAGGCATGGCTGCAGGGACTGACCCTCGACCTGGACCGCATCACCGAGGCCACGGCCGAGGCCGTGGCGGGGCTGCCCCCGAAGGACAAAGACTGAGCCGGCCGGGCCGGCCGCCGTACCCCGACGGCAGGAGCCCCGTACTTCTACGGGACCTCCGTCCTGGGTTCGCCGCGGTGGACGACGTGCCAGTGCTGGTGCTTGGACTCCCGATACAGCCCCAGATTCGTCATCACCGAGCACGCGCCGTGCTGCTGCTCCACCTGGGCGGCCACCGTGCGCACCACCCGGATGACTTCTGCGAGCAGCTCCTCACCGCCGGCCCCGAAGTCGATCAGCGACGGCGCATGGTCCCTTGGGAACCACCACGATGTGAACGGAATACGACGGCCGGGTGTGGTGGAACGCCAGCACCCTGTCCGTCTCCACCACCACTCCACTGGTGTCCGCCCGTTGAGCGGTCTTCAAAGTTGAGCGGTGCGAAGGTTTCCGCGGGCTCGGCGGGTGGTGACGCAGCGTATGCGTAGGCGCTGATTGCCGTCGAACAACAGTAGTCTTCGGCCCATGGCCCTGCGACCTGACGAGTTCTACGCCCACGCACGTACCGCTGCGGATGGTGAGCGACGGCTCCCGCTAGCCCGTATGACGGGGTGGGACATCAGTCCGTTCGAGGCGGACGGCCTGCGCGTCGCGCCGCTGCGCCCGCCGGTTCTACCCGAACCGGCGCGGCACGGCGAGGACCCCTTGGACTGCAACGCGTGCCGCAGCCGGGACGAAGGGATCTGGCTCGACGACCGTTGGCGGCTCACCCGGATCACGGGAGTCGGCGTGCCGCTGGTGCTGATGCTGCATCCACGCGATCACTTCGACCTGGCGGACCTGCCCGACGAACTGGCCGCCGAACTGGGGGTGCTCACCACCCACATCGCCCGCCATGTGCAAGCACTGCCGCACATCTCTCGGGCCCACGTCTACCGCATCGGAGACGGTGGCGCCCATCTGCACATCTGGTTCTTCGCCCGTCCCGAGGGGCAAGCCCAACTGTACGGGTCGTGGATGGTCATCTGGGACGACCTGTTGCCGGAGTACCCGGCGGACGCGGCCGAGGCAGACGCGGCGATCGTGGCAGACGCGTTGGTCGCCTCCTACGGAGGCCGTCGCCCGGCCGTCAGCGAACTGCCGCACGCCTGATCCGCCGGAGCACAATCCTGAGAGTCTCCGAAGTTGAGCAGTGCGTTGCGCCGGACCGCTGACGTCCTGTCACGATCCGTAAGGGGGGTCTTCAAGGTCGAGCGGTGCGGAGGTGTCCGCGGGCTCGGCGGGTGGTGACGCAGCGTGTACGTAGGCGCTGGTTGGCGGGGTTGCGGAAGCCGTGGGCCGTGCGGACGGTCAGCTTGATCATGCGGTTGGTGCCTTACTGGCTCTAACAAAAGCTGTCATCATGTGACTGTTGGCTTGCCTGTTCGTTGGTCTGGTTGTGGGGAAACGTCAGTCGCGGCCTTGGATCGTTTCCGTTGACTTCCTCCCCCTCGTAAACGAGGGGGAATCCTACGGCTCGCGCCGTGGGGTTTTCTGCTTCGTCGCCGACTGCCCGCCCGGAGTTCTCCGTTGAGGTCTGACACCAGCTCCACAGACTGTCACCGCCAGCCCGGCGGCCAGAAGGTTCTTCGCCGCGTTCACGTCCCGGTCGTGGACCGTTTGGCAGTCGCACGTCCAGGTACGGACATGCAGCGGCATCTTGCCCTGCAGGGTGCCGCAGTGGGAGCACAGCTTGGACGAGGGGAAGAAGCGGTCCACGACCACCACGTCCCGCCCGTACCACTGAGCCTTGTACTCCAGCATGCTCCGGAACTCGCTCCATGCCGCGTCGCTGATGGCGCGGGCGAGCCGGTGGTTTTTGACCATGTTGCGCACGGTCAGGTCCTCGATCACGAGCGTTTGGTTTTCGCGCACGAGTCGAGTGGTCAGTTTGTGCAGGCCGTCCCTGCGGCGGTCGGTGATCCGGGCGTGGATCCTGGCGGACTTGCGGCGCGCCTTCTCCCGGTTCGCGGAGCCCTTCTCCTTGCGGGCACAGGTGCGCTGTGCCCTGGCGAGGCGGGCGCGGTCGCGGCGTTCGTGCCGGGGGTTGGCGATCTTCTCACCGGTCGACAGGGTCAGCAGGTGGTCCAGGCCGACGTCGATCCCCACCGCCGCATCCGTGGCCGCGAGCGGCTTCACCGTCGGGTCGTCGCACAGCATCGACACGAACCAGCGGCCGGCCGCGTCCCGGGACACGGTCACGGTCGTCGGCACACTGCCCTCGGGCAGGGGGCGGGACCAGACGATGTCCAGCGGCCCGGCCATCTTCGCCAGCTTCAACCGGCCGCCGCGGAACGTGAACGCCGAGCTGGTGTACTCCGCCGAGGCGCGGGACTTCCGCTTCGACTTGAACCGCGGGTACTTGGCACGCTTGGCGAAGAAGTTCGCGAACGCCCCTTGCAGGTGCCGCAGCGCCTGCTGCAACGGAACCGACGACACCTCGCTGAGGAACGCCAGTTCCTCGGTCTTCTTCCACACGGTCAGCATCGCGGAGGTCTGGTTGTAGGTGACCCGCTCCTGCCGCGCCCACGCCTCGGTACGGGCGGCGAGCGCCAGGTTGTAGACCTTCCGCACGCACCCGAACGTGCGCGACAGCTCCGCTGCCTGCGCATCGGTCGGACAGAAGCGGTACTTGAACGCCCGCTTCACGCGAGTGGCCATAACTCACATGATAGGCCATCAGTTTGTGAGCCTGCGATGCGTCGTGGCGGGCGCCGATTCGCCCTGGAGGCGAATCGCCTTTCCCTGCCCTGCTCCGCAGGAGTCCGATTCCTCCCCGGCCTGAAGGCCGGGGTCTCCTCGGAGGTAACCCGATGAACTGTGGTCGCTCGTCGAGCCGTTGCTGCCCAAGCCTGCGCCGAAGCTGGTCGAGGGCAGACCTCGAGTGCCTGACCGGCAGGCGCTGTGCGGGATCCTCTTCGTCCTGCACACGGGGATCCAGTGGGAGTACCTGCCCCAGGAGCTGGGCTTCGGTTCGGGTATGACCTGTTGGCGCCGTCTGGCGGCCTGGAACGAGGCCGGCGTCTGGAACCGGTTGCATGTGCTGCTGCTGGAGAAACTGCGATCGAAGGACAAGCTGGACTGGTCCCGGGCGGTGATCGACTCCTCCCACGTCAGGGCTGCCCGGCGGGGCCCAAAAGCGGACCCAGCCCGGTCGACCGCGCACGTCCGGGCAGCAAGCACCACGTCATCACCGACGGCCAGGGCATCCCGCTCGCGGTGTCGCTGACCGGCGGAAACCGCAATGACGTCACCCAACTTCTGCCCCTGCTCGACAAGATCCCGGCCATCGCGGGCCGGGTCGGCAGACCTCGCCGACGCCCCGATGCGCTGCTGGCCGACCGCGGCTACGACCACGACAAATACCGCCGCCTGCTCCGGGCCCGCGGGATCCGCCCCGTGATCGCGAAGCGAGGCGAGCCTCACGGCACCGGCCTGGGCATCTTCCGCTACGTCGTCGAGCGCACGATCGCCTGGCTCCACGGCTTCCGGCGCCTTCGCATCCGCTGGGAACGACGCGCCGACATCCACGAAGCATTCCTCGGACTCGCCGTCTGCCTGATCACCCACCGCCACGTACAGCGGCTTTGTTAGGACCAGTTACAGCAGTGCGCCGGGCGTCATCGCCTCCCGGCCGGCCGGTTCGCCGGTCCAGTCGGCGAGCAGGCGGCGGGCCTGCTCGGAGGAGGTGCCGGGTCCGGCGGCGCAGATGGCCGGGAGTCTGGTCGCAGTCGCCGGTGACGGCCAGCACGTCGCAGCCAAGGGTGAGGTCGCCGGCCAGCGGGCGGTTAAAGAAAATCGCCGGAGTGCGGCAGCAACGTCATTGACACCCGGCACGGCCGGCAGACGTCCCTGCACCGGTGGCCTCGACTCCCGCCCGCGCGAGGCTGCCGCTGAGACTCGAGGCCCCACTGCCCCGCCAGGGCCATCCACCATTGCGCGACGACCGGTCAGGGAGCAGACAGGTCGATCGCCCGGTCGACATCTTGGGGCTGCAGGACGCGCAAGATGCCTTCCAGCAGGTAGTAGTCGGCGTAGGGGAGCGAGATCTCGATCCCGTCCTCGGCCGGCCGGTTGCGGGTGCAGCGGGCCACCACCGCTTGCGCGCGGGCGGACTTGTCCGTCAGGCAGGTCTGCGACAGTGCGCTCAGCAGCCGCAGTGCCACCGTGCGGTACTGCTGCCTGCCCGTCGCGGCGGACAGGTCGAGCAGCCCGCATGCCATGATCGCGCCGGCCGATGCGTCCTTGATGTCGTTGGGCTGCTGCGGCGCGCGGTAGTCCCATACGGGCACGTAGTCCGCGCCGAGCGCTCCTATCGCGTAGTCGGCGAGTTTGCACGCGGTGGCCAGGAATGGGCGCTCCCCGCTCCGGCGGTAGATCGTGGTGAACCCGTACACGCCCCATGCCTGTCCGCGCGCCCAGCACGAGGTGGGGCTGTAGCCCTGCACGGTGCCCGGGCCGACCGGGGCGCCGGTGGCCGGATCGAAGTCGAAGACGTGGGGTGTCGATCCGTCCGGCCGCGGGAACACCCGCTGGGCGGTCTTCGCATGCTCCACCGCGATGTCGAGGTACTTCGCGTCGCCGGTCTGCCGGCTGGCGAATGCCAGCAGGTCGAGATTCATCATCGTGTCGATGATGACGCGCCCTGCGTTGTTCGGATCGTTCAGTGCGCCCCACGCCCGGAGGAAGCGGCCGCGCGGGTTGTACCGCTGGATCAGCGAGTCCGCCGCCTGTACGGCACCGGTCCGCCAGACGTCGTCACCTGTCAGGCGCCATGCGGTGACCCACGACGGAGAGAACAGGAAACCGAGATCGTGCGTGCTGGTGTCGTGCTGACGGGGGGCGAGCTTCCTCGCCGACTCGAGCGCCAGTGTGCGGAGTTGCTCGTCCTTGCTGTACAGCCAGGCCATCCACAACGTTCCCGGCCAGAACCCGCCGACCCAGTCACCGTTTTGGGAGTAGACCCACTTCTCGAACTTCGTCCCGACAGGGAAGGCGCTCACGCCTGGCGCGACAGCACGGATCTTCTCCACCGCGTAGTCGGCCGCCGCACGCAGCGTGCGCACCGTCGCTGCCGGTACCTGCTCGGCCAGCGCCTGCGCAGACTGAGGCGAAGACGCATACGCGGCCGCGGTGCCGGCCGCCGTAGCCAAAACAGCCCGCCGAGAAATGGACACGGGTACCTGCCTCTCTCCAACTGAACAGCGTGGTAAGGGAGTTGAAGGAGTCTTGCACGCCGTCCACCACATGTATATCCATGTGTGCGGAGTTCATATAGGTGAACCAACGCCGTCGTCGGACGCAGGCGTCCGACGACCTCAGGACGGGCCAGCGCGTCGCGCAGGGACTGCTCGTCCTGCCACTGCGCGACGTTCACATAGGTCGAGTCAGTGCCCTGGGAACAGAGCAGCCTGTGGTGCAGAAATCCGGGCTGTGCCCGCATGCATTCGGAGACGTTCGCGAATTCGCGCTCGAACGCGGTGGGAGATCCGTGGACTTGGAATACATTCACGAGAACTATCACGTGAATACTCCTTTCCTTGGGCTTGGGATGCACTGTGCGCAGGCCTGGCCTGATTCATCTGGCCCTGACGAGGCCGCGACGGAAACCGTGGTGTCGCAGAAGGGCCCGGGCCCGACGGCGGGGGAAGGCGTCGGGCCCGGGCCGGCACGGCAGGCGGGTGCGCTATTCGCCGACGGCGACCGCGGACCGCGCCTGGTGGGTGGCGGTGGCCGGCTCGGCCTCCGTTACGGCCGTTTGGCCCTGGCGGGGCATCAGCACTGCGGTGACGGCACCGAGGGCGACGATCTGCGAGTCCACGATCGCGGCCGTCGGTTCCGTGTTCCGGCCTCGCTCTCGCGGACCCGGCCGCGCAGCCGGTCATGGAACCCGGCGATCAGCTGGTGGTCACGCCGGCGGCGGAAGACGGCGCAGACGCGGTCCCGGGCGGGGAAGTCCGCGGGCATCGCCGGCCACTCGATGCCGTTGTCGACCAGGTAGCGGACCGCGTCGATCATCTGCAGGTGGCAGTAGCCCTCCGGCTGCCCGCCCCTGCCGGCCAGCCACGCCGGCACCGGCAGCCGGCTGCGTTGACCAGCCCTGCGGCAGACCACGCCCGCCAGGGAGATGCGTCCCGAGTCCGAGGCGCTGACTCCGACGCGGGGCATGTGACCGCGCGGGGACCAGGCCCGTGCTTTCGGCGGCGGAGCATCTGGCCCGACTCATCCGCGCAGCACCGCTGCACCTTCTGTCCCGGCCCCAGCGCGGTCGCCGGCACCTGTTCGGGCTTGAGCCTGCACATGTTCCGTGCGCCCACACATGCGCACGAGCCGGGGCCGACCAGGTGTGCTCGCGCCGGAGGCCGAGCCCCCTGTTCGCCATCCGGAACCCGTGGCGCGGTGGCCACGTCCGCCACCAGCTGGACCAGGGACATCGAGGACGGGGCGCGACACCTGCAGGAAGGCTGGTGGCGCATCTTCCGCAAAGCCGCCCTCGCCTGGCCGGTCATTCGCCAACCTCGACGACATCGCATACGCCACCACCCTGGCGACCAGCCAGCTCAACTCCCGTGCCACCCCCTGGGTCTGGGGCAGACCCGCACCGCCGACCCGTCGGCTACGGCGGCGATATGTGTACACCGTTTGAGGAATCCAGCGCTAGCTGTCGTAGGGGACCCAGGCACGCCCGCCTGCGTTGTTCGTGCCGTACCAGTAGCGCGGCATTCCCTTGATGCTGGTGGTGTGGAACGGGCGGCCGTGGTCGTCGATGCGGATCGTGCCGGTGCGGCCCTGGGAGGACCAGTCGAGTTCGAGGTACCAGCGGGCGTTGTAGGCCTGTGTCGTCGCGTCGACCAGCAGCACCTCCGGGTCCTCGGCGGAGACGCGGTACGGGAATTGCACGGCGGGGATGGTGTGTCCGATGTCGGCGCCGTCCTTCGGGCGGGCGATGGGGCGGCCGGCGTCGAGGTTCACGGTGAAGCGGCGGGGCGTGAGGTCGCCGCCGCAGCCCTGGCCCATGGCGTAGGCGCTCCCGGCGGCCGGGTTGCCGCGGCTGACGATGCGGACGTGGAGCGCTTTGAGGACCACGGCCGTGGAGGACTGCCCCTGCACGGAGATCTGCACCATCGTATGCCGCCCGTGCACCGCGCCCTGCGTCGCCGCCCACGCCCCGGCGTCCTGTTGCACCGGCGGTGGAGGCACCTGCGCGGGCGGCTTGTCGATGACGTAGTCGTGGTCGCAGCCCTTGTCCCAGACCAGGGAGTCGGCGCTCCATGCGAGGGGCAGGCCGGTGGCAGGCTTCGCGGCCGGGGTGGGACCGCTGCCGGTGCCGGACGGGGCGGGGGCCTTCTGCCGGGGGCCGGGCGCCGCAAAGCTCCGGGAAGGGGAGGGGGAGCCGCCGGCCGACGGTTTCGCCGAACGGTGGGATGCGCCGGGGGCGGCCGCCCGCGGGCCCGCGGAGCGAGAGCCGTCCGCCTCGGAGGAGCGGTCGTCCGACAGGGCGGACGTGGTGCCCAGAGCGGCGAGCAGCGCGCAGGTGACGGAGGTGGACGCCAGGACCCGTCGGCGGCGGAACCAGGGGCGGGGAGCGGGGGAGGGAGCGGGCTCGTCCGGGCCGGGACCGTCCCCGGGCTGCTCCGCGGAGCAGCTCTCCTCGGCGGGTTCCCCGTCCTCGGCGAGTGCCCCGTCCGTGTCCGGTGCCGGCACCGCCGCCTCCGCCGACACCGCCGCTTCCGCCGGGCCGGCCGTACGTACCCGCTGCCGAGCCTCCACCGCCAACAACCACAGCCGGTGCAGCTCGAGCCGCTCCTTCGGTGTCGCCTCGCAGAAGGCGGCGAGCCGCTCCACGGGCGCGAAGTCCTGCGGCACCGCCTCGCCCGCGCAGTACCGGTGCAGCGTGGAGGTGTTCATGTTGAGGCGGCGGGCCAGCGAGCCGTAGCTCCGGTCCGTGCGGTCCTTCAGCTGCCGCAGAAGCGCCGCGAACTCCTCGACATCGTCCCGCATCGACACCGTTCCTCCGTCGTCCCGCCCACGATCCCGTATCCCAGGCACTCATATCCCTGCACGTCAGATGGGCTGGGATGGTTCCACCGTCGCCAAAGGGCCGGCAGTCGTTGCGCCGGACTCCGGTGACCGCCGATGCTCTGGGTGTCGCACCGACCACGGCTACAGGGACCAACCGGCGTTGGGCGACGTCCCGATACGCACGCACCAACGGTTGCCTTCATGGCCACCGCGCTTGATACGTCGTCACACACGCTCACGACGCCGGTTGCCGTACGCCTCGCAGCACCGGGCTTCGCCCCTGCTGACCAGCGGCATCCGCAACGGATCACGATCTACAGCTGCCGTCTCAGACGATCTACTTAAATTCTTGGAGGTTTGATGAAGTCCGTCATCCGAAAGGCAGCAGGCCTCGCAGGCGCGAGCGTGGCCGTCGCAGCCATGTCCGTGACCGGCGCATCGGCAGCCCAGGCGGAGTCCCCCACCCACGGCTGCCCGTACCCCTACGTCTGCTTCTACGTGGACGAGGACGCCTATAACGCGGGCACACCGATCACGAAGTACCGCGATGTCACCAGTTCCTACCAGACGGTCAGATCCCGGCCGCACTACCACGTCGTGAACACCCGGAACGACGACGTGGCGTACCTACGGCTCCAGGACGGGAACTCGATCTGCCTGGTGCCGAATTCCGAAACCGTGTTCGCGAACGCTTACAGCGTCACCGGAATAAAGATCTCCAGCAGTTCCACCTGCTGAATCTGCCCGAACGGCCGGCGGACGCTTCCGCAGTTCAGCAGGAATGAGCAACGGCACACCACCTGCGCCTGCGTACCGGGACACCCGTGTACCCGAATGCCCGAGGTGCGGCGTTCGGCACCCCGCGGCGCCCGCCGCCACACGACGGCCCCGGGGCGAAAACACCGGGCCCACTCCTGTCCGATCCGGCAGCCGGGCCGTCCTGTCCTCGACTCGGAGGCGGACGAGGTGGCCACAAGTGCGCCTTCGGCACGAGAGCCGGAACCGGCCAAGAGCAACCGCATACAGACCAGAAAAGGAAGACACACATGAACAGGAAGTCCTCCGCACACCGTCGTCCGGGCCGCCGCGCGGCCGTCGCCGCCGGCCTCGTCCTGGCTGTCGGACTCGGTGTGTCGACACAGGTGTCGGCACAGGCGGCCGTCCATGCCCCCGCAAAGGCGTCCACCGCACAGTCGGTCAGCGGCACGCCCGGCCAAGCGGTGACCCGGGTCGCCGACTTCTACGGCGCGTACATCGACGCGAAGGGCGACTACACGGACCCGGACGCCACGCTCGCCACGGCCCTCCGCAACCACTACCTGACGCCCGACTTCGCCAAGCGGCTGGCAGCCTGGGAGAAGACGAACGCGGCGGACGGCGTCCTGCGCGCCCAAAACATCCCGGCGCAGTGGACGGCGACCGACAACGGCACCGTGGGCAACGGCCATGAGGTCATCGTCACCCTGACCTTCGGCAGCGGGGAGACGACGCAGAAGACCAAGCTTTTCGTGCTGGTGGAGCGGTACAACCACATCGTCGACATCGACACCACGAGCACTCGTTAACAGCGGAGCCGCTCCCCATGTTCTGTCCCGGCCGGGACAGAACATGAGGAGGGAAGCCGACGGATGCCCTCCGAGGGACCGGCTTTCGTACCTGCCTTCGATAACCGGGGGGGCAGGTACGAAACCCGGTCCCCAGCGGCGCCCTCTGCCAAAAGGTCCGGGCAGCCGACCGTTGCCCACGAGGACCCGTCGCCTGCTCGGACGCGTCGTCCGGCGCCGGTACGCCGGACGAGGAGGTCATCCGGTCGAGAAGCCGGCGAACTCGATGTCGGTGAAGGCGATGTGCAGACGGTGGCCGCGTCGGCCCCCGTCGCGGAAGTAGGCGTGACCCAGTGCACGGGCGAGGATCACCAGCTGCTGCTCGCCCGCGCCGACGTCCCGGACGGCGAACAGCTCACGGGCCGCCTCTCCCGGCAGGGACTGGGTGGCCCACCGCACCCGCGGATCGTCCGAGGACCCCCGCCAGAGCCGCGAACCCGAAGCGCGCTCGGATGTGGAGGCCGAAGCCTTCCGCTTCGGCCCGGGCACGCAGGCGGGCCCGCACCTGGGGCTGCTATCGCATCAGGACCGCCTCCTCGATCGTCCCGACCTCCGCCGGGCCGGGCGGAGGTCGGGACGATCGAGGCTTCTTCGTCACCCAGCGCTGTACGGTGCGCTGCGAAACACCCAGCAACGCGGCCACGCTCCTGTAGAACCCTGGTGAGTCGCGAGCAGAAACCGCGGGCGAGCCTCGGTGCTCGAGAGAACGGGCCGAGTGCGCAACGCGCGCTCCAGCCCTTGCGTAATCTCTCCCACATCCATCTCCCCGAGCGGCCTGCCGACGGGGCCGCTCCCTGCGGCCCGTGGCGTCAGATCTTTGTGGCCCGGCGACGGGCTGCTGCCCCCGCTCAGCCAGCGAACGCAGGCCGCACGCCGCTGCCGGCTACAGCAGCCCGAACAGAAGGCAGCCGGTGCTCAGCGCGGGGCCGTGCCAGGCGAGCGCTACAGCCCGCTCGACAAGCCGGGAGATTCGCTGCGGTACGGGGTGGAGGTCCTGATGAAGCAGCGCCATGACAGACGTGGCGGGTGATCTCTCCGCGACGAAAGCCGACAGTTGGGCGTGGGCCCGCGCCCAGTCGTCGGCTTCGAAGTCCGGCCACCCGCTGGGCGAAGGAGGTGGTCTCAGGCGGAGCTGGCGCAGCCGCGGGTCGTGCGCGCTCAGCTTGTTCTTTGGCCCTCGGCCCCGATTGTGCGGTCACTCTTTGGAGTGGTTACAGGGTATGGGGCGGCCTTCCTGGTGATCCTGAACCCTGCGACGGAGTAGGGGAGTTCACCAGGAAGGCCGTGGGGGTGAGTGTGCTGGTGCCGGCTGGTGAACGGGATGCGTGCGCGGAACTGTCACGCTGTCGGACGGCCTTCTCGGAACGCCGCTGATGACTTCACGGAAGGCATCAGCGAGCCACCGCACCCCCGGCGCAGCCTCGGCCCCACCTCATCTTGTACTGAACGGTCCAAGATGGGGTAGGCTCGAGGCATGACCGACGCCGCCCCGAACCGCTCTCCCGAGCAGAACAACGTCCCCGGGCTGCCGCTGCGCAACCTCGCGGGCTTCACGCACCGCTGGGTCGACGCGGAAGGCATCCGGCTTCACGCCGTGGAAGGCGGCCGGTCGAGCGGCCCCACCGTCGTGCTGCTCGCCGGATTCCCGCAGACCTGGTGGGCTTGGCACAAGGCGATGCCGCGTCTGGCCGAGCGCTTCCACGTGATCGCGGTCGACCTGCCGGGACAGGGCCACTCCGATCGTCCCCAAGGGGGCTACGACACGCACACCGCCGCTTCACGTGTCCAGGCCGCGCTGACCGCGCTCAACGTGCCGAAGTACTGGCTCGTCGCCCACGACATCGGGGCCTGCGTCGCCTTCTCGCTCGCCCTGAGGTACCCAGACCGGCTGCACGGTGTCGCCCTGCTCGACGCCGGCATTCCCGGAATCACCCTCCCGGACGCCATCCCGACGGATCCCGAACGGGCCTGGAAGACCTGGCACTTGGCATTCCACCTGGTGCCCGAACTGCCCGAGACGCTGATCACCGGCCGCGAGCGTGACTACGTGGGCTGGTTCTTGAGGGTCAAGACACTGTCCCCGAACACGTTCGACAGCGCCGATATCGACCACTACGCCGCAGCCATCGCAGCCGGGGGAGGGCTGCGAGCGTCGCTCGCCTACTTCCGCGACGCCGCGGAATCAGCACGCAAGAACCAGGACACTCTCGCTCGACGAGGGCACTTGACCATCCCGGTCCTGGGCATCTCCAGCTCCCACGGCTCGATCCCCGACATGGCCGCCGCCATCAGCCCCTGGGCAGAGAACGTGACCGGCGTCGTCATCCCACAAGCCGGGCACTTCATTCCCGACGAGCAGCCCGACGCCACTGTGGACGCGTTGACCGCATTCATCGATCACACGCGTGCCGGGTAGAGCGACGAAGCCAGCTGACTGTGTGGATCGGCCGTGCCCCAGACGGCGAGCAGGCCCACGACGCACGTGACTGCGATGGCCGACACGTCAAATTAGCGTGTGCCGAGGCCCGTTGGGTTCTTACGAGAGTCTGACGCGGCCGTCGTTCGCTTTCATTGTCATCTCCCCATCCGCAACTCTGCTTACTCACGCCCCCGGATCACAGGAGCCACACGTGAGCAGGCACAACAGGCGCAGGTCGACGCTGCACAAGAGGGCGACCGTCTTCGGCGGCGGCACGGTAGCCGTAGCGGCGGTGGTGGCCACGGTCAACATCGCCTCGGCAGACCAGGTCTCGCCCACCCCGCGCACTGCGTCGAAGGCCGACCACGCCGTGTTCGTGCAGGGCAACGAGCTGGCCGGGAACACCATCCACGTCTTCCGCCGCGGCGACGACGGCAAGCTGACCGCCGCGGGGAAGTACGCGACAGGCGGCAAGGGCGGCGACCAGGTCGACGCGCCCACCGACTCGCTGGCATCGCAGGGATCGCTGGTCTACGACAGGCGTTCCGGGCGGCTGCTGGCCCTCAACGCCGGCAGCGGCACCCTGACGTCGTACGCTGTGCACGGCCAAAAACTCACAGACCGCCAGACCGTGCCCACGGGCGGGGACTTCCCCGTCGGCATCGCCGTCTCGGGCGACCTGGCCTACGTCATGAACGCGGGCGGCGCGGGAAGCGTCCAGGGTTTCAGAATCACCACGATGGGCCTGAAGCCGCTCAGCGGTTCGTTGCGCACCCTGGGGCTGAAGAACGAGAAGGTGCCGCTGTTCAGCAGCTCGCCGGGCCAGGCGGCGTTCACTCCGGACGGCCGGAACCTGGTCGTCACCACCAAGTCGGCCAACACCGTCGAGGTCTTCCCCATCGGTCGGGACGGCCGCCCGGCGCACAAGCCGGTCGTGAACAAGTCCGCGGGCATGGTGCCGTTCGCCATCGCCTTCGACAAAACGGGCCGCATGCTGGTCGCCGAGGCCGCCGAGTCCACCGTCAGCACCTACAAGGTCCGTCGCAACGGGGAGCTGCAAGTCCTCCAAAAGCCCTTGCCGAACGGGCAGGACACCCTGTGCTGGCTGGAACGCGCCGGTGACTTCTTCTACGGCGGAAACACCGGCAACTCGACCGTGAGCGGCTACCGCATGGACGCCCGGGGCCGGCTCGCGCTGACCAACGAGGCAGGCATCGCCGCCGCGCCGTCCGCGAAGTCCCAGGGCGTCATCGACATCGCCGTCGCCGCCGACAAGTTCGTCTACGTCCAGAACGCGACCTCCGGCACCGTCGACGGCTTCCGCGTCGGACGCACCGGCGCCCTCACCAAGGTCACGACGGTCACAGACCTGCCCGCCTTCGCCGAATCCGGCATGGAGGGCATCGCCGCGGTGTAAGGAAGCGGCCGCCGCGGCGGGACTCACCGGGCACGCTCACCGCATGCCCGGTGAGTCGGGCGACCCCGCCCCCAGGCTTCGCCCACGCTCTCCCCGTCAACGAGGGCTTGGAGCACCGTGGTGCGGCGCATACCGACTTTCGCGGGGACCGGGCCTGCCCGTGAGCACACAGAGGTCGTGCGGTCCCGGTCTCTGCGCCGCGATGTGGCTGCTGCCCAAGTTATGCAGCGGAAACGGAGTTCGCGCGGCGGCGGGGTCTGCCCGGGGAAGCGCCCGGCCACTACCCGACGTCACCGCGCACCTGAAGGACGTGACTCTGGAACTGCTTCAGGAACTGGTCGCCGACCATAGAGAGTTTGAGCAGGCCGCAGGCATACAGTCACGGCATGAACAAAACAATTGCGTGGCTTCTGACATGCGCCGGAGCCGGCGTGATCCTGTGGTTGCTGACCAGCGCGCCAGACATCAGCTCGGCTTACCCCCGCTCCGAGTGCCACTCCGTCCTCGGCAACGACTCGAGCCCCGCGCATGGGTCGATGGAGGACGGAGTGGAGGCGACGTGCGCCACGTACCAGTCGCGCCGCCTGGGCTGGGCGGTCCTGGTGTCGGTGCCGACGGTGGTGCTCGCCTCAGCGGGCATGCGTAGCCGAAGCGCCTGACGGAACTTCTCCCGTATCTATTCCTCGGCTGAAGTGCTGAACGCGCTCCGCAAGTCGGGTCTAAAACTGACGTTCATCGTTGACACCTGGGTCTCCGGTCACTACGGAGATCCATATGCCGAAGTCCACTCCCACCACCCCGCCACTTGACCGTGAGGCCAAGCGGCAGCCAGCCGCCCGCGCCCCAGCGAAGCAGTCTCAGTGAGCGGCTTCGTACGGACGGGGGCCTGCGCCTGTTCGCCGTCGCCGTCGGCTTCTCCGACGTGCTCGACGACCTCGTCTTCCGGGCGACACGCGCCGATGTCACCGCCGCCGTTTTGTGCAGGGGGAGAGGTTCGTGAGGTTGCCGGAGCGCGGCACGAGACCCGTAGAGTCGCAGGTATGACGGACGATCAGCAGCAGGAGCAGGCCGTGGCGGGCGCCTGGGCGAGGATCGAGGAGTGGCTGGAGCGGCACGCTCCGCGCTCCTACCGGATGCTTCCTCCGCCCGCCCCGGAGGCCGACATCCGTGAGGTCGAGCAGGAACTCGACCTCACCGTCCCGCCGGGCCTCAAGGCCTTCTACCGCCTCCGCAACGGCACGGGTCACCCCGGTGACTTCGGCTGGACACCCGAACCCGACACCGGGCTCCCCCTGCAAGGACAGGAAACAGCCTGGCTGTTGCCGAGGAAGCACGGGATCCCTCCGGTGCAGCATCTGCCGTACTGGGATGAAGGCCCACACACGATCGGCCGGCCGGACGACCCCATGGTGCGGTACCTGGCCTTCGCCGCGACCGACCGCAGCGGTCTGTACGGGCTGTTCACGGACTGCACCCCAGGAACCGGCTACGGACGGATCGGAACCTTCGAAGAGGCCGGCATCCCCAAGTTGGGCGTGTGGTCGTCGTTTGCCGACTACCTCATCGAAGTCGCCGATGCCCTGTACGAGAACCGCGGCGTGGAGTACGCGGACGGACACCAGGACACGAAGGTGCCCGGTCTCGTCGATCAGGCCCTGGTGTGGGACGGTCCGGCGCATCCGCGGGACCCGGAATGGACACGCTTCGCATAGCACTGTGGCCGGAATACCACAGGGTGCTCCGGCCACAGGCTTGGTCATTCAAGGGTCAGGTCAGCCGACCTTCTTCCACGCGCAGACCGTGTCGGCGTTCTTGCAGTGCTCGAAGCCAGGATCACTGATGAAGAACCCGTCCTTGTCGAGCAGCCGCATCTGGGGAACGAACTTGATGCCGAGGTCGCGGAAGGCGCCAGTGTTCTGATCCGTGGGAACGGAGGCACGACCACACTTTTCGTTCCACTTCGGGCCGGTGTAGCCGTCGCGGTTTTCTGCAAGCAGTCCCCACGTGCCGCCGGTCATGGGTTTGGTGTAGAGCTGTGCGCATTCTTTCCCGGAGGCGACCTGGTTCGGCCCCTTCGGCATGCCGCCGCTCTGGTACGTACTTGCGGGCGCGTACTCGTCGCACGATCCGTCGGGCGTGGCAGGGTTGGGCTTGAAACCGCTGGTCCCTGTGGGGCAGACGATGCCGCGGCTGTCGTCGTTGGTCCAGTCCCCGCCGTCCGGATCGGCGTTGTTGCCGGGGCCGAGGTAGGTGACGAGGGAATCCCACTTCCGGCTGCCGGGGTGGGAGGGGAGTTTCTCCTGCAGCAGCCAGTAGTAGGCGCCGGCCGCCGGGTACAGGTTGGTGTCGACCGTCCAGGTGGGCTTGAAGTACGGGAAGACACAGCCGGTCTTGATGTTGCCTCCGGCGATGTCGTCACAGCGTGGCGCCAGTTCCCGGACACGGACGTCGCCGCTGGTGCCGAGGCTGGTCTGCGCGTGAGCGTTGCCAGCGTCGACGGAACCGAGGAGGCTCCAGCCGAGGTCGAACTGCTCCTTGCCGGTGCCGTTCCAGATCGTCTGCCTCTTCGCGGTCATGGCGTACTGGGCGCCGACCTCGCCGACCGCCCAGTGCGGCGTGGTGTTGAGGCCGTCGTTGCTCGACCACTGGACTTGCGAGCTGGTGCAGTCCTTGCAGTTGTCGCCCGGCTGCCAGGTGAGGTGAACGCCCTCGGTCGCGTCGTCGATCTGCGTCGGGACCACGGTGAGCTGCTGGTCGAACTCCGCACGGTCCGTGCCGGTGTCCGACTTCTTGTTGTACAGCTTGATCTGCTGGGACAGCGCGAACGTGGCGGTGCCGAACCTCGGCAGGTCATCGGCGTCGACGAAGATCAGGGTCGCGTAGCCGACCTTCTTCAGACACGCCTCGCCCCGGTTCATGTAGTCCTTGCCGTCCGGTTTCGCGGCGCACCACGAGACGAGATCGGCGCCCCGAAGAGCTTGCCTCATCGCTCCCTTGGCGACCGCCGCGTCTTCGGGAGTCGGCGCGTCACGACTGATTTCGATGCACACCTTCCGCCCCTCGGCGTCCGGGGCGGAGCATTTCCGGCCGTTGTCATCGCCGCGCAGTCCCGTGACCGGGCCGGGATCGGTACGCGTGAATTCGATCGGAGTCTGCGCAAGTGAGTCGATGCCGGACGTGGCCTGTGGTGCCGGGAAGGTGACGTACGGCTTCTCGGCCGGGGGGACGTTGATCTTGAAGGTGGAGTACGGGGACCAGTCGCTCTCGTACACGTTGCTGGTGGCGTCGTACCCGGAAGAGCGGACCGCGTAGGTGACACCGTTCTTGAGCTTGCCGGCCGGAACCGTGACGGAGGCCGGTTTGCCGGCGGTCACCTCGCCGGAGACGAGGACGCCCCACTGGTTCTCGTCGGTCAGCTTGACGACCGTGGCCGTGGGTTTGCCGCTGGAATCGGTGGTGTGAACTTCGAAGGTCGCGGTGGTCTTGTGGCCGCTGGGGGCAGTGACCGTGTTGCGTAACGTCGGTGTGGTGGTGTCGGTCTGCCACACGTTGTTGGTCTTCGTGAACGGCGGGCCGACTTCGGGGCCGTTGGGAGTGTCCGGCTCGGCGGCCGCAGCTGCCCGTGCCCCGGGGCCGTGGACGGGCGGCGGGTTGTCGGAGCCGTCGGCCGAGTAGGCGGTGCCGGTGGCACCGGATCCGATGACGATCGCGAGGATCGTGCCGAGGGCTAAGCGACGTCTTCCTGTGGTTCTTGCGGTGAGGGATATCAACCTGCGACCTCTCTGTGGGAACAGATGTACGAATCCCATCAGGCCGCCGGTGTGAGAACCATGGCCGAAGTCACGGTTTAAGTGACGAAAGAAAGAAATGAGCCGTCAGCGAATCCCCTCCGGGTCGGGCTGAAGGCTGCCCTCGGCGGACTGAGGACGGTCCTTCCCTCCGGCTCGCAGTGCGACGAGTACCCCTTCGCCACCACCTACGAAGGTGCCGCCGAGTACGACTACGACCCTGACGCGAGAAAGTTCAACTTCTCCGTGCGTCCGATCGCGAAGGCGGACAACGGGGCAGGCGGCAGCCTGCTGCTCAGCTTCTACGCGAAGAACCGCCTCATTGACGGCCTCGAGGACGGATTCGGCGTGAAGATCGTCTCCTGACCCGTGTGAAGCCGGGGCGGCGGCAGTATGCGGCCGCCCCGGCTCCCGCCGGTCAGGCTGTGCGGGGCCAGAACTGCACCAGATACTTCTCGACCCCGTGGCCAGTGCCCTCCTCCTCCGACAGACGCGCGGCCACGGCACGCCCGGTGCAGCTCACCCGCACACGCCAGAGCCCGCCCGAGTCGGCCAGCGTGATCACCTCGTCAGCACGCCCCAGACTCATCGACCACACGGCGACTTCGCCGCTGGCCGAGTCGTAGTCGGCTTCCGCCTGCTCGTCCCACTGCACCCGGTCGTGCGCGGCTGGCGGGCCGTCCCATACCGCGACGGTGACCGACGCGGTGTGCGTGTGGCCGGCGCTGTAGATATCGAGCCGTCCCGGGAAGGCGTTCAGGAACACCTCGTCGGCGAAGTCATCCGGGAAGGGGGCCAGGATGTCTCCGTCATCGGACTCCTGAAAACCAAAGCCGTGGTAGCCCACGTCAGCGTCAAGATGCTGCTGCCGGACAAGCTCAGCCATGAGAGCCCCCTTCCGACTGGTGGAGAACGCGGCGGAACTGCGTGCCGCGCTGCGCGAGATGTACCAGCGAGCCGGAGCGATGCCGCTGCGGGAGATGGAACGCCGGGCCGGTCTGGGGCGCCTTCCCCGCAGCAATGCTCAACAAGGATCAGATGCTGGCCTTCCTCATGGTCTGTGACGTGCCCGAGCGTGAGCACCAGGACTGGCTGGACGCTAGCCCCCGGATGGGAGGACGCAAGCCCCCTCAGGCCGGGGCTGCTTGAGCAGCGACGCGGGCGCGCAGGAGCGCGGGCCCCAGACGATGGGCGGGGCCATTCGCCGTAGCCGCCGTAGAAGGCGACCCGCTCGCCGTGGATGGCCACTGCCTTGGCGCCCCGTACCTGGTTCGGCCACACCCTCACGGGCCGGTCGGGGCGTATCTCGACGAGCGGGAAGTCGGTGTACGTGCACGCCCAGGCGGTGGTGCCCGACACGTTCAGGGCGTAGCAGTCGAAGAGGCCAGGGATGCTTGCGCCGTCGGACGTCCAGTAGATGTGGCCTGTGGGGCTCCAGCGGCGGATTCCGGCCGGGTTTTCGTCGAAGTGCCCGACCCAGATGTGGCCGGCCTCGTCCACGAGCAGGTGCTCGATGGCGTCCCCGACGGAGAAGGAGGAGGCCTCGCGGCCGAGCGCGTCGAAGACCTGGACCTGGTCCGCGTCCTCGTACCGGCGGGCGCGGGATGCTGCGACGACGAACCCGCCGTCAGGCAGGCGGTCCAGGTGCGGCCAGCGGGCCCGCACGGCGCTCAGCTCGGTGAGTTCGACGTCGCCGCCCGGATGTACGGAGACGACCAGCGCGTCGAAGGGCAGGACATCGCCGCCGGGCTGCGGAGCGCGGTCGGCAAGCAGCCAGTGGGCGGTGCCGAAGACGTCGACGGTGCTGGTCAGGACGTGGTGGGCGTGGTGCGCTCGGGGAAGGTGGGCATAGGGAACGAGGGCAGTCTTCTGCACGGGCGGGCTCTCCTGGGTGGGCGGTCACGGCGTTCGGGCGCTGCGGTGAGCGGCGGCGGTGCGCGAGCGGTGGAGAGCGAAGCGGGCCGCCTAGAAGGCATGGCCCTTTCTGGTGGTCATGAGGTGATCATCGTCGATGTGTGGCCCCCGTGCCAAACCCTTTCGGTCCAGCGCTCACGCCATCTGTGACCCCACCCGCTCAGCCTCGACGAGGGCCAACCCGCCCGCCAACTCGAATACCCAGCGCGACAAGTCCAGTGCTCATTGGACAGATGCAGTGCACGTCGCACGTCCCTAACCGGCTTGGCGTGGGGAGCTACAGACGACCCGTGATCGATTGATGTTCGGCAACAAGTCGGAATAGGCGAGAGAACAGGAGGCCGGCACCGACCTGTTGACCGGACTATGGGAGGACACGTCGGGCGGGAGCGCATCCCCGCTCGGGCGTCGACGGCTTCTACGACTGGGCGGTGGCATCGGACAGCCGCTTTGCCAGGATGCGCCGGTTCCCGCCCGGAGCCGGCCGGGTGGTCAGCCCAGTGCGGGGCGTGTGCGGCGTGCGGTGTGTGCAGGCCGCCCGACTGCGGCGTACCAGACCAGGGCCGCACATATGAAGCCCGTCGCCGCGGAGACCAGTGACCTTGTGAGGGTGTCGTTGCGTGCGCCGGAAACGAGGGCGACGGCCAGTGCCAGCGTCAGGGTGATGACGGGCAGCGCTCGAGGGCTCCGCGTGGCGCCCGGCGCGGCGGACGGCGGCAGCAGCCAGGTTGCGAGGCCGTAACAGGCACAGGCCAATAGTGTGGCCCCCAGCACTTCGCTGGGCCGGTGGCCGCCGTTGGTCGCGCTGTAGGCGGCGATGCAGGCGAGCCACAGCACACCGGCCGTGGCGACGTAGGGGCGGATGCGGGGGGAAACCACGAGGACGGCGGCGAGGGTCAGCGCGGCGGGGATGGCCGTGTGCCCGCTGGGGAACCCCTGATCAAGGAGATTCTCGGGCGCGCCCACCAGATCGGGGCGGGGCAGGGTCGATTTGAGCACCTCCTTGCCTCCGGTCGTGAGAATGACGACCCCGAGCGCCGCGCACCCCGGCCACCAGCACCGCCGCACCAGGGTGAGGACCACGATGACGGCCAGGCCCACCATCAGGGTGGGCTTGGCACTCAATTCCAGCGGCGGCAGGGGCGTCGAGCCGTAGGCCGCTCCTGACAGGGGGTAGAACCATGCTTCTTCGCCGCCTTGTTTACCGAGACCAAACAGGGCGTTCTCAGCTCGTTGCCCCCACGGGGTGCAGATGGCGAGCAGGTAGACCGTCAGGAACCCCAGGGTGTACAGCAGAGCCGGCATCCACGGCCGTGTCGTACGCGACAGGCTGGGTGCGTCGGGGGCCTCGGGGGCCTGTCTTGAGGCCCGCGGACGGTGCGCGGGCAGGGTCGGAGGATCGTGCTGAGTCATCGCTCTGTTTCTTCCGTTGAGGGGAGTTAGGTCACGCACGTCTTGTGGCACGACGTGGGCCGCCGGGCTCGGCCGGCCCACCGGGGGTCCGCTCCTATTCGGGGAGTGCCTGGCCCTGTCGGCGCTGGGCGGTGATCGCCAGGGCAGGGAGGGGTGCGATCAGCAGGAGGAGAACGACCAGGTCCGGAAAGGACTGCATGAACGCGTCCGGCTGGGCGACGATCGCCTGCGTGCGGACGATCGCGACCGCTGCGACGGGGATCAGCCACCGGTGGTCGCCGGTGGCTGCCGTCGCCACCCACGCGCCGAGCAGCGCGGCGACCTCGAGGACGAACAAGCCGCGCTGGAAAGTCGGACTGACAGAGATGATGTGCAGGCCCCCGGCCACGAACATGGCGAGCACGACGGGGGCTAGCCAACGGTACGAGCGGCGTCGCAGACGGCTGGGTCGGCAGAGCGCCAGCACGGCGCACGCGGCGCACAGTGTCCCCGAGAGCGCCAGGTCACGGGCCGTTATCGGGGCGCCCAACCCGTAGTAGCTCAAGCCCGCCTTGCCCTCGTCGCCGAAGAGGGTGCGGCCGTGGGTCGTGGCGCCGGCCCAGATCATGGATGCCGCGGCCGGCAGCGCGATCCACGCTCTGCCACGCAGCAGAGCGATCAGGCCGCCCAGCGGGAGCAGCCCGTAGGGCAGCAGCCGAATCCGCGTGGGACCTCCGGCCCACGGATACCAGCCGGAGAAGTGGAAGGCGATGGCGTGCTGTCCGGGGTCGATGTGCAGTGCCCAGTGCCACACATCCTGCAAGTACGGAACCAGCGCCAGCGCGGCGAGGGCCAGGGCGGCCAGATGGATGCCGTCCAGCCACCACGGCCGAGTAGTGTCGTCAACGGTGGCACGGGCGCGGGCCTGCACCCCGGCGCGCACCAAGGCGGCAACTTCCCGCGGCGGCGGCCAGGAGCGGCCGGGATACGCCTCGGCAAGGCAGGCCAGCAACTCCTTGCCCTGCCGGGAACGGTAGGATTTGGGATAGGCCGCAAGCAGCAGACGATTCATGCCGGGGCCGCTCCGGCATCCCGCGCGCGTCCGATGACGACGGCCGCCGCCTGCTGCATCCGCAGCGCTTCCCGGCCGAGCGCCTCGGTGCCGTCCTCGGTGAGCCGGTAGTAGCGCCGCGCTCGCCCGTCCACGATCTCCTCATGGCCGGCGGCCACCAGCCCGGCCCGCTCCATCCGCTCCAGCGCCCCGTAGAGCGTGCCGACAGCGATCCGGAGCCGTCCGTCGGTGGCCTGCTCGGCAGCCTTGATGATGCCGTAACCGTGCAACGGACCATCCATGAGCGCAGCAAGGATGAAGTACTGCGGTTCCGTCAACGGCGGGTTCCGTCTGGTCATGCATCAATCATATATCGAGCTACGAAGTATATCTGCCGGTCTTGGGTGATCACTGGCAGCGCCTCCACGCCCGCGGTGAGCGCCACCCTCTCCCGGCTGGCGGGCGCGAAGGCGGTCTCCTCGACGCCCCCGCGCGGCGATGGCGGATGCTCACCGCGACCTGGTCCGGGCCGAGCGGAATGTCATTCCCACCGTGTCCGCCAGACCCGACTCGCCTCCGTTGAATCTTCCATGGGCCAGACTCTGTTCGCCCGGACCGGCCGGGCGAAGCCGGCGAGGCAGCGTTCGATGAGGCCCGACCCGAGTGGTCGCTTCCCCAGTGCCTCCGGGAAGCGCAGATCGCCGCCTGCGGCCGTCTGCCATGCCCCGTCGATGATTCGGCTCGGAGGGTCTTAATCCGGTTAAGTGAAGCGGCCTCACCGAAATCCTTGCCCGCGCACTCCGCGACCGGGGCCGCGAGGTCGAAGTCGAGCACCTTCACGTCCACTTGCCGCGCGTGCTCAAGACGCCCGCCAGCGGAACCGCCCACCCCAGCCCCACACAGGAGGCCACCCGATGAAGCGCCGTCTCTGCCGCCGATGCGGCCAGGCGCCCGGCGCCCTCTCCCCCGAGGACCAGGCCGCGTCGATCAGTTCCGTGCGATGCTCGCCGCCCTGCGCGACCGGAGCCCTGGACCCCCGGCCACTGCCAGGACCTCGCCGTCCGCGTGGGCCGTTCGTTGAGCGCGCTCACCCGCGCCCGAGTGACGACCACGGACCCGACATCATCGCCGTCGCCCTGCAACACCCCGGCGGCTCGTACACGCCCTACGGCGAGCGCTACCGGGAACTGGGCTGGCTGCGCTGCGAGACGGACTCGATCCACGGCGCGTGGAATCCGGCCTACGCGCCGCTCACCCACGCCGCGGCGGGCCTGGACCTTCCGGCCGTCGTCGGCATGGCCCCGGCGAACTACGGCGTGCATGTTGAAGCCCGGCGACCGGACAACACCGGGTACACGCTGCTCCGCCTCGGTCCCTACAACCAGACTGGCTCGCTTCCCGCGACGCCGATCGCCTCAACACCGAGCTGGCGGGCAGCGCGGCCACCGTCGGCCCCGGGTTCACGGTCACCGCGAAGGCCGCGCCGTTCGACGTCAGCGACCACGAGAGCTACGACGACCCGTACGAGACCGATGCCGCCGTGCTCCTGGCGGCCGCTATCGCCCGCGAGGTGTCGGCATGACGACGGCCCTGTACGAGATCGAGACCAGCGAGACCGACGACGGAAACGCCCGTCTCGCCGAATGCCTCTGGACCCCCAGCGGCGAGGACGCGGCCGACAACGGGTTCATCGCCTACCGCGGGCTGTACGTCGCCGGCATCGGAGCCCGAACGACGACCGGCCGCACCCGGACAGGTTCGTCTTCCTTGGCAAGTCAGCGTGTTGAAGGAGTCGTCAGTGAGGACAGCGGACGCGGTTTCATCGGCTTGAGGCCTCCAGGGGGAAGGACATTCCACCCGCACAGCACTCTCGATTCGTGCTCATCGTCCGCGGCCTGCCGCGCCTGTTATGGCAGTTGCCTGAAAGCGGCGTTCCCGGCTGGCGGGGCGTAGCCGGACGCGGGCGTCCAGACCTCCGCCGGTGGCTGCATGCAGTGTGATCTCGCCCCCGGAGGCGTGCACGAGGTGGCGGACGATGGGCAGGCCCAGGCCGGTGCCGTCGTGATGGGAGTCGGAGGCGCGCCAGAAGCGGTCGAAGGCCCGTTCCCGGTCGGCCTCCGACATGCCGGGGCCCTGGTCGATGACGTGGAGATCGGCGCCGGGAGCGCGGGCCAGGGTGATGGACGTGCCGGGCGGAGAGACCCGCAGCGCGTTGGCGACGAGGTTGTCGATGATCTGTTCCAGCGCGCCGGGAATCGCCCACACCCGGCCGACCGCTGGGCCGAAGACCGTGATGGTGACGTATTGCTCGGCGGCGAGTGGCTCCCACATGGCCGCCCGCTCGGCGAGGACGGCGTCCGCGTCGACGGGTTCGGGGGTGGTGGCGGTGTTTTCCAGGCGGGCCAGGGCGAGCAGGCCGTGGACCATGCGGCTGAGGCGTTCGACCTCTGCGATGGTCTCTTCCAGGCTGGGATGGGCGCGGGGGTCGAGGTAGGGCTCGAAGTTCTCCAGGCGCAGCCGCAGCGAGGTCAGCGGGGTTTTGAGCTGGTGGGAGGCTTCGGAGGCGAAGCTGTGCTGGGCCTGGAGCAGGTGCTGCAGGCGGGTGGCGGTGTGGGTGAACGCGGCGGCCAGGCGGCGCAGTTCGGGCGGTCCGCTGCCGGCGTCGGGCGGGTTGTCCAGACGGCCGGCGGCGAGTTGGGTGGTGGCGCGTTCCAGGGTGCGCAGGGGGCGCGTGATCCAGCGGGCCAGGGTGAACGCCACGAGCGCCACGGCGGCCAGGACGCACGCGCCGGCCAGGGCGAGGGCGGCCCAGATGCGGTGTTCCCGGTCGGTGACCATGGTCATCGGGTAGGTCACCCGCAGCCCGCCGCGGATCGTGGTGCCGGAGGAGCCCGGCATGGTTGCCGCCAGAACGTCACCACCATCAGTGCCGGTGCGGGTGGCGACCGTGGTCTGGTTGCGCAGGGCGGCGGCGATGTCCGGCTCGCCGGCGAGCGTGGTCCCGGTGGCGGTGGTGCCTGCGGAGTCGGTGAGCAGTCGGCCGGTGCGGTCGACGATCACGATACGGGCGCCGGTGTTGTCCTCGGCGTACTCCCGGGCCAGTTCCGGCAGGGCCGTCAGGTTGCCCTTCTCGATGCCGATGGCCTCCAGGAGCTCGCGCTGCCCGTCCATCAGGCCCTGCCAGACGGCGTGCTGACGGTTCTTCGCGACAAACCGTCCGACGCCCATCCCGTGCACGGTCACGCCGGGCAGGACGTCGGCCTGGCCCTCATCGCGCACCAGCTCCCGCAGCGCGGCGTAGTGCCGCTGCCAGTCCACCGGCCAGTCCGGGTTCCAGTACGGGTCTACGGCCTCCAGCGCGGCCTTCCACTCCGGGTGGCCGTCCAGCGCACCCGCGCGCCGCAGGTTGCTCAACCACTGCCCCACCGGCCTGTCCAGGGCCGTTGCCGACCTCGGAGCACAGAGGGTCCAGTGATCCTCGTAGTACGCCTTCGCGGCCTCCAGGTTCTCCTGGAAGCGTTCGTCAGCGACGCTCCACACCATGCCGAGCTTCTCCAGCCGGCGGGCGCGCAGGCCGCTCATCTGCCCTGCCCCGTAGGCCCGTCGCTGTTCTGCCACCCATGCCCCAAGGGGGTATGCGCCCTCTTTATGTCGCGGGTCCTCTTTCTGCGTAGTGCGGGTGTTCTGGGCTGGTGGTTTCTCAGTTGTAGCGGTTCGTTTCGTGTTGCTCGGGGCCGGTTGGTGGTCTGGTGGTGGGGGCTGCGGGCTTCTGGCCTGGGGGTCGTGCAGGTTGCCTGGGTGGCGTGCAGGTTGATTGGGCCGCTACGTAAGAAGCGGCGTGCGGGCCTCGGGCTGGGGGGTGGTCATGTGGTAGTGCCGGAGTTTGAGGGCGGGGTCTGGCCGGTGGTGGGGTGGTGCTCGCGGAGAGCTTGCACGATGTTGGTGACAGTCTGCGGGGAAGTGTCAGCTGGGCATCGTCATCTGAATGTCAGTGGCGCAGCCTCAGTGACCTGGTAGTTGGCACTGGCGGATGGTGCTCACCTGTTGCTGACATGGGTGACGAAAGGCCAGGCCATTCTCATGCCGACTGCTATAGCGGGTGCGGGGTTGCCTCGGCTGACATTTCGGCGAGGTTCGCGATCACCTCATCGGGTGGCGTCTGCGTAGAGAGGAAGGGACCGGCCATGCTCTGCGCCTTTTGACGCGGTGCCGAAACATCCACATTGGCATGTAATGCAGGAGGGGGTTCGTGACTTAAGGAGGTGATGCGGGGCTCGGGATGCGCCGCCGAGACAGAAATGGGAGGCACCATGGACCCGGTGACGTTCACCGCGGGCTGTGGCGTGGCGACTTCGGCGGTCCGGCTCGGATACGTCTGGCTGAGCGCGTGGTCGCACAGGCGCCGCGTCGAGTTGGAGATCCATCGCGCTGAGTTGGAACGTGCGACTCTGATGGAGACCATCAGCTCGCTGCCGCCCGGCAGCGAGGTCACTGAGGTTCTGCGCGACGGCCGGCGGGTCACGATCAAGCTCCCGCCCAGTAAGGCGGCGTGATGAGCGAAACCCCGGCCCAAGCCGGACGGAGGGAGCCGCTCCCTGAAACCCGGCCAGTCCCGTCGACCGAGTTGGTGAGGCGCGACGACTTCTCCGTCTTCTATCGCACCGAGAAGAAGCGTCTGATCGCCTTCCTGATCTACGCCGGGGCACGTGTGTGGGAGGCCGACGACCTCGCACACGAAGTACTGTCCCAGCTGCTCCCCGACCGGTGGAAGACCCTGGAGTATCCTCGCGCCTACATGCGCAAGTCCGCAATCCGCGCCTATTTACGGCAAAACGAGCGCACCCGCGAGATCCCGACGGACGAACTCCCCGACCTGCCGGGCGGGATCGACCCGGTGACTTGCGTGGAGCTGTCCGAGCAGACGAACGCAATCATTGATGCGATCCAGCAGCTCCCCCCGACCCAGCGCACCGTGATGGCATTCGTGATGAGCGACTCCGACACCGCGGAGATCGCCGAAGCGCTCAACATGGCCCCCGGCGCCGTCAACACGAACATCTGCCGTGCACGTGCGCGCCTGAAGACCACGCTCGGCCTCATGAAGGGAGACAACAATGCGTGAGTTCCCGCTCGACAAGCACGAGCGGACCGAGGCCGACGACCGCCTGGACCAGATCCTCGCCACCACCCATGCCGAGCTCGTCGACGCCATCGCAACACAACAGGACCACGCGCGCACGATGACGCTCATCCCTGGCTCCGGTACTGCGGAGGAGCCGACGAAGACGATCGACCGGGCGCTGTGGTCGTACAAGGAGATCGCCGCGTACATCAACGTGCGGCCCGATAAGGTGCGCTGGTATCGCAAGCACGGGCTTTTGCCGGCGCCGGACCACGTGGAAGGCGGCAAGCCGTACTGGTACTCCGACACTGTCCGAGCCTGGATGGCGTCCAGGCCCAGCCGCCGCGAACCGTGACCCGCGATGGAGCTGAGCAGGAACTCCGGCGGCTCGGAACCGTCGAGCAGGCTATTCGGGGCAATTGGATGCCTGGGCTTCCTTTCGTGCTACAGGTCCAGACGGCGAAGCGAACACCTGAAGCAGCTGCACGGGCCGGCTACGGCCTCTGGCCGTCACCGTTCTCAGCCCGTCGTCCCGTACCTGTGGTGGGGGACGACGGCAGGGGAGAGATCGGGGCGAGGGGTGCCATCGTGCGGGGTGCGGTCAGCGACCTTCCTGGTGTCGTACTTGCTCGGCAGGTGCTTGGTGTTCTGCGCGTACTCGATGTGCTGGCGAGTTCCCGGTAGCCCCCGCTCTTTGCGTACACCATCACCGGGACGTACGGCATGACGCAGCCGATCCTGGAGGTGCCGGCAGGACGATGTCGCACGGAACGGTTGGCTGGCTCAGCGTGATGTCGTTCGTCCGCATGACCGTCCGTCACTTGCTTGCACGGTGACATGAAAGCGACGGTTGCTCCGGCTGGCGTTTGCGGCGTGCCGTGTGCAGTTGTGATGATGTGCTGTATGTCTGAGCACGGGGGTGCGGTCGACGGGCCGCAGAGGGTTCCACGGTCGCGACTTGCGGACTACGCGGATATGACTGACGCGTCGGCCGCTCCTGAGCCGGTGACGTCGTCGCGTGAGCAGCGGGAGCCGGATTCACAGCAGGGAGAACATCCGCCCTCTCGGGAGCCTCTGCGCGAAGCTGCACGCGAGGTACCCGAAATAGTGGCACGCAGGCGGGAGTTCGCGGCGCTGCTCGGCGACTTCCGCCGTACCCCCGTCCTGGTCCCGCTTGGCGACGGTCCCGGACCGGACGAGGAACGCGGCTTGTTGACTGCGGACTTGGGTGGCATCCGTTTCATCCTGGCCTTCTCGGACGAGCAGGCGTTGGCCCGTTACGCGGTGGCACGCGGTGAGGCGGCGCGTGAGTGGACGTACCAGACGATCCTCGGCGCGCGACTGCTGGATGTGGCGGTGCCCGCGGCAGGGGTGCCCTGGGGGGTGGCGCTGGACTGCGCGGACGGCGAAGAGGGCATGGTCTTCCCGCCGGTGCGCGGCATCGTGCCGGACGAGGCAGCACTCGACATCGACGCCGACAGGGACGCGGGGGCGGGGCATGAGCGGTGACGGCAAGGACCTGAAGACCGAGGGGCTGGCGCTGATCGCCAAGGGTCTGACCGAGGCGCTGGGCGAGTTGAAGGAGCTGGGCATGGTCGGCGAGGCCGGAGCCGGGCGCGGCTTCGGCGACATCGCCCTGTCCGGGCTTGAGCTCGGCCACGAGGGCCTTACGGGTGAGTTCACGTCGTTCTGCGAGCGCTGGGAGTGGGGCGTGCGGTCGCTGATCAACGAGGGCAACGGCTTCGCGCTGAAGACGGGCCTGTCGGCGGGCACATACTACGAAACCGACAAGTACATCGAGGGCACCTTCAAGGTCGTCACCAACGCGGCCATCGGCAATCCGTACGCCTCAGAGGAGAACGTTGAGAAGATGGGCTGGGGCGACATCGCCACGTCCGGGGTGTACGGCGGCAACGTGGACTACAGCAAGGAGTCCTTCGATCAGGCGATGGCCAACAGCGGGCAGGCCTGGAAGGACGCGGGCCGGGACGTGATGACCTCGCACACGATCGGTCCGGTGCCGGGCGTGAACCCGGAGGAACTGCACGGCGCGTTCGGAGTGTCCGACGACGAGTACAACCAGTACCTGGACGACACCTTCGGGCCCTCTCCCGAGGCTCGCGCCAAGGCGGCCGAGCAGCAGGGCGGTGAGGGCTGATGGGACTCGGCGATGTCACCAACTCGCTTCTGGGTGGCGCGGAGAACCTCTACGACGCGGGCAAGAAGAAGCTCGGCGAGGGCGTCGACTGGGCCACGGACAAGGTGGGCGAGGGCCTGGACAAGGTCGGTGCGCACGACTGGGCCGACAGTGTGGAGGACTGGGGCGACGAAATCGCCTCCGACCTGGGGCCACCCCGGGTGAGCAGCAGCTCGGCCAGACCGAGGAGCCCGACGAACTCGTCTACGGCCATCCGGACAAGATCCGCGAGAGTGCCAAGCACCTGAAGGACTTCCACGGCGCCTTCGACAAGGTGAGTTCGGGGCTGCGGAAGGTCGACTCCTCCGGCTGGCAGGGTGAGGGCGGTGAGGCCTTCCGGGAGAAGTTCGGCGTCCACCCCACCAAGTGGGCACAGGCGGCCGAGGCGTGCAACACGGCGGCGGGGGCGCTGGAGTTGTACGCGGACACCCTCAAGTGGGCGCAAGGGCAGGCGAAGGAGGCCGTCGAGCTCTACAAGAAGGGTGTCAAGGCGTCCCAGGACGCGGTCGACGCCTACAACAAGAAGGTCGACGCCTACAACGCCAAGATCAAGGCGAACGAGGACCCGGGCCCGAAACCCGAGCCGTTCCACGACCCCGGCAAGGCCGACATCAAGGCCGCCGCCCAGAAACTCGCCGAGGCCCGCAAGCAGCGCAACACCGCCGCCTCCGAAGCACAGGGCAAAATCAAGGCCGCCCTGGCGCACGCGCCCGCGGAGCCCCCGCCCCTGGACCGCATCGGCAACGACCTCAAAGACGGCTTCCAGGCGGCCAACACCGAACTCACCCACGTGGTGGGCGGCGCCCTCAAGGGCACGGCCGGCCTGGTGACTTCGCCCCCGGCCTGAACCCCACCGACCCCTACAACCTCACCCACCCGGCCGTCTACCTGCAGAACGTCAGCATGACGCTCTCCGGCCTGGTCTCCACCGCCGCACACCCCGAACGGGTCGTCCAGGCCGCCGTGGACGGCTTCAAGAAGGACCCCTCGGAGTTCGTCGGCCGCCTCATCCCGGAACTCATCGGCACCAAGGGCGCGGGACTGGCCCGCGGCGGGATGCGGCTCGCGCTGAAGGAGGGCATGGAGGGGGTTGCGGAGCAGGGGCTGCGCAAGACCGCGCGGAACGCGGTGGAGGACGCGGCCGAGGACGCGTCGCGGCAGCGGGGCGCAAAGATCTGCGAGAAGGACCCCGTCGATGTCGCGACCGGCCGGATGGTACTGCCACAGATCGACGTCTCGCTTCCGGGGCAGCTGCCTCTGGTCGTCAAGCGCCAGTTCGAGTCGTCGTACCGGCTGGGCGGCTGGTTCGGCCCGACGTGGTCCTCAACGCTCGACCAGCGCCTGGAGGTCGACACGGCGGGTGTTGTCCTCGTCGGCGAGGACGGCCTGGTGCTCGCCTACCCACACCCGGCCCCCGGCGTGCCCACCCTGCCCAGCCACGGTCCGCGCTGGTCACTCGACCGCACGGACGGCGGCTACACGCTGACAGACCAGAAGTCGGGCCACATACGGCACTTCGTCGACCGCTCCGACACTCTGGCGGTGCTGGAGCAGCTCGACGACCGCAACGGCAACTGGATCACGTTCGAGTACGACGCCGACGGCGCACCCCGGTATCTCACCCACAGCGGCGGCTACCGCCTGCGCATATCCACGGAGGCCGGGCGTGTCACCGCGCTGCACCTGGCCAGCGCGGCCGTGGACGGCGGGGACCAGGATCTGATTCGCTACGGCTACACCGACGGCCACCTCACCGAGGTCGTCAACTCCTCCGGCCGCCCCCTTCAGTACGTGTGCGACGAACTCGGCCGCATCACCTCCTGGACCGACACCAACGACAGCCACTTCAGCTACGCCTACGACGACGAAGACCGCTGCACCCACCAGTCGGGCGCCGCGGGCCACCTGCGCTCAACCTTCGCCTACGGGGCAGTTGACCCCGGCACCGGCGCACACACGACGACCGTCACGGACTCATACGGTCAAACCACCCACTACCTGATCAACCGACGCTGTCAGGTGATCGCTGAGACGGACGCACTCGGCGCGGTCACCCGCTACCAGCGCGACCGCTACAACCGGCTGCTGTCCCAGACCGACCCCCTCGGGCATACGACCTCGTTCCGCTACGACGACGCAGGCAACCTCGTTGCAGCGACCCGCCCGGACGGCCGCGAGGCACGGGCCGAGTACAACGCCCTCGGCCTGCCGGTGAAACTGGTCAATCCGGATGGCACGATCACCCGGCAGACCTTCGACGAACGCGGCAACCTCACCTCGGTCACCGACCCGTCCGGTCAGACCACCCGCTTCGGCTACGACGAGGGTGGTCGTCTCACGTCGATGACTGATCCGCTCGGTCACACCACCGGCATCGTCTGCGACCGGGCCGGACTGCCGTTGACAGTCACCGACCCCCTGGGCGCGGTGACGCGATACGAGCGCGACGCCTTCGGCCGCACCACTGCGATCACTGATCCAACCGGCGCCACCACACGGCTGGAGTGGACAGTGGAGGGCCACCTGTCTCGGCGCACAGCTCCCGACGGCACGAGTGAGTCGTGGACATACGACGGTGAGGGCAACTGCACCAGCCACACCGACCCGGTCGGGGGCGTGAGTCTGTTCGAGTACACGCACTTCGACCTGCCCACCGCCCGCACCGGCCCGGACGGGGTGCGCTACGAGTTCGAGCACGACACCGAGCTACGCCTGTCCCAGGTCACCAACCCCCACGGCCTTACCTGGAACTACGCCTATGACGCGGCCGGGCGGCTGGTCGCGGAGACGGACTTCGACAACCGAACCCTCACCTACGAGTACGACTTCGCAGGCCGCCTCGCCTCGCGCACCAACGCCCTCGGCCAGATGATCGCCTTCGAGCGCAACGAACTGGGCCAGATCGTGCGCAAGGACGCCGCCGGACAGGCCACGACGTACGCCTACGACTTCACCGACCAGCTGGCGCAGGCCACCGGTCCGGACGGCACCGCGCTCACCATCCTGCGCGACCGCCACGGCCGTATGATTTCGGAAGCGGTCAACGGCCGGGCACTGACCTACGACTACGACGAGCTCGGTCGCCGTACCCGCCGCACCACCCCCAGCAGCGCCACGACCATCTGGTCCTACGACGTGGCCGGGCGCCGCACCAGCATGACCGGCTCCGGTCGGAGCATCGACTTCGTCTACGACGAGGCAGGCCGCGAGCTTGGCCGCCGCTTCGGCCACATCACCCTGGAACACTCCTTCGACGCCCTCGGCCGCCTGACATCCCAGTCCGTGCTGGGTCCGGCCGGTCGCAGGACGCAGCACCGCCAGTACACCTACCGCGCCGACGGCCACCTGATCGGCATCGAGGACCAACTCTCGGGCAAGCGCCGCTTCGATCTGGACCTGGCCGGCCGGGTGACGGCCGTCCATGCGGTGAACTGGACCGAGACCTACGCCTACGACGCGGTGGGCAACCAGACGTCGGCCTCCTGGCCGGCGGGTCATCCCGGCCAGGAAGCGATCGGCAATCGCACATACACGGGTACCAGTCTCACGCGCGCTGGCCAGGTCCGCTACGAACACGACGGCCTCGGCCGCATCATCCTGCGCCAGAAGACCCGACTGTCCCGCAAACCCGACACCTGGCGCTACACCTGGGACGCCGAAGACCGCCTGACCTCCGTGACCACCCCGGACGGCACCCGCTGGCGCTACACCTACGACCCGCTGGGCCGGCGCACCGCCAAACTCCGCCTCGCCGAAGACGGCGAAACCCTCGTCGAGCGAGTCGACTTCACCTGGGACGGCACGGTTCTGTGCGAGCAGACCACCACATCTCCCGACCTGCCCCACCAGGTCACCCTCACCTGGGACCACCAGGGCCTACGGCCGGTCACGCAGACCGAACGTATCGTCGCGGCCGACGCACCCCAGCAGGAGATCGACTCCCGCTTCTTCGCCATCGTCACCGACCTCGTCGGTACCCCGAGCGAACTCCTCGACGAGCGGGGAGAGATTGTCTGGCGCACCCGTGCCACCCTGTGGGGCAGCACCACCTGGGCGAAGAACAGCACGGCATACACGCCGCTGCGTTTCCCCGGCCAGTACTACGACCCCGAAACCGGCCTGCACTACAACTACTTCCGTCACTACGACCCCGAGACCGCCCGCTACGTCACCCCCGACCCCCTCGGACTCGGCCCCGCGCCCAACCCGGCCGCCTACGTGCCCAATCCCCATATGTGGGCCGACCCGCTCGGGCTGAAGTGCGAGCCGCCGGAGGGATACACCTCCCAGCCCGCTTTCAAGAACGATCCCTACCACCCCGACGCGGTGGAGCGGGGGATCAACGAGATGCGCGAGTTGTACGGGATCAAGGAACGTCCGCCGAGCGGCATGATCGGAGCCAATGGGACCCAGGTGACAAGCAAGACCATGTGGAATCACGGGCCGTACCGGATCGACGTTGAGAATCCGAATCCAGGGCAGCGGGCCGGGCAGCTGCATTTCCAGGACCAGAGCAACCCCACCGCGAAGTATCAGTACAATTTCGACGAAGGGAAGTTCGACGGATTGCCGCGTTCGGTTGAACGGGAAGTCGGCAAGATTCCTGGTTTCGAAGCGGGTATCCGCAAGGGGCTCAGGGTTCTGGGAGAGGATTAGCGATGAGAATGAACGAGATAATGCTCAGCCTTGCCGGTGCCGAGCTGCCATCGGTTCTTCCGGACGACGTTCCTGCCGCGTATCGTGCGATCGCGGAGGAAGGCTGGACCGTGGACGGGAATGGCGCCTACCTGCTCTCCGC
Source organism: Streptomyces sp. SID5469 (assembly GCF_009862865.1). Taxonomy (NCBI): domain Bacteria; kingdom Bacillati; phylum Actinomycetota; class Actinomycetes; order Kitasatosporales; family Streptomycetaceae; genus Streptomyces; species Streptomyces sp. SID5469. Next base: position 25,556 of record NZ_WWIN01000001.1, on the reverse strand, counting down.
GTTGCAGGCGGGGTACCACGGATCCACCGCTGGAGAATTCGAGGATATTGTTCACTTCGAAGCCACGGTGAACGGGCGCGGCATGATGGACTACGACCTCCCCGCTTCAGGGCCCGAAAGGCAGAATCGGCTTTTGCGACGCTCCATCGCTTACGCCTGCCTGGCCTTGCAGGCTGCCCCTGCGGAAAGCGAGCACCCACTCCTGGGGTACGTTTCCCTCTCGGAGGGCGGCCTGTCGGACGACACCCTCACGGCTAATGTCACCTTCTGTACACGCCGCTCAGGCATCCCGCCCTACGTCAGCGACATTCAGGATTACTCCGAGGAATCACTGCTTGAGCTGTCCAGAGATGACGCCGTGAACGCCCTCAAAGGTGCTGACGGCCGGTGATTTCTGCAGGATGGGGCCGGACCCGGCACATTCACTCTCTGCTCGATCTGGCCCGCACCGTCCACCAGCCCAGGGCCTTCGACACCCCTGGGCTCAACCGGTTCGAGAACCAGGCCCGTGGCGACGGCTAGGGCCTGTCCGATGGGTCGTATGAGCTGATCAGAGCCGTGGCCTAATGTTCGTTGAACGAAGGGGGCCGCATGTCACGCGATACAGCCGTAGCAGAGGTGGGGATGAGGGGAATCACGTTTCCTGCCTGGCACGGAGAGCACTACGTGACCCTGGCTGAGGTGCTGGTTCGGCTCGGCAGCTTCGGCCTGGACCTGACGTGGCGCATTGAGTTCGACGAGATCGTCGATCCTCGCTGTGTCGAGATGGAGAGACGGTCCGCCGACGCCGGCATGGACACGTTGACGCTGTTGTCGTTGACGACCCCCTTCCTCCAGTTGATCGACGCCGAAGCACGTGGGTTCGCCGGGGACGAGCTGGTGCTCGTCCTGACCGAGTTCGACAGCTCCTCGTGGGATGTCAGGGCTGTCGACAAGCGCGTACTCAGCGAACTTCGCCAGCACTACCCGGGTGCCGAGGATCTCTGAACGGGGCACTTCACTCCGGACGCAGCCATAGGCGGATCGCCGCCACGGTGACCGTTCCGTGGAAGACGTACGCCCGTTTGTCGAAACGCGTGGCGATGGCTCGGAAGTTCTTGAGCCGGTTGATGGTCCGCTCGACTTCGTTGCGGCGGCGGTAGATCGCCTTGTCGAACCCTGTGGGCCGACCGCCTCCGCTGCCGCGGCGCCGACGGTTGGCCCGCTGGTCTCTTGGCTCGGGGATCGTGTGCTTGATCTGACGTCTGCGCAGGTGACGCCGGTTGCGGCGTGACGAGTACGCCTTATCGCCTCCAACATGGTCGGGCCGAGTGCGCGGTCGTCCACCAGCCTGCCGGGGCACGCGGATCTCTTCCAGGACGGGAATCATCTGCGGTGCATCCCCCCACTGGCCGGGCGTGATGAGGAACCCGAGCGGGCGGCGCCCGCCTTCCCCGGCGAGGTGGATCTTGCTTGTGAGCCCGCCTCGCGAGCGTCCCAGGGCCTCATCGGGACGGTGGCGCGCGGGGCTCCTGCGTCGACCCGGGATCTTCGGGGCGCGGGTGGAGGCGCCAGCCGCGTGCTGATGAGCGCGGCAGGTCGTGGAATTGACACTGACCATGCTCCAGTCGATCCGGCCCTCGGCATCGGCGTCGGCCTGGACGGCCCGCAGGATTCTCTCCCACGTTCCGTCCGCCGACCAGCGTCGATGACGGTCGTGGACCGTCTTCCAGCTACCGAAGCAGGGAGGCAGATCCCGCCAGGGGAGGCCGGTCCGCTGCCGGAACAGAATCCCGTTGATCACCCGGCGGTGGCATTTCCAGCGTCCTCCCCGCCCGCGATTCGCCGGCAAGTGCGGCTCCAGGCGAGCCCACTCCTCATCCGAAAGATCTCCCCGCCCCATGTCCCACGGAACGAGTTCCCAACGGGAGCGTCACTCGACCCATCGGACACGACCTAGGCCTCCCGCGGCGTGGACGCCGGCGTCCACGAGCTGCCGAAGAAGAAGACCGCGAAGCAGCAGTCGGCCAAGAAGACGACGGCGAAGAAGGCCACGAAGAGGACGGCAGCACGCCGATCACGCAGCGCCTGAGGACACCTCGTCCTAGGGGCGGAGTTCACTCATCGCCCCACTGTGGACGACCACTCCCACCGGTAGCAGACCGACCACGGGATTGACCAGGCCGCCGCCAGCCCCGACCATGACCCGGACCACGGCTGGTCAGCGGACGCGGTCGCTCGTCCGCAGTCCTACGAGTCGGGTTCTTGGCGCAGGTCCAGGGAGCAGCGCAGCCGTACACCGGGCTCACCAGGCTCCCGGGTCGTACGGTCCGCCGGTGCAATCGCGCACCGCGCGGCGAGCAGCTCTTGGACCGCGAGCGCGGTTTCATCATCGGCGGCCGCGACCTCCACCACAGCCAGGTCCGGCTCTGCCACGTGCGCGTCAGTGATCTCCCTCATGCCTTGGCACTACGCGCCGCGACCCGCAGAAGTTCTCCGATCCTGGCGTCTTCACCCGACCGCGTAGGGCCCCGGATTGCGCTAGGTGTTGCGGTAGAGGTTGCGCAGGCCTTCACCGCGTCCTCGGGTCCGCCCAGGTCACCGCAGACGTATGGCGTGGTCGGGCCGCTGACATCCCCGTTGCGACCCCCTTCGCCCATGCCCTGGCTGGAGTTGAGGGGTGGGAGGGCGGGATGGGCGGCGCGGACGCAGCCGGGGATCGGGGCGCCCTCGCCGGGTTGCGCGCCGGGCGGGGCGGGCGCGCCAAGGCCCGCCGACGGTGCGGCGGCCGGGGAAGTGGTCGGCGGCTAGCTGGAGGCGTCGGCCATCTGCTGCTCCTGGTGGCGCTTGAGCGCGTTACGGGCCGCGAGGACGTGGGCCGGAGCGAACTCGCTCCAGTACGCGTGCGTGACGTTCGCCGTGGCGAGTTCGACTTCCCGCGCCCGTAGCCGGGCGATCTCCGCCGCGTCCTGAGGGCCCCAGCCGGGGGAGGCAGGGCGGGATGAGGGCCGCCAGGCGTTCTCGTGCGTCTCCCACGCGTCCAGCGGTTCGGCCGACCACGGCACCCGCCGGTAGACCGTCTGCAGATCAGCGCGGACCTGACGGAGTTCGTCCTGAGCGTCGGTCAGGTCCTGGGGGAAGTCGTACGAAGCCGCCAGGCAAAGGTACTGCTGTTCGAACCGCGCTCCGGTCTGTCGCGCGGCAAAATCTCCTGCGCCAACTCTTGCGTCTTCTCCTGCGGCATCTCTTGCGACTTCTCTTGCGCGAGCCTCACGGGCGCCGCCGCATCCGTGCAGGTCACCCCCACCGTACGGGCGTGGTCGGGCCTCTGACATCCCCTCTACGCCCCCGGACCACGCCCCACAGCAGGAAGAACAAGGAAGGTGGGTGGTGGGTCAGGTCCCGGGCTGCGGGCGAGGGGATCGGGGCGCGTTCGCTGGTGTTGCGCGCCGGGCGGGGCCGCCGCGCCAGGGCCGCCGACGGTGCGGCGGCCAGGGTCAGGAGTCGTCGGGGGCGGAGTCGGTGATGTGGTCGAAGCCGCGCAGCAGAGGTGTCAGCTCCTGCGCGGCTCCGCACAGCGTGCACAGCCGGGTGCCCGGGTGTTCTGCCGAGTCCAGTGCGCGGTCCATATCGAGCAGCGGCGCCCCCGCCGGTGCTTCCTCGCAGTCCGGTGCGTGCAGGACGGAGCGGGCCGGGCCGCGGCCGTCGCGCAGCTTCGCAAGCACCCACCCCGAAGGCCGGCGCTCCCCGAGGACCTCACGGACCGCCGACTGCGGTGACCGTTCCAGCTTCTCGGTGACGACCTGGTCGTAGTCGACGCCGTCGACCGGCCGGACGTGGTCGGGAGCGCGCACCCATACCCGGTACGCCGCCGCCTCCACATCGCCGTCCTCGCGATCTCGGTAGGACGGCAGCCCCACGAGGTAGGCCCATCCCGTCTCGGTTTGCTGCCGCTTCCACAGCCGCGCCACGACTTCCTGCTGATCGGTGCCGAGCAGGGGATCGGCGGGCAGCATGACCCGGACCGGCCAGCAGGCTGGCGCTCGCCAGGGAGTGGCCGTCCGCCTGCGCCGCCAGGATCAGGGCGACGGGCGCCATGCCCAGTGACAAGCGTCCGGTCACCGAGGCGATCAGCAGGCGGCCGCAATATCGGTGGCGCAGCACGTCCCGGAAGGTCGGCGGGGTGCGCGGTAGCTCCGGGTCGTCGGCCGGTGCGGGCAGGGGGAACGGCTGTGGTGCGCGGGCCGGCGCCTTTGTGGTGTGGGGGACGTCACGGACCTGCGCGTGGGCCATCGCCTGCCTGCCTCTGCAAGGGAAGTCGAGTTGTCTCGCGGGGCCGCCCGCACGGCGGGCTCGTCAGGGCGCACGCCGTGCGGGCGGTGGCAGCGGCACGGGGATGAACCGCTGGTGGCACAGCCCAACAGGGCATGAAGGCTGCTTCAACGCCGCTTCCCCGGCAGCGGTCGGCTCGGGCATCAAGTCGCAGCATCTGGTGCGGCATTCCCCCTCACCGGTCCGCCTCACGGGGTCCGCAGCCAGAGCGGCGAGCGCGGCAGCGTCGACACCTCGCCCACTGGTTCGTTCAGCTACCAGCAGGCCGGAAGTCGCCGTGACCGTCAGCACCGCCTCGCGGGTACGCCCGTACGGCACGGCACGTAGCGGCATCCCCGGGCCGGGCGCCACCGTGATGATGGTCGCGCCTGTCACGGCCCCGTCGGTGCGCCGGACACGGGGCTAAGCGCGGGCGGATCATCGCGGGCCCACCGCCTCCAGGTCCGCCGCTCCGGCGAGCTGCCGCGCGAGGTGGCGGCCGCTCAGGTGTCGGACGAGAGGAAACAGTTCAGCGCCCAAGGCTTTGACCTGGGCACTGAACTCTTCTCTGCGCAGCTGGAATCGAGGATCTGCGCACTGATTTGTTCAGTGCGCAGACACCCGACGGTGCGGCTACTTGGGGCGTTCGTAACCGACGAAGAGGTCGTGGGTTCAAATCCCGCCACCCGACAGCCGAAACAGCAGATCAGGCAGGCACTGGATTCAGCACCTGCCTGATCTGTTTCTGTCTGCGTGTCTATCCCCGCCTGCCACGCAAGCGGCTTGACTCCGTCATTGAGACTCGCTCCGCTCCCCGCGCGCGGCCCGGCCCTCGGCCGGGCCTGCGCTCATGTCTCCGCCCCGCTTCAGTCCGGCCGGCGCCCGTGCCGCTGCGACTCCATGGTCTCCATGATGCAGCGAGCCCCGCCGCTGCGGGGTGCGCGGCGAGGCCTGCAGATGGTGGTCGGCGTCATGCGACGTCAGCGATCAGAAGTCAGTTCGGGACGCGTTGATGGTCTTGCACTCGAGCTTCTTGGCGTCCTTGATCTCGTCCGCGTTCACCAGCGCACCAGCGTTCTTGTCAGTGAACTTCTGGCCCGGGGCGAGGTTCTCGGCGGTTGACATGAAGTCGTCGACCTTCTTGCCGTCGGCCAGGACCTCGCCCTCTACGAAGTACGAGTATCGGCGGTCGCCGTTGTTGGCGTAGTCGACGTGGATGGCCATCTCCTTGATGCCGAAGTCGCCGGTGACCACGTCGCACTTAGTGACCTTGAAGTCCTTCATGACCTTGGACTCCTTGGCGCCGCCGGTCTTGGACTTGCCGTCGCCGACGGTGGTGGAGTCGTACGACTTGTCGAGCTCCTCACTGGCCTTGTCCACGGCGGAGAAGAACAGGGCGTTCATGGCAAAGAACATGATGATCGCTACGGCCGACGTGACGAGGCCGGTGATGCCGGCGCCCTTGCCCTTGCGGACCTTGCCCGCCTTGGAGAGGCCGATGGCGCCGAAGACGATGCCAAGGATCGCGAGCGGCCAGACGACGACGTTGAGGACAGGGATGAAGCTGACTACGACGGCGATGATGCCGAGGACGAGTGCGGTGGTGGCCAGGCCGTTGCGGCCGGGCTGCTGGGGCTGGGGGTACTGCTGCTGGCTCATGGTGCTCCCCACGGGTTTCTGCTGTGTTTGCGCGTGGGTGACCGGTGAAGGACCTGCATGGTTGCCGCGAAGGTACGGAACGTGATTAGTTCGTGATTGAACTTTCCTGATAGGCAAAAAATTTGGTGCGCAGGGCGCGGCTGTGGTGTTTTGGGAGGTCATCGGCGGTGACGGCGGGATCGGGCAAGGGCCTCACCTCGGCGTCCGACCGCGATGCGTCACGCGGCTCCACCGTCGTCACCCGCAGTACGGTGTGATGCATCGCGTTGAGGAAAACGAGTCGTCCTGGTTGCCCGACACAACGTGTGTGGGCGTTGATGCGCGGCGGTGTGGACAGCACGCCGCACTGCCGCGGTCCGCGAAGTCCACCGATCGGCCGCACCCGCGGCAACATCCGTCCGAGCGTTCGTGCAACCACTCGCCACAGCACGCCCGATCGAACGATTTCCGCCATGCGGCGCTACAGAACAGATGCCTGCGCACTTGACCTTTTGAAGCGCAGCTGAACTTTCGACTGTCGCTGAACAGTTCGCCTGACAGCGGCACCAGAATCACTCGGAAACGGCCCGCAACGACGTAGGCAGGTCGAAACGTTCTCGACAGCCGAGGCGGCGGGGAGGTGACTACGGGACCGGGAATTGGCAGGGGCGATGATCGCCGGATCAGTGGTAGGCACTGACGGCCGTCAGGTACAGGGCGCAGGCGGTCCCACTGGCGCTGGGAGAGGCACCAGCTCGAGGGTCAGGAATACCCCAAGCCGAACCTCGGTGCCGTCCTCCAGCCGCTCTACATGGGCCCTGGGCACCGTCACAGAGCCTTCCCGGGCCTTGTACTGCGCCAGGGCCGCCACGCCCCGCTCGAAGGCCCCCACGGGCGTCGCGGACGGCTTCGCGGGCTCCTCCGGCTCCAGGGCCAGCGGCACGATGCCGAGCTGCTCCAGGCGCTCGCGCTGCCCGTCCGTCAGGGCCTGCCAGACCTCGGGCTTCCGCTGCCGGGCCAGCCACTTCCCGATGTCCATGCCGTGGACCGTGAAGCCCGGCAGGACGTCGGCCTGGCCCTCTTCGTCGGCCACCAGATCGCGCAGCGCGGCGTAGTGCCGCTGCCACTCCGCCGGCCACGACGGGTTCCAATCCTCGTCCACGGCCTCCAGCGCCGTCTTCCACTCGGGGTGTCCTTCCAGGGCGCCGGGTCGGCGGAGGTTGGACAGCCACTGCCCCACCGGCCGGTCCAGCATGGTCGCGGAGCGGGGCGCGCACAGCGTCCAGTGCTCCTCCAAGTACGCGCGGGCCGCTTCCAGGTTCTCCTGGAATCGCTCATCGGCCGGTGACCAGACCATGCCCAATTGCTCCAGCCGCCGGGCGCGTTGGCCGGTCATCTGCCCCGCCCCGTATGCGCGTCGCTGTTCTGCGACCCATTGCCCGAGAGGGTAAGCACCCTCTTTGTACCCATAGGGGACTCTGGCGTGCTGCTCACGTTCGGTGAACTTCTTGAGTGCCGCCCAGCCGCGGGCCCAGTCCTGCTTCTCGGTGTCGATCACGTTGAAGGACACCCAGTCCGCGACCATCACCGGATCACGCGGGGCTGCGAAACGGAGCAGCAACCGTGATTCGTCCTCGCCTTCCTCGGGCGGCGGACCGATGTGCTGGGACGGCTGCGCGACGTCCTTCTGCGGCTCCTGCGGAATCGCCAGCAATTCGATTGCCTCTTCATCATGAGCCCGAAGACCTTTTATCTCAGGGCGGGCGGTTCGGTAGGCACGTTTGTTGTTGTCGGACCGCACCGAAGATTTCAGTAGCGCATGATTCTTTTCAGTGCGCCCTTCAGTAACGCATCGGAGTTTTCAGGGGTTAGCTTCGCTGCGACCGAATCCTGCAACTGTCCGATGGTGCCAGCGCGTCCCTAGGGCATGCCGTCTGCTACGCCGTCTACGCCGTCGAGCACTCCACCTGCGTGGCCACACTGTGCCCATGACGCCACTCCAGAGGATCCGGTCGGCTGCCGTGGCCTCCGCGTCGGCAGTCATACCGCCTGCCTAGCCCACCTGGACGACACCGACCGTGCCGCCTACCTCACAGTTCTGTCACCCGGCGCCGACATCGACCACCGAGGCACTCCCTTCACCCCTAATCTGCTGAACCAGCTCCTCGCCGCCCTGCGTGACCCCACCACTGGTAAGCCCCGCACAGGCGAGGCCCGGTTCGACGGGGCAACCTTCTCCGGCGAGGCTCGGTTCAATGGAGCAACCTTCTCCCGCGAGGTCCGGTTCGACGGGGCAACCTTCTCCCGCAAGGCCCAGTTCAGGGAAACAACCTTCACCCAGGACGCCCGGTTCGACGGAGCTGCTTTCTCCGGCGAGACCGAGTTCGAGAACGCGACCTTCTCGCATGGCGCTCGGTTCGGGAAAACGACCTTCTCCTGCCGCACATCATTCGACGTAGCGACCTTCTCCGACCAAGCCTCGTTCGCCGGAGCAACTTTCTCCGGCGAAGCCCGGTTCATCGGCGCGCGCTTCTCCCGCACTTGGTTCAGCGAAGCAACTTTCTCCGCTGGCGCGCGATTCGTCGATGCGAAATTCTCCGAGGACGCCCGGTTCGACGGAACCACCTTCTCTCGCGATACCTCGTTCCAGGGGGCAACTTTCTCCGGCGACGCCAGGTTTCACGGGGCACGGTTCGAGATGTCGTCCTTCCTGGGGCCACTGGTGTGCAGTAAGCAGGTGGTGATGGACGGTGCGGTGTTCGGGCAGCCGGTGACGGTGGAGATTGCCGCCCATCAGGTCAGCTGTGTGCGCACCCGGTGGGCATCGACCGCCACGCTGCGTCTGCGCTACGCCGAGCTGGACCTGAGGGACGCTGTCTTCGAGTACCCCGTGACAGTTGCCGCCCGCCCGAACGCCCTTCGGAGCCGAGTATCTGTCTCGCTGTCGGAGGCAGAGCTGTCCGGCCGGGAGCCCGGAGTGCGTCTGATGTCGGTGGATGGGGTGGATGCCGCGCACCTGGCGCTGCAGGACATCGACCTGAGTGCCTGCCGGTTCGCCGGAGTCGTCCACCTGGACCAGCTGAAGGTGGACGGCTGGTGCACTTTCGCCGGCGTTCCCGCTGGCTGGGGCCGACCCTTTTCCTGGCCGTCGAGCCAGCGCAACACACTGGTAGAGGAACACCATTGGCGAGTGCGTACCGCCCGCCGCCCCGGCCGGGCCGTCGCCCGGGGCTGGACCTCGCCGCAGGACGCCCCCGTGCTGAAGCCGGCAATGGTGGCGGCGCTGTACCGGCAACTGCGAAAGTCGCTGGAAGACGGCAAGAACGAGCCGGACGCTGCCGACTTCTACTACGGCGAGTCCGAGATGCGCCGCCATGACGTCACGCGGCCCTGGGGGGAACGGGCACTGCTGACCGCCTACTGGGCCCTGTCCGGGTACGGGCTGCGCGCCATCCGAACACTGGCCTGGCTGGTGGCGGCCATGGCCGCCACGATCGCGGTGATGGTGCTGTGGGGCCTGCCCGCCGATGACCCGAAGCCGACCACCACCGGCCGCCAGGTCGCGGTAGGTCAGGAGGTCCTCCTGACCACCGACGTCCCCGCCCCGGTCAACCCCTCCGGTCCACTGACTGAACGCGTCACCACCGAACGGCTGGAGAAGGGTCTGCGGGTAGTGATCAATTCAGTGATCTTCCGCTCCTCCGGACAAGACCTCACCGCCACCGGCACCTACACCGAGATGACCTCCCGGCTTGCCGAACCCGTCCTCCTCGGCCTGGCCGTCCTTGCCGTCCGCAGCCGCGTAAAGCGCTGACCATCACCACGCAGGACAAGAGGAGAAGAGACGTCACGGTCACCTGAAGCGATCGGTGCGCTAGCGCCACCCCAAGGCGTCGCACGGAAGATTTCAGTGCCCAGGTCACAGTCACGCCCGCTGAAATCTTCCGTGCGGTCCGACAGTTGTGGTGGAGCCTGAAGTTGTAGAAGATCATGATTTGGCTGTTTTGTAATGTTCTGAGTGTTTGTCAGTTGGTGGGAGTAGGGTCGCGTGGCGCGGTTCCGAAAGGGTGAGAACCGATGGAATGTCCTGGGGGAGTGAGGCTGGGTGGGGCTGGCGGGTGGGGCTGCGGATAAGGCGGGTAACCGGTACGAGGACTGGTGGACCGCGCTGAGGGTGGCGGAGTTGCTGCGGGGGCGGGCGACGGGGATTCGTCTGGAACCCCCGGGGCCGGCGGGCGCCGGGATCGAGTTCGAGCTCGAGGCGGACGACGGCACCTGGTGCGAGCAGGTGAAGGACGTCCCCTCGAAGGGGCCGTGGACCCTGAGCGCTGCGGGCAAGATCCTCGAGGCGGTCACGGGGCATCTTGCGGGGGGCAAGAAGGTGCGCCTTGTGCTGTCCACGGGGGCCCCTGAACTGCATGATCTTTCTAAGCGGGCCCGGGGCGCCGACACACTCGCCGAGTTCGAGGGCATGATCACCAAGGCCCAGATTCCCCAGTTTGTACAGGTACTCGAGAACTGGTCCGACAACGGGATGCCGGTCGACCGGGAGGTCGGCTGGCGGTATCTGCAGGCCGTGCACGTGGAGCACATCCCACCAGAGGCACTGCGCCGCCTGGTGGTCTCCGAGTATGAGCTGCTGTTTGTCGGGGACCCGGAAGTGATCGTCAGGCAGCTGAGCGGCTATCTCGACGAGCACCTGCACCAGCGTCTCACCGGCTCCCAGATCCGCAGCCATCTTCTAACCGTGCCGGGGGTGCGCCCACGTCTGCTGGCGGGTGACACCGGGACGCTCACGGCCCTGGCCGGGACGGTCGAGCGCTTTGTGCGGCGCGTGCGACGGGACAAGCCCGCGTTCGGGATGGCCGCTCGTCCGCATGTGGAGCAGCTGTACGAGCGCCTGGTGGCTGAGGACGGCCCGCAGATGGTGGTCTGCGAGGGCAGCGCTGGCTTGGGTAAGTCAGCGGTCGTCACCGACGTCCTGGTCCGGCTGACCGAGCAGGGATGGCCGGCGGCCGCGGTCCGGATGGACGGCGCCGACGCGAGTGTGCAGACGGCCAAGGACCTGGGGGTCAGGATGACCCTGCCGGACTCGCCGGCGGTGCTGCTGGCTGGGGTCGCGGACGAAGCGCCGGCGCTGTTGGTGATTGACCAGCTGGATGCGGTCAGCACCTACAACGGCAGGATGTCGGATGCCTATGAGGCCGTGGAGGACGTACTCGCACAGCTGGTCGTCGCCCCGAACGTCAAGGTGCTCCTGGTGGCCCGCACCATCGACATCGACAATGACCGGAGGCTGTCCGACCTGGTCGCCGACCGCGTCCGGACAGTCCGGTTCCCCCTCAGCGTGCTGGACGTGGAACAGGTGCGGGCTGTGCTGTCCGCCAGCGGGACGGATCCCGACGGCTTGGGGCCGGTGACGCTGGAGCTGTTGCGGACTCCGTTGCACCTGTCGGTCTTCAGCCGTCTGTCGTCCTCCGCACGGGCCGCTTCCTACCGGACCTTGCAGGAGCTGTACGCGCGCTACACCGATGAACGACGCGAGGAGATCGAGCGACAGGTCGCCGCACTGGACTGGCGGGGTATCACGGGCACGCTGTGCGCCTCCATGAGCGAACGCGAAACCCTCCAGGCACCCATGGCTCTCCTCGACGGTTTTGCCCGCCAGCACATCAAGGTGCTCGAATCGCACGGTGTGCTGGTGCGCGACGGGGAACAGATCGGGTTCTTCCACGAGACTTACTTCGATTTCCTCTTCGCCCGGTCCTTCATCTCCGCCGGAGAGGACATCCACGAGTTCCTGGCCAACTCAGGTCAGTACCTGTTCCGTCGCGCCCAGACCCGGCAGATCCTCGAACACCTTGCTGGCACAGACCCTGAACGTTTCCGCGCCACAGTGGGCCGGCTTCTGGGCTCCGACCGGATCCGCCCGCACCTGCATGATGTGATTATCGCGGTCCTCGGGCAGTTCGATGCCGCGCTGCCTGACTGGAAGGCCGTCGAACCGGTCGCTTGGGGTCAGACGCCTGTGGCGGGCAAGGTACGAGGTCTGCTCGCCCTGCCGCAGTGGTTCGACGCCGCCGACCACGATCAGAGGTGGGAACGCTGGCTGGGCACGCCGCGGACCGCCGATGCTGCGTTCCCTGAACTGCTGGCCGTCGCGCGCCACCGACCCGAGCCGTGTTGCGGAGCTGGTACGACCGTATGCGGGCACCACGCCACAGTGGGGACAGCGGCTTCTGCGGCTGATTGAGTGGGCGCTCACACCCGGCCTTATTGACCTCGCCGTCGACCTGATCGAGAGCGGACATGCGGACGAGGCGCGTGGACCCATCGCGGTGAACAGTGACTTCTGGTCACTCCTCTACGGTTTGGCCGAGACCGCTCCCGCTCCCGCTGCGCGCCTTGTAGGCGCCTATCTGTGGCGTCACCTTGCCCGAGCGCGCGCCGATGACTCCGGCGACCCCTTCGAATCCGGGCACTTGTCAACGCATTCCCAGTTTGCCGACACGGTCCTCTCCCGCATCGCGGAGGCCGAGCCGGAAGCCTACGTGAGCCAGGTCCTGCCCTTTGTCATCGACGTGGCTACGGCAGGCAGCACGGGGGGCACCGACGCCTATGCCCCCAGCGGCCGTTGGGCTCACCGCCTTGTGGGCGGCCACGGCGTCGACGCTGCACTGCTGACCGCCCTCGACACTGCACTGCGCTCCCTGGCTGCCAACTCCCCGGCTGCCGCTGCGGACGCCTTGCAGCAACTGACTCCCTCACCGGTTCAAGAGCTGCGCTTCCTCGCCTGCCGTGTCTACGCCGTCATGAATCAGGCAGACGAGGCGATCGCCTGGCTCCTGAACGATGAACGCAACCTGCGCCTGGGCTGGCTGAGCAGTGCGCGCTGGGCCTCGCGTGAACTCATCGAGGCAACCACGCCTCACTGCAGTGACGAGACGTTGGAACGTCTGACCGCGATGCTGCTCGACTACTACCCGGCGTGGGAACACCGACGGCAGAAGGGGCAGCACAGCGCCTGGGGCTGGAGCCAGTACGAGCTGCTGTCGGCAATCTGCCCCTCGCGCCGTAGCGACGCGGGATGCCGCCGACTCGCCGAATGGGAACGCAAGTTCCCTGGCCAGGTCCCGTCGCCACCGACACCAATCCAGACTGGGTTCGTCGGCTCGCCGATCAGTGACCATGCGGCCCGGCACATGACCAATGAACAGTGGCACCGAGCTCTGAACATGTACGCCAAGCCCCAGGCCGAGCGGTTCTGGCCGCCTCAGGGGGGCGTTCACGAACTTGCTCAGACCCTGGGCAGCCGCGCGGAGCAGGAACCCGAGCGCTTTACCGACTTCGCCTTCACGCTTGGCCCGGACGCACCAGCCACCTACCTGTGCGCGATCGTGGGAGCGGTCACGCCTCATCTGGACGCCGACCGTTGGGAGCAGTTGGCTCTCCACACTCACCAGATCCTCGGCCCCGCCGCCGCGCCCACGATCTGCCGCGCCCTGCAGTCGGCGCCGCAGAACTTCACTGCTGCTTCGCTGCCAGCCCTCGACAGCTACACCACGGACCCCCACCCCGAGCAGGACATCCGCGACGCCGATGCCGAGGGAACCCGAACGGATCTGCTGACCGCCGGCATGAACGCCACCCGCGGCCAGGCAGCGCTCACCGTTGCAGCCCTGCTCTTCCACGGCAGTGAGCACCTGCACGCCTTGACACCCCTGGTCACCCGCCTCGCCAACGACTCTGTGCTCGCTGTCCGAGTCTGTGCCGCCCAGGCCGTGCTGGCCTTGATGAAGCATGACCCTCAGATTGCGCTGGACACCACCGAGCAACTCCTGAACCACCAGGACGCCAATGCCTACAACGCCTCCACCACTCAACGGCTGCTCATCAACATACTGGTCCGTGAACCGTCACGTTTCGCTGCCCACCTCGCTCGAGCCCTCCAAGGGCCGGGCGATACGGCCGAACTTGCCGGCCAGTCCTGGGCTGTTGCCACCATCCAGGGATGCCTCACCCCTGACCTTCCGAACAGCACGGATGAACTCAACGCCCTCGCCCGCCGTGGGGCTGCATCGGTCTTCGCCGACAACATCGACCACTACCCGCACCTTGTCCCGCTGTTCAACGACGATGACGCCGACGTGCGAAAGAACGCCTCCCAGGGCATGCGGCAGGTGTTCGACCTGTTTCCTGCGCAAGCCGACGAACTCGTCAGAGCGTTCCTCGATGGCAAGGCGTTCCCCGACCACCTCGAACATCTGGCCTTCGCTCTCTACGACCACGCTGGCCCCCTTCCCACTGTCGCTATTGATGCCTGCGAACGCATCGTTCAGCACGCGGGCAGGGAGCTCGGCGACCTCAGAACCCATCGTGCGGCGGACGGCCACCACCTGGTCTCGGCAGTCCTCCGCCTCTATCGGCAAAGCCGGCAGGCCGAACGGATCCGTTGCCTGGACGTCATCGACAGGCTCTCGCAAGCAGGTGCCTACGGGTTGACCGCTGCTTTGGAAAACGAGCGCTGACCCCACTGACCCCTGGTCCTGGCCCCGCCGAGAGTTATCTCGGGGCGAGCCAGCGGTGGGGGATGTTTGTTTGGGTTGTCGCCTGCGGGGATGGCCAGTGAGCGTGTGCCGTACGCCGTTCTGCGGGCGGTGGTTGTGTTTGTCACGTGGATGCCGAATTTGTGGCGGAGCGTGCTGTTTCTCCGGTGCCCGGTGTGGTGCGGTGGGTGGTGGTGGACGCCGGTTCGTTTGATCTGCAGGCGGAGGCGGTGGCTTTTTTGGCGTCGTTGCTCTCGGGCATGCGCGTCGTCCGCACATGCTGCGTCACTCGGCGGCGACCCGCTGGCTGCGTGACGGCGTCGACCGCGATGTGGTGCAGCGGCTCCTGGGCCACGCCTCCCCGTTGTCGATGGAGCGCTACCGGCACGTCAACGACGCCGAGGCACGGGCAGCGGTCGAACGCGTCGGTTCTCTGAAGGAGCGCCGATGAGCAGCATCTCGTCCGCACTGTCGCGGCTGCCCGCACCGCGCGCCGAAAACGCGGGGGATCTCGACGGCGGGGGATGGGCTGCGTGGCTGCGAGGTCATCTCGATCCCGCCTGGCGGACCAGTGAATGGCGGCAGGACTGCTGGCTGTTCACCGGCAGTGTCCACGAGCCGCGCAGCTCGGTTGCGCTGTGCCGTACCGAGGCGTGCGACACCGTGGTCTCACCGGCCAACATCTTCTGCCCTTTCTGCAAGGAGGAGCAGAAACGGTCGCCGCTGCCCGACGCGGAGTTCGCGCGGGCCTTCGTGCCGGTGCGTAACCGCGTTGCCTTCGGTGGTGTTCCGGAGCCGTGCAGTTTCACGAAGGACGGGCAGCGCTGTGTCCGGCCCCGCCACTGCAAGGAACTGTGCGCCACGCACTACACCCAGTGGAAAACCCATTCCACCCGCAAGACCGCCGGCCGGTGGGAGGACACCGCCGTCCCGTATGCTGATACCCCTGCCTGCCCGGCTCCCGCCTGCCCGCTGCCGGGCCTGTACGGCCGGGGCCTGTGCCGGCATCATGCGCAGCGCTGGATGGCCTTCCTCATCCGGTCTCTGTCTTCCCTCAGGGTCCGGATCTCCTGCCTGGCGAGCTCGAGTTCTGTGCGCAGCGTGGCGGTGGTGCTGCGGGTGCGGGCGGGCGAGGGGGTGGTGGGGTGCTGGCGTTGTTGCGCGGCTTCGATGTGCTCGCGGATGCCTTCAGCGTAGGTGAGCCATGTGGAGACGCCGGCGGTGCGGGCGACCGCGGTGTGAGTGATCTTTTCGCCCTGTTGTTCCAGGGTGGTGAGCGCGGTCAGGGCTCGCTGGCGTTTGTCGAGGCTGGTGCGGTGGCGGGCCTGGGCGAGGGTGTGCGGGTTGCCGCGGGGGTTCATGCCGGGCCGGTCCTGGAGACGACGGTGAGCGGCAGGAGGGTGTGGGTGTTGCCGGCTCGGGCTTTGCGCAGGATGGTGCTGGCCTCCTCGATCTCCTAGCGTTCTGCGACGGGGAGAGCGGCGAGGCGGCGCTGCATACGGTCGGTGACCTGCTCGTAGGCGGTGATCTGGGCGGTGAAGGCGGTGATGACGAATTCGGCGGCGTCCATCGCCTGGGCTGTTTCGCGGTCGGCGCGCAGTTCGTTGATGTGCTGTTCGATCGCCGGGAGGTAGGAGGGGTCGGGGCGGTAGAAACCGCAGCCAGCGCACTGGAAGCGGATAGGGCAGGAGCTGCCTGCGGCTTTGACGTTGCTGGGTTCGGTGCATCCGCCGTAGGGGACGGCGACGGAGCGCAGTTCGTAGGCGGTCTCGGAGCTGGGGCTGGGGTGGCCGTGGTGGTCGACGACGTGGGCGGCGAGCTTGGTGACGGCGTCGCGTTTTCGTTTCAGGGAGACGGTGTAGTAGCGCTGGGTGGTGCTGACGGACTTGTGGTCCATCAGTTCGCGCAGGACGTCGAGTGGGGTTCCGGCGTCGGCGTGGCGTTGTGCGTAGGAGTGGCGGAAGGCGTAGGCGTAGATGAGGGAGCGGTCGAAAGGCAGTGGGTTGCCCTGTGTGTCGGTGCCTTCGCCGTGCAGGTGGGGGATGGAGTCGACCCAGTCGCGCAGGGTCTCGCCGAGGTAGCTGGTGTGCAGGTAGGGGCGGGTGGCGAGGTGGGTGAGGGCGGGGAAGAGGTAGTCGGCGCCGGTGGGCGGAAGGCTGGCCTGGAGCTGTTCTCGGCGTTCTTGCCAGGTACGGATGGCCTGGGCGGTGGACGTGGTGATGGGCAGGCGTCGGCGGTGTCGGCGGGCCTTGTGGTTGTTCCAGATCAGGGAGATCTGGTCGTTGCGGGTCTCCAGGCAGTCGCGGGGCAGGGAGAGGACTTCCAGGGGCCGTTGGCCGGTGTCTCTGAGCAGGATGTACAGCGTGCGGTACATCAGCTGCAGGTCGTCGGGGGCGAGGGTGCGCTGGCCGCGGGCCCGCCCCAGGCCAAGGAGGTGGAGGTGGGCGTCGAGCTGGCGGATCACCGGTTCGGGGATCGCCTTGCCGATCTCGTCCTCGTTGGCCTCCTGCTCAGGGATGCGGTGGAGGGCGGGGTCACGGACAAAGGCGGCCGAGAGGTCGTCCGCGGCTCCGGAGCGGTGGCCGTAGTCGATCAAGGCGAAAAAGTGGCTGGCGATGGACATGCGGTAGTTCCAGCCGGCCGGTTCGCCGTCCCGTTTCAGTGCCGTGCGGATCGCGTCGACCACGGCGGTGACGTCGTCGTAGCGCAAGCCTGCGGGGTCGTCGGTTCCCGGGCGCTGCGCGAGAGCCCGGGAGGCGAGCTCCACGCCGCGCAGCGTGCGGGCGAACTCGTCCGCTCCCGGGCGCTGCTGGACGGTCCAGGTACGCAGCAGGCCGCGCAGCCACGGCTGCCGGATGGTGCGCAGATCGACGGTCTTGGGCTGCCGGATACCGGCCGGGGTGCGGGAGCGCTGGCCGAGCGCACGCAGATCCAGGACGTCGTCCTGTGCCGGCGCGGTGCCGGTGTACTCCGCATGGCCCGCACGGACCGCCGTACGCACGCGGCCGAGCATCCGCAAGACCGCAACGGTGGAGCGAGGGCACATCTGCTGGTCCCTGATGCCGTCGATGAGCGTGCCGGTCTCAGCCAGGTCCCGCACCATGCGGCGGACCTGCGCAGGTTCGAAGATCCGCAGCCACGGGTCCACCTGCTGCAGACCGTAGAGGACCTCCCAGCGCAGCAGTTCGGGCAGCGGCAGGAGACTGAACTGGTGCGGGGCAAGATACGGGGGCTGCTGCGCCGCCCACGGCGCCACGGCCGCGTCCGGGGGAGTGCGTCGGTGCTCACGGAAACGCCAGCTTGGGCAGCAACTCGACGCCCTCGACACCGGGCACCTGACCGAACGCGTCGACGAACTCACCCGGAACAACCAACGGCTCGAAGACAGCCTCCAGCAGGCCACCGACGACAACCACCGGCTCGCGTGGGCACCCTGGAAACAGACCTGGCGGCAGCACGCACCAGCCTCCGACGGATGATCCGAGAGGAGAACACCAACCGCTGAGGCAGACCCTGCTGCTAAGCCCACTCGACTCCGAGTGCGGCGAGTGCGGTGCGCTGGTCGTGGGTGAGTTTGTCGCGGCGGGTTTTGGTGTTGGAGATCCATACGCCGAGCTTGTGCTGGTGTTCCTGGCCGTCGATGACGACGGCTTCGACGTGTCCTCTTGGTACTACCTTGTGGGCGCCCTCGCGCTGGATCCACTGTGCGAGGGCCGCGAGACCGCGTTGGAAGGCTGCTGCCTTCCCCCCACCCTTCGCGGACGGGGTCGGTGTGGGCGGTTCGGCGGGTGTTACGCCCAGCGCGGTCAGCCGTTGCTGCTGTTCCTCGGAGAGTTCCGCCCAGCTGCGGCGTTGTCGCTGGAGCCATTTGCCGAGGTCGTCTCCTTCGAATTGCACGCCGGGCTGGATGTCGGGGAGTCGGCTGTGGGGTTCGTCGGTGGCGAGGTCGGCCAGGACGCGGTAGTGGCGTTGCCAGTCCAGTGGCCAGGGGCAGTTCCAGTCGGGGTCGATCGCGGCCAGCTGCGTGGCCCGCGTTGCGGCGCGCTGCGGGTTCTTGCCGAGGCCGTCCTTGCGGCGGAGGTTGGCCATGTGTTCCCCGACCGGGACCAGTTCGCTGTCGGCGTCGCCCCATACGGCGTCGCGTCTGGGGGCGAGGTGGCCGTGGGCGCGGTGGAAGGAGCGCAGGGCCGCGAGTTTGTTCTCCCAGGCTTCGTCGCCGGGCTCCCACACCATCCCGGCCTCGTCGAGCAGGGTCGTGCGGTGGGGATCGAGTTCGCCCGCACGGTAGGTGCGCCGCTGCTGGTGGACCCACCGCCCCAGCGGGAATGCCTTGGTGACGCCGGCCTCGGTCTCGGTGTCGTACGGGACGGCGTACAGGCCGGTGATGTGGTTCTTTTTCCGCCAGCGGAGCAGGGCCTGGTAGCCCTCCAGCCACACCAACGACTCGGGCCGGTACACCCGGGTGCGCAGGAACGCCGCGATCGTCGTCGCGTCCCTCGGGGTGGAGAAGTGCAGCAGTGCTGACTCGACTGCGCCCTCGCTCTCGTGCTGCCCGCCCTCTCCTTCGGTGGTGGTGCCGATGATCCGCCCGTCCTCGTCCCGCTTCACATGCACGTGCCGCTGCCCGCTGGTCAGCGCCCGGCTGGCGAGCTGTTCGACGAGGCGTTCGGAGTGTGAGCGCAGGCCTTGGAGGACGGTTACGAGGGGTGCGAACGAGGCGGAGGCGACCATGTCGGTTGGGTTCTCACCGGGCTGGAGGAAGACGGGCACGATGATCCTGGCGGTCTTGTTCGTGCCGTCGGGGTTCGGGCGCAGGGCCCGGCCGATGTTCTGGACGATCTCCACCTGGGAGCCGCGGGTGTCGGCGAAGCAGATCGCCTCCACACCGCGTTCGCCGACGATGTCGACGCCCTCGCCCAGGACCCGCACGCTGGCCAGGAACGCCCGGTGCACGCGCTTGTTGCCGGCGTCGAGGCCGTCTGCGAACTGGCGCAGGACTTCGCGGCGTTCGGCGACGAGGTGGTCACCGCACAGCCACGCCGCCCACACTCGGTCCGGGGGTACGTGGCGGCCTGCCTCCAGCTCGTAGAACTCCGCGCCGATCGACGACTCCGGCAGGGCCCCGGCGTCGACCAGGGCCTCGGCGGAGACCTCGGCCTCGTAGAGCCGGGCTGCCGTCTGCGGCATCGTCTGCGCGAACGCGGCGGCCTCCTCGACCCGCTGGTGGAACGTCATGACGGTGCGCAGGTTGCGCGCGGCGGCGTGCTCCAGGAGCGCGGTCTGCAGCAGCGCCAGGCGCCGGCCCCGCTGCGCCTCCTCCGATTCCCCGAGGGCGGGGGAGGGGTCGCGGATCTCCAGCACGTCGATCTCGAAGCCGGCCAGGATGCCCCGCTCGACGGCCTCCGACAGCCCGAGCTCGAACAGCCATTCACCGTAAGGGCCGTCGGGGTCGCTGGCCATCGTCGCGATCTCCAGCTCCCGGCCGTCCGCGCCCTTCTGCGGGCGGGGGGAGGCGAGGATGCGCGGGGTCGCGGTCAGGTAGAGCCGGAAGTCCGCGGGGATCCGGCTGTTGTCGTGGATCGCCGCCCACGGCCGCCCGAGATCACCGGTGGTTGAGTGGGCTTCGTCGACGACGGCGAGGTCGAAGCCGTCCATCGTCTGCCCGTACAGCCGCTGCCCGCCGGCCAGAGCGGCCTCCAGCGGACCGCGTACCTTCGCCCGGCCCGTGACGTCCTCGGGATCCTCACGGTCTACGAGTGAGGCGTACGTGGCGAACACGACTACCGGCCCGTGCCCCGCCCACAGTGCGAGCTGGATGGGGTTGGTGGTGGTCCGCACGCCGAGCTGCTCCAGGACCTCGTCCTTCTCCAGCGAGCAGGCCGCGACCATCGGCCCGTTGTGGCCGACCCTCCGCCACGCCTGGGCGGTCTGCACGAGCAGGTCGAGCGTGGGGACCATGACGAGGATCCGTCCGCCCCTGAAGCACTCCCGTGCGGCCCACGCGGCGGTGATCGTCTTCCCGGAGCCGGTCGCGGAGACGACGGTCCCGCGCAGCCCTTGCGCCGGTACCGGTGACCTCGTGGGGAATCCCGCCCACGCCCGGATGCGCGCGTTCGCTTCCACCTGGTGTTCTCGCAGGCTGATCATCAGTCAGCGCCCTTCGGCAGTCGGCTCTGAGGTGTCGTGAGACTGAGGACCAGGCGCCGGCGGCTGCTGGAGGGTCGTGGTCTGCTGTTTGCGGCGCCGGCGGTGTTCGCGCTGGGCCTGGGCGCGGGCGCATTCGCGGGTGCAGTACTTGATGCCGCTGGTGCGGTTCTGCCCGTATGCGGCGCGGCCGCGCTGGCGTACGAAGTGGCGGCGGCAGGTCTCGTTCGCGCACTCGCGGATCGTGGCGTCCTCGGCGAGGTGGTTGTAGAGCTGGAGGAACGCCACAGCGAGGATGGTGGGGTAGCGGTCGCCCAGGCCGCCGATGCCGATGCTGAACGGCTTCAGCGCGGCGTTCAGTTCGCTCACGAGGTTGCTGATCCTGATCTCCAGGGAGAGTTCGCGCAGGTGGTCCAGGTCCCGCGGCCACGCTTCCTCAAGATCAGCGTTGCTCGCTTGCCACTGCGCCAGTTCTTCCTCGGACACCTCGGGCTCGATGAGCGCGTCGAGCCCGCCCTCGCGGCGCAGGGCCAGCCAGGTGGTGATGGCCGCCTGCGCCTCCCTCATGAACAGCGTGGCCAGTTCGCCGTGCAGGGCGAACGGCGCGCGGGGGTGTTCGCGCTCCGTGAGCTCCTTGAGGCGCTCGTAGACGTCGACGTCCCAGCTTCCGGTGTTGATGCTCCCGCCGAGGTGTCCGTAGGCGCCCATCAGGGCGGCCACGGCGTCGAGGTCCTCAGGGTCGACCTCCATGAACTCGCGCAGGTAGAAGTCCTCCGGCACGGGGACCGTGTGCGAGCGGGAGCGGACCTGCGGGGTCCAGACGATCCATTCACCGTCGGCCCGCGCTCCGCGAAGAGGCATCAACTCCGGTGTCGGCACGGGCGTTCCAGGCCATAGCGTAGGACGAAAGCGTGGGTCAACGTATGCCGCCATGAGGAGCATCATAGCCTTCAGGAGGGTAGGACGAACTATGAATCCTTCGTATCACGCACAGGGATCGTGGCACTTACCCCAGGGGGAACCCGAGTGACGCAGTGGCAGGACCGCCAGGCGATAGGCGACATGCACGAACGTCGGGTGGCGGCCGCGCTGCGCGCCCGCGGCTGGACCGTCCAGCCCTGCGGACAGGGCACCTACCCGCCCGCCGTACGGGAAGCCCTGCGCCGGACCCGCTCCGCCCTGCGGCACTTCCCCGACCTCATCGCCGCCCGCGGCGCCGACCTGATCACCATCGACGCCAAGGACCGCATGCCCAGCACCGACACCGACCGCTACGCCGTCAGCGCCGACACCGTGACCGCCGGCCTCTTTTTCACCGCGGCCCACGCTCCGACTCCGCTGTACTACGTCTTCGGCGACCTGAAGGTCCTCACGCCGGCGGAGGTGGTCCACTACACCGCTCACGCCTTGCGCCACCGCAGCGGTGCCTTCCACCTCGTACGCACGGAGCAAGCACACTGCTTCGACGACGTCTTCGGATCGGCTGGCGCAGCAGCTGCGGCATGACCGCCACCGCGCCCTGCTGCTCGCCAAGGACGCTTTTCTGGCCTTGCGCTCAGGACGGCGAACGTCGCGAGCCCGAACCAAGCCCCGTGGCTGCCGGCCGCCGCCCGGGAGGACAGCGGCGTTCAGGAGCTGAGGGCGTTCCCCTCGGGATGGTCCGCGGCGGTGAAAAAGGCGTCGATGAGGTAGCTGGATGCGTCGCGGGGGCCTGCATGGTCCCTGGCGGTGGGGCGGGCTTCGGGGTGCCGGGCGGGTGGGCTGTTGAGGTAGGTGTTGAAGCGAGGGCTGTCGCGGAGGACGTTGGGGAGGCGTTCGTAGGCGGGCAGGCGGGTGGCGTTGCAGGGCAGGCACAGGAGGCCGCGGACGCACCGCCCGCATGAGCCGCCGGGAGGGCAGCAGCGGTGGTCGTGGTCGATGTGCCAGAAGCTGACGGCATCGGGGCAGTGGTCGGTCGGCGGGCCTTCCTGGCACAGGGCGCAGACGTCGCGCTGGAAGCGCATGATCGCGTTCCTCCGCGGCACGGTGATCCGGTATCGGCGGACCTGCCGTTCGACTCTGTCGCAGCGGACGCACAGGGCCTTGTCCTGACGCGGGACCCGCGGGTCGGGGGTGTCGTCGTCGCCGCACCCGCCGCAGAAGAAGATGTCGTCGTCGGGGAAGTTCCAGTCCATGATCCGACGGTAGTGCCGGTAGTCGGTGCACCGAGCCAGAGGTGGTTCATGGGCGGCGCTGGGCGTCAGGTCCGCTCGTTCAGCACTGGGTCGTTCTCCAGCGAGCACACCGCGATCATGGGGGAGTGGTGGCCGACTGCCCGCCACGCCTGGGCGGTCTGTGCGAGCAGGTCCAGGGTCGGCACGGTCACGAGGATCCGGCCTTCGGGGAAGCAGTTCAGCGTGCTCGCGGCGGCCATGCTCGTTTTGCCGGACCCGGTAGCTGACACGATCGTGCCACGGGCTCCCTGAGGGGGCACAGATGACCTTGCAGAGAATCCGACCCACTAACGGAAACTAGCCTTCTGGTCGACCTGATGTTCCCGGAGTTGAATACCCCGCATTTAGTGCCCCTCCTCAAGCTCTATCTACGACCGTTGCAGGAAATCACCGGGACGGTGTAAAGAAAGGGACGGACACCGTACCGTCTTTCGCCCACCATGCCCCGCTCGGCGGGTGGCGCCAGGACCTGAACTCTGATCTTCGTGCTCCCGAGCCCAGTCCGAGCCCTGGATCCCCTGTCTCGCCTCGTACGCGCCAAGCCGGCTGCAGCCGTCGAGTCCCTGACGCGCCGCCACTCCACATGCTTGGCCGCCCAGGTGTCAGCCAGCCGCTCCGGGTCCCTCTCGAACTCTGAGAAGGAATCGCCCCGCCGCGACTGATCCGCTGTCTCACGCTCACGCGCAGCGGCTTTTGCGACCCGCTGCGCAACGGCACCGTCCAGGCTATTTGCCTGACGCCGGACCCGATCCCGCGGCACATCCCGAGCAGGCCACATACGGCTTCCCTTTTCTGGACGGCCTGCGCTGCGCACCGTCCAAGCGGTGAGGGTGTCCTACATTTTCGTCAACTCTACATGCTGCATCAATCGGCTGGTCGCGGTTCGGCCAGTGGAGGGAAGATAGGCTCCCGCCATGACCGCCGAGTGGTACGTCCTCGTCGAAGAGGACACACGAGAGACCAAGCGCGCCGACGGCGTTGAACTCAGATTGCACCGCTGGAAACTGGCGGCCACTCAGCACATCGCAGGAGATCAGGAACAGGCCGCCGCCGCGGCCGAGGATGCGGCCCTGAACTACATGCCGGGAGTGCTCGCTCGGCATGCCCGACCGGGAGACGAACCGGCCCGGCATGCTTTCCTCACCCAGGACGGGGCCTGGCTGGTGCTCCTCAGGCAGCGGCACCGCGAGTGTCACATACGGGTGACCACTGCCCGGCTCATGCATACACAGGAAGAGAAGGAGGCCCCGCCGAAAAGCTTCAAGGAGAAACTCCGCAGCGCCCTGGATGGTCCTCAGCCGCCCGAACCGGCTGGTAGGCCATGGAAGCCGGGCAGCGAAACCTGAAGGGCATCAAACGAAGCCCACTGGATAGCGCGGTTCGGGGTACACGGGCCGGCATGGCACCCAAGACTGATCACCTCATGTCCCTGCGGGCCGAGCGCCAGCTGCGTCAGGTCCGTGCCTTCTACGCGGTAGGGGTCCTGTTGTGGGCGG
Organism: Streptomyces sp. SID5469; assembly: GCF_009862865.1. Classification (NCBI taxonomy): domain Bacteria; kingdom Bacillati; phylum Actinomycetota; class Actinomycetes; order Kitasatosporales; family Streptomycetaceae; genus Streptomyces; species Streptomyces sp. SID5469. The sequence continues at coordinate 1,229 of NZ_WWIN01000001.1, read as the reverse complement.
CCGCCGCGGCCTGGACGGGATGGGCGTATCCCGCAAGCCGGCAGATGTGGGTCTCCGTACTTCTCCTGGCGGTGTTCACCGGCCTGCTGTTCACGGCCTCCCTGTGGCTGAGGCGCCTCCAGGCCGCCACAGCAAACAGGCCGGCGCATCACGCTGCACCGCGACAGGCATTCGCCTCTCGCCACGCGAACGCCTGAGCCCGATAGTCACGAGCACCCCTCGCACCCAGCCTTGCCCGTGTCGGCGGGCCGCCGCTCCTGGAGGCGCAGCCGGAAGGATCGTGGGGCGGCGGAGAAGCAAGTGGATCCGCCGAGGGGGCGCTGTCCGTTATCTGAGGCGATGTCAGGGCATCCGCAGATGCATGAATCGCGATGCGGTAATGGAGGCTGCCTCCGATGGCGGCGGCAGTCCGGTTTTCATCCCGATCTTGTGCGCCTTGCTGATCATGGGGTTCATTCAAGTCACACGTCCGCAACTGCTCTGGAAGGCGAACAGGAACCTTCAGCGGGGATGGGTGAAGGACCCGGACGCGACCGAGCCCACCAGTAAGGGGTACGCCATGCAGCGGGTTACGGGGGTGCTCTTCCTGGCGATCGCCACATGGATATTGGTGGCGCAGATCTGATCGGAAGCCAGACTGCCCGCCTCGGCATCTAGCCCGGGGAGAGGCGCGCTTGATGGCAGCTGCAGGCAAGGAAGGAGGGGGCGCGCATGAGGAAACGCTCCGAGCCCTACGTTCCGCCGTCATGGGCGAGGCCGGGCAACAGTTGGGGGCCGTGGCTTTACTGGCCGATGCTCTGCCTGGGCATCGGCTTGCTGGTGTGGCGGATAGTCGATGGTGATGGCACAGGCCGCATCCTGGTGTCAGCCGGCATGGTTCTCGTGTGGATCTGGCTGCTGGTAGCCAACCGGTCTGCACGACGCAGGCGGCCCACCTAGCTGCCGCCCGGGCCGCAAGGCCCGTTGGCCGGCTTCGCGCAGCGATGCCGGCTTTGGTGGCGCACAGCGCCACTTGTAGCTGGAGCGCAGCGGAAGCTACCTCGCGTGGGCGTAGCCCACACTGCTCCGGGAGCGCAGCGGACGGAGCGTCACCCCGGTTGCGCAGCAACCGAGGTGAGCGGGACGCGCAGCGTCCCGCCGGCGCTCCCGCGGAGCGGGAGCGCAACACCCGCGCGCAGCGCGGGTGTTCGCTTGCACATCGCGCAGCGATGTGGTACCCGCTCCGCGGG